>NZ_JBLQTQ010000001.1:0-4754661 GCF_048684955.1 Enterobacter sp. BNK-16 | reverse complement strand
TCAAGAAGAACCCCGTACCGTAAGGTACGGGGTTTTTTGCTTTGTGCGCCGGAAAATACCGGGTGGCGGCACCGCCTGACCGTGCCTACAATTGTTAAAACGATTTTAACAATGGTGCCGCTTTGACACGTCCCTTTAATTACCAACAAGATTTTGCCAACATTAATTTCCGTGACCATGCAGAGCTGTATCAGGTGGGGCGGGGAGAGCAGGGTGTGCTCATGGTGGAACCTTACAAAAGCGAGATCCTTCCGCACTGGCGATACAAAGATGCTGAAGTTGCAGCGCGATCGGCAAAAGAAATTTACGCCCTGTTTGAAGAATATCGTCAGCAAAACGACTTTGTGGGTATGGATATGGCGCGTAAATTCATTCAGATGGGCTATACGCGCGCCAGGCGATACGCCAATCATAAAGGCGGTAAAAAGTACGATGAGAAGCGCCAGGTCAAACCGCTGGATTGCGATCCCGTAAAAGCCGAAGCCGCCGCGGTCTTCAAAAAGTGGTGGGATAAAATTCGTGCAGATGAAGATTATTTGCAGCGAAAAAAGGCGCATCAGCAGAAGTGGGGATAATTACTACGTCCGCTAATAATTCGATACCTGATCGAGTTCACAAAACGTAATGAAACATATTGGAAACATTTTATTTACCTAACGATTCGTTTTAAATCCGGTTTTACTGTTTGTGGGCAATGGCCCGCAATGTAAGACAGGGGATTTTAAAATGACAGAAACCGTAGCCAGTGCAGATACGGATAACACCAATTTGGCAGGTAAGGATACCCGTCGTCGGGTTTGGGCAATCGTTGGGGCCTCCTCGGGGAACCTCGTAGAGTGGTTTGACTTTTACGTCTATTCATTCTGTTCACTCTACTTTGCGCATATCTTTTTCCCGTCCGGGAATACCACCACTCAGCTTCTGCAAACCGCAGGCGTTTTTGCCGCCGGGTTCCTGATGCGCCCTATCGGTGGATGGCTGTTCGGCAGGATCGCAGACAGAAAAGGGCGCAAGACCTCCATGCTCATCTCCGTATGCATGATGTGCGTCGGCTCGCTGGTGATTGCCTGCCTGCCCGGATATGACACTATCGGAACATGGGCACCCGCGTTGCTGCTGCTGGCACGTCTGTTCCAGGGGCTGTCGGTCGGTGGGGAATACGGCACCAGTGCGACATACATGAGCGAAGTGGCGGTTGAAGGCCGAAAAGGTTTCTATGCATCATTCCAGTATGTGACCCTCATTGGCGGACAGCTGCTGGCGTTACTGGTTGTGGTGATCCTGCAACAAATCCTTAGCGATGAAGATTTGCACGCCTGGGGCTGGCGCATCCCGTTTGCTATGGGCGCTGCCCTGGCGGTTGTCGCCCTGTGGCTACGCCGTCAGCTTGATGAAACCTCTCAACAGGAGGTCAGGGCGCTGAAAGAGGCGGGCTCGATGAAGGGGCTCTGGCGAAACCGCAAAGCATTTTTGATGGTGTTAGGTTTTACCGCCGCGGGCTCGCTAAGTTTCTATACCTTTACCACCTACATGCAAAAATATCTGGTTAACACTACGGGCATGCATGCAAACGTTGCGAGCGTCGTCATGACGGTGGCGTTACTCGTCTTTATGCTTATCCAGCCGATTGTCGGCGCGCTGTCGGACAAAATAGGTCGCCGCACCTCCATGCTGATCTTTGGCGGCATGCTCACCCTGGGTACCGTTCCGCTTTTGACTGCGCTACAGCAGACAACGTCGCCGTATGCCGCTTTCGCGCTGATCATGGTGGCACTCATTATTATCAGTTTTTACACGGCAATCAGCGGCATTTTGAAAGCGGAAATGTTTCCCGCACAGGTGAGGGCGCTGGGTGTTGGCCTCTCTTATGCGGTAGCGAATGCCTTGTTTGGCGGTTCGGCAGAGTATGTCGCGCTATCGCTTAAGTCGTGGGGCAGTGAAACGACCTTCTTCTGGTATGTCACCGTAATGGGAGCGCTGGCGTTTATTGTCTCGCTGATGCTGCATCGCAAAGGAAAAGGTATCCACCTTTAATAATGTGCCATCTGCCAGACGGCGTAGCCGGTTGTTGCGCCGGCTACGTCCCAGGCGAAATCTTTCCAGCTCCAGCCGCTCCCTGAGGGGCGGCTATCCCATAGTTCTTTTGATGCCCCAAGGCCCACTGAGAACATCAACCCTATCGCCGCGCTACGGTCCCGACTGTATCCCTGATGCTGCGCGTACTCATTACCAGCTGCAGACAGCATAGCGGAAGCGAGGAAGTGTTGTGCTTTGTCCTGACCGGACCAGCTATCATTGGCCATATGACTGCAGCCAGTCAGAAAGAAAACGCTCAGTAACAGAGGAATACGCATCAACGGGCTCCATAAAAAAGCCCTGCGGGTAACAGGGCCTGGACATTACAGAATTCGGCTGATAAGTCGGTCAATACGGATACGACGCAAGCGGCGAATCAGCTTGCGAACTTTCACCGGATAATCGGCAATGCTCTGCAGCTCGCGGTAATGATTAACCACCGTGGTGTGCGTGCGAATCAACTCCAGTTCACGCTCACGCTGTGCGGCTAACTCATGCTGCGGGTCATGGATCAGGATCGCGTTTTCCAGATCCAGTCTCCACGCGCGCGGGTTCAGGTTGTTACCGGTCAGCAGCATCCACTCATCGTCGACCCACATACCTTTCAGATGGTAACTGTTGTCTTCATCTTTCCACAGACGCACAACCAGCTGGTCAGTGTTTACGTAATACTGTAAACGGCTCAGGAAGCGGCGCAGGTTAATTTCATAAAGATAAGGCAGCGCACCGATGATTTTAAACGGCTGATCTTCAGGAATAAAGAAGTCGTTCGCCGTTTTATCCCCAACGATAATTTCCACTTTTTTACCATCGCGCAGCAGCTGAATGATATTACGCACCAGTACGGCAGGAAGGTTAAAGTACGGCGTGCAGATGGTGAGCTTTTGCTCCGCGCACGGCATCAGATGGAAGATCGTTTTATTCAGCAGGCTTGATTTGCCAAGCCCAACCAGTGGGGTAACGGATAACTCTTCGTTGTTAGCGTCGCCCTGAAAATGGTAAACAGCATCGCGCAGCTCCTGGCGGAAGGCGCGAACATCGTTTTTGATTTCCGGGCTCTTAGGGCGCTCGGGATCGTCAAGGCGATTAACGCCACGGCCATGCACCAGGTTTTTATCAACCCAGTTAAACATGATATCGGCCATCTGAGGATTACGGATCAGATGGTAGCGGTCGTAGCGATATTTATCGAGCTGATGAAGGTAAACATCATTGAGGCTTGCGCCGCTGTAAAGCACGCTGTCATCGATGATGAATCCTTTAAAATGAAGGACGCCGAGCGCTTCTCGGGTATTCACCGGGACGCCATAAACAGGTACATCGACGCCAGGATTTTCCTGCGCCGTGCGGCAATACCAGTCTGCATTGGTGTTTGAAGCGGCCGCGCCAATACGGCCTCGCTGGGCGCGATGCCAGTCAACCAGCACGCGAACATCCAGTTCCGGACGCTGACGCTTGGCTTCATAGAGCGCGTTCAGGATCGCGCGCCCGCCTTCATCTTGTTCAAGATACAGGGCCACAATGCAAATGCGTCGCGTGGCACTGGCAATCTTTTCCAGAAGCGTCTCCCGAAAATGAGCGGGAGCGTAAAAGAACTCTACATCATCAACTGACTGAGAAATCTTCGGTAGTTGAGCAAGGTGTTGTTGATGTTTATTACGCTTAAATTTTGACAACATCACAGTGCGTTTCTTCTCTGTTCATTGAAGGGTTGTCTGTACCATGCAAACAACATAAGCGGACAATGATACCACCAGTCCCGTCCAAAGTGGGTAACATTTCCAGTAGCTTACTCGGGTTTGTCTGCTGGTGTCAGGCCGAGGGATAAGGCGACAATACCTTCGTCCAACTGAATATCAACCTCAAATCCGAGTTTTCGCGCCAGGGTCACCATACCGCGATTGTTCGGCATAGTAATGCCATTCAGGCGTAACAATCCGTGATCTCGCGTATAACTGATGAGTTTTTCCAGCAGTCGTCTGCCCAGACCCAGGCCTTTAAGATCGGAGCGCACCAGCACAGCAAATTCCGCGTCAATGTTATCCGGGTCAGAAATTGCGCGCGTCACGCCGAGGATCTCATCGCCCCGTTCGGAACGTCGAACGGCGACAAACGCCATCTCTCGATCGTAGTCGATCTGGGTCATATTGGCTAAATCATCGTGGGTAAATTCGTTGATTTCGCTAAAGTAGCGGTAATAGAGATCTTCTTTCGTAACCTGAGAAATAAAGGTACGCAGCTGCGGTTCATCTTCCGGCAGAATAGGGCGGAACAGGGCGCGTTCCCCATTCTTCATCTCGACCCACTCCTCCAGCTGCAGAGGATACGGACGGATCGCCAGGCGGCTCTCTCTGTCCCCTTCAAATGGCGCGATATCCAGCGTTACGTCCAGCGCCGTAAACTCAGTGCCGGAGGCGAGCAGCGGATGGATATCCAGCCGCTGGATCTCCGCACAATCTACAACCAGGTTAGACACCTGCACCAGGAACTGACTCAACCCGGCAATATCGAGCGGACGCAGGGCGCTGCGGCCCCGGATCTTTTTGCTTTTAATCGCCTGAATGATCAGATAGCGCGCCAGATTCATGTTCAGCGGCGGTAGCGCCACCGCGGCCTGTTCCTCTGGACGCCACTCAACGCCGCCTTCCCCCAGCATAATGAGCGGGCCGAAGACAGGATCGTGTTCAACCACCACCCGCAGTTCCTGGGCGCCCGCGCGGTTAGCCATGCTTTGCACCAGCAGTCCGTGGATCCGAGCCTGCGGCCAGGCCATTTTGACGCGATCGAAAATGGCATCAGCTGCCTGCTGCACCTCCGTTGGCGTACGCAGGTACAACATGACCCCCTGAACGTCCGACTTATGCGGGATATCGGGGGAACGAAGCTTCAGGGCGACCGGGTAGCCAATCTGTTCGGCTATATGTACGGCCTCAGCGCTGTCGCTGGCGATCCAGGTTGGCAGAGTTTGCATCCCGTAGCTGCCCAGTATGGGCTGCACTTCATGCGTATCAAGCGAGGTCGCGCCTTCTTCAATGGCCTGCTGTAACAGCCGATGAACGTCGACGGTGTTCGCCGTCAGGTTTCCGGGCAAAGCCGGTGTCTCACGCAGCTGTTTCTGGTTGCGGCGATATTCCACCATATGCATAAATGCCGTGATGGTGCCTTCCGGCGTGCGGTAGGTTGGCAGTCCGGCTTCACTGAACAAGCGTCGCGCCTCCTGAGAGGAAAACTCACCGCACCAGTTGGTCAGCAGGGTGACATATTTGCCGCGCGGATGATTTCGTACCGCCTCAATCAGCGCCCGCGCGCTTTCACTGCCCGGCGCGGCCGCGCTGGGGGAGTGGATAATCATCAGCGCATCGAAATCCTGGCTGTCCAGCAATATGGAGATTGCCCTGATATAGCGATCGCTGCTGGCATCATCGCGCAAATCAAGCGGATTGCCGGGCGTCACGCTTGCCGGAAGCGCCTCTCTGAGGCGTTGCAGCGTCTCTTCACCCAGCGTGGCCAGCTTGCCGTTACGCAGCCAAAGCTCATCCAGCGCCAGCGCGGCAGGGGCCGCGCCATTGCTGACAATCATTAACTTCTCGCCGCGCAGCGGACGCATGTGGCTCAACGTCTCGACGGCGGAAAAAAGCTCGTGTGTATCCTGCACCCGCAGCAACCCCGCGCGCTGAATGGCAGCATCCCAGGCCGGATCCATACCGGAATGAGACTGCAGCAGACGCTGCGCCGCAGGGCTGCGACCGCTTTTGATAACGAGGATCGGTTTATTGCGCGATGCGCTACGCGAAGCGGAAACAAAACGACGGGCGTCGCTCAGGTGCTCAAGATAAAGGAGGATTGCGCTGGTTTTGCTGTCTCGCGCCAGGAAATCCAGCAGTTCGTCAACGTCAATATCCAGGCTGTCGCCCAGAGCAATGAAGTAGGAGAATCCCATTTCACGCTGCTGCGCCCAGTCAAGGATGGTGTTTGAGACCGCAGCCGACTGCGAGATAAACGCCAGCTTGCCTTTACGGATCGGCACCGGGGAGAAGCTGGCGTTCAGCCCCTGCCAGGGCGCGAGCAGACCCAGGCTGTTCGGCCCGAGAATGCGCATCTGATAGCGGCTGGCGCAGGCCAGCAGTTCGGGCTGCTGTTCAGGCGGAGACGAGAGAATAATGCAGGTTTTACACCCTTTCTTGCCGAGTGACTCCAGCAGTTCCGGATTGCGTTTGGCGTTTGTACACAGAACGGCGAGATCCGGTACGAAAGGCAGGCTCTCCACGTCCGGCCAGGCAAGTACGCCCTGAACGGCCTTATAAGACGGCGTGACGGGCATAACGGGACCGTTAAATCCTCCGGCTAGCAGGTTGCGCATCATCAGATAGCCTGCACGATCCGGTTTCATTGATGCGCCGATGACGGCAATGGATTTAGGACGGAGTAGCGCTTCTAACCCTCTCTGGCTCATGCAGGCCTCCTGTGAATGCAAGCGACCTGATGATTTTAAACGCTTTCTGTCTCCGTTGCTGTGATGCTGCCCTTATGAACGGTTTTTCCCGCCAGATAGCGCTCCCGGAAGCATGAGAAATGGTTGCCCAGGGCACCAGCTGCAGCGGTATCTCCTGCTAAATCCAGTAGCGCAATGGCTACTTCGGCAGTGCAGTATTGCCCGTCAGCATGCGCTTCGCGCAGGCGGTAGGCCGAGACGCGGGAAAGATCGACAGAAATAACCGGCAGAGCGTCGAGGTAAGGGCTTTTGCGAAACATTTTCCGCGCTTCGGTCCAGGTACCGTCAAGCATAATAAACAGCGGTGGTTTGCCTGATGGCGGCGCGGTAAGGACCTGACGCTGTGCTCCCGCATAAGATGCCGGGAAAACCACCATCGGCTGGTAGTCCGGGCTTGCCACCAGGTCGAGCAGAGCCTGAGGTGGCTCAGTGCGTGACCACTGAAACGCGGCGGTATCCGGCAGAATATCGGCAATAAGACGCCCCGTATTACTGGGCTTCATCGGCTCGGTATCGAACATGACCAGACAAAAGCGGCTCTCCGCAGTACTTGGGGCCAGCGTCTCGCACAGACACACCTTCAGCGGCAGCAGGCAGCGCTGACAGCGACGTATGCGATTGCCACGTGCAAGAAAGGGGCGAGTCGCGCGCGCAAGGCGTTCGGCGCGTAATTTAAGGACAGCGTTATCAGTCATGGGCGAAATGGAGGAAAAACCCTATTTTCGCAGAGGCGGGAACGGGGCACAAGGTGTGCCCCGGGAATGTTACAGCGATTCGTTTAACCAGCTATCAAAAGGTGCTTTTGGAACCGCACCGTTGAGCATATCGATCACTTCACCATTTTTGAAAATCATGATGGTCGGGATACTGCGAATACGAAAACGTGCGCTTAGCTCGCGTTCGGCCTCGGTATTAACCTTAACGAACCGCATTTTTCCGCTGCGCTCTTCGGCCACATCTTCGAAGATTGGCGCGAAGCTGCGGCACGGACCGCACCATGGCGCCCAGAAATCGACCACCACCGGGAGATCGTCCTTGAGGAGTTTGTCCAGCGTAGCACCCGTCGCGTTAATGACATCGCCATCAAACAATTCATGGCCACAACGTCCGCATTTCGCACCGTCATCCATCCGATCGTCCGGAATGCGGTTTAAAGCCTGACAGTTGGCACATACGGTATTCATAACTAACCTCTGATAGAGCCGTGGGACAGCGGCAGAACGCCGATAATGTTTCTGATATGTTACATATTATCAGTGAGCCTGTATGAAACGACAATGCGTTTTATTCAATGGGAACAATAGTCACAGGCTTTTGTACGAAATTATGGCTATGCGCTGGCACATCGGGTAATCTGCGCGCTTCGCGCAGCGCTGGTGGAGAAAAGCATGAACGACGAAATGAAAAACAAAAGCGGCAAGGTCAAAGTGATGTATGTCCGCAGTGATGATGACTCTGATAAACGCACCCAAAATCCGCGTACCGGAAAAGGTGGCGGGCGTCCAGCGTCCTCTCGTGCAGACGGTGGCCGTCGCCCCGCCCGCGATGATAGAAATAACCGCGGTGATGACCGCAAACGTGATGACCGCAAGCGTGACGATCGCAAGCGCGATGACCGTCCGCGTGATGACTTCTCACGTGATAACGCCTCTCCGTGGCGCACCGTTTCTCGCGCCCCTGGCGATGAGACGCCGGAAAAAGCCGATCACGGCGGTATCAGCGGTAAAAGCTTTATCGACCCGGAAGTGCTGCGTCGTCAGCGCGCGGAAGAGACCCGTGTATATGGCGAGAACGCCTGCCAGGCGCTGTTCCAGAGCCGTCCTGAGTGTATTGTCCGCGCCTGGTTTATCCAGAGCGTGACCCCGCGCTTTAAAGAAGCGCTGCGCTGGATGGCGGCGAACCGCAAAGCCTACCACGTGGTTGATGATGCTGAACTGACAAAAGCGTCCGGTACCGAGCACCACGGCGGCGTCTGCTTCCTGATTAAAAAACGTAACGGCACGACAGTTCAGCAGTGGGTCAGCCAGGCAGATGCCGATGACTGCGTGCTGGCGCTGGAAGACGTGGGCAACCCGCACAACCTGGGCGCAATGATGCGCAGCTGCGCGCATTTTGGCGTGAAGGGCGTGCTGCTGCAGGATGCCGCGCTGCTGGAATCCGGCGCCGCGATCCGTACTGCGGAAGGCGGAGCCGAGCACGTACAGCCGATCACCGGCGACAGCGTTCTGGATGCCCTCGAGCAGTTCCGTAAAGCGGGCTATTCCATCGTGACCACATCCAGCCATGCCGGTACGCCGCTGTTTAAAGCGACGCTGCCGCGCAAGATGGTGCTGGTGTTGGGTCAGGAACGCGATGGTCTGTCTGATGCGGCGCTCTCCAGTTCGGATCTGAGCGTCTCCATCGACGGGACGGGCAATGTGGAAAGTCTGAACGTATCCGTTGCGACCGGCGTGCTGCTGGCCGAGTGGTGGCGTCAGAATAAGGCATAAGCCTCTTATGTGCCGGGCCTGACCCGGCACATTCAAACCCTACTCGCTCTCTGCCGGTAACACAGGCATCCAGTCAATTGGCGTTTCGCCACGTTTTTCCAGCCATTCATTTGCCAGAACAAAATGATTACTGCCAAAGAAACCGCGATGGGCAGAAAGCGGTGACGGGTGCGGTGCCTTCAACACGTGATGACGCTGACGATCGATAATTGCCCCTTTCTTCTGCGCGTGAGAACCCCAGAGTAAAAACACGACCCCTTCACGATGCTCGTTGATAAGGCTGATAACTTTATCGGTAAAGGTTTCCCACCCAAGGCTGGCGTGCGAGTGCGCCTGGCCCGCCCGTACGGTGAGCACCGTGTTCAATAACAGCACGCCCTGGCGCGCCCAGCTTTCCAGATAACCGTGGTTGGGGCGGGTAAACCCGGGCACGGTTCCCTCAAGCTCTTTATACATGTTGAGCAGAGAAGGGGGGATCGCCACGCCTGGGCGTACGGAAAATGCCAGCCCGTGCGCCTGCCCAGGGCCGTGATAGGGATCCTGGCCCAGAATGACGACTTCCACATCGCTCAACTCGGTATAGCGAAACGCGTTGAATACATCTTTTTGCGGCGGATAAATCGTTTGCCCGGACTGACGCTCAGCGGCAACGGTACTGAGCGTATTGATAAAATAAGGCTGCTGCTTTTCTTCTGCCAGCACGTCATGCCAGGTTAAAGGTGTCGTCATGTCGCTCTCCTGCGAATCTCAATCCGTCACTAGCTTACCTGTTTAACGCTTGTGAGCAAAATTACGCGCTGAAATGCGTGCTAAGTCGTTAAATTTATTTTGAAATGATGCAGATTAAGTTGAGCTGGTAGAAGTGTAAAATTGATCTAAAGCAATAAATTCAAACCACACTCTTTATGTGGTTGGTGTTTTTGTTGATTTAAATCAATAAATCGCCGTGGTGTGAATGATATATATACACACAAGAAACAATGGTTTTACCAATTGGCCGCGTAAGGCCAGCATCAGTTAATGTAGCCTAAGGGAGGCAACACATGATTACAGGTATCCAGATTACCAAAGCGGCAAATGACGATCTGCTCAACTCTTTCTGGCTGCTGGACAGCGAGAAAAATGAAGCGCGCTGTGTGGTTGCGAAAGCGGGTTTTGCTGAAGATGAAATCGTACCGGTGAATAAACTGGGCGAAATCGAATACCGTGAAATCCCAATGGAAGTGCAGCCGGAAGTGCGCGTTGAAGGGGGTCAGCACCTGAACGTTAACGTGCTGCGCCGCGAAACGCTGATGGATGCCGTTGAGCACCCGGAAAAATACCCACAGCTGACTATCCGCGTGTCTGGTTATGCGGTTCGCTTTAACTCACTGACTCCAGAACAGCAGCGCGACGTTATCGCCCGTACGTTTACTGAAAGCCTGTAAGGCTTCAGCCACGGGGGGAACAAAAAAGCCGGGGATTACCCCGGCTTTTTCTTACTCTTCAGTCTTCGTTTCCTGCGCGGCAGCGCTTGGCTTACGACGCTTACCAATGTTTTTGGTATCGCGGTGGCGCTGCTTCACGCGCGGCTTCTCTTTTTCTTTCTCTTTTCTCTCAGCACGTTTCGCGAGCGCTTTCTTGGACGGTTTACCCGTCATTTTTTCACTCGGCGCACGTGTGGTTGGGCGCAAGCCATCAATAACGCGCGCTTTCAGCGGCTCGTCAACATAGCGGCCAATTTTCTGCAGCAGCAGGTAGTCATGCGCTTCAACCAGTGAAATTGCAATCCCTTTGCGGCCCGCGCGACCGGTACGGCCAATGCGGTGCAGGTAGGTATCTCCGCTGCGCGGCATATCGAAGTTAATGACGTGGCTCACGTCAGGGATGTCGATCCCGCGGGCGGCAACGTCTGTTGCGACCAGCACGTTAACGCGGCCATCGGTCAGGCGCTTAATGCCTTCGGTACGCTTGATCTGCGCCATCTCACCTTCAAGATAGCAGTTGTTGATCCCGGCGTTGCGCAGCATTTCAGCCAGCTCGTGCACGCGCTCGCGCTTACGCACAAACACGATAGTGCGGGTGGCGTCTTCCTGCGTCAGCAGGTGCTTGAGTAGCTCAACCTTATGCTCAAGGTTGTCCGCACGGTAATACCACTGGTGGATCTTTTTACGCTCTCGCGTGGATGGCGTGGCAGAGACTTCCACCGGATCTTCCAGCAGACGCTCTGCGAAGTCTTTAATCGCATCCCCTTCAAGGGTGGCAGAGAACAGCATCGTCTGGTTACGCCAGCGCGTTTCACCTGCAATATGCTCGATATCCTGCGCAAAGCCCATGTCCAGCATGCGGTCCGCTTCGTCGAGGATCAGCGTTTCTACCGCGCGGCAGTCGAAGTTCTCTTCTTTAATATATTGCAGCAGGCGGCCCGTCGTCGCGACGACGATGTCCTGGTTTTCGCTGAACACTTCGGCGTGGTTCATATACGCAACGCCGCCGGTGATGGTGGCGATATCCAGATGCGTATTCGCCGCGAGTTCACGCGCGTGATCGGCAACCTGCATGGCCAGCTCGCGCGTAGGCGTCAGGATCAAAATACGCGGCGGGCCAGATTTTTTACGTGGAAAGTCGAGCAGGTGCTGCAACACAGGCAGCAAATAGGCTGCTGTCTTCCCCGTGCCGGTTGGCGCAGAACCGAGCACATCGCGGCCCTCAAGCGCAGGCGGAATGGCCGCTGCCTGAATGGCGGTCGGGCGTGTAAAGCCTTTGCTCTCAAGAGCATTGAGCAGGCTTTCATCGAGTTCAAGTTCGGAAAAAGTCGTTACAGTCATGTTCTACCTCTGTGTGGGGCGCTGATTATAGACGTTACGGCTGTAATCTTCATCTGTTTGTATGGATATCGCTTTGCGGCCACTTCGCTTTCCCCTATGCTACTCCAGTTTCACTTAGAAGGTTGCCCTGACATGTCTCAACTCAAAGCGCAGCTGCGCCGCGATGGTTTTACGTTTAAACAATTTTTTGTCGCTCACGATCGCTGTGCCATGAAAGTCGGTACAGACGGCATTTTACTGGGAGCATGGGCACCTGTCGCAGGTGTTAAGCGTATTCTTGATATCGGTACCGGCAGCGGGCTGGTGGCCTTGATGCTGGCGCAGCGTACTGAAGAGCATGTCACTATTGATGCCGTTGAGCTGGATGCGCAGGCCGCAGGGCAGGCGGGTCAAAACGCGGCCGAGTCACCCTGGGCTGACCGGATAACCGTTAAGTGCGCGGACGTGCTGGCCTGGGCGCCAGAGCAGACGGCGCGTTACGATCTGATTGTCAGCAATCCCCCTTACTACGAGCCCGGCGTGGAGTGCGGTACACCGGAGCGTGAACAGGCGCGCTATACCGGTTCACTCGATCACAAAGCGCTGCTCGTCAACGCGGCTGAACTTATCTCAGAAGAGGGCTTTTTCTGCGTGGTGCTGCCAGAAAGTACGGGCAACACGTTTATCGCTACCGCGCAGGAGATCGGCTGGACGTTACGTTTGCGAACTGACATCTCTGATACGGAAGGCCGATTGCCGCACCGCGTGCTGCTGGCGCTGTCGCCAAAAGAGGGTGAGTGTTTTAATGACCGTATGGTGATCCGTGGGCCAGACCAGCGTTATTCCGAAGATTACACGGCTCTGACCCAGGCGTTTTATTTGTTTATGTAAACCTGCGGGGCGAGTATCGACGGGCCGGACTCAGCAAGCCGATCCGGGTAGTCGAGTGTGTAGTGCAAACCGCGGCTCTCTTTACGCATCATCGCGCAGCGAACAATCAGCTCGGCAACCTGCACCAGATTGCGCAGCTCCAGCAGATTGTTGGAGACGCGGAAATGGGCATAATATTCATCAATTTCCTGCTGCAGCATCGTAATGCGGCGCAACGCGCGTTCCAGACGTTTCGTGGTGCGCACAATCCCAACGTAGTCCCACATAAACAGCCGCAGCTCGTGCCAGTTGTGCTGGATCACCACCAGCTCGTCCGGGTTCTCCACGCGGCTTTCATCCCAGGCCGGTAAACGCTCTGTTTCACGGGCGTAAGGCATGCGCTTCGCGATGTCCTCCGCCGCTGACCAGCCGTACACCAGACATTCAAGCAGCGAGTTAGACGCCATACGGTTCGCGCCGTGTAGCCCGGTATAGCTGACCTCACCAATAGCATACAGACCGTCTACATCAGTGCGTCCGTGATCGTCAACCATCACGCCGCCGCAGGTATAGTGGGCGGCCGGGACAATGGGCACCGGATCGCGGGTTAAATCAATGCCAAGATTGAGCAGCTTTTCGTAAATCATCGGGAAATGCTGGCGAATGAATTCTGCCGGCTTATGGCTGATATCGAGATACATGCAGTCCACGCCAAGGCGCTTCATTTCGTGGTCGATGGCGCGGGCAACAATATCACGCGGCGCCAGTTCACCGCGGGCGTCAAAGTCCGGCATAAAGCGGGTACCGTCAGGGCGTTTCAGATAAGCCCCTTCGCCGCGCAGGGCTTCCGTCAGCAGGAAATTTCGCGCCTGAGGGTGGAACAGGGCGGTGGGGTGAAACTGATTAAATTCGAGATTCGCCACGCGGCAGCCGGCGCGCCAGGCCATGGCGATACCGTCCCCGGAAGCGATATCCGGATTCGTGGTGTACTGATACACCTTAGAGGCGCCACCTGTAGCCAACACCACAGCCTTCGCCTGACAGGTTTCCACCTTCTCTTTATTACGGTTCCAGACCCACGCTCCCACCACGCGACGCGTGCCGGGCAGGCCTATCTTGTCGGAAATGATCAGATCAACCGCGTTGCTCCGCTCAAGGACCCGGATGTTAGGATGGTTCAGCGCTTTGCTGACCAGCGTGGTTTCCACTTCTTTTCCGGTAGCATCCGCGGCGTGCAGGATGCGGCGGTGGCTATGGCCGCCTTCACGCGTTAAGTGGTAGCTCTCTTCACCGTTGGGCTGAACCTGAGTATCGAATAAAACACCCTGATCGATAAGCCACTGAACGCAATGGCGGGCATTGCTGGCCACAAACTCTGCCGCGTGCGCATCCACGATCCCGGCCCCGGCAATCAGCGTATCTTCCACATGTGACGCAATGCTGTCGGTCTCGTCAAATACCGCGGCAATGCCGCCCTGAGCATAAAATGTGGAGCCTTCACTTATCGGGCCTTTGCTCAGAACGATAACGTTCTGATGTTCAGCCAGACGCAGCGCCAGAGAGAGACCGGCAGCGCCGCTGCCGATGATCAGTACATCACAATGAAGTTCAGGTGTTGTGTTCATGATTGTTGTTTAATTTACTAAACAGTGTTGGGGCAGAATAGCACCTGAATGCGAGATATCGCACGTTTTTTTTAATAGAAGTTGCAATGACTAAACGCAGTGGCAGGGGTAAACGAAGGGTAAATAAATGAAATTATTTTGCGAAGCAGATCGTTAGCGTCAGATTTTGTGGTGAAATAAAGCCTGTGTTGCGTTACTCTTCTGGCGGGAAAAAGATGTTTCTTGTCAGAAAGTGGTGCGTATCGTGAACAGACTTATAATGAGAGAAAATGAACGGTCTGCGGCGCGATGAACAAAAACAAAGGCGTTACGGAACTTATTGAAGATCAGACACTCTAAGCTGGTGCTTGCTCAAAGTGCGGTAGTTATAGAGTGGCGTTTCGATAACGCGTGGAATTTAGGTTTGGGGAGACATTACCTCGGATGAGCGAGCAGTTAACGGACCAGGTCCTGGTTGAACGGGTCCAGAAGGGAGATCAGAAAGCCTTTAACCTACTGGTGGTGCGCTACCAGCATAAGGTGGCGAGTCTGGTTTCCCGCTATGTACCGTCAGGTGATGTACCTGATGTGGTGCAAGAGTCTTTTATTAAGGCCTATCGCGCGCTGGAATCTTTCCGGGGAGATAGTGCTTTTTATACCTGGCTGTACCGTATTGCTGTCAATACGGCAAAGAATTACCTGGTTGCTCAGGGTCGTCGTCCGCCGTCCAGTGATGTAGACGCTATCGACGCCGAAAACTTCGAAAGTGGCGGTGCGCTGAAAGAAATTTCGAACCCTGAGAACTTAATGTTGTCAGAAGAACTGAGACAAATTGTTTTTCGCACGATCGAGTCACTCCCGGAAGATTTACGCATGGCAATTACGTTACGGGAGCTTGATGGTCTGAGCTATGAAGAGATAGCCGCTATCATGGATTGTCCGGTCGGCACGGTTCGTTCACGAATTTTCCGTGCGCGAGAAGCTATTGATAATAAAGTTCAACCGCTTATCAGGCGTTGACGATAGCGGGATACTGGAAAAGGTATTAGGCATGCAGAAAGAAAAACTTTCCGCTTTAATGGATGGTGAGACGCTGGATAGTGAGCTGCTCCACGAGCTGTCTCATTCTCCCGAAATGCAAGAGACCTGGGAGAGTTACCATCTCATCCGTGACACGCTGCGCGGTGATACCGGAGAGGTTCTTCATTTCGATATCTCAGCCCGCGTGATGGCGGCCATCGAGAATGAGCCTGTTCATCAGACCACTCCGCTGATTCCTGAAGCGCAACCCGCACCGCACCAGTGGCAGAAAATGCCGTTCTGGCAAAAAGTGCGTCCGTGGGCCAGCCAGCTCACCCAAATGGGGATGGCTGCATGCGTATCGCTTGCAGTTATCGTTGGCGTCCAGCACTATAATACTCAGTCTGAAACTAATCAGCAGCCAGAAGCGCCAGTGTTTAACACACTGCCGATGATGGGCAAAGCCAGCCCGGTAAGTCTGGGCGTACCGGCTGATGCCTCCGCCAGCGGCGGTCAGCAACAGCAGGTTCAGGAGCAGCGCCGTCGCATTAATGCGATGTTGCAGGATTATGAGTTGCAGCGTCGTCTGCACTCTGAACAGCTTCAGTTTGAGCAGGCCCAAACTCAGCAAGCTGCTGTGCAGGTGCCCGGAAACCAAACTTTAGGAACGCAATCGCAGTAATGAAGCAACTTTGGTTCGCCATGTCTCTGATGGCGGGTAGCCTGTTCTTCTCTGCTAACGCCTCGGCTGATGTTTCATCCGGGGCGTTGTTGCAGCAAATGAATCTGGCCAGCCAGTCACTCAATTACGAGTTGGCATTTATCAGCATCAACAAGCAAGGCGTCGAGTCGTTACGCTATCGCCATGCCCGTCTTGATAACCAGCCGCTCGCCCAGCTTTTACAGATGGATGGCCCGCGTCGGGAAGTTGTCCAGCGTGGCAACGAAATCAGCTATTTCGAGCCCGGTCTGGAGCCTTTCACCTTGAATGGCGACTATATCGTTGATTCTCTACCGTCGCTTATCTATACCGATTTCAAACGACTTGCCCCTTACTATGATTTTATTTCGGTAGGGCGTACCCGTATTGCAGACAGGCTGTGTGAAGTGATCCGCGTGGTTGCGCGCGATGGCACGCGCTACAGCTATATCGTCTGGATTGATGCGGAAACCAAGCTGCCGATGCGCGTGGACCTGCTCGACCGCGACGGCGAGACGCTTGAACAGTTCCGCGTCATCTCCTTCAGCGTGAACAATCAGGTTGGCAACAGCATGCAGAATCTGGCGAAGGCCAGCCTGCCGCCGCTGCTTTCTGTTCCTGCAGGGGACTCCGCTAATTTCAACTGGGTTCCTTCCTGGATACCGCAAGGCTTTAGCGAAGTGTCCAGCAGCCGTCGTCAGTTGCCCACCATTGATACGCCGGTTGAATCACGCCTCTATTCCGATGGCTTGTTCAGCTTCTCGGTGAATATCAACCGCGCAACGGCAAACAGCGCTGAACAAATGCTTCGTACCGGGCGTCGTACGGTCAGCACCACGGTTCGCGATAACGCAGAAATCACGATTGTGGGGGAATTACCTCCGCAGACGGCGAAGCGCATTTCAGACAGCATTAAATTCAGGGCCGCACAATGATTAAAGAGTGGGCGACCGTCGTCTCGTGGCAGAATGGTATTGCGCTGGTCAGCTGTGATGTTAAAGCCTCATGCAATAGCTGCGCATCCCGAGCCGGTTGTGGCAGTCGCGTGCTGAATAAGTTAGGGCCACAGACATCGCATACAATCTCCGTGCCGAGCGAACAGCCGCTGGTGGCGGGTCAGAAGGTGGAACTGGGCATTACGGAAGGCAGTCTGCTGAGTTCCGCGATGCTGGTCTATCTCTCCCCGCTGGTGGGGCTGTTTGTCATGGGCGGCTTTTTTCAGATGCTGTTTGGTACCGACGTGGCCGCCATGTGCGGCGCAGCTTTGGGTGGCGTAGGGGGATTCTGGCTTGCCAAAGGCATCTCACCGAAGCTCGCCGCGCGCGATGAGTGGCAGCCCGTTATTCTGAGCGTTGCGCTGGCGCCTGACCAACTTCGCGTCGAGACGCTCTCTTCTGAGGCCCGGTGATCCACCGGGCTTTATCATTATTTACATCTCAAAAAAGAAAACGCCATTTCTTCGCGCTATGCTTGGCTCTAAGTGCATTTCCAGGTTGCGGGTATGTAGTGTAGAATGCTGCGTTTTCGCACTGAAAAACGTCAGGCTAAGAACAGCGGCCTCCAGGAATTCGTAAGGCATAATTATTTAACTATATGAAGAACATACGTAACTTTTCGATCATTGCTCACATTGACCACGGTAAGTCGACGCTGTCTGACCGTATTATCCAGATTTGCGGTGGCCTGTCTGATCGTGAAATGGCAGCCCAGGTACTGGACTCCATGGACCTGGAACGCGAACGCGGTATTACCATCAAAGCGCAGAGCGTGACGCTCGACTATAAAGCTTCTGATGGCGAAACCTATCAACTGAACTTTATCGACACCCCAGGCCACGTTGACTTCTCCTATGAAGTATCACGCTCGCTGGCGGCCTGTGAAGGTGCGCTGCTGGTGGTCGATGCCGGGCAGGGCGTTGAAGCCCAGACCCTGGCGAACTGCTACACCGCGATGGAAATGGATCTCGAAGTTGTGCCGGTTCTGAACAAAATCGACCTGCCAGCCGCCGATCCTGAGCGCGTGGCGGAAGAGATTGAAGACATTGTCGGCATTGACGCGACCGACGCCGTACGCTGCTCCGCGAAAACCGGTGTGGGTGTGACCGACGTGCTGGAACGCCTGGTACGTGATATTCCGGCCCCGGAAGGCGACCCGGATGGTCCATTGCAGGCGCTGATCATCGACTCCTGGTTCGATAACTACCTGGGCGTGGTCTCTCTGGTGCGTATCAAAAACGGCACCATGCGTAAAGGCGACAAAATCAAGGTCATGAGTACCGGACAGGTCTACAACGCAGACCGTCTGGGTATCTTCACGCCAAAACAGGTTGACCGTACCGAGCTGAAATGCGGCGAGGTAGGCTGGCTGGTCTGCGCGATTAAAGACATCCTCGGTGCGCCAGTAGGTGATACCCTGACCGGCGCGCGTAACCCGGCAGACAAAGCGCTGCCTGGCTTCAAAAAGGTGAAACCGCAGGTTTACGCGGGTCTGTTCCCGGTCAGCTCTGACGACTACGAAAACTTCCGCGATGCGCTCGGCAAGCTGAGCCTGAACGATGCCTCCCTGTTCTACGAGCCAGAAAGTTCAACGGCGCTGGGCTTCGGCTTCCGCTGCGGCTTCCTCGGCCTGCTGCACATGGAGATTATTCAGGAGCGTCTGGAGCGTGAATACGATCTGGATCTGATCACCACCGCACCAACGGTAGTCTACGAAGTAGAAACCACCTCGAAAGAAGTGATCTACGTCGACAGCCCGTCCAAGCTGCCGCCGCTGAACAACATTCACGAGCTGCGCGAGCCTATTGCAGAATGTCACATGCTGCTGCCGCAGGAGTTCCTGGGGAACGTTATTACGCTCTGTATTGAGAAGCGTGGCGTGCAGACTAACATGGTTTACCACGGTAACCAGGTGGCGCTGACCTATGAAATTCCTATGGCGGAAGTGGTACTCGACTTCTTCGACCGTCTGAAGTCTACCTCCCGTGGCTATGCATCACTGGATTACAACTTCAAGCGTTTCCAGGCCTCCAACATGGTGCGCGTGGACGTGCTGATCAACGGCGAGCGTGTGGATGCGCTGGCGCTGATCACCCACAACGACAATGCGCCGTACCGTGGCCGCGAGCTGGTTGAGAAGATGAAAGATCTGATCCCGCGTCAGCAGTTTGACATTGCGATTCAGGCGGCCATCGGTAACCACATCATTGCCCGCTCAACCGTGAAGCAGCTACGTAAAAACGTTCTGGCGAAGTGCTATGGCGGTGACGTCAGCCGTAAGAAAAAGCTGCTGCAGAAGCAGAAAGAAGGTAAGAAGCGTATGAAGCAGGTCGGTAACGTTGAGCTGCCGCAGGAAGCATTCCTTGCCATTCTTCATGTCGGTAAAGACGGCAAATAACCTTTAAGGAGTTGGCATGGCGAACATGTTTGCCCTGATCCTGGTCATCGCTACGCTGGTGACAGGCCTGCTGTGGTGTCTGGATAAGTTTATCTTCGCCCCAAAACGCCGTGAACGTCAGGCTGCCGCGCAGGCAGCGACTGGCGATGCGCTTGACGCGAAAACCCTGAAGAAAGTTGGCCCGAAACCGGGCTGGCTGGAAACGGGCGCGTCGGTGTTCCCGGTGCTGGCGATTGTGCTGGTGGTACGTTCGTTTATTTATGAGCCGTTCCAGATCCCATCGGGATCAATGATGCCAACGCTGCTGATCGGTGATTTTATTCTGGTTGAGAAGTTTGCCTACGGCATTAAAGATCCGATTTACCAGAAAACGCTGATCGAAACGGGGCATCCGAAACGTGGCGACATCGTGGTGTTTAAATATCCGGACGATCCGCGTCTGGATTACATTAAGCGCGCGGTGGGTCTGCCGGGTGATAAAGTGACCTACGATCCGGTTGCGAAGGAAGTCACCGTTCAGCCGGGCTGCAGCTCCGGTACCGCGTGTGAAAACGCGCTGCCAATCACCTACTCAAACGTTGAGCCAAGTGATTTCGTGCAGACTTTCGCCCGTCGTAACGGCGGTGAAGCGACCAGCGGGTTCTTCCAGGTGCCAAAAGGTGAAACCAAAGAGAACGGCATTCGTCTGGTTGAGCGCAAAGAGACGCTGGGCGATGTCACTCACCGCATTCTGACCGTGCCAATCGCGCAGGACCAAGTGGGGATGTATTACAAACAGCCGGGTCAGCAGCTGGCCAGCTGGATCGTACCGCCGGGACACTACTTCATGATGGGCGATAACCGCGATAACTCCGCGGACAGCCGTTACTGGGGCTTTGTGCCGGAAGCGAATCTGGTGGGTAAAGCAACCGCGATCTGGATGAGTTTTGAGAAGCAGGAAGGCGAGTGGCCGACCGGCGTGCGCCTGAATCGTATTGGCGGAATCCATTAATTCTCAGGAAAAGAACACGTAGCCGCGTTATTTCGCGGCTACGTGAATTATTTCCTCGATAAATCTCTTTGAACTAACGACATCCCCTGTCGTTGTGTATAGAATATTCCCCCGAAGTTTAAGGTTGGCCCTGCAAGGGTGCCACGGCACACGAAACCGCGTTGGTTTTCTCAGGTCGGTTTCGTGTGCTGCATTTTTGACGCATTCATTTATTGGTATCGCATGAACCCCATCGTAATTAATCGGCTTCAACGGAAGCTGGGCTACACTTTTCATCATCAGGAGTTGTTGCAACAGGCATTAACCCATCGCAGTGCCAGCAGCAAACATAATGAGCGTCTCGAGTTTCTGGGTGACTCTATTTTAAGTTTCGTGATTGCGAATGCGCTTTATCATCGTTTCCCGCGCGTGGACGAAGGTGATATGAGCCGCATGCGCGCCACGCTGGTGCGCGGCAACACCCTCGCTGAAATCGCGCGCGAATTTGAACTGGGCGAATGTCTGCGTCTTGGGCCGGGTGAACTGAAAAGCGGCGGCTTCCGTCGTGAATCTATTCTTGCCGATACGGTCGAAGCATTAATTGGTGGCGTGTTCCTGGACAGCGATATCCAGACCGTAGAAAAGCTGATCCTTAACTGGTATCAGACCCGTCTGGACGAAATTAGCCCGGGCGATAAACAAAAAGATCCGAAAACGCGCCTGCAGGAATATTTGCAGGGCCGTCATCTGCCGCTGCCATCCTATCTGGTGGTGCAGGTTCGTGGCGAAGCGCACGATCAGGAATTTACCATCCATTGCCAGGTCAGTGGCCTGAGTGAACCGGTGGTGGGCACAGGTTCAAGCCGCCGTAAGGCTGAACAGGCTGCCGCCGAACAGGCGTTAAAAATGCTGGAGCTGGAATGAGCGAAGAAAAAACCTATTGCGGATTTATTGCCATCGTCGGACGTCCGAACGTCGGCAAATCCACCCTGCTGAATAATCTGCTTGGGCAGAAGATTTCCATCACCTCGCGTAAGGCGCAGACCACGCGTCACCGCATTGTCGGCATCCATACTGAAGGCGCGTATCAGGCGATCTACGTCGATACCCCTGGCCTGCACATGGAAGAGAAGCGTGCCATTAACCGTCTGATGAACAAGGCGGCGAGCAGCTCCATCGGCGACGTAGAGCTGGTGATTTTCGTAGTGGAAGGCACCCGCTGGACGCCGGACGACGAAATGGTACTAAACAAGCTGCGTGACGGCAAAACGCCGGTGATCCTCGCGGTCAACAAAGTTGACAACGTGCAGGAAAAAGCTGACCTGCTGCCGCACCTGCAGTGGCTGGGCAGCCAGATGAACTTCCTGGATATCGTTCCGCTGTCTGCTGAGACCGGCCTGAACGTCGATACCATCGCGGGCATCGTACGTAAGCACTTGCCGGAAGCGATTCACCACTTCCCGGAAGATTACATCACCGATCGCTCTCAGCGCTTTATGGCGTCTGAAATCATCCGTGAAAAGCTGATGCGTTTCCTGGGCGCCGAGCTGCCGTACTCTGTGACGGTGGAGATCGAGCGTTTCCAGAGCAACGAGCGCGGTGGCTACGACATTAACGGCCTGATCCTCGTCGAGCGTGAAGGGCAGAAGAAGATGGTGATCGGCAACAAAGGCGCCAAGATCAAAACCATCGGTATCGAAGCCCGTAAGGACATGCAGGAGATGTTCGAAGCGCCAGTTCATCTGGAACTGTGGGTGAAGGTGAAATCTGGCTGGGCCGATGATGAGCGTGCTCTGCGCAGCCTCGGTTACGGCGAAGATCAGTAACTCAAGACGACGAGTATAATGGAAGGTTGGCAGCGCGCCTTCGTTCTCCATAGTCGTCCCTGGAGCGAAACCAGCCTGATGCTGGACGTCTTCACGGAAGAGTCGGGCCGCGTGCGCCTTGTTGCGAAAGGCGCACGTTCCAAACGTTCTAATCTGAAGGGTGCCCTACAGCCTTTTACGCCGCTGCTGGTTCGCTTTGGCGGGCGAGGGGAAGTCAAAACCTTGCGCAGCGCTGAAGCCGTCTCTCTGGCGCTTCCCCTTTCTGGCATCACGCTCTACAGCGGTCTGTATGTCAACGAGCTCATCTCCCGCGTCCTTGAACATGAGACTCGCTTCTCGGAACTTTTCTTCGATTATCTGCACTGTATCCAGGCACTGGCGGGTGCGACCGGCACGCCCGAACCCGCCCTGCGTCGTTTCGAACTGGCGCTGCTGGGCCACCTCGGGTACGGCGTGGATTTTCTGCACTGCGCAGGCAGCGGTGATGAGGTGGAAGACACCATGACCTACCGCTACCGCGAAGAAAAAGGCTTTATTGCCAGCGTCGTCGTTGATAACAGTACTTTTACCGGACGCCAGCTCAGAGCGCTTTATGAACGCGAGTTTCCGGACGCCGATACCCTGCGCGCAGCAAAACGCTTTACCCGGATTGCCCTCAAGCCGTATCTTGGCGGCAAGCCCTTAAAGAGCCGCGAATTATTCAGGCAGTTTATGCCCAAACGTTAGACCACAGCATCAGAAAGAAAACCGAGGATTGTCATGGCTGAATTACTGTTAGGCGTCAACATCGACCACATCGCCACCCTGCGTAACGCGCGCGGCACGGCGTATCCCGATCCGGTTCAGGCGGCGTTTATCGCTGAACAGGCTGGTGCCGACGGCATTACCGTTCACCTGCGTGAAGACCGCCGCCACATTACCGACCGCGACGTGCGCATTCTTCGTCAGACGCTGGACACCCGTATGAATCTGGAGATGGCGGTCACCGAAGAGATGCTGACCATTGCCTGCGAGACCAAACCGCACTTCTGCTGCCTGGTGCCGGAAAAACGTCAGGAAGTGACCACCGAAGGCGGGCTGGACGTGGCGGGGCAGCAGGACAAAATGCGCGATGCCTGCAAGCGCCTGGCGGATGCCGGTATCCTGGTTTCTCTGTTTATCGACGCCGATTTCGCGCAGATTAAAGCGGCAGCCGACGTGGGCGCGCCGTATATCGAAATTCACACCGGCTGCTATGCCGATGCTAAAAACGATGCCGAGCAGGCCAAAGAGCTGGAGCGTATCGCCAAAGCGGCCACCTACGCCGCGAGCCTGGGACTGAAGGTTAATGCTGGTCACGGCCTGACCTACCACAACGTGAAGGCCATTGCCGCCCTGCCGGAAATGCACGAGCTGAACATCGGCCACGCCATTATTGGCCGCGCGGTGATGAGCGGCCTGAAAGAGGCGGTTTCAGAGATGAAACGCCTGATGCTGGAAGCGCGTCAGTAATGGCCATTCTGGGCTTAGGCACCGATATCGTCGAAATAGCCCGCATTGAAGCGGTGATCGCCCGGAGCGGCGATCGCCTCGCAAGGCGCGTGCTGAGCGATAACGAATGGGCCATCTGGGAGGCGCACCAGCAGCCGGTGCGTTTTCTGGCAAAGCGCTTTGCGGTAAAAGAGGCGGCAGCCAAAGCGTTCGGGACCGGCATTCGTAACGGCCTGGCATTTAACCAGTTCGAAGTTTTTAATGATGATCTGGGCAAACCGCGCCTGCGTCTGTGGGGTGAAGCGCAAAAGCTGGCGGAGAGGCTGGGGGTGAATCATATGCACGTGACGATCGCAGATGAACGCCACTATGCCAGCGCGACGGTGATTATCGAAAGCTAAATTTTGTCCGCGTGGTGCATCAGGACAAATTTATCCCACAGCTGCTCTTCGCTCTCGACGTGTGTCGGATCCTTCAGAATAGTGTTGGGGATCGGGCACACCTTCTGGCAGGTCGGTGTCTCATAGTGGCCGACGCATTCCGTGCAGCGGTCGCTGTTAATCTCGTAAATGCTGTCGCCCATCGAAATCGCCTGGTTCGGGCATTCGGGTTCGCACATATCGCAATTGATGCATTTTTTGGTAATTAACAGCGCCATCAGGAAATTCTCAGAAACAACACAAACTGGGCGGGCATTATACGCGTCAAACCAGTTTCTTTACCAGTTCTTCGCTGTGACGAATGCGCTCGGGCGCGCGCTCCAGATCCTGCTGTACCAGCGCCATAAACAGCAGGTCCGTCAGCATCATTTGTGCGCTGGTGGACGAAATTGCCGCGCTGCGCGTGGCCTGCTCTTCGGCAATGGTATACAAACAGCGCGTTGCCCGCTGCTGCAGCGCATTTGGCGTAAAGCCGGTGATCGCCAGAATTTTGCCGCCGACGCGCAGGGCTTCGTCGGTCGCCATGTTGATCTCGCGGCGCTCGCCGGAGTAGGAGATGGCCAGCAGCAGATCGTCAGGATCCATCGCCTGCACGGTCGCCAGCAGGGCGTGCATATCCTGCTCGACGATGGCGTTAAAACCGATTTTAGTCAGCTTCCAGCCAAAATTACGCGCCACCAGACCGGACGCGCCAATACCGGTCAAAATAATACGCCGCGCCGCCCGCAGCATCGCCACGCTTTCCAGTAATTTCTCTTCGGTATTCACGTCCAGCGTGGCGTGCATGGCCGCCACGTTCTCCTTGATCAGCTTTTCCCCAACCAGACGCATCGGGTCATCGCCGCGGATCTGGTTATGCACCGGCATGGACTGCGGATTCGGGTTACTCACCAGCGCTTCGCTGATTGCCAGCTTAAGAGCGGGAAAACCCTTAAACCCGATCTTCTGGGCAAATTTCACCACGCTTGACTGGCTCACTCCAGCTTCGCTTGCCAGCTGCTGTGAGCTGAGGTGGCGGGCGCGATCGGGCTGAGAAAGCAGAAAATCCGCCAGCTTTTTGTCGCTTTGAGCAAAGCCGGCGTAGCGCTGGCGAATGCGAATTAAACAGTTCATGAGTACTCCCGGCGGAAATGTGATTGTCTGCGCAAAAACGAATTCTGCTCGCCTGAATGAATTTTATATTCCATTATAGTGTGATTATTATGAATTAAAAATTCTTGAGGTACAAAAAATGAATCTTGGCTCACTTGTTTCTGAAAGGCGTAACCCGCAAACCATGGATCTGGATGCGCTCTCCACCCTGGAGCTGGTTAACCGCTTTAATCAACAGGATACGCTGGTAGCGCAGGCAGTGAAAGAGACATTGCCAGAGGTGGCGAAAGCGGTCGATGCGGCGGCGGAAGCTCTTAAGGCCGGTGGTCGCATTATCTATATGGGGGCCGGTACCAGCGGGCGTCTCGGGGTGCTGGATGCCTCGGAATGTCCGCCCACCTTTGGCGTTCCGCACGGCCTGGTGGTTGGCCTGATTGCAGGTGGTCCCGGCGCGCTGCTGAAGGCCGTTGAAGGGGCGGAGGACAACAAACAGCTGGGTGAGGATGACCTGAAGGATCTGAACCTGACGGCGAACGATCTGGTGGTCGGCCTGGCGGCATCCGGGCGCACGCCGTACGTCATTGGCGGCCTGGAATACGCCAACCGGACCGGCTGCACGACGGTCGCCATCTCCTGCAACCCCGGCTCGCCGATTGCGCAGGTGGCCGCTATCGCCATCTCTCCGGTCGTTGGGCCGGAAGCGCTCACCGGCTCCACGCGCCTGAAATCCGGGACCGCGCAAAAGCTGGTGCTCAATATGATCTCCACCGGTGCGATGGTGAAGTTCGGCAAGGTCTACCAGAACCTGATGGTCGATATGCAGGCCACCAACGTCAAGCTGGTGGACAGAGCCTGCCGCATGGTGATGGAGGCGACAGGCGCGGGCCGTGAAGAGGCAGAAGCGGTGCTCAGGCAGACCGATCACGACGTAAAACCGGCCATTTTGATGATCTTAAGCGGGCTGGACGCGGCGGCTGCGCGAGCCAGACTTGATGCGCATAACGGCTTCTTACGGGCGGCATTAGAAAACTAGCAGAGGCGTTTATGGACAAAACAGCAGCGCTCGCCAGCGATATCCTGCAGGGGATAGGCGGGGAGAAAAATATTCAGCGTCTGGAAAACTGCATGACGCGCGTGCGCGTCGAGGTGCATAACGACGACCAGCTTGACGTGCCGGGCCTGAAGAAGCTGTCCGGCGTCAGCGGCTACGTAAAACAGGGGCAGCAACACCAGCTGATCGTCGGGCCGGGCAAGGCGGCGCAGGTTGTCGACGCCATGCGCGCGCTGATGGTCGGCGATGCGAGCGTGACGGTTGACGACGCTGAACGCACCAAAGCGCAGGCGAAGGCCAAATACAAAGCTCCCATGAGCGATGCGCTGCGACAGCTGGCAAACGTCTTTATCCCGCTGATCCCGGCGTTTATAGCTTCCGGCTTGATCACCGGGATCATCAACATCCTTAAGCGGCCAGATATCGTCGGGGATTTTGCCACGCAGTATCCGAACCTGCTGGGCATTCTCGGGATCTTCGGCAGCGCGGTGTTTGCCATTATGAACATTCTGGTCGGGGTCAATACCGCGAAGGTGTTTGGCGGCTCGCTGGCCATGGGCGGCGTAATGGCAGGGATCTTGTCCAGCCCGCAGCTAGCGCAAATCACGCTGTTTGGCGAGGCGCTCCAGCCTGGTCGCGGCGGGGTGATTGCCGTGCTGCTGGTGGTTATTCTTATGTGCTGGATCGAGAAAAAGCTACGCGCGGTTCTGCCTGGCTCGATTGAGCTGATCCTCAACCCGCTGCTGACCACGTTAATTACCGGTAGCGTCGCGATTGTGGTCCTTCAGCCACTAGGCGGGTGGATCTCTGACGCCATTGCCCACGGCGCGTCTCTGGCTATCGACCGCGGCGGTCTGCTGGTGGGGGCGGTGCTGTCAGGTACCTTCCTGCCGCTTGTGCTGACCGGCCTGCATCAGGGACTTGTGCCGATCCACGTCGAGCTGGTGCAGGCGCACGGCTATAACGCGCTGCTGCCTATTCTCTCGATGGCGGGCGTCGGGCAGGTGGGGGCAGCGATTGCCGTCCTGATGAAAACCCGCAACGCGCGCCTGAAAAAAGTGATTAAAGGGGCGCTGCCGGTCGGGCTGCTCGGCATTGGCGAGCCGCTGATATTCGGCGTCACGCTGCCGCTGGGTAAACCGTTCCTTGCGGCCTGTCTGGGGGGCGCGGTAGGCGGGGCTCTCATCAGCTACTGGAAAGTCGCCACCGTTATCACCTTTGGTCTCTCCGGTTTACCGCTGGCATTAACCATCGTGACCGGAAAAGTCATGCTCTATCTGTTAGGCTATTTAGTAGCGGTGATCGCCGGGTTCCTGTTTACCTGGCTGTTAGGATTCAACGACCCAGAGGAGTAAGGTTTGGCCAATCACGAGCGTCGCGTTGTCTTTTTCGATCTGGATGGAACGCTGCATCAGCAGGATATGTTTGGTACGTTTATGCGCTACCTGCTGCGGCGTCAGCCTCTGAACGCGCTGCTCGTCTTACCGCTCTTACCCCTCATTGGCATCGCGCTGCTGGTAAAAGGCCGGGCGGCGCGCTGGCCGATGAGCCTGCTGCTGTGGGGATGTACGTTTGGCCACAGCGAAGCGCGGCTCAAACAGCTCGAAAAGGAGTTCGCTCTCTGGTTCCGCGGCCACGTTGCCGCGTTTCCCGTGGTGCAGGCGCGCCTGACCAGCTATCTTGACGCCAACGATGCCGATATCTGGCTGATTACCGGCTCCCCGCAGACGCTGGTGGAGCAGGTCTACTTTGATACCCCCTGGCTGCCGCGCGTAAATCTTATCGCCACGCAAATCTCCCGCGGCTACGGCGGCTGGGTCCTGACGATGCGCTGTCTGGGGCATGAAAAAGTGGTCCAGCTGGAAAAACGCATCGGCACGCCGCTGCGCCTTTACAGCGGCTACAGCGACAGCAAGCAGGACAACCCGCTGCTCTATTTTTGCCAGCACCGCTGGCGCGTTACTCCCCTCGGTGAACTTCAGCAACTCGAATAGTCTTATCTGTAAGGGCTGTGTATAATGCCGCCCGCTTTTCGACTGGAGTATCAATCCTTGTCCACCTCAGAACACAATCATGAATACTGGATGCGCCACGCGCTGGCGCTGGCTCAACGGGCCTGGGACGAGGGCGAAGTGCCCGTGGGCGCGGTGCTGGTTCATAACAACCGGGTGATTGGGGAAGGGTGGAACCGTCCTATTGGCCGCCACGATCCTACCGCGCACGCCGAAATTATGGCGCTTCGTCAGGGCGGGCTGGTGCTGCAAAACTATCGTCTGCTTGATACCACCCTGTACGTCACCCTTGAACCCTGCGTGATGTGCTCAGGGGCGATGGTGCACAGCCGAATCGGTACCCTGGTGTTTGGAGCGCGGGATGAAAAAACCGGTGCGGCCGGTTCACTGATGGACGTGCTGGGTCATCCTGGAATGAATCATCAGGTGCAGACTATCGGTGGGGTACTTGCACCAGAGTGTTCGGGGCTATTAAGCGATTTCTTTCGAATGCGCCGTCAGCAGAAAAAGCAACAAAAGGCAGAATTGAAGTTGTCGGATGATTAAGCTCGTCCGGTGCCACAACCGGATAACTTTCCGCCAGCTGTTTTGCCTCTGTTGCCTCTTTCTCTTTCTCCAGCAGATAGCCGACCAGGCTAATCTGATACTTACGTATATTTTCCACGTAGGCGTAGGCTTCATGTCCGCGCGCGTAGCCATACGTCAGCTTGTTGTACCACGGCTTCTGGCTCAGCAGCGGCAGGCGCTGTTTTACGTCTGACCAGCTGTCCGGGTTTCCCTTCGTTTTCGCCGTCAGAGCCCGCGCGTCAAGCATGTGCGCGTAGCCCATGTTGTAGGCCGCCAGCGCAAACCAGATCCGTTCTTCTTCCGGCACGGTTTCCGGGACTTTAGCCATCATATCCTGCAGGTAGCGCGTCCCGCCGCTGATGCTCTGTTCCGCATCGGTGCGGTCGTTAACGCCCAGGCTCAGCGCGGTATTTTTGGTTAACATCATCAGTCCGCGTACGCCCGTTGGCGACGTGGCCTGGGTGTCCCAGTGGGACTCCTGGTACGAGATAGCCGCCAGCAGTTTCCAGTCAATCTCCTGGGCATATTTTTCGAAAAGCGGCTGCAGGTCAGGCAGGATGCTGTCAACCGCGCGCAGGAAGCTGCGGGTGTCAACGTAGTCAAAGTCATCCCCGTGGCCGAGGTACTTCTCCTCAAGTCGCGCCAGCGTGCCGTCTTCATTGATGGTGTTATAAAAATCCAGCATGGCCGCCGAGAGGGTCTGGTCATCATCCAGATGGGTAAACCAGGTCACCGGCTGTTCGTCCGTCACGTCCAGCGCCACGGCGATTTCAGGATGCACCCGCTGGAACAGGCTGATCGCCACCGAATCGGCGATGGTGTAGGGCAGTTTCTGATCTTTGACCTGCTCCAGCAGCTCCGTCGTGCCGAGCTTAGGGTCAACCGTCCAGCTCAGATCCGGGTATTTTTTCTCCTTTAACTCACGCAGGTCGTCAATCACTACGTGGCCGGGAGCAATCGTCAGCTGTTGCGCGTTGATCGAGGCAAGCGTACGCGGGCGCAGGCTCCCGACGCGATAAACCAGCTGCTGGGAAACGGAGTAGTAGGTCGGGCCCGGCTGGTAGTTCTTGCTGCGCTCGCTGTTATAGACCAGCCCGGCAGCGAGGATATCGGCGTTGTTGTTGTCCAGGTCGTCAAACAGCTGGTTGATGTTCTGGCGGACGGTAATTTTAAGCTTCACGCCCAGATAATCGGCAAACTGCTGCGCCAGCTCATAATCCAGACCAATAATTTTGCCGTTGATGTCGCTGTAAATCAGCGGAGAGTTGAGGGTACTGACGCGCAGTTCCCCCCGCTCCTGAATGGCGGCGATACGATTTTCGGCTTTGCCGAACCAGGGGATGGAAGGCCAGAGGGCCACTGCCAGCAGCAACGTTACAATGCCGATGAGCAGATAATTAATCTTTAATTTTTTCAATTAGTTAATTCTCTGCGACGCCGGTTGCCTCAGTCTGCTGTAGCCATGTTAATCATAAGGTTTGTCATTGAATGAGCGGCATTTTGCGTAAACTTGCGCCACTTGGCAACCAATTAGAGAGACAGGTCACATCTATTGTTAAACGCTGAAGTCGATTTTATTTCGACGCAAACGGTTTCGTCGGCGCTCAGGATTCTCTATAATGACGCCCGTTTTCCCCCCTTGCGCACACTGTAAGCGCCCCGGCGCTTCGAAGACGAGAGACTTATGATGGAAATTCTGCGTGGTTCGCCTGCACTGTCTGCCTTCCGTATTACCAAACTGCTGGCACGTTTTCAGGCGGCCGACCTTCCGGTAAGCAATATTTACGCTGAGTATGTCCATTTTGCTGACCTGAATGCCCCCCTGAATGCAGAGGAGCGCGTACAGCTGGAACGCCTGCTCAAGTATGGCCCAAATCTGAGCAGCCATACGCCAACCGGCAAACTGATCCTTGCGACACCGCGTCCGGGCACCATCTCCCCCTGGTCTTCCAAAGCCACCGACATTGCCCACAACTGTGGCCTGAGCCAGATTAACCGTCTGGAGCGCGGCGTAGCGTACTACGTCGAAGCCTCTACCCTGAGCGACGCGCAGTGGCAGGCGGTTGCGGCTGAATTGCACGACCGCATGATGGAGAGCGTGTTTGCCTCTCTTGATGACGCACAGAAGCTTTTCTCCCATCATCAGCCTGCGCCGGTACAGAGCGTGGACCTGCTGGGGCAGGGCCGTCAGGCGCTGATTGACGCCAACCTGCGTCTCGGCCTGGCGCTGGCAGAAGACGAAATTGACTACCTGCAGGACGCGTTCGTTAAGCTCAACCGCAACCCGAACGACATCGAACTCTACATGTTCGCGCAGGCCAACTCTGAGCACTGCCGCCATAAGATTTTCAACGCCGACTGGATTATCGACGGCGAACAGCAGCCGAAGTCGCTGTTCAAAATGATCAAAAACACCATGGAACAAACCCCTGACCACGTGCTGTCTGCCTATAAAGACAACGCCGCGGTGATGGAAGGTTCCGAGGTGGGCCGCTTCTTCGCCGATCGCGAAGCAGGGCGCTATGACTTCCATCAGGAGCCTGCGCATATTCTGATGAAAGTGGAAACTCACAACCACCCGACGGCCATTTCTCCGTGGCCGGGTGCGGCAACCGGCTCCGGCGGCGAAATCCGTGACGAAGGGGCGACCGGGCGTGGGGCGAAACCAAAAGCGGGTCTGGTCGGCTTTTCCGTTTCTAACCTGCGCATCCCTGGCTTTGAACAGCCGTGGGAAGAAGATTTCGGCAAGCCAGAGCGCATTGTGACCGCGCTGGATATAATGACCGAAGGCCCGCTGGGCGGCGCGGCGTTTAACAACGAATTTGGTCGTCCGGCGCTGAACGGTTACTTCCGTACCTACGAAGAGAAGGTGGACAGCCACAACGGCGAAGAGCTGCGCGGCTACCACAAACCGATCATGCTGGCGGGCGGGATCGGCAACATCCGTGCCGATCACGTGCAGAAAGGCGAGATCGTCGTCGGCGCGAAGCTGATCGTGCTGGGCGGCCCGGCGATGAACATCGGTTTGGGCGGCGGTGCGGCCTCCTCTATGGCCTCCGGCCAGTCTGATGCGGATCTCGATTTTGCCTCCGTGCAGCGTGACAACCCTGAGATGGAGCGTCGCTGCCAGGAAGTGATCGACCGCTGCTGGCAGCTGGGCGATGCTAACCCGATTCTGTTCATCCACGACGTGGGCGCGGGCGGCCTGTCCAACGCCATGCCGGAGCTGGTGAGCGACGGTGGTCGCGGTGGCCGTTTCAACCTGCGCGATATCCTGAGCGATGAGCCGGGCATGAGCCCGCTGGAAATCTGGTGTAACGAATCCCAGGAGCGCTATGTGCTGGCGGTTGCGGCCGACCAGCTGCCGCTGTTTGACGAGCTGTGCCGCCGCGAGCGCGCGCCGTATGCCGTCATCGGTGAAGCGACCGAAGAGCAGCACCTGACTCTGAGCGACACCCATTTCGACAACCAGCCTATCGATCTGCCGCTGGACGTGCTGCTCGGTAAAACGCCGAAGATGACCCGCGACGTAACAACCCGTAAAGCAGCGGGCAAAGCGCTGGATCGCCAGGGCATTACCGTGGCGGAAGCGGTCAACCGCGTGCTGCACCTGCCGGCCGTGGCAGAGAAAACCTTCCTGGTGACCATCGGCGACCGCACCGTGACCGGTATGGTGTCGCGCGATCAGATGGTTGGCCCGTGGCAGATCCCGGTGGCGAACTGCGCCGTGACCACCGCGAGCCTCGACAGCTACTACGGCGAAGCGATGGCGCTGGGTGAACGCACCCCGGTCGCGCTGCTGGACTTCGCCGCCTCTGCACGACTGGCGGTTGGTGAAGCGCTGACCAACATCGCGGCGACGCAGATTGGCGACATCAAACGTATCAAACTTTCCGCGAACTGGATGGCGGCAGCCGGTCACCCTGGTGAAGACGCTGGCCTGTATGAAGCCGTGAAAGCGGTGGGTGAGGAACTGTGCCCAGCCCTCGGCCTGACCATTCCGGTGGGTAAAGACTCCATGTCGATGAAAACCCGCTGGCAGGAGGGTAACGAGCAGCGCGAGATGACGTCTCCGCTGTCGCTGGTGATCACCGCGTTTGCCCGCGTGGAAGACGTGCGCCATACCGTTACGCCGCAGCTGGCGACCGAAGATAACGCCCTGCTGTTGATTGACCTGGGTAAGGGCCACAACGCGCTGGGCGCCACCGCACTGGCGCAGGTTTACCGTCAACTTGGCGACAAGCCAGCCGACGTGCGCGACGTGGCGCAGCTAAAAGGTTTCTACGACGCAATTCAGGCGCTGGTGGCACAGCGCAAGCTGCTGGCCTACCATGACCGTTCCGACGGCGGCCTGCTGGTGACCCTGGCAGAGATGGCCTTCACCGGCCACTGCGGCGTGGAAGCGAACATTGCAACGCTTGGCGAAGACCGCCTGGCGGCGCTGTTTAACGAAGAGCTGGGTGCGGTGATTCAGGTTCGCGCCGCAGACCGCGAGGCGGTGGAAGCGATTCTGGCGAAGCACGGTCTGGCAGACTGCGTCCACTATCTGGGGAAAGCCGTTCAGGGCGACCGCTTCGTCATTGAGGCCGACGGTCACGCCGTGTTCAGCGAAAGCCGCACCACGCTGCGCATGTGGTGGGCAGAAACTACATGGCAGATGCAGCGCCTGCGCGATAACCCGGAATGCGCCGATCAGGAGCATAACGCGAAAGCGAATGACCAGGATCCTGGCCTGAACGTGAAGCTCTCCTTCGACATCAACGAAGACATCGCTGCGCCGTACATTGCGACCGGCGCGCGTCCGAAAGTGGCCGTGCTGCGCGAGCAGGGCGTTAACTCCCACGTTGAGATGGCGGCAGCCTTCCACCGCGCGGGCTTTGACGCTATCGACGTCCACATGAGCGACCTGCTGGCCGGGCGTATCGGTCTGGAAGATTTCCATGCGCTGGTGGCGTGCGGCGGTTTCTCCTACGGCGACGTGCTGGGCGCAGGCGAAGGCTGGGCGAAGTCCATTCTGTTTAACAGCCGCGTGCGCGACGAGTTCGAGACCTTCTTCCATCGTCCGCAAACCCTGGCGCTGGGCGTGTGCAACGGCTGCCAGATGATGTCTAACCTGCGCGAGCTGATCCCGGGCAGCGAATCCTGGCCACGCTTTGTGCGCAACCAGTCCGACCGCTTCGAAGCGCGCTTCAGTCTGGTTGAAGTGACTCAGAGCCCGTCTCTGCTGCTGCAGGGGATGGTTGGCTCTCAGATGCCAATCGCCGTTTCCCACGGCGAAGGTCAGGTAGAAGTGCGCGATGCGGCCCATCTGGCGCAGCTCGAGAGCAAAGGCCTGGTGGCGCTGCGCTTTGTCGATAACTTCGGCAAGGTCACGGAAACCTATCCGGCGAACCCGAACGGCTCCGTCAATGGTATTACGGCGGTGACCAGCGAAAGCGGTCGCGCGACCATCATGATGCCGCACCCTGAACGCGTGTTCCGTACCGTGAGCAACTCCTGGCACCCGGAAAACTGGGGCGAGGACAGCCCGTGGATGCGTATCTTCCGCAACGCGCGTAAACAGCTGGGTTAAGATGTAAAGCAGGTACTTTGTAGGCCCGGTGAGCGTAGCGCCACCGGGTTTTTTTATGCGTGTCGCAAAATTGCGACAAAGATGGTATAGGGCTGTCTCCAATTGGAGACACTTAACCCATTGATTTATATATGGCCGGACAGGTTCCCGTTAAGGTGTTGCTTAATAGCGACACTTAGCCTGGAAATCATTCAGCGCACAATAAATAGATTAAACGAATAAAAGATATATATTTCAAAGTGTTAATATTTTGTTTTGCATTCTGGCATGGGTGTTGCATAATATTAACCAGTGGCTCATTCACCTTCTTATGTCAGCCCCTTCGGGACGTGCTACATAAACTTCGAATGACGCACAAAAAGGTGCCTGCCGTCCAACTACTGATCATAGCGATGCTTTATCAGGCCAGGGCGAAACGTCGAGTTAGGCACCGCCTTATTCCACAACAAAGCCGGGTTTTTACCCGGCTTTGTTGTATCTGAAGGGCAGACTCAGTTACGCTCTCCGTAAACCCCCATGAAGAGAGTAATGCGTTGAAACGCTGGCCCGTTTTTCCCCGCTCCCTGCGACAGCTCGTGATGATGGCCTTTCTGCTGATCCTGCTGCCGCTGCTGATCCTCGCCTGGCAGGCATGGCAGAGCCTCAACGCGCTGAGTGCCCAGGCGGCGCTGACGAACCGCACCACGCTTATCGATGCCAGACGCAGTGAAGCGATGACCAACGCCGCGCTGGAGATGGAGCGTAGCTATCGTCAGTACTGCGTGCTCGACGATCGGACGCTGGAGAAGGTGTACCAGAGCCAGCGCAAGCGCTACAGCGAAATGCTGGATGCCCACGCGGGCGTGCTGCCGGACGACAGGCTGTATCAGGCGTTACGTCAGGATCTGAACGATCTCGCGCAGCTGCAGTGCCAGAACAGCGGCCCGGATGCGGCTGCCGCCGCGCGCCTTGAGGCATTCGCCGCCGCCAATACCGAAATGGTGCAGTCAACGCGCACGGTCATTTTCTCTCGCGGCCAGCAGCTGCAGCAGGAGATTGCCGAGCGCGGCCAGTTCTTCGGCTGGCAGGCGCTGGTGCTGTTCCTCGTGAGCCTCGGGCTGGTGCTGCTCTTTACCCGCATGATCATCGGCCCGGTGAAGGGTATTCAGCGTATGATCAACCGCCTGGGGGAGGGGAAATCGCTCGGGGATACGGTTGCCTTTAAAGGCCCGCGCGAGCTGCGATCCGTCGGTCAGCGCATTATCTGGCTATCCGAGCGCCTGGCATGGCTGGAATCCCAGCGTCATCAGTTCCTGCGCCATATTTCCCATGAGCTGAAAACCCCGCTGGCCAGCATGCGTGAAGGAACGGAGCTGCTGGCGGACGAGGTGGCAGGGCCACTTACGCCGGAGCAGAAAGAGATTGTCGACATTCTGGACGCCAGCAGCCGCAACCTGCAAAAGTTGATCGAGCAGCTTCTGGATTATAACCGCAAGCTGGCTGACGGGACGGTGGTACTGGAAGAGGTGGAGATTGAGCCACTGGTGGATATGGTGATCTCCGCCCATAGCTTGCCGGCAAGAGCTAAAATGATGCATACCGGGGTGGAGCTGAATGCGCTGACCTGCCTGGCTGAACCCATGCTATTAATGAGCGTTCTGGATAATCTTTACTCCAATGCGGTGCACTATGGTACTGAATCCGGTAACATTTATATCCGAAGTTATACGAAGGGCTCCCGGGTGTTTATTGACGTCGCAAACACCGGCACCCCGATCCCCGATGACGAAAAAACCATGATCTTCGAACCCTTTTTCCAGGGGAGTCATCAGCGGAAAGGCGCGGTAAAAGGAAGCGGTCTGGGATTAAGCATTGCCCGGGACTGCATACGACGCATGCAGGGTGAGCTAAACATTGCCACGGACGAACGTTCAGATGTTTGCTTCCGTATTGAACTGCCCCTGAGCCGGAAAAATTAATAAAATGAATCTATATCTGGTGAGTATGTCACACGTCTTTTTCCGCGCCATACGCGCGGTGTTTTCCAGCAAAGCGGGTCGCCTGAGTCTGCCCTGTTTAGTTCTGGCGGGGTGCGTTTCCCATGCGCCGCAAAGTGCGATAAGCGGTAAACAGGAAGACAAATGGCCCGATAACCAGCTGGCGGATTTCCTCTCTACCCGCTGTGAGGATATCTGGAATCTGTCAGGGCATGATGTCGAAAATAATCCGCTGTTCTGGCTGCGCGGAATAGATTGCGCCCAGCGGCTTGCGCCGGTAGACGCCCGCATGAAGGCGGCGATGCTGGATGAAGACACCTGGCAGGACGCTTTCAAGCGTGGGATTTTACTGGCCGATGCGAAAATTACCCCCGTTGAACGTCGGGCCAACGTGACCCGTCTGGACACGTTTGTGATCAATCTTCCTGCACAGGTGCGCCCGGTATACCAGCTATGGCGGGATGGGCAGACGTTACAGCTGCAGCTGTCTGAAGAGCGCTCCCGCTACAGCAAGCTACAGCAGTCAACCGACAGCGAGCTGGATACGCTGCGCCAACAGCAACAGCATTTACGTACTCAGCTGGATACCACGACGCGAAAGCTGGAAAACCTGACCGATATCGAAAGACAGCTCTCGTCGCGTAAATATCAGCCTGGTAGTTCATCTGCTGCATCGGACAGCGATATGCCGAAACAAGAGGATGTGAAGCATGACGAGCCGTAAACCAGCCCATCTTTTACTGGTGGATGACGATCCCGGCCTGTTAAAGCTGCTGGGGATGCGTCTGGTGAGTGAAGGCTACACCGTGGTGACCGCGGAAAGCGGGCAGGAGGGGCTTAAAGTCCTCAGCCGCGAAAAGATTGACCTTGTGATCAGCGACCTGCGGATGGACGAAATGGATGGCATGCAGCTGTTCGCCGAAATCCAGAAGCAGCAGCCTGGCATGCCGGTCATTATCCTGACGGCGCACGGGTCAATCCCGGATGCCGTCGCCGCAACTCAGCAGGGCGTGTTCAGCTTCCTCACCAAGCCGGTAGATAAAGACGCGCTCTACAAAGCTATCGACAGCGCGCTGGAGCACGCCGCGCCCTCCGGAGACGACGCATGGCGTGAATCTATCGTCACCCGCAGCCCGATAATGCTGCGTCTGCTTGAGCAGGCGCGAATGGTCGCACAGTCAGACGTCAGCGTGTTGATTAACGGCCAGAGCGGAACCGGGAAAGAGATCCTGGCGCAGGCGATCCACAACGCCAGCCCGCGCAGTAAAAATGCTTTTATCGCCATTAACTGCGGTGCCCTCCCAGAGCAGCTTCTTGAGTCTGAACTTTTTGGCCATGCCCGCGGCGCATTTACCGGCGCGGTAAGCAGCCGGGAAGGGCTGTTCCAGGCCGCGGAAGGCGGCACGCTGTTCCTCGACGAGATTGGCGACATGCCTGCGCCGCTGCAGGTCAAACTGTTGCGCGTACTTCAGGAGCGCAAAGTGCGCCCGTTGGGCAGCAACCGCGATATTGATATTAACGTGCGAATCATTTCCGCTACCCACCGCGACTTGCCCAAAGTGATGGCCCGCAACGAGTTCCGTGAAGATCTCTACTACCGTCTGAACGTGGTGAACCTGAAGATCCCGGCGCTGGCGGAGCGTGCGGAAGATATTCCGCTGCTGGCGAATCACCTCCTGCGCCAGGCGGCCGATCGGCATAAACCGTTCGTGCGCGCCTTTTCGACTGATGCGATGAAACGGCTGATGGCCGCCAGCTGGCCGGGTAACGTGCGCCAGCTGGTGAACGTGATTGAGCAGTGTGTGGCGCTGACGTCCTCGCCCGTTATCAGCGATGCGCTGGTGGAACAGGCGCTGGAAGGGGAGAACACGGCCTTGCCGACGTTTGCGGAAGCGCGTAACCAGTTCGAGCTGAACTATCTGCGCAAGCTGCTGCAGATAACCAAAGGCAACGTGACCCACGCGGCGCGGATGGCCGGACGCAACCGCACCGAGTTCTATAAGCTGCTCTCACGCCACGAGCTGGAAGCAAACGATTTTAAAGAGTAATACCGTATGGTACTGTGAGCAATCGATTACGAGGCAGCTTACAGGCAAGAGTTTAAGGACCCACCATGAAAAAGATTGATGCGATTATTAAACCTTTCAAACTGGATGATGTACGTGAAGCGCTGGCGGAAGTAGGCATCACCGGAATGACCGTGACGGAAGTGAAAGGTTTTGGTCGTCAGAAGGGCCACACCGAGCTTTATCGTGGCGCAGAGTACATGGTCGACTTTCTGCCGAAAGTGAAAATTGAAATCGTGGTCAGCGACGATATCGTCGATACCTGCGTGGATACCATTATCCGCACGGCGCAGACGGGCAAAATTGGCGACGGGAAAATCTTCGTCTTTGACGTGGCGCGCGTGATCCGTATCCGTACCGGCGAAGAAGACGACGCCGCGATTTAACCATTCGCCACCCGGCGAAAAAAAAAGCCCCTCGAACGAGGGGCTTTTTGCGTTACAGCACCTTATGCGGCCCGAAACATTCGTAATGAATGTTGTCTTTATTCACGCCCAGTTCAACCAGCTGCTTCGCAGCATACTGCATAAACGCCACGGGTCCACAGACGTAGAACTGCATTTCCGGCGCGCTAAACGCCCCTTCCATCTGGCTTAAATTCATCAGTCCTTCGCTGTCAAAGCGTGCGGCAGTGCGGTCTGCCTCCGTTGGCAGGCGATACCAGGTATGCGCGGTGAAACGCGGCAGGGTCGCTCCCAGCGCTTTCACTTCATCCGCAAAGGCGTGCACGTTGCCGTTCTCCGCTGCGTGGAACCAGTTAACCTGCGCGCTGTGGTTTGCTTTCGCCAGCGTATCCAGCATCGCCAGCATTGGCGTTTGGCCCACGCCCGCGGAGATCAGCGTGACCGGGATATTGGTTTCAATGGCCATAAAGAAGTCGCCCGCCGGCGCGGCCAGATGAACCACGTCGCCCACGCTCGCTTCGTTATGCAGCCAGTTGGATACCTGACCGCCGTCCTCGCGCTTCACCGCAATGCGGTAGCCTTTACCGTTTGGTTTGCGGGTCAGAGAGTACTGGCGGATCTCCTGGTGCGGGAAGCCTTCAGGCTTCAGCCATACGCCCAGATACTGGCCCGGCTGGTAATCGGCCACCGGCTGGCCGTCAACCGGCTCAAATTCAAAACTGGTGATAAGCGCGCTGCGCGGCGTTTTCTCGACGATACGGAAGGCGCGCGTTCCTTCCCAGCCGCCGTTCTTGCTGGCGTTTTCGCTGTAGATCTGCGCTTCACGGTTGATAAACACGTTTGCCAGCACGCCGTAGGCTTTACCCCAGGCGTCCAGCACCTCCTGGCCCGGGCTGAACATTTCGTCCAGCGTTGCCAGCAGGTGAGTGCCGACGATGTTGTACTGCTCGGGTTGGATCTGGAAGCTGGTGTGCTTCTGCGCGATTTTTTCCACCGCAGGCAGCAACGCCGCCAGGTTTTCGATATTGCTGGCGTAGGCCGCGATGGCGTTGAAAAGCGCTTCACGCTGATCGCCGTTACGCTGGTTGCTCATATTGAAAATCTCTTTGAGCTCCGGATTGTGCGTGAACATGCGATCGTAGAAATGGGCGGTAAGTTTAGGGCCGGTTTCCACCAGCAGGGGAATGGTGGCTTTAACGGTAGCGATGGTTTGAGCGTCGAGCATGGCAGCTTCCTTCTGATATTACCTAATGATGTATTTTAAATGAATCTTATAAAAAATACCCATGCTTTGTAAATGGTTCTTTGCAAGATGAAAAATACGCATCACAAACCTGAAAAGAAATCCGCTGGAAATAGTGAGATCTTTATTCCTCAAACCCTTGCGTGGCGTGAAGGAAAACGTTTGCGTAAAATCGTTTGTCAAGACCTGTTATCACAGAACTATTCAGTTATACTGTTGCCCGTCGTCCAACAGGACTGCCTTTTCAGGCCAAAATTTACTTGTTAGCTGAGTCAGGAGATGCGGATGTTAAAGCGTGAAATGAACATTGCCGATTATGATGCCGAACTGTGGCAGGCTATGGAGCAGGAAAAAGTACGTCAGGAAGAGCACATCGAACTGATCGCCTCCGAAAACTACACCAGCCCGCGCGTAATGCAGGCGCAGGGCTCTCAGCTGACCAACAAATACGCTGAAGGTTACCCGGGCAAGCGCTACTACGGCGGTTGCGAGTACGTTGATATCGTTGAGCAGCTGGCTATCGACCGTGCGAAAGCACTCTTCGGCGCTGACTACGCGAACGTTCAGCCGCACTCCGGCTCTCAGGCTAACTTCGCTGTTTACACCGCGCTGCTGCAGCCGGGCGATACCGTTCTGGGTATGAACCTGGCGCAGGGCGGCCACCTGACTCACGGCTCTCCGGTTAACTTCTCCGGCAAACTGTACAACATCATTCCTTACGGTATTGATGAGTCCGGTAAAATTGACTACGAAGACATGGCTAAGCAGGCCAAAGAGCACAAGCCGAAGATGATCATCGGTGGCTTCTCTGCTTACTCCGGTATCGTTGACTGGGCCAAAATGCGTGAAATCGCAGACAGCATCGGCGCGTACCTGTTCGTTGACATGGCGCACGTTGCGGGCCTTATTGCCGCAGGCGTTTACCCGAACCCGGTTCCTCACGCTCACGTTGTGACCACCACTACTCACAAAACCCTGGCGGGTCCACGCGGTGGCCTGATCCTGGCGAAAGGCGGTGACGAAGAACTGTACAAAAAACTGAACTCTGCCGTGTTCCCAAGCGCGCAGGGCGGCCCGCTGATGCACGTTATCGCCGCAAAAGCGGTCGCGCTGAAAGAAGCGATGGAGCCAGAGTTCAAGGTGTATCAGCAGCAGGTTGCTAAGAACGCCAAAGCGATGGTGGAAGTGTTCCTGAACCGTGGCTACAAAGTGGTATCCGGCGGGACTGAAAACCACCTGTTCCTGCTGGACCTGGTTGATAAGAACCTGACCGGTAAAGAAGCTGACGCTGCCCTGGGCCGCGCCAACATCACAGTAAACAAAAACAGCGTGCCAAACGATCCGAAGAGCCCGTTTGTGACCTCCGGTATCCGTATCGGTTCTCCGGCCGTGACGCGCCGCGGCTTCAAAGAAGCGGAAGTGAAAGAGCTGGCTGGCTGGATGTGTGACGTTCTGGACAACATCAATGACGAAGCGGTTATCGAGCGCGTCAAAGGTAAAGTTCTGGATATCTGCGCACGCTTCCCGGTATACGCATAATTCCTCTGCTTTGCAGAAATAAAAAAGGCCGCGCTTGCGGCCTTTTTTTATGGCTTAACGCCGGTCCAGGGAAATGGCCCCCGGTCCCACAATCGCCAGCAAAATAAACGCGCCAGCAATACTGACGTTCTTGTAGAAATTAATCATATTCGGCACAACCGCATCTCCGGTCATATCCCAGTAGTGGTGACCGATAATCGCCGTGCCCAGCGTATAGAAGACAAAGAGCACCGCGAGGGGGCGGGTGAAAAAGCCGAGCACGATCAGGATAGCGGCGGGAACCTCCATTACTACGGCGATAATGGCCGCCAGCATCGGCATGGGGGCGCCGAGCGACGTCATATACTGAACGGTGCCGCTAAACCCCGTCAGCTTGGGATAGCCAAAAATAATAAACAGGACAACGATGGCAATACGGGCAATCAATAGCAGGAAGGAGCGTGAGGAGCCGAAATCGAAATAACGTAAGCTGTTCATGGCAAACGACCTCTTCAGGCGATGTCTTTTAAACGTAATACAATTTTGCCGCTCACGCCATACGCCGACCGGCTGTCCAGGACGTTAATTTATCGTTAATTTATAGCGCGCTAACGACTTGCTAAAGTGCAGGATAAACGCCAGACTATCGCCTCCATTTCGGGAGGGATTCATGGTCTTGCATTCCACGCGCTGGCTGGCGCTCAGCTACTTCACCTACTTCTTTAGCTACGGTATTTTTCTGCCTTTCTGGAGCGTCTGGCTCAAGGGAATTGGTTTGACGCCAGAAACCATCGGCATTCTGCTGGGCGCGGGGCTGGTGGCGCGTTTCCTCGGAAGCCTGCTGATTGCCCCCCGCGTCAGCGATCCCTCCTTACTGATTAAAGCGGTGCGCATTCTGGCCCTGCTGACGCTGGTCTTCGCGGCCTGCTTCTGGGTCAGCCATCAGTTTGCCTGGCTGATGGTGGTGATGGTTGGCTTTAATCTGTTCTTCTCCCCGCTGGTACCCCTGACGGATGCGCTGGCGAACACCTGGCAAAAGCAGATCACCATGGATTATGGTCGCGTGCGCCTCTGGGGATCGATTGCCTTCGTGATCGGCTCGGCGTTGGTGGGGAAACTGGTCAGCCTTTACGACTACCGCGCGATTCTGGCGCTGCTGAGTATCGGTATTGCCTCGATGCTGCTGGGAATGCTGCTGCGCCCGTCGGTGATGCCGCAAGGGGAGAGTCGCCATCAGGAGAGCGCCGGCTGGCCCGCCTGGCGGAGCCTGGTGGCCCAGAGCTGGCGTTTTCTGGCGTGCGTCTGTCTGCTTCAGGGGGCGCATGCGGCGTACTATGGCTTCAGCGCCATCTACTGGCAGGGGGCGGGCTACTCGGCCTCTGCGGTCGGTTACCTGTGGTCGCTGGGGGTGGTGGCAGAAGTCATTATTTTCGCCCTGAGCAAAAAGTTGTTCCGCCGCTTCGGCGCGCGCGATCTGCTGCTGCTTTCCGCGGTCTGCGGCGTGGCGCGCTGGGGGATTATGGGCTGGACGACCGAACTGCCGTGGCTGATTGTGGCGCAGATCCTTCACTGCGGCACCTTCACCGTGTGCCACCTGGCGGCGATGCGCTATATCGCGGCGCGCGAGGGCGGGGACGTGATCCGTCTGCAGGCGGTCTACTCTGCGGTGGCGATGGGCGGCAGCATTGCGGTGATGACGGTCTTTGCGGGCTTTCTGTATCAGCATCTGGGACACGGCGTGTTCTGGGTCATGGCGCTGGTGGCGCTCCCGGCGATGTTTGTTCGACCGAAAGTGGCCGCACGGGCGTAGCTACGATTCCAGCATGGCGCGAATATGTTCCTGCTGCTGCGCGTTAAGTGATTCAACCGCGTGGATCAGCGGCGGCGAGAACAGCGGCAGCACGGTAGGATAGGGGGTGATAACCAGCGCGGCTTCGCGCGGTGCCCCCTCTTTCTGGAACGCCTGCAGCGTCAGATAGCGAATGTTGAGCGGCAGCAGGGTTAATTCGCGCAGCTGCTGTTCAATCACCTCCTCACAGGATTTATCCTCCCCGGTCAGCAGCACTACCTGTTTTTCATGCAGATCGGTCTCCTGCATCAGCCAGGCGCCGAAAATAACCGCTACCAGCGCCATCTCTTCATCGGAGAACCGCAGCCCAAATTCGGCTTCCAGCTCAAAGAGTGCCTCTTTCGTGGTGCGTAACAGCCGGGGATAGAGACGGTGAATTTCCTCGGGCAGGCTATTGTCGATGCCGATCTCAAACAGCGAGCGGTCCAGCGCCTGAGCCAGATGGATATACAGCTGATCGGTCAGCCCCTGCTCATCGCTGAAGTTCATCCCGGTCTGGGAGCGGAAACGGGCCACCATGCGCACAATGGCGCGGCGCAGGCGCTGATCCTGCTGGTGTTTATCGAGCGCTGGATCGGGCGTGCGGAGCATCATAAACAGCAGCGCCAGAAACAGCTGCTCATCCACGTGCGCGCCCTGCGGCACGCGCCGCTTCCAGTGACGAACAATTTCCTGCGCCGTAAAATACTCTCCCCGCGACTGGGTCCAGCTGCGCTGCGCGTGGGAAAACTGCGGCGTATTCCCTAAGTGGTGCTGGATGAGGCAGTATTGCAAGTAGAGCTGTAAGAACTGGACGTCCCGGCATTCAAACTGACGCTGCAGCTTGCGTGAGCAGAAGCCGATCAGCGCCCGCAGATTAGCATCGTCGTAGAGCGGCCGCGCGATGCCGTGCTGTTTAAGCGCGGTTTTTAAGGCTGGGGTAAACTGGTGCGAGACAAACTGCGGACAAAGGCGGAGCGCCCTGCGCAGCCAGTGCAGCAGACATAAACGCTGATTCAGGGCAGTGCCTTCAATTCGGTAGCTACCGTCATGGTGCGTGACGATATCCAGCCGGTGATAGCGCTGGATTTCATCGCGCGTCTCGGCTATATCTTGCCGTGCCATGACCTCGTCCACGCCGTTGGCAGCGATTATGCTCTGTGCGGTGACGACAGCATCGGGCAGGTAAAGCATCAAAAGCACCTGGCAGCGGCGCTGCGAACTGGAAAGCACAGATGGAATTTCAAGCGTCGTCATCATCTGTCGGGTATCCAGTGTGAATGTTTGATAAGAATAGCTAAAGGATGGGCGCTGAAAAGCGCGCCGGCAGGCCTTTCACTCAGGATTGCTGGGGAACATCACAGAATTTTTGACGTGAGGAATTGATGCAGACAGTTAAACAAAATGCGATGGCGTTATTTTTGGCGGTTATAACCTTTACCGCCAGCGCACATCCTCACAGTTTTATCAGCCTGAAAACCGAGCTGGTCACCGACGGCACGCAGCTGAGCGGCCTGAAAATGCGCTGGACGATGGATGAAATCACCTCAGCGGATCTGCTTTATGATGCGGGTAACGCGAAGCCCGGCGACGAAATCTGGAAAAAGCTGGCGGCAGAAGTGATGGCCAACGTGCTCGGGCAGCACTACTTCACCGAGTTCTGGCATAACGGACAAAAGGTGAAGTTCCTCAATCGCCCGACAGAATACGGCATGTCCCGCGACGGACATCAGGCAGTGCTGACGTTCGTGCTCCCACTGGCGCATCCGCAGCCGCTGGCAGGACAAACCTATACGTTTTCCACCTTTGACCCAACGTACTACGTCGATATGAGCTACGCCGAGGACAGCGACGTGCAGCTTCCTGCGTCGTTGCAAAAAACCTGCAACATTACGGTTCACACCCCGAAGCCCAGCGAAGAGACGCTGAATTTTGCTGTCTCTCTTGATAAAGAGGATGCCCCACCGGAGGACATGGAACTGGGTAAACAATTTGCGCAGAAGGTAACGTTACAATGTCAGTGATCTCCTCTCCGGTACGAAAGCCGCGCCGCTGGCTGCACCTCTGGCCGCTGGCGCTTTTTCTACTGCTCGCCGTTTGCGGTTCGCTCTGGTTGTGGCAGGCCTGGCCGCAGGTGATGATGAAAAGCATCATCTGGCAGCGTGAGGTCAACCAGCAGATGAGCGGGCTGCTGAAGGCGGTGGCAGAGAACCCGACCAAAGCGGGCGGTTCCCTGCTGGCGTTCAGCTTTATCTATGGCGTGCTGCACGCGCTGGGGCCGGGGCACGGCAAAATCGTTATTACCACCTGGCTTGCCACCCATCCGTCGAAGCTGAAATCAAGCATTGGCCTGACGCTGGCCTCTTCGCTGCTTCAGGGGGGCGTGGCGATTGCGCTGGTGGTGGTTGTGCTTTCGCTATTACAGCTTCCCGCGCGCCAGCTGCACCTGAGCAGCTTCTGGCTGGAGAAGGGCAGCTATGCGCTGGTCGGCGTGCTGGGGCTGATCCTCTGCTGGCGGGCGCTGAAAAAGCTGCGCGCGCTGCTGCAAAAGCCCAAATTCAAAACCTTTACGCCGCACCACGTTCATGATGAACACTGCGGCTGCGGGCATCAGCATCTGCCGACGCAGGAACAATTACAGAGCGGTGACGACTGGCGCGCGCGGCTGATGATAGTTCTCTCTATGGGGATGCGCCCGTGCTCGGGAGCAATCATGGTGCTGCTGTTCAGTAAAGTGATTGGCGTGTTCGGCTGGGGCATGCTCTCGGCGCTGGCGATGGCGGCAGGAACCTCTCTCACCATTTCGTCTTTGGCGTTGCTGGTTCACAGCTTCCGTCAGCTTGCGGTAAAACTCAGCGGCAATAAAACGCCGGTACTGTGGCGGCAGGTAGGATGGACAACGCTCGCGCTGGCGGGGGGAGTGATTCTGCTGGTGGCGGCGGTAACGATGTGGATGAGCGCGGCGCCGTTTAGCACCCTCTCCCCTTTGGGGAGAGGGCTGAGATGAGGAGATTAACGCTTCAGCGCATCGCTCAGCTCGTCACGCATGTTGGCCAGCATGGCTTTAACAACGCGTGGGTTACCCGCAACGATGTTGCCGGTGGTCATGTAGTTGTGGCCGCCGGTGAAGTCGCAAACAATCGCGCCTGCTTCACGTGCGATCAGCTCGCCCGCAGCGAAGTCCCACGGCTTCAGTGACAGTTCGAAGTAACCGTCAACGCGGCCGGTTGCCACATAGACCAGATCCAGCGCAGCAGAGCCGGTGCGACGGAAGTCCGCGCATTCGGTGAACAGCTTGCCCAGGATATTCATATAGGTAGTTGCGTGCTGCTTCGCCTTGAACGGGAAGCCGGTCGCCAGGATGGTGCCGTCCAGATCGCGTGCATTGCTGCAGCGCAGACGGTAGCCGTTCAGCTGTGCGCCCTGACCGCGGGTCGCGGTGAACAGTTCGTTACGCATTGGATCGTAAACAACGGCGACTTCAGTACGGCCTTTAATGCGTACTGCGATTGACACAGAGAAGTGTGGCAGGCGTTTAACGAAGTTGGTGGTGCCATCCAGTGGATCGATAACCCATTGAACATCCTGATCGGTACCTTCATGTTCACCGCTTTCTTCGGTGATGATGGTGTGCTGCGGGTAAGATTTGCGGATCGTTTCGATAATAATCGCTTCTGCGGCTTTATCGACGTTAGTCACGAAATCATTGCTGCCTTTCTGGCTGGTTTCTACGGAGTCTGGCGTTTCGTAGTGTTTGGCAATTACATTACCCGCCTTGCGCGCTGCGCGCACGGCGATGGTCAGCATCGGATGCATCGGTCTCTCTCACTGGATGTTAAAGAACAGGAAAATCGGCGCAGAGTATAGCAGCGGGATCGGATTATGTCTCCCGTTTATGATAATATGCCCGAATATTCTTCAGACACTGAACCCAGACATCTAAAAATTATGCTGCAAAACATTCGAATCGTGCTGGTCGAAACATCGCACACCGGCAACATGGGCTCTGTGGCCCGCGCTATGAAAACCATGGGCTTAACGAACCTGTGGCTGGTTAATCCGCTGGTGAAACCAGACTCTCAGGCTATCGCCCTGGCGGCAGGGGCCAGCGACGTTATCGGTAATGCGCAGATCGTTGATACCCTCGACGAAGCGCTGGCCGGTTGCAGCCTGGTGGTGGGCACCAGCGCGCGCTCACGCACGCTGCCGTGGCCGATGCTGGATCCGCGCGAATGCGGCCTGAAAAGCGTCTCAGAAGCAGAGCAGGCGCCGGTTGCGCTGGTGTTTGGCCGCGAGCGCGTTGGCCTGACCAACGACGAACTGCAGAAGTGCCACTACCACGTGGCGATTGCAGCCAACCCGGAATACAGCTCGCTGAACCTGGCAATGGCGGTGCAGGTAATCGCCTACGAAGTGCGCATGGCCTGGCTGGCGACGCAGGAGAAGCAGGCAGAACCGAAAGAAGATACGGCCTACCCGCTGGTGGACGACCTTGAGCGTTTCTACGGTCACCTGGAGCAGACGCTGCTCGCTACCGGCTTCATCCGTGAAGGCCACCCTGGCCAGGTGATGAATAAGCTGCGCCGCATGTTTACCCGCGCGCGTCCGGAAAGCCAGGAGCTGAACATCCTGCGCGGAATTCTGGCGTCGATTGAGCAGAAGAATAAAGAGTAGTGCCGATTTCCCCCTCTCCCCGTGGGAGAGGGTTGGGGTGAGGGCATCAGGCCGCACCTATATTATGAAGGCACAGAAGGTTAAATACCTGACTAAAACAGTCAAGTAAATAGTTGACCATTTTAGTCAGGAATGTCAGACTTGGCCCTGCTATGCAATACCCCCATTTTACAATAAAAAACCCCGGGCAGGGGCGAGTTTGAGGTTAAGTAAGACATGAGACTGACATCTAAAGGGCGTTATGCCGTGACCGCGATGCTGGACGTTGCGCTCAACTCCGAAGCGGGCCCGGTTCCGTTGGCTGATATTTCTGAACGACAAGGGATCTCCCTCTCTTACCTGGAACAGCTGTTCTCCAGACTGCGTAAAAATGGACTGGTGTCCAGCGTTCGTGGCCCGGGCGGCGGTTATCTGCTGGGTAAAGACGCGGGCAGTATTGCGGTTGGCGAAGTGATTAGCGCGGTGGATGAATCCGTTGACGCAACCCGTTGCCAGGGTAAAGGCGGCTGCCAGGGCGGCGATAAGTGCCTGACCCACGCGCTGTGGCGCGATCTGAGCGACCGTCTGACCGGCTTCCTGAACAACATCACCCTCGGTGAACTGGTCAATAACCAGGAAGTTCTGGACGTATCAGGCCGTCAGCACAGCCATGATTCACAACGCAGCACCCGCGCGCAGGACGCTATCGACGTCAAATTACGCGCGTAATAAAACGATAAGTATTTCAGAATCAGGCCGGGGTGGTCACACCCCGCGTACTCGGTCGTACATCCAGCCGGTTGCCTGATTCCTTGCATTGAAGCGATGTACGGAGTTTATAGAGCAATGAAATTACCGATTTATCTCGACTACTCCGCAACCACGCCGGTGGACCCGCGTGTTGCCGAGAAAATGATGCAGTGTCTGACCCTGGACGGAAACTTTGGTAACCCAGCTTCCCGTTCACACCGTTTTGGCTGGCATGCTGAAGAGGCGGTGGATATCGCCCGTAATCAGATTGCTGACCTGGTGGGTGCCGACCCGCGTGAGATTGTTTTCACCTCCGGTGCGACCGAATCCGACAACCTGGCGATCAAAGGTGCAGCCAACTTTTATCAGAAAAAAGGCAAGCACATCATCACCAGCAAAACCGAACACAAAGCCGTGCTGGACACCTGCCGCCAGCTGGAGCGTGAAGGGTTCGAAGTGACCTATCTGGCGCCGCAGAGCAACGGTATTATTGACCTGAAAGAGCTCGAAGCGGCGATGCGTGACGACACCATCCTGGTCTCCATCATGCACGTTAACAACGAAATCGGCGTCGTTCAGGACATCGCGACCATCGGCGAAATGTGCCGCGCGCGCGGTATCATCTACCACGTGGATGCGACCCAGAGCGTGGGTAAACTGCCTATCGACCTGAGCCAGCTGAAAGTAGACCTGATGTCCTTCTCCGGCCACAAAATCTATGGCCCGAAAGGGATCGGCGCGCTGTACGTTCGTCGTAAGCCACGTATCCGCATCGAAGCACAGATGCACGGCGGCGGTCACGAGCGCGGCATGCGTTCCGGTACGCTGCCTGTTCACCAGATCGTGGGCATGGGCGAAGCGTACCGCATTGCGAAAGAAGAGATGGAAACCGAGATGGCACGCCTGCGCACGCTGCGTAACCGTCTGTGGGACGGCGTGAAAGATATGGAAGAAGTGTATCTGAACGGCGATCTCGAGCAGGGCGCGCCGAACATCCTCAACGTCAGCTTCAACTATGTTGAAGGCGAATCGCTGATCATGGCGCTGAAAGACCTGGCCGTTTCTTCCGGTTCTGCCTGTACGTCTGCAAGCCTGGAGCCATCCTACGTGCTGCGCGCGCTGGGTATGACTGACGAGCTGGCACACAGCTCTATCCGTTTCTCTTTAGGTCGTTTCACTACCGAAGAAGAGATTGACTACACCATCGAGCTGGTTCGTAACTCCATTGGCCGTCTGCGCGACCTTTCTCCACTGTGGGAAATGTTCAAGCAGGGCGTGGATCTGAACAGCATTGAATGGTCACATCACTAATCGGTATATAAGGAGAATTCAATCATGGCATACAGCGAAAAAGTTATCGATCATTACGAGAACCCGCGCAACGTTGGCTCTTTTGACAACAGCGATGAATCTGTCGGTAGCGGCATGGTTGGCGCGCCAGCGTGTGGCGACGTGATGAAGTTGCAGATTAAAGTCAACAATGAAGGTATCATTGAAGACGCGCGCTTCAAGACCTACGGCTGCGGTTCTGCAATTGCGTCCAGCTCCCTGGTCACCGAGTGGGTGAAGGGCAAGTCTCTGGACGAAGCACAGGCAATTAAGAACACGGATATTGCTGAAGAACTCGAACTGCCGCCGGTGAAAATTCACTGTTCAATTCTGGCAGAAGACGCGATCAAAGCCGCCATTGCGGATTACAAAAGCAAACGTGAAGCAAAATAATTGAGGTTTGAGTATGTCGATTACCCTTAGCGACAGCGCTGCCGCGCGAGTAAGCTCTTTTCTGGCGAACCGTGGTAAAGGCTTTGGCCTGCGACTGGGCGTACGTACCTCCGGCTGTTCTGGTATGGCTTACGTACTGGAGTTTGTTGACGAGCCGGCGTCTGACGACACCGTGTTTGAAGACAAGGGCGTGAAGGTGGTGGTCGATGGCAAAAGCCTGCAATTTCTCAACGGCACTCAGCTGGACTTCGTAAAAGAAGGCCTGAACGAAGGGTTCAAATTCACGAACCCGAACGTCAAAGACGAGTGTGGTTGCGGCGAAAGCTTCCACGTTTAACCGCGCGTCATCCGAAACCCCACCGTGGCTTTGCTGCGCGTGGGGTTTGTTCTAACAGGCTACCCCTGAGATTGTTATGGATTACTTCACTCTCTTCGGACTACCCGCTCAATACCCGATCGATCTTCAGGCGCTGACGGTCCGTTTTCAGGATCTGCAGCGTCAGTATCATCCGGATAAATTCGCCAGCGGGACGCAGGCAGAGCAGCTGGCTGCGGTATCGCACTCCGCGACTATCAACCAGGCCTGGCAGACGCTGCGCCATCCGCTGGCGCGTGCAGAATATCTGCTCTCGCTCCACGGCTTTGATCTGGCGAGCGAACAGCACACCGTGCGCGACACCGCGTTTCTGATGGAACAGCTGGAGTTGCGCGAAGAGCTGGATGAGATTGAACAGGCCAAAGACGAAGCGCGTCTGGAACGTTTTATCACGCGCGTGAAGGGCATGTTCGATACCCGCCATCAGCAGATGGTGAAGCAACTGAACAACGAGACCTGGGACGTGGCGGCAGACACTGTGCGCAAACTCCGTTTTCTCGATAAACTGCGAAGCAGCGCTGAACAACTCGAAGAAAAGCTGCTCGATTTTTAATTTCGGAAGCAATTATGGCCTTATTACAAATTAGTGAGCCTGGCTTAAGCGCCGCACCGCACCAGCGTCGTCTGGCGGTCGGTATTGACCTGGGCACCACCAATTCCCTCGTGGCGACCGTGCGCAGCGGCCAGGCGGAAACGCTGGCCGACGAGCAGGGCCGCCATCTGCTGCCTTCCGTGGTCCACTACCAGCAGCAGGGTCACGCGGTCGGCTATGACGCCCGCGCCAACGCCGCGCGCGATCCGGCCAACACCATCAGCTCCGTAAAGCGCATGATGGGCCGCTCGCTGGCTGATATCCAGACCCGCTACCCGCACCTGCCGTATCAGCTGCAGGCCAGTGAAAACGGTCTGCCGATGATTGCCACGGCGGCCGGTTTGCTGAACCCAATTCGCGTTTCCGCTGATATCCTCAAAGCGCTGGCGGCGCGCGCGACGGCGACGCTTGGCGGCGATCTGGACGGCGTAGTGATCACCGTTCCGGCCTATTTTGACGACGCACAGCGTCAGGGCACCAAAGACGCCGCGCGTCTGGCGGGCCTGCACGTGCTGCGCCTGCTGAACGAACCGACGGCGGCTGCGATTGCCTACGGCCTCGACTCCGGTCAGGAAGGGGTAATTGCGGTCTACGATCTGGGCGGCGGCACCTTTGATATTTCGATCCTGTGCCTGAGCCGCGGGGTGTTTGAAGTGCTGGCGACCGGCGGGGATTCCGCGCTCGGCGGCGATGATTTCGACCATCTGCTGGCGGACTACATCCGCGAGCAGGCGGGCATCAGCGATCGCAGCGATGCGCGCGTTCAGCGCGAACTGCTGGATGCTGCCATCGACGCCAAAATTGCGCTGAGCGATGCGCAGTCGGTCAGCGTTAATGTCGCAGGCTGGCAGGGTGAAATCACCCGCGACCAGTTCAGCGAGCTGATTGCGCCTCTGGTTAAACGCACCCTGCTGGCCTGCCGTCGCGCATTGAAGGATGCGGGCGTGGAGGCTGACGAGGTGCTGGAAGTGGTCATGGTGGGCGGCTCAACGCGCGTGCCGCTGGTGCGCGAGCGGGTGGGCGAGTTCTTTGGCCGCACGCCGCTGACCTCCATCGACCCGGACAAAGTGGTTGCCGTCGGCGCCGCTATCCAGGCCGATATTCTGGTTGGCAACAAGCCGGACAGCGAAATGCTGCTGCTGGATGTCATCCCGCTGTCTCTCGGTTTAGAAACCATGGGCGGCCTGGTGGAGAAAGTGATCCCGCGTAACACCACCATTCCGGTGGCGCGTGCGCAGGAGTTCACCACCTTCAAAGACGGCCAGACCGCGATGTCCATCCACGTGATGCAGGGCGAGCGCGAACTGGTGCAGGACTGCCGCTCTCTGGCCCGCTTTGCGCTGCGCGGCATCCCGGCGCTGCCAGCTGGCGGGGCGCATATTCGCGTGACCTTCCAGGTAGATGCGGACGGCCTGCTGAGCGTCACGGCGATGGAAAAATCGACCGGCGTGGAGTCGTCCATCCAGGTGAAGCCGTCCTACGGCCTGACCGATGGCGAAATCGCCTCCATGATCCAGGATTCAATGAGCTACGCCGAGCAGGATGTGAAGGCGCGTATGCTGGCTGAACAGAAAGTTGAAGCCGCACGTGTGCTGGAAAGCCTGAACGGGGCGCTCGCTGCCGATGCCGCGCTGTTAAGCGCCGCCGAGCGTCAGGTGATTGACGAGGCTGCCGCGCGCTTACGCGCAGTCGCCGAAGGCAATGACGCTAACGCAATAGAAGAAGCCATTAAAAACGTTGATAAACAAACCCAGGACTTCGCTGCTCGCCGCATGGACAAATCTGTCCGCGTCGCGCTGAAAGGCCAGTCCGTGGACGAGGTTTAATATGCCAAAGATTGTTATTTTGCCTCATGCGGACCTCTGTCCGGATGGCGCTGTTCTGGAAGCGAAGACCGGTGAAACCATTCTCGATGTTGCCCTGCGTGCAGGTATCGAAGTGGAACACGCCTGTGAAAAATCCTGTGCCTGCACCACCTGCCACTGCATCGTGCGTGAAGGTTTCGACTCTCTCGCCGAGAGCACCGAAGACGAAGACGACATGCTGGATAAAGCATGGGGTCTGGAGCCAGACAGCCGCCTGAGCTGCCAGGCCGCGGTGACCGATGAAGATCTGGTCGTGGAATTCCCACGCTACACCATCAACCACGCACGCGAGCATTAATATGGGACTGAAGTGGACAGACAGCCGTGAAATCGGCGAAGCGCTCTACGACGCGAACCCGGATCTCGATCCCAAAACCGTACGATTCACCGACATGCACCAGTGGATCTGCGATTTAGAGGATTTCGACGACGATCCAAACGCATCCAATGAAAAAATTCTGGAGGCGATTCTGTTAGTCTGGTTAGATGAAGCAGAATAAATAACAAAACGGGCTGCCTTCAGGCGGCCCGTTTGCTAGTTGCTAATAAGGAAAAATAAAATGACCGAAGCGATGAAGATTACGCTCTCTACGCAGCCCGCCGACGCGCGCTGGGGCGAGAAAGCCAGCTACAGCATCAACAACGACGGTATCACCCTGCACCTGACGGGCAAAGATGATTTAGGTCTGATCCAGCGCGCCGCGCGTAAAATTGACGGCCTGGGCATTAAGCATGTCTCGCTGGAAGGCGAAGGTTGGGATACTGACCGCAGCTGGGCGTTCTGGGCGGGCTACAAAGGCCCGAAAGGCACCCGCAAAATTGAATGGGCGAACCTCGACGAAGCCGGTCAAAAAGAGCTGGAAAGCCGCCTGCACATTATCGACTGGGTGCGCGACACCATCAACGCCCCGGCGGAAGAGCTTGGTCCTGAACAGCTTGCGCAGCGCGCCGTTGACCTGCTGTGCGGCGTGGCGGGGGATAACATGTCCTACCGCATCACCAAAGGTGAAGATCTGCGCGAGCAGAACTACATGGGCATCCACACCGTGGGCCGTGGTTCTGAGCGTCCTCCGGTCCTGCTGGCGCTGGATTACAACCCAACCGGCGATAAAGAAGCGCCTGTCTTTGCCTGCCTGGTCGGTAAAGGTATCACCTTCGACACCGGCGGCTACAGCCTGAAGCAGAGCGCGTTCATGGATTCCATGAAGTCCGACATGGGCGGCGCGGCAACCATCACCGGCGCGCTGGCGTTCGCCATCACCCGCGGTCTGAACAAGCGCGTGAAGCTCTACCTGTGCTGCGCGGACAACATGGTGAGCGGCAACGCCTTCAAGCTGGGCGACATCATTCGCTACCGCAACGGTAAAAATGTCGAAGTGATGAACACCGATGCCGAAGGCCGTCTGGTGCTGGCCGATGGCCTGATCGACGCCTCTGCCCAGAAGCCAGAGCTGATTATCGACATGGCGACCCTGACCGGCGCGGCGAAAACCGCCCTGGGCAACGACTACCACGCGCTGTTCAGCTTTGACGACAAGCTGGCCGCTCGCCTGCTGGCAAGCGCGGCTGCGGAAAACGAACCGTTCTGGCGTCTGCCGCTGGCCGAGTTCCACCGCAGCCAGCTGCCGTCTAACTTTGCCGAGCTGAATAACACCGCGAGCGCGGCGTACCCGGCGGGGGCAAGTACCGCAGCAGGCTTCCTGTCGCACTTCGTTGAGAACTATCACGAAGGCTGGCTGCACATCGACTGCTCCGCAACCTACCGTAAGGCGGCAGTTGAGCAGTGGTCCGCGGGTGCGACCGGTCTGGGCGTGCGTACCGTGGCGAACCTGCTGACGGCTGAGTGATCTTTTTTGCCCGGCGGCGCTGCGCTTGCACGGGCCTGTGGTTTTGTAGGCCGGGTAAGCAAAGCGCCACCCGGCGTTTATTGAAGTAGCCAAACTATGTCAGATACCAAAAACGAATTAGAAACCCTGCTGGAACAGGCGGCGACCGAGCCCGCCCATCGTCCGGCATTTTTCCGCACGCTGCTGGAATCCACCGTCTGGGTGCCGGGCACCGCGGCGGAAGGTGAGCAGGTAGTGGAAGACAGCGCGCTGGATCTGCTGCACTGGGAGAAAGATGACGGCACGTCGGTGATCCCGTTCTTCACTTCATTGGAAGCGTTGCAGGAAGCGGTAGAAGATGAACAGGCGTTCGTGGTGATGCCGGTGCGCACGCTGTTCGAAATGACGCTGGGCCAGACGCTGTTCCTTAACGCTAAGCTGCCAACCGGGAAAGAGTTCACGCCGCGCGAGATCAGCCACCTGATTGGTGAAGAGGGTAACCCACTTAGCACGCAGGAGGTGCTGGAAGGGGGCGAAACGCTGCTGCTGTCTGAGGTGGCCGAGCCGCCTGCGCAGATGATCGATTCGCTGACAACGCTGTTCAAAACGCTCAAGCCCGTCAGGCGCGCGTTTCTCTGCTCCATTAAAGAGCGCGCGGACGAAAAGCCGGTGCTGTTGATCGGTATTGAAGCCGATGGCGATTTCGACGAGATCGTTCAGGCGGCGGGAAGCGTGGCCACCGACACGCTGCCGGGCGATGAGCCGATCGATATCTGTCAGGTGACGAAAGGTGAGAAGGGCATCAGCCACTTCATCACCGAGCACATCACGCCGTTCTACGAGCGTCGCTGGGGCGGTTTCCTGCGCGATCTCAAGACCAACCGCATCATCTGATTACGGCGGGGTGAATGTCACCCCGTTGCCTCCAGCAGCAGTAAATCCATCAGCAGCACCAGATTCGACTCAAACGACGTCACGCCCGCGGCTTCGGCGGCGAAGTGCACCGCCTCGTCATACAGCGCAAAGTGCACGTCCGCCATGCCCGCCAGCGTATTGGCCGAGGCGCGGGTAAAGGCGACGACCGTCATGCCGACGTTTTTGGCAATCCGCGCCTTATCCAGCACCTGTTCCGTTTCGCCGCTGCGGGAGACGGCAATAAATACCTGATAACGCGCAGCGTTGCTGAGAAAAATGTTTCGGCTGTCCCCCGGCCCGGAGATGAACGCCGTTTTGCCCAGCACCTGCAGCTTCTTGGTCAGGTACTCGGCAAAGAGATAGGAAAACCCGGCCCCGTAGAGAAAAAAGCTCTCTTTCTGCCGCAGCAGGTCGGCGAACTGCTGGCGCTTCTCCTGCGTGATCCACTGGAAGGTGTGCTGATAGTTAGCGATAAACTGATTAAACAGCGCCGGGAGCTCAGGAAGGGATTGCGCCTGAGCGGCAATATGCGGCGTATCGGAGAGCAGCTGCTTGCAGTGCCAGATAAACTCGCTAAAGCCGCTAAACCCCAGCTTCTGACACAGCCGCATAATGGTGGCGGTAGAAACAAACGTCGCCTGCGCCAGTTCGCGCACCGTGATGTTGCCCACCAGCAGCGGATGCTCCGTCAGGTGGGCGAGGACGCGATACTCCGCGCGGGTCAGGGACGCCCCGCGCGTTAACAGCGTGGCCAGGCGGTTATCCATTATTTCGCCGGTTCAACTGGCAGATCGTCACGCGCCCCCCATTCGCTCCAGGCGCCGTCGTAGAGCGTAACGTCGTTGACGCCGAGGGTGGCGAGCGCCAGGATCACCACGCAGGCCGTCACGCCGGAGCCGCAGCTGGCAATAATCGGGCGATGTAAATCCACGCCCGCGCGGTCAAAAATGGCACGCAGCTCGTCGGTAGTTTTCAGCTCGCCCTCAAACACCAGGTCGCCCCACGGCACGTTCAGCGCACCTGGAATATGGCCTCGTCTCAGCCCTGGACGTGGTTCATCCGCTTCAGCGTTAAAGCGTGGTGCAGGGCGCGCATCGACGATTTGCGCCGTCTTTTCATGGCTCGCGACCAGTACGTCGGTCAGGCGCTTCACCACGTTAGCGTCGAACGTCGCGTCGAACTCGCCTTCCGGCAGCGTCACGTCGCCCTGCTGGAGCGGCAGCTCGTCACGCTTCCAGCCCGCCAGACCGCCCGCCAGAATCGAGACTTTTTCCACGCCAAACTTTTTCAGCATCCACCATGCGCGCGGCGCGGAGAACAGATTGCCTTCATCGTAAACAACAAGATGTTTGTCTTTGCTGACGCCCAGCTCGCGCATCGCCACGGAAAACGCTTCCGGGCGCGGCAGCATGTGCGGCAGGGGAGAGGTATGATCGGAGAGGGCTTCGATATCAAAAAATACCGCGCCAGGCAGATGCCCTGCGCGGTATTCACCGGGAACGTCACGATGTTCCTGGCCCGGCGGGGCCATACGCGCGTCAATAATCTGGACTTCCGGATCGTCGCCGTGCTCAATCAGCCAGTCGGCGGCGACAAAATATGAGGTGGACATGGGTTGCCTCCATTCTTTTCCGTAAAAAAGGATTGTCGGTGTTTTTTCTGACACCGACAAGCAAACCACGTTCAACTCGCGAGCAAGCCCCTATTTTTTCACCGTTTCGCCGTCCTGCCAGGCTTTTTGCAGCGCAGGCCAGTAGTCGCGGTTGGCTTCTATCATCTCATCCAGAATCGCTTTTGCGTGCTCCATGGTGGGCACGGTGCGGTTGAGGGTGAACGCCTGAAGCGCTTTCTCATAGCTGCCTTCGATGGTCGCCTCTACCAGTAGTTGTTCAGACGCCAGCTGCTGTTGCAGCAGGGTCTGGTGGAACAGCGGTACCAGCCCCACGCGCACAGGCTCCGGCCCTTCGGAGGTGATGTAGGCGGGTACTTCCACCACCGCATCGTATGGCAGATTAGTAATCGCCCCGCGGTTCTCCACCATTACCAGATGGCGTTGGCGCAGGTTAAAGGCCAGCGAGCAGGCGACATCGACGATAAACTCGCCGTGAACGCCCACGTGGAAGGCATCCGGTAAAATCCCGGTGCGCTTGTACTCTTCGGCGGCGGCGAACAGCTTTTTCTCACGCCCGTTCATCACTTCGTTGGCGCGGGTATAGTCCGGGTTCTGATGCTCCACAATCTGGTTCGGCATCAGGTAGTACTGCAGGTACGGGTTCGGCAGGTACTCCGGGAAGTTATCCATAATCGGCTTGATGTTGCGCCAGGTTTTAACCCACGAAGGATCCGAGTGCTGCGGATCGGTTTTTGCGGCATCTTCCGTCAGCAGGCCAAACTTCGCGATATGTTTACGCAGCTCCGGTAATTTGTCCTCGCCGTCCACCAGCACGCGGGTAAACCAGCCGAAGTGGTTCAGGCCAAAGTAGTCCACCTCCAGTTTGCGACGATCGACACCCAGAATGGCCCCCATATTACGCATCGCCGCGACCGGCATATCGCAGATGTTCAGCACGCGAGCATTTGGTCGCAGGCGTCGCACACCCTCCGCGACGATCGCCGCCGGGTTGGAGTAGTTCACGATCCAGGCTTTCTCATGCGCGTAGCGATCCACCAGATCGATAAGCTCGACCATTGGCAGGATCGTGCGCAGTCCGTAGGCCAGCCCGCCGGGGCCGCAGGTCTCCTGGCCGACCACGCCGTGACGCAGCGGGATCTTCTCATCCTGCTCGCGCATTTTGTACTGGCCGACGCGCATCTGGGCGAAAACGAAATGCGCGCCGCTGAAGGCCACTTCCGGGTCACTAGTGACGGTAAATTTGATGCTCTGACTGTGGTCGCGAATCACTTTCTCAACCACCGGCGCAATGGTGTTCTGACGCGCCTCGTCGATGTCATAGAGGCGGATTTCAGCCAGCGGGAAATCCTGCAGGCGCATCATCAGGCTTTTCACAATACCCGGCGTGTAAGTGCTGCCGCCGCCGGCAATCGACAGAATGAATGGGGGTGTAAACATCTTTAGCTCCTTTCAGAGAAACGTCTCAACGGCTTCTCGCATTTTTTTGACGTGCAGCCCGTAGACCACCTGAACGTTGTTACCTTGTTTGATAACCCCTTTCGCGCCGGTCGCCTTCAGGCGCGGCTCGTCGATGATGGCGACATCCTTCACCGTGACGCGTAAGCGGGTGTAGCAGTTATCCACAACCTCAATATTTTCCCGGCCGCCCAGGCCCACCACGATGGACTCGCCCAGCCCGTCGTTATTGCCTTTCGCCTGGTACTCCTGCTTGCTGTAGAGGCGTGTCTCCTGATCTTCATCCTCACGGCCCGGCGTTTTCATGTTGAAACGCAGGATAAGGAAGCGGAACACCACGAAGTAGAGGGCAAACATGATCAGCCCAACCACGATGTACATCGGCCAGTTGGATTTCTCGGTGCCGAGCGGCAGGTTGTAGAGAATGAAATCGATAATCCCGTTGGCGCCGATGGCATGAACGCCCAGCAGCGAGAACAGCATCATGCCAATACCGGTCAGGACCGCATGCACCACGAACAGTAGCGGGGCGACGAACAGGAAGGAGAATTCAATCGGTTCGGTCACGCCGACCAGCAGCGAGGTCAGCGCCGCCGGGATCAGAATGGCTTTCGCAACGGCTTTACGCTCCGGCTTCGCGGTCATGTACATCGCCAGCGCGGCGGCGGGCAGGCCGAACATCTTGCTGATGCCGCGCGCGTCCCACACTACCGTGCTGCTGAGCTGCTTCACGTCCGGGCAGGCCATCTCGGCGAAGTAGATATTGCGCGCCCCCTGGTAAGCCGTGCCGCACACCTCCTGCGTGCCCCCCAGTTCGGTATACAGGAACGGCGTATAAACCAGATGGTGCAGGCCGGTCGGCACCAGAATGCGCTCAAGGAAACCGTAGATCGCCACCCCGAACGGGCCGGAGCCTTTAATTGCCAGCGCCAGGGCGCTAATCCCATGCTGCGCGTACGGCCAGAGTTCGCTCATTACCACGCCGAGCAGCATAGAGACGGGCAACATGACAATCGCCACAAAACAGTGGCCGGAGTAAATCGCCATCGCGCCGTTAAACTGTACGCCGGAGTATTTGTTGTACAGATAACCGGAGAGCGCCCCGGTCAGGATCCCGGCGAAAACGCCCATCTCCAGCACCTGAACGCCCAGCACCATGCTTTGCCCGGCGGCTTTCATCTGCTCAGCAGGGGCAAGCTCGCCCTGCAGCTGCAGCGTCACGTTCATGGCGTTGATAAAGACCACGAAAGTCACCAGACCAATCAGCGCCGCGTAGCCTTTATCGCGCGTCGCCAGACCAATCGGGATCCCGACGGCAAACACCAGCGCCAGGTTGACCAGCACCGACACGGCAGATTTGGCGATCAGCTGGCCGATACTCTGGATAAGCGGATGGCCAAGGAACGGCAGGTATTCGGCCAGGTTACCGTTGCCCAGCACATTGCCAAAGGCGATAAACAGACCGACAATCGGTAAGATAAGTACCGGTCCGTATAATGATTTTCCGAAATTTTGTAGGGCGTTCACGGCTCGTTTCATGGCTTTCTCTCTTTTTGAACCGCGCACTCGGGGTGCGTCATGGTCATAAAACTAGCAGGCTCTGAGCGAACATATCCAGCTATCTTCTTGTTTTAAAAACAAATGACGTAAAAGGTAACATGTGACGTTATGCGCTGTGATCGCGGTTCCATCCCGGTGTAGCGGCGTGATGCCATTCTGCGAGGCGCTTTCCAGATTCTTAAATTGGACTTTTTGTATTAACGAAACTTGCGGATAATACTTATCCGGACGACGACCAACAGGCCCCCTCAGGCCAGGGACACAGGATGAAACCGTTTCGCTTAGCCGCGATCTCTCTCGCGCTGCTCACCACCTTTACGCTTGTCGGCTGTGATAACAGCGACGATAAACCTCAGGCTGCGGCTCCCGCAGCATCCACCGCATCAACACCGAAAGCCGCGGAAAAGCCCGACGCTGAAAAGCTGGCTAAAATGGCCGCCCAGAGTCAGGGAAAAGCGCTGACTCTGCTTGATGCGTCTGAAGTGCAACTGGACGGCGCCGCTACGCTGGTGCTGACCTTCTCTGTCCCGCTGGATCCGGAACAGGATTTCGCGAAAACAGTGCATGTTGTGGATAAGAAAAGCGGCAAAGTTGACGGGGCGTGGGAACTTGCGCCTAACCTGAAAGAGCTTCGCCTGCGCCATCTGGAGCCTAACCGAAACCTGGTTATCACCGTGGATCGTGGGCTGGTGGCGCTGAACAAAGCGACTTTTGGCATTGATTATGAAAAAGCTCTGACCACGCGAGATATAGAGCCGACGGTCGGTTTTGCCAGCCGCGGCTCGCTGCTGCCGGGCAAGGTGGTGGAAGGGCTGCCGGTGATGGCGCTTAACGTCAACAATGTGGACGTCAATTTCTACCGCGTGAAACCGGAATCGCTGGCCTCGTTTGTCAGCCAGTGGGAGTACCGCAACTCGCTGACCAACTGGGAATCTGACAATCTGCTGAAGATGGCGGAACTGGTCTATACCGGTCGTTTTGACCTCAACCCGGCGCGCAACACGCGTGAAAAACTGCTCCTGCCGCTTAAAGATATCAAGCCGCTTCAGCAGTCCGGCGTTTATATCGCCGTCATGAACCAGGCAGGGCACTACAACTACAGCAATGCCGCAACGCTCTTTACCCTGAGCGATATCGGTTTGTCTGCTCACCGCTATCATAACCGGCTGGACATTTTCACCCAGAGCCTGGAAAACGGTGCGGCGCAGTCCGGCGTCACCGTCACGCTGCTGAATGACAAAGGTCAGACGCTCGCCGAAGCCAGCAGCGACGCCGACGGCCATGCGAAGCTTGAAACAGACAAAGAAGCCGCGCTGATCCTCGCCAGCAAAGACGGCCAGACAACGCTGCTCGATCTCAAGCTGCCAGCGCTCGACCTGGCAGAGTTCGACATCGCCGGTAGCCCCGGCTTCAGCAAGCAATTCTTTATGTTTGGCCCACGCGATCTTTATCGTCCGGGTGAAACGGTGATCCTTAACGGCCTGCTGCGCGACAGCGACGGAAAACCGCTTCCCGATCAGCCCGTGAAGCTTGACGTGCTGCGCCCGGACGGCCAGGTGGCACGCACGATCGTTGTTCAGCCTGAGAACGGCCTCTACCGCTTCAACTACCCGCTGGATAGCGGCGCGCAGACCGGCATGTGGCATATTCGCGCCAATACGGGCGATAACCAGCAGCGCCTGTGGGATTTCCACGTCGAAGATTTTATGCCCGAGCGTATGGCGCTCAATCTGACGGGACAAAAAGCACCGGTTTCCCCACAGGATGAGGTGGACTTCAACATCGTGGGCTATTACCTGTATGGCGCTCCGGCCAACGGCAATTCTCTTCAGGGCCAGCTTTTCCTGCGTCCGCTGCGTGAGGCCGTTGCTGCGCTGCCCGGCTTCCAGTTTGGTGATATTGCGGAAGAAAACCTGAGCCGCAGTCTGGATGAAGTGCAGCTTACGCTGGATGAGCAGGGGCACGGGCAGGTCACCATCGAAAGCCAGTGGAAAGAGGTACACTCTCCTCTGCAGCTGATCCTGCAGGCGAGCCTGCTGGAATCAGGCGGCCGTCCGGTGACGCGCCGCGCGGAGCAGGCTATCTGGCCGGCGGCGCAACTGCCGGGTATCCGTCCGCAGTTCGCCAGTAAGGCGGTCTACGACTACCGTACCGATACCACCGTCAACCAACCGATCGTCGACGAGAACGGCAACGCCAGCTTTGACATCGTCTATGCCGATGCCAGCGGCGCGAAAAAAGCGGTATCCGGCTTACAGGTACGCCTGATCCGTGAACGCCGTGACTATTTCTGGAACTGGTCCGAGAGCGAAGGCTGGCAGTCTCAGTTTGATCAAAAAGAGCTGATTGAGGGCGAGCAGGAGCTTAGCCTTAAGGCCGATGAAACCGGCAAAGTCACCTTCCCGGTGGAGTGGGGCTCATACCGTCTGGAAGTGAAAGCGCCTGATGATGTGGTCAGCAGCGTGCGCTTCTGGGCAGGTTACAGCTGGCAGGATAACAGCGACGGCACGGGTGCGGCGCGCCCTGACCGCGTCACCCTTAAATTGGATAAACCGGCCTATCAGCCAGGCGATACCATCCAGCTGCACATTGCAGCGCCAGCCGCAGGCAAGGGCTATGCGATGATCGAGTCCAGCGAAGGGCCGCTGTGGTGGAAAGAGATCGACGTACCGGCAAACGGGCTCGATCTTTCCATTCCGGTGGATAAAGCCTGGAAACGTCACGATCTCTATCTCAGTACGCTGGTGGTGCGTCCTGGCGATAAATCCAAATCCGCCACGCCGAAGCGCGCGGTTGGTCTGCTGCATCTGCCGATGGGCGACGAAAATCGCCGCCTGAACATAGCACTGGATAACCCGCAGAAAATGCGTCCAAACCAGACGCTCTCCGTGAAGGTGAAGGCCAGCGTGAAAGAGGGGGCGGTTCCGCAGAAAGTGAACGTGCTGGTGTCGGCGGTGGACAGCGGCGTGCTGAACATTACCGATTACGTTACGCCAGATCCATGGCAGGCCTTCTTCGGCCAGAAGCGTTACGGCGCCGATATCTATGATATCTACGGCCAGGTCATTGAAGGGCAGGGCCGCATGGCCGCGCTGCGTTTCGGTGGTGACGGCGATGAACTCAAGCGCGGCGGTAAACCGCCGGTGAACCACGTCACCATTATTGCCCAGCAGGCTCAGCCGGTTACGCTGGATGCCAACGGAGAAGGCACCGTTACGCTGCCGATTGGTGATTTCAACGGCGAACTGCGTCTGATGGCGCAGGCGTGGACGGAAGATGATTTCGGCAGCAGCGAAAGCAAGGTTGTGGTGGCCGCGCCGGTCATTACCGAGCTTAATACCCCGCGCTTCATGGCGAACGGCGATACCTCACGGCTGACGCTGGATATCACCAACCTGACCGATCGGCCGCAAACGCTGAATATCGCCCTGAGCGCGACAGGCAAACTGGCGCTGGAAGGCGCGCAGCCTCAACCTGTCCAGCTCCCACCGGGGGCGCGCAGCACGCTGTTTATTCCGGTGCGCGCACTGGACGGTTATGGTGACGGTGAAGTGACCGCGCAGGTGACCGGCCTGCAGCTTCCGGGCGAAACCTTCGCACCGCAGCAGAAAAGCTGGAAAATTGGCGTACGTCCGGCATTCCCGGCACAAACGGTAAACACCGGGGCCATGCTGAACCCGGGAGAATCCTGGACCGCACCGGCGCAGCACAGCAACGGTTTCTCTCCAGCCACCCTGCAGGGGCAACTGCTGCTGAGCGGCAAACCACCGCTCAACCTGGCGCGCTATATTCGTGAACTGCAGGCGTATCCGTATGGCTGCCTGGAGCAGACCACCAGCGGCCTGTTCCCGTCACTCTATACCAACGCCGCGCAGCTTACCGCGCTTGGTATAAAAGGAGATACCGATGACCAGCGCCGTGCTGCCATTGATATCGGGATCTCCCGTCTGCTGCAGATGCAGCGTGATGATGGCGGTTTTGCCTTGTGGGATAAAAACGGGCCTGAAGAGTACTGGCTGACCGCCTATGTGACTGACTTCCTGGTGCGCGCGGGCGAGCAGGGTTATAGCGTACCTGCCGATGCGGTGAACAACGCCAACAACCGACTGCTGCGCTATCTGCAGGATCCGGGCATGATGTCTATCCGCTACAGCGACGACACCCAGGCCAGCAAATTTGCCGTGCAGGCGTATGCCTCGCTGGTGCTGGCGCGTCAGCAAAAAGCCCCGCTGGGCGCGCTGCGTGAAATCTGGGATCGCCACGCTCAGGCCGCCTCCGGGCTGCCGCTGATGCAGCTGGGTATGGCGCTCAAACTGATGGGCGACGCGCCGCGCAGCCAGCAGGCGCTGGATCTGGCGCTCAAAACGCCGCGTAACGACAGAAAAACATGGATGGCCGATTACGGCAGCCCGCTTCGCGATAACGCGCTGATGCTCTCCCTTCTGGAGGAGTATAAATTGCTGCCGGATGCGCAAAATACGCTGCTGAATGCTCTTTCTGAACAGGCATTCAGCCAGCGCTGGCTATCCACCCAGGAGAGCAATGCGCTGTTCCTGGCCGGACGTTCGCTGCAAACCCTGTCAGACGCATGGCAGGCGAAAACCACGTTGTCTGATACCGCATCAGGCGGCGATAAGGCGCAGGTACAAAACGTAAGCGGCGACCAGCTTGGTGCGCTTCAGGTAACCAATACCGGCACGGCACCGCTGTGGGTACGTCTGGACAGCACCGGCTATCCGGAATATGCGCCTCAGTCGAGTTCCAACGTGCTGCAGGTTGAACGTCATATCCTGGCAACCGATGGCAGCAGCAAATCGCTCTCTTCGCTGAAGAGCGGTGAGCTGGTGCTGGTCTGGCTTGAAGTGAAAGCCAGCCAGAACGTGCCGGATGCGCTGGTTGTGGATCTCCTCCCGGCTGGTCTGGAGCTGGAAAACCAGAACCTGGCGAGCAGCAGCGCAAGCCTGCAGGACAGCGGCAGCGAAGTGCAGAACCTGCTCAGCCAGATGCAGCAGGCGGACATTCAGCACATGGAGTTCCGCGACGACCGCTTTGTGGCCGCCGTGCCGGTAAACGAAGGTCAGCCGGTTACGCTGGTTTATCTGGCCCGTGCCGTAACGCCGGGCACCTACCAGGTGCCGGTTCCGATGGTGGAGTCTATGTACGTTCCGCAGTGGCGGGCAACGGGTGCGGCCAGCGGCCCGCTGATTGTTGTTCCGTAATATGTTGATAGCGCGTCTGACACGCTCCCGCTGGCTTTGGCTGGCGGGAGCGCTTCTCGTTTTAGGGGGGCTGATTGTCGCCGCCGATCGCCTGTGGCCGCTGCCTCTGAAAGAGGTTAACCCCGCACGAGTTGTGGTGGACGAGAAGGGCGCGCCGCTCTGGCGTTTTGCCGACAGCGAAGGCATCTGGCGCTACCCGGTGACCATTGAAGAGGTTTCTCCCCGTTATCTTGAGGCTCTGATCCAGTACGAAGATCGCTGGTTCTGGGAGCATCCGGGCGTAAACCCGCTCTCTGTCCTGCGCGCCGCCTGGCAGGATCTCAGTTCCGGAAGAGTGGTTTCGGGAGGAAGCACGCTTACCATGCAGGTGGCACGCCTGCTGGATCCGCATCCGCGCACCTTTGGCGGCAAAATTCGTCAGCTCTGGCGGGCGATGCAGCTGGAATGGCACCTCTCTAAGCGTGACATTCTTACGCTCTATCTCAATCGTGCTCCGTTTGGTGGCACGCTGCAGGGCGTGGGAGCAGCAAGCTGGACCTACCTTGGGAAACCCCCGTCGCAGCTGAGCTACTCCGACGCGGCGTTGCTGGCGGTACTGCCGCAGGCACCCAGCCGTCTGCGCCCGGATCGCTGGCCCGAGCGGGCCGAAGCGGCACGCAACAAAGTGCTCGATCGCATGATGATTCAGGGCGTCTGGTCAGCAAAGCAGGTGAAGGAGTCCCGTGAAGAGCCTGTATGGCTGGCTCCCCGGCAGATGCCGCAGCTGGCGCCGCTCTTTGCACGCATGATGCTTGGCAAAAGCCGCGACACAAAGATTGTCACTACGCTGGATGCCGGACTGCAACGGCAGCTGGAAGAGCTGGCGATGAACTGGAAATCCCGCCTGCCGGCACGCAGTTCGCTGGCGATGATCGTGGTCGATCATACCGACATGAAGGTGCGCGGCTGGGTCGGCTCGGTGGATATCAACGATGACACGCGTTTCAGCCATGTGGATATGGTTAACGCGATCCGATCCCCGGGATCGGTATTGAAACCGTTTATCTACGGTATGGCGCTGGATGATGGCCTGATCCATCCCGCCTCGCTGCTTCAGGACGTGCCCAGAAAAACCGGTGATTATCGCCCGGGAAATTTTGACAGCGGGTTCCACGGGCCGGTCAGCATGAGTGAAGCGCTGGTGCGCTCGCTCAACCTGCCAGCCGTCCAGGTGCTGGAAGCCTACGGTCCCAAACGGTTTGCCGGGATGCTGAGTAACGCAGGCCTGCCGCTGATCCTGCCTGCCGGAGCGCAGCCGAATCTGTCGCTGATCCTGGGTGGCGCAGGCGCGAGGCTGGCGGATATCGCCGCCGCATACAGCGCCTTTGCAAGGCATGGCAAGGCGGGCCGGCTGCGCTTACAGCCGGGCGACCCGCTAACTGAACGCCCGCTGTTATCGCCAGGTTCGGCGTGGATTATTCGCCGTATTCTGGCGAATGAAGCGCAGCCGCTGCCGGACAGTGCGCTGCCGCAAATTGCGCCGCTGGCGTGGAAAACGGGCACCAGCTATGGCTACCGCGATGCCTGGGCCATCGGTCTGAATGCCCGGTATGTAATAGGTATCTGGACAGGGCGACCTGACGGCACGCCGGTAGCTGGGCAGTTTGGTTTTGCCAGCGCGGTTCCGCTATTAAACCAGGTGAATAACCTGCTTCAGTCACGCTCGACAATAGACGAGGCCCGCCTGCCGCGCGATCCTCGCCCGGAAAGCGTTGGGCGGGGCGTGATCTGCTGGCCGGGCGGCCAGTCGCTGCCGGAAGGCAGTGAAAACTGTCGGCGTCGTCTTTCGACCTGGCTGCTGGAAGGGAGTGAACCACCCACGCTGCTGCTGCCGGAACAGGAAGGCATTCGCGGCATTCGTTTCCCGGTCTGGCTGGATAAAACGGGCAAGCGTGTGGCGGCAGATTGCCCTGATGCCACAGAAAAAGTTCTCGACGTCTGGCCGCTGCCGCTGGAGCCGTGGCTGCCCGCAGCGGAAAAAAGGGCTGCGCGTCTTCCTGCGAGATCGACGCTCTGCCCGCCGCTGGATAATAACAATGCAGCACCGCTTATGATTTCGGGTATCAGAGAGGGGGCTGTTATTAAGCGACTCCCTGGTGAAGGGAACGTGACCCTATCTGTTATTACGACTGGAGGAGAAGGTGGGCGCTGGTGGTTTTTAAATGGAGAACCGTTAGAAGGCCGCAATAATACTCATTCATTAAAATTATATTTGCCTGGCGAATATCAATTACTTGTAATGGATGACTCAGGACAAACGGCGACGGTGAATTTTGAATTAGACCGTTAAGTGTTACCCCCGAAGAGTTAGTTTGATAATTATCAATATTCGTTCCTGAAAAAAAACGAGAATGCGTTTTTATTTTAAGGAACGAGCAATGAAGAAAAATAAAAATCAGGGAGAGGGGCTTATTCCCGCGCTATCCCGGCGTCATTTTATTCAGGCAGGGTCGGCGCTCGCCGCCCTTCCTTTTGTAGCGACAACAGGTAAAGCACAGGCACAGAGTGCGGCGGCAACACACGCGACGCCTGAAGAAAAAGTGGTGCAAACCTGCAGCACGTTTGACTGCGGCGGTAAATGTGATATTCGCGCTCACGTCAGTGAGGGCGTAGTCACAAGAATTTCAACGCGTCCGGATAATGAGCTGGATCCTCAAATGCCTGTTATGCGCGCCTGCGTTCGTGGACGCGCGTATCGAAAATTTGTTTATCATCCCGATCGGCTTAAATATCCAATGAAACGCGTGGGTAAACGTGGCGAAGGAAAATTCGAGCGTATTACCTGGGACGAAGCCACCACGCTTATTGCGAATCAATTAAAAACGATTACGCAAAAATACGGCGCTGCCTCACGCTATGTGCATGTGGGCACTGCGGTATCCGGCGGAACGTTTTCCGGTGATAAAATGGTTCGTCGTCTGCTTAACTTAACCGGCGGCTATCTTGAAAGCTATCACTCGGTCAGTATGGGCAACACGGCGGCAGCCACGCCGTATACCTACGGCACCGCCGCCAGCGGCAGCTCTCTGGACACGCTGCTGGACACCAAACTGGTCATTCTCTGGGGACATAACCCGACGGAGACGATCTTTGGTCACAGCAACTACTTCTATCAGAAGATGAAGCAAAACGGCACGCGCTTTATCGTTGTCGATCCGCGCTATTCCGATACGGTTTCCTCTCTTGCCGACCAGTGGATCCCGCTGCTTCCCACAACAGACAACGCCCTGATGGACGCCATGATGTACACGATCGTCACGGAGAACCTGCACGATCGCGACTTCATCCAGCGCTATACCCTGGGCTTTGACGAAGCATCCATGCCGGAAGGCGTTCCGGCCAATGAATCCCTGATGGCTTATCTGAGCGGCGCAAAAGATGGCGTGGCGAAAACGCCCGAGTGGGCAGAGAAAATCACCCACGTGCCTGCGCAGACCATTCGTCAGCTGGCGCGCGACTACGCAACCACCAAACCCGCCGCGCTGATCCAGGGCTGGGGACCGCAGCGCCATAACTGCGGCGAGCGCACCGCGCGCGGCTCGACGTTACTGGCAACGCTGACGGGTAACGTTGGGGTGAAGGGCGGCTGGGCGGCAGGCTATGGCGGCTGCGCTAATCGTAAATTTGCTGCCGGGCCGGAGATGCTGGATAACCCGGTAAAAGCCAAAATATCGGTGATGAACTGGGTGCAGGCCGCCGATGATGCTTCTAAGGTAACGGCGGAAGACGGCCTGAAGGATGCAGAGAAGCTGGACAGCAATATCCGCATCCTATTTTCGCTGGCGGGAAATTATCTGGCTAACCAGAACCCGGATCTGCATCAGGCGACGCGCGTGCTGGAAGACGAGTCGAAAATCGAGTTTATCGTCGCAAGTGATCTGTTTATGACGCCGAGCGCCAGATACGCCGATCTTCTCCTGCCGGAAACCAGCTTTATGGAACGCTGGAATATCGGCGAAACCTGGGGCACGGCAAGCTATCTGATCCTGTCGGAAAAGCTGATTGAACCTGAATTCGAACGCCGTTCAGACTACGACTGGCTGCGGGAAGTTGCTGCTAAGCTTGGCGTCGAACCTGCATTCAGCGAGGGCCGTGACGAAAAAGCGTGGATTGAGCACATCTGGGAGCAGACACGGCTCTCCATGCCAGATGAAAACCTGCCGGACTTCGCGACGTTACAAAAGACGCGCCAGCATCTTTTCAAAAGCGCGCCGTTCGTCGCTTTTGAAGACAATATTCGCGATCCGCAAAATCATCCGTTCCCGACGCCGTCCGGGAAAATTGAGATCTTCTCGAAGCGTCTGTACGACATGCACCATCCGGAGATTCCGGCGCTGTCGCACTACGTGCCTGCCCATGAAGGGCCGGAAGACGAACTGGCGAAAACCTTCCCGCTGCAGCTGATCACCTGGAAAGGGAAAAACCGTGCTAACTCAACCCAGTACGCCAACCCGTGGCTGATTGAGGCGCAGCAGCAAAAGCTGTGGATCAACCCGCAGGACGCGCAAAAGCGCGGCATTTCCCAGGGGGATACCGTGCGTATTCATAACGCGCGCGGCATTTGTGAAATTCCGGCTGAGGTCACGCCGCGCATCATTCCGGGCGTTGTTGCCATGCAGGCAGGCGCCTGGTGGCAGCCGGACGAACAGGGTGTCGATAAAGGCGGCTGCGCGAACGTGCTCAGCTCTGCCCGTATTACCGCGCTTGCGAAAGGGAATTCCCATCAAACCATGCTGGTGGAGGTAGCAAAAGCATGAGTCAGTTTAAACACTATGCGCCGGTGAGCGATAAACAGCTGGGTTTCTATATTGACTCTTCCCGCTGCTCGGGCTGCAAGGCATGCCAGGTGGCGTGCAAAGACAAAAACAACCTTGAGGTCGGACGTCGTTTCCGTCGCGTATACGAAGTCAACGGCGGGAATTTCATCCCAACCGGGCAGGGCGGCGTTAGCAACAACGTTTTTGCCTACACGCTCTCTATTTCCTGTAACCACTGTGCGGACCCGATCTGCACCAAAAACTGTCCGACCACCGCAATGCACAAGCGTCCGGGCGACGGCATCGTGCGCGTCGATACGGACAAGTGCGTTGGCTGCGGCTACTGCGCGTGGTCTTGCCCTTACGGCGCGCCACAGCTCAACGAGCAGACCGGGCAGATGTCCAAATGCGATTTTTGCGTGGATCTGCAGGCGAAGGGCGAGCAGCCCGTCTGCGTGGCAACCTGTCCGCTTGAGGCGATCAAATTTGGGCCTATTGATGAACTTCGGGCGAAATACGGTGCGGTATGCGATGTGAAGGGCTTGCCTGATTCCTCGATTACAAAACCGAACCTGGTGATCAAAGCGCATCAGGGCGCAGAGAAAGAGGGGAAACGTCATGCATGAGTTACCGCTGCTGATTTTTACGCTGTTCCTGCAGGGATCGGTTGGCGTGACGCTCTGGCTGGCGTTCGGGGGGGCGTATACTACACCGCGTAGCGCGCTACTGCCTGCCGCTGGGGCGTTTGTGCTGGCGAGCCTGGGGCTGCTCGCCTCAGCGCTGCATATGGGCTATCCGCTCAACGCCCTGAACGCGCTACGCCACGTCTCCAGTTCGTGGCTGAGCCGCGAGATTATCTTCGCCAGCCTTTACCTGGCGGCGCTTGGCCTCGCCGTGCTGCTGATGTTTTCCAATAAGCCAGGCTGGAAGCTGCTTTTGGCCGTGGCGGGTCTTGTCGGGCTGGTGGACGTGTTCTGCATGGCACAAATCTACATGCACGCGTCCGTAGTGACCTGGAAGCACATTAACACGCTGGTACTGTTTATCGGCTCGGTGGGTATCATCGGTTCAGCCTGCATGGCAATTGGGATGCGTTCCCAGACCACCTTGCGTGCGGCGGTTGTCATTACCACGCTGGTGGTGCTTGTGCGTCTGGTGATGCAGCCCGTCTGGCTGGCAGACATCACTGCCATGGACAATACCGTGGTGACGTTCCCTCACGCACCGCTACGGATGCTCGAACAGCTGCGCGCGGTACATCTGCTGAGCTGGTGCGTGTCCGTTGCAGGTATGCTCTGCTTTGCTGCGGGCGGCCTGAAAGCGGCGCGCGGCACGCTGCTGCTGGGCAGCGCCTTGCTGATTGCGGGTGAGCTGATGCTGCGCTTCGTTTTCTTCAGTATTGGCTGATGGGCAGATTGACGTTTGCCCCGGCGATGGACGTGACGCATTCGTGCGTCCGTCGCCGTTTTCGCCACGCTTCCTGCTGCGCCTGCGCGGACGTTTGTCCAGCGCAGGCTTTTTCTTTTACGGAAACCGGCGTCTTGGTTGATGAAAATCGCTGTATTGAATGCGGTGACTGCCTGTTCGTCTGCCCCTCCGGGGCCATTACCGGCATCGCGCCGCGAAAGCGATTTCTGCGTGGAGATACCCTTGTTGGGCCTTTTACTGAACGCGCACCTGGGGTGAATGAGCTGCTGCTGTGGCACGCGCAACGCCAGGTTCGTTTTATCAGTATCGACGCAGAGCAATACCCTGACTGGCTGCTGGCGCTTGCCCGGCTTAATCTTGCGCTTCGTCGCCGTGGTGAAGCGGAGTGGGGGTTTAAGCTCATACCGATCGGCGAGGTGAATATCGCTCGTCGTGCGCTGATGCACGTTCCCCGCGAGGATGTAAAAGCCTGTCGCGTTTCCCCGGGGCCGCGGGAGCTGCGCAGGGCATTCTCGACGTTTAGCGAGTCAGATATCGCACTCGATATTAATAAGTGCGTGCTGTGCGGTGCGTGCTGGCGAAGCTGCCCGGAAAACGCGATTCGGTTTGAGAACGCCGCGCTGGTGGTGGAGACCGGGCGCTGTACCGGCTGCGGTGGCTGTGAAGCAGTATGTCAGCACGAGGCGATAAACGTCGCAGAAACAGATGGACCGGCAAAAAACGTGGCCACTCCCGCATATAAAGCAGTTTGCCTGACGTGCCAGCGCCAGTTCTGGTCATTTACGCCTGATGAAAAGCAATGCCCGCTCTGTTTACGCCATCAACACGGTATGCGAAATCCGGCCTGTTGCTAATCTTCGTCTCATTTTAAAAAAATGTTATGCAGAACCATAGGCAATGGCGCTATTGCTCTTTATAATCCGCGCCACACCATACTCAGGTATGCAAAACAACAGAACATTTTACAGAGGTTATCAATGGCTATTGAACGTACTTTTTCCATCATCAAACCAAACGCGGTGGCAAAAAACGTTATTGGCAGCATCTTCGCTCGCTTTGAATCAGCAGGGTTTAAGATCGTTGGCACCAAAATGCTGCACCTGACCGTTGAGCAGGCTCGCGGTTTCTACGCTGAGCACGAAGGTCGTCCATTCTTTGACGGCCTGGTGGAGTTCATGACCTCCGGTCCAATCGTGGTCTCCGTGCTGGAAGGCGAAAACGCAGTACAGCGTCACCGCGATCTGCTGGGTGCAACCAACCCGGACAACGCGCTGGCAGGTACCCTGCGCGCTGACTACGCGGACAGCTTCACCGAGAACGGCACCCACGGTTCCGACTCCGTTGAGTCTGCCGCACGCGAAATCGCGTTCTTCTTCGCTGAAGGCGAAGTGTGCCCGCGCACTCGCTAATAATTTCGTAAATGCCGCGTGCAAACGTGGCATCCCTGCGCCAGACTTTGTACAATGCAACGCCCCGGACGAGCAGACTGCTTACCGGGGCGTTTCTTTTCAACCCACCAAGGGCCACAACGTGTAACAACGAGGCCGGAAAAAATTATGTCTGAACTAGTGAATACCTCCGAAGTCGCCATTCCTGCGGTTCCCAATAAAAATGGAAAAATTAACCTGCTGGACCTGAACCGTCAGCAGATGCGCGAGTTCTTTAAAGATATGGGTGAGAAGCCGTTTCGTGCCGATCAGGTAATGAAATGGATGTACCACTACTGCAGCGACAACTTTGATGAGATGACCGACATCAACAAAGTGCTGCGCAACAAGCTCAAAGAAGTGGCTGAAATCCGCGCGCCGGAAGTGGTGGAAGAGCAGCGCTCGGCAGACGGCACCATCAAATGGGCGATTGCCGTAGGCGATCAGCGCGTTGAAACCGTCTACATCCCGGAAGACGATCGTGCCACGCTGTGCGTCTCTTCTCAGGTGGGCTGTGCGCTGGAGTGCAAATTCTGCTCTACGGCTCAGCAAGGTTTTAACCGTAACCTTCGCGTGTCTGAAATCATCGGTCAGGTCTGGCGCGCCGCGAAAATCGTGGGTGCAGCAAAAGTGACCGGCACGCGTCCGATCACCAACGTGGTAATGATGGGGATGGGCGAACCGCTGCTGAACCTGACCAACGTGGTGCCGGCGATGGAAATCATGCTGGATGACTTCGGTTTTGGCCTGTCCAAGCGCCGCGTGACGCTGTCTACCTCAGGCGTTGTGCCTGCGCTGGATAAGCTCGGCGACATGATTGACGTTGCGCTGGCTATCTCCCTGCACGCGCCAAACGATGAAATTCGTGACGAAATTGTACCGATTAACAAAAAGTACAATATCGAAACCTTCCTCGCTGCCGTGCGTCGCTACCTGGAGAAATCCAACGCAAACCAGGGCCGCGTCACCATCGAGTACGTGATGCTGGACCACGTCAACGACGGTACTGAGCACGCGCATCAGCTGGCTGAACTGCTGAAGGATACGCCATGCAAAATCAACCTGATCCCATGGAACCCGTTCCCGGGCGCGCCGTATGGCCGTAGCTCGAACAGCCGTATCGACCGTTTCTCCAAGGTGCTGATGGAGTATGGTTTCACCACCATCGTGCGTAAAACCCGCGGTGATGATATTGATGCTGCATGCGGACAGTTGGCCGGTGACGTCATTGACCGTACCAAACGTACCCTGCGTAAACGCATGCAGGGCGAGACCATTGCGGTTAAAGCTGTTTGATTATTATGCATCACGGCGCATTATCTACGCTGTGATGCATAATCTGACTGAATAATCAGTCAGATTCGTGACGTTTGATTAATAATTACGGTGCGTTTCATATGAGTTTCGGGCAGTATGTAACGACGTAACAACAGTTTAGCCACGCGGGCAGAGCTGCACTGTCATCTACCGGCTGACAGTCTTATACTGTCTGTTCAAGGTTAACTGACCTGAAGTTTCGCGGTGCGGGCGGCATTGTGACTCACCGGCACCTGAACCCTTTTTTTCACGTACCAGTAGTTGTAGCGAATGAATACTGAAGCCACTCACGACCAACATGAAGCACTCTCCACTGGCGTTCGTCTTCGCAACGCCCGTGAACAACTCGGACTCAGCCAGCAAGCTGTTGCAGAACGCTTGTGCCTGAAAGTTTCCACGGTTCGCGATATTGAAGAAGATAAGGCGCCTGCCGATCTGGCTTCAACATTTCTGCGCGGCTATATCCGCTCTTACGCAAAACTGGTGCACATCCCCGAAAACGAATTACTGCCAATGATGGAGAAGCAGGCACCGGTTCGTGCAGCAAAAGTTGCCCCGATGCAAACTTTCTCCCTGGGGAAACGTCGTAAAAAACGTGATGGCTGGCTGATGAGCTTTACCTGGCTGGTGCTGTTTGTTGTTGTCGGCCTGACTGGCGCATGGTGGTGGCAAAACCACAAGGCGCAGCAGGAAGAGATCACCACTATGGCCGATCAATCCTCCGCTGAACTCAATCAGGCGAGCAATGGTGGTGCCCAGAGCGTTCCGCTGAACACCGACGGTGCGGCGGCCTCAAGCGAGCCGCAAACAACGGCTCCGGCAACCGATGCAGCACAGGCTCCGGCCGCAACGGCGAACACCGCTGCGCCTCAGGCTCAGGATCAAAACGCGGTCGTCGCCCCTTCTCAGGCAAATGTCGATACTGCGGCGAACGTCCCTGCAGCGACTCAGCCGGCGAACAACGCCGCAGCGTCCCTGCCGACCGACCCGGCGGCAACCGCCGCGCCAGCCGCCGATCCAAACGCGCTGGTGATGAACTTCACGGCTGACTGTTGGCTGGAAGTGACTGACGCGACAGGTAAAAAACTGTTCAGCGGCCTGCAGCGGAAAGATGGCACGTTAAACCTAACGGGTCAGGCACCTTACAAACTTAAAATCGGCGCTCCGGCAGCGGTACAGATCCAGTATCAAGGAAAACCTGTCGACCTGAGCCGCTTTATCAGAACTAACCAGGTTGCACGTCTTACCGTTAATGCCGAACAATCAGCAGCACAGTAACAGACGGGCAACGCGGGAGATTTTTCATGCATAACCAGGCTCCGATTCAACGTAGAAAATCGAAACGGATTTACGTTGGGAATGTGCCAGTCGGCGATGGGGCACCTATCGCCGTCCAGTCGATGACCAATACGCGCACCACGGATGTGGAAGCAACGGTCAACCAAATCAAAGCATTAGAGCGTGTAGGCGCGGACATTGTCCGCGTCTCAGTGCCCACGATGGATGCCGCTGAGGCGTTCAAGCTGATCAAACAGCAGGTCAGCGTGCCGCTGGTTGCAGATATCCACTTCGACTACCGTATCGCGTTGAAAGTTGCTGAATACGGCGTTGATTGCCTGCGTATTAACCCGGGCAACATCGGCAATGAAGAACGCATTCGCATGGTGGTTGACTGCGCCCGCGACAAAAACATTCCAATCCGTATCGGCGTAAACGCCGGCTCTCTGGAAAAAGATCTGCAGGAAAAATATGGCGAGCCAACGCCGCAGGCGCTGCTCGAATCCGCCATGCGTCACGTCGATCATCTGGATCGTCTTAACTTCGATCAGTTCAAGGTCAGCGTAAAAGCCTCTGACGTTTTCCTGGCCGTTGAATCGTATCGCCTGCTGGCAAAACAGATCGACCAGCCTCTGCATCTCGGGATCACCGAAGCGGGCGGCCTGCGTAGCGGTTCGGTGAAGTCTGCGATCGGCCTGGGCCTGCTGCTCTCCGAAGGGATAGGCGACACCCTGCGCGTCTCGCTGGCGGCGGATCCGGTAGAAGAGATCAAGGTCGGTTTCGATATTCTGAAATCGCTGCGTATCCGCTCGCGTGGGATCAACTTCATTGCCTGCCCAACCTGTTCGCGTCAGGAATTTGACGTGATCGGCACGGTGAATGCCCTGGAGCAGCGTCTGGAAGACATCATCACCCCGATGGACGTCTCCATCATCGGCTGTGTCGTGAACGGTCCGGGTGAAGCGCTGGTCTCAACCCTGGGCGTAACCGGCGGTAACAAGAAAAGTGGTCTCTATGAAGATGGCGTTCGTAAAGATCGTCTGGATAATAGCGACATGATTGACCAGCTTGAAGCCCGCATCCGCGCCAAAGCCGCGATGATGGACGAGACACAGCGTATCAGCGTTCAGCAGGTTGAAAAATAACGTGATGGGAAGCGTGCCGCTTCCCATGTATGATTGAACCCATTCTTTGGGTTTTTTTTGTATATAGAAAGAGAATAAACGTGGCAAAAAACATTCAAGCCATCCGCGGCATGAACGATTACCTGCCTGGCGAAACCGCCATCTGGCAGCGCATTGAAGGCACGCTGAAGCAGGTGCTCGGCAGCTACGGTTACAGCGAAATCCGTTTGCCGATTGTAGAGCAGACCCCGTTATTCAAACGCGCGATCGGTGAAGTGACCGACGTGGTTGAAAAAGAGATGTACACCTTTGAGGACCGCAACGGCGACAGCCTGACCCTGCGTCCGGAAGGTACGGCGGGCTGCGTACGCGCCGGCATCGAACATGGTCTTCTGTACAATCAGGAGCAGCGCCTGTGGTATATCGGCCCGATGTTCCGCCACGAACGTCCGCAGAAAGGTCGTTATCGCCAGTTTAACCAGCTGGGTGTGGAAGTCTTTGGCCTACAGGGCCCGGACATCGATGCCGAACTGATTATGCTGACCGCTCGCTGGTGGCGCGCCCTCGGTATCTCTGAGCACGTTTCGCTGGAACTGAACTCAATCGGTTCTCTGGAAGCGCGTGCTAACTACCGCGATGCGCTGGTGGCGTTCCTGGAGCAGCATAAAGAGAAGCTGGACGAAGATTGCAAACGTCGCATGTACAGCAACCCGCTGCGCGTGCTGGATTCCAAAAACCCTGATGTTCAGGCGCTGCTGAACGATGCCCCTGCGCTGGGTGACTACCTGGACGACGAGTCTCGCGAACACTTTACCGGCCTGTGCAAGCTGCTCGAAGCGGCGGGCATTGCCTACACCGTGAACCAGCGTCTGGTGCGCGGTCTGGACTACTACAATCGCACCGTGTTTGAGTGGGTAACCACCAGCCTCGGTTCTCAGGGCACCGTGTGTGCCGGCGGCCGTTATGACGGTCTGGTTGAGCAACTGGGTGGCCGTGCCGCGCCTGCGGTTGGCTTCGCGATGGGTCTTGAACGACTTGTTTTGCTGGTTCAGGCAGTTAATCCGGAATTTAAAGCAGATTCCGTTGTCGATATATACCTGGTGGCTTCAGGCGCGGAAACGCAGTCTGCGGCGATGCAGCTTGCCGAACGCGTGCGCGATGCGCTGCCGGGCGTTAAGCTGATGACCAACCATGGCGGCGGCAACTTCAAAAAACAGTTTGCTCGTGCCGATAAGTGGGGCGCAAGTATTGCACTGGTGCTGGGCGAGTCCGAAGTGGCTAACGGCGAAGTGGTAGTAAAAGACCTGCGCTCTGGTGAGCAGACAACGGTAACGCAGGACGGCGTTGCGGCGCACTTGCGCACTCTATTGGGCTAAGGAGAAAGACGGCGTGGAAATGTACGAGAACGAACACGATCAGGTCGACGCGATTAAACGCTTCTTTGCTGAAAACGGCAAAGCGCTGGTTGTTGGGGTTATTTTAGGTGTGGGTGCGCTAGTGGGCTGGCGTTACTGGAACAACCATCAGGCGGATTCCGCGCGCGGCGCGTCCCTGTCCTATGAAAATACCGTTAGCGCGATTCGTGCCGACCAGCCGCAAACGCTGGCTGCGGCAGAGAAATTTGCCGCTGACAACAAAAACACCTACGGTGCACTGGCAGCGCTGGAAGTGGCTCAGCAGTACGTTGATAAAAACGAACTGGATAAAGCCGCTGCTCAGCTGTCTCAGGGCCTTGCTGCTGCCAGCGATGAAAACCTGAAAGCGGTGATCAATCTGCGCCTGGCACGTATTCAGGTTCAGCAGAAAAAAGCTGACGACGCGCTGAAAACGCTCGATACCATCAAAGGCGAAGGTTTTGCTGCCATCGTTGCCGATCTGCGCGGTGAAGCACTGCTGAGCAAAGGTGACAAAGCGGGCGCGCGTAAAGCGTGGCAAGCTGGTGTAGAGAGCAAAGCGTCACCTGCGCTGAGCGAAATGATGCAGATGAAAATAAATAATTTGTCCGTCTGAGAGGGACCCGATGCAATTGCGTAAATTACTTCTGCCAGGACTGCTTTCTGTTACGTTATTAAGTGGTTGTTCACTGTTCAGTGGCGAAGAAGACGTTGTGAAAATGTCCCCACTGCCGACGGTTGAAAACCAGTTTACCCCATCCACCGCGTGGGATGTCTCCGTGGGCAGTGGGATTGGTGATTTCTATTCCAACCTTCATCCTGCGTATGCAGACAGCGTTGTCTATGCCGCTGACCGCAAAGGTACCGTGAAAGCGGTGAACGCCGATGACGGGAAAGAAGTGTGGTCCGTTAACCTGGCGGAAAAAGACGGCTGGTTCTCCCGTAAACCTGCACTGCTGTCTGGCGGCCTGACCGTTTCCGGTGGGCATGTCTACGTGGGCAGCGAAAAAGCGCAGGTTTACGCGCTGAATGCCAGCGATGGTTCTGTTGCATGGCAGACCGCCGTAGCCGGTGAATCCTTGTCACGTCCGGTCGTGAGCGACGGGCTGGTGCTGATCCATACCAGCAACGGCCAGCTGCAGGCGCTGAACGAAGCGGACGGTCTGGTGAAATGGACCGTTAACCTGGATATGCCTGCGCTGTCTCTGCGCGGTGAATCCGCACCTGCAACCGCATTTGGCGCTGCCATTGTGGGCGGTGACAACGGTCGCGTGAGTGCCGTGCTGATGCAGCAGGGCCAGATGATCTGGCAGCAGCGTATCTCGCAGGCCACTGGCTCAACGGAAATCGACCGCCTGAGCGACGTAGACACTACCCCGGTTATCGTTGACGGTGTGGTTTACGCCCTGGCCTATAACGGCAACCTGACCGCGCTGGACCTGCGCAGCGGCCAGATCATGTGGAAACGTGAGCTGGGCTCTGTGAATGATTTCATTGTGGACGGTAACCGCATCTATATGGTTGACCAGAACGATCGCCTGCTGGCGCTGAGCACCGAAGGCGGCGTGACGCTGTGGACGCAAAGCGATCTGCTGCACCGTCTGCTGACCGCGCCAGTGCTGTACAACGGTAGCCTGGTGGTTGGCGACAGCGAAGGCTATATGCACTGGGTTGATCCAGAGAATGGCCGCTTTGTGGCGCAGCAGAAAGTGGACGGTTCAGGCTTCCTGACCGACCCGGTTGTGGCTGACGGCAAACTGCTGATTCAGGCAAAAGACGGCACGCTGTACGCGATCACGCGTTAATTACCCGGCGGTTGTAGTATACTAAACGGCTCCTGTTCACTCAGGAGCCGTTTTGACATTTTTAAAAACGCCGCGAATGCGACGTTTATTTGAATTTTATGAGGCTTCAAACATGGTACCTGTGGTCGCGCTTGTCGGGCGCCCTAACGTTGGAAAATCCACTCTTTTTAACCGTTTAACACGCACCCGTGATGCGCTGGTTGCGGATTTCCCGGGGCTGACGCGTGACCGTAAGTACGGTCGTGCAGAGGTGGAAGGACGCGAGTTCATCTGTATTGATACCGGCGGTATTGACGGCACAGAAGATGGCGTTGAAACCCGCATGGCGGAACAGTCCTTGCTGGCGATTGAAGAAGCGGATGTCGTACTGTTCATGGTGGATGCGCGCGCTGGCCTGATGCCGGCGGACTCCGCAATCGCTAAGCACCTGCGTTCTCGCGAAAAGCCAACTTTCCTGGTGGCGAACAAAACTGACGGCATCGATGCCGATCAGGCTATCGCGGACTTCTGGTCTCTGGGCATGGGGGATATCCACCCGATTGCGGCATCGCATGGTCGCGGTGTGACCAGCCTGCTGGAAACCGTTCTGCTGCCGTGGGTGGACGAAGTGAATCCGCCGGAAGAGGTGGACGAAGACGCCGCATACTGGGCGCAGTTCGAAGACGGTGAAGAGGGCGAAGAAGAAGAGCCTGAGGATGACTTCAACCCGCAGGATCTGCCGATCAAGCTGGCTATCGTCGGTCGTCCAAACGTAGGTAAGTCTACGCTTACTAACCGTATTCTGGGTGAAGAGCGCGTGGTGGTTTACGACATGCCGGGCACTACGCGTGACAGCATCTACATCCCGATGCAGCGCGATGAACGTGAGTATGTCCTCATCGACACTGCCGGTGTACGTAAGCGCGGAAAAATCACCGACGTGGTGGAGAAATTCTCCGTTATCAAAACCCTGCAGGCGATTGAAGATGCCAACGTGGTGCTGCTGGTCATCGACGCGCGTGAAGGTATCTCCGATCAGGATCTCTCTCTGCTCGGCTTTATCCTCAATAGTGGGCGCTCACTGGTCATCGTCGTCAACAAGTGGGACGGCCTGAGCAATGAAGTGCGCGAGCAGGTGAAAGAGACCCTGGACTTCCGTCTGGGCTTTATCGACTTTGCCCGCGTGCACTTTATCTCTGCGCTGCACGGCAGCGGCGTCGGTAACCTGTTCGAATCCGTGCGTGAAGCCTACGACAGCTCCACCCGTCGTCAGAGCACCGCCATGCTGACCCGTATCATGAATATGGCTGCAGAAGATCACCAGCCGCCGCTGGTGCGCGGTCGTCGCGTGAAGCTGAAATATGCCCATGCCGGTGGCTATAACCCGCCAATCGTGGTGATTCACGGCAACCAGGTGAAAGACCTGCCGGATTCCTACAAGCGCTACCTGATGAACTACTTCCGTAAATCGCTGGACGTGATGGGCACGCCTATTCGTATCCAGTTCAAGGAAGGGGAAAACCCGTTCGCCAACAAGCGCAACACCCTGACGCCGAACCAGATGCGTAAGCGTAAGCGTTTGATTAAGCACATTAAGAAAAGCAAATAAGCTTTCATAGTGAATTGCTAGCTATCATGAGCATCCTAAAGCCCGAATATTTCGGGCTTTTTGTTTTCAGGGGCTATCATAAGAGTACAAGAAACGTGTACACAGAGGTGTACCCAGCATGCTGATATGTCGTTTTTGGGTACACCTTTACGCTTTTGGGTACACTTTAAGATGTACCGAAGCAGGCCGCCTGAGGGCGGCTTTTTTCTGCCCGGAGGGAAACGCAGGATGCTGTTAAGTAAATCGGCCTACGCCAGGCGTATGGGCGTTAGCCGGCAAACTGTTTACGGCTGGATAGCCCGCGGTGAAATTGTAATTTCAGGCGATAAAGTGGATGTCGAAGCATCGCAGGCTAAACAAAATTCTGCTGGTGCTGGTGCTGGTGCTGGTGATCATCACAATGCTATGACGTGGGCGCAGGCCGCCGCATGGGTATGGAAGCATGACGGCGGGAAAGAGTTGACGGCTGATATTGATGCTGGCCAGCGTATAGAGGCAGCAGCCGCTGAGCTGGGTTTTGATGTTCAGCACGAGCCCGATGAACAATTGCTGATTCTCTTCCGGCCGGATGAAGAAACCCACAGCTTCTATGGCAAAGACCGTGCAGCAGGCGCTTTACGGTTTCTTCGTTCTGAGCTGGCTTACGTTGCCACAATGCACCCCGATACGCTGGATGACTGGAACAAAACTGGTTTAATGTCACTCTGCCTGCTGGACGGCGAAAAACTGTAAACCCCCCAGCCCCTCAAACTTGACACTTTTACGCGAGAAACTGGGAAAAGTGTCAACCCAACCTAACGGATCCTGACGCCTACGAACAGCAGCTACAGCAGAAGTGTAAAGGGCTGGCGTTGAGAATTGTTGAGCCTTGGCTGTTAGCTTTTGTTAATCCTGATGCGAAGCAGGGCATGTGTCAGCCTGTTATGGTTTGTTAAGCCTTACTAGGGAAAACCAGGGGGAAAGTGACAACCGCTACCGCTTCAGAAAACTTCAGGTACACGAACTCGTGAAGGGGAGGTGTTAAGCACTCCCCCTTTGCAACCATCCTCGAGCCTCTTTCAGATCGCTGTTCTGGTTTGCCCGGACGCTGGCGTTCAGATTGAGTTGTCAAAAGTTGTCACCCACCGCCATTGGGGATTTTTTGCTACAAGCGCTCTAAGTTACAGTTGCTTTCATCTGTTACAAAGAACCCTTAAGACAATTTTTTGGACTTCAATAATGCATCATTTGCAATTTCTATGATTTTATCTATCAATGGTTCCAAGTTTTGCAGGGAACAGACAATTATTTGTGAGAAGTATTCATTGAATGGTAGATGTGGCTGGTGAATTAAATCTAGCAATCTTTGTTCAGGTAATAGGAATGGAGGGTTTTCATGTTTTTTCCTAATGTCATTTATGATATGCAACTGTTCAGATTCTAGAAAATATTTAAATGATGAAAAACGTTGCACTCGGTGCATTCCGAATCCAGGTGTATGCTGGTTTTCTATCACTAAATACGGCACGAGATCAGCTATATCACTTAAATCTTTTGCACCTCTAATATTCTCTGTTGAGAATTCATCACGCGTTAGATAAAGTTCAGAAGTGGTTACCAAAATAGGTACAATGAAAAATGGGAGGTTATCCTCTGGGTGGGAGTTTATGCATCCCGCTATGTTTTTTATTATCACATCTGGTAGGGAATAAGCTAGTTGTGAGATGCCGTGTTTAATTTCACTATCGTAAACGTTGCCGTTACTAGTATCAATCTCAACCCCCTTCACCGCATAGGCCATATCTTCATCTAGTGCAATTGTGGCATTTGCAGGAAGATCTATTCTTGTGAAATTATCAATGGCTCGTAAAGTATAACCTAGAGTTAACGCACTAAAATCAGGGGTGTTGGGATCTCTCATGAAAAGCCATTTATTATTATCATGTCTTTGCTTGCATTCAATAAGGAAATTTAAATGATAAGTGCATTCTTCATCCCAGTAATTTCCTTGTATATCAATGGAGAAATCTTTCAGAATTCCTGCATCATTTCTTGAATAAGAAAAATCATTTGAAACTGCTATGCCAAAGGATGCAAGCTTTCTTGAAACTATATATTCAAGAGGGAAGCTTGAGGATATTAATTTTTCTTTCCATTTCTTATTTTCTGACATTTTGGTTCCTTAATTAGTAGTGCTACTGAAACAACATTTTATTCCTTGCTCAATTTTCCTTGAGTCTGTTTATTAAATAATTGAAGATGTCTACCATCAACTAAAAGCGGAACATAACAGTAGTATTGCGGAAGCTGTAGAGTTTACTGTGTACGTAGCCACATGTTCAGGTATTATTTTTTCTTGTGAGCCAGCACCATGTGATGAACTTAAACGATTCCTTAAAGTTGCAATTAGAATCAATGGTTGTTCCCAAAACTGATCCAGTTGCCCGTTAGCTAGCAACGTTCTTAGTAAGGTGGAAGCTGGGTCTGTTGCCTTGAACGATAACGAGTTCTTCTCACAAAGTACCTTCATTACACTTTCGAAGGCGCTACCACATTTTGTTAAGCAGTCTCGATAATCTCCCTTCCTGTGATCCTCCAAAGCCTTTAGAAATTCTTCATTAGCATTTTTGAATATTGGTGCTGTAAGCAAACGGAGTGCGGGTTCCATAGCATTTTGATGCACTAATTCACTATCTTTTCGAATGATTTGTGGAAACTCAGCAATGCGCCTTCCTGTGGCAGGTGATCCATATAACATGGTTTCATATTCTTCTGTTGTGTAGTTAGTGAGGTGATAAGGAAGCGCATCAATACTGAAAAACTGATTAATGGTTGGGATCAGAGGGTTATCTGGCCAAGAGATCCCGCGCAGATTTGAACGGAATATGAGTTCTATCAAATCCAAACAATGCTCATCTGGACAGGTAAGGAAGAAATTCACCAGATCATTTTCTGGTGAGGACTGAGCGGATGTCCCAGAGAGTTCAAATTTTCCATAAAGATAAGCTGCTTGCTGATGAAGTTCACGAAGAAATGTAGTGAATTCGTAATTAAGCTTATTACGCAAAAGCATTAGTACTCGATTTCTGAATTCTTGTGTTAATGGCTTAACTTTAGCCGTTGTGCTGCCTTTGTCTCGCCTGGAAAATACATCAAACAACTTTTCAAACATGCGTAACCTCCAGAGCATTGGTTGTTTTCGATAAGTACTGTTGTTGATATCGGCGCGAATAAATCGCATCACCATACCAAAATCCTAAAATGCACTTTGTTACAGTCAGCGTCAACGGTCAACTAGCCTTCAAAAGGGTCTCGAACGCTGTTTTTTGTGTACCCAAGGGTGTACACATTAGTGTGATTTCATGTTTAAAGTTCATTAATAACAATAAGTTAATTTATTAATAAGCTTTCACATTAAGAAAAGCAAATAATCATTGCCGATCTCACAAAGGCCCGCGTTTATCGCGGGCTTTTTTTTGGCCCAATCATACCGTCGGTTCTCTCTGTGTGAAGTCAATCACTATTCACTCCCAACCATCTTTAAATCCAGAAAAGTAGACAATCGTCGAATTTTCATCTTAAAGTCCCTGGTCCGGTACTAGACAAAACTAGCGACTGGTTATCAAATGGTTAACTAACTTTTCGCCGCATGTAAAAAATCGGTCAGATACGTAACTGGCCGGCGTACCTGCTGGTGTTTACAAGCACGACACATACCTTTCGGGAGAATTATGCAATCCTCTGTTAATCACAAAGAGAGCCGAACCTTCTTCGGCCATCCTTATCCGCTCGGTTCGCTGTTCTTTACCGAGATGTGGGAGCGTTTCTCGTTCTACGGCATTCGCCCGCTGCTGATCCTGTTTATGGCCGCCACCGTCTATGACGGCGGGATGGGGCTGGCGCGCGAAAACGCCTCGGCGATTGTCGGTATTTTTGCCGGTACCATGTACCTGGCCGCGCTGCCGGGCGGCTGGCTGGCGGATAACTGGCTCGGCCAGCAGAGAGCCGTCTGGTACGGTTCGATTCTGATCGCGCTCGGCCACCTGTCGATTGCGCTGTCGGCCATCATGGGCAACAACCTGTTCTTTATCGGCCTGATGTTCATCGTGCTCGGCTCTGGCCTGTTCAAAACCTGTATCTCGGTAATGGTCGGCACCCTGTATAAAAAAGGCGATGCACGTCGTGACGGCGGTTTCTCGCTGTTCTACATGGGCATTAATATGGGCTCGTTCATCGCCCCGCTGATTTCCGGCTGGCTGATAAAAACCCACGGCTGGCACTGGGGCTTTGGTATTGGCGGCATCGGGATGCTGGTGGCGCTGATTATCTTCCGCGTGTTTGCGGTTCCGGCGATGAAGCGCTACGACAGCGAAGTCGGTCTGGACTCCACATGGAACAGCCCGGTGGTGAAGCGCAACGGCGTGGGCGTCTGGCTGCTGGCGCTGGCGGCAGGCGTGGCAACGCTCGTGACGCTGATCGCGCAGGGCGTGATTGTCATTAACCCGGTCGCGGTAGCCAGCGTGCTGGTCTACGTAATTGCGGCGTCCGTTGCCCTCTACTTCATCTACCTGTTCATCTTCGCGGGCCTGAACCGTAAAGAGCGCGCCAGGCTGCTGGTCTGCTTTATTCTGCTGGTCTCCGCCGCGTTCTTCTGGTCCGCGTTTGAGCAGAAGCCAACCTCGTTCAACCTGTTTGCCAACGACTACACTAACCGCATGATCGGTGATTTTGAAATTCCGGCGGTATGGTTCCAGTCGATCAACGCCCTGTTCATCATCCTGCTGGCCCCGGTGTTCAGCTGGGCATGGCCAAAGCTCGCGAGCATGAGCATTCGCCCGAGCAGCATCACCAAGTTTGTTATCGGTATTCTGTGTGCGGCAGCGGGCTTTGGCCTGATGATGCTGGCGGCACAGAACGTGCTGAGCAACGGCGGGGCGGGCGTATCGCCGTTCTGGCTGGTGGGCAGTATCTTGATGCTGACGCTGGGTGAGCTGTGCCTGAGCCCGATCGGTCTGGCGACCATGACCCTGCTGGCGCCGGAGAGAATGCGCGGCCAGATGATGGGGCTGTGGTTCTGCGCCAGCGCGCTGGGGAACCTCGCGGCGGGCCTGATTGGCGGTCACGTGAAGGCCGACCAGCTGGATATGCTGCCGGATCTCTTCGCGCGCTGCTCCATCGCGCTGCTGATTTGTGCCGCAGTGCTGATCGTCCTCATTGTTCCGGTGCGCCGCATGCTGGAAAATGCACAAACTAAACCGGCAGCTAGCGCCTCATAAACCTCAGTGTGCCGGGGCAGGCGTTATGCCCCGGCACTGTACTTCCTGAGGTGAAACCATGCAGTTAGGATTTGTTGGTCTTGGTGCGGTAGTGGAAACAGCCTATCTGCCCGCACTACGTAATCTGTTCGATGGCGCTGTTCGTTGTTTCGGCTTTGATGATCTCCCCGCAAAGCACCCTGAAGGCGTTACGCGCTGCGCCTCGCTTGCTGCGCTTTTAGCCACCCCGTTGGATACCCTTTTTATTACCACCGCATCGCTGCACCACCTTGAGGTGCTTGAGCTGGCGATTGCCTCGCCGGTTCCGCGGATTGTGATTGAAAAACCGATTGTCGCCACGCTTTCTCAAATCGAAAAACTCAACGCGCTGCTGGCAACACCCGGCGTGGCGTCCCGCGTGCTGGCGCTCGACCACTGGATGGCGCGCATCGAAACGGTGAAGCGGTCGCTGGTCGGCCATATATCTGACATTGCCAGAATCGAAGGTTTTTTGCAGGAGCCGAGCGGATATAACGCCGCAGGGGAACCCATCGCGCTCAATTTCGCGACCGGAGAACCGGATACCAGAACGCTTCGCCACCCGGACGGCGTGATTCTGGATATCGGAACGCACGTGCTGGCGATGCTGCGTGAAACGCTGCGCTATCTGGGCGGTCAGGACGATATGACGCTGCAGGTGGTAACGGCTAAAGACCGCCTGGGCCACGATATCGCAAAGGGTGACCAGACCACCGCGGAAGGCGAGGCGCACTTGCAGGGAACCATCAGCGGCGTGCCGGTGGATATCTGGCTTAATAAATACGCGGGACCCGCGGGCGGGCAAAAGGGCCTGCGTCTCTATTTACGCGACGGCCGCATTATCAACTACGACCGACGCGGCGCGGAAGATCTGCTGGAGCTAGTTAAAGGTAAGAATATTCAGCGCTGGCATATCCCCGGCACGATCTACGAACGCTGTCTTGCCGGTCATATTCTTGGCGCAAACAGTCTGTTTGAGCGCGATCCACAGGAGGTGAGCCGCACAACGCGCCGCAGGATCGATGAGGTGGCGCTGCTGCTGACCTTGCAGCAACAGTTGCGTGGCCCGCACTGAAGACGTGGTAAAATTATCGCAGACCTGAACGCCCTGAAGGAGACACCATGACCATTACCTGCCCGGATTGCCAGGCACAGCTTGAACCCCTGAACGGGGCGGTGCACTGTGACAGCTGTGATAAAGATATTGCGCTCGAAGCCCGCTGCCCGGAGTGCCATCAGCCACTCCAGGTCTTAAAGGCCTGCGGGGCGGTGGACTATTTCTGCCAGAACGGCCACGGCTTAATTTCTAAAAAGCGCGTGGAGTTTGTTCCGGCCGAAGATTAATCGCAAACGCAGTCTTCGCCTTTTTTCCACAGCTCGACCAGCGACTCGGGCGCTTCCTGCTCAGGTACCAGCACGATGATATCGGCATAGTGCGCCTGATTTTGGCCGGTCCAGATAATCTGGATGCGGAAATAGCGCTGGTCACCGCTGCCGGGTGACGACGTCTGACCCGGCGGCTGACCGCGTGGAAAGGCCTGCTCCAGGATGCTCACCAGGCGCTGGCGCTGGGCCTCATTAAGCGAGGAGAGCGCGATGGTACGCTGGCCGCTTAGCTTAGGAATAAAAGCGACGCCGCCTTCCCGGGCCAGCTCAACCACGGCGTCATCCGTCAGTTCCGGAACCTGCATTTACAGCACTCCCACCTGTTCCCAGGCCTGTTTTATCGCCGCCCCGACGTCGCTACCGGAACGTTTCTCTCCGTGCGCTATCGTCAGTTTTGCGAAGGCATCAAAATCCGCATCCTGCGCCAGATTGCGATCGCAAACCGTGTCGTACCAGGCATAACCGGCTTTTTCCCAGGCATAACCGCCAATCGCCGTCGCGGCCAGGTAAAACGCCCGGTTGGGGATGCCGGAGTTAAGATGGACGCCGCCGTTATCCTCGCGCGTTTTGATGAAATCTTTCATGTGCGCGGGCTGCGGGTCTTTGCCGAGCAGGGGATCGTCGTAGGCGGTGCCGGGTTCAGACATGGAGCGCAGCCCTTTGCCGTTAATGCCCGCAGCCAGCAGCCCTTCACCAATCAACCAGTCTGCTTTATCGGCGGTTTGCTTGAGATGGTACTGTTTCACCAGCGAACCAAACACGTCTGACAGGGACTCATTCAGCGCGCCTGACTGTTCGAAATAGATTAGCCCGGCTTCGGTCTCGGTGACGCCGTGGCTCAGCTCATGCGCCACCACGTCGATGGCAATCGTAAAGCGGTTAAAGATCTCCCCGTCGCCGTCGCCAAACACCATCTGCTGACCGTTCCAGAAGGCGTTCTGATATTCCCGACCGTAATGCACGGTGCCGGTCAAAATCAGCCCCTTATTATCGAGCGAATCGCGCTGATATTCTTTCCAGAAGAAATCATGGGTGATACCCAAATAATCGTACGCCTCGTCCACGGCCACATCGCCATTCGACGGCTGGCCTTCGTAACGCACCTGGGTACCCGGCAGCTCCTGGGTCTGTTTCGCATCGTAGATATCGCGCTCAAGCTGACCGGCTTTATTCACGTGCGGCGCGGCGGGTTTGCCCGGCATATGCGCCATCAGCGTCTGGACGTGGGTTAAGGTCTGACGGGCATAGCGCTGCTGCGGTTCGGAACCGCTTTCGATAATACGACGAAGAATATAAGGGGGAATAACGCTACGAAGATGGGACATGCTGCTCTCCTTATTAAAAAAGGGAATAGCAGCAGTATAGTAAGTAACCGGCGAAGAATTATCCGGTTTTGCGCTGACGCGTCTTTTTCACCGGTTTAATTGATTTCACTTCGCTTTCCACCCAGCCGTCAGACAGGCGGGTGGTAAGAACGTCACCGGTGTTCACCTGCTTGGTTTGCTTCAGCACTTTGCCGTCCGCTGCTGTCGTTACGCTATAGCCGCGCGCCAGCGTGGAGAGGGGGCTGACGGCTTCCAGATGGGTCACCGCGTTGCCAAAACGCTCACGTGTGGTGCTCAGGCGCGCCCGGAGAGTCTCCGCCAGCCGATATTCCAGCTGCTGAATGCGCGTTTGCGCACGATAGATTTTCGGCTGCGGATTCTGCTGGTTCAGGCGCTGGGTCACACGCTGTTGGCGCGTCACCGCGCGCTTAAGCTGATTATCAAGCGCAAAGTTCATGCGCTGACGCAGGCGTTCCAGCACGGTCTGCTGACGCGCCAGACGAAGCTGCGGGTGCTGCTGCTGAAGACGGTGATGAAGCTGGGTAAAGCGGCGGGTACGGTTGGCAAGGAAGTAGTCCATCGCCATCTCAAGACGCTGCTGGCCGTTCTGAAGCTGACGCAGCAGCTCCAGCTGATTACGGCTCACCACTTCCGCCGCCGCGGACGGCGTAGGCGCACGCAGATCCGCAACAAAATCCGCGATTGTCACGTCCGTTTCATGCCCGACGGCGCTCACCACGGGGATCTCGCTTGCAAAGATTGCCCGCGCCACGCGCTCGTCGTTAAAGCTCCACAGGTCTTCCAGCGAGCCGCCGCCGCGCCCGACGATCAACACGTCACACTCCTTACGCGCATTTGCCAGTTCAATGGCGCGTACAATCTGGCCTGGCGCATCGTCACCCTGAACGGCGGTCGGGTAGATAATGACGGGCAGGGAAGGATCGCGACGCTTCAGTACGTGCAAAATGTCGTGCAGGGCGGCACCGGTTTTCGAGGTGATGACACCCACGCTGTGGGCAGGTGAGGGCAGCGGCTTTTTGAACTGTTGGTCGAAAAGTCCCTCTTCGGAGAGCTTCGTCTTTAACTGTTCATACTTTTGCTGCAGCAGACCTTCGCCCGCGGGCTGCATGCTTTCAACGATGATTTGATAATCGCCGCGCGGCTCATACAGGGTGATATTAGCGCGAACCAGAACCTGCTGGCCGTGCTGCGGACGGAACGTCACGCGACGGTTGCTGTTGCGGAACATCGCGCAGCGCACCTGGGCGGTATCGTCTTTTAAGGTAAAGTACCAGTGTCCGGAAGACGGCTGCGTGAAGTTAGAGATTTCACCGCTGATCCAGACCTGCCCCATTTCCTGCTCAAGCAGCAAACGCACCGTCTGATTAAGGCGGCTGACAGTATAAATTGAGGGGGATTGAGAGGATAACATGTGAGCGGGATCAAATTCTAAATCAGCAAGTTATTCAGTCGATAGTAACCTGCTGAGAGGCATTCGCAAGCATTTTTTCAAAAAAGTGTAGATGCAATCGGTTACGCTCTGTATAATGCCACGGCAATATTTAACCACCCAGGTCAGAGATATTGCCCATGCTACGTATCGCTAAAGAAGCACTGACGTTTGACGACGTCCTCCTCGTTCCCGCTCATTCCACCGTTCTGCCGAATACTGCCGACCTCAGCACGCAGTTGACGAAAACCATTCGTCTGAACATTCCTATGCTCTCCGCGGCAATGGACACCGTGACTGAAGCGCGCCTGGCTATCGCCCTGGCACAGGAAGGCGGCATTGGCTTTATCCACAAAAACATGTCTATCGAGCGTCAGGCGGAAGAAGTTCGCCGCGTGAAGAAGCATGAGTCCGGCATCGTGTCCGACCCTCAGACCGTTCTGCCAACCACTACCCTGCACGAAGTGAAAGCCCTGACCGAACGTAACGGCTTTGCCGGCTACCCGGTAGTGACCGAAGACAATGAACTGGTGGGCATCATCACCGGTCGTGACGTGCGCTTCGTGACTGACCTGAACCAGCCTGTCAGCGTCTATATGACGCCAAAAGAGCGTCTGGTGACCGTCCGCGAAGGCGAAACTCGCGACGTGGTACTGGCGAAAATGCACGAAAAACGCGTTGAGAAAGCGCTGGTTGTGGATGCGAACTTCCACCTGCGCGGCATGATCACCGTTAAAGATTTCCAGAAAGCAGAACGTAAACCGAACGCCTGTAAAGACGAGCATGGCCGTCTGCGCGTCGGTGCTGCGGTTGGCGCGGGTGCAGGTAACGAAGAGCGCGTTGACGCGCTGGTGGCGGCGGGCGTTGACGTCCTGCTGATTGACTCCTCCCACGGTCACTCCGAAGGTGTGCTGCAGCGTATTCGCGACACCCGTGCGAAATATCCTGACCTGCAGATCATCGGCGGCAACGTGGCGACCGGCGCAGGCGCTCGCGCGCTGGCTGACGCCGGCTGCAGCGCGGTGAAAGTGGGTATCGGCCCTGGCTCTATCTGTACCACCCGTATCGTGACCGGCGTGGGCGTTCCGCAGATCACCGCGGTTTCTGACGCGGTTGAAGCGCTGGAAGGCACCGGTATTCCGGTTATCGCTGACGGCGGTATCCGCTTCTCTGGCGACATCGCTAAAGCCATCGCCGCGGGCGCTGCTGCCGTAATGGTTGGCTCCATGCTCGCTGGTACCGAAGAATCCCCGGGCGAAATCGAACTCTACCAGGGCCGTTCTTACAAATCTTACCGTGGGATGGGCTCCCTGGGCGCGATGTCCAAAGGTTCCTCTGACCGTTACTTCCAGACCGATAACGCTGCTGACAAACTGGTACCGGAAGGTATCGAAGGCCGCGTGGCCTATAAAGGCCGTCTGAAAGAGATCATTCACCAGCAGATGGGCGGCCTGCGTTCCTGTATGGGGCTGACCGGCTGTGGTACCATTGACCTGCTGCGTACCAAAGCGGAATTCGTACGTATCAGCGGTGCGGGTATCCAGGAGAGCCACGTTCACGACGTGACGATCACCAAAGAGTCCCCGAACTACCGTCTGGGCTCCTGATAAGTTTCCGCGCCCGGCTTCTGCCGGGCGCTTTGTTTTGTTTCACTTGCCTCGGAATTAGCGTCAATGACGGAAAACATTCATAAACATCGCATTCTCATCCTGGACTTCGGTTCTCAGTACACTCAGCTGGTGGCGCGTCGCGTACGTGAACTGGGCGTTTACTGTGAGCTGTGGGCGTGGGATGTCACGGAAGCACAGATTCGCGAATTCAATCCAAGCGGCATCATCCTGTCCGGCGGCCCTGAAAGCACCACCGAAGAGAACAGCCCGCGCGCGCCGCAGTACGTGTTCGAAGCGGGCGTACCGGTATTCGGCGTTTGCTACGGCATGCAGACCATGGCGATGCAGCTGGGCGGCCACGTAGAAGGCTCTAACGAGCGCGAGTTCGGCTACGCGCAGGTTGAAGTCGTCACCGACAGCGCGCTGGTGCGCGGTATCGAAGACTCCCTGACCGCAGACGGCAAGCCGCTGCTGGACGTGTGGATGAGCCACGGCGACAAAGTCACCGCCATCCCGTCCGACTTCGTGACCGTTGCCAGCACCGAAAGCTGCCCGTTCGCCATCATGGCGAACGAAGAAAAACGCTTCTACGGCGTGCAGTTCCACCCGGAAGTGACCCACACCCGTCAGGGTATGCGCATGCTGGAGCGCTTCGTGCGTGACATCTGCCAGTGTGAAGCCCTGTGGACCCCGGCAAAAATCATCGACGACGCCGTTGAGCGTATCCGCCAGCAGGTTGGCGATGACAAAGTGATCCTCGGCCTCTCCGGCGGCGTGGACTCCTCCGTCACCGCGATGCTGCTGCACCGCGCCATCGGCAAAAACCTGACCTGCGTCTTCGTGGACAACGGTCTGCTGCGTCTGAACGAAGCGAAGCAGGTCATGGACATGTTCGGCGACCACTTCGGTCTGAACATCGTTCACGTAGAAGGCGAGCAGCGCTTCCTGGACGCGCTGAAAGGCGAGAACGATCCGGAAGCGAAACGTAAGATCATCGGCCGCGTGTTCGTGGAAGTGTTCGACGAAGAAGCGCTGAAGCTGGAAGACGTGAAGTGGCTGGCGCAGGGTACCATCTATCCGGACGTGATCGAGTCTGCGGCATCCGCCACCGGTAAAGCGCACGTCATCAAATCTCACCACAACGTGGGCGGCCTGCCGAAAGAGATGAAGATGGGTCTGGTTGAACCGCTGCGCGAGCTGTTCAAAGACGAAGTGCGTAAAATCGGTCTGGAACTGGGTCTGCCGTACGACATGCTCTACCGTCACCCGTTCCCGGGTCCGGGTCTGGGCGTGCGCGTGCTGGGCGAAGTGAAGAAAGAGTACTGCGACCTGCTGCGTCGCGCGGACGCGATCTTCATCGAAGAGCTGCACAAAGCTGACCTGTACAACAAGGTAAGCCAGGCGTTCACCGTGTTCCTGCCGGTTCGCTCCGTCGGGGTAATGGGCGATGGCCGTAAGTACGACTGGGTTGTTTCCCTGCGTGCGGTGGAAACCATCGACTTCATGACCGCGCACTGGGCGCACCTGCCGTATGACTTCTTAGGCCGCGTATCTAACCGCATCATCAACGAAGTGAACGGTATTTCCCGCGTGGTGTATGACATCAGCGGTAAGCCACCGGCTACGATTGAGTGGGAATGATTTCCCTCTGAATTAACACCCAAACCCTCTGCCTGCGCAGGGGGTTTTTTATTGCCTTATTTCCCTTCACCCAACCTATACGCCAGCGCCACCACCAGCGACTGCACCAGGCACAGCGTCGCCGACTGAGACCGGAACGCATCCACCTGCGCCTCCTTCACCACAAAGCAGAGATCGCTGAACGTTGCCAGCGGGCTTATCTGGCTGTCCGTAATCACGATCTGCCGGGCGCCGACGCTGGCGGCGGTTTCGCTGACCATCACCGTCTCTTCCGCATATGGCGAGAAGCTGATCGATACCACGATGTCGCGCGCCTTAATGCGGCTGATTTGCTCGCGCAGCATCCCGCCCATGCCGTCGAGCAGGATAGGGCGGCACTCCAGGTGGCTCAGGGCGTAGGTAAGGTAGGCAGCGACGCTAAACGAGCGGCGCAGTCCGGCGATGTAGATAGTGTCGGCGTCGGCCAGCAGCTGTACCGCGCGCTCCAGCATTTCCGGCTCGGCGCGGGCGGCCAGCTGCTGCAGCGCCTGCGCGTTCGAGCGGGCGAACTCCTGCAGAATATCGAGCGGCGTTTCCGGCACGGCCTCGCTCTCCATTTCACGGAACAGCCGCGCGCGGTCGCTGTAGCTGGCAGTTTCCTCCACCAGGTTCATGCGAAACAGCTGTTTCATTTCGTTGAAGCCGGTGAAGTCAAAGGCGTTGGCAAAGCGGATCAGCGTCGAAGGCGGCACGTCGGCGCGCTCGGCAATGACGGCAACCGTATCAAAGGCCACGCTGTTGGTGTTATCCAGCACGTAGCGGGAGACCTGCTGCAGCCTCTTGCTCAGGCTATCGTAGCGATCGCGGATTTGCTGCTGCAGTTCGTTCAGGCTGGTAGCTGTCGTCATGTTATCCCCCAAATACAGTCTGATGATTCTAAACGCAAAACCGCGTCTTTTAAATGTCGGCCATCCATCTGGCAGCAAAAATGAAACAGAAGCTTCAGTCATTTCCTCGCCCGAAATCCCTTAATAGCGCACGCAGCGTCAGTGTTGCTGGCTGTTAACATAAAAATCCATCCTTGATCACAATAATCATCATTTATTTTATTTCAACTTAAAATGGAATATTTGTTTCATATATAGTGTCCAGTACACAGCGTTTCAGGTAACAGTCACGTATCAACAGCGAGAGGTTAAGGATGGAGACGGTAGCGAATTTTATTCACGGCGAATGTGTCACCGGTTCAGGCCAGCGCGTTCAGGCGATCTTCAACCCGGCCACCGGCGAGCAGATCCGCCAGGTGGTGATGAGTACGGCACAGGAAACGGAGCAGGCGATTGCCGCCGCGCAGCAGGCGTTTCCCGCGTGGGCGCGCCAGGCTCCGCTTAAGCGCGCGCGCGTGATGTTTCGCTTCAAGGCGCTGCTGGAAGAGAACATGACGCGCCTGGCCCGCATCATCAGCGAAGAGCACGGCAAGGTCTTCTCCGACGCGGTGGGCGAACTGACCCGCGGCCTGGAAGTGGTGGAATTTGCCTGCGGTATCCCGCATCTGCAAAAGGGTGAACACTCTGCGAACGTCGGTACCGGCGTCGACAGCCACTCGCTGATGCAGCCGCTCGGCGTCTGCGCCGGGATCACGCCGTTTAACTTCCCGGCGATGGTGCCGATGTGGATGTTCCCCATTGCGCTGGCGACCGGGAATACCTTCGTGCTGAAGCCGTCGGAAAAAGACCCTTCTCTCGCGCTCGCGCTGGCGCAGCTGCTAAAAGAGGCAGGCTTGCCGGACGGCGTCTTCAACGTGGTGCAGGGGGATAAAGAGTCCGTTGACGTGCTCCTGACCGACCCGCGCGTGCAGGCGGTGAGCTTTGTCGGCTCCACGCCGATTGCCGAATACATTTACCAGACCGCCTCCGCCCACGGTAAGCGCTGTCAGGCGCTGGGCGGCGCGAAAAACCACTGCATTTTAATGCCGGATGCCGACATGGAGATGGCGACCAACGCCATCATGGGCGCGGCGTACGGCGCGGCGGGGGAACGCTGCATGGCGCTCTCGGTGGTGCTGGCGGTGGGGGATAAAACCGCCGATGACCTCTGCACCCGGCTGGAAAAACAGATTGAAGCGCTACGCGTCGGGCCGGGGCTGGACCAGACACCGGAAAACGAAATGGGGCCGCTTATCTCCTCCGCGCACCGCAGCAAGGTGCTGGGCTATATCGACAGCGGGGAAGCGCAGGGGGCGAAACTGCGCGTGGACGGGCGCGGCTTCAGCGTGAAGGGCCACGAGCAGGGCTACTTCGTCGGGCCGACGCTGTTCGATAACGTCACACCGGAGATGACCATCTATAAAGAAGAGATTTTTGGCCCGGTGCTTTCTGTGGTGCGCGTAGCAGATTACGCCAGCGCGGTGGACCTCATTAACCGCCATGAATATGGTAATGGCTCGGCGATCTTCACCCGTGACGGCGGCTGCGCGCGCCGCTTCTGCGAAGAGGTGCAGGCGGGCATGGTGGGGGTCAACGTGCCGATCCCGGTGCCGATGGCATTCCACAGTTTCGGTGGCTGGAAGCGTTCCATCTTTGGCGCGCTCAACGTGCACGGCAACGACGGCGTGCGTTTCTACACCCGAATGAAAACCATCACCGCGCGCTGGCCGGAAATGCAGCAGGAGACAGGCGCTGCGTTCTCCATGCCGACGCTGGGCTGACAGGAGGCATTATGCAAACCGAACGTATGACCATGGCCCAGGCGCTGGTCCGGTTCCTGAATCAACAGTACGTCAGCGTTGACGGCAACGAAACGCCCTTTGTGGAGGGCGTGGCGACGATCTTTGGGCACGGCAACGTGCTGGGTATTGGCCAGGCGCTGGAGCAGGATCCCGGTCATCTGAAAATCATGCAGGGGTGCAACGAGCAGGGCATCGCCCACATGGCGACGGGATTCGCCAAACAGCACCGCCGCCAGCGCATTTTTGCCGTCACCTCCTCGGTCGGGCCGGGCGCCGCCAATATGGTCACGGCGGCGGCCACCGCCACGGCGAACCGCATCCCGCTTTTACTGCTGCCGGGCGATATCTACGCCAGCCGCCAGCCGGACCCGGTGCTGCAGCAGATCGAGCAGTATCACGATCTCAGCATCAGCACCAACGACTGCTTCCGTCCGGTTTCCCGCTACTGGGACCGCATCAACCGCCCCGAACAGCTCATGAGCGCCATGCTAAGCGCGATGCGAACGCTTACTGACCCCGCAGATACCGGAGCGGTGACCCTCTGTCTGCCGCAGGACGTGCAGGGGGAAGCGTGGGACTACCCGCTAAGCTTCTTCGCGCGTCGGGTGCACCACATCGAACGCCGTCCGCCCGATCCGCAGCGACTGGCGCAGGCGCGGGCGCTGATCGCCCGCAAGCGCCGTCCGCTGGTGGTGTGCGGCGGCGGCGTGCGCTACTCCGGCGCGCATGAGGCGTTTCGCGAATTTGTCGAGACGCTGCAGCTGCCGTTTGCCGAAACGCAGGCCGGGAAGGGGGCGCTGGTAAGTGACCACCCACTTAACCTCGGCGGCGTAGGGGTGACGGGCGGAATGGCCGCCAACCAGCTCGCGCCACAGGCTGACTTAGTGATTGGTGTCGGCACGCGCCTGACCGACTTTACCACCGGCTCCAAGGCGCTCTTTTCCCATCCGGACGTCGAATTCCTGCTGCTGAACGTGGCCGAGTTTGACGCCCTGAAGCTGGACGCCACCGCGCTGATTGCCGATGCCCAAACCGGGCTCCAGGCCTTAACCCACGCGCTCGGCGATTACCGCAGCGGCTGGGGAGAGGCGATCGCCCAGGCGAAATCCGCGTGGCGCGATGAGTGCCGCCGCCTGTGGGATCGCCAGTGGCATCCGGACGACGCGCCCGAAGTGGCGGGGCATTTGGACGCGCAGCTGGCGGAATACGGCGAGACGCTCAACACCCGCCTGACCCAGACGCGGGTGCTGGGGCTGATCAATCAGCATGTGGAAGATAACGCCATCGTGGTGGGCGCGGCCGGTTCGCTGCCGGGAGATTTACAGCGCCTCTGGCAGGTCAAAACGCCGGACAGCTATCACCTGGAGTACGGCTACTCCTGCATGGGCTACGAGATTGCGGCGGCCATCGGCGCGAAGCTCGCCCGACCCGGGCAGCCGGTTTACGCCATGGTGGGGGATGGCTCCTACATGATGCTGCACTCCGAGCTGCAAACCGCCGTACAGGAGGGCATTAAGGTCACCGTTCTGCTGTTTGATAACGCCAGCTTCGGCTGCATTAACAACCTGCAGATGGGTCACGGGATGGGCAGCTTCGGCACGGAAAATCGCCATCGCAACCCGGAAACCGGGCGGCTTGACGGGCCGCTGGTGAAAGTCGATTTTGCGCAAAACGCGGAAAGCTACGGTTGCCGCGCGTGGCGGGTGAACGACGAGCAGAGCCTGCTGGCGGCGCTTGAGGCGTCACGCGCCCACCCGGGCCCGACGCTGCTGGACATCAAGGTATTGCCGAAGACCATGACCCATGACTACGCCTCGTGGTGGCGAACCGGTGACGCGCAGGTGGCAGAGTCGTCTGCCGTGCGTGAGGCCGCGGAGCAAACGCTGGCGCAGGTGAAAAAAGCCCGTCAGTATTGAGTTTTCCTGTCTTAACGAAATTTTCATTTCATTTTCCCCTCACCCTAACCCTCTCCCAAAAGTGGAGAGGGGATGGGGTGGTGCACTCTTTTCTCCCTCGCTCCTTTGGGGAGAGGGCCGGGGTGAGGGGTGAGCAGTACCTTCTTTCATGTTGTGAGATTGATAACAAAAATTATCTCATACATCTCAAAAGTGTTAACCCGCACTCAAAAACATAATTTTCACTATTTATAAAAATGAAATAAATGTTTTATTTATAGGGTCGTTAGTTTACAGCATTCACCAACACCGGGAGCCGTTATGTTTAACATTGCTTTACTGGGCGCTGGCCGAATTGGCCAGGTACATGCAGCTAACATCGCCAGCCACGGCGCGACCACGCTCTGGTCCGTGGTTGACCCGAATCAGGAATTTGCCACCCGTCTCGCCGCACACTATCAGGCCCGCCAGCAGAGCGTGAGTGAGGCGATGACCGACCCTAACGTTCACGCCGTGCTGATCGCCTCCGCCACCGACACCCACGCGGATCTGATTGAAATGGCCGCCCGCCACGGCAAGGCTATCTTCTGCGAAAAGCCGGTACACCTCGACCTCGCCCGCGTGCGCGACTGCCTGAAAGTGGTTAAAGAGTACGACGTGCCGCTGTTCATCGGCTTTAACCGCCGCTTTGACCCGCAGTTCCGCCGCGTGAAAACCGATGCTCAGGCCGGGCGCATCGGCAAGCCGGAATCGTTGCTGATCATCTCCCGCGACCCGTCTCCGCCGCCCGCGGAGTACGTGCGCGTCTCCGGCGGCATGTTCCGCGATATGACCATTCACGACTTCGACATGGCCCGTTTCATCATGGGCGAAGAGCCGGTGTCGGTGTATGCCCAGGGCAGTAACCTGGTGGATCCGGCGATTGGCGAGGCGGGGGATATCGATACCGCGTTTATCGTTCTGAAATATGCCTCCGGCGCGATGGCGACCATCGTCAACAGCCGCCGCTCCTCTTACGGTTACGACCAGCGCCTGGAGCTGCACGGCTCCGAAGGGCTGCTGTGCGCCGGCAATATTCTGGAAAACCAGGTGCAGCACTACGGCAAACAGGGCTGCACCAGCGCGCTGCCGGAACATTTCTTCCTGCAGCGCTACAAATCCGCTTACGCCGCGGAATGGGAACACTTTGTTGCGGTCCTGCGCGGCGAAGCGGTGCCTGACTGCAGCGGCGATGATGGTGAACGTGCGCTGTACCTCGCGGATAAAGCGCTGGAGTCGCTGCGTAGCCAGCGCGAGATCGTCCTCTAAACACAACAACCCTACACAGAGAGACATAATAATGAAAAAACTGATCTTAGCCGCCCTCATCGCCATGACGTCCGGGGCCGCCCTCGCCGAAAACGAGCAGATTGTTTTCAGTACGCCAAACCTGGCCATGCCGTTTGAGGTTCACATGCAGCGCACGGCGGTGAAAGCCGCGAAAGAGATGGGCGTGAAGCTTCAGGTACTGGACGGGCAGGGCAGTTCACCGAAGCAGGTGGCTGACCTGGAAAACGCCATCACCCGCGGGGCGCAGGGCTTTATCGTCTCCCCGAACGACGTGAACGCGGTCTCCAGCGCGGTGGATGAAATTCAGGATGCGAAGCTGCCGGTGGTCACCCTAGACCGCTCCGTCGACAGCCAGAAGAAAGTGCCTCACTTTGGCGCCAACAACTACAAAGGCGGCCAGGCGATTGGCGACTTCGTTAAAACCAAATTCCCCGACGGGGCAGAGATCATCCTGCTCACCGGCCAGCCGGGCTCCTCCTCCAATATTGAACGCACCAAAGGGATCCGCGACAGCCTGAAGGCGGGCGGGGATAAGTACAAGATCGTCGCCGATCAGACCGGCAACTGGATGCGTTCTGAAGGGATGCGCATCGTCGAAAGCGTTCTGCCTTCGCTACCGAAACGCCCGCAGGTGATCCTCTCCGCCAACGACGATATGGCGCTGGGCGCGATTGAAGCCCTGCAGAGCCAGGGCGTGAAGCCGGGTGAAATCCTCGTGACCGGTTTTGATGCGGTGCCGGAAGCGCTGGCCCGCGTGCGCGACGGCTGGCTGGCGGTAACGGCGGATCAGCGTCCGGGCTTTGCGGTGCAGACGGCGATGAGCCAACTGGTGGCCAACGTGCGCGAGAAGAAAGCCATCACCGGGGCCGACTACCCGCCAACGCTTATCACCAAAGAGAACCTGCAGCAGGCTGAGCGTATCGGTGAGGCCGGTAACTGATATGTCCCGAGCCGCCTCTGGCGGCTCAACATGAGGAGGAGCAGACCGATGTCGCAACCCTTACTGAAAGTGACCGACCTGGCAAAAAGCTTTTCCGGCGTCTGGGCGCTAAGCAGCGCCCAGTTGACCGTCGGCGCGGGGGAGATCCACGCCCTGCTGGGGGAAAACGGAGCGGGAAAATCCACGCTGCTGAAGGCGCTTGCGGGCGCGCAGCCGCAAACCCGCGGGGATATCTGGTTCAACGGCGAAATGCTGCCGGTGGACGACTCCCCGGTGGAACGGCAGAACAAGGGCATTATCACCATCTATCAGGAATTCAACCTGCTGCCCAACATGACCGTCGCGGAAAACATGTTTCTCGGGCGCGAGCCGCGTAAACGGAACCTGATCGTCGACGAAAAGGCGGTCAATCAGGAGGCGCAGGTCATTCTCGATTACCTGCAGCTAAACGTTGCGCCGACCACGCCGGTCGCCCGTCTGAGCGTCGCCCAGCAGCAGATGGTGGAGATCGCCAGGGCGCTGACCCTCAACGCTCGCCTGATCATCATGGACGAACCTTCCGCCGCGCTGAGCGACAGCGAGGTGGAAAGCCTGCACCGCGTGGTGCGGGAGCTTAAAAACCGCGGCGTGAGCATTATTTACGTAACCCACCGCCTGCACGAAGTTTTCCAGCTCTGCGATCGCTTCACCGTATTTCAGGACGGCCGCTTCACCGGCACCGGCGCGGTGGCGGAGACCAACGTCGAACAGCTGATCCGCCTGATGGTCGGGCGCGACGTGGCCTTTAACCGTCGCCCTGCCAGCGAAACCCATCATCAAGACAAACCTGTCCGCCTGGCGGTGAAGGGGCTGAGCCGCGAAAAGCCGCCGCTGGATCCGCACGGCATCGCCCTGCACGACATCAGCTTCCACGTCCACGCCGGGGAAGTTCTGGGCATTGCCGGGCTGGTGGGCGCGGGACGCACCGAGGTGGCCCGCTGCCTGTTTGGCGCAGACGCCTTTACCTCCGGGAGCTTTGAGCTGGACGGCGTGCCGTACCAGCCGCGCGACCCGCTGTATGCCCTCGACCAGGGCGTGGCGCTGGTGCCCGAAGACCGTAAAAAAGAGGGGGCGGTGCTCGGGCTGTCGATTCGCGACAACCTGTCGCTCTCGTGCCTCTCCTCGCTGCTGCAGTGGCGCTGGTTCGTGAACACCCGCAAAGAGGACGATCTGATTGAGTCCTACCGGCAGGCCCTGCAGATCAAAATGGTCAACAGCGCGCAGGAGGTGCGCAAGCTCTCCGGCGGTAACCAGCAGAAGGTGATCCTCGCGCGCTGCATGGCGCTCAACCCGCGGGTGCTGATCGTCGATGAGCCGACGCGAGGCATTGACGTGGGGACCAAATCGGAAGTGCACCAGGTGCTGTTTGACATGGCGAAAAAGGGCGTGGCGGTGATCGTGATCTCCTCCGATCTGCCTGAAGTGATGGCGGTGTCTGACCGGATCATCACCCTCAGCGAAGGCCGGGTGACCGGCGAGATCCACGGTGACGACGCTAACGAAGAACGGCTGATGACGATGATGGCCATCAACCACAACGCCCTGAACGCGGCATAACGGAGTTTCTCATGACGCAGATGATTTCTAAAACGCAGGCCCCGGTCAAACGCGCCGGACGCATCGATCCCATCGCCTTCTTCGAGCGCTTCGGGGTGCTGATTTTCATGATCCTGCTGCTGATCTTCTTCCAGTCGCAGAACAGTAACTTTTTCTCTGAACGCAACATTTTCAACATCCTGACCGAGGTGTCCATCTACGGGATCATGGCCGTGGGGATGACCTTCGTCATTCTGACCGCCGGGATCGACCTCTCCGTGGGCTCCATTCTGGCGGTGTGCGCCATGACCGCGGCGTACGTCATTAAGGGCGACAACTTCACCACCGTCGACCCGAACGCCTGGGGTGGCATGAGCTGGCTGATCGGGCTGGGGATTTGTCTGGCGATGGGCACGGCGATTGGCTTCCTGCACGGTCTGGGCGTCACCCGCCTGCGCCTGCCGCCGTTTATCGTCACCCTCGGCGGGATGACCATCTGGCGCGGCCTGACGCTGGTGATCAACGACGGCGCGCCGATTGCCGGTTTTGATCCTGGCTACCGTTGGTGGGGGCGCGGGGAGTTGCTCGGCATCTCCATTCCGATCTGGATCTTCGCCATCGTCGCCGTCGGCGGCTATCTGGCGCTGCATAAAACCCGCTGGGGCCGCTTCGTCTACGCCATCGGCGGCAACCCGGAGGCGGCGCGCCTGGCGGGGGTTAACGTCAAGCGCGTGCTCGTCAGCGTCTACGTGCTGATCGGCTGTCTGGCCGGGCTGGCGGGCTTCATCCTGAGCGCGCGTCTGGGGAGCGCCGAGGCGGTGGCCGGGATCTCCTTTGAGCTGCGCGTTATCGCCTCGGTGGTGATTGGCGGCACCTCGCTGATGGGCGGCTACGGGCGCATCGGCGGCACCATTATCGGCTCCATCATTATGGGCATTCTGATTAACGGCCTGGTGCTGATGAACGTCTCGGCTTACTACCAGCAGATTATCACCGGGTTAATTATCGTTCTGGCGGTGGCGTTTGATACCTACGCCAAGAGCCGTCGCGGCGCACTGTGAGGATCGTGATGAAAGAGGTTCGTATTGGATTGATTGGCACCGGGTATATCGGCAAGGCGCACGCTATCGCCTATGCACAGGCCCCGACGGTGTTCAACCTGCGCGGCAGGCTGGTGCGCGAGATGGTGGCGGAAGTCACGCCGGAGCTGGCGGCAGAGCGCGCCCGGGCGTTTGGCTTTAACCGTTCAACGGGAGACTGGCGGGCGCTGGTGGCCGACCCGGCCATTGACGTGGTGGATATTTGCTCACCCAACCACCTGCATAAAGAGATGGCGCTGGAGGCGATCCGCCACGGCAAGCACGTCTACTCGGAGAAGCCGCTGGCGCTTAACGCCCACGACGCGCGCGAGATGGTCGACGCCGCGAAGCGGGCCGGGGTGAAAACGCTGGTGGGGTTCAACTACATGAAGAACCCGACGGCGCAGCTGGCGAAGGAGATTATCGCCCGCGGCGAGATTGGCGATGTGATCCACTTCTACGGCACCCACAACGAAGACTACATGGCCGACCCGCTGTCGCCCATCCACTGGCACTGCTTTAAAGAGACCGCCGGGCTGGGCGCGCTGGGCGACCTTGCGGCGCATATCGTCAATATGGCTCAGTACCTGGTGGGCGATATCGAGCAGGTCTGCGGCGATCTGAAGATCGTGGTCCCGGCGCGCCCGGCGAAGGCCGGATCGTCAGAGATGATTGCGGTGGAAAACGAGGATCAGGCCCACGCGATGGTGCGCTTCGCGGGCGGGGCGCAGGGGGTCATTGAAACCTCCCGCGTCGCCTGCGGCCGCAAGATGGGGCTCTCGTACGTGATCACCGGGACGAAGGGCGCCATCAGCTTCACCCAGGAGCGCATGGCGGAGCTAAAGCTCTATCTGCATGACGATCCGGTGAACCGTCAGGGGTTCCGCACGCTGCTCGTCGGCCCGGCGCACCCGGACTACGCCGCGTTCTGCATGGGCGCAGGCCACGGAATTGGCTTTAACGATCAAAAAACGGTGGAGGTGCGCGACCTGGTGGACGGGATTGCCGCCGACGCGCCGATGTGGCCGGACTTCGAAGAGGGCTGGAAGGTGTCGCGCGTGCTGGACGCGATTGCGCTCTCGCACCGGGAAGGCCGCTGGCTGAACGTGAACGACATTGTCTGATGAGGTATCAACGTGGAAAAGCAGTTTGATGTGATATGCATGGGCCGCGTGGCGGTAGACCTCTACAGTCAGCAGATTGGTGCCCGCCTGGAGGACGTGTCGAGCTTCGCCAAATACCTTGGCGGATCCTCCGGCAACGTGGCGTACGGCACCGCGCGCCAGGGCCTGCGCTCGTCGATGCTGGCGCGCGTCGGCGATGAACATATGGGCCGCTTCCTGCGCGAAGAGCTCAACCAGGTAGGCTGCGATACCAGCCATCTGATTACCGATAAAGAGCGCCTCACGGCGCTGGTGCTACTCGGCATTAAAGACCGGGACACCTTTCCTCTGATTTTTTATCGCGATAACTGCGCGGATATGGCGATTACCGCCAGCGATGTGGATGAAAGCTACATTGCCTCCGCACGTTGTCTTGCCATCACCGGGACCCACCTTTCTCATCCGCAGACCCGCGAGGCGGTGCTGACGGCGCTGGGCTATGCCCGCCGTCACGGCGTGCGCACGGTGCTGGACATCGACTACCGTCCGGTGCTGTGGGGGCTCACCTCCTTAGGCGACGGCGAAACGCGCTTTATCGCCGCCGACCAGGTCACCCGCGAGCTGCAGGAGGTACTGCACCTTTTCGACGTCATTGTCGGCACCGAAGAGGAGTTCCACATTGCGGGCGGCAGCACGGATACGCTGCAGGCGCTGGGGCAGGTGCGCGCCGTGAGTCACGCAACGCTGGTCTGCAAGCGCGGCGCGCTGGGCTGCTCGGTCTATACCGACGCCATTCCGTCCCGGCTGGACGACGGCCTGACGGTGACCGGCGTGCGCGTGGAGGTGCTGAACGTTCTCGGGGCGGGGGACGCGTTTATGTCCGGCCTGCTGCGCGGCTACCTGAACGACGAGGGCTGGGAGCAGGCGTGCCGCTACGCCAACGCCTGCGGCGCGCTGGTGGTCTCGCGCCACGGCTGCGCCCCGGCGATGCCGAGCAAAATCGAGCTGGATGACTATCTCTCCCGCGCTGCGGTTGTGCCGCGCCCGGATCTTGACCCGCGTCTTAACCATCTCCACCGGGTGACCACCCGCCGCCGCGAATGGCCGGAGCTGTGCGTGATGGCCTTCGATCACCGCAGCCAGCTCGAGGATATGGCGATGCAGTGCGGCGCGTCGCTTAAGCGCATTCCGGCGCTGAAGCAGCTGATCCTGCAGGCCAGCCGCGAGGCGGCGAGCCGCGCCGGGCTTGAGGGCAAAGCCGGCCTGCTGTGTGACGGCACCTTTGGTCAGGACGCGCTGAACGCGATCACCGGGGAAGGGTGGTGGATTGGTCGCCCCATTGAGCTGCCGGGCTCCCGCCCGCTGGAGATGGAGCACGGCAATATCGGCACCCAGCTTATCAGCTGGCCGCAGGAGCACGTGGTGAAGTGCCTGGTCTTCTTCCACCCGGAAGACGCCCATGGCCTGCGCCTGGAGCAGGAGCAGAAAATCGCTGAGGTGTACCACGCCTGCTGCCGGTCCGGGCACGAGCTGCTGCTGGAGGTGATCCTGCCCGCCAGCATGCCGCGCAGCGACGAGCTCTACCTGCGCGCCATTTCCCGCTTCTACAACCTGGGCATTTACCCGGACTGGTGGAAGCTGCCGCCGCTTTCCGCCGACGGCTGGACGGCGCTCGGCGAGATTATCGAACGCCGGGACCCGCACTGCCGCGGGGTGGTGATCCTCGGTCTGGACGCGCCGGCGGAACAGCTGCGCGCGGGCTTCAAGGCCGCAGCGGGGCAGCCGCTGGTTAAAGGCTTCGCCGTGGGGCGCACGCTGTTTGGCGACGCCTCCCGCGCGTGGCTGAAGCACGATATTGACGATGCGCAGCTGGTGGCGCGCATCCGGGACAACTACCTGCAGCTTATCGCCTGGTGGCGCAAGCGCGGACACGCATAATGGAGATAACAATGAGTGTGCAATTAGGCATTAACCCGCTGACGTGGACTAACGACGATCTGCCTTCCCTCGGCGCGGAAACCTCGCTGGAGACCTGCCTGAGCGAAGGGAAAGAGGCCGGTTTTGCTGGCTTTGAGCTGGGCAACAAATTTCCGCGTGAAGCGCGCCTGCTTGGCCCGATTTTGCAGCGCCACGACCTGCAGCTGGTCTCCGGCTGGTACTCCGGCCGCCTGCTGGAGCGCAGCGTGGAGGAGGAGATCGCCGCCGTGCAGCCGCACCTGACGCTGCTGCGCGAGCTGGGGGCGAAGGTGCTGGTGTTTGCGGAAGTGAGCGGCTGCATTCACGGCGAGCAGCAGACCCCGGTGCATCTGCGTCCGCGCTTCCCTCAGGCGCGCTGGAAGGAGTACGGCGAGAAGCTCACCGAATTTGCCCGCTATACGCAGCAGCAGGGAGTCCAGATTGCTTACCATCATCATATGGGCACGGTGATTGAGTCCGCCGACGACGTGGACAACCTGATGACCCACACCGGAGAGGCGGTGGGACTGCTGCTGGACACCGGTCACCTGACCTTTGCCGGGGCCGATCCGCTGGCGGTGGCGCAGCGCTGGGCGTCGCGCATCAACCACGTTCACTGCAAAGACGTGCGCGCCGACGTGCTGGCGGACGTGAAAAACCGCAAAACCAGCTTCCTCGATGCGGTGCTGAGCGGCGTGTTTACCGTGCCGGGCGACGGCTGCGTCGATTACCCGCCGATCATGAGTCTGCTGAAGGCGCAGGACTATCGCGGCTGGCTGGTGGTGGAGGCCGAGCAGGATCCGGCGATTGCCCATCCGCTGACCTACGCTCGTCTGGGGTATAACAACCTGAGCCGCCTGGCGCGCGACGCCGGGCTTATTTGAGGAGGTGACATGTCACGTCTGTTATCACGCTGGCAGCAGCCGAACGCGGAGGGGCGCACTCAGTCCGTCACCCCGGAACGCGCAGGGTGGGGGTACGTCGGGTTTGAGGCGTATGAGCTGCAGGAGGGGCAGACGCTGACGCTGCCCGCCGTCAGGGAAGAACGCTGCCTGGTGCTGGTCGCCGGGCGCGCCTCTATCACCACTCCTTCCGCGCAGTTTAACGATATCGGCGAGCGGATGAGCCCCTTCGAGCGCATCAAACCGTGGGCGGTATACGTCACCCCGCAGGAGACGGTGCAGGTGAAGGCGCTGACGGCGCTGGAGCTGGCGATCTGCGCCGCGCCGGGCAAGGGCTCGTACCCGACGCGGCTGATTGCCCCGCAGGATATCGACGCTGAAGCGCGCGGCAAGGGGCACAACCAGCGCTACGTGCACAACATCCTGCCGGAAGACAAGCCCGCCGACAGCCTGCTGGTGGTGGAGGTCTGGACTAACGAGGGCTGTACCAGCTCGTACCCGAGCCACAAGCATGACACGGATAACCCGCCGCAGGAGACCTACCTGGAGGAGACCTACTATCATCGCCTCAACCCGGAGCAGGGGTTCTGCATGCAGCGCGTCTACACCGAAGACAGAACGCTGGATGAGTGTATGGCGGTCTACAACCGTGACGTGGTGATGGTGCCGAAGGGGTATCATCCGGTGGCGACGATGGCCGGGTATGACAGCTACTACCTCAACGTGATGGCCGGTCCGGTGCGCAAATGGATGTTCACCTGGGAAGAGGACCACGCGTGGATTAATCGCGATTATCCCGCAGAGAGGGGGGGCTGAGACGGCCTTTCTTGTCGGGTGGCGCTGCGCTTACCCGGCCTACGAAATCGTAGGTTCGTGCAAGCGTAGCGCCGCCGGGCGAATTGTCCTCAGTGCGTCCGCCTCGCCTGCTCAATCGTCCGGGCGATGGCCTCCGGCTGACTCACCATCGACACGTGGCTCGCGGCCACCTCGGTGGTTTTCGCATGTATTGCCTTCGCCATCGCACGTTCCAGGTCGGGGTTGATCATCCGGTCATGCTTGCTGACCACAAACCAGCTCGGTTTATCATGCCACGCCGCGTGAGTCACCTTTTCACCAAACGCATCGGCCTTAATGGGCCCCTGCGTGGCCGCGATAGCGTTTTGTTCACCCGGCTTCACGTCAGGCGCGAAGTCCTTCCTGACGGCCTCCGTCGGCAGGTATAAATAGCCGTCCGCCGTTTTAGCGATGCCCGCGCTACCCGGCGGCGGAGGGAAGCTACCTGCCAGATCCGCCGTCGACTGGCCGGAATCCGGCGCGAACGCCGCCACATAGACCAGCGATTTTACCCGTGCATCGTTGCCCGCCTCGCTAATCACGGTGCCGCCCCAGGAGTGGCCTACCAGCACCACGTCGCCGTGCGCCCGGACGATGGCCCGTTTTGTGGCGGCAACATCATCCTTAAGCGAGGTGAGCGGGAGCTGGACGGCAATGACCTCTGCGTGCTGTTTCTGCAGAAGGGTTATCACCTTATTCCAGCTGCTGCCGTCGGCAAACGCGCCGTGCACCAGCACGACGCTGGTTTTATTTTCCGCGAAGGCGCTGGCAGAAAGCGCCAGCAGACCCGCCGTCAGTACAGAAAGTGCTTTCATGTTCAGACTCCTTAAAAATGGTGGATCGCCGCGTGGGGCGGGACGGTGAATTCAATGGTTTTGTGGTCGAGTGGCTTGTGCGTCGGGCCAGCCAGGATGATCGTTACCTTGTGCTTGCCGGCGGGCAGCCCCACCAGGATCACCGGCTCGCCGCTGGCGTCAGCCCAGTGCCACGGCGCGCCGTCCACCACCACGTGAATGTGCCCGATGCGCGGGGTCACCTTGAGCGCCTCGGGGCCGAATACCGGCTCGATGCGCAGGTTTTCGGCCCGGTACTGAATAAACACCGCGCCTTTGCTCAGCGGGCCCGGGAGCGGGGGATCGACGATCAGCCTGGCGGGCGGCTGCGGGTGTTCCAGCGGCGCAACGGCGGCAGGGCCGTTAACGTCCGCGGCGCTCAGGTTGTCCAGCGGCGTGGCCTGGGCATGTGTTACAGAGGCCAGGACGAGCAGGGGTAAAATTGCGTAACGACGAATCATGGTTCTCTCCTCATCAGTTCTGAATGACGACAGGGAAAGAAAACCATTTTTATGTATCGGAGATATTTGCCGGAGGGGGCGTTTTGTACCCGTTTGTCAGCGCGTCGCGCGGGATACAGTGCGATACAGTTTGCCTCCCGGGATGGCGCACGATCGCTATCGCCAGCCCGGCAATCACCAGCGTTAACCCCGTCGACACTCCCATTGCACCCGCGAGCCCCAGCGTTTTGTTCAGCCACGCATAGGCAAACGGTGCGGCTGCGGCCATCAGCTGGCCCGGGATAAGCAGCATGCCCGTGCGGCGGGCATAGCTTTCCGTGCTAAACAGCTCCAGTGGCAGCGTGGCTTTTACTATGGTGACCAGCCCGTTGATGGCGCCGTAGCCCAGCACAAACCCGGCCGCGCACCACGCAAAGAGGGGGCTGCTCATCCCCAGAATAAAGCAGAGCGGCAAGGCGAGGGCGGTAAAAAGCGTAAGTTTGAAGGGGGTTAAGCGGCCACCTGCCAGCACCTCCAGCGAGCGCGCGCCCGTCTGGCCGATCCCCCACAGCATGCCGATGGCGACCGGCAGGCCAAAGTGGGCAATAAACTCCGGCAGATGGGTGGAGGTGCCGTTAGAGACAAAGGTGATAAGGGCGATGAAGGCCGCATAAAGCCAGGCGTTACGCCGCTCGTTGCGCAGGGGCGGCGCGATGGCCTTTGTGTTTTCCATCAGCCGCTGCCGGGGAAGCGTGCGGATCAGCACTGCGCTCAGCAGGCCAAGCAGGGCATAAATGCGTAACGCGTCCTGCCAGCTCATGATGTGAAGCAGGCAATCGCCCAGCGGCCAGAAGACGGCAGACGCCAGCCCGCCCATCAGCGTAATACGTGAGATCGTCCCGCGTGCCTGCTGACCATATAGATTAACCAGCGCGGCGAACAGTGCGTCATACAGCGACAGACGCATCCCGATGCCGCACAGTAGCCAGGCGCCGTACCAGCCAGACAGCGTCCGGGTATACGCCATACCGGCGCAGCTTGCGGCAATCAGCAGCGTTCCGCCCATTACCACTTTCTGTCCGCCAAAGCGTGCCAGCAGACGGGCGACGAAAGGGGAGACCGCGGCCATCACCAGCATCGCCAGCGTCAGGCCGAGGTAAATCTGCGGTGACGACCATCCCCGGTCGGCTGAAATGGTCCGCGCAAAGGTGCCGGGCAGATAAAACGAGATCCCCCAGTTGATAAGCTGATTACATCCGGCAGTAAGGGCAAGGCGACGAGGCAGGGCAGGTGTTTCCATTGTTTTTCATTCCGTTATGCAGTTGTCCTGAGCATAGCGAGCGCGGTATTGTGCTGGCAGGCCTGCAACCTTATGCGCTGTATAAGAGAAACTTTGAATGACGACGCTTAACCTTGGCTATCTCGCGACGTTCCGTCTGGTGATCCAGCGCGGCAGCTTTTCGGCGGCGGCGGATCTGCTGGGCATTTCCCAGCCCGCCGTTAGTCTGCAAATACGTCAGCTGGAGCAGTTTCTGCAAACGCGGCTGGTGGAGCGTACCGGGCGGGGCATTAAGGCCACGGCGGCAGGAGAGTCACTGCTGGTTCACGGAGAGCGCATTCAGCAGGTTGTGGACGAAACCCTGCGGTCCGTGAGCGCGTTCAGCCACGATGTCAGCGGGACCATTACTCTTGGTACGGGGGCGACGGCCTGTATCCATCTTCTGCCGCCCCTGCTGGAGCAGCTGCGCCGCGACTATCCGCTCCTGCGGGTGGGCGTAACAACGGGCAACACCCTCGACATCGTCAGGGCCATCGAAGAGAACCGTCTTGATATGGGGCTGGTGACGCTGCCGGTCAGCGGCAGAGCGCTGGACGTTATGCCGGTGATGGACGAGGAGTTTGTTTTTATCGCATCGCGGGAACAGCAGGATGCTTTCAGGGAGTTAACCCCGGAGGCGCTCCATGCTCAGCCGCTGATCGCCTTTGAGTCTGGCAGCGGTACCCGGGCGCTCATTGATGGCTGGTTTGCGGCCAATGGGTTAGCGATCGCGCCGGTGATGCAGCTTGGCAGCATTGAGGCGATTAAGCGTATGGTTCGGGTGGGGCTCGGCTACAGTATCGTTCCGCGAATGGCGGTTGAGCATGACGCTGACCGTGAAGGGCTCTGCGTCATGTCGCTCACGCCCGTGCTGCAGCGCCAGCTCGCCATCGTGATGCGGCAGGACAAGATCCTCAGCAAAGGGATCGCGGGGATAATTCGGCTGGTACAAAACCCATCGCAGGGCTAGCGGTCAGCGGCGTCGACGTTCAGGCTGGACTGCTGCGACTGGATTTTGTCCTGATGGTGATACCAGGCGCCGATGGAAGAGTAAACGAAGCGGCCAAAGAAAAACAGAAAGCTGATGAGCAGTATAATGCGGGTCATCCGGGTGTTAAAACGGTGTCGTTTGCGCATACGCGTGGCCTGACTCACTCTTCTTTTTCCTGGGCATGCCCTTCTGGGCGACGGGGATATTAAGGCACAGCGGAAAGAGAGGGTCAATTCCGTCATGTGTAAATAACCGTCAACGTTTACATTAATTATTGTTATTGAAATTAATATTTGCATTTACCATATTGATAATATGAAGAAAATTATTTCAAAAAAAGCGGTGCAAAGCTTATTTGCGTAAAATAGTTTGATTTATGTCAACGGATTTCCGGCCCTGATATTTAAAATCCCTCCTCCATACCGTTCGCCCCGCACGTCGCCGGGCTGCGCCAGGTCAGGTTGGATGCCTGTCATTATTTTCCTTCTGGAGAAAAAGGGTTTAACCGGGCATCTATGAACATTTTTGCTTTCCTGAAAAAGAATCAACACCGCTGGTGGGTATTGCCGCTTATTTTACCGGTGGTTTTACTTCCCGTACTGAGCGTGGCGAATACGTTCACGCACCTGGGCGACGGGATAGCGGCACTTTATTATTTACCGCTCTCGTTTTTGCTTTCGCTGATGATGTTTTTTGGTCTGGAAGCCCTTCCCGGGATCGTGTTGTCGCTGTTTATCCGTTATTACCCGTCGGTCGGGATGTTTGAAACCGTCGCCGGCGTGCTTCATTTTATTGTCCCTATAGTGCTTAGCTGGGGCGGCTACCGGGTGTTTGCGCCCAGACGCAATATGACGGCGTACGGCGACGTACGGCTGATGGCGCAGCGCATCTTCTGGCAGGCCTTCTGCCCCGCGACGCTGTTTCTGCTGTTGTTCCAGTTTGCGGTGTATCTGGGCGTGTACGAGAGTCGCCAGAGCCTGGCAGGGCTTAACCCCCTCAACATTCGCACGCTGATCAACTATCAGGCCTTGCTGGTAAGCGGTCTGACGGGCGTGCCGTTAAGTTATCTGCTGATCCGCCTGATTCGTCATCCGCGCTATCTCAAAAGCCTCATCTCGCAGATCCGTACCCAGATAGACAAAAAGGTGACGCGCGCTGAGTTTCTGATTTGGGCCATTGCGCTTGCCGGGCTGCTTTCGCTCCTGCTGCTGCCGATGAATGAAAACAGTTCGATTTTCACCACTAACTACACCCTGTCGCTGCTGATGCCGGTGATGCTCTGGGGGGCGATGCGCTTTGGCTATAAGCTGATTTCGCTTATCTGGATCCCGATACTGCTGGTGTCTATTCACTATTTTTACCGCTATATCCCCGTGAACCAGGGGTACGACATTCAGCTGGCAATCACCTCTTCCAGCTATCTGGTCTTCTCGTTTGTGGTGATTTACATGTCGATGCTGGCGACCCGGCAGCGGGCGGTGAACAAACGCTCCCGCAGGCTGGCGCTGCTCGACCCGGTTCTGCATATGCCTAACCTGCGGGCGCTTTCGCGAGATCTGGCAAAAAACCCGTGGTCGGCGCTCTGTTTACTCCGCGTTCCGGAGCTTGAAATTCTGGGCCGTAACTATGGCGTGTTACTGCGCATTCAGTACAAACAGCAGCTGGCGCAATGGGTTAACGGCACGCTCCAGCCCAATGAGCAGGTCTATCACCTGACGGGCTGTGACATGGCGGTTCGCCTAAATGCCGAATCGCACCAGCAGCGGATTGAAACCCTGGACGAGCACATCAAGCAGTTCCGCTTTGTCTGGGACGGCATGCCGCTGCAGCCGCAGGTGGGGGTGAGCTACTGCTATGTGCGTTCGCCGGTTAACCACCTCTATCTGGTGCTGGGTGAGCTGGGGGTGGTGGCCGATCTGTCGCTCTCCTCTAACCATCCGGAAAATCTTCAGCAGCGCGGCGCCGTCCATCTGCAGCGCAGCCTGAAGGATAAAGTCGTGGTGATGAGTCGCCTGCAGCGTGCGCTGGATAACAACGCATTCACGCTGCTCGTTCAGCCCGTACGCGGCCTGCGTGGCGATAGGTATCATGAGATCTTGCTGCGGATGACTGATGCAAACGGGCTGTTGATCTCCCCTGAACAATTCCTGCCGATAGCCCAGGAGTTTGGCCTCTCTTCGCGGGTGGATTTGTGGGTGCTGGAGCATACGCTGCGCTTCCTCGCCGCGCATCGCGAACGGCTGCCCGGCCAGCGCTTTGCCATTAATCTGGCCCCTTCAACGGTGTGTCGGGTGCAGTTCCCGCTTGAGGTGAGTCGCCTGCTGGCGAAATATGCCATAGAGCCGTGGCAGCTGATCTTTGAAGTGACGGAGTGCAGCACCTTCTGCAACGCGGAGCAGGGGCTCCATATTCTGCGGCAGCTGCAGAAAATGGGGGTACGCATTGCGATCGATGATTTTGGTACCGGCTATGCGAGCTATGCGCGGCTGAAAAGCGTGGATGCGGACATTCTCAAAATCGACGGCGATTTCATCCGCAATATCGTCAACAACAGTCTGGATTACCAGATTGTGGCCTCTATCTGTCATCTGGCGCGCATGAAGAAGATGCTGGTGGTGGCGGAATATGTCGAGACCGAAGAGATACGTAGCGCGGTGCACGCGCTAGGCATTGATTATGTGCAGGGCTATCTGATTGGCAGACCGGCACCGCTTGAGTCACTGCTGGAAGCAGAGGCGTCCACGGCGGACGCCTGAGCCGTTACGCGGCGACGTCGGCGCTATCTTCCTCGATTTTGAGCATCCAGCCGGTGACCGCTTCCCAGTACTGCTGCTCTTTTTCCAGGTCCAGCAGGACCAGCGCGTTCTGGCTGAACCAGTCGTGCGGGAAGCTCAGCGTCCAGTGGTGATCGTCGGTTTTCAGCTTCAGCGTCGGCGGTGTGGTGGTGGCCTGACGCTGATTGTTCAGCAGCACGCCCAGGCGCAGTAGCTGAATAAGCGGCAGGAACTGCTTTTTCTTAAACAGCGTGAAGCGCGGCAGATCGTCGAGCTTGATGGCTTTACGGTGATAGCGCACCAGGGTTGCCATCATGGTTTGCTGCTCCTGGTTGAAGCCGGGCAGATCGCTGTTTTGCAGAATATACGCTGAATGGCGGTGCATCCCGCTGTGGTTGATGTTCAGCCCCACCTCGTGCAGCATCGCGGCCCATTTCAGCAGCGCGGCAAGCTGCGGGTGCGCTAGCTTGGGGTTCTGCTCCTGCCACTGCTCGTACATCTGCACCGTGGTTTCCAGGACGCGCTTCGCCTGCTCGCGGTCGATGTTGTACTGGTTGGCCAGGCTCTGCGCGGTGCGGCTGCGAATGTCCTGATGGCGGAAGCGGCCCTCCATCTCATACAGCACCCCCTCACGCAGCGCGCCGTCGGAAAGGCGCAGCTCTTTAATCGCCAGGGCGTCAAACACGCCGCAGAGAATAGCCAGGCCCGGCACGAAGACTGCCTTACGCTCGTCGGAAAGCCCCGGCAGGCTTAGGGCGTCAAAACTTTTATGCTTCAGCACCTCTTCGGTCAGCAGGGTCAGGCGTTCAGGCGTGATAAAACCGTCTTTTTCACCCATCGCCAGCAGCACTTCATGCGCCGCCTTGATGGTGCCCGACGCGCCCAGCGCCACGTTCCAGCCCTGAATGCGGTACTGCCAGGCCAGATTCTCCAGCTTCTGGATCGCAGCCATTTTCGCCCGCTGGAAGTTTTCACGGGTAATGGTGCCGCCGGGGAAGTACATCTGCGCGAAGCTGACGCAGCCCATGCGACGGCTCTCCACCAGGCGCGGCTCAAAGTCTTCGCCGATCACCAGCTCCGTAGAACCACCGCCGATGTCGATCACCAGCTTGCGCCCTTTTTCCGGCTGGGTATGTTCAACGCCCATGAAAATCAGACGCGCCTCCTCGTTACCGGAGATGATCTCAATCGGGTAGGGGATCACTTTTTCGGCCCGCTTGAGGAACTCCGGCGCGTTCAGCGCCTGGCGCAGCGTGTGGGTGCCCACGATGCAAACGCTGGAGGGCGAGAAGCCCTGCAGGCGTTCGGCAAACAGCGACAGGCAGTTTAAACCACGCTCCATCGCCTCTTCGCTGAGCATGCTGCGCTCATCAAGCCCATCCGCCAGGTGTACGCGCTGCTTCAGACGACCGATGATCTGCAGCGCGCCATCCACCTCACGGGCGATGACCATGTGAAAACTGTTAGAGCCAAGATCGACCGCGGCGTATTCCTGCGGGCGTGGGGTCTTATCATTTATCGGCATAGGTTAATCGGGGTGCTCGAGTGATTTGATATAGTCGTAAATCGCCAGCTGTGACCGCACTTTACGGCGGTTGCCGCGCGGTACGTAGCGGTTACTGAGTTCTTTGTCGATATAGCGCGCCTTCACCGTATCGCTGAACAGGATCTCGATAATGTCGAGGATACGCTGTTTCAGACGCGGATCCAGCAGCGGCGTCGCGACTTCAATTCGATAGTCAATATTGCGCGTCATCCAGTCTGCCGAAGAGAGATAGACCTGTTTATCGCCCGCATTATCGAAAATATAGACCCGATCGTGCTCAAGGTAGCGGTCAACGATGCTGATAACGCGAATATTGTCGCTGATGCCTTCCAGTTCCGGGATCAGCGAGCACATGCCGCGGATCAGCAGGTTAACCGGCACGCCGGAGCTGGACGCGGCGTACAGCCTGTCCACCAGGCCTTTGTCCACCAGGTTGTTGAGCTTCAGCGTGATGCCGGACGACAGCCCATTCTGGGCATTGGCAATCTCTTTATCGATCATATCGTACAGCAGACGGCGCGAGTTCTGCGGTGAGACCAGCAGATAGTCGAAGCTGACCGGGCGGTACGGGTTTTCGATGAAGTTAAACACCCGGCGCACTTCGTTGGTAATGCGGGCGTCAGCGGTTAAGAGCGAGTAGTCGGTATAAATCCGCGCGGTTTTTTCGTTAAAGTTCCCGGTGCCGATGTGGGCATAGCGCACCACGTCATCACCCTCTTTACGCGAGATCAGGAACAGTTTGGCGTGAATTTTCAGACCCGGCGCGGAGAAGATCACGTGCACGCCCGCTTCCGTCAGGCGGCGCGCCCAGTGAATGTTCGCCTCTTCGTCGAAGCGCGCCTGCAGCTCAACCACCACGGTGACTTTTTTGCCGTTGTGTGCCGCGTGGATCATCGCGTCGATGATGCGGGAATCTTTTGCCACGCGGTAAATGTTGATTTTGATCGCCAGCACGTTCGGGTCGAACGAGGCCTGACGCAGCAGCTCCAGCACGTGTTCAAAGGTGTGGTACGGGTAGTAGAGCAGCACGTCGCGCTCGCGGATGGCGTCGAATCCGTTGCGGAACTTATCGAACCAGATATGACGCAGGCGCGGCAGCGGTTTGTTCACCAGATTGGCTTTGCCAACGTTCGGGAAGCCAATGAAGTCTTTAAAGTTGTGGTAACGGCCACCCGGCACGATGGAGTCATAGCGCGAAATGGTCAGCTTCTCGCGCAGCATTTCCACCATGGCGTCCGGCATATCGCGCTGATAGACAAAGCGCACCGGCTCGGCCGTCAGGCGCTGTTTCAGGCTGGAGGACATCAGCTCCATCAGGCTGGCTTCCATCTCGTGCACCAGGTCATATTCGGCGTCACGGGTCATCTTCATCGAGTAGGCGTTTAACGCATCGTAATCGAAGAAGCCTTTGAAAATGTCGTCCAGGCAGTAGCGCAGGATGTTATCCAGCAGGATCATCGGCTTGCGTCTGCGCGGGGTTTCCGGCGGCAGGTTCACGAAGCGCGGCACCTTGTCGGACGGGATCTCCAGCAGGGCATAACGGATGGATTCACCGCGAATAATTTCCACCGCCAGGTAGGTGTAGTCATCCTTCAGGAATTGCACCAGATCGGTTTCGCGGTTGATGAGAATCGGGGTAATGTGCTGGCGCAGGTACTGTTTAAAGTAGTGGCGCAGCCAGTTTTGTTGGTTAACGGAAAGCTGACGTTCATTAATCAGGAAGATTTGATTGCGCGCCATCTCCAGCAGCAGTTCGTTATACAGGCCGTCAAATTCCTGATCGGCTTTCAGCACGCGGGACTGGATTTTGCCCAGCAGATGCCGCGAGTGCGAGTTTAAGCCCTGTTCTTCGCTGATGATGATGCGTCTTTTCAGCTCGGCAAAGCGAACCTTGTAGAACTCATCCAGGTTGTTGGAATAAATGCCTAAAAAACGCATGCGTTCGATCAGCGGGTTACTTTTGTCTGCCGCTTCCTGGAGTACACGTTCGTTAAATGCTAACCAGCTTAGCTCTTTCTCGATATATAACTTTTCCTGACCCATTACAGCTCACACTCCAGTTCAATCACAGGACGTGGTAAATCCGTCTCGTCCTTATTATGGCGAGCATTTCCACGATATGTCCAACAGTGCCAGAAAAGTATGACAGTTATTTTTTTTGTTGGGGAATTTAGCGGGTTGGGGGAGGGAATATCGGGTAAGCGAAGCGCCACCCGACATAGCAAACTACTCTTCGGCCGCATAACCCTGCGGGGGCAACTTCACGCCGTCCAGCCAGGCTGCGCCGTCGCGCATCTCCAGACGCCCGTCGACAAACCAGCTTACCACCAGCGGGTAAATGGCGTGCTCCTGCGTCTGCACGCGTTCGGTCACGTCGTCTTCGTTGTCGCCGTCAAAGACCGGGACTTTCGCCTGCAGGATCACCGGGCCACCGTCCAGCTCGTCGGTCACGAAATGGACGGAGGTACCGTGCTCCTCGTCACCGTTTTCCAGCACCTGACGATGGGTATGCAGGCCGGGATATTTTGGCAACAGGGAAGGGTGAATATTCAGCAGTCGACCGGCGTAGTGTTCGACGAAGGCCGGGCTCAGAATACGCATATAGCCCGCCAGCACTACGAGGTCGGGCGCGTAGGCGTCAATCTCCTGCACCAGCTCGCGGTCAAAGGCTTCACGTCCGGCGAACTGGCTGGCTTCCAGCGCGTGAGCGGGAATGTTCGCTTCCCGTGCGCGCTCAAGGCCGAACGCGTCGGCCTTGTTGCTGAAAACTGCCCGAATGGTGCCATTGATTTTCTTCTGTTTGCAGGCGTCTATGATGGCCTGCAAATTGCTTCCGTTGCCGGAAATGAGCACCACGATGTTTTTCATTCAATGACCACACGCTGTTCGGAATCGGAGGCTTTAATCGTACCGATTTTCCACGCGTTTTCACCTTTCTCGGTCAGCAGCTTAACCGCTTTATCCGCTTCGCTTGCCGGCAGGGCGATAACCATGCCCACGCCGCAGTTAAAGGTACGGTACATTTCGTGAGAGCTCACGTTGCCTGCAGTCTGCAGCCAGTTAAAGACGGCTGGCCACTGCCATGAGGATTCGTCGATCACCGCCTGGGTGTTGTCCGGCAGCACGCGCGGGATATTTTCCCAGAAGCCGCCGCCGGTCAGGTGGGCAATGGCGTGCACGTCGACGTTCTCGATAAGCTCCAGCACGTTTTTCACGTAGATGCGGGTTGGGGCCAGCAGGTGGTCGGCCAGCGGTTTACCGTCCAGCTCGGTGGTCAGCGGATCGCAGCCGCTTACTTCGAGGATTTTACGCACCAGAGAGTAGCCGTTAGAGTGCGGGCCGCTGGAGGCCAGCGCGATCAGCACATCGCCATCGGCCACTTTGCTGCCGTCGATAATTTCTGATTTTTCTACTACGCCGACGCAGAAGCCCGCGACGTCATAATCTTCGCCGTGGTACATGCCCGGCATTTCAGCGGTTTCACCGCCCACCAGCGCACAGCCGGACTGCAGACAGCCTTCGGCGATACCGTTAATGACGCTGGCTGCGGTATCCACATCCAGTTTGCCGGTCGCGTAGTAATCGAGGAAGAACAGCGGCTCTGCGCCCTGAACCACCAGGTCGTTCACACACATCGCAACCAGATCGATACCGATCGTGTCGTGACGTTTTAAATCCATCGCCAGGCGCAGCTTGGTGCCTACGCCGTCAGTACCCGAGACCAGAACAGGTTCACGATATTTTTGCGGCAGCGCGCACAGTGCGCCGAATCCACCCAGACCACCCATCACTTCCGGGCGGCGGGTTTTCTTCACCACACCTTTGATTCGGTCAACCAGCGCATTACCTGCGTCAATATCAACACCGGCATCTTTGTAGCTGAGAGAAGTTTTGTTGGTCACGGCTTAAATCCCCACGCGATTGCATAGCTAGTAAGAAAAATCGGCGCAATTCTAACAGTCCAGGCAAACGTTTGCGAGCCTATTCTGGACGTGGGGATCTTTTTTTCTGTATAGCCCGTAAATGCAGCCAAACTTGACTCCGTTCACGAAAATGAAACCGGTTTCGGCGATCTGCTTGCAACGAATATCCCCTTTGCACATCATCGAACTGAAACCGGTTTCTGTAATTGTTTTTGCAGAAAATAACGCAGAATGAGGGAAAGCGAATGTCAGGATTCAAAGCAGATTTTCTGTGGGGTGGGGCCGTTGCGGCGCACCAGCTTGAGGGCGGCTGGAAAGAGGGCGGTAAGGGCGTAAGCGTTGCCGACGTCATGACCGCGGGCGCCCACGGCGTGCCGCGTGAAATCACCAACGGCGTGCTGGAGGGGAAAAACTACCCTAACCATGAGGCTATCGATTTCTACCACCGTTATAAAGAAGACATCAAACTCTTTGCCGAGATGGGGTTCAAATGCTTCCGTACCTCCATCGCCTGGACGCGTATCTTCCCGAAAGGCGACGAGCTGGAGCCGAACGAGGCGGGCCTCAAATTCTATGACGATCTGTTCGACGAATGCCTGAAGTACGGCATTGAACCGGTTATTACGCTTTCCCACTTCGAGATGCCGTTCCACCTGGTGACGGAATACGGCGGCTGGCGCAACCGTAAGCTGATCGACTTCTTTGTCCGCTTCGCGAAGGTCGTTTTTGAGCGCTACCAGCATAAAGTGAAGTACTGGATGACCTTTAACGAGATCAACAACCAGGCCAACTTCCACGAAGACTTTGCGCCATTTACCAACTCCGGGCTGAAGTACGCGCCGGGTGAAGACCGCGAGCCGGTGATGTTCCAGGCGGCGCACTACGAACTGGTGGCCAGCGCCCTGGCGGTGAAGGCGGGCCGCGAGATTAACCCGTCGCTGCAGATCGGCTGCATGATTGCCATGTGCCCTATCTACCCGCTGACCTGTGCGCCGGACGACATGATGATGGCGATGAACGCCATGCACCGTCGCTACTGGTTTACCGACGTTCACGTGCGCGGCAAATATCCGCAGCATCTGCTCAACTACTTCGAACGTCGCGGCTTCGCGCTGGATATTACCGAAGAAGATAAGGCGGCGCTCACGCAGGGCTGCGTGGATTACATCGGGTTCAGCTACTACATGTCTTTCGCCACCAAAGCGACGGCAGATAACCCGGCGCTGGACTACGACGAGAGCAAGAGCCTGGTCTCCAACCCGTACGTGCAGAAATCCGACTGGGGCTGGCAGATTGATCCGGTCGGGCTGCGCTACTCCCTGAACTGGTTCTGGGATCACTATCAGCTGCCGCTGTTTATCGTTGAGAACGGCTTTGGCGCGATCGACGTGCAGGAGAGCGACGGCACGGTGAACGACCAGTACCGCATCGATTACCTTTCTGCGCACATCCGCGAGATGAAAAAAGCAGTGGTGGAGGATGGCGTGGATCTGATGGGCTATACCCCGTGGGGCTGTATCGACCTGGTGTCTGCCGGAACGGGCGAAATGAAAAAACGCTACGGCTTTATCTTTGTCGATAAAGATAACGAAGGTAACGGCACCCTGAACCGCAGCAAGAAGAAATCGTTCGACTGGTATAAGCAGGTGATTGCGAGCAACGGCGATAACCTCTAATTGTCGGGTGGCGCTAACGCTTACCCGACCTACAATACACGTAGGCCCGCGTAAGCGCAGCGCCACCGGGCAAGACCCCGCACCCAAGCCGGAGCCCAGCCTCCGGTTTTTTTGTTTTTGATTGATATACGTCAAGCAAGTTGGGTATGGCGCAATCCGAAAAAAGCGGTATAATCCCGCGATTTTTTTGCGGATGCCACCTCAGAGGAGAAAGAGAATGAAGATTGTGGAAGTGAAACACCCACTCGTTAAACACAAGTTGGGCCTGATGCGTGAGCATGACATCAGCACGAAGCGTTTTCGCGAACTGGCTTCTGAAGTGGGCAGCCTGCTGACCTACGAAGCAACCTCCGATCTGGAAACGGAAAAAGTGACCATCGAAGGCTGGAACGGCCCGGTGCAGGTTGAGCAGATCAAAGGTAAGAAAATTACCGTAGTGCCTATCCTGCGTGCCGGTCTTGGCATGATGGAAGGCGTGCTGGAGCACGTACCGAGCGCGCGCATCAGCGTGGTCGGTATCTACCGTAACGAAGAGACGCTGGAGCCGGTACCTTACTTCCAGAAGCTGGTCTCTAACATCGACGAGCGCATGGCGCTGGTGGTTGACCCAATGCTGGCGACCGGCGGTTCAATGATCGCCACCATCGATCTGCTGAAAAAAGCGGGCTGCAGCAGCATCAAGGTGCTGGTGCTGGTTGCTGCTCCGGAAGGGATCGCGGCGCTGGAAAAAGCGCACCCGGACGTTGAGCTGTACACCGCCTCTATCGACCAGGGGCTGAACGAGCACGGGTACATCATCCCAGGGCTTGGCGATGCCGGCGATAAGATCTTTGGTACGAAATAATCGAATAACGATAAATAAGCCGACTTTGATAGTCGGCTTTTTTTTGAATAAAAACCAACAATACTACACAGAGGAAAACGCTATGACGCGCCGTGCTATCGGGGTGAGTGAAAGACCGCCGCTTTTACAGACTATCCCGCTTAGTTTGCAGCACCTGTTCGCCATGTTTGGCGCAACCGTGCTGGTGCCAATCCTGTTTCACATTAACCCGGCTACCGTGCTGCTGTTCAACGGCATCGGGACGCTGCTGTACCTCTTTATCTGTAAAGGCAAAATCCCGGCGTATCTGGGGTCGAGCTTTGCTTTTATCTCGCCGGTGCTGTTGCTGCTGCCCCTGGGTTATGAGGTCGCGCTGGGCGGCTTTATCATGTGTGGCGTGCTGTTCTGCCTGGTTTCCTTCATTGTGAAGAAAGCCGGTACCGGCTGGCTGGACGTGATGTTCCCGCCTGCGGCGATGGGCGCCATCGTTGCCGTTATCGGCCTGGAGCTGGCGGGCGTGGCGGCGAATATGGCCGGCCTGCTGCCTGCGGACGGCCAGTCACCGGACTCCAAAACCATTATCATCTCGCTGGTGACGCTGGGCGTGACGGTATTTGGCTCCGTGCTGTTCCGCGGTTTTATGGCGATTATCCCGATCCTGATTGGCGTGCTGGCGGGCTACGCGCTCTCCTTCGTCATGGGCGTTGTGGATACCACCCCGATTGCCGAGGCGCACTGGTTCGCGCTGCCAACCTTCTACACCCCACGCTTTGAATGGTTCGCCATTTTCACCATTCTGCCTGCCGCGCTGGTGGTAATTGCGGAGCACGTTGGCCACCTGGTGGTGACGGCGAACATCGTGAAGCGCGACCTGATCCGCGACCCGGGTCTGCACCGCTCCATGTTTGCCAACGGTTTCTCCACCATCATCTCCGGTTTCTTCGGTTCCACGCCAAACACCACCTACGGTGAAAACATCGGCGTAATGGCGATTACCCGCGTCTACAGTACCTGGGTTATCGGCGGCGCGGCGATCATCGCCATTCTGCTCTCCTGCGTGGGCAAGCTGGCGGCAGCGATCCAGATTATCCCGGTCCCGGTAATGGGCGGCGTTTCCCTGCTGCTGTACGGGGTGATCGGTGCCTCCGGTATTCGCGTGCTGATTGAATCCAAAGTGGATTACAGCAAGGCGCAAAACCTGATCCTGACCTCGGTTATCCTGATCATCGGCGTGAGCGGCGCGAAGGTGCACATCGGTGCGGCCGAGCTGAAGGGCATGGCGCTGGCGACCATCGTGGGCGTGGGCCTGAGCCTGATTTTCAAGCTGATCTCGGTGATCCGCCCGGAAGAGGTGGTGCTGGACGCTGACGAAAGCGAAAAAGCCCCACACTGATCCATTAACTGGGCGAAGGATCGCCCGGTTCTCTCCTGGCGGGTTCCGTGTTAAACTCATCGCCGATTTTATGTAAGATCTCTGGTTGAGGTATTTCTGAACGGACCGGCACAGCTCTCTCTGCCACTCTATCTCCCTGACGACGAAACTTTTGCGAGTTTCTGGCCGGGTGATAACCCCTCTTTACTGGCTGCACTGCAAAACGTGCTGCGTCAGGATCACAGCGGATACATCTATATCTGGTCACGCGAAGGCGCGGGGCGCAGTCACCTGCTGCATGCGGCCTGTGCCGAGCTTTCGGCGCGCGGCGATGCGGTCGGCTATGTGCCGCTGGATAAACGTACCTGGTTTGTGCCTGAAGTGCTTGAGGGCATGGAACATCTCTCGCTGGTCTGCATCGATAATATCGAATGCGTGGCGGGGGACGAGCCGTGGGAAATGGCGATCTTTAACCTCTACAACCGCATTCTGGAGTCGGGCAAAACCCGGCTGCTGATCACCGGCGATCGTCCGCCGCGCCAGCTTAATCTTGGGCTGCCGGATCTGGCGTCTCGTCTGGACTGGGGACAAATCTACAAGCTCCAGCCGCTATCAGATGAAGATAAGCTGCAGGCGTTACAGCTGCGAGCAAAGCAGCGCGGCTTTGAGCTGCCGGAAGACGTGGGCCGTTTCCTGCTCAAGCGTCTGGACCGTGAGATGCGTACCCTGTTTGATACACTCGATCAGCTCGATCGCGCCTCCATTACCGCCCAGCGCAAGCTGACCATTCCGTTTGTGAAAGATATTCTTAAGCTTTGAGTTTTTTGCCCGGTGGCGGCTACGCCTTACCGGGCCTACGAAAACCGCTCCCCTTGTAGGCCGGGTAAGGCGCAGCCGTCACCCGGCTAAAGATCCCCCACCAAGTGCTCCACCAGCAGCGGAATCGGCCTTCCTGACGCCACGCTCCTGCCGTTCTCGCGCCACAGCGCCGTGCCACTGATGTCCAGATGCGCCCACGGGATCGTCTGCGGGCAAAAATGGTGAAGCAGCCACGCCGCTGAGGCGCTGATTGCCGCGTTGTTTGTCGGGGTGTTGCACAGATCGGCAATCGCGCTGTCGGTCTGCTTTTTCAGCCGCGCATCCAGCGGCAGGGACCACACCTCGTCACCGCTCCGTTTTCCCGCCTGCGTCAACGCGGCGCGCAGCGGTTCATCCTGCGTCATCAGCCCGCTCAGCTCATACCCCAGCGCTTTCACCACCGCACCGGTTAAGGTCGCCATATCAATGATATAGCGCGCCTGCGGATGGCGCTGGCTGGCCCAGGCGATGGCATCCGCCAGCACCAGTCGGCCTTCGGCGTCGGTGTTGTTGATTTCAACCGTCATGCCGTTGCAGGCCGTTGCTACCGAGCCGGGCTGCATGGCGTCCGGTCCGATGGCGTTTTCCGCCAGCGCCAGCACGCCCATGATGCGTACGGGCAGCGCCAGCTCTGCTACGGTCAGCATCAGCCCCAGCACGTTGGCCGCACCGCACATGTCGTATTTCATGGTGTACATGCCTGCGCCTTCCTTCAGCCACAGGCCGCCGGTATCGAAGGTGATGCCTTTACCTACGTAGCAGCGCACCGGGCCGTCAGAAACGCCGTCGTAATGAATAGCCAGCAGACGTGGCGGGCAGGTCGCCCCTTTGCCGACGGCGTTCAGCAGCCCAAGACCCTGCTCAACAATAGCCTTTTCGTTCAGCACCTCGCAGCGCAGGGCAGGGTAGGCGGCACACAGTTTTTGCGCCTCTTCGACCATAAACTGCGGCGTACAGCGATCGGACGGTATATCCGCTAGGCGACGCGCTGCGACCATGCCGTGAGCGATGGCCTGCTGCTGGCGGAAAATTGTTTCCAGCTTTGCCTGCTGCTCCGGCAGGCAGAGGGCGGTGATGTGCTTAATACGAACGCACTCACTGGTTTTTTTCAGCTGTAAATCGCTCAGCCTGTGCGCCTGATTAAAGAGAAAACGCAGCACCTGCGCCAGCACCACCTCGTCGATATCCGTCACGTCCAGCACGATATCTGCGCTGACGGGAGAGGCAATCAGCGGTCGCAGGGCGGCAAGCAGGCCTTCAGTGAGCGCGTCATGCCAGAGCGCATCCGGCAGCAGGGTGATGCGCGCAAAGGGCGCGCAGCCAAAGCGGGTGTCCGCGATGCCGTCAGAGTCACGCATTTCCGCAACAAGCGCGGTTTGCGGCAACTGCGCGCAGGAGACGCGGGCGATTAAATGGCTTCGTGGCTTCGCGTCAGAAAGCGCGGTGATAAACTGATACGAGATCATCATGACTCCTCAATCGGTGCGCGGATCCGCGCGGCGTAGGCCTGCATCCACTCTTCGTCCACGGCGTGATAGTGCGTTTTCTCCCGCTGGCGCTCGGTACGAAAAACGGTGAGGGGCTGACGGGCCGTCGCCACCACAAACGAGAAGGTTTTGATGTTAGTGGCGGCGCCAAATTCGCCCCTGTTGTTCATGCACACCACGGAGAGATCGCCCACGCGACCGAAGCGCGACATCAGCTTGTCTTCAAGCTCGAACACCACGGAGTCTGCCGCCTGCTGCGGCGTCATACCCTGCGCCATGCGACGAACGATTTCGTAGCTCGTGCAGCCTTTCATCAGATCTTCACCGACGCCCGTAGCGGTGGCCGCGCCGGTTTCGCTGTCGCAGTAAAAGCCGGAGCCGATAATCGGCGAATCCCCAATGCGGCCGCGTTTTTTCATAAACAGGCCGCTGGTGGAGGTGGCAACGCTCATCGACCCCTGCTTATCGAGGCCGATAATGCCGACGGTGTCGTGTCCGTCGTACGGGCTTAAGCCCTTATCCAGCGTCTCGCGGCAGCGTTTGCGGTAGTGCTGCATAGCCCGTTCGGTGAGCATGCTTTTGTCGGCAAAGCCCTGACTCAGCGCCCATTCACGCGCGCCCTGGCCGACCAGCAGGCTGTTGTAGCGCTGGCGGCTGAGCGCGTGCGCCACGCGCACCGGGTTGGCGATATTCACCAGGTTCCCCACGGCACCGAACGCCAGCGTGTCGCCGTCCATGAATGCCGCGTCCAGCTCGACTTCGCCGTTTTCGGTCGGCAGCCCGCCGTAGCCGACGGATTTATAAAACGGAAAGTCTTCGACGGCGGCGACGGCATCAACCACCGCCGTAGCGACCGGTTTTCCCGCCGCCAGGGCAGACGCAGATTCCGTTACCCCTTCAAGCGCCATTCGCCAGGTTGCGATAATTCCCCACATGCTTTACTCCTGTTTTGCAAGGGTGGTGTCGGTTTGCGTAACGGTGGCAATTTCCGCCGCGCGGTACTGTTTGTCCACGATACGCATGAAAGGCAGGTACAGCATGGCGCCAATCAGCAGGTTGATTAGCTGCATCACGCTGCCGCTCAGGTGTCCGGTGACGATAAAACCGCTGATCACCGGCGGCAGCGTCCAGGGGATAAACACCCCGGTGGTGACGGCGACCGCGCCAACCTTCATCGCCGCATACTGCACGGTGACCAGCACCAGCGGCACCAGGTTGAACGGAATAAGCATGATCGGGTTCATGATCACCGGCAGGCCAAACAGAATCGGCTCGTTGATGTTAAACACCGACGCCCCGGCGCCGAGGCGCGCCACTTCGCGCATGTTTTTACTGCGGGCGAAAATCAGCATCGCAATTACCAGCGACAGCGTGGCACCCGCGCCGCCCATCCAGATCATGTCAAAAAACTGTTCCGTGATAATGTGCGGCGGCGTCGTCCCCGCCTGGATCGCAGCGATGTTGTCGGTCTGGTTCTCCATCCACAGCGGACGAATGATGCCGTTAATCATCGAGCCGGAGTTAATGCCCACTGACCAGAGAATGGTGATGCTGAAGACGGTCATCAGCGCACCTAAATAGGAGGTGCCGTAGTGGCGCACCGGGGTAGCAACCACTTCATAAATAAACTGGTGGATGGTGTTGTAGTGAGTGTTTTCGAAGACGATGCGGATACCCAGCACCAGAATCATCACCAGCAGGGCGGGGATCAGCGCCGCGAACGACTCCTGCACCGCAGGAGGCACGCCATCCGGCATTTTAATGACCAGATTTTTGCGCTTCAGCCAGCAGAACAGCTCCGTCCAGAGCAGCGAGCCGATCATCGCCACGAACAATCCTTTGCTGCCAATCCACTCCACCGGCATCACGGTAATACCGCCGTTTTCCGCCACCTTAATAAACGGCGTCAGGATCAGAAACGCGACCAGCGCCAGAATGCCGCAGGAGATGCGGTCCTCGCCGTAGTGTTCCGCCAGGCGGAAGGCGACCAGGAAGCTGATGAACAGCGACATGGTGGAGAACACCGCGTTGAATGGAATTTCAATAATCGCGCTCCAGCTCTCACCAAAGGCCTGAGACATAAACTGCTGATAGGCCTGGTTAGGGAAGGAGGAGATAACCAGCAGAATGGAGCCGACGATAATAAAAGGCATGAATGACACGTAGGCACCGCGAATGGCCCCGAGATGACGCTGCTGGGCCGTTTTCGCCGCCAGGGGCATCAGTTTTGCTTCAAGAAATCCCAGAACATTGTTCATTGTGAACTCCGTACAAGATTGAGGGGTGTTGTTTATGTTATGTCTGTGGATTATCAGTGAAGCGCGGCGAGCGAAAGGTGAAACCGGTCACAAAGCAATCGCCTGTGTTATATAAATCTCATATGATTAGTTAACGGAATTGTTGCGATGGAAATTAAACTTCACGCCAATGCGACCACCACGCCGCGCATCCGCCGCTATCTGCAACAGTCAGATAAAAGCGACAGAGAGCTTGCCGTTGAGCTGGGGATCTCGGTCACGACCGTCAGGCGCTGGCGCAACCGCGACCAGGTTTCGGATAACCACACCACGCCAAAAGTGATACACAAAGCGTTGAGACAGGAACAGGTGGCGCTGGTGAATGCGCTGCGCGACATCTCAGGGGCGCCGTTAGATGAACTGCTGCAGATGGTTAACGACGTGCTGGGGATCCGCGTTTCAAGGGCAACGCTGAATCGCTATCTCAAACCGGCCTCCGCGAAGCTAAAAGGGGGGCCGTTGCAGGGAATAAAAGCACTGAAGGCTGGCATGCGGCCGCATACGCTGATGCTCCATCATCTGCCTTTATCCCTGCACATGGACGATGGGGGTGAACAACACCTGCTCTGGGCGCGCGAACCGGTGAGCGGCTGGTGTTATGCCCGGCTCTATGCGGGACTGTCGCCCCAGTTGCTCAATACCTGGACGCGGGCGCTGCTTGATGACTGTCCGGCTGATATACAATCTATTGAGACTTTTGGTTTTGAGCTGACGGAGGCTGCAAAAGATGTGGCTGTAAAAACGCATCCCCAAAAACACAACGCGCTTCAGGTAGCGGTGCCATTAGGCGATGTTATTCCTCGCGTGAATGATGAACCGGCGGGAGAGGTGTTGATCGCGCTGTGCGAGTTTTATAACCGGGGCAAAACGCAGAAAAAGCTGGGAGAGAGTACGCCGCAGGCGTTTCTGGAAGCGCTGCGGCGTAGGGACTAGAGAATTTCGAGCACATCTTCCGGCGGACGGCCAATGCGCGCCTTGCCGTTCGCCACCACAATCGGGCGCTCAATCAGCTTTGGATTGTCGACCATCGCCTGTACCAGCTCAGCCTCGGTGAGGCGGTTGTCATCCAGATTAAGCGATTTATACAGATCCTCTTTCTGACGCATCAGTTCGCGCGCGCTGCCCATCCCCAGCATGTGCAGCAGCTCGCGGATCGTCTGCGCGTCCGGCGGCGTCTCCAGATACAGCACCACTTCCGGGTCGATGCCGTTAGATTTCAGCAGGCTGAGGGTGTCGCGGCTCTTGGAGCAGCGAGGGTTATGGTAAATTTGTACCGCGTCTGTCATGACTTCTCCTTTATTACATCTTCTCGTACGGCTTAAAGCGTTGTTGCAGGCCGCGCAGCTGGTCGATACGCGCGTCGTAGCGGGCCTGCTGCAGGCTGCCGAGCTTCACCTGCGAGCTGGCGCTGCTGAGCAGGGAAATAGCCTGATCGAGACGGCCCGCCAGCGCCAGCCCTTCAGCACGCGCCGCCAGTTCCTGATCGCGGTTACCCAGTTGCCCCTGTGCCTGAGCGAGCAGCTCCCAGCCGTTCTGGTCGTCTTTATTGTTAAACGTGTAGCGGTTCAGAATGGTTACGGCCTGCGCAGGCTGACCGCCCTGCAAGTAAGCGTTCGCCAGGTTAAGCTGCAGCACCGGGTTGGTCCGTATGTCTTTCGCCCCTTTCAGGCGGTTAATCGCGTCAGTGGCTTTCTTCTGCCCCAGATCGATATCCGTCGAGAGATCGAGATACCACGGATTGTTCGGGTCGGCTGCCAGCAGCGGCTGCAGCGCTTTACGCGCCTCGTCGTATTTACTGGCTTCCATCGCCTGTAGCGCCTGACCATACTGCGCGGCATTTTTTTCCCGCACGTTGCCTTTCACCAGGGTATCCAGCAGATCGCTGGTGAGCTGGTTACGTCCGGAGTTGTACATGCCGAGCGTTCTTACTTTCGCCATGTAGAAGTCCTGCGAAGACTGCACGACCACCGGGCGCATCTGGTTGGCACGGTTGCGTGCATCCGAGAGACGGCTTTCCGGCAGCGGGTGGGTGAGCAAAATTTCCGGCGGACGGGAAGAATACCGTGCCTGGTCGAGCAGTTTTTCCAGGAAGCTCGGCATGGCCTGCGGGTCAAAGCCGGAGCGCTGTAAAACCTGAATGCCGATGCGGTCAGCTTCCTGCTCGTTTTGCTGGGTGAAGCTGATCATCCCCTGACGCGTTCCTGCAAGCGTACCGGTCAGGGCCGCCATCCCGGCCTGCGGGCTGGCCATCGCCAGCAGAATAGAGCCCAGTGCGCCCACCCAGGTGAGCGGGGCGTTACGCTTCTGGTCTTCCATTGCACGCGCGAGGTGGCGCTGGGTAACGTGCGAAATTTCGTGCGCCATTACCGAAGCCAGCTGGCTTTCGTTGTCTGAGTAACGGAATAACGCCGAATGCAGCACCACGTTTCCGCCGAAGAAGGCGAAGGCGTTGATTTCGTCGTTATTAATCAAATAGAAGTGGAAGGGCGTTTTTACCGAGTCGGCGTGCGCCACCAGGCGCATCCCCAGCCCGTTAATGTACTGCACCAGCAAAGGGTCGTTGATCAGCGGGGCGCTACCGCGCAGCTGGCGCACATAGTAATCACCCATCTGCATCTCTTGCCCGATAGAGAGCGTGCTTCCTGCCGTGGTGCCCATGTCCGGCAATGAATCGGACGAGTCAGCGAAAGCGGGCAACACCTGACCGACCGTCACTGCGGCAATCAGTGTTGCAACCAGTGTTTTTCTCAACTGCCTGAACATAACCACTGTCCTGTATGTTGGAGGTGCTAATTTGACCGATGAACCGGCATATCGTTCATCTCTGCTGCCCTGCGAGTGTAGCCGTGTTACCGCATGAAGAAAATCCCATTCATCAGGCTTTTGCGGATTGTGACAGGGATACAAAAAGCGAAAGTCTTTTTTGTGACAGTTAGATACAATTCACCGTCTCACTCCCGCCAATCGATTCAGGGAAGGGTTGTATGCTCGAAATGTTAATGCAGTGGTATCGGCGTCGGTTCAGTGACCCGGAAGCCATTGCTTTGCTGGTTATTCTGGTTGCCGGGTTCGGTATTCTGTTCTTCTTCAGCGGCCTTCTCGCCCCTCTGCTGGTGGCGATTGTGCTCGCGTACCTGCTGGAGTGGCCAACGGCGCGCCTGGAACATATCGGCTGTTCGCGCCGCTGGGCAACGAGTATCGTGCTGGTGCTGTTTGTCGGCATTCTGCTGCTGATGGCATTTGTGGTGATGCCGGTTGCCTGGCAGCAGGGGATCTACCTGATCCGCGATATGCCCGGCATGTTGAACAAGCTGTCTGATTTCGCCGCCACGCTGCCGCGTCGTTACCCCGCGCTGATGGATGCGGGGATCATAGATGCGATGGCCGAAAACATGCGCGCCCGCATCATGACGATGGGCGATTCGGTGGTGAAATACTCTCTGGCCTCGCTGGTGGGGCTGCTGACGCTGGCCGTCTATCTTGTGCTCGTGCCGCTAATGGTGTTCTTCCTGGTCAAGGACAAAGAGCAGATGCTGAACGCGGTACGCCGCGTGCTGCCGCGCAATCGCGGGCTGGCCGGGCAGGTCTGGCAGGAGATGAACCAGCAGATCACCAACTACATTCGCGGCAAGGTGCTGGAGATGATAGTCGTGGGAGTCGCCACCTGGATTGGCTTCCTGATCTTCGGCCTGAACTACTCGCTGCTGCTGGCGGTGCTGGTCGGATTTTCGGTTCTGATCCCGTATATCGGCGCGTTTGTGGTAACCATTCCGGTGGTGGGCGTTGCGCTGTTCCAGTTTGGTCTGGGTACCGAGTTCTGGAGCTGCTTTGCGGTATACCTGATTATTCAGGGGCTGGACGGTAACCTGCTGGTGCCGGTGCTGTTCTCCGAGGCCGTGAACCTGCATCCGCTGGTGATTATCCTGTCGGTGGTGATTTTCGGCGGGCTGTGGGGATTCTGGGGCGTGTTCTTTGCCATTCCGCTGGCGACGCTGATTAAAGCGGTGGTGCACGCGTGGCCGGATGTGCCTGCGGTGGAAGAGAAGTAGTTTTTGTGCGGCCTGATGCTCTCACCCCGACCCTCTCCCTGTGGGAGAGGGGAAAACACTAAAAACGGCAACCTGGGTTGCCATTTTGCTGTTTATCAGGCGCTTTGTTTCAGCCAGTTCAACACCACGTCGTGGTGGTTGCTGGTTTTGAAGTCGTCAAACACATGTTCAACTTTACCGTCAGCGTCAATCAGGAAGCTGATGCGGTGAATGCCGTCGTAGGTTTTACCCATAAAGGTCTTTTCACCCCAGACGCCGAACTGCTCGCAGACCTGGTGGTCTTCGTCGGAAAGCAGCGTGAAGTTCAGCAACTCTTTTTCCGCAAATCGTGACAGCTTTTCTGGTTTATCCGTGCTGATTCCCAGCACTTCCACGCCGACTTTCTTCAACTCGTCCATGTTGTCGCGTAAGCCGCAGGCCTGTACGGTGCAGCCGGGGGTCATGGCTTTCGGGTAGAAATAGACCAGAACACGCTGTCCCTGGAAGTCGGTCAAATTTACTTGCTCACCGTCTTGATCCGGTAAGCTAAATTTCGGTGCGAAGTCACCGGCTTTCAGTGGATTCATTACTCAACTCCATCCTGTTCGTGCTGCGAATAATTGACGACGCTTATACTGCCCTGCGCGTTTAATTCTGTACAGAGGGCTTTGAACGCTTGCTCGATATTTGACGCATCCTGCGAGGCAGGGCTGTGTGCGGTAATTTGAATAAAGAGCGTAGGAACGGTGCTTTCGTCGCCCGGCTGCGTGCGAGAGACGAGTTCCGCAATGTTCATCTGATGGCTGTCGAACAGCGCGGTAAAGCGCTCAATCAGATGCGGAGAATCAGGGACTTCAACCTGCACCCAGACGGTCGCGGGCATGGCCGGACGCGGGCGCGCGGTGGTGCGCTTCATGACGATCAGCAAATCCAGCTCCGCGCCTTTCAGCGGCAGGGTGGATTCAATAAGGGTAATGGCATTCCATGTTCCGGACAGCAGCATGATAAACGTGAACTCTTCGCCGAGCATCGCCAGGCGGCTGTCTTCGATGTTACAGCCGCAGCTGCTCACGTGACGGGTGATGGTGTTCACGATACCCGGCCTGTCGGCACCCAGCGCGGTGATAACCAGGTAATGTTGTGATGAGGTTGTCAAACCTGTTCTTCCTTTGCATGGTTAAGTCTTCCTAAGGAAAGCATAAAAAAAACGTGCATACAACCGCCAGAGGGCCTCAGGTCGCTTGCTTTTATTACAGTTCCAAACGTACCATTGAGGCTCTTGTTCGCACAGAGGATGGCTCATGTTCACGGGAAGTATTGTCGCGCTTGTTACACCGATGGATGAAAAAGGTAATGTCTGCCGGTCCAGCATGAAAAAGCTGATTGATTACCATGTCGCCAATGGAACCTCGGCGATCGTTTCGGTAGGGACTACCGGTGAATCTGCAACGCTGAGCCACGAAGAGCACGGCGATGTGGTTATGCTGACCCTGGAACTGGCTGACGGACGTATTCCGGTCATTGCGGGGACAGGTGCTAATGCGACCGCAGAAGCGATCAGCCTGACCAAACGTTTTAACGACAGCGGCATCGTGGGCTGTCTGACGGTCACCCCTTACTACAACCGTCCTACTCAGGAAGGTTTGTTCCAGCACTTCAAAGCCATCGCTGAACATACTGACTTGCCACAAATTCTGTATAATGTGCCGTCACGTACCGGCTGCGATATGCTGCCGGAAACCGTTGGTCGTCTCTCGGAAGTAAAAAATATTATCGGTATTAAAGAGGCGACAGGGAACTTAAGCCGCGTTCATCAGATCAAAGAGCTGGTTTCAGACGACTTTATCCTGTTGAGTGGTGATGATGCGACCTCGCTGGACTTTATGCAGCTTGGTGGTCATGGCGTGATCTCCGTAACGGCGAACGTTGCGGCGCGCGATATGGCTGAAATGTGCAAACTGGCCGCAGCCGGTCACTATAATGAAGCGCGTGTCATTAATCAGCGTCTGATGCCGTTGCACAATAAATTATTTGTCGAACCCAATCCGATCCCAGTGAAATGGGCGTGTAAGGAGTTGGGGCTTGTAGCATCCGATACGCTGCGTTTGCCAATGACACCGATTACCGACCACGGTCGCGACATCGTCAGGGCAGCGCTGAAGCATGCCGGTTTGCTGTAAAGTTTAGGGAGATTTGATGGCTTATTCAGTACAGAAGTCGCGCCTGGCGAAGGTTGCGAGTGTTTCGCTTGTTATGCTGCTCGCTGCCTGTAGTTCAGACTCGCGCTACAAGCGCCAGGTGAGCGGTGATGAATCCTATCTGGATGCGACCCCGCTTGCTGAACTTCATGCACCGGCTGGTATGATCCTGCCGATTCAAAACGGCGATTATAATATTCCCGTGACCAACGGCAGCGGCCTGGTTGGTAAAGCGCTTGATATTCGTCCGCCAGCACAGCCTCTGGCGCTGGTAAGCGGGGCGCGTACCCAGTTCACCGGTGACACGGCGTCTCTGCTGGTTGAAAGCGCGCGCGGAAGCAATCTGTGGCCACAGGTCGTCAGCGTTATTCAGGCGAAGAATTACACCATTGATAAGCGCGATGACGCCAGCCAGACGTTAACCACCGACTGGATCGAGTGGAACCGTCTTGATGAAGATCAGCAGTACCGTGGACGCTATCAGGTCTCCGTGAAACCACAGGGTTACCAGCAGGCAGTTAACGTTAAGCTGTTGAACCTGGAGCAGGCGGGTAAACCGGTTGCGGATGCCGCCTCTATGCAGCGTTACAGCACTGAAATGCTGAACGTGATCGCCGCAGGTCTGGATAAGACCGCTACCGATGCCGCCAACGCCGCGCAGAACCGTAACGGCGTCACTTACGACGTTCAGAGCGGCGCGGATGACACCGGCCTGCCAATGCTGGTGGTGCGTGCACCGTTTAACCAGACCTGGCAGCGCCTGCCAGCGACGCTGGAAAAAGTGGGCATGAAAGTGACCGACAGCACCCGTTCAACCGGCAGCATGACGGCGACCTATAAGCCGCTGTCCGACAGCGCGTGGCAGGAGCTGGGCGCCAAAGATCCTCAGCTTGCCTCCGGTGATTACAAGATTCAGGTAGGTGACCTCGATAACCGCAGCAGCCTGCAGTTTATCGATCCAAAAGGTCACACGCTGACCCAGGCGCAGAACGATGCGCTGGTCGCTGTCTTCCAGGCAGCATTCAGCAAATAAATAGGAGGGCGGGTTAATCCCGCCCTTTTTATTTTCGTGCTACGCAAACGTGTGCGTGGCATAATATACCCCGTTTTGAACGCAAATTATCACACCAGGAGTAATGAAGATGCAGAAGCAAGCTGAGTTGTATCGTGGCAAAGCGAAGACCGTATACAGCACGGAGAACCCGGATCTGTTGGTGCTCGAGTTCCGCAATGATACGTCAGCAGGGGATGGCGCCCGTATTGAGCAGTTCGATCGTAAAGGCATGGTGAACAACAAGTTCAACCACTTCATTATGACCAAACTGGCCGAAGCGGGTATCCCGACCCAGATGGAAGCGTTGCTGTCCGATACGGAATGTCTGGTGAAAAAACTGGATATGGTTCCGGTTGAGTGCGTGATTCGTAACCGTGCGGCAGGCTCCCTGGTGAAGCGTCTGGGCATTGAAGAAGGTATCGAGCTGAATCCACCGCTGTTCGACCTGTTCCTGAAAAACGATGCCATGCACGACCCAATGGTCAACGAATCCTACTGCGAAACCTTCGGCTGGGTGAGCAAAGAGAACCTGGCGCGCATGCAGGAACTGACCTACAAAGCCAACGACGTGCTGAAAAAGCTGTTTGATGACGCGGGCCTGATCCTCGTCGACTTCAAGCTGGAGTTTGGTCTGTTCAAAGGTGAAGTGGTGCTGGGCGACGAGTTCTCCCCGGACGGCAGCCGCCTGTGGGATAAAGAAACCCTGGATAAAATGGACAAAGACCGTTTCCGTCAGAGCCTGGGTGGCCTGATTGAAGCCTACGAGGCGGTAGCTCACCGTTTAGGCGTTAAGCTCGACTAAGTCCCTCAGTTGCCAAAGGATGTTCGCATCCTTTGGCGTCTTACCTTTGTTTCCTATGGTAATCTTGCCGTTAACCGCCTACGATCATAGCTATTATTAATGGAATAGTTCGAGGTGGTTATGCGCTGGCAAGGGCGTCGTGAAAGTGACAATGTAGAAGACAGACGCAGTGATGGTGGCGGCGGTCCTTCAATGGGCGGGCCCGGCTTCCGCTTACCCAGCGGCAAGGGCGGTATCATCCTGCTGATTGTGGTGCTGGTCGCAGGGTATTACGGCGTCGACCTCACCGGTCTGATGACCGGTCAACCGCTACAGCAGCAACAGTCTCAGCACTCCATCAGCCCGAATGAAGATGAAGCGGCCAAATTTACCTCCGTTATTCTCGCCACAACTGAAGACACCTGGAGTCAGCAGTTCGAGAAGATGGGGCGCACCTACCAGCAGCCGAAGCTGGTGATGTACCGGGGCGCAACCCGCACCGGATGCGGTACCGGGCAATCTGTTATGGGGCCGTTCTATTGCCCGGCAGACGGCACCGTCTATATCGATCTCTCTTTTTACGATGACATGAAACGCAAGCTTGGCGCTGACGGTGATTTTGCTCAGGGCTACGTTATCGCGCATGAAGTCGGCCATCACGTGCAAAAGCTGCTGGGGATTGAGCCCAAAGTGCGCCAGCTGCAGCAGAACGCGTCTCAGGCCGAAGTGAACCGCCTTTCCGTCAAAATGGAACTGCAGGCGGACTGCTTCGCGGGCGTCTGGGGCCACAGCATGCAGCAGCAGGGCGTGCTGGAATCCGGGGATCTTGAAGAGGCATTAAACGCGGCTGAGGCCATCGGCGACGACCGTTTGCAGCAGCAGAGCCAGGGTCATGTCGTGCCGGACAGTTTCACTCACGGTACGTCACAGCAGCGCTACAGCTGGTTCAAGCGCGGCTTTGACAGCGGCGATCCGGCCCAGTGTAATACCTTCGGCAAAGCCATGTGATGGTGTCGTTTGAACATCTGACGCGAGAGCTTGAGCGTACCGGGCACCGCCGTCTGGTGGTGCTCACTGGCGATGAACAATGGACGTTGAGCCAGGCGGCTGGCCTGCGTGATGCCTTGCCGGGAGACTGGCTGTGGCTGGAGGAGAATCCCTCAAAAGCCGTTAGCGGGATGCTGGGGCGCGAATACCTGCACGCCGTTTTTGATGCGCGTGCCGGGTTTGATGTTTCAGCCTTTGCCGCACTCAGCGGGACGCTGCGCGCCGGAAGCCTGCTGGTGCTGCTGGTGCCGCCTCTCGCTGACTGGGCCGACAGGCCCGACGGCGATTCCGTGCGCTGGAGCGACAGCGCGGAACCCATCGCCACCCCGCGCTTCGTTCACCATTTTTGCCGGACGCTTGCCGCCGATGCGGATGCGATCGTCTGGCAACAGCACCGTCCTCTCTCTCTTCCCGCTGCGCCGGATTCGCCCGCCTGGCAGCCAGCCAGCGGCGAGCCGCAGCGCGAGCAGGCGGAGATCCTCGACGCGCTTCTGACCATGCCTGCGGGCGTCGCTGCCGTGACGGCACCGCGGGGGCGCGGAAAGTCAGCCCTCGCGGGGATGCTGCTCAACAGCATTCAGGGGAGTGCGGTGGTCACTGCACCGGCCAAAGGGGCAACGGATGTCATTGCGCGCTTCGCTGGCGAGCGTTTTCACTTTATGGCCCCGGATGCGCTGCTGGCCTCCACGACAGAAGCCGACTGGCTGATTGTTGATGAAGCCGCAGCCATCCCCGGCCCGCTGCTGGACAAGCTGGTGTCGCGCTTTCCCCGCGTATTGCTGACCACCACGGTCCAGGGTTATGAAGGCACGGGCAGGGGGTTTCTGCTTAAGTTCTGCGCCCGGTTCAGCGGGCTGCGGCGCTATACCTTAACCACCCCCATTCGCTGGGCGGCCGGGTGTCCGCTTGAGCGGATAGTGGCGAATACGCTGCTGTTTGACGACGTGCTTATTGACCGCAAACCGGAAGGTGATGTGCGTATACGGTTGCTGGAGCCGCAGATGTGGGAGAGCGACCCGGCGCGCGTGGCAAGCGTGTATGAACTGCTGTGTGCCGCGCACTACCGGACGTCCCCGCTCGATTTACGCCGGATGATGGACGCCCCCGGCCAGCACTTTGCGGTTGCACACGCGGGTGCGGATATGGCGGGCGCGCTCTGGCTGGTGGAAGAGGGGGGATTACCCCCCGATCTGAGCCGCGCGGTGTGGGCGGGCTTTCGTCGTCCTCGCGGGAACCTTGTGGCGCAGTCACTGGCGGCGCACGGCGGGTCGCCTCTTGCGGCGACGCTGAAGGGGCGGCGGATTAGCCGCATTGCGGTGCATCCCCACCGTCAACGGGAAGGCATCGGCCAGCGGCTTATTCGCAGCGTCAGCGGTGAAGATTATCTCTCGGTAAGTTTTGGCTATACCGACGAGCTGTGGCGTTTCTGGCGGCAGTGCGGCTTTGTGCTGGTGCGAATGGGCAGCCATCGGGAAGCCAGCAGCGGGTGCTACACGGCGATGGCCTTACTGCCGCATAGCGAGGCCGGGCACCACCTGTGCGCGCAGGAGCACCAGCGCCTGTGTCGTGATATGCGCGTTCTTTCAGCCTGGAACGGCGAAAAGATCCCGGTGACCGATGCCTGGGAAGCTACCCTTAATAGTGACGACTGGCTGGAGCTGGCGGGGTTTGCCTTTGCGCACCGGGCATTTTCAACCTCGGTTGCTGCCCTGACGCGGCTGGTGTTTGCTACAGACATGCCGCTCCCGGCGCTGCGCGGGAAAATAGAGGGTAAGACGGAGGAGAAGGGGCGAAAAGCGCTACTGGCTAAACTGCGGAGTGAAACCGCGCAAGCGCTTGAGAGCCTTGATTATTCCCGCTGCCAGCAGCTGAAAGCCGACATTTTGCAATGGCAATTTTTTCAATGACTTCTTCAGTAAAGTGGCATGGTCATTACCCCGCAGAGGCGTAAAATCCTGCTCATCAATTAAGGAGACCGCCATGAAACACGACCATTTTGTTGTTCAAAGCCCTGACAAACCGGCTAAACAGTTACTGCTCCTGTTTCATGGCGTGGGCGATAATGCCGTCAATATGGGACAGATTGGCCGCTGGTTTGCGCCCGTTTTTCCGGAAGCATTGATCGTCAGCATCGGCGGCGTGGAGCCGTGCGGTCCAGACGGACGGCAGTGGTTCCCGGTTCAGGCCGTGACGGAGGAGAACCGTCAGGCGCGCATTGATGCGATCATGCCCACGTTTATCGACATCGTGCGCTACTGGCAGCAGCAGAGCGGCGTAGGCGCTGACGCAACGGCGCTGATTGGCTTCTCGCAGGGGTCAATCATGTCGCTGGAAAGCGTAAAAGCGCAGCCCGGTCTGGCTTCACGCGTCATCGCTTTTAACGGGCGTTATGCAACGCTACCGACAAGCGCGACCACGCAGACCACCATCCATCTCATTCACGGTGGTGAAGATCGGGTGATTGAGCTTTCGCATGCGGTAGCTGCCCAGGAAGCGCTGGTGCGTGAGGGCGGGGATGTGACGCTGGATATTGTTGACGATCTGGGCCACGCGATCGACGACCGCAGCATGCAGTTTGCGCTCGACCATCTGCGCTATACCGTGCCGAAGCACTACTTTGATGAAGCGCTCAGCGGCGGTAAGCCGAATGATGATGATATTGTTGAATTTATGTGAGGTTATCCCCTCTCCACAGGAGAGGGGATACAGACCGATTACTTCTTCTGGTCTTTCTTCGGCCAGTCGTCGTCATCGTCCCACTTGTCGTTAAAATCACGGTGCGGCGGGAGATCCGGCTTATTCGCGAGAAACTTTTTGTGGTCAACGCGCTTAAGGTCTTTAATCACGTTCAGCAGTACGCCGACCAGAAACACCAGCACCAGAATCCACCAGTACTTTGCAAGCCAATCCATTCGCTATTCCTCTCTGAGCGCTCGTCAGGCGACGAGTTGCTCCATAATACGTTGATACATGCGGGCCAGCAGTTGTAAATCGGCTGCGTTCACACACTCGTTGATTTTGTGAATCGTCGCGTTAACCGGACCCAGTTCGACAACCTGTGCACCCATGCGGGCGATAAAGCGTCCGTCTGAGGTGCCGCCCGTCGTCAGCAGCTGCGGCTTAATTTCATTATAGTGCTCAATGGCGTTCACCACCGCATCCACCAGCTTGCCGCGCTGCGTCAGGAACGGCTGGCCGGAAAGCCACCAGTCAACGGTGTAGCGCAGGTTGTATTTTTCCAGCAGAGCGACAACGCGCGCTTTGATCGTCTCGTCGGTCAGTTCGGTACTGAAGCGGAAGTTGAACTGGACGAAGAAATCTCCCGGGATGACGTTGTTACTGCCGGTTCCGGCCTTGACGTTGGCGATCTGCATGCTGGTCGGCGGGAAGAACTCGTTGCCTTTATCCCACTCGATGCCTACCAGTTCGTTCAGCATTGGCGCGGCGCGGTGGACCGGGTTATCGGCCAGATGCGGGTAAGCCACATGCCCCTGAACCCCATGTATGGTCAGGTTACAGGTCAGCGAGCCGCGGCGACCATTTTTGACGACATCACCCACCACTTCGGTACTGGACGGCTCGCCGACCAGACAGTAGTCAAGACGTTCATTGCGCGCCATCAGCGCCTCAACGACCTTCACGGTACCGTTATGGGCGCTGGCTTCTTCATCGGAGGTGATCAAGAACGCGAGACGGTTTTTGTGGTTCGGATGCTGAGCCACAAAGCGCTCTGCCGCCACAACCATCGCCGCCAGCGAGCCTTTCATGTCTGCCGCGCCGCGGCCGAAGAGCATGCCATCGCGGATGGTCGGCTCAAACGGCGGATTAATCCAGCGATCAGCGTCACCCGCGGGAACGACGTCAGTGTGCCCGGCAAAGGCCAGCGTTTCGCCCTGGCCACGCCACGCCCAGAAGTTCTGGGTGTCGCCAAAATCCATGCGCTCAACGGTAAAACCGATGGCGCGCAGGCGCTCAATCATTAATGCCTGACAACCTGCGTCGTCCGGGCTAAGGGAGGGACGGCGAATAAGCTGTTGAGTCAGCTCAATGACCGGGCATGACATACACTACACCTCTACGAAAAAGTCAGAATAAAGGGTTTCACTGAAACCCAGCAGCATAGGCTGACCTGGCTTGCAGAGCAATGGGCGTTTGATAATTGCCGGCATGTCGAGCATTAACTTTGCCGCGCTGTCAGCGTCAACGATGCTGGCGCGCACGGATTCGTCCAGCTTACGCCAGGTGGTGCCGCGGGTATTCAGCAGCGCTTCCCATCCCAGTTCGTTAATGGCGGTATGCAGAAATTCTGCATCAAGCCCGTCGGCACGATAATCGTGGAAGCGGTACTCGACGTTATTAGTTTCCAGCCAGCGGCGTGCTTTTTTGATGGTGTCGCAATTTTTAATGCCGTACATCACAACCATGTTGAATCCTTTTGCTCTTATGGCGATTAAACGTTCAGTAAATTCGAAGATATATCTTTAGGTGGAATATAACACACTCAAGAATGCTCTGGATTTACACTTCTTCTTAATTCAACTCACACTTGTACGCTGAATATACTTTCACCATTTAAGCATAGATGTCCACCGTGTTTAAATTCTGAATAAACTCAGCGCGTAAAATAAAACTCACCCGTTCGTAGGGTTATTTCAAAATATTGCTGGTCGTCACACAAAATTTAAACTCCTCCATTCATATTTATCATAAATCCCCAACGGTGGCGGGGTACAATCACAGTGATTGGTTAAACAGTCTTCACAATGATGATACGTTTTCGTAGAATGCGCATAATAATAAGAGAGGTTGTTATGATTGAACGTGAACTGGGGAACTGGAAAGATTTTATCGAAGGCATGCTTCGTAAATGACATTCAGTAAGAATTGCAAGAGCACTAAAATAAGTAAAATAACCATAGTGTGAATTAATCACACAATAAAAAGGCGGCCGATTAAGCCGCCTTTTTTTATGACTGCGGGTTATTCCTGTCGCTCCCGGAGCGGGAAGCGACGACGCACCAGCACAAAGAACAGCGGCACAAAATAAATCGCCAGGATGGTGGCCGAAATCATCCCCCCCATGACGCCGGTACCCACCGCATGCTGGCTGCTTGAGCCTGCACCCGTGCTGGTTGCCATCGGCAGTACGCCAAAAATAAACGCCAGTGAGGTCATCAGGATCGGACGTAGGCGCTGGCGGCAGGCGTGCAGCGTGGCGGCCATCAGCTCGTGGCCTTTGGCATTCATCTCGTTGGCAAACTCAACGATCAGAATGGCGTTTTTCGCCGACAAGCCGATCACCGTAAGTAGCCCCACCTGGAAGTAAACGTCGTTCTCCAGGCCGCGCAGCCAGGTCGCCAGCAGCGCACCGATAACCCCAAGCGGCACCACCAGCATGACCGAGAACGGAACCGACCAGCTCTCATACAGCGCGGCAAGGCAGAGGAAGACCACCAGCAAAGAAAGCGCATAGAGGGCAGGGGCCTGCGCCCCGGAGAGGCGTTCCTGGTAAGACATGGCCGTCCATTCCAGACCAAAACCGGCAGGCAACTGCTGCACCAGTTTTTCCATGGTGTCCATGGCGGTACCGGTGCTGACGCCCGGCGCGGCTTCCCCGACGATCTCAACTGCGGAATAGCCGTTATAGCGCTCCAGACGCGGCGAACCGCTCTCCCAGCGCGACGTGGCAAAGGCGGAGAAGGGGACCATTCCGCCAGAATTATTGCGTACAAACCAGCGGTTAATATCATCCGGCAACATGCGGAACGGCGCGGCTGCCTGGACATACACTTTTTTCACGCGGCCGCGATCCATAAAGTCATTTACGTAGCTTGAGCCCCATGCGGTTTGCAGGGTGTCGTTGATATCGTCGATCGACACGCCCAGCGCCTGCGCCTTACGCTGGTCGATATCCACCTGAAGCTGCGGGCTGTCGTCAAGACCGTTGTGACGAACGCGGGTCAGGCCGGGATCTTTCCCTGCTAGTTCTAGCAGCTTATCGCGCGCGGCCATCAGGGCCGAGTGGCCCGCGCCGGCGTGATCCTGTAGCTCCATATCAAAACCGGCGGAACTGCCCAGGCCGCTGATTGCGGGCGGGCTGCTGGCAAAGACGCGCGCCTCTTTAATGCGGGCAAACGCTTTGGTTGCGCGTTCAATGATGGCGAACGAGGTTCCCGTTCTGGCATCGCGTTCGTCCCAGTCTTTCAAGCGAACAAACATGCGGGCGACGTTCTGCCCGTTCCCGCCCGGGCCGGAGCCGACGGTAGAGAAGACCGAAACAACGTTATTTTTCTCTTTGGTGAAGAAGTACTGCTCAACGTTCTGAACCACCTTTAGCGTCTGCTGCTGGGTGGATCCGCTCGGGAGCTGCACCGAGGTGATGAACATCCCCCGGTCTTCCTGCGGCAGGAACGAGGTGGGAAGATGCAGGAACAGCCACACCATGCCGCCCAGCAGCACAACGTAAATCATCATCCAGCGCAGGCTGCGGTGTAGCACTTTGCCGACGGCAGATTCATACCGCTCGGCGTTGCGGTTGAACATGCGGTTAAACCAGCCGAAGAACCCTTTCTGGCCGTGATGTTCCCCTTTGTGCAGCGGCTTAAGGAGGGTGGCGCAGAGCGCGGGGGTGAGGATCAGCGCCACCAGCACGGAGAGCACCATCGCCGAGACGATGGTGATTGAGAACTGACGGTAAATCGCCCCGGTTGTACCGCCAAAGAAGGCCATCGGGATAAAGACCGCCGACAGCACCATCGCGATACCGACCAACGCCCCCTGAATTTGTCCCATCGATTTACGCGTCGCCTGACGCGGGGAAAGCCCCTCTTCGCTCATGATGCGCTCGACGTTTTCGACTACCACAATGGCATCGTCCACCAGCAGGCCAATCGCCAGCACCATGGCAAACATCGTCAGGGTGTTGATGCTGTAGCCGAACGCGTAAAGCACCGCAAAGGTGCCCAGCAGCACCACCGGGACGGCAATGGTGGGGATCAGCGTGGCGCGGAAGTTTTGCAGGAACAGGTACATCACCAGGAACACCAGGGCGATCGCTTCCAGCAGGGTTTTGACTACGTCCTCAATCGAGGCTTTAACGAAGGAGGTGGTTTCATAGGCGACCTTGTACTCCAGCCCGTGCGGGAAATACTGCGACAGCTCATCCAGACGGTCCAATACCAGCTTCGCCGTCGCCATTTCGTTTGCGCCGGAGGCCAGCTTAATTCCCAGTCCAGAGGCCGGGTTGCCGTTAAAGCGGCTCAGGTAATCGTATTTCTCCGCACCCATTTCCACCTTAGCAACGTCGCCCAGACGCACTTCTGAACCATCCTGATTCACGCGCAGGGTGATGTTGCGGAACTGGTCCGGGGTCTGAAGCAGAGATTGCGAATTAATGGTGGCGTTCAGGGCCTGTTTATCGACGGAAGGCGTGCCTCCCAGTTGCCCCACGGCAATTTGGGCGTTCTGTGCTTTGATGGCGTCCGTCACGTCGGTTGCCGTCATCTGATAGCTGTTCAGCTTGTTGGGATCGAGCCAGATACGCATCGAGTACTGTGAGCCGTAGGCGTCGATATCCCCCACGCCGTTAATACGGCTGAGCGGGTCCTGAATATTACTGGCGACGTAGTCCGCAATGTCCTGTTTATCCATTGAGCCATCGGTGGAGACAAACGCGATGGTCAGAATGTTGGTATCACCGGTTTTACGCACGGTGACGCCCTGGTTCTGCACGGCCTGGGGCAATTTACGCATGGCCGACTGCAGCTGGTTTTGTACCTGCTGCACCGCTTCGTCCGGGTCGGTGCCCGCCTCAAAGCTCAGGGTAACCGTAGCCTGTCCCGTGGCGCTGCTTTGGGAGGACATGTACATCAGATTATCCAGACCCGTCATGTTCTGCTCGATAACCTGCGTCACGGTATTTTCCAGCGTTTGTGCGGACGCGCCGGGGTAGTTTGCTGTGACACGCACGTTAGGCGGTGCCAGATCGGGATATTGCTCAACGGGAAGAGAAGTAATCGCCAGGACACCTGTCAGACACAACAGGATGGCAAGCACCCAGGCAAAAATGGGGCGATCGATGAAAAAATTCGCCATGAAAGTGTGACCTCGTTTTGCTGCACGTCATTATTGTTTATTGCCCGCATCACTTTAGCGGTAAGGCCCAGGCCAAACGTGGAGAAATAAAGGAGATAATGTAAATTATCATGCGCTTTTCCCGGCGCTTCCCCCTTTACCGTTATTTACCTGTTAACGGCGCGGGTGCGGGGAACGTCACGCTGACCTGCGTACCGCCGTTTTGCGGCTGGGAGAAGTGCAGCATTCCGCCGAGCCGTTGCGCGCGTTCTCGCATAATGTTCAGCCCGTAGTGTCCCGGCGGCTCGCTGGCCTCGCCAATCCCGATGCCGTTGTCGCGAATGCTGACGCTGTGCGTGCCGTCCACGGCGGTCACGCAGCTGACGGTGATCTCGCTGGCCTGCGCGTGCTTAATCGCATTCAGGACGGCCTCCCGCACGATCTGCAGCAAATGCACCTGCTTCTGCGCGTCAAGCGCCAGGGTGGAGAGGCGGCAGTCGAGGTGCAGCTTCGCCTGCGTCTGGCTCTGCAGGGCATCGAGAGACTCCTGCAGCGCCGCGGGTAAATTCGCATGGTTTAGCGTCAGGCGGAAGGTGGTCAGCAGCTCGCGCAGTTGCTGCCAGGCGTTGTTCAGCTCGCGGGAGAAGTCGGTGATGATCGTCTGCGCGGAGGCATTTTCCGCCGGCACGGCGTGTTTAAACAGCGTGAGCTGGATCCGCAGATAGGAGAGTACCTGCGCCAGCGAATCATGCAGCTCGCGGGCGATGGTGGCGCGCTCCTCCATCAGCAGCAGCTGCTGGTAATGCTTCTGCGCCTGGTTAAAGTACAGCCCACGTCCGAGCATGGTCGCCACGCTTCTCATCAGCGGAAGAGGAACGCTGCCCGTCTCGCTTTGCCAGCGCAGCTCGCCGTAGAGGGTATCCTGCATCAGCACCGGCAGGGTTTGCAGAGAAATGCCGCTCACCTCTGTTCCTTCACACAGCCGCCAGTCGTCGCTGGTGCGTAGCTCCAGGTAATTCATCTGCGTGTATTCATGCACAATCTGCAAAATATGCCGGAAGCACAGGCTGTCTATCTGCCCGGTATTCAGCGCCTGGGAGCATTTGAACAGCATGTCGAGCTGCTGGTGGGCTTCATGCAAATGCCGCGTCTTTTCCGCGACGGAGGCTTCGAGCGACCGATAGAGAGTATGTAGCTCGCCCGACATATGGTTGAAGGCGCGGGAGAGCTGGCCCAGCTCGTTGGGGAGCGCGGTGTCCGGCGCCGGGGTGGTAAATTCCCCTCGCTCAATGCGTTCGCTGGCGGCCACCAGGTTGTTCAGCGGCAACACCACCTGGCGACGGATGCGCCGCAGGGTAAACAGCGTCAGCAGCAGGATCCCGAGCGCGCCAGCCAGAGAGAGGAGGGTCACCGTCTGGATTTTATTTTCGGTGTAGTGCTGGAGGGCGAGCACAAAGGCATCAATGCGGCCGACAAAATCCTCAATGTGAGCGTCATACCATGCGCTGTCGCCGCGGGCGATGTGCTTGTCCATGTCCAGCCAGGCCACATGCAGTTGCTGATAGCGCGCCTTGACGTTGTCCGGGACGTACCAGCGGTTCAGCTTCTCCAGGGAAGGCGCGCTTAACGTTCGCTGCCAGTTCTCACGATGCGCCATAAGGGAGGGGCTGTTGCGCTGCATCTCGTAGCCGAGGCGGTAGCTCTGCATGCGCAGCGAGCCCGCAATGTTGATAGCTTCGGCGTCACGCTGGCTGCTGGCAAGCGTCAGCAGCGCGACGGTGCTGGTCAGCACGGACAGGGCAATGATCGAAAAGAAAGCCCAGGCAAGGCTTCCGGAAACGGGGCGTTTAACGGTCACGGAACGGATCTCTGCATAAAATGGCTCAGCCACAGGTCATGGGCAGTTGTACATTGCCTGATAACGCGGTAGCGAGCAAATAGCTTATTCATACTAAAGATAAGGTTATTGATCCAAAAGCCGCTTTGGGCATTAACCTGAAATCTGGCGAGAAGTAACGCGCCGCCTGAGCCGACGGACGACAAAGCGGGCTTCACGGAGTAGTATAAACAGACTCATTTAGCCGTGGAGCCCGTATGTCCCTGAACATTACCGTTATCAAAGACAAAATCCTTTCTGAAAATTACTTTGTCCTGCGTAACATCACTTACGATTTAACCCGTAAGAACGGTGACGTGATTCGCCACAAACGCGAAGTCTACGACCGGGGCAATGGCGCAACCATTCTGCTGTATAACCGTGAAAAGCAAAGCGTAGTGCTGATTCGCCAGTTTCGGGTCGCGACCTGGGTCAACGGCAATGCGGACGGGCGCCTGATTGAAACCTGCGCCGGCCTGCTTGATGACGATGAGCCGGAAGTCTGCATCCGCAAGGAGGCCGTTGAGGAGACCGGTTTTGAAGTGGGCGAGGTGCAAAAAGTCTTTGAGCTTTTCATGTCCCCTGGCGGGGTGACCGAGCTGGTCCATTTCTTCATTGCGGAATACACCGATGCCCAGCGCACGCATCGCGGCGGCGGCGTGGAGGATGAAGACATTGAAGTGCTGGAAATGCCTTTCACCCAGGCCGTTGAGATGGTGAAAAGCGGCGAGATCCGCGACGGTAAAGCGGTGATCCTGTTACAGTATCTGCAAACCAGCGGCTTAATGAACCCTAAACCGATGTCGTGATAAGGTGTATTTCAGATAAATCTATCCGATAAATCCGATTGAGCCCGCCCGCCCTGGGCACGAAGATACGCCCCAGATTGACCTTTTCGTTTCCGGGGCTGTGCCATTCATGCGCTACTGCGTTTTGCTTCTCTTCTTTTTCTGCGTGCTACCCGCACCTCTGGTGTGGGCTGCGCCCGCGCAGCAGTCTTTTTCAGACTGGCAGGTTACCTGCAATAACCAGAATTTTTGTGTTGCCCGGAATACCGGCGAGCATCGCGGTCTGGTCATGACGCTGAGCCGTAGCGCAGGCGCAAAAACGGACGCCAGCCTGCGCATCGATCTCGGCGGGCTTTCGGCCCCGCCAGTTAAAGAGCCTGACATTGCCCCGCGCCTGCTGCTCGACAACGTTCCGTTAAAGCTCAATTCGCAGCACTGGCAGTTAACCCCCTGGCATCTCAAAACTGACGATGCGGGTACTATCACCACGTTTCTGAAAACCATTCAGGAAGGGCAGGCGCTTACCCTGCGCGGGGGGAAGCAGACGATCTCGCTGGTCGGTCTGAAGGCGGCGCTGTTGTTTATCGACGCCCAGCAGAAGCGCGTTGGCAGCGAAACGGCATGGATTAAAAAAGGAGATAGCCCGCCGCTGAGCGTGCCTCCAGCACCGGCATTAAAAAAGGTGGCCGTGGTGAACCCGACGCCGACGCCGCTGACGCATAGCGAGCTGAACGATCTGCTGGATTATGGGACGTGGCGGATGAACAACAGCCAGTGCTCGCTGGATCCTAACCGTCGTGAAGTGCGCGTCACTGCATTAACGGATGACAAAGCGCTGTTGATCGTCAGCTGTGAAGCGGGGGCCTATAACACGGTCGATCTGGCGTGGCAGGTCTCGCGTAAAAAACCGTTCGCCGCCCGTAGCGTCAGGTTACGTCTGCCGTTCACCCCCTCCAGCCAGAGCAGCGATATGGAGCTGATGAACGCCCGCTTTGATGAGAAAACGCGCGAGCTGACGACGCTGGCGCTGGGACGCGGTATTGGAGACTGCGGGATCCAGACGCGCTGGCGTTTTGACGGCCAGCGTTTTCGCCTGGTACGCTACGCGGAAGAGCCAAGCTGCGATAGCTGGAATGGGCCAGACGCCTGGCCCACGCTGTGGATCACTCGCTAGTTTTGCCGGATGGCGCTGTCGCACTACAACACGCTCAGCGCTTTCTCCACCACATTCTCAACGGTAAAGCCGAAATACGGGAACAGCTTGTCGGCAGGAGCGGATTCACCGTAACCCCGCATGCCCACAATAGCCCCTTTCAGCCCCACGTACTTATACCAGTAGTCGGCAATACCCGCTTCCACCGCCACGCGCGCCGCAACGCTGGAAGGCAGCACCGATTCCCGATACGCCTCGTCCTGGGCGTCAAAAATATCCGTTGAAGGCAGAGATACCACGCGCACCGCGTGACCTTCGGCGGTCAGCTTCTCCGCCGCTTTCACCGTGATTTCCACCTCGGAACCGGTGGCAATCAGGATCACGTCCGGCTTGCCGCCGCTGTCTTTCAGGATGTACCCGCCGCGGGCAATGTTTTTTACCTGCTCCGGCGTGCGCTCGATCTGCGCCAGGTTCTGGCGCGACAGGATCAGCGCCGTGGGCCCGTTATGACGCTCAACGGCCAGCTTCCAGCCCACCGCCGCTTCCACCTGGTCGCACGGACGCCAGGTGCTGAAGTTTGGCGTCAGGCGCAGGCTTGCCAGCTGCTCTACCGCCTGGTGCGTTGGGCCATCTTCCCCCAGCCCGATGGAGTCGTGGGTGTAGACCATGATCTGCCGGGCCTTCATCAGCGCCGCCATACGCGCCGCGTTTCGGGCGTACTCGACGAACATCAGGAAGGTGGCGGTGTAAGGCACGAAGCCGCCGTGATGGGCGATGCCGTTAGCAATCGCGGTCATCCCGAACTCGCGCACGCCGTAGTGGATATAGTTCCCGGCAATGTCTTCCTTCAGGGATTTAGAGCCTGACCAGATGGTCAGGTTGCTTGGCGCCAGATCCGCCGAGCCGCCGAGCAGCTCAGGCAGGAGAGGGCCAATCGCGTTCAGGGTGTTTTGCGATGCCTTACGGGTAGCGATTTTCGCCGGGTTGGACTGCAGATTTTCAATCAGCGCCTGGGTTTTATCGTCCCAGTCTTCCGGCAGGCCGCCGCTCATGCGGCGTGAAAACTCGGCGGCCAGCTCCGGGTGCGCTTTTTTGTAGGCGGCAAATTTTTCGTTCCAGGCCTGCTGCGCTTTTTCACCCGCTTCGCGGGCATCCCATGCTCTGTAGATCTCTTTCGGGATCTCAAACGGCGGATATTTCCAGCCCAGTTTCTGGCGGGTTAACGCCACTTCCTCTTCGCCCAGCGCAGCGCCGTGCGCCTCTTCTTTGCCCGCTTTGTTCGGCGAGCCGAAGCCAATGGTGGTACGGCAGATAATCAGGGACGGTTTGTCCTTCACGCTCTGCGCTTCCTGAATCGCTTTTTTTACCGCTTCCGGATCGTGGCCGTCAATCTCGTGCACCACGTGCCAGTGATAGGCCTCGAAGCGTTTTGCCGTGTCGTCGGTAAACCAGCCCTCGGTTTCCCCGTCGATGGAGATGCCGTTGTGGTCATAGAAGCCAATCAGCTTGCCGAGCCCCAGCGTGCCCGCCAGCGAGCAGACCTCGTGGGAGATCCCTTCCATCAGGCAGCCGTCGCCCATAAACACGTAGGTGTAGTGATCGACAATCTCGTGGTCGGGCTGGTTGAACTGCGCGGCCAGCGTACGCTCGGCAATTGCCAGGCCGACGGCATTCGCCAGCCCCTGGCCCAGCGGGCCGGTGGTCGTTTCCACGCCCGGCGTATAGCCGATCTCCGGGTGGCCCGGCGTTTTGGAGTGCAGCTGGCGGAAGTTTTTTAACTCCTCAAGCGGCAGGTCGTAGCCGGAAAGGTGCAGCAGGCTGTAGAGCAGCATCGAGGCGTGGCCGTTGGAGAGAATAAAACGGTCGCGGTCGTACCAGGTTGGGTCAGTGGGGTTGTGCTTCAGGAAGTCGTTCCACAGCACTTCGGCAATATCGGCCATCCCCATCGGGGCGCCAGGGTGGCCGGAATTGGCTTTTTGTACGGCATCCATGCTGAGGGCGCGAATGGCGTTGGCGAGCTCTTTACGGGACATAGTTCACTCCGTGGCAAGGTTAAAGTTTGGCGGCGAGAAGATCTTCGAGTTTGCGCTGGTCGACGGCGAACTGGCGGATGCCGTCCGCCAGTTTTTCCACGGCCATAGGGTCCTGATTATGCTCCCAGCGGAACTCCGCTTCGGTCATGGCTTTCGGTTTTGGCAGTACGGTAGAGGTCGGCACCAGCTTGCGGATCACCGTTTCGTCGCTCTCCTGCAGCTTTTTCAGCAGGTCAGGGGAGATGGTCAGACGGTCACACCCTGCGAGCGCCAGGATCTGCTCGGTGCGGCGGAAGCTGGCCCCCATCACAATGGTCTCGTAGCGGTGTTGCTTGTAATAGTCGTAGATATTACGCACCGACTTCACGCCCGGATCCTCTTCCACCACGTACGGGTCCATCGGCTGTTTCGCCTGATACCAGTCGTAGATGCGCCCGACAAACGGCGAGATCAGGAACACGCCCGCTTCGGCACAGGCGCGCGCCTGGGCAAAGGAGAACAGCAGCGTCAGGTTGCAGTGGATCCCCTCTTTTTCCAGAACCTCTGCCGCGCGGATGCCTTCCCATGTGGACGCGAGCTTGATCAGAATGCGTGACTTATCGATCCCCTGTTCCTGGTAGAGCTCCACCAGGCGGCGCGCTTTGTTAATACTCTTTTCCTGATCGAATGAGAGGCGGGCATCCACTTCGGTCGACACGCGCCCCGGAATGCTTTTCAGAATTTCCGCACCAAAATTAACCGCCAGCTTGTCGCTGGCTTCTGCAACCTGCTGCTCCTGCGTTTTCCCGCGCTGTTTACCGTAGGCAATCGCGTCGTCAATCAGATGGCTAAAATGGGCAAGCCCCGCCGCTTTCAGAAGCAGCGAAGGGTTGGTGGTCGCGTCCTCTGGCTGATAGTGGCGAATCGACTCGATATCGCCGCTGTCTGCAACCACGGTGGTGAATTGTTTGATGCCGTCTAGCTGGTTCATAAATAATTACTCCTTGGAAATAAAAGAGTTAGATGAGTGCGTTAGTTCACACTTCTGAGAAAATCATGATGGACTTAACAAAAAAGCATAGCAGACGGGGCAGGCATTGCTTTTGAGACGGGTAACATGGCTGTTATAAATTGATAACAATTTTTAATGTGTGATGGTGAGAGTTTGGCAGCCTTCAAAGTTTATGCGCTGCTCAGCGGCGATACTATCTGACCGATACGTAAAAGGAATAACAAGATGGACGATCAGTTAAAACAGAGTGCCCTCGATTTTCACGAGTTCCCTGTCCCCGGTAAAATTCAGGTCTCCCCAACCAAGCCGCTGGCGACCCAGCGCGATCTGGCGCTGGCCTACTCGCCGGGCGTGGCTGCGCCATGTCTGGAGATCGAAAAAGATCCGCTGGCGGCCTACAAATACACCGCGCGCGGCAACCTTGTCGCCGTTATCTCTAACGGTACGGCGGTGCTGGGCCTGGGCAACATTGGTGCCCTGGCCGGTAAACCGGTGATGGAAGGGAAGGGCGTTCTGTTTAAGAAATTTGCCGGTATCGACGTGTTCGATATCGAAGTGGACGAACTCGATCCCGATAAGTTCATCAACGTGGTGGCCGCGCTGGAGCCGACCTTCGGCGGGATCAACCTGGAAGACATCAAAGCGCCGGAATGTTTCTATATCGAGCAGAAGTTGCGCGAGCGTATGAACATTCCCGTGTTCCATGACGACCAGCACGGCACGGCGATTATCAGCACCGCTGCCATTCTCAACGGCCTGCGCGTGGTGGAGAAAAATCTCTCCGACGTGCGCATGGTGGTCTCCGGCGCGGGCGCGGCGGCCATCGCCTGTATGAACCTGCTGGTGGCGCTGGGGATGCAGAAACACAACATCGTGGTCTGCGACTCTAAGGGTGTTATCTACAAAGACCGCGAGCCGAACATGGCGGAAACCAAAGCGGCGTATGCCGTGGAAGATGACGGCAAGCGCACGCTTGAGGACGTGATTGACGGCGCGGATATCTTCCTCGGCTGTTCAGGCCCGAAAGTGCTGACCCAGGAAATGGTGCAGAAAATGGCGCGCGCGCCGATGATCCTGGCGCTGGCGAATCCTGAACCGGAAATCCTGCCGCCGCTGGCGAAGGCGGTGCGCGAAGACGCCATTATCTGTACCGGCCGTTCGGACTACCCGAACCAGGTGAACAACGTGCTCTGCTTCCCGTTCATCTTCCGCGGGGCGCTGGACGTTGGCGCGACGGCGATCAACGAAGAGATGAAGCTGGCCGCCGTTCACGCCATCGCTGAGCTGGCGCACGCTGAGCAGAGCGAAGTGGTCGCCTCCGCCTACGGGGATCAGGATCTGAGCTTTGGCCCGGACTACATCATTCCAAAACCGTTCGATCCGCGCCTGATTGTCAAAATTGCGCCAGCCGTTGCCAAAGCGGCGATGGACTCCGGCGTGGCGACGCGTCCGATTCAGGATTTCGACGCGTACGTCGATAAACTCACCGAGTTCGTCTACAAAACTAACCTGTTTATGAAGCCGATCTTCTCTCAGGCTCGCGCAGACGCGAAGCGTGTGGTGCTGGCGGAAGGGGAAGAGGCGCGCGTGCTGCACGCCACGCAGGAGCTGATCACCTTAGGGCTGGCGAAGCCGATCCTGATTGGTCGTCCGAGCGTGATCGAGATGCGCATTCAGAAGCTGGGCCTGCAGATTAAACCGGGCGTGGACTTTGAGATCGTTAACAACGAATCCGATCCGCGCTTCAAGGAGTACTGGAACGAATATTACGCGATCATGAAGCGTCGCGGGATCACCCAGGAGCAGGCGCAGCGGGCGGTGATCAGCAATACTACGGTCATCGGCGCGATCATGGTCCATCGCGGCGAGGCGGATGCGCTGATCTGCGGCACCATCGGCGATTACCACGAGCACTTCAGCGTGGTGCAGGAGATCTTCGGCTATCGCGACGGCGTGCACACCGCCGGGGCGATGAACGCGCTGCTGCTGCCGAGCGGCAACACCTTTATTGCCGATACCTACGTGAACGACGATCCAACCCCGGACGAGCTGGCGGAGATCACCGTGATGGCCGCCGAGACCGTGCGTCGCTTTGGTATTGAGCCGAAGGTGGCGCTGCTGTCGCACTCAAACTTTGGTTCGTCTAAATCCGCGGCGGCGTGCAAAATGCGCCAGACTCTGGAACTGGTGCGCGAGCGTGCGCCGGAGCTGATGATTGACGGGGAAATGCACGGTGATGCCGCGCTGGTGGAGAGCATCCGCAACGAACGTATGCCGGACAGCCCGCTGAAGGGATCGGCGAACATCCTGATTATGCCGAACGTGGAAGCGGCGCGTATCAGCTACAACCTGCTGCGCGTCTCCAGCTCTGAAGGGGTGACCGTAGGACCGGTGCTGATGGGCGTGGCAAAACCGGTGCACGTGTTAACGCCGATTGCCTCCGTGCGCCGTATCGTGAATATGGTGGCGCTGGCGGTGGTTGAGGCGCAGACGCAGCCGCTGTAAGGGCGCGTGTGCTTACCCGACCTGGGGATTGAGTAGGCCGGATAAGCGCAGCACCATCCGGCAGTTAAATCCAGTCGCGTACTTTAAGGAACTCACTCAAGGCAGCCTCCGGGCTGCCTTCTTTTGGCTCGTAGCTGTACTCCCAGCGCACCAGCGGCGGCATCGACATCAGAATCGACTCCGTGCGTCCGCCGGTCTGCAGGCCGAACAGCGTCCCGCGATCCCACACCAGGTTGAACTCCACGTACCGCCCGCGACGATAAAGCTGGAACTCACGCTCGCGCACGCCGTAGTCGGTGTTTTTACGGCGTTCGACAATCGGCAGGTACGCGTCGGTGAACCCTTCGCCCACCGCGCGCATAAAGCTAAATGCCGTATCAAAATCCGGCGTGTTGAGATCGTCAAAGAACAGCCCGCCGATGCCGCGCTGCTCGTCGCGGTGCTTCAGGTAAAAGTAGTCGTCGCACCACTTTTTATATTTCGGGTAAACGTCTTCGCCAAACGGCAGGCAAAGGTCCCGCGCGGTGGTGTGCCAGTGCACGGCATCCTCTTCGAAGCCGTAGTAGGGCGTCATGTCGAAACCGCCGCCAAACCACCAGACCGGATCGGCTCCTGGCTTCTCCGCGATGAAAAAGCGGACGTTGGCGTGGCTGGTCGGAACAAACGGGTTATGCGGGTGGATCACCAGCGAGACGCCCATCGCTTCGAAGCTGCGGCCCGCCAGTTCAGGGCGGTGCGCGGTAGCGGACGCGGGCATGGCGTCGCCGTGAACGTGGGAAAAATTCACGCCCGCCTGTTCGAAGATGCCGCCGTTACGCAGCACGCGGCTGCGCCCGCCGCCGCCCGCTTCGCGCTGCCAGCTATCTTCCTTGAATTCACCGCCGTCTGCGGCGGCCAGTTTCCGGCATATCTCATCCTGCAGCTGCAGCAGGAACGTTTTGACCAGCTGTGCATTAGGTTTCATCAGCGTTTCCTGGAGTGCGCTTTCTGGTTATCGAACCAGTTGAAGTAACTGATAATGCCGGAGGCGATGGCGTTGGCGATCTTCTGGCGAAACGCCGTGGTGCCGAGCAGGCGCTCTTCTTCCGGATTGGTAATAAAGGACGTTTCCACCAGCACGGACGGGATGGACGGTGACTTCAGCACCACAAACGCCGCCTGTTCCGTGCTTTTACTGTGCAGACGGTGCACCGGCTTAATCCGCTTGAGGATATGCGAGCCGAGCGTCAGGCTGTTTTTGATGGTGTCCGTTTGCACGAGATCGAACAGCACCTGCTGCAACAGATGATCTTTATCCGTGGCTTTCTTACCGGCCACTTCATCCGCCCGGTTTTCGCGATCGGAAAGGTATTTCGCCATAGCGCTACTGGCGCCGCGGTTGGAGAGGGCAAACACCGACGCGCCCGCGGCGGAAGGGTTTGTGAAGCCATCCGCGTGGATCGACATAAACAGGTCGGCGCCGTGCTTGTGGGCGATCTCGACGCGGTCATACAGCGGAATGAACGTGTCGCCTGTGCGCGTCAGGCGGGCGTCAATGCCATTGCTGCGTAAAATCGATCGCACATTTTTTGCAATTGCCAGCACGACGTGTTTTTCTTTCGAACCGTTTCGGCCAATGGCGCCGGTATCAATACCGCCGTGGCCCGGATCGAGCATCACCAGACGCTTTGCGCCCGGCTTTTTGGTTTTCGGTTTGCTGTGTCCGTTACTGGTTTTGAGCGTGCTCTCGTCTTTTGCCTGAGCCTGCTTAGCGATGCCCGTTAACGTTAAGGCCGCCAGCCCCGCTTTGAGAACCTGACGACGCGATGTGAGTGTTTTTAATGGTTTGAATGTGCTCATGCGGCCTGAATACTGAAAAATGGGGTCCTGGTGTTATATCGTATCGTGTTTCCCGTTACGACAGTCCTTATTGAGAATTGTTTTACTTTTCATTTCAATACGTGACAAAGTGACATTATGCCAAATTTTGGCGAGATTTTCCCCGGTTATTGGCTAAACGCCCCGTTCACGCCATAATCACTGTTTTTAAACCCGAAAAGGCGGTTAATACCATGGAGATACGCGTTTTTCGCCAGGAAGATTTCGAAGAGGTGATCACCCTTTGGGAGCGCTGCGATCTGCTGCGTCCGTGGAACGATCCTGAAATGGATATCGAACGTAAGGTGAATCACGACGTTAGCCTGTTTCTGGTCGCGGAAGTGAACGGCGAGGTGGTTGGGACGGTAATGGGCGGGTATGACGGCCACCGCGGCTCGGCCTATTATCTGGGCGTGCACCCGGAATACCGGGCGCGTGGCATCGCCAACGCGCTGCTCAATCGTCTGGAAAAGAAACTCATCGCCCGCGGCTGCCCGAAAATCCAGATCATGGTGCGGGAAGATAACGACGTGGTGCTGGGCATGTATGAGCGTCTGGGCTACGAGCACGCCGACGTGCTGACGCTGGGTAAGCGCCTGATCGAAGATGAAGAGTACTGAGATCCACCCGGCTGACTATGACGCGCAGGGCCGCGTCAGGCTGCCGTTTTTGTTCTGGTGCGTTTTGCTCCTCCAGGCCCGTACCTGGGTACTGTTTGTGATGGCCGGTGCGTCGCGCGGGCAGGGCGATACGCTGCTGAATCTCTTTTATCCCGACCACGATGCCTTCTGGCTCGGCTTACTGCCGGGCGTACCGGCGGTAGTGGCTTTTTTGTGCAGCGGTCGACGGCATGTAATCCCGCGTCTGTGGCGTGCGCTTCGCTGGCTGCTGATCCTCGCCCAGATCGCGCTGCTGTTCTGGCAACCCGTGCTCTGGTGGCTGGGTGAACCGCTTTCCGGTATTGGCATCGCGCTGGTGGTGGCGGATATTGTGGCGCTGATGTGGCTGCTGACGAATCCCCGCTTACGCGCCTGTTTTACGCAAGAGTCAGATTAGCGCGGCACTTTTTGCCGATGCCGCACTCCAACAAGCGTTGATTTAATTAGAAAGGACGTTTCAATGAAATCGCTGCGTTTACTTTTATGCGCTCTCCCGCTGGCGTTAACCGGCTGTTCGACGCTCTCCTCCATTAACTGGTCCGCCGCGTATCCGTGGAACTGGTTTGGCTCTTCCACCGAAGTGACCGAGCAGGGCGTAGGAAAAATTACCGCGTCAACGGCGCTCGATCAGGACGCTATTCAGGATGCCCTGAGCAGTGACTATCGCCTGCGTAGCGGGATGAAAACCGAGAATGGCAACATTGTGCGTTACTTTGAAGCGCTAAAGGGCGACAAGCTGGCGCTGGTGATTAACGGTGATAAAGGGACGGTGAACCGCATTGCCGTGATGGACGAAGATATTCCGACCGCCAGCGGCGTAAAGGTGGGCACTCCGTTTAGCGATCTTTATAAACAGGCCTTTGGCAACTGCAGCAGCGCCCCTTCAGACGATGGCGTGGCGGTGGAATGTAAGGCGGAAGGCAGCCAGCACATCAGCTATGTCTTCACCGGAACCTGGAGCGGTCCGGAAGGATTGATGCCCTCTGACGACACGCTGAAGAGCTGGAAAGTGAGCAAAATACTCTGGAAGCAGTAATTTGCGCCTGAACAAACCGCCTCGCTGAAATCCGGGTATAATAGCCGCCATCAATGCCACGCTGACGTGGCATCTTTATTTCAGGAGGAGCGATGTCTCAGGTTCAGAGTGGCATTTTGCCAGAACATTGCCGCGCGGCGATTTGGATTGAAGCCAATGTTAAAGGGGACGTGGATGCCCTGCGCGCGGCCAGCAAAGTTTTCGTTGATAAACTGGCCACCTTCCAGGCCAAATTCCCGGACGCCCATCTGGGGGCCGTTGTCGCTTTCGGCAATAACGTCTGGCGTCAGCTGAGCGACGGCGAAGGCGCGGAAGAGCTGAAGGACTTTATCCCTTACGGCAAAGGCCTGGCGCCAGCCACCCAATACGACGTGCTGATCCACATCCTCTCTCTGCGCCACGACGTGAACTTCTCCGTTGCTCAGGCGGCGGTTGAAGCGTTTGGCGACAGCATCGACGTGCAGGAAGAGGTTCACGGCTTCCGCTGGGTGGAAGAGCGCGATCTGAGCGGCTTCGTTGACGGCACCGAAAACCCGGCGGGTGAAGAGGTTCGTCGCGACGTGGCGGTCATCAAAGACGGCGTGGACGCGGGCGGCAGCTACGTGTTCGTCCAGCGCTGGGAGCACAACCTCAAGCAGCTTAACCGCATGAGCGTGCACGACCAGGAGATGATGATTGGCCGCACCAAAGAAGCCAACGAAGAGATCGACGGCGATGCGCGCCCGGCGACCTCGCACCTGTCCCGCGTTGACCTTAAGGAAGACGGCAAGGGGCTCAAAATTGTTCGTCAGAGCCTGCCGTACGGCACGGCAAGCGGCACACACGGCCTCTACTTCTGCGCCTACTGCGCGCGGCTGCACAATATTGAGCAGCAGCTGCTGAGCATGTTCGGTGACACTGACGGCAAGCGCGACGCCATGCTGCGCTTCACCCGCCCGGTAACCGGCGGCTACTATTTTGCGCCGTCCGTTGAGCGCCTGCTGACGCTGTAAAACGCTCCCCATACGTAGGCCGGGTAAGCGTTAGCGCCACCCGGCAATTTTCCCCGCACCCTTATTCCCTTTTCTGCTTGTAAATCACCAAACGGTATATAAAACCGTTACTCCTTTCATCCCCGTTATAAATATTATGACTATAAGATAGTCATCACATTTATAAGGGTGCGCAATGGCCGTTACTGTACTGAAAAAAGGAACTCTGGCGCTGGCAGGTTTACTGCTGGTGGCCCAGGCGCAGGCGACCGAGCTGCTGAACAGCTCGTATGATGTCTCCCGCGAGCTGTTTGCCGCCCTTAACCCACCGTTCGAGCAGCAGTGGGCGAAAGAAAACAATGGCGATAAGCTGACCATCAAGCAGTCCCACGCCGGTTCATCCAAGCAGGCGCTGGCGATTTTGCAGGGGCTGAAAGCAGATGTCGTGACCTACAACCAGGTGACTGACGTGCAGATCCTGCACGACAAGGGCAAACTGCTCCCGGCTGACTGGCAGAGCCGCTTGCCAAACAATAGCTCGCCGTTCTACTCCACCATGGGCTTCCTGGTGCGTAAGGGCAACCCGAAGAACATCCACGACTGGAGCGACCTGGTGCGTTCCGACGTGAAGCTGATTTTCCCGAACCCAAAAACTTCAGGTAACGCGCGCTACACCTATTTAGCCGCGTGGGGCGCGGCAGACAAGGCTGACGGTAAGGATAAAGCGAAGACCGAGCAGTTCATGACCCAGTTCCTGAAAAACGTCGAAGTGTTTGATACCGGCGGCCGCGGCGCGACCACGACTTTCGCCGAGCGTGGTCTGGGCGACGTGCTGATCAGCTTCGAATCCGAAGTGAACAACATTCGCAAGCAGTACGAAGCGCAGGGCTTCGAGGTGGTTATTCCGAAAACCAACATCCTGGCTGAGTTCCCGGTGGCGTGGGTGGATAAAAACGTGCAGGCGAACGGCACCGAGAAAGCGGCAAAAGCCTATCTCAACTACCTGTACAGCCCGCAGGCGCAGGCCATCATCACCGATTACTACTACCGCGTGAACAACCCCGACGTAATGAACAAACTGAAGGACAAATTCCCGCAGACCGCGCTGTTCCGCGTGGAAGATCATTTCGGCTCCTGGCCTGAGGTGATGAAAACGCACTTTGCCAGCGGCGGTGAGTTAGACAAACTGCTGGCGGCGGGGCGTAAGTAATGTTTGCAGTCTCGACTAAACGCGTGCTGCCGGGCTTTACCTTAAGCCTCGGGACCAGCCTGCTGTTCGTCTGCCTGATCCTGCTGTTGCCGCTCAGCGCGCTGGTGATGCAGCTTGCTCAGATGAGCTGGGCGCAGTACTGGGACGTGGTCACCAACCCGCAGGTGGTGGCGGCCTATAAGGTGACGCTGCTGTCGGCGTTTGTTGCCTCCATTTTTAACGGCGTGTTTGGCCTGCTGATGGCGTGGATCTTAACCCGCTATCGCTTCCCGGGCCGTACGCTGCTTGATGCCCTGATGGATCTGCCGTTTGCGCTGCCGACGGCGGTTGCGGGCTTAACCCTCGCGTCGCTCTTCTCCGTGAACGGGCTGTACGGCGAGTGGCTGGCGAAATTTGACATCAAGGTGACCTATACCTGGCTCGGGATCGCGGTGGCGATGGCCTTTACCAGCATCCCGTTTGTGGTGCGTACCGTGCAGCCGGTACTGGAAGAGCTGGGTCCGGAATACGAAGAAGCGGCGGAAACGCTGGGCGCCACGCGCTGGCAGAGCTTCCGTAAAGTGATTCTGCCGGAGCTCTCTCCGGCGCTGATGGCAGGCGTCGCGCTGTCGTTTACCCGCAGTCTGGGTGAGTTCGGCGCGGTGATTTTTATCGCCGGGAACATCGCCTGGAAAACGGAAGTCACCTCGCTGATGATTTTCATCCGCCTGCAGGAGTTTGATTATCCGGCGGCGAGCGCGATTGCCTCGGTGATCCTCGCGGCCTCGCTGCTGCTGCTGTATTCGATAAACACTCTGCAAAGTCGCTTTGGTCGACGTGTGGTAGGTCACTGATGGCGGAAGTTACGCAATTGAAGCGATACGATGCGCCCCGCATCAACTGGGGTAAATGGTTTCTGATTGGTGTGGGCGTGCTGGTTTCCGCCCTCATTCTCGTCGTGCCGACGGTTTATATCTTCGTCCAGGCGTTCAGCAAGGGGCTGATACCCGCGCTGGAGAACCTGGCGAACCCGGACATGCTGCACGCCATCTGGCTGACGGTGCTGATTGCGCTGATCACCGTGCCGGTGAACCTGGTCTTCGGTACGCTGCTGGCCTGGCTGGTGACGCGCTTTAACTTCCCGGGACGTCAGCTGCTGCTGACTCTGCTGGATATTCCGTTTGCCGTGTCGCCTGTTGTTGCCGGTCTGGTTTACCTGCTCTTTTACGGCTCCAACGGCCCGCTGGGCGGCTGGCTGGATGAACATAACCTGCAGATCATGTTCGCCTGGCCGGGCATGGTGCTGGTGACCATCTTCGTGACCTGCCCATTTGTGGTACGTGAGCTGGTGCCGGTGATGTTAAGCCAGGGCAGCAATGAAGACGAAGCGGCCGTTCTGCTTGGCGCATCCGGCTGGCAGATGTTCCGCCGCGTGACGTTGCCGAATATCCGCTGGGCGCTGCTTTACGGCGTGGTGCTGACCAACGCCCGCGCCATCGGTGAGTTTGGTGCGGTGTCGGTGGTATCCGGCTCGATTCGCGGTGAAACGCTGTCACTGCCGCTGCAGATTGAATTACTGGAACAGGACTACAACACCGTCGGTTCCTTTACTGCCGCAGCGTTGCTGACGCTGATGGCGATTTTGACCCTGTTTTTGAAGAGTGTGGTGCAGTGGCGTTTAGAGAATCAGGAAAAACGTCAGCATCAGGAGGGAAATCATGAGCATTGAGATTGCCAATATTAAGAAGTCTTTTGGTCGCACCCAGGTGCTGAATGATATCTCACTGGATATCCCTTCCGGACAAATGGTGGCGCTGCTGGGGCCGTCTGGCTCGGGTAAAACGACGCTGCTGCGGATCATCGCCGGGCTTGAGCATCAGACCAGCGGGCACATCCGCTTCCACGGCACCGACGTGAGCCGCCTGCACGCCCGCGATCGTAAAGTCGGCTTTGTCTTCCAGCATTATGCGCTGTTCCGCCACATGACCGTCTTCGACAATATCGCCTTTGGCCTGACGGTGCTGCCGCGTCGTGAACGCCCGGATGCAGCAACTATTAAGGCGAAAGTAACCAAACTGCTGGAGATGGTGCAGCTGGCGCATCTGGCGGACCGTTTCCCGGCGCAGCTTTCCGGCGGGCAGAAGCAGCGCGTGGCGCTGGCACGTGCGCTGGCCGTTGAGCCGCAAATACTACTGCTGGATGAACCCTTCGGCGCGCTGGATGCGCAGGTGCGCAAAGAGCTGCGTCGCTGGCTGCGCCAACTGCATGAAGAGCTGAAATTCACCAGCGTCTTCGTGACCCACGATCAGGAAGAGGCGATGGAAGTCGCGGACCGCGTGGTGGTCATGAGCCAGGGCAACATCGAGCAGGTTGACGAGCCGGAACAGCTCTGGCGCGAGCCGGCGACCCGCTTCGTGCTGGAGTTTATGGGCGAGGTGAACCGACTGCAGGGCACCATTCGCGGCGGTCAGTTCCACGTGGGCGCGCACCGCTGGCCGCTGGGCTACACCTCCGCACATCAGGGGCCGGTCGATCTGTTCCTGCGCCCGTGGGAAGTGGACGTCAGCCGCCGCACCAGCCTGGATTCCCCACTGCCGGTGCAGGTGCTGGAAGCTAGCCCTAAAGGACACTACACCCAATTGGTGGTACAGCCGCTGGGCTGGTATACCGAGCCGCTGACCGTGGTCATGCGCGACGACGTCCCGCCGCACCGGGGAGAGCGCCTGTTTGTCGGGCTGCAGCATGCGCGCATCTATCACGGTAAGGAGCGGATTGAGACGCGCGAGGATATTGCTCTGGCGGAGTCAGCCTGATAGGTTACTGAGTATGTTTTTCGCCCGGTGGCGTGATGCTTACCGGGCTTTTTATTGAGTAAAAATCGTGAATACACTCGAACACACCATCGGCAACACCCCTCTGGTCAAGCTTCAGCGCATGGGATGTGCCAACGGCAGCGAAATCTGGGTCAAACTCGAAGGCAACAACCCGGCAGGGTCGGTGAAAGACCGTGCGGCGCTGTCGATGATTGTCCAGGCCGAGAAACGCGGTGAAATTAAGCCAGGCGATGTGCTGATTGAAGCTACCAGCGGCAACACCGGTATTGCGCTGGCAATGATTGCGGCGCTGAAAGGCTACCGCATGAAGCTGCTGATGCCGGACAACATGAGCCAGGAGCGCCGCGCCGCGATGCGCGCCTACGGGGCCGAGCTGATTCTGGTAACCAAAGAGCAGGGGATGGAAGGGGCGCGAGACTTAGCGTTAGCGATGGCCGAGCGCGGAGAAGGTAAACTGCTCGATCAGTTCAATAACCCGGACAACCCGTACGCGCACTACACCACCACCGGGCCGGAAATCTGGCAGCAAACCGGCGGGCGCATCACCCATTTTGTCTCCAGCATGGGCACCACCGGCACCATTACCGGCGTGTCCCGTTTTTTGCGCGAGCAGGAGAAACCGGTCACCATTGTTGGTCTGCAGCCGGAAGAGGGGAGCAGCATTCCGGGCATTCGCCGCTGGCCTGCGGAGTATATGCCGGGCATTTTTAATGCGCAGCTGGTGGATCGGGTGCTGGATATTCATCAGCGCGAGGCGGAGAATACCATGCGTGAGCTGGCCGTGCGTGAAGGCATCTTCTGCGGGGTCAGCTCGGGGGGCGCGGTAGCGGGGGCGTTGCGCGTGGCGCAGGCAAATCCCGGTGCGGTCGTGGTGGCGATTATCTGCGATCGCGGCGATCGCTATTTGTCTACCGGCGTCTTTGGTGAAGAGAGTTATTCGCAGGGGGCGGGGATTTAAGCGTCATGGAGATGATTCTATTCCGGGATAACACCCGGGCGCAGCAAACCGACATTGTCGCGGTGCAGTCGCAGGTGGTTTACGGCAGCGTGGGGAACAGCATTGCGGTGCCAAATATTCGTACCCACCGGCTGAACGTGACCGCCGTGCCGACGGTGCTATTTAGCAACACGCCGCACTACGATACCTTCTACGGCGGGGTGATCCCCGACGAGTGGTTCAGCGGCTACCTGAAGGCGCTGGAAGAGCGCGAGATCCTGCGCGAGCTTAAAGCGGTCACTACCGGCTATATGGGCAGCGCCAGCCAGATCGCGCTGCTGGCGCAGTGGCTGAAAGCGGTCAAAGCGCAGCATCCTGACCTGCTGGTGCTGGTCGACCCGGTTATCGGCGATATCGACAGCGGAATGTACGTGAAGCCGGATATCCCGGAAGCCTACCGGGAACACCTGCTGCCGCTGGCGCAGGGGATTACGCCAAACGTCTATGAGCTGGAAGTGTTAAGCGGTAAGCCGTGCCGGACGCCGGAAAGCGCTATTGCCGCCGCGCAGGGGTTGCTTTCTGACACTCTGAAATGGGTGGCGATCACCAGCGCGCCGGTGGCCGATGACCCGCAAAACATCCACGTGGTGCTGGTGACGCGTGAGGGTGTGACCGTCAGCGCGCATCCGCGCGTAGAAACCGATCTGAAAGGGACGGGGGATCTGTTCTGTTCAGAGCTGGTGAGCGGAATTGTTGAGGGGAAAACCGTTGCTGATGCCATTCGCATGGCCGGCGATCGGGTGACTGACGTGATGCTTTATACCCAGTCGAAAGGCTACGACGAGCTTATCCTCCCTGCATAAACAAAAATGGCGCCCGAAGGCGCCATTTTTCTGTGCGGCAAGAATTACTTCTTGATGCGGATAACCGGGGTTTCGCCCACGGTGACGCTGCCAGACAGTTTGATCAGTTCTTTGATTTCGTCCATGTTGGAGATAACAACCGGCGTCAGGGTAGACTTGGCTTTTTCTTCCAGCAGTGGCAGATCGAATTCAATCACCGGGTCGCCAACTTTAACACGCTGGCCTTCTTCCGCGATACGCTTGAAGCCTTCGCCTTTCAGTTCAACGGTGTCGATACCGAAGTGAACGAACAGTTCGATACCGCTATCAGATTCGATAGAGAACGCATGGTTGGTTTCAAAAATTTTACCGATGGTGCCGTCAACTGGAGCAACCATTTTGTTGCCAGTTGGTTTGATAGCAATGCCATCACCAACGATTTTCTCAGCAAACACTACATCCGGCACGTCTTCGATGTTGACGATCTCGCCGGAGAGCGGAGCAACAATCTCAATAGTTCCGGAGTCTTTCTTATCATCAGAAACCAGAGATTTCAGTTTATCGAACAAACCCATGATCTTCTCCTAAGCAGTAATTTGGGCCGCATCTCGTGGATTAGCAGATTGTTTTTTCTTCAATGAACTTGTTAACCAGCGTCATTAACTCGTCCGTTGTCGGTTGAGCAAGAGCCTGCTCTGCTAACACCTTCGCATCTTCGAAGTTCGTGTTACGGATAATCTTCTTAATGCGCGGGATGGAAATGGCGCTCATAGAGAATTCGTCCAGACCCATACCCAGCAACAGAAGTGTAGCACGTTCGTCGCCTGCAAGCTCACCACACATGCCAGTCCATTTACCTTCTGCATGAGAAGCATCAATAACTTGCTTGATCAAGTTCAGTACGGACGGTGACATTGGCTGGTAGAGATGTGAAATCATATCATTACCACGGTCAACTGCCAGGGTGTACTGCGTTAAATCATTGGTGCCGATACTAAAGAAATCAACTTCTTTGGCTAAATGACGCGCAATGGTCGCCGCTGCTGGTGTTTCCACCATCACGCCGATCTCAATTGACTCGTCAAATGCTTTACCTTCGTCGCGCAGTTCCTGTTTGTAGATTTCGATCTCTTTCTTCAGTGCACGCACTTCTTCAACAGAGATGATCATCGGGAACATGATGCGCAGCTTACCGAAAGCGGAGGCACGCAGGATAGCGCGAACCTGGTCACGCAGGATCTCCTTACGATCCATCGCGATACGCACGGCACGCCAGCCCAGGAACGGGTTCTCTTCTTTCGGGAAGTTCATGTACGGCAGCTCTTTGTCGCCACCGATGTCCATGGTACGGACGATAACCGCCTGTGAGCCACACGCTTCTGCGACGGCTTTATACGCAGCAAACTGCTCTTCTTCCGTTGGCAGCGCGTCGCGGTCCATGAACAGGAATTCTGTACGATAGAGACCAACACCTTCCGCACCGTTGCGCTCAGCGCCATCAACGTCGCGTACGGTACCGATGTTTGCGCACACTTCTACCTGATGGCCGTCCAGGGTGATGGCTGGCAGGTCTTTCAGCTTAGCGAGTTCCGCTTTTTCAGTCGCAACCTGCTCCTGAACCGCGCGCAGTTTTTCGATCTCTTCGTTAGTTGGGTTGACGTAAACCAGATTGTTTACGGCATCCAGAATCAGATAGTCGCCGTTTTTCACCTGAGAGGTGACGCTACCGGTGCCCACGATGGCAGGCAGTTCCAGAGAACGCGCCATGATTGAGGTGTGGGAGGTACGGCCACCCGCGTCGGTGATGAAACCAAGGACCTTTTTCAGGTTCAGCTGTGCGGTTTCAGACGGGGTGAGGTCAGCGGCAACCAGGATCACTTCATCCTGAATCGCGCTCAGGTCGATAATGGCCAGGCCCAGGATGTTGCGCAGCAGGCGCTTACCGATGTCACGTACGTCAGCCGCACGCTCTTTCAGGTATTCATCATCCAGCTCTTCCAGGGCAGTTGCCTGACCTTCGATAACTTCATGCGCAGCCGCGTCGGCCGTCATGCCTTTATCTTTAATCAGGGCTATGATTTCCTGCTCCAGCTCCTCATCTTCGAGCAGCATGATATGCCCTTCGAAGATGGCTTCTTTTTCTTCACCGAAAGTTTCGCCAGCTTTAGTTTTGATCGCTTCCAGTTGCGCAGATGCCTTGGCACGACCGCTCAGAAAACGTTCAACTTCCTGATCAACCTTGTCGGCAGAAATTTTTTTCCGGTCGATGACGATCTCGTCTTCTTTCAGCAACAGTGCTTTGCCGAAAGCGATACCCGGGGATGCTAAAATGCCTGAAATCATAACCCTACCTTACTTGTGACTGATATTTAAAAGAACCCGGAAACTTACTCGAGCTCAGCCATCAGTTTAACCAGATGCTCAACTGCTTTCTGCTCGTCTTCACCTTCAGCAGAGATGGTAACAACGGTGCCCTGAGTCAGGCCCAGAGTCTGCAGTTTGAACAGGCTTTTTGCGCTAGCGCTTTTGCCGTTGGAAGTTACAGTGATTTCAGAAGTGAAGCCTTTCGCTTCTTTAACAAACTGAGCAGCAGGGCGGGTGTGCAGACCGTTCGGAGCGGTAATGGTAACTTCTTGCTGGAACATTGTATTTCCCCAACTTATAGGTTTAGTGTTGTGGAACTAAAGTCTAGCCTGGCGGCTTAACTTTAGCCTGTATTGTTAGCGCTGACGTTTCAATCGTCATTAAACATTATGCAGCGAAAGGAAGACTTGAACCAAATCATAAAATCGATTCAGCAAGGGTATTTCGTTCACTGATTAATTTCACGCTTCAAAATAATTGCTGGTTTAAATACCAGACACATCGGGGTGAAGCAATGCCAGGAGGGTCAAAAGTTTGAAGCAGGCCACAAAAAAGCACCCGAAAAGGTGCTTTTTTACGCGTTATTAACATACTGGCACTACTGTTGCAGCTCTTTTTCCGTGAACAGATCGGCAAACAGTGCGGTGCTCAGGTAACGCTCACCCGAGGAAGGAAGGATAACCACAATATTCTTATTGGTAAAGGCTTCATCTTCCTGAAGTTTGAGCGCTGCCGCAACGGCCGCACCGGAAGAGATACCCGCCAGAATGCCTTCTTCATCCATAAGACGACGCGCGGTAGAGATGGCTTCTTCGTTCGTGATGGCAACGACTTTATCGATCAGCTTCAGATCCAGGTTACCCGGAATGAAGCCCGCGCCGATGCCCTGAATTTTATGCGGGCCAGGCTTAAGCTCTTCACCCGCCAGCGCCTGAGCGATAACCGGGGAGTCGGTAGGTTCAACGGCAACGGTAATCAGCTCTTTTTTACCTTTTGTGCCTTTAATATAGCGAGACACGCCGGTCAGCGTGCCGCCGGTGCCGACGCCGGAGATAAATACGTCAACCTGGCCGTCAGTATCTTCCCAGATTTCCGGGCCGGTGGTCTTCTCGTGAATTTCAGGGTTAGCCGGGTTGCTGAACTGCTGCAGCAGAAGATATTTCGCCGGATCGCTGGCCACGATCTCTTCCGCTTTCTGAATGGCACCTTTCATGCCCTTCGCGCCTTCGGTCAGGACCAGGTTCGCCCCCAGCGCTTTGAGCAGTTTGCGACGTTCGATGCTCATGGTTTCCGGCATGGTCAGGGTCAGCTTGTAGCCGCGTGCGGCAGCAACATAGGCCAGAGCGATACCGGTGTTACCGCTGGTCGGTTCCACCAGCTCAACGCCTGGCTTCAGCACGCCGCGTTTTTCAGCATCCCAAATCATGTTTGCACCGATGCGGCATTTTACGCTGAAGCTCGGGTTGCGTGATTCGACCTTCGCCAGAATGCGTCCATTACCGATACGGTTCAGTCGAACCAGGGGCGTATGACCGATAGTCAGCGAGTTGTCTTCATAAATCTTACTCATGGCCTGTCCTTAACTGTATGAAATTGGGATACCGACCCAGCATACCTGCTAAGCAGGTAGGGGGAAGTAAGGAATTCGCATATCTATATACTGCAAGGAAATAATGGGGATCAGTATGGAATAAGGGGCGGCATAAGCCACCCCTGCTTTACACATTTTTGCATTATTTCCATAACGCGTGCTTAGCACGATAGCAGTCCACCCACATCGCCGTCGCGCCGCAAACCGCAACCGGCATGATGAACAAGTTAAGGAAGGGAATCATGGTGAACAGGCTGGTCAGCGCGCCGAACTGCATATTAGCGACCTTCCGGGTGCGCAGGGCGGTGCGCATCGCTTTAAACGGCACCTTGTGGTTATCGAACGGATAGTCGCAGTACTGGATGGCCAGCATCCAGGCGCTGAACAGAAACCACAGCACCGGCGCAACCGTCTGGCCAATGCCGGGGACAAAGTAGAGGGCAAGGAGTACAACCGCGCGGGGGAGGTACCAGGCAAACTTCTGCCACTCGCGCTTCATAATGCGCGGGATATCTTTCACGATCCCCAGCACGCCCGTGTCCGGTGGCGTCGCGCCGGTAAGTCGCGCCTCCAGCTGTTCCGCCAGCAGGCCGTTAAACGGCGCGGCTATCCAGTTCGCGATCGTTGAGAATAAATAGCCGAATACCAGCAGCACGGAGATGACCGCCACCGGCCAGAGCAGGTAGTTAAGCCACTGCAGCCAGTCCGGCACGTAGCTCATCAGCGACGGGATCCAGCTTTCGAGCTTTGTGAACAGCCACCAGAACGCGCCGCCCATCAGAATAATGTTGATCAGCAGCGGCAGAATGACGAAGCGACGGATACCTGGCAGTGAGACCAGCTTCCAGCCCTGAGAAAAATACCAGACGCCGCTGCGCGGGGGAGAAGACGATGTTGAAACCATAACCAGGCTGTACTCCTTTTTTCACAACCAGTGGAATTGCCCGCCTATATTATCCACTTGCGGACCAATGACCAGTTCGGAAATGTTCGAAAAACCAGCAAAAAGCACGATTTACTTCATCTTTATGCTGCGAATGCTCTGCACACACTTGCACTTGACGTAAACGGCAAATACTCTTAGTGAGTAAATGTTTGCCGTGGTGGCAAGGTGTTAGAACAACAGAGAATATAATGATGCAGGATTTGCGTCTGATATTAATCATTGTTGGCGCGATCGCCATAATCGCTTTACTGGTACATGGTTTCTGGACCAGCCGTAAAGAGCGTTCCTCGATGTTTCGCGATCGCCCACTGAAGCGCATGAAGTCCAGTCGTGATGATGATGACACTGAAGATGACATCACCGGTAGCGACGACGACGGCGTGGGTGAAGTTCGTGTTCATCGGGTCAATACTGCGCCCGGCGCGGCTCATGGGGAGCATGAAGCCCCCCGCGCTCCGCAGCACCAGTATCAACCGCCGTATGCCTCTGCCCAGCCGCGCCAGCCAGCGCCACAGCCAGTGGAAGAACCTGTACGTCAGCCGCCGCAACCGCCTGTCCAACAGCAGCCCGCTGCGCCACAGCCGGTTCAACAGCAACCTGTGCAGCAGCCCGTGCAACAGCAACCTGTGCACCAGCAGCCACAGCAGCCTGTTCATGTACAGCCTGCGCCGCAGCCCGCTCCGGCTCCGCACGTTGAGCCAGAGCCAGTCGTCGAGCCTGAACCGGTTGTTGAAAAGCCGCAGCGTAAAGAAGCGGTGATCATCATGAACGTGGCCGCGCATCACGGCAGCCATCTCAACGGTGACGTGCTGCTCAACAGTATTCAACAGGCAGGCTTCAAGTTTGGCGATATGAATATTTTCCATCGCCACCTGAGCCCTGACGGTAGTGGTCCGGCGCTGTTTAGCCTGGCCAATATGGTCAACCCAGGCACCTTTGACCCGGAAATGACCGGTGATTTCGTGACGCCGGGTGTCACTATCTTTATGCAGGTGCCGTCCTACGGCGACGAGCTGCAAAACTTCAAGCTGATGCTGCAGTCCGCTCAGCACATCGCTGATGAAGTGGGTGGTGTGGTGCTCGACGATCAGCGTCGAATGATGACCCCGCAGAAGCTGCGCGAGTATCAGGACCGCATCCGCGAAGTAAAGGAAGCTAACGCGTAATTGTCGCGTTTACTTCAACTCCTCCTCAACAACCCCCGCCTGTCGGGGGTTTTTTCTCATTGATGGTGCGATATGGACTCAATCGAACAACAACTCACTGAACTGCGAACCACGCTTCGCCATCATGAATATCTCTATCATGTTATGGACGCACCGGAAGTGCCTGATGCGGAGTATGACCGGCTGATGCGCGAGCTGCGCGAGCTGGAGGCGCAGCACCCGGAACTGATTACGCCAGATTCTCCTACCCAGCGCGTCGGCGCCGAGCCGCTGGGGGCTTTCAGCCAGGTGCGTCACGAAGTGCCGATGCTGTCGCTGGACAACGTCTTTGATGAAGAGAGCTTCCTCGCGTTTAACAAGCGCGTGCAGGACCGTCTGAAAAGCAGCGATTCCCTCACCTGGTGCTGCGAGTTGAAGCTCGACGGCCTGGCGGTCAGCCTTCTCTATGAAAACGGCGTGCTGGTGCGCGCCGCCACGCGTGGCGACGGTACGACGGGTGAAGACATCACCACCAACGTGCGAACCATCCGCGCGATCCCGCTGAAGCTGCAGGGTGACAACATTCCCGCGCGTCTGGAAGTGCGCGGCGAGGTGTTCCTGCCGCAGGCGGGATTCGAGAAAATTAACGAAGAGGCGCGTCGCACCGGCGGGAAAGTGTTTGCTAACCCGCGTAACGCGGCGGCAGGCTCTCTGCGCCAGCTTGACCCGCGCATCACCGCGAAGCGACCGCTTACTTTCTTCTGCTACGGCGTCGGTATTCTGGAAGGTGGTGAGTTACCGGATACGCACCTCGGGCGTCTGCTGCAGTTTAAAGCCTGGGGCCTGCCGGTGAGCAACCGCGTTCAGCTCTGCGACTCGCCGGAAGCGGTGCTGGCGTTCTACCACAAAGTGGAAGAGGACCGTCCGTCGCTCGGCTTTGATATCGATGGCGTTGTCATCAAGGTCAATTCGCTGGCGCTGCAGGAGCAGCTGGGCTTTGTGGCGCGTGCACCGCGCTGGGCGGTGGCGTTTAAATTCCCTGCCCAGGAGCAGATGACCTTCGTTCGCGACGTGGAGTTTCAGGTGGGCCGTACGGGCGCTATTACTCCGGTCGCTCGACTGGAGCCGGTGCAGGTCGCAGGCGTGCTGGTGAGTAACGCTACGCTGCACAACGCCGATGAAATCGAACGCCTCGGCCTGCGCATCGGTGACAAAGTGGTGATTCGCCGCGCGGGCGATGTTATCCCGCAGGTGGTGAACGTTGTTGAGTCAGAGCGTCCTGCTGATACGCGCGAGGTCGTTTTCCCGACCCACTGCCCGGTATGCGGCTCTGACGTAGAGCGTGTGGAAGGCGAAGCGGTGGCCCGCTGTACGGGCGGCCTGATCTGCGGCGCGCAGCGTAAAGAGTCGCTTAAGCACTTTGTTTCCCGTCGCGCAATGGACGTTGACGGCATGGGCGACAAGATTATCGATCAGCTGGTTGAGAAAGAGTATGTCCATACGCCAGCGGATCTGTTCAGGCTCACGGCGGGCAAACTGACCGGTCTGGATCGCATGGGGCCGAAGTCAGCCCAGAACGTGGTTAACGCGCTGGAAGCAGCGAAAGAGACGACCTTCGCCCGCTTCCTGTACGCGCTGGGCATTCGTGAAGTCGGCGAAGCGACGGCGGCAGGTTTAGCCGCATACTTTGGTACGCTGGAGGCGCTGGAAAAGGCAAGCATCGACGAGCTGCAGAAAGTGCCGGACGTCGGCATCGTCGTCGCCACGCACGTCTTTAACTTCTTTGCCGAAGAGAGCAACCGCGAGGTCATCGGCAAGCTGCTGGAAGAGGGCATTAAATGGCCCGCGCCGGTGGTGGTCAACGCCGAAGAAATTGATAGCCCATTTGCCGGTAAAACCGTGGTGCTAACCGGTAGCCTTAGCCAGCTTTCACGCGACGATGCAAAAACGCGTCTGGTGGCGCTGGGGGCCAAAGTGGCGGGCAGCGTGTCGAAGAAAACCGACCTGGTGATTGCCGGCGAAGCTGCGGGTTCGAAGCTGGCGAAAGCCCAGGAGCTCGGCATTGAGGTTATCGACGAAGCGGAAATGATGCGCCTGTTAGGAGAGTAACGTGGAGAAAGAGCAGCTCGTTGAGATCGCCAATACGGAAATGCCTTTCGGTAAATATAAGGGCCGCAGGCTGATCGATTTGCCGGAGGAGTACCTGCTGTGGTTCGCCCGTAAGGACGAATTCCCCGCCGGGCGCCTGGGCGAGCTGATGGCTATCACGTTACTGATCAAAACCGAGGGGCTGACCCAGCTGGTACAGCCCCTGAAGCGTCCTTAAGCCTTCGCGGCGCGGGTCTTTTCCTGCGCCAGCTTTTCCGTCTGGCGCTTGTAGCGACGTGCCAGCACCGCGCAGACCATCAGCTGGATCTGATGGAAAATCATCAGCGGCAGCACCATCATCCCGATCACCGAGGTGGGGAACAGAATGTTCGCCATCGGGATACCGTTCGCCAGGCTCTTTTTGGAGCCGCAGAAGACGATGGTGATCTCATCGGCTTTGCTGAACCCGCACTTGCGCGCCACAAAAACGTTCACCGCAATGACAATTGCCAGCAGAACGAGGCTGACCACCACGATAAACAGCAGCGAGCCTGCGCCCACCTTATGCCAGATCCCGTTCACGACCGCTTCGCTGAAGGCGGAATAGACCACCAGCAGAATCGACGACTGGTCGGTTTTGGAGATCCATTTCTTATGCTTCGCCACGAACGCCCCGGTCCACGGACGCGAGAGATGGCCCAGGACAAACGGCAGCAGCAGCTGCAGGCAGATTTTGCCGACCTGTTCAAGGTTACCTTCCGCGCCGTGCATGTTCATCAGCAGGCCCACCAGCAGCGGGGAGACGAAAATCCCCAACAGGCTGGATGCCGATGCGGAGCAGACCGCGGCTGCAACGTTCCCTCCGGCAAGAGAGGTAAAGGCAATGGCAGACTGCACGGTGGCAGGGAGAATACAGAGATACAGGAAACCGGTGTAGAGCGCCGGATCGACGTTAACCGGTGCCCACCAGGCAAACAGCACCCCGAGGATCGGGAACAGAATAAACGTGCTGCACATCACCCAGAGGTGCAGTCGCCAGTGGCTACCGCCAGCGATAATCGCTTCGCGGGAGAGCTTTGCGCCGTGCATAAAGAACAGCAGTGCGATGGCGGCTGTCGTCAGTCCCTCAAAAAAAGGGACGAAACCGCCGCGAGCAGGGAAGAACGAGGCCAGTAAAACGGTGGCCACCAGGGTAAGTGTAAACGGATCAAGAATACGAAATAGTTTCATAATGACTCCTGAAAACAGATGTCGCTATTGTGCTTTTTTCCATTTGAGAAATAAAATTGATTTATTGCATCCATTCATGAATTAAACAGATGAATTATTCCCTACGCCAGCTTCGCATTTTCGTCACCGTCGCCCATGCCCGCAGCTTTAGCCGGGCAGGGGAGATGATTGGCCTGAGCCAGTCGGCGGTCAGCCACAGCGTGAAGGAGCTGGAAAACCAGACCGGCGTTAGGTTGCTTGATCGCACCACGCGCGAAGTGGTCCTGACCGAAGCCGGGCAGCAGCTGGCCCTGCGTCTTGAACGGCTGCTTGATGAGCTGAACAGCACGCTCAGAGACGTGGGGAGGCTGGGGCAGCAGCTGTCGGGCACCGTGCGGGTTGCGGCCAGCCAGACGATATCCGCGCACCTTATCCCGCAATGTATTGCCGAGGGAAACCATCGCTATCCTGATATTGATTTTGTCCTGCATGACAGACCGCAGCAGTGGGTGCTGGAGAGCATCCGCCAGGGGGATGTGGATTTTGGTATTGTGATCGATCCTGGCCAGGTGAGCGATCTGGAATGCGAAAGCGTTCTTTCTGAGCCTTTTTTGCTGCTCTGCCGTGACGACGACCCGCTGGCAGCGTTGCTCGAGGTCAGCTGGCAGTCCCTGCAGGGGGCGAACCTGGTTTTACAGGATTATGCCTCAGGCAGCCGTCCGCTGATTGATTCCGCGCTGGTGAATCAGGGCGTTAAGGCAACGATCGTGCAGGAGATTGGTCATCCGGCCACGCTGTTTCCGATGGTGGAAGCCGGAATTGGCATCAGCGTGTTGCCCGCTCTGGCGCTTCCCCTGCCGCAGGGAAGCCAGCTGGCGGTGAAGCGGCTGACGCCCGTTGTCGAACGAAAGCTTATGCTGGTGCGGCGAAAAAATCGTTCGCTCTCGGGTGCGGCGCAGGCCATCTGGGAAGTGGTGCGTATCCAGGCACAACGATTAACCGAGGCCCGCATACGCGATCCACTGTTTAACGCATCAGACGATTAGATGAAGATATCAATCTGATTAGTGTCTGACGGGCTATTCACGCCTTCTACTTTGCCCAGTTTTTGATCCTGCTTCTTCTGAGCTTCTTCGGCCTGCTGGCGCTGCAGTGCGGCGAGCTGTGCCTGCAGCACTTTGATCTGGGTCTGAATCAGTTCCTGCTGCTTCTTCTTCTCATCTGCACTGCCGGGGCTGTTTGCCAGCTCTTTTAACTGCTGGGTCAGCTTTTTGATCTTGTCGAGAATGCGGGTGATTTGCGCAGAGATATCGTTACTGCTCGAAGAGCCACTCGCGCCGCTGGTTTGAATCTGTTGGGTTGAAGCCTGAATGGTCGTCATACTTTTTCCTCGCGTTTTAAAACAGAGGTATCGGCACCGACGGGATTAGCTTGAGGAAAATGCGGCAGGTTCACATTTTTATATCGCAGATAGCAAAAAAGCGCCTTTAGGGCGCTTTTTTATATTGGTGGGTCGTGCAGGATGACTCGCTTCGCTCGCCCTTCGGGCCGTCGCCGTAAACGGCTCCGGTGCCTCACTGCGTTCGGCTCGAACCTGCTGCAGGTTCGAATCATCCAGATCGCAGATAGCAAAAAAGCGCCTTTAGGGCGCTTTTTTACATTGGTGGGTCGTGCAGGATTCGAACCTGCGACCAATTGATTAAAAGTCAACTGCTCTACCAACTGAGCTAACGACCCGAAATGGTGGGCGATGACGGGCTCGAACCGCCGACCCCCTCCGTGTAAAGGAGATGCTCTACCAACTGAGCTAATCGCCCATTTCGGTACTGCTTTGATAAGGTGAGAATGGTGGGCGATGACGGGCTCGAACCGCCGACCCCCTCCGTGTAAAGGAGATGCTCTACCAACTGAGCTAATCGCCCAATCTCAATTCTTATCTACACTGCGAGTCTACCGAAGTAGATGGTGGGTGATGACGGGCTCGAACCGCCGACCCCCTCCGTGTAAAGGAGATGCTCTACCAACTGAGCTAATCACCCCCGCTGTGTGGAGTCGCATTATAGGGAGAGTTGAAAATGAGTCAACGCATTTTCTAAAGTTTTTATTCGTTCGTCGTAAAATTAAACAAAACGATCGCAAAACGGGCGGTGGCGCATGATTTCTAAACAAAAACAGCAAACTCCGCCACGATAAAGGGATCGACATTGAGGAATCCCCCCACAGTGATAGAATATTGCCCATCGTTTTTTCCCCGGGATTTGCCGATTGCCGGCATCTTTATAACGTAAGGCCATTTCATGAAAATCAAAACTCGCTTCGCGCCGAGCCCGACAGGCTATCTGCACGTCGGTGGTGCTCGTACTGCTCTCTATTCCTGGCTTTTTGCACGCCACAACCAAGGTGAGTTCGTGCTGCGTATAGAAGATACCGATCTTGAGCGCTCCACGCCGGAAGCAATTGAAGCCATTATGGATGGTATGAACTGGCTGAACCTGCAGTGGGATGAAGGCCCGTATTTCCAGACCAAACGTTTTGACCGCTATAACGCTGTTATTGATGAGATGCTGGTCGCGGGCACGGCGTATAAGTGCTACTGCTCCAAAGAGCGTCTGGATGCGCTGCGTGAAGAGCAGATGGCGAACGGTGAAAAACCGCGTTATGACGGCCGCTGCCGCCACGACCACAGCGAGCATGCCGCTGATGAGCCATGCGTGGTGCGTTTTGCTAACCCGCAGGATGGCTCGGTGATTTTCGACGACCAGATCCGTGGCCCGATCGAATTCAGCAACCAGGAGCTGGACGATCTGATCATACGCCGTACCGACGGTTCCCCAACCTATAACTTCTGCGTCGTGGTTGATGACTGGGATATGGAAATTACCCACGTTATCCGTGGTGAAGACCATATCAACAATACCCCACGCCAGATCAACATCCTGAAAGCGCTGAATGCACCTGTTCCGGTCTATGCGCACGTCTCCATGATCAACGGCGACGACGGTAAAAAGCTGTCTAAACGTCACGGTGCGGTCAGCGTCATGCAGTATCGCGACGACGGCTATCTGCCGGAAGCGCTGCTGAACTATCTGGTGCGTCTGGGCTGGGCTCATGGCGACCAGGAGATCTTCAGCCGCGAAGAGATGATCGAACTGTTCTCTCTGAGCTCTGTGAGCAAATCTGCCAGCGCATTTAACACCGACAAGCTGCTGTGGCTCAACCATCACTACATCAATACCATGCCGCCGGAATATGTGGCGACTTACCTGCAGTGGCACATTGAGCAGGCAAACATTGATACCCGCACTGGCCCTGAGCTGGCGGACCTGGTAAAACTGCTCGGCGAGCGCTGCAAAACGCTGAAAGAAATTGCCGAAAGCTGCCGCTACTTCTATGAAGAGTTTGATGAGTTCGACGCCGACGCCGCGAAGAAGCACCTCCGCCCGGTTGCGCGTCAGCCGCTGGAAGTGGTGCGCGACAAGCTGGCTGCGCTCACCGAGTGGACCGCTGAGAATGTGCATCACGCCATTCAGGCGACCGCAGACGAACTGGAAGTGGGCATGGGCAAAGTCGGTATGCCACTGCGCGTTGCGGTGACCGGCGCGGGTCAGTCTCCGGCGCTGGATGTGACTGTTCATGCCATCGGCAAGTCACGCAGCGTGGCGCGCATCAACAAGGCGCTGGATTTTATTGCAGAACGTGAAAATCAGCAGTAATTAAGCCATCTATAAGAAAAACGGCAGGGTATCCTGCCGTTTTTTTTGCCTTTTATTCGGCAATACCCAGACGAGCAAGAAAACCGCGTATGCCTTCGCGCTTCAGTAAGGTATCCAGACGCTGCTGTTCAAGCTCAGTCATACTCTCCAGCGTTTCGATAATGCCCGGACGCAGACGTGAAGGCTGTTCATTGTAGGATGAGGCCACCTCAGCCAGATGATAAACCGCCTGGCGGTTACGGATAGCCGGGAGGCTCATAATATGCTCCTTCACGCGTGCATCAACGTGAATGAGCCGCGCCCGACCGCCTTTTACGCCATTGAGTCCTTCGGTTTTCCACCCCTGCTGCCGTATCCAGCGATTTACCGTTTGTCTGGCAACACCCAAATTCTCCGCCAGCTCTTCCGTGGTCATTTTGCTACGCAGTCTTTTCATATTAATTCTGGTCGCGAATCCCTAAACGTTGCAACAAACCGGTAATCCCTTCCCGCAATAGCAGCGATGTCATCTGCTTCTGCTCTTCCGGCGTCATTTCATTGGCCAGCGTCAGGAGTAGGGTATGAAGCGAACCGTCAGTGCTGATGCCGTCAGGCATAGCGGATGTTTCCGTTGCCCGGCGTGCGCTGCGGATAAAGTCACGCACCTTTTCGTTCACATGCACCAGGCGCGCTTTACCCCCCTGGACACCGGGCTTGGGCGACGTTATCCAACCCTCTTTGCGTACCCATTTATTGATGGTCTGTCGGCTATAGCCAGTGAGCAGGGCTAACTCTTCCGGCGTCATTCGTTCCTTGATCATGCAATTTCCTGAATATTCGTGGGGTTAATTAACGGCTCATTTTATAGCACCGTTTTACGTGAAAACGTGACAGGCTTAACTCATGACTGCGAGCAGGCTCGCAAAGTGATTCATTTGCATGATTTTTCGGCGATTGAACCGCGGCTATTGATTTTGCCGTTGACACTCCGCGGCGGAATTCATATTATGCCGCCCGTCAACATGACAGCTTTACGATGGGGCTATAGCTCAGCTGGGAGAGCGCCTGCATGGCATGCAGGAGGTCAGCGGTTCGATCCCGCTTAGCTCCACCAAACTCTGAACCCAACAGAGTGTGGTTAGTAAAGTCACATGTGGGGCTATAGCTCAGCTGGGAGAGCGCTTGCATGGCATGCAAGAGGTCAGCGGTTCGATCCCGCTTAGCTCCACCAAAATTTTAAACCCTCGTCAAAGGACGAGGGTTTTTTTTATGTTTTTGTAACACCCCTAAACGTATTTTGTTGCCAAAATGGTTTTTTTCCATATCTCACCTCAACCGAAATCAATAAATCAGTCTATAAATAGACTTCAACTTGATTCGCGTAATTAATAAACCTATTATCCATGCGGTCAATGATATGAACGGATAATAATCTCCCCAGCTTAATGAATAGAAAATCGTATAATAATGTAAAGATATTTATAATTGCTCTGGCGATCTGTCTGATTGCGGTTCCCGTTTCCCGTTATCTCTCCCCGCGTGCAATTGTTAATGAACACGACGTTTATTTAGCGTGGCTCCCGTTAAGCGTTATGCTGGCGATTATGCTGTTATTGGGGCGCCGCGGTATTCTGCCTATTCTGATAAGTTTTATGGTTGCTAATATATTTAACGTTAATTTAGCACCGCTACAATATTCAGTATTACTGTTCTGTCAGACTTTCTCCGTATTCGCTGCCTGCGGTGTTCTGCGCCTTCTGCTGGGCCGGCGCTGGCGCTACTGTATGCCCAACAGGCACATTGGGTTACGCATATTTTGGCTCGGCTTTATGGTGCCGCTAGGCATTAAAATGTCGATGTATCTCGCTGGCTATTTCTTTGATTTTCCGGTCACAATCTCAACTTTCTTCGGCGAAGGAACGGTAATTTATAACGTTGTTGATATTCAAAGCCTGATATGCGCGGCGATGATTTTTACCATGATGTTCTATTATCCGTTAAGAATGATTATTAATCCTCGTTATGCCATCAAGTTCTGGCGGCGAAGTGTGAAGCCCGTGTTTTTACACAAGAAATCATTATATATATTCGTCTGGCTGATGCTGTTAATAGCCATCATCGCAATTTTATGTGCGCCTTTTGAGTCGCCTGTTATTGCGGGCTATTTGATGCCGATTATTTTCATTCTCTTTACGTTAGCGATTAGCCGTCTGAGCTACGCGCTTATCTCTCTGCTGTGGGCCACCTCTGCGCTTCTGCTGTTGACCTACAATTACAACTTTCTTAACGGAGTGGAGTCGGGCCATTCGCTCTCCTTTATCCTGTCGGTACTGATCTCTTTTGCTATCTGCCTGCTTTATATGTCGCGTATCTATCAGCGAAGCGAATGGTTGAAGCAGGGCTGGCAGGACAGAGCGCTCACCGATCCGCTGACCGGATTACCCAACATTCGTGCGCTGGAAGATTTTCTCCTCGACCACCCGGATGCCAAAGTGTGTTGCCTGAGAATGGATAATCTGGAGTTTTTGAGCCGCCATTACGGCATTCTCATGCGGGTGCACTGCAAACGAATGATCACGTCCTCTCTCCAGCCGCTGTTGCAAAAAGATGAGACGCTTTTCCAGCTGCCGGGAAGCGAGCTGGTGCTGGTATTGCTTGGGCAGGAAACGGCCGAGCGCCTCCAGCATATGGTTGATCGGCTGAACAGCCGTAAGATTTTCTGGAACAATACCGGGCTGGATATCGAATTTGGCGCGTCCTGGGGAATGGTCGAAAACGGTGAGAAACTGCACCACACGCTGGGGCAACTGAGCTGGCTGGCCGAGCAATCCTGCGGAGCGCACAACGTTCTTGCGCTGACGAATAGCCTGGAAGCTGCATCAGGACAAACAACGGAGCGTGTCCTGATGCTGGCGCGGATTAAGCACGCCCTGGAGGCGGGGCAGTTCCATTTGTATGCGCAGCCGATCCAGAAGGCGGACGGTAGCGGGTACTACGAAATTCTGGCGCGTATGGAGAGCGAGGGCGAGATCATCACCCCTGACCGCTTTATTCCCCTGATTGCCCAGTTCAACCTCAGCCACCGGTTTGATATGTGCGTCATGGAAAAATTACTGCTGTGGCTGCGCGATCACCCAGCGACGCAGGCTGGCACCCGTTTCTCTGTCAATCTGATGCCGCTTACGCTGATGCAAAATGAGGTGGCGACTGAGATTTGTGCGCTCTTTGAACGGTACGGCGTTGCGCCTCAGGCTGTCGTGATTGAGATCACCGAAGAGCAGGCCTTCTCCAATTCCGGCTGCAGCATCCACAACATTCAGCAGCTGCGGGATTACGGTTTCAGGATTGCCATCGATGATTTTGGTACCGGCTACGCCAACTACGAGCGTCTGAGACGCCTGCAGGCAGACATCATTAAAATTGACGGCTGTTTCGTGAAAGATATTTGTACTGATGATATGGACGCAATGATCGTCCAGTCGATATGTAATCTGGCGAAGACGAAATCACTGTGCGTGGTGGCCGAATATGTTGAGACGCCAGCGCAGCGGGAGATGCTGCTACGCTTCGGCGTGGACTATCTCCAGGGCTACCTGATAGGCAAACCCAAACCGCTGGAAGAATTGCGGGCATAAAAAAACCGGGAGCAAGTCTCCCGGTTTTTTTTTACGCTAAACGTTACAGAACCAGCGCAGCGATAGAAGCAGACAGGACGCTCACCAGGGTGGAGCCGTAAACCAGTTTCAGGCCAAAGCGAGAAACCACGTTACCCTGTTCTTCGTTCAGGCCTTTAATCGCACCGGCGATAATACCGATGGACGAGAAGTTCGCGAAGGAGACCAGGAATACGGACAGAATGCCTTCCGCACGTGGAGAGAGCGTGCTGGCGATTTTCTGCAGATCCATCATCGCAACGAATTCGTTAGAAACCAGCTTGGTCGCCATGATACTGCCCACCTGCAGCGCTTCGTGAGCTGGAACACCCATCACCCATGCGACAGGGTAGAAGATGTAGCCCAGGATGCCCTGGAAGGAGATGCCCAGCACTGCGGCGAACAGGGCGTTCAGTGCGGAGATCAGGGCGATAAAGCCGATCAGCATCGCGGCAACGATAATCGCCACTTTGAAACCTGCCAGGATGTACTCACCCAGCATTTCGAAGAAGCTCTGACCTTCGTGCAGGTTAGACATCTGGATGTTCTCTTCGCTGGCGTCAACACGATACGGGTTGATCAGCGACAGAACGATAAAGGTGCTGAACATATTCAGAACCAGCGCTGCAACCACATATTTTGGCTCCAGCATGGTCATATATGCGCCCACGATAGACATGGAAACGGTAGACATCGCGGTTGCCGCCATGGTGTACATGCGGTTACGGGACATTTTGCCGAGGATATCTTTATACGCGATGAAGTTCTCAGACTGACCGAGGATCAGGGAACTTACGGCGTTGAAAGATTCCAGCTTGCCCATGCCGTTTACTTTGGATAACAGGAAACCAATGCCACGAATAACGAACGGCAGAACGCGGATGTGCTGCAGAATACCGATCAGCGCGGAGATGAAGACGATTGGGCACAGTACCTTCAGGAAGAAGAATGCCAGACCTTCGTCGTTCATTTTACCGAAGACAAAGTTTGTCCCTTCGTTGGCGAATCCGAGCAGTTTTTCGAACATTTCGGAGAAGCCTTTCACGAAGCCGAGGCCTACGTTGGAGTTCAGGAAGAACCACGCAAGTAAAACTTCAATGACCAGCAGCTGGACAACATAACGAATACGAATTTTTTTGCGGTCTGTGCTGACCAGCAATGCGAGTGCAGTAACGACAACAAGTGCCAGGACAAAATGAAGGACGCGGTCCATATTTGCTCCAAATATGAGGCAGGTTTAATTTTCGTGCACATTCTATGTAACAAGCGAAAAGAAAACGAGATCAGGGACACACTATAGTTACATCCTGTGACGAGTCTCAAAATTAGTGATCCACAATACATTTTTGTTATGTTAGGTAAATGAGTGAAAAGTTAAGTTTGTGTGCTACGCTTCACAAATGACCGCGCATTTTCACATTCTGTGATGTCGCACCACCTGCCCATCTATTGTTCTTAGCTATCAGAGAAATCATTTGAAACTCCCTAAATGATCTTGATAATCATTCTCATTTTGATAGCATTAAACATAGCAAAGGCTATATTTCCAGAGGCAGATAATGACAAACAGTCGCGTAGAGGGTAGCAGTGGTAGAGCCGCGCGCAAGTTGCGGTTCGCATTAATGGGACCTGCTTTTATTGCTGCCATCGGCTATATCGATCCGGGAAATTTTGCGACCAATATTCAGGCCGGGGCCAGTTTCGGCTATAAGCTGCTGTGGGTGGTCGTCTGGGCAAACCTGATGGCGATGCTGATTCAGATGCTCTCTGCAAAACTGGGGATTGCCACGGGTAAAAACCTGGCGGAGCAAATTCGCGACCATTATCCCCGTCCGGCGGTGTGGCTCTACTGGGTTCAGGCGGAAATTATCGCCATGGCAACCGATCTGGCTGAATTTATCGGGGCTGCGATTGGCTTTAAGCTGATTCTGGGCGTGTCGCTGTTACAGGGAGCGGTGCTGACCGGGATTGCCACATTCCTGATCCTGATGCTGCAACGTCGCGGTCAAAAACCGCTGGAGAAGGTCATTGGTGGCCTGCTGCTGTTTGTTGCTGCGGCGTACATCGTCGAGCTGATTTTCTCACAGCCGAATCTGGCGCAGCTCGCAAAAGGCATGGTGATCCCAAGCCTGCCAACCTCGGAAGCGGTTTTCCTGGCCGCCGGGGTCCTTGGGGCGACCATTATGCCGCATGTCATTTATTTGCACTCCTCGTTAACCCAGCATCTGCACGGCGGGACGCGTAAAGAACGCTACTCGGCAACCAAATGGGATGTGGCAATCGCCATGACCATCGCGGGTTTTGTGAATCTGGCGATGATGGCCACCGCAGCCGCCGCTTTCCACTTTAACGGTCATACTGGCGTCGCCGATCTCGACCAGGCTTACCTCACGCTCGAGCCGTTACTGAGCCATGCTGCTGCCACGATATTTGGTCTGAGCCTGGTTGCCGCCGGTCTCTCCTCCACGGTGGTGGGGACGCTGGCAGGGCAGGTGGTGATGCAGGGATTTGTTCGCTTCCATATTCCATTGTGGGTGCGTCGTTTTATCACCATGCTTCCGTCGTTTATCGTGATTATGATGGGGCTCGATCCAACGCGAATTCTGGTGATGAGCCAGGTGCTGCTGAGCTTTGGTATCGCCCTGGCGCTGGTGCCGCTGCTGATCTTTACCAGCGACAAAACCCTGATGGGGGAACTGGTCAACTCGACGCTGGTGAAACGGACCGGATGGGCCATCGTGGTGGTCGTCGTAGCGCTAAATCTGTGGCTGTTGATTGGCACCGCGCTGGGGCTATAAAAGAAAAAGGAGCCGGGAGGCTCCTTTTTGCATTAATGATGACCGTGACCGTGACCGTGACCACCGCGTCCTTTTCCGCCGTGACCCCAGCCGCCGCGGCGGTCGTCACGATCTTTCCAGCCTTCGCGGTAGCCGCGCTCATAGGCGTTGTTTTTATACCAGCCGCGATGCAGGCCGTTATCGTGCCTGCGCCAGCGGTCACCCCGCCATTCATAATGACGGTGCCAGTAATCACGGTCGCGCCAGTAGCCACCGTCCCAGTATCTGCCGTAGTCGTCACGATCGCCAATTTGTAATTTTACTGATGGCAACAGGGTGATTTCGCCCGCAGTGGCGACGAGCGGGGCCGAAGCCAGTAATACCGCTGCAAGAATCAGTGACCTGAACATACTCTTTCTCCTTCACGATCGGGGCCTTCGTGGGGCCTGTTAACGCAATATTACGAGTTGGTAAAGGCTCGTTTCATCGCCTCAACTCCGAATTCCCGAGGGAGAGCACTTTTTGCTAAAAGTGGTTTTATTTTGAACTGCTCAGGATCTGGTCGATTAGAGAAAGTTCTTCTGCGGTAAACTGGCGGTTTTCCAGCATACCCACGGCATCATCAATCTGAGCCGTTTTGCTGGCTCCGATCAGCACCGACGTGACCTCCTCATGGCGTAATACCCAGGCAAGCGCCATCTGCGAGAGTTTCTGGCCGCGGCTTTCTGCCAGGGCGTTTAGCTGGCGCACCTTCTCAAGCTTCTCTTCGGTGATCTGTTCCGGGTTAAGGAATTGACTGCCGCTTGCCGCACGGGAATCGGCGGGAATACCGTTAAGATACCGGTTGGTCAACTGTCCCCCTGCCAGCGGCGAGAAGGGAATACAGCCGACCCCTTTTTCCTGCAGAACATCCAGCAAACCCTCTTCCGGCGCACGTTCGAACATCGAGTATTTCGGCTGGTGGATCAGGCAGGGCGTGCCCAGGTCATTAAGGATATCAATCGCTTTTCGCGCCAGCTCGGCAGGATAGTTGGATAACCCGACGTACAGGGCTTTACCCTGGCGCACCAGATGGTCAAGCGCTTTCATGGTTTCCTGTAGCGGTGTTTCCGGGTCTGGACGGTGATGATAGAAGATATCGACATATTCCAGCCCCATGCGCTTCAGGCTTTGATCGAGGCTTGCCAGCAGATATTTACGCGATCCCCAGTCGCCGTAAGGGCCGTCCCACATGGTATATCCCGCTTTCGTGGAGACGATCAATTCGTCGCGCCAGGGCAGGAAATCCTCCTGCAAAATACGGCCGAAATTACGCTCGGCGGACCCCGGCGGGGGACCATAGTTATTGGCAAGGTCGAAATGCGTAATACCCAGATCGAACGCGCGCTGTAAAAGTTGACGGCTATTTTCGATGAGCGTGGCGTCACCAAAGTTATGCCACAGCCCCAGCGAGACCGCGGGCAACCTGAGTCCGCTTTGTCCACAGCGGCGATACTCCATTGTCTGATAACGATTTTTGTCCGGCTGATAACCCATTCGTATGACCTCTCGTGCTGAAGAGAAAAATCAGTGTATACGTTTACATTAACGTGAAAAAAAGCAGCATAGCCCAGCATTTTTTGTAAAGCATTCTTTCCATAGCCTTCTTATCGCCAATTCTGGACAGCCATCACGCTTATTTAATACTCAAAGTGAGGTCAACATCAGAAGGATACCTGTTTATGCGTACCCCGTACTGCGTCGCCGATTACCTGCTGGACCGTCTTACAGATTGTGGAGCCGATCATCTGTTTGGCGTGCCGGGCGACTATAACCTGCAGTTTCTCGACCACGTAATAGACAGCCCGGATATCTGCTGGGTGGGCTGTGCCAACGAGTTAAACGCCTCTTATGCCGCTGACGGATATGCCCGCTGTAAGGGCTTCGCCGCGCTGCTGACGACGTTTGGCGTCGGCGAATTAAGTGCCATGAACGGCATTGCGGGCAGCTATGCCGAGCACGTTCCGGTGCTGCATATTGTTGGCGCGCCAGGGATGGCGTCTCAGCAAAGGGGGGAACTGCTGCACCATACGCTGGGCGATGGTGAGTTCCGTCATTTTTACCATATGAGCGAGCCGATCACCGTTGCACAGGCGATCCTGACCGAACAAAACGCCTGTTATGAAATCGACCGGGTGTTAACGACCATGCTCCGGGAACGTCGCCCCGGCTATCTGATGCTGCCTGCCGACGTGGCAAAAAAAGCCGCTACGCCGCCTGTAAACGCTCTCACGCTCCGGCATGCGCATGCCGATAGCGCCTGCCTGAAAGCGTTCCGGGATGCTGCGGAGCGTCAACTGGCAGCGAGTAAGCGTACCGCGCTTTTAGCGGATTTTCTTGTCCTGCGCCATGGGCTGAAGAACGCGCTGCAGAAGTGGGTGAAGGATGTGCCGATGGCGCATGCCACGATGCTGATGGGCAAAGGCATATTCGACGAACGTAACGCCGGTTTTTACGGCACCTACAGCGGTTCGGCCAGTGCCGGTCCGGTAAAAGAGGCGATAGAGGGGGCGGATACGGTGCTGTGCATTGGCACGCGTTTTACCGATACTCTGACGGCCGGGTTTACCCATCAGTTAACGCCTGCACAGACGATAGAAGTCCAGCCTCATGCCGCCCGCGTCGGCGATATCTGGTTTACCGGCATCCCGATGGCCCAGGCCATTGAAGCGCTGCTGGAGCTGTGCAAACAGCATATTCACGATAAGCCTGTTCCGGCATCGCACAGCGCGATGAATTTCCCTCAGCCGGACGGCTCACTTACGCAGGAGAATTTCTGGCAAACGCTGCAAACGTTTATTCGCCCGGGAGACATCATCCTGGCCGATCAGGGCACCTCGGCCTTCGGCGCGATTGACCTGCGTTTGCCTGCCGACGTGAATTTTATCGTCCAGCCGCTGTGGGGCTCGATCGGCTACACCCTGGCCGCGGCGTTCGGTGCGCAAACGGCATGCCCGAACCGGCGGGTGATTGTGCTGACGGGGGATGGCGCGGCACAGCTGACCATTCAGGAGCTCGGGTCAATGTTGCGTGATAAACAACATCCCATCATTCTGGTGCTCAACAACGAAGGATACACCGTTGAAAGGGCAATTCACGGGCCGGAACAGCGTTACAATGACATTGCGCTATGGAACTGGACGCAAATCCCGCAGGCCCTGAGCCTCGATCCTCAGGCCCAGTGCTGGCAAGTCAGTGAAGCGGAGCAGTTGGCGGACGTGCTGGAAAAAGTGGCGCACCACGAGCGGCTCTCGCTGATTGAGGTGATGCTGCCAAAAGCCGATATCCCGCCGCTGCTGGGGGCGCTCACCAAAGCGCTGGAAGCGCGCAATAGCGCCTGATTATTTGTCGTTTCGCCAGGCCATCATCATCGGTTTGCCCGCCAGCAGGAGCCAGGCGGGCAACATCACGATGCAGAGCAGCGGGAATAGCGTCGAATCCGGCACCACCACCGCCGCCATAAACAGGCTCAGCCATGCATCGCGCGTCACCACCAGTACCAGCCCCAGAATAGAGCAGGATACGGTAATCGCCGCCGGAACCGCGTCGACATGCTCGTGCAGCATCAGCCCCAGCGCCACGCCGACAAACACCGCCGGGAAGATACGCCCGCCGCGGAAACCGCACGCTGCAGCAACGACAAGCGCCGCCAGCTTTATGACGGCAAACAACAGGTAATCGGACACGCTAAATACCTGGCTGAAGGCCAGCTGCTGCATCTCGTCCAGACCTTTGAACAGGGTCACCGTTCCGCCAATTGCTCCTAAAACACCGAGGATTAGCCCCCCTGTTCCCAGAATCAATACCGGATGTTTGAGTTTATGCACCAGCCGGTGCAGGCGCGGAAGACACCATACCGCCACCATGCCCAGCGCGATGGCGATCGCGACGACGATGGCGCCGCTGAATATATCTGCAATCCGCATCTCTCCGTAGTGCGGCAGAGAGAGGGAAAAATGGGGATGGAAAAACAGGCTTGTCGTCAGCGCGCCGGCAGCCGCGGCCATCAGCGGAGCGAACAGCTTATCCCAGAGCGGGACGTCGTTATCACTGGCCAACGTCTGAGAAAAGATCAGGGCAGCAGCGACAGGCGTGCCAAAAAGCGCCCCGATGGTGCCTGCGGAGGCGAGGATGGTCCAGTCCAGCGCGCCGACGCGAGGCAGAATGCGTGCGCCGAGGAACACCGCCAGGCCAATATTCACCGCCATAATCGGATGCTCGGGACCCAGGCTGACGCCGCCCGCCAGGCCCACGATCAACGCGACGATCAGCCCCGGCAGTGCAGAGGGGGGAACCGGGGCGCCAATAAGGGGTTCCAGCGCCGGGTCCGGTCCGGCGTGGCCGGGACTGAAACGGATCGCCAGACCCACCGCAATACCGGTTAACGTCAGCATCAGGATGATCCACGCCGAAGAATCCGCGGTGACCCCCAGTTTTGCCGGAAGCGCTGTCCATAAGAGAGTTTGCAGCACCGACGCGATTTTCATCACGACGATAAGGACCAGGCTTGAGGCCACGCCAATGATCAGCGCCGGAATTGCCAGCAACAGCATGGTTCTGGCTCGCGGATGGAGCATGATGATTTCCTTGTACAAAATGCAATGACGTTACTTTGCATATTAAGCCTTATGGCAATAGTGCAAAAGGTGCTGAAACGGTAAAGTTATTCTGTGACGAAGATCGATAATCCACGGGCATTCACCTTCCGGTCGTTGTTGTTATCACGCCTTGAATTTACAGTGTCCGAAAGATTTATTCTGACTTTAGCGGAGCAGTAGAAGAATGACAAAGTATGCTTTGGTAGGCGATGTGGGCGGCACGAACGCGCGTCTCGCATTATGCGATGTAAGTAGCGGTGAAATTTCCCGGGCGAAAACCTACTCAGGGCTGGATTACCCAAGCCTTGAGGCCGTTGTTCGCGTCTATCTGGAAGAGCATCAGGTGAGCGTCGAAGACGGCTGCATCGCCATTGCCTGCCCGATAACCGGCGACTGGGTCGCAATGACCAACCATACCTGGGCATTCTCCATCGCAGAGATGAAAAAGAATCTCGGTTTTGCGCATCTGGAAATCATCAATGACTTCACCGCGGTGTCCATGGCGATCCCGATGCTGAAGCCGGAGCACCTGATCCAGTTTGGCGGCGCTGAACCGGTCGAAGGCAAGCCGATTGCGGTTTACGGGGCCGGTACCGGCCTGGGCGTGTCGCACCTGGTGCATGTTGCTCAGCGCTGGGTGAGCCTGCCGGGTGAAGGCGGTCATGTGGACTTTGCGCCAAACAGCGAAGAAGAGGGCATTATCCTCGAAGAGTTACGCGCGGAGATCGGCCACGTTTCCGCCGAGCGCGTCCTGTCAGGGCCGGGGCTGGTGAACCTGTATCGTGCGATTGTGAAATCGGACGGTCGTCTGCCGGAAAACCTGCAGCCGAAAGACGTCACTGAACGCGCGCTGGCGGACAGCTGCATCGACTGCCGTCGCGCTCTTTCGCTGTTCTGCGTTATTATGGGACGGTTCGGCGGCAACCTGGCGCTAACGCTGGGCACCTTTGGCGGGGTCTATATTGCGGGCGGGATCGTGCCGCGCTTCCTCGACTTCTTTAAAGCCTCCGGTTTCCGCGGCGGGTTTGAAGATAAAGGGCGTTTCAGAAGCTACGTACAGGACATTCCCGTTTATCTCATCGTGCATGATAACCCAGGCCTGCTGGGTTCGGGTGCCCATCTGCGTCAGGTTCTCGGTCAAATCCTCTGATGTATCATTACCCTCTCCCGCGGGAGAGGGCTCTTTCGTTACAGGTGCATCAGCTGGCGGAACTCTTTCACTTTGCTGCGGCTCACCGGCACCTGAAAATCCAAATCCTTCAGGCGCAAAATATAGGTGTTGTTAAACCACGGTTCGATCTCGCGGATCTTGTTTAAATTGACGCAAAACGAACGGTGGCAGCGGAAAAAGTGGGCTGCCGGAAGCTTGCTGCAGAATTCAGTAATGTTCATCGCCATGACATACGATTCCCGCCGCGTATAGACAAACGTCATCTTTTCGTGCGCTTCGGCGTAGTAGATATCGTTGACCGGGGTCACGATGATGCGCTCATCTTTGACCAGATTAATGGTGTCGTTTTCCCGTATCGTCGGGCTGGCGGTAGCCGGAGCGCTCTGTTGCTGCCATGCGGCCTCCAGCTTTTGCAGCATGCTGACAATTCGCGACTCCTGGTAAGGCTTCAGAATATAGTCAAATGCCTCCAGCTCGAAGGCTTCTACGGCATGCTCTTTCCATGCGGTAACGAACACAATAAACGGCTTATGGGCAAACTGATTGATATTTTGCGCCAGCAGCACGCCGTCCAGCGAGGGAATATTGATATCCAGAAAAATCGCGTCAACCCGGTTATGCTGCAGAAACTTCAGCACGTCCAGACCATCATCAAACGTACCCACAATCTCCATCTGGCTGTGGGTTTTGATAAGCCAGGTTAGTTCCTGTTGAGCCAGGAATTCATCTTCAACGATGATGACTTTCATATTACTCACCCTGAGGTAATAAAGATGTCGCCGCATGAACAGGGGAGCGCTCATTCGGGACGTAAAAAGCGATTTCAGTGCCTGGTTCAAGACGATGAATATGCAGCCCGTCGCCGTAGAGAAGCTTGACTCTGTGGTGCACGTTCAGCAGCCCGATTTTATTCCCGGGCATCTCGTTAGACTCCACGCGCTCAATGACTTTTGGGTCAATCCCGTGGCCGGTATCGCGTACCGCAATTCGCACCCGATTGCCGCTTTCGGTGATGCTGATGGTGACCACACCTTTGCCTTTACAGGGCTGAATACCGTGAACAATCGCGTTTTCAACCAGCGGCTGGATCAGCAGGCTCGGGATCACGCAGTTGACCTCTTCATCAATATCGTAAATCACCGTGAGCTTGTCGCCAAAGCGCGCCTGTTCAATCGCGATATAGTCTTTGATCTGATAAAGCTCTTTTTTAATGTCGATCTGCTCGTCATCTTTCAGTTCGATGTTGTAGCGCAGATAGCGCGACAGGTTAAAAATCAGCTGGCGCGCGGTGTCCGGATTCAAACGAATGGAAGAGGAGATAGCGTTGAGCGCGTTAAACAGGAAATGGGGATTAATTTTGCTCTGCAGCGCGCGCAACTCTGCCTTATTTGCCATCTCACGCAGCTGTTCTGCCCGGGAGACCTCAAGCTGAGTAGAGATAATCTGCGACAGGCCAATGGCCATCTCCTGCAGCGTGGAGGTGATCTGATGCGCGTGGCAGTAATAAATTTTCAGCGTGCCCGTCACAACGCCTTTTTCCCATAGCGGGATCACCAGCATCGAGTGAATTTCCGGCGTTCGGTGAGCTTCATCATTGTTTTTAATGATGATTTTTCCGTAGTTAATCGCCTGTCTGGTGGTCGGACTAATGGTGTCATCACTGTCGCGATAGTTGTGCTCCCCGACGCCTACGTAGGCCAGCACGTGGTCGATATTGGTGATGGCGACGGCGTCAGCGTGAATGTCGTGGCGGATGATCTCGCAGACCTGGCGCAGCGACTCCGCGTTAACGTGGCGAAAGAGCGGCAGCGTTTTGTTGGCAATATCCAGCGCCAGCTTGGCCTGACGGGCGGCGCTGGCCTCTTTTTCCCCTTCAACGCTCTGCACCAGCAGCACGATAAAACCGATGCAGACGCTGCCCAGGATCATGGGAATACCGATTTTCGAGACGATATCCAGCCCCAGCGCGGTGGTGGGGGCCCAGGCGACGACAAGGATCATGGTCAGCGTTTCGCACACCATGCCCGCAGCAATCCCGGCGCGCCAGCGCTGTTTTTTGGGGATCTTGCGGCCGATCCAGCCGGAAAGCACCCCGGCGATAATGCTGGTGATAAAGCATGGCACTGCCGTTACGCCACCGATATCAATCAGGTAGCGATGGGTCCCGGCAATCACGCCGGTGATGACACCCACCCACGGGCCAAATAAAATTCCGCCGGACATGACGGCGATAATGCGCACGTTAACCAGCGAACCCTCTACCGGCACCCCGGACCAGGTGCTAAACAGTGCGAACAGAGAAAAGATGGCGGTAACGGCCAGCAGCTCTTTCGGCGAGTGTGCGGATTTATGCAAAAGCTCGCGAAACAAGCGAATGCGAATCAGGAAGAACAGGCAAATCAGCATTAATGCCGCACGGTCAAAAACCGCCAGCAGCATAGTGAATATCTCGTGCACGGAGCAGACCTGGGCAAACGGGAAAGAACCATGATAAAAAACCTGGGGCGTATTGACCAGCTATCCGTCGGGTTTATCAAATGAGGAAAAACCATATTTTACAAAGGGGATTGTCAGGTGAGGATTGATGCTACCCGATTTTTTCTCAGCGCCAAATCACCAGGTAACTGTTTTGATATCATTGTGTTAAATAACTGCTAACGGAAAGCCAATATCAGAACCCTGCTTCCACTTTCAGGCATTGCAGTGTTCCGGTTTTCACGCGGGCGCTTTTTTTTCATTTCCCTCTCGACAGGGTGATTTTTTTCAGGTTATTTTCTAAGCACGCCACATCGGTGGCAGCGTCGCTCGGACGGTCCGGGCGCTAACGTTAATCTGAGGAATCTATGGCTGAATTCAGTCCTGAACGCCGTTTTACGCGTATCGATCGTCTCCCCCCTTATGTTTTCAATATCACTGCTGAACTGAAGATGGCTGCGCGTCGGCGCGGCGAAGATATTATCGATTTCAGCATGGGTAACCCTGACGGCCCAACGCCACCGCATATCGTTGAAAAGCTCTGCACGGTTGCCCAGCGCCCGGATACGCACGGCTACTCAACCTCGCGCGGTATTCCCAGGTTACGTCGCGCGATCTCGCGCTGGTATCAGGATCGTTATCAGGTTGATATCGATCCTGAAAGTGAGGCGATTGTCACCATCGGCTCGAAAGAAGGGCTGGCACATCTGATGCTGGCCACGCTGGATCACGGTGATACGGTGCTGGTACCCAATCCAAGTTACCCAATCCATATCTACGGCGCGGTGATTGCCGGGGCGCAGGTGCGCTCTGTTCCGCTGGTGGAAGGCGTCGATTTCTTTAACGAACTGGAACGTGCCATTCGCGAAAGCTACCCGAAACCCAAGATGATGATCCTCGGTTTCCCGTCGAACCCAACGGCCCAGTGCGTGGAGCTTGATTTCTTCGAGAAAGTTGTCGCTCTGGCCAAGCGTTATGACGTGCTGGTGGTTCATGATTTAGCCTACGCCGATATCGTCTATGACGGCTGGAAAGCCCCGTCGATAATGCAGGTTCCGGGCGCGCGTGACGTGGCGGTGGAGTTCTTTACCCTTTCGAAAAGCTACAACATGGCGGGCTGGCGTATTGGCTTTATGGTGGGTAACAAAACGCTGGTAAGTGCACTGGCGCGCATCAAGAGTTATCACGATTACGGTACCTTCACGCCGCTGCAGGTTGCCGCTATTGCCGCTCTGGAGGGCGATCAGCAGTGCGTTCACGACATTGCGGCTCAGTATAAACGCCGCCGCGACGTACTCGTAAAAGGGTTACATGAGGCTGGCTGGATGGTGGAGATGCCGAAAGCGTCCATGTACGTCTGGGCGAAAATTCCGGAACCGTACGCAGCGATGGGTTCGCTGGAGTTCGCTAAAAAGCTGCTGCAGGACGCGAAGGTGTGTGTGTCCCCGGGCATCGGCTTTGGTGATTATGGCGACACCCACGTGCGCTTTGCTTTAATCGAAAACAGCGACCGTATTCGTCAGGCGGTGAGGGGCATCAAGAGTATGTTCCGGGCCGATGGCCTGCTCTCGGCAAAGAGCGTTGCTGAAAACCCCGTGTCCTCATGACAAAAAAACAGGAGCCAAATGGCTCCTGTTTTTTTGACTGCATGTTCTCACTAGATCATCAGGGCAAAGGTTCCGGCCCAGACTAAAACGATCACCGAAATGCCCATAAAGAAATATTTCACGTTTCATCGCTCCGCGTATCTTGTGGTACGCATTTAAAAACAGAGTCCAACTGATTATAGAGAACTGAAATCCCGGCTAAACAGAAATGAGAATTTTCCCGTTACGCCGATGACTCCCGCTCAGAATTCTGTGCTTTCCTGGTGCCAGACGGCGCTAATGTACGCTTAAAAATGAGGGGTGACAAGAGGGATTTTTTTAAATAATTTCCGCCACTTACGAGTGTCGTGGAACGGCGACAGTTTGATTTCACAGCGCAATAAATTCACTTTGGGCGACGCCATCAAAGACGGTTTTGCAGTGAGATGACAGGTGATTGAAAAGGTTAGTTTCTTAGCGAAACTAACCTTCATGCAGGGCTTAAATATAGAGGGAGGCTTCGCCAAGAGGACGCGTTTTGAAACGGCGATGCATCCAGAGATATTGCTCCGGTGCGCGCATGATTTCAGTTTCGATGACCTTATTGATAAACGCTGCCGCTTCACACTCGTTTTCCGGATAGTTAGCCATTTCCGGAGAGATGTGCAGACGGTAGCCCGACTTATCCGCTTTTCTCACCATCGTCACGGTCAGCATGGAGGCACCTGACAAACGCGAAATGACGAAAGTCCCGTTGGTCGTCGCTACATCCTTCACGGCAAAGAAGGGGGCAAAGCTGCTGCCTTTACGTCCGTAATCCTGGTCAGGAGCGAACCAGACGGCCTCACCTTTCTTCAGGGCGCCAACCATACCGCGCAGGTTGTTACGGTTGATCATCGCTTTATTGGAGCGCATGCGGCCTCGCGTCTGAACCCACTCCATCAGTGCACTGTTGTGCGGTCTGTAGGTTGCCATCATTGGCTGACAAAGGCCCATCACGCGCCCGCCAAGCTCCAGGGACATAAAGTGCACGCCAACAACCATCACGCCGCGTTTTTGCAGCTGAGCGCGTTTAAGGTTGTCCAGTCCTTCTACATCAAACCATTTGCGGACGCGTTCATCCGGCCAGAACCAGGCCATGCCGGTTTCAAGCAGCGCCATGCCGATGGATTTAAAGTTTTCAGAGATCAGTTTTTCGCGCTCTTCAGCATTGTACTGAGGAAAGCAAAGCTCGATGTTTTTACGCGCGATAGATTCGCGACGCTTCAGGAAATAGCGGGATGCGCTGCCCAGTTTCGACCCCAGCATACGCAGCACAGGGTAGGGGAGCTGTACCAGCAGCCAGAGAACGCCAAGACCAAACCATGTAAACCAGTAACGCGGGTGTAAAAACGCGCGTTGAAATTTGGATTGAGACAAAATAGAGAAACCTATGTAGAGCCGGTGAAAGTAACGCTTAGTGCGATACCACGTGCCTATTAGACCGTAGTACAAGGTCATGGTTGCAGGCTTTACCGATCTTTACGGCGTTACCTGGCCATAGCTGACGTTGGGTGGGCGGTATAATGTAACACCGTTATACGATATGTGCTATTACTCGTTTTTGATTAAAAAAGCGACGATCCAGGAGGTGTTTGATTTTACAGATTTTATAAACAGCCGCATTGAGAGCATCCCTCCTTCTTGCGCGACGAGCAGAAGCCTCTGTGCAAGGATAAAGTCAATTCACGAGCAAGCACGGTATTAATGATTGACGACTCGTTAAGTATCCGGAAATGAATTTTTTACTACATATAATAAATAAGAATTTTCATAAGGAAAAATCTTATATATTATTCATGCCATCAATAAAATATTCACTTTTCATACTTCTTTCGTCTCTTCTTTTTTGCGTCCCTCAATAGCTTCTTTCAGTTAATTCATGCTTTTTTGACAAAGTGTCGTGATGCAAATCAAAATAAGTTGTTTTTATTAGTATCTCACTGGTTGCGATCCTTTTAACGATATAAATATTTGGTTTGCGCGAAAAGAGTAGTTCCTTTTTCTGCCTTGGCAGGGCATTACACAATAATAGTTTAGCAGAAAATTCTTAAGAAATTTCTCACTGCGGGTTAATGATCTGCGTATTTGATTTTGTGTCGATCATTATTCTATGATTGCGCATCAACGCGATACCGTGAAGTTGGCATAGCAAAACCAAAGAGGGATGATGAGATGGCTGACAGTTTTCAGAATGAAGTGCCTAAGGCACGTATTAACCTAAAGCTTGACCTGCATACTGGCGGAGCAAGCAAGAAAATGGAATTACCATTGAAATTGCTTGTTGCGGGTGATTTTAGTAATGGGCAGGACACAGCGCCAATATTTGAGCGCGAAAAGGTTAATATCACGAAGAACAATTTTGATAGCGTTCTTTCCGAATATTCCCCAAAAGTTAATCTGACCGTTAAAAATACGCTGGCTGATGATGGCGGTGAGGACAACATTCAGCTGACTTTCCAGAGCATGAAAGATTTCACGCCAGAGCAGGTGGCTGCTCAGATACCGCAACTGAAGGCGATGCTGGCGATGCGCAACTTGCTCCGTGATTTGAAAGCCAACCTTTTGGACAACCAGACTTTCCGAAAAGAGCTGGAAAAAATCGTTCTTGACCAGTCGCTTAGCGCTGAGTTGCGAAATGAATTATCCGCACTGGCGTCAAAAAAATCGTAACCATCAGGCTGTTTTAACGGATTAATCAAGGAATGCTCATGTCTGTACAAAATAATATTACTGGCGGTGAAAGCGTGGTGCTGGAGCGCCCAGCAGCGGGTGGGGTTTACGCTTCCCTGTTTGAGAAAATCAATCTGAGCCCGGTCTCTGAGCTGAGCGCGCTGGATATCTGGCAAGATGCGCAGGCAATGTCGGATGCCACCGCCGATGAACGTCTGACTGCAGGTATGCAGGTCTTTCTGGAGTGTCTGACCAAAGCAGGCTCGAAAGTCGAAAAACTGGATAAAAGCCTGATTGATCACCATATCGCTGAGCTTGATTTTCAGATCAGCCGCCAGCTGGACGCTGTAATGCACCATGATGAATTTCAGGCGGTTGAGAGCCTGTGGCGTGGGGTGAAGTCGCTGGTGGATAAAACCGATTTTCGCCAGAATGTGAAAATTGAGCTTCTGAGTATGTCTAAAGAAGACCTGCGCCAGGACTTTGAAGACTGTCCGGAGGTGATCCAGAGTGGTCTGTATAAACACACCTACATCGACGAATATGATACCCCAGGCGGCGAGCCGATTGCGGCGCTGATTTCCGCTTACGAGTTCGACGCTTCAGCGCAGGATGTCGCTCTGCTGCGCAATATCTCTAAAGTCTCTGCTGCGGCACATATGCCGTTTATCGGCTCGGCAGGCCCGAAATTCTTCCTCAAGGAGTCAATGGAAGACGTTGCGGCGATTAAAGATATTGGTAACTATTTTGACCGCGCCGAGTACATCAAGTGGAAATCGTTCCGCGATACGGACGACGCGCGCTACATCGGTCTGGTGATGCCCCGCGTACTGGGACGTTTGCCGTATGGTCCGGATACCGTTCCGGTTCGCAGCTTCAATTATGTCGAAGAAGTCAAAGGTCCGGATCACGACAAATACCTGTGGACCAACGCATCGTTTGCCTTTGCGTCCAACATGGTGCGCAGCTTTATCAATAATGGCTGGTGTGTACAAATCCGTGGGCCACAGGCTGGTGGTGCGGTTCAGGACCTGCCTATCCATCTGTACGATCTCGGTACTGGCAATCAGGTAAAAATCCCGAGCGAAGTGATGATTCCTGAAACCCGTGAATTCGAATTCGCGAATCTGGGCTTCATTCCTTTGTCCTACTACAAAAACCGCGACTACGCCTGCTTCTTCTCGGCTAACTCCACGCAGAAACCGGCGCTGTATGACACCGCAGATGCAACGGCGAACAGCCGCATCAATGCGCGTCTTCCGTACATCTTCCTGCTGTCGCGTATCGCCCACTACCTGAAGCTGATTCAGCGCGAAAACATCGGAACCACTAAGGATCGCCGACTGCTTGAGCTGGAACTGAATACCTGGGTCCGCAGCCTGGTGACCGAAATGACCGATCCGGGCGATGAACTTCAGGCGTCTCACCCACTGCGTGACGCGAAAGTAGTGGTGGAAGACATTGAGGACAACCCAGGCTTCTTCCGCGTGAAATTGTATGCGATTCCGCACTTCCAGGTGGAAGGTATGGACGTCAACCTGTCGCTGGTTTCCCAGATGCCGAAAGCGAAAGCGTAAAAACAGGCAGGAAGCCGATGAAAACGGAACAACCGTTATGGGGTAGGGGCATTATGGTTTCTCCCCAGCATTTTCAGCAACAGGTCGCGTATGCGGCCTGGTCTGCCGAATGTATTGCCCGGCTGGGACTCATCTCACCCTGGGGGGTCATTGACGCCACTTTCGAACCGGAATCTCTCAAGCTTGGACGTCTCCAGGCCCGTCATCTGCATATCCGTTTTCAGGACGGAACGCTGATTGATACAGACAATGCAGATTCTCTGCCGCCTGTGTTGTCGCTTGAAAGTGAATCGCAGGAGGTGACGGTGATGCTGGCGCTTCCGCTACTGCGGGCGAATGGCGGTAACTGCCTTAAACCCGATGAAGTGGCCGAGCGCCCGGTGCGTTATCGCCAGCGCTGGCGGGATGTGCGCAATGCATTTGGGGAAGACACCCGTCAGATTGCGGTGATGCAACCGGAACTGACGCTGCGTTTTGACCATCAGAACAACAGTGATTATCTGACTTGTCCGGTCGCCCGCCTGCAGCAAGATTCGCAGGGGTTATGGCAATTAGATGAGACGTTTCTCCCCCCTCTGTTGACCATTCAGGGTAGCCCCTGGTTGGTAACCCAACTGGAACAGCTCATGACCCAGTTACGGGCCCGACTCTGTCGTCTGATGGCAATGCGGCGCGAAAGCAATGAGCGTATGGCGGACTTTGCCGTGGCTGATGTCTCTCTGTTCTGGCTGCTCAACGCGCTGAATAGCGCTGAGCCCGTACTGGGTCAGTTTCAGCGTAACCTGCAAAGCCCGCCGGAACGTCTGTATCCGGAGCTTTCTCGCCTGGCGGGGAGCTTGCTGACATTTTCTCTGGAGCACCAGGTGAACGCCATTCCGGTCTGGCATCATGAGCAACTCAACGCGGTATTTCCGCCGTTGTTTGATTTACTTAGCGATCTGCTTGAAGCCAGTCTGCCGTCCCGCGTGGTGGCTCTGACGCTCGACTATGACCCACGATTGCACTTCTGGCAGGCTCGCCTGCATGACCCGCGTCTGCGCGAAGGAGCGGATTACTATCTTTCTGTAAGGTCGCCGATACCGGTGGCGCAGTTGCAGGAACAGTTCCCGCGCCAGTGTAAGGTGGGCAGTCCTGACCATGTGCGTGGGATCGTCAACTCATCCCGCGTGGGTGTACCGCTGATGCCGCTGCGTCATGTGCCAGCCGCCATTCCGCTGCGCCTGGAAAATCAGTATTTCAGTCTCGACCTCTCGCATCCTTTGGCGGCCGAAATGCTCCAGAGCGGGACATGCATGTTTTACGTCCCGGGCATGCTTGGTGAGCCTGAACTTGAACTCTTTGCGGTACTGAGAACATGAGTGAGCGTAAACGCGGCATTGCCGTGCCTGTTGATATTGACGCACTGCTGCAGGATACCTGGCTTCAGGTCATCAGCCTTCGCCATGGCCCGCTGTTTCAGGAAGGTGAAGGTCGGGTCTTATGGGAACGCTGTATCGCTGATGTAGAGCGCGTTCAGCGTGAACTAAAAGCGAGTGAACTCGATGAAGCCAGCTGTAGGCATATCCTCACTGCACAATGTGCATTGCTTGATGAAGCGGTAAAAGGCCGCGGTGTAGAGGATGATGCCTGTGTGCAGTGGTATGACATTCCTTTGCAGGGACACTTCCTCGGCACGATGGACGCCGGTGACACCTTGTGTGACAGGATGCGCGATGTGCTGCGTGAACCTGCACCAGACAATGCCGTACTGACCTGCTTTCAGCGGGTAATGATGCTCGGTTTTCTGGGTAGTTACCGCTCGCTAAGCGATCCTGAGCGTCAGAAGCTGGTCAGCGCCCTCAATGAACGTGTTACGCCGTTCAGCTATCCGCAGACTCACCCTGTTCTGGCAGAGAGTCGCACCGGACGGGGGACGGGAGGCTGGCTGGCGTCATGGCCCGCTCGTATCGGCCTGAGCGTGATTGTTCTTGCCGCGCTCTGGTGGGGACTGGATCAATGGCTCGATCAGATGCTGCTGACCCTGTTGCCGGGAGTCATAAAATGAGTCCTGTACAACAGCGCGGGCTTGCGCTGTGGGCCGCCCTGCTAAGTGCTGTGGTATGCCTGGCTTTTTTGCCGTTATCCCGGCTGGCTTCAGTGCTCGTTCTGCTGGCGATGATCGGGGTTATCGTCGCGTTCTGGTATATCGCCAGACCTCGTGCGGAGCATGACGCCAGCCTGCGTCTGGATGACCTTCCTGAAACCACTTACCGTCAACCTGTGGTGCTGGTTTGTGGTGATATGCCTCTGACCTGGCCGCAACAGTCACCGGTACTGACCGTCACGCAGGGATGCTGGATCCGCGTTGAGGATCATCAGGATCTGGAGCAGGTTGCCCGTCAGGTACTGTTGCAGCGCCCGGACTGGGGGCGTCAGCTGTCGGTGATGGTCAGTGTCTGTCCGCAGAAACACGTCGACAGCGAAGCCCTGACAAGTCGTCTGTTGGCTTTGCGCTGGCAAATTAGTCAGTTGCGTAAAGAAACGGGACATTCTGTGCCATTGATTCTAAATGGTCAGATTGGCAGTGCGATGACGGATGACATGCTCTGGCAGGCCGCTATTCCGGGTGAAGGGTGGACTGTCTGGCGTGAGTCGAATGCGCCTTGTTCAATTGCCGCATGGGTCACCACCGGCGGTGCGCCTGTGATGCAGCAGCAGGTGCTGATGAATAGCCTGATGAGTTGGTTCCATCAGCATGTCCAGGCGGTATTCATCGATGATAATCCTGATGTTCCGGCCATTGCACCTGCAGCAATGCTGTGGGGAATGGGGCCGATTCTTGCCGGAAGCCTTGCGTCATCGGCCTGGACGGCGTGGTTGTCGCGTCATACCGCCATGCAGCAGGTGTCTGGCTGGCACCCGGTGGGAACGGACAGTACGGTGATCTCCCCACTTCCGGATTTCATCCTGCCACAGCTACCGGAAGGGGGAGGACTCACTCCCCGTGCCCGGACCTGGCGCTGCGTCCTTGGCATTTTCACCCTGGCTGCTATCACCGCGCTGCTTTGTAGTGGCTGGAATAATCGCCAGCTATTGCATCGCGTGAGCTTCGATATTGTCCGTTACGATCGCATTTCTATGGATGACTACGGTCCGAAAGCCGACGCCGTTGCCGTCCTGCACAAGGATGCGGCATTGCTGGATGACCAGGCGCGTAACGGCGTACCGGCCCGATTAGGCCTGGGGCTTTATCAGGGGGAGCGACTCCGGATGCCGGTGCTGGAGGCCATCCGTTCGTATGTTCCTCCGCCCCCCAAACCTCAGCCGCAGCCCAAACCAGTACCGAAAATTGTGCGCCTCGACAGCATGTCGCTGTTCGATACCGGCAGATACGACCTTAAACCCGGTTCGACGAAGCTGCTGGTCAATTCCCTGGTCGGTATCAAAGCAAAACCGGGCTGGCTGATTGTTGTGTCAGGGCATACCGATAACACCGGCAATCCACAACTGAACCAGACGCTGTCCCTTAAACGTGCCGAAGCGGTACGCAACTGGATGCGTGACACCGGCGACGTGCCGGAAAGCTGTTTTGCGGTACAGGGCTATGGCGAAAGCCGTCCTGCCGCAACCAACGACACTCCGGAAGGGCGGGCGCTCAACCGTCGTGTCGAAATCAGTCTGGTACCGCAGGCCAATGCCTGTCAGATACCCGGCAAACACCCGGCGTCATCGCAGGATGATGGCGTCTCAGAAAATAAAACGGAGTAATTAACATGGCAATTCCTGTTTATCTTTGGCTGAAGGACGACGGCGGCGCGGACATTAAAGGGTCTGTGGACGTTCAGGATCGTGAAGGCAGCATCGAAGTGGTGGCACAGCAGCACAACCTGTACATCCCGACCGATAACAACACCGGCAAGCTGACCGGGACCCGTATCCACACGCCGTTCCTGTTCACTAAGGAAATCGACTCCTCCAGCCCGTACCTGTACAAGGCGGTGACCACGGGTCAGACCCTGAAATCCGCTGAGTTCAAGTGGTACAAAATCAACGATGCGGGCCAGGAAGTGGAGTACTTCAACACCAAACTTGAAAACGTCAAGGTGGTGAAAGTGAACCCGGTAATGCACGACATCAAGGATCCTTCTTTCGAGAAGCATAACCACCTTGAGCAGATCGAGCTGCGTTACGAAAAAATCACCTGGACCTACAAAGACGGCAACATCATTCATTCCGATTCCTGGAACGAACGCGCCACCGCGTAATCCTGATGCGGGCAGGTTTTTCCTGCCCGCAGTTTTTTGCTGAGCGCCTGAGACGCGGGCGCTCAGCAAAGAAAACACAACCTGCCTGCCTGACCTTATGCGCTTTGGTGAACAGCGAGGGGCGGTAGCGTGTCCAGGAACCGACAAAGAGAGAATCTCATGGAAAATCCAGCCATCCTGTTACGTCGTCTGAACCCTTACTGCGCCCGCGCGATGGAAGGGGCGGCATCGCTCTGCCAGACCCGTGCCCATGCCGAAATTCTACCGGAACACTGGCTGCTGAAGCTGCTGGAGCAAGGCGAGGGGGATCTCACTGTGCTGGCACGCCGCTACGAGTGGGATATGGATGGCATCTGGCAGGATCTGCTCGGCTGGCTGGATAAACAACCTCGCTCCGTGCGCCATCGGCCCCAGCTCTCAGAAGACATCCAGACTCTGATGCAGCAAGCCTGGCTACTGGCCTCACTCAATGGTGAAGAGCACATTCGCAGCGTCCATCTGCTGATGGCGCTGGTGGAAAAACCAAAACTGGCTCGTTGTGACGGCCTCTGGCCGTTGTTAACGCTTGGCCAGAGCCAGTTGGAGCGCCTGAGACCGTTGCTGGATGCGCAATCGGATGAGCGTCCGGAAATGCAGCGCGAAGCTGAGCTGTCACAGAACCACGGCGGTGAAGTGGAGTTTGTCGGGCATCCGGCTGGTGAGGAAATGGAAGAGGGGGAACTGAGTCCTGCACTGCAGAACGCGCTGGACAAATTCACCCTCGATGTCACCGCCAAAGCGAAGGAAGGGAAGATCGATCCTGTGTTTGGCCGTGACACAGAAATCCGGCAGATGGTGGACATCCTTTCTCGTCGCCGCAAAAACAACCCGATTCTGGTCGGCGAGCCGGGCGTGGGGAAAACCGCACTGGTTGAAGGTCTGGCATTGCGTATTGCCGAGGGTAATGTGCCTGAATCCCTGAAAACGGTCACTCTGCGTACCCTCGACCTGGGCCTGCTGCAGGCCGGTGCTGGCGTGAAAGGGGAGTTCGAACAGCGGCTGAAAAACATCATCGATGCGGTGCAGCAATCACCGTCCCCGGTCCTGCTGTTTATTGATGAAGCGCATACCATCATCGGCGCAGGCAACCAGGCAGGCGGCGCCGATGCAGCGAACCTGCTGAAACCAGCGCTGGCGCGTGGTGAACTGCGTACCATTGCGGCCACCACCTGGAGTGAGTACAAGCAGTACTTTGAACGCGATGCCGCACTGGAGCGCCGCTTCCAGATGGTCAAAGTGGACGAGCCGGATGACGACACAGCCTGTCTGATGCTCCGTGGTCTGAAATCCCGCTACGCCGAGCACCATAACGTGCACATTACCGACGATGCGGTGCGCGCGGCAGTTACGCTTTCTCGTCGCTATCTGACGGGCCGCCAGCTGCCGGACAAGGCGGTTGACCTGCTCGACACCGCCGCAGCGCGCGTCCGCATGAGCCTCGACACCGTGCCGGAGCAGCTGACCTGCATTCGCTCGCAGATCACCTCTCTTGAAATGGAGAAGCAGGCACTGCTGGAAGATATTGCTGTCGGCAATCAGAGCCATGGTGAACGCCTGACCGTCATTGAGCAGGAAGAGAACGATCTTATCGTTGCTCTCGACGAGCTTGAAACTCAATACGGGCAGGAACTGAAACTCACCGAACAACTGCTGGAAAGCCGCCAGGACATCTCCCGTCAGAGCGAGACGCACGCGCTGCAGCAGGAACTGCACGGCATGCAGCACAGCAACCCGCTGCTCTCGCTAGATGTGGATGTGCGCACCGTTGCCAATGTGATTGCTGACTGGACAGGCGTTCCGCTGTCATCGCTGATGAAAGATGAGCAGACCGAACTGCTTACCCTGGAAGATGAAATTGGCAAACGTGTGGTCGGGCAGGATGTGGCGCTCGCGGCCATCGCGCAGCGCCTGCGTGCGGCAAAAACGGGTCTTACATCTGAGAATGGCCCTCAGGGCGTATTTCTGCTGGTGGGCCCGAGTGGGGTGGGGAAAACCGAAACCGCCCTGGCTCTGGCGGACGTGATGTACGGCGGTGAAAAATCAATGATTACCATCAACTTGTCCGAGTACCAGGAGCCTCATACTGTTTCCCAGCTGAAGGGCTCCCCTCCGGGCTACGTTGGCTACGGTCAGGGCGGCATTCTCACCGAAGCCGTGCGTAAGCGACCGTACAGCGTGGTGCTGCTCGATGAAGTCGAAAAAGCCCACCGTGACGTGATGAACCTGTTCTATCAGGTGTTTGACCGCGGCTTTATGCGCGACGGTGAAGGTCGTGAAGTCGACTTCCGCAACACCGTTATTCTGATGACCTCCAACCTCGGCAGCGACCACCTGATGCAGCTGCTGGACGAACAACCTGAATCCACCGAAGGCGATCTGCACGAACTGCTGCGCCCGATACTGCGTGACCACTTCCAGCCGGCGTTGCTGGCCCGCTTCCAGACCGTGATTTACCGCCCGCTGGCGGAAGCGGCCATGCGTACCATCGTGGAAATGAAGCTGTTACAGGTTAGCAAGCGCTTGCATCGCCACTACGGCCTGATCACGCAGATTAATGAGAGCCTGTATGACGCGCTGACCGCCGCCTGCCTGCTGCCGGATACCGGGGCGCGCAATATCGACAGCCTGCTGAATCAACAAATTCTGCCGGTGCTGAGCCAGCAGTTGCTGACCCGTATGGCCGACAGACAAAAACCACGGTCGTTACACCTGAGCTGGAGCGAAGAAGAGGGCATTGGCCTGGAATTTGACGTTCAGGAGGGAGTGGACGCATGAGTAATAATCCTCCGTTAAAGTTCAGCCATAACCACCACCTGCTGGCGGTGAAAGGCTGTGAGTCCGCGCTCGACGTGCTGGCGTTTGAAGGCGATGAAGCCCTGAGCACACCGTTCCGCTACCGTATTGAATTCACCAGCGGTAACCACGCCATCAGCAAAGAGATGATGCTGATGAAAGGGGCTTCCCTGACGCTGCAGGCCCCGGTAGACCAGGGTTACGGCATCAGAGTGCAGCAGGCCGTGCGCACCCTTCAGGGGGTGGTGACCGGCTTTGAACGCCTCAGCACATCAAAAGACGAAACCCGTTATGCCCTGACGCTCCGGCCACGCCTGGCGCTGCTCGACCGCTCGCACCAGAACGCCATTTACCAGGACATGTCGGTCCCGCAAATCGTGGAAAAAATCTTGCGCGAACGTCACGGTATGCGCGGCCAGGATTTTCTGTTCTCGCTCACTAAAGAGTATCCGCGCCGTGAGCAGGTGATGCAGTACGGCGAGAATGACCTGCACTTCATCACCCGCCTGCTGGGTGAGGTCGGTATCTGGTTCCGCTTCACCACCGACACGCGCCTGAACATCGACGTGGTGGAGTTTTACGACAGCCAGCAGGGGTACGAGAAAGGCCTGACCCTGCCGTCGGTGCCGCCGTCAGGCCAGCACTCGCATGGCGTGGATTCGGTGTGGGGGATGGAGAGCCATCACAACGTGGTGCAGAAGCAGGTCAGCACCCGGGACTACAACTACCGTCAGGCTACAGAGGATATGAATACGCTGGTTGACGTCACCCGGGGGGACGCGACCACGTACGGAGAAGCGTATCACTATGCCGACAATTATCTGACGCCGGGTAGCGCGTATGAGCGTAATCCGGCACCCGAGTCCGGGGCGTTTTATGCCCGCATCCGGCACGAGCGCTACCTGAACGGCCAGACGCGGACCCGGGCCATCACCAGCAGTCCGGCGCTCTCTCCGGGGATGCTGCTCAAAGTCACCGGCGGGTATGAAGTGGCGGAGGTGTTTGCGCAGGGCGTGGTCATCACGGCGATGCAGACCCACGCGCGGCGGGATGAAGACTTCAGCCTTCGTTTTGACGGTATTCCGGACAGCCCGGATTTCAGCTTCCGCCCCGAGCCGGGAGAACGTCCGGTGATGGCCGGTACGCTGCCGGCCCGCGTCACCAGTACCACTGAAAATGACACATACGGCCATATCGATAAAGACGGGCGCTACCGCGTCAACATGCTGTTTGATCGTGACAGCTGGGAGACGGGATTCGAAAGCCTGTGGGTGCGCCAGTCACGCCCGTATGCCGGGGACACTTACGGCCTGCACCTGCCGCTGCTGGCGGGCACCGAGGTAGCGGTCGGCTTTGAGGACGGCAATCCGGACCGGCCGTACATTGCCGGCGTGCTGCATGACTCGGCGCACGGCGACCACGTCACTATCCAGAATTACAAACGCAACGTCCTGCGCACCCCGGCGAACAACAAAATCCGCCTCGATGATGAGCGCGGAAAAGAGCATATCAAGGTCAGCACGGAGTACGGTGGCAAGAGCCAGCTGAATCTGGGTCACCTGGTCGACAGCGAAAAACAGCAGCGCGGTGAGGGGTTTGAGCTCCGGACGGACAGCTGGGGTGCCATCCGTGCGCAGAAAGGGATATTCATTTCGGCGGACGGTCAGACGAAGGCGCAGGGCCAGGTGCTGGATATGGCAGCGGTTAAGCGCCAGCTATCCGACGCCCTGTCTTTGGCTGAATCACTCTCCAGTCTCCTGGAAACTGCAAATATCGATTCACTGGATAATGACACACAACAAAGTTTCTTACAGCAAAGTGTGGATACCCTGCAACAGCCTGTGATTGTGGCGGGTGCACCAGCGGGAATTGCACTTTCCACGCCTCAGCATATTCAGTTCAGTGCTAACCAGAATCAGATATTAACTGCAGGTGGGAATACGGAAATATCAGCGCTAAAACGTATTGCCGTAGTTGCTAAAAAAGCAGTGGTGGTGTTTGCACATGAGATGGGAATGAAACTGATTGCGGCGGCAGGGAAAATCGAAATGCAGGCCCAAACTGACGGGGTTGAAATTACAGCAGCGAAAGGATTAACCATTACCAGTACAGAAGATGAAATCCTTATCTCGGCGAAAAAGAAAATTACCGTGCAGTGCGGTGGTTCTTATCTGACGATTGAACCGGCCAAAATTGAACACGGCACCAATGGTTGCTTTAAAGTAAAAAGTGCTGATTTTGACTATGCGGGGCCAGCGAAACTGGACGTTCCCTATCCGAAATTTACCGCCTGCGAATCCATGGCTTCAGAAGCTTCAGGCAAGGGTGATGCGACCATACCGTTGAGCTAAGGACGACTGATGATTAATTACCTGGAGCAGCCTTTGCAATTGGCGGACCATCAATATGCAGTTATTGACCGTATGCGGGTGCCAGAACTGCCGGAAAGCTGGCCGCTTATCGAACTGGTTTCGCCGATGCTGGCACCACAAGCCCATCTTTACCCGTGGCTGATACCGTTGCATGGGCTTCCATCTGTTGAGTGGAGGACGTTGATGGCTGACCTTTCGCGATGCGCAGATCCAACTTCACCGCCGACGAGTGTCCTTTTACTGTCCAGCCCACGCCCAACAAATATTGTACGTAATCTGCTGGTCAATGCGCTGTTTTTAAAGGATACAAACCAACAGGGACATATCCTGCGTTATTACGATCCACGAGTGTTGTTTCATCTGCACTGGATGTTGAGCCCATGGCAATTGTTTAACCATCTACCCGCCCAGGAAATACCGTACTGGACATTCTGGCTGGAGGGAGAGTGGCACACACTGGCTTTCCCGGCTCGAGTTTCTTGCCAGCCCGGAGACCAAACAGAAATTCCGCTGGCGCAATTACAGCGTTGTGGGCAGATAAACCTTGCCCTGGAAAAATTGCCACCCAATGTCGATATGGCGCAGCGCCAGGAGAGCAGTCGCAAAATAGATGCTTTGCTTGTGCAGGCGATGATATGTGGACTGCCGACCCAGGAAGATCGTATTGCATTTGCGCTGCATGGATTAGTGCAGCCAGAAGGTTTCTGGATGGCTCCGAAGATGGCTGCATTCCTGGCACTGTCCCAACAGGCTCCTGACTATTATCGTGATGTAACCAGTAACTGGGATGAAAATCTCTGGCAGGAGATGACCCAAATGCAGCCCTATAATAATGCATGGAACAATTAATATGAGTACACAAAAAGGCTGTAAATTCTGTATTCGCTATGGGTTGCCAATTTTACCCGTTCGCCCGGCGGTTGTGGCAAAGGATGATGCATTACCTCTTTTGCCAGGTAGCGTCACCCTACCTGCAGTAGCAAAGGGCGAAACTGCATGGACGGGACGCTTGCTGCGTGAGGGCTATTTATACATCTGGTCTGAGTCAGGTAACCGCTGGATAAATTATTTTGTCACTTGCGAAGGATATTATTACCCTCTGCCTGAAAATGGAGATGTGCCTCCTGATATTGCAAATGGCAAGTCTAAGCCATGCGTTACTCAGCCAGAAGAACTGGCGAGTGCATCACTGATAACGCTACCGGTAAAGCCCTTAGGTATGAAAAACGGCGTGTTCTGGTTCTGCTGGTCCGAAGTGGAATGGACACCTGCGGTTCGCACAAAACATGAAGATGTGTCATATCGCATCCAGTATATGCAACGTTTTGACATGGATGCCTGGATTAATAGCGGCAAGGCTGACCAGACTATTGCAATGTCAGCGCTGACAGAAACAGTGGCGGAATACAGTAAATCAGGAGAAAGCTGCAGTGCCAGAATATGGTCCCGCGCCCCCTGGAAAGCGGCCACGATATTTGAAGCCCGTTTAATCAAAAAATCGGCGGACAAGCTTTACCCAAATAAAGGCGCAATGATAGTGCTGCAGGATCCACCTGCAGTATTGCAGGATCTCTCCGCCCTTATAGACTATGAGCTGCAAAAAAATATCTATAAAAATGCGAAATATCAACGGGAGCTTGCTCTGGCTTCTGCAATTACTGGTTTGAAAGAATCGATGAATCGCCAGTTTGAGCGGGACTCTATAGAGAAGAGTGAGAGCGAAGAGCGTGTGGCGCTTTATGGTCCCTTTGGCTACGCCGGGAATAGCGATGTTCCGGATAATATGTACACTTCGATCGGCGATAAAAAAATGAAGTCTGAAGCAGCCAGGAAGTGGGCGAAGTATGAACAATACTATGAACCATCAAAAGTAGCTGACTTTCAGAAGAAATTTAATAAAATTTTACAGCAATATAACGACAGTGTCGTAAGTCCACGCACCGAAATGTATCTTGAGTGGATAAAGGGCAGCGTATTGCTCGAATATTTTAAGCATAATTTTGATACCCAGGAATTGAAAAGCGGTATTGAATATGTCCAGACGCTGAATTACTGCATTGCCGGGATGCAGGACAAAGTGGGGGTCATTCGTCATTTCAATGATTTGTTGTCAGGGACACCTACAGATGTAACAAATATACTGGCTCGTGCTTTAATATTAAATCAGGATGTTCTGGCTGAAAAGTTAGCTAAAGCTACTGAAGGCTTTTCGGACTGGTTTGCCATTCCCTGGAATGGGATCTCCGATGCCTTTAAAGATTGTATCGAAAAAATGCGTGATAATGCTGCCGGTGTGGCAGGAATATTCATTGGGTTACTTTCAGGTATATTAACAAAACAGATCGCACAGGCATTAGAATCAAACAAAGTCTACGGCTGTTTAGTTGCGATGGGTGCAATAACAAATAAAGCACTGGTTCCTTTAGAAAAAACAGGGAAATATAAAGAGTTTGTTTCTGAAGTGGTCACGCAACTGGCTAAGGAAAGCGGACTGGACAGCAGAGCAAATAAAGACAGCTTACGACATTATGTTAGACGGGAGTTGAGACGACTCAGAATCGACGGGTTGCCAATGGAAGTTGAGGAAACAAAAAAATTTCTGGTCATGGTTGATATTGACAAAGTACACGAGATGGCATCGCTGCCACCCAAAGAGCGTGCTATTGCATTGAGTAAATTACTTCGAACCTCGGCAGATGTTGAAGCTCAGCAATTTAGCCGCTGGAAGGGGGCTGTCCAGCGTGGAGTCACAAAAGCCGGACAGGCTATGCCATTTACATTGGGGGTATGTTCCGGGATTCTTCAGGTTGCAGCACTTTTTATTTCTGCTGATATTCACAATAAAAAAACGCTCACTGCCGATCAGGAAGAAGCGCATTCCCGATTTTGGGCGGGCGTATTAGGTCTTGGAAGTACGATATTAGGCATTATCGAGACCGGTATTAAACAATTTCGGTTATTTTCCAATGCTGCGTCGAGGCTCCGGGTTTTCAGCTCTGAAACCTTTCTCAGATGGGTTGGCTACGTGGGGAAAGCATTGGGTGTGGTGGCTGGAGTGATTGCTGCGGGATATGACTTATATCATAGCATTAATGAATTTAATAAAGGACATACCGGACTGGCTGTTGCTTACGGTCTTTCAGGGATCGCTGGTTTGTGGCTTGCAGTTGCAGTTGCTGCCTCTCTTCCTGTAATAGGAACGTTTATTGCAGTTGCGATTTTAATAGGCACAGCAATATATCTGGCGTTTCATAATCGCGATAATATTCAGAAATGGCTAATGCAGTGCTTATGGCGAAGGATACCTGTTGATACAGATAAAATACGTGAAAAACAAGAACAATATAAGCAGATAGAAGCTGCCGAACTGCCTATATGGCCAACCATGAAAATGGAAATGGATGAGCTTAAGTTAGCTCTGGGAGTGGAGGGATAAAATGGATTATTACGGTCTTTTTCCTAAGTTCAAATTAAACCGGTCTCTTAGTGATGAAGAGAGAACGCATCAGCTAAAACAACATCAGGCAACTGAACTAGATGGACAATCTTTAGTTCCTGATATGAAAGTGATAACACTAAATTCCTACTATCTGGAGTTGGTTGACAAATATTACTCGGCAAAAGGGTTTCTTAGTTTAATCGCTGCGTTTGGTTTTTTTTCATTTACATTATATTACCTGGTTGTGCTTATTGGAACTATTCCTTATCTCAGATGGAAGTTTTCGGGAAGTGAAAAAGAACTTTTGATTTTTACTTTAATGTTGATTCCCGCCATTCTGTTTTCATTCAAGCTTCTAAAAACTGAATGGTTTGCCTGGACACATTACCCCATTCGCTTTGACAGAAAGAACAGACTGGTGCACGTATTCCGGTTAAATGGTTCAGCCTACAGTGTTCCCTGGGATAGCGTTTTTTTCACCACAGGACTGAGCCACAGAAAAGATGCGAACAAAGACTACTACATCAGCGGTCATGTGCTGGCGGATGATAATGAAACCGTGATTGACACCTTCTGTCTGCCGGCCACGCATTCGGACAGGAAACAGCTTGAAAGGCACTGGGAGTTTGTCCGGCGTTACATGGAGGAAGGGCCTGAGTCCGTCGTTGGTGTTGTTGATTTTTGCCTGCCCATCACAAAAAAACGCGAAGGCTATCGCTTTGGTCTGCTCTATCTTTTATCCGGCTTTAACGGCGCACCGTTATTTCTGTTTCCGCTCCTGTTTGCGCTGGCCTTTATTTTCAGCGTTCCGCGCTATCTGGCGATGGTGACAAGCAGGGTGCCTGTCTGGCCGGAGAGTATTGAGTCACTGTGCCGGGTTGATAAAGATGACCCTTATCTTGTCGATGCTTCTTGTAATCCTGAACATCCGTGGCGGAATCTTTTCAGGAAACCATCAGCAAATAACAGGGAATAAAGATGAAAGGTATGCTGGAATGGGATGAGGTTAAATTGGCTCCGGGGTGTAGAACAAAATGGATTATTACGGTCTTTTTCCTAAGTTTAAATTAAACCGTTCTCTTAATGATGAAGAGAGAGAGCATCAGCTAAAACAACACCAGACAACTGAAATGGATGGACAATCTTTAGTTCCTGATATGAAAGTGATAACACTAAATTCTCACTATCTGGAGTTGATTGACAAATATTACTCAGCAAAAGGATTTCTTAGTTTAATCGCTGCATTTGCTTTTATGGGATTTTCATTGCTCTATATTACTGTGATAATTAAGAGTATTCCCTATATTGATTGGGAATTCTCGACGAGTGAAAAAATGTTTCTGTCGATGAGTTTGATTTGTATTCCAACCATAATAATGACATTCAAAGTCCTTAAAACTGAATGGTTTGCCTGGACACATTACCCCATTCGCTTTGACAGAAAAAACAGACTGGTGCACGTATTCCGGTTAAATGGTTCAGCCTACAGCGTTCCCTGGGATAGCGTTTTTTTCACCACAGGACTGAGCCACAGAAAAGATGCGAACAAAGACTACTACATCAGCGGTCATGTGCTGGCGGATGATAATGAAACCGTGATTGACACCTTCTGTCTGCCGGCCACGCATTCGGACAGGAAACAGCTTGAAAGGCACTGGGAGTTTGTCCGGCGTTACATGGAGGAAGGGCCTGAGTCCGTCGTTGGGGTTGTTGATTTTTGCCTGCCCATCACAAAAAAACGCGAAGGCTATCGCTTTGGTCTGCTCTATCTTTTATCCGGCTTTAACGGCGCACCGTTATTTCTGTTTCCGCTCCTGTTTGCGCTGGCCTTTATTTTCAGCGTTCCGCGCTACCTGGCGATGGTGACAAGCAGGGTGCCCGTCTGGCCGGAGAGTATTGAGTCACTGTGCCGGTTTGATAAAGATGACCCTTATCTTGTCGATGCTTCTGGTAATCCTGAGCATCCGTGGCGGAATCTTTTCAGGAAACCATCAGCAAATAACAGGGAATAAAAATGAAAGGTATCATTCGTATCGGTGATAAAACTACCGGGAGCGGTCAGGTTATGGATGGCTCAAAGAAAATGAAATTTGCCGGTATTGGTGTGGCGCGTAAAGGCGATCCTGTCAGTTGCCCGATATTAGGCCACAGCCCTTCTTTTATCGCTGAAGGGCATCCAACTATGAAAGATAATGGCGTACCAGTTGCGTTTCACGGATATAAATGTACCTGTGGATGCACACTGATTACTTCTTTAAGTAATGCGACTACGAGTAAATAATGCCCGTTGATCTTACCTGTATTCCAGCCCGTGCAAAACGACAATCTGCACCTTCTTTTAAGCGCTGGGTGATACTCCTGTTTGTACTTATTGTTGCCGGAGCGGGGATCACAGCCTATTTCTGGCCTACCAGTTCGCCCACTAATACGGCTATGTTCTGGTTTTGTTTTTTTGGAATCCCCTCGACCATCGGTGGGGTTGCATTTGCGTTTCGCTGGCTGATTTATCTTGCCGGAGAATGGTTGGCAGATGGCTGGGATGCGGCCAGGGAGTGGGATCTTGCTCAGGATATTCGGTGCGGTCAGCGTAATCTCGGTATGTTAGGTTACGTAGTTCATCTGCCGCATGTCATTTCGTCTGCATCCATTTCTCAACAGATGCAGATACCTGAAGGTATTACATTGCCTACAAAGGTGGACGAGACTGGCGAGTTGCTTATTCACCACGCCAGTTTTAGCGATATGGGATTGCCTGTACTGGTGAGAGTAAAAGCACGGATAAACTCCTTGCTAAGGGAGACTGCGCTACAAAATGCGTTTCAACGTATACCCCAAAATTCTCCCCTTGCTGTATTATTTCAGTTCAGCCCGGATATATCTTTTTCACGCGAAGAGCTCGCCGCGATACAGCAATTAGTGCAAAACAGCATTGGTTTCCCTTTCAATATTACTTTTATCAGCGGGGAAGGATTACAGACGATTGATGTGTGGCTTGATAGACCAGATGTGATGCAGACGCTGCTTGTTATTACTCTGAATCTTACGGAAAAAATCATAGATGGTACCGGGGAAGCGGCGGCAGCACTTTTGATGAGTTCACCTGAAAGACCCGAGGTAAACCGGAACGTTGTGGCTCAGGTCCATAGACCTGAAAAGATGAAGACTACGCAGGATATGAGTAGCGCGCTTATGCAGTCATTACACTGGGGAGAGTCTGCTCCAGAAGAGATAAAACACATCTGGTTAACGGGCACGGGTGTCAGCAATAAAGCAACAGCCTTGCTCTCAACCTCTGGTGTTCGATTTCCTGTTGCCGGACAACCATGTGATATTGATTTAAAAACAGGACTGACGAGGAATGTTTCACCCTGGCTTGCGATAGCTGTTGCCGCTGACCAGGCTGGACAGTCTGAATCATCACAGCTTGTTATGTACGTTCCGGACGAAAGTAAATATCCCTGGTTTATGATTGTTTGCCCTGTAGCGAAATAACTCACCAGCATTATCCATTGTCTGTGAACCGATGAGTTTACTTTCGGTTCCAGTTTTCCCACGACTGATAAAACTGCCATCAGCTTTTTGATCGGAGTGCACTGAAGTGACGCGTCTTTTGGCAATATTTAAAAATACAACGTTCCAGCTATGGCTGATTCTTTTGTTTCTTTTTGTAGTGGGAACGACAGTTTTCTGGTTACTTGAATTCTCTCCCGAAACGCTGGGAGTGACGGACGGCTCTGTACAGCAAGGATATTGGTTTTTTACTTGTGCGTTGCTGACTGGCGGTTTGGTGTTATTTATTATTCTATTTTTTATTGTCACTCGCCTGTTCGGTGAGAAAAACTATAAAGCTATTAAGGCTGCTTCAACCGGAAAAGAAGTAATGGCTCAGGTTGAAAAGAAAAAGGATAATACATACTGGAATGAGTATTTAACTCTCAGAACCTCCCTCCGCCGTAGATATACCTTCTTCTGGCACCATAAAATCCGTCTCTTGCTAATCTCTGGTGATGATGCCGCGATCGAACAGCTTATTCCAGGCCTGCAACAGCAGCAGTGGCTTGAAGGCAACCGTACCGTGCTGATTTACGGCGGAAGTCTGACCTCTGAGCCTGACCGAGAGAAATACACCGCGCTACGTAAACTGCGCCGCGGACGCCCGCTGGACGGTATTGTACGCGTATTGCCCCAGTCGCTTAATCTGACTCCACAAATCAGCGATAACGATTTACGCGGGCTTGAAAAAATCAGCGAACTGCTGCGCTATTCCGCGCCGGTTTGGTTATGGCAACTGTGCGACAGTAAATGGTCGCAGGCTAAACGCACTGAACAGCCGGTCGGGGCCAGTTTCCCGATCCGTGCCAGAGCCGACGACATTACCCGACAGCTTGAAATGATGCTGCCCGAACTACGGGCGCAGGGCGTGAACCAGATACTGGAGAATAACAACCACGATTTCCTGCTGCGTCTTGGCCAGCATTTCAAAGACGGCGGTATCCCCCGCTGGGCTCAGCAACTGCTGCCATGGCTCTCCGACGCTCAGCAGCGCGTTCCGCTGCGCGGCCTGATGTTCAGCCTGCCGGAGAATAAATCTGCTGATACGTCAGGGGGAAAAGCCGACGCTGAGAAATATGTTCCAGAGTCACAACGCCATGCCCTGACTCTGCCGGTGACATGGCAGGGGATCGTTGACGACTGCACCCGTATCCGCGGCCGCCGGGTCGGTATGGCATGGGAACAGACGCTCGCCTGGACGCTGGCGGCCATCATTGGTCTCTGGGGGGCGGGGCTGTTGGTCTCGTTTATGCTGAACTATGGACAAATTACCTCAGTAGCAGGAAAAGCCCGCAATCTGGTTGAACATCCTTCGGTATCCGACTATCAGCTGACGGCGCTGCATGCACTGCGAAACGACGCCGGGCGCATGTTGCACAATATTCAGGAAGGCACGCCCTGGTATCAGCGCTTCGGTCTTGACCATAATCAGCAACTGCTAAACGCGATGCTGCCCTGGTACGGCGTGGCGAACAACCGCCTTATACGCGAACCGGCGAACGCCGCCCTGGTGCAAAAGCTCACAGCGCTGGTCAGTTCAGCGCCAAACAGCGACCAGCGGGCGCAGCTGGCGAAACCGGGTTATGACCAGCTGAAAGCCTGGCTGATGATGGTTCGTCCGGATAAAGCCGACGGTGCATTTTACGCGCAAGCGATGAAAACCGTGCAGCCGACGCGTATGGGCATCTCAACCGGGCTATGGCAGAGTCTGTCGCCGGATTTATGGGCTTTCTACATTAACGAATTGCCAAAGCAGCCACAGTGGAAAATCACCCCGGACGCGCAGCTGGTCAGCCAGAGCCGTCAGGTGCTGTTGCAGCAAATTGGCCACCGCAATGCAGAAAGTACCCTGTATGAGAACATGCTCAAATCCGTACGCCGTAATTTCGCCGATGTGTCTCTGGAGGACATGACCAGCGGTACCGATGCCCGTCGGCTGTTCACCACCGAAGAAGTGGTGCCGGGTATGTTTACCCGACAGGCCTGGGAAGGCGGTATCCAGCAGGCCATTGAGAAGGCGGCAACCTCGCGCAAGGATGAAATTGACTGGGTATTGAGCGATTCCCGCAAAGCCATATCGGCGGATCTCTCCCCGGAAGCGCTCAAAGCGCGCCTGACAGAGCGTTACTTTACTGACTTTGCCGGCAGCTGGCTGAACTTCCTCAACAGCCTGCGATTAAATCCAACGAACAATATTGCCGATGTCACCGACCAACTGACGCTGATGAGCGATGTCCGCCAGTCGCCGCTGATTGCCCTGATGAATACACTCGCCTGGCAGGGGCAGACCGGCCAGAAAAGCGAAGGCCTCTCAGACTCAATCATCAAATCGGCTAAAGACCTCGTAGGCGGGAAAGACAAACCTGCGATTGACCAGTCAGCGTCAGGCCCACAGGGACCTCTGGATGAAACCTTCGGCCCGCTGCTTCAGCTTCTGGGTAAAAACAACGGCAGTAACGTCATGTCGGCTGACAACTCTCTGAGCCTGCAGACCTATCTGACCCGTATCACCCGCGTGCGCCTGCGCCTGCAGCAGGTGGCCAGCGCCTCAGACCCGCAGGAGATGATGCAGACCCTGGCGCAAACCGTATTCCAGGGCAAAAGTGTGGATCTGACCGACACCCAGCAGTACGGCAGCCTCATTTCGGCAAGCCTTGGCGAAGAGTGGAGCGGTTTTGGCAGCACGATGTTTGTGCAGCCTTTGACCCAGGCCTGGGAGACCGTGCTTCAGCCGTCGGCAGCAAGTCTGAATGACAAATGGAGTCGCTCAGTTGTGGCTAACTGGCATACGGCATTTGACGGGCGCTTCCCGTTCGCCGCGAACAAGAGTGATGCCTCTTTGCCCATGCTGGCCGAATTTATACGTAAGGACAGCGGGCGTATTGAACGCTTCCTGACGACTGAACTCAGCGGTGTGCTGCACAAAGAGGGCAGCCAGTGGGTGCCGGATAAGGTCAACAGCCAGGGGTTGAGTTTTAACCCGGCCTTCCTGCGGGCCATTAACCAACTGAGCCAGCTGTCGGACATTCTGTTTACCGATGGCAGCCAGGGCATCACTTTTGAGCTGCAGGCGCGTCCTGTGCCGCAGGTGGTGGAGACGCAGCTGACCATTGATGGGCAAAAGCTGCACTACTTTAACCAGATGGCCGACTGGCAGTCCTTCCGCTGGCCGGGAGACACATACAAACCAGGAACAATGCTGACCTGGACCTCGGTCAACACCGGAGCGCGTCTGTTTGGGGATTACAGCGGGACCTGGGGCTTTATTCGCTGGCTGGATCAGGGCAAGCGGCAGCAGCTTGACCGCAGCCAGTGGATGGTAAGTTTCACCGCCCCGGATGGTCGTACTCTGCAATGGGTACTGCGTTCACAACTGGGCAGCGGGCCGCTGGCATTACTGGCACTGCACGGCTTCACGCTGCCGGATCAGATCTTCAGCGTTGACAGCGCGGCCACGGCTCAGGCGCTGATGGCCAACACGGAAAATAGTGACATGGATGGAATCGAATAATGAGCACTCTTCAGAATCTGGTTGCCGCCTGTCAGGCGGACGAAATTGAACTACGACAGAAGGCGCAGGTACGAACAGAAAGCTGGCGGCCCTGGCTTGCTCCTGTCAGCGACACCAATCCTACAGGGGAAGATCCGGGTTATGACGATGATTTCCAGCGTATCAGAGAGGAGGTGAATAAACTCTCCGGCATCGATACCGGGCTGATTTGTACGCTTGCCGAAAAATTGCTGACCACCACCGCCAAAGATATCCGGATTGCCACCTATTACTGCTGGGCGCGTCTGCACCAGGACGGGGAAACCGGCTTTGCCGAAGGGCTTGAACTGCTGGCAGGATTGCTGCAGCGCTACGGAGTGCAGCTTCATCCGCAGCGGGAGCGAAGCCGTAAACCGGCGCTGGAGTGGCTCGCAGGCTCTCGTCTGCTCGACAGCCTCTCCCTCTGGCCTGAAGTAGTGCGCAGCGATGCTCAGCGCACTGCCGGTGCGCTGTTGCTCATCCGCGACAGTCTGGAGACAGAGCCGGAAACGTCACGGCCAGAACTGAATGCGCTGTTCAGCGCGCTGGAATCCCGCCTGATGAAGGCTGGTGGCGTAGATGCTTTGGTTCCTCAGAACGCCAGTGACTCGTCTCAGCCACAGATCTTATCGCACGTGACAGAACATGATGCGCCCGTCCTGAGCCGCATTTCGTCAGGTCAGGATTTACTGGCCCAGGCCCGGACCCTGACGGGTTATCTGCGTGAGCAGCCCGATGGATGGCTTGCCGCACACCGGCTGATGAAAAGCCTACGTCATGACACGCTGAGCGCTATCCCGGCTCCTGATGCAGAAGGGAAAACGCGCATCGAACCACCGCGGGCTGACCAGCGGGCCATGCTCAAACGTCTGTACCTGCAGCAGAGCTGGCTGGAGATACTGGAGCACGCGGACAGCACTTTCTCCCGTGGCGCCAACCACCTCTGGCTGGATTTGCAGTGGTATATCCACCAGGCCCTGATTAAATTGGGGCAGGATGTACTGGCTGATATCATCGCTGCTGACCTGAAAGGATTGCTACGCCGCCTCACTGGGCTTGAAACGCTGGCCTTTAATGACGGTACGCCGTTTGCTGATGAGGTCACGCTGAACTGGATAAATCAGAGCGTGCTGGACGATATGTCCGGCTGGCGTGATGAGCGAGTCAGTACTGACGGTGAGACGGACAACGATATTCTGGCCCTCGAGCAGGAAGCGCTTGAGAAGGCGGACACGGATGGCCTGGATGCCACACTTCACTGGCTGCAGACTCTCCCGGGCAACGACTCCACGAAAGACAAATGGCTGCTGCGCCTGCTAATGGCCCGCGTGGCGGAACAAAAGGGTAAGAACGAACTGGCTCTGCATCTGCTGGGGGAACTCGATGGCGCTGCACAGTCCATCACCCTCACGCAGTGGACCCCAGCGCTGCTATTTGAAGTCAAATCGCGCCGTCTCAGACTGCTGCGCATGAAAGCCACCCGCAGCGAAACCGATAAATCTCGGCTTCAGCCCGAGATGGATCAGCTTCTGGCCGGTCTGATTGCGCTTGACCCGGCAGGCAGTGCGGTGCTTTGCGGGTAACCAGGACTGAATTCAGCGAAAAGGAAAAACGTATGCCAACAAAAGGCTTTTAACTGGTGCAGGGTGACAAAACAACCTGCGGCGGGAGAATTATCACGGGCGCAGAAGATCACACTCTGTTTGGTAAACCTGTTGCCCGGGAACAGGACGGCGTAACCTGCGGTAAATTTGTAGGAATTTACAAGGTAGCCGGTGACATCGATAACGATATCATTCACGGCAGACGAATGGCCGGGACTCTCGACAGCTACAGTTCATGCCCCTGTAAGGCAAAGTTTATTCCGTCGATGATGAATGATACGTACGAGAAGAGTTCGGCTGGTACAATTTCAACTGCAGGAGGAGCTGGAAAGACATCGTTTCTGGCTGGCTCACGGGCTGATACGATATTTGCTCCTGGCATTGATAGTAGCCAGTCTGGTCAAAATGACCTTGCGGGAGTGTGTATTGCAGAACCGAATGAACTGAGTGATGGCGTTTTCCTCTGGACAGAAACCCAAGGTGCAGGCAGCGGTAATGAAACTGCCGGGGCAATAGGCAAAGGAAGTGGGCTCACAGGAAAAAGGCTCGAGCGGTTATGCCCCCACAACATTCAGCCAATCCCAGGGAATTGAGAATGATTAAGCGTCTACTGCTAGCTTTTGTGCCTGTAGTTTTGTTTTTACTGGTCAGTACAACAATTCTTTCCCTTTCACTCATGGATATCAAATACACTTTTGAAACCGTGTTAATTGGAACAAGTCTGGATTATTTGGTTGACGAAACCTACTCCATGGTTTGGCTGTTTTATGGTTCTTCGAATATTGCTTTTGTTGTTATTTATATTATCTCTCTTATGGTGTTTAAGCGAGTAAGCAAGAAATATTAGTCGATATTATATCAATAAGTTGCAGGCTGTCATGGCTTCCCTTTATTCCTAACACTGTTAAACATTCAATCATATTGGTTATCTATGGACGACTTAACCCTGCGTTACTACGACGCTGAAATGCGCTACTTGCTGGAAGCCGGCGAAGAATTTGCCCGCGCTCACCCCGAGCAGGCAGCAATGCTCAACCTCGATAAAGCTGGCGCGCGCGACCCGTACGTGGAACGCCTTTTTGAGGGCTTTGCCTTCCTGATGGGGCGATTGCGTGAAAAGCTTGATGACGACCTGCCTGAACTGACAGAAGGGCTGGTCAGCCTGCTCTGGCCGCATTACCTGCGCACCATACCGTCGATGTCGGTGGTGGAGTTCACCCCTGACTGGCGTGAGATGAAAGAGCAGATGCGCATCGTCAAAGGCTTTGAGGTGAACTCAAGGCCGATCGGTGAGAAGGGCACGCGCTGTCGGTATACCACAACTAAAGAGATTACTCTCCAGCCGTTGTCGCTTGAGCACGTCCGCCTGTCGACTGACCCTGACGGGCGTTCGGTTATTAGCCTGCGGTTTAACTGCAGCCATCTCGCCGACTGGAGCCGTATCGATCTCAGCCAGCTCCCGTTCTACTTCAACGCAGACGCACCACTAGCCTGCGCCATGCATGAAGCCTTTACCATGAACACGGCGCGCCTGTGGTTGCGGATGCCGGGTGATATAGACAGAAGACCGCTTGACGGCTATTTCGCTGTGCTGGGATTTGACGATGATGACGACCTTTGGCCGAAGGGGAGCAGTAGTTTTAGCGGCTATCAGCTGCTGCTGGAGTACTTCACCTTCCGTGAGAAATTCATGTTTACCGGCCTGCGTGGGCTGGAGACCGTAGTCTTTCCGGCTGAACTCCCCTGGTTTGAAATCGACGTGGTGCTGGCAGAACGCTGGGAGCATGATTTCAGCTTTACCGAAAAGCATCTGCGCCTGAACTGTGTGCCGGTGATCAACCTGTTCCCGCTGGAATCTGACCCGCTGACGCTCAACTCCCTGCAGACCGAATACATGCTGCGACCGATGCGGGTGCAGGACGGCCATACCGAGATTTACTCTGTGGACTCGGTGATGTCATCCAGCCAGCATACCTACGTGCCATTCTCGAGCTTCCGTCACAAAGGCGGCATGATGCGTCATGAAGCCCCGGAATATTATTATCACACTCGTGTGCGGCGCGGCCCGTCAGGCCTGTACAACACCTGGCTTATTCTGGGCGGCGAAGCGTTTGATAACCACACGGTACCAGAAGATGAAAGTCTGTCCCTGACGCTCACGGGCACCAACGGCCAGCTACCACGGCGTGCGCTGCAGAGTACCGTACTCGATACGGTGATGAAAACCACCTCGGCCAGTATCGCCGTGCGTAACCTGTGTGCGCCAACGCTGCCCTGTTATCCCCCGGCGCAGGATCGCTTTCACTGGCGTGTACTGAGTCATCTTGGCAGCGGCTTCCTGTCGATGATGGATAATGCCGACGTGCTGCGCGGCACCCTGGCGCTGTACGAGTGGACCGACAGCGAGATGAACCGCCGTCGCCTGGAAGCCATCATTGACGTGAAGCACAGTGAAACCGAACGCTTTGAGCAGGGGTACCTGGTGCGCGGGGTGCAGATTGAGGTGACGTTGGACAGCTACGGCTTTGCCGGGCGTGGCGACATCTGTCTCTTCGGCGAGATGCTAAGCCGCTTCTTCGCGCTCTACACCGATATCTATCTGTTTAACCGCCTGATTATCATTCTGCAACCGACCGGAGAACGCCTGGAATGGCAAGAGAAGCACAACCGCCGTATTCCCGGCTGAGCCCACGGCTGGAGGCGGATCTTCACCGCATTAACTTTTACCGTTTCTGTCAACTGCTGGAGAAGCGCAATCCAGGTAAGCCGTTGATGGGCTCGACCAGCCATCCCGCCGATGACCCGGTACGTTTTGCACCGCACTCGGGGATGGGATTCCCATCCAGTGAGCTAAAGGCTGTCGAGTATGCCGAGGATGATGACAGCAGACCACCGCTCATCCGCACAACCTTTATGGGGATGTACGGTGTCGACTCACCTCTGCCGACGGCCTATCTCGATGATATCACTCAGCGTCGTGAAGGGTATGAAGCGCTGCAGGGTTTTCTGGATATCTTCAGCCATCGCATCCTGACGCAGTTTTACCGCATCTGGCGCAAATACTCCTATCCCGCAACGTTTGAGCCGGGGGGAACGGACAGCATTTCACAGTCGCTGCTGGGGCTGGTAGGGCTGGGCATACCGGGAACCGCAAACCACATTGCCACCCCGGTGTCCCGCTTTCTGGCGTTACTCGGGGTTCTGCAGCAGCCGGGCAAAACCCAGGAGGGGATGCAGGCCCTGGTGACACTGCTGGCCCCGGATACTCTCGTGAAGGTCAGTCCATACTGCCTTCGACCGGTGGAGGTCAGTCAGCAACTGGGCTTCTACGGTGATGACGATTTTCAACTGGACGGCAATACCCCGCTGGGTGACGAAGCAATGGATGCCAGCAGCCAGTTGCTGGTTGCGCTCGCGACGGAAAACGAACAGGAGGCGCAGGGCTGGAAGCCGGACGGCCAGCTGTATCAGGATTTCCTGGTCATGCTCCGGGTGTACCTGGGCTGGCGGTTCAAGGCCAGAATTACATTGACCACTTCAGTCCGGCTGCTGGCCGTTCCACCGCTGGGCGAAAGCCCTTTCTGGCTGGGAATGAACGGTGTGCTGGGAGTAGAGGGTGATACTCTTTCGGATGAAATACCCGATACCTTTACGACAGAACTGGGTGATTACCGCGGGCTGGAGCCTGCGAAACCGCAACAAGGAAATCGACGTGTTACCTACAAGTTTAATTAAGACCATGCGCTGGATTATACCTTTTATGGCGATTAGCCTGACAGGCTGCGGCGTGGCGCAGAGCGTCACCGACGGCACCAAATCGGCGTTTAATTCTGTGTTCTATAAAAAGATTAAAATACTGCATCTGGATTTCACTGCACGTGAGGCGCTGAACATTGATGCCCGAGAAAGTAATCCGCTTTCTGAACCAGTCGTGGTGCGGGTTTACCAGCTTAAAGATCGAAAAATCTTTGATAAGACGGTTTATATGCAACTGCTTCAGGATGATAGCAGCATTCTGAAAGACGATATGCTAGCGAGCCGTGATGTCGTGGTAAAACCAGGCGGTGATGCAAGCCTTGATATGCCGATGGAAGAAGCTGCGCAGTTTGTGGCTGTGGTGGGGCTGTTCCGCCATCCGGATGAGGTCAACAGCACCTGGAAGCAGGTTATTAAACGCAGCGACCTGGATCCGGATAAACCGCGTACTCTGGAAGCTGGCGAGAATCATCTGACGCTGCAACCGCTTAAGGACAACTGATGCCCCACGGACATAACACGCCTTCACTGTATGAAATGCTAACCGGAAATTTTTCCGGTGGCCTCAACCTCAACCAGGTGAGTGAAGAAAATCAGGTCATCCTCTCAGTGTTGGATAATATGCAGCGCGTTCTCAACTGTCGCGCCGGCACGCTCGCGCATCTCCCTGACTTCGGCTTGCCCGATATGACGAAAATCCTTCAGGGTATGCCAGGGACGGCCCATGAACTTATGAGCACGCTGTCGACTGTCTTGCTCAAATATGAACCTCGACTGAAGAAGATAGATGTTGTTCTGCTGGACCAAAAAGTTCCAGGCGAACTGCGCTATGCCATTGACGCTGAACTCAAGGGCATTGGCCTGGTGCGCTATGGCACTGAGTTTATGCCCGAAGGACGGGTTCTGTTGAGGCACCTCAGGCAACAGCAGTATCTCGACACGTCAACGCGTATATGAGGTCAGTTAGCACAATGTCAATAAAATCACAGTTCTTGAAAAAATTGCAGGCCAGACAACCTACGCCGGCTTTGCCTTGCAGCAAGAGTCAGATGGACATAGCTGAGTTTCGCCTGCGAATGGAGCAACTTCAGACGCAGATGGATGAGTGGCTCACAGGTACCGGACTGAATGTGAGCACTGTCTCTGCTTCCGTTTCGGACCTGCTGGTGGAGGGAGGGGCTTTCGAGATTTCCGGTATCGTTCTGCGTTATGACAACCGGGCAGTAAAATTTATGCCGGTATTTTTGTATGGTCAGGGTGTGGCTGGCTGTGTCGAGATAACATTCTGTTCCGGGAAAAATGTTATTTCTCAAGGCCGCCTGTTCATGCGGGTTAGGGGAGTGAGTAACTGGACTTATAGTCCCCCTGATACATCGCCTGAGTCTGGACAACGATTTGATGAAGCTATTTTTTTCGGTCTGATTTTAGCGCTGTTGCCATAGCGTTAATATTCACCCCCTTTATTAGTTACTCAGCACTGGACCGCGAAACAATCATGGAAGCAATAATGAAAAAACTCAGCCTCTTTCTAATGTTGAGTGTGTTTTTTACCTTACAGGCTGAGGCTGCACGAGGAAGACAGCCCTGTTCAGGTTCAAAAGGAGGAATTGCACATTGCACCTCGGATGGTCGTTTTGTCTGTAACGACGGCAGTTTTAGCCAGTCGAAGCGATTCTGCTCCGGGTACGGTAACGCCATAACTCACCAGCAGGAAAAGCCTTCCCTTCCCGCCAGTAAAACACGGACGAAAAAGACGGTAACTCAGAAAAAGAAGGAGCAACAGGCCTTGGCAGAAAGCGACGAGCCGGTCAGTACGCAACCCCGTCAGCCCACATGCGCTCCTCTCTATATGGCAAACAAGCCCGGCTTCACTCATTTACCGATTTGTTCAGGGAATCAGTATTAATCCATGTGAAAGAGATTCTTTGCCACGGTGTGGATTGAATAAACTGGATTGCAAGAAGAAAGGAAATAAATAAAAATGGCACGAAGAAAAAAAGATAACAATGCCGCGGGAATTATTCTGGTTATTATTGGTGTAATTGCGTGGGGTATTTATGTCGCAGTAAGAGCATTAATTAATTTGAATGAGCGATTTATTGAATCTGTGTCGAATCCAGCAGGGATAATCGCTCTGTTCTTTGGCTTGCTGATAGCCGTTGCATTGATAATACGGATTTTCATTTACCGGGGCTTCCGTAATAGAACAGCGGAGCTTGAACGGGCCGTGTTTGACCTGGCACAGAAAGAGAAAGCCTTTGAAGAAACGGTCAGTGCTGAAGTGGCTCGCGGCCTGTATCAGGAAAAGAAACAGCTTTCGGGTCAGTGGGAGGAATTTCACAATGCCAGAAAAAAAGCCTCTCGGGCACTGCAGCGTATTGTGGACACAGCATATAAATTCAAAGTCAAAACACTGCTCTCCGGCACCACGGTAAATAACTGGCAAAGCAAGTACGACCAGCTCAGGAAGGAGAGAGAGGCTTACTCAGCTATCAGTGAAAAAATCAATTTTCTCGAGCTTGAGGATAACGCCGACTGGGAAAGCGTAAAACAGCAATTTCTGGATAAGGTCGCCCTGCTGGAAAAAGCGCAGGAAGAAAAAGAATTTCAGGCCGAGCTCAAACGTCAGATGCGAGAAGAAAAGCAGCGTCAGGACGAACTGGACAGGCAGCAGCACGAAGCGGAAGAGGAAGAGCAACGCCTTGCTGAACAACAGCGTTTACTGGAGGAAGCTCTACTTGCCGCTGAAGGTGCTCACAGGGAAGAACTGGAAAGACAGCGCCTGGAGTTGGAGCAGAAAATTCAGGACGTCCACCAGCAGTATGAACGCGCCAAATCCATGGCCCAGCTTACAAAACAGGGACATGTGTATGTGATTTCGAATATCGGCTCTTTCGGTGAAAACGTCTTCAAAATCGGTATGACCCGACGACTGGAGCCCATGGAGCGCGTAAAAGAACTGAGTGGTGCCGCCGTGCCTTTTGATTTTGACGTTCACGCCATGATTTCCTGCGATGACGCCCCCGCGCTTGAAAAGACGCTGCATGACCATCTGGAAAGCTACCGGATTAACAGAATTAACCTGCGTAAGGAGTTTTTCCGTGTCGAGCTCAGCAAAATTATCGATGAGGTAGAACGTCACCATGGTCAGGTTGAATATATTGCAGACCCTGTTGCCCTACAGTATCTGCAAAGTCTTGAATATGCAGAAAGCGAAGCAGCATAAACGATAATTCGCCATAGTTCCTCAAGTAAAAGGAATACCTGGTCATGAATGACATCACCCCGCGTAAAATAAAAACCGGCGGCGACCCGCGCACGCTTCCGGAATATACCTCCCTTCGTAATGAATTGAATAAACTAAGCCATCCAGCGCGCCCGGATGTGAACTGGGTATACGTTGAAAAACGCTGCCTTTCATTATTCGAGCAAAACGGCGTTGAGTTGCAGACCGCAGCCTGGTACACCCTTGCCCGTACGCACCTGTCTGGATTAGCTGGTCTGAATGAAGGGCTCGCTATCCTGGAGGCGCTGATTAGTCGTCAGTGGGATGTTCTCTGGCCGCAGTCGCTGCAGGTTCGTATGGAAATCCTTAGCAGCCTGAGCCAGCGACTGCAGCAGCGCATGCGTATGCTTCCATTAAATAACGGTAATCTTCGCGAACTTTATAGCGCTGAAGCGTTGCTTACACGCCTGGGCGAGGTGCTTCAGCGCCTTGAGCTCAAACACCTTAGCCAGTTTGATACGTTACGAATGGTGATACATTCAAGCGCAGCAAGGCTGGAAACCAGTACAGGCATGACAGACTTGAATGGGAGCGGGCCCGGCAGTGAATCGCCTCCGGAGAGGACAGAGCCAATCGAAGCGGTGAAATGGGTCTATGTTGCGCAGCAGGAAACCGAGCCGAAGAGTGAGGACCGTATGGTGGCTCACGGGTCTGTCAGACCATGGAAACCTTTTGTCGCTGGGGCGTGTTCTGCGCTGCTGGCCTGCGTCGCCGTAGCGTGGGGATGGGGCTTTCTGTCCAGACCCGATCCCTTAACGACTCAGGCCATTGCTTCGCTGGCGCCGTTACCTGAAGTGCTTACACCTGTTCAGCAAGACGCGTTAACGCAGCGAGGAACGTTACCGTCTACGTTTATTTCAGATACGCAGCAGCAGCTTGCACGGCTGGATAAACTGTCTCCTGACTGGAATATTTCCTACAGCCTACAGCTGTTAAAGCAGCTCCAGACATTACGGCCCGAAGAGGCTAAAGCGCTGATAGTACAGTGGCAAAAAAAGTTTAACGCGACGGCGTTGCCTGTAGACGCAATGAACAGCTGGTATCAGGGGATGATGACGCTTCAGCAACTGAGTGATCGGCTGAGTAGTCTGGATGAGCAAAAGGGAAAATATATAACCGTGAGTGAGCTTAAATCCGTGGTTTTTTCGACTATGCAGTCATTTAACCATGCGATACCCGCTGAAGAGCAGCTCAGGCGCCTGTCGCAGTATCCTGCAGGAAGTGCGCTCCCTGAAGCAGAAAAGACCCAACTTGAGCTTCACCTAAAGCAACTGGCAACGCGTTATGCTCAAATAAAGCAGGATGCTTCTGCTCAATGAGTTTTTGCAGCGAACAGACTAATTTGGGTTAAAAACAGAGGAAGATAAAAGTGTCCCCTGCAGGAATCGAACCTGCAACTAGCCCTTAGGAGGGGCTCGTTATATCCATTTAACTAAGGGGACGAGGCGGCACGAGTATAGCGTTATTTACACTTTGCGTTAAGCGCGTTGCCGCCTGACTGCTCAAAGAGTCACCATTCAGGTTGATTTTTTTGCTGCTTTATCCTTTTCTGCCTGCGCCTTAAGCTCGGCTTTGCGTTTATTCGACATGTCGTTACGGATTTGGGCATGGCTTAACAGCGCGAAGATAAACGTTCCACCGCAGATATTCCCCGCCAGCGTCGGAATGGCGAACGGCCAGAAAAAATCGCTCCAGTGAAGCGTGCCATTAAAGACCAGGTAAAGTATCTCAACGGTACCGACCACGATATGCGTGGTATCCGCCAGCGCAATCAGCCAGGTCATCAGTATGATCACCACGATTTTAGCGCTACCGGCAGAAGGGAACATCCACACCATTGTGGCGATAATCCACCCAGAGATGATGGCATTAGAAAACATTTCGACCGGCGTGTTTTTCATCACATCCATACCGATCTTCACAAACGCGTCCCGGGTGGGTTCATCAAATATCGGCATATATTCAAATGCCCAGGCCGCGATGCCCGTGCCGATGATATTTCCCAGCAGAACCACGCTCCAGAGCCTCATCAATAAACCAAAATTGCCGAGGGTGGGGTTTTGCATCACCGGCAGTACGGCGGTCACCGTGTTCTCCGTAAATAGCTGCTGGCGGGCCATGATGACGATAATAAAGCCGAAGGTGTAGCCGAGGTTCTCCAGTAAAAATCCGCCAGGAACGCCCTCCAGCTGCACATGAAATATCCCTTTAGCAAGCAGCGAGGCGCCCATTGACAGTCCAGCCGCGATTGCTGACCAGAAGAGGGCCATGGCATCGCGCTCCATCTCCTTTTCGCCGTCCTGGCGTATATGTTCGTGAATTGCCATCGCGCGGGAGGGGAGGCGATCCTCATCAATCTCTATCTCCTCACCGCGCGCTTTCTCCTCGCTTTCAATTTCATGTTCCTCATTACTTTCGCCAATTTTGTCTTCACCCACTTCTTTCATATCTGCTCCCGGAGGTTGATCTTTCTTTTAAGCGTAGCGGCTTTTATCGGGATGCCTGTGGGGATGCTCTTAAATTGGCGGGAATGACAACAAAGGTGATACATCTTGTTCAAAGACATTATAAAATTGCCAGCGAAACGAATTCCAAAAGTCAGGCTATGCTGAGATCAGAGTCATGGTGATTACTGCCCGTAACTGTACTCATAGACATCGGTAAACGTGCTGTTACAATCACTTGCACGTTTTCAGACGGAGCGCCAGATGCTCCGTTACGGATGGCAATCAACGATAGCCATACTGAACAGGGAGATATTTATGAAACTTCGGCTGTCGGCGCTTGCGCTGGGCGCGACGATGCTTGTGGGCTGCGCCAGCTCCGGGGAGCAAACGGGACGCTCCGATCCTCTCGAAGGATTTAACCGCTCTATGTATAGCTTCAACTACAACGTGCTGGACCCGTATGTGGTTCGCCCGGTGGCAGTAGCATGGCGCGATTATGTTCCACAGCCCGCGCGTAATGGGTTAAGCAATTTTACCAGCAACCTCGAAGAGCCTGCGGTGATGGTCAACTATTTCCTGCAGGGCGATCCGTATCAGGGGATGGTGCACTTTACGCGCTTCTTCCTGAACTCCCTGCTGGGTATGGGTGGTTTTATCGATGTTGCAGGTATGGCAAACCCGAAACTGCAGCGTGAACAGCCGCACCGTTTCGGCAGTACGCTGGGGCATTATGGTGTCGGTTACGGTCCTTACGTCCATCTGCCGTTCTATGGCAGCTTCACCGTGCGTGATGATGGCGGCGATATGGTCGATACGCTGTATCCGGTTCTGTCGTGGCTGACCTGGCCGCTGTCGGTGGGTAAATGGACGGTGGAAGGGATTGAAACCCGTGCGCAACTGCTTGATTCAGACGGTCTGCTGCGCCAGTCGTCCGATCCGTACATTATGGTGCGTGAAGCGTACTTCCAGAATCATGACTTTATCGCCAACGGCGGCAAGCTGAAGCCGGAAGATAATCCAAACGCGAAGGCAATTGAAAACGAACTCAAAGATATTGATTCGGAATAAATAAAAAAGGTGAGCAACGCTCACCTTTTTTGATCCCTGCGCGATTAGAACGCGTAGTTGAAGTTAGTACCGAACAGCCAGGCTTTACCTTCAGAGGTAAATTCGTACGGGCCTTCCTTGAAGGTCACTTTCTGGCCATGCATATAAGATACGCCCGCATCGACAGAAGCATTCTCGTTGAACGCGTAGGTTGCACCAGCACTCACCCAGAAGCGGTCCTGATCCGGAATGGAAATGGAGCGCTTATCAGCCGGTACCGGGCTGTCATCGAATGCGATACCGGTACGGAATGTCCAGTTATCATCCATATAATAGGTGGTACCCAACGCAATGCGATAGGCGTCGTGGAAGCTCTCGTCCTTATAGAACAGCGTTTGACCGTTGGTGCCGGTCGCTTTCAGCTCCTGGAACTGGCTCCAGCTGGTATAGGCCAGGCTATAGTGAATAGCCCACTGTGGCGCTACGCGGTTGTAACCCGAGACTTCCCACATTTCTGGCAGATGCAGTGACAGTGAGCCAGGGACAGTTTGACCGGAAGTCCCCCACGGGATAGTGGTACCCGCACCAGGGACCAGGCTGTTGACCGGCGTCAGGATGCCGCTCTTGTAATCACCGTCGAAGTCAATTTTTACTTCGGAACGATAGGTCAGGCCCCAGCGGTTGTTTTTGTCCAGCTCGTACAGAATACCGGCGTTCCAGCCATAGCCCCACTCATCGCCCTTCAGGCTGGCAATTTTGTTGCTGTTTTTCGGCAGGCGAGCCGTTTGTTCACCGGCGTAACGCTCAATTTTTGCATCGGCGTAGACGGCATCAAAGCCCAGACCGAAGCTCCAGCTGTCGTTCAGACGATAAGCACCGCTCAGGTTCAGGTTTAGCGTTGTCAGGTCTGTTTTACCGCCGTATTCGCCTGCCGGGTAGTTGTTATTGAACTCGGTAGCAAGGCCATAGTTAGACGTGACGGATGCGCCCCAGCCAAATTGTTCATTGATTGGTGCAACGAAGTGCAGGTTAGGTACCCACGCCGTTGGCGCAATGTTATCTGCTTTCAGGCTCGCACCAGAAGGTGACGTGCCGGAAATGTTGACATCAGGATCGATATACACCGCACCAGCAGAGAAGGTCGGGCGATCGAACATCATGATTAATGCAGGGTTACGGCTTGCGTTACCCGCATCATCAGCGATTGCACCTTCCCCTGAATACGCGCGGCCAAGGCCAGAGGAAGAAAATTCGTTTAGCTGAAAGCCCGCTGACCAGGCGGAAGTAGAGACGATTGCCACTGCGACTGCCAGCGCAGTCTTGTTGAACAGGGTTTTCTGGCTCATGACCATAACCTCATTGAGTTATTTTTATTCAATAATTGTTACATACCGTAACAGGAGCGCGAAGTGTAGGGTCTGAGGTATGACAGACAAATCAGACCAGTGGCCAGAGTATAGGTCCGACCAGCCTGAATGTTGCAAGTTTGTTTATTAATATTTTCAAACATGTTTCTTGAAACGAGATCTGGTTGGCAAAATTGTGACCATCGCGGCTCACCCAAAAGGGTGGTTTTTGTTTTAGATCATTTTTTAGTGTGATATCGGTCACTTATCCGATTTTGCGCCATTAACGGCTGGAGAGAGCCAGCGCTGGGGCGTAAAATATCAGCATCGTGTTTATCTCGCGCGCTGCGCGAATACAGAGGAAATTGAGCTATGAGTAAATGCAGTGCTGATGAAACCCCGGTTTGCTGCTGTATGGATGTTGGCACCATCATGGACAACACCGATTGCACCGCGTCTTACAGCCGTGTGTTCACCAACCGCGCCGAAGCCGAAGAAACGCTGGCCGCGCTGAGCAAGCGCGCGCGTGATGTGGAGTCCGATCCGTGTGAAATCAAATCTACCTTCACAGAAGTGGACGGCGGCGTGAAGCTGGATATCGATTTTGTGTTTGCCTGCGAAGCTGAAACGCTGATTTTCCAGCTCGGTCTGCGTTAATCCTTTTTGCCCGGCGGCGCTTCGCTTGCACGGGCCTACGATCGTGTAGGCCGGGTAAGGCACCGTCGCCACCCGGCAACAAACCGCACAATTGCCTCTGCCATGCAGGGGCATTTTCTTTTTCTTCTCTGTGTTTTACCTCGCATTTTTAAGCTTCCCCGATTGGCTGAATGTAAAAAAATGGTTAAGACTGTTATCAGGTCAGACCACTTTATAGTCATGTAAAATTTTTCACAGGGGAAGGTTATGAGTCAGGCATTACCGCTAATCACCCGACAAGGTGACCGCATTGCCATTGTCAGCGGTCTGCGTACGCCGTTTGCACGTCAGGCGACGGCGTTTCACGGTATACCGGCTGTCGATCTGGGGAAAATGGTAGTGGGGGAGATGCTGGCTCGCAGCGAAATTCCGCCTGAGGTCATCGAACAGCTGGTCTTCGGCCAGGTGGTGCAGATGCCTGAAGCCCCTAACATTGCGCGTGAGATTGTTCTCGGTACCGGCATGAACGTTCATACCGATGCCTACAGCGTTAGCCGCGCGTGCGCGACCAGCTTCCAGGCGGTAGCAAACGTGGCGGAAAGTCTGATGGCGGGCACCATTCGCGCCGGGATCGCAGGTGGCGCCGATTCTTCCTCCGTACTGCCGATTGGAGTCAGTAAAAAGCTGGCCCGCATTCTGGTGGATGCTAATAAAGCCCGCACCACCGGTGCGAAGCTCAAACTCTTCTCGCGTTTACGCCTGCGCGATCTCTTGCCCGTGCCACCTGCCGTCGCGGAATATTCGACTGGCCTGCGAATGGGCGATACCGCCGAGCAGATGGCCAAAACCTACGGCATCACCCGCGAGCAGCAGGATGCGCTGGCGCATCGCTCGCATCAGCTGGCAGCGAAAGCCTGGTCGGAGGGCAAACTCACCGACGAGGTCATGACCGCCTACACGCCTCCCTATCGAGAGCCTCTTACTGAAGACAACAATATTCGTGGCACCTCGACGCTGGCGGATTACGCCAAACTGCGCCCGGCGTTTGACCGCAAGCACGGCACCGTGACGGCGGCCAACAGTACGCCGCTGACCGATGGTGCTGCTGCGGTGATCCTGATGACGGAGTCGCGTGCAAAAGAGCTGGGCATCACGCCGCTGGGCTATTTGCGCAGCTATGCCTTTACCGCCATTGATGTCTGGCAGGACATGCTGTTAGGTCCGGCGTGGTCCACGCCGCTGGCGCTGGATCGCGCGGGGCTAACCCTGGCGGATTTAACCCTGATTGATATGCACGAAGCCTTTGCCGCGCAAACCCTGGCAAACGTGCAGCTGCTGGCAAGCGAGCGTTTTGCACGCGACGTGCTGGGCCGCGCCCATGCCACCGGCGAAGTGGATCAGAGCAAATTCAACGTGCTGGGTGGGTCGATCGCCTACGGCCATCCGTTTGCGGCCACGGGCGCGCGAATGATCACCCAGACACTACACGAACTCCGTCGCCGCGGCGGTGGGTTTGGTCTCGTCACCGCCTGCGCGGCGGGCGGCCTTGGCGCAGCAATGGTTCTGGAGGCTGAATAATGGATATGCCATCTGCATTTAATCTGACAGTTCGCCTCGATAACGTCGCGGTTATCACTATTGATGTGCCTGATGAAAAGATGAATACCCTGAAGGCTGAATTCGGCACTCAGGTTCGCGCCATGCTTAAGCAGATCCGCGAAAATAAAGCGATTCGTGGTCTGGTCTTTATCTCGGCTAAGCCGGATAACTTTATTGCCGGGGCCGATATCAACATGATCGCCCGAGCGAAAAGCGCGCAGGAAGCTGAAGATCTGGCGCGTCAGGGACAGCAGGTGATGGCTGAAATCAATGCTCTGCCGATTCCGGTTATTGCCGCGATCCACGGTGCCTGCCTGGGCGGCGGGCTGGAGCTGGCGCTGGCCTGTCACAGCCGTATCTGCACTGACGATCCGAAAACCGTTTTAGGGTTGCCAGAAGTGCAGTTAGGCCTGCTGCCGGGATCGGGTGGAACACAGCGTCTGCCGCGTCTGGTTGGGGTTAGCACCGCCCTGGAGATGATCTTAACCGGCAAGCAGCTACGCCCCCGTCAGGCACTGAAAGTGGGGTTGGTTGACGACGTCGTTCCGCACACCATTTTACTGGACGCTGCCGTTGAGCTGGCGCTGAAGGGACGTCAGACAAAACGTCCTCTCCCTGTACGCGAGCGCGTGCTGGCAGGGCCACTGGGGCGCGCGCTCCTGTTCAACATGGTAGGCAAAAAAACCGAGCAAAAAACCAAAGGCAACTATCCGGCGGCAAAGCGCATTCTGGAAGTGATGGAAACCGGGTTGTCGCAGGGCAGCAGCAGCGGCTATGCCGCTGAGGCCAAAGCCTTTGGTGAACTGGCGATGACGCCGCAGTCGCAGGCGCTGCGCAGCATCTTCTTCGCCAGTACTGAGGTGAAAAAAGATCCGGGCAGCGAGGCAGAGCCTGCTCCGCTGCGCGCCGTTGGCGTGCTGGGCGGTGGGCTGATGGGCGGCGGAATCGCGTTTGTTACCGCCAGCAAAGGCAAATTGCCCGTGCGTATCAAAGACATCAGCGCAAAGGGCATCAACCACGCGCTGCAGTACAGCTGGCAGAACCTTGATCGGAAGGTCAAACGCCGCCATATCAAGGCAAGCGAGCGTGATAAAACCCTGGCGACGATCTCCGGCACGACGGATTACAGCGGTTTTGCACACCGGGACCTGGTGATTGAAGCCGTATTCGAAGACCTGGCGCTTAAGCAGCAGATGGTGGCTGACGTAGAGCAGCATTGCGCGCCGCACACTATTTTTGCCTCAAACACCTCGTCTTTACCGATTGGCGATATCGCGGCGAAAGCTGCTCGTCCGGAGCAGGTCATTGGTCTGCACTTTTTCAGTCCGGTCGAAAAAATGCCGCTGGTGGAGGTGATCCCGCACGCCACGACCAGCCCGCAGACCATCGCCACCGTGGTGAAGCTGGCGAAAAAACAGGGTAAAACCCCGATTGTGGTCGCGGACAAGGCTGGCTTCTACGTCAACCGTATTCTGGCACCCTATATCAACGAAGCGATGCGGCTGCTGACGGAAGGGGAGAAAATCGAGCACGTCGACGAGGCGCTCGTAAAGTTTGGCTTCCCCGTCGGTCCAATCCAACTTTTGGATGAGGTGGGAATAGACACCGGCACTAAAATTATACCTGTGCTGGAAGCGGCTTATGGCGATCGTTTTACCCCGCCTGCAAACATTGTTTCTGCAATTTTGAAGGACGATCGCAAAGGCAGAAAAAATGAACGCGGTTTCTATCTTTACGGCGCGAAAGGGCGTAAAAGCAAGAAACAGGTCGACCCTTCGGTTTATGGGCTTATTTCGGCCACCGGTCAGGGAAGACTGTCTGCCGTTCAGTGCGCAGAACGTTGCGTGATGATGATGCTCAATGAAGCGGCGCGCTGCTTTGGTGAACAGGTGATCAAGAGCGCACGCGATGGCGACATCGGCGCGGTATTTGGTATTGGTTTCCCGCCGTTCCTTGGCGGCCCGTTCCGTTACATGGATACGCTCGGTGCGGGTGAAGTGGTTGTCATTTTGCAACGTCTGGCCTCGCAATACGGTCCGCGGTTCACACCGTGTGACGAATTATTGCAGATGGCGGAGCGGGGCCAGACATTCTGGCCTGCAAGGGAAACTGATTTCGTAAACTGAAGTCAAAGAAGGGTAAATCCTGAGGTGAATGAACCTGTTCTGGCGATTTTGTAAACAGAGATTGACTATACTTACGCCATTGAGGTAAAAAACAGCGTTTCATTCACCGAATGGATCAGGCACAATGCCCGGCCATCGGGTTTTCTACCTCAGAGCATTAATCGCGGGTAGTTAACGCCGGTGATTCTGGTTAACAAAAGCGGTGCAATATGCAAGTTTTTATCATGCGTCACGGCGACGCGGCACTCGATGCCGCCAGTGACTCAGTACGTCCTTTAACCGTCTGTGGCTGTGACGAATCCCGTCAAATGGCGACGTGGCTTAAAGGTCAAAAAGTGGACATTGAACGCGTTCTGGTGAGTCCGTTCCTGCGTGCAGAACAGACGCTGGACGTGGTAGGGGAGTGTATGAACCTGCCATCCAGCGTGGACGTTCTCCCTGAGCTGACGCCATGCGGCGATGTCGGTCTTGTCAGCGCTTACCTTCAGGCGCTGTGCAATGAAGGTGTCGCTTCCGCACTGGTCATTTCCCACCTGCCGCTGGTCGGCTATCTGGTATCTGAGCTGTGCCCGGGCGAAACGCCGCCAATGTTCACCACTTCCGCCATTGCCAACGTCACTCTCGACGAAACCGGCAAAGGGGTCTTCAACTGGCAAATGAGCCCGTGCAACCTGAAGATGGCAAAAGCCATCTGACGTGACGTGTGACAGGGCGGGGTACTACGTGTTTCCCGCCCTTCTGTCAGGGCAATTCTGGCGGCTGCCACTCCTCAACTTCAATCAACACCAGCAATGCGGCATCGCCGCCGTACTCTTTCGGTGCCTGATGAAACGCCATCACGTGCGGGTGCTGAGCCAGCCACAGCGGCGTCTGTTGCTTCAGAATGTGTTTACCGTGGCCGTGCATCACGCAGGCGCAAAAAACATGTTCGCGGCGACAGGCGGCAATCAACGCCCCCAGCTCCTGTTTCGCCTGCATCCGGGTTAAGCCGTGCAGATCGAGAAACAGCTCCGGCGAATAATCTCCGCGTCGTAACTTTTTCAGCTCAAAATGGCTGACGTCTTCGCGCACGTACTTCACAGCCCCTTGCGTATTGAGCAGAGGCTGAAATTCATCTGAAAAATAGTGGCTGTTATCCGCCTGCTCCTGGAGCAGCCGTTTGACCGGGACTTCGCTGATTTTTTTACGCTGCGGACGGTGGACAATCGTGTCCTGCGCGATTTTACGCGTCCCGGTCATCAGCTGGCGGAAGAGAGCCTGATCCTCCTCGCTGAGCGATGTTTTCTTTTTCATTCGTCATTCTCATCTCGTATTTCCGATAGTGTACCCGACTAAACGCATTTTTTAACCTCAAGCGGTACGCGTCATTGCTGATTTATCGCCGTCTTCATGGCAAACTAGCCGCCGAAAATTATGCGAGCATGCCCTGGAGGAAAGAGTGGATAAAATATTTGTCGATGAAGCAGTAAACGAGCTGCATACCATACAGGACATGTTGCGCTGGTCGGTTAGCCGCTTCAGCGCCGCTAATATCTGGTACGGTCACGGTACCGATAACCCGTGGGACGAGGCCGTTCAGCTGGTGCTGCCGTCTCTTTACCTGCCGCTGGACATTCCGGAAGACATGCGCACCGCGCGCCTGACCTCCAGCGAAAAACACCGCATCGTTGAGCGCGTGATCCGTCGCGTAAACGAGCGCATTCCGGTGGCTTACCTGACCAACAAAGCCTGGTTCTGCGGCCACGAGTTTTACGTTGATGAACGCGTGCTGGTACCGCGCTCGCCGATTGGTGAGCTAATCAACAACCACTTTGAAGGCCTGATTAACCATCAGCCGCAGCACATTCTCGATATGTGCACCGGCAGCGGCTGCATCGCTATTGCCTGCGCCTACGCTTTCCCTGAAGCGGAAGTGGACGCCGTCGATATCTCCACCGACGCGCTGGCCGTGACCGAACACAACATTGAAGAGCACGGCCTGATCCATCACGTCACGCCAATCCGCTCTGACCTGTTCCGCGACCTGCCGACGCTGCAGTACGATCTGATCGTCACTAACCCGCCGTACGTCGATGCAGAAGACATGTCCGATCTGCCGAACGAATATCGTCACGAGCCGGAGCTGGGCCTGGCGTCAGGCTCGGACGGCCTGAAGCTGACCCGCCGCATTCTGGCCTGCGCGCCGGATTACCTGACCGATGACGGCGTTCTGATTTGTGAAGTGGGCAACAGCATGGTACATCTGATAGAGCAGTACCCGGATGTGCCGTTCACCTGGCTTGAGTTCGACAACGGCGGTGACGGCGTCTTTATGCTGACCAAAGCGCAGCTGCTCGACGCGCGCGAGCATTTCAGCATCTATAAAGATTAATCCAGCGGGCTTCGGCCCGTTTCACAACGCTCAAACACAAACAACAACATCGGAGCCGTGATGGCAGGAAACAGTATTGGACAGTTATTCCGCGTGACCACCTTTGGCGAGTCGCACGGGCTGGCGCTGGGCTGTATCGTTGATGGCGTACCGCCAGGCATCGAACTGACCGAAGCAGATTTACAGCACGACCTTGACCGCCGTCGTCCGGGCACCTCTCGCTACACCACGCAGCGTCGCGAGCCGGACCAGGTCAAAATTCTCTCCGGCGTTTTTGAAGGCCGCACCACCGGCACCAGCATTGGTCTGCTGATTGAAAACACCGATCAGCGCTCTCAGGACTACGGTGCTATCAAGGACGTGTTCCGCCCGGGCCATGCCGACTACACCTACGAGCAAAAGTACGGCTTTCGCGACTATCGCGGCGGCGGACGCTCTTCCGCGCGTGAAACCGCGATGCGCGTGGCCGCTGGCGCGATTGCTAAAAAGTATTTGCAGCAGAAATTTGGCATCGTCATTCGCGGCTGTCTGACCCAGATGGGCGACATTCCGCTGGCGATCAAGGACTGGGATCAGGTCGAGCAAAACCCGTTCTTCTGCGCCGATGCGGATAAGCTTGACGCCCTGGACGAACTGATGCGCGGCCTGAAAAAAGAGGGCGACTCCATTGGCGCGAAAGTCACCGTGGTGGCAGATGGCGTCCCGGCTGGCTGGGGCGAGCCGGTATTTGACCGTCTCGACGCCGATATCGCCCACGCGCTGATGAGCATCAACGCGGTGAAGGGCGTCGAGATTGGCGACGGCTTCGACGTGGTGGCGCTTCGCGGCAGCCAGAACCGCGACGAAATCACGAAAGCGGGCTTCCAGAGCAACCATGCGGGCGGCATTCTCGGCGGTATCAGCAGTGGACAGCAGATTATTGCCAACATCGCGCTGAAGCCGACCTCAAGCATCACCGTGCCGGGCCACACGATTAACCGCTCAGGCGAAGAAGTTGAGATGATCACCAAAGGTCGTCACGATCCGTGCGTGGGGATCCGCGCGGTGCCGATCGCGGAAGCGATGCTGGCGATCGTGCTGATGGATCACTTCCTGCGCCAGCGCGCGCAGAACGCGGACGTGACGACCACCATTCCACGCTGGTAAACATGAAAAAAACCGCAATTGCTCTGCTGGCGCTGCTGGCCAGTGGAGCCAGTCTGGCCGCCACGCCGTGGCAAAAAATCACCCATCCGGTGGCGGGAAGCGCGCAGTCCATCGGCGCCTTCTCTAACGGCTGTATCGTGGGTGCGCAGGAGTTGCCGCTGCAATCAGATACCTATCAGGTGATGCGTACCGACCAGCGTCGTTACTTCGGCCACCCTGATCTGGTGCTGTTCATTCAGCGACTGGGGAACCAGGTGCATAACCTGGGGCTGGGGACGATGCTGATTGGCGATATGGGGATGCCTGCCGGTGGCCGCTTTAACGGCGGGCACGCCAGCCACCAGACCGGGCTGGATGTCGACATCTTCCTGCAGCTGCCGAAAACGCGCTGGACGTCTTCGCAGCTGCTAAAACCGCAGGCGCTGGATCTGGTGTCGCGCGACGGCAAAAGCGTGGTGCCCTCGCTGTGGACGCGGGAGGTTTCCAGTATGATCAAGCTGGCGGCAGAAGATAACGACGTCACGCGGATCTTTGTGAACCCGGCGATCAAGCAGCAGCTTTGCCTGGATGCGGGGACGGATCGCGACTGGCTGCGCAAAGTGCGCCCGTGGTTCCAGCATCGTGCGCATATGCACGTTCGTCTGCGCTGCCCGGCGAACAGCCTGGAATGTGAAGATCAGCCGTTACCTCCGCCAGGTGATGGCTGTGGTTACGAACTGCAAAGCTGGTTTGAGCCGGCAAAACCTGGAACCTCTAAGCCTGAGAAGAAGACACCGCCTCCGTTGCCGCCTTCCTGCCAGGCGCTACTGGATGAGCATGTACTTTAATGGATAACTTCGTCGATCTGTTTATGGTGTCACCGCTGCTGCTGGTGGTGCTGTTCTTTGTGGCCATGTTGGCCGGTTTTATCGATGCACTCGCGGGCGGCGGCGGGCTGTTAACCGTGCCCGCGCTGCTGGCGGCGGGCATGAGCCCGGCGCAGGCGCTTGCCACCAATAAGCTGCAGGCCTGCGGCGGCTCGCTTTCGGCGTCGCTCTATTTTATCCGCCGCAAGGTGGTGAATCTCGCCGACCAGAAGCTCAATATCCTGATGACCTTTATCGGCTCAACGTCGGGAGCGCTGCTGGTGCAGCACGTGCAGTCGGATATTTTGCGCCAGATCCTGCCGATTCTGGTTATCTGCATCGGTCTCTATTTCCTGCTGATGCCTAAGCTCGGTGAGGAAGACCGGGCGCGGCGGCTGCACGGCCTGCCATTTGCGCTGATTGCCGGTGGCTGCGTCGGCTTTTACGACGGCTTCTTTGGCCCGGGGGCAGGCTCGTTTTACGCGCTGGCGTTCGTGACGCTAGCCGGCTTTAACCTCGCCAAATCCACCGCCCACGCCAAGGTGCTGAATGCGACCTCGAACGTCGGCGGCCTGCTGCTGTTTATCATTGGCGGCAAGGTTATCTGGGCAACCGGGTTTGTGATGATGGCAGGGCAGTTTTTGGGCGCGCGCGCAGGCTCGCGTCTGGTATTAAGCAAAGGGCAAAAGCTGATCCGCCCGATGATTGTTGTCGTCTCGGCGGTGATGAGCGCCAAACTTCTTTATGACAGCCATGGACAGGAGATCCTCACCTGGTTGGGGATGAACTAATGAACAGTACGCATAAATACGAACAGCTGATTGAGATCTTCGATAGCTGTTTTGCTGATGATTTTAATACCCGTCTGATTAAAGGCGACGACGAACCGATCTATCTTCCTGCTGATGCAGAGGTTCCGTACAACCGCATCGTCTTTGCCCACGGCTTTTACGCCAGCGGTTTGCACGAGATTTCGCACTGGTGCATCGCGGGGAAAGCGCGTCGCGAGCTGGTGGACTTCGGTTACTGGTACTGTCCGGACGGGCGCGACGCCGCCACCCAGGGCCAGTTTGAGGACGTGGAAGTGAAGCCGCAGGCGCTGGAATGGCTGTTCTGCGTGGCGGCGGGTTTCCCGTTCAACGTGAGCTGTGACAACCTTGAAGGTGACTTTGAGCCAGACCGTATCGTCTTCCAGCGCCGCGTGCATGCGCAGGTGATGGAGTATCTTGAGAAAGGCATCCCGGAACGTCCGGCGCGCCTGATCGAGGCTTTACAGAATTATTACCACACGCCGGAGATCACGGCGGAATGCTTCCCTTGGCCGGAAGATCTTTAACAGAGGAAAGAAGATGATCGCAGAATTTGAATCACGCATTCTGGCGTTAATTGATGACATGGTGGAACACGCCAGTGATGATGAGCTGTTCGCCAGCGGTTATCTGCGTGGTCACCTGACGCTGGCGGTAGCCGAGCTGGAAGCAGGTGACGATCACTCTGCCGACGCCGTTCACGCTGAAGTCACGCGCAGCCTGGAAAAAGCCATTCTGGCCGGGGAGCTCTCTCCGCGCGACCAGTCTCTGGTGCTGGGGATGTGGGACAATTTATTCCAGCAGGCTAAACGCTAAGTAAGTGCGTCATCTCCCTCTCCCACAGGGTGTACGGTCCGGGGACATAGTGAACACTTGTTCGGGGACATGGTAGACACTTACAACTGAGGCATAAGAACCCGTTTATGGAGTCGCTTATGCCCTGGGATGCGAGAGATACCATGTCATTACGTACCGAGTTTGTGCTGTTCGCCTCGCAGGACGGGGCGAACATCCGTTTCCTCTGCCGTCAGTTCGGCATTTCTCCTGCCACCGGCTACAAGTGGCTTCAGCGCTGGGCTGAGGAAGGTGCCTCCGGTCTTCAGGACCGCTCCCGCGCACCTCATCATTCCCCGAACCGCTCATCTGACGACATCACGGCCCTGCTGCGCATGGCGCATGACCGTCATCAACGCTGGGGCGCCCGCAAGATTAAGCGCTGGCTTGAAGACCAGGGGCACCGTATGCCCGCCTTCAGCACCGTCCATAATCTGATGGCCCGTCACGGTCTGCTGCCGGGCGCATCACCGGGCGTTCCGGCTACGGGACGCTTCGAACATGACGCGCCGAACCGGCTCTGGCAGATGGATTTTAAGGGCCACTTTCCCTTTGGCGGTGGCCGCTGCCATCCGCTCACCCTGCTGGACGACCACTCCCGTTTTTCCCTGTGCCTGGCGCACTGTACCGATGAACGGCGCGAGACCGTGCAGCAGCAGCTGGTCAGCGCGTTTGAACGCTACGGCCTGCCAGACAGGATGACGATGGACAACGGCTCACCGTGGGGCGACACCACCGGCACCTGGACGGCGCTGGAGCTGTGGCTGATGCGCCACGGTATCCGGGTGGGGCACTCCCGGCCTTATCATCCGCAGACGCAGGGCAAGCTGGAGCGTTTTCACCGCAGCCTGAAGGCGGAACTGCTGCAGGGAAAATGGTTCGCGGACAGCGGAGAGCTGCAACGCGCTTTTGATCACTGGCGCACGGTGTACAACCTTGAACGCCCGCACGAGGCGCTGGATATGGCGGTACCGGCCTCGCGTTATCAGCCGTCTGCCCGGCAGTACAGCGGCAGCGTAACGCCACCTGAATACGATGAAGGGGTGAAGGTCAGGAAAGTGGATGTCAGCGGAAAGCTGAGCATACAGGGTGTCAGTCTGAGCGCAGGCAAGGCGTTCAGGGGAGAACGGGTCGGGCTGAGGGAGACGTAGGATGACGGCTGCTATGAAGTGTGGTGGTACAGCACGAAAGTGGGGGTGATCGACCTGAAGAAAAAGTCGATCACCATGGGTAAAGGATGTTAAAAAGTGTTCACCATGTCCCCGAACACCTGTCTACCATGTCCCCGGACTGTACACAGGGAGAGGGCCGGGGTGAGGGCACCAGACCGCACCCTACTTAACCATTTTCCCCTTCAGCAGTTTCCGTACCCACAGTCGATTCGGGTTCAGCCCCGCAAGCGTGGTTCTGTCCAGCGGAACAGGCTCATTACTCATTTGCGCGGCTAACGTTTCAGCCAGCAGCGGCGCGGAGCACAATCCTCGCGATCCTAATCCGCCCAGCATGAACAGTTCCGGATAAACCGGGGCACTTAGCGCCGTTTCCTTGTTTTCTGCCAGATCCTGATAGGCCTCAAGCGTCGTGTCGTAGTCCGGCACGTTTCCCGCCATCGGCAGATGATCGCGGGTCGCGCAGCGCACGCCGCAGCGCGCTTCGCCCTCGCTCACGTCAACCTCTTTCGCCCACGCCGCGTCCGGGAAGCAGTCAATCAGGCGCTGGCGGTTTTGCTGCTGATCCGCTTCGCTGTAGCGCATATCCGCTTCGCCACGATGGTAGCTGGCGCCGATGCAGTGATGTCCGTTAGACGGATTTTGTGGCGTCAGATAGCCGTCATAGCACAGCACCTGGCGCAGCTTGCTCAGTTCGGGCGCGGTCGGGATATGGCTTACCTGGCCGCCGACCGGATAAACCGGCAACGTCTCGGTCTGGATAAACTGGCTGATGTTATGTCCGTTTGCCAGCACAACGCTGGCATGGTGTGCCGCTTTGCCATCAGCAAAATGCAGAGTCCACCGTTCTGACCGGCTAAGCGATTCAACCTTATGAGCATAATGCACCCTCAGCCCGCGTGACTGCGCCAGGCTAATCGCCGCCGCGGTCAGTTCAGCCGGGCACAGCCAGCCGCCGAGCGGATATTGAATGCCGCCACAGCCGGTTTCCACGCCCGCGGTGTCTGCCACCTCTTGCGCACTGACCGCGCGGGCAATCTCCTCCGGCAGACCCAGCGACAGCATCTGGGCGATTTTTTGCTGGCTCTTTTCATCCCAGCCGAGCTGCGTCACGCCACACCAGTCGTGGTCGAATGCCACTGGCAGCGCGTCGTACAGGCGACGGGCGAAGGTAAAGGCCGCGGGGAAAAACTGGAACAGGGCCGGGTCGTGCGCGCTTAAAAGCGGGTAAAGCGCGCCCTGGCGGTTACCGGACGCGCCGCTGGCTGGTGCCTCGTCAGCGCAGTAGAGCGTCACCTGCCAGCCCCGGTGCAGCAGCGCGAGAGAGAGCAGGGCGCTGGCGATCCCTCCGCCAACGATCGCCACTTCGCGCGATGCGCTGGCGCTGCGCGCAAACCAGGGAGCCCGAGCGGGAATGTCCAGCGTCCGTTCCATCGTGCCGACCAGCATGTCGCGCTTGCGGCCAAAGCCTTTGGTCTTCTGCATGGTAAAGCCCGCGTCCTGCAGGCCGCGGCGAACAAAGCCGGCCGAGGTAAAGGTGGCGAGCGTTGCGCCGGGACGCGCCAGCCTGGCCATCGCGCTAAACAGATGCTGGCTCCACATGTCCGGGTTCTTGGCGGGCGCAAAGCCGTCAAGGAACCACGCGTCCACCGTCTGGTTCATCGCGTCGTCAAGCGTATCGGTCAGGTCGTTAATGTCGCCTAGCCATAAATCCAGCGTCACCCGTCCGCCGTCCAGAATCAGACGGTGGCAGCCGCCGATATGCGGCGGCCACTGCGCCTGAAGCTGCTCCGCCCAGGCTGCAAGCTCCGGCCAGCGCTGGTGGGCGAGCCGCAGATCGTGCGCGGTAAGCGGAAATTTTTCGAAACTGATGAAATGTAATCTTTGTAGCGTAGCCTCGGGGTGTGCAGCGCGAAATCGATCGAACGCCTGCCAGAGAGTCAGAAAATTTAGTCCGGTTCCGAAGCCGCTTTCCGCAACAACGAACAGACTGCGCGGGTGCGCAGGGAAGCGGGCGCTGAGCTGGTTTCCCTCGAGGAAAACATAGCGGGTTTCTTCGAGTCCGTTATCATTAGAAAAATAGACGTCATCAAAATCTCGGGAAACAGGTGTACCCTCAGCGTTGAATTCGAGGTTGGCGGGTTGTATAGCGTTTTGTTTCACGTAAGTTACTCGTCTGACAGGCAGTGGCACGATCTTAACGATGTGAGTCCATCGGTGCAAATTTCCGCAGAAAATGTCTGATCGGACTTGTTCGGCGTACAAGTGTACGCTATTGTGCGACTCGAAACTTTTTATAGTGCGACTTACAGAGGTATTGAATGAAACGTGCAGTGATTACTGGCCTGGGCATTGTTTCCAGCATCGGTAATAACCAGCAGGAAGTCCTGGCATCTCTGCGTGAAGGACGCTCCGGGATCACTTTCTCTGAAGAGTTTAAAGATTCAGGTATGCGTAGCCACGTATGGGGTAACGTCAAACTGGACACCACCGGTTTGATTGACCGTAAAGTGGTTCGTTTCATGAACGATGCCTCTATTTATGCTTATCTCTCCATGCAGGAAGCGATCAAAGATTCCGGCCTGAGCGAAGAGGTTTATCAGAACAACCCGCGCGTGGGCCTGATTGCCGGTTCCGGCGGTTCCTCTAAAGCGCAGGTATTCGGTGCTGACGCCATGCGCAGCCCGCGTGGTCTGAAAGCGGTAGGTCCGTACGTGGTGACTAAAGCCATGGGTTCTGCGGTTTCCGCGTGCCTGGCGACCCCGTTCAAAATTCACGGTGTGAACTACTCCATCAGCTCCGCGTGTGCGACTTCCGCACACTGTATCGGCAACGCGGTTGAGCAGATCCAGCTGGGCAAACAGGACATCGTATTTGCTGGCGGCGGCGAAGAGCTGGGCTGGGAAATGGCCTGTGAGTTCGACGCGATGGGCGCACTGTCCACCAAGTACAACGAAACCCCAGACAAAGCCTCCCGTACTTATGACGCGCACCGTGACGGTTTCGTCATCGCGGGCGGCGGCGGTATGGTTGTGGTTGAAGAGCTGGAGCACGCGCTGGCGCGCGGCGCGCACATCTACGCTGAGATCGTGGGCTACGGCGCAACGTCCGACGGCGCCGACATGGTTGCTCCGTCCGGCGAAGGCGCGGTGCGCTGCATGAAGATGGCGATGCACGGTGTTGATACCCCAATCGACTACCTGAACTCCCACGGTACCTCTACTCCGGTAGGTGACGTGAAAGAGCTGGGTGCGATCCGTGAAGTGTTCGGCGACAACAGCCCGGCTATCTCTGCCACCAAAGCCATGACCGGTCACTCTCTGGGTGCGGCGGGCGTGCAGGAAGCGATCTACTCTCTGCTGATGCTGGAAAACGGCTTTATCGCCCCAAGCATCAACATCGACGAGATGGACGAGCAGGCGGCTGGCCTGAACATCGTGACCAAACCAACGGAAGCGACGCTGACCACCGTGATGTCCAACAGCTTCGGCTTCGGCGGCACCAACGCCACACTCGTTATGCGCAAGCTGAAAGCATAAGCGTTTGAATGTATAATGGAAGGGAGCCGGAAGGCTCCCTTTTTTATGCCTGAACACGGAGTTATGCATGAAGGCTGTTACCCCCGAGAAGGGCACTCCTTCCGGGAACCTTTCTCTTTTCCGCATCGCCTTTGCGGTATTCCTGACCTACATGACCGTTGGCCTGCCGCTGCCGGTGATCCCGCTGTTCGTTCATCAGGAACTCGGCTATGGCAACACTATGGTCGGCATTGCTGTGGGCATTCAGTTTTTAGCCACGGTATTAACCCGCGGCTACGCAGGACGGCTGGCCGATCAGCACGGTGCAAAACGCTCGGCGCTGCAGGGCATGTTTGCCTGCAGTCTGGCGGGGGGCGCGTGGCTGCTGGCCGCTCTCCTGCCGGTCGACGCCGCGTATAAATTTGCGCTGCTGGTGGTGGGCCGTTTAATCCTTGGCTTCGGTGAAAGCCAGCTGCTGACCGGCACCCTGACCTGGGGGATGGGGCTGGTGGGGCCTGCGCGCTCCGGCAAAGTGATGTCATGGAACGGGATGGCGATTTATGGCGCACTGGCTGCAGGCGCGCCGCTGGGTTTGCTGATCCACAGCCAGTTTGGTTTTGCGGTACTGGCAGCAACCACCATAGTATTACCGCTGCTGGCGTGGGCTTTTAACGGTTCGGTACGCAAGGTGCCCGCCCATAAAGGCGAACGTCCTTCGCTGTGGAGCGTGGTGGGGCAAATCTGGCAGCCAGGGCTGGGGCTGGCGCTTCAGGGAGTAGGCTTCGCGGTGATTGGCACCTTCGTCTCCCTCTATTTCATGAGCCGCGGCTGGGCAATGGCGGGCTTTACGCTGACGGCCTTTGGCGGCGCGTTTGTCCTGATGCGTGTCCTGTTCGGCTGGATGCCGGATCGCTTTGGCGGCGTGAAGGTGGCGGTGGCGTCGCTGGTGATTGAAACCGTTGGGCTGGTGCTGCTCTGGCAGGCGCCGGTCGCCTCCGTTGCGCTGCTGGGTGCGGCGTTAACCGGCTGCGGCTGCTCGCTGATCTTCCCGGCGCTGGGCGTTGAGGTGGTTAAGCGCGTGGCGCCGCAGGTCCGCGGTACGGCGCTGGGCGGCTATGCGGCGTTTCAGGATATCTCATACGGCGTAACCGGGCCGCTGGCGGGTCTGTTAGCCACCTCGTTTGGCTACCCGTCCGTCTTCCTGGCCGGCGCGGTTTCTGCGGTGGTGGGGATCGTGGTGACGCTGGTGGCGTTTCGCAGAAATTAACTGTTGTCGCCGGGGGGCGGCTGCGCCTTACCCGGCCTACGGTTCGAGCCGCTGTAAGCGTAGCGCCACCGGGCAAATCCTCAGGCAACCAGCCAGAAAATCGCCAGCGCAATCAATAATGCAATCAACATTAATCCCGGACGGGCAGAGAGCGTTCTGAACGTCTCCACAACGGGCGCAAACAGCGGGCTGTAGATCGGCTGAACGTTTCTTACCTCCGGCACGCCGCCTTCCCGCTCGGCGCGGCGAACAAAGATCTGATTCAGCAGATCCTGCACCTGCGCGGTGGTCAGTACCGTTTGCGGCGTGGCCTGCCAGTTCTGCTGGGCGTAATCCCGAATCACCTCGAACTCGTGCGGTTCCAGCGGCTGTTTAAGCGCCGCCTGAACGGTATGCAGGGTAGGGGCGCTCTGGGTGCTGAGCGTCTGGCGCGCCTGGAGCCAGGTCACCAGATGGGTAAACTGTTTGGCCGGAATCAGCTCGCCCGCCTTCACGCCGGACAGTTCCAGCATGGATTGCCAGATAAGCTTCGTCGACTCGCCGGTGGCGGCGGCCAGTTTGGTCACCATCTGGTTCAGCGTGTTGTGCTCGGCAGGCTGCAGCGGGCGCTCGGTTGAGGGGCGCACCTGAGGCTGCGGAATAGACAACTGATTGTTCTGCAACAGCGTCAGCACGGTTTTAAGCTGGTCTGGCGTCAGCTGGCTCAGGGCGGTCTGGCCATACTGCTGACGGATAAAGTCACTGACAGCCTGACGGTTATTTCCCTGGCCCAGCAGCTCGGTCAACTGCGTGACAATCTGACGCGTGGTGTGGTTCTGCTGCGCGGTCGTAATACGCTGGTTGAGATTTTGCTCGGCGGCAGGGAAATGGCGCGACTGCAGCGGTGCGTCGTTCCTCACGCCTAAATCATGCTTTACCCCGGCCCAGACTTCCGCGTTTTGCTGCGAAGTCAGCGCTATCAGGCGCGTGATCAGTCGCTCCAGCACGGTGCGCTGTTGCGTGGATAGTGGCTGTTCACCGGCAACGTTTGGCGTGACAGGGCCTTCACCCGGAGGGCGTGGCGGCGTACCTGAAATGGGCTGCATCGTCAAAAATCCTTAAAGTCAAAACTCAGCGTAAACCCGGCATACGTATATGCCTGGCGGCCAGATTATGGCACACTTGGCAGGTTTTCTTCCTCTCAAACAGGTACTCAGACGTGAAAATCCTCGTTGATGAAAATATGCCTTATGCCCACGAGCTGTTTAGCCGCCTCGGCGACGTTAAGGCTGTCCCTGGTCGCCCGATCCCGGTTAACGAACTGGATGACGCAGACGCGCTGATGGTGCGCTCGGTGACCAAAGTAAATGAGGCGTTGCTTGCCGGTAAAGCGATTAAGTTTGTCGGAACCGCAACGGCAGGGACCGATCATGTGGATGATCAGTGGCTGAAGCAGGCCGGAATCGGTTTTTCCGCCGCGCCGGGCTGTAATGCCATTGCCGTCGTGGAATACGTTTTCTCCTCGCTGCTGATGCTGGCCGAGCGCGATGGTTTTGCGCTGAAAGACCGCACCGTGGGGATTGTCGGCGTGGGTAACGTCGGCGGGCGTCTGCAAAAGCGCCTTGAAGCGTTAGGTATCCGCACGCTGCTGTGCGATCCGCCGCGTAAAGACAACGGTGACGACGAGGATTTCCGCGCGCTGGATGAGCTGGTTGAACAGTGCGATGTGCTGACGTTCCACACGCCGCTGTTTAAAGAGGGGCCGTATAAGTCCCTGCATCTGGCGGACGAGGCGCTGATTCGCCGTCTGAAGGCTGGCACTATTCTGATTAATGCCTGCCGTGGCCCGGTGGTGGATAATGCCGCGCTGCTGAAATGTCTGAATGAAGGACACGATCTCAGCGTGGTGCTGGACGTCTGGGAGCCGGAGCCGGATCTCAACGTTGAGCTGCTGAACAAGGTTGACGTTGCCACCGCGCATATCGCGGGCTATACGCTTGAAGGCAAAGCGCGCGGCACTACGCAGGTGTTTGAAGCCTACAGCGCCTTTATCGGCCATCCGCAGCAGGTGGCGCTTGATACTTTACTCCCCGCGCCTGAATTTGGCCGCATTACCCTGCATGGCCCGCTCGATCAGGCAACGCTGAAAAGGCTGGTGCATTTGGTGTATGATGTGCGCCGCGACGATGCGCTGCTGCGTAAGGTGGCGGGGATCCCGGGTGAATTTGATAAGCTGCGCAAGAACTACGTTGAGCGCCGCGAGTGGTCTTCCCTGTATGTGATGTGCGACGACGCAGCGGCTGCGACGTTGCTCAAGAAACTGGGTTTTAACGCCGTTCATCACCCGGCGCATTAATGTCTTCTTAATGCTCCCTGTCGGATACGCCGACAGGGACGCTTTTTTATTTCTGGAGTAAACCACCATGTCTGAAGGCTGGAATATTGCCATTTTAGGTGCCACGGGTGCCGTGGGCGAAGCCCTGCTCGAAACTCTTGCCGAGCGTCAGTTCCCGGTGGGAGATATCTATGCGCTGGCGCGCACCGACAGCGCGGGCGAACATCTGCGTTTTGGCGGTAAATCCGTGATGGTCCAGGATGCGGCCACGTTTGACTGGACCCAGGCGCAGCTTGCGTTTTTTGCCGCAGGTGCTGAAGCCACGGCGTCTTACATTGAAGAGGCGACCAATTCGGGCTGCCTGGTGATCGACCTGAGCGGTCTGTTCTCCCTGGAGCCGGACGTGCCGCTGGTGGTCCCGGACGTCAATCCGTTTGTGCTGGCTGACTACCGCAACCGTAACGTTATCGCGGTACCAAACAGCCTCACCAGCCAGCTGCTGACCGCGCTGAAGCCGCTGATCGACGACGGTGGCCTGTCGCGCATTACCGTGACCAGCCTGCTGTCGGCTTCGGCAAATGGCAAAAAAGCCGTAGACGCGCTGGCAGGGCAGAGCGCGAAGCTGCTGAACGGTATCCCGATCGACGAAGATGATTTCTTCGGCCGCCAGCTGGCGTTCAACATGCTGCCGCTGCTGCCGGATCGTGAAGGTTCGGTGCGGGAAGAGCGTCGTATCGTCGATGAAGCGCGCAAAATTTTGCAGGATGACGGGCTGATGATCTCCGCGAACGTCGTACAGTCTCCGGTCTTTTACGGCCATGCGCAGATGGTCGGCTTTGAAGCCCTGCGCCCATTAGCGGCTGAAGAAGCGCGCGACGCGTTTGGCCGCGGTGAGGACATTGTCCTTTCCGAAGAGAGCGAATTCCCGACGCAGGTGGGCGATGCCACCGGCAGCGCGCATCTCTCCGTGGCCTGCGTGCGTAACGATTACGGTATGCCGGAGCAGGTGCAGTTCTGGTCCGTTGCCGACAACGTGCGTTTTGGCGGCGCGCTGATGGCGGTCAAAATCGCGGAAAAACTGGTGCAGGAGTATCTGTACTGATGTCAGACGTGGAGCAAAAGCCGGTCCACAGAATTGCCCTCGGCATTGAGTACGATGGCAGTAAATACTATGGCTGGCAGCGTCAGAATGAGGTGCGCAGCGTCCAGGAAAAACTGGAAAAAGCGCTCTCTCAGGTAGCGAACGAACCGATCAACGTCTTCTGCGCGGGCCGCACCGATGCCGGGGTTCACGGCACGGGGCAGGTGGTACACTTTGAAACCTCTGCGGTGCGCAAAGATGCGGCCTGGACGCTGGGTGTAAATGCGAATTTACCTGGTGACATTGCCGTGCGTTGGGTGAAAGCTGTGCCGGATGATTTTCACGCGCGCTTCAGCGCGACGGCGCGGCGCTACCGTTATGTCATCTACAACCAGCGCCTGCGCCCGGCCGTGTTAAGCCAGGGCGTGACGCATTTTTATGAACCGCTCGATGCAGAACGTATGCATCGCGCGGCGCAGTGTCTGATTGGTGAAAATGACTTTACGTCGTTTCGTGCGGTGCAGTGTCAGTCCCGTACGCCGTGGCGTAACGTCATGCACATTAACGTCAGTCGTTATGGCGCGTATGTGGTGGTGGATATCAAAGCCAATGCCTTTGTACATCATATGGTGCGGAATATTGTAGGCAGCCTGATGGAAGTGGGCGCCGGACACCAGCCGGAGAGCTGGATTGCAGAACTGCTGGCAGCGAAGGACAGAACGCTTGCGGCAGCAACGGCGAAAGCGGAAGGGCTTTATCTGGTCTCGGTAGACTATCCGGATCGGTTTGACCTGCCAAAACCGCCAATGGGCCCGCTGTTTTTAGCGGACTAAACAAAGGTGCAATTAAGGCTTAGACAATATGGACGTAATACGTTTTCTGATTGATTTCATTCTGCATATTGATGTTCACCTGGCGGAGCTGGTCGCACAGTACGGCGTCTGGGTTTACGCCATTCTGTTCCTGATTCTGTTCTGTGAAACCGGTCTGGTCGTTACCCCGTTCCTGCCGGGAGACTCGCTGCTGTTTGTGGCCGGTGCGTTGTCGGCGCTGCCCACCAATGATTTGAACGTGCATCTGATGGTGGTGTTGATGGTGATTGCCGCGATTGTCGGGGATGCGGTCAACTATACGATTGGCCGGGTGTTCGGTGAGCGGTTGTTCAGTAATCCGGACTCGAAAATTTTCCGCCGCAGCTATTTAGACAAGACCCATGCCTTCTATGAACGTCATGGTGGAAAAACCATTATCCTTGCGCGTTTTGTGCCTATTGTGCGTACATTTGCACCGTTTGTGGCGGGAATGGGCCATATGTCCTATCGTCATTTTGCAATGTATAACGTGGTGGGCGCACTGCTTTGGGTGTTGCTCTTTACCTATGCAGGCTACCTGTTTGGCGACTTGCCGGTGGTTCAGGAAAACCTTAAGTTACTGATTGTAGCGATTATTGTGCTTTCCGTTCTGCCGGGTGTTATCGAAATCATTCGTCACAAACGCGCGGCAGCAAAGCAAGCGAAGTAAATGCACGCTGGCGGTTCGACCACTTTTTTATCCAAAGTTTCGGGCTGTTATGTTTTAATGTGCAACATTCATGGTCTGTTGGAGGCAAAAATGGCATTATTCGCCTCTTATAGCAAAACTGGCATACGACCAGGTTCAGGCAGAAAGGTTATCAATGAGCTGGATTGAACGAATTAAAAGCAACATTACCCCGACGCGCAAAGCGAGCATTCCTGAAGGGGTATGGACGAAGTGTGATAGCTGCGGCCAGGTTCTGTATCGCGCAGAGCTGGAACGCAATCTTGAGGTGTGTCCGAAGTGTGACCACCACATGCGTATGTCGGCGCGCAACCGCCTGCATAGCCTGCTGGACGAAGGTTCTCTGGTAGAACTGGGCAGCGAGCTTGAGCCAAAAGACGTGCTGAAGTTCCGCGATTCCAAAAAATACAAAGATCGTCTGGCCTCTGCACAGAAAGAGACCGGCGAGAAAGACGCGCTGATCGTCATGAAGGGCACCCTGCACGAGATGCCGGTGGTTGCCGCTGCGTTTGAGTTCTCCTTTATGGGCGGCTCAATGGGCTCCGTGGTCGGCGCGCGTTTCGTGCGTGCCGTAGAGCAGGCGCTGGAAGACAACTGCCCGCTGATCTGCTTCTCCGCCTCCGGTGGTGCGCGTATGCAGGAAGCGCTGATGTCTCTGATGCAGATGGCGAAAACCTCTGCAGCGCTGGCGAAAATGCAGGAGCGCGGTCTGCCGTACATCTCCGTGCTGACCGACCCAACCATGGGTGGCGTCTCCGCAAGCTTCGCGATGCTGGGTGACCTGAACATCGCTGAGCCAAAAGCGCTGATCGGCTTTGCCGGTCCTCGCGTCATTGAGCAGACCGTTCGTGAAAAACTGCCGCCGGGCTTCCAGCGCAGTGAGTTCCTCATTGAGAAAGGCGCTATCGATATGATCGTCCGCCGTCCGGAAATGCGCCTGAAACTGGCCAGCATTCTGGCGAAGCTGATGAATCTGCCAGCGCCTAACCCGGATGAGCCGCGCGAAGGCGTGGTGGTACCGGATCAGGAACCCGAGGCCTGATAACTGAAAAGGGCAGGGCCAGATGGCGCTGCCCTTTTGCTTTATAACCTGTTAATGACAACCGGGCATTATGGAAAATAAAAGCATTCCCCAAGCCACGTCGCCCCTGGCCGCGTGGCTTTCTTATCTGGAAAACCTGCACAGTAAAACCATCGATATGGGCCTTGAGCGCGTAAGCCAGGTTGCCGCGCGTCTCGACGTGCTGAAACCGGCTCCGTTCGTGTTCACCGTTGCAGGTACTAACGGTAAAGGGACGACCTGCCGCACGCTGGAGTCAGTCCTGATGGCGGCGGGGTACAAGGTCGGCGTTTACAGCTCACCGCATCTGGTGCGCTATACCGAGCGCGTGCGGGTGCAGAACACCGAGCTGGCGGAATCTGCCCATACGGCGTCGTTCGCGGCTATCGAAGCGGCGCGCGGGGAAACCTCATTAACCTATTTTGAATACGGCACCCTGTCGGCGCTGTGGCTGTTCAAACAGGCGCAGCTGGACGTGGTGATCCTGGAAGTGGGGCTGGGCGGGCGTCTGGATGCCACCAATATGGTGGATGCGGACGTGGCGGTGGTCACCAGCATCGCGCTGGATCATACCGACTGGCTGGGCCCGGACCGTGAAAGCATTGGCCGCGAAAAGGCCGGTATTTTCCGGGCGAATAAGCCTGCCGTGGTGGGCGAGCCGGACATGCCGCATACCATTGCCGACGTGGCGAAAGAGAAGGGCGCACATCTGTTGCGCCGAGGCGTTGACTGGCAGTATGAGGTGCAGGGCAACGGCTGGCGCTTCAGCGATGCGCAGGGCGTGCTGGAGAATCTGCCGCTGCCGCAGGTACCGCAGCCGAACGCGGCAACCGCGCTGGCGGCACTGCGCGCCAGCGGATTAGCTGTAAGTGAGCAGGCGATCCGTGACGGCATTCAGAATGCGCTGCTGCCGGGGCGTTTCCAGATAGTCAGCGAGTCACCGCGTCTGATTCTGGATGTGGCGCACAACCCGCATGCGGCGGCGTATCTAGCAGGACGTCTCAAATCGTTACCAAAAACCGGGCGCGTGCTGGCGGTTATCGGTATGCTTCATGATAAAGATATCGGCGGCACGCTGGCCTGCATGGAGAGTGTGGTCGATAGCTGGTATTGTGCTCCTCTGGAGGGGCCGCGTGGTGCGACTGCTGAGCAGTTGATGGAACATCTCGGCAAAGGTGCAATCTACAGTAGCGTGGCGCAGGCCTGGCATGCCGCGATGGCGGATGCTAAACCAGAAGATACCGTGCTGGTGTGTGGCTCTTTCCACACGGTGGCACATGTCATGGAAGTGATGGACGCGGGGAGAACCGGTGGCGAGTAAGTTTCAGAACCGTTTAACAGGAACCATTGTGCTGGTCGCGCTCGGGGTGATTATTCTTCCCGGGCTGCTCGACGGGCAGAAAAAACATTATCAGGACGAGTTTGCAGCCATTCCGCTGGTGCCGAAGCCGGGCGACCGCGATGAGCCGGATATGCTGCCTGCGGCGACCCAGGCGCTGCCTGCTCAGCCGCCTGAAGGGGCGGCGGAAGAAGTTCGCGCGGGCGATGCCGCTGCACCGTCACTCGACCCGTCGCGTCTGGCGGCGAATAACAACATCGAGATCGATCCGGTACCGGTAGAGAAGCCTAAGCCTGTTGAAAAACCGAAGCCGGTAGAGAAACCGCAGCCGAAGCCTCAGCAACAGCGAGATAAAGCAGCAGAGCAGCTGGCTGCAGCGTCTGAAACTCCACCACCTGCGAAGCAAGACGCAGCGCCGACCGGCAAAGCCTACGTTGTGCAGCTGGGGGCGCTGAAAAACGCCGATAAAGTCAACGAGGTTGTCGGTAAACTGCGCAGCGCGGGCTATCGCGTTTACACTTCACCTTCCACGCCGGTACAGGGTAAAATTACCCGTATCCTCGTGGGGCCGGAGGCGTCGAAAGACAAGCTGAAAGGGTCGCTGGGCGAGCTGAAGCAGATCTCCGGGCTGAGTGGTGTGGTGATGAGCTACAGCGCGAACTAAGTACGACCTGCTCCTTTAGAGAGAGGCGATAAGCCACGGCGTTGAACATTTTTTCAGCGCCTTTTTTATTTACGCGCGGGAAGGAAATCCCTACGCAAACGTTTTCTTTTTCTGTTAGAATTCGCCCCGAACTGGATGACAGGGCGTTTAATCGTGGGACACATATGGTCTGGATTGATTACGCCATCATTGCGGTGATTGGTTTTTCCTGTCTGGTTAGCCTGATCCGTGGCTTTGTTCGTGAAGCGTTATCGCTGGTAACCTGGGGTTGTGCTTTCTTTGTTGCCAGTCATTACTACACTTACCTGTCTGTCTGGTTCACGGGCTTTGAAGATGAACTGGTCCGAAATGGAATCGCCATCGCGGTGCTGTTTATCGCGACGCTGATTGTCGGCGCTATCGTGAATTACGTGATAGGTCAGCTGGTCGAGAAAACCGGTCTGTCAGGAACGGACAGGGTACTCGGGATCTGTTTCGGGGCATTACGAGGCGTGCTGATTGTGGCCGCGATCCTGTTCTTCCTGGATACCTTCACCGGGTTCTCCAAAAGTGAAGACTGGCAGAAATCGCAGCTCATTCCAGAGTTCAGCTTCATCATCAGATGGTTCTTTGACTATCTGCAAAGCTCGTCGAGTTTTTTGCCCAGGGCATAAACCCTGAGATGTGGCTTAACGAGGAAAAGACGAATGTGCGGTATTGTCGGTATCGCCGGTTTCATGCCGGTAAACCAGTCGATTTATGACGCGTTAACGGTGCTTCAGCACCGTGGGCAGGATGCTGCGGGTATCATCACCATTGATGCAAACAACTGCTTCCGTTTACGTAAGGCCAATGGCCTGGTAAACGATGTGTTTGAAGCCCGCCATATGCAGCGTCTGCAAGGTAATATGGGGATCGGTCACGTTCGTTATCCTACTGCTGGCAGTTCCAGCGCCTCTGAGGCACAGCCTTTCTACGTCAACTCACCGTATGGCATCACGCTTGCCCATAACGGCAACCTGACCAACGCTCATGAGCTGCGTAAGAAGCTGTTCGAAGAGAAACGTCGCCACATTAACACCACCTCTGATTCAGAAATCCTGCTCAATGTGTTCGCCAGCGAGCTGGATAACTTCCGTCACTACCCGCTGGAAGCAGACAATATCTTCGCTGCCATTGCCGCGACCAACCGCCAGATCCGCGGTGCGTACGCCTGCGTGGCGATGATCATCGGTCACGGCATGGTCGCCTTCCGCGATCCAAACGGCATTCGTCCGCTGGTGCTGGGCAAGCGCGACCTCGGCGATGGCCGTACCGAATATATGGTTGCCTCTGAGAGCGTGGCGCTGGATACCCTGGGCTTCGAATTCCTGCGCGACGTTGCGCCGGGCGAAGCGGTGTATATCACCGAGAAGGGCCAGCTGTTCACCCGTCAGTGTGCCGACAACCCGGTCAGCAACCCGTGCCTGTTTGAATACGTCTATTTTGCCCGTCCGGATTCGTTCATCGACAAGATTTCCGTCTACAGCGCGCGCGTCAATATGGGCACGAAGCTCGGCGAGAAGATTGCCCGCGAGTGGGACGATCTCGACATTGACGTGGTGATTCCTATCCCGGAAACCTCCTGCGATATCGCCCTGGAGATCGCCCGCATTCTGGACAAGCCGTACCGTCAGGGCTTCGTGAAGAACCGCTACGTTGGCCGCACGTTTATCATGCCGGGCCAGCACCTGCGCCGTAAGTCCGTTCGCCGTAAGCTGAACGCCAACCGCGCGGAATTCCGCGACAAGAACGTTCTGCTGGTGGATGACTCCATCGTTCGCGGCACCACCTCTGAGCAGATTATCGAGATGGCGCGCGAAGCGGGTGCGAAGAAAGTCTACCTGGCGTCTGCCGCGCCGGAGATTCGCTTCCCGAACGTATACGGCATTGATATGCCAACCGCCAACGAGCTGATTGCTCATGGCCGTGAAGTGGATGAGATTCGCCAGATCATCGGGGCCGACGGCCTGATTTTCCAGGATCTGAACGATCTCATCGACGCGGTGCGCGCCGAGAATCCGGAGATTCAGCAGTTCGAATGCTCCGTGTTCAATGGCGTCTACGTGACGAAAGACGTTGACCAGCAGTACCTCGACTACCTTGATTCGCTGCGCAACGACGATGCGAAAGCCGTTCAGCTGCAAAACGATCTCGAAAGCTTAGAGATGCACAACGAAGGTTAATCTCTCCGCAGGTGAGGGCGCTCGCCCTCACTTGCAACTCCCCGCAAAATCCTGCACAGTCAGCCCAGAATTCAGCAAGGGCGAAATCATGAAACGACTCATAATAGGCATCAGCGGTGCCAGCGGCGCGATTTACGGCGTACGCCTGCTACAGGTTTTGCGTAACGTGGCAGAAGTGGAAACGCATCTGGTGATGAGCCAGGCGGCGCGGCAAACCCTCTCCCTTGAAACGGATCTCTCCCTGCGCGATGTCCAGGCGATGGCGGACGTGGTTCACGATGCCCGCGATATCGCCGCCAGCATCTCCTCAGGCTCGTTTAAAACCGCCGGTATGGTGATCCTGCCCTGTTCAATCAAAACGCTCTCCGGGATTGTGAACAGCTATACCGACACGCTGGTAACGCGCGCGGCGGACGTGGTGCTGAAGGAGCGCCGCCCGCTGGTGCTCTGCGTGCGGGAAACGCCGCTGCACCTGGGCCATCTGCGCCTCATGACCCAGGCCGCCGAGCTGGGCGCGGTGATCATGCCGCCGGTGCCGGCGTTCTATCACCGGCCGCAGTCGCTGGACGATGTGATTAATCAGACCGTCAATCGCGTGCTGGATCAGTTTGACATCGACCTGCCCGAAGACCTCTTCACCCGCTGGCAGGGAGCCTGATTCTGTGCACAAATGCTGTGCATGAAAAGAGACGTTGCCCTGTTTCAGGGCAATTATGCAACGGCGATCATATCCTCGACATTTAATTCGCTTTTTCCCTTTTTCTCTTTCCGGTTCGTTCGGCAGACCTGCTATCTTTCACCATTAAGGCAATATCGCAACGTTTTATTAACATATTTAACGTCGAACTTTTGACCAGACGGCAATGTGGCATAAGACCTGCAAGAGAAGCCTGCAACACAACACACAACACAATACATAATAAAATCACGGTACTTGAGGGTAAATGTATGAAGAAGACGGTTCTGGCTCTGTCTTTGCTGGTGGGGTTAAGTGCGGCGGCAGGTAGCTACGCAGCGCTTCCACAGACGGTTCGTATCGGTACAGACGCAACCTACGCGCCATTCTCTTCCAAGGATGCGAAAGGCGATTTCGTGGGGTTTGATATCGATTTGGGAAATGAAATGTGCAAACGTATGGAAGTGAAATGCACATGGGTGGGCAGCGACTTCGACGCGTTAATCCCGTCGCTGAAGGCAAAGAAAATCGACGCCATTATCTCTTCTCTCTCCATCACCGAAAAACGCCAGCAGGAGATTGCCTTCTCTGACAAGCTCTACGCTGCGGATTCGCGTCTGATTGCCGCGAAAGGTTCCCCGATCCAGCCGACCATCGACTCGCTGAAAGGCAAGCATGTGGGCGTGCTCCAGGGCTCGACTCAGGAAGGTTACGCGAATGCCAACTGGCGCGAGAAGGGCGTCGACGTGGTGGCTTACCAGAACCAGGATCTGATCTACTCTGACCTGGCTGCAGGCCGTCTGGATGCCGCATTCCAGGATGAAGTCGCGGCGAGCGAAGGCTTCCTGAAGCAGCCAGCAGGTAAAGATTACGCCTTTGCGGGCCCGTCCGTGAAAGACAAAAAATACTTTGGTGACGGCACCGGCATCGGCCTGCGTAAGGACGATAAAGAGCTGAAAGCCGCCTTTGACAAAGCATTCACGGAGCTGCGCAAAGACGGTACCTACGACAAACTGGCGAAGAAATACTTCGACTTCAACGTCTACGGTGACTAACGCACCAGCGTGGTGCGTCGCGGGTGTGGATGATTCAATATGGTGCAACTTGTGCACCATATTGGGTCGCTACGTGCATACTTAAGCATTTATAATGCAAAAATTCCCGTCTGAAAGGCATTATTCTTTGCCTGACAGCGTGGATTAATGGCACATTAACCCCACCCCGTCGTCGTAAAAAAACCGTATGAAGACAGTTTGTTGAGGACAAATATGAAAAAACTCGTGTTGTCATTATCTCTGGTACTGGCCTTTTCCAGCGCCACCGCGGCCTTCGCAGCCATTCCGCAGAAAATTCGTATTGGCACCGATCCCACCTACGCGCCGTTTGAATCGAAGAATTCAAAGGGTGAACTGGTGGGTTTTGACATCGATCTGGCCAATGAGCTGTGCAAACGCATCAAAGCACAGTGTACTTATGTAGAGAACCCGCTGGATGCGCTGATCCCTTCACTGAAAGCTAAAAAAATAGACGTGATTATGTCCTCGCTTTCCATCACCGAGAAACGTCAGCAGGAGATTGCCTTCACCGACAAGCTCTATGCTGCCGATTCACGTCTGGTAGTGGCTAAGTCTTCTGACATTCAACCGACCCTCGAGTCGCTGAAGGGGAAACGCGTAGGCGTGCTGCAGGGCACCACGCAGGAAACCTACGGTAACGAACATTGGGCGCCGAAGGGGATCGAAATCGTCTCCTATCAGGGCCAGGAAAATATTTACGCAGACCTGACGGCAGGCCGTATTGATGCGGCATTCCAGGATGAAGTCGCGGCAAGCGAAGGTTTCCTGAAAACGCCGGTGGGTAAAGATTATAAGTTCGGCGGTCCGTCCATTAAGGACGAGAAGCTCTTTGGCGTGGGTACCGGTATGGGCCTGCGTAAGGAAGACAACGAACTGCGTGAGGCGCTGAACAAAGCGTTTGCTGAAATGCGCGCTGACGGTACCTACGACAAGCTGGCGAAAAAGTACTTCGATTTCAATGTGTACGGCGGCTAATCGCTCCGTCAAATAACGTGCGGCCCCTCCCGCTGGGGGAGGGGATAAGACACGGTTTACCACTCACGATACGACAGGGCTCGCGGTATGCTGTACGGATTTTCTGGCGTTATTTTACAGGGCGCGCTTGTCACCCTTGAGCTGGCTATCAGCTCCGTGGTGCTGGCGGTGCTGATAGGTCTGGCGGGCGCAGGGGCGAAGCTTTCGGCTAACAAACCGCTGGCGCTCATTTTCGAAGGCTATACCACGCTCATTCGCGGCGTACCCGATCTGGTGCTGATGCTGCTTATTTTTTACGGCCTGCAGATTGCCCTGAACAGCGTGACGGATGCGATGGGCATGGGACAAATTGATATCGACCCGATGGTGGCCGGTATTATCACCCTCGGTTTTATCTACGGTGCCTACTTCACGGAAACCTTCCGTGGCGCTTATATGGCGGTTCCCAGAGGACACATTGAAGCGGCAACCGCATTTGGTTTTACCTCTTCACAAACGTTTCGCCGGATTATGTTCCCGGCCATGATGCGCTATGCGCTGCCGGGCATCGGCAACAACTGGCAGGTTATCCTCAAAGCGACGGCGCTGGTCTCGCTGCTCGGTCTGGAAGACGTCGTGAAAGCGACTCAGCTGGCGGGCAAGAGCACCTGGGAGCCGTTCTACTTTGCGGTGGTCTGCGGTGCGATCTATCTGGTCTTTACGACCGTCTCCAATGGTGTGCTGCTTCTGCTCGAGCGTCGCTACTCCGTGGGTGTGAAGAGGGCTGACCTGTGATTGAGATTATTCAGGAATACTGGAAATCCCTGCTGTGGACGGATGGCTACCGCTTTACCGGCGTGGCGATCACGCTCTGGCTGCTGATTTCTTCCGTGGTGATGGGCGGCATTCTGGCGGTGTTTCTCGCCATCGGTCGCGTGTCGAACAATAAATTTATTCAGTTCCCGATTTGGCTGTTTACCTATGTGTTTCGCGGCACGCCGCTGTACGTGCAGCTGCTGGTGTTCTATTCGGGGATGTATACGCTGGAGATCGTAAAAGGCACGGAAATGCTGAATGCGTTCTTCCGCAGCGGCCTGAACTGTACGGTGCTGGCGCTAACGCTCAACACCTGCGCCTATACCACCGAGATTTTCGCCGGGGCCATTCGTTCCGTGCCGCACGGTGAGATCGAGGCGGCGCGCGCGTACGGCTTCTCGTCGGTGAAGCTTTACCGCTGCATTATTCTGCCGTCGGCGCTGCGCATTGCGCTACCGGCCTACAGCAACGAAGTGATTTTGATGCTGCACTCCACCGCGCTCGCCTTTACCGCCACGGTGCCGGACCTGCTCAAAATCGCGCGCGATATCAACTCCGCGACCTATCAGCCGTTTACCGCGTTTGGCATTGCGGCGGTGCTCTATTTAATTATCTCTTATGTTCTGATTAGCCTGTTCCGTAAGGCTGAAAAACGCTGGTTGCAGCATATAAAACCTTCTTCGACGCACTGAGAAAGATGATGGCTGAGAACAAATTAAACGTTATTGATTTGCACAAACGCTACGGCGAACATGAAGTGCTGAAAGGGGTGTCGCTGCAGGCTAACGCGGGCGACGTGATCAGTATCATCGGTTCATCCGGCTCGGGTAAAAGTACCTTCCTGCGCTGCATTAACTTCCTCGAAAAGCCGAGCGAAGGCTCGATTGTGGTGAGCGGGCAGAACATCAACCTGGTGCGTGACAAAGACGGCCAGCTGAAGGTGGCGGATAAGAATCAGCTGCGCCTGCTGCGTACGCGCCTGACGATGGTGTTCCAGCATTTCAACCTCTGGAGCCACATGACGGTGCTGGAGAACGTGATGGAAGCGCCGGTTCAGGTGCTCGGCTTAAGCAAGCAGGAAGCCCGGGAACGCGCGGTGAAATACCTGGCGAAAGTGGGTATCGACGAGCGCCAGCAGATGAAGTATCCGGTACACCTTTCCGGCGGCCAGCAGCAGCGTGTCTCCATCGCCCGCGCGCTGGCGATGGAGCCTGAAGTGCTGCTGTTCGACGAACCGACCTCCGCGCTGGACCCGGAACTCGTCGGCGAAGTGCTGCGCATCATGCAGAAGCTGGCCGAAGAGGGCAAAACGATGGTGGTGGTGACGCACGAGATGGGCTTCGCCCGTAACGTCTCGAACCACGTGATTTTCCTGCATCAGGGGAAAATTGAAGAGCAGGGGCACCCTGACGAGGTGCTGGCAAACCCGCAGAGCCCGCGTTTGCAGCAGTTCCTTAAAGGATCTCTGAAATAAAGAGGGCATCAGCCCGCAGTGCAGCCCAATCGCCCGGTGACGCTTCGCTTACCGGGCCTACAAAACCGTAGGCCGGGCAAACGCAGTACCGCTCGGCATTCAGGCCGCACCACACTCCAGGCGATACACCCAGTCGTCATACCGCACGCCGTCAATCTCATACGCCTTTTCAAGCACCTGCGTGCGCACAAACCCGGCTTTCTCAAGCACCCGTACAGAGCCGCCGTTGTCCGCCAGCACGTACGCGTTAATCGCCTTCACGCCGGTCTGGTTGAACGCATAATCACACACCGCGCGCAGCGCTTCGCTGGCGATCCCTTTTCCCTGCGCGGCAGGCACAACCGTGTAGCCAATGTCCGCCTCTTCACGATTCTCAGGGCTGATTTGCAGGCCGATATCGCCGAGTGGCGTATCTTCATTCAGAAAGCGGATCACGAAGACATGCTCCGCCATCAGGCGTGCGGCAAACACGCGTCGGGTCTCTTTCTCAGGCGCAATCGCGGCCATATAGCGCATAATATCGCGGTTTTCGCGCAGCGAACGGAAGAATGCCCAGTCAGAGGGTTCGAAAGGGGTGAGATGAAGCCGGGGAGTGGTGATGGTTGCCATTGTTACGCCATTTCATCGGAACATGGCGTATCACTGTAACATATTCAGCGTACCACATCCCCCAGCGCCTCTTCTAAGTCATACCAGCGAAACGCAAACCCGGCCGCTTCCAGCCGTTTTGGCAGCGCGCGCTGACCGCCCAGCACCAGCACGGACGCTTCACCCATCAACAGCCGAATTGCCGTCGCAGGCACGCGTAATATCGCCGGGCGATGCAGGGCATGCCCCAGCGCGTGGGCAAACTGTTCATTTCGCACCGGATAGGGCGCAACCATGTTAAACGGCCCGCGCAGATCGTTATCCAGCAGCCAGATAATGCCGTTCACCATATCGTCGATATGGATCCAGGCCAGGTACTGTCGCCCGTTGCCGATCGGCCCGCCGAGCCCCAGCCTGAAGGGCGGAAGCATTTTACCCAGAATGCCGCCTTTCGGCGCAAGCACTACGCCGGTACGCAGCAGGCAGACGCGGGTATTGTCGCTTTGCGCCGCGCAGGCGATGCGCTCCCACTGGGCGCAGAGTTTATGGGTGAACTCGTTGTGGGGCGGCTCTTCCTCGGTCACCACCACTTCGCCGAGATCGCCGTAATAGCCCGTCGCAGAGCCTGAAATCAGCACCGACGGCGGGGTCTGGCTGTTGCGAATCAGCTCAACCAGCTTCTCGGTGATGTTCCAGCGGCTGCTGCACAACCGCTGTTTCTGCTCTTCGGTCCAGCGCTTATCGGCGATGGGTTCGCCCGCAAGGTTGATGACGGCGTCGAAGCCGTCCAGATTCTGCCGATCGGCCAGCCCTTTCCAGATATCGACCCCCGCGCCCAGCACCTGGCGCGCTTTCTCCGGGCTGCGGGTCACTACGGTAATGTCGTGATGCAGCGCCTGCAAACGCGCAATGAGATGGCGCCCAATCAGGCCTGTACCGCCGGTCAGCAGAATCTTCATACAACCTCCAGGTTTACGCCTGGCGTCGCCAGCTTAACGTCATGGAGACGGAGTCGGCATAGCGCAGGGCGTGAAGTTTATCGATCTCTACTTCAGCATAAGTGACCCAGTGATGATCGCGTGCGATATCGAGCACATCCTGGGTTAATTTTTCCAGCAGAGAGAAGCGGTTGTTTTCCACGTACTGGATGATGTTTTTAGTGATTGTGCGATAGTTCAGCGCGTCATTGATGTCTTCACTGGCCCGCGCTTTGTCTGCCGGGTAGTGAATCACCACATTAATGACAATATCCTGACGGTTGGCAATCTCTTCCTCTTTGATACCAATGAACGTGCGCAAGCGTAAATTTTTTATACGAATAATAGCGTCTGGCTGTGACATTGCAGGTCTTCTCCGTGTCAGTATTTCCCGCCCATAATACATGAGAGCCTCTCAGCCCCCCAGCCTCATAGGTGATTAAACCTGCTGGATTTTTTGCATTGCGCGTTCGGTGGCCGGGCGGGTCCGGATACGCTCAAACCAGTTGTTCACCGCCGGGTAAGACGCTAAGTCAATCCGGTGTTTATCATGCGTATTTACCCACGGCCAGCAGGCGATATCGGCAATGCTGTAATGGTCGCCCCCGAGCCACGGCGTTTTCTCCAGCCGCTGGTTCAGAACGCCGTAAAGACGCTGGGTTTCAACCTGATATCGCTCAATGGCGTAAGGAATGGTCTGCGGCGCAAAGGCGGTGAAGTGGTGGTTCTGCCCCAGCATCGGCCCAAAGCCGCTTGACTGCCAGAAAAGCCACTGCAGAGTGTGGTGACGCTCGCGCAGTTCACCGCTCAGCAGCTTGCCGGTTTTCTCTGCCAGATAAAGCAAAATTTCACCGGATTCAAACAGGCTTAACGGCCTGCCTCCGTCCGCCGGCTGGCTATCAATAATGGCCGGAATTTTATTGTTGGGCGAGATAGCCAAAAACACAGGGTTGAACTGTTCGCCTTTGCTGATATCCACGCGGATGATTCTGTAATCCAGTTCGGCTTCTTCGAGAAAGAGGGTGATCTTGTGGCCATTTGGGGTAGGGGCGTAATAAAGGTCAATCATTCTCAACTCCTGTCCATGCGAATAGTGGTGCCATGACAAATGAGTATAGGTGCTTGTTGTAAATCGTGAGTTTTCATCAAGTGACAGCGAAGCAAAGAGATTATATGTTGAGTAAAAACCGATCAGCCGATGAGGATGTTATGAACCAGCCCGTAATTACGTTGTGGTCCGATGCAAATTTCTTTTCTCCCTATGTTATGAGCGTTTACGTCGCGCTGGCCGAAAAGGGGCTCTCTTTTACGCTGAAGACCGTCGATCTCGACGGTGGTGAACACCTCAAACCCCAGTGGCAGGGTTACGACCTGACGCGACGCGTGCCGGTGCTGGAACTGGATGGTTTTGCACTGAGCGAATCCTCGGCGATCGATGAATATCTGGAAGATCGTTTTGCGCCGCCGGAATGGGAGCGCATCTATCCTCACGATCTGCAAAAGCGCGCCCGCGCCCGGCAGATCCAGGCGTGGCTGCGTAGCGACCTGGTGCCGATTCGCGTCGAGCGCTCCACGGATGTCGTGTTTGCCGGTGTGAAAAAGCCAGCGCTCAGCGCAGAAGGCGTCGACAGCGCGCAAAAGCTGATTGAAACTGCAGCCTCGCTGCTCGCTCACGGCAACCCGAACCTGTTCGGTGAATGGTGTATTGCCGATACCGATCTGGCGCTGATGCTGAACCGTTTGATCCTCAACGGCGATGAGGTCCCTCAACTGCTGGTGGACTATGCGGCGTTCCAGTGGCAGCGAGCCTCCGTACAGCGCTATGTGGCACTCTCCGCTAAGCGCGCGGGCTGATAAGCCCTGACGCTTCAGGTATGATAAGGGGAGTTTTTTTACCAGGGAGTGACGGATGAAACTGATGTTTGCGTCAGATATCCATGGATCGCTGCCCGCGACCGAGCGAGTGCTTTCTCTGTTTTCGCAAAGCGGGGCCCAATGGCTGGTGATTCTGGGGGATGTGTTAAATCATGGTCCGCGTAATGCGCTGCCGGAAGGCTATGCCCCGGCGCAGGTGGCGGAAAAGCTTAACCCGTTTGCCTCGCGCATTATCGCCGTTCGCGGTAATTGCGACAGCGAAGTCGACCAGATGCTGCTGCATTTTCCCCTTACCGCGCCATGGCAACAAGTTCTGCTGGAAAACAACCGCCTGTTTCTGACCCACGGACACCTTTTCGGCCCGGATAATCTCCCGGCGCTCACGGCTGGCGATGTCCTGGTTTACGGCCATACTCATATTCCGGTGGCTGAAAAACGCGGTGAGATTTATCACTTTAATCCGGGGTCGGTCAGCATCCCGAAAGGCGGATATCCTGCGAGCTATGGCCTGCTGGATGGAAATACCCTGAGCGTTATCGCACTTAATGATCAGCAAGTTATTGCGCAGGTAGCGATTAATCCGTAAGTTACACCACAACTGCAAACGCGCCGAAAGAGCGCTTAGACGAGAAGGTTTCCCGATGGTGGAGCAGAATCATTTGGCAAGTACTGAATGGGTTGACATTGTCAGCGAAGAAAATGAAGTGATCGCGCAGGCGAGCCGCGAACAAATGCGTGCAGAGCGCCTGCGTCACCGTGCAACGTACATCGTTGTGCATGACGGCATGGGCAAGATTCTGGTCCAGCGCCGCACGGACACCAAAGATTTTCTTCCGGGCATGCTTGATGCCACCGCAGGCGGCGTCGTGCAGGCCGATGAAGTGCTGCTGGATTCCGCACGTCGTGAAGCGGAAGAAGAGTTAGGTATCGCCGGGGTGCCGTTTGCCGAGCACGGGCAGTTCTATTTCGAAGACGAACATTGCCGCGTCTGGGGTGGACTGTTTAGCTGCGTTTCCCATGGGCCTTTCGCCCTGCAGGAAGAGGAAGTGAGCGAAGTCTGCTGGATGACGCCGGAAGAGATTACCGCCCGCTGCGACGAGTTCACGCCGGATTCGTTAAAAGCGCTGGCGCTGTGGATGACCCGCAACGCCAAAAACGAATCCGCTAAGCCGGAAAACAAAGCGGAAAAAGAGGAAGAGGCTGAGTAAGCCTTAACAGCTTTCCCGCAGGCACAGGCTGGACGCGATGGGTTTTTGGTCGCGCCAGTCTCCGTCATTCAGACGTTCCAGTAGCGCTTTACCTGCCTCAATCCCAATCTTTCGATGCGGTACCGCCATCGTCGTCAGCGGCGGCTGGCAGACGCGGCTCACGTCGCTATCGCCAAAGCCCACGACAGCCAGATCGTCCGGCACTTTAATGCGTCGACGCTGACACTCATACAGCGCGCCGCAGGCCAGCTCGTCTGATACGCACACCAGCGCATCCAGCTCCGGCCACGCCAGCAAGAACTCTGGCAGCTGTGCCGCGCCGGTCGAGAAGCTCGGCGGCATCGCCGCGTTAATCACCCGGTTCGGCGACAGATGATGGCGCAGCATCGCCTTGTACCAGCCCTGCAAATGCTGCTGGAAAATCCACTGCTCCTGGTTGGCGCACAGCAGGCCGATATTTTGGTAGCCGCGCCTAATCACCATTTCCGTCAGCTCGTACATGGCCGCCACGTTATCGATCCCGATATTCATATCGATCGGATCGGCGCGCATCGCACCCATCTCCATTACCGGAATCGAGGCGTTTTTCAGCCAGTGGCGAACGGTGTCGGTGTGCTCGACGCTGAGCAAAATCGCGGCGGCGATATTTGACGCCAGCAGGGTCTCAAGCAGCTTCTCTTCCTGCTCAAGCCGATGCTGGGACTCTGCCAGCATAATCTGGTATCCGGCGGGCTGCAGCACCTGCTGTAGGCCCGCAAACATTTCAGAGCAACCGGCTTCGGAAAGGTTGGGAACAACCATCGCAATCGTCCATGAGGACGCGGATGCCAGTGCGCTGGCGGCGAGATTGGGCATATAGCCCAGCTCCTGCACCGCAGCTTCAATTTTTTCACGCAGTTTATCGGAAACCTGTTCGGGCGTGCGGAGCGCACGGGAGACGGTCATCGTGCCGACTCCGGCAAGCTGCGCGACATCAGCGAGCGTGACTTTTCCGGTACTGCGCCGTTTTCGGGTTAAAGACATACACCTTCCTGCTGACCAGACGCGTTCTTTTTCCTTCATTTCAGGTGACAGGCAGTATACGCCTTAAATCCCTTTTTTTGCTGTGATTTCACACCATGATTACATTTTGATAGCGCTATCACATTTCTGCATGTTGGTAATTGGTAGCGCTATCTTTGTGATCGCGATCGCAGCCAATGATTGATGGGTTGAATAAAGTTTGCCCATCTTTAGCGTTTGGCGGGAGGGAAAATGCTCAAAAATTGGATATATGATACAACCATCACGCTGCAGGATAGCGTGGAAAGCTGGCCACAGGCGCTGGAGATATGCGCGAAACCGCTGCTGGATCTGCAGGTGATTGCACCGGAATACGTGACGGCAATCATTCAGCAGCACCATACGTTAGGACCCTATTATGTGCTGGCACCAGGGCTAGCCATGCCGCATGCGCGGCCGGAGGAAGGCGCCAAAGGACTGGGTTTGTCATTACTAAAACTAAAACAGGGCGTCTCTTTTGGTGCCGGAGAGTTTGACCCTGTCGATCTGATTATTATGCTCGCGGCACCAGATAAACATAGCCATATCGAAATGATATCCGCGCTCGCTGAATTATTTTCTAGCGACGAAGATATGGCGAAATTACATCAGGCGAATACCCTGGAGGACATTAAAGCCATTATTGACCGCTTCTGATTTAATTTTTTAATCCGATTATTCACAACATTACGCGCCAGCGTGATGGGGCGTGCTCTACTCAAAATAAGGGGACAACAATGAAAATCATGGCTATTTGCGGTTCTGGCCTGGGCAGCAGTTTTATGGTCGAAATGAACATTAAAAAGGTGCTTAAAAAGCTGGGCATTGAGGCCGAGGTTGAACACTCCGATCTCTCCTCCGCCACGCCGGGCGCGGCGGACCTGTTCGTGATGGCGAAAGACATTGCGGCCAGCGCCAGCGTGCCGGAAAGCCAGCTGGTGGTGATCAACAACATCATTGATATCAACGAACTCGAAGCGCAGCTGCGCGCCTGGTTCGACAGACAATAACCCTGATAAGGCGAGGTGGATATGTTTATCCTTGAAACGCTGAATTTCGTTGTCGATATTTTAAAAGTCCCTTCGGTGCTGGTGGGTTTAATTGCGTTAATTGGTCTGGTCGCGCAGAAAAAAGCGTTTTCTGATGTCGTAAAAGGCACAATTAAAACGATTCTCGGCTTTATTGTACTGGGCGGTGGCGCCACGGTGCTGGTGGGGTCGTTAAACCCGTTAGGCGGCATGTTTGAGCACGCTTTTAATATCCAGGGCATTATTCCAAACAATGAAGCGATTGTGTCGATCGCGCTGGAAAAATACGGTGCCTCGACCGCGCTGATCATGGCCTTCGGCATGGTGGCGAACATTGTCGTCGCGCGCTTTACCCGCCTGAAGTACATCTTCCTGACCGGGCACCACACCTTCTACATGGCGTGCATGATCGGCGTGATCCTGACGGTCGCAGGCTTCGAGGGAGTAGGGCTGGTCTTTACCGGTTCACTGATTCTCGGCCTGATTATGGCCTTTTTCCCGGCGATTGCGCAGCGCTATATGAAGCGTATTACCGGCAACGATGAGATCGCCTTCGGTCATTTCGGTACGCTGGGCTACGTGCTGTCCGGCTGGATTGGCAGCAGGGTCGGCAAAGGCTCGCGCTCCACCGAAGAGATGAACCTGCCGAAAAACCTCAGCTTCCTGCGCGACAGTTCGATCTCCATCTCCCTGACCATGATGATTATCTATCTGATCATGGCGGTAAGCGCCGGGCGTGAGTACGTGGAGTCCACCTTCAGCGGCGGGCAAAACTACCTGGTGTACGCCATCATCATGGCGATCACCTTCGCGGCGGGCGTGTTCATCATCCTGCAGGGCGTACGCCTGATTCTGGCGGAAATCGTCCCGGCCTTTACCGGCTTCTCGGAAAAACTGGTGCCGAACGCGCGTCCGGCGCTGGACTGCCCGGTGGTCTACCCCTATGCGCCAAACGCGGTGCTGATTGGCTTCCTGTTCAGCTTCCTCGGGGGAATTGTGGGGTTGTTGATCTGCGGTCAGTTTAGCTGGGTGCTGATCCTGCCGGGCGTAGTGCCGCACTTCTTCACCGGCGCAACGGCGGGCGTGTTCGGTAACGCCACCGGTGGACGCCGCGGGGCAATGATAGGCGCCTTTGCTAACGGCCTGCTGATTACCTTCCTCCCGGTCCTGCTGCTGCCGGTACTGGGTGCGATTGGCTTTGCTAACACCACCTTCTCGGACGCCGACTTCGGCGCGGTCGGGATTGTGCTGGGCAACCTGGCGCGCTTCCTGTCACCGCTTGCCATCACCGGGCTGGTTGTGGCGCTGTTCGCGCTGCTGGTGGCCTACAACATCTTCGCGAAAAACAAACCTGCGGGTAGTAACGCGCAGGAAAATACCGGAGCCAAATCATGAATGAGAACGAGATAACCGAACTGGCGCGTCAGATCCGTCTTGAAACCCTCAAATCCCTGACGCAGCTGGGCTTTGGGCACTACGGCGGCAGCATGTCGGTGGTGGAAACCCTGGCGGTGCTGTACGGCGCCGTGATGAAGATCGACCCGGCGGATCCGGACTGGCCTGAGCGCGATTACTTTGTGCTGTCGAAAGGTCATGCAGGCCCGGCGCTCTACAGCACCCTGGCGATTAAGGGCTACTTCCCGGTTGAAGAGCTGAGCACGCTGAACCAGAACGGCACGCGTCTGCCCAGCCACCCGGACCGCCTGAAAACGTGCGGCGTGGATGCCACCACCGGCTCGTTGGGGCAGGGGATCTCCATTGCGGGCGGTATGGCACTCTCGCACAGGCTGGCCGGGCGACCGAATCGGGTCTTCTGCATCGTTGGCGACGGCGAGCTGAACGAAGGCCAGTGCTGGGAAGCGTTCCAGTTTATCGCTCACCATCGTCTGAACAACCTGACCGTGTTCGTGGACTGGAACAAACAGCAGCTCGACGGCGAACTGGACGAAATCATCTGTGCCTTCGACCTGGAGGGCAAATTCCGCGCCTTTGGCTTTGACGTGGTGACGGTCAAAGGGGACGACATTCCGGCACTGCTGAAGGTGACTTCAAGGGTACCGGAGGCCGATGCGCGTCCGCGGGTGGTGATCCTCGACAGCATCAAAGGGCAGGGGGTGCCGTACCTGGAACAGCTTAGCAACTCGCACCACCTGCGATTGACCGCGGAGAGCAAAGCGGCCCTCAATGAGACCATTCGCCAACTGGAGGCTTCACATGATTAAGGTTGCACCGGCAGGACAGAAAGACGCCGTTGAGATGCGCAAAGTCTACGCGGGCTTTGTGGCAAAGCAGATTGAGGCCGGCAGCGAGATTATCGCCCTGGAAGCGGACCTGATGAGCTCAATGGCGATGGACGGCGTAGCGCGCGATTATCCGCAGCACGTGATTAACTGCGGCATTATGGAGGCCAACGTCATCGGCACTGCGGCGGGGCTGTCGCTCACCGGCCGTAAGCCGTTCGTGCACACTTTCACCGCGTTTGCCAGCCGTCGCTGCTTCGACCAGCTGTTTATGTCCCTGGACTACCAGCGCAACAACGTGAAGGTGATTGCCTCGGATGCGGGCGTGACGGCCTGCCACAACGGCGGGACGCACATGTCCTTCGAGGATATGGGCATCGTGCGCGGTCTGGCGCATTCGGTGGTGCTGGAAGTTACCGATGCGGTGATGTTCGAGGATGTGCTGCGCCAGCTTATCGATCTCGAAGGCTTCTACTGGGTGCGCACCATCCGCAAGCAGGCGCCGAGCGTCTATGCGCCGGGCTCAACCTTCACCATTGGCAAAGGCAACGTGTTGCGCGAGGGAAGCGATATCACGCTCATTGCCAACGGCATCATGGTGGCGGAAGCGCTGGAGGCGGCGCGCCAGCTTGAACAGGAGGGGGTAAGTGCGGCGGTCATCGACATGTTTACCCTGAAGCCTATCGATCGGATGCTGGTGAAAAACTATGCCGAGAAAACCGGGCGCATCGTCACCTGCGAAAACCACAGTATTCACAACGGTCTCGGGTCAGCGGTGGCGGAAGTGCTGGTGGAGACCTGCCCGGTGCCGATGCGTCGCGTGGGCGTGAAGGAGCGTTACGGCCAGGTGGGCACACAGGACTTCCTGCAAAAAGAGTATGGCCTGACGGCGCATGACATTGTGTCGGCGGCGCGGGAGCTGCTGTAATAAAAAAAGGCGACCGTGTGGTCGCCTTTTTGTTGCCCGGTGGCGCTGGCGCTTACCGGGCCTAAGGTTCTGTAGGCCGGATAAGCGAAGCGCCATCCGGCAAAACATTACTGCTGCTGCGAAGACTGAATCGCCGTCAGCGCGATGGTGTAGACGATATCGTCAACCAGCGCACCACGGGACAGGTCGTTCACAGGCTTGCGCATGCCCTGCAGCATTGGCCCGATGGAGATCAGGTCGGCAGAACGCTGTACCGCTTTATAAGTGGTGTTACCGGTGTTCAGATCCGGGAAGATGAACACGGTAGCGCGACCGGCAACCGGAGAGTTTGGCGCTTTGGATTTCGCCACGTCAGCCATTACCGCGGCGTCGTACTGCAGCGGGCCGTCGATCATCAGATCGGGACGTTTTTCCTGCGCAATACGGGTCGCTTCACGGACTTTCTCTACGTCGCTACCTGCACCAGAGGTGCCGGTGGAGTAGGAGAGCATTGCTACGCGTGGTTCAATACCGAAGGCAGTCGCGGAGTCCGCAGACTGGATAGCGATTTCTGCCAGCTGTTCTGCGGTAGGATCCGGGTTGATCGCGCAGTCGCCGTAAACGTAAACCTGTTCAGGCAGCAGCATGAAGAACACGGAGGAGACCAGCGAGCTGCCCGGTGCGGTTTTGATCAGCTGCAACGGTGGACGGATGGTGTTCGCGGTGGTGTGAACCGCACCGGAAACCAGACCGTCAACTTCGTCCTGCTCCAGCATCAGCGTGCCCAGCACGACGTTGTCTTCCAGCTGCTCGCGCGCAACGGCTTCGGTCATGCCCTTGTTCTTACGCAGCTCAACCAGACGGGCAACGTAGCTTTCGCGAACCACTTCCGGGTCAACGATTTCGATGCCTGTGCCCAGCTCAACGCCCTGAGACGCCGCAACGCGGTTGATCTCGTCCGGGTTACCCAGCAGCACGCAGGTCGCGATGCCGCGCTCTGCACAGATGGCCGCCGCTTTAACGGTACGTGGCTCGTCGCCTTCTGGCAGAACCACGCGTTTGCCCGCTTTACGCGCCAGCTCGGTCAGCTGGTAGCGGAAGGCTGGAGGAGACAGACGGCGGCTGCGCTCGGAGGTCGCGGTCAGGGATTCAATCCAGTCTGCGTCGATGTAGCCCGCAACGTATTCCTGAACTTTCTCGATACGCTCGTGGTCATCAACCGGCACTTCCAGGTTGAAGCTTTGCAGGCTTAGAGAGGTCTGCCAGGTGTTGGTGTTCACCATGAAGACTGGCAGGCCGGTAGCGAACGCACGTTCGCACAGCTTGCTGATGCGCGCGTCCATTTCGTAGCCGCCGGTCAGCAGAATTGCACCGATTTCCACGCCGTTCATCGCCGCCAGGCAGGCAGCAACCAGCACGTCCGGACGGTCTGCGGAGGTCACCAGCAGGGAACCTGCGCGGAAGTGCTCCAGCATGTGCGGAATGCTGCGCGCGCAGAAGGTCACGGACTTCACGCGGCGGGTGTTGATATCGCCTTCGTTAACGATGGTCGCGTTCAGATGACGCGCCATATCGATTGCACGGGTGGCAATCAGATCGAAGCTCCATGGCACTGCGCCGAGTACAGGCAGCGGGCTGGATTCCTGCAGCTTTGCCGGATCAACCTTGATGACTTTCGCTTTGGAAGAGTCGTCGAAGATTTCGGACAGGTCAGGACGCGTACGGCCCTGTTCATCAACCGGTGCGTTCAGTTTGTTAACGATCACGCCGGTGATGCTGGTGTTTTTCGCGCCGCCGAAGCTGCTGCGCGTCAGTTCGATACGCTCTTTCAGCTGCTCTGGGGTATCAGTACCCTGAGACATCACGAAAACGATCTCTGCGTTCAGGGTTTTCGCGATTTCAAAGTTCAGGGACTGGGCAAACTGGTGTTTGCGGGTCGGGACCAGGCCTTCAACCAGCACCACTTCCGCGTCCTGCGCGTTAGCGTGGTAGTTGGCGATGATCTCTTCCATCAGCACGTCTTTCTGGTTGCTGGAGAGCAGAGACTCAACGTGGCTCATCTTCAGCGGTTCAGCCGCAGGAAGATTGGAATTCTTACGCACGATGGTGGTGGTCTGGTCTGGCGCATCGCCACCGGCACGAGGCTGGGCAATAGGCTTAAAGACGCTCAGACGAACGCCTTTGCGTTCCATAGCGCGGATCACGCCGAGGCTGACGCTGGTCAGGCCGACGCTGGTTCCGGTAGGGATCAGCATAATAGTACGGGACACGGTTTATCCTCTTTCGTTACCGCCGCGTTGGGCGGGTTACAAAACAGCACCGCCAGCATTGCTGGCGGTGTGGAATCAGGCAGTCAGGCGGCACGCGTCTTGCGCGATGACCAGCTCTTCGTTAGTTGGGATAACGATAGCCGGGCGGGTGCCTTCTTTGTTGATGAAGCCAGACTTGCCGAAGCGGGCAGCCAGGTTACGCTCGTGATCGACTTCGAAGCCCAGAACGCCCAGTTTGCCCAGGGACAGTTCACGTACCATTGCCGCGTTCTCACCGATGCCACCGGTGAAGATAACCGCGTCCAGACGACCGTCCATCAGCGCGGTGTAAGAACCGATGTACTTCGCCAGACGGTGGCAGTAAACGTCCATTGCACGCTTCGCGTCTTCTTTGCTGTCGTAGTTGTCTTCAACGTAACGGCAGTCGCTGGTGACTTCGGTCAGACCCAGCAGGCCAGACTCTTTGGTCAGCATTTTGTTGATGTCGTCAACGCTCATGCCCACAGTGTCGTGCAGGTGGAAGATGATCGCCGGGTCGATATCACCGGAACGGGTACCCATCACCAGACCTTCCAGCGGGGTCAGACCCATAGAGGTATCAACACATTTACCGTTGCGGATAGCAGAAACAGAACCACCGTTGCCCAGGTGGCAGGTGATGATGTTGACTTCTTCAACCGGCTTGTTCAGGACTTTTGCGGCTTCCTGAGTCACATAGAAGTGGCTGGTGCCGTGCGCGCCGTAGCGACGTACGCCGTGCTCTTTGTACAGGCTGTACGGCAGGGCATAGAGGTAAGACTCTTCCGGCATGGTCTGATGGAACGCGGTGTCAAACACGGCCACGTTTTTGTCTTTCAGATTCGGGAAGGACTTCAGCGCTTCAGCGATACCGATCAGGTGCGCCGGGTTATGCAGCGGAGCAAAAGAGGCAGAGTCTTTGATGCCCTGGATAACAGAGTCGTCGATGACAACGGAGCTGGTGTATTTTTCGCCGCCGTGGACGATACGGTGACCAATCGCAGTCAGCTGAGCAGACAGTTCTGGTTTTTGTGCCAGAATAGTGTTAACGATAAAGTTCAGCGCTTCACTGTGAGCGGCGCCTGCACCTAAAGCCGCTTCTTGTTTGCTGCCGTCCATCTTCCACTTGATACGTGCTTCAGGCAGATGGAAACATTCGGCCAAACCAGAGAGGTACTCGTCACCGTTGAGCGCATCGATGATGGCGAATTTCAGTGAAGAGCTACCGCAGTTCAGAACCAGTACTAACTTACTCGACATGGAAGTACCTATAATTGATACGTGGCTAAAAAAACGTCAATGAGCCTAAAAGCGTAACGCAAGCTGACCCAGACGTTTATGATTAACATCATGCCAAACGAACATTCTGGCAGGATGGAAGAAATACCTATGATTTTAAGCCATTTTGAACATTTTTCAGACAATGGCATAATATGCGATAATTTGACGAGTTAACGCTTCTCGTCTACGGCCCTATCAGGCTGGCACAGAATACCCGATACGGGGTAGCGATGACAAAATATTTTGAACGTTGTCATAGCCTGTTGTGGTTTTGCACAAAAATTTTAATTTTTATATGTGAAGTTGAGGTACAGCCATGTCAACACCCGAAATCCCGTCCGTGAGCTTTTTCAGTCTGTTTCGTCGGGGACAGCATTACGCAAAGACATGGCCAATGGAAAAGCGCCTTGCGCCAATGTTTATTGAGAATCGCACGATCCGCGCCACGCGCTATGCGATTCGCTTTATGCCTCCGGTCGCTATCTTTACTCTGTGCTGGCAAATCGCCCTCGGTGGGCAGCTTGGTCCTGCCGTCGCAACGGCTCTCTTCGCGTTAAGTCTGCCGATGCAGGGGCTATGGTGGTTAGGCAAACGCTCCATTACGCCGCTTCCGCCTTCAATTTTACACTGGTTTTATGAAGTGCGTGGAAAACTGGAGGAGGCCGGGCAGGCGCTGGCCCCGGTTGAAGGCAAGCCGGATTACCAGGCGCTGGCGGACACGTTAAAGCGTGCTTTTAAGCAGCTGGATAAAACATTCCTCGATGACTTGTGATTGATCATCGAAACGACTAACAAAAGAAGGCACAGTAACACACCGTTACCGTGTCTTTTTTTTACAGTGCAATGCGCTACAGGAGTCGAAAGATGGAAATGACCCATGCTCAACGTCTGATTTTGTCTAACCAGTACAAGATGATGACTATGCTTGATCCCGATAACGCTGCGCGCTACAGCCGCCTGCAAACCATCGTCGAACGCGGTTTTGGTTTGCAAATGCGCGAACTGGACCGCGAGTTTGGCGAGCTGAAAGAAGAAACCTGCCGCATCGTGATCGACATTATGGAGATGTATCACGCTCTGCACGTCTCCTGGACGAATCTCAAAGACCAGCAGACCATTGACGAACGTCGCGTGACCTTCTTAGGCTTTGATGCCGCGACGGAAGCGCGCTATCTGAGCTATGTTCGCTTTATGGTGAACACCGAAGGGCGCTACACCCATTTTGATGCGGGAACGCACGGCTTCAACGCCCAAACCCCCATGTGGGATAAATATCAACGTATGCTGAGCGCGTGGCACGCCTGCCCGCGTCAGTACCATTTAAGCAGCAACGAAATTCAACAAATCATTAATGCCTGACGGAGGTGCGTGTGCAGTGTAAAGGTTTTCTGTTTGATCTGGACGGTACGCTGGTGGATTCGCTGCCGGTGGTGGAACGCTCGTGGTGTCACTGGGCCGACCGGCACGGCATCAACCATCAGGACGTGCTGAATTTTATCCATGGCAAACAGGCCATTACCTCATTGCGGCACTTTTTAGCGGGGCGTTCTGAGGAAGAGATCCAGGCGGAGTTCAAATACCTGGAGCAGATTGAGGCCACCGACACCGAGGGCATTACCGCGCTGCCCGGGGCGCGCGAACTGCTTGAGCATCTGAATGAAGCGCAGATCCCGTGGGCTATCGTCACCTCCGGCTCTGTTCCGGTCGCGCATGCCCGCCATAAGGCGGCCGGTTTACCGAAGCCAGAGGTGTTCATTACGGCTGAGCGCGTTAAACGCGGCAAGCCGGAGCCGGATGCGTTTCTGCTTGGTGCAGAAATGCTGGGCTTCGCGCCTGCAGAGTGTGTGGTGGTGGAAGATGCGGCCGCTGGCGTGCTGGCCGGGCTGAACGCCGGGAGCCACGTCATTGCCGTTAACGTTCCGTCTGGATCTCCACGCCTGGACGAGGCGGACTTTGTGATTCATTCCCTGACGGCGCTGGCGGTGTCAAAAGCGCCCGACGGAGTTGTAACCGTCTCGCTAAAAATGTAATCCCATGATATAGCCCCACGCTGCTGGGGCTTTTTTATGGCAAAATTTCTCATCTTCCACTGACAAGGATAGGTTGTGAACGGTGAACTGATCTGGGTTCTGAGCCTGCTTTTAATCGCCATTATTCTCTTCGCCACAGGCAAGGTGCGCATGGATGCCGTCGCCCTGTTTGTCATCGTCGCGTTTGTGCTGAGCGGCACGCTCACGCTACCGGAAGCCTTCTCCGGGTTCAGCGACCCCAACGTTATCCTTATAGCTGCCCTGTTTATCATCGGCGACGGCCTTGTTCGCACCGGCGTGGCGACCATCATGGGCGCGTGGCTGGTTAAGGTGGCCGGCAGCAGTGAAACCAAAATGCTGATCTACCTGATGCTGACGGTCGCCGGGCTGGGGGCGTTTATGAGCTCAACGGGCGTGGTCGCTATTTTTATCCCGGTGGTGCTGAGCGTTTCAATGCGGATGCAGAGCTCGCCGTCGCGCCTGATGATGCCTCTGAGCTTTGCCGGTTTGATCAGCGGAATGATGACGCTGGTGGCGACGCCGCCGAACCTGGTTGTCAACAGCGAGCTGATTCGTGAAGGGTTTCAGGGCTTCAGCTTTTTCAGCGTCACCCCGCTTGGGCTGGTGATTTTGGCGATGGGCGTGGTCTACATGCTGCTGACCCGTTTTGCTCTCAAAGGCGACAAACAGGATAAGAATAAAGAGGGGTGGAAGCGACGTACCTTCCGCGATCTGATCAAAGAGTACCGCCTCACCGGGCGGGCGCGCCGTCTGGCCATTCGCCCCGGCTCGCCGATGGTCGGCCAGCGGCTCGACGACCTTAAGCTGCGCGAGCGTTATGGCGCGAACGTGATCGGGGTTGAGCGCTGGCGTCGTTTTCGTCGGGTGATCGTTAACGTGAACGGGGTATCAGAGTTCCGCGCGCGTGACGTCCTGCTGATTGATATGTCAACGGCGGACGTAGATCTGCGCGAGTTTTGTAGCGAGCAGCTGCTGGAGCCGATGGTGCTACGCGGCGAGTATTTCTCCGACCAGGCGCTGGATGTGGGGATGGCCGAAGTGTCGCTGATACCGGAATCGGAACTGCTGGGTAAAACCGTGCGTGAAATGGGGTTCCGTACCCGCTATGGTCTGAACGTAGTGGGGCTGAAGCGTGATGGCGTGGCAATGGAAGGGGCCGTCGTCGATGAGCCGATCCTGCTGGGCGATATCTTTCTTGTGGTCGGCAACTGGAAGCTGATAAGCCAGCTCGGGCAAAAAGGGCGTGATTTTGTGGTGCTCAACATGCCGGTCGAGGAGAGCGATGCCTCCCCGGCGCACAGCCAGGCGCCTCATGCGATTTTCTGTCTGGTGCTGATGGTGGCGCTGATGCTGACCGATGAAATCCCTAATCCGGTCGCGGCCATTATCGCCTGCCTGCTGATGGGGAAATTCCGCTGCATTGACGCCGAAAGCGCGTATAAAGCCATTCACTGGCCGAGCATTATTCTTATCGTCGGAATGATGCCCTTTGCCCTGGCACTGCAAAAAACCGGCGGGGTGGATCTGATCGTAAAAGGCCTGATGGACGTGGGTGGCGGGTATGGACCGTACATGATGATGGTCTGTCTGTTTGTCATGTGCGCCACGATAGGGTTATTTATCTCGAATACCGCGACGGCGGTGCTGATGGCGCCCATTGCGCTGGCGATGGCGAAATCCATGGGGGTGTCGCCGTACCCATTTGCGATGATGGTCGCGATGGCGGCATCCGCGGCGTTTATGACGCCGGTTTCATCGCCGGTGAACACGCTGGTGCTGGGGCCGGGGAATTATAAGTTCAGCGATTTCGTGAAGCTGGGCGTGCCGTTCACCGTGCTGGTGATGGTGGTGTGCGTGGTGTTAATTCCGGTTTTATTCCCGTTTTAGCGTGAGCGCAGAAACGTAGGCCGGGTAAGGCGAAGCCGCCACCCGGCTAAAATTACAACGGAGAATCCTGGCTAATCTCGTCCAGCGATAGATGGAAGCTCGGCACAAATACCTGCATGAAGTAGTCCATCTCTTCGCTGCGGCGGGATTCCAGCGTTTTTTCCAGACGCGTTTTCGCCAGTAAAAACTCATTATTGCCCGCAGACAGCTCCTCCAGACACTTCAGATAGGCACACAGCGCGTCGGCCTGTTTGACCAGCGATTTTTCATCTTCCGTGTACTGATGCTCGTTAATTAGCGGCTCGAAGATATCACGCAGCTCTTCGGGCACCATCTCGATAAGCTTTTGCTGGGCAATCTTCTCGATAGCCTTATATTCCTGAGCAATCTGAGAATTGAAATATTTCACTGGCGTAGGCAGGTCGCCGGTCAGCACCTCTGATGCGTCGTGGTACATCGCCAGCAAAGCGATGCGCTCGGCATTCACCTGCCCGTTAAATTTGCGATTCTTAATGGCAGCCAGCGCATGAGCGACCATAGCAACCTGCAGGCTATGCTCAGACACGTTCTCTGTACGCACGTTGCGCATCAGCGGCCAGCGGTTGATCAGTTTCAGGCGGGAGAGGTGGGCAAAGAAATGGCTCTGACTCATAGGTTACCTTTTGTCTTCACTGCGACAGGACTTCATTGTGCGGGGAGGGGAGGGAAGATGCAAATCAGGCTACCGAAGTAGCCTGATTTTAAGATTACTGATGGTATCCAGAGAGGAATCGCCCGAAGCGGCTGATGGCCATTTCGAGATCGTCTTCACGTGGCAGGGTCACGATACGCACGTGGTCCGGCCACGGCCAGTTAAACGCCGTCCCCTGAACCAGCAGCACTTTTTCCTGCAACAGGAAATCGAGCACCATTTTCTGGTCGTCGTGGATATTGAAGCGCTTCGCGTCAATTTTCGGGAACATATACAGCGCCCCGTTCGGCTTCACGCAGGAGACGCCCGGGATATCGTTGATCAGTTCCCATGCGCGGTTACGCTGTTCGTACAGGCGACCGCCAGGGACGATAAACTCGCTGATGCTCTGGTAGCCGCCCAGCGCCGTCTGGATCGCGTGCTGCGCAGGCACGTTGGCGCAAAGACGCATCGACGCCAGCATCTCAAGCCCTTCAATATAGCCTTTTGCGTGCTTTTTCGGGCCGTTCAGCACCATCCAGCCCTGACGGAAACCGGCCACGCGGTAGGTTTTAGACAGTCCGTTAAAGGTGACGGTCAGCAGGTCGGGCGCCAGCGCGGCGATAGAGTGGTGCTGCGCCGCGTCGTACAGGATCTTGTCGTAGATTTCATCAGCGAAGATGATCAGGTTGTGCTGGCGGGCGATCTCCACGATCTCCATCAGCAGCTCTTTTGAATAGACCGCGCCCGTCGGGTTGTTCGGGTTGATGATCACAATCCCACGCGTGCGAGGCGTGATTTTCGCACGAATGTCATCCAGATCCGGGAACCAGTCAGAGGATTCGTCGCAAAGATAATGTACCGCTTTACCGCTGGAGAGCGATACGGCAGCGGTCCACAGCGGATAGTCCGGCGCGGGAACCAGCATTTCGTCACCGCTGTTCAGCAGCGCCTGCATGGCCTGAACGATAAGTTCGGAGACGCCGTTGCCGATATAGATATCTTCGACGGTAACGTCACGCATACCGCGCGCCTGGTAGTGCTGCATAATGGCTTTACGGGCGGAGTAAAGTCCCTTTGAGTCACAATAGCCTTGTGCCGTAGGCAGGTTGCGGATCACATCAACCAGAATTTCATCCGGCGCTTCAAAACCAAATGGCGCGGGGTTGCCGATGTTGAGCTTCAGAACCTTGTTGCCTTCTTCTTCAAGGCGTTTTGCCTCTTTCAGAACCGGGCCACGGATGTCATAACAGACGTTATCTAGCTTGCTGGATTTTTCGATAGGGGACATGAACCTTTAACCTTTTCGCTATTATTGCCACTCCCTGCCGTGGAAGTCAGCACGGAATAATGTACTCCCCCCACGCTTTGTTTTGAAGGGTGTGCAGAAGAAGATTTTGTGCCCATAGCGAAAATGTGATGAATCTTTTTAACTATTGACTGACGCTTTCACTGCCTTAACGTAATGTACAAACCATAAATAAAGGTTGATTATGCTGCGAATTTATGTGAATTATGCACATTGTTCTGATGGAAAATAAAAGACGCGCAGACAACAAGCAGAAGTTACGCCGGGTGACATTTCGTAAAACCTGAGTGTTGAAGGGACCTTGCAGTAATAGCCCGGAGCGGCTAAAAGTTAATCATGTGAAATTAATGTTAAGTGTTATTAATGAATGACCATAATCTAAATTAAAATTTATTTATTATTAACCAACAAAATGCAACTTTAGTTAATTCTAATAAAATTAGTTTAGAAGCTTAACAAACCTCTTTAATCCTGAATATTGCAATAAGACTTATAAATAAAGTGGATTTGGGTTAAGATGTCTATACGGAAAGCAGTAGAAAGATGCAGTGGTTTTGCATTCTTGAAACTGATTTTCCGATTTAATTGATTGTTATTGTTGGAGTTATCTCTGGCTGGAATGTGTCAAACATCTCCTGCTACGTTGACAGCGCTGCGAAAAAGATGGCAGAAAAAGTGTTACGCCTTTAATGTAATTTACATAACCCTGCGAACATCTAAATATCCTGAACGTTTAAGAGAATAAAAATAACGTCATGAAACGTGCTTTCTGACTGTTGATATAAAGCAGCACAATAACTATCTGTCAGGCAGTCTGCCGGGCCGGGATGCGAGGGAAAACCTTCAGAAGGAATTGCTTAACTGTTACACACAGCTTCAACCCGGGCAGCTCCGCACGAGCAACCTGAAAGTGAATAGATATGATAAATGCAAATCGTCCGATAATGAATCTCGACCTCGATCTGCTGAGAACGTTTGTTGCGGTCGCCGATCTCAACACTTTTGCAGCAGCTGCTGCCGCCGTCTGCCGAACTCAGTCCGCCGTTAGCCAGCAAATGCAGCGGCTGGAGCAACTGGTTGGGAAAGAGCTTTTTGCCCGTCACGGGCGTAATAAGCTCTTAACGGAACACGGTATTCAGCTACTGGGTTATGCCAGGAAAATTCTTCGCTTTAATGATGAAGCATGTATGTCATTAATGTTTAGCAACCTTCAGGGGGTGTTAACCTTAGGGGCATCTGATGAGTCAGCGGATACAATATTGCCGTTTCTTCTCAACCGAATTAGCTCGGTTTATCCGAAGCTTGCGCTGGATGTAAGCGTAAAACGTAATGCCTTTATGGTTGAGATGTTAAATGAGAACAAGGTCGATCTGGTGGTCACGACGCATCGTCCCGGACAGTTTGATTGTCTGACCTTGCGCACATCGCCAACGCACTGGTATTGCGCAGCGGAATACGTGTTGCAAAAAGGGGAACCCGTACCGCTGGTATTACTGGACGATCCGAGTCCTTTCCGGGATATGGTGCTTACGGCGTTAAATGAAGCCAACATTCCGTGGCGTCTGGCCTATGTAGCGTCCACGCTGCCCGCGGTGCGTGCCGCCGTGAAAGCGGGTCTTGGCGTAACGGCCCGTCCGGTAGAGATGATGAGCCCCGATCTGCGCGTTCTCGGTAAATCTGATGGTCTCCCAGCGTTGCCGGATACCGAGTATCTGCTTTGCCATAACGCGTCCAGTCATAACGAGCTGGCGAAGGTGGTGTTTGAGGCGATGGAAAATTACCATAACCCATGGCAGTTCGAGCATGTTACCTCCGAAGGGGGGGATGATTCCCTGATCGTTGAAGGTGACTTTGAGTGATCAAAAGCTCAAAATTCTGGTAACAAATTGTAAGTGTAAAAAAAAGCCACTCGTGCCGTTTTCGCACGCAGTGGCTTTTTTTTGCCATTATTATCCTCTTTCGTTACAGGGTTTTCATAAATAAAACATACATATCAAGGGAATAAATGCTTCTGCTTAAATTTTGTTCGCTTTCCGTTCTAACTTCATCCATAACCCCTTGATGTTAAAAAAGCAGCAAATATGTTGCCGGTTTTTTGGGTGAATTAACAAAAGCGTGTCTCAGATCAAGAAAATACTCCTATTTGGGGGGAGGAATCGTTGGCAAATCCTGTCAAAATAGGAGGGTTATTTTTTTTACTTCCAAAACGGACACGATTCAACAACATGCATTTGACGAAAAGTCAGGTAACCACCAGGGTTAAAGGGCACCAAATGTTAATGAGAATCGCTCGATGTAATTTAATGTGAAGAAACCTTTGTTAAAGTTGACAATAGGTTATAGAAAGGAGTAAAAAACCCCATCATTTTGCTGTCTACGTCTCATTTCAGACAGTTAGTGTAAGGTTATTTGTTCCTCCCCATGAATCGATGTGATGCCCATCTGCCAGCAAGAGCAGTGTCGTCGGTATCACTTTTGATGAGTAAGCAATGAGTATGTCAACATCCACAGAAGTCATCGCTCATCACTGGGCATTCGCAATCTTTCTTATTGTAGCCATTGGCCTGTGCTGCCTGATGTTAGTCGGCGGCTGGTTCCTGGGCGGTCGCGCCCGTGCAAGGCACAAAAACACACCTTTCGAATCAGGTATTGATTCAGTAGGTTCCGCTCGCTTACGCCTGTCTGCCAAGTTCTATCTGGTAGCGATGTTCTTCGTCATCTTCGACGTAGAAGCGCTCTACCTGTTCGCATGGTCGACCTCCATTCGCGAAAGTGGTTGGGTGGGCTTTGTCGAGGCCGCAATTTTCATTTTAGTGCTACTGGCCGGTCTGGTTTATCTGGTGCGTATTGGCGCGCTTGACTGGACGCCTGCGCGTTCACGTCGTGAACACATCAACCCGGAAAACAGTATCTCTAATCGTCAGCAGTAACAGCGAGGCAATAAGATGGATTATACGCTCACCCGCATAGATCCTAACGGTGAGAATGACCGTTACCCCCTGCAAAAACAGGAGATCGTAACCGACCCCCTGGAGCAAGAAGTCAACAAAAGCGTGTACATGGGCAAACTCGAACATGCCATGCACGATATGGTCAACTGGGGTCGTAAGAACTCCATCTGGCCATACAACTTTGGCCTTTCTTGCTGCTACGTTGAAATGGTGACGTCATTCACTGCGGTGCATGACGTTGCGCGTTTTGGGGCCGAGGTACTGCGTGCTTCCCCGCGTCAGGCTGACCTGATGGTGGTGGCTGGTACCTGCTTTACCAAAATGGCGCCTGTTATTCAGCGTCTGTATGACCAGATGCTGGAGCCAAAATGGGTTATCTCCATGGGCGCATGTGCAAACTCCGGCGGTATGTACGACATTTATTCCGTTGTGCAGGGCGTTGATAAGTTCATTCCGGTGGATGTTTACATCCCGGGCTGCCCGCCGCGCCCAGAAGCCTATATGCAGGCGCTGATGCTGCTGCAGGAGTCTATCGGTAAAGAACGTCGCCCACTCTCATGGGTTGTTGGCGATCAGGGTGTCTATCGCGCGAACATGCAGTCTGAGCGCGAGCGTAAACGTGGTGAACGTATTGCCGTCACCAACCTGCGTACGCCTGACGAAATTTAATTTGCGCCTGTAGGCCTGGAGAAAACCTTCGCATATCACTACTCAAATAGCGCGAAGCCAGGCTTAACAGTCACCACGGACCATTTGCAATGGTGAACAATATGACCGACTTAACCGCGCAAGAAGCCGCCTGGCAGACCAGGGATCATCTTGATGACCCCGTTATTGGCGAACTGCGCAACCGTTTTGGGCCGGATGCCTTTACCGTTCAGGCGACCCGCACCGGGGTACCCGTTGTTTGGGTGAAGCGTGAACAATTGCTGGAAGTTGTCGATTTCCTCAAGAAATTGCCAAAACCTTACGTCATGCTGTTTGACTTACACGGCATGGACGAACGTCTGAGAACGCACCGCCAGGGTCTCCCTGCTGCGGATTTTTCCGTTTTCTACCACCTGATCTCAATAGACCGCAACACGGATATCATGCTCAAGGTGGCATTGTCTGAAAACGACATGCATCTGCCGACGATCACTAAACTTTTCCCGAACGCTAACTGGTATGAGCGTGAAACATGGGAAATGTTCGGCATGACCTTCGACGGCCACCCGCACCTGACGCGCATCATGATGCCGCAGACCTGGACCGGCCACCCGCTGCGTAAAGACTACCCGGCACGTGCGACCGAATTCGATCCGTTTGAGCTGACCAAAGCCAAGCAGGATCTGGAGATGGAAGCGCTGACCTTCAAGCCGGAAGACTGGGGCATGAAGCGCGGTACTGAAAACGAGGACTTCATGTTCCTCAACCTCGGTCCGAACCACCCGTCTGCGCACGGTGCATTCCGTATTATTCTTCAGCTTGATGGCGAAGAGATTGTCGACTGCGTCCCTGACATCGGCTACCACCACCGCGGTGCTGAGAAGATGGGCGAGCGTCAGTCCTGGCACAGCTACATTCCGTATACCGACCGTATCGAGTACCTCGGCGGCTGCGTAAACGAAATGCCATACGTGCTGGCCGTTGAGAAACTGGCAGGCATTACCGTACCGGATCGCGTTAACGTGATTCGCGTTATGCTGTCAGAACTGTTCCGCATCAACAGCCACCTGCTGTACATCTCCACGTTCATTCAGGACGTGGGCGCGATGACGCCGGTCTTCTTCGCCTTTACCGATCGTCAGAAAATCTACGATCTGGTGGAAGCGATTACCGGCTTCCGTATGCACCCGGCCTGGTTCCGTATCGGCGGTGTGGCACACGATCTGCCGCGCGGCTGGGACCGCCTGCTGCGTGAATTCCTCGACTGGATGCCGAAACGTCTGGCGTCTTACGAGAAAGCCGCGCTGCGCAACACCATCCTGAAAGGCCGTTCCCAGGGCGTTGCTGCCTACGGCGCGAAAGAAGCGCTGGAGTGGGGTACCACAGGTGCAGGTCTGCGTGCGACCGGTATTGATTTCGACGTGCGTAAAGCCCGTCCTTACTCTGGCTACGAGAACTTCGACTTTGAAGTCCCGGTGGGCGGCGGCGTGTCCGACTGCTACACCCGCGTGATGCTGAAAGTGGAAGAGCTGCGCCAGAGTCTGCGCATCCTTGAGCAGTGCCTCAACAACATGCCGGAAGGCCCGTTCAAGGCGGATCACCCGCTGACCACGCCGCCGCCGAAAGAGCGCACGCTGCAGCATATCGAAACCCTGATCACCCACTTCCTGCAGGTTTCCTGGGGCCCGGTCATGCCGGCGCAAGAATCCTTCCAGATGATTGAAGCGACCAAGGGTATTAACAGTTACTACCTGACCAGTGACGGCAGCACCATGAGCTACCGTACCCGCGTGCGTACGCCGAGCTTTGCGCACCTGCAGCAGATCCCGTCCGCCATCCGCGGCAGTCTGGTCTCCGACCTGATTGTGTATCTGGGTAGTATCGATTTTGTTATGTCAGATGTGGACCGCTAATTATGCACGAGAATCAACAACCACAAACCGAGGCTTTTGAGCTGAGTGAAGCAGAGCGTGCCGCCATTGAGCACGAGATGCACCACTACGAAGACCCGCGTGCGGCGTCCATTGAAGCGCTGAAAATCGTACAGAAACAGCGTGGTTGGGTGCCGGATGGGGCGATCTATGAGATCGCGAAAGTGCTGGGTATTCCGGCAAGCGACGTAGAAGGCGTGGCCACGTTCTACAGCCAGATCTTCCGTCAGCCGGTTGGCCGCCATGTGATCCGCTACTGTGACAGCGTGGTCTGCCACATCACCGGTTACCAGGGCATTCAGGCTGCGATTGAGAAGAAGCTCAATATCAAGCCGGGCCAGACCACGTTCGATGGACGCTTTACTCTGCTGCCAACCTGCTGCCTGGGTAACTGCGACAAGGGGCCGACCATGATGATTGATGAGGATACTCACAGCCATCTGACGCCGGAAGCGATTCCTGACCTGCTGGAGCAGTACAAATGAAAACTGTAATTCGTACTGCTGAGACGCATCCGCTGACCTGGCGTCTGCGTGATGACAAACAGCCGGTATGGCTCGACGAATACCAGAGCAAAAACGGCTATGCCGGTGCGCGTAAAGCCCTTGGCGGCATGGCGCCGGACGACATCGTTAACGCGGTAAAAGAGTCTGGCCTGAAAGGCCGCGGCGGCGCGGGCTTCTCCACCGGTTTGAAGTGGAGCCTGATGCCAAAAGACGAATCCATGAACATCCGTTACCTGCTGTGTAACGCCGATGAAATGGAACCGGGCACCTATAAAGACCGCCTGCTGATGGAACAGCTGCCGCACCTGCTGGTGGAAGGCATGCTGATCTCCGCGTTCGCGCTGAAAGCGTACCGTGGCTACATCTTCCTGCGCGGTGAGTACATCGAAGCAGCGGAAAACCTGCGTCGTGCGATTGCCGAAGCCACCGAAGCGGGACTGCTGGGCAAAAATATTCTGGGCACCGGGTTTGACTTCGAGCTGTTCGTGCACACCGGTGCCGGGCGTTACATCTGCGGTGAAGAAACTGCGCTGATTAACTCCCTGGAAGGCCGCCGTGCGAACCCGCGTTCCAAGCCACCGTTCCCGGCAAGCTCCGGCGTGTGGGGTAAACCGACCTGCGTAAACAACGTCGAGACCCTTTGCAACGTTCCGGCTATCCTCGCCAACGGCGTGGAGTGGTATCAGGGCATCTCCTCAAGCAAAGATGCCGGTACCAAGCTGATGGGCTTCTCCGGTCGCGTGAAGAACCCTGGAGTCTGGGAACTGCCGTTCGGTACCACCGCACGCGAAATTCTTGAAGACTACGCTGGCGGCATGCGCGATGGCCTGAAATTCAAAGCCTGGCAGCCGGGTGGGGCAGGGACAGACTTCCTGACCGAAGCCCACCTTGATCTGCCGATGGAATTCGAAAGCATTGGTAAAGCAGGCAGCCGTCTGGGTACGGCGCTGGCGATGGCCGTCGACCACGAGATCGGCATGGTATCGCTGGTGCGTAACCTGGAAGAGTTCTTCGCCCGTGAGTCCTGCGGCTGGTGTACACCGTGCCGTGATGGTCTGCCGTGGAGCGTGAAGATCCTGCGCGCCATCGAGCGCGGCGAAGGCCAGCCTGGCGATATCGAGACGCTTGAGCAACTGTGTCGATTCTTAGGGCCAGGTAAAACCTTCTGCGCCCACGCACCGGGTGCCGTCGAGCCGCTGCAGAGCGCGATTAAATATTTCCGCGACGAATTCGAAGCAGGCATCAAGCAGCCGTTCAGCAATACCCATTCGATCAATGGTATTCAGCCGAACCTGCTGAAAGCGCGCTGGTAACGACAAGAATTTTGATTAACGCTCGGTTTCGACTGAGCCAACTGGAAGCATGCTAATGGCTACGATTCATGTAGACGGCAAAGAATACGAAGTCAACGGGGCGGACAACCTGCTGGAAGCTTGTCTGTCTCTTGGCCTCGATATTCCGTACTTTTGCTGGCATCCGGCGCTGGGCAGCGTCGGTGCTTGCCGCCAGTGTGCGGTGAAGCAATATCAAAACGCGGAAGACACGCGTGGTCGCCTGGTAATGTCCTGTATGACGCCAGCCACCGAAGGCACCTTTATTTCGATTGATGACGAAGAAGCCAAACAGTTCCGTGAAAGCGTGGTGGAGTGGTTGATGACCAACCACCCGCACGACTGTCCGGTTTGTGAAGAGGGCGGTAACTGCCACCTTCAGGATATGACCGTGATGACCGGTCACAGCTTCCGTCGCTATCGCTTTACCAAGCGTACCCACCGTAACCAGGATCTGGGGCCGTTCATCTCTCACGAAATGAACCGCTGCATCGCCTGCTACCGCTGCGTGCGTTACTACAAAGACTACGCGGACGGTCAGGATCTGGGCGTGTATGGCGCACACGATAACGTCTACTTCGGCCGTCCGGAAGACGGCGTGCTGGAGAGCGAATTCTCCGGTAACCTGGTAGAAATCTGCCCGACCGGCGTCTTCACGGATAAAACCCACTCCGAGCGCTACAACCGTAAATGGGACATGCAGTTTGCGCCAAGCATCTGCCAGCAGTGTTCCCTCGGCTGTAACACCAGCCCGGGTGAGCGCTACGGCGAACTGCGTCGTATCGAAAACCGTTACAACGGTACCGTTAACCACTACTTCCTGTGCGACCGCGGTCGTTTCGGCTATGGCTATGTGAACCTGAAAGACCGTCCGCGTCAGCCGGTTCAGCGCCGTGGCGACGACGTTATTACCCTGAACGCTGAACAGGCGATGCAGGGCGCGGCAGATATTCTGCGCCAGTCGAAGAAAGTGATCGGCATCGGCTCCCCGCGCGCCAGTATCGAAAGCAACTTCGCGCTGCGCGAGCTGGTCGGGGCGGAAAACTTCTATACCGGTATCGCCCAGGGCGAACAGGAACGTCTGCAGCTGGTACTGAAAGTGCTGCGTGAAGGCGGTATCCATACCCCTGCGCTGCGCGAAATTGAATCCTATGATGCGGTCCTGGTGCTGGGTGAAGACCTGACGCAGACCGGCGCCCGCGCGGCTCTGGCGGTTCGTCAGGCGGTGAAGGGTAAAGCACGTGAAATGGCAGCGGCGCAGAAAGTGGCTGACTGGCAGATTGCGGCGATCCTCAACATCGGCCAGCGCGCGAAGCATCCTCTGTTTGTGACCAACGTCGACAACACCCGTCTGGACGATATCGCGGCGTGGACCTACTGCGCGCCGGTTGAAGACCAGGCGCGCCTGGGCTTTGCCATTGCCCACGCGCTGGACAACAGCTCACCGGCCGTTGAGCTGGGTCGCGACCTGCAAAACAAGGTCGACGTGATTGTTCAGGCCCTGGCAGGTGCGAAGAAACCGCTGATTATCTCCGGAACCAACGCCGGTAGCGCTGAAATCATTCAGGCCGCCGCGAACGTTGCCAAAGCCCTGAAAGGCCGCGGTGCAGACGTCGGCGTGACCATGATTGCCCGTGCGGTAAACAGCATCGGTCTCGGCATGATTGGCGGCGGCTCGCTGGAAGAAGCGTTAAGCGAACTGGAATCCGGTTCCGCTGACGCCGTGGTGGTGTTGGAAAACGATCTGCATCGTCATGCGTCTGCCGCTCGCGTTGACGCCGCGCTCTCCAAAGCGCCGCTGGTGATGGTGATTGACCATCAGCGCACCGCGATCATGGACAAAGCGCACCTGGTGCTCTCTGCGGCAAGCTTCGCAGAAAGCGACGGTACCGTTATCAACAACGAAGGCCGCGCCCAGCGTTTCTTCCAGGTTTATGACCCGGCGTACTACGACAGCAACACCGTGATGCTGGAAAGCTGGCGCTGGCTGCACTCCCTGCACAGCACCGTGCAGAGCCGTGAAGTGGACTGGACGCAGCTCGACCACGTTATCGACGCGGTGGTGGAAAAACTGCCTCAGCTGGCAGGCATTAAAGATGCCGCACCTGAAGCAAGCTTCCGCATCCGCGGCCAGAAGCTGGCGCGTGAACCGCACCGCTACAGCGGCCGTACCGCGATGCGTGCCAACATCAGCGTACACGAACCGCGCCAGCCGCAGGATAAAGACACCATGTTCGCCTTCTCCATGGAAGGGAACAACCAGCCGTCTGCCCCGCGTTCGCAAATCCCGTTCGCATGGGCTCCGGGCTGGAACTCCCCGCAGGCGTGGAACAAGTTCCAGGCTGAAGTGGGCGGCTCCCTGCGCCACGGCGATCCGGGCGTGCGTCTGATTGAAGCTTCCGAAACCGGTCTGGACTTCTTCACCACCGTACCGGCGAGCTTCCAGGCGCAGGACGGTAGCTGGCGTATTGCCCCGTACTACCACCTGTTCGGTAGCGACGAGCTGTCCCAGCGTTCACCGGTCTTCCAGACCCGTATGCCGCAGCCGTACATCAAGCTCAACCCGGCGGATGCCGCGAAGCTTGGCGTTAACGCGGGCGCGAACATCGCCTTTAGCTATGACGGCCAGACCATCAGCCTGCCGCTGATTATTTCTGAAAATCTGACAGCAGGGCAGGTCGGTCTGCCGATGGGTATGCCTGGCATCGCGCCGGTTCTGGCGGGTGCGCGTCTTGATAATCTGCAGGAGGCAAAAGCATGAGTTGGTTAACGCCGGATCTTATCGACATCCTGCTGAGCATTCTGAAAGCGATTGTTATCCTGCTGGTGGTGGTCACCTGCGGCGCGTTCATGAGCTTTGGTGAACGTCGTCTGCTCGGTCTGTTCCAGAACCGTTACGGACCGAACCGCGTGGGCTGGGGTGGTTCACTCCAGCTGGTCGCGGACATGATCAAGATGTTCTTTAAAGAGGACTGGATCCCGCGCTTCTCGGATCGCGTGATCTTTACTCTGGCACCGATGATCGCCTTCACCTCGCTGCTGCTGGCGTTTGCTATCGTTCCGGTCAGCCCGACCTGGGTGGTCGCTGACCTGAACATCGGCATTCTGTTCTTCCTGATGATGGCTGGTCTCGCGGTTTACGCGGTCCTGTTCGCAGGCTGGTCCAGTAACAACAAATACTCGCTGCTGGGCGCGATGCGTGCTTCCGCGCAGACGCTGAGCTACGAAGTGTTCCTGGGGCTCTCCCTGATGGGCGTGGTGGCGCAGGCCGGTTCATTCAACATGACCGACATCGTCAACAATCAGGCCGACATCTGGAACGTTATCCCGCAGTTCTTTGGGTTTATTACCTTTGCTATCGCGGGCGTGGCCGTGTGTCACCGTCACCCGTTTGACCAGCCGGAAGCCGAACAGGAACTGGCCGACGGTTACCACATTGAATATTCCGGCATGAAGTTCGGTCTGTTCTTTGTGGGCGAGTACATCGGTATCGTCACCATTTCCGCGTTGATGGTAACGCTGTTCTTTGGTGGCTGGCATGGCCCGTTCTTACCGCCGTTCATCTGGTTCGCGCTGAAAACCGCGTTCTTCATGATGATGTTCATTTTGATTCGCGCAGCGTTACCGCGTCCACGTTATGACCAGGTAATGTCCTTCGGCTGGAAAGTGTGCCTGCCGCTGACGCTCGTCAACTTGTTGGTAACGGCAGCTGTCATTCTCTGGCAGCAGCCATAAGGGGCTATAGACCATGACCTTAAAAGAATTACTGGTAGGTTTCGGTACCCAGGTACGCAGTATCTGGATGATCGGCCTGCACGCGTTTGCTAAACGCGAAACCCGGATGTACCCGGAAGAGCCGGTATATCTGCCGCCGCGCTACCGTGGCCGTATCGTGCTGACGCGCGACCCGGACGGTTCCGAGCGCTGCGTTGCCTGTAACCTGTGTGCGGTAGCGTGTCCGGTCGGCTGTATCTCTCTGCAGAAAGCAGAGACGGTAGACGGCCGCTGGTACCCTGAGTTCTTCCGCATCAACTTCTCACGCTGCATCTTCTGCGGTCTGTGTGAAGAAGCGTGCCCAACCACGGCGATTCAGCTGACTCCAGACTTCGAGCTGGGTGAGTACAAGCGTCAGGACCTGGTGTACGAGAAAGAGGATCTGCTGATTTCCGGTCCGGGCAAATACCCGGAATATAACTTCTACCGGATGGCGGGTATGGCAATCGACGGCAAAGATAAGGGCGAAGCAGAGAACGAAGCTAAGCCTATCGACGTCAAGAGCCTGTTACCGTAAGGAGAGGGCAATGGAATTCGCTTTTTATATCTGTGGCCTTATCGCCATCCTGGCTACGCTGCGAGTGATTACGCACACCAATCCGGTGCATGCGCTGCTGTACTTAATCATTTCGCTGCTGGCTATTTCCGGGGTGTTTTTCGCGCTGGGCGCGCACTTCGCCGGTGCGCTGGAGATCATCGTTTACGCCGGGGCCATCATGGTGCTGTTCGTGTTCGTAGTGATGATGCTGAACCTGGGCGGCTCTGAAATTGAGCAGGAACGTCAGTGGTTAAAACCGCAGGTGTGGATTGGCCCGGCAATTTTGTCGGCCATCATGCTGGTGGTGATCGTTTACGCCATTCTGGGCGTGAACGATCAGGGCATCGACGGCACGCCAATTGGTGCGAAAGAGGTGGGTATCACGCTCTTTGGCCCATACGTTCTGGCGGTAGAACTGGCCTCTATGCTGCTGCTGGCAGGCCTGGTTGTGGCTTTCCACGTTGGCCGCGAAGAGCGTGCTGGCGAGGTGCTGAGCAACCGCACTGACGACCGCGCGAAAAGAAAAACGGAGGAGCGCGCATGATCCCCTTAACACATGGACTGATCCTCGCTGCGATTTTATTCGTTCTGGGTCTGACCGGTCTGGTTATCCGCCGTAATCTGCTGTTTATGCTGATCGGCCTGGAAATCATGATTAACGCCTCCGCGCTGGCCTTCGTGGTCGCCGGAAGCTACTGGGGCCAGACCGATGGTCAGGTGATGTACATTCTCGCCATCAGCCTCGCGGCTGCTGAAGCGAGTATTGGCCTGGCGCTGTTGCTGCAGCTCCATCGTCGCCGCCAGAATCTGAACATCGATTCAGTAAGTGAGTTGCGTGGATGAACATGCTTGCCTTAACCATTATTTTTCCGCTGATTGGCTTCGTGCTGCTGGCGTTTTCTCGCGGCCGCTGGTCTGAGAATCTGTCCGCGACCGTTGGCATGGGCTCTGTCGGCCTGGCCGCGCTGGTCACAGCGTATGCGGGTATCGACTTCTTTAACAACGGACGCCAGCCTTTCAGCGTGCCGCTGTGGACCTGGATGTCGGTCGGTGATTTCAACATCGGTTTCAACCTGGTGCTGGACGGTCTCTCCCTGACCATGCTCTCCGTGGTCACCGGCGTCGGCTTCCTGATCCACATGTTCGCCTCCTGGTATATGCGCGGTGAAGAGGGTTACTCCCGCTTCTTCGCCTACACCAACCTGTTTATCGCCAGCATGGTGGTTCTGGTGCTGGCCGATAACCTGCTGCTGATGTATCTGGGCTGGGAAGGCGTGGGCCTGTGCTCTTACCTGCTGATCGGTTTCTACTATACCGATCCGAAGAATGGCGCAGCGGCCATGAAAGCGTTCGTCGTGACCCGCGTGGGTGACGTCTTCCTCGCTTTCGCGCTGTTCATTCTTTACAACGAACTGGGCACGCTGAACTTCCGCGAAATGGTGGAACTGGCGCCAGCGCACTTCGCCGCAGGCAACAACATGCTGTGGTGGGCAACGCTGATGCTGCTGGGTGGTGCCGTGGGTAAATCCGCGCAGCTGCCGCTGCAGACATGGCTGGCCGACGCGATGGCGGGTCCAACCCCTGTCTCCGCGCTGATCCACGCCGCGACCATGGTCACCGCCGGTGTTTACCTGATTGCGCGTACTCATGGCCTGTTCCTGATGACCCCGGAAATTCTGCATCTGGTGGGTATCGTCGGTGCGGTCACGCTGGTGCTGGCAGGCTTTGCCGCGCTGGTTCAGACCGACATCAAGCGCGTTCTCGCGTACTCCACCATGAGCCAGATTGGCTACATGTTCCTGGCGCTGGGCGTTCAGGCGTGGGACGCGGCCATTTTCCACCTGATGACGCACGCGTTCTTCAAAGCGCTGCTGTTCCTCTCATCCGGTTCCGTGATTCTGGCCTGCCATCACGAGCAGAACATCTTCAAGATGGGCGGACTGCGTAAGTCCATCCCGCTGGTCTACGTCTGCTTCCTGGTGGGCGGCGCGGCGCTGGCGGCACTGCCGCTGATCACCGCGGGCTTCTTCAGTAAGGACGAAATCCTTGCGGGTGCCATGGCGAATGGTCATATCAATCTGATGGTTGCGGGTCTGGTCGGTGCGTTCATGACCTCCCTGTATACCTTCCGTATGATTTTCATCGTATTCCACGGTAAAGAACAAATTCACGCTCACGCAGGGAAGGGGATTACCCACCACCTGCCGCTGATTGTGCTGCTGGTACTCTCCACCTTCGTTGGCGCGATGATTGTGCCTCCGCTGCAGGGCGTACTGCCGGCGACAACCGAGCTTGAGCACGGTCGTGTTCTGACGCTTGAAATCACCTCCGGTGTGGTCGCTATCGCGGGTATCCTGATTGCGGCATGGCTGTGGCTGGGCAAACGTACGCTGGTCACTGCCGTGGCCAACAGTGCGCCGGGCCGCCTGATGGGCACCTGGTGGTACAACGCGTGGGGCTTCGACTGGCTGTACGACATGATCTTCGTTAAGCCGTTCCTGGGCATCGCGTGGCTGCTGAAGCGCGACCCGCTGAACAGCCTGATGAACATCCCGGCGATCCTTTCCCGCTTTGCAGGTAAAGGCCTGCTGTACAGCGAGAACGGTTACCTGCGCTGGTATGTGGCGTCCATGAGCATCGGTGCGGTTGTGGTGCTGGCGCTGCTGATGGTATTGCGTTGATCGTTAAGTGAATTTTATTCGAATTCGTTGAAAATCAGGCCCCTGCTGGGGGCCTTAAAAAGGAATGTAAATCGCCATGTTACTACCCTGGCTAATATTAATTCCCTTCATCGGCGGCTTCCTGTGCTGGCAGACCGAACGCTTTGGCGTGAAGATGCCGCGCTGGATCGCGCTGATCACCATGGGATTGACGCTCGCGCTTGGCCTGCAACTGTGGTTGCAGGGCGGTTACTCACTGACCCAGTCTGCGGGCATTCCGCAGTGGCAGTCTGAGTTCATCCTGCCGTGGATCCCGCGTTTCGGCATTACGATCCACCTGGCGATTGACGGTCTGTCGCTGCTGATGGTGGTGCTGACCGGTCTGCTTGGCGTTCTGGCGGTACTCTGCTCCTGGCGAGAAATCGAAAAATACCAGGGCTTCTTCCACCTGAACCTGATGTGGATCCTGGGCGGCGTGATCGGCGTGTTCCTTGCCATCGACATGTTCCTGTTCTTCTTCTTCTGGGAGATGATGCTGGTGCCGATGTACTTCCTGATCGCGCTGTGGGGCCACAAGGCGTCCGACGGTAAAACGCGTATCACGGCGGCAACCAAGTTCTTCATCTATACCCAGGCGAGCGGTCTGGTAATGCTGATTGCCATTCTGGCGCTGGTGTTCGTTCATCACAACGCAACCGGCACCTGGACCTTCAACTACGAAGACCTGCTGAAGACGCCAATGTCACACGGCGTTGAATACCTGCTGATGCTGGGCTTCTTCATTGCCTTCGCGGTGAAAATGCCGGTGGTTCCTCTGCACGGCTGGCTGCCAGACGCGCACTCCCAGGCACCAACGGCGGGTTCCGTTGACCTGGCGGGCATCCTGCTGAAAACGGCGGCCTACGGTCTGCTGCGTTTCGCACTGCCGCTGTTCCCGAATGCCTCCGCGGAGTTCGCACCGATTGCCATGTGGCTGGGTGTGATCGGTATCTTCTACGGTGCCTGGATGGCCTTCACGCAATACGACATCAAGCGTCTGATTGCTTATACCTCCGTTTCCCACATGGGCTTCGTGCTGATTGCTATCTACACCGGCAGCCAGCTGGCGTACCAGGGCGCGGTGATCCAGATGATTGCGCACGGTCTGTCCGCAGCCGGTCTCTTCATCCTGTGCGGCCAACTGTACGAACGTCTGCACACCCGCGACATGCGTATGATGGGTGGTCTGTGGAGCAAAATTAAATGGCTGCCAGCGCTCTCCATGTTCTTCGCGGTGGCTACCCTGGGGATGCCGGGTACCGGTAACTTCGTCGGCGAATTCATGATTCTGTTCGGCAGCTTCAAAGTGGTACCGGTGATTACCGTGATCTCCACCTTTGGTCTGGTGTTCGCTTCCGTGTACTCGCTGGCGATGCTGCACCGCGCTTACTTCGGTAAAGCGAAGAGCGAAATTGCTGCACAAGAACTGCCGGGGATGTCGCTGCGTGAGCTGTTCATCATCCTGCTGCTGGTCGTACTGCTGGTGCTGTTGGGCTTCTTCCCGCAGCCGATTCTGGATACCTCGCACAGCGCGATGGGCAATATCCAGCAGTGGTTTGTTAATTCTGTTTCTACTACAAGGCCGTAATTCGCCATGACAATAACTCCACAACAACTGATCGCGCTGCTACCGCTGCTGATCGTCGGATTGACGGTGGTGGTTGTGATGCTCTCCATTGCGTGGCGACGCAATCACTTCCTGAATGCCACGCTGTCGGTCATCGGCCTGAATGCCGCGTTAGTCTCACTCTGGTTTGTTGGCCAAGGCGGGGCGATGGACGTCACCCCGCTGATGCGCGTTGACGGTTACGCCATGCTGTATACCGGGCTGGTGCTGCTGGCGAGCCTGGCAACCTGTACCTTTGCTTACCCGTGGCTTGAAGGCTACAACGACAACAAAGAAGAGTTTTACCTGCTGGTTCTGATTGCCGCGCTGGGCGGTATTCTGCTGGCGAATGCCAACCATCTGGCCGCGCTGTTCCTCGGTATTGAGCTGATCTCTCTGCCGCTGTTCGGCCTGATTGGTTACGCCTTCCGTCAGAAGCGCTCTCTGGAAGCGAGCATCAAGTACACCATTCTGTCTGCTGCCGCGTCGTCCTTCCTGCTGTTTGGTATTGCGCTGCTGTACGCACAGTCCGGTAACCTCTCCTTCATGGCGCTTGGCAAGAGCCTCGGCGACGGCATGCTCCATGAGCCGCTGCTGCTGGCGGGTCTGGGCATGATGATCGTTGGCCTCGGCTTCAAGCTCTCTCTGGTTCCGTTCCACCTGTGGACGCCAGACGTATACCAGGGGGCGCCTGCTCCGGTGTCGACCTTCCTGGCGACGGCGAGCAAAATCGCTATCTTCGGTGTGGTCATGCGTCTGTTCCTGTACGCGCCGGTGGGTGATAGTGAAGCCGTTCGCGTGGTGCTGGGCATCATCGCGTTCGTCTCCATCATCTTCGGTAACCTGATGGCGCTGAGCCAGACCAACATCAAGCGTCTGCTGGGCTACTCGTCCATCTCTCATCTGGGCTACCTGCTGGTGGCGCTGATTGCGCTGCAGAGCGGTGAGATGTCGATGGAAGCCGTGGGCGTGTATCTGGCCGGTTACCTGTTCAGCAGCCTCGGCGCCTTCGGCGTGGTGAGCCTGATGTCCAGCCCGTACCGTGGTCCGGATGCCGATTCACTGTTCTCCTACCGTGGTCTGTTCTGGCACCGTCCAATTCTGTCCGCGGTAATGACCGTGATGATGCTCTCTCTGGCGGGTATCCCGATGACGCTGGGCTTTATCGGTAAGTTCTACGTGCTGGCCGTCGGTGTGCAGGCGCACCTGTGGTGGCTGACTGCCGGTGTCGTTATCGGCTCCGCGATTGGCCTCTACTACTACCTGCGTGTGGCCGTGAGCCTGTACCTGAGCGCGCCTCAGCAGCTCAACCGTGATGCTCCAGGCAACTGGCAGTACAGCGCCGGTGGTATCGTGGTGCTTATCTCCGCGCTGCTGGTGCTGATCTTCGGTATTTATCCGCAGCCGCTGATTGATATCGTGCAGCGAGCGATGCCATTAATGTAAAAACAAAAAACCCGCCTCGGCGGGTTTTTTATGGTTTGCGCCCTCTCCCTGTGGGAGAGGGATGGGGTGAGGGCACCAGCCCGCACAGGACTTAAGCCAGCTGCTTCCTGCTTATAAGCGGCCCGCCAATCTTCTTCATCGAACGATCCAGCACTTCCTCAATCACCGACGACAGCTCGTTCAGCTCAAACTTCGCCACGTACCCGTCCGCCTTCACCTTGCGAATATGATCTTCGTTGGCGTTGCCGGAAAGGGAGGAGTGGATCACTACCGGAATATCCTTCAGTACCGGGTCGGTTTTGATTTTGCGCGTCAGCGTAAATCCGTCCATCTCCGGCATTTCGAGGTCGGTCAGCACCAGAGCGATCTTATCGGTGATCGGCACGCCCTCAGCCTGTGCCTGTGCGGCCAGCACGCCAATTTTTTCCCACGCGTCTTTGCCGGTGATGTGCAGCTGCGCCGGGATCTCCATCGCCTGCAGACCTTTCTCCAGCATCGAACGCGCCACTTTGGAATCTTCCGCCACAATCGCGACTGCGCCTGGCTTGATGTTGAACTTGGTGGTTTTCAGATTGGTGGCGTGCAGATCGTGGTTGGCCGGGGTGATGTCATAGAGGATCTGCTCAACGTCCAGCACCATCGCCAGATCGTTGGTATCCGTTTTCTCATCCAGGCAGGCAATGCTGGTGATATAGCGGCCGCTGACGGCGGTCTCCGCGGCGTGCACCTGCTTCCAGTCCAGACGCATGATGTTTTCAACCGACTCCACGGCAAAGGCCTGTACGCTGCGGGCATATTCGGTGATAAGCAGGATGTTCAGCCCGGTGGTAGGCTTACAGCCCGCCACGGCGGCCAGATCGATCACCGGGATCACCTGATCGCGAATATTCACCATCCCCATCAGCGGTGATTTCATCCCGGCGGGTTTTGTGAATTCCGGCATCGGCACAATCTCACGCAGCTTAAAGACGTTAATGCCAAACAGCTCGGATTTATTTTCGTTCAGAGAGGTGCCAAGACGGAACAGCAACAGTTCAAAACGGTTCGACAGGGTGAGATTCGCCCTGTCATCAATATCTTTCTGGAAATTATCCATTCTACCCTCGAGAGAAATGCTGACCTTTTAATCGTTATCGGCATTCTGAGAGAAAAATGAAGGGCTAAACGCTGACCTTAGCGAAATCTTCGGCCAGCTCGCACGCCGGGAACACCGCCAGGCACTCTGCCAGCAGGCTTGCACAGCCCCGCGCGTCGTAGCGCGAGCTGACGTGGGTAACGATGAGCCTCCCGACGCCCGCGTCACGGGCAAGCTGTGCCGCCTGACGCGTGGAGCTATGCCCCCGGCTGTTGGCTTTCTCTTCCATCGCCGTTTCAAGCGTCGCTTCGTGCACCATCACGTCCACGCCCTGGGCAAGCTGAAGGGCGGCAGGGCACGGGGCCGTGTCGCCAAAGATAGCCAGCTTCTTGCCCGGCTCGGGCGCGGCGAGATAATCCTGACCGTTGATGACGCGACCGTCCTCCAGCGTGACGGTCTCGCCGTGCTTCAGGCGCTGGAACAGCGGTCCGGGTTTTACGCCAGCGGCCATCAGCGCGGCGGCGTCCAGCGCGCCGGGTTTGTCATGCGCTTCAATGCGATAGCCATAGCACTCAACGGGATGATTCAGCGGCTGAGCGCTCACCTTATAATCACCGTCATCGAAAACCAGTCCTTCGCTAATCTCAACGATCTCCAGCGGATAATCCGTCCATGACCCGCTCAGGCGCAGCGCGGTTTCAACAAATTCACGCACACCCGCAGGCCCGTAAATCGTCAGCGGATTGGCGTTGCCGGCCATGGAGCGGCTGCACAGCAGGCCCGGCAGGCCAAACAGATGGTCGCCGTGCAGGTGAGTAATAAAAATTTTATCCAGCTTGCCGGGGTGATACGCGGTGTGCAGCAACTGATGCTGCGTCCCTTCACCGCAGTCAAACAGCCACAGCCCGCCGCGGGTGGGGTGCTTAAGATCCAGCAGAATTGCCGTCACGTTTCGTGAGCGGGTTGGCACGCCAGCGGACGTACCCAGAAAAATCAGTTCCATAACGCAATCAGCCCTTTGCCGAACGGGGAGGGGTTTAGTATAACGTGGTGAACCCCAGGAAGGAGAAAGAGATGATCCAGTGGCAAGATTTACATCATAGTGAGCTCACCGTTCATTCGCTCTACGCGCTGCTTAAACTGCGCTGCGAAGTGTTTGTGGTTGAACAGACGTGCCCGTATCAGGACATCGACGGCGATGACCTCGTTGGCCAAAACCGCCATATCCTCGGCTGGAAGGATAACGAGCTGGTGGCGTATGCGAGGATTCTGAAAAGCGAGGACGATGTCGAGCCCGTGGTGATAGGCCGGGTCATTATCAGCGGTCACGCGCGGGGTGAGAAACTGGGCTATCAGCTGATGGAAAAAACGCTGGAGTCATGCCAGAAACAATGGCCGGACAAGGCGTTATACCTGGGAGCGCAGGCGCACCTGCAATCCTTCTATGGTCATTTCGGTTTTATGCCGGTCACCGAGGTGTACGACGAAGACGGTATTCCGCACATCGGCATGGCGCGGGAAGCGAAACAGGCGTAATGGCGCGTCGTTGTCTATAGTTAGCGGACTGGTGTACTAACATGGAGAAAAATATGTCATTTCAATCCTGGGATACCCGTATCGACGACGACCTGACCTTACTGAGCGAAACGCTGGAAGAGGTGTTACGTTCCTCGGGCGACCCTGCCGATCAGAAATATATCGAGCTGAAAGCCCGTGCCGAGCAGGCGCTCCACGACGTTAAAAACCGCGTCAGCCATGCGTCTGATACATACTACTACCGCGCCAAAAAAGCGGTTTATCGTGCCGATGATTACGTCCATGAAAAACCGTGGCAGGGCATTGGGGTGGGCGCAGCCGTAGGGCTGGTGCTGGGTCTGCTGCTGGCCCGTCGTTAAGCCGTTTAACCACTCCCTATACGTGGGTACTGATATTTCTTATGGTACCCCGTATAATATGAGGTTTTAACAGGGAGAGGTTCGCGTGAATTCGATTTTCCTCGCGCTGGAACAATTGCGTAGCCATCTTTCGCAAGCGTTACCTGCCACATCCGGCCTGCGTCATTTCGACGTCTCTTTCCCGTTAAACGATGCCTTCGATCCCCTCGCCTGGCTGGGCGAGCAGCAGTGCTATCCCCAGTTTTACTGGCAACAGCGTAACGGCGATGAAGAGCTGGCCGCGCTGGGAGCGGTGGTCCAATTCTCCTCTCTGGCGTTAGCATCGCAGTTTTTAAGTGCGCAACACGCCCCTGATGATACCCGAATCTGCGGCCTTAACGCGTTTAACCCGGAGCAGGGCAGCCTCTTTTTACCGCGTCTGCTGTGGCGACGTACCGCTGGCAACGCCACGTTGCGTCTGCAGCTGTGGAGCGACAGCTCGCTTGAGGACGATGCCGACACCGCGCGGGCGTTCTTACAGCAACTGCTTCCCGCCAGACCGATCCGTCCGCTCTCCGTGCAGGTTGAGCGCGAAACCCATCACCCGGAAAAACCGCAATGGCTTAGCCTTATCGGCAAAGCGACAGAGACGATTGCACGCGGTGATTTCGAAAAGGTCGTTCTCGCCCGAGCCACCGACCTGCAGTGTAAACAGCGCGTTAACCCCGTCGCGCTGATGGCCGCCAGCCGCGCCCTGAATTTAAACTGCTATCATTTCTGCATGATATTCGACGCCAGCAACGCGTTTCTCGGCTCCACGCCCGAGCGTCTCTGGCGGCGGCGCGGCAAGCTGCTGCGCACCGAAGCGCTGGCGGGCACCGTCGCCAGCCATACTGACGATAAACAGGCGCAGCGTCTGGGCGAGTGGCTGCTGAATGACGATAAAAACCAGCGCGAAAATATGCTGGTGGTGGAAGATATCTGCCAGCGTCTTCAACACCATACGCAGACGCTGGAGGTGTTGCCGGCTCAGGTCGTCCGCCTGCGCAAAGTGCAGCACTTACGCCGCTGTATCTGGACCGAGCTCAAGCAGGCCGACGATGAGCTGTGCCTGCACGTGCTACAGCCGACGGCGGCGGTTGCCGGGCTTCCGCGACAGCCAGCGCGCGAGTTTATTCAGCACGTTGAACCCTTTAACCGCGAGTGGTACGCCGGTTCGGCCGGGTATTTATCCCCCGAACAAAGCGAATTCTGCGTGGCGCTGCGCTCGGCGCGCGTACAGGAAGACGCTCTGCGGCTTTACGCCGGAGCGGGCATTGTCAGCGGCTCTGACCCGGAGCAGGAGTGGCAGGAGATCGAAAACAAAGCCGCCGGATTGCGCTCTCTGCTCCTAAGGGATTAATACTGATTCGCGCAATCCCGATTCATATCAAAATTCCAATTTTTTCTATTATTTATACTGTGTCGCATTCTTGATACCGGACAATCTCATGTCAGTAAGTTCTTTTAACCGACGCTGGGCGGCGGTGATCCTTGAAGCCCTGACGCGCCATGGCGTCAGGCACGTGTGTATTGCACCGGGTTCTCGCTCAACGCCGCTGACGCTGGCGGCGGCTGAAAACCGGGCGTTTGTTCACCACACCCACTTTGACGAGCGAGGTCTGGGACATCTCGCGCTCGGGCTGGCGAAGGTCAGCAAAGAACCCGTGGCGGTGATTGTCACTTCCGGTACCGCCGTGGCGAACCTCTATCCGGCCCTGATTGAAGCCGGGTTAACAGGTGAAAAACTGATCCTGCTGACGGCCGACCGTCCGCCTGAGCTAATCGACTGCGGCGCCAATCAGGCCATTCGCCAGCCCGGACTTTTTTCTACGCACCCTTCGCAGACGGTTTCGTTACCGCGTCCCACCCAGGATATTCCTGCAAGCTGGCTGGTCTCCACCGTCGATCACGCCATGGCGACATTGCGCAGCGGGGCGCTGCATATCAACTGCCCGTTTGCCGAGCCGCTGTACGGCGAGCTGGACGATACCGGCCTTGATTGGCAGCGATCGCTCGGCAACTGGTGGCAGAGCGAAAAGCCGTGGCTGCGCGAGCAGACGCATCTTGAGAGCGCGAAACAGCGCGACTGGTTCTTCTGGCGGCAGAAGCGAGGCGTGGTCATCGCCGGGCGCATGAGCGCCGCCGAAGGCAGGCTGGTCGCTGAATGGGCGCAAACCCTCGGCTGGCCGCTGATTGGCGACGTGCTTTCCCAGACCGGCCAGCCGCTGCCGTGCGCCGATCTCTGGCTGGGTAACGCGAAAGCGGTTACTGAGCTTTCGCAGGCGCAGATTGTGGTCCAGATCGGCGCAAGCCTGACCGGAAAACGTCTGCTGCAGTGGCAGGCGACCTGCACGCCGGAAGAGTACTGGGTGGTGGACGCGCTGGAAGGGCGGCTCGACCCGGCGCACCATCGCGGCCGTCGTCTGGTGAGCAAAATTGATAGCTGGCTGGAACTGCACCCGGCGGAAAAACGTCAGCCCTGGGCGGTAGCGATCCCTGAGCTGTCGCGTCAGGCGTGGGAAATCACCAAAGCGCGCTGTGAGACATTCAGCGAGGCCGGGCTGGCGCACCGTATTCGCCAATACCTGCCAGAACAGGGGCAGCTGTTTGTCGGCAATAGCCTGGTCGTGCGGCTGATCGATGCCTTTTCGAAGCTGCCGGTGGGCTACCCGGTGTACAGCAACCGCGGTGCCAGCGGCATCGACGGGCTGATCTCGACGGCGGCGGGGGTGCAGCGCGCCAGCGCGAAATCAACGCTGGCGATCGTGGGCGATCTCTCCGCGCTCTACGATCTCAACGCGCTGGCGCTACTGCGTCAGGCGTCCGCGCCGTTTGTGCTGATTGTGGTCAACAACAACGGCGGGCAGATTTTCTCCCTGTTGCCAACGCCCCAGAGCGAGCGCGAGCGCTTCTACCTGATGCCGCAGAACGTGCAGTTTGAACACGCCGCGGCGATGTTCAGCCTGAAATACCATCGCCCGGAAAGCTGGGAACAGCTGGAAGCGGCGTTAAGCACCGCCTGGAAGCAGCCGGGCGCGACGCTGATTGAGCTGGTGGTGAACGAGGCCGATGGCGCGCAGACCCTGCAAAGCCTGCTGGCTCAGGTGAGCCAGCTGTGATCCTCTCGGGCGTGCAGCAGGCCGGAAAACCAGGCTATCCTTGGCTGGTCTTTTTGCACGGTTTTTCCGGCGACTGCCGCGAGTGGCAGGCTGTCGGGAAGCAACTCGGCGAGTATTCCCGGCTCTATCTTGACCTGCCGGGCCACGGTGCGTCCGGGGATATTGCCGTGACGGGGTTCGACGAGATGAGCACGTTACTTACCCGAACTCTGCTTAGTTACAACATACTGAACTACTGGCTGGTGGGGTACTCCCTCGGCGGCCGCATTGCGATGTTTCATGCCTGCCAGCAGCCAAAGGGGCTGCTGGGGGTGATCGTTGAGGGTGGACATCCGGGCCTTCCGGTTGAGGATGAGCGTCACGCGCGGTGGACATCCGACCGCCGCTGGGCGACGCGTTTTCGCACCGAACCGCTGGAAAAGGTCTTTACCGACTGGTATCAACAGCCGGTATTTGCTTCCCTCACTGACCACCAGCGCAAGGCGCTTATTGCCCTGCGCAGCCAGAACAACGGCGCGACGCTGGCGAAGATGCTCGAAGCAACGTCGCTGGCCGTGCAGCCCGATTTGCGTGCCGCGATTAGCGTATGCAATTTCCCTTTTGACTATCTCTACGGTGAACGTGACCAGAAGTTCGCGGCCCTGGCCGCTGAACTGGACGCCGTTCGCCATGCGATTCCAAACGCCGGACACAACGCCCACCGGGAAAACCCCATCGCGGTTGCCGCGAGTCTGGCTCAGATACTGCGTCTTCGAATAAAGGACACTCTATGATCTATCCTGATGAACACATGCTTTATGCGCCGGTTGAATGGCAGGACTGCTCCGAAGGCTACACCGACATTCGTTACCACAAATCCGCCGACGGCATTGCCAAAATCACCATCAACCGTCCGCAGGTGCGTAACGCCTTCCGTCCGCTGACTGTCAAAGAGATGATTCAGGCCCTGGCGGATGCGCGCTACGACGACAGTATCGGCGTGATCGTGCTGACCGGTGAAGGCGAGAAGGCCTTCTGCTCCGGTGGCGATCAGAAGGTGCGCGGCGACTACGGTGGATACCAGGACGATGCGGGTACGCACCACCTGAACGTGCTGGATTTCCAGCGCCAGATCCGCACCTGTCCGAAACCGGTGGTGGCGATGGTGGCGGGCTACTCCATCGGCGGCGGCCACGTGCTGCACATGATGTGCGACCTGACCATCGCTGCTGAAAACGCCATCTTCGGCCAGACCGGCCCGAAAGTGGGCTCCTTCGACGGCGGCTGGGGTGCCTCTTACATGGCGCGCATCGTCGGGCAGAAAAAAGCCCGTGAAATCTGGTTCCTGTGCCGCCAGTACAACGCACAGGAAGCGCTGGATATGGGCCTGGTGAATACCGTGGTGCCGCTTGCCGATCTCGAAAAAGAGACCGTGCGCTGGTGCCGCGAGATGCTGCAAAACAGCCCGATGGCGCTGCGCTGCCTGAAAGCGGCACTTAATGCCGACTGTGACGGTCAGGCGGGTCTGCAGGAGCTGGCGGGTAACGCCACCATGCTGTTCTACATGACCGAAGAGGGTCAGGAAGGACGCAACGCGTTTAACGAAAAACGCCAGCCGGACTTCAGCAAATACAAACGGAACCCGTAATGCGTCGCGCGCAGGTTTACCGCTGGCAGATACCGATGGACGCGGGCGTGGTGCTGCGTGAACGGCGTTTAAAAACCCGTGACGGCTTCTTCGTGCATTTGCAGCAGGGCGAGCGGGAAGGCTGGGGCGAGATTTCGCCTCTGCCGGGCTTTAGCCTGGAGTCGCTGGATGAGGCGCAGTCTGCATTGCTGACGTGGGTAAAGGCGTGGCGTGAGGGCGCAAACCCGGCATTACCGGACGCGCGTTCCGCCGCCTTTGGCATCAGCTGCGCGCTGGCGGAGCTGGACGGTAGCCTGCCGGAAGAGGCTAACTATCGCGCGGCACCGCTCTGCACGGGCGACCCGGACGAGCTGTTCGCGCTGCTCGCCGCCATGCCGGGCGAGAAAGTGGCGAAAATCAAAGTCGGTCTCTACGAAGCGGTGCGTGACGGCATGGTCGCCAACCTGCTGCTGGAAGCAATCCCCGATCTGCACCTGCGTCTGGATGCCAACCGCGCGTGGACGCCGCTTAAGGCGCAGCAGTTCGCCAGGTACGTCAACCCGGCGTACCGCAGCCGCATTGCCTTCCTCGAAGAACCGTGCAAAACCCGCGATGACTCGCGCGCCTTTGCCCGCGAAACGGGGATCGCCATCGCCTGGGATGAAAGCCTGCGCGAGGACGATTTTGAATTTGTCGCCGAGCCCGGCGTCAGCGCGGTGGTGATTAAGCCGACGCTAACCGGCAGCCTGGCGAAGGTGCGCGAGCAGGTCTCGGCGGCGCACGCGCTGGGGCTGACGGCGGTGATCAGCTCGTCGATAGAGTCCAGCCTGGGGCTGACCCAGCTGGCGCGCATTGCCGCCTGGTTAACGCCGGACACGGTTCCCGGCCTCGACACGCTGAACCTGATGCAGGCTCAGCTTCTCCGCGAGTGGCCTGCCAGCACGCTGCCGTGCCTCGACGCAGAGGCGCTGGAGCCGTTGCTATGAGTTTTACCGACTGGCCCTGGCGTCACTGGCGCGCGCTTTTTGCCGATAAACCGGCCCTGAGGCTGAATGATGAAGCGCTCACCTGGCAGCAGTTGTGCGTGCGCGTCGACCGCCTTGCGGCAGGGTTTCACCAGCAGGGCGTGGCGGAGGGCGACGGCGTACTGCTGCTGGCCTATAACCACCCGCAAACGCTGCTGGCATGGCTGGCGCTGCTTCAGTGCGGGGCACGTATTCTTCCCGTTAATCCGCAGCTGCCGCGCCCGCTGCTCGACGTGCTGATCCCGCAGATGACGCTGCGCTTTGCGCTGGTGCTGGACGGCAGCTACGACGGCCTTCATGGCCTGAGCATGTGCGAGCCAGCGGATGCGTACTGCGCTGCGTGGCAGCCGTCGCGGCTGGCCACCATGACGCTCACCTCCGGCTCCACCGGGCTACCGAAGGCGGCGGTGCATACCTGCGCCGCCCATCTTGCCAGCGCCCGCGGCGTGCTGTCGCTGATGCCCTACGGGGATAATGACGACTGGCTGCTTTCGCTGCCGCTGTTTCACGTTTCCGGCCAGGGAATTTTATGGCGCTGGCTGCAGGCCGGTGCGCGCTTAACCGTGCGCGAGAAGCAGCCGCTGGAACAGGCGCTACGCGGCTGCACCCACGCCTCGCTGGTGCCGACCCAGCTCTGGCGTCTCCTGAATAGCGAAAGCCACATCGCACTGAAAGCGGTGCTGCTCGGCGGGGCGGCCATTCCCGTGACGCTGACGCAAAAGGCCCGGGAACAGGGCGTTCGGACGTACTGCGGCTACGGCCTCACCGAGTTTGCCTCTACCGTCTGCGCAAAAGAGGCTGACGGCGATCCGGACGTGGGCCGTGCGCTGCCGGGCAGAGAGGTGCAGGTCGTTAACGGTGAAGTCTGGATCAAAGCGCAGAGCATGGCTTCCGGCTACTGGCGGGACGGCGCGCTGATACCGCTGACCAACGCGCAGGGCTGGTTTGCCACTCGCGATCGCGGGGAATGGCATGGCGACCGTCTGACGATTTTAGGCCGCATGGACAATCTCTTTTTCAGCGGTGGAGAGGGGATCCAGCCGGAATCGCTGGAGCGCGTTATCGCCGCGCATCCGCAGATTAATCAGGTGTTTATCGTCCCGCTGGATGACGCCGAGTTTGGACAGCGTCCGGTGGCGGTGGTGGAGTGCGAGCCGGGAACGGATATCACCCGTTTCCCGACCTGGGTACAGGGCAGGCTGGCGCGCTTTGAGCAGCCCGTTCACTGGCTGGTGCTGCCGGCTGAGCTAAAAACTGGCGGGATTAAGATCTCCCGCCAGGCGTTAAAGCAGTGGGTCAATGCCCAGCTGTCCGTATAGTTAGCCGATATCCGGCTCCGGTTTGCGCTGGCGACGACGCAGCAGGCGCAACACCGGCGGCACCACAATCACCATGACCGCGAGCGCTAACAGAACCTTCGCGACGCTGCTGTCCCACAGTATCGACACATTACCGTTGCTGATGGACAGGGCGCGGCGCAGGTTCTGCTCCAGCATCTCACCCAGCACAAAGCCCAAAATCAGCGGAGACATTGGGAAGTGCATTTTTCGCAAGATGTAGCCGAACACGCCGAGGACCACCATCAGCACCAGGTCAAACGTGGTGCTGTGCACCGCGTAAACCCCCACCGCAGAGACGGCGGCAATGGCGGGCACCAGGAACCACAGCGGAATCGTCAGCATGCGGGTGAACAGCCCAATCAGCGGGATATTCATCACCAGCAGCATCACGTTGGCGATCAGCAGCGCGGCAATCAGCCCCCAGACAATATCAGGCTGCTCGGTAAACATCGCCGGGCCGGGCGTGATGTTATAGAGCGTCAGCGCGCCCATCATCACCGCCGTGGTGCCGGATCCCGGCACGCCCAGGGTCAGCATCGGGATAAACGAGCCGCAGGCCGAGGCGTTATTGGCCGCCTCAGGCGCGGCGACGCCGCGAATATCGCCTTTACCAAAGCTGTCGCTATTGCCGCTGAGCTTCTTCTCGGTCATGTAGGTGATGGCGCTGGCGATAGTGGCCCCGGCGCCCGGCAGGATGCCGACGAAGAAGCCAATCACCGACGAGCGCAGCGTGGCGCCGATGCACTGCGCGCCCTCTTTAGCGCTAAAGAGCATCCGGCCGGTTTTGCGCACCAGCGTCTGTCCGCTGCTGGTATGCTCCAGCATCAGTAAGATCTCAGAGACAGAGAACAGGCCGATCACGACGACAATGAACTGCACGCCATCGGACAGGTGAACGCTGTCGAAGGTAAAGCGATAGACCCCGGTGTTGGCATCCACACCGACGGTGGCTAACCCTAAGCCAATCAGCGCGGATAAAAACGACTTCAGCGGATTTTGCGCCATCATGCTGCCGAGGCAGGCAATGGCGAACACCATCAGGGCAAAATATTCTGCCGGACCAAACGCCAGCGACCACTGGGCCAGCGCAGGAGCGAACAGAATGATGCCGCCAATGGCAATCAGTGAGCCAAAGAATGAACTGACCGCAGAGATGGAGAGCGCCACGCCGCCGCGTCCCTGCCGCGCCATTGGGTAGCCGTCCAGCGCGGTCATGATCGCCGCCGCATCCCCCGGCACGTTAAGCAGGATCGACGAAATGCGTCCGCCATATTCACAGCCGATGTAGACCGTTGCCAGCAGGATCAGTGCCGATTCCGCAGGCAGATGCAGGGCAAACGCCAGCGGGAGTAAAATCGCCACGCCGTTGATCGGCCCAAGGCCCGGCAGCAGGCCGACAATTGTGCCCACGAAACAGCCGATCAGGGCGATCACCAGGTTTTCCGGGGTCATCGCCACGGCGAACCCCTGCGAGAGGTAAATCCAGGTATCCATAGCGTGCTCCGTTAATTAAGCCAGGCGCCGAGCGGTAACGTCACGTCCAGCAGGCGGTCAAAGGCGTACCACAGTAAAATCCCCATCACCACGCCTGAGATCCCCGCCGCGGGGAGGGTGGCGTTAAACAGCATGCCGATGACCATCGTCAGAATGGCGGTCGCCACCGGGAAGCCGAGCCACTCAAAGCCCCAGGCATACATCAGCAGGACAATCACCATCACCAGCAGACGCTGCAGAATGCGACGCGGCGGCCACTCGACGGTATCCGGGTGGCGAAGCAGCAGCGCCACCGAGCAGAGCAGCATCAGGCCGACGATGCCCATCGGGAAGGGGCGGGGTCCCACGGGTTCATAGCTGTATTCGCTGTGGATCTGCCAGGCGACAAACATCCCGCCTACGCAGAGCAGCAGCCATATCCCGGCAAAAATACGATCGCTCATAGCGCCTCCGGTTATTTCGCCAGGCCAAAGGCTTTCGCCTGTTCGCGGTAGTCATTCACCTGTTTTTTGACGTACTCATCCAGTGGCTTACCGGTCAGGTTAAACTCAAACAGTCCGCGCAGATCGCGCTGTTTCTTAAATTCTTCCGTCTGCTGGAGTTTGTTGAACGCGTCGACCCACCACTGGTACTCGGCGTCGGTCACTTTTGGCCCGACGAAGAAGCCGCGGATGATCGGCCAGACCAGGTTATAACCCTGCTCTTTGGCGGTCGGGACGTTCGCCAGCTGGCCCGGCAGACGGTTTTCCGAGAAGACCGCCAGCACGCGGATTTTATCCCCGCTCAGGTACGGCACCATCTCGCTGAGATCGCCGGAAACGGCCTGAACGTGGTTGCCCATCAGCGCAGTGACCGGTTCGCCGCCACCCTCAAAGGCCACGTAGCGCATCTTGTGCGGGTCAACCTTCGCCTGCTGGGCGAGAAGGGCCGCTTTCATCCAGTCCTGGCTGCCGATAGACGCCCCTGCGCCAATCACCACGCTGTTCGGATCTTTTTCCATAGCGGTCAGCAGATCCTTCAGGGATTTCCACGGGGAATCGGCACGCACGGCAATCATTCCGTAGTCGGTGCCGACGGTCGCCAGCCAGCGCACGTCGTCCACACCGTAGCGGCCAAACTTGCCCTGCGACAGGTTCAGCAGTGAGCCGCCGGAGAAGGCCACCACCGTTCCCGCTTCCGCCGGACGTTGCGCGACAATCGCGTTATAGGCCACCGCGCCCACGCCGCCTGGCATGTAGGTGACGCGCATCGGTTTCTCAATGGCCTTCGTCTCCAGCAGGCTGACCTGAATAAGCTTGCAGGTGAGATCGAAACCGCCGCCCGGTTTGGCCGGGGCGATACATTCGGTACGGGACGGAGCGTCCTGGGCCTGAACGACAGAGGTACTCAACAGCAATACGCTTGCAGCAAGGGTAGAAAGTAATTGTTTTTTCATCGTTTATCCTCACGCCGGGGGTACGGGTCTTTTTTCTGATTATGTGAACCACCTTGTAGCGGTTCCGTTGCGTGATTGTTAAAACAATAACCTTTCATTTCCCTTTCAACGGGACACCAACTTTACAGGATGTGACATGCGTCTCTTACTCGCAGAAGATAATCGTGAGCTGGCTCACTGGCTGAAGAAAGCGCTGGTGCAGGAAGGCTTTGCCGTGGACTGCGTCTCCGACGGACGTGCCGCCGACCATCTGCTGCAGGGTGAAAACTACGCGGTCGCTATTTTGGACATCGGCATGCCCGGTTTTGACGGCCTGGAAGTGGTCCACCGCCTCAGAAAACGGGGGCAGACGCTGCCGGTGCTGTTTCTTACCGCCCGCAGCAACGTGGCGGATAGGGTGAAGGGACTGAACGCCGGGGCAGATGACTATCTGCCAAAACCGTTTGAGCTGGAGGAGCTTGACGCGCGTCTGCGCGCCCTGTTGCGCCGAAGCGAGGGTCGAACGCAGGAGCGCCAGCGCCTTGGGGAGCTGGAGTATGACGACGAGGGCTTTTTCCTGCTGCGCGATGAACCGCTTTCCCTGACGCCGCGGGAGCTCTCCCTGCTGAAAGTGCTGATGCACCGCCGGACCCGTCCGGTTTCACGACAGCAGCTTTTCGACCAGGTGTTCAGCCTGAACGACGACGTCAGCCCTGAAAGCATCGATCTCTATATTCACCGGCTGCGTAAGAAGCTGACCGGCAGCGGCGTGCGGATCACCACCCTTCGGGGGCTTGGGTACGTGCTGGAGTGCGGCGATGAGGTGGGTTAAGCCGCAGTCGCTCTATCTGCAGCTGCTGCTTTTCCTGGGCCTGCCGCTGCTGCTGCTGTGGGGGTTGTCGGCCTTTAACAGCTACGTTAGCGCGCTGCAGGCAGCCACGCAGGCCTACGATCGCACGCTGTTATCCTCTGCCCGCACCATTTCCGAGCGGCTGGAGGTGCGCAACGGCAGGCTGGCGGTGGGCGTGCCCTGGGTTGTGCTCGACAGCTTTGAGCTCAACATGAACGACCGGCTCTACTATAAGGTGGTCGACCCCGACGGCCGGGTGATCTCCGGCTATGACGATCTGCCGAAGATGCCGCCTGCGACGTCGCGCACCACGCTCTATCCGGCGCTGGCCTGGTTTTACCACACTGAATATCGCGGCCAGGCGATTCGGGTGGCGCGCCTGCTGCAGCCCGTAAATGAAGATAGTGTTTTTGGCATGGCGGAGATTTACGTCGCCGAGACGCTCCAGTCCCGCCGCTATCTCGCCAGCCAGCTGCTCTTTTCATCCTGGGTTTCACAGGGGCTGCTGGTGCTGCTGACGCTGGTGCTGACCGCCTGGCTGCTGCGCCGCGTGCTGCGCCCAATGCGCCAGCTTTCGTCACTGATGGTGCGGCGCGAGCCGGGCCTGCTCGCACCGCTGCCGGAGCTGCTGCCCTGGTCGGAGACCCGGCTGCTGATAGTCGCCTTTAACCGCTATATCGACCGGCTGCGCGGCGTGCTTTCGCGTCAGGAACGCTTTAACGCGGATGCGTCGCACCAGCTCAAAACGCCGCTGGCGGTGCTTAAAACCCAGGTCTCCGTCGCCCTCGCGCGTCAGGATCCCGCCCTGTGGCAGGAGAGCCTGCGGGCAATGAATGCCACCCTGGACGACACTATCGTGCTCACCGAGCGGCTGCTGCAGCTTTCAGCGGTGAAGGGAAAAGAGCAGGGGGATCGTCATTTCACGCCTGTGGATCTGGTTCAGGTGGTGCAGAACTGCTGCTTTTCCCGGCTGGCGCAGGCGCGGAGCAAGGCGATCGATTTAGGATATGACGGTGTACAGCAGCCGGTCACGATCGAAGGCGATGACGTTCTGCTGGGCGAGTTGTGCGCCAACCTGCTGGAGAACGCGATTAAATATACGCCTGCAGGCGGGACCGTGACCGTTTTCCTGCGCGTGGATGGCGGCGTCGTTGAGCTGAGCGTTGAGGACAGTGGCCCCGGCATTGAAGAGGATCAGATCTACCAGGCGATGCAGCCTTTCCACCGTCTGGACAACGTCGGGAACGCCGCCGGTTCCGGAATTGGGCTGGCGCTGGCGGCGGATATCGCCCGGCTGCATCGCAGCCATTTGCAGCTGACCCGCAGCGAAACGCTGGGTGGCCTTTGCGTCAAAATGCGCTTTCTGCTGCTTACGTAAAAAAGCCGAGGGTTTCAAATCGTTACAATCTTCCTGTCCGCCGCACGCAGAGTGCTTGATCCCCCGGAGACTCAGGTTAAAATCTCGCGGTTTTGGGGCTTCTCTATAATTATGCAGGATCGCGATAATGAAAAAAGTGGCATTACTGGGCCTCGGCCTGATGGTTGTATCTGCGGCGGCTAACGCCATTAGCATTAATGGTTCGGCGGGTCAGGACTATACCCACCTCGGTTTTGGCATGGGTACTGACACCTCCGGTCTGGCAATGACCGGCGGCTGGACGCACAACGATGACGACGGCGATGCTGCAAGCCTCGGCCTCGGTCTGAATATTCCTCTTGGCCCATTCCTGGCCACCGTTGGCGGTAAAGGCATCTACACCAACCCGAACGACGGTGATGAAGGGTACGCAGCGGCAGTGGGCGGCGGCCTGCAGTGGAAAATTGGCGACAGCTTCGGCCTGTTTGGTGAGTACTACTACTCTCCGGATTCCCTCTCCAGCGGCATCGACAGCTATGAAGAAGCCAACGCCGGCGCGCGCTGGACCATCATGCGTCCGATTACCATCGAAGCGGGCTACCGTTATCTGAACCTGGCCGGTAAAGACGGCAACCGCGATAACGCGCTGGCTGACGGCCCGTACGTGGGCGTGAGCGCAGGCTTCTAATCGTTCCGGCGCGGCGTTCCGTCGCGCCAGTTTCTCTCATCTCCACCCCGCGTTTGCGCTATAGTGTTTTGACCAAATAAGCGGGAGAACACAATGATTAACGTGGAGATGTTATCCACCGGCGACGAAGTGCTGCACGGACAGATTATTGATACCAATGCTGCCTGGCTTGCCGATCTTTTCTTTGAGCAAGGATTACCGTTAACGCGCCGCAATACCGTGGGCGACAATCTGGAGTCACTGGTCGCTGTTCTGCGCGAGCGCAGTGAACAGTGCGACGTGCTGATCGTGAACGGCGGGCTCGGCCCCACCGGTGACGATCTCAGCGCGCTGGCCGCCGCGACCGCAAAAGGCGAAGGGCTGGTGCTGCACGAGGCGTGGCTTTCGCAGATGGAACGCTTCTTCTCCGAACGTGGCCGCGTCATGGCCCCCAGCAACCGCAAGCAGGCTGAAATTCCCGCCAGCGCCGAGCTGGTTGATAACCCGGTCGGTACCGCATGCGGGTTTGCCATGCAGCTGAATCGCTGCCTGATGTTCTTCACGCCGGGCGTGCCTTCCGAATTTAAGGTAATGGTCGAGCAGCAGATCCTGCCGCGCCTTCGCGACCGTTTTACCCTGCCTGAACCTCCGCTGTGCCTGCGTCTGACCACCTTTGGCCGCTCGGAAAGCGATCTGGCCCAGAGCCTTGACCACCTTCCGCTGCCGCCGGGCGTCTCCATGGGCTATCGCTCCTCTATGCCGATCATTGAACTCAAATTAACAGGACCGGCCACGCAGAAAGAGGCGATGCTGGCCCTGTGGCCTGAGGTGCAGCGCGTGGCGGGCGAAAGCCTGATTTTTGAAGGGACGGAAGGGTTGCCTGAGCAGATTGCAAAACATCTGCAGACTCGCCAGCTCAGCGTGACCTTAAGCGAGCAGTTCACCGGTGGCCTGCTGGCGCTGCAATTGTCGCGCGTCAACGCGCCGCTGCTCGCCAGCGAAGTGGTGCCGTTTCAGCAGGAGACCCTGGCGCAAACCGCCCGCTGGGCTTCCGAAAGAAGGGTGAAGCATTTTGCCGGTCTGGCGCTGTTTGTCGGCGGGCTGGATGAGGATTACCTCAACTTCGCGCTGGCGACGCCGGAAGGCACCTGGGCGCTGCGGGTAAAAATGAGCATCACCCGCCACAGCCTGGCGGTGCGTCAGGAGGTGTGCGCCATGATGGCGCTGAATATGCTGCGCCGCTGGCTCAACGGCAAAGAGGTCGCCAGCGAGCACGGCTGGATTAACGTTGTCGAGTCGCTGTTCGTTGAGTAATGCCTGTGCCGGGGCCTTTCGCCCCGGCAACGTTCAGCCCAGCGCTTTCGCCAGCAGGGTAATCGGATGTTCGCAGCGCTTGCTGGTGGACATCTCAATCTGCCATTTACAGGTTTCGCAGTCCGTCACCACGATATCCGCGCCGCTCTCTTCAATCTGGCGGAACAGCGGGGCGCCAATTGCCTGCGAGGTTTCGTAGTTTTCACGCTTAAAGCCGTAGGTGCCTGCGATGCCGCAGCAGCGCGAATCCAGCACCGTCAGCTCCAGCCCCGGAATTAACCGCAGCAGTTCCAGCGTATAGAGCGACCAGCCCATTTTCTCCATATGACACGGGGTGTGATAGACCACCTTCAGCGGCAATGTTCCCAGCGGCAACGTCTTTCCGCTGTCCAGCTTGCGCCAGAGGAAGCGCGTCGCCAGCTCGATGTGCTCGCGCAGTCCGGCGTTATCCACGTCCAGCAGGTGCGGATACTCATCGCGCAGGGTGAAGGTGCAGGTGGACGACGTCGCCAGCACCGGCATGCCTTTATCCACAATCGCTTCGCGCAGGGAGGTGACGTTGCTTTTGGCCTGCCTGCGCGCTTTATCGGTAAACCCGTTGGCAATCAGCGGCACGCCGCAGCACTTCTCTTTGCTAAGCAGCTGTACGCCGGTTCCCATGGCGTTCAGCACCTTCAGCAGGTCTTTTCCCAGCTGCGGGTGGTTGTAGTTCACATAGCAGCCGTGGAAAAAGGTTACCCGATCGTCGTACTGCGCCTGCTGCTCCGCGACGGTTTTATACCAGCGACGGAAGGTGCCGTGAGAATATTTTGGCAGGCTGCGGTGATGGTCTATTTTAAGCGTGGCATCCAGCAGCTGACGCACCGGCTTGAGTGAGGTTGCGGCATTCACCAGCGGGGCAAACGGCGTGGAGACGCTGCCCATCAGATCGGTATGGCTCAGGATCGCATCGCGCAGTGTCGGCTTTTGCGTGCTGTAGCGCGCCCTGGCGCGCTGGATGATGTCGCCGATTTTTACGTCCGACGGGCAGGCGACCTCGCAGCGCTTGCAGTTGATGCAGTATTTCAGCGCCTCGTCGTACAGCCTGCCGTCCTTCAGGCGCAGGCGCTCGCCGTCCGGCCCGGCCTGCTTTGGCCCGGGGTAGCGCGGGTTTACGCCGCTGACCGGGCAGACGGTGGTACAGACCGTGCATTTAATGCAGCTTTCGAAACGGGTATCGTTCATTGTTCAGCCTCCACGCGCTGGATAATCTGCTCGGCTACATACAGCGCCGTGACGGCGCAAACCCCGCCGCCGCATCCCTGGGGGATCGGATCGTATCCGCCCAGCAGCGAGCCGATGGCAAAAAGATTACCGACGGGCATACCGGAAAGCTGCGGATGTAGCCGGTTATCGACAATTACGCCAAACTGCTGCCAGGGCTGCGGCGTGAAGAAATCACACTGATACCAGTCCGCGCGGGAAGCGGTTTGCCGCACATCCAGCCCCATAATCGCTTCCCGGATGCCCTCCCGGCTGCTCAGCAGCCCGTTGCTGAAGAAGCTCCCGCTCGCCAGCACCGTATAGCGGGCGCGAAGCGGAATATCCTCGTGGTTGCGCGTCCAGATTTCGCTCACCGCGCCGTCGGTCAGGGTGATTTTTTTCACCTCGTCACCCGCCATCCACACGCCGCCCTGCGCAACAAACTGGCGCTGAAGCTGGGTGTGCAGACGAATGCCGGGTACGGAAGGGGGAAGCGTCGGCAGTAAACCGAGCGTGCAGGGCAGACGATCCGAGAGCCAGCGCCAGAGCCGGTTGTCGTTTAAACCAAAGCAGGCGGGCATTAACAGGGCATCGCAGGTTTCACCGAGCGGCCTGAGCGCGTCATACAGCAGCGGCCATTTGTCCTCGTTATCCAGAAAACGGGCGATATTCACCGCGCGAAACTCGCTCGGGTTATCGCGCAGGATATCCAGCTCGGGCAGCTCTATTTCTGCCGTGTCGGCGTTGATGCCCTGGCGACAGAGCGAGGCCGCCGCGAGATGGGGTTGAAAATCCAGAAAGCCGCTGATACCCACCACCCGCACTCGTCCCGCGCTGACGGGGGCCACGGGGACTTCCTCCGGGCTGAGCCACGCGGAGCGCAGGGTGCCGAGCGGCGTGATGCGCTGGTGATTTTGCCTGGCGCTTCCCTTCAGACGCGCGCCGCAGCCCGCCAGCAGCGCTTCGGCTTCCAGCGCAAAGCGGTCAATATGCTGCGCGCCAACCAGGTGATAGGGGTGCTCCGGCGGCAGCCTGTCGCGGTACGCTTCGTCCACCAGATCCAGCGATCCCGACGAGAAGTGCAGGGCGCTCTGGCCGCGGGTGATAATGGCGCAGCGCAGCCCCTGCTTCGTGAGTTTGATGCCGCAGAGCAAGCCTGCCAGCCCGCCGCCGACGATTACGGTATCAAATTTCATCGTGTTGCTCCTTCTCCAGGCCGCAAAGCGCCTGATAGACCCAGCGGGTAAATTCGCTTTCGCGCAGGGCATCGCCCCAGGCGACAGGCTGAATGCCTTTCCAGCGCTCGTTCAAAAACGCGCTGAGCTGATCGAGCGACTGGGTGGCGGTGGTGGTATGAAAACGCTGCAGCAGCCCGGCGGCACGGCAGGCGCACAGCTCGCCCTGACAGGTCCCCATTCCGACGCGGGTGCGGCGGCGGAGATCCAACAGGCTGTTGACCGTCAGGTTCTCTACCGCGTACTGCACTTCGCCTGCGGTAACGGCTTCGCACTCGCATACCAGGCTGCGGCTCAGTCGTCCTTCACCGAGCCACTGCGGCGTTCTGTCGCCGTGGCGGTAGATGGCCGAACCGCGCAGTGGCGCGGGCAGGGAGATGATTTTTTGCAGCGTTTTTTCGGTAGACTGGCGCGATCCCGGCAACGGCTGTTCTGCGGTAACGCACGGTTCGGTATTTCCGAGCTTGCGGCAGACGGCATCGGTCGCCCACTCGGCCATCAGCCGGTAGGTCATCAGCTTGCCGCCGGTAATGGTGATAAACCCGTCCATGCCGTCGCGCTCGGCGTGATCGAGCAGCACGATGCCCCGACTGACGTTACGTCCGCTCGGATCGTTATCGCTGGCGACAAGGGGACGCACGCCCGCGTAGGCGCGCAGAATACGCGTCTGCGCCATCACCGGCGCCAGCTTTTCCCCTTCACGCAGCAGAATATCCACTTCTTCGGCGGTGACCCGGTTGACGTCAATGTCGCTGTAGTCAACGTGCGTTGACGTCGTACCGATGAGCGAAATGGTGTCGCCCGGCACCAGAATGTCGGCGTCAGACGGTTTGCGGCAGCGGTTGATGACGTGGTTATTGATGCGGTGGTCAAGGATCAGCAGCGAACCTTTGGCCGGGAACATGCGGATGTATAAATCGGCGTATTCCGCGATGCGCTGGCCCCAGATCCCCGCCGCGTTGACCACCACGGCGGCGTGCAGCTCGCTGTGCTCGTTATACTGCGTATCAAACACCCGCACGCCGCAGATGCGATGACCCTCGCGGATAAGCCCGGTCACTTCATGTCCGGTCAGAATGCGCGCGCCATGCTCGCGGGCGTCCAGCATGTTGGCGGCGGTCAGGCGGAACGGATCGACGGTGCCGTCAGGCACCTTCACCGCGCCGATCAGCGCCGGGTTCACCGACGGCTCCAGCCGCCGGGCCAGCGCCGGATCCATGGCCTCCGCCTGAATGCCCGCTGCAGTACAGGCGGTTATAAAGGTTGACTGAAAGGCGAGGTCATCTTCGGGAAGGGTAATAAAGAGGCCGTCGGTCGGCTCTATGCAGTGTCGGGCGATACGCTTGAGGATCTGGTTTTCAGCGATACATTCGCGCGCGGATTCACCGTCGGTGACCGCATACCGCGCGCCGCTGTGCAGCAGGCCGTGGTTACGCCCCGTCGCGCCGGTGGCAATATCGTGGCGCTCCAGAAGCGTGACGCTTAAGCCGCGAAGGGCGCAGTCGCGTGCGATGCCGGCGCCGGTTGCGCCACCGCCAATGATAATCACATCGCTGTAGCGTGGATCGTGAATTGTCATTGCCTTTCCTCTATGTTCGTTTTTTAGCATTTAGCCACATAGAACGTGTGGTTTGTTTGATTTCGAACATAAACGCGCGAAATTCGAAACTGAAACGTGATTTCATGCGCTTTTTTGCGCATTATGTCATATTTCTGTAACAATCTGTGCGTTGATTCACAGTAACAAACCGCATGTTTTTTTAACATCCCCGCCTCTGTAACCGGGCGCGAGATGCCTGGTCATTTTTTGAAAGGCCACGGAGGCTGTTATGCTCAGTATCTTCAAACCTGCGCCGCATCGGGCGCGACTGCCAGAGGCAGAGATCGATCCTCTCTACCGCCGTCTGCGTTGGCAAATCTTCCTCGGGATCTTCTTCGGGTATGCGGCGTACTATCTTGTACGTAAAAACTTTGCGCTCGCCATGCCGTATCTGGTGGAGCAGGGCTTCTCTCGCGGCGACCTGGGCTTCGCGCTGTCGGGGATCTCCATCGCCTACGGTTTTTCCAAATTCATCATGGGTTCCGTGTCGGACCGCTCGAATCCGCGCGTGTTCCTGCCCGCCGGTCTGATCCTCGCGGCAGCGGTCATGCTGTTCATGGGCTTTGTGCCGTGGGCGACGTCCAGCATTGCCATCATGTTCGTGCTGCTGTTCCTCTGCGGCTGGTTCCAGGGGATGGGGTGGCCGCCGTGCGGACGTACCATGGTGCACTGGTGGTCGCAGAAGGAGCGTGGCGGCATTGTGTCGGTGTGGAACTGCGCGCATAACGTCGGGGGCGGGCTTCCACCTCTGCTGTTCCTGCTGGGGATGGCCTGGTTCAACGACTGGCACGCGGCGCTCTACATGCCTGCCTTTGGTGCTATTCTGGTGGCGATTATTGCCTTCGCACTGATGCGCGACACGCCGCAGTCCTGCGGGCTGCCGCCAATCGAAGAGTACAAAAACGACTATCCGGATGACTACAGCGAGAAGCACGAAGAAGAGCTGACCGCGAAACAGATCTTCATGAAGTACGTGCTGCCGAACAAGCTGCTGTGGTACATCGCGGTGGCGAACGTGTTCGTATATCTGCTGCGCTACGGCATCCTCGACTGGTCCCCGACCTACCTGAAAGAGGTGAAGCACTTCGCGCTGGATAAATCCTCCTGGGCGTACTTCCTGTATGAATACGCCGGGATCCCGGGCACGCTGATTTGCGGCTGGATGTCGGACAAAGTGTTTAAAGGCAACCGCGGCGCAACGGGCGTGTTCTTTATGACCCTGGTGACCATCGCGACTGTCGTTTACTGGCTTAACCCGCCGGGTAACCCATCAGTAGACATGGCCTGTATGATCATTATCGGCTTCCTGATTTACGGCCCGGTGATGCTGATCGGTCTGCACGCGCTTGAGCTGGCGCCGAAAAAAGCGGCGGGCACGGCGGCAGGCTTTACCGGTCTGTTTGGCTACCTCGGTGGTTCCGTCGCGGCGAGCGCTATCGTGGGCTACACCGTTGACTTCTTCGGCTGGGACGGCGGCTTTATGGTGATGATCGGCGGCAGCGTGCTGGCGGTTCTGCTGCTGGTTGTTGTGATGATCGGCGAGAAACGTCACCACGCGGAAGTGCTGGCGCGTCGTCAATAAGGAGCATTGCGATGAAATTAACTCCATTAACCACCGGCCTGCTGCTGGCAGGCCTGATGACTGGCTCTGCCCTGGCGGCCGATAAAATCGTTATCGCCCACCGCGGTGCCAGCGGCTATCTGCCGGAGCATACGCTGCCGGCGAAAGCGATGGCCTATGCCCAGGGGGCGGATTACCTGGAGCAGGATCTGGTGATGACGAAGGACGACCAGCTGGTCGTCCTGCATGACCACTATCTTGACCGCGTCACGGACGTGGCGGAGCGTTTCCCGGACCGCGCGCGCAAAGACGGTCGTTACTACGCCATCGACTTTACCCTGGATGAAATTCGCTCTCTGAAGTTTACCGAAGGCTTTGAGATTGAAAACGGCAAGAAGGTGCAGGTCTACCCGGGACGCTTCCCGATGGGCAAATCTGACTTCCGGATCCATACCTTCCAGGAAGAGATTGAGTTTGTTCAGGGGCTGAACCACTCGACCGGTAAAAATATCGGTATCTACCCGGAAATCAAAGCGCCGTGGTTCCACCATCAGGAAGGGAAGGACATTGCCGCGAAGACGCTGGAGGTGCTGAAACAGTACGGCTACACCAGCAAGAAGGACAAAGTTTACCTGCAGTGTTTTGACGCAGCCGAGCTGAAGCGCATCAAAACCGAGCTGGAGCCGAAGATGGGGATGGATCTCAATCTGGTGCAGCTGATTGCCTACACCGACTGGAACGAAACCCAGGAGAAACAGCCGGACGGGAAGTGGGTGAACTACAGCTACGACTGGATGTTCAAGCCGGGCGCGATGAAGCTGATTGCGCAGTACGCTGACGGCATCGGGCCGGATTATCACATGCTGGTGGCGGAAGGCTCAACGCCTGGCCACGTGAAGCTGACGGCGATGGTGAAAGAGGCGCACGCCAGCAAGATGCAGGTGCATCCGTACACGGTGCGTGCCGACCAGCTGCCGCCATATGCCACCGATGTGAATCAGCTTTACGAGGTGTTGTATAAGCAGGCGGACGTGGACGGGCTGTTTACGGATTTCCCGGATAAAGCGGTGACGTTCTTAAAATAGAAAAAGGGCCGTAAGGCCCTTTTTTACATCTCGATCTCAATATCGCCTTTTGCCCGGCAGCAGCAGGGCAAAATTTCCCCTTCACTGATAAAGGCCAGCGGTTCGGTTAGCCAGTCCACCTGGCCTGCGACCAGACGGCAGCGGCAGGAGCCGCAATAGCCTTCACGACACTGGTACTCTACCTCCACCTGATGCGCTTCAAGCGCCACCAGCAGGGAAGGGTGCTCTTCCTGGCACAGCACTTCGGTGCCAGAAAGGCTCAGCGTTACGCGCGTCATCAGAGCTGGAAGTCGCTCAGGTCGTCGGTGTTGACTTCAGAATCAATCTGACCGACCAGATAAGAGCTCACTTCCACTTCCTGCGGCGCAACCTGCACGTTATCGGATACCAGCCAGGTGTTGATCCACGGAATCGGGTTAGAGCGCGTCTGGAACGGCAGGTCCAGACCAACCGCCTGCATGCGGATGTTGGTGATGTACTCCACGTACTGGCACAGAATATCTTTGTTCAGGCCAATCATGGAGCCGTCGCGGAACAGGTAGTCTGCCCACTCTTTCTCCTGCTGAGCCGCCAGCACGAACAGGTCGTAGCACTCCTGCTTGCACTCTTCGGCGATTTCCGCCATCTCCGGGTCGTCCGTACCGCTGCGCAGCAGGTTCAGCATGTGCTGGGTGCCGGTCAGGTGCAGGGCTTCGTCACGAGCGATCAGACGGATGATTTTGGCGTTGCCTTCCATCAGCTTGCGCTCGGCAAAGGCGAAGGAGCAGGCGAAGCTCACGTAGAAGCGGATCGCTTCCAGGGCGTTAACGCTCATCAGGCAGAGGTACAGCTGCTTTTTCAGCGCGCGCAGGTTCACGGTAACGGTTTTGCCGTTCACGCTGTGGGTGCCTTCGCCCAGCAGATGCCAGTAGCTGGTCATCTCGATCAGCTCGTCGTAGTAGTGCGCAATGCCTTCCGCGCGCTTCTGGATCTGCTCGTTAGTGACGATATCGTCAAACACCACCGCCGGATCGTTCACGATGTTGCGGATGATGTGGGTATAAGAGCGGGAGTGGATCGTCTCGGAGAACGCCCAGGTTTCCACCCAGGTTTCCAGCTCAGGAATCGAGATCAGCGGCAACAGCGCCACGTTCGGGCTACGGCCCTGAATGGAGTCCAGCAGCGTCTGGTACTTCAGATTGCTGATGAAAATATGCTTTTCGTGATCCGGCAGCGACTGGTAATCAATACGGTCGCGGGAAACGTCAACTTCTTCCGGACGCCAGAAGAAGGAGAGTTGCTTTTCAATCAGCTTTTCGAAGATGTCATATTTTTGCTGATCGTAGCGTGCCACGTTGACCGGCTGGCCGAAGAACATTGGCTCTTTGAGCTGGTCGTTTTTCGTCTGTGAAAAGGTGGTATATGCCATGAGTGTGTCCTGTCTTACGAAATAAAGGCGGGGATATCCCCGCCCTTCATTAGATCTTACATGCGCCGCTTTCGCAGCCATCGTCCTGAATTGACGGTACCAGGTCGTCCTGCGCGTCTTCTGCACCGTCACGGGTGTTGTGATAGTACAGCGTTTTCACGCCAAATTTGTAGGCGGTCAGCAGGTCTTTCAACAGCTGCTGCATTGGTACCTTGCCGGACGGGAAGCGCGTCGGGTCGTAGTTAGTATTGGCAGAGATCGACTGGTCGATAAACTTCTGCATGATACCCACCAGCTGCAGGTAGCCGTCGTTGTTTGGCATCTCCCACAGCAGCTCGTAGTTGTTGCCCAGCGTTTCGTAATCCGGCACCACCTGACGCAGCACGCCGTCTTTCGACGCTTTAATGCTGACGTGGCCGCGCGGTGGCTCAATACCGTTGGTGGCGTTGGAGATCTGCGAAGAGGTTTCGGACGGCATCAGGGCAGAGAGCGTGGAGTTACGCAGGCCGTGCGTTTTGATGGACTCGCGCAGGCCTTCCCAGTCCAGGTGCAGCGGCTCGCTGACGATCGCATCCAGGTCTTTCTTATAGGTGTCGATCGGCAGAATGCCTTTTGCATAGGTGGTTTCGTTGAACCACGGGCACGCGCCTTGCTCTTTCGCCAGCTCGTTAGAGGCTTTCATCAGGTAGTACTGAATCGCTTCGAACGTCTGGTGCGTCAGGTTGTTAGCGCTGCCGTCGGAGTAACGCTTGCCGTTTTTTGCCAGCCAGTAGGCGAAGTTGATCACGCCGATACCCAGGGTACGACGGCCCATTGCGCCGCGTTTAGCGGCCGGGATTGGGTAATCCTGGTAGTCCAGCAGGGCATCCAGCGCACGTACCGCCAGCACGGCCAGCTCTTCCAGCTCGTCCAGACTTTTAATCGCACCCAGGTTGAACGCGGAGAGCGTACACAGGGCGATTTCGCCGTTTTCGTCGTTCACGTCTTCCAGCGGTTTGGTTGGCAGGGCGATCTCCAGGCACAGGTTAGACTGGCGCACTGGCGCAACCGCCGGATCAAACGGGCTGTGGGTATTGCAGTGGTCAACGTTCTGGATGTAGATACGGCCGGTAGAGGCGCGCTCCTGCATCATCAGGGAGAACAGGTCTACCGCCTTCAGGCGCTGTTTACGGATGCTGTCGTCTTTTTCATATTTGGTGTACAGACGCTCGAACTCGTCCTGATCGGCGAAGAACGCGTCATACAGGCCCGGGACGTCGGACGGGCTGAACAGGGTGATGTCTTCCCCTTTCAGCAGACGGGTGTACATCAGCTTGTTGATCTGCACGCCGTAGTCCATGTGACGCACGCGGTTGCCTTCCACGCCGCGGTTGTTTTTCAGTACCAGCAGGCTTTCCACTTCCAGGTGCCACATTGGGTAGAACAGGGTCGCTGCGCCGCCGCGCACGCCGCCCTGAGAGCAGGATTTTACCGCCGTCTGGAAGTGCTTGTAGAACGGGATACAGCCGGTGTGGAACGCTTCACCGCCGCGAATCGGGCTGCCCAGCGCGCGGATGCGACCGGCGTTGATGCCGATACCGGCACGCTGGGAGACGTATTTCACGATGGCGCTGGAGGTGGCGTTGATGGAATCCAGGCTGTCACCACACTCGATCAGTACGCAAGAGCTGAACTGACGGGTAGGGGTGCGCACGCCAGACATGATCGGCGTTGGCAGAGAAATTTTGAACGTCGATACCGCATCGTAGAAACGCTTCACGTAGTCCAGACGGGTGTCGCGCGGGTAGTTTGAGAACAGGCAGGCAGCCACCAGAATATAGAGGAACTGGGCGCTTTCGTAGATCTCACCGGTCACACGGTTCTGAACCAGGTATTTGCCTTCGAGCTGCTTCACCGCCGCGTAGGAGAAGTTCATGTCGCGCCAGTGATCGATAAACCCGTTCATCTGCTCGAACTCTTCTTCCGTATAGTCTTCCAGCAGATGCGTGTCGTATTTGCCCAGCTCAACCATTTTCACCACGTGATCGTAAAGCTTTGGCGGCTCGAACTGGCCGTAGGCTTTCTTACGCAGGTGGAAAATCGCCAGACGCGCAGCGAGGTACTGATAATCCGGTGCGTCGCGGGAGATCAGATCCGCCGCTGCTTTGATAATGGTTTCGTGGATATCAGACGTTTTGATGCCGTCGTAGAACTGAATGTGGGAACGCAGTTCAACCTGGGAGATAGATACGTTGTTCAGCCCTTCTGCTGCCCAGTCGAGAACTCGATGGATTTTGTCCAGATTGATACGCTCGGTAGTACCGTCGCGCTTTGTCACCAGCAGACTCTGATTCATGTGGGTTTTACCTGTCCGTGAAATAAAAAATATCCCCCGCTTATCCACAGATCCGTCTTGTGACTAACTCTGTGGATAAATACTACATATAGGGGGTTTGCGATAAGAAAAACGCTATATGGTGAGTATTCTAGTATCGAATCTTTTCAGCACAAGGGTTGATTTTGAGGTTAAATTGAGGTTGTGAAAGGGTAAAAAAGCGTAAGTCCTCGTACCGTAAGGCCTGGAAGAGATGTCAATAATTAAGAAAAAAAATTCAAAATTTGATCGAGTGCTGATTTCTTCAACGGGCGGTCAGAATTGCGCAACATGATGTCGCGCAATCTTTATAAGAATAACGAATGACGTTAGTCGTTTTTGGCGGTTGTGTGCAACATATAGTTAACATCTACGCCCGGTGCGAGTTTGAATTTATCCGTTAGCGGGTTGTAGTGCAGGCCCGTGATGTGCTGCTCCTTAAGCCACGTCTGGTCAACCCAGCCCAGCAGTTCGGCAGGCTTGATAAACTTCTTCACGTCGTGCGTCCCTTTCGGCACCATGCGCAGCACATATTCTGCGCCGACCACGGCCATCAGCCAGGCTTTACCGTTGCGGTTAATTGTCGAGAAGAAGACCTGGCCGCCCGGCTTCACCAGTTTTGCACAGGCGTTTACCACGGACTGCGGATCCGGAACGTGCTCCAGCATCTCCATGCAGGTCACCACGTCGTACTGGTGAGCATGTTTTGCCGCGTGCTCTTCCACGGTTTCCTGCACATATTCCACCTGTATACCGGACTCCAGCGCATGAAGACGGGCAACCTGTAGAGGCTCGAAGCCCATGTCCAGGCCGGTGACGGTGGCCCCTTCGCGCGCCATGCTCTCCGCCAGGATGCCGCCGCCGCAGCCGACGTCGAGCACTTTCTTACCGAACAGACCGCCGGAACGCTCCGCGATATAGCCCAGACGCAGCGGGTTAATGCGATGCAGCGGTTTGAACTCACCTTCGAGATCCCACCAGCGGGACGCCACCGCTTCAAATTTGGCAATCTCTTCGTGGTCAACGTTGTGTGCCACCGGGGATTTTTCGGCATTCATGGGCGCTTTTACTCCTTATTTAGCAAGACAAATGAGTATATCAGGCAATCCCTGTGAATAAAGCGTATAGGTTTACCTGTATCACCGCGGCTGTGTTATAATTTGCGACCTTTGAATCCGGGATACAGTAGAGGGATAGCGGTTAGATGAGCGACCTTGCGAGAGAAATTACACCGGTTAACATCGAGGAAGAGCTGAAAAGCTCCTATCTGGACTATGCGATGTCGGTCATTGTTGGCCGTGCGCTGCCGGACGTCCGCGATGGCCTGAAGCCGGTACACCGTCGCGTACTATACGCCATGAACGTATTGGGCAATGACTGGAATAAAGCCTACAAAAAATCTGCCCGTGTCGTTGGTGACGTAATCGGTAAATACCATCCCCATGGTGATTCCGCGGTGTACGACACCATTGTCCGTATGGCGCAGCCATTCTCGCTGCGTTATATGCTGGTAGATGGTCAGGGTAACTTTGGTTCTATCGACGGCGACTCCGCCGCGGCAATGCGTTATACGGAAATCCGTCTGGCGAAGATTGCCCATGAGCTGATGGCCGACCTGGAAAAAGAGACGGTTGATTTCGTTGATAACTACGACGGCACGGAAAAAATTCCTGACGTTATGCCAACGAAGATCCCTAACCTGCTGGTGAACGGCTCGTCCGGTATCGCCGTGGGTATGGCGACCAACATTCCGCCGCACAACATCACGGAAGTGATCAACGGCTGCCTGGCCTATATCGACGATGAAGACATCAGCATTGAAGGGCTGATGGAACACATTCCGGGCCCGGACTTCCCGACGGCGGCGATCATCAACGGTCGTCGCGGCATTGAAGAAGCGTACCGCACCGGTCGCGGCAAGATTTACATCCGTGCCCGCGCCGAAGTAGAAGCGGACGCCAAAACCGGCCGTGAAACTATCATTGTTCACGAGATCCCGTATCAGGTGAACAAAGCGCGTCTGATTGAAAAAATCGCCGAGCTGGTAAAAGAGAAACGCGTTGAAGGCATCAGCGCGCTGCGTGACGAGTCTGACAAAGACGGTATGCGCATCGTGATTGAAATCAAGCGCGACGCGGTGGGTGAGGTTGTGCTGAACAACCTGTACTCCCAGACTCAGCTTCAGGTCTCCTTCGGTATCAACATGGTTGCGCTGCACCATGGTCAGCCGAAGATCATGAACCTGAAAGAGATCCTGAGCGCGTTCGTGCGTCACCGCCGCGAAGTGGTGACCCGTCGTACCATCTTCGAACTGCGCAAAGCGCGCGATCGCGCTCATATCCTTGAAGCACTGGCCGTTGCGCTGGCGAACATCGACCCGATCATCGAGCTGATCCGCCGTGCGCCGACGCCGGCAGAAGCGAAAGCGTCGCTGGTTGCGCGTCCGTGGGATCTGGGCAACGTGGCGGCGATGCTGGAACGTGCGGGCGACGACGCCGCGCGTCCTGAGTGGCTCGAGCCTGAATTCGGCGTGCGTGACGGTCAGTACTACCTGACTGAACAGCAGGCCCAGGCGATTCTGGATCTGCGCCTGCAGAAGCTGACCGGCCTTGAGCATGAAAAACTGCTCGACGAGTATAAAGAGCTGCTGGAGCAAATTGCTGAGCTGCTGCACATCCTGGGTAGCGCCGAGCGCCTGATGGAAGTGATCCGCGAAGAGCTTGAGCTGGTCCGCGATCAGTTCGGCGACGAGCGTCGTACCGAAATCACCGCGAACAGCTCTGATATCAACATTGAAGATCTGATCAACCGCGAAGACGTGGTAGTGACTCTGTCTCACCAGGGCTACGTGAAGTATCAGCCGTTGACCGACTACGAAGCACAGCGTCGTGGCGGTAAAGGTAAATCTGCGGCACGTATTAAAGAAGAAGACTTCATTGACCGTCTGCTGGTGGCCAACACCCACGACACGATCCTCTGCTTCTCCAGCCGTGGCCGTCTGTACTGGATGAAGGTCTATCAGCTGCCGGAAGCGAGCCGTGGCGCGCGCGGTCGTCCAATCGTCAACCTGTTGCCGCTGGAAGCGAACGAACGTATCACCGCCATCCTGCCGGTACGCGAGTACGAAGAGGGCGTGAACGTCTTTATGGCTACCGCCAGCGGTACCGTGAAGAAAACCGCGCTGACCGAGTTCAGCCGTCCACGTTCCGCCGGGATTATCGCGGTAAACCTGAACGAAGGCGACGAGCTGATCGGTGTGGATCTGACCTCTGGTTCTGATGAAGTGATGCTGTTCTCTGCGGCCGGTAAAGTGGTGCGCTTCAAAGAGAATGCCGTGCGCGCAATGGGTCGTACGGCGACCGGCGTGCGCGGTATTAAGCTGGCGGGTGAAGACTCCGTTGTTTCCCTGATCGTTCCACGTGGCGAAGGCGCAATCCTGACCGTCACCCAGAACGGCTACGGTAAACGTACGGCGGAAAGCGAATACCCGACCAAGTCACGCGGCACGCAGGGCGTTATCTCCATCAAGGTTACCGAGCGCAACGGTTCTGTTGTGGGCGCGGTGCAGGTGGACGATGCCGACCAGATCATGATGATCACCGATGCCGGTACGCTGGTGCGTACGCGTGTATCCGAGATCAGCGTGGTGGGCCGTAACACCCAGGGCGTTATCCTCATCCGTACGGCGGAAGATGAAAACGTGGTCGGTCTGCAACGCGTTGCTGAGCCGGTGGACGACGAAGAGCTCGATTCCATCGACGGCAGCGTCGCGGAAGGTGATGATGAAATCGCACCGGAAGCAGAGAGCGACGACGACGCAGCGGATGACGCTGACGAGTAATCTCTTCTGACGCATAAAGGGCCGGATTCCGGCCCTTTTCTTTTGCAGATGCAGATACGTGAACGTTGCGACAAGCCGCGTTTACCGCTACCTTAACCACATTCTTTTGACCCCGACGGCGGAGCCTCGCCCCTTTGAAATACCTCGTCTCCTTTCGTACCACGCTGAAAGTTTCTCGCTATCTGTTCCGGGCGCTGGCGCTCCTGCTTTGGCTGCTGGTGGCCTTGCTGTCGGTGTTTTACATCGTCAATGCGCTGAACCAGAAAGAAGCGGAGATCCGCCAGGAGTTTAATTTAAGCTCCGATCAGGCCCAGCGCTACATTCAGCGAACGTCTGACGTGATGAAGGAGCTGAAGTATATTGCCGAAAATCGGCTGACGGCAGAAAACGGTATCCTTGCCCTGCGCGGGCGCAATGACAAAACCGAAGTGCCGGACTTCCAGCCGCTGTTCCCGGACTCTGATTGCTCCACCATGAGCAGCACCTGGCGCGGGTCGCTGGAATCTCTCGCCTGGTTTATGCGCTACTGGCGCGACAACTTCTCCGCCGCCTACGACCTTAACCGCGTATTCCTGATTGGCAGTGAAAACCTCTGCATGGCTGACTTTGGCCTGCGCGATGTGCCCGTCGAGCGCGATGATGCGCTGAAAAGCCTGCACGAGCGTATTGTGAAATATCGCAATGCGCCGCAGGACGAGCGCGGGAACAACATTTTTTGGATTAGCCAGGGGCCGCGCATGGGCGTGGGCTATTTCTACGCGCTGACGCCGGTCTACCTGGGCAATCGTCTGCAGGCGCTGTTGGGGATTGAGCAGACCATCCGCATGGAAAACTTCTTCACGCCGGGCAGCCTGCCGATGGGCGTGACCATTCTGGATGAAAACGGGCATCAGCTGATCTCACTCGCCGGGCCGGATAAAAGTTTGAACGTCGATCCGCACTGGATGCAGGAACGCTCATGGTTTGGCTACACCTCCGGCTTCCGCGAGCTGGTGCTGAAAAAAAGCCTGCCGCCATCGTCGCTGAGCATTGTTTACTCGCTGCCGGTGGATATGGTCCTTGAGCGGATACGCATTCTTATTATGAATGCGATCCTGCTGAACCTGCTGGTGGGCGGGGCGCTGTTTACGCTGGCGCGCATGTATGAGCGGAGAATCTTTATTCCCGCCGAAAGTGACGCCCAGCGTCTGGAGGAGCACGAGCAGTTCAACCGCAAGATTGTCGCCTCGGCTCCGGTGGGGATCTGCATTCTTCGTACCCAGGACGGGACCAACATCCTGAGTAACGAGCTGGCGCACAACTACCTGAACATGCTGACGCACGAGGACCGGCAAAGGCTGACGCAAATCATCTGCGGCCAGCAGGTGAACTTTGTCGACGTGCTCACCAGCACCCACACTAACCTGCAGATCAGCTTTGTTCATTCCCGCTATCGCAATGAAAACGTAGCGATTTGCGTGCTGGTGGATGTCTCCGCGCGCGTGAAGATGGAAGAGTCGCTGCAGGAGATGGCGCAGGCCGCGGAGCAGGCCAGCCAGTCGAAATCCATGTTCCTGGCTACCGTCAGTCACGAGCTACGTACGCCGCTGTACGGGATTATCGGTAACCTCGATCTGCTGCAGACGAAGGAATTGCCGAAAGGCGTCGACCGGCTGGTAACGGCGATGAACAACTCCTCCAGCCTGCTGCTGAAGATCATCAGCGATATTCTCGACTTCTCTAAAATTGAGTCTGAGCAGCTGAAAATTGAGCCGCGCGAGTTTTCGCCGCGTGAGGTCATGAACCACATCAGCGCCAACTATCTGCCGCTGGTGGTGCGTAAACAGCTGGGGCTCTACTGCTTCATTGAACCGGACGTGCCGCTGACGCTGCACGGCGACCCGATGCGCCTGCAGCAGGTCATCTCTAACCTGCTCAGCAATGCCATCAAATTCACCGATATCGGCTGCATTGTGCTACACGTCTGCCGGGCGGGAGATTACCTCAGCATCCGCGTGCGCGACACGGGGGTGGGCATACCGGCCAAGGAGGTGGTACGTCTGTTCGATCCGTTCTTCCAGGTCGGCACCGGCGTGCAGCGTAACTTCCAGGGCACCGGTCTGGGGCTGGCGATTTGCGAGAAGCTCGTCAGCATGATGGACGGTGACATTTCCGTGGATACTGAGCCCGGCATGGGCAGCCAGTTCACCATCCGCATTCCGCTCTATTCCGCGCAGTATCCGGCAAAAGCCACGGTTGACGGGCTGAACGATAAGCGCTGCTGGCTGGCGGTCAATAATGCCTCGCTGAATGACTATCTGACGGCGCTGCTCGCCCATAGCGGCGTGAGGGTCTGCCGCTATGAAGGCCAGACGCCGGACGTGGACGATGTGCTCATCGCCGACGAGATGCCGGAACAGCCGTGGCAGGGGAGAGGAACGGTGCTCTTCTGCCGTCGCCACATTGGCATACCGGTTGAACGTGCGCCGGGGGAATGGGTGCACAGCGTCGCAACGCCGCATGAGCTGTTGAGCCTGCTGGCCCGTATCTATAAAGTCGAGCTGGAAGAGAACGACGGTGCAGTCGCGCTGCCGTCACCGGAAGGTCTGGCGTCAGTGAATGACGATATGATGATTCTGGTGGTGGATGACCATCCGATTAACCGCCGCCTGCTGGCTGACCAGCTTGGATCGCTGGGCTATCAGTGCAAAACCGCCAATGACGGCGTGGATGCGCTGAATGTGCTGAGTAAAAATCATATTGATATCGTGCTGAGCGACGTCAACATGCCTAACATGGACGGCTACCGGCTGACGCAGCGCATCCGACAGCTTGGCCTGACGCTGCCTGTCGTGGGCGTGACGGCGAACGCGCTGGCGGAAGAGAAACAGCGCTGTCTGGAGTCGGGCATGGACAGCTGCCTGTCGAAACCGGTGACGCTGGACGTGCTTAAACAAACGCTGTCTGTTTATGCGGATCGCGTGAGAAAAACCAGAATATAAAAAAGGCCCGTAAGGGCCTTTTTTATTTGCCCGGCGGCGCTGCGCTTGCGCGGGCCTACGGGTTCTGTAGGCCGGGTAAGCGTGAGCGCCATCCGGCATTTACAGTGGGGGATCAATCCTTATCCGATGCGCTCAGCGTAACGGAGGAGAGATAGTTCAGCAGGGCAATATCGTTGTCCACGCCCAGCTTCATCATTGCTGATTTTTTCTGGCTGCTGATGGTTTTAATGCTGCGGTTCAGCTTCTTGGCAATCTCGGTCACCAGGAAACCTTCGGCGAACAGGCGCAGAACTTCGCTCTCTTTCGGCGACAGGCGTTTGTCACCGTAGCCACCCGCGCTGATTTTTTCCAGCAGACGAGAGACGCTCTCAGGCGTGAACTTCTTGCCTTTCTGCAGCGCAGCCAGCGCTTTTGGCAGATCGGTCGGGGCGCCTTGCTTCAGCACAATCCCTTCGATATCCAGATCCAGCACGGCGCTCAGGATCGCCGGGTTGTTGTTCATGGTCAGAACAATAATCGAGATGTCCGGGAAGTGACGTTTAATATATTTGATGAGCGTGATCCCATCACCGTATTTGTCTCCAGGCATAGAGAGATCGGTAATGAGCACGTGCGCATCAAGCTTTGGGAGGTTATTGATCAGTGCTGTAGAGTCTTCAAATTCACCGACTACATTCACCCACTCGATCTGTTCAAGTGATTTGCGAATACCGAACAGTACAATCGGATGGTCATCGGCAATAATTACGTTCATATTGTTCATGTATAAGGCTACCTTGCTACAGCAAGCTTTTGACGTAGGCGTCAATGTCGCTGATGTATTTTTCAATGCCAGAGGCATCTTTCTCACGAATTAGATGTTCCAGCGTTTCACATAACTGCTTGCCGGGAACCAGATTAAGCATGGCAAACACCCCTTTAAGCCGGTGTGCTGTCTGTGCCAGCGCTGCAAAATCATTCGCAGCGGACTCAGTATACAACCGCTTCACATCATCTGGTACTGTATCAACAAAGAGGGAATAGTATCCGCTGGCGTGAAGCTCGGCATTTTCATTACCGCCTAACGGGGATTCCGTTATCTCTTCCTGCGCCAGCTGCTCTTCTATTAGTTGTAGTACAGCTTCCTGCATCGCATTGCTTATATTAAAGTTGACGCGCAGCTGGCCAGGGCCGATTTTCCGCACGCGTGACTCATCATCGCTTAAAAGCAAGCCCGAGGCAGTAAGATTAGACGGATTATCAGTTAAAAACAGATCAAATTCTTGACTTGCCAGCCTTTCATCCGGCGTGATGCAGGCCGCGCCCCAGTTTTCGAGCTGACGAACCACAATATTGCGGATCTCGTTTGAGGTCACATCCACCATCACCACAACGTCATCCAGCAGGCGTTCTTCATCTTCTTCCTGCGGATTGGCGGCCATTTTCACGTGCAGAGAGTAACGGGTGCCGAGCGATTCACGGGCCTTGATATTCAGATGGCCGCCGAGCTTACGCGCCAGCTGATCGCACAGCCAGAAGGTCAGGGCGTTAGCCTTGCCGTAATGATCGCTTTGCGTGTCATTCAGGAACGGGAAGTGCAGATTATCAATTTCACTCGCCGTCACGCCTTCCCCGGTGTCCAGAATGCGGAACGTCAGGCGATCTTCCGCCGACTCGTCGGTGCTCACTTCAAGGGTGATCTTGCCGATTTGCGTGGTGGTCACGGCGTACTGAATAATCATCAGCAGAATACGACGCAGCGCCTCGCGGTCGCCGTGACGTTCGTCATTGGCGGGTAAATGGTTGTTGATTAGCAGTTGCAGCCCTTTGCGCTTAATTACGGGCAGGACTTCCGGAACCACTTCATCGATCAGATCCTGAATGGAGAAGAGAGAAGGGGTGCCTTTCCAGAAATCATTCTCCAGCATATTTGCCAGCTGGATCTCATCCACCATGCGGACCAGCGAGTCGGCCTGGCAGGCGAGCTGGTGGCTTTCAGACGTGTTTAACGCTGCCGCCTGGGTCGCCAGCGTTTTTAACGGCTGCTTGAAGGCATCGCCAATATTCTGCATGAATGCCGCGCGCCCCTGCTGGTTCTTCTCATACAGCCTTTGCGCCTGCTTGAGCTTTTTATTCACCAGCACTTCGCGATCCTGATCGCGAATGATGAAGATTTGCGTACGCGGTGCCACCTGGCTGCGGAACTGACGGATCTCGTACAGTTCATTGTTAATCGTGGCCTGAATAACCCCCTGGTGCTGATCCGCCATAGTGGTGATGTTCTGCAGGTTAAGGTGCGGCAGCAGATGGTCAGCAATTTTATTGCTCATCACCGTGCGATTCGCTTCCTGATCGTGAACTAACACCCCTAGCGGCAGCACGGAGACAATCTCTTCATTGAGCGCGCGCAATACGCGCAGCTCGTTGGTATTGCCTGCAGAGACCGCAGACGCGTCGCTCTGGCGTCCCGGCTGGAAGCGGAAGGTGCTGTAGCCAAATAGGGCCAGCGCCAGCAGACCAATATTCAGCAGCAGCGGCAGCAGAATATTTTGCAGGGTATCAAGCAGTAGCGTGCCGAACGGTACCTGCCACACCAGACGCATGCCGGTTGAGTTCAGCGATGAGGCAATTTCAATTTTCGAGCCGTTAAAGGAGATGGTGACGCTCTCTGCGGCCTCTTTGTCGGACGCCGCACGCATGTTCTGGGTGCTGCTGTCCGGCTCCAGACGGAAGCTGTCGAGCGGCATATCCGGCGGGATCAAATCATTAATGGGTAAATCGAAGGCCACGACCGTCGCCAGATGACCTGGCTGGTTAAAGGTGGTACGCAGGGTAAAATAGTGACCATTCTGCCAGGCCAGCCGGCGCAGCGATGAGAAGCTCTCACGTTCATCAAGGGCGTTGGCCTGCTGCAGCATTTCTGCCCGGCGGGAGTCGACAATGCTGCCGACCGTCGTCTCTTTAAATCCGGAAGAGAGATCTTTCAACGGCAGCGTCGAGATCAGGATCATGCTGTTGTCCTGACCGTTCAGATAGTACATCGACCACGGCACCGTTTCGGCGCCCCAGAGGGTATCCAGGTAGGTCGAAATACGCTGCGTCATCTCAAGGGTCGCGCTGTCGTGAGAGCCAAAGATAAGCGCTTCAGTCTTACGCTGCGGTTTTTCGAGATAGTAGACATCCTGCTTCAGCCGCGTCTCCTGAAGTCCATCTCCGGATGAGCTGGCAGGCGCTGCCGCAATGTTGTCATAAATCTGCCAGGTGGCGTAGCGCCAGGTATCAATGCGCTTGTGTACGGCGTGGGTAATATCCACCACCTGATAGCTCTTATCCTTCAGCCAGGCGTTAACCGCGCTCTGCACCATCACGCCCATTGTGACTAACAGCACCACGATCAAAAGAAGAAAGAAACGGGTGATGCTCCCGGGCAGAAGGGAGAATTTGCTTTGGGCGGTAGTTTCAGTCTGACTCATTGATATCTTTAACCCGTGATGGTCGTGCTCTGTGGCGATAGGGCAGTATAAAGGGTAATAACTGAATTTCCAGCGCCACTGTCCTTGAACAAGCGACTTTTTCGATGGCCCGTGCGAGAGAGGAAGTACGTCTTAAATGTGTACAAGAGCATAATGCATGTACAAATAAAAAATGCATTTCGTCAGAAAATAGCACGAATTAACAAGAAATTAAGTTTTGAGCGTATTTTCCCGTTATGCACAGGGGCGAGCGTGAATTTAGTTAATAGTCGTTACAATTACGCGGCGGTAGCACAAAAAAGGAAAAGTTACGTAAAGAAGGGTAAAAAAAAACCGAATGCGACGCATCCGGTTGAATTAGGGATAAACAGACATTCAAAGCTGAATGACGGTAATAAATAAAGTTAATGATGATAGCGAGAGTTATTTTAGAGACTGGAGTCGATCTTGTTTTGTCATTCAGTGCGGTAACGTTTTTTATTTTAACTCTTTGATATGTATTGGGTCATTTTTCGTTTTGATTATAAGTGCTAAATTTCTAAGCTTTTTGTGCTTTGTAAAAGTTCCTTTTCATTTACATCTTGAAACATGTTGATAGATAAATGAAACATCTTCAAAGTTTTCGTATCATATTCGCATTGGATTATTCTGTAATTTTGAGGAGAATGAATTTGCCGACTGGTTAATGAGGGTTAACCAGTAAGCAGTGGCAATTATAAGGCATATAACAGAGGGTTAATAAAATGAAAGTTAAAGTACTGTCCCTCCTGGTACCAGCACTGCTGGTAGCAGGCGCAGCAAATGCGGCCGAAATTTATAACAAAGATGGCAACAAATTAGATCTGTACGGCAAAGTTGATGGTCTGCACTATTTCTCTGACGACAAGAGTGCTGACGGCGACCAGACCTACATGCGTCTTGGCTTCAAAGGCGAAACTCAGGTTAACGATCAGCTGACCGGTTACGGCCAGTGGGAATACCAGATCCAGGGCAACACGACTGAAAGCGACAACCAGTCCTGGACGCGTGTGGCGTTTGCTGGTCTGAAATTCGCTGAAGCGGGCTCTTTCGATTACGGTCGTAACTACGGCGTGATCTACGACGTAACTTCCTGGACTGACGTTCTGCCAGAATTTGGCGGCGATACCTACGGCTCAGACAACTTCCTGCAGTCACGTGCTAACGGCGTGGCGACCTATCGTAACCAGGACTTCTTTGGTCTGGTGGATGGCCTGAACTTTGCGCTGCAGTATCAGGGTAAAAACGGTAGCGTAAGCGGTGAAAACGTCGGTGGACGCAGCCTGCTGAAACAGAACGGCGACGGCTACGGTGCATCCGTAACCTATAACCTGGGCGAAGGCTTCAGTGTGGGTGGTGCGATGTCCTCCTCCAAACGTACCGCTGACCAGAACGCACCGGGCGTTTATGGTAACGGCGATCACGCAGAAGTCTATTCTGGCGGCCTGAAATATGATGCCAATAACATCTACCTGGCTGCGCAGTACTCTCAGACCTACAACGCAACCCGCTTCGGTACCTCTAACGGCAGCAGCCCGACTACCGCTTACGGTTTTGCTAACAAAGCGCAGAACTTCGAAGTGGTTGCTCAGTACCAGTTCGATTTCGGCCTGCGTCCATCCGTGGCTTACCTGCAGTCCAAAGGTAAAGACATCGAAGGTTACGGCGATCAGGATCTGCTGAAATATGTTGATGTGGGTGCGACTTACTACTTCAACAAAAACATGTCCACCTACGTGGATTACAAAATCAACCTGGTTGATGAAAATGAGTTCACCCGTCAGGCCGGTATCGGCACTGATGATATCGTCGCGCTGGGTCTGGTTTACCAGTTCTAATCGCGTCATCGTGTGACTAAGGGGCCTGAAGGCCCCTTTTTTGTGCTTTTTTTTGGCCTCACAACGCAACCGTTTTGGTGTACTCTTGCCGCCCTGGCATGAGGATAATAATGAATGGACATGACTTTTTTACGCGCCAGCTTTCTGGCTATGCTTTTTTTCCTGACCGCGTGTGACGATTCCGCGCCCGTGGCGAAAACCGATGCACCCGCCGCGACGGTGCTCGAAGGCAAAACGATGGGCACCTTCTGGCGCGTCAGCGTGATGGGCCTGGATAAAACGCGCGCTGATGAACTTCGCGGTAAAATCCAGTCTCAGCTGGACGCCGACGACCAGTTGCTCTCAACCTATAAAAATGACTCGGCGCTGATGCGCTTCAATCTTTCCACCAGTACCTCCCTGTGGCCGGTGAGCGAAGCGATGGCCGATATCGTCACCGAATCAATGCGCGTGGGATATAAAACCAACGGCGCGATGGATGTCACCGTCGGGCCTCTGGTCAATCTCTGGGGATTTGGCCCGAACAAACAGCCGGATACCACACCCGATCAGGCGGCCATTGATGATGCCCGCGCCCGGACAGGGCTAAAGCATCTGACGGTGATCAACCAGTACGGCCAGCAGTATCTGCAGAAAGACATCCCCGATCTGTTTGTCGATCTGTCGACGGTAGGTGAAGGTTACGCGGCGGATCACCTTGCCGCGCTGATGACGCAGGAAGGGATATCGCGCTACCTGGTCTCCGTGGGGGGCGCGTTAGTCAGCCGGGGCATGAACGCCAGCGGTAAACCGTGGCGCGTGGCGATTCAAAAACCGACCGATCGGCAAAACGCCGTACAGGCCATTGTGGATATTAACGGGCACGGCATCAGCACTTCCGGGAGCTACCGTAACTATTACGAGCTCGACGGGAAGCGAATTTCGCACGTGATCGATCCGCTGACCGGACGTCCCATCACGCATAACCTGGTCTCGGTGACCGTGATTGCCCCCACTGCGCTGGAAGCCGACGCCTGGGATACCGGATTAATGGTTCTCGGCCCGGAAAAAGCCAAAGAGGTGGTTCGTCAGGAAGGACTGGCGGTTTATATGATCACTAAAGAGGGCGACGGGTTCAAAACCTGGAGCTCGCCGCAGTTCAACAGCTTCCTGGTGAGCGACAAAAATTAAAAAGCAAGGTTGCGGGTTTTTTATCACTGGCACTCGGGCACGCTAAAGGTATGCTTGTAAGAGGAGCTGATGATGAAAAATCCAACCTATATGAATGATGAGGATCGCTGGCAGGCCGTTCTGGCTCGCGATCCGCGCGCTGACGATCGGTTTGTCTTTGCCGTGCAGACGACGGGGATTTTCTGCCGCCCGTCATGCCGCGCCCGTCACGCGCTGCGTAAAAACGTCTGCTTTTATCCCGATGTCCAGCATGCCGTTCAGGCAGGGTTTCGCCCGTGTAAGCGCTGCATGCCGGACAAACGCGATCCGAATCAGCAAAAGCTGGCGAAAGTGGAGCACGCCTGTCGCCTTCTGGAGCAGGATCCCGCGCTGACGCTTGAAGGTCTGGCGCAGCAGGTCGCCATGAGTCCTTTCCATTTCCACCGGCTGTTTAAGTCCGTCACCGGGATGACGCCAAAAGCCTGGCAGCAGGCGGCGCGGGGGCAGCGTCTGCGCGCGGCGCTTGCGCAGGGAAACAAAATTACCGATGCCGTGCTGGCGGCAGGGTTTCCCGACAGCAGCAGCTATTACCGCAAAGCCAACGATGCGCTGGGCATGACGGCGAAGCAGTACCGCAAAGGCGAGGTGGCGGTGCGTTACGCCATTGGCGACTGTTCGCTAGGACGCTGCCTGGTTGCGGAAAGTGAGCGGGGGATTTGCGCGATACTGCTGGGCGACAACGATACCAAACTGGCAGAAGAATTTGCGACGCTGTTTCCAAACGCGGAGCATGCCCCGCAGGAAGATGCCTTTGCCCAGCGTATCAGCCAGGTCATTGCCAGTATTGATAACCACGCGGTGCCGCTGGCGCTGCCGCTGGATATACGCGGCACCGCGTTCCAGCAGCGGGTCTGGCAGGCCCTTCGTGACATCCCCTGCGGGGAAACGGCCAGCTATCAGCAGGTGGCGAAGGCGATTGGCCAGCCCAACGCGGTGCGTGCCGTCGCGGGTGCCTGTGCGGCAAACAGGCTGGCGATTGTGATCCCCTGTCACCGCGTGGTCCGCAACGACGGCGCGCTGTCGGGCTATCGCTGGGGGGCGGCGCGAAAAGCGCTATTACTGAAACGTGAGGCGAAACGCCGGGAGGGATAATGCTCGATCTTTTTGCGGATGCTGAACCGTGGCAGGAGCCGCTTGCGCCCGGGGCAGTGATCCTGCGCCGCTTTGCACTCTCCCGTGCGGCGGCATTGCTTGCCGGTATTGAAGAGGTCACGGCGGTTTCACCGTTTCGCCATATGGTGACGCCGGGCGGCTACACCATGTCGGTGGCCATGGCCAACTGCGGCGAACTGGGGTGGGCGACGAACGAACGTGGGTATGTGTATGCCCCGAACGATCCCACGACCGGCCGGCCGTGGCCTCCCATGCCTGCGGTGTTTCAGGCGCTTTGTCACGAGGCTGCCGTTGCAGCAGCTTACCCCGATTTCCGGCCGGATGCCTGCCTGATTAACCGCTACGCCATCGGCGCGAAGCTCTCGCTGCATCAGGACAAAGATGAGCCCGATCTGCGCGCGCCCATCGTCTCGGTATCGTTGGGTCTGCCCGCCGTCTTCCAGTTTGGCGGATTGCGCCGCAACGATCCGCTCAGGCGCATTATGCTGGAGCACGGCGACGTGGTGGTGTGGGGCAAAGAGTCACGTCTGTACTATCACGGCATTCAGCCCCTGAAGCCCGGGGTTCATCCCCTCACTGGCGAGTACCGCTATAATCTGACTTTCCGTCAGGCGGGTTTGAGCAAACAAAAATAAGAATTATTCTTGATGTCCGCTCAGGGCAGTTTACACTGCTGGCTGATTTTTATTGTCCGGATTGCCTGCATGCAACTACTTCTTCTTGTCTGGCGTCAGTACCGCTGGCCCTTCATTGCCGTAATGGCCTTAAGCCTCGCCAGCGCGGCGCTGGGTATTGGCCTGATCGCGTTTATAAACGTGCGGCTGATCGAAATGGTCGATACCTCACTCTCGGTTCTGCCGGAGTTTCTCGGCCTGCTGCTGCTGTTGATGGCGGTTACGCTCGGCTCTCAGCTGGCGCTGACCGCGCTTGGTCACCATTTCGTTTTTCGCCTGCGCAGCGAGTTCATCAAGCGGATCCTCGACACGCAGGTTGAGCGCGTGGAGCAGCTCGGCAGCGCCTCCCTGCTGGCGGGGCTGACCAGCGACGTGCGTGCGATTACCATCGCGTTTGTCCGCCTGCCGGAGCTGGTGCAGGGGATCATCCTGACCTTTGGCTCGGCGGCCTATCTCGCCTGGCTTTCGACCAAAATGCTGGCGGTGACCGCGGTGTGGATTGCCATCACCATCTGGGGCGGTTTCGTGCTGGTATCGCGCGTCTATAAACACATGGCGGTCCTGCGCGAAACGGAAGATAAGCTCTATAACGATTACCAGACGGTGCTGGAAGGGCGCAAAGAGCTGACCCTCAACCGCGAGCGTGCCGAGCATATCTTCAATAACCTCTATATCCCGGACGCGCGCGAATACCGACACCACATTATTCGCGCCGATACCTTCCACCTGAGCGCGGTGAACTGGTCCAACATTATGATGCTGGGCGCCATTGGCCTGGTATTCTGGATGGCGAACAGCCTGGGCTGGGCGGATACCAACGTGGCGGCGACCTACTCGCTGACCCTGCTGTTTCTGCGTACGCCGCTGCTCTCGGCCGTCGGCGCATTGCCAACCTTGCTGAGCGCGCAGGTGGCGTTTAACAAGCTTAAGAAGTTCGATCTGGCGCCATTTAAGGCTGAATTCCCGCGCCCGCAGGCCTTCCCGAACTGGCAGACCCTGGAGCTGCGCGACGTGACGTTCCGCTATCAGGACAACGCCTTCTCCGTGGGACCGGTCAACCTGACGATTCACCGCGGCGAACTGCTGTTTCTCATCGGCGGCAACGGTAGCGGAAAATCCACGCTGGCGATGTTGCTCACCGGACTTTACCAGCCGCAGTCGGGCGAGATCCTGCTGGACGGTAAGGCGCTGAGCGCGGAGAAACCCGAGGATTACCGCAAGCTTTTCTCAGCGGTATTCACCGATGTCTGGCTGTTTGACCAGCTGCTGGGGCCGGAAGGTCAGCAGGCCAATCCGGCGCTGGTTGAGAAATGGCTTGCGCAGCTGCAGATGTCGCACAAGCTGGAGCTCCAGGACGGCAAAATCCTGAACCTCAAGCTCTCTAAGGGGCAGAAGAAGCGCGTGGCGCTGCTGCTGGCGCTGGCGGAAGAGCGTGACATCATCCTGCTGGATGAATGGGCGGCGGATCAGGACCCGCACTTCCGTCGCGAGTTTTATCAGGTGCTGCTGCCGCTGATGCAGGAGATGGGCAAAACCATTTTCGCCATCAGCCACGACGATCATTACTTCATTCACGCCGACCGTCTGCTGGAGATGCGCGACGGCAGGCTGAGCGAGCTGACCGGCGACGAGCGCGATGCGGCGTCGCGTGACGCGGTGGCGCGCACGGCCTGATGCCCTCACCCTAACCCTCTCCCACGGGGAGAGGGGATAATCGTGGCCGTAATGCCGCTTTTTTCTCCATCCCGCCTCGCTGTTTATTCTTATTTACATATCCTCGCGCTATGCTTAGTCTCAACTCATTTAATGGATTTATGATTGATGTCGGTATTAAAGAAAAACAGCGCCAGGCAGCGTGACCAGGAACGTGCGCGACTCATCTGGCTTCTCACGACCGATAAAGCGGTCACGTCTACGCTATTAGGCAAACTGACCCTGGCTGAGCAATATGATGTCGGCACCTTAGCCGACGATATTGCTGAGGTAGGTGCGCTGGTTGCTCATTTACCGCCGCCGGATCTGGCGGATACCCTGGAAGCGCTTCCTTCGGAAGAACGTCACGCCCTCTGGCGCCTGGTACAGGATCACGAGCGCGGCCAGGTTCTGCTTGAAGCCTCCGAAAACGTCTGGGATGACCTGATCGACGAGATGAGCGATCGGGATATCCTCGACGCCCTGCAAACCCTGGATATCGACGAGCAGATTTACCTTGTACAGCATCTGCCGCGTAACCTGACCGGCCGCCTGCTGGCCTCTCTGCCTGCCGATGAACGCGCGCGCGTGCGTCAGGTGATGCACTACGAGAAAAACAGCGTCGGCGCGATCATGGAGTTCGGCGTTATCACGGTACGTCCGGACGTCACGCTCGGTACCGTGCAGCGCTACCTGCGCCGCCTGGGCAAAATGCCGGACAACACCGATAAGCTGTTTGTCACCTCGCGGGATAAAACCCTGCTCGGCGAGCTGGAGCTGAAAACTATCCTGCTCAACAGCGCCCAGCAGCGGGTGAGCGAGGTGATGGAAAACGAGCCGATGGTCTTCTCCCCGGAGGACGATGCGGAAAAAGCGGCGCGTACCTTTGAACGTGATGACCTTGTGAGTGCGGCGGTCGTAGACTCCGTCGGCAAGCTGATGGGCCGTCTGACCATCGATGAAATCGTTGACGTGGTTTATGAAGAGACCGATAACGACCTGCGCGCGCTAGGCGGGATCAGCGCCGAAGATGACGTCCACGCTTCCGTCGGTAAGGCGGTGAAAACACGCTGGGCCTGGCTGGCTATTAACCTGTGTACCGCCTTCATCGCCTCCCGCGTGATTGACGGCTTTGAACACACCATTTCGCAGCTGGTGGCGCTGGCCTCGCTGATGCCGATTGTGGCCGGAATTGGCGGCAACACCGGAAACCAGACCATCACCATGATCGTCCGCGCGCTGGCGCTGGAAAATATTCAGCCCGGTAACTTCGCCTTTCTGATCTTCAGGGAAATGGGGGTGGCGCTGATTAACGGCCTGGTATGGGGCGGCATTATGGGCGGCATCACGTGGTGGCTGTATGACGATATGGCCTTAGGCGGCGTGATGATGCTGGCGATGGTGCTGAATTTGCTGGTGGCATCGATGATGGGCGTCATTATCCCGCTGACGATGACCAAACTGGGGCGCGACCCCGCGGTGGGGTCGAGCGTGATGATCACCGCCATCACCGATACCGGCGGTTTCTTTATTTTTCTTGGGCTGGCAACGATTTTTCTGCTTTAACCCGACGCTTAATGCGGGCGGGGATCAGTGCCATGACGATAATCCCGCCCAACACGCCAACCGCCAGGTTGCCGGTTGATACCGTGGCGGCTACCGTCACCAGCATCACTACCGTTTCGGCAACCGGGGCATTTTTTATCGTGGCGGGCTGAAGGCTGTGCCAGCTGAAGGTTTTGACGGCAACAATCGCCATAATCCCCGCCAGCACCGCCATCGGGATTTTTGCCATCACTTCGCTGAGTGCCGTCACCAGGAGCAGCAGCACGATGCCCGCCGCAATGGTTGAAATGCGGCTTCGTCCTTTTCCCATCTCCACGTTAACGATGGTTTGTCCGATCATCGCGCAGCCCGCAATGCCACCGTAGAGCCCGGCCATGATATTCCCCATGCCAAGCCCGATGCTCTCGCGACGCTTGCTGGAGGGCGTAACCGTCAGTTCGTCCACCAGTTTTGCCGTCAGCAGGGACTCCAGCAGACCGACGAAGGCAATACTCAACGCGCAAGGCCAGATAATGTTCAGCGTCTGTAAATTAAGCGGCACCAGCAGCTCGGTAAATCCAGGCAGACCGCCAGTCATTGAGCCTTCATCACCGACAGTCGGCAGGATCTGACCGGTGGTGACGGTGAAAAGGGTTAACAGCACAATCGCAATCAGCGGGGAAGGGACGCTTTTAATATAGCGCGGCACCCACAGCACAATCAGCAGCGTCAGCACGAACAGGCCCACAATCAGCGGGCTTCGGCTCCAGAAATGCGGCACCTGAGCGAAGAAAATCAAAATGCCAAGGGCGTTAACAAATCCGGTCATCACCGACTGGGGAATAAAGCGCATCAGCCTTGCCATGCCCAGCACGCCAAACAGAATCTGGATCACGCCAGCCATCAGCACGGCGGGAAGAATGTATTGTACCCCGTGCTGATGCACCATCGGGCCAATCACCAGCGCTACGGAACCCGCCGCAGCCGTGACCATCGCCGGACGACCGCCCAGCACGGAGAGAGCAAGACACAGCACCACGGAGGCGATCAGGCTGACCTTCGGGTCAACGCCCGCCACCACGGAAAATGAGATCACTTCGGGGATCAGCGCCAGAGCGGTAATCACGCCCGCCAGCGTTTCACGCGCCAGTTGTTTAGGGGAGTGCAGCACGCTGGCTACACTGTCTTCAGGGGATACGGCAGAATGAGGTAAGGACATAACAGTTCGCTGGTTAGGGCAGGCTTCCGTGCGCGCGATCACAAAGTGCAGCATAGTAGCCATAAATTCCTCCTTATACCAGTTGCGCGCCGCAATCCCCTACAAACAATCCATCATTAAATTTCACAATTACAATAATTTCGTAACCTTTAAACAATATTTAAAAGTTGTTACCGTGCCCACGCAGCTTTTTTCACCTGCAATTTCCACGCATCAAGCACTTTTACACTAAGGCATAAATTATGAAAAAAATGACTGCCATGCTCTTTTCTCTGGCCGTCGGGCTCAACGCCGTCTCAATGGCAGCGAAAGCAGACGCACCAAAAGAGCAGGAAACGGACGTCCTTTTAATTGGTGGCGGCATCATGAGCGCCACGCTGGGAACCTATCTGCAAGAACTGCAGCCGGACTGGTCCATGACCATGGTCGAGCGCCTCGATGGCGTGGCGCAGGAAAGTTCGAACGGCTGGAATAACGCTGGTACGGGCCATTCGGCACTCATGGAACTGAACTATACGCCGCAGAAAAAGGACGGTTCCATTAGTATCGAGAAGGCGGTAGAGATCAACGAAGCGTTCCAGATCTCGCGTCAGTTCTGGTCCCACCAGGTTAACAGCGGCGTGATGCACGACCCGCACTCCTTCATCAATACCGTGCCGCACATGAGCTTTGTGTGGGGCGAGCAAAACGTGAATTTCCTGCGCGCGCGCTACGCTGCGCTGCAGCAGAGCACCCTGTTCCGCGGGATGAAATACTCCGAAGACCACGCGCAGATTAAAGAGTGGGCGCCGCTGGTCATGGAAGGCCGTGACCCGAACCAGAAAGTGGCGGCGACCCGAACCGAAATTGGCACCGACGTGAACTACGGCGAAATTACCCGTCAGCTGGTGGCGTCCCTGAAGAAGAAAGATAACTTCAATTTGCAGCTCAGCACCGAAGTGCGCGGCTTTAAGCGCAATGCGGACAACAGCTGGAGCGTGACGGTTGCCGATCTGAAAAACAATGAAGCCGAGCACGTCATTAAGGCGAAATTTGTCTTCATCGGTGCGGGCGGCGCGGCGCTGAAGCTGCTGCAGGAGTCCGGTATTCCTGAAGCTGACGACTACGCGGGCTTCCCGGTCGGCGGCCAGTTCCTGGTGTCCGAGAACCCGGAAGTGGTGAACCGTCACCTGGCAAAAGTGTACGGTCAGGCCTCCGTCGGTGCGCCACCGATGTCCGTCCCGCATATCGATACCCGTATGCTTGACGGTAAACGCGTGGTGCTGTTCGGACCGTTCGCGACCTTCTCAACCAAGTTCCTGAAAAACGGCTCCCTCTGGGATCTGCTGAGCGCGACCACCACCTCTAACGTCAAACCGATGATGGACGTGGGCCTGGATAATTTCGACCTGGTGAAATACCTGATTAGCCAGGTGATGCTTTCTGATGAAGAACGCTTCGAGGCGCTGAAAGAGTACTATCCGCAGGCGAAGAAAGAAGACTGGCGTCTGTGGCAGGCGGGTCAGCGCGTGCAGATCATCAAGCGCGATCCGAAAGAGGGCGGCGTGCTGCGTCTGGGGACCGAAGTGGTGAGCGATAAGGATGGCACGATTGCCGCGCTGCTGGGTGCGTCACCAGGTGCATCTACCGCTGCGCCAATCATGCTGCACCTGATGGAAAAAGTGTTTAAAGACAAAGTTGCCAGCCCGGAATGGCAGGCGAAGCTGAAAACCATTATTCCATCCTACGGCACGAAGCTGAACGGTAACGTGGATGCGACGGAACAAGAGCTGGAGTACACCAGCCGCGTTCTGCAGCTGCAGTACGTGAAGCCGCAGGCTGCGGATGCTGCGCCGAAGGCGGAGCTGAAGCCTCAGCCGGAAAACAAGCCGGTTGCGGATATCGCGCTGTAAGGTAAAAGCAAAACGGTAACATCTGTTACCGTTTTTAGTTTAGCAGGTCGGGTAAGGCGAAGCCGCCACCCGACTTCTTTTTAACGAACTACCGCTTGTCCGACCGTCTCTTCTGCCTTCCACACGCGATATTTTACTTCCACGTTTTCAGGCGTATATACCACGATCGGCAACTTGCTGTTGTAGCGCAGCAGGCTGTTGTCGCCCAGATAGGCCGTCACAAATTTCTTCTCTTTCTTGCCGTCCGGGCAGGCCATCATGGTAGAGACCGGAGAGGTCACTTTATCAAAGACGTAATAGTCATAACCCCAGCCTTCCAGGGTTTTGCTTTCCAGCTGGCCGCCCAGACGATGCTGATTGCAGTCCACTTCCAGCGTCTTGCCAATTAACAGTTCGACTTTGTAATTCGCTTCGTCCTGCTGAACCGGCAGTTGAATCACCTGACGCTTCATGCCTTTTTCCGCTTGCGGATAGGGTGCAACTTTTTCCAGCGGCTGCGCTTTTTGGGCGTCGCTGGCGAAAGCGCTGGTGCTGACGCACGCGGCAGCGAGAAGCGCGATGGCAAATTTAGGTGCGTTTTTCATTGTCATTCCTTTATGTCAAAACGGTCCTGAACAGACTAACATAACGAGTATGAATGATTGGTGTGATTTACTTACATTTTCATTATATGCAGCGTAATAAACTCAACATTAACCGTTTTGCCAGGTGTTTGTACTGGTGTGGAGTGTGGCGGGTGTTCGTGTTATTTTAGTCCATCGATAATGTTATTCATCTGTGAAAGGGAAGATATGGTTCGTGCAAAACTGAAAACACCTGAAGGCCGCAAGTTTCTCCTGGCGCTACTCGTCGTGTTTATGATTGCTGCCGCGTGCGTCGGGCGGGCCACCATTGTTGGCGTCATTGAACAGTACAACATCCCTCTCTCCGCCTGGACTACCAGCATGTATGTGCTGCAGTCGGCGATGATCTTCGTTTACAGCCTTGTCTTCACCGTTCTGCTGGCCATCCCGCTGGGCATTTTCTTCCTGGGCGGACGTGAAAAACACTGAGCATTCACCTGCTATAAGAAGCCAGCCTGCAGGCTGGCTTTTTTATATGTGATGATATTTATTCGCATTTCCAGGGTATTCTGTGTCGAACAAGGTCGTTCGACATAAAGCAGGAGATGTTCAATGTTATCCCGGTTTGCAACGCTCAGCCGGATCCCGAAAGGCGTCTGGGTTGTGGGTGGGGTCAGTATGCTGATGGATATTTCCTCGGAGATCATTCACAGCCTGCTGCCGCTGTTTATGGTCACGACGCTGGGGGCCAGCGTGATTTTCATTGGCTTGATTGAAGGCCTGGCTGAAGCCACCGCGCTGTTTATCAAAGTTTTTTCCGGTGCCATCAGTGACTACCTGGGTAAACGTAAAGGACTGGCGGTGCTGGGCTACGGTCTTGGCGCGCTGAGTAAGCCGCTGTTCGCTATCGCCTCTTCGTCGGGCATGATTCTGGGGGCACGCTTAATCGACCGGGTAGGGAAGGGGATCCGGGGCGCGCCGCGCGATGCGCTGGTCGCTGACGTTACGCCGCCGGAACTTCGCGGCGCGGCCTTTGGGCTGCGTCAGTCGATGGATACCGTCGGCGCATTTCTCGGGCCGCTGCTGGCCGTAGGCTTAATGCTGCTGTGGAACGATGATTTCCGCACGATTTTCTGGATCGCGGTGATCCCCGGCGTCCTCGCCGTTGCACTGCTTTTTTTCGGCCTGCATGAGCCGAAAACGCCCGTCGAACATAAACGCACGAACCCCATCAAAAAAGAGAACCTCAGGCGCCTCGGGAAAGGCTGCTGGTGGGTTATTGGCCTGGGCGCCATCTTCACGCTCGCACGTTTCAGTGAAGCCTTTCTTGTCCTGCGCGCACAGCAGTCGGGGGTGCCGCTGGCGCTGATCCCGCTGGTGATGGTGGCCATGAATTTGCTCTATTTCCTGTCAGCCTATCCGTTTGGCAAGTTATCTGACGGGATGAGCCACACCCGACTACTGCAGTGGGGCCTGGTGATGCTGATTGGGGCAGATATTGTGCTGGCGCTAAGCACCCACTGGGCTGGAATGCTTCTGGGCGTTGCGCTTTGGGGAGTGCATATGGGGATGACGCAGGGGCTGCTGGCGGCAATGATCGCAAAAACGGCACCTGCGGATCTGCGCGGTACCGCCTACGGCATTTTTAGTCTGGTCAGCGGCGTGGGATTGTTAGTCGCCAGCCTGGGCGCCGGGGCCATCTGGGAAACGTTTGGCGCGGAGTATACGTTTTATGCCGGAGCCGTGATTTGTCTTGTTACGCTGATGTACCTGCGCAAAACACCGGACGAGGCAAAATAAAAAACCAGCCGTAATAGGCTGGTTTTCAATGTGTTTTTGGTCGGCTCGAGAGGATTTGAACCTCCGACCCCCGACACCCCATGACACCGTTTGTAAAACGTTTAAAGCCGCGTCATTTCTGGTGTTTTACGTTATTTGACTGTATAAACAAACAGTGCTTTATTTGCAAAATTTGCGTTATATACATCAACAAGTTAGCTGTTATTTTTTCCCCATGTTAATAGCAAAAATCATTCTTGCTTCGGGCTGTTTTTTTATTTAAATTACTCAGGCCTATTTATCTATTTGAAGCGTATAAAATTTATTTTTTTAAATTTCGCTTAATTTTTTTTGAGTTCAATCAAAAACATGAAAAAATTTAAGAAACACTGCATTGGTTGTGATAAGAAAATGAAAAATCCTACTAAGGAACATTTCTGGCCAAAATGGCTTATTAAGCATACCAAAATGGAAAAACACACTATAGTTTGGCTCAACGAAAAGAGAATACCGCCTTTAACTGCTACAATTCCTCTATGTGCTGAATGCAATTCAGAATTAGGAGCTAAGTTAGAGGATCCTATGAAGAATATCTTAAGTGACATTGAGGCTGGCAAAGGGATATCAGATAATGAAGCTGAGTTATTTATTCGTTGGGCATGGAAAATGGAGGGTTTTTCATGGCGTTTAGTTTCGCCAGATGGAAATTATTCATCAGTCTATACAGTTAAAGAAAGAGTACTGAAAAAGATTGATCAAGTTAGAGGAAGCTTAGTTTTAGCTATAGCATTAGTCGAAGATGCTTACGAAGGAAGAGATTTTCTTCCGATGGGTTTGTGTAACTTCAACGAAGTTAATGCAATCATTGTATCAGGCGTTATTGGTCATGTGGCTTTTATTGTTCTTACTGATGATCAAATTGGTAAGTTACCGATAAATTATTCTTATTACAGGTTAAACCCATTACGTGATAATTTAGGTGACGCAAAGTTGTACCATCCCACTGTTGGATTTAAAACATTTCGTCAGGCACAAGATTTAACTAGAGACGCTGCGAGTTTAATATCATATTCTTTTGATAAAGAGAATAGTGAAATTATGAAAAAGGCAGAAAGAGAAGTAAAAGGGAATGTTATCCTTTTATAAGAATGATATTGCCGGTGGAAAATTTAATTTAAACAGTAAAAGGATGTCAGTATTATTTTTATTAATGTTTGCATGGTTAATTGCAGTAAATGTATTTTGGCTAGGTTGATATTCATAGCTTAATATGAGTATTAATTTCAAATATCATTTGTTGGCACGGAGCTAGCTATATGTTTAAGGCTAGCTCTATGCATTGATGATAATTTTAAGTTATAAAAATTTGATTAAAATATTTCCATCAGAGGTCTTGGATTTCTCCATGGGGAACTAAAACCCAATTAATATGGTTTTTTGTATATATTTTTGTTGATTTCGCGTCGCTGTGAGCCATTCGTCCTTGAGGATCTATACCCTGCATATCGAAAAGATGCGCTGCCAATGCTCTGATTTCATGAAATGTTGGTCTTTCTTCCATAGGTAAATGGTTGTATAAACCAAGTTTATCGCGAGTAATAGAAAAAGACCGACTTAAATAATCCGGTGCAACTTGGGTGGGGTGTGAAACCTCTTTGCTGCGTTTTACTTGCCGTTCTGGGATCCTGTGAACGATAAAGGGACTGGCTACATTATCCCGGCTGGAATCAATTATGCGTTTTAGCTCATTACCAATAGGGATCGCAACATGTGAGGCCTCCTTCTTTTGTACCTTTTGGCGGTGGATGTAAAGCGTTCCATAGATACCATTCTCTGGCTGTTCGAACCAGACACAACCACAAACGCCATTTTTCGGTTCGCGAATTGAATACCTAATCCTGGATACTTCAAGGCGTGCATGTGTCGTCTGTAAGGCCAAATCCATCGCAGTTCTTAACCACGGCGCCGCAGCACGACGTATAGCCATGAAATGCTCTAGTGAAAGCCGTTGCCTTTTCTTCTCTTCGGTCCTGCGCATTTTCTTCCTAGTTGCTGGGTTATCAAGCATCAAGGATTCATCGACCGCATACGAAAAGAGTTTTTTGAGGAAGCTGACTTTTCTGTTTTGCACGTTCGCGGACGCGCCGGCATTGTATTTGTTAATGTAGGCGTTAACGTGCTCAAGCTCGATATCGCAAGCCGGTATGTTAATGAAAAACTCTTTCACGCGTAGTGCGTCATTGTTCCAATCATCTAAAGTACTCTGAGAAGGGCGTTCGTCTTCAACAGCCCGAGCCATGATGTGATCCACGTGATCTGCAAATGGTTTGGCTTCTCCAGTAACCCCGCCGGATTCTCTAATGAGATTATCAACCGATGGGGAAAGTTCAGGTCTCATTCTAAAGTTGTACTCACGGGCAATAGCTATGGCCATGGCCCGATCCTTACCTATATTCTTCTTCTTTCCTGTAACAAGCGTGAATTTATAAACACCGCGATCTTTATCAAAAAATAAATAATCTGGCAGGTGTCGGTATTCTTTTTTTCTTGGCCTTGCCGCCATGGTTAGCCCTCATTAATCAACTGGCGAACTGCTTGACTAACCATTGAGTCGACGCCCCATTTTTCTGTTTCGCAGACAAAAACAGATCCGTCCACGATACGCCCCATGAGTAAACCATTCTCGACCCAACGTTTAATCGTTCGGTTATCAGGAACAGAGTCATCGGTGAACTCTCGGCGTCCCCATTGACTCGCCTTCATCAGCTTTGCCATGGTTTCCTTCTCCATAAGCCCGGCTGCACCCGGGCTAATAGTATTGTTACTCGCTACTGGTAGTGATGTTCAGCTTCGGTGCTGCAAAAATCTTAATGCCAGCCGTAAGAATCTCGTGAATAGCGTTGTCATTACCAGAACACCAGCCTTCTGCATATTCGCGGCTGAACCCGCTAATGTGCATTACTTCGCCTACGCTACGTTTTGGAAGATTTACCTCCAGCGCCTCCAGTACAGCACTTCGCTTTTCCGCGTTTGCTAGTTGTTCGAGGAGTTCTTCAACTAACGTCACACGCATCACTACCTTCTGACAGTCGTGGCGTTTGGCTCTGGCGATGGTGGCGCGCAGAGTCGCATATTTGTTGGGGGTCATTGGACGGACTCCTGACGAAGATGGTTTATTTCGGCGTCAAGGCTCATTCGCTGGTCCATCGATTCCGTCAAGGCGGCAAATGTAACGTCCAAGCGAGTGGCTACCTCACGCATCAGGGAAGCTTCTGCTGGTGGCAGTTTCCCCGCCGCAGCATGGGCTGCGGCTACCAGTTCTTTTATCTTCATGCGAGGCATGCGCGTGATTCCGTAAGCTCATTGAAACGGTTAATGAACAAACCATATGCCTGGCCTGGGCGAAGAGGAACGATCTGGATAATGTCGCTGGCCGGAATACCTTCGAGGCAAGGCCAGAGTGAGCCGTCGTCGATATCCAGATCGCGGCGTTCCGTGGCAAGCATCACCAGATCGGCGTATTTCACTACCGCTGACATATCAGGGGTGATGCTGAATTTGGCCCGGAGCAGCTGTTCTACCGGGAGCTGCGCGCATGTGACTACGGCGCGCCTACGATCAGAAAGCGTTTCTTCATGGTCATGCGCTGTGACGGCTGCAAGATTCACTGGCCTGAAGCGACTCATGGGGATCCAAAATCACTGGAAGTACAAAGCGGCAAGCTGGCGCCATGGCGTACCGCGGCGGAGTGTATTGACTGGAATATCCCGGCCCGGTCCATCTTCGACCGCAAAAAGCCGCTGGCGGAAAATACGCTCAAACGTATCGCGCGCGGCATCCAGCGCTTTGTTATCGAAAGCGCATCACCTTTCATCGTTAAGTGTAACCACACCGCGACGAAAGGAGGTTATGACCGTTTCCGCGGGCAATCGTTGTTAGAGCCATTGCAGACCATCACTAAAAGCATGGCTACGCGCTGGCGGTACCGCATCTTACTAAATTCCGCACCGGGGCCACCGGGCAGCCAGTGACAGAGTCGGTTCCAACTGTCACCGCTGGTACGTCGGCGCGCCCGGGCGGGAATGGGCATGCGCTTGGCGTAGTTGAGGCCGCCCTGACACCGTTCCTGGCTGGCAATGGCGGCAGTGAGTACCAGGCAAAGCCGCGCCCGCTGGATAAACCCGCTCATACAATCCTCAAGCAGTCCCGCGCGCGCGTGGTTGCGCCGGTCATCGCCCGCCAGTTTGGCGCCAGTGTTGGGCGCAGGGCTGAAGAACCGAGCGCGACGATTACTGCAGGTGGTGGCGGTAAGTCGCAGCTGGTAACTCCAACACTGATCCAGATGGGGTACGGTGAACGCCCAGGGCAAGAACCGCGTGTTCTTCAACTGAATAACCCGCTCAGCACGGTCACTGCTGGTGGTAATAAGTTTGCAACGGTGAGCGCGTTCCTGGCGAAGCACTATGGTGGGAATTACACGGGGCCGAGTGTTGGTATGGATGAGCCTGCCCATTCAGTCACTACTGTTGATCACCACGCGGTAGTTGCGTCGCACCTGGTGAAGCTGCGCGGAACCTGCCGCGACGGTCAGAACATGGATACACCTATGCCGACGATTACCGCTGGTGGCCAGCACGTTGGCGAGGTCCGGACATTCCTCGAAACCTACTGCGGTGATAGCGAGGATGAATGGTTGGTGACGATCGAAGGGGTTAAGTACCAGATCGTCGATATCGGAATGCGCATGCTGCAACCGCATGAGCTTTATAAGGCGCAGGGCTTCCCTGACGGCTACGTTATCGATCAGGACTATCGCGGCAATCGTTACGCCAAAGACAAGCAGGTAGCGCGCTGTGGTAACGCAGTACCGCCGCCGTTCGCTCGCGCGCTGGTAGAAGCAAATCTTCCTGAATTATGTGCAAATCAAAAGTCGGGTGCAGCTGCCTGATATGGAGAAATAGCATGAATCAGTTAACCGCAAAGGGTGTTGTGACAATGTCCAGTCGTGAAATTGCCAGGCTGGTACAGAGCAAACATGGTGATGTGAAGCGCTCAGCTGAGCGCCTTGCATCTGCTGGTATTTTAACCGCGCCGTTGGCGCACACCCCCTACAAACACCCGCAAAACGGGCAAACATACGAGGAGTATTGGTTCAACAAACGTGATTCTCTGGTGATCGTCGCCAGGCTGTCGCCAGAATTTACCGCCGCTGTTGTCGATCGCTGGCAAGAGCTGGAGAACAGTCAGGCCGTAAGTGTCCCGCAAACTTTGCCGGAGGCATTACGTCTCGCCGCGGATCTGGCCGAGCAGAAAGAACAACTGGCCCAGCAGTTAGCCGCTGCCGCGCCGAAAGTTGAGTTTGTCGATCGGTATTGTACTGCTAAAGGCTCAATGTCTTTCCGCCAGGTGGCAAAGCTGTTGCAGGCCAAAGAGACCGATTTCCGCTTGTTCCTTATTGAGAGCGGCATTTTGTACCGGCTCAGTGGAGTGCTGACACCGCGGCACCAGCACATTGCTGCCGGGCGGTTTGAAGTGAAAACTGGCACTACGAGCGAAACAAACTACGCCTTTAGCCAGGCACGTTTTACACCCAAAGGCATCGAGTGGATCGGCGGCCTGTGGACGGCACACATCGCTAAGGGGCATGCCGCGTGAGAGGACTGTTTACAGCCGAGACTGTTCCGCGCCTTGGGCTTGTGCTGTTAAAGCCAGGTAGCGAACTGATGTCTTTGTTTCAACAGGGGCGTGTCCTGGTGGAGCCTCAGCCAAAAAGTATGGCTGGGCTTCCGTCGGGGCTCGTCCCTGATGCCAGGCAGCCGCTGGCAGAAGATAAGTCCCTCGAGGAATTCTTCACCGACGAGAGAGTTATCCGTGCAGCAGGCGGTTTGACCGCGTTGGAATCCTGGTTAGAGCGTAACGTGAAGGAATGCCAGTACCCGCACACTGATTATCACCATCATGAGCTGGTAACGATGCGACATCCCCCTGGATCAATGTTGCTCTGTTGGCATTGCGATAACCAGCTGCGCGAGCAAACCACTGCGGCGCTGGCAGAACTGGCCCGGCGTAATCTCATTAACTGGCTGATCAGTTCCATCCTGTCTTCGCTTTGCTACAACAACGAGCGTGAACTATCCCTCGGTGAATTGTGCTGGTGGGCTGTTTATTCAGGCATTGCTGATGCAATCACGGAAAGGATGGCCCAGCATGCGCTTCGCTTACCGGATGAGCCGTTTTTATCCGTATATCGAGAAAGTGACATTGTGCCGATGCCCCCTGCAAAAAGCATTTTGCAGAAGAAGGCCACCCCTGCGGTCACGGCTGCGAAATTAAAGCATGGAGCAAATCAGGAAGTGGCCTATGACCAGCCAAAGGTTCTGGCTCTGCATGCGGATCCTGAATCCCCTGAATCATTCATGTTGCGTCCAAAACACCGCAGGTGGGTGAATGAGGACTATACCCGGTGGGTTAAAACCCAGCCCTGTGAAGGTTGCCGGCGGCCAGCGGATGATCCACACCATGTCATTGGTCACGGCATGGGCGGTACCGCCACTAAAGCCCACGATTTGTTCGTGATCCCTCTGTGCAGAGAGTGTCACGACAAATTACATGCTGATGTTGCAGCGTTCGAGAAAAAACACGTTACCCAGCTGGAGCTGCTATTCCGGTTTATGAATCGAGCGCTGGCGATCGGCGTAATAACAAAAGCGTAATTGTATGGAGCGCTGAGCATAATGAATTTACAAGAACTGGAATTTACGCGGATTGAACTGCGCCGCGCGCTGGCGGATTTATCAGGCTCGACAAAAGGACTGCTGCAGGCGTTCAGTGAGCATCCACCAGCAGATAAGAACAAATACCCCCGGCACCATCCTGAAATCGTCATGGAGGGTGGGGAAGGCTGTGGGTCTAAGGTTGTAAAAACGCTGGCCACTCCACTTTATGTTCTTGAGACTAGGAGCCGTCGTCTACCTTTACCGCCTATTAAAGATACGGAGTTCGCTTGTTCAGCATGGCGTCGTTCGGTCAATGGTCTGGGTGAGCATTTGCAGGCTTGGGTGCGGTACTGCTATGGCTATGACCTTACTTTCCGGTACCAGACATTAATGTGCCAGCACGTGTGGGAAGAGTTTCAGCGTCAGCATAGCGGCAAAAAAATCCAGGGCCGCGTCACTAAGAAACTGATAGGGCTTGTCTGGCTGGCGGCAGCAAGAAGTTGCTGCCTCTCGTAATAACGATACTTATCAGGAGTATGCTGGTGCAGCTCTGGCGCGCATGGTCAGCGTTGAGCGTTCCACCTGGCTCAGAGTGTATTCTGGCCACTGGGCGGCTTTCAAAGCGTCGTTTGCAGAGATGGACTGCCAGGCACTAAGCGAAATTTTGACACGGTATGAAGAGCATCAAGAGCTGAAAGTGGCGGAAATGTGAGGTAACTTTCACTAACTACTTCAATTGTGCTTGCAAAATGCAACAAAATAAGCGATATTCGATGAAATTTTGATAGGTTGCCAGAGAACTAACATGCCCTGCTTATGCGGGGTTTTTTTATGGCAAAAAGTTATCTGATGTAAGTTAGATACCTGCAAAGACGCATAAAATTGAGATTTGTAGCTGTGATTTTTTTTAGCATTTTCCCGTGACAAGTTGACGTTAACTGTTAGAATCATTCGCAATGATACGGGAAAATACTTCTCGAAAATGCATAATAAATCTAACGATTTCAAAGAGTAAGCTTATAACATGCAGGCTCAAAAAGAGACTAAAGAACAAGATTTGGTCGACATACTGCTAACTCATATCGATTCGCGCACAACCTTATCGCGAGCGTTACAATCGGAAATTGAGCATGAAATTAACCGATTGCCTTCAGAAGCCCGCGCATATGTCACAGCATGGCTGATGGTTGCACTTAACAAGCATGAAGATGCTGTTGAGTGGTTCAATGAAGCTATGAATGGTCCTGATGCCGCTGTTGTGGCTGGTAATTATGTGGCATATCTCAGCCGTTCAGCCCATAATTTGTTCCATAGAAATGAAGTATTCCGTCTGGTTGAAGTTTTTTGTACTCCGCGTATACGCAAAATGGCTAGAAATGCTTCATTTTGCATAGGTAATGATAAACTTGTCAGACAATACACCCTTAAGATGATTGCTCTTCTTGATGGCGCTGAGCGTGAAAAGATTAAGCAAGAGGGGGAACGCATGGTTCAAGCTATTGTTCAGTTCAAAGAGGCGACAAAGCTCACCTCTTCTGAGATCCAGCACATCTGTGACTCAGCTGAAAAAATTGCCAACACTCACGGTGTTAACTGCATCGGTGTTGAGTATTTTCTCAGCGGTGGTAGTGACAATGCGATGATCCTAAACGCTGAAACACAAGATTCCAAAACACTAACCGATATGAATCTTGAGTTAATTTGTATGCTTTCAGACGAAGCATTTATTGACCGTCCGTTCACTTCATGGTTTAAAAGTTCGGATGCTGGGAGTATCGCGGAATGAGCGTCGTTGGCCAAGATTTTGTAGATCATGCTGAAAGGTGCATAACATTCGGCGATGAAATTGGCTATAGAAATGCGGTAGGACGAGCTTACTACGGCGTATACCATGAAATTTGCAGTAAGCTTGAACACTGTTATGTACTTACATCCCATGAAGGAGTTCGGGAGTATTTGTTAAGTGCTGCTAGGTGTAAAAAAGAGCCGTATGATAAGACGGTTCTGCGACAGATAGGTGCCATTCTCCATAATATGCATGTACAGCGGAAATGGGCGGACTATCAGCTTGAGCGTGAACTGCATAAATCAGATGCAGAATCCTCTTTAAACATTGCCAAAGATGCAATGAACAGGATTAGGGAAATGCATGAGGCAGTTTATCCGCCTCCACCCGCAGCCTGAAAAAAATCACCCCAGTAAAACCTCGCAAATGCGGGGTTTTTTTGTCCTAATTGCTGTTAGTTAGTTTCATACGCTCCTTTGACTGGGAGTTCCTTGCTGTGGAAATGGGCGGCTGGTGGGTGTTGTAGCACCCATCCAGCCATAAGCTCATGCTTACAGGTCACAAGCTAACCAAGGCCCACTGCTTTAGCGCAAAAGCATAGTGAGCCTATCAGAGTTACGCTTACGGATCTATGGAAAATACTGTAAATATAAACAGTGCTGAACTTGTCAACGCTGACTGCCTGCAATACCTCGCAACCCTCCAGATAACGCCATCGACCTTATTGTTACGGATCCTCCTTACTTTAAGGTGAAGCCGAACGGCTGGGATAATCAGTGGAACGGTGACGCCGACTATCTTCGCTGGCTTGATATGTGCCTTGCCCAGTTCTGGCGAGTGCTTAAGCCTGCCGGCAGCCTGTATTTGTTTTCAGGTCACCGACTTGCATCCGATATTGAGATCATGATGCGTGAACGCTTCAACGTCATGAACCACATTATCTGGGCGAAGCCATCAGGGCGCTGGAACGGGTGTAATAAAGAAAGCCTGCGCTCTTACTTCCCCGCGACGGAACGCATTCTTTTCGCTGAGCATTATCAGGGGCCATTTAAGCCGAAAAGTGACGGGTTTGCTGACAAAAGCAACGAGGTCAAACAGCAAGTCATGGCTCCGTTAATCACCTACTTTAGGGATGCACGAGCCGAACTGGGGGTCACGTCCAGGCAAATAGCTGACGCCACCGGAAAGAAAAACATGGTATCCCACTGGTTCGGGGCCAGTCAGTGGCAACTACCGAACCAGCAGGATTATGAAAAGCTGCAGGAATTGTTCACTCAGATCGCAATTGAGAAACACCGCGTCTCTGAACTCAAAGCACCTCATCACCAGCTGGTGGCCACGTGGCATTCGTTGAACCGGAAATACCTTGATCTGCTGGAAGAGTACAAATCTCTTCGGCGGCATTTCTCTGTGACAGTAGCCGTGCCCTATACAGACGTCTGGACGCATAAACCCGTCCAGTTCTATCCAGGCAAACACCCGTGCGAAAAGCCCGCTGATATGTTGCGGCAAATCATCAACGCCAGCAGCAGGCCCGGCGATGTGGTAGCTGATTTCTTTATGGGCTCGGGATCAACTGTTAAAGCAGCCATTGAAGTGGGCCGCAAGGCTATTGGCGTAGAACTGGAAGAGGAACGTTTCAACCAGACGGTAAGTGAGGTAAGGCAGCTGGCAGGGGAATAAAAGCTTGGGTCGCTATCGCGGCCCTTTTTATTACCTCAACTGGACACCCGCAACGTAGCGAGGTGAGAGCATGTATCGAATGGAAAAAATCATGACGGGTATTGCATACGGCGCATCGGGAGGGGGGACCGGATACTGGTTGCTTCAGCTTCTCGATAAAGCCTCCCCATCTCAATGGGCGGCTATTGGTGTGCTCGGTAGCCTCATGTTTGGTTTGCTGACGTGGTTAACGAGTCTGTACTTCCAAATCAAAGCGGATCGCCGCAAAGCTGCGCGGGGTGAATGATGTCGAACAAAGCAAAGCTCAGCGCAGCAGTGCTGGCGCTAATCGCGTCAGGGGCATCTGCTCCACTCATTTTCGACCAATTCATCAGCGAGAAAGAAGGCAATGCGCTGGTGGCCGTTGTTGATCCGGGTGGGGTCTGGTCTTTATGTCACGGCGTGACCGTTATCGATGGCAGGCGTGTTGTTAAAGGCATGACGGCCACTGAGGAACAATGCCGGAAGGTTAACGCTATTGAACGCGATAAGGCATTAGCCTGGGTTGATCGCAATATCAAAGTGCCTCTGACAGAGCCACAGAAGGTGGGTATCGCATCCTTCTGCCCGTATAACATCGGCCCCGGTAAATGCTTCCCATCGACCTTCTATAAGCGCATCAACGCAGGTGACCGCATCGGTGCATGCGAGGCAATCCGCTGGTGGATTAAAGACGGTGGCCGCGATTGCCGTCTAACCAAAGGCCAGAAGAATGGCTGCTATGGGCAGGTTGAGCGACGGGACCAGGAAAGTGCTCTTGCATGCTGGGGGATAAGCAAGTGAGTCGATTAACCTCTATTATTACCGCGGTGGTTATCTGCTTTTTGGTCTCTATGGCATGGGCTGTTTACCACTATCGCGGCAACGCCATCACCTATAAAGACCAGCGCGATAAAGCCATTGAAAAGCTCAGCCTAGCGAGCGCCACTATAAAAGACATGCAGACCCGCCAGCATGACGTCGCTGCACTGGATGCCAAGTACACTGGAGAAATGGCTAATGCTAAAGCTACTATCGATCAGCTTCAACGTGATGTTGCTTCTGGCAAGCGTCGGCTGCAGCTCAACGCCAGATGTACCACGAACGGAGCGACCAGCACCGGCGGCTTGGGCGATGCTTCCGGCCCCCGACCTTTTGACTCCGCTGAACGGGTTTATTTCACCCTCAGAGAACGAATCGTCACAGTGACGAAGCAGGTAGACTATCTGCAGAATTACATAAGAGAGCAGTGCTTTCAATAGATTACAGCTCTTTACCTTCTGATATTTTCTCTCCTCTAAATGGATTTCCTGCTAATATAGTCCAGTCACTCACGGTTTAACGTGCCTTGACTATAGAACTATTTACGTTGAATGTTTCTCATTTTCTACAAGCAAGTTCATTGATGAATGTGAGAAAAATAATATCTTCAAAGTCAAAAGGGGATGAGAAAATGATATCGTTACTATTTGGCGCCGGAGCCAGTTTTGGTGCCGAGTTACATAAGCCTGTTCCTCCTTTAGGAAATAACTTATTTGATAAACTTGTGGAACTGGGTGGCGCGTTTTCTGAATTGCCGGATGATATTAAGCAGGAGTTCAGACTACACGGATTCGAAAAAGGTATGTTGAGCATACCTAATGACAGTAGAGTCATTAACCCCCTTCAGAAGGAAATAGCAAAATACTTATCCTCATTTAAACCGAGCAATGAAAATGCTTATGTAAGACTATTTCGTTCGCTGAGAGAGTATGCGAAGCATGTTAATGTCATCACACTGAATTATGATTTGCTTATTGAGCATGCTATGCTTATGTCTGGCGCACAAAAAGTTTCATATGGTCTAGATGCCAATGAGCAAAATTATAGTGTTTTGAAAGTTCATGGCTCTGCTAATTTTGTGCCAGTACTAGCACCTAATGTTATCTTTGAGGGTAATGTATCCATTGGTTGTGGTGCATTTATTGAAACTAATCAGATACTTTCATTAAATAGCCATGAAGAAATCATAAAGTGGTGTGATTCACGCCAAAACTCGGATCTCAGTCCGATAATGTGTATGTATAACAAAGAGAAACGTGTGGTGATTAACCCTAAATACCTTGAGTCAAAGAGGAAGGAATATGCAGACGTTGTCTCAAATACTAAGACGTTAATAATTGTTGGGGTTAAATATATTGCGCATGATAACCACATATGGGATGTAATACTTGATTCAGCCCCGGAATTAATAATTGTCGATCCATACCCATCTGAAGAGTTTTTATTGTTATTGCAACAAAGAAACATCACTCATACTCTGATGCGTGATTCATTTTATAAAAGCGTACTAAAGTTATCATTATATATAAGGAATAGAGTTAAAATTTACCCTCAAATTTAAAATCTTATCTATCAATGAGTTGGCAGTTCGTTTTTTAGTAAAGGGGAGGTTGCAAATAGTGTTCCGCTAAGGTTTTATGAGGAAAACAAACATTGTTAGGTATGTAGGGAAGCTCTGTCAAAATGAATGCAGGGAGAGTTGTAATCGTTATTTCAGGTGATGATCATGTCCAAAAGTTATTCGGTCAAAAATATTTAAAACGCCCTTTTAATTGGGCTTTTTTATGTGCTGGATACGCGAACCTATACCTTGCTGACTAATTTTGAAAAGAGGTTAGCAGCTAATCACATTATGCAAATGATATTTGTTATCTTTTACGGGTCCTTTCCGGCGATCCGCCCTGTTACGGGGCGGCGACCTCGCAGGTTCTCTCTATTTATGAAAATTTTCAGGATTTTGCCTTTTCCGTTCTTCTTCTTGCTAAATATCTGTCTTTGCTGGGTATAACCCACAACAAGAAAGGAAGTGTTAAAGCCTGGTAGTAGTCATTTTACCCGGCATGGTTTCCTTACCCTGTGTTTCGCCTGGAGTTCGTCATGGAGGTCAATAAAAAACGCCTTTCGGAGATTTTTGGTGTCAGCATCCGCACGATCCAGAACTGGCAGGATCAGGGAATGCCAGTTGCGCGCGGTGGTGGAAAAGGTAATGAAGTGCTTTATGACTCTGCCGCCGTAATCGAATGGTATTCCGCCCGTGACGCAGCGATAGAAAACGAAAAGCTGCGCAAAGAGGTTGAACAGCTGAGAGTTGATTCAGAATCAGACCTTGTGCCTGGCACGATTGATTATGAGCGCCATAGGCTTACCCGAGCCCAGGCTGATGCTCAGGAACTAAAAAATGCAAAAGAGTCCGCTGAGGTGGTGGAGACCGCATTCTGCACGTTCGTGCTGTCGCGGATACCGCAACCGGCACCGGCACAAACTGGACCGCTGCGGCCAGCCAGGTCCGCGCTGGCCAGACGATTATCGTCATGTCTAACCCGGTGCAGATGTTCCAGATTTCATCCGTGAACAGCGCAACGTCCATGACTGTTACGCCAGCTGCATCACCGGCGTTAAGCGGCCAGAAGTATGGAATCCTGGTGTCCGACAATATCTCAGTTGACGGACTGGCACAGGCGATGTCACAGCTCATCAAGGAGTTTGACGAGAACATTGGCGCGTGGGAGACGTTCGCCACTACCTCAGCCAACCAGAATATCACCGTTACAATCAACGGCACCGCGATAACAATCCCGGGCATCGGCAAACTGGTTCAAAAAGGGAGCAATGGAGCGACTCCTATTACGCAGGGCGGGACGGGGGCAACGAATGCTGCTGACGCTCGTGTAAACCTCGAGTTAGGAACTGCTGCAACCAAAAATACTGGCACCTCAAAAGGAGAAGTACCGTTAATTGGCACACTGGGTTTTGGATTTGCTCAACAAATCAATAACTTCAACCAATACTATGATCGCGCTATTTTTCTTGCTACTGACGCGCCGTACTCATGGTTCCCAGGAAGCCAGCAGGGAACAATTATCAATGTACCTTACCCTTCGAACACACAATTTGTTTCCCGGTGGATGGGCGACACGAGCGGCAGAGCCTTTTTCCAGTCAGTAGTTAACGGGGCGTACAGCAACGCGGCAGAAATTTGCATGATTGGAAAGAGCGTCACAGTTGATGGAAACGGGTTCATCAAGAAAGCATCACCCATAGTGAATATTTATGGGGATGGAAGTGCGGCAACTAACGAAGAGTCCGATGGAGTAACCGTACAGCGCATCGACAAGGGAGTATATCTGATAGAAGGATGTATGGGATTGAATTCAGATGCCGCCTGGGGCGGAATAGATGGCGGTTTTGAAATACCCGCTGATCGAAATAAGCAGCCTTTAATCTGGCTGGATTTTGAGGTTAATGCTGACGGTTCAGTGTTGGTGAAAACCTATCACCGCACGCATTCATCCGCTCCTGAATTTGCACGAAACGAGCTGGAGGGGATTAAGGATGGCGATCCGGTTGATATCCCGGCAGATCAGTTCGTCAGTGTCCGTGTAGAAATGCCAGCTAACAGCATCTGGAATAAGAAACTTGATGCGACCAGAACTGCACTTAATGACGAGCCGGAACAATCTGTTTAACAGATGGCTTAATTCTGCTCACCCAAGGCCATTGTCGAAAAATTTACAAAAGCCATAATTCGAAGCGACATAGAAACTTAGAAACGAAACGGCGAAGCTTTAAGCAGTCAGGGTAGTACCTCTGTCTTGCGCGCTCATTCAAATGAAACTACTGTATATAAAAACAGTATTTAAGGTGTGTGTAATGGAATTCATCAGGCCAACAGAACTGCGAGAAATTATCGCTCTTCCGCTTTTCAGTGACTTAGTACAGTGTGGTTTCCCCAGCCCTGCAGCTGATTACGTTGAACAGCGTATTGATCTCAATGAGTTACTTGTTGCTCACCCGAGCTCCACATACTTCGTTAAAGCCGCGGGTGATTCAATGATCGAAGCCGGGATCAGCGACGGTGATCTGCTGGTGGTGGACAGCTCACGCACAGCTGAGCATGGTGACATTGTCATCGCCGCGGTGGAAGGGGAGTTCACTGTTAAGCGCCTGCAGCTGCGCCCGACCGTGCAGCTCAATCCTATGAACAGCGCTTATAGTCCGATCGTTGTTGGCAACGAAGATACTCTGGACGTTTTCGGCGTTGTTACTTTCATCGTTAAATCGGCGAGCTAAGTATGTTCGCGCTCTGTGATGTGAATTCGTTCTATGCATCATGCGAGACGGTTTTTCGGCCCGATCTAAGGGGGCGGCCGGTAGTTGTTCTGTCAAATAACGATGGCTGTGTAATCGCACGCAGCGCCGAGGCCAAGGCGGTTGGAATTACCATGGGAGAGCCGTTCTTCAAGCAAAAGGAGTTGTTCAGGCGCGCAGGTGTGGTTTGCTTCAGCAGCAATTACGAGCTTTACGCTGACATGTCCAACAGGGTAATGACGACGCTTGAGGAAATGAGTCCCCGCGTCGAAATTTACAGCATTGACGAAGCTTTTTGCGACCTGACAGGTGTTCGTAACTGCCGGGACCTGACGGAGTTCGGTAAAGAGATCCGCGCTACGGTTCTGAAGCGTACGCACCTGACTATCGGGGTTGGCATCTCGCAGACGAAAACCCTCGCTAAGCTGGCAAATCACGCCGCCAAGAAATGGCAGCGCCAGACCGGCGGGGTGGTCGATTTGTCCAATATCGATCGCCAGCGCCGGTTGTTGGCTATTGTGCCTGTGGAGGATGTCTGGGGTGTCGGCAGGCGCATCAGCAAGAAGCTTAACGCCATGGGCATTAAAACTGCCCAAGACCTATCGGAGCAGAGCACATGGATAATCAGGAAGCACTTTAACGTTGTTCTCGAGCGAACCGTCCGGGAGCTGCGTGGCGAGCCTTGTCTTGATTTGGAAGAGTTTGCGCCAGCTAAGCAGGAAATCGTCTGCAGTCGGTCATTTGGCGAACGCGTCACCGAGTACGAACAGATGCGTCAGGCTATCTGCAGTTATGCTGCCCGCGGTGCTGAAAAACTGCGTGGTGAGCACCAGTATTGCCGCTTTATCTCGGCGTTCGTGAAGACCTCACCTTTCGCCCTAAATGAGCCATATTACGGCAACAGTGCGTCAATGAATCTTCTCACCCCTACACAGGATTCCCGCGACATCATCAACGCCGCGGTAAAGTGCCTGGACAAAATCTGGAAGGATGGCCACAGGTATCAGAAAGCCGGCATTATGCTGGGTGATTTCTTCAGTCAGGGGGGGGCCCCAGCTCAACTTATTCGATGAAAACGCGCCGCGGGCCGGTAGCGATAAACTGATGGAGGTTCTTGATCAACTCAATGCCAGAGACGGCAGAGGAACGCTCTACTTTGCCGGGCAAGGCATTCAGCAACAGTGGCAAATGAAGCGAGAAATGTTGTCGCCTCGATATACGACGAGATATTCAGATCTGCTTAGAGTCCGATAAATTTTCCTGATGTCTTGGTCCGCTGTGTGCCAGAAGCGAAAACTGGGACAATAGTATTCTATGTAGAGAAAGATCAGGTTATATCCGTTAGAGCCTGGTTGGAGGAAACAAGGCTCTAATGGGAGAAACAATCTTTTTTTACTTTGAAGTGGGAAGTCTGAGCGCCAAAGAATTCTGATGTAATTCCTCAAATAGCTCCGACCAGATATTTAGAGCCTCCATAGTAGTTCGGATCGTCGCATACTCTTCACTGTCATGAAGTGTTGCTGACGAAACTGCTGAAAAAAGTGCGCTTTTCTGACACTGATTCAAAAGGGCCCTAACAATTTTATTTAACTCTCTTTTCCTTGCAGGAATTGGAGAGGCCAGATAGTTTTTTAATTTTTCCTCTGCTTTTTCAATCCATTCTTCAATAAGTGTCCCAACTTTACAGCGTTCCGTAACGTAATGTTCACTGTCGTTTAAATTAAGAACATCTACGGTCATAACACCCGTCGGATTTCTTCCCTTCAATCTATAAGCTTTTAAATAAATGTAATCTGCTGGATTATCGACGGCAGGATTGATAATAGGCTCGGCAACGACATCATGATCGCTTTTTGTACCGTTGCAGTGTCGGCAAGCAGGTAAGAGATTATTCCACTCTATGACATCATCTGGATAATCATCTTTATGCTTGAAATGGTCTATTTCTAGATATGTGCTTTTCTGATTAAGAATTACTTCGCAATAGACACACTTATTGTTCCCTAACGTAAGGCATGCGTCTTTAACATCCTGATTCTGCCACACATGAGTTTTATTGGATTTATATAATTGGGTTAGTTCAGCAACCTTATTAGGATGAAAAAAGACAGGCGTGAAATTACGGTCGACCTTAATCATGAGTCTTCCCCGCTGTCCTCTAACATATCAATGCTCATACTTAAAGATTTTCGCAGCACGTTCTTCGGATGCAAGATAGTGTCCAGATACATATAAGATACGCGGGCATTTTCATGATCCTCCGCATCGATGTAACGATAAAATTCTTGGAGCTTATGCTCAAGCTCTTTACTTAATGTACTTTCCATCCCCATCACATCGCGCAGCACTTCATCAATAGTCCAACCCGTATAGCCATTCTCACGCCCCGTATGACTGCGCACCTTGGTCTCACCATTTTCTGCCTGTTCCAATGCAATGATCTGCTCAGGCTTACCATTCTGTACTACATGTGGGCTGTGGGTAGTCACAATAAACTGTGTTTGAGGGAACATTCTCGTTATCACTTCAGTGATGCGTGCTTGCCATTCAGGATGGAGATGCATCTCAATTTCATCAATGATGATGATGCCATCGAAATCAGCTGCATAAATATCTTCTTTGATAAAGCGAAGCTCAATCTCTTTGATAATTCCAATGATGATTGCCATGCAGGATTTGAATCCAGATGAAAGATACTCGTACCATATTTCTCCATTAGGAGTGTTCACAAAGATATCGAAATTACGCCCATCAATACGACTGAAACTATAATCTTGATTTAGTTGATAAATGCATGAGAGTGCCAGCGATAGATTTCTTTTTGAGTTTTCCGTGAATATTCCTTTTTGTGAATCTTCCAGCAGATAGCGCTTAGCAAGCCACCCTTTTAAATCGTTAAATAAAACACCTTTACTGTTCTAATGAGAAATGTTACTTTCATCTCTTTCGGGATCTTCACCTATATTGGAAAGTCTGGAATAGGGAAGATTTCTTTCGATGTCGAAGCGAATAAGATAGCGAATATCACGTATTTGAGTATGATAGCTTGGTTGTACACTTGGGGCTATGGGCTCAACGTTTGAAATGAATTCGGTAACTGAGTCGTCAAAAAGAATAGCAATTTTTACATTACCATTCTCCTCACTCATAACGTTTTTTTTGATATTCGATCCATGTCTGATGAACATAAATGCAATTGCATCAAGTATAGTCGACTTACCTATCCCGTTAGGTCCGCAAATGATATTCATCGCCTCGGAAAAAGATATTTTTAGGTTCTTTATTCCACCGATGTTGTTGATTTCTATGTTTTTGACTTTCAATATTCTTCCCTCATCTAAAAACTGCATACATTTCTAGGAATAAAAGGACCGTTGGGGCGGTGCATTATTCACCTTCATTTTCACAATGTTCGAATCTCCGGTTAGTATACCTTTACTGCACTCATTTTACGCTACGAGATTCACACAATTTGACCTGACTTGCTTCCAGTGGATTCGCACATCTCGATGTTTGTTCTGAACAACGTTCTGAAAATAAGAAATGAGAACTTCCGCTTTTCGCTCATTTCGGAAGTGACAGGTCTCTTTTGACCGTACTATTGTGATGCCTCGATTAGCTCCGGACCCTGGTTCTTCACATTGCCCAAGGCGCGCGTCACGGCATACCAGATAAACTTGTCGGCTGGCACGGCACTGTCGGCTGCTATCTCTTCAGCTTCTTTCCCGCATATATCCTGTCGCATCCATTCGCGTGCTGCTTCCGGAGTCAGAACCAGTGGTCGGCGATCGTGAATATCGACCAGACCTTTATCAGCTGCAGACGTCACGATGAGAAAACCTTCAGCTTCGTCTCCACGCTCAAATGGCTTGCTGCCAATAGCCGCAATAAATATCGGCTGGCCGTCAGCGCGATGAATGAAGTCGGGCTGTTTTTTGTCTCCTTCTTTCTTCCACTCGAACCAGCCGCCAGCGAAGCAAATCGCTCGGCCATGTTGCCAGAGAGGCTTAAACATTATGCTGGTGGCCGCCGTCTCTAAACGCGCGTTAATCAGTGGCGGCTTATCCCACCACCCGGGCGCGTAACCCCAAAGCACCGGATCGAGATGTAGCTGCTCGTCGCGTTCGCTCAACAGAAGGACTTTTGTACCGGGCGCGACGTTGTACCGACCAATAGGCTCTGGGTCATATGCGATGTCACGATCGGCTTCATCTGCCAGGTAAGCAAGATATTCTTCACGAGTTTGGGATTGTGCAAAACGTCCACACATAGAAACCTCCAGTCGGATGTCAGACTGAAAGTATAGGGTAGGGAGAAAAATCAGCGCGCTGGTTAAGTCTTACAAACGGGTTCGTGGCGATTATGCTGACGAGGAAGAGAGGCGTAAAGCGATACGTTGTGAAACTGGAAGGAGCTACGCAAAGTTGCGACAATGCCAAAAGAGAACGCTAAATCCGGTAGGGGATCCGATTCCGCTGTGATGACAATATAGAAATTCATTCATTAGTAAGCCACATATCAGACTCTTCAAACATATCCTCCAGCATACGATTCAGCTTTTCACGGTCACTTTTGCTGGCATCGCTATTCAATCCGTTAGCCTGCATAGGTTTAACCTTCACTTCAGCATCAGGGAATATGCTATGAACTCGCCTCGTCAGCTCAGCCAAAATAATTTCTCTGGCGCCATCCAAGCCCTGAACATTTCGCTTATCGTAAACCAACTCAACAAACATAACAGTCTTCTTAATCTCTGTGAGAGGAGGTTATATTTTTACTGTAAATGCATACAGTGTCAAGCGAATGATACGATCTACAGGATGGGATTTTTTCGTCCGATTGAAGAGAAATTATCGGTAGTTATTCCCCAGTTATTCCCCAATGTTTCCCCACAAGAAAATAACCAATAAAAAAACCAGCCATAAGAGACTGGTTTTCAATGTGTTTTTGGTCGGCACGAGAGGATTTGAACCTCCGACCCCCGACACCCCATGACGGTGCGCTACCAGGCTGCGCTACGTGCCGACGCATAGAAAGAATACTACTCGATTCCGTTTCGAATGCAAGGGAATCCGTCGCTAACTGGTTTATTATTAATCAGTTAGCGATGAAGCGCTTCTCATCCGTCAGAACCTGTAACAGCAGGCTAAGCTGTGGTTTCTGGTCCTTCAGCCGTTCACCCTGCAGATTATAGGTCTGATAGTTCCCGTTGCTGTTCAGCACCAGCGTCAGCTTCGGCGTGGTCACCACCAGCGTGTTGCCATCAGCTGCAGTCACCCAGTTATGGCGGCGCGTGGCGCTGAAGAGATCCTGCCCCTGCGAATACTCGTTTGCTGGCGTGCTGACGTGCAGCAGGCGCTGCATCAGGGTCGTCATGACGTCTTTATGTTCTGTGAGCATATTGATGCGCTGCGCCGGCGTTCCCGGCCAGTGGATTACCAGCGGAACATGCAGGTTTGGACGTGACCAGCTCATGCTCTTCGTCTCGTCGCCTAAGGGTACGCCATGCCCCGCGCTCACGATCACGACCGTGTTATCAAGCTTGCCTGATTCACGTAGCGCGTCAAGCACGCGGCCAATCTGTGCGTCAACATCGCTGGCCGCGCGGCCGTAGCGGCGCGCAAAGCCTGCCTGGTTGCTGTCGTTAAGCGTTGTGCCGTTAAAGGCCACCCACGAGAACCAGCGGTTATCTTCCTGCGCGTAGCGCTGAAGCCAGTTTATCCACTGGTTTGCGGTCTGGGCATCAGACTGGCTCTGCGCGGCAGGCAGAGAGAAATCAGAGAGCAGCGCCTGGCGGTACAGTGAACTGTTGAAGCCGTCCGATGAGAACAGCCCTAACTGATAGCCCTGCTGATTAAGCCCGGTGATCAGCGCCGCAGGAATGCGCGCAGACAGCACGCCGTCCATGTATCCGGCAGAAATGCCATAGAACAGGCCAAAGATACCCGCATCGGTTGAGTTACCTGAACTCATATGCTGGGTAAATGATACGTTCTGACTCGCGAAATCGGCCAGCGCAGGCATCTGCTTCTCGTAGCGAGAATAGTTGAGGCCATCGACGGTAATCAGCAGGACGTTTTGCCCGCGACCCATATCGCGATAGCGCAGATCGCTCAGTGGATACTGCACGCTAACCGCTTCCGGATTACCCTGTTCGACCAGACGGCGCTGGTACTCCTGGGCATCAAGCAGGCCGTGTTTCTCAAGGAAACGACGGGCCGTCATCGGATAAGAGAGCGGCAGGTTAGCGCGCTGCATGGTAATAGGGCGATAGAAGTTCGCATCCGCCCAGATATACATGAGGTGCGAACTGATAAATGAGACGAAAAAGAGCGCGGCGACGGGCTTCGCGTAATGGCGGCGTCGGGTCAGGCTGCGGAGCTTTTGCCAACTCCAGGTGGCAAACAGCATCTCGATCAACAGGATCACCGGGACGCTGATGAACATCAGTTGCCAGTCGCGGGCCGTTTCGTTCTGGTCGGGGTTGATCACCAGTTCCCAGACGATAGGGTTGAGATGCAGGTGGAACCGGGTGAACACTTCACTGTCGATAAGCAGCAGCGTCATCCCCACCGTCGCAAGGATTGCGGACAAGAACCGCATCAAACGCTGCGACATGACGATAAACGTCAGAGGAAACAGGATCAGCAGATAGGTGGCGAATACCAAAAAGCTAAAGTGACCAACAACGCTTATCCAGGAGTAGATACGCCCGGTTAGCGTTGTGGGCCAGTCTGCGACAAACAGATAACGACAGCCAATTACCGTCGCTAGCAGAATGTTGAACAGGGCAAACCAGTGTCCCCAGCTGACCATCTGGGAGACTTTTTCACGGTAGCGCTGACGATTCGTCACCATAAACTGTTGTTCGTTTCCCTTAATGGGCCTGGTCGTTGCTGACGGATGACTGTAACGCCTGGGCGAAAGATTTGGCGATCGCCTGACGCTGAGCCGGAGCAACGCTGGTGTTGATAAGGTTGGTGACCATATTTCCCAAAACCATCAGGGAGAGATCGGTCGGCGTTTTATGTTTTTCCAGTACGTTGACCAGCTCACTGAGCAGTTGTTCAACGTGTTCATCACTGTAGCGGGAATGTTGTGGCATAAATCAAAATCAGTTTGTTGATGAAAGGGCAACATATTACCGTAGCAACAGCTTTTTTTCCCCTTTTTTATCTGTTGTTGCACACATGTCCTGGTGGTGGTTGAATACCGCCCGGTCTAAAAGGAGAGTTTATCATGAGTCTGGAAATCAACCAGATTGCCTTGCACCAGCTTATCAAGCGTGATGAGCAAACCCTTGAAGTGGTGCTACGCGATTCGTTACTGGAACCCACGGCAACCGTTGTGGAAATGATGGCAGAGCTGCATCGCGTCTACAGCGCTAAAAATAAAGCCTATGGTCTGTTCAGCGAAGAGAGTGAGCTGGCCGATAGCCTGCGCCTGCAGCGTCAGGGCGAAGAGGATTTCCTGGCGTTTAGCCGCGCGGCAACCGGGCGTCTGCGCGACGAGCTGGCGAAATATCCGTTCGCCGACGGCGGTATTGTCCTGTTCTGCCACTATCGTTACCTGGCGGTCGAGTACCTGCTGGTTACCGTGCTGAATAACTTAAGCAGCATGCGCGTGAACGAGCAGCTGGACATCAGCTCAACGCACTATCTGGATATCAACCATGCGGATATTGTGGCACGTATTGATTTGACCGAGTGGGAAACTAACCCGGAGTCGACCCGCTACCTCACCTTCCTGAAGGGGCGGGTGGGCCGCAAAGTGGCGGATTTCTTTATGGACTTCCTCGGTGCCAGCGAAGGCCTGAACGCCAAAGCGCAGAACAAAGGGCTGCTGCAGGCCGTTGATGACTTCACGGCGGAAGCGCAACTCGATAAATCTGAACGCCAGACCGTGCGTCAGCAGGTTTACAGCTACTGCAACGAGCAGCTGCAGGCGGGGGAAGAGATTGAACTGGAGTCCCTGTCAAAAGAGCTGGCGGGCGTCAGCGAAGTGAGCTTCCAGGAATTCACTGCGGAGAAGGGCTATGAGCTTGAGGAGAGCTTCCCGGCGGATCGCAGCACGCTGCGTCAGTTAACCAAATTTGCCGGCAGCGGCGGTGGGTTAACCATCAACTTTGACGCCATGCTGTTGGGGGAACGCATCTTCTGGGATCCGGCCACCGATACCCTGACCATCAAAGGTACGCCACCGAACCTGCGCGATCAGCTTCAGCGCCGCACGTCTGGCGGTAAATAGCAGCCATAAAAAAACCCCGCCGAAGCGGGGTTTTCTCGACAGGTTTGCGATTACGCGCGAACGAAGTCGATGTGAGTCAGTTTTGGCTTGAACGCGTGACGCTGAACAGCCTGAACCTTCACTTTTTCTTCTTTACCGCCAACAACGATGGTCAGAACTTCGCTGTAGAACTCAGCTTTGGTCTGCATGTTCCACACTTTGTCGTGATCCAGTTCGATAGCAACTGGAGCAGCTTCGCCACCGTAAACGATAGCCGGGAACTTGTTAGCGTTACGCAGGCGGCGGCTCGCACCCTTACCCTGCACGTTACGTACTTCTGCTTCGATAGTGAACATTGATTTCTCTCTGTATTTAAAACCCTACTACAGGCGACCCAGCAGCAGGTGAGTGTTCTGCCCCACGGATGTGAAGCGGGCGGCATTTTATACTCAAATGCCCCGCACATCAATGAAAAGTCCCGTTAACCGCGCAATTCATTTGCCCGACGGAAGCGACCTTCATAGTCAAAGACCTTCTCGCGAACCTGCCAAAACTGGCCTTTCTTACGGGCGACCACGAAGTCGGGGTGGCGCAGCAGCACCTGCTGATGCACGATATCCGCCACGGTTATCCAGCGCAGCGGCACGCCAGGCGTGCGGGTATGCGGCCGGATAAACAGCTGCTCAAATGCCGTGCGCTGAGCAGGCGTCTGAACCCTGAACCGTTCGCTGACGTCAGCGCCATCCTCGTCGTAATAGGTGATTTTCAGCCACTCGCCTTTTTCATCCGCGCCGGGCTGCAGCGCCATGCCGGAGCAGCGCAGCACCAGCGCATCTTTCAGCTTCAGCGCCGCTTTCAGCATGTCGTCCGGGTCCACCAGCACCGTGTCGCACTCGCGGCAACGGCGGGCGGCGATGTCATTTTCGGCGTTGCACTGCGGGCAGTTTTTGAAGCGGAAGCGGAAATCGCACTGCTCGCGATGTCCCTCATCATCCTCAAACCAGCCCTGACAGCGGCGGCCAAAGTGTTCAATCAGCGTGCCGTCGGCGGTGGTTTTTCCCCAGAAGGTGTTGGCAAAGCCGCAGGCCGGGCAAAACACCTGTACCGGCACGTTGTCGCTTTTGCCTTTTGGCGCGCCCACTTCCGGGGAGTACAGATCGTGCGGGTTGCCGGCGTAATCCAGTATCAGGCAGTCGGTTTTGCCCGGCGCCAGGCGCAGGCCACGGCCGACAATCTGCTGATACAGGCTGACGGATTCCGTCGGGCGCAGAATCGCAATCAGGTCGACGTGCGGGGCGTCAAACCCGGTGGTTAATACGGAGACATTCACCAGGTAGCGGAACTGCTGGGCTTTGAAAGCCTCAATCAGCCTGTCGCGCTCCGGGCCGGGCGTTTCGCCAGTGATCAACGCCGCGTCGTCAGCGGGTAGCAGTCCCGTGATTTCGCGCGCGTGTTCGACGGTGGCAGCAAAAATCATCACCCCTTTACGCGTTTGCGCGAACTCTTCAATCTGGCTGATGATATGCGGCGTGATCCGCTTCTGTTTTTTCAGCTCATGGTTAAGATCCGCCTCGCTGAACAGCCCGTTGCTCTGCGCCTGTAAGCGGCTGAAATCGTACTGCACGACCGGCATATCCAGCCGCTCGGGCGGCGTCAGGTAGCCGTGCTTAATCATGTAGCGCAGCGGAAGTTCATAGATACAGTCGCTGAACAGCGCTTTCTCGTCGCCGCGCACCATGCCGTGATAATGAAAGCGGTAGATCCAGCCTTTGCCCAGACGAAACGGGGTTGCCGTCAGGCCGAGCAGGCGTAAGTGAGGGTTCACCTCTTTAAGGTGAGTGAGGATTTGCTGATACTGGCTGTCGTCGTCATCGCTGATGCGGTGACATTCGTCGACAATCAGCAGCGAAAACTCGCTGCGGAACAGATCCAGGTTACGGGCCACCGACTGTACGCTGCCGAAAACCACTTTGCCGTGGCTCTCTTTGCGCTTCAGCCCGGCGGCGAAAATGTCGGCTTCCAGCCCCAGCGCACAATATTTGGCATGGTTTTGCGCCACCAGCTCTTTGACGTGGGCCAATACCAGCACGCGACCGCGCGCCAGGCGCGCCAGTTCGGCAATGACCAGGCTCTTGCCTGCACCGGTCGGGAGGACAATGGCCGCCGGTTCCCGGTGTTTACGGAACCAGGCGAGCGTCGCGTCAACGGCTTCCTGCTGATAGGGACGAAGTGTAAAAGTCATGGGGTCTCGGTTTCGTTAATCCGCATATAGTATGCCACGAAACTTTTTCCCTTGAGTGGCGCAACCAGACCATTATACTGAACCGTTCCTGACTGCTTCTTTTTTCGGACGCACGGTCCGACATCCAGCACCATTAAGGCTAAAAAGATTTCATGCGACTTGATAAGTTTATCGCTCAGCAACTCGGCGTAAGCCGCGCTATTGCCGGGCGCGAAATTCGCGCCAACCGCGTTACCGTGGATGGCGACATTGTGCGAGACAGCGCGTTCAAACTGCAGCCTGACCATCAGGTTGAGTACGGCGGCAATCCGCTGACCCAGCAGCACGGTCCCCGCTATTTCATGCTCAATAAGCCGGAAGGCTATGTCTGCTCAACGGACGATCCGGATCACCCGACGGTGCTCTATTTCCTCGACGAGCCGGTGGCTCACAAGCTGCATGCCGCAGGCCGCCTCGACATCGACACCACCGGTCTGGTGCTGATGACCGACGACGGACAGTGGTCGCATCGCATCACTTCCCCGCGCCACCACTGTGAGAAAACCTATCTGGTCACGCTGGAGTCACCGGTTGCGGATGACACGGCAGAGCAATTCGCGAAAGGCGTTCAGCTGCATAATGAAAAGGATCTGACCAAACCCGCCGTGCTTGAGGTCATCACCCCGACGGAGGTCCGTTTGACCATCAGCGAAGGACGCTACCATCAGGTGAAACGCATGTTTGCCGCCGTGGGTAACCACGTTGTGGGCCTGCACCGTGAACGCATCGGTGCGATTGCGCTCGATCCCGACCTGGCACCCGGTGAATATCGTCCGCTGACGGAAGAAGAGATTGCCAGCGTCGGTCTGCCTTCTCACTAATTTCAGGAGAACCCTGTGACCACCAGGCCACACTCGTCGTTCAAAATTGTCTTCATTCTTGGCCTGCTGGCGATGCTGATGCCGCTGTCTATCGACATGTATCTGCCTGCGCTGCCGGTGATTTCCGCCCAGTTTGGCGTACCGGCAGGCAGCGCGCAGATGACGCTCAGCACCTATATTCTCGGTTTCGCGCTCGGACAGCTGCTGTATGGCCCAATGGCCGACAGCCTGGGGCGTAAGCCGGTTATTCTTGGCGGGACGCTGGTCTTTGCGGCCGCAGCGGTCGCCTGTGCGCTGGCGCAGAGTATCGATCAGCTGATTATCATGCGCTTCCTGCACGGGCTGGCCGCCGCTGCCGCGAGCGTGGTGATCAACGCCCTGATGCGTGATATCTACCCGAAAGAAGAGTTCTCCCGCATGATGTCGTTCGTCATGCTGGTGACGACGATTGCGCCGCTGGTGGCACCGATGGCCGGTGGTGCGGTGCTGGTGTGGTTTAGCTGGCACGCGATTTTCTGGATCCTGGCGCTGGCCGCGCTGCTGGCCTCGGCGATGATTTTCTTCTTTATTGATGAAACGCTGCCCGTCGAGCGCCGCCAGAAATTTCATATTCGAACCACGATAGGCAACTTTGCCTCGCTTTTTCGCCACAAGCGGGTGCTGAGCTACATGCTGGCGAGCGGGTTCAGCTTCGCCGGAATGTTCTCCTTCCTGAGTGCCGGGCCGTTTGTCTATATCGAGCTGAACCACGTTTCGCCGCAGCACTTTGGCTATTATTTTGCGCTCAATATCGTCTTCCTGTTTGTCCTGACCATCATTAACAGCCGCTTTGTCCGGCGGGTGGGCGCGCTGAACATGTTCCGCGCCGGGCTGTGGATCCAGTTTGTGATGGCGGTCTGGCTGGTGGTGAGCGCGTTTCTGGGCGTGGGCTTCTGGGCGCTGGTGATCGGCGTGGCGGCCTTTGTCGGCTGCGTGTCGATGATCTCGTCCAATGCGATGGCGGTGATCCTCGACGAATTTCCGCACATGGCGGGAACCGCATCGTCACTGGCGGGAACCTTCCGCTTCGGGATTGGTGCCATCGTCGGGGCGTTACTCTCTATGGCGACCTTTACTACTGCCTGGCCTATGCTGTGGGCGATGGCTTTTTGCGCAACCAGCTCTGTGCTTTTCTGTCTTTACGCCAGCCGGCCGCGAAAAGCGGCGCACTAACGCGCAGATAAGGCCCGAAAGGGCCTTTTTTGTTGACGCATATCAACCAAACTCGCGTTCGTTTATTCCGTGTTTGTTTATTTTATGTAAAATCTATTTATGTAAAAAGTCACATCATTGTATTCAAAAAGGTTGAGTTAGATCGCAGAAACGGGTACATATAGCGCCGACGCGAGCCTCGATACCGATAAAAAAGCGCTGAATAGTGCAGGTTGGCGATGATGTGTTACTATAAATGTAAATAAATTGTGAAGTAAATTTTGCTTCCGGGGAACGAACGTGAATACATTACAACTCTCCATTGTCCATCGCTTGCCCCAGAGCTATCGCTGGTCGGCGGGTTTTGCAGGTTCGAAAGTTGAACCGATTCCGCAAAGCGTCGCGGGCTGTGAGAATTGCCTGGTGGCGCTCAAGCTGCTGAGCCCGAGCGACGAAAATGCGTGGCGGGTGATGGAGCGTCTCAGCCAGGCCCTGACGGATATCGAAGTGGACAGCTCCGTACTGGAGTGCGAAGGGGAGCCGTGCCTGTTTGTCAAAAGCCAGGACGAATTCGCCGCGACCTGCCGCCTGAAAAATTTTGGCGTTGCGATTGCTGAACCTTTCTCCGGCCAGTATCCGTTTTAAGCGCTAGTCTGCCGCGAGCAGCTGGCGCGTGTAGCTCTGCGTTGGCGCAGCAAATACGCGCTGGCAATCACCCTGTTCGACCACCTCACCCTGTCGTAGAACAATCACCTGATGGCATAGCGCCCGCACCACCTGTAGATCATGGCTGATGAAGATATAGGCCAGCCGGTGCTTTTCCTGTAGCCCTTTGAGCAGCGCCAGGATCTGCGCCTGTACGGTTCTGTCCAGAGACGAGGTCGGTTCATCCAGAATAATCAGCTCCGGTTTCAGGATCAGCGCGCGGGCGATGGCGATACGCTGGCGCTGTCCGCCGGAAAATTCCGCAGGGTAGCGGTGGCGAGTGTCGGGATCTAAGCCCACTTCCGCCATCACCCGCATGACCTCCTGTTCCCGCTGTTGCGCACTCAGGCCAGGCTGGTGAACGCGCAGGCCCTCTTCGATAATCTGCAACACGCTGAGGCGCGGGTTAAGCGAGGAGTTGGGATCCTGAAATACCACCTGCATGCGGGGCCGCACGGGCAGCATCTGGCGGCGGTTCCAGCGGTGCAGCGGCATATCGTCAAACAGGATCTCGCCCTGAGAGGCAATTAAGCGCAGCAGCGCCAGACCGGTAGTGCTTTTCCCCGAACCGGATTCGCCCACCAGCCCCAGGGATTCACCCGGTCGCAGCGAGAAGCGGATATTTTTCAGCACCGGGTTCTGGTCAACGATGCGCCGCAGAACGCCTTTGCGGATCGGGAACGAGACGGATAAATCATCGACGCGCAGCAGCGGTGTGCTGTCTGCCGTGAGAGGCACCGGGTCGCCGGAAGGTTCGCTGTCGAGCAGGCGCTGCGTATAGGGATGCTGCGGCGCGTTCAGCAGCGTGGACGCGGTATTCTGTTCAACGCAGCGCCCGTTTTGCATGACCGCGACGCTGTCGGCCAGCTTTTTCACGATGCTCAGGTTGTGCGTGATAAACAGCAGGCTCATGTCCAGCTCGTCACGCAGCTCCCTCAAGAGCGTCAGAATTTGCGCCTGCACCGTGACGTCCAGCGCCGTCGTCGGCTCGTCGGCAATCAACAGTTCGGGGCGCGTGAGCAGGGCCATGGCAATCATTACCCGCTGGCGTTCGCCGCCGGAGAGCTGATGCGGAAAATCATTCAGCCGTTTGGCCGCGTTGCGTATGCCTGTACGTTCCAGACAATCCAGAATTTCGCCCCGCGCGGCCTCTTTGCGCATCCCCCGATGAAGTGACAGCACTTCATAGAGCTGTTTTTCCAGCGTATGCAGTGGGTTGAGCGACACCATCGGCTCCTGGAAGATCATGGCGATCTTATTGCCGCGAATACCGCGCAGGGTATGTTCATCAGCGTGCAGCAGCGAACTGCCGTGGAACAGAATATCCCCTTGCGGATAGCTCACGGGCGGGGAGGGCAGCAGACGCAGGATGGAGAGCGCCGAGACGCTCTTGCCCGAACCGGATTCACCCACCAGCGCCAGCGTTTCACCGCGCTGGATCTGCAGCGACAGGTCGGTGACCACGGTACGGGTCTCGCCCTGCTTCGAGAAGGCAATCGACAGGCGATCAATACTGAGAAGAGGCTGCGTCATCTTATACCGCCTTGTTGGGATCGAAGGCATCGCGCACGGCTTCGCCAATAAAAATCAGCAGCGAAAGCAGCACGGCCACGGAAAGAAAGGCGGTGATGCCCAGCCACGGCGCCTGCAGGTTGTTCTTGCCCTGCAGCAGCAGTTCGCCGAGCGACGGCGACCCCAGCGGCAGGCCGAAGCCCAGAAAGTCCAGCGAGGTGAGGGTGGTGATGGAGCTGCACAGAATAAAGGGCAGGAAGGTGAGGGTTGCCACCACCGCATTGGGAAGCATATGGCGGAAGATGATTGCGCGATCGCTCACGCCTAACGCCTGCGCGGCGCGAATATAGTCGAAATTACGGGTGCGCAGAAACTCTGCCCGCACCACGCCCACCAGCGCCATCCAGCCAAACAGAACGGTGATGCCCAGCAGCCACCAGAAGCCCGGCTGTACCACGCTGGAAAGCAGAATGATCAGAAACAGCGTTGGCATACCGGACCAGACTTCGATGATACGCTGCCCCCACAGGTCAATTTTTCCGCCGTAGTAGCCCTGAACGGCGCCGGCCACTACGCCCATTACGCTGGAGAAGACGGTCAGCATCAATCCAAAGAGAATAGAAATCCGCGTACCGTAGAGGATGCGCGCCAGCACGTCGCCGCCGTTGGCGTCTGTTCCCAGCCAGTTTTGCGCAGAGGGCGGAGAAGGGAAGGGGGTTGTGGTCGCGAAGTTAATGCTGTTGGCGCCAAAGCGCACCGGAGCCCAGAGGGCCCAGCCGTGCTGTTCGATCTGCTGGCGCAGCCACGGATCCTGGTACTCCGCCGGGGTGGCAAACGGGCCGCCGAAGTCGCTTTCACTGTAGTTAGCCAGTACCGGCACGTACCAGCGGTCGTTAAAGTGCACCAGCAACGGTTTGTCGTTGGCGATCAGCTCCGAACACATGCTCAGGACAAACAGGACAGCAAAAATCCACAGCGACCAGTAGCCGCGGCGGTTATGGCGAAAACGGGCCCAGCGGGCCTGGTTAACGGGGCTTAAACGCGGCATCAGCGGCCCTCAAAATCAATTCGGGGATCGACCAGCGAATAGCTGATATCGCTGATGATATTCAGCAGCAGGCCAATCAGGGTGAAAATATAGAGCGTGCCAAACATTACCGGATAATCGCGCGATACGGTGGCTTCGTAGCCCAGCAGGCCGAGACCGTTGAGCGAGAACATCACCTCAATCAGCAGCGAGCCGGTAAAAAACATGCTGATGAACGTGGCTGGAAATCCGGCAATCACCAGCAGCATGGCGTTGCGGAAAACGTGTTTCCACATAATCTGCTTCTCGCTGACCCCTTTGGCGCGGGCGGTCACGACATACTGCTTGCGGATTTCATCGAGAAAGGCGTTTTTGGTCAACATGGTCAGGGCGGCAAACCCGCCGATCACCGTCGCCAGCACCGGCAGCGTGATATGCCAGAGATAGTCGGTGATTTTCTGGTACCACGGCAGCGTGCTGAAATCGGCGGAGACCAGCCCCCGCAGCGGGAAGATGTCGAAATAGCTGCCTCCGGCAAAGAAGACAATCAGCAGAACGGCAAACAGAAACGCCGGAATAGCATAGCCGATGATGATGAAGGTGCTGCTCCAGATATCGAAGCGGCTGCCGTTATGCACCGCTTTTCGGATCCCGAGCGGTATAGAGACCAGATAGATAATCAGCGTGCCCCACAGCCCCAGCGTGACCGAAACTGGCAGGCTTTGCTTGATCAACGTTAATACGGACGCACTGCGGAACAGGCTATCGCCAAAATCAAAGCGGATATAATCCCAGAGCATCTTGAAATAGCGCTCGTGTATCGGCTTATCAAAGCCGTAGCGATGGGTGATCTCGGCGATCACTTCAGGATCCAGCCCGCGCCCGCCGCGGTAGTGGCTTTCACTAATATTCCCCACGCCGGTTCGCGCATGGCTGGCGCCCATGCCTTCTCCGCCGCCGCCGGGCATGCCGCCGCTGTTGCCAAACTCAATGGCGGCAATGGCCTGGTCGACCGGCCCGCCCGGGGCAATTTGCACGATAAAAAAGTTAATGGTGATAATGGCCCACAGCGTGGGAATGACCAGCAGAAGTCGGCGTATTAAATAGGCACCCATGAAAATTCCTTATCGCCGCTCGGCGGGCAGTCTGGCGGCTTTATTCACGTCATACCACCAGGTGTCAAAGCCCAGAGAATAGACAGGGCGCACGGCAGGCACGGAGAACTTGTCCCAGCGCGCAAGGCGGTCTTCGCCCATATACCACATGGGCAGCATGTAGTAGTTCCAGGTTAACACCCTGTCGAGGGCGCGACCAAGCGGCAAGAGCTTATCTTTATCGCCCTGCGCCGCCACAATTTTTGCAATCAGGGCATCAATCGCCGGGCTTTTTACGCCTGGCGCATTGTACGAGGAGTCGATGTAGCTGGAGGCCCAGGAGATTTGCAGATCCGAGCTGGGCCACGGCTGCGCGGGCCACAGGCGTTGCATCATGTCGTAATCGCGGCTGCGCATGCGGTTGGTGATCTGCGCGTTATCGACCTGGCGAATGTTCATGGTGATCCCCAGCCGCGCAAGGTTGTGCTTAAACGGCAGCACCCACTGATCGTTGCCGCCGGAGGAGAGCAGCAGTTCAAAGCTTAAAGGCTTGCCGGTTTTCGCATTGACGCGTTTCTGGTTCTTCAGCTGCCAGCCTGCCTCATCCAGCAGCTTGCTGGCCTTCAGCAGGTTGTCGCGGTCGTAGCCGTCACCCTTTGAAGCAGGCGGCTGAAACACCGTGGTAAACACCTCCGGCGGCACTTCCGCTTTCAGCGGCGCCAGCAGGAGCAGTTCGTCGGCTTTAGGGTAGTCGCGCGCGGCATATTCGGTGTTCTGGAAATAGCTGTTCGCGCGGCTGTATGCTCCGTAAAACAGGGCTTTGTTCATCCATTCAAAATCGAAGGCCAGGGAAATGGCTTCCCGAACGCGGCGGTCGGTAAATACCGGGCGCTGAATATTAAACGCCAGCCAGCGCGTGTCCTGGGCGGATTCGTTTTTGTGCTCGTCTTTCACGATGTAGCCTTTCGTGAAGTTTTTGCCGATATAGCGGGTCGCCCAGTTTTTGGCGCTGTTCTCCACGCGTAAATCGAAGGCGCCGGCCTTGAACGCTTCAAACGCCACGTTATCGTCGAGGTAGTAGTCATAGCGAAGGGTGTCGAAATTCCAGCGCCCGCGGTTTACCGGCAGGTTAGCCGCCCAGTAATCTTTCACGCGGGAATAGACCACGTACTGCCCCATGCGCCAGTCGGTAATGCGGTAAGGGCCACCGGCCAGCGGCGGCGTGGAGAGCGGGTCGCTTAACTTATGGTTTTTCCAGAACGATTCAGGCATAACCGGCAGCGAGAACAGGCTAAGCATATTCTCTTTGTTCGGTTCGCTCAGCTCAATGCGTACGGTGAGGGGGGCAATGGCGCGCACCGTTGCGCCTTTATACACAATGCGGAACTGAGGAACGCCTTCGGTCATAAATTTATGAAACGTAAAAGCGACGTCGCTGGCCTTGACCGGCGTGCCGTCGTGAAAGCGGGCCCGGGGGTTTAGGGTAATTTCGGCCCAGGCGAAGTTATCCGCGTAGCGCACGTTATCGGCAATCAGCGGGTAATAGCTGCCGGGCTCATCATCAGACGTGACAAAAAGCGTGTCATAGAGCGATTCCGTTCGCGCCGCGGCCACGCCGCGCAGGGCGAAGCGGTTAAAGTTGTCGAACGTTCCCGTAGCCGAGAGCGTGACCTTTCCACCCTTAGGGGCGGCAGGATTGACGTAATCGAAGTGCGTAAAATTGACCGCGTATTTTGGCTCGCCAATCACGGCGAACGCGATGTTCTCTTTGATGGTTTGCGCCTGGCTGGACAGGCTCACGACTGCCAACCAAAGCAACATAAAGCGCATAAACATCTCGCGGCGGCTCCCTCTTTTACAGACCGGCTCAGTTAAGCTGAATAATAAGTGACGCCACGGGCAATGTGAAATTATTCCCCGTCAGGCGACACCGTATTTTGCCACGTGCGGAACTGCTCCAGCGGCATCGGGCGGCTAATCCAGTAACCCTGCAGATAATTAACCCCATGCTCGCGCAGCCAGGCCGCCTGTTCCGGTGTTTCCACCCCTTCCGCAACGGTCGACATATTCAGTCGTCTTGCCAGCGTCAGTACAGCATCCAGCACCGGGGAGGTCACGGTTTCTGTGCCAATGGCGTTGACAAAACCACGGTCGATTTTCAGGTAGTCCATGGTGAAATGTTCAAGATAAATCAGCGCGCTGTGGCCGGTGCCGAAATCGTCGATGGCAATTTCAAACCCTTCGTTATGCAGCCATTCGAAGAGGCTGTTAGCTTCCCGATGGTTCAGCATGTCGCGCTCGGTAATTTCCAGTACGATCTGGAAGTAATCAGGCGGCAGCAGGGCTTTGAAGGTGCGCATATCGTCTTTGAAGCTTTCCGCATGCAGATGCCCCGGCGCGATATTAATGCCCACTTTGGCACCCGGCGGCAGCACGGTCTGTAGCACTGGCGCATCGTGAATAATCAGGTCAAAAAGATGCAGCGTGAGCGGAACAATCAGCTTCTGCGCTTCGGCAAAATTGATAAAGGCGTCCGGCGGGATCTCACCCATGGTCGGGTGCTTCCAGCGCATCAGCACTTCAAGCCCGGTCATCCTGAGCGATTTGGCATCGACAACGGGCTGATAAACGACATAAAACTGGCCGCGCTTGATGGCGCTCAGAATCTCTTTGCCCGGATTGAGACGCGTCGTGAGGATGTAGAAGTTAAGCGACCCTGCCGCAATCCCGCACACCAGCCCGAAGAACAGGGCGTAAAGTATCTCATCGGTCGTCCACTCCTCGGCGTACAGTTTGATGGTCAGAGGAACGTCTTTGAGCGTCGCGGTGCGCGCCGGCGTTTCATGTAAATCCTTCGCTTTGACGAGGGCGCTTGAGGCAGTGGATAACGCATTGTCGCCGATGACGATCGCGATGCCCGCAAACTCGTCCTGGCGCGCGGTGTAAAGCAGGTACGGCGTCAGGTTGAGATTCACCGAGGTGAATACGCCGCCGTCCTTCACAAGCGGATTACGATACCAGATGGCAATCGCGGGCTTATTGGGCAGCATGGGCGTGCCGGGGAGCAGTGCGATATCAACCTGCTTGTTGATGTGCAGCTCGGGTATCAGCTCCTCCATCGGGGCATTCATTGGCCCTGTGGCTGACGAGCAGAACGCCATTTTGTCTCTGACCAGCAGGAAGGCGCGTACGTTGAGGCTGAAGGCCGCGCGCGAGGTCAGCTCCGCGTTAACATCCTGACAATTATTGAGCGTCAGCGGCTGGAGCACGTCGATGGAGGCTTTCAGCTCGTCAAAATAGCTCTCCATGTAGATGCGCACATCCATGATCAACGTATCGAATCGGATTTCCCGCTTGTGGTAGCTCCAGAAAAATTGCAATGAACCCAGGAGCAGGGCGGCGATCAGGCCGGTAATGATACTGAGGAACAGTATCTTTCGATGACTGGAGAAGTAGCGGGTGAGCATAAACGTCGTGGTTCCTGAATTGCCGCTGATTGTATTCATTGTAACGGGCAAAAAAAAACACCGCCGAAGCAGTGCTTTTTTTTATTGTATCGCCAGCCAAGGGATAACCAACGATACAATTATCATATTAACTGCGGGTCAGTACGCGGCGCGCTTCGTTGTAGCGCTTCTTCCAGTACGGTTCATTCATGCTGGAAATGGTCACACCGCTGCTGGTGGAGGCATGTACAAACTGGTCATTACCAATGTAGATGCCCACATGTCGACCGGTAGAACCTGCACGGAACAGCACTAAATCGCCGGTGCGCAGTTTGGTACGTGAAATCGACTTGCCCATCTCCTGCTGTTCGTAGGTCGAACGCGGAAGATCTAACCCAAATTGCTCGCGGAAGGTACGCTGTACAAAGCCGGAACAATCAATGCCTTTTTTAGTGCTGCCGCCAAGACGGTAACGCACGCCTTTCCAGTCAGCATACTGGTCCATAATGCGGGACTTCACGTCCAGATTACGTACCATATTTTCAAATTCATCCTGAGAGGCTTGCAGTGAAGAGGAATCTTCCATTCCCACAACACGCGTCTCAGGATGCATATTCTTTGCGGTGTTCGATGTACTACATGCAGATAACAGTACCGCGACTGCTATCGCCGGGATCCCCCGTAAGATATATCTCAGAAACGGTTGAGATTTGACCATTTTGTTTATTTTCCCTTGAAGTCCTTAACGACAAATATCGTTATAAAAATGCCAAACGTGACGAGACTAATTATCTGTTCACATTGAGACAATTGTTTCTGGTGACATTTGTGGTGCAGCGCACAAAATTATTCACCATCAAAATAATTATCTCCATGGGGCAAAACGAGTTCGAGATTAACCGATTGCCAGGGCTATTGCGAGTAAAAAGAGCCTTTTTTTTATAAGAAATTGTGATACAGAAAGTAAAAATTTGTCATTGCACAAAATAGCGGCAGATCCGCCGCGTAATCGTGCAATTGATTCATTTTTATCACGAATGTGATGACAAGAATATGACAGCGCAGAAAGATCGCGGGAAGGGCATTATCAGGGATCGTGATGATCCCCGATAGTTTACGTTAAAAAACGGTAATTATTTGTTCAATTTTTGTTGCTTTCTACGCGGAAGATAGCGATCGAAAAGGGTAATTAGGCGATCGCTCAAAGGCGTCATCAGAACCCACGGCAGACCAATCAGCACCGCGGAAAGGGAACCCACGACAATATCCGTCAGCCAGTGCGCGCCAATCATCACGCGTGGGAAGGCAAATATCACCACAATAAGCAGGGCGATTGCGAACGCCTTCTTACCGAAATAGCGCAGCATAAACCCAGAAAAAATAAGCAGCATCATGCCGTGATCGCCCGGGAAACTGTCCTTCGAGGCATCTTTTGTTGGAATATGCAGCAGTTCACTCACGCGATAAATATTCGGGAAAGAGAGCGAAGGACTTGCACGTTTTACCGGCATCAGATGTTGCGCCAGCTGATTAATGATCACCGCAGCCAGAAGCATCACCAGTCCGATAATCAGGATGCGGCGACGCCCCGTGTCATCCTCTTTGAGCCAGAAAGAGAGCATCAGGCAGCCCATGGCCAGCAGGGAAAAGCCGTCAAAGGCGCGGTTATTGGTAATTGCCACCAGCCACAGAAAGGCGTCACTCTTCACCAGCCCCTGGTTGAAGAAATGAAACAGGGATGAATCCAGCGGGAACCAGAAACCGTGATTCACCGGGATATACCAGGAGAAAAAGAGCGCCAGACCGGCGACATTAAGCAGTAGTATCTGGGGAATTCGAGTCGTCATAACGTTCTGCATTGAGTGAAAACTGGGGCAACGTTAGCCGCCCGAACTTAAACGAAGCTTCAACAGGCTGGACTGCAGGGCATTCCAGTCGGCGTTAACCGCACTAATTAACTCTATTCGGCTGTCAGGTGGCGCGACGTTTTGCGTTTCGATAAAGAAATCGTCGCCCTGGCGGTTGATCCGCACCAGCCCGTCTGGCGTGCGCATGATCCCTTTCACGCGGTCGACCGGCGCAAGCCTGGCCCACTCAAGGATGCCAATGGTATCGAAAACGGTATCGGCATCGAAAATCCATCCGCAGGCCTGATACCCCTGACCGCTGTTAAGGTTACGACGCCAGCGCTGGTGTTCCGGCAGGCTAAGCGCGGCCAGACCCTGCTTTGCAGAATGGTGATGCGCATGCTCTGCGCTGGCCGGGAGTTGCGCCAGGTTCAGGCGCGGAAGATCCAGCAGGGCGCTATCAATATTCCCTTGCGTGGCCTGCACCCGCGTCCGATTGCCGCCGAAATGCTGCCACCACGCGTCCAGCGCGGCCCGGCTTTCCGCCGTGGCGCGATCTTCTTTATTGGCGACAATAACGTCTGCTGCGGCGAGCTGATCGCGAAAGTTCTCATTGGCCACCGCTTTTTCATCCAGAAGCTGACGCGGATCGAGCAGGCACAGCGTGGCGCGAAGATCGATCCACGGCTCGTAAACCGGGGCGGTCAGTAAATCGAGGATCTGCTTCGGGTGGCCCAGACCGGTAGGTTCAATCAGCAGGCGGTCCGGTTTGCCCTGACGCAGCAGCGTATTGAGGCCTACCTGCATCGGTAAGCCGTTTACGCAGCACATGCATCCGCCGGGGATCTCTTTAATCATTGCGCCGCTGGATGATAGCAACGCGCCATCAATCCCCACTTCGCCGAATTCATTGACCAGCACGGCCCATTTCTCGGCGGGATCTTTATTCGCCAGCAGATGAAGAATAGAGGTGGTTTTACCGCTGCCGAGAAAACCGGTGATGAGGTTGGTTTTGGTCACGTGCGCTCCGCAAGAGAATTGTGATGCTATAACACTATGCTCTTATCCTGGCGAAAAACGGGCGCAATGAGAAGGGGGAGGGCGAACGGAGGCAATGTCCGTTCGCATTAAGCGCAATAATCGCTAAAGATTTAACGTTTCAATAACAGCCTGGCGTGCGCCACGGCGGGTGATGCGCTGGTAGGCCTGGCTGACAGCCTCAGCGAAAACGCTATTTTGCGCGAGATCGTGACCGAAGACCTCGCTCAGCCCCAGCAGCGCATTGACGCGGTCGGCGTCGCTGCTGGCCTCGACAATCGTGCGGATTTTATCGCTGAGGGGATCGCGAACGTCAATCGCGTTGCCGCGTTCGTCGAACCCGCTGACGTAGCGTATCCAGCCAGCGACGCCCAGCGCCAGCAGCGGCCATTCTGTTTTACGCTCAAGGTGGACGCGGATGCCATCCAGCATTCGCTGCGGCAGCTTCTGGCTACCGTCCATCGCGATTTGCCAGGTACGGTGCTGCAGCGCCGGGTTAGCAAAGCGATCAATCAGGCTGTCGGCATAGGCAGTCAGGTCGACATCCTTTATACGCAGCGTAGGCGCCTGTTCATCCAGCATTAGCCGCCGGGCAGCTTCGCGGAAGGTGGCGTCCTCCATGCATTCATTAATATGCGCGTACCCGGCGAGATACCCCAGATACGCCAGGAAAGAGTGGCTGCCGTTAAGCATGCGTAATTTCATCTGCTCCCACGGCAGAACGTCCTGCACCATCTGAACGCCCGCCACTTCCCACTCCGGACGCCCGGCGACAAAATTATCTTCCACTACCCACTGAATAAACGGCTCGCAGCTTATGGCGCAGGGATCGTCAACGCCGAGCGCGTCGGCGATTTCCGCAAGCGAGGCCTCCGTCGCGGCGGGAACAATTCTGTCGACCATCGTTCCCGGAAAACTCACGTGGCCCTCGATCCACTCCGCCAGCGCCGGGGAGCGCTTTTGCGCCATGCCAAGCACCGCATTTTTCACCACGTGGCCGTTGTCCGGAATGTTGTCGCAGGAAAGCACGGTAAACGCAGGCAAGCCGCGCTCGCGGCGGCGATTAAGGGCTTCGACCAGGATCCCCGGCGCGGAATGCGGCTCAGCGGGATTTTCCAGATCGTGGACGATCCGGGCGTTTTGTAAATCCAGCTTACCGGTCGCGGGATCGATGCAGTAGCCTTTCTCCGTAATGGTGAGCGACACAATCGCCACCTGCGGCTCGCAAAACTTCTCTATTATCGCGGGCAGAGAGTCCAGCTTTGCATTCAGGCATTCATGTACGGCCCCGACAATAATCGGCTGATTTCCTTCAGCACCTTTCTCCAGCACGGTAAACAGGTGATCCTGCGCGCGCAGCTGGCTCATCAGCACGTCGCCGCTGAACAGGCTAATCTCACAAATTCCCCAGTCGCCGCCTTTTTCATTCAGCACCCGGTTTGTTAACAATGCCTGATGCGCGCGGTGAAACGCACCGAAGCCGAAATGGACGATGCGGGAGCGCAGTTGATGACGATCGTAGCGCGGTTGTTGAACCTGGGCTGGAAGGGCGGTTGAGGCAATTGTCTTCATGAAATACACACCTGATTAACCATTAATTAACAATGCCAGTCTAAAGTTATATGACAGCAAATAAAATTGGTAAGCCGTAAATATCCCCGTTCTGTGAGTTTGATCAATCAATGTGTGGCGGCGTGTTGACCCTTCACGGCAAACATGTATGGTAGTCGTCATTGCAGTAACCCATATTGGTATAACAACTTGAGAGGATGAGGCAATGGAACAAACCTGGCGTTGGTACGGGCCGAACGATCCGGTTTCTCTTGATGATGTGCGTCAGGCTGGCGCAACGGGTGTCGTCACGGCGCTGCATCACATTCCTAACGGCCAGGTATGGCCGATTGAGGAGATTCAACAGCGTCAGGCGCTGCTGGCGGAGAAGGGGTTAACCTGGTCTGTGGTAGAAAGCATTCCGGTTCACGAAGATATCAAAACCCATTCCGGGGAATACCGGACCTGGATAGCAAACTATCAGCAGAGCATTCGCAACCTGGCGGCCTGCGGCATTGATACGGTCTGCTATAACTTCATGCCGATTCTGGACTGGACGCGTACCGACCTGGAATATCAGATGCCGGACGGCTCGAAGGCGCTGCGTTTTGACCAGATTGCCTTTGCGGCGTTTGAGCTGCACATTCTGAAACGCCCGGGCGCCGAAGCGGATTACACCGCTGAAGAGCAGCAGCAGGCCCTTGAATGGTTCAATGCCGCCAGTGAAGCGGACGTTGAGAAGCTGACCCGCAATATCATTGCTGGCCTGCCGGGTGCGGAAGAGGGGTACACGCTGGACCAGTTCCGCGCGCGTCTGGCGGAATACGGCAATATTGATAAGCAGCAGCTGCGTGAAAACATGGCGTATTTCCTGCGCGCTATCGTTCCGGTTGCGGAAGAAGCCGGCGTGCGTCTGGCGGTACACCCGGACGATCCGCCGCGTCCTATCCTCGGCCTGCCGCGTATCGTGTCTACGATTGAAGATATGCAATGGCTGAAAGAGACGGTCGACAGCATCCACAACGGCTTTACCATGTGTACCGGCTCCTACGGCGTGCGCGCTGATAACGACCTGGTACGGATGATAGAAACCTTTGGCGATCGCATTCACTTTACGCATCTGCGTGCGACCTGCCGGGAGGAGAATCCAAAGACCTTCCACGAGGCCGCGCACCTTGGCGGTGATGTGAATATGGTCGCGGTGGTGGACGCTATTCTGGCTGAAGAGGCGCGTCGCAAGCAGACGGGCGATATGCGTCCTATTCCGTTCCGTCCGGATCACGGACACCAGATGCTGGACGATCTGCGTAAGAAAACCAACCCGGGCTATTCGGCGATTGGCCGCCTGAAGGGGATGGCGGAAGTGCGAGGGGTCGAGCTGGCGCTGAAGATGACGAAGTATCCGGAGCTTTTGTAACCGGAATTGTCGGGTGGCGAAGCCGCCACCCGACAAATGCCATAATCAGTCAGCACGACCCATATAGCGTTTTTCTTCAATATGGATGCGGATCTTCTCGCCAGCGGAGAGATATTCCGGCACCTGCACAACCAGCCCGGTAGTCAGGGTCGCTGGTTTGTTGCGCGCACTTGCTGACGCGCCTTTGATGCCCGGCGCGGTTTCAACGATTTCCAGATCCACGGTCTGCGGCAGTTCAAGCGCCAGCAGCACGCCGTCCCAGGTCAGCACCTGCATGTCTGGCATACCGCCTTCAGGAATGAACAGCAGCTCTTCTTCGATCTGATCTTTGGTGAAGATGTACGGGGTGTAATCTTCTTTATCCATGAACACGTATTCGTTGCCGTCGATGTAGGAGAAATCAACGTAGCGACGGGTCAGAGTCACGGTATCAACGATATCGTCACCTTTAAAACGTTCTTCCACCTTCAGGCCGGTACGCACATCGGCGAAACGCATTTTGTACAGCGTCGCTGCACCACGGGCGCTTGGTGCCTGAATGTCGATGTCTTTCACAATCAGCAATTTGCCGTTGTAATTCAGTACCATACCTTTCTTAATTTCGTTCGCTCTTGGCATTGCAGTAATCCTGTCTACGGGAGGTAAAAAATATCGCGCCAAATTACTCGCGCGCGGCCTTTCAGGCAAGTGGAATTCGTGGCTTTTGCTATCAATACGCAAAAGGTGTTACTGTGCGCCCGATGCCCGACTGTACGGGTGTTCGCCACCGAGAGAGCATGTATGGATTGTCGTCCAGATTGCGGCGCGTGCTGTACCGCTCCGTCCATTTCAAGCCCCATTCCAGGCATGCCTGAAGGCAAGCCCGCCAATACCCGCTGCGTTCAGCTCTCTGAATCCAACCTGTGTATGATCTTTGAGTCTCCCCTGCGCCCGAAGGTCTGTTCCGGGCTTCAGCCATCAGCTGAAATGTGCGGCAGCACGCGCGCGCAGGCAATGACATGGCTGCTGGAGCTGGAAGCGCTCACCGCGCCTTAAACGTCCTTGATCCTCGCCAGACAGCCAATCGTCAGCGTACACATCACCAGCGCAATCCAGAACACCGTGTGGTAGTTCCAGATCTCGGCAACGATACCGGCCATCGAGCCCGCGATAATCCAGCCCACGCGGGTGGTATTAGTATAAAGGGTGGTGGCGGCACCTGCCTGCCCCGGCATCAGATCCTGGAAGTAGAGCATGCCAATCCCCGCCAGGATGCCGATATACACGGCGTTCAGCAGCTGTAAAGCAAGAAGCAGGGCTGGCGTATGGACCGTCAGCATGCCAACGTAGAATAGCAGCCCGGCGACGGCCGCGATGCGCATTAAAAAACGCTTTCCAAAACGCTTCGCATAATAGCCTGCAATCAGCATGGTTGGGATCTCAAGACCCGCGGCGGTGCCCATCATAATGCCGGCCAGCTTCTCCGGCAGGTGTAGCTCATCAATAATAAACAGCGGCATGTTAATGATATACAGGCTGTTGGTGCCCCACATCAGCGTGCAGATAACAAACAGGAGCAGGGCATCGCGGCGGTTACGACGCGGCGCTTCCAGCACGCCCGTTGCCACTTTGGGCTCTTTGCGCATTGACGGCAGAAAAAACCATACCATTGCGCCGCACGCCACAAACGCGACCGCCGCGCTCAGGTACATCACCGTAAAGCCAAACCCCATCGCCAGCGCGTAGGCCAGCGGCGGGCCAATTACCCATGCCAGCGACACCTGAGCGCGCAATATCGAGCTGAACATCACCGCTTCCCGCCCGGTATGGTCGGCATGTTCGCGGGCAAGAGCAAACAGCTGCGGGTTGGCGGTTGAGCCAAAGCTGCTCAGAAAAACGCCGATGAACAGCAGAATGAAATAGTTACGGTTCCAGGCAAACAGGATGCAGGCCAGCACCCCCAGCAGACAGCAGAAAACGATCAGGCTTTTACGATCGCCTTTGCGGTCGGAACGACCGGCGAGAAACTGGCTGACGAGAATGCCGATGATGGCGCTTCCGGTAAAAAAGAAGCCAACCATCGCCGGACGGGCGTGAACTTCGTTAGTCAGGAACAGGCTCAGCGTCGGGGTTTGCAACGCACCGGCGATACCCGTAAAGAAGGCAACAATCAGGAACGCCGTTGACGTTAAATCAAAGGGCTTCGGCGCGGTGGCCGCAGGGGTGTTATGCATGTTTTATAATTAGCGAGTAACAGAGAGGGGCGGAGTTTACGCCGTCAGTTAAAAAATAAACAGTGGGTGAAGTCAATTACCCCACGAAAAATCAAAATGGCATTTCAACTTACTCCCCACCTGGCTGAACTTAGCTGAAACTGGTTTGCTGAAGTTCAGCAAAATTCAGCTGAACGCAGAAGAAATGTGCAGTATCTCTAAATTCTGATATCGGAAATACGACATTTCTTGCAAGCCAATGCAGAAAGCGCAAGACTTTTTGAAACGTTTCAGCGCTATCTTGTTTTAACAAACGGAGCAGGCTAGCGCATTTTTTCTCATGTAAGCTGAAACGATTCACTTTCAGCAGGAGAGGAGAACCATGTTCCAGTTATCTGTTCAGGATATTCACCCGGGCGCTCAGGCCGGGGATAAAGAAGAGGCTATTCGTCAGGTTGCCGCTGCCCTTGTGCAGGCGGGTAACGTCGCGGACGGCTACGTAAACGGTATGCTGGCGCGCGAGCAGCAGACCTCCACCTTCCTCGGCAATGGCATTGCCATTCCGCACGGCACAACCGACACCCGCGACCAGGTGTTGAAAACCGGCGTTAAGGTCTATCAGTTCCCGCAGGGCGTGCTCTGGGGCGACGGCCAGGTGGCTTATGTTGCTATCGGTATCGCGGCGAGCAGCGACGAACACTTAGGCCTGCTGCGTCAGCTGACGCATGTCCTGAGCGATGACTCCGTGGCGGAACAGCTGAAGTCTGCAACAACCGCTGAAGAGCTGCGGGCGTTGCTGATGGGCGAAAAACAGAGTGAAGCGCTGAAGCTGGATAACGACACGCTGACGCTGGATGTTGTGGCCTCCGATCTGGTCACGCTGCAGGCGCTGAACGCGGGTCGCCTGAAAGAAGCGGGTGCCGCTGATGCCACCTTTGTGACGCGCGTGATTAACGATAAACCGCTGAATCTCGGCCAGGGCATCTGGCTGAACGACAGCGCTGAAGGCAACCTGCGCAGCGCAATTGCAGTGAGCCGCGCCGCCACCGCGTTCGACGTTGAGGGCGAGACAGCAGCCATGCTGGTGACTGTGGCGATGAACGATGAGCAGCCGGTTTCGGTGCTGAAGCGTCTGGGCGATCTGCTGCTGAACAATAAAGCTGAAAAACTGCTGAACGCCGATGCGGCGACCGTGCTGGCGCTGCTGACCAGCGACGACGCGCTAACGGACGACGTGCTGAACGCCGAGTTCGTGGTGCGTAACGAACACGGCCTGCATGCCCGTCCGGGCACCATGCTGGTCAACACCATTAAACAATTTGAAAGCGAGATTACCGTGACCAACCTGGATGGTTCGGGCAAACCGGCCAACGGCCGTAGCCTGATGAAAGTCGTCGCGCTGGGCGTGAAGAAAGGCCATCGCCTGCGCTTCACCGCGCAGGGCGCAGATGCTGAACAGGCGCTGAAAGCAATTGGCGACGCCATCGCGGCAGGTCTGGGGGAGGGCGCATAATGAGCAGACGTGTTGCGACTATTACGCTGAACCCGGCTTATGACCTGGTGGGGTTTTGCCCGGAAATTGAGCGCGGCGAAGTTAACCTCGTGCGTACCACTGGCCTGCATGCTGCGGGCAAAGGGATTAACGTCGCGAAGGTGCTCAAGGATCTCGGTATCGACGTCACCGTAGGCGGATTCCTCGGTAAAGATAACCAGGATGGCTTCCAGCAGCTGTTCAGCGAGCTGGGCATTGCCAACCGTTTCCAGGTTGTGCAGGGCCGTACCCGCATCAACGTTAAGCTGACGGAAAAAGACGGCGAAGTGACCGATCTTAACTTCTCCGGTTTCGAAGTGACGCCAGCTGACTGGGAGCGCTTTGTGACCGACTCCCTGACCTGGCTGGGCCAGTTCGATATGGTGTGCGTCAGCGGCAGCCTGCCGTCCGGCGTCAGCCCGGAAGCGTTTACCGACTGGATGACGCGCCTGCGCAGCCAGTGCCCGTGCATTATCTTCGACAGCAGCCGCGATGCGCTGGTGGCGGGTCTGAAAGCCTCTCCGTGGCTGGTGAAGCCAAACCGCCGCGAGCTGGAGATCTGGGCAGGCCGTAAGCTGCCGGAATTAAAAGATGTGATTGAGGCCGCCCATGCGCTGCGCGAGCAGGGTATTGCTCACGTGGTGATCTCGCTGGGTGCAGAAGGGGCGTTGTGGGTTAACGCTTCAGGTGAATGGATTGCCAAACCGCCGTCAATGGAAGTAGTGAGCACCGTTGGCGCAGGGGATTCTATGGTTGGCGGCCTGATTTACGGCCTGCTGATGCGTGAATCCAGTGAACATACGTTACGTCTTGCCACCGCCGTTGCAGCCCTGGCCGTGAGCCAGAGCAATGTCGGTATTACCGATCGTACCCAGTTAGCCGCGATGATGGCGCGCGTTGACTTAAAACCTTTTAACTAACAGCAGGAGAGGAATAATGAAAACGCTGCTGATCATTGACTCCGGTCTCGGACAGGCTCGCGCCTACATGGCGAAGACCCTGCTGGGCGCGGCGGCACAAAAAGCACACCTGGACATCATTGATAACCCAGGCGATGCCGAACTGGCGATTGTCCTGGGCGATAAAATTCCCGCTGACAGCGCGCTGAACGGCAAAAAAGTGTGGCTGGGCGATATTAATCGCGCGGTGGCACACCCGGAACTGTTCCTGAGCGAAGCGAAAGGTCACGCGACCGTCTACAGCGCGCCTGTCGCAGCGGCTCCGGCTGCGGCCTCGGGTCCGAAACGTGTTGTCGCGGTCACGGCCTGCCCGACGGGCGTGGCGCACACCTTTATGGCGGCTGAAGCCATTGAAACCGAAGCGAAAAAACGCGGCTGGTGGGTGAAGGTTGAAACCCGTGGCTCCGTGGGTGCGGGCAATGCCATTACGCCGGAAGAGGTCGCTGAGGCCGATCTGGTGATTGTGGCGGCAGATATCGAAGTGGATCTGGCGAAATTTGCCGGCAAACCGATGTACCGCACCTCTACCGGCCTGGCGCTGAAAAAGACCGCGCAGGAGTTTGATAAGGCCCTGGCAGAAGCCAAACCGTATCAGGCCACCGGCGCAGCAAAAACGCCGACCGAAGGCAAAAAAGAGTCTGCGGGCGCATACCGTCACCTGCTGACCGGCGTGTCCTACATGCTGCCGATGGTGGTTGCGGGCGGCCTGTGTATCGCACTGTCGTTCGCGTTTGGTATTACGGCATTTAAAGAAGAAGGGACGCTTGCGGCTGCGCTGATGCAGATCGGCGGCGGTTCAGCGTTCGCGCTGATGGTGCCGGTGCTGGCGGGCTTTATCGCCTTCTCCATTGCTGACCGTCCGGGTCTGACCCCGGGTCTTATCGGCGGTATGCTGGCGGTGAGCACCGGCTCCGGCTTTATTGGCGGTATCATCGCCGGTTTCCTCGCGGGTTACGTCGCGAAGCTGATTAGCTCGAAGCTGAAGCTGCCGCAGAGTATGGAGGCGCTGAAGCCAATCCTGATCATTCCGCTCATCTCCAGCCTGGTGGTCGGTCTGGCGATGATCTACCTGATTGGTAAACCGGTTGCGGGTATCCTGGCGGGCCTGACCCACTGGCTGCAAACCATGGGCACGGCGAACGCGGTGCTGCTGGGCGCAATCCTCGGCGGCATGATGTGTACCGACATGGGTGGCCCGGTGAACAAAGCGGCATACGCCTTTGGCGTTGGCCTGCTGAGTACCCAGACTTACGCGCCGATGGCGGCGATCATGGCGGCCGGTATGGTGCCACCGCTGGCGCTTGGCCTGGCGACGATTATTGCCCGTCGCAAGTTCGACAAAGCGCAGCAGGAAGGCGGTAAAGCGGCGCTGGTGCTGGGCCTGTGCTTCATCACCGAAGGTGCGATTCCGTTCGCGGCGCGTGACCCAATGCGTGTTCTGCCGTGCTGTATCGTCGGCGGCGCGGTAACGGGCGCCATCTCCATGGCGATTGGCGCGAAGCTGATGGCGCCGCACGGCGGTCTGTTCGTCCTGCTGATCCCTGGCGCCATCACCCCGGTACTGGGTTATCTGCTGGCGATTGTTGCCGGTACGCTGGTGGCGGGCCTGTCTTACGCGGTGCTGAAACGTCCGGAAGCGGAAGTTGTGGCAAAAGCAGCGTAAGCGAAGCAATAAAAAAGCCGGGTGCTAATGCAACCCGGCTTTTTTTATGCCGCCTGTTCTGCGGTTTGCTGCGCCTTCAGCCAGGCAATCTCTTCCGCCCAGATATCCGGATTGATGGTTTCCAGCACCATCGGAATACCGTCGAAGCGGGCGTCCTGCATAATAAAGCGGAAGGCGTCGTGACCGATATTGCCTTCGCCCAGGCTGTGGTGGCGGTCAACGCGGCTGCCGAACGCGCTTTTTGCATCGTTCAGGTGCATACCGCGCAGATACTTAAAGCCGACAATTCGCTCAAACTCATCAAACGTGTTTTTCGTTGCCTCGGTGGTGCGCAGGTCATACCCGGCTGCAAACGCGTGGCAGGTATCAATGCACACGCCCACGCGAGACTTATCTTCCACGCCGTCAATGATTGCCGCCAGATGTTCAAACCTAAAGCCGAGGTTGCTGCCCTGACCTGCGGTGTTTTCAATCACCGCGGTGACGCCTTTGGTTTTATCCAGCGTCATGTTGATGGATTCGGCAATGCGCGCCAGACAGGCATCTTCATCAATCTGCATCAGATGACTACCCGGATGGAAGTTCAGCAGCGTCAGCCCGAGCTGTTCGCAGCGCTGCACTTCATCAAGGAACGCCTCGCGGGACTTATCCAGCGCTTCCTGCACCGGATGCCCGAGGTTAATCAGATAGCTGTCGTGGGGAAGGATCTGGCCCGGCCCGTAATGGTATTTTTCACAGGCGGCTTTGAAATCATCAATCACGTCGGCGGTGAGCGGCGCGGCGCGCCACTGGCGCTGGTTTTTGGTGAACAGGGCAAAAGCGGTCGCCTCGATTTCGGCGGCGCGAATGGCGGCATTCGCGAGGCCACCTGCAGCGCTGACGTGCGCTCCAACGTATTTCATAAAAAAACTCCTGTTAACCCGAAACGCTTATGATAGCGGGTTAACAGGAGAAGGACGAGATGGTTTATGCCATCAGGCTGTGCACGGCGAGGTTAATCGCACCGCCGCCGACAATCAGCCAGATGAAGAGCACCAGCGCCATCAGGAGCGGCTTCGCACCGGCTTTTTTCAGCGCGCTGACATGCGTTGTCACCCCCAGCGCCGCCATCGCCATTGCCAGCAGCACCGTATCCAGCGTCACCAGCATCTCCACTACCGCTTTTGGTAGCAGGTGGAAGGAGTTAAAGATAGCGACCACGATGAACAGGATCGCAAACCACGGAATGGTGATTTTGCTCTTCTCGCTGCCGCCAGCCGGTGCCAGCTGCTTAACACGGGCCGCGAGGAAAATCAGGAACGGGGCCAGCATCATCACGCGCAGCATTTTGGCAATGACCGCCGCGTTTTCCGCTTCCGGGTTAATGGCGTGACCTGCCGCCACCACCTGCGCCACTTCGTGCATGGTTGAGCCAATATAGATGCCGTAAGTTTCCGGGCTAAACCAGTGCGCTACCAGCGGGTACATGGCCGGATACAGGAAGATTGCCAGCGTACCGAAGATAACCACCGTCGCGACCGCCACCGTCACTTTACTGGCTTCGGCCTTGACGACCGGCTCCGTCGCCAGCACTGCCGCCGCGCCGCAGATGCTGCTACCTGCGCCGATTAACCAGCTGGTTTGCTTATCCAGGCCAAACACTTTCTGACCGATAAAGCACGCCAGTAAAAAGGTGCTGGTCAGCGTCAGGACGTCAATGGCAATCCCGCTGACGCCCACGTCCGCAATCTGCGAAAAGGTGAGACGGAAGCCGTAAAGGATAATCCCGAGACGTAATAAATGCTGCTTGGCGAAAATCACGCCGCCGTCACAGGATTTCCAGATGTGGGGGTAAACGGTGTTCCCGACCACCATGCCGAGCAAAATGGCCAGCGTTAACGCGCTGAACCCTGCACCGGCCACTGCCGGAATACTGCCGCCCCATAAGGCCACGCCGGTGACGACGGCGCTGAGCGCAAGGCCGGGCACGAAGTGCCACACTGTACGATGATGTTGTAAGGTGATTTCTGACATAACCTTCTCCTTTGTCTGGCTAAAGGTTACGGCGCGCTGGCTTAAAAATAAAATTGATTATATATTTATAATCAATCTTTATAAGTGGTAAGCAACCATGCACATTACATTGCGTCAGCTGGAAGTGTTTGCCGAGGTGCTGAAAAGCGGCTCGACGACCCAAGCGTCACAAATGATGGCGCTCTCGCAGTCTGCCGTCAGCGCGGCGTTGACCGATCTCGAAGGCCAGCTGGGCGTCCAGCTGTTTGACAGGGTAGGGAAGCGACTGGTGGTCAACGAACATGGCCGCCTGCTTTACCCGCGCGCGCTGGCGCTGCTGGAGCAGGCTATTGAAATCGAGCAGCTGTTCCGCGAGGACAACGGCGCGATCCGCGTATTTGCCAGCAGCACCATCGGCAACTACATCCTGCCGGAAGTGATTGCCCGCTACCGCCGGGATTTCCCGACCCTGCCGCTGGAGATGAGCGTGGGTAACAGCCAGGACGTGATCAACGCGGTGATTGATTTCCGCGTGGATATCGGACTTATCGAAGGTCCTTGCCACAACGTCGATATCATTGCCGAGCCCTGGCTGGAGGATGAGCTGGTGGTGTTTGCGTCTCCGGCCTCGTCGTTATTGCAGGGCGAGGTGACGCTGGAGCGGCTGGCGCAGGCGCAGTGGATCCTCCGCGAGCAGGGTTCCGGCACGCGTGAGATTGTCGACTACCTGCTGCTGTCGCATCTGCCGCATTTCCAGCTGGGAATGGAGCTGGGAAACTCAGAGGCGATTAAGCACGCGGTGCGTCATGGTCTGGGCATCAGCTGTCTTTCCCGGCGGGTGATTGCCGAACAGCTGGAGACCGGATCGCTGGTGGAAATCCCCGTTCCGCTGCCAAAACTTGTGCGCACGCTGTGGTGCATCCACCATCGTCAGAAACACCTGTCCAGTTCGCTGCAGCGTTTTCTGCGCTACTGCGAGATGTAAAAGCGCCCCTCACCCCAAAGGGGAGAGGGAAAAATAATGCGTTACTTATAATCCTGGACGCGTCATGAAGCTCTCTTATAACAGGGTATTTCTGCCGGAAGGAACGCAGATCGTCTGCTACAATCGCGCCTCATTTATTAAATGGACAGCATTTTCACATGGTTTCAGAAACTAAAACCACAGAAGCGCCCACGCTACGTCGTGAACTCAAGGCGCGTCACCTGACGATGATCGCCATTGGCGGCTCAATCGGTACAGGTCTTTTCGTTGCCTCTGGCGCAACGATTTCGGCAGCCGGCCCGGGTGGGGCATTATTCTCTTATATCCTGATTGGCCTGATGGTTTATTTCCTGATGACCAGCCTGGGCGAACTGGCGGCATACATGCCGGTGTCAGGTTCGTTTTCGACCTACGGACAAAAATACGTTGAGGAAGGCTTCGGCTTCGCGCTGGGTTGGAACTACTGGTACAACTGGGCCGTCACCATCGCCGTGGACCTCGTCGCCGCGCAGCTGGTGATGACCCTGGTGGTTCCCGGACACGCCGGGCTGGATCTGGAGCGCCCTGTTCCTCGCCGTCATCTTCCTGCTGAACTACATCTCCGTGCGCGGCTTTGGCGAAGCGGAATACTGGTTCTCTTTGATCAAAGTGGCAACCGTCATCATCTTTATCGTCGTCGGCGTGGCGATGATCGTGGGTATTTTCAAAGGGGCTGAACCTGCGGGCTGGAGTAACTGGACCATCGGCGACGCGCCGTTTGCCGGGGGCTTCTCGGCGATGATTGGCGTGGCGATGATTGTCGGCTTCTCCTTCCAGGGAACGGAGCTGATTGGTATCGCGGCCGGTGAATCCGAAAACCCGGAGAAGAACATTCCGCGCGCGGTGCGTCAGGTGTTCTGGCGTATCCTGCTGTTCTACGTGTTCGCTATTTTGATTATCAGCCTGATCATTCCGTATACCGATCCAAGCCTGCTGCGTAACGATGTGAAAGACATCAGCGTCAGCCCGTTCACCTTGGTCTTCCAGCACGCGGGCCTGCTCTCAGCGGCGGCGGTAATGAATGCGGTGATCCTGACGGCGGTGCTGTCGGCGGGTAACTCCGGCATGTACGCCTCCACCCGTATGCTTTATACCCTGGCCTGCGACGGTAAAGCGCCGCGCATTTTCTCGAAACTGTCCCGCGGCGGCGTACCGCGCAACGCACTGTATGCCACCACGGTGATTGCCGGCCTGTGCTTCCTGACCTCCATGTTCGGCAACCAGACGGTGTACCTGTGGCTGCTTAACACCTCCGGGATGACGGGCTTTATCGCCTGGCTGGGCATTGCCATCAGCCACTACCGTTTCCGTCGCGGCTACGTCATGCAGGGTCATGACCTGAATAACCTGCCGTACCGTTCAGGGTTCTTCCCGCTGGGGCCGATTTTCGCCTTCGTTCTGTGCCTGATCATTACTCTGGGTCAGAACTATGAGGCCTTCCTTGCGGACACCATTGACTGGGGTGCCGTCACGGCGACCTATATTGGTATTCCGCTGTTCCTGATCATCTGGTTTGGCTACAAACTGACGAAAGGAACCCGCTTCGTTCGCTACAGTGAAATGGATTTCCCGGAACGATTTAAACAATAACCGCGCTTCCTCTCTTTCAGCCCGCTCAACCGAGCGGGCTTTTTTATGGGCAGATCAGAAGCTGTAGGTCATGCCAACCGTATAGCGACGCCCGTCCAGCACGGTGTCATACGTGTCATAGTCAATCTGCTTATCCAGCACGTTATACACACCGGCGGTAACCAGCAGGTTTTTGTTCGCGTTGTAGCGCAGACCGACATCAACCTGAGTGTAGGACGGTGTGCCTTGGGACATTGACGTGCGGCTCAGGTACTCAGACGTTTTACCGCGAAGGTTCAGACGGCTCCAGAAACCTACGTCGGGCGTCGCCTGCCAGTCCAGGGTGGTGTTGAACATGTGCTTCGGCATCTTGTTCAGCGGCTTGCCTGAGAACTGACCGCTCTTCTGCTCAGATTCGGTATAGGTATAGTTTGCGGTCCAGTTTACATCGCGCGAGATTTTCCAGCCGAAGGAGGACTCCACGCCGCGCATGTTGGCTTTGTCCACGTTAACGCGGTCGCTCACGAAATCATAGCTGTGATCGCCAATCGTACAGGCGGGATCGGCGCTGCTGTTACAGCGGCGAACTTCCGTAATCTTGTCCTTGAAGTCGGTATTAAACAGCGTCACGCCGGCATTCAGGTTATCGTTGTTATCCCAGAGCAGGGCGAGCTCTTCGCTCAGGCTCTTCTCTGGTTTCAGATCCGGGTTGCCAACGATGATACCGTCAAGACGGCCGCCACCCGTTACCTGGCCCCAACTGGCAGACGACTGCCGCAGATCAGGCGCACGATAGCCAGCCGAAACCCCGCCTTTCAACGTCCAGTGATCGGCCAGGTGCCATACGCCGTAACCGCGCGGCGTCCAGTTCGTCCCGTAGTTTTGGTCTTTGTCCATACGCAGGCCGCCGGTCAATGTAAAGCTTTCCGTCATTGACCATTCATCTTCGGCAAACAGGGCCCAGCTCCAGCGCGTCAGTTTGTTCAGGCCGTCCGCAGCTTCCAGCTGATTGCCCTCGTCGCGCAGTTTCTCATACCGATACTGCCCGCCGAGGGTCAACGTATGATCGCCGAGGAAAATCTGGTTCTGGTTGTTGAAGGTGGTGTTATACGAGCGCATTTTGCGACCTGGATTATTGGTCTCTTCCTGCTGGATATAGCTGGTGGTATTGAAGTCGTCGTAATACCCGCTGTGGGTTAAGGAGTAAGTTGTGTGCTCATAGCGTGAGTCGCTTTTAGTATTTGGCTTACAGGTCGTTCCCCGGCAGGTTTCAGCCGCTTTCGACATCCCTGGCGTGCTGTTTCTGTCCTGAAGCTCGCGAGCAAAATCAAGATCGAAATCGTTCTTCTCATCCGGGGTGAAGTTCAGGGTAATGCCACCGTTACGCATTTTCTGCTCGTTATACCCGTTCACGATTTTATCTTCGGCGCGGCGTGACAACAGCCCCGTCACTTTTGCGCCAAGCAGACCGTCAATCAGGGGACCAGAAGCGTAGGCGTTGGTCTGGAAGATATCGCCGGAATCATGGTTTTCCTGGAAGGTTGCATCGCCGTGCAACGAACCGGTCCAGGCTTTAGTGTTTGAGACTTTTTTGGTAATGACGTTGATGACGCCACCCATCGCATCGGAGCCGTAAAGTGAGGACATTGGGCCGCGGATAACCTCAATGCGCTCAATGGACTCCAGCGGCGGCAGCCAGCCTTGTTCAATACCCGAGTTGTCGCTGTTTGGGCGGGTGCTTCGCGTACTGACGCGTTTGCCGTTCACGAGGAACAAGGTGTACTGAGATGCCATGCCGCGAATGCTGATATCACTGCTACTCCCGCCGCCGGTGACGACCACGCCCGGGACGTCTCTCAGGGCATCGGTAACATCACGGTAGGCTTTATCTTCAATCTGCTGTTTCGAAATAACAGAGATGGAGGCGGGGGCATTCTGGATCTTTTGTTCAAAACCCGTCGCGGTGACGACAACGGTGTCCTGATCGGCTGCGTGAACGAGAGGGGTGAATGTGGCAGCGCCAACGGCGACGGCCAGGAGCTTAATGCGGGGTATTGTCATTTGTACATTCCGTATAAAAATGAATAAAACTCCATCGGGATAACCCTGAGAACTGTATGATTTTGTCTTTTAAGAACTCTTTAAGATGGAGAAGAGCCTGGAATTGTACAAAAGAATGTAGAATTGTAAACACAAATGATAATTGAAATCATTTGTGTTTGAGGGGGGTGGAAGGAAACCAGCCTGGATTCAAGCGGATAGAACTATGTAAATGAGGGGAAGGGGAAAGGCCCGGTATGCAGGAGGCTACCGGGCAAAAAGGCTGAACTTACCTGAACAGATGTTCCGCATGGAAGCGGAGATGATCTTCAATAAAGGACGCCATAAAGTAATAGCTGTGATCGTATCCCGCCTGAATGCGCAGCGTCAGCGGCCAGTCCTTCTGGCGCGCCGCTTCAGCCAGAACCGCAGGCTGTAACTGTCCGGCGAGAAACTGATCCGCATCACCCTGGTCGATAAGCATCGGAATCGCATCTTCCGTCCGGCTTGCCAGCATCAGCGCGCAGCTGTCCCATTCCTGCCATTTCTCTTCATCTTTACCCAGATAGTTTGTGAAAGCTTTTTGTCCCCACGGCACCTGCGTTGGGTTCACAATCGGCGCGAACGCAGAGACGCTGGTGTATTTCCCCGGGTTTTTCAGCGCCATGATTAACGCCCCGTGCCCGCCCATGGAGTGCCCGCTGATGGCGCAGCGGTCGCTCACCGTAAATTCGGCCTTAATCAGCGCTGGCAGCTCGTCGCGAATGTAGTCATACATGCGGTAATGGCTCGCCCACGGCTGCTCGGTGGCGTTGAGATAAAATCCGGCACCTTTGCCCAGGTCGTACCCGGCATCGTCCGCCACATCATCGCCGCGCGGGCTGGTGTCGGGCATCACCAGCGCAATGCCCAGCTCGGCCGCAATACGCTGCGCGCCCGCTTTGGTAGTGAAGTTTTCGTCATTACACGTCAGGCCTGAAAGCCAGAACAGAACCGGCGGGTTTTCCGTCGGCGGCAGGAAAATGCTGAACGTCATGGCACAGTTCAGCGTGGTGGAGTCGTGCCGCCAGCGCTGCTGTCGACCTTCAAAACAACGGTGCTCTTCGAGCAGTTCCATGCAGGGCTCCTTAATGAGAATAGCTATTCATTAGAGCCATAATACAGCGTTTTCATTTACCTGTGAGCAACTTTCACTTTCGCGGAGCGGCGAGATGCTGCATCATAAATTTACTTTTCTTTAACAATTGGAGCGGTCATGGCGCTGCGTATTGCGCTTAGTGGATTTGTCGTTCTGGTGGTGGCGATGGGGATAGGGCGCTTCGCCTTTACGCCTCAGGTGCCACTGATGATTGCCGCCGGGCAACTCACGCTCACCAGCGCAGGTCTGGTGGCGGCGATGAATTATCTGGGCTATCTGGTGGGCGCATGGGATGCCATGCGGGCGCACCGCTTTGTTGAAACGCGACTCTGGCTTGGCATCACCGGTGCGGTTGCATTGACCCTGCTCTCCGCCGCCGCGGATAACGCCGTTGTGCACGGCCTGCTGCGCTTTGTGATTGGCTGCATGAGCGGCTGGTCAATGGTGCTGATTGCCGCCTGGAGCAACGAGCGGCTGGGGCAGCTGGGTAAACCGGGGCTCAGCGCCGCCGTGTTTGCCGGTCCTGGCGCGGGCATCGCCCTGAGCGGCCTGCTCGCGGTCTATATTCAGGCGAAATCCCTTTCGGCCGGTGCGGCGTGGCAAATCTACGGCGTGCTGGCGCTGGTATTGGTCGCGCTGGTGGCGCGCTATTTGCCGCGTTCCGGACAGCTTCATCGACCCGGCAGCGCGCCAGAGCCGCTGTTGCTGACGACGGATCTCAAGCGCCTGGTCTGGAGCTACAGCCTGGCGGGATTTGGCTATATCCTTCCGGCGACCTTTCTTTCGCAAATGGCGGCGGTGCGTTTTCCCGGCAGCCTGTTTGCCCAGTTTGTCTGGCCGATTTTTGGTGCCGCGGCCGTGGTGGGGATTGCGCTCAGCATTCTTTTGCGCCACACCTCAACGGCTAACCGCAGGCTGGCGATAGTGCTGTGGTTACAGGGTGCGGGCGTGCTGGCAGCCTGGCTGCTGCCGGGCATTGGCGGCTTGCTGACGGGCGGGCTGCTGGTCGGCGGCGGGTTCCTCTGCGCGGTGCAGCTCTCTCTTTTATACGGCCGCGAGCTGGCACCGAACCACACGCGCTATATGGCGGGGCTGCTCACCACCGGGTATGCCATCGGGCAATTGGTGGGGCCGGTGACCTCGGCGTTATCAACCTGGCTAACCCACCGTCTGGAGCCTGCGCTGGGGCTGGCTGGCGTAGCGCTGTTTGTCGCGGGTGCCCTGGTCTGGAATCGCCACGCTGAAAGGCAACAGCAATTGCAATAATTATCGTCGTGAATACTGGATTATGTGCGTCGCCTCACGCACAATGAGCGCATACTTTTGCCACAACGAGGGCGAAAGACGCCACACCTGCAGGAGAACAAAATGTCATCACTCAGTAAAGAAGCTGCCCTGGTCCACGAAGCCCTGCTCGCGCGCGGTCTTGAAACGCCACTGCGTCCGCCCGTTCAGGATATGGACAATGAAACCCGTAAAAAATTGATTTCCGGGCATATGACCGAGATCATGCAACTGCTGAATCTCGATCTGAGCGATGACAGCCTGATGGAGACGCCCAAGCGTATCGCTAAAATGTACGTTGACGAAATTTTCTCCGGACTGGATTACGCCAACTTCCCGAAAATTACCGTCATCGAAAACAAGATGAAGGTGGATGAGATGGTGACGGTCCGTGATATTACGCTGACCAGCACCTGCGAGCACCATTTCGTGACCATCGACGGCAAAGCGACCGTGGCGTATATCCCGAAAGACACGGTGATTGGCCTGTCGAAGATCAACCGTATTGTGCAGTTCTTCGCGCAGCGCCCCCAGGTGCAGGAGCGTCTGACGCAGCAGATCCTGATCGCGCTGCAAACGCTGCTGGGTACCAATAACGTGGCGGTCTCTATTGATGCGGTGCACTACTGCGTGAAAGCGCGCGGCGTGCGTGATGCGACCAGTGCGACCACCACCACCTCGCTGGGCGGCCTGTTTAAATCGAGCCAGAACACCCGCCAGGAGTTCCTGCGCGCCGTGCGTCACCACAACTAATCAGACAGGGCAGGGACCATGGAGCGAAACGTCACGCTCGATTTTGTTCGCGGCGTCGCCATTCTGGGTATCCTGCTGCTGAATATCAGCGCCTTCGGTCTGCCGAAGGCCGCTTACCTCAATCCCGCCTGGTACGGCGACATCACCCGAAGCGATGCCTGGACGTGGGCGATCCTCGACCTGTTTGCTCAGGTTAAATTCCTCACGCTGTTTGCGCTGCTGTTTGGCGCGGGCCTGCAGCTTCTGCTCAAACGCGGCACGCGCTGGATCCAGTCGCGCTTAACGCTGCTGGCAATCCTCGGCTTTATCCACGGCCTGTTCTTCTGGGATGGTGATATTCTTCTCGCTTATGGGTTAGTCGGGCTGATCTGCTGGCGGCTGATTCGCGACGCGCACAGCGTGAAAAGCCTGTTTAACACCGGCGTGATGCTCTATCTCATGGGACTCGGCGTACTGCTTTTGCTGGGGCTGATCTCCGGTGACGCGACAAACCGTTCCTGGATCCCGGACGCCGCTAACCTCCAGTACGAGCAGTACTGGAAGCTGAAGGGCGGTACGGAAGCGATAAGCAACCGTGCGGATATGCTGGGCGACAATCTGCTTGCCCTGGGGGCGCAATACGGCTGGCAGCTGGCGGGCATGATGCTGATGGGCGCGTCACTGATGCGCACCGGCTGGCTGAAAGGGGAATTCAGCCTGCGGCACTACCGCCGCACCGGCGCGGGGCTGGTCCTGCTGGGCGTGCTGATTAACCTTCCGGCGGTGATGGCGCAGTGGCACCTTCACTGGGATTACCGCTGGTGCGCGTTCCTGCTGCAGACGCCGCGTGAATTGAGCGCGCCGTTCCAGACCATCGGCTATGCGGCGCTGATCTATGGTTTCTGGCCACAGCTTTCTCGCCTGTGGATCGTCAGCGCCGTAGCCTGCGTTGGGCGGATGGCGTTAAGCAATTACCTTCTGCAGACGCTGATCTGCACCACGCTTTTCTATCGCTTTGGCCTGTTTATGAAATTCGACCGCCTCGGACTACTGGCGTTTGTTATTCCGGTCTGGATAGTAAACCTGGCGTTTTCTGTCATCTGGCTGCGTTATTTCCGCCAGGGACCGCTGGAGTGGGTGTGGCGTCAGTTAACCGCACATGCTTCGGGGGTATCATTGAGTAATACATCCAGATAACGATCTGGATCACAATCATTAACAAAACGGATGTAAGCGTTTTCATGAGTGTGAGCTTCTTCACGTAGTCCCCTTTCTCTCGCTGCCAAAATAGCCACCTTGCTAAACACAGGGGGTGTCTGTGAGTTGCTGCAATTCTTTGAAGGATGGTGAATATGATCACCATTCGTGACGTCGCCCGTCTGGCGGGCGTTTCTGTGGCTACCGTTTCCCGCGTGCTGAACAACAGCGCGCTGGTCAGCCCTGAAACCCGTGAAACCGTAATGAAAGCCGTGACCCAGCTCGGGTACCGGCCAAATGCTAACGCGCAGGCGCTGGCAACACAGGTCAGCGATACCATCGGCGTGGTGGTAATGGATGTCTCGGACGCCTTTTTCGGTGCGCTGGTGAAAGCGGTCGATGTGGTCGCCCAGCAGCATCAGAAATACGTGCTGATTGGCAACAGCTATCACGAGGCGGAAAAGGAGCGTTATGCCATTGAAGTGCTGATCCGCCAGCGCTGCAACGCCCTGATTGTTCACTCAAAAGCCTTAAGCGATGAAGAGCTGGTCGGGTTTATGGAGCAGATCCCGGGCATGGTGTTAATCAACCGCATCGTCCCGGGCTATGCCCACCGCTGTGTCGGGCTGGATAACGCCAGCGGCGCCATGATGGCCACCAAAATGCTCATCAATAACGGCCATCAGCGGATCGGCTATCTGGCATCCAGCCATCACATTGAAGATGACGAGCTGCGGCGTGAGGGGTGGCAAAACGCCCTGAAAGAGCACGGTATTACGCCATCAGAAAGCTGGATTGGCACCGGCACGCCGGATATGCAGGGCGGTGAGGCGGCAATGGTGGAACTGCTGGGCCGCAATCTGCAGCTTTCTGCGGTGTTTGCCTATAACGACAGCATGGCGGCAGGCGCGCTGACTGCGCTAAAGGATAACGGCATTGCGGTGCCACAGCATTTGTCATTGATTGGTTTCGATGATATTCCGATTGCCCGTTACACCGACCCGCAGCTGACTACGGTGCGCTATCCCATTGCTTCTATGGCAAAACTGGCGACCGAGCTGGCGCTACAGGGAGCGGCTGGGCTGCTCGATCCGGGGGCAACTCACTGCTTCATGCCGACGCTGGTGCGTCGTCATTCCGTCGCCGCCCGGCAAATTGTGGTTCCGATCACTAACTGATTACACCGGGTGATGTAACCGTTTTCAATCTGTGAGTAAATTCACAGTATCTTAACAAGGCGCTGACTATGATGTCAGCGTTTTAGGGGCTGAAACGCTATGTAACGGTGATTATTCGCTTTCACCATAGCCAATGTGCCGCAAACAACGAATAAAACGCATTTCTGGAGCGTTACCGACCACGGAAGATAGAAATTTTATAAGTGAACGTCGGCTGTCAGTAACGTTTTATTAACACCTGCCTGCCGATCGTTATTCACAAGAACTACCCTGCATAAAAAAACCGGAGATACCATGAATAAGAAGGTGTTGACCCTGTCTGCTGTAATGGCAAGCATGCTTTTTGGTGCAGCAGCGCACGCTGCGGATACCCGTATTGGTGTGACCATCTATAAATACGACGACAACTTCATGTCTGTTGTGCGTAAAGCAATTGAGAAAGATGCGAAAGCAGCGCCAGACGTACAGCTGCTGATGAATGACTCCCAGAACGACCAGTCCAAACAGAACGATCAGATCGACGTTCTGCTGGCTAAAGGCGTTAAGGCCCTGGCGATCAACCTGGTTGACCCGGCTGCAGCAGGCACGGTTATTGAGAAAGCGCGCGGCCAGAACGTGCCAATCGTCTTCTTCAACAAAGAACCTTCCCGTAAAGCGCTGGACAGCTATGACAAAGCGTATTACGTCGGTACTGACTCTAAAGAGTCCGGCATTATTCAGGGCGATCTGATCGCGAAGCACTGGGCGGCGAACCCGAACTGGGACCTGAACAAAGACGGTCAGATCCAGTTCGTGCTGCTGAAAGGCGAGCCTGGCCACCCGGATGCTGAAGCGCGTACCACCTATGTTATCAAAGAGCTGAACGACAAGGGCCTGAAAACCCAGCAGCTGGCGTTAGATACCGCGATGTGGGACACCGCTCAGGCGAAAGATAAGATGGACGCGTGGCTGTCTGGCCCGAACGCGAACAAAATCGAAGTGGTCATTGCCAACAACGATGCGATGGCAATGGGTGCGGTTGAAGCGCTGAAAGCCCACAATAAATCGTCCATCCCGGTATTTGGCGTGGATGCCCTGCCGGAAGCGCTGGCGCTGGTTAAATCTGGCGCAATGGCCGGTACTGTTCTGAACGATGCCAACAACCAGGCGAAAGCGACCTTCGATCTGGCGAAAAACCTCGCCGACGGTAAAGGCGCGGCGGATGGCACCAACTGGAAAATTGACAACAAAATCGTTCGCGTGCCTTACGTGGGCGTAGACCAGTCCAACCTGGCTGAGTTTATCGGTAAATAAGATCTTTGTTTTGTCTTCACTGGGCGCAATTCGTTGCGCCCTTTTATAACGCGATATGCGAGGCCAACAAGGTATAATTATGGTCAGCACAACTACTCAGTCGTCCGGTGAATACTTGTTGGAAATGACAGGCGTCAACAAGTCCTTCCCCGGTGTTAAGGCACTTGATAATGTTAATTTAAAAGTCCGTCCTCACTCTATTCATGCATTAATGGGGGAGAACGGTGCGGGTAAATCAACGTTATTAAAATGTCTTTTTGGGATCTATCAAAAAGATTCTGGCAGCATTCTTTTTCAGGGGAAAGAGATCGATTTCCATTCAGCGAAAGAAGCGCTGGAAAACGGTATCTCGATGGTTCACCAGGAATTAAACCTGGTACTGCAACGCTCGGTAATGGATAACATGTGGTTGGGACGTTACCCAACTAAAGGTGTGTTTGTCGATCAGGATAAAATGTATCGCGACACCAAAGCGATTTTCGATGAGCTGGATATTGATATCGATCCGCGCGCCCGCGTGGGGACATTATCCGTTTCCCAGATGCAGATGATCGAAATTGCCAAAGCGTTCTCCTATGATGCGAAAATCGTCATCATGGATGAACCTACCTCGTCATTAACGGAAAAAGAGGTTAATCACCTTTTTACCATTATTCGTAAGCTGAAAGAGCGCGGCTGCGGCATTGTGTACATCTCGCACAAAATGGAAGAGATCTTCCAGCTGTGCGATGAAATTACCATCCTGCGCGACGGCCAGTGGATTGCCACGCAGCCGCTTGAAGGGCTGGACATGGACAAGATCATCGCCATGATGGTCGGCCGTTCCCTGAACCAGCGCTTCCCGGACAAAGAGAACAAGCCAGGTGAAGTAATCCTCGAAGTGCGCAATCTGACCTCGCTGCGCCAGCCGTCCATCCGCGATGTTTCTTTCGACCTTCACAAAGGCGAAATTCTTGGCATTGCTGGCCTGGTAGGGGCAAAGCGTACCGACATCGTGGAAACCCTGTTTGGCATCCGCGAGAAGGCCGATGGCACCATCACGCTGCACGGGAAGAAAATTAACAACCATAATGCCAACGAAGCCATTAATAACGGTTTTGCGCTGGTGACGGAAGAACGTCGTTCGACCGGTATTTATGCTTATCTGGATATTAACTTTAACTCGTTAATCTCTAATATTCGCAATTACAAAAACAAAGTCGGGCTGCTGGATAACTCCCGCATGAAGAGCGATACCCAGTGGGTAATTGACTCCATGCGCGTGAAAACGCCAGGCCACCGTACCCAAATCGGTTCGCTTTCCGGTGGTAACCAGCAAAAAGTTATTATTGGCCGTTGGTTATTAACCCAGCCAGAAATTCTGATGCTGGATGAACCGACCCGCGGTATTGACGTCGGCGCGAAGTTTGAAATTTATCAGCTGATTGCCGAGCTGGCGAAAAAGAATAAAGGGATCATTATTATTTCTTCCGAAATGCCGGAACTGTTAGGGATCACGGACCGTATTCTGGTTATGAGCAATGGTCTCGTTGCCGGTATTGTTGACACCAAAACGACAACGCAAAACGAAATTTTGCGTCTTGCGTCTTTGCACCTTTAAGATCAGGGGCTCCTCATGAGTGCGTTAAATAAAAAAAGTTTTCTCACTTACCTGAAAGAAGGCGGTATTTACGTTGTTCTTTTAGTCCTGCTGGCCATTATTATTTTCCAGGACCCTACGTTCTTAAGCCTGCTGAACCTGAGTAATATTCTGACCCAGTCCTCCGTGCGTATCATCATTGCGCTGGGCGTGGCGGGCCTTATCGTCACCCAGGGGACGGACCTTTCTGCCGGTCGTCAGGTCGGCCTGGCGGCGGTTATTGCGGCAACCCTGCTGCAGTCGATGGAAAACGCCAACAAGGTGTTCCCGGAGATGGCGACTATGCCGATTTTCGTGGTGATCCTGATTGTCTGCGCCATCGGGGCGGTGATTGGCCTGATCAACGGTATTATCATCGCGTACCTGAACGTGACGCCATTTATCACTACGCTGGGTACGATGATCATCGTTTATGGTATCAACTCCCTGTACTACGACTTTGTGGGCGCGTCGCCGATTTCGGGCTTTGACAGCGGCTTCTCCACCTTCACGCAGGGGTTTATCGCGCTGGGCAGCTTCCGCCTGTCGTACATTACCTTCTATGCGCTGATTGCGGTGGCGTTCGTCTGGATCCTGTGGAACAAAACGCGCTTCGGTAAAAACATCTTCGCTATCGGTGGTAACCCGGAAGCGGCGAAAGTGTCCGGGGTAAACGTTGCCCTGAACCTGCTGATGATTTACGCGCTGTCCGGTGTGTTCTACGCCTTCGGCGGGATGCTGGAAGCAGGCCGTATCGGCTCCGCAACGAACAACCTTGGCTTCATGTACGAGCTGGATGCGATTGCGGCCTGCGTGGTCGGCGGCGTCTCCTTCAGCGGCGGGGTGGGTACCGTGCTCGGCGTGGTCACCGGTGTGATCATCTTTACCGTCATCAACTACGGGTTGACCTACATCGGCGTGAACCCGTACTGGCAGTACATCATCAAGGGCGCCATCATTATCTTCGCGGTGGCGCTGGATTCACTGAAGTACGCCCGTAAGAAGTAATCGTCACTCGCCATACCCGGCCCGCTCACCGAGCGGGCTTTTTTATGGCCTATGCCAGATGGGACTCTTCTTGCGTCACAATGCGCTCAAACCACTCGAGTTCAGAAAGCTTGCAGGCGACCCACTGTTCGGAAAAGGCGTCGCCCAGGCTGTCGGTGAGATACTGACAGCGGGCGAAGGCCTCAATTGCCTCCTGCTGGAACAGCGGGAGTTCCGGTTGATCCTGCTGTGGTTCCTGGAGTTCCCCCTCGTCGATATGTTCCAGCCCGTACAGCATGCCGGTCAGGATTGTGGCCGCCACCAGATACGGATTCGCATCGGCTCCGGCAAGCCGGTACTCGATACGACGGTTGCTCTCTTCCGAGCAGGGAATGCGCAAGGCGGCGGAGCGGGTGTTATAGCCCCACGAGTTAAAGACGGGTTCCGTCAGGTTTTTTCGCAGGCGACGAAACGCGTTGACCCCCGGCGCAAGAATGGCGACGGAGGCGGGCATCAGCGCCAGCTGGCCCGCGATGCACAAGCGCATCATGCTGCTCAGCGCGTTCACCGGCGAGGCAAAAACGTTCTCGCCACGGCTGTTGTTAAGGCTGAAATGGATGTGCAAACCGCTGCCGGAGAGCTGGCTGAAAGGCTTAGCCATAAAGTTAGCCTGAAGACCGTGCTTTTCAGCGACATAGCGGGTCAGGCGGCGCAGGGCCAGCACGTTATCACAGATCTCTACGACGCGCTGGCTGTGCTTCAGGTTTAATTCGTACTGTCCGGACTCGGCTTCTGCTACCACCCCTGACAGCGGGATGCGCTGAAGGTGCGCCAGCTGTTCCAGCTCGTCAAAAAGCGCCGCGTGCGCCGACGAGGTGTCCATGTGAAAACAGCCCTGATTTTGCGGATCGCGATCGCCCTGTCCCGTCAGGTAAAACTCGATTTCCGGCGCAATGACCGGAAAAAGGCCGTGCTGGTGGAAGCGGGCCACGACGTTCTGCAGTATCGTGCGTGGCTCAAGCGGGCAGGGGTTACCGTCGCTATCCTTCATCGTCAGCAGGATCTGCGCGGTATGCTCCGGATCCTGCGGACAGGGACGCAGAGAACCGGCGACCGGGACGCACAGCCGGTCGGGTTCATCATAAACCGGGGCTGCGATTTTTCCCTTCTGATCCATGGAGTAGACGGAAAGCGGAAAATAACAGCCTTTTTCCAGACTCAGCATGCTCTCCACCGTGAGGCGCTTGCCGCGCATCGTGCCGTTGATATCGTTCAGGTAAACGTCAACGTGTTTCGTCTGCGGGTAGCGTTCCAGATAGTCGGCCACTTCCACGGCAATATTGTGCTGGAGGGCGTCAATTTTTTCATCCAGCCAGAGACCAGAATTAAGTGCGCCGGGGAGTGATAATCCGGGAAAGTTAAAGTAAGGGCGGAGACTTTTGAGGAAAAACGCATTCATTATCGAGTTCATAGTCATTCTTCAATGAAGCCGTAGCGGCAGTGAACTCAGGTTAAAAGAGCTGGCGTAAAGGGGGGATAAAAAGCGTCAGTGCCGGCGTAAAGAAAGTATAAAGGCAGGCCTACTTTTTCTCTTTTTTCTGCATATCCAGCAGCTGCTCCGGCGTCACCGCCGGGTAACCCTGCGCGTCTTCCGGCACTTCATGCATCGCCGGAATGGGCACCAGAGGGCCTAAAAAGCGCGGTTCGCGTTTGAAGATATAGAGATCGGCCAGGGCACCAAAGCGGGCACCAAACTCGCGGACGCGCACGCTCAGCATATCTTTCGGCGACGGCACCGCGTAGCACTGGGCCTGAATGCCCATGTGCAGGGCGATAAACAGCGCGCGCTCGCAGTGGAAGCGCTGGGTGATGATGATGAAGTCGTTGGTATCGAAGACTTTGCGCGTGCGCACGATGGAGTCCAGGGTGCGGAACCCGGCGTAGTCGAGCACGATATCGGCCGGATCGACGCCCGCGGCAATCAAATCCTTCCGCATCGTCACCGGCTCGTTATAGCTTTGCAGCGCGTTATCGCCGCTCAGCAGCAGGTAGTTTACCTTGCCGCTGTTGTAGGCGTTCAGCGCGCCCTGAATGCGGTAGCGGTAATACTGGTTGATAACCCCGGTGCGGTAATACTTGGCGGTGCCGAGCACCACGCCCACCTGACGGTAGGGGAGATCCTGCAGGTCATCAAAGATGTAGGGGGCCGTTTTCCAGCTCATCCAGCGGTCGAGACCCAGCACGATAAACAGCAGTATGCCGACCAGGACAGACAGGCTGTAAAAAACGCGCTTTAACATGAAGATGGCTCGTTCGTGGATGAAATTTAACTCAGGCTACTTTACCCGCCTGGTTAGCGCAAGAAACAGCGACTCAACTGAGGGGTTTTTCAGCAACGTGGCGGACATTTCTGTCCGCCGGAAGGTTTACGCCAGCAGGACGCGGTCGATCGTCGTGCAGCCTAACGCCTTGAGCGTTGCGGCGGTGGCATCCCACTGAATCAGCGGCGCATCGGCCTTTTCGGCCAGAACGGCACGCTGAATGTCCGGATAATCGTAGCCGTTCAGGCTCAGCAGGTTGAGTGCGCCCTGCAGCGGCGGCAGCGTTGGGTTAAACGCGGCGTTTTCCGCATAGCTGCCGGTGAAGATACGGCCATCGCGGCACTGCAGTGCCACGCCGCTCGGGGAGTTGCTGTACGGGGTGTGGCTCTTGTTCGCCGCGCGTATGGCCGCCTGGTTCAGGTCATCGCCGGACAGGGCGAAACCGTGATCCTGCTCGTCCATCAGCAGAGTTTTGATCTCAAGATCTTTCGGGCCAAAGGCATCCGGCAGGTAATCGCCCAGCGTGTGCGGCGCGCGGCCCGGCAGGTTAATGCGCAGCTGCAGCCCGCTGTTCAGCTCGTTCATGAACTGGCGGCAGTGGCCGCATGGGGTGTAGTTTACGGTGATGGCGCTCAGGGCTTTCTCACCGCGCAGCCAGGCGTGGCTGATGGCGCTCTGCTCCGCGTGAACGGTCTGCTGCATGGTTGCGCCGAGGAACTCCATGTTCCCGCCGAAGTACCAGGTTCCGCTGACGCCGCGCGCGATGGCGCCGACGTTGAAGTGGGAAAGATCGGCCCGGGCGCAGGCGGCAGCCAGGGGCAGCAGTGCGAAAGCCAGCGCGTCTTCATCCATCCCGGTTGCCTGTTTAAGCACCGTGACCTGCTCCGCCGTCAGCAGGGCGGGGAAATGTGCATCTGCCAGAACGGGAGCCAGGGCTGACTGCAAATTCTCTGCAAGCTGAGCGAAGGCAGCTTGAAAACGTGGGTGCATGGCGTTTGCCTCATAAAGGTTAATGGATCGGTAGTTTACGGAGCCGCAAGGCCTTTATATGTGATCCACATCTCATTATGTATGCAACTTATGAAATCAAAACGAAATTTGCGCGACGCATCGCAAATTTTAGCCCATCACCGCCAGAATCAGCGGGAAAATGAACGGGGCGAGCAGGGAGGTGATAATCCCGCAGATCACCAGCGCAAGCGAGCTAAACGCCCCTTCCTGATAGTCCAGCTCCGCGCAGCGGGCGGTACCCAGCGCGTGCGAGGCGGTGCCCATCGACAGCCCGCGCGCCGCTTTGGTGTGAATACGCATCCCGTTCAGCAGAGTGTGGCCAAACACCGCGCCGAGAATACCGACGAAAATCACGCACATCGCGCTGATGGCCGGAATACCGCCGAGGCTGCCGCCTACCGCCATCGCGATAGGCGTGGTCACTGATTTAGGCAGGATAGAGGCGGCAATTTGCGGGGAGGCCCCCATCAACAGCGCCACCGACGTGCCGGTAATCATCGCCACCAAGCTTCCCACAAAACAGATAGTAATGATGGACTTCCACCGTGCGCGGATCTGGTGCAGCTGCTCATATAAAGGAAAGGCAAGCGCGACAACGGCGGGCTGCAGCAGGTCGTTTAAAATTTTGCTGCCCGCAAAGTAACGCTCATAAGGAATGCCGGTGAGCAGCAGGAAGGGAATAATCACCACCATCGCCACCAGCAGGGGGTTCAGCAAGGGCATTTTAAATCGTGCGGCAAGCTTGCGCGCGGCGAAGAATACCAGCAGGGTTAACGGCAGTGACCACCAGATATTAGCCATCATTTTTTTGTTTTCTCCCCGACCACGTTACGTTCTCCATGTACCAGATGAGAACTCCAGCTCACCACCAGGAAAACCACCAGCGTGCTGACCGCGCAGGAAACGACAATCGGGCCGAACTGCGCCTTGAGCAAATCAAAATACTGCATGACGCCCACGCCGATAGGCACGAACAGCAGCGCCATGTAGCGGATAAGAATGAAGCAGCCTGGATTAACCCACTTTGCAGGCAGAATTTGCAGCGCCAGTAAAACGAAGAGGATCAGCATACCGATAATGCTGCCGGGAATGGTGATGGGCAGCAGCGACGCGATGAAAATGCCGGCATACAGGCAGGCGTAAATCAGGACGAATGCGCGCAGATATTGCCAGATAATGTTCAATGATTTGCTCATGGTGATAGTCCTTGCTGAAACGCATTCATCATACAATTAAACCTAAAAATGTGCCACGGATCACATCATGAATTTTGAGCATACCAGACATTCCGGAATGGAACGTCCGGTATCACCTTACTGGTGCAGGCTACAGTTTAGAGGAAAGGGATTGCGCTGGCGAAGTCACGCGCCAGAGAAGGTATCAGCGTCAGGCGGTCAGTTTATCGAGAAAAGAAAACAGCACCTGGTTCATTTCGCGATAATCATGCGAGCGGAGTTTTTCCGCCGTTTCGACAAAACGGAATTCACCCGCACGGCGGAGGTCATTCTGCGAATGCTCAATCAGCAACTCTACCACCTCCGGCGTCAGCTCCATATGGCACTGGAAACCGTAAACCCGTTCGCTGTATTGCACGATCTGGCGGGGACAGCCCTCGCTGTAAGCCAGAACCTTAGCCTGCGGCGTCAACCCAGGCATATCGTTATGCCAGTGACCGACGTTCAGCACGCTGCCAAAGTCCTCAAACAGCGGGTTCGCCTTGCCTGCATCTGTGAGCCTGACGGGAAATTTGCCGATCTCTTTTTCCGGGCTGTGGCAAAACGCTGCGCCCAGCGCTTCGCCGATAAGCTGTGAGCCCAGACAAACGCCTATCACCGTTTTACCTGCCTCTATCGCGCGGCTGATGAGTGCCTTTTCCGCCTGCGCATCAAACCAGGGGCATTCCTCAAGCGTGGTGGCGGGGGATTGCGGGCCTCCCATGATGATAAGCAGGTCTGTGCCCCCCAGTTCCTCAGGTAAAGGTTCGCCCTGATACACTCTGGTGTAGCTCAGACTGCAGCCGCGACTTTTCCCCCAGATTTCATAGGCGCCTGGCGCCTCGAAATGTTCATGAATAATAAAATGGATGTGCATTGCGTCTCTCTCTGGTTACGTGTACAAGCAGCATCATAAGAGGAAGGGGGGAATGTGAAATGCCAACCGTTATCGATAAAACGCCAATTCACGACGATGCTATCGGATGGTCAAGAGGGGCAATTCGCTATACGCGCGGCGAAGTCGATCCGCCTCACCAGCATTCGCAGGGACAACTTTTGTTTGCCATTAAGGGGGTTATGCTGGTTGAAACCGGCAGCAAACGCTGGGTCATACCGCCGCAGCGCGCGCTGTGGATCCCTCCCTTTCAGGAGCATACCTACAGCGTGTTATCCGCAACGGAGCTTCGCGCGGTCTGGTTTAGCCCGGCACTGATTTCGCAATGCGAACCTTTTAAGCGGAAAGACGAGGTTCACGTGATTATGGCCACAGCGTTGTTCAAAGAGCTGATTGCCGGGCTGTTCAGCGCGGAATACCGGCCGGCAAGCCAGCGCAGCATGGCCGTTTTGCTGCTCGACATCCTCAGCGAGACGCAGCAGATTTCTGCCGAACTGCCGATGCCCGTGGATGAGCGCTTACATCGCGTGGCCTGTGACATCATTGCCAACAATCTCTGGGATCTCTCTCTGGAAAGGCTGGCGGAACGGGCCGCGATGTCTGAACGCACATTTTCACGTGCGTTTATCAACGATACCGGCTTTAGCTTCCGGGCCTGGCGACAGCGCGCAAGGATTTGTGCCTCGCTGGATCTCCTCGCCAACGGATACCCGGTTAAGCAGGTGGCCTGGATGCTGGGGTTTTCCGGCCCGGCGGCATTTGCGGCGGCGTTTCGCGCAATTGTTGGGGCAACGCCGGGTGACTTTCTGCCTGAACAGAAGCGCTTCCCAGCGATATAGAGAGCGGCTACTATAGCGCGTCTTTTTTCACAGGTACTGCTATGCGTGTTTTACTGGCCCCAATGGAAGGCGTACTCGACTCCCTCGTGCGCGAGCTTCTGACCGAGGTGAACGATTACGATCTCTGCGTAACGGAGTTTTTACGCGTGGTCGATATGTTGCTGCCAGAAAAGTCATTCTATCGTCTCTGCCCTGAACTGCATCGCCAGAGCCGGACCCCTTCCGGCACGCTGGTGCGTATTCAACTGCTCGGCCAGTATCCTGAATGGCTGGCGGAAAATGCCGCCCGCGCGGTTGAGCTGGGCTCTTACGGGGTGGATCTCAACTGCGGCTGCCCGTCGAAGCTGGTGAACGGCAGCGGCGGCGGGGCGACGTTGCTGAAAGATCCTGAGCTGATTTACCGCGGCGCGAAAGCCATGCGTGAGGCCGTGCCCTCGCATTTGCCGGTGACGGTTAAGGTGCGCCTGGGGTGGGACAGCGACGCCCGACAGTTTGAAATTGCCGATGCGGTGCAGCAGGCCGGGGCCACCGAGCTGGTGGTGCATGGCCGCACTAAAGAAGACGGCTACAAAGCCGAGCGCATTAACTGGCAGGCGATTGGTGAAATCCGCAAACGACTTACTATTCCGGTGATCGCCAACGGCGAAATCTGGGATTACGAGAGCGCGCAGGCGTGCCTGAAAGCCACCGGCTGCGATGCGGTGATGATTGGCCGCGGCGCGCTGAACGTGCCGAACCTCAGCCGGGTGGTGAAATATAACGAGCCGCGGATGCCGTGGGCAGATGTCGTCACGCTGCTGCAAAAATACAGCCGTCTGGAAAAGCAGGGGGATACCGGTTTGTATCACGTCGCGCGTATTAAGCAGTGGCTGAGTTATTTACGCAAAGAGTACAGCGAAGCGCTGGGATTATTTCAGGAGATCCGCACGCTGCAAACGTCGGCTGATATTGCGCGGGTTATACAGTCAAAATAATCGACAGTTATATTTAAAAATAAATAATTCACTCGGTGAATATTTTGCCGAGTATGTAAGTGTATGACAATTTGCGGATTGCCACGCGTTACTAAAAAATAGCGCGTCATCAAGCGTAAGTTGCGCCTTTATTTTTTTTGAGTGCATGGCGTAATGAAACGTTTTCTTATTTTATCTCTGAGTGCTCCCCTTGTTTTTATGCTGGCTGCCTGCGCACCGGAACATTCCACGGTGTCGCCAATTCAAACGCAAACAGCAGCCGCGTCCGTTAATACCCAACTTCGTCATGCGGACTGGCCGAAAAATGAATGGTGGAAAGAATATAACGACCCGCAGTTAAATTCGCTTATTGCCAAAGCCATAGCGGATGCGCCCGATATGCAAATTGCCCGGCAGCGCATTACGCTTGCCGAAGCGCAGGCCAGAGCCGCTATCGCAGCCGATGGCCCACAAATGGATTTTTCAGCGGATGTTGAACGGCAAAAAATGTCGGCAGAGGGGCTGATGGGGCCGTTTGCCCTTACCGACCCGGCGGCGGGCACCACCGGCCCATGGTATACCAACGGCACCTTTGGCCTGACGGCGGGCTGGGATCTCGATTTGTGGGGAAAAAACCGCGCCCGGATTGCAGCGCGTATCGGTAAAGTGAATGCGCAAAAAGCGGAGCTGGAGCAGACCCGCCAGCTGCTTTCAACCAGCGTTGCGCGCCTTTACTGGGCGTGGCAGACCCAGGCCGAAGCAGGGGAAGTTCTTACCCGGATTAAACAGGAGCAGGAAAATATTATCGACGCCGATCGCGAACTGTATCAGCACGGTATTACCTCCTCGGTGGAGGGCGTCGAAACCGATATACACGCCAGTAAGACTAATGAACAGCTGGCCGACGTAAAGGGCAAAATGAAGGCCATTGAAGCGCGTCTGGATGCGCTGACCGGCACCCCGGCGACACATCTTACGCGCCACCCGTTGCCTGCAGCAGAAGCCTCGCTACCGTCAACTCTGGGATATGAACTGCTGGCTCGCCGACCGGATCTGCAGGAAGCGCACTGGTATATCGAAGCCTCCATGAGCGAGGTGGAAGCCGCCAGAGCGGCGTTCTATCCTGACGTGAACCTGATGGCGTTCTTACAGCAGGATGCCCTGCACCTGAGCGATCTGTTCCGCTCTTCAGCCCAGCAGATGGGCGTGACTGCCGGACTGACGCTGCCGATCTTCGACAGCGGCAGGCTGAACGCTAATCTGGATATCGCCCAGGCGCAGAATAACCTCTCGGTCGCGAACTACAACAAAGCGGTGGTGGAGGCGGTCAATCAGGTGGCGCGTACGGCAAGTGAAGTTGAAACCCTGACGGCAAAAAATCGTCACCAGCAGCAGATAGAAAAAGACGCGGCGCGCGTGGTGGCGCTGGCGCAGGCGCGTTTTAGTGCAGGTATTATTGCCGGTTCGCGGGTCAGCGAAGCCAGAATCCCGGCACTGAAAGAGCATCTTGAAGGCGTCATGTTGAAAGGCCAGTATCTCGACGCCACGCTGCAGCTGACGTCAGCGCTGGGCGGCGGCTATCATCATGGCTAAAAAAGGTCATTATCTATACTTACCTCTTTGCAGTTTTTCAGGAGGTGAGTATGAACAGAGTAGCGATTGTAACCGCATCGGATTCCGGGATCGGTAAAACCACGGCGCTGATGCTGGCAGAGCGCGGATTTGATATTGGCGTCACCTGGCATTCGGATGAAAAAGGGGCGCTGGAAACCTGCCGTGAAGTTGAAGCGCGTGGGCAGCGTGCAGAGGCTATCCATCTTGATTTAAGCACGCTCCCGGACGGCGCTAAAGCCATTGAAACGCTGATTGCACGTTTCGGCCGGCTGGACGTGCTGGTTAACAATGCCGGAGCGATGACCAAAGCGCCATTTCTTGAGATGGCGTTTGACGACTGGCGGAACATTTTTACCGTCGACGTGGACGGCGCGTTTCTCTGCTCGCAGATTGCGGCACGGCAGATGGTGAAGCAGGGGGAAGGCGGGCGGATTGTGAACATCACCTCGGTGCATGAGCACACGCCGCTGCCTGATGCCAGCGCTTACACGGCTGCGAAACACGCGCTCGGCGGCTTAACCAAGTCGATGGCGATGGAGCTGGTGAAGCACAAGATTCTGGTGAACGCCGTCGCGCCGGGGGCCATTGCCACGCCGATGAACGATATGGATGACAGCGAAGTGAAGGAAGGGTCAATGCCGGAAATCCCGCTGGCAAGGCCGGGCCACACCAAAGAAATCGCCAGCCTGGTGGCGTGGCTGTGTGACAGCGACGCCAGCTATACCACAGGGCAATCATTTATCGTCGACGGGGGCTTTATGCTGGCGAACCCGCAGTTTAAGCCGGAAGGGTAACAGGTTTCCCCTCTCCCCAAAGGGGTGAGGGGCACCAGGCTGACTCACTCCTCATCCCGCTTCTTCTCTCTGTGCCGCATCCACAGCCTGACCCCAATCACCGCCACAACCACCAGAATCAACCACGCCCAGTGCTTCAGGTGTTGGTCAAGGTTATGCAGCCACGGGCCAATCACTTCGCCACCCACGTAACCAAGCGTCGTGAAGATCAGCGCCCAGGCTATCGCGCCAACAATATTCAGCGGCAGGAAAATTTTTGGCGGCAGGCGGCTGGCACCAATCAGTATCGGTCCGATAATCCTGAAGCCGTACATAAAGCGGGTGCCTATGACGAACAGATAAGGGTGACGCTGGATCAGGCGCTGCGCGCGGTTGATTTTCTTTTTGTGTTTAACGAAACGCTTGAGCAGCGTCGGGCCAAAGCGCAGCCCCAGGAAGTAGAGCAGCTGATCGCCAATCATGCCGCCCAGCGCGACCGCAGCGACGACCAGCGGAAACTTCAGTAAGCCCTGATGCGCGGCGACGCCGCCCAGCAGCGTGATGGTTTCACCTTCCGCCACGCTGCCGATGACCAGCGCGGCATATCCATATTGTTCAATGAGTGCGTTAATATCCATTACGTAACGGTTATCTCCCTCTGCGTACCTCGTTTAATCATATACCTCATGAATCAACCGCGCGGCAATCAACGGAAATTTCCCACTGTACATAAAATAATCTAAAGCCTGCATTATACTTAAGGTATCGCTGACGGGCCGACAACAAGGGGGCGCTATGAACCATGTCTGGGGACTTTTCTCCCATCCCGATCGTGAAATGCATGTCATCAAAAGTGAGAACGAAACGGTCTCGCATCATTACACCCACCATGTGCTGCTGATGGCCGCGGTGCCGGTAATATGCGCGTTTATTGGCACAACACAAATCGGCTGGAACTTCGGTGACGGTACCGTGGTTCAGCTCTCCTGGTTTACCGGGCTTTATCTGGCCATTCTCTTTTATGGCCTGATGCTGGCAGGGGTGGCGGTCATGGGGCGCGTCATTCACTGGATGGCGCGTAACTACCCACAGCGCCCATCGCTGGCACACTGTATGGTCTTCGCCGGATACGTCGCGACCCCGCTGTTCTTAAGCGGTATTGTTGCGCTCTATCCACTGGTCTGGCTGTGCGCGCTGATCGGTACTGTTGCGCTCTTTTACACCGGTTATCTGCTGTATCTGGGCGTTCCAACCTTCCTGAATATCAATAAAGAAGAGGGCCTGAGCTTCTCCGGTTCCACGCTTGCCATCGGGGTGCTGGTACTGGAGGTGTTACTGGCACTGACGGTTATTCTCTGGGGTTATGGATACCGTCTCTTCTAAGCTCACTGCATTGCTGGCGTAAATGCCAGCAATGCAGCATCTGTTCACGATTATCCGCTGGCGACAAAGCACGGTGACCGCTATGATGCCGAAGCCAGCCTGTGTTTATCAGTCGACGCAGGCGGTGTACGTCATTACGTGCGTGAATAATTATCAGAAGTCTCACCATGCTGAAATTTCGTGTCTCCTTACTTAGCCTGGCGCTGCTGCTGGGCGCGTCCGCTGCCGTGCCAGCTGTCGCCAAAACGCCCGCGGTGACCACCGCTGCTGCCCAGCCGCAAATTGCGTCCGGCAGCGCGATGATTGTTGATCTCAACACCAATAAGGTGATTTACGCCAGCCACCCGGACCTGGTGCGCCCAATCGCCTCAATAACCAAATTAATGACCGCGATGGTGGTGCTTGATGCTCGCCTGCCGCTGGACGAAAAGCTGAAAGTGGATATCAGCCACACGCCGGAGATGAAAGGGATCTACTCTCGCGTGCGCCTGAACAGTGAAATCAGCCGTAAAAATATGCTGCTGCTGGCGCTGATGTCGTCCGAAAACCGTGCGGCGGCAAGTCTGGCGCACCACTATCCTGGCGGTTACGATGCCTTTATCCGCGCGATGAACGCCAAAGCCAAAGCGCTGGGGATGAGCAATACTCATTTTGTTGAACCGACGGGTCTGTCGATTAACAACGTCTCCACGGCCCGCGATCTGACGAAACTGCTGATTGCCAGCAAGCAGTACCCGCTGCTCGGCCAGCTCAGCACCACGCGTGAGGACATGGCGACATTCTCGAATCCGTCTTACACGCTGCCGTTTCGCAACACGAACCATCTGGTGTACCGCGAGAACTGGAATATTCAGTTAACCAAAACCGGGTTTACCAATGCGGCAGGCCACTGCCTGGTGATGCGCACCGTGTTTAACGGTAAGCCGGTGGCGCTGGTGGTGATGGATGCCTTCGGGAAATATACCCACTTCGCGGATGCGAGCCGCCTGCGGACCTGGATTGAGACCGGGAAAGTGCAGCCCGTTCCGGCTGCGGCATTGACCTATAAAAAGCAGAAAGCGGAGCAGATGGCGACGGCGCAAAACGATTAGATAAAAGCAAAACGGTAACATGCGTTACCGTTTTTTATGTTTTCTCCCTCTCCCTGTGGGTGAGGGCACCAGACCGCACTGCGTTTATTCCGGCAGCGTCCAGTCACCGTCATTGAGCGGGCGCTGCATTATCACCGTATCCCGCCAGTCGCCTTTCTTATACCCCACGCTGCGAAGCTGACCGACAATCTCAAAGCCGTGTTTTTTATGCAGCCGTAACGAGCCGGAATTATTATTGCCATCTCCCACAACGGCAATCATCTGCCGCCACGGGCCCTGCTCGCAGCGCGCGATCAGCGCGTTCATTAATGCGGTGCCAAAACCGCGTCCGGTGATGCTGGCATCCACGTAAATCGACTCTTCCAGGGTATAGCGATAGGCCTGACGCGGTCGGTAAGGGGTGGCGTAACAATAGCCCACCACGATGCCGCGATAGAGCGCGATGAGCCACGGTAAACCGTTCTCGGCCACGCTTTTCATGCGCTGACGCATTTCGTCGATGGTGGGGGGGACTTCTTCGAATGACGCGCGTCCGTGAAGCACATGCCAGGCATAGATGGCGGCGATGGCATGCACATCATCGGGAAGGGCGTCGCGCACTTCCAGTTCGGTTTCGGATAAAACATCAACAGCCGACATGATGCGCCTGCTCCTCGTTATAGAATGCCGGAGAAACATTTCTCCGGCGACAGACCGCTACTCTATTACGATTAAGGCGCGCGAAACAATCTCTCAAATTTGGCTGTAGGGTTTAATCAGACGCTTGCGTTATGCGCTGCTCCGCGTCTGCACTCTCTTTCCAGTATTTCTTCCGCGTTGTTTTCCCGATTCCGGGGTTCATGCTGTTTGTAGGGTCATTCTCGCGATAAAACTGCTTAAGGGCGTCAGGGGCTTTATAAAGATGCCCGACGTTGTGTTCCGCAGGATATTGTGCGCCACGCTCGCGCAGCAGGGCGAGCATCTGCTCCTTCAGTTCATGAGCATCTAGCCCTTTTTTGACGATATAATCCTGATGGAAGACGTAGCACATAAAGTGGCCGTAATAGAGTTTATGCACCAGCTTGCTGTCGATTTCCGGCGGCAGATGCTCAAACCATTCGGTGTCGTTGCGCCGCAGGGCGATATCCAGCGCCAGAATATCTTCCACCTCTTCGGAATGCACCGCCTGGTAACGGATAGCGGCACCCGCCGCGGCGAAGCGGTGCAGGAAGGCTTTGCTGCCTTCTTCCGGCGTGCAGGCAAAGAAATCACCCTCAGCCGTCCTGAAGAACTCGGTCAGCCAGCTCTGCGCTTCGGCGATCCCGTCCCCGGCCATTTTCAGCAGCAGGTGATGTTCGTACTTATCACGCCAGGTTTTCATTCGCTCCGGCAGATGTGCAGGGAAAACGTTGCCCAGCTTCTGCATAAAGCGGTCGGTAAAGTGGGGCTTGAACAGCGGCACTTTCTCCAGCATCGCGTCGGTGCGGCCCTTCATGGTGAAGAAGAACGGCATTTTGTCGGTGCCAAGCTTATCGATCATCAGGAAGGTGTCTTTCCCGTAGCGCTCCGCGATGTCGTAAATATCCCGATGCATGTACTCGCCCGCCACCGGGAGGTGGGTGAATTCGCCCAGAATATGGCGACGAATTTCGGTCAGGACCTCAGGCTGATTGGTGCCGATGTAAAATACCTGCTGCTTTTTCTCTGCCGGGAAGGTGTCGAGACGCACCGCAAAAACCGCCAGCTTGCCCGCGCAGCCGGACGATTCAAACAGTCGATCCGGGTCGGCGTTGTAGCGCGCCGGGGTATTGGCCTCGATATCGCGCACGCGGGTAATGTAATCATGGTCGTGCGCGTGGCGACCGTCGTGCTGCACGTCTTCGTCCCTCACGCGGTCGTCGTCGAGCTTGCTGAGGATCTGTTCCGGCGTCACGCCCAGATCGATGCCCAGGTGGTTCACCAGCGTCAGCTTGCCGTTTTCATCGATGCGGGCAAAAAGTGACATTTCGGTATAGGCCGGGCCGCGCTGCACCAGCGAGCCGCCGGAGTTATTGCAGATCCCACCGACCACCGAGGCGCCAATACAGGAGGAGCCGATCACCGAGTGCGGCTCGCGGCCCAGCGGCTTAAGCGCTTTTTCCAGCGAGTAGAGCGTGGTACCCGGGAACGCGAGCACCTGCTCGCCTTTGTCCAGCAGGTGCAGCTTGTCGAGGCGCAGGGTGCTGATAATCACGATATCGCGATCGTAATCGTTGCCGTTCGGCGTGGAACCTTCGGTCAGGCCGGTGTTGGCCGCCTGCATTAAAATAATTTTGTCCGCCGCAACGCAGGCGCTCAGCACGCGCCACAGCTCCAGCAGCGTGCCGGGGAAGACCACCGCCAGCGCGTCGCCCTGGCCGGAGCGGAAACCCTTACGGTAGCGGGCGGTTTTGGCCGGGTCGGTAAGCAGGTGAGAGGAGCCAACCAGGCGCGACAGTTCGTTAATAAATGTTTTGTTATCGTCAGTTCGAACAGAAGTCATCTTCCACTCCTTGTGGTGGGGCAAATTTCTCGCTGTAAAGCATAGCGCGATTAACTGTTCAGCGGTCGAGTATTCACGAGAAAAATCAGAGAATAACCCTGCAACGTTCAGAGGGTTTATGGCACACTGCGCTTTTCGCACGGTCTGGCCGGGTGCTTCCCACGGTTATTGATGAGAGAGAATAACAACATGAAATGGCTATGTTCTGTAGGTGTCGCCGTCAGCCTGGCGCTGCAACCTGCGCTGGCAGAGGATTTGTTTGGTAATCACCCGCTCACGCCTGAAGCCCGCGACGCGTTTGTCACGGAGTTGCTTAAGAAGATGACGGTCGATGAAAAAATCGGCCAGCTGCGTCTGATCAGCGTTGGCCCGGATAACCCGAAAGAGGCCATCCGCGAGATGATCAAAGAGAACCAGGTGGGCGCGATTTTTAACACCGTCACCCGCCAGGATATCCGCGCCATGCAGGATCAGGTGATGCAGCTCAGCCGCCTGAAAATCCCGCTGTTCTTCGCCTATGACGTGGTGCACGGCCAACGCACTGTCTTCCCGATCAGCCTCGGCTTAGCCTCCTCGTTTAACCTCGACGCGGTGAAAACCGTCGGGCGCGTGTCGGCCTATGAAGCGGCGGACGACGGCCTGAACATGACCTGGGCACCGATGGTGGACGTCTCGCGCGATCCGCGCTGGGGCCGCGCCTCGGAAGGCTTCGGTGAAGACACCTATTTAACGGCCACGATGGGCAAAACCATGGTGGAAGCGATGCAGGGCAAGAGCCCGGCGGACCGCTACTCGGTGATGACCAGCGTTAAACACTTCGCGGCCTACGGTGCCGTGGAAGGCGGTAAAGAGTACAACACCGTCGACATGAGCCCACAGCGCCTGTTTAACGACTACATGCCGCCGTACAAGGCAGGGCTGGATGCGGGCAGCGGCGCGGTGATGGTGGCGCTGAACTCGCTGAACGGCACGCCTGCGACTTCCGATTCCTGGCTGCTGAAAGACGTGCTGCGCGACCAGTGGGGCTTTAAGGGCATCACCGTTTCCGACCACGGCGCGATTAAAGAGCTGATCAAGCACGGCACGGCGTCCGATCCGGAAGACGCGGTGCGCGTGGCGCTCAAGTCCGGCATCAACATGAGCATGAGCGACGAGTACTACAGCAAATACCTGCCGGGGCTGGTGAAGAGCGGCAAGGTAACGTTGGCGGAGCTGGACGATGCCGCGCGCCACGTGCTGAACGTGAAATATGACATGGGGCTGTTTAACGATCCGTACAGCCACCTGGGGCCGAAAGATTCTGACCCGGCGGATACCAATGCCGAAAGCCGCCTGCACCGCAAAGAAGCGCGTGAAGTGGCGCGCGAAAGCCTGGTGCTGCTGAAGAACCGCCTCGACACGCTGCCGCTGAAAAAATCCGGCACTATTGCTGTGGTCGGCCCGCTGGCTGACAGCAAGCGCGACGTGATGGGGAGCTGGTCTGCTGCGGGCGTGGCCGATCAGTCCGTTACCGTCCTGACCGGCATCAAGAGCGCCGTCGGTGAAAACGCCAAAGTGGTGTACGCCAAAGGGGCGAACGTCACCGACGATAAAGACATCGTCACCTTCCTCAACCAGTACGAGGAAGCGGTGAAGGTCGATCCGCGCACGCCGAAGGAGATGATCGACGAAGCGGTCAACGCGGCGAAGCAGTCTGACGTCGTTGTCGCGGTCGTGGGGGAAGCGCAGGGTATGGCGCACGAAGCCTCCAGCCGTACTGACATCACAATCCCGCAGAGCCAGCGCGATCTGATCGCCGCCCTGAAAGCGACCGGCAAGCCGCTGGTGCTGGTGCTGATGAACGGTCGTCCGCTGGCGCTGGTGAAAGAGGACCAGCAGGCTGACGCCATTCTGGAAACCTGGTTCGCCGGCACCGAAGGCGGTAACGCCATCGCCGACGTATTGTTTGGCGATTACAACCCGTCGGGCAAGCTGCCGATGTCCTTCCCGCGCTCCGTCGGGCAGATCCCGGTTTACTACAGCCACCTGAACACCGGCCGCCCGTACAACGCCGACAAGCCGAACAAATACACGTCTCGTTACTTTGACGAAGCTAACGGCCCGCTCTACCCGTTTGGTTATGGCCTGAGCTACACCACCTTCAAGGTCTCTGAGGTGAAAATGTCGGCGCCAAGCCTGAAGCGCGACGGCAAGGTCACCGCCAGCATCGAGGTGACCAACACCGGCAAGCGTGAAGGGGCAACGGTGATTCAGATGTACGTGCAGGATGTCACCGCCTCGATGAGCCGTCCTGTGAAGCAGCTGCGCGGCTTTGAGAAGGTTAATCTCAAGCCTGGCGAAACCAAAACCATCAGCTTCCCGATTGACGTGGATGCGCTGAAGTTCTGGAACCAGCAGATGAAATATGATGCGGAACCGGGCAAGTTTAACGTCTTTATCGGGGTGGATTCCGCCCGCGTAAATAAAGGCGAGTTCGAGCTGCTGTAACCTTTCCCTCCTTAGCATCCCCCGTCGATCGGGGGATGCGTCTTACCTTATGCTAAAAAGGCATTTTGCCGGGTAAATCCGCCGTTTTAAGCTACGCTTTTCTCTCAAGCCTCTGAAAAAGGCAGCAAAAAAATGAGGATAGCGGAATGACGATTAAATCGGGGATGGTAGTTTCTGCGGCGCTACTCGCGGCGCTAAGCCTGCCGTTACAGGCGGCGGAGCCGGTAAAAGTGGGCTCAAAGATCGATACCGAGGGCGCGCTGCTCGGGAATATTATTCTCCAGGTGCTGGAAAGCCACGGCGTGAAAACCGTCAATAAAGTTCAGCTGGGCACCACGCCCGTCGTGCGCGGCGCGATTACCTCCGGCGAGCTGGATATCTATCCTGAATATACCGGCAACGGCGCGTTCTTCTTTAAAGAAGAGAACGATCCAGCATGGAAAAACGCCAAAGCTGGCTATGAAAAAGTCAAAAAACTCGACGCGGAACAGAACAAGCTGGTCTGGCTGACCCCGGCCCCGGCCAACAATACCTGGACTATCGCCGTGCGTAAGGACGTGGCGGAGAAAGGGAAGCTCACCTCGCTTGCGGATCTCAGCCGCTACCTGAAAGAGAAGGGCGACTTTAAGCTTGCGGCGTCCGCGGAGTTTATCGAGCGTCCCGACGCGCTCCCTGCATTCGAAAAAGCGTACGACTTCAAGCTCGACCAGGCGCAACTGCTCTCGCTGGCGGGCGGAGATACGGCGGTAACCATTAAGGCGGCGGCGCAGCAAACCTCCGGCGTTAACGCGGCAATGGCCTACGGCACCGACGGCCCGGTCGCGGCACTGGGCCTGCAAACCCTGACCGATCCTAAAGGCGTTCAACCGATCTACGCTCCAACCCCGGTTGTGCGTGAGGCGGTGCTGAAAGCCTACCCGGATATTGCTGAATGGCTCAAACCGGTCTTCGAAAAGCTGGATGAAAAAACGCTGCAACAGCTGAATGCCAGCATTGCCGTCGAGGGACTGGATGCCAAAAAAGTGGCCGCCGACTTCCTGAAACAACAAGGGCTTGTGAAGTAACGGGAAAGGGCTGTGCCAATAAAATGTCATAACCGCGTACTGCTGCTGTTGGCCTGCGTGGCCATCGCGGCGGTCGCGTTACCGTTTGTGAACGTCGCGCCTAACCGCCTGATGTCGGGGGAAGGGCGTGCTCTCTGGGACGTATGGTCGTTCACGCCGTGGTGGCTGGCGGCTGCGCTGGCCGCGTGGGTTGGACTGTCGCTCTGGCAAGGGCGAACGGCGCAGTGGCTGACGCTGCTGCTCTCGGAAGGTCTCTTTATCACGCTGTTCTGGAGCGCGGGGCTGGCGGCAACGCATATGGCCTCGGCGGAAAGTCCGCTGGCGAGAACCACGCCAGGCAGCGGCCTGTGGCTCTGGCTGGCTTTGTGTTTACTGGCCAGCAGCGATGCGATTCGTCGTCTCATCGCCAGTTCTGTCTGGCGCTGGGTGCTTAATGCGCAGATATGGTCTATTCCGCTGCTGTTATTGTTCAGTGGTGAACTGAACAACCTCTCGCTGTTAAAAGAGTACGCCAACCGTCAGGAGGTGTTTGATGATGCCCTGGCGCAACATCTGACGATCCTTTTCGGCACGCTGATCCCGGCGCTGCTGATCGGGATACCGCTCGGCATGTGGTGTTATCGTCATCCCTCACGTCAGGGTAGCATCTTTGCTGTGCTCAACGTCATCCAGACCATTCCCTCCGTTGCGCTGTTTGGCCTGCTGATTGCCCCCCTGGCCGGGCTGGTGAAGTCGTTTCCCGCGCTGGGCGCGGTGGGTATCGCCGGAACGGGGTTAACACCCGCGCTGATTGCGCTGGTGCTGTACGCGCTGCTCCCGCTGGTACGCGGCGTAGTCGCGGGCTTAAGCCAGGTTGCGCCGGATGTGCTGGAGAGCGCCCATGCGATGGGGATGAGCGCGCGACAGTGTTTCTGGAAGATTCAGCTCCCGCTGGCGCTGCCCCTGCTGCTGCGCAGCCTGCGTGTGGTAGCGGTTCAGACCGTTGGCATGGCGGTGATTGCCGCGCTGATTGGAGCGGGCGGCTTTGGCGCGCTGGTGTTCCAGGGGCTGCTGAGCAGCGCCCTCGATCTGGTGTTGTTAGGCGTAGTCCCTACCATTGCGCTGGCGGTTGTCGTCGACGCCCTGTTTGCCTTATGGCTCGCGCTGCTCAGGAGAAGAGCCAATGATTGAATTTCATGATGTGAGTAAAACCTTTGCCGGCCGCCCGGCGGCAAGCCATCTGAACCTGAACTTTGCCGAGGGGGCATTTTCCGTGCTGATTGGCACTTCGGGCTCGGGAAAATCCACCACGCTGAAGATGATCAACCGGCTGGTGGAGCATGACAGCGGGTTAATTCGCTTTGCCGGGGAAGAGATCCGCAGCCTGCCGGTGCTGGAGCTGCGCCGCCGAATGGGCTATGCCATTCAGTCTATCGGCCTGTTTCCGCACTGGACGGTGGCACAGAACATCGCCACCGTGCTGCAGCTGGAGAAATGGTCGCGGGCTAAAATCGCTGACCGCGTTGATGAACTGATGTCTCTGCTGGGGCTGGAGCCCGCGTTGCGCGAGCGCTATCCTCACCAGCTCTCCGGTGGGCAACAGCAGCGCGTGGGCGTGGCGCGCGCGCTGGCGGCTAACCCGCAGGTGCTGCTGATGGATGAACCCTTTGGCGCGCTGGATCCCGTTACGCGCGGGGCGCTGCAAACGGAGATGACCCGCATTCACCGCATTCTTGGTCGAACCATCGTCCTCGTGACGCACGATATAGATGAAGCCCTGCGCCTGGCCGACCATCTGGTGCTGATGGATCACGGCGAGGTGGTGCAGCAGGGCGCGCCGCTTGCGCTGCTGACCAGCCCGAAGAATGACTTTGTACGCGAGTTTTTTGGCCGCAGCGAGCTGGGCGTCAGGCTGCTCTCCCTGCGGACGGTCGGAGACTATATGCGCCGGGAGAATGCACCGCCCGGCGGGGAACCGTTACAGGAGCAGATGAGCCTGCGGGATGCCCTCTCCGCGTTTGTCGCGCGCCGGTGCGAAGTCCTGCCCGTGGCGGATGTCCGGGGTGCGCCGTGCGGCAGCCTGCATTTTCGCGATCTGCTGGCCGGGGAGGTGACGCGTGAAGGCACTGCGTGATCCGCTCCTCTGGCTGGTAGTGCTCTTTGTCGTCTTACTGTTTCTGATGCCTCACAGCGCGGCGCTGTTTAACACTCTTTTTCCGGGGCTACCGCGGCCGGTGTATCAGCAGGAGAGCTTTATTAACCTTGCCCTGGCGCATCTCTGGCTGGTGGCGCTCTCAAGCGTCATCGCGGTGGTGCTGGGAGTAGGGGCGGGCATCGCGGTCACGCGACCTGCGGGCCGGGAGTTTCGTCCGCTGGTGGAGACGGTTGCGGCCATTGGACAGACGTTTCCGCCGGTGGCGGTGCTGGCGATAGCGGTGCCGGTGATGGGTTTTGGTCAGCAGCCCGCGATTATTGCGCTGATTCTGTACGGCGTGTTGCCCGTTCTGCAGGGCACGCTGGCGGGCGTTGCGGCGGTCCCGGCGTCTGTTTTAAGCGTGGCGGAAGGGATGGGGATGAGCCGCTGGCAGCGGCTGCGCAAGGTAGAACTGCCGCTTGCGGCACCGGTTATTATTGCCGGGATCCGCACGTCGGTGATCATTAACATCGGGACGGCGACCATTGCGTCTACGGTCGGTGCCAATACGCTGGGAACGCCGATCATCATCGGCTTAAGCGGGTTTAATACGGCTTATATTGTGCAGGGGGCGGTGCTGGTCGCGCTGGCGGCCATCGTTGTCGATCGCCTTTTTGAGCGGCTGGCGCTGTACCTCAGCCGACACCGCCACGAACGATAAACGAGTATCCTGCAAGCATCACGCCGCCGATACCGCTTACGGCCATCAGGACAAAAAGGGTAATAATGGCGAGTTTGGTTGCCTTCATCATGTGCTCCTGTTGTTAACGGAACAATTATACGGTGAAGCGCAGCTGTTAATGAACCATTAAATGCCGTTATGGCTCATCCGGGCCAAGGGAATAAACCGGATAACCATGCTCACGCCACTCCGTCAGCAGCTGTTGCTGCGTGGCGGACGGCACTTCGCCACACCAGACCAGCAGGGTCTGGCCGTCGAAAAACTCGGGTTTGAGCTGCCCCAGCGAGTGCGCAAGGACATCCACGCGCCAGCCCTTTTGGGTGGCGATCCACGCTTCCAGCCACAGACGGGTGGTATCGTGCACGTTCCAGCCGACCACCAGCGCATCTTTTCCTGCCTTATTCTTCGCCGAGGCAAGACAGACTGCGATATAGTTGATCAGCACCCCGTCAAGCATGCTGAGCAGCGCCTGCAGGGTAGACTGTTGGCACTGCAGGCGCCGACGGAGCGGAATGAAAAGATGGGTGATAAGCGTTTTCGCCGGATAATCGCGACCCTGCTCTTTGATCCAGGTGCGCAGTCGCTGCAGGTTACCCGCCTGCAGGAGCCGCAGCAGAGTTTCCTGCTGCTCGCGCCAGAGGCGTTGCGTGTCCGGGTCGTCGTGGCTCAGCAGGGACTTCACTTTCCCGACCTGCACCCCGTTGTCGATCCAGCTTTTGATTTCGCGGATCCGGTCGATATCGGCATCGTTGAAAAGGCGATGACCACCGTCCGTCCTCTGTGGTTTGAGCAATCCATACCGTCGCTGCCACGCCCGTAGGGTAACGGGATTGATATCACAAAGGAGTGCCACTTCACCGATTGTGTAAAGCGCCATATTTGCCCCCTGGCTTACGCGTCCCCAGCTTAACTGTAGACCCACTTTGCCGAACCAGGAAGAATTGATTAATTTTTAAACAGATTATGCGAACCATGCACGATGTGCAGAAAAAGATGTGATAACGGACACGATTTTGCGCTTTTTTGGGGCGCTTCAAAGAAAGTTCAGCCGCATCCGTGTATGTTACGCGTTTTTTAGCGTGTGCGGTTTTGAGTATGTACGAGTTTAACCTGGTGCTGCTGTTGCTTCAGCAGATGTGCGTGTTTCTGGTCATTGCCTGGCTGATGAGCAAAACGCGTCTTTTCATTCCGCTGATGCAGGTCACCGTACGCCTGCCGCACAAGCTGCTCTGCTACGTCACCTTTTCTATTTTTTGCATCATGGGGACCTACTTCGGCCTCCACATCGAAGACTCTATTGCTAATACGCGCGCCATCGGCGCGGTGATGGGCGGGCTGCTGGGCGGACCGGTCGTCGGTGGTCTTGTCGGTTTAACCGGTGGGCTGCATCGCTATTCCATGGGCGGAATGACGGCGCTCAGTTGCATGATCTCGACGATCGTCGAAGGGCTGCTTGGTGGCCTGGTGCACAGCTATATGATTAAGCGCGGTCGCCCGGACAAGGTGTTTAGCCCGCTTACCGCCGGGGCCATTACCTTTGTGGCTGAAATGGCGCAGATGGCGATCATTCTGCTGATTGCCCGCCCGTTCGAGGATGCGCTGCACCTGGTCAGCAGTATTGCCGCCCCGATGATGGTGACCAACACCGTCGGCGCGGCGCTGTTTATGCGTATTCTGCTCGACAAGCGCGCCATGTTTGAGAAGTACACCTCGGCCTTTTCCGCCACGGCGTTGAAGGTTGCCGCCTCTACCGAAGGGATCCTGCGTCAGGGGTTTAACGAAGAGAACAGCATGAAGGTTGCGCAGGTGCTCTATAAAGAGCTGGATATTGGTGCGGTGGCCATTACCGATCGCGAAAAGCTGCTGGCGTTTACCGGCACCGGAGACGATCACCACCTGCCGGGCAAACCGATCTCGTCGACCTATACGCTGCGCGCCATTGAAACCGGCGAAGTAGTGTATGCCGACGGTAACGAAGTGCCTTACCGCTGCTCGCTGCATCCGCAGTGCAAGCTGGGCTCCACGCTCGTCATTCCGCTGCGCGGGGAAAATCAGCGGGTGATGGGCACCATCAAGCTGTATGAGGCGAAAAACCGTCTGTTCAGCTCCATCAACCGCACGCTGGGGGAGGGTATCGCCCAGCTTCTTTCCGCGCAAATTCTGGCCGGGCAGTATGAACGGCAGAAAGCCCTGCTGACGCAGTCTGAAATTAAGCTGCTGCATGCCCAGGTCAATCCGCATTTCCTGTTTAATGCCCTCAACACGCTCAAAGCGGTGATTCGCCGCGACAGCGATCAGGCCGCGCAGCTGGTGCAGTTTTTGTCGACCTTTTTCCGTAAAAACCTGAAGCGCCCGTCAGAGATCGTGACCCTCGCCGATGAAATTGAGCACGTGAATGCCTATCTGCAAATTGAGCAGGCGCGGTTTCAGTCCCGACTGCAGGTGTCGCTCTCCGTTCCGGACGAGCTGGCGTATCAGCATCTTCCGGCCTTTACCCTGCAGCCTATTGTGGAGAACGCCATCAAGCACGGTACCTCGCAGCTGCTGGGGACAGGGGAGATAACCATTGCCGCCAGCCGTTTTAACCACCACCTGGTGCTGGATATTGAAGATAACGCCGGGCTGTACCAGCCTTCCGCTTCGGGCGGATTAGGGATGAGCCTGGTTGATAAACGTCTGCGCGCCCATTTTGGCGACGACTGTGGCATTACCGTCGCCTGCGAGCCTGACCGTTTTACCCGTATTACCGTTCGACTGCCGCTGGAGGAAAACGCATGTTAAGAGTGCTGATCGTGGATGACGAGCCGCTGGCACGGGAAAACCTGCGCGTTCTGCTGCAGGAGCAGCCAGACATTGAGATTGTGGGGGAGTGCGCCAACGCCATTGAGGCCATCGGTGCGGTGCACAAGCTGCGCCCGGACGTGCTGTTCCTCGACATTCAGATGCCGCGCATCAGCGGGCTGGAGATGGTCGGCATGCTCGACCCGGCGCATCGTCCCTACATCGTGTTTCTGACGGCGTTCGACGAATATGCCGTTAAGGCTTTTGAGGAGCACGCGTTCGATTATTTACTCAAGCCGATTGAAGAGAAGCGGCTGGAAAAAACGCTCACCCGCTTACGCCAGGAGCGAACCGTCCAGGACGTTACGCTGTTGCCGGAGAACCAGCAGCCGCTGAAATTTATCCCCTGCACCGGGCACAGCCGGATTTATCTGCTGCAGATGGATGATGTGGCGTTTGTCAGCAGCCGCCTGAGCGGGGTGTTTGTCACCAGCGCGGAAGGGAACGAAGGGTTTACCGAGCTGACCCTGCGCACGCTGGAGAGCCGCACGCCGCTGATTCGCTGTCACCGTCAGTATCTGGTGAACATGGCGCACCTGAAGGAGATCCGTCTGGAAGATAACGGTCAGGCCGAGCTGGTGCTGCGCGCCGGGCAGACCGTCCCCGTCAGCCGCCGCTATCTGAAAAGTTTGAAAGAGGCGATTGGCCTGTAAAACTGGTACACTGCGCGCCATTGCATCATCGACATTCGAAGGCTCTATGCTAAGTAACGATATTCTTCGTAGCCTGCGCTACACCCTGAAAGCAAACAATAACGACATGGTGCGCATTCTTGCGCTGTCCGACATGGAATCCACGTCTGCAAATTTTGATACCTGGATGACCAAAGAGGACGAAGAGGGCTTCGTCCGCTGCCCGGACATCATTCTGTCGGGTTTTCTGAACGGGCTGATTTACGATAAACGTGGAAAAGATGACTCCGCGCCCGAGCTGGCGCTGGAGCGTCGCGTGAACAACAACACGGTGCTGAAAAAGCTGCGTATCGCCTTCTCGCTGAAAACGGACGATATCCAGGCGATCATGACCGAGCAGAAATACCGCGTGTCGATGCCGGAAATCACTGCCATGATGCGCGCGCCGGACCACAAAAATTACCGCGAGTGCGGCGACCAGTTTCTGCGTAATTTCCTGCGCGGGCTGACCCATCGGGTGCATCACCCGAAACCATAAAAAAAGCCGGAGATTATCTCCGGCTTTTTTGTTATTTCACCTGCTGGCCCGGCTTCGCGCCTTCGTCTGGGCTTAACAGGAAGATATCCTTCCCGCCAGGGCCTGCTGCCATCACCATCCCCTCGGAAATGCCGAAGCGCATTTTGCGCGGCGCCAGGTTAGCGACCATCACGGTTTGACGGCCGATCAGCACCTGCGGGTCCGGGTAGGCAGAACGGATGCCGGAGAAGACGTTGCGCTTCTCGCCGCCGAGATCCAGCGTCAGGCGCAGCAGCTTGTCAGAGCCTTCCACGAATTCTGCGTTTTCAATCAGCGCCACGCGCAGATCGACTTTTGCGAAGTCATCAAAGGTGATCGTTTCCTGAATCGGATCGTCCGCCAGCGGGCCGGTTACCGGTGCTGCAGCCGCTTTCACCTCTTCTTTAGAGGCTTCGACCAGCGCTTCAACCTGCTTCATCTCAATGCGGTTATACAGCGCCTTAAATGTGTTCACCTTGTGGCCGAGCAGCGGCTGCGCCATTGCATCCCAGGTCAGTTCGGTGTTCAGGAACGCTTCAGCGCGGGCTGCCAGCTGCGGCAGAACCGGCTTCAGGTACGTCATCAGCACGCGGAACAGGTTGATGCCCATGGAGCAGATGGCCTGCAGATCGGCATCGCGGCCTTCCTGTTTAGCGACAACCCACGGCGCCTGCTCGTCCACATAGCGGTTAGCCAGGTCAGCCAGCGCCATGATTTCACGCACTGCTTTACCGAACTCGCGCGTTTCCCAGGCTTCGCCAATGGTGGCTGCCGCGTCGGTGAAGGTTTGGTACAGGGCAGGGTCCGCAAGTTCAGCGGCCATTACGCCGTCAAAGCGCTTGGCGATAAAGCCCGCGTTACGGGACGCCAGGTTCACCACCTTGTTGACGATGTCTGCGTTCACACGCTGCACGAAATCTTCCAGGTTCAGGTCGATATCGTCGATGCGGGAAGAGAGCTTCGCGGTGTAGTAGTAGCGCAGGCTGTCCGCGTCGAAGTGGTTCAGCCAGGTGCTGGCCTTGATGAACGTCCCGCGGGACTTGGACATTTTCGCGCCGTTCACCGTGACGTAGCCGTGAACAAACAGGTTGGTTGGCTTGCGGAAGTTGCTGCCTTCCAGCATGGCCGGCCAGAACAGGCTGTGGAAGTAAACGATGTCTTTGCCGATGAAGTGGTACAGCTCGGCGGTAGAGTCTTTCTTCCAGTATTCGTCGAAGCTGACGGCGTCGCCCCGCTTGTCGCACAGGTTCTTGAAGGAGCCCATGTAGCCGATTGGCGCATCCAGCCAGACGTAGAAATATTTGCCCGGCGCATTCGGGATTTCGAAGCCAAAGTACGGCGCATCGCGAGAGATATCCCACTGCTGCAGGCCGGATTCGAACCACTCCTGCATCTTGTTCGCCACCTGCTCCTGCAGCGCGCCACTGCGGGTCCACGCCTGCAGCATTTCGCTGAAGGACGGCAGGTCGAAGAAGAAGTGCTCGGAATCACGCATCACAGGTGTGGCGCCGGATACCACGGATTTGGGCTCAATCAGTTCGGTCGGGCTGTAGGTCGCGCCGCAGACTTCGCAGTTATCGCCGTACTGATCCGGGGATTTACATTTTGGACAGGTGCCTTTGACGAAACGGTCCGGCAGGAACATGCCTTTTTCCGGATCGTACAGCTGAGAGATAGTACGGTTTTTGATGAAACCGTTCTCTTTCAGACGGGTGTAGATCAGCTCCGACAGCTCGCGGTTTTCGTCGCTGTGCGTGGAGTGATAGTTGTCATAGCTGATGTCAAAGCCAGCAAAATCGGTCTGATGCTCCTGACTCATTTCGGCAATCATCTGCTCCGGGGAAATCCCCAGCTGCTGCGCTTTCAGCATAATCGGCGTGCCGTGGGCATCGTCCGCACAGATGAAGTTAACCTCGTGGCCGCGCATTCGCTGGTAACGGACCCAGACATCAGCCTGGATATGCTCCAGCATGTGGCCGAGGTGGATTGAGCCGTTGGCGTACGGCAGGGCGCACGTTACCAGAATTTTTTTCGCGACTTGAGTCATAGTAGGCATTACTTCTTTTAACTGTGAAAAGGGTTTTCGATATTACCAAAAGGGGCATTATTAAGTAAGCACAAACCACGGCCTTTCAGGTAAACTTGTTTGTATAAGGTCTTATTCACAAGAACAAAGGAGTCGGGATGAGTTCTCAATCCCAGGCCAAATCACCGGAAGCCTTACGAGCAATGGTCGCCGGGACGCTGGCTAACTTTCAGCATCCAACCCTGAAACATAACCTCACTACGCTGAAAGCGTTACACCACGTCGCGTGGCTGGACGATACGCTGCACGTTGAAGTGCAGATGCCGTTCGTCTGGACCAGCGCCTTTGACGCGCTGAAAGAGCAGACCAGCGCCGAGCTGCTGCGCATTACCGGTGCGAAAGCGATTGACTGGAAGCTGAGCCACAGTATCGCCACGCTGAAACGTGTGAAAAATCAGCCGGGCGTCAATGGGGTGAAAAACATCATCGCCGTGAGTTCAGGTAAGGGTGGGGTGGGTAAATCCTCTACCGCCGTCAACCTCGCGCTCGCGTTGGCGGCGGAAGGGGCAAAGGTCGGTATTCTGGATGCCGATATCTACGGTCCGTCTATTCCAAACATGCTGGGTGCGGAAAATCAGCGCCCAACCTCGCCGGACGGCACGCATATGGCGCCGATCGTGGCGCACGGTCTGGCGACCAACTCCATCGGTTACCTGGTGACCGACGATAACGCCATGGTCTGGCGCGGCCCGATGGCCAGCAAAGCGCTGCTGCAGATGCTGCAGGAAACGATGTGGCCGGATCTGGATTATCTGGTGCTGGACATGCCGCCGGGCACCGGTGACATTCAGCTGACGCTGGCGCAGAACATACCGGTAACGGGGGCCGTTGTGGTCACCACGCCGCAGGATATCGCGCTGATCGACGCCAAAAAAGGCATCGTGATGTTCGAGAAAGTGGAAGTGCCGGTGCTCGGCATCGTCGAGAACATGAGCATGCACATCTGCAGCAACTGCGGACACCATGAGTCTATCTTTGGTACGGGTGGGGCGGAAAAACTGGCAGCGCAGTATCACACCCAGCTGCTGGGGCAGATGCCGCTGCATATTTCCTTGCGTGAAGATCTGGACAGCGGGAAGCCGACGGTCGTCAGCCGTCCGGACAGCGAGTTCGCTGAGATGTATCGCCAGCTGGCGGGGCGCGTTGCGGCGCAGCTCTACTGGCAGGGTGAAGTGATCCCGGGTGAAATCGCCTTCCGCGCGGTGTAACCCCCCAGCGCTGGATTGCCGGGTGGCGGCTTCGCCTTACCCGGCCTACGAAATACGATTTTGTAGGTCAGGTAAGCGAAGCGCCACCTGACTTTACCCAAGCCGGTAATGCATAAGATAGTATTCTCCCTCAGGAGAATTCCCCGTCGCCTCAATGTGCCAGCCGTGCCGCTGGTAAAACGTAATAGCCCGCGCATTCTTCACCAGACACTTGAGTGAGCCCGTGCTGGTAAACGTCTTCTGTACGTGCTCAAGCAACACATGTCCGACGCCCCGACTCTGATACTGCGGGTCGACAAACAGGTTGTGCAGAAAATTATCGTTCGTCCAGACTGAGGCGAAGCCAAGTCGGTGCCCATCCTGCTCCGCCACCCAAATCTCTTCGTCCAGGGTTGCCGCGTCAAAATCTTCAAGCTGCCACGCAGAACTGTCCAGCCACGGCCAGGCTTCACGCCGGGCGTGGAGGTAGAGCGTACGCAGGAAAGGGCGGTCGCTCTCCTGCCACGGACGGATTACGATCGTATCAGCGATGATAGAAAATATCTCCATTGTAGGCTTTGTAGATTTTGCCATCTGCATCGCCAATCAAGACGTAGTTTTCGCCCATGTAGGTCCAGTGGGTACCGGCATCCGGTGCCGGAAGGTTACGCAGCTGGTACTGTTTAATGGTGTACTCCGGCGTTTGATACTGCGCCGGTGCCGTATCGCCGATTTTAAACTTCGTGAAATCGGCGATGAACTCTTGTTCTTCATAGGCCTTGATGCCCGATGGCGCAGCGGCGGTTTGCGGGGCAGAGAACGCGGAGCCCGCCAGAGACAGTAATACACCCAGAAGCAGCAATTTACGCTTAGCCATTTTTTCTCCAGTGATATTGTTTCAGAGACTTTCGTCTGCAGGGCACACAGCACAAGACAGACGGTCTATTTTAAGTATCAAAGCATGATGCGTTTGATAAAAAATGTAACAAAAGTGGAGGGGTTTGGGTAGTCGATAACGGTGATGCTCATCATTGCGGTGAATGTTGATTGTGCGGAATATTTGTTATTTTTATTATTTTATTAATCTATTCTGAAAATAAGTTTCTACGTCAAAATTGCACCGTTAAGCGAATGCTTTTGCAAGGGATAACATTTAATATCGCGGCGCATAAAGTATTATTACTCTCCGTTTTCTTGCGCAATTGTGCGCTGTTTTTTTAACTTTTTAAACAACAGCGAACGTGTGTTTTGCAGCATCGCGGGGAAATAATAAATAACGATATTTCAAGGTCTTGCTTGCTTTTTTTTTGCGAGTTAACTACCCAGCGCAACGATAAATCAACATTTTATATAAATGAAAACTACAACTGCTCTTTTACTGTCCTTTCTGACGCTCAGCCAGCTAACAGGATGTGTATTTTCACCAGGCCAGAACTTAAGTCTTTCCGGGAAAAAAGTCACTACCGGTGAAGAAATTAACGATCCGCTGGACAAATGCGTGGAGGTTTTTCCTTTAACCCCTGGATTGATTGAAAAACTGCGCCCACCCGTTTCTAAATCTCAGGCAAATCCTACTCTGGATGAGCAGCTCAAAAACTGGGAATACCGCATTGGCTCAGGGGACATTTTGACGGTCACCGTCTGGGATCACCCTGAACTCACGACGCCCGCAGGGCAGTACCGTAGCGCGAGCGACGCGGGTAACTGGGTTAACGCCGATGGTACGCTTTTCTACCCCTACGTCGGCAAGCTGAAAGTGGCGGGCAAAACGGTTTCGCAGGTACGTGAGGAGATCACCGCGCGGCTGGATGAGGTCATTGAGAGCCCTCAGGTGGACGTCAGCGTTGCCTCCTTCCGTTCTCAAAAAGCCTATATCACCGGAGAGGTTGAGAAATCGGGCCAGCAGCCAATAACCAATATTCCATTGACGGTAATGGATGCGGTGAACGCTGCGGGCGGTCTCTCTGCGGATGCCGACTGGCGTAACGTCGTGCTCACGCATGATGGCCAAGACTCGCGCCTTTCACTCTATGCTCTGATGCAACATGGCGATTTAACCCAAAATAAGCTTCTTTATCCGGGCGATATCCTGTTTGTTCCCCGGAACGACGCGCTGAAAGTGTTTGTGATGGGCGAGGTGGTTAAACAGAGCACCCTTAAGATGGATCGTAGCGGCATGACGCTGGCCGAAGCCCTGGGGAATGCAGGCGGGCTGAACCAGAATATGGCCGATGCAACCGGGATTTTTGTTATTCGCCCGGTTTCACGAAAAGGCGAGAAAGATAAAATCGCCAACATCTATCAACTCAATGCGGAAGATGCCTCAGCCATGGTGCTGAGCACAGAATTCGAGCTGGAACCGTACGACATTGTCTATGTCACGACGGCACCGCTTTCACGCTGGAATCGTGTGATCGCCCAGCTGGTACCCACCATCAGTGGCGTACATGACCTGACCGAAACCGTCCGTTACATCAGGTCGTGGCCGCAATAATGTTCAATTCAATTCTCGTGGTTTGCACCGGCAATATTTGCCGTTCACCGATGGGTGAGCGGCTGTTGCGCCAGCAGCTACCCGACGCGCAGGTAACCTCGGCAGGTATTTTCGGGCTTGAAGGACGCCCGGCGGATGCGACTGCAAAAGCAGTCGCCTTACGTCATGGCGTTTCGCTGGAAGGTCACGTGGCGCGTAAGGTCACACGTTTTCTGTTACAAAAATCCGATTTGATTCTGGTGATGGAGCCAGAGCATCTCCGTTTTATTGCCTCAGTGGCGCCGGAGAATCGGGGGAAATCGCTGTTGTTTGGTCAGTGGCTGGAAACAAAGGACATTCCCGACCCGTATCGCAAAAGCCGGGAAGCCTTCGAATATGTTTTCGAGCAGTTAGGAAAAGCCAGTCAGGAATGGGCTCGTCGTTTGCGTCAACAAGGAATGAAGCAGTAATGTCGTCTCATAAATCAGACAAATTTGGTGCTGCGACACCGCATGATAATGAAATTGATCTCATTCAGCTGTTGGCTGAGATGTTTGATCATCGGGTAATGATAGCGTGCATCACGCTCCTGTTCACCGTATGCGCCGGGATCTATGCGTATAGCGTCACACCGATCTATCAGGCTGATGCCCTTGTGCAGATAGAAGCGAAGCAGGACAACTCGTTGCTCAAAAGTTTAAGCCAGTTTGGTACCGATCTTTCACCTGATGTTGCGCCCGAACTCTTGCTGCTCAAGTCGCGGATGATTCTGGGAGAGACCGTTGACAAGCTGGGGCTAACGTACAGCGTCAAACGGCGCGTGCTGCCCGTCATTGGGCCGCTGCTGGAACGAGGGCGTAAAGCCGGTGAACTGACAATTGGCGCGCTCACCCTTCCTCTTCTGGAAGACAAGCCACAGGAACTTTTACTGACCGTGCAGGAGCAGGGCCGGTATCACCTCGAAGGAAAAATGCTTGAGGCTGATGGCGTTGTTGGGAAAACGCTGGTTAAAGGCGGAGTAACGCTGCTTGTCACCTCGCTCAGTGCGGCACCAGGCACCCGGTTTGCCCTCAAAACCGTCACAAAGCTTGAAGCAATAAACGCCCTTCAGCGCCGACTCATTGTTTCTGAGTCGGCGAAGCAGAGCGGAATTATCAGCTTAACGCTGACGGGCGAGGACCCTGACAAGATCGCCGTGGTGCTCAACACCATTGCTGAAAATTATCTCAGCCAGAATATTGCGCGCCAGGAAGCTAAAGATACCCGCAGCCTGACGTTTTTACAGGACCAATTACCTAAAATCAGGCGCGAACTGGATGAAGCAGAAGCACGACTGAACGCCTACAGAGAGCAGCGCGATTCTGTCGATCTATCCCTTGAGGCGAAGACGGTTCTCGATCAGGTTGTTAATGTGGAAAATCAGCTTAACGAGCTGACGTTCCGCGAAGCAGAAGTTTCTCAGCTTTTCAAAAAGGATCACCCAACCTACCGCGCCTTACGTGATAAAAAACAGACCCTAAAGCAGGAACGTACGCGCCTGAATAACCGCGTTTCATCCATGCCTTCTACCCAGCAGGAAATTTTGCGTTTAAGCCGTGACGTTGAGTCCGGGCGCACCATCTACCTGCAGCTGCTGACGCGTCAGCAGGAGCTGAATATCTCGCGCTCCAGCACCATCGGAAACGTGCGGATCATTGACCCTGCAGTAACGCAGCCTGGACCCGTCAAACCGCACAAAGTGATTATCATTGTGCTCGGTATGCTGGTGGGATTGATGCTCTCTGCAGGGACGGTGTTGGTGCGCTCTGCGTTTAAACGGGGCATCACCTCGTCTGAACAGCTGGAAGCGCAGGGAATGCCTCTTCTGGCTACGCTCCCCCGTTCAGTGTGGCTATGGAAAAAAACGCATTTGCGCAGGAGGACGCTGTTTGCTTCCCACTGGAAGCACAGGACGTCAAACGTACCTTTCCTGCCCGTTGACCGACCGGCGGATATATTTGTCGAGGCGGTGCGCGGGTTACGCACCAGTCTGCATTTTATCATGATGAATGCCGTTAATCGGATAGTGGTGATTTCTGGTCCTTCGCAGGACTGCGGAAAGACTTTGGTGAGCACCTCGCTGGCGTCGATTGCCGCTCAGGCAGGTCAACGGGTACTGTTTATTGATGCGGATATGCGCAAGGGATATGTTCACAATATTTTCAAACTGAACAACCAGCATGGGTTGTCCAGCGTGCTGGGGGGAAGCATAGAGTGGCAGGATGCGATTCAACGCTTCGAGAAAGGTGGCTTTGATGTCTTGACCTGTGGATCTCAGCCTTCACATCCTGTCGAGCTGCTTATGAATGAGCGCTTCCAGACGGTAATGTCGCGAATAGACAAAGAGTACGACATCGTGATTGTCGACACGCCACCGGTGCTGGCCGTAACGGATGCGCTACTCGTCGCCAGAGCCGCGGCAACCACGTTGCTGGTTGCCCGTTTCGGTAAAACCAGCGTCAAAGAGATCGAAAACTGCCGGAAGCGTCTGCAGCAGATGGGCGTCCAGGTTGAAGGCGCGATTCTCAATGATATTGTGAAATCCGCTGCGTTCTATTACCACTCGGGTTATAGCCATTACAACTACGGCTATACCCCGGAATAAAGTGACGCGACACTTCTTTACAGCATGACGCCGAATAGCCCGCTAAGATGACCTCCGTTAAATCGAGAGGTCATAATGGATAACCGTAAATTGAGTCGCCTGCGCCGCTGGGCGCGGGAAGGGATCATACTCATTCTGCTTACGCTGGCGGTCATGTGGGGCGTGGATCAATACCGAAAGCCGTCATTACCCGCCAGCTTTAGCGCAACGCCTATGCAGAGTATCGACGGTAACATTCACGATATCGCGGCGCTCAGCAAGGAGCGCCCCCTGCTGATTTACGTCTGGGCAACCTGGTGTAGCATCTGTCGTTATACGACACCTGCGGTCGATAAGCTGGCAAAAGAGGGCGGTAACGTCGTGAGCATTGCCATGCGCTCCGGTGACGATGCAAAGCTCGCTCGCTGGGCTGAAAAGAAAAACCTGAGTATGCCGGTGATTAACGATGCAAACGGCGCCGTGTCGCAACAGTGGCAGGTGAGCGTAACGCCGACGCTGGTGATTGTGTCAAAGGGGAAAGTAGTCAGTACCACAACGGGCTGGACGAGCTACTGGGGATTGAAAATCAGAATGTGGTGGGCAGGCGTATAAAGATAACCCCTCTTCCGACGGAAGAGGGGTTTTGTATTACTTCGCGAGAACTTCCTGCGCGGTGCGCTCAACCAGCGACAGCAGGATTTTGATATCTTCCAGCGTCACGGTTGGGTTCAGCAGAGTCAGCTTCAGGCAGGTGATGCCGTTATGCTCGGTCACACCGACGTTTGCACGGCCGGATTCCAGCAGCGCATCACCAATTTTCTGGTTCAGCAGGGCGATGCCCGCGTCGTCCATCTGCACCTGGCCACGGAAGCGGAACAGCACGCTTGCCAGCTGTGGCTGCATAACCAGTTCCAGAGCAGGCTGCTCTTTCACGTAGGCTGCAACCTGCTGCGCCAGCGTTACGCCGTGATCGATGATCGCCGCGTATTGCTCCTGACCCAGCGCTTCCAGGCTCATCCACAGCTTCAGCGCGTCGAAACGACGGGTGGTCTGCAGAGATTTGGACACCAGGTTAGGCACGCCCGCTTCTTCGTCGAACTCAGAGTTCAGGTAGGCCGCCTGATAGCGCATCAGCTCATAGTGACGCGCTTCTTTCAGCAGGAACGCGCCGCAGCTGATGGTCTGGAAGAACTGCTTGTGGAAGTCCAGGGTGACGGAATCCACCAGCTCGATGCCGTCCAGGTAGTGACGATACTGATCGGACATCAGCAGCGCGCCGCCCCAGGCCGCGTCAACGTGTACCCAGATATTCTGCTTCGCCGCCAGTTCAGCAATGGCACGCAGCGGATCGATAGCACCGGCATCGGTAGTACCTGCCGTCGCGACGATGGCCAGAATCTGCTCCCCGTTCGCGTTGCACTGCTCGATTTTCGCCGCCAGATCGGTCAGATCCATGCGGGAGAACTCGTCGGTTTTCACCTGCACTACGGACTGATAGCCCAGGCCCATCAGCGCCATGTTTTTCTGCACGGAGAAGTGCGCGTTCTCGGAGCACAGCACGCGAATTTTGCGCAGATCGCCCACCAGACCGTCCTGCTGAACGGAGTGGCCCTGACGCGCGAAGAATGCGTCACGCGCCAGCATCAGACCCATCAGGTTGCTCTGGGTACCGCCGCTGGTGAACACACCCGCGTCGCCAGCCTGATAACCCACGCGGGTACGCAGCCACTCGATCAGTTTGATCTCAATAATGGTTGCGGACGGGCTTTGATCCCAGGAGTCCATACTCTGGTTAGTGGCGTTGATCAGCACTTCCGCCGCCTGGCTTACCACCAGGCTTGGGCAGTGCAGGTGCGCCACACACTGCGGGTGATGAACGGACAAGCTGTCTTTCAGGAAGAATTCCACGGCGCGTTCAATCGCCGCTTCGTTGCCCAGCCCTTTCGGGTTGAAATCCAGCTTAATACGGTCGCGCAGCTCCGCGACCGTTTTGCCCTGGTACATCTCAGGCTGCTTCAGCCACTGCATCACAGCCTGAGTGCTTTGTTCAATCGCCTGCTGGTAAGCTTCAATGCTCTGCGCAGAGGAGAACAAAATTGGGTTTGAATCTGACATCGTAATCAACTACTCCGGTTACGCCGGGCGAACGCCCGCAGCAAGCAGTGCCTGCTCGAATTTATCCAGGAAGATTTTCAGCTCTTCGTCGCTGATCAGCAGGGAAGGCAGCAGGCGCAGAACGATACCGTTACGACCACCACGCTCCAGAATCAGACCTGCTTCAAAGCACTTCTTCTGAATCAGCGCAGACAGCTCGCCGTCGCCAGGGAAGCAGCCCATATGGTCAGCAGCTTCGTGTGGCTTAACGATCTCGATACCGATCATCATGCCCAGACCGCGCACGTGACCGATGACCGGATAACGTTTTGCCATCTCTTTCAACTGGCCTTTCAGCCATTCGCCTTGTGCAGCCACTTTGCCCGCGATGTTCTGGTCTTTCAGGATTTTCAGCGTCGTCAGGCCGGTTGCCATTGCCAGCTGGTTGCCGCGGAAGGTACCGGTGTGGTGGCCTGGCGCCCATGCGTCGAACTGCTTTTTGATACCGAGCACGGCCAGCGGCAGACCGCCACCAACCGCTTTAGACATCACGATGATGTCTGGCTCGATGCCCGCGTGTTCGAAGGCGAAGAATTTACCGGTACGGGCAAAGCCAGCCTGAACTTCGTCGAGGATCAGCAGAATGCCGTGTTCCTGAGTCACTTTACGAATGCGCTGCAACCACTCAGCCGGAGCCGGGTTCACGCCGCCTTCGCCCTGAACGGCTTCCAGGATCACCGCGGCAGGTTTACGCACGCCGCTTTCAACATCGTTGATCAGGTTGTCGAAGTAGTAAGTCAGCGCTTTCACGCCCGCTTCACCACCGATACCCAGCGGGCAGCGGTACTCGTGCGGGTAAGGCATGAACTGCACTTCTGGCATCATACCGTCAACCGCTTCTTTCGGAGACAGGTTGCCGGTCACGGACAGTGCGCCGTGGGTCATGCCGTGGTAACCACCAGAGAAGCTGATGATACCGCTACGGCCGGTCACTTTTTTCGCCAGCTTCAGCGCCGCTTCAACGGCGTCGGCACCGGATGGACCGGTGAACTGCAGGCAGTACTCTTTGCCCTGACCAGGCAGCAGAGAGAGCAGATATTCAGAAAACGCGTCTTTCAGAGGCGTGGTCAGATCCAGAGTGTGTAACGGCAAGCCGCTGGTAATGACATTTTGGATGCTTTTCAGCACATCAGGATGGTTATGGCCAAGCGCAAGGGTCCCTGCGCCTGCTAAACAGTCAAGGTATTCTTTATTATCTGCATCGGTGATCCACACGCCTTCTGCTTTAGTAATCGCTAAAGGCAGTTTGCGCGGATAACTCCTGACGTTAGATTCAAACTCGGCCTGACGGGCCAGATAGGTTTCGTTGCTTTTGTGGGCATCTACGGTGTCAATACGGACTTTATCCGTCATCATATCACTCCTACAACCGCCGCTTCGCTATGAGCCACGATTGAATAAAAAGTTAAAAAACAGATGGGGCCTGAAAAAAACGCCGCCAATATAGAGCCTTTTGTCACGGGGCTCAATGGTTAATTTGTTTACTGTTTTGTGACATGGAGCACAGGAGAGGCAATATCACCATTTTCAAAAAGAAAATTACACTTTATTGCCAATAAAAACAATTGCTTATTCGGTATTTGTTTGGGTTGTTAAATGACAGAAAAGAGTGTGACAAATCGTGCCATTGGCTGACAAAAGAAGGGGGTATGCTGCCTTCATACCCCCTTATTCTTCCATCAACGACAAAAAGCGGTAGTCACATGGCGCGCGCAATGGAATCACGCATTAAAAATGGACTTTCAACGCGCGTCGTTTCCCGGTGTTGTTCACCGTTAATAATGTGCAGGGCGCTCAGGCGACCAATTTCGTAGTGGGGCAACTGAACCGTTGAAAGAGGCGGCAAAAACAGCTCGCCAATGCCCACCATGTTGTCATAGCCGATAACCGCGACATCTTCAGGGATGCGAAGCCCTTGCGCCAGCAGCGTCTGGTACACCATAAACGCGATACGATCGTTACCGCAGATTACGGAATCAAACCGCGGGATGCCCTTCCGTATGCGCGCCAGCAATGCGGTCGGAATATCACGATAATGCTCATCCCCGTGCGCCATATACGCATGTTCCAGGCCGTCCGGGTCGATTCCAGCTTCACGGCAGGCGCGTTCAAGCCCCTGACGGCGCCGGGTTGTGGCCAGATGGCCCACAGGTAAATGCAGACACAGGGGCTGCCGATAGCCTTCTGCGAGTAATGCCCTGACGGCGGCGTATTGCCCCTGTTCATCATCCGGGATATAGCTGGCGACCTTTTCACCGACACTCTCGCAGTTGGCCAGCACGCAGGGGAGGGTGAGCAGCTTGGCAGGAAGAGGAACCTGACGTAACCCCATCGTGGTGTAGATAATCCCGTCAGGCCGGTGGGAGAGCAGAAGATCGACAATGGCATCCGGATTGTCGTCAGCAAACATATTCATGACGAAGCTATTCCAGCCGTGCATCCTGGCCGTCTCTTCAATGGACAGCGTAATCTCCACCGAAAAAGGTGTCGTGACCGTATCGAGCGCCAGCACGCCTATGGTTTTAGGCGAAGCATTCGCGCCGCGTATTTTCTTGGCGGACAGATCGGGAACGTAGCTGGTTTGCTCGATAGCCCACTGTACGCGCGCCAGCGTTTCCGGTTTAAGCCGCTCCGGGCTGTTAAGCGCGCGGGAAACCGTCATCAGCGATACGTTAGCCAGCTTTGCGACGTCCTTCAGGGAAGCCATTTTCTTACTCCGTTAATGCTCTGTGAGAGGGTATACAACTAAGTCGCTGATGTAAAAGGAAGGCTGATGACCAGGTTAAGTCATGCTTACCTCAGTTATGAATTTATGATCGCGATCTCACTTCCTTAATGTTAACGTTAACTTTCGTGATTAACATCTTAAATCTTAATCAGACAGCATGAGAAAGCATGGATGTTAACGTTACCATTGGGTCATTACTCCAACACGAGAATGCCATGATGAAAACGCATCACTCTCACAGCTATCCCTTACTGAGCGCATTACTGTTTTTCTTTTTTGTCACCTGGTCATCTTCTGGCTCGTTGCTCTCTATCTGGCTCCACCAGGAAGTGGGGTTAAAAGCGGGGGATACGGGCGTTATCTATGCCGTGCTTTCCGTCTCCGCGCTGTTTGCTCAAATTTGCTATGGATTTATTCAGGACAAACTCGGCCTGCGCAAAAACCTGCTCTGGTTTCTGACCAGTCTGCTTATTCTTTCCGGTCCGGCCTTTTTGCTGTTTGGCTATCTGCTGCAAATTAACGTATTGCTGGGCAGTATTTTCGGTGGGATTTTTATTGGCCTGACGTTTAACGGTGGGATTGGGGTGCTGGAATCCTATACCGAACGCGTAGCCCGTCAGAGCCAGTTTGAGTTTGGCAAGGCGAGAATGTGGGGATCGCTTGGCTGGGCGGCGGCAACCTTTTTTGCGGGGCTCCTGTTTAACATCAATCCGAAGCTGAATTTCGCTGTCGCGAGCGGCGCCGGGCTGGTGTTTTTTGTTTTGCTCGCGCGCCTGCGGGTCTCTTCTGCACCGCACGCCATGCAGGAAGCGGTGTCCGGTGGCAAGGTGACGCTGGAAGACGCATTGCGCCTGCTGACGCTGCCGCGTTTCTGGGCGCTGGTGTTTTTCGTTATCGGCACCTGCATTTACGGCGTTTACGATCAGCAGTTCCCGGTCTATTTCTCATCACAGTTCCCGACGTTGCAGGAAGGGAACGCCATGTACGGCTATCTCAACTCCTTCCAGGTTTTCCTTGAGGCGGCGGGCATGTTTTGCGCCCCGTGGCTGGTGAACCGCCTCGGCGCGAAAAACGGCCTGATATTCGCGGGAATGGTGATGGCAATGCGTATGGTGGCATCTGGTCTGGTTGAGGGGCCGGTGCTCATCTCCATTACCAAGCTGCTGCACGCGGTAGAACTGCCCGTATTGCTGGTCTCGGTATTTAAATACAACAGCTTACATTTTGATAAGCGGCTCTCTTCCACGCTCTATCTGGTGGGCTTTGCCTGTACAAGCTCGGTGATTGCGTCTGTGCTGTCGCCGCTGGCGGGTTACAGCTATGAGAAATACGGCTTTGCCCAATCCTATCTCATTATGGGGCTGTTAGTGTTCAGCACCACGCTCATCTCCATCTTCCTGTTGCGCTCGGGTAAGTCTTCTTCTGACCCGCTCATGCCGCAACCCTCCACTATATGACTGAAAAGAGTAAACAAATGATGTATTCCATTGCCAAAGCTGAACAATCATTACAGGCCAAACGCGGCGATCTTAACCTGCGCTGGTATCCGCGTTACCACCTCGCCGCGCGTGCCGGCTGGATGAACGACCCGAATGGTCTGGTGTGGTTTGACGGCTGGTATCACGCGTTTTACCAGCATCATCCGTACTCGACCCAGTGGGGGCCGATGCACTGGGGTCATGCGCGCAGCAAGGATTTAGTTCGCTGGGAACACCTCCCGGTGGCGCTGGCACCGGAAGGGCCAGAGGATAAGGACGGCTGTTTTTCCGGCTCGGCGGTGGTGGATGGCGATACGCTGGCGCTGATTTATACCGGCCACAAATTCCACGGCGATCCGGATGACGAGGCTAACCTTTACCAGGTGCAGTGCCTGGCAACCAGCCGTGATGGCGTCCATTTTACGCGGCAAGGAACGATCGTTGACACGCCGCCTGGGCTGCATCACTTTCGCGATCCAAAAGTGTGGCGGGAAGGGGAGCGCTGGTACATGGTTGTCGGCGCGCGGGATGGCGAGACGGGCCAGGTGCGTGTTTACCGTTCTGACGACCTGCGCGAATGGCAGGATATGGGCGTGCTTGCGGTGGCTGAAAAAGAGATGGGTTACATGTGGGAATGCCCGGACTTTTTCACCCTCAACGGCAAACGCGTGCTGATGTTTTCACCTCAGGGGCTGGCTGCGGAGGGATTCAAAAATCGCAATCTTTTCCAGAGCGGTTACCTGCTGGGGGAGTGGCAGCCTGGCCAACCTTTCGTGCGTGAAGGTGAGTTTGTGGAGATGGATAGCGGGCATGATTTCTATGCGCCCCAAAGCTTCCTGACGCCTGACGGCCGACGCATCGTTATCGGCTGGCTGGACATGTGGGAATCTCCCCTTCCGGAACAGCAGGACGGGTGGGCTGGCATGCTCTCCTTACCGCGCGAGCTGACGCTAAGCGCAGATAACCGCCTGCAGATGCGGCCAGCCAGAGAAGTGGAAAGCTTGCGGGGAGCGTGGTTCCCCTGGCCGGTGAGCACGCTCAACAATCAGCAGATCGTTCAGGTGGAAAGCTGCGATGCGATGGAGGTCATTCTGCAGTGGGACTGTGCTAACAGCAGCGCGGAGCAGTACGGCATTCGTCTTGGCGACGGATTCCGTCTCTACGTTGATGCGCAGATGCAGCGCCTGGTGCTGGAGCGTTATTATCCGCAGTATGGCCTGTGCGGTACCCGAAGCGTCGCGCTGAACCTGAACGACACGCTAAGCCTGCGCCTGTTCGCTGACAGCTCGTCAGTGGAAGTGTTTGTCAATGAAGGGGAGGCGTGCCTGAGCAGCCGCATTTATCCTGATGAAGGGGCGCGCGAACTGGCAATGTTTGCCTGGACGGGAACCGCATCGCTTATTGATGCCGGGGCGTGGCAGCTAGAGTAATACGTTAAGGCCTGCAAATTAAAAAGGCGACAGGTGTCGCCTCTGTTTCTATTTAATCTTTGTTGCGTAGCCTTCAAACTTTCCTTCTTTACTCACCGCTAATTTGCCTTTAGCATGATAGTAAATGAAGGTGTATAGCCCTTGTGAATAAACTTTTGCCTGAGGCTCATTTTCATCCAGCGCGCCCAATACGCCATCGACATCCAGGATCTCGCCTTTAATTGTGATCTTCATTCCTTCCCATTTAAAGGCGTGTACCGCTTTGGCCGCCTGAGCATGTTGTTTCGCGTCTTTTTTAGCCCAGATACCCGTACCCGCTGCGGCATCACGCGCGTTCGCCCATGCTGCATTTTGTGCGGCTTCATTATAAGCATTCTGGCGATTTTGCTCAGCCAGGTAGCAGGTATCTTTGCTAATGCCCTGGCGCTCACATTCGGCCATGCGCTGAGCAGGTGAAGTACACGCAGAAAGCAGGATGGCAGCGCCAGCTATTAATACCGCTAAGAGTGACTTTATCATTACGATGATACCTTTGGTGAAATATATTCTATAGAAGAAGGTTTAATAGCCGCAAATATAATAAGCCTGATACATAATACCTAACCATGCGCCAACGATAATAAGCATCAGGTACACTATTACAGAGATAACAATGTATTTTGTCATACTGGTTATTTATTAAAAGCCAATCCCTACGCCGACTGAAGCCCCCATATTATTTGCTGTGTCATCAGAGAAGCTCACTTTACCAACCATATGTTCGTTAAAGTTAACCGACGCCCCAACCGCTAACGCGCTTTCACCGTTGTAAGTCGCACCGCCAGCCGAGAACATCACGCGCTGATTTGTTTGCACCTGAGGTAAACCGGCCATCGCCATCGCGCCGCTGATACCCGCGTTTGCTTCTTTCTTGTTATTATCGACTTCCTCACGCAGCGATTTAAATTGCTGGTTAGTGTTGTTATTCAGAGCCTGTAATGTCTGTTTGGTCGCCTGCAGCTCCTGAGCCTCGGCCGTAACCGCCTGACTATTAGTAGCGACTTTAGCCTGTGTTGCCGTGTCTACCTGCGTGCGTGTCACAGTGGTCATCACGCCATTTTTTCCATCTTTGCCGTCTTTACCGTCTTTACCATTCGCTCCGTCACGTCCGTTAGTTCCGGCAACGCCCTGTGCGCCGGTATCGCCTTTCTCACCCTTAGCGCCGTCTTTTCCATCAACCCCGTTAGTTGGTTTTGGTGCATTCTCAAGAGCTAACAGGCGGCCATCTTGTATACCGTTAGTAGCTTCAACAGTTGCAAGGCGGCTATCCTGGACAGCGTTAACAGTTTCAATATTAGTAATTGCAGTTCCGTTAGTCAGCACGCCCTGTAACGCCGCATCACCTTTTTTATTAGCGGTGTCAGCAAGAGCGCCTGCTAATTTAGCTTCATGATCGACACCAGAAACAGAAGTCTGAAGAGAGGAAATATTATTGGCGTTAGTGCTGATATTACCTTTACTAGCGTCAATCTCGTTTTGCATACGCTCACGATCGCCTTGTAAGTTATAGATCTGCCCGTCTTGTTTTACATTCTCAGCTTTCATATCATCCAGATTATAAGCGGTATTGTCAGTCCCCTGAATCTGAATAAAAGTACCTGAATTGAATACGTTATCGTTAAGGTTTACGTTTACATCAGCTGCTTGAGTTACGTTCATAGAGCCAGTGAAAATAACACCAAATACAAAAGCAGTACGGGCATTTTTAACAACTTTCATTTGTAAAATACTCATCATTTAAAAAGTAAAAAAGGGCAAGGCTGGCTATCCTGGCGTGTTGATGTAACGTCTGGTTACGCCCGATTTAAATACGGAGTTACGTTAAATTTTGAATAAATTACTTAATTCGTAACGTGCAGTAACTATCAATTAATGCGAGCTTTTGGATATTGATCTAAATCATAGATGGCATGAATAGCTAAAGTGAATTTTTAAGAGGTGAAGGAAAATATCTCAATGTTTACATTAACTTATAAGGTAAGGGGGCAACCGCGAGTTTCGCAGTAACCCCTTGATAGAGAGGCTAAATGTTTAGCGGGGTTAAACGGTTTGGGACTCACTTTATATTTCATTCGAAATAAGATTTAATACTTTATGAAACATATAATAGACTAACTGAAAGCGGAAATAATTATGTTGGTAGAGCTGTTTCTTACACCCTGAAAAAGTGGATGTTTTTTGGACGTAATGGAAATGTTATAGCGAATGGTGTTGATTTAAAGAAGTGGCATATTGTTCTGTAATTATCGCTGCCAGCCCTTTCTTTCGCACCAACCCTGCGTGAAGATGCGATCCCCACAAGGTCGCTTGCGTCAGCCAGCAACTTCCCCTAATCTGGCAAAAGTAAGTCAATTCTTACCAAATGACTCGGGGTGCCCTTCTTTGTGAAGGCTGAGAAATACCCGTATTACCTGATCTGGATAATGCCAGCGTAGGGAAGTCAGATGCCTGCCCGGTCATCGCTTCTTCACGCAAGGCAGGAGCGAACCCATGCAGCCTGACCTGCTCGATTTACACGTTTTACACCACTTCCGTACCCGTTCTCCGCTGACCCACTGCATGACCAATGACGTCGTACAGACCTTTACGGCCAACGTTTTGCTGGCCCTTGGCGCATCCCCCGCGATGGTGATTGAGGCCGAAGAGGCCGAACAGTTTGCCGCGATAGCCGATGCGCTGTTAATCAACGTCGGCACGCTGACCGCACCGCGCGCCCAGTCGATGCTTCGGGCGATTGAAAGCGCGGTTGCGGCAGGCAAACCCTGGACGCTGGACCCGGTTGCGGTGGGTGCCCTGACGTTCAGAACCCGTTTTTGCCATCAAATTTTGGCCCTGAACCCGACCACCATTCGCGGCAACGCCTCCGAAATCCTGGCTCTGGCCGGAATGAGCGCGGGTGGGCGCGGCGTTGATACCACCGACACCGCCGCCAGCGCGTTGCCTGCCGCTCAGGCGTTGGCCCGCCAGACCCATGCCATTGTGGTGGTCACCGGCGAGGTGGACTACATCACTGACGGAGAGCGGACCCGAACGGTAACGGGCGGAGACCCGTTAATGACGCGCGTAGTGGGCACCGGGTGCGCGCTTTCTGCCGTTGTGGCGGCGAGCTGCTCGCTGCCGGGGGACAGGCTGGATAACGTTGCCGCCGCCTGCGGATGGATGAAGCGCGCCGGAACGGCAGCCGTTGCGCGCTCGCGCGGGCCAGGCAGTTTTACCAGCGCCTTCCTGGATGCGCTCTATACGCTGGAGGAACAGGCATGAAGCGGATTAACGCCCTGACCATTGCCGGCACCGACCCCAGCGGCGGCGCGGGCATCCAGGCCGATCTGAAAACCTTCTCGGCCCTTGGCGCGTACGGCTGCTCGGTGATTACCGCGCTGGTGGCGCAAAACACGCGCGGCGTGCAGTCGGTCTACCGTATCGAGCCGGATTTTGTTGCCGCGCAGCTGGATTCGGTGTTCAGCGACGTGCGGATTGATACCACCAAGATCGGCATGCTGGCCGAAACGGACATTGTGGAGGCGGTGGCCGAGCGGCTTAAACGCTATCAGGTGCAAAACGTGGTGCTGGATACCGTCATGCTGGCAAAAAGCGGCGATCCGCTGCTCTCCGCCTCCGCCGTTGAGACGCTGCGCAATAAGCTGCTGCCGCAGGTGGCGCTCATCACGCCCAATCTGCCGGAAGCCGCCGCGCTGTTAGGCACGTCGCACGCACAAACTGAACGCGAAATGAAAGAGCAGGGGTATGCACTGCTGGCGATGGGCTGCGGGGCGGTGCTGATGAAAGGCGGTCATCTTGATGACGCGGAAAGCCCGGACTGGCTCTTTACCCGCGACGGCGAGCAACGTTTTACGGCTCCGCGCGTACAGACCAAAAACACCCACGGCACGGGGTGCACCCTCTCCGCCGCGCTGGCGGCGCTGCGCCCGCGGCATGACGGCTGGGCTGATACGGTGCGAGAAGCGAAAATCTGGCTCTCGGCGGCGCTGGCAAAAGCCGATACTCTGGAAGTCGGTCAAGGTATTGGGCCGGTTCATCATTTTCATGCGTGGTGGTAACCCAGTATACTGGCAGGAAACACCACGCCTGAGAAAACAGAGATGGAACAAGCGCATACCCGGTTAATCGCTCAACTGACTGAACGGATCGCCGCGCCTGACAACACGCCGCTGTACCTGAAATTTGCCGAAACGGTAAAAAACGCGGTGCGCAGCGGCGTGCTGGAGCACGGGAACATTTTGCCCGGCGAGCGCGATCTGAGCCAGTTAACCGGCGTGTCGCGGATCACCGTGCGCAAAGCGATGCAGGCGCTGGAAGCCGAGGGCGTTGTCACGCGTGCCCGGGGTTACGGCACGCAAATTAACAACATCTTCGAATACTCGCTCAAGGAAGCGCGCGGCTTCTCTCAGCAGGTGGTGCTGCGCGGTAAAACGCCTAATACGCTGTGGGTCAATAAACGCGTGGTGAAATGCCCGGAAGAGGTGGCGGGCCACCTGTCACTGGAGCCGAACAGCGACGTCTTTTTGCTGAAGCGTATTCGCTATGTGGATGACGATGCGGTGTCGATTGAAGAGTCCTGGGTGCCGGTCGGGCTCATTCCCGAACCGGATGCGATAGGGATTTCGCTGTACGACTACTTCCGCAGTCAGAATATCTTCCCGCAGCGCACCCGTTCACGGGTTAGCGCCCGCATGCCGGACAGCGAGTTTCAGGCGCACATTAAGATGGACGAAAAAATACCGGTGCTGGTGATCAAGCAGGTTGCACTTGACCAGCAGCACCGGCCGATTGAGTACAGCATCAGCTACTGTCGCAGCGACCTATACGTCTTTGTGTGCGAGGAGTAATTCCTCACGAGTGGGCGCGCAGTCGCCGCCGCGATGGCTCACCACCCAGGACGCCACGGCATTCCCCAGCAGAACGGCGTCTGCCAGCGACCATCCCGCCGCCAGCCCGGCAAGCGTGCCGCCCGCGTGGCTGTCGCCAGCGCCAATGGTGTCCACTACCGTGGCGGGAAACGCCGGAACAACGCCCGATGCGTCGCCATCATACCAGGCAGCACCGTCTTTATCATGCCGCACAATCAGCGCGGCGCCGAAGCGCAGCTGCCACTCCTCGCCCAGGTTTTCAGCCTCAACGCCCAGCCTTTCAGCAGCGAGCTCCGCTTCCTGACGATTAAGCGAAACGATCGGCCTGTAGGCCATAATCCGCGCCATCAGCGCGTCGGGGATATCCGCGATGCGTGGGCCGAAATCGATAAGCGCCGTCACGTCCTCCAGCCCTTCAAGCCAGCCCGTCAGCAGCTCGCCGCACGGCGAGGCCAACTGGTAGCCGGAGAGATAAACCAGGCTATTTTGCGGGACGTTTAGCTCGTCAAGCCAGCGCTGCTGCCACTGGTTCTCGACGCCGCTAAAGGACATGAAGGTGCGCTCGCCGTCAGGCTCCACCAGGGCCAGACACCAGCCGTTGTCGCCGGTTTCAGCCTCCACGGCGCTGTGCAGATCCTGCTTCGCCATCGCGTTACGAATAATATCCGCCCACACGCCGTGGCCGACGGGAAGGGCGTTTTGCGCCGCAATGCCGAGCCGTTTCAGGGCGATGGCGATATTCAGCGCGCAGCCGCCGATATTCACCCCCTGCTGTTTAAGCTCGATATCACACCCGCGCCAGGGCAGGGCGTAGGCGTCGGCGATGACGTCAATCACCGCTGCGCCCAGCACCGTCACCGGGCGCGTGGCGTGCAGGGTGTCGAGACGTTGGGCAAAAGAATTCATACGCCCTCCCTTTGCTCCCTGAAGTGCAGCAGTTTTTCACAGTAGTGACCGAAATCGAGCTGATTAACGGCGTCGAGCTCGGCCTTCAGCGGCGGGTCAATGGCCTGCACGCCGTGGAGCGCGCCGCAGATGGCCGTCGCCATCGCGCCAATGGTGTCGGTATCGCCACCCAGATTGGCGCATAAAATGGCGCAGCGGTTCGGGTCGGTTCCCGCCAGCTCCACCATCGCGATGGCTGCCGGAACGGACTCAATGGTGCTGGTACCCGCGCCAGTGAGCTGATAAATCTGCTCGCTGGCGGAGTCGATGCCGTTGGCGTCCCGCACGGTCTTAAGCGCCAGCTCAATGCGCGCTGCGAGCGACGCGCTGAAGGTGGTGGTTTTCGCCTCCTGCGCATAGCGGGCGATCCCCGGCAGGGCATCGACGATGTTCTGCCAGCGTTCCCCGTCGATGGCGCGGGAAACCGCCCAGGCAATCACCACCGCGCCGGCAATGGCGAGATCCGATTTATGCGTCGGGCTGGAGGCCTGCGCCACCTGGTTCACAAAGTGCTCCAGCCGCGTCGCCGGGAGCAGGCAGCCCAGCGGGGAGGCGCGCATCGCCGCCCCGTTAGTCACGCCGTTGTTGTCCAGCTCGCTGACCGGCTTCCCGTCACGAATCGCGTTAAGCGCGATTTTGGAGGTCGGGCCGAGCACGTTCTTGTTGAACGCGTCGAAGTCGAGCGCCCAGTTCAGGATATGCTTGCCGATAACGTCCGCGTTAATTTCCCCGTCGCACTCGATGATCGCATCGGCCAGGCACAGCGCCATCGAGGTGTCATCGGTGAACTCTGCCTGTTTGAAATAGCAGGCCGCGTTATTCTCTGCCGGGCCGGGTAAAAAGCGGTCGATCCAGCCGAAGTGCGCCTTGACGCGCTTTCTCGGCCATAGCTCCGACGGCATGCCCATCGCATCCCCTAACGCCTGGCCGTAAAGGGCCCCGAGAATACGGTCTTGTTTCATTTAACTTCCCCTTGTGTCAGCGCGGTATCGCCATCAATCACCTCAATTGCGGTGATCTCTTTATCCGATTCGCGGAAAAACAGCATAAACAGCACGGCAATCACGGCAATCATGACTGCACCAAATGTCCACATTCCGGCCCAGTTGAAGGTCAGCCCATTCACCGGCTCTTTGTAAGCGAACATTTTTTCCATCATCACGCCGCCCAGGCGGTAACCCAGCAGGCTACCAAACCCCTGACAGCACAGCGTAATCAGGCCTTGCGCGGCGGTGCGCATGTGCACCGGCGCTTTTTTATCCACGTAGATGTACGCGGTCACGTAGTAGAAGTCATAGCTCACGCCGTGCAGCAGGATCCCGAGGAACAGCAGGGCGTAGGTGAAGTACTGCTCCGCACCGCCGTAAACGAAGAAGCCGTAGCGGATGGCGGCCGTGATCAGACCCAGCAGTAAGACCTTCTTAATACCAAAGCGTTTGGTAAAGAACGGCAGGGCGAGCATAAAGAAGATTTCAGAGAACTGGCCGAGCGTCATCCAGCCGGTGGCATTTTTCATCCCCACTTCGGTGAGATAGCCGTTGGCGAAGATGTAGTAGAAGGCCAGCGGCATGGCGAACAGGAACGAGCAGAAGAAGAACACCAGGAAGTTTTTGTCGCGCAGCAGGACCAGCGCATCCAGCCCCAGCATGACTTTGAAATCCAGCTTGCCGGTACTTTTCGGCGGCGTGTTCGGCAGGAACAGGGCAAAGACGCCGAGCAGGGCGGAGCTGGCTGCGGTCATCAGCAGCGGAATATTGGTATCGGAAATATCGCTGTAGCCGAGCATCTGTGGCAGGAACCCGCACGCCAGCCCCGAGGCGATCCAGCCGATGGTGCCCATCACGCGGATACGCGGGAAATCAGCCTCAACGTCGTCCACGTTCGCGAAGGCAATGCTATTGGTCAGCGCGATGGTCGGCATATAGGTCAGGGAATAGACCAGCAGCAGCGGGAAGAAGGTGTTGAACTGGGTTTGCTGCGCGGCGAAGTACATCAGGATCGCGCCGGCGAACATCAGCACCGACAGCACTTTCTGCGCGGCGAAGAAGCGGTCCGTCAGCGAGCCGACCAGGATAGGAGAGAGGATCGCGGCAATCGCGGTACAGGCGTAAGACCAGCCAATTTCCCCGGCGGTAAACCCGCTTTTGCTCAGCCACAGCCACAATGGCACAAACCACGCGCCCCAGATAAACCATTCAACAAACATCATGAATGACAGTTGGACTTTCGTTTTCATTATTTAATCCTGCATGTCAGATAAGGTACGCCTTTAACATACCACTCAATAATACCTTTTAAATACCTTTGTGGTGATTGTTTGATCAATGTAACAGTTTTGTTGTACACGAATCGAGCCAGCAGATTGTGCTGAAAAAAAATGCATATGGTGGAAAATCTGTTAAGTCGGTACCAGGCTTAGTCTGCCCATAAAAGATGGGACTGGATAAACACACACCGACACGACGTCGGATTTACGGGAGTATCACATGACTGATATTGCGCAGTTGCTTGGCAAAGACGCCGACAGCCTTTTACAGCATCGTTGTATGACCATTCCAGCCGACCAGCTTTACCTGCCTGGTCACGACTACGTTGACCGCGTGATGGTGGATAACAACCGTCCGCCTGCGGTTCTGCGAAACATGCAGACCCTTTACAACACCGGACGGCTCGGCGGTACCGGGTATCTCTCTATTCTGCCGGTAGACCAGGGCGTTGAGCACTCGGCGGGCGCCTCCTTCGCGGCGAACCCGCTCTACTTCGATCCGAAGAATATTGTTGAGCTGGCGATTGAAGCGGGCTGTAACTGTGTAGCCTCCACCTACGGCGTGCTGGCTTCGGTTTCGCGTCGCTATGCCCACCGCATTCCGTTCCTCGTGAAGCTGAATCACAACGAAACTCTCAGCTACCCCACCGAGTATGACCAGACCCTCTACGCCAGCGTCGAGCAGGCGTTCAACATGGGGGCGGTGGCCGTCGGGGCGACGATTTACTTCGGCTCTGAACAGTCCCGTCGTCAGATAGAAGAGATCTCCGCAGCGTTTGAGCGCGCGCACGAGCTGGGTATGGTGACCGTGCTGTGGGCGTACCTGCGTAACTCGGCGTTCAAAAAAGACGGGGTGGATTATCACGTCTCCGCCGACCTGACCGGCCAGGCGAACCATCTGGCGGCCACCATCGGCGCGGACATCGTGAAGCAGAAAATGGCGGAGAATAACGGTGGCTATAAGGCGGTGAACTTCGGTTACACCGATGACCGCGTTTACAGCAAGCTGACCAGCGATAACCCGATCGACCTGGTGCGCTACCAGCTGGCGAACTGCTATATGGGTCGTGCAGGGCTGATTAACTCCGGCGGCGCGGCGGGCGGTGATACCGACCTGTCCGATGCGGTGCGTACGGCGGTTATCAACAAACGTGCGGGCGGCATGGGGCTGATCCTTGGCCGTAAGGCGTTCAAGAAATCAATGGCCGACGGTGTGAAGCTGATCAATGCGGTTCAGGACGTCTATCTGGACAGTAAAGTCACAATTGCCTGACGTCTCCATCTCCCTCTCCCTGTGGGAGAGGGTTGGGGTGAGGGCATCATCGCGCACCGTGTGAAACATCAGCGCAAAAGCACACAGTCCGGCGGCAGCCTGCATTGCAGCGCGCCGGGCAACACCTCAATGCGGAACTGCGTCCCGCTCAGCGGCTCTCCGTCGAGGTTAAACGTCATCCCGTGCGGCGCATTCACCTCGAACCACGCCGATTTACCGTCAATGATATTCGGGCTCTCTTCCGGCTGCGTCAGCGTGGTAAACAGCGCGGGCAGCAGACCGTCGCCGGTGAAAATGCGCAGCTGTAGCTGACCATCGTTAATCAGCGCCTCCGGGCAGAGCTGCTGTCCGCCGCCTGCCTGACGTCCGTTGCCAATCCCAATCACCAGCGCGTCACCCTGCCACTGAAAATCCTCACCGCGAATTTCGCATCGGTCCGGCTTGAGGGTGTCCATACGCATCAATCCGTGGATCAGGTACGACACGCCGCCCAGCGCCGCCTTCAGTTTTTCCGGCGTTTCGCTGGTAATGCGCGTGCCGAATCCACCCGTCGCCATATTGATAAAGCAGGTTTTGTCATTCACCTGGGCGATATCCACGGCGGTGGCTTTGCCGAGGATCGCCAGCTGAAGCGCCTTCTCTAAATCTTCCGGGATCCCGGCGCTGGTGGCAAAATCATTGGCGGTGCCGAGCGGTAATATGCCCATCACCGGGCGATCTGCTGTGGGCAGGTCGATAAGCGCAGAGGCGATCTCATTGATGGTGCCGTCGCCGCCGCCGGAAATGATGGTGCTGATACCTAACGCTAAGCCTTCGTTGATATAGCGTGCCGCGTCGCCTTTTTCCCACGTCACGCGCACGTGGATACGTGCGCCGTCGTCACGCAAACCCATAATCGCCTGACGCAACGGATCGTTGCCTGCACTTTTGCCATTGAGAATCAATAAACTGTCTGGATAGGTTGCCATCCTCGCTGCTCCCTTTTTTAGCGTTAGTAAGAGTGTATAGCAGAGAGGAAAAAAGCGGGTAAGAACAGGATGAAAGACAAAAAATAAGCCCACGTAAGGGAGATTACGCAGGCTAAGGAGGTGGTTCCTGGTACAGCTAGCATTTATGGGTTATGTTTTTCAGCGGGGGGATAATACCCGTATTGAACGAAGCGGTATGTGATCCGATTCTAAGAATTATCCCAGCGCGAAAAAATTTCCCTGATTGACTATTTGCCGTGTGGATTACGTGTGCTTTCACCGTTGAAGTTACGCATCAGCAGCGCGAACTTCAGCTCCACCTCTTCCGGAACCGGCAGCCAGACGGTATGCCCGTCGCCCGGCGCAACCTCAATCGCTTCGCCTTTGCCGTTTTCCAGATGCTCCAGCGTGAAGTTCATGTTGCCCTGCGGGGTCATCAGCTCCAGGCTATCGCCTTTGGTGAACTTATTTTTCACCGCCACCGCCGCCAGCGCGCCTTTGCGCTCGCCGGTGAAGTCGCCGACAAACTGCTGGCGTTCGGAAACGGAGTAGCCGTGCTCGTAGTTCTGGTAGTCGTCGTGGGTATGACGGCGCAGGAAGCCTTCGGTATAGCCGCGGTGCGCCAGGCCTTCCAGCGTTTCCAGCAGGCTGGTATCGAACGGTTTACCGGCCGCCGCATCGTCGATGGCTTTACGGTACACCTGTGCGGTACGCGCGCAATAGTAATAGGACTTGGTGCGGCCTTCGATCTTCAGGGAGTGCACGCCCATCTGCGTCAGGCGCTCAACGTGGGCGATGGCGCGCAGATCTTTTGAGTTCATGATGTAGGTGCCGTGCTCGTCTTCAAAGGCGGTCATGTACTCGCCCGGACGCTTGGCTTCTTCAATCATAAACACGCTGTCGGTTGGCGCGCCGATGCCCAGCGTTGGCTCAACGTTCGTCACCGGGATCGGCTCATGCTTGTGGACGATGTTGCCGATATCGTCCTCTTTGCCTTCCTGGACGTTATATTCCCAGCGGCAGGCGTTGGTGCAGGTGCCCTGGTTCGGGTCGCGCTTGTTGATATAGCCAGAGAGCAGGCAGCGGCCAGAGTAGGCCATGCACAGCGCGCCGTGAACGAAGATTTCAATTTCCATGTCCGGCACCTGAGTGCGGATCTCTTCAATCTCTTCCAGCGAAAGCTCGCGGGACAGAATGACGCGGGTCAGCCCCATCTGCTTCCAGAATTTTACCGTCGCCCAGTTGACGGCGTTAGCCTGTACGGAGAGGTGAATATCCATTTCCGGGAAGTTCTCCCGAACCAGCATGATTAAACCCGGGTCCGACATGATCAGCGCGTCCGGCCCCATATCCACCACCGGCTTCAGGTCGCGGATGAACGTTTTCAGCTTGGCGTTGTGCGGCGCGATATTCACCACCACGTAGAATTTTTTACCCAGAGCATGCGCCTCGTTGATGCCGAGCTGCAGGTTCTCGTGGTTGAATTCGTTGTTACGCACGCGCAGCGAGTAGCGTGGCTGGCCCGCATACACGGCGTCGGCGCCATAGGCGAAAGCGTAACGCATATTTTGCAGCGTTCCCGCCGGGGAAAGGAGTTCCGGTTTAAACATGTTTGTTCTCGTTCTGATGACAGGTCAGATCCGCGGCACCTGGTGCAGCGGTAAGGGGAGATCCCCCACTTTAAGGGCGGGCATTGTAGCGCTGCGGGGCAGGGAGGTAAAGTTATTGTGCCGGGTGGCGGCTTCGCCTTACCCGGCCTGGATTAACCAGCGGCTAACTAGGCAATCCTGCACGCATCCGCTTCCCAGCGATATCCCACGCCGTACACCGCGCGAATAAACGACTGCTCGGCGTCCAGCGCCTCCAGCTTGCGGCGCAGGTTTTTGATGTGGCTGTCGATGGTGCGGTCGGTCACCACGCGGTAATCGTCGTACAGGTGGTTCAGCAGCTGTTCGCGGGAGAAGACTTTTCCCGGCTCGTGGGAGAGGGTTTTCAGCAGGCGGAACTCCGCAGGGGTGAGGTCCAGCAGCTTGCTGCGCCAGCTCGCCTGGAAGCGGCTCTCATCCACAATCAGCGGGCTTTCGGCGTCCAGCATCTGAAGCTCGCGCTGCGGCCTGCAGCGGCGCAGAATGGTTTTCACGCGGGCCACTACCTCACGCGGGCTGTAGGGCTTGCAGATGTAGTCGTCCGCGCCAATTTCGAGCCCCAGCAGGCGGTCAATCTCTTCAATTTTGGCGGTAACCATGACAATAGGCACGTCGGAGAAGCGACGAATTTCCCGGCACAGGGTCAGGCCATCAACGCCAGGCAGCATTAAATCCAGCAGGATCAGATCCGGCGGGGTCTGGCGCACGTACGGCAGCACCTGGTCGCCGTGGCCGATCAGTGACGGGGCATAGCTGGCCGCGCGTAAATAGTCGATCAGCAGCTGTCCCAGCTTGGGTTCGTCTTCGACGATCAAAATGCGCGGCGTGTTTTCGTCAATCGGTAACTCGGTCATACTTCTCTCGATAAATCCCGTTCCAGAGGTAACTCTACTGTAATGCTAACCCCGCCAAAAGGCGAATGGGCGGCGCGAATGGTGCCATTATGCGCCTCGACGATGTTAACGCAAATCGCCAGCCCCAGGCCGGAACCGCCGCTGGCGCGGTTCCGGGAGCCTTCGGTGCGGTAAAAGCGCTCGAACAATTTTTCCAGCTGCGCGTCCTGCACGCCGGGGGCGGAATCCGCGAAGGTGAGGGCGAAGCGTCCGTTTTCCTGTTTGCCGGAGATATGCAGCCCGCCGCCGCTGTCGGTGTAGCGCAGGCTGTTCTCCAGCAGGTTGTTGAACAGCTGCATCAGCCGGTCTTTGTCACCAAATACCACCGCGCTGTCCGGCAGGGAGAGGTCGATTTTCAGGTTGCGGCTGGCAAACCGTTCCCGGAAGGCGCCGCTGGCAACTTCGAGCACGTTAATGACATCGACGGGCGCCTTCTGGTAGGCCAGCGCGCCTTCGTCGGACATGGAAAGCTGGTGAAGATCGTCCACCAGCTTGGTGAGCGTACCCACCTCCGCCTGCAGAGAGGCCACCGATTCGGGGGTAAACTGGCGTACGCCGTCCTGAATCGCCTCCAGCTCGCCGCGCAGCACCGCCAGCGGGGTGCGCAGCTCGTGGGAAATATCGGCCATAAAGTCGCGGCGCATCTGCTGGTTTTTCTCCAGCGTGCTGGCGAGCTGGTTAAAGTCCTGCGCCAGCTTGCCCAGTTCGTCCTGGCTGCGGGTGTCGACGCGGGTGGTGAAATCCCCGGCGGCCAGCTTGTGCGTGCCTTCCACCAGCCGTTTCACCGGCGCGAGCAGACCGCGCGCCAGCGGGAAGGTGGCAAGCGCGGCGAGCAGGGTGGAGAGAGCGACGATCAGCCAGCTGGTCCGGCGCTGCTGGCGGTCAAAGTTGATATCGGTGTTACGCGTCAGGCGCTCCACCGGCGAGGCGATAACCCAGCCGACGGTCGCGTTATTCACCTTAATCGCCCGGCGGGTGCCGTCCGGCGGTATCGGCGCGCGCGGCCCAACCAGCGTGCGCATATCCTGATCGATTACCCAGAACTGGGTGCGCCAGCCGTGCGGCGGCATGCCCGGCCCCGGGCGATCGTCACCGGTGTCGTGCTCCAGCGAGCGCAGGATCTGGAAAATAAAGCGGTCGTTATTGCGCAGAAAACGCCAGTTGCCGTGCTGGGCGTACTGTTCACTCAGCGCATCGCTTAAGCCCTGTAAACGCTGTTCATTGCCATGCTTGATGTAATCAATAAAACCGCGCTCAAAGCTGATCCGCACCGCCCAGTGCATGGTGATCAGCAGGACGATACAGGTGGCAAAAATCGCCACGAAGAGCTTGCCGGTAATGCCCGGACGCCAGAATTTCATGAGCCACTCCTTTTGCCGCGCCTAATCACGACGTTCTTGCTGGTATCATCCGGCACTCTGGCGAAGATGAAAGCGGGCAGGGCGATGATGACCGCCATGCTGAGATAGGTATACAAAAAGACCTGATGCGCCACCGGCGTGTCGACGCTGAGGTGATGCTGGCCGTACATGCCGAGCAGTAAACCCGCGATAGTCACGCCCACGCTCATGGAGAGCTGCATGATCATCGACAGCAGGCTGTTGCCGCTGCTCGCCAGATCGTCCGGCAGATCCTTCAGCGTCAGGGTATTCATCGATGAGAAGCGCATGGAGTTGACCATCCCCTGACAGAACAGCACCAGCGGCAGGACGTAGTACCAGCCCATCAGCGCCACGGCCATAAACAGCAGGCTGACCAGCGACAGCCCCAGCGTGGCGGCCACCAGCACGTGACGGTAGCCAAAGCGGTTCACCACCTGCACCACGATGCGCTTCATCCCCATGCTGCCGAGTACCATCGGGATCATCATCAGGCCCGCGTGGAACGGCGAAAATCCCATGCCGATTTGCAGGAAAACGGGCGTCATAAACGGCAGCATGCCGCTGCCGACGCGTCCGGCGAAGCTGCCGAACAGGCCAAGGCGGTAGGTAGGGTTTTTAAACAAGTTCAGGCTGAAGAGCGCCTTATCGTTACCTCTGGCGTGCCACAGGTACCACAGTATGGCGGTAACGCCGAGCGCGATCAGGAGCCCGAGCGTCAGGGGCGAAATCCCCAGTCCTTTTTGCCCGTCGAGCGCCAGGGTAAGCGTTGCCATGCCCGCCGCCAGCAGAATAAAGCCAAAGAAATCAAAGCGACGCGTCTGCATTTTGTAGTTCGGCATCAGCGTCAGGGTGGCGATGGCGCCGATGATGCCAACAGGAAGATTGATTAAGAAGATCCAGTGCCAGGAGGCGTACTCCACCAGAATGCCGCCCAGCGCCGGGCCCAGCAGCGGCCCCACCTGACCGGGCAGGGTGACGAAGGTCATCGCCGCCATGTACTGCTCGCGCGGCACAATCTTCATCACCGTTAGCCGCCCGACGGGCACCATCATCGCCCCGCCGACGCCCTGCAGCACGCGCGCCGTCACCAGCTGGTCTAGTGTGCTGGCCTGGGCGCAAAACAGCGAGCCAGCGGTAAACAGCACGATGGCGGTAAAGAAGATATTCCGCACGCCCACTTTGTCCGCCAGCCAGCCGCTGGCAGGCAGCATCACCGCAACCGTCAGCACGTAGGCGACAATCACCATATGCATATGCAGCGGGCTCTCCCCCAGGCTTTTCGCCATCGAGGGGAGGGCGGTGTTGACGATGGTCGTATCCAGCGACTGCATAAAGAAGCCGAAGGCGACTATCCACAATTGCCAGCGAACGTTGCTGGGAAGCTCAGTCATTTACCCGTTTACCGTTTCTCTGTTTTTACGCGAAAAGCGCAGCCGCAGGCGGTCGAAGAACAGATAGACCACCGGCGTGGTGTACAGCGTCAGCAGTTGGCTCATCACCAGGCCGCCGACGATGGTGATCCCCAGCGGCTGGCGCAGCTCTGAGCCGTCGCCGCCCGAGATAACCAGCGGCAGTGCGCCAAACAGCGCCGCCAGGGTGGTCATCATGATCGGACGAAAACGCAGTAGACAGGCCTGGAAGATCGCCTCTTCCGGCGAGAGGTTGCCGTTGCGCTGGGCATCCAGCGCGAAGTCCACCATCATGATGGCGTTTTTCTTCACGATGCCGATCAGCAGCATGATCCCGATGAGCGCGATAAGGCTGAACGGCGCGCCGAACAGCTCCAGCGCCAGCAGCGCCCCCACGCCCGCCGACGGCAGCGTTGAGAGGATGGTCAGCGGGTGAACGTAGCTCTCATACAGGACGCCAAGCACAATATAGACCGTGGCGATGGCGGCCAGAATCAAAATCACCTGCGAGTTCATCGTCTCCTGGAATACCTGCGCGGTCCCGGCAAAGCTGCCGCGCACGGTGGACGGCACGCCGAGCTGCGTCATCGCGCGGTTGATCGCGTCGCTGGCCTCGGAAAGCGACGAACCGGCGGGCAGGTTAAAGGAGATGGTCGACGCCGCCGAAAGCCCCTGGTGGTTCACCGACAGCGGCGCGTTGGCGGGCTGCCAGCTGGCAAAGTACGAGAGCGGAATCGCCTTGCCGTCGCTGTTAATCACAAACATTTTATCCAGCGCGCTGATGTCCTGGGTGTAGCGCGGGTCGACCTCCATCACCACCTTATACTGGTTCATCGGCTGGTAGATGGTGGAAATCTCGCGCTGGCCGAAGGCGTTATTCAGCAGGCTGTTGGCGGCTTCAACGTTGATGCCCAGCCGCGACATGGTTTCGCGGTCGTAGGTGAGCGCCATCTCCGCGCCGTTGTCCTGCTGATCGGAGTTCACGTCCGCCAGCGCCGGCAGGGCGGCCAGCGCCTTACGGATCTTCGGCTCCCACTCGCGCAGGGCGGCCAAATCATCCGAGAGCAACGTGTACTGATAGCTGGCGTTTGCCTGTCGCCCGCCGACGCGGATATCCTGAACGGCCATCAAAAACAGGTTAGCCCCCGGCTCTTTGGCGAGCTTCACACGCAGGCGGTCAATCACCTGCTGGGCGGTTTCGTTGCGCTCGCCGCGCGGCTTAAGGGTAATGAACATCATCCCGCTGTTAACGCGCGAGCCGCCGGTAAAGCCAGTGACGTTGTCTACAGCCGGATCCTCACGAATGATCTTCATAAAGTCCTGCAGCTTGCCGCGCATTGCCTGGAAGGAAATGCTCTGGTCCGCCTGGATGCCGCCCATCAGCACGCCGGTGTCCTGCTCCGGGAAGAAGGTTTTAGGGATGGTGATGTACATCCAGACGTTGAGCCCAATGGTGGCGATCAGCACCAGGCCGACCAGCCGCGTGTGGTTCAGCACCCACTTCAGCGATTTGCCGTAGCCTTCCTGCATCGCCATCAGAAAACGACCAAAGCCCTTGCGGCGCGGCTGCGAGTGAGGCTTGCTGCGCTTGAGCATCCAGCCGCACATCATCGGCGTCAGCGTCAGGGAAATCACCAGCGAAATCCCGATGGCGACCGAGAGCGTGACGGCAAACTCGCGCAGCAGCCTGCCCGGCAGCCCGCCCATCAGCAGCAGTGGCAGGAATACCGCCACCAGCGACAGGCTCATGGAAAGTACCGTAAAGCCCACCTCGCGCGTGCCCTGCAGCGCGGCCTGCAGCGGTTTCACGCCCGCTTCAAGGTGGCGGGAAATGTTCTCCAGCACCACGATGGCGTCATCCACCACGAAGCCCGTCGCAATCGTCAGCGCCATCAGTGACAGGTTGTTAAGGCTAAAGCCGCACAGGTACATGGCGGCAAAGGTCCCAATCAGCGACACCGGCACGGCCACCGCCGGGATCAGCGTCGCGCGGCCGGAGCGCAGGAACAGGAACACCACCAGGATCACCAGCGCGACGGAGATAATCAGCGTTTGCTCCACCTCTTCAAGCGAGGCGCGGATGGTCGGGGAGCGATCCTGGGCAATCTGCAGATCGATTGCTGCCGGGATGGTCTCCTGTAGCTCCGGGAGGCGGGCGCGAATGCTGTTCACCGTCTCGATAATGTTCGCCTCCGGCAGCTTGCGGATCATCAGCAGGATGGCCGGTTTAGCGTTGGTCATCCCGGCGTTGCGCACGTCCTGCACCGAGTCGGTGACGCTGGCGACGTCGCTCAGGCGTACCGCCGCGCCGTTGTTGTAGTGAATAATCAGCGGCTGATACTCGGCGGCGGTTTTTAGCTCGTCGTTGGTCTGGATCTGCCAGCGGTGGCTGCCGTCCTCAATCGCCCCCTGCGGTTTACGCACGTTGGCGCTGCTGATGGCGGAGCGCACGTCGTCCAGCGACACGCCCTGGTTGAACAGCGCCTGCGGGTTCAGGCCCACGCGCACGGCGGGCAGAGAACTGCCGCCAACGCTCACGTCACCCACGCCGTTGATTTGTGAAATCGTCTGCGCCAGCTGGGTCGACGCAAAGTCGTAGAGTTGCCCCTGAGAATAGGTGTCCGAGGTCAGCGTCAGGATCATGATTGGCGCGTCGGACGGATTGGCCTTGCGGTAGGTAGGACGGCTCGGCATCCCGCTCGGCAGAAGGCTTTGCGCGGCGTTGATGGCCGCCTGCACGTCACGGGCGGCACCGTTAATATCCCGGTCGAAGCTGAATTCCAGAATGATGCGCGTGCTGCCCAGCGAGCTGCTGGAGGTCATCTCGTTGACTCCCGCAATCCGCCCAAGAGAACGCTCCAGCGGCGTGGCAACGGACGAGGCCATGGTCTCCGGTGACGCACCCGGCAGCGAGGCGCTGACCATGATCACCGGGAAATCCACCTGCGGCAGGGGGGCAACTGGCAGCAGCCGGAAGCCCAGCACGCCGCACAGGGTAATGGCGACGGAGAGTAAAATCGTCGCAACTGGACGGTAAATGAAGAGGGCGAAAAACTTCACTTACGCCTCCTCTTCACGTTTCGGGAAACGGCTTTTGGTCCACAGCGCCAGGCGGTCAAACAGCAGATAGATCACCGGCGTGGTGAAGAGCGTCAGCACCTGACTCACCAGCAGGCCCCCGACCATACCGATACCCAGCGGGCGGCGCAGCTCCGCGCCGACGCCGGTGCTGAGCATCAGCGGCAGCGCCCCCAACAGGGCGGCCAGCGTGGTCATCAGGATCGGGCGAAAACGCAGCAGGCAGGCCTGGAAGATGGCATCGCGCGGCGACATGCCCTGCTCGCGCTCGGCGGCCAGCGCAAAGTCGATCATCATGATGGCGTTTTTCTTCACGATCCCGATAAGCAGGATGATGCCGATGATGGCAATAACGTCCAGCTCGCTGCCCGCCAGCATCAATGCCAGCAACGCCCCCACGCCCGCCGTTGGCAGGGTAGAGAGGATGGTGATCGGGTGGATAAAGCTTTCGTACAGCACGCCAAGCACGATGTACATCGCCACGACCGCCGCGACGATCAGCCAGACGGTGTTGCCCAGCGCGGCCTGGAACGCCAGCGTGCTGCCCTGGAACTGGGTCTGAATGTCGGACGGGAAGCTGAGCGCTTTTTCAGCAGCCTGGATGGCTTCCACCGCCTCGCCCAGCGAGTAACCGTCCGGCACGTTGAAGGAAATGGTGGTGGACGGGAACTGATCCAGGTGGTTAATCGACAGCGGGGTATAGCGCTCCTCCACCGTGGCGATGGCGCTCAGCGGCACAATGCCGCCGTCTTTGCTGGTCAGGCGCACCGAGTCCAGCGCGGCCAGGCCGGGGGTGTTCTCGGTGTTGTGTTCCAGCACCACGCGGTACTGGTTCGCCTGGGTGTAGATGGTGGAGATCAGGCGCTGCCCGAAGGCGTTGTACAGGGCGTTGTCCACGTCCGACATGGTGATGCCCAGACGGCTGGCGGTATCGCGGTTAACGTTCACGTACGCCGCCAGCCCCTTGTCCTGCCAGTCGCTGCTGACGTCAGCGAGCTGCGGCAGGGTGTTAAGTTTTTCAACCAGCTGCGGCACCCAGGTGCTGAGGGCGTCAAGCGACGTAGCCTGGAGCGTGAACTGATACTGCGTGCGGCTGACCTGGGTATCAATGGTCAAATCCTGAATCGGCTGCAGGTAAAGCTCAACGCCCGGCACGCGGGCCACGGCGCTTTGCAGGCGCTCGATGACGGCGTTCACGCGGTCGTCGCGCTCATCCAGCGGCTTGAGGTTGATCTGCAGACGCGCGCTGTTGAGCGACGGATTGGTGCCATCCACCCCCACGTAGGACGTCAGGCTCTCCACCGCCGGGTCTTTCATGATGATTTCAGACACCTGCTGCTGGCGCTGCGCCATGTTCGCGAAGGAGACCGACTGCGGAGCCTGAAGCGTGCCCTGAATAATGCCGTTATCCTGGATGGGGAAGAAACCTTTCGGAATAAAAATCCACAGCATTACGCTGAGCGCCAGCGTGCCCAGCGCCACGCCAAGCGTTGCCCAGGGATGGTTCAGCACTTTCGCCAGCACGCGACCGTAGGCGGCAATAATTTGCTCGAACATCCGCTCGGAGGCGCGGGAGAAGCGGTTTTGCTTGCGCAGGGACTCGTGGCTCAGCATGCGGGCGCACATCATCGGCGTCAGGGTCAGCGACACCACGGCAGAGATCAGAATGGCGACCGCCAGCGTCACGGCAAACTCGCGGAACAGCCGCCCGACGATGTCGCCCATAAACAGTAGCGGGATCAGCACCGCAATCAGCGAGAAGGTCAGCGAGATAATGGTAAAGCCGATTTCCCCTGCGCCCTTCAGCGCGGCGGCCAGCGGCTTTTCACCTTTCTCGATATAGCGCGAGATGTTCTCGATAACGACGATGGCGTCATCCACCACGAACCCGGTGGCGATGGTCAGCGCCATCAGCGTCAGGTTGTTAATCGAAAAGTCGAGGAACACCATCACCGCAAAGGTCCCGACCAGCGAGAGCGGCACGGCGACGGCGGGGATAATGGTTGCCGGAACGTTGCGCAGGAACAGGTAAATGATCATTACCACCAGCGCAATCGCCAGCATCAGCTCGAACTGGGTGTCGGTGACCGACGCACGAATGTTGGTGGTGCGGTCGGAAAGGACTTTTACGCTGACCGATTTCGGCAGGCTTTCAATCAGCTGCGGCAGCATGGTGCGGATGCTGTCGGCGGTTTCGATGATGTTGGCGCCCGGCTGGCGCTGCACGTTCATCACGATCGCCTGCTGCTTGTTCGCCCACGCGCCGAGCCAGCTGTTTTCCGCGCCTTGTTCCACGGTGGCGACATCGCCCAGGCGGATCGGCGCGCCGTTCTGGTAGGCCACAATCAGCTGACGGTATTCGTCGGCGGACTGCATCTGGTCGTTTGCCGAGAGGGTGACCGCACGGGTCGGGCCGTCCAGCGAGCCTTTCGCCGAGTTGACGTTGGCACTGCTGATGGCGGTGCGGATGGTTTCGCTGGTCAGCCCCAGCGCGGCAATCGCCTGTGCGTTAAGCTTCACGCGCACGGCCGGGCGCTGGCCGCCCGCCAGCGTGACGAGGCCGACGCCGGAGACCTGAGAAATCTTCTGCGCCACGCGAGTTTCGACCATGTCTTCGACCTGGGTCATCGGCATGGCGGAGGAGGTGACGGCCAGCGTCATGATCGGCGGATCCGCCGGGTTCACCTTGCTGTAGACCGGCGGGTTAGGCAGGTCCGACGGCAGCAGGTTGGTGGCGGCGTTGATGGCGGCCTGCACTTCCTGCTCGGCGACGTCCAGCGACAGCGTTAGCTGGAACTGCAGCGTCACGACGGATGCCCCGCCGGAACTCTGGGAGGACATCTGTTTTAACCCGGACATCTGGCCAAACTGGCGCTCAAGCGGGGCGGTAATGGCGGACGTCACCACGTCCGGGCTGGCGCCAGGATAGAGAGTGACAACCTGAATCGTTGGATAATCCACTTCCGGCAGCGCCGACACGGGCAGGAAGCGGTAGCCAATAATCCCGGCCAGCAGGATCGCCACCATCAACAGCGTGGTGGCGACAGGGCGGAGGATAAACAGGCGTGACGGCCCACCTGTAGAGCTCGGGGGCATAACCTGCATCAGGAGGTCGCTCCCTGTTTCGCAGGTTCAACCACCTCAACTTTCGCGCCTTCGGTGAGGCGGTCAATGCCGTCGGTGACCACGCGGTCGCCGGCGGAGAGCCCGGCGCTGATGACCACCGTCTGGCTGTCCTGAATCCCGGTTTTCACCAGATGCTTGCTCACTTTATTGTCGCTGTTCAGCACCCAGACAAAGCTTCCTTCGTTACCCATCTGCAGCGCTGCGGTGGGGATCACTACCGCGTTCTCTTCGGTAGCGACCAGCATTCGCGCGTTGACGAACTGGTTCGGGAAGAGGGCATCGTCCTGGTTGTTAAAGCGCGCCTTCAGCTTGATGGTGCCGGTGGTGGTATCGATCTGGTTGTCCAGACTGAGCAGGGAACCCTCGCTCAGCTTCTGCTTGTTGGTGCGGTCCCAGGCTTCCACCACCAGGCCTTTACCGGCTTTTTGCGCCTGCATGACGGTTGCGATATCGCTTTCCGGCAGGGTAAAGACTAAATCAATCGGGTGGGTCTGGGTGATTACCACGATGCCCGTGGTGTCGCCGCTGGAGATCTGGTTACCGATATCGACCTGCTTCAGGCCCACGCGTCCGTCAATCGGCGCGGTGATGCGGCTCCAGTCCAGCTGCAGCTGCGCGCTGGCGACGGCAGCCTCGTCGGCTTTGATGGTGCCCTGCGTTTCGCTGACCAGCGACTGCTGGGTGTCCAGCTCCTGACGAGAAACGAGGTTGGTTTTCACCAGCTGCTGGTAGCGCGCCAGATCGCGACGGGCGTTGGCGAGGGTGGCTTTGTCTTTCGCGAGCTGCCCCTGCGCCTGAGCGAGGGCGACTTTAAACTGGCTCGGGTCGATTTCCGCCAGCAGATCGCCCGCTTTGACCTGCTGACCTTCCTGGAAGTGGATTGCGATGAGCTGACCGTCAACGCGGCTGCGCACCGTGGCGGTGTTGGCGGCGGTAATGGTTCCGAGCCCCGTCAGATAACGCGGAACGGCTTTGCTCACCGCCGTTGCCGCCTGAACCGGTGCCAGCGCGCCGCCGCGCATGCCGTGACGGCCGCCGCCAGCCGGGCGCTGGGCCTGGCTGCTGGCGCTAGCGGGAGCGGCGGAGTTCGCAGATTGACTGTGCCAGTACCAGGCGGCGGCAAGGACCACCACAATGATGCCAGCGGCGATTGCCCAGCGGGATTTGTTACTGCCTTTCATCGTTATACGTTCTCATCCTGAATACTTCGGGGAATGATACTAGTTTAGTCAGCTAACACAGCGGAAAAATGGAGGAAATATGGAAGACTGTCAGGAATGGTCTGAGTGTGGCGATCGATTTAGCCGGGTAAGGCGAAGCCGCCACCCGGCACAACCGCATTAGCTAAACATCACCTGCGCCCAGCGCGCCAGACCGGCGGTAACGGAGCCAAAGTCATCCCCACCGGCAATCGGAATGCCCGGCAGCTGTTCCGCCAGCGCTTTCTTGATCAGCGGCGAACGGGCGCTACCGCCGGTCAGGTAGATCACATCCGGCTTCTCTTTGCCGTTCTCCAGCGCCAGCTGGACCTGCTCCAGAATGCGCTGCAGCGGCTGAGCAAGCGCCGTTTCCAGCCCCTCCTGTGAAATCGCCGTGGCCAGATCCTCGCTGATAAACGGCAAGGAGACCGCATGTTCAGGACGGTCGGAAAGGGCGATTTTGCACTCCTCCGCAGTTCGCACCACGCGGTAGCTCAGGCGCTGACGCCACACTTTATACAGCAGGGCGACCTTCTCGGCATCCTGCGCGTCGCGCACCAGATCGTTGAGGAAGCGCCCGTTCGCGGTGCTGTAAAAATCACTCTGCGCCGGAACGTCGTTGATGGCAATCGCGTTCCACCACGGCAGGATCGGCAGGGCGATGCCTTTTTCCGTTTGCCCGCCCATGCCCAGCAGCGGCATCAGGCTCTTAAAGGCCAGGGCGATATCCAGATCGTTACCGCCTACGCGGCAGCCGCTGTGCCCGAGCAGGCTGTTTTCGCGGTCACGACGGTGATGCCACTGCGGTCCCATCAGCAGAAGCGAGCAGTCCGTTGTACCGCCCCCGATGTCGACGACCAGCACGCGCTTCTCTTCCGTCAGCGTGGCTTCAAAATCCAGCCCCGCCGCAACCGGCTCGTACTGAAACACCACGTCGTGGAATCCCGCCCGGTGCGCCGCACGCTCAAGTATCCCCTGCGCCTGCTGGTTGGCTTCGTCACCGCCCAGCCCCTGGAAGTTGATTGGGCGGCCAATCACCGCCTGGGTGATAGTATCCGGCACCTGCGACTGCGCCTGATTGCGGATATGCAGCATCATGGCGCACACCAGATCTTCAAACATCGCCACCTGCTGCGGCTTCAGGCCGCTCGCGCCGAGGAAGGACTTTGGCGATTTAACGAAGTAGACCTCTTCCGGGTCTTCAATGTAATGCCCGAGCGAGGAGAGGCCAAACTGCACGCTGGAAGGGGTAACGTCGATGTCTTCCTCGCGGTTAAAGCTGACCGCCCGACGCAGCAGCGCCTGGGTCTCCGCCGCGGTAGCCGGAACCTGATGGTGGCGGAACAGCCACTCGCTCACCGCTTCGCGCGTCGGCGCGCAGAGCATTGATGGCAGCAGCGTGCTCTCTTTTTCCATTTTCAGAAGCTGCGGTTGGCCGTTTTGCATGATCGCAACCGAGCAGTTTGCCGTACCGTAGTCAAATCCAATAAACACGATTAATCCCCATGCCGGTGAGAAGGGGCGAGACTTTAACGAAATGTCTGCATCGCGACAACAGGAATATGAAAGCAAGGCAAAACAAGGTCTTTCCGTTTATGCTGATAAAAATAAAAAAGGAGCAGCGATGTATACCCTGACGTGGCAACCCCCTTACGACTGGCAGTGGATGTTTGGCTTTCTTGGCGCGCGTGCGGTGACGGGCATTGAAACCGTCACGAGCGACTACTACGAGCGCAGCTTTGCCTGCGACGGCCATCAGGGGATATTTCGCGTGACGCCGGATATCGCTACCCATACGCTGATTGTGACGCTCAGCCCGGGGTTGGTTCCGGTTGCGCAGACGTGTCTTGAACGCATCGCGCGCCTGTTCGATCTCGCCTGTAACCCGCAGCACATCGCGGATACGCTGGGGGATCTCGGCGCTGCCCGCCCCGGCTTGCGTCTGCCGGGGGCGATGGATGCGTACGAGCAGGGCGTCCGGGCTATTCTCGGGCAGTTAGTCAGCGTGGCGATGGCGGCGAAACTGGCTTCCCGCGTTGTCGCCCTGTGCGGTGAGCCGGTGAAGGATGCACCGGGTTATGTCTGCTTTCCCTCCCCGCAAGCGCTGGCCGCTGCCGATCCGCTGGCGCTTAAGGCGCTCGGGATGCCGGTAAAACGCGCGGAGGCGCTGATTCATCTGGCGCAGTCGGTTGTTGACGGGACGTTTCCGTTGACGCCGCCTGAGGACGTTGAGGCGGGCATGAAGGCGCTACAGCAGCGGCCGGGCATCGGGCGCTGGACGGCAAATTACCTGGCCCTGAGAGGCTGGCAGGCGAAAGATGTGTTCCTGCCGGATGATTATCTGATTAAGCAACGCTTCGCCGGGATGACCCCCGCGCAGATCCGTCGTTACGCCGAGCGCTGGCAGCCGTGGCGCTCCTACGCGCTGCTGCACATCTGGTATACCGACGGCTGGACGCCGTCAGTTGATGGCGAAATAACTGGTGTTGAGCAGTAGATCCAGCGGCTGCGGCTCGGCGATGGTGTCGCCATAGATAAAATCAATGCCGATGCCGGAAAGCGTATCCATCATGATGGGCTGGTTGCAGGGGCCCGCGATGGTTTTCATCCCCAGACGCTGGGCGTGGCCCTGAACGATGGTCACCATCATCTCATCCATCAGATTACCATATACGTTGCTCACCACCTCGGCGTCCAGCATCAGATAATCGGCCATGTTCGGGCTCAGATGGCTGAAGACGTTCATGTCGCGCCCTATCTGGCTGAAGATCACCCGGCAGCCCGCCTGGCGAAGCTTTTGCAGCCCTCGCTGCAGATTCTCATCCGGGTTACACACCACGTCGCTCGCGATAACCAGATGCAGCAGACGGCCCGGCATGGGGCTGTTATCGAGCAGGTCGAGGAGTTCATCGACCAGCGTTACGCTGGCTAAACCGGCGGCAGAGAGCGGCAGTGCTACCCCCATCCCTTTACGGGCGACCTGTGCGGCAGAGGTGCGGAAAAACTCACCAAAGATACGTCTGTCGAGGGCGTGCAGCAGTTCGGGCTCCGCCAGACCAGAACGGAAGGCGTGCTCCTCCTGGACTTCACCCTGGCTGGTCCACAGGCGTAGCGAAATCAGCCAGAAGTTACAGCTTTCCGGTATGCGCGGGGAGGCGACGCTGCGGGCTATCATCATCAGATGATTGTCTTTGATCATATGCCACTGTTCGTCCAGCGACATCATGCTGCGCGCGCTCCGATCCCGCTCCTGCTGCGGTTCGTACACCGTCACGATGCCGCGCCCGCTGTTTTTCGAGGCATAACAGGCAATATCCGCCTGCGACATCACTTCTGACGCCTGGTTATTATGCTCATCAATCAGCGTGATCCCTGCGCTGGCGCCAATCCGGTGCAGGCGACCTTCCCACATAAAGTGATAGTCATTGATGGTATGGATCAAACGCCCGGTGATATAGCGCGCGCTCTCAATATTGCAGTCCGGCAGCAGCAGCCCAAACTCGTCGCCGCCCAGGCGCGCCAGCACGTCGCTGGAGCGAAGCATGGTTAGCATCATGGAAGAGAGTTCCCGCAGCAGGGCATCTCCCGCCGCATGACCTGCGCTATCATTGACGGCTTTGAAGCGGTCCAGATCGATAAAGACCAGCGCATGACGCTGACGCGTCTCGCGAACGGTTTGCAGAAGCCGTTTGAGATGGTTTTCGAAGCTGACCCGATTTGCCAGGTGGGTGAGGGCATCGTGCGACGCGCTGTAGCTTAGCTGACGCAGCATTTTGCGCGACTCGGTGACGTCCTGAATAACGATCACCGAGCCAATACTGTGCCCATCAAGGGTACTGAGTGGCGTAATGCTGTAGTGAATATCAAACGATCCGCCGGTGCGGCAGTTCAGCACTACGTCCTGGTCGATATCGGAGCGTGACATATCGCCGCTGTGAATATTCTCCATCAGCGGGCCCCGTTCCCCAAAGGTGATGTGTAACACCTTCAGGATCGGCTGGCCGATGGCCTCGGTCTGCAGCCAGCCGCTCATCTTCTCGGCGACCGGGTTCATAAAGGTGACGTTCATGTTGATATCGGTACAGAGCACCGCTTCGCCGATGGAGTCGAGCGTAATGTGCAGGCGCTCTTTTTCCTGAAACAGCGCTTCGTTAAGCTCCTTCACCTCGGTCATGTCCATATTGATGCCGAGCAAACGTTCGACTTCACCCTCTTTATTCAGCACCCGGTTGGCCAGGGAGCGTATATGGCGCACGCCTTCCTTCACGCGGATACGGAATTCAAGCTTAAACGGCAGACGAGAAACCAGTGAATCCCGCAGCACCTGCTCCGCATGGGCGCGATCCTCCGGCAATATTCTTTCGTGCCAGAGCTGCCAGGTGGGCTTGATGTGCGGCGGAATTTCATACAGCTCAAACATCCGCTTATCCCAGCTGATGATGTCTGGCTCCAGATCCCACTCCCAGATGCCGATGCCGCCCGCTTCGTTGGCCAGCGTAATGCGTTCCATCAGCCGTTTATTGACCCACTCGGTCTGCTTCAGATCGTTAATGTCTTCAATCTGGGCGATGAAATAGAGCGGCGAGCCATCGGCATGGCGCACGACGGAGACGGCCAGAAGCGCCCAGACGACCTCTCCGTTGCGCGTGTAATAGCGCTTTTCAAGGGTGTAGGTGTTGATCTCGCCGTTGACCAGCTGCTCCAGCTGTTCCAGGTCGGTATGCAAATCTTCCGGCCAGGTGAGCTGCTGGAAGGTGAGCGACTGTAGCTCGGTCTGGCTGTAACCGAGGAAATTGCACAGCGCCTTGTTAGCCTGAAGCCACTGGCCCTCCATGCTGACTAACGCCATACCGATGGCGGAATACTCCATTGCATTACGAAAGCGCTCTTCGCTCTCGGTGATGTGTTTGCGTTCGGCACGGAAGGCATACATCACCATGGTCATCACGTTAGCGGGGAGGAGGAGCATCAGGAACGGCAGCCACGGCGCGTTCATCATCGGCCCGGCATGTTGGGTGGTCAGCGCCGAAGGGTTATGGGCAATCATCAGTGAAACGACCATCACGGTAACCAGAAACACCATGAACGCTTCCATCCGCGGCAAGCGCACGGCGCTCCACATCAGCAGGACAATCACGCAGGTAAAGGGCCACGGCAGCCAGGTGATGGATGCCCAGCTGAGGGCCAGCGTTACGGCCATGGTAACCAGGGTTTCCAGCAGCAATCTCGGATCACGGTGGCGGAGCAGGTAATGGGATTTAAACAGCAGCCCCAGCGGCACCAGCGCCAGCGCGCCAATGGATTCAGATAGCACCCAGACGATGAAATTACGCAGCGGCTCAGGGCCGGGGATCAGAAGCGTCATCAGAATACCGCCCACCAGCGGCGGCACCAGCGCGCTGCCTATTGCCAGGCGGATCCAGTCGTTTAAATTTTGCAGCGGGTTGTACCACGGAAGCAGCTTGCGCAGTAACACGGCACCGATGATGGCCTCAATAACGTTTATTGCGGTGTAGGTGGGGTTTATCGACGCCCAGGAGAACAGCATCCACGAGGCCAGAATATTGCCAAATGAACAGGCCAGGGCTATCCCGGGCCACATTTTTCCTGCATGGCGGTAAAACGCCACCATCATAATGGCGGTAGGAAACCAGAGTGGCGCCAGCAGGGTACCGAAGCGGGTAAGCTCCAGCGAAAATAAGGTAAAGATAAAGGTGACCAGGCCCAGACAGACAAGTCGTAATAAAGGATGTGGGGTGGTAACCAAAACCCGCTGGTATTGTTTATTCATTACCGCTTTATCCAGAGACGCCATGCCGTCAGGAGAGAAGTGCGCACGAGTGAATTTGATAATTTGGTTTATGCTAGTACAAACAATTTACAATTCATATGGCGACTGCTCATAATTTGACATCATAGACTTATTAAATAGTTACTCGCTAAAAAATTCCTGTTAAACGCTGAAAAAACGGTCATTAAAATTTCTCTCAGGGAGCAATGCGCCACTTTTCAGCCTGTCTCGCAGAACCTGCGCATTCGACTGGTATCACGCCCGCGAAATCCCTATAATTGCCGCGTTTGACGCTCCGGCGTCGTCCTTCCTTAACATCCAGGTTATTCAGGTCGCTAAATTTATGACTGATAAGTCTCATCAGTGCGTCATTATAGGCATCGCCGGCGCATCGGCTTCAGGTAAAAGTCTAATTGCCAGTACGCTTTATCGCGAACTGCGTGAACAGGTAGGTGATGAGCATATCGGCGTCATTCCCGAAGACAGCTACTACAAAGATCAATCCCATCTGTCGATGGAAGAACGTGTAAAAACCAACTACGACCACCCGAATGCGATGGATCACAGTTTACTGTTCCAGCATTTAGAAGCGCTTAAGAGCGGCCAGGCGATCGAACTGCCCGTTTACAGTTACGTAGAACACACACGTACCCAGGAAACGATCCGCATCGAGCCGAAGAAGGTCATTATCCTTGAAGGCATCCTGCTCCTGACCGATGCCCGCCTGCGTGAATCCATGAACTTCTCCATCTTCGTCGATACCCCGCTGGATATCTGCCTGATGCGCCGCATCAAGCGTGACGTTAACGAGCGCGGCCGTTCGATGGACTCCGTCATGGCGCAATACCAGAAAACGGTCCGTCCGATGTTCCTGCAGTTTATTGAACCATCCAAACAATACGCCGATATCATCGTGCCTCGCGGGGGCAAAAACCGCATTGCTATTGATATCTTAAAAGCGAAAATCAGCCAGTTTTTTGAATAAGCCGCGCGAATTGTGTACCGTTCAGAGATAACCTGGTTTTACCCTGAGCGTTCAACGGCTCAGGGTACGATGCATGAAAGGAGAAAGCACCATGCGTCTTTGCGATCGTGATATTGAAGCCTGGCTGGATGAAGGCCGCTTGTCTATTACCCCACGTCCCCCCGTGGAGCGTATCAATGGGGTGACCGTTGATGTACGGTTGGGGAATAAATTCCGCACCTTTAGCGGCCATACTGCGCCGTTCATCGACCTCAGCGGGCCGAAGGATGAAGTCAGCGCCGCGCTCGATCGCGTCATGAGTGATGAAATCATCATTGACGAAGGCGAAGCTTTTTATCTGCACCCGGGTGAACTGGCGCTGGCGGTGACGTATGAATCCGTGACCCTGCCTGCGGATCTCGTCGGCTGGCTTGATGGCCGTTCTTCTCTGGCCCGCCTGGGGCTGATGGTTCACGTGACCGCGCACCGTATCGACCCAGGCTGGTCCGGCCGTATCGTGCTGGAGTTCTTCAACGCCGGTAAACTGCCGCTGGCGCTGCGACCCGGAATGATGATCGGTGCGTTAAGCTTTGAACCGCTGACAGGCCCGGCAGACCGGCCTTATAACCGCCGCCAGGACGCAAAATACCGCGACCAGCAGGGTGCGGTTGCCAGCCGTATTGATAAAGACTGATCGTTAGTCCATTGAGGATGCCATGAGAAGAGTTCTGACAACGCTGATGATTTTGCTGGTAGTGCTGGTTGCTGGCCTTTCGGCGTTGGTTCTGCTGGTCAACCCGAATGATTTCCGCGCTTACATGGTGCGGCAGGTCGAGGCACGCAGTGGTTACCAACTGAAGCTTGACGGGCCGCTGCGCTGGCACGTCTGGCCGCAGCTCAGCATTCTCTCTGGCCGCATGTCGTTAACCGCGCCGGGCGCGGCACAGCCGCTGGTCTCTGCGGACAACATGCGTCTCGATGTGGCGCTGATCCCGCTCATCTCCCATCAGCTGCAGGTTAAGCAGGTGATGCTGAAGGGCGCGGTCATTCAGCTTACCCCGCAGACCGAAGCCGTGCGTGACGCGAATGCGCCGGTTGCGCCGCGCGAGAATACCTTACCGGATGAACCGTCCGATACGGGCTGGTCCTTTGATATAGGCAAACTGAAAGTGGCCGATAGCGTGCTGGTGTTCCAGCATGAGGATCAGGAGCAGGTCACCGTTCGCAACATCAGCCTGCAGATGGAACAGGATGAACACCATCTTGCGTCGCTGGAATTTAGCGGACGGGTAAACCGCGACCAGCGCGATCTGTCCCTCTCGTTGAATGCAAACGTGAATGCGTCGGACTACCCGCATCAGCTGACGGCCGACATCCAGCAGCTTAGCTGGCAGCTGACGGGCGCGGATCTCCCGACCCAGGGGATCGCCGGGCAGGGGACGCTGCAGGCCGTATGGCGCGAAGAGCAAAAACAGCTGGCGCTGGATAACCTTAATCTGCAGGCCAACGACAGCAGCCTGAAAGGTCAGGCGAGCGTCACGCTCGACGATAAGCCGAAGTGGGTGCTGAACCTGCAGTTTGACAAGCTTAACCTGGAGAACATCCTGCCACCGGTGCCGGCAAGCGCAACGGACAGCGATGCCGTGCAGACGGGGCAAAGCCAGTCACCGGTGTCGCGTCCGGTTATCTCGTCCAACCTTGAACAGCCTGACTATAACGTGCTGCGCGGCTTCACGGCGGATATTCTGCTGAAAGCCAACAGCGTGCGCTGGCGCGGTATTGATTTTACCGACGTGAGCGGCCAGATGTTCAACCACAACGGGTTGCTGGTAATTTCAGAACTGAGCGGCAAAATGGGGGCGGGTCACCTGTCACTTCCGGGTACGCTGGACGTGCGTAAGGACGTTGCCAGCGCTGAATTCCAGCCGCGTCTCGACAACGTTGAGATTGGCAGCATCCTCAAAGCCTTTAACTATCCGATATCCCTGACGGGTCAGCTGACGCTGGCGGGCGATTTCTCAGGCACCAAAATTGATGCCAACGCCTTCCGCCGTGAGTGGCAGGGCGAGGCGCATGTTGACCTGAAAGATTCGCGAATGGAAGGGCTCAACTTCCAGCAGCTGGTTCAGCAGGCGGTGGAGCGCAGCAGCGATGTTAAAGCCCAGGAAAACTACGACAGCGCAACTCGCCTCGACAGCTTCACCACTGACCTGACGCTGGATAACGGGGTGCTGACACTGGACGGAATGCAGGGAACTTCATCTATGCTGTCGTTAACCGGAGAAGGCTCGCTGGATCTGGTCAAAGAGACGGCGGACACGCGCTTTAACGTCCGGGTGCTTTCCGGCTGGCAGGGCGAAAGCAAGTTGATTGACTTCCTCAAAGAGACGCCGGTTCCGCTTAGCGTATACGGCAAATGGCAGGCGCTGAACTACAGCCTTCAGGTAGATCAGATCCTGCGTAAGCATCTGCAGGATGAAGCGAAGCGTCGGCTCAACAGCTGGGCGGATCGTAATAAAGATTCCCAGAACGGCAAGGATGTGAAGAAGCTGCTGGATAAGCTTTGACGGCGGTGCGGCCTGAAGCCCTCACCCAGACCCTCTCCCACGGGAGAGGGAGCAAACACAAAAACGGCAACGGGGTTGCCGTTTTGTTTTACCTAAACCTCAAAATCCAGCTCTTCCTCATCCCGCAGTGGAATAAGCTGCACTTTCTGCACGCGATGGTTTTCAATCTGCAGGGTTTTAAGCAGATAGTCGCCCACCTGAACCTCTTCTCCCGGCTGCGGGATGCGCTGCAAATACTCCATCAGCAGACCGGCAATGGTGTGGTATTCCCGTTTTTCATCCAGCGGTAGCGGCACGTACTGCACAAGGTCTTCCAGCGGCATGTGGCCGTTGGCCGTCCACGAGCCGTCAGCGTTTTTCTGAATGTCGTGGCGGGCATCAATCTCATCCACCTCGTTTGGCAGATTACCGGCGATGGTTTCCATTACGTCGCTGAGCGTGACCAGCCCTTCCACCGAACCAAATTCATCCACCACAAACGCGAAGTGGGTGCGCGCGTGGCGGAACTGCTCCAGCGCGGAGAGCAGCGGAAGCGCTTCCGGGAAGACCAGCGGCTGGCGTACCAGCACACGCAGGTTGAGCGGCTCGCCGTGCAGCTGCTGCTGGAGCAGGTCAATCACGTGTACCACCCCCAGCAGCTCCTCTTCCTCTTCACCGCCGGTGACCACCACGCGGGTGTGCTGGTTTTTATCCAGCAGGGCGCGGATCTGCTCTTCCGGTGCCGTGAGGTCAATATGCTCAATGTCATGCCGGGAGGTCATGATGCTGCTGACCGTGCGCTGATTCAGGTTGAGCACGCGCTCGATCATCAGCCGCTCCTGCGGGTTAAAGATTTGCCCGTCGCTGTGATCGGCCAGCAGGGCAGAGGATTCGGCGTCCAGCTCGGCATCCTCTTTTCTGCCGCTCAACAGGCGCATCACGGTGTCGGCCGTGCGCTGGCGCAGGGTCTGATTCGCGGAGAGAAACCGGCGGCGGTTAAATATCGCCAGCTGGTTGAGCGCTTCAATCATGACGGAGAAGCCAATGGCGGCGTACAGGTAGCCTTTCGGAATGTGGAAGCCGAAACCGTCGGCGACCAGGCTGAAGCCAATCATCAGCAAGAAGCTGAGACAGAGGATCACGATTGTCGGGTGGCTGTTCACAAAGCGGGTCAGTGCTTTGCTTGCCATCACCATCAGCGTGATGGCGATAATTACCGCGGCCATCATGACGGCGAGATGGTCCACCATCCCGACGGCGGTAATCACCGAATCCAGGGAGAAGACCGCATCAAGCACCACAATTTGCGCCACCACCGGCCAGAATCTCGCCCCGCGTCGCTGGGTCGGGTTCTCGCTGTCCTTGCCTTCGAGCCGTTCGTTAAGCTCCACCGTGGCTTTGAACAGCAGGAACAGCCCGCCGAAGAGCATGATCAGGTCGCGCGCGCTAAAGCTCAGGCCGCGAACGGAGAACAGAGGCTGAGTGAGCGTGACCATCCAGGAGATAGAGGCCAGCAGCAGTAAACGCATCACCATCGCCAGCAGCAGACCCGTCACGCGCGCGCGGTCGCGCTGGGAAGGGGGCAGTTTTTCAGCGAGGATGGCGATAAACACCAGATTATCAATACCGAGCACTAATTCGATGACGACCAACGTCACCAGCCCGGCCCAGATTGATGGATCGGCAATCCATTCCATAGTAATAGCAATACCTTCTGTTATATGACGAATGTCACACTTCGATCATGGATAAAGCTGGGGGAAAATGCAATGTCGGGCTGAGATTTCTCTTAATACGATGCGTAAAAAAGAGAGCAGTCTCAGATGAGTGTAAATAAGCAAAATACGTATATTTTATTATTTTGAGTGCTTTTTAGGATATATCGCAGATAATGGTTTTTACTCTCTTTTTGTCAATATAAAGAAAATCCTAAAAGGTCAAAACTTTGCTCTTAATATTAATCTTAAAAACAGATATTAGGACAGTTGTCTCCTTGCCTGCTATTAGGTTAGCTGCAACAATTCTCCCAGCATCAAATGTTAAATCTTGTTGTTGCTATTATTGTTTTGGTCTTCGGAATGGTCATTCATTATCCGTTGTGTATTTCAAGCGGCTGATATATTTCCAGAAGACCTTACTCAAGAGGGTGTCTATCCATAACACATTGTTTAGTCAGTGGATTGGTAACTGAAAGCCAAGGGCGGTAGCGTGCCTGAAAGCGTGTGAATCAGCCTCGATTATTCTGTCAATAGCCAATGGATGAATAAGCTTTTTTTAGGACTGATGCCAGTTATATTTCTATTTGATTAACTGCATGCTGAAACCCAATACGTCTCAGGCTTATTTAAATTGCACAGGATAATTACTCTGCCAAAGTGATAAATAATCAATGATGAAATCCAAAATGAAATTGATGCCATTATTGGTGTCTGTGACCTTGATGAGTGGTTGCACGGTCTTTCCCGGCAGCAATATGTCAACAATGGGTAAGGATGTGATCAAGCAACAGGATGCCGATTTTGATCTCGACAAAATGGTGAATGTTTATCCACTTACGCCACGTCTGGTCGAACAATTACGTCCACGTCCGAATGTTGCCCAGCCGAATATGTCTCTGGACCAGGAAATTGCCTCCTATCAGTATCGCGTGGGGCCGGGCGACGTGATCAACGTGACCGTCTGGGACCACCCTGAACTGACCACGCCAGCGGGCCAGTACCGTAGCTCAAGCGACACCGGGAACTGGGTACAGTCAGATGGCACCATGTTCTATCCGTACATTGGTAAAGTACATGTCGCCGGGAAAACGCTTGCCGAGATCCGTAGTGATATTACCGGCCGCTTAGCGCAGTACATCGCCGACCCGCAGGTGGACGTTAATATCGCCGCATTCCGCTCGCAAAAAGCCTATATCTCCGGTCAGGTGAACAAATCCGGCCAGCAGGCCATCACCAACGTTCCGCTCACCGTTCTGGACGCCATTAACGCCGCGGGCGGCTTAACCGACGGCGCCGACTGGCGCAACGTGGTGCTGACCCACAACGGCAAAGAGCAGCGCATTTCGCTGCAGGCGCTGATGCAAAACGGCGACCTGACCCAAAACCGCCTGCTCTATCCGGGCGATATTCTCTACGTACCGCGCAACGACGATCTGAAAGTCTTCGTGATGGGTGAAGTGAAGAAACAGAGCACCCTCAAAATGGACTTCAGCGGCATGACCCTGACCGAAGCGCTGGGCAATGCTGAAGGTATCGATCTGACCACCTCTAACGCGACCGGTATCTTCGTCATCCGTCCGCTGAAGGGTGAAGGCAGCGCGAAGGGCAAGATTGCCAACATCTACCAGCTGGATATGTCCGATGCGACGTCTCTGGTGATGGCGACGGAGTTCCGTCTCCAGCCATACGATGTGGTTTACGTCACCACCGCGCCGGTTGCCCGCTGGAACCGTCTGATCAACCAGTTGCTGCCAACCATCAGTGGCGTTCGCTACATGACGGATACGGCGCGCGACATTCATACCTGGTAATCCGCGATGTTTAACAAAATTCTGGTGGTATGCGTGGGGAACATTTGCCGTTCCCCCACGGCTGAACGGCTGTTGAAACAGTACCAGCCCGAGTTAACGGTCGAGTCCGCAGGGCTGGGCGCGCTGGTGGGCAAAGGTGCCGACGAGCGCGCCACGAGCGTGGCCCGCGATCACAACCTCTCTCTTGACGGGCATATCGCCCGCCAGGTCACCGGCCGCATGTGCCGGGAGTATGACCTGATTCTGGCAATGGAAAAACGCCATATTCATGCGCTGTGCGATATCGCTCCGGAGATGCGCGGCAAGGTGATGCTGTTTGGTCACTGGGACAACGAACGCGAAATCCCCGATCCGTATCGCAAGAGCCATGAAGCCTTCGAGGCGGTTTACACCTTACTTGACCAGTCTGCCCAACAGTGGGCGCAGGCACTGAAAGCTCAGCAGGGATAACAATGACAGAAAAAACAAGACCTTCTGCCGCCCCGACTTCGGGCAGTGATGAAATTGATATTGGTCGCCTGGTCGGCACGGTTATCGAGGCAAAGTGGTGGGTGCTTGGCATTACTGCCGTGTTTGCCGCAGCGGCCGTCGTGTATACGCTGTTCGCCACACCAATCTACAGCGCCGACGCGCTGGTGCAGATCGAGCAGAATACCGGCAACTCGCTGGTGCAGGATATCGGCTCCGCGCTGGCGAACAAACCGCCAGCATCCGACGCTGAAATTCAGCTGATCCAGTCGCGTCTGGTGCTGGGTAAAACGGTTCACGACCTCGGACTCGACATCTCCGTCACCAAAAATACGTTTCCGATCTTCGGTGCCGGCTGGGACCGTCTGATGGGGCGCAGCAATGACACCGTAAAGGTCACTGACTTTGTGCTGCCGAAAGGGGCGGGGGATCAAACCTTTACCCTGACGGTGCTGGGCCCGAAACAGTATCAGCTGACCAGCGATGCGGGCTTTAGCGCACGCGGCGAAGTGGGGCAGATGCTGAACAAAGACGGCGTTAGCATGATGGTTAGCGCGATCCACGCCCAGGAGGGCGGTGAATTCACCGTGACCAAATTCTCCACGCTGGGAATGATCAACAATCTGCAGAACAACCTGACCGTCACCGAAAACGGTAAGGACACCGGCGTGCTGAGCATGACCTTTACCGGTGAAGATAAGGATCAAATTCGCGACATCCTGAACAGCATTACCCGCAACTACCTTGAGCAGAACGTCGAGCGCAAGTCGGCGGAAGCGGCGAAAAGCCTGGCGTTCCTCGCTAAACAGCTCCCGGAAGTGCGTGCCCGTCTGGATGATGCCGAGAACAAGCTGAACGCCTACCGTCAGGATAAAGACTCCGTCGACCTGCCGCTGGAGGCCAAATCGGTTCTCGACTCGATGGTGAATATTGATGCGCAGCTCAACGAGCTGACTTTCAAAGAGGCAGAGATTTCCAAGCTTTACACCAAACGCCACCCGGCCTACCGCACGCTGCTGGAGAAGCGCCGCACTCTCGAAGAGGAGAAGGCGAAGCTGAACGACCGCGTGACCGCGATGCCGAAAACGCAGCAGGAGATCGTCCGCCTGACCCGAGACGTGGAATCCGGACAGCAGGTTTACATGCAGCTGCTGAACAAACAGCAGGAGCTGAAAATCACCGAGGCCAGCACCGTGGGCGACGTGCGCATCGTCGACCCGGCCATTACCCAGCCTGGCGTACTGAAGCCGAAGAAAGCGCTGATTATTCTCGGCAGCATCATTCTTGGCCTGATGCTCTCTATCGTTGGCGTGCTGCTGCGCTCGCTGTTCAACCGCGGCATCGAAAGCCCGCAGGTGCTGGAAGAGAGTGGTATCAACGTCTATGCCAGCATTCCGCTGTCTGAGTGGCAAAAATCCCGTGACAGCGTCAAGACCATCAAGGGCGTTAAGCGTTACAAACAGAGCCAGCTGCTGGCCGTGGGTAACCCAACCGACCTGGCGATTGAAGCGATACGCAGCCTGCGTACCAGCCTGCACTTCGCCATGATGCAGGCTAAAAACAACGTCCTGATGTTAACCGGCGTCAGCCCGTCAATCGGTAAGACCTTTGTCTGTGCCAACCTGGCGGCTGTGGTAAGCCAGACCAACAAGCGCGTGCTGCTGATCGACTGCGATATGCGTAAGGGTTATACCCACGAACTGCTGGGCACCAACAACGTGAACGGTCTGTCGGAAATTCTGCTGGGTCAGGGAGAGATTAGCCAGAGCGCCAAGCCGACCTCGATTCCGAGATTCGACCTGATCCCGCGTGGTCAGGTGCCGCCGAACCCGTCTGAACTGCTGATGAGCGAACGCTTCACCCAGCTGATTGAGTGGGCGAGCAAAAACTATGACCTGGTGCTGATCGATACGCCGCCAATTCTGGCCGTGACCGATGCCGCCGTGGTTGGCCGTCATGCGGGTACCACGCTGATGGTGGCGCGCTATGCGGTGAACACCCTGAAGGAAGTGGAAACCAGCCTGAGCCGCTTCGAGCAGAACGGCATTGAGGTGAAAGGGGTCATCCTGAACTCCATCTTCCGCCGCGCGACCGGGTACCAGGATTACGGTTATTACGAGTACGAATACAAGTCTGACAGCAAATAACAAAACACCCCCCCTCACCCTAACCCTCTCCCCAGAGGGGAGAGGGAACTGTCCGGTGCCGCCTTTCACCCTCTCCCCTCAGGGGAGAGGGCCGGGGTGAGGGGTAGGAGGAAAAGATGACCACACAACGCCCTTTAGTTTCTATCTATATGCCGACATGGAACCGTCAGCAGCTGGCGATCCGCGCTATTAAGTCGGTCTTACGTCAGGATTACGATAACTGGGAACTGATCATCGTGGATGACTGTTCTTCCTCGTATGAACAGCTGCAAAAATTTGTCACCGAACTCAACGATCCGCGCGTGATGTACACCCATAACCCGATTAACTCCGGGGCGTGCGCGGTGCGTAATCAGGCGATTATGCAGGCCAAAGGGCAGTATCTGACCGGCATCGACGACGATGACGAATGGACGCCGAACCGCCTGTCCGTCTTCCTTTCGCATAAAGAGCAGCTGGTCACGCACGCTTTTCTGTATGCCAACGACTATGTCTGCCAGGGCGAGGTTTACTCGCAGCCCGCGAGCCTGCCGCTGTATCCGAAATCACCGTACTCTCGTCGCCTGTTCTACAAGCGCAACATTATCGGTAATCAGGTCTTTACCTGGGCGTGGCGCTTTAAGGAGTGCCTGTTCGATACTCAACTGAAGGCCGCGCAGGATTACGACATCTTCTTGCGGATGGTGGTGGAGTACGGCGAGCCGTGGAAAGTGGAAGAGGCCACGCAGATCCTGCACATCAACCACGGGGAGATGCAGATCACCTCCTCACCGAAGAAGTTTTCAGGCTATTTCCATTTTTACCGCAAGCACAAGGACAAGTTTGACCGTGCCAGCCGCAAGTATCAGCTCTTTACCCTGTATCAGATCCGCAATAAGCGCATGAACTGGCGCACCCTGCTGACGCTGCTGTCGGTGCGTAACGGCAAGCGTCTGGCTGACGGGCTTCGGGGGAAATAATGTTTCTGGAAGATTGCCGCGCAAACAGCTGGAGCCTGCGCCCGTGCTGCATGGTTCTGGCGTACCGCATCGCACACTTTTGCTCGGTGTGGCGCAAGAAAAACGTACTGAACAATATCTGGGCGGCACCGATTCTGGTGCTGTACCGCATCATCACCGAATGCTTTTTTGGCTATGAAATCCAGGCCGCTGCCACCATTGGCCGCCGCTTTACCATCCACCACGGCTATGCGGTGGTGATCAACAAGTTCGTGGTTGCAGGCGATGATTTCACCATTCGCCACGGGGTGACGATCGGTAACCGCGGGCCGGACAGCCTGGCCTGCCCGGTGATCGGCAATAACGTCGAGCTGGGGGCGAACGTGGTGATGATTGGCGACATTACGATTGGTAACAACGTGACGATCGGGGCGGGCAGCGTGGTGCTGGACAGCATTCCGGATAACGCGCTGGTGGTGGGAGAGAAAGCCCGCGTGAAGGTGATTAAATGAACATTCTGCAATTTAACGTACGCCTCGCAGAAGGCGGAGCTGCAGGCGTGGCGCTGGATCTGCACCAGCGTGCCCTGCAAAAAGGACTTCAGTCCCGGTTTATTTACGGCTACGGCAAAGGCGGCAAGAAAAGCGTCAGCCATGATAACTTCCCGCAGGTGCACAAGCACACGCCGCGTCTGACTTCTGTTGCCAACATTGCGCTGTTCCGCCTGTTTAACCGCGACCTGTTTGGCAACCTGAACAGTCTATATCGCACCGTGACCCGCACTACCGGCCCGGTTGTGCTGCATTTTCACGTGCTGCACAGCTACTGGCTGAATCTGGAAGAGGTGGTGGCGTTTTGTCAGAAGGTGCAGGCCCACAAGCCCGACACCCGCTTCGTCTGGACGCTGCACGATCACTGGAGCGTAACCGGACGCTGCGCGTTTACCGACGGCTGCGAAGGCTGGAAAGATAGCTGCCAGAAATGCCCGACGTTGAACAACTATCCGCCGGTGAAGGTGGATCGCGCGCATCAGCTGGTACACGGAAAGCGTCAGTTGTTCCGCGACATGCTTTCGCTCGGCTGCACGTTTATCTCCCCGAGCCAGCACGTGGCCGACGCCTTCAACAGCCTGTATGGGGCAGGGCGCTGTCAGATTATCAACAACGGTATCGACGTGGCGACGGAAGCCATCCTGGCCGAGCTGACGCCGGTGGCTGAAACCGCGGGCAAACCGAAAATTGCCATCGTTGCGCACGATCTGCGCTACGACGGCAAAACCAACCAGCAGCTGGTGCGCGACATGATGGCGCTCGGCGACAAAATTGAACTGCATACCTTTGGCAAATTCTCGCCGTTCGAAGGCGCTAACGTGGTGAATCACGGGTTTGAAACCGACAAGCGCAAGCTGATGAGCGCCCTGAATGGTATGGACGCGCTGGTGTTCAGCTCTCGCGTGGATAATTACCCGCTGATCCTCTGCGAGGCGCTCTCCATCGGCGTGCCGGTGATTGCCACCCACAGCGATGCAGCGCGCGAAGTGCTGGAAAAATCCGGCGGAAAAACCTTCGCCGCGCACGAGGTCCTGCCTCTGGTGCAGCTGCCGAAGGCGCAGATCGCCGAGGCCGTTTTTGGCACTGACCTGGAATCGTTCCGCAACCGCAGCCGCAAGGCCTACAGTGGACAACAGATGCTGGAGGAGTATGTCTCGTTCTATCAGAATCTGTAGTTATCTGCTGCTGCCGCTGATCTACCTGCTGGTCAACGTCAAAATTGCCCAGCTCGGCGAAAGCTTCCCGATAACCATCGTGACTTTTTTGCCCGTTCTGCTTCTGCTGTATGTCGATAAAATCAACCTGAAGAAGCTGATGATTGCCCTGGGGCTGGGCACGGGCCTGACGCTGTTTAACTACATCTTTGGCCAGTCGCTGGATGCCAGTAAATACGTCACTTCAACCATGCTGTTTGTTTATATCGTTATTATTATTGGCATGGTCTGGAGTATTCGCTTCAAAACTATTTCACCGCACAATTATCGGAAAATCCTCAGGTTCTTTTATATTGCCGTTGCGTTAATTGTTGTGCTTGCCGCACTGGAAATGGCGCAGATTATTTTGACCGGTGGCAGCAGCCTGATGGAGATAATTTCGAAATATCTCATTTACAGTAACAGCTATGTACTGAACTTCATTAAGTTTGGTGGGAAGCGTACAACGGCGCTCTATTTTGAACCGGCGTTTTTCGCTCTGGCGTTAATCTCAATTTGGCTCAGCATCAAACAGTTTGGTATCAAAACGCCTAAGACCGATGCTATGATTCTTGCAGGAATCGTTCTGTCTGGATCGTTCTCAGGGGTAATGACATTTATCCTGTTTTACCTGCTGGAGTGGGCGTTCCAGTACCTGAACAAAGATGCGATTAAGAAAAAACTGCCGCTGGCGATAATCTCTCTGACGGTATTTTTAGTAGGCGTCATATTCGCGTTTCCGTACATTTCAGAACGTCTGGGTGATTTGGGAACGGAAGGGTCATCGTCCTATTATCGCATCATTGGTCCGCTGGTGATGGTGGGTTATTCCTTAACCCATATCGATGGTGTAGTAAGATTCGGCTCACTTTACGAATATGTTGCATCATTCGGAATCTTTAACGGTGCGGATGTGGGTAAAACCATAGACAATGGTCTGTATCTGTTAATTATTTATTTTTCATGGTTCGCCGTACTGTTGACGCTGTGGTATCTGTTTAAAGTTTTCAAAATGATGATCAACGCGTTTGGTGATAACCAGAACTTTCGCGTGCAGCTTTATCTTTTTACGCCGGTGTCGCTGTTTTTTACCGGGTCAATATTTAGCCCGGAATATGCTTTCTTGATTGTCTGTCCGTTTATTTTGCGTAAGGCGCTTAATATTACGAACGTATGACGAAATGAGGTGATTTATGTTTCTTAGCGTCATTACTGTCGCTTTTCGTAATTACGAAGGGGTGGTAAAAACCTGGCGCTCGCTGCGCAACCTGGCGCGCGATCCAAGCCTCACCTTTGAGTGGATCGTGGTCGACGGCGGCTCGAACGATGGCACGGCGGAGTTTCTGGAAAAACTCAACGGTGAGTTCAACTTACGCTACATCAGCGAGAAAGATAAAGGCATCTACGATGCGATGAACAAGGGCATTTCTATGGCCCAGGGCCGTTATGCCATCTTCCTCAACTCCGGCGATATTTTCCACGACGACGTGGCGTTGTTTGCTCGTCAGCTGGCGCGCCAGAAAGAGGATGCCATGTATATTGGCGATGCGCTGCTCGATTTTGGCGACGGGCATAAAGTCTGCCGCAGCGCCAAGCCAGGCTGGTATATCTACCACAGCCTGCCGGCCAGCCATCAGGCCATTTTCTTCCCGGTAAAAGGTCTGAAAAAACAGCCTTACGATTTGCAGTACAAGGTGTCATCCGATTATGCGCTGGCCGCCAGCCTGTATAAATCAGGTTACCCGTTCCGTCGAATTAAAGGGCTGGTGTCTGAATTTTCGATGGGCGGCGTGTCAACGTCTAATAATCTGGAATTATGCCAGGATGCAAAAAAGGTGCAGCGTCAAATATTACGCGTGCCGGGATTCTGGGCGGAATTGTCTTATTTATTACGCCTGCGTACGACAGGTAAAACAAAAACCTTATATAACAAAGCCTGAATATAAGGAAACGCAATGCAGGATTTAAAAGGTTTCTCCGTACCGAAAGGTTTTCGGGGCGGGAACGGTATTAAGGTACAGCTGTGGTGGGCGGTTCAGGCAACCTTATTTGCCTGGTCGCCGCAAATAATGTACCGCTGGCGAGCCTTTTTATTGCGCCTGTTTGGCGCAAAAATCGGAAAAAACGTAGTTATTCGACCTTCGGTGAAGATTACCTACCCCTGGAAATTAACCCTTGGGGATTATGCCTGGGTAGGGGATGACGCGGTGTTATATACCCTGGGCGAGATTACGATTGGCGCAAATTCGGTGGTTTCACAGAAGTGTTATTTGTGCACCGGCAGCCACGACTTTATGAGCCCGCATTTTGATATTACCGCTTCGCCTATTGTGATCGGTGAGAAGTGCTGGCTGGCAACGGATGTTTTTGTTGCACCAGGTATTTCTGTTGGCGATGGCACGGTAGTCGGTGCCCGCAGCAGCGTTTTTAAATCGCTACCGGCAAATAAAGTTTGCCGTGGCAACCCCGCAGTGGTGATACGCGAACGCGTTGAAACTGATTAAATTCATAAGTAGAGGAATATAAACATGTCTAAAGTCGCTCTCATCACCGGCGTTACCGGGCAGGATGGTTCTTACCTGGCAGAACTGCTGCTGGAGAAAGGGTATGAAGTGCACGGTATTAAGCGTCGTGCGTCTTCTTTCAACACCGAACGTGTGGATCACATCTATCAGGATCCTCACGCGGCAAACCCGAAATTCCACCTGCACTACGGCGACCTGACCGATACCTCCAACCTGACCCGTATCCTGCAGGAAGTACAGCCGGATGAAGTGTACAACTTGGGGGCGATGAGCCACGTAGCGGTCTCCTTCGAGTCCCCGGAATACACCGCTGACGTTGACGCCATGGGTACCCTGCGTCTGCTGGAGGCGATTCGCTTCCTCGGTCTTGAGAAGAAAACTCGCTTCTACCAGGCATCTACCTCCGAGCTGTACGGCCTGGTGCAGGAAATTCCACAGAAAGAGACCACGCCGTTCTACCCGCGCTCTCCGTATGCGGTAGCAAAACTGTACGCCTACTGGATCACCGTGAACTACCGTGAATCCTACGGTATGTACGCCTGTAACGGCATTCTGTTTAACCACGAATCTCCGCGCCGTGGCGAAACCTTCGTGACCCGTAAAATCACCCGCGCGATCGCCAACATTGCTCAGGGTCTGGAATCTTGCCTGCACCTCGGCAACATGGACTCCCTGCGTGACTGGGGCCATGCCAAAGACTACGTGAAAATGCAGTGGATGATGCTGCAGCAGGAACAGCCAGAAGACTTCGTTATCGCGACCGGCGTGCAGTACTCCGTGCGTCAGTTCGTTGAGATGGCTGCGGCGCAGCTGGGCATCAAACTGCGCTTCGAAGGCACGGGCGTGGAAGAGAAGGGTATCGTTGTGTCCGTGACCGGCCACGACGCGCCGGGCGTGAAGCCAGGCGACGTGATTGTGCAGGTTGACCCGCGTTACTTCCGTCCTGCTGAAGTAGAAACCCTGCTGGGCGACCCAACCAAAGCGCACGAGAAGCTGGGCTGGAAACCAGAAACCACTCTGCAGGAGATGGTATCCGAGATGGTGGCCAAAGATCTTGAAGCAGCGAAAAAACACTCCCTGCTCAAGTCTCATGGCTACGAGGTTGCCATCGCGCTGGAGTCCTGAGAATGACAAAACAACGTATTTTTGTCGCCGGTCATCGCGGAATGGTGGGTTCCGCGATTGTCCGCCAGCTGGAACAGCGCGGTGACGTAGAAGTGATTGTCCGCACCCGTGACGAGCTGAACCTGCTCGACAGCCGTGCGGTACAGGACTTCTTTGCGAACGAACGCATTGACCAGGTGTATCTGGCGGCGGCGAAGGTGGGCGGTATTGTCGCTAACAACACCTATCCGGCGGATTTCATCTACGAGAACATGATGATTGAGAGCAACATCATTCACGCGGCGCATCTGCACAACGTGAACAAGCTGCTGTTCCTCGGTTCATCCTGTATTTACCCGAAGATGGCGAAGCAGCCGATCGCCGAAAGCGAACTGTTGCAGGGCACGCTGGAAGCCACTAACGAGCCGTATGCGATTGCCAAAATTGCCGGGATCAAGCTGTGTGAATCCTACAACCGTCAGTATAACCGCGACTATCGCTCGGTGATGCCGACCAACCTGTATGGACCGCACGATAACTTCCACCCGAGCAACTCGCACGTGATCCCGGCGCTGCTGCGTCGCTTCCACGAGGCGACTGCCGAAAACGCCCCGGACGTGGTGGTGTGGGGCAGCGGGACGCCAATGCGCGAGTTCCTGCACGTGGACGACATGGCGGCTGCCAGCATTCACGTGATGGAGCTGGATCGCGAGGTGTGGCAGGAAAACACCGAGCCGATGCTGTCGCACATTAACGTCGGGACCGGCGTGGACTGCACCATCCGCGAGCTGGCGCAGACCATCGCGCAGGTGGTGGGCTACAAGGGCCGCGTGGTGTTTGACGCGACCAAACCGGACGGCACGCCGCGCAAGCTGCTGGACGTGACCCGTCTGCATCAGCTGGGCTGGTATCACGAGGTCTCACTGGAGCAGGGGCTGGCCAGCACCTACCAGTGGTTCCTGGAAAACCAGCACCGCTTCCGGGGGTAATGATGTTTTTAAGTCAGGAAGATTTTGCCACGGTAGTGCGTTCCACTCCGCTTATCTCGATTGATTTGATCGTGGAGAACGAACGCGGCGAGTTCTTGCTGGGGAAACGAACCAATCGTCCTGCACAGGGCTTCTGGTTCGTGCCCGGCGGGCGCGTGCAGAAGGATGAGACGCTGGTTGATGCGTTTGAGCGTCTCACTCTGGCGGAACTGGGCCTGCAGTTGCCGATGGCAGCGGGCCAGTTTTACGGGGTCTGGCAGCACTTCTATGACGATAACTTTTCGGGCACCGGGTTCTCCACGCACTACATCGTGCTGGGGTTCCGCCTGAAGGTGAGTGAGGCAGACCTGCGTCTGCCTGATTCTCAGCATGACGATTACCGCTGGCTAACGCCAGAGGCGCTGCTGGCAAGCGACAACGTCCATGACAACAGTCGGGCGTACTTCCTCGCGGAACGTCAGGCCGAGGTGCCAGGACTATGAAAATCCTCGTCTACGGAATTAACTACTCGCCGGAATTAACCGGTATCGGGAAATACACCGGAGAGATGGTGGAGTGGATGGCGAGCCAGGGACATGACGTGCGGGTGATTACTGCCCCGCCGTACTACCCGGAGTGGAAGGTAGGCGAACGCTATTCCAGCTGGCGCTATCGCCGCGAAGAGGGGGCCGCGACCGTCTGGCGCTGCCCGCTCTACGTGCCGAAACAGCCCTCGACGCTGAAACGTTTAATTCATCTGGGCAGCTTTGCCCTCAGCAGTTTCTTCCCGCTGATGGCGCAGCGTCGCTGGAAGCCGGATCGCATTATCGGCGTGGTGCCGACACTGTTCTGCACGCCGGGCATGCGCCTGCTGGGAAAACTCTCCGGCGCGCGCACCCTGCTGCACATTCAGGATTATGAAGTGGACGCCATGCTCGGTCTGGGTATGGCCGGGAAAGGCAAGGGCGGCAAGGTGGCGAAGCTCGCCAGCGCCTTTGAGCGCAGCGGCCTGCATAACGTGGATTACGTTTCGACGATCTCTCGCTCGATGATGAATAAGGCGCAGGAGAAGGGCGTCCCGGCGGAGAAGGTGATCTTCTTCCCGAACTGGTCCGAAGTGGCGCGTTTTCGCGACGTGACGGAGCAAGAGGCTCAGGCGCTGCGCGCCCGGCTCGGTTTGCCTGAAGACCAAAAAATCATTCTTTACTCAGGCAACATCGGCGAAAAGCAGGGGCTGGAGAGCGTTATTGAAGCGGCCCAGCTGCTGATCGAACAGCCGTGGACGTTTGTGATTGTCGGACAGGGCGGGGAAAAGCGCGGCTGGAGAAGATGGCCAGTGAACGCGGCCTGACCAACGTGAAGTTTTTCCCGCTGCAATCGTACGATGCGCTGCCCGCGCTGCTGAAAATGGCGGATTGCCATCTGGTCGTGCAAAAACGCGGCGCGGCAGATGCGGTGCTGCCGTCCAAGCTGACCAACATTCTGGCAGTGGGCGGTAACGCGGTGATTACGGCCGAAGCCGAAACTGAATTAGGCCAGCTGTGTGGCAGCTATCCGGGGATTGCCGTGTGCGTGGAGCCGGAATCCGTTCCCGCGCTGGTCACCGGCATTGAACAGGCACTCGCCATGCCAAAAGTGAACACGGTGGCACGTGAATATGCCGAACGCACGCTCGAGAAAGAGAACGTGCTGAGCCAATTTATTGCAGATATACGGGGATAAATCATGAGTCAAACCACTTTGTATCCGGTTGTGATGGCTGGTGGCTCTGGTAGCCGGTTGTGGCCGCTGTCCCGCGTGCTCTATCCAAAACAGTTCCTCTGCCTGAAAGGGGATCTCACCATGCTGCAGACGACGGTAAACCGTCTGCACGGCGTGGAGTGTGAAAGCCCGGTGGTGATTTGTAACGAACAGCACCGCTTTATCGTTGCCGAGCAGCTGCGCCAGCTGAACAAGCTCACGGAAAACATCATCCTGGAGCCTGCCGGACGTAATACCGCGCCCGCGATCGCCCTGGCGGCGCTGGCGGCAAAACGCAGCAGCCCTGACTGTGACCCGCTGATGCTGGTCCTGGCGGCAGATCACGTTATCCAGCAGGAAGACGCATTCCGCGACGCGGTGCGTGCCGCGATCCCTTACGCCGAGAGCGGCAAGCTGGTGACCTTCGGCATCGTGCCGGATCTGCCGGAAACCGGCTACGGTTACATCCGTCGCGGCAGCGTAACGCCGGGTGAGGGCGATAGCGTGGCGTTTGACGTGGCGCAGTTTGTCGAAAAACCGAATCTCGAAACCGCGCAGGCCTATGTCGCCAGCGGTGAATATTACTGGAACAGCGGGATGTTCCTGTTCCGCGCCGGACGCTATCTCGAAGAGCTGCGCAAATACCGCCCGGATATTCTGAACGCCTGCGAAAAAGCGATGGCGGTGGTGGACCCGGATCTCGACTTTATCCGCGTGGATGAAGAGGCGTTCCTCGCCTGTCCGGAAGAGTCTATCGACTACGCTGTGATGGAACGCACGGCTGACGCGGTGGTGGTACCGATGGATGCAGGCTGGAGCGACGTTGGCTCCTGGTCCTCCCTGTGGGAGATCAGCGCCCATACCCCGGAGGGTAACGTCCATCACGGCGATGTGATTAGCCACAAAACCGAAAACAGCTACGTTTATGCCGAGTCTGGCCTCGTCACCACCGTCGGGGTGAAGGATCTGGTGGTTGTCCAGACCAAAGACGCGGTGCTGATTGCCGACCGTAACGCCGTGCAGGACGTTAAAAAAGTGGTTGAGAAGATCAAGGCCGATGGCCGTCACGAACACCACATTCACCGTGAAGTGTACCGTCCGTGGGGCAAATATGACTCCATCGACGCCGGTGAGCGCTATCAGGTGAAGCGCATCACCGTGAAGCCGGGCGAGGGGCTGTCGGTGCAGATGCACCATCACCGCGCTGAACACTGGGTGGTGGTGGCGGGTACGGCCAAAGTGACCATCGACGGCGAAGTGAAGCTGCTGGGTGAAAACGAGTCCATTTATATTCCGCTGGGCGCCACGCACTGTCTGGAAAACCCGGGAAAAATTCCTCTCGACTTAATTGAGGTGCGCTCCGGCTCGTATCTGGAAGAGGACGATATTGTGCGCTTCCAGGATCGCTACGGGCGCGTGTAGCACGCCGCATCATGCCCGGCGGCGCTGCGCCTGCCGGGCCTACGAATGACAAAAATAAATTTGGCCATTAAGTGGTCAGGGCCAACTGTTGCCTGAAAAAGGGGTCATCATGGAAAAATTAACCTGTTTTAAAGCCTACGATATTCGCGGCAAGCTGGGCGAAGAGCTGAATGAAGACATCGCGTGGCGCATCGGCCGCGCGTACGGCGAATATTTAAAACCTAAGACCATCGTGCTGGGCGGCGACGTGCGTCTGACCAGTGAATCCCTGAAGCTGGCGCTGGCAAAAGGGCTGCAGGACGCGGGCGTGGACGTGCTGGACATCGGCCTGTCCGGTACCGAAGAGATCTATTTTGCCACCTTCCACCTCGGCGTGGACGGCGGTATCGAAGTGACGGCCAGCCACAACCCGATGGACTACAACGGCATGAAGCTGGTGCGCAAGGGCGCCCGCCCGATTAGCGGCGACACCGGTCTGCGCGACGTGCAGCGCCTCGCGGAAGCCAACGACTTCCCGCCAGTGAACGAGGCGAAGCGCGGCAGCTACAAGCAGATTAACCTGCAGAAAGAGTACATCGACCACCTGCTGGGCTACATCAACGTGGCGAACCTCAAGCCGCTGAAGCTGGTCATCAACTCCGGTAACGGCGCGGCCGGCCCGGTTGTCGATGCGCTGGAAGCCCGCTTTAAGGCGCTGAATGTGCCGGTGACCTTCGTCAAGGTACACAACACGCCGGACGGTAACTTCCCGAACGGTATTCCTAACCCGCTGCTGCCGGAGTGCCGCGACGACACCCGTAACGCGGTGATCGAGCACGGTGCCGATATGGGCATCGCCTTCGACGGCGACTTCGACCGCTGCTTCCTGTTCGACGAGAAAGGGCAGTTTATCGAAGGCTACTACATCGTTGGCCTGCTGGCGGAAGCGTTCCTGGAGAAAAACCCGGGCGCGAAGATCATTCACGATCCGCGTCTTTCCTGGAACACCGTCGACGTGGTGAAGGCCGCGGGCGGCGAGCCGGTGATGTCTAAAACCGGCCATGCCTTCATCAAAGAGCGCATGCGCGAAGAAGACGCCATCTACGGCGGCGAGATGAGCGCCCACCACTATTTCCGTGATTTTGCCTACTGCGACAGCGGGATGATCCCGTGGCTGCTGGTGACCGAGCTGCTGTGCCTGAAAGGGCAGAGCCTGGGCGAGCTGGTGCGCGACCGCATGGCGGCCTTCCCGGCGAGCGGGGAGATCAACAGCAAGCTGGCGCAGCCGGCCGAGGCGATTGCCCGCGTTGAACAGCACTTTGCCATTCACGCGCTGGAGATTGACCGTACGGACGGTATCAGCATGGCGTTCCCGCAGTGGCGCTTTAACCTGCGTTCGTCCAACACCGAGCCGGTGGTGCGCCTGAACGTGGAATCCCGCGCTGATACGGCGCTGATGGAAGCCCGAACGAAGGACATTCTGGCGCTGTTGAATCAGTAACAATTGCCCCTCCCGGCGGGAGGGGGAACCGAATACAGGAACAACGATGACGAATCTAAAAAAACGCGAACGAGCGAGAACGAATGCATCGTTAATCTCTATGGTGCAGCGTTTTTCTGATATCACCATCATGGTCGGTGGATTGTGGGCGGTGTGTCGGATCAGCGGGCTGCCGTTCTTATATATGCATCTTCTGATGGCCCTGATTGCGCTGGTTGTGTTTCAGATGATCGGCGGAATGACCGATTTCTACCGCTCGTGGCGCGGCGTGAAAATGACCACCGAACTGATGCTGCTGCTGCAGAACTGGACCCTGAGCCTGATCTTCAGCGCCGGTCTGGTGGCGTTCAGCCATGATTTTGACAACCGCTTCGTGACCTATCTCTGCTGGTACCTGTTAACCAGCGTCGGCATGGTGGTGTGCCGTTCCCTGATCCGCTTTGGCGCGGGCTGGCTGCGTAACCGCGGCTATAACCGTCGTTTCGTCGCCGTGGCGGGTGATTTACCGGTCGGGAGAGTGCTGCTCGACAGCTTCCGCAAAGAGCCGTGGTTAGGGTTTGAAGTGGTGGGGATTTACCACGACGCGAAGCCGGGCGGCGTGCCTGCGGACTGGGCGGGCAATTACGCGCAGCTTATTGAAGACGCGAAGGCCGGAAAAATTCATAACGTCTATATCGCCATGCAGATGAAAGACGAAACCCGCATCAAGCAGCTGATGCGCGAGCTGGCGGACACCACCTGTTCGGTGATCCTGATCCCGGACGTGTTTACCTTCAACATTCTGCACTCCCGCATTGAAGAGGTGAACGGCGTACCGGTGGTACCGCTGTATGACACGCCGCTGTCGGGTATTAACCGCGTGCTCAAGCGCGTGGAAGATATCGTACTCTCTTCCCTGATCTTACTGCTTATTTCCCCGGTGCTGTGCTGCATCGCTCTGGCGGTCAAGCTGAGCTCTCCCGGCCCGGTTATCTTCCGTCAGACCCGCTACGGCATGGACGGTAAGCCGATCATGGTGTGGAAATTCCGCTCCATGAAGGTGATGGAGAACGACAAAGTGGTGACCCAGGCGACGCAGAACGATCCGCGCGTCACCCGCGTGGGGAACTTCCTGCGCCGCACTTCGCTTGACGAGCTGCCGCAGTTCATCAACGTCTTTACCGGCGGCATGTCGATTGTTGGCCCGCGTCCGCACGCGGTGGCGCATAACGAGCAGTACCGTTCGCTGATTGAAGGCTACATGCTGCGCCATAAGGTGAAGCCGGGCATCACCGGCTGGGCGCAGATCAACGGCTGGCGCGGCGAGACCGACACGCTGGAAAAAATGGAAAAACGCATTGAGTTCGATCTGGAGTACATCCGCGAGTGGAGCCTCTGGTTCGATATCAAGATTGTTTTTCTGACCATCTTCAAAGGTTTCGTGAACAAAGCGGCGTACTAAGATGAGCTTACGTGAAAAAACCATCAGCGGCGCCAAGTGGTCAGCGATGGCGACCATCGTCATCATTGGCCTCGGCCTGGTGCAGATTACGGTGCTGGCGCGCATTATCGATAACCACCAGTTCGGCCTGCTGACCGTCTCGCTGGTGATTATCGCGCTGGCCGACACGCTGTCTGACTTCGGTATCGCCAACTCCATTATCCAGCGTAAAGAGATTAGCCATCTCGAGCTGACCACGCTCTACTGGCTGAACGTGGGGCTGGGAATTTTCGTGTTTGTGCTGGTGTTCCTCCTGAGCGACACCATCGCCAGCGTGCTGCACAACCCGGATCTCGCCCCGCTGATGCGCACGCTGTCGTTTGCCTTTGTGGTGATCCCGCACGGGCAGCAGTTCCGCGCGCTGATGCAGAAAGAGCTGGAGTTCAACAAGATCGGCATGATCGAGACCAGCGCCGTGCTGGCGGGCTTTACCTTTACCGTGGTGAGCGCCCATTTCTGGCCGCTGGCGATGACCGCCATCCTCGGTTACCTGGTTAACTCTGCCGTGCGTACGCTGCTGTTCGGCTACTTTGGCCGCAAGATTTATCGTCCGGGGCTGCATTTCTCTCTCGCGTCCGTCTCGTCCAACCTGCGCTTTGGCGCGTGGCTGACGGCGGACAGCATTATTAACTATGTGAATACCAACCTCTCGACGCTGGTGCTGGCGCGCATCCTGGGCGCGAGCGTGGCGGGGGGCTACAACCTGGCCTATAACGTTGCGGTTGTTCCTCCTATGAAGCTGAACCCCATTATCACCCGCGTGCTGTTCCCGGCGTTCGCCAAGATTCAGGACGACACCGAGAAGCTGCGCGTCAACTTCTACAAGCTGCTTTCCGTGGTGGGGATTATCAACTTCCCGGTGCTGCTGGGGCTGATGGTGGTTTCCAGCAACTTCGTGCCGCTGGTGTTTGGCGAGAAGTGGAACGGCATTATCCCGATCCTGCAGCTGCTGTGCGTGGTGGGGCTGCTGCGCTCCGTGGGCAATCCGATTGGTTCTCTGCTGATGGCGAAGGCGCGCGTGGATATCAGCTTTAAGTTCAACGTGTTCAAAACTTTCCTGTTTATTCCGGCGATTATCGTCGGTGGGCATATGGCGGGCGCCATCGGCGTCACGCTGGGCTTCCTGCTGGTGCAGATCGTCAATACCGTTCTGAGCTACTTCATCATGATCAAACCGGTGCTGGGCTCCAGCTACCGTCAGTACATCCTGAGCCTGTGGCTGCCGTTCTATCTCTCATTGCCGACCCTGGCGGTGAGCTACGGTCTGGGCATTATCCTCAGCGGGCATCTGCCGCTGGCCGCGCTGCTGGCGGTGCAGGTTGCCGCGGGCGCGCTGGCGTTTGGCGTGATGATTGTGCTGTCGCGCAACGCGCTGGTGGTAGAGATGAAGCGCCAGTTTTGCCGTAACGAAAAAATGAAAACGCTGCTTCGCGCAGGCTAGTTCTTTAAGAGGCCATTATGAAATTATTAATTCTTGGCAACCATACCTGCGGCAACCGTGGCGACAGCGCCATCCTGCGCGGTTTACTGGATGCAATTAACACCCTTAAGCCTGAGACTGAAGTGGACGTGATGAGCCGTTATCCGGTCAGCTCATCCTGGTTACTGAACCGCCCGGTGATGGGCGACCCGCTCTACAGCCAGATGAAACAGCACAACAACGCCGCGGGCGTGATGGGGCGCGTGAAGAAAGTGCTGCGCCGTCGCTACCAGCATCAGGTGCTGCTTTCCCGCGTCACCGACACCGGCAGGCTGCGTAACATCGCGATCGCGCAGGGCTTTACGGACTTCGTGCGTCTGCTTTCCGGCTATGACGCCATTATTCAGGTCGGCGGCTCGTTCTTCGTCGATCTCTACGGCGTGCCGCAGTTTGAGCATGCGCTGTGCACGTTCATGGCGAAAAAGCCGCTGTTTATGATCGGGCACAGCGTCGGGCCGTTCCAGGATCCGCAGTTTAACCAGCTCGCAAATTATGTGTTTGGCCACTGCGACGCGCTGATCCTGCGCGAATCGGTCAGCCTCGACATGATGAAGCGTAGCGAAATTGACACCTCTAAAGTAGAACACGGCGTGGATACCGCCTGGCTGGTGGATCACCAGGACAATAACTTCCAGCCGAGCTACGCGGTGCAGCACTGGCTCGACGTGACGGCGAAACAGAAAACCGTTGCGATTACCCTGCGTGAACTCGCCCCGTTCGATAAGCGTCTTGGCACCACCCAGGCAGCCTATGAGAAAGCGTTCGCCGACGTGGTGAATCGCGTGCTGGACAGCGGTTATCAGGTGCTGGCGCTCTCAACCTGTACCGGCATCGACAGCTACAACAAAGATGACCGCATGGTGGCGCTGAACCTGCGCAACCTGGTGAACGACCCGTCCCGCTACCACGTGGTGATGGACGAGCTGAACGACCTGGAGATGGGCAAACTGCTCGCAGCCTGCGACCTGACCGTGGGTACCCGTCTGCACTCGGCAATTATCTCCATGAACTTTGGCACGCCGGCCATCGCCATTAACTATGAGCACAAGTCCGCCGGGATTATGCAGCAGCTTGGCATGCCGGAGATGGCCGTGGATATTCGTCATCTGCTGGACGGATCGCTCGGTGCAATGGTGGGGGACACCCTGGGTCAACTGCCCGCGATCAATGAACGCCTGGCGGTGGCGGTGAAAGCCGAGCGCGAGAAGGGCATTGACATGGTGAAGTCGGTACTTGACCGCGTGCGGGAGGGGAAATGAAGGTTGGTTTCTTCTTACTGAAATTTCCGCTGTCGTCTGAAACGTTTGTCCTGAACCAAATCACCGCGTTTATCGATATGGGATATGACGTGGAGATCGTTGCCCTGCAAAAGGGCGACACCCAAAATACCCATGCGGCGTATACCCAGTATGGGCTGGAGGCCAAGACCCGCTGGCTGCAGGACGAACCGGCCGGGAAGCTGAGCAAGCTACGCTACCGGGCCAGCCAGACGTTACGCGGGATCCACCGCGCGTCGACGTGGCGCGCGCTGAACGTTTCCCGCTATGGATCGGAATCTCGCAATTTAATTCTGTCGGCCATCTGCGGGCAAACGGCGCAGCCGTATCGTGCCGACGTGTTTATCGCCCACTTTGGCCCGGCGGGGGTCACCGCCGCGAAACTGCGTGAGCTTGGCGTAATTGATGGCAAAATTGCGACTATCTTCCACGGTATCGACATTTCCAGCCGCGAGGTGCTGAACCACTACACGCCGGAGTATCAGGAGCTTTTCCGCCGCGGCGACATGATGCTGCCCATCAGCGACCTGTGGGCCGGACGACTGAAAAGCATGGGCTGTCCGGGGGAGAAAATTGCCGTGTCGCGTATGGGCGTGGATTTAACGCGCTTCACTCGCCGCCCGGTTAAGGTGCCGGGAAAACCGCTGCAGATCATCTCCGTAGCCCGTCTGACCGAGAAGAAAGGTCTGCACGTGGCCATCGAAGCCTGCCGACAGCTGAAGGCGCGCGGGGTGGCGTTCCACTATCGCATTCTCGGCATTGGCCCGTGGGAACGTCGTCTGCGCACGCTTATCGAACAGTATCAGCTGGATGATGTCGTGGAGATGCCGGGCTTCAAGCCGAGCCACGAGGTTAAAGCCATGCTCGATGAGGCGGACGTGTTCCTGCTGCCTTCGGTAACGGGCGCCGATGGCGATATGGAAGGCATTCCGGTTGCGCTGATGGAGGCGATGGCCGTTGGGATCCCGGTGGTATCGACGCTGCACAGCGGGATCCCGGAGCTGATCAAATCTGATCATTCCGGCTGGCTGGTGCCGGAGAATAACGCGATGGCTCTTGCGGATCGATTGGCTGCCTTCAGCGACATCGACCAGCAGGCGCTGGAGCCTGTGCTCCAGAATGCCCGACAAAAAGTTGAAACCGATTTTAACCAGCAGGTAATCAATCGCCAGTTAGCGAGCCTGCTGCAAACGCTGTAACGCCGAGGTTGTATGCTGAAAAAGATTACCCGACGCACCTTTGTCTCTTCTCTGTCTGTTCTGGCGGCCTCGCCGCTGCTGTCGTCCCGCATGGCGCGGGCGGCAAGCGGAAAGACGGTCTCCATTAATCAGTACAATAACAATGACTGGATCGCCGCTTTTAAGCAGGCGTTTAAGGACGGTGACACCGTCGTTGTCCCGGCCGGACTTACCTGCGAAAACATCAATACGGGCATTTTCATTCCCGACGGTAAAACGCTGCTGATCCGCGGAGCGTTATCCGGCAACGGACGTGGGCGTTTTGTGCTGCAGGAAGGCTGCAAAGTGATCGGTGAAGGCAGCGGGCGCACGGAGAACATCACGCTCGACATTCGCGGCTCGGACTGCGCGATCAAAGGGCTGGCAATGAGCGGATTTGGGCCGGTGACGCAGATTTACATTGGCGGCAAGAAACCGCGCGTGATGCGCAATCTGGTGATTGATAACATCAGCGTGAGCCAGGCCAACTACGCCATCCTGCGCCAGGGCTTTCACAATCAGGTTGATGGCGCCCGGATCACCAACAGCAAATTCAGTCATCTGCAGGGCGATGCGATCGAGTGGAACGTTGCCATCAATGACCGCAATATTCTGATCTCCGATCATGTGATCGATAACATCAACTGCACCAACGGCAAGATCAACTGGGGCATCGGCATCGGCCTCGCCGGCAGCACCTACGATAACGACTACCTGGAAAAGCAAACCGTGAAGAACTTCGTGGTGGCAAATATCACCGGCAGCAACTGTCGCCAGCTGGTGCACGTTGAGAACGGGAAACACTTTGTTATCCGCAATATAAAGGCCAAAAATATTACCCCCGATTTCAGTAAAAAGGCGGGTATAGACAACGCAACGGTCGCCATTTATGGCTGTGATAATTTCATTATTGATAATGTCGACATGGTCAACAGTGCCGGAATGTTAATCGGCTATGGCGTAATTAAAGGTGATTATTTGTCCATACCCCAGAACTTCAAGCTCAACAATATTCACCTCGATAATCGCCAGCTAGCGTATAAGCTGCGCGGAATTCAAATTTCATCCGGTAACGCGACCTCCTTTGTCGCGATCACCAACGTGGAGATGAAGCGGGCGACGCTTGAGCTGCACAATAAGCCGCAGCATCTTTTCTTACGTAATATCAACGTGATGCAGGAGGCAGCTATTGGCCCCGCGCTGAAGATCAACTTCGACCTGCGGAAAGATGTGCGGGGTAAATTTATGGCCAAAGACGAAACCTTGCTGTCGCTGGCGAACATCAAAGCGGTGAATGAGAAGGGGCAGAGTTCAGTGGATATTGACCGGGTGGATCAGCAGGTAGTGAATGTGGAAAGGCTGAATTTTGCGCTTCCGCACAGATAATCGACAACTTTCTTTTTTGAGACTATTCCTGGCACAGAAGTGTGATCTATTCAGATTACAACTACAGAAATTTGTGGGGCTAAGGCGTAACATTGTCAGAGGATTACGGCAAATCATGCTGGCGAAAACAGGTTTAAGAGCTATAATTCGTCAACCATTTTAAGGTGGAAGAAATAATGATTAATTTGAAAGCAGTCATTCCGGTAGCAGGCCTGGGCATGCATATGCTGCCCGCCACTAAAGCCATTCCTAAAGAGATGCTGCCGATCGTCGACAAACCGATGATTCAATACATCGTCGACGAGATTGTTGCTGCAGGGATCAAAGAAATCGTCCTGGTTACCCATTCGTCCAAGAATGCGGTTGAGAACCACTTCGACACCTCTTACGAACTCGAAGCGCTGCTTGAGCAGCGCGTCAAACGCCAGCTGCTGGCAGAAGTGCAGTCTATCTGTCCGCCAGGCGTAACCATTATGAACGTGCGTCAGGCACAGCCGCTGGGTCTGGGTCACTCGATTTTGTGTGCCCGTCCGGTAGTGGGTGATAACCCATTCATCGTTGTTCTTCCGGACATCATCATCGATACCGCTTCAGCCGATCCGCTGCGTTACAACCTGGCGGCAATGGTGGCTCGTTTCAATGAAACCGGCCGTAGCCAGGTGCTGGCGAAACGCATGAAGGGCGATCTTTCCGAGTACTCCGTTATCCAGACAAAAGAAGCGCTGGAGACAGAAGGGCAGGTGAGCCGCATCGTTGAGTTCATCGAAAAACCCGATCAGCCGCAGACGCTGGATTCAGATCTGATGGCGGTTGGCCGTTATGTCCTGAATGCCGATATCTGGGCGGAGCTGGAAAAAACTGAGCCAGGCGCCTGGGATCGTATCCAGTTGACCGATGCAATTGCAGCACTGGCGAAAAAACAGTCCGTTGACGCAATGCTGATGACAGGTGACAGCTACGACTGCGGTAAGAAGCTGGGATACATGCAGGCGTTTGTGAACTATGGGCTGCGCAACCTGAAGGAAGGTGCGAAGTTCAGAAACCGGATTGAGAAGCTGTTGGCTAACGACTGATATTCCTTCCGCGTCCAGAACAAACGGCAGTTATCATTTTTGGTGTTGAGACATAACCAAAATGATAACTGCCGTTTTTTGTTATTAATTTTAATGATTACATAGGGTTATCTGATTCAAATCTCAGCAGCTTTGTAGCGATTTGTGCTTGTTTCTCTGGTCGTTTAGGACGACAATTAACGCCTGTTTTTGTCTGTAACCAGACAAGCAAAATCATTAATCAAACATCGCTCAGTGCACTGGTAGCTGTTAAGCCAGGGGCGGTAGCGTGCTCAATTTCTGAAACCATTATTAAACACTCAGGTTTCAGAACCCCAGTATCCAGACATATACACTAGACGGAACAGATAACGTGAAAATTCTTGTGACGGGCGGGGCTGGTTTTATCGGCTCAGCGGTTGTGCGACATATTATTAAAAATACACAGGACGATGTCGTCAATGTAGATAAGCTCACCTATGCCGGAAATCTGGAGTCGCTAACAGAAGTTAGTGATAGCAACCGATATGCCTTTGAGCATGCCGATATTTGCGACAAAGACGCCATGGATCGGATCTTTGCAAATCATAAGCCTGATGCGGTAATGCATCTGGCTGCTGAAAGCCACGTTGACCGTTCTATTACGGGCCCGGCTGCGTTTATCGAAACCAATATCGTCGGCACTTATGTGCTTCTGGAAGCCGCCCGTGCGTACTGGTCCACGCTTGATGAGCAGGCGAAGAAAGCGTTTCGTTTCCATCACATCTCTACCGACGAAGTGTATGGAGATTTGCCGCATCCTGATGAGCATCCTGCATCAACTGAGCTGCCACTCTTTACTGAAACTACCGCGTATGCGCCCAGCAGTCCGTATTCAGCGTCAAAAGCCTCCAGCGATCATCTCGTTCGTGCCTGGATGCGTACCTACGGTTTCCCGACCATCGTCACCAACTGTTCAAATAACTATGGCCCTTACCATTTCCCGGAAAAACTGATTCCGCTGGTTATCCTGAATGCATTGGACGGCAAAGCGCTGCCTATTTACGGCAAGGGCGATCAAATCCGCGACTGGCTCTATGTTGAAGACCATGCGCGTGCACTCTATACCGTGGTCACCCAAGGGAAACCGGGGGAGACGTACAACATTGGTGGACATAACGAAAAGCAAAACCTGGATGTGGTGCATACGATTTGCGATCTGCTGGATGAGATTGTGCCTAAAGAGGGGTCGTATCGCGATCAGATTACCTATGTTGCTGACCGTCCGGGCCATGACCGCCGCTATGCGATTGATGCTGAGAAAATTGGACTTGAGCTTGGCTGGAAGCCTGCGGAAACATTTGAAAGTGGGATTCGTAAAACAGTTGAATGGTATTTGGCAAACACGACATGGGTAGAAAACGTTAAAAGCGGGAATTATAAGACCTGGATTGTACAAAATTATCAAAATCGTTAAGGGCTGTCCGCCTCGATATTTATATGGTTAATTAGCTGATAGGGGACGACAATGAAAATTTTAGTGACTGGGGGAACTGGATTTCTCGGTACTGCTTTAGTCAAAACGTTAAGATCAGCAGGTCACCAGGTAATTTTCACTACGCGTCGAGAAGAAAATATTGAACAGGGAATGTATAATCTTGGCGATATTTCGGCTCAAACGAATTGGACTACGCTTTTACAAGGTTGTGATACTGTCATTCATACCGCAGGAAGAGCTCATATCCTTAAAGATGATGCTGAAGATGCGCTGACAGAATTTCGTCGTGTCAACCATGATGCGACAATGAAATTAGCTAATGACGCTGCAAACTGTGGCGTAAAACATTTCATCTTCGTCAGTTCAATTGGAGTAAATGGTAATTCCACATCGGGAATCCCTTTCAGTGAATCGACACCTGCCAGACCAACGTCAGATTATGCTATTTCCAAGCTGGAAGCCGAGGAAAGCCTTCTCAAGGCATTTTCAGGTAGTAATATGGCAATAACAATCGTTCGTCCGGCTTTAATCTGTGGTCCAAATGCTCCGGGTAATATTCAACGCTTATTAAAGTTAGTGTCTAAAAACCTGCCTCTGCCTTTTAAGTCAGTAAAAAATAAGCGCGCCCTTGTTTCACTGGACAATGTTGTGAGCTTTATAAGCGAATGTACAACAAATGAAAAGTCAAAAAATGAACTTTATCTTTTGGCTGACCAGGAGCATCCTTCAACTGAAGAAATGATTACGGCATTTTCTACCGGGATGGGCATGACAGCGCGGATTGTTTATTTCCCTCGGGCATTACTTAAAATTTTTCTTTCAGCAATGAGGAAAAAAAGTATATATGACCAACTGTATGGCGATCTGGAAGTCGACTCAACGAAATCAAGGGAACAGCTTCAATGGACTCCACCCGTTACGTTGCAGGAAACGATGTTAAAAACAGCGAAGAATTTTATTGAAGGTAAAAAATAATGTTGTATCTGGGGATTGTCGTTTTTGCATTCTTTATCTCATGCGCGATGACCTGGGGTTTAAGGTTGTATGCCATCAAGAATAATGTGATTGATCAGCCAAACCAAAGAAGCTCACATAGTGTGCCGACGCCGCGCGGTGGAGGGGTTGCTATAGTATTAACATTATTAGCTGCATTACTATGGTTGGTACTGACAAAACATATCTCTTATGAGACATTTTTAGGCTTCTTCGTGCCGGGCTTATTGATTGCGGTTATCGGTTTTCTCGATGATCATGGACACATTGCTGCGCGCTGGCGTTTGCTGATGCATTTCTTAGCAGCAGCAATAGGTCTCTATTTCTTAGGAACGTTTCCGGATATTGATATATTTGGCTATGTCGTATCTTTGTCATGGTTTGGAATAATCATAGGAAGCGTCTATCTTGTGTGGATGTTGAATCTATATAACTTTATGGATGGCATTAATGGTCTTGCAAGCTCTCAAGCCATTACTTTTTCTCTGTGCAGTGTCGTTATAATAACGCTTAGCCAAAACGCTGGTTCTCCTGATGCGATGACGATGATTGCACTGGCTCTCGCTGGGGCTGCCGCAGGATTCATTGTGTGGAACTTCCCTGTGGCAAGGATCTTCATGGGGGATGCTGGAAGTGGTTTTTTAGGTATTACTATTGGCCTGATGATTCTTTATTTTGCAAAGCTAGATTCACATGTCTTGTTCGCTGAACTTTGTCTGCTTGGCATTTTTATTGTGGATGCAACTACTACCTTGCTTAGAAGATTACTGGCTGGTAAAAAAGTTTATGAAGCACATGCAAGCCATTGCTATCAAATTCTTGCCCGCAAATATAAGAGCCATGTTCCGGTAACATTGGCGGCGATTGCAATAAATATTGTGTGGTTGTTCCCAATTGCATACTTAATCGTTTCTGCAAAAATTGATGGAATTGTTGGCATCATCATCGCGTGGCTACCATTGATATTTATCGCTTTCAAATGTGGGGCTGGAGTCAAAGACAAAGAGAATGCATAAATGAATGATCTGATCATTATAGGAGCTGGAGGGCATGGACGTACGCTGTACGAAACTGCTAGACTTTTGGGATATGAAAAGATTGTATTCCTCGATGATAATGAATCGTGCTTAAATACTTCAGAGATTCATGTTATTGGGAAAACATCAGATCTTAATCTCTATGCGGACACTGCCAAACATATTGCTATAGGCATTGGCAATAATAAGCTAAGAGAAGTATTCCACCATCAGCTTCAAAGTTTAAGTATTACTCCTACAACGCTGGTACACCCCTTTGCATTTGTGAGTCCGTCCGCTACCTTGGGGAGCGGGAGCGTAGTTTTAGCCGGTGCAGTTATTGGCGCAAACTCAACCTTAGGGGCAGGTACGATAGTTAATAGTCATTCGACGGTGGATCATGATTCGACTCTTGGTGATTTTGCCCACTTAGGGGTTGGCGTGCATCTTGCCGGTGGTGCGAATATTGGGAGATCGGCTTTTCTGCAAGCGGGAACAGTGGGTGGATATAGTGCAACAGTGGATGAGCATGCCATATGCCCTCCCGGTACTATTTTATAAATTAATAGCAAGCTTTAACGAGGCGACTAGTTTTTAGTATGCTAACTTATTTAATTTCTTTGCCAAGACCAATAAAACGGATTATTACACTCTCCATTGATGTTGTTTTGTTAACGTGTGCATTTTGGTTTGCATTTTGGGTTCGTATTGATTCTATGACACCGTTAACTAGCGTATCCCACTGGTTACTGCTCACATCAATAATAGTAATTACTCTTGCCATCTTTGTAAAACTTGGACTTTATAGAGCTGTAATACGTTACATAACCGCGAAAATACTGCTTGTTGTTTCTCTTGGAATGCTAATTTCGTCGTTACTCCTGATTATTGCCGCTTTTTACACAAACCTCTATCTTCCAAGAACCATCCCCTTTATTTATTTCTCGTTCGGGGTATTGCTTGTGGCGGGCTCGCGCCTTGGAATGAGAATGCTAGTTAATCGTGGCTTAAAATTGGGAACCCGCGTCATCATATATGGGGCCGGAGCTTCAGGACGACAGTTACTTCCCGCGTTGAGTCAGATGGATGAATACTATCCCGTTGCGTTTGTTGACGACAATCGCTCATTACAGGGGCAGGTTATCCATGGTGTAAGTGTGTTTTCGCCAGAAAAATTGGCATGGCTAATCGAGAAGTATGAGGCTAAGAAAATTCTGCTGGCGATGCCAAGTGCCAGCCGTGCGAGAAAAAATGAGGTGATTTCTACCCTCGAAGGACTACCTTGTGAGGTGCTTTCGATTCCGGGAATGGTTGACTTGGTTGAAGGAAAAGCGAGAATCGATGCTTTACGTAAAGTAGTAATTACCGATCTGTTAGGTCGCGACCCTGTTTCACCGATCCCTGAATTAGTCTCAAAGAATATTCTTGATAAAACGGTCATGGTCACTGGCGCAGGAGGGTCTATTGGTTCTGAACTATGCCGACAAATAATCAAAAATAAACCTTCACAACTAATTCTTTTCGAGTTATCAGAATACTCACTTTATTCTATCGATTCTGAGCTAAGAAATTTAATTCTGACACAATCCTTGAATACTAAGATTTACCCAATTTTAGGTAACGTTCAGGATATGGAACATCTTGAAAGGCTAATCAAGGCATTTAACGTTGAGACTATATACCATGCGGCAGCCTATAAGCATGTTCCGCTAGTTGAATTCAATGTTATTGACGGTGTCCGTAACAATATCTTTGGAACTTTGTGCTGCGCTCAAGCTGCCGAAAATTGTGGCGTCGAAAGTTTTGTTCTTATCTCTACAGATAAAGCTGTGCGGCCAACAAACACAATGGGTGCAACAAAGCGTATGGCGGAGCTGATTCTGCAGGCCCTGGCATCAGAATCGAGTAAAACCTGCTTCAGCATGGTCCGGTTCGGGAATGTGTTAGGTTCGTCCGGTTCGGTTGTCCCCCTATTTGAAAAACAAATCGCTGCTGGTGGTCCGGTAACATTAACGCACCCTGATATCACCCGTTATTTCATGACCATTCCTGAAGCAGCGCAGCTTGTGATCCAGGCTGGAGCAATGGGTAGTGGGGGAGATGTTTTTGTGCTGGATATGGGCGACCCGGTTAAAATTATTGATCTCGCCCACCGCATGATTGCCTTGCAGGGACTTTCCGTCCGTGATGATAAAAATCCTTATGGTGATATTGCTATCAAAACGACGGGACTGCGGCCTGGTGAGAAGCTTTATGAAGAGCTTTTAATAGGCGATAACGTCTCTATAACACAACATCCACGAATTAAAACGGCTAATGAAGTCATGCTTCCGTGGAGTGAAATGAAAAATATTCTTGCAGAATTGGATATCTCATGTCGCAACTTTGATTATGAACGGGTGCGCAAAATATTGCTAAATGCACCTACTGCATTTAATCCTACTGATGACATCTGTGACTTACTCTGGAAAGAAAACAACAGTTAAGTATTTTAAGTCAGTACCAAAATCTGAAATTAACTCACAAAGTAGATGGGAAAGAGATTCTTTCCCACCGAAGGATTTATAATGAACGTAATTCAAACACCTTTAAAAGATTGTGTGATCATTGAGCCTAAGGTTTTTGGTGATTCTCGCGGTTTTTTTCTTGAAGCCTGGCATAAAGAAAAATATGAAGATGCAGGAATTAAAGGTACTTTTGTACAGGATAATCGCTCACGTTCGAGTCGAAATGTTCTACGTGGACTGCATTTCCAGAAAACGAAGCCTCAGGGTAAATTAGTTAGCGTAATCAGCGGTGAAGTTTATGATGTTGCAGTGGATCTTCGCCAAGATTCTGATACGTTTGGCCAATATGTTGGTGTACTTCTTTCAGGCGAGAAGAATAACCAGTTGTACGTTCCTCCTGGGTTTGCCCATGGATTCTGCGTATTAAGCGATTATGCCGATTTCCACTATAAGTGTACTGATTTTTACGATCCAAAGGATGAAGGTGGGATTATCTGGAATGATCCGGATATTGCCATTGACTGGCCGATAACATCACCACTCCTCTCTGAAAAAGACATCAAATTAATTACACTCGCTGAGTATAAGAAAACGTTATGAAAGCACATTATACAGTGATCGGTGGACGTGGTTTCATTGGTAGTGAAATCGTGGAAAACCTTCTGGCTAAGGGGGAAAAAGTTGAAGTCCCGCCACGCGATGATGAGACTCTTTTTGATAGAGATCTGGGCATTGTCATCTATGCTGCTGGCAATGGTGATTGTGCAAACACACCATTTGATGTATATAAATCAAACACCGAGTTGCTGGCATCAATTTTGGAACGCGCTGAGTTCTCGAAATTAATCTATATTTCATCAACGCGCGTATATATGGAACAAGATAGCGCGTCGGAAAATGATAATCTTACGGTATGCAGCAGCGATAACCGAAGACTTTTTAACCTTACTAAACTGGTAAGTGAAGAGTTATGCCTTAAAAGCAGCCGAGATACGATTATTGTCAGACCTAGTAACGTTTACGGTTTGGCGTTAAAAAGTAAGTTATTCCTGCCAAGCATAATAAGAAATGCAATTTCGAATAAACATATTGATATGTATGTTGCGCCTGCATATGCAAAAGATTATGTTTCAGTTACGGATGTTGCAGAAATGATTTACCTCATCAGCCGTAAGAATGAACATCAGATCTATAACATTGCTTCTGGTGTAAATACCAAAGCATCTGATATTGCAGATTTAATTGCAAGTAAAACTGGCTGTAAGATCAAATGGCATGAAGGTTTCAAAGGTGAGTATTTCCCTCCTACGGATAATACCAGAACTATAAATGAGTTCGGCCATGTCTATAAAAATGTATTGTCTGATATAGAAATAATGATCGATAACTTTAAAAAGAATATGACAGATGTCTAATTTTTTCTTATCAGCCATTAAAAAAAATGTGGCGGATGAAGATAAAAGAAAAGTCTTTGTGAACTTTTTTTATCTTAGCCTCGAGAGAATCACTCAACTCGTTATCATTATTATTATTAACAGATTATTGATAAATCATTATAATTTTGGTGATTTCAGTAGCTGGCAATATTCTCTCGTTATTCTGGCTATATTCATGACAGGCACATGGATCTGTGGGGCTGAGGTGGTTATTCCTAAATTGCTGGATACACCATCAAAAATAAACTCCACTATGAGCAACGTGATTTTATTGCGTCTAGCGGCAGGAGTTTTCGTTGCATTGTGCATGGTGGCATGGGGAATCTTTGCTGCCAGTGGACTGTCCAGACAGTTCATTATTGGTTTGGCCATATCTGTTGCATTACGAGAAACTTTTATTGTAGGTTTAACATGGTACCAAAGCCAGGCTCGTCTCAAGTTACCTTGCCTCGTGCTGATGTTCGCTGCAATAATTAAACTCATTGTCATTTATATTGGTGTAAGGAATCAATTGCCAATAAATTATCTTTGGGTGGCATGGGTTATAGAATCACTTTTACCTTGTGGCTTTATCTTTTATACTTTCAGAAAAGCTACAGGATTTAAATTCGTGAAGGTTGATTCTGAGATTTTTTCGTATTTTAAGATTGGTGTCGCCGTATGGTTTTGTTTGATTATGCAGCAGGTCACCATGAAATTTGATCGAGTATATCTCGAAGGAAAAATTTCTGGAGAAACGTATTCGAACTATGCAGCAGCACTTCAGTTAGTCGATAACTGGTATGCAATATGTATTCTGTTTGTTCAGGCAATCGCACCAATTTTTATATTTAAATTTATTGATATTACAACAATAAAAAGAAAATTGCCGTTCTGTATTTTCGCTACGCTTTCAGTAACCTGTGCTGGCGCACTGTTTACAACAATTCTTGCCGACATGATTATTCACGTCCTTTATGGTGCAAAACTCGTTTACGCATATAGTTATTTAAAAACATTTGTCTGGTTAACACCAATATTAGCTATAGATCAGTTGCTCAGTATGGTTCTAATTAGAATGAAGCAGTTAAAAAAATTAGCTATTAAGTGGTTGATAGCCTTCTGCCTGGTAGTGGCTATTGTTCCTGCCATTTTCCATTATATGGGGGTGAGTAACATCGTCATCGGTTTAGCAGTAGTCTACGCCTTTAATATAATTTATTCTACGAGGTGCATTAGTGCAGTACAATGATAAGATTTCAATAGTGGTCCCTGCTTACTGTGAACCATCGAAAGTTAAGCGCTTCATGGATGCTATACTGAATATTGATTATCCAAACAACCTTGTCGAATTAATCCTTATTGACGATTGTAGCCCAATTTCACTTGCAGAAATCGCAGGCTCGTATGCGGAAGCGTTTAAAGATAAGATAAATTTTTTATTCCACAGGAACCAAATAAATTCTGGCAGGGCAATTTCCCGTAACGTGGGTATTTCTCTCGCGACAAATTCGTTGATAATGTTTATTGATATCGACAATCTGCTTGAACCTAACGCATTAAAAAAGATCGTTTCGTTTTTCCATGATAAGAGCTATACAGCAGCCAGAATTAACATACGAATCGATCCCGCCAGACTCAACACCAGCAATTACCTCCGCTATTTTGACAGTCGTTATTTGGGGGCGCGTAACATGCCTGAAGGAATTATAAGCACTCGTTTCTTCGCAAGTGACGGCATTATCCTGACGCGTGATATAATTGACACAATTGGCGGTTTTGATGAAACTTTCTATCATTACGGCTGTGAAGATGAGGAACTTGGCATCCGAGTTTCAAAAGCAAAGTATGACTTTTATTTTTTACCCGATGCAAGAGCAGAAGACAGTGATACCCCAACTTTGCGCAGAGCTTCGGAAAGAATGGTTGTATATGCGTCAAAATCTTTCCCTGTTTTGAAAGAAAAACATCCGGAATGCGTGAAGGACAGTCTCTTTTCATCTTACGAAGTGATGTTGGAAGATACAAAACTCCTTAGTAAACTACTCATAAAGGCTATACATATTCTTCCAATAACAACGACACGAAAAATTCTGCTCTGCTTGTGTGATAAATTAGATTCAAAAACGATTAAAATACCCGATTTTGTATATAAAGTCGTATTGGCACTTTCATATATTGAAGGTGGAAGACTTCGACAGCTGAGGATGTAGAATGAGTATTTTTTTATTGTCCCCAGGGTTTGTATATGCTTCAATTTGGTTGTTTACAATTTTCTTATATTCGCTTGGATTGACGACTAATATTAGCCCTCTCTCAAGTGAGATGATGGTGTTTTTGTCAATCAATGTTGTTCTGGGGTTGATTTTTTCACTTCCATTTATCACTCCTGGCAGTATTAATCATGTTCGTCTTAAAGATATTATGCCATCTTGGCGGGCGACTAAAATATGGCTCATCATTTGGTGCTTTGCAATAATACCTGATGTGGTTGTTGCTGGTGGGATCCCAATGATTATGCAATTTAGGGGCGGCTATAACTATACCGAGTTCGGCATACCAACATATCATGGGATAGTTAATATGCTATTCCTTTTTGTTTTTCCGTCACTATATTATCATTTTCTTTTATCAAAACGGAAAAGTATACTTCTGGTAATTCTGTTAATGAGCATCTGGGAAATGCTGGTCTTCAGACGTGGTATTCTGATGTCTGGTCTCGTAGAAATATTCTTTTTATTCTTTATTTATAAAAAATTCACGAAAAAGATGTTTGTTTATACTGTATTGTCAGTTGTGACAATAGTTCTACTTTTTGGAGCAGTAGGAGATATCAGGGGCGCAGAAAATCCGTATCAATATTTGTTGTCACCACAAGGCCAATTTTTGTCGAGTCTGCCTTCAGGATTTACATGGTTTTATGTCTATGTTACTGCGGGTCTTGCAAATCTCGCCTATAACTTTGCGGATATAGTGCCGGTATACGATTTTACAAGCTTCCAGGATCTTTTCCCCAGTGTTATCCGAAATCTCATTTATAGTGATTTAGGATTCCATGATACCATGGCATTAGTAGATGATAATGCCAACGTTTCAACAATGTTTGAAAAGCTAATGCCCGATCTTGGCATCGCGGGCTCCCTAATTGTGGTGACATGCTTACTTCTGCTTTTCAGTATTGCCTACAAGAATTTGCTAAAGTCATATCGTTTTAGTTTATTTCCTTATGCGATTGCAATGCAGTGCGCAATATTTAGTGGCTTTTATAATTTATTTTTTATTCAGACATATTTCTTACTTTTTATTGTAACTCTTGTTCTTGTGAGAATTAAAATATTTACAGGGAGTCATCCTAATGTTTGAGTTAGTTAAGGAAGATGTACGGAGATATTACAAACTGAGTGGGCGTAATAAATCAAAAGTTTCTCTTTTAGGTATAATTTCAGCTTTTATCGGAATGAAAATGACTCCAGTTATTTTATACCGCATGAGTCATTTTTGCTATAAGAAAAGAATCCCTGTTTTAGGAAAGATTTTTTCGCTAATAAATTTTATTGTTTTTGGGGTTGAAATTGCGTCAAACTGCGAAATAGGTGGTGGTTTATTTATACCACACTCGCAGGGTATTGTTATTGGCGCATCTAAAATTGGTGTTAACGCAACAATATACCAGCAAGTTACGCTGGGTGCGAAAAATATCGATATTCCATTCAATCACGCTAATCGCCCTGTTTTAGGTGATAATGTAGTAATTGCATCTGGGGCTAAGGTTCTTGGTGGTATTCGAATTGGTGACAATGTTATTGTCGCGGCTAACGCTGTTGTAATGCATTCCTGTGATGACAATGTGCTACTTGTAGGCATTCCGGCCATTGTGAAGAAGAGTATTTAAAATGAAAGTGCTGTTTTTATGTCCTCGCTTTTTTAATTATGAAACCGAAATATCTGATGGATTAAGGCGAGCCGGTGCCACCGTTGATTATTTCGATGAAAAGCCATTTAATAACGTCTTTTTTAAAATTTTACTTAGGCTCTGGAAAGATAATAATTTCCTTAAACGCATTTCAGACGCGTATTTTGAGAGGATATTGCTTCAAACAAGAGATGATTACGACTATGTTATAGTGCTTAAAGGTGAGTCTCTCGATAGAAAAAATCTACTTAAATTCAAAAATAAATATAAGAGTGCTCAATTCATTTACTACGCGTGGGATTCTATTAAAAATTACCCTCATATTCAGGAGTATCTAAACTTATTTGACCGAGTGTTTACCTTTGATGATAATGATGCTCGAGAATATGATTTTATGGATCATTTGCCATTGTTTTATTCCCCCGATTTTGTAAGCACAGCGACAAGAAAAACAGCAAAGAACGTTAAGCCAAGTATTGCATTCCTCGGTACCGTACATAGTGACAGATACAAGCTATTAGGGGAAATTTATGAGAAATATAAAAATGAATATGATTTAAGGTTTGTGCTTTATTTTCCTTCTATTGTTGTATTGGCTGGTTTTATTCTTACCAATATAAAAGATGTCATTAAATACAGACTCTTTAGTTTTACACTTCGCTCTAGAAATAAAAAACAGATTGCGTCATTCTTCTCTGGTGCTGATGCTGTGCTTGACATCCAGCATCCCCGGCAGACAGGTTTGACGATGAGAACAATAGAATGCTTACCTCTAAAGAGGAAGTTCATAACTACTAATAGCAGAGTTAAGGACTACGACTTTTATGCATCTGAAAATTTTTATTTTATAGACCGCAAAAATATTTATATAGACTCTGCTTTTTTTGATATCCCGTATGATGAAAAGCATACGGATGCAATTTCGCGTTATAGCGTAGACTCATGGGTAAAAACATTGTGCTCAACTGATATCAGAAAAGATGTTGTTTAATTGAAAGATATTAATTCTAATTTAGCTTAAGAGTATTGAGGTAGTAGAATGAAGGGTATTATTCTTGCTGGCGGTTCAGGAACACGTTTACACCCAATTACACGTGGAGTCTCTAAACAACTTTTACCCATTTATGATAAACCTATGGTTTATTATCCAATGTCGGTGCTTATGCTTGCGGGTATCCGTGATATTCTCTTAATCACAACACCTGAAGATCTGCCTTCTTTTAAACGTTTGTTAGGAGATGGTAGTCGTTTCGGAATTAATTTGTCCTATGAAATTCAGCCGTCTCCTGATGGCCTTGCGCAAGCATTCATTATTGGTGAAGAGTTTATCTCTGGTGATAAATGTGCCTTAGTATTAGGTGATAATATTTTCTTCGGGCAGAGTTTTGGTAGGAAACTTGAATCGGTTGTTTCAGGTAATGCCGGGGCTACTGTTTTTGGCTACCAGGTAATGGATCCAGAGCGTTTTGGTGTTGTAGAGTTTGATGAAAACTTCAAGGCATTAAGTATAGAAGAAAAACCAGCTGCACCTAAATCCAACTGGGCTGTTACTGGCCTATATTTTTATGATGCAAACGTGGTTGATATGGCAAAACGCGTTAAACCATCAGCACGCGGTGAACTTGAAATTACTACGCTGAATGAGATGTATCTCGAACAGGGAAATCTTCAGGTAGAATTACTGGGACGAGGCTTTGCATGGCTCGATACCGGTACCCATGACAGTTTAATCGAAGCATCACAATTTATTCATACTATTGAGAAGCGACAAGGGTTCAAAATCGCCTGCCTGGAGGAAATTGCTTACCGTAACGGTTGGCTCACTGAGAGTGAGGTCCTGACCTACGGGAATGAAATGAGCAAGACCAATTACGGCCAGTATTTGCTCAATTTAATAAAAAATAGCAAATAGCGATTCATAAAATTAACAATATCATACCCTTAATAGCTATCAGGTTTTGATTATAAAATGAAAGCAAAATATTTTTTCCTTACCTCTGCGCTTCTTTTACCTCCTGCATTCTCTGGTGAAAAACAACAATGTGATTTTCTCTGGGGCACGGCATCCTCATCTTACCAGGTTGAAGGTGGCTGGAATGAGAGTGGAAAGGGTCCTTCAAACTGGGATTATTTTACTCATAATGAAGTAACAAAATATACTATTGGTACCGTTGAAAATGGAGATGTTGCAGCCAATCAAATTTCTCGGGATGTCTATCTAAAAGATATACAACTCATGAAAGAATTAGGTGTCAATTCGTACCGCTTCTCCATATCCTGGTCCAGGGTCATGCCTGACGGTGTAACGGTAAATAAAAAGGGATTAGAATATTACAACCAACTTATTGCTGACTTAAAAGAAGCTAATATTGAGCCGGTGATTACACTTTACCACTGGGACATGCCATTAGCGCTTTATAAAAAAGGTAGTTGGTCTAACCCTGAATCACCAGTGTGGTTCGAAAAATTTGCGCAAGTAATTTTTGAGAATTTTGGTAATAAAAGTCATAATTTTATTACCTTTAATGAGCCTGAAGGCTATGTTTTTACTCTTGAACCCCTTGCAGCAAATCTCATTGAAAAAAAACCAGACGGATACCGTGACGTTTTGTCCGTAGCGTCTCGTGGAAAACAAGCGGTAGCATTACACAACCTTTTGATTGCAAATGCGATGGTGGTACGTAATTACCATAAGGCTAAATATGATGGACGTATTGGCATTGCGTTAAACTTATCTCCTTGCATCGATAATGGACATCCAAATAGTACTACTGAGCAGTTATGTAACGATCTCCACAACAACTGGATTCTCGATGCTCTATATAAGGGAAAATATCCAGATTCAGTATTGAAAATGTATCAATCAGCATATCCTAAATTTAAGCCCACATCTCAAGATATGGAATTGATTACCCAAGGAAAACCTGATTTCATCGGCGTAAATTATTATGGTCCAACATTGGTTAGGTATGATAAATCTGAACCGTTTGAAATAGGTAATGTCCCTAACCCAGATAAAAAACCATCCGTCAACGGACCTGTTTCTCCTGAGGCGTTGGTTACAATGATGAAAAAGATTGATGCCGAATATGCTCATCCTACCTTCATTATTACTGAGAATGGTGCAGGTTTTGGTTTAGCTGATGAACAACTTAAGGAAGGGGTCATTTCTGATAAGTTGAGAGCAGACTATCTCAAGAGACATGTTACTGCCGTTATGAATGCAAAAAAGGAAGGATTGGATATTCAGGGCTATCTATTTTGGAGCTTGCTCGATAATTTCGAGTGGTTATGGGGTTACAAAAATAGATTTGGAATAATTGGTGTCGATTTCGATGATAAGAATTTGAAACGTATACCTAAGTTAAGCTATTATATTTACCAGAAAACTATTAAAGAATATAAAAAGCAATGTATTTCAACGACGCAAAAATGACCACTTGATAAAGCCATGCTTTTGTTATGGCTAAAGTGTATTAATGACCATAATTACCTACCTCTGCTCTCGATTTCTGAGTTAAGATTATTCGATAATATATCCACCGGGAAGTACCTGGTGGGACCACACCTGACAGGAGTATGTAATGTCCAAGCAACAGATCGGCGTTGTCGGTATGGCAGTGATGGGGCGCAACCTGGCGCTCAACATCGAAAGCCGTGGTTATACCGTCTCCGTTTTCAACCGCTCCCGTGATAAGACTGAAGAAGTGATTGCCGAGAACCCAGGCAAGAAGCTGGTTCCTTTCTATACGGTGAAAGAGTTCGTTGAGTCTCTGGAAACGCCTCGTCGAATCCTGCTAATGGTGAAAGCGGGCGCAGGTACCGATGCAGCTATCGACTCCCTGAAGCCTTACCTCGAAAAAGGCGACATCATCATTGATGGCGGTAACACCTTCTTCCAGGACACCATTCGTCGTAACCGTGAATTGTCCGCTGAAGGCTTCAACTTCATCGGTACCGGTGTTTCCGGTGGTGAAGAGGGCGCGCTGAAAGGCCCATCTATCATGCCTGGTGGCCAGAAAGAAGCGTACGAACTGGTTGCGCCTATTCTGACTAAAATCGCTGCTGTTGCGGAAGATGGCGAGCCGTGTGTGACTTATATCGGTCCGGACGGTGCGGGTCACTATGTAAAAATGGTGCACAACGGCATCGAATACGGCGATATGCAGCTGATCGCAGAAGCATACTCCCTGCTGAAAGGCGGCCTGAATCTCTCTAATGAAGAGCTGGCTGAAACCTTTACCGAGTGGAACAAAGGCGAGCTGAACAGCTACCTGATCGACATCACCAAAGATATCTTCACGAAGAAAGATGAAGAAGGTAAATACCTGGTTGATGTGATTCTGGATGAAGCAGCGAACAAAGGTACCGGTAAATGGACCAGCCAGAGCTCTCTGGATCTGGGCGAGCCGCTGTCTCTGATCACCGAATCCGTCTTTGCGCGTTATATCTCTTCTCTGAAAGAGCAGCGCGTTGCGGCTTCTAAAGTGCTGTCAGGCCCACAGGCTAAACCAGCCGGTGACAAAGCTGAGTTCGTCGAGAAAGTTCGTCGCGCCCTGTACCTGGGTAAAATCGTCTCCTACGCGCAGGGCTTCTCACAGCTGCGTGCGGCGTCTGACGAGAATAACTGGGACCTGAACTACGGCGAGATCGCGAAGATCTTCCGCGCGGGTTGCATCATTCGTGCGCAGTTCCTGCAGAAAATCACCGATGCCTATGCTGAAAACGCAGGTATCGCTAACCTTCTGCTGGCACCGTACTTTAAGAAGGTTGCAGACGAGTACCAGCAGGCGCTGCGTGACGTGGTTGCCTACGCTGTACAGAACGGTATCCCGGTTCCAACCTTCTCCGCTGCGGTGGCGTATTACGATAGCTACCGCGCTGCCGTTCTGCCTGCCAACCTGATTCAGGCACAGCGTGACTATTTCGGCGCGCATACTTACAAGCGCACGGATAAAGAAGGCGTGTTCCACACCGAATGGATGGAATAAGTTAATTTACTCGCTTTCATCAAACCCGGAGCCTGTCTCCGGGTTTTTTTATGCAAAAAATGCCGCGCATTATTCGAAGTAGTCTGAATCTCATCCCCCTCGTTGTGATTACTCCTGGTTTGCCTTGACAGTGCTGTTTGCCAGGAGGTACAAAGCCCAACAGTTATGTTTATCGCGATGGTCTGCCGGCCATCAATACAGTTAACTAAAAGAAGTCATTAGCGAATGAAAATAACAATTTCCGGAACAGGGTATGTCGGTCTTTCTAACGGCATTCTGATTGCTCAGAACCATGAAGTGGTTGCGCTGGATATCGTGCAGGCCAAAGTGGATATGCTCAATCAGAAGAAATCGCCGATTGTCGACAAAGAAATCCAGGACTATCTCAGCAACAAACCGCTGAATTTCCGCGCCACGACAGATAAAGAAGATGCATACCGCGATGCGGATTACGTCATCATTGCGACGCCTACTGACTACGATCCAAAAACCAATTACTTCAACACCTCAACCGTAGAAGCGGTTATCAAAGATGTTATTGCGGTCAATCCTGATGCGGTGATGGTTATTAAATCAACCATTCCTGTCGGCTTTACCAAATCCATCAAAGAAAAGTTTGGTATCGATAATATTTTCTTCTCGCCTGAGTTCCTGCGTGAGGGGAGAGCGCTTTATGATAACCTGCATCCTTCCCGTATCGTTATTGGCGAACGCTCTGATCGCGCTGAACGTTTCGCTGCGCTGCTTCAGGAAGGCGCAGTGAAGAAAGATATTCCGGTGCTGTTTACGGACTCCACCGAAGCGGAGGCGATTAAGCTTTTCGCAAACACCTATCTGGCAATGCGAGTCGCGTACTTCAATGAGCTCGACAGCTACGCAGAAAGTCTAGGGCTGAACACCCGCCAGATTATTGAAGGGGTTTGCCTCGACCCGCGTATTGGCAACCACTATAACAACCCGTCATTTGGCTACGGTGGCTATTGCCTGCCAAAAGATACCAAACAGCTGCTGGCAAACTACCAGGCTGTGCCGAATAACCTGATATCGGCGATTGTTGACGCTAACCGTACGCGTAAAGATTTCATCTCCGATTCTATTCTTGCGCGCCAGCCGAAAGTGGTCGGCGTGTATCGTCTGATCATGAAGAGCGGTTCCGATAACTTCCGCGCCTCTTCCATTCAGGGGATCATGAAGCGCATCAAGGCGAAAGGCGTTGAGGTTATTATTTATGAACCGGCCATGCAGGAAGATCAGTTCTTCAATTCCCGCGTGATCCGCGATCTGGATGCTTTTAAGAAAGAAGCGGATGTCATCATCTCGAACCGTATGGCCGAAGAGCTGGCTGACGTCGCTGACAAAGTCTATACCCGCGATCTGTTCGGTAGCGACTAATTCTCTTACGTTAAAATAAAAAACCCGGCTGATTTGCCGGGTTTTTTATTTTCAGACCTTGTAAAACTCGCGGTACCAGTCAACGAAGTTCTTCACGCCGTCTTTAACCGAGGTTTGCGGTTTGAAACCGATCACGTCATAGAGCGCTTTCGTGTCGGCGCTGGTTTCCAGGACGTCGCCCGGCTGGAGTGGCAACATATTTTTCTCGGCTTTCTTACCCAGCGCCTCTTCCAGCGCGGTGATGTAGTCCATCAGTTCTACCGGCGAACTGTTACCGATGTTGTAAACGCGGTAAGGTGCTGAACTGGTTGCCGGTGAGCCAGTCTCGACGGTCCAGTTTGCGTCAGGATGGGGAATAACATCCTGCAGGCGGATAATTGCTTCAGCGATATCATCGATGTAGGTGAAATCGCGCTTCATCTTGCCGTAGTTATAGACATCGATGCTTTTGCCTTCAATCATCGCCTTAGTAAACTTAAACAGCGCCATGTCCGGGCGTCCCCACGGACCGTATACGGTAAAGAAGCGCAATCCGGTGGTCGGCAGGTTGTAGAGATGCGAATAGGTGTGCGACATCAGCTCATTGGCTTTTTTGGTCGCGGCATAGAGTGAAACCGGGTGATCTACGGAATCGGCAGTGGAGAAGGGCATCTTACGGTTGAGGCCATATACGGAGCTGGATGAGGCATACAGCAAATGCTGAACGTGGTTATGGCGGCAGCCTTCCAGCACGTTGAGGTGGCCAATAAGGTTGGCATCGGCGTACGCATGCGGGTTTTCCAGGGAGTAGCGTACGCCTGCCTGTGCGGCCAGGTGAATAACGCGATCGAACTTCTCGTCAGCGAAAAGCGCAGCCATACCTTCCCGGTCAGCTAATTCCATCTTGTGGAAGGTGAATCGCTCAGATTGTAGCCGTTCCAGACGTGCCAGCTTTAAATTAACATCGTAATAGTCGTTCAGGTTATCAATACCGACAACCTCATGACCGCCCTCAATGAGGCGTTTGCTGACATTCGAACCGATAAAACCCGCTGCACCCGTTACCAGAAATTTCATATCTTTCCTCAAATACCTAACGCTTACAGATGCGATAACGCATCACATAGTGACTATGATAGCGCGAAGGGGGCGAGTTACATAACGCATCTTTCCGATATAACTCATCGGATTCTTATAGAAAAATCCTCAGCAATATATACACTATGCAAACATAATAATTTTCCCCCTTTTTATCTGTTAGGGATTGTATGACGCAAAACAACAATAGTCCGGTCAGCCGAAGCAATGACCCTGAGCACATTGATTTACTTGCATTAATGCTACAGCTGTGGCGTGGGAAGTGGACGATAGCAATTTTTGTTTTTGTTTTTATTGCCATGGCGATAGGATATCTATCAGTCGCAAAGGAAAAGTGGACCTCACGGGCGATTATTGCACAACCAGATGCGGCCCAGATAGCGACTTATTCAAATGCATTGAACATCCTCTACGGCAGCGCTGCCCCTTCGATGCTGGACATTCAAACGCGCGCTATTGGACGTTTTAACTCTTCTTTCTCAGCGTTATCGCAGGCGCTGGACAATCAGGACGTGCCAGAAAAACTGACCATTGAGCCTGCTGTTAAAGGGGAAACGTTGCCATTAACCGTCTCCTATATCAGCACTTCTGCTGAAGAGGCTCAAAAGCAGTTAGCGCAGTACATTCAGCAAGTAGATGAACAGACGGCAAAAGAACTTGCCCTTGACCTCAAGGACAATATCAAGGAACAGATTAAATCCCTGAACGATTCTCTGGTAAGCCAGGAAAAGGTCGCTCAAGAGCAGAAAGAGCTGCGAATCAAACAGATTGCTGAGGCGCTGAAAAATGCTGAGGCGGCGAAAATTACCTCGCCGCGCATTCAGCAAACCCAGGATGTGACTCAGGAAACGATGTTTCTGCTGGGAAGCGACGGTCTGAAATCGATGATTGACAATGAAGCGTCACGCCCGCTGGTCTTTTCTGCTGCTTACTATCAGACCAGACAAAACTTGCTGGATATTCAAAATCTGAACGTAAACCCGGATACTATCCACGTCTACCGTTACGTTATGAAACCAAATCTGCCTGTACATCGTGACAGCCCCAAAAAACCAATCATTCTGACTCTTGCCGTGCTGCTGGGCTTGATGATGGGTTCTGTAGTGGTACTGGCGCGTAACGCATTACGCAACTATAAGCCAAAAGCTTGATTTGCAGATTAAAAAAAAACCGGGGAAATTCCCCGGTTTTTTTATTTATGACGCTTTCGAAGATTCTCAATCACCGCCGTCAAATCCAGTTCCTGATCCTGCAGCAGCACCAGCAGGTGATACATCAAATCCGACGCTTCATTCGTCAACTCTTCCCGGTCGTGTACGGTCGCGGCCAGCGCCGTCTCAACGCCTTCTTCACCCACCTTCTGCGCAATACGCTTAGTCCCGCTGGCATACAGCTTCGCGGTATAGGAGCTCTCAGGATCCGCGGATTTACGCTCCGCCAGGAGTTGCTCAAGCTGATACAGGAACAGCCACTGGTGACTCGCCTCGCCGAAGCAGCTGCTGGTGCCTTTATGGCAGGTTGGGCCGATTGGGTTCACCAGCACCAGCAGGGTATCGTTATCGCAGTCTGGCGTCATGCTGACCACGTTCAGGAAGTGCCCCGAGGTTTCCCCTTTGGTCCACAGGCGCTGCTTCGTGCGCGAGAAAAACGTCACTTTGCCGCTGTCGATCGTTTTTGTCAGCGCGTCCTGGTTCATATACCCCAGCATCAGAACTTCGCCTGAGACGGCATGCTGTACAACCACCGGCAATAATCCGTCAGTTTTTTCCCAGTCCAGCTGCGCCTGTTGTTGCTCTGTTAACATACCCTGATCTCCACGCCCTGGTCGGCCAGGTACGTTTTTAACTCGCCAATATTGATAATCTGTTTGTGGAACACGGACGCGGCCAGCGCGCCGTCGACGTTCGCATCGCGGAAGGCTTCCAGGAAGTGTTCCATGGTGCCCGCGCCGCCGGAGGCAATCAGCGGAACGTGGCACACCGCGCGAACTTTCTTCAGCTGCTCGAGATCGTAACCGTTACGCACGCCGTCCTGGTTCATCATGTTCAGCACAATCTCACCTGCGCCGCGCTTCTGCACTTCCTGCACCCAGTCGAGCGTTTCCCACTGCGTCACGCGCGTCCGGCTTTCATCGCCGGTATATTGGTTAACGTGATATTTGCCGGTCGCGGCGTCGAACCAGGTATCAATCCCTACCACTATGCACTGCACGCCAAAGCGATCGGCCAGGCGGGTAATCAGTTCCGGCTCGGCCAGAGCAGGGGAGTTGATGGAAATCTTGTCGGCGCCAAAAGAGAGAATTTTGGCGGCGTCATCAGCAGACTTAATCCCGCCCGCCACGCAGAACGGAATATCAATCACTTCCGCCACGCGCGCGACCCAGCTTTTATCGACCACGCGGCCATCGCTGGAGGCGGTGATATCATAGAAGACCAGTTCGTCAGCGCCTTCATCAGCATAGCGTTTTGCCAGCGGGACGATATCGCCAATGATCTCGTGGTTGCGGAACTGCACGCCTTTCACAACCTGACCATCGCGCACGTCAAGACAAGGAATTATCCGTTTTGCCAGCATTGAATCGCCTCCGTCACCGTAAATTTACCTTCCAGCAGGGCCCGGCCCACAATCACGCCCTGTACCCCCGTTCCGCGCAGCGCGGCGATATCGGCTAAGTCACCGATGCCGCCAGATGACTGGAATGCCACCTGCGGATAACGGGCGCAAACTTCTTCATATAAAGAAACGTTGGAACCCGCCAGCGTGCCGTCGCGCGAGATGTCCGTGCACAGCACGTGCTTCAGGCCCACAGGGAGATACGTCTCGACCAGCGCTTCCAGCGTTACGCCGGAATTTTCCTGCCAGCCGCTGACCGCCACCTGCTTATTACCCTGCTCGTCAATGCGCACGTCCAGCGCCAGTACCAGGGCGTCGGCGCCAAAGCGGCGGAACCAGCCCTTCACCGTCTCAGGCTCTTTCACGGCGGTTGAACCTACTACCACGCGCGCCACGCCTGCATCCAGAAGAGCCGCCACGTCGTCCTCGGTGCGTACGCCGCCGCCGACCTGCACGGGCACGTCAACACCAGCAACCAGTTTTTTCAGCAGCGGGATCTGGCGCTTCGCCGGATCTTTCGCGCCCGTTAAATCCACCAGATGCAGCACCTGTGCACCCTGGGCGGCATAATCCTGCAGGCGCGGTAGCGGGTCCTTTCCGTAGTCGCGCTGTTGACCGTAATCGCCCTGATGAAGACGGACAACCGTGCCGTCGATTAAATCTAAAGCGGGAATAATCATCACATCTCCAGGAAGTTTTTCAGCAGCTGCGCGCCCGCGGCGCCAGAGCGTTCCGGGTGAAACTGCACGCCGAAGAAATTGTCTTTCTGCACCGCCGCGGTAAACGCCTCGCCGTAAGTGCACTGGGCGATGGTATTGACGTTCACCGGCATGGCGTAACTGTGCACGAAGTAAAAGTACGCGCCGTCTTCGATGCCGCGAAACAGCCGGTCACCCGCTTTGGCGTACACGCGGTTCCAGCCCATATGCGGCAGAGGCAGGCCGTGGTCGGTCATTTTCGGTACGTCTTCGTCGATAATGCCCAGCAGGTCAACGCCGTTGCTCTCTTCGCTGCGGCGGCCAAGAAGCTGCATGCCCAGGCAAATCCCCAGCACCGGCTGGGTACAGGCCTTGATAAGATCGACCAGCTCGCGGGCGTGGATCTGATCCATCGCCGCCTGCGCGGTGCCAACGCCCGGTAGGAAAAGCTTGTCAGCGCGCAATACAATGTCCGGATCGCGGCTCACCACCGGCTCATAGCCGTGGCGCGCGATGGCCGATTTGACGGAGTTGAGGTTGGCGCATCCGGTATCCAGAATCACCACGTTCATTACAGCACTCCTTTCGACGAGGGCAGGGCATCGCCTTCCACGCGGATCGCCTGGCGAAGCGTACGGCCAAAGGCTTTAAACAGGCTCTCCACGCGGTGGTGATCGTTTTTGCCTTTGGTTTTCAGGTGCAGCGTCAGTCCCATGGTGTAGGACAGGGAACGGAAGAAGTGCTCCACCATTTCGGTGCTGAGATCGCCGACGCGCTGGTAGGTGAAATCAGCTTTGTATTCCAGGTGCGGACGACCCGAGATGTCCATGGCGCAGCGCGCCAGGCATTCGTCCATCGGCAGGACGAAGCCGAAACGGTTGATGCCGCGCTTGTCGCCGAGCGCCAGCTTCAGGGCTTCACCCAGCGCCAGGCCGGTATCTTCCACGGTGTGGTGATCGTCAATATAAAGGTCGCCTTTTACCGCGATCTCCATGCGGAAACCACCGTGGGTGGCAATCTGGTCCAGCATGTGGTCAAAGAAACCAACGCCGGTGTGGATCTTGCTGCCGCCTTCACGGTCCAGCCATACCTTTACATCAATCTGCGTCTCTTTGGTGTTACGCTCAACGTGGGAATAGCGGTCGCGTTTTGTCAGTTGCTCGCCAATCTTTGCCCAGTTAAGGTCGTTACGATCGTAGCGCAGCCCCGCGATGCCCATGTTTTCCGCCAGCGTAATATCGGTGATGCGATCGCCGATGACGTAGCTGTTGGTTTTATCCAGCATATCTTCGGCCAGATAGCGCTCAACCAGCTTCACCTTTGGCTTACGGCAGTCGCACTCGTCGGCTGGCATGTGCGGGCAAATCAGCACTTCATCAAATACCACGCCCTGAGAGGTTAGCACCTGCATCATCAGGTTATGCGGGCCGTCAAAGTCCGCCTGCGGGAAACTGTCCGTACCCAGACCGTCCTGGTTGGTGATCATTACCAGCTTATAGCCCGCTTTCTGAAGCTTAAGCAGCACCGGGATCACGTCCGGTTCAAAAGCCAGCTTGTCGAAACGATCGACCTGGAAATCGGCTGGTGGCTCCGAAATAAGGGTGCCGTCACGATCGATGAAAAGGATCTTCTGGGTCATACTTTCTCCGCTTTCAGGGCGTCAATGACGCGCTGGCTCTCTGCGCGGGTGCCTACGGTGATACGTAAACAGCCACTCAGGGAAGGTTGTTTATTCTGGTCTCGTAAGATAATGCCCTGATCCCATAAAGATTTAAATACGGCACTGGAGGCGGTGAAGCGCGCCAGGATGTAGTTGGTTTCCGAGTCGAACACCTGCTCGACGCAAGGGATGTCTTTCAGCGCGGTGACAAGGTACTGACGTTCCTCCAGGATCTGCGCCACGCGTTCGCGCATCGCGTTGATACCCTGAGGCGTCAGCGCCTGTGCCGCAATATCGGCAACCGGCGTTGAGAGCGGGTACGGGGCGATCACTTTCAGCAGCAGGTCGATAACCTCTTTATTCGCCAGCGTAAACCCGCAGCGCAGGCCCGCGAGGGCGAAGGCTTTTGACAACGTGCGCAGCACAACGAGATGCGGATACTCTTCCAGCCAGCCCGCCAGCGTCGCCTGCGGGCAGAACTCGATGTAGGCCTCGTCGGCCACCACCAGCGCTTTACCACGGGTCATCTCCAGCAGGGTGCGGATATCCTGCGGGTTAATAATCTGCCCGGTTGGGTTATTTGGGCTGCAGACGAAGACGACCTTCACGCCGTCGAGATTGTCGGCAATGCCCTGTAAATCGAGCTGCCAGTTCTCCAGCGCCTGGACGTTGCGGCACGCCACGCCGAAGGTTTCGGCGCTGACGCTGTACATTCCGTACGTGGGCTGGCAGTACATCACCGCGTCTTTGCCCGGCTCGCAGAACGCGCGGATCAGCAGCTCAATGCCCTCATCCGCGCCGCGGCTGACCAGTACCTGCTCCGGCTTCACACCCGCGTACTGGGCGTAGTTTTCAATCACCGCTTTTGGCTGACACTCCGGATAGCGGTTCAGCGTTTGCTGCGACAGCTCAAACTGCACCGCAGTCGGGAATTCGTTGGCGTTCAGCCAGACGTCCCCGTTTCCACCCAGACGACGCGCAGACTGGTAAGGCGTCAGGCGGCGGACATTTTCGCGGGCTAATTCTTCAATGTTCATGCTTGCTCCTTCAGGGCGGCAACGCGCAGCGTCACGGCGTTTTTGTGGGCGGTCAGACGCTCGGCGGCGGCCAGGGTTTCAATAGTAGAAGCCAGTGAAGCAAACCCCTCGCGGGACAGCTCCTGCACGGTCATGCGTTTCTGGAAATCCGCCAGGCCGAGGCTGGAACAGGTAGAGGTGTAGCCGTACGTTGGCAGCACGTGGTTGGTGCCGGAGGCGTAATCCCCCGCGGACTCCGGTGACCAGTCGCCGAGGAACACCGAGCCCGCGCTGGTGATGCTGTCGACCAGATCGCGCGCGTTGCGGGTCTGAATAATCAGGTGCTCCGGGCCGTACTGGTTGGAGATGGCGATGCACTGCTCGAGATCGCGCGCCACAATCAGGCGGCTGGCCGCTAACGCCTGACGTGCCGTGTCGGCGCGGGGCAGGTCGGCAAGCTGGCGTTCAACGGCTTCGCCCACGCGTTTCGCCATATCGGCATCCGGCGTCAGCAGGATGACCTGCGAGTCCGGGCCGTGTTCCGCCTGTGAAAGCAGGTCGGAGGCCACGAAGTCCGGCGTTGCGCCGCTGTCGGCAATGACCAGCACTTCAGACGGACCGGCAGGCATATCGATGGCAGCGCCGTCGAGACGCTGGCTGACCTGACGCTTGGCTTCGGTCACATACGCATTGCCCGGGCCAAAGATTTTGTCGACTTTAGGAATGGACTCCGTCCCGAACGCCAGGGCGGAAATCGCCTGCGCGCCGCCCACTTTATAGACCGCCTGTACGCCGCAGAGTTTTGCCGCGTAGAGGATCTCATCGGCGATCGGTGGCGGAGAGCACAGCACTACTTTCTGGCATCCGGCGATACGCGCCGGCGTGGCGAGCATTAATACGGTCGAAAACAGCGGCGCTGAACCACCAGGGATATAAAGTCCCACTGACGCAACCGGGCGCGTCACCTGCTGGCAACGCACGCCGGGCAGGGTTTCGACATCCACGGTCTGCAGCTTCTGCGCGGTGTGGAAGGTATCAATATTTTTCACCGCGACGGCCATCGCCTGCTTGATGTCGTCACCCAGACGATTACTGGCATCAATGATTTCCTGCTCCGTAACCTGCAATGCGCCGACTTCCGTCTTATCAAACTTCACGCTGTATTCACGCAGGGCGTCATCGCCACGGGCTTTGACGTTATCCAGGATCTCCGCCACGGTGCGGGAGATGCTTTCAGAGGCGGAAATCGCCGGGCGCATCAGCAGCTCACGCTGCTGTGCGTCGCTACAGGTATTCCAGTCGATGATTGTGTTAAAGCTCATGGCCATTACTCCATCATCTTCTCAATTGGCAGCACCAGGATGGAGCTTGCGCCCAGCGCCTTCAGTTTTTCCATGGTTTCCCAGAACAGGGTTTCGCTGCTCACCATGTGCATCGCCACGCGCTGCTGATCGCCCGCCAGCGGCAGGATGGTTGGGCGCTCAGCGCCCGGCAGCAGGGCAATCACTTCATCCAGACGCTCGGTTGGCGCATGCATCATGATGTATTTGGACTCACGCGCCTGAATCACGCCCTGAATACGGGTCAGCAGTTTGTCGATCAGCTGCTGTTTGGCGTCGGCCATCTCGCCGTCGCGCTGAATCAGGCACGCTTTAGAGCGGTAGATGACTTCCACTTCGCGCAGACCGTTCGCTTCCAGCGTCGCGCCGGTCGAGACGAGGTCACAGATGGCGTCCGCCAGACCCGCACGCGGTGCCACTTCAACGGAGCCGTTCAGCAGGCAGGATTTAAACTGCACGCCTTTCTGGTCGAGATAGCGCTTCAACAGGTGAGGGTAAGAGGTGGCGATACGTTTGCCGTTCAGCGCGGCCGGGCCGTCCCACGCTTCATCAACCGGCGTTGCCAGCGACAGGCGGCAGCCGCCGAAGTCCAGACGACGCAGGGTGAAGTAACGCGGGTCTTCACCCTGCGCGCGGCGGGTCAGCAGCTCTTCTTCCAGCACGTTTTCACCGATGATGCCGAGGTCAACGACGCCGTCCATCACAAGGCCGGGAATATCGTCATCACGCACGCGCAGAATGTCGATCGGCATGTTTTCAGCCAGAGCAATCAGGCGCTGGGTGTGCAGGTTGATTTTGATCCCGCAGCGGGCCAGCAGTTCGCGTGAATCGTCACTCAAACGGCCTGATTTTTGAATAGCTATGCGTAAACGTGAGTTATCTAACATTCTTTATTCCTCGTTAACCTGTTTTAACCTGTCTGAATTTGGTCCAAAAAAAAGCCCCCGGAAGAAGATCTTCCGGGGGCTTTTTCATGCGTTCATGCACCACTGGAAGATCCAAACGTCTTCCAGCACACATCGCCTGAAAGACTAGTCAGGATGATGGTGATGATGGTGGTGTTTAAATTGAACGCGTGTCATATAAATTCTCGATGAATGCTTATTCATTTGATGTCTTTTAACCTAAACCAGTTGTACGACATATTGCAAGGGCTTTTTTTGATCATTAATTCATTTCATATTGATGCTATGAATTGTGTGTTCTGCCGGGCTGGCGTAGCCTTATGAAAGACGAGTGAGAGTCAGGAGAATTCGCATGAAAAAGGTCGCGATTGTCGGTTTAGGATGGCTGGGAATGCCGCTGGCGATGTCATTAGCCGCGAAAGGCTGGCAGGTGACCGGGAGCAAGACCACCCGGGATGGGGTCGAAGCGGCACGCATGTGCGGAATTGATGGCGTTGAACTGCGTCTGGAGCCGGAGCTGGTGTGTGATGCGGATGATCTGGACACGCTGATGAACGTAGATGCGCTGGTGATTACGCTACCCGCACGGCGCAGTGGCCCGGGCGAATCATTCTACCTGCAGGCGATGCAGGAGATTGTCGACAGCGCGCTGGCGCATCACGTCCCGCGCATTATTTTTACCAGCTCGACGTCGGTTTATGGCGATGCTGAGGGCGTGGTGAAAGAGAGTTCCGAGCGCCGTCCCGTAACCGCGAGCGGTCAGGTCCTGAAAGAGCTGGAAGACTGGCTGCATAACCTTCCCGGAACGCAGGTCGATATCGTTCGTCTGGCGGGGCTGGTTGGCCCGGGGCGTCATCCGGGGCGCTTCTTTGCCGGTAAGACGGCACCAGACGGTCAGCATGGCGTGAATCTTGTGCATCTTGAAGATGTTATTGGCGCGATTGAGCTACTCTTACAGGCTCCAAAAGGCGGACACATCTATAATATATGTGCACCGTCTCATCCGGCGCGCAGCACGTTTTACCCGCTCATGGCACGCCAGCTTGGGTTGGCTCCGCCGGTTTTTGGTGAGGCAAAGAACGAAAGTAAAGGCAAAATTGTTGATGGCAATCGCATTTGCCATGAGCTGGGGTTTGAGTATCAGTATCCCGATCCGCTGGTGATGCCCATGGAATAAGCCCCGCAGCGGAGACAATCGCACACCAGAAGGGGGCGAGCATGAAACCGCTGCTGGATGTTCTTATTATTCTGGATGCACTGGAAAAAGAGGGGAGCTTTGCGGCTGCCTCGGCAAAGCTCTACAAAACCCCTTCGGCCCTGAGCTATACCGTTCAAAAACTGGAAAGCGACCTCAATATTCAGATCCTCGATCGCTCCGGGCACCGCGCGCGGTTTACCCGCACCGGGCAGATGCTGCTGGAAAAAGGCCGTGACGTTCTTCATACCGTTCGCGAGCTGGAAAAGCAGGCCGTCAAGCTCCATCAGGGATGGGAGAATGAGCTGGTGATTGGCGTGGATGATACCTTTCCGTTTTCTCTACTGACGCCGCTCATTGAAGCGTTTTACCAGCATCACAGCGTCACCCGGCTGATCTTCATCAATGGGGTGCTGGGCGGCTCCTGGGATGCCTTAACCCAGGGCAGGGCGGACATCTTTGTCGGTGCCCTGCACGAGCCTCCCCAGTTGAGTGACTTTGGTTTTGCCCGCCTGGGCGTGCTGGAGCAGGTATTTGCCGTGGCGCCCCATCATCCGCTGGCTCAGGAGCCTGATCCTCTTAACCGTCGCGTTATTAAGGGGTACCGCGCAATAGTAGTCGGGGACAGCTCGCGCCCCGAATGTGCGGTTTCCTCGCAGCTGCTGGATGAGCAGGAGGCCATTACCGTTTTTGACTTTAAAACCAAGCTGGAGCTGCAAATTAGCGGCCTGGGCTGCGGCTATTTGCCGCGCTATCTGGCGCAGCGCTTTATTGATAGCGGTGCGCTTGTTGAAAAACAGGTGCTTGCGCAAAGCAGTAACGAATCGGTGTGGGTCGGCTGGAATGAACAAACCGCCGGGCTGGCCAGCGCCTGGTGGCGGGACGAAATTTTAGCAAATAGTGCTATCGCTGCAGTTTACTCTCAGGGGAGCGCCGAGAAATCAGCCAGTTAGAAAAAAGAAAATGACCCGGTGCGTTGCAAAGTATTGCCTTTTGTATCCGATGTGGGGCAAAATGCCGCCGCTGCAACCAAATGAATAATCGACGATATAAAAGGCGTCGGTTATTTTTTTTTGCATGTACGAAACGAAACTAAAAACCAAGAGGCCGGGCTTCGTACCGGATAGATATTTACTAAAATCCGACAGTTGTTGTCGCTGAGGAAGAAAGAAATGGGGCAATTTTTCGCTTACGTGGCGGTTATCACCGTAAAGGAGAATAACTATGTCGCATAACGCAACTCCAAACACCTCTCGCGTGGAATTACGTAAAACGCTTACGTTGATTCCGGTTGTTATGATGGGCCTTGCCTATATGCAACCGATGACGCTGTTCGATACATTCGGTATCGTATCGGGCCTCACTGACGGTCATGTGCCGACGGCTTACGGCTTTGCGCTGATTGCGATCCTCTTTACCGCGCTGAGCTACGGTAAACTGGTGCGTCGCTATCCGTCTGCAGGTTCCGCCTACACCTATGCCCAGAAATCCATCAGCCCGACGGTTGGCTTTATGGTGGGCTGGTCTTCGCTGCTCGACTACCTGTTCGCGCCGATGATCAACATTCTGCTGGCAAAAATCTATTTTGAAGCGCTGGTGCCATCGATTCCCTCGTGGATCTTCGTCGTGGCGCTGGTAGCCTTTATGACGGCCTTTAACCTGCGCAGCATTAAGTCCGTTGCCAACTTTAACTCCGTTATCGTTGTGCTTCAGGTTGTCCTGATTGCCGTGATTCTTGGCATGGTGATCTATGGCGTATTCCACGGCGAAGGCGCGGGCACCCTGGCGAGCAGCAAACCGTTCTGGTCTGGTGATGCGCATGTGATCCCGATGATTACCGGGGCGACGATTCTGTGCTTCTCCTTTACCGGTTTCGACGGGATTAGCAACCTGTCTGAGGAAACGAAGGATGCAGAGCGCGTGATCCCGCGTGCCATCTTCCTGACGGCGCTGATTGGCGGTCTGATCTTTATTTTCTCGACCTATTTCCTGCAGCTGTACTTCCCGGATATCTCGCGCTTCAAGGATCCGGATGCGTCTCAGCCGGAAATCATGCTCTATGTGGCGGGTAAAGCGTTCCAGGTCGGCGCGCTGATCTTCTCCACCATCACCGTACTGGCGTCCGGTATGGCCGCGCATGCAGGCGTTGCGCGTCTGATGTACGTAATGGGTCGTGATGGCGTATTCCCGAAAAGCTTCTTCGGCTACGTGCATCCAACCTGGCGTACCCCGGCGATGAACATTATCCTGGTCGGTGCGATCGCGCTTCTGGCGATTAACTTTGACCTGGTGATGGCAACGGCGCTGATTAACTTCGGTGCGCTGGTGGCGTTCACCTTTGTTAACCTGTCGGTTATCTCTCAGTTCTGGATCCGTGAAAAGCGTAACAAGACGCTGAAAGATCACTTCCAGTATCTGTTCCTGCCGATGTGCGGTGCCCTGACCGTGGGCGCGCTGTGGGTTAACCTGGAAGAGAGCTCGATGGTGCTTGGCCTGATTTGGGCAGGTATCGGTCTGGTGTACCTGGCCTGCGTTACGAAGAGCTTCCGTAACCCGGTTCCGCAGTACGAAGACGTTGCTTAAGTCTTAACATTTAAAAAAAACCGGAGACCTTGTCTCCGGTTTTTTTATATCTCACTTCAGACTATCTCTTGCGCGTACTGGAACAGGGCTTTTAACAGGATCTGTTTTTCTGCGTTGCCTTCATATTGGTTGTATAACGACTCAAGCTCCTGCGCGTAATGCTGCAGATACTCTGGCGTAAACACGTTTCGACGGTGCTGCAGCCATCGCGCCTGTTCTGCTTCATCCAGCGTGCCGGGATAATTGCGCGCCCGGTAGTTAAACATCAGCTTTTCGATGCGCTTATCGGCGAAGGTGATGTCCAGCGCAGGTAAGTTACGCGGCTCGGTTTGCAGAACAATATTCATGGCTGCGCGGTCAGCATCACTGAAGAAGCCGTTGTAGAGCTGGGCATCCACGTTTTCGGACGGCACGAACGGCTCCGCCTCGGCGAAGATGGCGACCACTTTCTCGCGCACCTGCGGGTTATCGCGAAGCACTTTCAGGTTATCCAGGCAGTGCTGACGGTTAATGCCCAGCCTGTCGGCATCTTCCGGACGCAGCGTGTTCGCCTGCGCCAGCACCGGACATTTATTGATGTGCACCAGCTTAACCGGCACCGCAGGCAGATCCCCGAGTTCATTTTTCGGGGTGTAAAGCCGTTCGCGCAGGGTATCGCTGTCAAGCTCCAGCAGCGGCGAAATATCGCCCGCCAGGTCCACCATGATAACCGCATTACGGTTATCCGGGTGCCACGCCAGCGGCGCAACCCAGCTGGTATTGCCGCGCCAGGCGCCAAACATGCCGGAGATATGCACCAGGGGCTTCATCTGCGGTACGTCGATAAGGGTCATGAGCTTCTGCTTGCTTCGGTGGCTCAGCAGATATTCAAACAGCCGGGGCTGTGCGGTTTTCACCAGCTTCGCCATGGCAATGGTGGCATAAACGTCTGCCATCGCATCGTGGGCATTGCTGTGCTCGATGCCGTTGGCGCGCGTCAGGTGTTCCAGCCGGAAGCTGGTTAGCCCTTCCTCATTTTCCGGCCAGTTAATGCCTTCAGGGCGCAGGGCATAACAGGCGCGCATGATGTCGAGCAGATCCCAGCGTGAATTGCGGTTCTGCCAGCTCCAGGCGTACGGATCGTAGAAGTTGCGATAGAAGATATTGCGCGTCACTTCATCATCGAAGCGGATGTTGTTGTAACCGACCACGCAGGTATTAGGCACGGTAAACAGATCGTGGATACGGCGGGCGAACTCTGCTTCGTTAACGCCTTTTTCCCGTGCTTCCTGCGGCGTGATCCCGGTGACCATTACCGCGCCGGGCTGCGGCAGGTAGTCATCAGCCGGTTTACAGTAAAAGACCTCAGGCTCGCCAATGATGTTGAATTCGTCATCGGTGCGGATGGCGGCAAACTGCGCCGGTCGGTCCAGCGCCGGATGCGTGCCAAAGGTTTCGTAGTCGTGGAATAAAAAAGTCGGGCGTGCGGCAGAGTCAGACACCAGTAATACCATCCTGTTAAAAAATGACGTCACTATGGTAAACGATCGTGCGGGTCAGACCGAATAAAAAGCGCCGCCGCGTCGCAAATTTGCGAGACCGCTTCCGCGTAAAACCTGCGTTCTGTCACATTTTTTTGCAATTAAGCCAGGTAACGACATCAGAAGTCCCGTAAAAAGGTCATCGATTTTTAATGACCTGAGGATATACCGTTGAAACGCCGTCTGTTTATTGCTGTTTCTTTACTCGCTTCCAGTGTCTCATCTGCTTTTGCGGCCGAACCACTGGATTTTTCGCCGCAGCCTCCGGCCATTCAGGCTGGCTCCTGGGTGCTGATGGATTACACGACTGGTCAAATTTTAACGGCGGGCAACGAACATCAGCAACGTAACCCGGCGAGCCTCACCAAACTGATGACGGGCTATGTGGTCGACCGGGCTATTGATAGCCACCGCATTACCCCGGATGACATTGTCACCGTAGGGCGTGACGCGTGGGCAAAGGGCAACCCGGTTTTTGACGGTTCGTCGCTGATGTTTCTGAAAGAGGGCGATCGCGTCACCGTGCGTGACTTAAGCCGCGGTCTGATTGTCGATTCCGGCAACGATGCCTGCGTGGCGCTGGCCGATCACGTGGCGGGCGGGCAGTCGCAGTTTGTGAAGATGATGAACGACTACGTGCAGAAGCTGAACCTGCGTGATACGCACTTTGAAACCGTCCACGGTCTGGACGCGCCGGGCCAGCACAGCTCGGCCTATGACCTGGCCGTGCTCTCCCGGGCCATCATTCACGGTGAGCCAGAGTTTTATCATATGTACAGCGAAAAGAGTCTCACCTGGAACGGCATCACCCAGCAAAACCGTAACGGCCTGCTGTGGGATAAAACCATGAACGTGGACGGCCTGAAAACGGGGCATACCTCAGGAGCAGGCTTTAACCTTATTGCCTCCGCGGTGGACGGTCAGCGTCGTTTGATTGCGGTGGTGATGGGCGCGGACAGCCCGAAAGGGCGCGAGGACCAGGCCCGCAAACTGCTGCACTGGGGGCAGCAGAATTTCGATACGGTGCAGATCCTGCATAACGGTAAAAAAGTCGGAACAGAGCGTATCTGGTACGGCGATAAAGAACAGGTGAAACTGGGCACCGACCAGGACTTCTGGCTGGCCCTGCCGAAAGCGGAAGTACCGAACATCAAAGCCAAATACGTGCTGGATAAAAAAGAGCTGGAAGCACCGATTGCCGCGCATCAGCGGGTCGGGGAGATCCAGCTCTATGACCGCGACAAAGTCGTGGCGCACTGGCCTCTGGTCACTCTGGAAGCCGTTGATAAGGGAGGCGTATTCTCACGCCTGAGCGATTATCTTCACCACACGCTTTAACCGCTGATGGGCAGACTGGCAGGGTTGCGAGTCTGCTCACATAATAAACACTCCTCGTTTGCCGATAATAGAAATCCTGCTTTATAGTGTATAAATATACAGTGCTAATCGGAGGCAGCATGGACTACAGCATCAAGCAGCAACAGAAACGTAAGATTGCGGGTTTTCATCTTGTTGGGCCGTGGGAAAAAACGGTCAAGCAGGGCTTTGAACAGCTGGTCATGTGGGTAGACGGGCGTCACATTGAGCCGCTGGAGTGGGTGGCGGTCTATTACGATAACCCCGATGAGGTTCCGGCAGAAAAACTGCGCTGCGATACGGCCATTACCGTACCGGATGATTTCGTCATCCCGGAAAACAGCGAAGGGGTGATGATGACCGAAATCGCGGCCGGTGATTATGCCGTGGCGACGGCGCGCGTGGAAAACTACGACTTTGCAACCCCGTGGTATCAGTTCTTTAATTCCCTGCGGCAGGATAATAAATACCAGATGGCGCTTAAGCCCTGCTTTGAGCGCTATCTCAATGATGGCAACGCGGACGGCTACTGGGATATTGAAATGTTTATCGCGGTTGAGCACAAAACGGTTTAAGCCTGCTCAATGAAGGGTTTTTCAGCCGGGAGCGATCCGCCCGGCTGAAAACACAGTACAATTGTGATTTGCCGTGTTGCTGGAGAGCGGGTGTGCGTCCCGACAAATCATTAACCCCTTTTGAAATTCGCTTATATAAACATTACCGCGTGGTGCACGGGTGTCGCATCGCGCTGGCGTTCGTGTTGACCTTTGTACTGGTCAGGTTGCTGGATATACCGGAAGGAACGTGGCCGCTGATCACGTTGGTGGTGGTGATGGGGCCAATCTCATTTTGGGGAAACGTTGTCCCGCGCGCCTTCGAGCGGATAGGTGGTACCGTGCTTGGCTCTGCCCTGGGGCTGATTGCCCTGAAGCTTGAGCTCATCTCATTTCCAGTGATGCTGGCATGGTGCGGTGCCGCCATGTTCCTGTGCGGCTGGCTGGCGCTGGGTAAACGGCCTTATCAGGCGCTGCTGATTGGTATCACTCTCGCGGTCGTGGTCGGCGCGCCAGCAGGGGATATGACCACGGCGATGTGGCGAAGCGGGGATGTTATTCTGGGCTCGCTGCTCGCCATGCTGTTTACCGGCATCTGGCCGCAGCGGGCTTTTCTGCACTGGCGTATCCAGATGGCTAACTACGTCACGGCGTTTAACCGCGTTTACCAGGCGGGGTTTTCACCGAATCTGGTTGAGCGTCCCCGGCTGGAAAAGCATCTGCAAACCATCCTCAACGACGTGGTCAAAATGCGCGGCCTGATAGTACCAGCCAGTAAAGAGACCCATATTCAGAAAGCGATTTTCGAAGCTATCCAGACGGTCAGCCGCAATCTGGTGTGCATGCTTGAACTGCAAATCAACGCGCACTGGGCCACGCGTCCCAGCCATCTGTTGATGCTTAATGCCCAGACCCTCAAAGAGACGCAGATGATGACGCAGCAGACCCTGCTGACCATCGCCCATGCGCTCTATGAAGGCAACCCGCAGCCCGTGCTGGCGAACAGCGAGCGTCTCAATGAAATCGCGGCGGAACTGAAGCAGTTAATCAACGAGCGGCAGGGCGATAACGTGGCGGAAACGCCCATTCACGGCTATGTATGGCTGAGCCTGGAGCTGGCGCGACAGCTTGAGCTGCTATCGCACCTGATTTGTCGGGCGCTGCGCAAATAAAACGCGGATGTGACGCCTGCTGCTTCGATTCAGCAGCAATTGGGGTTATGATAGCTTTAAACGATATAGCCATTGTCATTCGCAGCCGCTGTCAGTAAGGTTATTGTTACAGCGGTTGCTTTAACGAATCCGAATCTCGCATTATCAGGGGTGTAAAAAATGGAAACTATCAAGCCTTCGTTCCAGGATGTTCTGGAATTCGTCCGCCTGTTCCGCCGCAAAAACAAACTGCAGCGTGAAATCCAGGACGTTGAGAAGAAGATCCGTGACAACCAGAAACGTGTTCTGCTGCTCGACAACCTGAGCGACTACATCAAGCCGGGCATGAGCGTTGAAGCTATTCAGGGCATCATCGCCAGCATGAAGAGCGACTATGAAGACCGCGTTGATGATTACATCATCAAAAATGCCGAGCTGTCCAAAGAGCGTCGCGACATCTCCAAAAAGCTGAAAGTGATGGGCGAAATCAAAAACGCCGAAGCTAAAAGCGAATAATCGCAGCGAATTGTGAAAAAGGCTCTCTGGTGACAGGGAGCCTTTTTTATTTGACGATCAACGGTCCGCTGATTTGTAGGTCGGGTCAGGCGCGGCCGCCAGCTGACAATTCTACCCGACGCAGAAAAGCAAAAAGCCTGCTTCAAAAGCAGGCTTTTCAAATTTGGCTCCTCTGACTGGACTCGAACCAGTGACATACGGATTAACAGTCCGCCGTTCTACCGACTGAACTACAGAGGAATCGTTGTGGAGGCTTATCTTAGCGGCGAAAAAACTTTTGTCAAACCTGATCTTAGAGAAAATCGACTGATTGCCGATTCTGTCGTCAGTTTGTTGTAAATACACACATCTTTTTCAGGAAAATACTTTGCAGGATTAGCATTTCTCCCTCATCATTTGAAATGGAGTTTCAACTATTCTCGCTAAGGTCCATTTTGAACGTCACTGCCCCTCTGCGCCAGGCGATCGTGCGCACGCCATGGTACGCAAAACGTAAAAGCTATCGTGTTCTGTTCTGGCGTGAAATCACCCCTCTTGCCGTGCCTATTTTCCTGGAAAATACCTGCGTTCTGCTGATGGGAGTGCTGAGCACCTTCCTGGTAAGCTGGCTGGGGAAAGAGGCGATGGCGGGGGTCGGGCTGGCAGACAGCTTTAACATGGTGGTGATGTCATTCTTTGCCGCCATCGATCTCGGGACGACGGTTGTGGTGGCCTTTAGTCTCGGCAAGCTGGATCCCAAACGCGCGCGCGAGGCTGCACGTCAGTCGCTGATGATCATGACCCTCTTTTCGATTGTTCTGGCGGCGGTGATCCACTATTTCGGTAAAGAGATTATCGATTTTGTCGCCGGGGAAGCCACGAACGAGGTGAAGGAACTGGCGCTGACCTATCTCGAAATGACCGTCTTAAGCTATCCGGCGGCGGCCATCGCGTTGATTGGCAGCGGCGCGCTGCGCGGGGCAGGTAACACCAAAATCCCGCTACTGATCAACGGTGGGATGAATATCCTGAATATCATCATCAGCAGCGTGCTGATCTACGGCGCGTTCTCGTGGGATGGTCTGGGGTTCGTCGGGGCCGGGCTGGGATTAACCATATCACGCTATATCGGTGCGGCGGCCATCATCGGGGTGCTGATGACGGGGATTACCCCCTCGCTGCGTCTTACGCTTAAGAGCTACTTCCGGCCCTTTAATTTCGCCATTATCTGGGAAGTGATGGGGATTGGTATTCCCGCGAGCATTGAATCCGTGTTGTTCAACGGTGGGAAGCTGCTCACGCAGATGTTTGTCGCCGGAATGGGCACCGACGTTATCGCCGGTAACTTTATCGCCTTCTCCATCGCCTCGCTGATTAACCTGCCGGGTAACGCCCTTGGGTCGGCATCAACCATCATCACGGGCAAACGGCTCGGGAAAGGGCAGATAGGCCAGGCGGAGCGGCAGCTGCGCCATGTGTTCTGGCTGTCGACGATTGGGCTGACGCTGATCGCCTGGGGCACCGCGCCGTTTGCCGGGCTGATGGCCGCGTTCTATACCCACGAAGATGACGTGAAAGAGGTGGTGAAGATCCTTATCTGGCTCAACGCCGCTTTTATGCCCATCTGGGCGGCATCCTGGGTGTTGCCTGCCGGGCTGAAAGGAGCGCGCGATGCCCGTTTTGCCATGTGGGTGTCCATGCTTGGCATGTGGGGGTGTCGCGTTGTGGCGGGCTATACGCTGGGCGTGGTGCTGGGCTGGGGCGTGGTGGGCGTCTGGCTGGGGATGTTCCTTGACTGGGCCGTACGCGGGGCGCTGTTCTACTGGCGCATGGTCAGCGGGCGCTGGCTGTGGAAATATCCGCGACAAAATGCCTGACAATTGCGCGAAATGGAGAATAATTCGGCAAACGATCGGAAATATGCATTCTGCCTTTGACATCATGGGGGAGCATCGATAATATGCGCCCCGTTCACACGATTCCTCTGTAGTTCAGTCGGTAGAACGGCGGACTGTTAATCCGTATGTCACTGGTTCGAGTCCAGTCAGAGGAGCCAAATTTGAAAAGCCTGCTTTTAAAGCAGGCTTTTTGCTTTTCTGCGTCAGGTAAATGCAAAACGGCAACCTTGTTGCCGTTTTTAGTGTTTTCACCCTCTCCCGTGGGAGAGGGATGGGGTGAGGGCATCAGACCGCACGAAATTACACACGAACCGGCGCCGTCGCCGCCTCCAGCCACGAACGCGCCTCGCTATTCACCAGCGGTGACAGCGCCTCACGTACCTGCTGATGATACTCATCCAGCCACTGCTTTTCCTGCTCGCTCAACAGATCCAGCTCTACCTGGCTTAAATCAATCGGGATCAGCGTCAGAGAAGCAAATTTGCAAAACCCCGGACGGCTCTCCACTATCTCCACCTGGTTTTCAATACGGATACCGTGGCTATCGCCCAGATAGTATCCCGGCTCAATGGTCATGATGTTGCCTGCCACCAGCGGCCACGGGTTGACCTTTTTGGCGATGCGATGCGGGTTTTCGTGGATCAGAAGCTGGTGGCCCACGCCGTGCCCGGTACCGTGATCGTAATCCAGCCCCATCTCCCACAGCGGACGACGCGCGAAAGCATCCAGCTGGTGCCCCTGCGTACCGGAAGGGAACTGCAGGGTAATCAGCGACAGGAAGCCTCTCAGCACGGCGGTGTAGTGCAGACGCTGCTGCGAGGGGACATTACCCCACGCCAGCGTGCGCGTGGCATCGGTGGTGCCGTTAGCGTACTGACCGCCCGAATCGTTCAGGTAAAAATGGTTATGGCCGATGGGCTTGTTGCTGGCCTCGCTTGAATGATAGTGGCACATCGCCGCATTGCTCGAAGAGGCGGAAATGGTCGCGAAACTCTGCTCGATAAAACCTGACTGCTGTTTGCGAAATGCCAGCTGCTGCGCCTGCACTTCCAGCTCCGTTAGCGGTTGTCCCGCCGCCGCACGCAGCTGCACTTCGCGGCTCAGCCAGGCCAGGAAGTTGACCCACGCGGCGCCGTCCTGGAGATGGCACTCGCGATACCCTGCCAGCTCGACCGGGTTTTTGGTAGCCTTAATCAGGGTAATGGGATCGGTTCGCCAGACAATTTCACCGCGCGGTTCAATGGCAAAGCGCAGGGCCACCGGCGCGGAGTCGGCATCAACCATCACCCGCTTCCCTTCAGCAAGTTGCTGACAGCGTTCAATAAAGGTGTCCTGCGACGCAATCGTGAAGGCGTTCAGAACTGCATCAGGGAGTTCTGCGAGCTTATTGTCGTTAACAAACCACTCAACGCGGTCGTCACGACCGAGCAGGGAAAATGAGAGCGGTACCGGACTGGTGGGGATATCTGAGCCGCGCACGTTGAGCAGCCACGCAATGTTATCCGGCAGCGTAACGGCCAGGTAGTCAGCGTTGTTCGCGGCCAGCACAGCGGCAACGCGCTGACGTTTGTCTTCGCTGCTTTCACCGCTTATCGCAACCGGCATCTCACGGATAAGCCCCGCCGGTGCGGAAGGGCGATCGGTCCATAAGGCGTCAAACGGTGACGCGTTCAGCGGCACGAGCGTGCACGGTGTGGCAGACAGCTGCGTAAACTCGGTATTCGTCATCAGCATTGGGTCAAAACCGATGCGCGTGCCCGCCGCGACGTTGGCCGTCAGCCAGTCTGCCAGCGGCTCGTTGTGCAGATGGTGGATCTCAACCTCATCCATATTCACCTGAACGCGGGCCTGCACCTGATAGCGTCCGTCGACGAACAGCAGCGCTTTATTCCTCAGTACCAGCGCGACGCCAGCAGAGCCGTTAAAGCCTGTCAGCCAGGCCAGCTTTTCGTCGTTCGACGCGCAATTCTCGCTTTGCCAGGCATCGGTGCGCGGAACGATCATCCCGTCGAGGCTGTTTTCCTGAAGCCACTGACGCAGGGCAGAGAGCGGAGTAGGGGTGTGCATGGTTTTTCCTTATTGTTATTAGCGGAACGGCGGCTCGTTGAAGGTGCGCAGCTTGCGCGAATGCAGTCGGTCGCCTTCCGCCCGCAGCAGGTCGATGGCGCGAATGCCGATCTGCAAATGTTCGGAAATCGCCCCTTCATAGAAACGGTTGGCCTGACCCGGCAGCTTAATTTCGCCGTGCAGCGGCTTATCGGACACGCACAGCAGCGTGCCGTAAGGAACGCGGAAGCGATACCCCTGGGCGGCGATGGTGGCGCTCTCCATATCAATCGCCACCGCTCGGCTCAGGTTGAAGCGCAGCGCGGAGGCGGAGTAACGCAACTCCCAGTTGCGGTCATCCGTCGTCACTACCGTACCGGTACGCAGGCGCTGTTTGACCTCTTCACCCGGCATGCCGCTGACCTCTTTGGTGGCGTCATACAGCGCGCGCTGTACTTCGGCGATGCTCGGGATTGGGATATCCGGCGGCAGTACCGCATCCAGCACATGGTCGTCGCGCAGATAGGCGTGGGCCAGCACGTAATCGCCAATCAGCTGGCTTTCGCGCAGGCCGCCGCAGTGGCCAATCATCAGCCACACGTCGGGGCGCAGCACCGCCAGATGGTCACAGATGGTTTTGGCGTTCGACGGGCCGACGCCGATGTTGATCAGGGTGATCCCCTGACCGTCGGCGGTGATCAGGTGCCAGGCGGGCATCTGGTGTTTTTTCCACGCCAGATCGGAGATGGCCTGCTCGGGCGCTTCGGTCTCGGCGGTGATCCAGATCCCGCCCGCGCAGGAGAGGGCGATATATGGACTGTCCGGATCAAGGATCTGGCTACAGCCCCAGCGAACGAACTCGTCCACGTAGCGGGTGTAGTTGGTAAACAGCACAAACGGCTGGAAATGCTCGGCGGGCGTGCCGGTGTAGTGGCGCAGGCGCGCCAGGGAGAAATCCACCCGACGGGCGTCAAAGTGCGACAGGGGGAAAACTCTGCCGGGTGATAAATCCCGTCAGCCGTCTCATCGCCAATCTGTGACAGCTCGGTCGTTGGGAAGTGGCGGGTCAGTCCCGCGCTCATGGAGCGGTCAAGAGTTAGCGCCGAACCGTCAATCACGTACGGGTACGGGATCTCATGCTGTGAAGGCTCCACGGCAATGTGCGCGCCGTAATCCTGATACAACAGCGTTAGCTGCTCTTCCAGATAGGGGCGGAACAGTGCAGGGCGGGTGACGGTGGTGCTGTAGCAGCCGGAGTGGGTAAAACGGGCGTAGGCGCGGGTTTTCGGCGTCGTGCTTGCGCTGCCGTCCCAGGTCACAGAGAGCGATGGATAAACAAAAAGGCCTTCGTTTCTGGCCTTTTGATCGGGAAGTTTCCCCGTTTCGATGTATTCGCTGATGGCGCTGCGCAGCGCGTTGACGGACTGTTCATACAGCGCGTCGAGTTTTTCCAGCGCCTGAGCCGGGGTCAGGCTGGAGCCCTTATTATTCATCTCTGTCTCCTTGTTCCACAGGTGTGCGACTCTATCCGATAGTATGTCACACGCCTGTGAAACAAAAGGGAGATCAGCGGTGGCTCGTCTCTTTCATCAGAAGCGCCGTCGCTGCCGACAGCAGGCAGCCGGCCAGCAGATAAATCGCCACGCTGTGCCAGTTACCGCCGGAGAAGGTCACCAGCGCGGCGGCAATAAACGGCGTAAACCCGCCGCCGACCACGCTTGCCACCTGGTAGCCCACGCCCGCGCCGCTGTAGCGGTAGCTGGCGCCGAACAGTTCGGTAAACATCGGCTGCTGCACGCAGACCACCATATCGTGGGCGATGTTGGCGAGCATAATGGCGAAGAAGACAATCCAGAACACAGACTGCGCCTCCAGCGCCATAAAGAACGGCCAGGCGCTGAGGGTCCCAATCAGCGCGCCGGTGATATAGACGCGGCGGCGACCAAACCGGTCCGCCAGCCAGGCGAAGCAGGGGATGGTCAGACAGCTTATCCCGCCAACCACCAGGCCGATATTCAGGAACAGTTCGCGCGGCAGGCCGAGATTCTGCGTCGAGTAGTTCAGCGCAAAGGCGGTGACGATATACATCGTCAGCAGCTCGCACAGGCGCAGGGCGATGATTTTCAGAAAAGCGCCAGGGTGCCGAATCAGGGCTTCCATCACCGGCAGCCGCTTTTTGACGGACGGCTCCTCACGCTGCTGCTGTTCGAACTCTGCCGACTCATCCATCCCGTTGCGGATCCACAGCGCGGCAATCACCAGCACGATACTGAAGATAAACGGGATGCGCCAGCCCCAGCTCAGAAACTGCTCGTCGGTGGTGAGCTGGCTGATTAACGACACCAGCCCGGTGGAAAGCAACAGCCCGACGCCGTACCCGACCTGCACGCCGCTGCTGTAAAACGCTTTCTTGTTTTTTGGCGCGCTCTCAACGGATAACAGCGCCGCGCCGCCCCATTCGCCGCCCACGGCGAAGCCCTGAATGGCGCGCAGCGTCACCAGCAGCACAGGCGCCCACCAGCCAATAGCGGAAAACGAAGGAAGAATGCCAATCAGCGCGGTGGCGATCCCCATCATCCAGACGGTGAGCATCAGCATGCGCTTGCGGCCAAGCCGGTCGCCGAAGTGACCGAAAATCACCCCGCCAAGCGGGCGAAACAGAAAGCCAACGCCGAAGGTGGCAAACGCGGCGAGGGTGCCCATCGCAGGGCTAATCTGGGGAAAAAACTCGCGGTTAAACACCAGCGCGGCGGTGATTCCGTAGAGCAGAAAATCATACCAGTCGACGACGGCACCCGCGAAGCTGCCGAGGGCGGCGCGGCGGGCGCGATTGAGCGAAGGTGTCTCCTCGTTGGGACGATCGGAGATGAGGGTGGAGTCCATAGTTATCCTGTCCGTACTGTTTTTTATTATTGGTATAAGAAAATGTCACTCACATAGCTGCCGTCATATAAACGGAACCTATGAGACTACCGCGACAAAACGCCTGAGAAAACGTTTTTATCTTTCCGGAAGGCGCTGAATAAATAAATTTCATCTTCCCCTGCCTCGAGATAAATCAGTCTGTTTGGCTCCGGTTCGTGCTGAATGGATTACAGTAATAGATACCGCTGCGTGACTAAAGCTGAGGGAAAAACGATGCAACGTAACTTTTCGGCATTCTGGATGGTCCTGTTTTTATTCGCCGCACCGCTTCATGCCGAGCCGAAAGTCTATGGCGAACAGCGTATTAGCGGCTGGTGGAATGCGCTGACGGATGATATCTCCCAGACCTGGGAAGAGCCGCAACGTTACGATTTGTACCTGCCGTTTCTGAGCTGGCACGCCCGCTTTATGTACGACAAAGAAAAAACCGACAATTACAACGAAATGCCGTGGGGCGGCGGCCTGGGCGTGTCCCGCTATAACGAAGAGGGCAACTGGAGCGCGCTTTTCGCAATGATGTTCAAGGACTCGCACAACGAATGGCAGCCCGCAATGGGCTATGGCTGGGAGAAGGGCTGGTATCTGGATAATGCCAAAGATTTCCGCCTTGGGCTCGGTGCCGCCGCGGGCATCACCGCGCGAGATGATTTTGCAAACTATGTGCCTCTGCCGTTCATCTTCCCGCTGTTTTCAGCTGGCTATAAGCGCGTTACCGTCCAGTTCACCTATATTCCCGGAACGTATAACAACGGCAACGTGCTCTTTGCCTGGCTGCGCTTAGGCTTTTAAAGGGTGATCACCTTTTTTGCCACGGCGTTAGACAAGACCAGCATGGAGAAGAGAACAGAGGTGACGAACGTAAGCACAATCAGCGCCAGCTTCATGCCGAGAGAGGTCACCGGTATCAGCGCCGTCAGCAGATGAAACACCGAGTAATGCACAATATATACGCCGGTCATCGTTTTGCTGATGGCGGCCAGAATGGACTCCTTTAATTCAGCATTGCGGCGAAAGCGAACGCCGTTCGCCGCAATCACCAGGGCAATAATCAGGATGTAGATTTGCGAGCCGGTGAGAATAAAGGCGTTTCTGTCGGCCTTAAACAGGGCAAAAAAGAAGTGGCGCTCGTAAAACCAGGTGAAGAGATAGATAAACGGGATGGCGACAACCGCCGCCTGGACCACATTTTTGCGGCTTATCCACTCGGCGACTTTTGGGTCGCAGAAGAGCTGCCCGGTCAGATAAAACAGCAGCCATGTCCACAGCCGATACTGCGGTGAAAGCGAAAGGACGTGCGTTTCAGGATAAAGCGCCGATAGCAGATCGTATCCGTAGGAAAAGCACAGCAGAGCAGCAATCGCGCCGCAGAACAGCGATCTCCGCTGGCTAAGCCACTCCACCGCCGGGTGGAAGGTGTAAATCACGACAAAGGCGAACACGAACCAGGGCTGAATTAAATACCCGCGCTGATAAGGCTCCCACAGGTAGTAGATCGTTATCCAGAACAGAAAAACAATCACCAGACTTTTTATTTTACCCAGCTGCCAGCGTGTACCGTGCCGGGATTGCCCGTCGAGATAGCCCGACACCACAAAAAACAGCGGCGTGGCGATGGTCGAGATAAAGGTTAAAAAGCCCAGGATCCAGTGATAGTCATAGTCATAATGATCCCAGGTATTGTAGATGGTGAAGAAGGTGACCGCCGTCATACAGCCCAGCGTCTTGATAATGTTCAGCCCTGTCGCATTCATTGTTGTTTGGCTTCGTCCTTACGATGGAAACACGCATAGATCACGGGGAGTACCAGTAGCGTCAGGATTGTAGCAAACCCCAGTCCAAACATAATCACAACGGCCATGCTCTGGAAGAAAACATCCAGCAGCAGCGGTGCCAGGCCAAGTACGGTCGTGAACGCGGTGAGCAGGATAGGGCGCAGGCGCGAGGTGGCGGCATAAACGATCGCGCTGTGCTGATCCTTGTGCGTTTTCTGCTGTTCGATCTCTTCCACCAGCACGATGCCGTTGCGGATGAGCATTCCGCTCAGGCTCAGCAGACCAATCAGCGCCATAAAGCCAAAGGGAATGCCGGTAATTAAAAATCCTGGCGTGACGCCAATCAACGCCAGCGGTACGGTTAGCCAGATCGCGACGGCATTTTTTACCGAGCTGAACATCAGCACCGTAATAACAAACATCACCAGATACCCGAGAGGTAGCGTAGTGAACAGCCCTTGCTGCGCTTCGCTGGAGTTTTCCGCGTCGCCCCCCCACTCGATGCTGTAGCCGTGTGGCAGGGGAAGGGCATCCACCTGCGGCTTCACGCGGGCGAGAATATCACCGGAGGTTTGCTGGCTCAGCGGGTCCGGATCCGTCTGAACCGTCAGTACCCGCGAGCGGTCGCGTCGGAGAATGAGCGGATCCTCCCACTCCAGCGAGAAGCGGCTGACGACGTTACTCAGCGGGATATACTGCTGCCGCGTCTGGCTCCACACCAGCACGTTGTTCAGGTGGCTGGCGTCCAGCCTTTCGCTTTCCGGAGGCCTCACCACCACGGGCAGCAGGTCACTGCCTTCCCGATACAGCCCCGCCCGGCTGCCGGAGAAATTCATCTCCAGCGCGTTGTCGACGTCCTGCTTATCCACGCCAAGCTCGCGTCCCAGCGCGGCGACGTACTGCGGACGGATCACTTTGCTGCGGTTTTGCCAGTCGTTTCGGACGCTCCCCGTGGCCGGGTCGCGCGCCAGGATATCGTCCACCTGGCTGGCAATCAGACGCAGCCTGTCAGGATCCGGGCCTTTAATGCGCACTTCAATGGCGCTGTCGCCGGAGGGCCCAAACATCACCCGTTTCGTGCTGGCGTTGACCTGCGGGTAGTTACGCGCGATGTACTCATCCACGTAGCGCGTCAGCGCGGAGATGCTGCGCTGGTCATCCATACGCACCATGATCTGCGCGTAGTTGCTGTACTGCCGCTGTCCGCTGTAGGTCAGAATAAACCTCATGCTCCCCTGACCGATGGTCGAGACGGTGGTTTCCACGCCGGGCCGTCCCTTGATGGTTTTCTCAATATCGCCAGTCATTTTCTCGGTCCATTTGATATCGGTCCCGTAGGGTAACCAGAGGTCGACAAAGAAAATCGGGGTATTGGACGACGGGAAAAAGTTTTGCCGCACCGCGCCAAACCCCCAGACAGACGCGGTCAGCAGGGCGGCCATCACTACCAGCGTAGGCGCTTTGTGGTGCAGCAGTGCGTTCAGCAGGTGCTGGTAGAGGCGGTAGAGACGTTTGTCGTAAGGATCTGACTCATCAGTGGCGTCCGGCGCGCTGTCGTTTTTAAACAACCACCACTTAATCAGCACCGGGGTGAGGGTGAGCGCCGAGAACCAGCTCAGCATCAGGGAAATCAGCAGCACCTGGAACAGAGATTTACAGTATTCCCCGGTGGAATCCTGCGATAGCCCGATAGGGGCAAACGCAAGGATGGCGATCACCGTCGCCCCCAGCAGCGGCAGGGCGGAGCGGCGAATGATGTTGTTAACGGCGGTTAACAGCGGGGAGCCCTGCTGCCGGGCAATCAACACCCCTTCGACAATCACGATGGCGTTATCCACCAGCATGCTGAGGGCGATAATCAGCGCCCCGAGCGAGATGCGCTGTAGCTCAATGCCACACAGATACATAATCAGCAGCGTGCCCAGCACGTTAAGGGCGAGAGAAACCGCGATGATGATCCCGCTGCGTACCCCCATAAAGATCAGCAGCACGCCGATGACAATCGCCAGCGCCATCAGGAAGTTAATAATAAAACCGTTAACAGAATTGCCCACTTCGGCTGCCTGATCGTAAAACAGATCTATCTGTATGCCTGCCGGTTTTTCCGCCGACATCTGGTTTAGCTTCGCCTCCAGCGCGTGGCCCACGTCGATCACGTTCACGCCGGGAATAAACGAGACGCCCATGGTGACGGCTTTTTTGCCGTTGGCATGGTAGATACTGGCGGGCGATTCGTTCAGCCCGCGCGACAGCGTGGCGATATCCCGCAGGCGCGTCGCCGCCCCGGTGCCGGAAGGCGTGATGATGAGATCCGCCAGTTCATCGAGATTCTCGAACTCACCAGTGGGGTGCAGACGAATGGATTCGCTGCCCGAGGTGATTTCTCCGGCGCTGGAAACGACGTTGAGCCTGCTGAGCAGGGCGGAAAGCTGGTTCAGCGTAATGCCGCGCGCGGCCATTTTGGTCAGGGAAATATCGATGTTGACCTGTTGGCTAATGGCTCCGCCGATGGCGACCTTCGCGACGCCAGGAACCAGAATCAACGCGCGGCGCAGCTGCTCCGCATATCTCACCAGTTCAGGATTACTGAATTCATCTCCGGAAATGGCGAAGAAGAAGCCGAAGACGTCGCCGAAATCGTCATTTACAAAGGGCGTGACGACGCCGGGCGGGAACTGACGCGAGGCATCGCCCACGCGGCGGCGCAGCTCATCCCAAATCTGCGGCAGTTCGTTCGAGTGATAGCGTGAAGCGATGTTAACGGTGATTTGCGACAGCCCGTTTGATGAGATGGAGCTCACGTTGTCCAGGTAAGGCAGCTGCTGAAGGGCATTCTCCAGCGGCAGCGTCACCTCTTCTTCAACCTGCTGAGCGGATGCGCCGGGGTAGTGGGTGATCACCACTGCGGTTTTGATGGTAAAGGCGGGATCTTCCAGCCTGCCGATATTCAACAGGGCGAAAATCCCCCCAATGCCCAGCAGCAGAATCGTTAGCCAGACGCGAACCGGGTTATTAATAAATTGACGAGTGATATCCATTACAGTCCCCGCTCACGCGTCCAGATACGCACCGGCTGGTTAGCATGGAGCTCTCCCACGCCTGCGGCCACCACGCGCTCGCCCGCCTTAAGCCCGCTGGTGATCGTCACGCCTTCGGTTATCACTTGCCCCACGCTGACCTTGCGGTCTTCAAGATGGAGCGTGTCGCCTTCTCCCGCCACAACCCAGACGTGCGGCTCATTGCGTGGGCTGTTGTCCGGGTTAAAGACGGCCTCAACCGGTACAACCAGCGCCTGAGCGCCCGCGCCAGCCGGGAGGTTGGTTAAATTGATGGTCACCGTACCGCTTACGCCACCGACGGCGGGAAAATCATCTGGTCGCGGCATGGTCAGTATCACCTGCCAGGTCAGGGTATTACTGTCGCTGCTGCCAGAGTGCTCTTTGTAGACGGCGGTAAATTCCCGATCCGGAATGGCGTTAATTCTCACTACCGGACGATACTGCGCGTTGCGGATATCAAAGGTCTTAAACAGGTTTTCAGGGATGCTGAACACCACGTCAAGCAGATCGGTGCGGGTTAACGTCGCGATGGGCTGACCGGCAGACACCACCTGATGGTTTCGGACATTTACGCTGGCCGCCGTCCCGCTGAAGGGGGCGACGAGTGTCATCTGATTCAACTCTTCTCGGGCAATCTGCAGCGCCGCATTCGCCGAATCGCGGTTCGCACGCTGCACGTCCATTTCGGCTTTCGAAATCGCCTGGCGGCCCGCCAGCGTCTGGAAGCGATCGAACTGCCTCTGGGCCAGCGTCGCCGCCGTCTGCCTGTCGTTAACCCGCTGCTGGGCTTCACGGGCGTTCAATCTTGCAAGCTGTTGGCCCTGCTTGATGGCTGCGCCCTGACGCACATCGAGCGCTTCAATTTGACCAGCGCGCTTGAAGGAAAGGTCTGTGGCATCGCCCGATTCAATGCGGGCGGGAAAAACGCGCTGCTGGGCATGACCGGGAACCGTCACCTCCGCCACTTTAACCATTCTGGGCAGGGGGGAGGCTTGTTCAGGTTTAGGATCGCACGCCGTGAGCGTTAACAAAACGAACGGTAAAAGAGAGAGGTAGCGGTTCACTGTATTCCCCTAATAAATAACTGTTTTATTTATTCCATAACCTGGACAGGGGTGACACTATTCTGCCAGAACAGTAACGACCATATAGGTAAATAAACCTATCGCCGTGCTGGCGATAATGGCAAGCGCAATAAACATACCCAGTCGGATCAGGCTTATGCCATACATACATTCCTCCATGAGCCGGAAGCGGTAACTCACTATGAGCATAGTCGGCGAAAAGATAAATGTTAAATAACCATTAGCAGTGGGGACGCGCTAAACCTGAAATTCCTGTGCTACGTTTAATATTATTCATCTCTTTTACCGTAACTGGCATTAAGGGCAACCCCCTGCATTTAATGCGTTTTTTTGCTTCATTCACTCTCATGTTGGTTATAAAAAGGATGCTCGATATGTATAAAAACATTCTCGTTCCGGTGGATGTCTACGAGACAAGCCTGGCGGATAAAGCGTTGCAGCATGCACAGTTTCTGGCGCAAAGTGCATTGGGTGACATTCATTTGCTGCACGTCATGCCAAAATTTTCAGCCGAGCTGACGCGCGGTTTTATTTCAGATGCGCGAAAGATGGATGAATATATGATTAATAATTCAAAAGAAAAACTGTCTGACCTGGTCAAAAAATTGAATTTGCCAGAAGAGCGCGTTCACCTCCATGTTCGCAGCGGAAATGTTCGTGATGAGGTTATTAAGCTGGCGGATGAACTTACTGCTGGCGCGATTATCGTCGGCTCCCGCAATCCAAATATTCAAACCCATTTGTTAGGATCGGAGGCGGCAAGTATTGTCCGTTACGCCCATGTTCCTGTTTTCGTTATTCGTTAATTTCATGAAAGCAAGGTGATTTCTGAATAGAACCAGAGGAAGTAACAATGAAAACAGGAAAACCTGAACGTCCGTATTATCAACAAACCGTTGATGAAACCCTGTCGAATATCCACTCCACTCTGGAAGGACTTAGCGGCACTGAGGCATCAGCCCGACTTCAGCAGCATGGTGAGAATGCGTTACCGCAAAAAAAGGGCAAACCCGCCTGGCTGCGCTTCCTGGCGCATTTTAACGATGTACTGATTTACGTTCTGCTGGTGGCCGCGTTGCTTAAGCTCTTTATGGGCCACTGGGTAGACATGTTTGTGATCCTTGGGGTTGCCATCATTAACGCGCTGATCGGCCATATCCAGGAGAGCAATGCTGAAAAATCGTTGCAGAGTATTCGCAATATGCTCTCCAGCGAAGCCGTGGTGGTACGACAGGGGAATCATGAAACGATCCCCACTACGGCGCTGGTCCCGGGCGATATCGTGGTGATCCGCGCCGGGGATCGTATCCCTGCGGACCTGCGCGTGATTGAAGCGCATAACCTTCGCGTGGAGGAGGCCATCCTGACTGGCGAATCCACCGTTGTTGAGAAAAACAGCGATGCGTTAAGCGGGGAGCTGCCCTTAGGCGATCGCTATAATCTGCTCTACTCAGGCACCACCGTCAGCTCCGGCGGCGGTAAAGGCGTGGTGGTGGCAACCGGGGGCGAGACCGAGCTTGGCCACATCAATCAGATGATGTCCGACATTGAAAAGCACCGCACGCCGCTGATGGTGCAGATGGACAAGCTCGGTAAGACCATCTTCATCACTATCCTGGTGATGATGGTAGCGCTGTTCGTCTTTAGCCTCCTGTTCCGGGATATGCCGGTTTCTGAACTGGTGCTGTCGCTTATCAGCCTCGCCGTTGCCGCCGTGCCGGAAGGCCTGCCGGCCATCATTTCCATCATCCTTTCGCTTGGCGTACAGGCCATGGCGCGTCGCAAGGCCATTATTCGCAAGTTGCCCACGGTGGAAACCCTGGGCGCAATGACGGTCATCTGCTCGGATAAAACCGGCACCCTGACGATGAATGAAATGACGGTCAAAGCGGTGATTACCGCTGACACGACCTATCGCGTGGAGGGCGACAGCTACGAACCGGTGGGGAATATTCACCCCTTAGATGACCCGACGCCCGTCAGCGTGACGCAGGGTTCCCTGCTGGAACGCTACCTGCGCACCATTGACCTCTGCAATGACAGCCAGCTGATCAAAGACGAGCAGGGGCTGTGGAAAATCACCGGAGGACCAACCGAGGGCGCCCTGAAGGTGCTGGCGGCGAAAATCCCGCTCCCACCGCTTGATACGGAAATGCGCAGTAAAATCCCGTTTGATTCGCAGTATAAATACATGTCCACGCTCTACCGACTGGGTGAAGAAGATGCGATTTTAATCACCGGCGCGCCGGACGTCCTGTTCCGCCTCTGTCAGTACCAGCAGACGAATGACGGACTGCAGCCGTTCGATCAACCTTACTGGGAAGGGAAGATTGAAGAGTATGCCCGGGAAGGGCTGCGCATGGTGGCGGCGGCCTGGAAACCTGCCCGCGAGGGACAGCGCGATCTGGATCACCTGGACCTCCATGATGGCGTGATCCTGCTGGGTATTGCAGGAATGATGGATCCGCCGCGTCCGGAGGCCATTACCGCGATTGCCGACTGTCTGCAGGCCGGGATTCGCGTGAAAATGATCACCGGCGACCACCCGCAAACGGCCATGAGCATCGGGCAAATGCTGGGGATTGGTAACGCCGCAAGCGCGATCACCGGACGCGAGCTGGAGGCGATGGACGACCGTCAGCTGAGCGACGCCGCGCAGCAGTACGATATTTTCGCCCGAACCAGCCCGGAGGATAAGTTCCGCCTCGTGCAGGCCCTGCAAAGTAAACAGGAAGTGGTGGGCATGACCGGGGATGGCGTAAACGATGCCCCGGCGCTCAAGCGGGCGGATGTGGGTATCGCCATGGGGATTAAGGGGACTGAGGTCACCAAGGAAGCCGCCGACATGGTGTTAACGGATGACAACTTTGCCACCATTGCCAGTGCGGTCCACGAGGGACGGCGGGTTTACGATAACCTGAAAAAAACGATTCTGTTCGTTATCCCGAGCAACATCGCGCAGGCCCTGCTGATCATCATCGCGCTGCTGGCGGGGAACCTGATTCCGCTGACGCCGGTCCTGATCCTGTGGATGAACATGGCCACTTCAGCAACCCTGTCGTTTGGCCTGGCGTTTGAAGCGGGTGAGAAGGACATCATGAACCGGCCACCGCGCAAGGCGAATCTGCATGTGATGGACGGCTACGCCATCTGGCGCGTGGTGTTTGTCGGTCTGATGATTGCCATTAGCGCCTTCGTGCTGGAAGCCTGGCTACAGCCGCGCGGCTACTCGGCGGAATTCATCCGCACCGTGCTGCTGCAAACCCTGGTGACCGCGCAGTGGTTCTACATGCTCAACTGTCGCGTTAATGACGGCTTCTCGCTGAGCAAAGGTCTGCTGGCGAATAAAGGGATTTGGATCGTGAGCGGCGTACTGCTGGCGCTACAGCTTCTTATCATTTACGCCCCGTTCATGCAGATGCTGTTTGGCACCGAAGCGCTGCCGTTCCGCTACTGGGTCATTACCTTCCTGATTGGTTTTGTGATGTTCCTTATTGTCGAGGCGGAAAAAGTGCTGACGCGCAGATGGCGTAAAATCGAAGCGTAATAGCGTAAACTGAGAAAGCCTGCCTGAGTCCAGGCTTTCTCTTTTGTGAGCACAGGAAATTATGATGCGACTTACCTGGTTCGTCCTTACGCTGTGTGCCGCTGTTCCCAGTGCGTTTGCCGTAACCTATACCCTGCCGCCGGAAGGCAGTCGGCTAGTGGGAACCCCGATTACCATCACCGTTCCCGAGCGCAATACGTTACCGCTTGAGGCCTTTGCTGCACAGCACGGGCTGGGGCTCAGCAATATGCTGGAAGCGAACCCGGGCGTGGATCCTTTTTTGCCCAAATCCGGCACCCGGCTGGTCATTCCTCAGCAGCTGATTTTACCCGACACCGTGCGCGAGGGGATTGTCGTTAACGTGGCGGAAATGCGTCTTTACTATTACCCGCCGGGCAGCAATACCGTCGAAGTATTGCCCATCGGCATTGGTCAGGCCGGTCGCGAAACCCCGCGTAACTGGGTCACGGCGGTTGAGCGCAAGCAGGAGGGCCCCACCTGGTCACCTACGCCGAACACGCGTCGTGCCTATGCGGCAGAGGGGAAAACGCTGCCCGCCTTCGTGCCTGCCGGGCCGGATAACCCGATGGGGCTGTATGCGATATATATCGGCAGGCTATATGCCATACACGGCACAAACTCCAATTTCGGCATTGGGCTACGGGTGAGCCAGGGCTGTATTCGTCTGCGTAACAACGACATTAAATATCTTTTCGATAATGTCCCCGTGGGCACCCGCGTGCAGCTTATCGATCGGCCCGTTAAGGTGACCACGGAGCCGGACGGCAGCCGCTGGGTGGAGGTTCACGAACCGCTGTCGCGTAACCGGGCGGAATTTGAATCGAGCCGGAAAGTGCCTCTGCCCATCTCCGCCGCACAGCAGACACAGTTGATAAACGAGGGGGCGGGCGCTGAACTGGAACGGCGGTCGGGGATGCCGGTTAAAATCGGCATGTGAGGGCATAGTGCGGGCTGGTGCCCTCACCCCAACCCTCTCCCACGGGAGAGGGGGAACACACTAAAAACGGCAACCCAGTTGCCGTTTTGCATTTACCTTGCGCAGAAAAGCAAAAAGCCTGCTTTAAAAGCAGGCTTTTCAAATTTGGCTCCTCTGACTGGACTCGAACCAGTGACATACGGATTAACAGTCCGCCGTTCTACCGACTGAACTACAGAGGAATCGTGTGAACGGGGCGCATATTATCGACCTGCGTTCGCCTTGTCAAAGGGTGGATCAACGCCTTTTGATCGTTTGCTGACAAAATCGGCAAAATGATGTTTTTGACAGCGGAATGCACCGTAATGGTGCGGATATACCTCTAATGGGGCAGATCGTAAACTGCTGTTTCAGTAATAAATCCCCCCTCCATGATTAGGTTTCCTTATTTTCAGGCGGTTAGCGAACAATTCAGACCGCACGGTAAAAGTGGCATTCATATTGCAAAACCTGTTCAACAACGACAGCCGGTTCCGGCAATGCATTTCGAACAGGGGGCAAAATGAACTTAAGACGACTGAAATACTTCGTAAAAATCGTCGATATCGGCAGCCTGACTCAAGCGGCAGAAGTGCTGCACATCGCGCAGCCTGCGCTGAGCCAGCAGGTGGCTACTCTGGAAGGCGAGATGGATCAGCAGTTACTGATCCGCACCAAACGCGGCGTCACGCCAACGGAAGCAGGCAAGATCCTGTATACCCATGCCCGCACTATCCTGCGTCAGTGTGAACAGGCGCAGCTGGCGGTGAACAACGTGGGCCAGACACTGAGCGGGCACGTTTCTATCGGGCTGGCACCGGGAACGGCGGCGTCCTCTATCACTATGCCGCTTCTGCAGGCCGTGCGCGCTGAGCTGCCGGAAGTGCTGGTCTATCTGCATGAAAACAGTGGCTCTGTACTGAATGACAAGCTGCTCAACGGCCAGCTGGACATGGCGGTACTTTACGATCGCTCCCCGGTTGCCGGGATCACCAGCCAGCCGCTGCTCAAGGAAGATCTCTACCTCGTGGGCACCCGCGACTGTCCGGGCCAGAGTGTCGATCTTACCGCCGTGGCAGAGATGAACCTCTATCTGCCGCGCGACTACAGCGCCGTGCGCGTGCGCGTGGACGAAGCGTTCTCCCTGCGCCGCCTGACGGCCAAAATCATCGGCGAAATCGACTCAATCTCCACGCTGACCGCGGCCATTGCCAGCGGAATGGGTGTCACCGTACTGCCGGAATCCGCCGCGCGCTCGCTGTGCGGTGCGGCAAACGGCTGGATGGCGCGGATCACCACGCCTTCGATGAGCCTGCCGCTGTCGCTGAACATGTCCGCTCGCGGCTCGCTTTCGCCTCAGGCGCAGGCGGTAAAAGAGATTTTGATGTCGCTGGTCAGCAAGCCGTCGCTTGAGAACCGTGAACTCCAGCTCGTGAGCTGATATTCCAGAAAAGCATAAGATGCTGGTTTTTATTATTTGTTCTGCAGCTCGGCTGACTCTAACAATAGAGCTATGTCAGATGCGCCGGAGTGAATCGTGAATTTCCAGCAACTTAAAATTATCCGTGAGGCGGCCAGGCGGGACTACAACCTGACCGAGGTCGCCAATATGCTTTATACCTCTCAGTCCGGCGTCAGCCGCCATATCCGCGAGCTGGAAGAGGAGCTGGGCATAGAAATCTTTATCCGCCGCGGCAAGCGCCTGCTCGGCATGACGGAGCCGGGTAAAGCATTGCTCACCATCGCGGAGCGGATCCTCAACGAGGCCAGCAACGTGCGTCGCCTGGCGGATCTCTTCACCAACGATGCCTCCGGCGTGCTCACCATCGCCACCACCCACACCCAGGCGCGCTACAGCCTGCCGCCGGTGATTAAAGCGTTCCGCGAACTTTTCCCTGACGTCCGTCTGGAGCTTATCCAGGGCACGCCGCAGGAAATTGAAGGGCTGCTGCAAAACGGTGGGGCAGATATCGGCATTGCCAGCGAGCGATTGAGCAACGACCCGCTGCTGGTGGCCTTTCCCTGGTTCCGCTGGTACCACAGCCTGTTGCTCCCGCTCGATCATCCGTTGAATCAGGTTTCACCGCTGACGCTGGAAGCGATCGCGAAATGGCCGCTGATCACGTATCGCCAGGGCATAACCGGACGCTCGCGCATAGACGAGGCCTTCAACCGTAAAGGATTAACGCCGGACATCGTGCTGAGCGCGCAGGACTCTGACGTGATCAAAACCTACGTCGAGCTGGGTCTGGGCATTGGCCTGGTGGCGGAACAGTCCAGCGGAGAACGCGAAGACGGGAACCTGGTGCGCCTGGATACGCGGCATCTGTTTGACGCCAATACAGTTTGGCTGGGCCTGAAGCGCGGGCAGCTGCAGCGCAACTATGTGTGGCGCTTTATCGAGCTGTGCAATGCCGGGCTGTCGGTGGACGAGATCAAACGCCAGGTAATGGAGCCGGAAGAAGTGGCGATTGATTATCAAATTTAATAATCCAACTTAGACAAGCAGTCTGTTATCGTTTATGCCCGGTGCGTTAGTATCGCGGCATAAATTTTATGAAGTATGCATGCAGGAATAAATACTGAATATTGATAGCAAAAGCTTAGGCGTGTTAAAAATGGATGCTAGGTCGATGCCGGGAGGGCACAATGGCAAATGTTATTCATGATTTTATTTATGATATCTGCCACTCAGGAAATCTTGAGGCGGCTGTTCAACAATATGCACTCTATTACCACTATCTTGACGATTATACCTTCATTTTTGCAGCGGAGAAAGGTGCGACTCCGGGCTTATCGGTTAACATGAACTTCAGCAGTGGTTCTGCCGTGCGTAGCTTATTCAAAACGCCGCATGTGTTTATTCTTACACCAGACATATTCAGAGAAATGTTTATCTCAGGTAACAGCGTTACATTTCCCATCGACTATTCTATCTCGCTCGATACGCAGGTATTAAGTTATCTTAAGCCTTTCTTTGAAGGGCAAAGATCGCGACTTCCCGATGATTTTGAAGAAATTTTTGACTTCATCGCCAGAGAGGAAGTCAATGTTGATCCTTTGCTGTATGAACTCGAAAATCTTTGTAATTTTAGCGATCTCAATAAACAGGAAAAAATCTTCGAACGCATTCGAGCTTATGAGATGTTACGCAACCTGGATGTTGCGGCTTGGCAGCAGCATAGGCAGTTAAAATTTAATGTGTCTGAACAGGAAATTATAGCTAAAACGCAGCAATATATGGCACGTAAAAATTATGAGTTTATAAATAAGTCGCTAATGGAAGAGCTGGCTCGTGACTATAATCGCTTATATGTATATGTGTTAAAAATGTGCGCGATTCACCTGCGGAACCCAAAAACAAGTGCTAAGCAGGTGCAGGAAAAATTACTCGAACTGCTAGAATTTACTCACAATGAAGCCCATTTCTTTGGCATTAGAGAGATTTTGCTCGCTAAGCGTTTTTTTGAAAATGGTTCTAAGGAAGCCTTTTTTCACAAAGTGAACCGTAATACGGCGGGATTTTGGGAGTACGTTAGAGGTATGGCCTGGGATCTTCGCCATCAGCGCTTTCTCGAATTTGTTATTACCTTAAATATTGATAAAAACGCGGCATTCTTTTTTCCCGCAATCTTAACCTGTGATAAAAAATTCATTGAAGTTCTGGATGCTCATAGCGTCAAAGTCATCGTTTTTAATAACAAAACTAAAGAAATTCTTCCATTTTATGATATTGATTTTATTGAAGAGATAGCGTCATGCGGTGAGCGAGTCAAAGAACGATTAACTTTGCTCTCTACCGAAGAATACCAGTTACAACGTCGCCAGTATCAGGAAGGGCCAGACTATCTTCAATCGTTGGTTAAAACACTCGAAGCCGAACTTGAGGGCATTTGCGGTATTGCCTGTGAAAAGAATCCGCTTGGTAACTATTAGTGGGTCACAAATGCAAAAAGCCGGCTTCAAAAGCAGGCTTTTCAAAAATGGCTCCTCTGAATGGGTTCGACTTTGCCAGTAACAGACAAATAAATATTTCCCTTTCTGTCAAAACCGCCTGAATGACCACCAATCGGCGGTGATGAGCGAATAGATGTAGTCACTTAATGGTAGAAGTAGGGACATGCTGCTGCATCAACTCAACAATCCAGTCAATAAAAACGCGCAGTTTAGCGTTGACATGGCGGTTAGGCGGGAATGCCAGGTACAGGGGCATTGGAGCAATACGCCAGCGTTCAAATAGCGGAATCAAGGCACCGCGAGCCTGATGTGCTGCCGCCATATAGACCGGCAGCGCAATCACACCCAATCCCGCAAGTCCAGCTTCGAGGTAAGCATTGCCATCATCCACTGCAAGCACATAGTTACCCGTAATTTTAATACGTTCACTCTTACCGTGCAGCACCAGAGGATCAATCTTACCGGTGCGTGAGGACAAGAATCCCACGATGCGATGGTCCGTGTTTTCCAGCTCTCGCGGATGCGCGGGGGCGCCGAGGCGTTCCACATAACTCGGTGCAACGTAAACACCGATTTGCAAATCGCCGACATGGCGTGCGATCAGGGACTGGTCGTTGATTTCGCCACCCCGCAGGACGCAATCCACGTTGTCGCCAATCAGATCCACCACCCGGTCACTTACGCCCATGTCGAACTGGATATCAGGGTAGCGCGCGTGAAAAGCCGGTAGCGCGGGCACCAGCACAAGGCGGGCGAGAGGAGTGGGCACATCCACCCGTAGCCGTCCCCTGGGCGTCATCGCCGCACTGGACAGGCTGTTTTCTGCATCTTTCATGTCCGCCAGCAGGCGGATAACGCGCTCGTAGTAGACCGCGCCATCGGGAGTGACGCCGAGCCTGCGGGTGGTGCGATGGAGCAGCTTAACGCGCAGGCGCGCTTCCAGCTGCTGAATAAGCTGCGTCACCGTGGTTTTGCTCATATGGAGCGTTTGGGCAGCCTTTGTGAAGCTGCCTGCCTCCACCACGCGAGCAAAGGCGCGCATCGCATCAAAACGATCCATCCCATGTCCTCTCTTTTCACCGATTGTTTGGATATTACAAACAATGATGGACAAAGTCGCTTGTTTATCCGCCCGATCTGGCGCCTGTAAAGTGTCTGTATGTTCAACGGGCAGAGTTCGCCCCATTACAAAGGTACATATATGACAACACGCGAAGCCGTTTTTCCCTTCGGGCGCCGGGCGCTCTATGAGCGCAATCGCTATTCACCGGCCATCAAATCTAATGGCTTCTTGTTTGTTTCGGGGCAGGTGGGTAGCCGGGAAGATGGTTCGCCTGAAGAGGATATAAAAGCGCAGATCCGTCTGGCGTTTGATAACCTTAATGCTGTTCTCACGGCTGCGGGCTGCACGTTCGATGACGTGGTTGACGTTACCCTTTTTGTTGTCGATCCCGAGTCAAACCTCGACGCTATCTGGAGTGTCCTGCCAGAATACTGGGGGGAAGCACCTTACCCAACCTTGACCGGGATCGGCGTGACGTGGCTGTACGGATTCCAGTTTGAGATAAAGGTGATTGCCAGGCTACCCTGAGCGTTACGGATCTTTCCGACGGTCAAAAGGCAAGTCAGAGGAAAATTTATGAAGGCAGCGGTTTATGACGTGGAAGGCGCTCCCGGCGTCCTGCAATATGTCTATGTTCCGGATCCGGTCGCAGGGCCTGACGATGTGCTGATTTCAGTCGAGGCTATCTCAATTGAAGGGGGAGATCTGATCAACCGACGTTCAACTCCGCCGCCTTTTCCTTCATGGATCGTTGGCTACGCGGCCGCGGGGACGGTGGTTGCCGTCGGGTCGAAAGTCCGTAGCCGCAAGGTTGGGGACAGAGTGACTGCTTTTAGCATGCAGGGATCGCATGCGGAACGTTGGGCTGTGCCTGCGGAACGAACCTGGCTTTTACCAGACGGAGTGGATGCAGCAGAAGCGGCGGTGGTACCGATCTCCTTTGGAACCGCATATCACTGCCTCTTCACACGCGGCATGCTCCGGCACGGAGAAACCGTTCTGATTCAGGCAGCAGCGGGTGGCGTGGGGCTCGCGGCCGTTCAGCTTGCCTCACAAGCTGGCGCGACGGTCATCGGCGTGGCAAGCGGAACGCAGCGAAAAAACCGGTTGCTGGAACTGGGGGCCGATCATGTTGTGGATCGTGTAGAGAATAACGTCGTGGAGAGTGTCCGACAGGTCACTCGTGGCACCGGTGTTAACCTCGTCATCGATCCGGTAGGGACGACGTTGCCTGCGTCGCTTTCTGCTCTCGCGCCGGAAGGGCGTCTTGTTTTCGTCGGTAATGCGGGCGGTGGCAGCCTTACAGCCGACTTATGGCCGGCAATGCAGTCTAACCAGACGCTCATGGGGGTATTCATGGGCCCCCTTTTTGAAAGGCCTGAGGTTCGGGCAAGCGTGGACGAGATGTTGCAGGCTGTAGCGGCAGGGTGCATCAGGGTTGTCATTGATCGAATCTTCCCCCTGGCTAACGCCGCCGCGGCCCATGAATACGCCGAGACAGCGAAACCGCTTGGCCGCATCGTTATGAAGCCATGAGGGGGTTGACCTTAGCCTGGCCCCCACCATTCTCCCGATGCGGAAGCCGCCTCGCATTTCGTTTATCCGATCCGCCATAATTCTTTTAACCGTAAAAACAGTTTTTTATTATCAGCCTTCTTAGTGACGCAATTCGTTCCCACCAGCGCTGCCCTTCGATGGATAACGGCTCTCTGCCCACTTAATTACGAAAAGGAAATCACCATGAATCTGATGAATAACTGCGCATCTCCTGGCATAAATGTTATATTAAAATATAATATTAGGAGGTGCGCTATGTATAAAACTCGCCTGAAAAAGGTCGGCGGATCCATCATGTTGGCGGTTCCTCCCGCCGTGTTGAAAACGCTGGAGCTGTCGACGGACAGCGAAGTCGGCATGACCATTAACAATGGCTGCCTGATCATTGAACCCCAAAAACGGCCTCATTATTCGCTTGAGGAGCTGCTGGCGCAGTGCGATCCGCACGCTGAAATGAGTGAAGAGGATCGGGAATGGATTGATGCGCCTGCGGTAGGAAAGGAGATCCTGTAAATGGACAGAGGGGAAATCTGGCTTGTTTCACTGGATCCGATTGCAGGCCACGAGCAAAGTGGAAAACGTCCGGTTCTCATCGTGTCGAAGGCATCGTTTAACAAGCTGACCCGGCTACCGGTAGTGGTTCCCGTCACCAGCGGCGGTAACTTTGCTCGCACGGCAGGTTTCACCGTTTCACTGGAAGGGGCGGGGACAAAAACGATGGGCGTTATTCGCTGCGACCAGCCCAGAACTATTGATATGGCTGCCCGAAACGGCATGCGGCTGGAACGCATACCTGATGCCGTTGTAAATGAAGTGCTTGCCAGGCTGGATGCAATTCTGAGTTAGCATCAGAGACGCAGAAAAGCAAAAAGCCTGCTTTAAAAGCAGGCTTTTCAAATTTGGCTCCTCTGACTGGACTCGAACCAGTGACATACGGATTAACAGTCCGCCGTTCTACCGACTGAACTACAGAGGAATCGTGTGAACGAGGCGCATATTATCGACCTCGGTACGCCTTGTCAAAGGGTGAAAACGCGCTTTTTGTTCGTTTGCCGACTATTTCAGCAAATCGCTGATTTTATAGCAAATTCGCGTTGAAATTACACAACGAAATGCGCCGCCCGCAGGCGGCGCGAAGGATCAGAACAGTACGGAGTAGTTCAGACCAAACGTACGTCCGCGGCCTTTATAGGTGTACAGGCCCGGTGCACCGTAGGTTGGGCTATACAGCCCCGGCGCGCGCTGGCCCCAGGCGGTGGTGTAGTCTTTGTCCAGCAGGTTTTCCACGCTGAAGCTGACTTTCCCCACCGGCAGGGCGTAGCTGCCCAGGAAATCGACCGTGTTATAGCCATCGATCTTCTTGCCGTCAGCGTCAGACACGTCAAAGGTCTGCGTGCTCTGCACGCGCAGGGTCCAGTCGCCCGGCGCCCAGTTGACCCATGCGCTGGCTTTCGACGGGCTGGCGCTGTCGACCGTCAGCTTCTCCCACTTCCCGTTTTCACGGGTTTCAGACTTGATGGCGTTAAAGTTCGCGCCGGTGCTCCAGTCGCTGTCGGTGAAGAAATAGTCCACCTGGCCTTCAATCCCGTAGATACGACGCTTGTCGTCTTCCAGGTTGATGGTCATATCCGTCTTGTTGATGGTGATGGTTTTATCCGAGAGCGAGTAATACGCCGCGACCTGCGTGCGCAGGTTGTCACCGGTGAAGCGCCAGCCCAGCTCGTAGGCGTTGACCTTGATGCCGTCCAGCGTTGAGTCGTTGACGTTCACGCTGTTCAGCAGGCGATAGTGGCCGTTGCTGAGTTGGTAGGTGCCGGAGCCGTAGTACTTCGCCAGGTCAGGAATTTCAAAGCCCTGGGAGAAGTTAAACCATAGCTGCTGCTGTTCGGTCAGACGACCGAGGATCCCGGCGTTAAACAGGAAGTTGTTGTAATCGGTTTTCCCGCCCGGCACCGCGTCGGCGGAGGTGGCTTTCCCGGTGGCGATGGCTTGCTGCTGGGCGTAGCCAACAAAGTCGTCCACCTTGTTCTCGGTGTACTGGTAGCGCACGCCGCCGCTCAGGGTGATGGCGTCAATGTCATAGCTCGCCTGCAGGAACGGGGCGAGGTTGGTGATGCTGTAGCCCGGATAACGGCCCACGTTGTAGGCGTTGTCCAGCTCCATGCCGCCGCTCGCCGCCGCTTTGCTCAGGTCAAAGAACTGCTGGTTGGCATCGAACGTTTCGTGGTCGGCATCGACACCCCAGGTCAGCGTTAAATCGTCCACCGGCTTGCTGTTCAGCGTCAGCTTGCCGCCGTAGAAATCGGTTTTCTGCTGCGACGCGCCGATGCTGCTCACCACGCCTTTGGTCAGGGTCGGGAACGGGTAGTAGGTCAGGCTCTCGTCACGGTAGTAAATCTGCGCGACCAGATCCTGGCCCCAGAAATCAGTATTGGAGTACTGCAGGTTAATCAGATGGCGCTCGGTGCCCGGCACGCGGTCAGAGTCGAGATTATCCTTGTTGTACGCGGTGGCATCGCCCGTTACCGCCGAGAAGTTCTTCCCGAGATACAGCCCATGCTTGCCGTCGGACTCGCTCTTGTAGTACTGGGTAGTGAGCTGCAGCTGCTGGTGATCGTCGATGTTGAGGGTGCCTGTTCCCATCACATCAATACGGTCGGAATACTGTAGGCCGGTCTGGGTGTTGTCGATGATCACCTCGTCGCCGTTGCCGTCATACCAGCCGCCATAGCGCTGATACGACACCGACAGACGACCGGAGGCGTTGTCGTTGCCGCCGCTGACCGCAGCCGACACGTTCTCATCGTGGTCATTGTGGCTGTTAAACCCGCTTTTTGCTCCGGTCTGGAACTCAACTTCGGTCTCCGGCTGGCCCTTTTTGGTGACGATGTTCACCAGGCCGCCGGTGCTGCCGCCGCCGTACAATGACGTGGCGCCGGAGATGACTTCGATGCGGTCAATGTTGAACGGGTCGATGGAGTCGAGCTGGCGGCTGTCGCTGCGGGACGAGTTCAGGCGCACGCCGTCCACCATCACCATCATGGAGCGGCCGCGCAGGTTCATGCCGTAGTTGGTACGCCCCTGGCTGCTGACGTCCATACCCGGGATCAACTGCGCCAGCACCTCTTTAATCTCTTTCCCGCCCTGAACCTGCTGCTCGATCTCAGAGCGTTCAATGACCCAGGTGGTCTGCGCCATCTCGGCCACGCTTCGGTGCGCGCGGCTGGCAGAGACCACGATATTTTCTTCCTTTTGTTCTTCCGCCCACGCAGAGGTAGAAAGCATTGCAAGCAAGCAAGGATTTAAAACCCAAAGATGAGAACGTTTCATTGTTATGTTGATCCTGATTGTGTGTGTCAGTACTCAGTGGTTTTTGCTAACGATTTAAAAACCTGGCTGCTCTCCGGGCTGGTGGTGCTCCGCCAGTGGATAACGCCAGGGGTGGTGGCCAGTTCAAACGGCTCGTCGGCATGTGCGCGATTCAGAATTCGCGCCGCGCGCCAGGCCATCAGGCTGAGCTGGGGTTCGGCAATGCCGAGACGGTGCATCCCGGCGTTCACGGCGAACAGGCGGTTGCTCTGCGGACCGTCCCATTCGAGGGTGAAATCGTTGTTAATGCAGAACGCTTCGTCCGCATCCAGATGCAGGCGGTGAGACAGCGGCGCGAGGAACGCGGGCTGCACGGCGCGGTAGCCGGTGGCGAAAATCACCACGTCGCTCTCCAACTGCTCGTGGCCGCCGTCGAGGTGATGCTGTATGCTCAGGCGCTGACCGTTTTCCTGGCGCGTCAGGGCCGTCACCGAGCGGGACGGCATCAGGTGCGCCCAGGGTTTTTCACGCAGCACTTCGAAGCGGTGGTACATGGCGCGGTAAATCGCCAGCAGTGACTCGGTGGTGATGCCGTCGGAGGTCATCTTCTGCTCGTGCAGCATCTGACGACGCGCCTCTTCACCGAGCGTGGAGAAGCTGTCCACGTACTCCGGCGTGAAATACTCGTTAGCAAAGGCGGCTTCATCCAGTGCGTTGTAGTTATTGCGGCGCGAGACCCAATTCAGGCTCAGCGGCTGGCCCCATTCGCCGCGGAAAATATTCAGGAACAGGTCGGCGCCGCTCTGGCCGCCGCCGACAACGGTGACGCGCTTGCCGGCGAGATCCGGCGTGCGCAGCATCATCTCGCTGGCGTGGAAGCAGGTATCGTCCTGCGCCGTGACGCAGTCAGGCAGGTTGATCTGTTTGCCAATCCCCACACAGACGTGGCGCGCCAGGAAGCGGTCGCGCTGGGTCACCACCTCAAACAGGCCGCGTTGCTCATCAAAGCTCACCTGCTGCACCTGCTGGCTGAAGGCGAGGTTGGTGAGGTTGTCCGCCGCCCAGCACAGGTAGTCCGCAAACTCTTCGCGGGAAACCGTGCGCTGCTCGGTGGTCAGGAAGCGGTAGAACTTTTTGCGCTGCACCAGGTAGTTCAGAAAGCTGTGGCGGTTGGTCGGCTCCACGGCGCTGACCAGATCCTTCAGGAAGCTGGTCTGCATGTGGCAGTCCGGCACCATCATGCCCGGGTGCCAGGAGAAGTGCGGTTTACGCTCAAGGAACAGCGAGCTAAAGCCGTCCAGACCTTCTGCGAGGGCGGCGACGCTGAGGTTAAACGGGCCAATACCAATGCCGATGAAATCATAGGTTTTCATTGCGCGGACTCCCGGGAGGCCAGAAAAAGAGGGTTATCAAGATCGGTGACGTAGTTCGGCAGCATGCGGCTGCCGCCGTCGTGTTCGGAGAAGGTCAGTTTGACCGGGTTGAGGATCACGCGAATAATCTGCGGCTTAAACAGATCGAATTTCGCAAAGCGCTCCGCAAGCTCCGGGTGCGCGGCCATATAGCGGTGCAGCACCCCGGCGAGGGTCTGATAGAAACGCGTTTCGCTGACGCCGCTTTGCAGCGTGAGGCGTGAAATAAAGCGCAGCACCGTCACAAAGTTGCCGGTTTGCAGGTCGTGGATGATGTAATCCGCGCTCAGGCGCGCCGTCACCGCTTTTACCTGCTCCGGCAGGCTCTGCGCCTGTGGGAAATCCTCGTCCACCAGGCGCATATCGCCCTGGAAATCCTTCAGCAGGATGCGCTGCGGGACGTAGTCCTTCATCACCAGCGTCACGTTCTGGCCGTGGGCGATAAGCGCCACGCCGTAGCGGCAGAGCAGATGGTAGAACGGGATCACCGTTGCCTCGAACAGCTTTTCCAGCCACGCGTCGGCGCTTAACCCCGAGCGCGTGATCCACGCGTCGATCAGCGGGCGCCCGGCGTTGTCGGTTTCCATTAGCGCCGCCATCAGCACCGCCTGTTCGCCGTCCTGCAGATAGCAGGATGGGTTCTCGCGCCAGATCACGCCCAGCATCTCCTGATAGCGGTAGGGCGCTTTCGGCAGCGCCGCGTAACCCGGATGCGACAGATACCCGGCGGCGGGTTCGCCCAGCACCTGCGCGCCAGAGCGGATCAGCGTGGCGTCAGCGGCGAACTGCTGCTGCAGCCAGCGCGAGGCCAGAGGACCGGCGGCAATGTACTTGCCCGGAATGCCGCGATAGCAGGAGGTGTTGTAGATGGTCAGCGGCAGCTTGATGTCATACGGCGCGCGACGGCTGGCGTTGGTGAGCGTGCGCAGGGACTGCTGGGCCAGGTACTCATCGCCAAACTCGCCCAGCTCAACCATTTCACCGCGCGCCAGCTGCGCAAGAAAATGAATGGCAATTTTTTGCTGCCACTGCCACGGGTGCAGCGGCACGGGCAGCCAGCCGTCGTCGAGACCCAGCGCCTGCCAGCGAGCGTCAAACCGGGCGCGCTCGGCATCGTCCATGGTGCTGGCCAGCAGAGCGTGAATGTCGCAATCGGCGTCGCTGCTCCAGACCAGATGTTCACGCTGGACGGCGACCCAGTGCAGGCGGAAGCGCCCGCGGTATTCCGGCGCGTACTGGCGCAGCGCGTCCAGACCCCAGCCGCGGCGGCCTTTGTTGAAAATAAACTTCGGGTGGCCGCTCATCAGACACTGTAATTCGTCCGGGTCGAGGTGGATCAGCGCGTCCGCGTCCAGCGCTTCACGCGCCTGCAGCAGTTGCATGTCGCCGCGCAGCGTGGCGTAGAGATCTTCCATGTGCTCCGCCGTTTGCGCGTCGCTCATCTCCAGCACCGTCGCCAGCTGCAGCAGCGCGCTTTCCGCTTCCACGGCGGCGCCGCTGGCGGTGGTCAGGCTGTCCGGGTCGATATGCAGCCAGCCCCAGATCCCGCGCGCGGCGCGAAACTGCCAGGACTCGTTGCCCATGGCGATGCGCCAGCCGTCCGATGAAACCGGCTCAGCGCGCAGGGTGCGTTCGTATTCCAGCTCGGCGAGGATCTTCGCCACCATCTCGCGGTTCACTTTCTGCCAGAGCGCGTTCACAGGCCCACCTCGCTGAAGAAGCGGTGACGCTGGCTCATGATGAGGCGCGAGCGCTTGTGCGGGAAGTCGAACTCTTTCACCGTGTCGAAACCGGCGGAGGCCAGATGGCGGAACAGGCGCTGGTTGTCGAAGCGCGGCTCGGCCACGATGCGCGCGGTGCGCGGTTCATCGAGATACAGATAGTGGCTCAGGCCGCGCAGCCAGCTGCGGATATACTGCGCGCCGCGCCAGTTTTCTTCGCCCACCAGCATGTGCAGCCCGCGGTCAAACGGCTGCCAGCGGTAGTGGCGGCCAATGCGGTCTTCTGCCGCCCAGTAGAGTTCAAAATAGCCAAACGGCTGGTCGTCGAAGCAGCCGATAACCGGGTAGCAGTAGGTCGAGTCAAGCTGGCGGCGCAGGTAGATTTCCTGCTCGGCCTGCGGGCCCGCCATCTCCCAGAAGGCGTTCACGCGCGGGTTATTCATCCATTGAGTGAAACGCTCGCCGTCCAGCGCCACGTCCGCCACGCGGAAGCTCAAAGTGCGCTTGATTTGCGGATCGTAACGGCGATACACCTCGCCCTGCGGGCGACGAGGACGCAGCGGGAAGTAAAGCTGGCGGCTCTCATCAAACTGCATCCCGCCGCTTGCCTGCGGACGTTCGCCTTTCAGCCACAGCGGCAGCTGCCAGAAGGTTGCACGCGCCAGATAATCCCCGTGGGCCTGGCTAAACAGCGCCTGCGCCTGGGGTTCATCCTGCCAGTCAGCCCACGGCAGGGTAATGCCGGTCAGAGCCGGCGCGGCAACAAACAGCTGATCGAGGGCTTCCACCAGCCAGCCGGCCGGGATCCCGGTCAGACGCTCCAGCACCGCGCTGCCGTCAAGACCCAGCGTCAGCGGCAGATTTTGTTCCGTTGCGGTGCAGCGAAAGCCGTAGCCGGAATGGACGATATTCGCGATGGCCATCACGCCTTCTCCTTGTAAAACGGGTTGCTAAAGTCGAAATAGATCACCGCCGGATCGACGATGGTGTTCTCATTGCGATCGTGCAGGTAGCAGAAGAAGTTGCCTTTGCAGTTCCAGGTCGGGCTGTCGAGCACGTAGTCGAGGCAGCGGGTCTGCTTCGCCGTCGTGCGCAGCCCGGCCAGCGCGTCACGCACGCGGGACATCAGGTGCTCTTCGCTGTCGAAACCGGCGGCGGCGAGAGCGGCGGTGACGGCAAGGGTGGAGTTCAGCAGCAGGTAATAAGGGAAGTAGCGCAGCAGCTGGCTTTCACCGAAGCGGTTTTCCACGTCGGTTTCGCCCGCCTCTTTCAGCCACGCGTCGGCCCCTTCGGTCCAGGCGCTGCCCTGGCAGTCGCGGTAGATCAGCCCGACGGGGAAATCCTGCTGCATCTCAACGAGGATATTTTGCTGGTGCGCCAGCAGCACCAGACCGTAGTCCGCCTCGGCGCTGAACAGCGGAAGCAACACGCGGTCGCAGTAGGCGTCCAGCCAGCAGCGGGCGGCCTGGGCGAGCGGTAAATCCAGACGCTGGCTAAGACGGCGTACCGCTGCGGCCAGCAGGCTGTCGCCGCCGTCAGGCGCGGCCTGCGTCAGGCTGACCAGCACGTTGGTCTGGGTGTCTGGCGTATCGAACAGCAGGTTAACGCGCAGGGCCATCAGGCTCTCTTCCTGAACGACGCCGCTTTCATCACGCAGTCCTGCCCAGCCGTCTTCCTGCATCACGCGCATGGTCGGGTAGCGGGCCTGTAAATCTTGCCAGCGTTCTGTTTTCGCCAGCCGCGCCAGGCGCATACCGCGCTTAACCTCTTTGACCGACAGCGTGCGCACGGAGTTGGTCAGGCGCACGCTGAGGGAGAATTTAATCATGTCGCTGTTGGTTTCGCTGTACAACGAGCGTGAGGAGCTGGTGGGCAGCCACTGTGCGCCCGCTTCACCCAGGTCCTGTAATGAACCGTTTGCCGCCAGACGCTGACACCAGTCCTGCTCCAGCAGATAGTCGGCCTGCCACGGATGCATCGGCAGCAGCCAGCGGGTGTCGGTGAAATGGCCGAGCAGATCGGGCGCGCTCTGGGCGGCGAAGCGCAGCAGACGCTCGCGCAGGGAGACGTTAAGGCTGTCGCCGGCAACGAGCGTGCTCTCAACGGCAAACCAGCGCAGCGGGAAGCGGGAGCCGAAATCCGGCAGATACCGGCGCGCCTCGGTTTCGTTGAACGGCTCGTGGGATTTTGGCGCAGGATGAAACGCGTGGCCCACCAGCAGCGCCTGTTCCGCTTCGGCAAACGTCAGGGGCTTGTCGCGCAGCGTTGCCCAGCCGTGGCGCAAATCAATCGCCTGCCAGGTATGGGCATGGCTTTCCAGCGCGCGCTGTTTAAAACGCGTCAGCGTATCGGCATCCAGTGAGCCTTTTACTGAGGGTTTTTCAAGAATTAAATCAATCAGTTGAGTGAAAGTGACGGCGTCACCACTGTCGCTATCGCTCTGAATAAGCGTTGCCGGGAAACGGTACTGATGGTGCTGGGTTGGGGAGAAATAGCGTACCGGAACCCGAAGGGCCTGGGAGGAAGAGAGTGGAATATGAATGTGCGCTAACTCATCCGCTGCGGCTGCAGGGAGATAGCGCCAGTCCTTCGTTTCGCGTAACAGGGCGTTTAAAAAACACTGGGCTGCAACGTCTGTACCGGCAGAGCGGGGCAGAGCACGCATAGATGTACCTCATTCCATGACTGATAATAATTCTCGTTATGATATTCATTCTGTTTACAGTGGCAACTATTTTTGCAATATTTGTTTTCATTAACTTCATAATTTCCACACATTTATTGACACTATGTTCACATTCTCATGCGCGCTGATTCTGAAACGTTGACCGAAAACATCACCTCCAAAGCCAACTGGCCCCTGGCGCTCTGCGCGGGCCTGCTGGGCATCGGGCAAAACGGTTTGCTGGTCATGCTTCCGCAGCTGGTGACCCTGACCGGACTTTCACTCTCGGTCTGGGCCGGGCTGCTGATGTTCGGCTCCATGCTTTTTTTACCCGCGTCCCCCTGGTGGGGACGCCAGAGCGAGCGCCGCGGCTGTAAGGTCGTTATGGTGGCCTCCCTCAGCGGCTATCTCGCCAGCTTTGGCGTCATGGCGTTGGTGGTGTGGGCGATGGCGGCAGGGAGGCTGGAAAGCACCTGGGGGCTGGCGGGGCTGATCCTCTCGCGTCTGCTGTATGGCCTGACGGTGTCGGGCATGGTGCCTGCCGCGCAGACGTGGGCCATTCAGCGTGCGGGCCTGGATAAACGCATGGCGGCGCTGGCAACCATCAGTTCCGGCCTAAGCTGCGGCCGCCTGCTGGGGCCTCCGCTGGCGGCGCTGATGCTCAGCGTTAACCCGGTCGCGCCGCTCTGGCTGATGGCGATCGCGCCGTTAATCGCTCTGCTGCTGGTGCTGCGGGAGGTGGCGGATCCGCCGCTGCCGCCGGTGGCACACCAGGCGACCCGTCTGCAGATGTCCATGCTGCCGTTCCTGCTGCTGGCGATGCTGCTGGCGGCGCTGGTGAGCCTGATGCAGCTCGGCCTGTCACCGCACCTCAGCCCCTTGCTGGACGGCAACGCCCGGGATATCAGCCATCATGTTGCGCTCCTGCTGAGCCTGGCCGCGCTGGCTACGCTCGCGGCGCAGTTCCTGGTGGTTCGTCCGCAGCATTTCAGCCCGCTGACCCTGCTTTGCATGGCGGCGGTGCTGATGGTGGCTGGGCTGGCGCTAATGTGTATCGCCGAACTGGCGCTGTTCTATGTGGGGATTGCTATCACTTCGCTCGGCGCGGCAATGGCAACGCCGGGCTATCAGCTGCTGCTGAACGATCGCCTGACCACGGGGAAGGGGGCGGGCGCTATTGCGACCAGCCATACGCTGGGCTATGGCGTCAGCGCGCTGCTGGTGCCCGTTGTGACGCGCTTTTTCGGCGAACAGTATTTAACGACGGCGGCCTTTGGCGTAGCGGCGCTGTTTTTAGCGCTGAGCATCGGGGTACGGTTAACCGAGCGTACCCCTGTCGAAAAAAATTAATGGACGTGGTGGGATGAAGGGCCGCCAGCGCCCTCATTTTGCCGCAGGCGCTGGAGCGGATCCTGCTGATAAAACTGGCTGAAACGCTGCCACAGCGCCGGGAAACGGGGCGCGAAGAGTTCGGGGGCGCTGAAGAAGTACTCCGAGAGCACCGCAAAGCACTCGGCGGGGTCAGTTGCCGCATAGGCATCAATGCTGGCCGCGCTTTCGCCCACCAGATCGATCTCATCCTGGATGTTATCCATTGCCGCATGCAGGTCGTGCTCCCATCCTGCGACTTCACGTAGCGGAATAAAAGGCACGCCGCTGGCGCGATCGCCGTTGCGGGTATCAAGCTTATGCGCCACCTCGTGAATAATCAGATTAAAGCCCGAGGCGTCGAACGAGTCCTGAATGTCGAGCCAGTTCAGGATAATTGGCCCCTGCTGCCAGCTTTGCCCGGACTGCACCACCCGCTGGTTGTGTACCAGCCCGATATCATCCTCCCACTCGTCATCGACGACGAACGGTGCAGGATAAATCAGCACTTCATGAAAACCGTCCAGCCACTCAATGCCGAGCTCCAGCACCGGCAGGCAGAAAAGCAGGGCGATGCGGGCGTTTTTCAGCGGATCAAGCTCGAACCCCTGCAGCGGCACCAGGCGTTTTTGCTGCAAAAAACGATCCGCCATCTGAACCAGCTTCGATTGTTCATCCGGCTTAAGATTCGCCAGAACAGGGATCGCCAGCGCGTCATCCCACGGCAGCGCCATATCCCGGCCAGCCTCATTCGTTTTCCAGGGCCACTTAATCATCGCTTTGCTCGCAAACTCGTCACTTGAACACAAAGGGGAACGTTATCATTGCAACACTTACAGCCCGAATAAACTATCATTTCGTACGTAGCGGTGGGTAGCGCTTTGCAGGCATCACCTTCATTTTGTGACGTCTGTCGTAGCCTTTATCCGCAGGTGGGGTGAATAAATCAGTACGGTATTGAAAAGATGAGCGATTTCAAAGGCAACAAGCAGGACCTGCCCAGTCGGCTGTGTGTGCACTGCCAGCGGCCCATGACGTGGCGCAAAAAATGGGCGAAATGCTGGGATGAGGTCAAATACTGTTCCGAGCGTTGCCGCAGGAGCCACCGTTGACCGAGCTGCGCCTGATCCTGGGCGATCAGCTTAATCCGCATCACAGCTGGTTTGATACCTGCAGTCCGAACGTCATTTACGTGATGCTGGAGCTGCGGGCGGAAACCGCATACGTGCTGCATCATGCCCAGAAAGTTATCGCTATCTTCGCCGCCATGCGGGCGTTTGCCTCAGCGTTGAAAGAGAAGGGGCATCGGGTAAGGTATGTCCGGCTCTCTGACGGTTCAAACCGCGGCGCGCTGGAAGACAATCTCAACGCGCTTGTTACGCATTACAGCGCCGACAGGGTATTGTGGCAGGAGCCCGACGAATGGCGTCTTGATAAGCAGCTGCAGGCGTGGGCGAAAACAGCGTCCGTCGAAACAGCCTGCGTCAGCAGCGAGCATTTTTTCACCCCCCGGGACGCGGTAAGCACGTTTTTTGCGTCGCGTAAAAGCTGGCGAATGGAATACTTTTATCGGGAAATGCGCCGTCGGCACGGGATTCTCTTGACCTCTGAAGGCGAGCCGGAAGGGGGGAAATGGAATTATGATGCTGAAAACCGCAGGCGCTGGTCGGGCGAGCCGCCCGCACCGGGTGACTCGCGCCCCCGCCAGGATCGTTCAGCCTTGTGGGCAGAGATCCAACGCTGCGGCGTAAAAATCTTCGGCGAACCGCAGGCCGACAATTTTCGCTGGCCGCTCAACCGTTCGGAAGCCAAAGCCAGTCTGGATGCGTTTATTTCTCACGTGCTCCCGCAGTTTGGAAACTGGCAGGATGCGATGCACGCGGAGGAACCTTTTCTTTTTCATTCGTTAATTTCTTTTGCGCTGAATACCAAAATGCTTAATCCCCGGGAAGTGGTGGCCGCCGCCCAGCAGGCATGGCGTTCTGGCCACGCGCCGCTGCCTGCCGTTGAAGGGTTTATCCGACAAATTCTCGGCTGGCGGGAGTACGTGCGCGGGATCTACTGGTCGCAAATGCCGGGCTATCGCGAGCTGAATGCCCTGGAGCAGCACGCCCCGCTGCCGGACTGGTTCTGGACGGGCAAAACGCAGATGCGCTGCCTGGCGCATGCCGTTGGGCAATCGCTTACCGAGGCTTACGCCCACCATATCCAGCGCCTGATGGTGATCGGGAACTTTAGTCTGCTCAGCGGCCTGTCGCCGCAGGCGGTTCATGAGTGGTATCTGGGGGTCTATATTGATGCGTTTGAATGGGTGGAGCTGCCCAATACTCTCGGCATGAGCCAGTTTGGCGATGGCGGGTTACTGGCCAGTAAGCCCTATGTCTCAAGCGCATCCTACATTCATAAGATGAGTAATTACTGTCAGGGATGTCGGTACCAGCACAACCAGCGCACCGGAGAGCTGGCGTGCCCGTTCAATGCCCTCTACTGGGATTTCTTTGCGCGCAACCGGGCGCGCCTCGGTAACAATCCCCGCCTGGGCATTGTCTATAAACAGCTTGCGGATATGAAGGAAGAGGAACGGCAGGCGATTGCTGACCAGGCCGGGCGCATTCGCCTCAATCTCAACAACCTCTGACCTATTTCAACACCGCGCCGGTTGCGGAAGGTCAATAAGACGCTATTATTTTTGACTTTGTTGCTTTCCCTGACAGGACATCCAGACGCTATGCCCGTGAATTTCGACCTTAACGATCTCTATGCCTTCAGGGCGTTAGTGGAATACGGTAACTTCCGTGTCGCCGCTGAATCAATCTGCATATCCCAGTCGGCGCTAAGCCGCAGGATCGAAAAGCTGGAAGCCGCGCTGGGAACCAGGCTGTTTGACCGAACCACCCGCCGCGTCGCCCTGACGTTATACGGGCAAAACTTTGCTGAACGCTCAGCACAGCTGCTCGACAACGTAGAATCAATGCTGGCGGATGTCGATAAGGCCAGTGAAGAGCGGACGGGGCTGATTACGGTCGCCGCGGTACCTTCCGCCGCCTGTTACTTTATGCCTGATGTGATCCGTCGCTTTCAGTCCCGCTTTCCGCGCGTTCGCATTAAGCTCATCGACAGCAGCGCGGGGAATGTGATTGACGCCGTGGCCCGAAGCCAGGCGGATTTTGGCATCTGCTTTGCGGGAAACTTGCCGTCTGAAATTGAATTTTTCCCGCTGGTGGAGGATGTCTACGTTGTGGCGTGCAGAAAGGACCACCCGCTGGCGAAGAAGAGCCACCTGACCTGGCAGGCGTTTTACCAGCAGGACTATATCTCCCTCGATAAAACGTCGGGGAACCGCAACCTGCTGGATCGGATGCTGGGGGATATCATTCCCGAGCGCCCCAGCGTCTGCGAAACGCGCCACGTCACCACGATGCTCGGTATGGTAGAGGCGGGGATCGGCATTGCCGCCGTTCCCGCCATGTCAATGCCGACCTCAGAGCACACGCCGCTGACGCATCTGCCGCTGGTGGCGCCGGAAGTGAAACGCACCGTTGGGCTTATCCGGCGCCGGGGGCGCATCCAGTCTTATATCGCGGCTGAACTGGAAAAAGAGATCACCGAGCGGTATCGCCGGACGTAACGGGGATCATCCCCGTCTTCTCGATGACGGCGCGTGAGGGCGGTGAGGCGAGATAGGTCAGCAGCGCTTTCCCCTCGTCAGGATGTTCAGCGTGACGGGTGACCGCACCCGCGAAGCGCGTGATGTACTGCAGATTATCCGGGATTTTACCGATAAAAGTGACGCCCTGAACCGGCAGCAGCTCGCTCACCTGCTGGAAGCCCACGGCGTATTTCCCTTTTGCCACTTCCGAAGCAACCGGAATGCGTTCGACCATCGTTGCTTTAGCCGCCGCCTCCTTTTCAATCCCCAGCTTTTTGAACAACGTCTGACTGACATACCTGCCGCTGGCGCTGTCTGAGTAGGCGATGGAGCTGGCCTGAAGCAGCGCGTTACGTAGCGTCGCCTCGCTACTGATATCAGGGACATCCGCCCCTTTTTTCACCACCATTCCGACGGGAGAGTCCGCAAGTTCCGTTCGCGAACCCGGCTGGGTCTGGCTGGTTTTTTCGAGCTTCGCCAGCGCATCGCCCACCATAATCACCACGTCGGCTTTCTCGCCGCGCGCGAGCCGGTTTGGGATCGCCTGCGGCGTAGCGCCCATTGATGGACCGGGAATAATCACGATGGTATCGCCGGTCTGGCGTTCATATTCCGGTGCCAGCTTTTCAAGGGCGGCTTTGAAACCGCCTGAAATCATCACTTTCACCTCCTGAGCGCAGGCATTGGCGCTCAGGAACGTCAGCATCAGCGCGGTGGCGGCATAACGAGAAGTGCGAGTCATGCGGCCCCCTGCGACTTAACGGTGTTTTGCACCGATACCGCGCGACGACGGTAGAGGTAGAGGGTTGCCAGCAGGGCACACACCGCGGCGAAGCTCATCCAGTAGCCCGGCGAGGCTTTGTCACCAGTGTATTCAATCAGCGCGGTGGACATCACCGGGGTAAAGCCGCCGAAGATCGCCGTTGCGAGGCTGTAAGCCAGAGAGAACCCTGCCACGCGGACTTCAGCGGGCATAATTTCCGTCAGCGCCGGGATCATCGCCCCGTTATACAGCCCGTACAGGAAGGAGAGCCACAGCAGGACGCTCAGCATCATGGAGAAGCTTGGCGCGTCAGCCAGCAGCGTCAGGGCCGGGTAGCTGGTGGCCAGCGCCAGCAGGGTCATGGCAATCAGCACCGGTTTACGCCCGAAGCGGTCCGACAGCGCGCCGCCCACCGGCAGCCAGATGAAGTTAGAGATCGCCACCAGCAGCGTGACCAGCAGGCTGTCCGAGGCGCTCAGCATCAGCACTTTTTTGCCGAAGGTTGGCGCGTAGACGGTGATCAGGTAGAACGCGGTGGTGGTCATCGCCACCATCAGCATGCCCGCGACCACCACCTGCCAGTTGCCAAGCAGCGTTTTAAAGACCTGACGCATCTCCAGATGATGGCGGCGCGCGCTGAACTCTTCCGTCTCCTCCAGCTTGCGGCGCAGGAAAAAGATAAACGGCACGATTAAACAGCCGAACAGGAACGGGATGCGCCAGCCCCATTCACGAATGGCGCTCTCTTCCATCAGCGCGTTCAGGGCAAAGCCCATCGCCGCGGCGACCATAATGGCAACCTGCTGACTGCCGGACTGCCAGCTGGTATAGAACCCTTTGCGGCCCGGCGTGGCGATTTCAGCGAGATAGACCGAGACGCCTCCAAGCTCCGCACCGGCGGAAAAGCCCTGCAGCAGACGGCCCGTCAGTACCAGCAACGGTGCCCAAAGCCCGATGCTTTGATAGGACGGGATCAGCACGATCAGGAAGGTGCCTGCCGCCATGATGGAAAGCGTCACGATCAGCCCTTTGCGGCGACCCACCTTGTCAATATAAGCCCCCAGCACAATGGCCCCGACTGGACGCATCAAGAAGCCCGCGCCGAAGACGGCAAAGGTCATCATCAGCGACGCAAATTCACTGCTCGCCGGGAAGAACGTGTGGGCGATGTAGGTGGCGTAGAAGCCGAAAAGAAAGAAATCGAATTGCTCAAGAAAGTTGCCGGACGTCACGCGAAGTATCGCGCCCGCCTTAGAGCGTACGGTTGCAGGTGAGGTTGAGGAAAACATGGTTATCTCCAGTTTATTGTTGACGTTTTACGCGTCTGTTTCTGAAAACTGGATCAGGATGAGGAATTAGATAAGCGCAAATGCCGCATCGACTGATGCATTTCTTGCATGAATATAATCCGGCGAATAAATACAATTAATGGCAACAATAACTTAACAAAATATTGGCTTTTTATTCACCAACATTCTGTAAGTCTCTGATATTGCGATTTTGTGATGTAGCGCAGAGGCGCGTTTTAGAATGAGCCGGGTAACCGCGTCGTTACCCGGCGGAGGCCATTTAGCGCAGCGCCCTGGCAATCGCGCTAAACATCAGAGAGGCTTCCAGCGGCTGGGCGCTGAAGGACGGTTCCGCCTGCGGCCAGGTAGACCACTGGACGATGACCAGATTTTCCTTCGGGTTCACCATAATCATCTGCCCGAAAATGCCCAGCGCCCAGAGTGAACCTTTCAGCGAATCCTGGGCCGTCGGCTCTACGCCCGTGGCGTTGGCGGGCACTTCGTTGTTCCACCACTGATAGCCGTACAGCCCCTCGGGATGGGCGTCTGAGACCGAGCCTTTGGCCTTCGTCCAGTCTGACGACTGCCGGATCCAGTTTTCCGGCAGGATGGTCTTACCGTTCGGCAGCGTACCGTTGCTCAGGATAAATTGCCCGAAGCGCCCCCAGTCCTCCAGTGTGGCGTTAAAGCCGTGCGCGCCAACGTCATGCTGGCCTTTGCTGTAGGCATGCCACACGCCGTCGCTCGCCATGCCGTAAGGCTGCCAGATGCTTTTCTCCAGATAGGCCGCCAGCGTCATGCCGGTGGCCCGCTCCAGCACGTCACCCAGCAGCCAGGCGCCGCCCGAAGAGTAAGACCAGCTCTCTCCGGCCGGGTGCGCCCTGCGTAACCCCTTCACCAGCTTGCGCACGCAGTCATAGGTACCCGGCTTCGCCTCGCACTCGGTGAGCTGCGCGAAGTCGGATTTAGGGTTGGTGTAATCCTCGTTCCACGCCACGCCGGAGGTATGGGTGATAAGCTGCTTAAGCGTCACGCCGTCCCACGCGGTGCCTTTCAGGTCGGGTTCATACCGCGTGACCAGGTCGTCGAGCGAGTGAATTTTTCCCTCTTTGAGGGCCACGCCCACCAGCGCCGATACCACCGATTTCCCAACCGAGCGCGAGGTCCAGAGCGTGGAGTCGGTATTGCCCTCTCCAAGGTACTTCCAGGCGATTTTGCCGTCCTTCAGCACCAGCATGCCGCTTACGTTCTGGCGTTTAAGGTACTCCTGAAGGCCGTAGCGCCTGCCGTTGACCTGATACCATGCGTCAGTGAGCGGCTTATCCGACATTTCCAGCGCCACGGCGCTACCGTGGCGGAAAACATCCCCGGCGTAGTTGCGGTAGTCATTGCGAAAGCCCACCACGCGGTCGGCCTGACTCCAGGTGAGCATCTTATGGGTGTCCGGCAGCGCGGCGTCAAAGGGGGCAGGGCAGGCGCTAAGGTCGGTGCCTTTGCAGGCGGCCACTGCCGCAGGGGAGAGCAGGGCGCTGAAGATAAGGCCCGCCAGCAGGGCATGGTTTACTTTTCTGTTTTTCATATCCGTCTCTTTCAGGTTAAGAACGGCTTCAGTTTAAAAACTCCGGGGCTATAATAAAAAACGCGTAGTGGGGGAAAATCCCCCTATAAAACAGAGAGAGCGTAGCGTGGCGGGACTGATTTACTCTTTTGCACAGCTCGAGGCATTTACCGCCGTGGCCGAGAACGGGGGCCTGAGTAAAGCCGCGGTGGCGCTGAAGAAGGACCGCACGACGCTTCGCGATCTGGTTGATTTTCTTGAGGATGGCTTGGGCTACGCACTGTTTATTCGCGACGGCCGCACCCTGCGGCTCACGCCCGAAGGGGAACAGCTTCAGCGCCAGGCGCACCTGCTGATGCGGCAGGTAAAAGCCTTTGAGGCGTTTGCCAGAGAGGTGCCGCACGGTGCCACGCAGGACCTGACGCTGGCCTACGATCCTTTTACGCCCAGAGCCTTTCTGCACGGGGTGATTGCTGAAATGGCCGCGCGAAACATCCGGCTGAGCCTTATCTGCACCTCTAGGGATGAATCGGAACGGCTGCTGGCGAACAACGACGCGGATCTGGCCATCTGCCAGGCGCGCAACCGCAGCGTGGGCAATGATATGGAGTGGCGCGCCCTCGGCGCCATTGATATGGATTTTTATGCCGCCCGCGGGCTGTTTGCGGACAGTGCTTCCCCACTGTCGCTGCTCGATCTCTCCCTGGTGCCCCAGGTCGTCATGCACCCCGCCTCGGACGAGCCGGTGGCGCGCCGCCTGCAGATCTCCGGGCATACTCTCTTTACCAACGAACCGGAGATGCTGCGCGGTCTGCTGGAGCGCGGCTGCGGCTGGGGATTCTTACCGACGCATTTTCATGCCGGTCAGTGGCAAAACGTAAAAAGGCTGCACACCGAAGTGGGCAGCCAGGGGATTGGTCAGACGATGGTCACCATCTGGAAGCCGGGGAGCGACAAGCGCAGCACGATCGCTGAAACGCTGTCGCTCCTGCCGGACGTATGGAAGCACTCAGCGCTGTGAACAGCCTTTGCACTGCTTGTTCTGGATCTGCTGGAAGAAGTCGTTGCCTTTATCATCCACCAGAATAAACGCCGGGAAGTTCTCCACCTCAATTTTCCAGATCGCTTCCATACCCAGCTCAGGATAGGCCACACACTCCAGGCTCTTGATGCTGTTTTGCGCCAGCACCGCCGCCGGGCCGCCAATGCTGCCCAGGTAGAAACCGCCGTGCTTATGGCAGGCGTCCGTCACCTGCTGGCTGCGGTTGCCTTTGGCCAGCATGATCATGCTCGCACCGTGGGACTGCAGTAAGTCCACATACGAATCCATGCGCCCTGCGGTGGTTGGGCCGAGGGAGCCAGACGCGTAGCCTTCCGGCGTTTTGGCCGGGCCCGCGTAGTAAATCGGATGATCTTTGACGTACTGCGGCAGCGCTTCGCCGTTATCCAGCAGCTCTTTAAGCTTCGCGTGGGCAATGTCGCGCGCCACGATAATGGTGCCGTTCAGCGACAGGCGGGTAGAGACCGGGTGCGCGGAAAGCTGCGCCAGGATCTCGTTCATCGGCTTGTTCAGGTTGATGCTCACCACATCGCCTTCGCCCTGCTGACGCAGGGATTCAGGAATATACTGACCCGGGTTGTGCTCAAGCTTCTCAATCCAGATCCCGTCGCGGTTGATCTTCGCCTTGATGTTGCGGTCAGCGGAGCAGGAGACCCCCATGCCGATTGGGCAGGAGGCACCGTGGCGTGGCAGGCGGATCACGCGGATATCGTGGGCGAAGTATTTCCCGCCGAACTGCGCGCCGAGGCCGAGGTTCTGTGCTTCCTGGAGCAGTTCCTGTTCGAGCTGAACGTCGCGGAACGCCTGGCCGTGCTCGTTGCCTTCGGTTGGCAGCGCGTCGTAGTAGCGGGTGGAGGCGAGCTTCACGGTTTTCAGCGTGGCTTCCGCTGAGGTGCCGCCGATAACAAACGCGATATGGTACGGCGGGCAGGCTGCGGTCCCCAGGGTACGCATCTTCTCAACCAGGTAGTTTTTCAGCTTCGCCGGGGTAATCAGCGCTTTGGTTTCCTGGTAGAGATAGGTTTTGTTGGCAGAGCCGCCGCCCTTCGCCATGCACAGGAATTTATACTCGTCACCGTCGACGCTGTAGAGGTCAATCTGTGCGGGCAGGTTAGTGCCGGTATTCACCTCTTTATACATATCCAGCGCCGCATTCTGCGAGTAGCGCAGGTTATCTTCAATATAGGTGTTATACACGCCCTGGCTCAGGGCCGCTTCGTCACCGCCGCCGGTCCAGACGCGCTGGCCTTTCTTACCCATAATGATTGCCGTGCCGGTATCCTGGCAGGTTGGCAGCACGCCCTTGGCGGCGATTTCAGAGTTGCGCAGGAACTGCAGGGCCACGTACTTATCGTTTTGACTCGCTTCCGGGTCGTTAAGAATGGCGGCGACCTGCTTCTGGTGGGAAGGACGCAGCATAAATGCGGCGTCGTGGAAGGCCTGCTGCGCCAGCAGGGTCAGGGCCTCGGGGTCCACCTTCAGCACTTCCTGGCCGTCGAATTCGGCAACGGAGACGTGCTCGTTGGTCAGCAGGTAGTATTCGGTGTCGTCATGCGAAAGAGGGAAGGGGTTCTGATAAAAAAACGGTTTATTCGACATAGTATTGCTCCACAAAAATAAAACCGCCGGAGGAGAAGTCCGGCGGTCAGGAATCAGAACATCATGGACATCCACGGGTAGCCAATCAGCAGCAGGGCCGCCAGGAAGATGGCACCGAAGATGGTGCCGAGGCGCCAGTAGTCTTTGGTTGGCAGGTAGCCGCTACCGTAGTAAATCGGGCTTGGGCCAGTGCCGTACGGGGTGATAATCCCCATCACACCCAGCGAGGTCACCATCAGCAGAACGAACACTTCCATATTCATGCCCGGAATGGTGGAGGCGATGGTCAGCATCGCTGGCAGCAGCGCCGTGGTATGCGCGGTGGTGCTGGCAAACAGGTAGTGCAGCAGGTAGAACGCCAGCAGCAGGACGATGGTCGCCACGCCCGGAGAGATACCGCTCATCAGCAGGCCGCCTTCTTTACCTAACCAGCTGATAAAGCCGGTAGAGGAGAGGCCATCCGCCAGCGCCACCAGGGTGGCGAACCAGACGAAGGTGTTCCACGCCGCTTTGTTGCCGGTGATGTCGTTCCACTCCAGCACGCCGGTCCACAGCATCAGGCCGACGATAAGCAGGGCCGCCATCGCGGGTTCAATCCACGCGGCGGCGAAGATCCACATCAGCAGCGCGCAGCATACGAACACCAGCAGAAGGATCTCATTGCGCGACAGTTTGCCCAGTTTTTCCAGTTCACGGGTCGCCCACAGCGGCACTTCGTTGTTCACCTTCACTTCTGGCGGGTAGAACCAGTAGGCCAGCAGCGGCATGGTCAGGATCAGCAGGATGCCCAGCGGCAGGAAGGCGAGGAACCAGGTCCCCCAGGAGATGTCGATCCCAACCGTACTTTTCACCAGCGCCAGGGCCAGCAGGTTCGGCGCGAGGGCGGAGAGGAACATTGAGCTGGTGATACAGGCCGCGGTGATCGCCACCCACATCAGGTAAGAACCAATCTTACGCGCGCTTGGGTCGTTGGGTTTTGAACCGTACAGCGGCGGCAGGTTAGCGATGATCGGGTAGATGGTCCCACCGCTGCGCGCGGTATTGGACGGAGTGAACGGTGCCAGCAGCAGGTCCGCAAACGTAATCGCGTAACCGAGCGTCAGGCTGCGACGGCCAAGATACTTCACCAGAATCAGCGCCAGACGGCGGCCGAAGCGGGTTTTGTCGTAGCCCGCGGCAAACATAAAGGCACCGAAAATCAGCCAGACGGTGGAGTTACCAAACCCGCTCACTGCCCACTTAAAGGAGGCGCCCGCCAGCTTAAATTTTGGGTCAGCCAGCTGTTCAGGGCTGAACAGCACCCACTGGCTGCACAGGGCAATGGCGACGACGCCGGTCAGGCCGATCACCGCGCCCGGCAGGGGTTCGAAGATAAGACCGACGATCACGCCGACGAAGATGGCGAAGTAGTGCCATGCATAAGGAGGCAGTCCTTCCGGTACCGGAACAAACAGCAGCAGTACGGCGACGATGACGGGCAGTGCCATCATCAGCAGACGTTTTGCGTTTCCATTTGATGCCTGGTTCGCCACAGGGGGCGTTACAGCAGTTTTTGTATTCATAGTTTCACGTCTTAAGTTGTCAAAAATTCGGTCGCACTGAAAAGTCAAAATTGCTTTCTTAAGTTTCTTTGCTTTTTTTAGTTATTAAAGGTGCGTTTTTGTATTTTCAGTAATAGCGATTTAACGCTTTTTTGTGTGCGTTAAATTAAAAAATGATGATGTTTTTATATTGCGCTTTTAAATGCCATGACTATTGATCGAGATCAAAAAAACAGAATTGCAGCGTTATTTTTATGCTTTTATTAATAACCACTCTGGCGTATGTGGTTATTATCTTTGTTGCGGGTTTATTTTATCATTTCTGTAACAATTTGAATTTTTTATAATTCCTATTTAGTTGATTTTAAAGGGTGTTTTTGGTTTTTGGTGTAATGGTTTTACCATTTTTTATTTAACGTATTTTAAAATATTGTGAATGCCAGAATGACAATCGCTAACACCAATGTATTATTAGTGTTATCTCAGGGATTAAATAGTTTTTTAACTAACGTAATAACTTTAGAAACTAAAAAAATCATTATATTAATATCATGACATCGGCAAAAAACGACGAAATAAAAAATCAATCCGATAACGAATTCTCAATTTTTAAAAGTTTGGAGTTTCTATTATGAGCACTAACGAACGCATTCTTAGCCCCTTCACATTACCGAATGGCACTGAACTGAAAAACCGTTTGTTAATGGCCCCTATGACCACCTGTACCGGCTATTATGACGGCACCGTTACCAGCGAGCTGGTGGAGTACTATCGGGCCCGTTCCGGCAGCATTGGCACCATTATCGTGGAGTGCTGCTTCGTCGACGATCTCGGCCTCGCCTTCCCGGGCGCAATTGGTATTGATAACGACGAGAAAATCGCCGGGCTGGCGAAAATCGCCGAGGCCATTAAATCCAAAGGATCTAAGGCCCTGCTGCAGATCTACCACGGTGGTCGCATGGTCGACCCGAAACTGATCGGTGGCCGTACCCCGGTTGGCCCAAGCGCCGTGGCCGCGCCGCGTGATGGTGCCGCAACGCCGGTTGCCCTGACCGCCGAAGAAGTGGAAGGCATGATCGGCAAGTTTGGTGAAGCCGTGCGCCGCGCCATCCAGGCCGGTTTTGACGGTGTGGAAATCCACGGGGCGAACACCTACCTGATTCAGCAGTTCTACTCTCCAAACTCTAACCAGCGCGACGACGAGTGGGGCGGCAGCCGCGACAACCGCGCGAAGTTCCCGCTGGCGGTGCTGGACATCACCCACAAAATGGTGCGCCAGTACGCGGACGACGCGTTTATTATTGGCTACCGCTTCTCCCCTGAAGAGCTGGAAGTGCCGGGCATCCGCTTTGAAGACACCATGTACCTGCTGGAAAAACTGGCGGCGCGCGGCGTGGACTACCTGCACTTCTCCGTCGGCGCGACCCTGCGTCCGTCCATTGTCGACACCCAGGACCCGACGCCGCTGATCGAAAAATATTGCGCGATGCGTTCTGAAACGCTGGCGCAGGTTCCGGTGATGGGCGTAGGCGGCGTGGTGAATGCGTCAGACGTGAATGAAGCGCTGGACCACGGTTACGACCTGATTGCCGTTGGCCGCGCCACCATTGCCTACCCGGACTGGACCGACCGCATCGCGGCGGGTGAAAGCTTGAGCTGTTTATGGACAGCACCAAACGCGAGGAGCTGAGCATTCCTGAACCCCTGTGGCGCTTCTCGCTGGTGGAAGCGATGATCCGCGACATGAGCATGGGCGAATCGAAATTCAAACCGGGCATGTTCACCGAGAAGGTGCACGACGACGCGAACGAGCTGGTGATTAACGTCAGTCTGGAAACCGACCGCATTGCGGACATCGAGCTGGCCTCTGGCCCGAGCGATGACGTGGAGTTCGTCACCAGCTTTGAAGAGATCCGTACCCGCATTCTGGACGCCAATACCCCGCACGTGGATGCCATCACCGGTGCAACCAGCCAGAGTGAAGCGGTGAAGAAAGCGGTCTCTAAAGCGATGCTGAAATCCAGCAAAGCGCTGGCAGCGGAAGAGGGCGTTGACCCGAACGAAACCCGCAGCGTGGACGTGGTGGTGGTCGGTAGCGGTGGCGCCGGTCTGGCGGCGGCGATTCAGGCTCACGACGAAGGCGCGAGCGTGCTGATTGTTGAGAAGATGCCGACCATCGGCGGGAACACCATTAAAGCCTCTGCCGGTATGAATGCCGCCGAAACCCGCTTCCAGCGCGTGAAGGGCATTCAGGACAGCAAAGAGCTGTTCTACCAGGAAAGCCTGAAAGGCGGCGGCAACAAGAACAACCCTGAACTGCTGCGCCGCTTTGTCGAGAACGCGCCGCAGGCGATTGTGTGGCTGGCAACGCGCGGCATCATGCTGAACGACATCACCACCACCGGTGGGATGAGCATCGACCGTACTCACCGTCCAAAAGACGGCTCTGCGGTGGGGGGCTACCTGATCAGCGGCCTGGTGCGTAACGTCAACAAACGCAACATCGAGGTGATGCTGGATACCTCCGTCAGCGACATCCTCTTCGAAAACGGTGAAGTGACCGGCGTACGTCTGACCACTGAAGAGAACGAAACCGTCACCGTGGCAGCGAAAAGCGTGATCGTGGCGACGGGTGGCTTCAGCGCCAACAGCCAGATGGTCGTCAAATACCGTCCGGATCTGGAAGGGTTCGTCACCACCAACCACAAAGGGGCAACCGGCGGCGGTATCGCGCTGCTGGAGCGCATCGGGGCGGGCACCGTGGATATGGGCGAAATCCAAATTCACCCAACCGTTGAGCAGAACACCTCGTACCTGATTTCCGAATCCATCCGCGGGGGCGGGGCGATTCTGGTCAACCAGAAAGGGGAGCGCTTCTACAACGAAATGTCGACCCGCGATAAAGTCTCGGCGTCAATCATCGCGCTGCCGGAGAAATACGCGTACATCGTCTTTGATGAGCACGTACGCGCCAAAAACAAAGCTGCGGATGAGTACATCGCCAAGGGCTTCGTGACCAGCGCAAGCTCGCCAAAAGCGCTGGCGGAAGCGCTCGGTATGGATCACCACGCTTTCCTGGCGACCCTGGAACGTTACAACGGTTTCGTTGAAAAACAGCACGATGACGATTTTGGTCGTACCACCGCGCTGCGTGCGCCTATCAACGAAGGGCCTTTCTACGCTATTCAGATTGCGCCAGGCGTGCACCACACCATGGGCGGCGTGACCATCAACACCGAAACCTGCGTGCTGGACAGCAACCACAACGTACTGCCGGGGGCGTTTGCGGCGGGTGAAGTGGTCGGGGGGATCCACGGCGGCAACCGTATCGGCGGTAACGCGGTGGCGGATATCATTATTTTTGGTACCCTTGCAGGACATCAGGCGGCGATGCGCTCAAAAAGAACGTAAGGCTCCTGTCTCCCCGGCGGCACGGTGCCTGCCGGGGCTACATCTGAGGATACATGCAATGCCTGATAGCCATCACGTTTACAGCTACTCCGCCGTTCTGATGGGCTCGCCCATTCTCCTGAAGCTCTTCTCCCATGACGAAGCCCTCGCGTCCCGCGTTTTCCGCCTGATCAAACAGTACGAAGATCTCCTCACCGTTAACCGGGCGCATTCCCAGGTGATGGACATCAACCATGCGGCGGGCCAGCATCCGGTTGCCGTCAGTCGTCCGGTGTTTGAACTGATCCGCTGTGCCAAAGCGGCAAGCATGCTAAAAGACAGCGCGTTTAACCTGGCGATCGGCCCGCTGGTGAAGCGCTGGAAGATTGGCTTTCAGGGAGACAGCGTTCCGCCTGCCGATGACATTGCGTCCCTGCTGGCGATAACCCGGCCCGAGGAGGTCATCCTTGATGAGGCGCAGACCAGCGTGTTTCTGACCAGAGCGGGGATGGAGATTGATCTGGGTGCCATCGCCAAAGGCTATATCGCCGACCGGGTGCGGGACTACCTGCGCAAAGAGGGCGCTGAGCTGGGGCTGATCAACCTCGGCGGAAACATCCAGACGTTAGGCTCGCCGGAAGGGGGCTGGAGCGTGGGGCTAAAAAAACCGTTCGCCGGTGACGCGCTTATCGGTGCGATGACGGTGGAGAACCTCTCCGTGGTGACCTCGGGAACGTACGAGCGCTACTTCGAGCAGAACGGCAAGCGCTATCACCATATTCTCGATCCGCGCACCGGGTATCCGCTCGACAACGAGCTGGAGAGCGTCACTATCATTTCAAAAGACTCCATTGACGGCGACATCTGGACCACGCTGATGTACGGCATGGGGGTAGAAAAGGGCTGTGCCGCCCTGCGCGCGCGCCCCGATATTGAAGCTATCTTTGTGACCAAAACAAAAGAAGTGGTGATCTCCTCGATGCACCACTTCCGTTTTACCCTTATGGACGAGAGCTACCGCGTTATTGGCAGTACTGTTTGAGCAGCCCGATCTGTTCCGGCTGTAAGCGGTAGCGATACACCGGACGCCCGGTGGCGCCGTAGTGAATGCTGGTGAACAGAATGTTGATCTGCGCAAGCCAAATCAGGTACTTACGGCAGGAGACGCGGGAGATATTAACTGCGTTAGCCAGATCGTCGGTGGAAAATTCCGTCTCCGGGTGGTCATCAATCCACTGGCAAATCGTGCGCAGCGTTTGCGGCGTTAACCCCTTCGGCAATTTTTTAGTGTCCGCCAGCTCCGGCGCGCCGCCGTGGATCAGCCTGTCGACGTCCGCCTGCTCGTAATACTGGTGCGAGCCCATCAGGCTGTGCTTTGCCTTCCAGCCGTTCAGCGCCTCTTCAAAGCGCGGGAACTGGAACGGCTTTATCAGATAATCCACCACGCCGTAGTGGATGGAGGTCTGGATCGTGGCGGCATCGGCGGCCGAGGAGATCATAATCACATCAATCGGGCGGCCTGACGCGCGAATATCGGGCAGCAGATCCAGCCCATTATCCTGCTGCATGTAGACGTCCAGCAGCACCAGATCGACAGGCTGGCTGGGGTTATTGATAAAGGCCCTGGCCTGATTGAGCGTGGAGGCGACGCCGCAGCAGCTGAAGCCTTCAACACGGTTGACGTACAGACGGTTGAGGTCGGCTACCATGGCGTCATCATCGACAATTAATACATTTATCACGCGATATTCCTCTCGCTATCCCAGGGGATGTGAACAAAAAATTGGGTAAATACGCCAGGCTCAGACTCGACGGTAATATCGCCGCCCAGGTTCTGGATCTGCTGGCGAGCAAGGAACAGCCCAACGCCGCGGTTTTCACCTTTTGTTGAGAACCCCTTAGTAAAAATAGCCTCCAGCTGAGTGGGATCAATGCCGGGGCCGTCGTCGCTGACTTCGCAGCTGAGCCAGCCATTCTGATAATGCAGCAGCAGGCCAATCTCGCCTTCCTGCTGTCCTGCCATCGCGTCGAGCGCGTTTTCGATTAAGTTACCCAGCGCGGTGATCAGCACCGCAACCTGCTCTTCACTGGCGGTATCCGGTATCAGGCTTTCATCCGCCAGCGTCAGGGTGACGCCGGCCTCTTTCGCCCGGTTGATTTTACCCAGCAGGAACCCGGCAACGACCGGGGACTTTACCTTGCTCTGGATCGTGCCAATGTCCGTCTGGTAATTATGCGCCGTCTGGATGATGTACTCCTCCAGCTTGTCGTAACGCTTCATGTGCAGCAGGCCCAGGATCACATGCAGTTTATTCATAAACTCGTGCGTGTGGCTGCGCAGGGCGTCGACGTAGTTGACCATGCCATCGATACGCTGCATCAGCTGGCTGATTTCCGTTTTATCGCGGAAGGTGCTGATAGCACCGATCACCCGATTCTGGCTTTTGACCGGCACCATGTTGCAGAGCAGCAGTCGTCCGTTGCAGCTGATCTCCTGATCCTGACGCGCAACCCCGGTTTTCGATACCTCACGCAGGCTTGCCAGCAGCGGCTCGCTGGTGTTTTCGGTCTGCTTGCCGGAGGGAAGAAGTAATATCTCTCTGGCAGCGTGGTTAATCATCGTCACGCGGCCGTGAATGTCGACGGCCAGCACCCCTTCGCGAAGCGACTGCAGCATCGCCTGGCGCTGTTCGAACAGGGCGGAGATTTCATAGGGTTCGAGCCCGAAAAGAATGCGCTTCAGCACCCGTACCAGACCCCAAATCGCCATCGAACTCATAAAGATGCTGAACAAAATCGTCCAGAGCGCGTTGAGCCGCCCGCGGGCTATCTGGTCTTCCACCTTTTTGAGGGAGATCCCGACCACGACGACCCCGATCTGATCGTGCTGGCTGTCATAGACCGGCGTGAAAACGCGAAGCGCCTCGGCGAGGGCGCCGCGGTTAACCGAGACATTCTCTTTGCCTTCCAGCGCGGGTTCCAGATCGTTGCCGATAAAATGCAGGCCGATGAGCGCCTCGTTCGGGTGCGAGTAGCGAATCCCCCGCATGTCGGTCACCACGGTAAGTAGCAGATCGTTGCGTTGGGTGACGGCTTTGGCGATGGGCTGAATGATGTCGGCCTGCGGCGACTGCATCAGGCCGCGCTGGATCTCCGGGCTGTCGGCCAGCGTGCGGGCGATGCCCAGAGCGGTATCTTTTACATCATCGCGGGTCGCCCGGGTGATCTGCACGGAATAGAGCGCAAAAACTACCAGCAACACCGAGGCGATAATCGCGGACACCATCAACGTGACCAGCGTGTACAGTTTCATGGGGCGCTTGCGCGTCAGAGGGAAAGGCTGCAAATCGCTCATCAACACTCCGCGATGATTAAGAAAGGGAGTGATTATCGCTGATGATGGGCTTTTCTTAAAGCCATGTAAAAGCGTCGATTTACTCTTCTTTTCGTGACCCCACTCGCAGGTCATCTATATAAAACACTTTATAGTGTGTGGGTACTCATAATAAGGAGGCTGTTTATGAGCATTACGCTTACCGGTTCAGTCAAGGAAAGACGGCACGCCAGCACGATGAATATAGATAGATTGTCCACGCTGGACATGCTGAAGGTTATCCACGAGGAAGATGCACGCATTTCTGCTGCTATAACCCCCTGCTTAACGACAATCGCCCGCGCGGTGGATAACGCCGCCTCGGCGCTCAACCACGGCGGCCGTCTGGTGATTGTCGGCGCGGGCCCGTCAGGCTGCATCGCACAACAGGCTGCAGATGAGTATGCGCCGGGTAAAACGCCGGTAATTGCCGTGACGGCAGAAGAGGGGGATGGGAGCTACGAGCGCGGGGTGGCTGATCTGCAGGCCATTAAATTTGATGAGCACGATATGATGCTTGCCGTGACCGTCAGCGGAAAAACGCCGTGGGTCTGGGGGGCAATGCGACATGCGTGGTCGTTGGGAGCGCCGGTTGCGGTCATCACCGGTGATGCACAAAGTGAAGCAGCACAGCTGGCAAACATGGTAATTGCCCCAGAGCTTGGGGCTGATGTGGTTGCCGGGTATCGCAATACCAGGGCGGGGATCGCGCAAAAAATGATCCTCTCGATGATTACCACCGCGCTGGCCGTTCGCACCGGGCGCGTTTACAGCAACCTTCGCGTGGATCTTGAGGGAAGCAGTACCAAATGGGCCGAACGGCAGATCGCCATCGTGATGGAGGCGGGAGGATGCACCCGGGCGCAGGCAAAGGCCGCGCTGGAGAGCTGTAATCATCACTGTAAAACGGCGGTGTTGATGGTGCTGACAGGCCTTGATGCGTGGAAAGCCCATGAGCTGCTGGTGCAGAATAACGGGTTTATCCGCGTGGCGCTGCAGGAAGCGCCGTAAAATAGTGTCCCTTGAAACAAAAAAGCCCGCAAATGCGGGCTTTAGTATTTTCAGGGATCAGAACTGGTAGATCATGCCGATGCCAACAATGTCATCGGTTGCAATACCGTTGTCATTGTAGAAGGCGTCATCTTCGTCCAGCAGGTTGATTTTATAATCAACGTAGGTGGAGAAGTTCTTGTTGAAGTTGTAGGTCATGCCCAGGTCGATGTAGTTAACCAGATCCTGGTCTACATAGTCATAGCCATTGCGTGGGTGATAATCGTTACCGCCCAGATCGATGCCTTTGGAATAGACCCACGCCAGGGATGGACGCAGACCGAAGTCAAACTGGTATTGCGCTACGGCTTCAAAGTTCTGCGTTTTGTTGGCGATGCCGTCGCTGCCGTACGGCGTCATGTTGCGGGTTTCCGCGTACATCATCGCCAGGTAGACGCCTTGAGCATCATATTTTGCGCCAACGGTCCATGCGTCTGCACGGTCACCGCCTGCGTATTTGCTGAAGCGGTTATAGTTGCCCGCGCCATAAGCAACCTGATCGTTGGTACGGTCAGAGGAAGAATACGCCGCACCCAGCGTCAGGCCGAAGTCGAAGTCATAGGTGGTAGACATACCGAAGCCGTCGCCGTTCTGGAAGCGTACGTCGTCGTGACCGTTTTTGGTGCCTTCCTGATCTTCGTTAGCGTTTGCGCCTTCGTTAGCACCCTGATACTGCAGCGCGAAGTTCAGGCCATCAACCAGACCGAAGAAATCATTATTACGGTAGGTCGCAACACCGTTGGTACGGCCAACCATATAGTTGTCAGTCCAGGTGTAGGAATCGCCACCAAATACCGGCAGCATATCGGTCCAGGCTTCAACGTCATACACGACGCCGTAATTACGGCCATAATCAAATGAACCGTATTCGCCATATTTCAGGCCCGCATAGGCCAGACGGTTGAAAGAGGTATCCCCGGCGTCTTCGGTATCATTTGCGTAGGTTTTATATTCCCACTGACCGTAACCGACCAGATCGCGGGTAATCTGTGTTTCGCCTTTGAAACCAATCTGCACGTAGGTTTCGTCGCCGTCGTCGCCCGCGTTGTCGGAGAAGGTATGACGCGCGTCAACCTTGCCGTACAGGTCAACTTTATTGCCGTCTTTGTTATACATTTCAGCCGCGTTTGCCGCGCCAGCCATTAATAAAGCGGGTACAAGAATTGCCAGAACTTTTCTTTTCATTATATATTCCCTTTAAAGATAATTTATATGAATATATGTAATCACCCTCCGTAATTACGTGTTTGATACTATTCTATGGCTCGTGAATTTGGTTCAAAAATAAATGTAATTAAACCAGTGAAAATATTACAAAATATTTCCAAAAATCTCTTTATTTTTCAAATGAATTAATCGCTTGAAAGTATTGCGGGTAATTATTATTAAGTATTTCGGGGTTCTATTTTTTAATTTATTTTATTTAGCTATGTTATAATTCAGTGCCCATTTTCGTAACAGGAAAGGATGATGGAACTCATACAGTGGCAGCAGCGCTTTGAATCCTGGCTTGATGAACATCACGCGACCGATGACACCGCGCACGATATTTCACACTTCCGTCGCGTCTGGCTGACGGCACAGAAAATCATGGTTCATCACCACGTCGACCCGCTGACGATCCTGACCGCCTGCTATTTTCACGACATCGTTAGCCTGCCGAAAAATCATCCTGAACGCAGCCAGTCGTCGCGTCTGGCTGCGCGCAGAACGCGGGACATTCTGCACCGCGATTTCCCTGACTTCCCGTCCGATCGCTATGCCGCCGTGGAGCACGCCATCGAGGCGCACAGTTTCAGCGCCGGCCTGACGCCGTATACGATTGAGGCCAAAATTGTCCAGGATGCTGATCGTCTGGAGGCGCTGGGGGCGATTGGCCTGGCGCGCGTGTTTGCCGTGTCAGGCGCGCTGGGCGTACCGCTTTTTGACGCGGACGATCCGTTTGCCGACGCGCGCCCGCTTGATGACCGGGCGTTTGCGCTCGATCATTTTCAGACCAAGCTGCTGCGCTTGCCTGATACAATGCAAACCGACGTCGGGCGCGAGCTCGCGCAGCACAACGCCGATTTTCTGATTCAGTTTATGGCGAAACTCAGTGCCGAATTACAGGGCGACTGCATCGGGCTGGATAGCCAGATTCAACACCGCTTCCGTCGCAGTTTGCGAAAGTGAACTGTGGTAATCTGTTTCCAGTCTTTATTGCCCGGTTAAAAGAATGCAGGAAAATCGATCAGTGACAGAGCCCGCGCCTGAGCAGGCTGAGAAGTCAACGGCAACGGTGCAGGCATTACTGCGCCAGCTGCTGGATATTTATGACGCTAAAACGCTGGCAAACCAGCTGGTGGCGCACGGCGAAAGCCACTGGAGCCCGGCCATCCTTAAGCGACTGCTGACCAGCGATCGGGCAGGGCGCCGCCTGAGCGAAAGCGAGTTTCGTTATCTGCAAGACCTGCTTCCGCGTCCGTCTGCCGCGCACCCGAACTATGCCTTCCGCTTTATCGATCTGTTTGCCGGCATCGGTGGCATCCGGCACGGCTTTGAAGCTATCGGCGGTCAGTGCGTGTTTACCAGCGAGTGGAACAAACATGCGGTACGCACTTATAAAGCGAACTGGTACTGCGATCCGCATGAACATCATTTCAACGCCGATATCCGCGACGTTACCCTGAGCCATAAAAGCGGCGTCACGGATGAACAAGCCGCCGAGCACATTCGCCAGACGATTCCGGCGCATGACGTGCTGCTGGCGGGCTTCCCGTGTCAGCCTTTCTCGCTGGCCGGCGTCTCCAAAAAGAATGCCCTCGGGCGTGCCCACGGTTTTGCCTGCGATACGCAGGGAACGCTGTTTTTCGATGTGGCCCGAATCATTGACGCCCGTCGCCCGGCCATATTCGTGCTGGAAAACGTCAAGAACTTAAAGAGCCATGACGGTGGAAAGACCTTCCGCATTATCATGCAGACGCTGGACGAGCTGGGCTATGACGTGGCGGATTCCGAGGACATGGGCGCGGATGACCCGAAAATTATCGACGGGAAACACTTCCTGCCCCAGCATCGCGAACGCATTGTGCTCGTCGGTTTCCGCCGCGATCTCAATCTGAAGGGGGATTTCACCCTGCGGGATATTCCCTCCTTATACCCCGAGCGTCGTCCAACGATTGCCGACCTGCTGGAGCCGGTGGTCGACGCGAAATTTATCCTTACCCCGATCCTGTGGAAATACCTCTACCGCTATGCCAAAAAGCATCAGGCCAAAGGCAACGGCTTCGGGTTTGGCATGGTGAACCCAAACGATCCGCACAGCGTGACCCGCACGCTGTCCGCTCGCTACTACAAAGACGGCGCGGAAATCCTGATCGACAGAGGCTGGGATAAAGCGCTGGGCGAGAAAGATTTCGACGATCCGCAAAACCAGCGTCACCGTCCGCGGCGCCTCACGCCGCGGGAGTGCGCACGGCTGATGGGCTTTGAAACGCCACAGGGCTACCGTTTCCGCATTCCGGTTTCGGACACTCAGGCTTACCGTCAGTTTGGTAACTCGGTGGTGGTGCCCGCGTTCGCGGCGGTGGCAAAACTGCTGGCCCCGCGCATCAGACAGGCGGTGGCGCTCCGCCAGGGTGAGGCCGTCAATGACGGACGTTCACGATAAGGCCACGCGCAGCAAAAACATGCGTGCCATCGGCACGCGTGACACCGCGATAGAAAAGCGTCTGGCCGGGCTGCTGACACAGGCGGGCTTCGACTTTCGCGTGCAGGATCCCGCACTTGCGGGTCGCCCGGATTTCGTCATTGACGCGTATCGGTGCATTATCTTCACCCACGGCTGTTTCTGGCATCATCACGACTGCTACCTGTTTAAAGTCCCGGCGACGCGCACCGATTTCTGGCTGGAGAAGATTGGCAAGAACGTTGAGCGCGACGCGCGGGATCTCGCCACGCTTGTCGCGCAGGGCTGGAGAGTGCTGATCGTCTGGGAATGTGCGCTGAAAGGGCGGTTAAAGCTGAACGATGCCGATCTGAGCGAACGGCTGGAAGAGTGGATCTGCGGCGGCGGCCAGGCCGCGCAGATCGACACGCAGGGGATCCACGCGCTTACGGTTTCTCCACCTCGCAAGGCGTAACCACGGGCTTTGCCGGCAGCAAATATTTGCCTAAGGTCACCAGCACGACGGCAAAAACAATCACCCCTAAAGCTAACCACTCAACCGGAGAGAGCGTTTCACCGCCAAGCCCGGTGCCGAGCAGCACGGCCACGACCGGGTTGACGTAGGCATAGCTGGTGGCAACCGCCGGTGAGACGTTACGGATCAGGAACATATAGGCGTTGATGGCGATGATTGAGCCAAACAGCGCCAGATAGCCTACCGCCAGGAAGCCCGACAACGGCGGCAGGGTAGTCAGCTCCTCTCCCGTCAGGGCTGAGGCCAGCAGCAGCACAATCCCAGCCGCAAGCATCTCTATTGCCCCCGCCATCATGCCGGTCGGCAGTTCGATACGCGAACCGTATACGGAACCAAACGCCCAGCTCATCGAGCCGATAAGGATAATCACTGCGCCCCACGGATTCCCGCTCAGGTTACCGCCGCTGTTAAGCAGAATGATGCCGGCAAGGCCGATGCCAATCCCCAGCCACTCCAGCTTGCGGGTGCGGATGCCGAAAAGGCGGCTGAAGCAGAGGGTAAACAGCGGTACGGTGGCAACGACCACGGCGGCGATCCCTGACGGTACGTTCTGGTGCTCGGCAATGGTCACAAAGCCATTACCGACCGCCAGCAGCAGCAGGCCTATCAGGGCGGCGTTCAGCATTGGGCGGAACGGTGGAAGCTTATGCCCGCGCAGCAGCAGGAAGGCCAGCAGCAGCACACCCGCCGAGAGGAAGCGAATGCCCGCCATCATCAGCGGCGGCCAGCTTTCCACGCCGATGCGAATGACAAAATAGGTGGAACCCCAGATGATATACAGCGAAAAAAGTGCCCCGATAAGCGGAAGCAGTTGCCGGAAACGCATAATCCCTCACGACGAAATAAAAAGGTCGCTGATAGTAAACGCGAAAACTATCGCGCTGGCGAGCCCTTTAATTGTGTTGTTGATGTGAATTTTTTGTTGACGAAAGCTGCCTGTTTCCGCGATTGCGCTTTTGCTCCATACTATTCACTTAATTACCAAAAAAAGAAGGATCACCATTTTGGCAGGAAGTAGCTTATTAACATTGCTGGATGATATTGCCACCTTACTGGATGATATTTCCGTGATGGGGAAACTGGCGGCGAAGAAAACCGCAGGGGTGCTGGGGGACGATCTCTCGCTTAACGCCCAACAGGTGAGCGGGGTACGGGCTAACCGTGAGCTGCCGGTGGTGTGGGGCGTGGCAAAAGGCTCGTTTCTGAACAAAGTGATCCTGGTGCCGCTGGCGCTGCTGATTAGCGCATTCATCCCCTGGGCCATCACGCCGCTACTGATGATTGGCGGGGCATTCTTGTGCTTCGAAGGCGTGGAGAAGGTCCTGCACTCTTTGAGCTCGCGCAAGCAGAAGGATACCCCGGAGGCGCGCCAGCAGCGCCTTGAAGCGCTTGCCGCGCAGGATCCGAAAGTTTTCGAGCGCGATAAAATCAAAGGCGCCATTCGCACCGACTTTATTCTGTCGGCTGAAATTGTCGCCATTACGCTGGGCATTGTCTCCGATGCGCCGCTGCTGAATCAGGTGTTGATCCTCTCCGGGATCGCCATTCTGGTCACGGTGGGCGTTTACGGCCTGGTCGGGCTGATCGTGAAGCTGGATGATATCGGCTACTGGCTGGAGGAGAAATCCAGCGCGGTGGCTAAAGGCATCGGCAAAGGCTTACTGACGCTGGCGCCGTGGCTGATGAAGAGCTTGTCCGTGGTGGGGACCCTGGCGATGTTCCTCGTGGGCGGCGGCATTGTGGTCCACGGCATAGCGCCGCTGCACCATGCCATCGAACATTTCGCCTCGGCGCAGGGGAGTGTGGTGGCAGCGATTCTGCCCACGCTGCTTAATCTGGTACTGGGCTTTATCGTTGGCGCTATCGTGGTGGCGGCGGTGAAACTGATCGAAAAAATGCGCGGTACGGCGCACTAATTGTTACCCGTCGCAGGGTGCAAAAAGACCATTCCTCGTCTAAATTGAAACAGTTTCACCCTGATACAGGAGGCAGGTATGGTCTTTTTGGTCAGTGATGAAGTTAAGCCTAAGAAGGGCGGCCCGCGCATGATTGTCACCGGGTATTCCAGCGGAATGGTGGAATGTCGGTGGCATGATGGCTACAGCATTAAGCAGGAAGCCTTTCGTGAAGATGAGCTTCAGCCGGGTGACGGCCAGCGCAAGCACGATCAGGCTTAATCACATAACGCCCGGCTTTGCCGGGCGTTTTTAACTGAAGTACCGGGTGTAAGGCAGTAATCAGGGAGTGTGTGTGCAGCGCGATACCTTTGTTGTAAGACGATCTTTTCTGCAATGGCTGCATAAGCGTAGCAATCCGGGTTTGATTGTTAACCTCTGTTTTATCACTGTTCTGGTATTTTCAACCCTCCTGACCTGGCGTGAAGTGGTGGTCCTCGAAGAGGCGTATATCTCCAGCCAGCGCAACCACCTGGAAACCGTGGCCAGCTCGCTGGACAGGCAGCTGCAGTACAGCGTGGATAAAATGCTGTTATTTCGCCAGAGCATGCGCGATGCGCTACAGACGCCGCTGGCCTTCAATGTTTTGCACGATGCAGTATCGCACTTTAACGCATTACGCATGCGTCCCACCTGGCAGCTCCTCGTTGATAGAAATCGCACACTTCCGATTAACGGCGTCTCGGATGCGTTTGTTGAAAAAACGTCGATTCTGAACCGGGACGCTGAACGCATCAGCAATGAAATTTCAGCCGCGCTTGAGGTGGGTTATCTGCTCAGGCTGGCGACGTCGAGCAGGCATAGTGAATCGCGGGTGATCTACGTTTCACGCGCCGGGTTTTATCTTTCGACGGACACGCTAACAGAGGCGAGCGATATTATCCCCCGCTATTATCACCTGGTCACGCAGTCCTGGTTTACCCAGCAATCGGAACGTAACAATCGCTCCCGCGCGGTGCGCTGGTTTATCTCCACGCCGTCATCCTGGACCGGTGACGAGCGAACGATCACTTCCAGCGTCCCCATTTATTTCAATCACTACTGGTATGGCGTGGTGGCGATGGATTTCTCGCTGAATACGATGCAACGCCTGCTGGCAGAGGCGACGGACGACCGTACGGAGGGGGAGTATCAGCTGTACGACTCCCGGCTCAATATGATTGCCTCCTCTGAAAAGACAGATAAACAGGTGAACCATTTCGATGAACGCGAACTCGCGCAGATAGCGCAGGCGATCGAGCACGATACTGGTGGTGGCATCCGCCTCGGCAGCCGTTTCATTAGCTGGCAGCGGCTCGATCATTTTGATGGCCTGGTTTTGCGTGTCCATACTCTGCAGGAAGGGGTAAAGGGCGACTTCGGCAGCATCAGTATCGTACTGGCATTACTGTGGGCGCTCTTTACCGCGATGCTGCTGATTTCGTGGCTGGTGATCCGCCGGATGGTCAGCAATATGTATACGCTGCAGCACTCGCTCAAGTGGCAGGCCTGGCACGACCCGCTAACCCGCCTGAATAATCGCGGCGCGCTGTTCGAACGCGCGAAACTGCTGGCGAAGAAGTGTCATCAACAGTCGTTGCCGTTCTCGGTCATTCAGTTAGACCTCGACCATTTTAAAAGCGTCAACGATCGATTCGGTCACCAGGCCGGTGATAAGGTGCTTTCCCACTCGGCAGGGCTAATTTCCAGCGCATTGCGTAAAAACGACGTGGCAGGACGCGTGGGCGGGGAAGAGTTTTGTATCGTCCTGCCGGGGCTCGGTCTTGAGGAGGCGAGAGGCGTCGCGGAGCGTATTCGCTGCCGAATCAACAGCAAGGAGATTCTGGTGAAGAAGAGTACGACCCTGCGCATCAGCGCGTCACTCGGCGTCAGCAGCGCCCGGGAAAACGAAAATTACGATTTCGAACAGCTGCAGTCCGTGGCGGATGCCCGGTTATATAAAGCTAAACAGGACGGACGTAACCGGGTTGTCTGGCACGATCATGACAAAAAGTGATCCAGCCCCTCCTGCCAGCCGAGCGGTCCCGCCTGCCGGGTGTGATAAACCCGACGGGGGTTATCGTCCCGTAACGTAATACCCTGCCGGTTTATCCCCTTAATCACCACCGCGAAGTCCACGATGTCCAGCAGCGGCGCGTCGTTCGGCCCATCGCCGAGCCCCAGGGTCGTGGGTTCAATATTTTCCCGTTCACGGTACTGCGCGATTAGCCAGTTAGCCGCAATGTCCTTACCGCAGCCGGCATCGAGAATATGCCAGAAACGGGCACCCTGCAGGCATTTCAGCCCGTGTTGCGCCAGCGCCGCTTCAAACCGGGCCATGGCTTCGTCGGAATCACGCCAGATGAGCGTGACGGAGGCGTCATGCTTGCGGGCAAGCACCGCGCGGTATCGGGTCATCCCCGTCCATTCGCTAATGACGCGGTCGTCCACGTCGTCAAAGGTGGTGAATTTGAAGCCCGCCTGCTGGCGGATTTGCTCAATAAGCGGACGAATCTCCCGGTGCGTCATACCGTTGATGTGGCGCTGACCCATTTCCCAGCGCACGTCAGGCTGAATCACCGCGCCGTTCTCAGCGATAAACGGTAACCCTTCCAGACCCAGATCCTGCTGAATATCCAGCATCTCTGCCGCGCTCTTGCTGCTGCAAAGAATCACCGGCACCTGGTTGTCCTGCAGTTTATCCAGCCACGGCATTGCGGGCTGCCACTCATAGGTATGAATATCCAGCAGCGATCCATCCAGATCGGAAAAAATCAGCAGGGGACCCCGGAGTGAAAGCATAGTAACTCCCGAAAACGAATGAGCCTTAATCTAAGAATATTCCTAAAAAATATCTGGGCTTAAACCGGATTGAGGAGAACCGATCCAGCCAAACCCGCATTCGGCGCATGTTGTTGCTCATAACCAAAACGATTATGTTAAAAATATTATATTCATCGTAAGAATATATGCTTGTCATGCAAAATCGTTGGGGATAGTGTTGTTTGTACATCAGATTTCCTGGTGTAACGAATTTTCAAGTGCTTCTTGCATAAGCAAGTTTTGATCCCGGCCATCCCCATGACCGGGATTTTTTTCGTGCTAACGATTTGCTTCAGACACGCTAAAGTCATGAATATCCAGCTCGAAGGCCTCCGCCAGCTCGCGGTAGGTGTGATAATCCCTCCCGTTAACAATGACGTGGTCCGAACCATCGTCCGTGCGGCGGACCTCTGACTCACTGATCTCATTGATGGCGGCCAGCAGGGCATCGACATCCACCTCGACCTCGCGTTTGATGGTGTCGCTGTACTCTTTATCGGTCTTCATTACGGGGCTCCTCATTAAACCGTGTCCACGGTAAGTATAGACTGTGTATAAAAACGCCATTCACGCCGTGCGGCGATGTGTGTTTTTGCGTTTTGTTCTACACTGGCTCAAAACCAGAGGAGGAATGTATGAAGGTCAACGATCGGGTAACCGTTAAAACGGACGGTGGGCCGCGCCGCCCGGGGGTGGTGTTGGCAATTGAAGAGTTTAGTGAAGGCACAATGTACCTGGTCTCACTGGAAGACTACCCGCTCGGCATCTGGTTTTTTAACGAACTGGGGCATCCGGACGGCATTTTTGTTGAGAAAGCGGAGTAGTACGGCGTCGGGTGGCATTGCGCGTGCCCGACCACGTCCGCAAAAGCAAAAATCTCTGGCCAGGCCAGAGATCAAAGGTAGGGTGCAAAGGGGTTTAAGCCACTAACGCATGTTGACGAAAATCCCGTTCGTCACATTATCGGTCAGACGTACCACGTGATAGATCACTTGCTTATTATGCGTTTTAATTTTCCTTTTAATATTTCCTTTGTGTGACGAAACGGTTTTCGCTTTAATATTCATCTGGTCGGAGATCTGAATAGTTCCTTGTCCAGCCATCCACATTCGCAGCATACTTGATTCAGTCCTGCTTAATGAAAGGGTGGGTAAGTTAACCGCTCCTACATTTTTAACTTCTTTATTCAAATAATCACCCAGAATGTCATCCAGCGACTCGGGTTTAATCGACTTAGAACTGATCAATAAATTTTTACGGACCAACAAATACTCATCGAAATGGATATTCGCGATCGCCATAAAAACAATAAACAGGGTTTTTGGATGCTGATTAATGATTTGCTTAATGTGCTGACTGTTGGCTGGATCGTGAATGAAACAGTCCTCATTAATAAACACCACGCCTGGTTTGAGTTCGTCACAAGCGGCTGCGAGTTCTTCAACGGTGTGTGCATCGTTGATGTCTCTCTTTCTTACCCCTCTGCTTGCCAGGTACCCGGTTAACCCTAGCCGGGTGTAGCTGCATAAATCCATAATGATCGTTGACATGGCATACCCTCACTCAATGCGTAACGATAATTCACCATCTGCCTGAGAGCTCAAAACAGCCATACGGGATGGAAAAAAATAATAAACCTGTGAGCATGACAAAGACTTTCAGGCGGACTCACTATCCCGTAAAGTTACGTATAATTTGCCAGGAATCTTCTTAAAGTAAAGTAAATATTAAGTATTGTGAGGTGGTTAGAAACATTTAAACCGCGTCAGATATATCCTGGAAGATGTTTTTCGCGTTTTATTTTAGGAATATCCTCAGAAAGACAATAGCGACCGTGAGGACTATTATTTACGTGGCAATTCGCTGACAATATCCGCTAACAGATTGAATATCTCGCCGAATAAATGTTCACAGAAGGGGGCGATAAGTGGCATCAGTAATGACATTAATAAAATTCCGACCGTCAACGTTAGCGGAAAACCAATCACAAACACCGAGAGCTGCGGAGCCATTCTGTTCAGCAAGCCTAATGCCAGGTTGACGGTGAGCAGCAGTGTGATGATCGGCAGAGCCAGCATCAGACCGTTGAGGAAGATCAGCCCCGCCGCGCGGGTCAGCGCGAGGAAGGCATTGCTGTTGACCGGGTTATCACCGATCGGCAGCGTATGGAAAGTATCCACCAGCATGGAGATGAGCCACAGATGACCGTTGAGCGACAGAAACAGCAGCATGGCGAGCAGATCGATGATGCGCGCCAGCACTGGCATGTTGAGATGGCTGCCGGGATCGACAAACGTGGCGAACGATAGCCCCATTTGCAGGCCAATCAACTCACCGGCCGTGCGCACGGCGGCGAAGGCGAGCTGCATGGTAAAGCCCACGGCGACGCCAATCATCACCTGCTGTAAAGCGACCCATACCGCGTTAGCCGAGAAGATAGGAATATCCACGGGTGGCAGGGAAGGGGCGACGATAATGGTGATGATAATGCCCAGCCCCACCTTAACGCGCTTGGGGATCGATTTCTCGCTGAGAATGGGGGCGGTGGAGATCAGCGCCAGAATGCGCAGCATCGGCCAGAAGTAGACGCCGAGCCACTGAACCCACTGGTCGCTGGTGAAGTGCAGCATCGTCAGGTCAGCCGATGATGTACGGCAGATTGGTAAACAGGTTGCGCATATAGTCCAGCAGCAGGTTCAGCATCCACGGTCCGGCCACGATAATCGCCACGAACACGGCGATGATTTTCGGGATGAACGACAGCGTCATTTCGTTAATCTGCGTGGCGGCCTGCAGAATACTGATAATCAGACCGGTAACCAGCGCGACAAGCAGCAGCGGAGCGGCAACGGCAATGGCGATTTTCATCGCCTCCGTGCCCATCATCATGACCGATTCGGGTGTCATTACCGTTCCTTAACTGTAGAAACTCTGCGCCAGCGAGCTGACCAGCAGCTGCCAGCCGTCGACCAGCACAAAGAGCATGATCTTAAAGGGCAGTGCGATGGTCGCGGGCGGCACCATCATCATCCCGAGCGCCATCAGGACGCTGGCGATCACCAGGTCGATAATCAGGAACGGAATAAAGATGGTAAAGCCGATCTGAAACGCGGTTTTCAGCTCGCTGGTGACATAGGCGGGCAGCAGAATACGCATGGGTACCGCTTCCGGTCCCTGCAGCTCGCCGGTGTTGGACAGGCGGGCAAAGAGGGCCAGATCCGCTTCGCGCGTCTGGCGCAGCATAAATTCCCGCAGCGGCTGCGCGCCTTTATCCAGCGCTTCCTGCATGGAGATTTTATCTTCGCTGAACGGCTGGTAGGCATCGGTGTAAATCTTATCGATCACCGGCGACATAATGAAAAAGGTCAAAAACAGCGCCAGTCCGAGCAGAACCTGGTTTGGCGGAGCGGAAGGGGTGCCGAGCGCGTTTCGCAGCAGACCAAAAACGATGATGATGCGGGTGAAGCTGGTCATCATCAGCAGGATAGCCGGAATAAACGTCAGCGAGGTGATGAACACCAGCGTCTGCACCGGAAGCGACCAGCTTTGGCCGCCGCCTGCGAGAGGGGTTGACACCAGACCGGGCAGTTGCGCATAGACCGCGGGAGCAAACAGGCCAACGCCCGCAAGCGTCAGGGATAACAAACGGCGCATCAGGATCTCCCGGAACGCTTAAGCAAACTCTTCATCACGGACTGGAAATCCGCAGGGGCCTCTGCACGCTCGTCCACCACAGCAGGGGCGGGCGGCAGCTTATGTAATACGTTGATGTTTGAGCCGGTTACGCCCAGAACCAGACGCGCATCTTCCACATCGACGATGACCACGCGTTCGCGCGGCCCAAGCGTCGTGCTGGCGCTGACCTTCAGCCCGCGGGGGCCGGCAGTTTTACCCGCCAGGCCAAAACGCTTTGCCAGCCAGGCGGCGATAAGAATAAAGGCAATAATACCGAACAACGCCCCGCTCACCTGGAGCAGCGGGGAGCCGGGAACGGCGGAAGGCTGTGATATTGTTGCCTGGGTTTTCATGCTTAACGGCTCAGACGACGCATGCGTTCAGACGGGGTGATGATGTCGGTGATGCGCACGCCGTATTTATCGGCAACCACCACCACTTCACCCTGGGCAATCAGATAACCGTTGATCAGAATATCCAGCGGCTCGCCGGCCAGGCCGTCAAGGGCCACAACGGAACCCTGCGTGAGGCGCAGCAGCTCTTTAATGGTCATCCGGGTGCGTCCCAGTTCAACGGTCAGCTTAACCGGGATGTCCATAATCAGGTCGATGTCCTGCAGCGTGCCGCTGACGTCGCCGCCGCCTAACTGCTGGAATACCGCGTCCGCCGCGCTTTTTGTCGGAGTCGTTTTTTGCTCGTTTAACGCGTCAGCCCACAGATCGTCCAGTGCTCCGCTGTTTTCATCGGACGGATTGTTCATGTCACTCATTTGGGCTGTTCCTCATTCAGCGAATTCAAAATCGGGTTGATCAAGTGCTCAACGCGTAGCGCATACTGACCGTTAATCGTGCCGTACTGGCTTGTAAGTACGGGGACACCATCCACGTGGGCAATAATGCGGTCGGGTTTGTCTATCGGCAAAACGTCGCCGGGTTGTAATTTCAGGATCTGGGATAACCGCATCGAAATGTCGGCGAAGTTCGCCACCAGCTCCAGCTGCGAGTGCTGCACCTGGCGTACCAGGTTTTCGCGCCAGTTCTGATCTTCGTTGCGTGAGTTCTCCAGCGGCGGGTTAACCAGCAGCTCGCGCAGCGGTTCAATCATGCTGAACGGCAGGCAAATGTTGAACTCACCGGTCAGGTTACCGATCTCCACGTGGAACGGCGTATTGACGACGATATCGTTCGGTGAGGTGGTGATATTGGTAAATTTCACCTGCATCTCAGAACGGACGTACTCCACTTCCAGCGGGTTAATCGCTTTCCACGCGTCGCTGTAGGATTCCAGCGCCAGCTTCAGCATGCGGTTAATGACGCGCTGCTCGGTGTGGGTGAATTCACGACCTTCCACTTTGGTCGGAAAACGCCCGTCGCCGCCGAACAGGTTATCCACCGCGATGAACACCAGGCTTGGGGAAAACACCACCAGACCGGTGCCGCGCAGCGGCTTCAGATGAATCAGGTTAAGGTTGGTTGGCACCGGCAGGTTGCGGGCAAACTCATGATACGGCTGGATGCGGATCGCACCGACCGTGATATCCGGGCTACGACGCAGCAGGTTAAACAGCCCCATACGGAACTGACGTGCAAAACGTTCGTTAATGATCTCCAGCGCCTGCAGACGTTCACGTACCACGCGACGCTGGGTATTGGGATCGTAAGGACGAATATTATCGTCGCCGGTGAGACCCGGTTGCGGGTCGTCACTCTTATCGCTGTCGCCGTTAAGTAGCGCGTCGATTTCTGCCTGAGAAAGAATACTGTCGCCCATGTCGTTACCGCAGAATAAAGGCTGTGTACAGAACGTCAGTGACTTCCTGCTTAGGTTGACCGTTTACCAGCGGGGTGGCCAGCGTCTGCTTGATGGCGTCGACCAGCTTTTGCTTACCCACGTCGGTAGCCAGCGCGGAGGCGTCCTGACGAGAAAACAGCAGGAGAAGGCGGCTACGCACTTCCGGCAGATAATCGTTCAGGCGCGCGCGGGTTGCTTCGTCCTTCAGGCGCAGCGTAATACCGACATACAGCACGCGATCCGCATCACCGAGGTTAACGGTGAAGGTGTCCAGAGGGAAAAAGACCGGCGCCGGCGGTGGGGCAGGTTCGGCTTTGGCCGCAGCGGTTGAAGGTTCCTGCTGCATACGCCAGTAACTATAGCCCGCGGTAGCGCAGGCGGCGAGCGTGATCAACACCAGCAGCGGGATCCAGATGGAACGCTTGCTTTTTTTGGTGATAGCGGAGTCTGTCATCTGATACGAGCTTCCTGTTTCGGTACAGCTTAATAAGGTGATTATCCCGTGTCCTGCCGTCGTCAAAGCGTGGAAAAGACGGGGATAATCACGCTACCTCTGGCGTTTAGGCGAAGATGTCTACGGCACCGTTACCGCGCGCCGCGGATTGCAGGGCGGCAGGGGTCGGCAGGAGCTCATCGCTCTCTTCATTAAAACCGCCGTGCTGGCCCGGGCGTGAAGCATGGTGCTGCTGGGATGAAGACTGCTGTTGCCCGGCAAAGCTCTCGCTGCTGACGCTGCTTTGAGAAAGCTGAATGCCGTTCTCCGCCAGTGAGGTCCGCAGGACCGGCAGCGCGGCTTCCAGCGCCGCGCGTACGTGGCTGTGCGCAGAGACCATCTGCAGCTGTGCCTGGTTATCGTCCAGCTTCAGCGAGATTTGCACCTGGCCCAGATCTTCCGGGTGCAGGCGCAGCTCCGCCGTCTGCTGGCCCTGCTTAGTGAACAGGGTGATGTGCTGGCTCAGTGACTGCTGCCATTCATGTGTGCCCAGAGGCTGGCTTAGCACCGGGGCGGTGGCAACGGTTGCGGCAGGCTGGCTGGCCGCATGGCTGGAGATAATCGGCGCCAGGGTAGCGGTCGGCGAAGATGACGAAGAGGCGCTGGCGAAGTCCTGCTTCTCAGCGGCTGCGGCCACGACCGGTGTGGCTGGCGCGCTGGCGGCGAGATCCGGAACGTTGTTCTTCGCCTGGCTCTGATAGGACGCAGAAAGCGGCGCTTTGTCATGGCTTCCCGCAGGCGCGTTCAGGGACGGCGGCTGTCCCGCACCGTTTTGCGAAAGCGTGGCTGAACTCAGCGCCGAGGTGGCGTGAACGCCGTCGCTGCCTGCCGCACGAGAGGCGGTCGTCTGCTGGTGCGGCAGCATCGCCATCAGCGCGCTTAGCCCCGCCAGCTCTTCTTCGCTCAGCTCGGTTTTAGCGTCATCTTTACCGTTGGCCGCAGTGAGCGTCTTCAGCGCGTCGCCCTTTGACAGCGGTACCAGCCCGGAGACCAACGTTTCAAGCGGCGCGGGCTCCGACGTTTCAACGCCATTCAGCGCAGGCTGACGCGAGAGCAGGTCGGCAATTTTGGCCTGCAGAGCGGTATCGCCTTTGGCATCCTGCGCGACCTTCGACAGCTTGCTGCCGGCGGCTTTCAGGTCCGCCAGGGTGAGCGGCGCATCGTTGCCCTTGCCCGTTGCGTCCGTCAGGGCGCCCGCCAGCAGGGAGAGAAAGTCCTGTGCACCCTCGGTGCCTTTCCCTGTTTGCATCCCGCCTGACGGGTCGCTGTCGCTCATCAGCAGTTGTTGCAGTGTGATCATTCCGGTTTCCTCATTGATGCGCGCTGGGCAAACTCATCCATTTTCTTCTGATCCAGGCGGTTTTCCGCCAGGGTCGAGGCTGCAATCTGCCGGTCCTGTAAGGTCTGCCAGGCCTGCAGCCGCTGTTTTTTCTCGCGCCAGAAATTCAGCGCGGTATCGACTTTTTGGGTCCACTGGTTTAGCTGCTGGCGGTGCTGCTCTATCGCCTTCTCCAGCGTCTGGATAAACTGCTGATAGTTAATCCAGCGCTGGCTGCCAATGCCCTGCGTCATATCGGTATTGAGGTTGGTGCGATATTCATGCTGATAGTCGATTAACATCTTCAACTGTTCTTCAGCCTGCTGGCACCCGCGTCGCATTGCGCCAAGCTGCAATGCGGCATCATCAACTTCTTTTTCAGCCAGATCTTTCAGCGTTGATAACGCGCTGTTTTGCGCCATGACCTTCGCCCTCCACCTGTGTTACACCTGCGGGAAAATCAGTTCCAGCGCCTGGATTGAATCTTCCCAGTCGGCACGCTCAAATATGCCCTGTTGTAAAAACGCCTCCAGCTGCGGCCACAGGCTAATCGCCTTGTCGAGCATCGGGTCGCTGCCTTTGGCATACGCCCCCACGCTGACCAGATCGCGGTTGCGCTGGAAGCTGGAAAGCAGTTGTTTGAAGTTACGCACGCGGGCGTAGTGCTTCTCGGTAATCAATGCCGTCATCGCACGGCTGATGGACGCTTCAATATCAATTGCCGGGTAGTGCCCGGCTTCGGCCAGGCGGCGCGACAGCACGATATGGCCGTCCAGGATCGCGCGCGCGGAGTCGGCAATCGGGTCCTGCTGGTCGTCGCCCTCGGTAAGCACCGTATAGAACGCGGTGATGGAGCCGCCGCCGCTGATGCCGTTACCCGCACGCTCTACCAGCGCCGGAAGTTTGGCGAAGACCGAAGGTGGATAGCCTTTGGTGGCCGGCGGCTCGCCAATGGCCAGCGCAATTTCACGCTGCGCCATTGCGTAGCGGGTGAGGGAGTCCATGATCAGCAGCACGTGCTTGCCGCGGTCACGAAAATCTTCGGCGATACGGGTGGCGTAGGCGGCACCCTGCATACGCAGCAGCGGCGACACGTCCGCCGGCGCGGCGATCACCACCGAGCGGGCGCGGCCTTCCGCACCCAGAATGTTTTCAATAAAGTCTTTTACTTCGCGACCACGCTCGCCGATCAGGCCCACGACAATCACGTCGGCCTGGGTATAGCGCGCCATCATGCCGAGCAGGACGGATTTCCCGACGCCGGAACCGGCGAACAGGCCCATGCGCTGTCCGCGCCCTACGGTGAGCAGGGCGTTAATCGGACGCACGCCGGTATCCAGCACGTGCTCAATAGGGGTACGTTGCAGGGGGTTGAACGGCTGGGTAATCAGCGCGCCGGTTTCGGTGGTGTCCGGCGCGGGCAGCCCGTCAAGTGGCTTCCCGCTGCCGTCCAGCACGCGGCCGAGCAGGGCAGGGCCAAGCGGCAGCTGTTTCCCGCTTTGCAGCCCGTCGCCGCTGATGTTTTTGGCGTAAACGCGCGCACCGGGCAGTATGCCTTCCACCTCTTCAAGCGGCATCAGGAACAGGCGCTGGCCGTTAAACCCGACCACTTCGCTTTCCACTTCACGCGTTTCCTGCCCATCCTGACGCTCAATGACGCAGGTCGCACCCAGGGGAAGCTGCAGGCCGGTGGCCTCCAGTACCAGACCGGTGGCGCGCGTCAGTCGCCCATAACGACGAACAGATGGCAGTTGCGCCATCTTCGTCTCAAAATTGTCGAGCGTGGTGAGCCAGCGGGTAAGGCGTGCGGTCATCAGACGACTCCCGGTGCCGCCAGGCGACACAGTTCCTGCCAGCGGGTGGCGACGCTGGCATCCAGGTCGCCTTCATCGGCAGAGACTTTGCATCCGCCGTGGTGTAAGGATGGGTCGCCGCGCAGACGCCAGCCGTGCAGGCTAAGCGTTGCGCCCAGGCTCTCTTCAACGCGCTGCAGATCGTCCGGGTGGACGCGCAGCTGCGGTTTGCCGCTGAACAGCGGCTCCTGCTGAAGCAGACCCTGAATTTGTTTAATCAGCGCGGTGTTATCCACCACGGGCGTCTGGCCGATAACCTGACGCGCCGCCTCCAGCGCCATCTGCATCAGACGCGAGGCAATCACGCTGTCCAGCGCGTCCAGCGTGTGCTGGAACTCGCTGACCAGCTGCTGCATGCGGGCATGGATCGGCGCCTGCTGCTGGCGCGCCTGATCGATGCCGTGCTCTAACCCTTTCGCCAGGCCTTCCTGGTACCCCAGATCGTGCCCCTTCTGGCGGCCTTCGTTCAGACCGGCGTTATAGCCCTGCTCGTGCGCCTGCATTTGCAGCTGGGCCAGCATCTGCGCTTGCTGCTCCTCTTCGCTCAGCTCGGGCTGTTCAACGTCCGCGTCGGGCTCTGCGGGCGAGACCACCGCGGGCGTGAATTCGGCAAGGGGAGGGGCCAGATCGTCCGGCGTCCAGCGCTTCCACGACAGCTCATTAGACATAGGTGTCGTCTCCGCTGCCAATCACCATCTCGCCGGTTTCCGCCAGACGACGAACGATAAGCAGGATGGCTTTCTGTTCGTTTTCCACCTGAGACAGACGAACCGGGCCACGGTTGGCAAGGTCGTCGCGCAGGATATCCGCCGCACGCTGGGACATGTTGCGCAGGAACTTCTCGCGCAGCGGCTGTTCGGCGCCTTTGAGGGCGATAAGCAGCGACTCGGAATCCACTTCCTGGAGCAGGCGCTGGATGCTGCGGTCGTCCACTTCGACGAGGTTTTCGAACAGGAACATCTCGTCGATGATTTTCTGCGCCAGCTCGCCGTCGAATTCGCGAACCGCCGAAATGACGGCTTCTTCCTGCTGCGTTTTCATCAGGTTGATAATTTCCGCCGCCGTTCTCACGCCGCCCATTTTGCTGCGCTTGAGGTTCTGACCGTCGAGCAGGTTGTTCAGCACTTCGGTCAGCTCCGCCAGCGCGGCCGGCTGAACGCCGCCGAAGGTCGCGATACGCAGCATCACGTCGTGACGCAGGCGCTCTTCGAACAGGGCCAGAATATCCGCCGCCTGGCCACGTTTGAGGTGAACCAGGATGGTGGCGATAATCTGCGGGTGCTCGTCGCGAATCAGGTCTGCGGCGCTCTGCGGCTCCATAAAGTTGAGCGTTTCGATACCGCTGGCGGTATCGCGGGTTTCCAGAATGTCTTCCAGCAGGCTGGCGGCACGCTCTTCGCCCAGCGCCTTGACCAGCACGGAGCGCAGGTAGTCGTTGGCGTTGACGTTCAGCGCGGCAAACTGTTCGGCTTCCTGTTCAAACTCTGACAGCACTTCGGTCAGCTGTTTGTTGGAGATTTGACGCACGTTGGCCATCGCCGCACTGAGAATTTGCACTTCTCGCTGGGAGAGGTGTTTAAACACCTCTGCCGCGCGATCTTCGCCAATGGTCATCAGCAGGATGACGCTTTTATCGGTGCCCGTAAGCGTATTACTCATGTTCGTTACCCATCCACTGGCGGATGACCAGCGCCACGACGCGCGGATCGTTATCTGACATTTCGCGAATGCGCTGGCTCATCACCTCAGCGCCCATGCGCTGGTTAGCACGACGCTGCTGCATCTGTTCATCTTTGCTGAGGCGAACTTCAACGGCTTCTTCCGTTTCCTGACGCGTATTCATCTGCTCGCGAGCCGCTTTTTCGGCTTCCGCACGGCGCTGGAGCTGAGGACGAACGCCCTTACGCCACAGCAGCCACGCGACAATCAGCACCAGCAGCCAGCGGCCTGCGGACATCAGCTGGTCGATAAACGCCTGCTGTTGCCAGAACGGCAGTTCACCGCCGGTCTCTTCAACCGAGTTAAACGGAGAGTTCACCACGTTGAGGGTATCGCCGCGCTTCTCGGAGTAGCCCATCGCTTCGCGGGTAAGGTTCTCAATCTGCTTCATCTGCTCGGCGGTTAACGGCAACGGTTTGCCGTCCGGCAGGGTTTTGTAGTTCACCACCACCGCAACGGAAAGACGCTGAATATCGCCCACGTTCAGCTTAGTGTGGCGGATCGTCCGGTCCACTTCATAGTTCGTGGTTTCGTTACGGCTGCTGGAGCGCGGACCGGCGTTATTGGTCGTTGAGGTGGTCTGCTGATTATTTTGCTGACCGTTCTGCTGGTTGGCAGGCGGCGTGGAAATCGGCGCCGCGTTTGCCGGTGCTGGCTGGTTAGAGAGCGCGCCCGGCACGCCGCCAGGATAGGCCCCGCCGATCTGTTCGCTGGAGTTGATCTGGCGTGAACGCATGACCGCCTGAGCCGCATCGCCGTTCGGGCTGTATTGCTCTTCGGTTTGTTCTTTATTAGAGAAGTCAATCTGCGCGGTCACCTGGGCGTGCACGTTGCTGTTGCCCACCACCGGGCCGAGGATCGCTTCGATGCGGCGCTGGAGACGGCTTTCAACGTCGGCGGCGTATTTTAGCTGCGCGTCGTTCAGGTCACGACCGGCGGTATTGGATTGCGTCAGCAGGTGTCCGCTTTGATCCACCAGCGTCACGTTACCTGGCGGCAGGCCGGCGACGGCGCTGGAGACGAGATGCGTTACCGCGCTGATTTGCCCTTCGTCCAGCGCGCGGCCGGGCTCGAGGTTCACGGTAACGGAAGCTGAAGGGGATTTCTGTTCACGAACAAATAAAGAGGGTTTAGGCATTGCCAGGTGCACGCGGGCACTCTTTACCGGGCCTAACGTTTCAATGGTGCGGGCCAGCTCGCCTTCCAGCGCACGCTGGTAGTTCACCTGCTCGCTGAACTGGCTGATGCCGAATTTTTCCTGGTCCAGCAGCTCAAAGCCGACCGCGCCGCCCTTTGGCAGGCCCTGCTGTGCCAGGCGCAGACGAAGCTCGTGCACTTTATCCGCCGGTACCTCAAGCGCACCGCCATTATCGGCAAAGCGATACGGGATGTTCATCTGGGTAAGCTGGGTGACGATGGCGCCGCCATCCTGATCGGAAAGGTTGCTGTAGAGCGTGCGGTAATCAGGGCTTTTCGCCCATAAAACCATCGCTACAAGGATCGCAATTGCGGCAGCGCCTGCCACGATCAACGGGATTTTAGGATTCGCGCGAAGGCGGTTCATCCACTCGAGTGATTTATTTTGTGGCGCTGTCGATGCTGTTGCACTCATTGCGCACCTCTTAAATCCTGGTGGTTTACGTTATTCGTGTAGAGAAACAAAACTGACTCCCGGGTCGGCAAACACGACAAAAGTTCCATATTGATGGCCCTGCCATTATTTGACGATTCCGGATTTTCTATGCGTCAAATAACCTGGTTTTTTCACGCTATTTACCGCCATTATCTTATTGACAAGCTGTTAGTCTTGACCGCGTAAAAAACCATCCAGGGGAGAGTCATGGCTATACAGGGCATTGAAGGGGTCATCAGTCAGTTGCAGGCAACGGCGATGACGGCCCGTAATCAGAATGTGGCAGAACAGCAGCCGACCATCAGCTTTGCGGGGCAACTGCATGCCGCTCTTGACCGTATCAGCGATACCCAGACCGCTGCGCGTACGCAGGCGGAGAAGTTCACCCTCGGCGAGCCGGGCGTGGCGCTCAATGATGTGATGACCGATTTGCAAAAAGCCTCGGTTTCCCTGCAGATGGGGATCCAGGTGCGTAACAAGCTGGTGTCGGCGTATCAGGAAGTGATGGGGATGCAGGTTTAAGCAATCAAACCTGATGAAATTTATAGTTAATGATTGCTCTCAGACATGTTATGGGACATGGGTGGGACAAAGCTAATTACATTTCGTTCTGGACAGGCGTCTCATACGGTCAATTTCGCCTTCCAGAACTGTGCCTCCTCGACGCATTTCACCAGTTTTGTCACGTCTTCATGATGCAAACATATGTTTCACCTGGGCTGGCCTGATAAAATGTAACTCCTTTATTTTACAGGGATAGAAAAGTGAAAAGTTTGTTTCTGTTTTTTTCTGCAATTTTACTGGCAGGTTGTTCCGCCAAATACAGCACAAATAATATTCAGGAGCGTACAGAGCCCCTGTTAAAAGATTCCCCAGTTGCGATCTCTCAGCCAACTGACGGTGTATATGAAACACACACTTATTCGGGGTCTGGCAAAGCTACGGCAGACGCTGTAAAAGCTGCATTTTTGCGACATTCAGATAATGTGACAGTTTTTGCCGACTGTGATGATCTTGCCTGTCTCAAAAGCCGCCATACACTTAGCCGCGGTTATTATGTGGTCCCACAGATATTGCACTGGGAAGATCGTGCAACTGAGTGGTCCGGCATTCCAGACAAGATTGAAGTGAAAATCACTGTATATAATAGTGAATCCAATAGTCGTGTTGCATCAACTATTATCAATGGCAAAAGCAAGTGGGCTACCTTCGGTGGCGATCACCCACAGGATTTGTTACCAGAACCTGTAAGCGCGTTTATCTCGAGTCTGTATTAATTTCCAACATGCTGTCATACAAAACCCCGTTTAAACGGGGTTTTATCAGATGTCAGTAAACCTGTCCTTCTTGTGTTTAAGCCCCCTCGATCTTCGCTGGCAGCCTCAGCGCTTTAATGCCACAATATTTTTTTCTTCGAATGCAGGAAAGATGATGAAAAAAATAGCAATTGCTGGCGCGCTGCTGGCACTGACCGGGTGCGTTCAGGTCGATAACTATAATGACGTGATCAAGCATCCCGTCCCGGCGAACCTGGCGGGATACTGGCAGTCGAAAGGGCCGCAGAGCAGTCTGGTTAGCCCTGAAGCGATTGCCACACTGGTAGTGACGGAAGAGGGCGATACGCTGGACTGCCGCCAGTGGCAGCGCATGATTGCCGTACCGGGTAAGATCATGCTGCGTTCAGACAGCTATTATAACGTCACACGCAAGCTGGATATCTATCCGCTGGAACGCGACGGCGCTACGCTTGAATATGACGGGATGGAGCTGCGGAAGGTTGACCGCCCAACGGTGGAATGTGCCGATTACCTGAGCAAGAATCCGCTGGAGAGTAAACTGCCCTAAGGGTAAAAGCAAAACGGCAACCTCGTTGCCGTTTTTGGTGTTTGCGCCCTCTCCCTGTGGGAGAGGGACGGGGTGAGGGCATCAGGCCGCACGTTTCCCGTTCTACAACGCATCCTCAATCACCCACACGCTGACGCTTCCCCCTTTACAGGTAAAGGTGCCTTCGCCATCCGCCGCGGTGGTGACCGTTTCTTCACGATTGCCGAGGAAATCACGCCACGTTTTGTTGCCGTAGTTTTCCCCCAGGCAAATTACCTTCTCGCCGTCGTCGCCGTTCGACATCACCACCACGCAGCCGGGATCGTCTTCCGTGCCGCTGCGGCTGAAGGCGATGCAGTTAGGATGGTCAAAAAAGAGCGTCTGCACGCCGTGGGCAAAACGCTGGCGGGCGAGGATCAGTTCGTGAAGCTGCTCAATCACCGGCATATCAATATGGTACGTTTCACTGTCCCCTCCTGTATCGTCATAGCTTGCGCCGAACAGATCCGGATAGAAGACGCTCGGCACGCCGTTTTCCCGCAGTAGGATCAGCGCGTACGCCAGCGGTTTAAACCAGGCTTCGACCGGGGCCTCCAGCGCCTGCAAGGGTTGAGTGTCGTGGTTCGCGACGAGGGTCACCGCATGGAACGGGTCGGCCTCCACCAGCGTGCCGGTGAAGATCTGGCTCATGTCGTAATCTCGTCCCTGGCGCGACGCTTCGTGGAATTTCATCTGCAGCGGGGCATCAAACAGCATGGTTTTACCGTCGACCTGGTCAATATAGGCCTGAAGTTTATCCACCTCATGAGACCAGTATTCCGCCACGATAAACAACGGCTGTTCGGCGACTTCCTGGACGTGCTCAATCCACTCTTTGTAAAACCAGGCGGGAATATGCTTGACGGCGTCCAGACGAAAACCGTCGCAGTGCGTCTGTTCCATGACCCAGCGGGCCCAGTATTTGATCTCCTCGGTGACGGCGTGATTGCGAAAGTCGATGTTTTCGCCCATCAGGTAATCGAAGTTACCCATCTCATCATCGACCTGGTCATTCCAGCCTTCGCCGGTGTAGTCGTTGACGATTTTAAAGATCCCGTCTTCATCCGGGTTTTCAATATGGTCGACGCCGCTGAAGCACTTGTAATCCCAGATAAACTGCGAATATTGCCCGGCGCGGGCAGGGAAGGTGTAGCGAGTCCAGGCCTCACACTCGATGATTTCATCATCAATTTGTGTACGGTCCTGTTCGTTCACGCGCTGCACGCGGACAGGCTCTTTCTCATCAGCCCCCATTTTGTGGTTCACCACCACGTCCAGCAGGACGGCAATCTCGTTGCTTTTGAGGGCGTCGATGGCTTCCAGCAGCTGCGCTTTGTCACCGTATTTCGTGGCGATACTGCCTTTCTGGTCAAACTCGCCGAGGTCAAACAGATCGTAAGAGTCATAGCCAACCGAATACCCGCCGGAAGCCCCTTTATACGCGGGCGGCAGCCAGATCATGTTGATGCCGATTTCATTAAGATTGGGGGCTAACGCCGTGACTTCTCGCCACAATTCACCGCCAGCGGGGTAATACCAGTGAAAGCATTGTAACAGGGTGGGGTTTTTCATCGTCCGTGCTCCAGAAGCCATATGGCAGACTTCTGGAGTATGGATGAAGAAATCATAATTGTGTGTCGCGGGTAACACTTTCTGGATAAAGAATATTCCCTGACAGCTTTCCATAGGTAGAGGTGATGGATTGCTGTTTGCCGGTTTGATCGATGAGATTACGCAGTTCGTCCATCCGCACTTTCAGCAGCGCCTTTAACGTATTCTCATTGTCGAGGATCATCTCCAGCAGCGCACGCGCTTGCTCAACCTGAGCCGGGGGGCATGACATGATGGGCGTTTGCGAAATCCTTTCCACCAGTTGAACGTAATGCATTTCCTGCTCAATAAGCGCATCCCATTGACCAGAATGTGCGAGATTTAGCATAGCAATGCTCTGAGCATGTAACGCCTGCCAGTGGCTAAGCGCTGCGCTGGGATTATTCATCAAAATTATCCTGAAATAGAGGACGCATTGGGGCCGATTTGCTTCCACGCATCCGCAATGTTGTTTAATAAACCCTCGACTTCAACAATTGCGTCTACGTCATTACTGACGTTCGCCAGTAATAAACGTCGAACCATATATTCGTACAAGGAGGCAAGATTACTGGACAGCTCGCTCTCAACCTCCATGTTCAGTCCTGCTTTTAAACCGTTGTCGATGATGTTAATGGCTTTCGATAACGCTTCGCCTTTTTCACGAATTTGTCCGGCTTCCATGAACAAACGCGCACGGACGAGGGCGCTATGCGCCCCGTCGAACAACATGACAATCAGCTGGTGTGGACTGGCATTCATAACTGCGCTTTCTACTCCTATCTGCTGATAGGATTGAACACCAGAGGTCTTATACATATCCACTCCTGAAGGCTACGACTATTTTTGTGAGAACTGTTGGGTCAGATAGTTGGCCGTACTGGTCATTTTGGTGACTAATACGTCCAGGCTGGTGAACTGCGCTTTGTAACGCGCCATGGTGGCATCAATAGAGGCTTCCATAGAGTCGTAACGTTCGCCCAGGGTTTTCAGCGTTTTGTTGATACCGTCTTTCGCGTTCTGGATCACGCCCGCGCTGCCGGTGCTGGTGCTGAGCATGGTGGTCAGCGTGTTGTTCATCTGGGTCGCCAGACCGGTTTTCTTTCCGTCACCGATAAAGTACTGCTGTACGGCGGTCGGGTTGTCGGTCAGCGCTTTTTTCAGCTTATCGGAATCCACTTTGAGGTTACCGACCGTACCGTCTGCACCTTTTACCGGATCCTGGGTAATCCCCAGCTGAGCCATAATCTGAACGGAGCCAGCCTGAACTTCGGTCAGCAGACCGCGCAGCTGAGACTGGATCCCGCGCACGTTTGCATCACCCACCAGCGCGCCGTTGCTGGTGGACTGACCGCCAGCACCCGCGTCGACCGCGACATATTTGGTGAGGCTGTTAATGGTGGACTGCAGCGAGTTATACGCGGTTACCCAGTCCGTTACGGCTTTTTGGTTTGCATCCGTGGCGCGCGTTACTTCCAGCATTTCATCCGCTTTACTTTCTGCCTTCACGGTGAAGGTCATCCCCGGCAGCGCATCGGAAATGGTGTTCGATTGACGCTCAATCTTGATGTCGTTCACAACGACAATCGCGTTCTGGGCCGCGGTATTTACCGCCAGCGCGCCGGTTTTGGCGGTTGAGTCGTAGCCGATTACGCTTTGCAGCTTGTCGTCCCCGGTGACGCTGATGGTCATCTCGCCATCCGTACCGGTGGTTTTCGAGGAGAGCATCAGGCGGTAATCGCCGTCTTTCGCCTTGATTACGCTGGCGGTGACGTTGCCGTTCGCTTTATTAATCGCGCTCGCGATCCCGGCAAGCGACGTATCGCCATCGGCCAGGTTCACCTCTAAAGGCGTTTTTGTCCCCGGCTGGGTAATCGTAATTTTACGCGTCGTGCCGGTCGTATCGCCCAGCAGCTCAGTGTTGGTGGCATACGAACCCGTCGTGAGCGCCTGTGCTTTTGCCACCTGGTTGACATTAACCACATAAGAGCCGACGGATGCGTCTGCGGTCGTGGTTGCCGTAAAGGCCGTGTTGGTGCTGCTTACGGCGGTTGAGTTCCATGTGGTCGCTTTACCCAGCGCAGCTGTCGCAGTCTGCAGCGAGGTCATGGCACTCTGCAGCTTGCCGTACGCGCTTAACTGTGCGTTATACGTTGATTGCTGGGTAGTAATCGTCGTCAGCTTGGTTCGTTCTGCTGCATCCAACTGATTATATAATTCCCCGAGTCCTGCAGAACCTATCCCGAGGTTACTGATAGTAGCCATGCATATTTTCCTTAAATACGAAAGTAGTTCAGGACTCTTATCGGCCTCGAATAGTAAAAGTTTACGATGGTGAGAAAAAAATAATCCAAAGAATAGGCATGTCCTGGCGCGTTAAATGAAACGATTGCACTTTGGGACGATTTTTAGTGCGTCAATAACACAGATAAGTGTGTGCCTTTTTTGGCATATTCCGCGTAATAAAAAGCCGTAAATAATAACCTTATGATGAACCTTAATTGATTTTTTAAAAATAAAACCATTAATAATCATTGAGTTATAATTTTTTCGAAATTGATTCTAAAGTCTTTTCGGGACCCGTCGATAACCTTGTTGACGGTGAGAGACGCTGTGAGTGTTAGGCACCGGACCTAAAACCCAATTTTTGAAGGAAAGAAAATTATGGCAGTTATCAATACTAACCTGTTGTCCCTGACTACTCAGAACAACCTGAACAAATCTCAGTCTTCTCTGGGCACTGCTATTGAGCGTCTGTCTTCAGGTCTGCGTATCAACAGCGCGAAAGACGATGCCGCTGGCCAGGCGATTGCAAACCGCATGACCTCCCAGATCAAAGGTATGACTCAGGCAGCGCGTAACGCCAACGACGGTATCTCCATGGCGCAGACTGCTGAAGGTTCCCTGAACGAAATCAACAACAACCTGCAGCGCGTTCGTGAACTGGCTGTTCAGGCAAGCAACGGCACCAACAGCACGTCTGACCTGGCCTCTCTGCAGGATGAAGTTACCGCTCGTCTGGCTGAAATCGACCGCGTTGCAGGCAAGACTGACTTCAACGGCATCAAACTGCTGACTGGCACTGCGGGTGCAGCTGGTGATGGTAAAGTTGCGATTCAGGTTGGTGTTAACGATGGCGACACTATTACTCTGGACCTGAGCGGTGCTAAAGCTGACTCCACTACTCTGGGCGTAAATGGTCTTGACCTGAAAGCAATCAAAGCAACCGATCTGGACACCATTGACAAAGCAATCGCTAAAGTTGATACCGCTCGTTCCGGTCTGGGTGCTGTGCAGAACCGCTTCACTTCTGCAATCAACAACCTGAACAACACCTCTAACAACCTGTCTGCTGCTCAGTCCCGTATCCAGGACGCTGACTACGCAACTGAAGTTTCCAACATGTCCCGCGCGCAGATCCTGCAGCAGGCTGGTACTTCTGTTCTGTCCCAGGCAAACCAGGTTCCACAGACCGTTCTGTCTCTGCTGCGTTAATTTTACGCATCAAACCCCGCTTCGGCGGGGTTTTTTTGTCTCTGAATTTTGAGGATCCGCCCGTGAAACAGATCGTTATTACCCAGCCTAAACTGGTCGCAGATTTTTCCTGTGTCGGTGGGGAATGCCGTGAACATTGTTGTCAGGGCTGGACCATCGCGTTCGATAAATCCTCCGTCAACCGCTATCTCAACAGTAAAAACGCGGCAATTCGCCAGACGGCGAAGACGGGAATTAAAATTACCAAAAAACAGTACGGCCACTGGGGTGAGGTGATTTTCCATACGGAGAGTAAAAACTGCCCGTTTATGGATACCGATAAGCTCTGCTCAATTCATGGTGCGATGGGCGCTCAGGCCTTAAGCCCGACCTGTTCGTCGTTTCCCCGGACAAACCGGGTCTATAAAACCGAAATCGAAAAATCCCTTAACCTCTCGTGTCCGGAAGTGACCCGTCTGCTGCTGAACGATCGGGAGTCGATGGCGATGATGGAATCCATCAGCGTTCAGCAGGACGTTAATAATGCGCCAGCGATGGATTTGAAGGCTAAGGTCATCAATCTCTTCTGCCAGAACCTGTTCAGCGTTGAGGCGGTGAGCGTTGAAGAACAAGTTTATGCTGTGGTGAAATTCCTGATGGTGGCTGAAAAGCTACAAAACCTGGAAGAGAATATCAGCACGCTCGAAACGGTTTATTATTCACTGGTGAACGAGCTGGTGAGCGGTAAAATCAAGGCTGAATTGAGTGGCTTCAACCAGAACTATAGCCTTAAATTCGGATTAATTTCGCTTATTCAAAGCTTCTTTACAAAGAAAACGGCCAGCCGCGGTGGGGCAGTTTTAAACCGTTATTTCTCCCAGCTGTACCAGCAGTTCGAGGCTGTCGGTGACAGCGTGCCGGCTGAAAAGGTGATGGAAAACATCGAATCCGTCTGGCGCGATGTGGCGGGCAGTTACCTGGCGGAAAACGATCACCTCTTTAAGAACTTTTTTAAATATAAGCTCTGGCAGCAGGCATTCCCGCAGAGCAATGGCCGCAGCATGTTGAATAATCTTTATTTAATCGTTGCGGAGTTCTATTTTCTCAAATCGCTGCTTGCCGGTCAGGCCATCGCGGCGGGGAAAATTGAACAGGACAATATTATTGACGTTATTTACAGCTTCCACTCCCTGAGCCAGCATAATCAGGAAGCCGGAAAGCTCTTTTATCAACATATAGATAGCGTCAAATTGGGCGACGATCTTTCATTGTTACAACTGTTAATTTAGCCAGAAAAGTTGCCTCTGCTGCGGGCAACCTCAGAATAACCTCACTTTATCCCCCTTTTTCATCCAATTGAACGCCCTGCAGAATCGGATAATCATGCCGATAACTCAACTAACGCAGGGCTGTTTATCGTGAATTCACTCTATACCGCTGAAGGTGTAATGGATAAACACTCGCTGTGGCAGCGTTATGTCCCGCTGGTGCGTCACGAAGCATTGCGCCTCCAGGTGCGTTTGCCGGCGAGCGTGGAACTTGACGATCTGCTACAGGCGGGCGGTATCGGGTTATTGAATGCAGTTGACCGATACGACGCTCTGCAAGGAACGGCATTTACGACTTACGCAGTTCAGCGTATTCGTGGTGCGATGCTGGACGAGCTGCGCAGCCGCGACTGGGTGCCGCGCAGCGTTCGCCGCAACGCGCGCGAAGTGGCGCATGCGATGGGACAGCTGGAACAGGAACTGGGACGCAACGCAACGGAAACCGAAGTGGCGGAACGTCTTGGTATTGCTGTTGAAGAGTATCGTCAGATGTTGCTCGATACCAATAATAGCCAACTCTTCTCCTATGACGAGTGGCGCGAAGAGCATGGCGATAGCATCGAGCTGGTGACGGACGAGCACCAGCAGGAAAACCCGTTACACCATTTAATGGAAGGGAATTTACGCCAGCGCGTAATGGAAGCGATTGAAGCTCTGCCCGAGCGCGAACAGCTGGTGTTGACCCTTTATTACCAGGAAGAGCTTAATCTCAAAGAGATTGGCGCGGTTCTGGAGGTGGGGGAGTCGCGGGTTAGCCAGCTGCACAGCCAGGCCATTAAACGCTTACGAACCAAACTGGGTAAGTTATAGGTGATCCAATCACCCGAAAAATGCCGCACAACGTATTGACAACCAGGAGTTATCATGACGGTGCAGCAATCTAAAAGACGGCCTTTAAGCCGCTACCTGAAAGACTTTAAACACAGCCAGACGCATTGCGCCCACTGTAACAAATTACTCGATCGTATCACGCTGGTTCGCCGCGGCGAGATCGTGAATAAAATCGCTATCTCTCGCCTCGACACGTTAATGGATGAAGCCGCGTGGCTCGAAGAGCAAAAAGAGTGGGTGGCGCTTTGCCGTTTCTGTGGCGATCTCCACTGCAAAGAGCAAAGCGACTTCTTCGATATCATCGGCTTCAAACAATTCCTGTTTGAACAAACGGAGATGAGCCACGGCACCGTGCGCGAATATGTGGTTCGCCTGCGCCGTCTTGGGCAGCATCTGAGCGTTAACAATATCTCTCGCGATCTGCTGAAGACCGGTTACCTGGATGAAAATCTGGAGCCGTGGCTGCCTGCAACCAGCACCAACAACTACCGTATTGCGCTGCGCAAGTATGCGCAATATAAGGTGCAAATGCCGGGTTCCGTGAAGCAGAAAGCGCTCGCCGGAACAACTTCTGATATATATTAAAAAAGAATAAGATGTAGCGCAGTCGCCTTTGACGTTGCAGGCGATTTCTCTACACTACGTAAAAATTCCACTATATCGGGGTATTTATGAAATTTGCACTTCTGGGTCGTCAGGCGCTGATGGGTGTTATGGCCGTCGCGCTGGTTGCGGGCATGAGCGTGAAAACGTTCGCCGCAGAAAACCTGCTGAATAAAGTAAAAGAGCGCGGTACGCTGCTGGTCGGGCTGGAAGGAACCTATCCTCCCTTCAGCTTCCAGGGCGATGACGGCAAGCTGACCGGTTTTGAAGTGGAATTTGCAGAAGAACTGGCGAAGCACCTCGGCGTTAAAGCCTCCCTGAAACCGACCAAATGGGACGGTATGCTGGCCTCGCTGGATTCAAAACGTATTGACGTGGTGATTAACCAGGTGACCATTTCTGACGAGCGTAAGAAGAAGTATGACTTCTCCACGCCGTACACCGTGTCCGGTATTCAGGCGCTGGTGAAGAAAGGTAACGAAGGCTCCATTAAATCCGCTGCCGATCTGAAAGGCAAAAAAGTCGGCGTCGGTCTGGGAACTAACTACGAAGAGTGGCTGCGCCAGAACGTTCAGGGCGTGGACATCCGCACCTATGATGATGACCCGACGAAATATCAGGACCTGCGCGTAGGCCGTATCGACGCCATTCTGGTTGACCGTCTGGCCGCTTTGGATCTGGTGAAGAAAACCAACAATACCCTGGCAGTAGCGGGTGATGCGTTCTCTCGTCAGGAATCCGGCGTGGCCGTCCGTAAAGGCAACGAGGATCTGGTGAAAGCCATTGATTCCGCGATTGCTGACATGCAGAAAGACGGCAGCCTGAAGGCGCTGTCTGAGAAGTGGTTCGGGGCAGACGTCACCAAATAAGTCGGTGACCTGGAAAAAAGGCGCTTTTAAAAGCGCCTTTTTTATTTCTTACGCGTCTGCGTGCATAATGAAAAATATCACATTTTGTCTGAGTTACCGGAGAGTCCATGTCACTACAGAATTTAACGCGCTTTCCCCGTCTGGAATTTATCGGTGCGCCGACGCCGCTGGAGTACCTGCCGCGATTTTCTGATTATCTGGGACGCGATATTTTTATTAAGCGCGATGACGTGACGCCGATGGCGATGGGGGGCAATAAGCTGCGCAAGCTGGAGTTTCTGGCGGCTGACGCGCTGCGCGAAGGCGCGGATACGCTTATTACTGCCGGGGCCATTCAGTCCAACCATGTTCGTCAGACGGCCGCCGTGGCGGCAAAACTCGGGCTTCACTGCGTGGCTCTGCTGGAAAACCCGATTGGCACGCGGGCGGAAAACTATCTCACCAACGGTAACCGCCTGCTTTTAGACCTGTTCAACGTGCAGGTGGAGATGGTGGATGCGTTGACCGACCCGACCGCACAGCTCGACGATCTGGCCACGCGTCTGGAAGCGCAGGGTTTCCGCCCCTACGTTATTCCCGTCGGCGGTTCGAACGCGCTGGGCGCGCTGGGCTATGTGGAAAGCGCGCTGGAAATCGCCCAGCAGTGCGAGGGCGCCGTTAGCCTCTCGTCGGTCGTTGTCGCCTCCGGAAGCGCGGGCACGCATGCCGGGCTGGCGGTGGGGCTGGAACAGCTGCTGCCGGATGTCGAGCTGATTGGCGTGACGGTTTCCCGCAGCGTCGCGGACCAGAAGCCAAAAGTAGCGGCGCTGCAACAGGCGGTGGCAGAGCAGCTGGAGCTGAAGGCCAGGGCCGAGATCCTGCTCTGGGATGACTATTTTGCGCCGGGCTACGGTACGCCCAATGAAGAGGGGATGGAAGCCGTTAAGCTGCTGGCGCGCCTTGAAGGTATACTGCTCGATCCGGTCTATACGGGTAAAGCGATGGCCGGGCTTATCGATGGCATTGCGCAGAAACGCTTTAAGGATGAAGGGCCAATTTTATTTGTGCACACCGGCGGGGCGCCCGCGCTGTTTGCTTATCATCCTCATGTCTAAAAATCAGGTCGAAAAATAATAATGCAAGAAAGTATTCAACTGGTTATTGATTCCCTGCCATTCCTGCTGAAAGGTGCGGTATTCACGCTACAGCTCAGTATCGGCGGGATGTTCTTCGGTCTTGTGCTGGGCTTTGTACTGGCCTTAATGCGCATGTCGCCCATCCTGCCGGTACGCTGGCTGGCGCGCTTTTATATTTCCGTGTTTCGCGGTACGCCGCTTATCGCTCAGCTCTTTATGATCTACTATGGTTTACCGCAGTTCGGCATCGAGCTGGATCCGATCCCGGCGGCGATGATTGGCCTGTCGCTTAACACGGCGGCCTATACCTCCGAAACCCTGCGCGCGGCGATCTCGTCGATTGATAAAGGCCAGTGGGAAGCGGCGGCCAGTATCGGGATGACGCCGTGGCAGACGCTGCGTCGCGCCATTCTGCCGCAGGCGGCGCGGGTAGCGCTTCCGCCGCTGAGCAACAGCTTCATCAGCCTGGTGAAAGATACCTCTCTGGCGGCAACCATCCAGGTGCCGGAGCTGTTCCGTCAGGCGCAGCTCATTACCTCGCGCACCCTTGAAGTTTTCACCATGTATCTGGCCGCCTCGCTGATCTACTGGGTGATGGCGACGGTGTTGTCTGCTCTGCAAAACTACTTTGAAAACCAGCTTAACCGCCAGGAGCGTGATCCAAAATGAGTGCAATTGACGTCAAAAACCTGGTGAAAAAATTCCACGGGCAAACGGTGCTCCACGGCATCGACCTGGAAGTTGAGCAGGGAGAAGTCGTGGCGATTATTGGCCCGAGCGGGTCGGGGAAAACCACGCTGCTGCGCAGTATCAACCTGCTTGAGCAGCCGGAAGGGGGCACCATTCGGGTTGGGGAGATAACGATTGATGCCGGTAAATCCATCAGCCAGCAGAAAGGGTTGATTCGCCGCCTGCGTCAGCATGTTGGCTTTGTGTTCCAGAGCTTCAATCTATTTCCGCACCGCACGGTGCTGGAAAATATTATTGAAGGACCGGTCATTGTAAAAGGTGAGCCCAAAGAGGAAGCGACGGCACGCGCCCGCGAGTTGCTCGCCAAAGTCGGGCTGGCAGGGAAAGAGACCAGCTATCCGCGCCGCCTGTCGGGCGGGCAGCAGCAGCGCGTGGCCATCGCGCGCGCGCTGGCGATGCGCCCTGACGTGATCCTGTTTGATGAACCGACCTCCGCGCTCGATCCAGAACTGGTGGGTGAGGTGCTGAACACCATCCGCCAGCTGGCGCAGGAAAAACGCACGATGGTTATCGTGACCCATGAAATGAGCTTTGCGCGCGACGTGGCGGACAGAGCCATCTTTATGGACCAGGGGCGGATTGTGGAGCAGGGACCGGCGAAAAGCTTATTTGCTAACCCTCAGCAACCGCGAACCCGTCAGTTCCTGGAAAAATTCCTTATGCAGTAGCATTTATGTACTCATTTGCTCCAGAAAGTTCTTCTGGAGCAAATTATTCTCGCTCATCGCCTTAAATGGTGTTCTTTTATTCTGCCGGAACAGAATAATCCTTATCCATAGCACAGTTAATTGTGCTAGTGCCGATATTTTGTAGTTAGAAATAAGTTTTATGTGTTAGGTTATATTCACCATAATAATGATTATCTTTTCAGAGGCCTCTTTTAGTAAGTATGAAGGATTCAGACTTTTTCACCTGGCGACGGGATTGCTCCCTGCGGTTTCAGGAATTGACCTGTGCCGCCGAGGTATATCATGAACTTCAGCGACAAACTCAGGCGCTGGAATTCGATTATTACTCACTCTGTGTGCGCCATCCGGTGCCGTTTACGCGGCCTAAAATTGCTGTGCATGCCACTTATCCGCAACAGTGGCTGGCGCAATATCAATCAGAGAACTATTTCACCATCGATCCGGTGCTAAAGCCGGAGAATTTCATTCAGGGGCATTTACCCTGGACGGACGAATTATTTGCGGATGCTCAGGAATTATGGCATAGGGCGCAGGACTTCGGTCTACGTTCGGGAATAACTCAGTGTCTGATGCTGCCTAATCATGCGCTCGGCTTCCTCTCAGTTTCCCGTACTCGCGCGCAGGAAGGACCGTTTGCCGGCGAGGAAATAGAGCTGCGGTTGCAGATGCTGGTGCAAATGGCATTAACAGCGCTGCTGCGTTTTGAAGATAAGATGGTTATGCCGCCTGAGATGAAATTCAGCAAACGCGAACGAGAAATTTTGAAATGGACCGCGGAAGGGAAGACGTCGGCGGAAATAGCGATCATTCTCTCTATTTCAGAGAATACGGTTAACTTCCATCAGAAGAATATGCAGAAAAAATTTAATGCGCCAAACAAGACGCAGATTGCCTGTTATGCGGCGGCTACGGGACTGATCTGATTAGAGAGTACGTTCTGCGTGACAGACGAGTGGACGGCTGAATGCACTGCATCCAGCCGTTTTTTGTTACTTGCGGTACGCTTGTTTGATTTGCTTAACGGTGTTAGCAAATACGGCCGATTCCGCCTGGTCTTCCATCTGCGCGATTTGTTTTTCCATTTTAATGATCACACGACCAGCATCAGCCTGGCCCATCGCCTGCAGCATCAGCGTTAGCAGCGCTTTCAGGCAGTTTACTTCCTGTGCCAGTTCCTGGTTATTCTCCGCAGTGGCAAATTCAGGTGTGCTCATTTATTTTCCTCATTATTAAACGGCGCTAAAGCGCGACGACGAAAGTCAAGGCGGCGGAGTATACCACAAGCTGCAGCAAAAAATGCAGCGGTTGTTTTTCGTACTTTTACGCCAGTGTTTATTTGCGTAAACAGAGCCAGCCGGTAAACTGATGCTCTGGTACGGCTATTAATTGTTTGCGCCTGGTTTACTTGCCGTTAATTATTGTTACAAAAATTGAGAAGAGTTTTTCCGCGAGGAAAGCGTGCAAGCTTTTTGTAACTTTTTGAATACAGATGCTTAAAAATAGCCGCAAAAGCTCTGATGGCAAGGGTTCTCTTTCCATGGACTGTACAGGCTAATTTCCAAAAACGAGAGCAAAATCGAATAGCCGATTTTTTAACGTTTTAATCTTGTGATGAAAACCGTTAATATAAGCCAAATTATCACTCAGTAGCGTTATCCCTATTCTGGAGACATTTCCTTTGATCAACGTCCTTCTTGTTGATGACCACGAACTGGTGCGCGCAGGGATACGACGCATTCTTGAAGATATTAAAGGTATTAAAGTTGCCGGTGAGGCGTGCTGTGGGGAAGATGCCGTAAAATGGTGCCGCACAAACTCGGCCGATGTGGTGCTGATGGATATGAATATGCCCGGTATCGGTGGCCTTGAGGCAACACGCAAAATCGCGCGTACCTTTGTTGATACAAAAGTCATCATGCTGACCGTGCATACTGAAAATCCGCTTCCCGCGAAGGTGATGCAGGCGGGGGCAGCCGGTTACCTGAGCAAAGGCGCCGCACCGCAGGAGGTCGTCAATGCTATCCGTTCTGTATTTGCCGGGCAGCGTTACATTGCCTCCGACATTGCGCAGCAGATGGCGCTGAGCCAGATCGAACCCGAGAAAACGGAATCACCGTTTGCCAGTTTGTCTGAGCGTGAATTGCAGATTATGCTGATGATCACCAAGGGTCAGAAAGTGAATGAGATCTCAGAGCAGCTGAATCTCAGCCCGAAAACGGTCAACAGCTATCGTTATCGTATGTTCAGTAAACTGAACATTCATGGTGATGTTGAACTGACTCATCTGGCCATCCGGCACGGTTTATGTAACGCGGAGACGTTGTTAAGTCAGTGAGTGATGTATTCGATTCAAAAGCATTTCTGAAAACCGTAACCAGCCAGCCAGGCGTCTATCGGATGTATGACGCTGGCGGTACGGTTATCTATGTGGGGAAGGCCAAAGATCTTAAAAAGCGTCTTTCCAGCTATTTCCGCAGTAACCTTGCCTCCCGTAAGACCGAAGCGCTGGTCTCACTCATTCAGAATATTGATGTCACCGTGACGCATACCGAGACGGAAGCGCTGCTGCTTGAGCACAACTATATTAAGCTCTACCAGCCGCGCTATAACGTGCTGCTGCGGGACGACAAATCCTATCCGTTTATCTTTCTGAGTGGTGACACCCATCCGCGCCTGGCGATGCACCGCGGCGCAAAACACGCGAAAGGGGAATATTTCGGCCCCTTCCCGAATGGCTATGCCGTGCGGGAGACGCTGGCGCTGCTGCAAAAAATTTTCCCGATCCGCCAGTGTGAAAACAGCGTCTACCGCAACCGCTCGCGCCCGTGTTTACAGTACCAGATTGGGCGTTGCCTTGGCCCCTGTGTTGCCGGGCTGGTCAGTGAAGACGAGTATGCGCAGCAGGTGGAATACGTACGCCTGTTCTTAGCTGGCAAAGACGATCAGGTTTTAACCCAGCTGATCGCCAGAATGGAAAAAGCCAGCGCCGCGCTTGAGTTTGAAGAGGCTGCGCGGATCCGCGACCAGATCCAGGCGGTGCGCAGAGTCACTGAGAAACAGTTTGTCTCAAATACCGGCGACGATCTCGACGTTATTGGCGTGTCCTTCGACGCCGGCATGGCCTGCGTGCATGTGCTGTTTATTCGCCAGGGCAAAGTGCTCGGCAGCCGCAGCTATTTCCCGAAGGTGCCTGGCGGCACCGAGCTGGGTGAAGTGGTGGAAACCTTTGTTGGCCAGTTTTATCTTCAGGGCAGCCAGATGCGTACGCTGCCCTCGGAGATCCTGCTCGATTTTAGCCTTGATGACAAAACCCTGCTGGCCGATTCGCTTTCCGAACTGGCCGGGCGTCGGGTCAATGTTCAAACCAAACCGCGCGGCGACCGTGCACGCTATCTGAAGCTGGCGCGGACCAACGCGGCGACGGCGCTCACCACTAAACTGTCCCAGCAATCGACGGTTAACCAGCGTCTAACCGCGCTGGCGACGCTCCTGAAGTTGCCGGAAGTGAAGCGAATGGAATGTTTCGATATCAGCCATACGATGGGTGAGCAGACGGTGGCGTCCTGCGTGGTATTTGACGCCAACGGCCCGCTGCGCGCCGAGTATCGCCGCTATAACATCACCGGCATCACGCCGGGTGATGACTATGCTGCCATGAATCAGGTGCTGCGCCGTCGCTACGGTAAAGCGATTGAAGAGAGCAAGATCCCGGACGTGATTCTTATCGACGGTGGGAAAGGGCAGCTAGGTCAGGCGAAAGCGGTATTCGAGTCGCTCGACGTTGAGTGGGACAAAAACCATCCGCTGCTGTTAGGCGTGGCAAAAGGGGCCGATCGTAAGGCCGGTCTGGAAACGCTGTTTTTTGAGCCGGAAGGTGAGGGCTTCAGCCTGCCGCCGGACTCCCCGGCGCTGCACGTCATCCAGCATATTCGCGATGAGTCGCACGACCATGCCATCAGCGGCCACCGCAAAAAACGGGCGAAGGTCAAAAACACGAGCACGCTTGAGACTATTGAGGGCGTTGGGCCAAAACGCCGCCAGATGCTGCTGAAGTATATGGGCGGATTGCAAGGATTACTCAACGCCAGTATGGAGGAAATTGCAAAAGTGCCGGGTATTTCGCAAGGGCTGGCAGAAAAGATCTACTACTCGTTGAAACATTGAGGGCTCTGTAGCAACATAGAGCTAAATTTTACTGACAACAAATAGTTACCGTCACTATGCAATATAATATCCCTACGTTGCTCACTCTCTTTCGTGTCGTACTCATTCCGTTCTTTGTGCTGGCGTTTTACCTGCCGGTCGTCTGGGCACCGTTCGCCTGCGCATTGATCTTCCTTATTGCAGCGGTAACTGACTGGTTTGATGGCTATCTGGCGCGCCGCTGGAACCAGAGCACCCGTTTCGGCGCCTTTCTCGATCCGGTAGCGGATAAAGTGATGGTCGCGATCGCGATGGTGCTGGTGGCTGAGCACTATCATACCTGGTGGGTGACGCTGCCCGCCGCAACTATGATTGGCCGTGAGATCATCATCTCTGCGCTGCGTGAGTGGATGGCGGAGCTGGGGAAACGCAGCAGCGTCGCGGTATCCTGGATTGGTAAAGTGAAAACCACCGCGCAGATGGCCTCGCTGGTGTGGATGCTCTGGCGTCCGAACGCCTGGGTTGAGTGGGCGGGGATTGGCCTCCTGTGGGTGGCGGCAGTGCTGACGCTGTGGTCAATGCTGCAATATTTGAACGCTGCGCGCGGGGATTTGCTTGATCAGTGATCGTTTCGCCGTAATTTTCAGCAAACAATCCAGACAAGCAAAAAATAACGTTGACTCATCACGTCATATCAGTAGAATGCAACGCATCGAACGGCGGCACAGCAAGCCGGACGATAATGAAATCAAGTGGTTAGCAGTTAACTTGATAACATGCGGGAATAGCTCAGTTGGTAGAGCACGACCTTGCCAAGGTCGGGGTCGCGAGTTCGAGTCTCGTTTCCCGCTCCAGATTAAAGACATGCGCAATAGCGGGTGTCAGTTAGAAAAGTTTTACGGCGCGTTAGCAAAGCGGTTATGTAGCGGATTGCAAATCCGTCTAGTCCGGTTCGACTCCGGAACGCGCCTCCACTTTCTTCCCGAGCCCGGATGGTGGAATCGGTAGACACAAGGGATTTAAAATCCCTCGGCGTTCGCGCTGTGTGGGTTCAAGTCCCACTCCGGGTACCATGGGAAACAAAGAATAATCAAAGCAATAAGCAGTGTCGTGAAACCACCGAAAGGTGGTTTTTTTGTGCCTGAAATCCACTTTCTTGCATCATTGTTATTATTCAGTTATCCAGAGCGAAGGTGTATTTGTCGGCGATACGACAGGGATTCGCGAAGATGCATTGCATCAGTACCCCTGTCATATCGCCGATATCATTCTGCGCTCAGGTTGTCAGAAATATTCACGCTTGCCACGGACTGAACTTTCCATGCGCCATTTTCTTTGACCATGCAGTCAATCACGGTGTGATCCCGCTTTTTGCCGAATGATATATACACCTGCATGCATGCGGCATCGTAATCTAATGCACGCGCACTGACGATGCCCCAGTCATCATCATATCCCTGAGCCTTTATGAACATATCGACGTCAGGCACGTCATATTCATCCGGATCCAGCTTATCCATGGCTTTGAGCTTGCTGATTGTTTCGCGGGTAACGTATCGGCTCAGCGCTTCATAGTTTTTTATTGGCTCTTTCCCGCTAAGAATCTGCGAGATGTACCACTTATTAAACTGAAGGGCGGCGGATGCCTCAGGGGGTAGCTTCTGTGCAGCTGATACGAGAGTGGGCAGAAGCAGGGCAGCAAGAATTATTTTTTTCATGTTAGTCATGCCTGTATATTGCATACGCTGGCTTTACTTCCCGGTATTCTTTTCCCGGATACATTGTTCGCTGAACAAAATCAGAGTACCAGACGCCGTTCCCGCTATAGATGCATGCATGGCCATAGGGGTGGTGGGCTGTAGGCTGGATCACTGCCACGTCACCCTCAACAGGCTCGCCGTAAATCTGATGGAAGCCAGCCAAAATCAAATTGCTTTTCATATCCTTAGCATAATGTGTGTTCTGCAGATTAGCACCGCCAGCGCGAATGGCTTTTGAAACAAATTCTGCACATCTTTTCTGGCTATGCTCGCCCGCATGCTGGCGGGCGTAAACTGCGGCTTTATGGGCACTCCACATAATTTAATCCCTTATAGAATTAATGGTTAACAAGGGAAACATTACGCCTGTAAGTTGCAGTTTTTTGTAAATAAGGGTGATCGGAATTAAACCACTATCTGTTTGGATAATGGTGTTTGGTTAATCCATACGGCATCTTTATGCCCGCTATCGCGAGCGTTTTAATATCCACCCAAATACGCCTTCCTCACCTCCTGATTTCCCAGCAGCTCCTCGCCGCTGCCGCTCAACCGGATCTGCCCGTTAACCATCACATATCCGCGGTCGGAAAGCTTCAACGCATGGTGCGCATTCTGCTCCACCAGAAAAATGGTCATGCCGTTGCGGGCCAGCTCGCGCAGCGTCTGGAAGATCTGTTTCACCACTATCGGCGCTAAGCCCAGGCTCGGTTCATCCAGCAACAGCAGCCTGGGACGGCTCATCAGCGCCCGGGCGATCGCCAGCATCTGCTGTTCCCCGCCTGACATGGTCATCGCGCGCTGCTTGCGCCTCTCCTTGAGGCGAGGGAACAGGTCGAACATGGTTTGCATATCTTCAGCTGCAAACCGGTTGCCGATGGGGATGGTTCCCATCAGCAGGTTCTCTTCGACGGTCATATCCGGGAAGACACGCCGGCCTTCAGGCGCCTGCGCAATGCCGCCGGAGGCGACGCAGTGGGTGGATTGATGGCTGATGTCGTCGCCACTGAACAGAATCTGCCCGCTCCGGATGCGCGGCTGGCCAAAGATAGACATCAGCAATGTGGATTTACCCGCGCCGTTCGCGCCAATCAGCGCCACGGTCTCACCTTCATTGACCTCCAGGGAGACCTGCTTCAGCGCCTGAATGGCACCGTAGAACACATCCACCTCGCGAAATGCCAGCAGCGGTTCGGTCATAGGGTCACCTCGCTTTCGTCCGTACCCAGGTATGCAGCAATCACCTTTTCATCATGCTGGATCTGTTCGGGTTTCCCTCTGGCAATAACATCGCCGTGGTCGAGCACGATAATGTCGTCCGAAATCTCCATCACCATCCCCATATCATGTTCAATCAGTAAGACCGTGATGTCATGGCGATCGCGCAGGAAACGAATAATGCTGCTCAGCTTATGCGTTTCGACCGGGTTAAGCCCGGCGGCAGGCTCATCGAGACAGATCATCTCGGGCCCGGTACACATTGCCCGCGCGATCTCCAGACGCCGCTGCTGCCCGTACGACATCTCTCCCGCCAGGCGATTGGCGCACTCCACCAGGTCCACCACTTCGAGCCAGTAGAAGGCTCTGTCCAGGGCGTCGCTTTCCGCCCGCCGGTAGGACGGCGTATTCAGGATCCCGGCGAGAAGATTGCGGTTCACCCGCATATGCTGGGCCACCAGAAGATTTTCCACGACCGACATCTCGCGAAAAAGGCGGATGTTTTGAAACGTGCGCGCCAGCCCGGCACGGTTCACCAGGTGCGTTCCGCCAAACATTTTGTAGAACAGGCGCTGCCCGAACTGCGCGGGGTTAATCCAGTCGCCAGGCTGGAATTTTTGTCCGAGGACCTGAATAACGTTGGTCGTTTTAGTGCGGGTAGAAAATAAAATATTGCCGCCGGAGGCCTTATAGAAACCCGTCAGGCAGTTAAACACGGTTGTTTTTCCCGCTCCGTTTGGCCCGATAAGGGCGGTAATGGAGCCGCGCAGCACGTCCAGATTAACGTCGTTAAGCGCCTTAATCCCACCGAAGTGCATCATCAGATGTTCCACGCGCAATATCGTCTCGTTCATGGCGCCACGCCCTTACGCACGGCAAACCCGCTGCGGTTAATGCGGATCAGGCCGCGTGGACGCCAGATCATCATCACCACCATCAGCATGCCAAACAGCAGGACGCGGTACTCCGCAAAACTGCGCAGCAGCTCCGGCGTTACCGTCAGCACGAAGGCGGCCAGCACCACGCCAAGCGTCGAGCCCATGCCGCCCAGCACCACGATGGCGAGGATCAGCGCGGATTCAAAGAAGGTAAAGGAGGTCGGATTCACAAACCCTTGATAGGTGGCGAAGAACACCCCGGCAATCCCCGCGGTCGACGCGCCCAGCGTAAAGGCGGAAAGCTTCACCAGGACGTGATTCAACCCCATCGAGCGGCAGGCAATTTCGTCTTCTCGCAGGGCTTCCCACGCCCGGCCAATCGGCATCCGCGTCAGGCGGTGTTTGACGTAGAGCACCAGCATCACCACCAGAAACAGTACCGCGTAGATAAAAATAAACTTCATGTTCGGGTTGTAGGTCAGGTGGAAAAACTCGTGAAAAGGCACGCCACCTTCTTTCGCGCGTCGTCCAAATTCCAGGCCGAAAAAGGTGGGGGGAGGGGCTGACACGCCGTTTGGCCCCCCCGTGAAGGTCAGCCAGTTGTTCAGGATCAGGCGAATGATCTCCCCGAACCCGAGGGTGACGATCGCCAGATAGTCGCCGTGCATGCGCAGTACCGGGAAACCGAGCAGGGCACCGGCGGCGGCGGCCATGATTGCCGCCAGCGGCAGCATGCTCCAGAAGCCTAACCCCAGATACTGGTATCCCAGCGCCAGACCGTACGCGCCAATCGCGTAGAAGGCGACGTACCCCAGGTCCAGCAGGCCGGCCAGCCCCACGACGATGTTCAGCCCCAGACCGAGAAGCACGTAGATCAGCCCGAGAATGGCGACGGTCAGTACATATTTGGTGGCGACAAACGGGAAGCAAACCGCAAGCGCAATCACCAGAGGAATAATCCAGCGCATGCGGCTTTTGTAGTCCGGTGGCCTAACATAGACGCCCGCGTTATCGGCTTCGAAGCGCGCCTGGAAACGAGCGCCCGCGGCGGTACCCAAAAAAGCGCTCAAGAGAAAACGCCCCAGCATTACAATGCCGACCATCAAGGCCAGCCGTTGTCCGGCAAAGTTAAAGCTGTACCCGTCCAGCACCACGCCAGCAATCGGGCCGAAGATAATCAGGGCAATCAGCCCGGAAAAAATCGCGTCCAGAACGCAGCGCTTTAGAGAAAAACCGTGCGATGTCATCATTCTCTTCCTCACACTTTGGCCACAACCGGGCGCCCGAGCAGACCCTGGGGCCGGAAAATCAGGATCATGACCAGCAGGCCAAACGAGAAGACATCTTTATAGTCCGAGTTCACCATGCCCGAGAACTGGGCTTCTGCGACGCCAAGGATTAGGCCTCCGAGCATGGCGCCGGGCAGGGAACCGATACCGCCGAGCACTGCCGCTGTAAAGGCCTTAATGCCAATCACAAACCCGACGTAGAAATCAAAGGTGCCGTAATTCATGGTGATGAGCACGCCCGCCAGGGCGGCCATCGCCGCGCCGATAACAAAGACCAGGGAGATAATCCGGTCGGTGTTGATCCCCAGAATAGAGGCCATTTTGCGATCCTGCTGTACCGCGCGGCACATCCGCCCCAGCCGGGTATGGTTGATTATCCACGTAAGCACCAGCATGCCGGCAAACGAGGCGAGCAGAATAAACACTTTGGTGTAGGTTATCTGCACGAACCCGTCGCCAAGATGCAGTCGAATCACGCCGTCGAGCATGGTCGGCACCCCTTGCTGGCGCGGACCCTGGCTCAGCTGGGCGTAGTTTTGCAGGATAAGCGACATCCCGATGGCGGAGATAAGCGGCGCCAGGCGCGTGGAGTTGCGCAGCGGCCTGTAGGCGATACGCTCGATAGTCCAGCCGTACACGCCAGTTACCGCGATGGTGAACACCAGCGTACCCAGAATCAGCAGGGGGAAGGACTCAAGCCCGAAGAAAGAGAGCAGCGCCAGACCAATGGCGCAGAGATAGGCTGAAATCATATACACTTCGCCGTGGGCGAAATTGATCATCCCGATAATGCCGTACACCATGGTGTAGCCGATGGCGATCAGGCCGTAAACGGAGCCCAGCGTTAAGCCATTGACTAACTGCTGCAGGAAGAATGTACTCATCTTAGCGCGCTCGTTTTATAGGCTGCGCGAGGCGCGCAGCCTGATGTTTATTACGCGCCGACGGGCAAGCCCGCCGACGTTGAGCGTGACTCCGTCCCGTTACTGCACTTCCTTATATTTTCCCTTGTCGTCCCACTGGTAAACCACGTAGTCAGACACTTTAAGGTCGCCTTTGCTGTCCCAGGCTTTTTTGCCCATCACCGTGTCGACAGAATTGGCTTTCAGCCACTCGCTGGCTTTCGCGGAATCCTTGCCGCCGGTGGCCTTGAAGGCTGCGGCAATAGCCTGTACGGAGGCATAGGAGTAGAGGGTATAACCTTCCGGCTCGAATTTACCGGCGCGGAATTTGTCGATAACCGCTTTACCGTCCGGGATCAGGCGCGGATCTTTACCAAAGGTCATGTAAATGCCGTTGGTATATTGCGGGCCGCCCGCTGCCGTCACCATCTCTTCGTTGACAATGCAGTCGCCGGAGAAGAATTTCGCCTGCACCCCCTGTTCACGCATCTGGCGAACCAGCGGGCCAGCTTCCGGGTGACAGCCGCCGAAGAACACCACGTCCGGTTTTTGCGCGCCGATCTTCGTCACCAGCGCGTTAAAGTCTTTTTCACCGCGGGATAAACCTTCATACATCACATCCTTGACCCCGCGCTTCGCCAGCGCCGCTTTGGTGGCGTCTGCCAGCCCTTGTCCATAGGTGTCTTTATCGTGAATGATGACCACGCGTTTGGCTTTCAGCTTGTCGATAATGAAGTCGCTGGCGACCTGACCCTGCTGGTCGTCGCGGCCGCACATGCGGAACATGTCGCTCATGCCGCGTTCGGTGATCTGCGGGTTAGTTGAGCCGGGAGTAATCGCGATGATGCCCGCGTCGCTATACACCTCGGAGGCGGGCATGGTGGAAGAGGAGCAGAAATGGCCGACCACGGCGTTGACCTTATCCTGGTCGACTAAGCGGTTGGCGACGGCCACCGCCTGCTTAGGCTCGCAGGCGTCATCCCCCTGAACCAGCTTGATCTTCTCACCGTTAATACCGCCTGCGGCGTTAATGTCTTCGGCGGCCTGCGTTGCGCCGTGCCAGTACTGATCGCCGTAGGTGGCATTAGGGCCCGTGAACGGTCCGGCGACACCGATCACGATATCTGCCCGGGCGGAAAATGCCGTTACCAGACAACCGGCCAGCACAAGAGAAACAGGCGTTTTGATAAATTTCAGCGACATTATTATGTTCCTTAGCAAAGAGGTTTTTGCACCACGGCGTAAGCCTGAACGCCCAGGGCGCAGCCAATCCAAAAACACGAGCAAGAACAAAATGCACTAAACGAACGGCATCCTGCGTGATACGGCGAGGTTTCCATGCGCAGCGTCGCGCGAAGAACAGCAAGCAAAAACGTTGCCAGAATGGTTAACCCCTTGACGGGGTTATGACATGTTTGAGTATAGAGCGCCGCGTTATCCCGCCCTGCGCCAGGAGAAGAATTTACAGCGGAGATCACACATCGTTAACAATAAAGCCCATAAGTTGTGCAACGGTCACGATTTGCACACTTTTGCAGCAATAAAGACCTAAACTTCAGCCAGGGCAGGCGTGCGATCTGTGGTAGGATCCTTTCCTTTTTTATCAGGAGTGTCCGCGATGACGGAAGGTCCATTAAATGAAAGCGAAATGGCGTGGCTGGAAGAGACGTTAATGTCTTACGGTCATGACGATGCGTCCGTGATTGACGTGTCCGAACTGGACGGCATGCTTACTGCAGTGCTTTCCGGCCCTGTTGTCGTTGAGCCAGATGCCTGGCTGGTGGCGGTGTGGGGCGGGGAGAAGTACATCCCTCGCTGGAAAAACGATCGCGAGATGAACCGTTTTATCGATCTCTGCTTTAAGCATATGAACGACATTGCCGAGCGCCTGAGCGAATATCCGGATCAGTTTGAGCCGCTGTTCGGCTATAACGACGTTGACGGTGAGAGTTACACCGTGGTCGAAGAGTGGTGCTATGGCTACATGCGCGGCGTGGCGCTGACGGACTGGTCAGCCTTGCCGGAAACCCTGAAGGCCGATCTCGACGTGATTGCCCTGCACGGAACGGAAGAGAACAGCGAGAAGCTGGATGAACTGTCCGAAGAGGAGTATATCGCCAGCATCGAGAGCATCCAGCCTGCGGCCCTGCGCTTATACAACTACTGGGTGGAGAACCCGCAGCAGCCGGAAGCGAAGAAGCCTGTCGTGAACGGCACGAAGGTGGGGCGTAACGATCCGTGTCCTTGCGGCAGCGGGAAGAAGTTTAAGAGCTGCTGCCTGCACTGATAAAAAAAGGGGCTGATGATAGCCCCTTTTATCTTTAACCCACTTCCGGCAGCATCCCGGCGGCAATCAACACCTGCACCAGAATAATCATTACCCCGCAGCCAAACACAACGCACAGCAGCGGTTTTCCTCCCGCGACGCGATATCCTTGCTGAGGATGCTGCTGACGGCTTTTCCACGCCAGCAGGGAAGGGAGCAGCAGGGCCAGGACAGAGAGCGCCACCCCCGCGTAGCCCAGCGCCATCACAAACCCGCGAGGGTAAAACAGCGCAAACGCCAGCGGCGGCAGGAAGGTAATGGCTCCGGTCTGTAACCGCCCGGCGGCAGTATTGCGACGCTGGAACAGGTCGGCCAGGTAATCGAACAGGCCGAGCGCTACGCCCAGGAACGAGGTCGCGAGCGCCAGGTCGGCAAACAGGTGAACCGCCAGCTCCACGTGCGGCGAGGTGACCACCTCGCGCAGCGACAACAGAAAACCGTTCAGGCCAGCGTGCTGCGCCATCAGCCCGACGAAGGTTGAAGAGTCAATGCTACCCAGCGTCACCAGCTGCCAGAAAATGTAGGCGATCAGCGGAATGGCGCTGCCGATAACAAACACACGACGCAGCTTGCGGACATCACCGTGCATATAGCTGACGATGCTCGGCACGCTGCCGTGGAAGCCAAACGAGGTGAAAATGACCGGGATGGCGGAAAGCGCCAGCCCTTGCTCCAGCGGCAGCGTCAGCAGGTTCACCTTGTGCACGTGTGGTGCCAGCAGCGCCAGCATGACAACCAGAAACAGAATTTTGGCGCTGAAGAGAAAACGGTTAAAGAGATCGACCAGCGATGTGCCCACGCAGACCACGCCGCCGCCAATAAGCGCAAAGAAGATAGCCCCCGTTGCAGGGGTAATGTCAGAGCCAAACCAGTCGTTGACGCTGGAGGCGATTAGCTCCCCGGCACCGCTGATATACGCGGCCGTGAGGGCGTACATCAGGAACATCATGCTAAAGCCGGTGATCCACTGGCCGTAGCGTCCCAGATAGCGCGCCGCCAGCGAACCCAGCCCGGTATCGGCGGGCACATGCTGGTAAACCTCAAGCAGCAGCAGTGCGGTATAGCACATTAATGCCCAGAGCGTGCCAAGCAGCAGCAGGGTCATCCCAAATCCCACTCCCGCGGCAGCCAGAGGCATTGCCAGCATTCCTGCGCCAATCGTCGTTCCGGCGACGATAAAAATACTTCCCAGGGTTCTGTTCTTCACGCTTTCCTCTACAACGACGCTTAACCGCAACAAAATCTGCGGCGCAGAGTAAGGCAAAAGCGGTAATTCGTCAAACCACCGTTACAAGGCGTGTAATGAAAGGTTTACGTATTGCGCTACTGCTCATCCTGAGTGGGGCGACGGTCAGGCGTGACGTAAATAGGGCGTATGGGGAATAAAATGCGTGTTTTAATGCAGGGAAAGGTAAATTAACGCGGCGCCGGAAACCGGCACCGCGCTGATATTAATTCTGCGTATCGAGAGTCGACAGTTCTTTATCAATAAAGTAAAGTCCTTCGCCGGATTTACCCACCAGGGATAATTTATCCAGCACGGATTTAAACAGCTTCTCTTCTTCGTGTTGTTCCGCAACGTACCACTGCAGGAAATTAAAGGTTGGATAATCCTGGCCGATCATTGCCGCATGAACCAGTTCGTTAATTTTCTGGGTGATCAGCTGTTCGTGCTCGTAGGTGGCGCGGAACAGTTCGTCGAGAGAATTATATTCAGCAAAAGGCGATGCCACGTTCTCGATGCGCGGCAGGCTGCCCGTATCGGTCAGATAATCAAACAGGCGCTGCATGTGGGTCATCTCTTCCTGGGCGTGACGACGCAGAAACGCGGCCGCACCTTCAAAGCTGTGATAGCTGCACCAGGCGCTCATCTGCTGGTAGAGAAGGGATGAATAGAGCTCAAGGTTCATTTGTGCATTGAGCTTGTCGATCATTTCAGTTTTCAGCATGGTGGCGCTCCGGATTATTATTACGGGTTCATAATGAGCGACACTATAATTTGTTATTTAATTATTTGCAAAACGTAAAATTAAATATTTGTTCGTTTAAAATACGAATGGGAATAAAACGCATTGGCGATATTTATTTTTATTAATGCGAATTATTTTTGTTCTTAGTTAAATAAAGCGCCAGCAAACGCTGGCAGCTTTGATTAATACCAGGGATTATTTGCCTTAGGGTTAACTGCATACCCCATGCACTTATACTGGATAGTAACGCTCTCGTTCAGGCACAAAGAGCCGCTTGTCAGGGTACAGGTTTTGACCGGCTGCCCGTAGGCAGAGGCGGTGGCATAGCCCATGTTCTGACAGGCTTTTACCGCGGTACCGTTATTAACATATTCATCGGACCAGGCGTTTTGCAGCACGGCCTGGCCATAGTCGAGGCGGACAATGCCGTTCGGCGCGTCGAGGCTGCTGATTTCCGCCTGGCGTTTAACGCTGCATCCCGCGAGCAGCAGGACTGTAGCGGCTACGATGGCTCTTTTCATGGTTCGCTCTGAGTGGATGGAAATACGTTATCGTACCCGCAGATGCCCGCTGCAATGCCAGGAATAGCCGGACGATCTACCCTCACTCTTTGCAACGGACGACGTAGATCCTCCCCTTCACAAAATTGTGAGCGCGCATTATATTTTTAAAACTCCATTTCATTTACTTTGAAAGTCTGTTTATTTGATGCCAGAATGAACGGGAACAGGTATCCATGGCGGGGAGCGCCCGCAGCGCATTCTGGAGAGACACGATGAAAATTGCACTGATGATGGAAAACAGCCAGGCGGCTAAAAACCCAGTCATATTAAAAGAGCTGAAAACGGTAGCCGATGAAAAAGGGTTCCCGGTTTACAACGTGGGTATGAGCGACGAAAACGATCATCACCTGACCTACATCCACCTGGGCATTATGGCGAGCATTTTGCTGAATGCGAAAGCGGTGGATTTTGTGGTCACCGGCTGCGGCACCGGGCAGGGGGCGCTGATGTCGTTAAACATCCACCCTGGCGTGATATGCGGCTACTGCATCGATCCCGCAGACGCGTTTCTCTTCGCGCAAATCAATAACGGCAATGCGCTCTCTCTGCCTTTTGCCAAAGGGTTTGGCTGGGGAGCGGAGCTAAACGTTCGCTTTATCTTTGAAAAGGCGTTTACCGGCCGAAAAGGGGAGGGTTATCCTCCAGAGCGTAAAGAGCCGCAGGTGCGTAATGCCGGTATTCTGAACCAGGTAAAAGCGGCCGTGGTAAAAGATAACTATCTTGACTCGCTGCGCGCCATCGATCCTGAGCTGGTGAAGACCGCTGTTTCTGGCCCGCGTTTCCAGCAGTGCTTCTTTGAAAATTGCCAGGATAAGGCGATCGAGGATTTTGTTCGCAGTATCGTGGGTTAATGCGCACTGCGCAGTTTAAATTGTGATATGCGTCACAAAAATATTGATTTTTGTGACGATGGTCATATTATAGGCACATTGACGATAAAGTTGTATAACAAGTTAATGGAGCATCACAATGAAACTGCGCAAAATCCTGAAAAGTATGTGGGCCAATTACTGCCGCACTTTTAAAGACGTGCCGCCTGGCGCCATGTTCTGATAAAAAAACCTGCTTCGGCGGGTTTTTTTGTGTCCTGCGGCAATGAAGGGCAGATGTCACGGGCCACGTTTTGATACTATGGCGGCCTTTGAATAAGGAGAAAGCCCCATGTCACAAAACCTGAGCGCCGATCAGGAACTGGTCTCTGACGTTGTCGCCTGTCAGCTGGTTATCAAGCAAATTCTTGATGTTCTGGACGTTATTGCACCGGTTGAAGTGCGCGAGAAGATGTCCACGCAGCTGAAAAACATCGATTTTGCCAGCCATCCCGCGGCTGCCGACCCGGTGACGCTTCGCGCGATCCAGAAAGCCATCGCGCTGATTGAACTGCGCTTTACGCCGCAGGGCGAGTCTCATTAAAACGCGAACGGGCGACCGCGCGTGTCGCCCGTTGAAAACGTTAAAAGAAGGTCTGGACCAGCAGGTAGCTCGCCGCGCAGGCGCAGCTCACGCCAATTAGCCCCGGCAGAATAAAGCTGTGGTTAATGATGAATTTGCCGATGCGGGTTGTTCCCGAGCGGTCAAAGCCGATGCAGGCTAAATCACTCGGGTAGGTCGGCAGAACAAAATAGCCGTAGGACGCCGGGAAGAAGGCGATCAGCATTTTTGGATCGATGCCCAACATCAATCCCATCGGCGCCACGGCCGTCAGGGCCGCCGCCTGGCTGTTTACCAGCTTCGACACCAGGAAAAGCACGATGGCATACGTCCACGGATGGCTTTTCACCACCCCTTCCAGTGCCAGCTTTAACTCATCGAGATGCGCCTGGAAAAAGGTATCGCTCATCCACGCCACCCCGAACACCGAGAAGATCGCCACCATACCGGCCTTGAATACCGCACCGTTTGAGATGGCTGAGGCATTGACCTTGCAGGCCATCAGCATCACGGCACCGGCGATGAGCATCATCATCTGAATGACGAGGTTCATCGACAGGGCCGTCATTTTACCCTTCAGCTCGAAGGCCGGGCGCAGTTCGGGGAAAGCCCCGAGCAGGACTACCACCGCAATACCGGCAAAGAAAATCCATGTCGACCAGTAGGCCTGCTTCGGAAAACGCTGGTTCATTAACGTCTCCGTGCCACCATAGATAAACTCGCGCTGTTTGGGATCTTTCAGTTTCTCCTGAAACTCCCCGTCATCAGCCAAATCTTTCCCCCGACGTAAACTCCACAGGGCCGCGATCGCGACGCCGAAAAGCGAAGCGGGAACCGATACGGCGAGGATTTCCAGGATCCCCCACGCGTGCCCAATCCCATGCTGTGCGGCCAGGATGGAGACCAGCGACACAACGGCGACGGAAACCGGAGACGCGGTGATCCCCATCTGGGATGCCACCGATGCCACCGCCATTGGGCGTTCCGGGCGGATCCCTTTTTTCAGGGCGATATCCGCAATGATGGGGAACATGGTGTAGACCACGTGCCCGGTGCCGCACAGAAAGGTCAGCATCCAGGTGGTAAAAGGGGCGAGAAGCGTGATGTGCTGCGGGTGTTTGCGCAGCAGGCGTTCAGCAAACTGCATCATGACGTTGAGGCCACCCGCGGTCTGCAGGGTAGCGGCACAGCCTATCACCGCGAGAATGGTTAACATGACGTCAACCGGAGGCTTGCCGGGCTGGAGCCCAAAGACAAAACACAAAATAAAAAGGCCAATACCGCTGATTAACCCAAGCCCCATGCCGCCGAAACGTGTTCCCGTCAGCAGGCAGAGGAGAATGACAACAAACTCAATGGTGATCATGCTTTTCCCTCGTCAATGATTATGTAATTAAATAAATCATTACATTTTGTAGGGTTAATCATTGAGAGCGAGATCTGATTTGTTAAATTTCAGCAAAAGCAGAGGGTTGGGGAGATAAGAAGGAACCTGCCTCCCTGAACCAGGGCAAAGGCAGGTTAAACGCTTAGTGGTGCTGCACCGTCACAAGATCGAGCAGGTGGCGGTCGGCTTGCTCGGGGCGTAAACCGGCCTGGCGCGCATTGTGGATCTCATCCGCCAGCGTTTTCAGCAGCATACCGTCCTGCTGCTGTTCTTTATCCATATCGCGTAAAAATTTAAGAGTGATGATGTCATGCTGTGCTCTGGCTTCATCGGCCAGCTTGTTGAGCGTCGTACAGCGCTGCTCATGTTCTTCCAGCGTTTTCTGGAACAGTTCTTCCAGAGAAGAGTAATTTTCGTTGATCCCATCAAGGGCTTTAACAACCGGGTTAGCCCCCGCGGCCTTCAGGAAGTTAAAGACGCGCATCATATGGGTGACGTTGCTTTGTGCCTGTGAACGAAAGAACGTGGCAGAGCCCGTGAAACTTTTTTCAGAACACCATGCACTTAAGTGAAGGTGCAGGTTCGAGGCGTAGAACTCAAGGTTCATCTGCGCGTTAAGTTTTTGCATCATCGTTTGGGTAGCCATACTCATATCCTTATAGACTGTGGGACGTGATGTCCGCTGCTTAACCTGACAGCCAGGCAAATACGAAGAAAAACAGAATTGCAATTTTTGCAGTGACTAAAATCGATCGAAATTCACTTCCTGTGTTCGATATAAATAAGCATACCTTTGTCTCAGGATTAAGAAAACTCTTAATTAGGCTGTGTTTACCATACATTACAAAGTTTAATATAGTACAAAAATACAAATATATAGCCATCAAAGGAAATTTTATTAACCTGTTGATATTAAAGGATAAGTGTCTTTAGGGGGATACTGATTTACTTTCGTGAACATTTAGCCGGAATAATGCTCTGTAAGAAAAATAAATACAGATTATTCATTTCAAATATATGATGCGTTGCTGAATTTGCGCTAAGTCAATTTTAACGGAATAACGCCTTTTCATGACGCGTTCATTTTTTTGATGAAAACCATGGATCCCCGTCAGGGGGAGAGCCGCAGCGACATCCGCCGTAAGGCATCAGGGATTTCTTAGCTAATCTTATGGATAATTCTGCTTACCCTGCTTTCATTTGTCAGACAATTCCTGCCATTTTTATGTCATTTTTCGCTGAATTTATGTACGCAATTACTGTAATTCTGCGGTGTGATGGGGCTCTCTTATGGATGATTAATTTCCCGCTAAAACTATCACCAGCAATAACGCTTATGACGAGGTAAGCGCTAATGCCTTGTTTTAAGTCCGATTAAATAAGAAGCACGCAAATCTTCCCTACAGAAAAGAATGCTAAAGCTGGAGTTTACCATGCACAAATTTACTAAAGCGCTGGCGGCCATCGGTCTGGCTGCCGTTATGTCACAATCCGCTATCGCTGAGAATTTAAAACTCGGTTTTTTGGTAAAACAGCCGGAAGAACCCTGGTTCCAGACCGAATGGAAATTCGCTGATAAAGCCGGAAAAGATTTAGGTTTTGAAGTGATTAAAATCGCCGTGCCGGACGGTGAAAAAACCCTGAACGCCATCGACAGCCTGGCGGCCAGCGGCGCGAAAGGCTTTGTTATCTGCACGCCGGATCCAAAACTCGGATCGGCAATTGCGGCGAAAGCCCGCGGTTACGACATGAAGGTTATTGCGGTTGACGATCAGTTCGTTAACGCCAAAGGCAAACCGATGGACAGCGTTCCGCTGGTCATGATGGCGGCGACCAAAATCGGTGAACGTCAGGGGCAGGAGCTTTATAAAGAGATGCAGAAACGCGGCTGGGATGTGAAAGAGACCGCCGTCATGGCCATCACCGCAGACGAGCTGGACACGGCGCGTCGTCGTACGACCGGATCAATGGACGCGCTGAAAGCGGCCGGCTTCCCTGAAAAACAGATCTATAAAGTGCCAACCAAATCTAACGACATCCCGGGCGCCTTTGACGCGGCGAACTCTATGCTGGTCCAGCACCCGGAAGTGAAGCACTGGCTGGTGGTCGGCATGAACGACAACACCGTGCTGGGCGGCGTGCGCGCGACGGAAGGTCAGGGCTTCAAGGCGCCTGACGTTATCGGGATCGGCATCAACGGCGTGGATGCGGTGAGCGAGCTGTCCAAAGCGCAGGCCACCGGCTTCTACGGCTCTCTGCTGCCAAGCCCGGACGTTCACGGCTACAAATCCAGCGAAATGCTCTACAACTGGGTCACCAAAGGGGCTGAACCGCCGAAATTTACCGAAGTGACCGACGTGGTGCTGATTACCCGCGACAACTTCAAAGAGGAACTGGCGAAAAAGGGACTGGGCGGTAAGTAATACGCTGTGATTGTGCCCCTTACTCGCCGTAAGGGGCCAGACGTACACACTACAGGAATCACGGAGTCGTTATGCAACAGTCTAATCCGTATCTCTCTTTTCGCGGCATCGGGAAAACGTTTCCCGGTGTTAACGCGCTGACCGATATCAGCTTCGACTGCTATGCCGGCCAGGTTCATGCCCTGATGGGGGAAAACGGAGCGGGGAAATCCACGCTGCTAAAAATCCTCAGCGGCAACTACGCGCCAACAACCGGCACGCTGGCCATTCGCGGTGAAGAGGTGGCCTTTGCCGATACCACGGCGGCGCTCAACGCCGGCGTCGCCATTATCTATCAGGAACTGCACCTCATCCCTGAGATGACCGTGGCCGAAAACATCTATTTAGGCCAGCTTCCGCACAAAAGCGGCGTGGTAAATCGTTCGCTACTTAATTATGAAGCGGGGCTGCAGCTTAAGCATCTTGGTCTGGACGTCGATCCCCAGACCCCGCTGAAATACCTCTCCATCGGCCAGTGGCAGATGGTTGAAATTGCCAAGGCGCTGGCGCGTAACGCCAGGGTTATTGCCTTTGATGAACCCACCAGTTCGCTCTCCGCGCGTGAAATCGAAAACCTGTTCCGCGTGATCCGCGAGCTGCGCCAGGAAGGCCGCACCATTTTGTACGTCTCGCACCGCATGGAGGAGATATTTGCCCTGAGCGATGCCATCACCGTATTTAAGGATGGGCGCTATGTGCGCACCTTTACCGATATGCAGCAGGTTAACCATGATCAGCTTGTTCAGGCGATGGTCGGGCGCGATCTGGGCGATATCTATCACTGGAAACCGCGCGAGTACGGCCCCGAGCGCCTGCGTCTGGACAACGTCAAAGCGCCGGGCGTGCGAAAGCCGGTTTCGTTATCCGTACGCAGCGGTGAGATCGTCGGTCTGTTTGGCCTTGTTGGGGCGGGGCGCAGCGAGCTGATGAAAGGGCTGTTCGGCGGTACACGCATTACCGCAGGGCAGGTCTCCATTGACGGCGAGCTGGTGGATATCCAGAAACCCGCCCACGCAATCAGGGCCGGGATGATGCTCTGCCCGGAAGACCGCAAGGCGGAGGGGATCATTCCGGTGCATTCGGTGCGCGACAACATCAACATTTCCGCCCGGCGTAAATTTATCCGCGCGGGTTGCCTGATTAACGACGGCTGGGAGTCGAGCAACGCCGACCATCATATTCGCTCGCTGAATATCAAAACGCCGGGACCAGAACAGCTGATTATGAATCTGTCAGGAGGAAACCAGCAGAAGGCCATTTTAGGCCGCTGGCTGTCGGAGGATATGAAGGTCATTCTGCTGGACGAGCCGACGCGCGGTATCGATGTGGGCGCAAAACACGAGATTTACAACGTGATATATGAACTGGCAAAACGCGGCGTGGCGGTGCTGTTCGCCTCCAGCGATCTGCCTGAGGTGCTTGGCGTTGCTGACCGCATTGTAGTGATGCGCGAAGGCGAAATCGCCGGTGAATTACTTCATGAACAGGCGAATGAACAACAGGCGTTGAACCTCGCCATGCCTAAAGTCAGCCAGGCTGTCGCCTGAGTAAGGAGTTAATGATGTCCTCTGTTACTACATCCGGAGCGCCGAAGTCGGCTTTTAGTTTTGGACGTATCTGGGATCAGTACGGCATGCTGGTGGTCTTTGCCGCACTCTTCATCGCCTGTGCAATCTTCGTCCCTAATTTTGCCACCTTCATTAATATGAAAGGGCTGGGACTGGCGATTTCCATGTCCGGCATGGTGGCCTGCGGCATGCTCTTCTGTCTGGCCTCCGGTGATTTCGACCTGTCGGTGGCCTCGGTTATCGCCTGCGCGGGCGTCACCACGGCGGTGGTGATCAACATGACGGAAAGCCTGTGGATTGGCGTTTTTGCCGGTCTGTTGCTCGGCGTGATCAGCGGTCTGGTGAACGGTTTTGTTATCGCACGCCTGAAGATTAATGCCCTGATTACCACGCTTGCAACGATGCAGATAGTCCGCGGTCTGGCCTATATCATCTCCGACGGTAAAGCGGTAGGGATTGAAGACGAGCGCTTCTTTACGCTGGGCTACGCCAACTGGCTGGGCCTGCCTGCGCCTATCTGGCTCACCGTGGCCTGCCTGATCCTGTTCGGCTTCCTGCTGAACCGCACCACCTTTGGCCGTAATACGCTGGCGATCGGCGGCAATGAAGAAGCGGCCCGTCTGGCAGGGGTGCCGGTTGTACGCACCAAGATTATTATCTTCGTGCTCTCCGGGCTGGTCTCCGCCGCGGCGGGGATTATTCTGGCGTCGCGTATGACCAGCGGCCAGCCAATGACGTCTATCGGTTATGAGCTGATCGTCATCTCGGCGTGCGTTTTAGGGGGCGTTTCCCTCAAGGGAGGCATCGGAAAAATCTCATATGTGGTGGCCGGTATCCTGATTTTGGGCACGGTGGAAAACGCCATGAACCTGTTGAATATTTCGCCGTTCTCTCAGTACGTCGTGCGCGGCCTGATCCTGCTGGCAGCCGTGATTTTCGACCGTTACAAGCAAAAAGCGAAGCGTACCGTGTAACCCCAGCGCTGACTTTTTATTGCTCAACTAATAACCATAGTTGACCCCTGAACCGCCTCGCCAGTTTTGCTGGCGGGGCGGTTGTCAAATGGCGAGGCCCATCACACTGTCTATACTTACATGGCTATGAAAGAGGTAAAGGCGTTTACCTCTCGTAAACCGTAAGGAGGATTAGGGTGGCTGACTTGTTAACCGCACCGCCTGTACTGCCCGGAAAATATGCTTTCTTTTTTGACCTCGACGGGACGCTCGCCGGGATCCAGCCGCATCCTGACGACGTGGTCGTACCGGATACGGTGCTAGAGAATTTGCAGCAGCTCTCTCGACTGAACGAGGGCGCATTGGCATTGATTTCAGGGCGCTCAATGGCCGAGCTGGATGTGCTCGCCAGTCCTTACCACTTTCCGCTGGCCGGTGTACACGGAGCGGAGCGCCGCGATATCCATGATCAACTGCATGTTGTATCACTCCCCGATACCTTAATTCAGGCGTTACATACTGAACTCTCCTCGGCGCTGGCGTCGCTCCCGGGCACGGAACTGGAAGCGAAAGGCATGGCGTTCGCCTTGCACTATCGGCAGGCTCCGCATCACGAAGCGGCGATCTTTGCGATTGCCCGCAGCGTGGCCGATGCACATCCGCAGCTCGCGCTGCAGCCGGGGAAGTGCGTCGTTGAGATAAAACCTGAGGGCATCAATAAGGGGGCCGCTATTGCGGCGTTTATGGCGGAACCGCCATTTAAGGGACGTACACCGGTATTTTTTGGCGATGACCTGACCGATGAGGCCGGTTTTCGCGTGGTGAAACAGGCCGGAGGGATCGCCGTCAAGGTAGGGCCTGGTGACACTGTCGCTGAATGGCGTCTGGCGAATGTCGAGGCCGTGTGGCAGTGGATTTCTGATATCGCTAACCAGCAACAACAACAAATAGCGCAAAACAAAGGGGGAAACCATTATGGGTCGCTTAGTCGTCGTCTCTAACCGAATTGCACCGCCTGATGATAAAAAAGCCAGTGCAGGTGGCCTGGCGGTAGGGGTATTAGGTGCCTTAAAAGCTGCTGGCGGGCTGTGGTTTGGCTGGAGCGGTGAAATCGATGAACAAGAGAAACCGCTTAAAAAGGTGACGCGCGGGAACATTACGTGGGCATCATTTGCGCTCAAAGAGAAAGACTATGACGAGTATTACTCGCAGTTCTCCAACGCGGTCCTGTGGCCTGCGTTTCACTATCGTCTTGATCTGGTGAAATTCCAGCGTGAATCCTTCGAGGGCTACTCGCGGGTGAATGCGCTGCTGGCGGATAAACTGCTGCCTTTAATTGAGGAAGACGATATTTTATGGATCCACGATTATCATCTGCTCCCCTTCGCCAGAGAGCTGCGTAAAAGGGGAGTCAATAACCGGATTGGCTTCTTCCTGCACATTCCGTTCCCGACGCCGGAAATTTTCACCGCGCTGCCGCCGCATGAAGAACTGCTGGAGGCGCTGTGTGATTATGACCTGCTGGGCTTCCAGACCGAAAATGACCGTCTCGCGTTCCTGGACTCCGTGTCAGGCAAAACGCGCCTGGTAACCAACGGCGGCAAAACCCATACGGCGTGGGGCAAAACCTTCCACACCGAGGTCTATCCGATTGGTATTGAACCCGACGAAATTGCGGAACAGGCCTCGGGCCCGCTGCCGCCGAAGCTGGCCCAGCTTAAGAATGAACTCAAGCACGTGAAGAATATCTTCTCGGTAGAGCGTCTGGATTATTCCAAAGGGTTGCCGGAACGCTTCCTGGCGTATGAAACGCTGCTGGATAAATACCCTCAGCACCACGGTAAAATCCGCTATACCCAGATCGCGCCAACGTCGCGCGGGGAAGTGCAGGCCTATCAGGATATTCGTCATCAGCTGGAGACAGAAGCAGGGCGCATCAACGGGCGCTACGGCCAGCTGGGCTGGACGCCGCTCTTTTATCTGAATCAGCATTTTGACCGTAAGATCCTGATGAAGGTCTTCCGCTACGCCGACGTTGGCCTGGTTACGCCGCTGCGTGACGGGATGAACCTGGTAGCAAAAGAGTACGTGGCGGCTCAGGACCCGGCGGATCCGGGCGTGCTGGTGCTTTCCCAGTTTGCCGGGGCAGCGAACGAACTGACCTCAGCGCTGCTTGTTAACCCTTACGATCGGGATGATGTGGCAAATGCCCTCAACCGCGCGCTGACCATGCCGCTGACGGAGCGAATTTCCCGCCATGCCGAAATGATGGAGACGATCCGGAATAACGATATAAATCACTGGCAGGCGCGTTTTATTCAGGATCTACGCGAAATAGCCCCGCAAAGTCACGAAGGCGATCTGCAAAAAAAGATCGCGACCTTCCCTAAACTCGCCTGATATTCCTCTGGGGGGGTTAAGCCCCCCCAAGCGGCACTAACAGCACGTCAACCTGGCTTGAGGCGATAATAGATTTTGCCGCGCAGGTAGCCCTCGATATAAAGCTGTGGTTATGGTTCCCGCAAATCACTAAATCAATATTCTGCTTGCGGCACATATCAAGAATATGGGCATTCAGTTCCCCCGTCGCAATAACGGTTTCATCAATGGGGTACTCTGCTTTTTCGACAAGCTCTCGCAGAAACTGTTGCGTTTCCTCCTGCAAAACCTCACGAATATCTTCCAGCATCGGGGCCGCCAGTTGATTGTACATCTCGGGCTCGGCCGCGAGGGTAATGAGGCTGATGCGCGCATTATGCGGCCGGGCGATGGAAACGGCCCGGGCGACAAGCTGGTGGCTTTCGGGGGAAACGGCAACAGAAACAAGAAGATGGGAGTAACTCATGGCGCACTCCTTAGATGTCTGACAGACAGCGTTTCATCACCATTACCGCGAATTTCCTGGTTTCGCAAGACTTGAATACGACATTAGTGTGAAGCTTATCATAATTATTCATTAATTATTCTTATAAGAAGAATAACTGATAAATGCGCCTAAATGAAAAAAATTAACAACTTAACGTAAGTCACACAAATCCTCGCTTTCACTATTAAATCGTTCTAACAAGTTATAAACGCATTTCGAATGATCACGCAATGAAACAATTTTTTTGCCAGAAATGCATAACTCTATGTTTTATCGAAGTAATCAAAATGTGTCCCTGACGCATACGTGATGTAAACGATTGCTGATACTGCACGCACGGGTAAAAGCACATTGCGTGCCACTTATTCTCAAGCTTATGCATGAGTATTCGTCGATTAAGAATACAAAACAGTGCTGATTGCTTAAAAAATGAGCAAATTAGAAGTCATACTGATGGATTTATGGGTAACATTCACTTAAATTGTGTGACGTGGATCACATTTTTTTTAAATTTGAGGGTGGCTGCATTGTATGTGTCAAATCTGGCGAGTAGAGTTTGCGTCGAATTAGGAAAAATCTTAGTTATTTGTAAGAAATGATAAAACCTGTAAGAGATGTAACCGCGTTGCATCCCTTGCGCGTTTGGATGAATACAAACCTAGATTCAACTATGCATTTAGCCTTTTCTTTTTTATACCGGGTGATTTCCCGGCGACATCACGGGGTGCGGTCTTTCCGCATAAAAATAATAGTTGGTTATTCGGGATGGGAACAATGCATACATCCGAGTTGCTAAAACATATCTATGACATCAATTTGTCATATTTACTGCTCGCGCAGCGTTTAATTAGTCAGGACAAAGCGTCCGCGATGTTTCGTCTGGGTATTAACGAAGAAATGGCAACCATGCTGGGTGGATTAACCCTCCCGCAGATGGTAAAACTGGCGGAAACGAATCAACTGGTGTGCCAGTTCCGTTTTGATAATCCGCAGACGATAACGCGTCTGACGCAGGAATCCCGCGTGGACGATCTGCAACAGATCCATACCGGTATCCTGCTCTCCACTCGCTTGCTTAGCGACATCAGTCAACCTGATGACGCAGCCCGTAAGAAAAGGGCCTAGCAATGAGCGAAAAAAGCATTGTTCAGGAAGCGCGTGACATACAGCTGGCCATGGAGCTGATTACGCTGGGTGCTCGTTTACAAATGCTGGAAAGCGAGACTCAGCTGAGCCGTGGTCGCCTCATCAAACTGTATAAAGAGTTACGCGGTAGTCCCCCGCCGAAAGGCATGCTGCCGTTTTCTACGGACTGGTTTATGACCTGGGAGCAGAACATCCACGCTTCCATGTTCTGTAATGCCTGGCAGTATCTTCTCAAAACCGGTTTGTGTAGCGGCGTAGACGCCGTGATCAAAGCGTACAAACTTTACCTTGAACAATGCCCACAGCAGGAAGAAGGCCCTCTGCTGGCGCTGACCCGCGCATGGACGCTGGTGCGTTTTGTTGAGAGCGGAATGCTTGAACTGTCGCGCTGCAATTGCTGCGACGGCAATTTTATTACCCATGCTCATCAGCCTGCAGGCAGCTTCGCCTGTAGTTTATGTCAGCCGCCGTCCCGCGCAGTAAAAAGACGTAAACTTTCCCGGGATGCTGCCGATATTATTCCACAACTGCTGGATGAACAGATCGAACAAGCTGTTTAACCCGAACGTGTGGGCAAGATTCCAGCAGCGGTAAGTCATTACCGCTGCTTTTTTTTACCCCGCAAACGGTAAACGCTGCGAGCTGGACGTCCTTGCCATAGTCACTAGCGGAAGGATGATGTCGTGCTTATCTTATTAGGTTACCTGGTAGTTCTCGGTACAGTTTTCGGCGGTTACATGATGACCGGCGGGCACCTTGGAGCACTCTATCAACCGGCTGAACTTATTATCATCGGCGGCGCAGGGGTAGGGGCTTTTATCGTTGGCAACAACGGCAAATCGATCAAGGGCACGTTGAAGGCAATTCCATTGCTGTTCCGTCGTTCGAAATACACCAAAAGCATGTATATGGATCTGCTGGCGCTGCTCTATCGCCTGATGGCGAAGTCGCGTCAGCAGGGGATGTTCTCGCTTGAACGGGATATCGAAAACCCGAAAGAGAGCGAAATTTTTGCCAGCTATCCGCGCATTCTGGCGGACGCCATGATGCTGGATTTCATCGTCGATTACCTGCGTCTCATCATCAGCGGCAATATGAATACCTTCGAAATTGAAGCGCTGATGGACGAAGAGATCGAAACCCACGAAAGCGAATCTGAAGTACCGGCCAACAGCCTGGCGCTGGTGGGCGACTCCCTTCCTGCGTTTGGTATCGTGGCGGCGGTCATGGGGGTGGTACACGCCCTGGCCTCGGCGGACCGCCCGGCGGCTGAACTGGGCGCGCTGATTGCCCATGCGATGGTGGGCACCTTCCTCGGTATTTTGCTGGCTTATGGTTTTATCTCTCCGCTGGCAAGCGTGCTGCGCCAGAAAAGCGCGGAAACCACCAAAATGATGCAGTGCGTGAAGATCACGCTGCTCTCTAACCTCAACGGTTACGCGCCACCGATCGCGGTTGAATTTGGCCGTAAAACGCTTTACTCCAGCGAGCGTCCGTCGTTTATCGAGCTTGAAGAACACGTGCGCGCGGTGAAAAACCCAAACCAACAGACGACAACTGAGGACGCATGAAAAACCAGTCCCATCCGATCGTCATCGTCAAAAAACGCAAGCACAAGGGCGGTGGGCACGGTTCCCACGGCTCCTGGAAAATCGCGTACGCCGACTTTATGACCGCAATGATGGCGTTCTTTCTGGTGATGTGGCTGATCTCCATCTCCAGCCCGAAGGAGCTTATCCAGATTGCCGAATATTTCCGTACCCCGCTGGCGACGGCGGTGACCGGTGGGCCGCGTATCTCTAACAGCGAAAGCCCGATCCCTGGCGGCGGCGATGATTACACCCAGCAAAAGGGTGAGGTGAAAAAAGAGCCGAACATCGACGAGCTGAAACGCAAGATGGAGCAGGCGCGTCTGAAAAAACTGCGTGGCGATCTCGACCAGCTGATTGAAGCAGATCCTAAACTGCGCGCGCTGCGGCCGCACCTGAAAATCGATCTGGTCCAGGAAGGGCTGCGTATTCAGATTATCGACAGCCAGAACCGCCCGATGTTTAAAACCGGGAGTGCGGAAGTTGAGCCGTACATGCGCGATATTTTACGCGCCATTGCGCCGGTGCTGAACGGTATTCCTAACCGAATCAGCCTTTCGGGCCACACGGATGACTTCCCGTACGCCAGTGGGGAGAAGGGATACAGCAACTGGGAGCTTTCTGCCGATCGTGCCAACGCCTCGCGTCGCGAGCTGGTGGCAGGTGGGCTTGATGATGGCAAGGTACTGCGCGTGGTCGGCATGGCAGCAACCATGCGGGTCTCCGACCGCGGGCCGGATGACGCCATCAACCGTCGTATCAGTCTTTTAGTGCTGAACCAGCAGGCGGAGCAGGCCATCCTGCACGAAAACGCCGAAAGTCAGAATGAGTCACTGGACGATTTAAAACAGCCTGGGGCCGTCCCTGCGGCTGCCGTTCCAACATCGCCACCAGCCAATCCGAGGTGATAGCGTGAGCATGGATATTAGCGATTTTTACCAGACATTCTTTGATGAAGCCGACGAACTGTTGGCGGATATGGAGCAACATTTGCTTGATCTGGTGCCCGAAGCACCGGACTCCGAGCAGCTCAACGCCATCTTCCGCGCGGCGCATTCTATTAAAGGCGGAGCCGGAACGTTTGGATTTACCATCCTGCAGGAAACGACCCATTTAATGGAAAACCTGCTTGATGAAGCACGACGCGGTGAGATGCAGCTCAATACCGACATTATCAACCTGTTTTTGGAAACCAAAGATATTATGCAGGAACAGCTCGACGCCTATAAAAGTTCGGCAGAGCCTGATGCCGCCAGCTTTGAATACATCTGCAATGCGCTGCGCCAGCTCGCCCTGGAAGCAAAAGGTGAGGTCGCTGCAGCCGTTGTCCCTGCGGCAAAGCTGAGCGTTGTCGATGCGGTTGCTGCTGAAGAGGCCGCGCCAGCCGCCGCGCAAGCGGGCAAGCTGCGCGTTGTGCTGTCACGCCTGAAAGAGAGCGAAGTTAACCTGCTGGAAGAAGAGCTGGGTAACCTGGCGAAATTAAGTAACGTAGTGAAAGGCAAAGATAGCCTCGCAGCGACCCTCGATGACGGTATCAGTCAGGACGATATCGTGGCGGTGCTGTGCTTTGTCATTGAAGCCGACCAGATCGCCTTCGAAACGGAAGCCGCCGCGGTAGCAGCTCCGGCTGCAGAAGATGAGGTTGCCGTCGTTGCCCAGGCCGCCGCACCGGCTGTGGCCCCAGCGGCCCCGGTGCTGAAGGCGGTGCCAAAAGAGGCCGCGGCGCCTGGCCGTGGTGAAAAACCGGCCGCGCGCTCCAGTGAGTCCACCAGCATCCGTGTCGCCGTTGAGAAGGTTGACCAGCTGATTAACCTGGTTGGCGAACTGGTGATCACCCAGTCCATGCTGGCGCAGCGTTCTAACGAACTCGACCCGGTCACGCACGGCGATCTGATCACCAGCATGGGCCAGCTTCAGCGTAATGCCCGCGACCTGCAGGAATCGGTCATGTCCATCCGCATGATGCCGATGGAATATGTCTTCAGCCGCTTCCCGCGCCTGGTGCGCGACCTTGCCAGCAAGCTAAATAAGCAGATTGAACTGACCCTGATGGGCAGCTCAACGGAGCTGGATAAGAGCCTGATCGAGCGCATCATCGACCCGTTAACGCACCTGGTGCGTAACAGCCTCGACCACGGTATTGAACTGCCGGAAAACCGCATTGCCGCCGGGAAATCTCCGGTCGGGAATCTGATCCTCTCTGCGGAACATCAGGGCGGGAACATCTGCATCGAAGTGACCGACGACGGCGCGGGTCTTAACCGCGAGCGCATCCTGGCGAAAGCCATTTCACAGGGGATGGCGGTGAATGAAAACATGACCGACGAAGAAGTGGGCATGCTGATCTTCGCGCCGGGCTTCTCGACCGCCGAGCAGGTGACGGACGTTTCCGGACGCGGCGTCGGCATGGACGTGGTGAAACGTAACATTCAGGAGATGGGCGGCCACGTTGAGATCCAGTCTAAACAGGGCTCCGGCACCACCATCCGCATCCTGCTCCCGCTGACGCTGGCGATCCTCGACGGCATGTCGGTCAAAGTCGCGGACGAAGTCTTCATTCTGCCGCTGAACGCGGTGATGGAATCCCTCCAGCCGCGTGAAGAAGATCTGCATCCGCTGGCGGGCGGCGAGCGCGTTCTCGAAGTGCGCGGTGAGTACCTGCCGCTGGTCGAGCTGTGGAAAGTGTTCGAAGTGGACGGGGCGAAGACCGAGGCCACGCAGGGTATCGTGGTGATCCTGCAAAGCGCGGGCCGTCGCTACGCGCTGCTGGTCGATCAGCTGATTGGTCAGCACCAGGTGGTGGTGAAGAACCTCGAAAGCAACTACCGCAAGGTGCCGGGTATTTCTGCCGCCACCATTCTGGGGGATGGTAGCGTGGCGCTGATCGTCGACGTGTCGGCGCTTCAGGGATTAAATCGTGAACAACGTGTGGCGTACACAGCCGCCTGATTAAGTAGAAGGTAATAACATGACCGGTATGAGTAATGTAACGAAACTGGCGGGCGAGCCATCAGGGCAGGAGTTCCTGGTATTCACTTTGGGCGATGAGGAGTACGGCATCGATATCCTGAAAGTGCAGGAAATTCGTGGTTACGACCAGGTTACCCGCATCGCTAACACGCCTGCGTTTATTAAAGGCGTCACCAACCTGCGCGGCGTGATTGTGCCCATCGTGGATCTGCGCGTGAAGTTCAGCCAGGGCGACGTTGACTACAACGACAATACCGTCGTGATCGTCCTGAACCTGGGACAGCGCGTAGTGGGTATCGTGGTGGATGGCGTATCTGACGTGCTTTCCCTGACCTCTGACCAGATTCGTCCTGCGCCGGAGTTTGCGGTCACGCTGTCGACCGAATACCTGACCGGCCTGGGGGCGCTCGGCGAGCGTATGCTGATTCTGGTGAACATCGAAAAGCTGCTGAACAGCGAAGAGATGGCGCTGCTGGATATCGCGGCGAATCATGTAGCGTAGGTAAATGCAAAACGGCAACCCAGGTTGCCGTTTTTAGTGTTTGCTCCCTCTCCCTGTGGGTGAGGGCTGGGGTGAGGGCATCAGGCCTCACCCTTTTTCATGCCATTACGCTTCCTGCTTTACCAGTTCAGCTTCAGCTTCCCGCGCACCTTCATTCTGCGAGAGCATCGCCGTCGCAATCCCGTTCCCCAGCACGTTAATCGCGGAACGCCCCATATCCAGGAAGTGGTCGATCCCCATCAGCAGCAGAATACCGGCGACCGGAATGTTAAAGCTTGGGATCGTCGCGGCCAGCACCACCAGCGAGGAGCGCGGCACGCCCGCAATGCCTTTTGACGCCAGCATCAGGGTCAGCATCAGAACCGTCACTTCAGAGAAGCTCAGATGGATGTTGTACGCCTGCGCAATAAACATCGAGGCAAACGAGCAGTACACCATCGACCCCACCAGGTTGAAGGAGTAGCCAATCGGCAGAACGAAAGAGGCGATGTTGCGCGAGCAGCCAAAGTGCTCCAGCTGCTCCAGCGTTTTAGGGTAGGCCGCTTCAGAGCTGCTGGTGGTGAACGCGACCAGCACCGGATCTTTCAGCATGCTGACCAGGCGGAACACCTCTTTTTTCAGCACCATGTAACCCACGGCCAGCAGCACCATGCAGGTGAGAAGAATGGCAACGTAGTAACCGCCAATAAAGGAGGCGTAGTTCAACAGGATGCCCAGACCCTGCGTGGCAATGACGGAGGAGATCGCCGCGAAGATGGCCAGCGGCGCAACGTACATCACGTACCCCGTTACCTTCAGCATGATATGGGAAACCACATCCAGTGCGGCCACCAGCGGCGCGTTGAATTTCTGCCCCAGCGACGCGCCGCCGATGCCGAAGAACATCGAGAACACCACAATCTGCAGGATCTCATTGTTCGACATCGCCCCCGCGATGCTGGTGGGAATGGTGTGAGACAGGAACGCTTTCAGCGTCATCCCGCCCACGGCCAGACCGGTATCCACCGCCTCGGTTGGAATAGTCAGGTTCAGGCCGCTTCCCGGACGCTCCAGCGTGACGATAAACAGTCCGACCAGAATAGAAAGCACGGATGAGCTGATGAACCATACCATCGCTTTGCCGCCCACCCGGCCTATGGTGGAGGTTTCTCCCAGCTTCATAATGCCCACGGTCAGCGTGCTGAAGACCAGCGGCGCAATAACCATTTTGATCAGACGGAGGAAAATATCGGTCAGAAGGGTAATATTATCCGACCAGGCTTTGATGGCATCCGCAGATGCGTACTCGTGAATTGCCGCCCCTGAAAGAATACCCGCCAGCATGAATATCACGATGAAGAGTGTAAGTTTGTTTGCACTTGCCACGAAAAAAGACCCTCTATGCGCTATCAGATGTCGCCCGCGCCGATACATATAAATTTTTAATTACTGCACGGGAAAATATTCGGCACATAAATTGACGCAAAGCGTAGGGGGATACAACAAGTTTTTAAGTTTTATTGATTTTGTTGTTGGTGGCATGACGATATATTGTGATGGTGATCACACTATAAGGGATATATTCTCTTCTGAAAAAATAAAAATGCGGCCAAAATAATTTTAATTCATTGTTATTTATAACAATATTAAGTCAATAGGACACAAGGATTATGCGTTTTGGGGCGGGTGGTGGAAGCGATATCCGTAAACTAAATTCTCATTAACCCCTCTCAGAGGAACCTTAAGCGGGGCTAACATCTTGAACAGCATAAATAAAATGTGGCAAGGGAACGCGTTTGACTTCCGGAGGGTGGAAAATGAAAAGAAAACGCCTTTTAATCTGCGCTGGCGCGTTACTGGCGGCGACAACGGTACATCCTGCGCTGGCCGTGACCAGCAGCGGCACCATCGGTGCGACGCTGACCCTCACAAACGGGTGTCTGATTAACGGATCGCCCACGCAAAACGGTATTAACTTCGGGACACTCGATTTTGGTACCCATCCCGCCACGTTTTCCACGCTGACCACCCAGCTCACCGGCGCCAGCGGCGGGAATACGTTCACCATTCAGTGCACCACCGCCAGCTATACGGTGGCGATCACCGGCAACACTAACTCCACCGCACCCGGTACCGTGGTCGGCACGCCGGGCACGCCTGCGCGCTATCTGATCAATACCGCCAATGCGGCGCAGGGCGTGGCTTACAGTCTGTACAGCGACAGCGGATTTAACAACGTCATCGCCAACAACGCGGCGCTGCCGGTCGCGTCGACGGCGGGCGGGGTCAACAGCTACACCCTTTACGGGCGCATCACCGGCGGCGGTAACAGCGTCACGGTGGTGCCGGGCACTTATACCGACACGATCAACGTCAGCGTCACCTACTAGCTCCAGCCATGAAAGCCTCCTTTTTAAGTCTGCGCGCTTGCGCAGAGGGGATCGTGCAGCCTTTTTTTGCGCTGGCGCTGGGGCTGACCCTGGTTTCCGGGGCCGGCGCGGTGACGTCGCAGTCGTTTAAGGTGAGCGCGACCGTCGTGCCGGGATGTTCTGTCACGACGGGGACCGGCGGGATCTTCGGGACGCTGGATTTTGGGACCCATACCGGCGTGGAGAGTGCCCCGGTCAGCACCAGCTTTGTGCCCAACGGGGCGCTGTCCATCGCCTGCACGCCGGGCGTGGCGCTGAGCATGAGCATCAACGGCGGGCAAAACTACGCCTCGGTGCGCCGCATGACGCGTTCAGGCGGCACCGACGTGGTGGGCTACCGGCTTTACAGCAGCAGTTCACTGGCGGCGAACAGTGAGATTGGGGTCAACCAGGCCATCCCGGTGACCTACACCAACAGCAACAATATTGCACTACCACTTTTTGGCGTAGCGCTGCTGACGGGATTTAGCCCGGCAGGCACCTATTCCGATCAGCTCACCGTGACCTTGTCATGGTGAAAAAGGGAGAACATTCGATGAAGCCACTATTCAGGCATTGGTACCTGGTGAGTATGTTGGGCGTGACCGCCATGGCGGCAGGACAGGCGCAGGCGGCGGCGACCATTCTGTTATGGCCCATCGATCCGTGGCTGTCGGCCGACAGCAAAGCGACTGAATTGTGGATCCAGAATCAGGGAAACAGTGCCACAACGATGCAGGTGCGCATTGTGCGCTGGAAGCAGGAGGGGGGCTTTGAGCGCTATACCGCCCAGCAGGACGTGGTCGCCAGCCCGCCCATCGTCACCATCGGCAAAGGCAGTAAACAGCTGATCCGCCTGATCAAACAGGGTACGGTTCCGATGGGCGTTGAACAAGCCTATCGCATTATCGTGGATGAAATTCCCCAGCCGGACGCGAAGGCCGACCCCGCCATCGGCCTTAAACTGCAGATGCGCTATTCCATACCGCTGTTCGTTTACGGACAGGGGATCCCGACAATAAAAGAGGGGGCGCATCATGCCCTCGTGGATACCCGTAACCTAAGCTGGCGCGTCACGCAGGTGGCGGGCCAGCCTGCCATTGAAGTGCGCAATCAGGGCGATGTTCACGTCAGGCTCAGCCAGGTGGCGCTGGAGCAGGGGGGACAAAAGCGCATGATTGCGGATGGCCTGCTGGGCTATGTGCTGCCGGGCAGCACCCGCAGCTGGCCGATTCCGGCCGGGATCCGCCAGCCCAGCCAGATCAGCGCGCAGATTAATGCCAGGAATGCACAATGGCAGTCGACGCCCGTCAACTGAAGCCCGCAATGATGATCCTGCTTTGCGTGAGTACCAGTACCTGGGCCGAACCGGGTGATGACAGCTTACCGCCGCCGCCGCAAGCGCAGGCGATAAACGGGGAGGCGGTTTTCCAGCTCGCCCTGGTACTGAACCACTACGACACCGGGCTGGTGGTTCCCGTGACGCAACGCGACGGCGCTTACTATATCTCCAGCGCCGATTTGCTGCGCGCCGGGCTTCCGCCTGAACATGTGCCCAACGGCGACGTCAATCTCAGCACGCTTCCGGCGGTGCGGGTGGAGTATGACAGTCCCGCGCAGCGTCTGCTGCTGACCGTGCCCCGTGAGTGGATAACCTCCCGCGTCACCCCGTTTGGCGGCCAGCCGATGCAGAGTAAGCCTCACTATGGCAGAGGCGCGCTGCTCAATTACGATTTTTATACCAACCATACCGAGCACGTCGGCGGGCAGGCCTCGCTCTGGCATGAATTCCGCTACTTCAATGAAAACGGTTCATTCTCCTCCACCGGCTACGCCCGCGAAAATTTCACCGGCAACGACGGTCAGCAGGAGGGCTATGTCCGCTATGACACCACCCTTCTGGTGACCAACGAGGAGGACGCCACCACCTGGACCGCCGGGGATGTCATCAGCGATGCCCTGAGCTGGAGCAGCAGCGTCCGCATGGGCGGGATCAGCTATGGGCGTGATTTCTCCCTGCGTCCGGACCTGGTGACCTGGCCGCTGCCGGAATTTTCAGGTGAAGCGGCGGTGCCGACCTCGGTCGACCTCTTCATCAACGGCTACCGCTCCGGGTCCACGCAGCTGCAGCCCGGACCGTTCACCCTGACGAACCTGCCCTACATTAACGGCGCCGGGGATGCGGTGCTGGTCACCACCGATGCGCTGGGGCGCCAGGTGAGTACCACGCTGCCGTTTTACGTCACCAGCGATCTGCTGAAAGAAGGGCTGAGCGACGGGGCCGTTACCCTGGGGAGCCTGCGGCGCAACTACGGCATTAAGAATTTTGACTACGGCCCGGCGGCGGGGAGCGGATCGTATCGCTACGGCCTGACGGACTGGCTGACGCTGGAGGGGCACGCCGAAGGCGCGGAGGAACTGGCGCTCGCCGGTGCGGGGACGGTGGTCAAGCTGGGGCGTTTTGGCGTGGTGAATACCTCGTACAGCCAGAGCCGGATGCGCGGAGATGACGGCGGGCAAATCAACTGGGGCTACCAGTACAGCACCAGCGAGTTCAGCCTCGCCACCCAGCATACCCGCCGCGATCGCGGCTTTGGTAACCTGGCCCTGTATGACCAGCCGACGGTGTACGACGAAAATGACCGCCCCATCGCCAGCTTTAGCCGCAATACCGATCAATATTCCCTGACCTTCAACCTGGGGGAATACGGCAACATCGGGGCGGCCTGGATCGGCGTGGAGAGCTTTGACAGCCAGAAAACCGAGCTGCTTAACCTCTCCTGGAGCCGAAATCTGTGGGGCTCCAGCAGCATTTACCTCGCCGCCAGCCGGGACCAGCAGCGGGGCGACTGGACGGTCGCGATGTCATTCCAGGTGCCGCTGGGCGAACGCGACAGCGCGGCGCTCACCGTGGAAAATACCCCGGATGCAGGCAGCACGCAGCGCATCAACTACAACCACTCGATGCCCTCCGACGGCGGCTTCAGCTGGAATATGGCGTGGGCGAACCAGTCGCGATCGAATAACTACCAGCAGGGAACGGTGGGCTGGCGCAATAACAATATCGAGCTGCAGGGGGGCGGGTACGGCGAGAAGGGCATGATGACCTGGTGGAGCGAAGCGATGGGCTCCCTGGTGCTGATGGACGGCGAACTGTTTGCGGCAAACAAAATCAACGATGCGTTTGTGGTCATCAGCACCGATGGCCAGCCGGATGTCCCCGTCAGCTATGAAAACCAGCCGGTTGGTAAAACCAACCGCAACGGGTATCTGCTGGTGAGCGGCGTCTCGGCCTATTACCCGGCAAGCTACAGTATTAATACCCTGAACCTGCCTGCCGACACCCGGCTGAAAGAGACCGAGCGGCGGGTGGCGATCCGCCGCCACAGCGGTTATCTGGTGGATTTCCCGATGGAACAGGAGCGGGTAGCGAGCGTCATCCTGCACGACGCGCAGGGGGAGGCCATTCCGGTGGGAAGCCAGGTTCGACGCGCCTCGCGCAGCAATGCGGTGGTGGGATATGACGGGATTGCCTGGCTGGAAAACCTCAGCGACGTCAATCTGCTCGACGTCACGACGCCGACAGGCAAACGCTGCAGGGCAACGCTGACCATCGGCGCGAACCCGGACCATAGGCTGCAAACCTACGGCCCGCTGGTCTGCCGGGAGGGGCCATGAAGCGCTGGGTGATGTTGCTCCTGCTGCTGCTCTCCGGCGGCAGCTGGGCGGCCTGTACCGTCAGCACGGTCAATGCGTCGTTCGGCAGCGTCACGTCGTTTGCGCTGAGCGGCTCCGGGGAGGTGGAGACCACCGGCACGCTGGTGGTGGCGTGTGATGCGATACTCAACCTGCTGACGAACGACTCGGTGACGCTGAACTACACCGCAGCAACGATATCGGCCAACAGTCGTGCGACCCTGAAACGCACCGATAATGCCGCCATCACGGACGTGATCCCCACCCGGCTGTGTGGACTTTCGGGTTGCGCGAGCAGCAGTGAGGTACAGATAAGTAAATCGTATACCTGGAGCGGAAATACCTTGCTGGGATTGCTCGGGTCAAAGCAGTACAACATTCCGCTCTATTTCCGCACCGTCGCCGGACAAAACGTCTCTGCCGGGCCGTATCAGGTGCAGTTAACCTTCAGCGTTAACTACAGCGTCTGTTCCGTGGGGGCGCTCGGTATTTGCACCATCAATCAAACGGGAACCGCGACGACCAGTATTCTGCTTAACCTGACCGTCACCAACGACTGCAGCGCCATGACCACGCCGGACGTCAACTTTAGCAGTGCGCCGCTGGTGCAAAATTTCCCCACGGTCTCGCAGGCGATTGCCGTCACCTGTACCAAAGGCAGTACCTATACCATCGGGATTAACAATGGTGCCAACGCGCTGAATAACGTGCGCCGGATGGTGAGCGGCAGTAACTACCTGAGTTATGACATCTATAAAGAAGCCACGACTAACCGCTGGGGCAGCAGCGGCAGCGAACGCTGGACCAGCGCGACCTCCTCGCTGGTCAGCGCCGACGGCCTGCTGCGTACCTATAACTACACCGCCAAAGTTCTGACCAGTCAGGCCACGCCGCCCGCCGGCACCTACACCGATACGCTGATTGTTGACGTCGCGTTTTAACCCCGCGCTTTTCCCTTTCGCAAATGTAAAGTTCCTGTGGCCTGTGCCGATAACACCGTTAATAAATCTATGAGAAGGTGTTGTATGTTGAACCGTATCCGCGTTGTCACAATGCTAATGATGGTGCTGGTCATTTTCGCACTACTTCAGCTTATCTCCGGCGGGCTTTTTTTCTCGTCGTTAAAACAGAACCAGGACAGCTTCGCCGCCTCAAACGATCTCCGCCTGCAGCAGAGTGAGCTCACCTCAACGTGGGATCTGATGCTGCAAACGCGCATCAACCTGAGCCGCTCGTCCGCGCGCATGATGATGGATCCGAACAATCAGCAGAGCAGCGCGAAAACCGATCTGCTAAAAAATGCCCGGGCCACGCTGGCCGACGCGGCTAAACACTACGCCGCCTTCAGGCAAATCGCACCGCAGCCTGCTATGGCGCAGGTGAGCCAGAACATTGATGAAAAATACAGCGCCTACTATGCCGGGCTGACGGAGCTGATCCAGTTCCTGGAGAGCGGCAACATGGATGCCTACTTCGCACAGCCGACGCAGGGGATGCAAAACGCACTCGGCGCGGCGCTGGGGGAATACGCGAAGGCCAGCGGCGATCTGTATCACTCGGCCTTTACTGAAAGCCAGAATGACTACCGCTTTGCGAAATGGCAGATGGCGGTATTGGCCCTGGCGCTGGTCATTGTGCTGTTCGCTGTGTGGTACGGCATTCGCCACATCCTGCTGAACCCTCTCGGCCGCGTGATTGCCCATATTCGCGAGATTGCCTCTGGCGATCTGACCAAAACGCTGACCGTTTCCGGACGTAACGAGATCACCGAGCTGGCCAACAGCGTCGACCACATGCAGCGTTCATTGATCGAGACCGTCGCTAACGTGCGTAACGGATCCGAGGCGATCTATACCGGCACCAGCGAAATCGCGATGGGGAATAACGATCTCTCATCCCGTACCGAGCAGCAGGCGTCGGCGCTGGAAGAGACGGCCGCCAGCATGGAGCAGCTCACCGCAACCGTGAAGCAGAACGCCGATAACGCCCGCCAGGCGTCTCAGCTGGCGGAAAGCGCCTCCGAAACCGCGCAGCGCGGCGGTCGCGTGGTGGATGGCGTGGTGAAAACCATGCACGAAATCGCCGACAGCTCGAAGAAAATCGCCGACATCATCAGCGTCATCGACGGCATTGCCTTCCAGACCAACATCCTCGCGCTCAATGCCGCCGTGGAAGCAGCGCGCGCGGGCGAACAGGGTCGCGGGTTTGCGGTGGTGGCCGGGGAAGTGCGCAACCTTGCCAGCCGCAGCGCCAACGCGGCAAAAGAGATTAAATCCCTGATTGAAGACTCCGTCTCCCGCGTGGATACCGGCTCCGTGCTGGTGGAAAGCGCCGGGGAGACCATGAATGACATCGTGAATGCCGTTACCCGCGTGACGGACATCATGGGTGAAATCGCCTCTGCGTCCGATGAGCAGAGTCGTGGTATCGACCAGGTTGCCCTGGCGGTATCGGAAATGGACCGCGTGACACAGCAAAACGCCGCCCTGGTGCAGGAGTCCGCTGCGGCGGCCGCTGCACTGGAAGACCAGGCGAGCCGTCTGAAGATGGCCGTCTCGGCGTTTCGTCTCGCTTCACTCGCTGGAAATACGGTCACTGCGCAAGCTACGTACCGCGCGCCAGCCGCCGACACGGCGGTCACCCGCACCCGTGCTGCAACGACCGGACAAGATGAAAACTGGGAAACATTTTGACTGACAATTAAACCGCGGCTGCTTGCCGCTTGATGGGAGCGTGGATGTTAAATCGTATTCGTATCTCGACCACACTGTTTTTGATTCTGATCCTTTGCGGTGTGTTGCAGGTTGGCAGTAACGGGTTGTCTTTTTGGGCGTTTCGCGATGGCTATCAGAATTTGCAGGACGTTGAGGCGAGTAATCAGCAGCGCTCCGCACTGGCACAAACGCGTGCCGTGCTGTTGCAGGCAAGCACTGCGCTGAACAAGGCTGGAACCTTAACCGCGCTCAGCTATCCGCCGGATGACATTAAGGCGCTGATGGCAACGGCGCGCGACAGCCTGAAGCAGGCAGACGCACAGTTTAAGGCCTTCACGGCGCAGGAGGCCGACGGCGAGAAAGAGAAAGCGCTGAAGGCGGCCATGAAAAAGAACTTTGAGCAGTGGTACAGCGATCTGGACCACCAGGCGACCTGGCTTGAGAACAACCAGCTTTCGGACTTCATGACCGCTCCGGTCCAGGCGTCTCAGGCGGCGTTTGATGGCAGCTTTGACGCATGGCAGCAGGATATCAATCAGTCTGTTCTGCGCGCCGGTGAAGCAAGCCGCACCAGCTATCACATGTCGGGCGTTATCTTTGCCGTCGTTGTGATTCTGGCGGGGCTGCTGACCGGCGGGGCGCTGCTCTGGGCGCGCAGAATGATTGTGCAGCCGCTGGCGATTATCAGCAGCCACTTCGACAGTATTGCGAAGGGGGATCTGGCGCGTCCGGTGGCGGTGTTTGGCAAAAACGAAATTTCGGCGATCTTTGCCAGCCTGAAGGCCATGCAGGGGTCGCTGCGGGAAACGGTGTCCGACGTGCGTCAGGGCAGTTACGCCATGCATACGGGGATCTCAGAGATTGCGGCGGGGAATAACGATCTCTCGTCCCGCACCGAGCAGCAGGCGGCGTCGCTGGCGCAGACGGCGGCCAGTATGGAACAGCTGACCGCGACGGTAAGCCAGAACGCCGATAACGCGCGCCAGGCGTCTGACCTGTCAAAACAGGCGGCGCTGACGGCGAAGAGAGGGGGCGATCAGGCCTCTCACGTGGCCAGCACCATGCAGGAGATTGCCGCCAGCTCGCAGAAGATCGGCGACATCATCAGCGTGATTGACGGTATTGCGTTTCAGACCAACATCCTGGCGCTGAACGCCGCCGTGGAAGCGGCGCGCGCCGGCGAGCAGGGACGTGGGTTTGCGGTGGTGGCAGGTGAAGTGCGAAACCTGGCGAGCCGCAGCGCCAACGCGGCGAAAGAGATTAAGTCCCTCATTGAAGAGTCGGTCTCTCGCGTCCAGCAGGGGTCTGCCCTGGTGGATACGGCGGCGCATACCATGCACGAGATCGTCACCTCCGTGACGCGGGTTAACGACATCATGGGCGAGATTGCCTCGGCGTCGGACGAACAGCGTCGCGGGATAGAGCAGGTGGCTCAGGCCGTCAGCCAGATGGATCAGGTGACGCAACAGAATGCCTCGTTAGTTGAGGAAGCGGCAGCGGCAACCGATCAGCTGGCCAGCCAGGCGGATCGTCTCACCGGGCTGGTCGCGGTATTTAATGTGAAAGAGCACGTTGAAGCAGTAACAGAAGTCGGGCGGTCGCAGGCCGTGCCAGTTGTATCCTGAATGTAATTAAGAAGGCGCTATGACATCACCAATGCCCCCTGGGCAAACGTCATTATTGTTGCAGATGACACAGCGCCTCGCGCTGTCCGACGCGCATTTTCGTCGGATATGTCAGTTAATCTACCAGCGTGCGGGGATCGTGCTTGCGGATCATAAGCGAGACATGGTCTACAACCGACTGGTGCGGCGCTTGCGTACGCTGGGGCTGGATGATTTTGGCCGCTATCTGAGCATGCTCGAAGCGAACCAGAACAGCGCGGAGTGGCAGGCTTTTATTAACTCACTCACGACCAACCTGACGGCCTTTTTCCGCGAAGCTCACCACTTTCCGGTTCTGGCCGAGCACGCGCGCCGTCGCACCGGGGAGTATCGCGTATGGAGCGCGGCCGCTTCAACGGGCGAAGAGCCGTACTCGCTGGCGATCACCCTTGCAGACACGCTGGGTATGGCGCCGGGACGCTGGAAGGTCTACGCCAGCGATATCGACACCGAGGTGCTGGAGAAAGCGCGCAACGGCGTGTATCGCCAGGACGAGCTGAAAACGCTGTCGCCGCAGCAGCTGCAGCGTTACTTCATGCGCGGTACGGGGCCGCATGAAGGCCTGGTTCGCGTACGCCAGGAGCTGGCGAACTGCGTCGAATTCGCGCCCGTTAACCTGCTCGATAAGCAGTACAACGTGCCGGGGCCTTTCGACGCCATTTTTTGCCGTAACGTCATGATCTATTTTGATAAAACGACGCAACAGGACATTCTGCGTCGGTTTGTTCCGTTGCTCAAGCCTGACGGTTTACTGTTTGCCGGGCACTCGGAAAACTTCAGCAACCTCGCGCGTGAGTTTAGCCTGCGTGGGCAAACGGTATATGCGCTGAGTAAGGAAAAAGCATGAGTAAAATCAGGGTATTGTCTGTCGATGATTCAGCGCTGATGCGTCAGATCATGACTGAAATCATCAATAGCCACAGCGATATGGAGATGGTGGCCACTGCGCCGGATCCGCTGGTAGCGCGGGATTTAATTAAAAAATATAACCCCGACGTGCTAACGCTGGATGTCGAGATGCCGCGCATGGATGGCATAGATTTCCTTGAGAAATTGATGCGCCTGCGTCCCATGCCGGTGGTGATGGTCTCCTCCCTGACCGGGAAAGGATCGGAAATCACTCTGCGCGCGCTGGAGCTGGGGGCGGTGGATTTTGTCACCAAACCGCAGCTCGGCATTCGCGAGGGGATGCTGGCGTACAGCGAGATGATCGCCGAGAAAATTCGCACCGCCTCGCGCGCGAAGCTCGCGGCCCACAAGCCGATGGCCGCGCCGGCAACCCTGAAGGCCGGACCGTTACTCAGCTCGGAAAAACTGCTGGTTATTGGGGCGTCAACCGGAGGAACAGAGGCAATTCGCCATGTACTCCAGCCATTGCCGCTTTCAAGTCCGGGTATTCTGATCACGCAGCATATGCCGCCTGGCTTTACCCGCTCCTTCGCCGAACGTCTGAACAAGCTGTGCCAGATCAGCGTGAAAGAGGCGGAAGACGGCGAGCGCGTGCTGCCGGGACATGCGTATATCGCGCCGGGGGACAAGCATATGGAACTGGCGCGCAGCGGCGCTAACTATCAAATCAAAATTCATGACGGACCGCCGGTTAACCGGCACCGTCCGTCGGTGGATGTGCTGTTTCATTCGGTGGCGAAACATGCGGGGCGCAACGCCGTTGGGGTGATCCTGACGGGGATGGGCAACGACGGTGCCGCCGGAATGCTTGCAATGCACCAGGCTGGCGCCTGGACGATTGCGCAGAATGAAGCAAGTTGTGTGGTGTTCGGCATGCCGCGCGAGGCCATCAATATGGGTGGCGTGAGCGAAGTGGTCGATCTTAGCCAGGTAAGCCAGCAGATGCTGGCGAAAATCAGTGCCGGACAGGCAATACGTATTTGACTCAGGAGTATTATTTTATGGCGGATAAAGAGCTTAAGTTTTTGGTTGTGGATGACTTTTCCACCATGCGTCGCATTGTGCGCAACCTGCTGAAAGAGCTGGGCTTCAACAACGTTGAAGAAGCAGAAGACGGCGTGGATGCGCTGAACAAACTGCAGGCTGGCGGGTTTGGTTTTGTCATCTCCGACTGGAACATGCCGAATATGGACGGTCTGGAGCTACTGAAAACCATTCGTGCAGACGCGGGCATGGCGTCTATGCCGGTGCTGATGGTCACTGCAGAAGCGAAAAAAGAGAACATCATTGCCGCTGCACAGGCGGGCGCAAGCGGCTACGTGGTGAAGCCATTCACCGCAGCGACCCTGGAAGAGAAGCTCGGTAAGATCTTCGAGAAACTCGGCATGTGAGGTGTTGGTGATGATGCAACCTGCAATGAAACCCGTTGAAGAACACTCGCCGAGCGACATCATCGTCCGCATCGGCAGCCTGACGCGCATGCTGCGTGACAGCCTGCGTGAACTGGGGCTGGATCAGGCCATTGCCGAAGCGGCGGAAGCGATCCCGGACGCCCGCGACCGTCTGGACTACGTTGTGCAGATGACCGCTCAGGCAGCTGAACGCGCGCTGAACAGCGTTGAAGCCTCACAGCCGCACCAGGATGCGATGGAAAAGGGCGCGAAAGCCCTGACCCAACGCTGGGATGAGTGGTTTGAGAATCCCATCGAGCTGGCGGATGCCCGCGAACTGGTGACCGACACCCGTCAGTTCCTTGGGGATGTGCCGGGCCACACCAGCTTCACCAACGCCCAGCTGCTGGACATTATGATGGCGCAGGATTTCCAGGATCTGACCGGTCAGGTCATCAAGCGCATGATGGATGTGATTCAGGAGATTGAGCGCCAGCTGCTGATGGTGCTGCTGGAGAACATCCCGGAACCGGCTGCCCGTCCAAAACGCGAGAACGAAAGCCTGCTCAATGGCCCGCAGCTCGACGCCAGCAAGGCGGGCGTGGTGGCAAGCCAGGATCAGGTGGACGACCTGCTGGACAGCCTCGGCTTCTGATTGTCCATTTCGCCTCAGGGGGTTACGCCGCCTGAGGCGGTTTACGACAAAATCACCGAAAAGAGCCCGAATAAACGGGCTTTTCCCGCCATTGGATTTCCGCTGCGCTGGCATGATACCCGTGACGTAATGGGCTGAGCATGCACTGTGGCAGAAGAGAACGACGACAAAACGGAAGCCCCCACACCCCACCGACTAGAAAAGGCGCGTGAGGAAGGGCAGATCCCCCGATCCCGAGAATTGACCTCCCTGCTGATCCTTATCGTAGGCGTGTGCATTATCTGGTGGGGCGGGGAGTCGCTCGCCCGCAAGCTGGCGGGGATGCTCTCTACCGGCTTACGTTTTGACCACAGCATGGTCAACGACCCGAATCTGATCCTCAGCCAGATTATTCAGCTGATAAAAGGGGCCATGGTTGCGCTACTGCCCCTGATTACCGGCGTGGTGCTGGTGGCGCTGGTCTCCCCGGTGATGCTGGGCGGGCTGGTCTTTAGCGGAAAATCGCTGCAACCTAAATTTTCAAAACTGAACCCGCTGCAGGGCATTGCGAAAATGTTCTCGGCGCAGACCGGGGCCGAGCTGCTCAAGGCTATTCTCAAATCGGTGCTGATGGGCAGTTCCGCAGGGTTTTTCCTCTGGTACCACTGGCCCGAAATGATGCGCCTTATCAGCGAGTCGCCCCTTACCGCGATGAGCAATGCGCTGAACCTGGTCGGGCTTTGCGCGCTGCTGGTGGTGCTCAGCATTATTCCGATGGTGGGTTTTGACGTTATCTTCCAGCTCTATTCCCACTTCAAGAAACTGCGAATGTCACGTCAGGACATCCGCGACGAATATAAGCAGATGGAAGGTGACCCGCACGTGAAGGGGCGCATCCGGCAGATGCAGCGTGCCGCTGCCCGTCGCCGCATGATGGAAGATGTGCCGAAAGCGGACGTCATCGTTACCAACCCGACGCACTATTCCGTGGCGCTGCGCTATGACGAAAACAAAATGAGCGCGCCGAAAGTGGTGGCAAAAGGGGCGGGGCTGATTGCATTGCGCATCAGGGAAATTGGTACCGAAAATCGCGTGCCGATCCTGGAAGCGCCTCCGCTGGCGCGAGCCCTCTACCGCCACGCGGATATCGGACAACAGATCCCTGGACAGCTCTACGCCGCGGTGGCGGAAGTGCTGGCCTGGGTATGGCAGTTGAAGCGCTGGCGTCTGGCCGGCGGTCAACGGCCTGTCAAACCTGAGAACCTTCCGGTGCCTGCCGCGCTGGATTTTATGAACGAGAAGGACACTGATGGCTAATCTGGTGGCAATGTTGCGCCTGCCCGGCAACCTGAAATCGACCCAATGGCAGATCCTCGCCGGGCCGATCCTCATCCTGTTAATTCTGTCGATGATGGTACTGCCGCTCCCGGCGTTCATCCTCGATCTGCTTTTCACCTTCAATATTGCGCTGTCCATTATGGTGCTGCTGGTGGCGATGTTCACCCAGCGCACGCTGGAGTTCGCCGCGTTCCCGACCATTCTGCTGTTTACCACTTTGCTGCGGCTGGCGCTGAACGTGGCCTCCACGCGTATCATCCTGATGGAGGGCCACACCGGCGCGGCAGCGGCGGGTAAGGTGGTCGAGGCCTTCGGCCACTTCCTGGTGGGCGGGAACTTCGCTATCGGTATCGTGGTGTTCGTTATCCTCGTGATCATCAACTTTATGGTTATCACCAAAGGTGCCGGGCGTATTGCGGAAGTGGGCGCGCGTTTTGTGCTGGACGGGATGCCGGGCAAGCAGATGGCGATCGACGCCGATCTGAACGCCGGGCTTATCGCTGAAGATGAAGCCAAAAAACGCCGCGCGGAAGTGACCCAGGAAGCGGACTTCTACGGCTCCATGGACGGTGCAAGTAAGTTTGTGCGCGGTGATGCCATCGCGGGCATCCTGATCATGGTGATTAACGTGGTCGGCGGCCTGCTGGTGGGGGTACTGCAGCACGGGATGGACATGGGCCACGCGGCGGAAAGCTATACGCTGCTGACCATTGGTGACGGTCTGGTCGCACAGATCCCGGCGCTGGTTATCTCCACTGCGGCAGGCGTTATCGTGACCCGCGTCAGTACCGATCAGGACGTTGGCGAGCAGATGGTGGGCCAGCTGTTCAGTAACCCACGCGTGATGCTGCTGGCCGCGGCGGTTCTCGGGCTGCTCGGTCTGGTGCCGGGTATGCCAAACCTCGTGTTCTTGCTGTTTACGGCGGGGCTGCTGGGCCTTGCCTGGTGGATGCGTGGCCGGGAAACCCAACCGGCAGGGGAACCTGTTCCGGTGAAAATGCCGGAGAACACCCAGGCCGTCGAAGCAACCTGGAACGACGTTCAGCTGGAAGATTCCCTGGGAATGGAAGTGGGGTATCGCCTGATCCCGATGGTGGATTTCCAGCAGGATGGAGAGCTGCTTGGCCGCATCCGCAGCATCCGTAAAAAATTCGCCCAGGACATGGGCTTCCTGCCGCCGGTGGTGCATATCAAGGACAATATGGACCTTCCGCCCGCGCGCTATCGTATTCTGATGAAGGGTGTTGAAATTGGCAGCGGCGAAGCTTACCCGGGACGCTGGCTGGCGATTAACCCTGGCACTGCAGCAGGCACGCTGCCGGGCGAGCAGACCGTCGATCCGGCCTTTGGCCTTGCGGCAATCTGGATTGAAAGCGCGCTGAAAGAGCAGGCGCAAATTCAGGGTTATACGGTTGTCGAAGCCAGTACCGTGGTGGCAACCCACCTTAATCACCTGATTGGGCAATTCTCGGCCGAGCTGTTTGGCCGTCAGGAAGCGCAGCAGCTTCTCGATCGCGTGACGCAGGAGATGCCGAAGCTGACGGAAGACCTGGTGCCGGGCGTGCTGACGTTAACTACGCTGCACAAGGTGCTGCAAAACCTGCTTGAGGAAAAAGTGCCGATCCGCGATATGCGTACCATCCTGGAAACCCTTGCCGAGCATGCGCCGCTGCAGAGCGATCCGCACGAGCTGACGGCGGTGGTGCGCGTGGCGCTGGGGCGTGCGATCACCCAGCAGTGGTTCCCGGGGACCGGCGAAGTCCAGGTGATTGGCCTCGATACGCCGCTTGAACGCCTGCTGCTGCAGGCCCTGCAGGGTGGCGGCGGCCTCGAGCCTGGCCTGGCGGATCGCCTGCTGGAGCAAACTCAGGAGGCGCTGGCGCGTCAGGAGATGCTGGGCGCGCCGCCGGTGCTGCTGGTCAACCACGCGCTGCGTCCGCTGCTGTCGCGCTTCCTGCGCCGCAGCCTGAATCAGCTTGTTGTGCTGTCGAATCTGGAGCTGTCGGATAACCGCCATATCCGCATGACGGCAACGATTGGAGGAAAATAATGAAATGGCTATGGATTTTGCTCTTCCCGCTGGCGGCTCAGGCTGCCGGGGAAGGGTCCTGGCAGGCAAGCAGCATGGGCGTGACCCTCAGCAACCGGGGTGTCACCATCTCTTCTAATCCGCTGTCGCCCTCTGAAACGGTTTCTGGTCAGATGGGGATGGTGGTGTGGAACTACAGGCTGATTGGCCCAACGCCAGCCGGACTGCGGGTGCGCCTCTGCTCACAGACCCGCTGCACGGAAATCGACGGCGAAAATGGCACAACGCAGGCGTTCAACGGCGTGCCGGCCATTGAACCTTTACGTTTTATCTGGGAAGTGCCGGGCGGAGGACGTTTGATCCCGGCGCTGAAGGTGCAGAGCAATTCTGTCATCGTCAACTACCGCTAGCTGCCTGCCTTTGTCATCAGCCATCAGTCAATTCTGATGGCTGTCTCGCAAAATTGACCTCACCTTTTGATGCAACAGAAACGCTGTTTTATAAATTAGTGACACGCGTGACGCGACTCTTTGCATTTTTGCCATTTACCCTGCCCGTGATGGCAGAAACAGAAAGGTATCAGGACGTCGTTGCATTTACTGTAGCCGTGTAAAAACTCCCCGATGAGCCTTACTTGCAGGGAGTCTCCCAAATTTGCTTAGGGTTGACGGCAATGAAAACACGTAAAATTGGACTCGCAAATTATCTTGCTTACGGGGCAGGCGATTTTCTCGGGGCTGGTACGACCGCCCTGACGGCGGCCTGGCTTTTGTATTTTTATACCACCTTCTGTGGACTCACACCGATTGAAGCAACCTTCATCTTTGCCGCTGCGAGGGTGCTGGATGCTGTTGTCAGCCCGTTAATGGGCTTTTTGACGGATAACTTCGGTACGACCTGGCCTGGAAAGCGCTTTGGTCGCCGTAAGTTCTTTATCCTGCTAGGCATTCCGTGCGTGTTCAGCTACTCGTTGATGTGGGTAGGGGACATGAATTTCTGGTACTACCTGCTGACCTATCTGGTGTTTGATATTGTCTACACCATGATTCTGGTGCCTTACGAGACGCTGGTGCCGGAAATGACCGACGACTTCAAACAGAAAACCAAGTTCTCCGGGGCGCGTATTTCTATGGCGCAGATGTCAGCGATTCTGGCCTCCTTCCTGCCGGGGATCCTGCTCACCCACTTCGGTAAAGACAACGCCATCTCATTCTTTTACGCAAGCCTGGTTTTCTCCGTGCTGTGCGCCCTGATGCTGACCTTTGTCTGGTTCTTTACCTGGGAGCGCCCGCGTGAGGAGTGGTCTGAAGCGGCGCTGCGTGCCGAAGAAGAGAAGAAGAAACTGACGCTGGGGCAAAGCATCAATCGTCTGTTTGTCGAATTAAGCTCTACGCTGCGAATCAAGATTTTCCGTCAGCATCTCGGCATGTACCTCGGCGGCTACATCGCGCAGGACGTATTTAACGCAGTCTTCACCTATTACGTGGTGTTTGTGCTGATGCAGGAAGCGTCAATGGCGTCCAACCTGCTGGGCACGATGGCTATCTTCCAGTTCCTCGCCGTGATCGGGATGATCCCGCTGTGTATTCGCTTCGGACCTGCGCCGTCCTACCGCATGGTGGTGGTGCTGTTTGGCCTGGCGTCTCTCTCTTACGCCATGCTCTATTACGCCGGTCTGAGCGACGTCTACGCTCTGCTGTTGCTGATCTCTGCGGTGGCTGGGCTGGGTCGCGGCGGTATTAACTACGTGCCATGGAATACCTATACCTACATTGCTGACGTGGATGAAGCGATCACCGGCCAGCGCCGGGAAGGGATTTTCGCCGGCATCATGACCCTGACCCGTAAGGCGTCACAGGCCGGTGCGGTGATGCTGGTAGGCATCGTGATGCAAATGTCCGGCTTTGTCAGCGGTCAGAAGGTACAGCCTGCGGAAGTGAGCCACACCATTCTGCTGATCCTGAGCGTGGGCACCATCCTGGTGCTGTTCTGCGGTTTCCTCGTTTCCCTGCGCTTCAGGCTTAATTTGCAGACCCACAGCACGCTGCGTGAGGAGACCGCGAAAATGCGTGAGTGTGGTCATGCGATGCCGGAGTCAGCGACGCCACACGCCCGCGCCACCGTCGAGATGCTGGCCGGTATGCCTTATGAGTCACTGTGGGGCAATAACAACATCGGTTATCTGAATCGCAATAAGCCAGCTGCATCTTCGCTGAAGGATCGCGCGGTACTCAATTCGACATACAACAGAGGTTAAGATGATGAAAGTTTGGCCTGTCAAACATAGCCCGCTATTGCGTCAGCCAGAGCGCTTTATCGCCCGGGACGAGCTGAAATCACTGATTCAAAAAGTGACGCACAACCTGGTCAATATCCACGACAAAACGGGTGAATTTTTGCTGCGGCTGGACGACGGGCGCGTGATCGACACCAAAGGCTGGGCCGGATGGGAGTGGACGCACGGCGTCGGCCTGTATGGCATCTGGCAGTACTACTGCCAGACCGGTGACGAAGGGATGCGCAACATTATCGACAGCTGGTTTGCCGACCGCTTTGCGGAAGGCGCCACCACCAAAAACGTCAATACGATGTCGCCGTTCCTGACGCTGGCCTATCGCTACGAAGAGAGCAAAAACCCGGCCTGGCTGCCGTGGCTGGAAAGCTGGGCGGAGTGGGCGATGACTGAAATGCCACGCACCGAACACGGCGGTATGCAGCACATCACGCTGGCGGAAGAGAATCATCAGCAGATGTGGGACGACACGCTGATGATGACGGTGCTGCCGCTGGCGAAAATCGGCAGGCTGCTGAATAAGCCGGAGTACGTAGAGGAGGCGATCTATCAGTTCCTGCTCCACGTGCAGAACCTGATGGACCGGGAGACGGGGCTGTGGTTCCACGGCTGGAGCTACGACGGCAATCATAACTTTGCCCGGGCCCGCTGGGCGCGCGGCAACAGCTGGCTCACCATCGTGATCCCCGACTTCCTCGAACTGGTGGATCTGCCGGAAAACAACGCCGTGCGCCGTTATCTGGTGCAGGTGCTGAAGGCGCAGGTTGCCGCGCTGGCAAAATGTCAGGACGAAAGCGGGTTGTGGCATACGCTGCTGGACGATCCGAACTCGTACCTGGAGGCATCCGCCACGGCAGGGTTTGCCTACGGGATCCTGAAAGCGGTGCGGAAGCGCTATGTTGAGCCTGAATATGCTGACGTTGCTGAAAAAGCGATTCGCGGCATCGTGAAAAATATCTCGCCGGAAGGGGAGTTGCTGCAAACGTCGTTCGGGACGGGCATGGGCAGCGATCTTGAGTTTTATCGCCAGATCCCGCTGACGTCGATGCCGTATGGACAGGCGATGGCGATTCTCTGTCTGACAGAGTATTTGCGGAAATACTTCTGATAATAAAAAACCCGGCGTTTGCCGGGTTTCTTTTTTACATACGTTCTACGGTTTCGATACCCAGGGTATCCAGACCCAGCTTCAGGGTCTTCGCCGTCAGCTGAGCCAGCTTCAGGCGGCTGTTACGCACCGATTCATTTTCTGCAGACAGAATAGGGCAGTGCTCGTAGAAGCCGGAGAACAGACCCGCCAGATCGTACAGGTAAGCACACATCACGTGCGGCGTGCCGTCACGCGCGACAACCGTCAGCGTCTCTTCGAACTGCAGCAGACGCGCCGCCAGCTGTGCTTCACGATCTTCCGTGATGGTCACTGTCGTATTCGCCAGCACGCTTTCATCAATGTTCGCCTTGCGGAACACGGAGAGCACGCGGGTATAGGCGTACTGCATGTACGGCGCCGTGTTGCCTTCAAACGCCAGCATGTTGTCCCAGTCGAAGATGTAGTCGGTGGTGCGGTTCTTGGAAAGATCCGCGTATTTCACCGCACCGATACCCACGGCGTTGGCCAGTTTTTCCAGTTCGTCAGCAGGCATGTCCGGGTTCTTCTCTGCCACCAGGCGACGGGCGCGCTCCAGCGCTTCGTCCAGCAGATCGGAAAGCTTCACGGTACCGCCCGCGCGGGTTTTGAACGGCTTGCCGTCTTTACCCAGCATCATGCCGAACATGTGGTGTTCCAGCGGCACGCAGTCCGGCACGTAACCGGCTTTACGCACGATAGTCCACGCCTGCATCAGGTGCTGGTGCTGACGGGAGTCGATGTAGTACAGCACGCGGTCCGCATGCAGGGTTTCGTAACGGTATTTCGCACACGCGATGTCCGTGGTGGTGTAGAGATAGCCGCCATCCTTTTTCTGGATAATCACGCCCATCGGTTCGCCTTCCTTGTTTTTGTACTCATCAAGGAACACTACCGTTGCGCCTTCGCTCTCCACCGCCAGGTTTTTGGCTTTCAGGTCCGCCACAATGCCTGGCAGCATCGGGTTGTACAGGCTTTCACCCATCACGTCGTCGCGAGTCAGGGTCACGTTCAGACGGTTATAGGTAAGCTGGTTCTGGGACATGGTGATGTCAACCAGCTTGCGCCACATCTCGAGGAAGTATTGATCCCCGCCCTGCAGCTTCACCACGTAGCTGCGCGCGCGCTCGGCAAAGGCTTCGTCTTCGTCATAGTGCTTTTTGGCTTCGCGGTAGAACCCTTCCAGGTCCGCCAGCGCCATTTCACCCGCGTTTTCCTGCTGCTGTTTTTCCAGGTAAGCAATCAGCATGCCGAACTGGGTGCCCCAGTCGCCCACGTGGTTCGCGCGGATCACCTTGTGACCGAGGAATTCAAGGGTGCGTACCGCGGCGTCACCAATGATGGTGGAGCGCAGGTGGCCTACGTGCATCTCCTTCGCCACGTTCGGGGCTGAGTAGTCGACTACCACGGTCTGCGCTTCCGGCTGGAAAACGCCCAGACGGTCAGATTTCAGCGCCGCGTCAACGTGGCTCGCCAGGAACGCAGGCTCAAGGAAAATATTGATAAAGCCCGGACCAGCAATTTCGGTTTTGCTGGCGATGCCGGAGAGATCCAGATGCGTCAGTACCTGCTCAGCGAGCTGTCGCGGCGGCATGCCCAGTTTTTTAGCCACTGCCATCACGCCATTAGCCTGATAGTCGCCAAACTGTACTTTTGCTGACTGACGAACCTGCGGTTCGCAATCCGCAGGTGCGCCTGCGGCAATCAGTGCCTGACTGACTTTTTCGGAGAGAAGAGCCTGAATATTCACCTGGATACCTTACGTTTTTGATGCGGGCTTACAACCGCCCGCGCCAGTTAAAGAATTTAGGGCGGGAGTATACTGCAAATGCCTTCTGGCGTCAGCATTGCGGGGCCCGAAGATTGCTCAGAATCCAGGCTAAGAAAGCGTGCATAACCATGCAGTCATAAAAAGCCGGATTCTGCGGTTGGTCAAAACGGGGCAACGGAGTAAATTAGCGGCTTTGCGACACGAAAAGAGACTGACTTATGGCGAACTGGCAATCCATTGACGAACTGCATGATATTTCCGCAGATTTACCGCGCTTCACAAAGGCGTTCACAGAACTTGCCACCCGTCTTGGTCTGGATATCGTGCCGCTTGAGGCGGATCACATTTCCTTGCGCTGCCACCAGAATGCCACCGCCGAGCGCTGGCGTCGCGGGTTTGAACAGTGCGGCGAGCTGCTCTCTGAAAACATCATCAATGGACGCCCCATTTGCCTGTTCAAACTGCATGAGCCGGTGAACGTGGCGCACTGGCAGTTCACCGTGGTTGAACTGCCGTGGCCGGGCGAGAAACGCTATCCGCACGAAGGCTGGGAGCATATCGAAATCGTCCTGCCGGGTGAGCCGGAAACGTTGAACTCGCGGGCTCTGGCCCTGCTGTCAGACGACGGGTTAAGCAAGCCGGGAATTTTTGTGAAGACGAGTTCACCCAAAGGCGAGCGCGAGCGTCTGCCTAACCCGACGCTGGCCGTGACGGACGGGCAGGTGACCGTGAAATTTCATCCCTGGACCATTGAGCAGATCGTTGCCAGCGAAGCCTGAGAGTTGTGATTCGTCGCTGAGACACGAAACGAGAGGCGTGCCATGATGGCGCGTTAAGCTGATTTTAAGGAGAAGCAGATGGCGCTGCTGGAGATTTGTTGTTACAGCGTGGCGTGTGCCGTAACGGCGCAACAGATGGGAGCTGACCGTATTGAGCTATGCGCCGCCCCGAAAGAAGGGGGGTTAACGCCTTCATACGGCGTGTTGAAGTCTGCCCGCCAGGCCGTCACCATCCCGGTCCACCCGATTATTCGGCCTCGCGGCGGCGATTTTTGTTACACGGCGGGCGAGTTCAGTGCCATGCTTGAAGATATCGCGCTGGTTCGTGACCTGGGCTTCCCGGGGCTGGTTACCGGCCTGCTTGATGAAGATGGTCACGTCGACCTGCCGCGGATGCGTAAGGTGATGGACGCCGCGAAAGGAATGGCCGTCACCTTTCATCGTGCGTTTGATATGTGCAAAGATCCCCTGCAAGCGTTTGATACGCTTGCCGAACTTGGCGTAGCGCGCGTCCTGACATCGGGACAGCAGTCTTCGGCGGAAAAAGGTCTGCAATTAATTACGGAACTAAAAGCACATTCCGGTGTTCCAATAATAATGGCGGGTGCGGGAGTCCGTGCCAGCAATCTGGAACGGTTTTTAAACGCCGGGGTGGAAGAGCTTCACAGCTCTGCGGGGAAATGGATACCTTCACCCATGCGTTATCGCAATACAGGGCTGTCAATGTCGACGGATGCTGAAGCGGATGAATATTCTCGCTACGGCGTAGAGGGAGAGTCGGTTGCGGAAATGAAGTCGCTGATTGAGCGTCATCACGTGTAGCAACGTACCGATTTTTACCGCGCATCATGTCGCCCAATATGATGCTTGCTTGTACCAGGCCCCTGCAATTTCAACAGGGGCCTTTTTTTATCCCCTCACCCCACGGGGGAGAGGGGAAAACTACGGCTTGGTCGCAATCAACACCGCACGCATCGGTGCAGGATAGCCTTCAACGGTTTTGCTGTGGTCGGCCGGGTCGAGGAACTGCTCCAGCGATTCGGTGATCATCCAGTCGGTGCGGCGCTGCTCTTCGATAGACGTTACGCAAACATCAGCAATGCGCACATCCACAAATCCGCATTTCTCCAGCCAGTTTTTCAGCGCCAGCGCGGACGGGATGAAGTAAACGTTGCGCATCTGCGCGTAGCGATCGCCCGGCACCAGAACCGCATGCTCATCGCCTTCAATCACCAGCGTTTCCAGCACCAGCTCGCCGCCGCTGACCAGCTGATCTTTGAGCTGCCACAGGTGTTCAAGCGGGGAACGACGATGATACAGCACGCCCATTGAGAAGACGGTATCGAACGCTTTCAGGGCAGGGAGCTGCTCTATGCCCAGCGGCAGCAGGTGCGCGCGCTGGTCGTTGCCGAGCAGTTTTCGCACCGCCTCAAACTGGCACAGGAAGAGCTGCATCGGGTCGATGCCGACCGCCAGATGGGCTCCCGCGCCAATCATGCGCCACATGTGGTAACCGCTGCCGCAGCCTACGTCCAGAATGGTGCGCCCGGTCAGGTCGGAAAGGTGAGGCAGTACGCGATCCCACTTCCAGTCTGAGCGCCATTCGGTATTGATGTTCACGCCGTACAGCGAGAACGGCCCTTTGCGCCACGGCATTAAATTACGCATCAGCGTTTCGATGCGATTGATCTGCCCAGCAGGGAGCGGCTCTGCGCTTTCCGCCGTCACGCTGTGCAGTAAATCCAGACGATGCGGCGTCAGCTCCGGCAGATACTCCACGGCATTTGACCACTGCTTTAACAGGCCGTGCTGCTGATCGCGCTGCCAGGCGGCAATCTGCGCCGGCAGGGTCTCCAGCCAGTGGGAAAGATGGTTTTTAGCAATCAGCTGATAAAAGTTGCTGAATTCGATCATGCGGCATCCCCGGCTTTTAGCGCCACCAGAGAGCCAAAGTTAAAGCACTGGAACCACAGTTCGCTGTGCTCAAAACCGGCTTTGTGCAGGCGCGCTTTATGGGTTTCCACGGAGTCCGTCAGCATCACGTTTTCCAGCATGCTGCGCTTCTGGCTGATCTCCAGCTCGCTGTAGCCGTTCGCCCGTTTGAAATCGTGGTGCATGTTGAACAGCAGCTCGCCTACTTTGGCATCCTCAAAGCTGAATTTCTCAGAAAGCACCAGCGCGCCGCCGGGATTCAGCCCCTGGTAAATTTTGTCCAGCAGCAGCTGGCGGTCTTCAGGCACCAGGAACTGCAGGGTAAAATTCAGCACTACCATCGAGGCGTTGTTAATCTCGATCTCGCGGATATCGCCTTCCACCACGTCCACCGGAACGGGCGCTTTGTACGCGTCAATATGGCGACGGCAGCGTTCCACCATAGCCGGGGAGTTATCGACGGCAATGATTCGGCAGCCATCATGATGAATGTTACGACGTACCGACAGCGTTGCCGCGCCGAGCGAGCAGCCCAGGTCATAGACCTGCGTACCGGGTTGAACGAAGCGCTCAGCCAGCATACCGATCATAGAGATAATATTGGAATAACCGGGAACAGAGCGCTGGATCATATCCGGGAAGACTTCGGCTACCCGTTCATCGAAGGTCCAGTCGCCCAGGCTGGCGATAGGCGCGGAAAAAAGCGTGTCGCGATCTGACATAACGTAAAAATCCGGGAAAAATAAAGTGGCGTATTGTGCGCTAATGGAGGGAGAAAACCAACTCCCACGGCATATACCACAGGTTAGCCAGCACCATCAGCAAAAGCGAACACCAGGTCGCGCTCATGCCGGAACGACGCCAGCGGAATAAACGGTGGTGAAAGCCGTAATAATGCATTAACCGGCCGGCAATAAGCATCAGGCCACAAATATGCACCATCCAGGTTTCCGCGCCATTCATCTCCATAAACAGCAGCAGGATGAGAGCAACGGGGATGTATTCCACCGCATTACCGTGAATGCGAATAGCGCTTTGCAGTTCGGAGAAACCGCCGTCGCCGTAAGAGACGCGGTATTGCATCCTGAGGCGCACAACATCAAACGAAAATTTAATCAGCAGTAATGCACCTAACACCGCATACAGCGCGCTGACCATACTAACTCCCTGTTTTTGGCAGATGGCACTTCACTATGATAGGGGGTGATATCAGAAAAGAGAAGATTGTTGTGGGATGGAAGGGGCGCTGCCCACGGATGGCACCGCGGCCTGCAAGGCCTGCCACAGAGCATCGACCAGTTCGGGCGCCTGAGCAATATCCGGCGTGTGCAAAAAGAGGTACGGCGTGGTGGTGTGCTCCCAGCTCGCGAGTTTTTGCAGCCAGACGGCGAACATCGCCTGATTTTGCTGCATATTGTCGCTGCCGATGAACCTGACCATCGGGTTCTGTGCGGTCACGATGGCGTGGACCGGCACTTTCGGTTTTTTACGCTGAGCATCAACGATGGCCTCGTTATGCGGTACCGCGCTGTGCACCGGACGACTGTCGAGGATCACCCGGTTAACGGAACGATCCAGCAGGCCGCGGTTAAGCGCTTTTTCGGCTTCGCCTTTCGCAAAGAAGTCCTGGTGTCGGAGTTCCACGCCGTAGGTGAATTCGCGGGGCAGGGCATCCAGGAACTGCCATAGGGCGGGCAGTTCGCGCGGGCCAAACGTGGCGGGAAGCTGGAGCCAGTATTGTCCAATTCGGTTCGCCAGCGGCGACATGCGCGTGAAAAATTCTTCCGTTAAGTCCCCGCAGTTGCGCAGCGCGGCCTGGTGGGAAATGGTCGCCGGAAACTTAAAGCAGAAACGGAAATCGTCCGTTGTTTGCTCCCGCCAGCGTTCGACTATCTCGGCTTTGGGCAGCGCATACAGCGTGGTGTTACCCTCGACGCAGTTAAAGTGTCGGGCATACTCTTCAAGGCTGGTAATGCCCAGGCGCACCCATTTCGGGTGCGACCACTGGGGCAGGCCCACGTACATCATAGCGCGCTTAAAATCTCATCCGTGCTGCGCACGCGTCCGATGCGCGGGAAGATATGGGTCATGCTGCCCTGATGCTGTTCGGCGGAAGCCGCGCTGCAGGCATCTTCAGCAATCACCAGATTAAAGCCCAGCTCCCAGGCGTTACGGGCTGTCGATTCCACGCCGATATTGGTGGAAATGCCGCACAGAATAATGGTGTCGATACCGCGGCGGCGAAGCTGCAGCTCAAGGTCGGTCCCGTAGAACGCGCCCCACTGGCGTTTAGTCACTTCGATATCGCTGTCGCGTTTGCCCAGCGACGCCGGGTACGTCCACCAGTTTTCCGGCAGGGCATGTGCGGGTGCCTGGGCATCAACGGGCTGTTTTAACGCCTCGGCGAAATCAGCGGACCAGCCGACGCGCACCATGACCACAGGGGCACCGCTGGCGCGGCACTTCTCGGCCAGGCGAGCGGCGCGGCTGACGACTTCGTCAGCTGCGTGTGGGCCACCGGCGAAGGGCAGGATCCCTTCCTGTAAATCAATCACAACAAGCGCGGTTTTGGGGGCATCAAGTGTTAACATCGTCACTCCAGGTAAATTAATCACTTCCGTAACACCTTACGACGTGATGACCTGTTATCGGTCGGATAATTTTGTTAATTTTTGTGAGAATGCGCAATAAGAGTGCAGCAAACGACCGTCTGGCGGTGGTTCGCTCTTATCGTCCGGCGGAATTTCCAGTATAATAGCCGCCTTTTTTCATCCAGTTGTGACATACAGAAAGCTGCGACATAGTAGCCTGCATACCAGGCGACATTTAGCCTGCGGCTAATTAAGGGATATCTCATGCGTACAGAATATTGCGGGCAGCTGCGTCAGTCCCACGTCGGACAGCAGGTCACCCTGTGTGGTTGGGTCAACCGTCGTCGTGATCTTGGTAGCCTTATCTTCATCGATATGCGCGACCGTGAAGGTATCGTTCAGGTGTTCTTCGACCCGGATCGCGCAGATGCGCTGAAGCTGGCCTCTGAGCTGCGTAATGAGTTCTGCATTCAGGTCACCGGCACCGTGCGTGCGCGTGACGAGAAAAACGTTAACGCAGACATGGCGACGGGCGCTATCGAAGTGCTGGCGTCCGATCTGGTTATCATCAACCGTGCCGAAGCGCTGCCGCTGGACTCCAACCACGTCAACACTGAAGAAGCGCGTCTGAAATACCGCTACCTGGATCTGCGTCGTCCGGAAATGGCTCAGCGCCTGAAAACCCGTGCGAAAATCACCAGCCTGGTGCGTCGCTTTATGGATGACCACGGTTTCCTCGATATTGAAACCCCGATGCTGACCAAAGCGACGCCGGAAGGCGCGCGCGATTACCTGGTGCCATCCCGCGTTCATAAAGGCAAATTCTACGCGCTGCCGCAGTCACCGCAGCTGTTCAAACAGCTGCTGATGATGTCCGGCTTCGACCGCTATTATCAAATCGTTAAGTGCTTCCGCGACGAAGACCTGCGCGCTGATCGTCAGCCAGAATTTACCCAGATCGATGTGGAAACCTCCTTCATGACCGCCGAACAGGTGCGTGAAGTGATGGAAGCCCTGGTGCGTAGCCTGTGGAACGACGTGAAGGGCGTTGAGCTGGGCGATTTCCCGATCATGACCTTCGCCGAAGCGGAACGTCGCTACGGCTCCGACAAACCAGACCTGCGTAACCCGATGGAGCTGGTGGACGTAGCAGACCTGGTGAAATCCGTTGAGTTCGCGGTATTCGCGGGACCGGCTAACGATCCGAAAGGCCGCGTGGCTGCCCTGCGCGTACCGGGCGGCGCGGCGCTGAGCCGTAAGCAGATTGATGACTACGGCAACTTTATTAAGATCTACGGCGCGAAAGGTCTGGCCTATATTAAAGTGACCGAGCGTGCGAAAGGTCTGGAAGGGATCACCAGCCCGGTGGCGAAGTTCCTGAACGCGGACATCGTGGAAGCGATCCTTGAGCGCACCGGTGCGCAGGACGGCGACATGATCTTCTTCGGCGCAGACAACAAGAAAGTCGTTGCGGATGCGATGGGCGCGCTGCGTCTGAAGCTCGGCAAAGACCTGAACCTGACCGACGAAAGCAAATGGGCGCCACTGTGGGTTATCGACTTCCCGATGTTTGAAGACGACGGTGAAGGCGGCCTGACCGCGATGCACCACCCGTTCACCTCGCCAAAAGAGATGACGGCGGCAGAGCTGAAAGCGGCGCCGGAAGAGGCAGTGGCAAACGCTTATGACATGGTTATCAACGGCTATGAAGTGGGCGGCGGCTCCGTGCGTATTCACAGCGGTGAAATGCAGCAGACCGTGTTCGGCATTCTGGGTATTAACGAGCAGGAACAGCGCGAGAAGTTTGGCTTCCTGCTGGACGCCCTGAAGTACGGCACGCCTCCGCACGCGGGTCTGGCCTTCGGTCTCGACCGTCTGACCATGCTGCTGACCGGCACCGATAACATTCGTGACGTTATCGCCTTCCCGAAAACCACTGCCGCAGCGTGTCTGATGACCGAAGCGCCAAGCTTTGCCAACCCGGCAGCGCTGGCCGAGCTGGGCATTGAAGTGGTGAAGAAGGAAGAGAAAAACTGATATGGCATATAAGCTTCCCGTTTCTGTCCTGGTGGTCATTTATGCAGAAGACACGAAGCGGGTGCTGATGTTGCAGCGGCGCGACGATCCTGATTTCTGGCAGTCGGTTACCGGCAGCCTGGAAGAGGGGGAGACCGCGCCGCAGGCCGCCGCGCGTGAAGTAAAGGAAGAGGTCACCATTGACGTTGCTCATGAGCAACTGACCCTGAAGGACTGTCAGCGCACGGTGGAGTTTGAAATTTTTAGCCATTTACGTCATCGCTATGCGCCGGGCATTGAGCGCAACACGGAGTCGTGGTTCTGTCTCGCGCTCCCCCATGAGCGGGAGATCGTGTTTACCGAACACCTGAACTACCGCTGGGTGAACGCGGCGGATGCCGCCGCACTGACCAAGTCGTGGAGCAACCGGCAGGCGATTGAAGAATTTGTAATTAACGCGGCCTGAGAAGGCGCGATTTTTGGAGAACTTTTTATGGCAGGTCATAGTAAGTGGGCCAACACCAAACACCGTAAAGCGGCACAGGATGCCAAGCGCGGTAAGATCTTTACCAAAATCATTCGCGAGCTGGTGACAGCAGCGCGTCTGGGCGGCGGCGACCCGGCTTCTAACCCACGCCTGCGCGCGGCGGTAGATAAAGCGCTGTCTAACAACATGACGCGTGACACCCTGAACCGTGCTATCGCACGCGGCGTGGGCGGTGATGAAGACGCGAACATGGAAACCATCATTTATGAAGGTTACGGCCCTGGCGGTACTGCGGTGATGGTTGAATGCCTGTCCGACAACCGTAACCGTACCGTTGCGGAAGTGCGCCACGCGTTCACCAAAACCGGTGGCAACCTGGGCACTGACGGCTCCGTAGCTTACCTGTTCAGCAAAAAAGGCGTCATCTCTTTCGAGAAAGGCGACGAAGATGCGATCATGGAAGCGGCGCTGGAAGCGGGTGCGGAAGACGTGGTGACCTACGATGATGGTGCCATTGACGTCTACACCGCGTGGGAAGAGATGGGTGCCGTGCGCGATGCGCTGGAAGCGGCGGGCCTGAAAGCGGACAACGCTGAAGTCTCCATGATCCCGTCCACCAAAGCGGATATGGATGCAGAAACCGCACCGAAACTGCTGCGTCTGATCGACATGCTCGAAGACTGCGACGACGTGCAGGAAGTGTACCACAACGGTGAAATCTCTGATGAGGTTGCAGCGACTCTCTGATGAGAGCCTGTAAACCGTTTACGGGAGACGCGTGATGTCGATTATCCTCGGGATTGACCCCGGCTCGCGCGTCACCGGGTATGGCGTTATCCGTCAGGTGGGACGCCAGCTAACCTACCTCGGCAGTGGATGCATTCGCACCAAAGTGGACGATCTCCCGTCGCGCCTCAAGCTTATTTATGCGGGCGTATCGGAGATCATCACCCAGTTTCAGCCAGACTATTTCGCCATTGAGCAGGTCTTTATGGCGAAGAACGCGGATTCGGCGCTGAAGCTCGGTCAGGCGCGTGGGGTGGCCATCGTGGCTGCGGTGAACCAGGATTTGCCGGTATTCGAATACGCGGCAAGGCAGGTCAAGCAGACGGTGGTGGGCATCGGTAGTGCGGAGAAGAGCCAGGTGCAGCACATGGTGCGCACCCTGCTGAAACTTCCCGCGAACCCGCAGGCCGACGCCGCCGATGCGCTGGCGATTGCAATTACCCACTGCCACGTCAGCCAGAACGCGATGCAAATGAGCGAGTCGCGGCTCAATCTGGCGCGAGGCAGGTTACGATAATCAGAAATCAGGCTGGATAAACATCCAGCCTTTTTTTATTATGTCGGCAGTTAATTTCTCCCAGAACGCAGGAGCGTCACGTGATAGGCAGACTCAGAGGCATCATCATTGAAAAACAACCCCCGTTAGTGCTGCTGGAAGTGGGTGGCGTGGGCTATGAAGTCCATATGCCGATGACCTGCTTCTACGAGCTGCCGGACGCGGGCAAAGAGGCGATTGTCTTTACCCAGTTTGTGGTGCGTGAAGACGCTCAGCTGCTTTACGGCTTTAACAACAAGCAGGAACGCACCCTGTTTCGCGAGCTGATTAAAACCAACGGTGTGGGGCCTAAGCTGGCGCTGGCGATTTTGTCCGGCATGTCCGCTCCGCAGTTTGTGAATGCCGTTGAGCGCGAAGATCCCGCGGCGCTGGTTAAGCTTCCGGGCATTGGTAAGAAAACCGCAGAGCGTCTGATTGTTGAGATGAAAGACCGCTTTAAAGGTCTGCACGGCGATCTGTTCACTCCGGCTGCCGATTTGGTTCTGACTGCTCCGGGTGCGCCTGCCTCTGATGATGACGCCGAGCAGGAAGCGGTTGCCGCGCTGGTGGCGCTGGGCTATAAACCTCAGGAGGCCAGCCGGATGGTGAGCAAAATTGCCAAACCGGACGCCAGCAGTGAAACTCTGATTCGTGAAGCGCTGCGCGCTGCATTGTGAGGTAAAGGATGATTGAAGCAGACCGCCTGGTATCGGCAGGCACCCTTCAGGCAGAAGACGTGGTGGATCGTGCGATCCGCCCGAAGCTGCTTGATGAGTACATCGGCCAGCCGCAGGTACGTTCCCAGATGGAGATTTTCATCCAGGCGGCAAAGCTGCGCGGCGATGCGCTCGATCACCTGCTGATTTTTGGCCCGCCGGGGTTAGGGAAAACCACGCTGGCGAATATCGTCGCCAATGAAATGGGCGTCAACCTGCGTACCACCTCCGGCCCGGTGCTGGAGAAAGCAGGCGATCTGGCGGCGATGCTGACCAATCTTGAACCGCATGACGTGCTGTTTATCGATGAGATCCACCGCCTGTCACCGGTGGTGGAGGAAGTGCTCTATCCGGCGATGGAAGATTACCAGCTGGATATTATGATCGGCGAAGGCCCGGCCGCGCGCTCCATCAAAATCGATCTGCCGCCGTTTACCCTGATTGGCGCCACGACCCGCGCCGGGTCGTTGACCTCTCCGCTGCGCGACCGCTTTGGCATCGTTCAGCGTCTGGAGTTTTATCAGGTGCCCGATCTTCAGCATATCGTGGGGCGCAGCGCGCGCTACATGGGGCTGGATATGAGCGAAGAGGGGGCATATGAAGTGGCGAAACGTTCCCGCGGTACGCCGCGTATTGCCAACCGCCTGCTGCGCCGCGTGCGTGACTTTGCTGAAGTGAAGCACGATGGTTCGATTTCCGCCGAGATCGCCGCCCAGGCACTGGATATGCTGAACGTCGATGCTGAAGGCTTTGACTATATGGACCGCAAACTGCTGCTGGCGGTGCTGGACAAGTTCTTCGGTGGCCCGGTCGGGCTGGATAACCTGGCGGCGGCAATTGGCGAAGAGCGTGAGACGATCGAAGATGTGCTGGAGCCGTATCTGATCCAGCAGGGCTTCTTACAGCGTACCCCACGTGGTCGTATGGCGACGGTGCGGGCGTGGAATCATTTCGGTATTACGCCGCCCGCGATGCCGTAAGTAGCGATAAATGGTAGCCCCGGTAAGCGAAGCGCCACCGGGGACATGCTCACTACTGCGCGGTCTTTTTCATCATACTGAAAACAAACAACACCGCCGCGCTCAAGACCACCGACGGCCCTGCTGGCGTGTCATAAAACGCCGAAAAGGTTAACCCGCCCGTGACGGCGATCATCCCGATAACCACCGCGATACCGGCCATCTGCTCTGGCGTACGTGCAAAACGGCGCGCCGTGGCGGCAGGGATGATCAGCAGCGATGTTATAATCAGCGCGCCGACAAACTTCATTGCGACACCAATCGTTAACGCCGTCACCAGCATCAGCAGCAGCTTCACGCGCTGCAGCTTCACGCCGTCGACAAACGCCAGATCCGGGCTGACGGTCATTGCCAGTAAATTCCGCCACTGCCACAGCAGAATACCCAGTACCACCACCACGCCAATGGCGATCGCGATGAGATCGTCAGGCGTTACGGCCAGCAGATCGCCAAACAGGTAGGCCATCAGGTCAACGCGGATATTTGACATCAGGCTAACAACGACCAGACCCAGCGACAGCGCGCTGTGCGCCATGATGCCAAGCAGCGTATCAATCGCGAGGTGAGGGCGCTTCTCCAGCCAGACCAGACCGGCTGCCAGCAGCAGCGTGACCACAATTACCGCGTAAAAGGGATTCACATCCAGCAGCAAACCAAAGGCAACGCCCAGCAGCGACGCATGCGCCAGGGTATCACCGAAGTAAGACATTCTGCGCCAGACCACAAACGAGCCGAGTGGGCCTGCGGCGCAGGCAAGCATAACCCCGGCCAGCCAGCCGGGCAGTAACAGTTCAATCATGAGTGTCCATTTCCCCGACGCAGAACGATTCGTCCCTGCAAATCATGGCGGTGATTATGATGATGGCGATAAATGCCAAGCTGTTCAGCGCCGCGAGGGCCGAACATGGAGATAAATTCCGGGTGCATTGAGACCACTTCAGGCGTGCCGGAACAGCAAATGTGATGGTTGAGACACAGCACTTCGTCGGTTTTCGCCATCACCAGATGCAGGTCATGGGAGACCATCAGCACGGCGCAGTTCAGTTCGCGGCGCAGCTGGTCGATCAAATCATAAAGCGCGACCTGACCATTGACGTCCACGCCCTGGGTTGGCTCATCCAGCACCAGCAGCTGCGGGCTGCTCAGCAGCGCACGGGCCAGCAAAACGCGCTGCGTCTCACCGCCGGACAGCTTCTGCAACGGCGCGTCGATAAGGTGGCCCGCCTGCACGCGCTTCAGCGCCGGGAGAATATCGGCTTTTCGCGTGCCCGGACGCAGACGCAGAAAACGATTTACCGTCAGCGGAAGGGTGGCGTCCAGATGTAATTTTTGCGGCACATAGCCGATCCGCAATTTTTCCTCGCGCGTGATTACACCTTCATCCGGTGTAACCAGACCCAGCACCACGCGCACCAGAGTGGATTTACCTGCGCCATTGGGGCCGAGCAGCGTCAGAATTTTTCCGGGCTTGAGATCCAGCGATACGTCAGAGAGGACGCGGCGCTGGCCAAAGGAGACCGAAATATTGTCGAGAGAAACCAGAGTCGTCATGTCAATTTAAGCTTGAAGAAGTCAACGAATGTTATAATATCACATTCCACGCATTCACTACGATGATTAGTCGCATTATGTTACATAAAAATACGCTTCTTTTCGCAGCATTATCCGCTGCCCTTTGGGGAACAACCGCACAAGATGTTAACGCTGCCGTTGTTGCTTCGCTTAAACCGCTTGGATTCATCGCGTCGGCCATTGCCGATGGGGTAGCGGAAACCCAGGTTCTGCTCCCTGACGGGGCCTCAGAGCATGACTATTCTCTGCGTCCGTCTGATGTAAAACGCTTACAAAACGCAGACTTAGTCGTCTGGATTGGTCCGGAGATGGAAGCATTCATGCAGAAATCCGCCAAACAGATTGCTGATGAAAAACAGGTCGCGATTGCCGGGCTTTCCGGCGTGAAACCGTTGCTCATGAAAGGGGCCGATGATGACGGTGACGAACATGACCATCACGCTGCAGAGGGTGAAAAAGGTGATGGAGATCACCATCACGGCGAGTACAACATGCATCTCTGGCTATCCCCAGAGATAGCGTGGCTTTCAGCGGTTGCAATCCATGACAAATTAGTGGAACTTATGCCGCAAAGTCGAGCCAAACTAGACGCCAACCTGAAGGATTTTGAGGCACAATTAGCCGCAACCGATAAGCAGGTAGGTAATGAGCTCGCACCGTTGAAAGGAAAAGGGTATTTCGTTTTTCATGACGCCTACGGCTACTACGAAAAACACTACGGCCTGACCCCGCTTGGGCACTTTACCGTCAACCCTGAAATTCAACCTGGTGCGCAGCGTTTACATGAAATCAGAACACAGCTGGTTGAGCAGAAAGCGACATGCGTTTTTGCTGAGCCACAGTTCAGGCCAGCGGTCGTAGAAGCCGTGGCCAGGGGAACATCCGTGCGCATGGGAACCCTTGACCCGCTAGGTACGAATATCCAGTTGAGCAAAGCGAGCTATTCGCAGTTCCTCAGCCAACTGGCGAACCAGTATGCGAGCTGCCTGAAAGGAGATTAACGAGGAAGTGAATACGTGCAACAGATAGCCCGCTCTGTCGCCCTGGCATTTAACAATCTGCCTCGACCCCACCGCGTTATGCTGGGGTCGCTTACAGTTCTCACCTTAGCGGTCGCCGTCTGGCGGCCCTATGTTTACCACCCGAGTTCTGCCCCTATCATTAAAACCATCGAGCTTGAAAAGAGCGAGATCCGCTCTTTGCTGCCTGAAGCCAGCGAGCCTATCGACCAGGCCGCTCAGGAAGATGAAGCTATCCCTCAGGATGAACTGGACGATAAAACCGAGAACGAAGCGGGGATCCACGAATACGTTGTCTCTACCGGTGACACGCTGAGCAGCGTGCTCAACCAGTACGGTATCGACATGGGCAATATCAGCCAGCTGGCCGCTGCGGATAAAGACCTGCGTAACCTGAAAATCGGGCAACAGCTCTCCTGGACATTAACGGCGGATGGCGATCTTCAGCGTTTGACCTGGGAAATGTCCCGCCGCGAAACCCGCACCTATGACCGCACTGCAAACGGTTTCAAAATGACCAGTGAAATGCAGAAAGGCGACTGGGTTAACAGCGTGATGAAAGGTACCGTGGGCGGAAGCTTTGTTTCCAGCGCCCGTGATGCGGGCCTGACCAGCGGTGAAATCAGCGCGGTGATCAAAGCCATGCAGTGGCAGATGGATTTCCGTAAGCTGAAGAAAGGCGATGAGTTTTCCGTCCTGATGTCCCGCGAAATGCTGGACGGCAAGCGCGAGCAGAGCCAGTTGCTGGGGGTGCGTCTGCGCTCCGAGGGAAAAGATTACTACGCCATTCGCGCTGAAGACGGCAAGTTCTATGATCGCAGCGGTACAGGCCTTGCGAAAGGCTTCCTGCGTTTCCCGACGGCGAAACAGTTCCGCGTCTCCTCTAACTTTAACCCGCGTCGTTTGAACCCGGTTACCGGCCGCGTTGCGCCTCACCGCGGGGTAGACTTCGCGATGCCGCAGGGCACGCCGGTGCTGGCCGTTGGCGATGGCGAAGTGGTGATGGCAAAACGCAGCGGTGCTGCGGGTTATTACGTGGCTATCCGTCACGGTCGTACCTATACCACCCGCTATATGCACCTGCGCAAGCTGCTGGTCAAACCGGGGCAGAAAGTGAAACGCGGCGACCGTATCGCGCTCTCCGGCAACACCGGACGCTCTACTGGCCCGCATCTGCACTATGAAGTGTGGATCAACCAGCAGGCCGTGAACCCGCTGACGGCCAAACTGCCGCGCACCGAAGGCCTGACAGGTAAAGATCGTTCCGATTACCTGGCGCAGGCGAGAGAGGTGATACCGCAGCTGAGCTTAAACTAAGCTCTCTGTTTTGTGAAAAAAGCCGGTGTCAGCATGCGCCGGCTTTTTCTTTTGTGCGTGGGCGACTGCCTCGCTACACTATCTGAATAATTTTTTGCGTCACCAGACCCTGGAACCAGCATGGAAACAAAAAAAAATAATATTGAATACATTCCTGAGTTTGAAAAATCCTTTCGACACCCGCGCAACTGGGGCGCCTGGCTGGGGGTTTACACCTTTGCGGGCATCGCTATGCTGCCTGCCGCGCTGCGCGATCCCGTACTGGGAAAAATTGGCCGTCTGGCCGGACGCTTAGGTAAAAGCGCGCGTCGTCGTGCGCAGATCAACCTCTATTACTGTTTTCCTGAAAAAAGCGATGCCGAGCGCGAGGCCATCATCGACGCGATGTATACCACCGCACCGCAGGCCATGGCGATGATGGCGGAGCTGGCGCTGAAAGGACCGGAAAAAATCATCGACCGCGTTGACTGGAAAGGGCTGGAAATCATCGACGAAATGCGTCGCAATGATGAGAAGGTCATTTTCCTCGTGCCCCACGGCTGGGGCGTGGATATCCCGGCAATGCTGATGGCTTCCCAGGGGCAGAAAATGGCGGCGATGTTCCATAACCAGGGCAATAAAATCTACGATTTTGTCTGGAATACGGTACGTCGTCGTTTTGGCGGACGTTTGCATGCGCGTAACGACGGCATCAAGCCGTTTATTCAGTCGGTACGTCAGGGGTACTGGGGCTACTATCTGCCGGACCAGGACCACGGACCCGAGCACAGCGAGTTTGTCGACTTCTTTGCGACCTACAAAGCCACGCTCCCCGCGATTGGGCGCCTGATGAAGGTCTGCCGCGCCCGCGTGATCCCGCTCTTTCCGGTTTACGACGGTAAAACGCATCGTCTGAGCATTGAAGTCCGTCCGCCGATGGACGACCTGCTGACCGCGGACGATCGCACCATCGCGCGCCGCATGAACGAAGAGGTGGAGCTGCTGGTGGGGCCGCATACCGAACAGTACACGTGGATACTGAAGCTGCTGAAAACGCGGAAGCCGGGAGAGACGGAGCCCTATAAGCGTAAAGAGCTTTACCCGAGGAAATAGAAAACCTTTACCTTGCCCCTCTCCCCTTAGGGGAGAGGGGATCGGATCTTACTCTACAGTCAGTACGCGCGTGGTATTGGTTGAGCCGATGGTGCTCATCACGTCACCCTGCGTCACGATGACGATATCACCAGACACCAGGTAACCTTTATCGCGCAGCAGGTTTACGGCATCGTGCGCCGCGGCTACGCCGTCATTGGTGCTGTCGAAGTGTACCGGGGTAACACCGCGGTACAGCGCCGTCAGGTTCAGCGTACGCTCGTGGCGTGACATGGCGAAAATCGGCAGGCCGGAGCTGATGCGAGAGGTCATCAGCGCGGTGCGGCCAGATTCGGTCATGGTGATGATCGCCGTAACGCCTTTCAGATGGTTGGCCGCATACATGGCGGACATCGCAATCGCTTCTTCCACATTGTCGAACTGGATATCCAGGCGGTGCTTGGAGACGTTAATGCTTGGGATCTTCTCCGCGCCCAGGCAGACGCGCGCCATTGCGGCCACGGTTTCTGCCGGATACTGGCCCGCCGCGGTTTCCGCTGACAGCATCACCGCATCGGTACCGTCCAGCACGGCGTTAGCGACGTCCATGACTTCCGCACGGGTTGGCATTGGGTTAGTGATCATGGATTCCATCATCTGGGTGGCGGTGATCACCGCGCGGTTCAGCTGACGTGCGCGACGAATCAGCGCTTTCTGGATACCGACCAGTTCAGGGTCGCCGATTTCCACGCCCAGATCGCCACGGGCAACCATCACCACGTCAGAGGCGAGGATCACATCGTCCATCGCATCCTGATCGCACACGGCTTCCGCGCGTTCAACCTTAGCGACGATTTTGGCATCACAGCCTGCGTCACGGGCCAGACGGCGCGCATAGTTCAGATCTTCGCCACAGCGTGGGAAGGAGACCGCCAGGTAGTCAACACCGATCTGGGCCGCCGTTACGATATCCGCTTTGTCTTTGTCGGTCAGGGCTTCCGCAGAGAGGCCGCCGCCCAGTTTGTTGATGCCTTTATTGTTGGAGAGCGGGCCGCCGACGGTGACTTCAGTGAACACTTTCATGCCCTGAACTTCCAGCACCTTCAGCTGGACGCGACCGTCGTCGAGCAGCAGGATATCGCCAGGTACCACATCAGCCGGCAGGCCTTTATAGTCGATCCCGACTTTCTCTTTATCGCCTTCGCCTTTGCCGAGGTTGGCATCCAGCAGGAATTTGTCGCCGATATTGAGGAAAACTTTACCTTCTTTAAAGGTTGATACACGAATTTTTGGACCCTGCAGGTCGCCGAGGATAGCGACGTGGCGGCCCAGCTTAGCGGCGATCTCACGCACTTTATCGGCACGCAATTTATGGTCTTCTGGCGTACCGTGAGAGAAGTTCATACGCACCACGTTGGCGCCAGCGGCGATAATTTTTTCGAGGTTATTATCGCGATCGGTGGCCGGGCCTAAGGTGGTGACGATCTTGGTTCTGCGAAGCCTTCTGGACATGTAATACTCCGTTGACTGAAACAACTTTGGTGTTGCGTGAACATTGAATCGGCCTTCATCTACTGCAAGGCAGCAAAGAGGGGGCCGAATGCCGAAAATCGTTACATCTAATTATGGGTTACGTCTTCGTTATCTACTTTCAGGGAACATCGCTCTTTATAAGCAATTCTTTATCAAAACGCGATTCCTTCAGCGCTTCCTTGACTCGCTTCAAGTTATCTCGGAATTTTGCGCCCCGGCGTAAGGTAAATCCGGTCGCCAGCACGTCGATTACCGTGAGTTGCGCCAGACGGGACACCATTGGCATATACATGTCGGTATCCTCAGGCACGTCCAGGGTAATGGCGAGAGTCGCCTCCCGCGCCAGCGGCGTGCCGGCGGTGGTGAGGGCGATTACCATGGCATCGTTTTCACGGGCCAGCTGCGCCAGCTCAACCTGGCTTTTGGTGCGGCCAGTGTGCGAAATCAGTACCACGACGTCATCCTCACTGCAATTCATACAGCTCATGCGTTGCAGCACAATGTCATCGGAATAAATAACCGGCACGTTAAAGCGGAAGAATTTATTCATGGCGTCGTGCGCCACGGCGGCTGACGAGCCAAGACCGAAGAACGCAATGCGTTTGGCCTGGGTGAGTAAATCCACCGCGCGGTTTACCGAACTCATATCCAGACTTTGACGAACGTGATCGAGCGTGGCCATGGCCGACTCAAATATTTTTGCCGTATAGGCATCTACGCTGTCGTCTTCATCCACATTACGATTAACATAGGGGGTGCCGTTTGCCAGACTTTGTGCCAGATGCAGTTTAAAATCAGGAAAGCCGCGCGTTTCCAGGCTGCGGCAGAAGCGGTTGACCGTCGGTTCACTGACGCCTGCTTCCTGAGCCAGAGCGGCGATGCTTGAATGAATTGCCTGAGCGGGCGCGGCCAGAATGACTTCAGCCACTTTTCGCTCGGATTTGCTAAGGTGTTCCAGTTGATACTGGATTTTTTCAAGCATGTTCATTGTTAACAAGGCGCTCATGGGGGTGGAAACGATTTCACTCATTGATGAAATCTTGATTCGATTAGTCGATATTACCCCTGTGGCTTCCCTAAAGGGTAACAGTCGACGAGATAATGTTGTTGTTTTTTTTCATTACTTGATCGATGTCGGGTTTTGCTATGACCCTGTTGCGCAAATTATCGACGGCTGTTGCGTCATTACGTCGCCATAATCGGCTGAGTGGCGAAAAATCGCCGTATCGCACGAGACGATAAGCGCTAATGGTTTCGGGAATGACGTAAAAGCAGTACAGTGCATTGTAATAAAATTACAACGATACCTGGCAGAAGCACCAGGTGATCCAACTGAGGAGAATGACATGGCGGTAACGCAAACAGCCCAGGCATGTGACCTGGTCATTTTCGGCGCGAAAGGCGATCTTGCACGCCGGAAATTGCTGCCTTCCCTGTATCAACTGGAGAAAGCGGGCCAAATTCATCCGGATACGCGTATCCTGGGTGTTGGGCGCGCCGACTGGGACAAGGACGCTTATACCAAAGTCGTCCGTGAGGCGCTCGAAACTTTCATGAAGGAAAAAATTGATGAAAGTTTGTGGGACACCCTCAGCGGTCGTCTCGATTTCTGCAACCTGGACGTGAATGACGTCAGCGCGTTTTCCCGCCTGGGTGCCATGCTGGATCAGAAAAACCGTGTCACCATTAACTATTTCGCCATGCCGCCAAGCACCTTTGGTGCCATCTGCAAAGGTTTGGGCGAAGCCAAACTGAACGCCAAGCCGGCGCGTGTGGTGATGGAGAAGCCGCTGGGGACGTCCCTGGCAACCTCTCGTGAAATTAACGACCAGGTGGGCGAGTTCTTTGAAGAGTGTCAGGTCTACCGTATCGACCACTATCTCGGTAAAGAGACGGTACTGAACCTGCTGGCGCTGCGTTTCGCTAACTCCCTGTTTGTGAATAACTGGGACAACCGTACCATTGACCACGTGGAAATTACCGTGGCGGAAGAGGTGGGGATTGAAGGTCGCTGGGGTTACTTTGACCAGGCCGGCCAGATGCGCGACATGATCCAGAACCACCTGCTGCAAATTCTGTGCATGATTGCCATGTCTCCACCGTCTGACCTGACGGCTGACAGCATCCGCGATGCCAAAGTGAAAGTGCTGAAGTCGCTGCGCCGCATCGACCGTTCCAACGTGCGCGAGAAAACCGTTCGCGGCCAGTACACCGCCGGGTTTGCGCAAGGTAAAAAAGTGCCAGGCTACCTGGAAGAAGAGGGCGCGAACAAGTCCAGCAATACCGAGACGTTTGTGGCCATCCGCGTGGATATCGACGACTGGCGCTGGGCGGGCGTGCCGTTCTACCTGCGTACCGGTAAGCGTCTGCCGACGAAGTGTTCCGAAGTGGTTGTCTACTTTAAGAACCCGGAACTGAACCTGTTCAAAGAGTCCTGGCAGGAGCTGCCGCAGAACAAGCTGACCATCCGTCTGCAGCCGGACGAAGGGGTGGATATCCAGATCCTCAACAAAGTGCCGGGCCTGGATCATAAGCACAACCTGCAGACCACCAAGCTGGATCTGAGCTACTCCGAAACCTTCAACCAGACGCACCTTGCGGATGCTTACGAGCGTCTGCTGCTGGAAACCATGCGCGGTATCCAGGCGCTGTTCGTGCGTCGCGACGAAGTGGAAGAGGCGTGGAAATGGGTCGATTCCATCACCGAAGCCTGGGCTGCCGATCAGGATGCGCCAAAACCGTATCAGGCGGGTACCTGGGGGCCTGTGGCGTCGGTGGCGATGATCACCCGCGATGGCCGCTCCTGGAACGAGTTTGAGTAGGATATTCCGCTAGCCCGAAAGTGTTATTTTACCGGTAACATGATCTAACACAGCTAGTGGCACAATTTTTATACTTTTAAGCTCCGCGTGGATTCACCCGCGGGGCTTTTTTTATTACACTGCCGGAAGTGATTTTGCCCCTGAGCTCCGGACAGCAAGCGTTTCAGCGTTGTTAACAACCGCCAGCGATTTTGTAAACTCCCGAGCCCGGACAGATAAATTAAAGGAGCTTTTATGAATCCTGTATTGTTACGCGTAACACAACGCATTATCGAGCGCTCGAAAGAGACCCGTTCGGCCTACCTCGCCCGCATTGAACAGGCGAAAAGCAACACCGTTCACCGCTCCCAGCTGGCCTGCGGTAACCTGGCCCACGGCTTCGCCGCCTGCCAGCCTGATGACAAAGCCTCCCTGAAAAGCATGTTGCGTAACAATATCGCTATTATCACGTCCTATAACGATATGCTCTCCGCGCACCAGCCGTATGAGGTCTATCCCAACATCATTCGTAAAGCGCTGCACAGCGTGAACGCGGTCGGGCAGGTGGCAGGGGGCGTCCCGGCCATGTGCGACGGCGTGACGCAGGGGCAGGATGGTATGGAGCTGTCGCTGCTGAGCCGCGAAGTGATTGCGATGTCTGCGGCTGTGGGCCTGTCACACAACATGTTTGATGGCGCGCTGTATCTCGGCGTGTGCGACAAAATCGTCCCGGGACTGGTGATGGCGGCGCTGTCGTTTGGTCATCTGCCTGCGATTTTCGTGCCGTCCGGCCCGATGGCCAGCGGTCTGCCGAATAAAGAAAAAGTGCGTATCCGCCAGCTGTATGCGGAAGGCAAAGCCGATCGTCAGGCGCTGCTGGAAGCCGAAGCCGCGTCCTACCATGCGCCGGGCACCTGTACATTCTACGGCACGGCCAACACCAACCAGATGGTGGTGGAGTTTATGGGGATGCAGCTTCCGGGCTCGTCCTTCATCCAGCCGGACGCGCCGCTGCGCCAGGCGCTGACCGAGGCCGCGGCCCGTCAGGTGACGCGCCTGACAGGAAACGGCAATGAATGGATGCCGATGGGCAAAATGGTCGACGAAAAAGTGATCGTCAACGGTATCGTCGCCCTGCTGGCGACCGGCGGGTCAACTAACCACACTATGCACCTGGTGGCCATGGCGCGCGCGGCGGGTATCCTGATTAACTGGGATGACTTCTCCGACATCTCCTCCGTGGTACCGCTGATGGCGCGTCTGTACCCGAACGGGCCGGCGGACATCAACCACTTCCAGGCTGCGGGCGGCGTTCCGCTGCTGATGCGCGAGCTGCTGAAAGGCGGTCTGCTGCATGAAGACGTGAACACCGTAGCCGGATTTGGTCTGCAGCGCTACACCCAGGAGCCGTGGCTGAACAACGGCGAGCTGGACTGGCGCGACGGGGCAACCGCGTCTCTTGATCCGCAGGTGATTGCCACTATCGACAAACCGTTCTCCCACCACGGCGGTACCAAAGTGCTGAGCGGCAACCTTGGCCGCGCGGTGATGAAAACCTCTGCCGTGCCGGAAGAGAACCAGGTTATCGAGGCCCCGGCGGTAGTGTTTGAAAGCCAGCACGACGTGTTGCCTGCCTTCGACGCCGGTCTGCTGGATAAAGACTGCGTGGTGGTCGTGCGTCATCAGGGGCCAAAAGCGAACGGCATGCCAGAATTACATAAACTTATGCCACCACTTGGTGTATTATTGGACCGCCGTTTCAAAATTGCGTTAGTGACCGATGGCCGCCTGTCAGGCGCATCCGGCAAAGTGCCTTCCGCCATCCACGTCACGCCTGAAGCCTACGACGGCGGCTTGCTGGCGAAAGTGCGCGACGGCGACATGATCCGCGTGAACGGCCAGACTGGCGAGTTAACCCTGCTGGTGGATGACGCGGAGCTGGCGGCACGTCAGCCTCATATTCCTGACCTGAGCGCATCGCGCGTGGGGACCGGACGCGAAATGTTCAGCGCGCTGCGTGAGAAGCTCTCCGGTGCGGAGCAGGGCGCAACCTGTATTACGTTTTAAGACGACTTGATTTTAACGATCTGGCGAGAGAGAACTCTGATGAAAAACTGGAAAACAAGTGCAGAAGCAATCCTGACCACTGGCCCTGTCGTGCCGGTTATCGTGGTAAACAAGCTGGAGCACGCTGTGCCAATGGCGAAAGCGCTGGTTGCGGGCGGCGTTCGCGTTCTGGAAGTGACCCTGCGTACCGCCTGCGCGATGGATGCCATCCGCGCCATCGCTAAAGAAGTGCCGGACGCCATCATCGGTGCGGGTACCGTTCTCAACGCGCAGCAGCTGGCGGAAGTGACCGAAGCCGGCGCACAGTTTGCCATCAGCCCGGGCCTGACCGAGCCGCTGCTGAAGGCCGCGACCGAAGGCACTATTCCCTTGATCCCGGGCATCAGCACCGTTTCTGAACTGATGCTGGGCATGGACTACGGTCTGAAAGAGTTCAAATTCTTCCCGGCGGAAGCGAACGGCGGCACCAAAGCGCTGCAGGCAATTGCGGGTCCCTTCTCTCAGGTACGCTTCTGCCCGACGGGCGGTATCTCCCCGGCTAACTACCGCGACTACCTGGCGCTGAAAAGCGTGCTGTGCATCGGCGGCTCATGGCTGGTTCCGGCGGATGCGCTGGAAGCGGGTGACTGGGATCGCATCACGAAACTGGCTCGTGAAGCGGTTGAAGGCGCGAAGCAGTAAGCCACATGCAGCATGAAAAACGGGCCTTTCGGCCCGTTTTTTTTATCCTGCTACCTGAACGTTCGCAGCCGCCGCTTTTGCTCTTGCTACGGCCTCGTCAACGTTATCCCCGGTGGCTAACGCCACGCCCAGACGACGCGTACCGTCGATCTCCGGCTTGCCGAACAGACGGACCTGCAGGCCTGCGCCCACCGCGCCTTCGACGTTATCAAACGTCACATTCTGGCTGGTCAGCTGCGGAAGGATCACCGCCGACGCCGCCGGGCCGTACTGGCGAATGCCGCCAACCGGCAGGCCGAGGAAGGCGCGCACGTGCAGGGCGAACTCCGAGAGATCCTGCGAAATGAGCGTGACCATACCGGTGTCGTGCGGGCGAGGGGAGACTTCGCTGAAGATCACTTCGTCACCGCAGACGAACAGCTCCACGCCGAACAGGCCATAACCGCCCAGGGCCAGAACGGTTTTACGGGCAATCTCCCGGGCACGCTCCAGCGCCAGGTCGCTCATCTGCTGCGGCTGCCAGGATTCACGATAATCGCCATCTTCCTGGCGGTGGCCAATCGGGTCGCAGAAATGGACGCCGTCCACGGCACTGACGGTGAGCAGAGTGATTTCGAAATCAAACTTCACCACGCCTTCGACGATCACGCGACCGGCACCGGCACGGCCACCCTGTTGCGCATAATCCCACGCGCTGTCCAGCGCGCTGCTGTCGCGAATAAAGCTCTGACCTTTCCCGGAAGAGCTCATCACCGGCTTAATGATGCACGGGTAGCCAATCTCTTCAACGGCCTGCAGGAATGCGGCTTTGTCACCCGCAAAACGGTAGCTTGAAGTAGGTAGCCCCAGCTCCTCCGCCGCCAGGCGGCGAATGCCTTCACGGTTCATGGTCAGCTTTGCGGCTTTCGCGCAGGGCACCACGCGCTGGCCTTCCTGCTCAAGGGCGATCAGCGTATCGGTTGCGATAGCTTCAATTTCCGGCACGACAAAATCCGGTTTCTCCCGTGCAATGAGCGTGCGCAGGGCATCACCGTCCAGCATGTTAATCACATAAGAACGATGGGCGACGTGCATGGCGGGCGCGTCGGCGTAGCGGTCTACGGCAATCACCTCCACCCCTAAACGCTGACACTCAATGGCGACTTCTTTACCCAGTTCGCCCGATCCCAACAGCATTACGCGCGTCGCCGCAGGTCGCAGCGCGGTTCCTAAACGAGTCATAACATTCCCCCTGAAAAAGATGCGCGCAGTATAAACGAAAACGTTTGCGTCTGTCTTGCGCACGGCAAAAGGGCAGACCAGAAATTTGCGCTTCTTTAGGCTTGATGGACATTTCCTGACGCCTGCTCGCTTACGCTGGAGAACATGTTAACCGTTAAGCGAGGGAAACCATGTCAGGCTGGTTAAATCAACTGCAATCCATGTTAGGGCAGAAAACGTCTGGTTCCGGCGAGCAGGGGCTGAGCAAACTGCTGGTACCGGGGGCGCTCGGTGGGCTGGCAGGGCTGCTGGTTGCCAATAAATCCTCACGCAAGCTGCTGGCGAAGTACGGTACCGGCGCGCTGCTGGCCGGGGGCGGCGCTATCGCCGGCACCGTGCTGTGGAACAAATATAAGGACAGGGTGCGAGCGGCGCACCGCGATGAACCTCACTATGGGGAGCATACTTCTCCGCTGGATCTGCGCACGGAGCGGCTCATCCTGGCGCTGGTTTTCGCCGCCAAAAGCGACGGGCATATTGATGATAAAGAGAGAGCGGCTATCGAACAGCAGCTGCGCGAGGCGGGTGTTGAAGAACAGGGCAGAACGCTGGTGGCGCAGGCCATTGAACAGCCGCTCGATCCGCAGCGTCTGGCACTGAGCGTGAAAAATGAGGAAGAGGCGCTGGAACTCTATTTTCTCAGCTGTGCCGCCATAGATATCGATCACTTTATGGAGCGTAGCTACCTTAACGCCCTCGGCGACGCGCTGAAGATCCCTCAGGACGTGCGCGAGGGGATAGAAAAAGATATCGGGGAACAAAAACAGGCGCTACAGGGCTAACTCGCGCCCCCGTGGTCATGTTTCGCTTGCATCATGCGCGGGTTTTGCCAACCTTATAGGGTGTAAAACTTAAAAGAATGATGACATGCCACCGAAAGCCCGACGTACTCCTTATGCGATCGTCACGCATGGCGATACGCGCATAGACAACTACTACTGGCTGCGGGACGATTCGCGTTCCCGGCCAGAGGTGCTCGACTACCTGCACGAGGAAAACGACTATGGCCGCAGGGTCATGGCCAGCCAGCAGGCGCTGCAGGACCAGCTGCTGAACGAAATGGTGCAGCGTATTCCCCAGCGCGACATCTCCGCGCCCTGGACCAAAAACGGCTATCGCTATCGCCATATCTATGAGCCGGGCAACGAGTATCCTATCTATCAACGACAGTCGGTATTAAGCGCCGAGTGGGATGAATGGGACATTCTGCTGGATGCGAACCAGCGCGCCGCCCACAGCGAGTTTTATACCCTGGGCGGTATATCCATCTCCCCGGACAACACCATCATGGCGCTGGCGGAGGATTATCTCTCCCGGCGCCAGTACGGCCTGCGTTTTCGCAATCTGGAAACCGGCAACTGGTATCCGGAAATGCTGGAAAACGTCTCCCCGGATTTTGTCTGGGCGAACGATTCCGAGACGGTCTACTACGTTAAAAAGCACGCCTCCACGCTGCTGCCTTATCAGGTGTGGCGCCATACCGTAGGCACGGACTCAGCCGATGACGAGCTGGTCTATGAAGAGAAAGACGAAACGTTTTATGTCAGCCTGCATAAAACCTCCTCGCGCCACTATGTGATTATTTTCCTCGCCAGCGCCACCACCTCGGAAGTGCTGCTCCTGGATGCCGAACTGCCTGACGCCCAGCCGCTCTGTTTCCTGCCGCGCCGCAAGGACCACGAGTACAGCCTGGATCACTTCCAGCACAGCTTTTATCTGCGTTCGAATCGTGAAGGCAAGAACTTTGGTCTGTACAAAACCAAGGTGCGCGACGAGCGCAAGTGGGAGGTGCTCATTCCCGCGCGGGATCAGGTGATGCTGGAAGGGTTCACGCTGTTTACCGACTGGCTGGTGGTGGAGGAGCGCCAGCGGGGGCTGACCAGTATCCGGCAGATCAACCGTAAAACGCGTGAGGTGATAGGGATTGCGTTCGACGATCCGGCCTACGTCACGTGGATCGGCTTTAACCCGGAACCTGAATCGTCCCGGCTGCGCTACGGCTACTCGTCCATGACCACGCCGGATACGCTCTTCGAGCTGGATATGGATACCGGACAGCGCCAGGTGCTTAAGCAAACCGAAGTGAAGGGCTTTGATTCCGACAATTACCGCAGCGAACACCTGTGGGTCACCGCGCGCGATGGCGTGGAAGTGCCTGTTTCGCTCGTTTATCATAAGGCGCATTTCCAGAAGGGTAAAAATCCGATCCTGGTCTACGGCTACGGCTCTTATGGCTCCAGCATGGATGCCGACTTCAGCAGCAGCAGATTAAGCCTGCTCGACCGCGGCTTTGTTTTCGCCATTGCCCATATTCGCGGCGGCGGCGAGCTGGGGCAGCACTGGTATGAAGACGGGAAATTCCTGAAAAAGAAAAACACCTTCAACGACTATCTCGACGTCTGCGATGCGCTGATTGAGCAAGGCTATGGCGATCCTCAGCTTTGCTTCGGCATGGGCGGCAGCGCGGGGGGGATGCTGATGGGGGCGGTCATCAATCAGCGGCCCGAACGCTTTAAGGGCATTGTTGCGCAGGTCCCGTTTGTCGATGTGGTTACCACTATGCTCGATGAGTCCATCCCTTTGACGACCGGGGAGTTTGAGGAGTGGGGCAACCCGCAGGATGAAACCTATTATCGCTATATGAAAGAGTACAGCCCGTATGACAACGTGGAAGCGAAAGCGTACCCGCACATGCTGGTGACGACCGGTTTGCACGATTCACAGGTGCAATACTGGGAACCGGCAAAATGGGTAGCAAAGCTGCGGGAGCTGAAAACCGATGACAACCTGCTGCTGCTCTGTACCGATATGGACTCCGGGCACGGGGGGAAATCGGGTCGATTCAAATCCTACGAAGGGGTGGCCCTGGAGTATGCCTTTTTGATAGGCCTGGCGCAGGATACGTTGCCAGGCCGTGTGCAGCGTTAAGCTTCACCCAGATAGTGTTTCAGGGTTAAGCGCAGCTCCGGGCTCATTTTGTCGAGGTTGTTATACAGCCAGCGCAGATAGCCCGGATCTTTATCCGCAATATCCGATACCGCTCTCCCGCGGTATTTGCCGAAGGTGAACGTCGTCAGCAGCGCAGGGCGTCCGGTGATCGTTGCCATATCATCCGGCGTCCAGCCCGATGTGTTCATAATATCTATGAGTAGCGCAGCGGTGATATAGCAGTCATACAGGGCGCGGTGATGGTGCAGCCCTTCAGGGGTTCTGACGCTGAGCTTGCGGGATTTATACAGCGCCATATTGCTGTATTTGATCCCTGGCCAGAGGCGACGCGCCAGCTTCATGGTACAAATCCACTCCCCGGGCATTTCGGGGAGTACCCGACGGTCAAAGCTGGCGTTGTGGGCAACGTACCATGGGCTGCCGTAGTAGTGCGGGATAACGTCTTCTATCCAGGGTTTATTCGCCACCATTGATTCTGTAATGCGATGGATAGCCATGGCCTGTGGGCTAATAGGACGATCGGGACGCACCAGATGGCTCATCGGGTTGACGATTTTTCCATCAACCACGTCGACCGAGGCCACTTCCACAATTCCGCCCTGAAGATCGCAAGTTTCGGTATCAATGACGCGCAGCATGAAAATCTCCTGAGCTTAAAACGCTTAGCCTAAAGGAATGATATCGCCTTGCCAACCCTGTCCGTTGCGCGTGCCGGTCAACAGGAGCTCACCCTTATCTGCCCGAACGATCAGCTGGCCTTTTTCATCCCATAACGCGCTGCCCGCGCCGGCATTTGCCATTAACACCGCGATGGCATACCTGTGCGCAAAGCGCTGCAGGGTATTGATGGACTGTCGCCAGCGGTAATCCCTCACCGACTGGCAGCTGGTGAAAAGTGTTGCCTGCGGATCAAGATTCGGTGAATCGCTTTGCCCATCGATAATCGTGAGTTGTTTATCACCCGGCACCAGGCTGGCGCCGCTCCCCTGAGGGTAACGCAGAATACGATCGCGGGAGGGGATAAAAAGCGCAAGGCCTTTCTGGCGTTGACCGTTTCGTTCAACGGGAAGCCCTGCAATGAGGGTAATGCGGTAAAAATGCGCGGCATCAAGCAATGGCTGTAGTCGATCGTCTTCGGGCGGAAGCGGTAATGCCGTCGCGCCCGGGCCGGTTAATGAGAGTTCCGGGAAAACCAGCAAATCGCACTGATGCTGTGCTGCTTCGGCAATAAAGTGGAGATGGTGCGCAATATGGTCATCTACGCTGTGATGCTGCCCGCCATACTGGGCTGCCGCAATATTCCAATGTGACATCGTGACTTCCTTATACACAGAGTCGCAGGGATTAAAGAGTACACCTAATTTAATCAGGGTTTTCTTATCCTGCCAGATTCCGCGTAAGGAAGTGTAACGAGTCGTTAAGCTTATTTAACTTTCGGCTCGTACGGCAAGCGGGAGAGGTTGACCGAGGCGAGACGGTGGGCAATTAACCTTTCGCGAAACCAGTCACGAAGATGGGCGGGCTGTTCTCGCTCCACCACTTCAGCCACGATGGGCATGTTGTAACGCTCTTTAAAGGCGACGCCAGCGGCAGCGAGATCGACATTCACTTTATCCATCTCGTCCTGAGGAAGGGCGGCCAGATTGATCTTCATTACCTTCTCCTTATTTTGCGGCGGCAACGTTACCGCGATTGCGCGACGATGACAAGCAGAGCGGGATGATCCTCGACTCGTTTATTATACAGCGTTATTCTTTAGCATACAGACATAACAAAAAGGAATGATTGTGATGGGTTTATCCGCTTCCCGCGCGGTATGCGCACTGGTTTTTTTGGCCTCAACGGTAATCTCACCCTCCGTGTTGGCGCATGCGCATCTTGAGCAGCAGAGCCCGGCAGCGGACAGCCAGGTGGCGTCACCGCAGGTGCTGACACTGAATTTCTCCGAAGGTATCGAGCCCGGATTTAGCGGCGTCGTGGTGACGGATGCGCAAAAGCAGGTGATCAAAACCGGTACCGCCACGCGAGACGAAAAGAACAAAGCACAGCTGACCGTTCCGCTGGAACAGACGCTGGCGCCGGGGGCTTACCGGGTGGACTGGCACGTGGTTTCCGTCGACGGCCATAAAACCAAAGGCAGCTATCGCTTCAGCGTGAAATAGCATGCTGGGACTGTTATACGTAGGATTGCGCTTTATCCATTTTGCGGCGCTAATGCTCGTTTTTGGCAACGCGCTTTACAGCGTCTGGTTTGCGCCTTCCGGGCTGCACCGCCTGATGGCCCGGCGTTTCCAGCTCCAGCAGAGAGTGGCGTCCATCGTCAGCCTGACCGCTGCGATCCTGATGTTTATGCTTCAGGGCGGCTTAATGGGCAACGGCTGGGGCGATGTGTTTAACCCGCAAATCTGGAACAGCGTGCTGGGAACGCAGTTTGGTGGCGTCTGGTTGTGGCAAATTATCCTCGCTGCCATCACCGTTGTCGTCGCGTGGCTCGCGCCGCTGAAAGGCTCGCGCCTGCTGCTGCTCGCCATGGGCCAGCTTATCCTGCTGGCAGGGGTAGGGCACGCGGCGATGAGCGACGGCCCGATGGGGGCGTTACAGCGACTCAATCATGCTGTTCATCTGCTGTGTGCCGCAACCTGGGTGGGTGGATTGCTGCCGCTGCTGTTTTGCATGCATCTGGCGAAAGGACGCTGGCAGAACGCGGCCATCTATACCATGATGCGTTTCTCGCGCGTGGGGCATTATGCCGTCGCAGGCGTGCTGCTCACCGGCGTAGTGAATGCGCTGTTGATTCTGGGCATCCATATTCCCTGGCAGGCTGGCTACGTGCAGTTTTTGTTGTTCAAATGTGCTCTCGTGGCGTTGATGGTGGCAATTGCGCTGGCAAATCGGTATTTTCTGGTGCCACGGTTCCGTCCGGATTCCGGGCGCGCACAACAGATGTTTATCAGGATGACACAGGCAGAGGTGGTGCTGGGCGCGCTGGTTCTGGCAACGGTCAGTCTGTTTGCTACCTGGGAACCCTTCTGACAAGGTTAACTATTAAATGAAAAAGACAGTACTTTCTCTCTTATTGCTGGCCTGCGCGGGAAGCGCTCTGGCGGCACCGCAGGTAATCACCGTAAGCCGCTTTGAAGTGGGCAAAGACAAATGGGCCTTTAATCGCGAAGAGGTGATGCTGACCTGCCGTCCGGGCCATGCGCTGTATGCGATCAACCCGAGCACGCTGGTCCAGTACCCGCTCAACGATACCGCTGAGCAGCAGGTCGCCAGCGGCAAGAGCAGCGGTCAACCAGTCAGCGTGATTCAGATTGATGACCCGGCCAACCCGGGGCAGAAGATGAGCCTGGCACCGTTTATCGAGCGCGCTGACAAGCTCTGCTGACGTTCAGGTTTCCAATAAAAAACCGCAGATGCTCGCCAAAGCACTGCGGTTTTTCACTTTTAATGATGCTCTGACGCTTTTTTTCAGGCCACTTTTGCTGTGGACTGGAAAACCTGGCGTCGTCATCTATTCTTAAAAGGCAAGGCGACTTAGCCTGCATTAATGCCAACTTTTAGCGCACGGCTCTCTCCCAAGAGCCATTTCCCTGGACCGAATACAGGAATCGTATTCGGTCTCTTTTTATCTCTATGTTTCTCAAAAGGTTTTTTGGTTATGGACCGAAAACCCCGAGAATGGCTGGACAGTTCCCTATCCTTACTAAACCATAACATACTCAGGACCGCGTACGTCCAGGGTTTTTTGGCATCTTTGTTAAAAAATTGTGGCCGGGCGATCGCTGTGGAATCTTCGTCGGTGAAGTAAAGGCCCGGTCTGATAGTTAAATAATGAATTCCCTGAATTTATCTTTGTTGTTAACGATATACTCGGGGAAACTGTCTGCCGACAGCTCTTGCCTGATTAACTTCCTGTCTCGTCCCCAGATATCTTCGGCGTTTTTTATCACCTTCATGATATGTTCCGGGTTATTGAACTCAGGCAGATCGTATTCCGTGTGGGAGATGGTGGACATTTTTTCAGAGATGCGTTCAGGGGTCATAACCCATGAGAAATGCCAGCCACTATTTTCAATGATGCGATTGTTAAGTTTGAACCAGTTCCATTTAAGCCAGGACCAGTTTTTAACGCTTCTGGTGCGTTTAAGATTTCTGAACGACTCAGGCTCGCCGCCAAAAAAATGAACGAGGTTTTTATATTTTGTGGCTCTCGGCAGTTTACATTTTCTTGGGGTGTTATCTGTATTAAAAACCTGCAGATTAAACTGATAATTATAAAAGTTCTGATAAAGCGTTGTGCAGAGTTTATTCGCGTTGATAGAGCCGATAACCTGTGGTGAAAAAATCTCGTCCACATCGGAAATTAAAATCAAATCATCATCTTTAGCACTTTTGAGGCCCTGCATGATGGCATTTCTCTGCGCGGCTTCATTCGCCCATGCATCCACCACCAGACCGTCCTGATGCTGATCGCCGCCGTCAGAGGCTTTCATGAGAGGTGTTTCATCATGCACAACATAAATAATTTTATCTTTAAAAGGACCGTATTTATTTATGTCAAAGTGAAGCTGCCGCTTTTTGCCGGTAAAGGTATGCGTTGACTCAACAATAACGAAGCGATCAACAACGCCTGCTAGCGTATTCAGCCTGATATCAAGAAGCATATCTTCATCGTAATACAAGAAGCAGTCGTAAATCATCATTAAAGTCCTTAAATTTGCGTCTACACTGCGCTTTTCCAACGCATTCGCTATTTTCATTTCGCGCAATGCTAACTGAGCACCCCTGGCATATGCAAGAGTGCTCTGCTTTATCATTCCTTTCTCAAACCGAGTGCATTCTCTGTGCTGAGAGCGAAAACGCTTGTCGCGATTAGAAATGGGACTTAACGGACGCCTCAATTTCATCAAGCAGTTCAAAGCGACGACGGTATTCAGCGCGTTTTTTACTGGCTATCTCGTCGAGGGATTTGCGCTCCATCTGCAGCGGCAGCTGCCAGCAGAAGGCGGAAAGTTTTTTTCCACCCAAAGAATCCCAGAATTCGTCATAGCTGGCGTGGAAATGACGGCCTTTGCTGAGGCGATAGCGTAGCGCGCGGAAAACGTGTCCTTCATCGCTGACGGCAAAAATGGCCCGAACAGATGACTGCGCTGCCAGCTGGAAAAGTACCTCCATCAGCACGCGCTTGGGAAACAGGCCATGGCAGGCGCGAGTTGCCAGTTTAATGGCATCTCGTGACACGCAGCGACGGGGGCCCTGAAGTCCGCCAATGACCACAACGGGCTGGCCATTGCTGCGGGCGACGCTAAAGGTCAGGCTGGCCAGAAGCGTATCCTCGTTGTCGCGCAGCCAGAGCGTACTCTCACCTTCACGCTCGGCTTTGCCAGCTGAGGACGCATTAATCGTGTAGGTCACGCCGTCTTTGACGTGGAACTGCGCAATAGGTTGTTCCTGCGCGCCGGTCATAGCCTGGGCAAGACGGCTCTCCTTCAGGCGATCGATCCAGTAGTAATGGTTAACGATAGCGTCGGCGCGATCGTTAGCCGTCAGACCGCGCATCAGGTACTGCCGATGGGTCTTGCTGGGCAACGTAATTTGCGATGTCAGCAGTTTGTCGAAATCGTCACGGCCAGAGAGGGCTTCCAGCATACGGTGGGTGGAAGACCAAAAGAGCAGGGAACGTAAAAGGAACTTCAGTCGGTAGTCGCGTTTCCGCCAGATTGGCCCCGGGACGCGTTTACCGTTCACCAGCTCGGAAATAATATTCGTGCGATGCGGATAGAAAACATCGTTATGTAGCTGTGTATTAGACACGTGAAGACCTCTCGTTTTTATCTCCCCTTATTCTAAGGAGCCAGTAAAAAGGGATTAAGAGCGCGCGGATCTTTATTTCTCTTTGGTTTACCGTTTGTTTTACTTTGTAAGGGCTGCGCTGATCTTCTTGCGCTTTTGACGGCGGCTATACTGTTAAAGGGAGGCCTTATGTATCAGCGAATAGAAGGTGGAGAGTGGCGTCACGTATGGGTTGTCAGCGACATACACGGCTGTTACCAGAGGCTCATGGAGGAACTGAAACGCCGTCATTTCAATCCTTATGAGGATTTACTTATTTCCGTTGGCGATCTGATCGATCGTGGTCCGGACAGCGAGAAATCATTGCAACTCATCAATGAGAAATGGTTTCGAGCAGTGCGGGGCAATCATGAGCAAATGGCAATAGATAGCCTGGATAATAATGATTTTGCGCTCTGGACAATGAATGGCGGAATGTGGTTTTCGCGGCTTGAGCATGAAGAGCAGCAGCGGGCGCGCTCGTTACTTAACGCATGCCGTGCGTTACCGCATATTATCGAAATTACCTGCGCGAACGGGGTGAACGTTATTGCTCATGCTGATTACCCGGCGGAGGAATACCGCTGGGAAAAACCGGTAAGCGCCCAGCGCGTGTTATGGGATCGCGACCGCCTGATGGGGTTTATGGTGGGCAAAGGGCAGGGAATTAGCGGGGCGGATCACTTCTGGTTCGGCCATACGCCCGTCGACAGAAGGTATGATTTTGGCAATCTGCACTACATTGATACGGGGGCCGTATTTGACGGTTACTTTACGCTCGCGCAGCTGCAGTAATAAATAACCCGCCTTCGGGCGGGTTCTCTTTAGGTCAGGCAAGACGCATGACCCAGGCATCAGTTTTACTATCGTAATGCTCACGGTAAAGGACAGAATGTTCGCCATCAAGTATTGCCGGGACGCTGGTGTCTGCATCCCATGCATCGAGCTGCATGCACAAATCCGGGTCGGATTTGCAGGGAATACTTAACGTTCGATCGCCTTGTGCTTCGCCGCGCAGCTCTGCGTCGTCGATCTCAAAAGCGCCAATACGCACGCTGGTTTTCGTCATAGTGCTCTCCGGGTCGGTTGTCAAAATCTGGTATGACCAGTATGGGCATCCATTTTTGATCGTAGACAAGGAGAGCAAAATCGCCAGTAAAAAAATGCGCTTTTTTCAGGCGGTGCGATCGTTACCGGTAAACAGTCGGCCATCCCGGACCAGTTCGCGTGGATAGCTGTTTTTAAGCCTTGAACCGACCTTTTTGGCCAGCCCCAGCGGGAATCCCTGATAGGTCACCACCACTTCATCTGCGGAAGGCGAGCTGTCAGGATAAACATCGCGGCCACGGTACCACTCTTCGGCTTCCTGATGCGTCAGGGCAAAGGTATTCTCGTGTCCGGCAAGCGCGATGATGGCCTCATGCTGCCAGCGATAGCCTTTATTATGCACTTCCGCCAGGCGGATCCCGATTCGGGAAAAACGGACCTTTCCGATGAGCGGTGCGATCTCTGCCGGGAACAACCATACCTCTTTATCACGCACCCAGAGTTGCAGGCTCTGATCCCAGACCAGGCCAACCTTTTCGGCGGCGGCGACAAGCTGTGCTGCATCGCGCCCTTTGAGGGGGGCAAACGGGAAATTGCCGACCTTGAATTTGGGTGCGGGCAGGGGAGTAATCGCCTGCGTTTTACGTAGGCGCGCCACAAAGAACCCTTCGCAGTCGTAAATTTGCGGGAACACGTGGAGGAAACCTTCCGGCGTGACCGCCTCCTGTGCCGAGGAAAACAGATCGTTAAGCGGCAGGAGCTCGACCGCATCCGGATATTGCGCTTTCAGCCACAGGCAAACGTCTTCGTTTTCATCGCGGTTTAAGGTGCATGTTGAATACACCAGCGTGCCGCCGGGGCGCAGGGCGTGGAACGCGCTGTCGATCAGCTCGCGCTGCGTGGCGGCGATCTCAAGATTGCTCTCCACGGACCAGTTCTTTAACGCATCGGGATCTTTACGCACTACCCCTTCACCGGAGCAGGGGGCGTCCAGCAGGATGGCATCAAACATTTCCGGCAGGGCGGCGCCAAAGACGCGACCGTCGAAGTGCGTAAGAGCGACATTGTGAATACCGCAGCGGCTGATATTGGCATGCAACACCTTCACGCGGCTGGCGGAAAATTCGTTGGCGAGGATCGCTCCGCGGTTGCCCATGCGCGCGGCAATCTGCGTGGTTTTCGAACCGGGCGCGGCGGCTACATCCATCACGCGTTCAGGCGCGTTGCCGTCGGCGAACAGGGCGGCAACCGGTAGCATCGAGCTCGCTTCCTGAATATAAAACAGACCGCTCAGATGTTCTGCGGTACTTCCCAGCGGCACCGCGTCTTCGTCATCGCGGTCGATCCAGAATCCCTCTTCACACCACGGAACCGGCGTAAGCTGCCAGCCGTACGGAGAAACCAGGGCCAGAAAATCCTCGACGCTGATTTTCAGCGTATTAACGCGGATGCTCCGGCGTAACGGACGCTGACAGGCGGCGATAAAATCGTCCAGCGACAGATGAGAGGGAAGCGCCTCGCGCATCTGCGCCAGGAATTGATCGGGAAGAAATACGGAGTTTTGAGCCACGAGCACACCACAGGGAAAAGTTCAGGTGCGCAGTGTAACATAAAGGCTCCGGTGCGTTGACACCGGAGCCTGTCAGATTAACGCGGCAGGGCCGTTCCCCATTCGCGCCACTCTTTCGGTTCGCTTTCCAGCAGCAGGAAGTGTTTACCCGGCTGCGCTTTCGGCGCCAGCGGCGTTCCCGGCGGGGTGGCAAAGGCAATACCGCCGCGGATGAACTGGTTGAAGGTACCGGTTTTCACCACGCCACCCGTCAGGCCGAAGTCCAGCGAATAGCCGGATGCCAGCCAGAACACCGAGTTATTACGCACCAGATGCTGGTAACGCTCGCTGATGCGTAGCGCCACCATCACGCGGTCGGAGAGTGTGCCGAGCGTGAGGCCCGTTACCGTACCCACCTCAATGCCGCGGAACAGCACCGGCGTACCGATGCCAAGCGAGCCCGCTTCCGGCACTTCCACTACAATGCTCAGGCCGCCAAGGTAGCGCGAGTCGGTAATGGTAGCTTCCTGCAGCTCGAAATCACGACGGGCTTTGCCCTGACCGGGCTCGACGTTGATGTAAGGCTGCAGAATGGTGTCGAGATGCTCAACGCCCGCGGCCGAAATCTGTGGGGTCACCACCGAGAAGCGGGAACCCGAGCGGGCGAAGGTCTGCACATATTCCGGATAAAGCACGGCGGTGGCCTGCACCTCGTTGCGCGAGGTGATGAGCGTCAGCTTCTGGATCTGCCCGATATCAATGCCCAGGTAGCGAATTGGCATGCCCTCTGCCAGCTTGCCGGCATCGAACGCATGCAGGGTAATCTGCCCACCCACGGCACGCGCGGCGGTTTCGGATGGGAAGAGAATTCGCTTATCGCCTTTACGCAGGTTCGCGCCCGCGCCGCTGAGGTTATCAAAGCTGATCGCCCCGCGCAGCGCGCGCGAGAGCGGGGAGGCCTGCACGGTCAGGCCGTTGCCGTTAAGCTGCACCTTCGCGCCGCCCTCGGCCCAGAAGACGCTGTTTGGGGTCAGCAGCTTGCGGTACTCGGGCTTGATATGCAGTTCGATATCAAACGCGTCGGCACGCGGGCGAACGGCGATCACCTCCCCAACCTCAAATTTGCGGTAGAGCACTACGGAGCCCGCCTGAACGTCAGGCAGCGTCTCGGCGCTTAAGGTCAGGGTCGTGGTTGGCATATCGCTCAGGCTGTTTTCAATCGCTTTGTCCAGGTTGGCGTACAGCGGGTAGCTGTCGCGAACGGGGCCTTTATTGCCCGGCAAAATGCGAATGCCGCCGTTAACCCATTCGCTGGCGCTGGCGCCGAGGAACTCCACGCCGTCCAGACCCACCTTCACGTCGACGCGGCTGTTCACCACGAACTTACTGTCGCCATGGACGAGGTTGCTGTATTGCGGATCGATAGCTACCGAGAAGCTCACGCCATTTTCGGAGAGCGTTCGCTCCAGCACCTGACCCACCTGTACGCCGTGCAGAATCAGCGGCTGACCGGCCTCAATGCCGTAACTTTCAGGCGCATTGAGCGTAACCGTCACGACGCCCGGCTTTTGCAGCAGCGCTTTATCCGCCGGGGCAATGACGAAGCTATTGCTGGGCTGACCTTCACCGGGGATCAGTTCAAAGGTATTTCCGGTCAGCAGCGTGCTCAGGCTGGCATCGTTCAGAGAGAGTTTAGGGCTGCGCATCTCGATGCGCGTTTTCTCGCGCAGGAGATCGACCACGCTCGGATCGACCGTCATTTCGCCCGTGACCGAGCCGCCCGGATTGAGCGTCATTTTGGTGAGCTGGCCGACCTGCAGTCCCTGGTACATCAGCGGCGTTGACCCCGCTTTCAGCCCTTTGGCATCAGGCAGAACGAGTTTAACGATCACGCCACGCTGGCTGTGCGCCAGGTCGGCGTACAATCCGAAGGTGTCATCCGCGGTGGCTGGGCTTGAGTTTTCCGGGGAGTCAAAGGCAATGGCGCCGTTCACCAGGGCGGCCAGACTCTCAAGCTTCACTTTTGCACCGCTCAGACTGAGGTCGGCATCGACGCCGGAGACATTCCAGAAGCGGCTGCCTTTTTTCACCAGATTGGTGAAGCGACGCTCGATCAGCACATCAATGGTGACGCCCTGTTTATTCGGGTTGATGCTGTAATCGTACACGCGGCCAACCGGAATCTTGCGGAAGTAGACCAGTGAGCCGCTGTTCAGCGAGCCCAAATCCGGTGCCTGAAGATGGATCATCAGATCGCCGTTATTGAGGCGGTATTTCGGCTGCGTATCCAGCGCGACAAAGTGATCCTGCGGTTCACCCTTGCCCGGCATCATGCCGATGTAGTTGCCGCCAACCAGCGCATCCAGCCCGGACACGCCGGCCAGGGAGGCTTTCGGCGTCACCAGCCAGAACTGCGTTTCGCTGCGAAGAGCATCCTGCATGTCAGATTTAATACTGACCCGCACCTGAATCTTGTTAAGCCCTTTTCCAAGGGAGATGTCCTGAACCGTACCGACTTCGACCCCCTGAAAACGAACGGGGGTTCGTCCGGCGACGATGCCGTCGGCGGTCTGAAAATCAATGGTGACGGTACTGCCGCGATCTTCATAGCTCGTCCAGATAAGCCAGCCTGCAATCATCAGGGCGATGACGGGCAGCAACCAGAATGGCGAAATGCGGCGTTTAGTTTTAATTCTCGCTTCAGTCGGCGAAGCGGGGGTTTCCTGACTCATGTGCATCCCAAAGTAAGCGGCTATCCAGCCATTCCACAGCAAGAATAGTCAATATCACCGCAGAGCCGAAATAAAAAGCCGCGGGTCCCATAGTAAAAGCAAGAAGCTGGTCGCGATTGATCAGCGACATCATCAGCGAAATCACAAACAGATCCAGCATTGACCAGCGGCCAATCCAGGTGACGAATCGCAGAAGCAGAATACGGGTACGTAAACCTTGTTCACACTTAAAGTGAATGCTGACGAGCAGGGTAAACATCACCACCACTTTGGTAAAGGGAACCAGGATACTGGCAATAAAGACGATGGCCGCCACCCCAACGTTGCTGTGTGCAAGAGAGATAATACCGGAGAGGATAGTATCTTCCTGACGGCCACCGTTCACGTAAATAATGGATATCGGCAGCATATTGGCCGGGAACAGAAACACCAGGGAGGCAATCAGCGCCGCCCAGCATTTTTGCAGGCTGTTGTTGCGTCGTAACCTCAACGGTATGTGGCAGCGCGGGCAGCGTCCACGCTTGTCGGGCAACCCGGTGTAATGGCATCCCAGACAGACGCGGAGGTTTTCATCCGGGCGGGTGGCAGGGCGCTGCGGGTAAAAACGCTCCCAAAGCTGCTCAACGTTCAGGTGGATCAGTGTCAGGATGCTGAGCAATACCAGGCAGATAAAGGCAAAAAGCCCGACGCCCGGCTGCAGAAAGGCATAGTCCTGCACCTTGATTGATGCCACGCCCACGCCCACCAGATAGATATCCAGCATGACCCACTCTTTAAGCTTTTCCAGCATCAGCAATACCGGACGCAGGTTCATTCCCAGGATGTTACCAAACCACAGGTAGGCAATGGCTGCAACCAGCACCAGCGGCGCGCCGACAACGCAGAACAGTACCATGGCGGCGGTGAGAGGATCGCCCTGGCTCGTCATCTGCCAGATACCCTGCAGCACGTTAGCGTCAATGCGCACACCAAGCAGGTAAAGCTTCAGAAGCGGTTCGGTCCAGGCGAAAGGCATCAGCAGCAGCATGGTAACGGCCATAGCGGCAAGGCGGGTTAACGACCAGTCGCGGCCGTCACGAATTTTAGCGTCGCAGCGGGGACAAAAGGCGCTTTGGTGCGATTTCATCTTCGGCAACATAAAAAGCGTATCGCACTGGGGGCAACGCTGATAATGTGCACGAGGCAAAGCGTCGCTTACCGTATGGACAGTTATCTTTTTTGTCGGCGTAATTTTGGTTGTTTTTAAGGCCATCAGCTGCGCGCAAATAAGTATTGTTGAACGTTATATTAACTCATGAACGGATTCATCTTGAGCATGAGCGCATTTATTGCTTATTTTAATAGGCTATGCGGTAATTTTGTAAGACAACTAAGTGATTGAATAATGAACAAAACAGAATTCTACGCGGATCTGAACCGCGATTTTAAGGCATTGATGGCAGGTGAAACCAGCTTCTTAGCCACTCTGGCAAATACTAGCGCATTGCTGTTCGAACGGCTATCCGATGTGAACTGGGCTGGCTTTTATCTCCTGGAAGGTGAAACGCTGGTGCTGGGTCCGTTTCAGGGCAAACTGGCCTGCGTGCGTATTCCGGTAGGGCGCGGCGTATGCGGTACCGCGGTGGCCGAGAATCAGGTTCAGCGCGTGGAAGATGTTCATGCGTTTGACGGGCATATCGCCTGTGATGCTGCCAGCAATTCAGAGATCGTTCTGCCGCTGGTGGTAAAAAATCAGATTATTGGCGTTCTGGATATCGACAGTACGGTCTTCAGTCGCTTTACAACCGAGGATGAACAGGGGCTGCGCGAGCTGGTGGCGAATCTGGAAAACGTCCTCGCTGCAACCGATTATCAAAAATTCTTTGCGAGCGTCGCAGGATAATCAACGGATAACGTAGCATTTACTGATAGCGTCATTATAATGACGCCTGTTCATGCCTGCGCTTGTTGGCAACGTCCGTTGTAATCAGGAAATTTCATGGAAAATCAACCTAAGTTGAATAGCAGTAAAGAAGTTATCGCATTTCTGGCCGAGCGTTTCCCGCAGTGCTTCAGCGCGGAAGGTGAAGCACGTCCCCTGAAAGTCGGTATTTTTCAGGATCTGGTAGCGCGTGTTGAAGGGGAAATGAACCTCAGCAAAACTCAGCTGCGTTCTGCCTTACGTCTTTATACTTCGAGCTGGCGTTACCTGTACGGTATCAAACCGGGCGCGACCCGCGTGGATCTCGACGGCAACCCTTGTGGCGAGCTGGACGAGCAGCACGTAGAACACGCGCGCAAGCAGCTGGAAGAAGCCAAAGCACGCGTTCAGGCACAACGTGCAGAACAGCAGGCGAAAAAACGCGAAGCCGCAGCGGCAAACGGCCAGGAAGAAGCGCCTCGTCGTGAGCGTAAACCACGTCCTGCGCCGCGTCGTCACGACAATAACGATCGCAAACCGCGTGCAGACAAACCAGCAGCGAAAGCCCCTCGTGCGCCTCGTGAAGAGCAGCGCCATACTCCGGTTTCTGACATTAACGCCCTGAGCGTGGGTCAGGCTCTGAAAGTAAAAGCGGGCAACAACGCAATGGACGCCACCGTACTGGAAATCACCAAAGATGGCGTTCGTGTACAGCTGACTTCTGGTATGTCAATGATTGTACGCGCAGAACACTTGTTGTTCTGAAACGGAGGCCAAGCCTGGCATGAACACTTTTTTTAAGCTCACCGCGCTGGCGGGCCTGTTTGCCATAACAGGTCACGCTTTCGCAGTGGACGATATCACGCGTGTTGATCAAATTCCGGTACTCAAGGAAGAGACGCAGCACGCGACGGTAAGCGAACGTGTAACCTCTCGCTTTACCCGCTCGCACTATCGTCAGTTCGATCTCGATCAGGCCTTTTCGGCCAAAATCTTTGACCGCTATCTGAACTTGCTGGATTACAGCCATAACGTTTTGCTCGCCAGCGATGTCGAGCAGTTCGCTAAGCGCAAATCCGAGGTGGGTGATGAGCTGCGGTCAGGCAAGCTGGATCTGTTCTACGATCTCTACAACCTGTCGCAAAAGCGCCGCTTTGAACGCTATCAGTACGCTCTGAAAGTGCTTGAACGTCCAATGGACTTCACCGGCAACGACACCTTCAATCTCGATCGCAGCAAAGCGCCCTGGCCGAAAGACGAAGCCGAGCTGAACGCGCTGTGGGATGGAAAGGTCAAATACGACGAGCTGAGCCTCAAGCTGACCGGCAAAGATGAAAAAGAGATCCGCGACACGCTGACGCGTCGTTACAAATTTGCCATTCGCCGTCTGGCGCAGACCAACAGTGAAGATGTTTTCTCACTGGCGATGACCGCCTTTGCGCACGAAATCGATCCGCACACCAACTATCTCTCTCCACGCAATACCGAACAGTTCAATACTGAGATGAGCCTGTCTCTGGAAGGTATTGGCGCGGTACTGCAAATGGATGATGACTACACGGTGATCAACTCCATGGTCGCGGGCGGCCCGGCATCCAAAAGCAAAGCGATAAGCGTAGGCGATCGCATTGTGGGGGTAGGACAAACCGGTCAGAGCATGGTTGATGTCATTGGCTGGCGTCTGGACGATGTGGTTGCGCTGATCAAAGGTCCGAAAGGCAGCAAAGTTCGTCTGGAAATTCTGCCTGCCGGTAAAGGCACCAAAACCCGTATCGTGACCCTGACCCGCGAGCGTATCCGTCTGGAAGACCGCGCGGTGAAAATGTCGGTGAAAACCGTGGGTAAAGAGAAGGTGGGTGTCCTGGATATCCCTGGCTTCTACGTGGGGCTGACGGACGATGTAAAAGTTCAGCTGCAGAAACTTGAGAAGCAGAACGTGAGCAGCGTCATTATCGACCTGCGCACGAACGGTGGCGGTGCGCTGACCGAAGCGGTGTCGCTCTCAGGCTTGTTTATCCCGTCTGGCCCTGTTGTACAGGTGCGTGATAACAACGGTAAAGTTCGTGAAGATGCTGATAACGACGGTGTGGTCTATTACAAAGGCCCGCTGGTGGTCCTGGTTGACCGCTTCAGCGCGTCCGCATCTGAAATCTTTGCCGCTGCAATGCAGGACTATGGCCGCGCGCTAATCGTGGGTGAGCCCACCTTCGGCAAAGGTACTGTTCAGCAGTATCGCTCGCTGAACCGTATTTACGATCAGATGCTGCGTCCGGAATGGCCTGCGCTGGGCTCCGTTCAGTACACCATTCAGAAGTTCTACCGCGTTAACGGCGGCAGTACGCAGCGTAAAGGCGTAACGCCGGATATCATGATGCCGACCGGCACGGAAGAGACCGAAACCGGCGAGAAGTTTGAAGATAACGCGTTGCCGTGGGACAGCATCAATGCTGCGACATTCGTGAAGGCGGGTGATATGACGCAGTTTGGCCCTGAGCTGCTGAAAGCGCATAATGAACGCATCGCGAAAGATCCGGAATTCCAGTACATCATGAAGGACATTGCGCGTTTCAATGCCCTGAAAGATAAGCGGAATATTGTTTCTCTGAACTACGCTCAGCGTGAAAAAGAGAACAACGAGGACGACGCAACGCGTCTGGCGCGTATCAACGATCGCTTCAAGCGAGAAGGTAAGCCTCTGCTCAAGAAACTGGACGATCTGCCAAAAGATTACCAGGAGCCGGATCCGTACCTGGACGAGACGGTGCATATCGCGCTCGACCTGGCGAATCTGGAAAAAGAGAAGCCTGCCGTACAGCCCGCTCCGGCAAAATAATCTCCCAACAGGCACAAGAAATTGTGCCTGTTTCTTTTTGTTCTGCATCCTTCCGTCAGGCTGATTTCCAATTGTGTAAAGTTGTGTCTTTCTGGTGACTTACGCCCACCGGATGCTTGAAAATAGCCGCAATACCCATACGATGTGGGTAATCGCATAGTGCGTTTTGTTAAACTGAGGTAAAAAGAAAATTATGATGCGAATCGCGCTCTTCCTGCTCACCAACCTCGCGGTGATGGTGGTTTTCGGGCTCGTGCTAAGCCTGACGGGAATTCAGTCGAGCAGCGTTCAGGGTCTGTTGATTATGGCGCTGCTGTTTGGTTTTGGTGGCTCTTTCATTTCCCTGCTGATGTCAAAGTGGATGGCGCTGAAATCCGTCGGCGGTGAGGTGATTGAACAGCCGCGTAACGACATGGAACAGTGGCTGATGAATACGGTGGCACAGCAGTCTAAGCAGGCAGGCATCGCCATGCCGCAGGTTGCTATTTACCATGCCCCGGATATTAACGCCTTTGCTACGGGGGCCCGTCGTGATGCCTCGCTGGTTGCCGTGAGCACCGGCCTGTTGCAGAACATGAGCCGTGACGAAGCAGAAGCGGTCATCGCGCACGAAATAAGCCATATTGCTAACGGTGACATGGTGACCATGACCCTGATTCAGGGCGTGGTGAACACCTTCGTTATCTTTATCTCCCGTATCCTGGCGCAGATAGCGGCGGGCTTTATGGGCGGCAACCGTGATGAAGGTGAAGAGAGTAACGGTAATCCGCTGATCTACTTCGCCGTCTCCATGGTGCTGGAACTGGTGTTCGGTATTCTGGCCAGCATTATCACCATGTGGTTCTCCCGTCACCGTGAGTTCCATGCGGATGCCGGTTCAGCGAAGCTGGTAGGGCGTGAAAAGATGATAGCTGCTCTGCAGCGTCTGAAAACCAGCTACGAGCCGCAGGAAGCGAACAGCATGATGGCCTTCTGCATCAACGGCAAATCAAAGTCGCTGAGCGAGCTGTTTATGTCTCACCCGCCGCTGGATAAACGTATTGAAGCGCTGCGCAGTGGAGAATACCTGAAGTAACGCTAAGCGCTTAAATAAGCCGGGCAGGAGAAGACTCCGCCCGGCTTTTTTTATGCCTGAACGCCGGGTTGGGTCACGCGCAACCCGCTGACGATGGCTGCAAGGGTGGCAAGCGCACCTGCGGTGAGAAGCGCAACGTGGTTGCCGTTTTGCCCGGCAAGGTTAAACATCAGGGCAACCAGCGCCGCACCGGTGCTTTGCCCCAGCAGACGCGCGGTCCCCAGCATGCCGCTGGCCCCTCCGCTGCGGTGGCGCGGCGCAGAGGTAATAATGGTGTGGTTGTTGGGGGACTGAAACAGGCCAAACCCGGCTCCGCACAGGATCATGCGCCAGATGATGTCCAGATCCCCTGGCGATGATGGCAGCAGCGCCAGCGCGAAAAGACCTGTTGCCATCACGGCCAGCCCCACCGCGCCCAACAAACCGGCATGTACACGTTCTATTAAATAACCTGCCAGCGGTGCCATCACCATCGTCGCCAGCGGCCAGGGGGTTAACAGCAGCCCGGTCTCCACTTCGGAACGTCCTATCACGCTTTGCAGGAAGAAGGGCAAAGAAACCAGGGCCAGCATCTGGGCGCAGAATGAGCAGATTGAGGTGCAGATGGAAAGCGAAAAGAGGGGAATACGCAGCAGATCGACCGGCAGTAAGGGCACCGGCAGGGAAAGCTGGCGGCGAACAAAGAAGAAGCCCGTCACCAGCAGGGCAACAAGCTCCACGGCGGTTAGCATCAGGGATTGACCCTGCGCAAAACCGCTCAGGGCGGTAATCAGCAGACCAAAGGTGAGCGCATTCATCACCGCGCTTGCCACGTCAAAGCGCGGCATGGTGCTTTTCGGGCCGTTAGCGGGGAGAAATCGCAGGGCAAAGAAGATGGCCACGATACCCAGCGGCACGTTTATGGCGAACAGCCACTGCCACGAGGCGACAGAAAGAATGGCCGCTGCAATCGTTGGCCCGGCGGCAGAAGAGACCGCGACAATAAACGAATTTATCCCCATGCCGCTGCCCAGATGGCGGTACGGATAGATTAGGCGGATTAGCGCCGTATTGACGCTCATCAGCGCCGCGCCGCCAAAACCTTGCGCGATGCGTGCCAGCGTCAACGTATGCAGAGAGTCCGAAAGGGCGCACAGCAGTGATGTAAAGGTAAATACCACCAGCCCGCACTGATATACCCGACGGTGGCCGAACATATCGCCCAGAAAAGAGAAAGAGAGCAGGGAAACCACAATCGCAATCTGATAGGCGTTAACAATCCATATCGAACTGGCCGGGGAAGCATGCAGATCGGTGGCAATGGTGGGAAGGGCAACGTTCGCAATCGCGCCGTCAAGAACGGCCATTGAGATACCAATAATAATCGTAGCGATAGCGCCATACCGCTGGGGCAAAGGCAGGCCATCGGAAAGGTTCTTTTCCATCGGGGATAAAAAGCTCAGAGTGAAATTATTCTCAGGGTAACTATTTTAGCATCGTTAACACCGTTTTATGTCGCAGATTTGTAACGAAGTAAACGCGGATTGATTGCAGGTAACATGACGGGAATTTATAATAAAAACCGGTTCTGATTTTTATAAAACACTCTCTATGAGGTGGTAAATGGCAATTGCGGATTTGGATAAACAGCCAGATTCAGTTTCTTCCGTGCTGAAGGTGTTTGGCATCTTACAGGCGCTCGGGGAAGAGCGTGAAATTGGTATCACAGAGTTGTCACAGCGCGTGATGATGTCGAAAAGCACCGTTTACCGCTTTTTGCAAACCATGAAATCACTGGGTTACGTTGCACAGGAAGGCGAATCTGAAAAATATTCTCTGACGCTGAAACTGTTTGAACTGGGTGCCCGGGCATTGCAAAACGTGGATCTGATCCGTAGCGCGGATATTCAGATGCGCGAGATCTCCCGCCTGACCAAAGAGACTATCCACCTGGGCGCGCTGGATGAAGACAGTATTGTTTACATCCATAAAATTGACTCCATGTATAACCTGCGTATGTATTCGCGCATTGGTCGTCGCAACCCGCTTTACAGCACGGCAATTGGTAAGGTTCTGCTGGCGTGGCGCGATCGTGAAGAAGTTAAACAGATTCTCGATGGCGTGGAGTACAAACGCAGCACTGAACGCACCATTACTAACACCGATGAATTATTAACGGTGCTCGACAAGGTGCGTGAGCAAGGGTACGGCGAAGATAACGAAGAGCAGGAAGAAGGGCTGCGCTGTATTGGCGTTCCGGTGTTTGACCGTTTTGGCGTCGTGATCGCGGGGTTGAGCATCTCTTTCCCAACGCTTCGCTTCTCGGAAGAGCGCCTGCACGAGTACGTGGCTATTCTGCATACCGCCGCGCGTAAGATTTCTGAACAGATGGGTTACCACGACTATCCGTTCTAACCCCGGTTAGCATAAAAAAACGCCGCATCTTTGCGGCGTTTTTTATTTGTCGTAAACGCTGTGGCTCAGCCATTATCAATCACGACGGAGGTCTTACGCAGTACCGGGCAGTTGGTTAACCCAATGATCCCGCTATCAGAATGGAGATACTGCGCCGTGCTGACTCCCTGTGCTGTTAAATACTTGCATTGAATGCCTAACCCTGCGGCGTTTTCGGTGCTTCCCACCAGCACGCCATAACCCGTTAAAAGAAGGCCAATCCAGAGTATCGCCAGTGCAACAATTGTACGAATAATTAAGCGCATTATTACCTCTTTATCATTGTTATCATGATGCTAGCCTAACCGGTTTACGTAATGAAACAAGTGCAGGATTCTGAAAAGAGCCTGATGGCGCTACAGTTAGTCCTTGTTTAAGATAACCGTGATAACCTGGTCATATCAGGTCTGTAAACGGAGTGTGGAGTGAAAAAAATACGCTGGGTGATTCTGATTATCGTGCTGATAGCGTGCGTGGTGTTGTGGACGCAGACTATCAACGTGATGTGCGATCAGGATGTACAGTTTTTTAGCGGCGTTTGCGCAATCAATAAGTTTATTCCGTGGTAGCACGCATTTTTTCTTCAGGTGATTTCCTTCCTTCGCGCCAGTGGTAAAATAGACGTTTTTATTGAGGTGGTGAAATGGGTGAGTTACTGAATTCAGGGCTGCTAAATATGGCATCCCTGACGATCTCTTTGGTTGTTCTGCTGGTGGGGCTGGTCATTTGGTTTTTCGTAAACCGTGCCAGTTCACGTACCAATGAGCAGATCGAACTGCTGGAAGCGCTGCTTGAGCAGCAAAAACGGCAGAATGCACTGTTGCGTCGTCTGTGCGAGGCTAACGAGCCGGAAGAGAAAGAAGCGCAAAAAGAAGCGGTCGCTGACGAGAACAACGATCAAGACGATTTTATCCGCCTGGTGGCTGAGCGTTAATCGTATTATTCCGGGAGGTGGCAGTGGTCTGGAAAAATCCCTGGTATGACCCCTCCCTGAAACATCACACCCCAAACGGTTTTCGTAATACCACTTCTGCAGGACACCAGCCTGGCGACATTGAACGCTGGCGCAAAGAACGCAAAGCAGCTGGCTTACCGAAGCCGCCCGCGCTCGGCTACGATGACTTTATCCGGCGGTGGTGGCAACCGGCCGATCTTCAGCAGCCGCAGCAGGATGGGGCGTGGTGGCTCGGACATGCGAGCATACTGCTGCAGCTGGACGGCAATATCCTTCTTACCGATCCCGTTTTATCAAGGCGCGCTTCTCCACTTCCTTTCTTAGGGCCGCAGCGTAGAACGCCTCCGGCACTCTCTGTCGATCAACTGCACCAGCTTGACGCGGTCGTTATTTCGCATAACCATTACGATCATCTTGATGAACTCACTGTTCGCCACATTCTCAAACGCTTTCCGGACGTTAGCGTGTTTGTTCCTTTAGGCCTGGGCGGCTGGTTTCGCCGCCGGGGCGCAAAACACGTGGTTGAGCTCGACTGGTGGCAGAGTTTTACCTGGCAGGGGATAACATTATCCGCCGTACCGGCGCAGCACTGGAGTATGCGCACGCTCTGGAACCGCAATCGCTCATTGTGGTGCGGCTGGGTCTTTGAAGGGCGGCATCACCGGTTCTGGTTTAGTGGCGATACCGGCTATTCGCCTGAGCTGCTGATGATACCGGAACGTTTGGGGAAAATTGATGCTGCAGCATTGCCCGTTGGCGCCTATGCTCCACGATGGTTTATGGCCGTACACCATATGGATCCCCTGTCTGCCGTTGCGCTGTGGCAACAGTTAGGTTGCCCGCTGGCGTTCCCTGTTCACTGGGGCGTGTTTGAGCTGGCGGATGAAGCGCTGGATGACCCCATAAAAGAATTAGCTGATGCGCTGGATAATGTAGCACCAGTTAATAATACTTTCAGGATACTGAAAGTTGGCGAGTATTTACCCTTATAAACGAAGCGATAAATTGTTGCGTATATTGTGTATGTATTCGTCGTCAGGAAAATTTTAATTTTATCGAAACGTTTTGCTTGCCTTGTTTTGATGCAGAGTCATAAAAATTTCATTATTTTGGTGCATAACACTGCTAATTACCTGATGGATTTTAATACAGAAGGGTGCGGATTATTAACATCGTTTTTGGCTGAAACAATACGGTCACGTTACAATGATTTAAGCATAAGTTTTCACAATTTGTTCTAACTCAATCAACGCCAAAGATTTCTTTTCCCGACTGCTGGACGCATTGTAATGATTGAGCTATGTTAAAAAAGTCTTAGATTACAGCGGTTGTGCAAGCAGCGTTGAGTCTGTGTAAGGGAGTATAGCCGTCTGTTTGAGAAGCGCATAATTGTGCAATTCCTTACAGACAGTGTTCGAATTTGTGCGGCGGATCGAGACATGTTTAAAAATGGCTTGCCATATTAAACATAGTGTGTGATAACACGTTTTGGGTCAAACGAGGTACAGTTCTGTTTATGTGTGGCATTTTCAGTAAAGAAGTCCTGAGTAAACACGTTGTCGTTGAATACCGCTTCTCTGCCGAACCTTATATTAGTGCCTCATGCAGTAATGTCTCAGTTTTATCTCAGTTAATGCCTGCGGGCTAAGAAAACACTCTAAGGAATTTTGCAAAATGGCAAAGATTAAAGGTCAAGTTAAGTGGTTCAACGAGTCTAAAGGTTTTGGTTTCATTACTCCTGCTGATGGCAGCAAAGACGTGTTCGTACACTTCTCTGCAATCCAGGGTAACGGCTTCAAAACTCTGGCCGAAGGCCAGAACGTTGAGTTCGAAATTCAGGACGGCCAGAAAGGCCCAGCTGCAGTTAACGTAACTGCTATCTGATCGAACCGCTGCTGACTGGGGCGCATAGCGCTTCACTCTCAGACATAAAGCCTCGCATCATGCGGGGCTTTTTTATTCCCTATCTTTCAAAATATTACTATCTACGGTCTTGTTAGCAACTTGTTGCAAAGCTGCGAGGTTAGTATCACAGTTTCGCCTCCCTAAGCACATCTTTTCTCGTTAAATCAGAGCGTTGTTTAACAGCCCTGGGGTTCAGGTGAAGAAAAAATTGATATTAACCGCTGGCAATTTCACGCCGGCGCGTTTCGCGCTGCTCTGTTTCGCTATTTTCTGCAGTCTGGCCTTTTTACTTGGCCGCGTTGCCTGGCTACAAATCATCAAACCTGACAATCTGGTGAAGCAGGAAGATATGCGATCCCTCCGTCAGCTGGCGATTGATGCGCCGCGTGGGATGATTATGGATCGTGAAGGGCGACCGCTGGCGGTCAGCGTGCCCGTCCGGGCCGTATGGGCCGATCCTAAAACGGTGCTGGCAAAAGGGGGCGTTGGGTTTGATGAACGCTGGCAGGCGCTGGCGAGCGCGCTGCACCTCTCGTTGAGCACCCTTTCATCACGAATTAACGCCAACCCCCAGGGACGTTTCATCTACCTGGCGCGTCAGGTCGATCCTGCTCAGGCGAAGTGGATTGATAAGCTCAATTTACCCGGCATTAATTTGCGCGATGAATCCCGCCGCTTTTACCCGGCAGGCCACGTGGCGGCAAACCTGATTGGCTTCACCAATATTGACGGGCAGGGCATTGAAGGGGTGGAGAAAAGCTTCAATACTCAGCTGACCGGTAAAGCGGGTGTCCGACAGGTCCGGGAGGATCGCTACGGGCGCGTGGTTGAAAACCTGACGGAAGTGGCGCCCACGCCGGCACATAACATCCAGTTGAGTATTGACGAGCGGCTGCAAACCATTACCGAAGACGCGCTGGACAATGCCGTCGCCTGGAATAAGGCCGAGTCAGGGGCATCGGTGCTCATTAATATCCCCACCGGGGAAATACTCGCCATGGCGAGCTATCCGGATTTCAATCCCAATAACCGGGAAGGCGCGACGATAAACGATTTTCGCAACCGGGCAATCAGCGATACGTTCGAGCCCGGTTCGACCGTCAAGCCGCTGGTGTTGATGACGGCTCTGCAGCAGGGGCTGGTCCAGCCGGACAGCGTCATTGATACCCACCCGTATACCCTTGACGGGCATCGTATCCGCGACGTGGGTTATTATCCTGAGCTGACCATGACCGGGATCCTGCAAAAATCGAGCGACACCGGCGTATCCCGGCTCTCGCTGGCGATGCCTGTCCAGCATCTTATTGATACCTATCGAAACTTTGGGTTTGGCACCAACACGGGGCTGGGCTTAACGGGCGAAAGCGCCGGGCTGTTGCCACAGCGTAAATACTGGAGTCAGCTAGACCGTGCGACTTTTGCCTTTGGCTACGGCCTGATGGTCACACCGCTCCAGCTTGCCCACGTCTACGCGACGATTGGCGGCTTCGGGCTTGAGCGTCCACTCTCCATCACCCGCATCGATCCCCCGGTTATCGGCCACCGCGTCATGCCGGAGGAGATCGCGCATGAAGTGGAGCACATGATGGAAAGCGTCGCGCTGCCCGGCGGCGGGGGCGTTAAGGCCGCCGTTCGCGATTATCGCGTGGCGGTTAAGACCGGGACGGCGAAGAAAATTGATGATAGCGGCAAATATGTCGATAAATACGTCGCCTATACCGCAGGCGTTGCGCCTGCCAGCGACCCGCGTTTCGCCCTGGTGGTGGTGATTAACGATCCACAAAACGGGGCCTACTATGGCGGGGCGGTTTCCGCGCCGGTCTTCAGTGAAATCATGGGCAACGTGCTGCGCCTGGAGAATATCAAACCCGATGGCCTGCCGGCCGGTTCAGACCACCTTATCGTCATGCGGTAATCCAGCCGTTTTATAGCAGGGCGAATAGCGGTACACTTCGCCCTTTGGTTTATCTCCCGGAGTTTCCATGTCCTTCAGCTGTCCCCTTTGCCACGCGTCACTGACGCGCTCAGATAAAAGTTATGCCTGTCCGCAGGGACATCAGTTTGATATGGCGAAAGAAGGTTATGTGAATCTTCTTCCGGTGCAGCACAAGCGCTCCCGCGATCCGGGCGATAGCGCAGAGATGATGCAGGCGCGCAGGGCGTTTCTCGATGCCGGGCACTATCTGCCGCTGCGGGAGACGGTGGCGCAGATGCTGGGTGACTTACTGCCTGATTCGGCGTCCGCCATGCTTGATATCGGCTGCGGGGAAGGGTACTACACCGCACGGTTTGCGGATGTGGTGCGGGAGAAGGGGGCCGTGACATTCGGTCTCGACGTGTCGAAAGTGGCGATCCGCGCGGCGGCTAAACGTTACGCTGGCGTGACGTTTTGCGTGGCATCCAGCCACCGGCTGCCGTTTGATAATGCCAGTATGGATGCCATTATCCGCATCTACGCGCCGTGTAAAGCAGATGAGCTGGCGCGCGTGGTGAAGCCCGGAGGCTGGGTGATAACCGTCACGCCGGGCCCGCGTCACCTGATGGAGCTGAAGGGACTCATTTACGACGAGGTGCGTCTGCATGCCCCCCACTCTGAACAGCTGACAGGCTTTACGCTGAAGCAGGAGCATTCAGTGGCGTATGAAATGAATTTGAACGGGGAAGAAGCGGTAGCCCTGCTGCAGATGACGCCATTCGCGTGGCGGGCAAAGCCGGAAGTATGGGATACGTTAGCGGCTCGGACGACGTTTGGCTGCCAGACAGATTTCAGTATCCACGTCTGGCAGCGCGACGCTTAAGGCGCGAAGTGTGCCCAGAGGATCTGGGCACCAATGCCGATCAGAACAATACCGCCTAAGATCTCGGCGCGTTTACCCAGCAGCGGGCCGATAAACCGCCCGACCATCATGCCCAGCGTGGACATAATCAGCGTTGCACAGCCAATGGCCAGCGCGGTGGCGATAATATTGACCTGCAGGAATGCCAGACCCACCCCGACGGCCATGGCGTCCAGGCTGGTGGCAATTGCCGTGGTGACCAGCAGCCAGAAACCGTGGCGGTGCAGCGGTGCTTCATCATCATCATTCCCGCGAAAACCTTCAATCATCATTCGGCCTCCGAGAAACACCAGCAGGACGAACGCAATCCAGTGGTTCCACTCCAGCACGAACTGGCTGGCGAGCATGCCCAAACCCCAGCCGATGAGCGGCGTCAGCGTTTCGATGGCACCAAAGATCAGACCGGTGCGCAGAGCTTCTGTGAATTTAGGTTTGTGGAGCGTGGCGCCTTTGCCGATGGAGGCGGCAAATGCATCCATGGACATGCCAAAAGCGAGAAGGATCGTAGCGGAGATGTTCATAAGAGCGTCCAGACCGGGGATATCCATATGACACATCACTGCCCCCAGTAAACAGCAGTTGATGTATCTATGGTCTCGCCTGATCTCTTTTGCACGGTAAGCGTGCTGAAAGCGATCCGTACGCGCCACGTTTTTCAACGAGTATGTTGACGCGTACATTTCCTGCGTGCAGGAAATCGGCTACTCCCCAACGACGGGCGCAACCTTAACATATTTTGAGAATATAAAACAACAACGAGCAAGGCTTAATTTATCTGCGTCTTTGATAACGATTTTCATTTAGGTTTGTGCGTGAAAATATCGTTAATAAATATAAGTCAAAGAGGAGAGAAGATATAGCAACGGCTATATTCTTTGCGAAAGAATATCACAATATATAGCCGAGGTTATAATGTTAACTTATTGAGTTTTAACGAGTAATGTGTAGATTTTCTCAAGGTCATCAATATTTTTGACCCGAATGAGCAGGCGGCGCTGTTCTAATTGCATCACTAACACGCCGTCTTCGGATAAATTCATCTCTTTAATGCGGTTATATTCTATCCATACGTTGGCGAAGAAGAATCCCTGTTTTTTAAAAATGAGTTTCGGCGAGCGGATCCAGAACAGGTAAATCGCCATTAATGCCAGCGCACATAATAACCATGTGGTTAATATTGCACCGTGGCTGGTCACGTTATTGTAAATCAGAATGACCACCAGGCCGGCGAAGATAAATGCATCAATGCGTCCACGGCGTAAGAGGGGAAGGGTCAGCAGCGTCTCGCCGTTACGGCGAGGCATAATGAACTCGTCATAGATCGCGTAAGCCAGAAGGGCAACAATAAACAACACCAGTACGATGTCCGTAACAGTCATTCATCCTCCAGATAAAAAGACCGGGGGCAAGCCCCCGGTCGATAACGCAATGTTTTACAGGCCCAGCAGGCCGACAGCGTAGCCCGCGATACCGATGACGAAGAAGCCAACGATGATCCACAGCGGGTTCACTTTCTTACGCAGCAGCCACATACAGGCGAAGGTCAACAGCAGCGGCACCAGGCCAGGCATCAGCTGGTCCAGAATCGTCTGCACGGTGGTGACGCGGGTTTGACCATCCTGACCGGTGATGGTCGAAACCACCAGCGGGATGTTCACGTGCGTCCACTTGTTAACCAGCGCCCCCATCACAAACAGGCCGAGAATTGACGCCCCCTCGGTCAGTTTCTGCAGGAAGCCGCCGCCCATATCCTTAACGATGTCCACGCCCTTACGGTAGCCGTAGGCCACGCCGTAGTAACGGGTCAGCAGACGTACCGCGTTGAACAGGATAAAGAACAGCAGAGGACCGAGCAGGCTGCCGCTCATCGCGATCCCGGCACCCAGCGCCGCGAAGACCGGACGAACAGTACCCCAGAAGATAGGGTCGCCCACGCCGGCCAGCGGACCCATCAGACCGACTTTGATACCGTTGATGGCACCATCGTCAATCTCCGCGCCGTTCGCACGCTGCTCTTCCATCGCCAGCGTCACGCCCAGAACCGGAGCCGCGACGTAAGGATGGGTGTTGAAGAATTCCAGGTGACGCTTAATCGCCTGACGGCGTGCTTCGTTGTTCTCAGGGTAGAGGCGTTTTATCGCCGGCACCATTGAGAAGCAGAAGCCCAGCGCCTGCATACGTTCGAAGTTCCATGAACCCTGAAACAGGTTAGAACGGATGAACACGCCACGAATATCACCCGGAGTGAGTTTTTTCTCGGTGGTAGTTTTTGTCATATCAACCATTTCGCTCACCTGTTAGTCCAGTTCGTTATCGAGATCGTTGTTACCAGCAGCCTGCGCTGGGGCACCCGCAACACGGTTGTATTTTGGGCTGAGCTGGATGTAGAGAATCGCCATCACGGCACCAATCACGCCCAGCGCAACCAGGTTGAAGTTGGTGAATGCTGCGGTGACGAAGCCGAGGTAGAAGAACGGCATCAGGTAGCCCGCGCGCATCATGTTGATGACCATCGCGTAACCTACCACGACGATCATACCGCCCGCGATGTTCAGACCGCTGGTGACCACTTCAGGAATCGCGTTCAGCATGCCCTGAACTTCACTGGTGCCGACAGAGATCGCAACGATAACCGCCGGGATTGCGATACGCATCGCCTGCAGGAACAGGGACGACACGTGGATCCAGGAGAGTGCCGTGAGGTTGCCGTTCTCCGCCGCCTTATCCGCCGCGTGCTGGAAGGCCACGGTGATGGTACGAACGATGATGGTCAGCACCTGGCCTGCTGCGGCCAGAGGAATGGCAAGGGCAATACCTGCACCAATACTCTGATGACCGGCAATAACCAGAACGGTTGAGATGATAGAGGCCAGTGCGGCATCAGGCGCAACGGCGGCACCGATGTTCATCCAGCCCAGGGCGATCATTTCCAGCGTACCACCGATGATGATACCGGTTTTCATATCACCCAGAACGGCACCGATCAACGTACAGGCCACCAGAGGGCGGTGGAACTGAAATTCATCAAGTACGGATTCCATACCCGCAATACACGCGACGATGAACACCAGCACAATCTGAAGAGTGGTAATCTCCATTGTACTTCTCCTATAACATAAGCTTTATGTGAAAAACCGGCGCGGGCTTATTTCCCAACTTTACCGATCAAATCCATCATTTTCAGTTTCTGGTCAGTGGAAACCTTACGGGCTTCCAGCTCAATACCGCGGGCATTCAGCTTGTTGAACGCCTCGATATCTTTCGCATCAACTGAAATCGCGTTGTTGACCTGCGTTTTGCCCTGACGGAAAGCCATACCGCCGATGTTCACGGAGGTGATTTTCACGCCGCCTTCAACAATGCGCTCGACGTCTGTTGGGTTAGTAAACAGGAGCATCACGCGTTCACCCGCATATTTCGGGTTGTTGTAAACGCGGATCATCTTGGCGACATCCACCACGTGCGCGGTAACGCCCGGTGGTGCAACCTGAGTCAGAAGGGTTTTACGGACAGTGTCGGCGGCCACTTCGTCACTGACCACGATGATACGCTGTACGTTGGTCTCTTTGGTCCAGCGAGTCGCAACCTGTCCGTGAATCAGACGGTCATCAATACGCGCCAGGCCGATAACCATGTAATCGTTCGGTCCCATCGGTTTTGCCGGTGCCGCTGCTTTCGGTACCGCCGCAGCCGGGGCAGGGGCGGGTTTTTCAACCGGCTGAGCCTTCAGGGCTTTGACCCCTTCGCGGCCGGTTTCAACGGCCAGCGCGACCAGCTCATCGAAGCCTGGGTTGTCGTCGCGCGCCATAAAGGTTTCCACCAGCATGGGAATGTTTACCCCGGCGACGACTTCATAATGCTCTTTATCGACGACAATGCGGCTGGCAGCATTAAACGGACTGCCGCCCCATGTATCGACGAGAAACAGCACGCCTTTGCTGGTATCCAGCTTCGCGAGTTGAGCGTTGTACTTCTCAATCAGCGTCTCGGCATTTTCACCGGGAACGAAATCGATCCAGCCGACGTTTTCCTGCTCGCCCAACAGCATCTCTGCCGTTTTGAGTAGCTGCTCAGCAGCCCAACCATGTGTGCCTATGACAATAGCAATGGTCACTTGCTACCTCCTTTTATTATCATTAATACGCCTGCCGGGCAGACGTACTGAGAATCGTATTGGCGAACCGAATCGATTCAGATAAGGGTTAGAGTTCAAAAAACTAAGACTTCCGCGAATTATTTTAGATAGTGAAAAAATAATTTATGTGATGAAGATCCGTAATTTAGCCACGCGTTACAGAATTATCTGTAGCGTATAGCCGCTGTGTTACAGAACTTTGCAAAGGAACGTAAATCTTTGCTAAAAACACAGTCTCTCTGATATGTTTAGCCTCCGTTTACTTGTTCAGGAGTATAGGGCTAAAGCCCACTATATGGACCGTCACCGACGTCAGTCATCTACCAGGCCATTCCGCGCCTTTTTCACCGGCGAACCACGCCACGTATCAACTCTGTCTGCCTCTTATTTGCCCACGTTGAGTGGGGCACCGTTTTGTCATTCCTTTAGCAGGAGCTTGTCATGGAATTCTTAATGGACCCGTCAATCTGGGTGGGACTGCTCACGCTGGTCGTACTGGAGATCGTTCTCGGCATCGATAACCTGGTGTTTATCGCCATCCTTGCGGATAAGCTGCCGCCAAAACAGCGTGATAAAGCGCGTCTGATTGGACTCTCGCTGGCGCTGGTCATGCGACTGGGGCTGCTCTCCGTGATCTCGTGGATGGTCACGCTGACCAAACCGCTGTTCTCCGTCATGGATTACACCTTCTCCGGTCGTGATTTGATCATGCTAATCGGGGGGATATTCCTGCTCTTCAAAGCGACAACAGAGCTGCATGAACGGCTGGAGAACCGGCAGCATGATGATGGTCACGGTAAGGGCTACGCCAGCTTCTGGGTCGTGGTGCTGCAAATTGTGGTGCTGGATGCAGTCTTCTCGCTGGATGCGGTGATTACCGCGGTCGGTATGGTTAACCACCTGCCGGTGATGATGGCGGCTGTCGTGATTGCGATGGCGGTGATGCTGCTGGCCTCGAAACCGCTGACGCGCTTCGTCAACCAGCATCCGACGGTGGTCGTGCTCTGTCTGAGCTTCCTGCTGATGATTGGTTTGAGCCTGGTGGCGGAAGGTTTCGGCTTCCATATTCCGAAAGGCTACCTGTACGCCGCGATTGGCTTCTCGATCCTGATCGAACTGTTCAACCAGATTGCGCGTCGTAACTTTATTAAGCAGCAGTCAAATCAGCCGCTGCGTGCCCGTACGGCGGACGCCATTCTGCGCCTGATGGGCGGACGCCGTCAGGTGAACGTCCAGTCTGACCCTGAAAACCGTAACCCGGTGCCGGTTCCAGAAGGGGCGTTTGTGGAAGAAGAACGCTACATGATTAACGGCGTGCTCTCCCTGGCCTCCCGCTCGCTGCGCGGCATCATGACGCCGCGCGGGGAAATTAGCTGGGTCGATGCGAACCTTAGCGTTGATGAAATTCGTCAGCAATTGCTCTCATCTCCGCACAGCCTGTTCCCGGTATGCCGCGGTGAGCTGGATGAAATCATCGGCGTGGTTCGGGCGAAAGAGATGCTGGTGGCGCTGGAAGAGGGCGTCAACGTGGAGGCCATTGCAGCTTCGTCGCCGGCGATTGTCGTACCGGAAACGCTGGATCCGATCAACCTGCTGGGCGTATTGCGTCGCGCGCGCGGTAGCTTTGTTATCGTCACCAACGAGTTTGGTGTGGTACAGGGGCTGGTGACGCCGCTGGACGTGCTTGAAGCGATTGCCGGTGAATTCCCGGATGAAGACGAAACGCCTGAGATTGTGGCCGACGGCGAAGGCTGGCTGGTCAAAGGTGCGACCGACCTGCACGCGCTCTCGCATACGCTGGGGCTGGAAAACGTGGTTAACGATGAAGAAGACATCGCAACCGTGGCGGGGCTGGTTATCGCCGTAAACGGTCAGATCCCGCGCGTCGGGGATGTGATCGAGCTTCCTCCATTGCACATCACTATCGTTGAAGCTAACGACTACCGCGTCGATCTGGTCCGCATTGTTAAAGAACAGTCTGCACACGACGAAGACGAATAAGTCTGCTTAACGGGTACGATGTGCCCGTTACGATCTTCTGGCGGGGAAGATTTTCCCGCCAGCCATTGTGGCGTTACTACCGCGCCTGCTTCTCTCTCAACCCGTTCGCTATTTAGCCGCTGCCTGATGCCAGGCCGAGCGCGAGCAGCCGCGACCGTAAAAGTGTAGTGGGGAAAGAAGAAGGAGACGAGGATGAAGGGAGAAATTCGCCCATCCGTTGCGGATGGGCGAAAGAGAGGATTAGTCGCACTGCACCTTAATGGCCAGACCGCCGCGCGACGTTTCACGGTACTTCGCGTTCATGTCTTTGCCGGTTTCGTACATGGTTTCGATAACCTTATCCAGCGACACGCGTGGTTCGCTGGTACGGCGCATCGCCATGCGCGAGGCGTTAATCGCTTTGACGGAGGCAATCGCGTTACGCTCAATGCACGGCACCTGCACCTGGCCTGCGACCGGATCACAGGTCAGACCGAGGTTATGCTCCATGCCAATTTCCGCCGCCACGCAAACCTGTTCAGGGCTTGCGCCCAGCAGCTCGGCCAGACCGGCCGCCGCCATGGAGCAGGCCACGCCTACTTCACCCTGACAGCCCACTTCAGCGCCTGAAATGGACGCGTTCATCTTGTACAGCGCGCCGATAGCGCCTGCCGCGAGGAAATAACGGATATAAATATCCGGCGTCACAGGCTCGATAAAGTGATCGTAGTAGGCCAGCACAGCCGGAACGATCCCGCACGCACCGTTGGTTGGCGCAGTCACGACGCGCCCCCCTGCGGCGTTCTCTTCGTTCACCGCCAGAGCAAACATGTTCACCCAGTCAACTACGTTCATCGGGTCGTTAGAGAATTTGTCCGTGGTCACCAGCATACGGCGCAGGGCAGAGGCACGACGCGGCACGCGCAGTGGCCCTGGCAGTACGCCTTCGGTGTTCATCCCGCGATCGATACAGGCGCGCATGGTTTGCCACACGTTGGCAAAATAGTCTTCGATCTCTTTTTTGCTGTGCAGCGCAAGCTCGTTCTGCATCACCATGCCGGACAGCGACAAACCGGTCTCTTTGCAGTAGCCCAGCATCTCGGTGGCCGATTTGAACGGATAGGGCACGTTCACGTCGCCCGCGCTCTCTTTACCGAAATGCTCTTCGTCAACGATGAAGCCACCGCCGATGGAGTAGTAGGTTTTGCTGTAGATCTCTTTTTCGCCGCTCCAGGCGTGGATAGTCATGCCGTTTTCATGCAGCGGCAGGTTGTCGCTGCGAAAACGCATGCCGTCATCCTGCGGGAAATCCACTTCGTGCTGACCGTTAGCCAGCAGCAGGCGACCGCGCGCTTCCACGTCGCGGATGAATGCCGGGATGGCATCAATATCAACAGTGTCCGGCATATTGCCCGCCAGACCCATAATAATGGCGATATCGGTGTGGTGGCCTTTACCCGTTAATGACAGTGAACCGTAAACGTCTACGGCGACACGGGTAACGCTTTCCAGTAATCCTTTTTCGACCAGATCATCGACGAACTGTTTACCGGCCTTCATCGGCCCTACAGTGTGGGAAGAAGAAGGACCAATCCCCACTTTGAACATGTCGAATATACTAATCACTTTCACACTCCTGACAGGGTTACCGGGGTTCCAGTAACGATGTTATAACTGCGCATAGTGTAAGAGGGAACACCAACCTCGGCTTAACTATTCACATGAATTAAACTAATGGTTAACGATGGGTTTTGCTAATAGCGCGACGCGGATCGCAAACCTGCAAAAAAGGCTGGAATGTAAAGTATAGTCAAGGCTTCAGGCCGATTTGTAGCGCCAGTTCACGAATGATGCCCGCCGTCATGCCCCAGACAAAATAATGCTGATACCAGGACAACCAGACCCGATGGTCATGCCCCCGGCGATGGATATCCAGCGGATGATAGCGGCTTAGCCGGAGCGCCTCTTCAAGCGGCATCTCAAACACCGCAGAGACTTCGTCGACGCTGGCGTGATACTGAAGATTGGGGGGGATAATGCCGACGACCGGCGTGACCTGAAAGCCGGTCACGCTGTCGACGGGCGGCAGCACGCCGATGACTTCCACCGCGTCAGGCGGGATCGCCACCTCCTCCTGCGCTTCCCGCAGCGCGGCGGCAATCAGCGACGCATCGGTGCTGTCCACAGCGCCTCCCGGGAAGGCCACCTGACCGGCGTGTTTGCGCATATGCGGCGAACGCTGCGTAAGCAGCAGGCCCGGCTGTTCTCGGCGCACCACCGGGATCAGCACCGCCGCCTGACGCTGATTCAGCGTGGCGCGGTTGACCTGCGGCCGTAGCAGCTGAAAGCGCGACAGAAAATCATCCAGCGTCAGGTTCTCTTTCTCCACCGTTAGTTCTCCAGTTGCTTCAGGATGCGGTTCACCTTATCAAAGGTTTCCTGATATTCCGCCTCGACCTGGCTGTCCGCCACAATGCCGCCGCCCGCAGAACAGTACAGATTGCCGCCGCACGCCGTCAGCGTGCGAATGGTAATGCTGGTATCCATGGTGCCGCACAGGCTGATATAGCCGATGCTGCCGCACCAGGCGTTGCGGCGGTGCGGTTCCAGTTCGTCGATGATTTCCATGGCGCGAATTTTTGGCGCACCGGTGATGGAGCCGCCCGGGAACGCGGCCCGGAGCAGATCGCAGGCGGTGCGAGAGGCGGGCAGACGCGCGGTGATGGTGCTGACCAGATGATGCACTGCCGGGAAAGGTTCGACGACGAACAGCTCCGGCACGCGCACGCTGCCTGGTTCGGCGACCCGGCCAATATCGTTACGCATCAGGTCGACAATCATCAGGTTTTCGGCGCGATCCTTCGGTGACCCGGCGAGTTTCTCCGCCTGCTGGCGATCGGCGTCCGGATCGGCAAGGCGCGGCAGCGTGCCTTTAATCGGGCGGGTCTGAATCGTCCCTTCCGCCAGATGGATAAAACGCTCCGGCGACAGGCTGAGGATGGCCCCCTGTTTCAGACGTACGAACGCGCTGAACGGAGCCCTGTTGCTGGCATTGAGACGGGTAAACGCCTGCCACTCGTCCCCCTGGTATGCTGCCTGGAAACGCTGGGCAAGGTTAACCTGATAGCAGTCGCCGCTTTGCAGATAGGCCTGCACGCGGGAGAGTTTTTCCGCGTATTCCGGCGCGGTCATGTTCGAGCGCCAGCCGGAGGTCAGGGTGAACGCCTCAGCTGGAGCAGGCTGTTGTGCCTCAAGCCAGGCCAGACGCGCCTGCACGTCATCATGGCTCAGCAGGGAGACCCTTTTTTTCTGGTGGTCCACAATCAACGCCCAGTCATACAGCCCCACGGCCATGTCCGGCAGGGCAATATCCGCCTGCGCATGCTCGGGCAGCATCTCGAAGCGGCGACCCAAATCGTAGCCAAACAGGCCCAGCGCGCCGCCCTGGAAGGGCAGGTCCAGGTTAGGGGTAGCGGATAAGCCCAGCGCGTTGATTTCCTGCTGAAGCTGCATCAGCGGATCGTCCGTCGTCGACAGATCGTCGGTCGTCAGCGTTTTCAGGGGATCGGCCACCAGAATATCGAAGCGGCTGTACGGGTGATCCGCATGGCCGGAGTGCAGCAGCATAGCAAAAGGAAGATGGCTCAGACGGGCAAACCAGAACTCAGCGGCGTCAGCGCGCCAGGGTAAGGTAACAACAGTGGGGAAGCGCATGTTCATGTATGGCATACTACCGGGCAGCGTGAAATAATTAGCGCGAATAATTTAGCAGGAGTTGACGATGTTTGCAGGTTTACCTTCTCTGAGCCATGAACAGCAGCAGAAAGCGGTTGAGCGAATTCAGGAACTGATGTCCCAGGGGATGAGCAGCGGACAGGCGATTTCCCAGGTGGCGGAGGAGCTGCGCGCCACCCATACCGGCGAGCGGATCGTGGCGCGTTTTGAGGATGAAGATGAAGAGTAATCGGGCTTAAACCGCCGCGATAATCTTGATCTCAACCTTGTATTCCGGTTTCATCAGCGTGGCCTGTACGGTGCAGCGTACAGGCGCGTGACCCGCCACCACCCACGCATCCCAGGCTTTATTCATCGCCGCGAAATCGTCTTTATTTGCCAGGAAAATGGTCGCATCCAGAATGCGGGATTTATCGCTGCCCTGTTTTTCCAGCACGGCATCAATCTGCGCCAGGGTATTCGCCGTCTGTTCGAACGCATCCGCGTCCAGATTTGACGGTACACCGGTGTAATACAGCGTCTGGTTATGGATCACCACATCAGACCAGCGGGCTTCGGCATCAATGCGCACAATTGTCATAAACGTTTCCTCGTTATTTTTCGTCGTCAGACGGCAAGACTGCCATATTGTTCTGCCGTCGTCACTATTTGGGGTGGCACAGGAGAAGATGGGCTGACATAATCCCTGTGCAAAAATACAGTGAGAGAGCAACGTGGCAGACGATTTTTCCCCTGAAGGTCAATTAGCGCAGGCGATCCCCGGCTTCAAGCCCCGTGAGCCTCAGCGACAGATGGCGCACGCCGTTGCCCGCGCCATTGATAAGGCCCAGCCGCTGGTGGTTGAAGCCGGAACCGGCACGGGTAAGACCTATGCTTACCTTGCGCCGGCGCTGCGGGCGAAAAAGAAAGTGATAATTTCCACCGGATCGAAAGCGCTGCAAGATCAGCTCTACAGCCGCGATTTGCCTACCGTAGCAAAAGCGCTGAAATACAAAGGGCGTCTGGCCCTGCTGAAAGGGCGATCGAACTACCTGTGCCTGGAGCGACTCGAACAGCAGGCGCTGGCCGGCGGCGATCTGCCGGTACAAACCCTGAGCGACGTCATTATCCTGCGCGCCTGGGCGAACCAGACCGAAGAGGGCGATATCAGCACCTGCGCGAGCGTGCCGGAAGACTCCCCGGCCTGGCCGCTGGTGACCAGCACCAACGACAACTGCCTCGGCAGCGACTGCCCGCTGTATAAAGACTGTTTTGTGGTGAAAGCGCGCAAAACCGCGATGGACGCAGACGTGGTGGTGGTGAACCACCACCTGTTCCTCGCGGACATGGTGGTTAAGGACAGCGGTTTCGGCGAGCTGATCCCGGAGGCGGACGTGATGATCTTCGATGAAGCCCATCAGTTGCCGGATATCGCCAGCCAGTATTTCGGCCAGTCGCTCTCCAGCCGCCAGCTACAGGATCTGGCGAAAGATTTTACCATTGCCTACCGTACCGAACTCAAAGATACCCAGCAGTTGCAGAAGTGCGCCGACCGTCTGGCGCAAAGCGCGCAGGATTTCCGCTTACAGCTTGGCGAGCCGGGCTATCGTGGCAACCTGCGCGAACTGCTGGCGGACAATAATATCCAGCGCGCGCTGCTGCTGCTCGATGATGCACTTGAGCTCTGCTACGACGTGGCGAAGCTGTCCCTCGGACGCTCTGCGCTGCTTGACGCCGCCTTCGAACGCGCCACGCTCTATCGCGGGCGGCTCAAACGGCTAAAAGAGATCAACCAGCCGGGGTACAGCTACTGGTATGAATGCACCTCGCGCCACTTTACCCTGGCGCTCACGCCGCTGACGGTGGCCGATAAATTCAAAGAGGTGATGGCGCAGAAGCCGGGAAGCTGGATCTTCACTTCCGCAACCCTGTCTGTAAATGACGATCTGCACCACTTCACCGAACGCCTCGGTATTGAGCAGGCGGAATCACTGCTGCTGCCCAGCCCGTTTGATTACGAAAAGCAGGCGCTGCTCTGCGTGCCACGCAATCTCCCGCTGCCGAACCAGCCGGGGGCGGCGCGGCATCTCGCGGCGATGCTCAAGCCGATGATTGAGGCCAACAACGGGCGCTGCTTTATGCTCTGCACCTCACACGCCATGATGCGCGATCTCGCCGAGCAGTTTCGCGCCAGCATGACCCTCCCGGTGCTGCTGCAGGGGGAAACCAGTAAAGGCCAGCTGCTCCAGCAGTTTGTCAGCGCCGGTAACGCCCTGCTGGTGGCAACCAGCAGCTTCTGGGAAGGGGTGGACGTGCGCGGCGACACGCTCTCGTTGGTGATCATCGATAAGCTGCCGTTCACGTCGCCGGACGATCCGCTGCTCAAGGCGCGGATGGAAGACTGCCGCCTGCGCGGCGGCGATCCGTTCGACGACGTTCAACTACCGGACGCGGTCATCACGCTTAAGCAGGGGGTAGGGCGACTGATCCGTGACGTCACCGACCGCGGCGTGCTGGTGATCTGCGATAACCGCCTGGTGATGCGTCCTTACGGCGCAACCTTCCTCGCCAGCCTGCCGCCCGCCCCGCGTACGCGGGACATTAAACGCGCGGTGCGTTTCCTGGCAAACCCAACGGCGGAGTAATTCGCTCCGGAGTGTGCTAAGATGCGCGCCATTTTGTGACTGACCCTTGCGAGAGCGCGACGACTGATGCGAATTCTGGCTATTGATACCGCGACAGAGGCTTGCTCTGTTGCTCTGTTAAACGACGGTGCTGTTTCTGCTCATTTCGAAGAGTGCCCACGGGAACACACCCAGCGTATTCTGCCCCTGGTAAAAGCCATTTTAACCCAGGGCAACACCACCTTAACCGACCTCGACGCGCTGGCCTTTGGCCGCGGCCCCGGCAGCTTTACGGGCGTGCGCATTGGGATTGGCATCGCGCAGGGGCTGGCGCTGGGCGCTGACCTGCCGATGATCGGCGTCTCTACGCTTGCGACGATGGCCGAGGGAGCCTGGCGCATGACGGGCGCGACCCGCGTGCTCGCCGCTATTGACGCTCGCATGGGTGAAGTTTACTGGGCGGAATACACCCGCGATGAAAACGGCGTCTGGCACGGCGAAGAGACGGAAGCAGTGCTTAAGCCTGAAGCCGTTACTGAGCGCCTGAAGCAGCTGTCCGGCGAGTGGGCGACGGTCGGCACGGGCTGGCCGGCGTGGCCAGAGATGGCGAGCGGCACCGGCGTGACGCTGGTGGACGGCAACATGCTCCTGCCTGCGGCAGAAGATATGCTCCCGATTGCCCGTCAACTGCTTGCAGCAGGAAAAACCGTTGCCGTTGAGCATGCGGAGCCGGTTTATTTGCGAAACACCGTCGCGTGGAAGAAACTTCCGGGCCGCGAATGAATCTCAGTAACAGGAACTGAGAAAAAGGAGTCGCATCATGGCGGTTCAGACTAAAGTAGTACGCCTTTTTATGGCAGGCGCGGTTGCCATAGCACTGAGCGGTTGCGTAACCGTACCTGATGCGATCAAGGGCAGCAGCCCGACGCCACAGCAGGATCTGGTTCGGGTAATGAATGCGCCCGAGCTTTATGTCGGCCAGGAAGCCCGCTTCGGTGGGAAAGTGATCGACGTGCAGAACCAGCAGGGGAAAACCCGTCTGGAAATAGCCACGGTACCGCTCGACAGCGGCGCGCGTCCCGTACTCGGTGAAGCCTCTCGCGGGCGTATCTATGCCGACGTTAGTGGTTTCCTCGACCCGGTCGATTTTCGCGGACAGCTGGTAACCGTTGTCGGGCCGATTACCGGTTCGGTGCAGGGCAAAATCGGCAACACACCGTATAAATTTATGACCATGCAGGTGAATGGCTATAAACGCTGGCGTATCGCCCAGCAGGTGGTGATGCCTCCTCAGCCAATCGACCCGTGGATGTGGGGTCCACATCCTTATCGTTACGGTTATCCGGGATGGGGCTGGTATAACCCGGGCCCTGCACAGGTGCAAACGATCGTAACTGAGTAACTTACTGTTATTGTTAAGAAAGAGACAGCGGCTCAGCCGCTGTCTCTGTTTTTTAACGGATAAAACGAAAAAAAAGAGTGACGCGCTTCGCAACCTGCAATCTGAACAATTAATAAACTGGTACGCTGAGTTAATATAATGTTAACAAACTGTTTATTATCGGGGCTGTGATGACGACGAACACTCATTTCAGAGGTGATGCATTGCAAAAGGTTTGGCTTAACCGTTATCCCGCAGATGTGCCTGCGGAGATCAATCCTGACCGTTATCAATCCCTGGTGGAATTATTTGAGCACTCGGTAAGACGTTACGCAGACCAGCCCGCGTTTGTGAATATGGGCGAGGTGATGACGTTCCGTAAGCTTGAGGAGCGTAGCCGGGCGTTTGCGGCTTATCTGCAGGAAGGACTTGGGCTGCAAAAAGGGGATCGCGTCGCGCTGATGATGCCGAACCTGCTGCAATACCCGGTGGCGCTGTTTGGCATCCTGCGTGCAGGGATGATTGTCGTCAACGTTAACCCGCTTTACACGCCGCGCGAGCTGGAACATCAGCTGAACGACAGCGGGGCGGTGGCGATTGTCATTGTTTCTAACTTTGCCCATACCCTGGAAAAAGTGGTCGACAAAACCCAGGTGAAGCACGTCATCCTGACGCGCATGGGCGATCAGCTTTCCACCGCCAAAGGGACGCTGGTTAACTTTGTCGTTAAATACGTCAAACGTCTGGTACCAAAATACCATCTGCCGGATGCTATCTCTTTCCGCCGCGCGCTGCATGCGGGCTATCGCATGCAGTACGTCAAGCCTGAAGTCGTCTCCGAAGACCTGGCCTTCCTGCAATACACAGGCGGCACCACCGGCGTGGCCAAAGGGGCGATGCTGACCCACCGCAACATGCTGGCGAACCTTGAGCAGGTTAATGCCACCTACGGGCCGCTGCTGCATCCGGGTAAAGAGCTGGTAATCACCGCGCTGCCGCTGTATCACATCTTTGCGCTGACCATGAACTGCCTGCTGTTTATCGAGCTGGGCGGGCAAAACGTATTGATCACCAACCCGCGCGATATCCCGGGTCTGGTGAAAGAGCTTGCAAAATACCCGTTTACCGCCATGACCGGGGTGAACACCCTGTTTAACGCGCTGCTCAACAACAAAGAGTTCCAGCAGCTTGATTTCTCCACGCTGCATCTCTCCGCGGGCGGCGGCATGCCGGTTCAGCAGGCGGTGGCCGAGCGCTGGGTGAAGCTAACCGGGCAATATCTGCTGGAAGGCTACGGCCTGACGGAGTGTGCCCCGCTGGTGAGCGTCAACCCGCACGATATCGACTACCACAGCGGCAGTATCGGCCTGCCGGTCCCGTCGACGGAAGCAAAGCTGGTGGATGATGAGGATAACGAAGTGCCTCACGGCGAGCCGGGCGAGCTGTGCGTCAGAGGGCCGCAGGTGATGCTGGGTTACTGGCAGCGTCCTGATGCGACCGACGAAATCATTAAAGACGGCTGGCTTCACACCGGCGATATTGCGGTGATGGATGACGAAGGCTTCCTGCGCATCGTCGATCGCAAAAAAGATATGATCCTGGTCTCCGGCTTCAACGTCTATCCGAACGAAATCGAAGACGTGGTGATGCAGCACAGCGGCGTGCTGGAAGTGGCGGCGGTGGGCGTTCCTTCCGGCAGCAGCGGTGAAGCGGTGAAGATATTTGTGGTCAAGAAAGATCCTTCTCTTACCGAGGAAGCGCTGATAACGTTTTGTCGCCGTCAGCTGACGGGCTATAAAGTGCCGAAGCTGGTGGAATTCCGCGATGAGCTGCCGAAATCCAACGTCGGGAAGATATTACGACGAGAATTACGTGACGAAGCCCGTGCCAAAGTAGACAATAAGGCCTGAGCTTCACGTTAATCGCCCAGACGCCGGTTAAGCCGGCGTTTTTTATGGGCGCAAACAAAAGAGAATCCGATTTGAATTACCAGATGATCACGACCAACGACGAGCTGGCTTCGCTGTGCGAAGTGACGCGCGACTTTCCTGCCATCGCTCTGGATACCGAGTTTGTCCGTACTCGCACCTATTATCCACAGCTGGGTTTGATACAGATGTACGACGGTAAGCACGTCTCGCTGATCGACCCGCTCGGCATTACCGACTGGGCGCCGATGCGTGACCTGCTGCTGGATACTGCGGTAACGAAATATCTGCACGCGGGCAGTGAAGATCTGGAAGTCTTTCTTAACACCTTTGGCATCATGCCTCAGCCGCTGATTGATACGCAGATCCTCGCGGCGTTCAGCGGTCGTCCGCTGTCGTGGGGCTTTGCCGCCATGGTGGAGGAGTACACGGGCCTGACGCTGGATAAAAGTGAATCCCGTACCGACTGGCTGGCGCGTCCGCTTACCGAGCGTCAGCTGGAATATGCGGCGGCAGACGTGTTTTACCTGTTGCCGATTGCCGGACAGCTGATGAAAGAGGCGGAAGCCTCCGGCTGGCTCTCTGCCGCGCTGGACGAGTGCCGTATGACGCAGCAGCGTCGCCAGGAAGTGGTTGACCCGAAAGAGGCCTGGCGTGATATCACCAACGCCTGGCAGCTTCGCACGCGTCAGCTGGCCTGCCTGCAGCTGTTAGCGGACTGGCGTTTGCGTAAAGCGCGTGAGCGCGATTTGGCCGTGAATTTTGTGGTGCGTGAAGAGCATCTCTGGGCGGTCGCGCGCTATATGCCGGGCAGCCTGGGCGAGCTGGACAGCATTGGCCTTTCCGGCAGCGAGATCCGTTTCCATGGTAAAACCCTGCTGGCGCTGGTCGCCAAAGCGCAGGCGCTGCCGGAGGATGCACTGCCTGAGACGCTGCTGAATCTCATGGATATGCCGGGCTATCGTAAAGCATTTAAGGATATCAAAGCGCTGGTGCAGGATGTCGCAACGGAAAGCAAGCTGAGCGCTGAACTGCTGGCGTCACGCAGACAGATTAACCAGCTGCTGAACTGGCACTGGAAGCTGAAACCGCAGAATGGCGTGCCGGAACTGATGGCTGGCTGGCGCGGGGTATTGATGGCCGATCGCCTGAATACCTTGCTGGAAGGTTATCCGCGATAAAAATATGCCGGGCGATATACCCGGCATATTCCCCCCGGTGGCGCTGCGCTTACCGGGGCTACGACACCAGGAACCTACGGACGCGACTCTTCCGCTTCCGGAAGCGTTACGTTCAGCTCCAGAATCGAAATATCCCCGTCTTTTTGCTCCAGCTGAACGGTGACCATCTCCGGGTCAATCTGCACATACTTACAGATCACTTCCAGGATGTCCTTGCGCAGCTGCGGCAGGTAGTGAGGCTCGGCGTCGCTACGACGACGCTCCGCAACGATAATTTGCAGGCGTTCTTTTGCGATGTTGGCGGTGCTTTTTTTCCGCGAGAGAAAAAAGTCCAGTAATGCCATAACTTATCCTCCGAACAGGCGTTTGAGGAAACCTTTCTTCTCTTCTTCAATGAAGCGGAAAGGACGTTCTTCTCCCAGCAGACGGTCAACGGTATCGGCGTAAGCTTTACCTGCATCTGCCGTTGTATCCAGGATCACGGGCTCGCCCTGGTTAGAGGCGCGTAACACGGACTGGTCTTCCGGGATAACGCCAACCAGTTTAATGCGCAGGATCTCCAGCACGTCTTCCATGCTTAGCATGTCACCTTTGTTTACGCGACCCGGGTTATAGCGGGTCAGCAGCAGGTGCTCTTTGATCGGATCCTGGCCATTTTCCGCACGGCGGGATTTGGAGGCCAGAATACCGAGAATACGGTCGGAGTCACGCACGGAGGAGACTTCCGGGTTGGTGGTGATGATCGCTTCATCAGCAAAGTAGAGCGCCATCAGGGCACCGGTTTCAATGCCGGCAGGGGAGTCACAGACGATGAAGTCGAACTCCATTTTTTTCAGCTCGTCGAGCACCTTTTCCACGCCTTCACGGGTCAGGGCATCTTTATCACGCGTCTGAGAAGCCGGAAGAATGAAGAGGTTCTCGGTGCGCTTGTCTTTAATCAGCGCCTGGTTCAGCGTGGCATCGCCCTGAATGACGTTCACGAAGTCATATACGACGCGACGCTCACATCCCATGATGAGGTCGAGGTTACGCAGACCGATATCGAAGTCGATAACGACGGTTTTCTTTCCCTTCTGGGCCAAACCAGTAGCGATGGCCGCGCTGGAGGTGGTCTTGCCAACGCCTCCTTTACCCGAAGTAACAACAATAATGCGTGCCATAGAAATTCCTTGTTAAAAAGGGATTAATTCAACGGTTGAACGGTCAACGCGTCGTCTGCCAGAAGCAGGCGAGCCGCTTTGCCATAAAATTCGGCTGGGATCTTGTCGCTCAGCCAATATTCACCTGCGATGGACACCAGTTCCGCCGTCAGGTGAGTACAAAATATTTGCGCGTCCCGATCGCCACTTGCGCCCGCGAGCGCACGTCCACGCATCATACCGTAAACGTGAATATTGCCATCTGCAATAAGCTCTGCGCCAGCGCTGACGTGGCTTGTAACAATTAGATCACAGTTTGGCGCATAAATGCGCTGACCGGAACGAACCGGCACATCAATCATTCGCGTTTTTGTGAGAGCGGTAACGTTTTGCGCCGCAGGAGGGGGCGTTTGTACGGCAGCGGGTGCTGCACGTGGGGTTTTTTCTTTGCCTTCATTAAGAAGCGGCAGCCCCGCACGGTCGATTTCCGCTTTCAGCTCGGGATCTTTGCAGCCGCTGATACCGACAATACGCAGCCCGGTAGAGGAGACCGCCTGCTGGAGACGTGTCCAGTTAACCGGCGCCTCAAGACCGCTGACGTTGATGACGACGGGGGCGTGCTTCAGAAAGGCGGGAGCCTGGGCGATTTTGTCTTCTAACGCCTGACGAATAACCTCGGGTTTTGCATCATGCAAATGAACCACTGATAAGGTGAAGCTACTGCCTTTAAGCTCGATGGGCGTGTTTGACATCCTGGCCTTACTCAATTTGCTATTAACCGCAACCATTCGCTGCGATATTCCGAAGAGTATCAGGCATGTTATAGTCAGGAGTATATTGAGGCAAGCAACCACCCATTAATTCAGAGTAAAAACATGTTTTGTGTGATCTACAGAAGTACAAGCCGTGACCAGACCTATCTTTATGTCGAAAAGAAAGACGATTTTTCACGCGTGCCGGAAGAATTAATGAAGAACTTTGGCCGACCACAGCTGGCGATGCTGCTGCCGCTGGATGGCCGTAAGAAACTGGTGAATGCCGATCTGGAAAAAGTGAAAACGGCATTAGCCGAGCAGGGCTATTATTTACAGCTTCCACCGCCGCCTGAGAATTTATTAAAACAGCACCTCGAGGCGTCCGGGAAAAAATAGCCTCAGCTGTTTTCGGGCATAACACATCAACCGATTAGGGGTCGAGCATGTATCAACATCATAACTGGCAAGGTGCATTACTGGATTATCCCGTCAGCAAAGTGGTCTGCGTGGGCAGCAACTATGCGAAGCATATTCAGGAGATGGGCAGCGCAACCCCAGAAGAGCCGGTCCTGTTTATTAAGCCCGAGACGGCGCTATGCGACATCCGCCAGCCGCTGGCGCTGCCGCAGGGGCTGGGGTCGGTGCATCACGAAGTAGAGCTTGCCGTGCTGATCGGCGCCACGCTGCGCCAGGCTTCCGAAGAGCATGTCGAGAAAGCGATTGCCGGCTACGGCGTGGCGCTGGATCTGACCCTGCGCGACGTGCAGGGCAAAATGAAGAAGGCAGGGCAGCCGTGGGAAAAAGCCAAAGGCTTTGATAACGCATGTCCGATTTCAGGGTTTGTTCCGGTGAATGAATTTACCAACGATCCGCAGGACACTCCGCTCAGCCTGAAGGTTAACGGCGAGATCCGCCAGCAGGGCACCACGGCAGATATGATCCACAAGATCGTGCCGCTGATCGCCTACATGAGCCGTTTCTTCACCCTGAAGCCGGGCGATGTGATCCTCACCGGCACGCCGGAAGGCGTGGGCCCGCTCGCCAGCGGCGATGAGCTTGAGGTCGGTTTTAACGGTCTGTCGCTAAAAACCCGCGTGCTGTAACCGCATCTTGCCGCCTGCAAAGGGCGGCAAAACTTGCAACCACGTGCCAGACTCGTTATAAGGTGCGCTTTCTTTTGACGTGTGGACATCCTGATGAACGACATTCCTTTCTGGCAAAGCAAAACTCTTGACCAAATGACCGACGCGGAGTGGGAATCGTTGTGCGACGGCTGCGGGCAGTGCTGCCTGCACAAGCTGATGGATGAAGACTCCGATGAGATCTATTTCACCAACGTCGCCTGCAGGCAGCTGAACATTAAAACCTGCCAGTGCCGCAACTACGAACGCCGCTTTGAGTTCGAGCCGGACTGCATCAAGCTCACCCGTGAAAATCTGCCGACTTTTGAGTGGCTGCCGCACACCTGCGCGTATCGCCTGCTGGCGGAAGGGAAAGATCTACCGGCCTGGCATCCTCTGCTGACCGGTTCAAAAGCGGCGATGCACGGCGAGCGTATCTCGGTACGCCACATTGCGGTGAAGGAGTCCGAGGTACGGGACTGGGAAGATCACATCATGAATCACCCTAATCGGTGATAATAAAAAACCCGCCGTGGCGGGTTTTTGCTTTTACCTTCCAAACAAATCGCGTTTCTTCGGTTTGAACGGCTGAGCGATCAGCACCAGCAGCGCCACGACGAAGTAGGCCACAAAAATGCCCACCAGCCACTGCGGCATCTCCAGCGTCAGGAATTCCCACTGACGTACGGAGCAGTCACCGGATGCGACAAACACCTGCGGAAGCCACTTATCCAGCGGCAGCCAGCTCGGGAAACGGGCGGCGAAATCACAGGTCATAAACGGTGACGGATGCAGCTGCATCATGGTGTGCTGCCAGGAAAGCTCAATCCCTTTCCAGGCGCTGTACAGCCAGATGGCAATACCCACATAGCGCAACGGCGTTTTTGGGGCAATTGCGCCCACCAGGCCTGCACCCATAATGCCGAACAGCGCGCAGCGCTCGTAGATGCACAGCACGCAGGGCTTGAGTCCCATCACGTGCTGGAACCACAGCGCAACCATTTCCAGCGCAAAGGCGGTCAGGGCCATCAACAACCACGCTCCGCGACCGCGGGAGCACTGGTTTAAAAATCTCAACATAATCATTTCCCTGGAACATGCTTAGAAAGCGCAGTGTAAACGAATTTTAATGCGCCGCAAGTATACCCGCTTGTAGCAGCCATTGCGTACAGGGAACGAGAGTAATTTTGATGCACAGCAAACCAACAACGGTGAGCACCAGCGTGTACGGCAGCGCCATCCAGACCATTCTTCCATAAGAAAGCCGTATGAGTGGCGCCAGCGCCGAGGTCAGCAGGAAGAGAAATGCCGCCTGGCCGTTAGGTGTTGCAACGGAGGGCAGGTTTGTTCCGGTGTTGATGGCTACCGCCAGCAGGTCGAACTGCCCGGTACTGACGATCCCTTGCTCCATCGCCGCTTTGGCCTCATTGATATACACCGTCCCGACAAAGACGTTATCGGAAATAGAGGACAACAGACCGTTAAAGAGATAGAACAGCGTAAGCTGCGAGTCCGGCGAGGCCTGAAGCACAAACGCGATAATCGGTGCGAAAAGGTGTTGGTCAATAATCACCGCCACGACCGCAAAAAAGACCGCCAGCAGCGCGGTAAACGGCAGGGCTTCGGTAAAGGCTTTACCAATAGCATGTTCGTCCGTAACCCCGCTAAAGGTGGTGGCAAGAATAATGACGGAGAGGCCAATCAACCCGACCTCGGCAAGATGCAACGCCAGCGCGGCGATAAGCCAGATGCCGATGATCCCCTGCGCAATCAGACGCAGCGTCTCCTGGCGCGTACGCTGTTTGCGGCTCTGCTCGTCAAATTTATGCAGTTCTTTGCGGACCGGTTCAGGTAGCTGTGCGCCGTAGCCGAACAGCCTGAATTTTTCGACCAGAATGCAGGTCGCTAACCCGCAGACCAGCACAGGCACGCTGACGGGGGCCATGCGCAGGAAAAACTCGCCAAAATGCCATTCAGCCGCTTTCGCGATGATCAGGTTTTGCGGCTCGCCCACCATGGTCATCACGCCGCCCAGCGCCGTACCGACCCCTGCGTGCATCATCAGGCTGCGCAGAAACGCGCGGAACTGTTCCAGCACGTCGCGGTTATGCGCCTCGACGTGGCTATCGTCCTGTAAATCCTCACTTGGGCGAGAGGAGGCCACGCGGTGATAAATGCCGTAAAATCCGACGGCGACGCTGATCACCACCGCGACAACGGTGAGCGCATCCAGGAAGGCCGACAGAAAGGCGGCGGCAAGGCAAAACGCCAGCGAGAGGATCGTTTTTGACGTAATGCTCAGCAGCAGGCGGGTAAAGATAAACAGCAGCAGCTGTTTCATAAAGTAGATACCGGCCACCATAAAAATGAGCAGCAGGAGCACTTCCAGATTGGAGGCCAGCTCTGCTTTTACATGCTCTGCGGACGTCATGCCGATGACAACGGCTTCAAACGCCAGCAAACCGCCGGGCAGCAGGGGATAACACTTCAGCGCCATGGCCAGGGTGAAGATAAATTCTGCCACCAGCAGCCACCCGGCGATAAACGGATCCACGCTAAAAATGATGGTATTAACGACCAGGAAAACCAGCAGTATCAGTTTGTACCAGTCAGGAGAATGACCTAAAAAATTGCGCCACAGCGCGCGCCCAAAAGAAATTTCCACAACAGACGTCCTTCCCGTTAAGTAATACAAAACATCAGTATACGCAAAAATCGCGGCCCGGAGGCGGATAAGACTGCATTGTAAATTTCACAAAAATGAAACGGCGATCCCTCTTTTCTCACTTTGCCGCGCTACCTGCCGTTGCACGCCTCTGGTATGATGAGTCCAATTTGCAAAAAGCTGTGTAATGGAAATCTCACTATGGTCATTAAGGCGCAGAGCCCGGCGGGTTTCGCGGAAGAGTACATCATTGAAAGCATCTGGAATAATCGTTTCCCTGCGGGGTCCATTCTTCCGGCTGAACGCGAACTCTCTGAACTGATTGGCGTCACTCGCACCACGCTGCGTGAAGTGCTTCAGCGACTGGCGCGTGATGGATGGTTGACGATCCAGCACGGCAAGCCAACAAAGGTAAACAACTTCTGGGAAACCTCGGGGCTGAACATTCTAGAAACGCTGGCGCGCCTCGACCACGAAAGCGTGCCGCAGCTGATTGATAATCTGCTCTCCGTGCGCACCAACATCGCGACTATTTTTATTCGTACCGCTTTCCGTCAGCATCCTGAAGATGCGCTTGCGGTGCTGGCCAGCGCGAATGAAGTTGAAGATCACGCCGACGCCTTTGCCACCCTCGATTACAACGTGTTTCGCGGCCTGGCGTTTGCCTCCGGCAACCCGGTTTACGGCCTGATCCTCAACGGTATGAAAGGGCTCTATACCCGCATTGGTCGTCACTACTTCGCTAACCCTGAAGCCCGCAGTCTGGCGCTGGGCTTCTACCATAAGCTGAGCAAGCTCTGCACCGAAGGCCTGCACGATCAGGTTTATGAAACCGTACGCCGCTACGGCCACGACTCCGGTGAAATCTGGCACCGTATGCAGAAAACGCTGCCGGGCGATTTAGCGATTCAGAGTCGCTAAAATAAAAAACCTCTCAATCGAGAGGTTTTTTTTCGCCCGGTGGCGCTACAGCGTATTCAACCGCGCCGGGCAGCGTTCCAGCAGCTCCACGCTACCGTCCTCATTTTGCTGCTCCAGCTGCACGTCAAAGCCCCACAGGCGGTGCACGTGCTTCAGCACCTCTTTACGTCCTTTATCCAGCGGCGCGCGGTTGTGCGGGATATAGCGCAGCGTCAGGGAGCGGTCGCCGCGCAGGTCCACGTTCCACACCTGAATATTGGGTTCAAGGTTGCTCAGGTTGTACTGGGAGGAGAGACGGGAGCGTATCTCCCGGTATCCTTCCTCGTTGTGGATCGCGGAGATCTCCAGATAGTTGTTGCGGTCATCGTCCAGCACGGTGAAGAAGCGGAAATCGCGCATGATCTTCGGCGACATGAACTGGCTGATAAAGCTCTCATCCTTAAAGTCGCGCATCGCAAAATGCAGCGTTTCCAGCCAGTCAGAACCGGCGATATCCGGGAACCAGTACTTGTCCTCTTCCGTTGGCGACTGGCAGATGCGCTTAATATCCTGGAACATCGCAAAGCCCAGCGCATATGGGTTAATCCCACTGTACCACGGGCTGTTGTAGGGCGGCTGGAACACCACGTTAGTATGGCTGTGAAGAAATTCCATCATGAACCGCTCGGTGACTTTCCCCTCGTCATACAGATGGTTGAGAATGGTGTAGTGCCAGAATGTTGCCCAGCCTTCGTTCATCACCTGGGTCTGTTTCTGCGGATAGAAATACTGGCTCACCTTACGCACGATACGCAAAATCTCGCGCTGCCACGGCTCCAGCAGCGGGGCGTTCTTCTCCATAAAATAGAGCAGGTTTTCCTGCGGCTCGGACGGATAACGACGCGCTTCGGCAATCGTTTTTTCCTCCTCACGCTTCGGCAGGGTGCGCCACAGCATGTTCACCTGGCTCTGCAGATACTCCTCGCGGCTTTTCTGCCGGGCTTTCTCCTCCTGCAGTGAGATTTTCTGCGGGCGTTTATAGCGGTCCACGCCGTAGTTCATCAGCGCGTGGCAGGAGTCGAGCAGCTTCTCTACCTCGTCCACGCCGTAGCGCTCTTCGCAGTCGGTAATGTATTTACGCGCGAAGATCAGGTAATCGACGATGGAGCTGGCGTCCGTCCAGCTGCGGAACAGATAGTTATTTTTAAAGAAGGAGTTATGGCCATAGCAGGCGTGCGCCATCACCAGCGCCTGCATGGTAATGGTGTTCTCTTCCATCAGATAGGCGATACACGGGTTGGAGTTAATGACGATCTCATACGCCAGCCCCTGCTGGCCGTGCTTGTACAGCCGCTCCGTTTCAATGAATTTTTTACCAAACGACCAGTGCGGATAGTTGATCGGCATCCCGACGCTGGAGTAAGCGTCCATCATCTGTTCGGAGGTAATCACCTCAATCTGATGGGGATAGGTATCCAGGCGATACAGTTTTGCCACCCGGTCGATTTCGGCGAGGTAGACATCCAGCAGCTCGAAGGTCCAGTCGGGTCCATCGCTCAGACGTGTGTTGTCCTTGTTCAGGGAATCAATAGTAGCCATTAGCGCGCCCTCGTTGTGGGTGCTCTCTCTGTCTGGAGAGCCTCCTTTCAAGCATAGATCAACGTGTTAAAAAGCGTGCTGGCGCAGAAATTTTTTCTTTGCGATTTCCCGTTTTTGATACGGCAAAAAAAGCGAACTCATCAGAATTTTATGCTGGTTAAAAATAAAGCTCAGCAGGAGATCCCAAATTATCCCTGTCCCCTGATGCTGGGGGATGTGTGAGGTAAGTCACCATAAAAAAGTCGTATGTTGAATAATATTTTCAACTAGGTTATCAATCTGTAATTAGATGATTGTTCTTTTGCTCATAATGGAGTGGCTATGCGTGTTGTCATACTGGGAAGTGGTGTCGTTGGCGTAACCAGCGCCTGGTATTTAAGTCAGGCGGGACATGAGGTTACCGTTATCGATCGTGAATCCGGCCCGGCGCTTGAAACCAGTGCGGCAAATGCCGGTCAAATCTCTCCTGGCTATGCGGCCCCGTGGGCGGCGCCCGGCGTGCCGCTGAAGGCAATCAAATGGATGTTCCAGCGCCACGCGCCGCTGGCCATCAGCCTTGACGGCACGCAGTTCCAGCTGAAGTGGATGTGGCAGATGCTGCGCAACTGCGACACCCGGCACTATATGGAAAATAAAGGCCGCATGGTGCGTCTGGCGGAATACAGCCGTGACTGCCTCAAAGCCCTGCGCGCGTCGACGGGGATTAAGTACGAAGGCCGTCAGGGCGGCACGCTGCAGCTGTTCCGCACCGAACAACAGTATGAAAACGCCACCCGCGATATCGCCGTGCTGGAAGATGCCGGTGTACCGTATCAGCTGCTGGAAGCCAGCCAGCTGGGGCAGGTGGAACCCGCGCTGGCCGAAGTGGCCCACAAGCTGACCGGCGGTCTGCGTCTGCCGAATGACGAAACCGGCGACTGTCAGCTCTTTACCCAGCGTCTGGCGCACATGTGCGAGCAGGCTGGGGTGAAATTCCGCTTTAATACCTCCGTCGACAAGCTGCTGTCGGAAGGCGAAAAAATTTACGGCGTGAAGTGCGGCGATGAGGTGATAAAGGCGGATGCCTACGTGATGGCGTTTGGTTCCTACTCCACCGCCATGCTGAAAGGCATCCTCGATATTCCGGTCTACCCGCTCAAGGGCTACTCATTGACTATCCCGGTGAAAGAGGAGAGCGGGGCGCCCGTATCAACCATCCTGGATGAAACCTACAAAATCGCCATTACCCGCTTCGATAACCGTATTCGCGTCGGCGGCATGGCGGAGATTGTCGGCTTCAACACCGAGCTGCTGCAGCCGCGTCGTGAAACGCTGGAGATGGTGGTGGGCGATCTCTTCCCGCGCGGCGGGTTTGTGGAACAGGCGACGTTCTGGACCGGCCTGCGTCCGATGACCCCGGACGGCACGCCGATTGTGGGCCGCACGCCATACAAAAACCTGTGGACCAATACCGGACACGGCACGCTCGGCTGGACGATGGCCTGCGGCTCGGGCCAGCTGCTGAGCGACCTGATTTCCGGGCGCACGCCGGCAATTCCGTTTGACGATTTAAGTGCTGCGCGCTATCAATCAGGATTTACGCCATCGCGTCCTCAGCACCTGCACGGCGCGCATAATTAAGGAGTTGTCATGTCCCGTCCTGTTCTGGCTCAGCTGGATCTGCAGGCCCTGAAGGAAAACCTGCAAATTGTTCGCCGGGCAGCACCTGGTTCGCGCGTCTGGTCAGTCGTCAAGGCAAACGCCTACGGCCACGGTATTGACCGTATATGGAGCGCGCTCGGCGCGACCGACGGTTTTGCGTTACTCAATCTGGAAGAGGCCATCCTGCTGCGCGAGCGCGGCTGGAAAGGGCCTATTCTGCTGCTGGAGGGGTTCTTCCACGCGGACGATCTGCCGCTGCTGGATAAGTATCGCCTGACCACCAGCGTTCATAGCAACTGGCAGATTAAAGCCATTCAGGATGCGAAGCTCCACGCTCCGCTGGATATTTATCTCAAGGTGAACAGCGGCATGAACCGCCTGGGCTTCCAGCCCGATCGGGTGCATACGGTCTGGCAGCAGCTGCGTGGCCTGAAAAACGTTGGCGAAATGACGCTGATGGCGCATTTTGCCGACGCGGAAAAACCGGACGGCATTGCTGATGCTATGGTCCGCATTGAGCAGGCGGCTGAAGGGCTCGATTGTCCGCGCTCCCTGTCGAACTCGGCGGCGACGCTTTGGCATCCTGAAGCCCACTATAACTGGGTGCGTCCGGGGATCGTTCTGTACGGTGCATCACCCTCAGGCCAGTGGCAGGATATTGCCAACAGCGGCCTGAGGCCGGTCATGACCCTGCGCAGCGAGATCATCGGCGTGCAGACGCTGAAGGCGGGCGACACGGTAGGCTACGGCAGCCGCTTCCGGGCGAAGGGCGAGCAGCGGATTGGCATCGTCGCGGGCGGTTATGCCGACGGCTACCCGCGCATTGCGCCGACCGGCACGCCGGTCTGGGTTGATGGGGTTCGCACGGGAACGGTAGGCACCGTATCAATGGATATGCTGGCCGTTGACCTGACGCCATGCCCGCAGGCGGGCATCGGTTCACCGGTCGAGCTGTGGGGCAACGAAATCAAAATTGATGACGTGGCGGCCGCGGCGGGAACGGTAGGGTATGAACTGATGTGCGCCCTGGCACCAAGAGTGCCGGTTGTGACGGTGTAACTTGTATCTTTGCCGGGTGACGCGAAGCCGCCACCCGGTAAAAAAACTACTCCGCGTCCTCTTCCATCGGCCTCAAACCGACCTTCCGCACCGCGTTATCTTCTTTTTCTGCCACCGTCCAGATCATCCCGGCAAACTCCACCTGGTCACCCACAACCGGCGCAGCGCCAAGCCGCTGCTGAATGATTTCGCCCAGCGTTTGCGGGTTATCACCGTCTTCTGCACCTTCATCCAGGCCATAAATGAGCGCCACATCCGCAAACTTGGCGCTGGCTTCCAGAATAAAATCGCCGAAGAAACGCTGGTCCAGCGCCACGGGAGGCGACTGGCTGAACAGCTTGCCCAGCGCGGGCAGGTCGCGCTCGCGGCCAATGACGCACAGAATATCCCCTTCGCGCAGGCGGGTGCTGCCGGTCGGGTGCAGCAGGACATTATCGCGGAACAGGGCGGCAATGCGCGTTTCAGTCGGCATGTGCAAATCGCGCAGCGAGGCCCCCACGCACCATTTGTCGGCGCTCAGCTGATAGACGAACTGCTCCCACGGGTTTTCCGGGTGAATGTCCAGCCCCACGCGGGAGACCGGCCAGCCTACGGGCGGCACCACCACTTTGGCCTTTTTCGCCGCCCACCCGAGCGACGTGCCCTGGAACAGCAGGGAAATCAGCACCACGAAGAACGCCACGTTGAAGAACAGCCGCGCGTTGTCGAGACCGGCCATCATCGGGAACACCGCAAGGATAATCGGCACCGCGCCGCGCAGGCCGACCCAGCTGATAAAGACGCGCTCGCGCAGGTTAAAGCCGCGAAACGGCAGCAGGCCTGCAAATACGGAGAGCGGACGGGCGAAGAAGATCATCCACGCCGACAGCAGCAGCGCCGGAACGGCGATCGGCAGCAGGTCCGACGGGGTCACCAGCAGGCCCAGCACCAGGAACATGCCGATTTGCGCCAGCCACGCCAGGCCGTCAAAGTTCTGCAAAATAGCATGACGGTTGCGAATAGGGCGGTTGCCCATCAGGAACCCGCAGAGGTAGACGGCGAGAATACCGCTGCCGTCCAGCGCGGTGGTGACGGCAAAAATGAGAATGCCGCCGCTCAGCGCCAGCAGAGGGTAAAGCCCCGAGGGCAGAGAAATGCGGTTGATCGTCTGCTGTAACAGGTATCCCCCCGCCAGGCCGATGACAATCCCCAGCCCGAACTGCTGCAGAATATGCAGGGCAAACATCCAGCTCAGGCCCGTCTCGTGCTGCTGGATCATCTCTATCAGCGTGATGGTCAGGAACACCGCCATCGGATCGTTACTGCCGGATTCAATCTCAAGCGTTGAGCCAACGCGTTCGTTAAGCCCTTTACCGCCAAGCAGGGAAAAGACCGCCGCCGCATCGGTAGAGCCAACGATTGCGCCAATCAGCAAGCCTTCCATGAGATTGAGATTGAAAAGCCAGGCGGCCATCATCCCGGTGAGGCCGGAGGTGATCAACACGCCGACGGTCGCCAGCGACAGCGCAGGCCCTAAGGCCACGCGGAAGGAGCTCGCCTGAGTGCGCATCCCGCCGTCGAGCAGGATCACCGCCAGCGCGAGGTTACTCACCATGTAGGCGAAGGGATAGTTATCGAAGGGGATACCGCCGATGCCGTCAACACCGGCCAGCATGCCGATGGCCAGGAAAATAACAAGAATGGGTATGCCAAGACGCGATGAAAATGAACTTAATAAAATACTGCTGGTTACAAGTACAGAACCCAAAATGAAAAGGCTGATTATCGCTGCGGCATCCAATGTTCTCTTTCTCCCACCTCAATGTTAACGCTGTTACTAAAACCCTAACATATTAACAACGGCAACAGCGTTTTATTAAGGGGGTTTTTTATGCTTTTATGACCGGATGACCACCGATCGTTAACCGACTGCCCGAAACATCATGTGTAAGCGTCGCCTGCGCGCCCAGCGCAAGGGTAACGGTCTGCTGCTCATGACCGAAATCCAGACCGGTGATAACCGGAATATCCAGCCGCGAGCGGATGAAATCGACCATCGTTTCCAGGGAGTAGCCCGCATCATAGTCATTCGGGGCAGAGCCGCTGAAGCTGCCCAGCACGATCGCGGACTGGCGATCGAGAATACCGGCATGATAAAGCTGCAATAACATGCGCTCTACGCGGAACGGATGTTCGTTAATATCCTCCAGCACCATAATGCCGTCCTTGATTTGCGGCATCCACGGCGTGCCGATGAGCGAGACCAGCATCGCCAGGTTACCGCCCCAGAGCTGGCCCTCACATTCCCAGTGCGGTCCATTGCCTTGCCATTCCACGCTGTAGGTGGGATTGCGCAGCGCGCGCCAGAAATGCTCCACGGTGAACGCGTCCAGTTCCGGCGCGCCGAAGTTACCGGCCAGCATCGGGCCGCTAAACGTGATGACGTTATGAAGCGCCAGAAGACCAAGCTGGATGGCGGTGAAATCGCTGTGGCCGCATATCAACAGCGGATCCTGCTGCTGGCGCTGTGCCAGGCCCTGCCAGTCAATGCTCTCAAGCAGCCTGCTCGCACCATAGCCGCCGCGCACCGCAAGGACTATTCGGTTTTCGCCCTTCAGGTTCACCAGGCTATTGATATCATTTAGCCTCTGCGCTTCTGTTCCGGCAAAACGCTGCTGGCGGCGGGGGATAATTGTCTGATTTTCTACCTGATGGCCGGATTCCAGTAAGCGCTGAACGCCCCGCTGCGCCGCGTCCTGGTTAATACAGTAGCCCGATGGCGCGATGAGATGAAACTGAGACATGGCAATTCCTTGCTGAATGAGAAACTAATTGTCTATATCATGCCGCGTATACGACGCCTGCTTCAAGGGCGGCGCACCGCGATGACCGGCTATAAGGATAGATGACGTGAAATTGAGATGGTTTGCTTTTTTGATTGTTTTGCTGGCTGGCTGTAGTTCAAAACATGATTATCAAAACCCGCCCTGGAACCCGGAAGTGCCGGTGAAACGGGCCATGCAGTGGATGCCGATCAGTGAAAAAGCCGGGAAGGCATGGGGCGTCAGCCCGCGGCTAATTACCGCCATTATTGCGGTGGAGTCCGGCGGCAATCCCACGCTTGTCAGCAAATCCAACGCGGTGGGGCTGATGCAGCTGAAAGCCTCTACGGCGGGGAGAGAGGTCTACCGCTATATGGGCTGGAGCGGCCAGCCGTCGACCAGCGAGCTGAAGAACCCGGAACGCAACATTTCTATGGGGACCGCTTACCTGAGCATTCTGGAACACGGCGTGCTGAAGGGCATTGAGGATCCGGAAGTGATGCAATACGCGCTGGTGGTCTCGTACGTGAACGGCGCCGGGGCGCTGCTCAGAACCTTCTCCTCTGACCGCAAAGAGGCGATTGAGGAGATCAACGACATGGACAAAGATGAGTTCGTCGAGCATGTGGCGAAAAATCATCCGGCACCGCAGGCGCCTCGCTATATCTGGAAAGTACAGAAAGCGATGGATGCCATGTAATGCCGCAAACGGGCGGCGCTCGCTGCCCGACTTTTCCTACAGAACCTTATTCGCACGTTCCCGTGCTTCCCGTTCCAGCGAATAGATAATGCGCTGCAGCTCGCGCTCCGCGCCGGGCCCGACGTTCAGAAAACGGAAGCTCAGACGCGGCGTGGTAATCGTTTCATTTTTGCTGTCCACCACCGTGCGCTCGCTGATGGCAATCAGCTGTGCATCGAAATAAAAACGGCCCCAGCCCGCCATATCCAGTTCTATTTGCGTAAACCGCATGCCTTCTACCAGACCCTCCGGCTTCGGGGTATCCATCAGCGCGCCCATTCCGCCCAGCGACAGGTCAAAGAGACGGAAGCGGATCTCTTTTTTGTCCGGCATTTTGGCCTTACAAAAATAGGCAGGATGAAGGGGGGCGCTGATGCGGAAATATTCACGGCGCTGGACAAACCAGAGATTGCCAGGAAGGAGGGTAACAAAAGCCGGAAGTCCCTGGTATTCGCTCAGTTCCAGTCGCGGCAGGACAAATTCCACTTTGGCCCCATGGGTTTCGGCCATGACCACGATATTCTCTGCTTTCAGCGCCGCGCGGTTTTCATACTCAAGGCTGCCCAGGTCAATAACCAGCCTCTCCTGCGAGACGTCAAGGATCTTGCTGATAAACTGATTATTCGACCAGCTGATGCGCAGCGGCACTTCGCCTTTTTGCAGGTCGCGTAATACCCCTAATACAGCCAGCGGATTTTGCTTGAGGAACTGCTCACTGTAATGACTCACGCCGGATGGCTCCTTGATTGATGACAGACTGTCTTAGTGTTATCGGCAATCCACCCTCAAACTTAATACAAACCGGTGAGATTTTTTTACCGTTGTCCGCAGGATAAGTCGGTGAGACGAAACTGGTTTTCCGGTGATGACCTATACTTAAGTTAGCTGTGCAGAAGGTTTTCTGCACATGCGTTTAATCTGCAAGAGGGCATTGCTATGGGTATCATCGCCTGGATTATCTTTGGCCTTATTGCCGGCGCTATCGCAAAACTGATCATGCCGGGAAACGATGGCGGCGGCTTTATTTTGACCTGCGTACTCGGGGTCGTTGGTGCGGTTGTAGGCGGCTGGCTGGCGACGATGTTTGGTTTTGGTGGTGACATCAGTGGTTTCGACATGCACAGTTTCCTGGTCGCTGTCGTGGGAGCCATTGTCGTGCTGGGCATATTCAGATTACTGCGACGAGCATAAAATGACAGAACGGCTCTCTGCGGAGGGCCGTTTTTTTTGCCGCCATATTGATTTGCTAATCTAAATGATAATAATTGTCGTTCCGTATTGCATGTAATAACAAGACGACATTATGAACTCCTCACGTTTTACGTTATGCACCCTGGCGGGTGCCGTCACGCTGGCATTGCAGGTCCAGGCTTTCGCCGAAGAATCAACCATTGTCGTCACGGGCTCAGAGCAGGGCAGCGTGCTGTCGGCCTGGACCAACAGCGCCACCAAATCGGCCGTTGCCGAAAGTAAAACGCCGCAGGTTATCAACACGCTCTCTGCGCCGGAGATCGAAAAGCGTCACGCGAACTCCGTGAATGAAATCCTGCGCTATGCCCCAGGCGTCTCAACCGAGGTGCGGGGGAATACCTCCTATATGAGCGAATACAAAATTCGTGGCTTTACCGTTGATCAGGAGTTTTACAACGGGCTGCAGCTACCCTATAACGTCACCGGCAACACCAAGGCGCGCATCGATCCGCTGTTAATAGAGAGCGTCGATATCCTGAAAGGGCCTTCATCGGTGCTTTACGGCGGCGGTTCGCCGGGCGGGCTGGTAAATATTCAAAGTAAAAAGCCGCAGCGGGAAGCCCGTACCGAGGTCGGTTTTAATACCGGGAACCGTAATCTGAAAGAAGGCTATCTCGATTCGACCGGACAAATTGCCGACAGCGACTGGAATTACCGCCTGCTGGGTAAAGCGACGGAGAATGACGATCAGCCGCACACTAGCCGCTATGAAAATTATCTGGTCGCCCCATCCGTTACATGGCAACCCGACGGTAAAACCCGCCTCACCCTGGATGCGCTGGCGCAAAACTCCCCGAGCCTGACGCCGTCTAACCCGCTGCCGCTCGCTTATCTGCGGTCCAAATATGCCGATCGCCGGGATTACGCCGGAGATGAGTGGAGCGGGTTTAAGCAGCGGCAGTGGATGCTGGGCTACAGCTTCGAACACGAGTTTGACAGCGGCTGGGGCTTTAATCAGAAAGCGCGCTATTTCGACGTCGATACCCACCAGAACAGCGTCTACGCGACGGGAACGGGAAGTGAGGTCTATCAGCTTAACCGCTTTGCCTATACCACCGATGAAGATCTTAAGAGCTTCAACATCGACAACCAGGTGACTAAAACCGTTGCGCTGGGCGAGTGGAAACACCATCTGCTGGCCGGGTTTGACTATCAGAGGCTGAACTCCCATTTCCACTACCGCTACGCGTCGACTACGCCGGGCATGGATATGCGTAATCCGGACTATTCGCAAATCGACGAAAGCGCGCTGGGGCTCTACACCGCCCAGAAAAACCGCCTCAGCTACCAGCAGAACGGGTACTACCTGCAGGATCAGGTGGAATTTGGCGGCTTAAGTCTGTTGGGCAGCCTGCGCTACGACGATTACCGCTCCGTCACCACCGATTACCTGCAAAACGGCGATAAGGCCTGGGTATCGCAGGATCGCGTTACCAAACGCCTGGGGGCGCTTTACGCCTTCGATAACGGTATTTCGCCGTTTATCAGCTATTCAGAAGGTTTTGCACCGGTCTCGCCGCAGGGGACGCTCACGGCGAAAGACGTCAAGCCAACCACCAGCAAGCAGGTTGAAGGCGGGGTAAAATATCTGCTGGCAGAGTACGCCACGACGTTTACCGCCTCGGTGTTTAACATCCGGCAGAAAAACGTCGTCACCTCCGACCCGGGCTTCCTGAACTACCGGCAGACAGGTGAGGTGGAATCCAAAGGCGCGGAGCTCTCCGCCATCAGCCGCCCGACGGACAACCTGACGCTGATTGCCAACTATGCCTACACCCACGTAATTAATACCGAAGATGATAAATATCAGGGCAAGCGTCCTACTCAGGTGCCGGAAAATGCGTTCAACCTGTGGGGGGACTACACCTTCGAGAGCACGCCGCTGAAGGGGCTGATGCTGGGCGCCGGGGCGCGCTATACCGGGCCGATGGAGATTTCACCGTCTAACGATGCGGGTAAGCTGGGGGGCACTACGCAGTACGATCTGGCGGCGTCGTACCGGATGGGCGAAATTCTGCCTTCGCTGGCGGGGCTGACGCTTAAGGCAAGTATGCAGAACATCACCAATAAAGAGACGCTGACCTGCTACGATGCGACTAACTGCTGGATTGGGCGTGACAGGACGTATCAGCTAGGGGCGAGTTACAGCTTCTAAATCCCTGTGAGTTCAAAATGAAGGCCGGGTAAGGCGTAGGCATCACCCGGCAATACTCCCTTACTGCGCCGAAGCTTTCACCGGCGCAGCCTCATCATTCGCCGCAGGCTGATTTTCCGGCACGCTGTCGCACGGTTTCTCTTTCGGACAAACCAGATCCAGCATTTTCAGCGTCACGCCGTTACTCCAGCCGAACCCATCCTGGAGCGGATATTCACCGCCGCCACCGCCGGTACCGGTAGAAGAGACATCATACTTCTCCACCAGCTTCTTCTCGCGGTCATAAGTGTGCTGAACGTTCTTCAGGAAGCGCCAGGTCACGTCCATTGCAACCTTATCCTGCCCATAGTTCTGCAACCCTTCCGTTGCCACCCACTGCAGCGGTGCCCAGCCGTTTGGCGCATCCCACTGCTGGCCGCTGTTGATGGTGGTGGTGGTAATACCGCCCGGCTTCAACAGGCGCGCGGAGGTGGCCGCGGCCACTTTATCGGCGCGATCCTGTGCCGCCGCCTTCACGTAGAGCGGGAAGAGGGCCGCCGCCGTGAGCTGGTTGCGCACCTTCTTACTCTTGAGATCGTAATCGGCGTACCAGCCCTCTTTATCGTTCCACAGGTGGCGCTCAATGGCTTTTTGACGCGCGGTTGCTAATGCCTCGTATTTACTCGCCGCCGCGCTGTCGCCCGCCTCCTGGCCTGCTCGCGCGAGCAGTTTTTCCATTTTAAACATCAGGGCGTTCAGATCGACGGGCACAATGCTGGTGGTGCGGATGGTGCCGAGCTTTTGCGGGTCGTCCATCCAGCGGGAGCTAAAGTCCCAGCCCGAGGCCGCTGCGGAGCGCAAATCGCGGTAGATTTCCGTCGCAGGCCGGTTAGGGTTGCTCTTCGCCGTGGTGATATCGTCAAGCCAGGACTCCGGGCGCGGGGTATCGCGATCGTCCCAGTAGCGGTTGAGTACGGAACCGTCATCGAGCTTCACCACGCGCTGGTTAGCCTGCCCTGGCTGAAGGCTTTCTACACCCTCCATCCAGTAGGTGTACTCTTTTTCCATTTGTGGACGGTATTTTTTCAGCGCGTCTTTGTCATGCGTCGCCAGCAGCTCAACCATCAGTGAGAAGAACGGCGGCTGGGAGCGGCTCAGGTAATAGCTGCGGTTGCCGTTGGGGATATGGCCGAAGGTATCAATCTCATACGCAAAGTTATCCACCATATCGCTGATTTTGTCCCAGTGGCCGCTCTCCGCCAGGCCCAGCATGGTGAAATAGCTATCCCAGTAGTAGACCTCGCGGAAGCGCCCGCCGGGCACAACGTAAGGTTTCGGTAACGGCAGCAGGGAATCCCATTTGTTACTGGCTTTATCCGTGGTGCGCGTCAGCACAGGCCAGAGGTCGTCAATGTGCTCACGTAAGCTTTGTCCCGCAGGCGGCACATATTTTTCACCTTCCGCAGGCAGTATGAAGTTCATCTCCACAAAGTGGCGCAGGTCAAAGCTTGTCTGGGTGTGCTGCATCCGGTAATCCGCCAGTATCATCAGCGGGTCGCTTTTGGGAACGGCATCGGCAAAGGTTTTCTGATCGGGAAACAGTTTGGCACTCTGCACGTCGTTAAACAGAGGGCCAAACAAAATATCGGGTGAATTTTTCTGGTAGGCTGGCTGTTCTTCAGCATAACCCATCGTTGCCACACCGAGCAGCGCGCCTCCCAGCGCGAGGTGCAAAAGAGCAGGGCGTAAAGTACGAGGTCTTATCATCGGTTCGTCTCCTGTATTCCTGAGCAGCGTGACCGCTGTTATCAATCACCTGAAAACCTTAGACGAATATTGCCCGCTTCGCGTGTTGAATATCCCATTTTGCGCAGAACCAGACAATTTACCGCTTCGCACGCCCTGTCCGGAAGGATTTGTTGTGCAACAAAAAAAATAATAGAACCCAAAAGGCTATGTAGTCGTAATGGCGATGCTCCCTATTTGCGTATTCACTTTTATAATCAGGATGGATTTTATGAAATTAAAAAAAACGGTAATACTGATAAGTGCATTTTATTCCGGCGCTTAGACAGCAGCAGGCAGCACCCGCCGTAGTTGTGCAGTCCGAAGAGCCGGTGAGCAAAGCCGAACCGCCAAAGCTGACGCTTTCAGGGTTTGGTGATATTAAATTTTATGGTGACGTGGAGTTTAATATAGATGCCGCCAGTAAAACAGGCAGTCTGACCTCCATTAAGCAAAGCGCTAATAGCGACTGTGCGCCGGGATATAAAGAACGCTGGGATATTAACGGGCGTAATTTATGAGGTTTTGATGGTTATCGAAAAATGGATAACGGCAATTTTGCCGGATTTTCCGTTCAGCCTCTTGGCGGGAAAATGTATCTCGATGATGCGGTATTCTTCTTCGGTTCTGTGAACGACTGGGAAATTAAAGTCGGACGATCTCTACAGCGACGGCTACGGGTTTACTATGACCTGGGACGGGCTTAAAACCGATCCGGAGAACGGCGTGGTCATGAACCTCAACACCGCTTACCTGGACGCGAAGGGCGAGTACGATATTCATACCATCCATACGATCTGATCCCGAACGTCATGAAGATGAAAAACTTCAACATCTATCTGGGCGCGTATGCGTCCTGGGTCAACGCTTCGCCGAAAGCGGGCGATAAGAAAAACGACGATCGCTACGGTGGCCGCGTGCGCTTTAAATACTCTTTCTATGCCAGCCTGCCGGTCAGACCTCTTCCGGGGCCTGGCCGGCTTCCCGCAGCGTGCCCGGCGCATGGCCAATGATGCGCTTAAAGGCCCGGCTAAACGCAGCCAGCGATCCGTAACCCAGCCGCAGGGCGACCGTTTCAATCGGCTGATTTTCGTGACGAATGTACTGAATCGCCAGCCGCATTCTCAGTTCGCTGAGATACTTTGCCGGGGTCGTCCCCGTCGCGGCCAGAAACCGTTCGGCAAACACGGAGCGTGAGGTGCCCGCTTCTTTCGCCAGATCCGCCACGCTCCAGTTCAGGCCAGGCTGCTGGTGCATGGCGTAAATGGCCCGGCTCAGGCGCGGGTCGCGTAAAACCTGCACCCAGCCGGTGGCTTTACCGCAGCCGCCCTCAACCCAGCCGCGCACAATTAACGCCGCCACCACATCAGCCAGCCGGGCAAGGATCCCGGCGAACCCGGCCTGACGGGTCATGGATTCTCGCTCCATCGCCGCCAGTAGCGGATGAATTTCCGGCCAGGTGGACATCAGCCGGCTGACCATCATCACTTCCGGCATTGCTTTGATCAGCGGCTGCATCCCGCCGAGCTCAAAATCCATACACCCGCTAAAGATGATGGTGTTCTCGCTCTCCGGACAGGGCTCGCAGGTAATGGCGCACACCGAGCCGCAGATAGGTTCGCTCGGAAAAGCGTTCACCGGAGTAATGGCTGCCTGCGCGTCAGAGAGCAGGGCGTGGGCATTCCCGCCAGGAATAAACAGCGCGTCGCCGCCGCTCAGTTCGAAGGTCGCACCGCTCTCCATACGCAGCAGGGCGCTACCGTGGCTCACAAAATGGAACTGCGCCTTACCGGGCGCCTGGTGGAACGCCACGCCAAACGGCGCGCTGGCTTCAATCCGTCGGTATTTCACGCCCGACAGGCGCATGCCGCGTAAGAGTTCGCTGATCAAATCGGGGGACTGAACGGTCATGGCGCAACTCCGGACGAATAATCAATAAGTGGAGATTATATGTCATAGATCGTCCACGGTGAACTCTCTATGCTTTTGCGACAGTTGTCACATTTTTATAACGGGAGAACAACAGATGAATTCATGTGTCGTGGCGAGAGAGTCCGTCGCGCCAGCCAGACCCGCCTGGCGGGCCGTCTATTCACTGGGGCTGGGCGTGTTTGGGTTGATAACGGCTGAGTTCCTGCCAGCCAGTTTGCTGACGCCGATGGCCGCGAGCCTGGGCGTCAGCGAGGGCATGGCCGGGCAGGCCGTCACCGCCACCGCGCTGGTGGCACTGGTCACCGGGCTTCTGATTACGCCGGCGACCAAAAGTATCGACCGTCGCTGGGTACTGATGTTTTTCTCCGTGCTGCAAATCATCTCCAGCCTGCTGGTGGCCTTTGCGCCTACGCTGCACGTCCTGCTGATGGGGCGCCTGCTGTTAGGGGTCGCCATCGGTGGCTTCTGGGCGATGTCGACGGCCACCACGATGCGCCTGGTTCCGACGGATAAAGTGCCGAAGGCGCTGGCGGTGATCTTCTCCAGCGTGTCGATTGCCACCGTGGTTGCTGCCCCGCTGGGGAGCTATCTGGGTAGCCTGATCGGCTGGCGCAACGTCTTTGTGCTCTGCATTCTGCCGAGCGTACTGGCGCTGCTGTGGCAGATCTGGGTGCTGCCGTCCATGAAGCCCGAGAGCAGCGGTAGCCTCAGCACGCTGTTCCGCGTGCTGCGTCGACCGGGCATGATCGGCGGCATGCTGGCCACTATTCTGATCTTCAGCGGCCATTTCGCCTTCTTTACCTACCTGCGCCCGTTCCTGGAAACGGTGGGGCAGGCGAACGTTGAGACCATTTCACTGATCCTGCTGGGCTTTGGGCTGGCGAACTTTGTCGGTACTTCCGTTGCCGGACATCTGCTGGCACGTAATCTACGCCTGACGCTGGCGCTGGTGCCGTTCGCCATGGGCATACTGGCGCTGACGATGGTGGCGTTTGGCCATCTGGCGATGCTGGACGGGTTCCTGGTGGCGCTGTGGGGCTTTGCGTTTGGTCTGGTTCCGGTGGGCTGGTCAACCTGGCTTGCCACCACCGTTCCGGATGAAGCCGAAAGTGCAGGGGGGCTGCTGGTGGCCTCAATCCAGCTGGCGATAAGCGCCGGTGCGGCCGGGGGCGGGGCGGTATTTGACCTTAACGGTGCCAGCGGCGTATTCGCCGGAAGCGGGTTCCTGCTGGTGACGGCGATGGTGATTGTGTTGATGGGCGTGAAAGTGAAAGCGGAATGATTTTTTGCCGGGTGAGCGTTCGCGCCACCCGGCTCCAGGCTTACAGCCCTTTCTTATCCATGAGCACCGCCAGATCCACCAGGCGGTTAGAGAAGCCCCACTCGTTGTCATACCACGCCAGGATCTTCACCATGTTCCCGCCAATCACCAGCGTGGAAAGCCCGTCGATAATGGAGGAGCGCGGGTCGCCCTGGTAGTCGCTGGAGACCAGCGGTTCATCGCTATAGCCCAGGATCCCTTTCAGAGGCCCGCTGGCGGCCGCGTTGCGGAACGCCTCATTCACCTCTTCGGCGGTTACGCTACGGCTGAGCGTTACCGTTAAATCCACAATCGACACCACCGGCACCGGCACGCGCAGGGAGTACCCGGTCAGCTTGCCGTCCAGGGAGGGGATCACTTTGCCCAGCGCTTTCGCCGCGCCGCTGGAGTAAGGCACAATCGACAGCGCCGCCGCGCGCGCGCCGCGCAGATCTTTTTCCGGCTGGTCGTGCAGCGCCTGGCTGTTGGTGTAGGCGTGCGTCGTGTTCATCAGACCATGCTCGATCCCGAACTGCTGATGTAGCACCTGAGCCGCCGGCGCCAGACCGTTAGTGGTACAGCTCCCGTTACTGACGACCACGTGCTGAGCCGGGTCGTAGCGATCGTGGTTCACTCCCATCACAACCGTCAGATCGTCATTCTTGCCGGGCGCGGAGATGATGACGCGCTTTGCGCCACCCTGCGTGACGTGCACCGCCGCTTTTTCCCGATCGGTAAAGAAGCCGGTGGCCTCAATTACCACGTCAACACCAACATCGCGCCACGGAATATTTGCCGGGTCGCGTTCGCTAAACACCACAATCCGCTGACCGTCCACCTGCAGCGCGCCGTCAGCCGCTTCAACGGGCGCGGGCAGTTTGCCCAGAAGGGAATCATGTTTCAGCAGGTGGGCGAGGGTTTTGCTGTCCGTCAGATCGTTAATGGCCACAATCTGAAGATCCGGGTTACCCAGCGCCGCGCGCAGGAAATTACGTCCGATACGGCCGAAACCGTTAATACCGACCTTAACCATGGTGCACTCCTTATCTCTGTTGTCTGGAGTCACTCTAGGCGCGGGGCCGGTTGGCGTAAACGACAAAAAAGGATCAGATTACGCCATCTTGCGGCAGTGGAAGCGCTGGCGGTACTCGCCCGGCGTGAGGTGGAGCTGTTTCTCAAACACGCGGCGCAGGTTAATGCTGGTGCCAAACCCGCTTTGCTCGGCAACCCGCTCAAGGGGATCATGGGTCTGCTCAAGCAGCTGTCGGGCGGCGGCCAGGCGCGCTTCCGTCACGTAACGGGCAGGCGAGACGCCCGCGTCGCGGGTAAAAACCCGGGTGAAATTGCGCGGGCTCATCGCCACCTTTTCGGCCAAATTTTCCACGCACAGGTCGGCGGTGAGGTTCTGCAGGATCCAGGTTTGCAGTTCGCTTATGGGCCCCGATGCGCCAGGCTGCTGCAGGCTATAGCGGCTGAACTGCAGTTGTCCGCCGGGGCGACGCAGATACATCACCATATCCTGCGCCACGTCGCGGGCGAGGGTAAATCCGTAGTCGTCTTCCACCAGCGCCAGGGTCAGATCGAACCCGGAACTCACGCCGCCAGAGGTCCAGATGGGGCCATCCTGAATATACAGCGGGCCGCCTTCGACGTGGATAGCCGGGTACTGGGCTTGCATCGTCTCCAACAGCCGCCAGTGGGTGGTTGCGCGGCGGCCGTCCAGCAAGCCGGTCTGGGCAAGCAGCATCGCGCCCCCGCAAATGGAGGCGACCCGCCGGGCGTGCGGCGCAGCGAGGTGCAGCCAGTCCACCACCGCCGTGCTCTCCTGCTCGTTGATCCCGCGTCCGGTGATGATAATGGTGTCCAGCGGTTCGCGCGGATCCAGCTCCGGCAGACGATAGTCCGCCAGCAGGTTCAGGCCAGACTGGCCGTGGATCACCTGGTGGGGCTGCGTGGTGGCAATGATGATACGGTAGCGGGGCTGGGTAAGCCCTTCCGGATGCAGCCGGTTGGCCTGCATCAGAATGTCGGCGATACCGGCGGCCTCAAACAGCATGCCGCCGTCAGGTACGATAATTAATATTTTCTTCATGTCCTGAAAAGTACCTTTACCACAGAATAAGTCAAGCCGGGCGTGACCCTGCATTTTCGGCAAAGCAAAGCGATTTAAGTTCTTTGTCATTTCAGGCGTTATCCCCGATCGTCAGAGCATTGTCTCTGGCGAAACGGCATCTGAAGGAATGAGTAAACGAAGCTCCCTCTATTTACATCCGCAGCAGCGCAATCACATCCACCGACTTGCATCTGGGGTTCTGTGGCGAAGTGAACTCCCTACGTGGCTGCTGATCGTCATTATCTATACCGGCTGGTTTTCCACGCTAACGTTCTGGCAAACGCTCGGCCTGCTTCCCGCCACGCTGCTGCTTATCTGGTTTACCGCCTGGTACATGTCCCTACAGCATGAGCTGATCCACGGGCATCCCACCCGTTTTGCCTGGCTTAACCAGCTGTTCGGCACGCTCCCTCTGGCCGTCTGGTATCCATACGGCCTGTACCGGGATTCCCATCTGGCCCACCATCGGTACGATAGCCTGACCGATCCGGTGGATGACCCGGAGTCGTATTATTTTACCGAGGCGAGCTGGGCGCGCTTTTCCCCGTGGCAGAAGTGCCTGATCCGGGCCCGGAATACCTTTGCCGGGCGGCTTCTGCTGGCGCCGCTGCTGGATATCGTCCAGACGCTGGGCAGCGCCGGGGCGGCGTTTCGTGATTTTCACCTGCGGGCGATGGCGATGTGGCTGGTTCATGCTCTGCTGCTGGGGGCACTTTTCGCGTGGATGGTGCATCACGGCTTTTCACCCGTCTGGTTTGTGCTGGCGGTAAGCTATCCGGCGCTGGCGCTGACCAAGGTCCGCTCGTTCTACGAACATCGGGCGGCGGACGATCCGCTCGCGCGCTCGGTCATTAACGAGGCCGGGCTAGTCTGGCGGGTGCTGTTTTTGAATCTCAACTACCATTCTATTCACCACGATTTACCGGGCGTTCCCTGGTACGGGTTGCCGACGATCTACCGGCAAAACCGGGAGGCGTACCGGCAGCGTAACCACGGCTTTGTGGTACGGGGCTACGGTGAATGGCTACGCCAGTTCTGGACCCGGCCAGTGGAGGTCACCGTCCATCCCGGAAAACAACAGGAGGAGAGATATGAGTAACCTGCTGGCGTTTCCCATGTACGCCGTGGATCGCGGCGATACCCGCGCGCTCTGGCTGGCGGTGCAGCATCTGCTGGCCGCGCGTGGCGTGCCCGTCGGTGGTGCTCCCGGCTGGCCGGAGTCTGACCTGCTGGCCCACTGGCAACAGCCTGAGCTTATCCTCAGCCAGACATGCGGCTACCCGCTGGTGACGCAGCTACCGGAGGTACAGGTGGTGGGCTGTTTTCACTACACCGCCGCGGGCTGCGAAGGGAGCCAGTACCGCAGTTTTCTGGTAGCGCGCGCGGAGGAAAGGCATCTCACGCTGGCGGATTTTCGCGGACGTCGGGCGGTTTGTAATTCGGAAGATTCGCAGTCCGGCTATAACGCGCTGCGAAAAAAGGTGGCTCCCCTGATTGTTGACGGGCCATTTTTCTCACAAACGTCCTTCAGCGGCAGCCACCGTCAGTCGCTGATTGACGTGCAGCGCGGGAAGAGCGATATCGCCGCCATAGACTGCGTGACCTGGGCGCTGCTGGAGCGTCATGAGCCGGAACGGCTTGCGGGGCTGGCGGCGTTCGATCGAACGCCGCTGACGCCAGGGCTGCCATTAATCACGTCGCGACGCACGTCCCCCGAAACGCTTAGCGCCATTCGCGATGCGCTGCGCGAGCTGGTGAGTGCGCCGGAATACCGGGAGGTCTGCGCCGCAGTGCTGATCGGCGGTTTCAGCGTGGTGACGCGCCAGGCTTACGCCTCCTTGCCCGCGTGATAAATCGCCTGCGCGTCGGTAAAACAGCGCAGCGCCAGCGAAGAGACGGGTTTCTGCCTGCGCATAATCAGGCCGATGGGAGCCTCAATGTTCGCGTCGGCGATGGGGATAATCCTGAAAGTGCTGTTCAGGGCTTCCAGCCCGTTATTCAGCGGCATCACGGCGCAGCATACGCCGCTCTGAACCGCCTGAATGATCTGGAACGTGGAGTCGCTCTCAAAAACGGCCGTCGGTTCGATGCCAGCAGCTTTAAAGCTGGCCTCCATATGCGCCCGGTAGTGCATCCCTTTGGTCAGGAACCCCAGCGGAAAATCCGTCAGGTCGTGCCAGGTCAGCGTCTCCGGGGTAAGCTGGAAATGACGGGTGTCGTGGAGCAGCCCCATCTTCGTTTTAGGAAGCTGAATAATGTCAAACAGGCTGGTGTCGATGCTGTTCAGGTAGCAAATCCCCAGCTCAAGCTGATTGCGGCTGACGCCGTCGGCAATTTGCGCCGAAGACATAGAATAGAGGCTGTAGGTCAGCTCCGGGTACTTTTGCGTAAGCAGGCGGATAAAGATCATCGGATCCACGCTCGCCAGCGGCACCATCCCCAGACGTAATTCTCCCACTACCTGGCCTTTACACAGCGCGGCTTCCGCCTGCAATCCGTCGTGTGCGGCAAGAAGCGCGCGCGCCCATGCGAGAATGCGCTCTCCCTCCGGCGTAAACCCTTCAAAGCGCTGCCCGCGCACGATCAGCACCAGCCCCAGCTCCTCTTCCAGGCTGCGGATGCGCATGGAGAGGGTCGGCTGGGTGATGTTGCACCGCAATGCCGCTTTACCAAAGTGGCGGGTCTCGTCGAGCGCGAGTAAATATTTTAACTGTTTTATGTCCATCACTCTTCTCTGCGCGTAAAGCCTTACAGCATGCGGATCTCTTTCGAGCGCAGGGTAATGCGAACCGGAACCGATTTATACGACGGCGTACCGCTGTCCTTATCGAGATAATCGAGCGGCACCAGCACGTTGGCCTCCGGGTAATACGCGCCGACGGAGCCCGGGGCGATGTTGTACGCCACCACCGTAATATCTTCCAGCCGCTGTGCGCTGCCGGGGAGGGCGGTTTCGATATCCACGCGATCGCCGTGTTCCAGCCCTGACTGCGCCATATCTTCTTCGTTCATAAACAGCACGTCGCGGCGGCCAAATACGCCACGGTAGCGATCGTCCAGGGCGTAAATGGTGGTGTTGTACTGATCGTGGCTGCGCAGCGTGATCAGGCGCAGCACATGCTCGCCTTCACCGCTGGCGTTTTCCTGTACGCCGTCGAAAACCGAGAACATCGCTTTGCCCGTTGCGGTCGGCCAGATACGCTGTGTCGGAGGCAGCGGCATGCGGAAGCCGCCGGGAACACGGATCCGCGCATTGTAGTTCTCAAAGCCCGGAATGGTCTGCTCGATCAAATCGCGGATGCGGTCGTAATCCTCGACCAGCGTCAGCCAGTCCACGCGTGTTTCCGGCAGGGTAGCCTTTGCGAGGCCAGCGACGATGGCAGGCTCCGAACGGAGCAACGGCGAGGCGGGTTTCAGCTTGCCGGAGGAAGCATGCACCATCGACATGGAGTCTTCGACGGTGATGGACTGACGGCCGGTGGCCTGCATATCCAGCTCCGTGCGGCCGAGACACGGGAAAATAAAGGTCTCTTTGCCCACCAGCAGATGGGTACGGTTCAGCTTGGTCCCGACGTGCACGCTCAGATCCAGGTTACCCATCGCCGGGAAACCGTTCTCGTGGTCGGGCATCGCGACGGCAAAGTTACCGCCGAGGCAAATGAGCGCTTTTGCGCGACCGTCGATCATGGCCTGCGTCGCCTGCACCGCATCGTGTCCGTGACGGGAAGGGGGCTCAAAGCCAAACACCTCTTTCAGGCGGTTCAGGAAGGCCGGGGCAGGCTTCTCGCTAATCCCGACGGTCCGGTTCCCCTGAACGTTAGAGTGGCCGCGCAGGGGGCAGATCCCCGCGCCGGGCTTGCCGATATTCCCGCGCAGAAGCAGCAGGTCAGCAATCAGGCGGACGTTCGCCGTGCCTTTATTGTGCTGGGTAATCCCCATTCCGTAAGTAATGATGGTGGCGTTTGATTTGGCATAGGCCTCGGCCACCTTTTTGAGCGCCGCCTGGCTGAGCCCCGACTCGCGCTCAATGTCGTCCCAACGGGTCTGCGCGATATCGGCGGCAAAATCTTCAATACCCCGGGTGTGTTCTGCAATAAACGCGCGGTCAAGCACGTCACCGCGTTCGGCCTCCATCTCCAGAAGGTGTTTAGCAATGCCTTTCAGCGCGGCGGCATCGCCCCCGGCCTTCACCTGGAAGTAGGTAGAGGCGATGTCCGTAGAGCCATAGGTTGCCATTTCAATCACGCTTTGCGGGTCGGCAAAACGTTCGAGGGCGCGCTCGCGCAGCGGGTTGAAAACGATAATCGGCACATTGCGACGCGCCAGCTCGTGCAGGGTACCCATCATTCGCGGATGGTTGGTGCCGGGGTTGTGACCGATGGAGATCACCAGCTCAGTCTTGTCGAAATCGTCCAGCGAGACGGTGCCTTTCCCAATTCCGATGGAGCGCGGCAAGCCGACGCTGGTGGCCTCGTGACACATATTCGAGCAGTCCGGGAAATTATTGGTGCCGTACTCGCGGGCGAACAGCTGGAACAGATACGCCGCTTCGTTGGAGGCGCGCCCGGAAGTATAGAACTCGACCTGGTCCGGTTCGAGCCCGCGCAATATTTCCCCGATGCGTTGAAACGCTTCGTCCCAGTCGACGGGCCGGAAGGTATCGCTGGCCCGGTCATAGCGCAGCGGATGCGTCAGACGACCGTAACCTTCCAGCTCAAAGTCTGATTTAGCCAGCAGCGAGGAGACGCTGTTTTCCGCCAGAAAATCGGGCGTCACGCGCTTACTGGTCGCTTCCCAGGTCACCGCTTTCGCGCCGTTCTCGCAGAACTGGAATGTCGACTTGTGCTCTTTATCGGGCCACGCGCAGCCGGGGCAGTCAAAACCGTCCGGCTGGTTGGTGCGCAGCAGCGTCGCGGGAGCGTCCAGGGTATCCATTTGGGTACGTACCGCAATGGCCGTCGCCTTCAACGCGCCCCAGCCGCCGGCAGGACCATCGTAGTGTCTGATACCGGGAACTGAGCGTCTTTTCGTGTTCATACTGACTCCTGACGTGTTTGGTCGCGCAACGGCTGGGTAATAAGCAAAAGCAATGACTGGCGGAGATGGAAATCCACGCGGTCGAGTTACGGCTCTTGCCTGTAATTATCTTTATAACAATGAGTTAAAAATGTTGGCATGCAACTATTTAAAGAAATTATAACGAAATTTTATCATTTTAATAATAAATTGTATCTATCATCCGGTAGGCAGGATAGATAGCGTCGAGAGAGAAAGCATGTAGCGCAGGTAAAATTTCGAATGAAAGATACGGCCGCTCAAAAGTGGAAACATGGTGGCTGACAGGCGCTGTAGCAACGTCGGTATTCGAAATAGTGACGAGAAAGTTTACTCAGGCTTAATGATTAATGGAAATGTATAATCACTTACAGGGTTATTATCACAACATGAAATATAAGTTATTTTGAGTCGTGAAATTAAAGGCGCAGTCAATAAGTTAAATAGCGATGGTGTCGTCAGGTGATGCGGCAATATTAAACATACCCTGTTAGTGCAACAAATAATTCATCGTCGATATCTTCTTCTGATATCACCAAAACGACATTTCTACTAATTATGGTAGTGGCGATAATAGCATTATTGCGTTAATGAAATCCGTTCTCTTTTGAATTTTATGCTTTAATAACAGCGTGTTATATCATTAGCAGGTGTTGAAATAAGTAGATCCAGGCCATGTCGGGTTTTTTTATCAGATTAATCCTATAATGTTTTGGCTGCTTCAATTACCACCACTTACGCTGCGGTAAATATTGAATTGAAGCAAAGCTCATGTAAACTTGTTTACCGTTTGTCAAAATATGTCAGGAAGACGCTGGGCCTTATTCTGAAGGGCTCGTGCGGTAGCTATGCCTTTAAATTAGTAACACCCCGAAATTATCCTGACTATTTTAACAATAGCACCTAAGTCAAATTTCATCCCCTTATCTCCATCATCAAAATATCGCTACGGAAAAGCATATGAAAATGCGCGTACTGTTTTCACTTCTGTTTGTAATGGCGGTGGCGGGCTGTAAAGCGCCACAGAAACCGGCAATCACCGACGACACGATCGTGACCAGCCAGGTCAACGGTGTCACCCTGACCCACCGTCACGCCGTGGTGCCGCCAACGGAATTCGCCCAGCTCAACGAGCCTTATCGTGCCATGTACCCGGCCTCCCTGATGAGCCGTCCTGATTTTGGCGGAAAGGTTATCCGTACGCTGGAAACCGGAAAAACCTATGTAGTGCTGGGGCAGGTTGAACACTACTGGATGGCGCTCGCCGATGAGGGGAACGACCAGCTGATTGGCTACGTCCCGATGCGTGCCGTTATCAAAGCCGACCAGTACGAAGCCACCGTCCGCAAACAGGCCATTCGTCCTAAGGTGCGTAAAAAAGCGACCTGCGTCGATGTGGATGGCAACAGCAAAGCCTGCAAAGACAGCGCTAACGGTACCTGGATCCTGAACTAAACGGCTTTCGTGGGCGTATTTTTATGAATAATAAAAAGTTTCATCGGCTGTGGTTAGTCTTTTACGCGGCGATTTTCGCCCTTGTCAGTGGTTGTACGTCGTCTTCACACAGCGACCCTTCCCGCTACAATCTGCAGTTTCAGGCTCATCCACAAATCAATGATTCTGCGCCACTTAAAGTCCGGGTGCTGTTGTTGAAATCCGATGCGGATTTCATGTCCAGCGACTTCTATTCCCTGCAGAACAACGCGTCAGCAACGCTTGGCGCGAATCTGCTGAACAGCGACGTTTTCTTCCTGATGCCGGGACAGCTGTCCAAAACCCTCAGCGGTCAGAGCGATCCTGAGGCGCGTTATATCGGCGTGATGGCGGAATATCAGAAGCTGGACGGTAAAAAATGGCGCGTTTCACTCCCGCTGCCTGTGCCAGGCGAAAATCATATCTACCAGTTCTGGAAATGGTCCGCGGATGAACTCCAGGCCAACGTTTTTCTCGACGTAAACGGCATTCGGGTCATCAGCCAGTAACGCGCTTCACAACAGGAAACACATCATCATGACCAAAGCAGAAAAGGTCGTCTGGACCGAAGGCATGTTCCTGCGTCCACACCATTTTCAGCGGACTGAAAGTTATCTGCTCAACCATGTTCGTGAGTGGGGTGCGCTGCAGCGTTCCTATCTCTGGGGCTTTCTCGACGTAGAACTGGACGAAGCGATGCTTCGCCAGGGCTGCATTGCCCTGAGCTACTGCAGCGGGTTACTGCCGGACGGCACCTTTTTCCAGGTCCGCAACGGACGCAATGGTCCCGCGCCGCTAAAAATTCCTGACAATCTCACCAACGAAAAGGTGGTGCTCGCGCTGCCGGTTCGTCGTGGCGAGCGGGAAGAGGTGATTTTCAGCGAAGAGCCTGCCTCGCTGGCCCGCTTCGTCGCGTTTGAGCAGGAGGTGGAGGACGATAACGCCATGTCGGTGGGGGATGCCACCGTCCAGTTTGGCCGCCTGCGCCTGACGCTGATGCTGGAAAAAGACCTCACGGCAGAATGGACATCCATCGGCGTGGCGTTTGTGACTGAAAAACGCAACGACAACCACGTGCGGCTGGATAACAGCTACATCCCGCCGATGCTGAACGCCAATAACAGCCCGCAGATCTACAGCATGATCAACGATCTGCACGGTTTGCTGGTGCAGCGCAGCCAGCAGATTGGCGGCCGCCTGCGTCAGCCTGGCCGCTTTAACACCTCTGAACTGATTGAATTTACGCTGCTTTCGCTCGTGAACCGTCATCTGGGCGAAGTTTCACATTTAAAAACGCTGCCGCTGCTGCACCCGGAAACGCTCTGGCGCAGCTGGCTGCCGTTTGCCACCGAGCTCACGACCTGGACGTCGCAGCGCACCACCGAGAGCGTGCTGCCGATCTACGATCACGACGATCTGGCGAACTGCTTCAGCAAGCTGATGCTGATGCTGCGCCAGGGGCTGTCGCTGGTGATGGAAGACCACGCCATTCAGCTGCCGCTTAACGAGCGCTCGCATGGCCTGAACATCGCCACTGTTCCTGAAACCAGCATGGTGCGCGAATTTGGCTTCGTGCTGGCGGTGAAAGCCAACGTGCCGGGCGAACACCTGCAAACCCACTTCCCGGCGCAGATGAAAATTGCCCCGGTCTCGAAAATTCGCGATCTGGTTCAGCTGCAGCTGCCGGGCATTATGCTGCGCGCCATGCCGGTCGCACCGCCGCAGATCCCGTGGCATGCCGGCTACAGCTACTTCGAGCTGGAGAAGGGCAGCGAGCTGTGGCACGAGATGGATAAGTCCGGCGCATTCGCCCTGCACCTTGCAGGGGAGTTCCCGGGGCTGGATATGGAGTTTTGGGCCATCCGTAGCCCGACAGAATAATAAAGCGAGCGCTTAATATGCAGGAACGACAGGATAGCGGCAGTGATGCCGCGTTTACCGGAGCCAGTAGCAACAATCAGCTGGTGGCGGCCGCCAATCCGCTGCTCAACGCGATTCCGCAGATCCGTCATTCGGTATCACATGACGATCAGGTGGCGTTACGCCAGCGCCTGATCGATGAGATTCGCCGTTTTGAAGTCCGCTGCCAGCAGGCGGGGCTGCCCTACGAAGTGATCGTCGGGGCGCGCTACTGCCTGTGCACGGCGCTGGACGAGGCCGCCGCGCTGACTCCCTGGGGCAGCAGCGGCGTCTGGTCCAGCAATGGCCTGCTGGTAACGTTCCATAACGAAACCTGGGGCGGCGAAAAGTTCTTCCAGCTGCTGGCGCGCCTGTCGCAGAACCCGCGCGAGCATATCCTGCTGCTGGAGATGATCAACTACTGCCTGCTGCTCGGCTTCGAGGGGCGCTATCGGGTGCTGGACAATGGCCGCACCCAGCTTGAAACCATCAAGCAGCGGCTGTGGCAAATGATCCGCGGCGTGCGCGGCAGCTATCCGCCGCCGCTTTCTCCCCATCCGGAAGATCGTCCGGTGCTGCGCAAGCTCTGGCGGCCGATGGTTCCCCTGTGGGCCTGCGTAGCGCTGGCCGGGTTTATCGCCTGCCTGTTTTATATCGTGCTTAACTGGCGCCTTGGCGACAACACCAACCCGGTGCTGGCGAAGATTTATCAGTCCCAGCTGCCGGAAACCACCATCCAGCAGCCGGCGCGTCAGCTGCCCGCGGTGCTTAACCTGCGCGGCTTCCTGAAGCCTGAAATTGAGGCGGGCCTGGTGGCGGTAAAAGACCAGGCAGATCGCAGCGTCGTGATCCTGAAGGGCGACGGGCTGTTTGCCTCCGCCTCGACCGTCGTGCGCGACCGCTATGAACCGGTCATCAACCGCATTGCGCAGGCGATGAACAACGTCAGCGGCAAAATTCTGGTGGTGGGCTACAGCGATAACGTGCCGATCCGCAGTGCGCGCTTTGCCTCTAACTACGAGCTCTCACTGGAACGCGCGCGCTCCGTACAGAAAATGCTGCAGGGAAGCCTCTCTCAGCCTGGCCGCGTGAAGGCGGAAGGGCGGGGCGAGATTAACCCGGTGGCGCCGAACACGACGCCGGAAAACCGCGCCCGTAACCGCCGTGTGGAAATTACTCTGCTGGTGTCGCCTGAAAACACCCAGGCCGAGCTGAACGGATTGCCGCAAGGAAACTAAGGATGCTGACTACACTTCTTTCCATTCTGACCAACCGCATTCTGTGGAGCTTCCTCGGCGTAACGGCGCTGGCGGCGGTGATCTGGATGATTGGCCCTCTGCTGTCCATCGTGGACACCCGACCGCTCGAATCCGAACAGAACCGCATCATCAGTATCGCCGTGGTCTACCTGCTGTGGGCGCAGGGCCATATTCTGCCGCGCCTTTATAACGCCTGGTTGAACCGCAAGCTGATGGACAAGCTCAACGAGAACACCACCAGCCCGGAGGCGGCGGATCCGCAGCAGCGCCTGAACAGTGAGGAGCAGATCCTCGCCAGCCGTTTTGATGAAGCCGCGCAGATGCTTAAAAAAGCGCACTTCAGCAAAGCGGGCCAGGGCGCTCAGTGGACCCAGCGCTTCAGCACGCAATATCTCTATCAACTGCCGTGGTACGTCATTATCGGCGCGCCGGGCTCCGGTAAAACCACGGCGCTGGTGAACTCCGGGCTGCAGTTCCCGCTGGCCGACCGTTTTGGTAAGACCGCGCTGCGCGGTATTGGCGGCACGCGCAACTGCGACTGGTGGTTCACCAACGAGGCCGTGCTGCTGGACACCGCGGGTCGCTATACCACCCAGGAGAGCGAGCAGGCACAGGATGCCGGTGAGTGGCTGCAGTTCATGGGGCTACTGCGCAAGTACCGTCGCCGCCAGCCGATCAACGGCGTCATCGTCACGATCAGCATTTCGGACCTGCTGACCCAGTCTCCCGAGGCGTCCCGCCAGCAGGCGGTGAACCTGCGCCAGCGCCTGTCCGAGCTGCATGAACAGCTGGGTATCCGCTTCCCGGTGTACGTGATGGTGACCAAGGCCGACCTGCTTAAAGGCTTCCGCGCCTGGTTTGCCGACTACGATAAAGCGCAGCGCGACCAGATCTGGGGCTTCACGCTGCCGTGGGAGCAGACCAAACACGCCGATTACGACCTGATGGGCAACTTCCAGCAGGAATTTTCTCTGTTACAGCAGCGTCTTGATGCCGGGCTGCCGGAAACCATGCTCAAAGAGCATGACGCGAAAACCCGCGCCGAAGCGTATCTCTTCCCGCAGGAGTTCGCCGCGCTGCGTCCGCTGCTGGCGGACTACCTGAGCACGGTCTTTGCGCGCTCCAACTTCGAAACTGAGTTCTCCCCGCGCGGGATCTACTTCGCCAGCGGGACGCAGGAAGGCATGCCGTTTGACCGCGTAATGGGCGAACTGAACCGCGCGCTCTCCCTGCCGGAAGGGGCAGAGCGCGATAACTGGGATTCGGTCAGTAAAGAAGCCCCAATCCCGGGCGCGAAGGGCCAGAGTTTCTTCATCAAGAACCTGCTGCAAAACGTTATTTTCCAGGAAGCCGGGATCGCCGGGGAAAACCGCTGGTGGGAACTGCGCAACCGGGCGGTGATCTGGTCCGGCTACGTGGCGCTGCTGGCCCTGCTGGCGATCCTCGGCGGGCTGTGGCTGACCAGCTATGCTAAAAACAAGGCCTATCTGGAAGAGGTGGATGCGAAGGTGCCACTGCTGGACCAGCAGAGCAAAGCGTTGCAGAACCAGCCGCAGCGTGACCTGTTCGATCTGCTGCCGTTGCTGAATGGCCTGGTGGACCTGCCGAAAAGCGACGCGTTTGATGTCAACGATCCGCCAGTCTCCCGCCGCATGGGGCTTTACCGTGGGGATGACGTCAGCGATGCTTCGCAGTCCCTGTACCAGAAGGCGCTGGATCAGCTGCTGTTGCCCGCCGTTGCTATGCACATCACCACCTGGCTGCGCAACGATAACGGCAGCGACGTGGAGTACAGCTACGAGGCGCTGAAAGCCTATCAGATGCTCTATCAGCCGAAGCACTACGACGGCAAATTCCTGCACTCCTGGGTGATGCTCAACCTGCAGCGCAACCTGCCGCAAAACGTCACGAAGGCGCAACTGCAGCAGCTCGAATGGCACCTCACCCAGCTGCTGGAGCCGAAAATTCAGGCCTCGCCGTACGCGCAGGACGAATCCCTGGTGGCGCGTGAAAGAGCGCTGATCAACCAGCAGCCGCTTTCAACCCGCGTCTACGGTCGCCTGAAGCGCCTGCTGGAACATGACGACAACCTCAAACCGGTCTCCCTTTCCGACCTGGGCGGGCCACAGAGCGAGCTGGTGTTTTCCCGTAAAAGCGGTAAGCCGGTGAGCGAAGGGGTGCCGGGTCTTTATACGCCGGACGGTTACTGGAAAAGCTTTAACAGCCAGATTGACAGCGTAACGACCGCTCTGCATGAAGACGACGCCTGGGTGCTGGGCGCCGCGACCGCGCAGGAAGATAAACAGCAGATCGATAACGCCGTACGCCAGCTCTACATGCGCGACTTTATCGCGAACTGGGATCGCTTTCTCGCCGACATCCAGCTTAACAACAGCGCCGATCTCTCCCAGCGCATCAACACTGCGCGCCTGCTCTCTGGCGCAAACTCGCCCCTGCGCCGTCTGGTGCAGAACCTGAGCCAGGTGCTGACGCTCTCCCGGGATACCCCGGCACCGGAAGATGCCGGTAAAGCGCAGGCGCAGAGCAACCGCGCCACCCGCACGCTGGAAGCGCTGTTCAGCAATAATGACAATGCCCCGACGCAGGCTGCCGCGATTACTCAGGCGCCGGAGCAGCTGGTGACGGACCACTACGCGCCGATGATTGAGCTGGCCCAGCCGCTGGAAAAGGGTGGCAAGACCATCGTGTTTGACGATTTTCTCAAGCAGGTGGATGAGCTTTATCGTTACCTGACCGCCGTGCAGGACGCCGCCAACAGCGGTATGCCGGCGCCGGGCGGCGAGGCGATCAGCCGTCTGCAGGCCAGCGCCGGTCGACTGCCGGGCGGATTGCAAACCATGTTCAGCAACATGGCGGTGGGGGCCAGTAGCGATACCCAGCGCCGCGATCTGGAAAACGTGCGTAAGCGGATCAACGTTGAAGTCGGCGGTTTCTGCCGTCAGGCGATCGCCGGTCGCTACCCGCTGGTGCGCAGCGCCAGCACTGAGGTCACTCCGGACGATCTCGCCCGCATGTTCGCGCCGGGCACCGGGCTGATGGATACCTTCTTTCGCGACAACCTGACCAGCAAAGTGGATACGACGCAGGCAAACTGGCGCTTTATGCCGGGTATCGACGGTAAAACCCTGCCGGGCAGCGAAGGGCTGCTGAGACCGTTCCAGCAGGCCCAGTCGATTCGCGACGCCTTCTTTGCTAACGGCGCAACCACGCCGTCTTTCAAGGTGACGGTTCGCACCGTGCGAATGGATAACACCATTCTGAACCTGACGCTGGATGTCGACGGCCAGCTGCTGCGTTACAGCCACGGTCCGCAGGCGGTGCAGATCATGAACTGGCCGGGGCCGGGCGGCACCAACCAGGTCCGTATGCAGCTGGGTCTGGCTAACGGCAGCACCGCGACGCTTGTGACCAACGGCTCCTGGGCGCTCAACCGCTTTTTTGACAAAGCGAGCACCAGTCCGGGCGCGGGTAGCCTGAGCCGTCAGGCCACCTTCAACGTCGACGGACATCAGGTCACGCTGGAGTTTGCGCCGAACAGCATCCGCAACCCGTTCCAGCTTCCCCGTTTTTCATGCCCATAACCGCAAGGACAGCCGTATGACGAATACCCCTGCGATGAACCGCTACAGCTGGTATGGCAAATTACCCAGCGCCGGAGATTTCCTGCAGCGTCGCTTTCCTGACACCTTACAGCGCCAGTGGTCGCACTGGTTTCAGGTTGGCCTGCTGGCCTGGCAGCAGGAAGAGCAGCGCAGCGGCGAGCGCCAGTTCACCAAAGCTCCGGTCTGGAATTTCGTCGTCCCGCCGATGCTGGGCAGCCAGATGATCCAGATGGGCTGCCTGCTGCCCGGCCGCGACAGCGTTGGCCGACAGTACCCGGTCTGCATTCAGCTGAGCTTCGCCCCGTCAGAGTGGTCGACCAGCCTGCTCAGCCAGGCGGAGAGCTGGTATCAGCAAATTGGTCGTCTGGGGCTGCACGCGGTGCGTAACAGCTTTTCCGCCTCGCAGCTGGATGAGATGCTGATGTCCATTCCGGCGCCGCAGCCCGTCGAGCCGCAGAAGCGCTCTGACATCCTCGACGTCATTGGCTACGACGAGGACGGCCAAAGCACGCTGGGCTGGCCGCAGGCGGCAGAGTGCTTTGACCCGCTGCGTCAGACCAGCTACTGGTGGACCAACCGCTGCGACGGTTACCCGCTGTACACCCACGTTCACAGCGGCAACTTCACCGGCCAGCTTTTTACCCTGCTGTTCGACCCGGCAGGGGGCGCCCGCCCGGGGCGTCACGGTCTCTATCCGCCTATGTTTGAATAAGCAGGGATCTCATGAATATCGAAGAATTTCTCGCGCCAATAAGTCCCGACAAGCCCTGTGGCGACAATCTGGAATATGACGCTGATTTCCAGGCGATGAACCAGGCCAGTCAGGGCAAAGCGGAACAGCAGTTTGGCGACACCATCATCCCGGCAGAGCCTGCGGACTGGAACACGGTAGAAAAATTCGCTACCAGCCTGCTGAGCCGCACCAAAGATCTTCGCGTGATGCTGGCGTTAACCCACGCCTGGACCCGCCGTCGCGGTCTTGCAGGCTACGCCGACGGACTGTTGCTGGTGCAGGAAGCTATCGCGCGCTACTGGGAGCCGCTCTATCCGCTGCTGGAAGAGTATGGCGAAACCGACCCGTTCTATCGCATTAACGCTCTGGCAGGGCTGAGCGATAAATCCGAGCTCACCGTCGCGGTACGTAACGCCTCGCTGCTGCGTTCAAACGGCGATGAAATTTCGCTGCGTGACGCCCAGGCGCTGCTGGACGGCAGTAAAACCGAATGTCCAGACTATCCCGGCGGCCGTCCAAGACTGATTGACGAACTGGCCCGCGGCGACCAGCCGGGGACCACAGCGGTCATTGTGATTAACGAACGACTGCTGGCCATCCGCGAGCTGCTCACCGGGCATCTCGGTGAAAGCGGCGTACCGGAAATGGAACAGCTGTTGAAAACCGTGGGGCTGGTCGCCAGCGCGTGTCAGGTGACCGACATCAGCAAGCTGCTGCCGAACCGTGAAGCGCAGGCTGAACAGCACGCTGAGCCGCAGCCTGCGGCAGCGCAGCCCGTTCAGCCAGTCACCGACTGGCGCAGCGTGCAGGTTACCAGCCGCGCCGACGCGCAGCTAATGCTGGAAAAAGCGAAGCAGTACTTTGCGCAGTACGAACCGAGCCACCCCGCGCCGCTGATGATTGAACGGGTGCAGCGGCTGTCAGAACTTAACTTTATGGACATTATTCGCGACCTGGCGCCAGACGGCGTTAACCAACTGGAAAACATCTTTGGACGCCGCGAATGACGCGTCCTGGCATTATGACGACAGGCATGGAGTCTGCCGTTTCACCTTCACCGCGCATCTTTGATGGAGAACATCATGGCAATGAGTAACAGTGGACAGAAATTCATCGCACGCAACCGTGCTCCCCGCGTGCAGATCGAATACGACGTAGAGATCTACGGTGCAGAACGCAAAATTCAGCTGCCGTTTGTGATGGGCGTTATGGCCGATCTGGTTGGCAAGCCGGTGGAAAACCTGCCAGCCGTCGACGAGCGTAAATTCCTGGAAATCGACATCGATAACTTCGATGAACGCATGAAGGCACTGAAGCCGCGCGTGGCGTTCCAGGTTGATAACACCCTGACCGGCGAAGGTAAGCTCAACGTCGATCTGACCTTCGACAGCATGGACGACTTCCTGCCGGACGCGGTGGCCCGCAAAGTCGAGCCGCTGAACAAGCTGCTGGAGGCGCGCACGCAGCTCTCTAACCTGCTGACCTACATGGACGGCAAAAACGGTGCGGAAGAGCTGATCGCAAAAATCCTTCAGGATCCGACGCTGCTCAAATCCCTGAGCCAGATGCCAAAAAATGACGAAAGCGCGAAAGGTAGCGAGGAATAATCGATGAGCAACCAGACTCAACAACACGATCAGCAGGCGGGTCAGGCGTTCAGCCAGGATGAGTTCAGCGCGCTGCTGAACAAAGAGTTCCGCCCGAAAACCGATCAGGCGCGTTCCGCCGTGGAGAGTGCGGTCAAGACCCTGGCGCAGCAGGCGCTGGAAAATACCGTCACCTTCTCGAACGACACCTACCGCACCATTCAGAACCTGATTGCCGGTATCGACGAGCAGCTCTCCCAGCAGGTGAACCAGATCATTCACCACGAAGAGTTTCAGAAGCTGGAGAGCGCCTGGCGCGGCCTGAGCTACCTGGTCAACAATACCGAAACTGACGAGATGCTGAAGATCCGCTTTATGAGCATCTCCAAGCAGGAGCTGGGCCGCACCCTGAAACGTTACAAGGGCGTGGGCTGGGACCAGAGCCCGATCTTCAAGAAAATCTACGAGCAGGAGTACGGTCAGTTCGGCGGCGAGCCGTTTGGCTGCATCGTCGGCGACTATTACTTCGACCACAGCCCGCAGGACGTTGAGCTGCTGGGGGAAATGGCGCGCATTGGCTCTGCGGCGCACTGTCCGTTCATTACCGGTACCGCGCCGGGCGTGATGCAGATGGAGTCCTGGCAGGAGCTGGCTAACCCGCGCGATCTGACCAAGATCTTCCAGAACACCGAATACGCCGCCTGGCGTTCACTGCGTGAATCCGAAGACGCCCGCTATCTGGGGCTGGTGATGCCGCGCTTCCTGTCGCGCCTGCCGTACGGCATTCGCACTAACCCGGTGGACAGCTTTGACTTTGAAGAGCAGACCGACGGCGCAAACCACAACAGCTACTCGTGGGCGAACGCGGCCTATGCGATGGCCGCCAACATCAACCGTTCCTTCAAAGAGTACGGCTGGTGCACCTCGATTCGCGGCGTGGAGTCCGGCGGGGCGGTGGAAAACCTGCCGTGCCATACCTTCCCGAGCGATGACGGCGGCGTGGACATGAAGTGCCCGACCGAGATCGCCATCAGCGATCGTCGCGAAGCCGAGCTGGCAAAAAACGGCTTTATGCCGCTGGTACACCGCAAAAACTCCGACTTTGCCGCCTTCATCGGCGCGCAGTCCCTGCAAAAACCGGCGGAGTACCACGATCCGGATGCGACCGCCAACGCGCGCCTGGCATCACGCCTGCCGTACCTGTTCGCCTGCTGCCGCTTTGCCCACTACCTGAAGTGCATCGTGCGCGACAAAATCGGCTCCTTCCGCGAGCGCGAAGAGATGGAGCGCTGGCTGAACGACTGGGTGATGAACTACGTCGACGGTGACCCGGCTAACTCCTCCCAGGAGACCAAGTCCCGCAAACCGCTGGCGGCTGCGGAAGTTCAGGTGCAGGAGATTGAAGACAACCCGGGCTACTACGCCGCGAAGTTCTTCCTGCGTCCACACTACCAGCTGGAAGGTCTGACCGTTTCTCTGCGTCTGGTTTCTAAACTGCCGTCGCTGAAGACGAAAGACGCGTGATGACGATTGCCGGCCCGCAGGGGCCGGCAGCTTTACTGTTAATTCGAGATAGCTAATGAATTTACCTTCAAAAACGATAACAAGAAAATTCATCAGCTATTTAATCAGTTATACATTGCTCATTATTTCATTCATGCTATTTGTGACAGTATCTGGCTACTATTTATTTATATTTAACTGGCCGGACGATGTCCGGCAAATCGTAATGCATGGATCCTTATGTACTGGACTTAATGCATTAGCGATAGGTATATACGTTGTTGCAGAGAAGCGGAAAGAGAAATGTTAGTTCCTCATGCTGGTCAGTGTGTTACTGAGTATATAGAAAAGGATATCAGATGAAATATTTGGGTTATCTCCTCGTGTTTATGACTTCTTATGTAAATGCCGGAAATAGCTATCCTGATTTTTATCATAAGCAAACATACCGGCAGGTTTTAAAAGATTTAGTTCTGGCGCGCTGCCTTGCGCAGGTGGCAGATAAAGGCAGTAAGTTTTCTGCTGATGCGGCTCGCAGTGCGAGTGCATTCATTGAATGGATTCCTTTTGATGCCGAAAATGGCACGGATAAAGTGAATGTCCTCATTGGGAAATATATAAATCAAATTAACGGATTTCATTCAGAGCGAAAACCCGATATCAAAGGCGTAACCTTAAACTGTTTACGACTTTATCACAGCGACGAACTTAACGAACTTGCACCTCAGTTAATCATCGGAAATCCTGACCGCACCTGGTTACAGGATAATCCACAAGAGTAAAAGACTTCACATTCTTTCCTTTCATTCAGGGGGAATGTAAGACTGTCAAATGACATGGGTCGTTTGATATGAGGCAGAGGTAAAATATGGACGGTTTTATTCAGCCCCATGCTTTCCTGTTTGCCATATAAGGGCTTTTTCGAAAGCAATATTGTTCATCCACGAAGAGTAGATATTATGGCTATTGATATGTTTCTGAAGGTCGAGGGTGTTACGGGCGAATCTAAAGATTCTAACCACACCGGCTGGACTGACATTACCTCCTTCTCCTGGGGCGCGTCCCAGCCAGGTAATATGAGCGTTGGCGGTGGCGGCGGTGCCGGTAAAGTTAACTTTAACGACCTGCACGTTAACGCACTGATCGACAAATCCACCACCGCTATCCTGAAACACTGCGCCAGCGGTAAACACCTGACTAAAGTTGAGCTGTCCGTCTGTAAAGCGGGCGGTCAGCAGGTGGAATACTCCCGCATTACGCTGGAAGATGTGCTGGTGACTTCCGTTCAGTACACCGGTGCAGACAACGGCGACACCGTGGGTGTGACCTATGCATTCCAGGCTGCGAAAGTGAAACAGCAGTACTGGGAGCAGACCACGTCGGGTGGTAAAGGTGCTGAAAGCAGCGCTGGCTGGAATATCAAAGAAAACAAAGAAGCGTAATTGCGCATATGGCCGGGGAGATATCCCCGGTCATTATTCGGAAAGCTTAATTTATTTTTTAGAGAATGAATTATGAGCGTAAAATCAATGATTCCCCCGGGTTATTGCGTTGTGCAGCAGGCGGGGACATTAGATTTCCAAGCCAGACTTCTGTTCAGTAAACCTGATAGTGAAGCAGCGCGTTACTTTATGCAAATCAACAGGGATACAGCATGGTTGAAGCCAGGGCAAATATTAATTCTTAATACCCCCGGTGCTGAGAATACTGTTCAGCTAAAACAATTAAAAAATGCAAAGCAAAAGGTTAATGGAGCCTTGTCAGAGCTAAATACAGATGAGGCCAATTTCTTTAACAAACATTTTAATACCATCGCAGCATTAACAAATTTTATGGATAAATCCCTCGGGGTGGTTGCTGATGCGGGTGAAAGGTACTTTAGCGAAATAGAAAAGAAATTAAAAGCTATTGAGTTGGCTTATCAAAATCAATACAGAACGCAAGGGACATTGATCGGGCAGCAGTTTTTTGTTGAGAGACAAAAACTTTTTTCTGAGCTGGACGTTTTATTAAATAAGCTTTCCAGACTAACGCTGAAACTGAAACCTTATGAAGAAATCAAGCACGCTTTAGGTTTATCAAGCAGGTCAATTGTCCACGAATGGAGTACCGCAGGTGTTGCCTCGATACGAGGGTATTCAACATATGTAGACAATGCATCAAAAGCTGCCCGTTACCTGAAAATGGGAGGATGGCTTGCTATCGGCTTCGCTGGTGCAAACACAACCAATGAAGTTTATGATGCCTGTACAGTAGGTAGAGAGCAGAATTGCTCCAAAGTCGCCGTTAAGAAGTACAGTCAATTCGGTGCAAGTCTTGCGGGCGGGATTTATGGCGGAAAATATGGAGCCATGGCTGGCGCTGGCGTATGTGTTGCATTGGGAGTGGCAACAGGTGGTGTAGGGTTGCTCGCATGTTCCGTGGTAGGCGCCGCTGCGGGTGGATACGTTGGTGGCGAAGTAGCCGGTGGAGCAACGGAATATGTAATGGATAAACTATGGTGAATGTAGAAAATATTCTTTTATTTCTGATCGTAGTTTTATTCTTAATTGTCGTAATCATGGATCTCGTTAGTTCTCGTTATTTTAAAAGACACGAAACTGAATATAATCTACTTCTTTCAGAATATAGGCAAAAAGGCTACGATCTCGATCTGGTGACAAATTCCGCATCATTTTTTGGTTCGCTGGCGAATTATCAAAAAATAATCTGGTTTGTTCGTCTTCGCAAAGGCGTGAAGATGAAGTTTACCAAAGACAGAGATGTTCAGGATGATGCCTATAAATTCGTTCAGGCTTTACCGGAAGAGAGAATTGGCTGGATATTAAAACTGCATCGATGCTATAAAATTCAGGCCTTATTTTTTACACTATGGCTGCTTATCGGCATTATTTTCCTGAATTTAGTCAAATAGCTCTAATCAGTTCTTAACCCCCAAACCCCGCCGTTCTCATTCCCGAGAGCGGCAGCGTTTGAGCGCTAATCATACCAGCAGGAATACGCCATGCGATTCACGATTATTTCTACGAAACCCGGTCATCAGCCGCCGCAAAGCAGCTGTGATTTTTATGCCCCGGGCGGCACCATTGGGCGCGGTACGGATAACAATCTGGTATTACCGGACAATGACCGCACCATCTCGCGTCTGCAGGCCATTGTCCACGTTGACGCTCAGGGCGAATGCCGTGTCACCAACCGTGGGAGCGTCACCCGCGTGGTATTAAACGATATTCCGCTGGAGCGCGGACGTCAGGTTGAACTGCAGGATGGCGACATTCTCGGTATTGATGACTACCGTATCGAAGTGACCGAACTGATCCACGACACACAGCCGGTGAGCCGTATGGCGGCCAGCATGCAGCAGCAGGCGCGTCCGACAGCCGCACCCGCTGCGCCCGCAGCGCAAGCGAAGCCTGCTAACCCCGCGCCACGCGGGAAGGCGGAACCGACCGCCGTGCCTTCCGAAATCTGGGACAGCCTGATGCAGGAGTTCTCCATCTCCGACAGCATCTCCAGCAACCGCGCAAAACCGCAGCCTGCGGCCTCACAGGATCCCTTCTCCCAGCCCGCCGCGCCGGAGCGTAATGCCGAAGATCCGTTGGCGATGTTCAACGACAGCGATCCAACGCTTGAGCGCAAGAACGTCGACCCGGACACGCTGTTCAGCGACGAAGCGCTGTTCAAAAAAGAGAGCATTTTTGACGACGTTACGCCTTCCACGCTGGTGCCGCCGGTTGAGGGGCAACCCGCCCCTAAAGAAGACGCGGCGGACGAGCTTGACCCGCTGGCGCTGTTCGGTGGAAAGGCCAGCGCGCCAGCCGCGCGCAATGATGACCCGCTCGGGCTGATGGGCGGAGCACCGTTAACCCACCCGGATGATATTGCAGACGAAAAGCCAGCACCAACGCCTGAACCGGAGCAGGAAGAGGACGTGCTTGCCGATTCTCCGCTGTTCGCCCCAGAGCCGCAGGAAACGCCACGTGAAGAAGAGCCGGCGCGGCCGGATTACGCAGGCTTCACCATGCCTACGCCGCAGGCCGTTGCGCGCAGCAGTGCTCAGGCACCGAAGGGGCGCCTGCGCATCGACCCGGTCAATAACGCGGCATCCCCAACCGCCAGCCCGAATAATGGCGAGAAGGGTGAAGTGCTGCAGGGCGAGCTGCTGCAGGCGCTGCTTGAAGGTATGGGCCTGAGCGAAATGCAGCCTGTTCCGCAGTTTGACCGGGAAAATATGCGTCAGTTGGGGCAGATTCTCGGCATGTTCTCGCAGGGCACCGTGGCGCTGCTCTCGTCGCGCTCCATCCTGAAACGCGGCGTAAAAGCCGATATGACCATGGTGCTGGACGATGCCAACAACCCGTTCAAGCTGTTGCCGACCGGGAAAACCGTCTTAATTCAGATGTTCGGCACCCCGATGCCGGGCTTTATGCCGCCGACCAAATCGGTGCGCGACGCGCTGATCGACCTTCAGGCGCACCAACTGGGGATGATCTCCGGTATCCGCGCCATCATCGCCGCGATGCTGCAGTCCTTTAACCCGGAACAGCTGGAGGAGCAGGCGAAGCAAAACGGCATGACCTCGCGTCTGGCGCTGCCGGGCAGCCGCAAAGCCGCCCTGTGGGACTATTTTGTTCGTAGCTATGGCGAGACGGCGGGCGAGATTGAGGATGACTTCCACACCCTGTTCGGCGAAGCCTTCCTTCATGCGTATGACATGGAGGTGAATCAGTACAAAGACTCACAGAGCGGATCGGAAGACAAATGAATATCGCAACCGCTTCTCTCTCCCGCCAGGGGACGCGCGCCAGCAACCAGGATCAGACGGGAGAAACCATAGGGGAACGCTCGGCCTGCTTTGTCGTCTGCGACGGCATCGCGGGTCTGCCCGGTGGTGAAGTCGCCGCGGAACTGGCCCGTAACAGCATTATCTCCCGCTTCGATGGCGACAAGCACCTCAACGCGCAGCATATCCGCGACTACGTGCAGACGGCGAATCGCACCATTCTGAGCGAACAGCAGGCCGTTCAGGACTATCGCCGGATGGGCACGACGCTGGTCAGCCTGTTCATTGACCGGGACTACGGGCTGGCGTACTGGGCGCATGCCGGCGACAGCCGCCTGTACCTGTTTCGCCGGGGGTGGCTGTGGCACGTCACCACGGACCACAGTCTGGTGCAGCAGATGAAGGATGCCGGGCATCAGACGGACGATCTCAACAGCAACCTGCTTTATCTGGCGCTGGGAATTGAAAACGGCGGACCGGAAGCGAGCTACAGCGACGTGGTGCAGGTAGAAGACGGCGATGCCTTTTTACTCTGCACCGACGGGTTCTGGCACGGCGTCAGCGAAGAGCAAATGAAGCAGTCGCTGCACATGGTCAATACGCCACAGGAGTGGCTGACCTTAATGAACCAAATCATTCAAAAGAATGGCGAGCAGGAGGGGAATGCGCAGGATAACTATACCGCCCTGGCGGTATGGATGGGCAACCCTCAGGACACCACTTTGCTGCACACCCTCTCTGACGCAGCACAATTTCTTCCCTGCGGAACTGATTAGACACACAAGGAACGATATGAAACTTTGGCTATCGGGTTTGGCACTTCTGGCGGCGACCTCCACCGCGCAGGCTGAAAATTTCCGCATCGTGCAGTCTCCTGCGCAGAAGCTGGATATCTGGATCGACAACATCAAAGACAACACCCCGCAGAGCTGGTGTAAGCCAGAAGTGGCGCTGCGCATTGTGGCGAACGGCAAGAAAGACGTCTCCGTGCTGGAAAACTTTGTGCCGCGTCTTGGCTCGCTGCTGGAACACCAGTGCAGCAAAGTGAATAAACTCAGCTGGATGCTCAACGATCCCGAGGGGACGACGCTGGCGCAGGGCACGGCAGCTAAAGCGCAGGACTGGGCGCTGGTGGTGAAACAGCAGCAGGCCGCGCCTGCCGAGACCGTCACCGCAACCCCAGCCCGCGGCGCGTTACTGCCACCCGATCAGAACGTGGCTTCCCGCACCGTTGCCGCCGACCGCACGCCGTGGCAGGAGTTTACCCTGCAGGATGGCTGCCACCTGCGCACCTTCTGGGAGGGCGGCGCGTCCGCTCCGGCGCTCTTTATTCCGGATTCTGATACTACCCGCTGCGGTAACGGCAGCTGGCTGAGCGGTCACACCGTTATCTCTCAGTCCCGCAACGGCGGGCAGAAAGAGATGGCGGTGACGTACATTCACGGCTTCCCGGTGATGGGGCTGAATCAGAGCGCCGATCCGGAAAACGCGCTGATCACCTCCGTCAATAAAGAGCGCATGGTATTCAGCACGCCAGACAGCGATCAGAGCTGGATGATCCTGCCTTACGACAGCACCCTGAACAGCTGGAAGAGCAACGGCACGGTAGCGGTAGAAATTTCCCGCGAGACCGCCAGCGACGATGCAAAACTGCAGGCGCGTATTGCGGCGGTAAAGAAAACCTGGAGCGCCTGGGTTGCCCCAGGCACCCCGCTGAATATCGTTCTGATTGATACCCTGCGTCCTCAGCTGCGCGATCCGGCAGTAGGCGCCTGGCGCGCGGCGAATTAAGGAATGGCTATGAATACGCTCTATCAACACCTGGCGGGTGAAACGCTCAACGACGCGCTGGCGCGTCTTGAAGCGGAGATCAAAGCCCGTCCGGCAGATGCAGACCTCCGCGCCGCGTTCGTGCAGTTTTTAATCCTCAGCGGCAACGGGACGCGCGCGCTGACCCAGCTGAAAAGCTGGCTGGCGCTGAAGCCGCAGGCGAAACCCACCGTCACGCTGCTGGAGCAGTCCATTCAGGGCGAGCTGCAGCGCGCACAGGTGATGGCGGGGCAGGCGCGTCCGGCTATGCCTGAAACTCAGTGGCCGTGGCTGACCACCCTGGCCGCGGCGCTCCGCGAGGAGGGCGAGCGTGCCCGGTCGCTGCGCCTTGAAGCGCTTGACCAGGCGCAGGCCACTCCCGGTCACATCACCCTCGAAAATGATGAGGCTCAGGCGTTTGACTGGCTGATGGACGGCGATGCCCGTCTCGGCCCGGTGTGCGAAACCATCGTGAACGGCCGCTATTTCTGGCTGCCGTTTAACGCTATCGCCGAGATTCGTTTCCAGGCGCCTGCCAGCGTGACCGATCTGGTCTGGCGTCACGCGCTGGTGCGCCTGACCGACGGTACGGAGCAGGTCTGTCAGATCCCGGCGCGTTACCCGTTTGCTGCCGATGCGTCGGATGCGATCAAACTGGGCCGCACTACCGAGTGGCAGCCGCTCGACGAGGACGGCACCCTGTACGAAGGGATGGGCCAGAAAGCCTGGCTCAGCGAGCAAAGCGAAAGCCCGTTGCTGTCGTTAAGCCTCGTGTCGTTTGCGACGGATGGAGCCGATGAGTAATCCCGCTGGCGAAGGCGATCTGCTGCGCAGCGGCTGGCAAGCCCGCAGCAGGCAGGAGAAGGTGGGGGCGCGCGACAAAATGCAGCCTTCGCTGCTCGATCGCCTCACCGATAACGACCCGGAAAAAAAACGCGAGCCGGCCAACAGCAACCTGATCACCCACGCCGCACTGCGTCGTAACGTGCTGCGGGATTTGCAGTGGCTGTTTAACACCATCAACCACGATGCCTCCGGGGATTTAAGCGCGCTACCGCACGTGAGCCGCTCGGTGGTTAACTTCGGCGTCGCGCCGCTGGCCGGGAAGAGAATGTCGGATATCGAATGGCACGATATTCAGCGCAAGCTCACCGAGGCCATCATCAATTTTGAACCGCGCATTTTGCCGCAGGGGCTGCAGGTCCGCTGCGTGTCGGATACCTCCTCGCTGGATCTGCATAACGTGCTATCCATTGAGATTAAAGGGCGCTTATGGTGTGTGCCGTACCCGCTGGAGTTTCTGTTTCGTACCGATGTCGATCTGGAAAACGGCCATTTTGAACTGAAAGATGCGGGGTAATCATGGAAAGTAAACTGCTCGAATATTACAACCGTGAGCTGGCCTACCTGCGCGAAATGGGGGCCGAGTTTGCCGAACGATATCCGAAGGTCGCCGGGCGGCTGGGCATGCGCGGCATCGAAGTGGCGGACCCGTACACCGAACGCCTGATGGAAGGTTTCGCGTTTCTGACCTCCCGCGTGCAGATGAAAATGGACGCGGAGTTTCCGCGTTTCTCCCAGCGTCTGCTGGAGATGATCGCGCCGAACTACCTCGCGCCCACCCCTTCAATGGCGATTGCGGAAATTGAGCCCGACAGCAGCCGCGGCGATCTGAGCAACGGCTTTATTGTGCCGCGCGGCACCATGATGGACAGCCTGGCGCTGAAAAAAACTGGCGTAACCTGCAGCTATACCACCGCGCACGAGGTCAATCTGCTGCCGCTGAAAATCGACAAAGTGGAGCTCGGCGGCGTGCCCGCTGACCTGCCGCTGGCCCAGCTCGGCTTAAGCCAGCGGGGGATCAACAGCGCCTTGCGGATCCGCATTGCCTGCGACGGCCCGCAAAACCTTGGGCACCTGAATTTTGACCGGCTGGAGTTTTTCCTCAGCGGCCCGGACATTGAGGCGCTGAAGTTGCTGGAGCTGGTGATGGAGCACCACGCCGGGATCGTCTGCCAGACGGTCAGCCCGCAGCCGCAGCGACAGCTGCTGGCAACGGATGCGCTGCGTCAGGAGGGCTTTGCGCCGGACCAGGCGCTCCTCCCGGACGATCTGCGCAACTTTGACGGCTACCGTCTGCTGCAGGAGTATTTTGCGTTTCCGGCCCGCTTCCGCTTTATCAGCCTGAGCGGTCTGAGCACGCTTATCCAGCGCTGCGAAAACGAAAAAGCCTTCGATATCTTCATTCTGCTGGATAAGTCGGATGAACAGCTGGAGCGCGTGGTCGACGCCAGCCATCTGGCGCTGCACTGCACGCCGGTCATCAACCTGTTCCCGAAAGTGGCGGCCCGGCAGAAGCTGAATGAAGGCCAGCATGAATACCATCTGGTGGTCGATAACATCCGCCCGCTGGACTACGAAATTTATGCGGTAAATAAAATTTTTGGCAGCGCCGACGGCCAGCGCGACGACCAGACGTTTCGTCCGTTCTGGAGCACCTGGAGCGGCGACGCGGGCAACTACGGGGCCTATTTTTCCCTGCGCCGGGAACAGCGCGTGCTCTCCGAGCACGCCCTGCGCTACGGCACCCGTACCGGCTATATCGGCTCGGAGGTCTTTGTCTCGCTGGTGGATGAACAGCATGCCCCGTGGCAGGAAAACCTGCGCTACATCTCTGCCGAGGTGCTCTGTACCAGCCGCGACCTGCCGCTGATGCTCCAGCAGGAGCTCGGGCAGTTCATTATGGCCGACTCCATGCCGGTGAAGGGGTTAACCCTGCGCAAAGGCCCGACGCCGCCGCGTCCGGCGCTGGCGGAAGGGTTCAGCACCTGGCGGCTCATCAGCCAGCTGCAGATGAACTACCTCAGCCTGATGGACAGCGAAAATGAAGAGGGGGCAGCGGCGCTGCGCCAGCTGTTAGGTCTGTACGCCAACCTGGCCGAAACGCCGGTTGCGCGTCAGGTGGAGGGGGTTCGCCACTGCGTACTGGAGCCGGTACACCGCCGCGTGCCTGAACCCGGCCCGGTCGTTTTCGCCCGCGGAATTGGCATCACCCTGACGGTGGACGAGCGGGCGTTTTCCGGCGCCAGCCCGTGGCTTTTCGGCAGCGTGATGGAGCGCCTTTTTGCCCGTCTGGTCTCCATCAACAGCTTCACCGAGTTCACCCTGAAGAGTCAGCAGCGCGGCGAGATAGGCTACTGGGCGCCGCGCATGGGTAAAAGGGCGCTGGTATGAGTGACGCTGCCACCGCACCGCTGCGCGTGCATCGCCTGACGAAGCTGCCGGATACGTTCTGGCACGGGGTCCGCGAGACGCCCTGGCGCTACGATCTGTTTCAGCTGTTAAGGCGCATTGATGCACAGGGCGGCGAGCGCTACCCGCTGGGCCGCGCGCCGCTGCCGAAATTTGAGCCGCTGCGCATTGGCCAGCAGCCCTCAATGAGCTTTGCGCCGTCGACGCTGGCCCAGGTGCGACAGCGTGAGGAAAGCGGGCTGCATGAGGTGTCGATCCTCAGCTTTGGCCTGTTTGGCCCGAACGGCCCGCTGCCGGTGCATATGACCGAGTACGCCCGCGAGCGGATTCATCATCACCAGGACACCAGCCTCAGCGCGTTTGCCGATCTGTTCCATCATCGTCTGGCGCTGCTGTTTTACCGCGCCTGGGCGGATGCGCAGCCTGCCGTTTCCCTCGATCGCGCCGACAATAAGCGCTTTGAGGGCTACCTGGCGTCGCTGATCGGCATGGGACAGCCGGGTCAGATGAATAAGGGCAGCCTGAGCGCCCATGCCCGCTTTACCCACGCCGGGCACCTGACCCGCCACGGGCGGGATCCGGAAGGGCTGGAGAAGATCCTGCGCAGCTATTTTAAAGCGCCGGTTAAGCTGGTGAGCAACGTGCCGCAGTGGATGCCGCTCTCCACCCGCGAGCAGGCGCAGCTGGGAGCAGGACGCCGCATGCCGCGCATGGGGGAATCCGCTTTTCTCGGCGTCGCCGTCCGCGACGTGCAGCATAAGTTTCGTATCGAGATTGGCCCGCTGAGTGCGGAGGAGTACAACCGCTTTCTGCCGGGCGAAGCGTGGGTCACCGAGCTGCGCGACTGGGTGCGCCAGTACGCGGGAATTGAGTTTGAATGGGAAACACGGGTGATCCTGCGTGAAGACGCGGTGCAGGGCACCACGCTCGGCAGCGATGGGCGATTAGGCTTTAACACCTGGCTGGGGCATCAGCCGCAGCCTGTCCCGCGTGGCGATCTGGTGTATCGCGCAGAGCGATAAATTTTTCTAACGCATTGTTATCAACGGAACCGAACATGTCAGAAATTAGCCGTGCCGTGCTTTTCGGCAAACTGGATACGCTGTTATTTACCTCTCTGGAAAGCGCGACTGCCTTCTGCAAGCTGCGCGGCAACCCCTACGTTGAGCTGGTGCACTGGCTGCATCAGCTGATGCAGCAGCAGGATGGCGATCTGCAGCAGGTCATCCGCCATTTTGCCCTCGACGAACAGCAGCTAACGCGCGATATCGTGGCGGCGCTGGACGCTCTGCCGCGCGGCGCAAGTTCCGTTTCCGATCTCTCCGAACATATCGACAGCGCCGTGGAGCGCGCCTGGGTCTTCGGCTCGCTGAAGTTTGGCGTCAGCCGCATTCGCGGCGGCCATTTGCTGATCGGCATCCTCAAGACCTGGAATCTGGCCAACGTGCTGAAAAGCATCTCGTCGCAGTTCACCCGCCTTAACGTCGAAGTGCTGATCGAGCAGTTCGACGCTATTTGCGCCAACAGCAAAGAGACGCAGCAGGCCGCTGCCGCCGTCGATGCACCGGCGGGTATGGTACCGGCTGCGCAGGGGACGCTGGCCCAGTATGGCCAGGACCTGACCGCCCGCGCCCGCGACGGGAAGATTGACCCGGTTGTCGGGCGCGACGAGGAGATCCGCCAGATGGTCGATATCCTGATGCGTCGCCGCCAGAACAACCCGCTGCTGACCGGGGAGGCCGGGGTCGGCAAAACCGCAGTCGTTGAAGGGCTGGCGCTGCGTATCGCCGACGGCGACGTGCCGGAGCCGCTGCAAAATATTCAGCTGTGGCTGCTGGATATCGGCATGCTGCAGGCAGGCGCGGGCATGAAAGGCGAGTTTGAAGCCCGTCTGCAGGCGCTCATTAATGAAGTCCAGTCCAGCGCCACGCCGATTATTCTGTTTATCGATGAGATCCACACCCTGATTGGTGCAGGCGGCCAGCAGGGGACCGGCGATGCGGCGAACCTGCTGAAGCCGGCCCTGGCGCGCGGTCAGCTGCGCACCATCGGCGCCACCACCTGGGCGGAATACAAAAAGTACATTGAGAAAGACCCGGCGCTGACCCGTCGTTTCCAGACCGTACAGGTTCACGAGCCGGACGAAGCGAAAGCGATTCTGATGCTACGCAGCACCGTGTCGCCGCTGGAGACGCACCACCAGGTCCTGCTGCTCGACGAAGCGGTCAGCGCGGCGGTGAAGCTGTCCCATCGCTACATCCCGGCGCGCCAGCTGCCGGATAAAGCCGTTGCGCTGCTCGACACCGCCTGCGCCCGCGTGGCGGTCAGCCAGAGCGCGCCGCCGGCGCAGCTGGAAGACTGCCTGCGCCATCTTGCCGCGCTGGACGTGGAAATTGAAATTGCTGAACGCGAAGCGCGCGTCGGCGCCGGTGAGGCCGACCGCGTAGCGTCGTTAATCACAGAGCGCGACGCGTATGAAACAAAACGCGAAGCTCTGGCCCGGCGCTGGGAAGACGAGCGCGGTCTGGTGCAGGAGATCATCCGCCTGCGCGCCGCGCTGTTTGCGGCGGGCGAGGAAGAGACCGCCGAGCTGCGCAGCCAGCTGGCGGAGCAGCAGCAGGCGCTGAACGCCTTACAGGGTGACGAGCCGCTGCTGTTTGCGGCGGTAGATGAAAACGTGGTCGCCGCAGTCGTCTCTGACTGGACCGGGATCCCGCTGGGCCGGATGGTGAAAAACGAGATCGACGCGGTGCTGAACCTTGCCGATACGCTGAACCAGCGCGTTATCGGCCAGCGTCACGGGCTGGATCTCATTGCCCGCCGCGTGAAAACCTCGCGGGCGAAGCTCGACGATCCGAACAAACCGGTGGGCGTCTTTATGCTGTGCGGCCCGTCCGGCGTCGGGAAAACCGAAACCGCGCTTGCGCTGGCGGAATCCCTGTACGGCGGCGAGCAGAACGTCATCACCATCAACATGAGCGAGTTCCAGGAAGCGCACACCGTTTCCACCTTAAAAGGTGCGCCTCCGGGATACGTAGGGTATGGTGAAGGCGGCGTGTTAACCGAGGCCGTGCGCCGTCGCCCTTACAGCGTGGTGCTGCTGGACGAAATTGAAAAAGCGCACCCGGACGTCCATGAGATCTTCTTCCAGGTCTTCGACAAAGGCTGGATGGAGGACGGCGAGGGGCGCCACATTGATTTCCGTAATACCATCATTATTCTGACCTCCAACGTCGGCACCGAGCTGATTAGCGCCATGTGCGCCGATCCGGAGCTGATGCCGGAGCCTGACGCATTAAGCGGCGCGCTGCGCCAGCCGCTGCTGGAAGTATTCCCGCCGGCGCTGCTGGGCCGCCTGATGGTGGTGCCGTACTACCCGCTCAGCGACGAGATGCTCGGGCAGATTGTGCGCCTGCAGCTCAAGCGCATTCAGCGTCGTCTGGAAGAGAATCACAGCATTATTTCTGAGTTTGACGACAGCGTGGTGGAACAGATTGTTCAGCGCTGCACCGAGGTGGAGTCCGGGGGCCGCATGGTGGATGCTATTCTGACTAACACCCTGCTGCCTCAGATGAGCCAGATCTTACTTACCGCCAGCCGCAGCGACGAGCAGTACCGACGCCTGCATGTCACCTGCGAGCAGGGCGAGTTTCACTGTCAGTTTGCCGCGTAATAATCATCAAGAGAACTGTAAAAGATGACGGATAATGATAACAATCGGACTGTCCCAAACGCGCTCCCGGTCGGGTACCGCTTCAACGAGTTTGAAATCAAAGAGGTGATCGGCGGCGGCGGTTTTGGCATTGTCTATCGCGCGTGGGATCACCAGCTCGAACGCACTATCGCTATCAAAGAATTTATGCCTTCCTCGCTCGCCGTGCGCGGCGACGACATGACCCTGGTGCTGCGCAGTGAGCGCTTTGGCAAAGCATTTTCCGCGGGCCTGAACAGCTTTATTCAGGAAGCGCGTCTGCTGGCGCGGTTTAACCACCCGAACCTGCTGCACGTCCTGCGTTTCTGGGTACAAAACGACACGGCTTACATGGGGACGCTGTTTTATAGCGGCACCACGCTTTCACGCCTGCGCGAAGAAAAACCGGAGCTGATCAACGAGGCCTGGATCCGCCGCACGCTGCCGATGCTGTTCGGGGCGATCAAGACCATCCACGACGAAGGCTATCTGCACCGTGATATCTCTCTGGATAACATTCAGATCCAGGATAACGGCCTGCCGGTGCTGCTCGATTTCGGCTCCGCGCGCCGCACAATCGGCAACCTTTCCGACGAAACGGAAACCATGCTGCGCCCCGGCTTTGCGCCGATTGAGCAGTACACTGACGACAACGAGAGCGAGCAGGGGCCGTGGACGGATATTTACGCCCTCGGCGCGGTGCTGCGTACCCTGATTGTGGGTTCTCCGCCGCCGGTCAGCGTGGTGCGCTCCATCCAGGACACCTGTAAGCCGCTGGTGGAAATCATGCCGCAGGGCTACTCCATCCCGCTGCTGCAGGCCATCGACCGCGCGCTGGCGCTGCACATGGAGGACCGTCCGCAGTCTATCGACGAATTCGCGGCGCTGATTGAGATGCCGGTCGCCGGGATCAACGACGTGCTCACCGCCAAAAAGACCGGCACCATGCTGGTTCCGGTTGAGGAAGAGAAGCCAGCTTCGGTGCTCGACTGGCGTCGCTATAAGATCCCGGGCATGGTTGCCGCGGGCGTGCTGGTGGGCGTTGTCGCCGGGGCGATGCTGTTCAGCGGTGGGAATGATGCGCCTGAGCAGGCTGCCCAGCCTCCGTCAGAGACGCGTCCGACAGAAACTGCCGCGAACGCGCCAGAGGTGAAGCCAGAAACGGCGACGGTGAGCGAGCCTGCGACGGCGCAACAGACGCCACCACCTGCCGACGCCAGCCCGGTCGCGCTGGTTTATATCCGTATCCAGGACGGTGAAACGCTGAAAGTGAACGGCGAACCAAAAGCGCTGCGTCCGGCGACCAACGGCTATGCCTCGCTCAAGCTGCCAGCCGGTGAGACGAAGATTGAACTGCAGGGCAACGGGAGAACGCGCAGCCAGACGCTGGATATCAGCAAGCCGGGCACCTGGCTGGTGAATCCTTAGTAATGCACGATCTTCAAGGCCAGAGACTTTTTCCAAAGGTGTTCGAAGATCGTCTCTTCTCTTTATGTACAAAATCGCTTTAGGATTGAAAGCTCAGTTGGGTCAGTAGCGGTGGTCTTAATTGACCACCGTCAGTGAAAAACGACAGGCCCATTTGTCTCCGACCCCGGAGAGTTAGCTGAAGCGAAGATGCGGAATTCCATTTTTGTCAGTGTTAATTACGTGCATAAACAAAATGTTGCTCATTTAAAGAGTAAATCAGGGTATTTCTGGGGAAGTATGGATCTTCTCGCAATTTTACTTTATTGCGCGAATTCAGTACGCCACAACAGAATCCCATTTCTTTCTGACGCAAAAGCATTTAGTGCTTCGTTGAATTATTTTGCAGGTGATGGTTTCAGCATTTTGGTCATGCTTTTTTTTGTGCTTGACTTACTTTTATTACTCTCTTTGTTTGCTTCGGCCTGGTTATTCTTCAAACGAAAGAATGGTGCAGTCAAATTTGCTCTTGCTCAGGAATTATTTCGTTTGATTTCATTCAGATGTTCAGTCTCATTTTTCCCTCTTTTAGTAAGCGTGTTTGGAATTTCAAACGTCTGGTTGAATGTAGGGTTATTTATCACATCAGAGTCACTGAAAATCTACTCTCTTGTTTTTTGGATGAACGAGCGGGAAAAGCCCCTTTCTTGAATGATGCTTTATCAGAGATGCGACCCGCTTTTTTGCATCGCATAAGCTAAATGGAATAAAGATTATGCTCAACCGAATTACCGTTCAGCTCCCGGTGGAGGGGCTTCTGTTCTGGAAACTGACGGGCCGCGAGGCGATGTCCGAGTCGTTTGCGCTGACGCTGACCGTGCTCGGCACGGACGCGCGCATTGACCGCAGTAAGCTGCTGGGCCAGCCGGTCACGGTGACCATCCCGACGCAGAATCTGCTGACGTCCCGCTATATTAACGGAAAAATTACCCGCGTGGCGGTCAGCGCCGTTGAGCTGACGGGCACCCGCTATGCGGTGTACCAGCTGACGGTGGAGCCGGACCTGTGGCCGATGAAGCGCGACCGTAACCTGCGTATCTTCCAGGGCCAGACGGTGCCGCAGATTGTCAAAACCCTGCTCGGTGAGCATCAGGTCAACGTTGAGGATAAGCTCACCGGCAGCTACCGGGTCTGGGACTACTGCGTGCAGTATCAGGAGTCGAGCCTGGACTTCATCAGCCGCCTGATGGAGCTGGAGGGAATTGCGTATCACTTCCGCCACGATGCGGACAAGCACACCCTGGTGCTGACCGACGCCGCGACGCAGCATCAGCCGTTCAGCGGCTACGAGGTCATCCCGTACCACCAGACGCCGTCAGGCGGCAGCACGGACGAAGAGGGCATCAGCCAGTGGGCGCTGGAGGACAGCGTGACGCCGGGGATTTACAGCCTCGATGACTATGACTTCCGCAAGCCGAACGCGTGGCTTTTCCAGGCCCAGCAGAACCCGGCGTCGCCGAAGCCGGGCAGCATCGACGTGTACGACTGGCCGGGGCGCTTTGTGGACAAAGGTCACGGGGAGTTCTATGCCCGTATCCGTCAGGAGCGCTGGCAGGTTGAGCACCAGCAGATTCAGGCCACCGCCACGGCGGCGGGGATAGCGCCAGGGCACACCTTCACGTTAACCAACGCGCCGTTCTTCAGCGACAACGGGGAGTATCTGGTGACGGCAGCGGGCTACCACTTCGAGGAGAACCGCTACGCCAGCGGCGAGGGGGAGACCATACACCGTACCGATTTCACGGTCATTCCGTCGGCGGTGGTTTACCGTCCGGCGCAGAGCACGGCTTGGCCGCGCACCTACGGCCCGCAGACGGCGAAGGTGGTGGGGCCGAAGGGGGAGAGTATCTGGACGGATAAATATGGCCGGGTGAAGGTGAAGTTCCACTGGGACCGGCTGGCGAAGGGCGATGACACCAGCTCCTGCTGGGTTCGCGTGTCGAGCGCGTGGGCAGGCCAGGGCTACGGCGGGGTGCAGATCCCGCGCGTCGGCGACGAGGTGGTGGTGGACTTTATCAACGGCGACCCGGACCGTCCGATTATTACCGGCCGCGTGTATAACGACGCGAGCATGCCGCCGTGGGCGCTGCCGGCTGCGGCGACGCAGATGGGCTTTTATAGCCGCAGCAAAGATGGCCATAAAGACAATGCCAATATTCTCCGTTTTGAAGATAAAGCCGGGCACGAGCAGATCTGGATCCATGCAGAAAAAAATATGGATACGGATATTGAAAATTCTGAAACTCATGATGTCGGTGTCGATCGTAGAAAAACCATCGGACAGGATGAGAATATTACGATTAAGCGGAACCTGAAATCAGATGTAGGTAATAATGAAACGCATAATATTGGTAACAAGCACGTTATAAACGTTGGGAAAGATCAAACCGTCTTGACCATGGATAAAGAAGGTAACGCGCTGCTGGAATCTGTGACCACGATTAAACTCAAAGTTAAAGACAACTATATTCTGATCGCCCCGGATACCATTGAGATTCACGTAGGCCAAGGCAACCTCAAAGCAGAGGCTGTGGAACAAGCCATCTTCAAAGGTGATGAGCTTACAAGACTAGGTGATGGGATCAATACCGAGCTCAAAGCAAATGATACGGTGAGTATAACGGGAACTAACCTTACCGATATTAAGGGCGCGATTGTAAAAGTTAACAGTTAATCTGCGTACAGAGAACGCTATTATGGGAAAACCAGCCGCCAGAGCGCGCATTGATTCCAGCGCACATACTGGCCCAATTCAAAGCGGAAGTCCCAACGTAATTATTGGCGGATTTCCGGCAGCACGAAAAGGCGACCCGCTTTCATGCTCCCAACATGGTCAGGGAAGTATTCTCAGTGGTTCAACAACGGTATTTGTGAATGGTTTGCCTCTCGCCAGGGAAGGTGACAAGACGGGTTGCAATACCTCAGCAACCCCTGCGGTCGCATCCACTCAACCCGCACCTCCGCAATACTGGGGCGGAACGGCGGCGAAGGATGCGGGTAAAGATGGTGCTATACATGGTGATGTTTACGACGCCCGTGTGCTTGGCGCCTATGCAAGCCTTGAAGATAAATCCGGCTTTGGAAAACCCGATACGGCTTCAGCCGGATTCGCACTTGCCGATATCACGGTCGGGAATACAAAAAGTCAGGATAAATATAAAGGCGAGGTCCGTACTAAAGTAGGGGTGGCGACTGCCAGCGGCACGTTAGTGACCGATCGAGCTGATTACGGGGCGATTAATCTCAATGCAAACGCCACCGCAATACAATATGGCGCCTCGGGAAGCATTGGAAAAGAAGGGCAACAATACGGCGGCGTTGGTGGGGATGTATACCTGGCAACCGCTGAAGCGAAGGCCGTCAGTGAACTATATGACGGAAATAAAGGGCGTTATGGCTTTAATGTTGAACTTGGCGCAGAAGCCGCGGCGGTCAAAGGAGAGGCGACGGCTAAAGCCGATTTTTATGGCGTAGTCGTTGCCGATGGCAAACTTTCAGGAAGTGCAGGTAGCGCTGGCGCTTCTGCAGGCGTGGGAACCTGGATTGATAGCACTGATTATTCATTTAACCTTAAGGTGTCCGGTGAGCTTGCAGCGGCGCTCGGTCTGGGAGGGGATGCCAGTATCAAATTTGCTCTCAAACCGATCCTTGACTGGATTTATGACGATGATGAAAGTAAGCCGTCCCCAGCGGCGGGCAGTGGCGATGGTGTGATTAAGACTGGCTGTGTTACAGTCCTGATAGGAGATTAAAATGTGTAAATGGGGAACGTTGTGATGCATTGGTTTTTCTTTATAGTCTTTATGATTTGGACGCTAGCGCTTATCTGGAATGGAAAAGATTTATTTAACAAAAAGCAGTGGCTCCTTGCGGGGTTAATGTTCGTTCTAGTGTTAGTGGCTACGGTCGTCATTGGCTTTACGTTGAAATGGCTTGCTCAGTCAATGTCATTATTTTCCGTCGCAACGGCCAAGCATTATTCGATCATCTTATCCATGTCTTTCTTGTGTGTTTGGGGATTAAAGATCACAGTAGTGCTGCTCTGCACGTTATTTTCCGGGATTATGGGGGGGCACAAAAGATACAACGCGGAAAATTATGAAAAATTATCGTCTATGACACGTGCCGTGGCGCCTGGCTTACTTATCTTTGCTAAAAGCTTAATTACCCTCGGAAGCTTCCTTATGTTTTCGGGTTTATGGCTTAAGTAAGCGCGACGAGTGAGGTTGCATTATGGTTGCTGAAAAACAATATTTTTTTCCTCTTGAGATGAAGGATCAGGAAAAAGAGATTCGGGAAAATTTCTGGAAATGTCTCTATACCTCTGCAGAAAAAGAGATGCTTCATTACTGGCTATTGTTACCCCAGAATGTTAAGCCAGCAGAGTTAAAGCCGATCACATTTCAGGAGGTTGGGCTGACGAATATCGGACGATACATCGCCGATGACACCGGCCCCTATATTGAAGTCTGGGCTGCATATGAACACTGTCAGTGGGAGATGAATGCGTCAGACTGGCTTATAAATAAGCTCGATTTAATGGGTGAGAAAGTACTGAGCCAAAGAATAATTACGCATCCTTCAGGAAGCGGGAAGTTTGCGGATATCCTGTCCATTAAAACGATGCCATCGGGTGATGAGGTCGTTTCACGATATACGGTGCAAAAGGATTATAATCCTGTAAATGGTGGGGGAAATTACTTCCTTTTAAAAACGGCTTGTGCGTCGAAAGATTACAACACGATTGCCGATACTATTTTCCTGATTGCTATCAACTGGGATTTACTGCATCGCAGCAATTTGATGCTTTCAGAACTGTTGAAAACAGTCAGCCTTAGCAACAAAAATGACAGTGGATTTAAAATTCCGGATTCATGGCTGGTGAATACGCTGGATGATAATCGTCTGGTAATTGAACACACAATAGGTAACGTCAACCATGGAGTGATTAATTTCTGTCTTTTCCGTCAGGCTGATTATCCCGCTGCGCAGGCTATTTTCGATGAAGCAACTGCGCGCTTTAACCGCCACGATAGTGCGGTCTCTCTTACGACATCGGACATTGCCAGCATCCCAAATGATATCAATCCCTCGTTTACAGGCGATCTTTATAGCTGTACGGGAGAGATAGTCAGTGCTGCTGAGAATATCAGGGCTTATTACGATATGCGTATCTTTAAAATGAATGATTTGTGGTGTTACGTTGAGGTGGTTGGGCCTCATCGTAATCATCAGGATTATTATTACGAAGCCAATAAACGATGCATGGAAATCATTCTTTCTACGTTTCGCATAGAAAAACGATGAGCTGACAAAGTTAATTCATGGCCATCTAAATAAAACCATAGAAATGTGGTTTTATTTTTTGTTTCACAGAAATAATATCATAACCGCCCTCGTTCTGAGGATTAGTTAACTTCAGGCACTGAGATCAGATCATCGTGGAATAAAAAATCATGCTCAGCTGAACTATCGTTCAGCTCGCGGGAGTGGATATTCTGTTCTGAAAACTGACATCCCGCTATGTTAACGGCAAGATTATCCACGTGGCGAACGGTGCCGTTGAGAGAACGGGCATGCACTATGCTGTGTAACAGGTAGAAGTGGAGCATCCGCAGGTTCAGGCCACCGCCAGGGCAGTATTTGAGGTGACTCATGAGTAAAGAAAATTACACCGCGCTGGATTATATCAATGATGCTATTGATGCAATTAATCATCGATTAGATGAAAATCCTACATTTTCTTTATATGTTATGGCGAAGAATCAGTTGGACTATATTAAGTCTATTCTAACGGGGTCTGAGAAAGATAAAAGTAAATTGCACAAATTAAATCTTGGAGTGCTTGCGTCAAAAGAGTTTGATACAACCGATGCAGAACTTGCTCAGCATTTGTCCAATGTTAATTATATAGCTTCGCAAATGGGAAAAGGATTGAAGTTTATTCTCCCTCATGAGCAAGACGTTGAGTATTTGAAAAGGCAAAAACGATATCGCAAGTGGTAAACAACGTTTGATTAAAGGGTGCGGGATGATAGATCTTTACAGCGAAGACTCAGTAATTAATCATTATGCCGATCGTTATCGTAACTACATGCCAGTTAATGTTCGTAAGGTAATAAGAAGCAGCATTGATGATTCAAATTTCTCTCATGTATGGGATGAAACATTACCTTTAATCACAAATGAAGATGTTTCACGCGATAAAGCACTTGGGGCGTTAGTGGGTTTGGCTGTTGGAGATGCAGTTGGCACTACTCTTGAATTTAAACGCAGAGACAGTGAACATGTAGCGGATATGATCGGTGGGGGACCTTTTCAGTTAAAACCTGGTGAATGGACAGATGATACGTCCATGGCATTATGTCTGGCAGAGACTTATCTTTCAGAAAACAGAATGCACACCGATGTGCTTAGAAAATATCTCCTGAAATGGTATCTTGACGGAGAGAATAGTAGTAATGGTCGGTGCTTCGATATCGGGAATACGACGCGATTCGCACTTGAACAGTATATGCGTGTCGGACCTTCCTGGTATGGTAATACAGAGAAACACACTGCTGGTAATGCTGGGGTTATTCGTCAAGCACCGGTGTCTATCTTTCGTCGAAAATCGCTGCGTGCGATTTACTTCGAATCCCAGGCTCAGAGTCGAGCAACGCATGGCGCGGTAGAGTCAATTAACGCATGCCAATTTCTCGGATTGGTATTGCACTATTTAATTAACGGTTATCAAAAAGAAGAAGCTTTTTCCCCTCATGTTTTCCCACTGTGCGCGCGTGTAATGATCATAAATGCGGGTGAGTATAAACAAAAAACTCGCGATCAGATTCGTTCAAGTGGTTATGTAATCGATACGCTTGAGGCCGCGATGTGGTCCGTATGGAATACTGATAATTTCCGGGATGCGATTCTGCTGGCTGCCAATCTTGCCGATGACGCTGACAGCGTTGCGGCAACGGCGGGACAAATAGCGGGAGCATTATATGGTTACTCCGGTATCCCGCAGGAGTGGAAAGATAAACTCGTGCAACACGAACGTATCGCCACAATGGCAGGTGAGTTATTCGATAGAGCACCTGTGGATAATTTCTTATCGTTAGAATTGCCAATGATAAACGGTGGAATCTAATGACTTCAGTCTGGTGTGATGCTTTAATTTAACTAAATCCCATGCAATGGATAAAATGACAATCTTTGGTTATGTTGAAAAAGCATTAATTTTAGCAAAAAAGAGATATGCTGAGGTCAAAAATCAGGATCCTCACTCTCCGCTTTTACAAATGTACGAATCTATTGTACAACAATTATTATTTCTATGGGATTTAATTGAAGGCAAGGAAAAGGATAAAGCGAAATTATGGGAAATGACGTTCGGTATGCATGCAGTGAAGGAGTTCGATAACTCTGATGAGTTGTTTTTTGAAAGGTTGTCTGATGCCTGGTTTATTGTGGATCAAATCCGTCGAGGGTTAAAGGTTAGACTGCCGCATGAGGTTGATGCCAATTACAGAATGAAACAACATAATCTTAAAATGAAATATCCTGATGAATTTTAGGGGTTGATATTAAAAATATTTTATTATGGGTGAATGGTGATAGACTTACATGCTAATTTGAATGTATTGTTAAAATATGTAGATATATATCGTAAGTACTTACCTGTTAGCAGTCTTTCAGTCCAGCAGAAGATGCAGTATAAATATAATGATAAACTATTAGAATCATCTTTTGATTGCGATGTACAAAAACAATGGGACTTAACACCACAATGTAACATCTCACTCGCGGAATCACGGGATCGTGCTGTCGGTGCGCTTATTGGTCTTGCTGTTGGAGATGCCGTAGGTACAACGCTTGAATTTTTACCTCGTGACAAAGCACATGTCAAAGATATGATAGGTGGTGGGCCATTTCGACTCCGCGCAGGTGAATGGACGGATGATACATCCATTGCATTATGTCTTGCGGAAACGCTTCTTGAGAAAGGTGATTCTGATACTATATGCTTCAGGAATAAGCTTCTGGACTGGTATCAGCATGGTTATAACAGTTCAAATGGCATCTGTTTTGATATAGGTAATACAACTCGATTTGCTTTAGAGCAATATTTAACTGTTGGTCCCGGGTGGAGCGGTAATACTGCGCCAGAAACTGCAGGTAATGCATCCATTATCAGACAAGCACCTGTCTCAATTTTTTTTAGAAAATCATTAAACAAATCGTTTTATGAAGCAAAAAAACAAAGTATCGCAACACACGGTGCCGCGGAAGCAATAAATAGCACTCAGTATTTAAGTTATTTGCTTGTGCATATGATTAATGGTAGCAATAAAGATTTTATTTTTTCTCCGCATGTCATGCCGCTTCAGCCACGTGTAATGATTATCAATGCGGGTGAATATAAGCAAAAAACTCGCGATCAGATTCGTTCAAGTGGTTATGTTATCGATACGCTTGAGGCCGCGATGTGGTCCGTATGGAATACTGACAACTTCCGGGATGCAATTCTGCTGGCCGCCAATCTTGCCGATGACGCTGACAGCGTTGCGGCGACGGCAGGACAATTAGCGGGAGCATTATATGGTTATTCCGGTATTCCGCAGGCTTGGAAAAACAAACTCGTACAACATGAACGTATCGCCAAAATGGCTGGTGAATTGTTCGATAGAGCCCCTGAAGACACTTTCTTGTAACTGTTTATCTCGATGAAAATTCAGGAAAAGTGGTTTTTTTGTGGCATGAGAAGTCAATCTTACAGCTACTCATTATCAAACCAGCAGCGTTTACGCTTTGCGTATTGAAATGAGTTAACTTCTGGCACTGAGATTAGTCCATAGTGGAATAATGATTATGCTCAACCGAATTACCGTTCAGCTCCCGGTGGAGGGGGTGCTTTTCTGGAAACTCTCAGGCCGCGAGGCGATGTCCGAGTCGTTCGCGCTGACGCTGACCGTACTCGGCACGGACGCGCGCATTGACCGCAGTAAGCTGCTGGGCCAGCCGGTCACGGTGACCATCCCGACGCAGAATCTGCTGACGTCCCGCTATATTAACGGAAAAATTACCCGCGTGGCGGTCAGCGCCGTTGAGCTGACGGGCACCCGCTATGCGGTGTACCAGCTGACGGTGGAGCCGGACCTGTGGCCGATGAAGCGCGACCGTAACCTGCGTATCTTCCAGGGCCAGACGGTGCCGCAGATTGTGAAAACCCTTCTGGGCGAGCATCAGGTCAACGTTGAGGATAAGCTCACCGGCAGCTACCGGGTATGGGACTACTGCGTGCAGTATCAGGAGTCGAGCCTGGATTTCATCAGCCGCCTGATGGAGCTGGAGGGAATTGCGTATCACTTCCGCCATGAGGCGGACAAGCACACCCTGGTGCTGACTGACGCCGCCACGCAGCATCAGCCGTTCAGTGGCTATGATGTCATTCCTTACCACCAGACGCCGTCCGGCGGCAGTACGGACGAAGAGGGCATCAGCCAGTGGGCGCTGGAGGACAGCGTGACGCCGGGGATTTACAGCCTCGATGACTATGACTTCCGCAAGCCGAACGCGTGGCTTTTCCAGGCCCAGCAGAACCCGGCGTCGCCGAAGCCGGGCAGCATCGACGTGTACGACTGGCCGGGGCGCTTTGTGGACAAAGGTCACGGGGAGTTCTATGCCCGTATCCGTCAGGAGCGCTGGCAGGTTGAGCACCAGCAGATTCAGGCCACCGCCACGGCGGCGGGGATAGCGCCAGGGCACACCTTCACGTTAACCAACGCGCCGTTCTTCAGCGACAACGGGGAGTATCTGGTGACGGCAGCGGGCTACCACTTCGAGGAGAACCGCTACGCCAGCGGCGAGGGGGAGACCATACACCGTACCGATTTCACGGTCATTCCGTCGGCGGTGGTTTACCGTCCGGCGCAGAGCACGGCTTGGCCGCGCACCTACGGCCCGCAGACGGCGAAGGTGGTGGGGCCGAAGGGGGAGAGTATCTGGACGGATAAATATGGCCGGGTGAAGGTGAAGTTCCACTGGGACCGGCTGGCGAAGGGCGATGACACCAGCTCCTGCTGGGTTCGCGTGTCGAGCGCGTGGGCAGGCCAGGGCTACGGCGGGGTGCAGATCCCGCGCGTCGGCGACGAGGTGGTGGTGGACTTTATCAACGGCGACCCGGACCGTCCGATTATTACCGGCCGCGTGTATAACGACGCGAGCATGCCGCCGTGGGCGCTTCCGGCCGCAGCGACGCAGATGGGCTTTATGAGCCGCACGAAAGGGGGCTCCGTGGACAACGCCAACGCCCTGCGCTTTGAGGATAAAGCGGGCGCAGAACAGGTATGGATCCAGGCCGAGCGCAATATGGATACCAGCGTTAAAAATGATGAAACGCACAGCGTCGGCGGGGCGCGCAGCCATTACGTGAAGAAAAATGAGCTGCATCGTGTGGAAGCAAACCAGACTCAAGCGGTGAAAGGTGGAACCGAGATCCTGACGGGGAAAGGCAAGCTGGATGCGGCGGTCGAGCAGTATGTTATTGCATCCGGGACGAAGCTGCGGCTGGTCTCAGGTGAGAGCGCTATTGAGCTGAACGCTAACGGCAAGATTAACCTGATCGGCAAAGAGTTTAACTTCTTCGTGGAAGGGGATGGTTATATCACCACGGGCGGTAAGCTGCATCTGAATACTTCTGGCACCAAGCCGGGCACAACGGCGCCGGGTTCTGGGCATAAAGGGGATATTGATGCGGCGGTGCAGGCGAAATTTACGCCGGGAAAGGAGAGTAAGGCTGGTGTGGCTGCCAGCGCACCAGCCGAAACCTCTAAAAACGCTACGCCTCCAGCATCCAATGTTCCTTCAAGCGGATATGGAAAGGATGTAGATAGTCTTGTCGATAAATCACCGACGATGAAAAATGACATAGCGACGTTAAAGAAACGAGGCTGGACATTTGAAGAAGGTGAAGCAGGCAAGGGGACGTTTGCCAATCGTCAAAAGCGCGTTATTACCGTTGATAAAAATGAGCTCGGTAACCCGAATGCAGTCGTTCAGTCTCTGTCACATGAAAGTGGTCACGCTTTATATGAACCCAACATTGATTTTTCTTCGCGCGACGCCTATCTCAACAGCACACTCAGTGATGAAGGCGCTGCAACCTTGAACAATATCCGGGTCCAACGCGAAATCATAGCCAACAAGGGTGGGGATATAGGTATTGCAGGCAATCCGGCAAATCAGACACAATATAATCGTATCTATGATTCTCTCGAACGTGGGGCTATAAAGGAAAGTGAAGCGCGTACGCAGATAGGCCGTATCTTTGGCAAAGGCGAACAAACGTCTACCACAGGGCAATATTACGAAGATTATTATGGCGGTTGGTATGATAAAAATTATCCATAGTCTAAAAACGGGTGCGGTGCTTGCGGCTTTATTAACGACGGGAATGGCAGGAGGTAACATGCAGAAACAGGATCTTTGGCAGTTCATTGAAGAAATGAGCGCATCACTCAAAACATTGTCCGTTAACAGTCTGGATAACGCTCCGTTGTCATTCAAGCTAACGAAACAAAATGAATATATCAATTTCTACAATGCCGACGATATCAAACTGGCGGATGGAACGAACATTACTGCAATTGATTTACGTTTAAGTAAAGAAAGTGACGGGATGGCACCGTTACTGAATTTTTCACCGTCCGGCCAGTGCATCACTCTCGACACTGTTAAAAAACATTATCCGCAACTGACGTTAACTGATTATCCACGAGGCCGTTCGGAGAACGAAGTGACCAGTTATACAGCGCTAAAGGATATGAATGGGCAAAAAATAAGCTTCAGTTTCATGGTAAAAAAACCTGACTGCTTGGGTGGGGTCGCTATTAGCGCTGACTAAAAATGTTTATTTCATTACTCACTGCTTTTTAAAGTAGTGAGTAGCATAATATTTATCCAGCAAATGACGATTAACGTGAAAAAACGCCTTTCTGTCTCTCTTTTTTTTACCCTCATGTCTACCTTTCTGAGCAGTTATGAAGTAATGGCTCAGACTATGCCGCTCATTCTGGCTAAAGATGATTTTTCTCTGCAGTTAAACGACCAGATTGTTGCACTGGGTGAGACATGGACTCCTGAGGTTGCGCGTAAAATTGCAGTTTCTGTGGAAGGTAGTTTTTTCGGTGAAGTTCCTTTTGACGGAACGAACTATAAATTCTACCAGCATCAGAAGACTGGGTTAAAAATATTCAGTTCCAATCTCTGGTGGGATAAAACCGAGCGAAGTGTTGACGATTATATTGTGGCGCAGATTACGTTAACTGCTCCGGATGGCAAAACAGTTCGCGGGATCCATATTGGTTCAACAATAAATGAACTTAATAAAGCTTACGGCAGTGGTCAGGTCGAAAATGATTCCGGGGAGCAGTGGGTTTCCTATGAATTGGGTAAGAAATTGCTCTCTTTTGAGCTTAAAGATAGTAAGGTTGTAAAAATAACAATGAATTACGAAAATGGTACTTCAGAGTGATTTATGACCAAAAAGTATCTGGCAGTCGTTTTGTTCACGGCGTTATTGACAGGCGTCGTTGAAACCACAACGGCGCTTGAATTATCTCAATACAACAAGCTCGATACGGTCAGTCACATCGTTAACGACAGCGAAGTGACTGACAATCTCAGGAAAACGCTGGGAAATCATTACCAGACCTTTATTGATAACTTTGATGTCTTCGGTGAACCGCATACCACCACAGGTGGTGGGTTGTTTGTTGAAGGCTGGTTAAAAGATCTCTATCAGGAGAATGCATCCGCGCTGGTCATCAATCCTGACGGCAAAATCTTTGCAGCCTGGGGGGTTCCGACGTCGGACGTTATTCATTACCAGTCATCTGACAATAGCCCGGTTATTCATGCCGATATTCAGCAGTGGGCCGCCAGATTTAATGCGATGCATTTTGCAACGTTCGGCCAATCAAAACTCGTATTTGAAGGGGAGTGGGCTGGCGAATTCAAGAACGACTCGACGTTAACCCTGCGATTAGCTGAATCAGACAACCGGATCATCGGCTCTTATTGCTATATCTCCCAGAGAGGAAACCGCATAGATTGCCCGGAAGATGATGAGCAAAATCTTAGCGGTACGATCGCTGGCAATCGTGCCAACGTTGAGTTCAACTCATCGTTTGGCGGCGTAGGTGGACGGGCTGTTCTGGAAATAAAGGGGCGTGAAATGGAATGGCGTTTAGTTACTCCTCCTCAAAAAGGAAATTACTATGCTCCGCTGCGATATACGTTACGTAAAGCCGCTTCGGTTCAAAACGCGGAAACCAGAAAACTGGACACCGATAAATTTGCTATTTCGCTGATAAACAAATGCGGCCATTTTGAGAGCAAATGTGACGAGATGGTTTATCTCGGCGTGCGCAAAAGCGATAACAGTACGATCTCCTTAAGGGGTAAAACGTTACACGACTCCGCAGGTAAAATAATCGGCTCAACGTACAAGAATGGCGAGATCGCTTATACCGTGACGTATGCACCTGTGAAATTGGTTGTCAGCAAAGGCAGTCATGTTTTAGTCGAACAGTCAGGTCAGTGGCTTAAATAAAACAGCCAGCCAAAAGGTCAGCATGGATTGGCCTCTTTTGTTTCTCTCAATATTAATCATCCCGAGTTCACTTATGAAATACACCCTCCAGGAAGGTTCGTTTTCCCTATTTCCTGCTGCCTGGCAGGATAACAGCATGAACATCATTCGCGATGACGAAAGCGGGCTGTCCGTGGTGGTCAGCCGCGGCGTGATTCCCGATGGCAGCGACTACGAACAAGAATTTCACCGCCAGTGGGATGTGCTGCGTCCTCAGATGGGTGAGATCGCCCAGAGCGAATTCCGGAGCGTAAAAGCCGGGCCTGATGGAAAAATTAACGGGCTGGAAGTCGAGACCACCTTTGACCGTAACGGGCAGCGCCTGTGGCAAAAACAGCTGGCCGTGCAGACGCCGGGCAAACCGGTATTGATGATTTTTACCCTCTCGGCACTCAGAGCCTTTACCGAAGAGGACGAGGTGCGCTGGAGCGCGCTTAAGCAGAGTCTGACGCTAAACGACAACCGGAATGTGTAAGGCATGAGCGATAACAACGCGGCCCGTAAGGGCGACGAGATTATTCACTCCAGCATTTTTGCTGACATCACCAGCATTGTGGCGGAAGGTGCCGCCTATGCGGTGATCGGTGCGGCGGTAGGCGCAGCAGCAACCGTAGCGGCGCCATTGCTGGGTGCGGGGGCAGCAGCTGCAGGCGTGGCAGCAATTGGATCCAGTTGTCTGTTAAGCGGCATCATTGGCGGCGTGCTGGCGAACGTGGCGGGTATCACAGACGATATCAGTAACGCCGCGGAAGGGTTAGGTAATGCGCTTTTCCCGCCGTCGCCTGCGGGCAAAATCACCACCGGTTCGAACAACGTTCTGACCAACGCAATCCCTGCCGCGCGCGCGGCAGGCACGCTCACGCCCGCCGATACCCCGCCCCCTGAGCCGCAGTCGCCGGGCAGCTTTGCCGATTACGCGGGCATGCTGCTTTCCGCCGCCGGACAGTTTGGCAGCGAAATGTGGCAGCCGAGTGTGGCCTCCGCCGCTGCGGGAACCTCGCCGCTGGAAGAAGACAAGGTGGCGTGTGAAAAACACTCCGGGCCGCAGTATCTGGCGGAAGGCTCCAAAAGCGTCTTCATCAACGGCCAGCCTGCGGTGCGCGCGAAAGATCGCACCACCTGCGAAGGCACCGTTTCCGACGATGTCTCTCCTAACGTGATCATCGGCGGGGACACGCTCACGGTCCGCGATATCAAAAGCGGTAAAACGCCGGGTCTGGCGCTGGGGATGATTGCGCTCTCCCTGCTGCGCGGGCGTCCGGGCAAGATCCTGAAAAACATGCCCTGCGCGCTGGCGGCGGCAGGCGGTGGGATGCTGGCGGATATGGCGGTGAATGCCGTGTTTGGCTCCTCGCACCCGGTTCACGCCGCCACCGGCGTGAAGGTGCTGAATGACGACGACGAGCTCGATTTCTCGCTGCCGGGGCGCTTCCCGCTGCGCTGGCAGCGCAGCTATAACAGCCTGACCACCCGCGAAGGGCTGTTCGGTCTGGGCTGGGCTACAACCTTTGACAGCTATCTGACGCTCGAAGAAAACAATGCGACCTGGTTCGATGAAACCGGGCGCGAGCTGAGCTTTGAACTGCCGCCTGTCGACCAGGCGTTTTACAGCATCAGCGAAGGCATCATTATCCGCCGCAATGAGAGCGGCGACGTGGCGATTGCCGACGATGACGGCGCGGTGTGGCGTCTGTACAAACCGACCCGCGCGAATCCTTCTATCCTGCGTCTGGCCTCCCTCAGCGATGAATACGGCAACGCGCTGCTGACGGCGTGGGACGAGCACGGCAGGCTGGTTGGTCTTCACGACGAGCCGCGGGCGATAGACGTCACCCTGCGCTATGAGGATGAACGTTTCCCGCAGCGGGTTACCGCAGCCAGCCATTTCGACGGCAACCAAACCTGGCCGCTGATGCAGTGGGGCTACGATGCGCGCGGCCAGCTGGCGAGCGCGACGGATGCCTCCGGCGTGGTGACGCGTGAATACCGTTACAACGACCACGGCCTGATGGTCTGGCACCGCTTGCCGGGGGGGCTGGAGAGCGAATACCGCTGGAAACAATTCGATCACTGGCGCGTGGTGGAAAACCGCACCAGCACCGGCGACGGCTGCCGCTTTAGCTACGATTTAGACGCGGGGCTGACGACCGTCGAGCACTACGACGGCCAGACGCGACGCCACTACTGGAACGCGCAGAATCTGATTGTGCGCTACGTGGACGAGCGCGGTGAAAACTGGCGCTACGAGTGGGACGATAACGAGCTTCTGACGCGCCGTATCGATCCGCTCGGCAACGCCGTCACCTTCGTCTACGACGAGATGGGCAACCGGGTGCAGGAGACCGATGCCGACGGCAATACCCGCACCACCACCTGGCTGGAGCATCGCGCGCTTCCCTCGGCCATTATCGAAGCCGACGGCAGCGCCACCCGCTTCTGGTACGACGAACACCACGGGCTGAAGCGCGTGGTGGATCCGCTGGGGCAGACCACGCAGCTGCGCCGGGACGAGTTTGGCCAGGTTGTGGAAGAGATCGATGCCGCCGGCAACAGCCGCTATCAGGAGTACAACGAGGCCGGGCAGATTGTCCGTTCGACGGACTGTTCCGGGCGTATTACCCGCTATCGCTATCACCCGCTGGGCTGGCTGGTGGCAGAGATTAGCGCCGACGGTGAAGAGACGCGCTACCGCTACGACGCCGCGGGGCGCCCGGTGCAGCTCGATCGTCCGGAAGGCTGGACGGAGTCGCTCAAATGGAACGAACGTGGCCTGCCGGTGAGGCACGCGGGCGCCGACGGGAAAGAAAGTGAGTTCAGATACGATGAGGCGGGGCGCTTAACCGCCACCCGTAATACGCAGGGCGAAGAGGTCCGTCGCCGCTGGGACAGCCGCGGGCGTCTGATTGCCCTGGAAAACGAGAACGGCGAAGCGTACCAGTTCCGCTGGGGCGCTGACTCGCTGCTGCTGGAAGAGGTAGGGCTTGATGGCGTGGCCTCGCAGTATCGCTATGATGCCTGTGGACGCACGATAGCGCGCACGTTTGCCGCCGGCCATCCGGAGGCTATCACTCACGCCTTCGCCTGGAGCGCGAGCGGCCAGCTGGTCGCCCGCACCACGCCAGAAGGGCAGACCCGCTACCACTACACGCCGTCCGGGCTGTTAAGCCGCATTGGGCTGCATCCGGCGCTTTCAGCCGACGCGTGGAGCACCGAGGCGGAGCAGGAGCTCGCCTTTGAGTATGACGCGCTCGGCCGCGTGACGAGCGAAGCCGGCGAGCATGGTGAGCTGGCGTGGGGATATGATGCGCTGGGCAACCGCACTTCCGTCACGCTGCCCGATGGCCGCGAGCTGAAACAGTTCTACTACGGCAGCGGGCATCTGCTCAGCATTGCCCTCGATAAGCTGTCGGTATCCGACTTTACACGCGACGAGCTTCACCGTGAAACCAGCCGCACGCAGGGGCTGCTGACCACCCGCAGCGAATACGATCGTCTTGGCCGACTGCATCGCCGGGACGTCTTTACCGGCAATGCCCAGCGCCCGTCGCCGCGCCGCTGGTCCCGCCGCTGGGATTACGACTACCGCAATAACCTGGTTCGCGAAGAGCGGGACGATAACCCATTCAACTGGTACCGCTGGCAGTACGACAGCGCAGGCCGGCTGCTGGTTCAGGATGGCACGCTGCCCGGCCAGGAGCAGTGGCGCTGGGATGCGGCGGGTAACCCGCTCGAAGGCTCTGCTGAGAAGGTCACGCACAACCGCCTGACGCAACTGAATGGCATTCGCTGGCGCTATGACATCCACGGCCGCACCGTTGAGAAGGATAACGGCCAGACCCGCTGGCACTACCGCTACGATGGCGAACATCGCCTGACGGAGGTCATCAGCCAGCCGCGGGACCGCAACAGGCCGCAGACGCAGGTCAGCTTCCGCTACGATCCGCTCGGGCGACGCATCAGCAAAACGCGCCGCCAGATGCTGGGCGGCCAGCCAACCGGTAAGCCAGTCACCACGCGGTTTGTCTGGGAAGGGTTCCGGCTGTTGCAGGAAGTGCACGGGGAAGTGCCACTGACCTACGTCTACAGCGATCAGGACAGCTACGATCCGCTGGCGCGTATCGACGGGGTTGATGCCCCGGAGATCTTCTGGTTCCACTGCCAGCCCAACGGCACGCCGGAGCGGATGACGGATAGCGAAGGGCAGGTGCGCTGGGAAGGGGTGAACAGCGCCTGGGGCAAGCTGCTGCGGGAAAGCGAGACGCAGGTATCAGGATATTCTCAGAACCTGCGTATGCAGGGGCAATATCTGGACCGTGAGACAGGGCTGCACTACAATCTGTTCCGGTATTACGACCCGGACTGCGGAAGGTTTACGCAGCAGGACCCGATAGGGCTGGCGGGGGGGATAAACCTTTACCAGTATGCGCCGAATGCGCTGGGGTGGGTGGATCCGTGGGGGTTGAGCCGTGAGTGTAGCGGTAAAACAAAACCTGATTTCTATGTCGGGCCAGCGGGGCCAAGCGCTACAATGCCTTCTACAGCATATCGCTATATGAGGTATCTTGAGGATGACGGTTCGATTAACGCATGGGTGCCTAAAACATTTGAATCCAAATCCGCACCAGTCACTTATTTTGGTTTTGATAAACTAGATTCCGGGCGCACAGTAAGAGATGCATTCCAGATCAAAGGAGCAGATAAATTAAATCCACTTGATCCTTTGGATAAATCATGGAGTGATGGACGCCTAAGAGCTGAGTTTGATACGCTTCAATTATATGAAAATGGTGTTCCGCAAGTGCGAACCCCGAGAATGTTCGGCGATAGACCAGGAGCGCCACTTGAACCGTTTACTAAGGCATACCCTGAATACGGTCAAGGTAATGTTCAACAGCTGCATGCTGAAAATAGAGTTATTAATTTCGACAAGATTGATATTCTACCAGAGGAACCATGATAAATTTACAATCTTATGATGAAGTTTTGGACTTCTTAGAACTGTTTTTTCAAAAATACATCCTTGATTCTAATTATCTTCAGGATATGCAATCTATTTTAGCTGGATGTCGCAAAGAACAAATGGTAGCTATTCGAGCTATAGACTCATGTTTTATGGAATATAGACGAAAGACTCAGGATTATAGAGTTCCTACTATTGAGGAACAGGAGATATGGAAGCAGTTGTTCAATGTATGGCAATAAAATATTAAATCAACAACTGGCAAAGATTTTTTGTTTCCTGTTGTAAGACGTCGGGAGGCATCCTTGAAATTGTAATAGGTTAAACACCTGTCGGTGATGCATTGATTTCACCAATTACAAATAATTTGAGATATGAAAAATGAATGAGGCTATTTTTACAGGTTTTGGAATTGACATAATTAAAAGAAAGGGTGAATATTTTATCCGATATGATAATGGAACTATTGCTATGATTGAAAAGGAATCGAAAATTACATCAGAAGAAGTATTGAAAGCACAAAAAAGTGAAAGAGATGCATATGATGTTATTATAGCTACTCAGAGTAGAAAAAGAAAAAACAAGTCTTTCTTTCCATAAGAATGGTGTATTATTATAGTGCGCGGGAAGTAAATTAATTTAATGTTAAACAATGATCTTTCATTTATATTTAAAATTTTCTAGGTTTTAATAGTTGAAAAATTATCGTTTTATTTAGTGCGGTAACTATTGTTATGCAGTTGATTTCTATAAAAAACTCGAGGGTAACCTGCAAGTTTTTAGCTATCAAGTAATTTGAGGTTTAACTATGATTGAAAATCTCAATTGTATAAAAGAAAATAATTTGCTCGAATGGATATGTGGTGAAAGAAATATACTAATTAATGTGCCATTTTTAGACTGTGCAATTGTCGATTCAATACGTCAATTAATATTTGTATTGAGTAAATCAAAGCTACTACAAACCGCTTTAACCATCTTCAATGCTCAGGGCGAAAAATTATTTTGGACAGCGCTTCCTGAAGGCGCAACTTTCTATTACTTAACATTCAACCTGTCAAAGGAAGTGGTCGTTGTCTGTAGCTATACAGCAAAACAAAATGGTTGGCATGATTGGTTTTATTCCTATGATATGAAGCGTAACGAGTTGTCTCGATCAGGCCCTGCTTATTGAGTTCTAATGTGTACCAAAAAAAATATAACGATACCCAGTGCCAAAAGCAGGAGTGCATAAGCATTCCAACAAACGACTAAAAAAAGCTGAGAGGCAAAAGACGACCACAGTTTACATTGTTATTTTGACCTATATAAAACCACTCGAAGAAATCGACGCAGCGATACCTGCTCATGTGGAGTGGCTAAAAAAGGGGTACGCAGAGGGGATTTTCCTGACATCCGGTAGACGGATCCCAAGAAACGGTGGTGTCATTCTCGCTAAATGCGAGAGTCTTGCTTCTCTTGAAGAGCGCTTACGCGAGGATCCTTTTCAGAGGCTAAAACTTGCGACTGCCAAAATCATTCCTTTTGAACCCAGTATGAAAACAGAACTCCCGGAAAATGTGTTTTAACCCCAAAATAAAAAAATCCACGCCAGGACGTGGATTTTTTTCGTTCAAAACAAATCAAACGTTAAACAGGAAGTTCATCACGTCGCCATCTTTAACGATGTAATCTTTCCCTTCCGCACGCATTTTGCCTGCTTCTTTCGCGCCTTGCTCACCCTTGTAGGTGATAAAGTCTTCAAACGCGATAGTCTGGGCACGAATGAAGCCCTTCTCGAAGTCGGTGTGGATCTTACCGGCTGCCTGAGGCGCAGTCGCACCGACAGGGATGGTCCACGCACGCACTTCTTTCACGTCCGCGGTAAAGTAGGTTTGCAGGTTCAACAGCTCATAGCCCGCGCGGATCACGCGGTTCAGGCCCGGCTCTTCCAGACCCAGCTCGGCCATGAACTCTTCACGATCGGCGTCGTCCAGCTCTGGGATATCGGGTTCAACCGCGGCGCAAACCGCACCACAACATAACCTTCACAAATCGAAGGATCTGCTGAGAAGGTCACGCACAACCGCCTTACGCAGCTGAACGGTATTCGCTGGCGTTATGACATCCACGGCCGCACCGTGGAGAAGGATAACGGCCAGACCCGCTGGCACTACCGCTACGACGGCGAGCATCGCCTGACGGAAGTCATCAGCCAGCCGCGGGATCGCAACAGGCCGCAGACTCAGGTCAGCTTCCGCTACGATCCGCTCGGTCGGCGCATCAGCAAAACGCGACGCCAGGTGCTGGGCGGCCTGCCAACCGGTAAGCCGGTCACCACCCGGTTTGTCTGGGAAAGGTTCCGCCTGCTGCAGGAAGTTCACGGGGACGTGCCGCTGACCTACGTCTACAGCGATCAGGACAGCTACGATCCGCTGGCGCGCATTGACGGCGTGGAAGCGCCGGAGATTTTCTGGTTCCACTGCCAGCCGAACGGCACGCCGGAGCGGATGACGGATAGCGAAGGACAGGTGCGCTGGGAAGGGGTCAACAGCGCCTGGGGCAAGCTGCTGCGGGAAAGCGAGACGCAGGTATCAGGATATTCTCAGAACCTGCGCATGCAGGGGCAATACCTGGACCGTGAGACAGGGCTGCACTACAATCTGTTCCGGTATTACGACCCGGACTGCGGACGGTTTACGCAGCAGGACCCGATAGGGTTAAACGGCGGGTTAAATCTTTACAGCTATGCTCCTAATCCTATAGTTTGGATAGATCCTTTAGGTCTTACACCTTGTAAGGGGTTACCATCCACTCGAAGGGCTGGAGGCACAGGCAAACATTATGATCCCGTAAATGGTCAAGGGTTGTATGTGCTACACGATGGAAAGAATATTATCTATGTAGGACGTGGGGATGCTCCAGCACGGTTGAATAGCCATGCGAATACACCGGGTAAATCACATTTGGAACAGTTGACCATATTTGATAATAATTTGACCAAAGCGGAAGCTAAACTCTTGGAACAAAGGATTATGGATCTTAATGGTGGAGCTAAGTCAACAACTCTTTAACAAATCTCCTCAATAAAATCAGGTCATATAGCCCTAATAACCCAAACGCTAGCAAATATGATATTGCAGGCCATAGTAGTGATTGGGGGAGGGGAAGTATTGAAAGATGCGTTTTCAATTCTGAAAGGGAATGGTTTATGAAAGTAAAATATAAAGAGGGTGACATCTTTGTTATTCCGATGAGTAATGGGAAGTATGCGCTTTGCCAAGTTGTTTTTGCTCCAAAGCAAAAGTTTAAGCAAGTATTAGGTTTCTGTATTTTAACAATACAGGATACGGAGGAGTTTAAAGAGAACAGTTCACTAACACCTCTATCTTTTGAAAAATTTGGCAAAGAGATGAAGGTTCTGTTCATTGGCAACCAAAATATTAGCAAAGGCATTTGGAAAATTATTGGTCATGCTGATCTCACAGAAGAAAAAAAACAATTAAAAATATTTAATTATGCTGGTGGCTTATATGATGGGGAAGAGGAAATCAGGCGTTTGTCTGTTGCTGAATATCCTAATTACACAACTATGGGAGTTTCAGGCTTTGAGCTTGTCGACAATGTTCTAATAAATATTTGATCATTAGGGGAAAGGAGCTTCCCCAGCTAGTTTTCATACATCAGCAGCTCATTAACAGCTTTAATAAATTCACAAGTTTTTATGAGTGTCTGGCCAAATAATATTGCAACAATGCATGCTGGAGAAGAATAGCCACAAGTTTGTCCCGCAGATCTGGATATTAATATTCATACCTTCGCCCGGAGCGGGAGAGGGCAGTCGGTCGTCTGCACTACGGTGGAAGGGCTGACCCGCTACCACTACATCCCGTCAGGTCTGCACTACAATTTGTTATGGTATTATGACCCGACAGCGGACGGTTTAAGCAGCAGGACCCGATAGGGCTGGCGGGGGGGATAAACCTTTACCAGTATGCGCCGAATGCGCTGGGGTGGGTGGATCCGTGGGGGTTGACGCCTAACACATTGATTCACTACACGACTGAAGAAGGCATGAAAGCTATCATGGAAAGTGGTGTGATTAGACCTTCATCAGGAGATATACATGCCCGCTTCGGGGACGGACAATATTTCACTAATATCAGACCTGAAATGATTGGCGGACTAACACTCAAAGATGTTGGAGGAACAGGAAAAATGTCTCTCGGCCAATTAGCAGCTGATATATATGGTGATGCGAGAAAATTAAAAGGTATAAGCTATTTTGTCGAAATAGATGTTACTGGCTTAGATGTGATTGAACTCCGGAAAAACACATTCTTGATCTTAAACACGAAAGATCTCGATGTCTCTAAAAGAATTGTTAAAAGTGGGAGGAGTTGTGGTTGAGGTAAAAAAATATTATAAAGGAAGTGTTGATTTTATTGCGAGTGAAGGAGTTATTCTCAATGAATTCATAGGGGAGGTTGCCACACGACAAATAAATATTATAGATGGTGATTGTTATGCCTCTTCCTCTTTGCTAGATAAAAACGATAAAGTTGGTTTTTTGCTGTATGATGGAAAAAAAAGCGAACTGGACTTAAGTGATGCTGAAGAAATTTCGAATGAGAAATTTGAAACTTTCTGGCAAACATCAACGAGTTCATTGCAGGAAAAAAAACAAATAAAGTACTTGTCTGGCGATGCTGCGGAACCTTTAAAAAAAACCACAGTTATTGCTCATATTGTGAATAACAAAGGGAAATGGGGTAAAGGTTTTGTTCTGTCCCTTTCAAATAAATATCCTGCTGCAAAGGATTATTATCTTAATAGTTTAAAAGGAAATAACATCCCAGAATTAGGGATGGTTGATTTTGTCAAGGTTGATGCTCAAGAGCAGATATTTATTGCTAATATGTATGCGCAGAATGGTATAAAGAAAAATGTCAATGACAAAAAACAATACGTATGTTATGCATCCCTTGAAGTCTGTCTTGAAAAATTATCTGACTTTGCTTTAGTGAATCGCCTTTCAGTACAAATGCCAAGGATAGGAGCTGGCCTTGGTGGAGGTGATTGGAATATTATAGAGTCATTAATACTTAAAAAGATTTGCTATAAGATGATAGATTGCAGTGTAATGACTTTATAATGTAAAAATCATAATTTAGTAATGCATTTTATTAAGTTTGGTTGTTGCTTATAAAAGGGTTTTTATTTAAAAGGACAAACACTTGAGTATGAAAATATTTATAACAAATACTATTGAAAAAGGAAACGAGTTTCACGACAACCAAAAATACGCCGAGGCTTTAGAGCAATACCAAAAAGCCTGGCAAGCTCTCCCTGAGCCAAAGTTCGAATCGGAACTTGCTAACTGGATCGCTGCCTGCATGTACAGCGCATATTTTGATCTCGCGGATTACGCTGAGGCGAAGAAATGGGGAGAGACGACATTACGGACACGTGGATCGGATATAGACACTGCACCCTTAATCGATCTCGGCATGGTCTGTTATGAGTTAAATCAATTCGAGGAAGCGTATAAATATTTTAACGATGTTTATAACTACGGCAAAGAGCGTGCGTTTCAGGATAGACCTAAAAAGTATCTAGAGTTCTATCTGCGTAAAAGGGGATAAGTTCGTTACTCTATAAAAAATCAAACATTACGCGTGGATCCGACTACGCCAGGTAGGTCGTATGAATTACCATCAATATGGGCAGAATGGCTTGAAGAAGTAGCGATTCCAGGCTCCGGGAATGTAAGATAGGTGACTATATGAATATCAATAAAGATGACGAACTCCTTGTGATAGTTAAGTATGAAGGAAGATTTTATTGGTTCGTTGCGTTCAAGGAAATGTGGGTCTTAGACAGAGTTAAATGGGTAGAGGATTTTGTGAAAAGTGGGGTGGAAATAAACCTACAGAATATCCATAAGGAAAGATATGACTTACCAGTAGTAAATGAAGAAAACGCGCAGATATTCATTAATTATTTAATTAAAGATGGTTATTCATACGATAAGGATGCCATAGCTGATGAGTTTTATAATAGCCTTTCGCAAAATACAACCTGGTGGGATATATATGATCTTATGCCGGATTTGTTTATAGACTTTGATAATAAAAGATTATATTTGGAATATGTTGAGAGTATGCATTGTCAAGATTATGTTCCTGATGGTTGGCAAGGTGAACTTGTTGATTTTTGTAGTAATGGATCGTTACCTCAAGATGAAATGTTCTGGATACAAAATGAAACTGATCATAGAGCCATTGTGATCGCTAAAGGATAAAATATATTTTCAGCATACCATTTTTAGACAATATAATGGTCGATTCAACACGCCAATTAGTGTTTGTGTTAAGCGATACAAAGCCGTTACCAACCGTTTTGACCATCTTCAACGCTCAGGGTGAAAAACTATTTTGGTCTGCATCTCCTGAAGGCGCTATTTTCTATTACTTAACATTAAACCACTCAAAGGAAGTGGTTTTTGTATGTAGTTATACAGTAATACAAAATGGCTGGCATAATTGGTTTTATTCTTGGGATATGAAACGTAACGCGTTGTCTGGATCAGGACCTTCGTACCAAATTCACATTTAACATTAAAATTACAGCGACAAGAGTGCCTGAAACTGGCGTACGCAAAGGGGGCATACCTGCTAAAGGTGAGAGACTTGCCTGACCAGCAGAGCGTTTACACCAGCACCCTTTTCAGACGTTAAAACTTGCGACTGCCGACATCATTCTCTTTACCATGTAAAAAAAATCCACGCCCAAGCGTGGATTTTTCCCATTAAAAACAACTCAAACGTTAAACAAGAAGTTCATCACGTCGCCATCTTTAACAATATAATCTTTCCCTTCCGCACGCATCTTGCCAGCTTCTTTCGCGCCTTGCTCACCCTTGTAGGTGATAAAGTCCTCAAACGCGATAGTCTGCGCACGAATGAAGCCCTTCTCGAAGTCGGTGTGGATCTTACCGGCCGCCTGAGGCGCAGTCGCACCCACAGGAATCGTCCACGCACGCACTTCTTTAACGCCAGCGGTGAAGTAGGTCTGCAGGTTCAGCAGCTCATAGCCCGCGCGGATCACGCGGTTCAGGCCCGGCTCTTCCAGACCCAGCTCGGCCATGAACTCTTCACGGTCGGCGTCGTCCAGCTCTGCGATATCGGATTCAACGGCAGCGCAAACCGCTACAACCACAGAACCTTCCGCCGCGGCAATTTCACGCACTTTGTCCAGGTACGGGTTGTTCTCGAAACCGTCTTCGTTAACGTTGGCGATGTACATGGTTGGCTTCAGGGTCAGGAAGCTCAGGTATTTGATCGCCGCTTTGTCTTCGTCAGTCAGGTTTTTCAGCGCTCGCAGCATGCCCGCGTTTTCCAGCTGTGGCAGGCATTTTTCCAGCGCAGCCAGTTCCGCTTTCGCGTCCTTGTCGCCGCCTTTGGCTTTCTTCTGCACGCGGTGAATCGCGCGTTCGCAGGTGTCGAGGTCAGAGAGCGCCAGCTCGGTGTTGATAACGTCGATATCGTCAGCCGGATCCACTTTGTTGTTTACGTGGATGATGTTGTCGTTCTCGAAGCAGCGCACAACGTGGCCGATCGCTTCAGTTTCACGGATGTTGGTCAGGAACTGGTTGCCCAGGCCTTCACCTTTGGATGCGCCCTTCACCAGGCCCGCGATGTCCACGAATTCCATGGTGGTGGGCAGAATGCGCTGCGGCTTCACGATTTCCGCAAGCTGGTCCAGACGCGGGTCCGGCATTGGCACCACGCCGGTGTTCGGTTCGATGGTACAGAACGGGAAGTTCGCCGCTTCGATACCCGCTTTGGTAAGCGCGTTAAACAGGGTGGATTTGCCCACGTTTGGCAGACCGACGATACCGCATTTGAATCCCATTTCTAAATCACCTTAATATCTTGATAATCAATCCGTTAACGATAACCGATTGATGAAAAATAAATAACTACGCCTATTATACACGTAACCCGCATGACGCGCGGTAAAAAAGCCGTATCGGGCGGATTATTGCGCTTTGAAAGCGTGTAAGCGATTTGTCGCTTTGGTTAAGCCGTCTTGCAGCCAGATTTCAGTGCAGCGCGCCGCTTCGTCTACCGCCTCGTCAATCAGTTTTTGTTCGGAAACCGGGGGTTTACCGAGTACGAAACCGACAACTTTGTTTTTATCGCCCGGATGGCCGATTCCCACGCGCAAACGGTGGAAATTCGGGTTATTGCCCAACTTGCTGATGATGTCTTTAAGACCGTTGTGACCGCCGTGTCCGCCGCCCAGCTTGAATTTTGCTACGCCAGGCGGAAGATCCAGCTCATCGTGAGCCACCAGAATTTCATCCGGATTGATGCGATAAAACGTTGCCATCGCCGCCACCGCTTTACCGCTCAGGTTCATAAAGGTGGTGGGCACCAGCAGGCGAACATCCGCGCCTGCAAGGTTGATACGTGAGGTATAGCCGAAGAATTTTGGTTCTTCACGCAGGGGAGCACGTAACCGTTCGGCCAGCAGATCGACGTACCAGGCTCCGGCGTTGTGGCGGGTGGCCGCATACTCCGCGCCCGGGTTGGCGAGGCCGACAATCAGTTTAATCGTCACGATTCAATTCCTAATGGGTTCCAGATCTGGCGCGTAGTTTACTGTCTGGCGCGCCGCTTGACAAAATTCTGCGGTTATCCCGGCGAAATTCGAATAATTACTCATCTGAACAATTAGAATTTCAAGCTGTTCAACGCCTTATTTGTAAACTTTTGTCTGTGCGTTATCCGTAATTGTGATCATTCACGCAACTCATAAAAGGGGCGTTGTCTATACTTTACACACAAGGATTAGGGGCTTTTCCCCTGACAACCCAAAGTTCCGGAGGTGACATATGAAACGCAAAAACGCTTCGATGCTCGGTAACGTGCTAATGGGGTTGGGACTTTTCGTGATGGTAGTCGGCGTAGGTTATTCCATTTTAAACCAACTGCCGCAGCTTGATCTCCCACAATACTTCGCGCATGGCGCGGTATTGAGCATCTTCCTCGGTGCAGTATTGTGGCTCGCCGGGGCGCGCGTGAGCGGCCATGAGGAAGTGTGTGACAAGTACTGGTGGGTGCGCCACTACGACAAACGCTGTCGTCGTGACCAGCATAAGCACAGCTAGTGCCTGATTAAGAACATCGAAACGACTCCATCCGGAGTCGTTTTTTTTTGCATAGCATATTGACCCTCACGTAACGTAAGGCTCCAGAGTGGTGGCACTGGCAAAGTAAAAAGGAGCAGTTATGTTGATTCAGGTGGGTGAGCTGGCGAAACGAGCCGGTATCACTGTGCGGACATTGCATCACTACGAGCAAACAGGGCTGTTGCTGCCTTCTGCCAGAAGCGCGGCAGGTTACCGGCTTTACAACCTGGCGGATGTCCAGCGTCTGCACATGATCCAGGCGCTGGCAAAAGCGGGGCTGGAACTTGCTGAAATCAGGGATTTTCTGGAAAAGGAGTCGCTGTCGTTGACCGAGCTACTCGATGCGCAAATCACGCTGCTGGATAAACAGCTGCGCAGCATACACACGCTGCGCGACCGGCTGATGGAGCTGCGTACCGGGCTTACCGACGATGCGACGCCGGATCTGGAGTCCTGGCTAAAGACTCTGGAGTTAATGAATATGTACGATCGCTGGTTTAGCAAAGAAGAGTTACAGCAGTTGCCGTTTGCGGTACAGAAGGATGCGCTGGCGGCTATCTGGTCAGGGCTGGTGGCAGAGGCTAACGCGCTGCTGGAACAGGATATACCGGTTACTGACACGCGGGCGATGGATCTGGCGACCCGCTGGATGGAACGTCTTGAACAGGACACGGCGGGCAAGCCGGCGTTTCTCACCCGGCTGAACGAGATGCACAGCGTAGAGCCACAGATGCAGGCGCAGACCGGCATCACCCCGGAGATGACAGATTACATCACGCGAGCGTTTGCGGAATCTAAGCTCAGCATATGGGAGAAGTATCTCACTGCCGAAGAGATGGCCTTTACCCGGGCACATTATTTTGACCGCATGATGGAGTGGCCGCCGCTGGTGGCGAAACTGCATCAGGCGCAGCGGGACAATATCGCTCCTGACTCGAAGGAGGCGCAAAAGCTGGCTGAAAACTGGCTGGCATTGTTCCAGTCCTACGCAGGCACCAACCCCGAGACCCAGCAAAAGTTTCGTACGGCTATGCAGCAGGAGCCGCATCTGATGAAAGGAACCTGGATGACGCCTGCTGTGCTTGCATGGCTCCAGCAGGCGATCGGGGTGATGATGCAGAGACGTTTCTCTGCATCAGGTAACTCACAGATCCGCTAACGCGGCTTCACGGTTAGGATAAAAGGCAAGGCGGCCAGGGATCGGCTGCACGCCCGCACGCGCCATGGTGCGCAGGGGCTGGAATTCCAGGTTGCTGACCCGCAGCTCGCAGCCTTCCGGCAGACGTGCAACAAAGCGCTGGAAGGCATCCAGACCGCCGGCATCCAGCACCGGGACGGCATCCCACTTCAGCACCACAACCCGTTTCCCCGCGATGCGGGACTCCAGATCGCTGAACAACCCTTCCGCCGCGGCAAAGAATAGCGGGCCAATCACGCGCAGCACCAGCACATCCTCAGGCACCTCCACGTTAACCGGCGAGAGGCGCGTCATCTGCGCGATGCGGCGCATAAATAGCAGGGACGCGAGCACGATCCCAACGCTGATGGCGATAACCATATCGAACAGCACGGTCAGCGACATGCAGATCAGCATCACGATGATGTCGTCTTTCGGCGCACGGCGCAGCAGATTCACCACCTTGTGCGCCTCGCTCATGTTCCAGGCCACCATCAGCAGCAGGGCGGCCATGGCGGAAAGCGGCAGCCAGGAGAGCAGCGGGGCAAGGATCAGCAGCGCCAGAATCACCAGCAGGGAGTGGATAACCGCTGAAACGGGGGAGGTCGCACCTGCGCGCACGTTGGCCGCAGAACGGGCGATGGCTGCCGTGGCGGTAATCCCGCCAAAGAACGGTGCGATGAGGTTGCCTAAGCCCTGACCGACCAGTTCGCTGTTGGCTTTGTGCTTGGTGCCGGTCATGCCGTCGAGCACCACAGCGCACAGCAGGGATTCAATCGCTCCCAGCATCGCCATAGAGAACGCGGCGGGCAGCAGGGCGCGAAGGGAATCCCAGCTCAGGGTGAAGCTCGAACCAGGCATGTCCCACGGCAGCACCAGCTGCGGCAGCAGCTGTGGAATGCCGTTACCCTGCGAACCGTCCGCCAGAACATAGTGGAACTGCGAGCCGATAGTCGCGACATGGCCACCGAACATATTGACGATAGCCATCACCGCGCAGCCCAGCAGCAAGGCGGGCAGATGGCCCGGCAGGCGAATACCGAGGCGAGGCCAGACGATCAGCGTCCCCAGGGTGACTATTCCGATGGCGGCGTCGCCCAGGTTGGCCGTTGGCAGCGCCATAAACAGCGCCCCCACTTTCTGTAAATAGTGCTCCGGAACATGGGTCATTTGCAGACCGAGGAAATCCTTAATCTGCATGGTTCCGATGGTGATCCCAATCCCCGAGGTGAACCCCAGCGTCACGGAAAGGGGAATGTATTCAATCAGGCGACCAAAACGGGCCAGACCGAACAGAATCAAAAAGACGCCGGACATCAGGGTGGCAACCAGCAGGCCTGCCAGACCAAACTGTTGTGAAACCGGGTAGAGGATCACCACAAAGGCGGCGGTCGGGCCGGAGACGCTGAAGCGCGAGCCGCCCGTCAGGGCAATAACAATCCCGGCAACGGCCGAGGTATACAGACCGTACTGTGGCGCAACGCCGCTGCCAATCGCCAGCGCCATCGCCAGCGGGATGGCAATAATTCCGACGGTGATCCCGGCAATCAGGTCACGGATAAAGCGTGACGAGGTGTACTTCTCTTTCCAGCAGGCGTCGATGAGGGCGCGAAAGGGCAGAACATGTGAGGAGGCTACGTTTTTCACAATTATCTATCATCCGTGTGCGCATCATCTGTCATGTGAATGGCAGGTGAAGGAGGCATTAATCATACAAATAAAACCCGGAGACAAAAAAACCCGCCGCAGCGGGTTTTTTTGCCGTGTTCGATTAGTGTTCGAACATTGCAGAAATGGATTCTTCGTTGCTGATACGACGAATCGCTTCGGCCAGCATCCCGGACAGGGTCAGGGTACGCACGTTTGGCAGTGCCTTGATCTCGTCGCTCAGTGGGATGGTATCGCATACCACAACTTCGTCAATGACGGAGTTGCGCAGGTTGTTCACGGCATTACCGGAGAAGATCGGGTGGGTCGCGTAAGCGAACACGCGCTTGGCACCGCGCTCTTTCAGCGCTTCAGCGGCTTTACACAGCGTACCGCCGGTATCGATCATGTCGTCAACCAGCACGCAGTCGCGGCCAGCCACGTCACCGATGATGTGCATCACCTGAGAAACGTTAGCGCGCGGACGACGCTTGTCGATGATCGCCATGTCGGTATCGTTCAGCAGCTTAGCGATAGCACGGGCACGTACCACGCCGCCGATGTCCGGAGAAACCACGATTGGGTTGTCCAGGTTCAGCTGCAGCATGTCTTCCAGCAGGATTGGGCTGCCGAATACGTTATCAACCGGGACGTCGAAGAAGCCCTGGATCTGCTCTGCGTGCAGGTCAACGGTCAGTACGCGGTCAACGCCGACGCTGGACAGGAAGTCAGCGACAACTTTTGCGGTGATTGGCACACGCGCGGAACGGACGCGACGGTCCTGGCGGGCATAACCAAAGTAAGGGATAACAGCAGTGATACGGCCTGCGGAAGCGCGACGCAGAGCGTCGACCATAACAACCAGTTCCATCAGGTTGTCGTTTGTTGGAGCACAGGTGGACTGGATGATGAAAATATCACCACCGCGTACATTTTCGTTGATTTGTACGCTGACTTCGCCGTCGCTAAAGCGACCTACGGCGGCGTCGCCGAGGGAAGTGTACAGGCGGTTGGCAATACGTTGTGCTAGTTCCGGGGTGGCGTTACCAGCAAAAAGCTTCATATCAGGCACGAGAAGAACCTCAGGCATGCGTCCAGTGGTGGATAGCGTTCGCCGCAAACTGCGGGGCCTAAGCGAAGGCTATCCAGGCGGTGTATTAAAGAGCGCGATGCAACGTCTGGAACAGGGTGACGTTGTCACCGAAACTCAGTCTGCGCCAGAATGGCCTGCTGTAGGGGGGAGGTGTTCATCCCGCGCGCTACAAAACCATGCAGCCAATCCGGCGCTTGCTCAAGCACCTGACGGGCAGCGGATTCGGTGTCAAATTCAGCAAAGACACAGGCCCCTGTACCGGTCAGGCGCGACGGCGCGTATTCTAACAGCCAGGAAAGCACCGCATCAACCTCGCGAAAACGTTTTCTTGCGATATCCTCGCAATCGTTGCTGAATTCACAATTTAATAACGTTTCTATTGACCGTACCGGGGTATTTCTTTTCAGGTCAGGATCTTTAAAGATGACCGGGGTCGGAATGCTCACGCCGGGGTGGGCAACCAGATACCATTTCTCCGGCGGGTTGACCGGGGAGAGGATCTCACCCACGCCCTCGGCAAAGGCCGCGTGGCCGCGAACAAACACAGGGACATCTGCGCCCAGCGTTAAGCCCAAACCAGCCAGTTCATCCGTCGACAGCCCGCAGCCCCAGAGGTGGTTCAGCGCAACCAGCACGGTGGCGGCGTTGGATGAGCCCCCGCCGAGACCGCCACCCATCGGCAGACGCTTCTCAATGCGGATATCCGCACCGCTTCCCGCCGGCAGACGGCCCGACTCCGCGGCGGCTTTCATCAGCAGGCGCGCGGCGCGGACGATCAGGTTGTCCTCATGTGCCACGCCGTCGACCGGCGTCAGCAGGCAAATCTGCCCATCCTGACGCGGCTCGATGGCAATCGTGTCGCCATAGTCAATAAACTGAAACAGCGTCTGCAGTGTGTGATAGCCGTCAGCACGCTGGCCGGTGATGTATAAAAACAGGTTCAGTTTTGCCGGAGAAGGCCAGTGGGTCATCATTTAACGATCCAGTTGTCCATTTTCAGCTTGATGCGCTGGCTGCCCTGGGTCAGCTCCATGTTTGATGGCAGCGACGGTTTACTCTTGCTGTCATAGGCGCTGTACACCACTTTCCAGGTTTTGCCGTTCTGGGTGTAGTTGACCTGGCTCAGACGGTATTGATCGTCAAGCGTATAGTCGGTCGCTTCGCCCGGCAGGCCGAGGATCCACTGGCGCAGGCTGTTCAGCGGAATTGGCATCCCGGTCAGCTTGCCAATCATCTCTTCGGCATCGGTCGCCGTGTAGTGCTGGCCTTTGTTATCGGTGATCTGCGCTTCGCCCGGTTTGGCGATAAGCTCCAGCTCGGTGCTGCCAAGCGGGTTCAGCAGCAGCAGGCGATAGTTGTCCTGCCCCGTTTGCTGCCAGAAGAAGCGGGCATAAACCTTTTGTTCGTCAGAGAGATACGCGAAGGCGCCGCGCGTCTGGTACTGCTTCAAATTAAGGACGTCCTGCTGGTGCTGACGCCACTGCGGTGAATCAGGGCTTTTGCCCGGGCCTTTTGGTTGGGTGACAGTACAGGCGGTCAGAACCAGTGCTGCCAGCGGCAGCAGGCGAATCAGTCGGGTCATAATGAGGACAAATCCTTGAGATACGTTGCAGTTATAACTGTTAATGCTAGCGCCCCGCAGTGCTACCGTCTACGTTCAAATTATCTCAAAGCGTTGAGTAACCTATTACTCCGAAAGGAGGCGGTCTCTTTTATTGATCTCGCGCATCCTGTATGATGCGTCCTGCTAACCTTATTAACGCTGGTACTACTCCCGCTCAACATGACCCTATTAGCACTCGGCATCAACCACAAAACGGCCCCGGTTTCGCTGCGAGAACGCGTTACGTTTTCGCCGGATACGCTTGACCTGGCGCTGGACAGCCTGCTTGCACAGCCGATGGTGCAGGGTGGCGTGGTGCTTTCGACGTGCAACCGTACCGAGCTGTATTTGAGCGTGGAAGAGCAGGATAACCTGCACGACGCGCTGATCCGCTGGCTATGTGACTACCACAATCTCAACGAAGACGAGCTGCGCAACAGCCTGTACTGGCATCAGGATAACGATGCGGTCAGCCATCTGATGCGCGTCGCCAGCGGTCTGGATTCGCTGGTGCTGGGCGAGCCGCAGATCCTCGGCCAGGTAAAAAAAGCCTTCGCAGATTCCCAGAAAGGGCATCTCAAGGCCAGCGAGCTGGAGCGTATGTTCCAGAAGTCCTTCTCCGTGGCGAAGCGTGTGCGAACCGAAACCGACATTGGTGCCAGTGCGGTTTCTGTTGCTTTCGCGGCCTGTACCCTTGCACGGCAAATCTTTGAATCCCTGTCGACCGTCACCGTGATGCTGGTAGGCGCGGGCGAAACCATCGAGCTTGTGGCGCGCCATCTGCGCGAGCATAAAGTGAAAAAGATGATTATCGCGAACCGCACCCGCGAACGCGCGCAGGTGCTGGCGGACGAAGTGGGTGCCGAGGTGGTTGCGCTGAGCGATATTGATGAACGTCTGAAAGAGGCGGACATTATTATCAGCTCTACCGCCAGCCCGCTGCCGATCATCGGTAAAGGTATGGTGGAGCGTGCGCTGAAATCCCGCCGTAATCAGCCAATGCTGCTGGTGGATATCGCCGTTCCGCGCGATGTTGAGCCAGAGGTTGGCAAGCTGGCTAACGCCTATCTTTACAGCGTGGATGACCTGCAAAGCATTATTTCGCACAACCTCGCCCAGCGTAAAGCGGCGGCGGTGCAGGCGGAAACCATTGTTGAGCAGGAAACCAGCGAATTTATGGCCTGGCTGCGCGCGCAAAGCGTCAGCGAGACCATCCGCGAGTATCGCGGACAGGCGGAGCAGGTGCGTGATGACCTGACTGCCAAAGCGTTAGCGGCCCTGGAACAGGGCGGCGACGCGCAGGCGATTATGCAGGATCTGGCGTGGAAGCTGACCAACCGCCTGATCCATGCGCCAACCAAATCTCTTCAACAGGCTGCCCGTGACGGGGATGATGAACGCCTGACTATTCTGCGCAACAGCCTCGGGCTGGAATAGCGCCCTATACCCATTTTCTAAGACAAGGTGCACTTACGCCTATGAAGCCTTCTATCGTCGCTAAACTGGAAGCTCTGCACGAGCGCCATGAAGAAGTACAGGCGCTGCTCGGCGATGCCGGGACTATCGCAGACCAGGAACGTTTTCGCGCGCTTTCGCGTGAATATGCGCAGTTGAGTGATGTATCAAAATGCTTTACCGACTGGCGACAGGTTCAGGAAGATATTGAAACCGCGCAGATGATGCTCGACGATCCTGAGATGCGCGAGATGGCGCAGGAAGAGCTGCAGGATGCAAAAGCGCGTTCCGAAGAGATGGAGCAGCAGCTTCAGGTGCTGCTCCTGCCGAAAGATCCGGACGATGAACGTAACGCGTTTGTCGAAGTGCGCGCCGGTACCGGCGGTGACGAAGCGGCGCTGTTTGCCGGGGATCTGTTCCGCATGTACAGCCGCTACGCCGAATCGCGCCGCTGGCGCGTGGAGATCATGAGCGCCAACGAAGGCGAACATGGCGGCTACAAAGAGGTTATCGCTAAGATCAGCGGCGACGGCGTGTACGGACGTCTGAAGTTTGAATCCGGCGGTCACCGCGTGCAGCGCGTTCCGGCCACCGAATCTCAGGGCCGCATTCATACCTCCGCCTGTACGGTGGCGGTGATGCCAGAGCTGCCGGAAGCGGAACTGCCGGACATCAACCCGGCGGACCTGCGCATCGACACCTTCCGCTCCTCCGGGGCGGGCGGTCAGCACGTTAACACCACCGACTCCGCCATCCGCATTACCCACCTGCCGACCGGCATCGTGGTGGAGTGTCAGGACGAACGTTCGCAGCACAAAAACAAAGCCAAAGCGTTGTCCGTGCTGGGCGCGCGCATCCACGCGGCGGAAATGGCGAAGCGTCAGCAGGCGGAAGCCTCTACGCGTCGTAACCTGCTGGGCAGCGGCGATCGCAGCGACCGTAACCGCACCTACAACTTCCCTCAGGGGCGCGTGACCGACCACCGCATCAACCTGACCCTGTACCGTCTGGATGAGGTGATGGAAGGGAAGCTGGATATGCTGATTGAGCCTATCGTGCAGGAATACCAGGCCGACCAGCTGGCGGCGCTGTCCGAGCAGGAATAATGGATTTTCAGCGCTGGTTACGCGAGGCGGCCGCTGAGCTTTCAAAAAGCGAAAGCCCGAAGCGCGACGCCGAAATTTTGCTTGAGCATGTGACGGGTAAAGCCCGCACGTACCTGCTGGCATTCGGCGAAACTGAGCTGACCGCAGAGCAGGAAGCACGGCTCGCCGCGCTGCTTGCCCGCCGTAAAAACGGCGAGCCGGTGGCGCACCTTGTCGGTGAGCGCGAGTTCTGGTCGCTACCGCTTTACGTCTCGGCGGCAACGCTGATCCCGCGTCCGGATACCGAGTGTCTGGTTGAACAGGCGCTGGCACGTTTACCCGCAGCGGCCTGCCGCATTCTCGATCTCGGTACTGGCACCGGTGCTATCGCGCTGGCGCTGGCCAGCGAGCGGCCTGACTGCGATGTGACGGCAGTGGATGTGATGCCCGACGCGGTGGCGCTGGCGCTGCGTAACGTGGAACGTCTCGGGCTCAGCAACGTAACGGTGCTGCAAAGCAGCTGGTTTGCCGCGCTGGAGAACCGCTCATTTGCGATGATTGTCAGCAATCCTCCTTACATTGACGAACATGATCCGCACCTTGCGCAGGGAGATGTTCGCTTCGAACCGCTGACGGCGCTCGTGGCCGCCAACGCGGGATTAGCCGATCTTGATCACATTGTGACAACGTCACGAGAGCATTTGCTTCCCGGCGGCTGGCTGCTCGTGGAGCATGGCTGGACGCAGGGAGAATCCGTGCGGGCACTGTTTACCCAGGCAGGCTACGCCGCTGTCGAAACCTGCCGCGACTACGGCGGCAACGAACGCCTGACGCTGGGGCAGTGGTCTTGAGTGCCGGGTATCTGCCATTTACTGATAAAGGCGTAAGGCTGACTGAAAGGCAGTTTGGCGTTATCATCTACATCGTTTTGAGTTTTATCGCGCCTGAGCGTCATTGTTCGCTCAGTCGTTACTGGGGTAAGTCATGAGGTCCTTAGCCGATTTCGAATTTAATAAAGTGCCGCTTTGCGATGGCATGATCCTGATTTCGGAGATGATACGCGACGATTTTACGTCGCAGTACGTCTACGATGAGCTGGAGAATCTGGTCAGCCTGGCGCGTGAAGAGATCAATCAGGCGCGCCCGCAGGACTGGCAATTAGAGAAGCTTCTGGAGCTTTTCTACGGCGAATGGGGTTTCTGCGACACGCGTGGCGTGTATCGCCTGTCTGACGCATTATGGCTGGACCAGGTCTTAAAAAATCGTCAGGGCAGCGCCGTTGCGCTGGGCTCTATTTTGCTGTGGGTTGCGCACCGCCTGGATATTCCACTGGTGCCGGTTATTTTCCCGACGCAGATGATCCTGCGTGCGGAGTGGCTGGACGGTGAGATGTGGCTCATTAATCCGTTTAACGGCGATACGCTGGACGAGCATACGCTGGACGTCTGGCTGAAAGGCAACATCAGCCCGGTGGCCGAGCTCTTTAACGAAGATCTCGACGAAGCCGACAACGCCGAAGTCATTCGCAAGCTGCTGGATACGCTGAAGTCAGCGCTGATGGAAGAGCGTCAGATGGAGCTGGCCTTGCGTGCCAGTGAAGTACTGCTGCAGTTTAATCCGGAAGATCCGTACGAAATTCGCGACCGCGGGCTTATCTATGCCCAGCTCGACTGCGAGCACGTGGCGCTGAACGATCTGAGCTATTTCGTCGAGCAGTGCCCGGAAGATCCGATTAGCGAAATGATTCGCGCGCAGATCAACGCGATCTCGCACAAACAAATTACACTGCATTAATCTTAATTCCGATTCACACCTGAATAAGGCGATCCTATGAAACAAAAAGTGGTTAGCATTGGTGATATCAAGGTAGCAAACGACCTGCCGTTCGTGCTGTTTGGCGGTATGAACGTGCTGGAGTCCCGCGATCTCGCCATGCGTATCTGCGAGCACTACGTGACCGTGACCCAGAAGCTGGGCATTCCGTACGTGTTTAAAGCCTCTTTTGACAAAGCCAACCGCTCCTCCATCAACTCTTACCGTGGCCCTGGCCTGGAAGAGGGGATGAAAATTTTCCAGGAGCTTAAGCAGACGTTTGGCGTGAAAGTGATCACCGACGTGCATGAGTCCTGGCAGGCGCAGCCTGTGGCAGACGTGGTAGACGTAATCCAGCTTCCGGCGTTCCTGGCGCGTCAGACCGACCTGGTTGCCGCGATGGCGAAAACCGGTGCCGTGATCAACGTGAAAAAACCGCAGTTCGTGAGCCCTGGCCAGATGGGTAACATCGTCGATAAGTTTATCGAAGGCGGTAACGACAAGATTATTCTGTGCGACCGTGGCGCTAACTTCGGTTACGACAACCTGGTTGTAGACATGCTGGGCTTCAGCGTCATGAAGAACGTCTCTAACCAGTCGCCGGTGATCTTCGACGTGACCCACGCGCTGCAGTGCCGCGACCCGTTTGGTGCAGCCTCTGGCGGCCGTCGTGCTCAGGTGACCGAGCTGGCGCGCGCCGGTATGGCGACCGGTCTGGCAGGTCTGTTCATTGAAGCGCACCCGGATCCGGCTAACGCGAAATGCGATGGCCCATCCGCGCTGCCTCTGGATAAGCTGGAGCCGTTCCTGAAGCAGATCAAAGCGATTGACGATCTGGTGAAAAGCTTCGACGAGCTGGATACCAGCAACTAATAAAAAAACCCGCTTCGGCGGGTTTTTTTATGGGACATATTGCCGGGTAAGCGCAGCACCGCTGGGCAAAAAGACTACGCAAAGATCGTCATCAAATACGCTACAAACAGCGCCATATGCGCCGCGCCGTTCAGGACATTGGTGCGGCCAGTGGAGAATGAAATCTGGCACAGCAGCAGCGAGGCCACCATCACAATCATCTCCGGCGCGCCCAGCGCAAACTGCAGCTCGTTACCGGTCATAAAGGCGATCAGCGTCACCACCGGTACGGTGAGTGAAATGGTCGCCAGCACGGAGCCGAAGAACAGATTCATCGCACGCTGCACCTGATTGTTCAGCACCGCCTTCAGCGCACCTAAACCCTCAGGGGACAGGATCAGCAGCGCCACCAGGAAACCGGTAAAGGCCACCGGCGCGTTCAGTTCGGTTAACAGCGTCTCCAGCGGGTTGGCGTTCATCTTGGTGACCGCGATAACCGCAATCAGATGCACGATCAGCCAAACCGTGTGCCACGCGCTGCTGTGGGCCGACGGCTTGCCGTGGTGCGGGTCATCGTCGTCGCTGTCGTCTTCATGCTCATACACAAACAGGCTCTGGTGCGTTTTGGTCTGAATGAGCAGGAACACGCCGTACATGGCGGCGGAAATCAGCGCGACCAGCAGCGCCTGGCCGGTGGAGAAGTTTGCTCCCGGCAGCGCCATCGGGAAGACCAGCACGATAATTGCCAGCGGGAAGAGGGCAATCAGATACTGTTTAATGCCGAAAAGATTCATGTACTGGGTCGCAAATTTGCGTCCGCCCAGTAACAGAGAGAAGCCTACCAGGCCGCCCGTCACAATCATAATGATGGAGTAAAGCGTATCGCGCATCAGGGTCGGGGCGGCATCGCCGGTTGCCATCAACGCGGAAATCAGGCTGACTTCGAGAATAACGACGGAAAGGCTGAGAATTAAAGAGCCATAAGGCTCGCCCAGGCGGTGGGCTAATACGTCCGCATGGCGAACGACGCTAAATGCGCTGGTTAAGATACCGACCAGGGCAAGAATATTGATACCAACCACCACTGGCAGTGACTGACTGCTTCCCCAGAAGAGCAGCACAGCCAGTGCCAGAACCGGGAAAATGAGAGACGTCTCCTTGTGGCGGGTCTTTACCGCCTCGTGTGTTGCTGTCATGTGCTTCTCCATCAATGCAGGTGCTTGTAATTATAGATAGATTTTAAGGGCATTAAATTAACAGAAATCTGTTAAATAACCTTTATTTTTTACTTAATTTTACCCTTTGTTATGGTTTTCTTGTTTAATGCCTATAATAAGATATTTCTTTTAAATATATATTTAATAACAATGAATTATGAAATTCATCCGTTCATTGTTTATGACCGGCTGGCACACCGGCGTATCGTCGTCCACACTTAACTCTTTAGGCAAAAGAGAGGTTAGTGATGCCATATAAAACGAAACGCGAATTACCCGATAACGTGAAAAACGTCCTGCCCGAACACGCGCAGGATATCTACAAAGAAGCGTTTAACAGCGCCTGGGATCAGTACAAAGATAAAGACGATCGGCGGGATGATGCCAGCCGGGAAGAGACGGCGCACAAGGTCGCCTGGGCCGCAGTAAAACATGACTATGAGAAAGGAGACGATGATAAATGGCATAAAAAGAAATAGCCGTGAAATTATTCGCTGCCTTCATTTTGACTTTTCAGGCGGTTGAACTTCCGTTGTATTGCAACTGGTCCGCTAATTGCTTATCGTAATTTTACTGCTGGCAAAATGACCAGCACAGAATGCCGGGAAGGCGAATTACAGATGTCGCAAGGAAGCATGCAGTGGCGGAGGTGTAAAGTGTTAACGCGTGATTTCTTAATGAAGGCAGATTGTAAGACGGCATTTGGTGCTATTGAGGAATCGCTTCTCTGGTCAGCTGAACAACGTGCGGCGTCGCTCGCTGCTACGCTTGCCTGCCGCCCGGATGATGGCCCGGTATGGATTTTTGGCTACGGTTCACTGATGTGGAACCCGGCTCTCGAATTTGTTGAATCGGCAACCGGCACGCTGCCCGGCTGGCATCGCGCATTTTGCCTGCGCCTGACGGCCGGACGCGGCAGCGCCTGTCAGCCAGGGCGCATGCTTGCACTAAAAGAGGGCGGACGCACCACGGGCGTCGCGTATCGCCTTCCGGATGCCACGCTCGAAGAGGAGCTGACGCTGCTCTGGAAGCGCGAGATGATCACCGGCTGCTATATGCCGAGCTGGTGCAAGCTGGAGCTCGACGACGGGCGCACCGTTAACGCGCTGGTGTTTATTATGGATCCGCGCCACCCGCTGTATGAAGCGGACACCCGCACGCAGGTGATTGCCCCGTTAATCGCCGCAGCCAGCGGGCCGCTGGGCACCAACGCGCAATATCTCTTCTCCCTCGATCAGGAGCTGACCCGACTCGGCATGCAGGACGATTGTCTGAATGAGCTGGTGGTGAAAGTGAAGGCGCTGCTGGAAGGGAACCCGCTCAACAGCACGCTGCGACCGGGTTTTGCCTGAGAATACGCCCGGCGAGCCGGGCGTTTAAATTACGCTGCCACGTAGCTGACCGAATGCTCCAGCGACTGGCTGTGGCTGTCGATCAGCACATCCCACGTGCCGGTATACGGCACGGTAAGCCAGGCCTTGTCATCCTGCACGGTCAGAATATCCGCCTGGGATTGTTTCTGTGCTTTCGCACTCATCAGATGAATACGACAGCGCTCTGAGCAACGCACCACCACCGTATCCCCGCCAAACAGTTTCAAACTTGTTTTCACCAGTGCCATTTTCTACCCCGTCGATTTTGCCCATCCCGAGCGTGATGTTGTTCACAAAATACTCATTGCATAACACCAAAGCGGGGAGCGAGGGATGCTGATTTTGATCAAAAAATGGCATAACGATTAAACAAAAATGACAAAATTCCTGAAACCTTTCAGCTGACGCGCGTTTACCCTGTTTAACGCGCGCCTGAAGAAAATTAAATGCGGAAATGGCCGGCGGTTTCAGCAAGCTCGCCCGCCTGGCTTTGCAATGCGCTGGCGGCCGCGGCGGACTGCACCACCAGCTCGGCATTCTGCTGCACCATTCTGTCGAGATGGGTCACCGCGTGGTTGATCTCGTGAATGCCTTTCATCTGCTCGCTGGTGGCAATCGAGATCTCGCGCATGATGCCGGAGACGCTGCCGATGCTGGAGCGGATCTCATCCATGCTTTCCCCGGCCAGATGCACGTAGCGCGAGCCGGTGGCCACGCTGTCGGTGGTGGAGTCGATAAGCGATTTGATCTCTTTCGCCGCCTGGGCGCTGCGGCTGGCGAGGTTCCGCACTTCACCGGCGACCACGGCGAACCCGCGGCCCTGCTCACCGGCACGCGCCGCCTCGACGGAGGCGTTCAGCGCCAGAATGTTGGTCTGGAAGGCGATGCCGTCGATTACGCTGGTGATATCGCCAATCTTAGCGGACGCCACTTCGATGGACTGCATGGTGCTGATGGCTTGCGAAACCACTTCACCGCCGCGCGCTGCGGCCGCAGAGGCCTTGCTGGCCTGGTCGTTGGCTTCTGCTGCCGATTCATTTGACTGGGTGACGGAGGCGGTGATCTCTTCCACGGCGCTGGCGGTTTCGCGAAGGCTGGACGCCGCCTGCTCGGTACGTCCGGAGAGATCCTGGTTACCTGCCGCAATCTCCTGCGCGGCGTTTTTCACCGAGGCGCTGGCGTCGCGGAGCTGAACCATCACCACCGAGAGCTTATCGCTGAAAGCATTAAACGCCTGCGCAATTTGCGCCACTTCGTCATCGCCGCTGTCCGGCAGGCGCTGGGACAGATCGTTAGTGCCGTTGGCAATGTTGTGCATCGCGTCACGAATGTCGGACAGGCGCTTCAGCAGGCGGGCAATCAGGACGTGAACAATGGCGCCGCTCAGGAGTGCGAGGATCACCAGCGAAATCGCCGACGCTTTCAGCAGGGAACGCATGCCGGAGGTGGCATCGCTGCTGTCGAGGGCGACGACCAGGAGCCAGTTCGTGCCCGGCACGGCTGAGGCGATAAAGGTTTTTTCCTCGTCATTCAGCGTTCCGTCGATCGGGTTACCGCTCTTCAGCGCCGCAAGGTCGATGCCTTTGATCGTCTCGGCAAACGGCTTCAGCGTCAGGGCCGGCTCGTTGGCGGCAATCACCGTGCCGTCGCTGTTCAGAAGCAACCCGCTGCTGGCCGGCGTGGGGTGGATCCCGCGCACGTTCGTCACCACGCTATCCATGGCGACATCGCCCGCCACCACCGCTTTCAGAGCGCCATTCTCCTTCACCGGCACGGCAAACGTGACCACCAGCTTCCCGGTCCCGGCATCAACGTAGGGTGCCGTTACCACCGGGCCGTCCGTGCTCACCACCTGTTGATACCAGGGACGAACGGTGGGGTCATAATCCGCCGGGACGCCTGTCGGGTCGGAGAATTTCGCCGTCTTGCTGGCGTAGCCCACGTAAACATTGGTGAAACCGCCCGCCAGGGCAAGCTGCTTAAACGCCGGAACCGGATCGTCAGCCAGCGCGATGCTCTGCGCGGAGGTAATCACCGTCATTTTGCTTTTGACCCAGTCGGCAATCGCCATGTTGTGACTGGCGCGGGTGCTGGTCAGAATATCGCGCTGGGACTGCTGGTTATCCTGGCGCGTGACCTGGAAGTTAATTACGGTATTGAGAAGAAGGGCGACGACGAGGCAGCCTGTCGTCGCGGCGATAATGCGTGCGCGAATGGATCTGAACATAAGTGAAATACCTGCTGTGTTGTTTCCATGCCTATCGGCAACCCCGCAGGTAAACTTGATGCTGAAACCGCGTCCATAAGAAAATAATATTTTTACGGGTTTATTATTAAAAAGTTAATACTTTATCCGCAGTCAGCGTCCATTCGGCCAGTTCAACCAGCGTACCGATTTCTACGCCCTCGATCAGCGGCAGCCCGGTAACGCCGCGCCCGTCGGTGCAGGTCTTACAGAGTTTTACCGGTACGTCCTGCGCGGTCAGGATCTCCAGCATCTGCTGAATGTTGTAGCCTTCCGCCGGTTTTTGACCCTTCAACCCCGCGGTCACGGCATCGGACATTAAAAATATCCGCAATACCAGGTCGCTCTCTTTTTCGCGTAGCGCGATCGCCAGGCGCAGGCTGTTGAAAAGGGATTCGCTACCGTAAGCCGCACCGTTGGCGACGATCACAATCTTCTGCATGTTGACTCCTGTTTTTATAAAGGCACGAATATTGCTTAATTTCCCCGGAGTTTCGCTGTCCGGGAGAGTAAGCATGACATTAATGGCCGGCATTTCGCCAGGTGCAACCGAATGGCTCCAGCGCGCAAGGCGGATGCGCCGGGAGCAGCTCAGCAGGCTGGCGCAGCTGAACGTGCTGGTGCGCGGTATTAGCCAGCTGGTGCATATGCTCCAGTGCGAGCGCGGCGCATCTAACGTCTGGCTCTGCTCACAGGGTAAGCTCTATGCGCCTGAATGCAAAGCCAGCCGGGCGCTGGTGGACGAAAACCTTGCTGCACTGAACGACATTCTTGGAAAACAGTCCGCCTTTCCGGGAAGCGCCGTTTGCGAACGTATCGGCAATGCGCTGCTCACGCTGGAGACGCTTCCCGCGCTGCGCGACGGTGTAAATCGGCAAACGCTGACGGCTCCGCAGGCAATGGAGCACTACTCCCGCATGCTGCGCCACCTGCTCAGTATCGTACCGCAGCTTAATGACAGCATTGACGACCCGCAAATCGCGGGCCGTTTCGTCGCGCTATATAGCCTGATGCAGGGGAAAGAGCTGGCGGGACAAGAGCGGGCCCTGGGGGCGATTGGCTTCACGCAGGGCTTTTTCGATGACGTGACCCGCCAGCGGCTGGTTGACCGCATTGACGGGCAGCAGGCCTGCTTTGAGATCTTTCTCTCCCACAGCCAGGCCGACGTGCAGACTTCGTTCTCCCTTAATTGTCAGCCCGATCGTGAGACGGAGCAGCTCCGGCGCGTGGCCTGTACCCGCCAGCCTGCCGCAGACAATGGCCATACCGCACTCGCCTGGTTTGCGCTGCAAACGGCGCGGCTGGAGCATCTGCGCGCGCTGGAGGAGACGATCATCGCCGATCTGATGGTCGCGGTGGATGAGCGTATTCAGCGCGACGAGGCATACCCGCTTCCCGGGGATGAACAGGACGATCCGCTGGCGCACTACCCGGATAAACCGCTGCTGACCCTGGTTCGCCAGCAGGCACGAGAGATAGAGCAGCTTTCCCGCCAGCTCGCGTCGCTGCGCGATACGCTTGAGGAGCGCAAAACCATTGATAAAGCCAAAAGCGTGCTGATGACCCACCAGAACATGAGTGAAGAACAGGCCTGGACAACGCTGCGCAAAATGGCGATGGACAAGAACCAGCGCATGGTCGATATCGCCCGCGCGCTGCTTACGGTGAAGAGCGTCTGGCAGGTAACACCAAAGGAGTAGCTGCACAATCAGCGGGCATTTTATGCCTGATTGAGGTGCGTGAACGCGGTCAAAACCGGTTTTCGGCCCTGAAAGAGGGTCTTTAAACCTGGCACTGGCTTTGCATTATTTAATTAACCATTTTTGACGGTGCGCCAACGGCGGTGCATCAGTCTTCGGGATAAAGGCGTCCAGCGGTGCTTCGGCACGGCGGGCGCTTTTTTTTGGCTTTTTTTCGGGAGCGGTTATGGCGGATTTGTCGAGACGGCGATTTTTGCAGGCCAGCATGCTGGCGAGTGGCGCAGCGCTGTTACCGGGTGTTATGCAGGCTGCCTGGGCGGCTGGCTCAGATAAACCGGAACAGGAGACGGTGCGCGTCGGGTTTATCCCGTTGACCGACTGCGCGCCGGTGGTTATCGCAGCGTTAAAAGGCTTTGATAAAAAATACGGTATCACCATCGTTCCCACCAAAGAGGCGAGCTGGGCGGCGGTGCGCGACAAGCTGGTGGCGGGAGAACTGGACGCCGCACACATTCTTTACGGTCTGCTGTACGGGCTGGAGCTGGGCATCGCCGGCAAGCCGCAGCAGATGGCGAATCTGATGACGCTCAATCAGAACGGCCAGGCCATCACGCTTTCAAGCGATCTGGCGGAGAAGGGCGTTCGCGATCTCGACGGGCTGAAAACGCTGATCGGGCAGCAGGCGCCGGGAACCTACACCTTCGCGCACACCTTCCCGACCGGGACGCATGCCATGTGGCTTTACTACTGGCTGGCCAGCGCGGGCATTAACCCCTTTGACGACGTGCGCACGGTGGTGGTGCCGCCGCCGCAGATGGTGATGAACATGCGCATCGGCAACATGGTGGGCTTCTGCGTCGGCGAGCCGTGGAACGCGCGCGCGATTAACGACCGTATCGGCTTTACCGCCGCCACGTCGCAGTCCATCTGGGCCGATCATCCGGAAAAGATCCTCGGCACGCGTCGCGACTGGGTGGAGAAAAACCCGCACACCGCCCGGGCGCTGGTGAGCGCGGTGCTGGAGGCCGCGCGCTGGATCGAGGCGTCCCCGGAAAACAAACGCGAAACCGCGCAGATCCTCTCCCGCCGGGCGTGGCTCAACTGCAAAGAACAGTATCTCACCGGGCGCATGCTCGGCGAGTACGACAACGGCCTGGGCCAGCGCTGGCAGGACGCGCACCCGATCCGCTTCTTCAACGAGGGGGCTGTGAGCTACCCGTATCTCTCCGACGGCATGTGGTTCTTAACCCAGTTCCGCCGCTGGGGCTTGCTCAAAGCCGCGCCGGACTACGCGGGCATCGCGCAGCGCATCAACCAGACCTCGGTCTGGCAGGATGCCGCCACCGCCGTCGGCGGTATGTCCACGCCGTCATCACCGTACCGCAGCAGCACGCTGATGGACGGCACCGTCTGGAACGGCGCCGATCCGGAAGGGTACGCCAGCCGTTTCGCCATTCACCGTAAAGGGGCCTGATTATGCCGCATCTGCAAAACACGAAACCACAAGAGACGCCAGAGAGCGGGGAAGTGATTGTCCTGCCTCCGGTACAGGTTCGCCGCCGCCCGCCCGCGTTAGCGCGCCGGATGAACGACTTTTTCCAGCGCGTTATTCCGGCGCTGCTCGGCCTCGGGCTGCTGGTGGTGCTCTGGCAACTGGCGGCGATAAACAGCAAAGGCTTCCCGACGCCGCTCAGCACGCTTGATTCCGCCATTACCCTGTTTGCCGACCCGTTTTATCGCGACGGGCCTAACGATATGGGCATTGGCTGGAACGTGCTTGCTTCACTGCAGCGCGTCGCCATCGGTTTTGGCCTGGCAGCGCTGGCGGGTATTCCGCTGGGCTTTTTGATTGGCCGTTTCACCTTTTTCTCGCGCATGTTCAACCCGCTGATTGCGCTTCTGCGCCCGGTCAGCCCGCTGGCCTGGCTGCCCATCGGCCTGCTGCTGTTCCAGAAAGCGGAGCCCGCGTCGAGCTGGACCATTTTCATCTGCTCTATCTGGCCGATGGTGATCAACACCGCCGAAGGCGTGCGCCGCATTCCGCAGGACTACCTCAACGTCGCCCGCGTATTGCAGCTTTCCGAGTGGACGATCATGCGCCGCATACTCTTCCCGGCTGTGCTACCCGCTGTGCTGACCGGGGTGCGCCTCTCCATCGGCATCGCCTGGCTGGTGATTGTCGCCGCCGAGATGCTCACCGGGGGGCTGGGTATCGGCTTCTGGATCTGGAACGAGTGGAACAACCTCAACGTCGAAAACATTCTGATCGCCATCGTCATCATCGGCGTGGTCGGGTTGCTGCTGGAGCAGGGGCTGATGCTGATCGCCCGTCGCTTTAGCTGGCAGGAAAAATAAGGAGCGAACATGAAACCATTAATTCAGGTCCAGGCCGTGAGCCAGCGTTTTTCCACCGCCAGCGGCGAGTTTCTGGCGCTGCAGAACGTCTCTTTTGATATCCACGAGGGCGAAACCGTGAGTCTTATCGGCCACTCCGGCTGCGGCAAGTCGACGCTGCTTAACCTTATCGCCGGGATCGCACTGCCGACGGAAGGCGGGCTGATTTGCGACAACCGCGAAATCGCCGGGCCGGGGCCCGAGCGCGCGGTGGTGTTCCAGAACCATTCGCTGCTGCCGTGGCTGACCTGCTTCGACAACGTGGCGCTGGCAGTGGATCAGGTGTTCCGTCACACCATGAGCAAGGCCGAGCGCAAAGAGTGGATCGAGCACAACCTCGACCGCGTGCAGATGGGCCACGCGTTGCACAAGCGTCCGGGGGAGATCTCCGGCGGCATGAAGCAGCGCGTCGGGATTGCCCGCGCGCTGGCGATGAAGCCGAAAGTATTGCTGATGGATGAGCCGTTCGGCGCGCTGGATGCGCTGACGCGCGCCCATCTGCAGGACTCGGTGATGCAGATCCAGCAGGCGCTGAACACCACCATCGTGCTCATTACCCACGACGTGGACGAGGCGGTGCTGCTCTCCGATCGCGTGCTGATGATGACCAACGGCCCGGCGGCCACCGTCGGGGAGATCCTGCGCGTTGACCTGCCGCGCCCGCGCAACCGGGTGCAGCTGGCGGAAGACAGCCGCTATCACCACATGCGCCAGCAGATCCTCCATTTCCTCTACGAAAAACAGCCGAAAGCGGCGTAACGAGGGGGCGTTGATGCGACTGGTCATTATCGGGAATGGCATGGCGGCAACCCGGCTGATTGCTTCGCTCACCGGGCGAGCTTCCGGTCGGTTCGCTATCACCGTCATCGGTGACGAGCCGGAGCATGCCTATAACCGCATCCAGCTTTCGCCGGTGCTGGGAGGGGAAAAAACGGCTGCGGGCATCTGCCTTCAGGATGACCAATGGTACCAGGAGCGCGGCGTGACGGTGCTGCGGGGCGAAAAGGCACTCGCCGTGAACGTGGACGCACGGGAAGTGCAAACCACCGCCCGCACGCTGGGCTGGGATGCGCTGGTCTTTGCCACCGGGTCAACGCCGTTTGTGCCGCCGATTCCTGGGGGCGATGCGCCGCACGTCTTCACGTTCCGTACCCTGGAGGATACCCGCGCCATTCAGGCGATAGCCGGTCCGGCGGTGGTGCTGGGGGGCGGCGTGCTCGGCGTAGAGACGGCGGCAGCGCTGGCTCGTTCAGGTGACAACGTCACGCTCGTTCATCGCGGCCCGTGGCTGATGGAGCAGCAGCTGGACCAGCAGGCGGGCGTACTGCTTGAAGAGGCGCTGGCGGCGCGGGGCGTGCGCTCTGAACTCGCCTCCGGCATCGCGGCGATTAACGGGAATAGCGTGACGTTGCTCAACGGACGCCGCGTCGCCGCCGCGCGCGTGGTGCTGGCGACCGGCGTGCAGCCCAACGTCGCGCTTGCGCAGGCCAGCGGTGTTCGCTGCGCGCGCGGCATCGTGGTGGATAGCCAGATGCGGACCTCCGCACCGGACGTCTACGCCATTGGCGAGTGCTGCGAAATTGACGGCCAGACCTTTGGCCTGGTCGCCCCCTGTATGACGCAGGCGGATATTCTCGCCGCGCGGCTGGCGGGCGACACAGCCGCGCCGTTTGCCCTCACCGACAATGGCGTGCGCCTCAAGGTGACGGGCGTGGAGCTGTTCAGCCTCGGGCGCGCGGCGGCGCAGGCGGGCGATGTGGTCTGGAGCTCCTGGGATCCGCTAACCCGTCACTATCGTCGGTTACTGATCCATCAGGGTGCGCTGGCTGGCGTGCTGCTGATGGGCGACTGCCGCAGCGCGGCAACATTTACCGATTTACTGGCAACGGCTGCGCCCGCACGCGCGGACTGGCTGTTCGATCGTTTCACTACGCAACCGCAGGTTGCAGGACAGAACGCTATGACAAAACCTACTCTGGTGGTGGTTGGACACGGTATGGTCGGCCATCATTTTCTCGAAGACTGCGTTAACCGCAATCTGCATCAGCAGTATCAGATCGTTGTCTTTGGTGAGGAGCGCTATGCCGCCTATGACCGCGTGCATCTGTCGGAATACTTTGGCGGCCGAAGCGCGGCGTCGCTCTCGCTGGTGGAGGGGGAGTTCTTTTCCGATAACGGCATTGAGCTGCGCCTCTCGCAGCAGATCGTCGCTATCGATCGCGACGCGCGCGTGGTGCGTACCCCCAGCGGGCATGAGACCCACTGGGACAAGCTGGTGCTGGCGACCGGCTCATACCCGTTCGTACCGCCGGTACCGGGCAACGATCTGCCGGGCTGCTTTGTCTACCGCACCCTTGACGACCTGGACAACATAGCGGCCCACGCGGCGGGCTCGCGTCGTGGCGTGGTGATTGGCGGCGGCCTGCTCGGGCTGGAGGCGGCGAATGCCCTCAAGCAACTCGGGCTGGAAACGCACGTGGTGGAGTTTGCGCCCAATCTGATGGCGGTGCAGCTTGATAATGACGGCGCGGCGATGCTGCGCAGGAAAATCGAGGCGCTGGGCGTTGGCGTTCACACCAGTAAAGCCACCACGGAAATTGCTGCGACGGACGACGGGCTGGTGCTGCGCTTCGCCGACGGTGAACAGCTGGAAACGGACATGGTGGTCTTCTCTGCCGGTATTCGTCCTCAGGACGCGCTGGCGCGCAGCAGCGGGCTGGCTATTGGCGAGCGCGGCGGGATCTGCATTGATGACGCCTGCCGGACCTCCGATTCGAATGTGTTAGCCATCGGTGAATGCGCCCTGTGGGAGGGGAAAATCTTTGGCCTGGTGGCGCCCGGCTACCAGATGGCGCGCGTGGCCGCCGCCGTGCTCGCGGGCGAAGATAAAACCTTCACCGGGGCAGATATGAGCACTAAGCTCAAGCTGCTCGGCGTGGACGTGGCGTCGTTTGGCGATGCTCACGGGCGCACGCCGGGGGCGCTAAGCTACCAGTGGACGCACGGCCCGCAGCAAATCTACAAGAAAATCGTGGTCAGCCACGACGGCCAAACGCTGCTCGGCGGCGTGCTGGTGGGCGATGCCAGCGAATACGCCACGCTGGTGCAGATGATGCTTAACGGCATCAGCCTGCCGAAAGAGCCGGAAACGCTGATACTACCTGCGTTGTCAGGCAGCGCGCCAAAAGCGCTGGGCGTGGCGGCGCTGCCGGAAAGCGCGCAGATCTGTTCGTGTCATAACGTCAGCAAAGGCGATATCTGCCGGGCGGTGAGCGCGGGCGCAGCGGATATCGGCGCCGTTAAGCAGTGCACCAAAGCGGCGACCGGCTGCGGGGGCTGCAGCGCGCTGGTGAAGCAGGTGATGGAGTTCCAGCTTGCCGAGCAGGGCGTGGAGGTGAAAAAGGACATCTGCGAACACTTCCCGTACTCGCGCCAGGAAATTTATCACCTGGTGCGCGTCAACCATATCCGAACCTTCGACCAGCTTATCAGCCGCTACGGTCAGGGGCACGGGTGCGAGATCTGTAAGCCGCTGGTGGGGTCAGTGCTGGCCTCCTGCTGGAATGAGTATCTGCTCAAACCGGCGCATCTGCCATTGCAGGACACCAACGACCGCTACTTCGCCAATATTCAGAAGGACGGGACGTATTCCATCGTGCCGCGCATGCCCGCAGGAGAAGTGACCGCCGACGGGCTGATCGCCATCGGCCAGATTGCGAAACGCTACGGCCTGTACAGCAAAATCACCGGCGGGCAGCGTATCGACCTGTTTGGCGCCACCCTGGAACAGCTGCCGGAAATCTGGCAGGCGCTGGTGGAGGCCGGGTTTGAAACCGGGCACGCTTACGGGAAATCCCTGCGCACGGTGAAATCCTGCGTCGGGTCGACCTGGTGCCGCTACGGCGTGCAGGACTCCACTGGTCTCGCGGTCAGACTGGAGCACCGCTACAAGGGCCTGCGCGCCCCGCATAAAATCAAAATGGCCGTTTCCGGCTGCACCCGCGAGTGTGCGGAGGCGCAGAGCAAGGACGTGGGGGTGATTGCCACGGACAAAGGCTGGAACCTCTATCTGTGCGGCAACGGCGGGATGAAGCCTCGCCATGCAGATCTCTTCGCCAGCGATCTGGATGACGAAACGCTGATCCGCACCGTAGACCGTTTCCTGATGTTCTACATCCGCACGGCGGATCGCCTGCAGCGCACCAGCACCTGGATGGACAACCTGGAGGGCGGCCTCGACTATCTGCGTGAGGTGATCCTCAACGACAGTCTCGGCATCGCCCACGAGCTGGAGCAGGAGATGGCCCGGGTAGTCGAGACGTACCAGTGCGAATGGCAAACCACGCTCAACGATCCTGACCGCCTGGCGCTGTTCCGCACCGCGGTGAACGTCGCGCCGTCGGACGAAAGCAAGCGCTGGCAGGAAATCTGCGGCATTGACGATATCCCGGAGCAGGCGGGCATTGGCGCGCGTCTTGGCCGTAAACCGATCGCGCTGTTCCGCTTTGGCACGTCCGTTTATGCCCTGGACGACCTGGAGCCGGGCAGCAGTGCGAACGTGCTGTCACGCGGCATCCTCGGCGATGCGGCGGGCGAACCGATGGTTATTTCTCCGCTCTACAAGCAGCGCATTCGCCTGCGCGACGGCTGTCAGGTGGAGAACGGCGAACCCGCAGTGCGCGCCTGGCCGGTCAAAATTGAAAATGGCAAGGTGTGGGTCGGCAACGAAGAGCTGGTGATGCGCGCGGAGGCCTCATGACGGAAACCAGGACAACGTGCCCCTACTGCGGGGTCGGCTGCGGCGTGATCGCCAGCGTGGAGGATGGAGCGGTCAGCGTTCGGGGGGATGACACCCACCCTGCAAACTTTGGCCGCCTGTGCGTGAAAGGATCGGCCCTGGGGGAGACAACGGGCTTGCAGGGGCGATTGCTGTACCCCGTTGTCGATGGACTTGAGGTGGACTGGTCCCAGGCGCTGAACGCGGCGGGCGAGCGACTGCGGGAGATCATCGACACATGGGGGCCACGGGCGGTGGCGTTTTACGCCTCCGGCCAGCTGTTAACCGAGGACTACTATGCCGCCAACAAGCTGATGAAAGGGTTTATCGGCGCGGCGAACATCGATACCAACTCCCGGCTCTGCATGTCCTCGGCGGTGGTGGGCTACAGGCGCGCCTTTGGCGAAGACGTGGTGCCGTGCAGCTACGAGGATGTGGAAAACAGCGATCTGGTGGTGCTGGCCGGCTCGAACGCGGCCTGGACGCATCCGGTGCTCTATCAGCGCCTGGTGCAGGCAAAGCACAACAACCCGCAGATGAAGGTGGTGGTGATTGACCCGCGTAAAACCGCTACCTGCGATATTGCCGACCTGCATCTGGCGCTTAAACCCGGCAGCGACGCCGGGCTGTTTGTGGGGTTGCTCAATCTGATCCAGGGCACTGATGAGTGGCCGATTGCCCGCGTGGCGGCGTTTTGCGACCTTCCGGCAGAGGATATTGGTACCTTTTACGACTGGTTTGTTACCGTGCCTCGCGCCATTACGCTCTACACCATGGGGATCAACCAGTCCTCCAGCGGCAGCGACAAGTGCAGCGCCATCATTAACGTGCATCTTGCCAGCGGGAAGTTCAACCGTCCGGGCTGCGGCCCATTTTCGCTGACCGGACAGCCAAACGCCATGGGCGGCCGGGAAGTGGGCGGGCTGGCGAACCAGCTGGCGGCGCATATGAGCTTCGAGCCGGACGATCTTTCGCGGGTGGCGCGTTTCTGGGGAACGGAACGGCTGGCGCAGACGCCGGGGCTGATGGCGGTGGAACTGTTTGACGCCATCGCCCGCGGCGAGGTGAAGGCGGTGTGGATCATGGGCACCAATCCTGCCGTATCGCTGCCGGACAGCCACGCGGTGTGTCAGGCGCTGGCGGCCTGTCCGCTGGTGATTGTCTCTGAGGTGATGAAAGATACCGACACCAGCCGCTTCGCCCATATCCGTTTTCCGGCGCTGGGCTGGGGGGAGAAGGACGGCACGGTGACCAATTCCGAGCGGCGCATTTCGCGCCAGCGCGCGTTTCTGCCCGCGCCGGGTGAGGCGAAGCCGGACTGGTGGATCGTGGCTCAGATTGCAAAACGGCTGGGCTACGGCGAGGCCTTTGCCTGGCAACATCCGCAGGAGATTTTTTGCGAACATGCGGCGCTGACGGCGTTTGAAAATGACGGTGCGCGGGCGTTGAACCTTCAGGAACTGGCGGGGTTAACCCGTGAAGCGTGGGAGACGCTTGAGCCGTACCAGTGGCCGACGGGGAATTTACCGCGCCGAAACGTAGTGCCTGTCGATCCGCTGCCGCACGGCGCGACGGCTACCGCGCTATACCCGGCGATCCTCAACACTGGCCGTATCCGCGACCAGTGGCACACCATGACCCGTACGGGATACGTGCCCCGGCTGATGCAGCATATCGCGGAGCCGTTTGTTGAGGTCTGCGCCGCAGACGCCATTCGGTTTTCACTGTGCGACGGCCAGCTGGCGCGGATCGGCTCGCCGCGCGGCGTGATGGTGGCCAGAGTACGAATCAACGACGGAATACGGGAAGGCGAAGCGTTTGCTCCTATGCACTGGAACGCTGAGTTTGCCCGCCAGGGAAAGGTTAACGCGCTGGTGGAAGTGCGCATCGATCCGGCTTCCGGGCAGCCGGAGAGTAAGCAAACCGCCGTCAGAATCATGCCCTGGCAGCCCGCCTGGCAGGGGGAGCTCTATGCCCGGGAATGGCCGGAAATCCCCTCTTCGGTTCACTGGTGGCGTAAAGCCTCGCGAATGACGATAGCGGGTGAAAAGCCGCTGCTGTCGTGGGTGATGGACTATGCCAGCGGCCGGGGCTGGCAGTTGCAGATTGCGCAAACCGGGGAACGCAGCAGCGTACTGGCCTGGCATAACGGCCATCTGATGCTGGGTTTCTGGGAAGGCACCGCCTTGCCCGATCTGGCGCACCCGGTGATAGAAGCCGCTTTTCAGTCGCCACCCTCGACACCCGCTGAGCGCCATGCGCTGCTGAACGGGCAGGGCGTGGGGAAGGTTACAGATCCGGGGCGCATCATCTGCAGCTGTTTCAGCGTTGGAGAAAACGCGATACGGGAGGCGATTGCCGGAGGGTGCGGTTCCGTTACCGCGCTGGGGGCGACGCTACGGTGCGGCACGAACTGCGGTTCGTGCGTGCCTGAGCTCAAAACAATGTTTCAGGAAATTCCGGAAAATTCCCCGTAAAGCTGCAAAGAGAGAGAAATCACGTTAAGGTACCTGGTGTTCTTACGTAAGCACCGGGTAATTCTTACGACATTGATGACTGTTTCTCCCCCTTTCCGAACGCTGGTTTTACTCTCCCTCGTTACAGCCGGAGCCGTTCACGGTGCGCCGAATTCCTTTATCCAGCAGGCACAAAATCCCTTTGATAATAACGGGGATAATCTCCCCGATCTCGGTATGGCAGCCCCGACCGGGGAGGGGGAAAAGCATCTCGCCGAAATGGCGAAAGCCTTTGGTGAAGCCAGTATGACCGACAACGGCCTGACTACGGGCGAGCAGGCGCGGCAGTTTGCCTTTGGTCAGGTGCGTGACGCGGTGAGCGGCGAGGTGAACCAGCAGATTGAATCCTGGCTGTCACCCTGGGGGAATGCCAGCGTCAATTTGCTGGTGGATAACGACGGGAAATTCAACGGCAGCAGCGGGAGCTGGTTTATCCCCTGGAACGATAACAACCGTTACCTGAGCTGGAGCCAGCTCGGCCTGACGCAGCAGACGGATGGCCTGGTCAGTAACGCCGGAATCGGCCAGCGCTGGGTGGCCGGAAAATGGCTGCTGGGCTACAACACCTTTTACGATAACCTGCTGGATGAGAACCTGCAGCGTGCCGGGCTGGGCGCGGAGGTATGGGGAGAAAATCTGCGCCTGTCGGCTAACTATTATCAGCCTTTTGCCGGCTGGCGCGACAGCTCTGACGTCCAGGAGCAGCGCATGGCGCGGGGATATGACGTGACCGCCAAAGCCTGGCTGCCGTGGTTTCATCACCTGAACACCAGCGTCAGCTTTGAGCAATATTTTGGCGACAACGTTGACCTCTTCAACAGCGGAACCGGGTATCACAACCCGGTGGCGGTCAATCTCGGGCTTAACTATACCCCCGTGCCGCTGGTGACGCTGACCGCAGGGCATAAGCAGGGCGAAAGCGGAGAGAGCCAGAATAACCTCGGGCTGAAGCTCAACTATCGCTTCGGCGTGCCGCTGGTTAAGCAGCTCTCCGCCGGAGAGGTCGCGGCCACGCGATCCCTGCGCGGAAGCCGCTATGACTCGCCGGAGCGTAACAGCCTGCCGGTGATGGAGTTCCGCCAGCGTAAAACGCTCTCCGTCTGGCTGGCAACCCCGCCGTGGGATCTCAAAGGGGGCGAAACCGTCATGCTGAAGCTGCAGGTTCGCAGCACTCACGGTATTCGTCAGATCCACTGGCAGGGTGATACCCAGGCTTTGAGCCTGACGTCCCCGGGGAAAAGTGACAGCACCGACGGCTGGAGCGTGATCATGCCTGCCTGGAATGACGCTGAAGGGGCGACAAACCGCTGGCATCTCTCGGCGGTGGTGGAAGATGCGAAGGGCCAGCGCGTCTCGTCCAATGAGATCACGCTCGCTGTGGTGCAGCCGCTGGTCGCATTACCTGACGACGACCCGCGCTGGAAGCTGCTGCCGGATGAGTAATGCCTAAAAAATACGTTCCTGATGGACCCACACCGCGGCTTCAACGCGGGATTTTAGCTTCATTTTCTTGAGCATATGCTTCACGTGCACTTTAACCGTGCTTTCGGTGATATCCAGGCGGCGGGCGATCATTTTGTTCGGCAGGCCCTGGGCAATCAGCTTCAGAATATCGCGTTCGCGCGGCGTTAACTGGCTGACGTCGCGGTCAGAGGTGGCGCGGTTCGCCCGCAGGCTGGCGGCCAGCACCGGCGTCAGGGCCTCGCTCAGCACCATCTCGCCTGCGGCGGCCTGCTGCAGCGCCTTCAGCAGGTCTTCTGGCTCCATATCCTTCAGCAGATAGCCATCCGCGCCGCGCTTCAGCGCCGTGACCACATCCTCTTCGTGGTTGGAGACGCTAAAGACCACCACGCGACCGGAAAGGGATTTCTCGCGCAGCTTGTCGAGGGTTTCCAGACCGTTCATGCCGGGCATGTTGAGATCGAGCAGGATCAGATCCGGATCGAGGGATTCGGCCAGCTCAATACCCTGTTCACCGTTGCTGGCTTCGCCAACCACGGTAATGTCGGGTGCCATGCTGACCAGCTGTTTTACGCCAGTACGCAGCATCGGATGGTCGTCGATCAACAGGATGGATGCCGGTTCCTGATTAGTCATGGGTTTCTCCTTGAGCAGTTGTAAGCGGTTTTTCGGGAATAAAGGTGACCACAACTTCCGTACCACCCGTCTCTCTCCGTCGAACCTGGCAATCACCGCGCAGGCTTTGGGCGCGGTCTCGCATAATGATTAAACCATAGTGGTTAGTGCGTTCGGCATTTTCCGGCACGCCGCGACCGTTGTCATGAACCGTCAGCCTGACCTGTTTAGCGTGCTGGCTGACGGTAACCGTAACCGCCGTCGCTTCAGCGTGTTTGAGCACGTTGCTCAGCGCTTCGCGGGCGATCTGCAGCAGATGAATCGCCTGATGGGAAGGGACAAACCGCGGCGGCAGCTGGTAATCCAGCTTCACCGGGAAGCCGAGCCGGGCGCTAAATTCCTGGCAGCTGGATTCCAGCGCCGGGCGCAGCCCCGGCTCGGTCAGCTGCAGGCGGAAGGTGGTCAGCAGCTCGCGCAGCTGTACCCAGGAGGTGTTCAGCTCGTTGCGGATCTGGCTCAGCAGCTGTTTGTTGCTTTCCGGCATTTCCGCGTCCTGCATCTGCAGGCAGCTCACCTGCATTTTCATACAGGAGAGCGACTGGGCGATAGAGTCGTGGAGCTCGCGGGCGATGGTCGCGCGCTCTTCCATGACGATCAGCTGCTGCTGTTTTTCCTGGTGCCTGTCGAGCGCCAGCGTGGCCGTTAGCTGTTCAACCAGGGTATCCACCAGCTGCTGCTGGTCGTGGCTCAGATGACGTCCGGCTGGCAGGGTGGCCAGCAGAATACCGTACTGGGTGTGGCTGTCCGTCAGCCGCCACTTCAGGGTAGTGCCGCCAGAAGCCTGCAGCGGCAGGCCGCGCGGGCACAGGTGACAGCCTTTATCATCGCAGGACATGTCGGACTGACAGGTAAACTCCTGATGATTATCTTCATCTTCCACATCGTAAACCCGCAGCTCCAGGTCATGCAGCAGAGTCAGATTTTGCAGGCCGTTCAGCACCGGCGAAAGGCGTTCACATAGTGGCACCTGCATGTGCAGCCGACGGTTGGCTTGCCACAGGAAGGAGAGGATCTCATTTTTCTGCTCCAGCCCGGCGGTTTTTTCCTGCACGCGCTGCTCCAGCACCGCGTAGCTTTCGGAGAGCTCCGCCGACATGGTGTTCAGCGCCTGGCCGAGCATGGCCATCTCGTTGCGGCCGCTGATGTGCGTGCGCTGGGTAAAATCTCTGTTCGTTACGGCGCGCGCCATCGCCAGCAGCTGTTTCCAGGGATTCAGCAGCCGCGCCCGGAGCCAGATAATGGTGAAGATCAGCAGCAGGCCCATAAACAGCGCCATGGCACGGTGTACCATTACCACCCGGTCGATGCGTAATTCGGTGGTTTGGTCGAAAGAGGAGACCAGCGCGTCAATGCGGGAGACGAAACCCGCTACGTCCTGCGCAACGGTTTCGGTGCTGCGCGCCTGTTTCAGACCGGGTTCCAGCTGGGTGTGCCAGTAGCCCTGCAGGGCTTTAAGCTGGGACTGCTGGCCGGCGCGGATGGCGGCGTTTTCCAGTTCGGGGCTGAAGGCCGTGCGCTCCATTTCATCAATTAAGGGCCGATCGTCCTGCGTCAGGGGGACCGACGCCAGCAGACGATAACTCTGCATGCGTAGAGAACCTGCCTCGTTGATGGCATGCGCATTACCCTGTACCCCTTGTACCAGCCAGCCGGAAATCGCCATGCCGGCCACGCCAAGGGCGGTAGACAGCAAAACAATCAGGGCTAGCTGATTGACGAGAGTCAGCGGTGATAAACATCTTTTTAACATAGAGTTGCCGGGCTCCTGACGTGGCCTGCTTGCAGGAATGGCGCTATTCTGGTGCATACCCTGGAGTATACCCATACCAATAAAGGATTACCCCTAAATTGCCAACGGAGTATAGGTGAAGAAGCGGTGGTAGCAAGGAACCTTCAGTGCAGTGAAAAACCACGTCTTTTTTACCGAATTATCCTACTCACTAAGGATAACCCCTTTTTTTGCGCCGCAAATCCCCGCACTTTTCCTTTGATTTATATCAACTTACCGCCGCCCTAAAACCCTAATGTTTGCAGCATCATTCGAGAATCAGAGGTGTCTATGAGTCACTCATCCGCTCCCGAAAGGGAAAATGGTGCTGTTATTACAGACTGGCGTCCAGAGGATCCGGCGTTCTGGCAACAGCGCGGCCATCGTGTAGCAAGCCGGAATCTGTGGATTTCCGTTCCGTGTCTGCTTTTAGCGTTTTGCGTATGGATGTTGTTTAGCGCGGTCGCGGTAAACCTGCCGAAAGTAGGGTTTACGTTCACGACCGATCAGCTGTTTATGCTTACCGCATTGCCGTCGCTGTCTGGGGCGCTGCTGCGTGTCCCTTACGCGTTTATGGTCCCGGTATTCGGTGGCCGTCGCTGGACGGCGTTCAGTACGGGCATCATGATCGTCCCTTGCGTGTGGCTAGGCTTCGCGGTGCAGGATACCTCCACGCCGTTCAGCGTGTTCGTGATTATCTCCCTGCTGTGCGGTTTCGCCGGCGCTAACTTCGCCTCCAGCATGGCGAACATCAGCTTCTTTTTCCCGAAAGCGAAACAGGGCGGCGCGCTGGGAATTAACGGCGGTCTGGGCAACATGGGCGTAAGCGTGATGCAGTTGATTGCGCCGCTGGCGATCTCTGTTTCTATTTTTGCCGCCTTCGGTGGCGGCGGCGTTGAGCAGGCGGATGGTTCTTCCCTCTACCTGCAGAACGCGGCCTGGATTTGGGTCCCGTTCCTGGTGGTCTTCACCCTGGCTGCGTGGTTCTTTATGAACGATCTGAGCGCGTCGAAAGCATCCCTGAGCGAGCAGCTTCCGGTGCTGAAGCGTGGACACCTGTGGGTGATGGCGCTGCTGTATCTGGCTACCTTCGGTTCGTTTATCGGCTTCTCAGCGGGCTTTGCCATGCTGTCGAAAACCCAGTTCCCGGACGTGCAGATCCTGCAATTCGCCTTCTTCGGTCCGTTCATTGGCGCACTGGCACGTTCGCTGGGCGGCATGATCTCCGACCGTCTGGGCGGGACTCGCGTTACGCTGGTGAACTTTATTGTGATGGCAGTCTTCTGCGCGCTGCTGTTCCTGACGCTGCCTTCTGACGGGCAGGGCGGTAACTTCTTTGCCTTCTTCGGCGTGTTTATGGTGCTGTTCCTGACGGCCGGGTTGGGGAGTGCTTCTACCTTCCAGATGATCTCCGTGATCTTCCGCAAGCTGACGATGGATCGCGTGAAAGCGCAGGGCGGAAGCGAAGAGCAGGCCATGCGTGAAGCGGCGACGGATACGGCTGCGGCCCTGGGCTTTATCTCGGCTATTGGCGCAATTGGCGGCTTCTTTATTCCGAAAGCGTTCGGCATCTCGCTTGACCTGACCGGCTCTCCGGCTGGCGCCATGAAAGTCTTCCTCGTCTTCTATATCGCCTGCGTCGTGATTACGTGGCTGGTATATGGCCGTAATACCAAGAAAAACAAGTAAGTGTGATTATCCGTTAACGTGGCCTTCGGGCCGCGTTTTTTTCGACTGAATAATAGTTACAACATACTGAAAGCTTTTACAGCAGTCATCTGCGGGTAACACCGTGATCGCCATCGCTTTGCAGGGATGTCTACCCCTTAATACCTGAGATGTTAAATTTTGCCGGGGTTATTGTACGATGAATGATAAATATCTTTATAAATCATTCATTTATTCGTTTTAAAAATATACCGCTTTGGTGGTATTTGGTCTAACCCCTCCTTTTACAGTCCCTCTTCGTCTTGATCGTTATCAATTCTCCCCCTCTTTCAGGGCGTTACCTTCGCTGCAAATCAGCAATGTCGATTTAGAGAGCCACAGGCTCCATACAGGAGATACCCGATGAGCAAATTTTTGGACCGGTTTCGCTACTTCAAACAGAAGGGTGAAACTTTTGCCGATGGGCACGGCCAGGTTCTGGATACCAACCGGGACTGGGAAGACGGTTACCGCCAGCGCTGGCAGCATGACAAAGTCGTCCGGTCTACCCACGGCGTAAACTGCACTGGCTCATGTAGCTGGAAGATTTTCGTTAAAAACGGTCTGGTGACCTGGGAAATGCAGCAGACCGACTATCCGCGCACCCGTCCGGATATGCCGAACCATGAACCGCGCGGCTGCCCGCGCGGGGCCAGCTACTCCTGGTATCTCTACAGCGCCAACCGTCTGAAATATCCGCTGATGCGCAAACGCCTGATGAAAATGTGGCGTGAAGCGAAAGTGCAGCACAGCGACCCGGTTGATGCGTGGGCCTCTATCATTGAAGATGCCGACAAAGCGAAAAGCTTCAAGCAGGCGCGCGGTCGCGGTGGTTTCGTTCGTTCTTCCTGGAAAGAGGTGAACGAGCTGATTGCCGCCTCCAACGTCTATACCGTAAAAACCTACGGTCCTGACCGCGTGGCGGGCTTCTCGCCAATCCCGGCGATGTCGATGGTCTCTTACGCTTCCGGCGCGCGCTACCTGTCGCTTATCGGCGGGACCTGCCTGAGCTTCTACGACTGGTACTGTGACCTGCCGCCTGCCTCTCCGCAGACCTGGGGTGAGCAGACCGACGTGCCGGAATCCGCCGACTGGTACAACTCCAGCTACATTATCGCCTGGGGCTCTAACGTTCCGCAGACCCGTACCCCGGACGCGCACTTCTTTACCGAAGTCCGCTACAAAGGGACCAAAACCGTTGCGGTCACCCCGGACTACGCGGAAATCGCCAAGCTGTGCGACCTGTGGCTGGCACCGAAACAGGGTACCGATGCCGCGATGGCGATGGCGATGGGCCACGTCATGCTGCGCGAATTCCACCTCGACAAACCGAGCCAGTACTTCACCGACTACGTGCGTCGCTACACCGACATGCCGATGCTGGTGATGCTGGAAGAGCGTGAGGGCTACTATGCCGCGGGCCGCACGCTGCGCGCCGCCGATCTGGTGGACGCGCTGGGCCAGGAAAACAACCCTGAGTGGAAAACCGTTGCCTATAACAGCAACGGCGAACTGGTGGCGCCAAACGGCTCTATCGGCTTCCGCTGGGGCGAGAAGGGCAAGTGGAACCTTGAGCAGCGCAACGGCACCACCGGTGAAGAGACGGAGCTGCGCCTCAGCATGTTGGGCAGCCAGGACGAGATCGCCGAGGTTGGCTTCCCGTACTTTGGCGGTGAAGGTTCCGAGCACTTCAACAAGGTTGAACTGAAAAACGTGCTGATGCACAAGCTGCCGGTTAAGCGCCTGCAGCTGGCCGACGGTTCTACCGCGCTGGTTACCACCGTCTATGACCTGACCATGGCGAACTACGGCCTGGAGCGCGGTCTGAACGACGAAAACTGCGCAACCAGCTATGACGACGTGAAGGCCTACACCCCGGCCTGGGCGGAGCAGATCACCGGCGTACCGCGCGCGCAGATCGTTCGTATCGCCCGCGAGTTTGCGGAAAACGCCGACAAGACCCACGGTCGCTCGATGATCATCGTGGGTGCCGGTCTGAACCACTGGTATCACCTCGATATGAACTATCGCGGTCTGATCAACATGCTGATCTTCTGCGGCTGCGTCGGTCAGAGCGGCGGCGGCTGGGCGCACTACGTGGGCCAGGAAAAACTGCGTCCGCAGACCGGCTGGCAGCCGCTGGCGTTTGCCCTTGACTGGCAGCGTCCGGCACGTCACATGAACAGCACCTCCTATTTCTATAACCACTCCAGCCAGTGGCGCTACGAGACGGTTACTGCGCAGGAACTGCTGTCGCCGATGGCGGATAAATCCCGCTACAGCGGCCACCTGATTGATTTCAACGTGCGCGCTGAACGCATGGGCTGGCTGCCGTCTGCGCCGCAGCTGGGCACTAACCCGCTGCGCATTGCACAAGAGGCGAAGCAAGCGGGCATGTCGCCGGTGGATTACACCGTGAAATCGCTCAAGGAAGGCTCCATCCGCTTCGCGGCAGAACAGCCTGAGAACGGCAAAAACCATCCGCGCAACCTGTTCATCTGGCGCTCCAACCTGCTGGGCTCGTCCGGTAAAGGCCACGAGTACATGCTGAAATACCTGCTGGGCACCGAGAACGGTATTCAGGGTAAAGACCTCGGCAAGCAGGGCGGCGTGAAGCCAGAAGAAGTGGAGTGGAAAGACAACGGTCTGGACGGCAAGCTGGATCTGGTGGTGACGCTGGACTTCCGTCTGTCCAGCACCTGCCTGTACTCCGATATCGTGCTGCCAACCGCCACCTGGTACGAAAAAGACGACATGAATACCTCGGACATGCATCCGTTTATTCATCCTCTGTCTGCCGCCGTTGACCCGGCGTGGGAATCGAAAAGCGACTGGGATATTTACAAAGACATCGCGAAGAAATTCTCCGAAGTCTGCGTAGGTCACCTGGGCAAAGAGACCGACGTGGTGACGCTTCCAATTCAGCACGACTCCGCTGCCGAACTGGCGCAGCCGCTTGACGTGAAGGACTGGAAAAAAGGCGAATGCGACCTGATCCCGGGCGTGACCGCGCCGCACATCATTCCGGTTGAACGTGATTACCCGGCAACCTACGAGCGCTTTACCTCCATCGGCCCGCTGATGGAGAAAATCGGTAACGGCGGCAAAGGCATCGCCTGGAACACCCAGAGCGAAATGGACCTGCTGCGCAAGCTCAATTACACCAAAGCAGACGGCCCGGCCAAAGGCCAGCCAATGCTGAACACGGCGATTGATGCGGCGGAGATGATCCTGACCCTGGCACCGGAAACCAACGGCCACGTGGCGGTGAAAGCGTGGGCGGCCCTGAGTGAATTTACCGGTCGCGACCACACGCATCTGGCGAAGAATAAAGAGGAAGAGAAAATCCGCTTCCGCGATATTCAGGCCCAGCCGCGCAAGATTATCTCCAGCCCGACCTGGTCTGGTCTGGAAGATGAGCATGTGTCCTATAACGCTGGTTATACCAACGTTCACGAGCTGATCCCATGGCGCACGCTTTCCGGCCGTCAGTCACTGTATCAGGACCACCAGTGGATGCGCGACTTCGGTGAAAGCCTGCTGGTGTACCGTCCGCCAATCGACACCCGCTCCGTGAAAGCGGTAATGGGCGCGAAATCGAACGGTAACCCTGAGAAGGCGCTGAACTTCCTGACGCCGCACCAGAAGTGGGGTATCCACTCCACCTACAGCGACAACCTGCTGATGCTTACCCTGTCACGCGGGGGGCCGATTGTCTGGATGAGCGAAGCGGACGCCAAAGACTTGGGTATCGAAGATAACGACTGGATTGAAGTGTTCAACAGCAACGGCGCCCTGACGGCGCGTGCGGTGGTGAGCCAGCGCGTACCGGCCGGGATGACCATGATGTATCACGCGCAGGAACGTATCGTGAACCTGCCGGGTTCAGAGATCACCGAGCAGCGCGGCGGTATTCACAACTCCGTGACCCGTATTACGCCGAAGCCGACCCACATGATCGGTGGCTATGCGCAGCTGGCCTACGGCTTTAACTACTACGGCACCGTAGGATCGAACCGCGATGAGTTCGTGGTGGTACGTAAGATGAAGAATATTAACTGGTTAGACGGCGAAGGTAATGACCAGGTACAGGAGAGCGTAAAATGAAAATTCGTTCACAAGTCGGCATGGTGCTGAATCTGGATAAATGCATCGGCTGTCATACCTGCTCGGTCACCTGTAAAAACGTCTGGACCAGCCGCGAAGGTATGGAGTACGCCTGGTTCAACAACGTGGAAAGCAAGCCGGGCACCGGCTTCCCGACCGACTGGGAAAACCAGGAGAAGTGGAAGGGCGGCTGGATCCGCAAAATCAACGGCAAGCTGCAGCCGCGCATGGGTAACCGCGCAATGCTGCTGGGTAAAATCTTCGCTAACCCGCACCTGCCGGGCATTGAGGACTATTACGAGCCGTTTGATTACGACTACCAGAACCTGCACAACGCGCCGGAAAGCAAACACCAGCCGATCGCCCGCCCTCGCTCGCTGATCACTGGTCAGCGCATGGACAAAATTACCAGCGGTCCAAACTGGGAAGAAATTTTGGGCGGCGAGTTCGAAAAGCGCGCCAAAGACCAGAACTTCGAGAACATGCAGAAGGCGATGTACGGCCAGTTCGAAAACACCTTCATGATGTATCTGCCGCGCCTGTGCGAACACTGCCTGAACCCGGCGTGCGTCGCGACCTGCCCGAGCGGTGCCATCTACAAGCGTGAAGAAGACGGCATCGTACTTATCGACCAGGACAAGTGCCGCGGCTGGCGCATGTGCATCACCGGCTGTCCGTACAAAAAAATCTACTTCAACTGGAAGAGCGGTAAGTCTGAGAAGTGCATCTTCTGCTACCCGCGTATCGAAGCCGGTATGCCGACCGTCTGCTCCGAGAGCTGCGTAGGTCGTATTCGTTACCTCGGCGTGCTGCTGTACGACGCGGACGCGATTGAGAATGCCGCAAGCACCGAGAATGAGAAAGATCTCTATCAGCGTCAACTGGACGTCTTCCTCGATCCGAACGATCCGAAGGTGATTGAGCAGGCGCTGAAAGACGGCATTCCGCAGAGCGTCATCGACGCCGCACAGCAGTCGCCGGTGTACAAAATGGCGATGGACTGGAAGCTGGCTCTGCCGCTGCACCCGGAATACCGCACCCTGCCGATGGTCTGGTACGTGCCGCCGCTGTCTCCGATTCAGTCTGCGGCGGACGCGGGCGAGCTGGGCAGCAACGGCATTCTGCCTGACGTGGAAAGCCTGCGTATCCCGGTTCAGTACCTGGCCAACCTGCTGACCGCCGGTGATACCCAGCCGGTACTGCTGGCGCTGAAACGTATGCTGGCGATGCGCCACTTCAAACGTGCGGAAACCGTTGACGGCGTGAACGATACCCGCGCGCTGGAAGAGGTCGGCCTGACCGAAGCGCAGGCCCAGGAGATGTACCGCTATCTGGCAATCGCTAACTACGAAGATCGTTTCGTGGTGCCAAGCAGCCACCGCGAGCTGGCGCGCGAGGCCTTCCCGGAGAAAAGCGGGTGTGGCTTTACCTTTGGCGACGGTTGCCACGGGTCAGACAGTAAATTCAACCTGTTCAACAGCCGCCGCATCGACGCCATGGATGTGACCAGCAAAACGGAGCCGCACCAATGATTGAACTCGTCATTGTTTCGCGTCTGCTCGAGTACCCTGATGCTGCGCTTGCGCAGCATCAACAGGAACTCTTTGATGCACTCGCGTCATCTGAAAACTTGGATAAAGAGGATGCCCAGCGGCTTGGCGTTTTCCTCCGCGATCTGCTGGCGCGCGATCTGCTCGACGCGCAGGCGGACTACAGCCAGCTGTTTGACCGTGGTCGTGCGACGTCTCTGCTGCTGTTTGAGCACGTTCACGGTGAATCCCGCGACCGCGGTCAGGCGATGGTGGACCTGATGGCCCAGTACGAGCAGCACGGCCTGCAGCTCGACAGCCGCGAGCTTCCGGACCACCTGCCGCTGTACCTGGAGTATCTGGCGCAGCTGCCGAAAGAAGAGGCGCTGGGCGGTCTGCAGGATATCGCCCCGATTCTTGCGCTGCTCGGCGCGCGTCTACAGCAGCGCGAGAGCCGCTATGCCGTACTGTTCGATCTGCTGGTGAAGCTGGCGAACGCCTCTGTAGACAGTGAAAAAGTGGCGGAGAAAATTGCGGATGAAGCCCGCGACGATACCCCGCAAGCGCTGGATGCGGTCTGGGAAGAAGAGCAGGTGAAATTCTTTGCTGACCAGAACTGCGGCGAGTCTGAAATCTCCGCTCACCAGCGTCGTTTTGCCGGCGCGGTTGCCCCGCAATATTTGAATATCTCTAACGGAGGACGGCACTAATGCACTTCCTGAATATGTTCTTCTTTGACATTTACCCGTATATCGCGGGCACCGTATTCCTGGTGGGAAGCTGGCTGCGCTATGACTACGGCCAGTACACCTGGCGTGCTGCCTCCAGCCAGATGCTGGATCGCAAAGGGATGCACGTCGCGTCTAACCTGTTCCACATCGGTATTTTGGGGATTTTTGCCGGTCACTTCCTTGGGATGCTGACGCCGCACTGGATGTACGAAGCGTGGCTGCCGATTGAAGTGAAGCAGAAGATGGCGATGATCGCCGGCGGTGCTTGCGGCGTGATGACCCTGGTGGGTGGCCTGCTGCTGCTGAAACGTCGTCTGTTCAGCCCGCGCGTGCGTGCAACCACCACTGCAGCGGACATCCTGATCCTCTCCCTGCTGATGGTGCAGTGCGCGCTGGGTCTGCTGACTATTCCATTCTCTGCGCAGCATATGGACGGCAGTGAAATGATGAAGCTGGTGGGGTGGGCGCAGTCCGTCGTGACCTTCCACGGCGGAGCGTCTGAGCACCTGGACGGCGTGGCGTTTATCTTCCGCGTTCACCTGGTGCTGGGGATGACGCTGTTTGTGCTGTTCCCGTTCTCCCGACTGGTGCATATCTGGAGCGCGCCGGTGGAGTACCTGACGCGCAAATACCAGATTGTGCGTGCCCGTCGCTAATTCAGCGTCTTGATACCAACCCCGCTTTCGCGGGGTTTTTTTTCGCCCCAGCCCAGGTTGTTGCCCGCTGCAGCAAACAGGATCAACGCGCCGCCCGCCAGCTGCGTCAGGTTCAGCGAGTGCCCGAACACCAGGTTATCGACAACGATCGCCACCACCGGATAGATAAACGACAGGGAGCCGGTAATGGGGGTAGGTAGCTTCTGAATCGCGCTGTAGAGCAGCTGATACATAATGCCGGTATGGACGATGCCGAGCGTCAGCAGGATCGGCCAGGGAAAATCACCGGAAAATGACGGCCAGCTGGCAAACGGCAGAAGCATCACGACGCCCGTCAGCACCTGAATAAAGGCAATATGCTGCGGTGCGATAGTTTTCAGTTTGCGCGCAATGACTGCCGTCAGCGCGTAGAAGAAGGCCGCGGCCATTGCCAGACCGATACCCGCCAGCCATTCAGTGTCGTGGGTGCCGGTCAGCTCGCTGGAGAGCAGTATCACCACGCCGCCGAAGGCGAGGAACAGCCAGCCCCATTTCACCACGCTGACGCGCTCGCCTAAAAACATCCCCATCAGGACCAGCATAAACGGCTGAGTGTTATAGACCACGGTCGAAAGACCAATAGAGATCCGCTCATAGGCTGCGAAGAGCAGCAGCCAGTTCACCACTAATGCCACACCGCCGAGAATCGCCAGCAGCAGCGTGGTGCGGGTGAGGGGGCTAAAGGGCTTTTGACTTACCCGGATAAAAATGAAAAGCGCTATTGCCCCAATAAGGCAGCGCCAGAACACCACTTCCGTCACCGGCAGACCGCTGAGCAAAACAAACGCGCCGATAGAGCCGGAAATTAACATCGCCAGACTCATCTGCCAGACGCCTTTATGTAAATCACGCATTATTCACCTCCTGATTAATAACGCTATTGTCGGAAATCGCTGTTGGGTTTTACAGGGATGAGATAAGGTTGAAGGTGTTAACTGCTTTTTTAAATTAGGTGAAACGAGTGGAATACCTTATTGATGATATCGATCGGCAAATTTTAGCCTGCCTGGTTGAGGATGCGCGCATGTCGTTGAAGGTGCTCAGCGGCCGTATCGGCCTGACCTCACCCAGCACGGCAGAGCGTCTGAAGCGGCTGGAAGAGCGCGGTGTGATTCAGGGCTATGGCGCACGGGTGAATCTCGCGGCGCTGGGGTATACGCTGCAGGCGCTGGTACGGGTGCGGCCTTTGCCGGGGCTGTTGCATAAGGTGGATAAATACATACAGGCGATGCCGGAGTGTATTGAGAGCGACAAGGTGACCGGGGAAGACTGCTTTGTGATTAGGCTGGTGGTGCGATCGATAGAACAACTGGATGCGCTGCTGGACGGGCTGGCGGAACATGCCCAATGTAATACGTCGATTGTGAAAAGTTCGCCGGTGAAGCGTCGTTTGCCGCCAATGTAGTCGTCTGTCGCCGGGTGGCGGCTGCGCCTTACCAGGCCTACGAAGGCGGACTCGGTTCGATTTTGTTCGGGTTTTTTGAAGTGATGGTGGTGGGGGAAGGATTACTCGGCGCGTTGCGCCTCGCCCTTCGGGTCGTTGCCTGCGGCAACGCTTTCTCGCTGCGCTCGAATCGAACCTTAGTCGAAGCTTCTCATCCTTCCCCTTGCGGAAATACATAATGCACGGTGCGAGCAGAATGTTAAGTGTCATTTGAAAGTGATGGTGGTGGGGGAAGGATTCGAACCTTCGAAGTCGATGACGGCAGATTTACAGTCTGCTCCCTTTGGCCGCTCGGGAACCCCACCAGGGGTAATTCAAATTTTGAGGTCGTGCTGAGAGATGGTGGTGGGGGAAGGATTCGAACCTTCGAAGTCGATGACGGCAGATTTACAGTCTGCTCCCTTTGGCCGCTCGGGAACCCCACCACGGGGTAATGCGTTTTTACTGGCCTGCTTCCTGCTGGAAGCGGGGCGCATCATATCAAATGAGACGCCCCTGTAAAGCATTCCTTTAGGGAAAAGAAGCTGTTTGCCTGCTTTTTATCCGTAAAGGCGCAAAGCTAATCAATTCATTTTCCGAAAGATTAAAGAATGATGGTTCTGTTACCGTAGACAAAGACACGCTGCGCCAGCACCTGATACAGGGCACGACTCAACACGTTCTTCTCAACGTCACGTCCGGCGCGCATCATATCTTCTGCGGTGTAGGTGTGATCCACGTGAATCACGTCCTGCATGATGATTGGACCTTCGTCCAGATTGTCATTCACGTAGTGCGCGGTTGCGCCGATGATCTTCACGCCGCGCTCGTACGCCTGGTGATAAGGCCGCGCGCCAATAAAGGCCGGCAGGAACGAGTGGTGAATGTTGATAATCTTGTTCGGGAAGCGGGCGACGAAGGAAGGCGTCAGCACGCGCATATATTTCGCCAGCACCACGTAGTCCGGGTTATGCGCTTCAATGGCAGCAGCCATCAGGTTGTCGTGCTCTTCACGGGTATGGCCTTCATGGCTCACCAGCTCAAACGGAATATCAAAACGCTCAACCAGCGTGCGCAGGGTTTCGTGGTTGCCAATAACAGCGGCAATTTCTACGTCCAGGCCGCCGTAATTGGCCTTCATCAACAGATCGCCCAGGCAGTGAGCTTCTTTCGTCACCAGAATCACAATGCGACGACGGCCCGCAGGATTCAGCTCACGCACGGAACCGTCCGGCAGCGCGCTGTCCAGATCGGCCAGCAGGGTGGTGTCGTTGAAAATGCCTTCCAGTTCGGTACGCATGAAGAAGCGACCGGTACGGTGGTCAACGAACTCGTTGTTCTGCACGATATTCAGTTCATGCTTGTAGCAAATATTGGTGATTCGTGCGATCAGCCCTTTTTGATCGGGACAGATAGTGCGCAGAACTTTACGTTGTAATGATTGCATCGCCGGGAAATCCTGTTTGTATTTGCGAAGTCTGGGTTGTCAGGCGTTACTGCCCGCAACACTTTTTGAATTTTTTTCCTGAACCACAAGGGCAGGTATCGTTACGACCAAACTGTGGGCGCGTACCGTCAATATAATACCACTGCCCGCTTTCCTTTAAGAACCGGGAACGCTCGATAATGGCGCCAGGCCTGGCGTTCTCGGTAAAACGGGCAACAAAGCTGACAAAGCCTTCGTCGTGGTGGCTACCGGGTGACGATTCAAACACGGTAAGCCCAAGCCAGTGGGTGTTGGCGAACCCGGCTTCGATCTCCTGTCGGAAATCGGCGGCGTGGCAGGACGGGTGCCAGGTTTTTATCAGGTAGTCTGCGTCTTTGATCACAAAAGCAGTATACCGTGAACGCATGAGGTGTGACGGATCCGGTGCAACCTGATTGCCAGAAAGATATCGCTGGCAACATAGGCTATACTCCAGAGCGCTACCACAGGGGCAGAGTTGAGACACGATTCTCTTCCTGGAACAAAAAATAAGGGCGTAAAACGCCTCGGGTAGCACTATGTTAACTGAGCAGTTGCGTTGACGCTATGTCAGGAATCCAGGGGAAGTAAAACAGGGCTAATGAGAAAGGTTAAAATTGGACTGGCGCTGGGATCAGGTGCAGCCCGGGGATGGTCTCATATCGGCGTGATTAATGCCTTAAACAAGATGGGCGTTGACGTCGATATCGTAGCAGGATGTTCAATCGGATCGCTTGTCGGCTCCGCCTACGCGTGCGGCAAGCTTCCGGATCTCGAAACCTGGGTGCGCTCCTTCAGCTATTGGGACGTGCTGCGTCTGATGGATCTCTCCTGGCAGCGCGGTGGGCTGTTGCGCGGTGAACGCGTCTTTAACCAGTTCCGCCGGGTGATGCCTCTCGAAGACTTTACTGACTGCCGGATGCCTTTCGGCGCCGTCGCAACCAATCTCAGCACAGGCCGTGAACTCTGGCTGACCGAAGGGGATATTCACCTTGCGGTGCGTGCTTCATGCAGTATTCCTGGGCTTATGGCGCCCGTGCCCCATAACGGTTACTGGCTTGTCGATGGTGGCGTCGTGAACCCGGTTCCCATCTCTCTGACGCGCGCCATGGGGGCGGACATCGTCATCGCCGTTGATTTGCAGCACGACGCTCATCTGATGCAGCAAGACCTTATGCCGGTCAATCTGCAGAGCGAAGATGCCGACATCGAAAAGCTTGCCTGGCATGAACGCCTGCGCGGAAGAATTGGTCGCCTGGCCGCACGACGCTCGGTTGCCGCACCGACGGCCATGGAGATCATGACCACCTCAATTCAGGTTCTTGAGAATCGCCTTAAACGTAACCGTATGGCTGGCGATCCTCCGGATATTCTTATTCAGCCTTACTGTCCGCAAATCTCTACCCTTGATTTCCATCGGGCTGAGGCCGCCATCGCAGCGGGCTCGCTAGCCGTCGAAAAGAAAATAGACGAGTTGCTGCCGTTTGTGCGAACAGCACGTTAAGCACCTTTTTTTGACTACTTCAGCAAAATCTGACAGGCGATAGTGCCGATAGCATGCCACTATTTAGTAACTGTCAGCCAGGGGAGGAACCATGACGCAGCCATTGGCCGGAAAACACATTTTGATTGTTGAAGACGAGCCCGTTTTCCGATCGCTACTGGATTCGTGGTTATCCTCGCTGGGAGCAAACACTTTACTGGCTGAAGATGGTGTCGACGCGCTGGAAAAAATGACCGGTATTACGCCCGATCTGATGATTTGCGACATCGCGATGCCGCGAATGAATGGGCTGAAACTGGTTGAACATCTGCGCAACGAGGGGGACCAGATGCCCATTCTGGTGATCTCCGCGACAGAAAATATGGCGGATATTGCCAAAGCATTACGTCTTGGCGTTCAGGATATTCTGCTGAAACCCGTCAAAGATCTGAACCGGTTACGTGAGACGGTATTAGCGTGCCTTTATCCAAATATGTTTAATTCCCGCGTTGAGGAAGAGGAACGCCTTTTTCAGGACTGGGACGCGCTGGTGAGTAATCCGCCAGCGGCGGCGAAATTGTTGCAAGAACTTCAGCCTCCCGTTCAGCAAACTATTTCCCACTGCCGCGTAAACTATCGCCAGCTGGTGGCGGCCGATCAGCCTGGGCTGGTGCTGGATATTGCACCTCTGTCTGATTCCGACCTCGCATTTTATTCTCTGGACGTAACCCGTGCAGGGGATAATGGCGTATTAGCTGCATTGTTACTTCGCGCGCTCTTTAATGGATTATTGCAGGAACAGTTATCACATCAGGGACAACGGCTCCCTGAGTTAGGCAGTTTACTCAAACAGGTAAACCAGCTTTTTCGTCAGGCCAATTTACCCGGACAGTTCCCGCTGCTGGTTGGTTATTACCATAGCGGTTTAAAGAATCTTATCCTCGTTTCTGCAGGTCTCAACGCGTCACTGAATACCGGGGAACACCATATTCAGGTGAGTAACGGGGTGCCGCTTGGAACACTGGGAACGGCGTATCTAAATCAAATTAGCCATCGCTGTTCTTCCTGGCAGTGCCAAATTTGGGGTGCCGGGGGAAGGCTTCGCTTAATGTTGTCCACGGAATAAGCAATTGGATCTTAATTTTAAGATTGCTTTACCTGTGTTTTCTCGGGAGTGCTACTATCGCTGCCCAGATTCATGCGTATTTGTCCTAATTCATCGGCAACGCGTTCTTTTCAGACCCGGACTGCGGGGCGAGGCTGATATACTCAACGCGTTATTTATTGCATAAAAGTTCAAAACTTGAACAGCTCAGGAGAATTTGAATGGCTGCCCTAAATTCGAAAGTCAGAAAGGCCGTCATCCCGGTAGCGGGATTGGGGACCAGGATGTTACCAGCAACTAAGGCGATTCCTAAAGAGATGCTGCCTCTGGTTGATAAGCCATTAATCCAGTATGTCGTTAATGAGTGTATCGCGGCCGGCATTACTGAAATTGTGCTGGTTACGCATTCATCTAAAAACTCTATCGAAAACCACTTCGATACAAGTTTTGAACTCGAAGCCATGCTGGAAAAACGCGTTAAGCGTCAGCTGTTAGAAGAAGTTCAGTCTATTTGCCCTCCGCACGTTACCATTATGCAGGTTCGTCAGGGGCTGGCTAAAGGTCTGGGCCACGCGGTTATGTGTGCACACCCGGTTGTGGGTGATGAGCCCGTCGCGGTTATTCTGCCTGACGTGATTCTGGATGAATACGAATCCGATCTCTCTCAGGACAACCTGGCTGAGATGATCCACCGCTTTGACGAAACGGGCTGCAGCCAGATTATGGTTGAGCCAGTTGAAGACGTGACCGCTTACGGTGTGGTTGACTGCAAGGGCGTGAACCTTGAGCCAGGCGAAAGCGTGCCAATGGTTGGTGTCGTAGAGAAGCCTAAAGCCGACGTAGCGCCGTCTAATCTGGCAGTGGTGGGTCGCTATGTCCTGAGTGCTGAAATCTGGCCTCTGCTGGCGAAAACGCCTCCAGGAGCAGGGGATGAAATCCAGCTGACGGATGCCATTGATATGCTGATCGAGAAAGAGACCGTTGAGGCTTACCACATGAAAGGTAAGAGCCATGACTGCGGTAATAAGCTCGGTTATATGCAGGCGTTCGTTGAATACGGCATTCGCCATAATACGCTGGGTGAAGAATTTAAAGGCTGGCTCAAAGAGAGTATGGGTATTAAGAAATAATCCAGGCGTAAATCTATGAAACCGGTGTGGCCCTGCCCACCGGTTTTTTTATGCCCATAAAACGCCATGATCAGCCTGTTTGTAAGCGAAACTAAATAGTCGAATAACGCTTTATGACGGAGTGTAAGAGGATGTTAGTGATAAATTGCGGGCAAAAAAAATCCCACCAGAGGCGGGATTTTTCTGAATTCGGCTTGATTAATCCTTGATCAGGAAGTCATCCAGCTGTTTACCTTGCTCATCCATAGCTTTCTTGATTACAGCAGGAGTACGGCCCTGGCCGGTCCAGGTTTTAGTTTCGCCGTTCTCATCTACATAGCTATATTTAGCAGGACGGGCAGCGCGTTTTGCTTTGGTACCGGTTTTTGCAGCAGCAATGCTGTTCAGCAATTCATTTGGATCGATACCATCAGCAATCAGCATTTCACGATATTGCTGCAGTTTACGCGTACGCTCTTCGATTTCAGCAGCAGCAGCGCTTTCTTCTTCGCGACGTTCATTAACTACAACTTCTAATTTTTCCAGCATTTCTTCGAGCGTTTCAAGGGTACATTCTCTTGCCTGCGCACGAAGAGTACGGATGTTGTTCAGAATTTTAAGTGCTTCGCTCATTGTAGTAATCTCAAACTTATAATGGGGGGTGGTTTGTTGACCTAATAATAGAGCCATAAATTCAGATGTGCAATAGCCAGGAATGTAAGGAATTCAAAAAATACTAAATAAAGCCGCTATTATTAATTACGCTAACTTAAATTTCCTCTTTGGCAGTCTCGCTTGTTATCACGATAACCTGCTTAACCCCGCCGCTTGCATCTTTTTTTTGTGACATTTGCCGCAGGAATTATAGTTTCGGCGGATAAATATCAGCCTTTTGTATTAGTTCCAGGCGACGATGTTAAGGCAGGAATAGTTAATAAATAGTGAATTTTAATGAACGTAGATTCCACAATAAAAAGAAGTGTTATGTTTGGCTAATCATATAACCTGTTCACCAGCATGACCGCCATTACTCTCTGTTTTAGCGGATTATTTTTGCGAAAAGAGGGTGTTTTACACCTTTCAGCACGGCATCGTTTGTGCGGAGTGTCGCTGATGACCAGACAAAATATGGTACAATGAATCATCGGGAATATTACACATTGATTAGGGTTTTACGGCCAATGGCACAACTTTATTTCTACTATTCGGCAATGAATGCCGGGAAATCCACCGCACTGCTGCAATCCTCATACAATTACCAGGAACGAGGAATGCGTACCGTTGTTTATACCGCTGAAATCGACGATCGCTTCGGTGCAGGGAAGGTGAGTTCCAGAATAGGCCTCTCTTCGCCAGCCAGGCTGTTTAACCCGCAAACTGACCTGCTGGAGGATATCCGCGCTGCGCATGCGTCAGAGCCCATTCACTGCGTGCTGGTTGATGAGAGCCAGTTCCTGACGCGTGAACAGGTGCACGCGCTCTCTGAAGTGGTTGATGAGCTCGATATCCCCGTTCTGTGCTACGGGCTGCGTACGGACTTCCGCGGGGAGCTGTTTGCCGGAAGCCAGTATTTGCTTGCCTGGTCAGATAAGCTGGTTGAACTAAAAACTATCTGTTTCTGCGGACGCAAGGCCAGCATGGTGCTTCGTCTCGACCAGGCTGGAAAACCTTATGCGGACGGTGAGCAGGTGGTGATTGGTGGCAATGAACGCTATGTGTCGGTCTGCCGTAAGCATTATAAGGAAGCGTTGTCCGTAGGCTCGCTGACGGCGATCCAGCACGACAACAGAAAATAATATCTGCCGTTATTCAGACATAAAAAAAACCCGCCATACAGGCGGGTTTTTTCCTCAGACTGTCAATTAAGCGCTTTTCTTCGCTTTCTTGTCAGCTTTAATGATCGGAGCTTCTGCTTTCACAGCAGCAACGTCACCTTCTTTGAACTCACGACCGTAGTAGGTATCCAGCAGAATCTGTTTCAGCTCGGAGATCAGTGGGTAGCGCGGGTTAGCACCAGTACACTGGTCATCGAAGGCATCTTCAGACAGCTTGTCTACGTGAGCGAGGAAGTCAGCTTCCTGAACGCCTGCTTCACGGATAGATTTAGGAATACCCAGTTCAGCTTTCAGGCTTTCCAGCCATGCCAGCAGTTTCTCAATCTTCGCAGCAGTACGGTCGCCCGGTGCGCTCAGACCAAGGTGGTCAGCGATTTCAGCATAACGACGGCGCGCTTGCGGACGGTCATACTGGCTGAACGCAGTCTGCTTGGTTGGGTTGTCGTTGGCGTTATAGCGGATAACGTTGCTGATCAACAGGGCGTTCGCCAGACCGTGAGGAATGTGGAACTGTGAACCCAGCTTGTGCGCCATAGAGTGGCAAACACCCAGGAAGGCGTTCGCAAACGCGATACCGGCGATGGTTGCTGCACTGTGGACACGTTCACGTGCTACAGGGTTTTTAGAACCTTCGTTGTAGGACGCTGGCAGGTTTTCTTTCAGCAGTTTCAGAGCCTGCAGAGCCTGACCGTCAGAGAACTCAGACGCCAGTACAGAAACGTAGGCTTCCAGCGCGTGAGTCACGGCATCCAGACCACCGAACGCACACAGAGACTTCGGCATTTCCATTACCAGGTTGGCATCAACGATAGCCATATCTGGCGTCAGCGCGTAGTCAGCCAGCGGGTATTTCTGACCTGTTGCGTCATCTGTTACTACCGCGAATGGCGTCACTTCTGAGCCGGTACCGGAAGTAGTGGTGACGGCGATCATTTTCGCTTTCACGCCCATTTTCGGGAACTTGTAGATACGTTTACGGATGTCCATAAAGCGCAGCGCCAGCTCTTCGAAGTGGGTTTCCGGATGTTCGTACATAACCCACATGATTTTCGCGGCGTCCATTGGGGAACCACCACCCAGTGCGATAATCACATCTGGTTTGAAGGAGTTCGCCAGTTCAGCACCCTTGCGTACAACGCTCAGGGTTGGGTCAGCTTCAACTTCGAAGAACACTTCAGTTTCGACGCCAGCCGCTTTCAGCACAGAGGTAATCTGGTCAGCGTAGCCGTTGTTGAACAGGAAACGGTCAGTCACGATGAGCGCACGTTTGTGGCCATCAGTAATCACTTCATCCAGCGCGATTGGCAGAGAGCCACGGCGGAAGTAGATAGATTTCGGAAGTTTGTGCCACAACATGTTTTCAGCTCGCTTAGCAACGGTTTTCTTGTTGATCAGGTGTTTTGGACCAACGTTTTCAGAGATGGAGTTACCACCCCAGGAACCACAACCCAGAGTCAGGGAAGGTGCGAGTTTGAAGTTATACAGGTCACCGATACCACCCTGAGAAGCAGGGGTGTTAATCAGGATACGGGCAGTTTTCATCATCTGACCGAAGTGGGCGACACGCTCTGGCTGGTTATCCTGGTCGGTGTACAGACATGAGGTATGACCGATACCGCCCATGGCAACCAGCTTCTCGGCTTTTTCTACCGCGTCTTCGAAATCTTTCGCACGATACATAGCAAGCGTAGGAGACAGTTTTTCGTGAGCAAACGGCTCGCTTTCGTCAACAACTTTAACTTCACCGATCAGGATCTTGGTGGTCGCCGGAACGGTAAAGCCTGCGAGTTCAGCGATTTTATAGGCTGGCTGACCTACGATAGCAGCGTTCAGCGCGCCATTCTTCAGGATAATGTCCTGAACCGCTTTCAGCTCTTTGCCCTGCAGCAGGTAGCCGCCGTGGCTGGCGAAACGCTCGCGTACTGCGTCGTACACGGAATCAACAACAACTACAGACTGTTCAGATGCACAGATAACGCCGTTATCGAAGGTTTTAGACATCAGCACAGACGCAACAGCACGTTTGATGTCAGCGGTTTCATCGATAACAACGGGGGTGTTACCTGCGCCTACACCGATTGCTGGTTTACCGGAGCTGTATGCTGCTTTAACCATACCAGGACCACCGGTCGCCAGAATCAGGTTAATGTCCGGGTGATGCATCAGCGCGTTAGACAGTTCAACAGAAGGTTGGTCGATCCAACCAATCAGATCTTTTGGTGCGCCCGCAGCAATTGCTGCCTGCAGAACGATGTCGGCTGCTTTATTTGTTGCGTCTTTCGCACGTGGATGTGGAGAGAAGATGATTGCGTTACGGGTCTTCAGGCTGATCAGCGATTTGAAGATAGCCGTTGAAGTAGGGTTAGTCGTTGGAACAATACCGCAAATGATGCCGATAGGTTCGGCGATGGTGATCGTCCCGAAGGTGTCGTCTTCAGACAGAACGCCACAGGTTTTCTCATCTTTATAGGCGTTGTAGATATACTCAGAAGCAAAGTGGTTTTTGATCACTTTATCTTCAACGATACCCATGCCAGATTCGGCAACGGCCATTTTAGCGAGAGGGATTCGAGCATCTGCAGCAGCCAGAGCGGCCGCGCGGAAGATTTTATCAACCTGTTCTTGGGTGAAATTGGCATATTCACGCTGGGCTTTTTTAACGCGCTCGACGAGGGCGTTCAGTTCAGCGATATTAGTAACAGCCATAATGCTCTCCTGATAATGTTTAAACTCTTTTAGTAAACCAGCGCTCGATACGTCAGACAGTATAGACAGTGCCAATATGACTTGCGTTACATAAAGTAAAACAAAGGGTTACTTTATGCTCCAGTACACTAATTTACTAAAAGAGCCTTACCTTAGCATCATCCCTTTTTGTCAGGTGACCTCCCTGGGGGCGTAATCAAGATTACTCACTTCTGAGTACGGAAATCATGATCTGCGTCAATTTTCCACCAAGCTGATACCTTTCAGCAGGGTTATTTAATGGATATATTTCCACTGTTAATTAATTAAGTAACTATTGGAAGTGACGCTATCATTGTCTCAACATATGTTTAACATTCTGAAATGCTAACGTTTTGGCACAGATTTCTGGTGAAGTATGCTAATAAAAAGCGTATCTTCAGCGCGTTTTTTCCTAACAATGTAACTGTCCCGGGCATGCGCAAAAGCGGAGCAAAACGTGATCCAAACGCTCTTTGATTTTCCAACGTATTTCAAATTTTTTATTGGTCTGTTTGCCCTGGTCAACCCGGTGGGGATCATTCCTGTCTTCATTAGTATGACCAGTTACCAGACGGCGGCGGCCCGGAACAAAACCAATCTTACCGCTAACCTGTCTGTGGCAATCATTTTGCTCACCTCGCTTTTCCTGGGTGATGCCATTCTCCAGCTCTTTGGCATCTCGATTGACTCCTTCCGCATTGCGGGCGGGATCCTGGTGGTGACCATTGCCATGTCCATGATCAGCGGTAAGCTGGGTGAGGATAAGCAGAACAAGCAGGAAAAGTCAGAAACCGCCATCCGCGAAAGTATCGGCGTGGTTCCGTTGGCATTGCCCCTCATGGCCGGGCCGGGTGCCATCAGTTCAACCATTGTCTGGGGCACGCGTTACCATAGCCTCATGCATTTGATTGGTTTTTCTGTCGCGATTGCCGTTTTCGCACTCTGTTGCTGGGGCGTATTCCGCATGGCGCCGTGGCTGGTGCGCCTGCTGGGGCAGACCGGCATCAACGTTATTACGCGTATCATGGGGCTGCTGTTAATGGCACTCGGGATCGAATTCATTATCACGGGTATTAAAAGCATTTTCCCCGGCTTGTTACATTGATATTTCATACGAAAGAACGGCGCTTCGGCGCCGTTTTTTTTGTATAAATATCAGCAAATCATATAAATAAAGTTGAAAAGCTTACCTGTCATAATAAATTCTACTAATAATGTTCATCTCATATATTTCATAGAGTTATGAATTTATCTCAAGCCTGCCTGCACAGAAAATCTTCGAACGCACTGTTATTTTACTCACACGATAGTCTTGGGCTTGCTGCGGGATAACCGAAATGATATTAGTAATTTCAACATTTCGTTAGATGAATGTGCTAAATAATAATCAATTGTTAAATTTTCGTACAAAACTACGCGATGAGAATACAGCGACGCGCCTGAAGGGAAAATCTTCCATATTGGTTTGAATTTTAAGTATTTTTTAGGGTTCTCAACGTAGGCAAGGGCTGGGAAGGACGATACGACCTGGGCCGTAAAAGAGAATTGCTTAACAAATTTGCAAAATGTATTGGCGCGTGTTTACGCCATTTGATACTTTCCGGCCTACTATTTTGCAGCCTAAAACAAGTAGATGAGAATTATTTTCATATAATCCTCTTCTCAGATATCCAGCACAGGTCTCAAACAGGGGAGGCCTGGCAAGAATCGACGCAAGACGGCCATACGAGCGGTCAGTAATAAAAAAGTCGGTGATAGCAAGCAGTAAAAAAAGAACCTGACAGCAGCAAAAAAAACTCCTGCGCTGTACAGGCCCCAACAGGGGATTAGACAGCTGGCGAAAGCCAGTAATTATAATGAGTGGAGTACCAACACAATGTCCATCATCACAAAAAAAAATCTGGTAGCGGCGGGGATTTTAACTGCGCTAATCGCGGGAAACGCTGCAATGGCTGCGGACGTTCCTGCAGGTGTTCAACTGGCGGAAAAACAGACGCTGGTGCGTAACAACGGTGCGGAAGTGCAGTCTCTCGATCCGCATAAAATTGAAGGCGTTCCTGAGTCAAACGTTAACCGCGACCTGTTCGAAGGTCTGCTGGTGACTGACGTAGACGGCCACCCGGCACCGGGTGTGGCAGAAAAGTGGGAAAACAAAGATTTCAAAGTCTGGACCTTCCATCTGCGTAAAGATGCCAAATGGTCCGACGGTACACCGGTTACCGCCGAAGATTTCGTATATAGCTGGCAGCGCCTGGCGAATCCAAATACCGCCTCTCCGTATGCGAGCTATCTGCAGTATGGCCACATCGCCAATATCGATGACATTATCGCCGGTAAAAAGCCGGTCACCGACCTGGGCGTGAAGGCGATCGATGCTAATACCTTTGAAGTGACGTTGAGCGAACCTGTTCCGTACTTCTATAAGCTGCTCGTTCACCCATCCGTCTCGCCGGTACCAAAATCCGCCGTGGAAAAATTTGGTGAAAAATGGACGCAGCCTGCCAATATCGTGACCAACGGCGCCTATAAGCTGAAAGACTGGGTGGTCAACGAACGTATGGTGCTGGAGCGTAACCCGCAGTACTGGGATAACGCGAAGACTGTGATTAATCAGGTCACCTACCTGCCAATCTCTTCCGAAGTGACCGACGTTAACCGCTACCGCAGCGGTGAAATCGACATGACCTATAACAACATGCCGATTGAACTGTTCCAGAAGCTGAAGAAAGAGATCCCGAAAGAAGTTCACGTCGATCCATATCTGTGCACCTATTATTACGAAATCAACAACCAGAAAGCACCGTTCACCGACGTGCGCGTTCGTACCGCGCTGAAGCTGGCACTGGATCGCGATATCATCGTGAACAAAGTGAAAAACCAGGGCGATCTGCCGGCGTACAGCTACACGCCTCCGTATACCGATGGGATGAAACTGGTTGAGCCTGAGTGGTTCAAATGGTCGCAGGAAAAACGTAACGAAGAAGCGAAAAAACTGCTGGCTGAAGCAGGATACACCGCAGACAAGCCGCTGACGTTCAACCTGCTGTATAACACATCAGATCTGCATAAAAAACTGGCGATTGCCGTTGCGTCTATCTGGAAGAAAAACCTGGGCGTGAACGTTAAGCTGGAAAACCAGGAGTGGAAAACCTTCCTCGATACGCGTCATCAGGGGACCTTCGACGTGGCGCGTGCGGGCTGGTGTGCGGACTATAACGAACCGACATCATTCCTGAACACCATGCTCAGCGACAGTTCAAACAACACGGCGCACTATAAGAGCCCGGCGTTTGACAAGATCATCGCTGAAACCCTGAAAGTCTCTGACGATGCGCAGCGCGCAGAGCTGTACGCGAAATCAGAAGAACAGCTCGATAAAGACTCTGCAATTGTACCGGTTTACTACTACGTTAATGCCCGTCTGGTGAAACCGTGGGTAGGGGGTTATACCGGTAAAGACCCGTTGGATAATATTTCCGTTAAGAATCTTTATATTATCAAGCATTAATGGCAATACGTGGGGCGAGCCTGGCTTGCCCCACTGTGTCTACTTTGTAACATTCATCAGGCACACGCCAGAAGGTACGGGCAATGTTGAAATTTATCCTGCGTCGCTGTCTAGAAGCGATACCAACGTTATTTATTCTAATTACGATTTCCTTCTTTATGATGCGTCTCGCGCCGGGAAGTCCATTTACCGGTGAACGTACGTTGCCGCCAGAAGTCATGGCCAACATCGAGGCGAAGTATCACTTAAACGATCCCATCACCACCCAATACTTCAACTATCTGAAGCAGCTGGCGCACGGTGATTTTGGACCGTCATTTAAATATAAAGACTATTCCGTTAACGATCTGGTGGCCTCCAGCTTCCCGGTCTCGGCAAAACTGGGTGCTGCAGCATTCATTCTGGCCGTCGTTCTCGGGGTCACCGCAGGCGTTATCGCCGCGCTCAGACAAAATACCAAATGGGATTATGCCGTAATGGGGGTGGCAATGACCGGGGTAGTCATACCCAGCTTCGTTGTCGCGCCATTGCTGGTGATGATATTTGCCATCACGCTGAAATGGCTGCCCGGGGGCGGCTGGAACGGCGGGGCATTGAAGTTCATGATTTTGCCGATGGTGGCATTATCGCTGGCGTACATCGCCAGTATCGCGCGTATTACCCGTGGTTCAATGATCGAAGTGCTGCACTCAAACTTCATCCGCACCGCGCGCGCGAAAGGGCTGCCGATGCGCCGGATCATCTTCCGCCACGCGCTCAAGCCGGCGCTCCTGCCTGTGCTCTCCTATATGGGACCGGCATTCGTCGGCATCATTACGGGTTCAATGGTTATCGAAACAATTTACGGCCTGCCGGGTATTGGTCAACTGTTCGTAAACGGGGCGCTTAACCGTGACTACTCGCTCGTTCTGAGCCTCACGATCCTCGTGGGCGCACTGACCATTCTCTTTAACGCCGTTGTCGATGTGCTTTATGCCGTTATCGACCCGAAAATTCGTTACTAACGCTGGAGCACGCCATGATGTTGAGTAAGAAAAACAGCGAGGCGCTGGAAAACTTCAGTGAAAAACTGGAAGTAGAAGGTCGTAGCCTCTGGCAGGACGCGCGCCGTCGCTTTATGCATAACCGTGCGGCGGTCGCCAGCCTGGTTGTGCTGGTGATCATCGCGCTGTTTGTCACCCTGGCGCCGATGCTGTCGCAATTTACCTATTTCGATACTGACTGGGGCATGATGTCCAGCGCGCCTGATATGGAGTCCGGCCACTATTTCGGTACCGATTCATCCGGCCGTGATTTGCTGGTGCGCGTGGCGATTGGTGGCCGTATTTCTCTGATGGTCGGTATCGCCGCCGCGCTGGTGGCGGTGATCGTGGGGACGCTTTACGGCGCGCTTTCCGGCTACCTTGGCGGCAAAGTAGACTCGGTGATGATGCGTCTCCTGGAAATCCTGAACTCCTTCCCGTTTATGTTCTTCGTGATTTTGCTGGTGACCTTCTTCGGCCAGAACATCCTGTTGATCTTCGTGGCCATCGGGATGGTTTCCTGGCTGGATATGGCGCGTATCGTGCGCGGCCAGACGCTGAGCCTCAAACGCAAAGAGTTTATCGAAGCGGCGCAGGTAGGGGGCGTATCAACCAGTAATATCGTGGTTCGTCATATTGTGCCTAACGTGCTGGGCGTGGTGGTGGTCTATGCCTCACTGCTGGTGCCAAGCATGATTCTGTTTGAATCCTTCCTCAGCTTCCTGGGGCTGGGCACGCAGGAGCCACTGAGCAGCTGGGGTGCGCTGCTGAGCGACGGCGCAAACTCGATGGAAGTTTCACCGTGGCTGCTGCTTTATCCGGCGGGTTTCCTGGTCGTTACCCTGTTTTGTTTTAACTTTATCGGCGATGGCCTGCGTGATGCCCTCGACCCGAAAGACCGTTAAGGAGCGCCGTCATGACAATTATTGAAACGGCCACCGCGCCACAGGCGCAGCAGCAAAGCAATCTTCTGCTGGATGTTAAAGACCTCCGCGTGACCTTTAAAACCCCGGACGGCGATGTTACTGCGGTCAACGATCTCAACTTTAACCTGAGCAAAGGGGAAACGCTGGGGATCGTGGGTGAATCCGGCTCCGGAAAATCCCAGACGGCATTTGCGTTAATGGGCCTGCTGGCCGCTAACGGCGTGATTGGCGGTTCGGCGAAATTCAACGGTCGCGAAATTCTTAACCTGCCGGAGCTCGAGCTGAACAAGCTTCGCGCCGAACAGATCTCAATGATTTTCCAGGATCCGATGACCTCCCTGAACCCATATATGCGCGTCGGTGAGCAGCTGATGGAAGTCCTGATGCTGCACAAAGGTCTGGGCAAAGCGGAAGCTTTTGAGGAATCCGTTAAAATGCTGGATGCGGTAAAAATGCCGGAAGCGCGCAAGCGCATGCGCATGTTCCCGCACGAGTTCTCTGGCGGTATGCGTCAGCGCGTGATGATTGCCATGGCGCTGCTGTGCCGGCCAAAACTGCTGATTGCCGATGAACCGACTACCGCGCTGGACGTCACCGTGCAGGCGCAAATCATGACCCTGCTGAACGAGCTTAAGCGTGAGTTCAACACGGCGATTATCATGATCACCCACGATCTGGGCGTGGTTGCCGGTATCTGTGACAAAGTGCTGGTGATGTACGCCGGGCGCACCATGGAATACGGCAAAGCGCGCGACGTGTTCTATCAGCCAGCCCATCCGTACTCGATTGGCCTGCTGAACGCGGTGCCGCGTCTTGATGCGGAAGGGGAATCCCTGCTCACCATTCCGGGCAACCCGCCAAACCTGCTGCGACTGCCGAAAGGCTGTCCGTTCCAGCCGCGCTGCCCGCACGCGATGGAAATCTGTAACAGCGCGCCGCCGCTGGAAGAATTTGCCCCAGGCCGTCTGCGCGCCTGCTTTAAGCCGCAGGAGGAGCTGGTATGAACGCAGTAGATGAAAAACGCAACGTGCTGCTCGAAATCGCCGACCTCAAGGTGCATTTCGACATCAAAGACGGCAAGCAGTGGTTCTGGCAGCCGCCGAAGACCCTGAAAGCAGTAGATGGCGTCACCTTGCGTCTGTATGAGGGGGAAACCCTGGGCGTGGTGGGCGAATCCGGCTGCGGTAAATCCACCTTTGCGCGTGCGATTATCGGTCTGGTGAAAGCCACCGGCGGCAAAGTGGCCTGGCTGGGTAAAGATCTGCTGGGCATGAAGCCTGACGAGTGGCGCGACGTGCGCAGCGATATCCAGATGATTTTCCAGGATCCGCTGGCGTCATTAAACCCGCGTATGACCATCGGTGAGATTATCGCCGAACCGCTGCGCACCTATCATCCAAAGATGCCGCGTCAGGAAGTCCGCGACCGCGTGAAGGCGATGATGCTCAAAGTCGGGCTGTTGCCTAACCTCATTAACCGTTACCCGCATGAATTTTCAGGCGGCCAGTGTCAGCGTATTGGCATTGCGCGTGCGCTTATCCTTGAGCCGAAACTGATTATTTGTGATGAACCGGTCTCCGCGCTGGACGTGTCGATTCAGGCGCAGGTGGTTAACCTGCTTCAGAAATTGCAGCGCGAAATGGGGCTGTCGCTGATCTTCATTGCGCACGACCTGGCGGTGGTAAAACACATCTCCGACCGCGTGCTGGTGATGTATCTGGGCCATGCCGTGGAACTGGGAACCTATGACGAGGTGTACCACAACCCGCTGCACCCTTATACCAAAGCGCTGATGTCGGCTGTGCCGATCCCCGATCCGGATCTGGAAAAGAATAAAACGATTCAGCTTCTGGAAGGGGAATTGCCGTCGCCGATCAATCCGCCGTCGGGCTGCGTGTTCCGCACGCGATGCCCGATGGCCGGGCCGGAATGCGCGAAAACGCGACCGGTGCTGGAGGGCAGTTTCCGACATGCGGTTTCCTGCCTGAAAGTAGACCCGCTATAATCGCAAGGGCTGACATGACGTCAGCCCTTATTTTTTTGCGAGGTTACCGTGTCGCGTTTATTCACTTCAGCCCGTCGGCGGCTCTATCATCTTTTATTCGATCCTGAAACGGTATCGGGACGCCGTTTTGAAGGTCTGTGTGCGCTGTTTGCGCTACTGAGCGTAGTGGTCATCTTTATTGAATCGGGTGTGGGGACGCAATATCACCTGACATTTGAGGAATGGCATGCGTTTGTCTGGCTGGAACTTATTATTACCCTGGTTTTTACCGCTGAGTATATTCTGCGTGTTGTTTGCTGGCCCAACCCGGCAAAGTACGTCTTTAGCTTCTGGGGCTTTATTGATTTAGCGACGATCCTGCCGCTCTATGTGATGTGGCTGTGGCCGGAGATCAGCCTCAACTATGTTTTCGCCTGGCGAGCGATGCGCGTTATTCGGGTCTTGCGTATTCTGAAGTTACTGCGCTTTATGCCGTCGCTGCGCGTATTCTGGAGTGCGATCGTCAGCGCACGCCATCAGCTTATTCTGTTCTATTCGTTTATTGCCATCGTCATGATTGTTTTTGGCGCGCTGATGTATTTGATTGAAGGGCCGAAATATGGCTTCACGACGCTCAACGCGTCCGTCTACTGGGCGATAGTGACCGTTACGACCGTGGGCTATGGTGATATCACGCCCCATACGCCGCTGGGGCGGATTGTGGCATCCGTGCTGATTCTGATTGGGTATTCGGTAATTGCCATTCCGACGGGGCTTATTACCACGCACATGAGCAGCGCGTTTCAGAACCATAAACAGCGGCGCAAATGTCCGAACTGCCACCAGGTCGATCATGAACACAGCGCGCGGTTTTGCAACCGCTGCGGAAGCGCGTTGCCGGATTAAATAAAAAAGGCTGCTATCGCAGCCTTTTTTATTATTCGCGCCAGAGTATGTGGCACAGCTTGTGGTCTTTCTCACGACACAGCAGGACGCGCGCAAAAATGTCGTTAATTTCACCGCCGTCTTCATCAGCCAGCCCAATAACCACTTCGGCAAAGAAGTCAGGGTTCAGGTCGAAATCTACATGTTCGGCCCAGTCCTCTGAAGGGTCGAACAATTCGGCACCGCCGCGCTCTTCGAACTGCAGATTAAAGAGGATCACGTCTGCGGGATCGAGGTTATCAACCGCCAGTTCGAGAAAAATGTCATAGGCCTGCTCGAGCGTTTCGTCTTCGGTCAGGCGATTGTTCAGATCCATTTCCATGATGACTACCTGTTTAACATCGTTGGGCACGTTTTACAGCAACGGACTAAAGAAGTAAAACAGTCGTTCAGCTATTCGCTGCCATAACGGACGTTTTACCCACAGCCTGGCATCCAGCAGCCGCGAGCGGGAGATATAGTCATCCTGAACCGCCGCCAGGTCACCGCCAAAGCCGGCGTCATCAATCACCAGGGTGATTTCAAAGTTTAGCCACAGGCTGCGCATATCAAGGTTAACCGTGCCCACCAGGCTTAATTCGCCGTCGACCAGCACGCTCTTAGTGTGCAGGAGCCCGCCTTCAAACTGGTAAATTTTCACCCCGGCGGCAAGCAGTTCGCTAAAGAAGGCACGGCTGGCCCAGCCCACCAGAAGGGAGTCATTTTTACGTGGCAGAATGATACTGACATCGACGCCGCGCTGCGCTGCGGTACAAATCGCGTGCAGCAGATCATCGCTGGGGACAAAGTAGGGCGTCGTCATGATCAGATATTCACGCGCGGAGTAGGTTGCCGTCAGCAGCGCCTGGTGAATCAAGTCCTCCGGGAAGCCTGGTCCGGAGGCGATAGTATGAATTGTATGACCGCTGGCCTCTTCAAACGGCATAATATTGCCATCCGGCGGTGGCGGCAGGATACGCTTGCCGGTCTCTATCTCCCAGTCGCAGGAGTAAACGATGCCCATCGAGGTGGCAATCGGCCCCTCCATTCGCGCCATCAGATCCACCCATTGCCCGACGCCGGAGTCCTGTTTAAAGAAGCGCGGGTCAACCATGTTCATACTGCCGGTGTAGGCAATATAGTTATCGATCATGACCATTTTACGGTGCTGGCGAAGGTCCATTCGGCGCAGAAACACGCGCAGGAGATTCACCTTCAGTGCCTCAACCACCTCGATACCGGCGTTACGCATCATGCCCGCCCAAGGGCTACGGAAAAATGCCACGCTGCCCGCGGAGTCCAGCATCAGACGGCAGTGGATCCCCCTGCGTGCGGCCGCCATCAGGGATTCAGCGACCTGGTCAGCCATGCCGCCGGGCTGCCAGATATAAAACACCATCTCAATATTATGGCGAGCCAGCTGAATATCGCGGATTAACGCCTGCATGACATCATCGGACGACGTCAGAAGCTGGAGCTGATTGCCCTTAACGCCGCCAATCCCCTGGCGGCGCTCGCAGAGCTTAAACAGCGAGGAGGCGACGCTGCTGTTCTCCTCGGCAAAGATATGTTTACAGGCTTTGAGATCGTTAAGCCACTTCGCGGTGGAAGGCCACATTGCGCGCGCCCGCTCGGCACGGCGTTTACCAAGATGAAGCTCACCGAAAGAGAGATAGGCAATAATTCCCACCAGTGGGAGGATATAAATGATCAGAAGCCAGGCCATGGCAGAGGGTACGGCTCTGCGCTTCATCAGGATGCGTAACGTCACACCCGCGATTAACAGCCAGTATCCCAGAATGACCAGCCAACTCACCACGGTGTAGAAGGTTGTCATAGATAAAAAAATCCTTTTGAAAGCGTATTGTTATGAGTGTACGCATCAGGATTCATCTGGCAAATAAAAACGCCAGGTAAAAGCGCTGGTTTGCTGTCGGGTTGGGTTTATAATGGCGGCTCTGTTTGAGAAAGAGTTGTAGACATGAAGCGCAGTAGAACAGAAGTAGGGCGCTGGCGTATGTTGCGACAGGTGAGTCGTCGCAAGGCTCGTTGGCTGGAAGCACAATCCCGCCGCAATATGCGTATCCACGCCATCAGAAAATGTGGATTGACCCGGCACCGCAATGCGTTGCTGTTCGCAGTCCAGGATATCTGAAACCCATGAGGGCACCGCAAGGTGCCCGCTGATTATATTGTGTCTTATTTTGCGAATATCGTTATTGCGGCGATATTCCGGTTATTTTTAGCAAAAGGAGGGAGAGGTGTTTGCGGAGTTTGGCGTACTGAATTTCTGGACGTATGTTGTTGGCGCATTTTTTATCGTGCTGGTTCCCGGGCCAAACACCCTGTTTGTGCTGAAAACGGGGATCGGTCACGGTGTTAAAAAAGGGTATCTTGCCGCGACCGGCGTGTTTATCGGTGATGCGGTATTGATGTTCCTGGCCTGGGCGGGTGTTGCGGCATTGATCCAGACGACCCCCGTACTCTTTAATATCGTGCGCTATCTCGGGGCTTTCTATCTGCTGTGGTTGGGCGGAAAAATGCTCTGGTCGGTGATCACACGTCAGAATAATACTCAAGAGAGCGGAACCGAGCCTGCCAGCACGATCATGAAACGCTCCCTCGTCCTGAGCCTGACCAATCCAAAAGCGATTCTGTTCTACGTTTCGTTCTTTGTGCAGTTTATCGACGTGAATGCGCAAAATACCGGGACCTCTTTCCTGATCCTCGCTACCACGCTTGAGCTGATTAGCTTTATGTACATGAGCTTCCTGATCTTCTCTGGGGCGTTTGTTACGCGTTATCTGAAAACCAAAAAGAAACTGGCAAAGCTGGGGAACGGGCTGATAGGGCTGCTGTTTGTCGGGTTTGCGGCGCGGTTAGCGTCACTGCATTGATGTGAAGAAAGGCTCCTGCGGGAGCCTTTTTAATGTCTGGCGTAGCTGGAAAGCCGCGCCAGACAAGGCTTCACGTTTTACTACTAGCAGTCAAAAGCCATGAAAAGCGGCTAGTGTGTGGACACATTGTGGACACTCTGACCACCATTAGCACCCTTCAACGGATTAAGCGAAATCGCGTCCTGCAGGTACTGAGGAGCGAAGTGCGCATAGACCATTGTCTGCGCAATTTTCGTATGACCTAAGATCCTCTGCAGTGTGATGATGTTGCCCCCGTTAATCATAAAGTGCGTGGCGAAAGATTGTCGTAGCGCATGTGTCGCTTGCCCCGCCGGTAAGTCGGACTTAACTTCTTTGAGGATTCGCCTGAATTCAGCATAACTGGCCTCAGGAAACAGAAAGCCTCGCGTTTTGCCGACTACGTAAGCCGCAACGTCGTCAGAGATCGGGACCGTGCGCGGTGTGTTGGTTTTAGTCTTAACGAAAGACACCCGGTTATGAATCACATTCTCAGCCTTCAATCGCGCAGCTTCTCCCCATCTTGCTCCGGTACTCAAACACAAAACCGCAATTTTACGATTATCACCTGAGAGTGCAGCAAGTAAGGTGTCAATTTCCTCAAGTGTGAGATAGCCAGTTTCGGCTGTCTGCTCTTTCAGTTTTTTGAATCCCCTGAATGGATGCTCACCGTTATACAGTTCTGACTCAATCAGGGTTGTGAACATCCCACCTAGCGTGATCAGGTCGCGGTTGATGGTAGTTGGCTTAATACCTTCACCCCGGCGTTGAGCACAATATAGCGTTATCAGGCTCTTGGTGATCTGGAAAGCGCACGGGTTTCCGGTCATCGTTTCGAAACGCTCAATTTTCCTGAGATACGATTGACCGTGCTCCTCATGTTTACCTTTCAGCTTCCACCACAACTCTTTCAGTTCCGACAATTGGCGTTTGTCCGTTGGTTTTGAAAGCCATTCCTTTGAGTGATGGTTATATTGAGTATGCTTTTCAAAAGCCATCGCCTCGCTTTTCTTGTCGAACTTCCGACGGATGCGTTTTCCGTTACGCCCGCTCGGTCTAATGTCCACTTCATATCGACCATCATCGAGCTTTTTAACAGACATAAAGCCTCCCGATGATGTTACTGCGTACTTCAATATCCTGATTTAAATAGCAAAAACTCACTGTGCATTTACTGCACAAATAAGCGCCGTAAATAGTTAGCCAGTTTTCTGGTCTGAGTGGGGTGATGTGGTTGTCTGTGGCCCAAAGTGCGCGAGAGCCGGTGCAATCTGCCCAGCTTCAGGTGTTATTTGATCGGCCATGAACCACAACGTGTACTTTGTGAACCGGGGGTGTTGCAGGATTTTCATGATTTGCTCAACTCCGGGCTTCTTGTCACCGGACTCATAACCAGCAAGAGAGCTATACGCTATCCCTGTTAACTCACTGAATTGTCTCTTGTTTAATCTCTCTGATTCTCTAATCAGCTTTATCTTCTCAAATACCGGGGTTGACATAGTTACTCCTATGGAAGAATGTTGACCCTATCAGGGTGTTTTGCTCTTATTGGGTTATCTAGTGAGAGCAATTAAAGCCCATTAAGAGCAATTAATCACACTAAAGGAGAATCTTAGCAGATGAACAACCAGCTTGTAAGTAGAACAGATGCGGTTCCATATCAGGAATTCGCGCGCCTTATTGGTAAAACACCTGCAGCCGTTAAAGGCATGATTGAGAAGGGCAAGCTGCCTGTAGTCGAGATGACTGATCCGCAGTCAACGAGTGGGCGCGCAGGGGAATATTGGGTTTACCTGCCAGCGTGGAACAAGGGCATGAAGATGGCCTATGACAGCCGCCCGAAGGAAATTAGAGACGGTTGGCTGATGTGGCTCGGATTAGGGGAGCCAGTATGAAGAATGAACCTCGTTGTATTGCACAGTTGCTTCGAAGAGAAAGCCCTCATCCGATCAACTTCACTATCACTCACGGTCGCGGACGCAAGGGCATCATCATCCGAACCCGTAAGACGGGTGTTATCGAGAAGCTTCGTCGCTTGGTCAAAAATAGAGGGCTGTGGTTATGACGGTAATGACACTTAATGTGATCCAGAAGCAACCAACAGCACTTCGCGGTTTAGTCTGCAAGTATCTGGCTCAGCCTCGCAACTTAATCACGGCTGGAATGAAACCGCTTTTACTCCGAAGGATGGACAGCGGTATTTGTATCGAATCTGGAGCCTGATGCGTACAGCTTTTAAAGATAACGATTTGCAAGTCTACGGGATGCGCGTTGTCGAGCCGCATCATGACGGAACGCCGCACTGGCACATGATGCTTTTTTGCAAACCAGAGCAACGCAAACACATCACCGAAATCATGCACCGTTATGCCTTAAAAGAAGATGGCGATGAAAAGGGCGCTGCAGCACAGCGCTTTGAAGCGAAGCACCTCAATCAAGGTGGTGCAGCCGGTTACATCGCAAAATACATTGCGAAGAATATCGATGGTTACGCGCTCGATGGCCAGGTCGATCATGACACAGGCAAGCCTCTCACTGATACTGCCGCAGCTGTAACCGCATGGGCGTCTACGTGGCGCATCCCGCAATTCAAATCTATTGGCCTGCCAACGATGGGCGCATATCGCGAGCTGCGCAAACTGCCACGCGGTGTGAGCATTGCTGATGAATTCGATGAGCGTGTCGAAGCGACCAGAGCTGCAGCGGATGAAGGTGAATTTGACCTGTATATCTCAGCGCAGGGTGGAGCAAATGTTCCCCGCGATAACCAGACCGTCCGTGTGGCTCGTAACGTGACTGATGAGGTCAACGCCTACGAAGAGGATATAAAGAGAGTCGTGGGCATCTACGCTCCGCACTTGGGTCCTGAGCTGGTACGTGTTACCAGGACAGTCGAATGGCGCATCGTTCCAAAGCTTTTGGCCGTTGAGCCTTTGACTTTAAAAAGCGGCATTGCCGCGCCTCGGAGTCCTGTCAATAACTGTGGGGAAAAAATCAAAAACGTAGATGTACAAAAAAAATGAGCTTAGTTAAATACTTGGATATGGAATCAAGTGAGGGAGAGTGGAGTCTATTTTGTTGTTTTGATGAAAGCGTAGCGTAAAAGTTTAATACTATCAGAATAGAGTTTTATGAATTGTATAATTATGACTGCATGCCTACTTAACGAGACATGCAGTATAGTTTTTTAATAGGTGTAGCTTAACCAACTTTCCAGAACATTATGTTTTTGCACTGGAGCGAAAGAGCGTTCCCTCCATTTCTGATAAATATTCTGAAGCGTAATTCTCGAACGGTGATCTTCCTTTGTTATAATCGATATATTTCCTATGAAATCCATGAGAGTTGAATCGTAAGTTTGTACATCGTATAAAAAAACGTATAATGAATCAATTAATCTTTCTTGATTACAAGATTTTAATAAATTGATTATCACTACATCGTATTTTTGTGCGAAGAACTCGCTAATAATTACATTTTTATTTTCGAATTGCTGCGTTAAGTAACATATTATAGCCGCAGACCTGAGTTCATCTTTCTCATGGGGGTTGGTAAAAATGGATATCAGGAAGTCAGTAGAAATTCCTATTGCAGCAAGGAAGTTTCCATCAGACTTATCTGATGATGGGGTGTAATGAATGTCAGGTGCGATATATTTGTCTATTCTATATTGCAAAAATGCTCTTGAGAAATTTACCAATAGGTTTTTTTCATTTTCAATATCAATTTTAATAAATACCGTTTTATTAGTAATAATGTTAAACCTATTTGATGAGTTTTGTATCGGAGTCTCTATTAGTTTTTTACGAACTTCCGACTCATGTTCTGGATGAGCTAAAAAAACCTCCCCCCAAATTAAAGGGTATGCTGCGAATATATTTGTATGCTCTCTTGCTATATTGATGATAGGTTCGAAAAATTCTTTGCTATTCTCAGATTTAGCCTTTTGAATGGCCGGAAAGTTTAAAAATGGTCCAGAGCATAAATTCATTGCATATTTAGGAAAGTCTTTACAAAAGCGCATCCAACCATCTTTATTAAATGGCGTCTCATCGAGACGAATGAAATCAATTGCAGTTATTATTTCCAGGTCGCCAGATTTACCATTCGTAATCACCTCTTTTAACGATAAATCATCCAATTTTTCTAAATATTCCACATGCTCTTTGATGTTAGCAGTGTTAAAGCTTAAGGGGACTAAAGCTTTTAGAGTTGATGGGAGTATTTCATCATTAAAATCATTGGTGCGAATCTGCTCCAGTATAGCCCTGTAATTTTCTACAGATGCAATTTGAACAAACCTAATTGTAGCCTTTATTAAGTTTAATGGAGATGAGTTTGTTTCTTGAGATAATTGAATGCTCATTATTTTCTCATCTTTATCGGAGCATCTCCAATTTTTATCGTGATTGACAGTCGCAACAAAACAATATTTATCGTCATGCTTAATGTTTTTTGCTTTTTCATGTCTGTCATGGTTTTTATGTGAGTTTAAAATTTCAAGTATATCAAGTAACTCTTTAGGGAGAGATGGATTTTGCTCTTTATTTATTACGTCTATGTTTTTAAGCAAAAACTTGATCATTTCAAATTGTGTCTTGATTTTAAACTTATTTGGTGACATGACTAATTTACAGATTAACTCAATAAACCAGCTTTTATATACGGTCACATTTTCACTGTCATATTCATCTGGATTAGCAACCTCAAATGTAGCTGCAAAGTAGTAGTCAGGGGCACATAATAACCTCTGCTTCACTTCCTCTATGCGAATATGTTCGGATGGAAGCATCATAGCAAGGAGATAGCCGAGTGTAACATGTTCGCTATAATCAAAGTCGATAAATGATTCGACCATGTTATTTATTAGCCAAGTTCGGGATTGCTCTTTTCTAATTTGCGTAATCCTATTAAGAACTTCCTGGTCAATGTTGTTCCATAAAGGCGATAAGGTGCCATTAAATTGGTATCTAATTCGCTTATCCTGTTCAAGTACGCCTTCTTCGACTAACCTTAACGTTAATAGTGAACCGGTCCCCATTCTTCTTTTAAAGGTTTTTATTCTATGGTTTTCTAAATCATCATCGAGTTGTTGAATAATTTGAACTGCAACGGAAAGTTCATTTAATATCTTATTGTGGGCTAAGGCGCTTAATAAAAAATGTACTACCTCGCGCCAGTGAGCATCTCCACAAATAATTTCTAGTCTTCTTCTGAGCTCAATACTGGATACAGCACTATAAATAAACTCTGCTGCAAAAAACTCTTGCAATTGCCTGATGTCAAACCTGACGGATTCATTGCTTTCAGGTGTGTTGACGAAAACAAGTCTTTCAGTTGTTGCTTCCATTAAAGTATCTACAACATCGTCCGTATCACCATCAATTTGCATAGCTGTGGTTTGTTTGGCTAAATGATAGAATTCACTTTTTTCAAATGTTGCCTCAGCACCTTTGCTATTTTCTGATTTAGTATGTAAACAAACACCAAGCCGATCATGTATTGACTTTAAAAGCTGGTCTCTATCTCTTAATAGTGCTGATATACGAATGTCAGGGAAATTTTTCTGACTTTCTCTTTTTTTCATTACGTTATAAAAGTTGTTAAAAAGTTCCCATCTTTTTTCAGGAGGTCTCCCCCCATCTCTTACAACAACAGCCATAATATGTGATTGTAAGGGGGTGGTCATTAATTCTCGAACTTGATCAGACTCCATTGCATATTCAAGAATTTTAATTGATTCTGAAGCTTCATCTTCACTCCTGTTGAACTTTACAACGGAAGATGCGCACGCTAAGGCTATTTTAGGTGGTAGTGGAGTAAGTGTGACAGTCGCCGAGTAAAGGTTTTCGAACTGTCCTGAATATCCTTGAGGTCGAGTAGTACAAAGGATAAGAAAATCTGCATCAAGTTGTGGTATTAATTCATTTGCAAAAGTTATTATTTCATCTGCTACTTGATCTTTCAAATCATTTGGGACTTCATCAAGGCCGTCAAAATTTGCAAACCAAGTTGATAAACAAAATGCTTCATGCATCATTTCAGCAGTGACTAACTTAGAGGTTTTAATTCTTATTTTATCACACAGATATTCAACAATATTTCTTGCATCATGTTCATTCTTTGAAGAGTACCAATTTGCAAAGTCTTTTAGTTCAATAAATATCGGTATGCGAGGGACAGAAGGCCAGTAGCCATCTTTAGTTGCTTGTTCTTTGAGTTCAGTAGCTATTTCATGCAAATGTTGAGTTACATTCGGGCCGTTTTCGGAGAGGATATATGCTGCTCTTTGTAATTGACCAAAATATTGTCCGGCGGTAGATTTACCTTGTCCTGGACCACCCTTTAATAGAAGGATTCTTGCACGTATAGGGTTTCTTGACCATTCTTTCCATCCATGGCCAAAATTATTCCATGTGGAGTTTTTTTGGACGTTTTTTGATGCTGAAACTAAAGCATCCATTATCATATGACTATCTTTACTATATGATGTTACAGGCAGGTCCCTAAATAATTCATATATTTTAGGCCTCTGGTCGCTTCCGGAGCCTGCTTGTTCGAGTTTAGTATAACTTAGTTCGTGAAATTGATTGATAATGAAATGATTAATGATTTCTTTGACATTTTTATCATGCTTGTTTAAATCCTTATAAAGCTTTGTAATGATATGTCCAGGCGTTAAAAAGTGTCCATAATTCGCGGCTGCTTCAGGGTGGTGAACTAAAAAATCTATAATTCTACGCCCTCCCCAAATATCAATGCTAATATTTGGGTCTAGCTTGGATACCATTTTTTTAATTCTATCATAAGCACCCGTCTCAGGTACGCCTGAGGGTTCAATATTTGAAGCAATAATCCATACATTTGGTCTTTGTATCCTATTTCCATTTTGAAAATGCTCGATTTCTTTCTTAACTTCATTTATGAGCCACTTTTGAGGATCTTTACTTAAATGTGGTTTATGAAATTTGGATTGAAGGAACCAAATCCCTTCCCAAGCTTCCTTTTCAGTAGGGTAGGGGGCTCTGCCCTGAAGGTACCCATCTCGGCCACCGTCGGCACCAGTAGCAAAACCAGTGATACCATTACCAAGAACTTTTAATGCTAAAAAGTTCACTAAATGTTCAAATGAGTGTGAGTCAAGTTGTGTTAAATCATATGAATCGGCCATAGCTTTCCTTTTTGGCTCCCTAGACTGAGTTTGATGCTTAATTTCAGGTGAACTGAAAGTACCTTACTGCTTGATTTAAGTTTCTCTGAGTATTCAATTGAGAGACATTATAATGTGCATCAGTTTGCAATCATTTGCATTACCTTTTTCAAGTAATTGGCTCCTTCTTGAGACCTTATCCAGCTTAACGTGTTTTTAAATATTCATCTAAATCAATTTGCGTTAAACATGGCTCCTTAAGCGGGCAGGCGAGGCGGGGATAGCACTGCGCGCTGGACGTGGTGAAAGGATTTATTTTGCGCGTCTGTGCGCGTCCTCGTGGCGCGCTGAGCTGTGGTGGCGGTCAATTGGTGCGGTGGTCATTGCGTCGCGTGTGCGCCGTCTGACGTGCTTTGAAGATGTGCCGCCCGGAGGCGGCATGTTGGGCGGGGGTTAGTCGGTCTCGATGCTGTAATCCTTAAAGCGGATCACCTCCATCCCTAACCAATCGTTAATCTCTTTGAAACGCTCCTGCAGCGGCGTCAGCTCGTTACGCACAAACACCCGCGCCACCTTCTCGATATCCCCCATTGAGCCGATATTTTCAGGCTTGCCGCCCATGAGCTGGAACGGCACGCGGTGCGCATCGAGCAGGTCAGCGGCGCTTACCTTCTTGATGTTAAAAAAATCATCCTTCGTGGCGACTTCACTCAACGGCACGATCTTAATGCCGTCCGGTTTCCCGTTCGGGGCGTAGAAAAACAGGTTTTTAAAATTCCCGAGTCCTTTCGAGTCGCGCATCGCGGAGCGGAGCGACTCGACGTCGGTGCTGCTCTGCGCCGCGTCGGTCACGTACATTATGTAACCCGCATGCGCACCGTTCTGGTAATACTTGCGACGAAACAGCGTGGCGGACTCATTCAGCCAGGCGGAATTGAGCGCGCTCAGGTATTCCGGCATCCCGTAGAGCTCCTGATTGATATCGGGCTCAAGCAAATGGCACACCGAACCGGGTGCGAACTGGTGCGGGTGCGTATAGTCCGACACGTACCAGTAAACACGATCCTCTACACCACGGCGGGTGTATTTGGCCGGGGAGGTTTCCAGTTTAAAGAGCTGGCCGGTCACGCTCATGCGCTTTTCGAGATAGCCGTTTGCAAACACCAGATAATCAAGCACAAGGCGGCTGAAGTCCTGACGGGACAGCAACGGGTGCGGGATAAAGGTGCTGGTCAGAATGTTGCGCTTTACGTAAATCGGGGAGCTGTGGTGTACGGCTGCGCGCAGGCTTTTTGCCAGCCCCGAGAAGTTGACCGGCGGCTCGTACCATTTGCCGTTATTGATACACTCGACATAGTCGAGGATATCGCGACGATCCAGAACGGGTGACGGCTCACCAAAGGTGAACGCCTCCATTTTCTGCGACGCGCTGGCGGTCATGCTGGTCTGTTTTGGCTGTTTGTTTTGGCGTTTTTTCATCTTAGTTAATATCCAGAATTGAACTTGATTGCATACCGCTTCCGGCGGAAAGCGGCTCGTTTAACAGGGCGTGCATGGTCGCCCACGCGATATCCGCGTGGCTGGCTTCCTCGCTGCGGCTGGCTTCATAGGTCGCGCTGCGGCCGCTGCTGGTCATGGTTTTGCGGATAGCCATAAATGACTGCGTGATGTCGGTCGCACCGGCGTCATATTCCAGACACCCGCGCCTGATGGTGTCTTTCGCTTTCAGCACCATTGCGGTTTTCATTTCCGGCGTGTAGCGGATGGCGCGCGCCGCGGGGAAGAATGAGCGCACGAGCTGGTAAACCCCCTGGCCGATGCCGGTCGCATCGATGCCGATATAGTCAACGGTGTATTTCTCGGTCAGCGCCCGGATGGCCTCGGCCTGTGCGGCAAAGTCCATGCCTTTCCACTGATGACGCTCAAGGATGCGGAACTTGCCACCGGCAACCAGCGGCGGAGCCAGTACCGCGCACCCGGCGCTGTCCCCGGTGTGTGACGGGTCATAGCCAATCCAGACAGGACGCCAGTTAAACGGACGGTCGGCGAACGGCTCGAAGTCCTCCCATTCTTCCATCGCATCGACCATGCAGCGCTGCAGCTCCTCGAACGGAAATACCGACGCCTTATCGTCGACGAACTCGCACATAAACAGGTTACGGAAGTCATCCGCGCTGTTTTCCTGTTTAAGCTGGTCGAGGTTAAACAGGGTGCAGCCACCGGCAAGCGCGTCCTCAATGGTGACAATCTGCCGCCACTGGCCGTCTCCGCACCGCACGCCACCGGCAAGCGCCTGATGACTGATATCGATGTCGACACGTTCGTCGCGGTTGCTGCGGCCACGGTTAAACAGCTCGCCTGACCAGAACGGGTAAGCGCCGTGCGCCAGCGTCGACGGGGTCGAAAAATAGGTTGTGCGCAGGTGCGACTGCGAGGCCATGCCCGAAGCGACTTTGCGCAGCTTCTGAAAATTGGGGATCCAGAAAATTTCGTCTACGTACAGGTCGCCGTTGTGGCTCTGCGCGGTGTTGGAATTGGTCCCGAGAAAAATCAGCTCAGCGCCATTGTTGCCGATGACGATCAGGTCGCCTGACAGGTCGACGTCTACCAGACGGGCAAAGGCGATGATGTACTTACGGAACACGTAAGCCTGCGTCTTACTGGCAGACAAAAATATCTGGTTTTGCCCGGTTTTGAGCGCGCGCAGGAGGGACTCACGCGCAAAGTAGAACGTCGCGCCAATCTGGCGGGATTTCAGGATGTGGCGGATGCGGTGCTCTAATCCCGCTTTATGCCAGCGGAGCTGATAGTCAAACGACTGGTCGAAGAAAATCTCCTCCAGTTTCTCGATGGCTTCCTCGCTGAAATAGTTTCGTTTCGGCTTTTTGCGATCCCCTTTGTTGCGGCTGGCGATATTAGGGTTTAAATCCACCTCGTTTCCGGTCTGGCCGTAGCGGTTAACGCGCGCGAGCCGCTCCATCTGGCGCGACAGAAAATCAGCGACTTTGAAGTCATGCGCGGTCAGGTCTGGCTTTGCATAGATCTGAATAAGCCGCGCCTCGAATGTCGACTCCACGCGGTTAATCGGCGCGGTTTCTTCCCATCCATCCCGCTGTTTCCAGCTCTGCACGGTCGGGCGCTTGAGCTGCAGCATGTCGCAGATTTGCGGCACGGCGAACCCCTGCCAGTACAACAGGCGCGCCTGTCGTCGCGGGTCATTGAGCAGTGAAAGGTCTGTTGAAATGGTCATGCTTGCCTCGTTTCTGGTGTGACGTGGCAAGGCTAAGGAAATGGGGTGTTATTCGCGCTAAGTGCCTGTTGTGTCAGATCTAATCAGATCGTAAGCGGTGGCTGATACGGGTCAGAGTCGGGAAACTAACCCCGAACCGAAAACCCAACATCAGGACACCTGAACAATGGCAAAGAAAGTCTCTAAATGGTTTCGCATCGGCGTCGAGGGTGACACCTGCGATGGCCGCGTCATCAGCGGCGATGATATTCAGGATATGGCCGACACGTTCGACCCGCGCGTCTACGGCTGCCGCATTAACCTCGAACATATCCGGGGGCTGATGCCTGACAGCCAGTTTAAACGTTATGGCGATGTAACCGAGCTTAAGGCGGAGATTATCAGCGATGGCTCTGCGCTTGATGGCAAAAAAGCGTTGTTTGGCAAAATCCAGCCGCTCGACGAGCTGGTCAGCATGGTTAAGGCCGGGCAGAAGGTTTACACCTCCATGGAGATTCGCCCGAACTTTGCCAACAGCGGCAAATGTTACCTCGTTGGCCTTGCCGTCACCGATGACCCGGCAAGTCTCGGCACCGAATACCTCGAATTCTGCAGCCGCGCCATGCAAAACCCCCTCGCCGGTAAAAAAGACCAGCCGGATGACGTTTTTTCTGTGGCCTCGCTGGCTGAGCTGGAATTTGAGGACGTTCCCGACACCATGCTCAACAGCCTGACCGATAAGGTCAGAGCCATTTTTGGCCGTAAGCAGGCCAGCGATGACGCCCGTTTCGCCGATGTGCATGAGGCTGTCACCACCGTCACCGAGCTGGTGCAAATCAATCTCAACGCCACCGACCAGCGCATCACCGAGCTGCAGACCGCTTTTGCGCAGCTTAAGCAGCACGTGACCAGCAAAGTCGATGAAAACGCGCAGGCGTTTACCTCACTGAAAAGCTCCCTCGACAGCACTGAAAGCCAGCGCCAGCCGCGCCGCGAGCTTTCAAAAGGCGGTACCGGCGACGAGCTGCTGACCAACTGCTGATAACCCACCGGGTGAGCTGCCCGGCCAGATACCTATTACCTGAACAGGAATAACCATGCGTAAAGATACCCGCTTCAAATTCAATGCCTACCTGTCCCGCGTCGCGGAGCTGAACGGCGTTTCCACCGATGACGTGGCGAAGAAATTCACCGTCGAGCCGTCGGTCACGCAAACCCTGATGACCACGCTGCAGATGTCATCCGCGTTTCTGACCAAAATCAACATCGTGCCGGTCGACGAGCTGAAAGGCGAAAAAGTTGGGGTCGGCGTTAACGGTACGATTGCCAGCACTGCCGACACCGCCGGTTACGATGAGCGTAAAACCGCTGATTTCACCGCGCTGGAGTCCAATAAATACGAGTGTGCGCAGATTAACTTTGACTTCCATATCCGCTACAAACAGCTCGACCTGTGGGCGCGATTCCAGGACTTCCAGACCCGCATTCGTGACGCGATCATCAAGCGCCAGTCGCTCGATTTCATCATGGCCGGATTCAACGGCATCGAGCGCGCGGCGACGTCCGACCGCAAAAAGAATCCGATGCTGCAGGACGTGGCGACCGGCTGGCTGCAGAAGTACCGCAATGAAGCGCCAACGCGCGTGATGTCAAAAATCACCGACGAGGAAGGGACGGTGATTTCTGAAGTGATCCGCGTGGGTAAAAACGGCGACTATGCGAACCTCGACGCGCTGGTCATGGATGCCACCGGCAATCTGATTGACGAGATTTATCAGGACGACCCGGAGCTGGTTGTCATCACCGGGCGTAAGCTGATGGCGGATAAATATTTCCCTATCGTTAATCAGGAGCAGGCAAACACCGAGTCGCTGGCCGCTGACATCATCATCAGCCAGAAGCGAATCGGCAACCTGCCAGCCGTGCGCGTGCCGTACTTCCCGGCTAATGCCCTGATGGTGACGCGCCTCGACAACCTGTCGATTTACTTCATGGATGACGCACACCGCCGCGCCATCATCGAAGAACCGAAAAAAGATCGCGTCGAAAACTACGAGTCAATGAATATCGACTACGTGGTCGAGGCTTACGCCGCCGGGTGCCTGATTGAAAACATCACGCTCGGTGACTTCACCGCACCTGCAGCACCGGAAGGCGGGGAATAAGCCATGACGAGTCCCGCAGCGCGTCACATGATGCGGGTCTCGGCCTCTGAAACTGCGCAGCGGGCTGCAGTCCCGCTGCGTAATGCAACTGCCTATGAGCAGATGCTCGTTAAGCTGGCCGCAGACAACCGCACGCTAAAACAAATCAGTTCAAAAGAGCGCAAAGCCGCGAAAAAACGCGAGCTGCTGCCGTTCTATCTACCGTGGGTGGGTGGCGTCCTCGACAGTGGTAAAGGGGCGCAGGATGACATCGTCATGACGGTCATGCTGTGGCGTCTCGATGCTGACGATATCGCCGGGGCGCTGGAGATAGCCCGTTACGCCATGACCTACGGCCTCACCATGCCGGTCGGTCGCCGTCCGACGCCGTGCCTGCTGGCCGAAGAGGTCAAGCTCGCCGCGCAGCGCCTGCTCGCTGCAAAACAGCCGGTCGAACTGGCGAACCTGCTCGACACCATCGCGCTGACGGAGCGCGCGGATATGCCCGATATCGTGCGTGCGAAGCTGCACAAAATCACCGGCTACGTGCTGCGCGATGCGGAGCAAATGCCCGAGGCACTGGCGCACCTGCAGCGTGCGATCCAGTTAGAAAGCACTATCGGGGTGAAAAAAGATATCGAGCAGTTAGAGCGTCAGCTCAGGCCAAAACCTGAACCCGCCCCGAAAACCAAAACGACTAAACCGCGCACGCGCAAACCTGCCGCTAAACCGGCGGCACGGCGCGGGCGTCCACCAAAGGCGGCAAAATCCGCAGGTTAACTGAGCGCTCCCCGAGCCGGGCGGCACGCCGTTCAATGCGGGTATTCCTTACCCTGACTGCGAACGGCGTCCACCGCCCACCCATTACCCGAGGTTGTCATGACGACGCTGATTATTGAGCAAAACAAAGAGCCGCAGGATGTGCCGGGCGTGGTGATACCGCCACCGGGCGTGAGCGAGCCGGTAATCAAAAACACCCCGTTTTTTCCTGACGTGGATCCGAAGCGCGTGCGGGAGGAAATGCGGTTAGAGCAGACCGTTTCCCCCGTGCGCCTGCGCCGGGCGATTAAGACCGCCATCGCGGAGACGAACGCGGAGCTGGGCGAATGGCGCGAGCGTCAGCTCGAAGCCGGTCACGCCACGCTGGCGGATGTCCCGACCGACCAGCTCGACGGCGAGAGCGTGCGCGTTTTCCACTATTTCAACGCCGTGTGTGCCATGACGACCGCCACGCTCTATGAGCGCTTTCGCGGCGTGGATGCGACCGCCAAAGGTGACAAAAAGGCCGACAGCATCGACAGCACTATCGATGATATGTGGCGGGATATGCGCTGGTCAGTGGCGCGTATCCAGGACAAAGCGCGCTGTATTGTGGGGCAAATCTGATGAAAGCGTATGCGCTGCAGGGCGACACCCTCGACGCGATTTGCGCCCGGTATTACGGGCGCACCGAGGGGGTAGTCGAAGCAGTGCTGGCGGATAATCCCGGCCTGTCTGAGCTCGGCGTCATTCTGCCGCACGGCACGGCAATTGAGCTGCCCGAGACCGACAACGCGGCCAGAACCGAAACGGTGAATCTATGGGATTGAGCATGGAAAAAATCACCACGTTTATCGCCTACTGGCTGGCCGTTGCGCTGGCGTATCTCGGGGCAATTTCACCCGAAAAGATGGCGCTTTACGTGGGCGGCGGATGCGCCATTTTTACCGCGCTGACGAACTACTGGTTTAAGCGCAAAACCTATCTCTATCTGACGTCACTCGGACTCGATAAGGGGGCTATTCGTGAAATCAATCGTTAAACGTTGCAGTGTGGCCGCTGTGCTGGCGCTGGCGGCGCTGATGCCTGACTTTCGGATGCTTAACACCTCGCCCGAGGGGCTGGAGCTGATTGCCGACCTCGAAGGTTGTCGCCTGACGCCTTACCAGTGCAGCGCGGGAGTGTGGACGTCAGGCATCGGCCACACTGCAGGCGTCGTCCCGAAAGGCGACATCACCGAGCGTCAGGCGGCGGCGAACCTCGTCGCGGATGTGATGAACGTCGAGAAACGTCTCGCGGTCTGCGCGCCGGTAGAAATGCCGCAGCACGTTTACGACGCGCTGGTCAGCTTCTCATTCAATGTGGGAACCGGCGCGGCCTGCCGCTCAACGCTGGTTTCGTACATCAAGCGTCATCAATGGTGGCAGGCGTGCGACCAGCTCACCCGCTGGGTTTATGTGAATGGCAAAGTCAGCGCCGGGCTGGAAAATCGCCGCGCGCGTGAGCTTGCCTACTGCCTCAGGGGGATTCAATGAAAATGATGTTGTTTTTACTGGCCGCGCTGATGGCGGTTGTGCTCTGGCAGCGTCATGAAAACGGCAACCTGACGCGCTCCTTTGAACGGGCAAACAAGGTCGCAGGTGAACAAAAAAACGTGATCGGAATGCTGAAAAATCAGCTTTCCATTTCGCAGCGAATTGCCAGAAAAAACGAAACCGCGCAGGTCACGTTACGCGGCGAGTTAATCGCCGCCGTTGCAATGGCCGTGCGAAGGGAAGAAACCATTACGAGGCTGATTAATGAGAATGAAACGTTACGTCGCTGGTATAGCGATAAGCTGCCTGATGTTGTGCGTCGGCTGCACACCCGCGCCGGTTGCGCCTCCGCCGGTCATTGTTTACAGCGCCTGCCCGAAGGTGAGTTATTGCCCGATGCCGGAAAGCGATCCAGTCGTTAATGGCGACCTGAGTGCAGATATCCGCAGGCTTGAGCACGCGCTCGCCGCCTGCGCGCTGCAGATTGAAACCGTCAAAGACTGTCAGGATAAACTCGATGAAGAAAGCACACAGCCTGCGAAAAGCGTTAACTGACGATGTCCCGCAGCTTAAAACCAATCCCGAGATGATGCGCATTTTTGCCGACGAGGGGAATATCGATGCGCGGCTCGCGGCTTCCCTGTCCCATGAGAAAATTTACACTTTGAATGTGATCGTGTGTGACTTTGTGGGCGACCCCGATTTGATATTCGTGCCGGTGGCGGCATGGCTGCGTGAGAATCAGCCGGATATCTGCACGCTCGATGACGGGCGCAAAAAGGGCTACCGTTTCCAGATGGATTTAAACGACGAGGATAGTGTCGATATCAGCATCAGCCTCCAGCTCACCGAGCGAACCCTCATCAAAGAGGAAAACGGCGCGCTGCACGTAAGCTATGCCCCTGAGCCGCCGCTGCCAGAGCCCGTCACCCGGCCAAAAGAGCTTTATATCAACGGCGAACTGGTGAGCAAATGGGATGAGTGAATTTAAGCCATTTGATGACAAGCTCGCCGGGCTGCTTGCTTCCCTGTCACCGGCAGGGCGTCGAAAGCTGGCAGGGGAGATAGCAAAACAACTGAGAGCGGCGCAACAACAACGTATTAAACTGCAAAAAGCCCCGGATGGCTCGCCGTATCAGGCACGAAAACGTCAGCCACTGAGGGCAAAGACGGGACGGATTAAACGGGCGATGTTTGAGAAGCTGCGTACGAGTCGGTACATGAAAGCCACTGGACGCAGTGATACTGCTGTGGTGGAGTTTGCCGGAAAAGTGCAACGTATTGCGCAGATTCACCAGTATGGGCTTAAAGAACGATCAAACTCACATGCGCAGGAAGTACAGTATCCTTCAAGACCTCTTTTAGGATTTAACAGCAATCAGAAAAAAACATTGAAAACATGTTGATTTTGCTTATAAATAGTTTTTAACGAGTTTGCAAGGAGGTGATTTATGAAAAAAAATAACATCAATTTAATACTAATGGCTGGTAATGCTGAAATTACTGAAAGGGATGTTTTTTACAAAGGGTATTTGACTCCCCCAGTCCAGTCAACAACCACACTTTTACCACAATCAGTACCATTTGTCCCCCCGCCTCCAGTTGATATTAGAACGAATGCGCATATTATAGAGGGGGAGTTGGGGTTTGAATTTATTTTGGAAGGTGATAGCTCGTTTTTTTCTGTTAATCTTTGGGGGGCTAGCGATCATTTATTAATTAGAATAAATGAGTTTCCCTATTTTTGTTCCGTTAAGAGATATCAAAATAATACTTACGAGCTTGTAAATTATGTTGGGGCATCATCTGCGGTGACGAAGAATGAAAAGTCTGCGCTAATGATAAAAATTAATTCTTCATTCATTACAGTTTTGATTAATGAGATTATTGTGCTTACTCAGTATTTTTTAAATACTGGTGTTGGAATTGGTTTTAACGTTTATGGCCCGTCACCGCTAAAATTACTAAATATTGCTGTTGTTGATAAAAAGCCTAAAGTGTTTGTGGTGATGCAATTTAAAGATTCATATAATGAAATTTATGAGGAGGTTATTAAACCTATATGTTATGAGTATGGATTAGATGTCACAAGATCAGATGATTCATATAGAAATGGCTCGATCATTCGCGAGATTTTAACTGAATTGGCTGAGTCAACATTAATAATCGCAGATATAACGCCGGATAACCCTAACGTATACTATGAAGTTGGTTATGCGCACGCTCTTAAAAAAGAGGTTGTTTTGCTTTGTAATGATGCAAGAACAAACTTACCATTTGATTTGGCCGATTATAGAACTGTTTTTTATAAAGATAGCATTGCTGGTCATTCACAAATTAAAATTAAATTAAGGAAGCATTTAGAAGAAATATTAAGGAGGGATCAGCGAAGCCAACACCAGTGATGAATTTTTTTTACTTGGTGATAGAAGCATGGCATCACCATTACGCGCCATGCTTTGTATGGAAGTAAGATATACTTCGCACTTTTACCTTTAATCTTTAATCAGCTCTGAAGTATCCAACCATAAATCCACTTGCAGAAGAATAAATTTGCCCAATGAGTTTTATTTTGTTACTACGATAATCTTTAGCTATATTTCTTTCTCTTTTAATTGATTGATCTATATGCCATGTTATCTCTATGTTTTTTTTGAATTGATCGAATTTATAATTATTTATTTCTTCAAAGTCTTGATCTTCAACTAAGCGTATTAAGGATTTTTTCGCCCCAAGGAAGATAAAATGACCTCTGCTTTCCTCTAAGAATATACCTCCACCATCGAGTTCTTTGTCGGTGATGTATGTCTTGTGATGAAAAAAAGGTGATTTAGTTGTATTGTAGTTGTAACTATTTCCATTTTTGTCCATGAGGTCGTGTCGATTTATTTTTTGTATGTTTTCGGATGTTTTGATTATGGATTCTCTTAGGGATAATGCTTCGATGAGTCTCGACTTTGGAGATATGATTGATAGGAATGATGTGATATTGGAAAAGCGTGTAAGAAGTTTTGCCTTGAATATATTTTTATCGCTTTTTTGTGAGGGTGGATCAAGTAGCCAGCATTTTACATTGTGTTGAGGGTTACAGTCTATAGCTGTAATCGTGCCATGGAAATGATCGGCTGCATTAGGTTGTCTGATAACATCTTTTTTTTCAATGATATCTTTTTTTAGTTGTGAAATTGATGAGGACTTTTTTAAGTTGTCCTGAGTTTGACTTCCTTTAGTTTCGAGTAAGATGCTTGCGTGATTGGTATATGCATATTTGAAATCGAAATCTTTTGTTTTTTTAACAGGAATTATTTCCCAGTCGACCTCGATAAGGTTGTAAATGCTAGCTGTCACAAGCATCCCGATTGATTCACCAATATGTTCTGCCATTTCTGTCGAGAGGTTTGTATTGATGTTTTTAGTATGAATGCTTCCGTTAGTCGTGCTTAGAACATTACGCAAGACGCCAGACAATTCTTTGGATAGTTCAATAATGTCTGATCGTGATTTATAATCATCTGGCGAGATTTTCCTGTAATGGAAAAAATAATATAGAAGAAACTCTGCGCCGGATATCGTTAGCCCATGGTTTACGATATGGTTCATTCTATCAACTGCTGCCTTGGGGTACTCACCTTCAGTCAATAGTTTTTTATGTTTTTCGTCATAAAAAGATACATCGATTTTCAACGTGCTCTCAAGCAGTCCACCGATTGTTGTACTGTTTGTCATATTATTCCTTTGTTGTGCAAATAACTACACTGCTAATGCAGTTGGGCTAATTTTAAAATTCTAAAGATAATCGTTCTATGAAAACATTATCTGAGATTTCAAGATTATTACGCAACATTATTCGCACTGGTATTGTGACCGACATCGACCTCAACGAGGGGTTGTGTCGTGTCCAGACCGGCGGCATGCAAACCACCTGGCTTAACTGGCTTACCAGTCGCGCCGGTCGCTCTCGCGTGTGGTGGGCTCCCTCCGTCGGTGAGCAGGTGTTATTGCTGGCCATCGGCGGCGAGCTCGATACCGCTTTTGTGCTGCCGGGCATTTTCTCTGATGACCATCCCGCACCCTCGGCCTCAACCGATGCGTTTCATGTGTCCTTTCCTGATGGCGCTGTCATCGAGTACGAACTCCAAAACAGCGCGCTCACCGTGTCAGGCATTAAAACCGCCAACGTCACCGCGTCAGATTCCATTACGGCGACCGTGCCGGTGGTACTTGTGAAAGCCTCGACCCGCATCACGCTCGATACGCCCGAGGTGGTATGCACCAACAAGCTGACGACCGGCACGCTCGAAGTGCAGAAAGGCGGGAAGATGTCCGGGAACATCGAGCATACCGGCGGGACATTTACCTCAAACGGCGTGCAGGTGGATGACCACGACCACGGCGGCGTCGAACGGGGCGGAAGCTGGACGGAGGGCACTAAATGACGGTGCGTTATCTGGGAATGAACAGCCAGACCGGCCTCAGTATCTCTGAGGTCGAGCATATCAGGCAAAGTGTGCGCGACATTCTGGTTACGCCGATTGGCTCGCGCGTCATGCGCCGTGAATACGGCTCGCTCCTGTCGGCTCTGATTGACCAGCCGCAGACCAGGGCGCTGCGCCTGCAGATTATGGCCGCGTGTTATTCCGCGATCCAGAAATGGGAGCCCCGCGTCAGCCTGACAAGCATCACCTTTGAGCGGTCGGAAAATGACGGCGGGCTGTATGTCGACATCACCGGCACGCGCTCGGCTAACGGCCAGCCCATCCCGCAGTTGACGATCGAACGCGGCGACGGCGACCGTCATCAATTTGCGATTGCTGACCGGGAAGCCTACACCGGCGTAACGGCAAAATGGCTGCACACCAAAGACCCGAAACCGCAAAAGCAAAAGGTGAAGCTCAAACGCAAGCCAAAGGTACAGCACCTGCGCGCGCTGCAGCATCCGAAAGCGACCAAAACCACTGCAAAGGTAAAAGCCAAAAAAGAGCAGGAAGCCCGCGAGGGTGAGTATATGGCCGGTGAGTCTGACAACGTGCTGGAGCTGACTACCATCTACGCGACAAAGGCGCAGGCCAAGCGCGCTGCTCAGGCAAAGTGGGACAAGCTGCAGCGCGGCGTCGCGGAGTTTTCAATCTCGCTGGCTATTGGCCGCGCTGATTTATTTCCTGAAACGCCGGTGGCGGAGAAAGGCTTTAAGCGCGTTATAGACGAGCAGGCGTGGATAATCAGCCGGGTGGTGCATAACCTTAACGGGAACGGCTACACGACGGGCTTAGAGCTTGAGGTTAAGGTTTCGGATGTGGAGTATGAAAGCGAAGAAATAACACAATAAAATTTGTTTATGTGTTTGATATATAAGGTTTTAATGGTTAAAATTGATGCATCAATAACGCTCTGAGGTGCTCGCCATGTTCCACTGTCCAAAATGTCATTACGCCGCCCACGCTCGCACAAGTCGCTATTTTACTGACACGACCAAAGAGCGTTATCACCAGTGCACTAACATCAACTGCAGCGCAACGTTTGTCACCACTGAAACGATAGAGCGCTTTATCGTTTCGCCGGGTGAAGTAGTGCCAGCGCCGCCGCATCCTACCACGTCAGGTCAACATCAGATCCAATGGATGTGATCAACTAGAGGGCTCCGCAAATGCGGGGCTCTCTATTATTTAACACTATTGTAGTCTAATACGCTTGGCTCTAATGAATTTTTAGGTCTGCTTGTATATTTTATTAGCTAATGTCATCTCTTTCTCGTGTAATTGTAACAGTAATTTTACTGTCATCACGTTTCTCAAAGTCCTTAATGATGCCTGCATCACGGGAATATTCAAGGATGAGATATACGAGATCATCATTATTGGCTGTGATAGTTGCTTGAGTACGTTTGATGAATACATTAGATAAATCAGCCTCATTAATATTATGGCATATATCGGCAATGATAGGTTTATTACGGTAGCCGCGGGAAATCATTCTGGCGAGAAGTATTGCATTAAGATTTAAATTATTACTTAATTTGATTGACAGTAATGATACAGAATTAGGTAAGTTAATTTTAGAAATATCCAAGTCAAGGTAATATTCAGAATATTGAAGGACTAATTGCGCCTTAATATCATCATTAAATAAGTCACTAAGCATTAAAGAATCAAGGATTTTATCGAAGGAAGATTTGTTTTTCCCTAGGTAAAAATCGCTATTGGATAGAAAAATATCTTTATGTTGGCTGAACAATAGGACTAAATACTCAGTCAGTTTTTCGTCAGGCTCGATGTATGTTGACTCTATAATTCGATATGATTCATTAGAAAGTATAATCTTGCCAAGTTTAACAAGCCTACCGAAGTTACGAACACTCAGTTGATCGTCAATCTGTTCAATATTGATTTCAATGGAGGATAGGAGAGTTTCATAAGTATTATCATCGAATAAATCACTGCAGATTATTTTTTTATATAATGGAACATAGTCTTCGACATCAATTGATGGTTTGCTAAGTTTTGCTAAATCCAAAGCATGATTTGTCAACCAATCATGCAAAATAGCCGCGTTACAGTCAATAGATATGTAATCCATTAGTGCTGACCAGCTTGGAATGACGCGGTCATACTGATAGAAAAGGTCCTCAAAAGAAATTAACTCATTACCATCATTAAATGTTGATTCGGATGTCAGTCCAGTGAGTTCGGAAAGAGTGAAATCCATGATTTTAACAATTTTTTCTTTTGATTCATCACTTAATTCATTTCTCGCGAGCATTTCTTTAATGTAATGACTGGGTTCATCGGCATAGACGAATACATTTTGGACAAAAGTATTGATGTTAGCTGTATAATATTTAAATGGGGCGCTTAACTTATACTGCGTTATAATACTCCATGGTCTTTTCTGAGCGTATTCAGGATTAATGGTTTCGTCAGAATGTACATAAGAGTATAGAACTACACCTACGTTTTCTTTAGTTATTTGATAGAGGTTATTTTCAGCAATGAAACTTATAGCTGAAAATTCATTAGGTGTTTTTGGAGTGAATAATTCATTGTAACATACGTTAACTTTTAGGATGTTGGTAAGAAATGCAGGTAAATTATCATCTTTGATGTGGTGAATGATTTTACTACCTATGAAATGAAGATAGTTTCTGAATTCTTCTTTTTCTTCATATTTCTCTGGTGACGTGCAGGAAAGCACGGTGATTGATATGTTAGTATTATAAGGTGATTCTCTATTCGTTTTTAATGCTATTAGCATACGTTCCAGATAACCACTGATCTTTAATGCTCTGATAACAAAAGCTTCGAAAGTTGAGTAGGTAACAAACTTAATGCTAAGTATTTCAAAAGCATTGTAAATGTACTGATCTGATTTTCTAAAAAGCGATGCTACCATTCCCGTAAGATATCTGCTGTTTATATCAATGATGTGGGTTAATAATTGGTAGTGCAGTGCGCCATCGGAGTAAATTCTTTTTTGTTCTGCCAGTTCTAAAATAACCTTTTCAGCATCATCTATGTAAAAATCTTGATTGGATTTTTCAAATTCTAAACCCTGACCTATGGCTTTGATGAAGTCATTGTCGTTCACCGTCATTGATCCTTCATGAAAAATGGAGCGATATGACATAAAATCTTGCATTAATAATCCACCAGAGAGCAGAACATACAAGGCATCTAATCCACCATATTGCATATCAGTCCGCAATATATGAAGTTGCTGCTTTGACACATAATCATGCATTTCCATCTCATCAAGATATTGCTTTGCAGTAACTTCAAACTTATCACGACCACTGGACTTAATTAATTCATCAAGAGGTATGGCATTTCTGGATCTTATTGTGTTTTCTAAATCACGTATTTCGCGATTTACAAGCTGGAATGTTTTTGTTTTATCTTGACCAACTAATTTGACCCTATCATAGTAACTCGATAAAAGAATGTTTGTGGCCTCTGCTGTTAGAGAGGAAAACTGATCATTACCATATTGATTTGTATATCCAACATAAAGTGTTTTATTTCCAGAGAATGTTTCTAGGAAGTATTCTTCATTTTTAACCAGTTCAGCACTGTCGCAAAGCGTAAATCGATTATTGTTGTTTTTATATGCAATGAAAACTTTTCCCCAGAGTAATTCTGGGATAAATTTTATAAGAATATCTTTTCGAATATCATAAGGCGTATTGGCAATATCCTCTTCAAGCTTGATGGATGTTTCAAAAAGTTCTTCAAGTCTCTCATCAAGAGATTCAAAATATTCAGCATGCAGCCTTTGAGTGCGATAATTATGGATGAACAGATAAAGCAATCCGGTTTTTTTATCAGCAAGATGATAATCTAAAGTGTAAATGTTTTTATAAAAGACAAGTGCAAAAAGTTTTATGGTGTTTTTAGAGTTGTCAACTATTTTACTGAATGTGTTGAATTCATTTATTATATTAAGTAAGCTTCGCATATCGTTGATGTAGGGGGCAATGCTTTTGAGATGCTTATCGCTTGATTTATCAAGAGACGGAGTTTTGTTTTTGAGTAGCGTAAAAGCATTTCTGCTATCCATAAATGGCACGATAGGTAGGATAAAATCAAAGAATTTTGTTCTACCATCGGCATTCATGAACATATCGTCTCTAACAGCATAGATGAACCTAACTGGTTTTTTATTTGAAAGATTATTGTTGATAATCTTATTTATTTCACGGAGTTTAACGAAGATCTCTGGTGTTCCAAGTCGGTCAAGATCTTCAAATACAACGATTTTATATGGGCGGCGTGAAAAAAAATAAACAATTTCATCCAGGCAGTTGTTTAACAAAGATGAAGATTCTTTATCGTTAAATTCCATACCTCCGCTAAGAAAGGCAATTTTACCTAGTCTGATTTTCTTATCAAATATACCAACTCGTGATGCAGTTTGTGTGAGGAAAAAAAGTGAAATGAATGCGAGTATAGTCAACGCTAGAACTCTTGCGATTGCATTTTCATGCAATATATTGGTCCATTCTTGAGGGAGTTTAAACCATTCTGAAACCCTCTCAAAAAATAGAATCCCCAGAAAAGCGGTTGTGGGTATAGCAATTTTTATCAATGAAAAATATGTTTTCAGGGTATGAAATAAACTCCTATTTAATATTCTATCTATCTTTGAGTCTGGGAGTTTATCTCTATTTTCTTTATATAGAATTTGCTGCAAGATACTGAGTTCGACTTCCTGATTAGTAAGGGAAGTGTTTTTGTCATTTTCCATCATATCGAACCCTGCCAAAGATACATTCATGTACTTTTCACTGCAGTGATATTTCATAAATGAGGATACAACAGTACTTTTTCCTGCGCCATAGTTACCCGTGATGGCAATATTTCTAACTTCTTTTTTGGACAATGCAAACTTTAATGCTCTGAAATACTCCTGCATATTCTCATTATTGATGCATTTAGGTGCCAAGGTATCGTAGGTGCTAGATGCATCTAATGATGGATTTCGGGATTGTGCCTTTATCAGCAGTGTTTCAATACTTTTACAAAGTTCTATTGCTTTACCTAACACGTCCATTCAATTACTCCGTAACACTGTAAGAGGAGGTGAGCTGTACCAATGTGGCCAGCCAATAGGGGTTATCCGTTTGGTACATCGTACCGCTTCTTTTGGGATTGTGCATGATTTCTGTCAGAGTATGGCTGTGAGTACCTACCGATTTTATCTGTAGATGAAAGACAGAGATTTGAGTGCAGATCGCTTATTGGTTTGACTTCATCGCGATGGGTTAAGGAACAAAGCAGAACTGACACAATGTTCAAACAATTCACCAAAGTGTAAACCGGCGTTGGCCGTTGTTTAAAGCTCTCCAGCCTTTTAAAAGTACAATAAGCTAAAGCCCCAGAGTATGGGGCTTTAGTGATGATGTGGTCAATCTGTGGACATGAACTGAAATAAATCCTTTTTTTTCAGTGTGTTGATATGGTTATAAAAGCTCCTGAGGGAGCCTTTTTACCTCAGAACACTTTCTTATACGGTCGCACCGTCACTTTTGCATACACACCCGCCGCAACGTATGGGTCTGCGTCAGCCCAAGCCTGCGCCGCTTCAAGAGACTCAAACTCAGCAATAACCGTGGAGCCAGAAAAACCGGCGGCTCCCGGGTCATTGCTGTCAACAGCAGGCATTGGACCCGCGGTCAGCAAACGGCCTTCGTCCTGGAGCAGCTGCAGGCGAGCCAGATGGGCAGGGCGAACAGAGAGACGTTTTTCGAGGGAATCAGCGACATCTTCAGAGTAAATCACGTAAAGCACGGTGAAGCTCCTTAAGCGTTATAAAGTGTCAGTTACGTTATGTGAAAGGGCAATTGACTGCAATGTAAAGATAAAAACAACGTTAATACCCCGATCTGGATGTCCTTTTTTTGACCACTCCTGTGCTTTAATTGCGCCAGAACAAAGTGTCTTATTGAATATGATTGCTATTTGCATTTAAAATCAGGGTCCGGTTTTTTAACGTTGATGATTATGACTTCGATGACCCTTGATTTACCTCGCCGCTTTCCCTGGCCGACGCTGTTGTCCGTCGTGATTCACGGTGCCGTCGTGGCGGGTTTGCTCTACACCTCGGTTCATCAGGTTATTGAAATGCCCGCACCCGCCCAGCCGATCTCGGTAACCATGGTCTCGCCAGCGGATCTCGAACCGCCGCAGGTTGCGCCACCACCGCCACAGCCGGTTGCCGAGCCTGAACCGGAACCCGAGCCTGTACCGGAGCCACCGAAGGAGGCACCGGTGGTGATCCACAAACCTGAACCGAAGCCAAAACCTAAGCCGAAGCCAAAGCCGGTGAAGAAGGTCGAGGAGCGTCCGAAACGTGAAGAACGCCCGGTTGAACCGCGCGCGACCCAGCCGGTCGAGAATGCAGCGCCTTCGCGTCCGGTCATGAATAACAGCGCACCGGTGGCGAAGCCGACGGTTGCCGCACCAGCGGGCCCACGTGCGTTGAGCCGTAATCAGCCTCAGTATCCGGCGCGGGCTCAGGCCTTGCGTATTGAAGGTCGCGTACGGGTGAAATTTGACGTGACTGCGGATGGCCGCGTGGATAACGTGGAAATTCTGTCTGCTCAACCTTCAAATATGTTTGAGCGCGAAGTGAAGTCGGCGATGCGCAGATGGCGCTACGAACCCGGTAAACCGGGAAGCGGACTGATCGTGAACATTGTTTTCCGCCTGAATGGCGGGGCGCAGATGGAATAATAAAAGCCTCCGAAAGGAGGCTTTTTTTTGCCTGCCATTCAGGCTGGCGGAAGCTGACGAGGTTTACCGTCGCTATCGACAGCGACATAAATAAACAGCGCTTCAGTTGCTTTATAGCGCTGTCCAATCGGTTCAGAAGAGACTTTCTTCACCCAGACTTCAATGTTGATGGAGATGGATGTATTGCCGCGCTTTACGCAGCGGGCGTAACAGCAAACCACATCACCTACTGCAACCGGGCGCAGGAAGGTCATTCCATCCACCCGCACGGTCACCACGCGTCCGTGAGCAATCTCTTTTGCCAGAATTGCGCCGCCCATATCCATCTGCGACATCAGCCAGCCGCCAAAAATATCGCCATTGGCATTGGTGTCAGCGGGCATTGCCAGTGTGCGTAAAACCAGTTCGCCCTGAGGGGCGTTATTTGTTGTCATTGTTTTAACTCATAACGGAAGACTTCAGGCGGGATGCTACTATGATTTCACAGCGGAGAGAATAGACCAGAACGCCTGTCGAACACGTTCTGGCCAGTCAGCAATCAGTGCTTGTCGTCCTGCGGCATGTGGCGATAGATATAAATGCCGCTTATCAGGGTGAATATCAGCGTCAGGGCCGTCAGGCCGAAGACCTTGAAGTTGACCCAGATATTCTGTGGCAGCCAGAAAGCGATATAGATATTGGCAAGACCGCAAAGGATAAAGAACACGGCCCAGGCGATATTCAGGCGCGACCAGACTTCCTGAGGCAGCGTCAGCTCTTTGCCGAGCATGCGCTGGATCAGCGGCTTTTTCATCACCCACTGGCTGATGAGCAGCGCACCCGCAAACAGCGCGTAGATCACCGTAACTTTCCACTTGATAAATTCATCATTGTGGAAGAAGAGGGTTAGCCCACCGAATACGGCGACCAGGACGAACGTTACCAGCGCCATTTTCTCAACTTTACGGTAGCGCACCCAGCTGTAGATCAGTACAACCGCTGTCGCAATAATCAGCGCCGTGGTGGCAGCATAAATGTCATACAGTTTGTAAAACGCGAAAAAGACCACCAGCGGTAAAAAATCAAGAAACTGCTTCATTCTGTGATTCCATCTTCTCTGTTGAGCCGGGCCCTGTCATGCACCCGGCATCAGGGTTACTGACGAATTAACATATACAGGCGGAACAGATAGACAAGCAGCACCGCTGAAATCAGGTTGCTCAGTGTATTCGCGACCACCGCGCCAACGTTTGGGGTTAATACCGCAAAATTCGGTGCAAACAGGAGCAGGAGCGTTTTTGCCAGCAGCCAGGCAATGACTGCGGGAGCCACCAGTCGCATATTAGCCCATGCGAGTCGGATGCTGCTGCGCATCGCGGTAAAAATTCCCATTTTATCCTGCACGACCATTACTGGGGCAAAAGCGAGCACAATAGCCAGTAACACGCCCGGCACCACAACCAGCATAATTCCCATCTGCACCAGCATGGTGGTTAAAAAGATCAGGATAAACAGCTTAGGTAAGACCGGCGCGCTGGCGCCAATCGCCCGCAAGGCGCTGACCCGGTGGCCCGCCGACACCAGTTGGATCATCAGCAAAACGCCGCCCGCCAGAATGGCGTTACCAATCAGGCCAGAAAACGTGGATGCGGCAGACGCCCGGAGCAGAATTTGTTGCTGCTCTGGCGTCATGTTTTGCACCAGTTCAAATAGCCCAACGCTTCCTGCAAGATGGTCGCCCTGGCTCAGGCTGGCAATCTGTTCTTCACTCGGTGAGAACGCATGACCCAGCACCACAGTGATAAAGGCGCAAAGCAACGCGATCAGTAAAAAGGTAATGAACTGATTGCGGAAAAAATTTCCCGTGTCACGGTAGACAGACTTCGCCGTGATAGACATGCACTCTCCTTGCGTATTGCAGGTGTTAATTAGCCGGCAATTGTACACCGGATGAACCTGCTGTGGCAGCATCAAGGCTTGTATGGAAAAGCATATCTTTGTAAAGCGGCGGTAATCCAAAGCGCGCGCGGGCGCGATTACAGGCTTCGTTGACCTGCCCATCTTCCCCCGACATGGCAAATTCCCGGCACGGGCTGGGGCGATCCTCATAGATCGCGCACCGGGTCGAAACCCCGGGCTCCCCTTGTAAGGCCGCGCAGCGGGCCTGCTTTTGATTGGTGCCGCTCATGCAGCGCAGAAAGGGGGTTAACGGCTCAGTAAGATGAACCGGAACGGTACCGCCGCCATCGCTGGCTTCAGCCCAGTAGAAAGAGACTCGAAAATACGCACAACAGGCTCCGCACGTCATGCACGGGTTAACTTCACTCATGGCACACCTGCAAAAAAGAACGCATCAAATCAACTTGTGAGAGCGATAAATTATCCAGCCGACAGAGGAAGAGCAAGAGGGGGAAAAGAGAAAATTTTGTAACTGTGAAATGCCAAAAATTGACATAGAAACAACTTATTGCTTTTCAAAGCACCACAAAAAATTAACCCAGATCAATGAATGTTAACTTACTGGTTTTAATGTGATCTGTGGCAGATCACTTATTACTCTTTTGTGAGTATATTCTCATCCGCGATTAAAACCACAACGATGGAGCGGATATGAAAAAATTAGCGGTGGCAGCCCTTGTATTAAGCAGTCTCTCTGGCGGCGCGTATGCGCATGAAGCAGGCGAATTCTTTATTCGTGCCGGTTCGGCTACGGTTCGCCCAACTGAAGGATCGGATAACGTGCTGGGGATGGGCGGTTTTAACGTCAGTAACAACACCCAGTTAGGTTTAACATTCACCTGGATGGCGACGGATAACGTTGGGGTTGAGCTTCTGGCGGCAACGCCGTTCCGTCACCGTGTCGGTCTTGGTGTGACCGGTGATATCGCCACGGTTCACCATTTACCGCCAACGCTGATGGCGCAATGGTACTTTGGCGATGCCAGCAGCAAGGTGCGTCCATATATTGGCGCGGGTGTGAACTACACCACCTTCTTCGATGAGAAATTCAACGATACCGGTAAAGAGGCAGGACTCTCCGATCTCAGCCTGAAAGACTCGTGGGGTATGGCTGGGCAGGTTGGTCTGGACTATCTGATTAACCGCGACTGGCTGATCAACGCCTCGGTCTGGTATATGGATATTGATACGGACGTACGCTTCAAGGCGGGCGGCGAGCAGCAAAGCATCAATACGCGTCTGGATCCGTGGGTGTTCATGTTCTCTGCGGGTTATCGTTTCTAATTCTGTATGTTTAATGCGCCCCCGAGGGGGCGCATTTCGTCTATTACTTCTGAATCAAATAGCGAATGGTTGGCCCGTCCTGCTGGATATCCAGCACCGTATAACCGTGGTTTTTTGCATCCAGCGGAATGTTGTTGATGGATTGCGGACAATCGCTCACCACCTCCAGAATTTCACCTTTTTCCAGCTGCGGCAGTGCCTCAAGCGTGGCAACCGCCGGATACGGGCAGGGTTCACCGACCATATCCAGACGATAGTCGGGGACGAGCTCTTTCATGCAGCGTTCTCCTGCGTTTCAGTTTTGACGACGGCACGGCGGAAGAAGCGTTTCTCCTGCGCGACAACCAGTAAAAAAGCGACCAGCAGCAGGGCATAAGTCACCAGCAGGCCGCCGAGAGGGCCGAAAGCGCTCAGCAGGTTAACCTTGTCCCAGTTTGTGGCAAGCACCGGGGACACGTCGTCCCAGAAGTATGCGAGGAGTGTGGATCCAAGGACATTCCCAAGCCCGACCCACCAGTAGTGCACCTGTCCCTCAACCGCGCGGTACATCCAGCCGGTTTCACACCCGCCCGCCAGCACAATCCCGAAGCCAAACAGCAGACCGCCAATCACCGCGTTCGGGCCAGCCCACATGATCTTCGGTTCAACACCGAGCTGAACATAGCTGAAAATGCCGATAGCGCTCACCGCCATGCCGGCAATGATTGCCTTCGCCATCATCGTCCTTCCGGTGATCCACATATCGCGAAACGCAGAGGTAAAGCAGATCTGCGCGCGTTCGATCAGCAGGCCAAAGCCGACGCCGAACAACATCGCCAGGCCAAGCTTCGGCTGATTCATCGCCGTGCAAATGGCCCATGCGATCATAGCAAAAAAGACCAGCATACCCAGGCGGAAACGGCGCTTTGCCTGCTCCGGTTTTTGGGTTAGCGGGGACGCCGCGCTGACTTTTGTCATTTTCACCGGAATGCGGAACAGCGGCAGAAGGGTGAATTTTGCTCCGAAGTAAGAGCCAATCGCCGTGGCCACGGCAAAAAACCAGGCATGAAGGGAGAACTGCGGAATCCCCGTAAAGAACGCGGCCAGATTACAGCCCATCGCCAGGCGGGCGCCAAACCCGGCAATCATACCCCCGACTACCGCCTGCATGATGCGAACGCGGCTTTTGGGCATGCGCAGCTTAACGTTGTTTGCCCACAGCGCCGCAGCGAAACAGCCGCCGAACATGCCGATAATCATCATTCCGTCGATGCGGGTAAGAGGGGTACCGTCCAGGTGAATGAGTTTGAAGTATCCCCACTCTTCGGTGTGTACGCCTGCGAGCTGCAGCAGTTGCCCACCCCAGCGGGTGAATTCACCGGTGACGGCCCAGAAGGTGCCGGTAATGCCGAAATAATAAGTAGAGAGAATGCCTGCCGCGATGACGGCCGGAACAGGTGACCAGAACTTAACCAGGTAAGTCTGTTTGAAGGATTGCCATGACATGAATAAGCCTCTGAACTCAGAAGGATTAGTGCTAAAAAGAGTCCAGATCATACGCTTACGCGAAAGTTTGAAAAGCTATTCACACCGAAAATATCGACGGGATCAATTTTGACGTAATCCTTTGGAGAGGATGGAGAAGGAGGAGTAACCGTCTGGCAGGGTTGCCAGACGGTGGAGGGGTCAGGCTTTACGCGTCGCCGCCTTCATGGCAGTCACAAACGCCTTCAGCTCGGCCAGCATCTGCTCGGGCTTGTCCACGTTCTTCTCGATGATCTTCACAATCGCGGAGCCGGAGATGGCACCCGCCGCCTTCGCCTCAATTGCCGCGGTGACCTGATCCGGAGAGGAGATCCCGAAGCCCTGCAGCGGCGGCGCGGCATGGTACTCGGCCAGCTTTTCCACCAGATGATGCAGCGGCAGGGCCGCTTTATTCTCGGCGCCGGTCACGCCCGCGCGCGAAAGCAGATAGGTATACCCGCGTCCGTAAGAGGCTATCTGGCGCAGCAGTTCATCGTCCGCGTTAGGCGGGCAGATGAAAATAGGGGCGACATTGTGACGCATCGCAGCCTGGCGGAACGGCGCGGACTCTTCCACGGGCACGTCTGCTACCAGGACCGAGTCGACACCCACGCGCGCGCATTCTGCATAGAACTCGTCAACACCACGGTTGAACACCAGGTTGGCGTACATCAGCAGACCAATCGGAATGGTCGGGTGCTTCTGGCGGATCGCCGCCAGCATTTCAAAGCACTGGGTTGGGGTCACGCCTGCCGCAAAGGCGCGCAGGGTGGCGTTCTGGATGGTCGGGCCATCCGCCAGCGGATCGGAGAACGGAATACCCAGCTCCAGCGCGTCGGCACCAGCTTCAATCAGGGCGTCGATAATCTTCAGAGACTGCTCAGGGCCCGGGTCGCCCAGGGTAACGAAGGGGACGAACGCGCCTTCCTGGCGGGATTTCAGTTCTGCAAATACGTTATCGTAGCGTTCCATCAGATTTCCCCTCGTGCTTTCAAAATATCGTGAACGGTGAAGATATCTTTGTCACCGCGACCGGAAAGGTTCACCACCAGCAGTTGCTCTTTTTCCGGGTTCTCTTTCATCATTTTCAGCGCGTGCGCCAGCGCGTGAGAAGACTCCAGCGCCGGGATGATCCCTTCGCTGCGGCACAGCGTTTTGAAGGCTTCCAGCGCTTCGTCATCGGTAATGGAGACATAGTCCGCGCGCCCCGTGCTGTTCAGGAACGCGTGCTGTGGCCCAACGGACGGGAAGTCCAGTCCGGCAGAAATTGAGTAAGACTCTTCAATCTGCCCTTCATCGGTCTGCATCATCGGGGCTTTCATGCCGAAGTAGATCCCCACGCGGCCATGCTTCAGCGGCGCGCCGTGCTCGCCGGTTTCAATCCCATGTCCGGCAGGCTCGACGCCAATCAGCCCTACGCGGGTTTCGTCGATAAAGTCTGCGAACATGCCGATGGCGTTAGACCCGCCGCCGACGCAGGCAATGACTGCATCCGGCAGGCGACCCTCTTTTTCAAGGATCTGCGCTTTGGTCTCTTCACCGATCATGCGCTGGAATTCGCGCACGATGGTCGGGAACGGGTGAGGACCTGCCGCGGTGCCGAGCATATAGTGCGCGGTTTCGTAGCTGCCGGACCAGTCGCGCAGCGCTTCGTTACAGGCATCTTTCAGCGTCGCAGAACCGCTGTGCACCGGGATTACTTCCGCACCCATCAGGCGCATACGGAACACGTTCGGCGACTGACGCTCAACGTCTTTAGCACCCATATAGATGCGGCACTTCAGGCCGAGCAGGGCGCTGGCGAGCGCAGAAGCCACGCCGTGCTGGCCCGCGCCGGTTTCGGCGATGATTTCGGTTTTACCCATACGCTTCGCGAGCAGAGCCTGGCCCAGCACCTGGTTAGTTTTATGCGCGCCGCCGTGCAGCAGGTCTTCACGCTTAAGATACAGTGTGGTTTTGGTGCCTTCGGTCAGGTTGCGGCATTTGGTCAGCGCGGTTGGACGCCCGGCGTAGTTTTTCAGCAGGTCGGTAAACTCCGCCTGAAATGCCGGATCTTTCTGCGCGCTCACGAACGCTTCTTCCAGCTGGCGCAGCGCGGGCATCAGGATTTGCGGAACGTACATCCCGCCGAATTCACCAAAATACGGGTTAAGTAATGTCGTCATCTTCTCTTCCTTAATATGCACGCAGAGTTTTAAACACCGAGGCCAGCTTGCTGGCATCTTTGATACCCGGTTGCGACTCTACGCCTGAATTGAAATCGAGGCCTGCGCAGCCGGTTTTCGCGGCTTCCACACAGTTATCCGGGCTTAGTCCGCCCGCCAGCAGGACGTTGTCCAGCTTTTCGCCGTTCAGCAGCGACCAGTCAAAACGTTGTCCGGTGCCGCCCTGGCCGTTGTCGAGCACGTATTTGTCAACGTGGTGAAGATTACGTGCGGGCAGGGTGGTGCCCACGCTTTGTGCTTTCCAGATTTGAACCTGCGGTGCCAGCGCGTCGCGCAGGGCATTGATGTACGCCTGATCTTCATCTCCATGAAGCTGAACGGCACGCAGGGATAACGCGTCGGCTTTTGCCACAACGTCCGCGACATCCGCATTGCGGAACACGCCAACATAGCTCAGCGGGGCCGCCGCGATTACCTTGCGGGCCTGTTCCTCATTGACTGCACGAGGAGAGGTGTCGACGAAGATTAAACCGCCATAGATTGCTCCAGCCTCATACGCGGCCAGCGCATCCTGTTCGCGGGTCAGGCCGCAGACTTTGTTTTCACCCAGCAGCACGCGACGCACAGCCGCATTGAGGTCGTCATGTTCCATCATGGCGGAGCCAATCAGGAAACCGTTGGCGAAGTGGCTCAGCTCGCGCACCTGGGCGTAGCTGTTAATGCCGGACTCGCTGATCACCGTGACGCCCGCACCCAGACGCGGCGCCAGCTGGCGGGTACGGTTCAGGTCAATCGACAAGTCGCGAAGATCGCGGTTGTTGATGCCGACCACTTTGGCTTCCAGCGCGATGGCGCGCTCGAGCTCTTCTTCGTTACTCACTTCGGTCAGCACGCCCATGTTCAGGCTGTGCGCCACGGCAGCAAGCTGGCGATACTGTTCGTCGTCCAGTACCGAGAGCATCAGCAGGCAGGCATCGGCCTGGTAGAAACGCGCCAGCCAGATCTGATACGGGTCGATAATAAAGTCTTTGCACAGGATCGGCTGCGGTGCGATGCCGCTGACGATCGGCAGAAAATCGAAGCTGCCCTGGAAATATTTCTCATCCGTCAGCACGGAGATTGCCGACGCATGATGTTTATAAATACCGGCGATACGCGCCGGGTCGAAATCGTCACGAATAACACCTTTTGAGGGAGAGGCCTTTTTGCACTCCAGAATAAAGGCGGTACGTGCACCCTGCAGGGCGTCATAGAAACGACGGCTGCTCGGGACGACGTCATTCTGGAAACTGGCAAGCGGCTGCTCTGCTTTGCGTGCTTCCACCCAGATGGCCTTATCGGCAACGATTTTCGCTAAAACGGTCTGCATTCTTTACCCTCTTGCCGCAAGTGCGGTAACGCGATCGTAAGCTGCACCGGAGCGCAGTACATCCAGAACTTTTTGAGCATTGGCCTTCAGGTCTTCCTCACCGTGCAAACGCATCAGCATGGCGACGTTGGCAGCCACGGCGGCCTCATGAGCGGCCTCACCTTTACCTTGTAGTAAGCGCGTCAGAATGTCACGGTTTTCTTCCGGCGTACCGCCTGCCAGCGCTTCCTGATGGTACGGTGTTAAGCCGAAATCAGACGCCTCAAGCTGATAGCTGAGTACTTCACCATCGTTAAGCTCGGCCACCAGCGTCGGCGCATGCAGCGAAACTTCATCCATTCCGCCGCTGTGCACCACGGCGGCGCGTTTGTAACCCAGCACGCGCAGCGTCTCGGCAATCGGCAGGACCAGCTCAGGGCTGTAAACGCCAATTAATGCCAGCGGCGGATGGGCCGGGTTGATCAGCGGGCCGAGCACGTTAAACAGCGTGCGGGTTTTAAGCTGCTGGCGAACCGGCATCGCGTGGCGGAAACCGGTGTGATATTTCGGCGCAAACAGGAAGCAAACGCCCAAATCGTCCAGCGCTTCACGCGAACGCTCGGCATTCATCTCCAGATTGATGCCAAACGCGGCCAGCAGATCGGACGAGCCTGAACGGCTGGAGACGCTGCGGTTACCGTGCTTGGCCACCTTCAGGCCGCAGGCCGCCGCCACAAAGGCGCTGGCGGTCGAAATATTGATACTGTTGCTGCCGTCGCCACCGGTCCCGACGATATCCGCAAACTGATAGTCCGGACGCGGGAACGGGGCGGCATTTTCCAGCAGCGCGGTGGCCGCACCGGCGATCTCCTGCGGGCTTTCGCCGCGCACTTTCATGCTCACCAGCGCAGCGGCCAGCTGCTCAGGCTTCAGCTCGCCGCGCACCACGGCGGAAAAAAGCTGGTGGCTCTCCTGCTGGCTCAGGGTCTGGGCCTGGTACAGTTTTTCCAGAATCGGCTGCAGGGTGTTGGTCTGCTCCAGCTTCTGTAACGCCCAGTCAAGGGTCTGCTCCAGCAGGCGGGCGCCATTGGAGGTCAAAATAGATTCCGGGTGGAACTGCATCCCGCAGACGCGATCCGCATCGTGGCGTACCGCCATCACCATCCCTTCAAACGAGGCGTTGATGGTCAGCCCGGCCGGAATGTTGCTGCCGACCAGCGAATGATAGCGCGCGACCGGGAGCGGATTCGGCAGCCCGGCAAACATTGCCTGGCCGTCATGTTCAATACTGGAGGCTTTACCGTGCAGGATCTCGCCCGCCTGGCCGACGTAACCGCCGTAGGCTTCCACGATTGCCTGGTGACCAAGGCAGATACCGATAATCGGCAGCTTGCCGCGCATGCGGGTCAGCAGTTCGGGCATACAGCCCGCTTCGCTCGGCGCGCCCGGCCCCGGGGAGAGCATCAGCACCGGGTTTTGCATGGTCGCCAGACGGTCAATCAGCGTCTGAGCCGGAACGTGGTTGCGGTAGATAACGACGTTGTGACCATTCGCACGCAGCTGATCTGCCAGGTTATAGGTAAAGGAGTCGATGTTATCGAGCAGCAGAATGTCAGCCATCAGAAAATCTCCTGTGCGTGGTGTGCGGTAGCGATGGCGCGCAATACCGCGCGTGCTTTACTGCGGGTTTCGTCAGCTTCAGACTGCGGAACAGAGTCAAGAACAATCCCGGCGCCGGCCTGAACGGTGGCAATACCGTCTTCGACGTAGGCGGAGCGGATCACGATGCAGGTATCAAGGTCGCCGTGGGCGGTGAAATAGCCTACCGCACCACCGTAGCTGCCGCGACGGCGTCCTTCCGCTTCGGCAATCAGCTGCATGGCGCGCACCTTCGGCGCGCCGCTCAGGGTGCCCATATTCATGCAGGCGCGGTAGGCGTGCAGAACGTCAAGGTCGTGGCGCAGTTCACCGACCACGCGGGAAACCAGATGCATGACGAAGGAGTAGCGGTCAACTTTGGTCAGATCCGCCACGTAACGGCTGCCCGGGGTGCAAATGCGCGCCAGGTCGTTACGCGCCAGGTCAACCAGCATCAGGTGTTCGGAGAGCTCCTTGTGGTCGGTTCGCATTTCCAGTTCGATGCGGCTGTCCAGATCGCGATCCAGCGAGCCATCGGCACGACGGCCACGCGGACGGGTGCCCGCAATCGGGTAGATCTCAATCTGGCGGCTGGTGGCGTCGTACTTAAGCGAGCTTTCCGGCGAGGCGCCGAACAGCGTGAAATCATTGTCCTGCATGAAGAACATATATGGGCTCGGGTTGCTTTTCTTCAGCACGTCATAAGCCGCCAGCGGTGACGGGCAGGGCAGCGAGAAACGGCGGGACGGCACAACCTGGAAAATCTCCCCGGCGCGAATAGCCTTTTGCATCTGGCGAACCACGGCCCCGTATTGATCGTCGGTCTGGTTAACGTCGCATGTCATTTTTTCCACGTGCTGTACCGGCAGCGCAGGCGGCGCTTCCGTCATCTGCTGCCGGAGCTGAGCGATGCGATGCTCAAGGCGGTTTTTCTCAGACGCAGACGGCGTGAACAGGCTTGCCTGGATGCGGGTATATTTTTTCTGATGGTCGATCACCAGCAGGGTTTCGGCCAGGTAGAAGCAGTAGTCCGGGCAGCGATTGCCCTGCTCGGTTTCCGGCAAATCTTCAAAACCGGCGACCAGGTCGTATGCAAACAGCCCGCCGAAGAACATTGCTTCGCGCTCATTTTCCGGCACGGTGACCAGGTTTTGCAGCAGGCGGAAGGCATCGAACACGGACAGCGAGCAGAGGCGCGCGTCTTCGTCCAGCAGCTGGCTTACCGGCGGGAAATGCAGAATTCGCAGGTCCGGGTGACGTTCATTGTCGATGCCCGCGGGCAGAGCCGCATCCAGCAGCGTCAGCAGCGATGCGCCATTATCAGAGAGCGCCTTAATGGTGACGGTGTCACCTAACGCGGTAATGCGCAGCGCGCTGTCGACCAGCAGCAGGCTTTTCAGATCGTCCTTACTGTCGATATCCGCAGACTCCAGCAGCAGCGTCGCCGGACGCGCGCCGCACACCTGATGAAACAGCGCGGTCGGGTTGTGGCGATAGACCGCCTCGCAGGTCAACAGTTCGAGATGAGGTTTGGCTGTTTGCATGTTGTGATTCTCATTTATTCTGTTCAAAAAAAAGCCCGCTGGGTAGCGGGCGGGTATCTGTTTGCATTTCGCAGATGCGTGACACTGCCCGAAGATCAGGAAGTGCGCCACCAACCGTGCAGAGTGAAATGTGCTGTCATTTTCAGATACCTTTCTCGTGTGAACTTGCGTACTAGTTAACTAGTTCGATGGCGTATTGTCAACCCTTGATTTCAGAATTTCACGTTAAGTCGGTATCATGGCGTTTTCGGATGTCTCCAACCTGTTATGGGAAGTGCTTTGAGCGATACCACTTACGCGATTATTTATGATTTACACAGCCATACTCAGGCCTCTGATGGCCTGCTGACACCCGAAGCCCTGGTTCATCGCGCGGTTGAAATGCGTGTCGGCACGCTGGCGATAACCGATCACGATACCACCGACGCCATTCCGGCAGCGCGCGCCGAGATTGCCCGCAGCGGGCTGGCGCTGAATCTGGTGCCCGGCGTCGAGATCTCGACCGTCTGGGAAAACCATGAGATTCATATCGTTGGCCTGAACATTGATATAGAACATCCGGCACTTCTTGCCTTTTTGCAAGAACAAAAAACGCGCCGCAACCAGCGCGCGGAGATGATCGGCGAGCGTCTGGAGAAGGCGCATATTCCGGGCGCGCTGGAAGGTGCGCAAAAGCTGGCGAACGGCGGGGCGGTCACCCGCGGTCATTTCGCCCGCTTTCTGGTTGAAGCGGGCAAAGCGACGACCATGGCGGATGTCTTTAAAAAGTATCTGGCGCGCGGGAAAACCGGATACGTTCCGCCACAGTGGTGTACAATAAAACAAGCTATTGATGTCATTCATCATTCTGGCGGTAAGGCCGTGCTGGCCCATCCGGGGCGGTATAATCTTTCTGCTAAATGGCTGAAACGGCTGCTGGCGCACTTTGCCGAATGCGGTGGCGAGGCGATGGAAGTCGCCCAGTGTCAGCAGGCGCCCAACGAGCGCGCGCAGCTCGCGACTTACGCCCGCCAGTTTGGCCTGCTAGGGTCACAGGGCTCTGATTTCCACCAGCCCTGCGCGTGGATCGAGCTGGGACGCAAGCTCTGGCTACCCGCTGGCGTTGAGCCGGTCTGGCAGCTCTGGGAGCAGCCGCAGCAAATTGAAGAGAGGGAAGTATGAGTCAGTTTTTCTATATCCATCCGGACAACCCGCAGCCACGTCTGATTAACCAGGCCGTGGAGATCGTCCGCAAAGGCGGCGTGATAGTCTACCCGACCGATTCCGGCTACGCGCTGGGCTGTAAAATTGAAGATAAAGGAGCGATGGAACGCATTTGCCGTATTCGTCAGCTGCCGGACGGCCATAACTTTACCCTGATGTGTCGCGACCTCTCTGAGCTGTCGACCTATGCGTATGTCGACAACGTGGCGTTTCGCCTGATTAAGAACAATACGCCGGGCAACTACACGTTTATCCTGAAAGGGACGAAGGAGGTGCCGCGTCGCCTGCTGCAGGAAAAGCGTAAGACTATCGGCATGCGCGTGCCGTCGAACCCGATTGCCCAGGCGCTGCTGGAAACCCTCGGCGAGCCGATGCTCTCCACCTCGCTAATGCTGCCGGGCAGCGAGTTTACCGAGTCCGATCCGGAGGAGATAAAAGATCGTCTGGAGAAGGTAGTGGAGCTGATTATTCACGGCGGTTATCTCGGCCAGCAGCCGACTACGGTTGTGGATCTGACTGAAGACGCGCCTGAAGTGATTCGTGAAGGCGTGGGTGATGTTAAGCCTTTCTTGTAAAGGTGTAAGCAGATATACTACGCGGCCATCAAAGCAGGGCTCGGCTCTGCTTTTGACCTGATTCGACGCCTGTGAAGGCGACACCTGAGGAAGCTCAATGAGCGAGAAGTTACAGAAAGTGCTGGCGCGCGCCGGCCACGGTTCACGCCGTGAAATCGAAGCCATTATTGAAGCGGGCCGCGTGAGTGTGGACGGTAAAATCGCCACGCTGGGTGACCGCGTAGAAATCGTACCGGGGCTCAAGATCCGCATTGACGGTCATCTTATCTCCGTGAAAGAGTCCGCGGAACAGATCTGCCGCGTGCTGGCGTATTACAAGCCGGAAGGCGAGCTGTGTACGCGCAACGACCCGGAAGGTCGTCCAACGGTGTTTGACCGTCTGCCAAAACTGCGCGGCGCCCGCTGGATTGCGGTGGGGCGTCTGGACGTGAACACCTGCGGTCTGCTGCTGTTCACCACCGATGGTGAACTGGCAAACCGTCTGATGCATCCAAGCCGTGAAGTTGAACGTGAATACGCCGTTCGCGTCTTCGGCCAGGTCGACGAAAATAAACTGCGCGATCTGTCGCGTGGCGTGCAGCTGGAAGACGGCCCTGCGGCGTTCAAAACCATCAAATTTACCGGTGGTGAAGGGATTAACCAGTGGTACAACGTGACCCTGACCGAAGGCCGTAACCGCGAGGTGCGTCGTCTGTGGGAAGCGGTAGGCGTGCAGGTTAGCCGCCTGATCCGCGTTCGCTACGGCGACATTCTGCTGCCGAAAGGTCTGCCGCGCGGTGGTTATACCGAGCTGGATCTTACCCAGACTAACTACCTGCGCGAGCTGGTTGGCCTGACGCCGGAAACCACCTCTAAAGTGGCGGTGGAGAAAGATCGTCGTCGTATGAAGGCGAATCAGATCCGTCGTGCGGTGAAACGCCACAGCCAGGTGAACAGCAATCGTCGCTCTGGCAGCCGGAATAACAACGGTTAATTGAAAAAACCCGGTGAACTCACCGGGCTTTTTCTTTAGTAATCAATGCCAATTTGTGCTTTGATGCCTGCATCAAACGCATGCTTGACCGGACGCAGCTCGCTGACGGTATCTGCCAGCTCCAGAATCTCACGATGACACCCGCGACCTGTAACGATAACCGTCTGGTGCGCAGGGCGGTTCTTCAGTGCATCCAGCACCTCCTCCAGCGGCAGGTAGTCGTAGGCGACCATATAGGTGATCTCATCCAGTAGCACCATATTCAGCGAGGGATCGGCCAGCATTCTTTTAGCGTGCTCCCAGACGGCCAGACAGGCTGCGGTATCGGTTTCCCGGTTCTGCGTATCCCACGTAAACCCGGTCGCCATCACCTGAAACTCAACGCCGTGAGGCTCAAGCAAATTACGTTCGCCGTTGGGCCATTCCCCTTTGATAAACTGGATGACCCCCACTTTTTGCCCGTGGCCGACGGCGCGCGTAGCGGTGCCAAACGCGGCAGTAGTTTTGCCTTTACCATTGCCGGTAAAAACGATGACGATCCCTCGCTCGTCCTGGGCTGCCGCGACGCGCGCGTCAACCTGTTCCTTCAAACGCTGCTGTCGCTGCTGATGACGTTCTTCACTCATTGCGAAATTCCCGGTTTGCGGCCCGGCTGGGCATCAAAGGTCATTCCGGTTTTGCGGCGGCTGTCGTCGCCCATCAGCCAGAGATAGAGCGGCATAATGTCTGCCGGGGTTTTCAGCTTCAGCGGATCTTCCGTCGGGAACGCGCTGGCGCGCATGCTGGTGCGCGTACCCCCCGGATTAATGCAGTTTACGCGCAGATGGCGGCTCTGATACTCATCCGCCAGCACCTGCATCATGCCCTCGGTCGCGAATTTTGAGACAGCATAAGCCCCCCAGTTTGCGCGTCCCTCGCGGCCTACGCTGGAAGAGGTGAAGACCAGAGATCCAGACTCGGATTTGAGTAATAAAGGAAGCAAGGCCTGCGTGAGGAAAAAAGTACCGTTAACGTTAACCTGCATCACCTGCTGCCAGATTTCAGGATCCTGTTCATCCATTGGACGCACTTCACCTAACAAACCGGCGTTGTGCAGTACGCCGTCAAGGCGTGGGTAGTGGGTACTGATACGGTGAGCAAGCTCCTGGCAGAGCGCTGGGGTGCATGTCAGCAAATCGAGCGTGTACCAGGGGGCAGGTGTCCCGCCTGCGGCCTCAATTTCCTGAGCGACCCCTTTAAGCTTTTCTTCGTTACGCCCAATCAGAATTACGCTTGCGCCATATTCAGCGTACGTCAGGGCCGCTTCGCGACCAATACCATCGCTGGCGCCGGTGACAAGAATGATTCGGTTCTGCAGCAGGTTTTTTTGCGGTTGATAATGCACGGTGACTCCTCAGGCGCACGGGGTCTCAATCACGCCTTCATAATGACTTTTCGGCTTTATGCCCGAATTAGCGTGAGAATTCAATCAGTCTACAGGACGCATTGCTGCAAAATTAACAATTTGCAAATATTTAAACCGCAGCGCGGGGATTCCTGAAGACGGCTCGCAGAGGTAATGTCACGGGCGAGACGCAGGGGCAGGGCTGTTGTACACTGCCGTGAAAGATTCGTGGTTAAATCAAGGTGGAACGCGTGGAATTACTTTCTCAATATGGGTTGTTTTTGGCCAAAATCGCGACGGTGGTGATTGCCATTGCCGTGGTTGCCGTTCTGATTGTCAACCTGACGCAGCGCAAGCGTCAGCGTGGGGAGTTACGCATCACCCGCCTGAGCGAGCAGTATAAAGAGATGCAGGAAGAGATGTCCCTCTCGCTGCTCGATAGCCATCAGCAGAAGCTGTGGCTGAAAGCCCAGAAGAAAAAACACAAGCAGGAAGCCAAAGCCGCGAAGGCGAAGGCAAAGCTCGCGACGCCGCAGGGCGACGCAAAACCCCGCGTCTATGTGCTCGATTTTAAAGGTAGCATGGATGCGCATGAAGTCGCTTCGCTGCGCGAAGAGGTGACTGCGGTTCTGGCCGTGGCAACGCCGCAGGATCAGGTGGTGGTGCGTCTTGAGAGCCCGGGCGGGGTGGTACACGGTTACGGGCTGGCCGCTTCACAGCTGCAGCGCCTGCGCGAGAAGCAGATCCCACTTACCGTGGCGGTAGATAAAGTCGCGGCGAGCGGCGGCTATATGATGGCCTGCGTGGCGGACAAAATCGTTGCGGCGCCGTTTTCCATCATAGGTTCCATTGGCGTGGTCGCACAGATCCCTAACTTTAACCGCTTCCTGAAAAATAAAGAGATTGATATCGAACTTCACACGGCGGGTCAGTACAAACGCACCCTGACGCTGCTGGGGGAAAACACGGAAGAGGGGCGCCAAAAATTCCGTGAAGATCTGAATGAAACTCACCATCTCTTTAAAGACTTCGTACATCGCATGCGCCCAACGCTGGATATTGAACAGGTGGCGACCGGTGAGCACTGGTACGGCATCCAGGCGCAGGAAAAAGGGCTGGTGGATGAAGTGGGCACCAGTGATGACCTGCTGCTCAACCTGATGGAAGGCCGGGAACTGGTAGGCGTGCGCTTTACACAGCGCAAACGGCTGATGGACCGCTTTACCAACAGTGCAGCGGAAAGCGCGGACCGCCTGCTGCTTCGCTGGCTACAGCGCGGACAAAAACCGCTGCTGTAAACAAAAACGCGAGGCATATGCCTCGCGTTTTGCATTAATCGACCAGGTGATATTTCTCTGAAAGCGTATGCGCCAGGTATTTAAACATATTAAACACGGCAGTGCTTTTCGGGGTCGGTAACCCCTGCTCGTCAAGGAAGTATTCGCCGCTGAAAACCAGCACGCCATTACGTTGCTCAACGCCGGTGGCTTCAATGCCTGCCAGCGTATCTTCATGGTCACGAATAAGCTTGTTTGCTTCGATAAGCAGAGAGGCTCGGTCAATGGGTTGGGTCGTATTCTGCATAATCCACTCCTTAAACAGTGACAATAGTCTACGCCGGGGGCGCTTTGGGGGCAAATTTTCCCTGTAATGTGAGGGGATAAGATGCAGAGGGCAGGTTGGCGGGATTTGCTTTTGCATGCTAATAAAGTTGCGTAACGAATTTTATCAGGTAGAGTGTGCGCTTTCGTCATTCTGGCAACAGAATTGCTTGACATTCGACCGGGAATTCGTCACGAATTATACGAGATGTGAGAAAAATACCCGAAAACTCAATGACCTGGATGTCGCCATTCTGACGTTCGGTAAGACATAGGGGTTGATATCCCCTGACGCAGTCGCAATATCATTGGCTCGTCGTCAGCGGAAGGGAAATCAACGTGCGGCGTATTCCTGGAAGAATTAAATTAGGTAAAGGTGAATATGGGTAAAGCTCTCGTCATCGTTGAGTCCCCGGCAAAAGCCAAAACGATCAATAAGTATCTGGGTAATGACTACGTGGTTAAGTCCAGCGTTGGTCACATCCGCGATTTGCCGACCAGTGGCTCAGCCAGCAAAAAGAGCGCAGACTCTACCTCCACCAAAGGGGCTAAAAAGCCTAAAAAGGATGAACGTAGCGCGCTTGTCAACCGCATGGGTGTTAACCCATGGCACAACTGGGATGCACAATATGAAGTGCTGCCCGGGAAAGAAAAAGTCGTTAACGAGCTGAAGCAGCTTGCTGAAAAAGCAGACCACATCTATCTCGCAACCGACCTTGACCGCGAAGGGGAAGCCATTGCGTGGCACCTGCGGGAAGTGATCGGGGGGGATGACAAACGCTACAGCCGCGTAGTGTTTAACGAAATTACAAAGAATGCGATTCGTCAGGCGTTTGAGAAGCCGGGCGAGCTGAATATCGACCGTGTGAACGCCCAGCAGGCGCGTCGCTTTATGGACCGCGTTGTGGGCTACATGGTTTCTCCACTGCTGTGGAAAAAGATTGCCCGCGGCCTGTCTGCAGGACGCGTGCAGTCTGTAGCCGTGCGTCTTGTCGTTGAGCGTGAACGCGAAATTAAAGCCTTCGTGCCGGAAGAGTTCTGGGAAGTTGACGCCAATGTCACCACCCCGGGCGGTGATGCGCTGCCGCTGCAGGTAAGCCATCACAACGATAAGCCTTTCCGTCCTGAAAACCGCGATCAGACCATGGCCGCCGTGGCGCTGCTGGAAAAAGCGCGCTACCAGGTACTGGAACGCGAAGATAAGCCGACCAGCAGCAAGCCTGGCGCGCCGTTTATCACGTCCACACTGCAACAGGCGGCGAGCACCCGTCTGGGTTACGGCGTGAAGAAAACCATGATGATGGCCCAGCGCTTGTATGAAGCGGGTTACATCACCTACATGCGTACTGACTCAACGAACCTGAGCCAGGACGCGGTGAACATGGTGCGCGGCTACATCAGCGATAACTTCGGTAAAAAATACCTGCCGGAAAGCGCCAACCAGTTCGCCAGCAAGGAGAATTCTCAGGAAGCGCACGAAGCGATTCGTCCTTCTGATGTATCTGTTTTAGCCGAGTCGCTGAAGGATATGGAAGCCGACGCCCAGAAGCTGTATCAGCTGATCTGGCGTCAGTTTGTCGCGTGTCAGATGACGCCAGCGAAATATGATTCCACTACGCTGACCGTTGGCGCGGGCGACTTCCGCCTCAAGGCACGCGGTCGTATTCTGCGTTTCGACGGCTGGACGAAAGTGATGCCTGCACTGCGTAAAGGTGATGAAGACCGTACGCTGCCTGCGGTAAACAAAGGCGACGAGTTGTCGCTTGTCGACCTGGTTCCGGCCCAGCACTTCACCAAGCCGCCTGCGCGCTTTAGTGAAGCGTCGTTGGTTAAAGAGCTGGAAAAACGCGGGATTGGCCGTCCGTCAACTTACGCCTCAATCATCTCGACCATTCAGGACCGCGGTTACGTTCGCGTAGAGAACCGCCGTTTCTATGCCGAAAAAATGGGTGAGATTGTCACTGACCGTCTGGAAGCTAACTTCCGCGAATTGATGAACTACGACTTCACCGCGCAGATGGAAGACAGCCTCGACGAAGTGGCCAGTCACAAGGCGGAGTGGAAGAAGGTTCTCGATAGCTTCTTCAGCGACTTTACCAACCAGCTTGAGAAAGCGGAGAAAGATCCTGAAGAGGGCGGCATGCTGCCTAACCAGATGGTTCTGACCAGCATCGACTGCCCGACCTGCGGCCGCAAGATGGGGATCCGTACTGCGACAACGGGCGTGTTCCTTGGCTGTTCAGGCTATGCGCTGCCACCAAAAGAGCGCTGCAAAACAACCATCAACCTGGTGCCGGAGAACGAAGTTCTCAACGTGCTGGAAGGTGATGATGCAGAAACCAACGCCCTGCGCGCGAAACGCCGCTGCAAAAAATGCGGCACGGCGATGGACAGCTATCTGATCGATCCTAAACGTAAGCTGCACGTGTGTGGTAACAACCCGACGTGCGACGGGTATGAGATCGAAGAGGGTGAGTTCCGCATTAAAGGCTATGACGGCCCGATTGTAGAGTGCGAGAAGTGTGGCTCTGAAATGCACCTGAAAATGGGGCGTTTCGGTAAGTATATGGCCTGCACCAACGACGAGTGTAAGAACACGCGCAAAATTCTGCGTAATGGTGAGGTTGCTCCGCCGAAGGAAGATCCGGTTCCGCTGCCAGAATTACCGTGTGAAAAATCCGACGCGTACTTCGTGCTGCGTGATGGTGCCGCAGGTGTCTTCCTGGCCGCCAACACCTTCCCGAAATCGCGTGAAACGCGCGCCCCGCTGGTGGAAGAGCTGCATCGCTTCCGCGATCGTCTGCCTGAGAAGCTGCGTTATCTGGCCGATGCGCCACAGCAGGATCCTGAAGGCAATAAGACGGTGGTCCGTTTTAGCCGTAAAACGAAGCAGCAGTACGTTGCGGCAGAGAAAGAGGGTAAAGCGACCGGATGGTCCGCCTTCTTTGTCGATGGCAAATGGGTTGAAGGCAAGAAATAATCTTTCTTAACCGTAACTTACCCGCGAAAGGGCCGGACTTCCGGCCCTTTTTTATTACCTTATTATTATTTTTTGTTCCGTACTATACAGTCAGGCTATAAGTGATATAGTGGTTATAGTTAACCCTTTTTTTATTATCAAATCGTCTTAAGCGATTGACCGCGTGCGCTAAATCGGATGGTCTGGCATGAAATTACAACAGCTTCGTTATATCGTTGAGGTGGTGAATCACAACCTTAATGTCTCTTCCACCGCCGAGGGGCTATATACCTCGCAACCGGGCATCAGCAAGCAGGTTCGCATGCTGGAGGATGAATTAGGTATTCAGATTTTCGCCCGCAGTGGTAAGCACCTTACCCAGGTGACGCCAGCGGGGCAGGAAATCATCCGTATTGCGCGGGAAGTCCTTTCCAAAGTCGATGCGATTAAGTCTGTGGCGGGGGAACATACCTGGCCGGATAAAGGCTCGCTGTATATTGCCACGACGCACACCCAGGCGCGCTATGCGCTACCGGGCGTTATCAAGGGCTTTATCGAGCGTTATCCGCGCGTCTCCCTGCATATGCACCAGGGATCGCCGACGCAAATTGCGGAGGCGGTGTCGAAGGGCAATGCAGATTTTGCCATCGCGACGGAAGCGCTCCATCTCTATGACGATCTGGTCATGCTGCCGTGCTATCACTGGAACCGCTCCATTGTGGTGACCCCGGATCATCCGCTGGCGGGCAAAGGGTCGGTGTCAATCGAAGAGCTGGCGCAATATCCTCTGGTCACCTACACGTTTGGCTTCACCGGACGATCTGAGCTTGATACCGCCTTCAACCGGGCCGGGTTAACGCCGCGGATTGTCTTTACCGCCACCGATGCAGACGTCATAAAGACCTATGTACGGCTTGGCCTAGGGGTAGGGGTGATCGCCAGCATGGCGGTCGACCCGGTGTCAGACCCTGACCTGGTGCGTCTTGATGCGCATGATATTTTCAGCCACAGCACGACAAAAATTGGCTTCCGCCGCAGTACCTTCCTGCGAAGCTATATGTATGATTTTATTCAGCGCTTTGCACCGCATTTAACGCGTGACGTGGTGGATACCGCCGTGGCATTACGATCAAATGAAGATATCGAAGAGATGTTTAAAGATATCAAACTCCCCGAAAAATAATCACACCCGGTATCTTTCCCTGAGGGAAAGATACCGAAATATCGGCTTAAAGCTAAATTAGAATTATCATCATCTGCACTTCCCCTGCCATATATTGTCATTATCCTTTTAATTTGTGTGGCTTTAATGTCGTGAATTGGCGACAAAAATAGAAACTAATTAACGGCTACGCAAATTTTTCTTTTCAAATATTTATTTCTGGTCAAAAGATTGAATATTTCATGCCTCTTGATGCGTAAATTCACTGGCTTTTCGGCTAAAGTTTCTTTAGGATTTATCTCAACAGATGATTAATTGTACCAATTGTTTGGTCCTAAATGATAAGCGATATCGATTGTATGAGGTTAGCAATGCCTTCAGGAAGTGAAGAACCGCAAAGGGATCCTGCGCTCAAGCGTAAAGCCTGGCTGGCGGTCTTTCTCGTTTCCGCCCTGTTCTGGGTGATGGTTGCTCTCCTGGCCTGGAAATATTGGGGTTGAATATGGCAGTGACGGTACGTACAGAAACGGCAAAGCGGATGTGTCAGCATCATGACACTGTTCACAAGGGACGCAAAGCGCCTGCAACAGCAGTGCCAGCATCCTGGAAACTGACGCCGCAGCAGCAGGCTTTTATTGATGTGTTCGCGGAAGACGAACCCAAAAAACAATAATTTAGTTTATTGCGTAATGATGCAGTTAGTCTGAATAATGACTATGCGCCTTTGTACTCTTTAATAAATACACATCAGCAATATAGCACGAGGACCTGCCTCGGAATGTTTAATAAATAATGCCTGGTGTCCCTATGATGAATAACATGATGTCTCAAAAATACTGGTCATGGATCGGCGTTTTTACCCTGTCGATTCTGTTCTGGAGTCAGCTCATCTGGCTGGCCGTCCACTAAATCATAAAACCTCGCTGCGGCGGGGTTTTTTGTTTTACCCTCCTCTGGACCATTCCTAAATTTATCAATTTGGGTTGTTATCAAAACGTTACGACATCTTTGTGTTATCTTTAATTACGGCCCTGATGATTGTCAGGACATCTCTGTAATTAAGGAGGAGCTTATGTCGTTAACCCTACGCGAAGCCAGTAAGGACACGTTACAGGCAGAAAATAAAACCTGGCACTACTATAGCCTGCCGCTGGCTGCCAGAACGCTTGGGGACATTTCGCGTTTACCCAAGTCCTTGAAAGTTTTGCTGGAAAATCTCTTGCGCTGGCAGGACGGTGACTCCGTGACCCTCGACGATATTCAGGCGCTGGCAGGGTGGCTTAAGAATGCCCATGCCGACAGAGAAATTGCCTACCGCCCGGCAAGGGTCCTGATGCAGGACTTCACCGGCGTTCCTGCCGTGGTGGATCTCGCCGCCATGCGTGAGGCGGTTAAACGCCTCGGCGGCGATACGGCTAAAGTGAACCCGCTTTCACCCGTCGACCTCGTGATTGATCACTCCGTAACCGTTGACCACTTCGGTGATGACGATGCCTTTGGCGAGAACGTGCGTCTCGAGATGGAGCGAAATCACGAGCGTTATGTCTTCCTGAAGTGGGGTCAGCAGGCGTTCAGCCGCTTTAGCGTGGTTCCACCCGGCACCGGTATTTGTCACCAGGTTAACCTTGAATATCTCGGTAAAGCCGTCTGGAGTGAATTGCAGGACAAAGAGTGGGTGGCTTATCCGGACACGCTGGTGGGTACAGATTCCCACACCACCATGATTAACGGCCTCGGCGTGCTGGGCTGGGGTGTCGGCGGTATCGAAGCGGAAGCCGCCATGCTCGGTCAGCCGGTCTCCATGCTTATCCCTGATGTTGTGGGCTTTAAGCTCACCGGGAAGCTGTCTGAAGGCATTACCGCCACCGATCTGGTGCTCACCGTTACCCAGATGCTGCGTAAGCATGGTGTGGTGGGAAAATTTGTTGAATTTTACGGTGACGGGCTGGATTCGCTGCCGCTGGCTGACCGCGCGACCATCGCCAACATGGCGCCAGAATATGGTGCAACCTGCGGATTTTTCCCCATTGATGACGTCACCCTGGAGTACATGCGCCTGAGCGGACGCAGCGAAGAGCAGGTGGCGTTGGTGGAGGCGTACACCAAAGCGCAGGGCATGTGGCGCAATCCGGGGGATGAGCCGGTATTTACCAGCACGCTTGCGCTTGACATGGGAAGCGTTGAGGCGAGCCTCGCCGGTCCGAAACGTCCGCAGGATCGCGTAGCGTTAAGCGACGTGCCAAAAGCGTTTGCCGCAAGCAACGAGCTGGAAGTTAACGTGGCGAAGAAGGACCATCGCCCAATCGACTATGTTCTGAACGGACATCAGTATCAGCTCCCGGACGGCGCGGTTGTCATAGCCGCCATTACCTCCTGCACCAACACCTCAAACCCCAGCGTATTAATGGCTGCCGGCCTGCTGGCTAAAAAAGCGGTTGAGCTGGGACTGAAACCACAGCCCTGGGTCAAAGCCTCCCTGGCACCGGGCTCCAAAGTGGTCTCGGATTACCTGGCGCAGGCCAGGCTAACGCCGTATCTTGATGAGCTGGGCTTTAACCTCGTGGGCTATGGCTGTACCACCTGCATCGGTAACTCCGGCCCGCTGCCTGAACCTATTGAAACTGCGATCAAGCAGGGCGATCTGACGGTTGGCGCAGTCCTTTCCGGTAACCGTAACTTTGAAGGACGTATTCATCCGCTGGTGAAAACCAACTGGCTCGCTTCGCCGCCGCTGGTGGTGGCCTACGCGCTCGCCGGGAATATGAATATCAACCTGGCTACCGATCCTATTGGTCACGACCGCAAGAATGAGCCGGTCTATCTGAAAGATATCTGGCCGTCCTCACGTGAAATTGCGATGGCCGTTGAAAAGGTCTCCACCGAGATGTTCCGCAAAGAGTATGCGGAAGTGTTTGAAGGCACGCCGGAATGGAAAGCCATCAACGTTGTGGGCTCGGACACCTATGACTGGCAGGACGATTCCACCTATATCCGCCTGTCGCCGTTCTTTGATGAAATGCTGGCCGAGCCTGCACCGCTTCAGGATATTCACGGGGCGCGCATACTGGCGATGCTGGGGGATTCCGTCACCACTGACCATATCTCTCCGGCGGGGAGCATCAAAGCCGACAGCCCGGCGGGCCGTTATCTGCAGAGCCGGGGCGTGGAGCGCCGCGATTTTAACTCCTACGGATCGCGCCGCGGTAACCATGAAGTGATGATGCGCGGGACGTTTGCCAACATCCGCATTCGTAACGAAATGGTTCCGGGTGTGGAAGGGGGGATGACGCGCCATCTTCCGGGGACGGAAGTCGTGTCGATTTATGACGCAGCCGTCAAATATCAGCAGGAAGGTACGCCGCTGGCGGTGATTGCCGGAAAAGAGTACGGTTCCGGCTCCAGTCGTGACTGGGCGGCGAAAGGTCCGCGACTGCTTGGCGTTCGCGTGGTCATCGCCGAGTCGTTTGAACGTATTCACCGCTCGAACCTGATTGGCATGGGGATCCTGCCGCTTGAGTTCCCGCAGGGCGTCACACGCAAAACGCTGGGCCTGACGGGGGAAGAGCAGATTGATATTAGCGGCCTGCAAAACCTGCAGCCGGGCAAAACGGTGCCGGTGAAGCTTACGCGAGCAGACGGGAAAAGTGAGGTACTGGAATGCCGGTGTCGTATTGATACGGCAACCGAACTGACCTACTACCAGAACGACGGCATTTTACATTATGTGATTCGTAAAATGCTGGATTGATAAAAAAAAGCCCGGCATTTGAGCCGGGCTTTTTACTTTCATTCTTTCAGAAGATGGCCCATTTTAGCCGCCTTGGTATCGAGATAGTGGGCATTTTTCGGGTTGCGGCCGACAATCAGCGGTACGCGCTCGACGATGTTGATCCCGGCTTCGGTGAGGATTTCCACCTTTTTGGGATTATTGGTCAGCAGGCGAACCTCGTCCACGCCCAGCAGCTTGAACATATCGGCGCAGAGGGTGAAATCACGTTCATCGGCGGCAAAACCGAGCTGGTGGTTGGCTTCCACCGTATCGTAGCCCTGGTCCTGCAGCGCATAAGCGCGGATTTTATTCAGCAGACCAATGTTACGACCTTCCTGACGGTGATAGAGCAGCACGCCGCGGCCTTCTTCGGCAATATGGGTAAGGGCAGCTTCGAGCTGGAAACCGCAATCACAGCGCAGGCTGAACAACGCGTCGCCGGTCAGACACTCCGAATGGACGCGGGACAGCACCGGCGTCTGCCCTGAAATGTCGCCGTAGACCAGCGCGACATGATCCTGTCCGGTTGCCAGTTCTTCAAACCCCACCATCAGGAAATCGCCCCATGGGGTTGGCAGTTTGGCTTCTGCCACACGTTTAAGCTGCATGTGATTCTCCAGAGTAGGCTGACACGTTTCGTGCCTTGCGCCTGTTTTGCTTTCTGTATTTGTCCATTTTGCCACAAGCTCAGCACGTTCGCCTAATGGGCGCCATGCTATATGAACGTTAAACGCACGATCCGACATATCCACCCATCGAATGAATTTCAGTTATGATTGTGAGGCTTAGCGAAAAAGGAGAAGACATGCTTTCAATCGCCAGACGTACGGCAGCAGGCGCGGCCATTTTACTGATTATGCCTTTGGCCGTGTGGGTCTCCGGCTGGATGTGGCAGCCGGGGCAGAATGCCACGTGGCTGAAAACGTTATACTGGGTAACGGAGACGGTCACGCAGCCGTGGGGAATTATTACCCACGTTATCCTCTGCGGCTGGTTCTTGTGGTGCCTGCGCTTTCGACTGCGCGCGGCGTTGATGCTCTTTGCTATCCTCGGTGGCGCGATCGTTATTGGACAGGGCGTGAAGTCCTGGGTGAAGGATCATGTTCAGGAGCCAAGACCTTTTGTCGTCTGGCTGGAAAAAGCGCACCATGTTCCGGTGGATGAGTTCTACAATTTAAAGCGTAAAGATCGCGGCGCGCTGGTGAAAGAACAGCTTTCAGAACAGGAAGATATTCCAAAGTTCCTGCGTAAGCACTGGCAAAAAGAGACGGGATTCGCGTTTCCTTCCGGCCATACGATGTTTGCAGCCAGCTGGGCGTTGCTGGGCGTTGGGCTGCTTTGGCCTCGACGTCGCACCATGACCATCGCGATTTTACTGGTTTGGGCGACAGGGGTGATGGGCAGCCGCTTGCTGCTGGGAATGCACTGGCCGCGGGATCTGGTGGTCGCTACGCTGATCTCCTGGATGCTGGTGACGCTGGCAACCTGGCTTGCAGAACGGTTCTGCGGCCCGCTCACGCCACCGCCTGAAGAGAAAGAAGAGATCGCCGAAAGGGAGCAAAGCGACGCCTGACGGTTGATATTGTGCATTTTGCCCATAAATCCATGACGTGCGCGTTACTTTTTCCGTTTCGCGCCCGTCGCTAAAATGGTAGTTTATAAGGCTGATTGCGGTGAGTTGAACACACTTTATTCGCTTGAACCACATAACGGGAAGTAATGTGAAATATTTACTCATTTTCTTACTGGTATTGGCGATTTTTGTCATTTCAGTCACATTGGGTGCACAAAACGATCAACAGGTGACGTTTAACTATCTGCTGGCGCAGGGTGAGTATCGGGTCTCCAGCCTGCTGGCTGTCTTATTTGCTGCAGGCTTTGCCATCGGCTGGCTGGTTTGCGGTCTTTTCTGGTTGAAAGTTCGTGTTTCTCTTGCGCGCGCTGAACGTAAAATTAAACGACTTGAACAGCACATTGCGCCTGCGTCCGACATGCCGGAAAGTTCAGGTGTGCCGGTCGTGAAGGAATAATCGACTATGCTGGAGTTGTTGTTTCTGCTTTTGCCTGTAGCCGCAGCCTATGGCTGGTATATGGGCCGCAGAAGTGCGCAACAAACGAAACAGGATGAGGCTAACCGACTCTCCCGTGACTACGTTGCGGGGGTGAACTTCCTCCTGAGCAATCAGCAGGACAAAGCGGTAGACCTGTTCCTCGATATGCTGAAAGAGGATACGGGGACCGTCGAAGCCCACCTCACTCTCGGTAACCTGTTCCGCTCGCGCGGCGAGGTTGACCGCGCTATCCGTATCCACCAGACCCTGATGGAAAGCGCCTCCCTGACCTACGAACAACGTCTCCTGGCGGTACAACAGCTGGGCCGAGACTATATGGCCGCGGGGCTGTACGATCGCGCTGAAGATATGTTCACACAGCTGGTGGATGAAACGGATTTCCGTATCGGCGCGTTGCAGCAGTTACTGCAGATTTACCAGGCCACCAGCGACTGGCAGAAAGCCATTGATACGGCCGAACGTCTGGTGAAGCTGGGCAAAGACAAGCAGCGCGTTGAAATTGCGCATTTCTACTGCGAGCTTGCCCTTCAGCAGATGGGCAACGACGACATGGACAAAGCCATGGCGTTGCTGAAGAAAGGTGCCGCCGCAGACCGCAATAGCGCGCGTATCTCTATCATGATGGGGCGCGTTTTTATGGCCAGCGGCGACTACGCTAAAGCCGTTGAAAGCCTGATGCGGGTGATTGACCAGGACAAAGAGCTGGTCAGCGAAACGCTTGAAATGCTGCAAACCTGCTATCAGCAGCTGGACAAGCAGGAAGAGTGGGTGGCATTTCTGCGTCGTTGCGTGGAAGAGAATACCGGCGCGACCGCTGAGCTGATGCTCTCTGACGTGGTTGAGCAGTATGAGGGGAGCGACACCGCACAGGTTTATATTACCCGTCAGCTGCAACGTCATCCCACGATGCGCGTATTCCACAAGCTGATGGACTACCATCTGAACGATGCGGAAGAAGGGCGCGCGAAAGAGAGTCTGATGGTACTGCGCGACATGGTTGGCGAGCAGGTGCGCAGCAAGCCGCGCTACCGTTGCCAGAAGTGTGGTTTTACCGCCTACACGCTCTACTGGCATTGTCCGTCCTGCCGGGCCTGGTCCACCATCAAGCCAATTCGCGGCCTGGATGGGCAGTAATTTTTTTAAAAGCCTTCATTTTAGTTACAACATACTGATGGCTTTTACCGCTTTCTCAACACCGTGCGGCTTGCTGGCCTGGCAGGGGCATAAATGGATTCTGTCAATTTGCGGCGACGGCAGGTAGAATGCAGGCCGTTTATCTGTTCCGCGCCGCTGCGCGCCCATAGACGAAAAGGGCTGGTCATGACGTCTGTTACTTCCTCCACTTCCCGCGTTATTACGGATTCTCCTGTTGTTGTTGCGCTTGATTACAATAAACGTGACGCTGCACTGGCGTTTGTCGACGGCATTGACCCTCGCGATTGCCGCCTGAAGGTCGGCAAAGAGATGTTCACGCTGTTTGGACCGCAAATCGTCCGCGATCTGCAGCAGCGCGGTTTCGATGTCTTCCTCGATCTCAAATTCCATGATATCCCGAACACCACGGCGCACGCGGTTGCCGCCGCTGCGGAACTGGGTGTATGGATGGTCAACGTACACGCGTCGGGCGGGGCGAGAATGATGACAGCCGCTCGCGAAGCACTCCTGCCGTTCGGCAACGATGCGCCATTACTGATTGCGGTTACCGTGCTGACCAGCATGGACGACAGCGACTTGCGCGACCTCGGCGTGACGTTGTCACCTGCCGGGCACGCCGAGCGTCTCGCGCGTCTGACCCAGAGCTGTGGTCTCGATGGCGTCGTTTGCTCCGCGCAGGAAGCGGTACGCTTTAAGTCAGAGTTGGGCAAAGATTTTAAACTGGTCACGCCAGGCATTCGTCCTGCTGGCAGCGACGTGGGCGATCAGCGACGCATTATGACGCCTGAGCAGGCGCTGGCAGCAGGCGTTGACTACATGGTTATCGGGCGGCCGGTGACGCAGTCTGCGAATCCGGCAGAGACGCTTAAGGCTATCAACGCATCACTGAAAAAGGGGGCGCAATGACTGATTCCAACAGTCGGCTGGTCTACTCGACGGAAAGCGGGCGCATAGACGAACCGAAAACGAAAGCAGAACGTCCGAAAGGTGACGGTATTGTTCGTATCCAGCGTCAGACCAGCGGGCGAAAAGGAAAGGGGGTCTGCCTGATCTCCGGGATTGATCTGGATGATGCGAAGCTGAACAAGCTGGCAGCAGAGTTGAAGAAAAAATGTGGCTGCGGCGGCGCCGTGAAGGACGGCATTATCGAAATTCAGGGTGATAAACGCGATTTAATTAAATCGCTCCTTGAAGCCAAAGACATGAAAGTTAAACTGGCAGGCGGCTAAAATAAATAAGCCACGGCAAATGCCGTGGCTCGTGTTATATACGTGCGTTAGTCAGACCTGAAATGCGATGCTAAATCGCCTTAACGGGAAGGCTGATAGAATAATTATTTGCCAACCTGGTGACCGATAATACCACCGACAGCAGCGCCGCCTAATGTACCCAGCGTACTACCATCCGTTAATACTGCACCACCGAGCGCACCAGCACCGGCGCCAATTGCGGTGTTACGGTCACGTTTAGACCAGTTAGAGCACGCGCTCAGGGACATTGCTACAGTGATTGCCAGAACAGCGGCGGCTAATTTTTTGCTGGTTAAGGTCATAATACTTTCTCCTGAATTATCGATTCACGGAAAGATGTACACATTAAGTATAGTCAAAATGAATACTCAATTCTTTTTTCCGTGAAAGCTGGTCGCGCAGGCGTTACGTAATCACGCAGGTGATAGTCACTTCCTGTTATATCGCTAACATTAATTTTACGACTTTACGGCAGGTTAAACAGGTAAAAACTCTTAAAGGATGGATAGGAATCCTCTCAGACGAAGGGGGCATATGCGCCCGGAATACGGGCGCAAATGGACTCAGGCGGGCGTTTTTATAATATCGACAATGAGACCGTCATCTTCCAGTTTATTACGATGTTCGTCGCTTAACCTTTCGTCGGTAATTACGCGGCTAAAGCGTGAGGCTGGACCCATGGTGTAAGGATGGACGGCGCCAAATTTAGAGCTGTCGGTCAGCACAATGGCTTCACACTCTTTTTCCAGAACGGCATTCACAACGTCAGATCGCATCATATCCCGGCCGGTGAAGCCTGTCTCCGGCTGCCAGCCGTCAATACCGATAAACGCCTTACTGAAATGAACCTGCTGGACATACTGCCGGGTTAGCGGGCCTACCATGCTCTCACTTTTTTTCTGGTAAATGCCGCCCAGCAAAATCACCTCACAGCGCGTCTCTTTGAGCAAATGGGCGATATAGCTGCTGACGGTGATGATGGTCACGTCTTTTTGTTCGGCGAGCGTACGTGCCAGAAGAGCGTTGCTGCTGCCGTTTTCAATAAAGACCGTCTCGCCAGGGTTTACCAGCGATGCGGCAAATTCTGCCAGTTCTCGTTTAAGCGCGTAGTTATTCATCATGCGCGTCTCAACGTCGTCGCTGTCCAGCGGCACGGCATAGCCATGCGCACGGCGCAGGTAGCTCTGTTTTTCCAGCAGATTAAGATCCTGACGGATGGTGACTTCTGAAACGCCGGTTGTTTTAGCCAGCTCAACGACGCTTACGCGCCCCTGATCGATGACCATCTGCAAAATGAGTTGTTGTCGGGAATTCATAGCATCCAATTAATAAAGCGAAACGAGGTCTGAGACAGTGGGATTAGACTTCCCACGGCGCTTTAGGCTGTCGGTTTTCGGGGGCATTGTCAGCGCCATCCTGAGCGAGAAGTTCAGACTTCAGGATCTCGAGATTACGGATTGCAGAGTGATAATCACCCGCCACCAGGATATCCAGCACGGTATCAATACGTTGTGCTACAGCTTGTGGATCAATAGTAGACATCATCTCTCCCCAGGAGCGAAAAGTTAATAATTTCAATGATGCAGAAAATAGGTTCAAAAGAGAAGGGAAAAAACGCCATAACGAAATTACCTATACGAAAGTGAACCTCTGTATGACGTTAACGTTGTTGTCGCGCTTGATATCGTTTTAGCCAGCGCTCCAATGCGGCAGCGGGCATCGGCTTAGCGAAAAGAAAACCCTGCCGTTCGTTGACGCCATTCTTGGTCAGAAAGGCATCTTCTTTTGCGTTCTCTACCCCTTCGGCAATTACCTGCAGGTTTAACGCCTGCGCCACTGCGACAATGGCGCGTACCAGAGACTGGGAGACAGAGTGCTTATGAATATCTCTGACAAAAGCCTGATCGAGTTTAATGGCATCAATAGGAAAACGCGCCAGCTGGGAAAGGGAGGAGTAGCCGGTACCGAAATCGTCCAGATGAATTTGTGCCCCGAGCCGACTGAATTGCTGGATCACCGAGAGCGCCAGCTCTTCGTTTTCGATAAGACAGCTTTCGGTTAACTCAACGTCGATAGGGCAGTACTCAAAATGCAGATCCTTAAGCGCCTGCTTTAGCTCGCTGAAAATGGTCTGGTCGGCCAACTGACGTGCAGAGACGTTCACGGCCACGCGCAGGTTAATTCCCTTGTCACGCCATTTTGCCACCTGGCGAACCACATCAAGCATCACCCAGCGACCCAGCGGCACAATCAAACCGGACTCCTCGGCATAAGAGATAAATTCCAGTGGGGGGATCAGCCCGCGCTCGGGCGACTGCCAGCGGACCAGCGCTTCAAGGCTTCGGACTTCGCCGCGCCAGGTCATTTTCGGCTGGTAGTGGATCAGGAGCTGATCGTTATCCAGCGCTTTACGCAGGTTGGTGTCCAGCCACAGGTACTCAAACACGCGCTGGTTCATCTCGGGGGAGAAGACGCAGAATTTGCCACGGCCATTCTCCTTGGCGGTGTACATGGCGATGTCGGCATTGCGAATCACGCTTTCCCGATCGTTCCCATGCTGCGGCGCGAGGGCGATCCCCAGGGAGCAACCGGTGTAAACCTCAATGAGACCGATTCTGAACGGCTGGCGCAGGCGGGTCAGAATACGCGACGCCATCGCTTCCAGCGAGCCCTGAGAGGTATTGGTGGCCATAACGATAAACTCATCGCCGCCGAGCCGCGCTAAAACCTGCCCCTCATCCAGACAACTCAGAAGGGCAAGTGCAACCGCCTGCAGGAGCTGATCGCCGAACATATGCCCGTAGGCATCGTTAACCTTTTTGAAGTTATCGAGGTCGAGGTACACCACGCCAACCTGCGTGTCGCCGCGGCTATTGATGGCGTCTGAAATCAGCTCATGGATCGCATTGCGGTTGGGCAGGCCGGTGATGGTATCGGTATTGGCCAGCACGCGCAGGCGCTCCTGTGCCCGTCGTTCTTCGGTAATGTCGGTCCCGGAGCAGATAAGGAAAATTTCATTTTTACCGCTGCCGCTGTGAACGAATTTATTTCTGAACAGAAACAAGCGTTGCCCTTTTCGCGTTTTAATCCAGCGTTCGACTTCGTAGGAGCTGCCGTTGCGAAAGAAACCCGCAATGTTGCGCTTCGAGGCTGCCGCTTCGCTGCGGCTCATGAACAGTTCAAACACGTTTTGACCAATGACTTCATGTTCTTTCAGACCGGTATACTCTTCGCTCAGGCGGTTAAAGCGCTGGATATTGCCGTTTTGATCGAGAATGACAATGACGGAATTCGCTTCAGAAACTACCTGTTCCGCAAAGGAGAGTCCCTGAGCCAGATCGCGTGCCACGGAGGGCGTATCGTTCCAGGCGGAAGCCGTTCCGGCCCACTCGTTTCGGGTGATTTTGCGTCCGACAAGATGGACGGGAACTTGCTCGCCGTAAAGAGAGAGGTTCAGGGAAATGCTGGTGGTCATTACCGTTAGCTGACGGATCTGTGCGGCCTGTTCATCATCCAGTACGATCTCCTGAGTCACGTCAGCATTTTCGCTGGCGGCAAGGTGCAGAGCGTTGCTGTCAGCCGACAATCGCCACCACGGGCTGTGAGTACCCATGTAACGAAACAGCAAATTTTGCTCAAGTTCGTCGATCATGATTTCTCCCGCCGCGACGCATTAGCGAACAAATTATTCATTAGTCGTCGACTTTTCCGTTGAAAATAGCGGCAAATCCGCAGTGAAAGTATTGTTTTTCTGAGCTTTTTTATAATAAAACGCATCAGGCATATAAAAATGCTGAGCGTATAAAATCCACGTGCCCGAACAGGGCAACACTCTTTAACTGTAGATAATTATGGCTGTTTTGGGCGGGCTGGGGCGGAAAAAGTAAGAAAAATGATGCTTTTGCGAGGGGAAAGACAGGGAGAAAATTGTCGGCCTTTCTGAACGGAAATGACCGACAATTGAGCAGGTTATCAGGCGACAGGGCGCGCAATAATACTGCGGGTTTCCATGCGAACTTCAGCGATAGTTACATCAATCACGTCAGTGACTTTGTAAACCGTCTCGCCTTTAATTTGCACGGTGCCGCTTTCCTGACTGCAGACCAGTTCGTCACGAACGGCGTGCAGGAACGGGGCAGGGATAAAGGCGACCGCACCGTTATCCACCAGACGTACGCGCATTCCCCCGCGGCTGATATCAATAATTTCTGCCGCGAAGCGGGTATCGGTACCGGCTTTATCCTGCAGGAAGCGCGCGTATAGCCAGTCTCCAACGTCACGTTCCGCCATGCGGTTCAGACGGCGACGCTCGGCCATCTGTAGGGTCGTGTCGTCCTGTGGACGGGCAATGGTTTCGCCCTTGATAATTGCTTTCAGCAGGCGGTGGTTAACCATATCGCCATACTTACGGATCGGGGAGGTCCAGGTGGCGTAGGCTTCCAGACCGAGGCCAAAGTGCGGGCCTGGCTCGGTGCTGATTTCCGCGAAGGACTGGAAGCGGCGAATACGGCTATCCAGGAAACCGGACGGCTGAGCGTCCAGCTCGCGGCGAAGCTTGCAGAAGCCCGGCAGTGTCAGCACTTCTTCCGGATCAACATGCACATCGTGATTCTTCAGCAGGGCCGCGAGCGCTTCGGTATTGGCAGGATCGAATCCGGTATGAACGTTGTAAATACCGAAGCCCAGCCTGTCGCGCAGCACGCGCGCGGCACAGATGTTGGCGGCAATCATCGCTTCTTCGACGATGCGGTTAGCAATGCGCCGCGGCTCAGCCACGATATCCAGCACTTCGCCTTTTTCACCGAGAACAAAACGATAATCCGGACGATCCTTGAAGACCAGGGCGTGAGTCTTACGCCACTCGCCGCGGTTCAGGCAGATGCGGTGCAGCAGACGAATCTGTGCTGCGATAGCATCGGATTCAGGTTTCCAGCTGCCGGTGTTTTCCAGCCAGTCGGAGACATTGTCATAGGCCAGCTTGGCTTTGGATTCGATGGTGGCGGCAAAGAATTCGATATCGTCTTCAATCGTGCCATCTGCGGCAATGGTCATGCGGCAGGCGAGAACCGGACGCACCTCATTTGGACGCAGCGAGCAGAGGTCGTCAGACAGTTCGCGCGGCAGCATCGGGATGTTAAAGCCCGGCAGGTAGTTTGTGAACGCGCGGATTTTCGCCGTTTCGTCCAGCTTGCTGCCTTCCACAATCCAGGCGGTTGGATCGGCAATGGCGACGGTCAAATGCAGTTTGCCATCGGCGCTCTCTTCAGCGTAGAGCGCATCGTCCATATCTTCTGTGCTGGCGCTGTCGATGGTGACAAACTCCAGCGCGGTAAGATCGCGGCGCGCCAGGCCTTCATCCTGCATCTCAGTTGCCACGCCGTTCGGCGCTTCTTTTTCAAGATTATGGCGCGCCAGCGTGACCCACCACGGGACGAAATGGTCGTCGCCAAAGGTGATGAACTGGGTCAGTTCAGCATAGAAACCGCGGTCGCCTTTCAGAGGATGACGGCGCATTTCTGCCACGGCCCAGTCACCTTCTTTAAAATCATGCTCAACGCCGCGGGCGGCGCGGCAGGGAATGGCATCTTTCAGCAGGGGGTGATCCGGCACGACAGAAAGACGATCGTCCTTTCTCTGCACTTTGCCCACAAAGCGGGTCAGGAACGGCTCGATCAGTTCTTCCGGCTCGGCGGATTCACGTTCCTTCTCGGTATGAATGACGGCCATGACGCGATCGCCATGCATCACTTTCTTCATCTGCGGTGGCGGAATGAAGTAGCTTTTCTGCGCGTCAACTTCAAGGAAGCCAAAGCCCTTTTCCGTGGCTTTCACGACCCCTTCTGCACGCGGCGTCTGGGAATGCAGTTGCTGTTTAAGCTGCGCTAGCAGCGGGTTGTCCTGAAACATAATGTTCTATTTTCGTAGCCATTGAGCGGCTGACAGTTTTACGCGATTCTCACTGCTACAGCAAGCGCTCTTTGGGGAAAGAGTGTGGTTATTCCGCTTTGCCGGACGCGACTTTTAGTCGATTGAGCCAGCCCTCCAGCGCGCATTGGCTGAGCAGGTTGATCGCCTGAACGGCAGTAAGTCCTTCTTCCGTGAGCGGGGTAAATTGTGCGGCGCTGAAGCGGTCCGGCGAGCGTGTCAGCAATTCGGCCGCTGCCGAAAGCGCCGGAGGAGGCAGCGAAACCGTTTCCCGGCTGTTTATCAGGATCTCCCCCATCAGGTCGAGCAAGGTCGGTTCATGGCACAGGACCGGCGTCAGCGCCTCAAGCGAGGGCTCTGCCTGCCAGCGGGAGAGGGACTCAAGCTGATGCGCACTGGCATAGCGAAGCTCGACCACGGGCAGAAGCGAGATCCACGCGTCGGAGGTCGTTGGCAGGGTGTGCGGCTGAATATGATGGCCCGGCAGCCAGCGGACGGGATGGCCTAGCAGCGCCTGAAAGACGGCGACCACGCGCGCCTGAAAACCGATAAAGCCGATTATCTGGTTAATCACCACAACGTCATAGATAGACAGACCTACCTCATCAAGCTGGTTTCGCGCCTTATCATCAATGACGTCAGGTGAGCTGGCGAGCTGGCGGGCGTACTGCGTGATTTGCGCCAGCCGTCGGTTACTTTCGCGGGAGGAGTCAGGGCCCGGCAGCGGGGCGAGGAGGGCGGCGTAGTGGTTGCACAGCCGCTGAACGCCGCAGGCCTGCGCCACCGTCAGCGCGGTACTTAACCGATCGTAGGCGCTAAGCGTTCGCAGGCGGTTTACGGGAAGTGAGAGCGGGAACAGCTGGTGACATAAGGATCTGGCAGGAGCAAGCCAGCCGGTACAGGCGGCGACAATCTCATCTGGCAGGGCTAAATCGAGCAAAAAACGATCGTCGACGTTAGCGGCTTCGGGCACCAGGGGCAGCACATCCGGCTGCGCGTGATTTGACTGGGTTTCGTGATACCAGTGGCCTTTGCCGGAAAAACGGCGTTGTTCCATGGGCGTTCCTTGATCTCAAAATGGCGATCAATATCCTGGCGTAAGGCAGATAAAGGGAAAAATATTGTTAGGTGATAACAAATAGCAGAACGGAATAACGAAGGGGAGTGCGGAGGGGAAAGCTCTCTTCCCGTGCGGGAAGAGAGCCACAGCTTATTTAATTTCCAGCTCGTTCATTGCAGCGATGTTGAAGCCGCCGTCAACGTGAACCACTTCGCCGGAGATACCTGCGGAAAGGTCAGAGCACAGGAATGCAGCAGAGTTACCCACATCTTCAATGGTAACGGTACGACGAATCGGGGTAACCGCTTCGCAGTGTGCCAGCATTTTACGGAAATCTTTGATGCCGGACGCCGCCAGGGTGCGGATAGGGCCAGCAGAGATGGCGTTAACGCGCACGCCTTCTGGACCCATTGCGTTCGCCATGTAGCGGACGTTGGCTTCCAGAGATGCTTTCGCCAGGCCCATAACGTTGTAGTTAGGGATAGCACGCTCTGCGCCCAGGTAGGACAGGGTCAGCAGCGCTGCGCCCGGGTTCAGCATTGCGCGGCAAGATTTCGCCATTGCAACGAAGCTGTAGGAGCTGATGTCGTGCGCGATTTTAAAGCCATCACGGGTTACCGCGTTCACGTAGTCGCCGTCCAGCTGGTCGCCAGGAGCGAAGCCGATGGAGTGAACGAAACCGTCGAATTTCGGCCATGCTTTTGCCAGTTCAGCAAACATGCCGTCGATGCTTTCGTCTTGTGCAACGTCACATTCCAGAACAATGCTGGAACCCAGCTGCGCGGCAAACTCTTCAACACGGCCTTTCAGCTTGTCGTTCTGGTAGGTGAACGCCAGCTCAGCGCCTTCGCGATGCATTGCCTGTGCGATGCCGTATGCGATGGACAGTTTGCTGGCAACGCCAGTCACCAGAATGCGCTTACCGGAAAGAAAACCCATAGCTTTAATCCTTATATTCATTGCTTATTTTGCCTTGTAATTCATAGCGTTACAGGCAGTATTTCAAAATCATTCGAAATTAGCTCGAAATTATAGCCCACTCTCGGCCCCTTGTGTCACGATATTTCTCGTCGATCTCCGAAGAGGAATGCCCCAAAAGGCGAGGCGCGGGCTGGCAGGGGCTCAAAATTTCAGCATTCGTCCAGTATATCACCCGGCAGCAGCTTCGCCTCATCCAACCAGCAAGGTTCCGCGATCCATCAGCGGTATTCACACTTTCCTGGCGTTTTCAACGAAACGCGCAACGACAATAAAGAATACCGGGACGAAAAAGATCGCGAGAAGCGTGCCGCTGATCATGCCGCCAAACACCCCGGTGCCGATAGCGTGCTGCGTGCTGTCACTCGCGCCACGCGCCAGCATCAATGGCACCACGCCTAACGTAAAGGCTAACGATGTCATCAGAATAGGGCGCAAACGCTGGCTTGCGGCCTGTATCGTAGCCGCCAGCAGGGGTTGTCCTTCCCGGTGGAGCTGCCTTGCAAACTCGACAATCAGAATGGCGTTCTTGGCGGAAAGGCCTATCAGGGTGATAAGACCGACCTTAAAGAAAACATCATTCGTCATGCCCGCAACGGAGACGGCAACCACCGCACCGATAAGCCCCAGGGGAACGACCAGCATGACCGCAAAGGGAATTGACCAGCTCTCATACAGGGCGGCGAGCACCATGAACACGACCAGTATCGACAGAACGATCAGACCCGGGAGCTGAGATTCGGATTTTCTCTCCTGCAATGAGCTCCCGGCCCACTCGCCGGCCATCCCCTGCGGTAAATCCCGTGACAACGTCTCCATGGCCTTCATTGCAGTGCCGCTGGATTTGCCTGGGGCCGCACTGCCGGTAATGCGGATAGCAGAATATCCCTGATAACGCGTCAACTGCTGCGGCGCAACGTTCCAGGAAAGCGTCGCAAACGTAGATACTGGCACCATCTGCCCCATACGGTTTTTTACCGATAATTTCAGGATCTGCTCAGGCTGCATGCGGTAAGGGGCGTCGGCCTGAATAATGACCTGCTGAACACGGCCCTTGTTCGTGTAGTCATTAACGTAGTTCGACCCCATGGTGACCGAGAGCGTCTGGTTGATTTCATCAAATGAAACGCCCAGCGCTTCCGCTTTTTCCCGGTCAATCTGAAGGGCCAGGCTTGTTCCTTCCGGCAGACCGTCTATATACACGTCACTCAGTTCAGGACGTTGATTAGCTTTCACAACCAGCGCATCGGCCGCTCTCTTTAACGCCTCGTAGCCCAGTCCCGCCCTGTCCTGCACGTACCAGGTGAAGCCCGAGGAGGTGCCCATATCCGAAATGGCCGGCGGGAGAAGGCTCATCGTGACGGCATCAGAGACGTTAGCCATGCTGGCCTGTATATGGTCGGCTTCATTCTGTGCGGTCGTACCCTGCCGATCTTTCCAGTCCTTCAGCGTGGTGAAGGCCATGGCCGAATTCGGTCCCGAGCCTGAAAACCCAAATCCCAGAATCATAATGTTGCTTTCAATATCCGGCCGGGCCGCAATTTCCTCTTCAAATTTTTTAACCACTCTCAGGGTGCGCTGCATTGTGGCATCGGAAGGCAGCTGAATTGAGGACATAAAATAGCCCTGATCTTCATCCGGAAGAAAGGACGAGGGCAGCGAAGAAAGCCCCAAACATAGGGCAGCACATAGCGCAACGTACAACAGCAGCATTCGCCCGGTACGTCTCAGCACCGCGCCCAGCCCGGATTCGTACCACGTCGTGAGGGTACGAAAGCGGGCGTTAAACCCTGCTGCGAACCTGCCACCAACGTGCTTTGCTGCGCTGTGAGGCTTAAGTAGCGTCGCGCATAGCGCGGGGGTAAGCGTGAGGGCAAGAAATGCCGACAACAGTATGGAGACCGCCATGGAAATACAAAATTGTCGATAAATAATCCCGACGGATCCTTCGGCGAAACCCATGGGAATAAAGACGGCGGTAAGCACCAGCGTGATCCCGATAATTGCCGGCGTGATTTCATTCATGGCCTCCCGGGTCGCGTCGCGCGGAGAGAGTTGTTTTTCTTCCATCAGGCGCTCGACGTTCTCCACGACCACAATAGCGTCATCTACGATAATCCCTATCGCCAGAACCATGCCGAACATGGTCAGAATATTGATGGAGTATCCACTCAATAGCATCACCGTGAAGGTGCCAAGCAGTGCGACGGGGGCAACAATCGCCGGGATAAGCGTACAGCGTATCTTATGCAGAAACAGCAGCATTACGAGGAAGACCAGAACCATCGCTTCCACAAATGTCTGCACCACCTTCATGATGGAGAGCTTCACAAAAGGCGCGGTATCGAAGGGAACCGTAAACGTCATTCCTTCCGGCAACACCTGAGAAAGTTCGTCGATGCGTGCGCGTACGCCTGCAGCCGTGCTCATCGCATTGGCGCCAGGCGATAGCTGGACTGCCGCAGCCGTTGCGGGAACCCCATTTTCGCGGATACCGAAAGCGTAGCTTTGCAGGCCGGACTCAATGCGCGCGACGTCGGACAGCTTCAGCCTTGCGCCGGACGCCTCTGATTTCAGAGTTATATTACTGAAAGCCTCTACGGAAGTGAGTTGCCCCTTCACGGTGATCGGATACGTTACGCCTTGCCCTTCAGATGCCGGTTCATCTCCCGTTTTGCCGGGCGAAACCAGGGCATTTTGCTGGCCAACGGCGGTAAGCACATCGCTCACCGAAAGCCCGTAGCTATGAAGCTTCATCGGGTCCAGCCAGATGCGCAGCGCTTTTTCGCCACCAAACAGCTGAATTTTCCCTACTCCAGGTACGCGGCGAAGCTCGTCGCTGACATGCCGGGCAAAGTAATCGCTTAAATCGGCTTCCTCAAATCTACCGGTTGCGGACTTCAGCCCCACCATCATTAAAAAACCGGAATTGGCCGCCTCGACGTTGATGCCATTTTGCCTGACCGCCTGTGGCAAACGCGGCTCCACAATTTTAATCTGGTTCTGAAGGTCCATCTGCGCCAGCTTGATGTCCGTGCCGGGCTTAAACGTCACGGTAATAGACGCAGAACCGGTTGTGTCACTGGATGATTCGAAGTAAAGCAAATTATCGACGCCAGATATTTCGCGCTCAAGTAACGACACCACCGACGTATTCATAATATCGGGGCTGGCGCCCGGGTAGGTGACAGAAATAATAATCCCAGGCGGTGCCACCGCCGGATACTGCGCAACCGGCAGCCGGGGGATAGACAATACACCCGCCAGGACGATAAAAAGCGCCACGACCCAGGCGAAAATGGGACGTTCAATAAAGAAATGAGGCATTAATTTAACTTCCAGATACGTGACTATTTCAGTGAGTTATTTTGTTCAAGATGGTGTGATGGAGAGTCTACAACTCGCCTGTTTAGCGGACATGGGCGGTTTATGGAGAGAGTGTGGAGCGAAACAACACGGTTGTTTAAATCATTCTCACGATGAGGTACAACGGTGAACCGCCAAAAAAGAGAATTAAATAACACTCATAGTAAAACACCAAATCGTTAAAATCTGGTGTAGCGTTCAGCAGCACAGTGAACGTAATAATGAGATAAACAAAAATCACCATTAGCCAGAAGGCGATGAGAAGTAATTCAGTGAACGCGCCTGCTTTGTTTTGTATTATCAGAGAGACAACCGACAAGGCGATGCAGCCATAGATCATGGGGGAAGAGAGTAGTGTTGCGGCGACTTTCTCATCCATTTTATGCATCAATACCAGCCAGGTATAAAGTAATCCCCACGATAGCAGCAGGAAGAGAGAAAATATGCCGATTTTTTTAGGAGAGAAGTATTTCGAAAGTTCCATGTTCATTATCTCAGCCAAATTCAGAAAGCCTTTAAGCGACAGGGGTATTTACCACGTTAAACGAAAGATGGTTTAACTCCGAATAACTATTGTGGACTGACATTGTCGAGTCTTTATTGACTGAATGTGTAGGCTGTATGGAGAAATTGCCTGGCACTTAAATTAACCCAGGAAATTTTCGCGGTCATGGCACTTTTTCCCGGAGCCTGTGTCTTATTGTGCTAAAGATATCTGATAGCGTGCTCAAAGGGATTTCACCCGCGGAGATAAAATGAACAAAAATACTCTAATCCTTGTTGTTGAAGATGAAAACGAAATTGCCGATATACTGATGAGTTACTTAGAGCGTTCTGGGATGAAAACGCTGAGAGCCCGGCAGGGCGAGCAGGCGATAGCGCTTAATCGGCTCCATAAACCGGATCTTATCTTGCTGGATATCCATCTGCCCGTATGCGATGGCTGGAGTGTACTCACGACGCTCCGTCAGGAAAGTTCTGTGCCCGTCATTATGGTGTCCGCACTCGATCAGGACGTGGATAAGCTGATGGGACTCAGGCTTGGCGCGGATGATTACGTCATCAAACCTTTCAACCCTTCCGAAGTGGTCGCGCGGGTTGAAGCCGTGCTGCGCAGAACCAGACCCGCTCTTCAGCAGGCGGGTGCCGTGCCTCTCAGGACGCCTTTTATTACGGTCTACCCGGACGATTTCTACGTTGAGGTTACCGTGGGCGAAGAGGTAGTCTCCCCAGTATTAACGACGACGGAATTTAAACTTCTTACTTACCTGGTGAGATACCCGCGAAAGGTCTGTTCCCGGGAAGAGTTACTTAACGCGTGTCTGCCGGAAGGCGATACGCTCGACAGAACGGTAGACAGCCATATGAGCAAGCTGCGTAAAAAGCTGGAGCTTGCAGGCCTTTATGGCGTTCCTGAGAGCATCAGGGGGATGGGCTATCGACTCGGGGAGAAAAAATGAACAGAGATTCTGTCCTGAGTCGGCAGATCTTAACGTATATGCTATTGCTGACGTTTATGATCATTGCCATTGCGGTACTGGGCTCCTGGTTTTTTTACTCTTTTATTCTCGATCACCTCCCCGGCGGTGCCGTTGAGGGCGATGACGAGCAAATGACGATGTGGGACTGGGTGTGGATTGGGACCGCGACAACAATCAGTCTGATAATCGCGATATTTTTAACGATAAAACTTTCTTCACGAATACTCACCCCGTTAAACGCGGTAGCGTCCAGCCTGAGAAAAATTTCTCAGGGCCAGCTGGATGCCCGTGCTTATTGCGCCAGCTCCCGTCTGGGAGAGGTCAATCATCTGGTCACGGATTTCAATGAAATGGCGGAAAAACTCCAGACGCTGGATATTCAGAGGAAATCCTGGAACGCCGCCATTGCCCATGAGCTGAGAACCCCGGTCACGATTTTACGCGGGCGGCTTCAGGGGCTGGTTGACGGCGTTTTTGAGCCGGATCCGCTGCTTTTTAATAATCTTCTCAAGCAGACTGAGGGGTTAACCCGTTTGATTGAAGATCTTCGGGTGATCAGCTCTGACGGCGGGGCGGGTTATACGCTGTATAAATCCAGAACGGACCTCAAAGGCACAATCCAGGATGCGCTTGATACTTTCATGCCCGAGTTCAAGCACAATCAGTTTGTGATTAAAACAGAGTTGAGGGAACAGCGATGCGTGTTCGATCCGTTGCGCATCAATCAGTGTCTGGCCGTTCTGTTTGACAACGCATTACATTATTCAACTTCGCGAAAACTCATCGTAAAAAATGGCGTCTCTGATAAAGGCAATTATATCCTTATTGAGGATGGCGGGCCGGGCATCCCCAGGGAATTTCATGATTTCTTATTTCAACCTTTCCAGCGGGATAATGGTGCCAGAGATGTGAATCCTGAAGGATGTGGTTTAGGCTTATCGGTGGTAAAAGCCATCATGCTGGCTCATGGTGGCGATGTAACGTATACCTTATCGAAGCAAAACCACTCCCTGTTCAAACTGACCTGGCCCGATGCCTGAGCCCTGGCGGCAGGTCAGCCCGGCCTGCCCGCCGATAGCGGCAACTGCCATATATCGCCTAACTTTGTATCCCATTCCAGAGGGGTAATTCGCAGTTTGCCCCGTTTTGGGCTTAAGGTTATTTCACTGAAGTAAATTTCATCGCTTTTCAACATGAGGTCAACGCGGCAGTAGTCAAGGCCCTTCGCCAGCTCCTGAGCGGCCAGCAGAGCCTCACGGAACAATTTCGGCTCGCCGGGCGCGACCGGCGTATTAGGATATTCCATCTGGAAGGGCTGTAAATTCCAGTGTCGGTCGTAAACGTTGATAAATTCTCTGCCGCGGTCATCTGTAAAATCGGCCTCAACATAGTGTGCGACCCCGTGAAAACAGTGAATTCTCAGCATTTCCGGCGTGCTGTTCCTGTCCGCATTATTGAAAAGTTCGACATACGGCTCACACAGTATAACGGGTGTAATATTTTTGTACTGCCACTCGCGCGTGGTGTAATACAAATTCTTCTTCAATGCGAGAGTGAGCTTTTTACGGGCCTGTCGGTAATTGAACTGGTCTTTGTTTGTACAGATTATTGTGCTTCCACTGTCATGATTGCACTTAAGGACGAATTGATCGGGAAGTGTTGAAAAATCGATATGCGAAAACCTGCGGTATACCCCAATCAAAGGCACCGCTTTTACTCGCGTTGTTCTGGACGCAACGTATTCGCGGACGGCGAGTTTATCGGCAAGCATTGTGTAGAGATTATTATGGTCATAGACCAGGCGATGACATATTTTTTCACTCAACGTAGTGGGTGATTTAATGTCAGGGGTTATGCCTGATGTCTTTTTGAGTTTTGCAGTATGAAAATTGAGGTCCGTCATGAAATATGTACGGCATTTTCTGATGAGATACTCCGTATATTTTAGAACATATGTGGTGGTGTTCATTTCTTCTCCTCCGTAATGTCCCGGTATTCTGGAGAAGAACTATTGATGGATATTGCTTAAAATATGGAGTAAGGATGGAGACAAAAAATAAAAGGATTAAATAGCGCACGCAGGCTATTTAATCCTTATTTGAGCGGAGCAATCCGTGTTTACCGCCGCGCTTAACGGTCTTTTCTCCACGCATCGGCGGTCAATGCTTCACCGAAATGCCCGGCAATCAGCCTTTTCGTCAGCTCATGAAGCGGGGAGGCCATCACATCCGCCGTGCTGCCGCGCTCGACGACTTCCCCCTGGTGCATGACCATCACCTGATCGCTGATGTGCTTCATCATCCCCAGATGCTGGGTGACGTAGATGTAGGAGATACCCTGCTTTTCCTGTAATTCGAGCATCAGGTTAATCAGCTGCGAACGCATCGACATATCCAGCGAGGCAAGCGCTTCGTCTGCAACGATCACTTTCGGGCGCAGAATCAACGCGCGGGCCAGACCCAGACGCTGTTTCTGACCGGGGGCCAGCATATGCGGGTAGTAGCTTTCGTGATCCGGTAACAGCCCAACCATACGCAGCGTTTCGAAGATACGCTTGCGGCGCGCCTCTGGCTCCAGTTCGGTATTCAGACGCAGAGGGAAATCAAGGATCTGCGAAATGCGCTGGCGTGGATTAAGCGAGGTAGACGGATCCTGGAAGATCATGCGGATGCGCTGGCTGCGAAAAGAGTAATCGCCAAACTGCAGAGGATGATCGTCAATCAACACTTCTCCAGCAGTGGGCTCGACCATGCCGGCAAGCATTTTCGCCAGCGTGGATTTGCCGGAGCCGTTTTCGCCGATGATCGCCAGCGTCTGTTTTTCACGCAGGGTAAAACTCAGCGGCTTAACCGCTTCGACAGTCTGACGATGAAACAGCCCCGTGCGATAGCGAAAGGTCTTACTCAGATTGCGGACTTCCAGCAAGGTTTCGACCATTTCACTCTCTCTCCATGTTCAGCGGGAAATGACAGGCGTAAAGATGATTTTTGGCGCCGGTCAGGCGCGGCGTTTCGATACATTTACGCTGAGCATACGGACAACGCGGCCCCAGACGACAGCCTATCGGCAACGATTCCAGCAGCGGAATCGCTCCGGGCAGGGTATTCAGACGGCTCTTGTGCGGCATGGCGCTGCCAAAATCAGGAATGGCGCGGATAAGCGCCTGCGTATATGGATGGTGCGGCGCGGCGATCAGCTCCTCGCTCGGGGCAGTTTCGACCGTTTGCCCGCAGTACATCACGTCAATTTTATCCGCCCATTTGCTGAGCATTTGCAGGTCATGGCTGATCAGCAAAATGGTGGTGTTATTGTTCTGGTTCAGGCGCGACAGCAGGCGGAAAATTTGTGCCTGGGTGGTCGGCTCCATCGCGTTGGTGGGTTCATCCGCAATCAGCAAACGCGGCTGATTAGCCAGGGCGATGGCGATCATCACCTTCTGGCATTCACCGTCGGTCAGCTCATACGGGAAGCTGCGCATCGCGTCTTTATGGTCTTTGATCCCGACGCGGTGTAATAGCTCAATGGCGCGGCGCTTGCGCCAGCCGAAACGCTGCCACCAGCGGCCTTTATAGGTCCAGCCGGGGATGTTCTGCATCAGCTGTTTGCCTACGCGCTCGGACGGATCGAGGCAGGACTGTGGCTCCTGGAAAATCATCGAGACGTTATGGCCGACCAGCTTGCGACGCTCGCGCGGAGAGAGGCGCAGCAGGTCTATATCGTCGAACCGCATGCGGTCGGCGGTCACGCGCCAGTTGTCTTTCGCCACGCCGCAGATCGCTTTGGCGATCAGGCTTTTTCCCGAACCAGATTCACCCACCAGCCCGCGAATCTCGCCCTCGGCGAGAGTAATGCTGATGCGATCGACGGCTTTAACCCAGCCTTCACCGGTTTTGAATTCAATGGTGAGGTTGCGAATATCAAGAAGCGGCATTATTGCACCCCCGCGTTAATTGCACGGCGAATACCGTCGCCCAGCAGGTTGATCAGCAACACGCTTACCATAATCGCCGCCCCCGGCAGCATAACCGTCCACGGCGCCACGTAGATCAACTCCAGCGCGTCACCGAGCATCGCACCCCATTCAGGGGACGGCAGCTGCGCACCGAGGTCGAGGAACCCGAGCGCAGCGATGTCCAGGATCGCCATCGACAGCGCGCGGGTGATCTCGGTGACCAGCCCGGCGGCGATGTTTGGCAGAACGGCAAACCACAAAATATTGAAGGTCGTCGCGCCGTCCAGACGGGCCGCAACGACATACTCTTTTTCCAGCTCGTCATGCACCATGCTGTAAACCGAGCGCACGATGCGGGGGAGGATAGCCAGCCAGACGGCGAACATGGCATGCGACAGATGCGGACCGGCAAAGGCAACCACAATGATTGCCAGCAGCAGAGACGGAATCGACAGCAGCGTGTCCAGAATGTGGTTCAGCACCGCCGAGCGCAGGCCATGCGTGGAGCCCGCGAATATACCGAGCGCCAGTCCACAGAGCGTCGCCGCGAGCGTCACGACAAACGCGCCGCCCACCGTCGGGGCAGCCCCGCTTAACAGACGGCTCAATACGTCGCGTCCGAGATCGTCAGTGCCGAGGAAGAATGAGACTTCGCCGTAGCGTGACCAGGAAGGCGGCAGCAGCTGATAGCCAAGGAACTGCTGATCGATGCCATAAGGCGCAAACCACGAACCAAAGAGGCAAAGCAATACCAGACCGGCGCAGCCATAAAGGCCGATCATTGCCGTGGTGTCACCATAGAACTTTCGCCACACGGTACGCAGCGCACCAGGCGTGCGCTTTTCACTGTAAACGTTATCGTAAGGCATACCATTCCTTATGCTTCAATGGGTTAGCCATCGCACCCAAAATATCGGACAACACGTTAACAATAATGACCAGCGAACCAATCACCATCACACCCGCTGAGATAGCAGCATAATCCTGCTGACGGATGGCGTTAATCAGCCAGCGTCCCAGCCCGGGCCAGCTAAAGACCATCTCGGTGATCATGGCCAGCGTAAGCATGGTGGAAAACTGCAGCCCCAGGCGCGGAATTACCGGCGGCAGAGCGTTGTGCAGGACGTTGCGGCGCAATATGGTCAGGCGCGACAATCCGCGCGTGGCGGCAGCTTTGACATAGTTCTGCTCAAACACCTCGATGGTGCTCAGGCGCATCAGGCGGATCACCTCGGTTGTCGGCGCAACCGCCAGCGTCAGCACCGGCAGTACCATATGACGTAGGGCACTGACGATCATCTCATGGCGCCAGACGGAATCGGACAGCCAGGCGTCAATGATGGCAAAACCCGTTACCGTTTTAACCGTATAGAGCAGGTCAAAACGGCCAGAGACCGGTAGCCAACCCATCGTCAGCGAGAAGAACAGCGTCAGCAGCAGCGCCAGCCAGAATACCGGGATAGAGAAGCCGAGCAGGGCAAGGGCGCTGATAAACTTATCCTGCCATTTGTTGCGGTAGATCCCGGCCAGCATGCCCACGGGAATACCTACCATCAGGGCAAAGCCGAAGGCCAGAATGCACAGCTCCATCGTGGCCGGGAACACCTCCTTCAGCTGCTCGGAGATAAGCTGCCCGTTGATGCTCGACACGCCGAAATCCCAGTGCAGCAGACCGTTAAACCAGAACAGCCAGGCATCCCACAGCGATGAGCCCTGTAGCGGGGCATGCGGCGTGAAATAGCTCAGGCTGAAGCCGACAAAGTTCAGGAAAAAGAGCGTCACCAGCAGTAAAAGGAGCCGACGCAAGGTAAAAATAATCATGGTTTTTTCACCTCTTGTTCTTTTTCACGCGATACGCCGGCGAACGAGGCGTTGCCGAACGGGCTCAGCACCAGGCCTTTAATATCATAGCGGTAGGCCTGAAGGCGCAGGGAAGAGGCCAGCGGAAGCACCGGCAGTTCCTGAGCGAGTATCTTTTGCGCTTCATCGTAAGCGTCAATGCGCGAGGCCAGCTGTTGGGAAGAGAGCGCTTTTTGCAGCACGGCGTCGAACTCCCGGTTACACCAGTGGGCGTAGTTGGTCTGCGAATTTATCGCAGCACAGCTCAGCAGCGGCCGGAAGAAGCTATCCGGATCGTTACTGTCGGTAGCCCAGCCTGTCAGGGTGAGGTCGTGATTCATATCCATCAGGCGCGCCTCCTGGAAACGGCCCTCAACCGGTACGATGATCACCTTGACGCCCACCTGCGCCATATCCGCCTGCAGCAGTTCAGCGGTTTTCAGCGGGCTCGGGTTCCACGCCTGGGAGCTGGTGGGCACCCAAAGCTGGAGCGTCAGGTTTTCCGCGCCCAGCGCTTTCAGTTGTTCACGCGCTTTTGCCGGATTGTATTCCGTAATTTTAGCCTCACCGTCGTAGGCCCACGAGGCGCGCGGTAAAATTGAGGCGGCGGTTTCCGCCGTGCCGTAGTAGATCGACTGCATCAGACGCTGGTTGTTGATCGCCAGCGCCAGAGCGTGACGTACGGCAGGGTTGTTCAGCGGCGGCTTATCGGTGTTAAAGGCCAGATAAGCGATGTTCATCCCCGGGCGTAACGTCAGACGCAGACGCGGATCGTCGCGCAAAATGGTGAGCTGGCTGGCAGCGGGCCAGGCGAGCACGTCGCATTCCCCGGTGAGCAGTTTCGAGAGCCGTCCCGTTCCGCCAGACCCGAGATCGACCACCACCTGCGGCATCAGCGGCGTACCGCGCCAGAAATGTTCGTGGCGCTGCAGGCGAATATATTGCCCCGCGCGGTATTCGGCCAACTGGAATGGACCGGTACCCACCGGCTGGCGGTCGAGCAGCTCCTGACGATCTTTTTTCGTCAGCTTCGCCGCGTATTCGGCGGACATAACGGACGCATAGTGGGTCGCCAGGTGCCAGAGGAAGGAGGCATCCGGGCGCGTCAGCGTAAATTCAACCGTCCGGCTATCCAGCTTGCGCACGCTTTTAACGGTGTCGGCAAACTGCAGGCTGTCGAAATAGGGGAAATTATCCCCGTTAACGTTATGCCACGGGTGGTTACGGTTAAAGATACGCTGGAAGGTGAAGACCACGTCATCCGCGTTCAGCTTGCGCGTAGGGGTAAACCACGGCGTACGCTGAAACGCGACATCATCGCGCAGGCGAAAACGGTAGGTTGCACCGTTATCCAGGACTTCCCAGCTTTCCGCAAGTTCAGGCACCAGGCGATAGGTGTACGGGTCGACATCAAGCAGACGGTCGTACAGCTGCGCGGCGAGCGTATCCACAATCAGGCCGCTGCCCGCTTTTTGCGGGTTGAAGGTGTCCACCTGGCCACTTACGCAATAGACGAAGCCGCTGTCACGAATGTCAGGCTGCGTTGACTGCCCGGGCGCAGCAAACGCCAGGCCGCTGAACAGACCGAGTGCAAAAAAGGACGATAAAACCAGACGCATAATTTTTAAGGTTTTTAGGTTCGATCTGCAAAGTGTATCGCACTTACGCCTGCTTCGTAAAAATGTCTGCGGGTAAGTGCCGATATTGTCAGCGCATTTGATGTTTTTTAAGCAATGCCCGTAACTGATGGTAGGTCAGGCCCAGGAGTTCGGCCGCGCGTTTCTGGTTATATTTCGCCGCCTTCAGGCTTTGCTCCAGCAGCTGTTGCTCCTGCTTGTGCTGGAACTGGCGCAAATCAAGGGGCAGCGCGGGAGTATCGCCTGACGATGACGGGGAGGAAACCGGCGGCGCATTGCGCTGAAAAGGATCGATAATGATATTGTCCAGCTCTGTCTCGCTGCTGCCGTGGCGGTAAACAGAACGCTCCACAACGTTCTTCAGTTCGCGGATATTTCCCGGCCAGCGGTAGGCCAGAAGCGTCTCCCGCGCATGATCGCTGAAGCCGGGGAAAAGAGGGAGACCGAGCTCGCGGCACATCTGAATCGCAAATTGTTGAGCAAGCAGCATGATGTCGCTTCTCCTGTCGCGCAGGGGCGGAAGCTGAACGACGTCAAAGGCCAGGCGGTCAAGCAGATCGGCACGGAATTTCTCCTCCGCGACCATATCCGGCAGATTGGCGTTGGTGGCGCAGACCAGGCGCACATTAACCTGCAGCGGCTGGCTGCCGCCGACGCGCTCCAGTTCACCATACTCAATCACGCGCAGCAGCTTTTCCTGCACCAGCATCGGCGCGGTGGCGAGTTCATCAAGGAACAGGGTGCCGCCGTCGGCGCGCTCAAAACGTCCCGGATGGCGCTTCTGAGCGCCGGTAAACGCGCCCGCCTCGTGGCCGAACAGCTCGGTATCGAGCAGGTTTTCATTCAGCGCCGCACAGTTTAGAGAAATGAAGGGGCCGTCCCAGCGTCCGGATAAATAGTGCAGACGGTTAGCAATCAGTTCCTTACCCGTGCCGCGCTCGCCGATAATCAGCACCGGTTTGTTGAGCGGCGCAAGGCGAGAGACCTGTTCCAGCACCTCAAGAAAGCTGTTGGCTTCGCCGAGTAAGTTATCTTTGTATTGAGCCATGATGAAATTAACCACTCCTTAGCGATATTCACCAGGTCAGCATAGTTCTGTGATGAATAAAAATCAATCACATCGTGTAAAATCAATAAGATAAAAAACTGGCACGGGAATTGTATTATCAGTACAGCAGGGCATAGCCCGATAACAGAACTATGAGGATTTGATTATGGGTATTTTTTCTCGTTTTGCCGACATCGTGAACGCCAACATCAACTCACTGCTGGAGAAAGCAGAAGATCCGCAGAAGCTGGTGCGCCTGATGATTCAGGAGATGGAAGACACGCTGGTTGAAGTGCGTTCTACCTCCGCCCGTGCGCTGGCTGAGAAAAAACAGTTAACGCGCCGTATTGAGCAGGCCACCGCTCAGCTCAATGAATGGCAGGAAAAGGCGGAACTCGCCCTGCGCAAAGATAAAGAAGATCTTGCTCGCGCAGCGTTAATTGAAAAGCAGAAGCTGGCGGACATGATCGCTACGCTGGAGCATGAAGTCACGCTGGTGGAAGACACGCTCACCCGCATGAAAAAAGAGATTGGTGAGCTCGAAAATAAACTGAGCGAAACCCGCGCACGTCAGCAGGCGCTGACCCTGCGTCATCAGGCGGCAAGCTCTTCCCGCGACGTGCGTCGTCAGCTGGACAGTGGCAAGCTGGATGAGGCCATGGCGCGTTTTGAGTCATTCGAGCGTCGTATCGACCAGATGGAAGCGGAAGCAGAGAGCCACGGCATCGGTAAGCAAAAGTCGCTGGATCAACAGTTTGCCGATCTGAAAGCGGACGATGAAATCAGCGAGCAGCTGGCGGCATTGAAAGCCAAAATGAAGCAAGATAACCAATAATAATGTTGCGGCACCTGAGCGTGCCGCTAAGCATCCGACGACAAGGAGTACACATGAGCGCGCTTTTCCTGGCCATTCCCCTGACGATTTTCGTGCTGTTTGTTTTGCCGATTTGGCTATGGCTGCACTACAGCAACCGTTCTTCAGGGAACGATTTATCCCAGAGTGAACAACAACGTCTTGCGCAGCTTACCGACCAGGCTAACAAGATGCGCGATCGCATTCAGGCGCTGGAAGCAATCCTGGATGCAGAACATCCTAACTGGAGGGACCGTTAATGTCAGGACTGAATCTGAACAAAAAATTGTGGCGAATTCCACAGCAGGGCATGGTGCGCGGCGTTTGCGCCGGGCTGGCCCATTATCTCGACGTTCCGGTAAAGCTGGTTCGTGTGGTCACGGTGCTGTCGATATTTTTCGGCCTGGCGTTTATCACTTTCGTGGCCTACATCGTGCTGTCGTTTGTACTTGACCCGATGCCGGAAGGCGAACTGGCTGCGGAAGGCGCGCCTACCAGTAACGATCTTCTCAATGCGGTTGACGATCGGCTGGCTGAAGGGGAGAAGCGGTTACGTGAAATGGAACGCTATGTCACATCCGATACCTTTACGCTGAGAAGTCGTTTTCGTCAGCTTTAAGAGAGAATATACATGAAGAAAAACTGGCAACAGGCCGGTCAGAAGGTAAAACCCGGCCTGAAAATCGCAGGTAAACTGGTTCTGATGACGGCGTTACGTTACGGCCCGGCAGGTGTGGCGGGCTGGGCGATCAAATCTGTTGCCCGCAAGCCGGTCAGAATGTTGCTGGCCGTGGCGCTTGAACCTCTGTTGCAAAAAGCGGCAAAGCGGCTGTCACGCCGCTACTTATCCCGATAATTCACGCTCGCGTTAGCCCTTTCTCTCCCCGGAAGGGCTAACGACATTTCATCCCTTTCCCTCACTTTCTTTGCGGCAGCTCACATTACTGCACAGAGCAGCTTTGTAATTGCGTTTTTCAGCCTCCCGGTTCGTTGACAGATATTTTTCAGGGGAGTAGATTGCCTTTCGTGGGACCGCTACCATGGAAAATAATGTGAACGCAAAAATTAAAAAACTTATCAATCATATTTACGGTGAATCATTTTCTGAAGCACATTTTAAAGTGTTATTAACAAAGCTTGAACAAGCTGCTGTTGATATTACAGAAAAGCGTAAATCAGGCTGGGATGAAAAAGATGTCGTTCTGATCACCTACGCCGATCAGTTCTCCGCGAAAGGGGAGAAAGCGTTGCCGGTATTTACCCGCTTTTATAATGAGTGGCTTGCTCGCACGTTTTCCCATGTCCACCTTTTACCTTTTTATCCGTGGTCCTCTGATGACGGATTTTCCGTTATTGATTACCACAACGTTGCGCCTGAAACCGGGACCTGGCAAGACGTTGCTGATTTAAAACAGTCTGCCAGCTTAATGTTTGATTTCGTCTGCAACCATATGTCAGCAAAAAGTGAATGGTTTGCTAATTATCTTGCGCAGAAACCTGGCTACGAAGATTTCTTTATTGCTGTCGATCCAGAAACTGATTTATCTGCGGTGACGCGTCCTCGCGCATTACCGTTGCTGACGCCGTTTACGCTGCATGATGGCAGCGTGCGTCATCTTTGGACCACCTTCAGCGATGACCAGATCGATCTTAACTTCGCCTCGCCTCAGGTGCTGATTGCGATGGTTGACGTGCTGCTCCATTACCTGGCGGAAGGGGCGCGTTATATCCGTCTGGACGCCGTCGGGTTTATGTGGAAGATCCCTGGAACAAGCTGCATCCATCTGGAACAGACTCACTGCCTTATCCAGCTTTTCCGTGCTATTACCGAGGCCGTGGCGCCGGGTACCGTGATCATTACTGAGACGAACGTCCCGCATAAGGACAATATCTCTTATTTCGGTGACGGTGAAAATGAAGCCCAGATGGTCTACCAGTTCTCCTTGCCGCCGCTGGTGCTGCATGCAGTGCACCGTCAGGATGTTAACGCTCTCTGTCAGTGGGCGGGATCGCTGGCGCTGCCTTCAACAAAAACGACCTGGTTCAATTTCCTGGCGTCTCATGACGGTATCGGTCTGAACCCACTGCGCGGCATTCTGCCGGAATCAGAAATCCTCGCACTGGTTAAGAAACTTCAGCAGGAAGGGGCGCTGGTCAACTGGAAAAATAATCCTGACGGTACGCGCAGTCCTTACGAAATTAATGTGACCTATCTTGACGCCTTAAGCGCGCAAAACAGTTCAGATGATGAACGCATTGCGCGCTTTATTCTGGCGCATGCGGTGCTGTTAAGTTTCCCAGGTGTACCTGCCGTGTATATTCAAAGTATTCTTGGCTCCCGTAACGATTATGAAGGGGTCGAGCGCCTCGGCTATAACCGCGCGATAAACCGCAAGAAATATACCGCAGGTCAGGTTGATCTCGAACTTAATAATAAAAATAGCATTCGTCATGAAATTTATTCCCGTTTAAGCGAGTTTATTGCGATTCGTCGTGGGGAAAGTGCGTTTCACCCTGATGCCCAGGCATTTTTTGAATCACTGGATGAACAAATTCTTAAAATTGTTCGCGTGGCTGAAAACGGTGAGAGAATTACAGCCCTGTTTAATTTTAGTAATAACGTTCATACCGTTTATGGGGACACGCTTACTGGTATGGAATTACTATCAGGACAAGCTGTTAGCGGTAAAGAGCTGACCCTCAATCCATGGCAGGTTATGTGGATTAAAGAAAACTAAAAAGGACCCTAAAATGAAAATGCCCAAAATTGTGCTGTTATCAGCACTGGTTTCGTGCGCCCTGTTATCAGGCTGTAAAGATGATAAAGCGTCTGCTGTGACCATTGAGTTCATGCACTCGTCAGTAGAGCAGGAGCGCCAGGCGGTTATTACGAAACTGATCGAAAAATTCGAGAAAGAAAACCCCGGCATTACGGTGAAGCAGGTACCGGTGGAAGAAGATGCCTACAACACCAAAGTGATTACGCTCGCCAGAACGGGCGCGCTGCCTGAAGTGATTGAAGTCAGCCATGATTACGCGAAAGTCATGGATAAGGAACAACTGCTGGATCGCAAGGCGATCGGTGAAGCCATTGAAGCGGTAGGCGAAAAGACCTTCTATGACGGGATCCTGCGCGTTGTGCGTACTGAAGACGGCACAGCCTGGACGGGGGTGCCGATGAGCGCCTGGCTGTCCGGCGTCTGGTATCACAAAGATGTGCTTGCCGCTGCGGGTATTCAGGAACCGCATAACTGGGAACAGCTGCTGAAAGCCAGCCAGAAGCTTAACGACCCGGCCAACAAACATTACGGTATTGCGCTGCCCACCGCGGAAAGCGTCATGACCGAGCAGGCGTTCTCCCAGTTTGCGCTTTCCGGCGGCGCGAACGTTTTTGATGCCAACGGAAACGTTGAAATTGACACCCCTGAAATGGCAAAAGCGCTGGCGTTCTATAAAGCGCTGGCCGCGACCACCATGCCGGGCTCGAACGATGTCATGGAGATCAAAGATGCCTTCATGAACGGTTCTGCACCGATGGCCGTCTATTCCACCTACATCCTGCCGGCGGTATTCCAGGATGGTAACCCTGCCAACCTTGGCTTCGTTGTCCCGACAGAAAAGTCCTCTGCCGTTTATGGCATGGTCACCTCGTTGACGATCACCAGCGGACAAACCGAAGAAGAAACGCAAGCGGCTGAAAAGTTTGTGACGTGGATGGAGCAGGCTCAAAACGCAACCGACTGGGTCATGATGTCGCCGGGCGCGGCGCTGCCGGTGAACACGCTGGTCGTAGGAACGGATACCTGGAAAAACAACGAGGTGATTAAAGCGTTTGGGCAACTGCCTTATGAACTGATCGCCCAATTCCCGAACGTACAGGTGTTTGGTGCTGTCGGCGACAAAAACTTCACGCGCATGGGCGATGTGACAGGGTCCGGCATTATCAGCTCCATGGTGCATAACGTCACCGTGGGTAAACAAGATCTCAGCGCAACGCTTAGCAAGAGCCAGACGCGACTGACTGACCTGATTTCACAACGATAGGAGCGCTCTGCGGAAGGAAATTATGAAGACGTTGTTTTCTGGTCGTTCAGATATGCCTTTCGCCATGCTGCTGTTGGCCCCCAGCCTGATTTTGCTGGGGGGCCTGGTGGCCTGGCCAATGATTTCCAATATTGAAATCAGTTTCTTACGCCTGCCGCTTAACCCGCGTATTGATGCGGTGTTTGTTGGCCTGGATAACTACATCCGCATTCTGGGGGATGCTGCGTTCTGGCACTCGCTGTGGATGACGTTCTGGTATACGGCGCTGGTCGTGCTCGGCAGCACCGGGCTGGGGCTTGCCGTAGCCATCTTCTTTAACCGTGAGTTTCGTCTCCGGAAGACGGCGCGTTCGCTGGTGATTTTATCCTACGTGACGCCCTCTATTTCCCTGGTATTTGCCTGGAAATACATGTTCAACAACGGCTACGGCATTGTGAACTATCTGGGCGTCGATCTGCTGCATCTGTATGACCAGGCGCCGCTCTGGTTCGATAACCCTGGCAGCAGCTTCGTGCTGGTGGTGCTGTTCGCCATCTGGCGCTACTTCCCGTATGCCTTTATCTCATTCCTGGCAATTTTACAGACCATTGATAAATCGCTGTATGAAGCGGCAGAGATGGACGGAGCCAACGCCTGGCAGCGTTTCCGTATAGTCACGTTGCCCGCCATCATGCCTGTACTGGCAACGGTGGTGACGCTACGAACCATCTGGATGTTCTACATGTTTGCGGATGTTTATCTGCTGACCACGAAGGTCGATATTCTGGGCGTGTATCTCTATAAAACTGCCTTTGCATTCAACGATCTGGGCAAAGCAGCCGCCATTTCTGTTGTGCTGTTTGTGATCATCTTCGCCGTCATTCTGCTGACCAGAAAAAGGGTAAACCTCAATGGCAACAAATAAACGCATACTGGGCCGTATTGGTTTCTATCTGGGGCTGGCGGTATTTCTGATTATCACGCTGTTCCCGTTCTTCGTGATGCTGATGACGTCATTCAAGAGCGCGAAAGAGGCCATATCGCTGAATCCGACTATTCTGCCGCAGGCGTGGACGCTTCAGCATTACGTTGACATCTTTAACCCGCTAATTTTCCCGTTCGTGGATTACTTCCGCAACAGCATGGTGGTGTCGCTGACGTCATCGGTAATTGCGGTGTTTCTCGGCACGCTGGGCGCTTACGCCTTGTCCAAGCTGCGTTTTAAAGGACGCGCGACGATCAACGCGAGCTTCTACACCGTCTATATGTTCTCCGGGATTTTGCTGGTGGTGCCGCTGTTCAAAATCATCACCGCGCTCGGCATTTACGACACTGAACTGGCGCTGATCATCACCATGGTGACCCAGACGTTGCCTACGGCGGTATTCATGCTGCGCAGCTATTTCGACACCATTCCGGACGAAATAGAAGAGGCCGCGATGATGGATGGTCTGAACCGCCTGCAAATCATCTTCCGCATTACCGTGCCGCTGGCCATTTCCGGTCTCGTGTCGGTGTTTGTTTACTGCTTCATGGTGGCATGGAACGACTACCTGTTTGCCTCTATTTTCCTGTCCAGCGCCAGCAACTTTACCCTGCCGGTCGGGCTGAACACGCTCTTTAGTACGCCAGATTATATCTGGGGTCGCATGATGGCGGCATCGCTGGTGACGGCGCTTCCGGTGGTCATCATGTACGCACTCTCTGAACGTTTTATTAAAAGTGGTTTGACCGCCGGTGGCGTCAAGGGCTAAGGCGGCCAATTTTTTATCAGGAGCAAGTTATGAAGAAGTTAGTTGCGACAGCGCCACGCGTAGCGGCGCTGGTGGAGTATGAAGACCGTGCTGTAGAAGCATATGAAGTGAAAATTCGCGCCCGCTTTGGCGCCCCGAAGCACGGAACGGAAGTCGTGGATTTCCGCGCGGCAAGCCCGTTTATTGATGAAGAGTTCAACGCAGAGTGGCAGATGTTCACGCCGCGTGAAGAGGGCGCTGCGCGCGGTATCGAATTCGGTAAGTTCCAGCTGGGCAACATGATCGTTGGCGACATTATTGAATGCGGTGCAGACGTAACGGAATACCAGATCGGCGACAGCGTCTGCTGCTACGGCCCGCTGCAGGAGACGGTCATCGTTAACGCGGTGAACAACTATAAGCTGCGTAAAATGCCGCAGGGCGCGTCCTGGAAGAATGCCGTTTGCTACGATCCGGCGCAGTTCGCCATGAGCGGCGTGCGTGATGCCAACGTCCGTGTGGGTGACTTTGTTGTCGTGGTCGGTCTGGGAGCCATCGGACAAATTGCGATTCAGCTGGCGAAAAAAGCCGGTGCGTCAGTGGTTATCGGCGTTGATCCGATTGAACACCGCTGTGAGATCGCTCGCCGTCACGGCGCGGACCACTGCCTGAATCCAATCGGTACCGATGTCGGTCTGGAAATCAAAAAGCTGACCGGCAAGCAGGGCGCGGACGTGATCATCGAAACCAGCGGCTTTGCAGATGCACTGCAGTCCGCGCTGCGCGGGCTCGCCTACGGCGGCACCATCTCCTACGTGGCTTTCGCCAAACCTTTTGCAGCGGGCTTCAACCTGGGCCGCGAAGCGCACTTCAACAACGCGAAGATTGTCTTCTCCCGCGCCTGCAGTGAACCGAACCCGGACTATCCGCGCTGGAGCCGCAAGCGTATCGAAGAGACCTGCTGGGAATTGCTGATGAACGGTTATCTGAACTGTGAAGATCTGATCGACCCGGTCGTGACCTTCACCACCAGCCCGGAAAGCTATATGAAGTATGTCGATCAGCATCCGGAACTCAGTATCAAAATGGGCGTCACTTTTTAAGCTAAGGACAGCAAATCATGAAGATCGCAACACAAAACCAGGCCTTTTTCCCGACCAACATCATGGAAAAATTCGAGTACATCAAAGCGATGGGTTTTGATGGCTACGAAATTGACGGACGTCTGCTGGTGGAAAATCTCGATGAAGTGAAAGCCGCTATCAAAGCCACGGGCCTGCCGGTGACGACAGCATGTGGCGGGTACGATGGCTGGATCGGTGATTTCATCGAAGAACGCCGTCTGAACGGATTACAGCAGATCGAACGCATTCTGGAAGCGCTGGCGGAAGTGGGCGGAAAGGGCATTATCGTGCCTGCTGCCTGGGGCATGTTTACCTTCCGTCTGCCGCCAATGACCTCTCCACGCAGCCTGGACGGTGACCGCAAAGCCGTAAGCGCCTCGCTGCGCTGGCTGGATGAGGTGGCCGCGCGCACCGGCACCATCGTCTACCTGGAGCCGCTGAACCGCTACCAGGATCATATGATCAACACCCTGGCAGACGCGCGTCGTTATATCGAAGAGAACGGCCTGAAGCACGTGCAGATCATCGGTGATTTCTATCACATGAACATTGAAGAAGACTCGCTGGCGGACGCGCTGCATCAGAACCGCGATCTGCTGGGTCATGTTCACATTGCAGATAATCATCGCTATCAGCCGGGCAGCGGCAGCCTCGATTTCGCCAGCCTGTTCGGTCAGCTGCGTGCCGATAACTATCAGGGATACGTGGTGTATGAATGCCGTGTTCGCGCCGAGGATCCGGCTAAGGCTTATCAGGACTCTCTCACTTATTTGCGTGAATGCTAAGGATGACGAGCGTGATGAGTGCTTCTACACCTTCGCCTCTGCGCGTCGCCATTATTGGCGCCGGGCAGGTCGCGGACAAAGTGCATGCCTCGTATTACGCCACGCGCAGTGATGTTCAAATGGTGGCTGTCATGGACAGCCGCCTTGAGCAGGCACAGGCGTTCGCGGAACGTTATGCTATTCCATCGGCATGGCAGGACGCTCACGAGATGTTGCAGGCAGTAAAACCGGATGTGGTGAGCGTCTGTTCGCCCAACCGATTCCATTTTGAACACGTGATGGCGGCGCTCGAGGCGGGCTGCCATGTGATGTGTGAAAAGCCCCCGGCGATGACGCCGCAGCAGGCTGATGAGATGCGCATCGCGGCGCGCAAGGCAGGAAAAGTCCTGGCCTATGATTTTCACCATCGCTTTGCCCTGGATACCCAACTCCTGCGCGATGCGGTAATGAACGGAACGCTCGGTGAGGTTTACTTTACCTCAGCGCAGGCGCTGCGTCGCTGCGGTGTGCCGGGGTGGGGCGTTTTTACCAACAAATCGCTACAGGGCGGTGGACCGCTGATTGATATCGGCATTCATATGCTCGACGCCGCAATGTATGTCCTGGGTTTCCCGGCGGTCAATCGGGTGACTGCGCACAGCTTCCAGAGGCTGGGAAACCGTAAAAGCACCGGTCAGTTTGGCGAGTGGGATCCTGCGCAATTTACCGTGGAAGATGCGCTGTTTGGCACGATTGAATTCTGCAACGGCGGCATTTTGCGTCTGGACACCTCCTTTGCGCTTAACATTCGCGAGCAGTCAATCATGAACGTCTCTTTCTGCGGTGAAAAGGCGGGTGCAACGCTGTTCCCGGCGCACATCTACAATGACGAAGCCGGTGTTTTAGAAACCCTTACCCAGCGCGAAGAGGCGGACGATCAGCGCCATCTGCGCAGCATGGATGCTTTCGTACGTCACGTGCTGGGAGAGCCCGTGATGATTGCCGATGCAGAACAGGGACTGGTAATTCAGCAGCTTGTTGGCGCGCTTTATGAATCCGCAGAAACAGGGGAAAGCGTAACACTATGCTGAACGTCTCTGTATTAACCGATCCGGGCTTTTGTCCACACAGCCTGAATAAATACGCCTCCATCATGGCATGCGGCAATGGCTACATGGGTATTCGCGCCGCGCACGAAGAAGAGTACACCCAGCAGACCAGAGGCATGTATCTCGCTGGGCTGTATCATCGCGCGGGGCGCAACGAGACCACCGAGCTGGTCAATCTGCCGGATATCACCGGTATTGATGTAGAGCTGGACGGCGTCAATTTCACCCTCCTGGCTGGGGAAATTCTTGAGTGGCAGCGCGAGCTGGCCTTCGCTAACGGCGAACTGCATCGTAACGTTGTCTGGCGTTCGCCCGACGGCAAGCGCTATCGGCTGGAGAGTCGTCGTTTTGTGTCGCTGGACCAGTTGCCATTAGTGGCTATGCAGCTCGCGATCACGCCTCTTGATGCCGCCACGCATGCCGTGCTGAAAACCGGCATTGATGCGACGCAAACGAACAGCGGCAGACAGCATCTGGATGAACTCTCGGTCAGGGTCTTTGATCAGCACTATATGCAGGGGGTGTATGAAACGCAGGACCGGGCGTCGGAGGTTGTTGTTTCGGCGTTTTGCCAACTCTCCTCGAAAAGTGACAGCTGTTTCACCGCCAAAAATCGGCGTCTCAGCGTACATCATTCACTGACCATTGCTCAGGGTGACACTGTCACGCTTGAAAAGATCGTCTGGGTGACACATCGCAGCGATAAAGCGCTGTCACAGGAGTCTTTTGCGCGCAACGCGCTGGCCGATCTCAAAGTTTCTGCCGCAAGAGGTTACGACGCATTGCTTGAAAGCTCAGGGTATGCCTGGAAAGAGGTCTGGCGTGATGCCCGGGTGGAAGTGACTTCCGCAGAGCAACAGGATCAGATGGCGCTGGATTATGCGGTCTGGCACCTGACCACGATGACGCCTGCCCATGATGAGCGAAGTAGTATTGCCGCAAAAGGACTGACGGGCGAAGGGTACAAGGGGCACGTCTTCTGGGATACCGAAATTTTCCTGCTGCCTTTCCATCTGTTTACCCGCCCGCAGGTTGCCCGCAGCCTGCTGCGCTATCGCTGGCTTAATCTGGCTGGCGCACGGGAAAAAGCCCGTCGTAACGGCTGGCCGGGCGCGTTGTTCCCATGGGAAAGCGCCGCAAGCGGAGAGGAAGAGACGCCGGAGTTCGCGGCAATCAACATCCGCACCGGGGTACGTCAGAAGGTGGCTTCCGCACTTGCTGAGCATCACATCGTGGCTGATATTGCCTGGGCCGTCGTCGCTTACTGGCAGGCGACGCACGATGATGCCTTTATGCGTAACGAAGGCCTGACGCTGCTGATGGAAACGGCCTTGTTCTGGATGGGACGCGCCGCGGAAGTTAATGGTCGTCTGGAAATCCATGACGTGATCGGACCGGACGAATACACCGAGCACGTGAACAACAACGCTTACACCAACTATCTGGCCTGGCACAACGTTGCCTGCGCGCGCCAGTTCATGGCGATGTTTGGGCGTGAGGATGCGCGTTTTACGGAGAATGCCGCGCAGTTCCTGGCGCGCTTATGGCTACCGGAGGCCGATGCAGACGGTGTGATCCCGCAGGATGATACCTTCATGGCAAAACCTGCCATCGATCTGAGCCGCTACAAAGCCAAAGCGGGCAAGCAGACGATTCTGCTCGATTATTCCCGCGCGGAAGTGAACGAGATGCAGATCCTTAAGCAGGCCGATGTGGTGATGCTTAACTACCTGCTGCCAGAACGGTTTACGCCACGGCAATGCGCCGCCAATCTGGCGTTCTATGAGCCACGCACGATCCATGATTCGTCCCTGAGCAAGGCAATTCACGGGATTGTGCTCGCGCGCTGCGGTGACACGCAGGGGGCCTATGCCTTCTGGCGCGATGGCATCGCCATTGATTTGGGCGACGATCCGCACAGCAGCGATGAGGGCATTCATGCCGCGGCAACCGGTGCGATCTGGTCTGGTGCAATTCAGGGATTTGCTGGCCTGCAAATCATTGAAGGGGAACTGCATCTCGCGCCAAAACTGCCTGCTCACTGGCAGAAACTCGCTTTCCCGCTGCGGTGGCGGAACGCAGCAATGCACTTCACGTATGAAAACGAGGTGTTAACCATTGAAACCACGGCGCCTGCCACGCTGACGCTGTGGGGCAAAACGCTGCATGTATCGGAGCGAAAAGTTTGCACCTATAAGGACTTTTCTGTATCCGCATCTGGGACCGCTACCACGGAGGGGCGCCATGACGCTTAAGGCTGTTGTATTCGATTTGGACGGTGTGATCACCGATACCGCGCATCTCCACTTTCTGGCCTGGCGTGCCGTGGCGGAGGAAATTGGCATTACCTTCGACGAAGTGTTTAACGAACAGCTTAAGGGGATAAGCCGCATGGATTCCCTCCAGCGCATTCTGAAGCACGGCGGAAAAGAGAGGATGTTTAGCGAGGAGCAATGCCTGGCGCTTGCGACGAAAAAAAATGCGTTTTACGTCCAGTCGCTGGCATCACTGACGCAGGATTCTCTGCTGCCGGGGATCCGCGTCGTGCTGGCGGAGATCCGTGCCGCGAAGGTCAAGATTGGGCTGGCATCCGTATCGCTCAATGCCCCAGGGATTTTGCACGCGCTGGGCATTCATCAGGCCTTCGATTTTTGCGCTGATGCTTCCCGCATTTGCCGTTCAAAGCCGGACCCGGAGATCTTCCTTGCGGCCTGTGCGGGGCTGAACGTGCGTCCTGCAGAGGCGATTGGCATTGAAGATGCCGCTGCGGGTGTTGAAGCAATCAACGCCGCAGGAATGCTGTCGGTCGGGATTGGGCCTGGCCTTAACCATGCGGGATTACAACTTCATTCAACGCGGGAACTGACCTGGAAATGCCTGACAGAATTCTGGGCGTCCCGGGCGTATTGATAAGGAATAAATTATGGCTCAACTTTCTCTGAAACATATTCAGAAAATCTATGATAACCAGGTCCACGTGGTTAAGGATTTCAACCTCGAAATTGAAGACAAAGAGTTTATTGTTTTCGTCGGTCCGTCGGGCTGCGGCAAATCCACGACGCTGCGAATGATTGCCGGTCTTGAGGAGATCAGCGCGGGTGAACTGATTATCGACGGCGTGTGCATGAATGACGTGCCTGCCAAATCGCGTGATATCGCAATGGTATTCCAGAACTATGCGCTTTATCCGCATATGACGGTCTACGACAACATGGCGTTTGGCCTGAAAATGCAAAAAATAGCGCCCGCGGTGATTGAAGAACGCGTGAACTGGGCGGCGCAGATTTTAGGGTTACGCGAATACCTGAAGCGTAAACCTGGCGCTTTATCGGGTGGTCAGCGCCAGCGTGTGGCGCTGGGCAGGGCGATCGTGCGCGAAGCGGGCGTCTTCCTGATGGATGAGCCGTTATCCAACCTCGATGCCAAGCTTCGCGTGCAGATGCGTGCCGAAATCAGCAAGCTTCACCAGAAGCTTAACACCACCATGATCTATGTTACGCACGACCAGACGGAAGCCATGACGATGGCGACTCGCATCGTGATCCTGAAAGACGGCATCATTCAGCAGGTGGGTGCGCCGAAGCAGGTATACAACGAGCCGGCCAATATGTTTGTCGCAGGGTTCATTGGCTCTCCGGCAATGAACTTCATTCGTGGCGCTATCGACGATCGCTATTTCGTAACGGAAACGCTGCGTCTGGAGATCCCTGAGGACAAGCTGGCCGAGTTGAATGCGCAAGGTTACCAGCGTAAAGCGGTCGTCTTCGGGATCCGTCCGGAAGACATTCTTACCCTGCAGAGCAGCGGAGAAGATATCGCGGCGAAAGTCAGCGTCGCTGAGCTTACCGGTGCCGAATTTATGCTTTATGTCACCGTGGGCGGACATGAACTGGTTGTCCGCGCAGGCGCGGCCAATGACTACGTAGCCGGAGATACTATCGGCATTCAGTTCGATATGAATAAGTGCCATTTCTTCGACGCCGATACCGAAGCGGCTATTAGATAAGAAAGGTGTTTGCCGGAAATGCAAATTTCCGGTTTTTTTTGTTTGTTAATTATAAAGGGAATATTTAATGAGTACTCTACTAAGAAGTGCTGCGCTCGTTCTGTGCGCAGGGGTTAGCTGCGCGCAAGCAACAGAATCCGCAAAGCAGTGGGCGTTTAATATCGGTGCCATGTATGAAATTGAAAACGTCGAAGGTCAGGGCGACGATAAAGATGGATTATATGAACCCTCCGTATGGTTTAATGCAACATGGGATGCCTGGACAATCTCTCTGGCAATGTATCAGGAAGGGCCGGTTGATTATAGCAGCATGACGCGTGGCACCTATTTCGATCGCCCGGAATTTGAATTGCGCTACCGCTTTATCGGCACCGATGATTTTACGTTCGGTCTGACCGGTGGCTTCCGCAATTATGGTTATCACTTTAAAGATGAACACGGCGCCAAAGACGGCAGCGCTAATATGCAGCGCTATAAAGTTCAGCCTGACTGGGATATAAAATTAACCGACGACTGGCGCTTTAGCGGCTGGTTTGCCATGTATCAGTTTGCCAACGATCTGGAAAAAACCGGTTATTCGGACAGCCGCGTCGAGACCGAAACCGGTTTTACCTGGACCATCAACGAAACGTTCTCTGCGAAAGTAAATTATTATTTAGAGCGCGGCTTCAATATGGACAGCTCACGTAATAACGGCGAGTTTTCTACCCAGGAAATTCGTGCCTACCTGCCGATTTCGTTAGGCCAGACGACGTTAACGCCTTATACCCGTCTGGGACTCGATCGCTGGTCAAACTGGGACTGGCAGGACGATCCGACGCGTGAAGGACATGATTTCAACCGTCTGGGTATGCTGTACGCCTATGATTTTAACAACGGTTTATCCATGACGCTGGAATATGCCTACGAATGGGAAAACCATGACGAAGGTGAGAGCGATCGCTTCCACTACGCAGGTGTCGGCGTGAACTACGCGTTCTGATCATGATTAACCAGGGGCGATTGCCCCTGGTTATTAGCGCAAGGACGCCGCAGCCGAAAAATGCGTATCAACCAAAATCTTATGCGGCGCAGGTTTACCCGCAATACGCTTAAACAACACGTTGCAGCTCTCTTCGCCGAGCTTTCTCGTCGGAATATCAAACCCGCCTGGCGCAGGGGTTAAAACGAGAGACAGCATCGGATCGCTGTAGCCTGCCATAACAACCTGCTCGGGAACCATCAGATTTAACTCATCCGCTGCACGATAAAGACCCAATAATTTCATACTGTCAGTAGCAAAAACGGCATTGGGTGGGTTGTCAGACGAGAGTAATTTGCAGGCTGCCTGGAGCGCGCTTTCATGGGTATATCCGCCATCAATGACCCAGTCTGGATTAATGGCGATACCCTGCTTCTCAAGGCTGGATTTATAACCCGCAAGGCGATCGATAGAAACGTGATAATCGAGCGGGGCATGCAGACAGGCAATTTTTGTTCGTCCATGTTTAATAAAAGAATCGACCAGAATAGCGCTGTCGTGAAAATTGTCCGTATCAACAGAATAAATATTCTGGAACTTTCCTTCTACTTTTCCAATAACCACCACGGGCACACCGTATTCGTCCAGCGTGGTGAAAAAAGATTCGTTTGCCGGTGAACTCAGCATGATGATCCCTTTGATCATCTTCTGCTTTATTTTTCCCACGCACTTCTGCAGATCGTCCTCACTGCTTTTCGAGGTTTGTAAAATAACGTCAAACCCTTCCTCTTCCGCTTTTGCCGTAATGGCGTGAAGAACATCGGAGAAAAAAGGGTTACCGGCAGTAGTTTTGGTCGAGCGGGTCGAAATAACCATAATGGCATCAAAGCCAGAAGAGGTCAGGGCGCGGGCCAGTTTGTTGGGCTGATAATTTAATTCGTCTATCGCCTTAAGCACTTTGTCTCGCGCTTCAGGGGAAATATTCGTTTGTTTATTCAGAACGCGGGAAACGGTTGATTTCGATACGCCCGCAACCCGTGCGATATCATAGATGGTGGGTGACATACACCTTACTCACTCCGGACTGACAGCAATGTCGTTCATCTTACTGGAGAGAAAACTGCAATAGCAATAAATAAGAATTGATAATCAACGATCTGCCCCCATTTATTGTATTCTGAAGCCATACATTCCTGGCTTCCGGGCAATGAAGGATGGCAATGAAGCGATTTAAGAACGAACTCAATTCACTGGTGAACCGCGGCGTTGATCGACATCTGCGTCTGGCCGTCACCGGCCTGAGCCGCAGCGGTAAGACGGCGTTCATCACCGCAATGGTAAACCAGTTGCTGAACCTGCACGCCGGCGCGCGGCTGCCGTTGCTCAGCGCCGTGCGGGAAGAGCGTCTGCTGGGCGTTAAGCGCGTCCCTCAGCGTGATTTTGGCATACCGCGTTTTACCTACGACGAAGGGCTGGCACAGCTTTACGGCGATCCGCCCGCGTGGCCGACGCCAACGCGAGGCGTCAGTGAAATTCGCCTTGCGCTGCGCTTTCGTTCTAATGAATCGCTGATACGTCACTTTAAGGATACCTCAACCCTGTATCTGGAAATCGTCGATTATCCCGGCGAATGGTTGCTCGACCTGCCGATGCTGGCGCAGGACTACCTCAGTTGGTCCCGCCAGATGACGGGGTTGTTGCAAGGGCAACGCGCAGAGTGGTCAACGAAATGGCGACAGCTGTGCGAGGGCCTTGATCCGCTGGCGCCTGCGGATGAAAACCGTCTGGCGACCATTGCTGAAGCCTGGACGGACTATCTGCATCAGTGCAAACAGGAAGGGCTGCACTTCATCCAGCCGGGCCGTTTTGTCTTGCCGGGTGATTTAGCAGGCGCGCCCGCGCTGCAGTTCTTCCCGTGGCCGGATGTGGACGGCGCAGGCGAGTCGAAGCTGGCACAGGCCGACAAACACACGAATGCCGGCATGCTGCGCGAGCGTTACAATTACTACTGCGAAAAGGTGGTCAAAGGTTTTTATAAAAACCACTTTTTACGTTTCGACCGCCAGATTGTGCTGGTGGATTGCCTGCAGCCGCTCAACAGCGGGCCGCAGGCATTTAACGATATGCGCCTCGCGCTGACGCAGCTGATGCAGAGTTTCCACTACGGGCAGCGGACGCTGTTTCGTCGTCTGTTCTCACCGGTGATCGACAAGCTGCTGTTTGCGGCCACGAAAGCCGATCACGTTACGGTCGATCAGCACGCCAACATGGTTTCTCTGCTGCAGCAACTGGTGCAGGACGCCTGGCAAAACGCCGCGTTTGAAGGCATCAGTATGGATTGTCTTGGGCTCGCATCGGTGCAGGCGACCCAAAGCGGCCTGATTGACCTTAACGGCGAGAAAATACCAGCATTACGCGGGAATCGACTCAGTGACGGCGAGCCGCTTACCGTCTATCCCGGCGAAGTGCCCGCGCGGCTGCCGGGCCAGGCCTTCTGGCAGAGCCAGGGCTTCCAGTTTGAAGCCTTCCGCCCTCAGACCATGAGCGTCGATCGGCCGTTACCGCACATCCGTCTGGATGCGGCGCTGGAGTTTTTGATTGGAGATAAATTGCGATGACGGAACCGTTAAAACCGCGCATAGACTTTACCGGAACGCTTGAGCCCGAGCGTCAGGACGCCTTTAAAACGGCGCAGACGTTCAGCGGCGCGCAGGCGGAGAACTTTGCCCCGGCGCTGCCGGACGATCCCGCCGTCGAAGACGGTCCGGCGGAGGCGGCCGTGGAAGCCGCTCTGCGTCCTAAACGCAGCCTGTGGCGCAAGATGGTCACCGCCGGTCTGGCGCTGTTTGGCGTCAGCGTGGTCGGGCAGGGCGTCCAGTGGGCGATGAACGCCTGGCAAACCCAGGACTGGGTTGCGCTGGGCGGATGTGCCGCGGGCGCGCTCATCGTGGGGGCGGGCGTCGGGTCGGTTGCCACCGAGTGGCGCCGCCTCTGGCGTTTGCGACAGCGCGCGCACGAGCGCGATGAAGCGCGGGATCTCCTCCACAGCCACGGCACCGGCAAAGGCCGCGCCTTCTGTGAAAAACTGGCCAGCCAGGCCGGTATCGATCAGTCGCATCCTGCGCTCCAGCGCTGGTACGCCGCCATCCATGAAACCCAGAACGACCGGGAGGTGGTCACGCTCTATTCCCATATGGTTCAGCCGGTGCTGGATGCCCAGGCGCGGCGTGAGATTAGCCGCTCGGCGGCGGAATCCACGCTGATGATTGCCGTCAGCCCGCTGGCGCTGGTGGATATGGCCTTTATCGCCTGGCGTAACCTGCGCCTCATCAACCGTATCGCGAACCTTTACGGCATAGAGCTGGGTTACTACAGCCGGCTCAGGCTGTTCAAACTGGTCCTGCTCAATATCGCGTTTGCGGGCGCGAGCGAGCTGGTGCGCGAAGTGGGAATGGACTGGATGTCGCAGGATCTGGCGGCGCGTCTTTCAGCCCGTGCAGCCCAGGGCATTGGCGCGGGCTTGCTGACGGCGCGTTTGGGTATCAAAGCGATGGAGGTGTGCCGTCCGCTGCCGTGGATTGATGGCGATAAGCCGCGGCTGGGGGATTTCAGGCGTGAACTGATCGGTCAGCTGAAAGAAACGCTCAATAAAAAACCGTCTCCTTAAGGCGTTGTTCACTAATCGTGCTGGCTGTCAATATTTGTTGACAGCCATCTTCCGGTTCACCGAGTTCTGACATATCATTTTAACGTTATTGGCTTAAAACGGTGAATTTCCCATGCGTCTTGAAGTCTTCTGTGAAGACCGTCTCGGTCTTACCCGCGAATTACTCGATCTTCTTGTTTTACGTAGCATTGATTTACGTGGCATTGAGATCGATCCTGTCGGGCGAATTTACCTCAATTTTGCCGAAATTGAATTTAACACCTTCAGCAGCCTGATGGCGGAAATCCGCCGTATCGCTGGCGTTACGGATGTACGCACCATCCCCTGGATGCCCTCCGAACGTGAGCACCTCGCCCTGAGCGCGCTGCTTGAAGCGATGCCCGAGCCGTTCCTCTCTTTGGATCTGAAAAGTAAAGTCGAGCGCGTTAACCACGCGAGCTGCCAGCTTTTCGCGCAGAGCCAGGAGAAGCTCAGCAGCCACCACGCCGCGCAGCTGATCCCCGGTTTTAACTTCCAGCGCTGGCTGGACAGCAACCCGCAGAATACGCACAGCGAGCATGTGGTGATTAACGGGCAGAATTTCCTGATGGAGATCACGCCGGTCTATCTGAAAGGAGAAGGAAATAGTCGCATATTGACCGGGGCGGTGATCATGCTGCGCTCGACGCTACGCATGGGGCGCCAGCTGCAAAACCTCTCCAGCCAGGACGTTGGCGCATTCAGCCAGATTATTGCCGTCAGCCCGAAAATGCGCCACGTGGTTGACCAGGCGCGTAAGCTTGCCAGCCTGACCGCGCCGCTGCTGATTACCGGCGATACCGGTACCGGGAAAGATCTGCTGGCGCACGCCGTGCACCTGGCAAGCCCGCGTGCGGCAAAACCGTATCTGGCGCTTAACTGCGCTTCAATTCCAGAAGATGCCGTCGAAAGCGAGCTGTTTGGACACGCGCCGGAAGGCAAGAAAGGGTTCTTCGAGCAGGCCAACGGCGGCTCCGTGCTGCTGGACGAGATCGGCGAAATGTCGCCGCGTATGCAGGCTAAACTGCTGCGTTTCCTGAACGACGGCACCTTCCGCCGCGTCGGTGAGGATCACGAAGTGCATGTGGACGTGCGCGTCATTTGCGCCACCCAGAAGAACCTGGTGGAACTGGTGCAAAAGGGGATTTTCCGCGAAGATCTCTATTACCGCCTCAACGTCCTGACGCTGAACATTCCACCGCTGCGCGATTGTCCGCAGGACATCATGCCGCTAACGGAGCTGTTTGTGGCCCGCTTTGCCGACGAGCAGGGTGTTCCACGTCCGAAACTGTCTGCAGATCTCGGCACGGTGTTAATGCGCTACGGCTGGCCGGGCAACATTCGTCAGCTTAAAAACGCCGTTTATCGCGCGCTGACCCAGCTGGAAGGGTATGAATTGCGCCCTCAGGACATTCTGTTGCCGGATTACGACGCCGGGACGGTATCGGTAGGCGAAGAAGCGATGGAAGGCTCGCTGGATGATATCACCAGCCGCTTCGAGCGATCCGTGCTGACGCAGCTGTACCGCAGCTATCCCAGCACCCGAAAGCTGGCAAAACGGCTTGGCGTCTCGCATACCGCGATTGCGAATAAGTTACGTGAGTATGGATTGAATCATAAGAAAGGTGACGAATAACAAAAAGCCTCTGTAAAGAGGCTTTTTTAATGCTTATTCCTTCGCCAGCGGCGTGGTCACGAGCTCTGTTTTTGTCTCGCCCTGAATCGACGCAATCCTGCTTTCGACGTCCTTCACCTGCTGCGCGCTGTGTAGCAGGGTATAGGTCAGGTCAAATTGAGCGCTGGCGCCTGGTTGCAGCTGCTTAACCCGCTTCTGCTCGCGTTCAATGGTGACGGGGTAGGCGTAGCTGGTGCCTGGCTCAATCCCCGTGACATAGCCCTGTTTTGGCGTATCGGTATTTTTCCACAGGGTCAGCACGGGCAGCTGGCGGGTATCAAACTGAATTGACGCGCCTTTGTCACCGGCTTTATTCACCACCGCCGCTAGGGTTTCATGGTTGCTGTCCGCAAGCGGTTTGATGTTAAAGACCATCTCATCAAAGCCTTTTGTCGGCCCGGCGTAGGTTTGCCAGTCGTTAACGCCCGCTTTCGCGTAATCATTGAACGGGCTCACGCTTGCCGCCGGGGCAAGGAAGCGCGCGCCTTCTTCGAGGACAGGCGCCCCGAAGTTGCTGTGGTAGATGATCTGATAGTCATGAGGGTAATCGGCATGGTTCGTCAGAACGTCATGCAGGCTGAACTGGTTGGTTCCTGGAACGTAACGCAGTTCGGTCATGGTTTGCAGATCCGCTTTTTTAAAGGTGGTTTCTTTGATGAGACCGCGAATACGAATTTCATGCGGGGCAGCATCCGCAATTTCTACCTCCACCTGGGATGCCGGTGTATTCCCCGCCTTGCCATGCAGGGTGTAAATCTGGCCGTCAGCGGTGACCGGGTGCCCCGTCCATTCGTAGCCACAGCGGACCATCATCTCGTTGAAACCTTCCAGCCAGCCAAGTCCGTTTCGGCTTTCCAGATTAATATACGCCGGGTTAACGACCTCTTTAACGGGGGAGTTCCAGCCCAGCCTGGTGCCAAAGCCCTCCACGTGCAGAAGGTTCATCCCGCGCGTCGGGCTTAAGGTGATGGTCAGGCCGTTTTTACTACTAATAACGATCACTTTACTACCTTCCTGCTTGCCGCCGTGCAACACTTTTTGCTCGATGCTGAACGTTCGATCGTTAATCTTCAGCTCATCGCTGGAAATCTTCCAGTTTCCTTTTTCCACGCTGCTTTCAGCGCTTGTCAGCACCCAGGTTTTTGCTGCGGCATGGCCCGAAACCAGTACCGAAAGGAGCGTTAAAGCCAGTTTTATTTTCATATTTATCCCTTTTTGCTGAAACGATTATTTAACTTCGTAAGCAAATCTAATGTTTTGGCGATAAGGGAAATGTGATGCGCCTCACTGAGGGTAAATTCAGGGTTATTTAACGATCAATATGCGGATCTGATCGCTATTTTGGTGAATTCTTGAAACTGAATTGCGTTAATTTTGTGACGCAAGCTCATTATTGCTTTAACGTTTCAGCGAGTAGTTAATAAAAAACCCCGCCATAGCGAGGTTTTGAAAAAGCGGTATAGAATGCTAAGTAATGATTATGCTTTCAGCTTTTCCAGCGCGGCGGTGTAATCCGGCTCGGTAGTGATTTCATTAACCAGTTCGCTGAAGACGACAGTGTCGTTTTCATCAAGAACCAGTACCGCGCGTGCTGCCAGGCCTTTCAGAGGGCCTTCGGCGATGCTGACGCCGTAGTTTTCGAGGAAATCCGGGCTGCGCAGGGTGGAGAGGGTGATAACGTTGCTCAGGCCTTCAGCGCCGCAGAAGCGAGACTGGGCGAACGGCAGGTCAGCAGAAATGCACAGCACAACGGTGTTGTCCATTTCAGTTGCCAGCTGGTTGAACTTACGCACGGATGCGGCGCAAACACCGGTATCAATGCTCGGGAAAATGTTCAGCACTTTGCGTTTGCCCGCAAACTGAGCCAGTGTGACGTCAGACAGATCTTTAGCCACCAGAGTAAAAGCCTGCGCTTTGCTGCCAGCCTGCGGAATGGAACCTGCAACAGCAACCGGGTTGCCCTGGAAATGAACGAGTTGTGACATAGATATCTTCCTGTTTACATATAGTTAACGTCGGGGCTAGTGTATGCCATCCGCGGATAACACGGCAAACCAAATTTTTTCGCCTTTCCGGGCTGCAAGGAGTCAGTGATGAGAAGCGTTAAGGTCTATGAAGAAGCCTGGCCATTGCATACCCCGTTTGTGATCTCCCGCGGCAGCCGAAGCGAAGCCAGCGTGGTGGTCGTTGAAATCGAAGAGGACGGTTTTAAAGGCGTAGGGGAGTGTACGCCTTACCCGCGCTATGGTGAAAGCCTCGCGTCAGTGATGGCGCATATCATGACGCTGGTGCCAGACCTGCAAACCGGGCTCACGCGCGAGGCATTACAGCATCGTTTGCCCGCCGGGGCCGCACGTAACGCCATTGATAGTGCGCTCTGGAGTCTCGAGGCGGCGAAACAGCAGCAACCCCTGACAGCATTGCTGGGCGTGGCGCTGCCGGAATCGGTCGCTACCGCGCAAACGGTAGTGATTGGCGAGCCGGAACAGATGGCCGCCAGCGCCAAAGCGCTTTATGACGCCGGGGCCCGGCTGCTGAAGGTGAAGCTCGACGATCGACTGATTAGCGAGCGGATGGTCGCCATTCGCGCGGCGGTACCCTCAGCCACGCTGATTGTTGATGCCAATGAATCATGGCATCCAGAAGGGCTGGCCGCCCGCTGTCAGCTGCTGGCCGACCTGGGGGTGGCCATGCTGGAGCAGCCTCTGCCAGCAAAAGATGACGCGGCGCTGAAGAACTTTATCCATCCGTTGCCCGTTTGTGCGGATGAAAGCTGTCACACCCGCGCGAGCTTGAGCGAGCTGCAGGGCCTCTACGAGATGATTAATATTAAGCTCGACAAGACCGGCGGGCTGACAGAGGCGCTGGCCCTGGCGGCAGAAGCCCGGGCGCAAGGTTTTTCACTGATGCTGGGCTGTATGCTCTGTACGTCCCGGGCAATCGGCGCGGCGCTACCGCTGGTCAATCAGGTCCGTTTCGCCGATCTGGACGGCCCGACGTGGCTGGCGGTTGACGTTTCTCCCGCGCTCCATTTTACCAGCGGCGTGCTTCATCTCTGAGGCTGCCAGCGTAAAAGATCCACCATGGCTTTTAAGTATTTTTCGCTGGCCTCGTCGGAGGAGATCGGCGGGAATTCAGCGGTTATGCAGGGCAGGCTCAAATCGGCGCACCAGCTACCGAACGAGCCTGGCGTTTCATAGCCCACGCTGGTCACGAGCGGCAGGGCGAAAGCGTCTGCCAGCCACGCGCCAAGCTCGGAGTGACGCGGATCTTCAATACAGGCCAGCGGATCGTGGAAGGAGACCACCCACGCGGGATGGATCTTATGGATTAGCTGGCACAGCGCCTGGGTTTCCGGCTCTGAGCCCGGCTTATCTCCCGTTAGCAGAACCACATCACGCTCCTCGGCGGAGCTGTTCCAGCGATACACCGTTTCCCCGGCGCGCCAGTTTGCTGATGGAAAATTACGGTTTAAGTCAACGCCTCGCGCATTGCCGCGAAGACCCAGCTGGCAGCCGTCCGGGTTAACCGCCAGAATCACGTGATGACGTCGCAATGACGGCGTCAGCGTCCGCAGCGCGCAGGAAAGCGTCACGATGGAGGAGTTTTCATCCCCGTGCGTGCCGGCAAGAATCAAGCCGCTTTCGCGGTCTGCGTCGGGGGCGGGGAACCAGATCAGCGATGCGCCTAAAAAGGAGCGGCCATATTGCTCAGCGCCCGGCGGAAAGGCGCCGCGTTCCGCTCTCGGTCGGGTGGTTGCCATACGAAATCCTGATAAAGAAGTCACTACTGGCAGTGTTGTGCAAAACCCGCTGTTAATCAAATAGTTTCCGTAATGGCTAAGAATTGCCTTAAATCACTATTCAGGCGTAAGTTATTTGCATTTCTCTTTGTCGAAACAAATAATTACGCATCTGCTTAATACCTGAATTCATTAAAGGGGATCTTATGAAGCATCCTGTTTCGCGTCTTTTTGCCGCACTGTGCCTGTGCGGGCTCTCTTCACTTTCTTTCGCAGCTGACGTGCCGCAGGGCACTGCGCTGGCGCAAAAACAGGAGCTGGTCAGGCATATTAAAGACGAGCCGGCTTCGCTGGATCCGGCGAAAGCCGTGGGGTTGCCAGAGATTCAGGTGATTCGCGATCTCTTTGAAGGCCTGGTTAATCAGAATGAGAAAGGGGAGCTGACGCCGGGCGTGGCGACACGCTGGCAGAGCAACGATAACCGCGTCTGGATGTTTACCTTACGCGATGACGCGAAATGGTCCGACGGCTCCCCTGTCACCGCCCAGGATTTTGTCTACAGCTGGCAGCGTCTGGTTGACCCGAAAACCACCTCTCCGTTTGCCTGGTTTGCCGCGCTGGCGGGAATTAATAACGCGCAGGCCATTATTGACGGCAAAGCCGCGCCCGATACGCTGGGTGTGACGGCGGTGGACGCCAGAACGTTACGCGTTCAGCTGGACAAACCGCTGCCGTGGTTCAGCAACCTGACGGCGAACTTTGCCTTCTATCCAGTGCAAAAAGCTAACGTCGAAAGCGGTAAAGAGTGGACGCGGCCGGGCGCGCTGGTGGGGAACGGGGCTTACGTTCTGAAGGACCGCGTGGTGAATGAAAAACTGGTTGTGGTGCCCAATACGCACTACTGGGACAATGCCAAAACGGTACTGCAGAAGGTGACCTTCGTGCCGATTAATCAGGAATCGTCGGCGACCAAACGCTACCTGGCAGGGGATATTGATATTACCGAATCGTTCCCAAAAAACATGTATCAGAAGCTCATGAAGGACATTCCGGGGCAGGTTTATACGCCGCCTCAGTTGGGAACGTATTACTATGCCTTTAACACCCAAAAAGGCCCGACGGCGGATGCACGGGTTCGTCTGGCGCTGAGTATGAGCATCGACCGTCGTATCATGGCAGAAAAGGTGTTAGGGACGGGGGAGAAGCCCGCCTGGCACTTCACCCCAGACGTGACGGCAGGGTTCACTCCGGACGCCTCGCCGTTTGAGCAGATGTCGCAGCAGGAGCTGAACGCCCAGGCCAAAACCTTGCTGCAGGCTGCAGGATACGGTCCTCAGCGTCCGCTAAAGCTGAACCTGCTGTATAACACTTCGGAAAACCACCAGAAAATCGCGATTGCGGTGGCCTCCATGTGGAAGAAAAATCTCGGTGTGGATGTCAAACTGCAAAACCAGGAGTGGAAAACCTACATTGATAGCCGTAACTCCGGCAACTTTGATGTGATCCGCGCCTCATGGGTGGGCGATTACAACGAACCATCAACGTTCCTGTCATTGTTGACCTCCACCCACAGCGGCAACATCTCCCGCTTTAATGACCCTGCCTACGATAAGATCGTCCAGCAGGCGACGCTGGAAACCACCGCGAAGGCGCGAAATGCGGACTACAACATGGCGGAGAAAATCCTTATGGAGAAGGCGCCCATCGCGCCAATTTATCAGTACACTAACGGTCGCCTGATTAAGCCTTGGGTGAAGGGCTACCCAATCAATAACCCGGAAGACGTGGCATATAGCCGGACGATATATATTGAAAGGTACTAATCAGTACCGGTTGCCTGTTAACGCAAGGTAACCATCGCTCCCGATTACAGATACGGATGAAAAAATTATTGCCAGGTAAATAAAGAAGCCGAAAGGACAATAAATGTCAGAATTAAGTCGCTGTGCGGACAATGGATATCATTGCGATATAAATCAGGCGATTGATACTCTGAATGTCGCTACTATCGGTAATTAATATCCGTTGCAAGACATTAATATTTCCATTATGCACCACAGATGCGCGCTTTTCTCACCAGATGAATAAATCGCTTAAGTGCGGCAGGTTCGGGACTATTCCGTCTCAGTAAAACCAGACCGGGACGTGGCTGGTGGTATCCAGCGGGCGGAGGATTAATTTTTTGATTTGAAACTGCTCAGCGCGTGTTTGTAACGCAAACCCGATGCCGTAACCTGCGGAAACCATCGAAAACAGGGACTCGAGCGTGGCGGCATAGCCAGCAATCTGATGGGGACCTGATAAGCCATCCAGCCAGCGATTAAGCAATGTGTAGGGGCCGGGGCATCACGCAGGATGATGCAAAATCAGCGGATATGACTGTAGTAATTCTGGGTTTACCTGGCAACATCCAACAAGGGGATGTCCGGAGGGAAGGAGTACACAGGGGCGATCGCGCCACGCCAGTCGCCTCAGACAGCCCGCAGGGGTATCCGGATGTAGAGTGAAAAGGGCATCCAGATTATTGCCGAGGAGCTCCTGAACCAGATGTGGCGTATTGGCTTCCATGATATCGATGCTGATATCTGGTGTCTGTTCCCGGCACAAACGCAACAGATTAATGAGTACGGGATGAGTCAGTCCATCGGCGAGTCCGATATGCAGAACGTCGCCATAACCATTAGCAATTGCCAGCGCCTGGGTTTTGGCTTCTTCAAAAGCATGGAGCATCTTACTAACTTCAAGGGCAAAGGATTCTCCGGCACGGGTCAGACGTAATGCGCCGTTTCTGTGAAATAACGTCATTCCTAACTGTTCTTCAAGCTTTATGATTGAATGTGAAAGTGGTGAGGGCTCAATGCAAAGGCGTGCTGCTGCCCGACTGATGCTTTTCTCTTCCGCGACGACTATAAAATGGCGCAGTTGTCTCAGACGCATGGCGGGGTGTCCTTTGGTGCGTGAGATTCTGTGAATTTAGTTTCTTTTGGTTACTATATCATTGTAGATGTAAAAGTAGCGTACTGACCGGCAAAATGCGAGTTATTCGCATAGTTCATTTTTACATCTGTCTCGATGCTCCGGAGGAAAAAATGCCAAAGGAACTCTTTTCATTGGTACAATACGTCAACTTTCTCTGGCCTTGGCCAAACCCTATTTGTTATCCCTGATTGTCGAATCGGGGAAGTAAAAATCACTGGGAATCATATGTTAACAGGTAAGCTACGTAATCAGGTTGATGAGATCTGGACCACCTTTTGGACCGGCGGAATCGCTAATCCCATTTCGGTAATTGAACAGTTCACCTATCTGCTGTTCATCAGACGTCTCGACGAGCTTGAAACTCAGCGTGAGAGGCAAGCAATACTACGTAGCGATGGTGTGCAAGAGTCTATTTTTGGTCCTGATAAGCAGCATTATCGCTGGAGTAAATTCAAGAATATTGATCCCGAGGATATGCTTACCTTAGTAAGGGATGAGGTCTTTCCGTTCATCAAAACCATTAATGGTGAGCAAAGTACCTTTGCCCGTCATATGAAGGATGCCATCTTTATGATCCCCAGCGCCCCGTTGCTGGATAAGGTGGTCAATCTGGTAGATAAGCTGGAGATGGATGACCAAGACACTAAAGGCGATCTCTACGAATATATGTTGAGTAAGCTGCAAAATGCGGGGACTAACGGGCAGTTTCGTACACCGCGCCATATCATCAAAATGATGGTGAATATGGTAGAGCCGAAACTCGGTGGTGAGTGGAGCGACGTGATTTGTGACCCAGCCTCTGGTACCTGCGGTTTTTTGATGGCGGCAGAAGAGTATGTGCGAACGCATCATAAGAATGCGCTGTTAAAACCAGAAAATGCTCGCCATTTCCATAATCAGATGTTCAATGCCTACGACTTTGATCAGGCGATGTTGCGTATCGGCGCGATGAACCTGATGCAGCATGGTGTTGAGAATCCGACCGTCGAATATCGTGACAGTCTGATGGATTATGGCGAAGACAATATCAAAGACAAATTCACTCTGATCCTGGCTAATCCACCGTTTAAGGGGAGTGTAGCTTATGATGAATTATCGCCGGATTTGCTGAGTGCACTGGGTAAATCACCGAAAAAGGCAGAGAAGAAAACTGCTAAAACAGTTGACGGCGAAGAGAAGAAGAAAAAGGAACCAAGTGAGAAAACCGAACTGCTGTTCCTGGCGCTGATCCTGCGTATGCTGCAGCCGGGTGGCCGCGCTGCTGTAATTGTTCCGGATGGTGTTTTGTTTGGTTCGACGAAATCACACCGTGAAATCCGCAAAACATTGGTTGAACAACATAAGCTGGAAGCGGTGGTGTCTTTGCCGTCAGGCGTCTTCAAACCCTATACGGGCGTTTCCACTGCAATACTGTTCTTTACCAAAACCAACAGTGGCGGTACCGATGACGTCTGGTTTTATGACATGCAGGCTGATGGTTTCTCACTGGATGACAAGAGAACGCCATTAGTCAAAGACCAGTTGCTGATCACCGAAGCCGACACGGTAGACGAAAAGGTTGCTGAAGGCCCACTGGCACCTTCAGAATTGCTGAACCATAAATTGAACAACATCCCAGATGTTCTTTGGCGTTGGCAAAACGCTCATAAAGAACTAACCCGGCAGCGTACCGAACAAAGCTTCTTTGTACCGAAAAGCGAGATTGTAGAGAAAGAGTACGATCTCAGCATCAACCGTTATAAAGAAGTGGTGTACGATGAAATGACATATGACTCACCGGCGGTGATTTTGCAGCGGATTAAAACCCTGCAAAAGGCGATGGAGCAGGGGATTGCAGATTTGGAGAAGATGCTGTGAGTTGGCCGATGGTGAAGTTGGGTGAGGTCCTTACATTTATAAGAGGAATCACTTTCAAACCTGAAGAAAAGATAGAAGCATCTGACCCTGATGCTGTTGTTTGTATGAGAACAAAAAATATCCAGGAGGAACTGGACGAATCAGATTTAATCGCTGTTCCAAAGGCTCTTGTTAAAAGAGAAGAACTCTTTCTAAGACATGGTGATATCTTAATATCTAGTGCCAATAGTTGGAACTTAGTAGGTAAAGTCGTGCAGGTACCAAAGCTTGACTACCAGGCCACTGCTGGAGGGTTCATTTCTATATTGAGACCCGTTTGGGATAAAGTTTTGCCAGATTATTTATATTTATTTATTAACTCAGGGCAGGTTCAGCATGATATTCGATTGCTTGGGAAACAGACAACTAATATTTCAAATTTGGATCGTAAACGATTTCTTGAACTAGAAATCCCGTTACCTCCGGTTTCAATTCAAGAGAGAATAGCTGCAATACTCATGCAGGGGAGGGGTTTGCTTAAGCAATCAATTCAAATGGAATCTGAACTTACCGCAATGGCACAAGCTGTATTTTTGGAAATGTTTGGGGATCCTATTACTAATCCATTGGCGTGGCCTAAAGTTACCCTTGGTGATATCGCCGAAGTTCAAGGCGGGCTCCAGGTTACAGGCAAGCGTTCAACCTTACCGTTGGAGGTTGATTATTTACGTGTGGCCAATATCTACAAAAATGAATTGAAACTCGATGAAATTAAGAAAATACGAGTTACTCAAGTCGAACTTGAGCGAACTAGTTTGAAAGTTGGAGATATGTTAGTTGTAGAGGGGCATGGGAATAAAGATGAGATTGGTCGTACTGCCGTATGGGACGGTAGCATCATGAATTGCACCCACCAAAACCATCTCATTAGAGTACGTTTTGATCAAGCTGTAGCTGTTCCTGAATTTGTTAGTCGCTTTATAAATTCAGAAGGTGGTCGTGTTCAGATAAATAAAATATGCAATACAACCTCAGGGCTGAATACGATCTCGGCGAATAATGTTCGTTCACTTGAAATTCCATTACCTCCAATTCAAATGCAGAGTAAGTTTATATCTTTTCTTAATGTATTAAATTTACAAGCGAGAAAAAATCTGGAGATCAAAGAACAAAATAAAATGATTTTTGAATCATTAATGCAAAATGCCTTCTCTGGAAAACTAGACCTGAAAAAAGCATCCTAATCAGCAAGGAAACCCAATGTCGAATTTTGCTTTCTTAAGTGAGTGGTCAGAAATTCAGCTAAACGCTCAGCAAGCGGAAAGAGTGCTCAATAGCGATCCGCGTACCTGCTGTTTTTACAGTCGTTACACGTTGGAGCGAGCCGTTCACTGGATGTATGAATTCGACAGGGGATTACTAAAACCTAAGTATGACACTAGCCTTAACACGTTAATAAACCAGCCAGATTTTCGCGATCTGGTAGGTTCGAGCGTTTTTCCTAAGATTAAAGCGATCCAGAAATCAGGCAATAATGCAGTGCACAGTTCTGCGAAGGTGAGTGCCGCTGTCGCCACACAAACGCTGAAAGAATTGCACCATGTTCTTTATTGGCTCTATCGCACCTATACTGCGCACAAGCCCGCAGCGAATCAGATTTTTGATCTCAAAGATATACCCCAAACGGTTCAGGTTGATGCCGGGCTGATTACCCGTAGTGCTCAAAAACTCAAAGAATTACAGAAGCAACTCGAAGATCGGGATGCTCAGCAAGAACGCGAAGAGCAAAACCGAGAACGGGAAAATGCTTCTCTCCGTCAGGAACTGGAACAGCTTAAAGCGAAAGTTGCCGAGCGTAAGCAACAAAACGTTGAAGTTAAGGACAGCCATAACTACAACGAAGCTGAAACTCGCCACTTCATTATCGACCAATACCTGAAAGAGATGGGTTGGTTGCTGACTGACAGTCGCGATCGGGAGTATCCGGTCAGTGGAATGCCTATTTCTAGCCATAATCCAATGGGTAATGGTTTTATTGATTATGTCTTGTGGGGAGATGATGGAAAACCACTGGCGGTTGTTGAGGCCAAACGAACAACGGCGGATGTTCAGCAGGGTAAGCGTCAGGCTGAACTATATGCTGATTGTTTGCAGCAGGATCCGCGTTTTGGTGGCCGTCGACCGCTTATTTATTTTACCAACGGCTATGAGATTTTCTTCTGGGACGACCTGAGTTACACGCCGCGTAAAGTTCAGGGATTTTTGTCAAAAGATGAAATGCAGCGCTTGATTGATAGGCGGGAACTGGCGAAGGCACTGAACAGCATTGAAATTGATAGCCATATTGCTGGTTTTAAGCGCCCATATCAGCAGCAGGCTATTCGTGCAGTCTGCGAGCAGTTTGATCAACAACGCCGGCGTAAAGCATTGTTAGTGATGGCAACGGGAACCGGAAAAACCCGTACTATCATCGGGCTGGTGGATTTATTAATGCGTGCCGGTTGGGTTAAGAATGCGCTTTTTCTGGCCGACCGAAATGCGCTGGTGACTCAGGCGAAAAAAGAATTCTCAAAACTACTACCTAAGTGTTCGCCGGAAATTTTATCGGGGGCGACCAGTACGCTGAAAGGTCGGCTCTATTTGTCTACTTATCCCACCATGATGAACTTGCTTAGCGCTCCGCCAGACAGCCGTCTGTTTGGCGTTGGACATTTTGATTTAGTAATTGTTGATGAGGCGCACCGTTCGGTTTACAAGAAGTATGGCTATATCTTCGACTATTTTGATTCACTGCTGGTTGGTCTGACTGCGACGCCAAAAGCTGATCTTGATAAAAACACCTATGACGTTTTCCAACTCCCTAACAACGATCCTACCTTTGCGTATGAACTGCAGGAAGCGATCGATGATGGTTATCTGGTCCCGCCGCGTGATGTCCGTGTCGGACTGGGTTTTGTGCGCGAAGGGATCAAATATAGCGATCTCAGCAAAGAAGAGCAGGAAGAGTGGGAAAGCAATGAAGAGCTTCAGGAGCGAGATGAAGTATTGCCTTCAGAGATTAATGAGTTTTTATTTAATGAGTCGACGGTCGTTGAGGCACTCAAAGTACTCATGGAGCGGGGGATCAAAGTTGCTGGTGGTGATCGTCTGGCAAAAACGATTATTTTTGCTGCCAATAAACAGCATGCTCAATTTATCAACAAAGTGTTTGATGATCATTTTCCTAAATTTAAAGGCAAATTTGCTCGTACTATTACCTACAAAGAGAAATATGCTGAAAGTTTGATTGAAGAGTTTAAAGGTGAGCGCCAGCCTGTTGATCCGAATATCCCGATGACGCTGGCTATTTCGGTCGATATGCTGGATACCGGAGTAGATGTACCAGAGGTAGCAAATCTGGTGTTCTTCAAAGTCGTGAAATCCAAAGTCAAATTTCTGCAAATGCTTGGGCGTGGCACTCGTTTGTGCGCCAACTTATTCGGGCCGATCAGCCCGGATAATGACAAAACAGAATTCAAGGTTTTTGATATTTGTCAGAACTTCGAATATTTCGAAATGAATCCGCAAGGTGCTGTGGATTCATCCAGTAAATCGCTGTCACAGGCATTGTTTGAGAACCGACTATGGCTGGCCCAGATCTTAAAACAAAGTGAGGCAGGCGGTGTGTATGAAGCAGAACTCAGACAGTATTTACTAAAAATGTTGCACCATCGTGTAGTTGGCATGAATCTGGATAATTTCATCGTCCGCCCCAATCGCAAACTGGTGGAAAAGTACCAAAAAGAAGAAGTCTGGCAAAATTTAACAGATGAGCATTTGGGGGAACTGGTAAGCCAAATTTCTTGTCTGCCTTGTGAGGCTGAACCAATTGCCAGTGATGAACAGGAAGATGAGTTGGCGTTGAGGTTTGATCAATTAATTTTGACGATGCAACTTTCACTCACAGAGCGACGGGGGGTCAGCGATAAGCAACAAGACAGATTGCTGCAAGTAGTACAGCAATTGAAAAGCAGGGCCAGCATTCCTCTCGTGGAGGCTCAAATTGACTGGATTGAATATGTGCTAAGCAAAAACTTTTGGCAGGATTTGACGCTGGAAGATCTTGAAATCACTCGCCGTCGTTTGCGCTTGCTGCTCCGATTTATTGATAAAGAAAAGTCGGCTGCAGTATATACTAATTTCCAGGATGAAGTTGTAACGCTTCAGGAGAATGAAGCACATTACAGCTTTGGCTATAGTGATGCGCTAACGCTTTATCGTAAGCGCGTCGAATCCTGGGTTCGTGAGCATCAGCATGATTTAACAATTCAGAGACTACGTCGTGGGCAGCAGATAACAAAACTCGATCTGGAGCAACTCGACAATAAGCTTTTTGAAGCCAGCGGTATTGATGATATCGATACGTATCAGCAGACCATACATCCAGACAAACCTTTGGGTGTTTTTATTCGCGAGTTAGTCGGGCTTGATCGTAATGCCGCAAAGGCAGCATTTGCTGATTATCTTGATGAAACCCGCTTCGACAGCCATCAGATCCAATTTGTGAATACCATTATCGATTGGCTAACTGAAAACGGTACGATGAGCCCAGAGCGGTTAGCTCAACCTCCGTTTACGGAAAAGCATTTTGAAGGAGTGTTTGGTTTCTTTGATATGCCATTGGTAATGGACCTGCGAGATAGACTAGCAGGCATTGAACAAAGTGCAGTAGGGGAATAATCTGCCGTCGATCTCTGGACTTCAAAATTTCCAGTAAGAACTGTCGCTAGATCACAAAACAGAAAACTTTTTTGCCTGCGGTAAAAATGTCGGTATTGGTTTTTGCAGATAAGAAAAAACCACTATCAGACATGATGTTACAGAGTGAGTACATAACCAAGCACTAATCGGTACTGGCTTGCTGTTAACGCAAGGTAACCACGGCTAAATCCAGAGCTGGCGCGGCTGACAGCGCCAGTTTTCATTAGCGTCCTGAAAAGAGATGTCCTCAAATGACGGTTTTTAGCCATGACGCTATATCCTGGGTCGGCAGGTTATTCTGTACATTCCAGGTATCTTTCATCGGCCACCATACACCGTCTCCCCTGGCGAAGGCCGTGCGATAGCCTGTCATCGTATCATCCGGTTTCAAACGCAGCTCATCCAGTAACGCAGAGAGGGGTAATACGTCTTTAGTGAACGTTTGGCCGGTCACACGTTCAACGGTTTCTGCCAGTTTTCCGTATGAGGTTGTTTCACCTGCGACAAATATCACTTCATTTACGATCCGCGGCTGATGCAAATAAATTTCGGTGGTGAGTCGGCCAATATCCGCAGGTGATGTCACGGTAACCTGTGTTTCCCATCCCCCGAGCGCATTAATGGTTTTTTCGGATAAATTCACCACATCAAATGCCGGTTCGAAGAGAAAACTGGTAAACATGCCGGTTGAAACAATCACCCATTCCGTCGCGTTCTGTTCCCGCAGTAGCGTCCTGACATCATACTGCTCGTCCCAGACGGGCTGACCGCTCCCTTTGCCTACCACATCGTAATTCACGCCAAACTGCCAGGGAAAATAGCGTTTAACGCCAGCCTCCAGTACCGCGCGAGTAATCTTTATCTGTGTTCCCGCGCCAGCGACAAACCCCATGCAGTTGATAACAGTATCAAAATCCGCGAAGTGGTTTTTTAACGCGTCAATCGTGCTGGCAGCGACATCGACAGAGATAAATTTGGCCCCTGCATCAGCCAGTTTTTGATGCGTTTCGGACAGAAGCTTACCCCGGCTGTCCCTGGAGCCGGGCGATACGATAACAGAGACAGCACCGTCGCGCTGCGCGACTGCCGGAACCAGATACTCCAGCACGGCAGCGCCCAATTGTCCTGCACCAAGCACTAATACTTTTTCGCCTGTCGTGATATCACGTTCTTTCATACTGAGCCTCTCTTTGTTAAATCGCTTGATTACTTCAACTTGAGCAAGGTTATGTCAGATGGCTGCATTCGATAAGACGACAAGCATAAGTTAGACTGTTCGTAAAAATGGGATAATCGATCTTTTCAGGCGCGGTGGGAATATGGATAAACTGGAATCAATGCGGGTATACGTTAGTGTGGTCGAGACCCACAGCTTCGCCAGGGCGGCAGAAGTGCTGGGGCTACCGCGCTCAACCGTATCGCGGGTCGTTAAGGAGCTGGAGACATACCTGGGCATTCAGCTTTTACAGCGCACCACCCGGAAACTCAGCGTGACCGCAGAAGGCCGACGTTACTATGACGAGAGCAAACGGCTACTGACGGATATTGCGACAATGGAGTCTGCCTTTCCCGGCAGATCCGCGCAGCCAAGAGGCCGTTTTAAAGTCGGGATGCCGCAGTCTCTCGCCCGACATTGCATTCTTCCCAGTCTCCCGGAATTTCTCCGCCAGTATCCCGAGCTGGAGCTGATACTCTGTTCCAGCGATAACGTGGAGGACATTATTCAGGAAGGGTATGACTGCGTGATCCGCACCGGGAGGATCGAAGATTCAACGTCGCTGGTCGCACGCCCTCTGGCGAACTTCAGATGGGTTGTTCTGGCTTCTCCGGGCTATATAGCCGCCTGCGGTAAGCCGGAAAATCTCGACCAACTGGAAAAGCATTACGCAGTCGGCTACCTGAACCACCGCACCGGGCGTACCATTGACTGGTTTTTTACGCGTGATGGCGGCGATTGTGCAATCCGCATGAAGGAGACGCTGATCGTCGATGACACCGACGCCTATATCCAGGCCGGAATTCAAGGGCTCGGATTAATTCGCGTGGCCAGCTATCTGGCTGAGCCGTATCTGAAGAGCGGGGCGTTGGTTCGCTGTATGGAGGACGTCTCTTTCGATTTACCGCTTTCGCTTGTCTATCCACAAAACCGCTTTCTCCCGCCTTCGGTACGCGCCTTTTATGACTGGAGCAGAGCGGTGCTACACCAACATGGTGACTGACGGGCGAAAACCCTGATTTTGCTTAATAGCCGGAAATAAAAAAAGCCCGTCAGAGAACGGGCGAAATAAGCAAATGATTTAGTGATTCGTTATCAACATTGTTGGAGGATAACGCCGCGTATCTTACGTGGCTGAGGGCAATGCAGATACCTGACAAATTCGGTAGGTGAAACAATAAATTAAACGTGCACTACAGTGCGTCAAAAGTGGGGTAGAGACTGTTTTCCAGATATTCAACGAAAAACCAAATCTCACCGCTGAAAATAAACCATAAGCCAAATATAATAAGCAATAAAATAATTAAGGTGAGTATTATTTCTGTCTTTCCCATTGTTGCCACAACCCACCCGTCGTTAATTTACTTAAGCTGGGCATTGTAGCGGGGCTTTTCACGATACTCCAGTTTCATGCCGCAAGGACTTTATTACGCCCATCGTTTTTGGCGCGATAGAGCGCATCGTCGACACGTTTAAACAGCGCGTCAATACTCTCTTCAGGGTCATGCCGAGCCACGCCAATACTGACGGTAAAGCGTGGTAAGCCTGGGAGGGTAATATGGGCGACCGCCGCACGGACGGATTCGGCAATCTTCAGCGCCGTTTCGAGAGACGTACGCGGCAACAGGATGACAAACTCTTCACCGCCCCAGCGGAACACCAGGTCATCTTGTCTGCTGCAGGCTTCAAGCGTTCGGGAGAGCGCGATGAGCACCTCATCACCCTTCAGGTGACCAAAGAGGTCATTGATGTTTTTAAAATGATCGGTATCCACCAGCAGCAGGCTAAATTGCTGCTGGGCGGAGAGGTGGCTCAGGTTGGTTTGGTCGATAACGTTATAAAACTGACGTCGGTTGAGTAACCCCGTCATCGAGTCACGTAATGCAGCATTTTCCAGCTCCTGCTCAAGCCTATTTTGCTCAGTAATATCATGGATTATGCACAGCATCAGTTTGTCGCCGTAGATCTCAATGGGCCCCGCGTAGGTCTGGACGTGGCGGGTGGTGCCATCGGCAAGGCGGTGAATAAAATTGAGGGGCTTATGTCCGCCGGGCAGCGCGGCGATCTCCGTCATGATGGGCATGACGCCTCTGCCAAGCGTATTAATTTCCCAGGTGTGCTTCCGGCACATCTCATCATGTGAATAACCGTAAAAGCTGAGCGCGGCCAGGTTTGCATCGACAATTTGCCCGTCACGGGCAGGATCGATTAGCAACATTGGTGCGCTGTTGGTCAGGAAAAAGCGGGCGTAAAACCCCTGTTTTTTGCGTTGATAGGTTGCGGAACGGCTGGCTTTCAGGCCTGAGGGGGCGTGCGAAGAGATCCCTTCGAAAACGATAACATCACCATCCGGCGTGACGTGGGTGAGGGAGAGGCGACAGCTTATCGGTACGTCCTGCCCGCCCCGGCTAACTGTCCAGATCTCGACAATATCGTGATCGTTTTTCAGTTCGGGAACATACATCGACAGTACGGTTTGCGCACTTGCAGAACAGGACCCTTTACGCAGGTCATTCAGCGTTTTATTACCCGTTAGCTGTATTGCGGCCACATTTGCAAAAATAATCTGTTCCGAAACAGGAGAAATGAGCCACACGGGCGTTTTAATTGCATTAAGCGCATCAAAACTATTTTGCGACATAGTATTTTCCTGTTCATCGGCACGATACGCCTGGCAATCATGGCAGAACTGACCCGCATGTACTCCCTTGAAACATACTCTACTCAATCCCGTCAGGCATGATTTTTTTGTGAAATAAATTCGGGGTCCGTTTGAATTTTACTTATGGGTATAATTTGTTTGTCTGAGTTTTTTTGTAGCAGCAGCCACGGAACCTGTTCAGCAGGCAAGGGGCGGGAGAAAAGGTAGCCCTGGAGATAGTCACAGCCGAGGCTGGTCAGTATTGCCTGCTGTTCGTCCGTTTCAATCCCCTCGGCAACGACAGTCATCTCCATGGTGCGCGCAATATTAATAATGGTTTCCACCAGCTTGCGGCTTTTTTCATTTCCCAGCATAGAGAACACAAAGCTCTTGTCGATTTTAAGCTCTTTTGCCGGAAGAACGCTCAGCATCAGCAGATTGGAATAGCCCGTGCCAAAATCATCAATAGAGACGGTGATCCCCGCATGGTTAAAGGCGTTGAGCAGCTCGATGCTGCGGTCGAGATTTTTTAGCGCGGTACTCTCCGTGACCTCCAGGATCAGCCTTGAGGGCGACAGATTATATTTATCCAGCATGGACGACACGATGTGAAAGATATCCGGCTGTTCGAACTGAATAGGGGATAAATTGAGCGATAACGTCCACTGGCTGAAACCTTGTTCAGTCCAGAAATGAAGCTGCCGACACGCGGCTTCAATAGCCCAGTTTCCAACCGGAATAATCAAACCCGTTTGTTCCAGAGTGGGTAAAAACAGACCTGGCAGCAAAACGCCTTGCTCCGGATGCCGCCAGCGCAGAAGAGCCTCAAAACCGTGGATTGTCTTATCTTTAGCATGCCAGGTTGGCTGATACCACAGTTCAAACCGATCGCTTTCCAGCGCCTGATAAAGTTCCTGCAGAAAACCCGGCTGCGCCGGAATCGCCGTTGACATCTCAGGGCGGTAAAACGCCCAGCCGTTACGACCTTCTTGCTTAACGTGGTGTAAGGCGGCATCCGCCTTAAACTTCAGTTCATGCAGCGTTTCGCCATCCTGAGGATAAAGGCTTACACCCGCGCTGAGGGTGGTACTCAGCGTATGTCCGCAAAGCGAAAGCGGGCGGCGCATATCCGCAAGCAGCGTCGTGAGCAGGGTAGTGAGCTTTTCTTCGTCGCATTCGGGAACCAGCAGGATAAAGGCATCCCCACCCAGCCTGGCCAGCGTCATCTCACGGGTAAGTAGGGAGGTGATGCGTTGGGCAATGGTAATTAATAACTCATCACCGACGCTGTGACCCCAGGTATCATTCACGCGTCTGAAGCGATCGACATTCAGAAAAACCACGGCAAATTGTTTGTTACTCAACAAGGCGCTGTGCAGACAATCCTGCATTCGGATATCCATCTGCTGGCGGTTTGCGAGGCCGGTGAGAGCGTCAAAGCGAACCTGTAGCTCAAGCTGACGGTTGAGTTGGCGCAGATTGTCCGTCAGCCGGCTGGTCCGCCAGTGCGAATCGATAAGCGAAATAATTAACATCATGCCGAGCAGGGAGAGCGTGGTGACGGAAACCCAGATGGATAACCCCAGCTCGCTGACCCCGCCGGGGAGCGTATGCGCCATCTCATGGAAATGCGCGGCGCTCATGCCCGTATAGTGCATCGCGCAAATGGCGGCGCCCATGACTAACGCGGCGAGAATGCGAGTCACAAAGACCCCTTTGTGCTTATCTCTAAGGCGAAAAGCCAGCCACAGCGCCACGCCGGAGGCGACCACGGCAATCATCACGGACACACCCACAATGCGCCGATCCCAGAGGATGCTTCCTTCCAGCATCAACGCGGCCATGCCGATATAGTGCATAGCGACCACGCCAGCGCTGAGGATAACCGTGGCGAAGAACAGCCGAAAGGGAGAGAGGTGTTTGCCCGTAACGGCAATATTTATTGCTATCGTGGAGGCAACGATCGCCACGCCGAGAGACGCAAGGGTTAGCCATAGGTCATAGCTCATCATCATCGGCATTTGCATCGACAGCATACCGATGAAGTGCATTGACCAGATCCCGATGCCCAGCGTGATCCCGCCGGCAATGCGCCAGAACAGAGCCGCTTTACGGCTGGAAAGGGGAATTTTCCCGGCGCTGTCCAGGGCCACAAAGGAGGCGATAAACGCCACCAGATAAGAGACAGCGATCAACATAGGGTCCCACGATATATTGAGCATTATGCAATCCCACGCCTGAGAGGGTTACCGATTTTGCCGGCCGGCACGTCTTTATCTGGCAACGAACATGCGCATTCAAACCATATTAGTTATTTATCGTGGAAAATAGCCACTTATATAAAAGGTCAAACTTACCCGAAATATAAAATATATTCTTTATGTTAATGCATTAAGTACTGCTAAACATAGTCGATAGATTGTAGCAAAGCGTCTTAAATATGTGTGCATATGGACCGTAGCACTGCAGATAATGGTATCGCTTCAGGGGGCTTTGGACCAGCAATACAGCATATGGGGCATGACATTTCTACTAAAACCTCTTTTTTATCTGACTTAAGTTAAATACAGGGTGGGTAACGGCGAAACGAGAAACCAGCGTATTATGTGAGGACAAACGCAAAAGTGAATGCTATAAATCTAAATGCCGACCAAAATATAAGTTGTGGGTAAAATCATGCTAAGAAATATTAGTGTCAGGACCTTCATTGCCTGGTTCCTGCTGTGCCTGTTTTTAGTGAATGCAGGTATCGTTGCTCTATTTTCCAGCAATCTTCCTCTTTTCGTTTCGATTAATCTGGTCAATTTCGTTGGATTATTTTTGCTCTGGAGTTATATGACGAAGTTTCTTGTGACGCCGATCAATACTGTGAAAAAAAGTATTGAAGAAGTGACCGCAGGCAACTTAGGCGTCTCTATCCCCGAGTTTGGCAATAACTGCGCGGGGCGATTAATTCCCGGGATTAATAGTCTTTCCAGCAACATCGCTACGCTGGTGCGTGAGATCAGGGCATCATCACAAAACGCCATGGCCTTGTCGGATCAGCTCTCTTCCCGCAGTGCTCAGCTCTCGGTGAAAACAGAGCAGCAGTCTGCGTCTCTGGTGCAAACTGCGGCAAGCATGGAGCAGATGGCGGCAAGTACCCGAAACAATGCCGATAATACCCGGCTGGCGAGCGAGCAGGCGAATGCCGCGACGCTGCAGGCGCGCAGGGGCGGAGATCTGATGGAACAGGTTGCCAGCAATATGCAATCCATTACCGAGTGCGCGCAGCAGATGACGGAAATTATCTCCCTGATCGACGGGATTGCATTCCAGACGAATATTCTGGCGCTTAACGCGGCCGTCGAGGCCGCGCGGGCGGGCGATCACGGGAAAGGGTTCTCCGTGGTCGCAGAGGAAGTCCGAAACCTGGCTCACCGCAGCGCTGAGGCGGCGAAAAACATCAAAACGCTGATTGACGTTACCAGCAGTAATGTCACCCAAGGTGCCAGCGTTGTGTCGGAAGCGGAGAAGAATATGCGTGACATCGTGACCGGCTCCGGCAACGTCAGCCGGTTAATGGACGAAATTTCTACCTCAACCGCAGAGCAGGAGAAGGGCATTTCCCAGATCACACTGGCGCTGTCCGAACTGGAGCGGGTCACGCAAAGCAACGTGGCAATGGCAGAGGAGCTCAACGGTTCCTCTGATGTGCTGCGTAATCAGGTGATCGAACTGCAGACGCGGACCCGAAATTTCAGGCTGGACCAGGGGCACCCCCCGTCACCAGTAGCCAGCCCTGTCTCGTTTCATCCGCGCCCCGAGCACTCTCATTGACAGCTTCCCGAAGCCTGGCATGCCAGGCTTTTTTATTCTCAAAATATAGCGTGTACAATTCCTGAGCGATTTCAGCGCGATGCGAAACATAGTTGTTGCTTAACCCCTGATGGAAGCTAGACTGACATCGAAAGAGCCAAACAGGGGAGGCGCTGTGGAGAGCATTAAAGGATCCGAACTTAACGTTCCTGACGCAGTTTTTGCGTGGGTGCTGGACGGTCGCGGCGGCGCCCGACCGCTGGAAGATGATGATGTCATTGATAAAGAGCATCCCTGCTGGCTACATCTGAACTATACCCACCCGGACAGCGCTGACTGGCTGGCCTCGACTCCGCTGCTGCCTAACAACGTACGCGATGCGCTGGCGGGGGAAAGCCTGCGGCCTCGCGTAAGCAGGATGGGTGACGGGACGCTTATCACCCTGCGCTGTATAAACGGCAGCACGGATGAACGTCCCGATCAGCTGGTTGCGATGCGCGTCTATATGGACGATGGGCTGATTGTTTCCACACGTCAGCGTAAGGTTCTGGCGCTGGATGACATTGTGAACGACCTCAAAGAGGGGACCGGACCGGTTGACTGCGGCAGCTGGCTGGTGGACGTCTGTGACGCCCTGACCGATCATGCGAGCGAATTTATTGAAGAGCTGCACGATAAAATCATCGACCTGGAAGATAATCTGCTCGATCAGCAGATCCCGCCGCGCGGCTTTCTGGCGCTATTGCGCAAGCAGCTGATCGTGATGCGTCGGTATATGACGCCACAACGGGATGTGTATGCCCGTCTGGCCAGTGAAAGACTCAACTGGATGAATGACGATCAGCGCCGCCGGATGCAGGACATTGCTGACAGGCTGGGCCGCGGGCTGGATGAGATCGATTCCTGTATCGCCCGAACGGCGGTGATGGCGGATGAAATCGCGCAGGTGATGCAGGAGTCGCTGGCGAGAAGAACCTACACGATGTCCCTGATGGCGATGGTCTTTTTACCCAGCACATTTCTGACAGGGCTTTTTGGCGTCAATCTGGGCGGTATACCCGGCGGCGAATATCGGTACGGCTTCACCGCGTTTTGCGTCATGTTAGTTGTTTTGATTGGTGGTGTTGCATGGTGGTTGCATCGTAGTAAATGGCTGTAAATTTACGATTTTTTCACCTTTTTCGAGGATTAAAACGCTCTTTTAATTGAGCGAAGTCAATAAACATCACCCCCGTAAGGTGCAATATTACTCCCGCAGGTGAATGCAACGTCAAGCGATGGGCGTTGCGCTCCATATTGTCTTACTTCCTTTTTTGAATTACTGCATAGCACAATTGATTCGTACGACGCCGACTTTATAGTCGGCTTTTTTTTGCCTCCTGTTTCTCAGCGTCTACCCTAAAAGGGACGACAGCAAATCCTGGAGGGAAAGATGAGCATTTTACTCGCTCTGCTAATGCAACACGCGCGTCAGTCCGATCCTGTCCCCACCGATCCCGTGCCGATGCCCGATCCCATTCCGCGTCCGCAGCCGATGCCAGACCCGCCGCCGGACGAAGAACCGATTAAATTGTCGCATCGAACCCCGAGATCTGCGAGGATACGCGCCATCTGACTGTAAAGATGACCACGAGAGATTATTGTGACCGCTTTTTCTACCCTGAATGTTCTGCCTGCCGCCCAACTCGACAACCTCAACGAGTTGGGATACCTCACGATGACGCCTGTTCAGGCGGCCGCGCTGCCCGCTATCCTTGAAGGCCGGGACGTGCGTGTGCAGGCGAAAACGGGCAGTGGGAAAACGGCCGCTTTCGGTCTTGGTCTGCTGCAGCATATTGACGCGTCGCTGTTTCAGACCCAGTCACTGGTGCTGTGCCCGACCCGCGAGCTGGCAGACCAGGTCGCGGGTGAACTGCGTCGCCTGGCGCGGTTCCTGCCCAATACCAAGATCTTAACCCTCTGCGGTGGGCAGCCGTTTGGCGCACAGCGCGATTCGCTCCAGCACGCGCCGCACATTATTGTCGCGACACCCGGCCGCCTGCTTGATCACCTGCAAAAAGGCACCGTTTCGCTCGATGCCTTAAGCACGCTGGTGATGGACGAGGCGGACAGAATGCTGGATATGGGCTTCAGCGATGCCATTGATGAAGTGATCCGCTTCGCGCCGGCCGATCGTCAGACTCTGCTGTTCTCTGCGACCTGGCCTGAAGCCATCGCCGCGATCAGCGGTCGCGTGCAGAATAATCCGCTCACCATTGAGATCGACAGCGTAGATGCGCTGCCGGCCATCGAACAGCAGTTCTTTGAAACCTCGCAGCAGGGAAAAATCCCTCTCCTGCAGAAACTGCTGAGCCAGCACCAGCCTGCGTCATGCGTGGTGTTCTGTAATACCAAAAAAGACTGCCAGGCGGTTTGTGATGCCCTGAATGCGGCGGGGCAGAGCGCGCTGTCGCTGCACGGCGACCTTGAACAACGCGATCGCGATCGGACGCTGGTGCGCTTTGCTAACGGCAGCGCGCGCGTGCTGGTGGCGACCGACGTTGCCGCACGCGGCCTGGATATCAAATCCCTTGAACTGGTGGTGAACTATGAGCTGGCATGGGATCCCGAAGTGCACGTCCACCGTATTGGTCGCACTGCTCGCGCCGGAAACAGCGGGCTGGCCATCAGCTTCTGCGCGCCGGAAGAAGCGCAGCGCGCCAATATTCTCTCAGAAATGTTGCAGATCAAACTGAACTGGGTGAACGCGCCGGGCAGCATCAAACTCGTGCCGCTGGAGGCCGAAATGGCGACGCTGTGCATTGATGGCGGCAAAAGGGCCAAGATGCGACCGGGGGATGTGCTGGGCGCACTGACCGGAGATGTGGGGCTGGAAGGGGTGGATATCGGGAAAATTGCGGTTCATCCTGCACACGTGTACGTGGCGGTTCGCCAGGCGGTTGCGCATAAGGCGTGGAAGCAGCTGCAAAACGGCAAGATTAAAGGCAAAACCTGCCGCGTACATCTGCTGAAATAAGGCATAAAGCGTCTCAGAAGGTCTTTCTGAGACGCCCATCGCTTATTTCACTTCAAGCACGTTCAGACGCAACTCTTCGAACTGATTGTCCTCGTCTTCCGGCTGCCAGCCCGCAGGCTGCATTGGGATCTCTTCCCGGTCAAACGCCAAATCGCCACCATTCACCACCTCCGAGCCGTGGTTGATACCTTTGAAGTCGAACAGCTCTACGTCCGCGAGGTGGGAAGGAACCACGTTCTGCATCGCGCTGAACATGGTCTCAATACGGCCCGGATAACGTTTGTCCCAGTCGCGCAGCATGTCGCCAATCACCTGACGCTGCAGGTTCGGCTGTGAGCCGCACAGATTGCATGGAATGATCGGGAACCCTTTCGCCTGAGAAAAACGCTCAATGTCTTTTTCCCGGCAGTAGGCAAGAGGGCGGATCACAATATGCTTGCCGTCATCGCTCATCAGCTTAGGCGGCATGCCTTTCATCTTGCCGCCATAGAACATATTCAGGAACAACGTTTGCAGGATATCGTCGCGGTGATGGCCCAGAGCAATTTTGGTCGCGCCCAGTTCCGTTGCGGTGCGATAGAGAATGCCGCGGCGCAGACGGGAGCAAAGCGAGCAGGTGGTTTTCCCTTCCGGAATCTTCTCTTTCACGATGCCGTAGGTGTTTTCTTCGACGATTTTATACTCAACGCCCAGCTGCTCCAGATATTCCGGCAGAATGTGCTCCGGGAAACCCGGCTGTTTCTGGTCAAGGTTGACCGCCACCAGGGAAAAATTCACCGGCGCGCTTTGCTGAAGATTACGCAGGATCTCCAGCATGGTGTAGCTGTCTTTACCCCCTGACAGGCAAACCATGATGCGGTCGCCTTCTTCAATCATGTTGAAGTCCGCAATGGCCTCGCCCACGTTACGGCGCAGGCGCTTTTGCAGCTTATTCAGGTTGTATTGCTCTTTCTTTGTATTTGATTGATTTTCTTGCATTTATTACTACCTTCGGAGCCAATAGGGGCATAATAGGGGCAAAAATTTTTCAGCGTGCCAGCTTATCGTTAAGCATCAGCACCTGTTCGCCATTCATTTCTTCAATCCACGCACCGTAGACTTCATAAACCATTTGCGCGTTTTCATGCCCCATCTGGCTGGCTATGAAAGACGGGTTAGCGCCGGCAGATAAAAGCCAGCAGGCAAAAGTATGCCGCGTATGGTACGGATTCCGGCGGCGAATACCAGCACGTTTTACAGCTGCGTTAAATCTGGAGCCGATACTCGATAAAGAGTAGTAGGCTTTCTGTTTGCCCTTGCGCATCCTGGGCATGAAAACAAATCGCAGGTTTTGATATTCCATCGCACCATACTCGCGGTGATGGAAAACAATCTCGGTTTTGGGCTGTAACGAAGTCAGCGTACGCTGTGCCTTCAAGGCCTCTAGTGCTGGCTCTAATAGCGTGATAACTCGATCACCTGCATCGGTTTTTGGTGGGACGAACATTCCTAGCGCATTAAGGTTGCGCTGTATATGAGCCGTACCTTTTTCCCAGTCGATATCTTCCCAGGCAAGAGCTGCAAGCTCTCCATGACGGACACCAGTATAAACTGCGAACGTCCACATATTGAGGCTTTGGCCACGCTCGGATTCGGCAAGCAAACTAAACTCCTGCTTCGTTAAAGGATCCGGTTTTACTTTCCCTTTATGTAGTTTCTTGATCCCTTCAAAGGGTTTGCCACTGATAAAGCCAGATTTGTGTGCAAACCGAAGAAGCGAGCAAAGAAGCGATATATAGTTGTTCACGGTACGCACAGTGCGCCCCTGTTTGTTACTTCTGGGATTTGCCAGGTAAAGTGTCTCACCGTTCAACAGCTCCTTTCTGTATTTAAGAATGTCGCTGTGGCGTATAGTTGAAACAGGCGTATCTCCGTTAATGATGTGCATTAACGTACCGAGTTGTGAGCGTGTCTTACGCATCGTATTCGCGCTAATTTCGGTTTCTTTAATGCTCGTCCACAGTTCACACAGCTCTGAAAAGGTTTGAACTGAAACAGTGGTTACGGTTTTTTTTGCTCTGGATGATGAAGGAAAGCGCTGGTTGTAATCAAACTCTCCAAGGTTAATTTCGCTAACGATCACAGCCCGAAGGTTCCCGGCTTTTTTGATGTTCGCCGGGGTGTTAATCCAACCTTTGAGAATTTCGCGGCAACGCTTTCCCCGGTACATAAACCAGATACAAATCTTATTGTTTCTGATTTCGACACCTGTAGGCAAAGCTGCCATCTTACGCATCCCTTATTAACTGATTAATTCTCGGATAGTTGTACCAGGTTGTGCCACGCAAGGTTTTTTCTCCGGAAGGAGAAACCCGTTTAAAATGGACACCTTCCACCCAACAGCCCTGTCGATACTTCTCAATCTGTCGTTCGGTCAGGCCTGTTTTTTCTGTGAGTCTTGCGCCAACAACCCATTCTTCGTTAAAAATTACCTGCGACATGGTTCACCTCAGGTAACCGGCATGAGTATAGATATGCCGGTCCGTAGTTGTTGATATTTCAGTTTCAGTTTGCCTGGCCGGGCAGGGAGCGTAGTCGGCGCATGCCAGTCATTGCTGTGGCCACGTAGCTTGCCTTGCAGTTCACTACCTCGACCCAGACCTTCACGCCTTCCACTCTCACCGTATAGGTCTCTTTCATCTTGCTGCGCCCGTAGTCACCATATCTCTGCTGGTGGGCTGCGAGTGCGATTTCACATGCCTGGCGAGCCAAAGGGGATTGCTTACTGCCTCGATTAATCAGTCGCATTTCTTCTCCTTGAGGGAGGGTTTCCCCTCCCGATCTCGTTAGTCCACGTATTCCGGTTTCATATCCGCCAGAGTGATGCTGAACTGACCATGCAATTCATCGCCCAGATGACGTTTAGACGACGCAAGAACGCGCTCTACCTCTGCGAACCGCGCAGCTGCATCGGGTTCATCTGAAGGTGGCAAGGAATTGATGGCTGCTTCGACTTTGTTCCGTGCATCAACCAGGTAATAACGCTTCACGGCCTTGTTTTTCAGCTCAGTGAACAGGGCAGAACCCAGCGTTGCTTTCACGGTTTCAATATCTGCGCGCAGAGCTTTAGCGCTATCCACATCCTGAGCCGCCTCGATGCGGTCGCGGAAATCATCAGCTAGAGCATCGATGTTTTGTGCCGATTCATGAGCCGTTTGAGTAGTAGTGACGTTGTCACCTGAAATATCAGCGAGGCTAACGTGCTGCGCTGGTGCGGGGTTTACCTCTCGTTCTTCACGGCGATCATCGAGCTCATCCGGGGTGTAAACGCCCAGAATCACATCCGGGCAGAACAGTCTCGCCCAGCGTTTGACGGCCAAGTACGCCAGCTGCTGGCGAGGGTCGTCAGCCCATAGGGTAGAGTTTCGGGTTCTGGCCTGAGCCAGCAGTAAATCGAGTTCTCTCGGTTTATCCTCGCCTTTCAGGGTTGCGCTGATAATGATGCCAATCCCGGCTTCGTCAGCGAGGGTCCAGCCCGGGACGCGGTACTCGCCTTTATCGCTTTTACGGATGTGGAATTTTCCAACGACCTTTTCCCATGGCCCAAACCACTCATATTCAAAACGACTGGCCAGCACGCCGCTGCGTGAAATTACGGCATTAACCAGCTGCGCTTCATACCCGAGCACACCGTTAATCAGGTGCGTTTTCTGCGCTACGGCAAAGGGATTCATCTGCCACTGTGCCGCTTGCATCGCGACAGCCATGCAGTCGGCCTGATTGCCCTGCAGATGCTTAGGAACTGTAGCGGTGCCCTGCGCCATGATCTGCGCAAACGTGCTGATTGCATTCAGATACTGGGAATCAAACAGAGCCACATTAGAGTTAATAACGGTGTTCTGGTCAGCAACGGTAACGTTTGTGTTATGCATAAATCCCCCTTAAGCCTGAGCGCGCAGCGCTTCGAGGCGGCGCAGGTCGAAGTCGTTCAGTTCATCGGTGTAATCGGTAGTGATCGGCGCTGGCCACTCGCCCGTATCGAAGCCAGTGGCGATGGCGCGCATCGTTTTGCGGTACTCGAGCATGCCCAGTTCCAGCAGTTCGGTGGATGCCTCAATGATGGCGATCCAGTGGTAGTTCTCGTCTTTGTTGACGAAAATCCAGAAGAACTGGTCCAGCGCCGCGGTCTCGCAATACATAGCCGCGCTGAGGTGGTAGTCCCGGTCAATGATTTCCCGATGCAGTCTTGCGCGCAGGCTTTCTTGCTTCACATTCCACATGCTGATGGTTTTCAGGTCCGCACCGATGCGCACGCCGTCCAGTTCAATTTCGAGGTCCGGACGTACACGCACTTCTAAACCTGTTTCGTCGTCAAAACCGAAATAGCTCACTTCAACGGCGCGGCTTGGATGTGTCAGCAGCATGCCGGCGGTCGGGTGCGCCAGGAGTGCAGACTGAATTGCTCGCGCTGTGGCCAACTGCTGGCGAGTAACCAGAATCTTTTCACCAGGGTTGTCGCGCCAGGCATCTAACAGCTCGTCTACGAACACGGCATCGGGCTTAACTGATTTAACTGCCTGGATCATGTCTGCTTTGGTGCCGGACACTTTCAGCGGCGTCGGTTTCTGCGCTTCCTGTGCTACCAAATCAGGATTGATGATCGCTAATTGCTCGAGTAGCGCATCACGGCTGCCGCTGGTTTTAACCGGCACGGGCAGGGTGGCGTTGTACTCTTTGATGCAAGCCTTCATTGCCGTTGCTGTCTGCTTCTGGCCTTCTTCAATACGCTGGTACTCAGCAGGGAGAGCCATATAGCTTTGAGCCGTTTCTTCCAGGCTGGCGCCAGGCGGCACTGGAGCGGGAAGGGATGCGTTATGTTCTTCAAGCAACGCTTTAATATCGTCTGCACTCAGCTGCGCCGGCAGGCTGGCGTTGTAAGCATCTATGAACTCGCGCAGAGTTACTGTGGTGGTGAAAGCACCCTCCGGGATCTCAGGTTCTACGCTGAACTCTGCTTCAAGGTTTTCCGGCTGCAATGCAAGGGCGTGCACCAGGTTTCCCATGTCCAGCACTTTGGATGCTGTGCGCGGGATAGTTTTAGCCACATGGCGCGCGTTGAAGTACATCAGGCTGACGCGGGCATCTTTTACCTGGGTTGAGCTAATACCGTTTGCTGCGTGATAAACCTCATTCGGCAGACCTTCGTAGCGGCCAGGCTCGAAGTAAGCCGGGTATTCGATTACTGGCTCTGACTGCTGTTCTTCCGGCGCTACGGTAACTGCTTGCGTATTAGCTGCATCAGCGCCTTCGCCTGGTTGTACCGGATCAGTATTTTCGACTTTCTCTGGCTGAGTCGTTTCCATCTGCACATCGCTGGTGGTCTCCGCTGTGTTTTCCGTTTTTTCGACTTCATTTGAGGGGATATCGATGACCGGGGCGGTATTTCCAAGCATCAGACCATCGATGGAGAACACGCCGCTGCCAAGGCTTGCGACCTTTGGCTGGCTTGGAGTACTTGGTTCTTCCACTGTGGAATGACGAACCGCGCGGGAGTCTTCGCTCCATTCTGGATAGCCTTTAGAGCGCTCACCGTTTTCATAGATGCCGTTCGCCGTGAACCACTCACGCACCTGGCTACGCAGTTCGGTTGTGCTTTCTTCTCCAGACCATGAAATAGCGCGGGTAACTCCAAAAATACTGTTGGCGTCGTAGTCGAGGATGTCGGTAGTTTTACCAAGAACCTTGAGAGCCTTGGTGTGCGACTCATCTTTTTTGTCAGCGAGTTCTTTGGCGGCCAGGAGTTGCGTACGGTTGATTTGTCCCGGTACTGCATCTGGGTACAGCAGAGCAATCGCGATCTCAATGCTCAGGTTCGCCATGTTCTGGGCAACAGCTCGTTTATAGGATTCTGTAGTTTCTGGCTTTGCTGGTTTTAAAGGTGCAGGAGAGCCTACTTCAGAAATGCGATTACCATCCGTCCATTCGCGCACCAGGGTGCCGCGGTCAATATAATCAGTCGCTGCCCAGATTCGGGTGAATCGGAGAACCAAAGCGAGTTCATGACGCTTCTCCTGGCTGAACACCTTGCGAATGGCGTCGGTGTAGCGCCACAGGTCTTTGGTATCGTAACCCTTAACCACTTCGCAGTTTTCTGCCGCCAGCAACAGGTTCTGGACATAGCTGTTGTCAGTGTCCATCTCCAGCGCGCAGATACCTTCGTATTCTTCGCGGGTTAAGTGGTGGCGCAGTTCGTCGGCGGTGAACTGGGCGAGTAGCTGCTTGCGGAAGGGCATACGAACGACTGGATAACGAGTGGTTTCGTCATCATTCTCGTCAATCTGAATACCGTTTTCAGGTTCTGGAACCTGAACGGCTGTAACATCGGTGTCGCTGGTGCTTTCTGATTTGAGAAGAGAAAGCTTTCCGCTTCTCCACTCTTCAATTAACTGATTGCGATCGCTGACATCTGCTCTCGCCCAGTCAGCCATGAATGCAGCGATAACTTCAGCTTCGTGCGTTTCATCTTGCGCGAAGACCTGCTTTATCGCCTGAACGAGTTTCCACTCAGCGTTCAGGCTGAGTTCGGCAATTTCAGGGATGTCGTTCTTCGCCAGCAGCAGGTTCTGGAGATAGGTGTTGCCTTCATCCAGTGACATTTCGCTGGCAGCCAGCTGCTGCTCTTTAGTGATGTGCGACTGGTATTTGTCGCTGGCCAGGTGGACGGCAAAACGGACCGCTGGAGTGCGGTTTTCAAGCGGGACACTCTCGACGGAAGTTTCGACTTTAATGGTCGTTTCCGGTGCGGCAGTGCTGTCCACGTCACCAGTCGACTGAGCACCAGCCTTTGGCAGCCAGGTGCGTCCATCGTCCTGCAGTTCGTAGCGTTTGCACCAGGTGTAATCCACGGTGCTTTCTTCAGGCAGATCGTTGTAAACAGGGAAATCGGTGCGAACCGGTTTGGCGTAATCCTTCCCGCGTCCGGTTTCAATACAAGCATCTTCCAGCTCAACATCGAGCTGCAGGTTGGCACGGGCTTCAGATTTCGCAGTGAACCAAATCACTGCGTCTTCTTTGCCAGATTTCTGCGTAGCCTTAACTACATAGAAAAATTCCATGTGAGATCCTCTTTTTTGGATGTAAGATCCCCGGGCCAGAGATAGCGCCCATTGGGTGAAATTTGGTTTTTTAAGTAGTTTTCCGGTGTAACTTTGGTCGGGAGCACCGGACGTACGGGCCGCCTTGCGCGGCTTTTACGTTATGCCTCGTGTGCCATCTGGTCGTACGAAGCACAACGTTCAGAGCAGTATTCTTTCTCTTTGCGCGCCAGCTGTGCGCCGTTGCGATAGAGAAGGGTACTTTTGACTACTTCCTCCGGTTCAACCGGCTTGTGGCAGTACCCGCATTTCATTGAGTTACACATCTGGATTCCCCTTTTGCGCCAGCAGGTAGCACAGGCGGCGAATAATCACCTCGAAGAAGTTCAGCTTTACGGCCTGCTGCCGTCCTGGTTTGCGTGCGAAATCAATCATTCTCACCCTCGTTTGCCTTATCGCCGGCCAGCGGAACGTTTACACCTGATGCGCGTTAATCTCTCCACCTCATCCGACTATTCGTATGCCGTCGGCGGCTACTTCGTGGGCGTCCTGCCTTGGTGGTTCGTAGTGCGTCTTGGTGAGTTAGATTAAACACAAAGTTTAAGTTGTAGTCAACAAAATGAGTAATTTTAGATAAACAAAATGTTTATGTGGTGCTTATGGAGAGTGAAATTTTGTCCTTTGGAGGAAAAAAATTCGACGAAATGGTACGTGCTGGAAGTCCGCGGAATGGTCGCTTAGTACAAAAGATGTGCTAGTTATTAGAGGGGTATAAAAAAAAGGCCACTTCATGGCCATTTCTTATGGTGGGTCTTTACGATTCATTGCTGAAAGGATTACTCAATCATCCTGCGAACGAATCCGGCCTTTCATATACTTATCATATAGTTCGTCCAGCTCTTTCAGGCGAAGTGCGAAGATGCGAAGCATGTTCTGTTGCTCTTCTTCGGGAAGCTGACGGTAAAGTTCCAACAGGCGTTGTTCGTCCGGCTTCAGTCCATCTTTTTTGCCAACATCTTGGCCAAGCAGCCACTCAAGGCTCACCCCAAGCGCATCCGCCAGCTTAATCGCTGAACTTTTACCAATCGTCCCACGAACGAACCAGTTATTGACCGACTGAGCACTGACGCCGCATATACGGGCCATGTCTGATTTGGTCAACTTCTTGAGCTCAAGAACCTCGTTAAGCCGCTGAACTTGGGGGTGGTTAATTTGATGAGTTTTTTCTTTCATGGACGAATTCTAAACCAAATGTTTATTAGCTCAATATTCAAAATGTTGACACAAACATAAACAATATGTTTAATTGCGTTGTTGTTACAGGAGCTATTTATGAAAGCAATTGATAAAGCAATTACCAAAGCAGGAACTGCTACGCGCTTAGCCCAACTGCTAACCGTAAGCGCCATGACTGTTAGTCATTGGCGAAATCGATATCAGGGCGTCGTACCGGCAGATCGAGTTTTGCAAATTTATGGGGTTACCGGCGTAACTCCGCACGAGCTGCGCCCAGATCTCTACCTAAACCCAACAGACGGTTTACCTAAACAGGATCCTTAACTATGCAAACTGTTTCATTTCAACAGAGTAGCAGAGCTTCCTCTAATCCAATGATATTCCCGTGTCATCAAAGCGAATCGGCAGAGCAGGATCTTGATCATCGAGATATTTGTTCTGCAGTCAGGGCGTGGGCAGCGGCAGAAGGGCGCGTAGCTGTTGCGCTTCAAATCCAAGAAGCGGCGGAAGAACTTCAACTTGATGGCGTAGATTTTTCTGGCCAGGCCGATGTCTGGAACGTGAAGCTGTTCCGCTGGCTCGACAACAAAGAAGACTCCGCATCGTACCGAAAGAACGTTGAACAGCTGGTGCCAGCGATCATGTCCGTATTACCGCTTCGATACCGCGACCGTGTCGTAAAGAACGACTCGTTTGCTTACCGAATGGCCCGGCTGGAAAAAGAGGTGAGTGAGGCGAAGCAAGCTTTGATGCTCGATGCACCGAAGAAGGAAAAGCTGAAGGAGTTAGGCGAGGGGATTTTCGAAATGTTCAGAGTCGATCCTGACCTTACGGCACCGCTGCTGGCGATGGTCACAACCATGCTGGGGGTAATGTGAAGACTTCAGAAAAGGCGAAAGCCGCGGTGCTCGAACACCAACGGCTTTCAGGTGCAAAAACGGAGTGTAATTGCGGAGCAAAGTATGTCAAACACAGCTGAAATTATCAATTTCCCCCACAGAACCGAACAACCGGGAGGTCGTATGGCCGACCTGTCGAATGGATATACCAAGGTCGCTAACGAGATCCAGCTGCTTAAGCCACGCCTGAGATTGTCAGGCCGGGAGTGGCAGTGTTTTGAAGCGGTGATCTGGCTTACCTACGGCTGGAACAAGAAACAGGACCGCGTTACGAACACGGTGATCGCTGAGCTTACAGGTTTGAGTGATTCGCATGTTTCTGATGCGCTCAAATCACTCGCAGAACGCAAAATTATCTTCAGTCAAAAGCAGGGCGTGATGAAAATAGTTGGTATAAATACTGATCTTTCCGCCTGGATTTTAGACAAACCGAAAACGGGAAAAATCTTCCCGAAATCGGGAAAAGTGTTACCGAAAACGGGAAAAACCTTCCCTGAAACGGTAGACACCCAAGACTATAACAAGAACAATATTAAAATATCCTCGTCTCGGAATTCTGACGAATCCCGAAACCAGAAAACTCAAAAGTTTCTCTCTCGCCATCCTGAAGCAGCCGCTGGGATATACACCCCGGCAGGTAAATCATGGGGATCCGCTGACGACATCAAGGCCGCTCGCTGGATTTACGACAGGCTTCTCACCGTCAACGCATCGCTATCCGAACCCAACTGGGTTGAATGGGCAAACACCATCAGGCTGATGCGTGTCCAGGACAAGCGTACTCACTACGAAATCTGTGACCTGTTCCAGTGGGCTAATCGGGACGAGTTCTGGAAAGACAACATCCTGAGCCCTTCAAGTCTCCGCAAGCACTGGGATCAGCTCACCACCAAACGGCTGCGCGCAACCGGAATGGTAAAACCATCCTGGGGTGGCATTGACCTGCATAACACCGACTGGATTGACGGAGTGCTGGAATGAAAAATCTAGCCGAAAGCATTCGCAATTTTGGCCGGGAACAGGCTCGCCGCGTGGCGCACAACCTACCCGAGCAGTACACCGAACGCGAACAAACGCAGCAGGTGGCGCAGATTATCAACGGGCTGTTCGTACAGCTGACGGCTGCGTTCCCGGCAAGCCTGGTTAATCGCAGCCAGGAAGACGTGAACGAGATCCGCCGTCAGTGGGTGCTGGCCTTCAAAGAAAACGGGATCAACACCTTGGACCAGGTTGAAGCCGGGATGCGCATTGTACGCCGTCAGGAACGCCCATTCCTGCCTTCGCCGGGCCAGTTCATCAAGTGGTGCAGGGAAGGGCGATGCGTGCTGGGGATCACCACTGCTGACGTTATGGCTGAGTACTGGAAGTGGCGCAAGCTGGTGTTTCGGTACCCGAGCAGTGAGCATTATCCGTGGCCGAAGCCAGTTTATTACCATATATGCCTCGAACTGCGGCGCCGGGGAACTGATGGGCAGTTGAGCCATAAAGAGCTCGAGCGTGAGGCTGGCGAGATTCTGGGTATGTGGGAAAAGCGGGTGCTGGCCGGGAAGCCAATCCCGCCTGTTCGGCGCGCGTTGGCCCCGCCAGTTGTTCAGAAGGGGCCAACGCCAGCGGAGCTTTTGAAGGCTAAATATGACCGGATGAAGGCTGGTGGGAGGGGGTAAGTGTGCCAGCAAAGATTCTGAAGACTCGTACCGCACAACGAATGAGTTAAAGGCTTTATCTCCATCGAGTGTTATAACCGAGTAACAAGTCGCCTCCTCTGGCGACAAAGAGGTATCAAAATGAGATTAAGAATCACGAGAGCAATCGGCCTCAGCAAATTCTCGCCACGTTGGGTTAAGACTATCTGTTTACGGCTAATTAAAAACGATATTGAGCGCTCCCTCAACGCTCTTCTGGCCACCATTGATGAAACTGAACTCTCTTCGGAGCAAGTCAAAGCATTGAGGGAATGCGTTGACAGAATCAACCTGGCAAGGGGAAAGGGGATGCAAGCGTGAGCGCTACTGCTATTGAGCCGAAAGAGATTTTTTATACCACATGCTCATTGCTGAACACATAAAGCGTAGCTGAAGTGACTGATGCTGACTGAGTGATGCGCGGAGAAATAGTTGTCTAATAACTCAATCATATTAATCACTTTTCCCATGGTACCTTTTTTATCTTGAGGATTAGGCAGTACGAAATCCTAGCTTTGGCCGCTCTATTGGATCCTACACCTCTGAATTGCTAAGGACGGAATATGAACGGATGAAAGCTAGCATGAGGTGCGAGTGGTGTTGAGAAAGGTCCACTGGACAATCATTTGAATAATTCTGTAAAAAACTCATTTGTATAAAGAGTCTTCTCCTTCTGGGCGCGTTTTGAACCTTCGATGCATCCACAGGTATTGTTCAGGGGCGCGGAGGATTTCACGCTCGATGATTTTATTCATATAAGCAGCTGCAGCGATATTATCGTCCTCAGGATATCCTAACAATGGATTACTGATATACATATGATAACATTTTTTATCGCTCCGTCGAATCATGCTAAGTGTGATCAAATTTGCTCCAGCGAGTTTTGAAAGTGCGTACGTTCCGTTCGTTGTGGCTGCTTTTTTTACCGAGAAAAAGGGTGCGAAAACGCTCCCCTTAGGCCCGTAATCCTGATCTGGTGCAAACCACACAGCTTCACCCGCCTTGAGTGCATGAACTAATCGAGATAGATTACGTCGATCAATCATAGCTTTATTTGAACGCATACGTCCTTTTGTCTGAACCCATTCCATCAATGGATTGTTGTGCGGCCGATACGTTGCCATCATTGGATGGCATAACCCCATTACTCTTCCGCATAGTTCAAGGGACATGAAATGAATCCCGACAACCATTACCCCTCCGGTTGCGTTAGCCAAGTTTTCAATCCCTTCTACGTCAAACCACTTTTTGACTCTCGCATCGCTCCAGAACCAGGCCATGCCAGTTTCCATCAGTCCCAGCCCGAGAGAAACAAAGTTATTATTTATCATCTGGCTTCGGGCAATCGGAGTCATATCGGGAAAACAGAGTTCAATATTCCTAACTGCTATACTTTCTCTACGTTTTAAAAAGGGCCTGGAGATTTTTCCAAGACCGGAACCAAGAGTATATAAAACCGGATAAGGAAGTAGGACTATAACCCACAGAAGTGCCAAGCCTGCCCAGGAAAACCAGTGGCGGGGATGAAGTAATTTGTATGTAAAGAGTTGTGACATAAATTTCCCTAAGCTAATGAAGGTTGTAATGCACATGGATAATTTGAAGAATTTGTTTTTCAGCGGAACATTTCATTTAGATAATTGAGTTTTATCTGAATTCAGGGGGCAGATTGCGTGTGGGAGTGGATGCCTACTAAATGGTTTGGTTAGGCGAAAAAATTCTTTTTCTATAATACTCAGTAGGTTATTAATGATATTCGAGGAATTGCCTTCTGGATTCATCCTCCCCAACATACTCAAAAGATAGAAGACGAATTGGGATTAAGTTATAAAACCAATTGCAATCATTTCGTTGAATAACTTCGCCTGGTTTGAAACATATCCCTGATGCTTCCCGAACAATTGCATATTTGCCATTGCTAAATTTCACTCTGTGGATATAGAAATGTTGACCGATCTGTCCATGACAGCTGTTCGAAAGTATATCTCCTTCAATGAAAACAGATTTTTTATCTTTCATCATAATGCCCTCTACCACTATACTATAAAAGGAATGTTGGCTTTTACAGATATCAGTTAAGTTGCAGGAACTGTTCAGCCGCCGATGCACCAGCATTCTGATGGCCTGAACAACAGTCCGCAGGCAGGACATTCCAGAATAGCATTTTTTCTTAGTTTACCTGCTTTCTGATTGGCTCTGTATGCGCATACCGGGCAAGCAACATGGACCGGTCTTTCTTTAAAATGTCTAAGTCCTTCTGTAAATGACATAAATTAACCTCTGGAAAATATAATATTTATTATACGCTTTAAAATATAAATTGTCGGGTTAAGTTATGAATATTTATTGCTGAATAAAATATGAGCTTTTAGAAAACAACAGTTTGATTTATGTTACAATATCCTTCCATGAGAAATTTATGATGAAATCAGAAGACACTCTTGACTGGTACCCAGCGCAGTTGCCGCCAGTAAAAATTATTTTAGGTGAAGCAGTGCTTGCTGTGGGTAAACAGGGAAGGCCGATTAATACACGGACCTTGCTCGAGTATCTTCAAGTCATACAAGGTAAGCAAAAAAGACGTGATGATAAAGTTGCTATGCAGACTGCGATTGAAGTGCTTAGAGACAATCAGCGCATTAACGGTAGGCGTTAATGCGCTTTTAAGATCCCTTAGTTCTGAGTGATCTCTACTATGTGTCTTTGACCATCCTGCTTTAAAGGTATTCGGTCATCAGACAGTTCGATACCATCTAGTATGACCTGGTACTCCCCGTTGCCACGTGTAATGGTAATCTCGTAATAACTTTCGTCATGTTGATATGTCAGAGAAAAAGACTCCCACTCTGCTGGTAACAGGGCATGTATGGTCAAGACATCACCGGAACGTTTTATGCCCATCAATTCTTCTGTAAGAAGACGATAGGCCCAACCCGCTGATCCGGTGTACCAACTCCAACCTGCACGTCCAGTATGTGGCGCGATGCTGTAAACATCTGCACTCATTACGTATGGTTCTGCTCTGTAAATCGCAACTTCTTCGTCAGTAGACGCGTGGTTTATTGGATTGATCAGTGACCAGAGTTGCCACGCACGCTCTGCATTTCCCATTCGGGCAAATGCCATCACTGCCCAGATAGCACCATGAGTATATTGCCCGCCATTTTCACGCACACCAGGCACATAACCCTGAATGTAACCGGGATTCGGTCCGTGTCCATCGAATGGAGGCGAAAGTAGCTTTATCAACCTGGATTCGGAGTTTACCAAATGCTTGTCCAGTGCCTGCATTGATTTACCGGCACGTCCACAGTCTGTCGCACCGGATAAAACGGACCAACTTTGAGCTATTGCATCAATCCGGCAGTCTTGAGAACTTTTGGATCCTAAAGGCGTTCCATCGTCAAAATATCCACGCCGAAACCATTCCCCGTCCCAGGCTGTCGCATTCAGATTTTTTTGCAAGTGTTCCGCCTCCGTGCGACACAGCGATGCTACAAGCTTATCTTGCTGACGATCAGCGAGCGTCGCGAAACGCTTTAAAATGTCGAATAGGAAGAACCCGAGCCAAACGCTTTCACCTTTTCCTTCGATGCCGACCCGGTTCATCCCATCGTTCCAGTCGCCAGCGCCCATAAGCGGCAGACCATGTTGTCCAAAACGAAGCCCATGCTTAATGGCTTTAACGCAGTGTTGCCATAGCGTCTCTTCGGTGTGGCTGATTAGTGGTGTATCGTAAACGGACTCTTCTCCAGGCTGGAGCTGACGCCCTTCCAGATAAGGAATCATCTGCTCTAGTATTCCGATATCCCCAGAAGTGTCGACGTAGTGACAGACGGCGAGCGGGAGCCAGAGAAAATCATCTGAACATCGCGTGCGTACGCCGCTACCGTGAGGTGGATGCCACCAGTGCTGCACATCGCCTTCAATAAACTGTCTTGACGCACATAGTACTATTTGGTCGCGCAGGCGTTCCGGTGCAGCGTGGGTCAGTGCTAATGTATCCTGGAGTTGATCGCGAAAACCAAATGCGCCACCCGATTGATAATAACCACTGCGCGCCATGAGACGACAGGCCATTGTCTGATATAGAAGCCAACCGTTAACTAGCTTATCAACTGAATGGTCTGGTGTTTTGACCACTATCTTATCCAGCATGCGGTGCCAGTGACGATGGACATTTTCCAACTCCTGTCGAACGATATTTTCATCCAAATAATGATCGAGTATAGTCTGAGCCCGGGCGGAGTTTTCCTCGCTGCCGAGTACAAAAATGAAGGTCTTCTGATCACCGTCAATTAGGGTGGTAACTGACTGAACTGCACCGCATGGATCCAAACCAGCGCCCGTATTTCCCGATAAACTGCGAAGCTTCATTGCGGCCGGTTTTTGCAAAGAGCCATTGCGGCCAATAAACTCTCGGCGATCACCTGTCAACGAACAATTAGGATCGTTGACAGCGAAAAATGCAATGCGTCCTTCGCCGTTAGCTCCGTAAAAGTTATTTGCTGTAACTCCACTACCACCCGGCACGACCACCGTATGTGTAACGATATGGGGAGCAGAACGCGAGCGTGATTCCCCAAGCGTCCACTCTACGTACCCTGTGACCGATAATTTGCGCGTGCGGCCCGAATTGTTACTAAGCGTCAGAAGTGCCAACTTAACAGGATCGTGTTCTCCAACCAGTATTGTCAACTCGCTATCTATACCACTATCGCGGTGCGCGAATACGCTGTAGCCAAAACCATGACGGGTTATATAATCCCCGTGGCCACGAACAGGTAACGTCGTGGGTGACCATACCGTTCCGCTCTCTTCATCACGAATATAATAAGCCTCACCGCTACGGTCGCTTACTGGATCGTTTTCCCAGGGGGTTAAACGATATTCATGAGCGTTCTCATACCAACTGTAAGCCTGTCCGGCTTCTGAAATGACGCTACCAAAACAGGAGTTTGCAAGCACATTTGACCAAGGGGCCGGCGTTGGAACATTTTCCTTCAGGATAATCTGATACTCCCGTCCATCCTCTGAAAACCCTCCATGCCCATTGAAGTTGAACAGATGTTCTATATGCGGCGTCCAGTCTTCCTGTCGATTGCTTCCCTCAGTGACAAAAGATACAAATGGCCTTTGCGGTTTAATTGGCGAGTGGAGCCGCTGATTAAGTTGCTCGTTTAGCCCGCCGGCGCGATCGTCAAGATACATACATGCAACGCTCATCAACAATTGCTTATCTTCAGAAGACAAATGCTCCCCGTTACGGACAAAAATGCCGCCCGGTTTATCCAGCAGGCTGGCTTCTGAACCGGCATAGATTAAATCCATAATCAGTGTTTGAAGGGCCTGCTGATAGCCACCTGCTCTGTTATTGAGGATAACAAGATCCACTTCAAGCCCTTTTAGTCGCCAGTAACGATGAGCCTGAATCAGTGTAGTGATAGAGGTCATACTCTCATCGCTGGTCACGCTATGCAGTACAATCGGTAAATCACCTGAAATACCCCAGCCCCACAGTCCGGACTGACCGCGGCGGTTACGGCTTATGACTTGATCGTCGGCGCGTAGTTCGTGACAGGGATAGAGCACAGCACTAGCGAGTCGGTTAAACAGCGTTGCGTCATCTTCGCTGGCATTTATCTGCCTTAGCACTACCAGACTGTGCGACCAGGCAAGCTCAAAAACACGCTCAGCGATTGGGTAATCACGGTATTTTTCCAATAATGCCTTGCTTTGCTGACGGCTCTCACTGATGCCATAAACGATATCAATCGTTATCGGAATGCCTGGCATGAGTCTCACAACTTGTCGGATCGCTAGGACAGGATCCAGCACGGCACCGGAAGTATTGCTGAGCGGCCCGTTAGCATAGATAGCAGCGGCATCAGCCGGACTTCTGCCCCTTCCAATAAACTTAGCTCGGTCTGTTTCAAACGAGGCTTCATTATGATCATTGCTATGCACCACCATCATGTGAAACAGAAATGGGCTCGGTTCATCTGGAGAACGCGGTCGTCGATGGCAAAGAATAGCGTCCCGACTGTGATCAATCTCAGTTTCGATGAACAAATTACTGAATGCCGGATGCGCTAGATCACTGGTTTCTGGAGCAATCACCACTTCAGCATACGTTGTTAGCTCGAGCGTTCGCGGTAGACGGCCATGGTGTACCAGGGTGACACGCCGCAGCTCTATATCATCCTCCGGGGAAACCACAACCTGTGTCCTAACGCTAAGGGCTCCGAAGGTACGCCTGAATTCTGCGCCTGCGTCGGTGAAGATTATCTCATCGCTGCTATTCGCATTTCCGCCCATGGGCTGCCAAGTATTGCTCCATACCTCATTCGTATGCGGATCACGGATATAACAGAACGATCCCCAGTTATCACGGGTTGTATCGCTGCGCCAGCGGGTAACTGAAATCGAATTCCAGCGGCTGTATCCTCCACCACCTGGCGTCAGCATCAAGTGGTAATGCCCATTTGAGAGCAGCTGTATTTGCGGAGTAGGGCTGTCTACATGACTGAAAACTCTCGGTTCATATCGCACCGGTTTAACCCTTCCTTCATGGGATTCAAAATGACGGCGAGGGCTATAAAGATCGACTGCATCCGGGACGCGTTCCTGCAATAGGAGATTCGCCGACATAAAGGTGGGGCTTGCCATAAATCGCTCGATCATTGGGGCATCAAGCAGGATATTCGCTAGCGCCTGGAATCCCATCCCTTGGTGGTGTGCCATCCAGGACTGTACAACCGCGTACAGTTGCCCGGTAGCAAGCCGTGATGGCGTGTAGTCCAGCGCTTCATAAAACCCGTATTCGCCATGTGCACCGCTCTGCTCCAGTCTAAGTAAGTTTTCGCAGGCCTTCTGGGGGTAAACGAGCAGAGCTAGTAGTGTTGCATACGGCGCGACTACCATATCGTCCGCAAGTCCTCGGCGAAGACCGAGTCCAGGTACCCCAAATGCCTGATACTGATAATTACGCTGGAGATCAAATGCATGATAGCCGGACTCAGAAACGCCCCATGGTACGCCACGTTCCTTGCCCCAGTTAATCTGACGTGTCACCGCGGATTTGCCCATTTCATCAAGCAAACTGCCACGCCAGTTTGGCATCACTAGATTCGGCATCAGGTATTCAAACATCGAGCCGCTCCATGACATTAACGAGGTTTCATTGTTGATATTGGTGAACAACCTTCCCAACGCATACCAGCTTTTCATCGGAAGCTGATTTGTCGCGATAGCGAGATAACTTGTCAGCCTGATTTCAGAGGGCAGAAGGTCATAGTGGCTTTTATCGGCGGTATTTGTGTCGCAGTTATATCCGACACTGAGCAGGCTGGTAGCTTCGCTGAAGAGAAAGGCAAAATCCATTCGCGCATGGTCATTTAACCTCTTTTCGAGTTCGCTGATGATATCCAGCCGCAAACGGGCGTGAGTAATAACTGATGCAGGAGGCGTTCCTTCTCCGGTATCGGTACTCTGCGCCAACCAGCTTAGTGTTGGCAATGTCTCGCTTGGGTATGTAGGGGGTAACCACGCGAGCAGATGTGACCATTCGTGGCATAATTCAACCAACTGATGCTCCAGATGCTCGGCCCAGCGCACCACAAGATCACCTTCCTGCTGACTCGCAGCGGTAAGATGTTTGCACTGAGTACGCATTTTTTTAAGTTCGCTGTAAAGAGCTCCCGAAGGAAGTTCCACTGAGCTGAAACACTGCTTTTGAAGCTCTTTAAGTGTATCCGGTGCCTCCGGCCCCCAGTGTTTTTCAAGAAGTAATAATGTATCGTTTAACCCTGCAAGTATTCTTTCGCCATTCAAAATCGGCTGGTTTCGCATGGCTAATAACCCTTCACGCAGAGTCAATAGATGTCCAGCCATATTACCGCTATCCACGCTTGATACGTAACGCGGACTGAGCGGCGCAAGTGTTCGAGTGTCATACCAGTTATATAAATGACCACGAAAATGTTCCATATTATCAAGAGAGTCGAGCGTGAGCGTTATGCGTTGTAAGACGCTGCCGCCTGGCAAATAGCCAAAATCCCAGGCAGTAAGGTTAGCCAGTAGTGATAACCCAATGTTGGTAGGGGATGTACGGTGCGCGATCGTCGGCTGCGGTATTTCCTGATAATTATCGGGGGGGAGCCAATTTTCTTTCGCTGTGGCGAAGGTCTCAAAAAAAGACCATATTTCTCGGCTTGTCTGTCTCAGCAGAAGTTTCTGCTTATGATCTGGCAAAAAGGGCTTACGCGCGGGTTGGCGGCTCAGCCAAGCCATAATAATGGGAGCTATGCACCACCCGACGCTAATGGGCAATGCGATGAACAGCATCAGCGGATCAAACACCAATGCTAGTGATGTGAGACTCAGACCGCAGGCAACATTAAGCCACATTTCCCTATAAAAACCTAAAACAGATATACTGGATTGGTAGTTATCTGGGTTATAGCTTACCCATTGGTTGAGGTTACGCTGGCTTACACCAAGTCGCCAAAGCGTAACTCCAATAGCGTATAATGAGTAACCGGCCTCGTGGGGTAGTATCATAATCGTGAGACCGATACGTGAAATGCGCTTCAAGGCTCCAGCTGAGACCAGTTGCAGATGTTGTTTAAGGGGACGGCGGTGCGGTTTATGACCGAGATCCCATGCTATGCTAAGCGCCGCAGGAAGAAACCATATTAGCGTAAGCACGCTAAACCAGTATAAAGGGTTGGGGAGCCAGAGCAGCGTGCTCAATACAAGCAGCATGATCGACGGCGCTACCAGGCTGCGTCGGAGATTATCCAATAATTTCCAACGAGAAAGGATGGACAATGGATTTTTTTCCCTGCTTCCGTCAGCTTTTCTGACCCGAACCCTTAACCAATTGAGCAGTTGCCAATCTCCGCGGATCCAGCGCGTACGACGTGCGACGTCTGAGATATAATTAGTTGGATATTGTTCGTAAAGTAAAACGTCGCTCAGCAGACCAGAGCGGGCGTAACATCCTTCGAGCAGGTCGTGACTGAGTACAAGATTTTCCGGACAGACGTTGGCAGTGGACTGGACAAAAATATCTACATCATAGATACCTTTGCCTACGAACGATCCCTCGCCAAAAAGATCCTGATATATATCTGAAGACATCATCGAATAGGGATTATTACCCGGGACGCTGCTACGCATGGCGGCGTAGTGCCCCTGACCGTAAAGAGGCATTTCCTCTGCTAAGCCTGGCTGTAAAATTCCGTACCCTTTAACGACTCGTTGGAACGTTGGATCATATTCTGGTTTATTCAGCGGATGCGCCATTGTGGCCACCAGTTTATGGGCGGTATCGCGAGGAAGGAGCGTATCACTGTCAAGAGTGATGACGTATTTAATCCGTCCGGGCAAAGCCTGCGAGGGAAAGCCTGCAACGCTCGAAAACTGGGCTCCCGGTTGGCGTAACCAGCTGTTAAGAAGAGCTAGTTTGCCCCGCTTGCGTTCATATCCCATCCAGATTCTCTGCGAATCGTTCCACACCGGCCGGCGGTGCAGTAGATAAAATCGAGATCGGCCGCTAGGGTTGCGCCGATTAAGTCTCTGCGTCTCAGCAATCGCTTGCCTTAAAAGGACAGTGTTTTCCTCGGTATCCTCAGTTGATGAATCCGGAAAATCGGTAAGAAGTGCAAAGCAGAGATTTTCATCCTGATTGCCAAGGCTGCAGACTTCCAGGCGAGAGAGAAGTTTGCTGAGGCTTTCATAGCTTGTCAGCATGCAAGGGATCGCAACCATTGTGGCATATTCAACTGGTATCCCACTTGAAAAGTCCATCCGCGGCAGAGGTCTGGGAATACGAAAGCGTGTCGTTGCTTCGCTAAGCATATCGCTGGCGAGTTGACTAATGGCAACAATAAGGGGGAGTGCTAGGGGGATGAGCAGCCAGAATATACCCTGTAGTGCAGTTTCATACAATATGGTAGCCGTAGCGGCCGTGGTCAAGAGACTCAGGCTACCAAGCCATGACAGAAGGGGCGATTTATTCATACTCTGCCGCAGCCATTTCAATAGAGACCTTTCAACTGACAAAAGTTGTTCGAGTTGTGGCCTTCCACCCCCAAGCAGAAAATAACCGATATGCCGGTGCTCAGGATCTAGACTCGGTTCGCAAGACATTGCCAACACGCGGTTTGCAACTTCCGGTTCACTCAAGCTCGCATCCCTGGCAAGCGTTTCAATCACATGGCGATAATGATCTCGGGTGTCGAAGTGCATGCGAGGATATATACCAGCTGGGTCAAGGCGTAAAGTTTGCTCGACTACGCTGATGGTCTCTGCAAAATCAGACCAGTTCGTTTCACTCAGCAGACGTAAACCCGAAATACTGTTACTGACGGAAAGCTGGCTGGCGGCAAGCTGCTGATTGAAGCGATGAATCAGGATCTCAGTTGTAACACCTTGCTCTGCAAGACGTTGTTCAATCCAATTCAGAGGGAGTGCAAGAGCATTGCCATGTCCCTGCAGACGACGAACCATTTCAGCAACAAAGGCACTGCTCAGTGGAGGATGATCACGCGCCATATCGGCAACAATCAAAATTAGGTCGGCGGGAGCATTCTCTGCACAATCAAAAATCCGCGTTATCCACATATCTGCAAGATTTCGCTCCTGCTGGGCCTGGGTCACTTCGTTGCTCACACGACGCAGGTTTTCTATCAGCGCTAGACGCAGCATTCCTGGCAAAGCCCATATCTCCCCCAACGTCAGAGGTGTCACCTCTTGATAGGCGGAAATATAACTGGTAAGGCTGCTGCTGTCCCAGTGTCCGTCGCCATGCGCTATGGCCTCTGAGGCTAAGTCATAAATTCTGGGACATCTATGTGGATAGGCTAGTACCGGAAGACCCTTACCAAAGCTTTTCGGTAAGTGCTGGCGTACCATGCGAATCTGCTCTTCAATCAGGTAATAGTTGTCCAGCAGCCACTCACCTGCTGGCATGATACTCGTTTTTTTTCCTGCATTGAGTAGATAGCAACATCGCGTAATTATCGTTTCATTGTCAGTTAGTCGTTTAAGAAGGTAGTACGGGAGTATTTCCGGAGACAATTTGTGCGTACGAGCCAGTTTTCTTCCAAAGCGTTCCAACTGAGGGGTAGAAAACAGTTCCGAACGTAAATAGTTTTCTCCTCCCGAATCGTTGGCTGGGGCTGATATGTGTGCGCTGCCTTCGGGCAGAATACGAGAACGCTTAAACCACGCAATAGGTTTCATTTTCATTGGGTTGCTCTTTTGCTACGTTAACGCGCAGGAGCAGATGCGAAATCAGTTCAGAAACGTTCTCTCAGGATGGGCGTAAGGCATCGGGGATTTGACAACTGCTGATATTATATTAAGTGTAGAACATCGGCTGTGAAGCTAGCGCGGAGAGATAAAAAGTGCTTTACACCCCGGACAAAGCATGGGGCTTTTTAGACGCAGTTTAGAGGAAGGCTGAGCGGATTTTAAGCCGCAAACAGGGCAGGTGACAGTTGTGGTTAATACGCTTCCAAAAAGTTTCATTGTGTAATCGATAACGGACATGATTATTAGCCTCTCAATGAATGTATTTCACTCTATCACATTTGGCTAAAATTAAACCAATTTAATAATCACCCAATTTTTTAACATAAGTGAGGTTTTCTTCTCTTTTCTAACTCATCGCTTTCATGTCCGTTTTTGAAGCGAATGAATTCCAACCTTTTAAAATCCTTATGCTATTTTGCAACGCAAGATGAGTTTTATCTAGGTTACCGCCTGGATTGAACGCTTGATTTTTTTCTACAAGAAAAATCGGTTGATTCACATTCGATGTTCTGAAAACGTTGCAAAATCCGTTACATAAGTTTATAAATATACTGTACATGCATACAGTAATTCATTGCGGAGGGGAAAGTGAAAATCGAGTTAGCCATTGATCGCATGAAGAAACTTCCTGATGGAGCTATACCTGCACTCGAGTCAGAACTGCTCAAAAGGCTCAGTAAACAGTTTTATGAATGCCAGCTTACGATTAAGCGTGCCAGCAATGATGGTCTGAGTGTTTTCGGGGGCGACAAGAAAGAGGTTGAGCAAATCGTGCAGGAGACCTGGGAAAGCGCCGACGAGTGGTTTTATTAATCGCGTGAATTTCACTGGAGCAGTTTCAAAGAGTATCGCTGTTTGCGTTCCCCTGGCTGTTCCCGATTACTGTTTACCGCGTCAATAAGTCGCTCTGGGGGAAATAGTGTGTAGTGCAGATGCCTTTAATGCAGATGATCAATGGTACGACGTGGTCAGAAGGGCCGATAAAGCAGTTATCTATAGCTTCCCGGCTGAGGGCAGATATCTGGTTTATCGAGTAAATGGAATAGTTTCATTACGACCGTTGCTCGAAGAGGAAGAAATATTCACTCTCAACGGGTTTATGCAATTTGCAAAACGACTGGGGTACCGAGTTACACCACCGTCTGATATTATTCTTTCATAGGCCTGAACAACCTATACCTGATGCGCCACGGAGAGAACCATGGCGCTAGAATTACAACTTATCAAACATCATTCAGGAATACTGATCCCGGCTACGCCCGAGACCAGGGATATCCTGCAATCAAAAAACCGGCTCGGCGATATTCTTGTTGCCGAGTTCAGGCGGGTACGAAACCCGGCATTTCACCGGCGCTTTTTCGCGCTTCTCAATCTCGGTTTTGAATACTGGGAACCAACCGGCGGGGCTATCTCGAGCAACGAGCGGAAGCTGATCACCGGCTACGCCAAGTACCTGGCTTCATATGGCGGGAACGAGGGGGCTCTGATCGATGCTACCGAACTATACCTGGAACAGGTTGCTTATCGGCGCGTCACGAATGGCATTAGCCTGTGCAAGTCCTTCGATGCTACCGCTCCTGGGTGATTGTCGAGGCAGGGCACTTTGATGCCATTCAGCTACCTGACGGAACGCTCAAAAAGCATCCTCGCAGCATCTCGTTTGCCAACATGGACGAACTCGAGTTTCAGCAACTCTATAAAGCTGCGCTCGATGTTCTCTGGCGCTGGGTCCTGTCCCGTTCATTCCGCAGCCGTGACGAGGCCGAAAACGTCGCCGCGCAGCTGCTTGGCTTTGCGGGGTGATGGAATGAAGAAGACCTGGTTCCACCACACCGATTGCAGCACCGAACAGGCCGACGAGCTGGTCAAGCGTTACAAAGCGCGCGGCGTGCGCGTTGAGCGCAGCCTAAACCAGGATTACGTAACCTGGACTGTCAGTGCATACCTGCCGACCTCAAATACACCAGCGCGCCCGGACAGTCGCTGGCGAAACCGGATGTGGGGGTGAACGTGAAGACATATCAAATCACTTTGCCCTGGCCGCCGAGCAATAACCGGTATTACCGGCACAACCGCGGGCGGACACACATTAGCGCTGATGGCGTCGCGTACCGTTATGCGGTCGCAAGTGTCATTCGAAGCGCCCGACTTAATATCCGCACGGCCGCACCACTCAAAATCCGTATTGAATGTCACATGCCCGACCACCGGCGCCGCGATCTGGATAACCTGCAGAAAGCTGCATTCGACGCTTTAACCAAGGCGGGATTCTGGCTGGATGACTGCCAGGTTGTCGACTATCGCGTTGTGAAAATGCCTGTCGTTGAGGGCGGGAAATTAGAACTCACCATTACCGAGCTGGAGACCGCATGAATCTTGAAAATATCCTCAAATATCACTTCGCCAAATCGACAATGATTAGCGACTCTCCGCGCTCTACGGCGTCAGACTCATTAAGTGGAACGGATATCATGGCCGCTATGGGTATGACGCAGGAACGGGCAGCATTGGGTTACAGTGCTTTTCTCGGGAAAATGGGCATCAGCAACAATGACCGGAAGAGGGCGATTGAGTTGCTGGCCCATTACGCGCTGACCAAGTGCGACCGGGTCGCTGCGCTTCGCAAACTGGATGCCAGGGTTAAGCCATTAGTGATGCATCAGCTGGCCATCTTCGCGTTCGAGGACTATTCCCGTAGTGCGGCCAGCGTGAAGCCGTGCGATGGCTGCAAAGGGGCAGGGTTTATTGACGCTGAGGTTTTCAGCATGAAGTCTCACACTCCGGCAAAAGAGAAGAAATTCGTGAAGATGTCCCTGAATATGGGCGTCGAAAATATTCGTCCTTCTGAGTATGAGGTGCGCAGAGACGTCAGGGAGGTAGCGCGCGTGCTATGCCCTCAGTGTAAGGGTAAGAAGGTTGTTAGTTGTGCCTGTAGAGATTGCCATGGACGCGGGAAAGCCGTTAATCAGGTTCTTACTGAACAGCAGGGTGTGCCGGTTCTGGCTGACTGTAAGCGCTGCAGCGGGCGCGGATATGAGCGAATCCCATCAACTGAGGCTTACGCCGCGGTGTGCCAGATTACGGATGAAATTAGTCTCGATACATGGAAGAAGTCTGTTAAACCATTTTACGATCAGCTAATCACTAAGTTTGATATCGAAGAGGCGTGGGCTGATGCGCAGCTGAAGCAGATAACAAAGTAGGGCATTATTTTATCGTGAGCTATTTACTTTTCCCGAAACTGTGGTAATTTTGCTCTAACGATGGGTTATTGCCTTCGTTTAAAGCCCTGCGGTTAACCCCGTGGGGCTTTTGCTTAATAGCGATTTAAGAATTTCTAAAACCAACCAACCCCGCGGTGATTTATAATTTTCCCAACCAAGCAGGAGGGAAAATGAAAGAAGGTTTCTACTGGGTACAGCACAACGGCAGGATTCAGGTCGCCTACTACACCAATGGTGTAACCGAGGATCTTGAAACTGGCCAGACTATAACTGGTGTCTGGCATCTGACGCAGGGAGATGATATTTGTCATAACGGAGAAGCAGAAATTCTCTCCGGCCCACTTTCTCCACCAATTAGTTAAGAAGATTTATCGCACGATATTGTACTGTATTTCTTGCACTTCATCTTTTTCGAGCTACTCTTCTAAATATCCGGTGGAATGGATATGGAAGTGCTTGTACTTAGTGCTTTTCACTAACAGCGTGCATGCTGTTAGTCTCAGATTGCCTACTCGTTAAGTAGGCTTTTTTTTGTTCATAGATAAAGCATTGACCACAGGAATAGATGGCGCGTAAATTATTTCAGTGGTGAATCACTTTCTAAGCGAAAGGGCGTTCCAGTCAACTGCTGTCTGCAGGTATGCGCGCGTCTTTGCTGACTGGGGTAGAGTCACCGGGAGGCACCCGGCACCATGACAACAACAATACAAGTTTCAAATTCCTTGAGAGCCTGTAATAAAAAGCAGGCCATTTTTTTATGGTTTTGTAATCTGCTGCTACGCTTTGAGTTGTGAGATGCGCCTACCTCTCTGGTGGTTCTCCTGAGCCTATAGTGAATCAGCCGATACAGCTTCACTCCTGAGCATAGGTCTCACTCACACCTACCTTATAAATAGTCAACTCATTGGCCCGCTTCGAAAGAGCGGGCTTTTTTTATTCCCAAATTTAGCACCCGCACAGAGCGAGGTGAGAGCATGTATCGCATGGACAAATTAACCACCGGCGCTGCATACGGCGCTTCAGCCGGCAGCATTTTGAACGGCATGCTGAATGCCTACAGTCCCGAACAGTGGAACGCTATCGGCGTGCTGGTGGGCATCATCATTGCAGTGATGACGTACCTGACAAATCTCTATTTCAAAATCCGCGAAGACAACCGCCGTAGCAGGAGTCGAGATGAACCCGACACTCAGAAATAAGCTGGTGGGCATTATTGTTGGCGGATCCGGTGCAATCTCTATAGCAGCGATCATGCTGGGTAATGCTGATGGTCTGGAAGGGCGACGATATTACGCTTATCAGGATGTCGTAGGTGTCTGGACTGTTTGCGATGGGCACACCGGCGCTGATATTCGCCGCGGCCACCGTTACAGCGACAAAGAGTGTGACAACCTGCTGCAGTCTGATCTGCGAAAGGTGGCAAACGCCATCGACCCGCTGATTAAGGTCCATGTTCCCGAAACCACTCGGGCCGCACTTTACTCTTTCACCTATAACGTTGGCTCTGGCGCATTCAGCAGATCAACTCTTCTGAAGAAACTGAATGCCGGTGATGTTCCGGGAGCATGCAAAGAGCTGCAGCGCTGGACGTATGCCGGTGGCAAACAGTGGAAGGGGCTGATAACCCGTCGTGAGATTGAGCGGGAAGTATGCGAGTGGGGCCAGAAATGAGCCGATTAACAGCCATCATCTTCACTGTCGTTATCAGCCTGCTAGTTTCCATGGCTTGGGCGATTAACCACTACCGCGACAACGCCATCGCTTATAAAGACCAACGCGATAAAGCCACTGAGAAACTCAGCCTGTCGATCGCCACCATCAAAGACATGCAGACCCGCCAGCGTGACGCAGCGGCACTGGATGCTAAATACACGAAGGAATTAGCCGATGCGAAATCTCAGCTTGAAGATCTGCAGCGTTGCGTTAGCACTGGTAAGTGTGGGCTGCACGTCAACGCCAGATGTCCCGCGAACGGAGCGACCAGCACCGGCGGCATGGGCGATGCTACCAGCCCCAGACTTACTGACCCCGCTGAACGGGATTATTTCACCCTCAGAAAGCGAATCGTCACAGTGAGAAAGCAAATTGGCTACCTGCAGGACTACATCAAAGAGCAGTGTCTGAAATAGAACCTCATCCGCAAGGTTCTGCCACTATCTCGCTCTTGGACACTAGCATTAGCATATATTTTAAGCGCAATCTGATAGGTTGGGTGATGCCAAAAAAAAGCCCTCGCAAGGAGAGCTAAAGGAGTCTCAGTTTCACTTGCTCTTTTTATCGATGATTCCCTGGAGTTGGCATTCTCCGCATCAGAGTCTTGGATAGCCTGGCAGTTAACCAGTAATCAACAAGCGTAAGCGGTTGTAATAGGAATAGTCTCAGGCTGCCGATGACAATTATTTTCTCGAATAATAGATGATTTTTGGTATATCCCCATAAAAAATAACCAAATATTAGACGCGGTTAATTGAATTTTCGAACTGATGATTAACTGCGTTGAGCTATACTCTTCGTTGAGTAAAAGAATGGGAGCGTGTTGTGAATATTCATCTACGTAGTACCAAAACAGGTAAAGTCATAACGCAGGAGGAATGGCTACACTCGTTAAATGAATGGGAAGATGAGGGTGGCGCTCCTGTTCATGCTGATGAATTCATAGAAGTTTATAAGAATGATGAAGAAAATGAGGAAACCGCCCCACTTTCTGGTGGCAAGGCTAGGCATATGAAGTCTTAAGAAAAAACATAAATATGGTGGTTCTTTCTTAGGGCCAATTGAATGCTGTTTCGTTTAGGAGATGCAAAACTTTAGGTGGCGGCCAATAGTTTACCTCCCTGAGTGGATGCTCTATTTGTAATTTATTTGTAAGTATTTTATTTAATATGCCCAGTAATTAATGATATGGGTTCAGGATATTTTTAGTAACATCAAATATGTGATTCATTTTCGATATTGCTACTATAATAAATATACAGCAATTTGCTGTCATTATCACTGGAGTTACCCATGAAAGCTAAACATATGAACATCTCTAATGAGCGGTCCCAGGACAGGAATAATGGGAAAGAAAATGAAAAAGGGAAAGATCGAAACAATGATGAGCAGGATAAAAAATCGGCCAAAAGAGATCGGAAATAAAAAACACGTGAATTATTAAGGAGTATATATGTCCGGACGTCCTGATTTTGATGATCCTGCCCCTGATTTAGAACCTTCTCCTCAAGAGGAACCGCTTGACCTTCCTGGAGAGGGACAACCATCAAGTCCACTTGAACCCGATGATAAAAGAGATTTACAGAATTAGTATAAAATAATTAAACCGCCTAAGGGCGGTTTAATATAATGATTATTTATTGGTCATCTCAACGCTTGATTGAATGATTGAATACGTATTTAAAAAGGTTTTGACGTTTGGGCTGAATGCTTATTATTATCTACGCCCCAATAAAAAACCTAATGCAAAAGCTGCGCTGGTTAATATTGCAATGCATGTTCGAGGGTTTGATTTTATTTTTGATTTTATATCGTCAGAGTGGCTTCGTATGGCATCGTTGGTTTGTGTTGCGTATTTTTTTGCGGTTTCTATTACAGGATGTTCTGATGGATTAATTGCTCCACCAAAACTGCCTTCCATATCACCAAGTTTCTCTTGGTTTTTATCTGCGGATTTAGTGAACATAAATACTCCTGGGATTGTTTGGTACATTAATCATAGCAGGAAATAAGTATTTAGTTGTAAAGGTGTGCAAGTAATGCTTTTATAGACTTTAATATGCCTTAAATAGTGGTTTTTAGTTGCTTTTGCTATATGATGTTTTAGTGGGTCTGTACATATAGTAGGGTGCATATTTGCCATAGTGTCATGAATCATCTATACATAAGTATCTGATTCGCTCATTAACGATTTGTGTTTGGTTGAGTGTTAATGAGTTATTTATAGGAGGTAAAATGAATTCTGATAACATCAAGAGTGAAATCGAAAAAGAGATTTCGTCTTTCATCTCAAAAAAAATGGTTGAGTTGAGAAAAAAAACAGGGAAGGAAGTCTCTGATGTTGAGTTTATTCCTATAGAAACTATGTCTGGCCTCCAGGGTTATAGTATAAAAATCAAGCTTATATAAGGTTTGCAGTAAGTACTCGGCACCACAACAATCCTAAGTCACTGGCATTCGCTGGTGGCTTTTTTATTGGAGTAAACAATGGCAAAACCGGACTGGGGCGCGCTTCAGCAACGGTTCCTGTCCGAACATGCCGCAACCGGCGTATCACCGAAGGAATGGTGTGAAGCGCAGGAACTGAATTACGCTACTGCCCGCCGATACATCAAGAAACCATCTGCGCAAATTGCGCAAAAAACTGCGCAGCAAAAATTGCGCACTGCGCAGAAAGATAAAAGCGCAGATGATCTGGTGGATGATGATGGATTAACGGCACAGCAAAGACGCTTTGTCGCAGAATACCTGAAGGATGGCAATGCTACACAGGCAACTATCCGGGCTGGCTACAGTAAAAAATCAGCTGAACAAATCGGCTATCAACTCCTTCAGAAAACTCCAGTTGCGCAGGCTATTGCGCAACAGCAAAAGGCCTCAATTGCGCGCACGCTTGGCAGTGCCGATGAGGTTCTCGCGCAGATGTGGCAGCTCGCCACCTTCGATGCAAACCAACTTTCGCAGTATCGCCGCGGTGCGTGTCGTTACTGCTGGGGCTTCGGCCACCACTATCAGTGGCGTGACGCTGTAGAGTTCGAAGAGGAAACAGCAAAGGCGGAGGGAAGGGAAGGGGCAAGGCTGCCGCAAGATACAGGCGGCTATGGCTACGATCACACCAGAGAGCCTAACCCTGGCTGTCCGCGCTGTAATGGTGACGGAATCGGCCAGCCTTATTTCCCTGATACGCGCAAACTCCCGGCTGCTTCCAGGCTCGCTTACTCCGGCGTAAAGATCGGCAAGAATGGCGTCGAGATAACCACTATCAGCCGTGAGCGAATGTTCGAAGCGGTAATGAAGCGGCTTGGCCTGGCGGATAGCGAATTCGCGCAGCGTCTCCAGCAAATCGAAATCGACCGCCGGCAGCTGGAGGTGGAAAAACTCCGCAAAGAGCTGGCCGGTGATGGTGATGATGACGAACCGACTCCAGTGCAGATCAATATCAACGTAGTGGACGCGAGGGCGGAAGATGGGGATCAGCCCGACACTTAACATTCCTCAGGCGCGTTTCCTCGCGATGCAGCACAAATTCAAAGCCTACGTTGCTGGGTTCGGGTCCGGTAAGACGTGGGTGGGTTGTGGCGGCATCTGTAAGGGCATGTGGGAGCATCCGAAAATCAACCAGGGCTACTTCGCGCCAACTTACCCGCAGATTCGTGACATCTTCTATCCGACGATCGAAGAGGTGGCCTTTGACTGGGGGCTGAGCGTCAAAATCAATGAGGGGAATAAAGAGGTTCACTTCTACGAGGGGCGACGGTACCGCGGGACAACAATCTGCCGCTCGATGGAGAAGCCAGGTTCGATAGTCGGCTTTAAAATCGGTAATGCGATGGTGGATGAACTGGACGTCATGGCGGCTGCTAAAGCACAGCAGGCCTGGCGAAAAATCATCGCCCGTATGCGTTACAAGGTCGATGGGTTGCGTAACGGCATCGATGTCACGACAACGCCGGAAGGCTTCAAATTCGTTTACCAGCAGTTCGTAAAAGCGGTGCGTGAAAAACCTGAGCTTTCTGCTCTGTACGGGCTGATTCAGGCCAGCACGTTCGACAACGCGAAGAACCTTCCCCCGGATTACATACCCTCGCTGCTGAGTTCTTATCCTGATGAATTGATTCAGGCATACCTGCGGGGGAAGTTCACGAACCTCAACAGCGGGACCATTTACCACACCTTTAACCGTAAGCTGAACAATTGTTCTGATGAGATTCAGGATGGGGATCCGCTGTTTATCGGTATGGACTTCAACGTTGGAAAAATGGCCGCGATCGTTCACGTAAAGCGTAATGGCCTGCCGCGTGCGGTACGTGAACTGGTGAAGGTTTACGATACTCAGGCGATGATTAAGCGCATCCAGGAAGAGTTCTGGCGCTACGAGGATGGCCGATACGTTAAAAGCCGGGAGATTTATATCTATCCGGATGCGTCAGGCGACTCCCGCAAATCGCAGAACGCCAGCAAGACCGACATCGCCCAGCTCAACGATGCCGGATTCAGCGTCATCGTTGATGATGCCAACCCTCCTGTTAAGGACCGCATCAACTCGATGAACGCCATGTTCTGCAACGCCAATGGCGAACGCCGCTATCTGGTTAACGTTCAGAACTGCCCGGTTTACACCGAGAGCCTCGAGCAGCAAATCTGGGCGGCCAATGGCGAACCGGACAAATCAGCAGATAACGATCACCCCAATGATGCTGGTGGGTACTTCATCGTGAAGGATTACCCGATCGTGAAACCGGCATACTCAATCACCATGGACACCACTTTCTGATATGGCAAACGACGACATCACCTGGGTTCGACCAGAACACCGGGCGGCTTCTGCTGCCTGGCGGAAATACAGGGACTTTTGCAAAGGAGCTGAGGCCGTAAAAGCGGCAGGTAATAAGTATCTGCCTTATCTCGACCCAGCCGATAAATCCACACGCAATCGCAAGCGCAATGAGGACTATCTGAGCCGCGCGGTGTTCTATGCCATTGCCGGTAATACGAAAATCGGCATGCTTGGGATGGCGTATCGCAAGGATCCCACGTTTAACGGCCCTGAAAAGCTCAATTACCTGTTGGACAATGCTGACGGGGCCGGAACCAGCATCTATCAGCAGTCGCAACTGGTGACCGAGAACGTGCTGGAGGTGGCGCGAGAGGGGCTTTATGTCGATTACGCAGAAGCCTCCGATGAGGCGATCATCCTTCGCTATCCGGCAGAGAACATTATCAACTGGCGTACAAAGCGAATTAACGGGCGCGATCAGCTGGTACTGGTGGTACTGCGTGAATGCGTAGAAGAGCCGGATGGTTACGCTTACAAGGATGAAATCCAGTACCGCGAGCTGGCGTTGCAGGAAGGGAAGTTTATCTGCCGGGTATGGCGCCGGGCAGGTGGCACCGCAAGCGGTACCTACACCGTTGACAGTGAGTACCACCCTAAGCCGAAAGGAAAGGACTACTGGGACGAAATCCCGTTCACCTTTGTCGGTGCTCAGAATAACGATCCCACTATCGATGATTCACCGCTAGCTGCGCTGGTGGAGATAAATCACGGTCATTATCGTAACAGTGCTGACTATGAGGACAGCGTGTGGTTCTGTGGCCAGGTGCAGCCGTACATGACTGGGCTCGATACAGGCTGGCGCGATCACCTCGAGAAGAAGGGCGTGAAAATTGGTTCCCGATCACCGCTTTTGCTTCCCAAAGAAGGCTCGTTTGGTTATGCCCAGGCACAGCCGAACATGCTGGCTAAAGAGGCCATGGACAGCAAGCGCGATTACATGGTGCAGCTTGGCGCCCGGCTGATTGAGCAGAACGCCACGGCGAAGACTGCTACCCAGGCGAGCGGTGAGCAAACATCCTCAACATCGGTGCTCGGTATCTGCGTTTCAAACGTTTCTGAAGCCTATACGCTGGCGCTTGGCTGGTGTGCGAAATACCTCGGCATCAAGGGCGAAACGACGAGTTACACCATCAATCAGGAATTCATTGCGAAGGTTGCTGAGTCGGGCATGGTGACGGCGATCGTCAACGCCTGGCAGTCCGGTGCGCTGCGCGACAGCGATATGATTCGCGCGCTGCAGAAGCTCGATCTTATTGACCCGGCAGACAGCCCGGACGAGGTTATTGATGCGCTTCGCAATCAGGCACCCACGTTGACCGGGGGCTGATATGGCAACCGTAAACGAAAGCCTGCGCGATGAGTCGATCGCACATTCCGTCTGGTTAAGCCGCTACGCCACCGGCGTGGCAAACCGGATGGTGAAGTTGCTTAACGAGACGGATGCTGACCTGTCGGCACGTCTACTGGATGCGCTGGACAGATTGCCTCCTGAGAGCTTCACCGTTAGCCGTCTGCAGAGTTTACTGGGCAGCGTACGCGAACTTAATCATCAGGCCGTAGCTACCATGCAGGCAGGGCTCAAGGGTGAGCTGGTGGCGCTGGCCAAGAACGAAGCCAGTTATCAGCTGAGCCTGTTCGATTCCCTTCTGCCATCACAGGTCCTGTCTCACTATTCGCTGCAGGGCATCACCGCCGATATGGTGTATGCAGCAGCAATGGCGCAACCCTTTCAGGGACGACTTTTGAGTGAATGGGCGGAGAATCTGGAATCGGACAGGCTGGCGCGTATCGTGAACGCTGTCCGCAGGGGTTATCTTGCCGGCGACACGGTAGAAACAATCGCACGCAGTGTTCGCGGCCACGCCAACAAAGACTATCGCGACGGCGCGCTGCAGATGAGCAGGGCAAATGCCGCCAGCATCGCTAAAACAGCTGTAAATCATCTGGCTGCCACAGCACGCAACAGCTTCACCAGTGCCAACAGCGATATCGTGAAAGGCAAACAGTGGCTGTCTACGCTGGACAATAAAACAAGTCATGACTGCATTATTCGTGACCTGCTGCGCTACACCCTTGATAACAAACCGGTTGGGCATAAGGTGCCTTACCTGCAGGGACCTGGGAAGATTCATTTCTGCTGCCGTTCTACTGAAACCCTGATCCTCAAGTCATGGCGAGAACTCGGCATCGATATCGACGAGATGGACGAGGGGACTCGTGCCAGCATGGATGGACAGGTACCGGGGAAAACCTCGTATCTGGAATGGCTCGCACGCCAGCCAGCACAACGCCAGGATCAAGTTCTGGGTGCCGAGCGTGGCCGTTTGTTCCGCGCGGGTGAAATCGACCTGGCGGATATGTTCACTGACAAAGGCGAATGGATCAGCCTGGAACGTCTGAAACAGCTCTCAGGTACTGACTACTAACAACCATTACTTTCTTCACGCCCTGGCATCCGTCGGGGCTTTTTTATGGGCGAGGCCCGGCAAAATCCCAAGGGGAAATTATGTTAATTCGAAACATGCTTCTGAAATATTACGCACCTGAAAGCGGCGGAGAGGGCAGCGGTGGCGGTGGTATCGAAATCACCCCAGAAATCCAGAAGCTGATTGATGAGCGTGTGACCAGCGAAGTCACTGGCTTGAAATCAAAAAACTCTGAGCTGCTGGGCACCATCAAGCAGCAAAAAGAAACCCTGTCGCGCTTCGATGGTATCGATCCTGATGCTGTACGTGGGATCCTCCAACGTTTTTCCGACGACGAAGAGGCAAAGCTGATTGCCGCCGGGAAAATTGATGAGGTGCTAGATAAGCGCACCGAGCGTCTGCGCGCTGACGTTGATAAGCAGATTAAAGCCGCAAATGAACGCGCCGACAAAGCCGAAGCGTTCTCCAACAAATTCCGGGATCGAGTTCTGGGCGATGCAATCCGTGCAGCAGCCTCAAAAGCTGGCGCGCTGCCGGAAGCATCCGACGATCTGATTCTGCGTGCCAAAGGCACGTTCCAGCTCAACGACGAAGGCGAGGCCGTAGCAGTTGATGCAAATGGCGATGTTCTGTTCGGTAAAGACGGCAAAACGCCACTGAGTCCACTCGAATGGGCGGAGTCTCTTAAGGAGACGGCTCCGCATCTGTTTCCACGCGCAGAAGGCACCGGCGCGGGCGGACACAAACCAAACGGCGGTGGCAGCCTGAAACGTTCCGAAATGAGCGCCAGCGACAAAGCGGACTACATCCGCAAGCATGGCCAGCAGGCCTTCCTCAAACTTCCGAAATAAGGGATTAACCCATGTCTACCACTATTAATAGTGACCTGATTATTTATGACGATCTGGCGCAGACCGCTTTCCTCGAGCGTCGCCAGGACAACCTGGCAATTTTCAACGCGTCCTCCAACGGCGCGATCCTGCTGGATAACGAACTGATTGAAGGCGACTTCCGCAAGCGTGCCTTCTACAAGGTGGGCGGCTCAATCGAATCGCGTGACGTTAACTCCACCGAAAAGGTGACGGGTAAGAAGATTGGCGCTGGTGAAGCCGTATCCGTCAAAGCGCCGTGGAAATACGGTCCATACGAAACTACTGAAGAAGCGTTCAAACGCCGCGGCCGCTCGGTTGACGAGTTCTCAGAAGTGATCGGCACTGATGTTGCTGACGCGACGCTGGAAGGCTATGTGAAATATGGCTTGAAAGCGCTTACGGCTGCTATTGGCGCAAACGCGGACATGGTGGTCACTGCCGACATTGAGACCGACGGTAAGAAGACCCTGACACGTGGCCTGCGTAAGTACGGCGACAAGTTCAACCGTGTCGTGCTCTTCGTTATGCACTCCGCTACTTACTTCGACATCGTGGATGAGGCGATCGCCAACAAAATCTACGAAGAAGCTGGCGTGGTGGTTTACGGCGGGCAGCCGGGTACGTTGGGTAAACCTGTGCTTGTGACCGACACCATGGACGCTGATGCGATCCTTGGGCTGGTAGCCGGAGCGGTTACCGTCACCGAGTCGCAGGCGCCGGGGTTCCGTTCCTACGACATCAACGATCAGGAAAACCTTGCGGTTGGCTATCGTGCTGAAGGTGTGGTGAACGTTGACCTGTTGGGCTACAGCTGGGATACCGCCAAAGGTGATAACCCTGACCTGACCGCCATCGGCACTGCGGGCAACTGGAAGAAACACTTCACCAGCAACAAATCTACGGCAGGCGTGCTGATTAAGCTGGGCTCCGCAGTGGGGGAGTAACGCTGTCAGCGGATAAAACCTCCGCAACCGCTGACAGCACAGACGCGGTAACTGTTTCTCTGAAGTACATGCTGAATGGCTCCGGTGTATCCGGTAAAACCGTCGTGTGGACGTCCACAGGTGGCACACTCAGCACGGCCAGTTCTCAAACAGGCTCTGCTGGTGGTGCAACGGTGAAACTCACATCAGACGTTGCTGGCACATTCACGGTAACCGGCACGGTTGAAGGAGTGGCGAAAACCACTGATGAGATCACCTTCACTGCACCTGCCGGAGAATAACGAATGGGGCGAAAGCCCCATAAACAGGATGCTCAGATGATTAATACGGATATCACCTCTCCAGATGCCAACAGCTACGCCAGTGAAGAGGATCTTGCCTCATTTGCGGAAATACGCGGCATTGAACTATCTGACAAGCTCACACCTTTGCTGATTAAAGCAATGGATTACCTGGAGGGGCTGGACTGGGTTGGCTCAAAAGCAGACCCTCGACAGCCGCTGGCCTGGCCACGGGCGAATGTCATTCTGGATGAACATGATTTCCCGCCGGATGAAGTTCCACGGCAGGTTATAACCGCGCAGTGCATGCTGGCGGTAGAGGCAATCGACGGGGATTTACTCTCCAGCGTGCGCGAAGCCGCTGTGAAAACTGAACGTGTGGAAGGTGCTGTCACCATGACCTATGCGGTCGCAGATGGTGAGGTTTTCACGCCGTCCTATCCTGCCGTTATGGCGCTGCTGGGCGACCTCGCTGGTGGTCGTGGTTACGCCATTAATGCATTTGCAGAGAGGGCCTGATATGGCGATTGATTACCAACGTGTGCAGGCCAGAACGACCCGCATGCTCAGGCAGAACGGCGTGGCGTACAACATCACCCGTAAAGGTTCGGTAGCGGTTATTGGTGGCGTTGAGCATAAAACTGAAGCGGTCCGTTTTACTGCTGTGGGCGTGAAGACTGAATACGCGCCAGGTGAAATTGATGGAACGGTCATCGTTAACGGCGACGTGCAGATCGTTTTTACGGCAGAGCAGGAAATTAAAATCGGTGATGTGGTTGATATTGACGGCACAGCCTACCGTATTGTTAAACCTAACCCGGTGAAACCGGGCGCTGTGGTGCTCTGCTACAAAGCTCAGTTGAGGGCATAAAATGGGCGATAATAAGGCGTTCACGGCTGCCATCACCGCATTTGTGGACAAAGCCAAAGCGAATCAGGAAGCAGTCGTACGCGCAGTCGGCATTCGGATCCTTAATCAACTGGTGATGATGTCCCCAGTGGGCAACCCGGAGTTATGGGAAGTCAACCAGGCAGCCGTTTCCTATAATCGCGCTGTTTACGACCACAACGAGGCGCAGCGCGCCAATCCCGACAACCTGACCAAAACCGGGCGACTGAAGAAAAAAGCCCAGGTGGTGGATGGGATGGATATCAAAGCACCGCCGGGGTATACGGGCGGACGCTTTCGCGGTAACTGGCAGGTGTCCTTTGATGCGCCAACTACTGACGAGACAGGGCGAATAGACAAGACCGGCGACCTGACAAAAGCGGCCGGGAACTACACGCTGTCGCTCTTCAAAGTCGGGATGAAGGCCATTTATTTCTGCAACAACGTGCCCTATGCCTACCCGCTTGAAATGGGGCATTCCACACAGGCTCCGGGCGGTATGGTCCGCATAACTGCAGCTGAGTTTCAACGCTTCTTTGAGGAAGCTGTCAGGGAGGTGACTAAGTGATTCCTGATATTGCATCTGCACTGGCCGCCAGACTGGGTGCCTGGGCCGATGCCGAGGGCATTTCGGTTGCATGGGAGAACGTGCCGTTCACACCTCCTGCTAACGAGATGTACCTGGCCGTTCACGATATGCCCGTTACGCCTCGAACAATCGATCTCGGATTACGCTGCCGGACTTATTCAGGCGTGTACCAGATTAATGTCGTAGCGCCAGCCGGCTCCGGCCGTACCTCCGTCGTTGCCATGGCGGGCAGAGTAGCGGAATTGTTCCCCGAGGGGCTGGAAATTGCAGGCAAAGACTTTACCTGCTGGATTACCAGCGCGCCTGTCATATTCCGCGGCGTCCCTACACCTGTGTCCTACACCGTTCCTGTCAGCCTGAATTATCGGACAGACATTACCAGCTGATTCCCTCTGTGATGTCCCACAACTGACCGGCCTTGAGCCGGTTTTCCCGTTTCTAAAGGAGTAACCATTATGGGCTTTGCACTGCCTAACGGCGCTCATGTTTATCTGGCGTCGGGCTACGGCCCGGCCATTACTTTCACCGGCGCGACGAATGCTGAGCACGCGGTGATCACCGTCAGCGCCGCGGACGATATTGCGGTCGGCGATATCGTTCACGTGAACTGCAACTGGTCGGGTATTGATAACGTTATCGCGAAAATCGACGCGATTGCGGAGAATGCTGTCACTCTTCGCAACATCAATACCACCAACAAAAACAAATACGCGGCGGGCGGCGGTTCCGGCTCTATTCGCAAAATTGAAGAATGGACCGAACTGCCACAAATCACAGAGGTATCGAAATCCGGTGGTGATCAGAACACCACGCAGATTCAGTTCCTCAGCGATGATCGCCAGCGCAACCTGAATACCTATAAATCCGCAGTCTCTCAGACCTACTCGATCGCTCACGACTCAACTCTCCCGGTATATCCGTTGCTGCGCCAACTGGACGAAGACGAAGAGACGGTTGCGGCTTACATGTACGTGCCGAAGGCGAAGGAAAACCGTTACTGGGCGGCCACGGCGTCCTTTGACGATACGCCAACTACTGCGGTTAACGAGGTAGAGACAGTAAGTGTGGTGCTGAACCTGCAGTCACCGGCGATGACGTTCTACAAGGTGACTGACGCTGCCGCCTAGCCGTCAGAGCTTTCACTATTTCATGCCTCTCATTGTGGAGGCTTTTTTCCGTTAAGAGGTATCGATGGCGACCAAATTCACCCTTCAGCCAAAACCTACATTTAAGGCCAACGTCTCGATCCCGCGCGCCGGCGATGAGGATGGCGTGCTGACCTTCACGTTTAATCATAAGCCACTCAAAGAGCTGGCTAATCTGGAAAAACTGGAAGGCAAAACCGCCACTGATTTTCTGATGGAAATCATTGCTGGCTGGGCACTTCCCGATGCATTCAACGCGGAAAACCTGTCGGTGCTGCTGGAAAACTATCCGGCGGCGATGAAGGCCATCCCGGAAACCTACTACCGCGAGCTGATGGGGCAGCGCGAAAAAAACTGATAGCGGTTGCCTCTGCGTTCTATACGCCTGAACCCACAGCGGCAGACCTGGCACCATACGGGCTTACGCCGGATGATTACGACGATCATTACGTCGACGTCTGGCCAGATGTATGGACTTCATTCCTGGTGTTTCAGACTGTCAGCACGCAATGGCGAACGGGAATGGGGGGCGCGTCCGGGCTCGACTATAACGTTTTGCCCTGGGTGATGCGTTTGCACAACGTCGACGACGAGGCAACCGCGCTTTCGGACATCCGGGTGATGGAAAGTGCTGCGCTAAAAATTATGCATAAAGAGAGGGCGGAATGAGTAACGATATCGCCACGATTTCCCTGCGTGTAAATACCAGTGAGCTGGAGCGCGGTAATCGGGCACTGGATCGCTTTCAGGAGACCGCGTCCGCCGCGGCAGGTAAAGCGGATGACCTGAATAGTACGTTCCGCACCGGTATCGATAACCAGAAGAAAAACAGCGAAAGCCTCAAGCAACAGCGGCAGGAACTGCAGAACCTACTGAATAAAATCAGCCCCGTAAACAAGGCGCTGGATGAACTGGACACGATCCAGGAGAGCCTGGCGAAGTTTCGCGGTAAAGGGCTTGTAGGGGATGAAGACTTTACTCGCTACAACAGCGTGCTTGAGACGACCCGAGCTAAACTGGCGCAGGTCATGGAGTCTGAGACCGCAGAGGGGCGGGCTCGCATTGAACAGGCACAGGCAGCGCAGCGGGCAGCTGCAGCGGGCAAAACCTTTATCGATTCGCTGGAAGAGCAGGTCACAGCAATCGGGAAAACGCGCGCAGAACTGTTAGAGCTAAAAGCAGCCCAACTTGGCGTGTCCGATCGTGCTGCACCGATGATCGCCCGACTGAAAGAGCAGGAAGAAGCGTGGAAGTCAGGAGCGATCAGCGCGGGGCAATACCGCAACGCGATGCGTTATCTTCCAATGCAAATGACCGACATCGTAACTTCATTAGCGTCCGGTATGCCGGTTTATATGGTAGCCATTCAGCAGGGCGGCCAGCTGCGCGATTCGTTTGGCGGTGTAGGCAATGCTCTGAAAGCGATGTTGTCGATGGTGACTCCTGCCCGAGTGGCCATTGGTGGCCTGGCCGGTGCTGTACTGATTGCGGCCAAAGCGGGATCGGACTACTTCACCGCCTACGACGAAATCAACAAGGCCATTATCAGGACTGGCAACATTGCCGGCACGTCAGCGCTCAAGATCATGGCTTCCTCCCAGTCTATTGCTGCCTCTACTGGCGCTACTGTAGGTACCGTTCAGAGCTTGATGACTGAGCTGGTTGGCATGGGATCGCTGACACAGCAGCAACTTGAAAAAGCAGCGGGCTCCACGGCGTTGGCGGTTCAGACCGGTATAGTCTCGGCGCAGGACATCACCAAAGCCTATAAGGACATCGAAAAAGACCCTGTTAAAGCGCTGCAGAGTCTCAACGAACAATATAATTTCCTGACCGTTTCACAGCTTAAGCACATTGATGAACTGGTGAAGCAAAAGGACCAGACAGCGGCCGTTACGCAGGCTATGGACCTGTTTGGCGATACGATGGCAGAACGTGGAGAGCAGGCTTACGACTCGCTGACACCGTTTGGTCGCCTGTGGCTGGATATCAAGGGCTGGGCGTCTGAGGCCATGCAGAGTATCGGTCAGTGGGTAGCTGAGCTGGCATCAAACACACTGAAGGAATTCAACGCAATTTATTACAGCGTTGCGATCGTTTTCCAGAAGCTGAACCAGATCATTTCTTCCTCTATCGCTGCCGCGATTAACCTCGTTCCTGACTGGGCGAAAACAGATACTTTGCAGGGATGGCAGGACTACAACGAACAAATGGCCGGCGCATATGGTGACAGCGTCTCTCAGCTGAAAAAAGACTGGGATGCGGCTGATATCAGTGCAGGTAAATACCTCGATACGACCAGAAAGATAAGTGCCGCAACCACCCAGAAGGATCGGGAAGGAGTCGCTGCTTTTGGCAAAAAAACCAAAACCGGAAAGCAGGGCACTTTATCGGCTGGCGATCTCAGCACGGATGCTGCCCAGGCCGAGTTGCTGGCGCTTCAGTCTCAGTTACGCGCGCTGCAGCAGCATAAAGGGCTGAACGACACTATCAGCCAGCAGCGCAAAGATCTGTGGACGACTGAAGCGAAATTTCAGGTGCTGGAGGAGGCCTCGCGTTCACGTTCACTGACAAAGCAGGAGAAATCCCTGCTGACGAGTAAATACCAGGTGCTTCAGTTGGCACGGCAGAAAGCCCTGTTAGGTGATCAGATTACCGCACAGGAACAGCTGAACAAGCGAATGGATACCTCGCAGAAATACGTCACACAGATGGCAGAGAAGCAGGCTGCATTAGTGATCGGTGCCGGGATGAGTGACCGTCAGGCACAACGTGAACTCTCGAAAAGTCAGCTCGCCGCTGGCTGGAAAAATTCAGGTGGTTCGCTGGATGATGACGGATATCAGAAACAGCTTAAGGCAGCTAATGATTACTATGATGCTGAAGATCAGCTGCGCGGTGACTGGCTGACCGGCGCGAAAAAGGGCTGGGCTGATTTCGAAGACAGCGCGACCAATGTGTACTCCCAGGTGCAGACGGTTACCAGTAACGCGTTCACTGGCATGGCCAGCACCCTGACTGATTTCTTCACAATAGGTAAATCTAACTTCTCAGATTTCCTTTCCACTTTCCTCAAGGGCATCGCCCAGATGCTGACCCAACTGGCTCTGGTTAATGGAATGAAGTCAGCGTTTGGTGGAACTGGTATCGGTGCGTTCTTTGGTTTCTCAGGTGGTGGTTTGGTCCCCGGTTTTGATGGAGGCGGCTACACGGGAGATGGGGGTAAGTACCAACCGAAAGGCGTTGTACACGGCGGTGAGTTTGTGTTTACGAAAGAAGCGACTCGTGCACTGGGTGTCGGCAATCTGTATGCGCTTATGCGTGGAGCTCCGGGATATGCTAACGGCGGTTATGTTGGCTCTGCCCCAAGGTATGGGCTGCAATCGCATGCAGCTGGTGGCGTAACAGTTCAAACGTCTGTGATAGTTCAAAACCAGAACTCTCAGCAGCAAACTTCCGGCAATAACGATGCTATTTCTCAGGCTTACAAACAGACCATCGATCAGTCTGTTCGTGCTGGAATTGCTAAGGAGTTGCAACCCGGAAGGTTGATTTGGAACGCTATGAAAAGCCGTTGATAAACTGATAGCAGTCCCTTGTTTGAGCCTGCTATCACAAGATTAATTATTTACGGGGCAGATACTTATGGGTTGTATATGTCCCACCCTTGTGTGAGGAGCCTTTCCCGTTGGTGTAATGACCACGAGAACCTTTTGCATAAGTGATCGAGGGCGCCACAAGCGCTAAAGAAAGAGCTGCGATTAGTAGTGTTTTCATGAGAACTCGCTGTGTAGTGAAATTGTGTAATAGCCATTCAAATATACGTAATGAATCGACAATTGGAGATGAAATTTCTTTCAGCGACTAATCGAATTATACCCGCTTCGGCGGGTTTTTTTATGCCCGGAGAAAAAGTGACGATCGAAACATTTACCTGGCGAACCCAGATTCAAGCGGGTATGGAAGGGGAGTTCACTTACACAACACGCTCTGCATCCTTTGGAGACGGCTTTGAACAGATCGCCGGTGAAGGTATCAACCCTGAAAAACAGTCATGGCCGATGACCTTAACGGGAAAAAAAGCTGAGATGCTCGATGCGCTGAGTTTTTGCCGCAAGCACATCACAAAATCCTTTATCTGGACGTCTCCTGTTGGCGAAACCGGTTTATACCGGATTGAAGCTGATTCCATTAAAGCCCAGCCGCTATCCAGCAAAGTGATGACCATAAAAGCAACCTTCAAACAGGCATACGCACCATGATTACTGAAGATTATCAACGCCTCGAACCGGGTGAAAAAATACGTCTTCTTGAAGTAGACGGTTCTGCGTTTGGTCTGGACGACGTTCTGCGCTTTCACGCTTATAACCTCCCGCATACTGAAGAAGAGATTGCGGCTGCTGGTGGCGACGAATCAAAGTTAAAGGCGAAGAGTATCTGGTGGCAGGGCGAAGAGTATGGTGCCTGGCCATATAAGCTCGAGGGACTGGAAGCTTCAACCGATGGCAGTAGCGCCCAGCCGACGCTCACCGTTGCCAACATTGACAGTTCTATCACTGCGCTCTGTCTGGCCTATGACGATATGCTGCAGGCCAAAGTTACGATTCATGACACTTTTGCGCATTACCTGGATGAGCGCAATTTCCCGGATGGAAATCCAACAGCAGATCCCTTGCAGGTGAGAAAGCGGGTTTTCTATATCGACGGTAAAAATAGCGAGCTTTCCGGTGAAAGTATCGAGTTTGTTCTTACCAGCCCGATGGATCTGCAGGGGTTGATGATCCCGACCAGGCAGCTTCATTCCCTGTGTACCTGGTGCATCCGGAATAAGTACCGCACCGGCGATGGGTGCGATTATACGGGCACGCTTTACTTCGACAAAAACAACAATCCGGTAAGCGATCCCTCATTGGATGAATGTAACGGCACGCTCACCGCCTGCAAGCTTCGGTTTGGTGAACACAATGAACTTCCTTTCGGTGGTTTTCCTGGAACATCTTTGATCAGGAGTTAACATGCGTCAGAAAACAATTCAGGACATCCTGGTGCATGCCGCGAAAGAATATCCCCGCGAATGCTGTGGTGTAATAGCGCAGAAAAGTCGGGTGGAACGCTATTTCCCATGCCGTAATCTGGCTGCCGAACCAACGGAACAGTTTCACCTTTCGCCAGAGGATTACGCTGCTGCTGAAGACTGGGGGACGATAACGGGAATCGTACATAGCCACCCCGACGCGACGACCCAACCAAGCGAACTGGACAAGGCTCAATGCGATGCAACGTTGCTGCCCTGGCATATTGTCAGTTGGCCTGAAGGAGACTTTCGCACCATTACTCCCCGCGGTGAATTACCGTTGCTCGGGCGCCCGTTTGTGCTCGGACACTACGACTGTTGGGGCCTAGTGATGAGCTATTTCCGGCAGGAGCATGGGATCGAGCTTAAGGATTACCGTGTAGATTATCCTTGGTGGGAGAACGACTACCCGGACAACTTCTATCAGGATTGCTGGTACGAGTGTGGTTTCCGTGAATTCAGTGGATCACCGATGTCGGGCGATCTGATCATCATGCAGGTGGAATCGAATAAGTGGAACCATTCAGGAATCTTACTGGAGGGGAACATGCTTCTGCATCATCTATATGGACATCTTAGCCAGCGAGTACCCTATGGTGGGTATTGGCGTGAGAGGACAAACAAAATCCTTCGCCATCAATCGAAGTTTATATAATAATGAGCCCAACGTACTTCATTAACGGATATTAATGTGGCATTTGTCAACTTGAATACTTTTTATATTAAAATGGTCGTTGTCTGCGTTCCATTTGTCGTTGGGGTCGGGCTTGCATGCTTGAGTTTCTTCGGGCACAGTCACAATCTATGGACTGGGTTTGGATATTTGATAACGTCCGTAGCAGTGAGTTTTTTCCTGTTGCGATGGTTGGTATGGGGAGATTTGAACCTCGCCAATGGTTCAGCCATTGCTACAATCGGAGGTGGGTTAGGTCTGATAGGGATCTTGGCTGGTTCAAATATTACTGATCCTGCATTTATTCAAGTGCGCACCGATTTACACGAGTCCTTCTTAGATGCGTCCTTAAATTGCAAAGGTAATAAGACGTTATTTGACGGTGCTGTTACGTCTTGTTCAGCAGCTACTTCTAAGGATGCTTTGGCGTTGGGGCAAGAGTTGATTAAAGCCAGGTATTTAGCTCCGACATTATCTTTGGCAGATGGTGTGTATCATTCGAGCGATGAAGCTAAGGCGGATGCATGTTTAGTAAATTATTATTTACTTTCAAAGGAATGTCCAAGTAGCTTTATAGAATTCAATAAAAAACACCCAGAAGTTGCTAATCCGTCAGCCAAAAATAAGTAAGTTGATTTGAATTCTTGGATTGCGTGTTAAAAACATCAAAAAGTCTATCAACATTAATAGTCTCTCTTAGTCAAGAGAGACTTTGGAGGCATGTATGACATTTTTAACTGGTCAGCCGATGAGAACCATACGCCTCTATGGAATACTTGGCTCAACATTTGGTCGTGAATTCAAACTTTCTGTTGCTTCGCCTAAAGAAGCCATCCGTGCATTGTGCGTTATAGTGCCAGGCTTCGAGCGGTTTTTGAATACCAGCAAGCAGCGTGGGCTTACTTACGCTGTATTCAGCGGTAAGCGTAACCTGAACGATGATGAACTCTCTATGGATCAGAGTACCGCTGATATCCGTATCGCGCCGGTTATCCTCGGGAGTAAACGTGGTGGAGTATTCCAGACCATCTTAGGTGTGGCTTTGGTCGCAGTTGGTGCTGTGGCGTCATACTTTGGCGGTGGTGCTGTCGGCGTTCCTCTAATGCAATTTGGCGCTGCGATGGCCCTTGGCGGTGTCGTTCAAATGCTTTCTCCACAAACAACCGGACTTGCCAGCAAGCAATCGGCAGACAACAAGGCCAGTTATGCCTTTGGTGGAGTAACAAATACGACAGCTCAGGGCAATCCGGTACCACTCTTGTACGGACGGCGCCGTATAGGTGGCGCGATCATCTCCGCCGGTATCTATGTAGAAGACCAACAGTAAATAGATTTATCAACAAGCCACCTCCCGGTGGCTTTTTTTATGGGCGCAATATGGCTATAGCAACCGCTATTAAAGGCCGCAAGGGCGGCAGTTCAAGCTCAAGAACTCCTACAGAACAGCCAGACGACCTGCAGTCAGTTGCCAAGGCAAAAATCCTTCTCGCGCTGGGAGAGGGGGAGTTTGCTGGTGGACTTACTGCGCGCGATATTTATCTCGATGGCACCGCACTTGAGAACGCAGATGGTTCACAGAACTTCAGCGGCGTGGCGTGGGAGTTTCGTTCTGGAACTCAGGCGCAAAAATACATTCAAGGGATCCCAGGTACCGAAAATGAAATCAATGTAGGTTCCGAAGTTTCCAGCTCTACAGCGTGGACGCGCACGTTCACCAATACGCAGCTTTCAGCTGTTCGCCTGCGTCTAAAATGGCCTTCTCTCTTCAAACAGGAGGACGATGGCGATCTGGTTGGCTATTCGGTCAACTACGCATTTGACCTGCAGACAGATGGCGGTACCTGGCAGACGGTGCTAAATACCAGCGTGACCGGGAAAACCACCTCTGGTTATGAACGCAGCCACCGTATTGATTTACCTCAGGCGGGCAGCACCTGGACCATCAAGCTGCGCAAGATTACCGCAGACGCAAATAGCGCTAAGATTGGCGACACGATGACGCTGCAAAGCTTCACAGAAGTAATCGACGCCAAATTGCGCTATCCGAACACCGCGCTACTGTACATCGAATTTGATTCGAGCCAGTTCAATGGCTCAATTCCGCAAATTTCTTGCGAGCCCCGCGGGCGTGTTATTCGTGTGCCCGATACCTATGACCCAGAAACACGAACGTACAGCGGCACCTGGACGGGAGCATTTAAGTGGGCATGGACGGATAACCCTGCGTGGATATTTTACGATCTGGTGGTCACAGACCGCTTCGGCCTTGGTAATCGGCTAACGGCAGCCAATATCGACAAATGGACGCTTTATCAGGTCGCTCAATATTGTGATCAACCGGTACCGGATGGTAAGGGTGGTAGCGGAACTGAACCTCGTTACACCTGCAACGTATACATTCAGGATCGAAATGACGCTTACACCGTCCTGCGAGACTTTGCCGCCATTTTTCGAGGCATGACCTATTGGGGAGACGACCAGATTGTTGCCCTTGCAGACATGCCCAGAGATGTCGATTTTACCTACACGCACGCTAACGTAGTCGATGGCAAATTTGTGTATTCCAGCAGCACAACCAAAAGTCGCTACACAAACGCTCTTGTTTCCTGGTCGGATCCGGCAAATGGCTATGCTGACGCAATGGAGCCCGTCTTCGAGCAGGCTCTGGTGGCGCGCTATGGTTTCAACCAGCTTGAGATCACCGCTATCGGATGCACCCGGCAATCTGAGGCTAACAGGAAAGGGCGCTGGGGGATCCTGACCAACAATAAAGATAGGATTGTAACGTTTGACGTTGGTCTGGACGGCAATATTCCTCAGCCTGGCTACATAATTGCTGTCGCTGACCGAAATCTCTCTGGCCGAGATTTAGGCGGTCGATTATCCGCGGTTAATGGTCGTGTACTCAAACTTGACCGGGTGCCAAGTGCTAAGGCCGGTGACAGGATAATGGTAAACCTGCCGTCGGGTATTACCCAATCCCGGACGATTCAGTCCCTGTCAGGTGGAATGGTTACCGTGACAACCGCCTTTAGCGAGCTTCCACAGGCCGAGGCCGTATGGGTCATTGAGTCTGATGAGCTCTACGCACAGCAGTATCGCGTTATTACAGTAACTGATAATAATGACGGCACGTTCACAATCGTCGGTGCAAATCACGATCCGGATAAATTCGATCGCATTGATACCGGAGCCATCATTGACCAGCGGCCGGTGAGCGTGATCCCGCCGGGCAACCAGTCGCCGCCTGCGAACATCGTCATCAGCTCGTTTTCTGTGGTGCAGCAAAATATCAGTGTCGAAACGATGCGCGTGAGCTGGGACCAGGCGCAGAACGCTATCGCCTATGAAGCGCAATGGCGCCGCAACGACGGGAACTGGGTTAACGTGCCGCGCAGCTCCACCACATCATTCGACGTCCCGGGGATTTATGCCGGGCGCTACCTGGTGCGCGTGCGCGCCATCAATGCTGCCGAAATTTCGTCAGGCTGGGGCTATTCAGAAGAGAAAACGCTGACGGGTAAAGTGGGCAATCCACCGAAGCCGGTTGGCTTCATCGCTTCTGAAAGCGTGGTATTCGGTATCGAGCTCAACTGGGGATTCCCGGCGAATACCGACGACACGCTGAAGACGGAAATTCAGTACAGCCTGACTGGTACCGAAGAAGATGCGATGCTGCTGGCCGATGTGCCTTACCCGCAGCGCAAATATCAGCAGATGGGCCTTAAGGCTGGGCAGATTTTCTGGTACCGCGCGCAGCTGGTGGACCGCAGCGGCAACGAATCAGGGTACACAGAATGGGTGCGAGGACAGGCAAGTATCGATGTTTCTGACATCACCGATGTGATTCTGGAGGGAATGAAAGACTCTGATACCTTCAAAGACCTGATCGAGAACGCAGTGGACAGCAACGAAAAAGTTGCAGGCATGGCGGATGACATTAAAAAGCATGCCGACGAGCTCGAGCAGCAGGCGAAAGACATCCAGGAGAACGCTGACGGGCTGGCGCAGGCCGAAGTGAAGATAGACGAGATTTCTGTTTCGATGGACGGCATGACAGGAGGCGTGAAGAACTCGGCAATTGCGATAATCCAGGCCAACCTCGCTCAGGTGGCCACACGTAAAACCCTGTCGGCTTCGGTTGCCGGTAACAGCGCGCAGCTAGACCGCATTGATGAGGTGATCGTCAATGACAGGGAGGCAACGGCACGCGCATTGCTGAGTCTGCAAACGAACGTCAACGGTAATACGGCATCCATCAACAGCCTGAGCGATACGGTTTCGAATTATCAGCAGTCTACAGCCACGCAGATAAATGCTATTACGGCGACAGTCAATGGACATACTGCCTCTATCACCACGAACGCCCAGGCCATTGCGAACGTAAACGGCCAGCTCAGCGCGATGTACAACATCAAAGTTGGGGTAACGAGTAATGGCCAGTATTACGCTGCAGGAATGGGGATCGGGGTGGAGAATACGCCATCAGGGATGCAGTCACAGGTTATCTTCCTGGCCGACCGTTTTGCCGTTACCTCCCAAGCTGGCAGCACTGTTTCTTTGCCATTTGTTATCCAGAACGGGCAGACATTCATCAATGATGCGTTCTTCCGTGATGCGAGTATCCAGTTCGGCAAAATTACGGATTCTCTGCAGTCTAATAATTATGTTGCCGGAAGCGCTGGCTGGCGCTGGGGTAAAGACGGAACGATGCAGAACTACGGGAGCGACAGTTCCGGAGGCATGAAGCAGACTAACGTCACCATCAGCATTCGGGATGCTAACAGGCTCCGTGTTCAGATAGGCAAACTTACAGGAGTGTTTTAATGGCCTGGGGTATTCAGACCTGGGACGCCAACGGCATCCCGAACAACTACGGTATCAAACCCGTATCAGTGGTAGGGCGTATTCAGCTTTCCGAGGGGCAAACCTCGGGCAACTGGTCCTTTACCATTCCGGCGGGGATGAAGGTCGGATTTGCGGTGTCCCTTGATAAAGGCGCGGTCTCGGTGGGTCGACGCATTATCGCTAACGGGAACACCATCACTCTCAGCACTGCCAGCGAAGTTGGTATTGGTAATTATCCGGCCTCGGAATGTGAACTGGTGGTCTTCGTGGAGAATGCATGATGGCAGATTATGGTGCACTGATTGCGCTGGAAAGCGGAAATCCGTTTATTACTCCTCAGTCAACGCCGTTTTGTCTGTACAGAAAGGTAGTGGTTAACTCAGTGGCAAATGGGGCATACCACGGTGCTTCTGCGACGGTAGCTCTGGATGCTTCTTATCCGGCGATGGTTTTTTGCAAAACGAGTGATACAGCCCAGCCCACTACAGTCGGGGCAACCCGGTCAGGAGGAAACATTCTTGTTGGTTCAAGCAACGCTTATGGTCAGTCACACACTCTGACGGCGTACATCTTTGCCATCTTTCCACAAACGTTGCCCGACTGGGGATTTGCTGTCTGGGATGAAGCCGGAAAGCTGGTACTGACAAACGAAAGCCGCGTGCTTACTGACCTCGTTACTGTCGGAACACCAGGAGCCTCAACGGGAGGGATTAACATTGATGTTACGTTGCAGGGTAGTTATGCGGTAGCACCTGCAATTCTGGGCTCACAAATCGTACAGAACAACAATACCAAGCCTCCAACAATCGTGAATATAACAGCCTATGCAGGCTGCCGCTTTAACGGTTCGTCGACCAGGATAAATGCCGCGCCTTCGACAACAGCTACTGGTTCTGCAGCGGGAGGGACAACCACAGGAATAGCATTGACGGCCATCAACACCGCAGCCTATGACTGATTGATCGTTTTGAGCGATCAATAACAAATAATTGATCTACATAATCAATTATACCCATCGATTTTGTATTGATATCTTCGAACCTACTGAATTCCTCTGGATACTTTCAAAATGAAAAGGCTAATTATCAGCATGGCGATCGCTTTAATGCTGTCTGGTTGTGCTGGTGTACTTGAGAAACAGGAACCTATTTGCAGCGGCACGGCATATATGGGTGACCATGAGAATACCGTTATGATTTACGGCGTTAGAAAACAAAACAACCAGACTCAATACCGGGCCGGATATCCCTTCAACTGGCGTTGGGTAAGTGCGAACACATTCACAAGCACGACATGTAAATAACTCACGACTTTGAATGCAAACCTCGCCTCGGCGGGGTTTTTTATTGCCTGGAGAAAATATGCTTTATAACACTGGCACCATCGCCATTAACGGAAACACCGCCACCGGCACGGGCACGAACTGGACGGCACCGGCCAGCCAGGTTCGCGCTGGCCAGACGATTATCGTCATGTCTAACCCGGTTCAGATGTTCCAGATTTCATCCGTGAACAGCGCCACGTCAATGACGGTTACGCCAGCTGCTTCCCCGGCGTTGAGCGGCCAGAAGTATGGAATCCTGGTGTCCGACAATATCTCTGTCGACGGACTGGCACAGGCCATGTCGCAGCTCATCAAAGAGTATGACGAGAACATTGGCGCGTGGGAGACGTTCGCCACCACCTCAGCCAATCAGAGTATTACCGTTACGATCAATGGCGCCTCCGTAACTATCCCGGGCATCGGTAAACTGGCTCAGAAAGGTACCAATGGTGCTATCCCCATGGTCCAGGGCGGTACCGGAGCAACAACGGCAGAAGGCAGTCGCACAAACCTCGGTTTAGGAACATCAGCGACGAAGGACATCGGAAAGGCAGCTGGTACCGTAGCTGCCGGCGATGATTCGCGTCTTAACACAATTGAAGGAAAGTTAGGCGGTACTGTTACAGGAAGCATTATCTCAACCGCAGGTAATGAGGTCGGTATTGCTACTGGTAGTGGGGGTAATAAAGCCATTACTTTAGGAAACGTTGGCTCCGATGGTCCGGCCGAGAATTATGTTAATTGGCTTTCTGGTAACTATTACGCGGGCGTATGGCGAATAGGCGCTATTCGGGGAGCTGGTACAGACTTAAACCGCGTACAGATGAATATCTTCGACGGCATTTCATCAAATTCCGATTATCGTTGGTACGCTGATGGCCGATTCCGTGGTAAATCAGTTCAGGCGCCTGGAGTTGGCGGTGGCGGGGGGTATATGGATATAGCCAACGCCGACAACACCAATATTTCATTTAGCCGTCCTAACCTGACACAGAACAACGACGCTGGATATGTTCCTGCTCTGCGTTGGCATTCAGGTGCATCCGGTGGATATCATGCTGTGACTGCAATCGGTTCTGTAGCGAATGGGACATCAGCCTGGCCGAGTATCGTTATGATGACTCTGGGAGACGGTGGTAATGCAGGTACTCGAGCATGGCAATTTAATCTTGTGTCCGGCGATATCTACGTATCAGGAACAGGCGGTTTCGCTGGTGACTATGTGTTTAATAAATCAGCGACATCTGATGCCAACCTGAAAAAAGAGATCACTTACACAGACGGCAAAGCGTCGGTCGAAAACATCAAAGCCATGAAACCGACTACGTTTATCTACAAAAACGATGAAAAGGAGCGCGTTCGCCGTGGTGTGATCGCCCAGGATATCATGCTGATTGACCCGGACTACGTGAAAGAGGTGCCAGGAGGGATTGAAATTGAAGATGATGGCACCGAGACACAAAAGCCATCAACCCTGGCGCTGGATAACAACGTCCTGTTAGTTGATGCGATACTGGCGCTGAATTACGTCATTAAGCAGCTGGAAGCTACACAGAAAGAACTTGCAGACCTTAGAAATAATTTTGCTGGTTCATAATGAGAAAACCGCTGCCCATAGTATGCAAGAATGGGCGGCGGCTAAAATCTGCTCGCAAAGGGCTATTGCCATAAAATTTACAAAACTCATAATTCGAAGCGACATAGAAACTTAGAAACGAAACGGTGAAGCTTTAAGCAGTGACGATAGGGCCTGTATCTTGCGGACACTTACAAATAAAACTACTGTATATAAAAACAGTATTTTGAGGTGTGTGCAATGGAATTCATCAGGCCAACAGAACTGCGAGAAATTATCGCTCTTCCGCTTTTCAGTGACTTAGTACAGTGTGGTTTCCCAAGCCCCGCAGCTGATTACGTTGAACAGCGTATCGATCTCAATGAGTTACTTGTCGCTCACCCGAGCTCTACATATTTCGTCAAAGCCGCGGGGGATTCAATGATCGAAGCCGGGATCAGCGATGGAGATCTGCTGGTGGTGGACAGTTCACGCACAGCTGAGCACGGTGACATTGTCATCGCCGCAGTGGAAGGGGAATTCACTGTTAAACGTCTGCAGCTTCGTCCAACCGTCCAACTCATACCGATGAACAGCGCATACCCGCCGATTATTGTCGGGAGTGAGGACACGCTCGACGTATTCGGCGTCGTGACTTTCATTGTTAAATCGGCGAGCTGAACATGTTCGCGCTCTGTGATGTGAATTCGTTCTACGCATCATGCGAGACGGTGTTTCGGCCCGATTTGAAAGGGCGGCCTGTGGTTGTTCTCTCGAATAATGACGGCTGCGTAATCGCGCGCAGCGCCGAGGCCAAGGCGGCTGGAATCACCATGGGCGAGCCGTTCTTTAAGCAAAAGGACTTATTCCGGCGCGCTGGTGTTGTTTGCTTCAGCAGTAATTACGAGCTCTATGCTGACATGTCCAACCGGGTGATGACAACGTTGGAGGAAATGAGCCCCCGCGTCGAAATTTACAGTATCGATGAAGCTTTTTGTGACTTGACTGGTGTTCGAAATTGTCGTGACCTGACAGACTTCGGGAAAGAGATCCGCGCTACAGTTCTGAAGCGTACGCACCTGACGGTCGGTGTTGGCATTGCCCAGACAAAGACACTGGCGAAGCTCGCAAACCATGCCGCCAAAAAATGGCAGCGGCAAACGGGCGGGGTAGTGGACCTATCCAATATCGATCGCCAGCGCCGACTGCTTGCTCTGGTTCCGGTGGAGGACGTCTGGGGAGTCGGCAGGCGCATCAGTAAGAAGCTGAACGCCATGGGCATCAAAACGGCTCTCGACCTCTCAGAGCAGAGTACGTGGATTATTCGAAAGCACTTCAATGTCGTCCTGGAGCGAACTGTCCGGGAACTGCGCGGCGAGCCCTGTCTCGAGCTGGAGGAATTTGCGCCTGCAAAGCAGGAAATCGTCTGTAGTAGGTCATTCGGCGAACGCGTTACCGAGTACGAACAGATGCGTCAGGCTATTTGCAGCTATGCGGCGCGTGGCGCCGAAAAGCTTCGCGGCGAGCATCAGTATTGCCGTTTTATCTCTGCCTTCGTGAAAACCTCTCCATTTGCGCTTAACGAGCCCTATTATGGCAACAGTGCGTCAATGAAGCTTCTGACACCTACACAGGATTCCCGCGACATCATTAACGCTGCAGTCAAGTGCCTGGACAAAATTTGGAAGGATGGTCACCGCTATCAAAAGGCTGGCATTATGCTGGGCGACTTCTTCAGCCAAGGGGTGGCTCAGCTCAACCTTTTTGATGAAAACGCACCGCGCGCAGGAAGTGACCGGCTGATGGAGGTACTCGATCACCTGAACGCTAAAGATGGAAAAGGCACACTCTACTTTGCAGGCCAGGGCGTTCAGCAGCAGTGGCAGATGAAGCGGGAAATGCTTTCTCCGCGTTATACAACAAGGATATCTGATCTGCTGCGGGTAAAGTGATTCGCACGATATTTCATAAGGGCTATATGACATGAGCTGCGTTGTACTGGTAAGATACAATAGTTCAATAAGGAAATAGCCAAAATGTTAAACTTAGTATTATTTTTAGTAGCATTATTACTTGTCATCGTGATTGTTAAGCTCCTTAAGCCAGGGAAAAGAGTTGCGAAGATTTTTGCAAGCATGATTATAGCCATATTGGTTTTATGTGGGGTAGGTTATAGCATCTTGATATATAATGAGAACCAAGACAAGGCAGCTTATATCGAGAAGTTGAAAGTCTATTCTTCGAAAATCGATGAATATGCAAAAACACACAGTTACACTGTTGGTGATATACTTGCAGATAAATCTGGTAAATTTGACGAAGAAACAAAAAACTATTTTAGAGCTCAAGTAAAAGCGATTGAGCCTACTAAGAAGCTAACTATGATAGCTGATGTTGTAGCTTTCGCCAATAACTATCGTAGTGCAAATGGCATTAGCACCGGCCAAACATATAGTGATTATTATTCAAGAGGGAAAACCACATTGCATCTAAATGAGCCTTTGAAAGGTCAGGTAGATGTGGTGATTGTTTTCTATAATTACTTTATAGACTCCTGGGATGCTGTTAAACTTGTTGAAAGTGGTATGTACGAAGGGTGGTTATTTAAAATTTATAATTTAGATGGCACCGAGACATATAGTTTGAAAAAAAGATGGTCTCCTTCAACTAGTCATGATTATGAGATGTTTGGAGATGCAAAGGGTCGTTGATTACTTTTATCAATAAAATCCTTTTCTTATGATTTTAAAATTGGGTTTATCAGTTCTGGTGTTTGATTCTTAACATTCCCCACGGCGCGCGACACGGCGTGCCAGATAAACTTGTCGGCCGGCACGGCACCGTCGGCCGCTATCTTCTCAGCTTCTTGCCCACCTATACTCTGACGCATCCACTCCCGGGCCGCTTCAGGCGACAGAACTAGTGGCCTACGGTCATGAATGTCGACCAGTCCTTTGTCGGCTGCGGACGTCACGATGAGAAAACCTTCTGCTTCATCTCCACGCTCGAACGGCGTGCTGCCGATCGCCGCCATAAAAATAGGCTGACCGTCGGCCCGATGAATAAAGTAAGGCTGTTTCTTGTCTCCTTTCTTTTTCCATTCGAACCAGCCATCAGCAAAGCAGATAGCCCGGCCATGTTGCCACAGAGGTTTAAACATTCGGCTTGCGGCCGCGGTTTCGACGCGAGCGTTAATCAGTGGCGGCTTATCCCACCACCCGGGCGCATAACCCCAGAAAACCGGATCAAGATACAGCTGCTCGTCGCGTTCGCTCAACAGCAGCACTTTGGTGCCGGGCGCGACGTTGTATCGGCCAATAGGTTCAGGGTCGTATGCGATGTCGCGATCGGCTTCATCGGACAGGTAAGCCAGGTATTCTTCACGCGTTTGAGCTTGTGCAAAACGCCCACACATAGAAACCTCCAGCCAGATGTCAGAATTAAAGTATAGGGCAGGGAGAAGAAGGGGGGAGCACTGGCTAAAGTTAGGGGCAAATTTAGGGGCAAAAAAGTGAAATAGGGGCAAAAAAAGGGCACAAAAAATGTAGTTCTGGGTAGCTTTAGGGAGAAGTTATTATGCTATAACTAATTGAATTAGATGATAAATTAAATGACATCAATGGGATGTCAAAATCAGCGTAGCTTATTCAGGTTGTATTGTTCTTTCTTTGTATTTGATTGATTTTCTTGCATTTATTACTACCTTCGGAGCCAGTAGCGGCGAAAGACGGGTTAGCGCCGGCAGATAATAGCCAGCAGGCAAAAGTATGCCGCGTATGGTACGGATTCCGGCGGCGAATGCCAGCACGTTTTACACTCTGCGCAATAGCTAATAAAGCGTAGTCGGCTTTCTGTTCGCCATTCGGGAGGGGGGACCAAAACAAACTGGCGTTATCGTTGAACGCGGAAGCCATAAGGTACTGCTTGCTCATGATGGCGCGTATGCGAAGCTTCACAAAATGCAATTCGGTGCGTCGAAGAGGTCATTCATTTTGAGGCCCGCATGCAAAGCGGGCTGATAGCACCTGACCGGATACTTGCATAAGATAGCGTATAATGCTTTCCCGACATACGCTTACATATTCTGTGACTGACCCTATGACATTGAATCGCTTTTGTTTTATTCTGCTGATCTTCACTGCGATCGGCAGCTTTTTTTCCTCGTATCCTTTTGCCATGTGGTTTCTGCTGATTAATATGCTGACGATAGCGATTTATGGTGTCGACAAAACGGCGGCACGAAAAGCGATGCGCAGGATACCGGAAGTCACTTTACTGACGTTTGGTACTGTGGGAGGGTGGCCAGGCGCCATATTGGGCCAACAGCTCTTTCGCCATAAAACGCAGAAGCAACCCTTCAAAACCTGGTTTTTGCTGAGCATCGTCGTGAATATTTCAGCCACGGCGGCGCTTTATCATTTCTGTCCCTTTATTCTTTTTTGAACATCATCAGGACCGCACAAATTCACCGTTGACCTCAAGTTAACTTGAGCTTTTAAGATGGCTACGACATGTTGATACAGGAGTAACATCTTAAAATGAAAGACATTGATGTAGGATTCACTCATGTTGCGTTTATGGTCAGGGATCTGGAGAAGAGCCTTGCTTTCTATCGCCGATATGCCGGGATGGACGTCATCCATTCGCGTGAGCCCGATCTTCCAACTGCCCGTAAAGTGGCGTGGCTAACTGACCATACGCGTCCTTTTGCGCTGGTTCTGGTGCAGGCGGACACCGTGACCGATACGCCGCTGGGGCATTTTGGCCACCTTGGGATTGCCTGCGCCACGCGCGAAGAAATTGACAGAAAAACTGCGATGGCCGCTAAAGAGGGGGTGTTGAGGAAAGCGCCGGAAGATCTGGGTGATCCCGTCGGCTATTATGTATTTTTTGCCGATCCTGACGGTAATACCTTAGAGCTCTCATACGGCCAGCGTGTCGGAATAACAGCGATTCAGGCGAAATAGTAAAACGCCTGAAAACGGTCTGAAAAATCCTGCTACGCTTGTTTGTTGTATCAGGAGCATGAGTATGAAGAACAAAGACGAACAAACAGGATTAGTGGGGCTGGCGATTGGGGCTGCCGTTATAGGGCTGGTTTCATCGCAAAAAACGATCGATCGTGACAGCATTGTCAACGAACTTGTCAGGCTGGGCAGGCAGAAAGGCGATGGTGTAGAAGATGAGGTTTTTCTCAAAGCTGCCGAACTGGTAAGAAAAGGGGTATAGCCAATGGCTGACATTCGTCATGCACAGTGCCACTGTGGTGCGGTGGCTTTTACCGTCGAACTGACTGACGGCTTGAATACCGCGCGGCGCTGCAGCTGCTCTTTTTGCCGTATGAGGGGCGCGGTTGTGGTCTCTGCACCGCTGTCGGGTATCACCGTGATCAGAGGTGAGGATAAGCTGACGGAGTACCGGTTCAACACGGGGACGGCGCGGCATTTCTTCTGCTCGGTCTGCGGGATTTACACGTTCCATCAGCGTCGCTCTAACCCAAATGAATACGGTGTCAATGTGGCCTGTTTTAAAAATGTGTCGCCGTTTGATTTCCCAGAAGTGACGGTGATGGATGGCGTAAACCATCCGAGCGACGGCGAAAGCGGCGTTTTTGGCTATCTCTCGTTTCGCAAAAAAGAGACCAATCAAGATTAATTACCGCCTGGCCTTTTTTTTATCAGCCTGGCTATAGTGGGAAGTGGGTTTCTAAAACAGGAGAAATTATGCTCTGTGTAGAAAAAGACGATCCGCGTGAGGCCCCGGAATCAGGGGATAAAAAACCGCAACCCGTGAAAAAGTAACGTTCATAACGGGTACTACCGCCACCGGCACTGCTGGTGGCTTTTTGCTGGGATTCACTGTTAATGGTGATCCAGATGGTTTAGCAGCGTGCCGAGATGCCCGACAATATCTCGAAAATCAAAGATTAACGCCATCCACAAGCATGCTAAAAGTGTCAGAATGGTAACGGATATACGACCAAACAACGCAGGTATCCTTAATGAAGAGGGGGATATCGGCGCAGTCTAACCCGCTTTCTTTCAACTTATCCTCAACAATATCGCGATAAAGCGCTGTTGTGAGACAAACATCAAAAAAAGGAGAGCCCGCATGACGCTGCGGGCTCTGACCATCAGAACTGGTAAACCAGGCCTAATGCAACGACATCGTCGGTGCTGATACCGTTGTTTTTGTAGAAGCTGTCATCTTCATCCAGCAGGTTGATTTTATAATCAACATAGGTGGACATGTTCTTGTTGAAATAGTAGGTCGCGCCTACGTCCGCATATTTAACCAGGTCCTGATCGCCCTGACCGTTGCCCAGGTCTTTCCCTTTAGACTGCAGGTAAGAAATGGCCGGACGCAGACCGAAATCGAACTGGTACTGTGCGGTCACTTCGAAGTTCTGAGTTTTGTTGGCAATACCACCGCCTGATTTGCTATCACCTGAACCGTACGGCGTCATATTACGGGTTTCAGAATACATCGCCGCCAGGTAGATATTATTTGCGTCATATTTGAGGCCTGCAGTCCAGGCATCCGCTTTATCACCACCCGCATATTGAGACGCAGCGCCAGTACCTGCGCTTACCTGGTCATTTGTACGGTCAGATGAGGCGTAAGCGGCACCGGCACTGAACCCCATGCCGAAATCATAGGTGGTTGAAATACCGAAGCCGTCGCCATTCTCATAACGCATGTCGCGGCCGTTGTTGGTGCCTTCCTGATTGTTGCTGGCATCTTCATTGTTGCCCTGATACTGCAGCGCGAAGTTCAGACCCTGCACCAGACCATAGAAATCAGTGTTGCGGTAGGTTGCCACGCCGTTGGCGCGGCCGGTCATAAAGTTATCCGCATAGGTATAAGAGTCGCCGCCGAACTCAGGCAGCATATCGGTCCAACCTTCCACGTCGTACAGCACGCCATAGTTACGACCATAGTCGAAGGAACCGTAGTCACCCACTTTGACACCCGCGAAGGCCAGACGCGTCCAGGATTGATTATCAGACCCTTCGGTGTTATTCGCCTGAATGTTATATTCCCACTGCGCGTAGCCGGTCATCATGTCGTTAATCTGCGTTTCACCTTTGAAACCCAGACGCATGTAGGTTTGATCGCCGTCTTTTGAGGCATCATCGGAGAAATAGTGCAGACCATCTACTTTTCCGTACAGATCTAATTTGTTGCCGTCTTTATTATAAATTTCTGCCGCATGCGCGGCGCCAGCCATTAACAGAGCTGGAATCATCAGGGCCAGTACTTTTCTTTGCATCGTGATATTCCTTTGCAGTTGTTTTTATTTGATTACCTGTTGAACTTCCCGGATAAGAAAGTTGTCTCATGCTAAATCACTCCTGCGAAAGAGTAATAAAATATAATTGTTACTAATTGAGTAAAATCTCAAATGAATAAATCCGCGGAAATGATCATTGTTGTGGTGAATGATTGAAAATGATTCATATTAAATAAAAATTATTAATCAGCGGTTGAATCAGGTAATCTCTGCCCCGTTATATGCCTTTAAGATTATTTATCCATAATTATCGTGAATGTCATTTGGGAAACTAAAGAGAGATTCATTAATTATCTGGATTAGCCCGATGTGAAGACATCGGGCTTTTTTTATGCCAAAAAAATGCCCGGACAAGCCGGGCAGTGGAGTTAGTCGCTGGTTGATTTTTCGGCTTTACCCGCCATTTGTGCCAGGAAGTCATACCGTTTTTGCAGATCTTCGGCGGCGTCTTTCCAGAGCTGTTCTGCCACCTCAGGCTGTTGCGCATTCAGACGGCGGAAGCGCTGTTCCTGCATCAGCGTCTCTGCCAGGGCATCTGACGGCGGACGTGAATCCAGCGCCAGCGGTAATTTGCCCTCGTCCGCACGGCGCGGATCGAACCGGTAGAGCGGCCAGAAGCCGGTGGCCGTCAGCTGACGCATCTGATCGTGGCTGAGGGCCAGGTCGTAGCCATGCTCTTCGCACGGGCTGTAGGCAATGATCAGCGACGGCCCTGGATACGCTTCAGCCTCCTGAATGGCTTTCACCGTCTGGTTAAGCTGCGCCCCCAGCGAGATTTGCGCGACGTAAACGTGGCCGTACATCATCATGCTCACGCCGAGATCCTTACGTGCCTTGCGTTTACCGTGTTCACCAAATTTCGTGACGGCGCCCAGCGGCGTGGCTTTCGATGCCTGCCCACCGGTATTGGAATAACACTGTGTATCCAGAACCAGAATGTTGACGTTTTCGGTCAGGCTTAACACATGATCCAGCCCGCCAAAGCCGATGTCGTAAGCCCAGCCGTCACCGCCAATCAGCCAGATCGATTTTTCGACCAGGGCGTCAGCGTCGGTCAGAAGCTGTTCAGCGCCGTCGATTCCCTTGAGTGCGCTGCGAAGTGCAGCTACCTGCTCGCGACGAACCTCTGGCGTGGCTTCTGCGTGTAGCGCAGCGTTAAGTTCAGCCGGGATCTTATCGGCAAATTGTTCAAGCAGGCGCATGACACGCGCGCGGTGCTGGTCAACGGTGAGTCGGAAGCCCAGGCCAAATTCGGCGTTATCCTCGAATAACGAGTTTGCCCATGCCGGACCGCGCCCATTCGCATCGGTGGTGTACGGCGTGGAGGGCAGGTTACCGCCATAGATAGACGAGCAGCCGGTGGCGTTGGCAATCAGCATCCTGTCACCGTACAACTGGGTAAGCAGCTTAATGTACGGCGTTTCACCGCAGCCGGAGCAGGCGCCGGAGTACTCGAACAGCGGCGTGATCAGCTGCGAGGTACGAATATCAATGCGTTCCAGCTTGCTGCGATCGATTTCCGGCAGGTTCAGGAAGAAATCATAATTCACTTTTTCTTCTTCAACGTGTTCAAGGCGCGACATCATATTGATGGCTTTGATGTCCGGGTTCTGCCTGTCCTTCGCCGGGCAGACCTCAACGCACAGGTTACACCCGGTGCAGTCTTCCGGTGCGACCTGCAGAACGTATTTCTGGCCGCGCATGTCGCGGGATTTTACATCCAGAGAGTGCAGGCTGGCCGGGGCATCTTCCATTGATTCCGGTGACACCACTTTGGCGCGAATGGCCGAGTGCGGGCAGGCCGCGACGCAATGGTTACACTGGGTACAGAGTTCTTCTTTCCAGATGGGGATCGCTTCGGCGATGTTGCGTTTTTCCCAGCGGGTGGTGCCCATCGGCCAGGTTCCGTCCGGCGGCAGCGCAGAGACGGGCAGGGCGTCACCCAGCCCGGCCAGCATGGCGGCCGTGACGGACTTCACGAAATCAGGTGCGGCATCCGAGACCACCGGAGGGCGATTCGGGCTGGCGTCATTGACCGGCTGCAGCGGCACCTCGAACAGCGACTCGCGCGCCAGCGCCAGCGCCTGCCAGTTTCGCTCTACCAGCTCCTGCCCCTTGCTGCTGTAGCTTTTGGCGATGGCGCCCTGAAGTTCCACCAGCGCGCTGTCGCCCGGCAGGATATTGGTCAGATGGAAGAAGGCCATTTGCATGACGGTATTAATACGCGCGGCCAGGCCACATTCGCGGGCAATTTTCGCCGCGTTAACCACATAGAATCGGGCTTTTTTCTGATTCAGCACCGTCTGTACTTCCTGCGGCAGGCGCGCCCAGACCTCATCCGCATTGTATGGCGTATTGAGGAGGAAAATACCGCCGGGCTTAAGGCGCTCAGCCATCTGGTACTTGTCGATAAACTGCAGCTGATGGCAGCCAACAAAGTCGGCCTGAGAAATAAGGTAGGCCGAGCGGATGGGCTGCTCGCTGACGCGCAGGTGAGAAACGGTCAGACCGCCGGCTTTCTTGGAGTCGTAGACGAAGTAACCCTGCGCGTACCACGGGGTTGAATTGCCGATGATCTTGATGTTGTTTTTGGTGGCCGAGACGCTGCCGTCGCTGCCCAGGCCGTAGAACAGCGCTTCAAGTTTGGCTGTTGCAGGCAGGGTATTTTCCGGTAAAGGCAGGGAAAGATTCGTTACGTCATCATAAATGCCGACCGTGAAACGTGGCTTGGGTTTCGCTTCCCTTAGCTCGTTAAAGACGGCCAGCACGCAGTCCGGGCCAAACTCTTTGGAAGACAGGCCATAGCGACCGCCGATAACGCGCGGTAGCGTTTCACGTTCGCCGTTATTAAAGGCTTCAGCGAGGGCGGTCATCACGTCAAGATACAGCGGTTCCGCGTGTGCGCCAGGCTCTTTGGTTCGATCGAGCACCGCCACGGTACGCGCGCTTTCCGGCAGGGCAGAGAGCAGATGTTTAGCCGAGAACGGGCGGTAAAGACGCACTTTAAGCACGCCGACCTTTTCGCCGCGGGTCAGCAGCTCGTCAACGACTTCTTCACAGGTGCCGATAGCAGATCCCATCAGCACAATCACGCGCTCAGCCTGCGGATGCCCGTAGTATTCGAACGGCTTGTACTCGCGTCCGGTTGCGGCGGCAAAGTCATTCATTGCCTGCTCGACGTGGTCATAAACCGCGTTGTACCACGGGTTTGTGGCCTCGCGTGACTGGAAATAAGTATCCGGGTTTGCCGATGTCCCGCGAATTACCGGATGTTCCGGGTTCAGGGCGCGGGCGCGATGCGCGTCGATTTCAGCCTGCGGCAGAAGCTCAAGGATAGTCTCGTCCGCCAGCGGGACGATTTTGTTGATTTCGTGAGAGGTGCGGAAACCATCAAAGAAGTGAATAAACGGAACGCGACTTTTAAGCGTGGCGATATGCGAAATTAAGGCAAAGTCCTGCGCTTCCTGAACGCTGCTGGCGCACAGCATCGCGCACCCGGTCTGGCGCACGGCCATCACGTCCGAGTGATCGCCAAAAATTGAGAGTGCGTGGGTGGCCACCGTACGCGCCGCGACGTGCAGGACGAAGGGGGTCAGTTGACCCGCGAGTTTGTACAGCGTTGGGATCATCAACAGCAATCCCTGAGAGGAGGTGAACGACGTGGAAAGCGCGCCAGTCTGCAGCGCACCGTGGACCGTAGCAATCGCACCCGCTTCAGACTGCATTTCAACCACTCTCGGGACATCGCCCCAGACGTTTTTTAACCCGTTTCCCGCCCAGGCATCCGCCTGCTCGGCCATAGTTGAACTTGGCGTGATCGGATAGATGGCGATAACTTCACTGGTGCGAAACGCGACTGAGGCAACTGCACCATTACCGTCAATAGTTTGCATAGGACGACACCCTTACATTGCGCAAAAAATAGGGGGCTGTCATAAGGCGACAAACCCTGAATATTATCTGTGTAGTCTAGCAAACAGGGGGTTTTACGATTTTCGCTTTTGTGTCCTCGGTATTCCCACCATCAATGGTTAGATCAAACTTAGGGCGAAAAAATTGCGAGAAATTGTTTCAGCGGCGCATAAATACGCACTTCTGCTCTCGACGACACGGGATGTGATGCCTATTATGCTTAGGTTTCGCACTAATTACGGGGAAGAGAGCATGCGTTCAGCATTTTGGGTAGGGTGTGCCGCGTTGTTGTTGTCGGCATGTAGCAGTGAACCTGTGCAGCAGGCCACGGCGGCCCACGTGGCGCCAGGAATGAAAGCGGCAATGTCCAGTTCAGGCCAGGCCAACTGCGCCATGATTGGCGGCTCGCTGTCTGTTGCCCGCCAGCTTGACGGTTCGGCTATTGGGATGTGCGCCTTGCCAAACGGCAAACGCTGCAGTGAACAGTCGCTTGCCGTTGGAAGCTGCGGTAGCTACTGATTATTCTGCTCGCTTAAACATCAGCGTCTTATCGGCCGTCGCCAGCGTCAGCTGGTCTTCAGTCAGGTCGACCTGCGCCCCTTTGCGCAGCATGTCGCCGATGGCCTGATCCAGCTCGTTAAGCTGTGGTTCGGTACAAAGTTTGCGGGTCATCGCCAGCGTTTTCACTTTCAGCTCACCTTCGGACAGCTTTCCCTGCCCGTTGAAGCGGTTACACATCTGGCCCGAAACGCTAATGTTATCAATGAGGCTAATGTCGGGAAGCGCGTTAAAAGCGATCTCAGGCTGCGTTGTCATGCCCTTCACGGATTTGCCGTCCACGTTTTCCAGAACAAAACGGTGGCTCTTCAGCTGATCCGGCTGAACGGATGCTTTGCCCGGATTAACGCAGCCGCTGAGGACAAGGCTGATAACACTTAACGCGATGAGCTTTTTCATTTTTCTTCTCAAATAATAAATTCTGTGAATCTTTTACCAGTGTAACGATACTCTGCGGTGCGTTAATGGGGTTTATCTGAAAGTGCGGGGTGGTGCCGGGCAGCGCAGGGCTGCCCGGAATGAAGTTTAATGCGATTTAAACCCGGCAGCCGTCATCAGCATGCGAAAGAGCATGCTGACTGCTGCCAGCGCAAGAACGCTGCCGCCCCAGATAATGGCCAGCCACAGCAATCTTTTCCAGACAGGTTGTTGCATCAGTGATAACCCTCCCCAGGCTGAACTTTGCCGCGAAATACGTAGTAGCTCCAGAAGGTGTAGACCAGAATAACGGGAATGATCAACAGCGCGCCCACCAGCATAAAGCCCTGGCTTTGCGTCGGCGCGGCGGCCTGCCACAGGGTGATCGACGGCGGTATGATATGCGGCCAGATGCTGATCCCAAGCCCGCTAAAGCCGAGAAATATTAGCCCCAGCGTCAGAATAAACGGCCGAGCATGGCTGTCAGGATTACTCAAGCAGCGCCACTGGTAGAAGCTAAACATGACGACCAGGGCAGGGACTGGCAGCAGATAAAACAGATTCGGCAGCGTAAACCAGCGCGCCGCGATGGCCGGGTGCGCCAGCGGCGTCCAGAGGCTGATCGCTGCGATAAACGCCAGCAGCACGATTAACAGCGTTTTCGACACCTCACGCATCCGCTGCTGCAGCGCATTTTCGCTTTTCATCACCAGCCAGGTTGAGCCTAACAGCGCGTAGGCCACCACCAGACCCGCGCCGCAGAACAGGTTAAACGCGGTAAACCAGTCAAACGGTCCACCGGTATACGTTCTGCCAGTGACGCTAAAGCCGTTAATGACGGCACCTACCGTCACGCCCTGGGTAAAGGTTGCCAGAACGGAACCGCCAATAAACGCCTTATCCCAGAAAGGACGGTGGGCTGGCGTGGCTTTAAAGCGAAATTCAAACGCCACGCCGCGGAATATAAGTCCGATCAGCATTAACGTCAGCGGAATGGTCAGAGCATCAATAATCACCGCATAGGCCAGTGGGAATGCACCGAACAGGGCGGCACCACCTAGCACCAACCAGGTCTCATTGCCGTCCCAGACCGGGGCGACGCTGTTGACCATCACGTCGCGATCGTCGGCGTTTTGTGTTGCCGGGAACAGAATACCGATTCCCAGATCAAACCCGTCCATGACGATATACATCAGCGTGGCAAAGACGATGATGACAAACCAGATAATGGAAAGATCGATACCCATTATGGCTGCTCCTTATGTTCAGCTGTGACGGCAGAAAGCGGGCGCGCCGGGCGTCCATCGGACTCGGTGGCGAACGATTCATGCGGCTGCGGGCCTTTTCGGATGAGGCGCACCATATAGCTGTAGCCCACGCCGAATACCGAGGTATAGACGACGAAGAAGGCCAACAGGCTCACGCTCATATGCAGGTCACCATGGGCTGAAACCGCATCCTTTGTTCGCTGGAGTCCGTAGACCACCCACGGCTGGCGGCCGACTTCGGTGGTGACCCATCCGGCCAGAATGGCAATCAGCCCGGATGGCCCCATCAGCAGGGCAAACCACAGGAACGGACGCGAAGAATAAACCCGCTTTTTATAACGCAGCCAGAGCGCCACTACTCCAAGCAGCAGCATTAGCATCCCTAAACCCGCCATAATGCGGAACGACCAGAAGACGATGGTGGAATTAGGACGGTCTTCTTTTGGAAACTCTTTTAGCGCAGGGACCTGTTTATCCAGGCTGTGCGTCAGGATGAGGCTACCCAGCGCCGGGATCGCCAGTCCAAAGCGGGTGCGTTCCTGCTCCATGTCAGGCCAGCCAAACAGCAGCAGTGGAGTAGGCTCGCCCGGCGGATTTTCCCAATGGCCTTCAATAGCGGCAATCTTGGCGGGCTGATGCTTTAAGGTGTTCAACCCGTGCATATCGCCAACCAGGGCCTGGATGGGTGCAACAATCAGCGTCATCCACAGCGCCATCGAAAACATCGCCCGAATGGCAGGGGTATTATTCCCGCGCAGCAGATGCCATGCCGCGGATGCACCGACAAACAGGGCGCTACTCAGGAATGCCGCAATCGACATATGCAGCAGGCGGTAGGGGAAGGAGGGGTTAAATACCACGGCGAACCAGTCCACCGGTACCACCTGTCCGTTGACGATCTCGTAGCCTTGCGGGGTCTGCATCCAGCTGTTCGAGGAGAGGATCCAGAAGGTTGAGATAATGGTGCCCAGCGCCACCATGCAGGTGGAGAAGAAGTGCAGCCCTGGCCCCACTTTATTCCAGCCGAACAGCATCACGCCGAGGAACCCGGCTTCGAGGAAGAAGGCGGTAAGCACTTCATAGGTCAGCAGCGGGCCGGTAATGCTGCCTGCAAACTGCGAAAAGCCGCTCCAGTTGGTGCCAAACTGGTAGGCCATCACCAGCCCGGAGACCACGCCCATGCCAAAGTTGACGGCGAAAATTTTCGACCAGAAATGGTATAGCGAGCGCCAGACCGGATTTTTTGTTTTCAGCCACAGCCCTTCGAGCACGGCAAGATAGCTGGCCAGGCCGATGGTGATGGCCGGGAAAATAATGTGAAAGGATACGGTAAAGGCAAACTGTATCCGCGCAAGGTGAAAAGCATCTAAACCAAACATGCAAAACTCCGCGATGTAATTATGTCGATGCCATTCTAAGCCGCGCCAGCGCTGGGTTGCAGAGACAGACCTGGGTTATTTATCTATAACAGTTTTCTTGCCTGCCTTTGCTTTATATTGCTGGGCGGCAATATTTCTGCCCAAGGGAGGTTCATTTTCGTAATGCCCAGAGGTAAATCAACATGGCATTGAGCAAAAATGAGAAGATGAAAAGCAACAGTGTATAGCTTTCACTCCATTCAAGTTCAGTCATAAAACCAAAATGTCTGGTGAAGAGATGATAAAGTAATACATCAGGCATGAAGTAACATACAAGTGAGTAAATAACAAACAGCATCAATGTTTCAACAACCCAGGTCAGGGTATGCTTTTTTGCATTCATCAATATACCTGTATTGTTCCAAGTGCATCTAACCCAGCAGTAACTTTAAACGTGCCGGATGCCAGTAGACCATGCATCAGAATTCTGTAATGGGAGTGATTTGGCAACGTAATACATCCATTGCTAATCCCAGACTGTCCCGCCGGGTGTAACCGGAAAGAACCACGCTCAACATTATTGATAAAAGTTCTGTCGTCAATGTGAGTATCGTGGCGGTAAAGAGCAAACCAAAAGTCACGGTTTGATCCGCTTTCTAACCCTTTAATTGCGTCATGCCAGTGAGTACCAAAACCGCCTCGTGGACGTGTCACGATATAATATAGTCCTGGGGGTAAGGGGCCCACCTCAGGAGTCGCAACGGCATTAGGATTATTTCTGTTATGCCCGGAATTTCCAGAATACGCGGGGAAAAAGCCTAAGCCGGGGCAACTCAAAGTGGAAAGCTGATAGCCATTCAAATGAAAAGTGCACCGAATCATCTGTCTTTCCACTCGTCAGAAAAAATAATATTACCGTCACAGTGTTTCCAGGTTATTTTTTCGTAACGCAGGGAGATACTTTCCAGATGGTTATGCTTCTCCGTTGCCGGGTTTTTAATGTCATGCATGAGTGGACATATAGAGACGACTTTGACATTTTCTAGCTGCATATTGAAGTATTCAACTTCCTGCCCGGAATCGTTGATCTTAAACCATTTAAATTCAGCCCCTTTCAGCGTCTGACCTTTTGCAACGGCTTTGTAGAGATAGGGACTTGATCTGTCGAATTCCTTCTCAAAAACGAGAGCTGAATGAATACGAGTACCAGTAATTTTCCCCGTCATGTTATCTGTTGGTAGATGCAGGCCATGACTAAATCCCAACACCTCGATACTGCCCTCACGATCTTGTACATCGACAGCGCCTTTGATATCTGCTCCACCGTCGTCTTTTAGCCACAGGTATGCTGGAATGGCCATCTTAAACTCCTTTTTCTTTCACAGTTCGTATACCGAATGAATGTTAATACTCCCAATGTGTTATGGTGATTAGACAAAAAATGCCATGCAAAATATTTATATTTCATTGATTTATAAATATTTTTCTTGAGATTGGCCCCGCTAATATTTTGTGCCGCATTAAGCGTTTCTGAATAAAAACACTATTTTTATGAATTTTAGGCATTAAACCGCTTGCTTTGTCATCATTGCCGTGCGTTAATGGTCTTCTGGTTTTGAGTCCAAATAAATATCTGACGTAGTTTTATAAAGCAGTTCTCATCACGTTGTGCCTCTCCGCAGCCTCTCTTGGGTCTTTATCTACATTCCGATTAGTTTTGTTTAAAACCATTATTGCCTGATCGGCTCATGAGTAATTTACGTTTTTACGTTCACAGGAGAATCCTATGACTTCTTATATCCATTTCCGCTGCCCATGCTGTCATGGCTCGCAGTACCGTACCTCAGTCTTTGATGTATCTGAGAAAAACCCGCTCGGTGCGAAATGCATCTTTTGCAAATCGTCAATGATCACGCTCGATCACCTGGCCGCTGCGCGTCAGGCGCAAAGCCACGTTACCGAGTACCGTAAGTAATTTTTATTTAAACTATAACAGTTAGCAAAATCTTCTCTTTTTCTCCTGCTGATATACACTGTCGGCAATAAGGAGAATCTGATGAAAAAATACCAGCGTCTGGCGCAACAAATTATCTCGCAGATTGAGCTTGGCGTTTGGCTGCCGGGCGATAAGCTGCCTTCCCTGCGAGAGCAGGTGGCAAGCAGCGGCATGAGCTTTATGACCGTTGGCCACGCGTATCAGATGCTGGAAAGTCAGGGGCGCATTGTCGCCAGGCCGCAGTCGGGCTATTACGTTGCCTCGCGCCCGACCGCACAACAGCCTGCGCCGCCTGCCCAGGTAATGCGTGATGAAGCGGTAGATATCAACACCTATATCTTCGAGGTCTTACAGGCCAGCCGCGATCCGTCCGTTGTTCCCTTCGCCTCCGCGTTTCCCGACCCCCGGCTTTTCCCGCTTCAGCAGCTCAACCGCTCGCTGGCAAACGTCAGTAAAACCGCTACCGCAATGAGCGTGATTGAGAACCTGCCGCCCGGCAACGCTGAACTCCGTCACGCCATTGCGCGCCGTTATGCGCAGCAGGGGATGAACATCTCGCCAGACGAGATCGTCATTACCGCAGGCGCCCTTGAGGCCCTCAACCTGAGTTTGCAGGCGGTGACGGAGCCAGGAGACTGGGTGATTGTTGAAAACCCGTGTTTTTACGGCGCGCTGCAGGCGCTGGAGCGTCTGAAGCTAAAAGCGCTGTCGGTCGCCACAGACGTCCGGGAGGGTATCGATCTGAATGCGCTGGAGCAGGCGCTGAACGACTACCCCGTAAAAGCCTGCTGGCTCATGACCAACGGCCAAAACCCGCTTGGCTTCACGCTGAGTGCGGAAAAAAAAGCGCGTCTGGTCGCGCTCCTGACGGAGCACAACGTCACCTTGATCGAGGACGATGTCTACAGCGAGCTCTATTTTGGTCGCGAAAAACCGCTTCCGGCCAAAGCCTGGGACCGGGTAGATATGACGCTTCACTGCTCGTCCTTTTCAAAATGCCTGGTGGCCGGTTTTCGCATCGGCTGGGTGGCGGCAGGAAAACACGCGCGCCGCATTCAGCAGCTGCAGCTGATGAGCACGCTTTCAACCAGTTCCCCCATGCAGCTGGCGCTGGTGGACTACCTGGCGACAAAACGCTACGACGCCCATCTACGCCGCCTGCGACGAACCCTCGCCGAGCGAAAACAACAGGCGTGGCAGTCGCTTCTGCGCCATATGCCCGCCGGTGTCAAAATCCACCACAACGACAGCGGCTACTTTTTATGGCTGGAGCTACCTGCGCAGCTGGACGCGGGGCTGCTGAGCGAAAAGGCCTTAACGCACCTTATCAGCATTGCGCCCGGAAAGATGTTTTCCACCTCTGACGCGTGGACGCCGTTCTTCCGGTTTAATACGTCCTGGGCGTGGGGTGAGCGGGAAGAGCAGGCGGTCATTCAGTTAGGTAAATTAATTAGCACAATGATGGAATAACTTTTCCCCTTTATTTAAATAATCATTTCTTATCCTGACGACGGCACGGCAAATATTTTGCGGTGCCGTATCATATGAAATCTGCATACCGGCTTTCGCGGCTAACTCCTTGTCTATAATCCAGTTAACGGGGAATGCGTCCTCGGTCACACCTTGATGAAATTTCCTTAAGCCGAACGGTGCGGCGCATTTGCGCGGTCTACGTTTAATAAGGGAGATATTTTTACGGCACGGCTGCCGCTAAATTTCATTGCGACAGGAGTAACTCTTATGAGCAAAAAATTTGCCCGCAGCAGCCTGTGCGCGCTCGGCATGACTATCATGACCGCGCAAGCCGCAGAACCACCAAAGGCCATTGGCGACGGGGAAGGCCGACTGGATATTATCGCCTGGCCGGGGTACATCGAACGCGGACAGACGGATAAAAATTATGACTGGGTTACCCAGTTTGAAAAAGAGACCGGCTGCGCGGTCAACGTTAAAACGGCGGCCACGTCAGATGAAATGGTCAGCCTGATGGCGAAGGGAGGTTACGACCTTGTCACCGCGTCAGGTGATGCCTCGCTCCGCCTGATTATGGGAAAACGCGTTCAGCCGATTAACCCGGAACTGATCCCCAACTGGAAAACTCTTGACCCGCGCATCGTGAAGGGCGAGTGGTTTAACGTGGGCGGCAAGGTCTACGGCACGCCGTATCAGTGGGGGCCCAATCTGTTGATGTACAACACCAAAACCTTCCCGACGCCGCCGGACAGCTGGAGCGTGGTCTTTACGAAGCAGGATCTGCCGGACGGCAAAACCAATCAGGGACGCGTGCAGGCGTACGACGGTCCGATTTATATCGCCGATGCGGCGCTGTTCGTCAAAGCCACTCAGCCGCAACTGGGTATTAGCGACCCGTATCAGCTCACTGAAGAACAGTATGCCGCCGTGCTCAAAGTACTTCGCGACCAGCATGCCCTGATCCACCGCTACTGGCATGACACCACCGTCCAGATGAGCGACTTCAAAAATGAAGGCGTCGTGGCCTCCAGCGCCTGGCCGTATCAGGCTAATGCCCTGAAGGGCGAGAACCAGCCCGTTGCCACCGTCTTCCCGAAAGAGGGGGTGACCGGCTGGGCGGATACCACCATGCTGCATGCGCAGGCAAAACACCCGATGTGCGCCTACAAGTGGATGAACTGGTCGCTCACGCCGAAAGTGCAGGGCGATCTGGCGGCATGGTTTGGCTCGCTGCCCGTCGTGCCTGAAGGGTGTAAGGCCAGCACGCTGCTGGGTGACAAGGGCTGTGAAACCAACGGCTATAACTATTTTGACAAAATCATGTTCTGGAAAACCCCCATCGCAGAAGGCGGAAAATATGTGCCTTACAGCCGCTGGACGCAGGATTACATCGCCATCATGGGTGGCCGTTAATCATCCGGGAGCAGAACATGACGTACGCGGTAGAGTTTAATGACGTTTCCCGTCTGTACGGCGACGTGCGGGCGGTGGATGGGGTCACCATTGCCGTTCGTGACGGAGAATTCTTCTCCATGCTGGGGCCTTCGGGCTCCGGCAAAACCACCTGCCTGCGTCTGATTGCCGGCTTTGAGCAGCTGTCAGGCGGCACGATATCTATCTTTGGCAAAGAGGCGAGCGCGCTGCCGCCGTGGGAGCGGGACGTGAACACCGTATTCCAGGATTACGCGCTGTTCCCGCATATGTCGATCCTCGATAACGTCGCCTACGGGCTGATGGTGAAAGGCGTCGACAAGAAAAAACGCCACGCGCAGGCTCGCGACGCGCTGGAAAAAGTGGGCTTAAGCTTTGCCGTCGCCCGCAAGCCTTCGCAGCTTTCCGGAGGCCAGCGCCAGCGTGTGGCCATCGCGCGGGCGCTGGTGAATGAACCGCGCGTCCTGCTGCTCGACGAGCCGTTAGGCGCGCTCGATCTCAAGCTGCGGGAGCAGATGCAGTTCGAGCTGAAGAAACTTCAGCAGGAACTCGGCATCACCTTTATTTTTGTCACCCACGATCAGGGTGAAGCCCTCTCCATGTCGGACCGGGTGGCGGTGTTCAATAATGGGCGCATCGAGCAGGTCGATACCCCGCGCGATCTCTACATGCGCCCGCGCACGCCGTTTGTCGCCGGTTTTGTCGGCACCTCGAACGTCTTCGATGCAGGCCTGGCGCATAAAATCTGCGGCATGGAGGGCAGCTACTCCCTGCGTCCGGAACATATCCGCCTGAATGAGGGGGGTGAGGTTCAGGTGCAGGGCGTCGTCCAGGCAGTTCAGTATCAGGGGGCTGCCACGCGTCTTGAGCTCAGGCTCGCCGACGGTGCCAAACTGCTGGTGAGCCAGGCCAATCTCAGCGATTTCTCGCCGCTAAGCGGCATTGCGCCGGGGCAGGCCGTCACGGCGTCGTGGTCGCGCGAGGCGATGATTCGCCTGCAGGAGGAGAGGTGAAATGGCTATGAGTGTCGCGCACCCTCCCGCCCCGCGCGGCCGCATAAGCCGCATTACGTCACTGTTCTGGCGTAAACCGTCGCTTGGACTGTTCCTGCTTCTGCTTGCACCGCTGATGTGGTTTGGCATTGTCTATTTAGGATCGCTGCTGACCCTTTTGTGGCAGGGTTTTTACACCTTTGACGATTTCACCATGGCGGTCACGCCGGATCTGACCCTGGCGAACATTCTGGCGCTCTTCAACCCGGCAAACTACGACATCATCCTGCGCACGTTAACGATGGCGATTGCGGTGACGATTGCCAGCGCAATTCTGGCGTTCCCGATGGCCTGGTACATGGCGCGATACACCCGCGGCAAGTGGAAAGCGTTTTTCTATATCGCCGTGATGCTGCCAATGTGGGCGAGCTACATCGTCAAAGCCTACGCCTGGACGCTGCTGCTGGCGAAGGACGGCGTGGCACAATGGTTCCTCAACCACCTGGGGCTGGAGCCGCTCCTGACCTCGATCCTTACGCTACCCGCGGTAGGCGGCAACACCTTATCCACCTCCGGGCTGGGGCGGTTTCTGGTCTTCGTCTATATCTGGCTGCCGTTTATGATCCTGCCCGTTCAGGCGGCGCTGGAACGTCTGCCGGCTTCGCTGCTGCAGGCCTCAGCCGATCTCGGCGCGCGCCCGCGCCAGACCTTCCGCTATGTCGTTTTGCCGCTGGCTATCCCGGGCATTGCCGCGGGCTCAATCTTCACCTTTTCCCTGACGCTGGGGGATTTCATCGTACCGCAGCTGGTTGGGCCGCCGGGGTTTTTCATCGGTAACATGGTCTACTCCCAGCAGGGGGCGATCGGCAATATGCCCATGGCCGCCGCGTTCACGCTGGTTCCCATCGTGCTGATTTCACTTTATCTGGCGTTCGTGAAGCGTCTGGGAGCGTTCGATGCACTCTGAACGCGCACCGCTGTTCCTGAAAGTGGCAGCGTGGGGAGGCGTCATCTTCCTGCACTTCCCGCTGCTGATTATCGCAGTCTATGCCTTTAATACCGAAGATGCTGCCTACAGCTTTCCGCCTCAGGGGCTAACGCTGAAGTGGTTTACTGCGGCGGCGGGGCGCGGCGATATCATTGAATCGGTGACGTTGTCACTTCAGGTTGCCGCGCTATCTACCGCGATAGCCCTGGTGCTTGGCACGCTTGCTGCAGCGGCGCTCTGGCGAAGCGAGTTTTTTGGCAAGAACGCGATCTCGCTATTGCTGCTGCTGCCGATTGCGTTGCCGGGGATCATCACCGGCCTGGCGCTGCTGACAGCGTTCAAAACAATCAACCTTGAGCCGGGATTTTTCACCATCGTGGTTGGGCACGCCACGTTTTGCGTGGTGGTGGTCTTCAATAACGTGATTGCCCGGTTCAGACGCACCTCCTGGAGTCTGGTGGAAGCGTCGATGGATCTCGGGGCCGACGGATGGCAAACCTTCCGCTATGTGGTGCTGCCCAACCTGGGCTCGGCGCTGCTGGCCGGGGGAATGCTGGCGTTTGCCCTGTCGTTTGACGAAATTATCGTCACAACCTTTACGGCGGGACACGAGCGCACGTTACCGCTGTGGTTGCTCAATCAGCTAGGCCGTCCGCGCGACGTGCCGGTCACCAACGTCGTTGCACTGCTGGTGATGCTGGTAACAACCATCCCCATTCTGGGAGCCTGGTGGCTAACCCGCGACGGCGAGAACATCGCCGGCGGCGGGAAATAACATTGATTTGAACAGGACAATGCTATGCAAACACATCTGCTGATAAAGGGTGAACTGGTTGCCGGAGAGGGAGAAAAACAGCCGGTCTATAACCCGGCCACCGGAGAGGTGCTGCTGGAGATTGCTGAAGCGTCAGCGGCACAGGTCGACGCAGCGGTTCAGGCCGCCGACCGTGCTTTTGAGGCGTGGGGACAAACGACGCCGAAAACGCGCGCCGAGTGCCTGCTGAAGCTCGCGGATGCGATTGAAGCGCATGGCGAAGAGTTTGCCCGGCTCGAATCCCTCAACTGCGGAAAGCCGCTGCACTGTGCGCTGGGCGATGAAATTCCGGCAGTGGTCGACGTTTTCCGTTTCTTCGCCGGGGCGGCCCGCTGCCTGAACGGGCTGGCCGCGGGTGAGTATCTTGACGGCCACACGTCGATGATCCGCCGCGACCCGGTGGGCGTGGTTGCCTCTATCGCGCCGTGGAACTACCCGCTGATGATGGCGGCATGGAAGCTGGCGCCTGCGCTGGCGGCCGGTAACTGTGTGGTCATCAAGCCGTCTGAAATCACGCCGCTAACGGCGTTAAAGCTGGCGGAGCTGGCGAAAGATATCTTCCCGGCTGGCGTTCTCAACGTGCTGTTTGGCCGCGGGAAAACGGTGGGCGACCCGCTCACCGGACATGAAAAAGTGCGCATGGTGTCGCTGACCGGTTCGATTGCCACCGGGGAGCATATCATCGGGCACACGGCGTCCTCCATTAAGCGCACCCACATGGAGCTGGGCGGTAAAGCGCCGGTTATCGTGTTCGATGACGCCGACCTGGATGCGGTTGTAGAAGGCGTGCGGACGTTTGGTTTCTACAATGCCGGGCAGGACTGTACGGCGGCCTGCCGTATCTATGCCCAGAAGGGGATCTATGCCCAGCTGGTGGAAAAGCTCGGTGCCGCGGTCGCCAGCCTCAAAATGGGTGCCCCGGAGGATGAATCTACTGAACTCGGTCCGCTCAGCTCGGCTGCCCATCTTTCACGCGTCTGTCAGGCGGTTGACGAGGCGAAAGCCCTCGGCCATATCCGCGTGGTGACGGGCGGGAGCAAAAAAGAGGGGGCGGGCTACTACTTCCAGCCAACGTTGCTGGCCGGGGCGAAACAGGACGATGCCATCGTTCAGCGCGAAGTGTTTGGACCGGTGGTGAGCGTCACCGAATTCGACGATGAAGCGCAGGTCCTGGCCTGGGCGAACGATTCGCAGTACGGCCTGGCGTCGTCGGTCTGGACGAAAGACGTGGGACGCGCCCATCGCCTGAGCGCGCGCCTGCAGTACGGCTGCACCTGGGTGAATACCCACTTTATGCTGGTGAGCGAAATGCCGCACGGCGGCATGAAATTGTCTGGCTATGGAAAGGATATGTCGGTATACGGGCTTGAGGATTATACGGTTGTCCGGCACGTTATGATTAAACATTAGAAAATCATGCCCGGCGGTCGGCATCGCCGGGCGTTTGCTTTACCAGCCACACACCTCGTGCTCATTTTCCGTGTCGTAAGCGCGGACGGTATTCACCAGATCTTTTACCACGTCTGCGGCGACGTCGGGGATGAGCAACTCCATCGGAGCTTCTGTTTCATAATCTACCGAGACGCCGTTGCTGTTGTTGGTCACGGTCACTGTGTACGTTGCTTTACCCACGCGGTTACTCCTTATGTGTATTGACCACTTTGCCGATGCCAGCCCCCTGAAGCGTAACAGCAGGATCGGCAAAAAAGTCGATATTGAAATAGGTATCGTCGGTCAATAGCTCGATGCGGTGCCATTTCTCTGGCGGCGAGATGCCAAACGATCCGGCTTCAATCACCAGCTCCAGATCCGGTTCGGTCGCGTCAGCGTTCGGGAAACCGAAATAGCGCACCGCACCCTGCATCACCGACAAACGGCCATATACGCTGGCTTTCGTATTATGGTGGGTGAAAAGCGCTTTTGGCGCGGTGTCTTTGTTCCAGAATGGCGTGGAGCGGGTATGAACAAAATTCTCAGGGATACGTAGCATAAGGGTTACCTCGTAAATAAAAGCCGCTTAAAGCGACTTCAACACCTCTGGTTCGACGAAAAATTCAATATTGAACAGCGTGTCGTCGCTCATCACCTCGATGTGATGCCATTTCTCAGGGGGAAAAACACCGAAGTGGCCGGCCCTGATAATCAGTGTGCTGTCAGGCTCAGGGACATGTTCATCAGCATAACCCAGGTAGCGGACAGCACCCTGCATAACGGACAGGCGGGGATAAACGCCCGGACGGGTACCCGTATCGAGATGACGCTGAAAGATCCCGGCGGGGGCGGTTTCTTTATTCCAGAAAGGGGTAGAGCGGGTATGAATACAGCTTTGCGGAATGCGTAGCATATTGCCTCCCATGTATGTCTGCCTTTATTAGACGCCTATGCGGAAGAGAGGATTTATCAAAAAGTGCATTTAACTTGCATGTTATCAATAAAGATAATGGGTGGCTCCCCCTGTTTGTAATACAAAATACTCAGTTGTTATTAGCCTTAATATTTAAGTGGTTATTATGTAATGAAAAAACTTGATCTGTATCAACATATGACGCATATTGCGTGCGGTTATTTTTTCGGCTCTGGTATACAGAATGACGTTGTATCAAAAGATGTTGGTTTTTTACGCAGTGATGGCTTCCATCTGTGCATTAATTACCTGGTTCCTTTCTAAAGACCGCAAGCGCATCCGCCTGCTTAGCGCGTTTCTGGTCGGGTCGACCTGGCCGATGAGTTTCCCCGTTGCGCTGCTGATTTCTCTTTTCTGAAGCATCCTTCCATTTTCGAAAGATGAACATAGCATTCCAGTTACGATAGCTGTATAAATACACAGTGCATCGTAAAAGGAGTGCTTATGAACAGTTTTTACTCGCAGCATGCGGGTTGCACCGTGCGCTGGCATGATTTGCCCGGCTCTGGCGATCCCGTAGTCTTTATCCACGGATTGGGCTGCGCCTCTTCCTATGAATATCCTCGCGTCGTCCGAGACCCTCAGTTTGGAGGGCGCAGAGCTATTCTCATCGATTTACCCGGCAGCGGTTACAGCGATAAGCCTGAACATTATAGCTATAAAACGACTGAACAGGCGCGCGTCGTGGCGGAGTTGATTGACCATCTTCAGCTGGATGCTTTCTGGTTATACGGTCACAGCATGGGCGGCAGCATTGCTATAGAAACGGCAGGGCTGCTGGCACCGCGCGTGAAGGGACTGATGGTGTCGGAGCCCAATTTTCACGCTGGTGGGGGGATGTTTAGCCGCTCTATTGCGGCGCAAACCGAACACCAGTTTGTGGCGCAGGGCTATAATGCCATGCTCCGCAAAGAGACCACCGCCTGGGCCGGGTGCCTGCAAAGCAATGCACCCTATGCCGTCTGGCGCGGCGCATCAAGCCTGGTCGCCGGTGTTGAGCCGGACTGGGAAGCGCAATTTCTGTCGCTGCCTTGCCCGGTGACGTTGATTTTTGGTGAGTTCTCACTGCCGGATGACGATGTGGATAATCTGAAGCTGAAGGGCGTTGAGGTCAAAATCATCCCTGCGGCGGGGCACTCCATGTCGTGGGAAAACCCGTCGGCACTGGCGCAGGCGTTAGCGGAGTGTATGGCGGCGTGATTATCGTCGCGGAATACAGGCCGGGTAAGCGCAGCGCTACCCGGCAAGAAAGGCCGCTACAGGATTAAAGCCCGCAGTGCCTGACGTGCGTCAGGCTGAACATCATGCGGGTGCTGATAATCAATGTTTTCGATTGCCCGGCTATAGAGGGCAACCAGCCAGTCATAAACGTACGCGGTGGCCGCATGAACAGGCTGCTCCCCAAGACGCGTCAGGCGTGGTGCGGCACTGCTGACGACGGGCGTAACAAAGATTGCCTGACCTTTGCGAATGCGGCTTGCGGGGCGTTCTGCTGACGGGGTCTGGTCGTAACCCAGCCAGCCAACGAAATTCCCTATCACCGCATGCAGTTGCGCCGCGCTGCTTTTATCCGCGTCGACAATGCGCTGAAGCTGTTGCGGCAGATTAAGCCGGTAGCTGGTTACCACCAGCACATCCGCGATTTGCTGCAGCACCGCGGGCTCCAGACCAAGACGGGCGGCGGTAGCTTCATTGCGGCTCCACTGGCGCAGATGATTTATCCATACTCTGTGCGCCAGGCGCGCTTTGTCTTTTGTCTGGAATCGTCCTGCGCTTTCCTGGGCGTTATCGGCGAACAGATCGATGGTGTCCGTGAACAGCCCGTTCACCTGCTCCTCGCGCGGCTGCTGAACGGCGAGCAGCGTTTCAAAGGCTTTCAGCGGCGGCAGCAGGCCCTCAAGCAGTTCGCCGTGACGGGCGGCACTGCTTTGCAGCGTGCGCACCATGTTTTCGGCCTGAGCACGTCGTGTACCCGGTTCCTCAACCAGCGGCGCCAGATAGCTTTGCATCAGCGACGCGATCTCCTGCCGCAGCAGGTTTTTCAGCGTGCCAAGGCGCTTCTGCCGCTGTGCCGGGAGCGTCGCCTGAGACAACCACTCAATGACGCGCTGCATGCTGTGGCTGTCCAGCGCCTGCAGAGTTCCCCAGCGCAGGCCTGGCTTGCCCAGCAGATGCTGTACGGCTTCATCGAGATTCTGTCGGGTAGTGAAACGAGCGTCATGCGGGGTGATCGCCCACACCAGCCCCGGCAGGGCAGACTCCTCGGCAGGCTGGGTCTCTTTAATCCAGTTAATTAACACTTTTGCTTTTTGGGCCGTCTGCTCGTGCCGCGCTGTCGCGTTGCAGATAACCAGCACATCCGGCTGGAGCTGCTGGCGGTAATGTTCAAGCAGCCACTGGCATTTAGCCTGTACTAAAGGATCGGCACTGCCGTCTTCAAAGACCGGAATATCAATGATATCAACGTTATCCAGCGCGCCATTCTCAACCGGCAAGACCAGCTCGCGGGTAAGGAAGGCAAGCACGTCGACCGGGATGCTGATAGCGTTGAGCATTTCACCGTTGTTCAGCGGATGAAGCAGCGTCTCCTGAGTTTCCTGCTGGGTTAAGGTGCCGTGCGTCAGGAACCCTTCACCAGGCAGACCAAAGCTGTCCACCAGCAGGCTCAGCGGCGCAGCCAGCTCGCTCGCATGGCTGGTCTGATGCAGCACGTGGGCAAGCTTCAGCCACTGCTGGGTTAACTCCTGTTGCTCGCCCCACAGCAGCGACCAGACGCTGGCGCGGGTGCTGAGATCGAGCGATGGCACCAGCTGGGCAAACTCATGCCACAGGGCGTCATCAATTTGCTGTCTCGCGGCGGGTACCGTGCTTTGCCAGAAACGCGAAATCGCACCCACATCCTGCGCAGTGATGCCGGGCACGCTCTGCGGCTGGCGAAGGCCGCGCCATTTCTCCAGACGCGTCTCAATGACCGCCTTATCCACCGCGCGCATCTGCGGGTGCAGCGTCGTGCGGGCAATAAACAGCTGTACCAGCTCGGCCTCGGTGACCAGGCTCAGACGCAGCGGAAACGCCTCATCCGCTACCTCCGGGGTGTCTCGGGTGAAGCGCACGGCCATGTTGGTCAGGGCATGCCCTGGGTTAATATGCGAAAAATAGTCAAATGTGCGCTGGCCCGGCATCACGTTCAGGCGCCCGTTACCGCTGCCGCACAGCGACAGCAGCAGGTGCGCTTTGGCGCTTTGAGAATGGCCGTAAAGCCCAATGCTGCTCCGGCGGGTCAGGGCGTGTTCAATGGCCTGCTCCCGCGCCTGCGCCGCGTTGATGCGAGCAAGCAGGGCATCAGCATCGTTATCCAGCACAGGGGCGGTCAGGCGCGTCTCATTAATCCACCCGATTAAAGCCTGAGTGGTGGTCGTCGTCGCTGTCATTTCAGGTATACGCTCCCGCTGTCGATCCAGTAGTGGCTACCGCTGTGTCGGCGATCGGCCAGGGTATTCAGTTTGAAGGTTAACGCGTCAGGCGCAACCGGCGTGCCGTCCTGCAGCCAGGCATCGCTGAGCTCGAAGGACTCAGGGCCCTCTAATTTGCTGCCGCCGCAGAGCTTAAGCCGCACGTTCAGCACGCCGTCGCCGGCAATCGCTTTTGCCAGTTCAGCCGAGTTGATGCTGAGCGTATAAAGCGGCGTGGCGGGCCAGCGCGCGTTCGCCAGCTGGCGGAAGCCGAGGGTAACGTTACCGCGCAGCGGGAAGTGCAGCCGCGCGTCGAGCTTCGCGCCCGGCTTATCCAGGTCTATATCCTGATACCAGACGTTCTCCTCGCGCAGGGTATTGACGGTATTATCCAGCACGCCCAGATAGCGCACGGTGGAATAGGCGCCAATGTCCGCGGCCTTAAAGTTAAAGCGCGGCAGACGCAGATCGAGCGCCAGGCTGCAGAGCATGGCCCCCACCGCGGCGGTCGATTTCGGATTGCCTATGCGCCCCTGCTGGCTGAAGGGATACCACTCGTGAACCTGATATTTATCCAGCCAGACGATGCGGTTGACCGGCACCGGCTGCAGATGCCGAATCAGCGCCTGAACGCCCGGCAGGCAGCCCGGGCGCCCGGTGATGAGCAGAATATCGCAGCTGTAATGGGAAATCGCTTCACACACCGCGTGGAGCGGTGAGGTCAGCGTAAACTGACCGGCCAGCATTGCATCCTGCATTTCGCGGAAGTTCACGTGCAGCGGCACGGCGAACAGGTCGAACGCCTCTGAGCCCGCCGGCAGGGCATGATCGATTGCCTGTTGAAGATAGTTCATCACGTTGCGGGTTGGTTTCTGCGCAAGGAGCTCGCCAAAGGTGGCATGCAGGCCCGCCAGCGGATCGTCAATATCGCTGGCTTCCCACGCGGAAAGAATGGCGTGGCCAATCGGCATAAAGAGCTGAAGCGCCGTTTGCTGGCGCAGTACCGCCTGGGTATCAATACGCCCGGAGTCGCCGAACAGCGACGCCATCAGCAGTGAGGCGTCCGCAATGCCGGATTTCTGCAGCTGCGTTTGCAGGGCGGGCAGGACATAGCGCTGAATCACGTCCAGCAGGGTATCGTCGCCCGCCACCTTGAACCCTTCGCGGAACAGTAGTTGCGGGGTGATTTTGACGTTATTACCGGAGCCGTCATCAAGCTGGTAGTGGGTTATTGCCATATCCGTGGTGCCACCGCCGATGTCGATAGACGCGACGCGTAATGCGCGGCCCGGCTGCACGCCCGGCTCAGGTTCACGATCCGTGCGGGCGAGGGAGGCGAAAAAGGCTTCCGTCTGGCCGCCAAAACGGGAAATCGCTTCGTTATACAGCCAGACCAACTGACCGCAGCTGGCTTCATCCCACTCCATCTGGATCTCAGGGACCGGCACCACGCTTTTTTCCTGCTGCTTGCGGGTGGCAAAATCTTCATCCTGTGGGTGCCAGCCCATCGCTTTCCAGACGATGGCAATGGCTTCAAACATGCGGCGACGGAAAATCTCGCGCTCCTGCTTCGGCATGGCCGAGGGCAGGGTCAGGATCAGGGTGCGCAGCTGGCGCGGCGAGGCCGGGAAGCCCAGGCGCAGGCGGGTGGCGACGCTGTTGATCTGGCCCAGCGCCTGCGCCAGCAGCTCGCACAGCATGTGCGTCATCAGCGTGCTGCGGCTGTACTGCGGCGAAAAGACCGGCAGCCGCTCGTCCTGCGGCAGCGTAAACAGCGGCTCACCGTCATCGTTCATCAGGTTCATCAGCGGAAACGCCGTGGCGAGCGGTTCACGCTGGGTTTTGCCGTTCATCTGGCTAAAGCGCCAGTCCTGTACGACAGGCGTTTCATCCCACAGGTAGCGGCGCGGGCTGGAGATGCCGCTGTTACCTTCGGTTCCCAGGCGCTGCATCGCCAGCTTGCGGGCTTCATCGCCCACGCGAACAATCGACGGCCAGACAAACGCATCTTCGCGACCGCTTTCCACCGAGAAGTGCTGTTTGCCAAAACGCGCTTCGGAGAATTCAAGACGGCTGGTAAAGAGAGGCTCGTTCAGGAACTGCGGCTCGCTTAACGAACGAACCTGCAGCTCGGCGGTCTGTCGAAGCCCGTCGTTTGCATCACCGTGGTCTTCGATAATGACGCCGCAGGTATGGGTGTTGCCCACGTCTAGGATCAGGTCGACAGGAATGGCAGGCGTGCTGAGCGTGTGGGTGACAAATTTCACTTCCGGAATGGTGAGCTGTTCACCGAGCATGGTCAGTACATTGAGCCAGTGGGCCTGATATTCAAAACTGCGCATCGCCTGATGCAGGTCGCGTTCAGAGCGGTTTTCCACGCCGTCGGCATACTGGGTAAATGCCTCACGCAGCCAGCCGTCAATCCAGGTCTGATCGAGGAAGCTTTCTACCTCACTATCGCGCCACGCCAGCGCAAAGCGGGTTCCGTTCAGAATATCGTTTTCAACCGGCGACAGGGCGGAGGTGGCATGCTCCGCGATCTGGCTGTCGAGCGCGAGGGTGACGCGGTGCGAGTTGCCTGCCGTATCGGGCTTCTCGAGCTTGCGCACCTGAACGCGCGCCCAGTTATCCGGTCCTTCCACAAAGGTTCGCGGTGGATTGAAGCGCAGGAACGGCACGGGAAGCCAGACGCCGTCCAGCACGGCAAGGGACTGATGCAGCGGAATGGTGGTTTCCGGTTTAACCACTTCAGGCTGACCGCCGTTCGTCCCCGGCAGGGTATAGCGCCCGTTCACCAGGTCGAAATCGAGTCGCAAAAGGGGGCCGTTCGCGGTTTTACGTACGAAACGCCCGTTGCTGGCGGTGTCCTGCGGCGTCAGGCCGAAATCCAGGAACTGTACGCCGCTGTTGGCAATAAGCGTGACGCTTTGTTTATAGTCGCAAAGATTTACCAGCATAGGATCAGGCACCTGCTTTCTTGAACGTCAGTGGGACGACGGTGTTGGCATCGTAGCGAGCGCGACATTCTGCGATATCGCTGGCCCCGGCTTTACAGGCGACTTCCGGCATCGGATAGCGGGAACCGTCGGTGCAGCGGGCATTGCCGCGACTTTTAATCATCAGCTCGCCATTGCTGTGCAGCCCGGAGAAAATCTCCGCGCGGCAGACAATGTTGTCGCCGTGCACGACGCGGGCGAAACCTTTATTGTTCTGGATTTGATAGCGCATTGACGGCGGCTTGCCGGTGACCGGATCTTTCACGTCGAGAACCGCGCGCCAGGTACCGTTCAGGAAGCGCGTCGACCCGGCTTTCACCTGACCGGCTTCCATCACCATGGCATCTTTCGGGATCGGAACAATTACCACCGGTGCGGCTTCAGGTGCAGGAGCAGGTTCTTTTTCTTTACTGGCGACGACCTCAGCCTGATGCAGGGGGAGATTCATAGCCAGCGGCTCTACCGCTTTGATCGGCTGCGGTGCAATAGCCACGGGCTCAGGAGCCGGTGCCGGAGCGGGCTCTGCCGAAGGGGCCTGTTTTGGCCACAGCAGCGGCGCGGCAACGGCTGCCACAATCACGGCGGCAACCGGCAGGGTCCACAGGGGAACGCGACGTTTTTTCGTGACGGCAACAGGCGCAGGTGCCTGAGCGGGTTGCGCAACAACCGGCGCGGGCTCCGGCTCATACAGTTCTTCCGGCGTAATACGCACGGCGGCGACGGGCGCAATCAGCGGCTCGTCTGCTTTTTCAAAGGTGATGGCCGGTTCGGGCGCGGGTTCTGGCTCGGGCTCTTCAATCACAACGGGGGCAGGCTCGGGGATCAACGCTTCACGCAGGCAGTCGAGCACATCGTCGCGCGCATTTTCGTTCAGGTTTACAAAACCCCAGAAGCAAATAATCGGCTTTCCTGCGACCAGGAAAACAAAATTCTCACCGGGAAACTGAAACGCTTTCGACAGCAGCGAGCCGAAAAGCTGCTGCGCGGTTTTGGGCGACTGGAGGCATTTCTTGCTTAACGACTCAACGCTGGCAAGCGTGTTTTCCAGATAGCGCAGGGCACGATAGCGGTCGTCTTCACTGGCCGCCTTCCAGCTGGTGACGCTTCCCTCAACGGGGGAATACCAGTCCACGCGGTCGCCGCTGTCGTTGACCTGAGGAATAGCCAGACAGTCCACTATGGCCTGCTGTTTGCGCAATCGAAGCGCTTCCCGGATTTGTAACGCTGATTCAAAAACGGCCTGTCCGCCGCCGCCAACGGCCTGAAAATCATCCAGATTACCGCTGCGTAAAAGAGTTTTTGCCACGATTTGATCCCATATACTTCTTCACACCGTTACTTTAACGAAACGAGGAAGCAAACAAACGGAGGAAGAGACGCTAAAAGCGCCGATTTCTTGCGGCATAGATCGTGACGGTTGTGCTTGACGAATAACGTCACTTAAGGCAAATCACCTTTTTTTGCACTGGCGGCAAAACCGGCAAAAAACGCGGCTTTAGAATAACCTGATAGTGTTTCGTTATTTGCCAGGTGATAAGGGCTGTGCTGTTATTACTGACCTATATAATAAAACTGTCAGGGTTATAACTATGTCTACAGGGAAAACGCTGCTCGCCCTTGCGCTGAGCGCTCTTTTACCAGCCGGTGCCGCATGGGCGGCAAACAACGACACCCTTATATACTGCTCCGAGGCATCGCCAGAGTCGTTCAACCCGCAAATCGCCAGCTCCGGCCCGTCGTTCGTGGCCAGCTCTCAGGTTCTGTACAACCGCCTGATCAATTTCGACCCGGTGAAAAATACCCCGGTCCCGTCACTGGCGGAATCCTGGACGATTTCACCGGACGGCAAGACCTATACCTTTACCCTGCGCAAAGGGGTGAAATTCAACAGCAACAAATACTTCAAACCGACGCGCGACTTTAACGCCGATGACGTTATTTTCTCGGTGATGCGTCAGAAAGACCCTAAACACCCGTACCATAATGTGTCCCAGGGCAACTACGAATACTTCAACGATGTCGGGCTCGATAAGCTGATTCAGGACGTTAAAAAGGTCGATGATTATCACGTTCAGTTCACCCTGAGTGAACCCAACGCCGCGTTCCTGGCCGATTGGGGAATGGATTTCGCATCGATCCTCTCCGCCGAATACGCCGATGTGATGCTGAAAAAAGGCACGCCTGAGAACGTAGATACCTGGCCGATCGGTACCGGGCCCTATGTGCTCCAGCAGTACAAGGTGGATTCGCTGATCCGCTACGTCGCTAATCCGAACTACTGGGATGGCGAGGTGCCGACCAAACATCTTATCTTCTCCATCACGCCAAACGTGGAAACCCGCCTGGCGAAATTGCAGACCAACGAGTGTCAGATTATTCCTGCGCCGTCTCCGGTTCAGTTTGACGTGATTAAAAAGAACAAAGACCTGACGCTGCACTCTGTCGATGCGCTGAACGTCGGCTATCTGGCGTTTAACACCGAGAAAAAGCCGTTCGATAACGTGCTGGTGCGTCAGGCGCTGAACTACGCGACCGACAAGAAGGCTATCGTTAATGCGGTCTTTATGGGCTCCGGTACGGTGGCTAAATCGCCGATCCCGCCAAATATGCTGGGCTTTAATAAAGATCTGCAGGACTACAGCTACGATCCTGAAAAAGCAAAAGCGCTGCTGAAGCAGGCCGGGCTGGAGAAGGGCGCGGAAGTCACGCTGTGGTCAATGCCGGTTCAGCGTCCGTATAACCCTAACTCGCGTCGTATCGCGGAGATGATTCAGAGCGACTGGGCGAAAGTCGGCGTGAAGGCCAAAATCGTCTCCTATGAGTGGGGCGAATACCTCTCCGGGATGCGCAAAGGCGAGCACGACTCCGCGCTGTTCGGCTGGATGTCCGATAACGGCGACCCGGACAACTTCGCCGATGTGCTGCTGGGCTGCAACAGCATTAAAACCGGGTCAAACGCCGCGCGCTGGTGCGATAAGGGTTATGATGCCCTGGTGCAAAAAGCGAAGCTGACCAGCGATCCGGCCGAGCGTGCGAAACTGTACGGCCAGGCGCAGGAGATTTTCTACCAGCAGGCACCGTGGATCGCGCTGGCAAACGGCAAAACGTTCTTTGCAACCCGCAGCAACGTGACCGGATACAGCGTGAGCCTGATGGGCAGCGATTTCTCTAAAGCGAAGCTGAACTAAGCATTTATTGCCGGGTGAGGCGTAAGCCACCACCCGGCAAAAACAAGGAGTGACAATGTCACATTTAAACGAAGTTATCGCCCGCGTGGATGCCGCCATCGAAGAGAGCGTCATCGCCCACATGAACGAACTGCTGATTGCATTGAGCGATGATGCCGATCTCAGCCGTGAAGACCGTTACACCCAACAGCAGCGTCTGCGTACCGCGATTTCGCACCACGGTAAGCAGCACAAAGAGGAGATGGACGCACGCCAGGAACAGCTGACCAAGGGCGGCACCATACTGTAATCAAAACTGGCGTCGCGCTACCAGCCAGGCCCCGACGACCAGCATCACCGCGCCGCATACCGGGCCGATCAGCGCGCGCAGGGGAATGCCATGGCTTCTCAGCACGTCAAGGACCAGCCCGCCAATCAGCTGGCTTGCGACCAGCACCGCGATGGTCGTTGCCGCGCCCACGTTCTGGTAGCCGCTGATGCTTGCAAACACAAAAAACGACCCCAGCAGCCCCGGGATCAGCGTCCACCAGCGCACCGTTGCGGCCAGCTCACTGAACCCGGCGAAGCCCTGCTTCAGCAGCAGAATGCTGACAAACAGCACAATGCCGACCAGGGAGTTCAGCAGCATTGCGATAAGAATGGTGGAGGAGGACTGGGTGATACGCACCATTAAGGTGTTTTGCACCACCAGACCGATCCCCGCCGCCACCAGGAACGCCAGCGTCAGCGACTGATTCATGGGATTGCGTCCGGGTCGCTGCGCTCGTCCAGCTGCAGCTGCATAAAAGTTAAGTCCAGCCAGCGGCCAAACTTGGTTCCCACCTGCGGCATTTGCCCCGTGGTCACAAAACCGAGCGTTTCGTGGAGGTGAATCGAGGCCTTATTTTGCGCTTCAATGCCGGCCACCATCACGTGTTTGCCGATGGCGCGGGCCTCGTTGATCAGCGCTTTCATTAACGTGCGGCCAATGCCTTTACCCTGATGCTCCGGATGGACATACACCGAATGCTCAACCGTGTGACGAAAGCCGTCGAAGGCGCGCCAGTCGCCGAAAGAGGCGTACCCGGTAACCACACCATTTTCCTCAGCTACCAGAACCGGGTAACCCGCGAGCGTGCGGGCCTCGAACCAGGCGATTCGGTTATCGGTATCAACGGTTTTATCGTTCCAGATCGCGGCAGTATGCAGCACCGCATGGTTATAGATCTCTCCTATCGCAGCGCAGTCTTCTTTACAGGCGTGACGAACGATCATGATTAAACCTCTGTATGTTGTTTACTATAGTATTACGCTATAGATATAATATTACACAACTGTATCGTCAGAGCGCTACGTGAGAATGATTATGAGCCCCATTGAAACGGCGTTCATACGCTTTAGTATGATGTTATGAACTCAATAAATCAGCGTATTAGCGCCAGAATTCGCCTCGAACGTGAATCACGCGGCTGGTCTCTTAGCGAGCTGGCCGAGCGGGCAGGCGTATCTCGCGCCATGATCCACAAGATAGAGCGCGGCGACAGCAGCCCGACGGCAACCTTGCTTGCCCGCCTGTCAGGCGCGTTTGGGATCAGCATGTCGACCCTGATTGCCAGAGCCGAGATGCAGGAGGGAAAACTCCTGCGCCTGGCGAACCAGCCCGTCTGGCGCGATCCGCAAACCCACTACCTTCGTCGCCACGTTTCTCCCCGTACCGATCTGCCTATCGACCTCGTTCAGATTGAACTGCCCGCGGGGAGCGACGTCCCGATGCCGGCGTCCTCCTACGCGCTCGCGCGGCAGCTGATCTGGCTGCAGTCCGGCGAGCTGGTATTTCAGGAGGGCGATACTCGCCACGAGATGAAGGCCGGAGACTGTCTGGAGCTGGGGCCGCCAAACGACTGCCGTTTTATCAACGAAACGAACGAAACCTGCATCTATCTTGTGGTCCGGCTTAACCAGTCTGCCTCGTAATGTTAAGGCGATAATGCCGATCGTGAGCCAGGCTGTAATGACATTTGTACCAGAAGGAGAATCCGATGAATCAATCTGTTTCGCAAAACCGCCGCTGGGTGCTGGCCTCTCGTCCACAGGGCGCGCCGGTTGCGGAGAATTTTCGTCTGGAAGAGCTGCCCGTTCCTGCCCCTCAGGCGGGGCAGCTGCTGCTTCGCACCGTCTGGCTGTCGCTGGACCCTTACATGCGGGGCCGCATGAGCGATGCGCCATCCTATTCTCCGCCGGTTGAGATTGGTGCGGTGATGGTAGGGGGAACGGTTAGCCGCGTTGAGCAGTCAAACCACCCCGACTTTAAAGCGGGTGAATGGGTGCTGAGCTACAGCGGCTGGCAGGAGTACGCGCTTTCGGACGGCAGCGGCCTGGTCAAGCTGGGCGATAATCCCACCCATCCCTCCTGGGCGCTGGGCATTCTTGGGATGCCTGGCTTTACCGCCTATATGGGATTGCTGGATATCGGACAACCGAAAGCGGGTGAAACGCTGGTAGTCGCCGCCGCGACGGGCCCGGTTGGGGCGACAGTCGGGCAGATCGGTAAAATCAAAGGCTGCCGCGTGGTCGGGGTAGCCGGTGGGGCAGAAAAATGCCGCCACGCCGTTGAGGTTCTTGGGTTTGACGTGTGTCTCGATCACCACGCGGCGGATTTCGCTGAGCAGCTGAAACGCGCCTGCCCGAAAGGCATTGATGTCTACTTTGAAAACGTCGGCGGGAAAGTGTTTGACGCCGTGCTGCCGCTGCTGAATACCTCCGCGCGCGTGCCGGTGTGTGGCCTGGTGAGCGGTTACAATGCAACGGGCTTGCCTGAGGGGCCAGACCGTTTGCCGCTTCTGATGGGCACTATTCTGAAGAAACGCATCCGGATGCAGGGCTTTATCATTGCCCAGGACTACGGCCACCGCATTCATGAGTTTCAGGAAGAGATGGGGCGCTGGGTGCAGGAGGGCAAAATTCACTATCGTGAACAGGTGACGGACGGGCTGGAAAACGCGCCTGAAGCGCTGATTGGCCTGCTGGAAGGAAAAAACTTCGGTAAAGTCGTGATTCGCGTCGCGGGTGACAATAAATAAAAGGCACTATGGCGGGGTTTCCCGCCATATTTATTTGTGAAGATACGATATATTGTCTTTAATTAACGGACATGGCTTTTCGCGCCATCATCCCGGATGAGCCCGAAACCGATAAAAAAAAACACATTTTGCATTTTTTGCTGTTTTACGTACTTCCCACCACCAGGCATGACGATACAGGATATATCGGACCAGCGTCGTTTTATTAAAACTGGCGTTTAAAAATAGCATTAAGTTTTAGCTACAGGAATTGAACATGCTTGATTTGGATCACTTAGAAAAAGCCCAAAGGATCAGTCTTACCATGCAAGTTGAACTCAGTTTGAAAGGAGCGTTAATTACAGGCTCCCTTAAACCGGGTGCACGACTGATTACGAAAGAGATCGCCGATAAATTAGGAACCAGCATTACCCCAGTGCGCGAGGCGCTACTGCGTCTGGTGTCAGCAGGGGCATTACATGCCACGCCGGCACAGGCATTTCTGGTGCCGGAGGTGACGCTGGACCGTTATAACGAAATCAACGCTATTCGCAAGCAGCTTGAACCCATGGCGGTTGCCGCAGCCTGTCAGAATATGTCTGACCAAAAGATAGAGACGTTGCGCAAATTGTCGGAAGCGTTTCATGAGGCCATGCGCAACGGGAACGTTCAGCAGGCATTGCAGGCAAATCGCATCTTCCGCTTTACGCTTTATCAGTACGCGGAAATGCCCACGCTGAATGCATTAATTGAACAGCTTTGGGTGCGCATCGGGCCTTGCATTAACTATCTGCACCAGGAGCTTAATGACATTAAGGAAGCGACGTATCACTATGACGAACTGCTTTCAGCCCTGGAACGCCGGGATGTCGACGCCAGCAAGAAGGCGATTGAAAAATCGATTGATGAAGCGAATACGCTTTTACAGCGACAATATTTTAACTGAGAGATAATTTAACAGAGCGACTATATACCGCGTCTATTTATTTATCTGGTGAATAACTCCTGATGGCATTTTGCCATCAGGATCGTTATTTTCGGTATAAAATAAACTTTACTTATTTGTTACTCGAACCGATAAGACACCGACAGACCCACACCGTAGTTACGGCCAGGCGCTGGCTCGTAATAACGCCCGTTGGATTCGTTGACAATAACCGAGCCAACGTACTCTTTGTCGAACAGGTTATCTACGCGGCCAAAGACGTCCATCCCCCAGTTACCGTAGTTGAATTTATACCCGGTATTCAGCCCGACCACCGTGTACGATGGCGCTTTCGCCGTGTTCTCGTCGTCGGCCATGATATCGCTCATGTAGCGCACGTCCGAGCCCGCGTACCAGCCTTCTTCAGGCTGCCAGCCAAACGACGCATAGCCCATATTGCGGGCAATGCCCGGCATACGGTTACCGTTACAGTCCGCGTCGCCGCAGACGTTGGTCCGGTAGGTGGCATCAAGGTAGGTCCACGCCATTTTCAGCTTCCAGTTCTCAGCAAACTGCTGATCGAGAGACACTTCGACTCCCTGACGGCGGGTCTTTCCGGCATTTTTATAGCTTGTGCGGCCACCAGAGCTGGCATCCACCACGATCTCGTCATCCGTATCGGTGCGGAACAGCGCTGCCGTCAGCAGGCCATTGCCAATGCGGGTTTTGCTGCCCACCTCATACGTATTGTTCGTGGAAGGTTGCAGGCCAATATTCAGGCCGCCCTGGTTATCGGCGCGATACGAAAGCTCGTTGATGGTTGGCGTTTCGAACCCACGCCCTGCGGCAGCGTAGAGGTTCCACGCGTCCGTCACCGCATACTTAACGGAGCCCGCCGGGAGCCACTTGTGATAGCTCGCGTCACCGCTGTCGTCGCCGTTGCCCGGCGTAACGTAATGGTCGTTAGAATCAAACCAGACCGAGCTGTAACGCACGCCCGCATCAACGGACAGTTTCTGCGTCAGCTGCCAGCTGGTCTGCAGGTAAGGGTCGACGTTCCACATCAGGTTACGTTCGTTCCGGCGTTTATCACCCTTCACGCCGTAATCCGGCACGCCGTTGTTCATCACAAAGTTCTCGTACCCGCGACGATCTTCACTCATGTTTTCATAGTTCAGACCGGTGGTGAAGGTGACCGGCACCAGCAGCTCGCCGCGGTGCGTCCAGCGGGTATCAACCCCCTGATAATGACGCTGCATATCGATCACGCCGCCGGAGTGAGAAGGCCTCAGCTGCGGCTGGTAGGGAATCGACTGGTACTGGGTCATTTCACGCTCGCCGGCGTACATCATCACGCTGAGATCGTCCTGAGCGCTAAGCTGGCGGTCGTAGCGCAGCCCCGCCTGAGTCTGCTTGATGGTCTTGCGCGTGTTGTACTGATCGCCGCGCGGGGACTGACGCGGGTTATCCTGCCACTCCTGATAGCTCAGCCCGCCCGGATCGTTGGCTTTCATGTCCACGCTGTTAAAAATCAGCGTTAGCTTGCTGGCATCGTCAATGCGTACGCCCAGTTTGGCATTAGCGAGATTCTTCCGCGCGCCGCTGTGGTCGCGGTAGCCTTTAGTGGTGAAGCGGGTGGTGGATACGGTGTAATCCACGTCCCCGGCATGGGTGCCATCGCCCATTGCACCGGTGGCTTTCATGCCGTAGCGCCATGTTCCGTAACTGCCGTAATAGCTGCTTGCCTCGATGGTCGGCGGCTGCTGCCCGGTTTGCGTATTGATGTTAATCACGCCGCCAGAGGCGTTGCCATACAGGGCGGAGAAGGGACCGCGCAGCACCTCAACGCTGTCAATGCTGGAGAGATCGATGTTGGAGGTCTGGCCCTGTCCGTCCGGCATGGTGGCTGGAATACCGTCGACGTACATGCGAATGCCGCGCACGCCAAACGTTGAGCGGGCACCAAACCCGCGCATCGAAAGCTGGAGATCCTGAGCATAGTTCTGACGGTTCTGAATCTGTAGTCCCGGAACGCTGCCAAGCGATTCGGAGAGATTAATGCGCGGCGCAGCGTGGCGCATATCCTCGCCATTCACGACGCTGACCGCCGCCGGAGTATCAAGCTCTGATACGGTTTGCGGCGTGGCGCTGACGATCATGGTCTGTTCCTCTGCGCTCATCGCGCTAAGAGGCGCAAAAACAACGGGAACCAGCAGCAGCGGGAGAGATGCCTTACGGGCAGATATGATTTTCATGAGTAAAACCGGTTGTGATGTATAAACGAACCAAATGGAACATGTCCATACATGTTAAAGGTTTTGTAAATGTTTTGAAAACTATAACCGCACATTGCGTTAATGAAAGGCAATAGGGAAAAGAAAAACTCCACTTTTAACTTATTAATGATTACTATTCTCATTATCAAAACGGCAATGCCATGACGTTGCCAGCCGGAAGCGATGTCAGCAGTACCCCCAATTTTCAAAAAAGGAATTGTTATGTCTTTACGCCATCTGTGCTCGCCACGCCTGAGTACGTCTCTGCTGTCTGCCGCTTTACTGTTTGCCGGAACCTTCCAGGCGCATGCCGCCGAAGAGATGCTGCGTAAAGCGGTGGGTAAAGGTGCCTATGAAATGGCGGTCAGCCAGCAGGAGAACGCGCTGTGGGTTGCGACGTCGCAAAGCCGTAAACTCGACAAGGGTGGCGTTATCTATCGCCTCGATCCTGCTACGCTGGAGGTGACGCAGGCCATTCATAGCGATCTCAAACCGTTTGGCGCCACCCTCGACGGCGCGACGCAAACCCTGTGGCTGGGTAATACGATCAACGGCGCGGTGACGGCCATTGATGCGAAAACGGGCGACGTGAAAGGGCGACTGGTGCTTGATAGCCGCCAGCGCAGTGAAACCGTCAAGCCGCTGCAGCCGCGCCAGCTGGTGGCGGATGACGCGAGCAACACGATTTACATCACCGGAGTCGGCAAAGAGAGCGTGATTTGGGTCGTGGATGGCGCAACGCTGAAGCTGAAAGAGACCATTGCCAACACCGGCACATACAGTACCGGTCTGGCGCTGGATGCAAAGGCGAAACGCCTGTACACCACCAATGCAGACGGTGAGCTGGTCACCATTGATACCGCCACCAACAAAATCCTGAGCCGCAAAAAAGTGCAGGACGACGGAAAAGAGCACTTCTATCTGAACCTGAGCCTGGACACCGCCGGTCAGCGCGCGTTCCTGACCGATTCAAAACAGCCGGAAGTGCTGGCGGTGAGCCTGAAAGACGGCAGCGTGATCGAGAAAATCGCCGCGCCTGAATCCCTGGCCGTTCTGTTTAATCCGGCTCGCAATGAAGCCTACGTGACGCACCGTGAGGCCGGCAAGGTGAGCGTGATTGATGCGAAGACCTACAAAGTAACGAAAACGTTCGATACGCCGGTCTACCCAAACAGCCTGGCGCTCTCTGCGGATGGCAAAACGCTTTACGTGACGGTGAAGCAAAAATCTACCCGCCAGCAGGAAGCGACCCAGCCTGACGATGTGATTCGTATCGCGCTGTAATATAAAAAAAGGGAAGGCAAATGCCTTCCCTTTTTAATGCCTGTTTGATTATTAACGCGAGGTCTCTTCCACCAGCGGCGCGTCGTGTTTTTCATCGTCTGGATGAACCGGCGCGGTGCTGTGAATTTCGTGAACGCGCTTACGCACGCCGAACCAGCCAGCGATCAACAGCACGGCCAGCAGCGGGATGGTGGCGATGGTATAGGTGCCGTTCGGGTAGTCGAACGCCATCAGCACCAGCACGCTGAACAGGAAGAGCAGGGTGAGCCAGGAGGTCACCGGCGCGCCCGGCAGCTTGAAGCTGATATCTGCGGCTTTGCCTTCTTTAATGGCTTTACGCAGACGCATCTGGCAGACCACGATAAAGGCCCAGGAAGCGATAATGCCGAGTGCGGCCACGTTCAGAACGATCTCAAAGACCTGAGACGGCACCAGATAGTTCAGGAAAACGCCGAAGACGTACACCACCAGCGTGGCAAGAATGCCTGCGTAAGGCACGTGCTGCTTGCTCATCTTCGACATGAACTTCGGCGCTGAACCGCCCATCGACATGGAGCGCAGGATACGCCCGGTAGAGTAAAGACCGGAGTTCAGGCTGGAGAGCGCCGCCGTCAGCACCACGATGTTCATGATACTGCCCACGTAAGGCACGCCGAGCTTCGAGAAGAAGGTGACGAACGGGCTCTGGCCGGCCTGATAGGCGTTCCACGGCAGCAGCAGAACCAGCAGCACCACGGAGCCGACGTAGAACAGACCGATACGCCAGATCACGCTGTTAATGGCTTTTGGCACCATCGTTTGTGGGTCTTTACATTCGCCCGCAGCGGTACCGACCAGCTCAATAGAGGCAAAGGCAAAGACCACGCCCTGCACCAGAACCAGCGCAGGCAGCAGACCGTGCGGGAAGAAACCGCCGTTATCGGTTATCAGGTGGAAGCCGGTAGCATTGCCATCCAGCGGCTTGCCGCTGCCGAGGAAGACGGTACCGACCACCAGGAAAATCACAATAGCGAGCACTTTGACCAGCGCAAACCAGAACTCCATCTCGGCGAACCACTTCACGCCGATCATGTTCATGGTGCCGACGATCGCCAGCGCGCCAAGGGCAAAGACCCACTGCGGCACATCACCGAACGCGCCCCAGTAGTGCATATACAGCGCAACGGCGGTGATATCGACGATACCGGTCATCGCCCAGTTGACGAAGTACATCCAGCCTGCCACGTAGGCGGCTTTTTCACCGAGGAATTCTCGGGCGTAAGAGACAAAGCTTCCGCTGGAAGGGCGATGCAGTACCAGTTCACCCAGCGCGCGAAGAATGAAGAAAGAGAAGATCCCGCACACCAGATAGACCAGGGCGAGAGCCGGGCCCGCCATCTGCAGACGCGCGCCAGCACCTAAAAATAGACCCGTTCCGATAGCGCCGCCGATGGCGATCATTTGAACCTGACGGTTGCCCATCGCTTTGTGGTAGCCCTCTTCGTGGGAGTTCAACCAGCGACGTTTCGCAGCGTGATGATCGGCTGCGCTTTTATTGCTTGTTTTCATTGAGTTACCTGTTTGCCTGTCTGAACCATTATCGTGATAGTCCTGCCTGGCAGAGCGCAATACAAACGATTGCTTCTGCGCAAACACATGCCGCCTTCCCAGTCATTCTGCGTATGGATAAGGCGAAACATGGCGAGGCATCCTACCTGCAATTCATAAGCGACGCAAAATATAACCGTGCCGAAAGTGATGCACGTCGAAGGAAATCGTGTGGTCAGAGCAGAGGGGGATCATAACACGCTGAATCGTGATGAGTTTTTAGTCAAAACAATCGCGACGTTGTTTATTTAATCATCAGATTCCCTTAATTATTACCAGATGGTATAAATTTTTACTGCCGCAGGGCATCGAGAAGCAACCTGAACGCGGTTGTGTGCTGTCGACGGCTTGGATAATAGAGGTGATATCCTTCAAACGTGGGGCACCAGGACTCAAGGACCCTGACGAGCCGTCCGTACTGAAGGGCGTCCAGGACCGAGGACTCGGGCACGTAGGCTAATCCGAGGCCACTCTCCGCCGCGTCGATGCGCTGCGACAGATTACTCAGTGTAAGCTGTCCTTCAACCCGCACCCGAAGCTCGCGCCCGTCGCGCTCAAACTCCCAGTCATACACTGCCCCTCGGGTGGGCAGGCGGAGATTGATACAGCGGTGTTCACCCAGCTGCTCCGGCACGAGCGGCACGCCAAAACGAGCCAGGTAATCCGGGGAGCCGACGACCGCCATGCGCATGTCCGGCGCTATCCGCACCGCAATCATATCTTTTGCCACCTGTTCACCCAGGCGTACCCCCGCGTCGAAGCGGCCATCGACGATATCTGTCAGGCCGTTGTCGACCGTCACTTCGACGTTGATTTCAGGATACTGCAGCATAAAAGCCTTCAGTGCCGGCCAGAGCACGGCGTCCATCGCGTGCTCGCCGGCGACGATGCGGATAGCGCCTGCGGGTTTGTCGCGGGTGCTGCAAAGCGCCGTGAGTTCCTGTTCGATCTCCTGCAGATGCGTGCTGAGGCGCGAAAAGAGCTGCTCACCCGCGGGTGTCGGAACCACGCTGCGGGTTGTGCGGGTTAATAGGCGAACGTCTAATCGCGCTTCAAGCTTGCGCATCGCATGACTCAGTGCCGATTGCGAGACGCCCAGCTGCGCCGCTGCGCGCGTAAAGCTGCGCTCGCGGGCCACTACCATAAAGGAGAGCAGGTCGTTGAAATTATCTTTTAGCATTGCGGTTCTATTTATGAATTTCAGTCATGTGTTCTATCTCATTATGTACCCTAATGCTCCAGAATGCTTTGCGCTACTGTTAACGCAACAGTCAACAAGGAGCAAAAGATGAAAATTATCCGCAGCGGTTCATTACCTTCAGCAACAGGCCCGGAGGCCTGGTTTACCGGCGCTGTTCGCATTGACGCGCCCTTTCAGGCGAGCGAACCTGCCAGCGTCGGCGGGGCAACCGTGACCTTTGAGCCGGGGGCGCGCACGGCCTGGCATACGCATCCCCTGGGACAAACGCTGATTGTGACGCAGGGGCGCGGCTGGTTACAGGCGTGGGGCGAAGAGGCGGAAATCCTGAATCAAGGCGATATCGCCTGGATCCCACCCGGCGTGAAGCACTGGCACGGCGCAAGTGCGCAAACGGCAATGACGCATATCGCCATTGCCGAAGCGGTAAACGGCAGCCCGGTAACGTGGCTGGAAAAAGTGACCGACGAACAGTACCCGAACGGCTAACCGCCAAAAACGGCAATCGCCTGCTGCAGGCGCGGGTGATCAAACAGCAGCACCAGGCTGGCCAGCCGAAGACGTTTCTCAGGGAATAAATAGACTGCCAGACAGGAGAGTAACGCCGCCGCGGTAATACCAGGAAGCATTTCGTTAACAGAATGAAAACGTTATGATTCGGTCTCATTTTCGTAAATACAGGGAGGCTGAGGTGAAAATTAACGTCATCGGAACCAGCGGAAGTGGAAAAAGCACGCTGGCGAAGCAGATTGCGACCGAACTGGCTATTCCCTATATCGAGATGGATAGACTCTACTGGCGACCCGAATGGCAGGGAACGCCGGACGATGAGTTTCAGGAAAAGCTTGAGCAGGTGCTACAGGCGTCGCCAGACTGGGTACTCGACGGCAACTATAACCGCACGCGGCCCGTTAAATGGCGTAATGTAGACGTTGTCGTGTGGGTGGATTATGGGTTTGTCCGCACCCTCTGGCAGGCCGTCAACAGGGCAATCAAACGGGCCTGGCATAAACACGAGCTTTGGCCCGGAACCGGGAACAAAGAGAGTTTCCGGCGCGCGTTCTTCAGTAAAGAGTCGATTCTCATCTGGACGATGAAAACGTGGCGTAACAACCGCACGCGTTATGAAGCCGATCTGCAAAACCCGCAATATGGGCATATCCGCTTCGTCCATATTACCCGCCGCGGGCAGGCGGAAACGCTGATTGCCGCCTTAAAATCTTATTCTTAGTAGGGTTTTATATATCTGATTTCCGGCAAACCAAATGTAAATTAATTGTTTCTCTGTGGTGAAATACGCCTTTAATAATGTCGACATGTTAAGTCAAACGAGAACGCAACATGTCATGGCGAATCAGCATTCTGGATAAAAGCCCCATCGCTGAAAATGAAACGGCTGCCGATGCGCTGGCGCGGACGTTAGCGCTGGCGCAACAGGCGGAAAATCTGGGCTATCACCGCTTCTGGATTGCCGAACACCACAACACTCCCCATCTTGCTAGCCCTTCGCCGGAGCTGCTGATTGCCTGGATCCTCGGGCAAACCAAGCGCATTCGCGTCGGATCCGGCGGCGTAATGCTTCAACACTACAGCCCTTATAAAGTCGCCGAGAACTTCAACGTGCTGGCCGCGCTGGCGCCCGGTCGCGTGGATCTGGGCGTCGGGAAAGCCCCCGGTGGGCTGCCGCTCTCAACCCGCGCGCTGCAGCCAGGCTTGCATCCACAGGAAAAAGGCAGCTTTGCCGAACAGCTGACGCAGCTCGATCGCTGGATCCGCCCTGAAAACCAGTCGGCGGAAGAGGCCGTTCGCGCCACGCCGTTGCCGCCGGTCCCTGCACAAGGTTTCCTGCTGGGGGCCAGCACCGAAAGCGCGCTGCTCGCCGCATCGCTCGACTGGCACTTCGTCTTTGCCGCGCACCTGAACGGCGATCCGGAGCTGCTGCGCGAGGTGGTATCGATCTGGCGGAAGAACAGCGCGCGGGAGGTGATTGTGGCGGTGCAGGCGATTGTCGCGCCGACCCAGGCCGAAGCGGACGCGCTGGCGCAGAAGGTCGAAGTGTGGGGCGTTGAGCTGGCAAACGGCCAGCGCGTAACCGTCGCCAGCGAGGAGCAGGCCTACGCCTTTGCCCGTCAGGCGGGGAGCGAGCCGGTGCGCATTGCCCGTCGGGCCCAGTCGCTGCTGGCGGGAACAGCTGAGTCGGTGCTGGAACAGCTTAACGCGCTGCACGAACAGTGGGGCATTGACGAATTTATCATCGACACGCCGGTCGCGGAGGGGGCAACGCGCGTCGCGTCTCTGCGTCTGCTGGCCGAGGCGCGTCTTAACAGGGAGGTCACCGTATGAGCTTCGGCGAACAACTGATTGCCTGGCGTCGTGAGCTGCACCGGAACCCGGAGCTGTCCGGCCAGGAAGTGGAGACCACCGCGCGCCTGCGCCAATGGCTGACGAATGCCGGTATTCCCCCGCAGCCTTACGATCTGCCGACCGGTCTGGTGGCGGAAATTGGAACCGGTAGCAAGCTGATTGCGCTGCGGGCAGACATTGATGCCCTGCCAATTGAGGAGCGCAGCGGCGTGCCGTTTAGCTCGCAGCATGCAGGGGTGATGCACGCCTGCGGACACGATATCCACACCAGCGTGATCCTCGGCGCCGCGTTAAAGCTCAAAGAGCGGGAAACCTCGCTTAACGGCCGGGTGCGTATCCTGTTTCAACCTGCCGAAGAGAACTTTGGCGGTGCGAAGAGCATGGTGCGTGCCGGTGCCCTGCGTGACGTCAGCGCCATTTTCGGCATGCATAACGAGCCCGGCCTGCCGGTCGGTGAGTTCGCCACCCGCGGCGGACCGTTTTATGCCAACGTCGATCGCTTCGTGATCCGCATCACCGGCAAGGGCGCACATGCGGCCCGCCCGCACGAAGGCAACGACGCCATTGTGCTGGCGAGCCAGCTGGTGACGGCGCTGCAAAGCGTCGCCAGCCGCAACGTCAATACGCTGGACTCGGTGGTGCTGAGCGTGACGCGCATTGCAGGGGGTAACACCTGGAACGTGCTGCCGGAAAGCGTCGAGCTGGAGGGCACGCTTCGCACCCACCGCACGGAGGTTCAGCAGAACGTGAAGGCCCGCGTGGGCGAAATCGCCGCCGGGTTTGCCAGCGCCTTCAGCGCGCAGATCGACATTACCTGGTATGCCGGGCCCACCGCGCTGGTGAACGACGAGCGCTGGGCCGACTTCGCCACCTCGGTCGCGCGTGAGGCCGGTTATGAAACCCGGCACGCGGAACTGCATATGGGCGGGGAAGATTTTGCGGTCTACCTGCAGTCTGTTCCCGGCGCGTTTGTCAGCATCGGCAGCAACAGCCCGTATGGTTTACACCACCCGGCGTTTAATCCTGACGAAGCCCTGATTGAACCCGCAGCCCGCTATTTTGCACAGCTGGCGGAAAAAGCCCTGCAACACGTTTAATTCTGGAGAGGTAAATATGTCTGCACATCGTCAACTGCGGCTTGGGACCATTTTGCATGGTGCATCGGGCAATATGTCCGCCTGGCGTCATCCGGCGGCGGTCGCGGATGCCAGCATTAATTTTGAATTCGTAAAAGAGACGGCGTTAAAAGCGGAGGAGGGCAAACTCGATTTTTTATTCGTTGCCGACGGTCTTTATATAAATGAGAAATCCATTCCGCATTTTTTAAACCGCTTTGAGCCGTTAACGGTATTATCCGCGCTGGCAAGCATCACCACGCGTCTGGGGCTGGTGGGAACATTATCCACCTCCTACAGCGAACCCTTTACCACGGCGCGCCAGTTCGCCAGCCTCGATCATCTGAGCAACGGACGTGCGGGCTGGAACGTAGTGACTTCGCCGCTGGAAGGGTCGGCAAAGAACTTCTCGCGCGAAAAACACCCCGAGCATGCGCTGCGCTATCGCATTGCGGATGAGTATCTCGACGTGGTGAAAGGGCTGTGGGACTCCTGGGAAGGCGACGCGTTTATCCGCAACAAAGAGAGCGGTCAGTTTTTTGACCCGACCAGGCTGCATACCCTCGATCACCACGGTGACTTCTTCCAGGTCGCCGGTCCGCTGAATATTGGTCGCACCCCGCAAGGGCGTCCGATTGTTTTTCAGGCGGGCGCGTCGGACGACGGGAAAAAGCTAGCGGCAAAACATGCCGACGCCATTTTCACTCATCACGAAACGCTCGACGAGGCAAAAGCGTTTTACCGCGACGTGAAGCAGCAGCTGGAAACAAACGGCCGCCGCGCGTCAGATTTACATATCTTCCAGGGCGTCAGCGTGATTGTGGGTAAAGACGCCGATGACGTGGAAAACCAGTATCAAACCACGGCGGCGCTGGTGTCGGTTACCGATGCCCTCAATTACCTCGGGCGTTATTTTGAACATCACGATTTCAGCCAGTATCCGCTCGACGAGCCGTTCCCGGATATCGGTGACTTAGGCAAAAACAGCTTCCGCAGCACCACCGATGAAATTAAGCGAAATGCCCGCGAGCGCAACTTAACCCTGCGCCAGGTGGCGCTTGAGGCCGCATCGCCGCGCCCGCGCTTTTCCGGCACGCCGGAGGAGGTCGCCGACGGTCTGCAGGCCTGGTTTGAAGGCTATGCCGCAGACGGCTTCATCATCCAGGGCGGTACGCCGGATACCTTTCCGCGCTTTGTTGACCAGGTGGTGCCCGTTTTACAGGCCCGCGGCCTGTTCCGCACCGACTACCCGGGAACCACGATGCGCGAAAGCCTTGGCTTAGACCAACCGAAAAACCAGTTCACACAACAATAAAAGAGAACTCCGCTATGCAGAAAACATCGCTTATTCTGGCGCTCGCGCTGGCCTTTACCCCTGCCGTCTGGGCAGAGAATGTGAACATTAACGGCACCGGCGTGAGCATCGAGGCCAATAAAACGCCGATCAATACCGCCAAAAACAGCGATGCAGTGGCGCAGCTGCCGAAAGATTATCGCTTCGCCGTGCCGGGGAAATTTACCGTGGCGGTGGCGGGCCTGAATCAACCGCCGCTGACGGTATTTTCCGACGACAACAAAACGCTGCTCGGGAGTGAAGTTGACGTCGCCCGTCTGGTGGCCGATAGCCTCGGACTTGAGTTGAACGTGGTGCCAACGTCGTGGGAAGACTGGCCGCTGGGCGTGGCGTCCGGGAAATACGATGCCGCCATCAGCAACATTACCGTTACCAAAGCGCGCAAAGAGAAGTTTGATTTCGCCACCTACCGTAAGGACTCCCTCGGCTTCTACGTGAAATCGACCAGCCCGATCGAATCGCTTCAGAAGGCTGAGGACATCGCCGGGCTGCGGATTATCGTTGGTTCCGGGACCAATCAGGAGGCCATCCTGCTGGCATGGAATGCTGAAAACCAGAAGAAGGGGCTGAAACCGTTTACCCCGATCTACACCAAAGACGATGCGGCGCAAACGCTGGCGCTCCAGTCCGGGCGCGCGGATGCCTACTTTGGCCCGAACGTGATTGGCGCATGGAAGGCGGCGCTGAACGGGAAAACTAAACTGGTCGGCAGCGTCGACGGCGGCTGGCCGAAGGCGGCGCACATTGCGGTGACGCTGAAGAAAGGCAGCGGGCTGGTTGAGCCAGTGCAAACCGCGCTGAACGGCGTAATTAAAAACGGCGATTACGACAAAGTGCTGAACCGCTGGGGGGAAGGCGTTGAGCGTATTCCGCAGTCAGAAGTGAATCCTGATGGCCTGGGTGATTAAGGAGGCGCTATGCGTGAACAATTTCGTGACGTTTCACCGGAAGATGCCGAACTTCAGCCCATTATCGAGGGGCTGTTCGGTGAATATGCTGCCCGCTACGGTGACTACTTCTCTAAAGACGCGGAAGTGGAACTCTCCGAGTGGTATTTAGCGCCGCAGGGGCTATTTATCGTCCTGGAGCGTGACGGAAAAATCATCGCCACCGGTGCGTACAAACCCTTTGACGAACGCACCGCGGAAATCAAGCGCATCTGGACGGACAAAACCCTGCGTCAGCAGGGGCTTGCCGGACGCGTAGTGCAGGAGCTGGAGCGCAGGGCGGTGCTGGCAGGTTACAGCCAGATCTACCTGACAACCGGTTTTCGCCAGCCGGAAGCGGTCAGGCTCTATCTCAGCCAGGGCTACCAGCCACAGTTCGATCTGAACCGGGATCCGGAAGAGTACAGCCAGCCGCCGTTTGACGGTCGGCTGCGCTTCACTAAAACGCTGGTACGCGAAGCGTTCAGTAAAACCGCATGAGGAACGACGATGAGCAACGTTGAAACCATTAAGGTGGTCCCGGCGCGTTATCCGCTGCGGACCGTCGGCGCCGCGGTGGCGCTGTTTGTGCTGGCGGTCGTGATCCAGTCCGTCGCTTTCAACCCGCGCTGGGAGTGGGCGGTGTTTGCCCGCTGGTTCTTTGACCCGGTTATTCTCGAAGGCGTAGGGCAGACTCTGCTGCTTACCCTGATCGGTACCGCGCTGAGCGTGGTGTTGGGCGGCATGCTGGCGCTGGCGAGACTCTCCTCGTCATGGCTGCTGAGCAGCCTGGCGTGGGGCTATATCTGGCTGTTTCGCTCGCTGCCGCTGATCGTGGTGCTGATCATTCTCTACAACTTTTCCTATCTCTACGACACGCTCTCCCTCGGCGTGCCGTTCACCGGCATCACCTGGGGCAGCTTTGAAACCATCAACGTGCTCGGGCAGTTCTCCACCGCCGTGGTGGGGCTGACGCTGGTGCAGAGCGCCTACACCGCAGAGATTATTCGCGGGGGGTTCCTCGGGGTGGATCACGGCCAGTATGAAGCGGCCGCCGCGCTTGGCCTGCCGGCCTGGCGACGTACGGTGCGGATAATCCTGCCTCAGGCGCTGCGCACTATTCTGCCGTCCGGGTTCAATGAAATTATCAGCCTCGCCAAGGGAACGGCGATGGTCTACGTCCTGGCAATGCCGGAGCTGTTCTATACCATCCAGATGATCTACAACCGTACCCAGGAGGTGATCCCGTTGCTGATGGTCGGTGCCGCCTGGTATCTGGTGATTACCACCGTCTTGTCCGCTATCCAGTACGGTGTTGAACGCGCACTCGCCCGCAGCGAACGCCGCTCTGCGGTTAATCAGAACCGTGCCGCCCGTCGCACCCGTTCCGTCACCACCACGCCAGCACAGGAGCCTATCCATGCAAGCCTCTCCTGAAGGACATATCTCGATTACCGGCGTCAGCAAGTATTTTGGTCGCCATAAGGCGCTCGACAACGTTTCGCTTGAGATCCCGCCCGGTTCCGTGACGGTCATTCTCGGGCCCTCAGGCTCGGGCAAATCGACGCTGCTGCGCACCATTAACCATCTGGAGCGCGTCGACGAAGGCTTTATTCAGATCGACGGGGACTACATTGGCTACCGTCGTCAGGGCGACAAGCTCTATGAGCTGAAGGAGAAAGAGATCCTCAGGCAGCGCGTCAACGTGGGCTATGTGTTTCAGAACTTCAATCTCTTTCCTCACCTCACGGTGCTGGAAAACCTGATTGAGGCGCCCATCGCGCATAAGAAGCTCAGCAAAAAAGAGGCGGTGGAAAGGGCATACAGCCTGCTGGATGTGGTTGGGCTGCGGGATAAGGCCGACGCCTGGTCTCGCCATCTCTCCGGCGGGCAGCAGCAGCGCATTGCGATCGCTCGCGCGCTGGCGCTACGCCCCCGCGTGATGCTGTTTGATGAACCTACCTCGGCGCTGGATCCGGAGCTGGTGGGAGAGGTGCTGGACGTGATCAAAAAACTGGCCCGGTCCGGCACTACGCTGGTGGTGGTCACCCACGAGATCGGCTTTGCCCGCGAGGTGGCGGATCAGGTGGTGTTTATGGTCGACGGGAAAATCGTGGAGCAGGGCAGCAGCGACGCGGTATTGAACCGTCCGTCACACGCGCGAACGCGCCAGTTCCTGTCAAAAGTGCTGTAAGGAGCGCAGATGAAATACGGACTTCTGGCGGGGCTGGTCTTCACAACGGCAATCCACGCCAGCATCGATCTGAAAGCCAACGAGCAGCCGCTGCCGGTGACGGTGGATCGGCAGGCCGTGGCGAAGATCCCCGCCGGTTATAAATTCGTTGAGCCGGGTACGCTGACGGTCGCCGTCTCGATGCTGAACTCCCCGCCGCTGGCGCTGCTGGCCAGCGATAACCGCACGCGGATTGGCAGCGACCCGGATATCGCCCGCCTGCTGGCGGGCAGCCTGGGGCTGAAGCTAAAGCTGGTGCCAACGGCGTGGGAAGACTGGCCGCTGGGCATCGCTTCCGGGCGCTACGACGTGGCGCTGGTGAACATTGCGGTGACCGAACAGCGTAAAGAGAAGTTTGATTTTGCGACCTACCGCGTCGATTCGTTGGCGTTTTCGGTGAAGTCCACCAGCGAGATTCAATCAATCAAAAGCGCGGAAGATCTGGCCGGAAAAAAGGTGATTGTCGGCTCGGGCACCAATCAGGAGCGCATCCTGCTGGGCTGGAACGAAGAGAATAAAAAGGCGGGGCGAGCGCCTGCGCTGCCGGTCTATCTCCACGACGATGCCTCGGGCAATCTCTATATCCAGTCCGGCAGGGCGGACGTGTTCTTTGGCCCTCAGTCGGTTTCAGCTTACAAAGCGGCGCTCACCGGCAAAACCCGCGTGGTCGGTTTAGGTCCGAAAAAAGCTTATGTCGCCACCACGACCAAAAAAGGCAATGGGCTGGTGTACGCGCTGCAGGCCGCGCTGAACGGGGCGATTGAGCGCGGAGAGTACCAGAAAGTGCTGGCGCGCTGGGGGGAGCAGGGCGAAACGGTGGCGCAATCGGAGGTCAACCCGCCTGGGATAACCTACTAATGGTGCTCTACACTTAGGATTTTCACTCCTGAGGGGGCAACATGATGAAACTCTATGGCGTACCCGGCTGGGGCTCGGCAATCAGTGAAGTGATGCTGACCCTGGCTGATATCCCTTATCAATTTGTGAACGTTGACGGGTTTGACCAGCCCGGCCCGCAGCGTGAACTGCTGCAAAAACTCAACCCGCTGTGCCAGGTGCCCACGCTGGAGCTGGAAAATGGCGCCATCATGACCGAAACGGCGGCGATTGCCCTGATGGTGCTCGACCGCTGTCCCGATCTCGCCCCGCCCGTGGGGCAGGCCGAGCGTCAGCAGTTTCAGCGTCTGCTTATCTGGTTCGTGGCGAACGTCTATCCCACCTTTACCTATGCCGATTATCCCGAACGCTGGGTGCCTGATGCGCCGGAACAGCTGCAGAAAAACTGCATCGAGTACCGGAAATCCCTCTATCTGTGGTTTGAAAATCAGCTTAAGGCCGCGCCGTTTGCGCTGGGTGAACGGCTGACGCTGCTGGATGTGTATATTGCGGTGGCGCGCACCTGGGGGCCTCGCCATGAGTGGTTTGCGACAAATACGCCGAAGCTTACGGCGATTGCGGATACCGTGTGTCAGCTTCCTGAACTGCACAAGGTGTTAAAGGCAAACAACATTATCTGATAACGTGGAATGCTCACACATAACAGGAAGCCTGCATATGCCACACGTAGATATCAAATGTTTTCCCCGCGATCTTAACGACGAGCAAAAAACCGCGCTGGCGGCAGATATCGCCGAGGTGATAATTCGCCATTTCAACAGCAAAGACGGTTCAGTATCGGTGGCGTTGAACCAGGTAAACCCGGAAGACTGGAAAGCACAGGTCTGGGATACCGAAATCGGGCCGAAGCTGGACGAGTTGATTAAAAAGCCCGGGTATTCAATGTAATCTTTCGCCGGGTGAGGTCATCGTCTTACCCGGTTTCTCCTGCCGCTTACGCCTTCTTTTCGCAAAAAACGATAAAAATAAGTTTTATCTGATCCGTTACACTTAACGTTCACGACCGACATTCAATCAATCCTTAGGAAAGATCGACAACAGAATCAATTAAGGACAGTCACATTAAAGGATAATTTTCTCATGACAAAATTACCCCGGTTTTCACCTGCTTTTTTCCACCCGCGATACTGGCTAAGCTGGACAGGCATCGCCGCCCTGTGGCTTATCATGCTGCTGCCTTACTCGCTGTTGTTCAGACTCGGCCAAGTTCTGGGCCGGTTAGCCATGCGCCTGCTACCGCGCCGTGTCGAGATTGCCCGCCGCAACCTGGAGCTTTGCTTTCCGCAGATGGAAGCAGAAGCGCGTGAATCTTTGCTGCAGCGAAATTTTGAATCCGTGGGAATGGGGGTAATCGAAACCGGCATGGCGTGGTTCTGGCCTGAATGGCGGGTGCGTAAATGCTTTACCGTGCGCGGTTACGAACATATGGAGCAGGCCAGGGCGCAGGGAAAGGGCGTGGTGCTGGTTGGCATGCATTTTCTGACGCTTGAGCTGGGCGCGCGGATATTTGGCATGCTTAACCCCGGTATTGGGGTTTATCGTCCCAACAATAATGCGCTCCTGGATTGGCTACAAACGCGTGGTCGTCTGCGTTCGAATAAAACCATGCTGGATCGTCATGATTTAAAAGGCATGATCCGTGCCCTGAAGCAGAATGAAATTCTCTGGTACGCGCCGGATCATGACTATGGCAAAGCCAACAGCGTGTTTGCGCCATTCTTCGCCGTCCCGGATGCCGCCACGACGGCGGGCAGCTATATGCTGGTCAAAAGCGCGAAACCTGCCGTTATTCCGTTTGTGCCGCGCCGCAGAGAGGACGGTACAGGGTACGAGCTGATTATTCTTGAAGATATCAGCGCGTCATTGCAGGGTGCGGATAAAGAGTCTGTCGCAACCCAGATGAACCGGGCGATCGAGCGCGCGGTGCTGATGGCGCCGGAGCAGTATATGTGGCTGCACCGTCGCTTCAAGACGCGTCCTGAGGGCGTGCCGGACAGATATACCCGTAAAAAAATCTCCGCGCCCCCTCGGGCTGGCTTAACCGACGATGAATTCTCGCAGCAGTCGGGCATGCAGCACTAAAACGCCACGCAAAAGGCTGCTGGAGCTAGTTTCCGGCAGCGCTTTTGGCCTTTAGCAGTATTTCCATCAGCCCGGGAAAACGGGCATCCAGATCCTCCCGACGCAGTGAAATCATATTTTCTCGTCCCTGCGGACGCTGCCAGATGACCCCACTGTCGCGCAACACGCGCCAGTGGTGGGTCATCGTGGATTTCACCACGTCCTCCGGGCGCAGTGCGTTACAGCTGAGTTCGCTGCCATCGGCGAGCCGGCGAATAATCGATAGCCGGAGCGGGTTGCCGAGGGCAAACAGCACATTTTCCAGCAGTATTTGTTCAGTTTCAGGGTGGTTAGGGATCATCGTTTTCCTGCGCGTGATGTCAGATTGAGCTATATCAACAATAGGTCAACCCTTAAAAAATAGTTCGATAATACTCGTACAATAGGACTATTATAGCAAACGAACCAATGCACGACCATCCCGGTCGTCACAAACACGTCATAGTGACTAAGGAAATATCATGCCCCGACCCATTCCTCTCGAACGTTATCGCAACATCGGTATCTCCGCGCATATCGATGCCGGTAAAACCACCACCACTGAGCGCATCCTGTTTTATACCGGGATGAGCCACAAGTTGGGTGAAGTACACGATGGCGCGGCAACCACCGACTGGATGGCGCAGGAGCAAGAGCGCGGGATCACCATTACGTCCGCGGCGGTCAGCTGCTTCTGGCCAGGCATGGACAGAGGCTTTGAGCCGCACCGGATCAACATCATCGATACCCCGGGGCACGTGGACTTCACCATTGAGGTGGAGCGTTCCATGCGCGTGCTCGACGGCGCGGTGATGGTGTATGACTCCGTGGGTGGCGTGCAGCCGCAGTCGGAAACCGTCTGGCGTCAGGCCAATAAATATCACGTACCGCGTCTGGCCTTCGTCAACAAAATGGACCGTCCGGGTGCCGATTTCTTCCGCGTCGTGCGGATGATGCAGGAGCGCCTGAAGGCCAATCCGGTGCCGATTGTCATCCCGGTGGGTGCCGAAGATCATTTCACCGGCGTGGTGGATCTCATCAAGATGCGCACCATTCTGTGGGACGATGCGACGCAGGGTATGGTGTTTACCTATGCCCCCGTGCCGGACGATTTAGTCAGTACCGCCCAGGAGTGGCGGGAAAAAATGGTCTCCGCGGCGGCGGAAGCCAGCGATGAACTGATGGACAAATACCTGGAAACGGGCGACCTGACGGAAGCGGAAATCATCAAAGGGCTGCGCATTCGCACCATCTCGGGCGAAATCCAGCCGATGCTGTGCGGCAGCGCCTTTAAAAACAAAGGGGTGCAGCGCATGCTGGATGCGGTGATTGAGCTGATGCCGTCGCCGCTGGACGTGCCTGCTATTGATGGCGTGGATGAAAAAGGACAGCACGCGGAGCGTCATCCGAGTGATGATGAGCCGTTCTCGGCGCTGGCGTTCAAGCTGATGAGCGACCTGTACGTCGGGCAGCTGACCTTTATCCGGGTCTACTCTGGCGTGCTGCGCAAAGGCGACGCGGTCTATAACCCGGTGAAAGAGAAGAAAGAGCGCATCGGGCGCATCGTGCTGATGCATGCCAACGATCGCCATGAGGTGGACGAACTGCGCGCGGGCGATATCGCGGCCTGCGTGGGGCTGAAGGACGTGACCACCGGTGACACGCTCACCGATCCGAACGCCGTCATTACGCTTGAGCGCATGGAGTTCCCGGATCCGGTTATCTCGCTGGCGATTGAGCCGAAAACCAAGGGAGACCAGGAGAAAATGGGCATTGCGCTGCAGCGTCTGGCGGCGGAAGACCCGTCTTTCCGCCTGCACACTGACGAGGAGTCCGGTCAGACGATTATCTCCGGGATGGGTGAGCTACACCTCGAGATTATCGTCGACCGCATGAAGCGTGAGTTTGGCGTCGAGGCGAACATTGGTCGTCCGCAGGTAACCTACCGGGAAACCCTGCGCAAGGCGGTGAAGGATATTGAAGGGAAATTTGTCCGACAGTCCGGCGGGAAAGGGCAGTACGGCCATGTGGTGCTGAGCCTGGAGCCGCTGGAGCCCGGAAGTGGCTTTGTATTTGAAGATGCCACCAAGGGCGGCGTGGTACCGCGCGAGTATATCCCGTCCGTGGAGAAAGGGCTGCGGGAAGCGATGAACAGCGGCGTGCTGGCGGGCTATCCGGTCGTCGATGTTAAGGCGACGCTGACGTTTGGCTCGTATCACGACGTCGACTCCTCGGAGATGGCGTTCCGCATGGCGGCGATCCTCGGCTTCAAGGAGGGCGCTCGCAGGGCGGATCCGGTAATTCTTGAGCCGATCATGCACGTGGAAGTGGAAACGCCGGAAGAGTACGCCGGGAACATCATGGGCGATCTCTCTTCCCGCCGCGGCATGGTGCAGGGAATGGCGGAGCAGTACGGAAGCCAGATTATCCGCGCCGATGTGCCGCTGGCCGAGATGTTTGGCTACGCCACGACGCTGCGTTCGATGTCCCAGGGACGCGCGACGTACACGATGGAATTCCACCATTTTGCGGAGGCACCGCGGAATGTTGCGGATGAGATTATTGCGCGGCGTGCGAAGTGATACGGTCGGTTTCCTACAAATAATGCCTGCACGGACAACCCCTCTCCCTTGAGGGAGAGGGCTGGGTGAGGGGGAACATACTACACTCGTGGTCATTCCGTTCACTTTATGTTCCTTGCTACTCTGTAATGACAATACCTGTGAACGTGCCAGGGCGGCTCAATCGCCGCCGCCCTGGCAACCCGGGCTCCCGGCGGTAAATCGCCGCTTCGCGGTGCCCTCAGCTTATTCCTTCAGGCTATCGGGTCGGGCATGAGCCTGCATCCCTGCAGGCCACGCCCTCTCGGCGCATCCCTGCGCCTCGCCCCGGCCTTACGGAAACGCTTCGGCGATTTACAGCCGGACCAGGGCGTCGCTGAAAGCCTACAGCCATCATGAAAGCAACTTTATTGCTTCTGCTTAAAATTACTGGGCATGCCTCAGCCCATAGAGGAAGGTTATCTCAATCCAGCGCCTTCACCATCTTCCCGCTCGCCACAAATGTCCCAGCCCCTAGATGATGCAGCGTATTCAACTTATCCTCGTCAAACTGCCAGCGCCCGGCGATAAACGCCCGCTCATCGGCTGCCGCTGAAACCACTTCTCCAAACAGCGTGTCGTATTTCTCTGCCGCAGAGGTGACGGGAAGTAATCGGCACTCCATCCACGCCAGACATTTTTCTTCAATCACCGGCAGCCCGAGCTCAGGGCCGTTCACGACCGGGATCCCGTAGCAGTTGAATTTGTCCTCGTCGCGCCCGCTGACGCTGCCGACAGCGTATGTCCAGTTAGCTGCCGCCACGCCGGGGATGACGATGCCAAACTTCCCGCTGTGCTCAATCAGCTCACGTGACCAGGTACTTTTATCCACCACAATCGCGATGCGCGGCGGTTCAAACTCAACGGGCATGGACCACGCGGCGGCCATCACGTTGCGTCTGTCGAGGTTTTCATCCCGACTGGTAATAAGCACGGTAGGGCCGTGGTTCAGCAGACGGCTGGCATGACGTAATTCAACAGGGCGAAAGTGGCTCATAGGATCTCCTCATCTGTAACGATGAGTATGACGAAAAAGCACGTAAATCAAAGTGAGTGCGTAAAATTAGTTTATAAACAGAACATCACAATCAAAGGAAAATGATGTATGTCCCCCTTTCTGACTGACTATTTTGCCCGCATTCGGTGGGCGCAACCGACACGGGTTGATATAGACACCCTGCGCGCGCTGCATTTACACCACAATTGTGCGATCCCGTTCGAAAATATTGATGTCGTCCTGCCGCGCGAAATCCATCTTGACGATCAATGTCTGGTCGACAAGCTGGTGACGGCGCGACGCGGAGGATATTGCTTTGAGCAAAACGGCCTTTTCGAGCGCGTGTTGCGTGAAGTCGGGTTTAACGTGCGCAGCGTGCTGGGGCGGGTCGTACTGGCAAATCCGTCGCAGATGCCGCCGCGCACGCACCGCCTGCTGCTGGTTGAGCTGAACGGCGAGCGCTGGATTGCCGACGTGGGGTTTGGTGGACAGACGCTGACGGCGCCGATTCGCCTGCTCGCCAACGAGGAACAGGAAACCCCGCACGGCATTTACCGTCTTCTGAGCGAGGGTAACGACTGGGTATTACAGTTCCGTCACCACGAGCACTGGCAGTCGATGTACCACTTTGACCTGACGACGCAGTATTTCAGCGATTACGTGATGGGGAACTTCTGGTCGGCGCACTGGCCGCAGTCCCATTTTCGTCATCATCTGCTGATGTGTCGCCACCTGCCGAACGGTGGCAAGCTGACGCTGACTAACTTCAACTTTACCCACTGGCAGAACGGTCACGTGGAGGAGCAGATCCATTTGCCGGATGCGGAGGCGCTGTATAAGCTGATGCAGGAGCGGTTTGGCCTAGGCGTTGATGATCCGAAGCACGGCTTTACACTGGCCGAGCTGACGGCAGTGATGGCGGGGTTTGATACGCATCCGCAGGCAGGGAAATAGCCCGGTGGCGGCTACGCCTTACCGGGCCTACGGGTGCCCGAACGTAGGCCGCCACCCGACAGGTTAGTTTAAACATCATCAAAGGCATGCTGATATGGAAATCTTATTACGGAATAAATTCAGTTCAGTGGGAATGTTACTCGGGGTTATTGCACTGCTTCTCTCATTAGTACAGTTCACTTTTGGTCCTTTTTCGACAAAGTCGACGGCGCTTGAAATTGTTGTGGCTGAAAAGGTTTCGGCGGTAAAAAAAGGGATCATTGCTGGCATAAAAGGAGAGCAGCCGACCATTGAGGCGAAAAAGAAAGCGGTCGATATCGACAGCATTCTTATCAATAGCGGAATAATTTTATCCGTGGTGGCATTAGGGCTTGCGTTCACGGCAGGGATGCGCAAAGAGAACAGATGGGGGGTGAGTGGCGCGCTGTTTTTTTCCGGAGCCACGCTCGCTTTTCATGCGGTGTTACTGGCTTTTGGTTTGATCGTTGCCGTTTTGCTGCTGCTGGTGGTGATTTCTGTCGTAACCGGAAGTACTTTGTTCTGAGATTGCGGCCCGGTGGCGGCTACGCCTTACCGGGCCTACGGGAGTGTGAACGTAGGTCGGGTAAGGCGTAGCCGCACCCGACAAAATCAACGGCGCGATCTCACCACCTGATACCGACGGGTAAAATACTCAAACGGTGCGCTCCACACGTGCACCAGACGGGTGAACGGGAAGATGAGGAAGATCGTCATCCCCAGCACCAGATGCACGCGGAAGATCGGCGCGACGCCGCTCAACATCTCCGACGAGCCCCCCTTAAACGTTACGATCCCCTGCGCCCAGCCGACCAGTTTCATCATCTCGCTTCCGTCAGGATATTGCGCGGAGAAAGGAATGGTCGACAGCCCGAGGATGCACTGAAGCAGCAGGATACTCATGATGATAATATCCGGCGTGGTGGACGTGGCGCGTACCCGCTGGTTGAAGAGGCGGCGGATCAGCAGCATTGACCCACCAATCAGCGTCAGTACGCCGCAAATGCCTCCCGCAATCATGGCCAGCTGCTGTTTAACCGCGACGGGTAAAAACCAGGCGTACATCCAGTGCGGGGTTAACATGCCGAACAGGTGCCCGAAGAAGATCCCCAGAATCCCGATATGAAACAGGTTAGAGGCCCAGTTCATCCCGCGCTTGCTGAGCATCTGGCTCGATGAGGCCCGCCAGGTGTACTGCCCGTAGTCGTAGCGCAGCCAGCTGCCGAGGAAAAAAACGGTGGCACAGATATACGGGTAAATATCATAGAAAAACACGTTCAGGTAATGCGTCATTTTGGGCCTCCGGCGCTGACGTCCACGTACTGCGGCGCGACGTCCTGGCTAAAGCGTCGTTGATATTGCTGCATCGGCGAACTGTCGCACGATGTGGCGTTGTCTTCGATAAACTTCACCTGTTCCTCTTCCCACACGGCGTCCAGTGCCTGACGGGTATCATCCCGTTTTTCATCGGACACCTGCTTCGCCACGCTGTCGCTGGAAAGCCGCGTACCGGCCATCGTCAGCAGGGCGTCAAACAGCTGGTAATGCGCCACGCCGCGCTGCTTGAGGCGACCACCAATCAGCGCCAGGATCGGCGCGACATTTTGCAATCCTTCACGCGCCTCGTCGTCGGTGACGAGGCTGAGGTATTCCAGGTAGAGCGGCAGATAGTCGGGCAGCTCGCGACAGTCCAGCTCCAGCCCGGCTTTCTCATACTGGCTCATCAGGTCGACCATCGCCTGACCACGATCGCGGGACTCGGCGTGAACGTGCTCGAACAGCAGCAGGGACGTTGCGCGCCCGCGTTCAAACACTTCGCACCATTCGGCTTGCTTATCCAGCAGCGGGGCGCTCAGGTGCTGCTGCGCAAACGGCAGCAGCATGGGCGCGTCCTGCTCAACCAGGGAAAGCGCCTCATCGCGGTTTTCCCACAGCAGCTCATCGGGATACTCAATCAGCAGCGCGATGATTTTAAGGATCTGCATTATTCTCCCTCCCCGTGTTCGCGCACCTCGGTGATGTTAATCGCGTCGATGCGGCTGCTGTTGAAGAGGTTGAATTTGGTGTCGGAGCCGTGGCAGCCGTCGCCAAAGGTGAAGCCGCAGCCGTTTTTCTCCGGGAAGGCGTCGCGCGCCATTTCGCGGTGGCTGGTCGGGATCACGAAGCGGTCTTCGTAGTTAGCGATGGCGAGATAGCGGTACATCTCCTCAACCTGCGCTTCGGTCAGGCCCACTTCCTCAATGGCGCGGGTATCGGTCACGCCTTCCACGGTCTGGGAGCGTTTATAGTGACGCATCGCCATCATGCGCTTCAGGGCGCGCAGCACCGGGCCGGTATCGCCCGCGCTGAGCATGTTTGCCAGGTACTGCACTGGAATGCGCAGGCTTTCCACGGCAGGCAGGACGCCGTCACTCTGCGGCAGGCCGCCCGCATCCGCGTAAGACTGAATCGGCGACAGTGGCGGCACGTACCAGACCATCGGCAGGGTGCGGTATTCAGGATGCAGCGGCAGCGCCAGCTTCCAGTCCATCGCCATCTTGTAGACCGGCGAACGCTGGGCGGCATCAATCACGTTCTGCGGAATGCCTTGCTTCAGCGCTTCCTCAATCACCGCCGGATCGTTCGGGTTAAGGAACACGTCGCACTGGCGCTCGTACAGATCGGTTTCATGCTCGGTGCTGGCGGCCTCTTCAATACGGTCCGCGTCGTACAGCAGCACGCCGAGATAACGGATGCGCCCAACGCAGGTCTCCGAACAAACGGTCGGCTGGCCGGACTCAATGCGCGGGTAGCAGAAGATGCATTTTTCTGACTTGCCGCTTTTCCAGTTGAAGTAAATTTTCTTGTACGGGCATCCGCTGATGCACAGGCGCCAGCCGCGGCATTTATCCTGATCGATCAGCACAATGCCGTCCTCTTCGCGCTTGTAAATCGCGCCGCTCGGGCAGGTGGCCACGCAGCTCGGGTTGAGGCAGTGCTCGCACAGGCGCGGCAGATACATCATGAAGGTGTTTTCAAACTGGCCGTACATCTCCTTCTGGATCTTCTGGAAGTTGCGGTCGCGGGCGCGCTTTTCGAACTCGCCCCCCAGCAGCTCTTCCCAGTTTGGCCCCCAGACGATTTTGTCCATCCGCTTACCGTCGATCAGCGAGCGGGGGCGCGCGGTAGGGAGGTGATCCCCCTCCGGCGCGCGGTGCAGATCCTGATAGTCAAAGGTGAAGGGTTCGTAATAATCGTCAATCTGTGGCAGGACGGGGTTGGCGAAAATCTTCGACAGCACGCCCATTTTGCCGCCGAGGCGCGGCGTCAGCTTGCCATGTATGCCGCGGATCCAGCCGCCTTGCCACTCCTCCTGATCTTCCCAGTTTTTCGGGTAGCCAATTCCCGGTTTGGTCTCCACATTGTTAAACCACGCATACTCCATCCCTTCGCGCCCGGTCCAGACGTTCTTGCAGGTGACCGAGCAGGTGTGGCAGCCGATGCATTTATCGAGATTCAGAACCATGCCAACCTGTGAGCGTATTTTCATTTTTTCGCCTCCTGTACCTGATCCCGACCTTCGCCATCCAGCCAGTTAATGTTTTTCATTTTGCGGATCATGATGAACTCGTCGCGGTTCGAGCCGACGGTGCCGTAATAGTTGAAGCTGTACGCCAGCTGGGCATAGCCGCCGATCATGTGTGTCGGTTTTGGGCAGACGCGGGTGACCGAGTTGTGGATCCCGCCGCGCCGTCCGGTCACTTCTGACCCCGGAATGTTCAGGATGCGCTCCTGGGCGTGGTACATCATGGTCATGCCCGGCGGCACGCGCTGGCTGACCACCGCGCGGGCGGTGAGGGCGCCGTTGGCGTTGAAGGCTTCGATCCAGTCGTTGTCCTCTATGCCTAGTTCGCGCGCGTCGGTTTCGCTGATCCAGACGATGGGCCCCCCGCGCGACAGGGTCTGCATCAGCAGGTTTTCGCTGTAGGTGGAGTGGATGCCCCATTTCTGGTGCGGCGTCAGGAAGTTCAGCGCTTTTTCCGGGAAGCCGTTCGGCGGGATCTCGCGCATGTGGGTCACGCTGCGGGTATCAATCGGTGGGCGATAGGCCGCCAGGCTCTCCCCGAAGGCGCGCATCCACGGATGATCCTGATACAGCTGCTGGCGGCCCGAAAGGGTGCGCCACGGGATCAGCTCGTGGACGTTGGTATAGCCCGCGTTATAGGAGACGTGCTCGCTCTCAAGGCCGGACCACGTCGGGCTGGAGATGATTTTGCGCGGCTGCGCCTGAATGTCGCGGAAGCGGATTTTCTCATCTTCCTTGTTCAGCGCCAGATGGGTGTGGTCGCGCCCGGTCAGTTCCCCGAGCGCTTCCCAGGCCTTCACCGCCACCTGTCCATTAGTTTCCGGGGCGAGGGCGAGAATCACCTCCGAGGCGTCAATGGCGGTTTCAATGCGCGGGCGGCCTTTCGCCGGGCCGTCGAGCTTGACGTAGTTCAGCTTGCCGAGGAAATCGACCTCGTTCTGCGTGTTCCACGAAATGCCTTTCCCGCCGTTGCCGAGCTTGTCCATCAGCGGGCCGAGGGCGGTGAAGCGTTCGTAAGTTTCCGGGTAGTTACGCTCGACCACGGCAATGTTCGGCGCCGTTTTGCCGGGGATCAGGTCACATTCCCCTTTGCGCCAGTCCTGAATATCAAACGGCTGCGACAGCTCCGCCGGGGAGTCATGCTGCAGCGGCTGGAGCACCACGTCGGTTTCTGTGCCCAGATGGCCAACGCACACCTCGGAGAAGACTTTGGCGATGCCTTTGTAGATCTCCCAGTCGCTGCGCGATTCCCACGCCGGGTCAACGGCGGCGGAAAGCGGATGAATAAACGGGTGCATGTCCGAGGTATTCATGTCGTCCTTTTCATACCAGGTGGCGGTCGGCAGGACGATATCGGAGAACAGGCAGGTGCTGGACATGCGGAAATCGAGCGTCACCAGCAGGTCGAGCTTGCCCTCGATGGCGGCGGTTTGCCACTCCACCTCTTCAGGCTTCACGTCGTCCGTTGAGCCTAAATCTTCACCCTGAATGCCGCTCTCGGTGCCGAGCAGGTATTTCAGCATGTACTCGTGGCCTTTCCCGGACGAGCCGAGCAGGTTAGAGCGCCAGACGAACAGGTTGCGCGGGTGGTTCTTGCCGTTGTCCGGCTGTTCGCAGGCGAAGCGGATATCGCCCGACTTCAACGCCTGAACGGTGTACTCCTGCGGCGTCATGCCCGCCGCGTCCGCACGCGCCTTGACGTGCAGCGGGTTGAGGTTGAGCTGCGGGGCCGACGGCAGCCAGCCCATGCGTTCGGCACGAACGTTAAAGTCGATCAGATGTCCGGTGAACTTCGACGCGTCCGCCAGCGGGGAGAGCAGCTCCTGCGCGGTGAGCTTCTCGTAGCGCCACTGGCTGGCGTGGTTGTAGAAGAACGAGGTGCTGTTCATCTGGCGCGGCGGGCGGTTCCAGTCCAGCGCGAAGGCCAGCGGCAGCCAGCCGGTTTGCGGGCGCAGCTTCTCCTGGCCGACATAGTGGGACCAGCCGCCGCCGCTCTGCCCGACGCAGCCGCAGAAGACCAGCATATTGATCATCCCGCGATAGTTCATGTCCATGTGGTACCAGTGGTTCACCCCGGCACCCAGAATGATCATCGAGCGACCGTGCGTTTTGTGCGCCGTGTCGGCGAACTCGCGGGCAATTTTTTCGATCAGGTACGCGGGCACGCCGGTGATCTGCTCGCCCCAGGCGGGCGTGTAGGCTTTGATCTGGTCATAGCTGTCTGCGGCGTTACTGTCTTCCAGGCCGCGATCGAGACCGTAGTTAGCCAGCACCAGATCGTAAACGCTGACCACTCGCTTCTCGCTGCCGTCGGCGAGCGTCAGGGTTTTGCTCGGCACGCGGCGCGTCAGCACCGGCTCCTGCTTCACGCTGCGAAAATGCGGGTTTTCGTTGCCGCCAAAGTAGGGGAACGCGACGTCCGCCACGCTGTCGTGGGTAATCAGCAGGGAGAGTGTGAGTTCTGTTTCATGGCCCGCAGCCTGAGGCTCCAGGTTCCATTTGCCTTTTTCCCCCAGCGGAAGCCGATCGAGCCGTTTGGCACCACCAGGTTACCGGCGATATCGAAGGCGACGGTCTTCCACTCTGGGTTATTGGCCTCCCCCAGTCCGTCGACGAGATCGGAGGCGCGCAGCATCCGGCCCGGCACCACGCGACCGTCAGCCTGTTCGTCCAGCAGCACGAGCATCGGCATGTCGGTGTAGCGGCGGCAGTAGTTAAGGAAGTAATCGCTCGGGTTATCGAGGTGGAACTCTTTGAGGATGACGTGGCCCATCGCCATGGCGAGGGCGCTGTCGGTGCCCTGTTTGGGGGCCAGCCACTGGTCGCTGAGCTTGGCGACCTCCGAGAAGTCCGGCGTAATCGCAACGGTTTTGGTGCCTTTGTAGCGCACCTCGGTAAAGAAGTGGGCGTCGGGAGTACGCGTCTGCGGCACGTTCGAGCCCCAGGCAATGATATAGCTGGAGTTGTACCAGTCGGCGGACTCCGGCACGTCGGTCTGCTCGCCCCAGGTCATCGGCGACGCCGGCGGCAGGTCGCAGTACCAGTCGTAGAAGCTCAGGCAGGTGCCACCCAGCAGGGAGAGATAGCGCGTTCCGGCGGCGTAGGAGACCATCGACATCGCCGGAATAGGCGAAAAACCGGCCACGCGGTCCGGGCCGTAGTTTTTGATAGTCCAGACGTTAGCGGCGGCGATCAGCTGGTTCAGCTCTTTCCAGTTTGAGCGGATAAACCCGCCTTTACCCCGCGCCTTCCTGTAGCTTTGCGCCTTTTGCGGATCGTTCTGGATGGCATCCCAGGCCAGAACCGGATCGGTATGCTGCGCCAGCGCCTCGCGCCAGAGTTCAATCAGCCTGCGGCGCACCAGCGGGTACTTAAGGCGGTTGGCGCTGTAGAGGTACCAGGAGTAGCTTGCGCCTCGCGGGCAGCCGCGCGGCTCGTGATTGGGCAGGTCAGGGCGGGTGCGGGGGTAGTCGGTCTGCTGGGTTTCCCAGGTCACCAGGCCGTTTTTGACATAAATCTTCCAGCTACAGGAGCCGGTACAGTTTACCCCGTGGGTAGATCGCACAATCTTGTCGAACTGCCAGCGCTGGCGGTAGCTGTCCTCCCAGTCGCGGTTGGTGTGATACACCTGCCCGTGCCCATCGGCGAAACTGTCGCCTTTTGTTTTGAAGTAACGGAAGCGGTCCAGCAGTTTGCTCATGACATTTCTCCTGCTTCGATAACATGGCCGGAGTGCGATGCATCACGCTCCGGCGAAGATGTAGTTTTTATTTTTTTGAGGATTTACGGCCATACACCAGCCAGGTGACCAACACGCAGACGATGTAAAACACGAGGAAGACTTTCATGGCCCCAACCGGCGAACCGGTCATTGCCAGCGATGTGCCGAACGCCTTAGGGATAAAGAACCCGCCAACGGCACCGATGGCGGAGATAAAGCCCAGCGCGGCGGCGGTCTCCGTCACCGCTTCATGCTGCGCCTGTTCATCCGTGCCGCCCTGGTTTTTGACGCGGTCGAGGGTGATTTGGCGAAAGATAATCGCGATCATCTGGAAGGTCGAACCGCTGCCCAGCCCGGCGGTGAGGAACAGGCCCATAAAGACCAGGTAGAAGGCGATAAAGCTGCCGGAGCCAGAGCCGGGGAGCGTCAGGAAGATCAGGGCGCTGAAGATAGCCATAAAGACGAAGTTAATCAGCGTGACGCGCACGCCGCCCAGCCTGTCAGAGACCATCCCGCCCGCCGAACGCGCCAGTGCGCCGATCAGGGGGCCAAAGAAAGCGAGGTGCAGGATGTTCACGTCCGGGAACTGGGTTTTCGACAGCATGGCAAAGCCCGCCGAGAAGCCGATAAACGAGCCGAAGGTAGCAAGATAAAGCAGGCTCAGCAGCCAGAGGTGAAAGCGCTTCAGTACCGGCAGCTGGCTGGCGATAGAGGCTTTAGAGCTGGCGATATCGTTCATGCCAAAAAACGCCGCAAGGGTTGCCAGCAGCAGCAGCGGCGCCCAGACCCAGGCCGCATTGGCCAGCCACATCGTTGAGCCGTCTTCCTGCGGTACGCCGTGCACGCCGAGGAAGGTAAACATTGGCAGGAAAATCACCAGCGGAGCAAACAGCTGCATCACGCTGACGCCCAGATTTCCCAGCCCGCCGTTGATGCCCAGCGCGCTGCCCTGTCTGGCCTTTGGGAAGAAGAAGCTGATGTTACCCATGCTGGAGGCAAAGTTGGCCCCGGCAAAACCGCAAAGCAGGGCAATCACGATAAAGACCCAGTAAGGTGTCGCGGTGTTCTGAATGGCTATCCCCAGCCAGACGCAGGGGATAATCAGGATAACGGTGCTCAATACCGTCCAGTAGCGTCCGCCAAATATTGGTACCATAAACGAGTAGGGGACGCGCAATATCGCGCCAGAGAGTGAAGGTAATGCCGTTAGCATAAAAAGCTGATCGGTGGTGAAATTAAATCCGACTTTATTCAGATTGACCGCAACGGCGCTAAATAACATCCACACGCAAAACGCTAATAGCAGGCAAGCTACAGAAATCCATAGGTTTCTTCGTGCGATATGTTTTCCTTTATTCTCCCAAAATTGTGCGTTTTCAGGTTTCCAGTTACTCAACAGATGGGGATTACTTTTATCACTTTGTTGCGACATATCGCCCTCTTGCTTACCATGTTTGAGAGAAAAATGAAGTAAAAACAAAAAGATGATTAAAGAAGTGTAATTGGTTTTTTGGGATGCTTTGGGATACATCTGAAAGGATAGATAAAAAAGCGAACCCCCGAGATTAGAATGAAAATAAGGGCTCGCTTAATGTGTTACTAATTGTAACATTTTGCGTAATTTATACTCCGGAAGGAGTATTAAAACAATTCCAGCGTGATAAGTTTGTCGAGATGTTTATTAAATGCCGCATCGTCCATTTCAGGCATATTTAATACGGTGATCCCATCCAGGCCACAAACCAGCCCTATTAAACGCCAGGCGATATTTTCCGCCCGATCGGTAAGCGTGAACGCGTTGGCATCAGCCCCGGCGCGGATAATCGCCACGGTTTCCTGATGCCACATCTCCATGGTCAGGACATAAGCCGCTTTGATCTCGGGATCACGACTGGCGAGAATTTGGGCTTCCCGCCAAAGGCGAATGTAAGGTTCAAGCCCACCGTCGTCACTGCCGAGCATGCTGTGCAACCGTTCCCGCCAACCGGCGTTTTCACCCACCACGTCGGCATCCAGCAGCTCGCGGATCACGCGCACAAACGCCAGCGATTTTAACTCGCCGCCGGAGGCAAAGTGGTGGTGGACCTGCCCGGTCGCGACGCCCGCTTCTGCGGCAATGCGCCGTACCGTCATGGCTGCCAGCCCCTCGGCCAGCGCCACGCGCATCGCAGCCTGTAAGATCGCTTCCCGCCGCTCTTCCTTGCTCAAATAGCGCATTTTTTCTCTACTCTCAATAAGACCGAAACGAGTGTAACAAAAAGCTGGACAGTCGTTCAACTTTACGTAGGATCGGATTCTGGACATGTGTCCATGTTTAAAATGAAAAGGAAATTTATGTTTCGTCAGTGGTTAGCGTTAGTAATTATCGTGCTGGTGTACATCCCGGTGGCGATTGACGCGACGGTGCTGCACGTGGCGGCGCCGACATTGAGCATGACGCTGGGTGCCAGCGGAAACGAATTGTTGTGGATCATTGATATTTACTCGCTGGTGATGGCGGGGATGGTGCTGCCGATGGGTGCCCTGGGTGACCGCATTGGCTTTAAACGCTTGCTGATGATCGGCAGCACGCTGTTTGGCCTGTCGTCCCTGGCGGCCGCGTTTGCACCGTCGGCAGGGTGGCTGATAGCGGCGCGCGCCTCGCTGGCGATGGGTGCGGCAATGATCATTCCGGCTACGCTTGCGGGGATCCGCACGCTGTTTACCGACGCGAAAGATCGCAACATCGCGCTCGGCGTCTGGGCGGCAGTGGGTTCCGGCGGGGCGGCGTTTGGTCCGCTGATTGGCGGTATGCTGCTGGAGCATTTTTACTGGGGATCGGTGTTTTTAATCAACGTGCCGATTGTGCTGATAGTGGTGTCGCTGGCCGCGCGTTTTGTGCCCCGTCAGCAGGGCCGACCGGAGCAGCCGCTGAATATCAGTCATGCCATCATGCTGATTGTGGCGATTTTGCTGCTGGTCTACAGCGCCAAAACCGCGCTCAAAGGCGTCCTGTCGCCGTGGCTGGTTGCCTCCGCGCTGGTGACCGGCTCGGTGCTGCTGTTTATCTTCGTGCGTATCCAGCTGCGCGCCCGCGTGCCGATGATCGATATGCGCCTGTTCTGTCACCGCATCATTTTAAGCGGCGTGGTCATGGCGATGACCGCCATGATTGCCCTGGTCGGGTTTGAGCTGCTGATGGCGCAGGAGCTACAGTTTGTCCACGGCTTTACGCCGTTCGAGGCGGGCATGTTTATGCTCCCGGTGATGGTGGCAAGCGGATTCAGCGGGCCGATTGCCGGTGTGCTGGTGGGCCGCCTGGGGCTGCGCATTGTCGCGGCCGGGGGGATGGGGCTCAGCGCCGTCAGCTTTATTGGCCTGTCGATGCTCGACTTCAGTACGCAGCAGTGGCAGGCGTGGGGGCTGATGGTGCTGCTCGGCTTCAGTGCCGCCAGCGCGCTGCTGGCCTCGACCTCCGCCATTATGGCTGCCGCGCCGAAGGAGAAAGCCGCTGCCGCAGGAGCGATTGAAACCATGTCCTATGAACTGGGCGCCGGGCTGGGGATCGCTATTTTTGGTCTGCTGTTGACCCGCAGCTTCTCGGCGTCCATTGACCTGCCGCAGGGGCTGAATGCCTCGCTCGTCGATAAAGCCTCGTCATCCATTGGTGAAGCGATGAAGGTGGCGCAGGAGCTGACGCCGTCCCTCGCGGAGCCGGTGATTGAGGCGGCGAAAAGTGCGTTTATTACCTCCCACAGCGTGGCGCTGGGGAGTGCGGGCGGAATGCTGCTGTTGCTGGCTGTGGGGATCTGGTTTAGCCTGGCGAAGGTGCCGAAGCCGTAAAACACGCCCGGTGGCGCTGCGCTTACCGGGCCTACGGGCGCGGTGTCCGAGCCGCGCCACCCGGTTTATTTTTCCTGGGCCGCGGACAGGACGCTGTGCAACAGCACGTTCGCCCCTTTCTCCGACCACTCTGGCAGGATCCTTTCCGCTTCGTTATGGCTGATGCCCTTCACGCAGGGGATAAAAATCATGCTGGCAGGGGCAATTTTGCTGACATAGCAGGCGTCATGTCCCGCGCCGGAGACCATCGGTTTCGCCGAGTAGCCCAGTTCCGCCACGGCCTTCTCCGTGCGGGCCAGACATTCGGCATCAAAAGCGATGGGGGTGTAGTCAAAAATGCGTTCAACGACAGCCGCCACCCCGCGCAGGCTCAGGCTTTCAGCCACCTTATGCAGCGCCGCCTCCATGGCTTCCAGTGCCGTCAGCGCCGGATGGCGAAACTCCACGCTGCAGACCACCCGAGACGGCACGACGTTGCGCGAGTTTGGCGTAACCTGCGCCATACCGATGGTCGCACGTCCGTCCGGCGCGTGCCGATAGCCAATCTCCTCCACCTTCAGCGCCAGCTCCGAGAACGCGGTCAGCGCATCGCGTCGGCTGTGCATCGGCGTGGTGCCCGCGTGGGCGGCAAACCCGTCCAGCGTCAGGGTAAACCAGCGCTGGCCCATTGCCGCGCGGACTAACCCGATATCCAGGGCTTCGTCTTCCAGAATCGGGCCCTGTTCGATGTGCAGCTCGTAGCAGGCGTGAACCGGAAACGCACGGGCAGGGGCTTCACCCCGGTAGCCGATGCTTTCCAGCGCTTCACCCACGCTGATACCGTCGCTATCCGCGCGGGCATGGGCGTACGCTTCGCTAAATTGCCCCGTCCAGACCCCTGAAGCGAGCATGGCTGGCGCAAAGCGCGCGCCTTCTTCGTTGGTCCAGTTGACCAGCACGATGTCACGCTCCGTCTCAAGGTGATGGTCATTGAGGGTGCGCAGCAGCTCCAGCCCGGCCAGCACGCCGTAAACCCCGTCGTAGTTCCCTCCCAGCGGCTGGGTATCCACGTGCGAACCGGTCAGGACCGGCGCAAGCTGCGGGTTTTTCCCCGCGCGGCGGATGAACATATTGCCCATGCTGTCGACGTCGCAGGTAAAACCGGCGTCCAGCGCCCAGTCGCGCAGCAGGTTACGCGCAATACGATCTTCCTCGCTCAGTGCCAGACGGGTGACGCCACCGGCGGGCGTGCCGCCGATCTGCGCCATCATCTCAAGCGTTGACCACAGCCGTTCGGCGTTGACGCGGATCATGACTTGTCCTTACCGCTGCGGTAGCGGAAATCACAGCACGCACCGCCCTGCATAATGGTCGTGGTGCGGGTTAGCTCTACGTCCGGCGCATAGCCAACGATGAATTTTTCATCGCGCGCGCAGGAGAGCAGGTGACCAATCTCGCCCAGCCCCATCTCGTGGTACATCTCCGCGTAGCGACAGCGGGTCACGTTGTAGTTGTACTGCTGGTCGTCAGCGTCGATCACCTTCACGTCCAGGGCGTTATCTTTCTCCCACAGATACTGCAGGGCGATAAAGCTCTTGATGTTCGCGCCGTTGGGTTCTTTGCTGGCAAACCCTTTGCCAGCGTCAATCGCGGCCTGCTCAATGGCCTCGCCAATCACCGCCTGGGCGCGGGCTTTCCCTATCTCGCGCACCAGGATTTCATAAATTGGCTTAATAATTTCAGCTTCAATTTTGCGGCGGGCGAGAATGCCCAGCTCATTATTATCACTCATCACATTGCCTCGCTGCGTTACTTCGCTTTTGCGCCGCCCAGCACGGTCTGCGGCTGCCATTTGCCGTCGACAACCTTATAGACCGTGAACGACGGCGATTTCAGGTTGCCCTCTTTATCAAACGCGATCTGTCCGGTAACGCCGGAATAGCTGATGGCGCGCAGGGCGGGCAGATAGTCTGATGGCTCAACGGAGTCTGCTTTTTCCATCGCCGCAACCAGCACGCGGGTGGCGTCATAGGCGAACGGGGCGTGCAGTTCGATATGGGTGTGGTAGCGGGCCTGGTAGGCCTGTTCGAATGCCTTTCCACCCGGCATCTGGTCAACGGGCAGGCCCGGCTCCAGCGCCACAACGCCTTCGCCTTCTTTCTGCGCCAGCTTCAGGAACGTCTGGCTGACGAATCCGCCTGCGCCCATCAGCGTGGCATTCATGCCCAGCTGTTTAATGCGGCGAGCCAGCGGTGCGGCCTGGCTGTCGACGCCGCCGAAGAAGATCAGATCGGCGTTTTTACTGCGGATGGCGGTCAGCACGGCGCTGAAATCGACCGTTTTGTCATCCACGTACTGACGGTCGACAATTTTCACGCCCTGGGCTTCCAGCGATTTAATAAACTGGTCTGCAAGCCCCTGACCGAAGGCGGTACGGTCGTCGATTACCGCAATGCGTTTGGCTTTCAGGGTGTTAACCGCGTACTGACCGGCGAGCTGGCCGCCGTCATCGTCGTGTCCCATCACGCGGAAGCTGGTATCAAAACCTTGTTGCGTATAGGCGTGACCGGTCGCGACCGGTGCCACCTGGGCGATGCCCGCATCGTGATAAACGCGGGCCGCTGGAATGCTGGTGCCGGTGTTCCAGTGGCCGACCACGCCCGCCACATCGCTGTCCACCAGACGCTGCGCGACGGCTACGGCAGTGCGCGGGTCAGACTGATCGTCTTCGGACTGCAGTTTGAAGGTGACCGCTTTGCCGCCGATGGTCGGATGCTGCTTGTTAATGTCGTCAATGGCCAGCTGCGCGCCGTTCTCAAGATCTTTCCCGATACGTGCTGACGGGCCGGTGAGCGGGCCTGCCAGACCGATAACCACGGTTTCGCCGTCGGCGGCCCACGAGGACGTTGAGGCAAGACCGCCGAGCAGAATAGCGGCGCTGAGCGCGCTGATTTTTACTGTTTTCATTGTATTTCCCTGATGTTGGCTGGTGTGGTTAAACGGGCATTTCGCCCAAATAAATGTGTGCAATCTGGTCGTCGTTAAGCAGCGCTGTCGATTTGCCATGATGAACAATGCTGCCGCTGTCCATCACCCACGCGCTGTCGGTCACTTCCAGCGCGAGCCGGGCGTTTTGTTCGATCAGCAGCAGGGCGACGCCGCGCTCGCGCAGCCCGGCAATAACGGCAAATATGTTCTCGACCATCTTCGGGGCAAGGCCCATCGACGGCTCGTCGAGGATCAGCAGGCGCGGGCGGCTGAGGAGGGCGCGGTTAAGGGCCAGCAGCTGTTGCTCGCCGCCGGACAGCAGCCCGGCAAGCTGATGCTGGCGCTCGCCCAGACGCGGGAAGCGTTCGAAAATCTCGTTCATCTCGCGCTTAATGGTGACGGTGTCACGTCTTAGCCAGGCGCCCATCTGCAGGTTTTCCAGTAGCGTCATGCGGGAGAAGATCCCGCGGCCCTCCGGGACCATGACCAGCCCGTCGCGAAGCAGGGTCTCCGGGCTCTGTTTACGGACCGGCTTACCGCTGAATTCAATACTGCCGCTAAAGCTTTCCAGCCCGGTAATAGCGCGCACGGTGGAGCTTTTCCCCGCGCCGTTAGCGCCGATCAGCGTAGCCTGTTCGCCCTCGTGCAGGGTAAAGGAGACATCGCGTACGGCCTGAATGCCGCCGTAATGCACGTCCAGACGTTCTACCTTCAGCAATTCAGACATGGGCGTTACCTCCAAGCCAGGCGGCGATCACTGCCGGGTCGCGCCGCACGCTTTCCGGCGTACCGCTGGCGAGCGTTTTACCGTAATCAAGCACCGTCAGGCGATCGCAGATGCCCATCACCAGCTTGACGTCATGTTCAATCATCAGCAGGGTTTTGCCGTCATCGCGGATGCGGATGAGCAGCTCGCCGAGCGCCACTTTTTCCGCCGCGTTCATTCCTGCGGCGGGCTCGTCCAGCGCCAGCAGCAGCGGATCCGTCGCCAGCGCGCGGGCGATTTCAAGGCGACGCTGATGACCATAGGCCAGATCGCAGGCGCGATAGTGGGCGAACTGCGCAATGCCGGTATAGTCCAGCCAGTGCCAGGCCAGCTCGCGGGTCTGCTTCTCTTCTTCGCGGGCGCGTTTATGGCGGCTCAGCGCGGCCCACAGGCCGTTACGGGTGCGCACGTGGCGGCCCACCATCACGTTTTCCAGCACCGACATCTCGTTGAAGAGGCGCACGTTCTGGAAGGTGCGGGCAATCCCGGCGGCGGTGACTTTCTCTATGTGCTTTGGGAAGTAGGGCTTATCGGCAATCGAAAACTCACCGCTGTCCGCCGGATAAAGCCCGGTGATCAGGTTAAAGCAGGTGGTTTTTCCCGCGCCGTTGGGGCCAATCAGCCCGTAGATTTCCCCCCTGTTCACGGTAATCGAAACGTCATCTACGGCAGTCAGCCCGCCGAAGCGTTTTGACATGTTGCGTACGGTTAACAGGCTCATGCCTTCACCTCCTTGTGGCGTACCGGCCAGAGGCCTGACGGGCGCACCAGCATGACCAGCACCAGTGCCAGACCGTAAAACAGCTGGCGCAGCACTTCCGGGTCAATCAGTACCGTACCGAACAGCGCCTGCTGAACCGGCGCTGCCTGGCTGCGCAGCAGTTCCGGCAGGGCGGTAAGCAGTACCGCGCCCAGGATCACGCCTGGAATGTGTCCCATACCGCCCAGCACCACCATCGCCAGTACGGCAATGGACTCCTGCAGCGTGAAGGATTCCGGGGAGACAAAGCCCTGAAACGCGCCGAACAGCGCACCCGCCACGCCGCCAAAGGAGGCGCCCATCGCAAAGGCGAGCAGCTTATAGTTACGCACATTGATGCCCATCGCGCGGGCCACGTCTTCATCCTCGCGGATGGCGTGCCAGGCGCGGCCAATACGGGAATGCTGCAGGCGCAGGCAGACAAAAATAATCGCTACAATCACCAGCATCAGCAGGTAGTACCACAGCCACAGGGCGGGCACTTTGAAACCAAACCAGTGGTAGACGCCGCTAAACTTCAGGCCGAACAGGTTCAGCGTATCGACCCCGGTAATGCCCTTTGCGCCGTTGGTGATGTTTACCGGACGGTCGAGGTTGCGCATGAGGATGCGGATAATTTCGCCAAAGCCGAGGGTCACTATCGCCAGGTAGTCCCCGCGCAGCTTCAGCGTGGGCGCACCGAGTAAAATCCCGCAGACTGCCGCCACCAGGGCGGCCAGCGGAATAATGAGCAGATACGAGGTGTGCAGCCCGTCCGGGAACCAGAGGCCGAGGATCGGAAACACCTCCAGCAGGTGTGGGGAGGCCATCAGCGCAGCCAGGTAGGCGCCGACGGCGTAAAAGGCGATAAAGCCCATGTCCAGCAGGCCGGTATAGCCGACCACAATATTGAGCCCGAGCGCCAGCATGATGTAGAGCAGGGCGAAGTCGATGACGCGCACCCAATAGTTGCCGCCGAGCTGCGTGGCCACCACGGGCGCAATCAGCAGCGCGAGGCAGAACAGGCTCATGCCTGACCAGAATTTGCGCGCCGCCGCCGGGGCCTGGAGTTGAAGTGTTGTCATGGTATTCCTTACGCCCTGTGCGCCACGCGCTCGCCCAGCAGGCCAGCCGGACGGAAGACCAGCACCAGGATCAGCACCATAAAGGCAAAGACATCCTGATAGTTGCTGCCAAATACACCGTGGGTCAGTTCACCCAGGTAGCCTGCGCCCAGCGCTTCGATAATGCCGAGCAGGATGCCGCCAATCATGGCACCCCGAATGTTACCAATGCCCCCCAGCACGGCGGCGGTAAAGGCCTTAATCCCGGGTAAAAAGCCCATCGAGAAGCTGGCGTTACCGTAGTTGCTGGCCATCATTACGCCTGCCAGCGCGGCAAACGCCCCGCCAATCGCAAACGTCAGGGTGATAATGGCGTTTGGGTTAACCCCCATCAGCGTGGCCACGCGCGGGTTTTCCGCCACGGCGCGCATGCCGCGCCCCAGACGGGTGTATTCCACCAGCAGCCAGAGCCCGGTCATCACCGCCAGCGCCAGCGCCACGGTGACAATACCTGTAACGGTCACGATGGCGGGCGGGTGCATTTCACTTCCTGACGTCACGGTAATCGGATCCATGGGCAGGATCTGCGGAAACATCAGCGGGTTGCGCGTCCAGATAATCATCGCCACGGTTTGCAGCAGGACGGAGACGCCGATACCCGAGATCAGCGGCGCCAGGCGCGGAGCGTTGCGCAGTCGACGGTAGGCAAATCGCTCCACGGCCATGGCCAGCAGGGCGCACACGGCCATGGCAATCATCAGGGCAACGCCGAGCTGCAAGAGCAGCGGCATATGCGGGAAGGTGCTATTCAGGGCGTTAATGGCGGAGAGCGTGGTGAGCGCGCCGACCATCAGAATATCGCCGTGGGCAAAGTTAATAATGCGCAAAATGTCATACACCATGGTATAGCCCAGCGCGATCAGCGCGTAGATGCTTCCCAGCATCACACCGTTGATCAGTTGTTGTATGAGTGTATCCAACGTCTGTACCCGCAAAGTGCTCGTTCTGCGGCTACCATCCAATAAATGAATTAAATTGTAAAATACGCATCTATTATTTCTTATGATAAATAAATATTGTTTTATGTTTATGATTTAAATGAAAATAGTGAATGCCTGCTTTTGGGTGAAAAGCCTAAAGAAATCAACATATGAATAAAACAGAACAATTGGCGAGCCTGACGGCGTTTGCAGAGAGCCGCCTGGCAAACGATCCGCCGCTTCGGGCCGTACGTGCATTCGAGGCCATCGCCAGGCTGGGGAGCGTCACGCTGGCCGCGCAGGAGCTGGATATCTCTCCGTCGGCCGTCAGCCATCAGCTCAAGGTACTCGAAGGATACCTGCAAATGCCGCTCACGGAACGTCAGGGACGCAGGCTGGTGCTGAGCCAGCACGGGCGGGAATATTACCGCTCGATCCGTGCGGCGTTTAACGTGTTGCGCCAGGCGACGGAGCACCTGGCGGAGCAGGCGCAAACGCGTCAGGTCACCATCAGCCTGATTCCGCTTTTTGGTATGGGGTGGTTTATCCCGCGCTTGCCTGCGTTCATGCGCGCCAATCCGCAAACCGAGATCAATGTGGTGTATGCCAACCACCGTAACTATCTGAGCGACGCGTCGGATATGTCGATTCGTTTTGGTAACGGGCAGTGGGCGGGGTATCAGAGTGAAAAGCTGATTTCCGGCCAGATGGTGCCGGTGTGCAGCCGCGCGTTTTTGCGCGTACATGGCCATATCGACACGCCTGAACAGCTGCTGCAAATGCCGCTGCTGCACGATGAAGAGCGTACGAGCTGGACGCAGTGGTTTTTGTTGCAGGGGGTAAAACGTCCATTCCGGCGCAGCGGCCCGCTGTTTGAAGACGGGCTGTTGACGCTGGCGGGCGTTCAGGCAGGGCTGGGATGTGCGCTCATGCGGGAGCCGCTGATTGCGCCATATCTTGAGAGCGGCGAGCTGGTCAAGATATTTGACTTACCGATTGATGACGGGCGCGATTATTACCTCTGCGTGCGTTCAGATTCAGAGATGACCGAAGACGGCAAGCTGCTGCAAACCTGGCTGCGTCGGGCGGCAGGCGGGGAGTTGTCTGTCGGGTAAAAGCGGAAGATAAAAAAAGCCAGCGTGTTACGCTGGCTTTTGTACTGACAAATCTTAGAACTGGTAGGTCAGACCCAGCGCAACGATGTTGTCGGTACCGATACCTGCCTGGCGAGTGAACTGGTTGTCGTCCAGCAGGTTGATTTTGTAATCCACGTAGGTGGACATGTTTTTGTTAAAATAGTAGGTGGTGCCGACATCAATGTATTTAACCAGATCCTGGTCGCCGAAGTTCTCGATGTCTTTACCTTTAGACTGCAGGTAGGCGATGGATGGACGCAGGCCAAAGTCAAACTGATACTGAGCCACAACTTCGAAGTTTTGCGCCTTGTTTGCAAAGCCGTAGATGTCGCTGCGGTTACCGTTAGAGGTGCCGAAACGGGTTGCGTTATAGGTCTGAGAGTACTGCGCCGCGAGGTAAACGTTGTTCGCGTCGTACTTCACGCCGCCGCTGTACACTTCAGCGCGGTCGCCTTCACCGTATACGCCAGCCGCATTCTGGTCAGCGGTACGGCGAGAAGAAGACATTGCACCACCGACGCTGAAGCCTTCACCCAGATCGTAAGTCAGAGACGCACCGTAGCCGTCGCCGTTCTGGTTCAGCAGGCTGCGGCCGTTGGTGTTTTCACCGCTTACGCTGCCATTTTTACCCTGGTACTGCAGGGCAAAGTTCAGGCCGTCAACCAGACCGAAGAAGTCCTGGTTACGGTAAGTTGCCACGCCGTTTGCACGAGACTGCAGGAAGTTGTCGGCACCGTAGGTGTCACCGCCGAATTCTGGCAGAACGTCGGTCCAGGAGGTCACGTCGTAAATCACGCCGTAGTTACGACCGTAATCGAATGAACCGGCTTCAGCGAACTTCAGACCTGCGAAGGCCACACGGGTCCAGGACTGGTTGTCGCCTTCGTCCTTGTTACCCTGAATCTGGTATTCCCACTGGCCGTAACCGGACAGCTGGTCGTTAACCTGGGTTTCACCCTTGAAGCCGATACGCATGTAGGTTTTATCACCGTCTGCGCCTGCGTCATCAGAGAAATAGTGCAGACCTGTCACTTTACCGTACAGATCCAGCTTGTTACCGTCTTTGTTATAAATCTCAGCTGCGTTTACAACGCCTGCTGCCAACATGGAAGTGACTGCCACTGCAACTAATTTAAGTTTCATCTTAAATATTCCTTATAATTTTTTTCAGTATTTCCTGAACCATCGCGAACGATTTCTAAACGAGGCTGTTCGTCAACGGCGTGCTATTTTTAAAAATCTTGTAGTTGTCTTTCAATAATAAGTTTCAAAATATGAGTAATAATTTCATTTAGTGTGATCGAGATCGGGTTAATGACGCCTGAATAAAATGTTGTGGCGATTATTTAATCAGTATGAGTTTATTTTTTTGGCAACCATGATGGCGAATATTATTGCATTTCGTGTTATTAAGAGCGGTAATATTCGCAGGGAAGTAGTTACGCAGCGGTGTCAGGTTATGTCAATTTGATGTCGGGGGAATTGACGAAGGAAGCTAATATAAACAGAACATCAACAAATGCACTAATGTTCTGATTAATATATTACGATGTGATCACATATTAAATTTATGTTAATTTTTCTGCCGGATTTAATCGAACCCGGCATAAATCTGAACCCTATTTTCGTGTAGCGTACCAGCAGAGCAATGACCCGGTGCAGACCATCAGCGCGCCCTGCCAGAACGAAAAAGAGAGGGGTGAGCTTAGCAGCACGGCTGCAAGCGCGGCGGAGAGCACGGGAGTAAAATAGGATACGGCAGCCAGCACCGTGACGTTACCGTGCAGAATGCCAATATTCCATGCCGCATAGCCAAACCCAAGCGCAATGCCGCACATAACGAGCTTCACGATAACCGGAAAGCTGAACACCATTTCTGGCTGATCGCTAATGGTATATTTCACCCACAGGCTCAGCGCAGTGAGCAAAACAAAGAGGGTAATACCGTTTTGCCCTTTGGCAAATTTGGCGGTTACGGTACAGTAGGCGGCCCAGATAAATGCTCCGGCAAAAGCAAGCGTATAGCTAAGGGGATTAGAGACGACATTGCGGATTATTTCATCAATGTGTAATCCTTGCTCACCTCCTAATACCCAACACACGCCGAGCAGAGCGATAGCTAAACCGGGGACGACCCACAGCGTTGATTTCTGTCCGTTGAATAAAATAGCAAAGACGATCGTCAGGCTCGGCCAGAGATAATTAACCATACCGACTTCTATGGCCTGCGCTCGCGTGGCGGCATAGCCTAACGACAGCGCCAGACAAATTTCATAACTGACAAACAGTACGCTGCCTGCAATAAGATACCCGGGTGAAAAACGTTTAATATCAGGAAATCCTACCGTTACCAGGCACAATAACCCACTGAGGGTGTAAATCATCGCCGCGCCGCCGACGGGCCCCAGCCCCTCGCTTACGCTGCGAATCAGACCCACCATTGTGCTCCATAGCAGTATTGCCGCCAGCCCCGTGAGCGTTGCTCTCTTTCTGTCCATTACGTTTTCATCGCTAATAAAATCAAAGGGAAAATGTATAGCATTAATTCTGACCCTGTCGCGAATTATTCTCTTACGTGTTTAACCCTTAAGGGGTATTCAAACGCGGCAGCGGTGACTATTAAGGGGGCGACGTCAGGCGACCTTGATTTGACGCAAAAAAAACAGGGGCTTTAATGTTAGTTTGCGGCGCGAAGTCTTATCAGATAACGAGGACAACAATGGACGTCAGCCGCAGACAATTTTTCAAAATCTGCGCGGGCGGTATGGCCGGAACCACAGCCGCAATGCTGGGATTTGCTCCCAAAATGGCGCTGGCTCAGGCACGCAACTATAAGCTGCTGCGTGCGAAAGAGATCCGTAACACCTGCACATACTGCTCCGTGGGTTGTGGGCTATTGATGTATAGCCTGGGTGATGGCGCGAAGAACGCCAGAGAAGCGATTTACCATATTGAAGGGGATCCGGATCATCCGGTGAGCCGTGGGGCGCTGTGCCCGAAAGGGGCGGGACTGCTGGACTATGTCCACAGCGAAAACCGCCTCCGCTACCCGGAATACCGCGCGCCGGGCTCCGACAAATGGCAGCGCATCTCCTGGGATGAGGCGTTCTCCCGTATTGCAAAACTGATGAAAGCCGACCGTGACGCCAACTTTATTGAAAAGAACGAGCAGGGCGTGACGGTCAACCGCTGGCTCTCTACCGGGATGCTGTGCGCATCTGCGGCAAGCAATGAAACCGGCATGCTGACGCAAAAATTTGTGCGCTCTCTCGGCATGCTGGCAGTAGACAACCAGGCGCGCGTCTGACACGGACCAACGGTAGCAAGTCTTGCTCCAACATTTGGTCGCGGTGCGATGACCAACCACTGGGTTGATATTAAAAACGCAAACGTCGTGGTGGTGATGGGCGGTAACGCCGCTGAAGCCCATCCGGTGGGATTCCGCTGGGCGATGGAAGCGAAAAACAACAACGATGCGACGCTCATCGTCGTCGATCCGCGCTTTACGCGTACGGCATCGGTGGCCGATATCTATGCGCCGATCCGCTCCGGTACGGACATTACGTTCCTCTCCGGCGTGCTGCTGTACCTGATCGAAAACAACAAAATTAACGCGGACTACGTTAAGCATTACACCAACGCGAACCTGCTGGTGCGGGATGATTTTGCCTTCGATGACGGGCTGTTCAGCGGCTATGACGCTGAAAAACGCCAGTACGACAAAACGTCCTGGAACTATCAGTTCGATGAAAACGGCTATGCGATGCGGGATGAAACGCTGACGCATCCGCGCTGCGTGTGGAACCTGCTGAAGCAGCACGTTTCCCGCTATACGCCGGACGTGGTGGAGAACATCTGCGGCACGCCGAAAGCGGACTTCCTGAAGGTGTGCGAGGTGCTGGCCTCCACCAGCGCCGCTGACAGAACCACCACGTTCCTGTATGCGCTGGGCTGGACGCAGCACACCGTGGGCGCGCAGAACATCCGTACCATGGCGATGATCCAGCTGCTGCTCGGCAACATGGGGATGGCCGGTGGCGGCGTGAACGCCCTTCGCGGCCACTCTAACATTCAGGGCTTAACCGATCTCGGTCTGCTCTCCACCAGCCTGCCGGGCTACCTGACGCTGCCGTCGGAAAAGCAGGCCAGTCTGCAAGCGTATCTTGAAGCTAATACGCCAAAAGCAACGCTGCCGGACCAGGTGAACTACTGGAGCAACTATCCGAAGTTCTACGTCAGCCTGATGAAATCCTTCTACGGCGACGCGGCGCAGAAGGAGAACGACTGGGGCTTTGAGTGGCTGCCGAAGTGGGATCAGGCTTATGACGTCATTAAGTATTTCAACATGATGGATAAGGGCGACGTCACCGGTTATATCTGCCAGGGCTTTAACCCGGTGGCGTCATTCCCGGATAAAAACAAAGTCGTGCGCAGCCTGAGCAAGCTGAAGTACATGGTGGTTATCGATCCGCTGGTGACCGAGACCTCCACCTTCTGGCAGAACCACGGGGAATCCAACGATGTCGATCCGGCGTCGATTCAGACCGAAGTGTTCCGCCTGCCATCCACCTGCTTTGCGGAAGAGGACGGCTCTATTGCCAACTCCGGCCGCTGGCTGCAATGGCACTGGAAAGGGCAGGACGCACCGGGCGAAGCGCGTAACGACGGCGAAATCCTGGCCGGCATTTATCATCGTCTGCGCGAAATGTACCGCACCGAAGGCGGCAAAGGCGCTGAGCCGCTGCTGAAGATGAGCTGGCACTACAAGCAGCCGGATCGTCCTGAGTCTGAGGAAGTCGCGAAAGAGAACAACGGCGTGGCGCTGGCGGATCTGTATGACGCGAGCGGCAACCTGGTCGCGAAAAAAGGCCAGCTGCTGAACAGCTTTGCGCTGCTGCGCGATGACGGGACAACGGCATCGTCCTGCTGGATCTACACCGGCAGCTGGACGGAGCAGGGTAACCAGATGGCCAACCGCGATAACGCTGACCCGTCAGGCCTGGGCAACACCCTGGGCTGGGCATGGGCGTGGCCGCTGAACCGTCGCGTGCTGTACAACCGCGCGTCCGCCGACGTGAACGGCAAGCCGTGGGATCCGAAACGGATGCTGATCCAGTGGAACGGGGCGAAGTGGACGGGGAACGACATTCCGGATTACAACACCGCCGCGCCGGGCAGCAACACCGGGCCGTTTATCATGCAGCCGGAAGGGCTGGGGCGCCTGTTCGCCCTCAACAAGCTGGCAGAAGGGCCGTTCCCGGAACACTACGAGCCGATGGAAACGCCGCTGGGGACCAACCCGCTGCACCCGAACGTGGTCTCAAGCCCGGTGGTGCGCATCTACGAAGAGGACGTGCTGCGCTTAGGCAAAAAGGACAAATTCCCGTACGTGGGGACGACCTACCGCCTGACCGAGCATTTCCACACCTGGACCAAGCACGCGCGGCTTAACGCCATCGCGCAGCCGGAACAGTTTGTGGAGATAAGCGAAACGCTGGCGAAGGCGAAAGGCATTGCCAACGGCGATCGCGTCAAGGTGAGCAGCAAGCGCGGCTTTATTCGCGCCGTGGCGGTGGTGACCCGTCGTTTGCAAAGTCTGAACGTGCACGGCCAACAGGTGGAAACCGTCGGTATTCCGCTGCACTGGGGCTTTGAAGGGGTGGCGCAGAAAGGCTATATCGCCAATACCCTGACGCCAAACGTCGGCGATTCCAACTCGCAAACGCCGGAGTACAAAGCGTTTCTGGTCAACATCGAGAAAGCGTAAGGAGCGATTAAATGGCGATGGAAACACAAGACATTATTAAACGCTCCGCGACCAACCCGATCACTCCCGCGCCTCGCGCGCGGGACTATAAGGCAGAGGTCGCCAAGCTTATCGACGTCTCCTCCTGCGTGGGCTGTAAGGCCTGCCAGGTGGCCTGTTCGGAGTGGAACGATATCCGCGACGAGGTGGGGCACTGCGTCGGGGTTTACGATAACCCGGCGGATCTGAGCGCCAAATCCTGGACGGTGATGCGCTTTAGCGAAACCGACCAGAACGGCAGGCTGGAGTGGCTGATCCGCAAGGACGGCTGTATGCACTGTGAAGATCCGGGCTGCCTGAAGGCGTGTCCGTCTGCCGGTGCGATAATTCAGTACGCCAACGGGATCGTCGACTTCCAGCAGGATAACTGCATCGGCTGCGGCTACTGCATCGCGGGCTGTCCATTTAATATCCCGCGCCTCAATAAAGAGGATAACCGGGTATACAAATGCACCCTGTGCGTCGATCGCGTCAGCGTTGGCCAGGAGCCTGCGTGCGTGAAGACCTGTCCGACCGGGGCGATCCACTTCGGCACCAAAAAAGAGATGCTCGACGTGGCGCAAGAGCGCGTGGACAAGCTGAAAGCGCGCGGCTACGACAAGGCAGGCATTTACAACCCGCAGGGCGTGGGCGGCACGCACGTGATGTACGTGCTGCATCACAACGACCAGCCGGAGCTGTATCACAACCTGCCGAAAGATCCGGCGATCGATACCTCCATTAACCTGTGGAAAGGGGCGCTTAAACCGCTCTCTGCGGCGGGCTTTATCGCCACCTTTGCGGGGCTGATTTATCACTACATCGGTATCGGCCCGAATAAAGAGGTGGATGACGAGGAGGAGGAGCATCATGAGTAAGTCGAAAATGATAGTGCGCACCAAATTTGTCGATCGCGCCTGTCACTGGACGGTAGTCATTTGCTTCTTCCTAGTGGCGGTATCCGGCATTTCGTTCTTCTTCCCGACGCTGCAGTGGCTGACCGAAACCTTCGGTACGCCGCAAATGGGGCGCATTCTGCATCCATTCTTCGGCGTGCTGATTTTCGTGGTGCTGATGTTTATGTTCGTGCGCTTTGTCCATCACAATATTCCGGACAAGCAGGACATCCCGTGGGTGAAAGGGATTGTCGAAGTCCTGAAGGGCAACGAGCATAAAGTCGCGAAGGTGGGGAAATACAATGCCGGACAGAAGATGATGTTCTGGACCATCATGAGCATGATTTTTGTGCTGCTGGTGACCGGGGTGATGATCTGGCGTCCGTATTTTGCACAGTACTTCCCGATCCAGGCGGTGCGTTACGCGCTGCTAATTCACGCGACGTCTGCCATCATCCTGATTCATGCCATCCTGATCCATATGTATATGGCGTTCTGGGTTAAAGGGTCGATCAAAGGGATGATTGAAGGGAAGGTGAGCCGCCGCTGGGCGCAGAAACATCACCCGCGCTGGTATCGTGATGTGGAACGGCTGGAGGCGAAACAGGAAAGTACGGAAGGGATGAAGTAAGACCTGCGCCGTCGGCTCTGCCCGGCGGCGCTGCGCTTGCGCGGGCCTACTCTTCAAATCAAAACCGCTCTTCCACATACCGGAACGGGTATTTCGTGGGTTTGACTTTGCCGATTTTGCGCTTCGGTAAATCCACCTTGTCGACGTGAATTTCTTTATACGGGATCTGCGAAAGCAGATGCGAAATAATATTCAGACGCACGCGTTTTTTATCTTCAGAACGCGCGACAAACCACGGTGCCCAGGCGGTGTCAGTGGCTTCAAACATGGCGTCGCGCGCGCGGGTGTATTCGTCCCAGAGGTTAAAGGATTTAATATCCATCGGCGACAGCTTCCAGATCTTACGCCCATCGTTAATGCGGTCGCGCAGGCGCCGCTCCTGCTCTTTCGGCGTTACCTCCAGCCAGTACTTCAGCAGGATAATTCCGGCATCGACCATCGCTTTTTCCATGACCGGCGCGCCGTCCAAAAATTTCTCCGCCTGTTCCTCCGTGCAGAACCCCATCACCCGCTCCACGCCCGCGCGGTTATACCAGCTGCGATCGAATATCACGATTTCACCCGCCGAGGGCAGGTGAGGCACATAGCGCTGGAAGTAGAGCTGGCTTTTCTCTTTATCCGTTGGGGCAGGAAGCGCAACAACGCGAAACACGCGGGGGCTGACGCGCTCGGTGATCGCTTTAATGGTGCCGCCTTTGCCGGCGCCGTCGCGTCCCTCAAAAACAATGCACACCTTCAATCCTTTGGCGACGACCCACTGCTGGAGCTTAACCAGTTCGACGTGCAGGCGGCGGAGCTCTTTTTCATACTCTTTGGTCTTAAGGGGGGCATTCGATACGACATCAACAGCGACAGGGGTTTTCTTTTTGCTTCCCATGATTGTCATCCTCAGGTTGTCCGGCGTGGAAAAAGCGAGGCCGCACTATGAAGTGTAATCCACTTGTTATTATGCGTATTGTTTTTAGGTAATTAATTTCACAATGCTTTTTTAAGAAGATACTGAGGTATTTACGCAGGTGTTTAGCACCCGTTCCACTATTAGAACGCCGCAGATGTAATAAAAGCATTTTTAATACCACTGCTTGTGTGTGGTTAATGTAATAATTCATTCTTATTTACTAAAAGGAACTAAGAATGAGTTGGAATAAAGACGCTGCGGTTTCGTATCTCCGCTCACACGCTCTGGGGCGCTCTCATAATGAACGTGTTATGGATGCATAGATGAAAAGGATATTTTTATCATTCGTTATGTTGCTGGTGAGCTGTAGTTCGGCTGCCAATCAAAGACGTAGCGCACAAGACGCTACTGTATCATTTTATAAATCCTATCTTTCTGTATTCGGCAGCGATGAAGCCACGCCTTATCCTGCCGACGAACTGCACAAATATGTTTCTGCTGATACTATTGCTCGCATCAATGCTATTCAGGAAATCTTTGAACAAGAGTTAATAGAGTCTGACTATTTTACGTATACCCAAGATTACTCTCGTGAATGGATACCTGCGTTACGAGTGGAAAACGCCAGGCCATTTTTAAACGGTGAAGTTGTCCAGGTTATTGAAGGGGCGGGTAACGGGAGAAGCATCCACCTTGAGGTATTTCTTCGTCGTGAAGATGATGCATGGAAAATCTATCGCGTTCGTGACGTAACGAACAATTACGAGCACCCAATTTTCAATGCTGGCGCTATTACACGCGCTAAAGAAGCGGCAGAAAGCACACCGTAAAAGCCAGACCTTAAATCCTTTAAAGCCCTGACGCCTGCCGGGGCTTTTTGTTTTCCATTCCCCCGTGTCGTGGTTGGAGAAAACTCCTGAATTAATGGATTAACGTGTCAGCCAGCTGATTTGAACTGGCTCACCATACAAGATTATTTAATAATGCCCTCGCGATTGATTAACCGGTGGTTGAGGCATGAAAAAGACAATATTTTCGTTGGCGCTTGGCACATTTGGCCTGGGTATGGCTGAATTTGGCATTATGGGGGTGTTAACCGAGCTGGCGCATGACACCGGTATTTCGATTCCCTCCGCTGGGAATATGATCTCGTTTTATGCCTTCGGTGTGGTGATTGGCGCGCCGATTGTAGCGCTGTTCTCCGGCAAGTTCTCGTTAAAAACGACGCTGCTGTTTCTGGTTGCCATGTGCGCAGTCGGAAATGCCCTGTTTACGTTTTCTACGTCGTATTTCTGGCTGGCGCTGGGGCGTTTGATCTCCGGTTTTCCGCACGGGGCCATTTTTGGCGTCGGGGCGATAATCCTCTCCAAAATTGCACCTCCGGGGAAAGTTACGGTCGCGGTGGCGGGGATGATCGCCGGAATGACCGTAGCCAACCTGGTGGGCGTTCCGCTGGGGACCTGGCTGGGGCACCAGTTCAGCTGGCGCTATACCTTTTTCCTGATTGCTGCGTTCGACGCGCTGGTTATCCTCTCGGTTCTGCTCTGGGTGCCGGACATCCATTACAAATCAGAAATCAAATTGTCCGAGCAGTTTCAGTTCCTGAAGAAACCGGAACCCTGGCTGATTTTTGCCGCCACCATGTTTGGTAATGCTGGCGTGTTCGCGTGGTTCAGCTTCGTTAAGCCGTTTATGGTCAACGTTTCTGGCTTTTCCGAAGGGATGATGACGGCCATCATGATGCTGATGGGCCTTGGCATGGTGTTGGGCAATCTGCTGAGCGGCAAACTCTCGGGGCGCTTTAGCCCGCTGCGCATTGCGGCCATCACCGATATGGTGATTGTCGCCTCGCTGCTGCTGCTTTTCGCCCTGGGCGAACTGAAAACGGCCTCGCTGGTGATGGGCTTTATCTGCTGTGCCGGGCTGTTTGCGCTCTCTGCACCGCTGCAAATTTTGCTTCTGCAAAATGCGAAGGGCGGTGAGATGCTGGGGGCGGCCGGAGGGCAGATGGCGTTTAATCTCGGCAGCGCGATCGGGGCGTACTTTGGTGGGATGATGATTATCCTCGGCTTTAGCTGGCGCTACGTCACGCTGCCTGCGGCGCTCCTCTCGTTCTCGGCCATGAGCGCGCTGTTGATCTACGGTTACCTGCGGGCCAGACAGGCTCAGGCTAACGCTCGCGCGCTAGCCTGATTGCATTCAGGCAAGCCAGGGCTCACCCAGCGTCAGCATCAGGCGGTTGGCCCAGGCGAAGAACGCGGCGGACTGCACCAGGTCCAGCTGGGCTAAGGTGTCCAGCCCCTCTTTTTCCAGTGCGGCAAGGTGCAGCGGCGTGGCGGCAGGCGGGGTAACCGACAGCGCTGCCGCAAAATTAATTTCCGCCTGCCAGCGCGCAGATTGCCCCTCGCTCAGGGAGCGTCCCGGACGTACGGCCAGCAGGGCCTCTACCGCCGCGTCATCCTTTGACAGCTGGCTGGCTTTGCGCGCATGGACAGAGGCGCAGTAGATGCAGCCGTTAATTTTACTGGTTACCGTTGCGGCCAGCTCGCGCTCGGCGCGCGGCAATCCCCCCGGCGTATAAAAAATTCCTTTATCCGTTAGCGTGCGCTGTTCAAGCACCGGCAGGTTGCGCCCCAGCAGGCGGAAGTAGTCGGAATCGGTATGGCCAAATTTCGCCAGAACGGCAACCTCGTCATCATGGAAGTCCGCCAGAGGTTTGGCGTCGATCCACGGCTCCCAGCCCAGCTCCTGCTGGGTGAACGCGACGGGAGCCGTCTTCCCGGAGACCGTGGTTGCGGCTGTATGCCAGATGCCTGCCGCCACCGGCACATCGCTTGCCACCACCGGCTTGTCATTTAGCAGCCGCAGCCCGGCGACGAGTCGGCTCTGAAAGCTGACAAACGCAACAAGCTGCGCCAGGGTAACAATGCCTTCCTTGCTCCAACCCGCCTGGATCAGCGCCTTTAACGATGTCGGCGTGGCTTCAACGGGTGAGAAGGTCAGCAGACGCGCGAAATTCAGCGCCGGGGTCAGACGGTCTGAGGTCGGGTCGGCCAGGCCAAACCCCGCATAGTGCGCGGCCAGCGCCTCCGCGTTGTGCCACCTGGCGACTTTTGCCGCGACGGCGAAGCGCTCGTCGAGCGCAAAATCGCTATCCTGCTGGGTAAATAAGGTTTCGTAGCTGCCCTGTGCGTGGCGCGTGGCGGCGTCCCGCGTGGCGCGCGCCTCTGCCAGAGGGGAACCGGGTTTAATTTCCGCCAGCTCGGCGAGAATGTCCTGACTTAATGACATAGGTGTCTCCTCAAAGGATGTGGGGGGCAATATGTTCGGCGATCAGTTCGATGGATCGCAGCGTGTCGCGATGGGTGGGCTCGACCGAATGAACCTGGAACGAGATATCCGTGGCGCGCCTGAGAACGGAGTCCGCATGCAGCGAATGCAGCACCGTCTCTGGCGAGCCGATATGGGCGTCGAACTGGCGACGAAAATCTGTGACGGTGTCACCTTTAATCGCATGTCCGGCAGCGCGATGCTGCTGGGCCTGCCTGGCGAGACCCGGCGTGGCGACCTTCAGCGCGTAGTCATCGCTGTCGGCGACGAACGCCGTGCGGGAGGCCAGAATACGCGGCGCAATGCCCGCAGGCAGCGCATCAAGGTAGGCATCCACAATCGGGTTCTGGATCGCGTCGAGCGTTAAATCCAACTGGTCTGCCGGGCGCGGCTGCGTGCGGGAGAGCATCAAACCGTGTCCGGCCCGCGCGGCGCGAACGGCACCGTCGACGGAAAAGGTGGCAATCCAGATCCGTTCAGCCAGCTGTGGCGCTGGCGGATAAAGGTGATTATCCGGATGGGTGAGCGAATCCCCGCGCCAGGCGCTCTGGATCACATGCAAATGGTCAGCAAAGGCCGCGCCGCGCTGTTCAAACGTCAGTCCGAACGGCAGGAAAGAGGTCGGCGTGCCGCCCGAACCAAAACCGACTTCGAGACGCCCATCGGCGAGTAGATCCAGCACGGCGGCATCTTCCGCCACGCGTAGCGGGTTTTCCATCGGCAGGGTAATGATGGCCGTGCCCAGGCGGATGGTTTCGGTATGCGCCGCAACGTGGGCCAGAAACAGCAGCGGCGACGGCAGGCCGCCTTCACTTTCGTGGAAGTGGTGCTGCGCGATCCAGGCGCTGTCAAAACCGTGGCGTTCGGCGTGGCGGATCTGTTCGGTTGCCAGACGATAGCGCTCCTTCGGCGTGGCGTCGTCAAGCAGGCGGGTGAAAAATCCCAGGCGTTTTCGCGTCATGCGAACTCCTCCGTAGCGGGTGAAAAATGGGGAATGGCGGCAATCAGCTCGCGGGTATAGTCGTTCTGCGGCGACGTGAATAAGGTCTCGACGTCACCGTGTTCGACCACCTGACCGCTGCGCAGCACCGTGACGCTGTGGGCGATCCGGCGGACGGTAGAGAGATCGTGCGTGATAAAGAGGTAGGTCAATCCCAGCTGCTGCTGCAGCTGCTGAAGCAGTGCCAGAATCTGCGCCTGTACGGTGACGTCCAGCGCGGAGGTGGCTTCGTCCAGCACCAGAATAGTCGGCTCCAGAATCAGCGCCCGGGCGATAGCTACGCGCTGGCGCTGCCCGCCTGAAAGCTCCCGGGCGGTACGGCTCAGGAGTTCGACGGGCAGGGCAACCCGCTGCGCCACGGTCTCCACCCGGACCTTTCGCTCCGCTTTGCTCAGGCGAGAAAAATTCTTCAGGGGCTCTTCGACGATCTCGAACAGCGTCTGACGCGGGTCGAGAGAGGCGAACGGGTTCTGATAGACAAACTGGATCTTCTGGCGCAGCTGGCGGCGGGCCTCGCGGCTGAGGTCGGTGGCATCAATATCATCAATAATGACCTGTCCGCTGTCCGCCTGTTCAAAACCCAGCAAAATACGGGCGAGGGTGGTTTTCCCGGAGCCGGATTCCCCGACCAGCGCATGCGTGCTGCCGCGCCTGACGTCAAACGTCACCCGATCCAGCGCCTGAAGGTGATGACCTTTGCCCAGCGAGAACCGTTTGCTGATGGCGCGGGCGCGAATGGCCGGTGACGCCAGCGGAAGGCCTGCTACCGGGGCGATGGTCAGGCGCTGGCCCTGGAGATCGCTCAGTAGCTGACGGGTATAGGCGTGCTGCGGCGTGCGGATAATGTCGGCGGTGTCGCCGTGCTCCTGAACCTCGCCGTTGCGAAACACCAGCAGCCTCTCCGCGCGCTGGGCAGCCAGCGCCAGATCGTGGGTGACAAACAGAACCGCAGTACCAGATTCCCGACGCAGGATATCCAGCAGATCGAGAATGCGTTTTTGCACCGTCACGTCCAGCGCGCTGGTGGGCTCATCGGCGACGATCACGTCCGGGCGCAGCGCAATGGCGATGGCAATCAGCACGCGCTGTTTCATCCCGCCGGAGAGCTGATGCGGATACTGCTTCATGCGCTGTTCGGGATGGCTCAGGCCGACCTTTGTCAGCAGGGCGAGCACCTGCTCGTCGCGCTGGAGTGCCGTTACCTTTTGGTGCTGCTGAATAATTTCCCCGACCTGTACGCCGATCGTCTTCACCGGGTTGAGTGAATTACCCGGATCCTGCGGAACCAGGCTGATTCGCGCGCCGCGAAGGGTATCGAGACGCTTCGCTGACCACCGGCTAATCTCCTCGCCGTTGAGCACGATTTTCCCGGCATCGCGTCGGGCGTTATCCGCCAGCAGACCAATGATCGCCTGTGCCGTGGTTGTTTTGCCTGAGCCAGATTCACCGACAAAGGCCAGCATTTCCCCCCGACGGAGGGTGAAGCTGACGTTATGCACCACCTCGCGCCACTGGCGCGCGGTACGGTAGCTGATGGTCAGGTTTTCTACCGAGAGTACGGTCATTTCAGGCCTCCGCTGAACTGCTGGCTGATACGGTTGGTGGCAAGCACGACGGCGATGACGACCACGCCGGGGAAGGTAGTTAACCACCAGGCGGTAGAGAGATAGTTACGGCCTTCGGCAATCAATAAGCCCCATTCCGGAACGGGCGGCGGGGTGCCGTAGCCGAGAAAGCTCAGCGTGGAGAGGGCCAGAATGGCCTGACCAAACTGCAGCGTGGCAAAGGCGAGAACGGCGGTTAAGGCGTTGGGCAGGATGTGTCGCCACAGGACCGCCAGGAACGTCCCGCCGCTGCCAAACGCCGCCTCGACATAATCCGTATGGCGGATGCGCACCACTTCACCGCGCGCGAGGCGGGCGAAGCTGGCGATGGAGGCCACGCCGACGGCAATGGCGGCGTTAACGGTGCCAAACCCGAGCAGAATAATGACCGTCAGCGAGAGCAGCAGAGACGGAATGGACAGCAGCACGTCGACAAAACGCATCAGGAAAGACTCGACGCGTCCGGCGAACGCGCCGGCGATCACCCCCAGACCGGTGCCCACCACCAGCCCCATCGTGACGGCAGCGAGCGCCGCGCTCAGGGAGTGGGACGCACCATACATAATGCGGGTGTAAACATCGCGGCCAAGCTGATCGGTGCCGAGCCAGTGGCCCGCCTGCGGTGCCAGACGTTGTGCTCCGGCGATGCCCTCAATCGGGCTGTAGTGGGTTAACAGGCCGGGGGCTACGGCAGCAAAAACCGCGAGAATAATCACCGCCCACGCCAGCCACAGTCCCGGCTGCCACGCGACGCCCTGCCAGCCGGGAACGCGTTTTCGCGCGGCGGCAGCGTAATCGACCAGGCTCATGATGCACCTCCGGTAACGGTTTGCAGACGGGGATCCAGCAGCGGCATCAGCAGGTCCACCAGCAGATTGATCAGGACAAAGCCGAGAGCGGAAATCATGACCACCGCCTGAAGCACGGCGATGTCCTGGTTGTTCACCGCCTGCTGGGTCAGCTGCCCGAGCCCGCTGCGGCCAAATACGGTTTCGGTGATCAGCGCTCCGGCAATCAGTTCGCCCAGCAGCAGCCCGGCAATATTGAGTACCGGCAGCAGCGCGTTGCCGGTGACGTGGCGCCACAGGACGGCGGTTTCACTCAGTCCTTTGGCGCGGGCAACGGCGACAAACGGCTGCGTCGCCACCTGGTCCAGGCTGCGCATCAGAATTTGCGCCAGCGGGGCGGAGATCGGGATCGCGACGGTCACGATCGGCAGGATCAGCCCCTGCAGCGGCGTCGGGTTAATCACCGGGATCAGCCGCAGCTGGAAAGAAAAGAGCTGGATAAGGGCAATCCCCAGCCAGAACGTGGGTAAGGAGATAAACAGGACCGGCAGAGACTGGAGGGTATTACTCAGCCAGCGCAAACCCGGCAGACGCGATGCAAAGGCCAGCGCAAACGCCAGCAGGACCGCGAGTACAAAGGCGGGCAGGGCGAGGCTCAGGGTATCCGGCAGATTGCTGGCAATCAGCTCACTGACCGGCACCCCGGCCTGTAACGAGTAGCCGAAATCTCCGCGCAGCATCGCCAGCAGCGTGTGGCCGTATTGCTGCCACAGCGGGCTGTCCGCGCCGTAGGCCACGCGCATCTCCTCGATTTGCGCCGGGCTTAGGCCCAGGTCCGGGTTCTGAAATTTAATCAGCACCGCGTCGCCAGGCAGCACCTGGAGCAACACGAACGAGAGGGTAAAGGCGGCCCACAGCACCAGCAGCCCGTGACCAAGACGTTGAAGAAGTGCGTGGCGCATCGTCAGCTCCTCAGTGTTTCTCAATCCACGCGCCGTAGAACGACGGGCGGCCGACCGCTTCAAAATTGACGCCTTTTAGCCACGGCGCACCGGCAAAGACCTGCGGCTCCTCGAAAATCGGAATGACGTAGGCGTTATCCAGCAGGTAGCGCTGGGCATCGCCGGTCAGTTGCAGGCGTTTTTGCGGATCGATCTCTGAGGAGATATTTACCAGCAGCGCATTCAGCTTGTCGTCGCGGAAGCTTTTGACCTTGTCGCTGGAGCCGCCTTTTTGCAGCAGCGCGTCGCGGTTAGCCGGGTAGAACATGCTTTTCACCACGTCCGGATCGGCGCGGCCCACTTCGGAGACGGTTAACGGGGTTTTCTGTGGATCAAGGTTATCCAGCGTGCGGCTGCCAGCGTCCCCGGCTTTTACGTTCAGCACTACGCCCACCTGACGCCACTGCTGGGCAACCAGCTGCAGCACCTCTTTATTTTGCGGCTGCGGCAGGGATTCATATACCGTCAGCGCCAGCCGCTGGCCGTCTTTGGCGCGGATCCCGTCGCTGCCCGCTTTCCAGCCCGCCTCGTCCAGCAGCTGGTTGGCTTTTGCCGGATCAAAGGTCAATTTGTCGCTGAGATCGACAAAGCCTGCGGCGGAATCGGCAATCACCGACTTCGCCTGCGGATAGTTGGCCGAGAAGAGAGTCTCGACCACCTGCTTTGCATTCGTGGCATGCAGCAGCGCCTGGCGCACGCGAATATCGGAGACCAGCGGGTTATCCGGGCGGAAGCTAATGCTGTCGTTCACCCCGCGCGTTGGGGCGGCGTAGATTTTATAGCCCTGGTCTGTCGCCTGCTTTTCGTCATACGCCTGCACCTGGCGAATAAAGTCGGCCTGGCCGGCCAGCAGGGCGCCGACGCGCACGCTGTCCTCCTGGGTGACGATAAACTTGATGCCATCCAGATTGGCTGGACCCTGTTGCGCCAGATTTTTGGGTCCCCACCGGTAGTCCTTACGGGCTTCGAGCGTCACTTCGCGGCCGAGCTTCTCGTCCTTCACCACAAACGGGCCGGAGCCAATGATATGCCGGGCGTCTCCCAGTTCTTCAAAGTTGCGCTTCAGCGTGCTGAGCGAGACCAGACCCGACCCAATCGTGGCGGTGCCCTGCAGGAACCCCGGCGACGGTTTTTTGAAGTAGAACTTCACGGTCAGCGGGTCGACCACTTCGCTGCGATCGTAGTTATTGATCACTTCTGACACCGGCAGGCGCTGCGCCTTATTGCCCAAACCGTAGGTATCAAAGTTTTTTGCTACGGCGTTGGCGTCCAGCGGCGTGCCGTCGGAGAAGGTAATACCGGGACGCAGTTTAAAGGTGTATTCAGTTTTATCGGCGTTGGTGGTCCAGCTTTCGGCCACCCACGGTTCGACCTGCAGCGTCTTTGGATTTTGCCACGTCAGTTTGTCGGTGATCTGGTTCAGAATGCCGCCGTTCGGGTAGAAGCCGCCGGCAGGCGGGTAGAGGTTGGTGTGCGCCTGTTGTTCCAGATAAATCAGCGTGCCGCCTTTGACCGGCGCATCTGCGGACCAGGCTGCGGTTGTCGTCAGAATCAGCGCCGTCAGCAGCGGCAGACGAAATGGGGTTTGCATGGTGAATTCCTTTGTTATCTTCTTGTTAGCCTCGGATTCATCATCGGGCGCGGGGGAAAACAAGGGAACAAAGGAATTGAGATAAGGATTGCCGGAAACTGAAAATAAAAACGCCCCGTTAGCGGGGCGATGGCGGGGGCCTAAACGAATTTCGCCAGCGGGTCGGCGGCGGCAAAGGCGACTGCTTTATCCGCTGCTGGAGGGTAGATCAGCTCGTTAGTGATGGCGATCTTGATCTTCTTGGCGTCATCTTGGACTGACTTAACGACCTGATCCCAGCCCTCGGTATAAACCGCGCCCCACGCGCCTAAATCCAGGCAGGTAACATAGTTCACCTGACGATAAGGGTAAGGAGCAACGTTCAGCAGGCTGGCGGCAGCGTTATGACCGGCAAATTTCCCTAGCTGGATCGCGTGCTGGCAGGTCATCAGCGCCGTGTTGCCCGCATCGTCTGTTTTGGCGTGAGCCATATCGCCGGTGGCATAGACGTCAGGATGTGCGGGGACCTGCAACGTCTCTGTCACAACCAGGCGGCCCTGGCTATCGCGTTCACCGTCTATCTGCAGGCTGAGGGGATTTGCCTCGACGCCTGCGGTCCAGACGACGGTCGCAGCAGCAATACGTTCACCGTTTTTCAGCGTTATGCCGTGAGCATCAATGGCTTCAACTTCACTCTTCAGCCGCCATTCAACGCCCAGCGCCTCACTCGCCTCTGCAATCGTTTTACGCAATGCGTCGCTATAGCGGCCGCCAATGACTGGCTCCTTTTCAACTACGACTATTTTAATCTCCGTATTGTCACCAAAACGGGCACGCAGTCGGGCAGGTAGCTCCGTTGCCAGCTCGATGCCGGTAAAGCCGCCTCCGCAGACTACCACGGTGTTGCGCTCGGGCGTGGAGGGACGTAACGCCAGTGAATCAAGGTGACGCTCAAATACCTGTGCGGATTCCAGCTGGTCGATGTCAAAGGCGTAGTCAGCCAGGCCGGCAATCGGTGGGCGTTTGGTCTGGCTGCCCGTAGCGAGGATCAGCCTATCGTAGGAAGCCGTAGCATGCGCGCCATTGGACATCCGGTATAAAACGGTTTTTGCCGTGGTATCAATTTGTTCCGCGTGTCCGGCAATGAATGTGATATCAAGCTCGTCAAACAGGTCAGTCAACGGGGCGACCAGCGTTGACACCTTCTCCTCATAGAAGCGTGGCCGAACGCGCAGTTCGGGTAAGGGGGCCAGAACCGCAATCTCCAGACTGTTATTACCCTGCTGCTCAGAGAGACGTGCCGCGCTCACGGCTGCCCACATACCCGCAAAACCACTGCCTACGATTAAAATCTGCTTTTTCATATTCGATCCTTTCTCCCGCCAGGCTTCATGCCTGACATAACTGCCACTATACTTGTCGGAGTTAACTCCGACAACTTCTTTCTGAGTTAAAAATCGTTATAATGCTCCGAACACTAATTCGGAGTTAACCATGGCGTTTTACAGTTCCGGTGTGGAATACGGCATTCACAGCCTGATGTGTATGGTGGATGCGAAGGGCAACGAGCGTGAGATGAGCGTCCGGGAGATGGCTGCCTTGCAGGGCGTGCCGTATGACTACCTCGGCAAAATCTTCACACGCCTGTCACGTGCCGGGCTGGTCATCAGTACGGAAGGCAAGGGCGGGGGCTTTAAGCTGGCGCGTCCGGCGGAGCTGATCAGCGTGTTGGATGTGGCGCATGCCATTGACGGCGAGAAAAACATGTTCGAATGTCGTGAAGTGCGCCAGCGGCTGGCCGTGTTTGATGAAGCACCGCCTGCCTGGGTCTGCGACGGCCCGTGCGGAGTACGTTCAGTCATGGATAGCGCGCAGCAGCGGATGGAAGAGGAGCTCGCGCGTCATACTATTCTCGACCTGGCGCGTAAAATGTACCGAAAAGCGCCGGACACCTTCCAGATTGAGGTTCAGGAGTGGATTTCAGTTCGTCGTTCGTCGTAGCAATGAGCCGGGTAAGGCGTAGCCACTACCCGGCAAAAGGTGTTTACGAGCGTAAGTCGATCACCATACGGCCACGGATCTGGCCCTGTTCCATCTCTTTAAAAATGGCGTTGATGTCCTCGATAGGACGCATCGTCACTTTCGGCACCACTTTGCCCTCGGCCGCAAACTGGAAGGCTTCCTGCAGATCCTGACGGGTGCCAACCAGCGAACCCACCACCTGTATACCGTCCAGCACCAGACGCGGAATGTCCAGGCTCATTGCTTCCGGCGGCAGGCCAACGGCGACCACGCGGCCACCGGCACGCACGGCATCTACCGCCGAGTTGAAGGCCGCTTTTGCGACGGCGGTGACGACTGCGGCATGCGCGCCGCCGGTTTTTTCCTGCACAATCTTAGCGGCATCTTCGCTGCGGGAGTTGATGGTTAAATCTGCACCCATGCTCGCGGCCAGCTTCAGCTGTTCATCGTTAACGTCCAGAGCGATGACTTTGGCATTAAACACGTTTTTGGCGTACTGCAGCGCGAGGTTGCCCAGCCCGCCCAGACCGTAAATCGCGATCCACTGGCCCGGTTTTATGCCGGAGATTTTCACCGCTTTGTAGGTGGTGACGCCGGCGCAGGTAATGCTGCTGGCCGCCGCCGAATCCAGACCATCCGGCACTTTTACCGCGTAATCCGCGGTGACGATGCACTCTTCCGCCATGCCGCCGTCAACGGAGTAACCGGCGTTTTTCACGTCACGGCACAGGGTTTCGTTACCGGTATTACAGTATTCGCAGTGACCGCATCCTTCAAAGAACCAGGCCACGCTTGCACGGTCGCCGACTTTCAGCGACGTCACGCCAGGGCCGACTTCTTTCACGATACCAATACCTTCATGGCCCAGGATTACCCCGGTTTTATCGCCAAAATCACCGTTCTTCACGTGGAGGTCGGTATGGCATACACCACAGCACTCCATTTTCAGCAGGGCTTCTCCGTGCTTAAGCGGGCGTAAGGTTTTTTCAGTGACATTGACCTGATGATCCTGAGTAACAACAGCAGCCTTCATGTGTATCTCCTTGTTCATGATAAGAATCTGCATAGCAGGTGTAGTACCCCTTAAGGATTAATACATTAGCCTGGTAATGCAAGGCTGCGGCAACATAATGTCATCATTTGATTCGATTTCAGATTAAGAATACGGCGATCCTCTAATAATTAAGGGGGAAAATGCTGGCCCGGCGAGGTGCTCGCCGGGCGCAGATTTACAGCTGGGCTTCAATCTCCTCAATTTCTCTACGCCATTGCGCCTGCAGCTGCGGCTTCTGATGTTTCGGCTTACGCGCCAGATCGTCTTCCAGCAGCGTTTCCAGCGCGATCAGCCGCTCCAGCAGATCGTCATACCGCGAGGGTTGAACCTCCTCAGCGGTGACGACGGGCGCGGCGGATGTCCCGAGCCCCGCGCTTTCACGCAGCCGCTCAAACACGGCTTCAGCATCGTGCCACTCGCTCAGCCAGCCGTCCTCAATCAGCCAGAAACGGTTACAGCTTTGGCTAATTAACTGGCGATCGTGGCTGACCAGCAGCACGCCGCCTTCGAACTGTTGCAGCGTTTCCGCCAGTGCCTCTTTGCCTTCCATGTCGAGATGGTTGGTGGGCTCATCCAGCATCAGCAGGCTGTAGCGGGCAAGCGTCAGCCCGACGAACAGCAGGCGAGAGCGCTCGCCGCCGCTGAGCGTGCTGACTTTTTGCCCGTGTCTCGCCCACGGGAACCCGGCGCTGATGAGCGCCATCTTCCTGTTTTGCGGGTCGGGAGCGAAAGGTTCCAGCGCGTCGAGCAGCGTGGCGTCATCCGGCAGCTGATGCAGCGTCTGGTCGTAGTAGCCAGGCGAGACGCGCGGATGGATTTTCAGCCCGCAGTCCGTCGGTTCATCCACAAAATGTCGCCAGATAAGCTTCATCAGCGACGATTTACCGCAGCCGTTACGACCGACAATTGCCACGCGATCGCCGCTTTTCAGCCGCGCCGTTTCGATGTTAAACAGCGGCGGTAGCCCGGGGGCAGGCGGGACGCTGAGGTTTTCCATCTCCAGCAGACGGTCCGCCCGCAGCGCGTCGCCGCGCAGGGTTAACGTCCACTGGCTGCCTGCCGTCACTTCCGTCTGGCTCTCCTTCAGCCGTTCGACCTGTTTTTCCATCTGTTTGGCTTTGCGGGCCAGGTCTTCGTTGTCGTAAACCTTACCCCAGGTCGCCAGCCGCTTCGCGCTGGCGGTCACGCGGTCGATCTCCTTTTGCTCCGCCTTGTGGCGCTGCGCATCGCTTTCGTCTTTTGCTGCAAGCGCTTTACGGGCGGCCGTGCAGGGAAGGGCAAAGTAGTGCAGCGTCTTATCACGCAGGATCCAGCTGCCGTTTGTGACGGCATCCAGCAGCTGTCTGTCGTGCGAAACCAGCACGAAGCTGCCTGACCAGTTCTGTAAAAAGTGTTCCAGCCAGAGCATGGTCGGCAGATCCAGGTGGTTGCTAGGTTCATCCAGCAGGAGCAGATCCGGCTCGTGAATCAACGCCCGCGCCAGCAGCAGGCGGGTGTGCTGTCCGCCACTCAGGGTGGCGGATTGCAGCGTCATATCCTGCGGCGTGAAGCCCATGCTCGCCAGCAGCGTTTCAGCTTTCCAGCGCAGGCTGTCGTGCTCAGCTAAAGGCAGTTGCGCGAGTACGGCATCCAGCATGGTCAGCGGGAAAATGGCGTCCGGGAGATGTTGCTCCACGCGCGCCATCAGGCAGTGTCCGGCCAGCGCTACCGTTCCGGCGGCTGGGATATCTGTTCCGTCCAGCACCTTCAAAAGCGTACTTTTGCCGCAGCCGTTGTCGCCCAGCAGGCCGATGCGGTCGCCTTTTTTCAGCGTAAAGGAGAGTGAGTCGAAGAGCGTGCCAAACGCCGTATCAACGCGTAAAGATTGTGCAGTGAGTAAAGTGCTCATTGTTGCTTACCCAAGAGTTACAGGCATGTTTATGCCTCGTCAAACATCGCTGACGATAACTCAGTAAGCCCGAGAGAAGGGATTTCAGGGGTTGATGTCTTCGCTCAAGCAGAAGTTATCGCAGCACGATACCGATAACGCTTGAGCTGGTGCGATCACCAAATGTATGTGAAACATTGAAAATTTCACGATACAGCATAATTGGCCTCCTTATATATTCAGTGGGTTAATGGATGAAAGGAGTGTAGCGGGGGAAAAGGTGTTTGGCTAGCGGATATTCGATGGTGCGGTCTGTTGCCCATCATCCTAACCCTCTCCCCAATGAGGAGAGGATCGGTTCGGGCGCAGAATTAAATCGAGGTACGGCGATAGCTGCGGTATTCCGGCATCCAGAAGTTATCATCAATAGCCTGCTGCAGCGCGTCGGCAGAGGTTTTCACCGCCACGCCCTGCTGCTGCGCCATTTTACCCACCGCAAACGCGATAGCGCGCGACACCTTGTGAATGTCCTTCAGTTCCGGCAGCACCAGCCCTTCGCCGTTGTTGACCAGCGGCGAATAGCCCGCAAGGGTTTCGCTCGCTGACATCAGCATCTCATCGGTAATGCGGGACGCGCCGGAGGCGATCACGCCCAGACCAATGCCCGGGAAGATATAGGAGTTGTTGCACTGGGCGATCGGATAGGTTTTATCCTTCCATACCACCGGATCGAACGGGCTGCCGGTGGCAACCAGCGCGTTACCTTCGGTCCAGGCGATGATGTCCTGTGGCGTCGCTTCCACGCGGGAAGTCGGGTTAGACAGCGGCATCACGATAGGGCGCTCGCAGTGCTTGTGCATCTCGCGAATAATCTCTTCGGTGAAGAGACCGGTTTGCCCGGAAACGCCGATCAGAATATCCGGCTTCACGTTGCGCACCACGTCCAGCAGGGAGAGCACTTCGTTGTCGGTGTCCCAGTTCTTCAGGTTCTCGCGCTTCTGCACCAGCTTGGTCTGGAACGGCAGCAGGTTCGGCATACCGTCGGTCAGCAGGCCGAAACGGTCAACCATGAAGACGCGGGAGCGGGCCAGCTCTTCGCTTAAGCCTTCGCGCTGCGTCTGGGCAATAATCTGCTCGGCGATGCCGCAGCCCGCAGAGCCTGCGCCCAGGAAGACGATTTTCTGGTAGCTCAGCTGGCTGCCGGCCGCGCGGCTGGCGGCGATAAGCGTGCCCACGGTCACCGCTGCGGTGCCCTGGATGTCGTCGTTAAAGGAGCAGATCTCATCGCGATAGCGGTTCAGCAGCGGCATCGCGTTTTTCTGCGCAAAGTCTTCAAACTGCAGCAGAACGTCCGGCCAGCGGTGCTTCACGGCCTGAATGAAATCGTCGACAAACTGATAGTACTCGTCGTCGGTAATGCGCGGATGACGCCAGCCCATGTACAGCGGATCGTTCAACAGTTGCTGGTTGTTGGTGCCGACATCCAGCACCACCGGCAGGGTGTACGCCGGGCTGATGCCGCCGCAGGCGGTGTAGAGAGAGAGTTTACCGATTGGGATCCCCATCCCGCCAATGCCCTGGTCGCCGAGGCCGAGAATACGTTCCCCGTCCGTCACCACAATCACTTTAATATTGTGGTTCGGCACGTTCTGCAGAATGTCGTCCATGTTGTGACGGTTCTGATAAGAGATAAAGACGCCGCGTGAGCGACGGTAGATCTCAGAGAAGCGTTCGCACGCCGCACCCACCGTTGGGGTGTAGATCACCGGCATCATCTCTTCGAGATGGTTTTGCACCAGGCGATAGAAGAGGGTTTCGTTGGTGTCCTGGATGTTGCGCAGGTAGATGTGTTTGTCGATCTCGGTTTTGAAGCCCTGATACTGGATCCACGCGCGCTCCGCCTGCTCTTCAATGGTTTCAACCACTTCCGGCAGCAGGCCAAGCAGGTTAAAGCTGCTGCGCTCTTCCATGCTGAAGGCGCTGCCTTTGTTGAGCAGGGGGAATTCGAGTAAAACCGGGCCGGCGTATGGGATGTATAAGGAACGATGTTTTTTCAGTTTGTTGTCCATGTCACTCACTCTTTTTTTGAAGATCCGTCCCTGACACTGCTGTTTGTCATCTTTCTGGCCTGTGCTACGGGGTGCGGTCGGGCGGTATTATAAAGGAGCTAAATATTAATTACCGCAACACATAAACAAAAACACCATCGGTTTTGCCGATGGTGTTCTGGATCTCAGTCGGGAACTTACTTGCCCGCGTGGCGTTTTCTGCCGGTGGCGTGAGTGACTTGCGTTTCGTGGTCGCCTTCAATCACCACTTTACGCTGATTAGAAAGCTTGTAGTTCAGTCCCAGAATGTGGCGTGCCTGACGGTTCGATTTCATGTTAACTCCTCAATCCTGTTGATAGTTTTAAGGACCAGTTTGCTTTCGCAAACGAAATGTAACCCCTTAGGTTGCAGATCCAGCTTAGCAGGTTTTTACAAAGGTGCGCTTTGCCCGCTGACGACGTAGTTAATGGTCTGCTGGTAGATGTCACTGAGGATGTCATTATCCGTGGATTCCACCCACTTGGTCAGTTCCATTAAAATGTCATCTTCAGTCACAGCACCGTGCTCAGCGTGAAGACCCTGCGCAATCGCGTTAACGAGTTCAGGTTGTGCTGCTGTGGTATTAGCCGGGTAATAAGTAAACATGCTGCCTCCGTGTCGTTGTCTGTTTAATGGTACGGCTCGCAAAAAATTTAATTCATAAACAGAATGGCAAATATTTCCCCGGTTGTGTCTCAGATTCATCTTAGAAATAAAAATGACATAAGTGCATGCTTTTATGCGTTTTTAAAACGGAGGGATATATTGGCGTGAGGCAGTGCGGATATTATGGCGGTGCTCCTGCTATCGCGGGAATATAGCAGGAGCCGTTTTTAAATTACCACTTTATTTCGCCGGTATTCACTTTTGCGCTTAATTCCAGAGAGCTCTCTTCTGCCAGATCCGGATACTGTTTTTTCACTGCACCGATGACGCCCGCAGAGTTTTTATGTGCCGATAACGCCTGTTCAAAATGCTGCAGATAGCCACGGGTAAAATCAATAGCCCCGGTTCCGGACGGTGGTGTGCCCAGATAGTGGCCTGGGATCACGCGTTCCGGCTTGTGCGCGGCCATGTTGTCCAGGGTCTGCTGCCACTGCTGACGGCGAGCCGGCGTCTGGGTATCAGCCGTCCAGACGTGAATCCCCCAGGAGACCCCGGTGCCGCCGAGGATGGTTTTCACGGACGGGATCCACACGTAGGCCGCGTAGCTGTCCGGCTGCTCGATATCGACCTTTTCCCCGTCAATCATAAAGGTGGTGGAGGCGAGCACCTGCGGCACCACCAGTTCAGTTGGCGCGCCGTCTTTCATCTGCGGGCCCCAGAAGGCGAGCTTGGCGTCTTTGGTGGCCTTAATATGGTCAACCACCTGCTGCGTGGCCACCACTTTGGCATTCGGGAAGGCCTTCACCAGCGGCTGCAGGCCAAAATAGAAATCCGGATCGCCGGAGGTGATCACAATCTTATTCAACGTTTTACCGCTGCGGCGAATTTTCTCTACCAGCGCTTCGCCATCCTTCACGCTGAACTGCGCGTCAAACAGCACCGCCTCTTTCGGACCGGAAACGAGCGTGGAAGAGACCGCGAAAATGCCTTTATCCTGCGGGTTATAGGTATCAATCGTCAACGGCGCGGCAAAAACGGCCGGAGCGAAAAGGGTGGAAAGCAGGGCAATATGGGGGAGTTTCATGCTGTTGTCTCTGTTGTTCAGGAATGTCTCTATTGTACGGATATTCTCATTTGCCAGAATTCCTGAAACAAGACATGCTTAGTTTCATAAATCGAGCAGATGGAGCTTATATGGATCGCGTTATTGCCGCTCAGGTCTATAACCGGATATGCGAGCTGGGAAGCCTGAGCGCGGCGGCCCGCGCGCTGGGCATTTCCCGGCCGATGGTGAGCCGTTACCTTGAACAAATGGAGAAGTGGGCGGGGACGCGGCTGGTAAACCGCTCCACGCGCAAGTTGACGCTGACGGCGGCAGGGGAAAAGGTGCTGCAAAAAACGCGGACTCTCTCGCAGATCTCGCAGGAAATCGAAGGTCAGTCGGAAAAAGATCTGCCGTCCGGCACGCTGCGGGTAGCCTGCGCGCACTTTACCGCCATGCACCTGATTGCGCCGGTCCTGCCCGGCCTGCTCTCGCGCTACCCGCAGCTGCGCATTGAGCTGGACGTGAACAACCATCCGGTCAGCCTGGTGGGAGAGCGCATTGACGTCGCCGTGCGCATTACCGATAACCCGGAGCCCGGCATGATCGCCCGCCGGCTGGGGGAATGTCGATCGGTGCTCTGCGCCTCGCCGGCGTATCTGGCACAGCACGGCACGCCCGTCAGCCCCGAAGAACTGGCGCAGCATAACTGCCTGCACTACAGCTTTTTCGCCGGGCAGTCCTGGCACTTCCTGACCCCGGAAGGCGAAAGCCTGAGCGTGGCCGTCAGCGGCAACTTGAGCGCCAGTATCTCTTCACTGCTCATGAACGCGGCGATCGAGCACTGCGGCATCGCCATGCTGCCGAAGCGCGAAGCGCGCGCCGCGCTTGAGCAGGGATTACTGGTGCCGGTACTGGCGTCGCTGGAGCCGAAATCGCTTGCCATCCACGGCATTTATCAGTCACGGGAATACCAGCCTGCCGCGCTGCGCGTGTTTCTTGACGAACTGTCCCGCCACCTTGCCTGAGGGGCGATTATTTTGCCTTTAGCCAGGGAGAGGCCGTGCTCCAGAAAATAATATCGGCCCCGAGATAATTTTCGCCGAAGCGGACAAACTCGGCTTTGGTGAACGGTTTTCCGGTCTGAGGATCCTTATAGGTCAGAGTCGGCTCCTGAACCGCCATGGCGATGAGCGGCAGCACCTGTTTATTTTTATGGAAGAAGGGATAGGCATTCTTCATGTGCGCCTTGCGGTTGGGCACAATGTCCGGCCCGCCCAGGCCGATATTGTTGGCGCTGGCATACGCAAAAAGACGCCCCATATAGTTGTGGTCGTTATCCCACTCGCACGGCCAGAAGTTAACGTACTGCACCACATGTGATTTCTGAAAAACCTTGCGCGCAAAGGCCAGATTTTCCATCTCACCCGCGAAATAGCTGTCGCAGGTGAAGCCGGCTGGCGGATTTTTCTCGTCAATATCAATCGCGGTTTCAGGCAGGTTTACGCCATATACCTCGCCATCAAAGCGTTTTGCGAGCGCTGCCAGCAGTGCCTGGTAGCGCTGGCGCACCGTGGGGTCCCACTGACGCGCTACCCATCCCGCGCCGACAGGTTTGCCCTCGCCGGGGTTATCAAACTGCGGCGCAATCCCGCCGCTGTATTGCTTATCGTGCATCAGATAGTCCGGAACGTAGCGGGCGTCCGTCTCAAAGAAACGATCCTGGATCTGAATAAAGAGTTTTTTCCGGGCGGCCTTAAGACGCGCCAGATCCTGCTCAATCCGCGAGAAGTCATAGCTGTCCTTCTCGGGTTCAAGCTGGCGCCAGTTGTACACGATCTGCACGCCGCCGATGTCGCCACGCGCAACCAGCGGGAGCGCCGCGTCGAGGTCGCCTGAGCTGGTATAGATAAAGTTTTCCGGCGTTTTGGCCAGTAAAGAAAGAGAGAGAGCCAGCGTGGCTACCGCGACGGCCATCCTGATTTTTTGCGTCATATCATTATCCTTGTGGTCGGTACAGCAGGTGAAAGGCACGGAATCGTCTGTGTTCCAGGGCGTGTCAGATGCATAGTCTATACTTAACCCTTTGTAAGCCAAAAGGAGAGCAAGAATGACGATTCATAAGCACGGTTCGGCACACTGGTCTGGCGACATTAAGCGCGGGAAAGGAACGGTTTCCACCGAGAGCGGCGTTCTCAACCAACAGCCTTACGGCTTTAACACCCGCTTTGAGGGTGAAAAGGGGACCAACCCGGAAGAGCTCATCGGTGCGGCACATGCGGCCTGTTTTTCGATGGCGCTGTCGCTGATGCTGGGCGAAGCGGGCTATACCGCTGACTCTATTGATACCACCGCGGACGTCTCTCTGGATAAAACCGACGGCGGATTTGCCATCACTAAGGTTGCGCTGCAAAGTAAGGTCACCGTACCGGGCATTGCGCCACAGCAGTTTGACGGCATTATTCAGAAAGCCAAAGCGGGCTGTCCGGTTTCACAGCTTCTGAAAGCCGAGATCACCCTGGACTATAAGCTAAATTAACTTCCCGCCGGGTTTGCGCCCGGCTATCCCTTCAGCGCGGCGGGGAACACCTCCGCCAGCCAGGCGATAAACACCTTCAGTCTGTGGGTCAAATGCCGGTTCTGCGGGTAGACCACGTGAAACGGGTACGCGGCAGGCTGCCAGTCACCCAGAATCGCCACCAGCGCTCCCGTCTGCAAATAGGTCTTTGCTGAATACTCAAAAGTTTGAACGATCCCCAGACCCGCCGCGGCAGCCGCCAGATGAGCGTTACTTTCATTGACGCCGAGATAGTGCGGAAGAGTGATTTCCAGCGCCTCGCCGTTCTGCCGGAAGCGAAACGGAAACGGCCGCCCGGTGACGGGAGAGAGATAACTAACAAGCTTGTGGCCGTTGCGCAGCTCCTGCGGATAGGCCGGAACGCCGTGGTTTTTAAGGTAACCCGGCGTCGCGCAGGTGACCATCTGAGCGTCACCGAGATGACGGGCGATAAGCGTTGAATCGTTCAGCGGGCCGCCGCGGATCACGCAGTCTACGTTACCGCTGATAAGATCGACCGGACGATCGGCCACGCCAAGATCGATACGGATATCCGGGTAGCGCTGCATAAAATCCGGCAGCAGGGGGATGAGCACGTCCCGTGCGGTGGAACCGCCCACGTCAACCCGCAAATGTCCCTTGGGCGTCGCGCGGGAAACGCGAAACGAGGTGTCGATATCTTCGATATCAATCAGCACCCGGCGCGCTTTTTCATAGTATTCCAGCCCTTCAGGCGTCGTGACCACCCGACGAGTCGTCCGGTGAAGGAGACGTATCGCCAGGTGCGCCTCAAGGGATTTAACCAGTTTGCTCAGCGTGGCGATCGGCATATTCAGCGAGTCCGCCGCGCGGGTAAAGCTGCCGGATTCCACCACCCGCGTGAAGGCGCGCATCGCCATTAGCTGATCCATGATGACCTCTGATTATTTCCATAGGTGAATAGTCATTTTCATTTTTGCCCATTTTTCATAAATGTCGCAAGGGATAAAGTCTGTCCAACGCAAACACAAAAAGGTAAATGACATGAACACGACTCTCTCAGGAAAAATTGCACTGGTCACCGGCGGCAGCACCGGTATTGGTCTTGCCACGGCGCAGGAGCTGGCGGCACAGGGCGCGAAGGTGTACATCACCGGGCGTCGTCAGGCCGAACTTGACGCCGCGGTAGAAGAGATTGCTTCTGACGCAGTGGGCATTCGCGCGGACGTCTCTAAGCTTGCCGATCTGGATGCGGTTTATGCCCGGATAGCAAAAGAAGAAGGCCGTCTCGATATTCTGTTCGCCAATGCGGGTGGCGGCGATATGCTGCCGCTGGGCGCGATCACCGAAGAACAGTTTGACCGGATTTTTGGCACCAACGTTCGCGGGGTGCTGTTCACGGTGCAGAAGGCGCTGCCGCTGTTATCAACCGGCTCGTCGATCATTCTGACCGGCTCGACGGTGTCGGTTAAGGGGACGGCTAACTTTAGCGTCTACAGCGCCAGTAAGGCCGCGGTGCGTAACTTTGCCCGCTCCTGGGCGCTGGATTTGCAGGGCCGTGGGATCCGCGTCAATGTCGTAAGCCCGGGCCCAATCAAAACGCCTGGTTTAGGGGACCTGGTGCCGGAAGAACACCGCCAGGGGCTGTACGACGCGCTGGCCGCGCAGGTGCCGCTCGGACGTTTAGGTGCGCCGGGCGAGGTGGGTAAAGCGGTGGCGTTTCTGGCCTCCGACGCGGCCAGCTTTATCAACGCCACCGAGCTGTTTGTGGACGGCGGGATGGCGCAAATTTAACCCAGGCTGCGCCAGCAGCGAACGTGACGGCCCTCGCGAGAGGGCTGTAGCGGCTGAGGACGTTCGCACCCCTGCGCGGCCATCGGGCAGCGGTCGCGGAAAAAACAGCCTTCGGGCAGGTGACGGTTGCCGGGAAGCTCCGTTTTGCGTAACGCCAGCGTTTCATCCAGCGGCTCTCCGGTGCGGGGCACCGAATCGAGCAGCAGGCGGGTATAGGGGTGGCGCGGTTCGCCAAGTACCTGCGCGGTGCTGCCCAGCTCCACAATCTGTCCGAGATACATCACCGCCACGCGGTCGCTCATGTGTCTGACCACCGAGACGTTATGCGAGATCAGTACGTAAGTCAGATTACGCTGCTGCTGTAGCGTCACCAGCAGGTTGAGGATTTGCGCCTGCACGGAGATATCCAGCGCGCTGGTGGGTTCATCGAGCACGATGATATCCGGGTCGGACGAAAGCGCCCGGGCGATGGCAATGCGCTGGCGCTGCCCGCCGGAGAAGGCGTGTGGAAGGCGGTCAAGATATTCCGGGCGAATGCCCACCTGCAGCGCCAGATCTGCCGCCAGCTGACGGCGCTCGCGCTCGCTGCTGCGTTTTTGCACCCACACCGGCTCGGTAATGATGCGCCAGACCGGCAATCGTGGGTCGAGCGAGGAGAGCGGATCCTGAAACACCATCTGCATGCCGCCCGCGTGGTGGGCACGCTGGCATGCGCCGGTGCTGGGTTTAAGCATCCCCATCAGCAGCTGCGCCAGCGTGCTTTTCCCACAGCCGGATTCCCCGACAACGCCCAGCGTTTCGCCCCGACGGATCTGGAGATCCAGCCCGTTGAGCGCATGGACCCGTTCCGTCACGCGGCCCAGCCAGTTTTTGCGCGCCGCAAAGTTCACGTGCACGCTATCCAGTTCCAGCAGTACATCAGACATGGTGTTTCTCCCGTTGTGGATACCAGCAGGCAGCCTGTTGGCCCTCTGCGCCATGGGGCTGCAGGCGCGGCGTTTCGCTGCATTTTGCCCCCGCGGCAAAGCAGCGATCGCGGAAAGCGCACCCCTGCGGAAGCTGGCTGAGGTTGGGCACAGTGCCGGGGATGGCGGGAAGCAGGTCGCGCGGCTGGCCGTTTTCCGGCGCGCACCGCAGCAGGCCGATAGAATAGGGATGCACAGGGTGGTGGATCAGCGTTTGCGTGGCGCCGCTCTCTATCACGCTGCCCGCATACATTACGTACATTCTGTCGCAGAGCTGGGACACTACGGCCATATCATGGCTGATAAACAGCACCGAGGTGCCGCTGGCCTTCGCCTTATGCTTCAGTAAACGCAGCACCTGGAGCTGGACGGTCACGTCCAGCGCGGTGGTCGGCTCGTCGGCGATGATCAGCTCCGGCTCGCAGGAGAAGGCAAGGGCGATCATCACCCGCTGGCGCATGCCGCCGGAGAGTTCAAACGGATAACGCGCCATGACCTCCTTCGCGTCCGGAATTTGCATCTCTTCCAGCAGGGCGATCGCCTTCTGATGCGCCTCGCGCCGGGAACGCGGCTGATGCTGGCGGATCACCTCCACCATCTGTTTGCCAATCCGCCGCGTCGGGTTGAGGGCGGTCATGGGCTCCTGAAAAATCATCGCCACTTTAGCGCCGCGCCACTGGCGAAGCTGTTTCTCGGACGCCGTCAGGACGTTTTCACCGAGTAATCTCACCTGACCGTGATGAATACGGTAGCTGCCCTCTGGCAGCAGGCGCATGGCGAGCATGGCGGTAACGGATTTGCCCGACCCTGATTCGCCCACCACGCCGACAATTTCGCCCCTGCCGATCTCAAGCGAAACGTGGTTCAGCGCATGAACCTCTCCGCGAAAAACCGGGAAGCTCAGGTGCAGGTCTTCAATATTGAGTACCGGTTCGGTCATTACTGTTTGCCTCCTGACTTCGGATCCAGCAGATCGCGGATACCGTCGCCAAACAGATTAAAGCCCACGGCGGTAATCAAAATCGCCGCACCGGGAAAGGCGCAGTACCACCACTGGTCCAGGACGTAGTTACGGCCCACGGCCACCATCGCGCCCCATTCGGCGGTGGGCTGCTGCGCGCCCAGGCCAATAAACCCCAGCGTGGCGGCCATCAGAATGGCGCTGCCGATATCCAGCGATGCCTGCACGATCAGCGGCGGCAGGGCGTTGCGCAGGATATGCCAGCGGATCAAATGCCAGCGGGACGCGCCAAAGGTGCGGGCGGCCTGAACGTAGGTGAACTGACGCACCACCAGGGTTTGCCCGCGCGCCAGCCGCACGTAGAACGGTATGCGGACAATCGCAATCGCCAGCATGGCGTTAAACAGGCTCGGACCGAGCGCGGCGGCCAGCGCCATGGTCAGCACCAGAGAAGGAATGGAGAGCATAATGTCCATCACCCGCATGATGACGGCGTCGCCGCGCCCGCCCAGGACGCCGGACAAACAGCCCAGTAGCGAGCCAATGCCGCCCGCAATCACCACCACCGCCAGCCCGGCGGTAATCGACTGCTGGCTGCCCGTCAGCACGCGGCTGAACAGGTCGCGTCCCACCTCATCGGTGCCAAACCAGTGTTGCGCAGAAGGGGCCTGCAGGCGGGCGGTGAGGTCCAGCGCGTTCGGGTCATGCGGCACTATCCACGGCGAGGTCACCATCAGCAAAAGCATCGCGATCATAATGACGCCGCCGACAATCGTGAGCGGGCTTTGGCGCAGCATCCAGAACAGCTTTGCCCAGTTGATGCGTTGTCTGCCGGTTTTCACCGGGACGGGCGTTTCCTGCGTTAACATCATTCGGCACCTCCGCGCCCGATTCGCGGGTCAATCCACAGGTAAAGCAGATCGACCACCAGATTAACCAGCACGTAGGCCAGCGAAACGACGACGGCAAAGCCCATCACCGCCGGGAAGTCCAGCGCCTGAATGGACGTCACCACCCAGGCGCCCATACCCGGCCAGGCAAAGACGGTTTCGGTCAGGACGGCGCCGTAAAGCAGGTCGCCCAGCGCCAGTCCGAGCACGGTAATGGACGGGATCATCGCATTCGGCAGGGCGTAGCGCAGGACGATGTACCAGCCGGGCAGCCCGCTGGCGCGTGCGGTGCGGATGTAGTCCTCGCTAAGCTGCTCCAGCATCGCCGAGCGCACCTGGCGCGCCACGATGCCCAGGTGAACAAACGCCAGCGTCAGCGAGGGTAAAATCAGGTGCTGCAGCGCGTTGAAAAAGACTTCACCGTTGCCTTCCAGCAGGGCGTCCAGCAGATAAAATCCGGTGATGTGCGTCGGCGGATCGAGCCAGTCGTCCAGCCTGCCGCCGCCCGGCAGAAGCTGCAGGTGCCCGTAGAACAGGACAATCACGCCCAGCCCAAGCCAGAATGCAGGCGTGGAAATCCCGGTCATCGCCATTAAACGCACCAGGTGATCCAGCCAGCGGTTGCGGTACACCGCCGACAAAATCCCCAGCGGCACGCCGATAACCAGCGCCAGCAGCAAAGAACAAAAGGCCAGCTCCAGCGTGGCGGGGAAAAAGGCCTTCAGATCTTCCGCAACCGGGCGTCCGGTACGGATGGATGTGCCTAAATCACCGTGGGCCAGGGCATCCACGTAGCGGCCAAACTGCACATACAGCGGCCGATCCAGCCCCAGCTGCTGGCGAATGTTCTGCACGATTTCGTCGCTGGCGCGATCGCCCGCCAGCAGACGCGCCGGGTCGCCGGGGATCATGTGTGAAATAATAAAGGTAATAATACAGACACCGGCCACCACCAGGAGTAACCCCCAGCAGCGCTGGCGCACGATGCTCCAGAACGTCATACGCTTTCCCCCGGCGAGAACCGTTATTTACTCATGGTGGCGATGTTGAACACCTGCTCGAGCATCGGATTAAAGGTGAAGCCTTTGACCTCTTTGTTCATCGCCAACTGGTAGTTCTTCTGGAACAGATAGACGTAGGCCGCTTCGTCAATCACCACCTTTTGCGCCTGCTGGTAATCTTTGGTGCGTTCCGCCTGGTCGGTGGTTTTCAGCGCGGCCTGCAGCAGCGAATCCACCTCTTTGTTCTCATAGAACGATCGGTTGCCCGGCAGCCCTTTTTTGTCCGATTCGAACCAGTAGTTCATGAACATGTATGGGTCGGCAAAGTCCGGGCTCCAGTTGCCGATGGCAATGTCGTAATCGCCTTTTCCGACGCGGTCGCGCATGGTGGCATTGGCCAGTTTCTCCAGCTTGACGTTAATGCCGATCTTGCCAAGGCTCGCCTGAGTGGAGAGGGCGATAGGCTCCCAGTTCGGATCGTTGTCCGAGTAAAGGAAGGTCAGGCTGGCGGGTTTGTCTTTGACCTTCTCCAGCGCCGCTTTGGCTTTGGCCTCGTCGAAGCTGTACTGCATTGCCGCGGCGTCAAAGCCCCACATGCCTTCCGGGATCGGGCCGCGCATCTGCTTGCCGTTGCCGCTCAGAATACCTTTTACCATTCCCTGATAGTCCGTCGCCCAGGAGATGGCCCGGCGTAAATCCACCTGATTGAGCGGCGCTTTGCTGTTGTTGAGATAGAGATAGGTCACGCGCAGGGAGGGATATTCCGCGACGGCGACTTTGCCTTCCTGCTTCAGGGCCGCAAGCTGATCGACCGGCAGGGAGTCGGCAATGTCCAGATCGCCGCGGGAAAGCTGCAGTCGGCGCGAGGCGCTTTCACCGATAATTTTAACCGAGACGCGCTTAAAGTGCGGCTTGTCGCCCGACCAGTGAGGGTTCGGCACCAGGATCAACTGCTGGCCTTTCTGCCAGCTCTTCAGCATAAACGGCCCGGAACCGGCGGTGTTTTGCGCCAGAAAACCGCGCGCGTCGTCCGCGGCATTGGCCTTCAGCACAGCCGGGTTAATGATGGACGCCCCGTCGTTTGCCAGCGTGTAGAGGAAAGGCGCGAACGGCTGGCTGAGGGTGAATTTCACCGTGTGGTCATCGACGGCATCAATTTTCAGATCTTTCGGGAAGGCTTCAGACGGCCCCTGGCCGAGCTTGAGCAGGCGCTCAAAGGAGAGTTTGACCGCTTCGGCGGTGACCGGCGTGCCGTCGGAGAATTTGGCGTTATCCGTCAGGGTAAAGGTCCACTCTTTCTGGTCGTCGGACGCCTTCCAGCCCGTCGACAGATCGCCCTCCACCTCGGTAGAGCCGGGCTTGTACTTGACCAGACGCTGGTAGGACGGATAGGTGACGGTCCAGTCGTTGTTATCGATGGTGATGGCAGGGTCGAGCGTTTGCGGGTCGGCGGCTTTACCGATCGCCAGCATGTCTTTCGGGACGGCGGCCAGCGCCAGCGGGGCGCTCAACGCCAGCGTGGCGGCAATCAGAGTCGTGAGAAGCGATGTTTTCATGGCAGTACTCCAGGTTAAAGAGAGGTGTGCGTCAGGGGAAAACAGGCAAAACGGTCATCAAGCAGCGGGTAGCTGGCGGCGTTCGGCAGTTCGAAGTGCCACCACTCACTGCTAATCCCCACAAAACCGCCGCCGAACATGATGGCGTTCAGCAGCAGACGGTTGCGCTGGGCGTGCGGGGGTACGGAAGGGTGATAGGGATGCGAACGGTCATGCATTTCGTCAAAACCGGCGCCCATATCCAGCACGCTGTTATGCTCGTCCATCAGCGTGACGTCGATGGCCGTACCGCGGCTGTGATTGGAGCCAATTGCCACATCGACCACATACTCCGGGTTCGGGCAGGCGTCCCACAGCTGGGCCTGCGCCTGCTGTGGCCGGTAGGCGTCATACACCACCAGCTTCAGCCCGGCCAGGGCGGCAATGCTGATGGCTTTTGCCAGCGCGGTGGCGGCGTCGGTATGCAGCAGGCACAGCGCCTCCTGATAGATCGGCCTGCCGGTGATGTTGTCGGCGGTGGCGTACTTCAGATCGATATGCAGCGTGGGAAACGTCTTCGCCACGTCAATCAGTTCACTCTCATCGGGCATAGCTCCGCTCCTTTAGCGTTCGAATTGACCAAACTCTTGTTGTAATTGTCGGTTTACCGCCAGACGCGTCGGGAGCGCATCACCCAGCGCTTCCACTACGCCCGACAGCAGCAGGTTGAACAGACAGCTCACGGGGGCAAGCGAGTCCCAGAAATGACCGGTATCGGTTTTCACCTGCAGTAAATCCATCGGGTAATCCCGCGCCCACGGGCACCAGATGTCGGTGATTAAGGCCAGCGGGATCCCTTTTTCGCTCGCCACGCGGCAGTACTGGCGGGCCATCGTGGAGTAGGTTCGCGTATCGGTCAGCACAACGTAAGGGTGCGAAAACCCGGAGTTGAGGGATTCCACCCAGCTGCCGGACGCGCCTTCGGAATAGCTCACGCGCGGGCGAAGGTACTCGAGATGGCTGAAGAAGGCGTTGGCGATCCCGCGCGTGGACTGGATCCCCAGCACAAACACCGCGTCGGCGTGGGCCAGGTTGTGCACCACCTGACGGAAGGCATCCGTTTGCGCCAGCTGATACACCTGCGTAATGGCGTCCACCTCCAGCGACAGGGCATGCTGAAGGCGGTTGGGGAGGGGACGCTGCTGCTGCCAGGAGTCCAGCCGCTCGTTCATGCCCCAGGGCTGATACGGATCGCGCAGGCTCTTTTTGACATCTTCCAGGTTGCGATACCCCAGCTTGCGCAGGAAGCGTCCGACGGTGATCCCGCTGGTCCCGCTCGCCAGCCCGACGCTTTCCGCGGTTTCAAACGGGATTTGCGCGGCGTGCGCCAGCAGCCAGCTCCCGACCCGCTTTTCGCTGGGAGTGAGCTGGCTGAACGTCGCTTCGATACGGCTCAACATCTCGGGTTTCGTCGTCATACCGCCTCGCTGTTAACAGGCTGTCAAAAGCTGGATTTTTGTTACCGGGTTAACAATGCACGACGCGTGCCATGTTCACGGTGAGGTAAAAACCCGCCGTGCTGTTAATTTCACGCAATATTTAGTTAACCAATGATCAACATTTGTGCAGCGTAGCTCACTTTTGGTGCAGCGGCTGACGCGGCAGGTATGAATTTGGTGAATACGTCAGTCCGTTCACATTTTTGATAAGATAAAAGGACAGTGAACATAAAAGGGATCCCGGCATGGCGAATTTGCCCTGGCGAATCAGCGTGCGCCTGGCGGCGCTGGCAAAGAAAACAGGGATGGTCGTGGGGATCGTCCTGGTCGTCCTGCTGGCGGTGCGGGTCTATCTTTCGCAGCAGGGGCCGGACTTGCACCTCTGGCACACCTGGCGGTCGGACGAGATGTCCGTGCGTGAACTCGATAACACCAACTTTGCCGGGTATGTTGCCCGGGAAAACGCCATTTTCGCCGAGCTTGATAGGGCGGTGACGGCGAAAACAGCGGGCGAGGAACAAACGCCGCTAAACCGCTATTATCGCCAGAGCCTGGTTTGGCCGGGACAGTTCACGCCCGATGCCAACCGTTCGTTTGTGCTGATGCCAGCAGGAAAACCTCGTGGCGCGGTGGTATTGCTGCACGGACTGACGGACTCGCCTTACAGCGTCAGGCACCTTGCCGAAAATTATCAGCAGCACGGCTTTGTGGCCGTGGTTCCGCGCCTGCCCGGACACGGCACCGCGCCCGGCGCGCTGACCGACGTTGACTGGGAGATGTGGCTCGCGGCGACGCGTCTTGCCGTGCGGGAAGCCACGCGCCTGACGGGGGATAACGTGCCGCTGCATCTGGTGGGGTACTCCAACGGCGGGGCGCTGGCGATGAAATATGCTCTCGATGCGCTGGATTCCTCTGCGCTTCGTCGACCACAGCAGGTAATCCTGCTCTCACCAATGATCGGCGTGACGGCCTTTGCGCGGTTTGCCGGTTTTGCGGGGCTACCAGCGCTGCTGCCGGCGTTTGCCAAAGCGGCGTGGCTGAATATCTCCCCGGAATATAATCCGTATAAATACAACTCGTTCCCGGTGAACGCCGCCCGCCAGTCGTGGCTGCTGACGAAGGCCCTGCAGGAGCAGATTGGCCGCGAGGCGCGGGAGAACAGGCTGGCGAATTTGCCGCCGATCCTGGCGTTCCAGTCGGTGATGGATTCTACGGTCAGCACCCGCGCGGTGGTGACCGGCCTGTTTGACCAGCTTCCGGCAAACGGCAGCGAGCTGGTGGTGTTTGATATCAACCAGGCGGCCAGCTTCCGTCCGCTGTTCAAGCCGTCGTCTTGGACGGCAACCTCGGCGCTGCTGCCGGTTGCGCAGAGACGTTACGGTGTCACGATTATTACCAATGCGGACGCACACAGTTTCTCGACGGTGGCGAAAACAACGCCAGCAGGCAGCACGCGGGAGACGGTTGTGCCGCTTGTGCAGACCTGGCCGCAGGATGTCTATTCCTTGTCGCATATCGCCGTGCCGTTCCCGCCGGATGACGATCTCTATGGCCGTGAGCCTGGGGTGAAAAACCGCTACGGGATAAGCCTGGGGACAATTGCGCTGTGGGGAGAAACGTCCGTGTTGAGCGTCGGAAAAGAGGCGCTGATGCGGGTCACCTCGAACCCGTTTTACGACTATATGCAGGAGAGGATCGACAGCAGGATTGGCGATGGGGAAAAGTAATGTTCCCTTGTGGCGTGAATATGTTAGGTCGCATTGATTAAGTATGTTACATAGTAGCTTCAAGGCACCTCTCATCATCATTGGAACCCCTTTTTGTGCTGACGACGCTGATCTACCGAAGCCAGTTGAATTTATCCCGCCCGTCCACAGAACTGCGGGAGCTGGTGGAGCGCGCCAGAGGCCGCAACACAAAACTGGATATTACCGGCGTCCTCCTGGCAAAAGGGAATGACGTATTGCAGATCCTCGAAGGGTCGGAAGAGAGTGTGGTCAAACTGTTCCACACCATCCGTGAGGACAAGCGGCACAGTGGGGTGGTGGAACTGATGCGGGATTACGGTCCGCGCAGACGCTTCGAAAACGTCGGGATGCTGCTGTTCGATCTGCAGACGCAGTCGCCGAAAGAGGTGCTGCAGTCGGTGCTGCGCTACAGCAAGCTGGACAGCTATTTGACCTCCGACGATCGGGTGTTCAAATTTATTCAGACCTTTATAACCGGTAAACGTCCGGCCCCGTCGGGGACGCGTTACACCTCGGACAAATGGACGCTCTCGACCGAAGCGCTACCCTTTGGCGAACATCTGGGCCTGATTGCCGGGCAAACCTGCCAGTTTGCGCTGCAGCCAATTGTCGAGCCCTCGGAAGGGAAAATCAGCTCCCTTGAGGCGCTTATCCGTAGCAATGACGGCGGCAGCCCGGAACATTTCTTCAGCTCCCTGGACCCGGCGAAAATCTATGAAGTCGATCTCCAGACGAAAGCGTATGCCTTCGCGCTGGCGGAAAAGCTGGGCATTGGTAGCCATAAAATCGCGGTAAACCTGCTGCCCATGTCACTGGTGAATGTCCCTGGCGCGGTGGAATTTCTGGTCGATGAGATTAAAAAACATGGCCTTCAGCCGGAGCAGGTGGTCATTGAAGTTACTGAAAACGAGATGATCTCCGGGTTCAACCAGTTTAACAGCGCCATCAAGCGGCTTCGCGGTGAGGGGGTAGGCCTGGCGATCGATGATTTTGGCTCGGGCTATGCCGGGCTTTCGCTGTTGACCCGCTTCCAGCCGGATAAAATCAAAATCGACCGCGAAATCATCAGCGATATCCACCTCAGCGGCCCGAAGCAGGCGATTGTGCGATCCATCATCAGCTGCTGCTCCGATCTTGAAATTACCCTGGTGGCCGAAGGGATCGAGAAAATAGAGGAGTGGTGCTGGCTCGAATCTGCCGGGATCCGCCGCTTCCAGGGCTTCCTGTTTGCCCGTCCGCAGCTTAACGGCGTTGGCGATATTCGCTGGCCGCATCTGAAGCGTTAGGCAATTTTCCTCCCGCGTTATTTCCCCTTTTCCCTGCCTGTGCTTAAATAGCTAAAACGGTTTAACATAGTTTAGCTAAGAGGATCACATGGAAAAAATCTGGGTACTTGGCGATGCGGTGGTGGATTTATTGCCCGATGGCGAAGGGAAATTACTGCAGTGCCCCGGTGGCGCACCGGCAAACGTCGCGGTGGGCATTGCCCGGCTGGGGGGCAAAAGCGCGTTTATCGGCAGGGTTGGCGACGATCCTTTCGGGCGCTTTATGGCGAAAACGCTCGCTGACGAGCGGGTCGACGTGAAGCATATGCGCCTTGACCCGGCGCACCGCACCTCTACGGTGGTGGTGGATCTGGACGACCACGGCGAACGCTCGTTTACCTTCATGGTGCGCCCGAGCGCCGATCTGTTTCTTGAACCCGCCGACCTGCCGACCTTCAGCGCGGGCGAGTGGCTGCACGTCTGTTCCATCGCGCTAAGCGCAGAGCCGAGCCGCTCGGCGACCTTTCAGGCGATGGACGCCATCCGAAAGGCGGGCGGCTACGTGAGCTTCGACCCCAATATTCGCCCGGATCTCTGGCCGGATGAGAACGCGCTGCGTCGCTGCCTGCAACAGGCCCTGCAAAGCGCCGACGTGGTCAAGCTCTCCGTTGAGGAACTGGCATTTTTAACCGGCGATGCGGATGTACGAGAATGTCTGAACACGCTGATGCAGCGCTGCCCGGCGCGCCTGGTGCTGGTCACCCAGGGAAAAGAGGGCGTTATCGCCTGGCATGAGGGCGCGGTGAAACACTATCCGGCTACCCCTGTGCAATGTGTCGATACCACTGGCGCGGGCGATGCCTTCGTCGCCGGGCTGCTCTACGGGCTGGCCGCCAGTCAGGAGCTGGTCCCGGCAATCGCCTTAGCCCAGCGCTGTGGCGCGTTAGCCACCACGGCAAAGGGGGCGATGACCGCGTTGCCCTGGCAGCACGACCTGTAATCCTTCCTTCACTGGCCGCCGTCCGGCGGCCTGAATTGTCGCCTCGATCACACTTACTAAATCGGTTTAGCAAAAAAGATTGCCGATCCAAAATTCCCGGGTTTAGTATCAGCAGCCTAAACCGGTTTAGCAATTTAGCACGTTCGATTAATACTTTTAGGGATGCGACAAAATGTATAAAAAACGCAGACTTGCCGTGATGATAGGCATGCTGGCCGGCAGTACCTCTGTTTTTGCCCAGACGGATATAACAAGTATCGAAGCGCGCCTTGCCGCGATGGAGCAGCGCCTTCAGGCTGCTGAAGCGCGTGCGCAGGTCGCCGAAAAACGCGCCACCGAAGCCGAACAAAAAACGCAGCAGCTGGTCGCCGCCCAGCAGCAGACGCAAACCACAACCCAGGCGGTGGCGCAGCGTACCGCCGCGCTGGAGAAAAAAGCGGATCTGAGTAGCGGATTTGAGTTCCACGGCTACGCCCGTTCCGGCCTGCTGATGAACGATGCCGCCTCCAGCAGCAAAAGCGGCCCGTACCTGACGCCAGCCGGGGAAACCGGCGGTGCGGTAGGGCGTCTGGGTAACGAAGCCGACACCTACGTCGAGCTGAACCTGGAGCACAAGCAAACCCTGGATAACGGGGCGACCACGCGCTTCAAGGCGATGCTGGCCGACGGTCAGCGAACCTATAACGACTGGTCAGCCGATACCAGCGATCTCAATATTCGCCAGGCCTTTGCGGAGCTGGGTAACCTGCCTGATTTTACCGGCGCGCTGAAGGGCAGCACCTTTTGGGCGGGTAAACGCTTCGACCGCGACAACTTTGACATTCACTGGCTGGATTCCGACGTGGTATTCCTGGCCGGTACCGGCGGCGGCGTCTACGACGTGAAGTGGAACGACTCGCTGCGCAGCAACTTCTCGATCTACGGCCGCAACTTCGGCAGCGTGGAGCAGACCGACAATAACGTTCAGAACTACATCCTCAGCATGAACCACTTCGCCGGGCCGCTGCAGGTGATGGTGAGCGGCCTGCGGGCGAAGGATAACGACGATCGTAAGGACGCTAACGGCGATCTCATCAAAACCGACGCGGCCAATAACGGCGTTCATGCCCTGGTGGGGCTGCACAACGAGAGCTTCTACGGCCTGCGGGAAGGGAGTGCCAAAACGGCGCTGCTGTACGGTCACGGCCTGGGTGCAGAAGTTAAGAGCATCGGTTCCGACGGGGCGCTGCTGTCTGATGCCGATACCTGGCGCTTCGCAAGTTACGGTGTCACGCCTGTTGGCGGTGGCTGGAGTATCGCGCCTGCCGTGCTGGCGCAGAGCAGCAAAGATCGCTACGTCAAGGGCGACAGCTATGAGTGGGTGACGCTCAACACCCGCCTGATTAAAGAGGTGACCCAGAACTTCGCGCTGGCGTTTGAGGGAAGCTATCAGTACATGGATTTACATCCGGAAGGCTATAAGGACCGGAACGCCGTTAATGGCAGTTTCTACAAGCTGACCTTTGCGCCAACGTTAAAAGCGAGCAAAATCGGCGATTTCTTCAGCCGCCCGGAGCTGCGCCTGTTTGCCACCTGGATGGACTGGAGCAGCAAACTGGATAATTACGCCAGCGATGATGCCTTTGGCAGCAGCGGCTTCAACGCCGGCGGGGAATGGAACTTTGGGGTCCAGATGGAAACCTGGTTTTGACCCATCACGCTCCCGCCCGGCGGGGGCGTTTCGCACATCATAAAAAGAAGTCAGGCAGAGGTATCTATGGATGTTAATCAAATCGCCCGCGAGCTTATTCCGCTGCTGGGCGGCAAGGAAAATATCGCCAGCGCTGCGCACTGCGCTACGCGTCTTCGTCTGGTGCTGGTCGATGACGCGCTTGCCGATCGGCAGGCGATTGGCAAGGTCGAGGGCGTGAAGGGCTGTTTTCATAACGCCGGGCAGATGCAGGTCATTTTCGGCACGGGCGTGGTGAATAAGGTCTACGCCGCGTTTATTCAGGTGGCGGGGATTAGCGAGTCCAGCAAGTCTGAAGCGGCGGATATCGCGGCGCGCAAGCTGAACCCGTTCCAGCGCATTGCGCGTTTGCTTTCCAATATCTTTGTCCCGATCATTCCCGCGATTGTGGCGTCCGGCCTGCTGATGGGCCTGCTCGGCATGGTGAAAACCTACGGCTGGGTCAATGCGGATAACGCCCTCTACATCATGCTGGACATGTGCAGCTCGGCGGCGTTTATCATTCTGCCAATCCTGATCGGCTTTACCGCGGCGCGGGAATTTGGCGGGAACCCGTATCTGGGCGCGACGCTGGGCGGCATTCTGACCCACCCGGCGCTGACTAACGCCTGGGGCGTGGCCTCCGGCTTCCACACCATGAACTTCTTCGGCCTTGAGATCGCGATGATTGGCTACCAGGGCACGGTATTTCCGGTGCTGCTGGCCGTCTGGTTTATGAGCATCGTCGAGAAAAACCTGCGCCGCGCGATCCCGGACGCCCTGGATCTGATTTTGACGCCGTTCCTTACCGTCGTTATCTCTGGCTTCATCGCCTTGCTGATTATCGGCCCGGCAGGGCGCGCGCTGGGCGACGGCATATCCTTTATTCTGAGCACGCTGATTGAACACGCGGGCTGGCTGGCCGGGCTGCTGTTCGGTGGGCTGTACTCGGTGATTGTGATCACCGGTATTCACCACAGCTTCCACGCGATTGAAGCCGGACTGCTGGGTAACCCGTCGATTGGCGTGAACTTCCTCCTGCCGATCTGGGCCATGGCGAACGTGGCGCAGGGCGGCGCCTGTCTGGCGGTGTGGTTCAAAACCAAAGACGCGAAAATCAAAGCCATTACCTTACCGTCGGCGTTTTCTGCGATGCTGGGCATTACCGAAGCGGCCATTTTTGGTATCAACCTGCGCTTCGTGAAGCCGTTTATCGCGGCGCTGATCGGCGGCGCGGCGGGCGGAGCCTGGGTGGTGTCAGTGCATGTCTACATGACCGCCGTCGGGCTGACCGCCATTCCGGGCATGGCTATCGTTCAGGCCAGCTCGCTCCTTAACTATATTATCGGCATGGTGATTGCCTTCGGCGTGGCGTTTACCGTCTCGCTGCTGCTGAAATATAAAACGGACTCTGAATAATGACGCAACTTTCCCGCTGGCCTGCGATCCTGCAGGCCGTTATGAAAGAGCAACCGCGGGCGCTGGCGGATAGCCATTATCCGCAGTGGCACCCCGCGCCGGTGACGGGGCTGATGAACGACCCGAACGGGTTTATCTGGTTTGCCGGACGCTACCACCTGTTTTATCAGTGGAACCCGCTGGCCTGCGAGCATCGCTTTAAATGCTGGGGGCACTGGAGCTCTGCTGACCTGGTGCACTGGCAGCATGAGCCGCTGGCGCTGATGCCCGACGAAGAGTATGACCGCAACGGCTGCTACTCCGGTAGCGCCGTGGACAACCACGGCGTTCTCACGCTGTGCTACACCGGCAACGTTAAGTTTGATGACGGCAGCCGCACCGCCTGGCAGTGCCTCGCCGTGGAGCAGCCGGACGGAACCTTTACGAAGCTGGGGCCGGTGCTGGCGCTGCCGGAAGGCTACACCGGCCACGTGCGTGACCCGAAGGTATGGCAGCACGACGGGGAGTGGTACATGGTGCTGGGTGCGCAGGATGTGCAAAAGCGCGGCAAGGTGCTGCTGTTTAAATCAGCCGATTTGCATGCCTGGACGTCCTGCGGGGAGATCGCTGGTCACGGCGTCAACGGCCTGACGGAAGCGGGGTATATGTGGGAGTGCCCGGATCTGTTCGCCCTCGACGGAACGCACGTCCTGATCTGCTGCCCGCAGGGGCTGGCGCGCGAGCCGCATCGCTACCTCAATACCTATCCGGCCAACTGGATGAGCGGGGCATTTGACTATGCCAGCGCCGCATTCGATCACGGCGAGCTGCACGAGCTGGACGCGGGCTTTGAGTTCTACGCCCCGCAAACCACGTTAGCAGAAGACGGACGCCGCATTCTGATCGGCTGGATGGGCGTACCGGACGGGGAAGAGATGCTTCAGCCAACCCGGGCGTACGGCTGGATGCACCAGATGACCTGCCCGCGCGAACTCCGCTATCGCGACGGCAGGCTCTGGCAGACCCCGGCGCGCGAGCTGGCGGCGCTGCGTGAAGATGAGCAGCGCTGGCAGGGGCGCGCCAGCGAGGCGCCGGAACTGGACGCGACGCGCCTGGAGTTTGAGCTGGGCGCGTCGCAGGTGAATGTCGATTTCGCAGGCGCGCTGCGCCTCACGGTCGATGAGCAGGGTTTACGCCTTGAACGCGCGAGCCTGAAAACCGGTGAAACATTGACCCGCTACTGGCAGGGTGAGGTTCGTCATTTACGCGTTCTGTGCGACCGCTCCAGCGTCGAAATTTTCATCAACCACGGTGAAGGGGTGATGAGCAGCCGCTATTTTCCTGACCATCCGGCCCGGGTGCGATTCGAAGGTGCGTCCGACATCACATTACGCTACTGGTCGCTGCGCGCCTGCATGATAGAATGAGGGTTTTGGCAGCCGGATCTAAGTCGTTGTGAGAAAAACAAAACGCGTCACCATAAAAGACATCGCGGAGCTGGCGGGTGTGTCAAAAGCCACCGCCAGCCTCGTCCTGAACGGGCGCAGCAAAGAGCTTCGCGTGGCGGAAGAGACGCGCGAGCGCGTGCTGGCGATTGCAAAAGAGCACCACTATCAGCCCAGCATTCACGCCCGCTCGCTGCGCGATAACCGCAGCCACACCATTGGTCTTGTCGTTCCCGAGATCACTAACTACGGTTTCGCCGTCTTTTCTCACGAGCTGGAGACGCTGTGCCGCGAGGCCGGCGTTCAGCTGCTTATCTCCTGCAGCGATGAAAATCCGGGGCAGGAGACGGTGGTGGTGAACAATATGGTGGCGCGTCAGGTGGACGGGCTGATTGTGGCCTCCAGCATGCTGAACGATGCGGACTACCTGAAGCTCAGCGAGCAGCTGCCCGTTGTGCTTTTTGACCGGCACATGAACGACAGCGCGCTGCCGCTGGTGATCACCGACTCCATTTCCCCGACAGCGGCGCTGGTAGCGGACATTGCGCGCCAGCATCCGAATGAATTCTACTTCCTCGGCGGCCAGCCGCGCCTGTCTCCGACGCGCGACCGTCTGGACGGTTTTAAGCAAGGTCTGCGAGAGGCCGGCGTGGAGCTGCGCCCCGAGTGGATCATTCACGGTAACTATCACCCGAGCTCCGGGTACGAGATGTTTGCTGAACTCTGCGCCCGCCTGGGGCGTCCGCCAAAAGCGCTTTTCACCGCCGCCTGCGGGCTGCTGGAAGGGGTGCTGCGCTATATGGGCCAGCATAACCTGTTGCAAAGCGATATCAGATTAGCCAGCTTTGACGATCACTATCTCTACGATTCACTGACGATCCCGGTGGATACCATTCGTCAGGACAACCGTCAGCTGGCGTGGCACTGCTTTGATCTGATTGGCAAATTGATCGAAGGGGAGACGCCGCAGCCATTGCAGCGCAAGCTGGATGCCACCCTGCAGCGGCGCTATAAGTCAGCGGTATAGCCCCAGGCGATACATCAATAACTTTAATTAATTTAAGTTTTGGAAGCGCCGATAACCATAAGGAATAATTCTCCTTGAGGTATTGGTTTATGTCGTTGAAAAAGTCGTCCCTGATTGTCCTGTTCTCGCTGCTTTTGTTCTTTATCGTCAGCACCGTGACGAGCGTTGGCCTCATCATTAAAAGTAATAACTCGCTGGATAACGTCAACAAAGAGATCCAGGTGGTGCTGTCCATTATTGACCCCATCAACCACAGCCGTACGCTGCGCGTGCGGGTGATGGAGTACGTGAAGATGGTGGAAGCGGGCAACGTGGCGGACGAGTCTGCAAAGCTTGCCGCAGTGAAAGAGGCGCTGACCAAAGCGGACAATGCCTTTGCGGCGTTTATGGCGTCGCCGCGTCTGACGGATGAAGCACCGATGGTGAGTGCCTATCAGGACGCCTGGCAAAACTACCGCAACCAGGGGCTGGCGCCGCTGATCGATGCCGCTGCGGCGCACGATGTCGCCAAATTTGACGCGCTGATCCCGGAAGTTTCCCGTCTCGATCGTCAGTACGAAATCGTGCTCGACCAGGTGCTTTCAGTCCACCAGAAATACGCTAAAAGCCTGAACGAGGATGCGAGCAGCAATTTCGTCTCCGGCCTGGTGATGATTGCCGTTATTGCCTGCCTGTTTGTGGTGGTGATCGTTGCAGTCAGCATCTTCATGAAGCGCTTTGTCTTTGCCCCGGTCAACCTGGCGCGCGAGCACTGCAGCCAGATTGCAGCGGGCAAGCTGGACATTCCGGTGCCAGTGAAGGGGAGTTCAAGCAACGAAATCGACCACCTGATGGGCTCGATGGAGCAGATGCGTCATGCACTGCTGGCGACCATCGCCCAGGTGCGCAATGCGAGCCATACCGTGACGCACGCGGCGCAGGAGATTGCCGCCGGGAATATCGATCTGGCTTCGCGTACCGAGCAGCAGGCTTCCGCGTTGACCCAGACGGCGGCTAGCATGGAGGAGCTGAGCGCGACGGTGGCGAACAATACCGATAATGTCTATCAGGCCGGAAAACTGGTGCAGGACGCGGTGAAAAATGCCCACACCGGCGAAGCGGTGACCCGCGAAGTGATCGACACGATGAACACCATCGAGGCAAACTCGAAGCGCATCGAAGACATTACCAGCGTGATTAACAGCATCGCATTCCAGACAAACATCCTGGCGCTGAACGCGGCGGTTGAAGCGGCACGCGCCGGTACGCAGGGCCGCGGTTTTGCAGTGGTGGCCAGCGAAGTGCGCACTCTGGCGCAGAAAAGCGCCGTGGCGGCTAAAGACATCGAGAGCCTGATTGCGCAGTCGGTCTCCAGCGTCAAAAACGGTGCGGAGCTGGTGAGCCGCTCGGGCGAGGTGATTGACGCGATTATTTCGTCGGTGAATAAGGTGAATACGCTGATGGAGCAAATCTCCGTCGCCTCCGAAGAGCAGAGCCGCGGGATCGGCCAGGTCGGGCAGGCGGTGACCGAGATGGATGGCGTCACCCAGCAGAACGCCGCGCTGGTGCAGCAGTCCGCGGCGGCAGCGGCCTCGCTGGAAGAGCAGGCGCAGCAGCTTTCGCGGAGTATTGCGAGTTTTAGGTTGCCGGTGCAGGCTTGATTTTAGGGAGAGGCTCCGTAGGGGGGGCCTTTTCTGTGGCGGGTGTAATAAGACAGTAGCGCCGATAAGGTTTCACGTTTACTAATAGCAGTAGAAGCCAAAAAAGCGGCTAAAGTAAGCTAGACGTCGTGAAGGTGCTTAACGGCGCGTTAAAATCTGGTGTACCGCGTAAAGAATTAACGGTAAAGAAGTATTACGTCGCTGAAAACCAGCGAACTAGCGCATTCAGCTTAGGTGACTAAAGCCAAAAGGGAGCACGTCGCAAAAATTCGGTTTCATTTAGCTCTGGAGAGCATTATCCCGGAACGATGGGAGCTCAACGTGCTGACACGTAGGCAACGGTGATTTGAGGTCATAAAATTCCGTTTTACCTCGGCGGCGAACTGAAATGCCCTACTGGTATAGGGCTTCTTAAATAGCTAGAATCGATGCATTTAAAAAATGAATATGTGGGGTTATATGAATGTGGTTCAGTCACTTAAAAAATTTGAAGAAAAAAGAACTCCTGATGATGGAAGGATTAGTTTAAATTATGAGAATGCAATACATTATGACATGTATTCTGTTTATATAGTTGATAATGCAGGAGAGCAATATCTCTTTGATCGTTATATTGACGCTCAAGTGCACGCTAGGCGATGGGACAGTAATGAAAACGTATTCAGTATAAAATCGACACTAAATCCTGGTGAGCTTTCTTTGGATTCTTTTTCTGGGATTTATTATTATCATGCGCATGAGTTAATTTTTAATTCGTTGTCGGAGTTGAGTTGGTTTTCTGAATGGAAATTTAGACTCAAATCTGATTTGGCAAACAAACAGTTTAGCAGGGAAAAGTATCTTTATAGACAACGTAAACAAGACATCACGGATGTAATGAATGTTTTGAGTGTGGTGGTAAGAATCTACCGAGAACAACAAGGGGAGAATCATTTTAGTGAGTGGGTAATAATGAACGATGTCGCAGGGAAATTATGGATTTATCATGATGATAGAACAAGAATGCAAAAAGATCTTCGCCTATGTCTGGATTCCCTTGTACAAAGTGGTAACTTAATTAAATTTGATAATGGATATAAGCCAACAGGTAAAGCACTTACCACACTTTCAGAGATAAACAGGGATGAACTGCGCTACAAAGCTAATGCGGTCAGTCAAAAAAGAATGCTCTATGCTACAGTGCTTTCTGCCATTGCTGCCGCTGGCAGTGCTTACGCCGCTTTCAAGGGAATGAAGTAACATCATTGGTTTACTGAATTCAAATTATCATTTTTCAATTTTATTTGATTGCATCGTTATATAAGATCGCATATTTTTTTGCAGCATTCGCCAGTCAGCACCAGCGCTGAAGCATTTCGGGACTCTTGATGCACCTGCATCAAAGGCGAGCCATTTAGCGCGCAGGCGAGACGGGGATAACACTTCGCATCAGACGTGTTGAAAGGATTTATTTTGTGCGTCTGTATGCGGCGTGTTGATGTGATGAGAGTTCGGTCATAATGTTGGCACTTTTGCGTCGCTTGTGCGGCAAGTGGCTTACTCTGAGGATATGCCGCCCTAAGGCGGAATTTAGGTGGGGGAAGTCTCTCTCGATGCAGTAAGCCTTAAAAATGAATTACCTCAATTCCTAACCACCTACACGGTTGCACGTGCGCCGGTCATTGTTTACTACGTCTGTACGAAAATGACAGGAAAAACTCGATGGAGAAAACAATCAGCTTGCGCAAGGCATTAACCTGTACATGCTTAAAGATAACCCAAATCCTTTCAGTCAAGATGTTACCTATCTTGACTGATATTTTTTAGGATTAAAATCAGCTTCTTGCTAAAAAGTTTGTCATAACGGATTTCAGTAAAAAGGATTTTACGCCAAATTGGCATGAATTGGTATGGTAGTATCCCTGTGGCGCGTAAATCAAATGAAATCGTAAATGTCAGCCTTATTATTGGGAGCTTAAGTGAAATTTGGTAGGGTTTGAGAAGTACGACAAGCTGTTATGGGAATAATGGAATGCAAGTGTAATCAAAATTCGTTATAGTGAGACTTGCTAATCTAACTACTAGAGGGATTTTCGAATATGGCATACGGTGCCCATTTCCATAGAGGTGATTTACATATACATAGCTTTGGCGACGGAGGTTCATACGATGTTAACGATGAACAAATGACCCCAGGGAATATTATTGCTAAAGCGATTGAGAAAAATTTAACTATAATAAGCATCACTGACCACAATAATATCAAGAACTCAATGGATGCTGTAAAATTAGCTTCAGATACTCAATTGCTAGTAATTCCTGGGATTGAGGTCTCAACAACTCAAGGTCATTTATTAGTTTACTTTCCTACAAATCAAGATTTAGAGCGTTTTTATGGTAAGTTATCTTTTGACGCGGCAAGGAAATTTTGCTTTCAGGGTGTATATGATTGTTTAGAGATTGCAGCTAAATATAATGGCATCGGTGTTCTGGCTCATATTGAAGTTGATTCAGGATTCGAAAAGACAATTGGTAAGTTTAACGAGATATTTGATGCTGCTTTTCAACATCCTGCTATTCTGGCATTGGAAATAAAAAACCATAGTTCAGTAAATTACTACACTGAATATGATGAATCATCCGATAGAAAAAATGCCATGAGAAAAAGGAATGATAATCTTAAATTCCCTAGCAACTATAAAATAGCTAAAATTATGTCGTCAGATGCTCACTCAATGAATGCTTTTGGTAAAAATGCAGCAGGGGCAGACAGGTTAACAAGATTCAAAATGGATGAATTGAGTTTTGATAGTCTTAGAATTGCATTGCTTAGCCATGACTCAAGAGTAAGACTGGAAGATGAAATTCCGTTAGCTATACCAAGGTTTAAAGAGTTTAAGGCTAAAGGTGGCATTCTTGATGGAATGCATTTTGAATTTAGAAATAATATGAACTGTATTATTGGTGGGAGAGGTACTGGCAAATCTACTTTAATTACAGCTATTCAAGAGGCATCTAATAATTCGGTCAATACGACTAATATTCAAAAAAGTAATGTCTGGCCAGATAAAATAGAACTTAAGTATGAAAATGAAGCAGGGCAGGAGTTTAACTGCGTATTAGAACATGGGAAACTGGAATGCTTCAATGAGCAGGGTGAGTTAACAGAGGCTGTCATTCCCATAGAAGCGTATTCACAAGGATTTACTACATTTACCAATAATTCAAATCGTGATGAAAAAGATGAGAGATTATTAGATTTTTTTGACGGCTTTACAAGTGTAGAACATTTAAAGAAGGATGATGAGTCGAAAATTACTCAGCTTATAACGAATTTCGGACATTACGAACGATTAACAAATGAAATTTCTCAAAAAACAGAGATTGAAAAAGAGTTAGCACACCAAATTAGTAAGAAAGAAGCTTACGAGAAACAAAACATAGGTGAGCTTATGAAATTGCATTCTGGCTTGATTGAAGAGGAAGCTCTAAGGTCCGACCTAGAACTCTCCCTAAAAGATCTTAAAACAAAGTACGAGTTGGTACTTTCAGATAAAGCTGAGCTTAAAGACTTACTTTCGATTGATCCTGCCAAAGTGCATGTAGGTAAAGAACACATAACCAATGTTATTGACATAATCCAGTCTTTTTCAGATGTGGTCGATCACTATCAGCAAGAATTGAATAGAGAGTTAACAGGGAAATTAGATCTGCTACGTAGTGAGTTTGTAGAATGGCGCAAGAAAGAGAAAGGTGCCAAAGATAATATTGAAACAATCAAGAAAAAATTGGATGAAGACAAGATTCCTTATGACGAGGCAAAATTTGTTAAACTTTCTAATGATATAACAAGCTTACAACGTCGTAGTAAAGAAATTGAGCGAGCAGAAAAACAGTTCAATGAAATTAAGTCGGAGCGTATAGAGTTATTAAAAGCAAGGAATGTAATTAATTCCAGTATTCATACTAAAAGGTTAGGTTTTTGTACTAGGATAAATAGAGACCTTTCCGGCTCCGTGGACGGACTTTATGTTCATGCAAAAATAGGTTCTGGGTATTTATCTAAGGATTTTTCATCGTTTATTAAAAAGGTCATGAACTGGCATAGGTGGACTAATAGCGATAAGATTGCTAATGCTATTTCACCTCTAACTTTTTATCAACAAATGAGGTTTAAAAAATACGATTTCTTGGTCAATCTGGAGTTCGAACAGTTTGAAATAGTAGAGATCGCGCAGAAGTTCAGTGGTTTAATTTTGGAAAGAGTTATTTCCATTCCTTTTCAAGAAAGACCAGAATTAACTGTGACGCGCCATGATAAAGAAAATGGCAATGCGATAGTGAAGGATATCAGTGAGCTGAGTTTGGGCCAGCAGCAGTCCGTAATGCTATCAATACTTATTCAATCTGAAAGTTGTTTACCTCTTATTATTGATCAACCAGAGGACAATCTTGATTCTGAGTTTATTTTCAATAGTGTTGTTGCTAACCTTAGGAAATGTAAGGAAAGACGCCAAATAATAGTTGTTACTCATAACTCTAATATTGGAGTTTTAGGTGATGCCGAATTGGTTATTCCATTGATAGGCTCAAATGATAAATCTTCTATCTCTAGTCTGGGTTCAATAGACAATAGTAAAACACAAGAGCACTGCTGTGAAATACTAGAGGGCGGTAAAAGAGCATTTACCACCCGCAAAGAAATCTATAGGATTTGAGATTGCCTATAAAGCACATTGTCTTTTGAGTTAGATGAAATAGACTTGTGCATATATGATAATTTAAAGTCGTTTAATGCCGGAATACCTCCGTTCAATTGCCGCTGAATTTACCCGGCGGCATATCTTCCCCATAAAGAGTTTAATTTCACTACGGGAAATCGCACGCGCGATCCGCAACCTAATGCACACCAGCATTGTGACGGTGATCGACATCAACCTCGCGAGGGGCTATGTCGTGTCTGGGGAATATACGCCGGTTGCTCGCGAGTGTGGTGTGCTCCGTCTTTTGGTGAGCAGGCATTATGCGGCGAGCTCCATACAGCTTTTGTGCTGTTGGACACTTTCTCTGACGACGATCCCGTACTATCGGCAACAACAGCGTCACATTAAATTCTGACGGTTCTGATAATCTAAATCCTCCTCAGGGAAAATCCACTGCACCTAACTGTTTCAGGCCAGCAACAAATGTATTGATTATAAATTTAAACGTAGTCATTTCAATAGTAATGAGACATATCACCAACAAAATCAAGTGGTTATTAATTTTTTATTTGTTTCTCCTATATTTTCGAAGAATTAGTAGATGAAAAACGGTCTACTAATGAGGTATACTTTAACCACCCAAGAGAGGTTTAAATCTCAAAGTGGTTTTAAATTTTTAATTAACCCGTTTGATACTTTACGGTGTGAGTTACTACACAAGGATTTTATTACTATGAAAAGAGAATTCGTTACAGAATTTAGTATTGGGTATTTAAATAGCTTCACGGCCATGTTAACGGCGCACCAACTCTTAAATGGTGGAGAAATCTCAACTGAGCAGGCCGATGCTATTTCAGAGTGTCACATATATGCAATAACAGCTAGACCTGCCCCATATTTTAAAGAAGGCTCATTAAAGCATGACGGTAAATTCTTGTCGGGCATTGTATGTTATAGGGTTGAAGGTGTTGAGAAGGAAATAGAATTTAAGGATTATACTTGGATATTGGATCCAAGCGCTGTTTCTATAAGCTGTAAATACCCTTTTAAAGAAGTGGTCAGTCTTGACAAGGATGGTTCTGAGTGCACTTATGTTCCAGCCAGTGCACTTGGTACACTTTTATTAGATGATGGAAAGGGAAGTAAATCGGATCTCGACAATTATGAAGTTTTATACATTGGTCAAGCATTTGGTAACGAGGGTAACAGGACCGCTATAGAAAGGTTAAGGAGCCATTCAACTTTACAGAAAATACTTGCGAAGACATCATATGATTATCCAGATAAAGAAATAATGATATTTATGTATGAATTTAAAAATGATAATATGTTTACTTCTATGGATGGAAGAGCTCATGATGCCGATAAGTCAGATAAAAACGAAGAGAGACTATTCAATGCAATAAAAAACCCACCAAATAAAAGACAGAAGATTGCATTGATTGAAGCTGGATTAATAAGATATTTTCGACCGCCTTATAACGAAATTTATAAAATTAAATTCCCTTCTACTAAGCACAAGATTTTAAATTCTTGCTATAATTTAGATATGTCGGGATACGTTGTAGAGCTGACATGTGAGGATTTAGATTATAAGCTTTATTCTACAACGGTAAAGTCTAGCTATCATCACATTGCTCAAATTGATTTATTCAACGCAATTAATAGATCATCATTCTTTAGCCCAACTGAGTTTAAAGTTTCCCCTGACGTGATTGGATAATCATTGAAGCAATTCTAATAATTTGTCTTTTTGTTGAGCAAATTCAAGCTTGCATCTATAAGCCCTACATTAGTAGGGCTTTTGTGTTGCGATGTGGTCAACTTGTGGGTGTTAGCTTAAATTAATTATTTAATTTTATTTAGTTGAAGCTTTTGAAAAATTTCTAAAGGAACCTATTATACAGTTAATCCGCAAATTTTTCTTTGTGGTTTCCCCATTAGGTCAGCTTGAAGGACTACTAGAACGTAAACATTTATTTTCAATACCATTTGTTGTATTTCACATAAATAACAGAAATAGCAATCACCCAAACTATGCTGAGTAAAGCATCATGCCCCGGCACAAACCGTACAAATAGATATATCCCAATTACAATGAGCAACGCAGGAACTAGGTAAAAAAACGATTTCAAAAGCCATAACATCGCTTGCTTCATTTCCGCAGTATCTCGTACAAAGCGTCGCTTATCTGCTATTGCATTGGTTAAGCGAATTCTTCGTACGAAATGATTTGCTTTCGAGCGACTCACAGCACTCGCCAGCCGGTACCGCTATAAGTCCAAAACCGATAGCACAAAAATTTTTCATTCCCCCAGCAATATTTCCCTCCCTCATCCGTCTACCTCATCACAAGCCATAATCAGTTACTGTAAACGAGGTAAACACCATGAAAGATTTTGAAATGCAAGGCAGAGGTCACGGGCGCGGATTTGGTCGCCACCGTATGGGCAAGGGCTTAGTCATCGGCGCGGTGATTTTCATCGTGCTCGGCCTGCTGGTAATGTCCCTGTGGAATGCCTTGCTTCCGGCGATCCTTGGCGTGAAGGCCATCGGATTCTGGCAGGCGCTGGGCATTCTGGTGCTGAGCCGCATTCTGTTCGGCGGGTTAGGTTTCCGCCCGGGGATGTTTGGCGCGCACCGCCGGATGCACGAGCGCTGGATGAACATGACGCCCGAGCAGCGCGAGGCGTTTATTCAGCAGCGTCGCGAAGGCTTTGGTCGTCACGGTCGAGGTCACTGCGGCTGGCACGGCCATCGTGACGATAAGCGCGATGACGCCGCGCCCAAAACCTCGGAAGCAGAGTGAGCGAAATGAAAGCCGGGGAGGCGGGCGGATCCATGCTGATGTCGGCGCTCAACGCCTGCCGCGCCCGGCTGAAAGCCTTCATTCGCGGACGGACGTCCGTTCGCGATGATGCCGACGACATTTTGCAGGAAGTCACGTATCAGCTGATGAAAGTGGAGCAGCCGGTCGAAAACGTCGCGGCCTGGCTGTTCCGCGCGGCGCGTAACGAGATGACAGACCGGGCGCGTAAAAAGCGCGAGGTGCCGCTCTCCGGCTATTTTACGGGCGAAGACGAAGAGGGTTTTCCCGAGGACGAGCTGGCCGAAACCCTGTTCGGCGTACCGCAAACGCCGGAGGAGGAGTATCTCAAAACGCTGCTGTGGGAAGAGCTGGGGCAGGCGCTGTCAGAACTCCCGCCACCGCAGCGGGAGGTGTTTGAAAAGACCGAGCTGCACGGCTACAGCATTAAAATGCTGGCAGAGGAGACGGGGGCCAGCGAGCAGGCGCTGTTATCCCGCAAGCACAAGGCGGTGCTGTTTCTGCGCACGCGGCTGCGGGATATCTACGACGCGCTGACGGGTGAATAGCGGCGACAGACAAAACCTTACACTTCCGGCACTTGTAGATTCATCACTATCGTTTATGATCGGGGCATCTTGTTACTCTGGAATATTATGCGCAACCGTCAGCTCCTCGGAAAATGGCTTCTGATCATCACCTGTCTCGCGATGGCGATTTGCCTCGTGCAGCGTGCGGTGATGCTCAACCATTTTTTACAGGGACTGGATCCGCAGATTTCACTGAGTGCAGATGCCCCAACCCAAAGCAGCACCGAGCAGTCCGGGCCATCGCCCTGCCAGCTGGGCGCCCAGTCGCTTCTTTGTGCCCAGCCGCTGTTCTTCGACGGCGCGCTGCCGGCTATCATTATCTTCTTCGCGCTGTTACAGCTGCTGACGCAAGGGCGGGCATTCGCTCCCGCGGAACAGCCGGTTCAGGCACCGCCTCCCCGAATACACCTTAAAAACTGCGTTTTCCGTGAATGAAAATCATCGTCACCACACGATAATTTTTCACTGTTCACGGAGTAATACATGGTTAATCTCTTCAGGGGATTCGTCTTCCTGTGGCTGTCCTGCATCGGCGTTGCCCATGCGGCAGACACCGGCTGGCAGGTCTCCCCACAAAACGATCACGCCCGCATCCGCTTTCAGGCGGAAAGGGAACAAACGCATATTAAGGGCCTGCTCACCGTTGAGCTAAAGCCCGGCTGGAAAACCTACTGGCGATCGCCGGGCGAGGGTGGCGTCGCGCCAAAAATCAGCTGGCCGGACGGCGTTACGGATAGCTGGTCCTGGCCGGTACCGTCGCGCTTCGATATCTCCGGCATGACCACGCAGGGATATCACGATAAGGTCACGATTCCGATCGTTCTCGACGGGGTGAAGGGCGACGCGCTCAATGGAACGCTCACGCTCTCCACCTGCAGCAACGTCTGCCTGCTGACGTACTACCCGCTGCATCTCGATTTTACCCAGCCGGTGGATGAGGGCTTCCGTAGCGAGTTCGAACAAGCGATGCGCGCTGTGCCCGGTACGTCAGGCGTATCCGCAGATCTTTCCGCATGGCTATCCGGCGACAAGCTGGTGATTACCGGTACGACGGACGGGAAGTGGGACAATCCGGGGATCTACTTTGACCCGCTGGAGGGTGACATTCTCCCCGGCGAGCCGGCCATTAAGCACGACGGCAACACGCTTCGTGTGACGGTACCCGTGACCGACGAATGGGGCGATAAACCCGCCTCGCTGGAAGGCAAGAGGCTGTCGTTTGTGCTGACCAATGGCGGTAACGCGCAGCAAACCACCATGACCGTTGGGGCAACTCCCGCAGAGTCTTCCGCGCCTGAAGGAACGGGTAAAATGGTGCTTTTTGCCCTGCTTGGCGGATTGATCCTGAACCTGATGCCCTGCGTGCTGCCGGTAATGGGCATGAAGCTTAACAGCATCCTGCAGGCGGGATCGGACAGGCGCGCCATCCGGCTGCGCTTCCTGGCCACCAGCGCCGGGATCCTCACCTCCTTTGCGCTGCTCGCCGCGATGGTGACCGCGCTTAAGCTGACCGGGGCGTCGCTGGGGTGGGGCATTCAGTTCCAGAACCCGTGGTTTATCGGCCTGATGGTTGCCGTGACCTTCCTGTTTGCGCTGAATCTGTTTGGGGCGTTTGAGATGCTGCTCCCTTCTGCCGCCGCCGGGCGGCTGGCAACGGCAGGGGGCACAGGGCTTGGTGGCAGTTTCTGCGAAGGGATGTTCGCCACGCTACTTGCCACGCCGTGCTCCGCGCCGTTCCTCGGCACGGCGGTTGCCTTTGCCCTTGGCGCGCCGCTGCACGCCCTGTGGCTTATCTTCCTGATGCTGGGCGTGGGCATGAGCCTGCCGTGGCTGTTTGTGGCCCTGGTGCCGAAAACGGCCATGCTGCTGCCAAAACCCGGCCGCTGGATGAACACGCTCAAAACGATCCTGGGCCTGATGATGCTGGCCTCCAGCCTCTGGCTGGTCACGCTGCTGAGCCTGCATCTCGGCGAGGCGGTCAGCCAGGTCGTGATGCTGGTGCTGATCGTTATCGCGCTGGCGCTGTTCGCGAAGAAGGGGCAAACCTCCTCGCCGTTATTCTGGGTCGTGGTCATCGCGCTGTCGGTGTTCGGCGGGTATCAGCTGCGCGGGTTGCTCAACTCACAGTCTGACGCCACCACGCAAAGCGTCGCACAGACCATCCCGTGGCAGCCGCTCAGCGAGGAGGCCATTGAGCAGGCGCTGGCGCAGGGGAAACGGGTGTTTGTGGATATCTCGGCGGACTGGTGCGTGACCTGCAAAGTTAACGAGCACCGGGTACTGCGTCAGCCGGACGTTATTGCAGCGCTGAGTCAGCCGGACGTGGTGGCCCTGCGCGGAGACTGGAGCCAGCCCTCCGCGCTGATCGCAGAGTTTCTCGCGAAGCGAAACCGCTACGCCATTCCCTTTAATGAGGTCTATGGCCCCGGTACGCCTGAGGGGGACATCCTCTCGCCGCTGCTGGACAAGCGCACCCTGGTCACCACCCTGAACAACGCAAAAGGCTAATGTATTATGAAAAAATTCCTTATTACGCTTATGCTCCTGCTGGCCTCGGCTCAGGTCATGGCAGCCCAGCCGCTGACGCCGGACCAGGAACAGCGTGCACAGAAGATGATCGCTGATTTCCTGTTTAACGATCCGGATTCGCCGCGTATTGGCGCGAAAAATCCAAAGCTTACCCTGGTGGTGTTTACCGACTACAACTGCCCGTACTGTAAGAAATTCGATCCTTACCTGGAGAAGATCGTCGAAAAACACCCTGATGTGGCGGTGGTCTTTAAGTTTTTACCTTTCCGCTCGGAAAGTTCGCTGACCGCCGCGCGCGACGCGTTAACCGTCTGGCGCGCGCATCCCGAGCAGTTTATGAAATTTAACCATACCCTGATGGCCAAAAAGGGGTACCACGATGACGCCAGCATTCAGGAGGCACAAAAGCGCGCGGGGGTGAGCGTCACCGCGCCGGATGATGAGAGCATGGTGTCGATCAAACGCAGCCTGATCGTCGCTGAAAAAATGGGAATTCAGGGCACGCCCGCCACGCTTATCGGCGAAGGGCTGCTGCCCGGCTGGGTTCCTTTTGAACAGTTCGACGAAATGGTCAGTGACGCACTGAAAAACCGCTAACCTGAAGGGGGCGGAATGCCCCCGACAAACCGGAGAGGGAAATGAAAAAATTACTGTTACTTTCGGCGCTGGCGACCTCAGGGCTGGCCCAGGCCGCTGATGCCATACCGGATGTGGTGAAGCAGTTCAGCGAGCAGCAGCAGATCAAAATCATTAAGAAACTGGATGCCCCCGGCGGCGCACCGGCCTGGCTGGGGCAATATCAGGACATGGGCGTGACGCTGTTTTTAACCCCGGACGGCAAACACGTTATTTCGGGCTATCTGTACGATGACAAAGGAAAAAACCTCAGCGAAGGCTATTTCCAGAAAGAGATCTACGCTCCGATGGGGCGCGAGATGTGGAAGAACCTCAACGCGGCGCATCCCCTGAAGGAAGGGGCAGATAACGCCCCGCGTAAGGTCTTCGTCTTCGCCGATCCGTTCTGCCCATACTGCAAGCAGTTCTGGGCCGAAGCGCAGCCGTGGGTGAAGGCGGGCAAGGTTCAGCTCAACACGCTGCTGGTGGCGTTTCTTAACCCCAACAGCGGGCGCAACGCCTCTGCGATCCTGAATGCGAAAGATCCGGTTTCGGCCTGGCGCGAATACGAGCTTTCCGGTGGGAAAAAATTGCCAAAACCTGAAGGGGACGCTTCCCGCGAAACGGTAGCGATCCTGCAGAAACACCAGGCGCTGATGGACAGCCTCGGCGCTAACGCCACGCCGGCCATTTACTATCTGAATGCGGAAAACGAGTTGCAGCAGGTGGTCGGTATGCCGGACGCGCAGCAGCTTGAGGCGATGTTCGGGCCGAAGCCGTAAAAAATCAGGCAGAAACGGGGTGTTTCTGCCTGATAGTCACTTAACTACCCCAGCGTCCTTTGAGGTAGTTCACCGCCTGCTGGGTCTGCGGCTGGTTCAGGTAATCTTCCCGGAACAGGATGGTGCCGTTCACGTTGGGCAGCGAATCGTTAAGGTCGAGCTGTTTTTTCAGCTCCGGCACGCCGCCCTGTACCGTCCAGTCCGGCTCATTTTTCGACGGTTCGCCCACCTTGTAAAACGCGATACCGATATACAGGCGGGTGTGGGTCGGCTTGACGACGTCGGCCCACCATTTGGTCAGCACGTCGTAGCGCGCGGCGTCCCGGGAGAAGGGCCAGTATATCTGCGGGGCAATGTAGTCCAGCAGGCCCTGCTGCACCCACTGACGCGTATCGGCGTAGGATTCATCGTAGGCCGCGGCGCCGCGCGTGTCCGAACCCGCCGGGTCAAAGGAGCGGTTCCGCCACACGCCCGCCGGGCTGACGCCAAACTCCACGTTGGGCCTGGTCTGCTTGATCGCGCGGGAGACCTGCACGATCAGCTGCTGCGTATTGTGTCTGCGCCAGTCGGCTTTTGAGGCAAATCCCTGGCCGTACTGCCGCCAGGTTTGCGCGTCGTTGAGCGCGGATCCCGGCGATTCAGCGTAAAAGTAATCATCAAACTGCACGCCGTCTACCGGGTAGTTTGCCACCACTTCGGTCACCACTTTGGTTATCCAGTCGCGCACTTCGGGAATGCCCGGGTCGAGAACAAAACGATCGCCGGAGACGCGTACCCATTCCGGGTGCTGAACATAAACGCTGGACGGGGTCAGATATGAAGTCCGGTTCAGGGCGGCGATGGTTGAGGGCTTAGTATTGGTCGACACGCGGTAAGGGTTGAACCAGGCATGAACCTTCATGCCGCGCTTGTGCGCTTCATCCAGCATAAACTGCAGCGGGTCGTAACCCGGATATTCGCCGATGTTGCCCGTCAGCATATCTGACCACGGTAGAATTTTTGATGACCAGAGCGCGGTGCTGTCCGGCTTCACCTGGAAAAATATCGTATTGATGCCGAGGCGCTTAAGGTTGTCGAGCTTGCCGATCAGCGCCTGCTTTTGCATGGTGATGCGCTGGTCGGCGCTGCGGCCATTCACCGAGGCTACCGGCGGCCAGTCGAGACGAGAGACGGTCGCCAGCCAGACCCCGCGCATCGGCTCGTTTGCCTGCTGCGTCGGTTTGCTGGCGGTGGGAAGAGGGGTAACCAGTGATTTAGGTGGTTTTGAGGAGCAGCTTACAAGTAAAAGCGCGCAGGCAGCCAGCGCACCGATCCGTTTTACGTGTCGCGTCATTTGCGTATTAGCTCTTGATAATCCGACTGTTAGCCCAGGGATTAAAGGCGGGCGCCGCCTGTTCTGCGCTTTCCTCATCGTTGAGGGAGTCCAGATACAGGGCTTCAACTTCCGCGCGCGCCCACGGGGTGCGGCGCAGGAATTTCAGGCTCGATTTAACGCTGGGATCTTTTCTGAAACAGTTAATTTTGATGCGGTCGCCCAATTCGCTCCAGCCATACTTCGCCACCAGGGCGTTGACCATCATCTCCAGCGTTACGCCATGTAAAGGATCTTTGGAAATGTGTGCAGTCATAGGCGTCCGGATGTCTCGATTTTTTGGGGATTGGGGTAAACGCTGAAAGGGTACAAGAAAGCAGGGGAAGCGGCAATTTTCCTTTTCCCCTCGCTCACTTTATGACGGACTCCGTGCGCTGATTTTCACCGACAATTTTTCCCGCGCTGTTTTCAATCGTAAACCGAATCGACACGTCGTCCTGGCCCACGGGCGTAGCCGTCAGCGTTTTGACCATCGTTCCCGAGTCTGCTGCGATCGTCATCGTCGTCGTGCCTTTAGCCAGCAACTTGTCGCGCTGCGTGATACGCCAGGTCAGGCGGCATTCGCTGCACGGTTTCCAGGTGTCGTTGATGGCCCAGAGGCGCACGGTCGCCGCCGCGCCGGATTGCCACTGCGCGGTGACCGGTTCGATGGAAGGCAAAACAGGCTGGTACGCGCGCTGGAGCGCGTAAAACCCGGCTTTAGGCTTACGCAGGTAGTCCACCACGCCCCAGTTGATGGAGGGCCAGGTTTCCACAAACATAAAGTGGAACAGGGCCGTCACCGGCTGGTATCGCTGTCGGCGATAGCTTTCGGCCGCCGTGGCCACCAGCTGAGACTGGTACGCCTGGGTATTGCGAATCATCGCCTGAATATTCTTCCCGCGCGAAATACCGGCGAACTTAAAGGTCTGGAAGGGCTGAAAATTATGGTATTTCCAGACGGTCCAGCCGGGATCGTCGGCGGCAGTCGTTTTTGGCCAGAGCGACGCCGCCGGGATGATGGTTTTTAGCGTTGACAGGCGGGGAAGCGCCTGCGCGCCGAACTCGGTAATGATCCCCGTTTTGGCTGGGGCAAGCAGGTCGCGCACGGTGCCGAAGTACCAGCCCGCCCAGTAATGCTCCTCAACGGCGGAGAAGCGGTGCACGATGCGGGAGGTATCTTCGGCAAGCGTATCCGCCACCTTTTGCGTGAGCTCGCGATTCAGATCTTTATTCCAGTCCGGGAAGCGTTTTTCCATCCACGGCGAATTCCACGGCGGTTCGTTATGCCCGCCCCAGACGATGATGGCAGGCGAATTGCCAAACTGTTCGATCATCTCTCGCGTCTGTCGAACCGCATTTTCCGTGAAAGCCGCACTGTTGTTGTAGCCCCACTGCAGCGGAACATCCTGCCAGATCATCATGCCCATCTCATCGGCCACGTCATACAGCGCGCGCCCCGCAACGTGTCCGTGCACGCGTATGGCGTTGGCGTTCATGGCTTCCACCAGACGAAGGTCGCGTCGGTATTTTTTCCGCGTCATGGTGCCGAGCCAGGGGGAACCGATGTAATTGCTGCCCTTAATAAAAAGGCGCCTGTCGTTTATGAGCCAGCCCTTATTGTCGGGCTGCTCGACGATTTTGCGCAGCCCGGTGCGGGTTACCGCCGTGTCCATTAAGCCGTTTGCATCTCGCAACGCCACGCGAACGGTATACAGGTGGGGTTTCCCCGTGCCGATCGGCCACCACAGCTTTGCCTTCGGCATGGGCAGCGTCACCTGCACGGAATGGGCACCGCTTTCGAGAGTAACCGGAAAGTCAGCCTGATAGGGCCTGCCGCTGAAGTTGGCGGGCGTGGCAGTGAGCCGCACGGTCGCCGGGCCCTGATCGAGCGCGCGATAGCGAATCTCCGCTTTTAGCGTCGGGTGAGTCAGCCCCTGCGACCAGTCGGGCCGCAGGATGGTCTCATCAAGGGTGGCGCCCCGGCTAAGGTGCAGCCGGACCGGTGCCCAGATGCCGCCCGAGTTAGCGTCCTGTCCTTCCGGCGACCAGGCGCCACCGGGACGCGTGTCATGCTGATTCAGAACCCCCTTCATGACCGTTTTATGCAAAGGCCAGATCTTGTGCGGATCTTCGTAGGGGCTGTCTACCCTGACGATGAGCCGATTGTGACGTTGTAACGCCGGGTTGGCGTCCAGCGAAAAGCGCTGAAAGTAGCCCTCATGCTTGCCCAGCGGCTGGCCGTTCAGGGTCACCTCTGCCAGGTAATCGACACCGTCAAACACCAGGGTACTCATCACGTCGGGGGGCTGCACGGGCAGGGTAAACGCGTGCTTGTACCACAGCGCACCCTGATGATCGTACCCGGCGCTGTACCAGTTGGCAGGAACCTGAAGCGGATGCCAGCCTGATGCGGCAGGATGTGCGCTGTCATTGGCATCCTGAACCTGCCATTCTCCGGCCAGAGACCAACTGACCGGCGCAGAATTCGCCACCGCGTGGGTGGTCAACAGGGCAACGAGCAGCGTGCAGTTGCGAGCGTTCATTTGTTTACCCCGCGCGCGTTGAGCCACGCCATCAGGCGCAGCGATTCCTGGCGAAGATTTTCTTTCAGGGCCGCAAGCTGGCGCCCATCCAGCGTATGCGCGTCGCTTTCCAGCACCTGCAGCTGCTGTGCGAGCGTGCTGAAGTCCAGGGTGACGGCTTCTCCGCGCAGCTTGTGGGCCGCGCGTCGCAGCGCCTCGCGGTCGTTGCTGTCGATCGCCTGGGTAATGGTTTTGATTGCTTCATTTAGCCCTTCGCCAAACAGGGCCAGCAGCTCCTGTACCAGGGTGGGATCGTCAGCGCACTGCTTCAGCAGGCGTGCTTCATCCGGAAAACCGGAGGCGTCTTCGTGGTGCTGGAGCACGCGGGCAATCTCTTCAGCGAGACGCTCCTGGCTGATGGGTTTGGCAATGTAGCCGTCGAACCCCATATTCAGGCAGCGCTCTTTATCCCCCTGCATGGCGTGTGCGGTCATGGCGACGGTGGGTTGAGGCGGTCCGGGCCGGGACTGCTCTTCTTCACGAAGCAGGCGAATGGCGGTCTCACCGTCCATCTCTGGCATCTGAAGGTCGATCAGTAAAACGTCCCACGTATCCGCGCGCCAGCGTTCCAGCAGCGCGACGCCATTGTCGACGATCTGACAGCTATGACCGAGCCGCTCGAGCAGGCGCGCGGCGACCTTCTGGTTGACCAGATTATCTTCAGCCAGCAGGATCCGCAGTCCCGTGGCTGCAGGCGAGGCGACAGGTGCGGGCGTGCTTTCACCCACGGGTGCTGGCGAACGTTCAAACGCGGCGGCAATCGCCTGATGTAATTCATCCTGGGCGATAGGCTTATGCAGATAGTTCTTGATTCCGATCCGCTTCAGCATATTGATATCAAAATGTCGGCTCATGGAGCTCAGCATGATGATATGGCTTTCAGCAACCTGCGGCAGAACCGAAAGCTCAAGGGCCAGGGACACGCCGTCCATATCCGGCATCTGCGCGTCCAGCAGGATCAGAGGCCACGCCGTTCCCGTTCTAACCCGGTCAATGGCCTCGCTGGCGTTGTTAACGCAGGTGGGTTTCAGTCCCATCTGGCTGAGCATCGCGGCCAGCAGCCGCAGGTTGGTCGCGTTATCATCAACCACCAGTACGGGTTCACCGTTAAAGCGCTGGCTATGTGGGCGCTCTCCGGGCGCAAGGATCTGCGCCGCCAGCGGCAACGAGAACGAAAATTCGCTGCCTTTTCCCGGCTCGCTGGAGACCGTTAATTCGCCCCCCATGGCCGCAACCAGTCTTGCCGAGATGGTTAGCCCGAGCCCCGTACCGCCATAGCGGCGGGTGGTTGAGTTATCCGCCTGGCTGAAGGCTTCAAAAATAGCCTTCTGCTTATCTGCCGGTATGCCAATGCCACTGTCGCGCACGCGAAAACGCCATCGATTCGCGCTATCGCCGGGCTCAACAACCAGGATCACTTCTCCCTGATGGGTAAATTTCAGCGCGTTGCCCAGCAGATTGGTCAGGATTTGCCGCAGCCGCGCGCCGTCAACCAGCAGCACGTCGGGAACGTCGGGCGCAATATCAACCAACAGCTCGATGCCTTTTTCGCTCGCCCCCGGCATGTGCGGGCGAATGAGCGACTGAATAAAGGGGCGGACAGGTACGGGTTCCGTCTCCAGCTCCACTTTGCCGGCTTCAATTCGGGAAAAGTCGAGAATATCGTTGATGATATGCAGCAGAGACTGGGCAGAGCTCATCACCAGGGTCAGATAGTCGCGCTGGTCGGCACTGAGAGACGTATCCAGGCACAGCTGGGTCATGCCAATAATGCCGTTCATCGGGGTACGAATTTCATGGCTCATATTCGCCAGGAACGCGCCTTTTGCCTCATTGGCTTTTTGTGCCTCAATGGCCGAGGCGAACGCCTGAATTTCAGCCTCTTTGCGCCGCGTTATATCCTGCAGCGTACCAATGACGCGCTCGGCGTTCCCCTCAATGGAGAGCGTAACCACCTGGCCGGACAGCAGCATCCAGCGCAGTCCTTCGGTAGGGTGATGCACGCGAATTTCACATTCAAAGACCGGACGATGATCCTGCTTCGAAGCGTGCAGCGCCTTGCGTAGCGCTGCGCGATCGTCCTCGTGGACCTGATTGAGGAGAAAACGCACCGGATATCGCCACTGTGTGCGCGACTGGCCCAGCATGGCAAGCAGGGTATCGTTGACCTGGAGTGTGTCGCCGGAAACCTGCCAGTCCCAAATCCCGATATGAATGGATTCCGCCGTCAGCAGAAAGTCGTCATGCAGCTGGTGGCGCGCGCGCTGCGCTTCATCCAGCTCTGTAACATCGCTGTGCAGGCTGACAATACCGCCGTCCGCAAGCCGCTGATGCTGGACGAAGATCCGCCGCTGGCCCGCCTGGCGCACCTCGCAGTGTTTATCCTGCCGACAGTTGCGCACGATCGACTCGCGCAGCGTCTGCCGCAGGCCGGGGTCGACGTTGTAAACGGCGTCGATAAAGCGTTCCGCCAGCGCTTCAAGAGTCGTTCCCACCGTCAGCCACGGGGTAATGACCGGATAAAACAGGGCCACGTTGTGATTCCAGGCCTGAAGGCGTTCCTCGCGGTCATAAATCATGACGGCGGCCGGCAGCGCGTTAAGATCGTACGTGAATGAACTCATCGTGATTCCCCCTACGCGCGGTAGTGCAGTTCTGCCTGTCGGCGAAGGTATTCCAGCCCGGGCGCGATCGCCATGGCCCAGGCGGTGAGGATCTCATCGTCGCACTGCGGATCGCGCAGGCTCACCGCGTTCAACATCGCTTCGCGCCAAAGGGCAAAAAACCGCGGGGGAAGGTGGAGGCCGTCGTCGCTTTGCTCACGCGCCAGGCGCTCGAGAAAATCAGGGACGATCAGGGCGCCGTCGACCGCAAGCATGGCGAAGAAGCTTTTAAACAGGGTCTGCTGGCCCTCCCGATCCGGCAGACGAGAAAAATGTGCCTCGGTTTCGGGTGACATATGGACGAAGGCGTCATAGAACGTCTGAAAAAACGCGGTTTTTTCATTATTCGGAAAGACGCGGTTCAGGCTTGATTCAAACAGATCGCGATAGAACTTCACGGCGTCCTCCTTATGGTGCTTTCGCCCGGCAGACAGTGCCCGATGGGCGTGTATTGCTCTGCCAGACGGCGTGAGAAGTAGCTCTCTTTCTTCGACCGACGCACGTCAAACAGAGGCCCGGCGTTGTGTTTAAAGAAAAGGGCTTCCAGCACCGTGGCGTTGGTCGAGAGGGTTAAGGCAGCGTTGGTATCGCCCGTGGCTTCCTGACGGCCTTCATACCAGCCTTTCTGCGGATCGTTAAGGTGTTTGGTGACCGTCATCAGCACGTCGGTGTACGGGGTGTCCCACAGGGCCCACAGGGCAAAAACCGCTTTGGTCGATACCTGTGCGAAACGGGTGTAGTCCCGGCCATCGTCTCCGACTGAGTTCCAGGCATAGCCATTTCCCCAGACGGTATCCTGGATATGCCAGGGCGCCTGAGAGAGCGTGAAATCTGCCCTGGCCGTCAGGATTTTATCGGTCTCCCAGCGGGTCTTCTGGCTCAGCCAGACGTTTTCGGCCTGCTTGCGCAGACGCTGTTGCAGATCGGCCGCAACGCCTTCTGGCTCCCAGCCAAACTCCAGGCCCGGCAGCATATAGGGAAGGGTGGTAATCAGAGAGGGCTGCCACGTGGTGCGCGGATCGCGGGCATCGACGGCCAGACGCCGCTGGGCGATGATGACGTGGTGCGCCGGGGGCGTAAACGCTTTATCCGGGGAAAATCCCCACAGCTGAAACGCCGTCGCGGCATATTCACTTTCGCCCAGCCGCAGTTCCTCCCGCACGACCGGCAGACCGTTTTGCAGGGAAGAGGACCATAGCTCGCCTTCGCTATCGATGACCGGGCAGAAATTCCAGCGCAGGATAATTTTATCCAGGTATTCGCTGTACTGCGGCTCCCGCTCTGCGGTAAGGCGCAGGGCGAGCATCAGACGCGCCATGTCGCGCGCGGACCAGCCGTTTTTGCTGGGCTTGCCGCTAAAGTCGACTGGCGTCGCCGTCTGGCTGGAATAGAGTCGACCCGGCGTTCGGGCATCGGTCAGCATCAGGCGGTTAAGGGTGCCCATGAGACGGGTTAAGCGAGCGTCATACTCGGCGTCCTCAATCAGCCCCAGCTCTTTTGCCGCCAGCAGGGCGATAAGCGTATCGCCCATTTGCCAGAGCGTGACGCGGGGCTGTTTGTCGCTCCCGTTGACCAGGCCCGTTTGCGGCTGGGTATTATTGACGAAATAGCGCCAGGCGATCGTCGCCCACGTCTGCTCTTCCGGCGTCAGGGCGGCGATACGCGCGCTGGAGTGCCAGCCGCCGTGGATTAGCCAGCGCCAGCCTGCGCCCTGATGGCCAAACAGGGCAAAGATGACCCCGCCTGCAAGGAGTAATCCCGCGAGCCCTCTGGCTAAGGTTTTAAGCATTGCGCAGTCACCGGAGGCAGTTTAACGGGCTCGTCCACGCTGCATGACGCGCACTGACAGGCCTGACAGGCGGGTTTGGTTCGCTGCGTGACGCCGGTCCGGTCGCACCAGCTTTTTACGGCCGGTGTGCTGCTAAGGAACGGACGGCTGCGCAGCGCGTTGTTCTCTTCAAACTGATCGAGCAGCTTGCGATCCCACAGCGAGGGGGCAAAATCCTTGCTCTTTGGGTTGTCGGTGTTGAAGGCCAGCAGTTTTCCCTCTTTCTTGAACAGCAGGGCTTCCAGCATGATGCCGTTATTGTTCGCGGTGAACTCTTTGATCGGGCCGTCACCGTTTTCATACAGCCCTTCGTAGTAGCCTTTTCCCTCTTCGTTGGCATTCTCAATCGTATTCAGCAGGCGGTCGGTATAGGGGGAATTCCACAACACCCACATGCCAAGCGCCGCCTTCAGCGATATCGCGGCAGCGTTGGGGACGAACTGGCCTTTATCGGTAATGGTGTTCCAGTTGTATCCGTCGCTGAAGACGGTGTCATAGACGAAGTAAGGGGCCTTATCGAGCTGGTGCTCGGAGCGCGCGGTGAGGACGCCGGTAATGGTATAGCGGTTCTCCTGAGCCTGATAAACACGGTCAGCAAAGTTTTTCATCCACGTCAGGGAGTAGTCGCGCGGGGCGTTATCCCGGTCGGTCGGTTTATCAAAGCCGAACTCCAGCCCGTAGAGCAGGTAGGATTCCGTCACCACGTAGTTATGCTGCGACGTGTTGCGCGGGTCGCGCGTATCGTACGGGACCAGCACGCAGTAGATTTCGGCCAGCTCGTAAGGCTGCGGACGGCTGGCTTTACAGGTATTAAACCCCCAAAGCTGGAACCCGGCCGCGCCGTACTCTTCATAGCCCAGCCGACCTTCCTGAACGTACTTCGGCTGGCCGTTCTCGAGATAGGCCCCGTACAGCGTGCCGCAGGGGTCGATCGCGTGGCTGAAATCCCAGCCGAGCACCACGTTATCAATGCTGTTGCCGTATTCCGGATAGCGCTCTTTGACGATTTTCAGCCAGACCAGCATTCGCCCGATATCCAGCGCCGAGAAGCCAATTTCGCCGGGCTTGTTGGTGTAGTCCACCTTCTGGGCGCTGATGGTGTTATAGGCCTTGTTGGGCAGCTCGTTGCGGAACAGTACCAGGGTGTTTAACGTGGCGAGAAATTTCAGCATCCGGCGGTCAAATTCCGCTTTATCAATGATCCCGAGCTCGCGCGCCGCCGTCAGGGCGGCCAGATAGGAGGCGCTGTCCCACATGGTGGTGGAGGGAAATTTGTTTACCGCATTCACCAGGCCCGTCGTGGGCTGATAGTTGGTGACGAAATACTGCCAGGCGTTTTTCGCGATGGTCATCTCTCGGACCGTCAGCTCGCCGCTGCGCGGGGAGTAACCTGATGCAGGAAGCTCGGTGTCCGCACGCACGGTCGATAACGCCAGCCAGCAGATCGTTATTCCCGTGAGCAGGTAGAAAAGGATCGGGGATCGTGGCTTCATGGCGTTGCTCCTGCTGAGGGGGAAGTGTAGAGGCAGGCCAGACAGAGCATCTGACCATGCGCGATGTAAGACAGACTTTCCAGCACAATGGCATTGGTATCGGCGTCCACGACGGCATTGACGCTGTTGTTGAGATTTAATCCGCGCTGCCAGCCTTTACCCGGTACCTGAAGCGGCAGAACCTGCTGGCGCAGCGCTTCGCTCCAGCTGTTGCGGAACAGGGCATACCAGGCAAACGCGGTGCGGGTGGAGGTTATCGCCACTTTCTCCGGCACCTCGTCGCGCAGGTTGCGCGCCTGTACCGGCTGCCTGTTCGGCAGATCGTTGACGTAATCCGGCGCCGGTTCGGCGTAATCCGTGCTGACAGGGGGTTTTGGGCTGCGCAGGCTATGACGTCGCTGCTGGATCTGCATAATCCGCCACGCAATCTCAGCGCTCTGCGCGTCAAAGCCCAGCTCAAGGCCGGTTAACAGGTAGGGGAGACTGATCAGGGAGGTTTGCTTGCCCCATGGCGTGCGAAGCCCTTCATCCGGCACCATCACGCCATCCAGATCGATCATCTTTTGCCCTTCAGGCGGGTTGGTCACCGCGAGGCCTGCCGCGCTGTCAATCAGGCGCAGCGTATGGCTGGCATAGAGACGGTAGCCAAAACTGTCCCGCTGTTCATCATCGGTCAGCGTCCAGTGATGGAGCGGCACGGCCGCCTGGCTTTGGACGTTATGTTCAATCAGAGCGCCGGTGTTCCAGAGGCTGAAGAGATCATGGATAGCCGCCGCGTGCTGAGGATAGCGCCACAGGAGGGTCTGAAGCGCCGTCAGCAGGCGGCTCAGCCCAATTGCCGAGGCGTCGGATTTGCCGAGGATTTTCAGGGTATCCGCATGGTAATACGCGGCTGGCAGGCCTCGCTCGTTGAGCGGCAGCTGCCCCAGCGCGAACAGGGCCGTACCGATCCTCTCGTCGAACTCATCGGCGGAAATAATGTTGAGCTGCTCTGCGGCAGCGGTCGCAAACAGGTAGCTTCCCACGCTCCAGAGGCTCAGCCAGGGTTCACCGTCGCTGGCATTCGCCAGCCCGTTTGGCTGGGTATTATTCACGTAGTATTGCCAGGCGACCCGCGCCCAGATGGCTTCGTCATAGGTCAGGGCGCGTTTCGCAGGCAGCGGCGGGAAGTCTTTGCTGAGCGCGATGCCGCCGCTGCTTTCCACGCGCGTGGGCATCTGTTTCTCCACCCAGACCACAATGGCAAAGCCGAGCAGGAACCCGAGCAAAATGGTGAGGTAGCTGCGCGCGGGCAGCAGGGCATCACGTATCCTCATTGGGTGACCTCATCCTCTTCGGCGGGCGTCCACATGGCCGCGAAAATCAGCGGCAGCATGGCGGCGATGTTCACCCCTCCCCAGAAAATATTGATGACGTAGCCGGAGGGGTCGTCCACCTGTCCACGCGCCACCTGAATACCGCCCCAGATAAGCCCTGCGAGGGTCAGCACCACAATGGCAATCTGCGGCTTCACCAGGTAGAGAAAACGGCCCGTCTGCCGCTCTTTTGGCGTGACGTGAAATTTGATCTGCTCGCCCCGCAGCACGGTATTGAGCGCGCGCAGGTTCATGGAAAAGAAGGAGAGGTAAGAGGCCCTGCCGTCCCAGGCCGAGATCCCCCATGTCCCGAACATAAACGCCAGTTCAGAGAAGATAAAAAAGGGGAGAAAGTGGAGATAGAACGGCGTCGACCATGCGGATACCGGCGGAATGCCGGTGAACAGATAGATAATGGGCGAAATCAAAAATACCGTGTTCCACACGCAGGCCATGTAAGACCAGAAGGTGGTGGCATACATCAGCGTCTGGGGGAGGGAAAGCCGGAAGCGGCGACGGCTGAAGATATTGTCATGGAACAAAATATCCAGCGAGCCGGCGGCGTATTTAAAGCGCTGGATCATCCAGGTCAGCATATCCTGAGGAGAGAGCATCTTCGACTCCACCCGCGGATGCATGACCGAGCGCCAGCGTCGCGCGGCGTCACCGTGCAGCAGCACCGAGGTGTAAATATCTTCGGAGACGTGAAATTTGTAGGGGGTGAGCTCGGTGTCAAACGCCACGTGCGGGCGCATCGCCTCCTGCAGCGCTTCGCGGGTTTCTTCATCGCGGATGTCGCGGGTGTGGCGATGGATCTCCTCTTCGACGGACCAGACGTAGCTTCTCAGCGCGGCCTGCATGACCGCCTCGCGCCGGTGTATGGAGGCCGCGCCGCAGCAGAAAGCCGCGTTCGCCCAGTTGCGCCGCCGCAGGATCACGTCATAGAACATGCGCGGATCGTTAAAAAACGGGTCGCGGCCTACGGTCACCGGGCCAACACACTTTTGAATCAGCCAGCCCAGACCGTAGCCCACTTTTCCGGCTTTTCGCTGGCCCCAGCGTGACAGATTTTCTCCTTCCGGAAGGTCGAAGAACCACTGCGGCGTCTGCACCCAGGCCACGTCCGGATCGCGAAAATAGCCCAGCGTATGGCTGAGAAGGGTGGGAAATACGCGGGTATCGGCGTCGCAGATAACAATGAAATCACCGTCGGTTTGCTCAAGACCGTTGCGCAGGTTGCCGGCCTTAAAGCCGATGTTGGTCTGGCGGCTGATATAGTTAACGCCTTCCTCGTCGCAGACGGCTTTCATCTCCGGGCGGCGGCCGTCATCAAGCACGTGGATCCGGTAGTCAATCGGGTACGGGTAGGCCATCTTTAGGGCGTCGCGAATGGACAGCCTGACCAGCTCGGTGTCTTCCGAGTAGGTGGCAATGAACAAATCCACTTTAACAGGACGAGGTTCTACGGCCTCTTCCGGAAACAGGCATTCGTTAATTTCGCCGGGGGGCGGACACTGGGGGGGATCCTGTTCTTTCCATAAGTTGATGGTAAACAGCACGGTCCCTATCCACGCCAGCGTTTCGGCGAGGACCAGCGGTATGGCATACCATAGTGCGTCAGTATTCAGGGAGGCGGTCCAACGCCAGTAAATATAATTTGCACCCAGAATAAGCGCCGCGACCGCTAATACCTGCCAGGTCATCATGACCCAACGCGGTGTTGTTAACGGTTCCGGAGGACGACGATGTTCAAAACGGGAAAAATAAAAATCCATAGTTCCGGCGTTCCTGATTCCGTGAAAATGCAGACCCATTCTGCTGCGCAGACAGTTGCCCAAAAGCGAAAGAAAATAGCGAGTAAACAAGATTTAAGATAAGTGTAGAACGCCGAATAAAAGTGTCCAGCGTCGTTTTTATTAATATGAAGTGGTGGTTAATTTGGATTTAATTCTGCTTAATATGTTTCATCTGCCGGTGATAAATTGCAGTTACTATTCCTTTAGACTATCTACTTTATTTAGACCTTAATTTTCGTTTTCAGGCAAAGGACACCCTATGAGCCATGTTGCGCCGTCGGTCGCGCAAGAAGATGACGCTAAATCAATAACATGGAGGTATGTCGTTGCAGGTGCTCGTGACCTGAGAATTGACTTTATGCGCGGCATTGCCCTCGTCATGATGGTCGTGGCGCATACGGAGGTGATGTCGATATTTAATATATTCTCTTGGGAGCGTTTTGGGTTAACAACAGGTGCAGAAGGCTTTGTCATTCTCTCCGGGTTTATGCTGGGAATGCTGAATCGCGCGCGTCTGCAAAAAGTGGTTTTGCTTACGGTTTCTTGGGGGCTTTATCTCAGGGCATGGAAAATATATCGCGTAAATATCATTATCATAGTGTCGTTTATTCTGCTGGCCTATATCCCACATATTAACGTTTTCGAGGTCACCCATTTTACCGACCGCTTTTCGGGTCAAAGCTGGTCGCTTTATCCTGTGACGCCGCAAATTAAAGAGACCTGGTTCAACATTATTCTCTATTTACAGATCGGCCCCCACCAGACGCAAATTCTCGGACTGTATATCTTTTTGCTGCTACTCAGCCCGCTATTTTTAGGGATGCTGCAGAAAGGAAAAGTCTGGTGGCTGTTAGGGCTGTCGCTGCTGGTGTACAGCCTGTGGCAGCGGTGGCCGCTTCGGCTGACGCCGTCGGAATTCGAATTTGCCTTCCCGCTGCTCGCCTGGCAGTTCATCTTTGTGCTGGGCATGGCCAGCGGCTGGTATAAAGCCGAACTGCTCTCGTTCGCCCGGACGCCCCCGGGCAAAGGGGTGGTGGTGGCGCTGGTCATGGTGTCACTGGTGCTGGGATTTGTTGCCCAGAACCATACCAACCCGTTTATGCCGCCCGCGCTGCTGATGCACGTCATCCCGCCTGACAGCTTCAATTCGTTTTATCACACCTGGGCGGCGAAGAATGGGCTGGGCCCGGTGCGGGTATTGAACGATATCGCCCTGATGGTCACCGTCTACCTGGTGCTAACGTATTGCTGGACGCCGCTCAACCGCCTGCTGGGATGGTTCCTCATCCCGCTAGGGCAGCACTCGCTCTATACCTTTATTTTGCATGTTTACGTGGTGCTGCTGGTGAGTCAGTTCATCACCTTCGATTTATGGCGTCACGCCTGGATAGAGAACACGTTAGTGCATGCGGCGGCACTGGGTATTTTGTGGCTGATGGCAAAATACGACGTCGGCGCACGCTGGATACCTAACTAAGGATGGCGGTTATGCGCGAAAAATGGCTTCTGGCGGGCGTGCTGCTCGCCGCGATACCCGCCGCGGAGGCGGCGCAAAGCAGTGATAAAGAAACCCTGCGCGATAAGAACGGTGAACCCGTTCAGGCAGGCGTTTTTACCAGCCGTTGGGGGCGCCTGTTCTCGGGTAACGACAAGAAATTCTCAGGTGCGCTTAGCTTTAGCTCGGGACTGAAAGAGCAGTGGATGAGCATTCCTAACAGTTCAGACACCGCCACGGAAAAGAAAAAGATTAACCAGACGCTGAATCTCAGCCTTCAGTATTCCCCCTACAGCTTCTGGTTTGCCAACATTACGTCCCGACTGCCGGTCAGAGACACCAGCCGCTACACCGCCGATTTTCGCTACAGCTTCGGCTACGATGACTGGCACGCCAACACCGTGAGTCTGGTTTACAGCAACTACGGCGATAACCATTTCTGGACATCGGGCAGCCGACGACACACCTATTTCGAACAGGGCGCCTTCACGCTGGCCTATAAGTTTTCGCTACCGAAACCGGTTGAAAACACGCTCCTGATTAATAAAGGGGATTCCATCATTTGCCAGGTCGGGTACAGCTGGGTACCGCGCTACTACGACCTCAGCAGCGATGACATCCGCAAAAATAAAAACGTCATGCTCGGCGGCTGCGGCTACACCTTCAAACAACATTTCTTCGTTCGCGCGACGGCATTCTGGTTCCCGGACAGCAGCCAGCAGCAGCCCTGGAATGGCGATTATAGCTACAGCTTCGGTTATGCCGGCTATACGCCGGGTTCGTTCTCCATCCAGTACGCGAATTATGCAGGAACGCGCTATCCGGGGCACGGCAACGGGAATGCAAAATTCAGGGAAGGGACCGTGAGCCTCATCTGGTTCTTACCGCTTTAGGAGGGATGTATGTCGGCGCTGCACGTGTTAATCGTTGAAGATTCGCTGATTTATCGTCGGTTACTCTCCCGAATGCTCACCCAGTGGGGATATATCGTGAGCGAGGCGGAAAACGGTGTCGACGCGCTGGAAATCTTGTCCAGCCAGCCGGTCAGCATGGTGATAAGCGACTGGGAAATGCCGGAAATGGACGGACTGACGCTGTGTCAGACCATCCGCAACCGTCAGTTTGGCCGCTACGTGTATATCATCCTGTTGACGGCCCGCGAGAATGCCGGGGACGTGACGCAGGGGTTTGATGCCGGAGCGGATGATTTTTTGAGTAAGCCCGTTGAGCAGGCTGAACTGCGGGCGCGGCTTCATGCCGGGGTCCGTATCCTGACGCTGGAGGCGACCCTCGCGGCGCACAACAAGCGCCTGAGTGAAGCGTTGCATCAGATTGAAAAAGATCTGGAACTGGCTGCGCGCGTTCAGCACTCGGTGCTGCCTTCACGCCGCTTACGCTATGGCGACTACTTCTCCGACTGGCTTTTCCTGCCGTCAGCCTGGGTTTCGGGCGATGTGTTCAATATTTTCCCTCTGGATTCACATCTGGGATTCTATTGCGTTGATGTCTCGGGTCACGGCGTGGGGGCCGCGATGATGTCCCTCGCGGTGGCTCGCCAGTTTTTACATGGCCGGGTGGTGGATCGCTTTCTGTTTACCGAAGAGGGGGGGATTCAGTCACCTGCGGAGGTTGTCAGGATGTTGAACAGCCGCTTTTGCAGTGAAGAGAGCGACATCACCAGTTATTTCACGCTCATTTACGGCGTGATCGATCCAGAGACTGGTGAAGGGTGGCTGTGCCAGGCCGGGCATCCTACTCCCTTCATTGTAAATGCGGACAGCGCCGTCACGTCCGTGGGTGATGGCGGACCGCCGGTCGGGCTAATCCCGGATCTGAGCTGGGAAGACGTCGCGTTTACCCTCCATCCAGGGGATCGCTTATGCTTATTCAGTGACGGTATTACCGAGTGTGAGAACGTCAGCGGCGAGCAGTTTGGCCCGCAACGTCTCGAACGCTGGCTTCATGAGCATGCCCGGCTCCCCGTTGACCAGCTCCTGCCGCGGTTCGGTGACCACCTGACCGGCTGGCGTAATGCAAACCGTGATGAACCGATCGCCTTAACCGATGACGTGTCACTGCTCGTGATTGAGCGTCAGGGAGAACAGAATGATAATTAACACCGAACGATTACCGCATGCCAACATTCTCACGCCCGCGGTCCGACGGCTGGACGCCTCCGTTGCTGCGACGTTTAAAGCGTCCGTGACGGAGGAAATCGGCAGCGATCGTAAAGCCTTAATCGTCGACTTTAGCAAAGTGGATTTCATCGACAGCAGCGGGCTGGGGATGCTGGTGTCGTTGTTTAAGCTGATGAACGGGAAAGGCGACATGGCGCTGTGCTCTCTGAACCCCGGGATCATGAACATGTTCACCCTGACCCGAATGGATCGTATCTTCCGTATCTATCCGGATAAACATAGCGCGCTTGCGCAGCTGGGGCAGTAGATGCAGAGGCCAGAGCATGCTGAATTTCCGGCGGCGATCGCGTCCCTGACGCCGCTGTCCGACTGGCTGAGAGACAGGCTGAGCGCGCTTCCCGTCGATGACGAGTGGCGTTTCGCCTTCGATCTCGCCGTTTGTGAAGTGGCAACGAATATCATCCGCTACGCGCTTCATGAGGATAATTCGAGCGTCTTTAGCGTACAGTTCGCCATCCGCGGCAATGACGTCTGCCTTGTTTTTACCGACGCGGGTGACGCGTTCCCGCAGGAGCGTCTTGAGATCGCCCGGCGAGACCGTTTCTGCGAAATGTCGCCGCTGCTGGAGAGCGGCAGGGGGCTGATGCTCATATTGCTGAGCGTCGATCGTTTCACTGTTGAACGCGTGGCGGGTGAAAATATCGCCACGCTTGAAAAGAAAATACGCGTATGACCTGCGGGCCATACGCGCGTGATTTTATTTCTTACCGGCAAACAGCCCCGGCGCCCACGGACGTGGATCCACTTCCATAAACGGCGCGCGCTCGAAGCGGTCCTTCAGCGCCCACGGCACCGTGCAGTCGAAGATCGTCTTGCAGGAAATGCCGTTGCCGCGAATCGAGGTGCTGTAATCCGGCGACTGGGACGGATCCAGCTGGTGGCCGCGGATCCCCGGAATATTGGTGATGCTCACATCGCCCTGCATGCGCGTCGTCATCGCCCACAGGATGTCGTCGCTGTCGAAAATATCCACATCTTCGTCGACAAGAATAATGTTTTTCAGCTCCGAATAGGTGGCTAAGGCGATGAGCGCCGCCTGGCCCTGTCGTCCTTCGTCTGACGGCTGGCGTTTTTTCACCTGCAATATGCCGAGGAACTTCCCGCCGCCCGCGGTATGGGCGTAGACGTTTTGCAGGAAGCCCGGAATCGCTTCCTCAACGGCATTACGGATGCTGGCCTCGGTCGGCAGTCCGGCCAACGTGGTATGTTCTTCCCCCGGTCCCACCAGCGTCTGCAGGATCGCGTGGTTGCGCATGGTCACGGCTTTCACTTTGATTACCGGCAGGGAGGGATTCGCCTCACCGCAGTAGCCCGGGAACTCCGGCATAGCGTGGCCAGTGTTGGTATGCTGATCCTCTCTTACGCGCACGCCCGGAAGCAGTTCGCCTTCGATGATGATTTCCGCCCGTGCGATGGCTTTCTCTTTGACCGCCATGCCCTGCACCAGCTCGACCGGCTGCTGGCGCAGCGCCCCGGCGACGCCCAGCTCGTTGTAGCCAAACGGCGTGGTAGGGGCCTCAAAGCATGCGCCGATATAGATGGCGGGGTCGAGACCCATGTTGATCGTCACCGGCAGCGGTTTTCCGGCATCCTCCGCTTTTTTACGGAAGACTTCGATATGTCGCCCGGCGGCAAGGAACATGGAAAGCTCGTCGCGCTCCTGCACGCAGAGGCGGTGAATGGTGACATCCGTCAGCGAGCTGTCTTCCGGATCGCTTGCCAGCACCAGCCCCAGGCAGAAAAACGGACCGGCATCAATTGGCGTATTGGTCGGTGCCGGAAGCAATTTGCGAAGATCGAAGTCAGGATCGTCAGCGTAGAAGACCTGTTCCTGGCAGGGGGCCTGCGAGGCCGGAACGACAACCGGTGCGACCGGCTTTTTCACCGCATGGCCAACGTGTTTTGCCAGTTCAGACGGTTCGCAGCCTAACAGCAGCGCCGCGCGCTCGCGGCTGGCGTGCATGCCCACCAGAATGCGGGAGCCCGGATAGCCCTTAACGCTATTGAACATCATGGCCGGACCCGTGCGGGTCGGACGTTTGACCGTGCCGCCTGCGCCGATATGGCGATAAACACCCGCCAGTTCCGCGTTGGGATCGACCGGATGATCGGTTTCAATATACTGCCCTTCGTGGCGCTGCAGTAAGGCGATGGCGCTGCGGAGATCGTTGACTTGGTTGTCCATATTTTCCTCCCTCGGTTGAACACCTCCATTTTTATGGCAAAGACCAATAGCATCAATTTCATCATTTCTGTTAAATTGATAAGTAAATCTATATCAATAAAGGGAGACGTCTCGTGCAGTTTCGTCAGATGCGCCACTTCATTGTCGTTGCCGAAGAGCTCCACATGCACCGGGCCGCCGAGCGTCTGAACATCGCCCAACCGGCGCTGAGCCAGCAGATAAAGGCGCTGGAAGAACGTTTAGGCGTCACGCTTTTCAGTCGGGCGAACCGCCGCTTAACCCTGACGCCCGCGGGCGAAGCGTTTCTGGTCAAAGCCCGGCTTGCCATCTCGTTGACCGAGCAGGCGGTGCTGGATGCCAGACAAACGGCACGGGGCGAGCAGGGGGAGTTAAACCTGGGGTGCGTGTCGAGTGCGATGTTTGACGGCAGGCTACCCGCCGCGCTGCGCCAGATGCATAGCCGCTGGCCGGCCATTACCATGTCCCTGATGACGGGAAATGTGCAGACGCTCTACGCCGCCGTGCAGAGCAACCAGCTGGACGTGGCCATCATCCGCGCGCCGCTGCCGTCGCTGCCTGACGATCTGCAAAGCCGGCCGTTCACCTCGGAGAAAACGGTGCTGGCGCTCTCTCGTCAGCATCCGCTCGCCGGATCGTCCGCGCTGACGCTTTCGTCGGTGAAAGACGAAAAATGGATCTCGCTGCGCGATCCGGAGGGAATGGGGCTGGAGCAGTACTTCTATGACGCCTGCAGCGGGGCGGGCTTTCAGCCGGACGTGGTGCAAAATGCGACCGACGTGCCCACGGTGATAAGCCTTGTTGCGGCCGGATTTGGGCTGGCGCTGTTGCCCGCGTCGGCAAAGGCGGTGAGCGTCGAGAATGTCGTTTACGTGGACATCCTCGACCGGCTGCGGGAGAGCGAACTCACCCTGGTTTGCCACCGGATTATTCGTTCAGAAGTGCTTAAAAAGTTTCTGGTCACGCTGGATCACACCTGACGTCCGGCGGCCCGCAGCAGCTGCCCGCGCAGCCAGGCGTTCGCTGGATCCTGGCTGTTTTTCGGGTGCCAGTACATGTTGATGGTAATCGGCTGGAGCGGCAGCGGCGGTGGGAAAATATCCAGTATGCTGGCAAACTGCTTCAGCATCCGTTCCGGCAGGGTACATACCAGGTCGGTACCGGCAACCAGCGCAGGCGCCATAGCGTAGCTCTGGGTGGACATGGCAACGTGTCGCTGATAGCCCAGCCCGGCGAGGGTTTGGTCAACAAAGCCGGTAAACGGATCCCCCGCCGACGACACCACCAGATGCGAAAGCGCGCAGTAGCTATCCAGATCTAACGGACCCGTTCCTCGCGGATGGCCTTTGCGCTGGGCGGTGGCAAACGCGTCGTCGAGAAGTTTGCGCCTCACCCATCCGTCATGGGCGCCCGCGCTCACGCCGATGTAGATATCCACATCACCGTTTTCCAGCTGCTGCGGCAGGTCTACTATCTCCGGAAGGGCGAAGCGCAGGCGGATACCGGGGGCATCGGTTCTAATCTGGTTAAGCAGCCCGGTGCCGAGCATCAGCGCCGGGTTTTCATGAAGCGCGATAACAAATGTCCGGCTGCTGGTTTGCGCATCAAACGCGGTGGGGGCGAACATCGCGCGGATGCCGCGTAGCACGCTTTCAACCTGTGGCCTCAACGCCTCCGCTCTCGGTGTGGGTAATACCCCACGTCCGTGTGGGGAGGGAATAAACAGCGGCTCGCCAAACAGCGTGCGCAGACGCGCCAGACGGGCAGAGAGCGCGGGCTGGCTGATGCCCAGCCGCGCGGCCGCATGAGTGATGTTCCTGTCCTGAAGCAGGGCGTCCAGCGCCAGGAGCAGGTCGATGTCCATGTCAGATATACGCGACATCACTCTACTTCGCGCCGCTGGCGTCCCGGTTGGTATAGGTGACAGGGACCCAGGCATAGCCGCCTTTCTCACCTTTCGTCACATAGCCGATGCCCGGGAAAGGGAGATGGGGCGCGGCAATAAGGTCTTTATTTTTCACAAAGTCAGCGAACGCATGCTCGCGTACGCTTGCCGCTTTGTTCTCATCTTCATCGTAGGTGATGGTCACCGCAGGCTGCGGGAACTGGACCGCCGCTGCGTGAATGATGTCGCCGACAAAGGTGATTTTCTCGCCTTTACTTGTCAGCGTGTAGAAGGCCGATCCCGGCGTATGTCCGGGGTGAACCGTGCCGGTCAGCCCCGGAAGAATCTCCGATGTGCCGCTAAACGGCACCACTTTACCCGCGTCAAGATAGGGTTTTAAGGTCTTCTGTGCGACATCAAAGTAGTTCTTGCCGTAACCGGTTTTCTTCTGATTGTCGTCGTTAAAGAAAAAGTCGACGTCCGGTTTGCCAACGAAAACGCGCGCGTTGCTGAACACCAGCTTGCCGTCTTTCACCAGGCCACCCGCATGATCGGAGTGGGCGTGGGTCAGCAGGACTTCAGTGATGTCCTCGGGTTTTATTCCCTGCGTGGCGAGGCTCTCAACCAGACGTCCGCCGGTATCAGGACCAAAGAGCTGGCCGGAACCGGTATCCACCAGGATTTTGTGTCCGGGCATCGCAATCAGGAAGGCGTTGATGGACACTTCCGCCGGGTTGGTCTGAAAGTTTTTCGCGAGCAGTGCATCAATGTTTTGCGGCGTTGTCCGGCGCAGTAGCTTATGCAGATCCTGCGCAACGGTCCCGTCCGTAAACGACGTTACCAGAACGTCACCGACCTGCACGCTGTAACCGCCCGCCGGTTGTTTAACGACGTGCTGCGGCGTCTCTGCAGATGCCTGCAGTGCAGGATAGAAAAGCAATGAACTGGAAATCAGCGTGGAAAGAGCAAGTTTTTTCACGGTAAGCATACGAGTCTCCTTTGAAAGTGCTCATCTTACTGCTCCGTAAAATTATAAGAACCTGCTCAGAAATGATAGGACCTATAAACGAGATAAATAGCACAGCGCAACAGCCGGGTGGTGGTGAAGCCTTTCCCGGCCCGTAAAGCGTTATTTTTTCAGCGGTGCGTTCCAGCTATCCAGCGTGGCCCTGGACCAGGCACCATAAGCGGCATTTGGGAGCATAATCCAGTCGTTGCCGAAGTGTTCGGCGCTAGCTTCAACCAGCTCACGCTGCTGCTCGCTCGGCTTTTTGTTTTTGAACTGTACGGCGAAGTCCGGCAGGCTGTCGCCGAACAGCATCACGATCTGCTGCTTTTTGAGGATGCTCTGACGGCGCTCTTCCTTGCTGACCGTATCCAGCAGCACGCTTTCGTCAGACACCTGCGGCAGGCCGAGAGCGTTTAACGTCTTCAGCGTGTCGGCTTTGTTTTCCTGCATACGGTCCGAAACATAATAGATGCGGACCTTGCTTTGATTCACATGGTCAAGAAACGCCTTCGCTCCCGGAATTAAGCCGGGTTTTCCCTGTTTTTCCCAGTCGCTCCAGGTATCCCATTTCGTATAGTCGTGACACTGCGCCATGTCGCGCACCAGCAGAGGGGTGTTATCCAGCACCGTTTCATCCAGGTCCATCACCACGGCGTAATTTTCAGGCGTTTTCAGATCTTTTAATTTTTCGTTGAAACGCTCGGTGGCAAACCGATACGTCTGCAGCTGAAGGGCCAGAATCTCTGCCGATTTCTGCTGATAGCGCAGCGCCATTTCGTACGCTTTGGGTTCACACAGTTCGCGCTCAGCGGCCGTCGCCGCTGCACTCAAAACGGGTAATGCCAGCAGTAATGCCTTAGCCATTGAATTCACACTTCTTTCCTCAACACCGTGGTTAAAATCCCGAAAGCGTAATGAAGTTCAATGACAGAAATATGAAGGCAGCGTCGCTACACCAGCATGTAATACCAGAACAGGGCGACCTCGTCTTTTTCCGGTAAGGCGTTGTAGAGATACCGATCGTACCCGCCAAGGGTGAACCCGTAGTTACGGTAAAACAGACAGGCGGAGACGTTAACATTTTGTGTTTCAAGCCGTAATCCCGGCGCGTTTACGCTGCGGGCCCACACGTGCGCGGCAGCCATTAATTTTTGCGCGGCGCCGGTTCGGCGTCTGGTGCGATCAACGGCAATATAATCCACTGAAATAAATTTATTCCAGCCGATTGACGCGGTAATAAATCCGGCTAATTCACCGTCATCGGTTTCCGCAACAAGAAATATGGCGTCCGGATTAACGCAATGGTTTTCGAGCGTTTGGATGTCGAGTTCGTAGGTTTTTATCCAGGGCTCGGCGACGGCTTCGATATGCAAATCACAATGGATAAACGGCTCTCGCGCAATGTGGCTAATGGTGAAAGAAAAGTCACAACATTCAAGACGGACGAGGTCCGTATTTAATCCTTTTCGAATCTGCATAGTATTCCCGATAGTGAGTTATTTCATAAAGAATAGACGACGCGGTTAAATCCGCTGAGCTCACGCACTTGAGATCCTGAACTAAGCTTGTACTTCGTTCCGCGTAAAATGTGGGTCATTCGAGGACAATGAATGGAATTCAGGACATTTCAAAAGCAGTGGGGTGCTGAGTTTATTTCCGATGACGTGGTACGTTTTCGCGTCTGGGCAGAAGGACAGAAAGAACTTACGCTACGTCTGGCCGCCACCGACGTGCCGATGACAGCAACCGGCAACGGCTGGTTTCAGGCGGACATCCCCGGCGTCACGCACGGTGCAGAGTATCAGTTTGTCCTGCAGGACGGCATGGCGGTACCCGACCCGGCATCGCGCGCGCAAAAGGGCGACGTTAACGGGCCATCGGTTGTTATCAATCCCCGACGCTATCAGCCGGTTAACCGGGACTGGGCAGGGCGGCCATGGGAAGAGACGGTCATTTACGAGCTGCACGTCGGCACCTTTACCCCAGAGGGCACCTTCCGGGCGGCCATCGACAAGCTGCCCTATCTGGCGGAGCTCGGTATCACCCAGCTTGAAGTGATGCCCGTTTCCCAGTTTGGCGGAACCCGCGGCTGGGGCTACGACGGCGTGCTGCTGTATGCCCCGCACGCTGCCTACGGTACGCCGGAGGATTTTCACGCGTTTATCGACGCCGCGCACGGGCTGGGGCTTTCCGTGGTGCTGGATATCGTGCTCAACCACTTCGGCCCGGAGGGGAACTATCTCCCTCTGCTGTCGCCCGCGTTTTTTGATGCGGATCGAATGACGCCGTGGGGCAACGGCATCGCTTACGAGCGCGAGCCGGTGAGGCAGTACATCACCGATGCACCGCTCTACTGGCTGACGGAGTACCGTCTGGATGGCCTGCGCTTTGATGCCATCGACCAGATTAAAGACAGCTCCGGGACGCACATTCTGGAGGAGATTGCCGCGAAGATCCGCGAGGCGATCCCGCACCGTCACGTTCACCTGACCACGGAAGACAGCCGCAACGTGATTTTCCTGCATCCGCGCGATGAACAGGGCAACACGCCGCTGTTCACCGCCGAGTGGAATGATGACTTCCACAATGCTGCCCACGTGTTTGCCACCGGCGAAACGCACGCCTACTACCAGGATTTTGCGTGTGAGCCGGAGAAAAAGTTCGCCCGTGCGCTGGCGGAAGGGTTTGTCTACCAGGGCGAGATTTCGCTGCAAACCGGGGAATCTCGCGGGGTGGAGTGCCGTACCCAGCCGCCGCAGTTCTTCGTCGATTTCATTCAAAATCACGATCAGACCGGGAATCGCGCCCAGGGGGAGCGTCTTATCACCCTCGCGGGGGCCGACAGGACGCGGGTGCTGCTTGCCGCGCTGCTGCTTTCTCCCCATATCCCGCTGCTGTTTATGGGCGAGGAGTTCGGTGAAACGCATCCGTTCCTGTTCTTCACCGATTTTCACGGCGACCTGGCAAAAGCGGTGCGGGAAGGGCGCGCGAAAGAGTTTACCGGCCACGCCGGGCACGATGAAGCCGTCCCGGACCCGAACGACGTTAACACCTTCGTTCGCTCAAAGCTCGACTGGCATAAGATTGCTACCGACGAAGGGAAAACGTGGCTGCGCTTCACCCGCCACCTGCTGACGTTGCGCCATCGCTATATCGTTCCGCTTCTGCATCAGGGTGGCATCGTTGAGGGCAAGGCGATCGAGACCGCGCCCGGCATGGTGGCAGTGAGCTGGCGCTGCCCGTCCGGGACGCTCTCTCTGGCGCTCAATATCGGCCCTAAGCCTGTCGACGTGCCCGCGCTCGCAGGGGAGACGCGCTTCGCCTGGCCGGAGGTAAACGACGTTTTGCCGCCGAACAGTATTGTCGTTCGCTTTGCTGATGGAGACGCATCGTTATGATCCCTTCCGCCACGTACCGTATTCAGTTCCGCAACGGCATGACGTTTGACCGCGCTGTCGAGCTGGTGCCGTATCTGAAAGACCTCGGCATCAGCCACCTCTACGCCTCGCCCGTGTTTACCGCCACAACGGGTTCCACACACGGCTATGACGTGACTAACCCGAATGAAATTGACCCCGCGATTGGCGGTCGGGAAGGGTTTGACCGCATGGCCGCGGCGCTCAGGCAGGCCGGCATGGGGCTGATTCTGGATATTGTCCCGAACCATATGTCCACCTCGCTGGAAAACGCCTGGTGGCGGGACGTGATTGAATACGGCCAGCAGAGCCGCTATTTCCGCTATTTCGATATCGACGCGTCGCGCCCGCTTACGCTGCCGTTTCTCGGCGACACCTTTGAGGCGGAGCTGGAGAAGGGTGCCATCACGTTAAAACGTGACCCTGTCACGAATAAAGCCTCTCTGGTCTATTACGACACGGCGTACCCGCTTAATCCGGGCACGTACAGCGAGGATAAAAGTATCGCCGAACTTCATGAGGCGCAGAGCTGGCGGCTGATGTCCTGGCGGGAAGCGCCGAAGCAGCTCTCATGGCGGCGCTTCTTCGAGATCACCGGTCTTGTAGGCGTACGGGTTGAAGACGAGGCGGTCTTCGACGATACGCACCGTCTCATTCTTGAGCTGGTTCACGCGGGCGTGGTTGACGGCCTGCGTATTGACCATATTGACGGCCTGGCCGATCCGCTGGGTTATTTGCAGAAGCTGCGGCAGGCAGCCGGACCCGACTGTTATATCACGGTCGAAAAAATTCTCGCGAAGGGAGAGCAGCTCCCCACTGACTGGCCGGTTTCCGGCACCACCGGCTACGAGTTTATCGCCTCGCTGGCGGAGGTGCTGGTCGACGACGATAACCTCTCGCGCCTGGAGACAATCCACGACGAGACGCTGGGCGTCACGGTCGATCGCCACGCCGAACTGCGCGATGCCAAGGGTCTGATGACCGATCGTAATTTTGAGGGCGAGTTCACCACGCTGCTAAACCTTGCGGACGATCTGGCACGCCGCAATGACGTTGCGCTGCCGCGCGAGGAGATCCGCCACGCGCTGCGCGAGTTGCTTATCGCTTTTCCGGTGTACCGCACCTACGGCACTCGCGAGGGATTAACCCCGCCTGACGTGGCGCTGCTTAGCCGCGTGGTCGCCAGCGTAAATACGTCCGAAGCGGCCCTGAGCCTGATTGTGCGCATTCTTACCGGCGATCTGCCGGAAGATTGCCGCGACTGCGCCGCGCTTTTCAGAACCCGCTTCCAGCAGCTGACCGGGCCGCTGATGGCGAAGTCGGTGGAAGATACGCTGTTTTTCCGTCTGAACCTTGAGCTTGCGCTCAATGAAGTGGGCGCTGACCCGACGCCGCGCGCGTTCTCGTTATCCCGCTTTCACCAGGAGATGCGCATTCGTCTCGCCCGTCAGCCCGACGCGCTGCTCGGCACCTCCACGCACGATACCAAGCGCGGAGAAGACGCCCGGGCGCGGCTCTACACCCTGACGGAGGCGCCGGAACGCTGGGGAGAAAATCTCGCCCGCTGGCGGCAGATGAACCAGACCCAGGTGCGTTTTCTCAACGACGGCACCGCGCCGAACGCCGCCGATACCTGGATGATCTATCAGGCGCTGGCGGGCGTCTGGCCCGCCACGCTGTCGCCTGATGATGCCGAAGGGCTTGCATCGCTGGAGACGCGTTTCCTCGGCTTCCTTGAGAAAGCGCTTCGCGAGGCGAAGCAGCGCACCGACTGGATCGACAGCAACGAGAGCTATGAGAGCGTGGTGCTGAGCTATACGCGGCATCTGCTTTCCCCGGATAACGCCCCGTTCCTGCACGCTTTCAGCGAGGCGATGCAGCCCTTTATCCGCGCCGGGCTGATGAACAGCCTCAGCCAGACGGTCATCAAGCTGACGGCGCCCGGCGTGCCGGATATCTATCAGGGCAGCGAGGCGCTCAACTTTAGCCTCGTCGACCCGGATAACCGGCGGGAGCCGGACTTCAACGCGCTGGTGCAAAACCTCAGCGCGGCGGATGCTTCAGTGTTTGAACACCCGGCGTGCTGGCGGGACGGCAGGGTAAAGCAGTTTGTCACCGCCACGCTGCTGCGGCTTCGACCGCATTACGACGCGCTTTTCCGCTACGGCGACTGGCTGCCGCTCAAGGTTTCCGGCGAGCGCGAGGAGAACCTGATTGTCTATGCGCGCGTTAAAGACGAGGAGGCGCTGATCGTTGCCGTGCCGCGTCTGGTTTTTGGCATCACCGATAATCATCAGCTGTGGATCAATACCACGGTAGCGATACCCGACGAACTGGCCGGGAAGCGCTATCGGGATCTGTTCAGCGGTGAAAGCCGCATTCTGCAAGAGACGCTGGATTTAACGTCAGAAAAGGGATGTGTACTGGTTCTGCTTACCTGCGAATAATCGTGGAGAACGAAAATGGCAAAGGAAACTACGTTTGAAATTCGGGCCGGTCATGGCCAGCAGTTGGGGGCGAATTATGACGGGAAGGGCGTTAACTTCGCGCTGTTCTCCGCGCACGCGGAGCGGGTGGAGCTCTGTCTGTTTGACCCGTCCGGGAAAACAGAAATCGCCCGGCTGGAGCTGCCGGAGTATACCCATGAGGTCTGGCACGGCTATGTGCCTGACCTGAAACCCGGCGCGCTGTACGGCTATCGCGTCTACGGCCCCTACGATCCGGAAAACGGTCACCGCTTTAACCCGCATAAGCTGCTTATTGACCCGTATGCTCGTGAACTGGTGGGTGATATCGACTGGAACGACGCCCATTTCGGTTATGAGCTGGGGCACGACGAACTGGATCTTAGCTTCGATACGCGGGACAGCGCGCCGTTCACGCCGAAATGCAAGGTTATCGACCCGAACGCTTTCGACTGGCAGGACAACAACCGGCCAAACGTGCCCTGGCCACATACCGTCGTCTATGAGAGCCACGTGAAGGGCTTTACCCAGATGAACCCGGCCATCCCGCCCGAGCTGCGCGGGACGTTCGAGGGGATGGGACACAAAGCCTCGGTCGACTACATCAAAAGCCTCGGTATTACCTCGGTGGAGCTGCTGCCCGTTCACTGGTTCCCGGACGACCAGCATCTGCTCGACCGTGGCCTGAAGAACTTCTGGGGCTATAACACGCTCGGCTTTTTTGCTCCGGCGTCGCGCTACTATGGCCCGGCGGGGATCCAGGGCTTTCGCGATATGGTGCGCGCCTATCATGACGCGGGCATCGAGGTGATTCTGGACGTGGTCTACAACCACACAGCGGAAGGTAACGAGCTGGGGCCAACGCTTTCATTCAAGGGCATTGATAACTACAGCTACTACCGCACGCTGCCGGACCAGCACCGGTATTACATTAACGATACCGGGACGGGGAACACGGTGAATACCTCGCACCCGCGCGTGCTGCAGATGGTGATGGATTCCTTGCGCTACTGGGCCGAATCCATGCACATTGACGGTTTTCGTTTCGACCTGGGGACGATTCTGGGCCGCGAGCCTGAGGGGTTCGATCCGCGCGGGGGCTTTTTCGACGCCGTTACCCAGGATCCGGTGCTCTCTAAGCTCAAGCTAATTGGCGAGCCCTGGGATATTGGCCCCGGCGGCTATCAGGTCGGTGGCTTCCCGCCAGGCTGGGGAGAGTGGAACGACAAATACCGCGATACCGTGCGCGAGTACTGGAAGGGGGACATCGTCTCCACGGACTTTGCCGCGCGGCTGCTCGGTTCCGGCGATCTGTACGATCTGCGCGGCCGCCGCCCGTGGGCCAGCGTCAACTTTATCACCGCCCATGACGGCTTTACGCTGAATGACCTGGTGTCGTACAACGAGAAGCACAACGCCGACAACGGCGAGGACAATAACGACGGGCATAACGATAACCGTTCTTACAACTATGGCGAAGAAGGGCCGACGGAGAACCCGGACATTATCGCCACCCGCGAACGGCAGAAGCGTAATTTCCTGACCACGCTGCTTTTCTCCCACGGTACGCCGATGCTGCTGGCGGGGGACGAGTTTGGCCGCACTCAGAAGGGTAACAACAACGGCTACTGCCAGGACAGCGAGATCTCATGGATCGACTGGAAGGGGCTGTCCGAAAACGACGCGGCGCTGCGCGAGTTCACCCGCCGGCTCATTGCCCTGCGCGCGCAGCAGCCGTTGCTGCGTCGTGAGAGCTGGCGCGACGGGCTGGAGATCCGCTGGTTCAATGCCGGAGGCGGTCCTCAGCAGGCCGAGCAGTGGGATGAAGGCTCAACGCTCGGGGTCTCCATCAGCAGGCCGGATCTTCAGCAGGAGGACGGCATCTGGCACGACGTGCTGATGCTGTTCAATCCGTTCGAAGGCACCGTGCCGTTCCAGATCCCGCAGTTTGGCGAAGGGGGATGGGTGCTGGAGCTCTCTACGGCGGATGACGCTGCCGCCGGGACAGCGTTCACCGAAACCGTAGAGTACGAACTGGCCGGACGCAGCATTACCCTGTTCAGACGTCCGTAATTCAGAGTGATGCCGCCGCGCGGGCGGCGGTGTCATACAGGGAGGAGATCGCGCGTAGCAGCTGCGCGGTTTCGCCGATCGATTTCCCGGAAATGCCGCTTTCCGCATGGATGGCGATCAGGCACGCTTCGCGCACGTCCCGGTACTTCATGCACAACGCTTTCCCTTCCTCCGTGGTGGAGAAAAAGAGCTCTTTACCCGCTTTCTCGCTCGTCACGTAGCCCGCTTTAACCAGCTTTTTCAGGGCATAGGTCACTACATGCGTATCTTCCACGTTGAGAACAAAGCAGATATCGGCCAGCTTTTTCTTACGGTCGCGGTGGTTCACGTGATGCAGCAGCGAGACGTCAAAAGCGCCCATATCCGGCTCTCCGGCTGCGGCCATGCAGCGCACCATCCACTTGTTAAACGCGTTGCCGGTCATGATCAGCGCGTACTCCAGCTCTGACAGTTCCGCGCAGCGCTCCGACACCAGATGGCGGGAGGAGACGATCCGGCCATCGTTGATATCGTTGCAATCGGGTGAAGCACTCTTTTTCGAGGTCATAACGTTCCTTAGCCAGAAATGTAAACTCGTCGATAAAATAAGAACATTTTATTGATAATTTGTTTACATGTTTTTGAGGTTCAGATATAGCTTTTTAGCACAGGTTTTGTGAAGCCTGACGAAAAACACAACATCGCTCGCCGCAAATTAAAAAAATAGCCGTCGGCGCGCAACGCTCACTTTCGATAGGGTAAACGTTATGGATGGTACTACGCTGTTGCCGCTGATCGGGATACCGATCGTGGTCATTGGTTTTGCACTGCGCTTCAACCCGCTGCTGGTGGTCGTGGTGGCGGGTCTGGCGACGGGCCTGCTGGTCGGGATGGATTTCGGGATGCTGCTGGAGACCTTTGGCGAGAAGTTCGTCAATAGCCGATCGCTGGCGACCTTCATCCTGATCCTGCCGGTAATTGGTCTGCTGGAATATTACGGGCTTAAAGAGCGCGCCCAGGCCTGGGTGGCGAAGATCGCCAGCGCCACCTCGGCGCGTATTCTGATGCTCTACTTCGTGGCGCGTGAAGGCACCGCCGCGCTGGGGCTGATGTCGCTGGGCGGCCATGCCCAGACGGTACGCCCGCTGCTGGCCCCGATGGCCGAAGGGGCAGCGCTGAACGAATACGGCGAACTGCCGCAGCACATTCGCGACAAAATCAAGGCCCATGCCGCGGCGTGCGATAACATCGCGGTCTTCTTTGGGGAAGATATCTTTATCGCCTTCGGTGCGGTGCTGCTGATTGACGCGTTTCTGAAGGAAAACGGGATCGAAGGGATCGAGCCGCTGCATATCGGCCTGTGGGCCATTCCCACCGCCATTGCGGCATTGATTATTCATATGACGCGCCTGCTGCGCCTGGATGCCAGCATCCGCCGCGACGTCATGGCCTGGCGTGCAGAGCAGGGTACGCAGGGGGCCGCGCAATGATGACGCTTATCACCATTAACCGCGTGTATTACCTGATCGGCTTTGTTGTGATGCTGCTGGTTGTCATGACCCTGCGCGACCGCGCTAATCCGAAGCGTTTTACCACCGCGCTGTTCTGGTTTTTATTCGGCGGGATCTTCCTGTTCGGTGACCTGATGGTTCAGGAGCTGGGAAAATCGCTAGCGTACCGGATCGTTGGCGGTTGCGTTATCGCAATCGCGCTGCTGGCGGGATTTGGTCTCGTCGGAAAAGGGCACTATAAAATGGCTTCCGACGAGGAGCGCATTGCCTCGTCAAACCGCCTTAAAAACTGGCTGTTCCTGCCCGCGCTGATGATCCCGGTGGTGACGGTAATCGGGACGCTGTTCCTGAAGGGGGTGTCGATTGGCGGCGTTTACCTTCTCGACCAGAAACAGCTCACTCTGGCGGCGCTGTGCGTGGCCTGCGTTGCGGCGATCCTCACCGGCTGGTGGCTGACCAAAGGCACGCCGCTGCACGCCATTCGTCAGTCCCGTCGTCTTGTCGATACCATCGGCTGGGCGGTGATCCTGCCGCAGATGCTGGCCATGCTCGGCGGCGTGTTCGTGGCGGCCAATACCGGTGATTCGGTGCAGAAGGTGGTGAGCCTGTTCGTGAACCCGGACAGCCGCTTCATGCTGGTGGTCATTTACTGCGTGGGGATGGCGCTGTTTACCATGATCATGGGTAACGCCTTTGCGGCCTTCCCGGTGCTGAGCGCGGGGATCGCCTTGCCGTTCCTGATCAACGTGCATCACGGCAACCCGGCGCCGCTGCTGGCGATCGGCATGTACGCGGGCTACTGCGGCACGCTGATGACGCCGATGGCCGCGAACTTCAATATCGTTCCCGCCGCGCTGCTGGAGCTGAAAGACAAATATCAGGTGATCAAGATCCAGATCCCGACCGCGTTAACCCTGCTGGTGGTGAACGTGTTCCTCATGTATTTCCTCGTGTTTCGCTAAGGAGCTGTTATGGAATTGACGCAACATCAGGCTGACGCGTTTGCCCGCATGCCTTTAACCTATTTGCGCCAGGAATACCCGAACCACATCATGCATCTGCTGAATGATGACGGTGACGTTCTGCCGCCTCGCGAGCTGCACCCGATTTTCTATGGCTGTTTCGACTGGCACTCGGCGGTGCACGGCTACTGGCTGCTGCTGCGCTGCGTGCGCCTCTATCCTGAGCTACCGTGTCGGAATGACATCGTCGCGCTTTTCGACGAGCACCTGACCTACGAGAACGTGGCGAAGGAGCTTGCCTATTTCACCGCGCCGTTCCGCGCCTCGTTTGAGCGGCCGTATGGCTACGGATGGCTGCTGGCGCTGGCCCAGGAGCTGAAACAATCGTCGATGCCGCAGGCCGCAGGCTGGTACCAGACGCTGGAGCCGCTCACCCAGGATATTCGCAACCGGCTGGTGGATTACCTCAGCAAGCTCACTTATCCGATCCGCGTCGGAACGCACTACAACACGGCGTTTGCCCTCGCGCTGGGGCTGGACTACGCCCGAGCCGTGGAAGATAGCGCGCTTGAGCAGGCGATTGTGACGGCGGCGGAGCGGTTTTATCTCGCCGACACGCGCTACCCGGCCCACTACGAGCCGGGTGGCGATGAGTACATCTCTGGTGCGCTGACGGAAGCGCTGCTGATGAGCAAGGTCGCAGAGAATTTCCCGGCCTGGTTTGACGCGTTTCTGCCGGATATCGGCTCCATTGCGGCGCTGATGAACCCGGCGGAAGTGAGCGACCGTACCGACCCGAAAATTGCCCATCTGGATGGGTTAAACCTCAGCCGCGCCTGGTGTATGAAGCATATTGCCAGGGCGCTTCCGGTAAACCACCCGGCCCAGCAGGCCTTGCGTGATGCCGTGGCAAAACACCTGGCGGCAAGCGTCGGGCACGTGGTGGGCAGCCACTACAGCGGCGGGCACTGGCTGGCGAGCTTTGCGCTACTGGCGCTGGAATAAACAAATACGCCGTCTTTCCTGCCGGGTGGCGCTGCGCTTATTTGCCCTACATTGTGAAATGCACAATTCCTGTAGGCCCGCGCAAGCGTAGCGCCGCCTTAATTTTTTTGATTTTTAATGCGGTTAATACCTTAGTCGGATATTTTTCCGTCATTTCTCTGTAAACAGATATCTTTTTTACCATCGCAAAGGTGTACGATATGCGGCCATATACCCACATGAAGTAGGTGGTTAATATGGCTGTTATACCTTTGTTACCCAAAGAAGGAATCGCTCTTGTGTTGGCAAACATGAGGATTGCAAGAGCGCATGGTATGAGCAGAAACATGGCTATCCCTACAACCTATCTTTGGTTTTATCAAAAAGTAAGAAATAAGGGACCGTGGGATTACAAGCAAGGACACCCGGAGTTAGCAAATTTTGGGAACTTCAATTATGGTTCGGCTGGCTATGCTGCCGGGATACCATCAGAAACGCTATTGATGGGTGCTGGATGGGCGCAGGAAAGAGCTAAAACCTCCAAAAAGAAATGGGGGCACTGGTATCAAAAACCGCCTTATGGGGATGATCCACACGATCAGTTTTGGATAAGGCAAGGTATAGAATATGCAAAGAAATACGGTTATTAAACGGCTCCATTGCTTACTCACAACGATTCTGTTGCTCGTTGTTTGTGGGTTTCTGACATATCAATACTATTTTAATGCATCTCCTCACGATAGCTTTGTCAGCAAACAGAAACTCTCTGATACCGTCACACTGTACATAACTAAGTATGATGATGGAGACGCTACGGTGTCGGATGTTTACCGCTTCTATTTAGATAAAGACAACAGCGGGAACATTATGAAAGCCCTTGAAGAACGATCACCCTTCCTGGAAGCCGATACAAGCAATGTCACAGCTTCAGCTTATGGGAACACGGTAAATGTAAAAATCACGGGCAAGGTTTATTCATTCACTAATTCTGATCTGTTCTATGCCGATGGTGTAGCGATCATGCCTGTAATTAATCTCATAGCCAATGGAATAAGAAATTAATTAACATAAGGAGTTTTAAAAATGGCTGTACCAGTACACCTCTTTTTGAAAGACGATGGCGGAGCAATGATCCGTGGTGGTTCTGATGTTGCAAACCGTGAAGGAAGCATAGAGCTTAGAGATCTGATCCATAACCTGAGCATTCCAACAGATGAGGCAACAGGTAAACTTACAGGTACAAGGCAACATTCAGCCTTCAGTTTAACAAAGGCAATTGACTCATCTTCACCCTATCTATACAAAGCAGTGGCTACAGGTCAGACGCTTCAAAGTGCCGAATTAAAGTTCTATCACATCAATGATGCTGGTCAGGAAGTGGAATACTTCAACATCCTGATGGAAGGCGTGAAAGTCATTTCAATAACTCCAATAATGCATGATACAAGAGATTGTCCCGGTACTGGTCACATGGAAAATGTATCTTTACGATATGCAAAAATCACATGGAAAATTCTGGACGGAAATATACAGTACACTGATGCGTGGAACGAACGTCCTACAGCGTAGTTGTTATAAACAAGCAGCGCCGAGAGGCGCTGCACAGCGTTACGCTGATGCCCGCAACCCAGGGCGCAGCCTGCTCAGGCTAAACAAAACCGATCCTGTTGAGGCGATGACGGCGATCCACAGTGCCAGATGCACGGCCCGATCGTGGTCTGATCCGGTCGTCGCAAGCAGCACCCCCACCGCGGCGGCCCCCAGACATTGCCCGAACGTCCTGACGATAGACAACACCCCTGAGGCATAGCTGGCATATTCCCGCGCCACGTTAGCGAGCATCTCCCGGTTATTGGGACTCTGGAAGCAGCCAAACCCAATCCCGCAAACCAGACTGCGCAGGCAGATATTCCATACGGACGGATTTTCCGGCAACGTCGCCAGCAGGATCAGCCCACCGACAAAAATCATCAGGCCGATAGTCGAGATCAGCGGCGCGGAAAGGGTATCTGCCCAGCGCCCCGCGTGCGGTGCGATCAGCACGATGCCCATTGGCCACGGGGTGAACAGCAGCGCCGAAACCACCGGGCTGTAGCCATACACGCTCTGAAACAGGAACGGCAGCGCGACAAAGGTGATGCCCTGGCTGACAAACGAGGCCAGCGAGGTCAGGGCGGCGAGGGTGAAGCGTCCATTTCTGAAAATAACGGGCGGCAGTATAGGACTGCGCGCGCGCCGAATACGCCAGACGAAGGCGATAGCGCTGACCAGCGTTAGAAGCCCCCAGCCAGCGGCTGCCGGGTTAATGCCTTGCGTTATGTGCTGAAGGCTGTCGGCCAGCATGATTGCAGAACCTAACAGAACGGCGGAGAGCGCGGCGCCCGGCGCATCAAAGGGGGAGCGGTCAACGTCCGACTGGCGCGGCAACGCCCGCCATGCCAGAAACAGGGCAATACTGCCCGGAACAAGGTTAATGGCGAACAGCCACTGCCAGTTCAGCGCGTCCAGTATCGTCCCGCCCAGCACGGGGGCAATTGCCGTGCTGGCGGCAATAAGCAGGGCGTGCAGCCCCAGAATACGCCCAAGCAGTCGACCCGGAAAAACGGAACGCAGGATCGCCGGGGCGATACTCAGGGTAGCCGCACCGCCGATGCCCTGCAGAATACGCATCCCGATCAGCATGTCGGGCGTTTTCGCCAGCGCGCAGCCGAGCGAGGTGAACGTAAAGGTGGCAAGCCCGGCAAGAAAAACCGGTCGAAAGCCCACGCGCGCCGCCAGCGCCGCGAAGATGGCCAGCGTCATTGCCGCCGATAGTAGATAACCGTTGGCAAACCACACCGCAACGTTCGCGGGGACCTGCATCGCCCTTGCCATGGAGGGCAGCGCGATGTTGATCATGGTGCCGTCAAAGACGCCCATCAGCGTGGTGGTCATGACGGCGGCCATCACCCGGGCGCGTTCATGACCGGGTAAGCCTTCATCGCCGGGCTGGTTTGAAAAGAGCGTCATCGTCGTTACTCCGCATAATAATAGTGATGACGAAACTATAATCATGGGGTATACAGGGCGGAAGACGCAGCGCTTGCACTTTATCGTTGCATATAACGCCTTATCTGAGGAGCCATCGTGTCCGATCCTGACTTTAACCTTCTGGTTGCGCTCGACGTTCTGCTGGCCGAAGCCAGCGTGGCTGGCGCGGCGCGGCGCTTAAACCTGAGCACCTCTGCCATGAGCCGCACCCTGAGCAGGCTGCGGGAGGTGACTGGCGATCCTATCCTGGTGCGGGCCGGTCGGCAGATGGTGCTGACGCCCTGGGCCGAAGCCACCCGGGATCGGGCCAGAAGCGCCGTGCATGAGGCAAGGGCGGTACTGCAACCCTCCACGGAAACGCTGAATGTTGAGCGTATGGAGCGCCTGTTCACCATCCGAGCCAACGACGGCTTTGTGGTGGCGTTTGGGCCACTGCTCATTGCCGCAGTGGCGGCGGTGGCGCCCGACGTCTGCATTCGCTTTTCGCCGAAACCTGAGAAAACGTCGCGCTATCTGCGTGAGGGGCTGGTTGACCTGGAGATCGGCGTGCAGAGCAATATGGGGCCTGAAATTCGTCTGCAACGGCTCTTTCAGGATCGGTTTGTGGGCGCGGTGCGCCAGGGGCATCCACTGGCCTCGCTGTCGTCAGTCAGCCTTGAGGATTATGTCGCCTGGGGGCACGTGGTAGCCTCGCCCGACGGCTCGTTACACGGATTTGTCGATGAGGCGCTGGCGGAACGCGGGATGAAGCGCAAAATTGCCAGCGTGGTGCCAGGGTTCCCGACGGCGTTATCGGTGGCGATGGTCTCCGATCTCGTTGCCATAGTGCCGGCGCTCTATCTGCTCAATCAGCCGATGACCGAGCGCGTGCACGTCTTTGAACTGCCGTTTAAAACCCGGAGCATCACGGTGTCACAGATGTGGCATCCGCGCATGGAAAAGGACCCGGCGCATCGCTGGCTCAGAGAAAAGGTGCTGGAGGTGTGCCGCGCTGTACGCTGACGGCTCAGGCCACTTTTTTTCGGCACGGAGAGAATGAAGCGCGTCGATACCGCATCCGATTCAACGCGAACGTTCGTTCTAATTTTGTAATGTGCGTCAGGTTTTAGTGTTCAGTAATATTACCTTTTACTCGATGAGCGATTGCTTAATACCTCTCCGACAACAGGAGCAGCGGTAAATGCGTTTGGCCAGCCAGCGTAAAACGCGGCTTGGGTAACGATCTCCCCAGCTTCCTCAGCAGAAAGTCCATTATCCATCGCTCTGTTGAGGTGATAGCCAATCTGCGCGCTCTGTCCGGATGCGATTAACGCGCTGACCGTAATCAGGCTTCTGTCGCGGGGTTTCAGCGCGGGTCTTTGCCAGAGATCCAGGAACAGGGGGTTAGCAGTAAATTTAACCAGGCCTGGAGATATTGGGCCTACATTTTTTTCCACTGTCTCTGAACGCTGCTTTTCTGCTTCCTGATTGAGAGGAAGCAGGTCCGGAGAAGCTTCAGGAAGTGCATCTGCCGTGACGCCACGAGTTTCAAATACTGCTTTGGTCACGCTGACGGCTGACATGGCATTTGGCCAACCTGAGTAGAACGCCAGATGGGTAATGATTTCTGATAATTCCGCTGGCGTAACGCCGCTATCGAGAGCGACGTCAATGTAGTGCTTAAGCTCGGCAGGCTGGTTACGGGCAATCAGCATGGCGACGGTCACCATACTACGATCTCTGGGCGAGAGGGCATCGCGTGTCCACAGATCTTCAGTAATCGCTTCTCGACCAAAGCGCGCAAGAGCCGGTGAGACGGAACGAATATCAGCTTCCGAAATTGTTGAAGGTTCAATTTTCATCATCGCTTTACCTCTTGTTTCCTCAGCAGTAGCAAAATCAGAAATAACAAGCGACATGGCCGCCGCTGCAATTACGCTTTTCATGTTAATCCTCACTGGTCAACGGTGCGGATCCTGTTTGATTCCGCCTTTGTTACGAAGAAATACCGGTTTTACCGGGATAGCGTCCTTCCTGGCGCTCATATGCGCCGTTTGCCTGAGATAGTCCAGGAAGTGCGGCGTTTGTCGGTGCAGTTGATAATCCTCCTCACTGGCGTAAATCTCATAGAAATACCAGCGGTTCGGACTCTGTGAGTCTGTAGCGGCATACATGGCTAACACGCCTTTCTCTACTTTGAGCGACTCGGCCATTTCAGGAAGGACGATGTTTTTAAATTCGGTCTGAAATTCAGGCTTTACCTCGACGATCACCAGATTATTAATGGTTCGCTCATTCGGTATGATGTGTTTGTCCCCCAGAAATTGGGGCTCCAGAGTGATTTTATTTTTCCGATCGATAATGTCAGGTGCCCGGGCAGCGAATGCCTTGTATGGTTCGGCATACAGATGTTTGCGGTAAGCACTCTCGTTTTCATAGAGTTCGACCATGAATGCCTTACGTGGATTGTCGCTGCGGTGCAGGGCGTACATCGCCAGCGTACCTGCTTCATGATCAACCGAAGCGGAAATCGTCTGTCTGGCTACGTCTGCAAAAACTTTGTCCCGATCGGGCCTGACGCCGAGCTCGAAGATATTCATCACTACCTTATCCGGCGCGTCCGGTTTTGTTGCAAAGACAGGGCTGCTTATTAGCATGCAAATTAAAAGCATAAGGGGCTTTTTCACGTTGATCCTTTTACTGAAATGACTGTTTACTACGGCGTCCAGACCTGCTTAACGTCTTTCGTTTGCGGCGTGTTTTGCGCCATAATCCCCGTCAGAACGTGCGGCTGGTAGGTTTCTTCCAGAAACCGGATTTCCTCAAGGCTCAGTTGAAGATTTACGGCGTTTACCGCGCCATCAACGTGATCTTTTTTTGTGGCCCCTACGACAGGTGACGTGACCTTTGTCAGCAGCCAGGCGAGTGAGATTTCCGTCATGGACACCTGATGTCGTTCAGCAAGTTCGGCGACGCGCTCGATAATGATCCGATCCTGTTCAGCCGTGCTGTCATACTTCCCGCGCGCATAATCATCCTCCGCGGCTCGCCGCGTGTGGCCTTCTTTCCGGGCGAGACGACCGCTGGCCAGCGCGCTATAGGGCGTCATTGCGATATCATCTTCAGCGCACAGACCGAAGAGCTCTCGTTCATCTTCACGCATAATCAGGTTGTAGTGGCTTTGCACGGAAACAAAGGGCGTCAGCCCTTCGCGTTCGGCAAGCGCGTTCGCTTTCGAAAGCTGCCAGGCATAGCAATTGGAAATACCAATAGCGCGCACTTTGCCCGCAGTAACGGCGGCATGCAGCGCTTCAAGCACCTCAATAACTGGCGTGTTGTAATCCCAGATGTGGCAGATGTAGAGGTCGATGTAGTCCATCCCCAGATTCTGCAGGCTCTGGTCGAGCGATCGGGCTATTGCCTCTTTTCCGCCGATCCCCGCGGCAATTTGCGCGGCGGTTCGTGGCAGAAACTTGGTGGCCAGCACCACGTCCTCGCGTTTTGCCATCTCCCGCAGCGCCCGGCCAACGTATCGCTCGCTGGAGCCGTTCTGATAGGCGATGGCGGTATCGTAAAAATTGATACCCTTTTCGAGACCGTAGCGGATGATGTCCCGGCTTGCTGTTTCGTCCAGCGTCCAGCGATGCTGGCCCGTTAACGGGTCTCCAAACCCCATACATCCCATACAGATGCGGGAGACCAGTAAGTCACTTTTACCGAGCCGGGTATACTGCATCGTTATTCTCCCTCTGGATTATTCACGACGGAATTGAGCAGATCGACAAGCCTTGAAGCGTGTTCCCGGGCAAGCGTTTTTTGCTGCGCGATTTTGTCGGCATCCCGGTCGGCATAGCTGATACCGCAGGTATAAACCGGCGCCAGCAGCTCAAGATTGCACAGTTTTGCCGTGGTCTCGAACGGAATAAGATACTCTTCAATGGCATGGCCAAAGAAACCGTCAGCGGTATAGAGCGCCTGTGGCGCCCCTGTAGTGAAGGAGAGGAGCAGCTTTTTACCGCCCAGTTTCGCCGTTGAGCCATGCGCGAAGCCGTGGACAAAGACCTCGTCCAGCCATTGTTTCATTAACCCGGGTAGCCCATACCAGGAAAAAGGAAACTGCCAGACAATCACATCGGCCCTGAGCAGGCTTTCCTGCTCCGAAGCGATATTGAATTTGCCGTCCGGATAGAGCCAGTCCAGACGACGAATTTCAGCATCGGGAAGGGCGGTCGCCACTTCATCAAGGATAGTGGCGTTGGCGACGGAATGGTTCAGCTCAGGATGACCTGAAATAACAAGGATATTTTTCATTTCAATACGTTAAAGAGGCTGGTGAATTTTTAACCCAGTATAGAGTGACACCATTATTTTTTTTAGAGCAGTAAAGGCTCATTCACTTTTAGACAAAAAACTAATAATGGTCGACTGTTCTCATTGTGCCCGGTCATCATGAACCCGTGAACTACGCCATGATGCCTAGCAAACGTTCTGCATTGCGAAACGCGATGGCCTCTTTTTCAGCCTTGTTGACGGGCAGACTGTCGATAAATGTTTTTACACCGTCCAGGGTCTGATAGGGGTAATCAACGGAGAACAGGATCCTGTCTGCCCCCATTAACGCGTAGATAAACTGGAAGTGCGGCAGTGTCAGCATACCTGACGGGGTAACGTAAACGTGTTCCTGGAAGGTTCTCGTTAGCGTGCGTGACAGACCCGTTGCAGCCAGCGGAAGGCTGTCATCAAGACGCTGCAGCCAGAAGGGTAGCATCTCCCCCCAGTGGCCACTGATTACCTGCAGGTGGGGATATTTATCAAATGCGCCCGATAACATCAGCCGTAACAAATGGATCCCGGCTTCGTGATGCCAGCCCCAGCCAAACATAGAGAGCCGGGCGTTGACCTCTGCGCTGAAGCCCGTGAAGTAGGCCTGTTGCACGCTTTTAACCGGTAATCCGGGATGAAGATAGAGTGGCACATTCAGTTTATTAAAGCGGGAAAGCAGGGAGTCATAGGCAGGATGATCGAGAAAGCATGAAGAGGGTCGGCCATTCAGAAGTGCCCCCTTAAACCCCAGTTTTTCAACTGCGCGGACAAGCTCTTTTTCAGCCTCTTCCGGCTGTGCCCAGGGAAGTGTGGCAAATGCCGCGAAGCGATCCGGGTGATTTCTTACCGCCCCGGCAAGGCGGTCGTTTGCCGCCGTATTTAATGTTACCGCTTTATCACCGGGAGCCAGCTGGGGGAATCCGCCCACAGAGAGGATCTGCAGGGTAATTCCAGCCTCATCCATATCCCTGAGGCGGCGGCTTCCCAAATCAGCGCCTTTCGCGTTTATCAGCGCATTCTTTTCTATCTGCGGCCGGCTTCGGTCAGGATTATGACCATCAGCGACGGTTTTCCCCCAGTCGCCAAGGAAAGGTGCCTGCTCAAGCGCAACAGGCATACACGCTCGCCCTAACTCGCTGTCGAGATAATGTTCTTCGAGGCAAATGATTTTCATATTCTCACCCTTCATACAAAGCAGTAAAAGTGATGCAGATTAGGATCGCCCGGAACAGCCCGTTCGTGAGTGTCATTCATGACAGTCTGTCCCGGACAGGGTTTACACCATCGGTTTTTCCCAGGCGCCTCGTGTATCCACTCTGGTCTCTGTGGCGAGTTGTTCCAGCAGGATGATTTCCTCATCGCGTAACTGGATGTCTGAAGCGCATGCGGCGTCCAGAACGTGATGGACTTTAGTCGCACCAACGAGGGGAAGGGTACCTTTTGCAATAGCCCATGCGATGGCTATCTGTGCAACGCTGGCATTCCTTTCGGCTCCCATTTTTTTCATGGCGGCGGTTAATCTTTCTATCTGCGGCAGTACTGCGTTATAACTTTCGGCCCGGCCACTCCCGGCAGGCATGGGATGATTTGAATCATAACGACCACTGAGCGCGCCTTGCTCCAGGACCATGTAAGCAAAGAACGTGATGTTATTTTGTCGGCAATAATCAAGGATCCCGGCCTCTTCAGAGGCCCGATAAAGCAGGCTGTAGTGATTCTGTACTGCACTGAGGGAATAACCGGAAGCGTTAAGGATTTCGTTGGCGCGTCTGATTTGTGCCAGATTGTGGTTGGAAACCCCGACGCGTTTGACCTTACCGCTTTGTAAAAGTGGGATCAGTCCTGGCGTCCATTTCTCAACGTCGAGGGGATTGTGGATCCAGTAGATATCAATCGCGTCCACACCCAGGCGTCCGAGGCTGGCCTCAAGCATATCGCTGACAGGCTGTGCTGACTGTTCGTTCGCAATCTGCGGCGTGAATTTGGTGGATAAAATCATCTCCTCGCGGGGGAACTGACGGACTAATGCTCCCAGCGCTGCCTCGGAACTCCCCATGCCATATACTGCTGCGGTATCCCAGAGATTCAGACCCTTACTCATGGCCGTGGTGAACACGTCTGCCATCTGAGTATCAGAAAGATGATTGCCGAAGACGGTGTCGCCACCGGCGAAGCCTGTGCCCCAGGACCATGTGCCGAGCGCGACTGGAGGAAGAGTTTTCATATTCAGCTCCTGAAAAAAGGCCGGAACGTTGCTGACGTAAACCGGCCAAAGAGGGTGAGTAACGATGAAAGACAGATGAATGAATTAAGTTGGCTGGCGGAGGGCATTTAACAGCGCCACACCGACACCGTGCGCTGAAGCGGGATTCTGCCCCGTGATAAGGCGACCGTCAGTAACCACATTTTCAGACCAGTTCGGGGCTTCATGATGAAGCGCGCCATGCTCGCGGAGCGCAGTCTCAAGCAGGTAGGGAACCACATCTGTGGTGTGAACTTCTTCCTCTTCGTTGTTGGTAAAGGCCGCCACGTTTTTGCCTTTCACCAGGTATTCGCCGCTGCTGAGCTTTGCGTCAACCAATGCCGCAGGCCCGTGGCAGACGGCTGAGACAATCCCATCACTTTCATACACTTCGCGGATAATACGCTGGGCATCCTGGCTGTCGCGGAAATCCCACATGGTTCCATGCCCGCCCGCAAAGAAAACGGCGCTGTAATCGGAACCGTTCAGCTCGGATAACGCAGGCGTTGTTGCCAGGCGCTGCTGAAAATCGGTTTCGTTCCAGTACCAGGCGTTGACAGGATCACTGAGGTCAAATCCATCCACCGGCGGCTGTCCCCCGCGAATGCTGGCTATCATCGTTTTTAGTCCGGCATCTTCCAGTACTTTCAGCGGATGCGTCAGCTCAGCCAGGAAAAAACCGGTTGGTACACCGGATGCGCCTTTAATCGGATGGCTGGAAACGACACACAGCACGGGTTTATCTGCAGGTTTCATATCGGGCCTCACTCTTTATTTTTAAATTCAGCGGCAAAGAGATTTTCCCAGTTAATAAAGGAGCCAAGCGGAATGCACTCAAAGCTTAATAAGCCTGCTTTTGCCAGCGGGAATTCGGCCATTACGTTCATCGCTTCATCGACAGAGTCACATTCAAGAAAAATAGCGACGCCAGGTCTGTCCTGACGGAAGTAGATGTCGCGGATGAAGCCGGATTTATACAATCCCCAGGCGTGCAGCGCTTCAGCGTTAAGGTGTGGAGCATACTTTTCCAGCGATGCTCCAGGTGCGGGGATATCCAGACATAAAATTCGCATCATAGTCTCCTGAACTCAGGTCGTTGTAGAAAGAGATAAAAGTATAAGAGGCGAATTTCACGAATATTAGAGGAGCATTGACTTAAGCATCTTTAGACTGTACTTAATAATCAGGCGGAGATTGCTTTAGGAACACATTATGAATAACGCCCTGTATAACCAGATACGCATCTTTCAGAGCATTGCACGTGAGGGCAATATTTCGGCAGCCGCAAGAAAACTGGAAATTACGCCTCCCTCCGTCAGCAATGCGCTTAAGCTGCTGGAAGATCATATTGGCCATCCGCTTTTTGTGCGTACGACCCGCCGTATTGAGCTGACGGAAACCGGGCAACTGTTGCTGGAACAGACCGCTGCGGCGGTGGAGTCGCTGGAAAATTCGCTTGAAAGCATTCGCGACCAGAATCAGGAGCCCTCTGGTATCGTGCGTATCACGCTCTCGCGTTTTGCCTATCTGTTAATTCTCAAACCTGCAATGGCGGAATTCTGTCAGCAATACCCGGGTATACAGCTGGAAATTTCGGTTTACGACGGTACCGTGAATATCATCGAAGAACGTTTTGATCTTGGGATCCGTTTTGGCGATATCCTCGAGGGTGGGGTGGTAGCGCGGCCGTTAATGAAACCCTTTCGTGAAGGGTTATATGCATCCTCAGCCTATCTCAGCGAGCATGGAACGCCTGAGGTGCCGTCAGATCTCAGTCAACACAAGCTGATTGGCTACCGTTTTATTACTAACAACCGCATCCTTCCGTTGATCCTGAACGACCGCGGAGAGCAGTTGACGGTTGAGATGCCCGGGCAGTTAATCAGCAACGATATTGACGTTATGGCAGACGGGATCCGTAACGGCCTGGGAATTGGACGCCTGTTTGAACCCATCTGGCAGTTACAGCCCGACAGGGAGCGCTTTATCCCCGTGATGGAGAGCTACTGGAAAACCTACCCGCCAGTGTATCTCTATTATCCCAAAAACGCGGGCAAAACGAAAAGAGTGAAGGCCCTGATTGATTTTCTGATATCCGCTACGGGGCGATAAAGACGATAACGCCTCGTTCAGTATGGAGGTGCTATTTCACAACCCCAGCGGCCTGGCCTCCTGTATGAACTCAATCAGAAGGCGAAGCCCGGTCGGCAGTTGCCGGCGGCTTGAATAATAGATATAAAAACCTTCCTCCAGCGGGGACCATTCCGTAAGCACCAGGCGGAGCCGTCCATCCTTCACATAGGGTGCAACAAGAGGCTCCGGAAAATACATCAGGCCGGCCCCGCCTAATACGGCCACAAGACCCGTTTCAGCCTGGTTGACCGTCACTGAGCCAGGCACAGTGATTTGGTACGTTTCGCCATCTCGCTCAAGTTCCCAGCGATAAATCCGATCGTCGCCGAGACGATTGCTTATACAGCGATGGTGTAACAAATCATCCGGATGTTCAGGCGTTCCGTAGCGTTCAAGGTAGTCGGGGGATGCGGCGATAACCCAGCGAATATCGGCAGATAAACGCCGGGCAACCATGTCTTCCGGGACGGTGCCACCATAGCGGATACCGGCATCGAAGCCCGCATCAGTGACGTCAACCATACGGTTGCTGGCCACAATATCGATTTCAATATCGGGATAGCGATCCATAAACGCGGGCATAACCGGTGCAAGCAAAAGATTGGCCGCTTCAACGGCTGCATTGATGCGGATACGCCCGGTAGGCGTATTACGATACCGGTTAAGCGATTCAAGCGCGCCTTCTATCTTGTCGAAAGGCTGAAGGACAGACTGAACCAGTTCTTCACCTGCAGCCGTAGGGGTAACGCTCTTGGTCGTGCGATTAAGCAGGCGAACCCCGAGCCGGGTTTCCAGTCCCTTCAGGGCATGACTAAGCGCTGATGCACTGACACCTAATTCAATCGCCGCACGGCTGAAACTGCGATGACGTGCAATAGCCATGAAATAAATGAGATCGGCGACATCAGCTCTGCTTATTTGCATACAGAATCGTTTTCCTTGTGCGTTAAGGCCCGAATGCGTTGATAGGGAAATGATATACACCATAGACCGACCACGGCTAATCCGTTGCTGAATTTTTTTCACAAGTCCATCCACCCATCGCCTCTCACTGAACATATTGTGCTTCGTTATTCTTGAAAATTATGCGCTCTGGCCGTCGGTCAGGGCGGAACATTCACCTAACGGAGCCGTGTATGAACTATACGCATCTTGGCCGCACCGGCCTGAAAGTCAGCCGCCTTTGTCTCGGAACCATGAATTTTGGTGATGTCACCGACGAGAAAACCAGCGCCCGCATTCTGGATGAAGCGCTTGAGGCGGGTATCAATTTCATTGATACAGCAGACGTGTATGGCACCGAGCAATCACCCGATATCCAGCAAGGTTCGGGGCTGTCTGAAGAGATTATTGGTCGCTGGCTCCAGCAGGGTGGCCGCCGTGACCGTATCGTTCTGGCGACGAAAGCCTATCAGCCTATGGGACCGGGTCCGAACGATCGCCGTCTTTCTGCTTACCATATTCGCAAGGCCTGCGAGGACAGCTTGCGACGGCTTAAGACCGACCATATTGACGTCTATCAGATGCATCACATCGATCGTTATACACCATGGGAAGAGGTCTGGCAGGCCATGGAGCTCCTTGTTCAGCAGGGAAAAGTGCTTTATATCGGTAGCAGCAATTTCGCAGGCTGGGACATTGCGACTGCGCAGTCAGTTGCCACGGCTCGTCATTCCCTGGGCCTGGTTGCTGAGCAAAGTCTCTACAATCTGACTGCCCGAACCGTTGAGCTGGAGGTCATTCCCGCATGCCGTCATTTTGGCCTGGGACTGATTCCCTGGAGTCCACTTGCCGGAGGGTTGCTTGGCGGCGTACTGAAAAAGATGGCAAGCGGGCGCCGTGCGAGGCCCGCGTTTGCCCGTCTAATCGAACAGTATCGTCCGCAGCTGGAAGCCTACGAAGGATTATGTGAGGACCTCGGCGAAACCCCTTCCGATGTGGCGCTTGCGTGGCTCCTGCAGAATCCTGTTGTTACTGCTCCACTTATCGGGCCTCGTACGGTCGAACAACTCCGGGAGGCGCTTCACGCAACGACAATCACGCTATCAGACGACACCATGAGCTGTCTCGACGAAATCTGGCCCGGACCCGGGGGAGAAGCGCCCCAGGCTTATGCCTGGTAATGACCACATTAATGAATCCTTTCTTCGCTATAGGGAGTTCCAGTTTATGAGCAAGATGATGCATGACCAGCATTCTGCTTCCGTACCCGCTTCCCGGGATCGTCGCAATTTTCTGATCGCCGGCGCCGGTCTGGCGTTGGCCGCTACCACCCTTGGCAGGAGCGGTGCAGTGATGGCGAACCCGGCTGGTCAGGACTCGTCGAACGCCCCTTCGGATGCTGTTCCCGTCCAGAAGGAGACCTTAACCACGCGTAAACTCGGCTCGCTGGAGGTTTCCAGCATGGGACTGGGGTGTCTGCCTATGGTGGGGTATTACGGCGGTGGTCCGCGCGATCGTAAAGCCATGGTGTCGCTCATCCGGGCCGCCTTCGAACAAGGCATTACGTTCTTTGATACTGCCGAGGTGTATGGTCCCCATCTCAGTGAAGAATTTGTCGGGGAAGCACTGGCCCCCGTTCGCGATCGTGTGGTGATTGCCACTAAGTTCGGTTTCGGCGTGGAGGAGGGGAAGCCAACCTCTCTTAACAGCCATCCTGATCATATCCGCCGCGCCGTAGAGGGCTCGCTAAAGCGTCTGAAAACGGACCATATCGATCTGCTTTATCAGCATCGCCCCGATCCGAATGTGCCGATCGAGGATGTGGCGGAAACCGTGAAGGCGTTGATCCAGGAGGGTAAAGTGAAACACTGGGGATTGTCGGAAGCGAGTGCCAGGACAATCCGCCGCGCACATGCGGTACTCCCTGTGACTGCAGTGCAGAGTGAGTATGCCATGTGGTGGCGTGAACCGGAGACGCGGATATTTCCAACGCTCGAAGAGCTGGGTATCGGCTTTGTACCTTACTGCCCGACCGCCCGGAGTTTCCTTGCCGGGGCAGTCAATCCAGATCAGCGGTTCGACAGCACAGATCGGCGGCATAACCTGCCACGTTTCCAGCCCGATGCCCTGGCCAAAAACATGGTACTGCTTGAATTTGCGCAATCGTGGGCCCGCCGCAAAAACACCACTCCGGTTCAGTTCGCGCTGGCATGGGTGATGGCACAACGGCCATGGATTGTCCCCATCCCGGGTACGACGCAATATCCGCACCTGATAGAAAATAGCGGTGCACCGCAAGTCCGGTTGACGGACAGCGAGTTACGCGAAATCGATGCAGCGCTTGCCAGGATCCCATTGCAGGGCGGTCGCGCAGATCCGTTTACCGAAAGTCAGTTTGATAAAAGTTAAACGGTGATGGCCACCTTTATACTTACTGTCACAGGGAGACTGTAGGTAAAGTCTCCCGGTTTGGCGATCCGACCCTGACATCACGAGTTGTTCATTGTCACCAACAGCGGGCCCGAACCAACGCCGGGCCAGGGTAGGGCATTAACAGTCCTGTATTGCTGAAGGCGGCGTGAGTGAAGGTGGCGTATCCGGAAGCGGGGGAATGATCCCGTCGACGGGGTGCGGTAGATAGCGTGCCTCGAGTTCCATGATTTCGGCATCGCTAAGTGAAAAGTCCAGCGCGCTGATAGCCGTGGAAAGATGTTCTGGTTTCGTCGCGCCGATGATCGGTGCTGTGATGACCGTTTTTGATAGCAACCAGGCAATTGCAACATGGGCTCTTGGCACATGGTGCTTTTCAGCAATGCTGGCAACAACATCAATAACGGGCTTATCCAGAAGGGCTGCGTTCTCATACATTTTTAACGCAAAGGCATCGTTTTGCGTTCGTCGGGACGTGACACTCCAGTCGCGCGTGAGCCTGCCTCGTGCCATTGGACTCCAGGGGATCACACCAACGCCCTGGTCTTCACACAGGGGCAGCATCTCGCGCTCTTCTTCCCGGTAAAGCAGGTTGTATTGCGGTTGCATTGTAATAAATCGGGTCCAGCCGTTACGCTCTGCCGTATGCTGCATTTTTGCAAAGCGCCAGGCTTCCATAGATGATGCGCCGATGTAACGTACTTTTCCTGATTTAACGAGGTCATGCAGAGCCTCCATGGTCTCTTCAACAGGCGTGGAGTGGTCAAAGCGGTGAATCTGAAAGAGATCCACGTAATCCATGCCTAAGCGCATCAGGCTATCGTCAATAGACTGAAAAATGGCCTTGCGGGAAAGAAACCCGGTATTGGGGGAGTTGCGCCACGGAAAGAAGGTCTTTGTCGCCACAACGATCTCATCGCGTCTGGCCATTTCTCTCAGCGCTTTTCCAGTGATCTCTTCAGAACTTCCGCCCGAGTAGATATTCGCGGTATCAAAAAAATTAATGCCCGCTTCAAGCGCCTGACGAATGAGCGGACGTGACGCCTTTTCATCCAGGGACCAGGGTTGAGGCAAGCGTTCAGGTTCACCATAGCTCATACAACCGAGACAAAGACGGGAGACTTGCAAACCGCTACGACCCAGATTCACATACTTCATTCTGTGTTCCTTCTTTTATTGCCAGCAATTCTGTATGTGAAAGGGTATTGCACTGACATGAAGGGAACCAGCATGCGCCATCGAATGGTGTTATGAGTTTTTTTCACAGATGGGCGTAATCGTCAGTGGGTTTTACATACAAACTGCGTGGCCAACGGTGAATCCTCAAGACTGAGGAGGGATACCTCCTGAGGCACGGCAATAGTCTTATTTAACATAATATACATTATGCGCACCAATGTAATGCCAGTCAAAATCTGCCTTTCTACGGTCGTGATTGCCCCGGTTCATTGATAGCTTGTGAAATCCCAACCTCTACGTTTATCCAATGTTAAAAGACGTTTGATATACTCCTGGCTTTGACCACCGCTGCTGTAGACTTATGGAAATCGAACTCAATAAAAGCTTTAAAGAAAGGATTTTCCACGCTGTCATTTTTGAAGTGACGGCCAACGTTATCATCGCTCTGTCTCTTGCGTGGCTGATGAACGTTTCGGTACTCCAGTCGGGTTCGTTGTCGGTGATATCTGCGCTTACCGCAACGGTCTGGAATTTTGTCTTCAATAAGTTCTTTGACGCCCTTCAGAAAAAACATCAGTTTCAACGAACGTTTCTCGTTCGCGCCATCCATGCAGTTGGGTTTGAAACGGGCCTTATCATCTCCTTAATCCCTGTGGCCATGTTCATGCTGAATTTAACGATCGCGGAGGCATTTTTTGTTGAGATTGGCCTTGTACTGTTTTTCCTGCCATACACGATGCTTTTTAACTGGCTCTATGATTATCTGCGTTGGACATTCGTAGGGAGTAAACGGTCTGTTGTGTAGCGAGTATTGATATCGGTCACATTCGCAACCCCTTGATCGTGTTGGACTCCACTCTCTTTCTATACTTCTCATTTCACCTTCACTTTTGAGGAGTCCATAATGTTTGATCATGTAAAATTCGGCGTCAGCGATTATGAGAAAAGTAAAACCTTCTTCCTCATGTCGCTTCAACCGCTCGGTGTCGAACTCGTCGATGAAGGCTCTCCAGACTATGGCGTCGAAATGAGTTCCGGCGATGTTTCTCTTTGCCTTTTTCAGTCGAATGATAAACCCGCTCCGCTTCATCTGGCCTTTGTGGCCACGACACGCCAGCAGGTTGATGACTTTTACCATGCCGCGCTGCGCGCAGGCGGACGCGACAATGGCGCACCGGGATTGCGCTCCTACGGTAAAAATTACTATGCCGCATTTGTCATTGCGCCTGATGGTCATAATATCGAAGCGGTATGCCATGCCCCCGAAGAAAGATAACTTAATTTCACCCGCTTGCGAGTACCCGCGCCAGCCAGTTTTCTGGCTGGCTCACGCTCAGGCCAATACGACCGATACCCCTTTTTCCGATATCGCATTGACCCAGCCGCGGTCGGTATCGCCTTCGACGACAATCGTATTCGCCAGCGCCACATCGCCAATAACAAATGATGACGCCGTATTTATTTTTTCCGGCGACGCCAGGTCAACCGTCTCGGCGGCTCTGCCGGAAAATGCACGTTTGATGCACGCCTCTTCGAAATCTCCGGTCGTCAGCCCTGCTTCCGGATGGATACCGGTCACGCCCATAAAGAACAGATCCGCATGAATGTTTTCGATTCCTTCGATGGCCGCCGCGCCGACGGCGACAATCGAGTGTTTATACAAACGGCCGCCGATCAGAATCACCTCGATGGAAGGATGATTGACAAGCCCCAGGGCAATGCTCGGACTGTGCGTCACCACGGTAATACGCAGGTCACGCGGTAAAAAAGCGATCAATTCTGAAGTGGTCGTTCCACCGTCAACGATCACCACCTGGCCCGAAGAAATCAGCTGCGCCCCCTTCTGCGCCACCTTTCTTTTGGCATCCATTTTAACGGACTGTCGTTCCGCGAAAGGCACAGTAGCGGAAGACGACGGCAGCGCGCCGCCGTGAACCCGCTGTAAACGCCCTTCTGCCGCCAGCTCGCGCAAATCGCGTCGGATGGTGTCTTCAGAGACGTCGAAGAGAACGCTAAGCGCTTTTGACTGGACTTGACCTTCGGCGCCGAGCTTTTCAAGGATCAACTGTTTTCGCTGACTGGTGAGCATGATGTATTCCTGATGTTGCATGTTTAATCTTGATAATGCACGATAATGCTGATATTGATAGTTACTCTACGTAAGGAGGACGAAACGTGCAATCAAAACGTGCAGATGTGCGCATCATTGACAGTGAAACCCTGTCCGATAACTGGTACTTACTTAAAAAATATACCTTTGACCTGCAAAGACGCGATGGCGAATGGCAGCGGCAAACGCGTGAAGTATATGACCGGGGGAACGGCGCCACGATCCTGCTCTACAACCGTGACCAAAAAACGGTGATTCTGACCCGCCAGTTCCGCTTCCCGGTCTTCATAAATGGCCATGAAGACAATCTGATTGAGGCAGCGGCCGGCCTGCTTGATAACATGGATCCGGAAAGCCGCATTAAAGCAGAGGCGGAAGAAGAGACCGGGTTTAACGTGTCGAGCGTGCAGAAAATCTTTGAAGCCTACATGAGCCCAGGCTCCGTAACGGAAAAACTCTATTTCTATCTTGCCGAGTATCAGCCGAAGGACAAAACCAGCGCAGGCGGCGGTATCAAAGCGGAGGGAGAAGATATCGACGTGCTGGAAATGCCCTTTGAAGAGGCCTTGCGGGGAATTGATACGGGCAAAATCGTCGACGGAAAAACCATCATGCTGCTCTACCATATTGCACTGAAAGGCATTCTGTAACCTGCCGCTCGCCCGACGCCTGTCCCGGTACAGGTGTCGGCCTGTGCTATCCTTGCTGAAACACGCAAAACGGAGATCTGAAGATGGCCGACTGGAACCCTTCGCTTTATCTGCAATACGGCGCTGAACGAACGCGCCCTGCCGCAGAGCTGCTTGCCAGAATTCCCCTGAGTGACGTTGCCACCATTGCCGATTTGGGCTGCGGGCCGGGAAACAGCACCGCGCTGTTGCAGCATCGCTGGCCAAAAGCGCAGATTGTCGGCGTCGATAACTCACCGGCTATGCTGGAAGAGGCGCGCAGCGCACTGCCCGACTGTCAGTTCGTTGAGGCCGATATCCGCCATTTCAGGCCAGGCCAGCCGTTGAACCTCATCTATGCGAACGCATCTCTACAGTGGATACCTGACCATTACGATCTCCTGCCGCATCTGGCGTCACTGCTCACGCTCAATGGCGTGCTGGCGATCCAGATGCCGGACAACTGGCTTGAACCCACGCATGTGGCGATGCGTGAAGTGGCGCTGGAGCAAGGCTACCCGGACCGTGGCCGCGAGCCGCTGCCTGGCGTGCATGCCTATTACGATATTTTATCGGAGGCCGGCTGCGATGTGGATATCTGGCGGACAACCTATTTCCATAAAATGAGTTCGCACCAGGCCATTATTGACTGGGTCAGCGCGACCGGTTTGCGCCCGTGGCTCCAGGAACTGAACGAGAGCGAGCAGCAACGTTTCCTGAAACGCTACCATGAACTGCTGGAAGAGCAGTATCCGCTCCAGGAAAACGGGCAGATACTGCTGGCTTTTCCTCGACTGTTTATGGTTGCCCAGCGTCAGCCCTGAACGGCGCTATGAACGGGCCTCTTTGAGCAGCTGCTGGATAATCTTTTCCTGCTGCTCATAATTCCCTTCGCCAAACGAGGTATAGCGTAGCTGACCTTTAGCATCGAAATAGTAGTGCGCGGGCCAGTACTGGTTGCCAAAAGCGTTCCAGATCTGATAGTTGTTGTCCGTCACAACCCGGTACGGCAGTTGCCATTTATTTACCGCGTTTTTCACCGAGGCGATCGGTTTCTCCCAGGGGTATTCAGGCGTGTGTACCCCTATGACGACCAGGCCCTGAGACTGGTATTTTGTTGCCCAGTCGCGCACGTGCGGAAGCGTATGCTGGCAGTTAATGCAGTCCCAGGTCCAGAAATCGATCAGAACCACCTTCCCGCGCAGTGATTCAGACGTGACAGGGTCACCATTTACCCAACCTGTTCCACCGCTTAATGAAGGCAGCTGGCTGCTGGGCTCGGTCATGACGACCGGTTGAAGCTTCGCCGGTTGCGCGGCGGGCTTTGCCAGATTCAGCAGCGCGGTTTCAAGACGATTCGCGACGCCGTTTGCGCCTTGCAGAACAGACGTCATCCCCGTTGCGTTGAAGACGACTGCCGCTAACATCACCACGCCTGCCGCCTGACGTAATTTTTCCATCAGCGCCGATCTTGCTCTCAGCGGCGCCATCAGCGTGCGGCCTCCGAAAACGAGCAGGCCCAGCATCAGCGCGCAGCCGCTACCATAGGCGGCCAGCAAGGCTCCTGTGGCAATGGCCGAGTGTCCGGCAATATTGATGCTGAAAATGGCGCCCAGAATCGGTCCCGCGCAGGGAGACCAGAGCAGCCCGACGGCAAGGCCGGCCAGAAAAGCCGATGCCATACCACGCGTTTGCCCGCTTCGGGTGTTGAGGACATTTCCCGCGCAGACTGCCGGCCCGGCGATACGCTGGGCAAAGACCGGAAAAATTAAGGCCAGCGCGGCCGTGGCCAGGACGATAAGCGCGATCCAGCGCCCGACGATAGTTGCCTCTGCTATCCACTCGCTGGCGACGGTGACGACCATCGCCACCAGGGTGAACATGACGATCATCCCCGCGAGCAGCGCCAGAATATGTCGCCGCTGCCCCTGAAAACCGGCGAACAGGAGAGGAATTACCGGGAGCGTACATGGACTGAGCAAGCTTATCATCCCGCCCAGGAAAGCAATTATCAGAAACATAGACACCTCACAATACAAGTCCTGCGATGCTGCAGTGAGGCTATTTCATCGTGCGGATGTGTTCAGGATATGTGTAAAAGCGTGGGTTTTTGTCTGGCTCTGTATCGGCCTCGCGGGGAGATACAGAACCGTACAATTAAAGGCGCGGGAGAGTAATCGAAACGTCCAGCCCTCCCTCTGCGCGGTTCTCCAGCTTTAGCTTTCCGCCCAGCTGAGCGGTGAGCTGCGCTGCGATCGCCAGGCCGAGTCCTGTCCCGCCGGTGTCGCGGTTGCGTGATGTTTCTACCCGATAAAACGGCTGTAATACCGCCTCCAGCTCGGCATCCGGTATCCCAGGCCCGCCGTCCATAATGTGAATCACCACCTCTCCGGCAGCCGAGTCATCAATGCTAATGGTGGCGTAGTCGCCAAATTTCAGGGCGTTATCCAGCAGGTTGGTCATCACCCGGCGCAGCGCCTGTGGACGCGTGACGATGGGCAAACGGTTTTCGCCTGCCTGAAACTGCACGTTTTTACCGATGTCCTGATAATCGCAGGCGATGCTGTTTATCCAGGCGTTCAGCTCCAGCTTCAGCGAGGTCTCTTCCAGTGATTCTGATGACCGGGCATACGCAATACCCTCCCGCACCAGACGAGACATGTTATCAAGGTCGTTTAAGAGCTTGTCGCGCAGGTCAGGCTGATCCGCCATTTCAACACGAAGCTTCATGCGGGTAATGGGCGTCTGGAGATCGTGCGATATGGATGCCAGGATCTGCGCCCGCTCCCTGAGATAGGACTGAATGCGCGCCTGCATCGCGTTGAAGGCATGTGCTGCCCGCTGCACCTCGACTGGCCCCTTTTCCGTCATTGGCGTGTTGGCGGCCGGGTCCAGGGAGTCTACCGCGCGGGTAAACTGTGAAAAAGGCCGTATCACCTGGCGTACGGCGATCCAGGAGCAGGCAGCCAGCACGAGCAGCTGCAGAATAAGAACAACGGGCAGCCAGCTGGCGACCGGCGGCATCCGTGGGATCAGGTCAATGGTCAGCGGCGCGCCATCATGTAACGTGAGATGCGCCTGGATATGAGAAATGGCGCCGGGAACGGCGGTGAAGCTTAGCGGGTACTGTTCCGCAAGCGTCGCTTTTAAGGTTCGGATGGCGTCCCGGGAACGCTTGTCCGTCGGCGCGTTCCCGGGCTCTCCCGGCCCCAGAATATAGCGGTAGTTACCCCGTTCAAGGCGCGGCAACCAGGCCGCGCGCTCGCTGGCGGGTAAGCGGTCTAAAATAGCCACGCTGGTCGCGACATCGTATTCCAGATTACCGAGCATCACCGTTCGGGCGCTGTGCATTCGCTCTATCATGACCAGCGTCAGGCTCAGGGCATTGGCGAGCAACAGGCCGGGCAGCACGACGATCAGCAAGCGGGCCAGCAGCGAGCGAGGCCAGAGCGTCATTCGTTAGCCTCTTTGATGGTGACCGGCATGGTAAACACATAGCCCTCGCTGCGCACGGTTTTGATATACGCGGGCGTGCGGGCATCTTCATTCAGACGCTGGCGAACCCGGCTAACCAGCAGGTCGATTGAGCGTTCAAACAGCTCGGCGTCACGCCCCTGCGTCAGGTTGAGCAGCTGATCGCGGGTCAGCACCCGCTGCGGGTGGTCAAGGAAAACGCGCAGCAGGCGATACTCCGCCCCGCTGAGCGCCACAATCACCCCTTCCGGGTCGATCAGGTGGCGGGCAACGGTATCGAGCTGCCATTCGCCGAACGTCACCAGCCGCCCTGCTTCCGTCACCTGTAAATTGGGCGGCATCGTGCGAAAACGGCGTAAAATCGCTTTGATACGCGCCAGCAATTCTCGCGCGACGAAAGGCTTTACGACGTAATCGTCGGCTCCCATTTCCAGGCCCAGGATCCTGTCCGTCTCCTCGTTACGCGCCGTCAGCATCAGGATGGGCAGATCTTTATATTTCCCGACGCGTAATTGCCGACACAGCGTAAGCCCGTCGTCGCCGGGCATCATAACGTCCAGCACCACCAGGTCGATATGCTGCTTGTCCAGCACGACGCGCATCTCTTTGCCGTTTGCCGCGCCGGAGGCGCGATAACCGGACTTAACGAGATAGTCGATAATCAGTTCACGAATATCCCTGTCGTCATCGACGACAAGGATATGATCAATATGCTCCACCGAAATCTCCAGACCGAAGGGTAACGTACTGAAAATAGCACATTTCAGAGTTTGTCAGCGTCAACAACTGCCTTGATGAAATCCTGCGGATCTTCCTGAGGCGGATTGTGCCCCACGGTTGCGCCGAAGGTACGGTGTTCATACTTACCGGTGAATTTACCCGCGTAGGCCTGCGGTGCCGGATGTGGCGCCCCGTTGTTTCCGCCTTCGATGGTGATCGTCGGAACGGTGATATTCGGCAGCGTGGCCAGTTTTTGTTCGTAGGCGTCGTATTTGCGCTCGCCTTTTTCCAGCCCTAAGCGCCAGCGATAGTTGCTGAGCGTTACCGCAACGTGATCCGGGTTATCAAGGGATTTGGCGCTGGCGTTAAAGACAGCGTCGCTAAATTTCCAGTCAGGTGAGGCCTGAGACCAGATCAAACGAGCGAAGTCATGCGTGTTTTTGGCATAGCCTTCAGCGCCGCGCTCGGTGGCGAAATAGAACTGATACCACCACTGCTGCTCCGCTTTTGGCGGCAACGGCTGTTTGCCAATCTGCTGGCTGCTGATGAGATAACCGCTTACCGAAACGAGCGACTTAACGCGCTCTGGCCACAGCGCCGCAACGATATCGGCCGTACGGGCACCCCAGTCATAGCCTGCAAACACCGCCTGCTTGATATTCAGGGCGTCCATCAGGTTCACGATATCTTTCGCCATCGCGGAAGGCTGGCCGTTGCGCGGCGTTTTTGCCGACAGGAAGCGCGTAGTGCCGTAGCCGCGCAGAGAAGGCACAATCACGCGATAGCCTTTTGCCGCCAGCGCAGGCGCGACTTCAGCGTAGCTGTGAATATCGTAGGGCCAGCCGTGTAACAGAATGACCGGTTGGCCGTCTTTAGGACCAATGTCGACATACCCGACGTTAAGATCGCCGGCGTTAATTTGCTGTGGACGATCGAAAGCCGCCGCTAAGTTAGTGCCGGTGACTTCGGCCTGACATGACATGACGGTGCCAAGGGAAACGGTGAGAGCAAGCGTTGAATAAGCGAGTTTGCTGAACATGTTGGTATCTCCGGTTGAGTACATTTCACGGGGATATAACAACAGTTCAATGTATAGCGGATATGTGCGGAAACGCGTTTATTGCAAGCCTGTGTATGTATCTGGAACACGGATACAGTGTGATACAAACACAGGCGTTTTTGCCTTAAAGGGAGAGACGATAGCGGACGTAATCGTCAGCGTCACCGTATCGATCGTAGAGTTTACGTGCCGGATTGTTCTCCCGGGTAACCCAGTAGAGCTTTGACCACCCTTCGCGCTTGCCTTCCGCTATCAAGGCATCAATAAGCGCCTTACCCGCTCCCGCGCTGCGCTCGGCTGCATCAACAAACAGATCTTCCAGGTAGCAGATGGGCGCGGTTGACCAGGTTCCTTCGTGCAGAACACACATTGCGAAACCGATGACCTTTGCGTCTTTCTCTACCACGCGGCAGAACATCGGTGAATGCGCTGAGAGCGCCCTTTCCCATGTCGATGCGGTAACGGACTCTTCAAGGTAGCAACCATAAAAATGGGTATAGCCATCCCACAGCGGTCGCCACTGGGAATAGTCGTCTTCGCGTAGAGGTCTTACCGTGACAGCCATGCGTTCCTCACATTACAAGTCGATTGCCATTTCAAAACAGCGTAAATCAGCCCCCGCCATACGCGAGTGATGATAGTTTTCGCGCAACGTCACAAACCCCAGCTTCTGATAAAAGGAGTGGGCGTTAGGCGTTGCATCCAGCCTCAGGCGGGTTATCCCCCGGCTGCGCGCCTCGTGTGTAAGCGCCTCGATAATTCTGGTCGCCATGCCTTTTCCGGTGGCTGAAGGCAAGGTGAATATGGCCTCCAGGCAATGGGTATCGAGATCCAGATAGCCGGTAGCCGCAATGACGCCCTTCTCGTCTTCCACCACGTAAAAAGGGTATTCAATGACCATTTGACGGTAATGCTTGGGCATAAGATCCGGCGTCCAGCGTGCAATCACGTCAGCGTCGTAGCTGGTTTTGCAGCCGTGACGAATCGCCTGATTGCGTATATTCCAGAGTATTTCGGCTTCCTGTGGATGAGCAGTTCGTAACGTCATATCACCTCTTCGATATTTCGCCATGAAAGAGACGTTGCCCAGTTTTGGTAGTGAATAACCACAGCACGCCTCACCAGAATGTGATAGAGATGAAAATACCAGAACGCAAACAAAAACATAACGCTTAAATAAGGAGATCCGCAGATGACAATACCGACCCTCACGACAGAACGTCTCCTGCTGAAACCGCTGGTCGCCGAAGATGCGGTTCAGATTCAAAAGCTGTATCCGCGCTGGGAGATCGTTCGCTATTTGGTCTCTTCCGTGCCCTGGCCCTACCCGGATAATGGCGCGGAAAACTATGTGAATAACGTCGCGCTGCCGGATATGGCAAAAGGGATAGCCTGGATCTGGAGCATCCGCCGTCGTGAGGTGCCGGATGCGTTGATGGGGATTATCTGTCTGTACGATGTTGACGATAATAACCGCGGATTCTGGCTGGCGCCGGAGTTTCAGGGACAGGGATATATGCGTGAGGCCAGCATTGCCGCGACGGATTACTGGTTTAATACGCTCAACAAACCCGTTTTGCGGGCGCCGAAGGCCGCCGCGAACAGCCGCTCCCGTCGTATTTCAGTCAGCAGCGGCATGCGGCTCATCAGAACGGAAAAGAAAGCCTACGTCAGCGGGATATTGGACTCCGAACTGTGGGAGATCACCCGCGACGAGTGGAACGCCCATCAGGTCAGCTGATAGTATTTATCCGGCATCAGCCTTTCCGGAATGTTCTCTTCATCGTTCATCTGCAGCAGATCGCGTTCCATCATGTTGCAGATGGCGTCCAGCGGAAGGTCGTTATCTTCTGTGCCAAACGGGTCTTCCAGCTCTTCCGCCAGGGTGTCCAGCGAGATAAAGGTGTATGAGATCAGCGCCGAGACAAACGGCGTCATGTAGTGCAGATCCACAACCAGCGCGAACGGCAGCATGATGCAGAACAGATACACCGTGCGGTGCAAAATCAGCGTATAGGCAAACGGCACTGGCGTTGTCGCAATCCGTTCACAGCCGGAAAGGACGATGGACATATCGTTCAGGCGGTTGTTCAGGCTGTGGAACAGGATGTCCGAAAGCTGCCCGTTACGCCGCCGCACGGCCAGCCACTCCCCCATGACCAGCAAAATACGGTTCGCCGGCGAGTTGGCGCCCATTACCTGAGCTAAAACGTCCGGGGCAAGATAGCGAGAGAGCTGGTCAGCGTTCATTTCCCGACGCAGGGTCATGCGCAGGCAGTTGGCAAAGGCGATCTGCAGGCGGACAAATTCTCCCAGGTGCTTATCGTCCGGCAAGGTGTTTTTTACCTCGCGAAACAACGAGCGTGCCGCTATCATCAGTTGCCCCCACAGCTGGCGAGCCTCAACGTAGCGTGAATAGCAGGCGTTGTTTCTGAAACCAAGAAAGATTGCGATCGCCACGCCGAGAATGCTAAATGGCGCCACGGTAAATTTTATGCCCAGCGAGGTATACCACGGCAGCATCAGGATAACGGCGATAGAAAGCAGGAAGTTGAGCAGCAGTCGGGTATAGATTTTGGGGAGTACCGAACCGTGCCAGACAAAAATCAGTTGTAGCCAGTGCTGTTTAGGACGAACAATCATAGTGAGTTTCAGGCAAGAAAAGAGCGTGGCTATTAAACGTGATCCCCATCACGGTTGCAAGCATGTTAACGGAACATTGCATTCTCTCACCTGAAGAATGAAAACCGCACGGTGCTGCATTTGATTTTAAAAACAGGGCAAATAGTATGTTGTAACTAAAATAATGCCTGTTTAAACCCGGCCGAAGCCGGGTCACGTAATTAGCAAAGCGGCTTCACCGCTGCGCGCATGCCCTTCAGCAGAATGGCATCAAGATCCCGCGTCACCTGGTCAACCAGACCGTCCACCTTCGTCAGGTCCTGCTCCCAGTGCGCTTCTACGCTCAGCGCGGCGTGAACCAGTTCGCGGGTAGCGAGCTGATTATCGCGATGCTGCGCCCATAGCTGTTGATAACGTTCCAGCCAGAACGCATCATCCTGCACCGGATAGTTCTCTCCGTTACGCTCCGCGCGATAAAATGCGATCAGTGCCGCTAACGCAAACGTCAGACGCGCTGGCAGTTGACCTGAGGACTTCTGCCCTCCCAGCAGCTGCGGAAGAATACGCGTGCGATACTTGGTCATGCCGTTGAGCGCGATGGAAAGCAGCTGGTGTCTGATGTAGGGATTTCGAAAACGCCCCGTTACCGCGCTGGCGAACGACTCCAGTTCGTCGCGGGGCAAATCGAGAACCGGAATAATTTCCTCATAAATTGCTTTTTCGACGAAAGCGCACACGTCTTCATCATTCATCGCCTCGCCAACCGTATCCAGCCCGGCCTGATAGGCCACCGGTACCAGCGCCGTGTGCGCACCGTTTAGAATGGCGACTTTACGCTCTTTATAGGGCTTGATGTCGTCGACAATCAGCACGTTTAACGGGTACTTATCCAGGCGCAGTTCACCAGCCAGCGAGGCTGGCCCCTGAATGACAAACAGATAAAAGTGTTCAGCCGTGTCCAGGAACCCATCCTGATAACCCAGCCCGGCCTCAAGCGTGTCCACTTCATCGCGCGGGTAACCGGTCACGATACGGTCAACCAGCGTTGAGCAGAAGTGGTTTGCCTCGTTCAGCCACTGGATAAAGGCGGCAGGCAGCGCCCACTCGTGGGCATAGCGCAACACAAGTTCACGCAATGCGTCACCGTTGTAGTCAATCAGTTCACACGGAATGATAACCCAGCCCTTGTCAGGCGCGCCGTTAAAGTGGCTAAAGCGCTCAAACAGCAGGCGCGTTAGCTTCGCCGGGTAGCTGACGGCAGGCGCATCGTCGAACTTATCCCCCGCGTGATAGCTGATTCCGGCTTCGGTGGTGTTCGAGAAAACAAAGCGCATATCCGGACTGTGTGCCAGTTTCAGAAAGGCGTCGTAATCGTCGTAGACGCTGATTTCACGGTTAACAGAGCGGATAAGTCGGGCTTCACTCACCTCTTCGCCCTGCTCATTCAGGCCACGAATGATGGTGGTGTACAACCCATCCTGCGTGTTCAGCGACGGCGGGAAGTCGCTCTGAATAGGACGAACGATAACCACACCGGCGTTGAGATCGGTATGTTCATTCAAAAGGTCAATTTGCCAGTCGACAAACGCACGCAGGAAATTGCCTTCGCCAAACTGAATAATGCGTTCGGGATACTGCGCACCGGGAAAATCACGACGGTTGAGCGTGTTCACAAGAGGGTTCCTTTTATGATTAGTCATACAACCTGATAAGATTGGTACGATAACTTATCAAAACTTTACGACCAGAAACCCTGTTTCGATCAATCCCCGGCGTGGTTGTGAAAAAATTATAAGAATTTATAGAACACCGACGTGGCCGTCATAGCGCCGTCCGGCATCAGGGCGTAGCGCGGGATCTCACCGACCTTTTGCCAGCCGGCACGCTGGTAGAAGGTTTCGGCGCCGCTGCCGGTGGAGGTATCGAGCACCAGAACCGAAATGTTTCTGGCCCGGGCCTCAGCTTCCAGCGCTTCCATCAGCGCCATTGCGGCCCCTTTTCGACGCGCTTTTTCATGAACCAGCAGCTTTGCCACGTCCGCACGGTGCGGCTGGTTTTCCGGCTGGTCGGTAATCATTTGCACCGTGCCGATGACGCCCTCCTGCGGATCAATACTGGCCAGCACCACGCGCTCGTTGCGCCCTACGCTGTCAGCTATGCCGAGCCAGAATGAACGGGCCTTCTCCAGGTTAAAGGGCAGCATAAAGCTGACGGATGCCCCGCCGTTTACGCAGTTTTCGAGGATCCCGGCCAGCGCATCAAGATGAGTGAGAATGTCGTCGCGGGTGAGGTTTTTGATTTGCAGTGAGGTATTCATTATTTGTCCTTACGTTGAATACCCTCACTTTGCATTTAACATTTTATTAACGCAAACGGAACGGTCATACGCTTTTGTTATGTCATCTGGCCCGCTGCCGCTGCTGCTTCATGGCATACATTTTTTCATCGGCATCTTTGAGCCACTGCTGCAGGTCGTTGCCGTTATGATCGAATTCGCTCAGCCCCCAGGAGAACAGAAGCGACCACGGATGTAGCTTGCGTGCATTGTAGTTTTCGACCTGCTCGGCGAGATACTGCATGGCAATCCACGCGCCCTTCTCATCCGTATCAGCAAACAGCACGGCAAACTCATCGCCACCAAAACGAACCAGCATATCCGCTTCGCGGAAAGAGGCGCGCATCAGCTGCGCCATGGTCTTTAACGCCTTATCCCCCTCTTCGTGCCCGTAGCGATCGTTAATCTCCTTGAAACGATCCAGATCCAGCCAGCCGAGCGTTAACGGCTCAGCCCGGCGTCGGGCGATGGAGAGCGTGAACCGCACGAGCTGGTTAAAGCCCCGTCGGTTGAATAATCCGGTCAATTCATCCGTGGTCGCCGCGCTGATTGCCGCAAACTCATCTTCAGCCAGCGCGCCCAAATCCCCCAACACGGCGAGATCGGTCGCTGAGAACTCCCGCGGTGCGTAGTCAATCAGGCAAAGCGAGCCAACGCTTGCGCCGTTGCGTAAACGCAGCGGAAAGCCTGCGTAAAACCGCACGCGAGGTTCGCCGGCCACCAGCGGGTTATCCGCAAAACGATCGTCCTGAAGCATATCCCCGACGATCAGCGGTGCTTCGGTGAGGATGGTATGGCCACAAAAAGAGATGTTGCGCGGAACGGAATCGGGTGCCTGCCCATCCGCAGACTTAACGATCAGCGTATGCTCATCAATAAGGTTGACCATGGCCAGCGGTACCTGGAAAAAGCGTTTTGCCAGACGCGTTAAGCGGTCAAACGCCGGGGAACTGTCAATCTCAAGCAGACCCGATTCGCGCAGCGCGTTAAGTCTGTCAATTTCATTTTCAGGTGTTGCAGGTGCTTTCATAATGTCTCCTGACGTAAAGCGTTACTCAAAGCGTAGCTTAAACCGAGACATTGTCAGCGTTCGACGTCCTGTTAAGCCGCTATCCATTTCACGTCAATGCGTTATGACGATTTGCTCGTCCGCCAGCCAGGTACGAGGCTGCAGGCGGTAAGCGCAGAACGCATTAAATATCATTTTTGGGCGTTCATCTGTATCACCAGCCAGCGGTGGATCACGCTGACGATATAATGTTGCTGCTGCGCGCTCAGCTGCACGCCCTGGGGAATGTTATGCCATTTTGCCAGACAGCCCCGACAGCAGGTCGCGGTGGCATGCTGGGCGATAAACACCGGGTGGCCACGCATGGGCGTCTGCTTGCCGTCGTTTGCGGGTTGCGCGGGTGCAAGGCGTTTAGCGACAAAATCGGCGGCATGCTGGTCAATGGTTTCGGGGCCTTTGTCCCAGCAGTACTGTCGTTCCTTATTGCCCAAGCGGAAGCGCGAGCGAAACGTCGATCGCGCCAGGCGGGAAAAGAGGGGATCCAGGTCTGACATCAGTATACAGAACGTCCCAGGCGTTGGGTCAGCTTCTCCAGAACCGCCACGCCGGCAAGTGAATTTCCCGTTTCATCCAGCTCCGGGCTCCAGACGGCAATCGCCATTTCATGCGGCACTATCGCCACCACCCCGCCGCCAACGCCCGATTTGGCCGGAAGGCCAACCCGCCAGGCAAACTCCCCGGCGTTCTGATACATGCCGCTGGTAGCCATCAGGGCGTTAACCTGACGGGCCTGAAGCGGGGAAACCACCTCCTGATCGAGATGCGGCGCGTGCCCCTGGTGCGCAAGGAACAGAAACGTCTGAGCCAGCTCAACGCAGTTCATCTTCAGGGCGCAGTAATGGAAGTAGTTTTGCAGCACGGTCGCCACGTCGTTGTGGAAGTTACCGAAGGATTTCATCAGCCAGGCGATAGCCGCGTTGCGGGCGGAGTGTTCAAACTCCGAGCGCGCCACCACCGAATCATAGGCAATATCGTCCACGCCAGAAAGCTGACGAACAATCTCAAGCATTCGCTGACGCGGTGCGCTGAGGCGGCTTTGCAGCATATCGCAGACCACCAGCGCCCCGGCGTTGATAAAGGGATTACGCGGTTTACCCTGCTCGATTTCGAGCTGAAGCAGTGAGTTAAAGGGCTGACCGGACGGATCTTTTCCCACGCGCTGCCAGATCTCTTCTTCCTCATACTGGCGCATCGCCGCGACCAGACTCAGCACTTTAGAAATAGACTGAATAGAAAAGCGTTCAGTGGCATCGCCTGCCTGGTATCGCTGTCCGTCTATGGTACAGATAGCGATGCCCAGCTTATTCCCGCTCACCGAGGCAAGGGCCGGAATGTAGTCGGCTACCTTCCCCTTTCCTAATAACGGACGAACCTGCGCCAGAATCTCGTCCAGCATCTCATTATGGATGACCGCAGCCACTCTTTGCTCCTTGCCCTCAGGCTAAAACGGGCTGCGAGTATAACAGAGGCTAATGTATTGCGTCAGGCGCTAAGACGAAAACGCGAAACGGCCTGCAATAAAAGATCGGACTGCTTTTGCAGGCGTTCAGAGGCCTCCGAGGCGTCAGAAACCAGCAGATCCGTCTGGCGCGAGACCTGATTCAGCGCCTGTAGCTGGCGCGTCATCTGGTGAATACTTTCTCCCTGACTGAGCGTGGCGGTCGAGATTTCATTCAGCAAACTGCTTAAATTGCCCACCAGACCGGTGACCTGCTGCAGGTTCTCTTCCATCAGATTCACGGCGCGGGAGCCGTCTTCAATGCCCTGCACGGAGCGGTTGATCAACTCCTGAATGGTCTGCGTCGAGTGGCTGCTCTTTCGCGCCAGGAGCCCGACTTCCCGGGCGACGACGGCAAACCCGCGCCCCTGGTTTCCGGCATGGGCGGCCTCAATGGCGGCGTTGAGCGCCAGAATGTTAGTCTGAAACGCCACGCTGTCGATCATCGCCACGATCCCGCGCATCTCTGACGATCGCTCGACGATCGCCTGCATGGAGGCATTCACGGTCGACATCATCTGGTCGCCTCCTACGGCAGCCTGACGCGCTTCATCCGCGCGCGAGCTGGCGAGGCGGGCATAGCCGGTATTCCCTTCCACGTGGGTTTCCAGCGCCGCGATATGCGCTGTAACCTCCTCCAGCTCCTTTGCCTGACGCGCCGACTGCTGGTACAGCTTCTGGTTTCCCTCCGCGAGGGAGCCAATGTTCTCCACCATCGTGGCTGTGGCGTGGCTGACCTGCGTCACCAGCTGCTGCAAGCCGCGCTGCATGGTGGCCACGCTGTCGCTAAGCTGCCCCGTCTCCCGGTTAAAGCGCATCACGTTTGGCGGCGTGCCGGAGAGATCTCCAGCGGCCAGCCGGTTAATATGCGCAATAAGCCGACGCAACGGCGTAATCACCCACCTGGACATGCCGAACCAGACGGCTGCGGAGATGGCGAGTAGCAGAACCGGCGCCAGCAGGAACAACGTTTGCAGACCGGAGAGCTGCGCCATTAAGGCCTGACGCCCCTGCATGGCCTGCTTCTCGCTGGCCTGCTGATAGCGCGCGTAGTTGTCGTTAAAGTCGGTCTGAAACGCCTGTGCCGGCACGGCAAAAAAGGCATCAATCGAGTTGGTTCTGACAAGCGCTTCCGATTGCTCCTTAATGGCATCGTAGAAAAGCTGGTAACTGTTAATCAGCGCCTCATCTTTTGGCGGGCTGAGCGCCAGCCAGGCCTTCCATGCCTGCTGAGAAACCGCCAGCGACTTTTGTGCGTCGTCCATCAGGCTGTGCCAGCTTCCTTCCGAGCCGGTTTCTTTATCCTGCATAAACCAGACGCCGGAGCGGTTGAGCAGATCGCTCGCCGCCAGCAGGGAGACGCGCGCCAGATCCAGCTTGCTCTGCTGCTGATACGCCAGCAGGTTTTGTCGTTCATTGCGCTGAGCTTCCTTCAGGGAGGCGTTCAGCAGAAAGGATGAGGAGAGCTGCAGCGCGGAGAAAAGGCCAATAATACAAAAGATACCCGTCAGCAGGCCAAACTGGCGAGGGATAAGACGCTGCGCAATACGGCGAAAAATTTGCGTTAGGTTCATAATTTTCTTCAGTAACAAGACGTTAGACGCGTGCGAGTCTACGAAACGAAAATGACAGAACCATTGCAGATAAATGACAACGGCCCTCGTGATGAGGGCCGAATAAATTACACGCGATCCTTCCACACCGTCTGCACATTACAGAACTCGTGCAAACCAAAATGGGAAAGCTCGCGGCCAAAGCCACTTTTCTTCACGCCACCAAAGGCCACGCGCGCGTCGCTGGCGCTGTATCCGTTGATAAACACCCCGCCGCACTCCAGCTCGCGAGAGAATTTATCCGCAAGCGCTGCGTCGGCGGTGAAGACCGTGGCAGACAGGCCAAAGTCGCTGTCATTGGCAAGCGTCAGGGCGTGCGCCGCATCTTTCGCAACGGTAATGGCCGCGACCGGACCAAACAGCTCCTGGCGGAAGGCCGTCATCGATGGGGTGACGTTCGCCAGCACGGTTGGCGCGTAATAATTCCCCTCACCGCTGATTTTTTCTCCCCCCAGCAGCAGCGTTGCCCCTTCTGCCAGGCTCGCCTGCACCTGCTGATGCAGTTCATCGCGCAGATCATAGCGCGCCATCGGGCCAAGGTAGTTCTCTTCTTCATCCGGCGCGCCCATCTTTAACGCGGAGACGGCGTCAACGAAGCGTCGGGTAAAGGTGTCTGCAATACCCTCTTCCACGATGAACCGTTTGGCCGCCGCGCACACCTGCCCGGTATTCTGGTAGCGCCCTGCTACCGCCGCCTTCACGGCAAGATCCAGGTCGGCATCGTTGAGAACGATGAACGGGTCAGAACCCCCCAGCTCAAGAACGCATTTTTTCAGCGCCGCCCCCGCCTGCGCGCCAATGGCGGCCCCGGCGCGCACGCTGCCGGTGACGGTTACCGCCGCAATGCGACGATCGTTAATCGCCTGGCTTACGCCGTCATTGGTGGCGTTCACCCAGCCGAATACCCCTTCAGGGAAGCCGGCGTCCGCAAAAATCTGCGCGATAAGTTCCGCCGAGCCGAGCACGTTGGGCGCGTGTTTGAGCAGATAGCTATTACCTGCCAGCAGGATCGGCACCGCGCCGCGCAGCACCTGCCAGAGCGGGAAGTTCCACGGCATCACCGCCAGAATTGGCCCCAGCGGACGATACTCGATGACAGCGTTGTCATTCTCGACCTGCGTGGGTTCAGCATTCAGCATCGCCGGGCCATGTTCGGCATACCAGTCGCAGAGGCCCGCTGATTTCGCCACTTCCGCCCGCGCCTGCTGAATGGGTTTTCCCATCTCGCGGGACATCATCCGGGCCATCTCTTCCGCGCGACCGCGCAGCGCGGCCCCGAGATCGCGCAGCTTCTGCGCCCGGTGGGCTACGCTTTCGCACCGCCAGTGACGAAAGCCCGCATCAGCCAGCGCGATGGCACGTTCAACCTCTTCCTGCGTCGCCCACGGATACGAGGCGAGCGTTTCACCCGTTGCAGGGTTAACGGACAGAGCATGTGTAGCAGATGAATATTTCATGATGTTCTCCACGCATTTCGGTTGATTAAGTGTGGCTCACTCTGCTATTTCTTAAAAATGAATAATACTGACCACCTTATTCACGAAACGAGAATACTATGGACTTAACCCAGCTTGAAATGTTTAACGCCGTCGCGCTGACGGGCAGCATCACCCAGGCGGCGCAGAAGGTGCATCGCGTACCTTCGAATCTGACGACCCGCATCCGCCAGCTGGAGGCCGATCTTGGCGTGGAGCTGTTTATTCGTGAGAACCAGCGTTTACGCTTATCTCCCGCCGGGCATAACTTCCTGCGCTACAGCAGGCAGATCCTGGCGCTGGTGGATGAAGCGCGCATGGTCGTCGCGGGCGATGAGCCGCAGGGGCTGTTTGCCCTCGGCGCGCTGGAGAGCACCGCCGCCGTGCGCATCCCTGAGACGCTGGCGCAGTTTAACCAGCGCTATCCGCGCATCCAGTTTGCCCTGTCTACCGGGCCGTCCGGGACGATGATTGATGGCGTACTGGAGGGAACCCTGAGCGCCGCCTTTGTCGACGGGCCGCTGTCGCACCCGGAGCTGGAGGGGATGCCGGTCTACCGGGAAGAGATGATGCTGGTCACCCCTACCGGGCAGACAGAGGTAACGCGCGCTGCGCAGGTCAGCGGCAGCGATGTTTATGCCTTTCGCGCAAACTGCTCGTATCGCCGACACCTGGAGAGCTGGTTTCATGCAGACAGAGCCGCCCCGGGACGCATTCATGAGATGGAGTCCTATCACGGCATGCTCGCCTGCGTCATCGCGGGCGCGGGCATCGCGCTGATGCCGCGCTCAATGCTGGAAAGTATGCCGGGCCACCATCAGGTTGAAGCCTGGCCGCTGGCGGAAAACTGGCGCTGGCTCACTACCTGGCTGGTGTGGCGACGTGGGGCGATGACCCGCCAGCTGGAAGCGTTTATAGCGCTGCTAAACGAACGTCTTCAACCAGCGCCTTCTCCATAAAAAGGCTAAGCGGATCGTCCACATACGGGGCAAACGCCGGACGCCGATCGTAGCCGCTTCGTTCATAAAGACGAATCGCGGCATGCTGTTTGATGCCCGTTTCCAGCCGTACGGTATGGCAGTGACGGCTCAGGGCCTCATCTTCCAGCGCGGCCAGCAGCTTCTCAGCCAGATGTTGCCCGCGATGGGCCGGATCGATATAAACCCGCTTCATCTCCCCCGTTCCGTCGCCGTTGAGCACGATAGCTCCACAGCCAACGGCCTGAAGCTGCGGGTCGCGGACGATCATCAGGATAAGGGATGTCGCGGGCAGTTCTGAAAGATCGAGCAGATGGTTGCTTTCGGCGGGATAAAGTTCGCTCTGATAACGGTCGAGGGCCGCAATCAGCCTAAGAATGTCCGGGTGACGTGCAGATTCAGAGGTAATGGAATACATGGCAGGCTCCTTGCTTTATTTGTGAAACTCAATGTCAACATAGCGCAGGCCTGCCAGGCTACTTCATAGTATTAACTTATCGCGCAGCCGCTAGCGTAAAAAGATCCGCCCTTTCAGGTACAGGGTGGCCTGACCGGCAATGAGTACGCGGTCGCCCTTCAGCTCGCAGCGAAGATCCCCGCCGCGGTACGACACCTGGCGGGCGTTGAGAGACGTCTTACCCAGCCTTTCACTCCAGTAGGGGATCAGCATGCTGTGCGTGGACCCGGTAACCGGATCTTCCGGCACCCCTTCGCCCGGGCAGAAAAAGCGGCTGACGAAGTCATATTCCCCTTCGCCCGGCGCGGTTACGCAGACCATTTTGCCCAGCGGAACCATCGCGCCAATATCCGGCATTAATGCCTCCACCTGCTGCTGGCTCTCCAGCACCACGAGGTAGTCTCGCCCGACACGCACCTCTTTTGCCGCCGGGATGCCCAGCGCGCTAAACAGTGCAGGCGGTGGGTTATCGACGACCTCCGTGGACCATGCGGGGAAATTCAGCGTCAGCCAGTCGCCGCTGCGTTTGACCGTCAGCTCCCCTACGAAGCGCGTGGTAAAGTGGATTTCCGTATGCGGATAGTCCAGATACTCAAAAATGACGTGTGATGCCGCGAGGGTCGCATGGCCGCAGAGGTTAATTTCATGCAGCGTGGTGAACCAGCGCAGTTCAAATCCGCCGTCGGTTCGCACAAAAAACGCGGTCTCCGACTGGTTATGCTGCTGTGCCATTTTGAGAAGCGTCTCGTCCGGCAGCCACTCTTCCAGAGGACATACCGCTGCCGCGTTGCCGCCAAAGGTTTTGTCGCTGAAGGCATCCACCAGATAAAAATCAATTTCCCGCATTGTCTCTTCCTCTTTTGTTATCAGTTTTAGCGCAGATACACAGTGCCTTTCAGGTAGCACGACGCCTGACCGCTCATCAATACGCGCTCCCCTTTCAGCTCGCAGCGCACATCCCCGCCGCGCGCCGAAACCTGACGGGCAAACATTGCCGTTTTCCCCAGCTTTTCGCTCCAGTAGGGGATCAGCATCGTGTGCGCGGATCCAGTCACCGGATCTTCCGGAACGGCAACGCCCGGTGAGAAGAAGCGGCTGACAAAGTCATATTCCCCTTCACCCGGTGCCGTCACGCTCACTTTATGCTCGCCCGGCGTCATTGCCGAAAAGCGCGGCGCAAGCGCTTCAACCTGCCGGGGATTTTCCAGAACAATCACCCAGGTGCGGCCTTTGCGGGCTTCAACGTAATGGCGGATACCGAGCGCCGCGAGCATCTCCGGCGGCGGCGTCTCTTCACGGGTCGGGCACGCCGGGAAGTCCAGCGTCATCCACTCGCCCTCCCGGCTGACCGTCAGTCGGCCAGAGGCGGTATCAAAGTGGATCCGCGAGTCGGGGTAATCGAGTTCATTAAACAGAACGTACGCGGCGGCCAGAGTGGCGTGACCGCAGAGATTGACTTCAGTGAGCGTGGTAAACCAGCGTAGCTCAATGCCGCCCTTAGTGCAGACGAAAAATGCGGTTTCCGACTGATTATGCTGCTGCGCCATTTTCAGTAACGTTTCATCCGGCAGCCATTCGTTCAGCGGGCAAACCGCTGCCGGATTGCCGCCGAACGAGGTATTGCTGAATGCATCTACCAGATAAAAATCAATCGCCTGCATTGTCTTACCGCCTGTCTTTGCTGTGTCGTACTTTTATATTCAATGAAAACAACGCCCCCGGCTACCGCTTTCATAAGGTAAATATTGAGATCTGCGTCACATAATGGTTGAGTTTTCGCCGTATGGCGTTTTAAGATCGCCTTCTCATCTTTCCAGCAACGAATCTCCGACATCCCTATGACAACGAACACAGTTTCCCGCAGGGTCGCGTGGCTACGCGTGGTCACGCTGGCCATTGCGGCATTTATTTTTAACACCACAGAATTTGTTCCGGTTGGGCTGTTGTCTGATATAGCAGAAAGCTTCCAGATGGAAACGGCGCAGGTGGGGATTATGTTAACTATCTACGCCTGGGTGGTGGCGCTGATGTCGTTGCCGTTTATGTTGCTGACCAGCCAGATGGAGCGGCGCAGGCTGTTGATCGGCCTGTTTGCCCTGTTCATTGCCAGCCATGTCCTGTCGTTTATGGCGTGGAATTTTACGGTGCTGGTCATTAGCCGCATCGGCATTGCCTTTGCCCACGCGGTGTTCTGGTCGATCACCGCGTCGCTGGCTATTCGACTCGCGCCGGCGGGTAAACGCGCCCAGGCCTTGAGCCTGATTGCCACCGGTACCGCGCTGGCGATGGTGCTGGGGCTGCCCATTGGCCGCATCGTGGGACAGTACTTCGGCTGGCGTACCACCTTCTTTGCCATCGGCATAGGCGCGCTGGTGACGCTGGTGTGTCTGATTAAGCTGCTGCCCGCGCTGCCAAGCGAACATTCCGGCTCGCTGAAAAGCCTGCCGCTGCTGATGCGTCGCCCGGCGCTGCTGAGTATCTACCTGCTTACCGTTATCGTGGTCACCGCGCACTACACGGCGTACAGCTACATTGAACCGTTTGTGCAGGTGGTCGCGGGCTTTAGCGCAAACTTTGCCACCCTCTTACTGCTCATTCTCGGCGGCGCGGGCATTATTGGCAGCGTGCTGTTTGGTAAACTGGGTAACCAGCATGCCTCCTTGCTGGTGAGCAGCGCCATCGGCCTGCTGCTGGCGTGCCTGGTGCTGCTGCTGCCTGCGTCAGGCAGCGAAAGCCAGCTGGCGATCCTGAGCCTGTTCTGGGGCGTGGCGATCATGATTATTGGTCTCGGCATGCAGGTGAAAGTCCTGGCCCTGGCGCCGGATGCCACGGACGTGGCGATGTCGCTGTTCTCGGGGATATTCAATCTGGGGATTGGCGCGGGGGCGCTGGTGGGTAATCAGATTAGCCTGCACGTATCGATGTCGGCGATTGGCTATCTGGGGGCGATTCCGGCGCTCGTCGCGCTCGTCTGGTCGGTACTCATCTTCCGCAAGTGGCCGGTGGCGCTGGAGGAACAGGGGCAACACGGGTGAGGTGCGCTTGTGCCGGGCAAGGCGTAGCCGCCACCCGGCAATGACATCAGTGGTAGGTCTTAATAATCTCCAGCACGCCGTTAATAATAAACTGCACGCCCATACAGACCAGTAAGAAGCCCATCAGACGGGAAATCGCCTCAATACCGCCCTTGCCCACCCAGCGCATGATCGCACCGGAACTGCGCAGAGACGCCCACACGATAACCCCAATAAGCGCAAAAATTAGCGGGGGTGCAACGGTCAGTACCCAGTCCGGGAAGGTAGAGCTGTCGCGCACCGTCGATGCAGAACTGATGATCATCGCGATGGTTCCCGGCCCGGCCGTACTCGGCATGGCCAGCGGTACAAAAGCAATATTCGCGCTCGGTTCGGACTCCAGCTCTTCAGATTTGCTGGTTGCCTCCGGAGACTCGTGCGCTTTTTGCGCCGGGAACAGCATGCGGAAGCCGATAAAGGCCACAATCAGCCCGCCCGCAATACGCAGCCCGGGAATTGAAATCCCGAAGGTGTTCATCACCAGCTGTCCGGCGTAGTAGGCCACCATCATAATGGCAAACACATACACTGAAGCCATCATCGACTGATGGTTGCGCTCGGCGCTGTTCATATTCCCTGCCAGCCCCAGGAACAGCGCCACCGTCGTTAACGGGTTAGCTAACGGCAGCAGTACCACCAGCCCGAGACCAATTGCTTTAATCAAATCCAACATAGTGCGTCGTTGTCCTTATCCACATTTAACATCGCAATTATAGGGTGAAAGTGTGACGTTCAGCCATCGGCGCAACGTAACGATAGTTTTCCTTTGGGAACGATACCCGTTTGTTATCTTCCTGATTTGAAAGGTTGCAAAAATCGTTCATGAAACGTTTTAGCAATTCGTGGCATCGGCTGATTCATTCAGTTGACTTATACTTGCCTGAGCAATAATATCTGCCGTGATTAAACTACTTGCCAGGGCAACCATTGTGAAAAGCACCAGTGATATCTTTAACGACGTTGTTCCGCTGGGTCGTCTTATTCATATGGTTAACCAGAAAAAAGATCGCCTGCTCAATGACTACCTGTCACCGCTGGATATCACCGCAACACAGTTCAAAGTGCTGTGTTCCATTCGCTGCGAAGTGTGTATCACGCCGGTTGAGCTGAAAAAGGTGCTCTCTGTCGATCTGGGTGCGTTAACCCGCATGCTCGATCGTCTCGTCTGCAAAGGATGGGTAGAACGAAGCCCTAACCCGAATGACAAACGCGGCGTACTGGTCAGGCTCACCAGCGATGGTGCGGCTATGTGCGAGCAATGTCATCAATTAGTAGGACAAACACTGCATCAGGAACTAACAAAAAACTTAACGGCAGATGAAGTGGCTACCCTTGAGCTTTTGCTGAAGAAAATACTGCCGTAAACAGAAAAAGAGGTATGACGATGTCCAGACGCAATACTGACGCTATCACTATTCATAGCATTTTGGACTGGATCGAAGATAACCTGGAATCGCCGCTCTCCCTTGAAAAAGTGTCTGAGCGTTCAGGTTACTCCAAATGGCACCTGCAACGGATGTTCAAAAAAGAGACCGGTCATTCATTAGGTCAATATATTCGCAGCCGCAAGCTGACGGAAATTGCCCAGAAACTGAAAGAAAGCAATGAACCGATCCTTTATCTGGCGGAGCGTTACGGATTTGAATCACAGCAAACCCTCACGCGTACGTTCAAGAACTATTTTGACGTGCCGCCTCATAAGTACCGAATTACCAGCGTGCCGGGTGAATCCCGTTACCTGTATCCGTTAAAACACTGTAGTTAATCATCGCCTGTAAAAGACGTAACCGAGGAAAAAATGAAAGTTACCGCCTCCGCCGCCCTCGCCTTGCTGGTGCTGTTTTCCAGCCAGACCTTCGCGGAGCAAACCCCAGGTGCAACGCAGCAAAATAATCATGACACGATGATTTTGCCGTCAGCACATGACCAGTCGCCTTATGATTTCAACCACATGGGTGCTGGTAGCGACAAATCCGACGAATTAGGCGTGCCTTATTATAATCAGCACGGCCTCTGATTCGTTTTTGCCCCGCAGCCGCGGGGCTTTTTTATGCCCTATCCCCTTACCCGCGCCGCCCGGCGAACCCGCAGGCCAAACACGTTGATGTACAGCCCGGCCATGATCAGCACGGCACCGAGCAGCTGCAGCGCGCTCAGCGTTTCATCCAGCAGTATCGCCGCACTGGCAAGCCCCACTACCGGAACCAGCAAAGACAGCGGCGCGACGCGCCAGGTCTCATAGCGCCCCAGCAGCGAACCCCAGATCCCGTAGCCCACGATGGTGGCGACAAACGCCAGATAGAAAAGAGAAAGGATCGTGGTCAGATCGATCTCGACCAGGCTATTCAGCATCACCTCCGGGCCATCCAGAATAAACGACGCCACTAGAAACGGGATTATCGGAATCAATGCGCTCCAGACCACCAGGGACATCACCTGAGGCCTCGCCTCGTGCTGCATAATCAGCTTGTTGAAAATATTGCCGCACGCCCAGCTCAGCCCCGCCGCCAGCGTAAGCATAAACCCGAGCAGCGCCACATCCTGACCGTTCAGGCTGGCTTCAATCAGCACCAGCACGCCAAATACCGCCAGCGTTATCCCCGCCAGCTGCTTGCCCTGCAGGCGTTCGCCAAACACGAACGCGCCGAGAATAATGGTAAAGAACGCCTGCGCCTGTAACACCAGCGAGGCCAGACCGGCCGGCATGCCGAACTTGATGGCGCAGAAGAGAAACGCGAACTGGCCAAAGCTGATGGTCAGACCGTAGCCCAGCAGCAGTTTTAACGGGATTTTCGGACGGGCGACGAAAAATAGCGCCGGGAACGCCACCAGCATAAAACGCAAACCGGCCAGCATCAGCGGGGGCATGTTGTGCAATCCCAGCTTGATGACCACAAAATTGAGCCCCCATACCACGACCACCAGCAACGCCAGCAGTCCGTCTTTACGCGTCATACCCTGCCCCTGAATTATTAATAATTTGTTAACAGTTCAAGGTAACAGAAAAAAGTGTGCCGCGAGAAGATCATTATTTCTGGCAGGCAGCTGAAGCACTTAGGGATAAATCGGGTGCTATACAAGCCCCTTATGTCATGGTAATCCTGTTAACACTCGTCTAAAAAAAGCATAAGCAACCGTCGGGAAGGAATATGAAACCATCTTTCAGGCGCTCAACCGCAGCGCTGCTGGCATCGTCATTGTTATTAACCATCGGTCGGGGGGCAACGCTGCCGTTCATGACCATTTATCTCACGCGCGTGTTTAATATGAGCGTCGAGAATATTGGTTATGCCCTGACGATTGCGCTGACCGTTGGCGTGGTGTTCAGCCTGGGATTTGGCATTCTGGCCGATAAGTTTGATAAAAAACGCTATATGCTGATCGCGATCGTGGCTTTTATCGCCGGTTTTGTCGCGATTCCGCTGGTGGATAACGTCACCCTGGTAGTGCTGTTCTTTTCCCTGATTAACTGCGCCTATTCCGTCTTTTCGACGGTGCTGAAAGCCTGGTTCTCGGACGTGCTGACCTCCAGCCAGAAAGCGCGCGTCTTCTCGCTCAACTACAGCTTCCTGAACATTGGCTGGACCATAGGGCCGCCGATTGGCACCCTGCTGGTGATGTACAGCCTGCAGCTGCCGTTCTGGCTGGCGGCCTTCTGCGCCGCGCTGCCGCTCGGGTTTATACATTTCTTCGTGCAAAAAAGCGTCGCGCTGGATACCGCCGAGGAGAAGATGCCCTGGCAGCCGTCGGTGCTGCTGAAAGATCGCGCCCTGTTCTGGTTCACCCTCTCCGGCCTGCTCGCGTCTTACGTGGGTGGATCGTTCGCCAGCTGCATTTCGCAATACGTACTGGCCGCCAATGCCGACAGCGATTTTGCCCAGAAGGTAGTCGCCGTGGTGCTGCCCGTTAACGCCGCCGTGGTGGTAACGCTGCAGTACGCGCTGGGACGGAAGATCTCCGCCAGCAATATTCGGCCTTTAATGACCGCCGCAACGCTGTTTTTTATCCTGGGGCTGGGAGGCTTTATGCTCTCCGGGGAGAACCTGATTTACTGGGGCATCGCCGCCGCCATCTTTACGCTGGGTGAGATTATCTACGCACCGGGTGAATACATGCTGATCGACAACATCGCCCCGCCGGGGATGAAGGCCAGCTATTTTTCCGCGCAGGCGCTGGGCTGGCTCGGCGCGGCGGCAAACCCGATGATCACCGGCATTATCCTGACCAACCTGCCGCACTGGTCGCTGTTTGCAATCATGATGGTTGCCATCGTCGTTGCCTGGCTGATGATTTTGCGGGGAATGAGCGTGAAGGCGTGGAACGAATCCCCCAAAGCGGCGTAAAAAATAGTGGCCGGGTAAGGCGAAGCCGCCACCCGGCAATAACGCATCAGTGGTGCAGCATCTCCTCCACCACCTGCTCTTTGTACATCTCGTTTGGATAATAGGTCGGCCAGTTGTCCATCTCTTTCAGCAGCGCCTCGTGGGAGGTATTGCCCATAAAAATATGGAAATGCGATGAGGCTTTCGGCCCGATGATGTGGTCGCTGAACTGCACGAACTTCGGCGCCTTGCTGTCGGCATCCTTACACTCAAACAGATAGCGAACGCCTTTTTTGCCCGATGCGTAGGTCAGAATTTTGTAGCCACTGTAGTCATACTGACAGCTGCTGACCGCCTTGCCTCTGTGGAATTCCATTACGTTATTTTCAATGCCGATGGCATCCACGTCCGTGGCATATCCCTTGCGGTAGTACGCTTTCACCTTGTCAAAGGTTTTGCTTTTATCCTTCTGCGCTTTCTGTTTGAAGACCGGATCCAGCGAACCGTCCAGCAGGAACGGATACACCGACTGCCAGGTGCCGTCCCAGTCGGACAGCGTTCTGTCCTTCACGTCTTTATCCTCAAACACGCCGTTCGCCGCCTTCTGTTCCGCTTCGGTCATCTGATGGCCGTGCGAGTGAGCAAACAGCTGGCCGCTGACCAGCAGCGCCCCCAGAGTCATGGCAAATTTTCCAATATGTGCAGCCAAAGTAACGCCCTCATTCCGTTTTATAAGAATGAGAATGTTATAATATAACATTTCAAATCGCAACCAGGCCGCGAACGCCCTCCTGCTCCATATTTTCGCCCCTCCCGCGCTGAATGATAGTGCCGCGGGACATCAGGAGATAGCTGTCGGCCAGCTCGGCGGCAAAGTCGTAAAACTGCTCGACGAGCAGGATTGCCATATCGCCTCTGTTTGCGAGGGTGCGGATCACCTGGCCAATCTCTTTGATGACGGAAGGCTGTATGCCTTCCGTCGGTTCGTCCAGAATCAGCAGCTGCGGACGGCTCGCCAGCGCGCGACCAATCGCCAGCTGCTGCTGCTGCCCGCCGGAGAGATCGCCCCCGCGGCGGTGCTTCATCTCTTTGAGAACCGGAAACAGCTGCCAGATCTCGTCAGGAACCTGCTTTGCCTCGCGGGCGGAAAAACGCGACAGCCCAAGCAAAAGGTTCTCTTCCACGGTCAGGCGCGGGAAAATCTCGCGGCCCTGCGGGACATACACCACGCCGGACTGCACCCGCTGGTGCGGCCTGCTGTGGGTGATCGTTTTACCCTGCCAGATGACCTCCCCGGTTTTCGCCGGGATCAGCCCCATCAGGCACTTCAGCAGCGTGGTTTTCCCGACGCCGTTGCGCCCCAGCAGGCAGGTGACTTCGCCGGCAGCGGCTTCGAAGCTCACGCCGCGCAGGATATGGCTGCCGCCGTAGTACTGATTCAGTTCGTTAACCTGTAACATCATCGCTCCTTAGCGGCCCAGATAGACCTCAATTACCTGCTCGTTGGCCTGCACCTCGCGAAGCGAGCCTTCCGCCAGCACGCGGCCCTGATGCAGCACCGTGACGTGGTCGGCAATCGTTTCAACAAAGCCCATGTCATGCTCCACCACCATCAGCGAATGCTTGCCCGCCAGGGTTTTGAACAGCTCGGCGGTGTATTCCGTTTCCGCATCGGTCATCCCGGCGGCGGGTTCATCCAGCAGCAGCAGGTGCGGGTCCTGCACCAGCAGCATGCCGATCTCCAGGAACTGTTTCTGCCCGTGCGAAAGCAGCCCGGCGCGACGGTCCCGCTCGCTACCAAGGCGCAGAAGAACCAGCATCTCGTCAATGCGGTCCCGCTGCTCGCCGTTGAGTTTTGCCCGCAGGCTCGCCCAGACGGATTTATCGGTTTTCATGGCGATCTCAAGGTTCTCCCACACCGTCAGCGCTTCAAAGACCGTGGGTTTCTGGAATTTTCGGCCAATCCCCTGGCGAGCAATGGCCGCAGGCTCCAGCCCGGTCAGGTCGATGGACTGGTCGTAAATCGCTCTCCCGCTTTTGGGTCGGGTTTTGCCGGTAATCACGTCCATCAGCGTGGTTTTACCGGCCCCGTTGGGGCCAATCACGCAGCGCAACTCGCCCACCCCGATATTCAGGGTGAGATCGGTCAGCGCCTGGAAGCCGTCGAAACTGACGTTAATGGCCTCAAGCTGAAGCACCGGGTCAGTCTGGTCCCGGTAGCGATCGCCGGGCAACTGGCGGGTAAATAACTCTTCCGTTGGCTGCATTATTTCTCTCCCTTACGCAACAGACCGTAGACGCCGCGCGGCAGGAACAGCGTGACGGCGATAAAAATCAGCCCCAGAAACAGCTGCCAGTACTCCGGCATGGCAACGGTAAAGAAGCTTTTCGCCCCGTTCACCAGCGCCGCGCCAATCACCGGCCCCACCAGGGTGCCGCGCCCGCCCAGCGCCACCCAGATGGCGGCTTCTATCGAGTTGGTCGGCGACATTTCACCGGGGTTAATAATGCCCACCTGCGGAACGTACAGCGCCCCCGCCAGGCCGCACAGCACGGCAGAGAGCGTCCACACCAGCAGCTTGAACCCGCGCGGATCGTACCCGCAGAACGTCAGGCGGTTTTCCGCGTCGCGCACGGCGGTCAGGATGCGGCCAAACTTGCTCTTCGCCAGCGCAAATCCGGTGCCCAACGCCAGAAGCAGCAACAGCACCGTCGCCAGGAACAGCGCGATGCGGGTTGCCGTTTCCGTCACCGAAAACCCAAGCAGCGTGGTAAAACCGGTAAAGCCGTTATTGCCGCCAAAGCCGGTTTCGTTGCGAAAGAACAGCAGCATGCCCGCGTAGGTCAGCGCCTGGGTCATAATCGAGAAGTAAACCCCTTTGATCTTCGAGCGGAAGGCAAACCAGCCAAACACCAGCGCCAGCAAACCCGGCACCATCACGATCAGCACCAGCGCCCAGGCAAAGTGCTGGGTGCCCCACCAGAACCACGGCAGCTCGCTCCAGGAGAGAAACGACATAAACGCGGGCAGGCCGTCGCCTGACGCCTGGCGCATCAGGTACATGCCCATCGCATAGCCGCCCAGGGCGAAGAAGATGCCGTGTCCAAGAGAGAGCATACCGGCGTAGCCCCACACCAGATCCAGCGCCACCGCAACGATGGCATAGCAGAGGATCTTGCCGATGAGCGTCAGCATCCAGGTCGACAGCGCCAGCGGATGCGTGGCGGGCAGCAAGGCGAAAAACGGTAAAATCAGCAGACACGCCACCAGCAGGCTGCCTGCAATCTGTGTCGTGCGCGGCGCTTTACGCGCCAGCGTTAAGGTCAGCGGCTGGCTCATCAGTCAATCACCCTCCCTTTCAGCGCAAACAGCCCCTGAGGACGCTTCTGGATAAACAGGACGATCGCCACCAGAATCACGATCTTGCCCAGCACCGCACCCATCTGCGGCTCAAGGATTTTATTGAATATGCCCAGCCCGAACGCGGCGGCCACGCTGCCTGCCAGCTGGCCTACGCCACCGAGAACGACTACGAGGAACGAGTCGATGATGTACCCCTGACCAAGCTCCGGCCCGACGTTACCAAGCTGGGATAACGCCACGCCGCCTAACCCGGCGATCCCTGAGCCCAGCCCAAACGCCAGCATATCGACGCGCCCGGTCGGTACCCCGCAGCAGGCGGCCATGCTGCGGTTTTGCGTCACCGCGCGCACGTTCAGCCCAAGACGGGTTTTATTCAGAATCAGCCAGGTGAAGAACAGCACCAGCAGCACGAAGCCCAGCACCACAATGCGGTTCCACGGCAGTGTCAGGTTGGCAAAAACCTGCACCCCGCCGGAAAGCCATGCCGGGTTTGCCACCTCGAGGTTCTGGGCACCAAAGGTCATGCGCACCAGCTGGATGAGCATCAGGCTGATCCCCCAGGTCGCCAGCAGGGTTTCCAGCGGACGACCGTACAGGTGACGGATCACGGTGCGCTCCAGCACCATTCCAATGCCCGCCGTCAGGCAGAACGCTACCGGCAAGGCGATAACGGGATAGAGCGCCAGCCACTGAGGGGCAAGCCCGGCCATTGCCTGCTGCACCATCCACGTGGCGTACGCCCCCAGCATCAGCATCTCGCCGTGGGCCATGTTAATGACGCCCAGCAGACCGTAGGTGATCGCAAGCCCCAGCGCGGCCAGCAGCAACACCGACCCCAGAGAAAGCCCCATAAACGCCTGGCCCAGCAGATCGCCCCACATCAGGCGATGCGTAATCTGGCTAAGGCTCTCTTCTGCGGCAGCGCGCACGCCGGCATCCGGCTCGGTCTGCGCCTGGGTAAACGGAGTGAGTCTGGACTGTACGTCCGGATCGTCTGACTGGCCCAGCAGTTCGACGGCCCTGCGGCGCACTTCCGGCTGCGGGCTCGCCAGCTGGAGGTTTGCCACCGCCAGCAGCAGCGCCTGACGCGCCACGGCGTCCGCTTCATCCCCGGCGCGCTTTTCCATAAAAGCGAGCATGTCGGGCTGAGCATCACGCTGGAGCTGACGGGCTGCCGCCCGTCTTTCGGTGACACTGTCACTAACAAGCTGATGCGTGGCAATGGCCGTTGCAGCCAGCACACGCAGCCGGTTTGTCAGGCGTACGGCTTTGGTTTGCCCTACTGCCGCGCGGGCGTCACCGAGCGAAACCATTTCGCCATTACGCTTCGCAAAGGCGTGCTTTTGGCTGTCGGTATACAGGTTTTCCTTTTGCAGGGACTGAAGCAGCGGAAGCCTGGCGGCATCCGGCGCGGCGGCCCACTGCGTGAGGAGCTCCGCCTGCTGGCCGCGGCTGGCGGCAACAAAACGATCGGCATCCGATGCCTGCGCCATCCCTGGCAGCAGTCCGGAAAGCCATACAAGAGCGATGAACATGCGCATGGCGTTCATGACGTTTCTCCCTGAGGCAATGGCCTAGTTGCTGGCGGTTTTCATCGGCTGGTCGGGCTTTTTGTCATTCCCAGCGATGAACGGACTCCACGGCTGGGCGCGCACCGGCTGTTCCGTCTGCCAGACCACGTTGAACTGGCCGTTGCCTTCAATTTCACCGATCATGACCGGCTTATGCAGATGATGGTTGGTGGCATCCATGGTGAGCGTAAAGCCAGACGGCGCCTTAAATGACTGACCGGCCATCGCCGCGCGCACCTTATCCACGTCGGTGGTGCCCGCTTTTTCCACCGCCTGCGCCCACATATGGATCCCCACGTAAGTCGCTTCCATCGGGTCGTTTGTCACCACGGTATCGGCATTCGGCAGCTTGTGCGCCTTCGCATAGGCTTTGTAATCCGCGACGAACGCCTGGTTGGTTGGATTATCCACGGACTCAAAGTAGTTCCACGCCGCCAGGTTACCCACCAGCGGTTTGGTGTCGATTCCGCGTAGCTCTTCTTCGCCGACGGAGAACGCCACCACCGGCACGTCGGTGGCCTTCAGCCCCTGGTTAGCCAGCTCTTTGTAGAACGGCACGTTGGAGTCGCCGTTGATGGTCGACACCACGGCGGTTTTGCCGCCGGCGGAGAATTTCTTGATGCTGGCGACGATGGTCTGGTAGTCGCTGTGACCAAACGGGGTGTAAACCTCTTCGATGTCCTTATCCTCAACCCCTTTCGAATGCAGGAACGCGCGCAGGATCTTGTTGGTGGTGCGCGGGTAAACGTAGTCGGTACCCAGCAGGAAGAAGCGCTTCGCCCCGCCGCCGTCCTCGCTCATCAGGTATTCCACCGCCGGGATGGCCTGCTGGTTCGGCGCCGCGCCGGTATAGAAGACGTTTGGCGACATCTCTTCGCCTTCATACTGCACCGGATAGAACAGCAGGCCGTTCAGCTCCTCAAACACCGGCAGCACGGATTTGCGCGAAACCGATGTCCAGCAGCCGAACACCACCGCAACTTTATCCTGGCTCAGCAGCTGGCGAGCCTTCTCGGCAAACAGCGGCCAGTTTGAGGCTGGATCCACCACCACAGGCTCCAGTTTCTTACCCAGCACGCCGCCTTTGGCGTTGATCTCGTCGATGGTCATCAGGGCGACGTCCTTTAGCGGGGTTTCGGAGATGGCCATCGTGCCGGACAGAGAGTGCATGATCCCCACTTTGATGGTGTCGGCCGCCTGCACGCCAAAACTCATTCCCATCGCCACGACGGACGCGGATAACGCAAAGGCTTTTAATAAGGTACGACGCTGCATATTTTCACTCCTGAAAAAGAACGCTATGCGAAAACGTCCGTTACGGCATGGACGCGGAAATAAAGGTGTCAGCGAAGCAGGAGCAAAAAGGATGCCAGAATGGAGGAAGCGCTATTGCAGGAGACAGACGGCAGGATGTAAAGAGAACGACTCAGAATGGCACAGCGCTGCACTTTTATAATGCAGCGCTGAGGAAGCGGTTTTACCAGACTTCGCTGGCGATCTGCGTCACCAGACGGACCTTATCCCACTGCTGGGACTCGCTCAGGCTGTTGCCCTCTTCGGTGGAGGCAAAACCGCACTGCGGGCTGAGGCAGATTTGCTCTTTCGCCACGTATTTCGTCGCCTCTTCCAGACGGGCCTTCACGCCTTCCGGGTTCTCCAGCTCACCGTTTTTCGTGGTGATCAGGCCCAGCACCACCTGCTGCTTGCCCGGGCGAACGAAGCGCAGCGGCGCGAAATCCCCGCTGCGGTCGTTATCGTATTCCAGGAAGAATGCGTCAACGTTGACCGTCCCGAACAGCACTTCCGCTACCGGCTCGTAGCCGCCTTCGGAAATCCAGGTTGATCGGAAGTTACCGCGGCAGACGTGCAGCCCGATGGTCAGATCCTCCGGCTTGCCTTCCAGGGCCTTGTTCAGCACGCGGGCATAGATTTGCGCCAGCTCATCGGCATCGTCGCCGCGCTCGCGGATCTGACGGCGCTGGTCGTCCGAGCAGAGGTAGGCCCAGACGGTGTCGTCCAGCTGCAGATAACGGCAGCCCGCGTCGTAGAATGCGCGGATGGCGTCGCGCCAGGTGGTTGCCAGATCGTCGAAATAGTCGTTCAGATCCGGGTACACCGTCGCGTCGATGTCTTTGCGCCCGCCGCGGAAATGGAGCACGCTTGGGCTGGGAATGGTCATCTTCGGCTGGGCATTGCCGCTGATGCTTTTCAGATAGCGGAAGTCTTCCAGCATCGGGTGGTCGCCAAAGCCCAGCTTGCCGGTCACGCGCACGCCGTGGGCTTTGGTTTGTACTCCGTTGAACTGAATCCCCTGCTGTGAATCGTAACGCTCAACGCCCTGAAGACCGTCGAAGAAATCGAAGTGCCACCAGGCACGGCGAAATTCACCGTCGGTCACCACATGCAGACCGCACGCGCACTGCTGCTCGACGACGTGGCGAATAGCCTCGTCCTCCACCGCGCGAAGCTGTCCGGCATCAATCTCGCCGCTGGCGAACTTCAGGCGAGCCTGCTTGATGGCATCCGGGCGTAAAAAGCTGCCGACTACGTCGGCGCGGTATGGGGCGTGCTGTCGTTGCATGGAAATCTCCTCAGTCTGCCGGTATTAATTGCCCGCAGTGATAATTCATTATTTGAATCTTTAGACTTCTGGATGTCTAAATGTCCAAAAAAGATGTCATACCTTACTGTTTCCGGCAAACGAGAAAATTTCACGGGTGTTGAAAAAAATTCATCTTCACAGCGCGTCAGCGTGCGCCTGGCTGGCAAAGGCGTAGCGTTCATCTTCCCAGCCGGTGATGCCGCCGAGCATGATTTTGACCGGCAGCCCGAGACGCGCCAGCTTCAGCGCCGCCCTGTCCGCGCCGTTACAGTGTGGCCCAGCACAGTAGACGACAAACAGCGTCCCTTCCGGCCATTGAGACATCCGCTCAGCGGTCATCTGGCTCCAGGGCATATGCAGTGCGCCCGGCACATGGCGGCGGGCAAACTGCTCCGGGCTCCCCACCACGTGCAGCAGCACGAAGTCCTGCTCATTATTGGCGATGGCGTGATGCACGTCGGCACAGTCGGTTTCGACGCTCAGGCGACGCAGAAAATGGGTAACGGCTTCCTGCGGCTCGGCAGCCGGAAATTCAGTAACATAGCTCATGATCCTTCCTCATCTTTGGCGTTTGTGTTAACACTACTCTATCCACAAATTCAGCCCGTGAATGCGCTCGCTTATGCCAGAAAACAGCAAAAAGATGACAAACTTAAGACAGGTTACCCGCCCGCAGGTGGTGGTGCTGGCGTATGACGGGCTATGTACCTTTGAGTTTGGCGTGGCGGTTGAGATTTTTGGCCTGCCGCGTCCGGAGCTGGGCGACGACTGGTATCGTTTTGCGGTGGCGAGCGTGGATAGCGGCGAACTGCGGGCGACCGGCGGGATCCGCATCGTTACCGATGGGGACTTGAGCCTGCTTGCGTCGGCGGACCTGATCGTGGTTCCCGGCTGGCGGGGGCTGGACTCACCGGTTCCTCCGGCGCTCTGCGAGGCGCTGCGCCAGGCCAGCGCGCGCGGATGTCAGCTGCTGTCCATCTGCTCGGGCGTGTTCGTGCTGGCCGCTACGGGGCTGCTGAACGGACGTAAAGCCACGACGCACTGGCGCTACATTGACGCGCTTAAGGTCCGCTACCCTGACATCGAGGTGGTTGAGGATGTGCTCTACCAGGACGAGGGCGATATCCTGACGTCCGCGGGCAGCGCGGCGGGGATCGATCTCTGCCTTCATGTTGTACGAAGGGATTATGGGCTGGAAACCGCCAACAGCGTGGCGCGTCGGCTGGTGATCCCCCCTCACCGGGATGGTTCACAGCCGCAGCAGCTGAGCCGCCCGGTGGCGCAGCTGCGTGAGAGCCAGCGCCTGGGCCAGCTATTTGATTTTCTGCACACGCACCTTGTCGAGCCGCACAGCGTCGACTCGCTGGCGCGTCGGGTCGGCATGAGCCAGCGTACCTTTCTTCGTCGCTTCGAGGCGGCAACGGGCACGACGCCTGCTCGCTGGCTGCTTAATGAACGCCTGCTGAGAGCAAAAGATTATCTGGAGAGCAGCCGTTTAAGCATCGACAGCATCGCGGAACAGACCGGGTTTGGTCAGGCGTCGACGCTGCGTCATCATTTTCGTCAGCAGTTTGCGCTTTCCCCGGCTCAGTATCGCAAACAATTTTCACGTTCTGATACTGCCCGCTAGCGGCAAAAGCGCAAAAAAAACCGCCATTATCTGGCGGTAAATGCTTGCATGGATAGATTTGTATTTTGGTCTCTACGTCCCCGACGCTCCATGGTCGGGCAGCGGATCTCATACAAACTAACACTGGCTGTCTCAACGAAAGCTAAACAGCCTGATTAACTCGCGCTGGTGTTGATTTGTAAATAGCGCATCAGGCCCTGCTCAGCGCTCTGCCTGGCATCATCGTTAAGGGCCTCGAGATAAAACGATCGCGATACGCCATAGGGAGCCTTTTCAGAGGGATAAACCGCAAACTGGAATGTTTTTCCCCGTGCCGGATGGGTGCAGTCTAATTCCCAGCGCTGTTCATTTACTCTTTTACTCGTGCAGGCTACGCGTCCATAGTCGCTGGTTAAATAGGAACCAACGCGAATTTCAGCGGACTGAATATATTCTGGTTCGTCATTACCTGCATAACGAATCGCTGCAACGGCACCTACCGCAACAGCCAGAAGCGAAAACGCTATTATTTTTTTCATTTATGAATGACCCATTCCTTAGCCAGAGATTCACTATTATATAGGATTTATCCTTAATGCGAACATCCAACTATGGACCAGAAATAGGAGGTTTACAAAAACGCACATATATTTTAAGAAAAATCCTAATCGGTATTATGAACCCACGTTATTTGACATTTTCTTTGCGCTATTTTGAAATTTTGAATAATAACCCTAAACAATAATTGGCATGATTTCCCCGCGCTGTTCTTATTCGGTGAATGTATGTTCAAAAAAGGGCTATCTTTTATCATGCTTATTTGTGCCCTCTTTTCCGGCCAGCTGATGGCCGGGCACAAAGGCCATGAATATGTTTGGGTAAAGAATGTGGAGTATCAGCTGCGGCATGAGGCCGACAGTGACGAGTTACGCAGTGTAGCGGAAGAGTCAGCGGAGGGTTTGCGCGAACACCACCTGTGGCAGAAATCGCGCAAACCGGACACGCACGTAAGGTAATTAACTGCCCTTGCGTTTCGGAAGGGTTTTCATCAGATCGTCCGGGCTCACGGACGCAACGATGCTGCCCGGCGGTGGCATTTTGAAAATGTGGTTTTTCATTTTTCCGATAACATGCATTTCGCAAGGACGGCAGTCAAACTTCAGGGTCAGGACTTCGTCACCGTTGACCAGCTGCATGGGGGTGGCCTTCCAGCTTTTAATATTCCCTTTCGCCTGTTTCGGGCACAGGTTAAAAGCAAAGCGCAGGCAGTGCTTGGTGATCATCACCGGCACATCGCCCTTCTCTTCGTGCGCTTCATAGGCCGCGTCGATAAGCTGCACGCCGTGGCGATGATAAAATTCACGCGCTTTATGGTTGTAAACGTTGGCCAGGAACGATAAATGGGTGTCCGGATACACAGGCGCAGGAACGGATTCGGCCTTACGGCTGCCGCGCGGATACTGCGCCAGGCGTGCGGCATCCAGCATCTCTGCGGTTTCGCGGCGGAACTGGTTCAGCAGGCTGTTCGGCACGAACAGTGCGTCCGGCAGATTAACCTCGATGGCGCGCGCGTAGTAAATCGTCTGGCCCAGCTTCGCTACGCCGTCCTTCAGGCTGTTAAGCGCTTTATCCGCGTTGTTTGCCACCTCGAACAGGCCATCAAGCGTATGCGTTACGCTGATGCCGTCTTCGCAGGTCATGGTCAGGATCAGCTGCTCTTCCCAGCCGCCCAGCTCAATGTCCACCGCGATGCGACGCTCGCTGGAGGTTTTCAGCAACGCCTGCTGCCAGTTATGATCCAGATTACGGTTGAGCGGCGCGTTCGGCCTTGCCTTGTAGAGATCGGCAGGCATTTCATTCGGCCAGACGCGGTAGCGGTTCTCGCCGGTTTTTTCGACCGTGTTGGCGCGGAAGCCCACCACTTCACGCTTAATCATCACGTTCAGGCCGTCGCCGTTCGCCAGCGGCTCGGTCACTTCAACGTCCAGGTGATCTTTCGCCACTTTCAGCACTTCACCGACCGGTAAACCGATAAACTTCGGTGAGTCAAACGCGCCAATATCCCCTTTGCGGGCGTTCACGAAATAGTCCGTGCTGCCGCGGTGGAAGGTTTTGTCCGTTGACGGAATAAAGAAATGTTCGGTACGACCGGCCGAGGCGCGCGCCAGGTCACCGCGATCTTCGATGATGGCGTCCAGCATCTGGCGATAGTGCGCGGTGATGTTCTTCACGTAGCTCATATCTTTGTAGCGCCCTTCAATCTTGAAGGAACGCACGCCCGCGTCGATCAGCGCGCCCAGGTTGGCGGTCTGATCGTTATCCTTCATGGAAAGCAGGTGTTTTTCGAACGCCACCACGCGACCTTGATCGTCTTTCAGGGTATACGGCAGACGGCAGGCCTGCGAGCAGTCGCCGCGGTTGGCGCTGCGGCCCGTCTGGGCGTGGGAAATGTTGCACTGGCCGGAATAGGCCACGCACAGCGCGCCGTGGATAAAGAATTCGATCGTCGCGTCGGTTGCCTGGTGAATATCGCGGATCTGATTGAGGTTCAGCTCGCGGGCCAGAACGATCTGCGAAAAGCCCACGTCGGAGAGAAACTTCGCCTTCTCAACCGTGCGGATATCACACTGGGTGCTCGCATGCAGCTCGATAGGCGGAATATCCAGCTCAAGCACGCCCATGTCCTGAACAATCAGGGCATCGACGCCGGTCTGGTAGAGATCGGTAATCAGACGCTGCGCGGGCTCCAGCTCATCATCATGAAGAATGGTGTTCAGGGTCACGAACACTTTCGCCCCGAAACGGTGGGCGAACGGCACCAGATCGGCAATATCGCGCAGGCTGTTGCTGGCGTTATGGCGGGCACCGAAGCCAGGGCCGCCGATATAGACGGCGTCAGCGCCATGAAGGATCGCTTCACGGGCAATGGCGGCGTCGCGGGCCGGGCTTAAAAGTTCAAGATGATGGGATTGCAGGCGCATACTTCGTCGTTATCCGTTATGGTCAAAATGGCGGCTATTGTAGTCAGAAGTATGCGCCAGCGAAACAGTTTTGCGTAGCCTCAGCGGGGATAATGGATCAGAGAGTGAAAATGCACCGGCCTGTCGCTGCTGTTGCGGTAGGCGTGCGGTTTATCGCCGGCAAAACGGACGCCAGAATCGGCATGCACCGTCTGCCACTCGTCGTTGATGTTCATCTCCAGCTCGCCGCTGATGACCACCACATGTTCAATCACGCCAGCCTCATGCGGCGTGGACTCGCTCAGGGCACCCGGTGCCAGCGTAATGGAGAAATGATCGAACCGGAGCGTCTCATCCCAGGGAAAGAGCGGTTTGACCACCATCGCCTGCTGCTGTGAATCAAACACAGCTGGCCTGTCCGCCTCTGGCGTAATGAAAGCGGAAAACGGGACGTTCAGCCCGGTGGCAATTTTCCACAGCGTCGACACCGTCGGGCTGGACTCATTGCGCTCGATTTGCCCAAGCATCGCTTTCGACACGCCCGTTTCGTCCGCCAGCTTCGACAAACTCCAGCCGCGCGCCTGGCGCAGCGTTTTCAGCGTTGCTGCAAGATGTTGTGTAATATCCATGCTCCCTCCTGATGGCCCTGAGCATACCACTTGTACGCTATAGCGCACAGTGTTACCTTATCGCGGACGTTATAACGCACAGCGGAGTTTCTATGCGCCCTACCTCTCATCTCGTTCCAGTCGTACTGGCTGGATTTGTCGCCGTTCTGGTCGGTTACGCCAGTTCGGCAGCCATCATCTGGCAGGCCGCCGCGGCGGCAGGCGCCAGCGCGCAGCAGATTGCGGGCTGGATGACCGCGCTGGGGGTTGGGATGGGCGTCAGCACGCTGGCGCTCTCCTGGTGGTATAAAGCTCCGGTGCTGACCGCCTGGTCTACGCCCGGCGCGGCGCTACTCGCCACCAGCCTGCACGGCGTGACGCTGGCCGAGACAATAGGCGTGTTTATCTTCGCCAACGCGCTCATTTTACTCTGCGGCATGACCGGGCTTTTCGCCCGCCTGATGAAGCTGATCCCACACTCACTGGCTGCGGCCATGCTGGCAGGCGTACTCCTGCAGTTTGGGCTGCATGCGTTTGCCCATCTGGACGGGCACTTTCTGCTGTGCGGCAGCATGATTGCCGCGTGGCTGCTGGCGAAAGCGCTGGCACCGCGCTATGCGATCGTCGTTACGCTGCTGGTGGGCGGGATCGTGGCGTGGGCGGGAGGTGACGTTGTCACCGATAAAATCACCCTTTCCTTCGTGACACCTGAGTTTATTGCGCCCACGTTCACCTTCACCAGCCTGGTGAGCATCGGCTTGCCCTTCTTCCTGGTGACCATGGCCTCGCAAAATGCGCCCGGTTTCGCGACCATGAAAGCGTCCGGCTATCCGCTGGCGGTCTCACCGCTCATTATTTTTACGGGCGGGCTGGCGCTGCTGCTGTCCCCCTTCGGCGTCTTTTCCATCTGCATAGCCGCCATTACCGCCGCTATCTGTCAAAGCCCGGATGCCCACCCCGATGCCGGTAAACGCTGGCTGGCGGCTATCGCCGCGGGCGGGTTTTATCTGCTGGCGGGAGTGTTCGGCGGATCCATCACCGGGATAATGGCTGCGCTGCCGCTCAGCTGGATCCAGACGCTGGCCGGTCTGGCGCTGCTGGGTACCATCAGCGGGAGTTTATATCAGGCGCTGAATCATGAAGCGGAGCGCGACGCGGCTATCGTCACGTTTCTGATGACCGCAAGCGGCGTCACGATCCTGGGCATCGGCTCGGCATTCTGGGGGCTGGTGCTGGGCGGCGTAAGCTATGCCCTGTTTTCACGCGCTCGCCGCGCGCAGTTGTGACGGCGTGATGCCCATGACGCTGCGAAAACGGTTACTGAAGTGGCTGGCGGAGTTAAACCCGCAGGCCAGCGCGATATCCGTCAGCGGCGTCGAGGTATGCTGCACCAGGTTTTTCGCTTTTTCCATGCGCCGTTGCATAACGTACTGATGCGGCGCCAGCCCCGTCGACTGGCGGAACATGCGGGCAAAATGGTATTCGCTGAGTGCGGCCTGCGCCGCCAGATCGGCCAGCGTCATGGGCTGCCCGAGGTTTTCTTCAATAAAAGCCAGCACGTTGCGCAGAACAAACGGCGATAGCCCGCCGGTAACGACCGGGAGCTTCCACTGAACGTTGGCGTAGTTTTGCAGCAGGTGGGTCAACAGCAGCGTTGAGGCCGTGCTCAGGGTGAGCTGGTTGGCCTGCTGCTGCCAGTCGCAGCCGAGCAGAAACTGGCGGTACAGCGCGGTGATCTTCGGGTCGCTGCCAAAAATGCGCTCGTCCAGAGTCAGCGACAGGGGCCGCTTGTCCCAGATTTTTTCGCCCACATCGCGCAGGTGTTCATCGGTGCAGTAGAGATGGACAAACGACAGGTCATCGCGGATGTCCCACGTCGATTCGCTCTCTTTCGGCATCAGACAGAAACGGTCCGGTCCCCCACCGTTCTTCCAGCCGCCCGGCGTCTTTTGATAGCTCTCGTAACCGTCGGCAACGTACAGGCTAAGGGTATGATGATTGCTTTTAACCGTTATCGTATCGTGCTTGTTGTACCACGCCGCCAACTGAATGCCGGAATTGAGCGCGACCGTTTCCCGCAGGACCGCATTCTGCTGGCGAAGCGTTTCAAAGGTATCGTAAGCGTGAGACATAACCGTTAGCGCGTTATTGAGTGAACTGTCAGTCTAAGAACTGTTGTTCCCCGTTGCCAGCCCCCGGAAAAGAAAAAAGCGCAAGATTTTGCAAGTCTACCGCAAGCCGGTGAAAGCCCCAGAGCGATGACAGCGCCATACTGCGGGCTTCCGTGGTTTGAGAAGAGAAAAAATATGAACGCGTTATTATACGGACTGGTGGTGATCATCTGGGGAACCACCTGGATTGCCATTTTCCTGCAGCAGGGTCCCGTACCCGCCCCCGTCTCTATTTTCTGGCGTTTCGCGGTGGCCAGCGCCACGATGATGGTGGTGTTACTTGCCCTGCGCCGGTTGCGTAAGCTGGCGCTGCGGGATCATCTGTTCTGCATGCTTCAGGGATGCTGCGTCTTCTGCTTTAACTTCTGGTGTTTTTATACCGCGGCGGCACACATCAACACCGGGCTGGAATCGGTGATCTTCTCCATGGCGGTGCTCTACAACGCTATTAACTGTTTTATTTTCTTTGGACAGCGCCCGCCCGCGCGTTTCTGGACGGCGGCGGCGCTGGGTCTTGTGGGGATCGTGACCCTTTTCTGGGACGACCTGCTGGCCAGCGGCTGGAGCGTATCGCTCCTGACGGGCATTGGCCTTTCCGCCCTCGGCACGTACGGCTTCTCGCTGGGCAATATGATCAGCATGCGCCATCAGCGCAGAGGTCTGGAAACCATGACCACCAACGCCTGGGCTATGCTTTACGGCACGCTGGTGATGGGGGGTATTGCGCTCTTCAGAGGCGACAGTTTTACCCCGGAATGGACGGTCACCTATATGGGCGCGCTGCTCTATCTGGCCCTCTTCGGCTCGGTGATTGCCTTTGGCGCCTACTTCACGCTGGTGGGACGTATCGGCCCCGGGAAAGCGGCCTACAGTACGCTGCTCTTCCCGCTGGTGGCGCTCTCTATCTCAACGGTGTATGAAGGCTACGTCTGGCATATCAACGGTATCGTCGGTTTGCTGCTGATTCTGGGCGGGAATATGGTGATGTTCACGAAACCAGAGACCTGGTTCAGGCGCCTGCGTACGGCGTAAAAAAACGGCCTGCGCAATGCAGGCCGCTTAACGTTATTTCGCTGTTTTATGCACGTCAAACATGGTGGCGTCCGTCGCCATGTCGTCAACAACCTGCTTCAGCGTCGCAAAGGTCATCGGCGTACTTTCGTTATTCAGCTCTTTACCTTCACCTTTACGAACCACCTTCATCACTGGTTTATTGGTGGCCGCGTCGATCAGCTCACCTTCAAAGTAGAGATGGGTATCCATGGTGCGATGGCCGGTAGCCATCTGCGTGCCCGCTACAACCAGCGCGACCGGCACCACTTCATAGAACTGCAGGCCTTCTTTCTGCGAACTCACCCCGGTGATAGCACCGCGGAAAATCAGGCTGTGTTTACCCGGCGTGGTCACAATCGGCTTACGGGTACCAATAGCCGTTTTCATTTTGTTATTGGTGTAATTCAGCAGTTCATCAAGGGTTTGTTTCCCGATCTGAGTCGTCGGTTTTGGCGTTGGATAATAGGTGATTGGCGTCCAGATAATGCTGTCATAGTTGGCTTCGTTATAGGAAGGGTCAACCCAACGCAGCGTTGGTTTACCCGTTGCAGACGTCGTCTGCTGCAAGCCGGAATAATCTTTTAAAAAGCCTGAATATTGTTCTGGAGCCGCGACTTTTGAAGAACAGCCCGCCACTGCCAATAAACCAGTAAGCACTGCAACTTTAAAAAAAGTTTGAGTACGCATGATAGTTTTCCATGTAATCTGCAAGTATGCATTTGAAGTTATAGCAAAAGTTCGGTGGGTTTGTTGTGACAAAAAATGACGTGGGGAGCACAAATTGCGAAAAGAATGCCCGGCAGCGTACCGGGCAGAGAAAATTACTGATTAATATCCACCTGCCAGAACAAATGTTTACCAAACGGATCGATTTCGTAACCTGTCACCTCTTTGCGCACCGGTTCGAAGATCGTTGAATGCGCAATCATAACCGCCGGCATCTGGTCATGCATGATCTGCTGCGCCTCTTTATACAGCGCCACGCGCTTGTCGCGATCGGTAGTTGATTTTGCCTCCGCGATAATTTTATCGAACGGCTTATAGCACCACTTCGCCGAATTCGAACCGCCGTTGGCCGAGGTGCAGGTAAACAGCGGGCCAAAAAAGTTATCCGGGTCGCCCGTTGCGGTCGTCCAGCCCATCAGGGCAGCCTGATGTTCACCGTCCTTCACGCGCTTGAGATATTCGCCCCATTCGTAGGTGACAATTTTGGTCTGCACCCCCACCTTCGCCCAGTCAGCCTGAATCATCTCCGCCATCCGTCTGGCGTTCGGGTTATAGGGCCGCTGGACGGGCATCGCCCACAGGTCAATACTCATGCCGCCGGCTAAACCGGCCTCTTTCAGCAACGCTTTGGCTTTTTCAGGATCGTAATCGTAATCCTTCAGCTCGCTGTCAGCGCTCCAGACGCCCGGCGGCAGCAGGTTTTTCGCCGCGGTGCCGGTGCCGTGAAACACCGCGTCGATAATGGCCGGCTTATTGATCGCCATCGCCAGCGCCTGGCGAACCTTCACGTTATCCAGCGGCGGCTTTTGGGTATTAAACGTCAGGAAACCCGTGTTCAGCCCGGCCTTGCTCATCAGCGTAATATCTTTATTAGCCTTCATACGCGACAGATCCGCCGGGTTCGGGAACGGCATCACCTGGCATTCGTTTTTCTCAATTTTGGCAAAACGCACGGAGGGATCCGGGGTGATGGTAAAGACCAGCCTGTCCAGCTTTGATTTCCCCTGCCAGTAGTCGGCAAACGCCGTAAACAGAATGCGGGAATCCTTCTGATACTGCGCCAGCTTAAACGGCCCGGTGCCAATGGGCTGCATATCCACCTTCTCCGGCGTGCCCGCTTTCAACATTGCATCGGCATACTCCGCGGAGAGGATCGAGGCAAAATACCATGCCAAATCCGCAACAAACGGCGCTTCAGGGTGCGCCAGGGTAAAGCGCACCGTGTGGTCATCGACTTTATCAATAGCGGTAATCAGGCTGCCAAACTCCAGGCTTTCGAAGTTGGAATAGCTGCCGTTTGAGACATTGTGATAGGGATGGTTCACGTCCTTCTGGCGCATAAACGAGAAGATCACGTCATCGGCGTTAAAATCGCGGGTCGGCGTGAAGAATTTATTGCTCTGAAACTTCACCCCTTTACGCAGATGGAAGGTGTAAACCTTGCCGTCGTCGCTCACCTCCCAGCGCTCTGCCAGGCTCGGCACCAGCTCCGTGGTGCCGGGTTTGAAATCGACCAGCCGGTTGTAAACCGGCACTGCGCTGGCATCCACGCTGGTGCCCGAGGTGTATAACTGGGGATTAAAGTTTTCCGGTGACCCTTCGGAGCAATACACCAGCGTTTTCGCGGCTACGGTGGAACTGACCGTGAGCGCAGCGAGTGCCAGCGTTAACGTTGTGCGTTTGCTTGTCATCATTTATTCCTGTCTTTTTAATTCGACGGCTAATTAATTCTTTTGCCATTTCATAAATAACATTAAAGTGAAGTGGCAAACACCCGAAAAATAAATAAGGAAGAAAACACTATGGGCTCGCCGCTTTCCAGACAATTAACGCACCGTTTTTTCCGCTATCTTGCGATTACCAGCCAGAGCGATCCGAAAGTAAAAACTCTGCCCTCGACGCCGGGCCAGCACGACATGGCGCGAGAGCTGGCGCAGGAGCTGGCGCAGCTGGGTTTAGACGACATCGTGATTGACGAATTCGCGACCGTGACGGCAGTGAAAAAGGGCAACGTGCCCGGCGCGGCGCGCATCGGCTTTATTACCCACATTGATACGGTAGACGTCGGTTTATCACCGAATATTCATCCACAAATATTAACGTTTAATGGTGAAGATCTCTGTCTGAATAAGGAAAAAGACATCTGGCTGCGCGTGAACGAACACCCGGAAATTTTGGCTTATCCGAATGAGGAGATTATTTTCAGCGACGGTACCAGCGTATTGGGCGCAGACAATAAAGCGGCGGTGACGGTGGTAATGACCGTACTGGAAAACCTCACCGCTGCGCATCAGCATGGCGACATTGTGGTCGCGTTTGTGCCCGACGAAGAGATTGGCCTGAACGGCGCCAAGGCGTTGGATCTGAAACGCTTCGACGTGGACTTTGCCTGGACCATCGACTGCTGTGAGCTGGGAGAAATTGTTTACGAGAATTTTAACGCGGCAGCGGCAGAGATCCACTTCACCGGCGTGACGGCGCACCCGATGTCCGCCAAAGGGGTACTGGTGAACCCGTTATTGATGGCGACCGACTTCATCAGCCATTTCGACCGCCAGCAAACCCCGGAGTGCACCGAGGGCCGCGAGGGCTATATCTGGTTTAACGGCATTCAGGCCGGACAGAACGACGCCGTGCTAAAGGCTAATATTCGCGATTTTGATAAAGCCAGCTTTGACGCCCGCAAGCAGCAGATTGCGGACGTCGCCGCGCTGATTGCCGCCCAACACCCGACGGCGAAGGTCGACTATCGCATTGAAGATACCTACAGCAACATCAGCAATGCGATTGGTGAAGACCGGCGCGCCATCGACCTGATGTTTGAGGCGATGGAATCGCTCGGCATCACCCCAAAACCGATCCCTATGCGCGGCGGCACGGACGGTGCGGCGCTGTCGGCAAAAGGGCTACTCACCCCGAACTTCTTCACCGGCGCGCATAATTTCCACTCGAAGTTTGAGTTCCTGCCGCTGTCGTCGTTCGAGGCGTCTTACAAGACTGCCCTGCAGATCTGCCTGCTGGCCGCCCGTTAAGCGGGCTTGCGCGCCAGCATGGTGGCAAAGCGCAGCTTGATGCGGTTGCCGTTTTCATCGGTGCGGTGCAGTTCGCCAACCTCTTCGTTGTATTTGAGCAGCTCCCAGCCTTCGTAGTAGCTGCTCAGCTCACCGCTTTTGAACGCAAACGGGAAGCCGACGGTGCACGGGTAATCCGCCGTGTCCATCGCGGCAACGATCAGGTTGTAGCCGCCGGGTTTGGTGCAGCGCTGCATATTGGCGATAAGGCCCGGAATGGTTTTCGCCTCCAGGAACATCAGCACCACGGTGGAGAGAATAAAGTCGTACTCGCCGTCAAAGCTCAGGCTGTTAAGATCTTTGACGGCAGTGTGCAGATTCTCAATCCCTTCTGCCGCCTTGATGCGCTCAATGTTATCAACGCTCATCGGGTTTTTATCCCAGGCGGTCACCTCGTGGCCGTTGGCCGCCAGGTAAAGGCTGTTGCGGCCATTTCCGCAGCCCAGATCCAATGTCTTTCCGGGCTTTACGATCCCGGCGCTGTACAGCACCTCTGAATGCGTACGGGTTAAGCCATATTTCTCTGTGAAGTAATTTTCATCGACAGCCATTATTTTTCCTCAGATTGCATAAGCAGTGCCTTATCAGTGCGCACCAGAAGTTTGCCCTGAATCAGCAGAATAAACGTACGGACCAACAGCATCCCAATGATGAGATTGGTAAAGATAAACAGCGGCACGGCAATGGCGTGGAAGAATCCAGACGAACTGCCGTGACCCAGATGCAGCCCGGTGGTAGCCAGAGCCGACACGCCAAACGAGAAACTCCAGAAGGAGGCGTTAAACGGCTGAGACACATACCACGGCAGCAGGCGCAGCATAAAGAGCAACTGCAACAGGCCGTAGCCGAACAGCATTTTGGCGAAGGTGTCGGCTTCCCCACCGTTGACGCTAAACCAGGCGCTGCACGCCACCAGCGCGGGCGCCAGCTGAATGCCTAAAGCGGTGCGCTGCGCGGTGGGAAGCTCCCCGGCGCTGCGAAGACGCTGGAGGATCACCGGCTCCAGGCTGAGCCAGGAAAAGACGCCCGCGCCGAGAAAAACGAGCCCTGCATCGTTGAACCCCAGAGCACCGCACGCCATCGCGCTGATGAAATTATTCGCCACCGTCGGCAGATACAATCCGGGCGTGGTAGCCTCCTGCGGGTGCCTGCCTCGCCAGAGCCCGGCGCTTTGCCAGGCGGAATAAGCAAGCTGTAACACCACGCCCACGCCGAACAGCGCCAGCGATACCGGGCGGAACCAGGGCACAAAACCGATGGCGACCAGCATGGTGGTAGCCGGAAAAAGGCTGACGAAGCTGCTCATTACCGGGTGGCGCATCTCTGCCAGCACGCTGTGCGGGAAACGGATCGCACGGGTAATAAACGCCGTCGTCAGTAAAAACCAGCAGGCAACTGCGAGAGCGACCAGAATCTCACCCGGCCAGCGCGTCACCGGCCACAGGGTGCTGGCGTATCGCCAGGCGAAACCCATGCCGATGATGCCCAGCACCATGCCAAAATAGCCTGCGGGAAGGTTAAGCGCCTGTTCAGGTTTGTTTAATTTATTCATTAATTTGAATTTTTAAAATGTATTTTAAATGCCATTTTAAGGGGTTTCAGCAACGGATGCCAGCACAACGGAAAGCCGAAAGTTTGCTACGTTTAGTGAAGACGCATATCAGGGACCCCACGATGAATAAGTATCGGCTCAGCGATGAAACCCGGCTCTGGCAATGGAAAAATGGCGAAACATCCCACTCAACGACGCTGCGGCAGATTATCGCTACGGTGGACTTTAACGATGTGAAGGCCGGCACGAAAGGCGGCTGGATTGACGATGAGCGCGCCCTTGCGCAGGACGGAGACTGCTGGATCTACGATGAAAACAGCGTGGTATTCGCTGGCGCAACCGTGTCCGGCAACGCGCGCCTGACCCTGCCGTGCACCGTCAGCCATGACGCGCATATCGGCGATAACTGCTGGCTTGACGCCGCAGAGGTCAGCCACGGGGCGCTAATAAGTGACAACGTCACAATTCAGCACTCCTGCGTGCGGGGTGAGTGCCATCTTTACGGCGACGCGCGCGTCCTGCACAACAGCGTCATCATTGCCGCTAAAGGCCTCACGCCGGACCACGACCAGATCCTGCAAATCTACGGCAAGGCGACGGTAAGCCGATCGCGCATTGTGCATCAGGCACAAATATACGGCGAGGCGATGGTGAATAACGCGTTTGTTGAGCACCGCGCCGAAGTGTTCGACTGCGCGATCCTCGAAGGTAACGAACTCAACAACGTCTGGGTGTGCGACTGCGCCAAAGTGTACGGCAACGCCCGCGTGATAGCCGGTTTCGACGATGACGCCATCCCTACCGTGCGCTACAGCTCTCAGATTGCCGAGAACGCCGTGGTGGAAGGAAACTGCATCATCAAGCACCACGTCCTGATCGGCGGTCAGGCATGGCTGCGCGGCGGGCCGATCATGCTGGATGATAAAGTGGTGATTCAGGGACGCGCGCGGATCAGCGGCGACGTGCTGATTGAGCATCAGGTAGAAATCACCGACGATGCGGTGATAGAGGCCTTTGCTGGTGAGAGCATTCACCTGCGCGGTGAAAAGGTGATCAACGGCGACCAGCGCATCACCCGCACGCCGCTGCTGGGGGCGCTATAGGGTATAAATTTTGCCGTAGATGTTCACATCGTCATAGGCGCCATTGAGGTATTCCGCTTCCCGCAGGCACCCTTCCAGCGTAAAACCGTTGCGCAGGGCCACGCTGTTGCTGTGCTGATTCGCCACCCGACACTTGATCACAAAACGGCGGATCTCTCCGCGCTCAGCGTAGTAGCGCATAAACGCCTGCAGCGACTGCGAGAGGATCCCCTGCCCCTGGTGCGCTTCATCCAGCCAGTAGCCGATGTACGCGGCTTTGTTGGCAGGCTCAATCGCATTAAACGACAGTACGCCGACCAGCGCATCCTCCCTGAAGATCAAAAACATTTTGGCGTAGCCGCGCTGGTGCAGCATCTGGTTACTCTGCACGTTGCGTCGGGTGTCATCTTCAGTCCCCACGTGCTGCGCCCAGTCAAAGGCGGTTTGCAGATAGGCCCTGTTTTTGACGACGAGGTTATGCAGTTCGTCGGTGTAACGCTCTTCGACGGCGCGAAGCTCGAGAGCGTCAGATACGGGAATAGTTTCGGATTGTGTTGCGGTCATTGCCCCTCACCCTAACCCTCTCCCTGTGGGAGAGGGAATCGATCGTTAACGCATTACCCGGTCATCAACGTAATGACGTTTATCCGGCGCTGGCGGGAAATACTGATACAGCCAGGTTTCGCTGATGGCATCGCCCTGGCAGCGCAGGAACAGGCGCATATCCACCGGCTCCGTCGAATCCGACGTTGGGTACCAGTCAAACAGAATGCGATACCCGTCAAACGGCTCAACGTAAAGGATCTCAACCTGCTTCGCTTCACCGCTGGAGAGCGTAATCACCGGCTCAATGCCCTTCGGCGCAGCGGCCTTCAGGTCGCCGCCGACGAAATCAATCGCAAAGCGACGGGCCCACACTTTCGGATAGTGTTCGCCCGGCGCCCAGCCCTCCGGGAAGCCGCCCATGCCGGTACGGGTCGCGTAAACGTTGGCCAGCGGGGAACGCACCGGCGGCTGCGCGCTCCAGTAGAGACGATATTTAAAGTCCAGCTCGTCGCCCGCTTTCACCGGTTTTTCCGGCTGCCAGAAGCAGACCACGTTATCCAGCGTTTCACCGGTGGTTGGGATCTCCATCAGCGCGATAGATCCTTTCCCCCAGTCGTTGCGCGGCTCAACCCACAGGCTCGGGCGCTTGTTATACCAGCCCATCACGTCCTGATAGTGCGAGAAATCGCGATCGAGCTGCAGCAGGCCGAACCCTTTCGGATTTTTGTCCAGATAGGCATTAAACTGCAGCTTCTGCGGGTTATTGAGCGGACGGCAGATCCACTCCCCGTTGCCGCGCCACATTGCCAGGCGGTCGGAGTCGTGGATTTGCGGGTGAATGGTGTCGCACATGCGGCGTTCGTTGTTGCCGCAGCTGAACATGCTGGTCATCGGCGCGATGCCCAGCTGCTTAATGTCCTTACGCGCGTAGAGATGGTTTTCCACCTCCATGATCACCTGGCTCTTCTCGCAGTGGATCACGAATTTATAGGCACCGGTGACGCTCGGGCTGTCCAGCAGCGTATAGACGGTAAAGGTGGTATCGCCAGGCTTGACGGTTTCAAACCAGAAGGAGGTGAAGTCCGGGAACTCTTCCGGGGTGTCGGTAAAGGTATCTACCGCCAGACCGCGCGCGGAAAGCCCGTACTGGTAGGTGTCGTCCACCGCGCGGAAATAGCTCGCCCCGAGGAAAGAGACGATATCGCGGCGCGCCAGCTCAGGCGCTTTAAAGGCGCGGAAGCCCGCAAAGCCGAGATCGCTTTGCCCTTCCAGCTGTTTGGTATCGACGCCCGTGTCACCGTAGCTGAACAGCTCAGGGCGGAAGTGGATCTCGCGCGCCATAGAGGTAGACTGGTCCAGCGAGAACATCCGCACGCGGCGGCGGAACCCCATTCCCATATGGAAGAACTGCACGTCCAGCTGACGCCCTTCAATGTTGTTCCACAGAGACTGTTTTTCATCGTAGCGGATGGCGTTATACGCCTGCGGCGTCATGGTCGCCAGCGTCTCCGGCAGCGGACGCGGCGCGCCACCCCACGGGGTTTTCGCCAGGTCATGCGCCATGGATTGCAGTACGGAGAAGTCAAACCGACGGCTCTGACCGTCAGCGATGTCAGAGTCAGCCGCATATGCCGCTTTGGAAAACAGGGAAGCAAGGCCGGAGGTGCCGCTCAGGGCTGCCACAGCCAGCGAGCCTTTTAGAAAACGTCTGCGATTCATGCCTGGAAAAACGTCCTTATGGTCGTGTGAATGTGTTTCGCGCTCGGCGAAATGACGGCAAGAAAGAACGCACAGCCTAAACAAAAATGGTTAAGAATCCAATTGTTGGCCGGTGATTATCTGAACAAAGTGAGAAATATTTTCTGTCGACCAGAACGGCCCGAAAGTGGTGTAAAGAAAGCCTGGAAAATGTGTAGAAAAATGCCCCGTCAGGACATCAGCTGACGGGGCCAATGAGGCGGTTATTTTACGCTGACATCGATACCCGGGAAGTACTTATCAGCGAGTTTGGCGATCGTGCCGTCGGCACGTACTTTATCAATGGCGGCATCAAGCTGCTTTTTGGTGGCCTCGTCACCTTTGCGCAACCCAAAGCCGATCCCACTGCCGAGGATTGTGTCGTCAGACACCGGTTTGCCGATGAAGCCAAACCCTTTCCCCTGCGGCTTGCTGAGGAAACCTGCCTGCCCGGCCGCGGACATGACCAGCGAGGCGTCAATGCGGCCATTCAGCAGGTCACCCCAGGCCATATTCTGATCTTTATACGACACCACGGTGACACCCTGCTTTTCCCAGTGCTCTTTGGCATAGGTTTCCTGAATCGACCCCTGCAGCACGCCGATGGTTTTCCCCTTCAGCCCTTCAGGCGTTGCTTCGACCGCCGTACCGGCCTTGCCCACCAGCTGAGACGGAATGCGGTAGATCGGCTGGGTAAAATCGATGCTCTTGCGGCGCTGCTCGGTAATGTTCATCGCCGAATTGATGGCGTCAAACTTCTTCGCCACCAGCCCCGGGATCAGCGCGTCAAACGAGGTTTCGACCCAGCTGCACTTCAGCGCTGCCGCTTTGCAGATGGCATTTCCCAGCTCTACGTCAAACCCTTCCAGTTCGCCTGCCGCATTACGGCTTTCAAACGGCGGATATTCCGCTTCCAGACCGTAGCGCAGCTCGGTGGCCGCGAAGGAGGAAAAGGTACACAGCAATCCCATGCCGACAACTAGCGCGCGTAATTTCATTTCAAACTCCTCAGAGCCTATCTCAGCGTGGTTTAACCCGACACAGGGCTTGAGCGCCTGCCCGTAACGTCGCCTCATCTTTCGCAAAAGAGAGGCGAATCAATTTATTATCCGTGCCGTCGGCATAAAACGCCGACAGCGGAATGGTGGCAACACCGTACTCAACAATCAACCGCTTCACCAGCTCGCTGTCGCGCTCGTCGCTAAACTGGCTGTAGTCCGCCAGCATAAAGAACGACCCGGCGCTCGGCAGCAGGGTAAACGGCGAATCGGCCAGCAGGCCGTGCAGCAGATCGCGCTTACGCTGGTAAAACGCCGACAGCGACAGCCAGGTTTGCGGATCGGTCATGTGTTCTGCAAACGCGTATTGCATTGGCGTATCGGCAGAGAACATCAAAAATTGATGGACTTTACATATCTCGTCCATCAGCTCTGCGGGTGCCACACAATAACCCACGCGCCAGCCGGTGACGTGATAGGTTTTTCCGAAAGAAGAAATAATCACGCTACGCTCCGCCAGCTGCGGGTGCGTGGCCATCCCGTAGTGCGGTTCCCCATCAAACACGACGTGTTCGTACACTTCGTCAGACAAAATAATGATGTCGGTATTGCGCGTCAGCGCCGCCAGCTGCTGCAGGTCATTAGCGGAGAAGACCTGGCCGCTCGGGTTGTGCGGCGTATTGATGATGATCATGCGCGTGCGCGGGGTGATTGCCGCACGGACCTCATCCCAGTTGACGGCAAAATCCGGCACCGTGAGCTTGATGGCGACAGGCGTTGCCCCCTGCAGACGAACAATCGGCGCGTAGCTGTCAAACGACGGCTCAAAGTAGATCACCTCATCGCCAGGGTGCACCAGCCCGCTTATCGCCGAATAGAGCCCTTCGCTGGCGCTGGCGGTGACCAGCACCTCGCTGGTAGGGTTATACTGCGTGCCGTAGAGCGCGGCAATCTTATCGGCGATGCGTTCTTTGAGCGGCTGCAGGCCGGTCATCGACGCATACTGGTTATGCCCTGCCTCCATCGCGCGGGTAACGCCGTCGATCAGCTTCGGGTCGCAGGAAAAATTCGGTGCCCCCTGAGAAAGGTTGATGGCGTTATGCTGGGCCGAAAGCTGGCCGATAACGGTAAAAATGGTGGTCCCCACGTCTGGCAGCTTGGAGCGCGTTTGCACCGGCGTTCGTAAAGTCATCCTCTTTCCCTTCTCATGGATATTGCATAACTATTCAAACAACAACTCCGTTGCCGGGACAATCGAATTGTTGTCATAATAGCCATGAGAAAAATGCATAGCTGAGGTGTTTCAATGTCACGCCGTTCGCTCCCGCTCAATGCCATCGACGCATTTTTAGTCACCGCGCGTCATCTGAATCTTACCCACGCCGCCGCGGAACTCTGCCTGACGCAGGGGGCCGTGAGCCGTAAGATTGCCTCCCTTGAAGCCTGGTTTGGCTTTCCGCTGTTTGAGCGCCACGCGCGCGGGTTGCGCCTCTCCCCTCAGGGCAGCGCCCTGCTTCCCGAACTGCAGTCCTCCTTCGAACAGCTGCTGAGCGTGGCCGACCAGGCCCGCAGCCAGCACACGGTGATCCGCCTCAAGGCCCCCACCTGCGCGATGCGCTGGCTGGTGCCGCGCCTGCTGGAAGTGGAGCGCGAGCAGCCGGATCTGCAGATCGCGCTCACCACCACGACCGATCATAACGTCAATTTCAAAACCGAATCATACGATGCCGCCATCGTCTTCGGCACGCACATGAGCGCAGGCGATCTGCTGTTCGAAGAGGCGCTGACGCCGGTGTTCAGCCCCGTGCGAGCGGGTGCCGCGCTGGGTTCGCTGACGTTTCTTCATCCGACAAGGGATAAGACAGACTGGTCACTGTGGCTGGCGAATCAGGAAGGTACGGGCTTTGCTATGCACAAAAATCAACACTTCGATACGATGGATCTCGCCATTACCGCCGCCATTCAGGGGCTGGGCGTAGCCATTGCCGACGAAACGCTGGTGGCAGAAGATATCCGCGCCGGAAGGCTAATGCGGCCCTATGAGACCAGCATTAAAACCGGCGCGAGCTACCGGCTGGTGCTGCGCGAAACGCCTTGTCAGGAGAATGGTCTGGCGGCGTTTCGCGCCTGTTTGCTTAATCGAGGCTGACGTGGTGCTTCATTACGCGCTTGAAGAGGCTCATGCGGGCGCGCATAAAGCGGTTTTCAAGCCTGAAACCTGCATGTTTATTCACACCAATACGTAACAGCACGTCCCGCCCTTTGCGGCAGGCGGGCCAGCGCGTCGGCCCGTGAAGGCTGTCATGCGTTCCGGCATCGCGCGCAAAGCTCACCCAGTAATCAGCCACCTGGGCGGCAAACGCCAGATCCCGTTCGTTAACGTACTGGCGCGAAGGCTCCACCTGCCCGAGGGTATCGAACGCGTACGGCACCTCATTGCCGTGCCAGGCACCGTTGATATAGGTGGCGTGTTCCGCTTCGGCCACATAGTCAAACCAGTAGCGCCAGCAAAGCCCGCCGACGCGCTGCTGGGCCTGCATCACCACGTAGCCCATAGTGGTGAAGGCCATGTCGCGGCACACCTGCCTGCCGAGCTCCTCGTCGCCCTTCACGCCCGGATAAAGCAGCTTGATGAGCCCCAGCCCGAAGCGGCGCTCCCGGCGAAGCTTCTGGATCTGCCCGGCGAGATCGACACCAAACACCGCCATCACGCTGGCTTCATCGCTGTTGGAGCCAATCATCACCGGCACGGGATGCTGGCGGGCGGCGAAAAAGACGTCCAGCATCGCCTCCGGCAAAACGCAATCCCCAACGATAGGGGCCGGGGCGACGTTCAGCGGCGCGGTCAGCGGCCAGAACGCCTCGGGCGGGATCGCGCGCAGCTGCTCTGCCGTCGCATTTTTCAGCCCGAAGTGGGCGGCCAGCGCTTCCCCTTTTTGCAGGGCCTGCGCGCGCGGCGTATCCGGCAATGTGTACCCGCTTTGCACTATCGCCTTATGGAAGAGTCCTTTCGCCAGCGGCGAGGCCAGCAGCGACAGCACGCTGCGCGCGCCGGCGGATTCACCAAACAGGGTCACGTTATTCGGGTCGCCACCAAACGCGGCAATATTATCCCGCACCCATTCGAGCGCGGCGATCTGGTCCAGCAGGGCAAAATTATGCACCACCCGCTCCTCTTCACCTTCCAGAGCGGGATGGGCGAAGAAGCCGAGATGGCCGAGACGGTAGTTAATCGTGACGACAACCACCCCGCGGGATGCCAGGGCCTTGCCGTTATACGGCGGCAGGCTTCCGGCGCCGATCGTAAACCCGCCGCCGTGCAGCCAGACCATGACCGGCAGCGGCCCGGTACGGTCGATAGGGGACCAGACGTTCAGATAGAGGCAGTCTTCAGAAAACTGGCCGGGATCGCCCCCGCCCAACTCCTGACAATATTCACTGCTTTGCCAGCTTGAGGGCGAAAAGTCGGTAGCTGCACGCACGCCATCCCAGCGTTCCGGCGGCCGGGGTGAGCGCCAGCGCCAGTCGCCAACGGGCGGTGCGGCATAGGGAATACCGCGCCAGAGGTGAACGTTTTCATCGGTTAAACCAGACAGTGCGCCCTGGCGCGTTTCAACCACAGGGGCGGAAGGATTTTGCATAACGACCTTATTTTTTCCATCACACCCCTGAAGAGTAACGATTTCAGAGCAAACCGCAACGCTGTTTGCTGCGCGTTTCCGCCTCCTCGTAGAGCGTAAATTCGTCATACACCGGGCAGCCGAGTGCGGCTTCAAACGCATTGCGGCTGGCATTTCCGTGGCTGCGCGCCTGGGTTTCATTCCCGAGATTGGACTGGAAAATCCCCGCCGCGCTGACCGGAAGGAAATCTTCGTAAATTATCGGCTGGGCCACCACCCACCCGCGCTCGATCAGCGGCTGCGGGTCATCCCCCGGACGAAACGCGTGACGATGGGCCTCTCCCGCCGGGGTCAGGCGATAGCGAAAATACGCCAGCCCCTGACGGCGCAGGAACATTTCGCTGTCCGGGAAGGCGCTGAAAATCTCCCGCAAATGCAGCTGGTGCGTGAGGTTATCTTTTCCGGTTCCGGCCTGGGCCAGCAGGCTATCGTACAGTTCACGGCCTTTCGGGGTCAGTGCCACGCCGCGCTGTTCAATTTCACCGAAGCGCGCGGTGTGGGTGCCTTTATGTTCCCCGGCGAAAAGCACCGGCTCTTCGAGGGCTTTAAAGCTGGTCTGACGCAGCAGGATCGGCACTTCACGACGCGGCGGCCCTTCGATCAGAATTTTGGGCTCAATCCCGTACTTCGGCATCAGCTCCTGCACACGGTCAATGTCCAGCGTGCGCGGCGTGAGGTGGTTGATATGGCACCCCGGGAAGCAGACCACGTCAGCTATCAGGCGGTGCTCGTTACTCAACGCCAGGTAGGTCTCCTGGTCGACCGTTGCATGACGGTGCCAGCGGAAGGTTTCTAACGCTTCCTGCACAAACTCGTGCGCCTGCGCTTCGGTAAAGTGCCCTTCCGACTCATGGAGGTCAATAAGTTCCAGACAGCGCGGCGTAAAGATGTTCCGCTGAGAGAGAATTTCTGCCGCCCGCTCGCGTAACGCCACGTTTTCAATCAGCTCAAGGCGCAGCAGTGAGGTAAAGATACGAAACGGATTGCGGCACAGCGCCGCATCGTCAACCGGACGAAACGCCGTTGAGTGGACCGGTACCCCCGCCTGAGAAAGATCGTAATAGCTGACCGGGAACATGCCCATGATGGCAAACATACGACGCAGGGTGGAAAGCTCTTGTGCCGTACCGACGCGGATCGCCCCGTGACGCTCCACGTTCAGGCGCGCCAGCTCGTCGGCGTTCGCCAGTTGTTCATGTAATAGTGGATTATTTTCCAGAACCGCCAGGTTTACGTCCGCGACCAGCTCAAGCAAGGTGCCGTACTGCGGAACTTCCTGCTGGTACATCGCCGACATAGCCTGCGAAAAATGTTCCCGAATATCATCAGCCGTGATGGTGTTCGCCATGATGTCATGCCTCCAGTGAATATTACCTGGAGTGTAGAGAAGGCCGTTCCTTCCGGGGGGAAGAATTTCTGATTTGTGATCTTAAGACGCCAGTGGTTAAACCGTGTGCTACCGACCCCTGTCAGCCACCTCGTCATCTTTTTCCAGGATTTTCCTTATGATTCGTAGCGGCTATTTTTTCTAGCCCTTAAGGGGTAATTTTCTCCTTATCACCGCTTGCAAATTATTCGTTTTTGCTAAGTCATTATTATTGGCCTCAACCTTCCGCTTTTTAAATGAAACTTAGGACTAATCCGATCATTTGTTTACAAGTCCTTCCCACACTTCCATATTTCTAAACCAAGCGAAGCGCAAACGCAGCAATAATTAAATATAACGCAACCGCTAATGGCGAAACGAATTTGACGTATGCCTCACAGCGACTAGAGTTATTACTCGAACGACGAGTGATACGGAATATTTTCGTATCGTACTGACATAACCAATATATGACTATGAGGTTTAATATGGCAGAGCATCGTGGTGGTTCCGGTAATTTCGCTGAAGACCGTGAAAAAGCATCAGAAGCTGGACGTAAAGGCGGCCAGCACAGCGGTGGTAATTTCAAAAACGATCCGCAACGCGCATCTGAAGCGGGTAAGAAAGGGGGACAGAACAGTCACGGCGGAGGCCGTAAATCTGATAACTCCTGATCTTATTTAGTACTCTTTTAATAAAACCTGAGAGCATGCTGCGGGCTGAAAAGCTCGCAGTACCCTTTCCTTATTTTACCGGAGCGTAATTATTATGAATATGAAAAGTGTTGAGGATGTATTTATTCATCTTCTGTCCGATACCTACAGCGCTGAAAAACAACTTACCCGAGCGTTAAGCAAACTCGCTCGCGCCGCCTCCAGCGAAAAGCTGAGCGCCGCCTTCACCGCGCACCTGGAGGAGACGCAGGGTCAGATTGAACGTATTGACCAGATCGTCGAACAGGAAGACGGTATTAAGCTCAAGCGCATGAAGTGCGTGGCAATGGAAGGCTTAATTGAAGAAGCCAACGAAGTTATCGAAAGTACGGAAAAAAATGAAGTGCGTGATGCCGCGTTAATTGCCGCTGCGCAAAAAGTGGAGCATTACGAAATAGCCAGCTACGGTACCCTTGCGACCCTCGCAGAACAACTGGGCTACAAAAAAGCCGTTAAACTTCTTGCCGAAACGCTGGAAGAAGAGAAAGAGACCGACCTTAAACTCACCGACCTGGCCGTTGGCAATATTAACCAAAAAGCGCAGAAATGACGCGATAAGACAGGTTAAATAAAATGAGCATCAGTCCCAGGACAATTAAACGGTGCCATTTAGCGGCAGCAATAATATGGTTCATTCTCGCTATCCCTTCCGTAATATGGTGGAAGAATAGCGTACTATGGGTCATTATCATCAGCATTTACGCCAATATTGTCGGCCACTTATCTGGCTACAGTGCCGCACGTGCCGATCAGGCTGCTGAAAGTGAGACCAAATAAGCGAACCCCTAATGAGGATACAATGATGAATCACGTAGAACACTACCATGACTGGCTACGCGATGCCCATGCAATGGAAAAGCAAGCCGAATCTATGCTGGAGTCCATGGCCAGCCGTATTGATAATTATCCTGATGTTCGCGCCAGAATTGAGCAACATATTAATGAGACAAAACGGCAAATTACATTGCTGGAGGAAATCCTCGACCGTAATGATATTTCTCGTTCGGTCTTAAAAGACTCGATGAGCAAAATGGCGGCCCTGGGTCAATCCATCGGCGGTATGTTCCCGTCCGATGAGATCGTTAAGGGCTCGATCAGCGGCTATGTCTTCGAACAGTTTGAAATCGCCTGCTACACCTCCCTGCTCGCTGCGGCGAAAAAAGCGGGCGATACCGCCTCTGTGCCTGCCATTGAGACGATCCTCGCAGAAGAGCGCGAAATGGCCGACTGGCTGATTCGCCATATCCCGCAAACGACGGAACAGTTCCTGCTGCGTTCAGACGCAGACGGTGTCGAAGCGAAAAAATAATCCACAGGAGAGTGCCTATGTTTCGACACGTCAAACAGCTGCAATATACGGTTCGCGTCGCCGAACCCAACCCCGGTCTTGCTAACCTTTTACTGGAACAGTTTGGTGGGCCGCAGGGCGAACTGGCTGCCGCCTGCCGTTACTTCACTCAGGGCCTGAGCGATGACGATCCGGGCCGCAAGGATATGCTGATGGATATCGCCACCGAGGAGCTAAGCCACCTCGAAATCATCGGTACGCTGGTTGGTATGCTGAACAAAGGTGCCAAAGGCGCGCTGGCGGAAGGGGTGGAAAATGAGGCTGAACTGTATCGGTCCATGACCGAAAACGGTAACGACAGCCATATCACCTCCCTGCTCTACGGCGGCGGTACCCCGCTCACTAACTCGGCGGGCGTGCCCTGGACGGCAGCCTACGTCGATACCATCGGCGAGCCGACGGCGGATCTGCGCTCGAACGTGGCGGCAGAGGCCAGGGCGAAAATCATCTATGAACGGCTGATTAACGTCACTGACGATCCCGGAGTGAAGGATGCGCTGGCGTTTCTGATGACGCGTGAGGCGGCGCATCAGCTCTCCTTTGAGAAGGCGCTGCAGTCCATTCGTAATAATTTCCCGCCGGGAAAACTGCCGCCAATCGAGGAATTCACCAACAAGTACTACAATATGTCTGAAGGTGGAGAGGTTCGCGGAAGCTGGAACAGCGATAAGCACTTTGATTACGTTGAGTCCCCCCAGCCTGCGGTTGATGGCGGAGACGGTAGCGCCAGCGTGACGCTCACAGCTGAACAGGCAACCCTGGTTAAGGCGATGTCTGCCCGCACCAAGTCCGATCCCCATTCCGACCCGCTGACCGGTGCCGAGCTGGGTGCCGGAAAGAGTAAACCGTAATCGGTTTTGCCGGGCATCCTGACCTGCCCGGCAATTCTCGTGCCCCATCGCTTCAGAGGTACGGACCATGTTCGAACTTGATGCATTTCATCTCGCCAGAATTCAGTTCGCTTTTACCGTCTCGTTTCACATTCTTTTCCCGGCGATCACCATCGGTCTTGCCAGCTATCTGGTCGTGCTTGAAGGCATGTGGCTGCGCACCAAAAACGACGTCTGGCGCTCGCTGTATCACTTCTGGCTCAAGATATTTGCCGTTAACTTCGGGATGGGTGTCGTTTCCGGGCTGGTCATGGCGTATCAGTTCGGCACCAACTGGAGCGGGTTCTCCCAGTTCGCAGGCAGTATTACCGGTCCCCTGCTGACCTACGAGGTGTTAACCGCCTTCTTCCTGGAAGCCGGCTTTCTTGGCGTAATGATGTTCGGCTGGAACAAGGTCGGCCCTGGGCTGCACTTCTTTTCAACCTGCATGGTGGCGCTCGGCACGCTGATGTCGACCTTCTGGATCCTCGCCTCAAACAGCTGGATGCACACCCCGCAGGGTTTTACTATCGAGAACGGGCAGGTCATTCCGCAGGACTGGCTGGCGATTATCTTTAACCCCTCCTTCCCTTACCGCCTGATTCATATGGCCATCGCCGCATTTCTGAGCAGCGCGCTGTTTGTCGGCGCGTCGGGCGCATGGCACCTCCTGCGCGGTAACGATACTCCTGCCATACGCACCATGTTCTCCATGGCGATGTGGATGGCGCTGCTGGTTGCCCCCATTCAGGCCGTCGTGGGCGATATGCACGGTCTGAACACGCTTGAGCATCAGCCAGCCAAAATTGCCGCCATAGAGGGGCACTGGGAAAATCCGCCCGGCGAAGCCACGCCGCTGCTGCTGTTTGGCCTGCCCGATATGGACGAGGAGCGCACCAAATACGGTCTTGAAATCCCCGCGCTCGGCAGCCTGATCCTGACGCACAGCCTCGATAAGCAGGTCCCGGCGCTGAAGGACTTCCCGAAAGAGGATCGCCCAAACTCGACCATCGTCTTCTGGTCGTTTCGCATCATGGTCGGAATGGGCCTGCTGATGATTACCCTCGGTCTGGTCAGCCTCTGGCTACGCTATCGCCACCGGCTCTACCACTCGCGTCCGTTCCAGTGGTTTGCCCTCTGCATGGGGCCCGCGGGTCTGGTGGCGCTGCTCGCCGGCTGGGTGACCACCGAAGTAGGCCGCCAGCCGTGGGTGGTTTACGGTTATCTGCGCACGATTGACGCGGTCTCCCTGCACAGCACCCTGCAGATGAGCATCAGCCTGCTGGCGTTCTTCGTTGTCTACTCGTCGGTGTTTGGCGTGGGCTATGTGTACCTCATCCGGCTGATTAAGAAAGGCCCGCAGCCCGTCGATACGCTGACGTCAAACACGTCGGGCACCCCCGCCCGTCCGCTGTCTGCCGCGGAGTCTGTTCCGGAACAGGAGAGAAACTGATGGGCGTCGATATCTCTGTTATCTGGTTTGCCATCATCGTCTTTGCCACGCTGATGTACATCATTATGGATGGCTTTGATTTGGGCATCGGCCTGCTGTTTAACTTCGTGGGCGATGCGAAAGAGCGCGATGTGATGGTCAACAGCGTAGCGCCCGTATGGGACGGCAACGAGACCTGGCTGGTGCTCGGCGGCGCGGGGCTGTTCGGCGCGTTCCCGCTGGCTTACGCGGTGATCATTGATGCGCTCACTATCCCCCTTACCGCGATGCTGATCGGTCTCATCTTTCGCGGCGTCGCCTTTGAGTTTCGTTTTAAAGCGACGCCTTCGCACCGCAAGTTCTGGGACTACTCCTTCGCCGGTGGCTCTCTGCTCGCCACCTTCAGCCAGGGGATCGTCGTGGGGGCGGTGATCAACGGCTTTGAGGTAGAGGGCAGACGCTTTGTGGGCTCGCCGCTTGACTGGCTGACGCCCTTTAACCTTTTCTGCGGTATCGGCCTGGTGGTCGCCTACACGCTGCTGGGCACCACCTGGCTTATCATGAAAAGTGAAGGCGCCCTGCAACGCCGCATGCGCGAGCTAACCCGCCACGTGCTGCTGGCCCTGATGGTGGTGATCGCGGTTGTCAGCGTCTGGACGCCGCTCGGCTGGCAGTACGTGGCCGACCGTTGGTTTACCCTGCCCAACTTCTTCTGGTTCCTGCCGGTTCCCCTGCTGGTAGGCCTGTTTAGCGTGCTGATCTGGCGGCTGACCCGCAACCCGGTCAGCCACTCGCGCCCCTTCCTGCTGACGCTGGGGCTGATCTTCCTCGGATTTAGCGGCCTGGGTATCAGCCTGTGGCCAAACATTATTCCGCCGCGCATCACCCTGTGGGAAGCCGCGGCGCCCCCCGCCAGCCAGCTGTTTATGCTGGTCGGGACCCTGCTGATAATTCCGGTGATTCTGGTGTACACCGCCTGGAGCTACTACGTCTTCCGGGGCAAAGTTTCGGATACTGAAGGCTATCACTGAGGAACGCTATGACGGACTGGCATACACGGGCCATTATCTACCAGATTGATACCGCGCTTTTTTACGATATGAACGGCGATGGCTGCGGGGACATCGCCGGGATCGCGGCCAAGCTGCGCTATATTCGTCGCATGGGGGCGACGGTTATCTGGATCACCCCGTTTTACCTCACGCCCTTTCTCGATGAGGGCTACGACGTCAGCGACCATCTGCAGGTGGACCCCCGCTTCGGAAAACTGGCCGATATCATCGCTTTTATCGAACAGGCCCGGGAGCTGGGCATGCAGGTCATTATTGAGCTGCTGATCCAGCACACCTCGGACGCCCATCCCTGGTTCCAGCAGGCCCGACGTAGCCCCGCCTCGCCCTATCGTGATTACTATATCTGGTCGGATAACGACGACGATGATACGCCCCCCATGTTTCCCGGCGTGGAAAAGAGCGTCTGGAGCTGGGACGACGAAGCGGGACAGTATTACCGGCACATGTTCTACCGCCACGAGCCGGACCTGAACCTGACCTCGCCCGCCGTGCTTAAGGAGATTGAGAATATTATCCTCTTCTGGCTCAAGCTGGGGGTATCGGGATTTCGACTGGATGCCGCATCACACCTCACGAAGCAGGCGGGCAGCGGTGACGAGAAAAAGGGCCTGTGGATCCTGGAGCACATGCGCCGTCTTATCGAACAGCGTAATCCGGACGCGATCCTGCTCGGCGAAGTGGACGTAGACGTTGAGGTTTATAAAGACTATTTCGGCAATAACGACCGCCTGCATCTGGTGCTCAACTTCTGGCTCAACAAGTATTTCTACGTCAGCCTGGCCAGAAAAAGCGCCCGCCCGCTGCGCAACGCGGTGAAGAAGATGATCGTCCCGCCAGATTCATGCTGTTTTGCCAACTGGCTGCGCAACCATGACGAGCTGGATCTGGAAGGGATTAGCCAGAAAGATAAACAGTTCGTGCTCGACACCTTCGCCCCTGACGAGGAGATGAACGTCTATCAGCGTGGGATCCGCCGACGTCTGGCCCCGATGCTGAATGGCGATCCAAAGCGGCTGGCGTTCTGCCACGCGGTGCTCTTTTCCCTGCCGGGCGTCCCGGTGATGCGCTACGGGGATGAGATCGGCATGGGTGACGACCTTGAACTGGAGGAGCGCTACGCCGTTCGCACCCCAATGCAGTGGGCAGGTTCACAGGGAGGTGGTTTTTCGGCGGCCGATCCTGAAAAATTTATTGCGCCGATAATCGACCACGGGCCCTACCGCTATCAGAAAATCAACGTCGCCGATTCGCTGCTCCACCGCAACTCGCTCCTGCACCGGATTATTGATATTGCCAATACCCGATCGGAGTTCCCCGAAATTGCCGTGGCGCCCTTTCGCCTCATCACCCTCAATCATGACGCGGTGCTGGGGATCTATTACGAGACCGACGAGCGCAGCATTCTGACCTTCGTTAACTTCAGCGACCAGCCGGTGCAGTTCACCGCCAGAGGGATCCGCAACGCCACCTGGACCGCCTGCCTCGCGGACAAACGCTACGACGACGCGCTGGTTTGCGGCAAAACCGTCGAACTCAGTATTGGCGCCTACGGCTACCGCTGGTTCTGGACGCACCGCAGCGCGCTGCGCTGATTAGCGTTTCCGGCGGGTTATCAGACGCGTCAGCATAATCCCCGCCACCGCGAGGGCCCCCAGCGCCACCTTGCCCGGCATACCGGAGGTGACGGACGTAGCGCGGTTCTTCGCTTCGTCGGTAAAACGACCATGGATTTTGTGCAGGTCGTCAATCGGCTGGTCGAGATAGTCCCGCCGATCCGCTGCGTTCAGATCGTCGGTCATCTGGCCTTCCCAGGCTTTTTTTACCATCAGACGGTCAAGGTAGCCCGGAAAGAAGAATTGCCCGACGATGGACTGGATAGTGCTGCTGCCCACCCACAGCTCGCGCACCGGTTTCTGCGCAACCTTAAAGATGGCGCTGGCGGCCACTTCAGGCTCAAAGACCGGCGGCACCGGTCGCATCGCCCAGGCGAACTTATTCCTTGCCCATTCGAACTGCGGCGTATTGAGCCCCGGCATCTGCACCATGGAAAGCTGAACCCGGCTGTTCTCATGCATCAGCTCCGTGCGCACCGCATCGGTGAACCCGCGGATCGCCGCTTTGGCCCCGCAGTAGGCCGACTGCAAAGGGATGGAACGGTAGGCCAGCGCGGACCCCACCTGAATAATCACCCCCCTGTCGCGGGGCACCATCAGCTCCAGCGCGGCGCGGGTGCCGTTAACAAATCCGAGATAGGTAACATCTGTCACGCGACGAAACTCATCCGGCGTCAGGGTACGAAACGGCGCCAGCACGGCCCCCATCGCATTGTTGACCCAGACATCAATCGCCCCGAGGCGATACTCGATCTCGTTAGCCGCATCCACCACCGCCTGACTGTCGGCGACGTCCGCCTGCACCGCGTGGGCATTAACGCCGAAGCGGCGCAGCTCTTCCTGGGTGGAGTGCAGGCTGGCTTCATCGCGGGCGATAAGCCCCACATCGTAACCTGCCTTTGCAAATTTCAGCGCCGTAGCTTTTCCCACGCCCGCCGTCCCGCCGGTAATCACTATGACCGCCATAGAACCTCCGCGTGAATTTAGCCGTTATTGCCGTCCGACAATGTTGTCACCAGTTCAGCGAGCGAAAATTGCACCGCTTTTTCCACCACATCCTGGCACTCGCCGGAGAAAAGGACGGTGCGGGTTTTCGTCTCACCGCAGATATTCCAGGCAAAGCAGACCGTTCCCGCCGCCGTGCCGTCATCGCCCCCTTCCGGACCCGCGTAGCCGCTGATGGCGATGCTGATATCCGCCTGGGCAATGTCGCGGATGCTGGCGGCCATCTCGGTCACCGTCTGTTCACTGACGGCGGTATAGCGCGCCAGCGTCTCCTGACGCACGCCGAGGATCCGCGATTTGGCTTCATCGCTGAACACAACCAGCCCGACGTCATAAAAATCGGCCGTGTTTTCCTCTGCACACAGCGCCACCGAGAGCTTTCCTCCCGTGCAGGATTCCGCGGTGGTTAAGCGCAGCCCGGCATCGGTTAATTTACTCGCCAGCTTTTTGGTGAGTTCACTCACGGTATAATGACTGTCGTGTAAAAGATTGCTCATCTTACCGCCTCTTATTTTTCAACAGGAATGATTGAAATATGTCCATTGCGCTCAAGTATGGCATATTTAATTTCGCTAAGTTCTGTAATGCCATTATTTTGACGCGCTGACACCAGAATATCATCACAAGATACGTCGACTTTTTTTAGCTTATCAGCTAATGGAACGCCATTCTCAACCAGAATCACAGGGGTCCCATCAAGAATATTCTCCACCGGGGAAAAATATTTCTTCATCAGGCCAAATATAATGTCAACGACCACCAGCGTGGTAATGGTAATCATTGCGCCGGTAACGGAGAAATCCTGCCCCAAAAGCGCCTGCTGCGTCGCCTCACTAATAATTAAGAGGAGGATGAGATCAAAGCTGGTCATCTGCAGCAGCGCCCGTCGCCCTGCCACTTTAAATACCACCACGAGAAACAGATAAATCGCCAGCGCGCGAAAGACCATATCCATATCAGCCTCCTAGGGGTAAATAAATTGCCAGAGGTTAATTTCCGGCTCGTTGTTGACGCGGATGACGGTGTTCCATTTACCGGCTCTGGAAGGTGTCGTGAAGTATAAAACAGAGAAGTTGTCTGATTTTTGCAGGTCGTCATAGACCAAATAGAGGGTTTTGCCGTGGCTATACATTTTGTCTGGCTGCGGCCAGACGCTGCCAGGCTCGTACACGTCGCTGCTGTCGGTGGTCAGGCTGAGGGTATAGCTGCCCTCCGTTTTCACCGGGAAGGTGACCTGCATTCTTGACTCCGTCTCCCGTCGGCCAAAGCGTTCATAGTTTATGCTCAATGAGTTAGCGGAATTGGTTTTGGCCGTATCGCTCACCATTCCGCTGGAAAACAGACCAGCAACCGCTGCGATGATAATAGCCAGGAGGACCACAAAGCCCACCTGGCGAAATGAATATTCAAACCTCAACAAGCGATAACTCTCATCTATCCCGGGTAACTTTTCATTTTCATGCTTCATGGTCGTTGTCACCGTTTCGCTTATTTCATGATAGTTTTGATTTCCAAAGAGAATGTTTTTAAGACTTATCACATTTGCCACATAAAGGAATAGCAACAATACTTAATAAGTCAAGACACTCAAAAATGAAGGATATCAGATGAAATTATCACTTATTTCCGCTTTTTTGATATTTCTGGTTCCAGCTGCATGGGCAGATAATAACGGCGGGTTACAAAAAGGTGAAGCACCGCCACCGCCCCACGCGCTGGACAGCGGATATCGTGGAACCGACGACGCGCGTATTATGACCATCGATCAGGCAAAACAATTGCACGATGGCGCGACAATTTCATTGCGCGGTAATCTTATTGACGGTAGCGGCGATAAGTTTGTATTCCAGGATAAAACCGGAAAAATCGACGTTATTATTCCCCAGGCAGTCTTCGACGGCAGAACGGTAAAACCCGATCAGATGATCAGTATCAACGGTTCGCTTGATAAAAAATCATCGCCTGCCGTCGTTCGTGTTGATCGTTTGCAGAAATAATTCAGCGAAGCGTTAACGCTGCAACTATCCATCAAATCTCACCCCTTGGCTTAAGGAGTCAGCTATGAGTGATACTACACAACGTACGAACGCTTACCCGAAACCCCCGTTCCCGGAACAGCCGCAAACGCCGCCGGGACTGGCGTCTGAAATGCAGCCTGTACCCGATCACGGTGAAACAAGCTATAAAGGGCATGGCCGCCTTGCCGGCAAAAAAGCGCTGATCACCGGTGGTGACTCCGGGATTGGTCGCGCAGTGGCTATCGCCTACGCCCGTGAAGGGGCAGACGTCGCCATCAACTATCTGCCTGAAGAAGAGAAAGATGCCGCCGAGGTCATCGACCTGATCAAAGCGGAAGGCCGCAAGGCCATCGCGCTGCCCGGAGACGTCCGTGACGAGACCTTTTGCCAGAATCTGGTCGAAGAAGCCGTTTCGAAGCTGGGCGGGCTGGATATTCTGGTCAACAACGCAGGCCGTCAGCAATTCCGGGAATCCCTTGAAGAGCTGACCACCGAAGATTTTGACGCGACGTTTAAAACCAACGTTTACGCCCCCTTCTGGATCACCAAGGCCGCCCTGCGCCACCTGAAAGCGTCGTCCGTGATCATTAACACTTCCTCCGTTCAGGCAGTGAAGCCCAGCCCCGTACTGCTGGACTATGCCCAGACGAAGGCCTGTCTGGCGGTGTTTACCAAATCCTTAGCCAAACAGCTGGGTCCGAAAGGCATTCGCGTCAACGCCGTCGCCCCCGGCCCGTACTGGACGGTACTCCAGTCCAGCGGCGGCCAGCCGATGGAGAAAGTGAAGGAGTTCGGGGGTGATACCCCGCTGGGTCGTCCGGGACAGCCCGTCGAGATTGCCCCGCTGTACGTCACGCTGGCCTCGGATGAGTGTTCCTTTACCTCCGGTCAGGTATGGTGCTCTGACGGCGGCGACGGCGTGATCTAAACCGGTTTGTAGTTTATCCCTCCGCAGTGAGCAATAAATGAACAAGGACGTTCATCACCCACCTCGCCTGAAAAACATGTTGTAACTCAAACAGATCAAATGTTAAAAATATTTTGCTATCAAGTTATCAAAATTAAACAACTTAACTTGTCACCCGCATCGCTCTGTTTTTAACATCGCCTATGGAAAAAAATGGTCTGTTCAGTCAGCGCATACGCTTGCGCCATTTGCATACATTTGTGGCCGTCGCTCAACAGGGAACGCTGGGGCGCGCGGCTGAAACTCTTAACCTGAGCCAGCCCGCGCTCTCGAAAACCCTTAACGAGCTGGAGCAGCTGACCGGTGCCCGTCTATTTGACCGCGGTCGGCTGGGGGCACAGCTGACTCTGGTGGGCGAACAGTTCCTGACGCACGCCGTGAAGGTGCTGGATGCGCTCAACACCGCAGGCCAGTCCCTGCACCGAAAAGAAGAGCACACCAGCGAGGTGGTGCGCGTCGGCGCCCTGCCAACCGCGGCGCTGGGGATCCTACCGCCCGTTATTGGTCAGTTCCACAAGCAGCAGCGAAATACCACTATTCAGGTTGCCACCATGAATAACACCATGCTGCTCGCGGGGCTGAAATCGGGTGAGCTTGATCTCGGTATCGGTCGAATGTCCGACCCCGAGCTGATGGGCGGTCTCAATTATGAACTGCTGTTCCTGGAATCCCTGAAGCTGGTGGTTCGACCCGATCATCCTCTGCTGCAGGACACGGTGACGTTAAGCCGGGTGATGGAGTGGCCGGTGGTGGTTTGCCCGAAAGGGACCGTTCCGCGCCAGGCCGCCGAAACCTTGCTGCAGATGCAGGGGTGTACGCTACCCTCAGGGTGCATCGAAACGCTTTCGGCTTCTCTTTCGCGCCAGCTTACACTGGATTATGACTACGTCTGGTTCGTCCCCTCCGGTGCGGTAAAAGATGATTTGCGTCAGGGCACGCTGACCGCCCTGCCGATCGCCTCCCCGGGTGCGGGTGAACCCATCGGTATTTTGACCCGGGTGGATACTCCCCTTTCCACGGGCGCACAAACGCTGCTGAGCGCTATCCGTAAATCTATGCCTGTCTGATTCACCTCATCCCTTACCCAGTTCCCTCTCCCCTTATGGGAGAGGGAACTGGGCTGTGCGTTAATCAAATAATGCGGAATGATTCATTAACAATTGCGTAAAACAAATTAACAGTTTTATCATAACGGCGGATTCACCATTTGGTTCGTTAATCGTTATATAAACAAGAATTCACTCGTTTTAATCATTGCTCTACCCGCATTTATTATCCAGATGGTACACACCCAGCAATGCGGAGAGATTCAAAGGAGACAGAAATGGCATTTGGCAGCGCGCCGCGCGGGATACCTCGTATTTTGCAGTGGCTCCTTGCCGGACTGATGTTGCTCATCGGTCTGGCGGTCGGCGGGTTGGGCTTCAAGCTCGCCGCCGTAGGCGGAAGTTTTTACTTCGTGATAATGGGCGTGGTGATGGTCATTGCCGCGCTCCTGATTTTCCTCAATCGCAGCAGCGGGATCGTGCTTTACGGCATCGCGTTTATTGCCTCGCTGTTCTGGGCGGTAAGCGATGCGGGCTGGGATTTCTGGCCGCTCTTCTCGCGCCTGTTCACCTTTGCCGTACTGGCCTTCCTCTGCGCCATCGTCTGGCCTTTCCTGCGCGCGGCCAACCGCGGCGCAGCGAATAAAGCCCCGGCTTATGGCGTTGCGGCGGTTCTCGCACTGGCGATGCTGGTCAGCCTCGGCTGGATGTTTAAGCCGCAAACCCTCGTGGCGGCGAACGAGCCCGTTCCGGTGAAACCCGTTGCTCCCGGCGAACAGCAGAAAAACTGGGAACACTGGGGCAACACTACCCACGGCGACCGCTTCGCCGCGCTGGACCAGATTAACAAGCAAAACATCAGCGATCTGAAAGTCGCCTGGGTGGCGCACACCGGGGATATTCCGCAGAGCAACGGCTCCGGTGCGGAAGATCAGAACACGCCATTGCAGATTGGCGACACGCTCTATGTCTGTACCCCGTACAGTAAAGTGCTGGCGCTGGACGTGGATTCCGGGAAAGAAAAATGGCGTTATGATTCGAAAGCCACCGCCCCGAACTGGCAGCGTTGTCGTGGTCTGGGCTACTTTGAAGATCATGCAAACGTGACAGCGTCACAGACCGGGACATCGCCAGCGGCATGCCCTCGCCGCCTGTTCCTGCCGACCACCGATGCCCGTCTGATTGCCATCAATGCGGATAATGGCAAGCTCTGCGACGACTTTGGCGACCATGGCACCGTTGACCTGAGCGTTGGCATGGGCGAAATCAAGCCGGGCTATTATCAGCAGACCTCCACGCCGCTGGTGGCCGGAAACGTCGTTGTCGTCGGCGGTCGCGTCGCGGATAACTTCTCCACCGGCGAGCCGCCGGGCGTGGTGCGCGCCTACGACGTTCACACCGGTAAGCTCGCCTGGGCGTGGGATCCGGGTAACCCGAACCTGACCGGCCTGCCGCCGGAAGGCCAGACTTATACCCGCGGTACGCCGAACGTCTGGTCTGCGATGTCTTACGACGCTAAGCTGAATCTGATCTACCTGCCAACCGGCAACGCCACCCCGGACTTCTGGGCGGGCGAGCGTACCGCGCTGGACGATAAGTACAGTTCCTCCATCGTCGCCGTCGACGCCGCTACCGGACAGGTACGCTGGCATTTCCAGACCACCCACCACGACCTGTGGGACTTCGACCTGCCTTCCCAGCCGCTGCTGTACGACCTGCCGGACGGCAAAGGCGGCACCACGCCTGTACTGGTGCAGACCAGCAAGCAGGGCATGATCTTTATGCTCAACCGTGAAACCGGCAAGCCGGTGGCGAAGGTGGAGGAACGTCCAGTTCCGGCGGGTAACGTTGAAGGTGAACGCTACTCTCCGACCCAGCCGTACTCCGTGGGCATGCCGATGATTGGCAACCAGACGTTAACCGAGTCCGACATGTGGGGGGCGACGCCTGTCGACCTGCTTCTGTGCCGCATTCAGTTTAAAGAGATGCGTCATCAGGGCGTCTTCACCCCGCCGGGTCTCGACCGTTCCCTGCAGTTCCCCGGCTCGCTCGGCGGGATGAACTGGGGCAGTGTCTCCGTTGACCCGAACAACAGCCTGATGTTCGTCAACGATATGCGTCTGGGGCTGGCAAACTACATGGTGCCGCGCGCGAACGTGGCGAAAAACGCCAGCGGCATTGAGATGGGGATTGTCCCGATGGACGGCACGCCGTTCGGCGCAATGCGCGAACGCTTCCTGTCGCCGCTGGGCATTCCGTGCCAGAAGCCGCCGTTCGGAACCATGTCGGCCGTTGACCTGAAAACCGGCAAGCTGGTGTGGCAGGTACCGGTTGGTACCGTGGAAGATACCGGCCCGCTGGGCATTCGCATGCACATGCCAATCCCAATCGGGATGCCAACGCTGGGCGCGTCGCTGTCAACCCAGTCCGGCCTGCTGTTCTTCGCCGGCACCCAGGATTTCTACCTGCGCGCGTTTGATACCGCCACCGGGAAGGAGATCTGGAAGGACCGCCTGCCGGTCGGTAGCCAGTCCGGCCCGATGACCTACGTCTCGCCGAAAACCGGTAAGCAGTACATCGTCATTAACGCCGGGGGCGCTCGCCAGTCGCCGGATCGTGGTGATTACGTTATCGCGTACGCGTTACCCGATAAGCAGTAACGGATGAAAAAAGGGACCGAAAGGTCCCTTTTTTGTCGGCCGGGTAAACGAAGCGCCACCCGACACGGCCGGCGACTCAGAACGTTTCCCAGTTATCACCGTTATTCGCTACCGCCGGACGTAAAGCAGCAGGTTTTACTGCCGCAGAGTTCTGCTGTTGAGTACGCCCCTGAGCCTTACCGCTCAGACGAAACGCCCCGACCGCCTCTGTCAGACGCGCGCCCTGTTCTTCCAGCGACGCCGCCGCCGCGGAGGCCTCTTCCACCAGCGAGGCGTTCTGCTGAGTCACTTTATCCATCTCCGAAATAGCCTGGCTGACCTGCACGATACCGCGGCTCTGCTCGTCAGACGCGGCGGCAATCTCCAGCATGATGTCGGTGACGCGCTTCACCGCCTCGACGATCTCATTCATGGTATTGCCTGCGGCAACGACCTCACCGGAACCCTGGTCTATCAGCGAGACCGATTCGTTGATCAGGCTTTCGATCTCTTTTGCGGCGTTGGCGCTGCGGCTTGCCAGGGTACGGACTTCGCTGGCCACCACGGCGAACCCGCGTCCCTGCTCGCCCGCCCGCGCCGCTTCTACCGCCGCGTTAAGCGCCAGGATGTTGGTCTGGAAGGCGATGCTGTTGATCACCGCGGTAATCTCAGAGATTTTCTTCGAACTGCTTGAGATATTGCCCATAGTTTTCACCACACCGGAGACCATCTGGCCGCCGCGGCTGGCTTTCCCGGAGGCATCTTCCGCCAGCTTGCTGGCATGATGGGCGTTATCGGCGTTCTGCTTCACCGTCGCGGTCAGCTGCTCCATGCTGGCGGCAGTCTGCTCAATCGCCGCGGCCTGCTGCTCGGTGCGTGATGAGAGATCGGTGTTACCGGCAGAGATCTCGCTGGTACCCCGGTAAATCTCCTCCGCCCCCTGACGGACGGTGCCGACCGTTGTTTCAAGGGAGTGCTGCATGGTTTGCAGATCTCGCGTCAGGCGGCCAATTTCGCTGCGTCCGGCCACGTCGTCCGGCATCGTCAGGTCGCCTTTGGCGATATTCTCGATACGTTTCGCTGCACGCTGCAGCGGATTAATGACAGTGCGGCGGAGCACGACGAAGGTCATCGCGGTCAGCACCAGCGCCAGCGCAAACGCGCCCACCATAAACATCAGGCCCAGCTGCGTGCGGCTGTGCGCCTGCGCCGTCAGCGCATTGGCGCGGTCGGTGCGGATCTTAATCGCCTTCAGCAGAACGGCGTTGTAAGCATCGTCCAGCGGGCGCGCGGTCTCATTTTCGTGGTTGATGATCGCCTCGAACATGCCGTTTTTGGCAAATTTGACCATCGGCTGGAGGCCCGCAATATAGGCGTCGTAGCGTGCCTTCAGGTCTGCATCCAGCGCTTCGTCCGCAGCGCTGCGCACGGAACGATGCATATAGGCGGTAAAGCTATCCTGGGACTGCTTAATGCGCGTTTCCGCCTCACGGATGTTCTGCTTCATGGCCTCCATCTCCGCGATACGGCTTGCCGCGCCGGCGTGGATCATATTGATACGCGCGGTGCGCAGATGGTTTGAGCTGTTCGACAGCCCCATACGCACCTGAATTTCGGACGTAACGTCCTGCTGATCGTTGTCGGCCTGTAGCAGGAAATACCCCGCCAGACCCGAACTCAAGGCAAACAGCAGAATAATGCCACCGAGAATGGAGGAAAACAGCGGAACCAGCCTGATGTGATGCAGGAAGCTCAGCTTGCGCTGCGCCTGCATCGAAGAAGTGTTGTCCATGACCGTCGACTCTCTTATAGGTAAGATGCGCAAAAACACGCCTGTTAGATAGTCATCGGCACGGCAGAGATTTAGATTACGGCTAAAAACGCCGCACTGGTCACACTTTAGAGAAGATTATTAAAGAAATGCCAGCGGCTAAAAACCGCTGGCAGAAGAGTTACTTGTCGCCGAAATGAATGACGGTACGGATGGATTTTCCTTCGTGCATCAGATCGAACGCCTCGTTGATCTGCTCCAGCGGCAAACGGTGGGTAATGAACGGGTCGAGCTGAATTTTACCGACCATCGCGTCTTCCACCATGCCGGGAAGCTGGGTACGCCCCTTCACGCCGCCAAACGCGGAGCCGCGCCAGACGCGTCCGGTCACCAGCTGGAATGGACGGGTTTTGATCTCCTGTCCTGCCCCGGCCACGCCGATGATGATGCTCTCACCCCAGCCCTTGTGGCAGCATTCCAGCGCAGAACGCATTACGTTGACGTTGCCGATACACTCGAAGCTGAAGTCCACGCCGCCGTCGGTCATCTCAACGATGACGTCCTGAATCGGTTTCTCGTGATCTTTCGGGTTCACGAAATCGGTCGCGCCCATTTCACCCGCCAGCTTGAATTTTTCCGGGTTGGTATCGACCGCGATGATACGCCCAGCCTTCGCCTGCACCGCGCCCTGAATCACCGCCAGACCAATGCCGCCGAGACCGAACACCGCCACGGTGTCGCCCTCTTTGACTTTTGCCGTGTTATGCACCGCGCCAATGCCGGTGGTTACGCCGCAGCCCAGCAGGCAGACTTTATCCAGCGGCGCCTGCGGGTTGACCTTCGCCAGCGAGATCTCCGCGCAAACGGTGTATTCGCTGAAGGTGCTGGTACCCATGTAGTGATAGATTGGCTCACCGTTGTAGGAGAAACGGGTGGTGCCGTCCGGCATCAGCCCTTTCCCCTGAGTGGCGCGCACGGCCTGGCAGAGGTTAGTTTTACCGGATTTACAGAACTTACACTCTCCGCATTCCGCCGTGTACAGCGGGATAACGTGATCGCCTGGCTTCAGGCTGGTCACGCCCTCGCCCACTTCCACCACAATCCCGCCGCCTTCATGACCCAGCACAGACGGGAAGACGCCTTCCGGATCGTCACCGGAGAGGGTAAATGCATCGGTATGGCACACGCCGGTATGGGTGATTTTGATCAGCACTTCGCCTTTTTTCGGCGGTGCGACGTCGATGTCGACGATTTTCAGCGGCTGGCCGGGGCCAAATGCAACAGCTGCGCGAGATTTCATCATGTCTTCCCTTTTTGTCAGGTGTGTGGATTTATTTTAGATAAGAGCGCAGCAAATGGCCGACTTCCGCCATGCGTACGGCTCGCTGATCCGGCGTTGTGTCTCCCGTCACCAGCTCGTCTTTGAGATGTATTTCAACCATTTCGCCCATCAGGCCATTAGCAGCGCCGCGCACGGCGGCAATTTGCTGCAGGATGGCCAGACAGGGGTCGCCCGACTCCAGCGCGCGTTCAAGGGCATCAACCTGGCCCCGAATGCGGCGGACGCGCGTCAGAATACGTTTTTTATCTTCGGGTGAGTGCGGCATATGCCCTCCTGATACTATAGGGGGGTATTGTATCTTCTAAAGTAACTTTATGTAAACATTAAGTTTTATATGGTTATCAGGCATTTACGCGGTATACATAAAAGACACTATCGGACATAAAAGGTCTTTTTACTGCCCCCAAACCGTATTTTGCCCCCAAATTTGCCCCCAAAATTCACTCTTTTGCGTAGCTCCTTCCAGTTTCGAAACGCCTCGCTTTACCGCCTCGCTGACTTCCATCATCATGCCCCCTGCTTTAAAATCATAATGTTTCGGTGCGCACCTGTTTTTTCTCCCTGCCCTATACTTTCAGTCTGACATCTGGCTGGAGGTTTCTATGTGTGGACGTTTTGCACAAGCACAAACCCGTGAAGAATACTTGACATATCTCGCCGACGAAGGCGATCGAGATATTGCTTATGACCCTGAGCCGATTGGCCGATTCAACGTGTCGCCTGGCACAAAAGTCCTACTGCTGAGCGAACGCGACGAGCAGTTACACCTCGATCCTGTGTTCTGGGGTTACGCGCCCGGATGGTGGGATAAACCGCCATTGATTAATGCGCGTGTCGAGACAGCAGCCACCAGCAGAATGTTTAAACCTCTCTGGCAGCATGGCCGGGCGATCTGCTTTGCTGATGGATGGTTTGAATGGAAGAAGGAAGGCGACAAGAAACAGCCCTACTTTATCCACCGGGCCGATGGTCAGCCAATATTCATGGCAGCGATTGGCAGCACGCCATTCGAACGTGGCGATGAAGCGGAAGGTTTTCTTATAGTGACATCTGCAGCTGACAAAGGCCTGGTCGACATTCACGACCGCCGACCACTGGTTTTGTCACCGGAAGCAGCCCGCGAGTGGATGCGGCAGGATATTGGAGGGAAAGAAGCTGAAGAGATAGCTGCCGACGGCGCAGTGCCAGCCGACAAGTTTATCTGGCACGCAGTGACGCGTGCCGTGGGTAATGTGAAGAATCAGGGGGCTGAGTTAATCGAAGCCATATATTAAAATCGGTTTTGTTAATGCATCTTCTATAAGGTATTTAAGCTGCCCTGTTTGCTTAAATATAACATTGGAATAAACAAAAGGATTCTGAACCTTTTCATTTTAAATAACACTTAACTATAATTTGAGGAAAATAATAAACCTTCACCGCCACTGAAGTTCAAACACACATGAACCCCAGACAATAATTAATCCATACAAAACACAACCAATAAAAAAATTCAATATTAAAACACATTTACAAACAATGACCAACAGATTAATAACAAATTAAATCCTTTTGCATTCACATTTAACAAAGAACGATAAAGAATCTCTATAAATTCGATAAAAACAACAAGTGAAGTTATTCTTTTTCAATTGCTCTTGTAATTTATCTCACGACATAATTGAATACTATTCAATTGAAAGTTAAGGCGATATGCACAAGAATGATACGGTGCAGTTAAAGCAATAACAAAGCAACACTAATTTGGGGGAAGATGTCCCCCTTTTTTTTCAATTATTGAATGAAATCTCTACCAAGATGAATAACCCATAAAATTCATAATGAATCATTGGGTAGAAGTGGATCAATAAAAATGTGGCGCCGGGTGCCTCCCGGTGTTTCCCTTACAGTCCAAAGAAACGCGAGCATACTGCAAAATATTGACTGTTCGCCCCTCCGCTTAGGGGGATTCGCCACGGTAAAAAAAGTAATACATCATTTTTGATATGTCAAAAATTAAAGCCAAATAAATTATATACTCACGCATGGAATATGCACTTAAATAAATCGAAAACAAATAAATGCTTTACGAATTTCGTTGCAGATAAAAAACCCGTCTCGTAGAGACGGGCCTCTGAAATCCAGAAAAAGGTTGTGTACCATAGCATAGCTTCATAAGAAGCTAATTAACTATAGACTACTCACAATAACGATGGTGTCAGAAATAGTATTTTTTTAAAGATAATGATTTGCATTTCCCAAAAAATTACCCAACCAATTGATTTTAATCATTTGTCGTAATAGCAATACCTTGCCGCCTAAAATTCCATCTATCATCTGAGCAAATCAAACCAGAAGCAGTTAATTACCTTACAACTAACAAATCTGAAAACCGGGTTGTATACCTCGGCGAGAGCATTTCACGTTTCATTTGCCACTGTTGCTGAATGCCCTGTCCGGCAAAGTAGAGCGTTCCTTTCCCGTCTTTTGCGTTCAAATGGTCTATTACCCCCATTAAACGATCGCTACCGGCGCGCGGTGCATTCTCATCGAATAAGTTGAGCTGGGCCACGCCCTGGCTGAAGAAATCCCCGAGCATAATGCCGGCTTTCTGGTACCGGTGCCCATCCTGCCAGATTTTGTCCAGGCACTTTACAGCAGCATTGATGATGTCGCGGGAATCTTGGGTTGGGGTGAGAAGCTTCATTGAAGCGCTATTACCGTAATACGGCTCATTAAGCGCGAATGGTGAGGTTTTCACGAAGGCAGAGATAAAGCGGCAGTACTGATGCTCACCGCGAAGCTTTTCGGCCGCACGCGCCGCATAGCTGCAAATAGCCTGACGCATCTGCTCATAGTCTGTGACCCGCCCGCCGAATGAACGGCTGCAGACGATTTCCTGCTTTGCCGGCGCGAACTCTTCCAGATCAAGACATGGTTCGCCGCGCAGCTCCCGAACCGTTCGCTCCAGGACGACATTGAAGTGCTTTCGAATAATCCACGTACTCTGCTCAGAGAGGTCCAGAGCTGTTTTGATGCCCATGGCATTAAGCTTTTTACTGATTCTGCGACCAACGCCCCAAACATCCTCTACAGGCACGATCGCCAACAGCCGACGCTGCCGATCGACATTTGACAAGTCAACTACCCCGCCCGTCTGCCGCTGCCATTTCTTGGCGGCGTGGTTGGCCAGCTTCGCCAGTGTCTTTGTTTGGGCAATACCAACGCCCACTGTCAGATGTGTACGCTTCAGAACCGTCGCGCGGATCTCTTTGCCAAACTCTGTCAGGTCCCGGCAGTTTCGAACACCAGTAAGGTCGCAAAAAGCTTCATCGATGCTATATATTTCGACGCGAGGGCTCATTTCTTCCAGCGTCGTCATTACCCGGTTGGACATGTCTGCGTACAGCTCGTAGTTACTGCTGAAGCAGACAACACCAGCGCGCCGGAATAAGTCCTTTTGCTTGAAGAATGGTTCCCCCATTGTAATTCCAGCGGCCTTGGCCTCGGCACTGCGTGCTATTACACAGCCGTCATTGTTCGAGAGAACGACCACTGGTCGCCCTCTCAAGTCTGGCCTGAACACCGTCTCGCATGATGCGTAGAACGAATTCACATCACAGAGCGCGAACATTTTCAGCTCGCCGATTTAACGATGAAAGTCACGACACCGAACACATCGAGTGTGTCCTCGCTACCGACAATGATCGGTGAGTAAGCACTGTTCATTGGAATGAGCTGGACGGTCGGGCGCAGCTGCAGGCGTTTAACAGTGAACTCCCCTTCCACCGCGGCGATGACGATATCTCCATGCTCAGCAGTCCGGGAGCTATCAACAACCAGCAGATCGCCGTCGCTGATCCCGGCCTCAATCATCGAGTCGCCGGCAGCTTTTACGAAATACGTAGAGCTGGGATGGGACACCAGCAACTCATTGAGATCGATACGCTGCTCAACGTAATCAGCAGCCGGGCTGGGGAACCCGCATTGCACCAAATCGCTAAAAAGCGGGATAGCAATAATTTCGCGTAATTCTGCAGGTCTGAAGAACTCCATAATGCATACCTCCAATACTGTTTATATATACAGTAGTTTTAACTGAGGTACTGATCAAGATGGCCGCTTGTTTCTGTGTGTCTACTTCCTGACCGCTTCGCTTCTAAGCCTGTAGCGCTATTAGTTTTTTAGTTTTTGTAAATTTCAGAAGGAAGAGTGTCGTTTGCTCACTTTGGATACTACATGAAAGGGTTTTCGTCTGAACCGACTGGGCGAATGGTGTGCGTAACTACACCAACTAGGCAAACATCATCAAGTGCCTCGCCTTCTATGGCCTCACCATCATCAGTAATGAGCGCGTCACCGGCCCAGCACGCATGCTGCTGGCGGCCGCAAAACCAGATAAGCAATGTGTTACCGCGCTTGTATGCCGATGAGCTCTCAATGACATCATAGCCATCCTGCGTTTCGACAATGCTGGAAGAAGGAGGAAGGAAAGGCTCTGCGGCCGCAACAAAGTCGGCGTGCATGTCTGCTGTGCTTGGCATGATCACCTCACATATTAACTGTACATAAACACAGTATTATTAATGTTGGTAGGTAGGTCAATGTTCAAACCAAAGAGAATGATCGGATTACTCTTAGCTGTTAAAATCACTCGCCTTTTAACAGACAAGAAAGTTGATGATGATTGCCAACATTCAGTATTTGCGGTTTCTGGCCGCCTTCCTCGTGATTTATGCTCACGCAAATCTTGCCGTTTATGGCATTACCCCACAGATAACAAACCTTGGTGGTGTTGGTGTTGACATATTTTTCATCATCAGCGGTTTTATCATGCCGTACATCATTTACGGCGGGCTCTATAAGGATGGCATGACGCCAAAATTAACGCCGCTGGGCTTCATAAAGCGCCGCATAACTCGAATATGGCCTTTGTACCTTGTGGCAACATTGGTAGTGGTGCTCATATCATGGCTGGTTGATTCTGGTGCCATATCCCAGCCTACTGCAGATTTTGCATATATCTTCAACGGCTCGCGGCTAGACCTCATGTGGATCATCAAAACGATGACGTTCATGAACTTCGACAAGCCACCAATTCTTGGCATCGGCTGGACTTTGCAGTTTGAATTCCTGTTCTATTTCCTGCTTGCTGGCCTGCTTGCGATTGGCATTAAAAAAGCCAACTCACTCGAGTTTTATTCAGTCTGCGCCCTGGTAGTTTTCGGTGCAGGTAACGCATTGGCTCACGGCGAAAGTAAGGTTCTGGTAACGCTATCCAGCCAGATGTTTATCGAATTCATCCTCGGCATGTATCTTTACCGCATGTACTCAGCAGGATGCGTCCTGCCGAAGTGGTTGGCGTGGATTGGCATAGCTTCTTTCTTCCCGCTTTTTGCGTTCGCTAACTCGGGTGTGTTTGCCTATAACGACTATTCTCGTCTTCTTACCTGGGGCATACCGGCGTTTGTGATTGTCTGGTCAGCGCTGAGCCTTGAAGGGGTTATTCCTCACAACCGCACTTTCCTGCTACTAGGCGACTCATCTTACAGCCTGTACCTGTCTCACGGTATTTCAGCGCCGGTATTTCTGTTTATCTGGACACAACTTGACCTCGATAAGACAGTGAGCGTAGTTCCTTATGTTATCGTCTATTACATCTACTGCCAGGTTATCGCCCTTGCCTGCTATAAACTCATTGAAAAGCCTGTTAACGGCTGGATAAAGAAAAAAGCATACGGAAAAGCTAAATGAAACACTTAAAGATACTTGCATGCCTGTTTATTTCTCTTTCCTCTAGCGCGGAGCTTCCAGCGCTGGCTGATAAATACACAACGTGCAATGATGTTTCTTGCAGCAATTATGTCGTTAATAAATTTAACATCCACCCTTCTTTCTTTGGTGGTCATTATGTTTATTCGGACATGGTTTACGCATCCAAGGAATACAAGAACGAAGGGTTACTTTTTACTCCTGAAGGTCCGGTGATGATGTTTAATCAGATGACCGGGAAACTTTTAGTCGCCGGGAAAGATTTTTTCGTCCATGGCGATCAAGTGTCTTTCCCTTCTTCAACAACCGTTGACCTTGCACCAGTTGGTTTCAGCAAGCCGGAGAAAGAAGATAAGGATTTTAACGTAAGAGTAACTCTTGAGTATCCATTCCATCAGATGTCTGTTTCATACAAAAAAAATGAAAGCATGCGACTTTTAATGAGTGGCAGCATTACAGATCTGAGGAAAATAATTAAAGATAAGAAAGACCTAAAGATAACTTACTTCGGAGATAGCATAACGTTTGGCGCAAATGCTACAGGGGTCTACTCCGCGCCAAATCAGCCACCTTTTGCTGACCTTACTTCAGCGTACCTTGCGATGATTCGTGGCGGGGATGTGCAGTGGTACAATCCATCTGTACCTGGATGGAACAGTGCCAATGCAGTTAGCGATGAAACTGGTCGAATGTTAAAGTTTGATTCAGACGTTTATGTGATTGCATTTGGCGTGAATGATAGCAATGATATAGAACCTAAAATATTTGTTGCTAATATTGAAAAGCTTATTAAAGACATTAAGTACAAAAATAAGCATGCGCGAATCGTATTAATGTCACCGACACGCCCAAATCCAGAGTGGGTATTGCCTAAGAAAGAGTACTTTGAAGGATACAGGAAGGGGCTGAGTGGGCTCTCAAAAAAATATGAGCGCACTACTTTCATAGATATTACAGATGTGTGGAATCAGATTCTGAAACGTAAGAATATATGGGCAATAACTGGAAATGGGGTAAATCACCCTGGTGATTTTGGTCACAGAGTAATAGCGGAGGCGCTACTCACCGCCTTCCTTGGCGATGACTTCTCTTAAACAATCTTAAGGAAGTTAGAAGCGTCTTTGTAAATGGTGCCCGCGGGGGCACCAGATATTTCTGCCAACGTTTTAACGTTCTTTAGCGCAACCATACCATTCGTAGACAACTCAATACAGGCTACACCACCATTCATATTAATTTTAAGGGTTCCTACAGCGCTCCCGCCATTTGTGCTTGTCCATTCCAAAGAAGCGATATCTAATGATGCACCGCTGTTAGATGTTCCCTGCAGTTTGATTCTGGCTGTGCCAGTTCCGCCAATCCTGAAAGCAGCATTCGTCCCATTGGGCATTAATACATCAAGAGGCTCTTTAGGGTATAAAGTATGAATGCCAACAAATGGCAGGTCATTAGCTCCGCCACCTGCAGGCGCCCATGAAATAGCTGGGATTAATGAGTTAGCAAAAAGAGCACCTGATTTCGCATTACTGTTCACCGCTGGACTGCCATCGTTGATGCCAGACCCTATCGCAAGTGAACCGCCATAAGCCTGAATATTTTTCCCTATAGCAAGTGACCCATCTCCTGCTGCGCGGGTTCGATATCCTAAAGCTGTCGCACCGATACCATCGCTGGCAACTCCACCAGGATCTGTTGTGTACCCTGGTCGGGCTTGCGTAAGGTAACCAGCTGCAAAAGCAGCCCTGGACAATGCCTCTGTTTCTTCACAAAAAGCCGCGGATTTAGCTCCGAGTGCAATTACGTTTTTACCGAACGCAAAGGAGCAATAACCCTCACCATTTGGCGACGTAATATCATCTGGGTTGCCCGTGGCACTTCCTGCCCCACCAGCAGATGAAGCAACGCCATACGTCACACAGTCATGCCCAAATGTTGTTGAGTAAACAGCAAACGATGCCCCATTTCGGTTGAATGAAACAGAATAGTCACCAATATTTGCAGGATCGCCCCACGAGTTTTTAGATGGCAGTCCGCGCCAAAAGTTTTTCTCATCATCAAGTGGTGTTAAATCAGAGCCACCTACGCGCAACCAGCCCTTAATCTTATCAAAAGCCCAGATAAGCCCTCTCGTTAAGCTCGAACCCGATGGAATACCATAGTTAACTTTCTGCCCAATCAGCTTCATGCCGTCGTCTTGTGCCAGTTGCTTCCTGAGCACGTCACTCACATCGACAGGCTGCCACTTTCCTTCCCCGACTCCGCCAGCAGACGCTGGGGTAGAGCCAGCCGGTACAATTTTCGGCAGGGTTTCGAGATCATCCCAGCGGTACCAGATATTAGTGCTTTCATCCTGCAGAAGATCGCCAGCTGACGTCACAGTGCCGCCATCCTGGAAAGAGCCTTCAAGACTCCATCCGAGGTTATAAATTTGCTGCAGCACCAGCTGTTTTAGCCCTTCAATCGTGTAATGGGCATTACCAAAACGATCAAGGTATTGCTGGGTAAATGAGGTGACGAATTCGTCAATTTTCCCAGCGTTGAATTTCAGGTCGCGAGGTGATTCACTTGGTACAGCGTCTTGCGTCGGTTGCGTAGCCATATTGATTCCATAAAAAAACCCGGCGCAGTGGCCGGGTTGAGGTGATCGGGATAGGTCTTATTGGTAAATCAGATCGCTATACTCAGCGAGGGTTAATGAGGTGCTGCCCTTGCCGTCTGGTTGCTTGGCGGTGATAGTCCACTGCCCTGCATCAAGCTCCTGAGACGTGGCAATGACGTATCGGGAAGGTGACTGGACATCGAAACCATCAAACAGATTGAGCTCTATATTCGGGATTGCTGCCGTAAAACCGAACGCAGTATCAGCACGCGGAGAAGCCGGGTATCGCGCCGTGGTGGCGCCGAACGAATCCGTGACCTGCACAAACATGGTTCCGGAGAAGTTGATGCGCTCATTCGTCTCGAAGTCATTCCCGACCCGAGACACGATATAACCGGCCTGCTGGTTGGTGTCGTACGTGTCCGGCACCTGAACCATATCGCCAATGTTTACCCACTCGCCGTCCGCCATTGCTGTTACCTGCATGGTCATACGGGAATAGATAAGCCGCTTGCACTCGCGCAGCGCGCGCTCGTCGGCCTGAAAGCGATTCCTGACGTACAGCATTTCGAACTTCTTCGCTTTGGCCGGCGATCCTTCAATGATGGAATTGCCGGATATCCGGTACCGGACAAAGTCCTGCTTATTGGTGTCCGGGTTGCGATACTGCACTTCAACGCCGTCATAGCCGCCAGGCAGCGTCATGTCGTAAGAGAGCGAGTAACCATCAGGTTTGGTGTTCGAGCGGTTGAATATGGTGGCCGCAGACGTCTTTTTGCCGTCTCTGGTGAAAGACAGCACGCCGTTGTCGTCGTAAACCGAGACGCTGGCAGCGTCACAGATGGTCTCCATGCGCGAACCGAGCGATACATCCTCATCGTCAAAGGTGTAATCGAAATACCCTAGCCGCGGGTCGATAGCGTCAATTTCGGCCTGGATCTGATACAGGCCATAAATATCAATGCTCGACTCCGGCTGCTGCCCGACGACCAGCCAGTTAAACAGCGCAATATCTGCAAACTTGCGCGATGGCCTGAGCGTGTAGTCGACCTGCTGCGTCGTCATGTTGTAGCTTATGACGTGGCGGGTGATCAGCGCGTTGTACTTCCTGTCGCGCCCGCTTGTGGCGTTCTCGGTAGCCCGAACCTTCACCATTACCAGAGAATCTTCAGCATGAACGACGTTCGTCCTGACGTTTACCGCATGAATCTCTTCGACCTGCAGCTTGCTCGCGTCGCTGCTGTTATCCGTCCTCTGGAAGGTGATCGCATAGCGCCCAAACCCGCCCGCCGGGGTGAGTTTGTCAGTCCGGTTAAACGTCTCCGACATGTAGTCGTGTGGCGTCGTCTGCCGGTACGTAAACGTCTGCTCTGTTCCGGGTATCAGGTTGTTGTCATTGTCGACTTTCCAGATGTTTACCACCCAGTTAGTTTCGCTGTTACCGCCGAGCCCGGACTGCGTATGCAGCCACAGCTGGCTTGATGGTATCGGCGAGAAGAACGGACCGACTATCAGCGCGGCGTTATCGTTCAGAATGAACTTCGTCGTGTTAATCGTCGCATCCTGAATGGGGATGGATGGGCCATTCAGGTTGTCGAATGTGAACGTGTAGTAATATTTCGGGTTAACAACGGCGCCGTCGTTCGTCTCAGCAAAACTGATGAGACGCCCGGAAAGTGTGACGTCTTCTGTACGCGTTCCGCCGGTGATCGGATACGTCACGTTAATGGTGAACGTTACCGGGTGCGGGAAAGTCAGGTCAGCGAAGTAGTCGAAGTCCGCCTGTTTAACGATTTTCATCGCAATCTGTCCACCGGCATAAACGCCGCTGATGACGGTGTTTGCCGTCGCCGTCTCGATCGGGAAATCGTCGCTTTCGTTAAGTCCTGGCACTTCCTGTCCGTCGACATCATCGAACTGATAGCCCTCATTCACGACCGGGATGACATCGCCTGGCTGGTAAATGGTATAGCTGGCACCGGCCATCGAACCTAGATTCGACTCAGAGAAGCGCACTGACGTAACGTCGTATTTCCCCAGGCCGAACACCATCAGCTCAGTGATGTATTTCAGGTTGCTGATATATTCGAATAGCGATTCCTGAGCCAGATCAGGGAAAGAGCGGACCTGTCCGAAATTGTCCGGCTTCGCCTCGCCATTGCGCGCGATGTTAGTCTGCCCCTTCAGGCTGTTATTCGGTGAGGTCTTGCTGTTCCCGCCCCCGGCGTTCGTGTTTGGCTTCGGCATCAGCGAAGACAACACCTTTTGGGTGAACTTGATCGGGTTCAGGTGCTCGAGTGGGTTCAGCAGCGTTCCGACAAGTCCGCCGTTCTTCGGCTGGTCGAAAATGATTACCCGGTCGTCGTCCTGTAGTGCAAACTCCAGTTCATCATCGGGCTGCAGTTCTTTGCCGTTAACGTTGATGCGGATATCGCGGTGAAAACTTTCCTGCTCAAGCCATTCTGAAAATACTGTGCCGCTTTTAACTACCGCCCGGTCCTTTGGCATCCCCGGAACGCGCTGAATCTCGATTACCGGCATAGGTGTAAAACTCCACTCTGGTGAATAGCTTCTGAATTGTCCGGATGGCGTCGAACCGGACGTGTCCATTTTCCCCGCGGCTGTGCAGCGCGCGACCGTCAACAATCAGGCCGACATGCACAGGCTGGCTACCAACCCAGGCGACGAAGATCCCGCCCTCAGTGAACGTGGCGCCCGGCTGCCAGAACACGACATCAGCGTCATAGCACGTCATGAAGTCGCGCCCGGATTCGTAATCCACCGTCTGGTGAATTTCGATCCCCAGAACGTGGCGGTAATAGAGGACCACCAGGCCCCAGCAGTCAGCAGCATCAAAGCTGCAGGCACGGTTACTCCATGGGATGCCCTCAACCCGCGAGATGAAGTCGTCTTTAAGCATTCTGGAGCCCCGGGTATTCTTCGACGGTGTACAGCCGCCCGACGTTGCGATTGAGCGGGTTAACGCGCGTCAGGCTGCACGTCACGTCCTTGTCGTCCATCGAGCAGTCACTGACGTAGAGCGTCCACGACTTGATGGCCGTGGACATATCGGCTGCGTCAAACTGCTGGTACGTTGCCGAGATAGGCGTGATGCGCGAGTAGGCTTTCCACTGCTTGAGTTGCTGCTTGAAGTCCTGCGCCAGACGGCCAAACTTGACGGTGCTGTCGAGGATCGGCGTGTTGCTCTGCTGGCTTTCCGTCAACTCCATGCGGCATGGTGTGTAGACCTGGCCGCCAAGGGTTTTGGGGAAAATTTGGTTATTAACGAGCCTGATATAGCCAAAGACCGGGCTGTAAAACGTGATGGTTTCGTACAGGATTCGGTTTGGCCTTCGGCTCTGAAATTCTCTGAGCGTCGGCATTATGGCACCTTCGGTAAACTCTCCGGGTCGCGCCCGTCAGGATAGCCAGTAACAATGATGTCCAACCATGATCCCCACGGCGGAGGCAGCTCAACGATAATGTCGTCAAACTCGTCATCTGAGTTAACCAGCTCGCGCGCAACAACATCACCGCTCCACGTGAAAATGGACCCGGACTGTGACCAAGACGGCCAGGAGAGAAAGTGTAATTCCTGCACCTCGACGCCAGTATCGCCGGTCCCGGTGCCAAGCGGCATCGTGAACCACTGATTGCAGTTGTCGAGGTAGTTCGGGCTGCGCAACCACTGCATGAATGCCCGGTGCTGATCCTGTGTGAAGATCCACGTCAACGAGAAGGACGTCTTCAGGTCGTCGGTTAATTTCTGAAACACCGGTGCACCGACCGTCGGCTGGTCGACGCGAAATCCGGTATCGGTGGTTGGCGATTTCCCTTTCTGGGCCAGCGGCAGCCAGTCAGGGTAAGGAATTGGCATGTTATCCCCTTGCTTTGCGTGGCGCCTGGTGATTTTGCTGGATTGCCTGACCGATGCGGCCGCCCTGGCTGATATCGGCAACAATCATATCGATCGTCACACCGTTACCGTTCTGGGTCGCCTGCGCGTCGACAGTTGCACCGGTATAGTTCTGAATGTTGATTGTGACAGGCACAGAACTACCACCTGCACCGGCATTCATCTGCTTGTTGCTGATGACCTTCCCGTTATCTCCGGGGATCATGTATTGGCTGCCGTTCGACGCCTGGTAGATTTCAGGCATACCTCCCTCACCCACCTGATACGTACGTCCAGCCGATACCGGGCCACCGTTCTTACGCTTGCCAGCAATACCACCAGCCATCGCCATCGCCGCGATAAGGGCAGCAATACCGATAGCCGCAGCACCACCGAATGAACCGATTGAGGCAACGGCCGCCGCAGGGGTCCAGACCGCCATCGTGGTCGTGGCTGCCGCGGTGCTTGCCGCAGTGGTTGTCGCTAATCCTGCGGTTTGAGCCGCTGTAGTGGTGGCAATCGCAGAGGTTTGCGCCGCAGCACCCATGACGGCAGATTTAACCCAGTCGACGCCCATCTGAACGAAGCCGTTAATCAGGCTATTTAGGGCGTTGCTGGCGAGAGATTGCATAGCCTCTTGCGCCGACATGCTTCCGGTCAGGATCCCGGTAAAGGCATTGGATGCATTACCTGCGAGAGAATCAAAGCTCGCGGCCAGCAACTCATTACCCATACTCTGGTTACGGAAAATCTCCCACTGGGCAGCGATGCGCGCCTGCTCATACTGCGTGTCAGTTGCAGCACGCAATGCCATGGCGTTCTGGTGAGTAATGAGCCCCTGCTGCTCGTATGCCTGAATAAGCGCGAGTTTCTTGGCGTTCTCGTTAGCCAGTTGCTGAACAGGGTCAACTCCGCCGACAGCCTCCTGCTGTGGCGTCACTGCCTGTTGAGCCTGGATTTTAGCGAGGTTAGCCTGGTGCGTTGCCGCCAGTCGTTCTGAGGTCTGGTTGTACTGTTCCTGGCTGATTTTCTTCGCAGCCAGCGCCGTATTCAGATCCTCAACATCCTGTTTGTAACTGGCGTTCTCAGCCGCTTCAGGGAGAAGCTTCTGCGCTGCAGCTTCAGCCTTAATGGCGTTGGCAGTGTCCCATTTTTTTGCCGCATACTGACCGGCCAGAGCTATTTGCTCTTTGGTAGCGCCTTTCCCAAGAGACTGCTGCGCAGCCAGGATTGCCTGCTCGCGGCTCAGCTTATTCGTTGAGTCGGCAGCCAGTTCCGATTGCTGTTTCAGGTTCGCCAGCTTCTGGGAAATAGAATCAGCTTGGGAAGCTCCCTTCTTCTGCTCAGATTGAAGCGTCTTCTGCGCCTGCGTATTTTTGTACGTAGCAGCAGCATCATCTTCCATCTGCTTGGCATGCGGATCATCCTTCGCAAACCCGGCATCTTCAGCGGCGTATTGCGCCTGCAGCCGCGCGCGGGCCTCGCCCTGCAACTTCGAGAGTGCCAGGTTGCGCTCTGACTGCTTGATCAGGTTCTTCTGGCCAGCGGTAAGGTTATCGATCTCCTTTCTCATGCTGGCCGTGTTGATTGCGGCCTGTCCAGCAACAGCAACCAACTCAGTCAGCGGTCTCAAAAATGCAATAACAGCTTCCGTTCCCGACTTTGTCGAACTTTCTGTGTTCTGAAGTTCAAGAACGAGCTTTTGAAGTGCCTGAGGTGATGGATTATTGGCTACATCAGAAAGCTGCTTGCTTAACTCGAATGCTCGCTGCTCCGATATACCAAATTTATCCGCAAGCGTGGTAACAGTGTTCTGGATCGCGTTAGCGTTAACGGTGAATTTCGCCCCGGCGCTCCTTGCCTGCTCCATTGCTGCAGAGTAGGTGTCAGCTGTTACGCCGACGGTCGAAAGGTTTTTATTGAATTCGTCAATCGACGCGATACCGCCTACGAATGACGTTTTCAGCTTATCGGTGAAGCCAACAATAGAGTTTGACGCATCGTTGATTGATTTAGGGATCTTCGCTATGGCAGCGTTGTACTCAATCATCGCCTGATTTCTCAGGATGGTTGCTGCCTCGGCGTTGGTTCTTGCCAGGTTGGCGTACTTATCTGACAGTGCGGCCACACCATTCTGAGAGATGGTGATCACCTTATCCATCGCTTCAGCTGCGTCTTTCAGTGCGTCCATGGCGTTCTTGCCGCCATTCAGCGAAGTAATCAGCACGCCTGCGATAACAGAACTCAGCGCAATCACAGCACCAACCACAGCACCGCCAGGACCGAACGCCCCGGCAAGCTGCGAGCCCTGCTGAGCGAATGCCACCAGCGCAGACTGCCCACCCTGCACCTGTACGATGAAGTCCTGAACCTGATAACCGGCCTGCTGCATGCTGGACTTCCAGCCCTTGTTGCTGCCCATCGATGTGTCAGCGGCGCCTTTCATGTCGAACAGCCGCCCGGTCAATTCGCCGATCTTCTGCTTTTCTTCGTCTGTCGCTTTCGACCCGGCACGCAATTGCGCAGCAAGAACTGCGGCACTACGCGCGCCATTTTCCTGCGCTTCGTCCAGCACAGCCAGCTGGTTACCCAGCGCCTCGATGATGGATTCTGCACGGCTGAATTCGCTGCTCGCACCGCCGGTACCGCTGCGGGCCTCTTCCATAGCGCGGGCAATGCCGCTCACGTTGGTGTTCAGCTTACGCAGTTGGTTGTCCATGGAGTTGGCATAACCGGCCAGTTCAGTAAACGCGGATCCAGTTTGAGACGTACTCTGGTCGAGATTATCCATCCCCTTGCCGGACTGCTGTGCTGCAGCATCCAGTTTATCCAGAGCATCAATGGCCTGTTTCCCGCCCTGCAGCAGCGGCTCAACGTCGGCGCTGATTTCATAAACGATGCTACCGGCGTTCTTCTCACCTGCCATGTCATTCTCCGGTTATTGCTTTGCTTTTGCCCTGCGTGCGGCCTGTTTAGCCAGGTATTCGTCGGCGATGCTGTCGTACTCTTCGCGAGTGAAGCCTTTCTGGTCCGGGTATTTTGCCGCCAGAAGCATCTGGAACTCGGTCATCGTTAACTGAGAGGCTTCAGCGCGGTTCATTTCAAAGTGACTGCGCGCTGCACTGATATAGTCGAAGGCTTTAAATTCGTTCGTTCTCGCGCCCGTTTCGTGCCGCTGCAGCTGGCGGACCTTAGCTTTGCCGACGACGCCGTGCTGCATGAGGTGCTGAGCCAGCACGATGATGTCGTTCTTCGGCATCTGCCCCGGGCGATAGACCACACAGTGCTTCCAGCCCTTCCACTCGCCAATCATTGGCGTCAGGTCCTCATCACAGCACGCCTGCAGAACCAGCATACACGTTGATAACAGTTTCTCAGCGGCGCGGTTGAATGATGGAGAAAGCCATTCAGGAAAGCGTCCCAGCGTGCCAGCGCAAACCTCAATGAGCTGAGCGACATCATTGCCGTGGATGGTGGCGTATGCCTGCACAATCTCTTCCGGAGTTCCGATTCTCGTCATAGCCTCGAATGAAGGCCGCAGCAGGTAATCTTTTCCGCCTTCGCGGCTGTCGCTGATAGAGAGTTCGCCAATATCGGTTAAAGCGGTCATAGGCCTTCCAGTAAACGGTCATTATCAAGGGCAGCACGCCGCCCTTTGGAATGTCCGTTAGGTAACGGTAACCGTATGCACGGCTACAAAGTTGCCGTCTTCGGTGTTGATGATGATCTGCGCGCTGCCGGTGGCGACACGCGTCACGGTAACGGTGTTGCCTGAGGCGGTGGCCGTTGCTTTGGTCGCATCGGTAGTCGCTACAGTGAAGTCTTTGTTGGTTGCGCCGGTTGGTGCGATATTCACCGTGAAGGTGCTGGTACCGCCAGCCGTGCCAGTGCTGGTAGTCGGGGTTACCGTCACGCCAGTCACCGCAACCGCAGTGATTTCGTTAACTTCGATGGTGCTCGCATCACCGACTTTGAACTCGGTAGAGAATGTGACGATATCGTTGGTGCCACCGTCAGAGCTCAGCGCCGTGATGTTCATGTAGCCGATAAATTCAACCGGGCCGTAGTCCATGCGCACCCAGATACCCGGCTGGCGCTTAGCCTTGAGCTCGTCAGCGAAATACTTGATGAACTTGCCGACACCGTACTGATCCAGCTTGTCCTTCTTGCGCACTTCGCCTTCGAAGCTCAGGGTAAAGTCACTGTTGGTGATGATGGTCTCGACATAGCCGCCGCCGTCATCCGCATCAGAGGTAACCGAGTTCGGGTTGAAGTCGAAGCCCTTCGACGTACCAGCGGCCAGCGCCATCCACTCAGATTCAAGTGGCTTGACGTCCGGGCAACCATCGGCGACTTCCAGCACGACCGCACCGCCGAACAGGCGCTCGTTCGAGTTCTGGCAATTAGCCATGTGAAACTCCTCTTTGACGTATAAAAAAGAAAACCCGCCGAAGCGGGTTATTTGGTTGGGATGGCTATTCGCCGTAAGTGCAGGCGAACTGGAGTCGGAAGACTATTCGCCCTTCTTCTGTGAGCACCGGCGCTGGGATTGCGCCCATGTTCTGTATGTAGCCGACGCACTCGTCAGCCATGGGGTTGGCCTGAACGTAATCGACGATGCGCTGCACGGCACTGAGCGCGTCTTTACGCTTGTCCTTCGCGCCTACGACATCGACCAGGACGTGATACTCAGAGCCCAGATCGGTGCGTATATTTGACCCGCCGTTTGGCCTGAATACCATGATTGCCTTCGACAGGTCTCCCGGGTCGTCATACATCAACTGCTGCACCGTGAATCCAGTCGTTAGTCCGGCGTCGCCGAACATGTTGCGCACCCGCTCGTGCATCATGGGTGTCATAACGAAAGCTCCTTGCGCATCACCGCGTCAACATTATCGCGCTCGTCATTTGCGCCTTTGGTCAGGAATTGCGGCTCACCGTGCGGATCCCAGTAGTTGCCTGTTCCGGTCCCGCCGCCGAACTCTTTCGGTTTCTGCGGACCGAACTCAGATCGGTTGCTGGTTATACCAAAGTGCGCGCGCGGCTGACCTTTCAGCTTGCCTGATGCCTCATGGACGTACGCAGCATAGTTGGCTGAGTAGCCGACGCGCCCGGTGATGAGCACGCCACCAGCGTCGATTTCGCGGAACTGGCTGTTAATCAACGTGGAGGTATCGATTGGAGTGTAATAGGCCGCCCGCGCACCGATGAGAATCATCGCCGACTGCAGCGCGCGAATCACCTTGCGCCCCCTCACATCGTTGATGATATCGTTCAGGTGTTTCTTCGCCTGGCTGATGCCTTTCACTTTGATGCCCATGGTTTTCTCCAGGCAATAAAAAAACCCCGCCTGAGCGAGGTTTGGTGTCATTTAAAGTTGAATCAAAAAGGGAGCATTGCGCGGATTTCAGTGTGCCAGTTATGAAAGGCAGGCAGGTCATCTAATAACCAGAATCCAAAGCCAATCATTACAACGCCAATAATCATTTGAGCAATAACGCTGAACCAGTATTCAATAGGCTTGCTGTCTTTATGGATGTACTCCTTTCGCGTCGTCCCCTTAAATGTCTTTGTATAGACACCTCGTCGCAAAAAGATAATCGACTGAACAAACGCAAAGGGGCCGGTCAGGAAAATCCCACATACCGCAAGCCAATATTGAAAGCCCATCACCTATCATTCCAGTTAATTTTTTGGGCCATTATTGCACAGGTTTATCAGATTCCAGTCAGGATGGCGTAATCATCAGTCAGGCGATCGAATGTATCGCCATAGCGGATAACCTGCCGCACCTCATCGGCACCGGCCACAACCGGGTCGGCTTCGGTTGACACGCCAATCAGCAGGTAATCACCTGCGGCCGCCAGCGCGAACTCCGTCCAGACGGTATTTTTCACGACGATTTCGGTGCCCAGGCTGGCTAACTTCTTGCTGAGCCCCCCCTCGTAATCACAGAGGATTTGCTCAGGTTCGGCATAGCCCAGCGGATCGCCGTATTCGTCATTGCCTTCCAGCTTTCGCCAGATGGTCGCTGTGGCTGTGTATGACCAGTTCGCTACCGATGACATCAGCCCTCCTTCCAGCGCAGCACCTTCGCGCCAGTAGCCCGGATGCGCGGGCAGTTGATGAACCACTCGCCATCCGACTTAACGTAGCCGGTAGTCTCCCGCCCGGTGTCGGTCATCACCCAGACGCGGGTGAGAGGCTTCGGCTTGCCTTCCGTCACTGATTTGTACGTCATCATCAGCCCCCTACCACCAGGAACAGGCCGACGCTGTTACCGGCGCTGATCGGCAACTCGCCAGTGCATCCGCTGGTATCGAGACGGGCCAGCGAGTCGCGCAGCCATGTGATGCTGTCGTCGCTGTAATCGAACGAGCGTGACGCGCCTGACGGTGCCCCCTGCGATTTGATGCGGCGCGCGCCGGACGACGTAGCCATAAGCGCGGCGGCGTACATCAGGATCAGCTTCGCGGTGCACTCGTCATGCCCCGCGCCATCGAGGCACGGGATAATCTTGTTCACCACGCAGAGAATCGGCTCCAGCAGCGCGCCCGGGATGGAGTAACCCAATTCACCGAGGAACGCCTGCACGTCTGCCGCTGTGATTGGGTCAGCCATGGTTATTTCGCCTTCTTGATTGCTTCCGCCAGTGCTGCTTCGGCTTCGTCAGCGCGTTTGGTTTCTGCTGCCAGCGCGTCGGCATGAGCCTTGTCTTTTGTTTCTGCGTCTGACTGCGCCTGCTTCAGCTGCTCAAGGGCGTCGTTGAGTTTTGACTGCAAATCGGATGCACCGGATGCAACCGGCGCAGACGGCGTAGCCACTTCGAAGACGAGCTTTTCACCCTTCTTCTCAGTGGATTTCTCAACCTTGCCCTGCTCAATCCACTTTTCAGCGATTGAGTCATCAACGTCATAAACCTGACCAGCCTCCAGCTTTTGAAGGCTGGCACCGGCAAAGAGGTTTGCTACCAATACCTTTACGAGTGCCATGTTGTTTCCTTAGCTTGAAGCGTGAATAACAGAATAGTGGCCGTTGATGTCCTGCTTGACCATCAGGCCAGCAGCCCCCCAGGTACGCCAAACGTAATCTGAGTTGTAGAACTGACGCGGATCAGCGACGGTACCGAACGCCTGGCCGACGATAGGAGCAATCACGCCAGCCTGCAGCGGCACGATTACGATTTCGTTGCCGGTCAGCTCAGCATCTTCTTTGATTGCTGCGATGCCTGACAGTTTGGAGATCTCTTCCAGCACGGTGCGGAGAGAGTTCACATCGAAGTACTGTTCCCAGTTGGACATGATTTCGCTGGAGACGTACCACGTCTGCTGGCCGTACTGCATGTTTTGCAGCTTGAGGACGTCACGCAGGGCGATCGCCGCGGCACGCATGGCTTTCGGGTCGGTGCTGGTTGCGAAGTTAACAGTCAGTGTCACTTGGGCCACACGCTCATCGTGACGTAAACCCTTCCAGGTCTTGTCATCGAATTTGATGTAGTTACCTGCCGCATCGCGGAAACCTTCCCAGATGTAGTCGACATACTGGCGGCGCACATCATCAACAGATCCTGCCTGAGCATCGGCAAGGGATGAGAGCGCGGAGCCTTTGTTGAATAGCGGGTCACGCCAGTTGAACTTAAAGCCGCTGTCATGGATCGGCACCATAGTGCCATCGAAGGTATAAGACTTCGCATCCAGCGCAGCACCAATCTGACCGGACATGGAAGTGTGCGCCCAGCCACGGCCGCCGGTGCGAGCGTATTCGTACACAGACTCTTCCAGACGAACAGAGCGAGACAGCGGCATCAGGTCGTTCAGCAGCGTGAATTCGGTATTCGGTTCGAATTGCTTCAGCACGGTCTGGTCATAGGCCTTGTAAAGACGGCGGATATCGTCGACTGCGTTTACCGCATCCAGTACCGGGGCATTTGCCGCTTCACCGCGAACACGGGAACGAGCAATAAAGTCTGCCACGGCCTGAGCGCTGGAGTTGCGAGCGAACGTCAGTTCATTGAACTGAGCCATGTTGGCTTCGAGGTTACCGGTTTCGGTCGCCTGCTTAGTGGAGAATACAAACATTCAGGTGCTCCTTATTTAATGACCACGCGCAGGAGGTCACCTGCCGTTGCAATGGTGTATGAGCGGTCTTCTTCTACATAGCAGCGGACCGATTCATCAGTGCCGACAGCTTTAACGCGACCGTTAGCAACTGAGAGCGGCTGACCTTTTGTGTAAGTGCCTGCTGCGGCGGGAACGTTGAAGAAAACGCCTGGGGTTGGGTGGAAAGCAACAACCCAATCGCCAGCCTTGATGACGTCGTCTACGGTTTTGCAACGCAGGTAGTCATAGTTGGCTACGTAGAGGATCGCGGCTTCATTGCCATCCACGGAGGCGGTGAATTTCTTCGTGGTGTTATCGAAGAAACCAATCGTACCGGGAGGCGTATCAGCGGCTGCAGCACCTTCACGGTGAAGCTGTGGGTTTGCGAAGATACCGCCCGCGTGAATTACGTGTTTTCCGTCTTTAGCCATTTTTTACTCCGGCATTTCGCTGACTGATTGGGTGTTGGTAGCCTGGCGGAATGCACCGTTCAGGCCGAAGGAGGTCTGGCACTTGGCGTACATAGCATCGAGCGCCTTGCCGTCCAGATCTGCGACTTCTTCATCGCTCATGTTCATCGCCAGCTTCACAGCTGCGCGCTTTTCACCCTTCTCTTTGTCGGCGTTCGCGTTCAGGCTGTTGAAGACGACGTCCACGCGATCGGCAAGCGTTTTCGCCCATGCTGGCATCTCTTCGTTATTGGTGGCCTGCTCTTTTTTCTTGGGCTTGCCGGTTTCCGGGTCGATTTCTTCATCGCCTTTTTTCTTGGCGTTGGCTTCTTCGGCCTTCATCTGGTTGTATGCGTCCATCAGCTCGGCGTCGGACTTGCCTTCAGTCGGCTTACCAGCGGCTTGCAGCGCATTGATAATCAGTTCTTTCATCGGATCGTTCTCTCCGTTGGTTTTAATCTCGTACTCAGTGGGTTTGCGCACGACTTCTACAGGTTCGCCGACGAACACGGCCTTGCCGTCATCATCGATGAGGTACTTCTGTTTCAGGTATTTGGTGTCATTGCGGTAGATGAAGCTGTCCGGCCACACCGTTTCAGGCCAAAGCCACTTATCTTCGGTATCACCCTCGCGCAGCTTGTCGCTGATGGCGCGGGAGATGTCGTCAAAAGAGAAGTTGGAGGCATTGGTGAAGAAGAATTTGGTTTTGTTGAGCAGGCCGTCGCGGGTGCAGTCGATACCATCAGCAATGCGGGCAACTTCTATCTGCTGCTCATTGCCTTCTGAGTTAACGAAGATGCCCACACCCTCTTCCGGCGTACCGGCGCCAGGCTCATCGAGCAGCACCGCCACATGGTCAAACATCATGTTGGTGGCGATTTCGTTGTACTTTTTGCCCTTCGACTCGCCGTTGGCGGCGATACCGGAATACAGCAGGCCGGTGGAGATGTGGATCGGGTCTGAGTTGGTACCGGCCAGCATCTCGTCCAGACGGTTAATCAGGCGCTTGCCCTTCTCGCTCGACTCGGCGTACTGGCGGTTAACGTACATGTCGCCCGTCACTTTGCCGTCATTGTGACTGACGTTCTGCAGCCAGGCCCCGACGTGATACTCGTTTACCGCCCGGACATCGCGCGCCGACACATGCTTGCCGTCAACTTTCGGATGGCCCAGCGGCATCGGGTTACGCTCAAGCGTGTTGTAGGCCTTTTCGATTTCTGCTGCCGGGTACAACTTCCGGTTCATCACGATATCGTCCACGACAGGCGTGATGCCGCGAACCACGATATGTGGCTTGCCGTCGATGGTTTCAGTGGTGATGTTTGAAGCGGAGTTGACGACGGTCAGCACGTTAACGCGGTTGCGTTTCATGCTGGGTCCTCATTGGTGGATTTCAGGCAATAAAAAAGGCCGCCGTGGCGACCTCATTTAATTTTATTTGAACTTAAGCTCTTCCTTTGCATCTGCGACTATTGCATCAATGGATGACTGTATGACGCCTGACATTTCGTGATAAGCAATAAATTCAAGATATCCCTCTTCATAGATGCTGATATTTTTTTCAGTATCTTGAGTAAGAAGATTGTCCAATAACTCTCTGACATTACCACTGAATGAGATAGGTGATAGGACATAAAGTCTGTGAACTTGAGATCTCACTTCATTCAGTTTATGCCAATCAACCTTAGCTTTTGGAGGGTCTCGTTCGCCTCTATGAGCTTCGAATTCCATCTCCGTAATATCAGATGCAATGATGTATAGGTCTTTAAGTTCAAACAGTTTTTCTATCAATTGGTTATAAGCGGCATGTTTTTTCTCCCACCATTTCTCTCTGTAGAATCTTGTTAGGGCAAAATATGCTGTGAATCCCGCCGCAACAACACCTGTGATAACAGGCACAACCAGAGATAGAAAAAAAGAACCTACTTCTGCCGCAGTTACACTGCTCATTACTCACCTGCATGTCATTCTCTCGTGAGTATGATGATATCACTACTTAGAACCTTTCCAACCTTTGCGCTCTTTCGCCAACTTTTCTTTCAGGCCTTCATTGAAAATACTGCCGTCGTCGTTGAGCAGCACCGGAATCTGGCTGCAATAGCAGTTGTACCGGTTGCCGTTTTCAGCGTAGAAGTCCCGCACCTCTTCGGTGGTGTAGACCTTACCGTGTCGGCTGGCGTGCCAGGTGCGCGTCGTAGGCTTGAGCGCTGACAGCCATAGCAGGCCGGTATTCAGTCCCAGCCTGTCGGCAGCCCAGTCCGTTTCGTTCCACTGCGCCTGCCGAAGCGCACCGACCTGCTCAGTCTGAGCGATGGTTTTCGCCTTAGACATCGACTCATCGAGGCGCTTACTAATGACGCTGGCCGTCTCGCGAGGGTTCACGCCGCGCGCAACCGCATCGGTGATGATGTTGGTCAGGTCGCCACGGGCGGTATCGCTGATGACCTTCCAGTCACTGAACGTTGTCAGCCTGGCCGCCGCCACCTGATTAAGGTGACCGGGGCTGCTTAAAAGCTGCTGTAACGTCGTCTGGCTGGCGTACACCTGCGACTGCTGCGAGAGGTTGTTGAACGCCTCCAGCGTGCCACGCTGCGCCTCTGCGACGACGTAATCCATCGCCCAGAGGTTTTGCTCGCCCCCATCCAGCAGATGGTCATCGAGAATGCCCTGCACTGCTTCCAGCAGGTCAGCCAGTTCCTGGGCAGACATGTCGTAGATGAACTTGCCAGCGTTGACCTGGTAGAGCCGCATGTCCTCGCCGTGGTCGTGGCACAGGAAATGCCAGTTGTGGCTGTTAACCTCTCGCTCTCGCCCGGTCAGGCGCTGGTCGAACAGAGTTTTCAGCGCACGCTTGATGCCGAGATACCGACCTTCGATATCCCGGTACATCGCGGTTACCTGTTTTGCCGATCGGGTCGGGTCAACCTTGCTGCGCGGAACTATCGGCAACCCCACCTTTGCCGTCTGTTCTGGTGTCATCGGCCAGTGGATCATCGGTAGTCACCTTCTCGTCCGGTTTCGGCGGTTCTTTTGGCTCCGGTAGCGGGTCAAGCCCCACAATCTCGCGCAACTCATTTGCGGTAAACGGCGCGTCTCCACCATAGTAAGGCGTGGTTTTCTGCACGATGTCAGCGAGTTTCGAAGCGTTCTCGATCTTCTCTTTCTCGCCGGGCGCCAGCAGGTCGCTCCACGAAATGGTGACCTCTCCGTTGGTCGGTGGGTCGATAATTCCAAGCGTCCAGAATCGCTCCAGAAGCGCGGTGATCCGGTCTGTCAGGAAGCCATTGCGACGCGTGTTGCGTCGGATAGCCCAGTCCGTTTTATCCTCGTCGCTCGCCAGGCGCCCGGTCTGCTGACCGAACAGGATGGTGAACGGGATTTGCACAGAGGCGGCCAGTTCGTTCGCGGTGACTTCCCACGTTGGGCCCGGGTCGCCAGGCGTAACGCTCAGAACGTGCATCTGCCCGGCCTGCATCACGGCCGCCGCATCGGTACCCCGGTTAAGCTTATTGACCTTGTCGCCCATCGCTTCGCCGAGATCAGCATAGCCAGCCTTCTTAGCCTGGTCAGCCAGCGTATTCATATCGGTTTCTTTGCTGAATTCGACGGCAATCTGACGGCTGGCGTTCTTCAGGAAGCCCTCTGCGCCACCGCCGGAAATCTTCTCGATATCGAGGCCTTTGTTGAAACCAGCCTCCAGCAGCGGGATGCCGGACAGCACGTTGTCGTCTTCAGAACCTTCACAGAACAAGATAACGCGGCTCGGGTGTACCGGTTCTCCGCGCATCGGACCGACAAAAGGCTTATCACCGACCGGCTGTTCGTTGAAGTTGAACATCTTCGGCTGGCCGAACGTTTCAGACTGACGGTCGTTATCCCATTCGGCGACAGTTAACTGCGGCTCCCATACCGGGATAAGTTTTACCAGCGCTGACTCGCCCAGGGATTTCACCAGTTTGGTATCTACTGGCTCGTTCCATGACTTATTGTCTTTCACCTGCAGCAGCAGCGCGGAGTATCGCCCAACCATATTGCGGCGGTCGGCATCCTTCACCTTCGGCCACAGCTTCTTCATGAACTTGGTGACTTTCTTTTCCCAGGCGTTTGTTTTCTCCGCCTCCTGCGCTTCATCACCGTCAACTATGACCGGATAGTCCTGCCAGCAACCATCCAGCAGGCGATGCACCACAGCGAAGCCAGCGGCGTTGCGGCGGTACATGTTGTAGAAGTCGTTGAAGGTAATCTCGAGCGGGTAGCCAAATTCCTGGTAAAGCGTCGGTCGCTTCGTGTTGCCACCACCGATACCGATGGCATTCAGGTAATTCGCTCGCCGCATTTCAGTGGCGAGGTTGTTCACAGCCAGTTTAAGGCCGTTATCTTGTTCGCTCACTGGCGATGCTCCTTAGAAGAATACTGCGCCGACTTGCGCTTTGTGCTTGATGTACCCATCGAGACCGTACCGGACGCCATCCCAGCAGTGGTTATTTTTGTCTTCGATAACCGGCAGAACTTCGCCAGTGATGCGGTCTGTTTTGTACGAGTAAAGCCGCGCCTCTTTCGCTGTTTCTTTGCAGCGTGGATGGATGATGATTTTCTTAAACCCGCGCAGGCAGGTGATGCCGTCCTCTACGCTACCCTGCCACTTCTGAGCAGCGGAGATATTGAACCCCTGCCCTTTGATGTGACTGATAGTCTCAGGGCGAGAGTTGTCGGCTTTGATAGGCCATTTTCGCGCTTCAGGGATGCCTGGGAATTTGGCCTCATCGGTAACCTTCCAGTCGATAAGTTGCTTCGGCGTGGCGTCTGTTTTCCCGGCGTAGAACTTCCACATGTCGTCGAGCTCAACGCCGTTTCCGTAAGCCTCGTATTCGATGAAGAGGTTGTTATCCAGGATAAACATGCGAATGAGCGTGCTGGGGTCCTTCGCGAATCCGAAGTCGGCGCCAAACAACAAACGCTCTGATTTCTGCCAGAGATCGTCTTCGAAGCTCTGCACGACGTATTTGTTTGCCAGCACCTGCTTGTCGGAGTTTTCGAGGTAAGCTCCTTCCCAGATCCACGCATAGTCTGCGTAATCGAGGTTTGCCAGGTCTTCCTGCCTCTCCTCCTCGAGCACCGCAGGGAACCATGGATTGTCCACATAGTTCATCTCGACAATCATGGAGCTTTTTGGCGGGTTCTTTCTGAAGAGCTTATCGGTGGCGCTGCCTTCCTTCTCCGGGTTCCAGGTGACCCAAATCTCTGAGCCTTCTTCTCGAACTGTCGGGCGAAGCTTTTTCCAAGCAGTAGCGGATACCGACTCGGCCTCATCAACCCAGGCCACAAGAATTCGTGCTTTGGATTTGATGCTGTCCAGGTTATGGCGAAGTCCACAGAATACGTAGCTGACTCTGCGGTTCTTTGTCCGGATATATTTCTCGCCAATGTCGAAGTAATCATCAAGCCATGGGACAGAGCGAATCGCCTGCTTCACCTCCTCCATGGAGGACTCTTCTAGCGAGTTCATGTATTCGCGCGCGCAGAGGATCACGCCGCTGATATTGGCCTCTGCCGCCTGGTACGCTTTAACTGCGGTCATTAGTGCAAACGTGCGGGTCTTGGCGGAACCGCGCCCACCGTGAGCGCCACGATAGCGGATCCCTTCTGTCGCGAATACGGGGACTAACTTGGCCGGTATCTGGAGGTCAACTTGGCTTTCCATTGGCTGGGTCAACTCCTACCAGGCGAATTGTCGTCGGTCTCGGTGACATGCTGCCATCCGGGCTGGTGTGCTCGACCTTCTGTTTGTTGCTATATGCGTCGCCAACCTCTTTGGCGGCCTGCTCCATCAGCGAAGCAGCCAACGCCATGTTTTTCATTCCCTCGGCGCGGGTCATCATCCGGTCAAGTGCACGGAGACGATATGCTTTGTTGGCGATCGGAATGTCGCTTAATTCGGTCTGGAAGCGCTTACGGGTTTCGTGAAATAGCTCAACCCATTTCTGCGCCAGCCCCCTGCCGTTTGCTTTCGTCGGGTCGTGAGATTCGACCTGCTGACGAGTGATGCTCAGGCCAAATTCTTTTTTGACCAGCTCAACCACCTGAGATGGAGTATCGAAGCAGGCAAGGGACTGAACGATGAAGGCTTTGACCTCACCTTTCAGTGTCGCCATGGATTACCTGCCTGTCATAATCAGTCATATTGTTAGGCCAGCTTTAACATGCATGTCCCGCATGACCTGGCTATATCGATGTGAGCCACTTCTGCTGGCGAATTCGCCGCATCAACGAGCTCCTGTACTTCTTTGCTGGCACCGTATCGACGTACGACACCAGTGAATTCTTCGACGTCGTGGCCGCGCAGTGTCAGCACTGGCTGCCCGGTCTCTTTGTTGAACTTAGGCGCGCCGTAATCATCAGTGGCCTGGGCAATGTGGTAAAGCTCATGCTCTACCAGCGCACAGAATTCGAGGTCGCTGCATTGTGAACAGTAATCGGCCGCCAGCGTGATGATGAACTTCGGGATGCGCCCGAACCATTCATGCATCTGCTGTTCCATTCTGGCTTTCTGCCATCCACCAGCGCGGAGCATTACCTGTTCGGCCTGGCCTAGAACGTAGCGTCCCTTCTTCGCGAATGATTCAGACGCCCACATGAAGCAGAGATCAGCCTCTAACAGGTGCTCGTGGTCAGGGTTATGGATGCTGCCGGTATCGCTGAGGATTTGGCGGTTTATCCACTCATGCACTTCATTAGCGGGGATCAGCCTAGTGTATGACTGCCAGTTCTCGGAATCGATGAAGTTAACTGGTGGGTATGGCCGACAATCCATTTTCAATCTCCTAACTCGGGACTGAGACACCATTTTTTGGAGTTATTATTAAATAAAGATGATGAGAATATGACCGATAACAAAAAATATTTGCATAATAAGGAGCAACTATGAGCATCGCAATACTCTTAAGAAATCAGCAAGTACCTAACGTCTTTCGGAACTTACTACTCAGCGCAGTACAACTACCTGATATAAAAGAAGTAATTATATGTAGCGGCTTCTTTCAAGATAACTTTAAATCGGCTTATTGCGCCTCGACAGAAGGTAACCTTGCACAAAAGCTTGCCACTTCAAATGCAGAAGTAATCACTGTTGGGATACATAATCCTCAATGGAGATTCTCTTTTGATGACTTCAATAATTCGCTGACTTCTGCAGGCGTAAACCTGGCTGTGAGGAAAGTTAAGGGCTATAAGTGGCATGCAAAAGTATTTATAGCAAGTACTAAAAACGGGCCAGTATTCTCCTTGATCGGCAGCAGCAACATGACGAGAAATGCATTTTCAACATCGAAACCATTTAACTATGAAGCTGACGTTGCATTATGGATTCCACAAGCGAAAGGAGTTAGTTCTGCTGTTAACAACATCCTGTCAGAATCCTCTCCTTCAGATGTAATTCGCACTTCCTATAGCCCCAACAAAAATGGCGGATTGACAATAAGAGATAGGCTAATACAGTTACGTGAAGACATTTTAAACACAACTGAGTAATCGAACTCCTGTCCCATCTCCGTTAAACCAAGCGGAGATGGCTTTTCTTAGAGCAGTTCATGCATTTCTATTTGTATCAAAGACCTCAACGTTCAACTGCTCCATTCGTTTTTATATAAAGACCTCTTCAGCCACTGGCGTGAACTGAACGCGCTTCACATCGGCCGGAGCAAAATACAGCCACTCGCCGGTCTCCGTCGCCAGCGGCACGAAGCCGTTTACCAGTTCAGGCTGGCGTCGTGACATCTTGCCCGTGAAGGTTTCGCCTGTTTGGGTAGTTAGCGTAATTTGGTAGATGTCGGACATTGAGAGCCTCTTAATGAGCTTGAGGGATGTCGCATTAATTTTCCTCTGCAGGAGGAAACTACTTAACCCTCACTGTAGGAGCAGGATTCACCTGCCTCGTTCTTTCTATAGGAGGTAAAATGTCCCAAAACCAATTTTTCGAACTGACTATCGCTTACGCCGATGGAGTCAATGCGATCATTAATCTGACCTGTCTGCTACTGGCGAAGCGCTTCGGCGTTCTTCGATACTTCTAATCCCTGCCTTGTCCAAATTGCACTGCCCCAGCGCCGTGTAGAGCTGAGCGTTTAACTCCAGACTTGCCTGCCATGTGAACGGAACCACCATTCTGGGGATCGGTGTGTCTGCTGTCAGGTCAGCGCTTATCGGCACCACTGGAGCTGGAACGTAAACTGTCTGCGTATTCCCGCAGGCTGTCAGCAGCGGCAGAAGGAACAAGCTGGTTAGCGCACGGATCGCCTTCAAGCGCCTGCCTGATGTAGAAAATGCGCGTTTCACCTTTTTGGGCCAGTTTGTTCTTTGCATTCTGTGTAGCCTGTGAGATGTCACGGATGAGGTTCATCGTGGTGATCACGTTGCTGGTGATCGCCTCTGATGTGTCTGCCCGGACCGTCGCCTTATCGCGCTGGTCTTTGTAGGTGATGGCATTGTCGCGGTAGTGGTTTATCGCCCAGGCCATGGAAACCAGCAGGCAGATAACGAGAGCGCAGATGATTGCTGTTAGTCGGCTCATTTCTGGCCCCACTCGCAGACTTCACGTTCAATCTCGCGTCGGGTGATCAGCCCCTTCCACTGCTTGCCACCGGCATATGTCCAGCGCTGCAGTTCTTTGCATGCCCCCGGCACATCACCGGCGTTCAACTTCTTCAGCAGCGTGGAACTGGCGAAGGCACCAGAGCCCACGTTGTAGGTGAAGGAGTAAAGCGCGGCACGGGTAGGCTCAGGGATGCGCACCTTGATCAGCGGGTCGATGGCGTTTGCCACCTTTCGCAGATCTGCCTTTAGCAGGTTGTCACACTCTTTGTCTGTGTATCGGTGACCGCGGCGAATGTCGGTACCGGTGTGCCCATCGCAAACGGTCCAGACGCCGACCACATCCTGATAGGCGTAATAGCGCCGACCTTCCAGCCCATCCGCATTTCCCAGCATTACTGCCGCAATGGTGATGGCTCCGGATCCGCCAACAATGGCACCCACCAGCTTATTCCTGAGTGTCGGGTTCATCTCGGCTCCTGCTGCGGCGATTGTCTTCGCGGATCTTGAAATAGAGATTCGTCAGATACGTCAGTACGGCAATGATGATACCCACCAGCACGCCGATAGCGTTCCACTGCTCGGGGCTGTAGGCATTAAGAATGCCGTTTAGGATGCTCCCGGCTGAAGCGCCATAGGCAGCACCAGTGGTTATTTTTTCCATGCGATACATACTCTCACCTCGCGTCGTTAGCGGGTGCTGTGTGTTTGAAAAGGGTCAGGCCCTCGGGACGATTTAACAAGTAGGCGTGTCGATGATGGTTCCCGGAGCCTGAATTAAAAAAGGCCCACATGAGTGAGCCTTTGAATAAAGTTTCTTCGCATTACTGCCGATACATTCCCTAAAGGAGATACAAATGGCTAGACGTAGACGCGGCAGGTACAGAATTAATAAGAATCCGGACATAGCGGATCGAATTATTCATATGATTATCGATATCGCTATTTTCATCTTCCTTGTAAAGCTAGGGATATCATTTTTATTCAAATAAAAAAGCCCCGCACGATGGCGAGGCTGTTAATTCTAAGTCGACCTGTGAAGCTATGGCGACGATATCAGATTTACATGAAATATAGGCGTTTCAGTTCGGTTTTGCAAGACTTACATCTAAATTTGTCGCCTTTTGTTGTGAACGTGATCGCGTTACTGAGATAAGCGCACCGCTATCGAGTCGCTTAAAACTGTTACGCATTGCCAGCCAGTGAGGCAGATACGTTTCTGTCCAGGTGGATTTCGCAACGCCCGCCAGCTCTGCTAGCGCCTGGTATTCGTACGTCTCACGCCCCGCCAGCTCGGCTTTGACGTCCTGTGCTGCCAGCCAGATAAGCTTCTTGAGGCGCTCCATCGTCTTCCCCGCCACCTTCTTCGCGCCGAGTTGCTCGCGGAACTCGGCCCACGCCCACTGCGTAATCGACACCTGATACTCGAATCGGATGTTCTCGCTGTAGTTCCATAGCAGCCATGCTTTCTGGTGCTCTTCCAGTGACAGTACAGCGCGGCGCCAGGACGCAGTACCGAACTCTACCGGACTGACAAGGGCGATGGATGAGCCTTTAGCGCGGGACTGATTGCCGCTCATCGCCGGGCCGTCAGGGTTAACTTTGCGGCCGGTGACCGGGTCGGCAATTTTCATCCGGCCCCGGCTGCGCGCCGTCGCGGTGAATTGCGCGTTCTCGGCGAAGGCCACCAGTTGCCCTTTCGTCGCCCCGCTGAGGTCTGCTGTCGCCACAATGAGCTGCTGACGTACGTATTCCAGTTGCTGACTGTTCATGCGGCTTCCTTCTGTGGCTGGTTGGTTTTGGTCTCGCTGTGCTTTGCTACTGGCGGCATGCTGGCGCGCTTAACGCTTTCTGCCTGGTACTGGAGGAGGTCGGCGTGGCTCATGCGGCCTCCTGCTGTTTCAGTGCGCGAAGATTCGCTCTGGCCTGAGCGCGAATGCCTTCCAGCTCTTCACGGGTGTATCGGTGGGTTTCGTTGTTGGACTCCAGAGCCAGCACGTGCTCTTCGCCTATTAACTCCACCAGCGCTGCGCGGTATGCCTCTATGTTTCCTGATTTGTGGACGTTGCACGCGGAGCACTGAAGCCACAAATTATCCGGATTGAAGCGCAATTGTGGCGCGGCGGCAGTCGTACGGTAATGCCCGGCATGCCAGGCAAAAGCGGTCTTTGTTCCGCAGGAGATACACCCATGCCCGGCGGCCAGTAGCATTTCGCGTCGCCAGTCATTGAAGGCACGCTGAGTCATCTGCACCCAGTGACGGATCGGCTTTAGCTCATTACGACGTGCAGCGCGCCGCTGGCGACCTGCCTTCTCTTCGGTACGCTGGCGCTGCACTTCCTTCTGCTTAGCGGCTTCACGGGCTTTCGCGGTCTGTTCTTTGCCGATCGAGCTGGCGCACTCGAATGAGCAAACCACCTGCCCATCGCGTACCGGGTGGAACCACTGGCGGCACGGTTTGTGGGCGCACTTGCGGCGCGGTAACTTAGCCATGCGCCCTCCGTGCCGCTAGACGCAGCCATTTCTGATCCACCAGGCGGGCGGTGTAGTCTTTCAGTGTCTGGATGTCGGACGGCTTAACCGCTGGCTTGCGCTGGCGGCGCGCCGGAACGCGGAAGATTTCGTTTGTGATCACGCGGGAAAGTGGAGTAGACATCAGGCCTCCTGCTTATCGCGCAGCTGCTGGTACTCGCAGCTCTGCGGGATGGTCAGGTGGCAGCCGATATTCATCGCCCATGCTTCGACTTTGCACAGGAAGATGTACATCTCGCCGGTTTCCAGATCGGCGGTATGGCGGAGGGATTGAACCGTAGTCACCTCTCCGGACACGACGTCTACCCGGTCTTTGCTTTCGTAGCCGAGATAGGTGTGCTTCATCGCGTCTTTGACCCACTCAGGCGTAGCGAAGGTCTTACCGCGGGCGATGAGGTACTCGCTGATTTCCGTGTACCACATGTGGCTTAGCGCGTTCTGCGACAGGCTGCGCTTCTCGCGCCACGGCTTCACCTGCAGGCGGAAGCATTGTCCGGCATCCAGCAATGGCTGAATCTGCTGGCCGATGGCCGCGAAGTTACCGCGATGGAGTTTGATGCCGTCTACGGGCAGAGTCATACGGCCCCCTTAACGGAAACCGTAAAACGCAGAAAATCGCAGGTGCATTTCTGCATCTGTGACAAGGTGAGGAGTTCAGATTGTGGTCGCATTTAAGTCCCCTTAAATGCGCAGAAGTCACCGGAGTTGTTCAGGCTCCGATGACATGATTATGGCGGGTTGATTATTGAAAATCAAACCACAATTCCAATACTTAGTTTTCTATGATAACTTTCTGTTTTCTTAACAAAAATGAACACACATCCATTTTCTGGGGAAAGAAATGCTTGATTTTTTTTAAGGAACTATTAGCAGCGTCAAAGGCAAATGCATTAGAACGGATTAAAAACCCCATCATTGGCGCTTATGCTTTCTCATGGGTTGCATTTAACTGGAAAAGCATTCTTATTACCATCTTCAGTGATAAGAATATCGAAGATAAAATCGGATGGATAGCTCAAAATTCGGATATTAGAACTAGCCTAGGATATCCAGCCATTATGACAGGAATAATCCTCATTATTCTTCCCCTCTTTTCAGCCATTGTAACCTTCGCTCAAAATAGACCACTTGGCTATGTGATTAAAAAGAACTATTCAAGAATAAGGTTGAATCTTCTAAATAAGATTGACACCGAGCAACTAAGAGCAAAGGCTTCTATTGCATTTAACCGAGAACTAGCAAATGAAGAATTGACGGTTCAACAACTTAAGGCAAAAATACAAGAAACTATAGATGAAAGCTCAAGCCTGAAGGAGAAGTATCACTCTCTTCAGGCTGAGCATAGTGTATTGCAAGGAAGATTTTCTCAAGCCGAAAAAATGCTTGGTGACTATCAAGAAGTCAAAAACATGCTTAACCAAAAAACTCAAGAAGCTTCAAAAAACTTCGAAGCATTTCAAGATACATCTCGTAAGCTTAGTGACAAAATTCAAGTCAAACACCACCTTGAAACAAATTTAAATCAACTGAAAGAAAAGCTTCCGGAGCTTTTCCTCGGAGTTGTGATACATGGCCAAGAGCAGTTAAATCAGCAATTTATCAATAGGATCAAAGAACTTAATGATAAGCCTAACGGCGATTAGCACACAAAGGCAGTTCCAAAGCTTTCAATAAAATAATAGGCATCGTCATGCATATTCAACGATGCCTAATTATTTTTATCACAACCTGTTAATTATCTTTCCTAAGCTGCTTATCCAGCTCAACCCACTTAGCCACTTCAGGGTCGCACTTAGGGCAGTACGTTTAGGGCCGAGGAGGATAGGTCGAGAGTTGCTTATACGGATGTGTAAGCCTCCTGGTATCCGGGTGCTTATGGCAGAATCCATGCTCGCCGCCATCCGGAATCACCGGAGAGTTGCTGCAGCGCGACTCGGCATTTTCTGGCGAAGAATCCAGTGCTGGCGCGGTCTTCATGGTGCAGCGCGACTCGGCGTTTTTGGCACACTGAAGCATGGCGGCGCGGCACTGATTGAATCCATGCGCCCATGCTGATGCAAGAGCCATATCGTCTTCGGTTATTTCCTCTGGAACATCTTCCCAGCTAACGTCATCAGGCACAGATAACGGCGCTGGCGGGGCGGCGTATAGCGCTATCCATCCTTCTCCAGACTCGGCATATACAGAGCATGATTCGATATGCCCTGACTTTAGGAGCTCAGCGTATTCAGCGTCGAGGTAGCCCACAGCCTCCGCTTCGAGCGATGCCAGCGCGATACGAAGCGCCGCCAGCGTCTTGCTGTCGTCTTCGTCCAGGCCGAACGGGATTTCATCGCGGGTGGCTTCCATTTCGGCAATTTTCTGCTGCAGCCATTCTTTGGCAATAGTGCTCATGATGCTTCTCCTTTACCGGTGCCATATGCTGATAAGCACTCTTCAAATCCAGCCTGATTATCAGTTTGACCTAAACTGAAGCCATGCTGAAGACCATGACGAAACGCGCTGTCTTGCAATTTATCTGCGGTATCGAGCTTCGCCTCCAGCTCAGCAATCCGCTTCTCTGCGGAATCGGCTCGTGTCCGGTGTTTTTCAATGGCTAAACACGCCTGGTCATAAGCCCATTGTGTTGGAGTGCGGTTTTCATAGCGTTCATTTGCTGATTTGATGGCTGATTTAAGCTCAGAAATGCATTTATCTTTGGCTTCCAGCTCATCCAGCAGCGCCAGCACGGTGGCGGGGTTGGCGGCGGCGATAAGCTCTATCTTTGACTTGTGGACAGTGCATAGTTGACGACCTGTTTCAAACCATTCACTACCGTATTTCTGGATAACGCTATCCGCAGCTTCACGTAATGCGCGTTTGTCGATGTTGCTCATTGGGCGGCCTCCTCCATGATTGGGTCTGCTGGTAAAGTCATGTGCGGCACTTCAATCAGTTCTGCCCGAGCATCAGCCGTGTTCAGCGCCATTAATGCGACGATCCGCTTCTGCTCAGCATCCATTCGTAACGCTACTGTCTTGCCGTTCATATTGAAGAACACCGCAACGTTTTTGATATCTTCGATTTTCATACCCCTGCCTTCCCCCAAACCATCAATACTCGCTTCATAACCGCGCTGTTGCGGCACTCCTGGCAGATCACGTTAGTGTCCGTCCGCTGAATTAACTTCGACTTACCCTGCTTCATGCCCGGTATCGTGTCAGGGGCGAAGCGCATGCCGTAACTGGTCAGGCTGTAAAGACGCTGGCCATACTTGCCTTCGCAGCTGATCAGACCTTCGGCCAGCAACGTGCTCACCGTCCCGGATATCTTTTTGGTGTCCAGCCGATAAGACCTGCCAGCTTGGCGTTGTTCAGGCCTGGGTTATTTCGCAGGGCTGCCAGCACCTGTTCACGGATTGTTATGGTCATCTCACACCATCCCGTTAGACTTGTTGCGGTTGTACTTCGCCAGCAGCAGCTGGATCGGCGTCGGCCCGTGTTCGGCAGCCGGTGCTGCAATCGACCGGCGTACCGGCGGCACTGGCTTACCCTCCGTGACTCGCTTCTCCCACATGTCCAGCAGATCGCCCGCTTCGCGCGCCAGCTCACCATGCGTTAACTGGCGCTCTGTGCTGCGGTGGCGCAATTCAACGCAGATGTGGTACATGACCGGCTGCGACCAGGGGAATTGCTCGCTGGAGGTGAATTCGAACGAACGGTTACGCCAGTCCCAGTATTCGGCGATCACATGATCAACGGTGATGCCCAGCACACCGCCGCTCTGCTTGCACCAGGCGACGAACTGACCCGGCGACGGCAGGAATGGCCGCTCCTGGCTACGTGCAACACGCATACCTGCTTCAACCTGGTCCATGGTGTAAATTCCATTCTCCTGGAACGCCATGAGCCATTGACGTCGGAATTCGTTTACATCACCCTGGGTGCGAAAGTTCGCCATGCTTGCAGGGAATGCAACGCGAAGCTCGTTGAACAGGTTGTTGAATATCAGCGCGAGTTGCTCAAGCCGTGGGCGAACTTCGTATTGTTCAGGCAGGTTGTGGGCTATGCGGCTCATCTGCTCGCGGTCGTGATTGCGTAACTGCTCTGAAAGAGATTTCATGGCATCACCCCATAGATCCAGTCAGTGTTGTTGAAGTCGAGATCCGGCTTGGAAGCTGGTTTGATAGCGAACTTCGGCTTAAAAAGTCCCTGGTAACCATTCGCAATACTGGTGTTGATCACGTCGACCGGATTGTGTCCGTCTTCCAGGCACTCTTTCAGCAGCTTGAATGCCTTCGTGACGGTCAGCTCAGTTTTGATCGGCTTGCCAGACTGTTTGCGGTAAGCAACCCATTCCTGCCAGGCGGTTTGGTTTAGCCAGTCAGGAACGTCAACATCGAGCGGATCAAACTTGTCCTTCCCCCTTGGGGGATTAGAGGGGGTATTAGGTTTTATATTTGTCTTTGGAAGAATGTCTTTGGTGTTCCCTATTTTCAGGGATACCTCTCCCTGTTTTTGGGGGTGGTTATCCCCGTTTTCAGGGATGGTTTTAAAGGTGTTTTTTCTATCCCCGCTTTCAGGGATGGTAATAACTTGCGTTACAACTTCAGCGACCGGGAAACTGACCGGGCACTTTGCACATTTTGGCTTTGTGTAAGCCCAGCTATCCAGAAGCGTGTTGATCCCGATGTAACGTGTCTGCCCGATTCTGCGCATCTTGATGATGTTGCGATAAGCCAGGCTGAGCACAGCTTCAGAAACGTGCTTAACGGCCAGTCTGGTTTTATCTGCAATGAGGCTGTTGGTGATCCGGTCCTCTTTCTTGGACCAGCCATACGTCAGGCGAACAATAGCATTCAGCACGCGGAACTCACGCCCCGAAAGCTCTACGAAACACAGGGCATCCTGAATCTGGTTAGCAAGGCGAAGATAGCCATTTTCCAGATCGGCCATGCGATTCTCCTGCTGCGCCGGTTGCTGCGCAGGGAATTTGATTACTTTGGCGGTGTTTGACATACTTACTCCTGCAAAGAGTCCAAACGATTTGCACCAGAAAGTCGGTTCTGTTCGCGCAGACCGGCTTTCGCCATTTTTGTAGTTCTCACATGACCCCCAGCATCGACGTGACCATCGTCATGAGTGGGCCTACCTGCTCCGGCATGAGGCGGAACAGCGACGCTATACCCTCGCTTACTTCTTTCAGCTTCTGATGTTCTGGAGCGTCCAGAAGCACGGCCTGTTTAGCCTCGGCACACTCTTTCATCGCAGAGGCGATCAGCGACATCGTGTCATTCTGCGGTGCCAGGCGGTTGCGGTACTCCAGCGGCAGGACGGCCATGATTGCCGGGGCCAGCTGGCGAATGTTGTTGGCGGCGTATTCGGTGTCGCCGTCGATCCAGCGGAATACCTTCTGCATCTGGCGGTGCGAGTCAGTAGGGATATCCAGACCGGTGCCGCCGGTAGCCCGCCACTCTTCAACAATCAGAGCGGCGACAAATTCACGGCTGCGGCAGTCAGCTGCCCAGGCGCGAACAGCCGCGCGGATCCCATCGATGTTGAACGCCGTGGAATCAGGTTCCCGGCGATTATGGTAAATCATCGCCGTTGGCGAAAATTTGTTACCTTGTTGATACGCAAGTGAATGCATTGCTTTCCCTTTCGCGGTTAGGGCCGCCGTTAAGCGGCATGGTTGTCAGGGTGAGGAAAGATGGACGGCAGGTCCGGGCGGAATTCATGAGCCTGGATTTCACCACCAACCGCTTTCACCAGCTCAGGAACGTGAACCGGGGAGATGCGCTTCTTTCCGTTAAGCCAATCGCAGATAGTGGACTGGGCTTTACCGCAACGTTTTGCCAGTTCTTTCTGGCTGCCAGCGATGGCGATCGCTTTCTCTACTGCGGAGTTCTTCTCTACTGTTGGGGTCTTCATAATCACCTCAGCTATCAGTTTAAAGCGATTATGGTTATCACTTTAGCGAATGTCAATCGCATAGGCGATTTTTTGCTAAATAATCGCTTGAGCGATACAGTTAAAGGAGTCATTAACAGAGGTGAATATGGGATTCTCGGAGCGCCTGGCGCAGGCAATGAAATATGCTGGATACACACAAGGCCGATTAGCCAAAGATGTCGGCATGGCTCAGTCCAGCGTTAATAAATTACTCAAGGACGCTAACGGATCTCGTAAGACTGTTGAGATCGCCTCTGTTCTGGGTGTGCGGCCGGAGTGGCTATCTACTGGTGAAGGGGAAATGGCTTCCAGTGGCGTAAGAGAACCTACTGCGCTATACCAGGTTAAGCCGTCATTGAATGGGATTTACCGCGTGGATGTACTCGACGTTAAAGCCAGCGCTGGACCGGGCACTATTGTCACCAGCGATTTCATTGAAACCATCCGGGCCATCGAATACACGAATGAGCAGGCGCGCGCATTGTTCGGCAACCGGCCAGCTACACACGTCAAAGTCATTACGGTTAACGGCGACAGCATGGATGGCACCATTTCGCCTGGAGATCAGATCTTCGTTGATACCGGCGTTACGCATTTTGATGGTGACGGAGTTTACGTCTTCGTCTTCGGCAAAACACTTCATGTTAAGCGTCTTCAGATGCAGCGAGATCGCCTCGCAGTAATATCCGACAACCCGATTTACGAAAAGTGGTACGTTGAACCTGAAGATGAAGATACATTTTATGTGATGGCCAAAGTTCTGCTTAGGCAGTCTGTTGACTATAAAAGATTCGCTTAAATAAAAAATACGGAAATACTAAAATCATGAAATGGTTGAAATTTGCACTTTTAAGCACCGCATTGATTTCGTCTCAGGCAATGTCTGCTAGATGGTTGTTAACATATTCTAAAGATGAGATGCGTGGTACAACTGAGAAAATTCTGCAAACTAACTCTAAGCGACCTGTTGATTTACAGCCACCATATCAAGGCGGATCATGGCTGGCGATGGTTCTGCGCTCCCCTAGAGTTGAACTAAAAGAAGGTGAAAACCCTGATAATATTCAACTCGATAAAGCAATCCTCATCATCACTAAAGGGCAATTCAATTGTCCTTCATATGATGGTTGTCATATCAATGTGAAATTTGATGACGAGAAAATACAGAAATACAAAACACTCAGGCCAAATAATGGCAGTACTGACGTTATTTACTTAGAAAATCCAAAAGTGTTTCTACAGGACATAGCGAAACATAAGAAACTGATTATCGAGGCCGATTTTTATCAGTCTGGGGCTCGTCAGTTCACTTTCGATTTGAATGGATATTCAACACCAGAATTAAATCCAGAAACAGAATAACATCGACCCGCTCCGGCGGGTTTTTTATTGCCCTCAATCCTCCCCTCCCTCATACCCCAACTTTTTAACCCAACAGCCATCACTTTTTTCGCCATTCCCCAAAAAAATATCGCTTTAACATTCAATGCATTATCACTTTAACGATGAATAATATCGTTTAGGCGATTGACTCAAATAATCGCTTTAGCTATTGTTAACCGTATAGACGAACGGCGCGTCTTTAAACCATGCGTCGGACGCCCGGCGGGCTCAGGGAGAGCGGCAATGGTGCGTAATCAAACGACTTTCATACCTCAGTCGCTTCACCGAGGCGGCTTAGTTATGACAACCGGCGGCCATCCACCGCCCATTGAAACACTGAATAAATGCGTTGAAGTCTTGTATTAACCGTTCCGTTCGCCGCGATAAGGCCAAGAGGAAATCATGGTAAACCAGCAGCAGATCAGAGAGGCTCAACGGCTCGCGTCGTTTGCGGTGCTCCATCGCAATGCTCCGGCGTGGGAAGAAGCAAAGCGCCTTTACGCCGTCGCTATCGGGAGGACTCTTCACTGATGGAAACTTTATTCGCACTCGTTCTGACCGTGGCAATGACCAACGGTGATTATCAGGACGTCATTCTCGGCGTTTACGACAGCCAGCAGGAATGCAGCCAGGCAGCTACAGAGCAAAAAGTAACAGCTGAATGCTGGCCAGTAGAAAGCATCCTCCGCGACGGCGAGTTCCCGGCGAAAGACATCGCGCAGCACTAACCACCCTATTCAACCGATCGGCCTGGCATTACGCGGGCGGGATCTGCACATCCAAATTTCAGGAGAACCCATGAGCGAAGTAACGGACTTAACTGTCATCGAAATCAAGCCGGAGCAGGCGCCAGTGCTGTACGTAGCGGGCGGCCTTGACGCTTATCTCGAGCAAATCCGCCAGGCGGTAAACGAAGTGCCGGACCTGTCCACGAAGAAAGGCCGTGATCGTGTCGCCTCTCTGGCGGCGCAGGTGTCCCGCAGTAAGACGGCAATCGAAAAGCCTGGCCGTGAGTACCTGAAGCGACTGAAAGAGGCTGTGCGCCCTGCTGAGGCCGAGATTAAGCGTTTCGTTGATGCCTGTGACGAGCTGCGTGATGCCACCCGCCGCCCCCTCACCGAATGGGAAGCAGAGCAGGAACGCATTAAGGCTGAAGAAGCCATGAACGCGCTGCACGACGAAGCGCTGGTGATGAACGAAGAGTTCGACCGCCAGCGTGCCGCGCAGATCGAGGCAGACCACGAAATGGCTCTGCTGATGAATGACAAGTTTGACCGTGACCGCGAAGAGCAGCGCCGACAGGCGGAACAGGCACAGCGTGAGCACGAAGAGCGCATTAAGCGCGAAGCGGCAGAACAAGCCCGCCGCGATGCCGAAGCGAGGCACAAAGCGGAGATTGAGGCCGCAGCGCGCCGTGAAGCCGAAGAGAAATCCCGCGCTGAACTGGCGGAACGCCAGCGCATTGAATCGGAACAGCGTGCGGCACGCGAGAAGCAGGAAGCAGAAGCCCGGGCAGAACGCGAAAAAGCCGCGGCAGTGGAAGCTGAGCGCCTCAAGGCAAAACAGGCAGAAGAAGCCCGTCTGGCTGAGCAGAAGCTCATCGCCGATGAGCAGGCAAAACGTGAAGCTGACGTGAAGCACCGCAAGACGGTCGGCACCAACATCGTTAACGCGCTCACCAGCCACACCAGTTTAACCCGCGAACAGGCTATCGAAGTGCTCACCGCTCTGAAAGATGACCTGATCCCCTGCGCGAAAATTCATTACTGAGGCAACCATGAACTCATACCTCACTTACGACCGCATCGAAGATCGGCGCTGGGCTGAGCAGCAGCTCACCGACGAGAAAGAGAAGTGGATCGGTGACCGGGCTCGGGAAATCATCGACATGATGCCGAAAGAGCCGTCCGGCCTCTTCCACTTCTCAGTCCCGATTGACTCCAGACCATATGAAGGACTGCGCAGCGATGACGCTGGCAAGGCCTACAACGATTTCATTTCGGCAGTTGCTTACGCCCAGGCGGAATACGACTGGGAACACCGTACCGGCTGCCCGTTTTAATTTTTGAGGGGATTAACGATGGCAAAAGAATTAACAATCACAGCGACGTCGCTTCAGGAGATAGGCGTCGACGTCTCCACCTGGAGCGCGCTGAAGAACAGCATCTATCCTGGCGCCAAAGACGAATCGGTAATGATGGCGCTTGACTACTGCCGCGCCCGCCAGCTGGATCCGTTGCTCAAACCAGTCCACCTCGTTCCGATGTACGTCAAAGACTCGAAAACAGGTAAAGGTGACTGGCGCGACGTGGTCATGCCGGGCATCGGGCTTTACCGCATTCAGGCAGACCGTTCTGGCGATTATGCCGGGGCCCGGGAGCCTGAGTTCGGACCCGATGTAACTCAGACGCTTACTGGTGTCGAGGTGACCTTCCCTCAGTGGTGCAAATACACCGTCTACAAGCGCATGCCCAGCGGCGAGATCGTCGAGTTCAGCGCTAAAGAATACTGGATTGAAAACTACGCCACCGGCGGCCGCGACACTACGGCGCCGAACGCGATGTGGAAAAAGCGCCCGTACGGCCAGCTGGCGAAATGCGCAGAAGCCCAGGCGTTGCGTAAGGCATGGCCTGAGATTGGACAGCAGCCTACCGCCGAAGAAATGGAAGGCAAATCACTGGACGTTGATATCCGTGACGTCACGCCGCGCAACACCACTGAAGCACTTCCACCAGCAGCAAGCGAAGAAACGCTGCAGGCGATAACCGATCTCTTAACGACCCTGGATAAAGACTGGGAGAAAGACTTCCTACCAGTGTGCAGCGACATCTTCAAACGGCCAATTCTTGAGGCGTCAGACCTTACTGAAGAAGAGGCACAGAAAGGGTTCAACTTCCTTCAGAAAAAAGCTAAGGCGGCAGCATGACACCAGAAATTATCCTGTCCCGGACCGGTATTGACGTAACAACTATCCAACAGGGTGATGAGGCATGGCACAGGCTACGCCTAGGCGTTATCACCGCCTCTGAAGTACACAACGTCATCGCCAAGCCAAGATCGGGAAAGAAATGGACAGACATGAAGATGTCCTACTTCCACACCCTACTCGCCGAGGTATGCACCGGCGTAGCGCCAGAGGTTAACGCCAAGGCGCTGGCCTGGGGAAAGCAGTACGAGGAAGACGCCCGCACCCTCTTTGAGTTCACAACTGACGTGAAAGTCACGGAGTCTCCGATCCTGTTCCGTGACGAGAGCATGCGCACTGCGTGCTCCCCTGACGGCCTTTGCAGTAACGGGTTCGGCCTTGAGCTTAAATGCCCTTTCACCTCTCGCGACTTCATGAAATTCCGCCTTGGCGGTTTCGAAGCCATCAAGTCTGCGTACATGGCCCAGGTGCAGTACAGCATGTGGGTGACTGGAAAAGACGCCTGGTTCTTTGCCAACTACGACCCGCGCATGAAACGCGAAGGCATTCACCATGTCGTCGTTGAGCGGGATCCGCAGTACATGACCGATTTCAACGAAATGGTGCCGGAGTTCGTTGAGAAGATGGACGAGGCGCTGGCGGAGATCGGATTCACATTCGGGGAACAGTGGAAATGAAACGCACGCCATTCTACCGCAGGCCCGGGCGAACCGGGCAATTCTCCGGCCTCCGTGAACGCGTTATCTGGATGATTCAGACGCGCGGGCGCCCGGTAACCGGCAGTGAAATCGCTGAGAAGTTTGGCGTAACGCTCATCGAGTTTAACCGGGTAGCCAACGGCATTACCCGCGGCACCGGACAGATAGCGCAGATCGTTGAGTCGGAAAAATGGCTCAACGAGGACGGCATCTGTGACCGCACTTTCGACCTCGTAACGAAGCCGAAGGTTGTAACGCCGCAGGGTAAATCGCGCCTGTTCACCCGGCGCGCCATAGAGCAGTCACAAGAAGGCCGACGGCAGGAGTGCATTGAACGTGCCGCCCGCCGTAGCCGCCTGATCGCTCAGGGCCTCTACATCGACGAAATGGAGTCCATCCTATGACTCACGCTCACGACGACATCAGGGTTGGCACGCTGTGCCTTCCCTTCATTGGTAACGGCTGGCTAATGCCATGGGGTGAAGTGGTAAGCAATCCATTAAAGGCGCAGCGGCTCGCTGAGGAATATCGGGAAAGGCAGGAGGCGGCATGAGCAAAGTAGGCGATTATTTCTTTGAGTTCCCGGCGTCGCGCGGCACGCAGGGTGGTACTGTGACTTACATGATCACTGCACCTGCCCGCGCGCTGACGCGCATACTTGCCTCCGACAATCACGGCAGCACGCTCGAGCGTTCTCAACGCGAAATTAACCAGGCGCGAGTGAAGAAGTTTTACCAGTACCTCGTCAATGCCTACCAAAATAAAGAGCCCTTCATCATCCCGCCACTGGTCGGCAACTGCGACGCGGATATTGAGTTTGAAGAGTTCGGCAATACGAATGTGGGCGTCGCACGCTTCCCTATGGATGCAGTGATCAAGCTGTTCGACGGCCAGCACCGCGCCGCCGGGTTAGCTGAGTTCTGCCGGACTTACGGAGAGCCAATCAGCATCCCGCTGATGCTGACCCATAATCTCCCACTGAAGGCACGCCAGCAGTTCTTCTCCGATATCAATAACAACGTCTCGAAACCTTCCGCTGCGATCAACATGGCCTATGACGGGCGTAATGAAGTTGCACAGGGGATGGTGACGTTCCTGTCTCAGAACGACACCTTCGCAGAGGTGACAGACTTCGAGCACAACGTCGTTCCAGCGAAAAGTAAGCTGTGGGTGAGCTTCAAGGCGCTTAGCGACGCGACGGCAAAGTTTGCCAACGCGGGCAGTAAGCCGCTGGAAATGGGCGACATCGAATCTATCTGGGAGGCCTGGTTGGTCCTGACGCAGATCGAAGCGATTCGCCACGGCACCAGCCAGGCGGACTACAAGCGTGACTACATTCAGTTCCACGCGGTGATGATCAATGCCTTCGGCTACGCCGTTCAGCGGCTGATGGCTGACCACTCAATAGTCGATATCGTCCAGATGATTGAGGATCTGGCAAGCAATGCGGGCTCCTCTGAGATGGAAGACTTCTTCCTGATTGCTCGGTGGGGTGGCGTCTGTGTTAACGCAGAAAAGGACCGCCCAACGATAATTGCCTCCGTTCCGGCGCAGAAATCAGCTGCTGAGCGGCTCGTCAAAGTTATCCTGGCGCAAAGCCTCGGGGAATAGTTATGACAATGCAGATGCACTCAATGCCCTGGCCTGAATCTCAGGCCATTTTTTTGTCCAAAACTTATCTGTACATGGATATGGATGAACTGTGCGCAACGTTACAGCGCACCAAAGCGGCTATCCAGATGAAGGCCAGCAGCATGGGTCTTTACCGCTGCGGGAAGTTAACCATCGACGATCTGCAGCTGATTGAAGCCCTGCTTGATGCCGGTCTTGAGCATGCGGTTATCGCCAGAAAGTTCGAGCTCTCCGAGCCTCAGCTAATGAGGGTTCTGGAAACAGAATCCTTTCATTGTGATATCTGCGGCACGTTCTCCGCGTCTATGCGTTCCTCTTACTGGAAATTCGACGGAGAGCCGCAAAGGACCTATAGCTGCTGTCCGGCGTGTTGCCGGGCGATGGTTGAAAGCTTTAACGCAGGACACGACGGGCCGTTGCTGGCACGCAGACTGGAGGCGGCATGACCGGAAAATACTCTCTTATCTACGCTGATCCACCCTGGTCTTATGGCAACACCATCAGCAACGGGGCTGCTGCCGATCACTACTCCACCATGAAGTTAATCGACATCAAGCGCCTGCCTGTGTGGGAACTTTCCGCCGAAAACTCGGTGCTGGCGATGTGGTACACCGGCACGCATAACCAGGAGGCTATCGAACTGGCAGAGGCCTGGGGCTTTACCGTTCGCACGATGAAGGGCTTCACCTGGGTGAAGTTGAATCAGAACGCAGAGCTGCGCATCAACAAGGCGCTGGCCGAGGGTGAAGTCACCGACTTTTACGACTTCCTCGATCTGCTTAACGCCGAGACGCGCATGAACGGCGGAAACCACACCCGGGCCAACACTGAAGACCTGTTGATTGCCATCCGCGGCGCCGGGCTGGAGCGAAATCATGCCGGGATTAAGCAGGTGGTCTACAGCCCGCTCGGCGCGCACAGCGAAAAGCCTTGGGAAGTGCGCCACCGACTGGAGTTGCTTTACGGAGATGTGCCGCGCATCGAGCTGTTTAGCCGCAGCGCGGCGCCAGGCTGGCACCACTGGGGAAATCAGTGCGCCACCGCCGCGGTTGAATTGCTACCAGGCTGTGCCATCGACGTTTTGAAAACGGAGGCCGCATGACGCCAGAAACAGACAACGCCATCCGCGCCGCCTGCCGCCGCTGCACCGAGGAAATCCAGCAGGCCATGCGCAAAAAGCCAAAGCCTAACTGGAACGAAACGGTGCCCCCCATCATCAACAAGCATCACAAGAAAATTGAAGCTCTGGGAGTTAGCCTCCTGGAGTTCGTCGTCAAAACTGGCCGCCTGAACGGGCGGTTTGGAGCCGAACAATGACAACAGAATTTAAAGCGCTACCAGTCGAACGCGACCAGTACGGTTACTGGACTCACCCGCTTTACGATGAATTTTGCGATGGGCGTGAATCTATCTCTCCTGATCAATTTAACGCCTGGCTGGATAAGAACGGCCTTGAGTGGAAAGTGGAGTACCGCGATGAGGATGACGTCGATCCCGATGTGGACGGTTATGACATCTCAGCGTGGCAGCCAGAAACACCCGCCGGCGATGGTTGGTTTGTCGGTTCAATTCACGACACGGAAGATGGTGCGGTCTGCATCTGGCTGCGGCACGCTGGCGGCGCCGCATGAACAGAGCCTCGCCCGTTGATTTGAGGAAAAGCCTCGAAATTGCCAACCACCTGGCGCACATCGGAATTCGCTTTGTGCCGATCCCGGTTGCGACCGAGGAAGAATTCCAGACACTGGCCGCCGAGTTATCGCGACGGCTTGAGCAGATGGCAGTCGAAGCCGAAAAGAATGAAGGCGGTGCCGCATGAAGGCACTAATCACCCGGGAGCTTAAGGCTCCCTTTTTATTGCTGCCGTTCACCTTCAACCGAATTAACCGACAGTTCCGGGAGCACTGACCATGGCCGACATCATCGATACCGCAGCAGAGATTGAAGAGCTTCAGCGTAACGCAGCCCTTTCCGCCCACCGGCTCAACCGCAACGCCGTATCAGCAGAGCATTGCGCTGAATGCGGCGAGGATATCCCTGCGCCGCGGCGCGTTGCCGTTCCGGGATGCCAGACGTGCGCAGAGTGCCAATCTGTTATCGAGTTGAAGAATAAGCAGAGAGGGATTTAATTCATTTACATGCTTTTGCATATAGCTCGTTGAAGGCTTTCAGCTGAGAACGAAACTCATCGACCAAAAAACCATCATCCGTTGCGTAAGCTATCGGTCGTCGTGAATACTTGAAGCCCAGAACTAAATGATATGGTTCGGCAGCAATAAAACGCGCACCTATTTTACGGCCAAGTTGTGTCTGACCAGATATGACGCCGCAAACATACGGATGCCCTTCAGAACTATGCGATGACATTTCTGTGAAAGTTACTGGCTTAGATGTATCTAAGTCGCTGTCACAAAAACCTATCATCATTTTCCTTGCTTGCTCATCTTTTGGATTTTTTGCACTTTGCTCTTTTAGCACATCGCAGCCATCAGGATTCCCTGCCCCGCGCTTGAAGAATTCAATAACTGCAGGTTTTACATCTTCAAAATTGTATTGTTCTTGAGCATGACTACATTGGGCCAATGTTAAGAGCACAAGCAGCAGCAAATGCTTTGTTTTCATGGATGTCGATCCCTCAAATGTGACTCCTAACATATCGGCAGATATTGGATTTACCCAACTAATTTTCTAAAAAATGTGCATGCCCCGCTTCGTCGGGGCCTCTTTTTACCTGATTTCGAATAATCAACACGACGCAACAGGCGTGGGTATACTCACGCCGGTTGCCAGGAGTCATCATGGCGCAAATCATTTTTAATAGAGAATGGGTTGTTGAGGCAGAACTGACGGCGCTTACTGGCCTGACAGAGCGCCAGATAAAAGCACTCCGAAGCGGGCCATGGCTGGAAGGTGTCCACTTCAAGCGACAGGCAATGAACGGAGGAGAAACTAAGCGTGGCTTGCTATGGTACAACTACCCTCGCATAAATCAGTTAGTGCAGGAGCTGTAATGACCTTCCCAACAGGTGTTGAAATTCACAATGGAAAAATCCGGTTAACTTTCACCTTTCGCGGCAAACGCTGCCGGGAAGTGCTGAAAGGCTGGATGGTCACTCCTGCAAATATCAAAAAAGCGGGAAACCTGCGCGCGCTCATATTAAGTGAAATACAGCTGGGTGAATTCGATTACGCTCGGCGCTTCCCTGAGTCGAAAAGCGTCAAGAAATTTACCTCTACGCGTGTTGCTTACACCTGGGACGAACTTACCGAACTCTGGCTGGATGCCAAGGAAGAGGATGTTTCAAGAAACACCATGACGCGAATTAAGGCGCAGCTCAGGACGATGAATAAGGTCATCGGAGGGAACACGTTAATTTCCGATATTACTCACAGCGACATGATGCAGTACAGAAAGGAGCTGTTGCGTGGAGAAAGCTTTTACTCTGAGGGTAATAAGAGAAAAAAGACTGGCCGCAGTGTGAACACGGTGAACGACTACATTTCATTGACCTGTCAGATCCTGCGCTTTGCTCACCGTAGCCGATTCATCACCGATAAACCGTTTGAGCACATCACAAAGCTGCACAAGGACCGTAAGAAACCGGATCCATTACAGCGTGATGAATACGCCACGATGATGCTGGCCCTGACGGGTCAGGACAAAAACATGTGGCAGTTCGCCATCGGCGCCGGCCCCCGTCACGGTGAGATTGCGGCACTGTCGTGGGAAGATGTTGATCTTGATGCAGGAAAGGTTCATATCCAGCGCAACCTGACGGGACAGGGTGATTTTGTACCGCCCAAGACTAAGGCTGGGGATCGAATAATCACCCTTCTCGCTCCTGCGCTTGATGCGCTGCGTGCACAATATGCCCTCACTGGCCATCTGCCGGAAACGGAGATCGTTCAGCATTTCAGGGAGTATGGGAAGTCTGAAGTACAGAGGAAGCGTTTTGTGTTTCTGCCGCGCCTGGGGACAAAAAATCCGGGTAATTATTTTTCGACGCAGTCAATTACCGATCGCTGGGATGCCTCGGTGAAAAAGGCCGGTATTCGCCGACGCACGCCGTATCAGTCACGACACACTTACGCATGCTGGTCACTTGCGGCTGGAGCAAACCCTTCGTTCATCGCCAGCCAGCTCGGGCACGAAGACGCTGAGATGGTGTATCGGGTGTACTCAGCCTGGATCAAGGAGTTTGACGGTGAGCAGGTGGAACTGTTAAACGAGCGGTTAGGGTTTGCCCCCAGTATGCCCCTGAAAACAAAATTATCTAAAATAAACCAATAATATCAATACGTTAAAAGCATATCCCACTACTATAGGGGGGTATGGTATATGAGTTATCTTACATATGTAAACTTACTTTTAACGTGAAATCTAGATCGCGCTGAGCTTATCCGGCACTCATCCCCCTGCCATCTTGCGCCAGCATTTGCAGCTCCTCCTGAAGCCATCGGGTCGCCCCCCGCTGGCCGCTGCGCTTATGCGAGTAAATTTTCACCTCAAATTTGGGAATAGAGAACGGCAAGGCAAAAATCCTCAGTTCCGCCGCCGCCACCAGCTTCTCGGCGGCGTAACGAGGAATGGCCATCAGCAGGTCGCTTTCCGAAACGATAAACGGCGCGCTCAGCATCGACGGCGTTTTGATCGCAATGTGCCGCGTATAGCCCAGCTGCTCGAGCCGCACGTCCAGGACGCCCTGCTTTTCATTCCAGGGCGTCACCACCAGGTGTCGGGCCGCGAGATAATCCTCCAGCGTTAGCCGGGTCCGGCTTGCGTTGCTGATAACCACATACTCATCCTCAAACCAGCCGATCTCTTCCAGTTCCGGATGGCGGATATCGTCCTCGGTGCTGAAACCCAGCGCCAGATCTACCTCTCCCGCCAGCAGCTCCGTCAGCGCCGGGCTGTGCGGCAGATAGCGCAATTCGAAACGCAAGCCCGGGGCAGCAGTCTGCAGCTTGTGCATCAGGGCGGGAAAAATACATAGCGCGGTAAAATCCGTAATCCCAATTTGCAAGCTTTCGGTACTGCTGGCGGCGTCAAACTCCGGCTGCGGGGTCAACTCCTGATTAAGGAACGACAATGCGGAAGCAATAGAAGGCGCAAGCTGAGAGGCGTACACGCTGGGGGACATACGATGCCCTTCCCGAAAAAAGAGCGGATCGTTAAGGGCCGTGCGCAGACGCGACAGCGCATGGCTCAGCGCCGAGGTGCTCATCGCCAGCTCGTCGGCTGCGAGGCGAACAGAACGGTGGCGGTAAATGGCGTCAAAAACGGGCAGCAGGTTTAAATCAAGACGTCTCAGCGCCGGATGCATAATATTCATCATTTGTTGATTTCATTGCACTTAATTCTTCGGACAATACTCCGTATGCTTAACGCCATCAATCGCGAACCGTGCAAATAACAGGAAAAACAATGAGCATAACCCTTCGTCAGGCCCGTCCCGAAGATGCAGCGGCTATTTACGCCATGATCTATGAGCTGGCGGTATATGAAAAAGCCCCCGAAGAGGTCGTAACCACGCCGGACGAGATCCGGGAAACCCTCTTTGGTGCGGGTAGTAAAACCGAGGCGTTGATCGCTGAGTTTGACGGCAGGATCGCCGGCTATGCCGTGTTCTTCACCAGCTATTCGACCTGGCTTGGACGCAACGGGATTTATATGGAAGACCTGTACATTTCCCCGGACTACCGCGGTAAAGGCGCAGGCAGAGCGCTGCTGAAACATATCGCTCAACTCGCGGTAAAACGGCAATGTGGCCGCCTTGAATGGAGCGTGCTGGACTGGAACCAGCCCGCCATCGATTTTTATCTCAGCATTGGCGCGCTGCCGCAGTCCGAATGGGTGCGCTACCGTCTTGACGGCGAAGCGCTGCTCAAATTTGCCGAATAGCGGCACCGCTCAGCGCGAGGATCCCGACCAGACGGGATCCTCGATTCCCGCCAGTACCGTCTGAAGACATTAATAACTTGTGCTACAATTCCATAAATTTCATTAACATATTGTAGAACAACATGAGTACAACCCCCTTCATCCGCCCGCAGCTCACCCTGCCAAACGGCGCCGATAAACTTCTGCTGCACTCCTGCTGCGCCCCCTGCTCCGGTGAAGTCATGGAAGCTATCCAGGCCTCGGGCATTGACTACACCATTTTCTTCTATAACCCCAACATCCATCCGCAAAAGGAATACCTCATCCGTAAGGAAGAAAACATTCGTTTTGCAGAGAAACACGGCGTGCCGTTTGTTGATGCCGATTACGATACTGATAACTGGTTCGAGCGTGCCAAAGGCATGGAGTGGGAGCCCGAGCGCGGCGTCCGCTGCACCATGTGCTTCGATATGCGCTTCGAGCGTACGGCGCTCTACGCGGCGGAAAATGGTTTCAGCGTTATCAGCAGCTCGCTGGGGATCTCTCGCTGGAAGAATATGCAGCAGATCAATGACTGCGGCCAGCGTGCGGCAGCGCGCTATCCGGGGGTGGTCTACTGGGACTACAACTGGCGCAAACAGGGCGGCTCATCACGCATGATTGAGATCAGCAAGCGGGAACAGTTTTACCAGCAGGAATATTGCGGCTGCGTGTATTCCCTTCGGGACAGCAACCTGCACCGCAAGTCGCAGGGCCGCCCGCTTATCCGCATTGGCAAGCTCTATTACGGCCAGGATGAGAACGAAAAATAACGCCCTCTTCTGGTGTAGATATATCCGAAAACCGACCAATTCCCTCCGAAATTTAGCGTTCCGCCTCTCATCTTTTCAAAGAGAGGCTATCCTTTAACTATCAACAAAAGGAGGCAAAAATGTCTGATTTCGGTACTGATAAAAACACCCAGTTTGCTGAAGACAAAGCAAAAAATAAATTTGATGAACTTTCAGGTTCAGCCCAGCAGCAGTTCGGTGAATTCGTTGATTCACCGAAGCATCAGGTAAAAGGCGCTGCGAAAAAATATGCCGCACAGGCCAGCGATGCTGTCTCTGACGTGACTGAAGCGGTCAGAAATAACCCGCTCACCGGCCTTATCGCCGCGGGTGCGGTTGGTATTGTGCTTGGCCTGTTGCTGGGACGCAAATAAACAAGGCCCTTCGGGGCTTTATTTTTTAGCTGAACAATCTCACCATGCGGTCTAATTCCTCCTCTTTTACGGCACGCGAGAGATAATATCCCTGAAAGTTTTTCACACCCAGCTCGACTAATTTTTCAAACTTCTCCTCACTGTCAACGCCCTCTGCAATACAAGCCGTTCCGGTCATGTCGCTGTAAATCTGTATCGCTTTTATCAGATTATAATCGTTGTCGTTCGCCACAAAATGATCGACGATGTCCCGATCCAGTTTCAGCCCATCAAAATGCACCTGCCTCACGGGGAACATGGCATGATGGCTTGAGAAGCAGTCGTCAAGAAACAGTTTGCACCCCGTATTACGCAGGTGCCGCATGGTTTCTGGGATGCTTTTATCTTTCGTTACATCAATATCTTCCGCGAATTCAAAGACCAGCTTTTCCGCCCACTGGGGGTTAAGCAGCATGCCGATGGCTTTCCTGGCCATCTCTGGCAGCGCGTTCCCGGACGCCAGGCGAGGCGGTATATTAACGGAAAAATAGAATTTACCGTTATATTTATTAATCCCGGACACGGCGGCGTGGATCACCATAGCCGTAATCTTTAGCCATACTTCATAATTAGCGATGTCATTCAGAAAACGGGCTGGCTTGACTATTTTACCGTTCTTATTCCAGCGAATAAGTATCTCAAACCCCACTCCTTTCTTGTCACGATCGGTAATGATCTGGTAGGCGGGGAATATCTCCCTTTTCACCAGCGCATTAAAAACTTCCGCTTCTTTATCCGTGAAGTCCACTCTTTGATTTTGGCTTTTAATCCGCGTTTCCACTTTTACATTGCGCGGTTCATTCAACCATCGCTTGATACAATTTAATTTCTGCAGACCTTCTTTACGATGGGTGTAGACCGTTTTATTAGAAAGCCTCAGTTTGTCGCACTGGTCTTTTATAGACATACCGCGATAGAAGTTCAATAAAACATCAACCTCTCTTCTTGTCAGCCATTTTAGCTTTTCTGACGAAGAACAGTCCAGATAGTAATCGCGTAATAAGCGCGAGCGGTCCTTAAAGCCATTATTGTGGGTGTGGAAACAGGTTATTACATCAGATACGCTGGCTATGCGAATCAATGATAATTGATGACTGTTATTTAGAAGACTACCCAGGGTTCGATACAGCCAGCTGTCCGGTATATCACCATACAGGGTAACACGACGAATAACAGGAAGTGCATTGAGTACGGATGCCAGTCGCGTCAGGCTCTCCAGGAGAGCTACCGTACCTTTTCCCAGGAACACTACGATGTGAGCGTTTTGATGAATAAGGATATTTTCCTTGTCAGGATCAGATAACGCATCTCCATCAAAGTGAATATGCGCAGTCTCTATGCCATACTTTTTGAGCAGCAGGTGATATCCCTGAAACGTAAAGCCGCAGGTTGAAATGACAAATCTTTGCTCGTTGCGCGCATCATTCCTGAGAGAAATTGGGTGGGTCATAACCTGCTCCTGGGCACGAAAGCGCCATTATTATTATGAGTATGTAAACCAACAGCGGTGTGTATAATAATTTTACAATACACCATCAGGTTAAGATACTGTTATCAACGCCATGCACTGTAACATCTTTGCGTTAATCACCCTTTTCCACGCATAAATATAACTCTATATTTCTTTTAAAATACCGACCGCAAGCCACTTTTTCTCAGGTATAATGAAAATTCCGAAAAAGAAGGCTGGATACTTCATCTATCGGCTCATCAAATACGAGAAAAATGCTATGGATAATCACATCTCATCCAGGGCCTTGCTACATCGAAGGGATGTTATAAAAAGCAACCCGCGGTTTAGCGAGGCAATATTAGAGCACTACACAATCAATGACGCCATCTACAAAAAGCAACCCTTGTTCTACAAGACAATGCTTCAGGAATCTCGGTTTAACATTATTCTTTCCATGTGTTGTTTTATATTTGGCAATCAGGCCGAATCCGTCTCAGAGATAAAAGAGTTATGTTCCCGCTATAAAATAGCCAGCCCCAACAGCGTTATTGCGATCATTACGTTACTCCGAACCACGGGACGCATCAGGACCTGGCGCTGTACGGAAGACCGGCGAAAAACGAGAATTGCCCCAACCGAAAAAGGATTGAATGAACTCAAACGCTATATGTCCGGTGCATTTTTACCCGTCAGCATTCTTTACCCGACGTTTAATATTGATGTAAACCTGCTGGATAATGACACATTGAGAAATAATTTCTTCCGCCGCGCGGCAGAATATCTTTTTCGGGGATTAACGTTCAGAAAAGTTTTACCGGAAGTGGGGTTATTTATTGATAAGGATGGAGGCCGCATGATTATGCTGTATCTTTACCTGCAGGCCATAAAAAACAAATCCGCCCACGGCGCGGTTATTCAATACTCCGCCAGCACGCTCGCTAAAGAATTCTTTGTCTCCCGGATCCACGTCAACCGGATTATCAAATCGGCACATGAGGCAGGTTATCTTAAAGATCGTGGTGACGGTCGCCTGTCGGTGTATCCGGCGTTTTTCGAACTGGTCGAAAACTACGCCGGATTATATTTCGCCTATGTTACTCATTACATTAACGTGGTGCCGAAGGAGCGACGCCACCCAAACAACGTAACGTCAACGGTATAATACAAATGGCGTTCGGTATCCCGAACGCCAATCTTTATCTCTCGCGCAGCGCCTCTTTTGCCTTGTTCAGCGGTTTCAACAGATAATCCAGGATGGTTTTGCTGCCGGTTTTAATATCTACCGTTGCAATCATCCCTGGAAAGACCGGAAAGTCTTTGCCCTGCTTATTGGTCAGGTGGTTACTGTCGGTGCGGATATAGACGCGGTAGTAGTAGACATCTCTTTTCACCTCGTCCTGCAGGGTGTCCGGCGAAATCATGGTCACCTCGCCCTCCAGCCCGCCATAGATGGAGTAGTCATAGGCCGTAATTTTCACCAGCGCTTTCTGGCCGGGGTGGATAAACGCGACATCGCGCGGCGAGATTTTCGCCTCAACCACCATCTGGTCGTCCAGCGGGACCAGACTCATCAGCTTGCCGTTCGGGGGAATAACGCCGCCCACGGTCGTCACGTCAATATCCTTCACAATCCCACGCACCGGCGCGTTGAAGGTCAGCCGGGTCAGGGAGTCCTCACGCCCTTTCATCACCGAACGCTGGGCTTCAATCTCCGCGTTGGCTTTCGCCAGCTCTTCGCGGGCGCGGACATAATACTGATTTTTCATCTCGGTGATTTTATTCTCAAGCTCATTTTTTTGACGCTCAAGACGTAACACCTCAACCTTGCTGGCCGCCCCCTGGGTCACCAGCGGACGAGTCAACGACAGCTCGCGCTGCACCAGCTCGGCGCCCTGACGTAAGCCGGCCAGCCCTTTTTCAAGGCTCTCGCGACGGGACTGATAGAGCGCCGTTTCCTGTTTGACCAGCTCAACGTCATCGTCCAGCTCCTCGGGAAACGCGAGTTCCGTGTCGTTAACTTCGGCCTTCAGTCGCGCAGCCGTTGCCAGCGCCGCGTTCAGACGAGACTCGCTCTCCAGCACGCTGGACTCGGTTTTAGTCCGGTCAAGCTGTGCCAGCTGCTGACCGCGCTCAACGATATCGCCTTCGCGAACCAGCAGGCTGTGGATAATCCCCCCTTCCAGGGACTGAATCACTTGCTCATGGGAGGACGGGATCACCTTGCCGCTGCCGGTCGTGACTTCGTCCAGCTGGAACAGGCTCGCCCAGGCGATAAACACCGCCAGCAGGGCGAACAGCGACCACGCCACCAGCGAGGATCGCGGCAGGCGCGGCTCTTTCAGACGGCTGTTATAACGGGAGAAATCGTTCATGCCGCACCCTCCTCCTCTGCAACAGCCGCCGGCTTCATGGTCACGGTGCGCTGTGCCGCCTTTTGCGGCGCCAGCCCGTGCTGATGCAGGATCGCGTCGCGCGGGCCGTCCATCACCACCTTGCCGTTTTCCAGTACAATAATACGGTCGACCAAATCCAGAATCGGCAGGCGATGCGTTGCTACCACCAGCGTCCGGCGCTTGCCCAGCCATTTGTGAAGATGCTGAATAAACTGCTTCTCGCTCATCTCGTCCAGCCAGGCGGTAGGCTCATCCAGCAGCAGGATATTCGGGGCAGTGATCAGCGCGCGCGCCAGCAGCAGCGCCTGACGCTGTCCGCCGGAGAGGCCCGTTCCGCCCTCGTTGATGATGGTGTTCAGCCCCATTTTCTGCTTACGCACATACTCCAGCGCGCCGCTATTGACCAGCGCCTGATGAATTTCATCGTCGGTGGCGAGCGGGTTCCCCATCAGGATATTGTCCCGCACGGAGCCAAAGAACAGCCGCGCCTGCTGGCTAAGCAGCTGCATGTCGCGACGCAGATCGGCCGGGTCCAGATGATTGAGAGCAATATCGTCCAGCAGAATGCTCCCCTGCTGCGGCTGCTGCATTCCGGCCAGCAAATGCAGCAAGGTGCTTTTCCCCGAACCATTACGCCCGAGCACCGCCACGCGCTCACCGGCGCGAATCTGCAGTTTGCCGATGTTCAGCACGGTGAGTTTCTCTTCTTCGTCATAGTAGAAGCCGACGTCTTCCAGCCGGTAATCCCCGCGCAGGTGGGCTTTATGCACCTTCTTCCCGTGCTGCGGATCGTCAATCGGGCGCTGCATCAGGTCGTCCAGCCCCTTGCGGGCCACTTTTGCCGACTGCCAGCGCGAGAGCACGCCAGAGATCTGCGACAGCGGCGCGATGGTACGCGATGCCAGAATCGAGGTTCCCACCAGCGCACCGGTGGTCATGTCGCCGCTGATGACCAGGTAACAGCCCACCAGCAGGACCACCGCATAGACGATGGACTGCACCTCCTGGGTCCAGGTCAACAGCAGCCCCGTCAGCCAGCGCTGCTTCATGCCGACGCTGGCGGCCACGTCGTTGGTGTTGTTCCACTGGTTCTGGAAGCGCTGCTCGGCGCGCATCAGCTTGATGTCTTCAATGCCCTGCACCGCTTCTACCAGCGTCGCGTTACGAATGGCGGATTCGCGCATCCCTTCGCTGGAGAGTTTCCCCAGCGGGCGCTGCACCAGCAGGCCCGGAATAAGCAGCAGCGGCACGGCGAGCAGGACCACCAGCACCAGTGGGCCGCCAATCATCCACAGAATAAAGACGAACAGCAGGAAGAACGGCAGGTCTGAGATCGCCGCAATGGTGGTGGAGGTGATGAGCTCGCGCACCGACTCCAGCTCTCGGATCTGGGCGATAAACGATCCGGTTGATTTGGAGCGCGCCCCGTTTTTAATTCGCAGCGCGTGGGCAAAGACGCGTTCTGAGATGCGCAGGTCGGCGCGTTTCCCCACCACGTCCGAAATATGCACGCGCAGCATGCGCATGATGAATTCAAACACGATGGCGAGCATAACGCCGCCAAACAGCACCCACAGCGTGGCCTCCGACTGCGACGGCACCACCCTGTCGTACACCTGCATGGAGAAGACCATGCCGGAGAGTGCCAGCACGTTAGCCACCAGCGCCACCAGCATGATGTCGCTGTAGCGGCGCCAGTCCTTCAGCGCCAGCTGCCAGAACCAGTTTTTCTCATACGGTTTGATGTAGTCGTCCACGCGGGCATCCGGCGTAGACTCAAGCGGGCGCAGCACCAGCAGCGTTTTCAACCGTGAGCCGAGCGCGTCCCGCGTTAGCGTCGTCTCCAGCCCGCCGTCGCCGCTGAACTGCAGGCTGACGTTGCCTTCGTTGTCCATGCGGTTAATGACCGCGATTTGACCGCCAGTGAATTCCGCCAGCAGCGGCAGGCGCCACGGATCGAGAGATGTTGCATCCGTCGCCACGCGCATTCCCAGCCCTAGCTGGCGCGCCATCTCCTCCAGCACCAGCTGGCGCGGAGACTGACTTTCATGGTTAATCGTGACCCGAACGTGCTCCACCGAAAAGTCCAGCCGGTAGTGCTTCGCGATGATGAGCATGCCCTGCAGCCAGGGTTCGTACTGTGGATGTGTCTTCATAATCTCCGGGTTAACGCCATTCGTGTAAAGAAACGCCAAAAGGCCGCGAGGATTGCTCCCCGCGGCGTTGGTTTACGCAATTAACAGCTGATGATTCGCCAGCAGCGTCGCCAGGTCCGTCTGCACGCCGTTCAGCGTCACCAGGGTGGTTGGCGAGAACTGGCCGCCGGTACCGTCCAGATCCACCTGGATTTCGGTATTGCTGCCGTTCTGCACCACACGGACGTAATCGGTGATGTTGCCCGCGCTGCTGTCCAGCGTGGCCACGCCGTTCACGTAGCTCGCCGAGCCCGTGCCGGTATAGCCGCTGCCGGAGAGCAGATCGCGCAGGTCAATACGATCCGTGTCCGCGGTCCCTTCCCAGGTGCCGACGGTGAAGCCGTTCACCACGTCGTGACCGTTACCGCCCGTCGCGTCCGACGCGTTGATCAGCTTGTAGAGCAACGTATCGTGACCGCCGCTGCCGATATTGAAGGTGTCGTTCCCGCCTCGGCCTTCGAACTGGTTATCACCGCTGTTGCCGGTAATGACGTCGTCGAAGTTCGAGCCGTTGATGCCCTCAATGTTGAGCAGTCGTGACGTACCGAACCCGGTGTCCTGCGCGGTAGAGAGACGCAAATCAACGGTTACGCCGGAGGTCGCATTGCGGTAATCCACCACGTCCATCCCGCCGGTGTTGCTCCAGGTGTCGTAGTCGGAATGGGTATTCCAGCCGCCGGAGCCGTTGTAGGTATAGGTGCCATCCTCTGCGATAAAGGTGTCGTTATACCCAGTCCCGGTGAGGGTCCCGCTGTGGCCGCCGGTGGCCGCTTCGGCCGTCAGGACGTAGCCCTCTTTGCCGTTGCCCGCCTCCAGACCGCTCCAGGTGACGTTATCCGACACGCCGTTGGTAATCTTCAGGATCTCGGCCGAATAGGTTTCATTCGGATCCAGCCCGTAGAAGCTCACCAGCGCAGAGGTATCGTTCGAACCAATACCAGACTGGGCGTTGATGATCTGCGACGCCACCAACACGCCCGCGGCGTTGTACAGATTGACCGTGTTGCCGTAATAGGCATTGATGCCCTCGCTGTCGACAATGTGCAGGTGCATCGCGGTACCGTCAGCAATTTTGGCGCTGTTTTGCACCAGCACCACCTTGCCGTTCTGCTGCGACACCAGCAGATCCTTCGCGCCGTCCCAGTTGTAGTCCACTGCCGCCACGCCGGTGGCGTAGGCCAGGCCAGTTTTAAGCTGGCTGGCGGTCCAGCTGGAACCGTAGCCGTTGTTGGTGAACAGGGTTGCCGTCTGTGAACCGCCGTAGGTGCTGAGCTTGACGATGTCCATCTGCCCGTCCCCGTTCCAGTCCACCGCCACCGAGAGATACCCCGCCGTGGCGTTAGAGGCTTCCACCGCGCTCTTGGTGGTCGAGAGCTTCCCGGTACCGTCGTTGTAGTAGATCACCCCGCCGTTGTTGTTGTAGCTGCTGCCCAGGTACAGATCCATGTAGCCATCGCCGTTGAAATCCGCCCACGTCATGGACGCCGCCGTGGTGGTATTCGCGGCGTTTACCACAAACACGTTGGTCAGGTTCTGGCCGATGGAGAGCGTGCCGTTGCCGTTGTTGTTGATCACGGTTAACGAGTACGCGCCGCTGCGGTTGGTGTGCTGGACAATATCCACCGTACCGTCGTTGTTCAGGTCGACGCCGGAGATTTCACGCCCGGAATCGAACTGACCGTAGAAACCGCCCTCCCCGCCGGTGCCGTCCGGCGACAGAACGCCGTTGTTGTTCACCAGGTAGGTCAGTGAGTCCATACCGGCATCGCCGTAAGCCAGATCCAGATAGCCATCGCCGGTTTTATCGTACGCAATCACGCCGCCGTACCAGATGGTGGTCCCCATCGCCAGCTGGCTGGCGTTATAGGTGCTGCCATCGTAGGTCCACATCACCTGAGTAGACCCGGCGTAGGTATTCTCGGTCGCGAAGATATCCTGCGTGCCGTTACGGTCAAAGTCGGCGGCGGTCTGGCTCACCACGTAGTAGCCGCGGGTGTTAGTCAGCGTATTGCCGGCATAGGTCGAGCTATCGCTACTGGAGTAAGCCTGAGTGTTCGCAATGATATTCCACAGACCGCTGCTGTTCATGCCGAGGGTCATGGTGGAGTTGTTGCTGTTCCCCGCCGTGGTTGCCCAGTCGGTATTCACCGTGGTGGTATCAATCACCAGGCTGCCGGTCGCCGTACCGGTGGTATTGCCGTTACCCGCGCTGCTCTTCACCTGCGCCGTCACGCTGTAGCCCGCCACGCTCAGGGCATCGCCGTCCGGGATCTGCAGGTACCAGGTATTGTGATCCGGGTCGACTACCACGGCCCCCCCCGTCTGGGAGGTGTAGGTTTTCCCGTTCACCGTCACCACCAGATACTCGCCATTCACCAGGTCGGCGGAGACGGTACCGCTGACGATTGGGGTGGTATCTGACGTGGTCTGGGCGGTAATCGCCGCCGTGGTGGTCGGGATACTGGTATCAACGTTCAGCACGAAGCCGTCGGATTCCGTGTAGTTACCGGCTTTGTCGGTCACACGCACGATGTACGTGTGGTTGCCATCGCTCAGGCCGTTATCCTGGAAGGACCAGCTTGCGCTGCCGTTCATGGTCACCTGACCGAGCAGAACGCCGTCGCGGTATAGCTGGACGATCTCGCCGTCTTCAGGGGCGCGGTTGAGCGTACCGTTGATCAGCGGTGCGTTATCGTCCGTGGCCACCGTGCTGCCAAAGGTGCCCTGACGCTCGCCTTCACCGTCGGTATAGCTGACCACCGTGCCTACCGTAGCTGGCGGCGTGGTATCCACCGTGACCACCTGAGAGGCGGTGGAGCCGACGTTGCCCGCCTGGTCGATAATCCGCACCTGGTAGGTGTAATCCCCGTCAGGCAGATCGCGGGTATCGGTGTAGGTCCAGCGCTGATTAGTCACCGTGGTGTCAACCCAGGTGTTTCCGCCGTCAAGGCTGATCTGCACCCTCTCGTCGCTCGCCAGCGCGCTGCCCAGCGAGCCGTTGATGGTCAGGGTGGTGTCCATAGTGATGAAATCACTCCCGGACTGGCCGGTATCTTCGCTGATGCTGTCAATGGTGATGCCGTACTGCGGCGCCTGGGTATCTACCGTCACGGTCTGGGTGGTAGTAGCACCAACGTTGCCCGCCTGATCGACTACCCGCACCTGATAGCTGTAATCGCCGTCGGCCAGGGTGCGCGTGTCGTTATAGCGCCACTGGGTACCGCTTACCGTGGCATACACCCAGGTGCTGCCGCCGTCCATGCTCACCTGCACGTACTCACCCGCCCCTAACTCTGCGCCAAGCGTGCCATGCAGGGTGTACGAGGTCGAACTGGTCAGGAAGTCGTTATTGTCGAAGCCAGTATCCACGGTGATGTTATCCACCGTCACCGTAATCGCCGCATCCGGGGCGACCGTATCGACGGTCACCTGCTGATGGGCGCTGGCGCCCACGTTGCCCGCCGCATCCACCACGCGCACGTAGTAGTCATAGGTCTGGTTACCCAGCGTACGTCCGTCCACGTAGTACCAGCTGTTGCCGGTGACGATTACGTTCTGCCAGGTGACGCCGCCGTCGATGCTGATCTGGGCATACTCGCCGTCGGCCAGCGTCGCGCCGAGCGAGCCGTGCAGCGTCAGGGACGTATCGTTGGTGATAAAGTCGCTGCTGCTCAGGCCGGTATCGTCGCTGATGCTGTCGATAGCGATCGTTTTGCTGGCGTCCGGCGCAACCGTATCAATCGTCACGACCTGGCTGGCGGTGGCGCTGATGTTGCCCGCGTCGTCAATCACGCGCAGCTGGTAGTTGTAATCCCCGTCGGCCAGCGTACGACCGTCCACGTAGGTCCAGGTCAGGCCGCTCACGCTGACGTCGGTCCAGGTGACGCCGCCGTCGAGGCTGATCTGCGCGTGGTCGCCGCTGCCCAGCGCCGCGCCGAGCGTCCCTTTCAGGCTGATCTGGTTGTCGCTGGTGATAAAGTCGCTGCCGGACAGGCCGGTATCCTGGGTAACGGAATCCACGGTAATGGTCGTTGCAGCAGGCTTCGTCAGGTCAATCACCACGTCCTGGCTGTCCGTTGCCCCCACGTTACCCGCGCTATCAATCACCCGCACCTGGTACTGATACGTACCGTCCGTCAGGGTGCGGCCATCGGTGTAGCGCCACGTGGTGCCGGTCACCGTCAGGTCAATCCAGGTGGTGCCGCCGTCGAGGCTGATCTGCGCCTTCTCGTTATTGCCGAGCTGCGCGGTCAGGGAGCCGTTGACCACTACCTGCTTATCGTTGGTGATGAAATCCGTCGCGCTCAGGCCGGTGTCGTTTTGCAGCGAATCAATGCTGATGCCCATCGACGGCGCGGTGAGATCGACGGTGACGGTGTGGTTATCGCTGCCGCTGTTGCCGATGGCGTTGCTGACCTGCGCCTTAATCATGTACGAACCGCCGTCTGCCAGCGCGGTGACGTCTGCGCTGCCCACCGTGTAGCTCCAGGTGCCGTCATTCTGCACGGTCGCCGCGTAGGTTTTGCCGTTCAGGGTGATGGTCACCGTCTGGCCCGCAGGCGCGTCGGTGGTGCCGCTGACGACCAGCGGCGTGCCGTGTTCGGCCGCGTTGACGATATCGTCCTGCGCAAAGGTGTTAATGGTGATGGTTGGGACATCGCCGTTCAGCGTCACGTCATGCGTTGCGCTACCCGGGTTGCCCGCCCTGTCGCTTACCGACGCGGTAATGGTGTAATCCCCGTCGCTCAGGCCGAGGAAATCACGCCCCGGCACGAAGACCGACCACGTTCCGTCCGCCCCGACGGTCGCCTGATAGCTGTGCCCGCTGAAGGAAACGGTCACCGTCTGGCCCTGTTCTGCCGTGGTGGTGCCGCGGATGGTCTGACCCGCCAGCTGCTCCGCGTTGTTGACGATATCGTCATCCGCCACGGTACTGATGGTCAGGGTCGGCGCAGCGGTATCCACCGTTAAGGTGTGCGTAGTCTGGCCGCCGTTACCGGCTTTGTCGTTGACCGACGCGGTGACCGTCAGCGCCCCCTGGCTCAGAATAGCCAGATCTGCCGCCGGCACATCGAGCGTCCAGGTGCCGTCGCTGCCCACAAGCGCAGTGTAGGTTTTGCCGCCCAGCGTCACGGTGACGGTCTGGCCCGCCTCCGCGCTGGTCGACCCGTGTACCGTCAGCGGCTGCTGCGCTTCCAGCGCGTTCAGCATGTCGTCACCCGACAGCGTCGCAATGCTCACGACAGGCGCGGTGGTATCCACGCTGATGCCGTGCGTCGCCGAGGCGCTATTGCCCGCGCTATCCTGCGCCGACACGGATACCTGATAGCTCGCGCCATCGGCCAGGGCACCCACGTCTGCGGCCGGAACGGTGGTCGTCCAGCTGCCGTCGTTCTGGATGGTGGCCGTATAGGTCTTGCCGTTCAGCGTCACGGTGACCTGCGTCCCGCTGGCGAACTGGGCGCTGGAGCCGTTAATCACCAGCGAACTACCCGCTTCTGTCGCGTTGATGACGTCGTCACCGCTGAGGGTGTTCACCGTCAGCGCCACGGAAGCCGTATTCACCACCACATCGTGAGTCTGGGTGCTGCTGTTGCCCGCGCTGTCGGTAATGGTCGCGCTAATGGTCACGGTGCCGTCGGTCAGGGCAGAAATCACGCTGGCCGGAACGCCCACGCTCCAGTTGCCGCTGGCGTCAACGGTGGTGGTGTACTGGTTTGAACCGATGGTGATGACCAGCTTATCGCCGACGCTCGCGCCGGTTGCCGTGCCGCTCACGATTTGCGCCTGCCCGTGCTCCACGCTGTTGATGACGTCATCGCCCGCCACAGCCTTAAAGCTGACGGACGGCGGCGTGGTATCAAGCGTAATCGCTTTGCCCGCGCTGCCCGGGTTACCCGCGGCGTCGCTCACGCTGACCTGCACGGTGTAACCGTTATCGGCCAGTGCGGAGAGGTCAGTGCCCGGTACGTTGACGCTCCAGATACCGCCCTGCTGCACCTGAGCGGTATAGCCCTTGCCGCCCAGCGTCACGGTGACCGTCTGCCCGGCTTCCGCCGTGGTGGTGCCGGAGATGGCCACGCCCGCAGCCGCTTCGCTGCCGTTAATCACGTTATCACCTGCCACCGTATCAATCGTCACGGTCGGCGCGGTCGCATCCACGCTGTACTCGCGGCCTGCCGTCGCGCTGTTGCCGTGCACGTTGGTGACGCTCACCTGCACGCTGGCGTCGCCGTCCTTCAGGCCCGCGAGATCCGCGGAAGGCACGGTGGCCGTCCAGTTGCCGTCGGCATCCACTTTCGCGGTGTAGGTTTTGCCGCCGAAGGCGATTGTGACGGTCTGGTTTTCCTCCACGTTCGAGGTGCTGCCCGATAGCACCAGATCCGCGCCTTTCTCCGCCGCGTTAATCACGTCGTCGGTGGCGATCGCATCGATGCTGATCGCCACGGCCGCCAGATCGACGGTGACGTCGTGACTGATGGAGACCGGGTTGCCCGCGCTGCTCTGGCCTGCCACGGTGACGGTCACCGCGCCTGCTGCCAGGGCACCCACGTCTGCGGCCGGGATCGCCGCGCTCCAGGTACCGTTCGCCAGCACGGAGGCCGCATAGGTTTTGCCGTTAACGGTCACGGTGAGCGTGGTGCCCGCCGCCAGCCCGTCGCTGGAACCGGTGACGATCAGGTTCTGTCCGTGCTCGATGCTGTTGATCACATCATCGCCCGCCACGGTATTAATACGCAGTCCCGGCAGGCTGGCGTCTATAACGATTTCGCGCTCGCCCGCGCCGGTATTACCGTGGCCGTTGGTGACGGTCGCCGACACAGTCAAATCGCCGTTGCCCAGCGCCGTCAGGACGGACTCCGACACGCTCACGGACCAGGTCAGATCGCTCTGCACCGTCGCGGTGTAGCTGTTGCCGCCGATGTTCACCGTCACCGTGTTACCGGCTTCCGCGTTCGCCACCTTACCGGTGATGGTCTGGCCTGCCGCCACTTCTGCCGCGTTGATGACGTTATCACCCGCCACGGTGTTGATGGTGACGGTCGGCAGCGCGGTGTCGACCAGCAGGTTCGCCGTATTGCTGACGCTATTGCCCACGCCGTTGGTCGCGGCTGCGCTCAGGGTGTAATTCGCTTCGCCCAGACCCGCCAGATCCGCCGTCGGAACCGTCAGGCTCCAGGTGCCGTCTGCGGCGGTCGTTGCAGTGTAGCTTTTTCCGTTGAGGGTCACGGTCACGAGGGTGCCTTCCGCGAGGTTGGCGCTGGTGCCGCTGACGCTTAGTTCCTGACCTTTTTCCACCGCGTTCAGGACGTTATCGCCGCTGATGGCGTTAAAGCCCACGGACGGCAGCCCGGTGTCCACGGTGACGTTATGGCTGCCGCTGCCGGTGTTGCCCGCCGCGTCGGTAACAGACGCAATGACGGTCACGGTGCCGTCGCTGAGGCCGGAAATCACGCTGGCCGGGACGCCCACGCTCCAGTTACCTGCTGCGTCCAGCACGGTGGTGTAAGTCTGGCCGCCGATGGTCACGGTGACCTTATCGCCCGCTGCCGCGCCGGTGGCGGTGCCGCTGATAATCTGCGCCTGACCGTGCTCGGCGACGTTAATCACGTCGTCGCCCGCCACGGCGTTGATGGTGACTGCAGGGACGGTCACGTCCACCGTCAGGTTATGGTTTACGGATGCCGGGTTGCCCGCCTTGTCACTGACCGATGCGGTAACGGTGACGCTGCCGTCGCTGAGCGACGCCAGATCCGCCGCCGGAACGTCCAGCGTCCAGCTGCCGTCCGCGCCGACGGTTGTGGTGTAGTCCTTGCCGTTCAGCGACACGGTCACGGTCTGGCCCGCTTCGGCGGTGCTGGTGCCGGAAACCGTCAGGTCAGACTGCGCTTCCGTGGCGTTCAGGATGTCGTCAGTCGCCATCGTATTAATGGTGACGGATGGCGCAGTGGCATCCACGCTGTACTCGCGGCCCGCCGAGGCGCTGTTACCGTTCACGTTGGTGACGCTCACCTGCACGCTGGCGTCGCCGTCCTTGAGGCCCGCCAGATCCGCAGCCGGCACGGTATAGGTCCAGTTGCCGTCTGCTTCTACGGTAGTGGTGTAGATTTTACCGTTCAGGCTCAGGGTGACGGTCTGCCCGGCTTCCACGTTGGTGGTCGCGCCGGACAGCACCAGATCCGCCCCTTTCTCCGCCGCGTTGATCACGTCGTCGGTGGCAATGGCGTTGATGCTGATGGCAACGGTAGCCAGATCGACGGTCACGTCGTGACTGATGGTAATCGGGTTACCCGCCGCGCTGTCGCCGGTGACGCTGATTTTTACTGTGCCTTCCGGCCACGCGCTCACGTCCGCAGACGGAACCGCCGCGCTCCAGGTGCCGTCCGCCAGCACCGTCGCCGCATAGTCTTTGCCGTTCACGGTAACGGTCAGCGCCGCGCCTGCCGCCAGCCCGTCGCTGGAGCCGGAAACGATCAGGTTCTGCGCATGCTCAATGCTGTTGACCACGTCGTCGCCCGCCACGGTGTTCACGCGCAGGCCCGGCAGGTTAGCGTCTATCGCGATCTCACGCTCGCCGCTGCCGGTGTTGCCGTGGCCGTTGGTGACGGTTGCCGTCACGCTCAGACTGCCGTTGCCGAGTGCGGTCAGCACATCAGACGGCACGTTCACGGACCAGCTCAGATCGTTCTGCACCGTTGCGGTATAGCTGTTGCCGCCAATGGTCACGGTTACGGTGTTGCCCGCTTCGGCATTCGCCACGGTACCGCTCAGGGTCTGGCCTGCCGCCACTTCCGCCGCGTTGATAACGTTATCGCCCGCCACGGTGTTGATGGTGACGGTCGGCAGCGCGGTGTCGACCAGCAGGTTCGCAGCGCTGCTCACGCTGTTGCCCACCCCGTTGGTGGCGGTCGCATTGAGGGTGTAACTGGCCTGACCGAGACCGGCCAGATCCGCAGCCGGAACCGTCAGGCTCCAGGTGCCGTCCGCCGCCGTCGTTGCGGTGTAGTTTTTACCGTTCAGGGTCACGGTTACCACGGTGCCTTCCGCCAGGTTGGCGCTGGTGCCGCTGACGCTCAGATCCTGACCTTTTTCCACCGCATTCAGAACGTTATCGCCGCTGATGGCGTTAAAGCCCACGGACGGCAGCCCGGTGTCCACGGTGACGTTATGGTTGCCGCTGCCGGTGTTGCCCGCCGCGTCGGTAACAGATGCAGTGACGGTCACGGTGCCGTCGCTGAGACCGGAAATCACGCTGGCCGGAACGCCCACGCTCCAGTTCCCCGCCGCGTCCAGCACGGTAGTGTACGTCTGGCCGCCAATCGTGACGGTGACCTTATCGCCCGCTGCTGCGCCGGTGGCGGTGCCGCTGATAATCTGCGCCTGACCGTGCTCGGCGACGTTAATCACGTCGTCGCCCGCCACGGCGTTGATGGTGACCGCAGGTACGGTCACGTCCACCGTCAGGTTATGGTTTACGGATGCCGGGTTGCCCGCCTTGTCGCTTACGCTCGCGGTCACGGTGACGCTGCCGTCGCTGAGCGACGCCAGATCCGCTGCCGGAACGTTCAGCGTCCAGCTGCCGTCCGCGCTGACGGTTGTGGTGTAGTCCTTGCCGTTCAGCGACACGGTCACGGTCTGGCCCGCTTCGGCGGTGCTGGTGCCGGAAACCGTCAGGTCAGACTGCGCTTCCGTGGCGTTCAGGATGTCGTCAGTCGCAATAGTATTAATGGTGACGGATGGCGCGGTGGCATCCACGCTGTACTCGCGGCCCGCCGAGGCGCTGTTGCCGTTGACGTTGGTGACGCTTACCTGCACGCTGGCGTCACCGTCCTTCAGGCCCGCCAGATCCGCAGCCGGCACCGTGGCGGTCCACTTACCCGCCGCGTCCACCGTGGCGGTGTAGTTCTTGCCGCCGAAGGTGATGGTGACGGTTTGATTTTCCTCCACGTTTGAGGTGGTGCCGGAGAGCACCAGATCCGCCCCTTTCTCCGCCGCGTTAATCACGTCGTCGGTGGCAATGGCGTCGATGCTGATAGCGACGTTCGCCAGATCCACCGTCACATCGTGGCTGATGGAAACCGGATTGCCCGCGCTGCTCTGGCCCTCAACGGTCACGGTGACCGTGCCCGCTGCCAGGGCACTTACGTCCGCAGAAGGGAGAGCCGCGCTCCATGTACCATCCGCCAGTACCGTCGCGGGATAGGTTTTGCCGTTGACGGTAACGGTCAGCGCCGTGCCTGCGCTCAGACCATTGCTGGAACCGGTAATAATCAGGTTCTGTCCGTGTTCGATGCTGTTGATCACGTCGTCGCCCGCCACGGTGTCCACGCGCAGGCCCGGCAGGCTGGCGTCTATCGCGATCTCACGCTCGCCGCTGCCGCTGTTGCCCACGCCGTTCGTCACGCTGGCGGTTACAGTCAGATCGCCGTTGCCCAGCGCCGTCAGGACCGATTCCGGTACATCGACGGACCAGGTCAGATCGCTCTGTACCGTTGCGGTGTAGCTGTTGCCGCCAATCGTTACGGTCACGGTGTTGCCCGCCTCGGCATTCACCACCTTACCGCTAATGGTCTGGCCAGCAGCCAGCTCCGCCGCGTTAATCACGTCGTCACCGGCGACGGTGTTGATAATCACCCCCGGCAGAACGGACTCCACGTTGACGGTGTGCGAGGTGCTGGTGCCGTTGCCGACGCTGTCCGTTGCCGAGGCAGTGACGGTGTAAAGCGCTTCACCCAACTGACCCACTTCGCTCGCCGGAACCGTCGTGGACCATTTACCGTTGGCCTCAACCGTGGCGCTGTAGGCTTTGCCGTTGAGCATCACGGTCACCACCGCGCCCGCCGCCAGTCCGGAAGCCGTACCGGTGATGGTCAGATCCTGCGTTTTCTCGCTGCTGTTGATCACATCGTCACCGGAGACGGTGTCGATGGTCAGCACCGGCGCGCTCAGGTTGACTTCCACCTCGCGCGTCGCGCTGTTGCTGTTTCCGGCTTTGTCGGTCAGCGCCGCGGTGATGGTGTAATCCCCGGCGGTCAGGGCACCGACGTCCGCCGCAGGCACGCCCACGCTCCAGTTGCCGGACGCATCCAGCGTCGCCGTGTAATCTTTGTTATTGATGGTGACGGTCACCACGTCGCCCGCCGCCGCGCCGGTCACTGAGCCGGTGACGATCAGAGCCTGCCCGTGCTCGGCGCTGTTGATCACGTCGTCATCGGAAACGGTGTTGATGGTCAGCTGTGGCACGGTGGTATCGACCAGCACATCGCGAGCCGCGGAGGCCGGGTTGCCCGCTTTGTCCGACACGGCGGCGCTGACGGTATAGTTCCCGTCGGTAATCGCGCCCAGATCCGCAGAAGGCACGGTCACGCTCCAGCTGCCGTTTGCCTGCACGATGGTGGTGTAATCCACGCCGTTCAGCGTGACGGTCACGGTCTGGCCCGCTTCGGCGTTAGAGACGCCGTTGATGACCAGATCCTGCTGCGCTTCGGCGGCATTGATGATGTTGTTGTCGCTGACGATTTCGATGGAGACCGTCGGCGCGGTGGCGTCTATGCCATACTCGCGTCCCGCCGAGGCGCTGTTGCCGTTCACGTTGGTGACGCTCACCTGCACGCTGGCGTCGCCATCCTTCAGGCCAGCCAGATCTGCCGACGGCAAGGTCGCCGTCCAGTTGCCGCTGGCATCCACTTTCGCCGTGTAGGACTTGCCGCCGAACGTGATGTAAACCGTCTGGTTCTCTTCCACGTTGCTGGTGGAACCTGAAAGCACCAAATCTGCGCCTTTTTCTGACGCATTAATCACGTCGTCGGTAGCAATCGCGTCAATGCTGATAGCAACCGTCGCCAGATCGACCTTCACGTCGTGGCTGATGGAGACCGGGTTGCCTGCCGCGCTATTTCCCTCGACCTTCACGGTGACCGTGCCTGCGCTGAGCGCGCTGACGTCTGCCGCCGGAATGGCCGCCGTCCAGGTACCGTCTGCCAGCACCGTGGCCGCGTAGGTTTTGCCGTTGACGATCACGCTCAGCGCCGCGCCCGCTGCCAGGCCGTCGCTGGAGCCGGTAATAATCAGGTTCTGCGCATGCTCAATGCTGTTAATCACGTCGTCGCCCGCCACGGTATCGACGCGCAGGCCCGGCAGATTGGCGTCGATGGTGATGTCGCGCTCGCCGAAGCCGGTGTTGCCGTGGCCGTTAGTGACGCTGGCTGACACCGTCAGATCGCCGTTACCGATAGCGGTTAAGACCGCGGAAGGCACGTTGACCGACCAGCTCAGATCGTCCTGAACCGTCGCGGTATACGTATTGCCGCCGATTGAAAGGGTGACAGTGTCACCGCTCGCCGCGCCGCTCACCTTCCCGCTCAGGGTTTGTCCGGAAGCGACTTCCGCCGCGTTAATCACGTCATCGATGGCGATTGCGTTAATGGTGACCTGCGGCAACGCGCTGTCGACCAGCACGCTATGGCTGGCGTTCGCGCCGTTGCCTGCGCTATCGGTCACGCTTGCCGTGACGGTATAGCTCGCTTCGCCCAGCGCAGTGACGTTCGCCGCCGGAACGGTCACGCTCCAGCCGCCGCTGGCGTTGGTGGTCGCGGCGTAGCTGATGCCGTTCAGGATCACCGTAATGGCTGTACCTTCCGGCTGGTTGCTGGTGCCCGAAATCAGCAGATCCTGGCCTTTCTCGACCGCGTTAATCACGTCGTCAAGCGCCAGGGTATTGATGGCAATCTCCGGCGCAGCCAGGGAGACGTCAAATTCATGCGTGGCGGTAGTGCTGTTACCCGCTTTGTCGGTGAGGGTCGCGGAAATCGTCTGCTCGCCGTTAGCCAGCGCGCCCACGTCTGCCGCCGGAACGCCCACGCTCCAGCTTCCGGACGCGTCCAGCATCGCGGTGTAGTCTTTGCCGTTCAGGGTGACGGTAATGACGTCACCCGCCTGCGCGCCCGTGACCTTGCCGGAGACGATCAGCGCCTGGCCGTGCTCGGCAATATTCACGATGTCGTCGCCCGCAACGATGTTAAAACTAATCTGCGGCACGGTGGTATCCACGAGCACGGAGGCGTCCGCGCTGGCCGGGTTGCCCGCTTTGTCGGATACGGAAGCCGTGACCGTGGCGTTACCGTCGGTGATGCCCGCCAGATCGGCTGACGGCACGTCCAGCGTCCAGCTACCGTCGGCCTGCACCTGCGCGGTGTACTGGTTGCCGTTGAAGGTTACGGTGACCGTCTGGCCTGCTTCGGCAGTGGACGTTCCGCTCAGGGTCAGATCCTGCGCTGCCTCAGCCGCGTTCAGCATGTTGTCGCCGCTGATGGTATTGATGGTCACCGTTGGCGCGGCGGTATCGACGCTGAACTCCTGCGCAGACGACGCCGCGTTACCGTTCACGTTGCTCACGCTGACCTGCACGCTGGCGTCGCCGTCCTTCAGGCCGCTCAAATCGGCTGCCGGTACGGTGTACGTCCAGTCGCCGTTGGCGTTCACCGTCGTGGTGTAGGTTTTACCCGCAAAGGTGATGGTGACGGTCTGGCCCGCTTCTACGTTCGCGGAGGAGCCGGAAAGCACCAGATCCTGACCTTTTTCTGCCGCGTTGAGCACGTTGTCCGCGGTCACGCTGTTGATGCTGACGGCGACCGGCGCGAGATCGACGTCCACGATGGTGCCGATAGTCACCGGGTTGCCGGAAGGATCCTGCGCGCTTGCCTTGATATCCAGCGAACCGTCCGCCCACTGGGACACGTCCGCTGCCGGAACCGCCGCCTGCCAGGTACCGTCCGCCAGTACGGTTGCGGAATAGATCTTACCGTTAATGGTCACCGTGACGGTGCTGCCCGCTGCCAGATCGGTGCTTGAACCGGAAACAATCAGGTTCTGAGCGTGCTCGATGACGTTAATGACATCATCACCCGCCACGGTATCAATACGCAGGCCCGGCAGTTGGGCGTCGATGGTGAAGTCCAGCGAAGACGAACCGGTGTTGCCGTGCGCGTTGGTGACGCTGGCCGATACGGTCAGTTCGCCGTTGCCGAGCGCGGTTAACTGGCTCTCGGTTAACGGCAGACTCCATGAGAGATCGTCCTGCACGGTAGCGGTGTATGTTTGACCGCCGAGGATAATCGTGACGGTATCGCCCGATGCCGCGTTAGAGACCTTCCCGGTCAGGGTTTGCCCTGCGGTGACTTCCGCCGCGTTGACGATATTGTCGGTCGCGAAAGTGTTGATAGTGACTACCGGCAACGCGCTGTCCACCAGCACATCGTGCGAGGTTGAGGCGCTGTTGCCCACATTATCGGTAATGCTCGCCGTCACGGTGTAATTGGCTTCGCCCAGCGCGCTCACCGCAGAGGCGGGCACGGTGACGCTCCAGCTGCCGCTGGCGTTAGTGGTGGTGGTGTAGTTGATACCGTTCAGGTTTACGGTGATGGTGGTCCCTTCCGGCTGGTTGCTGGTACCGGAAAGCAGCAGATCTTCGCCCTTCTCTGCCGCATTGATCACGTCATCTACGGCCAGGGTGTTAATACCGATAACAGGCGTCACGGTATTCACCACCACATCCAGAGAACTGCTGCCGGTGTTGCCGGAGCGATCGGTCACGGAGACGTTAATGGTCCAGGTGCCGTCCGTCAGCCCCTGAACGACGGATGCAGGCAGGCCGAGGCTCCAGTTGCCCGCCGCGTCCACCGCGGTGGTGTAGTCCACGTTGTTAATAGTGATGGTGACCAAATCGCCCGCCGCCGCGCCGGTGACGGAGCCGCTCAGGATCTGCGCCTGAGAATGGGCCTGCTGGTTAACGGTGTTGGTGTCGGTGACAAAGTCATTAATGGTCACCTGCGGCACGGTGGCATCCACCAGACCAACGCGGTCCGCACTGCTGCTGTTACCTGCCACGTCGCTGACGGAGGCCGTCACGGTGACAGTGCCGTCTGCCAGCGCGCCAACGTCGGCGGCAGGCACGTTCAGCGTCCAGGTGCCGTCAGCTTGCACGGTAGTTTGATAGTTTTTGCCGTTCAGCGTCACGGTGACCGTCTGGCCCGCTTCAGCGGTTGTGCTGCCGCTGAGCACCAGATCCTGCTGCGCTTCTGCCGCATTGATGATGTTGTCGTCGGTCAGATTATCGAGCGTAATGGCCGGCGGTTGCGTATCGACGGTCACCACGCGTGAGGCGTCCGCGCTGTTGCCGCTGACGTTAGTCACGCTAACGCTTACCTGCGCCCGCCCGTCAATCAGCGTTTCCATGGCGTTCGCCGGGACGGTCAGGCTCCATGAGCCATCCTGCTGCACCTGCGCGGTAAAAGTCTGGTCGGCAAATTTCACCACCACGGTTTGCCCCGCTTCCACGCCCTGCGTCTGGCCGGAAAGGGTTAAATCGCTCCCTTTTTCTGCCGCGTTCAGCAGGTCATCACCGGAGACGGTATCAATGGTGACCGCCAAGGCGTTGAGATCGAGTTCAATCGGGTGTTCAGCCGCAACGGTGTTGCCCCAGGCATCTTCTGCGCTGACGCTGACCGTCATACCTCCGGCCGTCCAGGCCTGCAGATCCGCAGCAGGAACGCCAATGCTCCAGCCGCCGCTGGCGGTCACCACGGCCTGATATTCGACGTTGTTGATGGTGACGACAATCGGCGTACCTGCGGCCAGATGGGTGCTGGCGCCGGTGACGGTCAGGTCCTGCTGTTGCTCGATGGCGTTGATCACGTCATCGCCGGAAATGGTGTTTACGCGCAGACCCGGCAGTTCCGCGTTGATATTGATATCGCGCTCGCCGGTGCCCGTATTACCGTGCCCGTTGGTCACGGAGGCGGTAAAGGTCAAATCCCCGTCGCCGAACGCCTGAAGATCCGCTGAAGGGATTGTGACCTTCCAGGTCAGATCGCTGCCCACCGTGGCGCTGTAACTCTTACCGCCAACGGTAACAGACACCATATCGCCCGCCGCCGCGCCGGTAACGCGGCCACTGAGGGTTTGGTCCACTCCCGCTTCGGCGTTATTAACCAGGTTATCCCCCGCAAAGGTGTTAATGATCACCTTCGGCAGCACGGTATCGACCAGCAGATTCGCCTCTGCGGAGCCGCTGTTACCCACGCTGTCGGTGCCGCTGACGCTGACGCTATAGAGGGTGTTCGCCAGATTCAGGACGTCGGATACCGGCACCTGAACCGCCCAGATACCGTTTTCGACGGTCGCCTGATAGTTGACGTTGTTCAGCGTCACGGTAACGGCGCTGCCGTCCGGCAGGTTGCTGGTGCCGCTCAGGCTCAGCGGCTGCATCGCCTCCCGGGCATTCAGCACGTTGTCCTGGCTGATGGCGTCAATCGTAAATTCCGGCGGGTTGCCGCTCAGCGAAATGCCGTGCGTGGCGCTACCGGTGTTCCCCGCTGCGTCGGTGACGGAGACGGCAATGGTGTGGTTGCCCTCACCCAGCGCGCCGACGACGGAGGCAGGAACGCCCACGCTCCAGCTGCCGTCTGCCTGTACGACGCCGGTGAAGGTCTGGCCGCCAACGGTCACGGTGACGACATCGCCTGCCGCCGCGCCGCTCGCCTGCCCGGAAATAATCTGCGCCTGGCCCTGCTCGCTGGTGTTGAGGATATCGTCGCCCGCGACGGTGTTGATGGTGACGACCGGCGCGTTGGTATCTACCGTGAAATCCGCGGTCACGGACGAGCCGTTGCCTGCTTTGTCGCTGACGTTCACCGTCAGGGTGTGGTGACCCTCATTAAGGGCCTGCACCTCGCTGGCCGCCAGCGTGACGGACCAGGTACCGTCGCTGCCCACCGTGGCGTTATAATTTTTGCCGTTCAGCGTCACCGTCACAATCTGCCCGGCTTCCGCGTTGGTTTTACCACTCAGCGTCAGCGGCTGGTTGTGCTCAGCGGCATTAATGATGTTGTCCTGCGCGAGCGTATCGACGGAGAGCGTTGGCGCAGCGGTATCCACGCCAATCGTCTGGCTTCCGCTCACGGTGTTACCCGCCGCGTCTTTGCCGCTGACGCTAACGGTCCAGGTACCGTCGCTGAGCGCCTGCGCGTCTGCCGCAGGCACGTTAACGCTCCACGCGCCGTCTGCTCCCACCTGAGCGGTGTAGGTTTTGCCGTTCAGCGTTACGGAAACGTCGGTTCCCTGCGCCAGATGCTGGCTGCTGCCGGACAGCGTAAAGCCTGCGGACTGTTCGCTGGCGTTAATCACGTTGTCACCCGCCGTTGTCGCCAGCGAAAGCGTGGCCTCGGACGTAGAAACGGTCACGGTGATGTTGCCCGCTGACGTGGTTTTACTGCCGTCGATCTGCACCACCGACCAGGTGTGCTCTCCGTCGGCCTGGGTCGGGAGTTTTACCGTCCAGGTGCCGTCTTTACCGACCATCGCGCTGGCGATGGTGCTGCCGCTGCCGTCTTTAATCTGGATGGTCGCGCCCGGCTGACCGGTACCGCTGAAGGTCGGCGCGTTATCGTCCGTGAGGGCGTTTGCGCTCAGCACTCCCTGCTTGTCGCCCACCTTGTCCGACAGCAGGAAGGTCGGCGTGGCGCTTTCCACTTCTTTGGTGTTATCAATGACTTTCGTTTTGGTTTCGCCGTCACCGCCGTGGGCCAGCAGTGCGCCGATAGCACCGCCGCCTAATGCCGCCCCTGCAATCCAGCCCCACGGGGCATCGCTCAGGGCGCTTCCCTGCTCCAGGAAGGGTTCAATGCTGCTAATGGGTGTGGCCTGCGCGGTTAATTCAGTAGCGGCAACGCCTGACGCTTCCCCGGCATCGGCAAAAGAGAGATGAGTCAGTTCCTGCCCGTCGTTGAACACCAGCTCTGACTGATGTTGGGTTTCAGGATCTTCAACAAAATAGTTATTGCAGCGAATAACGCTGCCGTCCTTCATATAAATGAGAAGGTCTTTACCCTGGCGGACATAACGTATCACGTCCTGAGCAGAGCCCTGAATTTCAATCACGCTCGGCGATGAAATAGAGACCGACAGATTTCCTTCGCCGGTTAATTTCGTTTTCTCCGCCGTTTTGCGAATGATGACATCAACAACCTTTACGTTACTCATATTCCTCTCCTTGCAGGTGTACGGATCCCTGTGGATATATCCACCAGACGGATGTAGCTATCCCTGGGAAAAAACACCCATTATTTTCAGACTTATTTCGTGCAGCTATGCGTGGCTTTTGTTAACTCAAATCGGGTAATTTTGCGGCAGCGTTTTTCTCTATTCCAATAAGCGGCATTAAATTATCAACCGCGGAAGCATAATTAATTGCCGAACTCCAGCCATCATACTCGGCAATTATTTTCGCCGACGTGGCCTGCCAGACATCCTGCTCAACGCTGAGCAAATCATTAATGCTCCGCTTGCTCAGGGTGTATTCATTTTTATAAACCTCGCGGGCCCGCAGCGCATTTTCCAGCTGCCGCTTCCCGGCCTCCATTCTTCCCCGTGCGCCGGTCCAGTCAGCTTGCGCGACGGAGGCCTTTTGCAGCACGTCGAAACGCGCCTGATCGACCTGAGAGGACGCCATCGCCCGTGCACCCTCAGCCTGACGCACGAGTGCGGATACCGCGCCGCCCTGATAAAGCGGTGCGTCAATATTGAGCTGGATCTGGTCGTCCCAGTATGAGCGGTTGTCCGACTCGTAACGCGTGCGTCCCCCCTTCAGGCTCAGGGTTGGCCAGTGCTGGGACTTCGCCGTTTCAACGCCATACTGGGCCGAACGTTCCATATTCTGCGCGGCCATTACCGCCGGTATTAACGAATAATCAATGCGGTTGAGCGAATCCGGCTCAACGGCGAGGTTTGCGGGTACCGGCGAATAATGATCTGCCTGCATTCCGGTTAATACCGCGAGCCTTGCGCGGGCGCTGTTCAATGCGGCGTTATACTGCGCCACCGTCGCCTGCATGCCGGCAATACGCGTGCGGGTCTGGAGTTCATCGGAGGTGGAACTCACGCCCGCATCGGCGCGCAGTTTTGCCAGCTGCTCCACGTTTTTCAGTGCCTGAACATTCTCTTTTGCCGCCTGTAGCAGGTCGGAATAACGTTTGACCTCCACGTAGCCGAGCGCCGTTTTTTCCGCCACGTCAGAAAGCGTGCTCATCAGCTGGTAGCGGTAGCTATCGCGCTGGGCGGAAGACTGGCTGATGCTGTTGTTGGTCTTGCCAAAATCGTATATCAGCTGGGTCAGGCTCACCCCCCAGGCCGCAGAATTCTTCAGCGAACCGCTGGAATCGGTGGTCTGGCTATGCCCCGTACTTCCGTTCAACGCTATTTGCGGCATCCAGCCGCTGCGCGCCTCGTCTATTTGCGCCTGACCAATACCTAACTGCGCGGCCTGCTGGCTAATTGACGGATCGCGATCGATAGCGAAAAGAATACTTTCCTTTAAGGTCGTCGTTGCCATCGGGGCAATACCCACTGCGCCACTATTGGCATAAGCCGTATTTAGTGCTAGTGAAATTAACGCCAGCGTAGCTATAAATTGGCGTGAAACAGGCTTGCGTAATATCGTCATTTTATCTCCCTGACTCTGAGTGATACTCAAGCAATTACCCAAAAAGAGGTACAGATAATTAGACAAATATCTTATTTAACTTCCTCGCTAAATTTCAGGTAAAGCTCCCCATACCCATTTCCGATGGAGATGAGATCCGCCTTTGTCTTATTAAATTTAAGAAATTACTTATTTCATAAGTTGATTTGCAGCATAACAAAATGTGGTATAGGCCACTACACCCACAATGTTAATGCGGTGTTACATATAAGAAAAAACATGGGGTTTCTGGACAAAACTCCGAAAGTAGCCTTTCAGATGAAACATCAAAACACACTGTAATTTAAGGAAAATTCTTAATCTCCTCTGCGCACATTTTTGCGTTAATTTCTGAGCGGGTCAGACACAAAGATTTTCAAAGAAGTGTCAACTTAAGTAAGAGCCATCGATTTGTTGAAAAATAATTCCAATAAAAAACATAAATCAGACATTAAATGCTTTATTTTAATTACATATCAGCACATTCCACCAGTTAATGACAATGCATTGGTTACATAACCCAAATCGTTGATTAAAACATAACATTAACACTGTGGTTAACATTCAGAACGGCTTAATGATATCCGCTTAATATAATTCCAATAATTAAACATCAACCTGGTTTACGATACTCCTTCCTTCTGCGTCAAAATGCTGTATTATGCAATTTATTGCGACATTTTGCAGGATTGCTGCCCATGCACAAAACCGCACGTCAACGCTATGTCCTTGATATTCTCAGTGAACAAGGTCAGGCCAGCATCACCGAGCTGGCAGAAAAGCTGCAGGTTTCGGCGGACACGGTTCGTCGGGATCTGACCGATCTGGAAAATCAGGGGCTTGCCCAGAAGAATCACGGCGGGGCTATTGCTCTGAATCTTTCGGCCATGAATCGTCAGGGCCGCAATACCCTGCTGCCGGAAACCAAGCAGCGCCTGGGGAAACAGGTTGCGCAGGCGGTTCCGCCGGGTTCCACCCTGTTTCTGGATGCCGGCAGTACGGTGATGGCCGTCGCCACTTTTCTGCAGGGGCCTCACACCGTGATCACTACCTCGCTGGATATCGCCCAGCATTTTAGCGACCGGGAAGACATTGAGCTTATTCTGCTCGGTGGAAAATGGGACCCGAAGCAGCGCCTGTTTGCCGGCAGCGCCACGTTGTCCCTGCTGTCACGCTATCGGGCCGATATCGCCATTCTCGGTGCGTGCGCCCTTCATGCCGAACTCGGTTTGAGTGCCGGTAAAGAAGCGGATGCCGAGGTGAAACGCGCGATGCTCGCCGCAAGCCATGCGCACTGGATTGTTGCCGATCACCTGAAAGTTAACCGCTGCGAGCCGTATCTGGTCTCCGGGCTAACCGATATTCATCAACTCTTTTTAGATCGTCCCTGGCCTGAGCTTGGGGACCCTGGCGCATTACGGGTCACGGTGTGCGCGCAATAACGTGGAGAAGGTCATGAGTAAAGTTCAAACAATCAACATTGCGCTGATCGGGTATGGTTTTGTCGGTAAAACCTTCCATGCCCCGCTGATCCAGTCCGTGGACGGGCTCAAGCTGGCGGTGGTCTCTTCCCGTGATGAAGAGAAAGTGAAGCGCGATCTTCCGGATGTGCTGGTGGTAGCCACGCCCGAAGAAGCCATTCAACATCCTGATGTCGACCTGGTGGTCATTGCCTCCCCTAACGCCACCCACGCGCCGCTGGCGACGCTGGCCCTGAACTCGGGAAAACACGTGGTCGTGGATAAGCCTTTCACCCTGGACATGCAGGAAGCCCGGGACCTGATTGCCCTGGCGGATGAAAAGCAGCTTCTGCTCTCCGTTTTCCACAACCGCCGCTGGGACAGCGATTTCCTCGGCATTAAGCAGATTATTGAGCAAGGCACGGTTGGCAAGGTTAAGCATCTGGAGTCGCATATTGACCGCTTCCGCCCGGAAGTGCGCGTGCGCTGGCGCGAGCAGAACGTCCCCGGCAGCGGTCTGTGGTTTGACCTGGGCCCTCACCTGATCGACCAGACGCTTCAGCTGTTTGGCCTGCCAGAGTCTGTTCAGGGAAATATCGCCACGCTGCGCGACGGCGCAGAGGTTAACGACTGGGCGCACGTGGTCCTCAATTACCCGGATCATAAGGTGGTTCTGCACGCCAGCATGCTGGTGGCTGGCGGTACGGCGCGCTTTACCGTTCACGGGGACAAAGGCAGCGTGGTGAAAGCCAGAATCGATCAGCAGGAAGCGCAGCTGCTGGCTGGCGTAATCCCCGGCAGCGACGCCTGGGGCGAAGACGACGACAGCATGGTGTTCTTCGGAGCTGATGGTGAACCCCAAACGATTGCCACGCCAAAGGGCGATCAGCGGCAGTACTACATCAACGTGCGGGATGCGATACTCGGGAAGATCGCCAATCCCGTTCATCCTGTCGAGGCGTTAGCGGTCATGGCTGTTCTGGAAGCGGCGGTGAAATCGTCAGAGACGGGGTCAACACAGACGCTGGCGTTAACTGATGAAGAGCGTGCTCTTCTGGGTTAAAAAACAAGCCGGGTGGCGCTGCGCCGCCCGGCACGAGTTAAAGACTACTGACGCTTATTCGGCATCATGCGCAAAAGAGTATTATCTTTCCAGAAATAGTGGTGCATCAGCGCCGCAAAGGCGTGCAGACCAATCACGAAATAGCCCAGGTTTGCCAGCGTAACGTGCCACTCCTTCAGCACATCCACCAGGTCAAAATTCCCTTCCGCCGCTTGAGGCATCGCCAGACCAAAGGCGAACCAGTCGTTTCCACGGTTATACATCATCACGATGCCAATCAGCGGAAGCGCAATAAACAGCAGATAGACGATCAGATGCCCAAGGTGGGACATGCCGGTTATCATCGCTTTGGGTTTAGGTTGAATGGGCGGTGCGGGAAACTTCAGGCGGATCAGCAATCTCGCCACCATCAGCACCAGAACCGAGATGCCGCAGGAGACGTGGATCATGTTAATAAGCGGTCGGTCGGAACGCGGGAAAAAGCCCCTGAATTCCATCGCGCAGTAGGCGACGACGATTAACAAAAACACCAGCCAGTGAATCGTGATTTGCAGGCTTGTATATTTAGTGCGCATGGGATTTCCTGAAAAAAAACAGTCACCGCGCCAACATAATCTCCTTTCCTTAAAAATTCATTAACTTTTCTGTATGGTTTTTCAAATACTTCCCCTCGCATGAAGCATCTTCAATTGCTGCCCTGCCCGTGATGGTCTAAGCCTGGATGAGTTCAAACTGTCGTATCGACACGTTCACAGGAGAACACCATGAGTAAAATTGGCATTAACGGATTTGGACGCATTGGACGCCTTGTGCTGCGCCGCCTTCTTGAAACCCAGGACAGTAATACCGTCGTCGCCATCAACGACCTCACCTCCCCGAAAGTCCTGGCCTACCTGCTCAGGCATGATTCCAACTACGGTGGCTTCCCCTGGAGCGTGGACTTCACCGAGGATGCGCTGATTGTCGACGGTAAAACCATCGCGGTGTACGCCGAAAAAGAGGCAAAGCACATTCCGTGGAAAGCCGCGGGCGTGGATATCGTCGTGGAGTGCACCGGCTTTTATACCTCAGAAGAAAAATCGCGGGCGCACCTGGACGCCGGTGCGAAGAAAGTGCTGATTTCGGCGCCCGCGGGTGAGATGAAGACCATCGTCTATAGCGTGAATGAAGATACCATTGACGCCAGTGATACTATTATTTCCGTCGCGTCCTGCACCACCAACTGCCTCGCCCCGCTGGCAAAAGCCCTGAACGACGCGTTTGAAATTAAAGTGGGCACCATGACCACCATTCATGCCTATACCGGCACCCAGGCGCTGGTGGATGGCCCGCGCGGGAAAGATCTGCGCGCCTCGCGGGCGGCGGCAGAAAATATTATTCCGCATACCACCGGTGCGGCGAAAGCCATCGGCCTGGTGATCCCCGCGCTCAGCGGCAAACTAAAGGGTCACGCCCAGCGCGTGCCGGTGAAAACCGGATCGGTAACCGAGCTGGTAGCGATTCTGGGTAAAAAGGTGACGGTCGAGGAGATCAACGCCGCGTTGAAAAAGGCGACCCAGGGTAATAAATCGTTCGGGTATACCGATGACGAGATCGTGTCGTCAGATGTGATTGGCTCGCACTATGGTTCGGTGTTTGACGCCACGCAGACGGAGGTGTCAGAAGCGGGAGACCTGCAGCTGGTGAAAGCCGTTGCCTGGTATGACAACGAGTATGGGTTTGTGACGCAGCTGGTGCGGACGCTGGATAAGTTTGCGGCGCTGTGATTTTCCCCGCACCCTAACCCTCTCCCCAATGGGGCGAGGGGATTGTTCCATGCCTACATTATTTTACGTGCGCCCTTCAGGACAGGATCCTGCTGTAGCTGTTTCCACGCGGCAGTCACCGCCTCCGGAAAGGCAACGTGCGCGATAAAATCCCGCCCGGCCGGGCCATAGCCGTTGACGTCATCATACAGGCGCGGCAGTTCCCCCATAACCAGTGAAAGATAACGGTCAACGGGCCACAGTCCGGCGTTGCCCCCACTAAACTCCACGCCCTCAGTGCCGTTTTGCAGCACTGGCGTAAACCCGGGATGGCTGATCCACTGCGGTGATGCGGGTTCATCGCGGCACACGCGGGCAAACGTCGCCATCGTGCGGCGCTGCATCGTTGGGTCCTGCACCACCAGCACGCGTCCGCTTGTCCGCTGACGCTCTTTCAGCATGTTCCAGCTAAAGCGCGCGTTTTCACCGCAGTTGGTGGAGCGATCTTCAACCCACAGGCGCGCCTCGGGGATCTGCCAGAACGCCCGAGCAATGTCAGCGAGAATGCTCGCTTCGGCCCGCCCTTCGACTTGTAAGGTGTGATAACGCGGATGATTGCCGATAGCTGAATATAAAAACGCGGTTGAATGACCAATACCGCCGCTAATAAGGAGCGGGATTTCTCGCTGCGCGGCAATACGGCAGGCTGCCTCAATGGTCGGGATCACCGCGTTCCCTGCCAGAATTACCGCATCGACGTCCGGGTGCAGGCGGCTGCCGCTCAGGTCATCCTGCGCCAGCCATTCACCGACAGTATTAATGGCCGCCAGTGTGGCATCCGGCAGGATGGGAAAATGGGTCTGTTCCATGATGAACTCCTTCTCGCTATCCCTGCAGGGTAGCGACTTCAGGTTCTCAACACAACGGCGACATCGGGCCGCTCTTTTTCCTTAAATTTCTTTCGTACATTTGATTAACATGCGCAAATCATATTCACTTGAATTATCATTTGCGGCAGACGTAGAATCGCTAGCCCGCTAATTATTCAATCATTTCTAAGGTAATGACGTTATGCGCCTGCCCGAACGCGACCCTTATGCTCCTCGCGAGTGGCAGCCCCATGAGAAACCCGCCCTGCTGGGTTCGCCTTCCACCCCCGAGCACAGTACGCCAAAACGCGTCGCCTATGGCGTCGTTGGGCTGCTGGTTTGCCTGACGGGGGCGCTGGGCAATGCGGTGGTCACCGCCAACCTGCAAAACCTGCAGGGGACCTTCGGGGCCTGGTCGACCGAAATCGCCTGGCTGCCCGCAGTCTATGTGATGACCAACATCTCCATTAACCTGCTGCTGGTCAAATTTCGTCAACAGTACGGCCTGCGCGCCTTTACGGAAGGTTTTCTGGTGCTGTACGTGCTGGTCACCTTTTTCCACCTGTTCGTTAACGACCTCAGCTCCGCGCTAATGGTACGCGCCGCGCACGGGATGGTGGCCGCCGCGCTCAGCTCGCTGGGGATTTACTACCAAATCCAGGCCTGGCCTGCGAAGCATCGCCTGAAGGCGCTTACCATCGGGATCACCGGATCGTCGCTCGCTATTCCGCTGGCGCGTCTGTTTTCCACTGAGCTTCTCCAGCTGGACGAGTGGCGCGGGCTCTATTTCTTTGAACTGGGGCTGGCGCTGATCTCCCTGGCCTGCGTAATCGCCTTAAAACTGCCTCCGGGTGACCGACGCAAGGTCTTCGAGAAGAAAGACTTTGTCACCTTCTTTTTACTGGCTCCCGGAATGGCCCTGCTCTGCGCCGTGCTCTCTTTAGGCCGTCTTGACTGGTGGTTTGAGGCGCCGTGGATCGGCTGGTCGCTGGCGCTATCGCTGGTGCTGATTGTTTCCGCCATCGTGTTTGAACATAACCGCGCCAACCCGCTGCTGAACACCCGCTGGCTGTCGAGCGGCAGCATCGTTCGCCTGGGGCTGATCATGCTGCTGATCCGCATCGTGCTGGCGGAGCAAAATACCGGCGTCATCGGCTGGCTGCAGTACGTGGGGTTACAGAATGAGCAGATGACCCATCTGGCGTGGTCCATTTTCGCCGGGATCGTCTGCGGGATCGTCACCAGTTGCCTCACCATCAAGCCCACAAAGCTGGCGTGGCCGATTATCACCTCTCTGGCGCTGATGATTGTTGCCTCGCTGCTGGACAGCCAGTCCAATAACCTGACCCGCCCGGATCAGCTGATGGTCAGCCAGTTTCTGCTGGGCTTCGGCAGCGCCTTCTTCCTGGCGCCCGCCATGCTGGCCGCCATTGGCGGGGTAATTGCCGACCCGCGTAACCTGGTCAGCTTTTCGGTCATGTTTGGCATGAGCCAGAACCTCGGCGGCCTGCTGGGATCGGCGATTCTCGGCACCTTCCAGACCTGGCGCGAGAAATACCACTCCAGCCTGCTGGCGGATCAGCTCACCACGCTTAACCCGCTGGTCAACGAGCGGATTCAGCTTTATACCCAGATGTATAAAAGCCTGATCGGCGACAGTACGCTGCTGGGAACGCAGGCCATTACCCAGCTACAGACGGTGACCAGCCTTGAGGCAAATATTCTGGCCTACAACGATACTTATCTGCTGACGGCAAGCATCGCTGCCGCCACGCTGGTCTGGATTTTATGGCGCTTGCTGCGCCTGCGCATTACTGCCCGTATGGCGCTGAAGAACGCCACCGGCAACAAATAATTGTAATATTTCTGGAGAGTTTATGAGTCAGCAGGATGCCGCCAAAGAGCAGGCCAACACCCGCAAAAATGTGCGCATTGTTTCCGTTTTCACCGCCGCTGCCATCGGTATTGTCGGCGTGCTGGTCATTCTTTACGCCTGGCAGCTGCCGCCGTTTACCCGCCACGCGCAGTTTACAGACAACGCCTACGTGCGCGGCCAGACGACGTTCATTAGCCCCCAGGTTAACGGCTATATCACCGAGGTGAAGGTGCAGGACTTTGTGCAGGTCAAAAAAGGCGATCTGCTGCTGCAGATCGATGACCGCATCTATCGTCAGCGCGTCCATCAGGCCGAGGCGCAGCTGGCGATGAAAATAGCCGCGCTGAATAACAACCTGCAGCAGCGGAAAAGCGCCGAAGCGACCATTGCCAAAAATGAAGCCGCGCTGAAAAATGCCCGCGCCCAGAGCCTGAAAACCCAGGCGGATTTAAAGCGCGTGAAGGATCTGACGGCGGATGGGTCGCTTTCCATTCGCGAGCGCGATGCCGCGCTGGCTAGTGCGGCTCAGGGCAGCGCAGATATCGACCAGGCGAAAGCCTCGCTTGAGATGTCGCGTCAGGATCTGCAGACGGTGATTGTGAACCGCGGCGCGCTGGAGGCAGATGTTGAAAACGCCAAAGCGGCGCTGGAGCTGGCGCAGATTGACCTGCAAAACACCCGCATTATCGCCCCGCGCGACGGCCAGCTCGGCCAGATTGCCGTGCGTCTCGGCGCGTACGTGACCGCCGGAACGCACCTCACTACGCTGGTACCGCCGCAGCACTGGGTGATCGCCAACATCAAAGAGACCCAGCTCGCGGAGCTGCGCGTCGGTCAACCGGTGAAGTTCACCGTTGATGCCCTGAACAACAAGGCGTATCAGGGGCGCGTGGAGAGCATCTCTCCGGCGACCGGGGTTGAATTCAGCGCTATCACGCCGGATAACGCCACCGGGAACTTTGTCAAAATTGCCCAGCGCATTCCGGTGCGCATTGAGGTGCTTGGTAAGCCTGAAGAGTCTGCGCTGCTGCGTCCGGGTATGTCGGTCCAGGTGACGATCGATACGCGGGAGGCGAAGCCATGATTCTTCGCCCGATAGCCGCGCTGGTGGGGGCGCTCATGCTGGCCGGATGCCAGTCCGTTGACGTCAAGCCGGCGCAGCCGACCCTGCAAATTCCGGCTCAATGGCGCGCCGTCTCAGGGCCAACCAGCCCGACGGAACAGCTCTGGTGGCGCAATTTTCATGACAACAACCTCAACCGCTATGTGGACCAGGCGCTAAAAAATAACAGCGATGTGCTGATTGCCCGCGAGCGGATAAACGAATATCAGGCGCGGGTCTTTGCCGCCGACGGCAGCCTGTTTCCTTCACTCGACGCGGGCGTAACCGGGACGCGCGCCCGTTCTCAATCCGCCGCCACCGGGTTGCCGGTCTACAGCACGCTGTACAGAGGCAGCTTGACGGCGAGCTATGACGTTGATATCTGGGGCGTCAACCGCAGCACGTCCAATGCCGCCGAAGCCTCGCTGGAGGCGCAAAAAGCCGCCGCCGCGGCTGCGGATCTCACCGTCGCCTCGTCCGTTGCCTCCGGGTACGTCACCCTGCTCTCGCTTGATGAACAGCTGCGCGTGACCGAATCCACGCTGAAATCGCGCGAAGAAGCGTTTAATCTTGCCAAACGCCAGCTTGAGACGGGCTACAGTTCGCGCCTGGAGCTGATGCAGTCGGATTCCGAGCTTCGCTCAACGCGAGCGCAGGTGCCCGAGCTGCGGCATCAGATTGCGCAGCAGGAGAATGCCCTGAGCCTGCTGCTGGGAAGCAATCCCGGTGCGGTAGCGCGTAGCGAAAGCTTTGCGGCGCTGACGCCGCTCACGCTGCCGTCACAGCTGCCCTCCACGCTCCTGAATCGGCGGCCGGATATCGTGCAGGCCGAGCGACAGCTGGTCGCGGCTGATGCCTCGCTTGCCGCGTCACGCGCCAGCCTGCTGCCGTCGATCAACCTGACCGCAACCGGATCGATCCAGGATCGCACCCTTTCCGGCCTGCTGGACAACCCGCTCCAGCTCTGGAGCGCAGGCGGCAGCATTCTCGCCCCGCTGCTGAACCGCCAGGCGCTGAACGCGCAGGTGGATATTTCCCAGTCCCAGCGTAACCAGGCGCTGTATGCGTATGAAAAAACCGTGCGTAACGCGTTTGCCGAAGTGAACAACAGCCTTGATGCCATTACGCGCTATCAGGAACAGCTGACGGAGCTGCTTGCCCAGCAGGATGTGGCCCGGGAGACGCTGCGCATTGCGCAGAACCGCTATCGCAACGGTTATTCATCCTATCTTGACGTGCTGGACGCGCAGCGCACGCTGTACTCGGTCCAGACCAGCGTGGTGCAGGTCAAAAATAACCTGCTGCTGGCGCAGATTGATTTGTATAAAGCGCTGGGCGGGGGCTGGGTCAATGCCTGAAAACCTGCCCGGTGGCGCTTTGCTTACCGGACCTGCATTTCGCACCCGTAGGCCGGGTAAGGCGTAGCCGCCACCCGGCAATCCCTCTTAAGGAGTCAATCTATGCAACAACAATGGTCTGCAGTAGATAATTACATGATTTCTTCGCTTATCCCTGAGGATGAGGTTCTTCAGAAGGTTCTTGAAAACAACAAACGCGCCGGGCTACCCGAACACGATGTTGCGGCCAATCAGGGACAGCTGCTGGCGCTGTTCGTGCGCATGACGCAGGCAAGACGCATTCTTGAGATCGGTACGCTGGGTGCATATAGCTCAATCTGGATGGCACGCGCCCTGCCGCCGGACGGAAAGCTGATTACGCTCGAGGCGGACCCAACGCATGCTGATGTTGCCCGCCAGAATATTCGCCTCGCGGGGCTGAACGATCGTATTGAATTAATTGAAGGCCCGGCACTGAACTCGCTGGAGAATTTCGGTGACGTTCCACCGTTCGACCTGATCTTTATTGATGCCGATAAGCCAAACAATCCCGGCTATCTGGAGTGGGCGCTGCACTATTCCCGTCCCGGCACGGTGATCATCGGCGATAACGTGGTCCGCGACGGCGAGGTCATTAACGGGCAAAGCGACGACGCGCGCGTGCTGGGCGTGCGGCGTTTTATCGAGATGACGGGGGATAACCCGCGCTTAACCGCCACCGCACTGCAAACGGTGGGGGTTAAGGGATGGGATGGGTTTACGCTGGCGATTGTGAATGGGTGAAGGCATCAGCCCGACCCTCCCCCACAGGGAGAGGGAGAAAACCGGGCAAGGACGTTAAGCGGAAATCTGCTCCATCGCCTGCAATATACGCTTATCCGAAATCGGATACGGCGTACCGAGCTGCTGGGCAAAGAAGCTGACGCGCAGCTCCTCGATCATCCAGCGGATCTCCTGCACATCTTCATCGTCGCGGCGCGCCGGCGGCAGCTTGTTTAACCACTGCTGCCACGCCTGCTGCACGCTCTCCACTTTCAGCATCTGCGCGCGATCGCGGTGCGGATCGATCGCCATTTTCTCCAAACGTTTTTCAATCGCCTGCAGATAGCGCAGCGTATCGCCCAGACGCTTAAAGCCGTTGCCGGTGACAAAGCCGCGGTACACCAGCCCCGCCATCTGCGCCTTCACGTCCGACAGTCCCAGCGCCATGGTCATATCCACGCGCCCCTTCAGGCGCTTGTTGATGTTGAACACGGCGGTGAGGATCTGCTCGACCTGTTTGGCAATCTCCACCACGGTGTCGTTCAGCTCGGCGCGAACCTTGTCATGCAGCTTCGCAAAACCTTCTTCCGTCCAGACCGGGCCGCCCGCCTCGTGGATCAGCTTGTCCACGCCGCAGGAGATGCAGTCGTCAATCAGATCCAGCACTTTGCCGTACGGGTTAAAGTAGAGCCCCAGCTTGGCTTTGTTCGGCAGCTTCTCGTGCAGATACTTGATTGGCGACGGGATGTTGAGCAGCAGCAGGCGGCGCAGCCCGCGCCACATCATCTGCTGCTGTTCCTGCGGGTTATCAAACAGTTTGATCGCCACGCTGTCACGTTCGTCCACCAGCGCCGGCCAGGCTTTGACCTTATAGTTGCCGCGCTTCTGCTCGTAGCTTTCCGGAAGCTGGCCAAAGCTCCAGATATGCAGCCCGCTCTGCTCAATGCCGTCGTCCGCCACCGCAGAAAGCGTCTCCTGAACTTTGCCTTTCAGCGCCTCTTTCAGCTCGCTGAGGGAACGCCCTTCCAGCAGCTTTTTGTTTTTATCATCCACCACGCGGAAGCTGATTTTCAGGTGATCGGGCACCTGATCCCAGTTCCAGTCTTCGCGGTCGATGGTGGTGCCGGTCATGCGGCGGAACTCACGCTCCAGCGCGTCCAGCAGCGGCAGTTCCAGCGGTGTGACGCGGCCCAGAAACGCTTCCGCATAGTTTGGCGCTGGCACAAAATTGCGCCGCACCGGTTTCGGCAGGGATTTGATCAGCGCAATCACCAACTCGCGGCGCAGGCCGGGAATTTGCCACTCAAACCCGCTCTCGTCGACCTGGTTTAACAGCGGCAGCGGAATGTGGACGGTTACGCCGTCCGCGTCGGTGCCCGGTTCAAACTGGTAGGTCAGACGCAACTTGAGGTTGCCCTGATGCCAGAAGTTCGGGTAGTCGAGCTTGCTGACCGACTCCGCCCCCTCTTTAATCAGCATGCTCTTTTCGAAGTTGAGCAGGTCCGGCGTCGCTTTGCTGGCCTTCTTCCACCAGCTGTCAAAGTGGCGGGCGGAGATAACATCATGGCTGATGCGCTGGTCATAAAACTCAAACAGCGCCTCATCGTCCACCAGAATGTCGCGGCGTCGGGACTTGTGCTCAAGCTCTTCCACCTCGGCGCGCAGCTTCAGGTTTTCACGGAAGAACGCGTGGCGCGTCTGCCAGTCCCCCTCCACCAGCGCGTGGCGGATAAACAGCTCGCGGCTGAGCGCCGGATCGATCTGGCTGTAGTTGACCTTACGCGCGGCGACCACCGGCAGGCCGTAAACGGTCACTTTTTCGGTCGCCATCACCGCGCCCTGCGCGCGCTCCCAGTGCGGCTCGCTGTACGAACGTTTCAGCAGGTGCTGAGCCACCGGCTCAACCCATTCAGGGTCGATGCGCGCGGCAATGCGCCCCCACAGGCGGCTGGTTTCCACCAGCTCCGCGACCATAGTCCACTTCGGCGGCTTCTTGAACAAGCCGGAACCCGGGAAGATGGAGAAACGCGCGTTACGCGCGCCGGTATATTCCTGCTTATCCGCATCCTTCATCCCGATATGGGACAGCAGGCCAGTCAGCAGCGCGATATGAATTTCGCGGTACTCCGCCGGTTCACTGTTCACCGGAATGCCCAGCTCTTTCACCACCTGGCGCAGCTGGGTGTAGATATCCTGCCATTCACGCACGCGCAGATAATTAAGGAAATCCACGCGGCACTGGCGGCGGAACTGGTTCGAGGAGAGCGCTTTCTGCTGCTCGCCGAGGTAGTTCCACAGGTTCACAAAGGCGAGGAAATCGGACTCTTTGTCGTGGAAGCGACGGTGCTTTTCGTCCGACGCCTGCTGTTTGTCCATCGGACGCTCGCGCGGGTCCTGAATGGAGAGCGCCGAGGTGATGATCATCGCCTCGCGCACGCAACCGTGCTTTTGCGCTTCCAGCACCATGCGCGCCAGGCGCGGGTCGACCGGCAGCTGGCTGAGCTGGCGGCCCAGCGGTGTCAGCTTATAGATGCTCGCCTGCTCGTCGGTGGTAATCGCCCCGAGTTCTTCCAGCAGACGCACGCCGTCCTGAATGTTGCGCTTGTCCGGCGCTTCCACAAACGGAAACGCCGCGATGTCGCCCAGCCCCAGCGCGGTCATCTGCAGGATAACGGACGCCAGGTTGGTGCGCAGAATTTCCGGGTCGGTAAACTCCGGGCGCGACAGGAAATCGTCTTCGGAATAAAGACGAATACAGATCCCTTCCGACACGCGGCCGCAGCGGCCCTTACGCTGGTTAGCAGACGCCTGGGAGACCGGCTCAATCGGCAGGCGCTGAACTTTGGTGCGGTAGCTGTAGCGGCTGATGCGCGCCGTGCCCGGGTCGATAACGTATTTAATCCCCGGTACGGTCAGCGAGGTCTCCGCCACGTTGGTCGCCAGCACGATGCGGCGCCCGCCGTGCGGCTGGAAGACGCGGTTCTGTTCGCTGTTGGACAGGCGGGCATACAGCGGCAGGATCTCGGTGTGGCGCAGGTCGCGCTTGCTGAGCGCATCGGCGGTATCGCGAATTTCGCGCTCGCCGCTCATGAAGATCAGGATGTCGCCCGCGCTCTCGTTGCCCAGCTCGTCAACGGCGTCGAAGATGGCCTGCAGCTGGTCGCGCTCGGTATCGTCCGCCTCTTCCACAATCGGGCGATAGCGCACTTCCACCGGATAGGTGCGGCCCGACACTTCAATAATCGGCGCATTGTTGAAGTGTTTTGAGAAGCGCTCCGGGTCGATGGTCGCGGAGGTGATGATAATTTTCAGATCAGGGCGACGCGGCAGCAGCTCTTTAAGGTAGCCAAGCAGGAAGTCGATGTTCAGGCTGCGCTCGTGCGCTTCATCGATGATGATGGTGTCGTACTGCATCAGCAGGCGGTCCTGCTGTATTTCCGCCAGCAGGATACCGTCCGTCATCAGCTTGACCATGGTGTTGTCGCTGACATGGTCGCTGAATCGTACCTTGTAGCCGATGCAGCCGCCCGGCTCCGACTGCAGCTCTTCGGCAATACGGTTCGCCACGGTGCGCGCCGCCAGACGACGCGGCTGGGTGTGGCCAATCAGCCCCTTCACCCCGCGGCCCAGCTCCATACAGATTTTCGGCAGTTGGGTGGTTTTGCCTGAACCGGTTTCCCCCGCGACAATCACCACCTGGTGGTCGCGGACGGCCTCAAGGATGTCCTGTTTCTTCTGGCTGACAGGCAGGTTTTCCGGGTAGGTGATCGCCGGACGCGCGGCTTCGCGCAGCACAACCTTCCCTGCCGCCTGTTCAATCTCTTTGGCCATCTCCTGGTAAATGGCCTGTTGTGCATCAGGATTTTTAACCTTCTTCACGCCGTGCAGCCGGCGGGAAAACCGCTGTTTATCGCGCAGCATCAGGGAATCAAGCTGTTGCAGGAGCAACGGGAAGGTGATTTTGGGTTGTTCTGTCATAGCGTTAACGGGCAGTGCTCTGCCGGATAAAATCTCTTTTTAATGATTGCTATAGAGTACCACATTGACGCTTTTAGCGCCTTATTCAAAAAATTCGAACATAGGCTTCGATATATTGCGCTATCTCTGTGGCAGGATTGTGAATAAAGTGTCAACAAGCAACGGGGCACCCCCCTTCAATCAAATGCAACAACAGGAATCACCCATGAGCAAAGTATTAGTTTTGAAATCCAGTATTCTGGCAGGGTACTCTCAGTCTGGTCAGCTGTCTGATTACTTCGTTGAACAGTGGCGTGAACAGCATTCTGCAGACGAAATCACCGTGCGTGACCTGGCAGCAAACCCCATTCCTGTCCTGGACGGCGAGCTGATTGGCGCGCTGCGCCCAAGCGATGCGCCACTGTCCCCGCGTCAGCAGGAAGCCCTGGCCCTGTCCGACGAGCTGATTGCTGAGCTGCAGGCGCACGACGTTATCGTCATCAACGCTCCAATGTACAACTTCAACATTCCTACCCAGCTGAAGAACTACTTCGACCTGGTGGCGCGCGCTGGCGTAACCTTCCGCTACACCGAGAACGGCCCTGAAGGTCTGGTAAAAGGCAAGCGTGCGATCGTCCTGACCAGCCGTGGCGGTATCCATAAAGATACCCCAACTGACCTGGTTGCGCCGTACCTGAGCCTGTTCCTGGGCTTCATCGGCATCACTGACGTGAACTTCGTGTTTGCGGAAGGCATCGCTTACGGTCCTGAAGTGGCGACCAAAGCGCAGACCGACGCGAAAGCCGCCATCGACAGCCTGGTAGCCGCGTAAGATTTCCCCCTCTCACCGCCCGGTGGGAGGGTTTTTCTTTTCCCCGCATTTCGCTATCATCCGCATCCAATCTCCAGCCGGGCGGCCTGATGTCTGCGATTATCGATTCTTTTATTGCTCCACAGTGTCACGACGACATTGAGATCCTCTGGCAGGATGAACATCTGCTGCTGATTAATAAGCCTTCTGGCCTGCTCAGCCTCTCGGGCAAAAACCCGCAAAACCTCGATTCTGTTCATTATCGTCTGGTGCAGACGTTCCCCGGCTGCACGCTGGTACACCGTCTGGATTTCGGCACGTCCGGGCTGATGGTGGTTGCGCGCAATAAGGCCATCAACGCGGCGCTTTGCCAGCAGTTCAGCCAGCGCAGCGTGGAGAAAGTCTACAGCGCCCTGCTTTATGGGCATCTGGAGAACGACGAGGGAATAATAGACGCGCCCATTGCCAAAGACCCGGCGCTGTTCCCGCTGATGTCGATCTGCGCCATCAACGGTAAACCCGCCCGTTCCCGCTATCGGGTGGTGGAACGTTTTTTTCGGGGGACAGGAGTGCCGTTAACGCGGGTGGAACTGACGCCGGAAACCGGGCGAACCCACCAGCTGCGCATCCATTGCCAACAGCTGGGGCACCCTATTCTGGGCTGCGATCTGTATGGCGGTCTTGACGCGCCGGGGGCTAAGGAAACGCCCCGGCTGATGCTGCATGCCAGCGAGCTGAATTTTATTCATCCCGTGAGCGGAGAGCCGGTTAACGCCCGCCACGCCGCCCCGTTTTGAACGCGGTTTACCACATCAAATCGTCAGGAATTTTGAAGTCCGCGTACGGATCGTCTTCGTCCTGCTCTTCTTGACTGAGCGTGCTGTTTAACACGATGCTGTCGGCATCGCGCTGGGCAATTTTATCAGCCACCACCGCCGGAATGATCGCGTATTCACAATCGCCGTTTGCATTGAGCACCAGGCGCGCAATGGCCAGACGGCCGTTGATCAGCTGGGTTTGCGTCTGCTTGTCGACCTCAATTTTTTTGATCAGATTACCGTCGGTGAAGTTAAAGGTGATGTTGCCCTTCGCCACGGTGATGCGGTTCATCTCGATCAGCTGCTTCACCTGCGCTTTAAACTCTTTCGCGAGTACGGCCTGCTTCTGCTGCTCGCTCAGCAGCTTGTCTCGCTCGATCTGCGCCTTCTTGTTCTCTTCTACCGCTTCCCGAGCCTCACGTGCCTGAACGCGTGATTTCTTTGCCGTGCGCTGCACTTTCGCCGCTTTCTTGCTGCTGACCAGGCCCGCTTTCAGCATCTGCTCTTGTAAGGTGAGTTTTGTCATGATCGTTTCTAAACCGGTTGGAAATTTTGGGGATTATAGCGGGAATTGCGGAGCGTGTACCAGAGAAGTAGGCATGGAGATGGGTTGCCTGAGCCTGGTTCATTATTTTTTAGCATTAACTCACATTAATGGCTGAATAGTGATTAAAAATTGTCGAGTCATTTTCTTAAAAAAAATGCGCAGTTCATAAATATGATGTGTGTTAAATATCTCTACCCACTACAGGCGTAGGCTGCCTTTTTCTTATTACAAGGCAGCGGAGAAAATATGGCCTTAAAAGGAACGATGATGCTCAATGGTGCAGACTATGCGCCTTTTAATCTGCACGGCGTGGGTGTGTTTATGGCGCATTCCGGGCAGGGAATTTACAAAAACAATGGATTTTGTGGTGCAGTTAAAGGCGCAGGTCCAATTCCCCCAGGAAAATACTGGATTGTTGACAGAGGGACTGGAGGTTTCTTTTCAGGGTTAAAAGCAAAAGTTCAGGATCGGTGGAACCAGGTCAGAACCGGCGCAGAATTTGGCCGCGATGAGTGGTTTGCTTTATACAAGGATGACTGGGGAATCGATGATGGTACCTGGATTGATAACATCTATCGGGGTTTGTTTCGGCTGCATCCAGGTACGGTATCTGAAGGATGTATCACTATTGCCCATAATTCTGATTACGCATTGATCCGGAATGCACTCATGAGTACAGAGCTAATTCAGGTTCCCTGTATGCGTTCACTTATGGCACGCGGCTGGGTTGAGGTGATTGAAAGTGGATATATCAGCACTTGCCCTTAAATGGGGAATCAGGCTATTCAAAACGGTCTGGTTTCTGTGCATCAGCATTTTTGTAGGCCGCACACTTGGGCCCGCTGAACACTATCTTGATTATGACGTGGTCTCATCAATATGTAATTTTATTTATGGCGATGTGAATGCTGAAACAATTTACGACACATATACCAATGTCGATATTTTAATCGTACTTACCCTCACCACGGTTATTTATCGCTTAACAACACTGTTACTCAATAAAATAAGGAAATAAAGAATGCCAATTCCTCCCTACATGTGGCTAAAAGACGACGGTGGAGCACATATTAAAGGTTCTGTAGATGTTCAGGACCGTGAAGGTAGCATTGAGATAATTGGGCTGAGCCATGGCATTAACCTCCCGGTAGACAGCGCTAACGGCAAGATCACCGGCACGCGTCAACACTCATCCATGCGGATTGAAAAGGAAGTTGATAGCTCCACGCCCTATCTCTACAAAGCGGCATCTACCGGTCAGGCACTTAAAAGCGCTGAAATCAACTTCTATCATATTAATGATGCCGGACAGGAAGTCTGTTATTACACCGTACTAATGGAGAACGTAAAGGTTACCGGTGTTAACTGCAGCGTGCCAAACGTGAAAATCGCTGCCAATGATAAAATGAACCATGTTGAAAGCGTAAGCCTGCAGTACGATAAAATTACCTGGCGCATTGTCGACGGGAATATCTTGCACAGTGACGCCTGGAACGAACGTCCTTCAGCATAACGCTAAGGGGCGCGATGCCCCTTACCCGTTCACTTCCCTCTCCGTCCTGTTCGCAATACTGTTCATGAACTTCCCTCATGTTGCATTGAAATTAAGTCACTTCCCCTGCGCCGCGGGCTCAGGCATAAATTATGCATTAGTAACTTCTTAGCAACATGAACTTAGGATGCATAACCACAATGAGCAAAGCTTTCACATATACCCTTAAGCGCAGTTGCTTCGATGAGAATTACAACCCGTCAGAAAATACGCGTACGACCACCAACTTTGCCAACCTGGCGCGTGGGGAAAAACGTCAGGAAAACCTGCGCAATACGCTGGTGATGATCAACAACCGCTTTAACGCCCTGGCGCGCTGGGATAACCCGACCGCCGATCGCTACGCGGTTGAGCTTGAAATCATCTCTGTCGATTTGAACATTGGCGCGGAAAAGCCGTTCCCGGCCATCGAGATTTTGCAGACGTATATTGTCGACAAAAAAAATAACCAGCGTATCGCAGGCATTGTCGGGAATAACTTCTCCTCTTACGTGCGGGATTATGATTTCAGCGTCCTGCTGCTGGATCACAACAAGAACCAGCAGCACTTCAGTATTCCGGAAAAGTTTGGCGAACTGCATGGCAATATTTTCCACCATTTTGTGAACTCGCCGGAATACAAAGAGAACTTCAGAAAGGGCCCGGTGATCTGCCTGAGCGTCTCGAGCAAAGACACCTATCGCCGCACCGGTAACCAGCACCCTGTTCTGGGTATTGAGTACGCGCCGGATGGCGAATCGTTAACGGAACTGTACTTCGCAAAAATGGGCCTGAAGGTCCGCTACTTCATGCCTGAGAACAGCGTGGCGCCTTTCGCGTTCTTCTTTACCGGAGACTTGCTGAGCGATTACACCGATCTGGAACTGATCGGCACCATCAGCACGATGGAAACGTTCCAGAAAATCTATCGCCCGGAAATTTATAACGCGAACTCGGCGGCGGGACTGTTTTATCGCCCGGACCTGAACCAGCAGGATCATTCATTAACCAAAATTGTTTATGACCGCGAAGAGCGAAGCCGGCTGGCGATTGAACAGGGTCGATTTACCGAAGAATATTTCATTAAGCCTTATAAACACATTCTCGAGCAGTGGTCTGATAACTACACGCTTTAATTCATCAAAAAAGGTCTTTTATTATGAAAACATTGCTCCCGACGTCTACGGCTGGCAGCCTGCCTAAGCCGACCTGGCTTGCGCAACCTGAAACGCTCTGGTCTCCGTGGAAACTGCAGGATCAGGAATTACTGGCGGGTAAACAGGATGCACTGCGCCTGTCTCTTGACGAGCAGATCCGTGCGGGAATCGATATTGTCAGCGACGGGGAACAGACCCGTCAGCACTTCGTCACCACCTTTATTGAACACCTGAGCGGCGTCGATTTTGAAAATCGCCAGACCGTGCGCATTCGTAACCGCTACGACGCCAGCGTGCCGACCGTGGTTTCTGCCGTTGCGCGTCAGAAGCCGGTATTCGTGGACGATGCAAAGTACCTGCGCCAGCTCACGGACAAGCCGATCAAATGGGCCCTGCCTGGGCCAATGACCATGATCGACACCCTTTACGACGCGCATTATAAAAGCCGCGAAAAGCTGGCCTGGGAATTCGCCAAAATCCTCAACCAGGAAGCGCGCGAATTAGAAGCCGCGGGCGTGGATATTATCCAGTTCGACGAGCCGGCGTTTAACGTTTTTTTTGATGAGGTCAACGACTGGGGTATCGCCGCGCTCGAGCGCGCCATTGAGGGTCTGAAATGCGAAACCGCGGTACACATCTGCTACGGCTACGGCATCAAGGCCAATACCGACTGGAAAAAGACGCTCGGCTCAGAATGGCGCCAGTATGAAGAGGCCTTCCCTAAGCTGCAAACCTCTAACATCGACATCATCTCCCTGGAGTGCCACAACTCCCGCGTACCGATGGATCTGCTGGAGCTGATTCGCGGTAAAAAGGTGATGGTTGGGGCGATTGACGTGGCAACCAACACCGTCGAAACGCCAGAAGAGGTCGCCGACACCCTGCGTAAAGCGCTGCAGTTCGTCGACGCCGACAAGCTTTACCCCTCAACCAACTGCGGCATGGCTCCCCTCTCCCGTCAGGTGGCTAACGGTAAGCTGAAAGCGCTCAGCGCCGGCGCAGAAATTATCCGCAAGGAGCTCGGCGCGTAATTGCCTTACGTTTGCCAGTACGGCGGCGAGCCGAAAAACGCCACGTAATAATCAATCACCGCCCTGACGTTCAGGGGCGGATGACGTGCGTGAGGATAGATCGCCGCAATATTCAGCGGCTCCGTATTGATAGCGCACGCCATTTCCGGCATAAGTGCGACCAGCGCCCCCCGCTGCAGCCTGTCGCCAATCAGCCAGTCCGGAAACAGGACGATCCCCATTCCACCCAGCGCGGCAATGAGCAGCGACTCCGCATTATTGGACGTCATCAGCGGCGCCACGGGATAGTGCACCCAATTCTCCCCCTTGCGTCGCACAAGCCAGCGATTAGGGCCAGACGAACCGCGATACACCAGGCATTTATGCTGGCTCAGCTCGGCCGGGTCGGCCGGTACGCCGTGTTGACGCAGATACGCGGGCGACGCGGCAAGATGGTAGCGCTGCTGCCCGAAGATGCGGGCGTGGAACGTCGAGTCCGTCAGGGTGCCGATGCGAAAAATGAGGTCGGCGGCATCCCGGTGCGGGTCGATAAAGTCATCGGTCAGCGTCAGCTCTATGGTTAACCGTGGATAACGCTCGGCCAGGCCTGCCAGGCCGGGTGCAACGTGCCTCTGTCCAAAAAATACCGGCCCATTAATGCGTACCGTGCCGGAGGGTTCGGTCGAACGTTCATCCAGCTCCCGACGCGCCTCTTCGAAGTTATCGACCATCGCCCGGGCATAGCGGATAAAAAGATGCCCGTTTTCCGTGGGGATCACCGCCCGGGTATTGCGATAGAACAGCTGCTGGCCGAGCGCGTCCTCAAGCTGATGAATAATCCGCGACACCTGCGAGGCAGAAATTCCCTCCCGTCGCGCAACGACGGAAAAGTTCTGCGTTTCATAGACGGCAATAAACAGCAGCAGTGAGCGAAGGTTCATGCTTCCGGCATCTGACATTAATGCATTTCCTGCAAAGGTGTTTCCTGCATTATGGCATTTTTCTCACATGTCTACCGACGTAATCTTCTTCGCCTGAAAACGGAGGAAGCATAATGCAGTTTGTATTGATTTTACTGGTGATTGCCGGCGGGATGGGCCTCTCCGTCGAGGCGGGTTTGCTGGGGCCGTTAGGGGGAGAAGTAGGCGATTTATGGGCCACGTTCAGCATTTTCGGGGTCGGCGCCGCGCTGACCTTTCTGCTGATGCTGTTTTTCAGCCCGCGCAACGGTCCGTCGTTTTTCGCACAGCCCGGCTGGCAGCTGCTTGGCGGCGTGCTGGGTCCTGTTTACGTTGTCATTCTGACTATCGCCACCCCCGCTATCGGCATCGCTCTGACGATGATCGGCATTCTGGCAGGTCAGGTTTTTAAAAGCCTGATCATTGACCACTTTGGCCTGCTGGGTACGCCGCACAGGAAGATAAACGCAAGACGCATCGTGGCGCTGGTTTTTATTATTGCCGCACTGGTACTGGTCGCAAAGGGGTAAGCACATGACACTGATGATGATAATTCTGGCCATCTGCGGCGGCGCGACGCTGAGCATACAGGCCGCAATTAACGGACAGCTCGGCAGCAGCGTGGGCGTTTTCAAGAGCGCGTTTCTGACGTTTTCCGTCGGCGCGCTGGTGACCGCCCTGCTCATTTTCTTCTTTGAGCCTAAGCAGACGGTCACGCTGCTGGACGTGCCGAAATGGCAGCTCCTCGGGGCGATGTTCGGCGTGCCCTACATTGTGATCATGGTGCTCGCCGTGCAGCGCATCGGCACCGCCGTCGCCACGGTGGCGGTGATATTCGGCCAGCTCGCCATGAGCATGCTGATAGATAACTTTGGCTGGTTGAACAATCCCGCTATTCCGTTTTCACCGAGCCGTCTGGGCGCGGTGGTGTGCCTGGGGATTGCCCTGTACTTCATTTACTCCAGCAGCAAAACCGGCGATGTTCGCGACTAAGCTTCCGTATTCCGGGTAAAGAACAGCGTCACCGTGGCGACGGTGACGCCAAATTTCTTCATCTCGGTTTTATTGAACAGATGCGTCTCATCCTGCAGGTACATCCAGTCATCAAAGTTTAGCAGCCACGTTTTGCCGTTGGCCTTCACGTTCATGCTGTAATGCCAGTTAAAGGCGTTGCCTGCGGCCTGCCCGGTGGCAATCCCTTCAATATCACCTGCCGTTCCCTCGTAGCGGTCGTTCCCCACGCGGCGAATGTGCCATACCCGCTGCTGCTTCTCGCCGTCGTCGTAAACGAAGCGCTCGTTCAGCGTCAGCGTATCGCCGATGACGTCCCCGGCAATCTCAACGTGAAAGCGGCGGATCTGCTTGCCGCTGCGATCCTGCACCATGCCCCACGCTTCAGTTTTGCCCTGGAAGTAGTGGAAGATATCAAGCCGCGGCTGCTGCTGACGATACTCGGACACCTCCGTACTGCAGCCGGCCAGCAGCATCGTGAATGCCAGCGCCAGCGTCAGGATTCGTTTCATTTTTTGCCTCCGATTAGCTGCTGACGCAGCTCAGGATATTGCGTGCGGGGATCGAGCCAGATGGCCAGAAAGCGGGTGCTGAACGCTTCTGACTGGCGCGGACCGAGCGGAATAAAAGATTTTTGCGCCGACGACGCGCGGTACCAGAACTGCCCCTGCTTATCGTTGAGAACAAACGCCAGCTGTGAACCCGGTCTGACATCCGGCCACAGGGACTGGAGCATCCTTAGCCAGGCTTCACTTTGCGGTTCCTGCGTCAGGATCCCCTGCGCCTGCCACTGGTCGCGGGTCGCCTCAACCAGTTCATCGCGATCTATGTCGCGCGCGTAGGTAATAATCAGCGCCTGATCCTGATCGTCCCGGCTGTAACGGCCATCCGGCGTGCGGAGCTGAGAGGTATAGACCGTGAACGGCCCCCAGGTAAGCGTGGCGTCGCCCACCTTGCGCCAGGCCAGCCAGTCGGCGGCCTGAGCACCAGGAACAACCAGCATGAGCCAAAACAGCAGAACCGCAGTCCTCATTTTTGTCTCCCCATTAGCAGGTGGAAAAACAGCATCAGCACCAGCCAGCCCGGCGCCATCCAGCTGACGACGATAAAGGTCGGCTCCAGAAACGTGATGGCGCCCAACCGCTCGCCAATCAGGTAGGCCACCGGGCCTCCCACGGCCGCCAGCAGGGTCAGCAGCCAGCCGGGTAACGTGGTGGTACGCGCAAGCTGCGTCCAGACCACGGCGAACATCAACCACAATGCCACCATCCATAGCGGCATCAGGGAGTCGCCCGTGAAGGCAATCAGCCCCGTCAACGCCCAGAGCGCATCCAGCAGGCTGCCCGCCGCGGCCAGCCCAATGGCGTAAAGACGGTATGCTGACGGCAAGAGCAGGCACGCCAGGATCGCCAGCCCGAGCCAGATAATCAGGCCCTGTTCGCGAAACAGCACTACCAGCGCCCAGTAGAGATCGAACGCGACGGCCAGCAGAAAGACCTGAAGGTAGCGTCTCATACGCGCTCGGCGGTCAACTGCACCACGCTGATGGTGCGGGCGTTAAACCCGGCTTCGCAGTAGCCGAAGTAGTACAGCCACATGCGGCGGAACCGTTCATCAAAGCCAAGCTTTTCAATCTCCTGCCAGGCGTGGACAAAGCGCTGCCGCCAGTGGGCCAGCGTGCGGGCGTAGTCCGGTCCCATGTCGAAGAGATTGCGCACCACGAAATCGGTGTGGCGCGTCATCAGCTCGTTCATCGCCGTAATGCTCGGCAGGAAGCCGCCGGGGAAAATGTAGCGCTGGATAAAATCGACGCTTTTGCTGTAGTCGCGGTAGCGCTGGTCCTGAATGGTGATGGCCTGAATCGCCATCCGTCCACCGGGGCGCAGCCGCGCCTGACAGGTACGGAAGAACGTAGGCAGATAGCGTTGCCCGACGGCTTCAATCATCTCTATCGAGACCAGCTTGTCGTACTGCCCGGTGAGGTCGCGATAGTCGCAGAGCAGTACCTCAACCCGATCCTGCAGCCCGGCGCGGGCAATGCGCTCGGTCGCCCAGATATATTGCTCCTGCGACAGCGTGGTAGTGGTCACCCGACAGCCGTAGTGACGGGCGGCGTATTCCGCCATCGCCCCCCAGCCGGTGCCAATTTCCAGCAGGTGATCACCCGGGTTTAGCGCCAGCTGCTCGCACAGGCGCGCCATTTTGGCCTGCTGAGCCGCCGTCAGATCCTCTTCGTCCGCGGTAAACAGTGCGCTGGAGTAAAGCAGTTCCTTATCCAAAAAATGGGCATAGAAAGCGTTGCCCAGATCGTAATGGGCGGCAATATTTTCGCGGGCCTGGGTACGAGAGTTGCGCCGCGTCCAGTGGCGCAGCCGCTCCAGCGGTCGGCCAAGCAGCCGGAACCCGTTCTCCAGACGACCAAGCACCTCACCGTTGAGGGCCAGAATTTGCAGAAGCGGCGTAAGCTGCGCGGTCTCCCATTCGCCGTCCATCCAGGCTTCTGCGGCGGCAAGGCTCCCGCCCGTTAAGACGCGCCAGTAGACGCCGGGCGTGAGGATCTGCACGTCGGCGTGCAGCGCGGAGGATGTCTCGCCAAAATGGAAGGTCTGCACCCCTTCACGCAGGGTGAGTGAGCCGCCGCGAATGCCGCTTAACAGACGAAACAGCAGCCATCGCGCGATGCGGACGTTGCGCGGGATATCGGGTTCTAGCGCAAAGACGGGATCGGTCATGAGCGTTCACTCCTGCTGACGGGATGGTTATAAAGCGGCACGCGCTTGAGCCACAGCCTCAGCGCCTGCCAGTAAATGGCGAAAACGGTTTTCAGAGTCATCAGCGGGATGCGCAGCAGCAGCGAGCGCAGCGCCGGGCGGGTCAGAGGCTCCCGGCGCAGGGCCAGCGTGGCGTCAAAGACCTTCGCTTCCTGATGATTTTCAATGTGCATATGCAGCGTGTTGTCCGGGTTGTTGAAGCGCCAGTGGTAGACCATGTCCATCGGGTTGAAGGGGGAAACGTGAAACGCTTTTTCCGTGGGCCGGGCATTTTGCCCGTCGACCGCGTAATAATGGCGCTCGTTCCACGGCGTGTTGCGCACCTCCGCCAACACCCAGCGAAGCGTGTTTTCCTGGTCATAGCAGTAGTAAAAATTGACCGGATTGAAATGAAACCCGAAGTAGCGCAGCTGCGTCAGAAGCATGACCCGCCCTGCGGGACGTTCACCGGTCAGGCTCTCCAGCCTGTTCAGCACGTTCTCTTTAAGCGGCGTGCCGAGCGGATAGTCCGCGTCATGGAACGCGGCGGCGGCAAAGCGGTTGCGCCGCACACCGACGGATGCCAGCAGCGGCAGTTCATCAAGATCCAGCCAGGCCATAAAAACGCCGTAGCTGAATTCATGCGTTTTCGGCTGAAGGCGGCGGTGGCGCAATACGCCGTGATAGAGGCAGCTGTTCATGTCAGTTCCCCTCCCCGGCGGCTATTTCATTGACCACGTCCAGCGCGCTGCGCACGCCGTCTTCATGAAAACCGTTGTACCAGTAAGCGCCGCAGAACCAGCTCCGGTGATGACCGTTGATCTCCCCACGGCGCGCCTGCGCACGCCAGCTTTGCGGGTTAAATAGCGGATGCTCATAGACAAAGCGTTGCAGAACGAAGCGTTCATCCACCGGCGCGTCCGGGTTCAGGGTGACGCAGAACAGTGGGCTGCCCGCAGGCAGACCCTGCAGAATGTTCATGTTGTAGGTGACGCAGGCGCTGGCCTGCTCCTGCGCGCTCAGGCGGTAGTTCCAGCTGGCCCAGGCGCGCTGCCGCACCGGCAGCCAGCGCGGATCGCTGTGCAAAACAACCTCGTTGCGCTGCCAGCCGATATCGCCCAGCACTTCGCGCTCCGCGGGCGTAGGATCCTCAAGCATGGCCAGCGCCTGGGCGGAGTGGCAGGCAAATATCACCTGGTCGAAGGTGTGGCTGCCGTTTTCAAGCTGGAGCGTGACCCCGTGCGCGTGGCGGCTCGCCCGCAGAACAGGCGCGTTCAGGCGCAGCGTCAGGCGGTCGCCCAGTTTTTCCAGCATGGCGCGGATATACTCCCGCGAGCCGCCCGGCACCACGTACCACTGCGGACGCTGGGTGATATCCAGCAGGCCGTGGTGATGAAAGAAGCGCAGGAAGAGCGGCAGCGGGAAACGCTTCATCTCCTGCAGCGACGACGACCAGATCGCGGCCCCCATCGGCAGAATGTAGTGGCGCGCAAAAAACGGCGTGAAGCCGTGCTGGTCCAGAAACGTCTGCAGCGTGGCGTTCGGATCGACTTCCCCTTCAAGGGCCTGTTTCGCCAGGCGGTTAAAGCGGACGATGTCACCGAGCAGCCGCCAGAATGCCGGATTTACCAGGTTTCGGCGCTGGGCAAACAGCGACGTCAGCGTGTGGCCGTTGTACTCAAGCCCCGTCTCGGGGTTGTGTACTGAAAAGCTCATCTGTGTTTTTTGCCCGCTGATGCCGAGCTCGCTGAGCAGGCCCATAAAGCGCGGGTAGGTGCGGTCGTTGTAGACAATAAACCCGGTATCGATCGCGTATGTGCCCTGGGGCGTTGAGACGTCAACCGTCGCGGTATGGCCGCCGGGCGTGGTGCCCGCTTCAAACAGGGTTACCTGATGATGCCCTGCCAGCCGCCAGGCGCAGGTCAGCCCGGCGATGCCGCTGCCGATAATTGCAATGTTCATGAGCGCACCATCCTGCGCAGCAGCGTGCGCTGCAAAAACGCGGGCAGCCCGGAGAGCAGCCGCAAAATAAGGCCAAACCCGGCCGGAAACGCGATATGCATTTTGCCCTTTGCCAGCCCGGTACGGATCGCTTTGACCGCTTCGTCAACGCTCACCCTACCCGGCATGGCAAAATCGTTTTTGCGCGTCAGCGGGGTATCGACAAATCCCGGAGAGACGACCGTCACGGCAATCCCCTTTGGCTCCCAGTCCAGACGCAGGCTGTCGGCAAACCAGCTCAGCGCCGCTTTGGACGCGCCGTAGGCCTCTGCCCGCGGGAAGGGAAGCCAGTGGGCCATCGAGCTCACCAGCACCACGCGGTTACCGGCAACCAGCTGCGGCTGCAGCGCGGCCAGGCAGTTCACCGGCCCGAGAAAATTGGTGGTCATGACCCGCTCCACCAGCGCCGCATCCACCACGCCGCCGTCGAGATATTCGCAGGTACCGGCGCAGAGGATAACCAGATCGGCGTAAACGCCGCTCAGCGCCTGGCGACAGGCGTCCCTGTCTGTCATATCGAACGGGCGAACGGTGAGATTGGGGCAGGTCTGATGTAGCGCTTCAAGCCTCGCCGGATCGCGCCCGCAGGCAATCACGTGGTAGCCGTCAGCGGCAAAGGACTTCGCCAGCCCCGCGCCGATGCCCGAGCTTGCGCCGGTAATCAGCACCGTCTTCATGATTTGACCCTCCGCTTCACGCCGCGTACCGCCCAGCCCAGCAGAGGGAGGTGTTCGTAGATCATCTCTCCCGCATCGTAGAAGTCCCGCTGACGCGTGATGAGATTGTTTTCGGTGTCCACCACCGAACATCCGGGCAGTTCAAGCGGCTCGCCTCCGGCAATGCGCGGATGCGACCAGTGCATTACCCAGGTGACAACAAACCGGTTCCCGCTGCAGAGCGGCGGATCGATGACAAAACGGCACTTCTCGACGTTTGCCAGCAGATGGGTGAAATAGCGCTGAAGCGCGAAAATACCGTTGTGCTCGCCGAACGGATCGATAAGGGTGGCATTCGAATGGTAAAGCCCGACCAGCGCGGTCGGCGGCTGGCTATCCAGTGCGGCGTAGTACTCAATAAACCGACTCACGACAGAGGGCAAAGTGCTCATGGGTCACATCCTGGCTGTAAACAACGTGGCGTAATCGCATAATTAAAACTTACACAATTAACGTTATTTGTCCAAGTTTGTGCAAGTTTATTTTTTATTACCCATAAATATCAACAATTTGAAAACTCGATCATTTGACGCTTTTGTAGGCCGGGTAAGGTGTAGCCGCCACCCGGCTTTCACTTTCAGGTTATCCTTAAGGCAAATTCAGCCGTCATCTTCCAGGCTTATCCTTTTTATTCATAAGGATGCCTGACATGAAACGTTTCTTTCTCTCCCTATTCTCAAGCCCGGAATCCTTACTGCAGGTGATGAGTCAGCAGGAAATTATTGAAGCCGTGGAAGATGGCGATCGCATCATTATCGACCAGGACGGGAACGCCTCGGTGAACTACAAGAGCAACGAGGTGCGGCAGGACTTTCTGCGTCACGTCAACACGCTGAAGAGGGCCTGATATGGGAACGGCGATATTTATGGTGCTGATGGTCTGCGGGTACTGGTACACCAGCCGCGACCTGTCGACCCGCTTTAAAATCAAGCGTTCCTTTGGCTGGGACGTCTATTTTCTCGTCGCGCTTTACGGCTGTATTTTCGTTCTGCAGGGCGTAATCGCCACGGGATTGCTCTGGCTGCTGCTGTTCGCCCTTTCCGCCGCCAACAACGCTTTTCACTTTGCCTCACCGAAATACACCGACTGGCAAATCGACTTTATGAACTGGAGTTTTTTAGGCATTCAGGCTCCGGTGGTCGTGATGCTGGCGTTTGCTATCCTGTTTTGCCTCTACCGCTCTAACTGGGCAGGCAGCGCCAGGCTGGACGGCGAGAGCCGGAAAAAGCTCTACAAACGGCTTGCGCAGGCGAGCGGGATTGAACAACTGCTCTATCAGTGTATGGAGCAAGGCGAGCTGGCGCAGGTCACACTCCGCTCGAGACGGATTTACGTCGGTATGATCCACACCGCGACGCTGGAATATGAAAAAACGGCCAATATCGTGCTGATCCCAATGTTGAGCGGGTACCGGGATGCGAAGACGATGAATCTGCGTATCGAGAATAATTACAGCAGGTGGTATGCGGAGCATGACATTACGCTCGACTCTGAACCCCGCAGCGCCATGTCATTCCGCAAGGTGATTTTGCTTAATCAGATTGAGAGCATATCGCTGTTCGATCCTGCCAGCGCCAGCGCGCTGTCGCTTGCACAGCGGGACGAGAGCCAGACGTCCCCATAATGTTGAGTACGCTCTGCTGGGAAGCGTGCACGACGAAAGGCGAATGACACATCATTTACGGTGATGTTCACGGTTGCGCATTCTGATAAAGATCCCAGCGGTTGCCGTAAATATCTTCAAACACCACCACCGTACCGTACTCTTCCTCACGAGGTTCTTCGCAGAAATGAACGCCTTTTGCTTTCATGGCATGGTAATCGCGCCAAAAGTCATCCGTCTGAAGGAACAGGAAAACTCTGCCACCGCTTTGATTACCGATAAAACCTTCCTGCCTTTCGTTAGAGGCACGAGCCAGCAGGATATTGCAGTCGCTTTCCGGGTTGGGTGAGACGACTACCCAGCGTTTCCCCGGTTGGGGCGTATCCTCTACGAGGGTAAAACCCAGCCTGTCGGTGTAGTATTCAATGGCGCGATCGTAGTCATCAACCACGATAGCCACGCATCCCAGGCATCGTTTCTGCGTTCTCATATTTTTCGTTTCCTTTGGATAAATAGCTTACCGATTCGGTGAGTCGATATTCCAGCTACCGTAATACTTGCGGCAGATTCAGGACTTATTTCTGACCGGTCAACGCCTCTAATCCCCTTTTTAGCACATTTATTACCGTCTCTGAATCCATGCCCATCTGTGCATGAATAATGGCGCCGTCAATAAGCAGCATGATTTCATTGACGACGCGCTCATCAGCGATCTTCGTCAGCAACGCAATCATATTCTTAGTTTCGATTTTATGACCGCGGCATATCGCTTTTATTTCGCTTTCTATATCTTCGGATTTGGCTTCTGCGCTGGCATTAATAAACGCGCAGCCGTGGAACTCGGGCGAAATAAACCATTCATAAAGGGTTGCAGATATCGCATCAGAAGGTATTTCGCCTTCATCAAGATGTCGACGCAGCGTGGTCTCAAACCAGTTAATCCATATTTCATGTCGATAGTGCAGGTAGGCGAGAATCAGTAAACTTTTACTCGGAAAATGGCGATAAAACGTCACCTTGGTCACCTTCGCCTCTTTAATCAGCGTATCCACCCCCGTCGCCCTGAAGCCATTGGAATAAAAAAGATCGTGCGCCGTCAGTAATATTTTATCCCTGACGCTGATTTTTGCTTCGTTGCCTGCGTGCTCGGTTTTCACTTTTCGGTAGCCTCAAAACGGATGTTGACAGCGTTATTTTTCAGGCATAGATTAGCGCAAGTAGACAGACCTGTCTACATCATCACACAGAGGTTATCGCTATGAACACTCGTCCTCCATTACCGCCCTTCACTCGCGAAAGCGCTATCGAAAAAGTCAGACTGGCCGAAGATGGCTGGAACAGTCGCGACCCGGCAAAAGTCGCGCTGGCCTACACGCTGGACACCCAGTGGCGCAACCGCGCGGAGTTCGCCACCAACCGCGAGGAAGCCCAGGCGTTTCTGGCGCGGAAATGGAAAAAAGAGCTGGATTACCGCCTGATTAAAGAGCTCTGGGCATTTACGGACAACCGGATCGCGGTGCGCTATGCCTATGAATGGCATGATGATTCCGGCAACTGGTTCCGCTCGTACGGCAATGAAAACTGGGAGTTCGAAGCGGACGGACTGATGAAGCGTCGTTTTGCCTGCGTAAACGACATGCCGATAAAAGAATCTGAACGCCTGTTCCACTGGCCGTTGGGTAGACGTCCGGACGATCATCCCTCATTGAGCGATCTGGGGTTATAGTTTTGTCACCAAAATCAGAGATAGCGCGCATTTCGGTGACCACCTCAGGACTACCCTATGAGCGGTTTTCAGGAGGAACAAAATATGAAAAAGCTTCTGATATGTTGTTTGTTCGGTAATACCGCAAACGCTCTTGCCAAAAAAATGCAGTCCCTGGCAGAACAAGAAGGCTATCCACTGATGATTAGCGCCGTTGGGCTGGATAACTTCGCCAGCGTCGCCCCCGCTTTCGACGGTTTTCTTATCGCGCCGCACATTCAGTACAAACTCGACGAGATACACGCAACGGTGGGCAATACACGTTCAATCGCCATCATTGAGAGTCTTCCCTACGCGTCTCTGGACGCGAAGAAGGTGTTGAATTTCGTAAAGGAGCAAATGCCTGAACTGGCTGCCTGACAGACAAGGCCGCATCGCTATTGCGGCCTCCTCGTCCCCGCAGACAGAGATAGATGCCATAGCGCGCGAAAAATAGTGATACACTTACCCCACCTGGTTGATCGTCCCGTCTGAACGGCTCACGACGAAAACGGATGTAACCAAAATACGAAATGGTCACTCGTTGTCAATCGTAGCTCGTCACGCTAAGCTTACATAATGACTAAAACTATGAACGCCCCATCAATACGTGGTCCACTTGACCATTCTGTCAGAGAGCAAATCGTCGAAGCGGCCTTTGAGCACTTCGGTCACTACGGCTATGAAAAAACCACCGTCGCCGAGCTGGCGAAATCTATCGGTTTTTCAAAATCCTACATTTATAAGTTCTTCGATTCCAAGCAAGCTATCGGCGAGGTGATCTGCGCTAACCGCCTGGAGCTGATCATGACGGCCGTGCTTTCCGCCATTGCGGATGCGCCGTCAGCCAGCGAAAAAATCCGCCGTCTCTTCAAAGCACTTACCGAGGCCGGAAGCGAGCTGTTTTTCCACGATCGCAAGCTCTACGACATCGCCGCCGTCGCGTCACGGGAGAAGTGGCCTTCGACGGAAAGGTATACCGAAAGCCTCCTGAAGCTGATTGAGAGCATCATTATCGAAGGCAGACAGGCTGGAGAGTTCGAAAGGAAGACGCCGCTGGATGAGGTCACCTGCGCCGTTTACATGGTGATGTGCCCTTACATTAACCCCGTTCAGCTGCAGTACAACCTTGAAACTGCCCCAACGGCAGCGGTACTCCTCTCCTCACTGATTTTAAGAAGCCTGGCCCCCTGATTAGTGACCATTGACTTTATTGGTCACTAATCACAGAATGCGGAAACTGTCCTGCTACTTCAAAAGGGTTTCCCATGCTCAGGCTCACTTCAGCCCGCCTTGCCATATGTCTTCTGCCGTTTGCCCTCGCGGCATGCGGCGATATTTCCGCGAGTGACGATCCGCGCACCAGGCCACCGCTTGTCAGATCCGCCTCCGTCGAGATGGCGAATCCAGCCGCTCGCACCTTTACGGGCGTGGTGGTGGCAAGAACGCAAAGCGACCTGGGCTTCAGGGTTCAGGGTAAAATCCTCGAACGTCTGGTGGATACCGGGCAGACTGTCAAACAGGGCCAGCCCTTACTGCGCCTGGATCCGGTTGACCTGAAATTACAGGCTCAGGCGCAGCAGCGCGCGGTGGATGCTGCCCAGGCGCGGGCGAGAAAAGCCACCAGCGATGAGGCGCGTTATCGCGGTCTGGTGGCATCCGGCGCGGTGTCCGCCGCGGAGTACGATCAGATTAAAGCGGCGGCCGATACGGCCAGGGCGGATCTCAGCGCCGCCCGGGCGCAGGCCAACGTGGCGCAAAACGCCACGGGCTATGCCGTCCTGCTGGCGGATTCAGACGGCGTGGTGATGGAGACGCTTGCCGAACCCGGTCAGGTGGTCAGCGCCGGGCAGGTGGCGATCCGCCTTGCCAGAGCGGGACAGCGCGAAGCGCTCGTGCAGCTTCCGGAGACGCTGCGCCCTGCCGTCGGCAGCGAAGCACGAGCCACGCTTTATGGCCGTGAACAACACCCGGTCACCGCCACGTTGCGCCTGCTGTCTGACTCCGCGGATGCCACAACCCGGACGTATGAAGCACGCTACGTGCTGGCTGGCCAGCTGGCGAACGCGCCGCTGGGGGCGACCGTCACGCTCAGCCTTGAGGACCCGAAAGCGGAAGGTCAGGCCATGCAGGTCCCGCTGGCTTCACTCTACGATGCGGGTAAAGGGCCCGGCGTCTGGCGCATTTCCGCCCAGCCGGCAAAGGTCACATGGACGCCGGTTAAGGTGCTGAGCGTGGGCGAAGATGCGGTCCAGGTCACGGGCGGCGTGAAGCCCGGGGAGAAAATTGTTGCGTTAGGCGCCCATCTTCTGCACGAAGGTGAAGTTGTCAGGCTGGCAGAACAACGCCATGCCGCTCCGGCGGAGAACGCGCCATGAGCCAAAGTCGCTTCAACCTGTCCGCGCTGGCCGTCCGCGAGCGTTCCGTCACGCTGTTTCTGATCGTTCTGGTGACCATTGCCGGTATTTACGCTTTTTTTGGACTGGGACGCGCGGAAGATCCGCCCTTCACCGTGAAGCAGATGACGGCGATTGCCGTCTGGCCGGGCGCAACCGCGCAGGAGATCCAGGATCAGGTGGCCGAACCGCTGGAAAAGCGCCTGCAGGAACTCAAGTGGTATGACCGTACGGAAACCTATACCCGCCCCGGCATGGCGTTTATCACCCTGCCACTGCAGGACAAAACCCCGCCTTCTGAGGTGCAGGAGGAGTTCTATCAGGCGCGTAAAAAGCTTGGGGATGAATCGCAGCGTCTCCCGGCGGGCGTCATCGGCCCGATGATCAATGACGAATTCTCGGATGTCACCTTTGCCCTCTTTGCTCTGAAAGCAAAAGGCGAACCGCAGCGGCAGCTGGTACGCGATGCCGAAGGCCTGCGCCAGCAGCTTCTGCACGTTCCAGGGGTCAAAAAAGTGAATATCATCGGTGAACAGGCCGAGCGGATTTATATCGCCTTCTCCCATGACCGTCTGGCGACGATGGGCCTCTCACCGCAGGATATTTTCAATGCCCTCAACGACCAGAATGCCCTGGCCGCGGCGGGCGCCATTGAGACCCGGGGCGCGCAGATTTTTATCCGCCTGGACGGCGCGTTCGATGAACTGCAGAAAATCCGCGATACGCCTATAGTCGCTCAGGGCAAAACGCTCACGCTGTCGGATGTGGCAACGGTTGAACGAGGCTATGAAGATCCCCCGACGATGCTGATACGCAATCAGCATGAACCCGCCCTTCTGCTGGGTGTTGTCATGCGTGAGGGCTGGAATGGCCTGGCGCTGGGTAAAGCGCTGGATGCGGAGACGGCGAAAATCAATGATAGCCTGCCGCTTGGCATGACCCTGACCAAGGTTACCGACCAGTCCGTGAATATCCGCTCGTCGGTTGATGAGTTTATGATCAAATTCTTTGTCGCCCTGCTCGTGGTTATGGTGGTCTGTTTTATCAGCATGGGCTGGCGCGTGGGCGTGGTGGTCGCGGCGGCGGTCCCGCTGACGCTGGCGGTCGTCTTCGTGGTGATGGAGGCCGCGGGAATAAACTTTGACCGCGTCACGCTGGGCTCCCTGATCCTCGCCCTCGGCCTGCTGGTTGACGATGCCATTATCGCCATCGAAATGATGGTGGTGAAGATGGAGGAAGGTTACGACAGAATCAAAGCCTCAGCCTACGCCTGGAGCCACACCGCCGCGCCGATGCTGGCCGGTACCCTGGTGACGGCGATTGGCTTTATGCCGAATGGGTTTGCCCAGTCGACCGCCGGGGAATACACCAGCAATATGTTCTGGATTGTCGGCCTCGCCCTGATTGCCTCATGGTTTGTTGCGGTGGTGTTCACGCCGTATCTGGGGGTGAAGATCCTGCCGGCGATCCCCAAAGTGGAAGGCGGCCATGCCGCCATCTATAACACGCCTCGCTATAACCGTTTTCGCCAGCTGCTTGGCCGCGTTATCGCCAGAAAATGGCGTGTGGCCGGGTCCGTGGTCGCCATTTTCATTCTGGCCGTGCTCGGCATGGGGCTGGTAAAAAAACAGTTCTTCCCGACCTCCGATCGCCCGGAAGTGCTGGTTGAAGTACAGATGCCTTATGGTACCTCGATTGCGCAAACCAGCGCCGCTACTGCAAAAATAGAAGCGTGGCTGGGCAAGCAGCCAGAAGCCAAAATCGTCACGGCCTATATTGGTCAAGGCTCGCCCCGTTTCTATCTGGCAATGGCCCCCGAGCTGCCCGATCCCTCTTTTGCGAAAATCGTGATCCTGACGGACAGCGAGACGTCACGCGAGGCGCTCAAGTTCAGGCTCAGGGAGGCCGTCGCCAGCGGCCTTGCGCCCGAAGCCCGCGTGCGAGTGACGCAGCTGGTGTTTGGCCCCTACTCACCTTTCCCGGTTGCCTGGCGCGTGTCAGGGCCGGATGTCAAACAGGTGCAGGACATCGCCGAACGGGTGAAAGCCGTGCTTCAGGCAAGCCCGATGATGCGAACCGTTAACACCGACTGGGGCTCGCGCGTTCCGGTGCTCCATTTCACTCTCGATCAGAACCGCCTGCAGGCGACCGGCTTAACTTCCAGCGCCGTTGCCGGGCAGCTTCAGTTCTTGCTCTCAGGCGTGCCTGTCACCTCCGTGCGGGAAGATATTCGATCGGTAGAGGTCGTTGCCCGCGCGGCGGGTGATATCCGCCTTGACCCGGCAAAAATCGAAGGCTTTACCCTGGTCGGCAATGCGGGACAGCGCGTGCCACTGTCTCAAATTGGCAAGTTAGAGGTCGGCATGGAAGACCCGGTCCTTCGCCGTCGCGATCGTACCCCCACGATTACCGTACGGGGCGATATCGCCGACAATCTTCAGCCGCCGGACGTGTCGGTCGCCATCATGAAGCAGCTCCAGCCGATCGTTGATACGCTGCCGGTCGGCTACCGCATTGACATGGCGGGGTCGATTGAGGAGTCGGGCAAAGCCACGCAGGCCATGTTACCGCTATTCCCGATCATGATTGCCCTGACGCTGCTGATCATCATTTTGCAGGTGCGCTCACTCTCCGCGATGGTCATGGTGTTCTTAACCGCGCCGCTGGGGCTGATTGGCGTTGTGCCGACCCTGCTGATATTTAATCAGCCGTTTGGCATCAACGCGCTGGTCGGCCTGATCGCCCTTTCTGGCATTCTGATGCGCAATACGCTGATCCTGATCGGTCAAATCGATCATAACCAGAAGGACGGCCTCGATCCGTTCCAGGCGGTGGTCGAGGCGACGGTCCAGCGAGCGCGGCCGGTCTTACTCACCGCCATGGCGGCCGTGCTGGCGTTCATTCCCCTGACGCATTCGGTATTCTGGGGCACGCTGGCCTGGACGCTGATCGGCGGCACGCTGGGCGGGACGATCATTACGCTCGTCTTCCTGCCCGCGATGTATGCGATCTGGTTCCGGATCCGCCCGGCTGAACAACGTGTGCAGCATGCCACGGAAAACGTGTAAACTACCATCAGTAGATAACTGACCTGAGGCAAGCATGGTTGTTAAGCGCTTAAGAAAAGAGGAACGCCGCGTGCAGCTGCTGGAGGTTGCGCGAGGGATCGTGCGTCAGCAAGGCACGGAGGCGTTGACCCTTGGCTATCTGGCAGAACGGGCCAACGTGACCAAGCCTATCCCCTACGACCACTTTGGCGATCGTGAGGGGCTGCTGATGGCACTGTATCAGGACTATAGCGATCGGCAGCTGGCGAAATTCCGCGAGACGCTGGCGGTAGACAGCAAAACGCTGGAGAAGACGATCCGCTTTTTCAGCGCGGCCTATATCGACTGTGCCATTGCCGCCGGACCTGAAACCGGGCCAATCGCCGCGGCGCTGTCCGGTTCTCGCGCGCTGCAGACGTTTCGGGAAGCATGCGTGGCCGAATGCGCCGACTGCCTGCGCACCGCGCTTTCTCCTTTTATCGTCTTAAAAGGTGTTCAGGGAGAAGCGGTACTGACGGCCATCATTGGCGCAGCGGAGGCGCTCAGCACCTCGGCGGGCAACGGCGTGCTCGCCCGGAATGTGGCAGAAGATATGCTCTGGGGCGTCATGACCGGGGTGCTGGAGACCTACGCGAATAGCACAAAATGATTGCCGGGGGCGGATTGACACCTAAGTTACCAATAGTAATATAGGCATCACTTCTCCCCATCTGGAGGTCGCTATGTCTGCAACCCATGCCATTAAAAACGCGCTGATCGTGACGGCACACCCGATCGACAATTCGTTATCCCATACGCTGGCAGCTCGTATTGCCGGGAAATTACGCGAGGAAGGTACGCAGGTTGAGATCGCCGATCTGCATTCTGAAGGGTTTAATCCGGCGATGACCCGCGCCGATCTCGATTTGTATCACGGCGATCCGAGCGCCCTCACCGACGATATTCTGCGCGAGCAAAAGCGCGTCGAGCGCGCGGATATGCTGGTATTCGTCTTCCCGGTGTACTGGTGGTCGGTTCCCGCGCTGTTGAAAGGCTGGTTCGATCGCGTGTTAACCCTGAACTGGGCGTATAAGGTGGCCGACGACGGCCGGATTGTGGGCAACTTACGTGATGTTCCCGTCCGCCTGATTGCCACCGGCGGTAGCGATCTTACCGGGTTCGACAAACACGGCTATTCGACGGCGATTCAGACGCAGATAATCGAAGGGGTATTTGGCTTCTGCGGGTTGAAGAACGTTAAGCTCGAAATCCTTTACCAGGCAGACACGGCTACGCCTGAGCAGGTTGAGGAATTCCTGCAAAGACTCGGCGCCATCCAGTAAACCATACGGTGCTGGCGCGCTTTTCTGCGCGCCGGGAACACTACAGGAAAATTACAGGGAAAAACGCCTATCACCCACCTGCGCCTGGGCGTACCATTTCATCAACTCTACAGTACCTGGCGCGTTCTCAGCAGGCGACCACGGGGCGGTATCGTGCTCAGGCACGGGCTGATACGCCCCGTGTTTTACCTCAAAAATGACGCCGCCTTTATCCAGCGACAGCACGGCATGCCAGGTTCCGGCATCCATCTCCAGGACTTTACACTCTTCGCCTAACACCACGCGCCGGGTCACGTTTCCGCTGTCGTCAAAATTCAGCACCAGAAAGCGGCCGCTCAGCGCCGTCAGCAGTTCAAACGTGTGCGGATGGCGATGGGGGCGGACATAGGTACCGGGTTCCATTGCAATGGCCAGGCGCTGCACCGGGTCGCTCAGGTCAGGGTGTAAATTACGGTGTGCGCGTAAGCGAGGAGAATGTGCGGCCTGCTCGCTTTGCTGCTGCAGGTCACTAAAAGTAATTTGTTTCATATAAGCCTTTGAGAATGTGGCGATTAACGGCAAGCCGATTGCTGCACGACGTTATACCATCCTGAAAAGCCGATAAGCTAAGGCATTTGTGAAACAAAACGCTGCCGTGAGAGGATCTGCAATGTTGGAGCCCAGAGCGCCACATTGAGTAAAACTCACATTAATGCCAACTATTTATCGTTTTTCAAACATAACCGCACTGAAATACCATCCATTTACCCTTGGTATACCGCTGTCAAAAACAGATAGCGACGTAAAAACAATAAATAATAATGTGCGGATATGGAGCACCTATGACACTCGATGTTTTATTCCATTTATTGAAAACCCTCTCACCAGAAAAAAGTACCGCTGATGAAAAAATACCTGCGCTAATCACCTTACTTTCCTCAGAAAGTCATCGTTCAGAAGCGCTTTCGCCATTTATACATCGACTGCACCTGCTCTCATTTGCCCAGAACGCTCCTGGCAATGCCGAGGAGCTACTCTCAGCACATATTACAAAAGACGTCGGACTCTTCCCCCAGCCTGACTTCGCGGACTGGCCACGGGTGCGTTACGCCGAGTCCGGTGAAGTACAGACGCCGGAATCAGAAGAGTATTTTCGTAGAATGACCTCGGCTGCCAATGTGCTACGTTCTTCGCTGATCGACGAAGAGCGCGCAAAGGGGACGCCAGCGCTTTATATTCTGGATAAATTACTTAACCTGAATAGCGCACTGCCGGAAAGATATAAAAAGATGGCGAATATACCCTACGCGTAAACTTATTAAACAGGATAGTCCGTAAGGAATATCCTGTTTAATTTAAGACAGCCGCTTTTCATTATACTCAAGACAGACGATATCCAGCGAAGGAACGACCGGCGAATTAAGGTTAAGCCAGGCCAGCAACCGTTCAATACTCTGTCCTCTGAGCGAATTTTTCGGCCAGACAAGATAGTAACCGTCCCCTGTTGCTATCGCCTCCCTGAAGGGCAGCGCGAGCAGGCCGCTTTTCAGCGCGTCGAGCGTGAGCCGGAGATCGGCCATCGCCACGCCGTGTCCGTGCATGGCCGCAAGGCTTCCCTGCTCCAGGGTGTCGAACACGATCCCGCCGCTCATGTCGAGGCCGGGAAATAAGCCCGTCCTTTTCAGCCAGCGCTTCCAGTCCCGTCGGTCCGGTGACGGATGAATAAGATCGCACTCAGGAAGCTGATGCCGGGCAGGCTCCAGCAAAGACGGCGTACAAACCGGAATAAGCCATTCGCTGAACAGCAGCCTGCTCTCCGTTGATTCGCCGAAATAGCCGTTACCGAGGAGGATCGCACAATCGTAGGGCTCGCGGCTGAAGTCAACCGTGTCGAAGTCCATCCAGACGCTGGCGATTTCGATTTTCGGCTTCGCATGATTCTCCCGAAAGGATTTAAGCACATTGAGAAGCCATCGCATCGTCAGGGTGCTGGGGGCTTTGAGGCGCAGAAGATGGTTTTCACTTTTGAATGCGCGACAGGCCCACTCAATATTCGAGAAACTTTCGCTAAGCTGCCCGGCCAGAATACGCCCGGCGTCGCTGACCTCCACTCTCGGTCCCTGCCGTTTAAACAGCTCGCAGTCGAACCACATCTCAAGCGTGCGGACATGCCTGCTGACCGCCCCCGGCGTGATATTCAAGACTTCAGCCGCTTTGCTGAACGAGTTCAGCCGTGCGGCAACTTCGAACGCGCGCAGCGCATACAGTGGCGGTAAAGACATACATTCCCTTTTTGGAAGGTGTAATCATACAGTTTTTGTATTATCGGCACACGATGACGTCAGCCAACATTTTTTATCACCGGGGCTTCCAGCTGAGGTATGCCGATGATCCTGGCCTGGGTGGTGATGAAGATAGCTACTTTGCGATAATCTCTGTTCAGACTGACGGAAAAGAGGATGTTTAAAGTGCTGGCTTATATCACGATTGGGACAAATGACTTTCAGCGCGCCGTGAACTTTTATGACGCTATTTTTAACGTGCTGGGCTATACACGTCTGCCCGCCTGGACTGATAGCTGGGCAATGTGGGGAAACGAAAATCATCTGGATGACGAATTTAGCTTCTGCATTTGTCCTCCTTTTGACCAGCAACCCGCGACGGCGGGAAATGGGACAATGTTCGCTTTCAGAGCAGATAACGCGGACATTGTCAGACGCTTCCATGCAGCGGGCCTCCGTGCGGGTGGGAAAAATGAAGGCGTGCCCGGTACACGAACCGCCTACGGCCCCGACTTTTATGTTGCCTATCTGCGCGATCCTGACGGGCATAAACTGGCGTGCGTTTGCCAGCATTATTCTCCTGATGCAGATAAGCTATCAGGCGAAGAAGAGTCACTTCAATAATAAAATTTTGCTGTAAGGACCGGTAGACACCCAGTCCTGCGGAGATCACTTCAGCTCCAGCGTGCTTATTACATGGGAAATATCCGCGATGTCGCCAGCTGACAATGGTTGCAGAGGTCGAGGCAGGCAATCCATGTCGGTAAGACCAAGCACGCCAGCCGCAGCGGCAATAACGCGAATACTTCCGCCATGTTTACGGAACAGCGACCACAATGGCTCAAGGCGGGTTGTCAGGGCTGTAACGCGTTGACGATCGTTTGCCGCCGCGGCTTCAGTGATTTGTTTCGCCATCTCAGGGAACAGACCGCCACACACGGAATACCACACTTCACAACCGGCGTTTAATCCCAGTCCCGCATAAGCGTCGCCACTGATACCGATTGTTACGCCAGGATGCAGATGTTGACGTAACGCCTTCACCCGCTCAGTTGCTGCAGCGGGGCTATTCGGGACGCCAGGGATCTTGACCGAGCGAACACCCTCAAGTGATGAGAGACGACCGTGGAGTTCATCCGTAAAGGTAAAATGCGTCGTGCCCGGATTATCATAGATACACACCGGTACAGACACGTGCCGGGTAACGGTCTCAAAGAGTGAAAAGACTTCTTCGTCACGGAGTGGCTGGTAGCTGACCGCCGGGAGTAACAGCGCATTCGCACCAGCGGCCTGTGCATCATCTGCCAGATGCAGAATGGCATCGGTACTGACCGCTCCCACACACACCATCACGGGGATGTTCCCTGCATGCTGTTTGGCCAGCGTTGCTACGCGCTTGCGCTGCTCCCGGGTCAGATAGGTGTAGCTTCCGGTTGACCCCAGGATGCCCATAGAATCAACCCGAGCGTCTGTAAGACGGGAAAGGATATGGCTGAAACCCTTTTCATCTACGCCACTGACGGTGACTGGGGTTAATGGAAATGCCGACAAGCCGGTAAACATACATGTTTCTCCTGAAGGATATTACTGCTGTTGTTCTTCGATGAGAGCAACGTCAAACCACAGGCCGGGCATCATTTTTTCCAGGCCGTCGGTCAGCATTTTTCCGGCTTCGTGAAGCGTCTCCAGCGGCATCTGCGGGAGACTCTCCAGAATGAACCACATTTGCTGCGCTTCCACGCCTAAGCGGGTTCTGATCCCCTGTCGCCAGTTCCAGCGACGGCAGGTCACGCCGATATCATCACACCAGATAACCTCCCCTTGTGAAGGATACTCAACGGCGCTCTCTCCCTCTTTGACCGTATCAAAAGGCTCTGTTCCTTTGGCCACAGTCAGACGCGGCGCCCCCTGATAGGCAGAGAGATCCTCTCCACCAACCGGAACGGCATAGCGGAGACTGACGGCATTATAAAGATCAACGACAGGATCGAGCGCTGGCATCGTTCCGTCACGTAAGACGCGCTTGCGTAACGCATCCGCTGAGCAAGGGGTGCGTTTGGGTTTAGCCCCAAATCTTTGAAAAACGTCGGCCCATGCCGCCAGATGTGATTCCGCCCAGGCAGGCTCACCGGCCAGAACCGCCTCACAGGCTTCTCGCAGCGCCGTTTCTCCAGTGCCGGGATTAAGCACTGGCGCAGCTTTTACGCGGATACTGAGCGCCCGAAAACCGGGAGCAATACGATAAATTTCAGGAGAAATTGACGGAGATACTGTTAACACGTGATAATCCTGTAATGACCAATTTATTCCATGATAATGACCAATGACCAAAAAAGTCAATTTAATGACCGATGCAAATTCGATCGCCAGCTCCGTGAATGAAGCCGTTTCGCAGCGAATTAAACTGTATCGTAAGCAAAAGAAAATCTCCCTTGATGAACTCTCGCGTCAGGCGGGTGTAAGTAAGGGAGCGTTGGTTGAGATAGAGGGATGCCGGGCGAATCCCAGCATTGCCCTGTTATGTCGCCTGGCTGCCGCGATGGGGGTTTCGGTGGCTGATTTTGTGGATGTCAGTGCCAAACCGACCGTGCATCTCATTGCTGAAGATGAGATCCCAGAATTGTGGAAAGGTGAAACAGGCGGGAGAGCAAGATTGCTCGCAGGTTCGGGTGGCCCTGATATGACCGAGCTCTGGATGTGGGAAATGCAGCCCGGGGAAAAGTTTGCGTCACCCGGCCACGCGGAAGGAACGCTTGAACTGTTTTATGTTCAGTCGGGCACGCTCACACTCGGCGTACAGGATCACGTGTATCAGATAAAAACTGGTTGTTCGGCAACTGCCAGAACGGACGTTCCTCATTTCTATGAAAACCGGGAGAAGAACCCATTGGTATTCATCATGACAGTGCATGAGAAAGCGTCCTGAGTTGTAGCCCGGTATGCCAGCAGGGCTTGTCTCATTAAAGCAATTTACAATTTATTCACATAACTGCCTTTGTCTAATTGATTGGCGCAAAGTAAGGGGGTAACATCCACTCTTTCGGATAAAGAAAATGTCTGTTACTGATTCTCTCCTTGCCTTCTCTCTCGCTGCACTACTGCTCACCCTCACTCCGGGCCTGGATACGGCACTCATTCTACGAACGGCATGTGCTGAAGGTGGAAAGAAGGCTTTTCAGGCAGCTCTTGGAATTGATACTGGCTGTTTTATCTGGGGCGCACTTGTTGCGCTGGGACTGGGAGCGCTGCTGGCGGTGTCAGAGCTCGCTTATACCATGCTGAAAATTTGTGGTGCGACTTACCTTTGCTGGCTGGGTTTACAACTGCTGAGGCGGCCACGTTCATCTTTCAATCACGGCGATGGCGTTAATCCTTCAGCGGGGAACTGGTTTATAAAAGGAATGCTGGGAAATGTACTCAATCCTAAAATGGGTATTTTCTATGTCTCTTTTTTACCTCAATTCATACCTGCCGGGCATTCCCCTTTTGTATGGACTTTTATACTTGTCAGCATTCATGTCGCAATAGGGACAATGTGGTCAGTCACGCTCATTTTATCCACGCACTTTGCATCAGCCATACTGAAGAAAAGCAGTGTTGTCAGGGGAATGGACAGAGCAACAGGAGGATTGTTTTTGTGCTTTGCGGCTAAACTTGCACTCAGCACAAGATAATCTGATTAACGCTAACACAGCTCAGAACGTCCGCTGTGGTCACATAACTGACGTTATGAACGGTGCCCTGTGAAGCTTTTGAAATCAAACCGATAATACGAAGGCGGCTGTCCCGTGACACGGCGGAACATCGTGGCGAAAGATGATGCATTGTCGTATCCGAGAGTGAGTGCCACTTCATTCACCGGTTTACCTGTTATCAGCAACGTCAGCGCACTGACGACACAGGCTCGCTGTCGCCATGCAGAAAATGACATGCCGGTTTGCCGTAAGAAAAGTCGACGAAAGGTACTGGCGCTCATAAACAGCGTACTGGCCCAGCGCTCAGCAGGATCATGGATTGAGGGGTTGAGTAAAAACGCCTGACAAAGAGCCAGCAGAGCCGGATGTTGTGGCAGCGGAATATCGAATTCGCGAACCGGCATTTCCGCCAGTTCCAGTAACAGCAGATTTACCAGCGCACGATCGCGTGCGCTGTCATACATCAGCGGCAAATCCACGGCATCAAGCAACAACTGACGTAACAATGGCGATACGCTGATCACCTTACAGTGTCGATACTTAATCGATCCCGTCACGCATGTTGGTTCAATATATAAGCTACGCGTGGTCACACCTACAAACCGGACAGCGTGAGGGGTTTCGGGTGGGATCCATACTGCATGTTGTGGGGGAACAACCCACTCTCCGTTACAGGTTGAGACGTACATGAGACCCGTTGCGCCATAAAGCAGCTGCGCGCGGCGATGTTGGTGTTGTGGCAGTATAAATCCCTGCGCATAGTCATTGCCTAACGCCACCACTTCACGATCGAGCTTATCGACATCTTCAATTTTTACGTTGCGCACACCGGTCTCCGTCTGAACGATTTACAAAGGTAATTGAGCGCTGCGCAAATGGGAAGCAGGATGCTACCGGTATAAGCTGCTCGCTCATTTTCAGGTCGGGGATAATCTCTTGAACGATATCGCAATTATTGCACTGGCAGGCTTTACTACCGGTATCACCACGGTGCTCTTTGGTTTTGGGGGCGGTTTTGTCGTGGTGCCATTTGTTTATCAACTGATGCTGCGGCAGTCTGAGCTGGCAGGAAACGCCATGCATATCGCGGTTGCTACCTCAACGGCGGTGATGATATTTAACGCGGGCTGGGTCAGCTATCGAAACTGGCGCGCCGGCAAACTTTCAGCGCAGACATTGTTCCCATTATTATGGTTTATCGCCATCGGGGCTGTCGTGGGTTCCTGTCTGGCGGGAGTCTTCAGCGAGAATATTGTTCGCGCACTGTTCATTCTTTATATGCTGGTAACCATTGGCGATTGTTTGTTGCGCAAAGGTTTTTTTAGCTGCAGTTCCCCGCGTCGCTTGTCACTTTCTGTGGTAACGGGCGGCGGAGTGATCATCGGCATGATAGCCGCATTGCTGGGCGTGGGTGGCAGCGTGATGACAGTGCCATTATTACGGCGACACGGCTATGCGATGGGTGAATGTATTAGCGCTTCTAACCCGCTTTCTCTGCCTGTCGCGCTGTGTGGTGCCGTGACGTATGCGGTCATTGGTTGGCAAAATATTCCGGTGAGCGGATTTCTCGGTTTTATCAGCCTGAAAATTTTAGGCCTGTTGGTACTGACGGGCTGGGCTGGAATAGTTTTTAGCCGTCGGGTTATACCTGCTTTACCTGACATATGGCACGCACGAATCTATGTAATACTGCTGTGCCTGGTGCTACTGGCGATGCTGCTCCAGTAAACCCATCCATCGCGGCGACTACTGGGCTACCTGTACCAACGTCCGCTCCTGGCACAGAGCGGACATAATGAATTTCGGCTATACCCGGCAAATGGATGGCTCTGGCGACAAAAACACTCACCTTCCCAGTGCCGCAACAATTGCCCCCTCCATTTTCTCTGGCGTCGTCATCGGTGCAAAACGCTTGAGCGGCTTTCCGTCGCGTCCGACCAGGAACTTGGTAAAGTTCCACTTGATCCGCCCACCCAGCACGCCAGGCAATTCGCTTTTCAGATAACGAAACATCGGATGTGCTTCAGCGCCATTGACCTCAACTTTCCCGAACATGGGAAAACTGACGCCGTAGTTAATGTAACAGGTCTTTGAGATTTCATCGGCGTCGCCGGGTTCCTGCTTACCGAACTGGTTGCAGGGGAAGCCCAGCACCACTAACCCTTGTTCGGCGTATTTCTTGTATAGCGCTTCGAGACCCGCATACTGAGGCGTAAAGCCGCACTGGCTGGCGGTATTGACGACCAAAACCACCTTCCCCGCATAGTCGGCCATTGAGATAAGACTGCCATCCAGGCGGGTGGCGGTAAGCTGATGAAAGCGTGTCATGCTGAAATCCTCAAAGCAGGCCGAAAAGCTGCTATGACCACCCACGCGGCGGCCTCCGTACAGAAAGTTTACATTCAAACAGGCTAAGTGTGATACATTCCCGCCGCGCCAATGACCACCACACTCGCTATCAGGTATGCAGAACATCACAAAAAAAATTCGCTGGCTTCTGTTTGCTATCCCATTACTCAGCGGTTGTGGCACGCTCTCGCAAATGTCCTCCCCGGAAGGTACCCAGGAACTCCTCACCCATGAATCGCTGGATGGCGACGTTGACAGCGTGGTGCGCCACTACATGGCGCAAAAGTCCGTTCCAGGAATGACGGTCGCGGTAATCCATAATCACGGCTCGCCTCAGTTTTACACCTGGGGCGTTACCGATGCGGTCAACCGCTACCCGGTCAGGCCCGATACCCTGTTTGCGCTCGGCTCGCTCAGCAAAGGGATCACGGCGGAAGTGGTGGCCTGTCTGGTGAGTGAGGGGCAACTGAACTGGAACGACAGCCTGGCGACATTGCTACCGCCGGGAACGCCGCTAAGTAAGGATGCACAAAAAATCACCCTGCTGGAGCTGGTAACCCACACCTCCGGCCTTCCGCGCCAGAATATGGATGTTCCGATGCTCGGAAAATTCATCCGCTACTTAGGCACGGGTGATAATTTCTACGGTGAACTGGACAGCGATAAAGTGCTGCGTTATCTGGCGAACTGGCGCGCGCCGAGAGATAAAACGCCGCAATACTCGAATACCGGCTACGCCCTGATTGGCTATATCCTGAAGCACAAAACCGGCGAAGATATTCAGAGTTTAGCGTCACGCTATATTTTCCGTCCGCTGCATATGGCTAACAGCAGCTTTACGCCCCAGAAGCTCAAAGGATACCCCCAGCGGGCGCTCGGCCACGCGGGCGATCAGCCAAAATTCATCCCGCGCGGGCAACTGACGCCAGACTGGCATTTTTCCAACAACATGGTGGCGGCGGCAAGCCTGTACAGTAACGCCGAAGATCTGGCGGCCTATGCCCGCTATCACATCTCTACGACCCACAATCCCTTGCTGGACAGAGTCTTTGACGAAGTCAGAAATACCGATATTCAACGCCCCGACGGGGTGCAGGGCATTGCCTGGACCACCGACTTTATCGGTCTGGAAAAAATCACCTATCAGGTCGGCTATATCGGCGGCTACTCCAGCTTCATCGGCTATGACAAAGAGAAAGGCAATGCGGTGGTGGTGCTGCAAAATATCTTTAACTGGAGCAACTATATTGGCATCGCGCTACTGATGGATATGGCGAAAAAAGACGGCCTTACCCCTACATCGCCGACTTCGGCCTTAAGTTCTCGTCAAACGCCAGCCGTTTCCGGTCAGGCTCAGCCTCGCGCAGCGGCTCAACCTGGTGCATAGTTAGCTTGCAGCGCTCCACCAGCACTTGATACTCCCGGGTGCCCTGCCGCTTCCACGCCATCTCCTGCTCGCTCAGCTCGCGAATCGCTTTCGCCGGGCTGCCGATAATCAAGTGGTTGGCAGGCATCTCCGCTTTCGCCTTCACGAACGCCGCCGCGCCGACGATGCTGTTTTCACCAATCACTGCCCCGTCCATCACCACCGCGTTCATACCCACCAGCGCGTTGCGGCGGATGATGCAGCCGTGCAGGATGGCGCTGTGGCCGATATGCCCCTCTTCCTCCACCACCGTGTCCTGCTCCGGGAAACCGTGCATCACGCAATTATCCTGAATGTTCGCGCCATCTTTCACCACGATACGGCCAAAATCACCGCGCAGGCTGGCGTTAGGGCCAACATAAACGCCTTTACCCAGAATTACGTCGCCAATCAGCACCGCCGTTGGGTGAACATAGCTCTCGTCAGGTACCACCGGCGTCAGACCGTCAATTTGATAAACTGGCATCTTCACTCCTTATGCGCTTGTAAGACCACCAAAGCGTTGATAGTAGAGCGTGCCGGGCACGGGCAGTTCGCCCACGGAGGTTTCGCCCTTCTCGCTGACAAACGCCAGCGCCCCCGGCGCGACACGCTGATAGATATTAATGCAGAGCTGTCGGGCGCTTTGCCCCGCCCAGTGCGCGGGCAGTAACTCCTCCGGCAGCAGCGGGTCCTTCAGCACCACGCGGCGATAAAAGTGAATCAGCAGCAGCTGGATCTGGAAGCAGCGCTCCGGCGTCAGCTCCTCCGGCGCGGCCTCCTTCAGCAGAGGCAGCAGCGGGCGGAACGAGTTGATAAACGACTCGTACATCGCGTTTTGCTCGGTTAACTGCCAGCACTCTTCCACCCGCGAACGCAGCGCGGCGCGGGAGAGCGCCAGCGGCGAGTGGGCTTCGAAGAAGATCACGTTTTCCGCCACGCCGGCATCATGAAGCAGGGACTGCACGTCCGCCAGATGCTGGGACGGCGAGGCCATCAGGCTCGGTGCCAGCGTGCCAAATCCTTGCCAGATGAGTTGTTTTTTCACATCCGCGAGCGTAGTTTTATCCAGCCCTTCGGAAAGCAGCAGCAGCCATTTGCCGTCCCAGGCGGGCAGCTCTGCGCGATAAATCTTATTCTCCGCGCGACGCGTCAGCCGTAGCCCCTTATCGCTCAGGCGGTAAAAGCTGCGCCGCCCGATGCGGGAGACGTCCAGCCAGCCCTCTTTGTTGAGGCGAAACAGCGCGGTGCGCACGAAGCGCTCGCCAAATCCCATGCCTTCCAGTAAGGCGGCCAGGCTGCCGAGCCAAATCTCGCCGCCGCGGTGGGAAAGCGCGTCACCGTATAACGAGGAGATAAGCGACGTTCCGCTGACGGGAACCGAGCTGACCGCGTGCTGGATAAAGGCATCGAGTTTATTCATGTGATTCATTCTGTTGTTATTTTTGTCCTGGATGAATCATAGCATAAGTCCCTCACCCTGGCCCTCTCCCCAAAGGGGAGATGGCCAGGTGTTTTAACCGTTAGCCGCAACTTTACGCAGATCAAACACCCGGCAGGCTTTCCCCTCCGAGCGCGGGATGCTGCCGCAGTTCACAATCATCACGTCGGTGGAAATCCCGACCATCGACTTTATGCGGTGGCGCAGCTGGTGGCACACCTGGCAACGCTGCTCGTGCGTCAGCGTTAAGCTGCTCTCTTTCAGCTCCACCTTCACGGAAAGTGAATCAAGATGCCCACGACGGTTCACCTCCAGCTGATAGTGCGGAGAAAGGTGTTCGAACTTCACGATCTCCTCTTCCAGCTGCGACGGGAAAACGTTGACGCCGCGGATGATCAGCATATCGTCGCTGCGGCCGCTGATCCGGTCCATACGGCGCATACTGCGCGCGGTTGCCGGCAGCAGACGCGTCAGGTCGCGGGTTCGGTAGCGGATCACCGGCAGCGCCTCTTTGGTCAGCGTGGTGAACAGCAGTTCGCCCTGCTGGCCGTCATCCAGCGGCGTGCCGTCGTTCGGGTTGACGATCTCCGGGTAGAAATGATCTTCCCAGATGGTTGGGCCGTCGGCGGTTTCGATACACTCCATCGCCACGCCCGGCCCCATCACCTCGGAGAGGCCATAGATGTCCAGCGCCGTAATGCCTAAGCGTTTTTCGATTTCGCGACGCATGGCCTGTGTCCACGGCTCCGCGCCGAAAACGCCAACGCGCAGTGAGCAGGTGCTGGCGTCGCCGCCCATCTGGCGCTCCAGCTCCTCAATCAGGTTGAGGCAGTAGGACGGCGTCACCATGATCATGTCCGGCTGGAAATCACGGATCAGCTGCGCCTGTTTCTCTGTCTGGCCGCCGGACATCGGGATCACCGTCGCCCCCAAACGCTCGGCGCCGTAGTGCGCGCCCAGCCCGCCGGTAAACAGGCCATAGCCATATGCCACGTGAATTTTGTCCTTCGCGCTGCCGCCCGCAGCGCGCAGGGAGCGGGCCACCAGGTTGGCCCAGTTGTCGATGTCACCCTGCGTGTAGCCGACAACGGTCGGTTTGCCGGTGGTGCCGGATGACGCGTGAATACGCACCACCTGCTCCATCGGCACGGCAAAGGTATCAAACGGATAGTTATCCCGCAGGTCCTGCTTGGTAGTGCACGGGAATTTGCGGATATCCGCCAGCTCGTTGAAATCGTCAGGGTGAACGCCCGCGGCGTCAAACTTGCGTTTGTACATCGGCACGTTGTTATAGGCGTGGTGCAGCGTCCATTTCAGACGCGCGGTCTGCAGCGCCTGCAGTTCGTCAAGGGAGGCCGTTTCAATCGGATCAAGCTTTGTTGTATTTGTCATTGTAGGGTACTCACATTGTTTTTATGCTCAAACACGCTCAAGGATCATGGCAATACCCTGACCCACACCGATGCACATCGTACACAGCGCGTAGCGCCCGCCGCGTCGGTGCAGTTCATTACTCGCGGCCAGCGCCAGTCTGGCGCCGCTCATCCCCAGCGGGTGACCAATCGCTATCGCGCCACCGTTCGGGTTGACGTGCGCGGCATCATCCGGCAATCCCAGCTGACGCAGCACGCCCAGCGCCTGCGCGGCGAAAGCTTCGTTGAGCTCGATCACGTCCATCTCGTTAATGCTGAGTCCGGCGCGCTCCAGCACCCTGCGGGTAGCCGGGACCGGACCGAGCCCCATCAGACGTGGCTCCACGCCTGCCGTCGCCATCGCCACGATCCGCGTGCGCGGGACCAGCCCCTGCGCCAGCGCCATCTGCTCGCTGGCGACGATCAGCGCCGCTGCGCCGTCGTTGACGCCGGAGGCATTTCCCGCCGTGACCACCCCGTTCCTGCGGAACGGCGTTTTTAGCCCGGCAAGCTGCTCAAGCGTGGTGTCCGCGCGGGGATGTTCATCCTCGCTGAACTCGTTGACCGCCCCTTTTTTCCCCGGCACCTGCACCGACACAATCTCCTGCGCCAGAATGCCGTTCTGCTGCGCCTGCGCGGTACGCTGCTGGCTGCGCAGCGCGAACGCGTCCTGATCGGCACGGCTGATATTTAACAATTCAGCTACATTCTCTGCCGTTTCCGGCATGCTGTCAGTTCCGAATTGCTGATGCATGAGCGGATTCACAAATCGCCAGCCGATGGTGGTATCAAAGATCTCCGCCTGTCGCTGGAACGCGGCGGTGGCTTTGCCCATCACAAACGGCGCGCGGGACATGGACTCCACGCCGCCCGCAATCAGCAGGTCGCCGTCGCCCGCCTTAATGGCGCGTGCGGCAAAACCAATCGCGTCCAGCCCCGACCCGCACAGGCGGTTAATGGTGGTTCCGGACACCGTCTGCGGCAGCCCGGCCAGCAGCGACGACATACGCGCCACGTTGCGGTTATCTTCACCCGCCTGGTTCGCGCAGCCGAAGATCACGTCGTCAATCCGCTCCAGATCGAGCTGCGGATAGCGGGCCAGCAGCGCGCGCAGCGGCACGGCGCCAAGATCGTCAGTCCGAACGGCGGAAAGCGCCCCGCCGTAGCGCCCCACCGGGGTTCGAACGCCATCACAAATAAATGCGTCACGCATCAGGCCTCTCCTGTCACATTGCCGCCGATGCGGTGAGATTTTCCGCGAAAAAGGGCGACGGTTTTCTGTTGCTGGTTCTGAATTTCAATGTCGTACACGCCGGTCAGCCTGCCCTGATGCTTCACCCGCGCGGTGGCGGTTAGCGTGTCCCCGGCAAAGCCCGGACGCAGAAAATCAATCGAACAGCCGGAGGCCACCGCCGCCAGCCCCTGACTGTTGCAGGCGTAGGCAAAGGCGGTGTCTGCCAGCGAAAACAGCTGTCCGCCGTGGCAGGTTTGGTGGCCGTTGAGCATCTGCGGGGTGATGGTCATGGACACCACCGCGTAGCCGTCGTCCATATCGACAATGTCCATCCCCATCGCCTGCGCGCAGGCGTCCCGTTCGTACATGGCGCGGGCGTTGTGCCAGGCGTTATGACTCATAGCTACTCTCCAGAAGCGCGCGCTGGCGCAGCAGGGAACAGGGGCGATAGCGTTCTTCGCCGTAATGGCGCTGCAGGTTCTCCAGCAGCGTCAGCAGGCGCTGCCAGCCCAGACGCTCTCCCCAGGCGATCGGCCCGCTCGGGTAGTTGACGCCCAGGCGCATGGCGGTATCGATGTCCTTCTCGCTGGCGACCCCTTTTTGCAGAGCATCCAGCGCTTCGTTGGCAATCATCGCCACCGTGCGCCAGACCAGCAGGCCGGGATAATCGGCAATCTGTAACACCCGAAGCCCCTGCTGTTGCAGGTAGCGGATGGCCTTTTGCGTCGCGGTATGCGGGTTGCTGGCGGCTGCGGCGATGATCGCGACGTCGCGCTCGATGCGGTCCACCACCACCACCGGGCCGTTAAGCCGCAGCGCCAGGGCCTGCGCGGTTTCGCCCTGCGTTTCAATCAGGTACACATCATCAATTTCCGTGACACCGTCACGTCTTTTTTCCACGCGCATCGGGCTGTAGCTGTCGTTCACGGTATCAGCCCAGCGCACCCCGGGCCTGTCGCCCTGCCAGTCATAAACGCCCTTCCCGCTTTTTTTGCCCAGCCTGCCAGCCAGCACCAGCTCCTGCTGGACCAGCGAGGGCAGAAAACGACGCTCCTGCCAGAAGGCGTTAAATACCGAGCAGGTCACCGCGAAGTTCACGTCCTGACCAATCATGTCGGTCAGCTCCAGCGGGCCCATCGGGAAGCCGCCGCCTTCGCGCAGGGCGGCGTCAATCACCTCCGGCGCGGCCACCTGCTCTTCCAGCGCGCGCCAGGCCTCGGAATAGAACGGACGCGCGACGCGGTTGACGATGAACCCCGGCGTTGACTGGCAGCGCACGGGCTGCTTGCCCCAGTTCAGCGCCAGTTCGCACAGCGCGTCGGCCACTTCCGGGGAGGTCGCCAGCCCGCTGACCACCTCCACCAGCTTCATGACCGGCGCCGGGTTGAAGAAGTGCAGCCCGGCGACGCGCTCCGGATGGTGGATATCCGCAGCAATCGCCGTGACGGAGATCGAAGAGGTATTGCTTGTCAGCACCGTCTGCGGCGGGCAGATTTCCGCCAGCTGCGAAAACAGCGCCTTTTTCACCTCCAGCCGTTCCGAGGCCGCTTCAATCACCAGTTCGGCGACGGAGAGCGCGGCGATATCCGTGACGGGAAGCAGCCGGGCGAGGATCTGGCTCCCGGCATCGGCGGAGAGTTTTCCGCGCGTCACCCGGGAGGCCAGACGCTGGCGGATCCCCTCGATAGCGCGGGATATCGCATCGCTGGAAATATCGTAGAGCAGCACCTGATGCCCGTGGCTGGCCGCCACTTCTGCAATCCCCGCGCCCATCGTGCCGCTGCCAATCACGGCGACAGTCCGTATGTTGAGCATCTTATTTCCCCGTAAAGTTAGGTGCGCGCTTCGCGAGGAAAGCGCTGACGCCCTCGCGGTAGTCGTCGCTGCGACCGGCCAGACGCTGATAGTCGCGCTCCAGGTCAAGCTGCGCGTCGAGGGTGTTGGTTTCCGCAGCATTGATCGCCTGCTTGATCAGGCCCAGGCCGAAGGTCGGCTGCGAGGCAAAGTGCAGCGCCATCTGCTGCGCAGTGGCGGAGAGCTGGTCGTCGTCCACCACTTGCCAGATCATCCCCCACGCCTGCGCCTGCTCGGCGCTGAGTTTGTCCCCGAGCAGCGCCAGCCCCATGGCGCGGGCGCGTCCGGCCACGCGAGGCAGCAGCCACGTGCCGCCGCAGTCCGGCACCAGGCCGAGCTTGCTGAAGGCCATCACGAAGTTGGCCGACCGGGCGGCAATCACCATGTCACAACCGAGCGCCAGCGTAGCTCCCGCGCCAGCCGCCACCCCGTTAACCGCGCAGATGACCGGCTTCGGCAGCTTTGTCAGGCGTCGCACCAGCGGGTTGTAGAAAGTTTCCACGGACATCCCCAGATCCGGCGCCGGGCCGTTGGGGTCGACGTTACGGTCGTTCAGATCCTGACCGGCGCAAAACCCGCGCCCTGCCCCGGTGATCAGCAGGCAGCGGATGGCGTCATCGCGCTCGGCCTGCTTCAGGCACTCGGCAAGCTGCTGGTGCATCACGTCGTTAAAGCTGTTCAGACGCTCCGGACGGTTCAGCGTAATGGTCATTACGCCCTGTTCTACGTGACTGAGAATAAATTCCACAATTAGCGTCCTTTAAAGTCGGGGGTGCGTTTTTGTAAGAAGGCGTCGATACCTTCCCGGCGGTCTTCGGTGGCGGCAAGCAGCGTAAACAGCTGGCGCTCCTGCGCGAGCCCGGCCTGCAGCGGCACCTCCTGGGACTGGCGCAGCGCCTGCTTCGCCGCCTGCAGCGCCAGCGGAGAGTGGCGCGCCATCAGCGCCGCCTGCTTGAGGGCGTACTCCAGTGTCAGAGACGCCGGGAAGAGATCGCTCACCAGCCCGGCGCCCAGCGCCTGCTCTGCGGTAATGCTCTCGCCGGTCAGCACCATTTTGCTGGCAAGGGATTTACCGACGCTGCGGATAAGACGCTGGGTGCCGCCCGCGCCGGGCATGATGCCCAGCGTGATTTCCGGCAGGCCGAAACGGGCGTTATCGCCAGCAATGATCACGTCGCACAGCAACGCCAGCTCGCAGCCTGCGCCCAGCGCGAAGCCATTCACGGCGGCAATCAGCGGTTTGTTAAACGCGTTAATGCGCGCCCACAGCTGCGGGCGGATATCGTTCAGGGTGGCGGGCAGGTCCTTCTCCGCCATTTCGTTGAGATCGGCCCCGGCGGCAAAGCAGCGCTCGCTGCCGTAAATCACGCAGACGGCGATGTCGGCATCCACGGCGGCAGCCTCAAGCTGTTCCGCAAGCTGCGCCAGCAGCGCATTGTTAAGGGCGTTGCGCGCCGCCGGACGGTTCAGCGTCAGCTGAAGCACGCGGCCATGACGGGTAACAATCAGCTCACTCATGCCATCCCCTTCGCGTCAAAGTCGACAATCACGTCGGCGGTTAACGGCAGCGACTGACAGCTCAGTACGTACCCGGCGGCCAGCTCGTCCGGCTCCAGGCTGTAGTTGGTTGCCATGTCCACCTTGCCGCGCAGCACTTTGCATTTGCAGGTGGCGCACACGCCCCCCTTGCAGGCATACGGCAGATCCGCTCCCTGACGCAGGGCAGCATCAAGAATGCTTTCGTCGTCCGCCGTCAGGATGATTTCACGGTCGCGCCCGTCCTGGCGCACGGTCACTTTGTGTCCTTCCGCCTGCACGTGCACCGCGCGCTTAACGGTGATTCCGGAGGTGTTAAAGCGCTCAAGGTGAATGGATTTTTCCGGCATCCCCAACGCTTTCAGCGTCGCTTCAGCGTCGTCCATCATCGCCGACGGGCCGCAGATAAAGGCCTCGTCATACTGGCGGAAGTTGATCAGGGTTTTCGCCAGCGCCTGCAGCTTTTCCCCGTCGATGCGGCCAAAAAGCAGGTCGCTGTCCAGCCGCTCCTGGCTGAAGATGGAGACCAGCTGCAGCCGCTGGGGGTATTTGTCCTTCAGGTCCGCCAGCGCCTGGCGGAACATCATGGTCTGGCTGCTGCGGTTGCCGTAGATCAGGGTGAAATGGCTGTTGGGTTCGGTTGAAAGCGTGGCGGAGATAATCGCCAGCATCGGGGTGATCCCGGAGCCTGCGGCAATTGCCAGGTAGTGGCCTTCGCGTTCAGGCTGCGGCTGGTAGCCAAACTGCCCTTGAGGAACCATTACCTCCAGCGCCATGCCCGCTTTGATCTCATCCCGGGCGTAGCGGGAGAAGCGCCCGCCCTCAATCGCTTTGACCGCCACGCTGATCTCACCCGGCGCGGTGCTGCGGCAGATGGAGTAGCAGCGGCGCAGCTCGTCTTCGCCCAGCGTCGTTTTCAGGGTCAGGTGCTGGCCGGGGCGGAAGCGGTAGGCCTCCTGCAACGCCTGCGGCACCGCGAAGGTGATGGTTACCGCGTCGCGGGTTTCGGGTTCCACTTTTGCCACTGTTAATGAATGAAACGTTGTCATGGCAGCCTCAAATACATTTGAAATAGTCGAAGGGCTCGCGGCAGGTATTGCAGCGGTAGAGCGCTTTGCAGGCCGTCGAGCCAAATTCACTGATAAGGGAGGTGTCGGTGCTGGCGCAGCGCGGGCAGCTCACCTCTGCAGGGGCGTGCGCGTGACAGCTATGCCCCACGGGTGGGCTGATGCCGTACGCCCGCAGGCGCTCGCGCGCGTCGGCGGTCATCCAGTCGGTGGTCCAGGCAGGTTCAAGCTGGAGCACGATGTGCACGGGAGTGAAGCCGTGCGCGGTCATCGCCTCGCGGATCGCCCCCAGCAGGTGTTCCGTTGCCGGGCAGCCCGAGTAGGTTGGCGTGAAGCCAATCACCCAGCCTTCCCCCTGCGCCTTCACGCTGCGCACCATGCCTAAATCGGTGATGGTTAACACCGGCACTTCCGGATCGGGGATCTGGCTTAACAGCGACCAGATCTGCGGAATTTGCGCAGGCGCGATGTCGACGAGGCGTTGCATAGCGTTCTCCTTTACCACTGCTGACCGGGATACGCGCGCTGGAGATACTGCATTTCCGCCAGCATCGGACCCAGATGTTCGGTATGAAGCCCCTTCTTGCCCCCGGTGCGGTACGCCACCTCTGCGGGAACCTGCAGACAGGCTTCTTTCAGACCAGCAAACACTTCACTTTCCCACGGCTGGCGCAGGGTTCGCGCATCCACCGCCACGCCGGCGTCAATCAGATCAAGCTCGACCTCATCGGCGTCAAACAGCTCCGCCGTAAAACGCCACAGGCTGTCGATGGCCTGCTGCATTTTTTGCGCGGAGGTTTCGGTCCCGTCGCCCAGCCGCACCAGCCAGCCGCGGCTGAAGCGCAGGTGGTAGCGCGCCTCTTTAATGGCTTTGGCGGCGATGGCAGCAAGCTGGCCGTCGCTGCTTTGAGTCAGACGTTCGTACAGCGCTACGTTCCAGGCATCCATCAGGTACTGGCGGGCAATCGTGTCGGCGAAGCTGCCGTTCGGCTGCTCCACCAGCAGGACGTTGCGGAACTGGCGCTCGTCGCGGCCAAACGCCAGCGTGTCTTCATCGCCCTGGCCTTCTAATTCCGCGGCATAGGTCAGGAAATTGCGCGCCTGCCCCAGCAGGTCGAGGCCGATATTGGCGAGCGCGAGGTCGATTTCCAGCTCCGGCGCGTGGCCGCACCAGGCGCCGAGACGCTGGGAGAGCACCAGACCGTTGTCGCCCAGACGCAGGGCATAGGCAGTCACTGAGTTCATTCTTTGCCTCACATATGCTCGATGCCGTCAGGGATGGTGTAGAACGTCGGATGGCGGTAAACCTTGCTTTCCGCCGGGTCGAAGAACTCGCCGCTCTCTTCCGGCTGGGAGGCCACAATTTCACTCGCCTTCACCACCCAGATAGAACACCCTTCGCTGCGGCGGGTGTAGGCATCACGGGCATTTTCCAGCGCCATGCGATCGTCGGCGGCATGCAGGCTGCCCACATGACGGTGGGATAACCCTTGTTTGCTGCGTACGAACACTTCGTACAGCGGCCAGTAGACATTGCTCATGGTTATTTCCTCTTATGCGGCCTGACGGGTACGTTGTTTTTCGGCGTGCGCCAGCGCGGCTTCCCGCACCCACGCCCCGTCGTCCCAGGCTTTGCGTTTCGCGGCCAGACGTTCGTGGTTACAGATGCCGCGCCCGTTAATGACCTCGTCAAACTCCTGCCAGTCGATCTCGCCGAAGCGGTAGTGACCGCTCTCTTCATCAAAACGCAGGTCCGGATCCGGCACCGTCATGCCGAGCATCTCCACCTGCGGAACCGTGTTGTCGACAAAGCGCTGACGCAGCTCGTCGTTGCCAAAGCGTTTGATTTTCCAGGCCAGGCTGCGGGCGCTGTTCGGCGAGTTGTCGTCGTTCGGCCCGAACATCATCAGCGCCGGCCACCAGAAGCGGTTGATGGCGTCCTGCAGCATCTGACGCTGGGCCTCACTGCCCTGCGCCAGCGCCATGCAGGCTTCAAAACCCTGACGCTGGTGGAAGCTCTCTTCTTTACAGATTTTCACCATCGCCCGGGCATACGGGCCGTAGGAGGTACGGCACAGCGCCACCTGGTTCACAATGGCCGCCCCGTCCACCAGCCAGCCAATCACGCCGATATCGGCCCAGCTCAGGGTCGGATAGTTAAAAATGGAGGAGTATTTCATCTTGCCGTCGAGCATCTTCTGGTAGATGTCTTCCCGCGCGCAGCCCAGCGTTTCCGCCGCGCTGTAGAGGTAAAGCCCGTGTCCGGCTTCGTCCTGCACTTTCGCCAGCAGGATCGCTTTTCGGCGCAGCGTCGGCGCGCGGGCTATCCAGTTCCCTTCCGGGAGCATGCCGACAATTTCGGAGTGCGCGTGCTGACCAATCTGGCGGATCAGCGTTTTACGGTAGGCTTCCGGCATCCAGTCCTGAGGCTCAATCGCCGTCTCCTGCGCTATGCGCTGCTCAAACCGTTGTTCTTGCGTCACGTCATCACCTTTATGATTCGTTAGTTTGCAAATTAAAGCGAAATGTTGAATCACTTTGTTTTTTAAAAGTTACACAAAGGTTAAATATAACCCCAAGAATTTTTTCCCGGTTTTGTGATGCTGCTCGCAAGGCTTTTACGCCAGGCCTTTTATAAAGTGCCTTTACGCGACGCGATTCGTCCAGCCAGATCACAACGTTAACAATTCATTAAAAACACAGCTTGATTTTTATGATTCGCGATCAAACTATTAATAGTGAAATCACGAAACATTTGGAGATAAGCGATGCAGCAGTTAGCCAGCTTCTTGTCCGGTACCTGGCAGTCTGGCCGGGGCCGCGAACGCGCGATTCATCACGCCATCAGCGGCGAAGCACTCTGGGAAGTGACCAGCGAAGGGCTGGACATGGCGGCCGCCCGTCGCTATGCCATTGAGCATGGGGGCGAGGCATTGCGCGCCATGACCTTTATTGAACGTGCCGCCATGCTGAAAGCGGTGGCGAAACACCTGCTCGGCGAAAAAGAGGCGTTTTATGCCCTGTCCGCCCAGACGGGCGCGACGAAGGCGGACAGTTGGGTCGATATTGAAGGCGGCATCGGCACCCTCTTCACTTATGCCAGCCTGGGCAGCCGCGAGCTGCCGGACGACACGCTGTGGACGGAAGATGAGCTAATCCCGCTGTCGAAAGAAGGCGGCTTTGCGGCGCGCCACGTTCTGACCTCGAAATCCGGCGTGGCGGTACACATCAACGCCTTCAACTTCCCCTGCTGGGGAATGCTGGAAAAACTCGCGCCGACCTGGCTTGCCGGGATGCCCGCCATCATCAAGCCCGCCACCGCTACCGCGCAGGTGACGCAGGCGATGGTCAAATCCATCGTGGACAGCGGACTGGTGCCGGACGGCGCCATCAGCCTGATTTGCGGCGGCGCAGGCGATCTGCTCGACCAGCTCGACAGCCAGGACGTGGTGACCTTTACCGGCTCCGCCAGCACCGGGCAAAGCCTGCGCGTGCACCCGAATATTGTGGCGAATTCGATACCGTTCACTATGGAAGCCGACTCCCTGAACTGCTGCGTGTTGGGTGAAGACGTCACGCCGGAGCAGCCGGAGTTTGCCCTGTTCATTCGGGAGGTGGTCCGCGAAATGACCGCCAAGGCCGGGCAGAAATGTACCGCCATTCGCCGGATTATCGTCCCGCAAAGCCAGGTTGATGCCGTCAGCCAGGCGCTGATTGCCCGTCTGGAAAAGGTGGTGATGGGCGACCCGGCGCAGGAAGGGGTGAAGATGGGAGCACTGGTCAACGCTGAACAGCGCGCAGACGTGCAGGAGAAAGTGGATCGGCTGGTCGCCGCAGGCTGCCAGATCCGTCTGGGAGGCAAAGCGGATTTGCAGGCCGCGGGGGCGTTCTTCCCGCCGACCCTGCTGTTCTGCCCGCAGCCGGATGAAACTCCGGCGGTGCACGATACCGAAGCCTTCGGCCCGGTCGCCACGCTGATGCCGTATCGCAGTGCAGAGCACGCCCTGCAGCTTGCCCGCGCGGGCGGCGGCAGCCTGGCGGGGACGCTTGTCACCGCAGACCTGAACATTGCCCGCCAGTTTATTGCCGGCGCGGCGCGCGCCCACGGGCGTATTCAGATCCTTAACGAAGAATCATCAAAAGAGTCTACCGGCCACGGCTCCCCGCTTCCTCAGCTAATGCACGGCGGCCCTGGCCGCGCGGGCGGCGGCGAAGAGCTGGGCGGCCTGCGCGCGGTGAAGCACTACCTGCAGCGCACCGCAATTCAGGGCAGCCCGACGATGCTGGCCGCCATCGGCAAACAGTGGGTGCGTGGCGCAGCGGTGCAGGAAGATCGCGTCCATCCGTTCCGTAAATACTTTGAGGAACTGCAGCCGGGCGACAGCCTGCTGACGCCGCGCCGCACGCTGACGGAGGCGGATATCGTGAACTTTGCCTGCCTGAGCGGGGATCACTTTTATGCCCATATGGACAAGATCGGGGCGGCAGAGTCGATCTTTGGCGAGCGCGTGGTTCACGGCTACTTCCTGATCTCCGCCGCGGCGGGACTGTTCGTTGATGCAGGCGTCGGGCCGGTGATTGCCAACTACGGCATGGAAAACCTGCGCTTTATCGAGCCGGTCAAGCCGGGCGACACCATCCAGGTGCGTCTGACCTGCAAGCGCAAAACGCTGAAGAAACAGCGTACCGCCGAGGAAAAACCGACCGGCGTGGTGGAATGGGCGGTAGAGATTTTCAACCAGCACCAGCAGGCCGTGGCGCTCTACTCCATTCTGACGCTGGTGGCGCGCCAGCGGGGTGATTTCAGCTAACGTTTTCCCTCATCCTGACCCTCTCCCCAACGGGGAGAGGAGATTGCTCTGCACGACCCTGTGATTTATCTCAGCGCCTTTTTTAACCTGGCAAGACCAACAAATAACCTGGCAGATGCAGGCAAACGCTTTTCTCAGGCGCCTGTCAGGATAAGGCTGTCACAACACAATAAACCCTAAAAACACAACAAGATGAGGTCTACGATGGGAAGCAATTCTTCTTTTTCTGCCCGTAGAACGGCACTGGCCATGGCCGTTGCGCTGTGTTGCGCCTGGCAATCCCCTGCTTTCGCCCACGGCAGCGAGGCGCATATGGTCCCGATGGACAAAACACTGCAGGATTTTGGCGCGGACGTTCAGTGGGATGATTACGCACAGATGTTCACCATTGCGAAAGACGGCGCCTTCGTGAAGGTCAAACCGGGCGCAAAGACGGCCATCGTCAACGGTCACCCCCTCAAGCTTGAAGTGCCGGTAGTGATGAAGGACAAAAAAGCCTTTATCTCAGAGACCTTCATCAACGATGTTTTCCAGTCTGGTCTTGACCAGACCTTCCAGGTTGAAAAACGACCTCACCCGCTAAACGCGCTGACGGCGGACGAAATTAAGCAGGCTGTCGGGGTTGTGAAAGCCTCTGCGGATTTTAAACCCAATACCCGCTTTACCCAGATCGCCCTTGCGGAACCAGAGAAAGCCAAAGTGTGGGACTTTGTGCTCAACGGTACGGCAGTGGACGCCCCTCGCCAGGCGAAGATCGTCATGCTCGACGGCAAGCACGTTATCGAAAGCGTAGTGGACCTGAAGGATAAAAAAATCCTGCGCTGGGAGCCGGTGAAGGACGCGCACGGCATGGTGCTGCTGGATGATTTCACCGCGGTTCAGCAGATCATTAACGAGAGCTCGGAGTTTGCCGAGGTGCTTAAAAAACACGGCATCGCCGACCCGAAAAAAGTGATCACCACGCCGCTTACCGTCGGCTACTTCGACGGTAAAGACGGCCTGAAGCAGGAAGACCGCCTGCTTAAGGTGGTGAGCTATCTGGACGTCGGCGACGGCAACTACTGGGCCCACCCGATCGAGAACCTCGTGGCCGTGGTCGATCTTGAGCAGAAAAAAATTCAGAAGATTGAAGAAGGTGCCGTTGTGCCGGTTCCGATGACTCCGCGCCCCTATGACGGCCGCGACCGTGTCGAGACGCCGAAAAAACCGCTCAACATCATTGAGCCGGAAGGAAAGAACTACACCATTACCGGCGACATGGTGCACTGGCAGAACTGGGATTTCCACCTGAGCCTGGACTCCCGCGTCGGCCCGATGATTTCGACCGTCACTTACAACGACAACGGGAAAAAGCGTCAGGTGATGTATCAGGGATCGCTCGGCGGCATGATTGTCCCTTACGGCGATCCGGACGTGGGCTGGTACTTCAAGGCCTATCTCGATTCCGGCGACTACGGCATGGGCACCCTGACCTCGCCGCTGGTGCGCGGTAAAGACGTGCCGTCCAACGCCGTGATGCTCAACGAAACCATCCCGGACTACACCGGCACGCCGATGGAGATCCCGCGCGCGATCGCCATTTTCGAACGCTACGCGGGGCCAGAATATAAACATCAGGAGATGGGCAAGCCGAACGTCAGCGCCGAACGCCGCGAGCTGGTGGTGCGCTGGGTGAGTACCGTGGGCAACTACGATTACATCTTCGACTGGGTGTTCCACGAAAACGGCACCATCGGCATTGACGCCGGTGCAACGGGTATCGAGGCGGTGAAAGGCGTGCAGGCAAAAACCATGCATGATGCCACCGCCAAAGACGACACAAAGTACGGCACGCTGATCGATCATAATATCGTGGGCACCACGCATCAGCACATCTATAACTTCCGTCTTGATATGGACGTGGACGGCATCAACAACAAGCTGGTGGCGATGGATCCGGAGGTGAAGCCGAATACCGCCGGCGGCCCGCGCACCAGCACCATGCAGGTGAACCAGTATGACATTGATACCGAACAGCAGGCGGCGCAGAAGTTTGACCCGGGCACCATCCGACTGCTGAGCAACACCAGCAAGGAGAACCGCATGGGCAACCCGGTCTCGTACCAGATTATCCCTTACGCGGGCGGTACCCATCCGGTGGCGACAGGCGCGAAATTTGCGCCGGACGAGTGGATCTACCATCGTCTGAGCTTTATGGATAAACAGCTGTGGGTGACGCGTTACCACCCGGACGAGCTGTATCCGGAAGGGAAATTCCCGAACCGCTCCATCCACGACACGGGCCTTGGGCAGTACAGCAAGGATAACGAGTCGCTCAACGATCAGGATGACGTGGTGTGGATGACCACCGGTACCACCCACGTGGCGCGCGCTGAGGAGTGGCCGATTATGCCGACGGAATGGGTGCATACCCTGCTTAAACCGTGGAACTTCTTCGACGAGACACCAACGCTCGGGAAGAAAAAAGACGAACAGAAATAAATAACGTACCGGGCACAATGCCCGGTTTTATCCATTTACTTGCTGAATACCTCTCCCCGATTATAGTTATTTCTACTTCATTTTTTTATTTCATTTCGAATCACTTTCAGCCAGGACGCGAATTTTCCACAAGCGACGTAATACATCATTGAGAGGTTTTAGGATGAAATTCAATTTGATCGTCAGGAGTCTTGCTCTTGCTGGACTTGTTATTTCCGTCAGTTCCGCTGCCGCAGAAGCCCCGAAGGACGCCACTGCAGCGACACAGCAAGTCAATAACGCCCTGTTTAATCAGCTTCCCTTCTCCGATAACACCGATTTTACGAATGCCCATAAAGGCTTTATTGCGCCTCTTCCTCAGGACATTATCAAAGGGGAGCAAGGAAATGTTATCTGGAATCCACAACAATATTCGTTTATTAAAGAGGGAGATAAAGCTCCTGAGACTGTTAACCCCAGTTTATGGCGTCAATCTCAGCTGATTAATATTAGCGGCCTGTTTGAAGTAACCGACGGCGTTTATCAGATTCGAAATCTCGACCTGTCGAATATGACCATCATCGAAGGGAAAGAAGGTGTTACCGTGGTTGACCCGCTGGTTTCGGCAGAAACGGCGAAAGTCGGGATGGAGCTCTATTTTAAAAATCGCGGCAAAAAACCTGTCGTCGCCATAATTTATACCCACAGCCACGTTGATCACTATGGCGGTGTGCGCGGCGTGGTGGAAGAAGCTGACGTGAAGTCCGGCAAGGTAAAAATCTACGCCCCGGCCGGTTTTATGGAAGCGGCCGTTGCCGAGAACATCATGGCGGGTAACGTGATGAGCCGCCGCGCCAGCTATATGTATGGCAACCTGCTGAAACCCGATGCTAAAGGCCAGGTGGGTGCCGGTCTCGGGACCACCACCTCCGCCGGGACAGTGACGCTGATTGCCCCGACAAACATCATTGAAAAAGACGGCCAGAAAGAGGTCATAGACGGCCTGACCTATGACTTTATGCTCGCACCGGGATCCGAAGCACCGTCAGAAATGCTCTGGTATATCGAAGAGAAAAAACTGATTGAATCCGCTGAGGATGTGACCCACACCCTGCATAACACCTACTCGCTGCGCGGGGCCAAAATCCGCGAGCCGCTACCGTGGTCGAAATACATCAACCAGGCGATTGTACGCTGGGGTGATAAAGCCGAAATCATCATGGCACAGCACCACTGGCCGACCTGGGGCAACGAAAACGTGGTCAACCTGCTGAAAAGTCAGCGTGACCTCTATCGTTACATTAACGACCAGACCCTGCGTATGGCGAATGAAGGGCTAACGCGGGACGAAATCGCTGCTAACTTCAAGCTCCCGGATTCGCTGGCGCATACCTGGGCTAACCGCGGCTATTACGGCTCGGTGAGCCACGACGTGAAAGCCACCTACGTGCTTTACCTGGGCTGGTTTGACGGCAACCCGGCGACGCTTGACGAACTGCCGCCGGAAGAAGCCGCGAAGAAATTCGTGGAGTATATGGGTGGCGCGGATGCCATACTGAGCAAAGCGAAAACCGACTTCGATCAAGGAAACTACCGCTGGGTAGCGCAGGTGGTGAGCAAAGTGGTCTTTGCCGATCCGAACAACCAGGCTGCACGCAACCTGGAAGCGGATGCGCTTGAGCAGCTTGGCTATCAGGCAGAATCCGGCCCGTGGCGTAACTTCTATCTGACCGGAGCGCAGGAGTTGCGTAATGGCGTGGTGAAAGGGCCAACCCCGAATACCGCCAGCCCGGATACCGTACGGGCAATGACCCCGGAGATGTTCTTCGATTATCTTGCCGTACACATCAACGGACAAAAAGCGGGCGATGCCAAATCGGTGTTTAATATTGATCTGGGTAATGATGGCGGGAAATATAAGCTGGAACTGGAAAATGGCGTGCTGAACCATACGGCGAACGCCGAGGCAAAAGATGCTGATGCTACCATCACTCTTAGCCGCGATACGCTGAACAAAATTATCCTCAAAGAGATGACCCTCAAACAGGCGCAAGACACGGTGATGTGAAAATCGCTGGCGACGGTGCAAAACTCGACACCATGCTCGGTTATATGGATAAATTTGATTTCTGGTTTAACATTGTGACGCCGTAACGATGCATACGTAAGGGCGGCCTGTCCGCCCTTTTCTGCTTAACTTATTCCCTGGACGGGGTAAACAGCGTCAATGGAAAAAAGAAAAAAACCGACACTTGAGCGAGCAACCTGGTCGACGCGCCACGCCATGGTTATGCACGGGCTGGCGATGAACCTGCCCTGGCTGGCTTTCGTCAACATCAGCTTCGCCGTGATGATTCTGCTGCGCCATGTTCTGCTTAACGCCAGCGATCCCCTTTATCCCCACTTGCCGCATATGATGAAAATGGTCGACGCTTCGATGCTCGGCATTATTATCCTCTCGGCTGCACTGATCCTTATGGGCTGGCGGCGCATCGCCGGTATCAGCGTAGTGCTGTGTATCTGTAGCGCTATCTGGTCGATATCATGCTTCTGGTTTATCACCGATTTACTGCTCCCCCACGTCTGGCCGCTGTGCGTTATTTTATTACTCGCAGGGTTAACGGCCCTCTACTTTTACCCTGTGGGTTTGCTCGCCTTCGTGCTCCCGCTCTGGATAACCTTGCCGATTGCAAGCTGGGTACTGAATGATGGCCTTAATCTTCACTTCGTTATCATCTGGAGCGTCTTTTCGCTGATCCTGATCTGCGGGCGATTCATCCTCTTAAGCTGGTTTGACGAGGCCTGGCGACGTAACCAGCAAAACCAGCTGCTGATCTCACGACTGGATGCGCTGGCGCATCAGGATCCGTTAACCACAACCGCCAACCGCCGGAAGATGGAAGTGGTGCTGGAGAACGCGGTTGAGCAGAAGAAACCGTTCTCATTGATTATGCTGGATATTGACTATTTCAAACGCTACAACGACACCTACGGTCACCAGGCAGGTGACGACTGTCTGACGCGCGTGGCGCGGGTGTTGAAGCAGTCAGTGCGAACGCCCGACGATGTGGTGTCACGTTACGGCGGCGAGGAGTTTGTGGTGATCCTGTTTAACTGCCCGGAAAATATCGCGGAAAAAGTTGCGGTACGCATTCAGGACGGCCTGCGCGCGGAGTCGATACCGCACAGCGCGTCATCCGTCAGCGATCGTGTCACCGTGAGCATGGGGATTGCGGGTATGGTCGAGGGGCTTGCGGGTACCGAGATTATTGCCCGCGCCGATGCGGCGCTGTACCGGGCGAAAGAGGCCGGGCGGGATCGGTGGTCGCTTTGAATAACGCCGGGTGGCGGCTACGCCTTACCCGGCTTGTTTTTTAATACCGCACGCAAACCGACTTGGTTTCGCACCAGCCGTCCAGCCAGTCCGGGCCAAAATCACGTCCGGTGCCGGACTGCTTCATCCCACCGAACGGCAGGTTGGCGTCAATCAGCGTATGGCTGTTCACCCACACGGTGCCCGCCTGCAGCCGATCGGTGTACTCCAGCGCCTTGCTGATATTCTGCGTCCAGACGCTGGCCGTCAGGCCATATTCGGTGTCGTTTGCCAGCTGGAGCGCCTCTTCTCCGTCGGATACCCGCACCAGGTTGACCACCGGACCAAACACCTCTTCTCGGGTTAACCGCAGCGCGGCATCCGGGTTCACCACCAGCGTAGGCGACACGTAATAGCCTTTGCCCTCCGGGCCGCGATTACCGACGATCAGCTCCGCATTGCGCGACGTCGCCTCGTCGAGGAAGGTCTGCACCTTATCGCAGTGGGCGCGCGACACCAGCGGGTTGATAAACGCCTCCGGCGACATGCCCGGCCCGACGCTCAGGGATTTCACCGCCTGTTCGAACCCGCTCACCAGCGTGTCAAACAGCGGGGCTTCAATGTAGATGCGCGAGCTCGCCGCGCACACCTGCCCCTGGTTCAGGAAGCTGCCGGTCATTAATCCTTCTATCACCCATGCGGGCTCCGCATCCTTGAGTACAATTGCCGGGTTTTTCCCGCCCAGCTCCAGGGTCACCCCGGTTAGCGTGTCCGCCGCCGCACGGGCAATCTGCTTACCCGTTGCCGTTGAGCCGGTAAAGCTCACCTTTGCAATATGCGGGTGTGAGGTCAGCGCCGCGCCACACACTGCGCCGCTCCCGGTTACTACGTTGAACACCCCGTCCGGGATGCCCGCTTCACTGGCCAGCTCCGCCACGCGCAGCATGGTCAGCGGCGTGGTTTCAGACGGCTTAATGACGATAGAGCAGCCCGCAGCCAGCGCTGGCATCACTTTCCACATCCCGATCATCAGCGGGAAGTTCCAGGGCACAATCCCGGCCACCACACCAACCGGCTCCTTACGCGTCCACGCCTGGTAGCGCGCACCCTGCGGCAGCGGGATGGAAAGATCGAGTGTTTTGCCCGCAATTTTGGTGGTCAGCCCGGCGGTATAGCGCATCCAGTTGAGGGTGCAGCCCACTTCAAAAGCCCGGGAGATGTTAATTGATTTGCCCTGCTCTAGCGTTTCAAGCTGGGCCAGCTCCTCGCCGTGCTGTTCGACCAGATCGGCAAAATGGAGTAGGATCCGCTCGCGCTCCGCCGGTAATTTTCCGGCCCAGCTGCGGGCCACAAAGGCGCGCCAGCCGGACATAACGGCCCGGTCAACGTCATCGACGCTGGCATCGGCGGTCGAGGCAATCACCTCGCCCGTGGCCGGGTTGTAGACGTTCAGCCGCTTTTCACTGTCCGACGCGGCCTGACGCCCTTCAATCCACAGGCCGTGGTGTCGGTCTAAAAACTGCTGCACGGCAGGCAGAACAGCCACCTGTGATTCAGACATAGGATACTCCTTCGTTATTCTTCGCAGGGTGTTCATCCAGTCTATGTGGGGTTTTGCATTCTCGCTTTTGTCTCTGTGACATTCGCTTTGCCACCTGTGACAGGTGCCGCAAATCGCGATAATCGCCGCTTATATCGCTGTTACCGGTGAGTGTTCTTTCCTATAGTCAGCCTCATAGCTCTGACAAAATGCAACACAAATGCAACAATGCGAAAACGTTGACGGTGCAGCGAGAGAAACGATGGCGTGTGCAAGCGAGCAGGAACAGTATCAGCAGTGGCTGGCGCAGATTAACCAGGTTTGCGGGCGTTTCAACGCCCAGCCCACCGAAGGCAAATTCTTCGGCGAACTGGAGACCAGCTATGCGCGCAGCCTGAAGCTCAGTACCGTCACCGCCGGCGGCGTCAACCTGTTCCGCTCCCGACGGGAGATCGCACAGAGTAATGATGCCTGGTTCTACACCGTCTTCCAGCTTGAAGGCAGTGCGGAAATTGAGCAGGACGAGCGTCGCGCGGTACTCAAAACCGGGGATATCACGCTGATTGACGCCTCTCGTCCCTGCTCGATCAACTGGCAGGAAAAGTCCCGCCAGATTTCGCTGCTGGTTCCCCGTCAGATTATCGAGCAGCAGTGCCGCTTTCAGGAGATAAGCTGCGCGCTCGCCCTTTCCCGCACCTTACCCACGGTACAGCTGAGCTATCGCCTGCTGATGGAAAGTATGAACAACCGCGACCTGAGTGACCGGGAGAGTGAAGCGGCGCTTGAGGCGATGGTCTGCCTGCTGCGCCCCGCGTTCCAGCAGCGCGACGTGATTCAGCCGCGCAAGGAGCGCCAGTTCCAGCACGTTGTGGCGCTGATTGATGACCATATTCAGTCTGAATCGCTGCGTCCGGAATGGATTGCCGCCGAGAGCGGAATGTCCGTACGCAGCCTCTACCGCATGTTTGCCGAGAAGGGGCTGGTGGTGGCGCAGTACATTAAAAACCGTCGTCTGGATCTCTGCGCGCAGGAATTGCAGTCAACCGGCGACGATGAAAAGCTGGCGGGCATTGGCTACAGCTGGGGATTCACCGACCATAGCCACTTTTCAACGGCCTTTAAGCAGCGTTTTGGCGTCTCGCCGGGTGAATACCGCAAGCGCTACCGCTAGCTATTTTTTCAGCCACTTACCATTAATGCCCTTCACGTACTCGCCCGGCTGCGCGCGGGCCACCAGCTTTTGCCCCGCCATTTTCGCCACTTCATCAACCGGCAAATTATTGCTGTCGGCCAGCTTCTGATAGCTCTCTGTGCGCGCTGCGTTAATGCGATTCACCAGCTCCAGCGTTTCGGCATCCTGTTGGATCGGAGCAAGATAGCCGCTCAGGGTTTCCCCCACGCGCCCCTGCGCGCGGGCATCGTTTAAGGTCAGCGCAGCCGCCTGCACATTTATACTCAGGGCCAGTAAAATCAACGCTAATCGTTTCATGGCATCCTCAGAACAAATCGCTGCGCGATTTCAGCAGGGCTTCAACGTCTTTATCGACCTTGATGTGGATCTCGTGTTCGATTTTGACATTCATATTGATGGTAATTGGCTCCTTTGGCGCAGCGACTTCAATGCGCGGCGTACAGCCGGTCAGTAGCGCGGCAACGGTGAGCGCACCAGCCATCTTTTTCATTGTTGTTCCTCACTTTCCTTGCCAGTCGAACTGCGGAGACCGGGAATCGCCGCGTGTTGCTCAAACCAGGTTTGCAGGTTGTCGCCAAAACGCAGGCTGCGCCACAGGGTAAAGACATTCTCGTCATGGGTGTAGTTCAGATTGACGGAGCTGCTTTTGCCGTCCACGCGGCTGGTCCCCTTGATGGTCGCCTGCATGGTTAATTCACCCAGGTTATCTAAATTGATTCTCGTCCACGACTGCGAAATTTCCATGTAGCGGAGCCAGTTAATCGCTGCGCCCGCGACCATATTATCCTTCACGATGGCGTCTGCCGTATCTTTGTCGATGCGCAGCGTCATTGGCCCCGGGTTGGTCAGCCAGCCATCTTTAATGATCCATTTTTCATTGTCCAGCCAGAACGGCAGCGCCCCGCTCACCGGGCCCGACAGGGTAAACTGCTTCGGGTTGACGGCGCTGATCAGCTCGCTTGAGGAGATATTGTCCACGCGCAGCAGGGCCGGATCGTGCTGCGGCATCCGCAGTTGCTGCATGGTGATCTTCCCGCCGAGCGTTTCTACCTTAACGTTGGTGAGCAGCAGCGGGTTGTCCTCCGTCCAGGGGTAATTCCCCTGCAGGTCCGCGGTAATGTTGCGCGCGGTCACCAGGTTTTCCACTTCGCCAATGCGCAACGTGACCGGGCCGCGCGTGCCCAGGGACCAGGTGCCCTCGCTGAAGCGGAACGGCAGCACAAAATCGACGCCGTTGATCTGATTGTCCGGCATCCAGGCGCTGCCGGATTTCAGCACGCCGTGTCCGCCCGCCTCAAAGCCCTGATCGGGGGCCGCCGAGAAGGCAACCTGCGCATAGAGTTCTCCGTCACGCAGCGTCATTTTCCAGTCCGGCGGGACCAGCGGCTGGAAGACGGTGAGCGACTGTTTCGGCCACCAGGCCTGCCCGCGAAGGCGCACGCCATCCCAGCGTCCGTTCACCTGTACCGGGCCGATGTTGTCCGCATGGAGGTCGCCCTTAAACTGAAAAACAGTCGGGTCGGTACCGTCGACGCTGAAGGTCAGGACCGAGGGCGGCAATACGCTACCGCCGGAGAACCGGGTTTGCCCGGCATTCAGCGACAGCGCGCCGCTGAATGCGGGTTTTTCGGCATCGCGCAGCCAGCGTACAGGCCGATCCAGCACCAGACGCGGCTTGCTGACCTCCATGGTGCCGTACTGGAGCTTGTCAAAACCGGTGGAGAGCGCCGTTAGCTCAATAAGGTTGTCTCGCCACTCGCCTTTCCCGGCGACATCCCAGCGGGCATGCATCGGCGTAAAGCCGCCTTTTCCCCAGTAGCGCCACTGCCACAGGCCGTTATCAGGTAAAAAGTCGTTGGCCTGACCGTCCAGGTGGAGTTCAAAACCGCCCATCTCGTTTTCATGGGCACGCAGAATAGCCTGCAGACGACCGTCCACGCCCTTTTGAGTCAGCTTTACGCCCGCCAGCGGCCAGCGGATTTCATCAATATCCAGCGAGTCAATGATGCGCCCGCGCGAGCGGAGCAGCGCGCCCGGCTCAAAGGTGAGCTGCGGTTCATACAGACTGCCGGTCAGCGTGGCGGGCAATTTGGCGTAGAGAATGAGATCGTTTTGCTTCGCCTCGCCGCTCAGGTGTAGGGGCATGTCGCTGTTTTCCATGCTGAGCCTGCCGGGCCCAATGTTCAGTACCGCGTTACCTTTACCCGCATCGCCTTGCGTCAACACGTTCAGTCGTCCGGTCAGGGTGGCTTTCTCCAGCCCCTGCTGCCAGTTGTCGGCGCGAAGGGACACACGTCCGCTCAGCGGCATACCCGAAAGATCCCAGTTCCAGCGCCCGTCGCTGATGTTCAGCTGTTTCGCCGTGATCTGCCACGGCAGGTCGAGAAGCGGATCGGGGTTATCCCGCGCCATCACCACCAGCTGTCCCTGATTGTCTTCCCAGTCGAGATCGGCATCGACCAGAGACGTTAACTGTGGCACGTTAAAGGTCGCGACCGCATGGCCTTTCACCGGCACGCCATCCGGCACCAGCGGCAAAGTGAACTCGCCCACCAGCTTAATCGGCTGCGGCTGGTCAGGGAGCTGAACATCAAACTGGCTGACCGAGAGCGTCTGGCCGCGAAGCGTGCCTTTGATGCTGACCTGTTCGCCTCGGTAAGCGATCTCCTGGCTGGAGGGCGTCAGTGACGCATTGAGCTCGCCCTGCCACTGCTGCCAGGGCGAGAGCGTCAGACGGTGAATGGTGAGCCAGGTATTGGGCAACACAGCCTGCCACTGGGCCAGCGTTTTGGGGGCGACCGTTGAGGGTGCAGACTGGGGAATTTTGCTCAGGCAGACGGTGTTAAGATCCAGCGCGCCGATATCCAGTTTCCAGCGGCTCGGATGTGACAGCGTCACGTTATCGATGCGGGCAATTTCGCAGTCTTCCACCAGATAGCGAAGATCGGGGATCACCAGCGCGTGGCGAGTCAGTTTTGGGCTTTCTTCGAAAGCAATGCGCGTCCCGACGGGGAGCCAGATCCCGGCGAGCGTCGGCACCCACTGGGCGAGCGTCATCAGCAGCGTCAGCGGCACCACAATCAACAGCAGTAAAACCGCAATGGCGGCTTTGTATTTACCCTTCATGGGCAGTTAATGTCCTGATTTTTCGAAAAAATTAAGCCGGCAATGCCGAATATTGTCGCATGTTTGGCGGTTGAGTTGAAGTTAACCACAAGATAAAGGATAGATGCTGTAAAGAGTATGAGAAAACTTTTTGCTATGCGTAACCTAAAGAACACATTTTAGATTCAGTGGGTTACGCATTATCTCAGACATAAAAACGGGAAAACACTGCGTAACTAATACCTGTTCCTGGGCATTGCCAATAGGTAGAGCATGGCGAATATCAACGACCCCCAATACACTGAATCGTACCGCCATGGATCAAAATCGATATGTAAAAAACCGCGAACAAACTCATAGCCGTTGGCAAAAACATTAATCTGGATGGCTGCAATCGCTATCACAAACAGCGTATAGGCAATGAACAATGGATATTTACGGAGCCTATTGACCTTGAGTTTTCCAATCAACAGTAAGAAGAAAACCGCAATAGATGCTATAAAATAGTATAAAACAGGCAACATCGGCGCAGATAAGGATAACTCCACTTGTTGCGACATGCATCATTCTCCCTCTTTTCAGAAACTCACCCGGTTCCTAATATCGTCCCATCACATCTGGAAGGATTGCAGTTTTCATACCCTATTGCCATTCTTTCAAGTAATACCGATATGCGTTTTTCGCACCCGTTACCCACTCCGTTTTGCCCAACCTGATTTGAACCGAGTCGCGCCGAAGATTTCTCGTACTAAGAATATCATGGAGTTAGGGTGTATATATGCTCTAGAATAATTGATAGAACTTATTGAATTCAATAATATTTTAGAAATTGTAAGATAATTTCAATCATGCTAACGTGAATGCAAAATCACTGGAGAAAGTCTTATGAAACTCGCGGTATATAGCACAAAGCAGTACGACAAAAAGTATCTGCAACATGTTAACGAAGCTTACGGGTTTGAGCTTGAATTTTTCGACTTTCTGCTGTCCGAAAAAACCGCCAAAACGGCGCACGGCTGTGAAGGCGTCTGCATTTTTGTTAACGATGACGGCAGTCGTCCGGTGCTGGAAGAGTTGAAAAAGCAGGGAGTGAAGTATATCGCCCTGCGCTGCGCCGGCTTCAACAACGTGGATCTCGACGCGGCAAAAGAGCTGGGTCTGAAGGTGGTTCGCGTCCCGGCGTACTCCCCGGAAGCGGTAGCAGAACATGCTATTGGCATGATGATGTCGCTCAACCGTCGTATTCACCGCGCTTATCAGCGTACGCGTGACGCCAACTTCTCGCTGGAAGGGCTGACCGGCTTTACCATGTACGGCAAAACCGCGGGCGTGATCGGCACCGGTAAAATTGGCGTGGCTGCCCTGCGCATTCTGAAAGGCTTCGGCATGCGTCTGCTGGCATTCGATCCGTACCCGAGCGCCGCAGCGCTGGATCTGGGCGTGGAGTACGTCGACCTGCCGACGCTGTTCTCGCAGTCCGACGTGATCTCCCTGCACTGCCCGCTGACGCCGGAAAACTACCACCTGCTTAACCAGGCGGCGTTTGACCAGATGAAAGACGGCGTGATGATCATCAACACCAGCCGCGGCGGTCTGGTTGACTCTCAGGCTGCTATCGAAGCGCTGAAAACCCAGAAAATTGGCGCGCTGGGGATGGACGTGTATGAGAACGAGCGCGATCTGTTCTTTGAAGACAAGTCCAACGATGTGATCCAGGACGACGTGTTCCGCCGTCTGTCTGCCTGCCATAACGTCCTGTTTACCGGCCACCAGGCGTTTCTGACTGCCGAAGCGCTGATCAGCATTTCGGAAACCACGCTGGGGAATCTTCAGCAGTTAGAAAAGGGTGAACCGTGCCCTAACGAACTGGCTTAAATGCTACGCCGGGTGGGGCTAAGCTTCATCCGGCGCGTTTGTTTCCCAGCTTCGGTGAGCAACGCGCCACCAGAGCAGGACGGCGGCCAGCGCAATCGCGCTCAGGACACTGAATGCCGTCGCAAACGAGTAACGACCGGCGATCGTCCCGGTTAACGCCGGGCTCATGGCTGCCCCCACTCCCTGCATCAGCATCACCACACTCTGCCCGGCATTAACGTGCCCGCTTCCGCGCAGCAGCACCACAATAAACGACGGTACGACGACACCCAGGATCCCGGCGGCGAGACCGTCGAGAATTTGTACTGGGATCATCATTAACGGCGCGTCGGTCGATGCTGCCAGCGCCGCGCGCACCGGCATAACCAACAGCGCCAGCATAATCAAACGCCAGTAGCCGTAGCGTTCTATTCGGCCTGCAACCCAGATGGCAACGGGGATCATCACCGCCTGCGAGATGATGACGGTGCCTGCCGCGTACAGGCCAGGATTGATCGAGGCGGGTGCCGCGGCCACCCTCATGCTCAGCATCGGCAGCAGTGCGGCATTCGCCAGATGGAACAGCAGTAGCGTCAGTCCGGTCACAAACAGCGCCCGGTTTTTAATCAGCACCGCGAAGCCGGGGACAGGAACGCTACCTGAGGATGAAAGCCCTCGCGCCGCATCGTTATCAATGTCCCCATTGCGGATGGCAAGCAGCGCGCAGAGCGTCAGCAGCGTCGTGCTGGTCATCAGCAGGAAAATCCCCCCGACGCCCCAGTACCAGGCAATACCGCCTGCTATCACTGCGGTGACAAAATTACCGCCGTGATTGAACGCCTCATTTTTGCCCATCTGCGCGCTGAACCCGCGCTGGCCGGTCAGGCCCAGCGTAATCCCGGCGATGAGCGGCCCGACAAACGCCGCGCAGATGCCGGTGACCATTTGTGAGACGGCAACAACGCTGGTCTGCTGGCTAAACCAGAGCAGCAGCGTACTCAGGGTGATCAAAGTGCAGAGCAGCGCCAGCACGGCGCGTTTGTTCCGCGAAGTGTCAGTAATTACCCCCGCCGGGAGCGTAGCCAGCAATCCCGCCAGCCCACCGGCAGTCATCAGGATGCCGATATCATCGGGGCTCCAGTGGCGTTCTGTCAGAAAGATACCGAGAAAAGGACCAAGGCCATCACGGACATCCGCAATGAAAAAACTTGTCAGGCATAACGCCCGCAGCGAACGAAGAGACATACTTCCTGCCTGTAAATTATCCGGCTCGCGTTTCGCGATGACCCGCGTCCAGACGCTCGTACAATAAAGTTTAAAATGTAGCGTAGCGCTGCTTATTGAAAATCAGATGACGGCCCAAAAGACCGGATTAGCCAGGGAGGCTACGCGTCACACCAGCCTCCGACGAGCTGTAGCAAAGTGTGAATAGCCGCCGGGAACATCAACAGGAAGAGTAAAACTGTCACCACAGCAATCGCCATCAGAAACTCCTTTTAAATTTTTCGTTTTACGAAATCGTAGTCAGTATTTTTAAATTGTCACTGACGCTCGGCTATTTTCTTCATTATTCACGGGGACGCCCCTTTTTATTAGCGCCCCCGTTGCTGGTTTGATTAAAATTCGCGTTTAAAACGCCGAGCTTTACCTTTTGATTATGCTTTTGCTGCTCAAATAGCAAAGTTTTCCGTCATCTGCTTCAGTGCCCTGGACTGCTCGGTCAGCGCCTGCGATGCCGCTGCGGACTGCTCAACGAGCGCCGCATTACCCTGCGTCACGCCATCCATCTGGGTGACAGCAGCGCTGATTTGCATGATGCCCTGCATTTGCTCAACCGAGGCCATTGAAAGACTGTCCATAGTTTCTGCCAGCGTAGCCACGTTGCTCGCAGCCCGCAAAATCGTCTCTGCCGTTCTGGATGCCACCGACACACCGTTATCGACATCCTCAACGGCATGCTCAATCAGCGCCCCAATTTCTTTGGACGCCGTTGCGCTGCGCTGAGCGAGATTTCTGACTTCCGTCGCCACCACGGCGAAGCCACGACCATGCTCACCGGCACGTGCAGCCTCGACCGCCGCATTCAGCGCCAGAATATTAGTCTGGAAAGCAATCCCTTCTATAACGCTGGTGATTTCCTTTATCTTCAGGGCGTTAGCCGAGATATTCTGCATCGTTTCGCTCATTTCGCCCACGGCAGACTCACCTTCACGTGCCAGTGCTTCCGTCTTTCTTGCTGACGTTGCCGTATGCTCCGCGACCTCGGTATTGTTCCGAACGGTCATCGTCAGCTGTTCCATGCTGGCGGCAGTCTGCTGCAACGCCGCCGCCTGCTCCTCGGTACGAGACGATAACTCCATATTGCCCTGCTCGATCTCACCGGCAGCCAGATCCACCGACGTCGCGGCCTCTTTGATTTCAGTGACAAGGGTTTTCAACTGGGTCTGCATGTTGTCCAGAGCCGCAAGCAGCGTGCCGGTTTCATCCATCCGGGTAATACGTATGGTTGAGGTGAGATCGCCGGCGGCAATAGTGTTCGCCGTATTCACGGCCTGCTTTAGCGGTCGGAGAATACTGCGCGACAGCAAAATGCCCGTCAGCAGCGCGGTGACAACCGCCGCAATCATTCCCAGGATTATCATCATGCGCGTACGGAAGCGTTCTTCAGCCAGTCGGGTTTGACGTTCAGCCATAATGCGGTACTCGTCGTTCAGCGCTTGCTGAATAACGCCCCGCATGGCGTCCATTTGCTCTTTTCCGGTATTACGCTCCAGGCTACTGATGAACGCATCCATCTCTTCGCCCCCGCGGGATACACTCTCTCTTCGCTGGATTAACGGCTGCGCAAATGACCTTTTCCATTCTTCTTCAAGCCTGGAGAGGGTGGTTAATTTTTGCTGCTGCGACGGGTTATCACGCGTAAGCCCTGCAATTTCGTCAACTTTGCTTTTAAACCTCTCATCCCCCTGCGTGAAGGGTTGAAGAACGTCCTGATTACCGGTGAGCGCAAAACCGCGAATGCCGGTTTCCATGTTGATCAAGTTTTCGGTTACGGAGCGAAGGTTATCGACCACTTTATAGCTATGAACGTTGAGCTTGCTGACGGCCGTCACTCTGTCAAAGCTCAAATAGAGCAGCCCGCAGACGACGGACATTAAAACCACAATTGCGCCAAATGCTATGGTAAGCCGGGTGCCGATGTTGAGATTTTTAAACATGACTCTTCCTTAATAATTAGCATAGGTTCATCTTCTGGAGATGAATTTTAATAACGGCTTATTTTTTGTGGTTAATGGAAATGGGTTTCCACCACGACCACACCCATGCTAATCGGCAGAGAAAATTAATACTTTAGACTGGGATAAAAATATTATAATCATCTTTTTGCGATGATTCTTATATGCAATAAACGGCCATGCTTCAGTCAGCATAAATAATTAAATAAACTTGCGAGCATTATAAAATTGAGATTGGTAAAAGCGCCTAAATTTAAGCACATTTAATATAAATATATTTCAAGCCGTTAACAAATGTAAATTTTAGCTCTTTTTTTGACCATTTTCGGGCTTTCAGACCTTAAAAAAAACCGGGCGCGGGGCCCGGTTATCTTCTTAGCTAAAAGTGACTTTATGCGCTCAACCCGCGATTCTCCAGCATCGGTTCAATCTTCGGATCGTGCCCGCGCCAGCTGCGATACAGTTCAGCCAAGTCCGTACTGTTACCACGGGACAAAATCGCCTCGCGGAATTTCTGCCCGTTTTCACGCGTCAATCCACCCTGTTCGACAAACCACTGATAGCCATCGTCCGCCAGCATTTGCGTCCACAGGTAGGCGTAGTACCCCGCCGCGTAGCCACCGCCGAAGATATGGGCAAAGTAGCTGCTGCGATAGCGCGGCGGTACAGCGGGCAGATCCAGCCCCTCTTTTTTCAACGCCGCGGCTTCAAACTCTTCAACGCTCGACACGGCCTCGCTGATGCCGTGCCAGTTCATGTCCAGCAGCGCCGCACTCAGCAGCTCCGTCATGTAATAGCCCTTGTTGAAATGGGTCGCGTTGAGCATGCTTTCACGCAGCGCGTCCGGCATGGGGTCACCGGTTTCGTAATGACGGGCATAGTGGCTAAACACCTGAGGATGGCTGGCCCAGTGCTCATTAATTTGCGATGGGAATTCAACGAAATCACGCGGCGTATTGGTACCGGACAGCGTGGCGAAGCGCTGGCTGGCAAACAGACCGTGCAGGGTATGGCCAAACTCGTGGAACAGGGTTATCACGTCATCCCAGGAGAGAAGCGCGACGCCGCCGTTACCCGGCTTTTGGTAGTTGCAGACGTTGTAGATCACCGGGCGGGCAGCAAACTCAAAGGACTGCTCGATGAAATTGCCCATCCAGGCCCCGCCCTGCTTGGAATCGCGGGCGAAGAAGTCGCCGTAAAACAGCGCCATGCCCTCACCGGTATGGTCAAAAATTTCCCATACGCGGACGTCAGGGTGATAAACCGGAATGTCGAAACGCTCCACAAAACGAATGCCAAACAGCTGGCTGGCCGCCCAGAATACACCGTCCTGTAAAACGGTATTGAGCGCAAAATAGGGTCGAATCTGCGATTCATCGAGGGCATATTTCGCCTGACGCACGCGCTCGGCATAAAAGGCCCAGTCCCAGGCCTGCACGGTGAAGCCACCCTGCTCGTCGTCGATGACCTTCTGAATATCGGCCTGCTCGCGTTCCGCGCGGGCGCGGGCGGCAGGCACAATGCCGCGCATAAATTCCAGCGCGGCGGCCGGGGTTTTCGCCATCTGGTCGGCGATGCTCCAGCTGGCGTAATCCTCAAAGCCGAGCAGACGGGCCTGGCGCGCCCGCAGCGCCGTAAGGCGCAGGATCAGCGTGCGGGTGTCGTTTTCATCCCCTTTCTGGGTGCGCGTCCAGCCGGCGTTGAACAGGTTTTCGCGCGTCTGCCGATTGCGCAGCGCGGCTAGCGCAGGCTGCTGTGTCGTATTCAGGAGCGGGATCAGCCAGCGGTCGTTAAGCCCTTTTTCCGCGGCGGCCTGCGCCGCGGCGGCAATCTCTTCGGCGCTAAGGCCTTCAAGCTGGTGCGCGTAATCCACCACCAGCCCGCCCGCGTTGTTAGCGGCCAGCAGGCGCTGGTTAAACTGGCTGGTCAGGGACGCGGCCTCGGTATTCAGCGCTTTCAGCTCGGCTTTTTCCGCTTCACTCAGGCGCGCGCCGGCCAGAATAAAGCGCTGGTACGTCTCCTCGACCAGCCGACGGGATTCGGCATCCAGCGCGGCGCGGTCCTGCCAGACGCTCTCGACGCGGGCGAAAAGGGTGTCGTTCAGCCAGATGTCGTTCGCCAGCGCGGCAAGTTTGGTGGAGAGCTGCTCCTCCAGTTCCTGCAGGTACGCATTGGTGTTCGCGGAGGTCATGGCGAAGAAAACGCTGCTGACGCGCGCAAGCATGACGCCGCTTTTCTCCAGCGCCAGCACGGTGTTAGTGAAGTCTGGCGCAGCGGTGTGAGAGACTATCGCCTCTATGTCCGCCCGCTTCTGGCGAAGCGCTTCATCGAAGGCCGGACGATAATGCTCGTCTTTGATGGTATCAAAATGGGGAGCCTGGTAAGGCAGCAGGCTAATGTCAAAAAAGGGGTTGGTGGCCGTCATCTTTCACTCCTCCGAACGGATATCTTCCCAGAGTAGGCCAGGCCGCCATCGCCTGCAACGCCGTCATACAAATGTTGCCTTAACGCACCCTCTGCGGGCGTGCTATGTTAGTACCACACAAAAAGCGTTGAGGAACAGTGAGATGATTATTTTAGTTACCGGGGCAACGGCAGGTTTTGGTGAAAGCATCACGCGTCGCTTCGTCGCCAACGGGCATAAGGTGATTGCAACGGGTCGTCGTCAGGAGCGGCTTCAGGAGCTGAAGGACGATTTAGGTGACAGCATCCTGACCGCGCAGTTGGACGTGCGTAACCGTGCGGCCATTGAAGAGATGATTGCCAGCCTGCCGGCAGAGTGGCGCGCCATCGACGTGCTGGTCAACAACGCCGGTCTGGCGCTGGGCATGGAGCCTGCCCACAAAGCCAGCGTTGAAGACTGGGAAAACATGATCGACACCAACAACAAAGGGCTGGTGTACATGACCCGCGCGGTGCTGCCGGGCATGGTCGAGCGCAACCGCGGCCACATTATCAACATCGGTTCTACCGCCGGGAGCTGGCCTTACGCGGGCGGTAATGTCTACGGCGCGACCAAAGCGTTTGTGCGCCAGTTCAGCCTGAACCTGCGCACCGACCTGCACGGCACCGCCATTCGCGTCACCGATATCGAGCCGGGGCTGGTAGGCGGCACCGAATTCTCCAACGTGCGCTTCAAGGGCGATGACGCGAAAGCGGATAAAACCTACGAAAACGCCAACGCCCTGACGCCGGAAGACGTCACCGAAACGGTCTGGTGGGTCGCAACGCTGCCAAAACACGTCAACATCAATACCGTGGAAATGATGCCGGTCAGCCAGAGTTTTGCCGGACTTAGCGTCCATCGTGGCTAAATAAGCCCTTCCCGGCCCGCGGGCCGGGTCTGTTTCGGGTCATAAAAGAATGGTAGTATGTTCGGGCTAACTCTCTGAGAAATGACAACTCATGGCCGCTGAATCGCAACTCAACCCCACCCAGCCCGTAAACCAGCAAATCTATCGCATTTTGCGACGTGATATTGTCCATTGCCTGATCCCACCGGGAACGCCGCTTTCTGAAAAAGAGGTCTCCGTGCGATTTGACGTGTCCCGTCAGCCGGTGCGTGAAGCGTTTATTAAGCTTGCGGAGAACGGCCTGATTCAGATCCGCCCGCAGCGCGGCAGCTATGTGAACAAAATTTCACTCTCACAGGTGCGCAACGGCTGTTTCGTACGCCAGGCAATTGAATGCGCGGTGGTGCGCCGTGCCGCGACGCTCATTAATGACAACCAGTGTTACCTGCTGGAGCAAAACCTGCATCAGCAGCGCATTGCGATTGACCGTAAACAGCTCAACGATTTCTTCCAGCTTGATGATGAGTTTCACCAGAAGCTGGCGCAAATTGCAGACTGCCAGCTGGCCTGGGATACCATTGAGAACATCAAGGCCACCATTGACCGGGTGCGCTACATGAGCCTCGATCACGTCTCCCCGCCGGAAATGCTGCTCCGCCAGCATCACGATATTTTCAGCGCGCTGGAAAAACGCGACCCGGACGGCGTGGAAAAAGCGATGACCCTGCATCTGCAGGAGATAGGCGAATCCGTGCAGCTTATTCGTCAGGAAAATAGCGAGTGGTTTAGCGAAGAGTGATATTTGCCGCCCTTTTCGCGGGCGGCACCGTAATTAGCGAACGACTAACACCGGAATTGTGGCGTAGCGCAGAATAGATTCCGCATTTGACCCCAACAGATGGGTGGTGATGCCCGGATTTTTTGACCCGATGACAATCACGTCATATTCCCCTTCTTTGCTCAGCTTGATAATTTCATCGCGGACGCTGCCAAAACGAACCAGAGTGTGAATATTCTCCGGGGAGATATCGAACAGTCGTTTTAACTCGTTCATTTTCTTCCCGGATTCTGCGCTCATATACTCTTCAAACTTTTTAATATCGGCGTTGAATCCGCGCAGCAGAGACCGGCTGCTGGCAGGCAGAATATTGACCAGGGTAATCGACGCGCCCTCGGCCTTCGCGAGGTTAGCCGCGTGGCGAACCGCTTTGTCGCTTAAATCCATTTCAAACACGTCAACAGGCATCAAAATCTTCTTATACATAAGCCTGACTCCTTATTCCGATGAAGGGTTATTTCCTGCAACCAGAATGGCATCGGGAATATAAACCAATCCTCAACGCTTCCCCGTAGAAACTATCAATAAGTGAAAATAACGGTCTGCTTTGTAAATTGCCGTCGTGAAGCGTCAACGCCCCATGTAATAAAGAAAAAAGTGTGAGTTTGATCAAAAACAAAAACATGACTGGCAGACAGGCGTATTTATAGTGCCCCGTGAACGGCAAAACCTGAAATAGCGCCGTAACGGAAAGTTTAGAGAGGAGAAAATACCATGATGACATACGACCGTAACCGCAATGCAATCACCACCGGCAGCCGCGTCATGATTAGCGGCACTGGCAAAACCGGCGTGATTAAGGCGATCCACAGCGACGGGCTGGATGCCGCGCAGGTGCGCCGTGGCAAAACGGTGGAAGTGGAAGGATGCGAAGGTAAGTTCGAACCAATTGAACTGATTCGTCTGGGTATGCACTAAATTGTGCGCCAACATGCCGCCGCGAACGGCGGCATGTGTTGAATTACAGGTGCGACACGTACTCCGCCACCGTGGTCTTTGCCCCCTTCTGCAGCAGCGTCTGATACGCGCTCATCACGGCATCTGTGAAGGCTTTTTCTCGCGGCAACTCTTTCCCAAAAATGGTCTCAATGCCGAGCAGCGCGTTAACCCGGTTTTCCCCTTCGGCACTTCCCTTCACCGCCGCCTGAATCACCGCCAGCTGCGGATCGCTCACGTCGATGGCGTTACCCTGCTCGTCCACGCCGCCGACATAGCGCATCCACCCAGCCACGCCCAGCGCCAGCAGTGGGAAAGGCGTCTGGTGCACCAGGTGCCAGCGCGCGGGATCCAGTATCCGCTGCGGAAGCTTCTGGCTGCCGTCCATCGCAATTTGCCAGGTACGGTGGCGCAGGGCCGGGTTACTGTAACGGGCGATCAGCAGGTCAGCGTAGCGTTCTAAATCAACGCCCTTCACTTTCAGGGTCGGCGCCTGCTCGTTGAGCATCAGCGCGTGTGCGGCGACGCGATAGTGTTCGTCTTCCATACACTCATTGATGTGCTGATAACCGGCCAGATAGCCCAGGTAGGCCAGGAAAGAGTGGCTGCCGTTGAGCATGCGCAGCTTCATCTCTTCAAACGGGATCACGTCTGAAACCAGTTCGGCTCCGGCTTTTTCCCATTCCGGACGCCCGGCCACAAAGTTATCCTCGATAACCCACTGGCGGAACGGCTCGCAGGCCACCGCCGCCGGATCGCGTACGCCGGTCAGCTGCGCGATTTTATCCAGCGTATCGGGTGTGACCGCCGGTACGATGCGGTCCACCATGGTTGACGGGAAGGTGACGTTAGCCTCGATCCAGTCCGCCAGCTCGCCGTCTACCGCCCGGGCGTAAGCGCAGGTGACATTGCGCATCACGTGACCGTTCTCCGGCATGTTGTCGCAGGACATCACGCTAAACGCGGGCAGCCCCGCCGCTTTACGGCGCGCCAGCGCTTCCACCACCACGCCCGGCGCAGATTTCGGCTGATGCGGGTTTTGCAGGTCGGCAACGATGAAAGGATGATCGAGCATCAGTTGCCCGGTTGCCGGAGAGTGGCAGTAGCCTTTTTCGGTGATGGTCAGCGAGACAATCGCCACCTGCGGTTCACACATTGCCGCCAGCACGCTTTCCAGCCCGTCGACCTGCGCGTGCAGAGCCTTTTTGACTACGCCAACCACACGGGACGTCCAGGCATCGGCAGACATTTCCGCTACGGTGTAGAGGTTATCCTGCGCCTTCAGGTCGGCAATCTGCTGCTCGCCGCCTATCAGGTTAACCTCACAGTAGCCCCAGTCGCTGCCGTGTTCAGCCGCAAGGATGTCCCCATACACCGCCTGATGCGCGCGGTGAAATGCGCCGAAGCCTAAATGTACAATGCGTGCTTTAAGGCTGTCGCGATCGTACTGAGGCAGCGTCGCGTTGGCCTGTAATAAGGTGTTTTCCATGATTAAGACTCGCTAATTAGAAAGCTGTGGATCGCTGCCGCCCCCAGTCCAGAGCGGCAGCGCCTGCTGACTACACCAACTAGAATGGCAGTTGGGGTAAAAAATTACTGCCATCAACCATACTGATACTGCCGTTTGAGTTTTTGATTTATATTAACTTTTGCTCAGGTGGTGTGACATAAACAAAAAGTTGTGTGATAAGTCACGAAAGATATAAACCGCTAGCGTCGCGTGGAAACCGCGCCGTAACCCACGCGCTCTTTCGGCGCGGCCTCGGCGGCATCTTCAGCCGCGCTGAGGTCGCGGTCGCGGACTTCCGGCATCAGGAACGCCGAAACCAGCCCAATCGCGGAATAGGCCACCAGCATGGCTACAATCGGCCACCAGGAACCCGTCATATTGCAGAAAATCCCCGCCAGTACCGGGCCAAAGCCCACCGCCACCAGACCGCCCGCCTCCTTGGAGATAGCCATACGGGTAAAGCGATTTCGCGAGCCAAACATCTCCGCCATGGTGATATTTTCCAGCGCAAACAGCCCCAGCACGGCGAAATTATGGATAACGATGATCGAGAGCATGATTGTCCCAGGCGCATAGCTCTTATCGACGATAATCGACAGCATCGGGTACGCCAGAATAATGGCGGAGATATTGAGGATAATGTACGGCAGCCTGCGCCCCACTTTGTCGGAAAGCCAGCCCAGCAGCGGGATGGAGATAAACCCGAGAATAGAACTTATCATCAGCGCGTCGGTGGGAATCGCTTTATCGAACAGCAGCGTCTGGACCAGATAGCCCGCGAGGAAGGTCTGGATCAGCCCCGAGTTGCCCGCCTGACCGAAACGCAGGCCGGTCGCCAGCCAGAAGGATTTACTTTTCACCATTGAACCCAGCGAGGTGTCCGGCTGCACGGTTTCTGCATCGTTTACTTTCTCAAAGACCGGGCTCTCCTTGAGGTTCATTCGCAGCCAGATGGCAAAGATCATCACCACGACGCTGGCAAGGAACGGCACGCGCCAGCCCCAGGCGAGCAGCTGTTCACGATCGAGGGCGAAGAACATAATGGCCCAGATCGCCGTGGCGCTCAGCGTCCCGCAGTTAGTCCCCATCGCCACCAGCGAGGAGATGATGCCGCGTTTCCCTTTCGGGGCGTACTCCGCCAGCATGGTCCCGGCCCCGGAGATCTCCGCCCCGGCACCCAGCCCCTGAATGATACGCAGCGTCACCAGCAGTACGGGCGCAAAAATGCCGATCTGCGCGTAGGTCGGCAGCACGCCAATCAGCGTGGTGCAGATCCCCATCATGGTGATGGTGATAAACAGCACCTTTTTACGGCCAATGCTGTCGCCCATTCTGCCGAAGATAAAGGCCCCGACGATACGCGCGATGTAGCCCGCGCCGTAGGTTCCCATCGCCAGAATCAGCGCCATCGCGGCCGACTGTTCCGGGAAGAAGATTTCATGAAATACCAGCGCCGCCCCCAGCGAGTAGAGCTGGAAATCCATAAACTCCAGCGCGGTGCCCAGCCAGCCGGAGACGGCGGCTTTCACCAGATCTGAGGTGGTTCTTTGAGGTTGTGCTTGCGTCATAATGGCTATCTCTAAAAGGTAAGATGCGTACCACTGAGAGCCCGTCTTCGCGGGCTCTTAACCGCGTGTAGGGTTATTGCCCGAACGTCAGTAAAACCTTGCAGCACTGCCGCTGGTCTTTTTCAAACAGTTCGATGGCGTCTGTTACATGGTGATAGTCAAAGGTATGGGTGATCAGTTTTTCCGGATCGATCAGCCCTTTTTCAAGCCAGTCGATGACTACCGGGAATTTGTTGGCATTGAGGCGCGAGGAGAAGATCGCCAGCTCTTTACCGGTAATCCCCTGCTGGACTATCTGGCTCGGCTCGCTGGAGAAGCCCATCAGCACGATGCGCGCCGCCGGGGAAGCCAGGGTGACCGCCTCCTGCAAAATCGACGGATGACAGGCGGCATCAATAATCAGCGTCGGCTTGATGCCTTTTTCGTCCAGCGCGGCCTGCAGCGACTTTTCGCCGTTATTAAAGACCCAGTCCGCGCCGCTGCGCTGGGCCATGGCCAGACGCTCATTGATTCTGTCGACGACGATAACCTGCTTCACGTTGTAGACGCCCTTCAGCGCCTGTACGGTGACCAGTCCCATCGGCCCTGCACCGTAGATCAGCGCAACGTCCTGTTCGGTAGGGCTAGCCTGCCCCGTCACGTTGGCGGCAATGGTGAAAGGTTCAACCATCACGGCGTGTTTATCCGGGATCGCATCCGGGATGCGCCAGGCATTTTTAGCGGGCACGGCGGCATATTCGCTGAATCCGCCGTCGCGGTGGACGCCCAGCACCACCAGCGAGGTGCAGACGTTAGGCTTGCCGACGGAGCACGGGTAGCAGTGCCCGCAGCTGATCACCGGATCCACCGAAACGCGCTCCCCTAACCGGGACGGTTCTACGCCCTCGCCCACGGCGTCGATCGTGCCAAAAAACTCGTGGCCAATCACGCGCGGATATTTTGCAAACGGATTATGCCCGCGGTAGATGTGGCTGTCTGACCCGCAGATCCCGGCCAGCTTGATTTTGACGCGGACTTCCCCTGCGCCTGGCTCCGGGCGCGGACGCTCCTCAATCACCAGCTGGTTCGGCTGTTGAATTACTACGCTTTTCATCGTTCGCTCCTCGGTTACCAGTTCCACAGCGTGCCGTCTTCGAGACGGGCCACCGGCAGATAGGCCGGATCGTACGGGTATTTCGCCGCCAGCTTTTCATCAAACTCAATGCCCAGCCCCGGCTTCTCGCCCGGATGCATATAGCCGTTATCAAAGCGCCAGCTGTGCGGGAAGACTTCCAGCATCTGTTCGGAGTATCCCATATATTCCTGCACGCCGAAGTTCGGCACCCACAGGTCGAAATGCAGCGCGGCCGCGTGGCAGATCGGCGACAGATCGGACGGGCCGTGCGAGCCGGTACGCACCTGATAGAGCGACGCGAAGTCCGCGATGCGGCGCATCCCGGTGATCCCCCCCGCATGGGTGATAGTGGTGCGGATATAGTCGATAAGCTGCTCTTCGATAAGCTGCTTGCAGTCCCAGATGCTGTTGAACACCTCGCCCACCGCAATTGGCGTGACGGTATGCTGGCGGATCAGGCGGAAGCACTCCTGGTTTTCCGCAGGCGTTGGGTCTTCCATCCAGAACATGCGGAACGCTTCGATACTCTTGCCGAAGCGCGCCGCTTCGATGGGCGTCAGGCGGTGGTGCATGTCGTGCAGGAGATGCTCATTGAAGCCAAATTTACTGCGCACCGCGTCAAACAGTTTTGGCGTGAAATCCAGGTATTTCTCGGTGGACCATAGCTGCTCTTCCGGCCAGTCGCCTTTGGTGGCGGGCTCGTAGGCCAACCCCTTCCCTTTAGCCATGCCGTAGGTGGTTTTCATGCCCGGCACGCCGCACTGGACGCGGATCGCCTTAAAGCCCATCTCCTTATGGCGGGCGTAATCTTCCAGCACGTCGTCAATGGTGTGCCCGGTGGTGTGGCAGTAGACCATTACGCCCTCACGGGATGCGCCGCCCAGCAGCTGGTAGAGCGGCATATTGGCCGCTTTGGCTTTGATGTCCCAGAGCGCCATATCCACGGCGGAGATAGCCGACATGGTGACCGGCCCGCGGCGCCAGTAGGCGCCCTTATAGAAGAATTGCCAGATATCTTCGATACGGTGCGCGTCGCGGCCAATCAGCTGCGGGCAGAGGTGATCTTTCAGGTAGGAAGCAACGGAGAGCTCACGCCCGTTCAGCGTGGCGTCACCGAGGCCAACGATCCCTTCATCGGTAGTGATTTTAAGGGTGACAAAGTTCCGCCCCGGGCAGGTAACAAACACGTCAGCCGCGACAATCTTCATAATTCCTTTCCTTACATCGTTCGTTGTGATGCTGGAAATTTACCCATCAACCCTACTACCATACAAGTATAATGATCATAAAATCAGCTAACGATCACAAAACTCGGGGGGCTCAAGCACGGCCCCATCCCGCCACAATAATCAGCATACCGCACAGGGCAATCAGCGCCCCGGCCCAGTCATATGCGCTGAGTTTGACGCCGTCCACCACGCGCAGCCACAGCAGCGCCGTGCAGACATAGACGCCGCCGTAAGCCGCGTAAACGCGCCCACTGGCCGCCGGATGCAGCGTTAACAGCCAGACAAACAGAGCCAGCGCGACGCCCGCCGGGATCAGCAGCAGTGCGCTTCCCCCCTTCTTCAGCCAGAGCCAGGGCAGGAAGCAACCGATGATTTCGCATAGCGCAGTGGCAAAAAAAAGCAGCGTCGTTTTGAGCATATTTCACGTCAGGTGAGGATTTATTTAACCATCATACCTGATGATGCCCTTTACTTTTCCATACTTGCTCCGCGGGTATGCCGTTATTGCTCTTTGGTGTAGAATCTGAACGGGGAAACTTGCTCATCTGCACCCATTTAAAAGGAAACGCTATGACTACATTAAGCAAACGCCTTTGTCTGACAGCCCTGCTGGCGCTGTCATCGTTCGCCTTTGCCGCCTCTGCGACAGCGGAAACCAGCAAGCTCATTATTGAGTCTGGTGACAGCGCGCAAAGCCGCCAGAACGCCGCGATGGACAAAGAACAATGGAATGACACCCGCAGCCTTCGTCAGAAGGTCAACAAACGTGCTGAAAAAGAGTGGGACAAAGAAGATGTCGCCTTTGACGCACGCGATAAGTGTCAGCAAAGTGCGAACGTCAATGCCTACTGGGAGCCGAACACCCTGCGCTGCCTGGATCGCCGCACTGGTCGTACGGTAGCCCCATAATGTCGGCGTCCTGTGACGTAAAACTCCGGCCGCTGGAGCGTGAAGACCTGCGCTTTGTCCACCAGCTCGACAATAACGCCAGCGTGATGCGCTACTGGTTTGAAGAGCCGTACGAGGCCTTTGTCGAGCTGTCGGATCTTTACGACAAGCACATTCACGATCAGAGCGAACGTCGTTTTGTGGTGGAGTGTGAAGGCGACAAAGCCGGGCTGGTGGAGCTGGTTGAGATCAACCACGTTCACCGCCGGGCGGAGTTCCAGATCATTATTTCGCCGGAGCACCAGGGGAAAGGCCTGGCCTCCCGGGCGGCGAAGCTGGCGATGGATTACGGATTCAACGTACTGAATCTCTACAAGCTTTATCTAATCGTGGATAAAGAGAACGAAAAAGCGATCCATATCTACCGCAAGCTGGGCTTTATGGTAGAAGGCGAGCTGATTCATGAGTTCTTTATCAACGGTGAATACCGGAATACCATCCGCATGTGCATTTTCCAGCATCAGCATCTGGCCGGTCACAAGCCGTCAGGCGCCAGCCTGCTGAAACCAACCGCGCAGTAGCCTGCGCGGTTTCATTCTCAGTAATACTCAATCGTGTTTTTGATGGTGTACTTGCGCTCAACGGTGGGTTTGACGCTGTCGTCCGTGATCGTCAGATCGCAGCTCACCGGGTTATTGTGGCGATCGTAGTCGCAGCTCTGCGTCACGTTGCCCAGCGGCTTATCGTTTAACAGGCTCACGGCCGAGTAATCCATTCTTTTGCGCAGATCCTTAGACGGCGTCGACTGTACCGATAAATGCTGATCCCCGGAGACGGTGGTTTTGCCCAGCGGATAGCCATCCGCATCGTAGCGGTACTTCACCTCCATCTCTTTACCATGAGCGGCCACCACGAAGCCGTTGTCGTCGGTATCCCACGTCACCCCGGCTGACGGCAGTTCGGCCAGCTGGCATTTGCCCTGCAGCTTCACCTTACGCTGCTGGGTTTCTGCATCGATGTAGTAGTTTGCATCCAGCACCAGCGCTACGCCCGTGTTAGCCTCCAGGTCGTGCAGCTCCAGCGTATCGAAACATCCTTCCGCCGACACGGTGCCGGTGACCCGTTTGGACACTTCACCCTTCTCGTTGAACAGCGTCTGGGTAAAATCCTTGACCGGGCCGCGAAGAGGGTCGAAATCGAATTCGTTCGAAAAACTCGCCATCTCGGGCGTAAACGACAGCGGCGCGGAGTTGTTATCACACCCTGCGAGAGTAGCTGCCAGGAGCGTTATCGCTGCATATTTCTTCACATTCTTTACCAATACAGAGAGATTATTCCCAATCATATTAGCAAATACAGTTGTTTACACGAAGCCTGCTAAAATTAATCTCTACACAGAGAAAAGGAGCTACAGATGAAACGGTTACCCTGGATTACCGCCCTGCTGTTAATGAGTGCCTCAACGGCCGCGCTGGCGGCACCGGACTCCTGCGAGCGCGTGAAAAGCGACATTCAGCAGAAGATCATCAACAACGGCGTGCCGGAGTCAGGTTTTACGCTGAACATTGTGCCGAACGATCAGGCTGACCAGCCGGACGCTCAGGTGGTGGGCCACTGTGCCAACGACACCTTTAAAATTTTGTACACCCGTACGGGCAGCGGGGCGGCGTCCGGCAATCAGGATAATGCGCCGGCTGAACCTCAGTAAATCACCGTCAATCCCCTTTGATTTGACAAGGATTAATATTTAATACCTCCAAATAAGTAACACTCACCCCATCATTAGCCCGGTTATAATTTCGGGAAAAATAATACGTAATCACAATGGTGGGGTGAGCCATGTCCGATATCGAACATCACGGCGGGATTAGCCGTCGAACACTCGTGAAATCTACGGCGATAGGTTCTCTGGCGCTTGCCGCTGGCGGAATTTCGTTGCCTTTTGGACTGAAAAGCGCCGCAGCCGCGGTACAAAATGCAATGAAACCGGCAGAAGATAAAGTGGTCTGGGGCGCCTGTTCGGTCAACTGCGGCAGCCGCTGTGCGCTGCGTCTGCACGTCCGCGATGACGAAGTGTACTGGGTCGAAACGGATAACACCGGTGAGGATATCTACGGCAATCACCAGGTCCGGGCCTGCCTGCGCGGGCGCTCCATTCGCCGCCGCATCAACCACCCTGACCGTCTGAACTACCCGATGAAACGCGTGGGTAAGCGGGGTGAAGGCAAGTTCGAGCGCATCAGCTGGGACGAAGCGCTGAACGTCATCACCGCCAGCCTGAAAGACGTGGTCAGCAAGTATGGCAACGAAGCGGTGTATATTAATTACTCCTCCGGGATTGTCGGCGGCAATATCACCCGCTCCTCCCCTTACGCTTCGCTGGTGGCGCGCCTGATGAACTGCTACGGCGGTTTCCTGAGCCACTACGGCACCTACAGCACGGCGCAAATCGCCTGCGCGATGCCTTATACCTACGGCAGCAACGACGGCAACAGCACCTCGGATATCGAAAATACCAAACTGGTGGTGATGTTCGGCAATAACCCGGCGGAAACGCGCATGAGCGGCGGCGGGATTACTTACTATCTGGAGCAGGCCCGCGAGCGTTCTAACGCACGCATGATTGTCATTGATCCGCGCTACACCGATACGGCAGCCGGACGCGAAGACGAGTGGATCCCGATCCGTCCGGGTACCGATGCCGCCCTGGTGGCGGGTATTGCCTGGGTATTGATCGACGAAAACCTGGTGGACCAGCCTTTCCTGGATAAATACTGTGTTGGCTACGACGAAAAAACGCTGCCGGAAGGTGCCCCCGCGAATGGTCACTATAAAGCGTACATTCTCGGCCAGGGTGAGGACAACACGGCGAAAACGCCGGAGTGGGCCTCGCGCATCACCGGCATTCCTGCAGACCGCATCATTAAACTGGCCCGCGAGATTGGATCCGCGAAGCCGGCCTATATCTGCCAGGGCTGGGGACCACAGCGTCAGGCGAACGGTGAACTGACCTCCCGCGCCATCGCGATGCTGCCGATTCTGACCGGCAACGTGGGGATCAACGGCGGCAACAGCGGCGCCCGTGAGTCGACCTACACCATCACTATCGAACGTATGCCGCTACCGGAAAACCCGGTCAAAACGCAAATTTCCTGCTTCAGCTGGACGGACGCCATCGCCCGTGGCCAGGAAATGACCGCTCTGCGCGACGGGGTGCGCGGTAAAGATAAGCTGGACGTGCCAATTAAGTTCATCTGGAACTACGCGGGCAACACCATTATTAACCAGCACTCCGATATCAATAAAACCCACGATATTCTGCAGGACGAAAGCAAGTGCGAAACCATCGTGGTGATTGACAACTTTATGACCTCATCGGCGAAATACGCCGATATCCTGCTGCCAGATTTAATGACCGTCGAGCAGGAAGACATTATCCCTAACGATTACGCCGGGAACATGGGTTACCTGATTTTTCTCCAGCCCGTGACCGCGCCGAAGTTTGAGCGCAAGCCTATCTACTGGATCATGAGCGAAGTGGCGAAACGCCTCGGACCGGATATCCATCAGAAATTTACCGAAGGGCGAACGCAGGAAGAGTGGCTGCAGTATCTGTATGCCAAAATGCTCGCAAAAGATCCCACGCTGCCGTCCTATGACGAGCTGAAAAAAATGGGCATCTATAAGCGCAAAGATCCGAACGGACACTTTGTGGCCTATAAAAAATTCCGCGAGAACCCCGAAGCCAACCCGCTGAAAACGCCCTCAGGCAAGATTGAAATTTATTCCAGCAAGCTGGCGGATATTGCGGCGACCTGGGAGCTGGCAAAAGATGAGACCATCAGCCCGCTGCCCGTCTACGCATCCACCTTTGACGGCTGGGATGCGCCCGAGCGCGCGCAGTTCCCGCTGCAGCTGTTTGGCTTCCATTTTAAAGCTCGCACCCACTCGAGTTACGGTAACGTCGACGTGCTGCAAGCGGCCTGCCGCCAGGAGGTCTGGCTGAATCCCGTTGATGCCGCGAAACGTGGCATTAAAAACGGCGATACGGTGCGCGTCTTTAACGATCGCGGTGAGGTGAGAATAGAAGCCAAAGTCACGCCGCGCATCATGCCAGGCGTAAGCGCCATGGGCCAGGGAGCCTGGCACGATGCCAATATGAATGGCGATCGTATCGACCACGGCTCGTGTATCAACACCCTGACCACGCACCGCCCGTCACCGCTGGCAAAAGGCAACCCGCAGCACACCAATCTGGTGCAGATTGAGAAGGTGTAAAAGGTGAATTCTATGACCCTGGTTTATGCTTTGGTCTGTATTAATGGTTAATCACGTCGCGCGGACATAACCGCGCGAGCAAGGAAGGTTTAATGAAAGACGTCTCACACCGTGACTCGTTCGCGTTCAGCGCCCGCGTACTGGGCGCGCTGTTTTACTTCGCCCCAGACAGCGAGCAGACAGCCCCGCTGGTGCAGGCACTTACCGCTGGCGAATGGATAGAGGACTGGCCCCTGCCGCCGGAAACGCTGCTGCCCGTTGCCGAAACCTTTGCCTCATCTTCCGATGAACCGCTGACGGATGCCTGGCAACGGCTGTTTATTGGTCCTTATGCCCTGCCCGCTCCGCCGTGGGGTTCCGTCTGGCTGGACCGTGAATCCGTGCTGTTTGGCGATTCGACCCTCGCGCTGCGCCAGTGGATGCGGGAAAACAATATCGCGTTTCAGATGCAGCAAAATGAACCGGAAGATCATTTCGGCACCCTGCTGCTGCTGGCGGCATGGCTGGCCGAGAATGGCCGCGAATCGGAGTGCGATCGGCTTCTGGCGTGGCATCTGCTGCCGTGGAGCACTCGCTTTCTGTCGGTGTTTGTCGACAACGCCGGGCATCCGTTCTATATCGCGCTCGGCAGGCTTGCGCAGCTGACGCTGGCGGACTGGCGATCGGCGTTGGTTGTTCCGGTTGCGGAAAAGACGCTGTACCGCTAAGGGATATGGCTTGCTCGCGGGTGGCGAGCAAGCCTTTAATCAGGGTTTGGTTGTGCATCACCACCTGATTCACTCACACTCTCTTTGCTTTGAATGAACCGGAGTGCCAAATAGAGGTCTGGTGCCAGAATCATGTCATCATCATTCATCGTTGGCCGACTTTCTTTAAACCAACGTGTTAATTCCGTTTTCCTGCCCGCAAGGATTAACATAATCTGTCGGGCTTTAAGGTCACGCTTTAACTCATTAATGGTTGCCAGGACACTGATATCTGAATAGGTGAAGCAAGCCACGGCATCAATAACCACCCATTTAGGTTGTAATGCTGCACCATCAACCAGGTTCAATACCCGACGTTTAAAATAAGCCACATTAAAATAGGTTAACGGTGAGTTAAATCGATACATCAGCACGCTTGGGACCATTTTAATATCGGTTGTATTCCCTAATGAGTGGATCATTCCATTTTCGTCAGTCCCCAGTAAGTGCTCAGAGGGACGAAATACCGTACGCAGGAACTGTAACAGGCCAAGCAATACCGCAAGACCGATCCCCTGGATTACACCGATGATTAAAACACAGCCAAACGTGAAGAAGGCCAGGCGAAATGCCTGTTTATTTCTTCGCCTCAGGTTCCATAACCCACGTAAATCAATTAATGACCACGATGCATACATTAGAACAATACCTAATGCAGATACCGGAATAAATTGTAATGGCTGCGTGAAAAATACCACCACTAAACCTATCAGTAAGGCTGCGACTATGGAAACCAGCTGACTTTTCCCCCCAACGGAATCATTAACCGCGGTCCGGGAATCGGCTCCGCTGATGGCAAATCCCTGAGATAGCCCAGACATAATGTTCGCAATACCCAGTGCCCGGAACTCTGCATCAGCATTAATTTCATAGCCATTTTTCGCGGCGAAACTGCGAGCGGTCAGCATCAGACTGACAAAACTTACTAAAGCCAGGTTCAGCGCCGGGATCACTAATTCTCGCATCGGACCGGGCTGGAACGCACCCCAGTTAACGACGGGTAAACCAGGCTGGAAGCCATCCCCCCCAATCGTGGCAATACCATACTGTTGCGCAGATGTTCCCCATACCAGTATCGTTGTTATCACAATGGCAATCAGAGGTGCTGGCCAGTTGCTGCGATACGTTTTGATAACCATTAAAATAATTAACGTTAAAAGTGATATCCCTATTGTTAATACATGGCTGTCTAAAAGTCGGCCTGGCAAGGCCAGTATTTTCTCAATAACCTGCGCTTCATCGAGCTTGATCCCCAAAACCTTGCCTAATTGCCCGACAATAATCGTCACGGCTACGCCATTAAGCAACCCTGTAAGAATGGGATGAGAAAGGAGATCGGCAAGTGCACCCAGGTGAAATTTACTGGCAAGCAGGCACCAGCCGCCCATCATCAATGTCATGACGATCGTCAGTTGCCAGTGCAGTTCAGGATTGCCTGCAGAAAGAGGAAACACGACGGCTGCAATCACGGCGCAGGTCGTTGCATCAGGGCCAACAATAAGCTGACGTGAAGAACCAAACAGTGCATAAGCTATCATCGGTAAAACGCAGGAATAGAGCCCCACTATTGCCCCAACACCCGCCAATTCAGCATAAGCAATAGCAACGGGTAGCGCTACAGCCGCAACGGATAATCCAGCTTTAACATCATGTTTCAGCCAGCTTTTATCGTAGGCTAACAAATTTTGTAACCCTGGCATGTACTTTAACAATAATTTTCCGAGCACTTTATTCTCCGGACAGGGATGATAGCCACGTAATATTGGCACACTTCTCAGTGAGGTTCTGGTTTCCAAATGCTCCGGAGTCAGGTCGATGCCTCTCAGTTCTTAATAAAACGTCAGTCAACTCATTATTCTGACTGCTGTTAAACATCATTTAAAAACTACCGCCCCATCATCTTTCCGGGGCGGCTCAAATTCGTCGCTATTGCGCGCTCATATCTATAAGCAACCCGCAATCAGAAACTGTACGTCACCTTCAGGCTTCCCGTTGGCGACGTTTTACGTTGCACGATCGGGCTATCACCCGCATCCCCCATCAGCTGCGTTACGCCCGCGGAGGTGAGAACGCTCCAGCGCGAGGTGAGCCTGTAGGTCCAGTCAAGGTTCATTGACCAGGCGTAAATTCCCGCTCCGGCGTCATGTCGGGCAAATCCTGATGCGGCGGACTGGGCAGCATTAACCCCATAGTACGTTTGCATGTACTTGCCGGAACCCCAGCTGCCCGTCAGCCCCAGCGTCACCGCATTTTTCGACGATGTGTAGAGCGGGCTGGAAATGCCGAAATGCACCGCCTCACCGTTGTCTCTCTCAGAAACCGGGATCTCAGCCTGCAGCTGCAGATTGAGCCAGTCGGTCACCTTATACCCCAGCCCCGGCACCACGATAGCGGAACCTTTGATATCGCCCATCCCCCGCAGGTAGTCGCTGCCGGAGCTGATCGAATCACTGCTCACGTCTTTATCTTTACGGCCTGTTCGGTAGCTCACTGCGGCGTTGTAATCCAGGTTGCCAATGTTGTTTCCGTAACCGATACCCCGCGTGGTGCTGATAAAGAAACCATTTGCCATGGAATAATCTACTACCTGAGCTGCCGAGACCCGGCTTTTATCCGAACCCGAGTAGCGTGGCGCGACGTCCACGCCTCCCCCCAGGGTTAAGACATTGCCCTGTTTCTGCTCTGCCGCCAGTACCGGGGTTGCCAGTAACGCCAGAATAACGCCCGGCACGATGTTTTTCAGTCTGCGGCTCGGAAGTAAATAGGGGAAAGTATGACGCAGTTCGATGTTACTCATTGAAGAAGTCCTTTGGATTCAAATGATTGCAATGCCAGCGGTTTACACGCCAGAGCACTCATTCTGAATACTCACCCTGAGGTTCTTATGAGCCGAAAATGAAGAAACGCTGAAGCGCGTGCGGGCGCTGTCAACCGGACGGATTTCCTGCTACCGTTTTTTTCTTAAGTTGTTCTTCATTCACTGTTGATACAGTTACCAATGTGAAAATCTTACTAATCGAAGACGACCTGGATCTCGGCAATGGCGTACGTATCGCCCTCTCAGATCAAGGATTTGATGTTATATGGGTTCGCCGTAAAGAGGATGCGCTGCATCAGCTTGAGGTCGGCGTGCCGGAACTTATTCTGCTCGACCTGGGGCTGCCCGATGGCGACGGCATGAGCCTGATGACGCGTTGGCGCCAGCAGCTTAAGGGGATCCCCGTCATTATCCTGACGGCGCGAGGCACCCTGCAGGATCGCCTGTGCGGGCTGGATGCTGGCGCAGACGACTATCTTGTCAAACCCTTCGTTCTCGCCGAACTGCTGGCGCGAGTCAGAGCCCTTGCGCGACGCAGCTACGGTTTTGAAAATGAAGCGATAGAAATCAGGAGCTTATCGCTTCATATCCCGACGCGTCGCGTAACGGTGAACGCGCGTCACGTTGAGTTGACGGCCAGCGAATATGCGCTGCTTGAAACGTTGATGCTGCGCGCTGACCGGGTGATCACGCGGCGGTTCCTGGAAGAGAGGATATTTGGCGCGAAGGAAAATCTCAGCAATGCGCTCGACGTGCATATGGGGAATTTGCGGCGAAAAATTGGTGACGGCTATGTACGAACGGTGCGGGGCGTCGGGTATGTCATTGATACCGTCGCTATCCAGAAGGTGACAGATTAATGCGAAATGTCTGGCACCAACTGAGGCGCCCAACGCTGGTACGGCGAATTATCATCGCCCAGATGCTGCTGCTTACCCTGCTGTGGTGTCTTTTTTTAACCTTTATTTTATTGGAAGACCTGCGTAGCCCTCCGATACTCACGGGAAGTAAGACTTACGAAACCATTTTTACTCTGGTTGATCTCAGTGACGAGCGCCCGCAGGATCGTAATGATGTCCTGGAAGCATTCAGCAAAGCGTTGCGGGAAGGCTATGGCGGCGGTGAAGATCCGGAGCTGTCGATTAACCTGATCGTTCGCGAAAACAACGAGGTTATTTTCTCTTCTGATGGTGCACCTACGGGGGTAAAAAACACCAGACTGGGCGAAATGCAGCGCGTTCAGAGTGAAGGTCACGCCTGGACGAGCCGCACGCTTAAATCCCCCCACTCCGACGTGGAGGTTACCCTTTTCACCCCTGCCGGAAGCTGGAACTTCTTTATCTACCTGAACTCGCGGGGCTACTACATTATGCCGCTGCTGGTGTGCATTCCTTTTCTTCTGTTTCCTGCGTGGCTGTCAATCCGCATTGCGATGCGCCCCTGGAGCAAGGTGGTTAATGAGATCTCATTACGTTCGCCTGACGATCTCTCCCCTTTAAAGGCTGTTCCCGGGCATAAGGAACTCCGCCAGATGGTGGACGCGATAAATGACTTTCTTGCCAGAGTGCGGGAAAGCGCGGAACGCGAACGGGTTTTCATTGCGGACGCCGCGCACGAGCTGCGTACGCCGCTGGCCGCGATGCGCATCAACGTGGAGGCGCTGCAGTCCTGGGTGAGCAGCGAGAGCCAGCGGCAGCTGCTTGCAGGGATTGTGCGCAGCAATAGCCGGGCGGCCCGTCTCGTCAACCAGCTGCTGCTGATGATGCACAGTGAAGCGCGCATTGACACCGCGATGGAGCCCGTGCCGCTAACCTCGCTCATACAAGAGCGGATGGCTGCGCTGGAGCCGCTAGCGTCCGGGCGCAAGATTGAGCTGGAATTCTTCGCTGAGGATGAGATTTGGATCGCTGGCGTCAGGGAGCGTTTGATGTCGCTTATAGACAATCTCATTGAAAACGCCGTGAAGTACAGTCCTGAGGGCGGGCGGATTCAGGTAGAGGTACGCTCAGCAGATAAATCAGCCCAGCTACGCGTCTCCGATCGGGGGCCGGGTATCCCGGTTGAATTGCGCGAGCGCGTATTCGACCGGTTTTTCCGCGATCCCAATCAGCTGCAAAGCGGGAGCGGACTGGGGCTTGCCATTGTCAAAGCCGTTGCACAGCAGCACGGCAGCAGCGTAAACCTGAGTACTTCCGCAGAAGGTGGCCTCCTGGTGACGGTTGACTTCCCGAACCGCACGTATAGCTAAACCGGAACAGGGTGTTTGATCGCAAATGCCGCAGATTGCTTCAAAAAAATTACCGTATTTGTTATATTGTTGTTTATTGCTTATTCACCTCTGCGGTGCCAAAAAGAACAAGATTCACCGCAACCCAGGAAAGAGAAATGTTAGATTACCGCTTCCCGACAGCTTTGCAGATGGTTCTCAGCGTAGCGATGGCGGAGCAACTAGGTGAACGTTCGACGAGTGCGATTCTGGCCTACGGCCTGGAAGCCAACCCGAGCTTTATCCGCAAATTGATGGTTCCACTCACGCGTGACGGCATTATCGTCTCAACGCTTGGCCGCAACGGCTCAATTCATCTTGGACGTCCGCCGGAAGAGATTACCCTGCGCGATATCTACCTTTCAGTCACCGAAGATAAAAAACTCTGGGCGTCGCGCCCGGACGTGCCGGCCCGCTGCGTGGTCAGCGCGAACGCCTGCTGGTACTTCAAATCTATTTCCGAAGAAGCAGAGCAGGCCTCGCTCGCGGTATTAGCGCGCCACACCGTGGCAAGCGCGCTGGACGAGGTCAAAAAAGCCGATACCAGCGGGTGCGATCCTTTACCTGAACTGATTGCCCAGTACAAAAAAGCCTAGTAATTTACGCAAAAAAAACCGCCCTCATAGTGAGTGCGGTTTTTTGTTAACTGCGATATCCCTACGCAGGCAGAACCTCTCTTTCCACTTTGCCGCGCGTCACGAACTTACGCAGCGTCACGTAAAAGACCGGCGTCAGGAACAGACCAAACAGCGTCACGCCCAGCATCCCGGAGAAGACCGTAATCCCGGTGACGCCGCGCACTTCTGCGCCCGCGCCGTGGCCGAGGATCAACGGAATGGTCCCGGCGATAAAGGCGATGGATGTCATCACAATCGGACGTAAACGCAGGCGGCACGCTTCCAGCGCTGCTTCCATGATGCCTTTCCCCTGAATTTCCAGCTCGCGGGCAAACTCCACGATAAGAATCGCGTTTTTACAGGCCAGCCCCATCAGCACCACCAGCCCCACCTGCACGAAGACGTTGTTATCGCCCCCGGTCAGCCAGACGCCAAACAGCGCGGAAAGCATGGTCATCGGAACGATGAGGATCACCGCCAGCGGCAGCGTCCAGCTCTCATACAGCGCCGCCAGCACCAGGAACGCCAGCAGTACCGCGACCGGGAAGACGATCAGCGCCGTATTGCCCTGCGTGGCCTGCTGGAAGCTCAGATCCGTCCATTCAATGTTCATTCCGTTCGGCAGGATCTGCTTAGACATCGCGTCCAGCTGCGTCATCGCCTGCGCGGACGAGAGCACGCGCGGGTCGGCATCGCCAATCAGATCCGCCGCCGGGTAGCCATTGTAGCGGATCACCGGATCCGGTCCGTAGGTGGTCGTGATTTTCACCATACTGCCAATCGGCACCATTTCGCCCTGGCTATTCCGGGTGCGTAAATTCGCAATATCTTCCACGCTGTCGCGGAATTGCCCGTCTGCCTGCGCCATCACGCGCCAGGTGCGCCCGAACTGGTTGAAGTCGTTCACGTACGACGAGCCCAGATAGGTTTGCAGCGTACCGAACAGATCGGTCAGCGACACGCCCTGCGCTTTCGCCTTATCGCGGTCAACCTGCACGTCCAGCTGCGGAACGTTAGCCTGATAGGTTGAGATCGGGAAGTGCATTCCCGGCGTCTGCATAATCGCACCGGACATGGTGTTCACCGCGTTTTGCAGCGCGCCATAGCCCAGACCCGCGCGATCCTGAATATACAGCGAGTAGCCAGACCCCTGACCCAGCCCCAGAATCGGCGGCGGCAGAATGGAGAAACCAAAGCCCTGCTGGATTTGCGCGATTTTCGCGTTGATCTCCGCGTTAATTTCCGCCGCAGAGTGCTTGCGCTGGTCAAACGGCTTCAGGCCAAAAAACACCGTCCCGGTATTCGGCGTGTTGGTAAACTGCAGCGCGTTCAGCCCCGGGAAAGCCACCGCGTAGTCCACGCCTTCGGTATTCATGCCGATTTCGCTCATTTTGCGGATCACCGCGTCGGTGCGCGCCAGCGACGAGCCTTCCGGCATCTTCACGCCGCCAATCAGGTAGAGCTTATCCTGTGTCGGAATAAACCCGCCGGGTACCGCTTTAAACATGACGCCCGCGGCACACAGCAGCAGCAGATACACCACAAACACCGCGCCGCGTCGGCCAAGCGTTTTGCCCACCAGCCCCTGATAGCCGTTAGAGCTACGATGGAAAAAGCGGTTAAACGGACGGAAAATCCAGCCAAACAGGCGATCGATAAGCCGGGTCGGGAAGTCTTTCGGCGCGCCGTGCGGTTTTAACAGCAGCGCAGCCAGCGCCGGAGAGAGCGTCAGCGAGTTAATGGCGGAGATCACCGTGGAAATCGCTATCGTCACCGCAAACTGCTTGTAGAACTGACCGGTTACGCCGGAGAGAAACGCCATCGGCACGAACACCGCGCACAGCACCAGCGCAATAGCGATAATGGGCCCGGAGACTTCACGCATCGCCTGATGCGCCGCCGCAAGCGGCGCAAGCCCCTCTTCAATGTTTCGCTCGACGTTTTCCACCACCACGATGGCATCGTCCACCACGATACCAATCGCCAGCACCAGCCCGAATAAACTCAGGGTGTTAAGCGAAAAGCCCAGCAAATAGAGAATGCTGAACGTCCCCACCACCGACACCGGCACCGCGATCAGCGGAATGATCGACGCGCGCCAGGTTTGCAGGAACAGGATCACCACCAGTACAACCAGCACCACCGCTTCCAGCAGGGTTTGCACCACCGCACGGATGGAGTCGCGCACGAAAACCGTCGGATCGTAAGGTGCCGCCCACTTCATATCTTCCGGGAAACGGGTGGACAGCTCGTCCATTTTGGCGCGCACCGCGTTAGACAAATCGATGGCGTTCGCCCCCGGTGACTGGAAGATACCAATCCCGACCGCGTCTTTATTGTTAAGCTGGGAACGCAGCGCATAGCTGCCGGAACCCATTTCGATACGCGCCACGTCGCGCAGGCGGACGACCGAACCGTCCTCCGACGTTTTCAGGACAATGTTGCCAAACTCTTCTTCGGTATGCAGACGACCCTGGGCGTTAATGGAGATCAGGAAATCGCTCTCTTTCGGCAGCGGCTCGGCGCCAAGTTGGCCCGCGGAGACCTGCACGTTCTGCTCCTGCATTGCCGTGACCACGTCCGAGGCGGTCAGCCCGCGGGCCGCGACCTTGTTCGGATCCAGCCAGATGCGCATCGCGTATTCACCGGAGCCGAAAATCTGAATCTGGCCGACGCCGGGCAGACGCGCCAGCTCGTCCTTCACCTTCAGCGTGGCGTAGTTGCGCATATACAGTGAATCGTACTTACCGTTGGGCGAGAACAGATGCACCACCAGCGTCAGCGTTGGCGACTGCTTCTGCGTCGTGATGCCCAGGCGCCGCACGTCTTCCGGCAGACGCGCCTCAGCCTGTGCTACGCGGTTTTGCACCTGCACCTGCGCCTGATCCGGATCGGTACCCGGACGGAACGTGACGGTAGTAACCAGCACGCCGTCCGAGCCGGCAACGGATTTCATGTACATCATGTTCTCGACGCCGTTGATCGCCTCTTCCAGCGGCGTCGCCACGGTCTCGGCAATCACTTTCGGGTTGGCGCCCGGATACTCCGCGCGCACCTGTACGCTTGGCGGTACGACGTCAGGATATTCACTCACCGGCAGAAGCGGGATGGCGATTAATCCTGTGATAAAAATCAGAATCGACAGTACGGCAGCGAAAATCGGCCTGTCGATGAAAAAGCGGGAAAAGTCCATGGGAAGGATTCTCAGGTCAAGTGATCAGTTGAGGGCGGTGCTGGCGGTCATGGCGACGGTTTTCGCGTTCACCGGCATACCCGGCATGAACACTTTCTGTAGACCGTCAACGATGACCTTATCGCCAGGTTTCAGTCCCTGCTGCACGATGCGTAAACCGTCGGCCAGACGCCCCGGCGTAATATCGCGACGCTGCGCTTTACCCTCTTTATCCACGATATAGACATACTTGCGATCCTGGTCAGTCAGTACCGCTTTGTCGTCAATAAGCATGGCCTGGAATTCCGCGCTGCCCGGCAGGCGCACGCGGGCAAAGAGTCCCGGCGTGAACTGACGCTGCGCGTTATCCAGCAGCGCGCGCATGCGGATCGTACCGGTACTCGGCGTGAGCTGATTATCAAGGAAATCCACTTTACCCTGATGGGGGTAGCCCTCCTCGCCGGCAAGGCCGATCTCAACCGGTAGCGCCGTATGGTGGCTGGACGCCCCCTGCCCGTTGCGGGCGAGATTTTGATAGTGAAGATAGGTTGACTCATCCACGTCAAAGTAGACGTAAACCGTCTTCTGCGAGACCAGGGTGGTGAGCACGCTGGCGCTGTCGCCCGCGGAGACCAGATTGCCGCTGGTGATTAACGCCCGGCTGGCGCGACCATCAATAGGAGCCGTCACTTTGGTGAAGTCGAGATTCAGTTGCGCGGCGTCTACCGCAGCCTGGGCTGCGCGAATATCGGCCTGCGCCTGAATGGCGGCCGAACGGCGCTGCTCCCACTCTTCACGGGATACCAGGTTGGTATTAATGAGTTTATCGGTACGGTTAGCCTCGCTTCGCGCCAGGCCGGCCTGCGTTTTGGCTCTCTCCAGCGTCGCCTGCGCCTGCTCCAGCGCGGCGCGATAGGTTCGGTCATCAATCGTGAACAGCACCTCACCCTTTTTCACCTCCTGGCCGTCGGTGAAATTCACTTTGTCGATGTAGCCAGAGACACGGGGACGAAGCTGCACGCTTTCCACGGCTTCAATCCGGCCGTTAAAGCTATCCCACTGGCTAATGGATTTCACAACCACGTCTGCAGCATTAACGGCGGGCGCGGGCGGCGCGGCGTTTTGCGCGACGCTGTCATCACATCCGACGAGCAGCACGGAGAGCATCATCGCTCCCAGCGCATTCAGATGATAGTTTCCCCAGGTTTTTTGCAGGCTCATTATTTTTATTCCGGTAATTGTAGCCGCCGGGCAAGACGCAGCGGGAGGTGCCGCGCCACTTCCTTTGTCCGGGCTGGCTTAAGGCCATTTGTGTCGTTCATCGCCACAAAACTGTAACAGTTTCGAATACACTATCGCGGCGATTGTAGGAATGCGCCTAACTAAGTGCAAGAATAATTGTTGCACTTTATGTGCTATTTGAGGCGGCGTTAAAAGGCCCGTTTCGGGCAAGGATTTAAATGCAACAATAAAACTTGCAATTATCGAGAAACCAGGCCACCTTAAAATGCAACAGATAAAGATACCTTTCTATCGCTGCGTGGGGGAAACCTGATGAACACTGGCGCATTTATGCATGATTTACTCGACTGGATTGATAACAACCTCGACAGTCGCCTGGACATTGAGACCGTCTCCAGGCGCTCCGGCTACTCGAAATGGCACCTCCAGCGCCTGTTTAAAGAGCACACGGGCTATCCCCTCGCCGGCTATATTCGCGCGCAAAAGCTGCAAAAATCGGTTGAGCGCTTAGCCCACAGCGATGAGCCCATCCTGAACGTGGCAATCGCGCTCGGGTTTGACTCTCAGCAGTCGTTCAACCGCAGCTTTAAGCGCCAATTCGGTCAGGCACCTGGCGCATGGCGACGCAGTATCGGCGGCCGTGAAACGCAGCCGATGCACCAGTAGCTCACTTTTTACTGCAACATCATCCCGAAGCTGTTATACTGTATATAAATACAGTATGAGAGGTGCGTGATGGCTGTTGAAATAAAATATGTTGTCGTAAGAAAAGGTGAAGAGAAAATGACATTTGCCAGTAAGAAAGAGGCTGACGCTCACGACAAGCTGCTCGATATGGCAGACGCGTTCACCGACTGGCTGTTGCAAAGCGGAATGCAGATGGATGAAACGCAGGCTGAAAATCTTGGTCTGTATCTCGCCGAGCAGAAAGAGACCGTGCAGCATATTCTGCGCACCAGCAAGCTCCCTGCTCTCGATGCCCCTGCGGCTGACAGTAAAAAAATCAGAGCGGTAAAAGCTGCCTGATTGCCACATCGTCACCGAGCCTGACGCCGCAAGCAGCATGCTGCTTGCGGCTTTTTATTAACGTCACGCGCCGGATTGCGGCAAGGCATCAATCATCTCTTGTAATTCATTGTACAATCTAGCCACATGGAAACCATCGCACACGGAATGATGAACCTGAACGGCAAGGGGCAATAATACTTTGCCATCTTGTTCATAGTATTTTCCAAGCGTAAACATAGGGGCAAAAAAGTTCTTCATGTGCGCAACGTTGACGTTAAAGCTGGTAAAACTCACCCAGGGAATACCCGATATGAAAAAAATATTTTCCCGGGATTCTTCTTTAGGCCAATAAGAAAAATTATTACCGTAGCGCGCAATGTCTTCAGTATAGGTGTTCTGGAAGTGCTGAATATTGCCATCGTAATGGCTCCATAATGATGAAAAGGTCTCTGTTTCATTATGGAAAATGGTATAGTTTGGATGAACTTCATTCCATATAATAAGCTCATTGTCTTTCATGGCCATACGGAATTCCGGATGACTGTTGACGATTTTCGAAATGAGAAAAATAATAGTCGGGTAAAATTTCCAGCCGACCGCTTTGATATGTTTTAACAGCGCAGTAATATCGATTAAAACCGTCTGGTTAAACGTCGACTGAGCGAACCCCTGAAAAATCTCAAAATGTTCTTTCCTTGCCCAACGAGATAAGTCAACGGACGTATATTCAGGGGTTATTTTTTCCATTTCTAAGCCTTTAATGAGCAAGCATATCTCTGATGTTAGCCTAAATTTTTTCCATGCATTAAGCAAGCAGGCGCCTCTGGAGAAAACGGCGCGGAATAACCGCCATTACGCCCCTGAAGACGTAACGTTTCCGCTTAAAACGCGCTGACCTGCCCGTACAGAGCACTCCTTACTCAATATTATCCCTCCCTCTTCGCGCAAAGGGTGTATTGTTTTTAAATGATTAATCCCCCTGAAGAGAAACGGCGTCATGATTAACATCCTCGGTAAAACCACCTCCATCAACGTTCGTAAAGTGCTCTGGACCTGTGAAGAAGCGGGCATCCCTTACCTGCAGGAAGACTACGGCAGCGGTTTTGCCTCAACAGAAACGGATGACTTCCGCGCGCTGAACCCCAACGCCATGGTGCCGGTGCTGATGGATGACGATTTCGTGCTGTGGGAGTCCAACGCCATCTGCCGCTATCTGGTGCGCAAGGCCGGACGTCACGATCTGCTGCCTGCAGAGCCGCAGGCCTGCGCCAACGTTGAGCGCTGGATGGACTGGCAGGCAACTGAATTCAATAACGCCTGGCGCTATGTCTTCCCGGCGCTGGGACGAAAAAACCCGGACTTTAACGACCCTGCGCGCATTGCGGCGGGAATAAAAGAGTGGAACCACTGCATCACCATTCTGGAAAACCAGCTGCAGCGCACCGGGGCCTTTGCGGCGGGCGAGACGTTTACCCTTGCGGACGTGGTGCTTGGGCTGTCGGTGAATCGCTGGAAGATGACGCCGTTTGACAAGCCCGACGTGCCGGCGATTGAGGCCTGGTATGAGCGCCTCAACCAGCGCCCAGCGTTTTTGCGTCACGGCAATAACGGCATGATATAAATTATTTACGCCCACACCTTGAGTAAGGATATTTTATTTAATTACTAAACCCTGATTGGCGTCAGAGAGAATAATAATTAAGCCATATCCTGGACAGCCCGTTGCACCGCTTTGCTAGCCTGACTATTCAGGCAAAGCTCAACCCGGAGGTATTCTTGCTGATTAGACTCAAGAAAGAACGAACGCATAAGGAGGATCGTCGGTTTGCCCTCTGGCTGGCGACCTCGGCAGGTTTGCTTAACGCCATCGCCCTTGGGGCATTTGGCTTTTTCCCCTCTCACATGACCGGCAATACCTCACAATTATCCAGCGAAGTCTCCTCCACCGATCTGAACGATATGATTTTCTTTGGCTCGATTATTCTCTCTTTTGTCACCGGCGCCATCCTTGCTCGTCTTATTGTACTCTGGGGCATTATCCACAATATCAGGCTGGTTTTTTGCCAAATCCTTTTTGTCGAGGGGGTACTATTGACCGGCATCTCTCTCTACGAGATGTATTTCCACGCCCTCACGAGCAACCGCGAGATTATTATTTTTCTGTGCGGCCTGATGGGCATTCATAATTCAACCTCCACGCAGCTCTCCGGAGGGCGGGTGAGATCGACGCACATTACCGGCACGCTAACGGATGCAGGCATATCACTGGCCTCCGTGCTGGTGGCGATGCTTCGCAGGGATTACTCGAAGGATACCGCGGCACAAAAAAGTCAGCTGAAAACTCACTTAACCACCATTTTCTCGTTTATGAGCGGAGGGATTGCTGGGCTGCTGTTGTTCAGATGGATTGGGTTTAACGCCATGCTGGCGCTTGGGCTGCTGCTCGCGATTGTTGCCATTTTTTCTATCATTAGCATCTCGGTTCGCGTTCGCCGGGTTCGTGCCTCTATCTAAATAACGAACGACTCTCGGCGTAAGGGCGCCCTTTAATATGTGACACTGTCACTATTGAAAATTCGCTTTAGGACTATTCTGCCCGGCACGCAACCAGCCCTTACGCCATAAGGCTTTAATTAAGGTTGTCACTAATTTCATAGGGTTACTGATTTCCCCCCTTCGCTGGAACCCTTCCCAAACGCTTGCTATAGGTCAATTACCCCTGCCGAAACATGGCATAACAACAGGCAACCGGTGGTTGCTATAACGCATGCGCACAGGGAGACACACCGCAATGCACCCATTACTCAAACGCTCGCTGCTGTTTGTCGGCGCCATTCTCGTGGTCCTCGCCCTCCTCGTCTGGGGAATCGGGCTTGAGACAATCAAGGCGCGCCAGGTTGACCTGGTCTACCTCGGGCAACAGCACATGATTCTGGTTTTCTCGTCGATGTTTTTTGCCCTGCTGGTGGGCATTCCGGCCGGTATTCTGCTGAGCCGTCCGGCCGCGCGGGGCGTCGCCGAATACGTGATGCAAATCTTTAATGTCGGCAACACCCTGCCGCCGCTGGCCGTGCTGGCGCTGGCGATGGTGGTGATTGGTATCGGCGATACGCCCGCCATCATCGCCCTGTTCCTCGCCTCGCTGCTGCCGATTGTGCGCAATACCTACGCCGGGCTGAGCTCCGTCCCGTCGTCGCTGCTGGAAGCGGCAAACGGGATTGGGATGACCAAATGGCAGCGCCTGTGCCAGGTTGAGCTGCCCAACGCCTGGCCGGTTATGCTCTCGGGGATCCGCATCGCCACCGCCATTAACGTCGGTACCGCGCCGCTGGCGTTTCTGATTGGCGCCAGCAGCTACGGCGAGCTGATTTTCCCGGGCATTTACCTGAACGATTTCCCAACCCTGATCCTCGGCGCGGCGGCCACCGCCCTGTTCGCCCTGATCCTCGACACCCTGCTGGCGGCGCTGGGTCGCGTGATGAGTCCCCATCTCGCTCGATAACAATAACAAGGAGCTTTTATGAGACTGATATCCAGCCTTGCGGCGCTGTGTGCCGCGGCGCTGTTCACCGGCCAGGCGATGGCAGCCCCGCTGATTCTGGCGACCAAGAGCTTTACCGAACAGCACATTCTCTCGGCGATGACCGTACAGTACCTGCAAAAGAAAGGTTTTCAGGTTCAGCCAAAAACCAATATCGCCACGGTGATCTCCCGCAACGCGATGATCAACAAGCAGATTGATATGACCTGGGAGTACACCGGCACGTCGCTGATCATCTTCAACCACATCAACAAGCGCATGTCGCCGCAGGAGTCCTGGGAGACGGTGAAGCGCCTGGATGCGAAGCACGGTCTGGTGTGGCTCAAACCCGCCGATATGAACAACACCTACGCTTTCGCCATGCAGCGCAAGCGCGCCGAGGCGGAGCATATCAACACCATGTCGGAGATGGTGGCGAAAATTGAACAGGTTCGCAAAACCAACCCGGACAAAAACTGGCTGCTGGGCTTAGACCTTGAATTTGCCGGGCGCAGCGACGGCATGAAGCCACTGCAGGAGGCCTATAAGATGGATCTGGACCGTCCGCAAATCCGTCAGATGGACCCGGGTCTGGTCTATAACGCCGTGCGCGACGGCTTCGTCGACGCCGGGCTGGTTTATACCACCGACGGGCGCGTGAAGGGCTTTGATCTCAAAGTGCTGGAAGATGATAAAGGCTTCTTCCCGAGCTACGCGGTCACCCCGGTGGTGCGCAAGGACACCCTGGAGGCCAATCCCGGTCTGGAAGAGGCGCTCAATACCCTCTCGGCCCAGCTCAACAACGACGTTATCACCGAGCTGAACAAGAAGGTGGATATTGACCATCAGTCACCGCAGCAGGTCGCCCGCGATTTCCTGCGTAGCAAACAGCTGCTGTAGGAGGCGCTATGGATACCGTTCACTACATTCTGGACAACTGGGACTATCTGTTAACCCTGACGCTGCAGCATCTGTGGCTGGTGGCGCTGGCCGTGGGCTTAGCGATTATCATCGGCGTCCCGTTGGGCATTTTGATTGTGCGCCACAAGTGGCTGGCGACGCCGGTGCTGGGGATTGCCACCATCGTGTTGACCATCCCGTCCATTGCCCTGTTTGGCCTGATGATCCCGCTGTTTTCGCTGATCGGTCAGGGGATTGGCGCCCTGCCCGCAATCACGGCGGTGTTTCTCTACTCGCTGCTGCCGATCGTGCGTAACACCCACACGGCGCTCGACAGCCTGCCGCCGGGCCTGCGCGAAGCCGGACGCGGCATCGGCATGACGTTCTGGCAGCGTCTGCGCTGGGTGGAAATTCCGATGGCGCTGCCGGTGATTTTCGGCGGGATCCGCACCGCCGTGGTGATGAACATCGGCGTGATGGCGATTGCCGCCGTGATTGGCGCGGGCGGACTTGGCCTGCTGCTGCTTAACGGCATCGGCGGAAGCGATATTCGTATGTTGATTGCGGGCGCGCTGATGATCTGTCTTTTAGCGATTGTGCTCGACTGGCTGCTGCACCGTCTGCAGGTGGTTCTGACTCCAAAGGGGATTCGATAATGATAAAACTGGAAAACCTCACCAAACAATTTTCACAGAAGCACGGCCAGACCTTTAAGGCCGTCGATAACGTCAACCTGAACGTGCCCGAAGGGGAAATGTGCGTCCTGCTCGGCCCATCCGGCTGCGGGAAAACCACCACCCTGAAGATGATTAACCGTCTCATCACCCCAAGCAGCGGAAACATCCTGATTAACGGCGAGGACACCAACGGGATGGACACCGTGACCCTGCGCCGCAACATCGGCTACGTGATCCAGCAGATTGGCCTGTTCCCGAACATGACCATTGAAGAGAACATCACCGTCGTGCCGCGCATGCTGGGCTGGGATAAAGCGCGCTGCAAAGCCCGCGCCGAAGAGCTGATGGATATGGTGGCAATGGATCCGCACAAGTTCCTCCACCGTTATCCGCGCGAGATGTCCGGCGGCCAGCAGCAGCGTATTGGCGTTATTCGCGCCCTGGCGGCGGATCCTCCGGTACTGCTGATGGATGAACCGTTCGGCGCGGTGGACCCGATCAACCGTGAGGTGATCCAGAACCAGTTCCTGGAGATGCAGCGCAAGCTGAAAAAAACCGTCATGCTGGTCAGCCACGATATCGACGAAGCCCTTAAGCTCGGCGACCGCATTGCGGTATTCCGTCAGGGAAAAATCGTCCAGTGTGCCAGCCCGGATGAACTGCTGGCGAAACCGGCGAACGAGTTTGTCGGCTCGTTTGTCGGTCAGGACCGCACGCTGAAGCGCCTGCTGCTGGTCTCGGCCGGCGACGTCACCGACCAGCAGCCGACCATTACGGTACGGGGTTCGACTCCGCTCCCGGAAGCCTTTGCAACCATGGATGATAACGATATTCGCGCGATTACCGTGGTTGACGAGCACGGCAAGCCGCTGGGCTTTGTGAAGCGTCGCGAAGCGCGTAACGCCAGCGGGACCTGCGCCGACATCCTGCATCCGTTCCGCATGACCGGCAAAGCCGAAGACAACCTGCGCGTGGTGCTGTCACGCCTGTATGAGAGCAACACCAGCTGGATGCCGATCGTGGATGAGGACGGGCGCTACAACGGCGAGATTTCGCAGGATTATATTGCCGAATACTTGAGCTCAGGACGTACGCGCCGGGCGCTGAATATTCATAGCGACAGTTAATTTTTCCAGCCGGGCATCGCCCGGCTTTTTCGCACGCATACCTTTTGCTAACCCCACGATTTCCCGCCACAATATTGTATCGTCCCCGTTTACTCGCAACCCATGCAACGTCTTCATACGTACCCCGACATCCGCGCAATGTTTCGCCGACTCCTGATTGCCACCGTCACCGGCGTGCTGGCCGCGCTGGCCGTTGCGGTGTTCCGCCACAGCATGTACCTGCTGGAGTGGCTGCTTCTGAGCAACGACAGCGGCAGCCTGGTGAATGCCGCCGCGTCGCTCTCCCCCTGGAGGCGCGCGCTGACGCCCGCGTTGGGCGGGCTGGCTGCCGGGCTGTTGCTCTGGGGATGGCAGCGCCTGACCGCCCAGCGGCCTCATGCCCCCACCGATTATATGGAAGCGCTGGAGACCGGCGACGGTCAGTTTGATTACGGCGCGAGCCTCGTTAAATCTCTTGCTTCGCTGCTGGTCGTTGCCAGCGGAAGCGCCATCGGCCGCGAAGGGGCCATGATCCTGCTTGCCGCCCTCGCCGCCTCCTTTTTTGCCCGGCGCTTTACGCCCAAAACGGAATGGAAGCTTTGGATCGCCTGTGGCGCCGCCGCCGGGATGGCCAGCGCCTACCATGCTCCGTTAGCGGGAAGCCTGTTCATTGCAGAGATTCTGTTTGGCACGCTGATGCTGGCCTCGCTCGGCCCCGTGGTGATTGCGGCGGTGGTGGCACTTCTTACGACGCAACTCCTGGCACCGGGTGCCGGTACGCTCTACGAGGTCCATCTGAGCGGCATACTCACCGCGGCAGATTATGCCCTGCTGATCGCGATGGGGCTGCTGGCAGGTCTCTGCGGACCGCTGCTGATGTGGCTAATGGCGTTCAGCCACGGGCTTTTCCTGCGTCTCAGGCTTTCGCCGCCGTGGCAGCTGGCGCTCGGCGGCTTGATTGTCGGGTTGCTGTCTCTTTTGACGCCGAAGGTTTGGGGGAACGGCTACAGCGTGGTTCAGGCTTTTCTGCTCGCCCCGCCGCTGCTGTCGGTGATTGCCGGCGTGTTCATCTGTAAATTGCTGGCGGTGCTGGCAAGCAGCGGTTCGGGTGCGCCGGGCGGGGTATTTACGCCTACCCTGTTTGTCGGTATGGCTACGGGGATGCTGTTCGCGCAGCTTTTCGCGCTGTGGCTGCCGGGTTCTGAGACGGCCATGTTGCTGGGGCTGGCCGGGATGGCAACGCTGCTCGCTGCGACCACGCATGCACCCATTATGTCGGCGCTGATGGTCTGTGAAATGACCGGGCAGTATTTTTTACTGCCCGGTTTACTGGTCGCCTGCGTGATAGCGTCCGTACTGTCGCGGACGTTACGCCACGACTCGATCTACGGTCAACACGCCACCGAGGGCAGAGAGATCGATGTACTGCGCTAGCTCGCGCTGCTCGGCGCGAGGCAGATAAGGCAGCTCGCCCACCAGCGGGCCAGGCAGTTTGGTGCTCAGTACGTCGATGATCTCCGCGTAGTGCGCGAGGCCTGGATTAATACGGTTTGCCACCCAGCCAGCCAGCGGCAGGCCGTCATTGGCAATCGCCTGCGCCGTCAGCAGCGCGTGGTTAATACACCCTTCCTGGATCCCCACTACCATCACTACCGGCAGCTGTTCCTGCACGACCCATTCAGACAGCGGGCGTAAATCATTCATCAGGCTGCGCCAGCCGCCCGTTCCTTCGACGACTACGTGATCGACCTGCTCACTCAGGTTCGCCAGCCCGTCGGATAACAGGGAATAATTGATCGGGCCGCTGTGCGCCACACTGCTTTCATCTTCGCTTAACGCAATGGGATTGACCGCGTGGTAAGGCAGTTCCAGTGACGAGACGCTTTGCAGCACCAGGGCGTCTTTATTTCGCAATCCCTCTGGCGTCTCTTTACTCCCTTTTGCGACCGGTTTGTACCCAGCGACGCGTTTACCGCTTGCTGTCAGAGCCTGCAGCAATGCGCGGGATACAACGGTCTTGCCGACAGAGGTATCTGTACCAGTAACATAGAAACGCTTAAGCATGACTCACTCCACCTCTTGGGTATGCTTCGAAAATATCAACCAGGTAAATAATTCAGTGGAGGAAGTCTACGGGATGCGTGCGCTACCCGGCTTGAGATAGCGCAATTTTTCTTACATCTGCGGAAAAGAGTTAACCCTGTAACAGGCGGATAAGCAGCGAGCCGTTGTACATGGCATCTTTGACCAGCGCCGCGCCGGCCATTGTGCCCTGGTTGGAAAACTGGGTACTTTCTACCGCAATATTTCTGCTGTAGGCGGGAAGCGACTGCTGCTGAATACAGGCCGTAATCGCCGGAAAAAGGATCTCCGCCGCCTGGCTGAGCGGTGAGCCGATCAGGATTTTTTGCGGATTGAAGAGGTTCACCATAATCGCCAGAATGCGGCCTACGTTATTACCCACCCCGGTAATAATGTCCTTCGCCAGCAGATCCCCCTGACGCGCGGCGGCGCAGAGGGAATCCACCGTTAAGGGTTGGCCGTGAAGCGAGGAGCTCATGGACTGACTGAGCCTCACCTGCGCCAGTTCGAGCACGCTTTCCACGCTGGCGATCGTCTCCAGACAGCCATGGTTCCCGCAGTAGCAGCGTTTACCGTACGGGTCGACCTGGGTATGACCAATTTCCACCAGGCTGCTGCTCCCGGCGTGGAGAAGCCGTCCGTCGGTGATCACCCCCGCCCCGACGTTATGGTCGATGACCACCTGAATGACATCCCGCGCACCGCGCGACGCGCCAAACAGCGCTTCCGCCATCGTCCAGGCGCTGATGTCGTGCTGAATATAGACCGGCACGCCGGTATGGTTTTCCAGCACTTCGCCCAGCGGCATCTCTTTAACATCGTCGTAAAACGGCATGCGGTGAACAATACCATTTTCGGTATCAATAATGCCGGGCATGGTGATGGCAATCGCCGTTAAGCGTTCAAGCCGCTGCTGATGGCGAATAAAGAAGCGATCGATATGGGAGACAATCGCATCGAGAAGCGGTTCCTCGGCGTTGAGCGGCAGCTCAAGCCGGTCTTCCACCACCAGCTTGCTGCTGAGATCGCGCAGCGCAAGGAAGATCTCTCCGCGGCTGATGCGCAGCGAGAGGTAGTGCCAGGCTTCCGTCTCGACCACCAGGCCGACCGCCGGACGACCACGGCTGCCCGGCTCCTGAATTTCCGTCTCCTGGACCAGGTGCGCTTCCAGCATTTCGCGGACAATTTTGGTGATACTGGCAGGTGCCAGCTGTGCCAGGCGCGACAGATCGATACGCGAAACCGGACCAAGCTGATCAATCAGGCGATACACCGCGCCAGCGTTGGTCTGCTTAATCTGATCAATATGCCCTGGCTGACTATCAGCAACCACCTCGTACTCCCTTATTTTCGAGCTTCGAAATAAACTGTTGGCTATGGTGAAGCACTTCCATGGGTGTCGTCAAATATTTACTTAGCCTTGTGATTTACCGCACATTTTTACCCGTTTTCCAGGGAAATATCAGACCGCGGAAGCCTGGATTAACCGCTGTTTGAAGCGCTGGGCAGCATGACTCTGTTCGCGATGTTTTGACCACACCAGCCACATCTCCGAAACGGCATCCTCCTCGGCGATAGCAACCCAGCGCATCTCACGCAGCTGTACCCGCTTAAAGGAGGCCGGGAGTATCGACACGCCCAGCCCGGCGGCGACCAGGCCGATAATGGTCATCGCCTCTCCCACTTCCTGGGTAATGACCGGCGCCAGATCGTAGCGGCGCATTAGCCCCAGAATATCGTCATACAGGCCCGTCCCGACCTGCGGGTCAAAAAAGACAAACGGCTCTTTTGCCAGCTCTGCCAGCGAAACCGCCGGACGCGACGCCAGCGGGTGATCGTTCGGGATCATGGCCATCAGCGGTTCGCGCAGGATAACCTCCCATGCCAGCGTGTCCGGCAGTTGGGTATTACGCATCAGCCCCAGATCGAGCGCACCTTCGTTAAGCGGCGCAATCTGCTCGCGGGTATTAATTTCGCGCGTCTGAATATGCACATCCGGAAAATGACGGCGGAAGGACGAAAGCGTCTGCGAGACGGCGCTGATAAACGGCGCGGACGAGGTAAACCCGATCCGCAGCTCCCCGGCTTCCCCAAGATAGAGCCGTTCCGCCCGGGCAGCGGCGTCGTCGACCATGCTCAGAATTTGTCGGCTGTCGATCAGAAACTGCTTACCCGCTGCCGTCAGGCTCACGCTGCGGTTGGTGCGGGCCAGAAGACGCGCCCCGACCTGCTGTTCGAGGATTTGAATCTGCTGGCTTAAGGGCGGCTGAGAAATGTTCAGCCGTGCCGCCGCGCGGCCAAAATGCAGCTCCTCAGCGACGGCGACAAAGTAGCGAAGATGACGCAGCTCGATATTCATATTTTTAAAGTATCATTTGAGATTATTAATATATTAGACAGAATATTTACATTTTCCTACCTTGAAGGTGTGGTCATACCCGTCACCAGAAATCACGGGGATGTTTAAGCAAGGAAACTGTGTGAGTCGTACTTCTACCATTGATATCGAGCCGGCCAGAGATATTAATGATTTGCCTGTAGCATCGCAGCCGGTTCAGTTCATCAAACGTGGTACCCCGCAGTTTATGCGCGTCACGCTGGCGCTCTTTTCCGCCGGTCTGGCAACGTTTGCCCTGCTCTACTGCGTTCAGCCGATCCTGCCCGTTCTCTCCCACGAGTTTGGCGTATCTCCTGCCAGCAGCAGCGTTTCGCTTTCCATTTCAACCGGGATGCTGGCAATTGGCCTGCTTTTTACCGGCCCGCTCTCCGACGCCATTGGCCGTAAACAGGTGATGGTAACCGCCCTGATGCTGGCCTCGGTCTGTACGTTACTCTCGACCATGATGACCAGCTGGCACGGCATTTTGATGATGCGCGCGCTGATCGGGCTCTCGCTCAGCGGCGTGGCGGCAGTCGGGATGACCTATCTCAGCGAGGAGATCCACCCGAGCTTCGTTGCCTTTTCGATGGGGCTGTACATCAGCGGGAACTCGATTGGCGGCATGAGCGGGCGTCTGCTGAGCGGGGTATTCACGGACTTCTTTAGCTGGCGCATTGCGCTGGCGGTGATCGGGTGTTTTGCGCTGGCATCGGCCCTGATGTTCTGGAAAATCCTGCCAGAATCGCGCCATTTTCGCCCGACGTCTCTGCGCCCGAAAACGCTGTTTATCAACTTCCGCCTTCACTGGCGTGACAAAGGTTTACCGCGACTGTTTCTGATGGGATTCCTGCTGATGGGTTCCTTCGTGACGCTGTTTAACTATATTGGCTACCGGCTGATGCTCTCGCCGTGGCATCTGAATCAGGCCGTTGTGGGTTTGCTTTCCGTGGCCTATCTCACCGGTACGTGGAGTTCGCCGAAAGCCGGGGCGATGACGGCACGCTTTGGCCGCGGGCCGGTGATGCTGGTGTTTACCGCGGTGATGCTGCTCGGCCTGCTGCTGACGCTCTTCTCTTCCCTGTGGCTTATCTTTGCCGGGATGCTGCTCTTCTCCGCAGGCTTCTTCGCCGCTCACTCCGTCGCCAGCAGCTGGATTGGCCCGCGCGCGCGTCGCGCCAAAGGCCAGGCATCGTCGCTGTATCTGTTTAGCTATTATCTGGGCTCAAGCATCGCCGGGACGCTGGGCGGTGTGTTCTGGCATAACTACGGCTGGAACGGCGTGGGCGGGTTTATCGCGCTGATGCTCTGTGCCGCACTGCTGGTGGGTGCAAGCCTTCATAAACGCCTGAGATAATCATCCTGCGGGCTGATGCCCGATCCAGATAAACGGCACCAGCTTACTGGTGCCGTTTCACGTTCAGGAATCCCAGGCCTGCTCTATCTTACCGGCTTCAAACTGTGGAGGCGGTTTTCGGAAGCGGCGCGTGAGCCAGGTTAGGTAAAGGACACCCAGTGCCGCCCAGATGAGGCCAAGCGTCAGGGACGTCGCTTCGAGGTTGATCCACAGCACGCCGACCGTTGCGGCACCAATGAGTGGCAGCAGGAAATAGTGGAGCCGATCTTTCCACGTTTTGTTCAGCCCCTTACGCCGCCAGAAATGGTTGTACACCGAGAGATTAACAAACGTAAACGCCACCAGCGCGCCAAAGTTGATCAGCGCCGTCGCGGTCACGAGATCAAAGTACAGGGCCGACAGCGCCACTATCCCTACCATAATCACGTTCAGGGCCGGAGTGCGCCACTTCGGATGCACGTAGCCAAACACCCGCTCCGGAAAAACGTTGTCACGCCCCATCACGTACAATAAGCGTGAGACGCTGGCGTGCGAGGCCAGGCCTGAAGCGAGCGTATTCACAAACGTGGTGCACAGAAACACCGACTGGAAGAGCTTGCCGCCCACGTACAGCGCAATTTCCGGCAGTGCGGCGTCCGGGTTCTTGAAGCGCGCGATCGTCGGGAAAAAGAGCTGCATGAAAAACGAGGCAACAATAAATATCAGCCCGCCATACAGTGCGGTCAGGAAAATGGCTTTGGGAATAACCCGCGCCGCGTTTGGCGTCTCCTCCGACAGCGTGGTGACTGCGTCAAAGCCGAGGAAAGAGAAGCAGACAATAGTCGCGCCGGTAATGATAGGAAGCAGGTGCGCGTTCTCGCTGATAAACGGCTGGAGCGACCAGACGGTGCCAACCCCCTCACCCTTGTGCAAGCCATGCACTACGAGTATGACAAAGACCACCATGATGGCGACCTGCACCAGCACAAACAGGGTGTTAAAGTTGGCGACCAGGTTAACGCTTTTCAGGTTCGCCAGCGTCAGGATCGTCACAAACCCCACCACCCAGACCCAGGGCGGGACTTCAGGGAACAACGCGGAAAGGTAGATCTTCGCCAGCAGCACGTTGATCATCGGCAGGAAGAGATAGTCCAGCAGCGATGACCAGCCGACCATAAAGCCTAAGTGGGGGCCGATCGATTTCTGCGTGTAGGTATACGCGGAGCCCGCTTCCGGGAACTGTCGTACCAGTTTGCCGTAGCTGATGGCGGTAAACATGACGCCCGCCAGCGCCAGCAGATACGAGGCGGGCACGTGGCCGTTGCTGATACCGGACACAATGCCGAAGGTATCAAACACGGTCATGGGAGTGAGGTAAGCCAGCCCCATCATGACCACCTGCCAGAGTTTGAGGGAACTGCGCAGCCGGGTTCTTCCGGCCATGCGCGGCGAATCAAGAGAGGTGTTAGTCGCCATAAACCATCCCCCCCATGCTTACCGTGGTTTGCAATCGCGCTGACCGTAACGCAAACCTGCTTAGCAAAGGGGGAAGTTGTAAAGAACATACGCGATCGTACCAGCGCAGCGTCTCTCGCTCGCACTCACAGCAGGCGCCTGACTGGCCCCCTTCGCCCTGCGGATAGTTGAACATCTGCATCATTTCCTACCTCGTCACACAGTGTCGTTAAGAAAGTCCCTGTGCCGCCTGCGCTCCATAACGCGACTCCCGGGAGATAGCTGGCGTGCCAGCGAACGTTTCGGCCAGGCTCCGCGCAGGCCGTTTGGTGATACGTATGCGATGAAACAAAGCGGCCCCTAACCGGGGCACGTCATCAGGCGTTTTTCAGCATCCACTCAATTTCTGTTTCGGTAATCAGGCGTTCAAACTGAAGTAATTCATCATTTTTGCAGGCGTGATAGACGTGGCAGAAACGTTCGCCCAGCCGCTCGCGAAGATGATCGTTTTGCATAAATTCCCACAGCGCATCGCTCTGACGAATCGGGAACGGCAGTCCGTCCTGCTCCAGACCATTGCCTTCCACTTCTTCCTGCAGGGGTAAATCGTTATCCAGCCCGTGCAGAATGCCGGCAAAAATCGCCGCCATCACCAGATACGGGTTCGCGTCTGCTCCCGCCACACGGTACTCGACCCGATGGTTATGGCGATCGCCGCAGGGGATACGCAGGGCAACGGTGCGATTATTGTGTCCCCATGACGCCTGCGTCGGTACGTACATTCCCGGCTGGAAGCGGCGGTAGGAGTTGACGTTCGGCGCCAACAGCGCCATGGATGCGGGCATCAGATCGATCATTCCGGCCAGCGCGCGTTTCAGCAGCGCGGAATCCTCGCCGCTGGCGTCTGCGAGCACGTTTTCGCCTCGGTTGTTTTGCATGCTGATGTGAATATGCATCCCGCTGCCCGCATGCTCTTCATACGGCTTTGCCATAAACGTGGCGTGCATCTTATGTTTTTCCGCCATCTGCCTGACGAGACGTTTCAGCGCCAGCGCATCATCGCAGGCGTCGAGCACGTTTTCCGTATGGTGCAGGTTAATTTCAAACTGGCCCGGGGAGGCCTCAGCCACAGCTCCGTCAGCGGGGATCAGCTGCAGCTGCGCCAGTTCGTCAATGTCGTTCAGCACGTCAGCAAAGTGGTTCAGGTTATCAACCGAGTAGACCTGACTCTGCGTGTTACGTACGTCGGTGCCCGGCGCGCAGGGTGGCTGCAGATAGCCGTCGGCATCGCGCTTACGGTCAAGTAAATAGAACTCCAGCTCTACCGCTACCACGGGGAACAGACCGCGCTGGCGCAGCTGCTGCCAGAGTCGGTTGAGTACGTTCCGCGGCTCAACGTCAAAGGGAGCGCCATCTTCATCGACCATGGTGAGCTGCACCTGACCAATGTATTCCGGGTCGGCGGCGGACGGCGTCAGGGTGCCCGGTACCGGCACGCAGATACAGTCCGGCTCGCCGAGCTCCTGCCCCAGGCCCGCCTCTTCCACGACGTTACCCAAAATGTCCATGGCGAAAACCGATGCCGGGAAATAGCAGCCTTTTTCAAGCTTGCTCAGTCCGGCAACCGGGATGCGCTTGCCGCGAAAACAGCCGTTCAGGTCGGTCAGAAGGACATCAATAAACTGGGTGTCAGGATACTTTTCTAAATAGCGCTTCACTTCCTGCGTAAAGGCGCTGCCCCGCCTCTCATCCGTGTGCTGCACAAAGTTCTCAACTTCTACGATATTGGTTTCCATGATTTACCACCGTTTTTGGGATTTGCGTTCGCTGCTCTGGACTGTCAAATATAATGTCCACCCTATCGAATCTGTATGCAAACAAATTGTTTGTCAAATGTTAAATTAAGTTTGCAAAAGGCAGATCCCGTTGCTAGATTGAGAAAATATTGAACGAAAAGGCCGTTTCACAGGCGAGAATGGCCTAAATTTAGTCCACTTTGTGAGGGCGATCATGGAAAATATAATGAACAAGCCAGTTATTGGCGTAGTGATGTGCAGAAACAGGCTTAAGGGTCATGAGACCCAGACCCTGCAAGAAAAGTACCTGAATGCCATTATTAACGCGGGGGGCTTACCGATTGCCTTACCCCATGCGCTGGCAGAGCCAGAGCTACTTACCGCTCTGCTGCCAACCCTGGACGGGATTTACCTGCCGGGCAGCCCAAGTAACGTGCAGCCGCACCTTTATGGTGAAAACGGCGATGAGCCTGACGCCGATCCCGGGCGAGATCTTCTGAGTATGGCGCTGATTGCCGCCGCGCTCGAAAGGCGCATCCCCATTTTCGCCATCTGCCGGGGGCTGCAGGAACTGGTTGTTGCGACGGGAGGAACGCTGTATCGCCGCCTGTTCGAGCAGAACGACCTGCTTGAACACCGGGAAGATCCTGAACTGCCGGTTGAGCTACAATACGCCCCTTCTCATGAGGTTCAGGTTCAGGAGGGAGGACTGCTGTCTCAATTAATACCAGGCTGTAACACATTTTGGGTAAACTCGTTACACGGGCAAGGTGCACGAACGTTAGGACCACGGCTTCGCGTGGAGGCCCGCTCGACGGACGGGCTGGTGGAAGCGGTCAGCGTTCATGACCACCCTTTTGCCCTCGGCGTGCAATGGCACCCCGAATGGAACAGCAGCGAGTACGCCCTCTCACGTATGTTGTTTGATGGTTTTATCACCGCCTGTCAAAGCCACATTGCCGAGAAGCAACGGCTTTGACCACTACCGTAAAGGAAATGCAACTATGAGCGATGACGGACTGGCGCCAGGGAAACGTCTGTCTGAGATCCGCCAGCAATTGGGTCTCTCGCAGCGGCGTGCCGCCGAACTGTCTGGGTTAACACACAGTGCCATCAGCACCATTGAGCAGGACAAAGTGAGTCCTGCCATCAGTACGCTGCAAAAGCTGCTGAAAGTCTATGGGCTGTCGCTCTCGGAATTCTTTTCGGAACCGGAAAAACCTGATGAACCGCAGGTGGTTATTAATCAGGAAGACCTTATCGAAATAGGCAGTCAGGGGGTTTCGATGAAGCTGGTTCATAACGGAAATCCGAACCGTACGCTGGCGATGATTTTTGAAACTTACCAGCCTGGAACCACGACCGGAGAGAGGATCAAACATCAGGGTGAGGAGATCGGTACGATACTGGAAGGTGAAATAGTGCTGACAATTAATGGCCAGCCTTATCACCTGGTTGCAGGGCAGAGCTATGCCATCAATACCGGCATACCGCACAGCTTCAGCAATACCTCGGCAGGCATCTGCCGCATTATCAGTGCCCACACCCCCACCACGTTCTAATTACCACTCAGTCCCGGCGTAAGCGCGCTTACGCCGGGACAAATAAAAACGATCAATGTCGGCATTCAACGGGTTAATTCCCGGGATGCCCCACGGCTTCGTATTGCCTGAAACGGCCATGCCTTTATTTATCTGATTGCGAAAGAAAGGAGTGAATATGCATTTTCAGCACCTGACTTACTGGCAGGATAAAGCAAAAAACAGCGCCATTGAGACCCGGTTATTTATTAACGGTGCCTATTGTGACGCCGCCGATAATGCCACGTTTGAAACCGTCAATCCCGCTACCCAACAGACGCTGGCGAACGTGGCCCGGGGCAAGCAGGCTGACGTGGACCTTGCGGTTCAGGCCGCACGTGAGGTATTTGAGCGCGGCGACTGGTCACAGGCGTCTCCGGCGCAGCGCAAGGCCGTGCTGAATAAGCTCGCCGATTTGATGGAGCGCCACGGCGAAGAGCTGGCCTTACTGGAAACGCTGGACACCGGTAAACCCATCCGCCACAGCCTGCGCGACGATATTCCCGGCGCGGCTCGCGCCATTCGCTGGTACGCCGAAGCGGCGGATAAAGTCTACGGCGAAGTGGCGCCTACGGGTCCGGGCGAGCTGGCGATGATCGTGCGCGAGCCGATCGGGGTTGTCGCGGCCATCGTCCCCTGGAACTTCCCGCTGCTGCTGGCCTGCTGGAAGCTGGGCCCGGCGCTGATCGCGGGCAATAGCGTGGTATTAAAACCGTCGGAGAAATCACCGCTCACCGCCCTGCGCCTGGCCGGACTGGCGAAAGAGGCGGGCCTGCCGGACGGCGTGCTGAATGTGATAAGCGGTTACGGCCACGAAGCGGGCCAGGCGCTGGCACTGCACCCGGAGGTCGAAGTGCTGACGTTTACCGGCTCTACCCGTACCGGCAAGCAGCTGTTGAAGGACGCGGGAGAAAGCAACATGAAGCGCGTCTGGCTGGAGGCAGGCGGCAAGAGCGCCAACATTATCTTTGCCGACTGTCCGGACCTGGACAAGGCCGTGAGCGCGACCGCCGCCGGGATTTTTTACAACCAGGGGCAAGTCTGTATCGCCGGTACCCGCCTGCTGCTCGAAGACAGCATCGCCGATGACTTCCTGGCAAGGCTGAAAGCGCAGGCCCGTCACTGGCAGCCGGGCGATCCGCTCGACCCTGACAGCACGATGGGCATGCTCATCGACGCTGCGCACGCCGATACCGTCCACACGTTTATTCGCGAGGGAGCCCGGAAAGGTACGCTGCTGCTGGACGGGCGGGAACAATCATGGCCTTCCGCAGTCGGTCCCACCATTTTTGTCGACATCGACCCTGCCTCCCCGCTGTGCCGGGAAGAGATTTTCGGGCCGGTGCTGGTTGTCACCCGTTTTAAAACCGAAGAGGGAGCCTTGACGCTGGCCAACGACAGTGAATATGGGCTTGGCGCGGCGGTATGGACCCGCGATCTCTCCCGGGCGCACCGCATGAGCCGCCGCCTGAAAGCCGGCTCGGTCTTCGTCAATAACTACAACGACGGTGATATGACCGTCCCCTTTGGCGGCTATAAGCAGAGCGGCAACGGTCGCGATAAGTCCCTGCACGCGCTGGAAAAATTTACCGAACTGAAAACCATCTGGATTGCCCTGGAGCCTCAATCATGACCGAACATACCACCAGCTACTACGCGGCCAGCGCGAATGCTTATGAACCTTTCCCGACGCTTAACGAGTCGATCAGCTGTGACGTGTGCGTGGTGGGCGGCGGCTATACCGGCCTCTCCTCCACGCTGCATCTCGCCGAAATGGGCTACGACGTGGTGCTCCTTGAAGGGGCGCGCATCGGCTTCGGCGCCAGCGGACGCAACGGCGGCCAGCTGGTTAACTCCTACAGCCGCGATATCGACGTGATCGAGAAAAACTACGGTCCCGATGCCGCCAGAATGCTCGGGAGCATGATGTTTGAAGGCGGGGAAATTATTCGGGAGCGTATCCAGCGCTATCAGATCCAGTGCGACTATCGTCCCGGCGGGCTGTTTGTGGCGCTAAACCATAAGCAGCTGGAGACGCTGGAGGAGCAAAAGGCCAACTGGGAACGCTACGGCAACACCCAGTTGGAGCTGCTGGACGCCAGCGCCATCCGCCGGGAAGTCGACAGCGACCGCTATACCGGCGCGCTGCTGGACCGCAGCGGGGGGCACATTCATCCGCTGAACCTGGCGATCGGCGAAGCGGACGCCATTCGCCTGAACGGTGGGCGTGTATATGAACAGTCTCCGGTGACCGCCATTCAGCACACCAGCCCGGCAGTAGTAAGCACGCAGCATGGCCAGGTCACGGCCCGCTACGTGATCGTCGCCGGGAATGCCTATCTGGGCGATAAGATAGAACCGGAGCTGGCAAAACGCAGCATGCCCTGCGGCACCCAGGTGGTGACCACCGCTCCGCTGCCGGAAGAGGTCGCCCGCACGCTGATCCCCAATAACTACTGCGTGGAAGATTGCAATTATCTGCTGGATTACTACCGCCTCACCGCAGACAACCGCCTGCTGTACGGCGGTGGCGTCGTCTATGGCGCGCGCGATCCGGACGATGTCGAACGCCTGGTGATGCCAAAGCTGCTGAAAACCTTCCCTCAGCTGGCAGGCGTCAAAATCGACTACCGCTGGACGGGCAATTTCCTGCTGACCCTGTCCCGTATGCCGCAGTTTGGTCGTCTGGATAAAAACATCTATTACATGCAGGGCTACAGCGGCCACGGCGTGACCTGCACCCACCTGGCCGGACGGCTGATTTCGGAACTGTTGCGCGGTGACGCTGAGCGCTTTGATGCGTTTGCTAACCTCCCGCACTACCCCTTCCCGGGCGGTCGCAGCCTGCGGATTCCATTCACGGCGATGGGCGCGGCGTACTACAGCCTGCGCGATCGTCTTGGCGTATGATCGTTTCGACAAAAGGGTATCTGACATGAGTAACCAGGAATTTCATCAGCGCAGACTTTCTGCCACCCCGCGCGGCGTAGGCGTAATGTGTAATTTCTTTGCCCGCACGGCGGAGAATGCCACCCTCACCGACGTGGAAGGCAACGACTATATTGATTTCGCCGCCGGGATCGCGGTGCTGAATACCGGCCATCGTCATCCTGAACTGGTGGCCGCAGTGGAAAAACAGCTTCACCAGTTCACCCACACGGCCTACCAGATTGTGCCGTATGAAAGCTATGTTTCATTAGCCGAGAAACTTAACGAGCTGGCCCCGCTCCAGAGCCCGGCCAAAACGGCGTTCTTCACCACGGGCGCAGAAGCGGTGGAAAACGCCATTAAAATCGCCCGGGCCCACACCGGCAGACCGGGCGTGATTGCCTTCGGCGGAGGCTTCCACGGCCGAACCTATATGACCATGGCCTTAACCGGCAAGGTCGCGCCTTATAAGCTGGGATTTGGCCCCTTCCCGGGGTCGGTTTATCACGTGCCGTATCCCTCAGAGCTGCACGGCATCACGACGCAGGATGCCATCACGGCGATAGAACGCCTGTTCAAAGCGGATATTGAGGCGAAACAGGTGGCGGCGATTATTTTTGAACCCATTCAGGGTGAAGGCGGATTCAACGTCGCCCCGCCAGAGCTGGTGGCCGCCATCCGCCGAATCTGTGATGAGCACGGGATCGTGATGATTGCCGACGAAGTGCAGAGCGGCTTCGCCCGTACGGGTAAACTGTTTGCCATGGAACACTACGTGGACAAGCCCGACCTGATGACGATGGCGAAAAGCCTGGCAGGCGGAATGCCGCTGTCTGGCGTGGTGGGTCGCGCCGAAATCATGGACGCGCCGGCGCCCGGCGGTCTGGGGGGGACCTATGCAGGCAACCCGCTTGCGGTGGCCGCCGCGCACGCGGTGCTGAATATTATCGACAACGAGTCACTGTGCGCCCGCGCCTGCCATCTGGGGGATCGACTGAAAGCCACGCTGGAGGAGATTCAGGGCACCTTCCCTGCGCTCGTGGCGATAAGGGGAAGAGGATCGATGATTGCGGCGGAGTTTTTTGATCCCGAGAGCCGTGAGCCTTCGGCCGCCATCGCGCAGGCGATCCAGCAAAAGGCGCTCGCCCAGGGCCTGCTGTTATTGATCTGCGGCCAGTACGGCAACGTGATCCGCTTCCTTTATCCGCTGACCATTCCGGATGCTCAGTTCAACCAGGCGCTGGCGATCCTGCAACAGGTTATGCGCGATAAGTCCTGAGTGCCCACCGAAAACCGTCACCCGGAATGCCGGGGACGGTTTCAACGGAGGAGATCGGCACAGATTTCCTCCATGTGGGAAATGTTGGGGAATTTGGTCTGTTTCATTGTATGCTCCCTGAAACACATCCCCGGCATGAGGAAATAAGAATTGCAAAAAACATCAGCCTATCAGTCACTTGTGAAAACCTTCCAGCGCCTCTCACGCTTCTCGCACCTCTCCTCCATCGCCAGCTGGGACATGTTCACCATGATGCCGCCCGGCGGCAGCGCCGCGCGCGGTGAAGCGCTGGCAGAGATGAGCGTCCTGCAACATCAGATCCTGACCGATAAAAAAGTCGGCGACCTGTTAGCAGCGGCGGCAGGTGAAGATCTGAATGACGTCGAACAGGCCAACCTGCGCGAAATGACGCGACAGTATCAGCAGGCTACCCTGCTACCGGAATCGCTGGTGGAAGCCAAAACTCTCGCGGGCAGCAGATGCGAGCACGCCTGGCGTATGCAGCGTCCCGCGAACGACTGGCAGGGCTTTTCCGCCAACCTGAAAGAAGTGGTGAAACTCAGCCGTGAAGAAGCCCGCCTGCGCGCAGAAGCCAAAGGCTGTACGCCATACGACGCGCTGCTGGATATTTTTGAACCGGACATGACCAGCGCGCGCCTGGACGTGCTGTTTGGTGATATGAAAAACTGGCTGCCGGACCTGCTGGCAAGCGCGGTGGAGAAACAGGCTCAGCGGTCGTTCGTTCCGCCGCAGGGCCCCTTCCCGACGGCAACCCAGCGCGAACTGGGTCTGGAAGCCATGAAGATGCTCGGCTTCGATTTTAACGGCGGTCGCCTCGACGTAAGTGCGCACCCGTTCTGCGGCGGCGTGCCGGAAGACGTGCGCATTACCACGCGCTATGATGAGGACGAGCTGCTCAGCGCGCTGTTTGGCGTGATCCACGAAACTGGACACGCGCGCTACGAACAAAACCTGCCGCGCGCGTGGGCAGGCCAGCCTATTGCCCTGGCCCGCTCAACCGCGATCCACGAATCCCAGAGCCTGTTCTTTGAGATGCAGCTGGGACGCAACGAAGCCTTCCTTAAGCACCTCCTCCCTGCCGTTCACGCCCGCTTTGGCAGTCAGGCGGCGTTTAGCGAAGAGAACTTTATCGCCTGGAACCAGCGCGTGAAGCCAGGCTATATCCGCGTCGATGCCGACGAAGTGAGCTACCCGGCACACGTGGTGCTGCGCTATGAGATTGAGCGCGCGCTGATCAACGGCGAGATCGAGGTGGACGATATCCCCGCCCTGTGGGATGAGAAAATGCAGGCCTGGCTCGGATTATCCACCAAAGATAACTACCGCAACGGCTGCATGCAGGATATCCACTGGACCGACGGCGGTTTTGGCTACTTCCCATCCTATACGCTGGGGGCCATGTATGCCGCGCAGCTGTTCCATGCGGCCAAAACGGCGCTTCCGGGACTGCAGGCCTCCATCGCTGAGGGCGATTTTTCCGCCCTCTTTGAGTGGCTGCGTCAGAACATCTGGCAGCACGGTAGCCGCTTTAGCACGTCGCAGTTAATTACCCAGGCGACGGGTGAAGATCTGAATATCCGCTACTTCCGCGAACACCTGACCTCACGCTACCTGTAATGATAAGGCCGGGGTTCTTCCCCGGCCTTGTACATATGGTTACACGCCGATACCAATCACTCACGGAAACCCCGAATTTATAGGGATATAGTTATTTCAACGGCCCCGCAGTGGGGTTAAATGAAAAACCAAATTCGAGGGTATGAACATGAAAAAAGTATTAGCTCTGGTTGTTGCCGCTGCTATGGGTCTGTCTTCTGCTGCGTTTGCTGCTGAAACCACTGCTGCACCAGCTGCTGCGGCGCCTGCTGCAACGACCACCGCGGCGCCAGCAAAAACCGTACATCACAAGAAACACCACAAAGCCGCTAAACCGGCTGCAGAGCAAAAAGCGCAGGCAGCTAAAAAGCACCACAAAAAAGCCGCTAAACCAGCCGTAGAGCAGAAGGCTCAGGCTGCGAAAAAGCACCACAAGAAAGCCGCTAAACCAGCCGTAGAGCAGAAAGCCCAGGCTGCGAAAAAGCATCACAAAAAAGCAGTAAAACACGAAGCTGCTAAACCAGCTGCACAGCCAGCTGCGTAAGCGTACAAGCTTAACCGTGCCCTGCGGGGCACGTTGGTAAACCGGCGCTGAACCGGAAAAGGTTCTGCGCCGTTTTTTTTATCCGGAGGGCGTATGCTGCGACGCTATCGGTTTGAGCTGATTCTTATCCTGCTTATTTTATGCGCGCTCATCGCAAGCCGCTTTTATCTTTCCTGACTGTAGCACGCTGATTTTACTCCCACTTTAGCGCCGTCCCGTCTATAGTATTTTCATAGGGTTCACTTTTAATAATCATAATTACCCCCACCAGAGTGTGATATGCGTAAATCTGTTGTGTTGTTGCTGGGAACGTTTGGCCTTTTTTCTGGATTTTCACAGGCGGATGATGGCGGTGATAACGCCATTAGCGCGAAAGAGCTAAAGACGCTTTTTTTCGGTCATGACGATCGTACTCGCGTCACCGATCCTACCCAGGCTCCCTGGGACGCTATAGGCCAACTGGAAACCGCCAGCGGCAACCTGTGTACCGCGACGTTAATCACCCCGCAATTAGCGCTGACGGCGGGCCACTGCCTGTTGACGCCACCCAACGGTAAGCCAGACAAAGCGGTTGTCTTACGATTTGTGTCGCAAAAAGGGATTTGGCGCTATGAAATCCACGGCATTGAAGGCCGGGTTGATGCTTCTCTTGGGAAGCGTCTTAAACCGGATGGAGACGGCTGGATTGTGCCGCCCGCGGCAGCCTCATGGGATTTTGGCCTGATTATTTTGCGCTACCCGCCTTCGGGCATTACGCCGCTGCCGTTATTTGACGGCGATAAAGCGGCGCTCACCGCCGCGCTGAAAGCTGCCGACCGCAAGGTAACGCAGTCAGGCTACCCGGTCGATCATCTGGATGCGCTTTACACCCACACGGACTGTATCGTGACGGGCTGGGCGCAGACCAGCGTGCTTTCCCATCAGTGCGATACGTTGCCGGGCGACAGCGGTTCACCGCTGATGCTGAAAACCGATAACGGCTGGCAGTTGATTGGGGTTCAAAGCTCCGCCCCGGCGGCGAAAGACCGCTGGCGAGCCGATAACCGGGCCTTATCCGTCACCGGTTTTCGCGATAAGCTGGAAGCGCTGGCTAAAGAGTAAGCCAGCGCGGCTGTCTGTGAATCAGGGTTACCAATTGATCAGGCGAGTTTTATCATGATCATGCCCGCCAGCAGCAAGATCAGCCCTATCCAGCCTTTATTATTTAAACGCTGCCCGAAAAGCACCCACCCTGCGGCCAGGGTGGCGGCGATACCAAAACCGCCCCACAGCGCATAGGCCACGGACAGATCGATACCTTTGACCGCCTGTGACAGGGCGCTGAACGCCCCCAGCACTGCGGCAATCGACATCAGGCCATAAACCTTACGGCGAAAACCGTCAGAGAATTTCAGCAGAACGTTCGCCAGAATTTCCAGCACGATGGCGAAGCCCAGCCAGGCCGCATGAACCCATTCAAACTGTTGCATGGTTCTGCTCCTTCTGCTGTTTTGTCGGTTTACGGGTACCTGATTTAATCAGCACGATACCCGCGACCAGCGTCGTTAACCCGGCGACCTTCATTGTTGTTAATGTTTCGTCGAATATCAGAACGCTGAACAGGGTAATCAATAAAATACCGATCCCTTCCCACAGCGCATAGGCCACACCCAGCGCAATTTTCTTCACCGCAAATGAGAGGAAAATATAGGAAAGGGATATCATCACCAGCATTAAAATAAAACCGGTATTGCCCTCGCTGACGCTTGCCCATTTCATTGACAGCGTGCCGGTAATTTCAGCGAGGATAGCCAGGGCTAATAAGATCCAGTAAAACATGTTTTTCTCCTGCTTGAGAATATAATCCATCGTGGCCCGCCGCATGCAGCAAACCAAAAAAATATGAAATTAAATCAGACAGCTAAGCGCGTAGCGCCAGCTCAGGCAGAAGAGGTGACTATAGTGCGGTGCGCCAGTGTTGCTCACCAGCAATCAGGCAGAAGGAGGTAGAAAATAGAGCAGCGTTGTTTGAAGAATAGGTCCTGAACAAATTGTCCATAAAATTACAATTATCCGCGTTGTTGCTTCTCGTCTTTGCGGATGAAAATTGTCCTCGGTAGTTGAACACGCCAAATTTGTACCATAACTGAAGATTTTACTCAAAGTCTTTTCAATTCTTTACCCATCCCGTTTGATTTTGGTTAGTTTATTGCAGGGCGTTTACCCTCTATTATAAATAAAAAGCGTTTTTTGGAGTCACCATGGCTAAACCCATTATTACCCTCAACGGGTTAAAAATTGTCATCATGCTGGGCATGCTGGTGATCATACTCACGGGCGTTCGTTTTGCCGCCGACATCATTGTGCCCTTTATTCTGGCCCTGTTTGTTGCGGTGATCCTTAACCCACTGGTCCGGCGCATGACGCGGCTGCGCATCCCGCGCGTGCTGGCAATTACCCTGCTAATTAGCGTCATTATTTTCGCCATGGTGTTACTGGTTGCGTATCTGGGTACCTCGTTGAACGAACTGGCGCGAACGCTGCCGAAATACCGTTCCTCGCTGGCGATACCGCTGCTGCAGCTTGAGCCCTGGCTTCAGCGCGCGGGAATAGAAGTTTCGGTTGAGGAGCTTCTTAAATATATCGACCCTAATGCGGCCATGACCATCGTCACAGGCCTGCTGACGCAGCTTTCCAATGCCATGACCTCCATTTTCCTGCTGTTTTTAACGGTGGTGTTCATGCTGCTGGAGGTGCCACAGCTACCCGCAAAGTTACAGCAAATCATGGTTCGTCCGGTTGAAGGAATGGGCGCTATTCAGCGCGCGCTGGACAGCGTTTCACGCTATCTGGTACTGAAAACCGTCATCAGCCTGGTCACCGGGGTGGTGGTCTGGGGAATGCTGGTGGCGCTGGACGTCCGCTTTGCGTTCGTCTGGGGGTTACTGGCATTTGCGCTCAATTACATTCCTAACATCGGCTCCGTGCTGGCGGCAATCCCCCCTATTCTTCAGGTGCTGGTGTTCAGTGGATTTTATGATGCGCTGATTCTGCTGGCCGGCTATCTGGCGATTAACCTGGTATTCGGGAATATTCTTGAACCACGAATGATGGGGCGTGGGCTGGGGCTTTCGACGCTGGTCGTCTTTTTGTCCCTGATTTTCTGGGGCTGGCTGCTCGGTCCCGTAGGCATGCTGCTCTCCGTTCCGCTGACCATCATCGTGAAGATTGGTCTGGAACAGACGGCGGGCGGGCAAAGCATCGCCGTGCTGCTGAGCGATATGAGCCATCAATAGCCGTCATTCCGCCATCGACATGAGGGGCTTGCTTGCCCTTCCTCCTTCACGGTATGCCCTGAGCGCCCTCTGCCAGTCCGTCAGAGGGTACACCGTTCCGGGGCTGTATTCACTGGCGCGCATCCGGGGCCAGATTTGATCGAACTCCGCGCGCCACGCCTCTGCGCTGAGCCCATCCAGATAGTTACGAATATGGAACCACGCCACGCGCGGCAGGGGCCGTTGCTGGCGGAAGGTCTGCCCGGAGAGCAGCCCGTAGCAGACAAATATGCCCTGCTCCGGCAGCACGCTCAGGATCGCTTCCGCCAGCGCCCCGCCGGTTGCATCGTAAACGACGTCGGCACGCGCGGCAACGGAGAGAATCCGCTGCATGTCATGCTGTGCGACAGGAACGATCCCCATCGCCGCCAGCCGTTCAGCGTGAGCGGGCGAACGATGAATACCGTACACCGCCTCTGCCCCCGCCAGACGCGCCCACTGCCCGAGCAGAATGGCGCAATCCGAACCGGCGGCCGTGAGCAGCACCCGCTTTCCCCGCGGTGGATAGTGGCTCAACATCATCTGCGCCGCCAGCGGGTTGATATAGGCCCGCGCGGCCAGGCGTGAATCGACATCATCCGGCACGGGTATCGCATACTCTGCCGGGCAATCCGCATAGCGCTGCCAGGTGCCCTGCCCGCGCAGCGGCAGAACGCGTTTACCCTGCAGATATGCAAAAGACGCGGGCGCCTGAATGACAACGCCGACGCCTTCATACCCCGCGACGGCGGGCAGCGGGGTTCTGTGGCGGTAAGCGCCGGTAATGGGAATGAGATCGGACGCGTTCACCGGCGCATACAGCATTTGCACGCGGAGGTATCCCGGCGCAAGCGCGCCCGGCGGCGCGGTTTCAGGTTGCAGAACAGATTCTGGCTCGCCAAAACGGCGATACCAGAGGGCCAGATTTTCCATTACGATCTCAAGGCTGATAGCGGAACTACTCGCGCCAGCCCATTGCCGGTGCGACATGTTTGAGAATAGACTCAATCACGTGCGCATTATAATCCACGCCCAGCTGGTTCGGTACGGTCAGTAAGAGCGTATCCGCCTCGGCAATCGCCTCGTCCTTTTTCAGCTGTTCAACCAGCTTGTCCGGCTCCGCGGCATAGCTGCGCCCGAAGATGGCGCGCGTTTTCTCATCAAGATACCCTACGCTATCGCTGTCGTTGCGGCTGGCACCGAAGTACATACGGTCACGATCGTCCATCAGGGCAAAAATACTGCGGCTGACCGAGACGCGCGGCTCGCGCGCATGCCCTGCCTCTTTCCAGGCCTGACGATAGGCGCGGATCTGTTTTGCCTGCTGAATATGGAACGGTTCGCCGGTTTCGTCGTCTTTCAGGGTTGAGCTTTGCAGGTTCATGCCGAGCTTAGCGGCCCATACCGCCGTCGCATTTGAACCGGCGCCCCACCAGATGCGCTCCCGCAGCCCTTCAGAATACGGTTCCAGGCGCAGCAGCCCAGGCGGATTGGGGAACATAGGCTGTGGATTCGGCTTTGCAAACCCTTCGCCGCGCAGCACCTCAAGCAGCACCTCGGTATGACGGCGCGCCATGTCCGCTTCGTTTTCCCCTTCCTGCGGGACATAGCCGAAATGACGCCAGCCATCAATGACCTGCTCCGGGGAGCCGCGGCTGATGCCAAGCTGCAAACGGCCGCCGGAGATCAGATCTGCCGCGCCCGCATCCTCGGCCATATACATCGGGTTTTCATAGCGCATATCAATCACGCCCGTACCGATTTCAATGGTTTTCGTTTTCGCGCCTATTGCCGCCAGCAGAGGGAACGGCGAGCTAAGCTGACGGGCGAAGTGGTGCACGCGGAAATAGGCGCCGTCCGCCCCCAGCTCTTCAGCGGCCACGGCCAGGTCGATGGACTGCAGCAGCGTGTCTGCCGCCGAGCGCGTGCCGGACTGCGGAGAAGGCGTCCAGTGACCAAACGATAAAAACCCGATCTTTTTCATAACCCTGTGTCCTGATAATGCGTTGCGTTCTGTCCACTTTACGCATTACCCGGTAAGAATAAATGCCGTTTATTTAACGGAAAGCATCAAATAAATTGACGGAATAGCGGGGTTCGTCATTCCGCTCCATAATGGATATAATATTCCCCACTTTTTTCATGGCAGGTAAAACCGGCAATGGCTCTGATCCCTAAAAACTACGCGCGACTGGAAAGCGGCTATCGCGAGAAAGCATTAAAAATCTATCCCTGGGTCTGCGGACGCTGCTCGCGGGAGTTCGTCTATTCCAACCTGCGTGAATTGACGGTTCACCATATCGATCATGACCATACTAACAACCCGGAAGATGGCAGCAACTGGGAGCTGTTGTGCCTGTTTTGCCACGATCACGAGCATTCGAAATACACCGAAGCGGATCAGTACGGCACCACCGTGGTCGCCGGTGAAGACGCGCAAAAAGACGTGGGTGTCGCCACGTTTAACCCGTTTGCCGATTTAAAAGCGATGATGGATAAGAAGAAATAATCTTCTCGTCCGCTCGTGCTCCGCGATTTTAAAATGTCCAGGTGATAGCGGCGGTTGCAGCCCCCTCATTGCGCCGCATCACTATTGGGCTTTCATTCGCATGGTCGCCAAGCCAGGTATAGTCCGCGCTCAGGACCGTTCCCCAGTGAGCATCGAACTGATGGCTCCAGGTCAGGCTGGTGTCGACGCCATAAAATCCCCCCGGCGCTGAATAGCGGCGATAGCCGGTGCGGCGGCTCTGCTGCTCGCTGACCCCATACCAGGTATTCAGATAACGGCTGTCGCCAAACAGAGTCGCAGACTGAAGGGCGATCGTGTCCTCGCTGTTTTGTAGGGGAATCAACGTAACGGACGCCTGATAACTTACGCCCTGGCTGTCCGTTAACGGTAGCGTCGCCTTACCCTCAACGCTTAGCCAGGACGCAGCCTGCCAGCCGGCGGCCAGGCCGGTATTCAGGGTGGCATCAATGTCCCCCATCCCTTTCAGATTGTTTGCGCCCTCACGCCAGCCAGAATTTTTCTCTGCCCTCCCGAGGTCGTAACCCAGCGTATGTTCCAGGTACCAACCGCTGTCGTTTTGCAGGTCATATCCCACTCCTTTTTGTGCATCAATAAAGAAAGCACCCTTGCGCCCCTGCAGCACAGGAACCACCTGCCACACCTGCTTGTCTGAGCCTGAATAACGGGGGGCATAGTGACCGCCCAGCCCGACGGTTAAAGAGCCGGAAGCGGCGTCATCATCCGCCTGCACACCTGAGGCAACGGCCATCAGAAGCGGAACGGTCATATACAGGCCTTTTTTTATCGCTATCATACTGTTCTCCACGCAGACGCTGGCGTCTGCTGATTCAGGGTCTGCCACACAATGTTGGCGCAGTATGGTTTGGCTAAATCAATGAATCGTCGGGATAGTGTTAAGAAACGGTCAAGGTGAACGGATGTTGTCCAGAAGAGTGCTGATTATTGAAGATGACGCCGATGCGGCTGGCGTGCTTGAAGCCTATTTACGTCGTGAAAATTACGATGTCACCATTACCGGAGACGGTCTTTCCGGGCTGGATATGGCGCAGCGGTGGAAACCCGACCTCATCCTGCTGGACGTGATGCTGCCCGGGCTTAACGGCACCGAAGTGCTGGCCGGACTGCGTCGTAAAAGCGATGTACCGGTGATCATGGTCACCGCCATGGGCGACACCCCCGATCGCATTGGTGCCCTGCGGTACGGTGCCGATGATTATGTTGTGAAACCCTATCATCCGGGAGAAGTCGTGGCTCGCGTACAGGCGGTGCTGCGACGCAGCAGTAAAAAAGAGACAGACGACGAGATCCTTCGCTGGCAAACGCTGGAGGTGGATGTGGCCGCCATTGTGGCGAGCGTGGATAACGGCGGCGACGCACCCGTGATGCTCGATCTTACGCCAACGGAATTCTCGCTTCTGGCAACGCTGCTGCGCTCTCCCGCTCGCCCCTTTTCCCGTCAGTACCTGCTGGAACACTGTCTGCCGGAAAGCGAGGCGCTGGAGCGCGTGGTGGACACCCATATTTATAACCTGCGTAAAAAACTCGAAGCGGCGGGTATTTCCGGCGTGTTGATTAACGTTCGCGGCGTGGGATACAGGTTCAGACAACCATGATAAAAAACCGGCACTCCTCTCTCTGGCGCTGGATTTGCGCGCGTATCCTGGCACTGGCCATCGGCAGCGTGATCGTCATTGCCACCTGCATGTGGCTACGTTATGCGGTACAGAACTACTGGATAATGGGCAGAATGCCAGCGGCGGTCCGGCAGGAATTCCTGACGCTCAGCCAGAACCCACAGGCCGATCCGGCCCGCTTCCACAGCATTGTGGATACCTGGTGGGGGCTGAGTTATTCCACGCCATCCATCGCCTCTGCGGACTGGGTTACGGTGGCCCTGCTGGTGCTGGTGATGATCCCGTTTATTGTGGTGATGGGGTTAAAACACGCCCGACCGCTGGCGCTGCAGTTCAGCCGTCTTCGCGATGCCGCCAAAGATGTCGCCGACGGGCAGTTTGGCCGTCAGGCTGAACTGGTCAAGGATGCGCCAGCGGAAATGGTCAGCTTTGCAAACGACTTTAACTCCATGACGGGGCAACTCGCCCGCTATGAAAAAGAGCTCCGCGCCTCGCACGTCGCGATGGCGCACGAGCTGCGTTCGCCCCTGACGGCCGCCATTGGTCGTCTGCAGGGCATGTTGGACGGTGTGTTTGATGCCAGCCCGGTGCAGCTGGGAATGGTGATGAAACAGCTTCAGCATCTTAATCGCCTGACCGATGAGCTTCACCTTCTCTCGTTAGCGGACGCGGGAAATCTGGTGCTGGAAGAGCAGGCCTTTTCTCTGGATGAGCTTATTCAGGAGCGGGCGGCCTGGATCATGCCGCAGGCCGAAGCGCATCATTTTACGATTACGCTGCGTAACCCGCGTACGTTCCCGTTCAGAGGCGATGCGTTCCGCATGGGGCAGGTATTTACTATCCTTATGGAAAATGCACTACGCTACGGGCGCGAAGGCGGCCATCTTGAGGTGGCGCTGCACTACGCCAGCGGGCATTACGCCATTGAATTTCACGATGACGGACCGGGCGTATCCCTCCAGTTCTTACCGGACATGTTTAAGCGCTTTAGCCGTGAGGAGCAGTCCCGCGCGCGGCATTCCGGCGGCAGCGGCCTCGGTTTGTCTATCGCCCGGGCGATTTGTCAGGCCCATGGGGGCACGATCGAGGCCTCATTACCGGAAACGGGCGGCCTTGCTGTGCGTATTTTGTTACCCTGGCAGCCGTCCGGTAATGAAAATATCCACTCTTGATAAACCCTTGACAGAACATCGAATCTTTCTCGACGTAGCGCGCATTTAATAACGCCCTCATCTTTATGGAGCGGCGTTATGTCAGACGAATTTGTTCTCTCCCTCCGCCACTGCCTGCACCATCTGTACGGCGTGGCGCGCACTCTTTCCTGGGTAAATTTTCTCCCTCTGGTCCTGCTCGCGCTGGTGATTTTTCCGCTCACCGGCTGCGGTGACAAACAGGAAAATAAGCCTGCCCCAGTGCGTAAGGTGCGCTACGTCGTCGTACGTACAGCCCAAACCCTCCCCGCGCTGGAAAGGACCGGTGAGATCCATGCCCGCGATGAAACGACGCTGAGCTTTCAAACCGGGGGGCGAATACTGACGCGCAGCGTTGATATTGGCGATCGGGTTAATGCCGGACAGCTGCTGGCCACACTTGAAAATACCACCGGACAAAATCAGCTCGACAGCGCAACGGCCGACTATGAAGGGGCCACAGCCTCAGCGCAGGTTGCCGCGCTTAACGTCAGCCGAATGCAAAAGCTCATGCCGACGGGCGCAATAGCCCGCACGCAACTCGACAGCGCCCGCGCGGACTGGCTTGTCGCCCGCGCGCGATTAAAAAGCAGCGAGGCCGCGTGGCGTAACGCCCGCGAAAGCCTTGGCTGGACGCGCCTTATCGCTCCACAAACCGGCACGATCACCGAGGTGAGCGCCTCTGCGGGCCAGGTTGTCAGCGCGGGACAGACGGTGCTTACGCTGGCAACCGGCGAAGCCCGCGACGTAGCGTTTGATATCGCCACGCCCGATGCGATACCGCCGCTGGATAAGGCGGAATTGCGGGTTTCCCTGCTCAGCGACCCGTCGGTACAGGCATCTGCCGTGCTGCGGGATATCACCCCGCAGGCCGATCCTCAGACCCGCACCTGGCGCGTCAGAGCCACCCTGATAAACCCGCCAGCGGCGATAGTGCTGGGTGCCAGCGTCACCGTCACCCTGCCCTCGACTGGCCCGCGAGGTTACGTCATTCCCGCATCGGCTCTGAGCCGAACAGGAGATAGACCGGCGGTGTTTGTGATTAACCCGCATTCGCAGGCGCAGCTGCGTGCGGTGGTGCCTGCCTGCTATACGGCCTCCTCGGTGATTATCGCCTCCGGCCTTGAGCCAGGCGACCGGGTGATTACGGCTGGCGTGAGCAAACTCCGTTCCGGAGAGCCGGTGGTACCCGGGGAGGTTCAGCCATGAACACGAAACCGGAAGCGAAATTTAACCTGTCCGCATGGGCGCTTAACCATCAGCAGATGGTCAGTTTCTTCATGCTGCTGATCGTGGCGATGGGCGTGTTCTGCTATGAAAAACTGCCGCGTAATGAAGATCCGGTTTTTACCATTAAAACGGCGGTCGTCTCCGCGCAGTGGCCGGGCGCGTCCGTAACGGACACCACCCGTCTGCTGACCGATACGCTTGAAAAAAAGCTGCAGGAAACGCCCTGGCTTGATTATCTCGAAAGTGAAACCCGCGCCGGGAGCGTGGTTATCCATGTGAATCTCCGTGACAATACCCCGCCGCAAATGGTGCAGGACATCTGGTATCAGATCCGCAAAAAAATGCAGGACATCGCGCCGTCTTTACCGGAAGGCGTTCAGGGCCCGGCCGTGAACGACGAATTTGACGATACGTTCGGCACGATTTACGGCTTTATTCCCGACGGCTACACCTTACGGGAAGTGCGGGATCGCGTTGAGACAATACGTCGTGAGCTCGCCTCCTTGCCAGATATCGGCAAAACCACCCTGCTGGGCGAACAGCAGGATCAGATGGTTCTCGCTTTTTCTCCGGCCCGTCTGGCGGGTATGGGACTGGATATTCAGGCGGTCGCCGATGCGCTGCGGGCGCAAAACGCTGTTGTCCCGGCTGGCGTTATGCGTACCGGGCAGGAGAACATCGCGATCAAGGTCAGCGGGGCGCTCACGTCCGAAGAGAGTTTACGCGCCGTCACGCTGCACATTAACAATCGCTATATTCCGCTGACCGATATCGCCACCGTCACCCGGGAAGCCGCCGAGCCGCCGGCCCCCACGTACCGGGTAAACGGCAAACCGGCCATCGGGCTGGCGGTGTCAATGGCGCCAACGGGCAACATGCTGCGTTTTGGCGCCGCGCTGAACGACAGAATGACAGTCCTCAGTGCCGGGCTGCCGCACGGTATTGAGATGGTGAAAGTTGCCGATCAGTCGGCGGTGGTCAGTGACGCGGTAAGTGGTTTTGTCCGGGTGCTTATTGAAGCTGTTGTTATCGTGCTGGCGGTTTCATTTGTCTCGCTGGGTTTGCGGGCTGGGCTGGTGGTGGCTGCGGCCATTCCGCTGGTGCTCGCCATGACGTTTGCCGGCATGATGCTCGCCGGCATCGGGCTTCAGCGTATCTCGCTTGGGGCGCTGATCATTGCGCTGGGTCTGCTGGTGGATGACGCCATGATCGCCGTCGAAACGATGGTCTCCCGACTGGAAGCCGGGGATTCCCGTCGGCATGCGGCCACCCATGCATTCAAAACGACGGCCTTCCCGATGCTCACCGGAACCCTGGTGATGATTGCCGGGTTTATTCCCGTTGGTTTTGCGGCTTCCAGCGCCGGTGAATATTGTTTTTCCCTGTTTGCGGTAGTGCTGATTGCCCTGCTCTGCTCCTGGGTTGTCGCGATCCTGTTTTCGCCGCTGACGGGCACGTGGCTGCTGCCGGAGAAGGTCAGACATCGCGCGGCAGGCCCTGGAAGGATCGCGCGCGGGTACGGGCGGCTTTTAGGGCTGGCGCTACGTCACCGGCTCGCCACCGTGCTGATTGCGCTTTCCGCGCTGGGGCTGTCCGTGTACGGCACGACGTTTATGCAGGGTGAGTTCTTCCCCGCGTCGGACCGGCCTGAGCTGCTGGTCAGCCTGACGCTTCCGGCCAACGCGTCGCAGCCCGAAACGTTAAGAGAGGTGGAAAAGCTGGAACACGCGCTGGCCGGCAACAGCAATATCGAGCGCTACTCGACGTACGTCGGGTCAGGAGCCATCCGTTTTTACCTGCCGATGGACGTGCTGCTGGAAAATGAAAACATCGCCCAGATTGTGGTGGTGGCGAAGGATCTTCAGGCGCGGGATCGTCTGCATGGGCAGTTGAACAGGCTGCTGGCGGCGCAGTTTAGCGACATCATCACGCGCGTGTCGCCCCTGGAGCTTGGGCCGCCCGTCGGCTGGCCAATCAAATACCGGGTGAGCGGGCCTGATTACCTGCAGGTCCGGGTGCTTGCGAACCGTCTGGCCGACGCGATTGGCCAATCGCCGCTGTCGCGCGAGGTTAACCAGACGGCCGGAGAGCCGGAGAGGATCATTACTCTGAAGGTGAATCAGACGGCGGCCAGGGCGGCAGGAATATCGTCAGAAGCTCTCGCCCGCACCTTGAATACCCTCTGGTCCGGCAGCGTTGTCACCTCGGTCAGGGATAACGATCGCCTTGTCGACGTGCTGCTGCGGGCCACGGACAATGAACGTCACAGCACCGCCACCCTCTCCTCGCTGACCGTTCAGGGGAATGACGGTAAAAAAATTCCGCTCAGCGCCGTCGCGACGCTGGACTGGAGCGTGGACGATCCGGTCATCTGGCGTCGACAGCGGTTGCCTTTTATTACGGTGCAAACTGACCTCGCGCCGGGGCTGAGGGCCGAAGCGGTATCGGCGGCGCTGCGTCCGGCGATCGACACGCTGCGCGCGGAGCTGCCAGCCGGTTACAGCATAGAAGAAGGCGGCGCGGTTGCCGAATCAGATAAGGGGAACAGCTCCGTTTTTAGCGTTCTTCCGGTGACGCTTGCCATCATGTTGATGCTGCTGATGCTTCAGTTGCGCCGATATTCCCGGATGCTGCTGGCGCTTCTGATGGCCCCGTTTGGTTTACCGGGGATTGTGCTGGCTATGCTGCCCGGCGGCACGCCGATGGGATTTGTCGCGCTGCTGGGCGTCATCGCCCTGGCGGGGATGATCGTGCGTAACGCGGTGATACTGATTAGCGAGGTAGACAGTAATCTTGCTCAGGGGATGGCAAACGATGCCGCGATTGTGGCGGCCGCGGAGCATCGGGCCAGGCCCATCTGTCTGACCGCCTGCGCCGCCATTCTGGGCATGATCCCGATCTCTCATCAGGTATTCTGGGGGCCAATGGCCTATGCGATTATCGGCGGGCTGCTGGTCGCGACGCTGGTAACGCTGACCGTATTACCCGCGTCGTTTAGCCTGCTGTTACAGTGGGGGACTCAGCGCAAAGCCGCAGAAGAAAGGTGAGCTGAGGCTCAATCGTTCCCCGGCAGATTACACAGCCGTCAGCGCAAAACGGTTCCTCAGGATCCGGGGGATCTCATCCTCCGTCAGCTGCTGCGGCTAAACTGCGCAAACGAACCCACGCCTCGCCTGCTGAATGCCATGGAACAGATTGGCGCGCGGTGTCATGAACTGGCGGCTCTTCTCCGGTGGCGGTTTTACACTAAACTTTCCAGCCACTCGGTGAAGGCCCGCACCTTGCGGGAGAGATGGCGGTGTGGATAGAGAAGCGACAAGGTTGTCGATGCGTTAACGGTTGAGTAAGCCCTTAACCCTGATGCTATGGACGCTGCATAGGAGCGGCGTCCGTAAACCGTCTCCGGCTCTTTGTCACACATAGCCGCTTTTCATCTCGCTACCGGCAAATCCGCGTACCGCGTCGTATAGGCCGGTGACAGCATCTCCCGCTTCATCGCCCAGGCTTTCTCAATCCCCTGCCCGGCAAACCATATTTTCCCTTTGCCGGAATGATTTAAGCTGTCGATGGTTTCCATCAGCGCGGCGCTGTTGGCGCTCGGGCGGTTATCGTCAAACAAATTCAGCTGGGCAACGCCGCTGCTGAAAAAGTCTGCCAGCATCACCCCCGCTTTCATATAGCGATATCCGTCAAGCCAGATACGACCCAGCGCCTCCGTGGCGGCACGGATGATATCGCGCGAATCATTGGTGGGCGTCATCAGGGTGACGGAAGCCTGGTTGCCGTAATAAATTTCGTTGTCGGCATGCGGGCTGGTGCGCACAAACACGCTGATAAAGCGGCAATACTGATGCTCGCCACGCAGTTTTTCCGCAGCACGTTCTGCATAGGCGCAAATGGCCTGATGCATCTCCTCGTACTGCGTAATACGGTGTCCAAACGAACGACTACAGATAATTTGCTGCTTCGTGGGAGTAAACTCTTCCAGATCGAGGCAGGGCTCACCTCGAAGCTCGCGCGCCGTGCGCTCCATTACCACGTTAAAATGTTTGCGGATGACCCAGGATGACGCTTCCGCCAGCTCCAGCGCCGTGGTTATCCCCATCGCGTTAAGCTTTTTCGTGATGCGTCGTCCTACGCCCCACACCTCCTCCACCGGAACCTTTGCCAGCAGCTTACGCTGCCGTCCACGATCCGAGAGATCGACCACGCCACCGGTGGCTGACCACCGCTTCGCCGCATAGTTGGCCAGCTTCGCCAGCGTTTTGGTCGGCGCAATCCCAACGCCCACGCTTAAGCCTGTGTTTTTAAAGACCTGCGTACGCATCTGATGACCGAATGCTTCCAGCGAGATGCAGTTGCTGACACCCGAAACGTTCACAAATGCTTCATCGATGGAGTAGATCTCAATGGCCGGCGCGAGATCGGTCAGCGTCTGCATCACCCGGCTGCTGAGATCGGCATACAGCGCATAGTTGGAGCTAAAGACGTAAACCCGCGACGGATACCCCTTCTCTTTGAATTTAAAATAGGGCTCCCCCATTTTTATGCCGAACTGCTTTGCCTCCCGCGACAGCGAAATAATACAGCCGTCGTTATTGGACACCACCACGATGGGCTTACCCACCAGATCGGGGCGAAACACCCTCTCGCAGGAGGCATAGAAGCTATTCACATCAACCAGCGCGAACATGTTTATGCGTTTTGAGCGTATGAGTGACGACACCGAAGATTTGCAGCTCCTCTTCGGACTGAAAGGCGATCGGCTGATAGCGGGCATTACGCGGCAGCAGCCGCAGAACCGGGCGGGTCTGTAGCTCTTTCACCGTAAATTCGCCGCCGACCGACGCCACAACAATGTCCCCGTGCTCGGCATTTAACGAGCGGTCTACCACCAGCAGATCGCCGTCGCTAATCCCTGCGCCGATCATGGAGTCCCCGCTCACTTTGATAAAGTAGGTCGCACTGGGGTGCCTGACCGCCAGCCGGTTAAGATCGAGACGATCCTCCACATAATCCTGCGCAGGGCTTGGAAAACCACAGGCAACACGCTCAAGATATAAAGGTAATTCAATAAGTTGCTTTGGATGATAAGAAAAGAGAGTGTCCATAAATGCCTTTCCCGCCAGATACTGTATATAAACACAGTATTACGGATTACGGCACAGGATCAAGGTCATTTCCGACAAAGACCGCAAACGCGTTGAAGTTTGAGCGGATTTAATTTAGCAATCTCTCTGCTGGCGATCGCAGATGGGCCAACCAAAAGTCATAAAAAAGTCATTAGCCAACACTTTAAAATCACTTTATGTGAAAAAAAATCATAAAATCACTATGCAAACACTATCAATTGACTTCGGTATCAGAATAACGCATATTTTAGGGCACGAATTATCAAGACTTTTGGAGAACGTTTTCTATGCCAGCCCGTGACTATCCCGACAAGCGAGTTGCCCGCGGTTTAGCAAAGGAGGCCGATCTCAGGATGTTGAGCGCCCGCATTGAGCCTGACCTGATGGAATACATCAGAATCACCGCCTTTGAGACGCGAAAAAGCAAGCAGGAAATTGTGGCAGAAGCGTTAGCGCTTCACAGACAGAAAAGTCAATGCGGAGTCTGAGCAGGCAAAGCCTGGAAGTGCCCTTCCGGCTTTGCCCATGCTGTGATTAACCCATCAGCGCATTCAGTTTTTCAAGTGCTTCAGGCGGCAATTGCACCTCTCCCGCCGCGAGGTTTTGCCGCAGATGCGCCACGGATGACGTGCCGGGGATCAGCAGGATGTTCGGCGACCGTTGCAGTAGCCATGCCAGCGCAACCTGCATCGCCGTTGCGCCCAGGGAATCCGCGACGGCCTGCAGGCCGGTGGACTGCAGTGGCGTGAAGCCTCCCAACGGGAAGAACGGCACATACGCAATCCCCTGCTGCGCCAGTAAATCCACCAGCGCATCGTCGCCGCGGTTCACAATGTTGTACATGTTCTGCACGCAGACGACCTGCACCATCTTCCGCGCTTCCGCCACCTGCGTGGCCGTGACGTTGCTCAGGCCAATGTGGCGTACCAGCCCCTGCTGCTGTAATTCTGCGAGGGTGGAAAGCGGTTCAGCAATCGATCCTTCTGCCGGGCCGTGTGCGCTAAACATGATCCGCAGGTTCACCACGTCCAGCACATCCAGCTTCAGGTTGCGCAGGTTGTCATGCACCGCCTGGGTCAGCTCCTGCGCGGAAAAGGCCGGCAGCCAGGCCCCTTTGTCATCGCGACGGGCACCGATCTTGGTGACGAGGGTAAGATCGTCCCGGTAAGGATGAAGCGCCTCGCGGATCAGCTGGTTCGTCACATGCGGGCCGTAAAAATCGCTGGTATCGATATGATTCACACCCGCCGCCACGGCTTCGCGCAGCACGTCCAGCGCGGCCTGTTTATCCTTCGGCGGGCCAAATACGCCCGGCCCGGCAAGCTGCATTGCCCCGTAGCCCAGTCGTTTAACCGTTCGCGTTCCGAGCGCGTACGTCCCGCTTTTATCAATGCTGCTCATGTTAACCTTCCTCATAAAATGATCCGGATTTACAACAGGTTCCTGACCGAAGCCCTAAGTTAAGCGCGAGTTAAATTAAAGTTTAAATTCTATACGACGATAGTATGGGTGTACCTCTGCATCTTTTCTAACGGACGACCGCTATGCTGAAAAATCTGCACGTGATTACCGGAATTATCTTTGCCCTCACCATATTCTGTCTGCTGCAAGTTGTCACGGGAGGGTTGTTCTACTCTGCCGTCAGCAACGATCGCCATAACTTCCAGAACTCCGGCGTGCTGAATGCCCAGCAGGAAAGCCTGAGCGACAGCGTGAACACGCTGGTGAAAACGCGCGTTACCGTCACCCGCGTGGCAATCCGCTACCTGAAGAACCAGCGCGACCCGGCATCCCTTGCCGCGATTAACAAACTGCTCGGCACCGCAGGCGACTCGCTGGCTAAAGCTGAAGCCTATAACAAAGAATGGCAGAAAATGCCGCAGGTTAACGACCAGAATGCGGCGTTAACCGACGAGATGCAGAAGTCATGGAATCAGATGCACGAGGTGATGCGTTTGTCGATTGAGTATCTGCGTGCCGACAACTACCAGGCCTATGGCGATCTGGACGCTCAGCAGGCCCAGGACGACATGGAAGCGGTCTATAACCGCTGGCGCGCCGAGAACAACACGCTGCTGAAGGCGGCAACCGAAGAGAACCAAAGCAGCTTCACGCAGATGCAGTGGACGCTGGCAGCCATTTTCCTGGCCGTTATCGCCGTGCTGGTGGTGATCTGGCAGGGTTTACAGCACCTGCTGTTAAAACCGCTCAACGCCATCATGAACCATATTCGCGCCATTGCGGGAGGCGATCTGACGCAGGATATTACCCTCTCTGGCCGCAATGAGATGGGTCAGCTGGCGGCTGGCCTGCACGAGATGCAGCAGTCGCTGGTGACGACCGTCAGCGCCGTACGCGGCAGCACCGACTCCATCTACACCGGCGCGGGTGAAATTGCCGCAGGGAGCAACGATCTCTCCGCCCGCACCGAAGAGCAGGCCTCCTCGCTCGAAGAGACAGCCGCCAGCATGGAAGAGCTGACCGCAACGGTTAAACAGAACTCCGATAACGCCCGTCAGGCGACGCTGCTGGCGAAGAATGCCTCTGAAACAGCGGCTCGCGGCGGCCACGTCGTGGATAACGTGGTGCGCACCATGAACGAAATTGCCGACAGTTCGCAGCAAATCGCTCATATTACCGGCGTGATTGACAGCATTGCATTCCAGACCAACATTCTGGCGCTTAACGCCGCGGTGGAAGCCGCACGCGCAGGCGAGCAAGGCCGCGGGTTTGCGGTTGTCGCCGGTGAAGTTCGTACGCTGGCCAGCCGCAGCGCGCAGGCGGCGAAAGAGATCAAAGGGCTTATTGAGAACTCCGTCAGCCGGGTGAACACCGGTTCTGAGCAGGTCAGCGAAGCGGGCGCGACTATGAAGGAGATTGTCGCCGCCGTCACCCGCGTCACCGATATCATGGGCGAGATTTCGTCCGCATCGGATGAGCAGAGCCGCGGAATTGAGCAGGTGAGCCTGGCCGTGTCGCAGATGGACAGCGTGACGCAGCAAAACGCCGCGCTGGTGCAGCAGTCCGCCACGGCGGCAGCGGCGCTGGAAGATCAGTCCGAACAGCTGCGTCAGGCCGTGGCCGCGTTTCGTCTGAACGGTAAAGCAAACGCCACCGCCCCACGCCCGGCCAACGTTAAAACGCCGCAGCTGCTGCGTCCGGCAACGGCTAATGCCACCCCCGACAGTAACTGGGAAACCTTCTAAGCCTCAGGCGGGCGAAGATATCGCCCGCTAACGGCTGCGCTTGGCGTGCCGTTCCCAGTTCTCCTGCTTCGCGTCGTCGGATTTTCGCAGGGAAACATAGCAAGCCCCGCTGCCGCCGTGATGCGGCAGCGCCACGCAGAACGCCTGCACTTCCTCGAACTCGGTTAACCAGCGTGCCAGATAGCTACGCACCACATTAGGATGCGAATTTTGCTCGCGCCCTTTCCCGTGGATGATGATGAGGTTACGTAATCCGTCACGACTGGCCTGGCGAATAAAGGAATACAGCATCTGGCGGCAGCGTTCAGCGGGCTGACGCAACAGATTTAAGCTGGCCTGTCGGGAGTATTTACCCGAACGCAGCTTATCAATAACGCCCTGCTGGACGCCTTCGCGCTGGAACGCCAGCGGCTCGTCAAGTGGCAATAGCTCAAGGAAACCCAGGGTCAGAAAGTTGTCGAGCTGTTCGGTATCGATGTCCTGGCGAGCCCGGGTATTACGGCTTTGCTGCCAGTGGATATCGGTGCAGCGTTTCAGGGGCTGGACATCCTCCATGGCGTCAAGAAAAAGGGATTTGTCGTCAGGGTTCATGGAAATCCTCCGGCTACATCTGGGCTTGTACTATACCTGCGCCAGACAGGTGTCTCAATAACCCTTAGAAGATGAGGCACGAGATAAATATTAACCCGATGAATATATATAGTCATTATAAAATGCACTTAAACCTGACTTAACTAAAACCCCATCAACGGTAAAATAGGTGATTTGCGTTAAATTTTCGTAAAATCAGTCATTCACCTTCCTGTCATTTTTCGGGAAAGGTGTTATAACTAAATTTACCTGCCTCATGGATATAATACCCAGGACTTGCGAAAGGACGCACTGCTGTGTGTACTATAGGGTCTGTCTGATGTCGGGCAGACTCTGTTTTTTTATTATGCGACATTCACCCTGAAACTATTTTTCTCGCTTCCCTTCTGAATTGCGTAATTAATGATTCGGCAAGCGGAGTTTGACGAGAATCCCGGCGCTGAATTAAATAATATGCGGCTTTTGGAAGCGACTCGGCAACCGGCAGAATGACCAGACGGTGCGCCAGCAGCGGGTCACAGCCTAACTCCTGCGGAAGGATACTTAAAAAATCACTTTGCGCAACAAGGCTAATGCAGGAAGAAAAGGTTTCGCACACTACGCCAATCCGCGGTATTTGCGAGCGGTGGCTAAATAGATCTTCTAATTGCTTATAATAACTTCCCCGCGGCGTTGGCATTGTCCAGTTATAATGCAGCAGATCGTTAATGGATGTTGCCCCTGTCGCCGGATGCCCTTCCCGGCAAAATACCGCAAACGGTTTTTCGAAGAGTTTTTCAAACGTAAACTCATGGTCGTAAGGCCCCTGATAATAGGTGTTGATGGTGAAGTCCAGTTCGCCCTGGCGTAATTCATTGATCATCGACACCAGCTGCCCTTCCATAATTCGCACTTTAACCTGCGGGTGCTGGGCGTGAAAACGGGTGATGACGGCGGGCATGAGGCTGCGTGACACGCTGGCCCCCATCCCGATATTGATCTGCCCGGCCAGATCCCCCTGCCGCTGGCGAATGTCATCCTGCGCCGCACGCAGCTCTTCCAGAATCAGCCTGGCGCGCTGGTAAAACCCTTCCCCGCACTCGGTCAGCGCAACGCCTTTACTCCGGCGAACAAAAAGCTGCGCCGCCATGCCCTCCTCCAGCTCTTTGATGGATTTGGTCAGCGCCGGCTGCGAGAGATTCAGCGTCCGGCTGGCACCGCGAATGCTGCCCTGACGCGCCACTTCAACAAACGCCCGGATTTGATGGAATTTAATCTGAAATGACATAGCCCAACCGATAACCGTTGTTTATCAGAGTAAAGAAACTGTCATCTACTTTAATGGAAAGGGATGTGCGAGGGTAATTCCTGAACGGTTAAAACTGTGAAAAAACGGTTAGTGATAAGTAAAAACTATCACAGCGTGAAGCAGTTCACATTTTTTAATGATGACAGGAACAGATATGGACACACTGGCGCAGTACATCCAGACATTAGCCCCCCAGCTGATCGCATGGCGTCGCGATTTTCACCAGTTTGCGGAATCCGGCTGGGTAGAGTTCCGTACCGCCGCAAAGGTCGCGGAAATCCTTGACTCCCTGGGCTACGAACTGGCGATGGGTCGCGACGTGATCGATGCCGAAAGCCGTATGGGGCTGCCCGATGACGCCACCCTTTCGCGAGAGTTTGCCCGTGCGCGGTCGCAGGGGGCGCCTGAGAAATGGCTGGCGCCGTTTGAAGGCGGATTTACCGGCATTGTGGCGACCCTGAATACCGGACGACCGGGCCCGACGCTGGCGTTTCGCGTCGACATGGATGCCCTTGATTTAAGCGAAGCGCTCGACGACAGCCATCGCCCGTTCCGCGACGGTTTTGCCTCCTGCAACGCGGGAATGATGCACGCCTGCGCGCACGACGGCCACACCACCATTGGCCTGGGGCTGGCAAAGGTGCTTAAGCAGAACGAAGCGCAGCTCAACGGTACCGTCAAGCTGATCTTCCAGCCTGCCGAGGAAGGCACCCGCGGCGCGCGCGCCATGGTCGCCGCCGGGGCGCTGGACGGCGTGGACTATTTTACCGCCATCCATATTGGTACCGGCGTCCCCGCCGGAACGGCGATCTGCGGCAGCGATAACTTTATGGCAACCACCAAGTTCGACGTGAACTTTACCGGCGTTGCCGCACACGCGGGCGGCAAACCGGAGGATGGACGTAACGCCCTGCTTGCCGCCGCGCAGGCCGCCCTCGCCCTGCACAGCATCGCCCCGCACAGCGAAGGCGCTTCCCGCGTCAACGTCGGCGTGATGCAGGCGGGTAGCGGCCGCAACGTGGTGCCCGCAAATGCACTGATCAAGGTTGAAACCCGCGGCGAAAGCGAAGCAATAAACCAGTATGTCTTTGAACGTGCGCAGGCTGTCATTACCGGCGCGGCCGCGCTCTATGGCGTGAGCGCGGAGATGCGCCTGATGGGGGCCGCCACCTCCAGCGCGCCGACGCCGGCCTGGGTTGATTACCTGCGTGAACAGGCGAGCCAGGTATCGGGAATTGTGCACGCAATCGATAAGGTGAAAGCGCCAGCAGGCTCTGAAGACGCCACGCTGATGATGGCCCGCGTGCAGCAGAACGGCGGCATGGCGTCGTATATGGTGTTCGGCACGGATTTGAGCGCCGGACATCACAACGAAAAATTCGACTTCGATGAGCAGGTCATGGCTGTCGCCATTGAAACGCTGGCGCGAACTGCGCTCAATTTCCCGTGGACGCGAGGTGTGTAATGCAGGAGAACTACGCTTTTATTGCCGACGCCATCGACACGCGATGTCAGACGCTAACCGATATTGCCGACGCAATTTGGGATCATCCCGAAACCCGCTTTGAAGAGTTCTGGTCATCCAGACGGCTCGCTGACGAGCTGGAAGCCGAGGGCTTTACGCTGACCCGAGAGGCAGGCGGTATCCCAAATGCCTTTATTGCCAGCTTCGGCAGCGGAAAACCGGTTATCGCTCTGCTGGGCGAGTACGACGCACTGGCCGGGCTAAGCCAGCAGGCGCACTGCGCGACGGCGCAATCCGCCACGCCGGGGGCAAACGGCCACGGCTGCGGGCATAACCTGCTGGGCACCGCAGCGCTTGCGGGCGCGGTGGCGGTAAAAAGCTGGCTGGAGCAGCACGGCGGCAGCGGAACGGTGCGTTTTTACGGCTGTCCCGGTGAGGAAGGCGGCTCCGGGAAAACCTTTATGGTACGTGAAGGTTTGTTTGATGACGTTGATGCCGCCGTCACCTGGCACCCGGAGGCCTTTGCCGGGATGTTTAACGTCAGCACGCTGGCCAACATTCAGGCGGCCTGGCGTTTTCACGGCGTGGCGGCGCATGCGGCCAACTCGCCCCATTTAGGGCGCAGCGCGCTGGACGCCGTGACGCTGATGACTACCGGCACCAACTTCCTTAACGAGCACATCATAGAGAAAGCGCGCGTCCATTACGCCATCACCGACACCGGCGGGATTTCGCCCAACGTGGTGCAGGCGCAGGCTGAAGTGCTGTACCTGATCCGCGCCCCGGAGATGGCCGACGCGCAGCAGATCTATGAGCGCATCGAAAAAATTGCCCAGGGCGCGGCAATGATGACCGAAACCACCGTCGAATGCCGCTTTGATAAGGCCTGCTCCAGCTACCTGCCGAACCGCACGCTTGAGGCTGCGATGTACCGCGCGTTGCAGCACTACGGCACGCCGGAGTGGACCGATGAAGAGCGCGACTTTGCCCGCGAAATCCGCGCCACGCTGACGCCCAGCGATCTGCAGAACAGCCTGAAAAACATTGCCGCCACGGGGGGAGAAGCAGGCAAAGCCTTTGCCCGCCGCCATCAGGAGACGCTGCTGGTGGATGAAGTCGCGCCCTATGCCATCACCGATAACGTGCTGGCGGGTTCAACAGACGTGGGTGACGTCAGCTGGAAAATGCCGGTCGCCCAGTGCTTCAGCCCCTGCTTTACCGTTGGCACGCCGCTGCACACCTGGCAACTGGTGGCGCAAGGACGAACCTCCATCGCCCACAAAGGCATGCTGCTGGCCGGGAAAGTGATGGGCGCAACCGCACTCAATCTGCTGCAGGATGCAGACCTGCTGAAAACATGCCGTGAAGAGTTCGAACAACAAATAGAAGAAAAACCGTACGCGTGTCCGATCCCACTGGGCGTGACACCGTCACCTTTAAAATAAAAAAACACAACACAACAACACAACACTCCCGAGGAACGCCCATGAGTATGTCATCCATACCTTCGCATTCCCCATCCGGTAAGCTCTATGGCTGGGTTGAAAGGATCGGCAATAAAGTGCCGCACCCTTTCCTGCTGTTTATCTATCTGATTGTGATTTTGATGGTTGCCACCGCCGTGCTCTCGGCCTTTGACGTCAGCGTGCGCAGCCCGGCAGACGGCAGCCTGGTGGCGGTGAAAAACCTGCTCAGCGTTGACGGGCTGCACTGGTTTTTACCGAACGTGATCAAAAACTTCAGCGGTTTCGCTCCGCTGGGGGCCATTCTGGCGCTGGTGCTGGGCGCCGGGCTGGCTGAACGCGTGGGCTTGTTACCCGCACTGATGGTAAAAATGGCGTCCCACGTCAGCGCGCGCTACGCCAGCTACATGGTGCTGTTTATCGCCTTCTTCAGCCACATTTCATCCGATGCCGCGCTGGTGATTATGCCGCCGATGGGGGCGCTGATCTTCCTCGCCGTCGGGCGCCATCCCGTGGCGGGTCTGCTGTCGGCCATTGCGGGCGTGGGCTGCGGCTTTACCGCCAACCTGCTGATCGTCACCACCGACGTGCTGCTCTCGGGCATCAGCACGGAGGCGGCGAAAACCATTGATGCGGCCATGCACGTCAGCGTGATCGACAACTGGTACTTTATGGCCAGCTCGGTGATTGTCCTGACGATTGTCGGCGGGCTGATTACCGATAAGATCGTCGAGCCGCGTCTGGGCAAATGGGAAGGCCGTAGCGATGAAAAGCTGGAGACGCTGAGCAAAGAGCAGCGCTTCGGCCTGCGCGTGGCCGGGCTGGTCTCGCTGGCGTTTATCGCGCTGGTGGCGCTGATGGTGGTGCCGGAAAACGGCATACTGCGCGATCCGGTTAAGCATACCGTCCTGCCGTCGCCGTTTATTCAGGGCATCGTGCCGCTGATTATTCTCTTCTTCTTTGTCGTTTCGCTCGCCTACGGTATCGCTACCGGCAAAATCCGCCGTCAGGGCGATCTGCCGCAGCTGATGATCGAGCCGATGAAAGAGATGGCGGGCTTTATCGTGATGGTATTCCCGCTGGCGCAGTTCGTGGCGATGTTTAACTGGAGCAACATGGGCAAGTTTATGGCCGTGGGCCTGACCGACGCGCTGGAGGCTGCCGGATTAAGCGGCGTACCGGCGTTTGTCGGGCTGGCGCTGCTGTCATCCCTGCTGTGCATGTTTATTGCCAGCGGCTCCGCCATCTGGTCAATTCTGGCGCCGATCTTCGTGCCGATGTTTATGATGCTCGGGTTCCACCCGGCGTTTGCCCAGATCCTGTTCCGCATCGCGGACTCCTCGGTGATCCCGCTGGCGCCCGTCTCACCTTTCGTTCCGCTGTTTTTAGGCTTCCTGCAGCGCTATAAGCCCGAGGCCAGACTGGGTACCTACTATTCGCTGGTTTTACCCTACCCGCTTATCTTTTTAGGGGTATGGCTGGTGATGCTGGTGGCATGGTATCTTGTCGGCCTGCCGATTGGGCCGGGGATATACCCGAGGCTAAATTAAAGGATTGAAAATGCTGAGATTACTCGAAGATAAAATTGCGACGCCGCTCGGGCGGCTGTGGGTGATCGCGGACGAGCAGTTCTGCCTGCGCGCCGTTGAGTGGGAAGAGCACAGCGACCGCATGGAGGAACTGCTTGATATTCATTACCGCGCACAGGGTTATGAACGCATCAGCGCCACCAACCCGGGCGGGCTGAGCGACAAGCTGGCGGCGTATTTTGAAGGCGATCTCAGCATCATTGACACTCTGCCAACCGCCACGGCAGGTACCCCTTTTCAGCGCGAAGTGTGGCAGGCGCTGCGGTCGATTCCGTGCGGGCAGGTCATGCATTACGGCCAGCTCGCGGAGCAGCTAGGCCGCGCAGGCGCCGCACGCGCGGTGGGTGCCGCCAATGGCTCTAATCCGGTCAGCATTGTGGTGCCCTGCCATCGGGTCATTGGCCGTAACGGCACCATGACCGGCTATGCCGGCGGCGTGCAGCGCAAGGAGTGGTTACTGCGTCACGAAGGGTATCTCTTGCTGTAGTTCCCAGGCTTTTTGTGCTTAATTTTCTACCGGTTAGGCTAAAAATCCATAATCAAGCTGTGGAATTTCAAGAAGATGGCAACACGTTGCCGTCTCTTGTCCTTATTGAGGGTTTGTCAGGCTTACGTACTTACCAAAAAGATGTTAAAATTGACCAATATCAATTAAGGCTTGAGCAAACCTATGATCCCGGAAAAGCGAATTATACGACGCATTCAGTCTGGCGGTTGTGCTATCCATTGCCAGGATTGCAGCATCAGCCAGCTCTGTATCCCGTTTACCCTGAATGAGCATGAACTCGATCAGCTTGATAATATCATCGAGCGCAAAAAGCCGATTCAGAAAGGGCAGACGCTGTTTAAAGCGGGAGACGAACTGAAATCGCTCTATGCTATCCGCTCTGGCACCATCAAGAGCTACACCATCACCGAACAGGGTGACGAGCAGATCACCGGCTTCCACCTGGCAGGCGATCTGGTGGGCTTTGATGCCATCGGCACTGGTCACCACCCGAGCTTTGCTCAGGCACTCGAAACCTCGATGGTTTGCGAAATTCCGTTTGAAACCCTGGACGATCTGTCCGGTAAGATGCCTAACCTGCGTCAGCAGATGATGCGTCTGATGAGCGGTGAGATCAAAGGCGATCAGGACATGATTCTGCTACTTTCCAAAAAGAACGCAGAAGAGCGCCTGGCCGCGTTTATCTACAACCTCTCCCGCCGCTTCGCCGAACGCGGTTTCTCGCCGCGTGAGTTCCGTCTGACCATGACCCGTGGCGATATCGGTAACTACCTGGGCCTGACCGTTGAGACCATAAGCCGTCTGCTGGGTCGTTTCCAGAAGAGCGGAATGCTGGCCGTTAAGGGTAAATACATCACTATCGAAAACGGCGAAGCGCTGGCCGTTCTTGCCGGACACGCCCGCAACGTGGCGTAACTCTCCGCATGTTGATAACCAGACTGATAAATTCACGTGATTTATTGGTCTGGTATCATCGCTTCCGCTTTAAGACATTTTCATCGTAGCACGTCCCCATACAGCGCCTGAAAGGTTGTCGTTGAGGTTATGAATTGAGAGAAAGTTTGTTTTTCGTTTCAGTCGTGATCGCCTCAGTGACCTTTATATTCATCTGGATCATGCTTGTCGGTCCGATGAAGGGGGAGGAAAAAACCTACGTTCAGGATTCCACGACCTTTGCGATAGCGGTGATGGTGCTGCTGTTCATTGCGTTTATCGCGGTGACATCCACCGTGCTTTTCCTCTGATAAATTTTCATGAATTATTGATCTGGCAAAAGCTCCCCTCTGTTTCATTCAGGATATATAGGTTACTCTTTTAATTACAGACTGTGGTGACAGTAGTAAGGAGACCTGTATGGCCAAGTATCAAAACATGCTGGTAGCTATCGATCCGAATCAGGACGATCAGCCGGCATTACGACGTGCTGTGTATTTACATCAACGGATTGGTGGCAAAATCAAAGCGTTTTTGCCGATCTATGACTTCTCGTATGAGATGACCACCCTTCTGTCGCCTGACGAGCGCACCGCTATGCGTCAGGGCGTCATCAGCCAGCGTACCGCGTGGATCCGTGAACAGGCGAAGTATTACCTGGAAGCGGGCGTGCCTATTGATATTAAAGTGGTCTGGCATAACCGACCTTTTGAGGCCATTATCCAGGAAGTGGTTGCCGGTGGGCACGACCTGCTGCTGAAGATGGCGCACCAGCACGACAAGCTGGAGTCCGTAATCTTCACTCCGACCGACTGGCATTTGTTGCGTAAATGCCCTTGCCCGGTCTGGATGGTGAAAGACCAGCCGTGGCCTGAAGGCGGGAAAGCCGTTGTGGCGGTGAATCTCGCGAGCGAAGAGGATTATCACAATTCGCTCAACGAGAAGCTGGTGAAGGAGACCATCCAGCTTGCCGATCAGGTTAACCATACCGAAGTGCATCTGGTGGGCGCCTATCCGGTTACCCCGATCAATATCGCCATTGAGCTGCCGGAATTTGACCCAAGCGTCTATAACGACGCGATCCGCGGTCAGCACCTGCTGGCGATGAAAGCGCTGCGCCAGAAGTTCAGCATTGACGAGAACATGACGCACGTGGAAAAAGGGCTGCCTGAAGAGGTGATCCCGGATTTAGCCGAACATCTGCAGGCCGGGATTGTGGTGCTGGGCACCATTGGCCGGACCGGTATCTCTGCTGCCTTCCTCGGCAATACCGCCGAACAGGTGATCGACCATCTGCGCTGCGACCTGCTGGTCATCAAGCCGGATGAGTATCAGACGCCGATTGAGCTGGACGACCCGGAAGACGATTAACGTAAACATCAAAGCCCGCCGCTCCGGCGGGCTTTTCTCATCAGCTCTCCATTACCGGCTTCGGCTGTTCACCTGACTCATCCTGCATCCACGGCGCGTGCAATACCATGCTGGGCAGCGCCAGCTTAATCCCCTGGGCGTTCAGCCCTTCAAGAATACGGATATTGATCTCCTGCTGGATGTCCATGTATTTGTTGTAATCCGCGGTATTAACGATATGGACGACTTCGAACGTCAGGCGGTCGCGGTCAAATCCCAGAAAATGGGCACGATCGAATTTTGTCTCGCCGACATCGGTAATGATCTGCCTGACCATATCCCCCACGTAGCGCAACTTATCGGGCGGCGTGTCGCTGGCAACGCCAAAGGTAAAGACGATGCGACGCGTCTGCATGCGTTTGTAGTTGTGAAGCGTCTGCTGAAGCAAAATGGCGTTACCGCAGACGATCTGCTCCCCGCTCAGGCTGCGGATACGGGTCGTTTTCAGGCCAATGTGCTCTACCGTCCCCGCCACGTCGTTGAACACCACAAAATCGCCAATTTCAAACGGCTTATCAAAGCCGATAGAGAGCGAGGCAAACACGTCGCTGAGGATCGTTTGTACGGCGAGGGCGATGGCAATACCCCCTACCCCAAGGCTGGCAACCAGAGCAGTGATGTTGACGCCCGCGTTAGCAAGGATAGACAGCAGCATCACTGACCAGACGATGGCACGGAGAATAAGCCCCGTGATCACCAGCGTGACCGGGTTTTTATGGCTTCCGGGCGCCAGCATGACGTGACGAAGCCACGACACCACCCCCTGATCCATCCACAGCGCCACCTGGATGGCGAAAACCAGGAACCAGGCGTGGCTCACGGTGCCAAAGAGATGATCCGGCAAGTCAACGAAACGCAGGCTGAAGAGCAGCGCCACCACAAACAGCAGGAAGCGGCTGGTGCGGTTAAGCATATCGGTCAGGATAAAACGCATCCGGTTGGTGGTCGGGTGCTTGTCGCCCCAGGTGGTGATGCCTTTCTTAACGAACGCGATCAGGCGCGTTAGCAACCAGTACACCAGCAGCGTCACAAAGACAACCGTGGCGGCGCCTATCCAGAATGTCGGCGTCATCATCAGCGCGATGATGTCGAAGCGGGACAGAAATTGCATTACACCTCCTCGTATTACACAAAGGGTAAAGTATAGACAGAGGAGAAACGCTGGCCGCAGAAATAGGAAAACCGCCCCGAAAGGCGGTTTGTCAGGAGAAAGCGAATTACAGCGCTTTCAGAATCGCATCCACGCTGGCTTTGGCGTCGCCAAACAGCATATGGGTATTCTCTTTGAAGAACAGCGGGTTCTGCACGCCAGCATAGCCGGTGTTCATCGAGCGTTTGAAGACAATGACGTTCTGCGCCTTCCACACTTCCAGAACCGGCATCCCGGCGATTGGGCTGCGCGGATCGTCCTGTGCCGCCGGGTTAACGGTGTCGTTAGCACCAATAACCAGCACGGTGTCGGTGTCGGCGAAATCATCATTGATCTCGTCCATCTCCAGCACGATGTCGTATGGCACCTTCGCTTCCGCCAGCAGTACGTTCATGTGGCCCGGCAGACGTCCGGCCACCGGGTGAATACCAAAGCGAACTTTGATACCGCGCGCGCGCAGCTTCTCGGTGATTTCCGCCACCGGATACTGCGCCTGCGCCACCGCCATACCGTAGCCTGGGGTGATGATCACAGAATGCGAGTTTTTCAGCATTTCCGCGGTGTCTTCCGCGCTGATCTCACGGTGTTCACCCACTTCTTCGTCAGAGCCGGTAGAAGAACCGTCAGAACCGAAGCCACCGGCGATAACGCTGATGAACGAACGGTTCATCGCCTTACACATGATGTAAGACAGGATGGCACCGGAAGAACCGACCAGCGCACCGGTGACGATCAGCAGGTCGTTGCTCAGCATAAAGCCCGCAGCCGCCGCTGCCCAACCGGAGTAGGAGTTCAGCATCGAGACAACCACCGGCATATCCGCACCGCCGATGGACGCCACCAGATGCCAGCCAAACGCCAGCGCGATGATGGTCATCACCAGCAACGCCAGTACCTGCAGGCCCACGCTTTCGGTACGCACGAAGACCACCAGGAGCACAAACGACACCACCAGCGCCGCCAGGTTCAGCTTGTGACGGTTAGGCAGCATCAGCGGTTTAGAAGAGATCTTACCGCGCAGCTTGCCAAACGCCACGATAGAACCGGTGAAGGTTACTGCACCGATGAAGATACCGAGGAACACTTCGGTCAGATGAATGTTGACCAGAATCGGCTCCATGCCCGGTTCGTGATACAGGTAGCTGTTGAAGCCCACCAGCACCGCCGCCAGGCCCACGAAGCTGTGCAGAATCGCCACCAGCTCCGGCATCTCGGTCATTTCCACGCGCTTCGCCAGGCGAATACCAATCGCGCCGCCGATGATCATCGCCACCAGGATCCACGCCACGTTGCCGGTATCCGGCCCGAAGATGGTGGCAATCAGCGCAATCGCCATCCCGGCGATACCAAAGTTATTTCCCTGCTGAGACGTTTCGTGTTTGGAAAGCCCCGCCAGACTGAAAATAAACAGGATTGCAGCAACAATGTATGCGGCTGTAACTAATCCTCCAGACATATGCTACCCCTTAGCCTTTACGAAACATTTTCAGCATGCGCTGAGTCACGGTGAAGCCACCGAAAATATTGATACTGGCGATCAGCACCGCGATAAAGCTCAGGAAGCTGATCCAGCCGCCGTGTCCAATCTGCAGCAACGCCCCTACCACGATGATCCCGGAGATAGCGTTGGTCACCGACATCAGCGGCGTATGCAGCGCATGGGAGACGTTCCACACCACGTAGTAACCCACAACGCACGAGAGTGCGAAGACGGTAAAGTGGCCGAGGAACTCTTTCGGCGCGACGTCAGCCAGCCAGCCGAACAGAATAATGACCAGCGCCATGATGGCGTATTTGCGCCACGGAGAAGCCGGTTTTGCCGGTTCTTTTGGCTCGGGTGCCGCTTTCGGCGCTGCCTGGGGCTGGGCTGAAACCTGAATAGGCGGCGCAGGCCAGGTAATTTCACCTTCGCGAACGACGGTGACGCCGCGCACCACCACATCGTCAAAATCGACGGTGATGTTGCCGTCTTTCTCTTTGCAGAGCAGCTTCAGCAGGTTAACCAGGTTGGTGCCGTACAGCTGAGACGACTGGGTTGGCAGGCGACCAGGCAGGTCGGTATAGCCGATCACCTTCACGCCGTTCGCGGTCGTGGTCACCTGATTGGCAACGGTATACTCGCAGTTACCGCCGTTTTGCGCCGCCAGGTCGACAATCACGCTGCCCGGCTTCATGGAGTCGACCATCTCGCGGGTGATCAGCTTCGGCGCCGGTTTACCCGGAATAAGCGCGGTGGTAACAATAATGTCGACGTCTTTCGCCTGCGCGGCAAAAAGTTCCATTTCGGCTTTGATAAAGGCTTCGGACATCACCTTCGCGTAACCATCACCGCTGCCCGCTTCTTCCTTAAAGTCCAGCTCAAGGAATTCGGCCCCCATGCTCTGGACCTGTTCCTTCACTTCGGGACGGGTGTCGAACGCGCGCACGATAGCGCCCAGGCTGTTTGCCGCACCGATTGCGGCAAGACCCGCCACGCCCGCGCCAATTACCATCACTTTCGCCGGTGGGACTTTCCCCGCCGCGGTGATCTGGCCGGTAAAGAAGCGTCCAAATTCGTGAGCGGCTTCAACAATGGCGCGGTAGCCGGCAATGTTTGCCATGGAGCTCAGCGCATCCAGCGACTGCGCGCGCGAAATACGCGGCACGGAGTCCATCGCCATCACGGTCACGCCACGGGCCGCCAGCTTCTCCATCAGTTCAGGATTTTGTGCAGGCCAGACGAAGCTCACCAGCGTGGTGCCTGGATTCAGCAGCGCAATCTCACTCTCTTCCGGCGCGTTGACCTTCAGAATCACGGGCGACTGCCAGACTTCAGCACCGTCCACCACTTCCGCGCCAGCCTGAATAAAGGCTTCGTCATCGAAACTCGCCAGCTTGCCTGCGCCGCTTTCAACCGCGACGGTAAAACCCAGCTTAAGCAGTTGCTCCACCGTTTTCGGTGTTGCCGCTACGCGGGTTTCATTGGCTAACCGTTCTTTTGGTACCCCAATACGCATAGTTTTCCCTTCCATCGGTTTTTGATGATGGTTTGTCGATAAATGCCCGCGGTTTGTATCAATTTTCGCCAGCATGATAGCGACGAGAAATGAGTAACCCCGCAAAATAAAACAGTAACAAACTGTCTATAACCTACTGAAAATAGCGCTTGTGATCTACCGCCAGAAAACACTATTTCTTACTTTATCTGTGAAAAATAAGCGATCGGCGTCACTGACAGTGATATTTACCTTAAATTCATCGCCAGAACCGATAAATCGCGCAAGCGAAGCGGTAAAAACATGATATAGCGCCATAAGAGAACAAGTTATTAACATTAAATTAACTTGTAAAAGTCATATGCTTTATCAGTTTTGCTTGTCAAACGCCTGTTTTTTCAACATATCACTAAATGTTATCGAATTCGGTAATTGAGTGAGCACAGGCAGTGAAAAATGGCGCAGACAGCGACGGGTTTTAAATGCCATAATCGGGGCCGTCTCAAATAAACAACAATACCAGTACATGGTTTGCGCAAGGCGAAGGATTATTTTTATGAAGCTTAAGAACACACTCCTGGCGTCCGCACTTCTCTGTGCGACCGCCCTGTCTGCGAATGCCGCAACAGAGTTAACGCCAGAGCAAGCGGCAGCGTTAAAACCTTTTGACCATACGGTCATTGTGGGTCGTTATAATTCTATTGGCGATGCCGTCGCCGCCGCATCAAAAGCCGCGGATAAAAACGGGGCGGCCTCGTTTTACGTAGTTGACCAGTCCGATTACGGCAACAGCGGTAACCAGCGCGTGACCATTGCGCTGTATAAAGATAATGCACCAAAGGCTGACGCGCCGAAAAATCGCGTGATCAACGGTATCGTTGAGCTGCCGAAAGACCAGGCCATTGAGCTGGAACCTTACGACACCGTTACCGTTCAGGGCTTCTATCGCAGCCAGCCAGAAGTGAACGATGCCATCACCAAAGCCGCGAAAGAGAAAGGTGCCTACTCTTTCTTTATCGTGCGTCAGGTGGATGCTAACCAGGGCGGCAACCAGCGCATTACCGCATTCATCTACAAAGAAGATGCGAAAAAACGCGTTCTGCAGAGCCCGGATGCCATCCCTGCGGATTCTGAAGCGGGTCGCGCGGCGATAGCCAAAGGCGGCGAAGAAGCGAAGAAAGTTGAAATTCCGGGCGTAGCCACCTCTGCGGCGCCAAGCGCTGAAGTGGGCCGTTTCTTTGAAACGCAGTCCACGAAAGGTGGCCGTTACTCCGTGACGCTGCCGGACGGCACCAAAATTGAAGAGCTGAACAAAGCCACTGCCGCGCAGATGGTGCCGTTCGACAGCATCAAGTTTACCGGCAACTACGGCAATATGACGGAAGTCTCTTATCAGGTCGCGAAGCGTGCGGCGAAGAAAGGGGCGAAGTATTACCACATCACCCGCCAGTGGCAGGAACGTGGTAACAACGTGACCATCAGCGCCGATCTGTACAAGTAACAAAACCGTTGACGAAAGGCGGCGCAATGCCGCCTTTTTTGTTACTTTTTTTGAAAATCTGCCACACATCATTGCATGCTTTCGTTACACTCCGTAAAATCCCGCGCCTTAGTGTGATCCACCATTTTTATGCGCCTTAGCGAAATAATTATTCTGGATTGGGACTTTTCATAACAGGAAGCCAATGGAAAAGAAACTTGGCCTGAGTGCTTTAACTGCACTTGTATTGAGCTCAATGCTGGGCGCGGGCGTATTCAGTTTACCGCAGAACATGGCGGCCGTCGCAAGCCCTGCCGCCCTGCTCATTGGCTGGGGCATTACCGGTGTCGGGATATTGCTGCTGGCGTTTGCCATGCTGTTGCTGACGCGCATTCGCCCGGATCTGGACGGCGGCATTTTCACCTATGCACGTGAAGGTTTCGGCGAGCTGATCGGCTTCTGTTCTGCCTGGGGCTACTGGCTGTGCGCGGTCATCGCCAACGTCTCTTATCTGGTAATTGTCTTCTCGGCGCTCAGTTTCTTTACCGATACCCCTGAGCTGCGCCTGTTTGGCGACGGTAATACCTGGCAGTCTATCGTCGGCGCCTCGGTGCTGCTGTGGATTGTTCACTGGCTGATTTTGCGCGGTGTCCAGACCGCCGCCAGCATCAACCTGGTGGCGACGCTGGCGAAGCTGGTGCCGCTTGGCCTGTTTATCGTGCTGGCCTTTATCGCGTTTCGTCTTGACGTGTTTTCGCTTGATTTCAGCGGCATTGCGCTGGGCGTTCCGGTCTGGGAGCAGGTGAAAAACACGATGCTGATTACCCTGTGGGTATTTATCGGCGTTGAGGGTGCCGTCGTGGTTTCTGCCCGCGCGCGTAATAAGCGCGATGTGGGCCGCGCCACGCTGCTGGCCGTCCTGGCGGCGCTGGGCGTGTATCTGCTGGTGACCCTGCTTTCGCTGGGCGTGGTGGCGCGTCCTGAACTGGCCGAAATGCGTAACCCGTCCATGGCAGGCCTGATGGTGAAAATGCTCGGCCCGTGGGGCGACGTGGTGATTGCCGCAGGGCTGATCGTCTCCGTCTGCGGCGCTTACCTGAGCTGGACCATCATGGCGGCTGAAGTACCGTTCCTGGCCGCGACGCACAAGGCGTTTCCCCGCCTGTTTGCCCGTCAAAACCAAAATAATGCACCATCAGCCTCACTCTGGCTGACCAACATCAGCGTTCAGGTCTGTCTGGTGCTGATCTGGCTCACAGGTTCAGACTATAACACCCTGCTGACCATCGCCTCGGAGATGATTCTGGTACCCTATTTCTTAGTGGGTGCGTATTTGTTAAAAATCGCCACGCGTCCGGTGCACTATGTTGTGGGCGTAGGGGCCTGTATTTACGGCCTGTGGTTGTTGTATGCTTCCGGGCCGATGCATCTGCTGCTGTCGGTTGTGCTGTATGCGCCGGGTCTGCTGGTGTTTATCTATGCCCGCCGCACGCATCAGCTGGAGAACGCGCTGAAACGCCGTGAAATGGCCTTAATCGGGCTGTTACTGGTTGCTGCCGTACCGGCAACCTGGATGTTAATGGGATAGCACTGTCTTTCCCATTGTTGAACTGTAAAGGAGAATACGATGGGAAATGCACCGCTTCGCCCAATACTGATCACCGGTGGAGGCCGCCGTATCGGCCTCGCCCTCGCCCATCACTTTCTCAACCTTCGGCATCCGGTCATTGTCAGCTACCGTACGGAATACCCGTCGATTGAGGGGCTGCGCAAAGCCGGAGCGGTCTGCATTCAGGCTGATTTTTCCACCGACGAAGGCATTCTGGCCTTTGCCGAACAGGTTAAATCCACCGCGACGGGGTTGCGTGCCGTGATCCATAACGCCAGCGCATGGTGTGCCGAGAAGCCCGGCACGTCCCTCAGCGATACGCTCTCCGCCATGCTGCAGATCCACGTTAACGCCCCTTATCTGCTTAACCACGCGCTGCAGGATCTGCTGCGCGGCCACGGGCATGCGGCGGGGGACATTATTCACTTTACCGATTATGTGGTGGAGCGCGGCAGCGACAAGCATATCGCCTACGCGGCCAGCAAAGCCGCGCTGGATAACATGACGCGCTCCTTTGCCCGCAAGCTCGCGCCCGAGGTAAAGGTGAACGCCATCGCCCCGGCGATGATTTTGTTTAACGAACACGATGATGCGGAATACCGCCAGCAGGCGCTGAATAAGTCGCTCATGAAAATTGCCCCAGGCGAAAAAGAGGTGATCGACCTGGTGGATTATCTCCTCACCAGCTGCTACGTCACCGGCAGAACCTTTGCCGTGGACGGCGGCCGCCCGCTGCGCTAGTGAAAGCGGCTCCAGAAGAAGATTAACACCCAGGCGCTGAGCCCCCAGCAGACCACTGCCCCGCCCAGCGCCAGGGGAAGCCGCAGAAAACCGGTGAAATACCACAGGGAAAGCAGGTAGAGAAAGTACGGAATGATTGACCACATGCCAAACACGATGGTCGTGCGTAGCGCTTCCGTACCCCGCTCAGAGGCCACAATATAGTGGGCAATCAGCGCAAAGGTCGGGAACAGCGGGATAAGCCCGGCAATATAGTAGTTTTTGGTTTTTGCCAGAATGCCAATCAGTAACACCACCAGCGCCCCCAGCGCGGCTTTGATCACCAGCCCCATATTTTTTCCTATAACAATCAAATAACAAGAAACGTCAGAATAACGGAAGCGGCGTTAATTTTGAAAGATTAATGGAAGGTTAAGGTTCCGCGGTGTATTTTGGCTTTTTTCACGAAAACAGACGCTGTATGAATAAGATTGTATATGTTGAAGACGAACCCGAAGTCGGGCAATTGATCGCCGCCTATCTGGGTAAACATGATATGGACGTCATTGTTGAGCCTCGCGGCGATCGTGCCGAAGAGGTGGTCGTCCGTGAAAACCCGGATTTAGTGCTGCTGGACATCATGCTGCCAGGCAAAGACGGCATGACGCTCTGCCGGGACCTGCGCGCCCGCTGGGACGGTCCTATCGTTCTGCTTACCTCACTGGACAGCGATATGAACCATATTCTGTCGCTGGAGATGGGCGCCAATGATTACATTCTGAAAACCACACCGCCTGCCGTCCTGCTGGCCCGCCTGCGCCTGCATTTGCGCCAGCACGCCAGCATCGAACGCGAAGCGCCCGCGCCGTCCCTGACGCCACACAAAGCGTTGCGCTTCGGTACGCTGTCTATTGACCCGGTTAACCGCCAGGTCCTGCTTTCCGGCGAGCTTATCGCCCTTTCTACCGCAGACTTTGACCTGCTCTGGGAGCTGGCCACGCATGCCGGGCAAATCATGGACCGCGACGCGCTGCTGAAAAACCTCCGTGGCGTGAGCTATGACGGTATGGATCGCAGCGTTGACGTGGCGATTTCGCGATTACGCAAAAAACTGCAGGATAACGCCACCGAGCCCTACCGCATTAAAACCGTGCGTAACAAGGGTTATCTGTTTGCCCCACACGCCTGGGAAACCTGATCGTCGGATAGGATAATCTGCGCGAATTGAAGGCATTGCGCGGAAATGCCCTCCTTTCGCGCATTTATTTTTACGTTTGCGCAACATTTAACTTGCTAAGCACGCAAACTATTCCATAATTAGCTTCTCGACTCTCCTTTCTTCAGCTCATCCCGCTCTTGCGATCGTTTTACTCATTTTCGCCGTGAAGCTTTCACGACATCGCTCCCAGAAATCTTGAAATGAGGATTTAAGCCCATGAATTATGTATAGCTACGGTCAGGTAGAAGCGATAAAAACCAATCTTGAGTGGATTGTTAATCAGGCAACCCTTAACCACACCTCCCCCTCACGCACCGATCAAAAAGCGCTCTTTGACCTGCTGGAACTCATCCAGTATTACGAAATACTGCTGGATCTCATCAGCGAATACGGGGCGGATGTGATTGATACGCACATTGCGGAAGGCCTGGCCGTGACCGAAAAACTCATCGCCAAGGTAAAAAACAGCGCGAAAGCCATATAACACGCTCGACAGACGTGAAAAAACCGAAGGGTTTTCATGTATATTCTGCACATAGCGTTTTTTCGGTGAGATCCAATGAAAAAGCTGTTTGTGCAGTTTAGTGTGCAGAAAATCTGCAATTTACTGGAAAGGCTATAGCTTCTCTCCCGTTCGCAAAGCTATTCACGGCTCGTCATTTTCTGGTAATCATTAGGTGTTATTCCTGTCAGGCGATAAAATACTCGCCTCATAACATCCGGCCCAGAAAAGCCACATTCAACGGCAAGTTTCTTCGCTGGCATTTTTTCCTTTTCAATCAGTACTTTTGCTCTAGATACGCGCTCGCGTTCGAGCCACTGCGCCGGGGTAAGGCCAATTTCCTGCCGAAATATCCGCGTAAGGTGCCTCTGGCTGAAGTTAATATGCTCTGCCATCATAGCAACCGTTGTCACGTCTTTAATATTCGCGATTGCCCATCTCTGGAGCTCCTGAAGAGCTGTACGGCCATCAAGCGAAAGCGTATTGCTCCTCATAAAGTGAGACTGGTTAACTGGACGCCGGAAAAACATGACCATTTGATCGGCGACTTCTGCCGCAACCTCCCTACCGAGATCTTCTTCAACAAGTCGCAGTGCCAAATCCAGGCCTGAAGTAACGCCCGCCGCCGTTCTCACTCGCCCATCGTCAACATACAACGCATCTGCCTCTACGATTATTTGGGGATGCCTGGCGGAAAGGGTTTTCGCACATGCCCAATGCGTGGTCACTCTTTTTCCATTTAGCTTTCCGGTGAGCGCCAGGAGTAATGCCCCCGTACAAACTGAACCAAACCGCTTGCTTGACTCGCAGAGTGCGTTAATTCCATCCAGCACACGGGGGTCCGGCTGGTAATAAGCAATATCCGGCGCGCCGGCAACAAGGAATGTATCTGCCGTAAGCCCACCGCAGTCTGACAGGGTTGCATCTGCCGTTATCTTTACGCCTGACGAAGACCGAATCACAGGATCGGTAACCGAAACAACGCGCAGCGAGTAAAAGCTGCGCTTAAGAACCCGGTTAGCCTCAGCAAACACATCTATGGGGCCACAGACATCAAGCATCTGAACGCCTGGCACCGCCAGAATAAAAACGTTATGACTCATTTTAAGTCTCCGGAGTCCTGAATCATCTCTATGTCCCATAAAGTCTTTAAAATACATTTTGGGACATTCAAGGTAAACCTTATGCTGTATACCTACAACAGAGAAGAGGAGTATTTCATGATTCGCACAACCGAAGATATCAGTATCCCGGACAGCAAAATGGCCCGTGAAGCCACCGAGTTCATTCGTGACACGGAATCCGATCTGCTTTTTAACCATTCAAGCCGCGTTTACCAATGGGCGGCTCTGGCCGGTCAGAAAAGAGAGGTTAAAGCCGATGCTGAGCTTTTGTACATTGGATGTATGTTCCATGACATTGGCCTGACTCGCGAATACTGTAGCTGCGATAAACGTTTTGAAGTAGATGGTGCAAACGAAGCACGGAAGTTTCTGGAAAGATATGGCATCGGAACTCAGGATATTGATAAGGTCTGGACAGCAATTGCCCTCCACACCACGCCGGGTATTCCGGAATTCATGGCACCGGAAATAGCGCTACTTACGGCAGGAGTAGAAATGGACGTGCTGGGAATTGATTTTGAAGTATTCTCACAGGAAGAAATCAGCGCAGTTACCCAGCGTTTCCCACGTACACCGCATTTTAAGGAGGACATTATTCAGGCCTTTTATGACGGCATCAAACACAAGCCGCACACGACATTTGGTAACGTAAAAGCGGATGTACTTGCAGACAAGGACACACTCTTCAAGCCTATGAATTTCTGCAGCATTATCCGACAGTCTCGCTGGCAAGGCTGATAACGGACAGACTGAATAGTACCTGATGGGGGCATCAGGTACTATTCAGTCATGGGGATGTTCGGATAAGAGTAATAGTGCGAAAGTCTCCTTCCGGTCAACTGACAGTATGCCAGTGAAGCCACATTGCATCGCATTGCGTCTTATCCATCCGGTACCAAAGAGTTTTTCTCCGGATTCGGGGAAGATATAAATCTAGATTTCGCAGCTTAAGTACAATTTGCTAAGAATTTCGGCATCAGCGGCGAATTGCATAAGTTTGTAAAAAATTCAACACCTTCAGAACAAACGCTCGCATCAGATTGATCATTTCAAAATTACCAGCAGTTAAATCGATTCCCTTACAGGTTTAATGTATCTGTCGATGTAAGTCATGAACGTCTATTTATCCACTCAAGGTAATAGCAGGTGATTTATCCGCTGTAGGGATATCCCTTTTAAATCCACTTACAAATGCGCTCGTGTTGGAAGAATATCATGTATGGTATTCTTTAGTTGTTATATTTAGTACATTGCCCACAGTAGTTACATCCTATGCTCAATTACATTGTCATTAATTAGTTAGCGAGATAAGAATGAAATCAAACGTAAAGTATACTTTTCATCACTTCGGCATCCCGTTACAGGATGGCGTTTTTGAAGGTGCATACAGCGAAAAAGCGGGGATGTATACAGTTGATAACCCAGGTCAGTTTCGTGTGCAGTGGCATAGATTTAAAGATAGTTCTCCACTCCACAATCTGATAAAAACTGTGCCTCATGTAGCCTTCAAAGTGGACAACCTGCTAAGAGCTATCGAAGATGAAGAAGTAATTCTTGGTCCCTATGAGCCCATTGATGGTTTCTTTGTTGCCATGATTAATGACAATGGCGCACCGATTGAACTCATAGAAACTACACTCTCAGATGATGAAATCTGGGAAAGAGCAAGGTCCGGTCAAGGCGACCTTTACAGGAAGTAATTTTATCCGGGAGCCGTTGTGAAAGTGGCTCTCTGTGAATACTTATTTGAAGCCTGGCAAATAAATCTGAACTTCGCTCATCATCCACTCACGAGCCACATGAAGAAATTGTTTCCTACCACCAGCTTCCCACCGGGCCATTTTGCTGGCGCAATGACTAACCTCTTTCGTTTCGGTATTAATAATATGATCAAGCTTGTTCAGCCGAGAAATTGCTTCAAAACTCAAAGAGAAGACAGGCCTACCGAACGATAAAACGATCGGGCATTCGCCGCAGACGCCCTATCAGCTGCGTCATACATACGCGTGCTGGATGTTGTCGGCAGGTGCTAATCCTGCTTTTATAGCGAATCAGATGGGTGATAAGAATGCAGAGATGGTCTTCCATGTATACTCTGCGAGGATAAATGTTCTCGATAGCGATCAGGTACCATTTTTGAATCAGCGCTTTGGCGGATATGCAAATGCCCCTAAAGTGCTCCTGAAGGTCAAAACAAAGTAGTTAATTACTTGATGTCCCGGTGATATTTAATGAAAAAGCTGTTTGTGCAGTTTTATCTTTTACTGTTTGTCTGCTTCCTGGTGATGACCATGCTGGTCGGCCTGGTTTATAAATTCACCGCCGAACGTGCGGGCCGGCAGTCGTTGGACGATCTGATGAAAAGCTCGCTCTATTTGATGCGCAGCGAGCTGAGAGAGATCCCGCCACACGACTGGGCGAAAACCCTGAAAGAGCTGGATCTCAATCTGTCATTCGATTTACGCATTGAGCCGTTAAAAGATTTCGATCTGGACCCGCCCGCCATGCAGCGTCTGCGCGACGGGGACATCGTCGCGCTGGATGAGAAATACACCTTTATCCAGCGCATTCCGCGCAGCCATTATGTGCTGGCCGTCGGGCCGGTGCCCTATCTCTATTATCTCCATCAGATGCGCCTGCTGGACATGGCGCTGATGGCCTTTATCGCCATTTCGCTCGCATTTCCGGTCTTTATCTGGATGCGGCCCCACTGGCAGGACATGCTGAAGCTGGAATCCGCCGCGCAGCGTTTTGGCGAGGGGCATTTTACTGAACGCATTCACTTCGACAGCGGTTCCAGCTTTGAGCGTCTGGGCGTGGCCTTTAACCAGATGGCCGATAACATCAACGCCCTAATCGCCAGTAAGAAGCAGCTTATCGACGGAATTGCGCACGAGCTGCGCACGCCGCTGGTTCGCCTGCGCTACCGTCTGGAGATGAGCGAGAATCTGACCGAGGCAGAGAATCAGGCGCTTAACCGCGACATTGGCCAGCTTGAAGCGCTGATTGAGGAGCTGCTGACCTACGCGCGTCTCGACCGCCCGCAAAACGAGCTGAACCTCACCACGCCGGATCTGCCCGCCTGGCTGCAAACCCACATTGATGACGTTCAGAGCGTAAATCCGCAGCGCACGCTGTTGACGCGCGTCACGCCGGGTGACTACGGCGCGCTCGATATGCGCCTGATGGAGCGCGTGCTGGACAACCTGATGAACAACGCCATGCGCTACAGCGAAAGTACACTCCAGATTGGCCTGGATTTGCAGGGCAACCGGGCCAGCCTGACGGTGGAGGACGACGGACCGGGAATTGCCCCGGAAGCGCGAGAAACCGTGTTTGAACCGTTTGTCCGCCTCGATCCCAGCCGCGATCGCGCCACCGGCGGATGCGGCCTGGGGTTGGCGATTGTCTACTCTATCGCGCAGGCGATGGGCGGCACGGTGCATTGCGAGGAGAGCGAGCTCGGCGGCGCGCGCTTCTGCTTTAGCTGGCCGGTGTACCATAACATCGCCCTTCCCGTTCCTGCCTGACCTCAACCGCACGCTGGCCTGACCCGGCGTGCTGTGCTATATGATAAGTATGTTGTAACTAATGAGGGTGTTTATGGCGAACTACGATCTCATCGAACGGCTTAACGGCACGTTTCGGGAAATAGAACACGAACTCCTGACCCTGACCGAGCGTTTGCAGGCCTGCCGCCTGCTGGCCGCGCGCGTCTTTACCCTGCCGGATGTGGCTAAGGGAGCCGAGCACGATCCGCTGGACACCATCGAGGTCGAACAGCACATCGGCAGCGCGGCCCTTGAGCAGGCGCTAAAACACTATCGTCGCCTGTTTATCCAGCAGCAGTCAGAAAACCGAAGCAGCAAGGCCGCCGTGCGCCTGCCGGGGGTCATCTGCCTGCAAACCGATGCGACATCGCGCGAAGCGCTGGAAAGCCAGATTGCGCATATCAACACCCTGAAAGCGGCCTTTGAAAAGATCATCACCGAAGAGTCCGGCCTCGCGCCTGCCGCGCGGTTCGAGTGGGTGCACCGACAGCTTCCGGGGCTGATTACCCTGAATGCCTATCGGACGCTGACGGTACTGCGTCACCCCGCTACGCTGCGCTTCGGCTGGGCGAATAAGCACATCATTAAAAACTTCACCCGGGATGAGATTCTGGCCCAACTGGAAAAAAGCCTGAAGACGCCGCGCACCGTCGCGCCGTGGTCGCGGGAGCAGTGGATTGAGCGCCTGGAGCAGGAGTACCACAGCATCGCCTCGCTGCCAGCGGATGCGCGCCTGAAGATAAAGCGCCCGGTGAAGGTGCAGCCTATCGCTCGCGTCTGGTATTCCGGTCAGCAAAAGCAGGTACAGTATGCCTGCCCGACGCCGCTGATTGCGCTTTACGATGCCGATCAGGGCGCGGTGGTACCCGATATTGGGGAACTGCTGAATTACGATGCTGACAATGTTCAGCACCGTTACAGACCTCAGGCGCAGCCGCTACAGCTGATTATTCCTCGGCTGCACCTGTACGTGGCGGGATGATTATTTCAGGCTACCGACCATCGCTTCCGGGCGAACCCAGGCGTCAAACTCCGCCTCCGTGAGATAGCCCAGCGCCAGGGCGGAGGCTTTCAGCGTCAGCCCCTCTTTATGCGCTTTTTTGGCGATCTCGGCGGCCTTGTCGTAGCCAATATGGGTATTGAGCGCGGTGACCAGCATCAGAGATTCATTGAGCAGCTGGCTGATGCGTTCGCGATTGGGCTCAATCCCCACCGCGCAATGCTCGTTAAAGCTCTCCATCCCGTCCGCCAGCAGACGAACAGATTGCAGCACGTTGTGGATCACCATCGGGCGATAGACGTTCAGCTCGAAGTTGCCGGACGCACCGCCCATGTTGACGGCCACGTCGTTGCCCATCACCTGGCAGCAAAGCATGGTCATGGCTTCGCACTGGGTCGGGTTCACTTTACCCGGCATGATGGAGCTGCCCGGCTCGTTTTCCGGGATGCTGATTTCACCGATGCCGCAGCGCGGGCCCGAGGCCAGCCAGCGCACGTCGTTAGCAATTTTCATCAGCGAGGCCGCCAGCCCCTTCAGCGCGCCGTGGGTGTGGACCAGCGCATCGCAGGTCGCCAGCGCTTCGAACTTATTGGGCGCCGTGACGAACGGCTGTCCGGTGATGGCAGCAAGCTCCTCCGCCACGCGCACCGCGTATTCTGGATGGGTGTTTAACCCGGTACCGACCGCCGTCCCACCGAGCGCCAGCTCCGCCAGGTGCGGCAGGCTGTTCTCGATATGCTTCAGGTTGTGTTCCAGCATCGCCACCCAGCCGGAAATCTCCTGGCCGAGCGTCAAAGGCGTGGCGTCCTGCAGGTGCGTACGGCCAATCTTGACGATGTCGCGGAAGGCCTGCGCTTTCTCGTTAAGCGTGGATTTGAGCACGTTGAGCTGCGGGATAAGCTGCTCGCGAATGGCGATTACCGCCGCCACGTGCATCGCCGTCGGGAAGACGTCGTTAGAGCTCTGGCTTTTGTTGACGTCATCGTTCGGGTGGACCTTACGTTCCATGCCGCGCACGCCGCCCAGCAGCTCGCTCGCCCGGTTCGCCAGCACTTCGTTCATGTTCATGTTGCTCTGGGTACCGGAACCGGTCTGCCAGATAGCAAGGGGAAATTCGTCAGGATGCTTTCCCGCCAGCACTTCGTCTGCGGCGTTGATAATGGCGGTGGCTTTATCGGCGTCCAGCAGGCCCAAATCCTGGTTCACTTTCGCGGCGGCGCGTTTGGTCAGCGCCAGCGCCTGAATCAGCGAGACGGGCATTTTTTCGGTCGAAATACGGAAGTGCTCCAGCGAACGCTGGGTTTGCGCGCCCCATAGCTTATCGGCCGGGACGTCGATGGCGCCCATCGAGTCTTTCTCATGGCGTACCGTGGTCATTACTTTCTCCTTGATAACAAAAGAGGGATTGCTCACATGCTTAAGGGATAAGTATTGATGACTTCTGAGAAACGGTATGGCGCTTTGTGCGCTCTTTTTGATGTCGGGTGGCGGCGGCGCCACCCGTTTTTTTCAATTTACTTCACGCACGCCGAACACTGGGACGACTGGATCTGCTTGAAGAAGTCGTTGCCTTTGTCATCCACCAGGATAAACGCCGGGAAGTCTTCCACTTCGATTTTCCAGATCGCTTCCATACCCAGCTCCGGGTATTCCACGCACTCCAGGCTCTTGATGCTGCCCTGCGCCAGAACCGCCGCCGGGCCGCCGATGCTGCCGAGGTAGAAGCCGCCGTGCTTGTGGCACGCGTCCGTCACCTGCTGGCTGCGGTTGCCTTTCGCCAGCATGATCATGCTGCCGCCGTTGGCCTGCAGCTGATCAACGTACGAGTCCATACGCCCTGCCGTGGTTGGGCCTAACGAGCCGGAGGCATAGCCTTCAGGCGTTTTCGCCGGGCCCGCGTAGTAGATCGGGTGATCTTTAATGTACTGCGGCAGCCCTTCGCCGTTGTCCAGACGCTCTTTCAGCTTCGCGTGCGCGATGTCGCGGCCCACGATAATCGTGCCGTTGAGTGAGAGACGGGTCGAAACCGGATACTGAGACAGCTGCGCCAGAATCTCCTTCATCGGACGGTTCAGGTCAACGCGAACCGCTTCCCCCTCGCCCGCTTTACGCAGCGCTTCCGGAATGTATTTACCCGGGTTGTTTTCCAGTTTTTCGATCCACACGCCTTCGCGGTTGATCTTGGCCTTGATGTTGCGATCCGCAGAGCAGGAGACGCCCATCCCGACCGGACAGGAGGCACCGTGGCGCGGAAGACGGATCACGCGCACGTCGTGGGCGAAGTACTTACCGCCAAACTGCGCCCCGAGCCCCAGATTACGCGCCTCTTCCAGCAGCTCCTGTTCAAGCTGCACGTCGCGGAACGCCTGACCGTGCTCGTTACCTTCGGTTGGCAGGCCGTCGTAGTATTTGGTTGAGGCCAGCTTCACGGTCTTCAGCGTGCTTTCCGCCGAGGTACCGCCAATCACAAACGCGATATGGTACGGCGGGCACGCCGCGGTGCCGAGGGTGCGCATCTTCTCAACCAGGTAGTTCTTCAGCTTGCCCGGAGTGAGCAGCGCTTTGGTTTCCTGGTAGAGATAGGTTTTGTTGGCCGAACCGCCGCCTTTGGCAATACAGAGGAATTTGTACTCGTCACCGTCGACGCTGTAGAGGTCAATCTGTGCTGGCAGGTTGGTGCCGGTGTTGACCTCTTTGTACATGTCCAGCGCCGCGTTTTGCGAATAGCGCAGGTTGTCTTCGGTGTAGGTGTTGTAGACGCCGTGAGCCAGCGCCGCTTCGTCACCGCCGCCGGTCCAGACGCGCTGGCCTTTTTTACCGACGATGATCGCCGTGCCGGTATCCTGGCACGTTGGCAGAATGCCTTTCGCCGCGATGTCGGAGTTACGCAGGAACTGCAGGGCAACGTACTTGTCGTTTTCGCTGGCTTCCGGGTCGCTCAGAATATCGGCAACCTGCTGCTGATGCGCGGGGCGGAGCATAAAGGAGGCATCGTGGAAAGCGTGCTGCGCCAGCAGCGTCAGCGCCTGCGGATCCACCTTGAGGATCTCTTGTCCTTCAAACTCAGAGACGGAGACGTGATCGCGGGTTAACAGGTAATACTCGGTCTGATCCTTACTGAGGGGGAAAGGATCCTGATAATGGAAGGGTTTATTCGACATTGTTCTCTCACTTACTGCTTCGGTCTGTTTATTCAGGGCAGATGTTCCGCTGCCCGGCTTAAAAGCGAGTCAGCTTATCCTACACAATTTTTTAACAAAAACTGAGACTAGTACGACTTTTTACATCCACAGGTTACTTCCACGTAGTTTATTGCTTTAATACCCGGAGTTAATTCCACATTTGAATCAGGGCTTGATAATGCAAAAACTCATTAACTCAGTGCAAAACTACGCCTGGGGAAGTAAAACTGCGTTAACGGATCTCTACGGTATCGCGAACCCGAACAACCTGCCGATGGCGGAACTGTGGATGGGGGCGCACCCGAAGAGCAGCTCAAAAATTGAAGACGCCAGCGGCCAGGTACGCAGCCTGCGTGACGTGATTGATGCCGATAAAGCCGCACTGCTGGGCGACAAGGTGGCTCAGCGCTTTGGCGAACTGCCGTTCCTGTTTAAGGTGCTGTGCGCCGACCAGCCGCTCTCCATCCAGGTTCACCCGAACAAGAAAGCGTCTGAAATCGGCTTTGCCAAAGAGAACGCGGCGGGCATCCCGCTGGACGCCGCCGAGCGTAACTACAAAGATCCTAACCACAAGCCGGAGCTGGTCTTTGCGCTGACCCCGTTCCTGGCGATGAACGCGTTCCGCGAGTTTTCAGAGATTATCTCTCTGCTGCAACCGGTCGCGGGTGCCAACAAAGCTATCGCGCATTTCCTTGAAAACCCGAACGCCGAGGCGCTGAGCCAGCTGTTTGCCAGCCTGCTGAATATGCAGGGGGAAGAGAAATCTCACGCGCTGGCGGTGCTGAAGGCCGCCCTGGACAGCCAGCAAGGTGAACCGTGGGAAACCATCCGTCTGATTTCCGAATTCTACCCGGACGACAGCGGCCTGTTCTCCCCTCTGCTGCTGAACGTGGTGAAGCTGAACCCGGGCGAAGCGATGTTCCTGTTCGCGGAAACCCCGCACGCCTACCTGCAGGGCGTAGCGCTGGAGGTAATGGCCAACTCTGACAACGTGTTGCGCGCGGGCCTGACGCCGAAATATATCGACATCCCTGAGCTGGTTGCCAACGTGAAGTTTGTAGCGAAGCCTGCCGCGGAGCTGCTGACTCAGCCGGTGAAAAACGGCGCAGAGCTGGACTTCCCGATTCCGGTTGAGGATTTTGCGTTCTCCCTGCACGACCTCAATCAGACGGAAACGACAATCGCACAGGAGAGCGCGGCGATCCTGTTCTGCGTCGAGGGCGAAGCAACGCTGCGCAAAGGCGAGCAGCGTCTGGTTCTCCAGCCTGGCGAGTCAGCATTCGTTGCAGCCAATGAGTCCCCGGTCAGCGTGAGCGGCACCGGTCGCCTGGCGCGCGTTTTTAATAAGCTTTAAGCACTTACTGAATTTTTTAACAACTCTTGCTAAGCTAGTTGAAGGCTTAATATCTCCGGGCGGTTTTTACCGCCTGGTTTCATTTTAGGGATAGTCGCAATGAAAAAATCGGTCGTAGCGGTTGGAGTGATTGTAGCGTTAGGCGTGGTCTGGACGGGTGCCTCCTGGTTTACCGGGAAACAGCTGGAAGGCCGTCTGGCTGAGATGGTGGCGCAGGCTAACGGAGAAATTAAGCGCAGCGCGCCGGAGGCGGGTCTGGAGCTGAGCTACCAGAACTATCAGCGCGGCGTGTTCACCAGCCGCATGCAGCTGGTGGTGAAGCCGGTGGCCGGTGCGGCAAACGGCTGGCTGAAGCCGGGACAGAGCGTGGTGCTGGATGAAATGGTAAGCCACGGTCCGCTGCCGCTGGCGCAGCTAAAGTCGTTTAACCTGATCCCGTCCATGGCGTCCGTTCATACCGTACTGGTGAATAACGACGTCACTAAACCGCTGTTTGACCTGGCGAAGAATGAATCACCTTTCGACATTAACACCCGTATTAGCTACTCCGGTGATACCAGTTCTGATATCGCGCTGAAACCGCTGAACTACGAGAAAGAGAACGAAAAAGTCGCCTTCAGCGGTGGCCATTTCAAACTTGATGCGGATCGGGACGGCAACGTCTTCTCCATGACGGGTGAAGCGGAAAGCGGCCTGGTCAACGCCGTGAACGAATATAACCAAAAAGTTCAGCTCACCTTCAACAACCTGAAAGCCGACGGCAACAGCCGTATGACCGACTTTAAAGAGCGTATCGGCGATCAGAAGCTCTCCGTGGATAAAATTGCTATCGCAATTGAAGGAAAAGAGATGGCCGTGCTGGAAGGCATGGACGTTAACGGTCAATCCGACGTATCCAAAGACGGTAAGAGCATCAATACCCAGCTGGATTACACGCTGAAGAGCCTGAAAGTGCAGAATCAGGATCTGGGCACCGGCAAGCTGTCGCTGAAGATCGGCAATATCGACGGCCAGGCATGGCACGAATTTAGCCAGAAATACAGCAAAGAGAGCCAGGCGCTGCTGACCGACGCCGCGCTGCAGCAGAACCCGGAAGTGTACCAGCAGCAGGCGATGGCGGTGCTGTTCAATAACCTGCCAATCCTGCTGAAAGGCCAGCCGGTGGTCACCGTTGCGCCGCTGAGCTGGAAAAACAGCAAAGGCGAAACCAGCTTTAACCTGTCGCTGTTCCTGAAAGATCCTGCAGCCGCCACGGGTGAACCGCAGACTCTGGCGCAGGAAGTGGATCGCAGCGTGAAGTCGCTCGACAGCAAGCTGACCATCCCGATGGATATGGCGACCGAGTTTATGACCCAGATTGCGAAGCTGGAAGGCTACGGCGATGAAGATGCCGGCAAGCTGGCGAACCAGCAGGTGAAAGGTCTGGCGGCGATGGGTCAGATGTTCCGCATCACCAAAGTGGAAGACAACACCATTTCCACCAGCCTGCAATATGCCAACGGCCAGGTAACGCTGAACGGCGACAAAATGCCGCTGGAAGAGTTTGTTGGCATGTTTGGTATGCCGACGCTGGGAATGCCGGAACCGGCTGAACCCGCAGCGCCAGCCGTACCGGCGGCACCGCAGCAGTAAACGTCAAGACCCCTCGCAAGAGGGGTTTTTTATTGCCCTTATCCTTTCCATCCCTGCAGGAAATCCAGCAGCAAGGCGTTAACTTTCTCAGGCTGTTCCTCCTGAGGAAGATGGCCGCACTCGTCGATACCCTGCGCCCGCAGGTTATCCGCCATTTCAGCCCAGACGCTTTGCATATCGAAAAGCTTGCCGACCGCGTGAAAATCATTGCCCCACAGCGACATTACCGGACAGGCGATTTTCACGTCAGCGTCGGCAAGATCCTGCGCCACGTCTTCCGCGTTGGCGCGATAGTCAGCCATCGCGCCTCGCACGGCTCCGGGCGCCTGATACGCGCGCACATAGGTGTCAAACGCCTCGCCGCTGATGGTTGACGGATCGTAGGTCCAGTCCGAGAAAAAGTAGCGCAGCCAGATATTTTCACGTCCTGCAATCAGCGCTTCCGGCAGATCGGGCACAAGATGGAACAGGAAGAACCAGTATGCACGGGCGATGGACGCATTCAAATCGCGCGCCACGATACGCGTTGGCACGTTATCCATGACCACCAGACGATCCACCAGCTCAGGGTAATCTTTTGCAAACCGCGTCGCGACGCGCGCCCCGCGATCGTGCCCCACCAGCACCACCTTCTGTAACCCCAGCGCACGCATTAGCTCCCGGATATCCCGGGCCATGTTCCGTTTATCATAGCCAGAAGCCGGTTTATCCGTTTCGCCATATCCTCGCAAATCCGGCGCGATGACGCGGTAGTGCCGGGACAATACAGGTATCTGGTAGCGCCAGGCATAGTTTGTTTCAGGAAAACCGTGCAGAAGAATAACCGGCGCGCCTTCACCCTCTTCAACCACAAACTGGCGAATGCCGTTTGCCGTTACGGTGTAACTTTTCATATTCATAACCTCACTTTATTTCAGCAGAGGCACGTTGGCCGCACGTTGATAAGGACCGTAATTTACAGGGTTCCAGCTATAGCCCTGCTGCCAGGCGGTGATATGCCCAATACCGGGGAAAGGCAGATGCGCAGCGGCCATCCACTCGCCGTCTTTCGCCAGGGCGTTAAACTCCTGCGCCCGGGACGAGATGGCTTTTTTCGAATCGACATCAAAGCGAATAGACACTTCAGGATGCGGGAACTGGACGGCTGGCGCATGAATCAGATCCCCAATGAAGTTAATAGCCTTCCCCTGCGACGCAAAGCGATAAACGGTACTGCCGGGCGTATGGCCAACGGCATAGGCCGTCTGGACTTCCGGGATCGGCGAAGCTGGCGGAACGAAGGTTTTGAGATGTCCGGAGGCTTTATAATCAGACAGTGCTTTTCGGGCAATAGCGAAATACTCTTTCGCATTAGCCGGCGCGCTCGCTTCTTTTGCAGGATCAAGCCAGTAGTCGGCCTCCCCCTGCGGTACATAGACGGTGGCATTGGGGAACAACGCTTTACCGTCTGCATCGCTCAGGCCACACACGTGGTCAAGATGCAGGTGAGTCAGGAAAATGGTATCAACCTGCTCGGGACGATAGCCTGATGCTTTCATATTGTTAACCAGCTGGCCGGCCGTTTCCGGCACGCAGTGCCCCGCTCCGCTGTCAATCATGACCAGATGTTTAGCGGTATTAACCAGGAAAGCGTTAAAAGCGGTCGGCATGCGTTCGGCATCGATTTTATGCTGAGCCAGCAGTTTACGAACCTTGTCGTCTGAAAGACCGTGGAGTAAAGACGGCGAAAGGTCGTTATAGCCGTCGAACAGCGCCGTGACCTCATATTCCCCTATCGCCAGACGATAATATCCGGGGACCTGCTGCTTCACCTGCGCAGGTGCGTCAGCCCAGGCGGCACTTACCAGCAACAGACTGCTGAATGCCAGAACCGTTTTCAACTTTTTCATCTTCACTCCAGATTGATATTTTTCAGGTTGTGAAGAGACTATGGCAGCGTAACGATAAATACTGTAGATATGTACTTTGATAAGGCAGCATAACGAAAAGCGATACAATGAAACTGGAAGACGTTGAAGTGTTTGTCGAAGCGATTAAGGCGGGTAGCCTGGCGGGCGCCGCGCGTCGGCTCTCAATGAGCGCCATGGCGGCGTCACGCTCTCTTAACAATCTTGAGGCTGAGCTGGGGGTCAGGCTGGTGCATCGCACCACGCGATCCCTTTCACCCACCAGCGATGGTGACGTTTTTTTGCCGCATGCGCAGGCGTTGCTGGAAGATAAAAATAACGCGCTGGCCGATCTGTTTCCTGATGGTACGCACCTGTCCGGACGCCTTCGCATTACCGCCTCAGCGGCGTTTGGACGCAAGATCGTTGCACCGATGTTGCCGCTGTTTATGCAGCAACATCCTGCCCTGCAGGTCGACCTGCTGGCAACCGATGAGCAAATTGATATTGTCGGGAAAGGCATAGACGTGGCGTTACGCATTGCACCGCTGCGCGATAACCGGTTAGTCGCACACCGCATCTGTGATAACCCCCGCGAGCTTTGCGCCAGCGCGGAGTATCTCGCCGCGTACGGTTCACCGAAATTGCTTAACGATCTGGCTGGACATAGCTGCCTGACCACCTCAGATACGACACACTGGTCATTTGAAAAGGGTGAACAGCGCTACAAACAAAAGGTGTCAGGCCGATTCTCGGCTAACTCTATTGAGGCGATTTTCGAGGCTTGTCTGGGGGGACTCGGCATCGCAAATTTATCTCGCTGGTACGTAGAGCCTGCCATTGCTGAGGGTAAACTCGTGCGGATCGTCCTGGAAGATGCTCAGCCGGAATCGCTGGCCATTTGGGCGCTTTACCCGACCTCCCGGCTGATCCCGGCAAAAGTACGAAAATTTGTAGAAGCCCTGGAGACACATCTGACGCTCAACCCGCTTACGCAGCAGAGCTGAGTTATTTCACCGTCACCAGCCGCGCCGCGACAATCTGGTGCCCGGACTGGACGTCCGTGTTGTCGATGCGCTGCATAATTCTCTCTGCCAGCGTGTAGCCCATCTCCCGCGCAGGGGTGGTAGCCCAGACTATCGGCAGGTCATCCAGCGCGTTTTCACCAACGTCGGCGAACGCCCCTAACGCCACCTGATGGCCGAAGAAGGTTTCCACCCCGCCCTCGCCGCTCTGACGCCCGGCGCGGATCAGGCCAAACCAGGCACCCATGGCAATCACATCGTTGTAGCAAATCACGGCGCTGATCGTCGGATTGCTTCGCAGCAGCGCGCCTATCGCTTCCGCCGCTTTCTTCTGGCTGGATTCACACTCCACGACCCATTCGCTGTGGAACGGCAGGCCGTATTTAATCAGCGTCGCGCAGTAGCCGCCGACCCGCTCGGCGCGCGTCAGGGAGGAGCTTTTCCCTCCCAGCCAGGCAATGCGCTGATGCCCGCGGCGAATAAGATGTTCGGTCAACATTTGCGCGGCCTGCATGTTATCCGGGCGCAGCGTATCGGCCTCGTCCAGATAGCTGGCGCGCGAGGCGAACACCAGCGGCACGCCTTTTTCGGCGGCACGCTCGCACAGTTCGCTGCCCACGCCCGATGCTCCGGCGACGATCACTCCGTCAACCCCCTGGGTCAGCAGCATATCGAGACGGGAGAGAAGCTGCCCGGCCTCGCGCCCGCCGTGCAGCAGAAAGACCATCCGCCCCTGCGCTTCCAGCGCTTCGGTTAACCCGGCGGTCAGCTCCGCATAAAAAGGTGACGTCAGGTCGCGGACAATCAGGCCAATCACCCCGCTTTGCCCGCCGCGCAGCGCCGACGCCTGACGGTTACGCACAAAGCCCAGCTGTTCAACCGCCTCGTTCACCCTCTGGCCGGTTGCGGGCGAGATGCGCCCTTTACCACTGAGCACGAGAGAAACGGTGCTGACGGAAACCCCCGCCGCCAGCGCGACATCGTTGATGGTGACTTTTTTCGCTACAGCCATGTGTCAGCGTGACTCCCTGAAATGAGATCGGTAAAACGTTTTATCAATACGTTATCTTTATACTACCAGTCAAAGCCTGAGAATGTGATTTAGCGCGCACTAAACTTTGATAAAACGTTTTATCTTCTCGCAGCATTGAAGCAGGCAAACTGATTTTAACAATAAAGGAGTCGTTTTATGACGGCGAAAACAGCACAAAAAATATCGCTGTGGGAGTTTTTCCAGCAACTGGGTAAAACCTTTATGCTGCCCGTGGCGCTCCTCTCGTTCTGCGGGATCATGCTCGGGATCGGCAGCTCGCTGAGCAGTAAAGACGTCATCACGCTGATCCCGTTCCTCGGTACTCCCGTGCTGCAGGCGATCTTTATCTGGATGAGTAAGGTCGGCTCCTTCGCGTTTAGCTTCCTGCCCGTGATGTTCTGCATCGCCATCCCGCTGGGCCTGGCCCGCGAGAATAAAGGCGTCGCGGCCTTTGCCGGGTTTGTGGGTTACGCCGTGATGAACCTGGCGGTTAACTTCTGGCTGACCGCGAAAGGCATTCTGCCGACGACCGATGCTGCCGTGCTGAAGGCCAACAACATTCAGAGCGTGATTGGTATTCAGTCTATTGATACCGGGATCCTCGGAGCGGTGATCGCCGGGGTCATTATCTGGATGCTGCACGAGCGCTTCCACAATATCCGCCTGCCGGATGCTCTGGCCTTCTTCGGCGGTACCCGCTTCGTGCCGATTGTCACCCTGGTGGTCATGGGTCTGTTCGGCCTGATCATTCCGCTGATCTGGCCGGTCTTTGCGATGGGCATCAACGGCATTGGCCGCATCATCAACGGCGCGGGAGATTTTGGTCCGATGATCTTCGGCACCGGCGAGCGTCTGCTGCTGCCGTTCGGCCTGCAGCATATCCTGGTGGCCCTGATTCGCTTCACCGAAGCGGGCGGTACCATGGAGGTGTGCGGTCACGACGTGAGCGGTGCGCTGACCATCTTCCAGGCGCAGCTGAGCTGTCCGACTACCCACGGCTTCTCTGAAAGCGCCACCCGCTTCCTGTCTCAGGGTAAAATGCCGGCCTTCCTCGGCGGCCTGCCGGGTGCCGCGCTGGCGATGTATCACTGCGCGCGCCCGGAAAACCGACATAAAATTAAAGGGCTGCTGATCTCCGGCGTGATTGCCTGCGTCGTGGGCGGCACCACCGAGCCTATCGAATTCCTGTTCCTGTTTGTTGCGCCGGTGCTGTATCTCATCCACGCGCTGCTGACCGGCCTGGGCTTTACCGTGATGGCGGTGCTGGGCGTCACCATCGGCAACACCGACGGCAACGTGATTGACTTCGTGGTGTTCGGGATCCTGCACGGCCTGTCAACCAAGTGGTATCTGGTGCCGGTCGTGGCGGCTATCTGGTTCGCGGTGTACTACGGTATCTTCCGCTTCGCCATCACCCGCTTTAACCTGAAAACGCCGGGCCGCGATACCGACACCGCCACCAGCGTTGAGCAGGCGGTGGCCGGTACCGTGGGCAAATCCGGGTATAACACCCCTGCCATTCTGGCTGCGCTGGGCGGTGCGGATAATATTACCTCGCTGGATAACTGCATCACCCGCCTGCGTCTGTCGGTGGCGGATATGTCAAAAGTGGATACCAACGCCCTGAAAGCCAACCGGGCCATCGGCGTGGTACAGTTAAATCAGCATAATTTGCAGGTGGTTATCGGCCCGCAGGTTCAGTCGGTGAAAGATGAGCTGGCAACCCTGATGCGAACAGTAGAAGCCTGATGCCTCAACCCCCTCTCATGAGGGGGTTTTACTTTAAGGATTAACGTCATGTTTGATTTTTCTACCGTCGTGGATCGTCACGGCACCTGGTGTACGCAGTGGGACTACGTCGCCGACCGCTTTGGCGCGGCGGATCTGCTGCCCTTCACCATCTCGGATATGGACTTCGCCACCGCCCCCTGCATTACCGACGCGCTGCATCAGCGCATCAACCACGGCGTACTGGGCTACAGCCGCTGGAAAAACGACGAGTTTCTTGCCGCTGTTGAGCACTGGTTTCGGCAGCGCTTTAACAGCCGCATTGATAAAGAAACCATGGTTTATGGCCCTTCCGTCATCTACATGGTGTCAGAGCTGATCCGCCTCTGGTCAAAGCCCGGTGACGGCGTGGTGGTCCACACCCCGGCGTACGATGCGTTTTACAACGCCATTGGAGGCAATGCGCGTCAGGTTGTGGCCGTTGAGATGGAAAAGCAGGCGGCTGGCTGGCAGGGCAATATGGCGGCGCTTGAAGCGGCCCTGGCGAAACCGGAAAATAAAATTCTGCTGCTGTGCAGCCCGCAGAACCCGACCGGCAAGGTCTGGACGCGGGGTGAATTGACGCAGATGGCGGAACTCTGTGAGCGCTATGACGTGGCGGTTATCAGCGATGAAATTCATATGGACATGGTCTGGGGGGCACATCGCCACACCCCGTGGAATGCGGTAGCGCGCGGCAAATGGGCGCTTCTCACCTCCGGCTCGAAAAGCTTTAATATTCCGGCACTGACGGGCGCATACGGCCTGATCGGCGATGAAGAGAGCCGTAACGGCTATCTCAGCGCGCTAAAAGGACGGGATGGGCTCTCTTCCCCTTCCGTGCTGGCGCTGACGGCCCATATCGCCGCCTATCAGCAGGGAGAGCCATGGCTGGATGCCTTGCGTCGTTATCTGGAAGAGAATCTGCTGTATATCGCACAGGAATTAAACAGTGCTTTTCCGAAACTGAACTGGCAGCCGCCAGAAGCAACCTATCTGGCCTGGATTGACCTGCGCCCGCTGAACATTGACGACAGGGCACTGCAAAAAGTGCTGATCGAGCAGCAAAAGGTCGCCATCATGCCGGGATACACGTACGGAAACGAGGGTAACGGCTTCGTGCGCCTTAACGCCGGCTGCCCACGCAGCAAGCTGGAACAAGGGGTTCAGCGCCTCATCGCCGGGATCAACACGCTCCTGTAATTTGTTTGCGCAACGGAATATTCCCTTGCGCAAATAGCTTTTTACCCCGTTTTGTTTTTATAATATGGCGCACTTTAACCCGAAAAGAGTGCGACCATGATTGATACACGCCTGCCCTTAACTGATATTCATCGTCACCTTGACGGTAACATTCGTGCCCAAACCATCCTCGATCTTGGCCGCCAGTTCAACTTAACGCTTCCCGCTCAGACGCTTGAGTCGTTGATCCCACACGTACAGGTCACCTCCAATGAACCGGACCTGGTCAGCTTCCTGAGCAAACTCGACTGGGGCGTGAAGATGCTGGCGTCGCTGGATGCCTGCCGCCGCGTGGCGTTTGAGAACATTGAAGACGCGGCCCGCAACGGCCTGCACTACGTCGAGCTGCGCTTCTCGCCGGGCTATATGGCGATGACCCACAACCTGCCCGTTGCAGGCGTGGTGGAAGCCGTCATTGAAGGCGTCCGCGAAGGGTGTAAAACGTTCGACGTTCAGGCCCGCCTGATCGGCATTATGAGCCGCACGTTCGGCGAAGCCGCCTGCCTGCAGGAGCTGGAAGCGCTGCTGGCGCACCGTGACGCCATCACCGCCGTTGACCTTGCCGGCGATGAGCTGGGCTTCCCCGGCAGCCTGTTCCTCTCCCACTTCAACCGCGCGCGCGATGCCGGCTGGCACATTACCGTCCATGCGGGTGAAGCAGCGGGCCCGGAAAGCATCTGGCAGGCCATCCGCGAGCTGGGCGCCGAGCGTATCGGCCACGGCGTGAAGGCGGTAGAAGACCGCGCCCTGATGGATTTCCTGGCGGAGCAGCGCATCGGCATTGAGTCGTGCCTGACGTCCAACATTCAGACCAGCACCGTGGCAACGCTGGCGCAGCACCCGCTGAAAACGTTCCTTGAGCACGGCGTGCTGGCCTCGCTGAACACGGACGATCCGGCGGTTCAGGGCGTGGATATCATCCACGAGTACAACATCGCCGCACCGCAGGCGGGCCTGAGCCGCGAGCAGATCCGTCAGGCGCAGATCAACGGGCTGGAGATCGCCTTCCTGACGCCTGCGGAGAAGCAGGCGCTGCGGGATAAGGTGGCAACCGCGTAAACCCTTTGCCGGGTGGCGGCTAGGCCTTACCCGGCATACAAAAGCATTTAAAACTTATGCCAGACAGAGCGTGGCGCGATGTTTGGCAGATTCGATCCCCAGCTCAATCAGCTCCATAATCTGAATCGCCTGGCTGGCCGGAACCGGATTCTCTCCCGTGCCGTTCAGCGCATCGCGGATGGCAGCATAATAAGCCGGATAGTTACCGGGGATCGTTAACAGGGTTTCCTCAACCAGCTCCTCACCTTCCGTCCGCGTCACGACGCCGTCGCGCATATCATAGCCCCAGTCTTCCTGCGGCAGACGTTCACCGTTTTTGAGACGATCTTCCTGCGGATCGAGGCCAAACTTCACGTAGCTCCCGCGCGTGCCGTGGATGATATAGCGGGCAGATTCCGCGGCCGCGACCATCGTGCCGTGCAGCACAATCCGCCGCTGCGGGTAACTCAACACCGCGTGGAAGTAATCGGTTGTCTGCGCCCCGGGCCTGAGCTGGGCCAGATCGACCGTCATGCTCACCGGCAGCCCAAACAGATTCACGGCCTGGTCCAGCAGATGCGGGGCTAAATCGTACCAGATGCCGCTGCCCGGACCGGCCTGCTCGCGCCAGCGGTTTCTCACCTGCGGACGGAAGCGGTCAAAATGCGATTCAAAAAAAACGATCTCTCCTAACGTGCCTTCCCCGAGAAGCGTTTTAACCGTCAGGAAGTCGCTGTCCCAGCGGCGGTTATGGAAAACGGACAGCACTCTGCCCAGGCTTTTTGCCAGCGCCTCCAGCTCACGCGCCTGTGACAACGTCACGGTGAAGGGTTTGTCAACAACGACGTGCTTCCCGGCTTCCAGCGCGGCTTTCGCCAGCGGGAAGTGCGTGTCGTTCGGGGTGGGAATAACAATTAAATCGATATTCGGATCGTTGAAAAGGTGTTTAGGCTCGGAGACAACCGGCACTGCGGGCCAGTCAGCGTGGACTTTGGCGGCGTCGCTGCTGGATACCGCCGCCAGCGCCATTCCCGGCGTTCCGGCTATCAGAGGCGCATGAAACGTTTTGCTCGCGTACCCGTAGCCTATAAGCCCGACGCGGATGTTATCACTCATCGTGTTGTCCTCTTTATGCGTTTCTTATTTCATACTGGCCTTTCTTGCATTGTCCTCATTAATAATGAGCCATGGCGCTTAAAATAGCAGGCTGTACCGGCTATTTTTGTTACATAGTATTAACCTTCTGATTTTGTTTAAGGGAATCGTTCCCAAAGCGCTTGCCGTCAGAGAAACAGCGCTGTAACATTTGCGACCTGTATTTATGGATAAATTACAACAGTGAATCATGGCATCAATTATTAATCGAATCATTGAATTAGCGGGATGGATTGTTCTTGGGGTTTCGGTCATTTTGCTCGGCGTAGCCAGCCATATTGATAACTACCAGCCGCCGGAGTCTGCTGCCGTCACCCATCCTAAGTAACCGGTTGCTGCTTTAAAGAGTGACATAATATGTCAGTTTCGTATTGCCAGCCCTGGTGAACGCGGTTAACCTTCTCTTCCAGGCATCACCTTCGGTGCCTGAATTTCAGCAAAGAAAACTCCTAATTTCGTCGCGTTATCTGAGTGGGCTGTTTACGTCTGTATTAATCCGTTTATTATTCGACCGAATTACCTTAACTGGTATTACTCACTTTTATATGGAAAATTATTAATATGACAGTTCAGGACTATTTATTAAAATTTCGCAAGATCAATTCGCTTGAGAGCCTGGAAAAACTGTTTGACCATCTGAACTACACCCTGTCGGATAATCAGGACATTATCAATATGTATCGCGCCGCTGACCATCGCCGTGCGGAGCTGGTCTCCGGCGGACGCTTGTTCAACGTCGGCGAGGTGCCGAAGTCCGTATGGCGTTACGTTTTATAAGAAAGTAGCCATCCGCGCGAAATGTTATATACTCTCCGCCCTGCAAACTGGCTGTACAACATTTCGCGCAGATAATGGGAGAGTTCATGACCGCAACGCCTGGAGAACGCATCGGAGGCTGGTTAATCGCCCCACTGGCATGGCTGCTGGTTGCCTTATTAAGCGCATCGCTTGCGCTGCTGCTTTATACCACCGCATTGATTACCCCTCACGCTATTCAGACCCTGATGTCGCAAAGCGTGCTGAATATAGCGATGTGGTTTGTGTCGTTCGTTTTCGCGATTGGGATGTGGTACTACACCCTGTGGCTGACTATCGCTTTCTTTAAGCGCCGCAAGAGTGTGCCTAAGCACTACATTATCTGGCTGCTCATTTCGGTTCTGCTGGCGGTTAAAGCGTTTGCTTTCTCGCCCGTGTCTGACGCGCTTGCTGTCCGCCAGCTGCTTTTCCCGTTACTGGCTGCGGCGCTGCTGGTGCCCTATTTCAAACGTTCGACGCGTGTGAAAAACACCTTCGTGAACCCGTAATAACCTTACAGATAACCTGTTGTCGCCTGCCCCGGTTTGTCCGATAATAGGCGGCTTTTTTATTTCAGGCTAAATAATGACCGATTACTTACTGCTCTTTGTCGGCACCGTGCTGGTTAACAACTTCGTTCTGGTGAAGTTCCTTGGCCTGTGCCCGTTTATGGGCGTGTCCAAAAAGCTGGAAACGGCGATGGGCATGGGGCTGGCGACGACCTTCGTCATGACGCTGGCGTCCATCTGCGCGTGGTTGATTGACACCTGGATCCTCATCCCGCTGGGGTTAATCTATCTCCGCACGCTGGCGTTTATTCTGGTCATTGCGGTGGTGGTGCAATTTACCGAAATGGTGGTGCGTAAAACCAGCCCGGCGCTCTATCGCCTGCTGGGTATCTTCCTGCCGCTGATCACCACCAACTGTGCGGTGCTTGGCGTGGCGCTGCTGAACATCAACCTTGGCCATAACTTCATGCAGTCGGCGCTGTACGGCTTCTCCGCCGCTGTCGGTTTCTCATTTGTTATGGTGCTGTTCGCGTCGATTCGCGAACGTCTGGCAGCAGCGGATATCCCCGCGCCATTTCGCGGTAATGCCATTGCGCTGGTGACCGCGGGTTTAATGTCTCTGGCCTTTATGGGCTTTAGTGGTCTGGTGAAGTTGTAATGAATGCTATCTGGATTGCCATCGCCTCTATCAGCGTCCTGGGGTTGGTGTTTGGCCTTATCCTGGGCTACGCCTCCCGCCGTTTCGCGGTAGAGGACGATCCTGTTGTTGAAAAAATTGATGAGCTTTTGCCGCAAAGTCAGTGTGGACAGTGCGGCTACCCGGGCTGCCGCCCTTACGCTGAAGCGGTAGGCATTCAGGGTGAAAAAATTAACCGCTGTGCGCCCGGCGGCGAAGCGGTGATGCTGAAAATTGCCGCCCTGCTTAACGTCGATCCGCAGCCCGTTGATGGCGATGCGGAAGTCCAGGAGCCGGTTCGCGCCCTCGCGGTGATCGACGAAGCAAACTGCATCGGCTGCACCAAATGTATTCAGGCCTGCCCGGTCGACGCCATTGTTGGCGCGACCCGCGCCATGCACACCGTTGTGGCGGATCTCTGCACCGGCTGTAACCTCTGCGTGGCCCCCTGCCCGACGCAATGTATAGAGCTGCGCCCGGTTGAAACGACTACCGAAAGCTGGAAGTGGGATCTTCAAACCATTCCGGTTCGCAATATTCCTGTGGAACAACATGCTTAAGTTATTTTCTGCTTTCAGAAAAGAGAAGATCTGGGACTTTGACGGCGGTATCCATCCGCCAGAGATGAAAACCCAGTCCAACGGCACGCCGCTGCGTCAAATTCCGCTGGCGACGCGTTACGTCATGCCGCTCAAGCAGCATATTGGCGCTGAGGGCGAGCTGTGCGTGAAAGAAGGCGATACGGTGCTGCGCGGTCAGCCGCTGACCCTCGGACGCGGACGTATGCTGCCGGTACACGCCCCCACCTCCGGTAAGGTGGTCGCCATTGCGCAGCATACGGTGGCGCATCCGTCCGCGCTGTCGGAACTGAGCGTGATTATTGAAGCCGACGGCGAAGACCGCTGGATTGACCGTGACGGCTGGAGCGACTACCGCAGCCAGAGCCGCGAAGCGCTCATCGAGCGCATTCATCAGTTCGGCGTGGCCGGGCTTGGCGGCGCGGGCTTCCCGACCGGCGTCAAGCTGCGCGGCGGTGGCGATAACATTCAGACGCTGATTATCAACGCCGCCGAATGCGAACCGTACATCACCGCCGACGATCGTCTGATGCAGGATTGCGCCGCCCAGGTGGTGGAAGGCATCCGCATCCTTGCGCACATTCTGCAGCCGCGGGAAGTGCTGATTGGTATCGAAGATAATAAACCGCAGGCTATTTCAATGCTGCGCGCCGTGCTGGCCGGTAGCCATGATATCGCCCTGCGCGTTATTCCGACCAAGTACCCCTCTGGCGGCGCAAAGCAGTTGACGCAAATCCTCACCGGCAAGCAGGTCCCGCACGGCGGACGCTCGTCGGATATCGGCGTGCTGATGCAAAACGTCGGCACCGCTTACGCCGTCAAGCGTGCGGTGATTGACGGCGAGCCGTTGACCGAGCGCGTGGTAACGCTGACCGGAGAGTCTGTCTCTCGTCCGGGTAACGTCTGGGCGCGCCTCGGCACGCCGGTGCGCCATCTGCTGGAACAGGCTGATTTTTGCCCTGCCAGCGACCAGATGGTGATCATGGGCGGTCCGCTGATGGGCTTTACCCTGCCGTGGCTCGACGTTCCGGTAGTGAAAATCACCAACTGCCTGCTCGCCCCTTCCCCAACCGAAATGGGGGAGGAGCAGGAAGAGAAAGGCTGCATCCGCTGCAGCGCCTGTGCCGATGCCTGCCCGGCGGATCTCCTCCCGCAGCAGCTGTACTGGTACAGCAAAGGCCAGCTGCACGATAAAGCCAAAGCCCATAACCTGGCCGACTGCATCGAATGCGGCGCCTGCGCCTGGGTCTGCCCAAGCAATATTCCGCTGGTGCAGTACTTCCGCCAGGAGAAGGCCGAGATTTATGCCATCTCCATGGAAGAAAAACGCGCCGCAGAAGCCAAGGCACGTTTCGAAGCGCGTCAGGCGCGTCTCGAACGTGAGAAGATGGCTCGTCAGGAGCGACATAAGCAGGCCGCCGTTCAGCCTGCCGGGAAAGATCAGGATGCAATCAACGCCGCACTGGCGCGCGTTCGCGAGAAAAAAGCCAGTGCCGCCCAGACGCTGGTGATCCAGGCCGGTGAAAAACCGGATAACAGCGAAGCGATTGCCGCCCGCGAAGCGCGTAAAGCTGCGGCCCGCGCCCGTCAGGCGGAAAAAGCGCAAGCGGCGCAGCCGGAAGCTGAAATCGATCCACGCAAAGCCGCCGTTGAGGCGGCAATAGCCCGTGCCAAAGCGCGCAAGGCCGGGGAGCAGCCAGTGGTGGTTGAACAGGAACCGGTCGATCCGCGTAAAGCTGCCGTTGAAGCGGCGATTGCCCGCGCCAAAGCGCGCAAAGCAGCGCAGCAGGCGCCAGCCGCAGAACCTGAAGCACCGGTCGACCCACGTAAAGCCGCCGTTGAAGCGGCGATAGCCCGCGCCAAAGCGCGCAAAGCAGCGCAGCAGGAAGAGCAGCCGCAGGCCGCCAACGATGACCCGCGCAAGGCCGCCGTCGCCGCCGCCATTGCGCGCGTTCAGGCAAAGAAAGCCGCACAACAAGCAGTTAACGAGGATTAAATGGTTTTCAGAATCGCAAGCTCCCCTTACACCCACAATCAGCGCCAGACATCGCGCATCATGATGCTGGTCTGCCTGGCGGCGCTGCCGGGCATTGCCGTTCAGTGCTGGTTTTTCGGCTGGGGAACTCTGTTCCAGATAGCTCTTGGATGCGCCAGCGCCGTCGCCGCGGAAGCCCTCGTGCTGAAGCTGCGCAAGATGGCGGTTTCCCGCATCCTGGCGGACAACTCCGCTCTGCTGACCGGCCTGCTGCTGGCCATCAGCATTCCCCCGCTTGCCCCGTGGTGGATGGTGGTGCTCGGCACCGTGTTTGCCGTGATTATTGCCAAACAGCTCTATGGCGGCCTCGGTCATAACCCGTTTAATCCGGCAATGATTGGCTACGTGGTGCTGCTGATCTCCTTCCCGGTACAGATGACCAGCTGGCTGCCACCGCACGAGATTGCAGCCACGGTGCCCGGCTTTATGGATGCTCTGCAGGTGATCTTTACCGGCCATACGGCGCTGGGTGCTGATATGAACGCGCTGCGTATGGGCGTGGACGGTATCAGCCAGGCGACGCCGCTCGATACGTTTAAAACGTCCCTGCACGCCGGGCACAGCGTTGAGCAAATCATGAAGTCCGCCATCTACAGCGGCGTGCTGGCGGGAGCCGGCTGGCAGTGGGTCAACCTGGCGTATCTGCTGGGCGGCCTGTTCCTGTTGCAGCAGAAAGCCATCCGCTGGCATATTCCGGTCAGCTTCCTGGTAACGCTGGCGTTCTGCGCCACGCTGGGCTGGGTATTCTCTCCTGAATCGCTGGCCAGCCCGCAGATGCACCTGCTCTCCGGCGCGACCATGCTGGGTGCCTTCTTTATCCTGACGGATCCGGTGACGGCCTCAACGACTAACCGCGGACGCCTGATCTTCGGCGCGCTGGCTGGCCTGCTGGTTTGGCTCATCCGCAGCTTTGGCGGCTACCCGGACGGCGTGGCCTTTGCCGTCCTGCTCGCCAACATTACCGTTCCGCTCATCGACTATTACACGCGTCCACGCGTGTACGGCCATCGCTAAGGGTTTCGCCATGTTAAAAACGATGCAAAAACACGGCGTCACGCTGGCTGTCTTCGCCGCGGTCCTGACGGGGCTGACGGCACTGGTTAATGCGTTGACCAAAACGACCATCGAAGAACAGGCCTCGAAGCAGCAAAAGGCGCTGTTCGATCAGGTGATCCCGTCCGATTTCTACGATAATGACCTGCAAAAAAGCTGCTTTGTGGTAGATGCGCCGCAGCTTGGGAAAGGCCCGCACCGCCTCTTTATCGCCCGCAAAGGGGATAAACCGGTCGGCGCGGTGATGGAAGCGACCGCCCCTGACGGCTATTCCGGCGCCATTCAGCTGCTCGTGGGCAGCGATTTCTCCGGTACCATCCTGGGCACCCGCGTGACGGAACATCATGAAACGCCGGGCCTGGGCGATAAAATCGAAACCCGTCTGAGCGACTGGATTTTGCACTTTGCCGGTAAAGTGATCCATGGTGAAGATGACACCGCGTTTGCGGTGAAGAAAGACGGCGGCGAGTTTGACCAGTTCACGGGCGCAACCATCACCCCGCGGGCGGTGGTAAACGCTGTAAAACGAGCCGGGCTGTACGCTGAAACGCTGCCCGCGCAGATCAACAATCTTCCGGCCTGTGAGGAGTAATCATGAGCCAGGTTAAAGAGGTTATTGTCCAGGGATTGTGGAAGAACAACTCCGCTCTGGTACAGCTTCTGGGTATGTGCCCCCTGCTGGCGGTGACATCCACCGCCACCAACGCGCTCGGTCTGGGTCTGGCAACCACGCTGGTATTGACCCTGACCAACCTCTCCATATCTGCCCTGCGACGCTGGACGCCGTCGGAAATTCGTATTCCGATTTACGTCATGATCATTGCGTCGGTGGTCAGTATCGTCCAGATGCTGATTAACGCCTACGCGTTTGGTCTGTACCAGTCGCTCGGGATCTTCATTCCTCTTATCGTCACCAACTGTATTGTGGTCGGGCGTGCGGAAGCGTTCGCGGTGAAAAACAGCCCGGCCATGTCGGCGCTGGATGGTTTTTCCATTGGCATGGGCGCCACGTGCGCCATGTTCGTGCTGGGCTCGCTGCGTGAAATCCTCGGCAACGGTACGCTGTTCGACGGCGCAGATGCGCTGCTGGGCGGCTGGGCTAAAGCGCTGCGCGTTGAGGTGTTTCACACCGATACGCCGTTCCTGCTGGCGATGCTGCCGCCCGGCGCATTTATTGGCCTCGGCATGATGCTGGCGATAAAATACCTGATTGATGAGAAACGTAAGCGCCGCGCGGCTGAGCGCAGCGTTCTGGAAGGGACACCCGAGAAGGCCTCATGAATAAAGAAAAGCGCATTGCGATCCTGACCCGTCTGCGGGACGAGAACCCGCACCCGACGACGGAGCTGAATTTTACCTCTCCGTTTGAGCTGCTGATCGCGGTGTTGCTCTCTGCGCAGGCGACTGACGTGAGCGTCAATAAAGCCACTGCCCTGCTCTATCCGGTCGCCAATACGCCGAAGGCCATGTTGGAGCTGGGCGTGGAAGGCGTGAAGTCTTATATCAAAACCATCGGCCTGTTTAACAGCAAAGCCGAGAACGTGATTAAGACCTGTCGGATCCTGCTGGAACAGCACGGAGGCGAAGTACCGGAAGATCGCGCCGCGCTGGAAGCCTTGCCGGGCGTGGGGCGTAAAACCGCGAACGTTGTGCTCAATACCGCGTTTGGCTGGCCGACCATCGCCGTTGATACGCATATATTCCGCGTCTCAAACCGGACCAACTTCGCCCCAGGGAAAAATGTCGAGCAGGTAGAAGAGAAGCTGTTAAAAGTGGTTCCTGCCGAATTCAAGGTTGACTGCCACCACTGGCTGATTTTGCACGGTCGTTATACCTGCATAGCCCGAAAGCCGCGCTGCGGCTCCTGCGTTATTGAAGATCTCTGCGAATATAAAGAAAAAGTCTATCCCTGACCGTCATAATCCCTTGCCAAAAGAAGGGCTACCGTTCGTTCTTCTTTTGGCCGTTATTTGTCCGCTCTTACTTTCTTCTGACTTGTCACTTGTTCGGCTCTATAACGCTCAAACAGGTTAATACTTTTTTCATAGCCAAAAATTTCTATACATCTGTGATCGCGATCACTCTGATAACGTCATGTTGATTTTTTGTAGTCAAAGTCATCGCAAACCCTTTGCCGGGCAAGATTTAAATGCGTTTAGCCGGAAGATAAGACCAGCTATTTTTCAGAATATGGGCTATATCACTACAACAGACGGCAAATAGCAGAACATATCGCCAAAACCCCATCACACTGGGTGTATACCAGTCGAAAAAACTACCTTTAGTTATCGTATAAAATTTAACGCTAAATAACATTTGTAGAAACCGACAATTATACCGTTCAAGATATATGTAACAGATTATTACAAACGTATTGCCAGACGGGGCAGGATAGTGAACATTACCCGCCGTTTCTCCTCCCAATATAACTATAAGGCGGATGGGCTACGGCCATCACGCTATGAACACCCCCGTTAATATGGGATGTAAAAAAAGAGGTATATGTGTCGACTGCAAACAATAAACCAACAGATGAAAGCGTGAGTCTGAACGCTTTTAAACAACCGAAAGCGTTTTATCTCATCTTCTCTATCGAGTTATGGGAGCGTTTTGGTTACTACGGCCTGCAAGGGATCATGGCGGTTTACCTGGTTAAACAGCTGGGTATGTCCGAAGCCGATTCCATCACGCTGTTCTCCTCCTTTAGTGCCCTCGTCTACGGTCTGGTTGCTATCGGCGGCTGGCTGGGTGATAAAGTTCTCGGTACTAAGCGCGTCATTATGCTGGGTGCCATTGTTCTGGCTATTGGCTATGGTCTGGTTGCATGGTCAGGACATGATGCGGCTGTGGTCTACATGGGCATGGCAACCATCGCCGTGGGTAACGGCCTGTTCAAAGCGAACCCGTCTTCCCTGCTCTCAACCTGCTACAGCAAAGATGACCCACGTCTGGACGGTGCATTTACCATGTACTACATGTCCATCAACATCGGTTCCTTCTTTTCCATGCTGGCAACCCCATGGCTGGCCGCGAAATTCGGCTGGAGCGTGGCGTTTGCGCTGAGCTTCGTGGGTATGCTGATCACCGTGGTAAACTTCCTGTTCTGCCGCAACTGGGTGAAAGACTACGGTTCAAAACCTGACTTCGAGCCTGTCCACATGGGCAAGCTGCTGGCTACCATCGTGGGCGTTGTCGTCCTGGCGGCGATCGCCACCTGGCTGCTGCACAACCAGGGTATCGCTCGTGCCGTTCTGGGCGTAGTTGCGCTGGGCATCGTGGTCATCTTCGCGAAAGAAGCGTTCGCTATGAAGGGTGCAGCCCGTCGTAAGATGATTGTGGCGTTCATTCTGATGCTGGAAGCGATTATCTTCTTCGTGCTGTACAGCCAGATGCCAACCTCTCTGAACTTCTTCGCTATTCGTAACGTTGAGCACTCTATCCTGGGTATCGCATTCGAACCCGAGCAGTTCCAGGCGCTGAACCCCTTCTGGATCATGATCGGTTCCCCGATTCTGGCCGCAATCTATAACAAGATGGGCGATCGTCTGCCAATGCCGCACAAGTTCGCGGTGGGTATGGTGCTCTGTTCTGGTGCGTTCCTGGTGCTGCCGCTGGGGACAAAGTTTGCGTCCGACGCCGGTATCGTGTCCGTTAACTGGCTGATCCTGAGCTACGCGCTGCAGTCTATCGGCGAACTGATGATCTCCGGTCTGGGTCTGGCGATGGTTGCACAGCTGGTTCCACAGCGTCTAATGGGCTTCATTATGGGTAGCTGGTTCCTGACCACTGCCGGTGCGGCGATCATCGCCGGTAAGATCGCAAACCTGATGGCTGTGCCAGAAAACGTGACCGATCCGCTGCTCTCCCTGAACGTCTACGGTACCGTGTTCATGCAGATTGGTATCGCTACGGCGGTTATCGCGGCGCTGATGCTGCTGACCGCGCCGAAACTGAATCGAATGACTCAGGACGACGACAAGACGGCGGAAGCGAACAAAACCGCTACCGCGTGATATTTGAGAGAAACGACAGAACAGAAGCCGCTAAGAGATTAGCGGCTTTTTTTTTGTCCCTTCGCGCACTAACATAGCTGAAACCTCAGCAAAAAGGAGTTACCGATGAAACTGTTCTACAAACCGGGCGCGTGCTCTCTTGCTTCCCATATCACCCTGCGCGAGAGCGGCAAAGATTTCACGCTGGATGGCGTTGATCTGATGAAAAAGCGCCTTGAAAACGGGGATGACTTTTTTGCGATTAACCCAAAAGGGCAGGTTCCGGCCCTGCTGTTGGATGACGGAACTCTGCTGACCGAAGGCGTGGCGATTATGCAATTCCTGGCGGACAACGTACCGGATCGCCAGCTCCTTGCCCCTACCGGCAGCGTCGCACGTTATAAAACGCTGGAGTGGTTGAACTATATCGCCACCGAGCTGCACAAAGGTTTTACCCCCCTCTTCCGCCCGGATACGCCGGAAGAGTACAAGCCGACCGTGCGAGCTCTGCTGGAGAAAAAGCTGCAGTATGTTAACGAATCGCTGAAAGACGATCAGTGGATTTGTGGTTCACGCTTCACCATTGCCGACGCGTACCTGTTTACCGTACTGCGCTGGGCGCGTGCGGTTAAGCTGAACCTGGAAGGGTTGGACCACATCGCATCGTATATGGCGCGCGTGGCGGAGCGTCCAGCGGTGGCCGCGGCGCTAAAAGCGGAAGGGTTGAATTAAGCCAGCCATCTGTGTTGCCGGGTGGCGCTGACGCTCACCCGGCCTACGAACTCTGGACGATTATAGCCGTGTGGCGCTGAAATAGTGCTCCGGCTTCGCGATACGATCCTGTGCCGCGACCACCTGCAGTTCATATTCCTGCATCTGTTTCGTCGCAATCATTATTTCGTACACCGCTGCCGTCACGTGCTCCAGCGCGTCTCTCACCGTTGCACCCTGCAACAGTTTCACCAGCAGCAGCCCGCTGGTCACATCACCCACGCCCACCGGCTGACGTGTGCCGAAATCCACCAGCGGACGGCTGATATGCCATGCGTCATCTTTCGTCACAAGCAGCATCTCAAAACGCTCCTGGGTCATCCCTGCGCGGGCGAGATGTTTTACCAGCACAATCTCCGGCCCCTGGGCTATCAGCTCGCGAGACGCGCGTACAGCCTCTTCTACGCTGTTAACCGGATGCTCGCAGAGGATCTCCAGCTCAATCAGGTTGGGCGCAATGATATCGCTGGCGGGCAGCGCATGGCGAACGTGAAATTCCGCTACGCCAGGCGCCACAATGCAGCCTTTCTCCGGGTGTCCCATGACGGGGTCGCAGAAATATTTTGCCGCCGGGTTTGCCGCTTTCACCTGACGCACGATGCCGAGGATGTGTTCCCCCTGCTCCGCTGAGCCGAGGTAGCCGCTCAGAACGGCGTCGCAGCGCTTGAGCTGGTCGATATCCGCAATACCCTGCACAACCTCTGTGAGATGCGAAGGCGGCATCACGCAGCCGGTCCATTTGCCGTATTGCGTGTGGTTAGAGAACTGCACGGTATTGAGAGGCCAGACGTTGGCACCGAGGCGGCGCATCGGGAATTCCGCTGCGCTATTGCCAGCATGTCCAAAGACAACGTGGGACTGAATGGCGAGGATGTTCTTCATCTTTTTCTTACCAAACCCTGAACAAACAAAAAGGGCGTGGTTTCCCACGCCCCTCGAGACTTTTACTTACTTCCAGCAGACCAGACAGTAGTTTTTCTTACCGCGGCGCAGCAGCGTGTAGCGGCCATACAGACGATCGCCGTCAACGAAGGTGTATTCCGGATCAGCCTGCTTTTCACCGTTGATGGTGATAGCGTTGGAGGCGATGGTTTTACGCGCCTGACCACGGGAAGGCTGGAGCTCAGAGTCCACCAGCGCCTGCATCAGGTCAGCTCCTTTCTCCATCTCAACCATCGGCACGCCGTCCTGCGCCAGCTGTTCGAAGTCAGCTTCGCTCAGATCGCTCAGCGTACCGTTGAACAGGCTTGCGGTGATGCGTTTTGCCGCTGCCAGGCCCTCTTCACCATGAACCAGTTTGGTCACTTCGTCCGCCAGCACGTACTGGGCACGCGGCGCTTTACCGCTGTTCTTATCTTCCTCTTCCAGCGCATTGATCTCGGCAATGTCCATGAAGGTGAAGAACTTCAGGAAGCGGTAAACATCGGCGTCCGCCGTGTTGATCCAGAACTGATAGAATTTGTACGGGCTGGTTTTCTTCGGATCGAGCCATACCGCGCCGCCTTCGGTTTTACCGAATTTGGTGCCGTCAGCTTTGGTGATCAGTGGAACGGTCAGGCCGAAGACCTGGTTCTGATGCAGACGACGGGTCAGGTCGATACCGGAGGTGATGTTCCCCCACTGGTCAGAGCCGCCGATCTGCAGAGAGACGCCGTGCAGCTTGTTCAGGCAGGCAAAGTCATAGCCCTGCAGCAGGTTGTAGGAGAACTCGGTAAAGGAGATACCCTGATCGTCACGGTTCAGACGCTGCTTGACCGCTTCTTTGTTAATCATCTGGTTAACAGAGAAGTGCTTGCCGATGTCACGCAGGAAGGTCAGCACGTTCATGCCGCCAAACCAGTCGTAGTTGTTAGCAGCAATGGCAGAGTTATCACCACAGTTGAAGTCGAGGAACGGTGCAACCTGTTTGCGGATCTTATCCACCCACTCCTGCACGGTATCTTCGGTGTTCAGCTTACGCTCCGCGGCTTTAAAGCTCGGGTCACCAATCAGACCGGTCGCGCCGCCCACCAGGGCAACAGGCTTATGACCCGCCATCTGGAAGCGTTTCAGGCATAACAATGGAACAAGATGCCCCAAATGCAAGCTGTCAGCGGTGGGATCGAAGCCGCAATAGAGCGCGATCGGGCCTTGCGCCAGTCGCTCTGCTAACGCTTCCTCGTCCGTCACCTGGGCCACGAGGCCCCGCTCTTGCAATTGTTTAATCAAGTTACTGCTTGCCATCAAATTCTCCATGTATAAACGACTGCACCTTTGCCGGTACACGACTTTTCGCCTGATGCGAAAGGACCATAGAATAAAGCGCAAGCGCGGTGTGCGCTAGCGCTTAAATCAACAAATTTCGGGGATTACGGCGCCAGTCTGTCGATTTTCCAGCCGCCATTCTCGCGCTGGTATAAAAAGCGGTCATGCAGGCGATGCTCACCGCCCTGCCAGAATTCCATCTGCTCAATCGGAATGCGGAAGCCGCCCCAGAAGCTCGGCAGCGGAATTTCCCCCTGCTGGAACTTCTGTTTCAGCTCCAGGAATTTACTTTCCAGCACGCCGCGGGCAGAGATCCGGCTGGACTGTTTTGACACCCAGGCGCCAATCTGGCTGTCGCGCGGGCGGCTGTGGAAATACTTCACCACTTCCAGGGTAGAGAGACGTTCCGCTTTGCCGGTCACCATCACCTGACGTTCCAGCATGTGCCACGGGAACAGCAGGCTGATGCGCGGGTTGTTTTCTAAGTGGTGCGCCTTGCGGCTGCCCAGATTGGTATAGAACACCAGCCCTTTCTCGTCGTAATGCTTAAGCAAGACGATGCGCTGATACGGTTGACCGTTTTCATCTACCGTCGCGACGACCATGGCCGTTGGGTCGGCCAGCTTTGCGTCGCAGGCCTGTTTCAGCCAGCGCTCAAAAAGCACGAGGGGTTCAGCGGGAAGATCCTGGCGACGCAGGCCGCCTTTGGTGTATTCACGGCGCAGATGCGCAATTTGCTGCAGTTCGTCGTTATCTGACATGGCGTTAGCTGATCTTGATATTGGGTGGCGCTATTGTGCGCCGCCCCTGTAAAAATCTCAACGCTTCGGATTTTCAAGCTGGCAGTTGTTCAGCACAATTCGGTCGCGTTTGTAGACCGTGGCGCTGTCGCCTTTCGACCAGAATACATAGATGCCGTCCGAATAACGCGCCCCGGAGGCCGAGATACCCTGCTTAAGGGTTAGCAGCTTGTTATCGTAAACGAAGCTGGCTTCCTGACGCGGGTTATTCAGCTTCACGGTCAGCGGTTTTTCATCGCAGCGATACTCCAGCGTATCGGTCTGCATGCGCTCAAGGAACTGGTTATAGACGCTGCATCCTGACAGCAATAAAGGCGCGGCAATAAGAAGAACTTTTTTCATGGGCGTATTCCGAAGACTTTCCTGGTCCTGGAGGACATGGCTGCCCCCCTGTTTTATTCCATTCTAACGACGAGGCGCCGCGCTGAATTTCAGTTAACTCTGATTATGACGAGGATTTGCCGGGAAAATCGCCCCTAGCACGCTCGCCTCGCGCGCGCCGGTTACCGACGGTAAATTCCCTGGCAGCCCGGCGATGGTGCGCCAGGCAAGCCAGGCGAAAGCCAGCGCTTCCATATCATCCCCGCTGATGCCGGCCTCGTCCGTCGTCGTCACCTCGGTGCCCGGCAGCAGCCCGGCAAGACGCGCCATCACCAGCGGGTTTCGGCTTCCCCCGCCGCACACCAGCAGGCGTTCGCAGCCGCCGCTGAGCAGCACTTGCTCAGAGATCGACACGGCCGTTAATTCGGCAAGCGTCGCCTGGACGTCCTGCGGGGCGAGTGCCGGGAACAGCGCAAGCTGGCGCTCGAGCCAGCCAAAGTTAAAGTATTCTCGTCCCGTGCTTTTCGGCGCCGGTAAAGCAAAATAAGGGTCGCTGAGCATGGACTGCAGCAGCGGGAGAACCACTTTCCCCTCACTCGCCCACTCGGCGTTTTTATCATACGGTTGACCGCACTGCCGCCAGATCCAGGCATCCATTAACATATTCCCCGGGCCGGTATCGTAGCCGCGAACGGGCTGCCCCGGAATAAGCATCGAGAGGTTAGCAATCCCGCCTATGTTGAGCACCATACGGCGTTCTGTAGGGTGCGCCAGCAACGCCTGATGGAAGGCAGGCACCAGCGGCGCGCCCTGGCCGCCAAGGGCAATATCGCGGCGCCGAAAATCCCCGACGACCGTTACGCCCGTCTTCGCCACAATCTGGTTGTTATCGCCGATTTGCAACGTATGCGGCGCGTCGCCAGTCGGCTCATGCCAGACGGTTTGTCCGTGACACCCGATGGCGACCACATCCTGGGGACGAAGATGTTCTTTTTGCATTAACGCCTGCACCGCATCCGCAAACAGCGCACCCAGTCGAACATCAAGTTGACCAAGCTGGGAGAGGGTTAACTGCTGCCCCTGACAGATGCTCAGAATGTCCTCTTTCAGCGAAAGGGGGATTGGCCAGGTCAGGCTCGCCTGCTGTGCCACCATATGTTCGTCAATGGCGGCCAGAACGACATCTACCCCATCCAGACTGGTGCCCGACATCACACCAATGTAGCGACCCGATTTCATGCGCTTTCCTTACGTTGCGTGGGCTAAGGATATCCACTCAACCATAAACAGCGCTCCTTTGCCATCCGACGATAATATTTTTTAACAATGTCTTGCCGGTATGGCGAGTGGCTCCTGTTTATGTCTCGTTAAGTCAAATTCAAGTACAATTTTCTTATTGTTAGTGCAAAGATATGAACTATGGCTCTTTATGCCATATAATTTAGCCATAACGGATGCCTCCAGATGGGCGTTTTTGGTGAACAGGAGATTCAAATGATTGTACGTGTACTGGGCGTTTCGCTGATTGGTTTAACCCTGGCTGGCTGTGTGAACGACAGCTCGCTGTCTGGCGACGTTTACAGCGCTTCTGAAGCAAAACAGGTTCAGAGCGTGACTTACGGTACCGTTGTTAACGCCCGTCCTGTACAAATTCAGGGTGGTGATGAAAACAACGTGATGGGCGCAATCGGCGGTGCTGTACTGGGTGGTTTCCTGGGTAATACCGTTGGCGGCGGCACGGGCCGTTCTCTGGCAACCGCAGCGGGCGCTGTAGCGGGTGGTGTCGCGGGTCAGGGCGTTCAGGGCGCGATGAACAAAACCCAGGGCGTAGAGCTGGAAATTCGTAAAGACGACGGCAGCACCATTATGGTTGTTCAGAAGCAGGGCAACACCCGCTTCTCTGCGGGTCAACGCGTCGTGCTGGCGAGCAACGGCAGCCAGGTTACCGTTTCTCCGCGTTAATTAAAAATGGATGTGGTCATCAGGCCACATCCATTTACAATATATATCACTCTCACAAATATATTTACATAATACATTCATCCCACGCATTATTAAACGCGCCATATATTGTTTCTGCGCAAAGTATTTAGCGTGCTAATTGATTAAACTCTTCGCAATCATCTCTTCATAATTATTTTAATTTGTATAAGTTTATATGCTTGCGAATAGTCATTCTGTAAAAGGTCGTTATATCTCGTTCTGTTTCGGTTGCTTGGTCGTCATCGGAATATTACAGGCTTTATTTTCAAAACTGGTTGACTGGGTTCCGTCCTTTTCGCCTCTTTTGTTCCCCACACTCACCATTTTTTTACTCGTGTTTCACCTGTTTATTGCCTGTTTTATGGCAATGAAATACTGGTGTGATAAGCGGCGGCTCTATCTGATTGCCATCTCATTTGCCTTTGCCGGTTCGGCCTTGCTGATGGTCGGAACATTGACCAGCTTTCCGGCGTGGCTGGATCTCTATCAGTTCAACGTTGTGAACTACAACGATGCGATGATCTACTATATGTTCCGCCACCTCTTAATGGCGGTGCTGATGATCGTTTCGGCATTACTTTATCCCACGCGCAATCTGCCCCTTTCACGGTTGGCGCATATCATCATCGTTAGCGGTTCATTTCTTTTTACCGCATGTATGGTGATTCTGGCCTGGATGTATTCCAGCCATTCCCCGTTTTTATCCCTCGATCTGGTTGATAATGAAACGCGGCAGTTTATGGTTCTCTGGAGCCACAGCATTAATATTTCATTAATCGTTTTCTGGGTCGTGACACTAGCCACGCTGATGTTTATTACGCGCGTGCGTAATCTGTTCTGGGTAGGCGGTAATTTTCTGTGTGTCTGCTATGTCGTCACGCTCGCTATGCTGTTGGTAGGCGGACATGCAGAAGATATATCCTGGTATCGCGCCCGATTATTTGAAACCGTCGCGACGCTGATTATTATTTTTGTGCTGCTCTATGATGTCTTCAGGTTGTATCGTGACTCCCATTTGAAGTATCAGCAGTCGTATCAAAATTCGATTCGCGATCCGCTCACGCGCCTTTATAACCGCAGCTATTTTTATGAATCGTTAAACCAGGCGCTGGGCATCGCCAAACCCAGCCGCCCGGTTTCGGTTATCGTCAGCGATCTCGATCGTTTCAAGCGTATCAACGACAACTACGGTCACCTGCAGGGAGATAAAGTCCTGCAGTTTGTCGCCAATCTGCTGATGGACTCCGTACGTCCGCAGGATATCGCAGCGCGAATCGGCGGCGAAGAGTTTGTCCTGATGCTGGCAAACACCTCCGCAGAAGACGCATATCAGGTGGCGGAGCGCATTCGGTTGAAGCTAAGCGGTTTTGATAAAATTAGCAGCGAGGGTCAGTTACCAGAGCCGATTACCATCAGCATGGGGGTGTTTACGGCAACCTCTTCGTCGGTAAGCGCAGAAGCGTGCGTGGAAAGTGCCGATAAGGCGATGTATGCAGCGAAAGAGACGGGCCGTAACCGCGTCGTTGTCTTTAAGTAAAAACAAGGCCTTGCAGATGCAAGGCCGTGTTGTCTGGTCAGTCGCGAGACTGTAGCTCGTGAATGTTTTGCTCAAGGCGCGCAATGAGGCTGATGAGCATTTCCAGCTCCGTCGGTGAAACCCCTGAAAGGATTTCACCGCGCGTTTTGGTGATCACCGCTTCCATTTCAGTGATGATAGGCGCCGCTTTCTCCGTCAGCTTAATGCGCTTGGCGCGACGATCGCTGGCGCAGGTTTGCCGGGAGATCAGTCCCTTCTCTTCCAGTTGGTCAAGCGTGCGCACCAGCGACGGTTGCTCAATGCCTATCGCTTTAGCCAGTTGAATTTGCGACTGGTCGGGCGGCAGCTGATGAATGTTGTGCAACGTGACCCAATGCGTCTGCGTCAGTTCCAGAGGTTTCAGGCGATGGTCAATCAGAGCACGCCAGACGCGTACCAACCTTGCCAGATCAGAACCTAATGGCGATTCCAATTTCATCTCCTTATAATTAGCTTGCTAAGTTATTATACTGATTTTAGAATAGTGTGCAGCATTTGTATTGGCAAAACAAATGCAATACTGCATTCATCGGACTCAAAAGTATGACTTACACTGAATTATGATGCTTCTTCATACTCAGACAAGCCAACGCGGCATTCTGTTCACTGCAAAGGATTTCTGCCTGTGATCTTTTTTCATCGCTCAGAAGGTTTACCCCTTCAGGACCTGATCTTCGGTGCGTCAGTCTACTTTCCTCCCCTGTTTAAAGCCGTGCTGGTGGGCTTTGTTCTCTGGCTCATCGCGCATCGCCTGCTTCGCGACTGGATGTACTCCGGCGAAATCTGGCACCCCATGCTGATGGATCTCTCCCTGTTTGCCCTCTCCGTATGCCTGGGCCTTGCTGTTCTGATCGTGTGGTGAATATGCCTCTGAAAACGCTGAAGTACTTTTCCACCCTGTTCGTTCTTGTCCTCGCCCTGGCTGCTGGATGGTGGTTGTGGAATTATTATATGCAGTCCCCCTGGACCCGTGACGGCAAAGTTCGCGCTGAGCAGGTCAGCATCACCCCCCAGGTGTCGGGAAGTATCACAACGCTGCTGGTTAAGGATAATCAGTACGTTAAAAAGGGAGAGGTGTTATTCCGCATCGACGACACCCCGTATCACATTGCGATTCTGAACGCCCAGGCGCAGCTGGCAAAAGCCCAGTCTGACCTTGCAAAGGCCAATAATGAGGCCAATCGCCGCCGTCACCTGTCGAAAAACTACATCTCCGCGGAAGATTTAGATACCGCCAATATCAACGTCAAGGCCATGCAGGCGAGCGTCAACGTGGCTGAGGCCACGCTGAAGCAGGCGCAGTGGGAATTAACCCAAACCGTGGTCACCGCACCCGTCGACGGATGGGTGACCAACCTCTCCGCCCGGGTGGGAAATTATGCCACCGCCGGTCAGCCAGTTTTTGCTCTCGTCGACAGCCACTCGTTCTACGTCGTGGGCTATTTCGAAGAGACCAAGCTTCGTCATATACGTGAAGGCGCACCCGCCGCCATAACGCTGTATAGTGGCCCGAAAAAGTTACAGGGTCACGTTTCCAGCATTGGCCGCGCCATTTACGATCAAAGCGTTGAAACGGATTCCGGGCTGGTGCCGGACATCAAGCCGAACGTACCGTGGGTGCGCCTGGCTCAACGCGTGCCTGTGCGCGTGGAGTTTGACCGTTTACCGGAGGACATCACGCTGGTTTCCGGCACCACCTGCACTGTCTCTATCGGAACCCGTTAATGAACCTGCAGGCGCTCTCCTGGCAAAACACGCCGTGGATGAAAGCGACGCGCCCCCAGTGGCGCTACGCGCTGCGTAACGGCATTGCCATGTGCCTGGCGCTGACTGTCGCCTATTATCTGAACCTGGATGAACCCTACTGGGCGATGACCTCCGCGGCGGTGGTAAGCTTCCCCACCGTTGGCGGGGTGATCAGCAAAAGCCTTGGCCGTATCGCAGGTAGCCTGCTGGGCGCCACCGCGGCGTTAATTATCGCGGGCCACACGCTGAACGATCCATGGCTGTTCCTGCTGAGCATGGCGGCATGGCTGGGTTGCTGTACCTGGGCCTGCGCCCATTTCACCAATAACGTGGCCTATGCTTTCCAGCTGGCGGGCTATACCGCCGCCATTATCGCCTTCCCGGTCGTCAACGTGCTCGACACCACCGAGCTATGGGATATCGCACAGGCGCGCGTCTGCGAAGTCATTGTCGGGATCCTCTGCGGCGGATTTATGATGATGATCCTGCCCAGCACCTCTGACGGCACTGCGCTTATCACTGCGCTGAAAACCATGCATACCCGGCTGCTGGAACATGCGAGCCTGCTGTGGCAACCGGATACAAGCGATGACATCCGCCTCGCGCATGAAAAGGTTATCGGGCAGATCCTGACCATGAATCTGTTGCGAATTCAGGCGTTCTGGAGCCATTACCGGTTTCGCCGTCAGAACACGCTGCTTAACTATTTGCTGCACCAGCAGCTGCGCATGACCAGCGCTATCTCCAGCCTGCGCCGAATGCTGCTCAACTGGCCGACACCGCCAGAAAACACCCGCGCGGTAATCGAAACCCTGCTCGCGGCACTCGCGCGACCGGATGCGGACATCTATACCGTCGCGAAGATCATCGCCCCGCTCGCCCCGGTGGATGAGTTTGATTATCGCCATCGCGCCTTCTGGCAGCGGCTGAATTACTTTTGTCGGCTATACCTGCGCAGCAGCCGCTGGATTAAGGCGGTAGAGAATGCTACCCCGGTCACGGAGTTCGCCGTTCCCGGCAGCCCGGCTCTCGCACGTCACACCGATTATCTGGAAGCGCTGTGGAGCGGTTTTCGCACCTTCAGCGCACTGATGCTGGTGGGGGCGTGGAGCATTACCACGCAGTGGGAATCAGGCTCGGCGGCGTTAACGCTTGCCGCTATCAGCTGCGTGCTTTACTCCGTCGCGGCCTCGCCGTTTAACTCGCTTACGCTGCTGCTGCGAACGCTTGTTTTGCTATCACTGTTCAGTTTTGTGGTGAAGTTTGGCCTTATGGTGCAGATAAGCGATCTCTGGCAGTTTCTGCTGTTCCTGTTTCCGCTGCTAACGACGATGCAGCTCCTTAAGCTGCAAATGCCGAAACTGGCGGGTCTGTGGGGGCAGCTGATTGTCTTTATGGGCTCGTTTATCTCCGTGACGAATCCGCCGGTGTATGATTACGCCGCTTTTCTGAATGACAACCTGGCAAAGATTCTTGGCGTCGGGCTGGCGTGGCTGGCCTTCGCGGTGTTACGTCCCGGCTCTGACGCACGCAAAAGCCGTCGACATATCCGTGAATTGCGCAGAGGGTTTGTCGACCAGCTCAGCCGCAAACCGCATCTGCAAGAAAGCGAGTATGAATCGCTGGTTTATCACCACGTTAGCCAGTTAAATAACAGCCAGGACGCGCTGTCCCGACGCTGGCTGCTGCGCTGGGGGGTGGTGCTGTTGAACTGCTCGCACGTGGTCTGGCAGCTTCGCGCATGGGAAACGCGCTCCGATCCGCTGTCGCAGGTACGTGATGTGTGTATCTCTCTGCTACGCGATGTGATGAGCGAGCGTGGCGTTCAGCAGCGGCCTCTGGAGGCCACGCTGGCTGAACTGCAGCGGATCTGCGACACCCTTGCCCGGCATCATCTTCCCGCAGCCCGCGATTTGGCCTCGATAATCTGGCGCCTGCACTGCTCGCTTTCGCAGCTGGAACAGGCGCCCCCACCGGGAACGATTGGGGATCAGATTACGCCGCAGGCATAGCGCGCCCCGCCGCCGCCAAGCGGTTTAGGCTGATCGGACATGTTATCGCCGCCCACATGGATCATCAGCGCTTTGCCTTTGACCTCATCCAGCTTTTTCAGCCGCGGCGCCACGACCGGATCCGTGGCTTTACCGTCATTGTTTACCACCAGCACCGGCAAGTCGCCCAGGTGTCCCATACCATCAGGCCCTTCATGTTTACCTGAATTCTGCGGGTCAAGGTGGCCCCCTGCTGCTTCCGCTGCCGACGGTTTACCCTCTTTCATGGCTGGCTGACAGCTCCCTTTGGCATGAACATGGAAGCCGTGTTCGCCCGGCGGGAGTGCTTTAAGATCGGGTGCGAATTCCAGCCCTTTATCGGTCTCGGTGATTTTCACCGTCCCGATGGACTGACCCACACCCTGTGAGGTGACAAGATTCATTTCTACTTCGTCGCTGGCTGCCTGCGCCCCTGCGCAAACAACCAGCGTGACCAATGCCAGAGTAAAACGCTTCATATGACCTCCGCTGGTTATTTTTTGCCCCTTAAGTGTATACCAGGGGCACAGATTTCACCGGAAAGTCACCTTCTGGCGGTTTATGGCACGTCGTAGCCCAGCGCGGCTTTGCGGATGCGGAACCACTGCTGGCGGGTCATCTGCAGCTCTTCGGCGGCCAGCGCGGAACGGACGCGTTCAATTTTCCCGGAGCCAATAATCGGCAGCGGTTTTGACGGCAGACGCAGGATCCAGGCGTAAACCACCTGCTCTATGCTCTGGGCGTTCAGCTCGCGGGCGATGGTTTCCAGCTCATTGCGCAGCGGCAGGAACGCATCATCATTAAACAGGCGTCCACCGCCGAGGCACGACCAGGCCATCGGGCGAATGCGCAGCTGCTGCAGCTGGTCGAGCGTACCATCCAGCAGCAGCGGCTGATGCACCGGGGAGATCTCAACCTGGTTAGTGGCGAGCGTAAACGGCAGACGAGACTGAAGCAGCGCAAACTGGGCCGGGGTAAAGTTGGAGACGCCGAAGTGACGCACCTTCCCACTCTGATGCAGACTCAGGAAGGCTTCCGCCACCTCGTCGGCATCCATGAGCGGGTCCGGACGGTGAATCAGCAGCAGGTCGATACGATCGGTTGCCAGATTGACCAGCGACTGCTCGGCGCTCTTGATGATATGGGCGCTGTCGGTGATGTAGTGGCCGAGGGCATGCTCCGGTTTGGCCGTGGTGGCAATACCGCATTTGGTAACGATCTCCATGCGCTCCCGGAGTGCCGGAACCAGCTTGAGCGCCTCGCCAAAGGCGGCTTCACACTGATAGCCACCGTAAATATCCGCATGATCGACTGTTGTTACCCCTAAATCGATATGCTCTTCAATAAAGCTTGCCAGCTGGAGGGGGGACATATTCCAGTCCATCAGGCGCCAGTAGCCCATCACAAAACGGGAGAATTCTGGCCCCTGGGGGGCAAGGGTAATACGCTGAACCATAACATTTTCCTCAAGGACGTGATGTCATGAGTATACGCAATTACCGCATTAAAACAGTGAAGGTTGCTGGGGTTCTTCGGTCTCAGAGGCTTTGTTTGCGCGGATTTTGCGCAGAAGTCGCTGTCTGCAGAGGCGCAGCACATCCTGCTTTTGCGTGTCGCTGAAGTTTTGCCAGTTAAAACGCTCGTCACGGGTACGCATGCACCCTCGGCAATAACCGCGTTCATCTGACTGACAAATCCCCCGGCACGGGCTCTGGATGGGGAAAAACTCCAGTTGCTCTGCCACACTCACCTCCGGTTAACCTCTCTCACCTACAGTGAAGACGCTAAAAGCGCCGCGTGCAAGGGCTTTACCACAGTTTTGTGGCATTAAGGTTTCACTAATCTTCCCTCTTTATACTCGCCACATCATGACAATGACAGGTTTTACGATCGATGTGGTTAAGTAAAAAGTTACAATGTAACGATATAAAATTTACTCTGGGCTGTGCACTCTTTTTTACTCTGCTTAACGGGCTGTTTATCCAGCGCAGCTGGGCCATTATTGCCCCTGCGCATCTGCACGATATTCTCTTCGCCGCATCCGTGCCGGTTGTGCTGTTTTGTGGCTGGGTCATTGTATTTAGCCTGCTCAATATCCCGTATATCCGTAAGCCGCTGATGATCGTCTTAACTGTCGGGTGCGCTGCGGCAACTTACTTTATGTTTACCTACGGCGCGGTCATCGATCAGAACATGATTGTGAACGTGTTCGAAACTAACTCCCAGGAAGCCACCGCGCTGGTGACCCCGCAGATGATTCTGTGGATTGTCATAGCCGGTCTTGTTCCATCCCTGATGCTGGCGCTGACCCGCATTCGTACCGGCAAATGGTGGTACGCCCTGCTGACGCGTGTTGCCGCGATGCTCGGTGCCCTGCTGGTGATTATTCTTATCGCCGCAGTGTTTTATAAAGATTACGCGTCGCTGTTCCGCAATAACAAAAGCATCGTCAAAATGGTCACTCCGGCGAACTACGTCAGCGCCGTGGTGAAATACAGCAAGATGCGCTGGTTTGCCGGCGATCAAACGCTGGTGCGGATTGGCGAAGATGCGCACAAAGGCGCGCTGATTACGGGTCAGCAGAAGAAAACCGTTCTGGTGCTGGTCATCGGCGAAGCGTCGCGCGCGGCGAACTACTCCCTCAATGGCTACGAGCGTGAAACCAACCCCGAGCTGAAAAAGCAGGATGTGATTAACTTCCCGCAGGCCTCCTCGTGCGGCACTGAAACCGCCGTATCCGTTCCGTGCATGTTCTCCGGTATGACGCGCAGCAAATACGATGCCGACCTGGCGCACCATCAGGAAGGGCTGCTCGACGTACTCAACCATGCGGGTATCAACCTCCTGTGGCGCGACAACGACGGTGGCTGTAAAGGTGCCTGCGATCGTATTCCCCATACCGACATGACGCAGTGGAAGCTGGATCAGTTCTGCAAAGACCAGTCCTGTATTGATGACGTGAATTTCTACCGCCTGGACAACGTGCTGGACGGTCTGAAGCAGGACACGGTGCTGGTTATCCACCTGATGGGCAGCCACGGCCCGGCGTACTATCGCCGTTACCCGGATAATTTCCGTAAATTCACCCCCACCTGCGACACCAACGAAATTCAGGATTGCGACCATCAGGCGCTGATGAACACCTATGACAATACCATTCTGTATACCGACAGCATGGTCAGCAAAACCATTGATGCGCTGAAAGCCCGTCAGGCGAACATGAACACCGCGCTGATTTACCTCTCGGATCACGGGGAATCGCTCGGTGAAAGCGGTATTTATCTGCACGGCACGCCGTACATGCTGGCGCCGGAGCAGCAGACGCACATTCCGTTTATGTTCTGGCTGTCCCCGGACTATGCGAAAAACTTTGGCATCAACGCGCAGTGTTTACGCGACCACGCAGCAAAAAATGCGGTTTCGCAGGACAATTTATTCTCGACGGTGCTGGGCATGATGGACGTTAAATCAAGCGTTTATCAGCAACAGTTGGACATTCTGAATGCGTGTCGCCGGTAACAGCGCTTGCATTAGACCGAACGGTCTATTAGAGTGAATCCATGAGCAGAAATACTGAACACGACACGCGCGAACATCTCCTGGCGACCGGCGAGCGGCTGTGCATGCACCGCGGCTTCACCGGTATGGGGTTGAGCGAGCTATTAAAAACCGCTGAGGTACCGAAAGGGTCGTTCTATCACTACTTTCGGTCCAAAGAGGCCTTTGGCGTGGCGATGCTGGAGCGGCACTATACTGCTTACCACCAGCGCCTCGCGACCCACTTCGCCACGGGGGAAGGTAACTATCGGGATCGTGTTCTGAACTACTACCAGGAAACGCTGAACCAGTTCTGTCAGCAAGGCATTATCAGCGGATGCCTGACGGTTAAACTCTCTGCCGAAGTGTGCGATCTCTCAGAAGATATGCGCACTGCAATGGATAAAGGCGCCAGCGGCGTTATCGCCCTGCTGGCGCAGGCGCTGGCGAAGGGGCGCCAAGAAAATACGCTCGCCTTCCCCGGGGATCCCTTAACGCAGGCTCAGGTGCTCTACTCCCTCTGGTTAGGCGCCAACCTGCAGGCTAAAATTTCTCGCAGTGCCGTGCCGCTCGAAAGCGCGCTGGCACATGTGATAAGTACGATTACTGCGCCTGGCGCTTAGCAGGCGTTTTTATTTACGTTATTACTAGTCGACTGGTCTACTCAGGAGTCGTTATGTCAGCTGAAAAATTATTTACCCCCTTAAAAGTGGGTGCCGTCACCGCGCCAAACCGCGTGTTTATGGCTCCGCTTACCCGTCTGCGCAGCATTGAGCCGGGTGATATCCCAACCCCACTGATGGGTGAATACTATCGTCAGCGCGCCAGCTCTGGCCTGATCATCACTGAAGCCACGCAGATTTCTGCTCAGGCCAAGGGATATGCGGGTGCGCCGGGGCTGCACAGCCCGGAGCAGATCGCCGCATGGCAGAAAATCACCGCGGGTGTTCACGCTGAAGACGGTCGCATTGCGGTCCAGCTGTGGCATACCGGTCGTATCTCCCACAGCAGCATTCAGCCTGGCGGTCAGGCGCCGGTTTCAGCGTCTGCCCTGAACGCGAACACCCGCACCTCCCTGCGCGATGAAAACGGCAACGCGATCCGCGTCGACACCTCTACGCCACGCGCGCTGGAGCTGGATGAGATCCCGGGTATCGTGAACGATTTCCGTCAGGCCGTGGCCAACGCCCGCGAAGCCGGTTTTGACCTGGTTGAACTGCACTCCGCTCACGGTTACCTGCTGCACCAGTTCCTGTCACCGTCGTCTAACCATCGCACCGACCAGTACGGCGGCAGCGTCGAAAACCGCGCCCGCCTGGTGCTGGAAGTGGTTGACGCCGTTTGTCAGGAGTGGAGCCCGGACCGCATCGGTATCCGCGTCTCCCCAATCGGTACGTTCCAGAACGTCGACAACGGTCCGAATGAAGAAGCGGACGCGCTGTATCTGATTGAAGAGCTGGCGAAGCGCGGCATTGCCTATCTGCACATGTCCGAGCCGGACTGGGCCGGCGGTAAGCCTTATACGGAAGCCTTCCGTCAGAAAGTGCGCGAGCGCTTCCACGGGGTGATCATCGGTGCGGGTGCTTATACCCCTGAGAAAGCCGAGGATCTGATTAATAAAGGGCTGATCGACGCCGTGGCGTTTGGCCGCGACTATATTGCCAACCCGGATCTGGTTGCTCGACTGCAGCAGAAAGCGGCCCTGAACCCGCAGCGTCCTGAGAGCTTCTACGGCGGCGGCGCGGAAGGCTACACCGACTACCCTTCTCTGTAATCTCGCCATTGTTCATTGATAGCGGCGACACTTCGCCGCTATACTAAAACATCGTTTCTGTTCAAAAAAATAGTCTATTCCATTGGTTAATGAGGAAATTATGCGCCTACTTCACACCATGCTGCGCGTTGGCGATCTGCAACGTTCTATCGATTTCTACACTAACGTCCTGGGCATGAAGCTGCTGCGCACCAGCGAAAACCCGGAATACAAATACTCGCTGGCGTTCGTGGGTTACGGCCCGGAAACGGATGAAGCGGTCATTGAACTGACCTACAACTGGGGCGTGGACAGCTATGAGCTGGGCACCGCCTACGGCCATATCGCGCTGGAAGTGGATAACGCGGCCGAGGCGTGTGAACGCATTCGCAGCAACGGCGGTAACGTCACGCGCGAAGCCGGCCCGGTAAAAGGCGGCACCACCGTTATTGCCTTTGTAGAAGATCCGGACGGTTACAAGATCGAGCTGATTGAAGCCAAAGACGCGGGTCGCGGTCTGGGCAACTGATCCCTCAGGGCGCAACATGCGCCCGTAGTTTTACTGCATCACCCTGCAAAATTTGCCATAATGCGCACTGCTTTTTCCCCTTGTAAGAGACCCTGATGTCCGATAACGCTCAATTTAGCGGTCTGTGCGACCGTTTTCGTGGTTTTTATCCCGTTGTCATTGATGTAGAAACAGCCGGATTTAACGCTAAAACCGATGCGCTGCTCGAAATTGCCGCCATCACGCTGAAGATGGATGAACAGGGCTGGCTTACACCGGACACCACGCTGCATTTCCACATTGAACCTTTCGAAGGGGCAAACTTACAGCCGGAGGCGCTGGCGTTTAACGGTATCGATCCGCATAACCCGCTGCGTGGTGCAATCAGTGAATATGATGCGCTGCACGCCATATTTAAAATGGTGCGTAAAGGCATGAAAGAGAGCAACTGCAGCCGCGCCATCATGGTAGCCCATAACGCCACCTTCGATCACAGCTTTACCATGGCAGCAGCCGAACGCGCGTCGCTCAAACGCAACCCTTTCCACCCGTTCGTGACCTTCGACACCGCCGCGCTAAGCGGCCTGGCACTGGGACAAACGGTTTTATCCAAAGCCTGCATTACGGCGGGTATACCGTTTGACGGTACCCAGGCGCACTCCGCCTTATACGATACGGAGCGCACCGCAGAGCTGTTCTGTGAGATCGTCAACCGCTGGAAGCGTCTGGGCGGCTGGCCGCTGCCGATGGGCGACAGTGAAGAATAAAAAAAAGCGACCTCTTCAGGTCGCTTTTTTATTAACGCAGAAAATTATTCAGCGTCCGGCTCTTCCGTTTTGTACTTCGCCGCCGTCTCTTTGATCAGCTGCTGCAGTTCGCCGCGCTGATACATCTCAATCAGGATATCGCAGCCGCCCACCAGCTCGCCGTCTACCCACAGCTGCGGGAAGGTCGGCCAGTTAGCGTATTTTGGCAGCTCAGCGCGGATGTCCGGGTTCTGCAGGATATCAACGTAAGCAAAACGCTCACCACAGGCTGACAGCGCCTGAACCGCTTGCGCGGAGAAGCCGCAGCTTGGCAGCTTCGGAGAACCTTTCATATACAGCAGAATCGGGTTTTCAGCGATCTGGCGCTGGATTTTTTCAATAGTGGTGCTCATGTCTTGCTTCCTTTAACTTCTGTTACGGCAGTAGTCTGACATTGTAGCGGGTCAGGCTGGCATCGGAAAATAACATTTTCGTCACGTTTATATATTTTACCCCGACTCCACAAAAGTTGCATTGCAAATGGTGTTTACCCCTTCGCCCGTCAGGGTTTTGCTTAGGGAGTGAACAATTGTGCGTCAGAACGATGAATTTTTTTGCACTTGCTAACGAAACACGTTTTTAGATTGAAAAATGCTATTAACTTCTCGGGTTTTTATAGATTAGAATCGACGGGCTTTGTAAATCACACGCGGGTATTATTGATGACCTGCATATATCAGGGGACTGCCCAGTGGCGCGGATAACTAAAATCTCGATCACGCTCTGTGCTTTACTGTTTACATCACTCACGTTAACGCCAGCGGCAAACGCCTCTCAGCAGGCGCGGCAATCTGCTGTACAAAAAAGCCATCTGGTGAAAGCAACAGAACGTAAGAAAAAAACCAGCAGCAAGAACGACAAGAAAAAAACCACCGCTCAGACTAAACAAACCGCTTCCAGCAAGACGAAAACAAAATCTTCCCGCACTACCCGCACCGCCAAAAATAAAGCTTCGCAGACCGCCGCTAATCTCGTTACAGAAAAATGCATTACCCGTAAAGGCCATAAAGCCAAATGCACGAAGGTAACAAAGCTGGCGGATGTGCATAAAGTGCGTGTGCAAAAAGCGCAAAAAACCGCGATGAATAAACTGATGGGGCAGATTGGCAAACCTTATCGCTGGGGCGGCAGTTCGCCGCGCACCGGTTTCGACTGCAGCGGCCTCGTCTATTACGCCTATAAAGATCTGGTTAAATTCCGTATTCCACGTACCGCCAATGAGATGTATCACCTGCGCGATGCGTCACCGGTTAACCGGGGTGAGCTGGAAAACGGCGACCTGGTCTTCTTCCGCACGCAGGGTCGCGGTACGGCTGACCACGTGGGCGTCTACGTCGGCAACGGGAAATTCATCCAGTCTCCGCGCAGCGGTCAGGACATTCAGATCACCTCGCTCAGCGAAGATTACTGGGTACGTCATTACGTCGGCGCGCGTCGCGTCATGACGCCAAAAACCATTCGTTAATCCCTGCCCTGCCGCATCTGCGGCAGGGTAAGTTCCTCTTTTGCATACCCTTTCAATTTGCTATCCTGTCCTTGTTGTCTGTAGGGTTATTGGCAACACAAAATACAATAAGGAGAGAAGCAATGTCGTTCGAATTACCTGCACTACCGTATGCAAAAGACGCCCTGGCACCGCACATTTCAGCGGAAACCCTGGAATACCACTACGGCAAGCATCATCAGACGTACGTCACTAACCTGAACAACCTCATCAAGGGCACCGATTTTGAAGGCAAAACGCTGGAAGAGATCGTTCGCAGTTCAGAGGGTGGCGTTTTTAACAACGCGGCTCAAGTGTGGAACCACACTTTCTACTGGCACTGCCTGGCACCGAATGCCGGTGGCGAACCTGCCGGTGAACTGGCAGCCGCCATCAACGCCGCCTTTGGCAGCTTTGCAGAGTTTAAAGCGAAGTTTACCGATGCCGCCATCAAGAACTTCGGTTCTGGCTGGACGTGGCTGGTAAAAGAGGCGGATGGCAAACTGGCTATCGTGTCCACGTCTAACGCGGGTACCCCGCTGACCACCAGCGCTACGCCGCTAATGACCGTGGACGTGTGGGAACATGCTTACTACATTGATTACCGCAATGCGCGCCCGAACTACCTGGAGCACTTCTGGGCTCTGGTTAACTGGGACTTTGTCGCGAAGAACTTCGCCGCGTAAGAGACACGCAGAAGGGGTAACCCTTCTGCGTTTTTGCTTATTCAGCCGTGCAAACCGCTTCAGGCTGTTTACGGCCGGACATCATCACCAGCAGCAGGCCGAGCGCGGCAATAATCGCCCCCATCACCGGCACAAAACTGTACCCCAGACCGCCTGAAATCACGGCGCCTCCGGCGGCGGCGCCCAGCGCATTGCCGAGATTGAATGCCCCGATATTCACGGAAGACGAGAGACCCGGCGCCTCATGGGCGACACGCATCACGCGCATCTGCAGCGGCGGCACCACGGCAAAGGTGGCAGCGCCCCAGACAACCATCGCAATCGCCGCGCCGAATTCATTCTGCGCCAGCCACGGGATCGCGACCATAATGACAATCAGCAGGGTTAAAAAGCCCTTCAGCGTGCCGCTCACGGAACGGTCGGCAAATTTCCCGCCGAGATAGTTGCCAATCGAGAAGCCCACGCCAATCAGCACCAGCATCGCGGTAACAAAGAGTGGCGTTGCGTGGGTAATGTCGTGTAAGACCGGCGAGATATAGGTATAGAGGGTAAACATCGCCCCTGCCCCGAGCACGGTGGTCAGCAGCGCGGAGAGCACCTGCGGGCGCACCAGCACCGACAGCTCTCTGCGTACGTCAGGGCGTTCACCCGCGCTGCCTTTTGGCAGGGAGAAGAACAGCGCCACCATCGCGACCACGCCCAGTCCGGCCGTCGCCAGGAAGGACATCCGCCAGCCAATGACCTCGCCCAGCCAGGTTGCCGCAGGAACACCGCCGATGTTAGCGATGGTCAGCCCCATAAACATGGTCGCCACGGCGCTGGCCTGCTTGTGTTTTGGCACCACGCTTGCGGCCACGACCGAGCCCAGACCAAAGAAGGCACCGTGGTTGAGGCTGGTCAGAATGCGCGACAGCATCAGAGTGGTGTAATCCGGCGAAATGGCCGAAAGCACGTTGCCCAGGGTGAAAATCGCCATCAGGAAAATCAGCGCATTGCGGCGCGCACGGTGCGAAAGCAGAAGCGTCATCAGCGGCGCCCCCACCATCACGCCGATGGCGTAGGCGCTGATTAACATCCCGGCGGCCGGGATCGAGACGTCCACGCCCCGGGCGATAACGGGCAGTAACCCCATCGGGGAGAATTCAGTGGTGCCAATCCCAAAAGCGCCAATCGCCAGGGCCAGCAGGGGAAAATTGATTTTCATGCGTCAACTCCGGATGCCGTGTCATGTGGTGACACAGAACAAAGAAGCGGAAAGCATGACATCAATCACAAAAAATGAGAAGTTAACAAAATGGCAAAAGATTTTTGCCAGAGAAGTAACAATCGGAGCGTTCGGGAGGGAGAAGGCTCTCCCCCCGCGTAAATCAATGCAGCGCAGCCGTCAGGCCAGCCGCCACAATCAGCGCCAGCACAATAACGGTGGTGAACAGCGAAAACTTCAGATCGGAACTCATCAATTTTTCTCCTTTTAATCCCCCCACGAAAAGTGAGCTTGCTCATTTTTGCACAGTTTACGTCAAAAATCTTCCTGGATTTAAGCTGATAAACACTTTACCTCTTCCCCTTTTCATCAAGATAGGCCAAAATTCCACGCTAAATTTATTAGCGTACCGGCCATTGACCCCCTCCTGACGTCCCGTGTCGTTTTCCCGGCGTGCCGCAATTCGAAATTGCGTGATAAGGGTGAGAGAAGGCAAACGTTTACCTTCAAGTTTTTCAGGAGTTTAGGATATGGTCTGGAGTAACATTTAATGGCAACAATTAAAGACGTAGCAAAACGCGCAAACGTTTCCACTACAACCGTATCACATGTAATTAACAAAACCCGTTTTGTGGCGGAAGAGACGCGCAACGCCGTCTGGGCAGCGATCAAAGAGCTGCACTACTCGCCAAGCGCGGTTGCGCGCAGCCTCAAGGTTAATCACACCAAGTCTATTGGTCTGCTGGCGACCAGCAGCGAAGCGGCCTATTTTGCCGAGATCATTGAAGCGGTAGAAAAAAACTGCTTCCAGAAAGGCTATACCCTGATTCTCGGCAACGCCTGGAACAGCATTGAAAAACAGCGCGCCTACCTGTCGATGATGGCGCAAAAGCGCGTGGACGGCCTGCTGGTGATGTGTTCTGAGTACCCGGAATCCGTGCTGTCGATGCTGGAAGAGTATCGCCATATCCCTATGGTGGTGATGGACTGGGGCGAAGCGCGCGCCGACTTCACCGACTCCGTTATCGATAACGCCTTCGAAGGCGGTTACATGGCGGGCCGTTATCTGATCGAACGCGGCCACCGCGAGATTGGCGTGATCCCGGGTCCGCTGGAACGCAACACCGGTGCGGGCCGCCTGGCTGGTTTTATGAAAGCGATGGAAGAAGCGCTAATCACCGTGCCGGAAAACTGGATCGTGCAGGGCGACTTTGAGCCGGAATCAGGCTACCGCGCGATGCAGCAGATCGTCTCCCAGCCTCACCGTCCAACCGCCGTCTTCTGCGGGGGCGATATCATGGCGATGGGCGCCCTCTGTGCAGCCGACGAGCTGGGTCTGCGCGTTCCGCAGGACATCTCCGTGATCGGGTATGACAACGTGCGCAACGCGCGCTTCTTCACGCCAGCGTTGACCACCATTCACCAGCCGAAAGATTCGCTGGGTGAAACCGCCTTCAATATGCTGCTGGACAGGATCGTCAACAAGCGTGAAGAGTCGCAGTCGATTGAAGTTCACCCTCGCCTCATCGAACGCCGTTCCGTTGCGGATGGCCCGTTCCGCGACTACCGTCGTTAATTTCATTGCGGAGCCAGTCAGTCTGGCTCCCGCAGCCACTCCCGGTTAAGCGTTTCGCTGTCCCCCAGATAGTCCAGCAGCCAGGCCATCGCCGGCGAGACATCATTTTGTTGCCAGGTGAGGCAGCAGGCCGCATCCGGAAACGGATTCTCCAGCGTCAGCTCAACCCACTCACCGGTGTCGATTCGCGGACGTGCAAAATGGGCGGGCACCATGCCTACGCAGAGCCCGGCGCTGAGGCACGTCGCCGACGATCCCCAGTCAGGGGCGACAACCCGCCGCTGGTTGTCCAGCAGCCAGGTAATTCGCTTCGGCAGCGAGCGGGAGGTATCTTCCAGCACCAGCGACGGCCAGCTGCGCAGCGTATCGTCGCTCAGCGGCCCTTCCGTCGCCGCCAGGGGATGATCGCTTGCCACCACGCATTTCCAGTTCAGCATCCCCATATCGCGGAAGGCGTAACGTCCCCCGACCGGGATCGCCTGGGTTGCGCCAATCGCCATCTCTACCCTGCCATCCGCCAGCGCATCCCAGACGCCGTTGAATACCTCCTGCGAGACCCGCAGTTCTACGTCAGAGAAATGCCGATAAAAATCGACAATCATCTGCCGGGTGCGCTCGGGCTTAACGATGTTATCCACCGCAATGGAAAGGTGGCCCCGCCAGCCGTTCGCGATCTGCTGGCACTGCTCGCGGGTGATCTGCATTTTTTTGATAACAGAACGCCCTTCCTTTAAAAACCACGCCCCTGCGGGCGTTAATTCCACATCACGATGCCGCCGTTCAAACAGCGGTACCGCCAGCCACTCCTCAAGCTGTCGCACCGTATAGCTGATGGCCGAAGGGACGCGGTGCAACTCCTGCGCCGCTCCGCTAAAGCTGCCGTTACGCGCGACAGCATCGACCACTTCAAGAGAATAATCTGACCACATTTTCTGCCTGCAAAAAATTTGAATGCACCCGCCAAATATTAGCGTTTCACAAGCCGCTTTGCACTCCCTACACTCTGCGCCAACGTACACCTGCCTCCTCAGGAGAATAAAAGAATGCAACCCAGGAAAGGATTTTTAGTCTGGCTCGGCGGCTTAAGCGTGCTGGGCTTTTTGGCCACCGACATGTACCTGCCGGCGTTTGCCGCGATGCAGGAAGACCTGCAAACTCCTGCCGCGGCCATCAGCGCCAGCCTGAGCCTGTTCCTTGCCGGTTTTGCTTTCGCACAGCTGCTCTGGGGACCGCTCTCGGATCGCTTCGGTCGTAAACCGGTGCTGCTGCTGGGGCTGGCCATTTTTGCCGTGGGCTGCCTGGGGATGCTATGGGTGCGCGATGCTACCTGGCTGCTGGTGCTGCGGTTTGTTCAGGCGGTCGGCGTCTGTGCCGCGGCCGTGACCTGGCAGGCGCTGGTCACCGACTACTACCCCGCGAACCGCACTAACCGTATTTTCGCCACCATCATGCCGCTGGTGGGGCTCTCACCGGCCCTCGCCCCGCTGCTGGGAAGCTGGATCCTCGCGCACTTTGACTGGCAGGCCATCTTTGCCACGCTGTTTGCCATCACGCTGGTGCTGATGCTGCCGGCGTTCGCCCTCAAGCCCGCGCATAAAAAAGAGGCGCACGCAGACGCGAAGCCGATTACCTTCACCTCCCTGCTGAGCGCGAAAGCGTATCGCGGCAACGTTCTGATCTATGCCGCCTGCTCGGCGAGCTTCTTCGCGTGGCTGACCGGTTCGCCTTTTATTCTGCACGATATGGGCTATAGCCCTGCGGCCATTGGCCTGAGCTACGTTCCGCAGACCATCGCGTTCCTGGTGGGCGGGTACGGCTGTCGTGCGGCGCTGCAAAAATGGGAAGGCCAGCAGATGCTGCCGTGGCTGCTGGTGCTCTATGCGCTGAGCGTCATCGGCACCTGGGCCGTTGGGTTTATTCCGGGCGCGGGTCTGGCCGAAATATTGATTCCATTCTGCGTGATGGCCATCGCGAACGGGGCGATCTACCCTATCGTTGTGGCGCAGGCGCTGCGTCCGTTCCCGCAAGCGACAGGCCGCGCGGCTGCGCTGCAGAACACCCTGCAGCTGGGGCTGTGCTTCCTGGCAAGCCTGGTGGTCTCCGCGCTGATTGCCACGCCGCTGCTGACGACAACCAGCGTGATGCTGGCTACCGTTGCGCTGGCCGTCATAGGCTATCGCATGCAGGCTTCCGCGCAGGATGAGAACACTCAGGTAGAAACCTCGCATGCCTAATCGCGCCAGAAACTATGTTAATTTTCAGTGATTAGGTTGCTAAGAATTTTCTATTGAATCACCAAATTTTGAGGCCTATACTAAATTTGGTTCGATTAAATACGATAAATATTATGTGTTAACGGGAGCCGGAGTGCTCCCGTTTTACCATGGAAGGCATTTCGGCAAGGGTTATCTCCCTTCCTCTGTTCTACGTCGGATACTAGCCTCGCGGTATTTACCGTGAGATTTCTCACAAACCAAAAAAGCGTCTACGCTGTTTTAAGGTTCTGATCACAGTAGGGTGATGGAGAAGCTATGAGTTCATCGTGTATAGAAGAAGTCAGCGTTCCGGACGATAACTGGTCCCGGATCGTCAGTGAACTGTTAGGTCGGGCAGGCATCACTATCAACGGATCATCCCCATCGGATCCTCAGGTTAAACATCCCGATTTTTTTAAACGCGTGTTGCGCGAGGGGTCGCTAGGCCTGGGGGAAAGCTATATGGACGGCTGGTGGGAATGCGAACGGCTGGATACTTTTTTCGCCAGCGTGCTGCGTGCTGGTCTGGAAAAACAGCTCCCCCGTAATCTTAAAGACACCCTGCGTGTCGCCTCTGCCCGTCTCTTTAACCTGCAAAGTAAAAAGCGTGCCTGGATCGTCGGCAAAGAGCATTACGATCTCGGCAACGATCTGTTCAGCCGCATGCTGGACCCCTTCATGCAATACTCCTGCGCCTACTGGAAAGAGGCGTCGACGCTTGAAGAGGCTCAGCAGGCCAAGCTGCGCCTGATTAGCGAGAAATTGCAGTTGCAGCCCGGTATGCGCGTGCTGGATATCGGCTGCGGCTGGGGCGGGCTGGCGTATTTTATGGCGAAGCACTACGGCGTCAGCGTGGTCGGCGTCACCATTTCCGCTGAACAGCAAAAAATGGCGCAGGAGCGGTGCCTGGGGCTTGATGTGGATATCCGCCTGCAGGATTACCGGGATCTGAACGAACAGTTTGACCGGGTCGTTTCCGTGGGCATGTTTGAGCACGTCGGGCCGAAAAACTACGACACCTATTTCGAGGTGGTGGACCGTAATCTGAAACCGGACGGTATTTTCCTGCTGCACACCATCGGCTCTAAGCGGACCGACAATAACGTTGACCCGTGGATCAACAAATACATCTTTCCGAATGGCTGTTTACCGTCCGTACGCCAGATTGCCAACGCCAGCGAATCCCATTTCGTGATGGAAGACTGGCATAACTTCGGCGCGGATTACGACACCACGTTAATGGCGTGGCATGCACGTTTTCAGGAAGCCTGGCCTGAAATTGCGGACAACTATTCTGAACGATTCAAGCGGATGTTTAGCTATTATCTGAATGCCTGCGCGGGGGCGTTTCGCGCGCGAGATATTCAGCTCTGGCAGGTTGTTTTCAGCCGTGGGATTGAACACGGCTTGCGGGTCGCACGCTAGAAAAATAACCCCGGCCAGCCGGGGTTATTTTTTATTCTTCTTCTACAGCTTTAATTATTGCGGCTTCTTTTGCGGCCAGCACGCGCTCAACGGTATCTACAACCGCCTGGGTTTGCGGATCGATTTCGATATTCACGCGATGCCCCAGTTTTTTCGAACCCAGCGTGGTGCGCTGCAGCGTCTCGGGAATTAAATGCACGCAAAAACGCGTCGGAGTAACTTCTCCCACCGTCAGACTAATCCCATCAATGCCAATAAACCCTTTATAGAGGATGTATTTCATTAATGAGGGGTCCTGCACTTTAAACCAGATTTGACGGTTATTTTCTGATGTAACGATTTTCGCCACTTCGGCGGTGGTCATGATGTGCCCGGACATCAGATGGCCGCCAATCTCGTCGCTGAACTTCGCCGCGCGCTCAACGTTGACGGTGTCCCCCACCACCAGCTCGCCCAGGTTAGTAATACGCAGCGTCTCTTTCATTAAATCAAAGCTAATCTGGTTACCATTAATTTCGGTGACGGTCAGGCAGCAGCCGTTATGGGCAACCGAGGCGCCGGTTTCGATGCCGTCGAGCATATATTCCGGCAGCTCTACAACATGAGTACGAAAATTAGGTTTTTCATCAATGGACACCACTTTGGCGGTGCCCTGCACAATACCAGTAAACATGCTTACAACTCCTGTTTTTTCCGGACGGTGGTGACACCGTTTAATCCCACCACAATAACAGTTGGAAAAACAGGTTGCCAGCGGAGCGCATTTTCTGGCGATTTTTTCACTAGATAAATAGCTAAAGCCCGCTACAATAGCTGGCACCCCCCTGCATTTTCTTCTTGCTGCCCGTTTCGGCGGCTTTTTTAGTCTCTCATATAACTACAAAATAAAGGTGTTCACGTGCAGAAGTACATGAATGAAGCGCGCCAGCTATTGGCACTGGCTATACCAGTGATCGTCGCGCAGGTGGCCCAGACCGCAATGGGATTTGTGGATACGGTAATGGCGGGTGGCTACAGCGCCACCGATATGGCGGCCGTTGCCATCGGCACGTCAATCTGGCTGCCGGCCATCCTGTTCGGCCACGGTCTGCTGCTCGCCCTCACCCCGGTTATCGCTCAGCTTAATGGCTCGGGTCGTCGCGAGCGTATTGCCCATCAGGTCCGCCAGGGTTTCTGGCTGGCAGGGTTTGTCTCTGTTCTGATTATGGTCGTGCTCTGGAACGCGGGTCATATCATCCGCGCCATGCACAATATTGACCCGGCGCTGGCAGACAAAGCCGTGGGCTATCTGCGCGCCCTGCTCTGGGGTGCGCCCGGCTACCTCTTTTTCCAGGTCGCCCGTAACCAGTGTGAAGGGCTGGCGAAAACCAAGCCCGGCATGGTGATGGGCTTTATCGGCCTGCTGGTTAATATTCCGGTGAACTACATCTTTATCTACGGCCATTTTGGAATGCCGGAGCTGGGCGGCGTCGGCTGTGGCGTGGCGACGGCTGCGGTTTACTGGGTAATGTTCTTCAGTATGATCGCTTATGTGAAACGCGCCCGTTCAATGCGCGATATTCGTAACGAGAACAGATTCAGCACGCCGGACTGGAGCATCATGACGCGCCTGGTGCAGCTAGGCTTGCCGATTGCGCTGGCCCTGTTCTTTGAGGTGACGCTCTTTGCCGTGGTTGCCCTGCTGGTCTCCCCGCTGGGGATTGTTAACGTGGCCGGACACCAGATTGCGCTCAACTTCAGCTCCCTGATGTTCGTCCTGCCGATGTCGCTGGCGGCGGCGGTGACGATTCGTGTCGGCTTCCGCCTGGGACAGGGCTCCACCCTGGATGCGCAAACGGCCGCGCGCACCGGGCTGGGCGTCGGTGTTTGCATGGCCATCTGTACGGCGCTGTTTACGGTGGCGCTGCGCGAGCAGATCGCCCTGCTCTATAACGACAACCCGGACGTGGTGGCGCTGGCTTCGCACCTGATGCTGTTGGCTGCGGTGTATCAGATTTCTGACTCCATCCAGGTGATTGGCAGCGGCGTATTGCGCGGATATAAAGACACGCGTTCGATCTTCTTTATTACCTTTATCGCCTATTGGGTGCTGGGTCTGCCTACTGGCTACGTGTTGGCGCTGACCGATCTGGTCGTTGATCGCATGGGGCCAGCCGGATTCTGGATGGGCTTTATCATCGGACTGACGTCGGCGGCGATCATGATGATGATGCGCATGCGCTTCCTGCAGCGCCAGCCGTCAACGGTAATTTTGCAGCGCGCTGCGCGTTAACTACGCAGTAGCCGCCAGCTGGCGGCTACTTTCTCTTCACTTTGCGCGGTAATGAAGCAATCGCGTGAAATCAGAGAGAAAAATGCGTTTTCCCTCTTGCCTCCTTGATGCTGTGCCGCTAATATTCGTCCCCGTTGTCACCGACAACACGTTGCGTTCATAGCTCAGTTGGTTAGAGCACCACCTTGACATGGTGGGGGTCGTTGGTTCGAGTCCAATTGAACGCACCATTCTGCGTCCGTAGCTCAGTTGGTTAGAGCACCACCTTGACATGGTGGGGGTCGGTGGTTCGAGTCCACTCGGACGCACCATTTCAGTCCTGAAATGGTGCAAATTCTCCCCTTTTACCCTGAATTTTCTTAATCGCTTATTTTCATCATTATTCTCCTGCTACGCTTTTCTTATGGAATAAATACAGGAAGCGCGTCAATGAAGAATATCGCGATTATCGGCTCCGGCCCTACAGGGATTTACACCTTTTATCATCTGCTTAATAACAGCACCCCGCTCTCCGTATCCGTCTTCGAACAGGCCGATGAAGCTGGCGTGGGCATGCCCTATAACGACGACGATAATTCCCGGCTGATGCTGGCGAACATTGCGAGCATAGAAATCCCGCCCATTTTTATGACCTACCTCGACTGGCTCAAGGAACAGAGCGACGCCCATCTGGCGCGCTTTAAGGTTGATAAAGCCAGCCTGCATGACCGGCAGTTCCTGCCTCGACTCCTGTTGGGTGAGTATTTTCGCGACAGCTTGCGTTCAATCGTGAAAGAGGCAAAAAAACTGGGGTTCCAGGTTGCAGTCCATGAATCCGCGAAGGTAACGGACATCATCCCCTCGATAACCGGCGTAACGCTTTCCGTCAACGACACCACTTTGCCCGATCGGTTCGACCTGGCGGTTATCGCCACCGGCCACGTCTGGCCAGATGAGGAGGAAGCCACGCGCACGTTCTTCCCCAGCCCGTGGTCGGGGTTGATGGACGCCAGCATTCCCCCTTGCCGCGTGGGCATTATGGGAACGTCGTTGAGCGGTCTGGACGCGGCTATGGCGGTGGTAATGCAGCACGGTGAGTTTCGTGACGGTAAATTCCTCCTCGACAAAGGCAGCGAAGGGTTAAACATTACGCTGATGTCCCGCACGGGCATTCTGCCGGAAGCCGATTTTTACTGTCCAATCCCTTACGAACCGCTGTCGGTATTGACCGAATTCGTGGTTGAACGCGAGATAGCCAAAGGATCGGACGGCCTGCTTGACCGCATATTTTCCCTGATGGTGAAAGAGCTCGAGCTCGCTGACCCGGCGTGGTGCGAGAAAATTTCTCTGCGTAACCAGGATGCCGACAGCCTTCGTGAGGCATGGTTTGAGGACCGTAAACGGCACGGCCCCTTTACCTGGGCGGAAGAGAACCTCAGCGAGGTTGAACGCAACAAACGCGAACGGCGCACCGTGGCCTGGCGCTATACCGTCCTTCGACTGCATGAGGTGGTTCAGGAGATTGTGCCCCACCTCAGCGAAGAGGACAGAGAGCGCTTTAAGCAGGGCCTCGCCCGCGTGTTTATCGACAACTATGCCGCCATCCCGCCGCAGTCTATCCGCAGGCTGCTTGCGCTTCGCGAGGCCGGCATCATTAGCGTGGCGGCGCTTGGCGATGATTACACGCTCGACGCCGGCAGCGATCGGACGGTAATTACCACCAAAGAGAGCGTTTATCGTTTCGACGTGTTTATTGACGCGCGCGGGCAAAAGCCGCTCAAAACAAAGGACTTGCCTTTCCCGACGCTGCGTAAACAGCTGGCAGAGACGGGCGACGAGATACCCGACATTGGTGAGGATTACACGCTTAAAGCGCCTGAAACGGTTCGCGGGCGCATTGCTTTCGGTGCGATACCGTGGCTGATGCACGATAGTCCCTTCGTTCAGGGGCTGGCGGAGTGTGCGGAGATTGCAGAGGCGATGGCGAAGGCGGCTGAAAAACCTGCCTCGGGGAGACGGCGTCGGTTACCGTACGTGGAGAACTGACAGGGCTTCCATGCCCTGCTATCGGTGATTACTCGAAGAAGACCTCCGGGTTTTCCGACAGCGATACGAACGTTTTGGTGTTCTTATCCAGGGCAAGGATTTTGCCGCTTTCAATGTCATACACCCAACCGTGCAGACGAAGCGAATTATTACGCAGGCCCACCGCGACGGACGGATGGGTCTTGATGTTGCTCAGCTGCGCAAACACGTTCTCCTGCACCATCGCATTCACTTTATCGATCGGCTTGTCCCAGCTTTTCTTCTCTACCACGGCTTTCGCCGCGTCGGAATAGCGCAGCCAGTGCGATACGGCTGGCATTGGCTCCAGGTTGGCGTTATCGGCAATTGCCTTCATCGCGCCGCAGTTGGAGTGGCCGCAGATCACGATATCCGTCACGCCCAGCGCCACCACCGCGTACTCGATAGTTGCAGATACGCCGCCCGGCTCCGGCCCGAAAGGCGGGACAATGTTGCCAGCATTACGAATGACAAAAAGCTGTCCCGGCTCTTGCTGGGTGACCAGTTCAGGAACCAGACGGCTGTCGGAGCAGGAGATGAACAGCGCTTTGGGATTCTGGCTGGACGCTAAACTGCGAAAGAGCTCTTTACGTTGCGGGAAAATCTCTTTTTGAAAGCTGAGAAAACCTTCAATGATATGTTGCATAGCAATTTCTCTTTTATCTGTTTTCGTTTAGGTATGATCGCGATCACACTCGTAAAGTTTACCCACCGTACTTTACCTGAGACAAGCAATATATTTCTGGCCCGACCGCTGCACGATGTTGTCGGCGTTCGCCGGGATGTTTTGCCCTTCGAACGCGCCGTAAAGACGAGCGAACGATTTTCCCGCCAGGCGCCGGGTAATGTTCTCAACCGTACGGGCAGGCAGCGGGAGCATATTCGGGTAGCTCCACATAAACGACACCGCATCTTTCCCCGGGGTGACCTGCAAAATATCCCCCGCCAGCAAAACGCCCTCGCCCTCCTGCCAGTGCAGTACCGTTCCGCCCGCAAAATGGCCGCCGAGACGTAGCAACGTGACGGACGGCCAAATCTCCAGCGCCTCCCCCTCCCAGAAATGAATCGCCGGGCTGTTGCGCATCACCCATTCGCGGTCGCTGGCGTGCAGGTAGAGTGGCGCACCGAAAGCCGCGGCCCACTCCTGCATCGTGGTGTAATAGTGCGGATGCGAAATCGCAATGGCGTGAAGGCCACCGAGCGCGGTGATGAGCGTTTGGGTTGCGGGATCAAGGTTGGCAATGCAGTCCCAAAGAATATTGCCGTGCGGGGTGCGCAGAAGGAGCGCCCTCTGGTTAATCGCAAAAGCGGGAACCGTTTTGATACTGAACAGCGCGGGCTCCAGCTGCTGCCATTTATTCACGTGCGTGGCCGTCACCGTCGCGTAATCAATCCACGCCTGACCGCTGACCGGGACATACTGGCGTTCATCCTCGCAAATCGGACATCTCTCCGGCTTTCCATCATAGGAGGTACCGCAGGTTTTACAGAGTGTAATCATGAGCGCTCCTCGGTGATAAAGCACTGAGTATGGCAGGGATTATCCTTATGTGCTGCGAGGTACATTGCCGACGTTTTTTACCCTATACTGTGCCAGTATCAAAAACCGAACAGAGCAGGTGCTACATGGAAATTGATCTCGATAACTTAGTTTTTAACGGTCTGGATGAAGCGGAAGAGCGTAACGCGGAACGTCTGGACGACGCGGATAAAAAAGCGCAGGCGATTGTTGCCGACGACGACTGCGGTGATGCCTGCAAGATTTGATAAAAAAAGCACCGGTAAACCGGTGCTTTTTTATCTTACTTTTTCAGCCCGTCAATGGCCGCCGCACGGTGCGCTTCCACGGTTCTCGGGGAAAGATTCAGGCGTGCAGCCACCTCTTTATTACTGCACCCTTCCAGCAGTACGGTCAGGGTAACCAGAATGCCCTTCTCATTTTTCAGGCTGTCGACATTACCAGTTAACGTTGATGAGAACAAAAAAACGCGGGCGTAATCAGATCTCCGGCGTTTTGCTAAAGCCGGTCAGCATCAGGATCAGGCTTTGAGGGGAAGACGCCGTCTCAAACTGGTAGTGATTTCCCTGACGATCGCCGCCGATGTACCACGAAATCTCGGTTTTCCCTTCTGCCAGCGCCTTGCGCACCGCTTTATCCACGTCCACCATCCGGTATTCGCGGGAGTGGTTAAGGTAAAGCACCGCATCCGAACGATAGTTACAGGCTGGCCGCGACTGCCAGCTCACGCTGGCCGGATCCCAGTCGTTGCTTGCCGGATAGAAGAAAATTTGATCCGCGCCGTTGGTTTCCACTTTCCCGCCATAAATCCGCACGCGGTATTTAAACTGCGAAGGATCCTGTCCGGCAGGCAGCGGGGGAATGTGAAACTTCACCAGCGACAGCGTTTCGCTGTTTTTGGTGCGCCCGCCGTTCTGCCAGTTATCCTGCACCAGCAGGACCTGGGGCTCTGGCTGGGTAAGCGCGGGCTCCAGGCTGCTGAGCCAGACGTTGGCCTTCGCTTTTGAATAATCATACGGAACGGTGGTGCCGCAGTCCAGACCGCGGTTCATGCACAGGTCGGTCATAAAGCGCGCGGCGTCTTCCGTCCAGCCGTTCATAAAATCAGCATGCGCCGTATACAGGCTCCCCCACCGCTCTTCACGCTCGTTGCCGTGCATGATGGGGTCGAGAGAAAGCTGCGCTTTGCTGGTATCGAGCGAGCTAATCGTCGGGAGCACGTACGCAATGTTCATGTTCACAGTGGGAATTTTCACCGGGAAGTCGGACGGGCACTGCCCTTTGGTGTCGTAGGTGGCGTTGGCCAGACCGTGAGCGGGCTTAAGATTTACCCCGTCCCAGCAGTTCGGAAACTGAATGCCGATATTAAACTGCACGGCATCGTTCGCCTTGCGTAAGCCGCAGACCTCACCCGTTTTGGTGGTGTAGCCCTTGCCGTTAGCGCACAGGAAGGTGATATGTGGATTCGGGGCGGTGCCGTGATGATCGCCCGCCAGCAGCGACAGCCCCGCCGGGAACGGGTGCAGCGGCCAGGCGTCAACGTTCGATGCCTGATAATAGGTTTTTTGATAGGCGGGTTTGACCACCGTTCCGTCAGGCAATTTCAGAGAGGGTGCCCAGTAGGCCGAGCTGTCTGCTTTGTTATCGCAGGTGGTCTTTTCATCTTTACGCAGCGATTCACGGCTGGAGAAGGCATCCGTTTGCACGTTGCCAAAAAAATCGTGCAGCATGGCCTCGTTGGGCATGCCGTGCATCATAATGGCATCGTCGCCGAGCGTGTGGGAGTAACCGCAAACGACGTGCGCCTGTGGCGCAGCGTGCGCCGCCTGCATGGCAATCAGTAGTGCGGTGGCAGAAAGTGCCGGGGTTAATACTGTCCGTTTCATTATCATCTCCTTCTGAGAAAGGAGATATTGGTATCAAAACGGCCAGGGTTTACCGAGGATTTGCCCGCCTATTTTTCCGTTCATCCCTGCTTTACACGTATCACGCACAGCTCATTCCAGTACGTTTCGCGCGTGCGGCGAAGTTCAGCGTGACGTTTTATCATGGAACCACTCCGGGTCGATGTTAGCGACGTCCACGCCATACAGGCTGGCAACAGGCAGTATTGACTCCAGAACACGCTGCGCGCTGTTCTCCGCATTCGCTGGCCGGGTCGCAAAAAACCGCCGTAGCGTGCCGATCCATTTTTTCATTGCCTTTACCCCTCTCGCTTCACCAGCCCTGAGTTAAGCACGCGTTTCCTGGCCGCGGAAATATCAATTCCGGCAGTCGATGTGCAGGACGTGCAAATAGCTCCTTACATTTACCTGCCGGTAACACACTGTTCAATAATGCTTTTTTGTATAGAGCAAAGAACATTTTCTTATTTGGCGATAGCTTTTGCTTATGGGAGCGTAACGGTGCAAAACAAAAACAACGGGACGAACGATGACTATGGCAGCAAAGATGAAAAGGTTTAAAAAAGGGACGGCAGTTCTGGGATTACTGGCCGCCGGGAGCCTGTTTTCAGCGCAGGCGCTGGCCGATCGGCTGGAAGATATTAAGGCCGCGGGGGTGGTGAAAGTCGCCACGTTTGACGCCAACCCACCGTTTGGCTCAATTGATGCAAAAACGCACGAGATCGTGGGTTACGACGTGGACTTTGCCAAAGCACTGGCAAAATCACTCGGCGTGAAGCTTGAACTGGTTGCCACCAATCCGGCCAACCGAATTCCGCAGCTTCAGTCCGGTAAAGCAGACCTGATCGTAGCGGATATCACCATCACCCCGGAACGCGCGCAGGTGATTGATTTCTCCACCCCCTATTTCGTGACCGGACAACAGTTCCTGGTTCCCGCCAAATCGCCCGATAAGCTGGATGAATACAGCCGGGCGCGCATTGGCGCGGTCAAAGGCACCACGGGTGAACAGGCGCTCCACCAGCGTTTCCCGCAGTCCCGCGTGCTGGCTTATGACGACATTCCTCTGGCGCTGACGGCGCTGCGCAACGGCAACGTACAGGCCATTACCCAGGACAGCACAATTCTTGCAGGCCTGCTGGCACAGGCGCCGGATAAAGCGAACTTTAAAATCCTGCCCGATCTGCTCAGTAAAGAAGAAATTGGCGTCGGGGTGAAGAAAGGTGAAACAGCGCTGCTGAAAGCCGTCAACGATGAGCTGGTTAATCTCGAGAAGAACGGTCAGGCGGCAAAGATCTATGACGTCTGGTTTGGCCCAAACACGCCCGCTCCACAGCCTCGCGCCTTTAAAATAGAAGCCAGGTAATTATGCTCTCAGGTTTATTTTCCCATTCCGCGGCCGGTGCCGCGGATTTTTCACATCTGGAACAGGCCAGCGTTGAGTTTCGTCACGTGGACAAACGCTACGGCGACCATCAGGTTTTACGCGACATTAACCTCACCATCACGCCCGGTGAAGTGGTTGCTATTCTCGGCCCTTCCGGTTCGGGTAAATCAACGCTGATCCGTCTTATCAATCAGCTTGAAACCCTGAGCGGCGGGGAAATCCTGGTCGACAGCAAGCCGACCGGGCAGCTTTCCGGCAGCAGGCTGCGTCAGCTGCGCAGCCGCGTTGGATTTGTGTTTCAGCAGTTCAATCTGTATGCCCACCTCACCGCCAGCCAGAACATCACCCTCGCACTGGAGCATGTGCACGGCTGGAAGCCGCAGCCAGCTCAGGAGCGCGCGCTGGCGCTGCTGGAGAAGGTCGGAATGCAGGAAAAGGCTAACCACTTCCCCGCTGAACTTTCCGGCGGCCAGCAGCAGCGCGTGGCGATTGCCCGCGCCCTGGCCTCGTCGCCGCAGATCATCCTCTTCGACGAGCCGACGTCGGCGCTCGATCCGGAGATGATTGGCGAAGTGTTATTCGTCATGAAAACCCTTGCCCATAGCGGGATCACCATGATTGTCGTGACTCATGAGATGCAGTTCGCCCGGGAAATTGCCGACCGGATTGTCTTTATCGACGGCGGGCAGATTCTTGAAACCGCGCCGCCGGGACAATTTTTCAGTCAACCGTCGCATCCCCGGGCGCAGCGTTTCCTGCAAAAAGTGCTGAACCCGCTGCACCAGGAGCACCTCTGATGCCCGCCCTCGACTGGCAGGGTGTGCTGGCCGGACAGCCTCTGCAGTGGATACTCTCCGGATTTCTCACCACCCTGTGGGTGACGCTGACGGGGGGCCTGATCGCCAGCCTGCTTGCACCGACCTTTTTGCTCCTGCGTCTTTCCGGTGGACGCATCGGGAATGCGGTCGTCAGCGGCTGGGTATCGCTGTTTCGCAATACGCCGCTGTTGGTCCAGCTGCTGTTCTGGTATTTCGCCGCCTGGAACGGGTTACCGCAGGGCTTTCGAGACGCGGTGAATGCGGATCACAGCTGGTCAATTCTGCCCGGCGACGTCTGGTGGTTTACCCCTGAGTTTTTATGTTCTGCCTGGGGGCTGGGCGTTTTTACTTCGGCGTTTTTAATTGAGGAAGCGGCATCGGGACTGCGTTCTGTTCCTGCCGGACAGCAGGAAGCGGCGCTGGCGCAAGGGTTCTCCTCGTGGCGTTTATTTCGCTACATCCTTCTGCCGCAGGGGCTCGCCAACGCCTGGCAGCCCGTTGTCGGCCAGTACCTCAATTTGATGAAGCTCTCCTCGCTCGCCAGCGGGATTGGCTTCGCTGAGCTAACCTACCAGGTCCGGCAGATTGAAAGTTACAACGCCCACGCCATGGAGGCGTTTATCGTCGGTACGGTGCTCTATTTGCTTACCGGCATTGTCATGGGGATGGTGCTGGTGCGCGTCGGTCCGCATTCAGGGAGGAAAAAAGATGGTTACAGGATTTAACGTTATTGTCGAAAACCTGGATTATCTGCTGTGGGGACGAACGGCAGCGGGTGAACCCGGCGGCGTACTGCTTTCGCTGCTGATGGCCGCAGGGGCCGCCCTGCTTGCGCTTCCCGGCGGCGTGACGCTGGCGTGCCTCGCCTGGCGCTATCCTGGGCTGGTGCGCAGGGGGCTTTTTCTGTGGGCGGAGTTGATTCGCGGTATTCCCCTGATTTTTGTGATTTTCTGGATGTGGTATCTGTTGCCGCTGATCACCGGAGGGGATCTGCCGGGGGCGCTGACCGTGACGCTGGCGCTGGCCTGGTTTACGGCGGCATCGGTGATGCATTCGGTTTTTGCCGGGCTCAGGGCGCTCCCAGCGGGTCAAAACGAGGCCGCGCTGTCTCAGGGGTTCAGCACGCAGCAAACCCTGTGGCGCGTGCTACTGCCGCAGACGCTGAGAAATATTTTGCCGTCGCTGGTGGGAATTTTTATCAGCCTGCTGAAGGATACGTCGCTGGCATTCATCGTCAACGTCCCGGAGCTGACAACGGTGGCGGGACAGGTCAATAACCGGGTGCAAATCTACCCGGCGGCCATCTTTATCTTTACGGGTGCGGTCTATTACTTGCTCTGCTGCTCGCTTGAACAGGTCGCGAAACGCTGGCGCGTTAGCCGGCCAGCGCCTTAACCACCGTTTCCATCGCTTCGGTTGTCAGTGCGCTGCGCTTGATGCGCTGGTTCGCCAGCGCCGTGCGCAGCACGCCCGCAATGACAATATGCTTCGGCTCCTGCCCTAAATCACGCATCTCCAGCACCACCTTTCCGACCACCCGGCACATCTCCTGGTACAGCGCTTCATCTTTGGTCACGTTACCCATCGTCATCACTCCATTGCCTGTTAAACGTTGAGCTTAAATGATTCTCCCGCCGGATACAAAAAAGAAGCCCGGCGAGGATCTCGCCGGGCTTCATCTGGAAAATCAAATAATTAGTTGTTTACTGGAATGACCGCGCCTTTGTATTTGGTGCGGATCCAGTCCTGAATCTCTTTGGAGTGCAGCACGTTCACCAGCGCGACGATGTCTTTCTTCTTCTCGTCACCGCGATGCACGGTAATGATGTTGGCGTACGGGTTGTTTTCACCGCTCTCTACCGCAATCGGGTCGTGAACCGGATCCAGACCGGCGTCTATCGCATAGTTGGCGTTAATCACCACCGCGTCGCCTTCGTCGTTGTTATACATCTGCGGCAGCAGGGACGCTTCCACGTTCGGCGTGAACTTCAGTTTTTTCGGGTTCTCAACGATATCGCTGATGCGCGCCGTCACTTTGTCGATGCCCGGCTTCAGCTTGATCACGCCCTCTTTTTCGAAGATGGAGAGAATACGGCCTTCCTCGGAAACCGCATCACGCATGATGATCTTGCCGCCTTCCGGCAGATCCTTCAGGGATTTGTATTTTTTTGAGTAGATGCCGATTGGCTCAATGTGGATCGCGCCCGCACTGACAAAATCGTAGTCTTTATCGCCCGCATGATCTTTCAGCACGCTGTTCAGGTAAGGAATGTGCTGGAAATAGTTCGCGTCGATGTCATGACCCGCCAGCGCAGTGTTCGGCAGAATGTAGTCCTGGAACGGTTTAATCTCCAGGTCGATACCCTGCTTCGCCAGAATCGGCTTTGCCTGCTCCAGAATTTCGGCGTGCGGCGTGTTGGATGCGCCCACGGTCAGGGTGTCGGCCCAGGAGGCGAAGCTCAGGGCGCTCAGGGTTGCGGCGGCGATCAGTGTCAGTGTCTTTTTCATGATGTGGTTCCTGTGTGTATTTATTAGCGTTTATCTAACAGTGAAGTAATGACATCGCCGCAGAACTGGATAATGAAAACGATGATTAAAATGGTCACCGTTGCCACCAGCGTGACGTCACCATGGTTGCGCTGGAATCCTTCCAGATAAGCCAGATTTCCTAAACCGCCGGCACCAATCACCCCCGCCATGGCGCTGTAGCTCACCAGCGCAATTAGCGTCACCGTAATACCTGATACCAGTGCAGGTGATGATTCCGGCAGTAAAACCCGAAACACGAGCGTGCTAAGCCGTGCGCCCATCGAGCGCGTGGCTTCTATCACGCCTTTATCCACTTCACGCAGGGCAATTTCCACCAGGCGTGCGTAGAACGGTGCGGCACCCACGATCAGCGCCGGCAGCGCCGCGTTGGCACCAAGAATGGTGCCGACGACGGTCTTGGTGAACGGGATCAGCAGAACGATGAGAATGATGAACGGAATCGAGCGGAACACGTTCACCACTATCGAAATGACGCTGTAGACCGTGCGGTTGTGGAACAAGCCACCGCGCGCGGTTAAAAACAGCGCCAGCCCCAGCACGATGCCCAGCACAAAGGTCGCCACGCCGGAAAGCGCGGTCATGTACAGCGTCTCCAGCGTTGCAGCCCAGAGCTGATCCCACTTGAGATGCGGAAAGAGATTCTCAGACATGTTTAATTACCTCGCCTTCAATATCGCTGTGCTGCAGGTCGGCGAGGATATTGTTCAGTTGTTCATCGGATGCCGCCACGTGGACCCAGAGCTGCCCGAAAACACCGTGGGCGGTCTGCGTCATTTTTCCGTGCAGGATGTTAAACGGCAGGCCGTAGCGCAGGGTGAGTTCCCCGACAATCGGCTTGTGCGTGCTGTGTCCGGTAAAGGTCAGCCTGATCACCGTGCCTTCCAGATCGCTTGCCAGTTCGGTGTTGAAGGTCTCTTCCTCGGCGTACTGGCTCACCTGGCGGACAAACTGCTGCGTAATCGGCTGCTGCGGATGGGTAAAGACGCTCAGCACGTCGCCCTCTTCCACCACTTTGCCGTTCTCCATCACCGCCACGCGGTCGCAGATTTTGCGCACCACGTGCATCTCGTGCGTGATCAGCACGATGGTGAGCTTGAAGCGGCGGTTAATGTCCAGCAGAAGATCGAGGATCTGATCGGTGGTCTGCGGGTCGAGCGCGGACGTAGCCTCATCGCAGAGCAGCACGTCGGGGTTGTTGGCCAGCGCGCGCGCAATCCCCACGCGCTGCTTTTGCCCGCCGCTCAGCTGCGACGGATACGCATTTTCGCGTCCCTTCAGGCCAACCAGCTCCACCAGTTCGGCGACGCGCGCCTTAATCTTCGCTTTTGGCACACCGGCAATTTGCATAGAGAAAGCAATGTTCTCACTCACCGTGCGCGACCACAGCAGGTTGAAGTGCTGAAACACCATGCTTATTTTCAGACGCGCCTGGCGCAGTGCTTCACCTTTTGCGGCGGAGATATCCTGCCCGTTAATGGTGACGCTCCCGGCGCTGGGTTTCTCCAGACCGTTCAGCAGGCGAATCAGCGTGCTTTTCCCGGCGCCGCTGTAACCGATAATGCCGTAAATCTGTCCCTGCTCTATCGTCAAATTGACGTTATCAACGGCAGTCAGCGCGACCTTTCCGTTGTCAAAAACCTTCGAAATATTGCTGAGTACGATCATTCTTATTCTTTATCCGTTTCGCGCATGGCTGTTTAGCAGTATGGATGTCCAAACGATAGTAAACAGGCGTTATCAGCTTTTAAATGAACAAAAAAGAATGTGTTATAACTTTCGGAAATAAACAGCGGATTTACCGGGTGGGAAATATTTAGACCAATTTCAGCAATGATTATCTGCCGGATGCATATCTGCTGGCGGACGCCCGCAAAAAACGGTCATTTTTGCAGCATTTTATCCCAATATAGCCATCCTCACATCCAGACAACTTTACGTCTTGCTGTCCTGACATCCAAAAACGGCATTTATATTCCTTTCTGTTCTAAACGGCAGTGAATAGTTCTTTATTGAGAAAATTTCATCGCCCTATCATCCCGTCATGACATCCCGAAAGGAAAACATCATGACGATTTACCACTCCGTCACCGAACTGATTGGCCGCACGCCGCTGATCCAGCTGCATAAGCTTGATACCGGTCCCTGCTCACTGTTTCTGAAGCTGGAAAACCAGAACCCCGGCGGCTCGATTAAAGACCGCGTTGCGCTGTCGATGATTAACGAAGCGGAGCGTACCGGCCAGCTGCAGCCGGGCGGCACGATTATTGAGGCCACGGCGGGCAATACCGGCCTCGGCCTGGCGCTGATCGCCGCCCAGAAAGGCTACTCGCTGATCCTCGTAGTGCCCGACAAAATGAGCCGCGAAAAGATTTTCCACCTGCGCGCGCTGGGTGCTCAGGTGGTGCTGACCCGCTCGGACGTGAATAAGGGCCACCCCGCCTATTACCAGGATTACGCCCGGCGTCTGGCCAACGAGCTGCCCGGCACGTTTTACATCGACCAGTTTAATAACGTGGCCAACCCGCTGGCGCACCGCACCACCACGGCACCGGAACTCTATGAACAGCTTGACGGCAAGATTGACGCCATCGTCGTCGGCGTCGGCTCAGGCGGTACGCTCGGTGGCCTGCAGGCGTGGTTCGCCGAGCACTCTCCGCACACGGAGTTTGTCCTGGCTGACCCCGCCGGGTCGGTGCTGGCCGACCAGGTGGAAACCGGACGCTACCACGACGCGGGCTCCTGGCTGGTAGAGGGCATTGGCGAAGACTTTATTCCCCCGCTGGCCCACATCGAAGGGGTGAATCGCGCCTGGCGCATCTCCGACCGCGAAGCCTTCGCCACCGCGCGCGAGCTGCTGAAAACGGAAGGCATTCTGGCGGGCTCCTCCAGCGGCACGCTGCTGGCAGCGGCGCTGAAGTATTGCCAGGCGCAGACCGTGGCGAAACGCGTGGTGACCTTTGCCTGTGACAGCGGCAATAAGTATCTCTCGAAGATGTTTAACGACGACTGGATGCGACAGCAGGGGCTTATCACGCGCCCTCAGGCGGGGGATCTCTCCGACTACATTGCCCTGCGCCATGATGAAGGCGCTACCGTCACCGCCGCGCCGGACGATACGCTTTCCACCGTGCTGGCACGCATGCGCCTGTATGACATCTCTCAGCTGCCGGTCCTGGAGAACGGCAAGGTGGTGGGCATTATCGACGAGTGGGATCTGCTGCGGCATATCGGCGGCGACGGCGACCGCTTTGCCCTGCCGGTCACGGCGGCCATGACCCGTCAGGTGGAATTTCTCGATAAACGTGCCCCGGAGAGCGCCCTGCACGCCATCTTCGACCGCGGTCTGGTGGCCGTGATTAACGACAATGACCGTTTTCTCGGCCTGATTACGCGCAGCGACGTCCTGACCGCGTGGCGCAATCGTCTACAGCAATAAAGGATTAAACGATGAAAAACCTGGCAACCCTGAGCGTCCACAGCGGCGCATTCAACGACCCGCACGGCGCCGTCATGCCGCCGATTTACGCCACGTCGACGTTTGCGCAACCGTCACCCGGCGAGCATACCGGCTATGAGTATTCCCGCAGCGGCAACCCAACGCGCCATGCGCTGGAAACGGCGATTGCCGAACTGGAGGGCGGCACGCGCGGCTACGCCTTCGCCTCCGGACTGGCGGCCATCTCCACGGTGCTCGAGCTGCTGGATAAAGACAGCCATATCGTCGCCATTGATGACGTTTACGGCGGGACGTACCGCCTGATTGAAAACGTGCGCAAACGCAGTACGGGCTTGCAGGTCAGCTGGGTTAAACCGGACGACTTAGCCGGGCTTGAGACCGCCATTCGCCCGGAGACCCGCATGGTGTGGGTCGAAACGCCGACCAACCCGCTGCTGAAGCTGGCGGATCTGGCGGCCATTGCGGCGATCGCCCGTCGTCATAACGTCATCAGCGTGGCGGATAACACTTTCGCGTCGCCGGTGATCCACCGCCCGCTGGAGTCCGGTTTCGATATCGTGGTGCACTCCGCCACCAAATACCTTAACGGGCACTCTGACGTGGTGGCCGGGCTGGCAGTGGTGGGAGATAATCCGGCGCTGGCGGACAAGCTGGGCTATCTGCAAAACGCGGTGGGCGGCGTCCTGGATCCGTTCAGCAGCTTCCTGACCCTGCGCGGTATCCGCACGCTTGCGCTGAGGGTAGAAAAGCACAGCAGCAACGCGCTGGAGATTGCGCAATGGCTGGCGCAGCATCCTCTGGTCGAAAAAGTGTTCTATCCCGGCCTGGAATCGCATCCGCAGTACCAACTAGCCCGCACTCAGATGGCCCTGCCGGGCGGGATGATTTCCGTCGTGGTGAAAGGCGATGCGCAACGCGCCACCGAGGTGATTCGCAACCTGAAGCTGTTCACCCTCGCGGAAAGCCTGGGCGGCGTGGAGAGCCTGGTAAGCCAGCCTTACAGCATGACGCACGCCTCGATTCCGCTGGAGCAACGGCTGGCAAACGGCATTGTGCCGCAGCTGATCCGCCTCTCGGTAGGCATTGAAGATCCAAAAGACCTGATTGCCGACCTCAGCCAGGCGCTGCAAAAATAAGCAAACGGCGGCAGGTCGCTCACCTGCCGCCAAAAGTTGTCATCATGGCTTAACGCCTTGATAACAATATTATGTGAAACGGCATTGATTAATTCTGAAACACCGTTTCCATTTTCCTTTTATCTTAAAATTAGCGTATAATGCGCGCCAAATCCCTGGTGAATGGTTTCAGCGCTTGGAATACAAAAAACAACGTACAACTTCTCCTCTCCTTCGTTGGGCTGTCACTCAGGCACACTTTCTTCTGCACGCTCATTTGATGTCTCCTATCCTTAGTGCGTGTCATATACTCTTTTGCAACACAGGTTTGACTCCGCGGCGGTGCGCCCCCGGAGCGAGATTTCCATATCCTTCCCAACTTAAAGACTAAGACTGTCATGAAAAAGACGAAAATTGTTTGTACTATCGGCCCGAAAACCGAATCCGAAGAGATGCTGAGCAAAATGCTGGACGCCGGCATGAACGTGATGCGTCTGAACTTTTCCCACGGTGACTACGCAGAACACGGTCAGCGTATCCAGAACTTGCGCAACGTGATGAGCAAGACCGGTAAAAAAGCGGCGATCCTGCTCGATACCAAGGGTCCGGAAATCCGTACCATCAAACTGGAAGGCGGTAACGACGTCTCTCTGAAAGCGGGCCAGACCTTCACCTTCACTACCGACAAATCCGTTGTTGGTAACAGCGAAATCGTTGCGGTCACCTATGAAGGCTTCACCAGCGATCTGTCCGTGGGTAACACCGTGCTGGTCGACGATGGTCTGATCGGTATGGAAGTGACCGCTATCGAAGGTAACAAAGTTATCTGTAAAGTGCTGAACAACGGCGACCTGGGCGAAAACAAAGGCGTTAACCTGCCGGGCGTTTCTATCGCGCTGCCAGCACTGGCGGAGAAAGACAAACAGGACCTGATCTTCGGCTGCGAACAAGGCGTTGATTTCGTTGCGGCGTCCTTCATCCGTAAGCGTTCCGACGTGGTTGAAATTCGTGAGCACCTGAAAGCCCACGGCGGCGAGAAGATCCAGATCATCTCCAAAATCGAAAACCAGGAAGGCCTGAACAACTTCGACGAAATCCTCGAAGCGTCTGACGGCATCATGGTTGCTCGTGGCGACCTGGGCGTTGAAATCCCGGTTGAAGAAGTGATCTTCGCCCAGAAGATGATGATCGAGAAATGTGTTCGCGCGCGTAAAGTGGTTATCACCGCCACGCAGATGCTGGACTCCATGATCAAAAACCCACGCCCTACCCGCGCTGAAGCAGGCGACGTGGCGAACGCCATCCTCGACGGTACCGATGCAGTAATGCTGTCCGGTGAATCCGCGAAAGGGAAATACCCTCTGGAAGCGGTCGGCATCATGGCGACCATCTGCGAACGTACTGACCGCGTGATGACCAGCCGTCTGGACTTCAACAACGACAGCCGCAAGCTGCGCATCACTGAAGCAGTGTGCCGCGGTGCGGTAGAAACCGCTGAGAAACTGGAAGCGCCACTGATTGTTGTTGCGACCCAGGGCGGTAAATCTGCGCGCGCAGTGCGTAAATACTTCCCGGATGCCACCATCCTGGCCCTGACCACCAACGAAACCACCGCACGTCAGCTGGTGCTGAGCAAAGGCGTGGTTGCGCACCTGGTCAAAGAGATCGCCTCGACTGACGATTTCTACATTCAGGGTAAAGCAATGGCTCTGGAAAGCGGTCTGGCGCAGAAGGGCGACGTGGTTGTAATGGTTTCTGGTGCTTTGGTACCAAGCGGAACAACCAATACTGCCTCCGTTCACGTGCTGTAATAATTCACGAACGAATTAAATTTGATAAAAAGCGCCCAATGGGCGCTTTTTTTATTCCCGGCATTAGCCAAATTCATTCAAAAAGCAAATCGGGTTTTTCTATTTAAATGCGATTTATCTAAGATGAATCCGATGAAAAATGCCTTTTTTTACATAGCTTTTTACTCAAAACGCACTGATTCGATGCTTCTTTGAGCGAACGATCAAAAATAGGCGTATTCCCATCAAAAAAATATTCTCAACCCAAAAAAGTTTGTGTAATACTTGTAACGCTACATGGAGATTAACTCAATCTAGAGGGTATTAATAATGAATCGTACTAAACTGGTACTGGGCGCGGTAATCCTGGGTTCTACTCTGCTGGCTGGTTGCTCCAGCAACGCTAAAATCGATCAGCTGTCTTCTGACGTTCAGACTCTGAACGCTAAAGTTGACCAGCTGAGCAACGACGTGAACGCAATGCGTTCCGACGTTCAGGCTGCTAAAGACGACGCAGCTCGCGCTAACCAGCGTCTGGACAACCAGGCTACTAAATACCGTAAGTAATAGTACCTGTTAATAAAATGGCGCACATTGTGCGCCATTTTTTTTGCCTGCGTCAAACTGCTACTGCGTTACCTTTTCCCCTTCCTCTTCTGCTACCGCAGCAGACACCCGGCGGTTCTGCACTGACAACACGCTATTGCTGGCCGACGGGCCGCTACCCGCGGATACGACAACCGGGATCCCGGCACGGCGCGCCAGGGCTTTATCAATTAACGCCTTATCGCTTCCGGCCTGAGTAACAAAGGTGGCAAAGTCTGCCGAGTGGGTAATGGGCGAAATCTGCGGGTTCTCGCCCTCCACCTGCGCCAGAGGACGGTGGACCTCAATATAACGTTTACCGTCCGGCTCAACCGAGAATTTCACCGGCTCGTTGATGATCTGTACCCGCGTGCCGACCCGCACCTGTTCAAACAGGGCTTTAATATCCGGGGCGTTCATTCGCATGCAGCCGGAACTGACGCGCAGACCTACGCTGTCCGGCGCGCTGGTGCCGTGAATAAGATATTCCCCATTACCAATTCCCAGACGCAGCGCATAGCGCCCCAGCGGGTTATTTGGCCCCGCCGGGACGACGGGTGGCAATTTAATTCCCTGGGCCAGGGAACGCGCTCTGATGCCCGCCGTTGGCGTCCAGGTTGGATTAGGGATTTTTTGGCTGACGCGGGTGGTGCTCACCGGCGTTTCCAGCCCCAGCTGTCCGATGCCGAGCGGGAAGACCTGGACAATATTTTCTCCCGGCGGGAAGTAGTAGAGCCGAAGCTCGGCCAGGTTAACCACAATGCCTTCGCGCGGGGTATCCGGCAGCAACATCTGCGACGGGATCGTGATAACGGTACCCGGCGCCGGGTTTACTGGCGCAATGGTATTGTTCGTTTCAAGGATCACCTGCGCCGCCGTATTAAACCGACGGGCGATAGTCTGAAGCTTATTATCCCCTTCCTGTATCGTGTAGGTTTGATTTTGCCCAATCAGACGGCTGCCTGCGGGCGGCAACGGATAGTCCATCGCGCGGGCCGAATTAAACGTACCGAGCGAACTGAGGAGTAATAGAGTTATTAGAGACGCGCGCTTCATGCTGAGATTCCTTATTCACTGGCAGGATGCCAGAAAGCTGAAAAACCAGCGAGGCGGGAACCACCTCGCGAAACAGAATGAATGCTGTTCTGTAAGTCTAGCTAAGGATTGCAGCTTTGGCGCGAATGGCGCGAATCATCGCTTCCAGCCCCTGAGAGCGGGACGGGGTGAGGTGTTGGGTCAGGGCCATTTTTTCAAACCACGGGCGGACATCGAACGCGACGATATCCTGCGCCGACATCCGGTGGTAAAGAATAAAGACGACCGCAATCAGCCCTTTTACAATGGCCGCATCGCTGTCGCCGTGCAGGGCGATAGTGCCGTCGTCAGACTGCTCCATCACAATCCACACCTGGCTCTGGCAGCCCTGAATAATGTTTTCTGGGTTATGCGCCTCTTCACCGAGCGGCGGCAGACGCTGCCCCAGCTCGATGATATAAAGGTACTTCTCTTCCCAGTTTGCACAGCGCCCAAAGTTGCGCAGCAATTTGTCTCTGTCCGGCAGTTCCGCCATCTTTTGCCTCTTCTTAGCCCAGCAGCTGGTGAATGCGCTTAAGCCCCGCCACCAGCCTGTCGACCTCTTCCATTGTGTTATACATCACCAGCGATGCGCGGCACATTGCCGGCACCTGATAAAAAGCCATCAGCGGCATGGCGCAGTGGTGGCCGGTACGGACGGCCACGCCGTAATTATCGAGGAAGCTGCCCACGTCATAGGCGTGGTGTTTCCCCAGGTTAAAGGCAATCACGCCCTGCCGGTCAGCCGGGCCATACAGGGTAAGGTCCGGCACGCTGGCAAGCTCCTGCAGCGCGTAGTGCATCAGCAGCTGTTCGTACTCCTGGATGGCGTCGAGGCCGATTGCGGAGACGTAAGACACCGCCGCCCCCAGGCCGATAATCCCGCCAGTGTTGGGTGTGCCCGCCTCGAAACGCCAGGGCGCGCGGGCGTAGGTCGTCCCTTCCGTCAGGCTGACGGTGGCGATCATCGATCCGCCCCCTTCCCACGGCGGCATCGCCTGCAGGATGTCCTCTTTCACATACAGCACGCCAATCCCGGTCGGGCCATAGAGCTTATGCCCGGAGAATACGTAGAAATCACAGTCCAGCGCCTGTACGTCCACCGCGTGGTGCATCACCGCCTGCGCGCCGTCAATCAGCACCTTCGCGCCGGCCTGATGAGCTTTTGCGATAATCTCTGTCACCGGGTTTTCGGTGCCCAGCACGTTAGAGACCTGGGTGACCGCAACCAGCCGCGTTTTATCGTCCAGCAGGGCGTCAAGCTGCTCCAGCTGCAGCGTGCCGTCGTCGTTCAACGGAACGACCCGCAGCTGCGCGCCGACACGCTCGCAGAGCATCTGCCACGGCACAATATTGGCGTGGTGCTCCATCTGGGTGATGATGATGTTATCCCCCGCGCGCACCTGGGCGTTGCCCCAGCTGTTGGCGACGAGGTTAATCCCCTCGGTTGTGCCGCGCACAAATACCAGCTCTTCCGGCAGGCGTGCATTAAGGAAGGCTGCAATTTGCGTTCGCACGTTTTCCATGCGCTGGGTCGCCTCGGCGCTCAGGGTATGAATACCGCGATGCACGGCGGCGTAGCCGTGGCGGTAGAACTCGGCTTCCGCATCCACCACCTGATTCGGCTTCTGCGCGCTGGCCGCGCTGTCGAGATAGGCCAGCGGCAGGCCGTTCACTTCACGGGTCAGAACCGGGAAATCGGCCCGCACTTTCTCTACGGGAAAACTCATGCTTCGCCTCCGGGCAGACGCTGACCAATGCGGGCCAGCACCTGCTGCTTCAATACGCCATCGTGCAGCGCTTCCGTAAGCTCCGCCGCAAAGGCGTAGATGATCATTTTCTGCGCCGCCTGCTGGTCGATGCCGCGCGAGCGCAGGTAGAACATCTGCTCGTCGTCGATCCGACCGACCGTCGCGCCGTGACTGCATTTTACGTCGTCGGCGTAGATCTCCAGCTGCGGCTTGGTGTCCACTTCCGCCAGGCGCCCCAGCAGCAGATTGTTGTTGGTCATCTGCCCGTCGGTTTTGATGGCGTGCTGGGCCACGTTAATCAGGCCGTTAAACACCGCCCGCCCTTTATCGCTGACGATGGTTTTGTGCAGCTGGCGGCTGTTGCAGTAGCCTTTGTTGTGCTCAAGCCAGGTGCGCGTGTCGCACACTTCAGCCTTCACCGGCATCGCCAGGCTGTTGATGCGCAGCGTAGTGTTTTCACCGTTAAGCTGCGTGCTGGTGTTGTGGCGCAGCACCGCGCCGCCGAGCAGGAAGCTGTGGCTGTACGCCGCGGCATCCTGGCCCAGCAGAAGATCGTTATGGGCAAAATGATGGCTCTGCGGATTCTCAAACGCCAGCTTAATGTGGTGAAGCTGCGCATTGGCGGCAACGTTCATCGTCAGCCGCGACCCGGTAAAATGGCGGGTCTCGTTGAGGCTGACGTAATGTTCGATTACCGTGGCCTCCGCCCCCTCCGCCAGCTCAAGGTGATGGCGATAGTGCGCGGTGTTGATCTCATCGCCCTCCACGCCCTGTGTGATGTGCATCAGCAGCAGCGGTCTTGCCGGACGCTGGTTACGCTTGACCTGAATATGCGTCACGCTGCGGGCCAGGCTCTCGGTCAGGTGGAGGAAAACTTCCGGCTGAACCGGGGCGCTCAGTCTCTGGCGGTCGTCGTTAATGACGATATCGAACCCGCTATCCCGGGCGTCATCACTCAGTTCAGGGCGCCAGACGCCGTCGACAAAGACCAGACGCACCGCATCCACCGTCAGCGCCAGAGCGTCACGCCGGGCCGGGTCAATCTCCGCCAGACGCGTCACAAACTCGCCGTTCAGCAGGCCGTCAAGTGGGGTGTATTTCCAGTTCTCATGCTTCCGCGTCGGCAGGCCGAGGCGCAGCATCTGCTGCAGGTGCTGCTGCGCCTGCTCGGAGCGCGTATTACCCTGCTCCTCAAACAGCCGGTGCCACTGCTGGAGCGCATTACTGCTGTTCGGTAAGCCAGCCATAGCCCTGCTCCTCCAGTTGTTTAACCAGCGTAAAATCACCGGATTTCACAATACGTCCCTGGTAAAGCACGTGGACGTAGTCCGGCTTGATGTAGTCCAGAATGCGCTGGTAGTGGGTGACAATAATGAACGAGCGCTTGCCGTCGCGCAGGGAATTCACCCCGTCGGCGACAATCTTCAGGGCGTCGATATCCAAACCGGAGTCGGTCTCATCCAGAATGCACAGCTCGGGCTCCAGCACCGCCATCTGCAGGATATCGTTACGCTTTTTCTCGCCGCCGGAAAAGCCGACGTTGACCGAGCGGGTCAGCAGGTCTTCCGGCATTTTCAGCAGTTTGATCTTCTCTTCCATTAGATCCTGGAAGTCGAAGCGATCCAGCGCCTCCTGGCCGCGATACTTGCGCACCGCATTCAGCGCCGTCTGGAGGAAAAACTGGTTGCTGACGCCCGGAATTTCCACCGGGTACTGGAAGGCCATAAAGATGCCCTCACCCGCGCGGTCTTCCGGCGACATCTCCAGAAGATCTTTGCCGTTAAATTCGACCGAGCCGCCTGTCACTTCGTAATCTTCGCGTCCCGCCAGCGTCGCTGAAAGCGTACTTTTCCCGGAGCCGTTTGGCCCCATGATGGCGTGAACTTCACCCGGCTTGACGTCAAAATTGAGACCGCGCAGGATCGCTTTCTCTTCCACGCTAACCTGTAAATCTTTAATGCTTAACATGTGCTTTCCTTAACCGACGCTGTGTTCAAGACTAATGGCGAGGAGTTTTTGTGCTTCAACGGCGAATTCCAGCGGCAGTTCAGAGAACACGTCCTTACAGAAGCCGTTCACAATCATCGAAATGGCATCTTCTTCGCTGATGCCGCGCTGCAGGCAGTAGAAGAGCTGATCTTCCCCAATGCGCGACGTGGTCGCCTCGTGCTCCAGCTGAGCCGTGTTGTTGCGACACTCCACGTACGGGAAGGTATGCGCCCCGCAGTCGGCACCGATCAGCATTGAATCACACTGGGTGAAATTACGCGCGTTGGTGGCCGTCGGCATGATTTTCACCAGCCCGCGATAGCTGTTCTGGCTATGCCCGGCGGAGATCCCTTTCGAGATAATCGTCGATTTGGTGTTTTTCCCAATGTGGATCATCTTGGTGCCGGTATCGGCCTGCTGATGCCCGCTGGTCAGCGCCACCGAGTAAAACTCACCGATGGAGTTATCCCCGCGCAGAATACAGCTCGGGTATTTCCAGGTAATAGCGGAGCCGGTTTCCGACTGCGTCCAGGACATTTTGCTGTTTTCGCCTTCGCACAGCGCGCGCTTGGTGACGAAGTTCAGGATACCGCCGGTATTGCCGTCGCCGGGGAACCAGTTCTGCACCGTGGAGTATTTCACCTCGGCGTCTTTGTGAATGATGACCTCAACCACCGCCGCGTGCAGCTGGTAGCTGTCGCGCACCGGGGCGGAGCACCCTTCGATATAGCTGACGTAGCTGCCTTCGTCCGCTACCAGAATGGTGCGTTCGAACTGTCCGGTTTTTTCGGCGTTGATGCGGAAATAGGTGGAGAGCTCCATCGGGCAGCGCACGCCTTTCGGCACGTAGATAAAGGTGCCGTCAGAGGCTACCGCGGCATTCAGCGCGGCGAAGAAGTTATCGTTGCTCGGTACCACGGTGCCGATGTACTTTTTCACCAGATCGGGGTGGTCATGAATAGCTTCGCCAAAGGAGCAGAAAATGATCCCCTGCTCGGCCAGCTTTTCACGGTAGGTGGTCGCTACCGAGACGGAGTCGAAAATGGCGTCTACCGCCACCTCTCTCCCCTCGCGCACGGGTACGCCCAGCTGGTTAAACGCCTCTTCAACCTCTTTGCTCAGGAAGCTGTTCTCGGCACCGGTTTGCTGGACCGCGCCGGGCTGCGAGGCGCAGGTATCGTCACAGCTGCCGCATGAGGGCGCGGAGTAGTAGCTGTAATCCTGATAGTTTAGCTTGTCGTAGTGGGCTTTCAGCCAGTGCGGCTCTTCCATCTCCAGCCAGGCGCGGAATGCGCTCAGGCGAAATTCGAGCATCCACTCGGGCTCGTTACGTTTGGCCGAAATGGCGCGCACCACATCTTCATTAATGCCTTTCGCCAGCTCGTCGGTCTGCAGCTGCGTGAAAAAACCCTCTTTATAGTTGAGGTGTCCGCCGCTCCAGGTGTTTACATCACTCGTTGCTTCAGTATTACGAGACATAGTACCGCCTATACCCCAAAGCTTTCGCCGCAGCCGCATTCGTTCTGGGCTTTCGGGTTATGAAATTTGAATAACTGGTTTAAACCTTCCCGCACGTAATCCACTTCGGTTCCATCGATAAACGGCATAGCCTGCAGCGCGACGTACAGCTTTGCGCCGTCGGTTTCAAACACCAGGTCATCTTTTTCCGGTGCGGTGACGGTATCCAGCACGTAGCCAAAGCCCGCGCAGCCGGTCTGCTTAACGCCTAAGCGCACGCCGAGAATGTCGGGATTTTTTGCCACCAGCTCGTGGATATGCGCCGCCGCCGCAGGCGTGAGCGTTAATCCACGCCAGGCAAAATCGGCAGGATTGAAGGTTTCTGAATGCAGTTCCATAGGTCCACCTCATCTGATTAGCCATCAGGGCATAACACCATGTTAGTGATAACGATTATCACTTCAACCCTCTGTCAGCAGGGGCATTCGGCTAAACCGCCCTTTTTGTCTACTTTTATTAAGCATAGACCCTGTCAGAAGATGCGGGCGGGATGGATTTAATTGTTCAATACTTTGAAAATTAATGGATTATCTGTTGGAGAAAACAGCGAAGAGAGGAAAAGTAAAATATGTATCGGAAATGCCTATTTTTGAGATAGCTTTTGTTCTGGAAGTGTCTTAAACAATAAAAGGCCCTCAAGGCCTCTGATTATTATTGGTGAAATGAAACGCTAAAACCCTGCTCACGCCAGTGATCCAGCTGTTCCTGCTGACGCGGTGTTAGCGTCTTTCCCGTCCAGACGAAGATTTTTTGCCCCGGGAAAAGTTCAGGACGCGGAGAATCAATCGGGTCCGCCAGCACGTCAATGTGCCAGCCTTGCTGCGCCAGCCGCGCGGCTTCAAGCCAAAGATGGGTACGGTCATCGCATTCCCAGCCGATAAGCAACGCATCTTTACCCGCTTTCTTGCGCGACTCCGCCAGGCTTAGAACCGCGAATTCAATCAGGACGCCGTCAAGCATGCTCGCCATGTGGCGTACAGTATTTTGATCCTGATTCATTCGCTGGCGGACGGGGGAAATGATGTTATCAATCAGCGCATCCATGGCATGATCCCGGCGGAACTCACCGATTTTGGCGCGCAGCTTTGCCGGGCTGGCATAACGCAGAACGGTCATCATCTCTTCCTGGAACGAGACCCAGTTACCCTGAGTCAGGACTTCTTTATTTTCCAGCAAGGCTTTTACTTTTCCGACCGAAACGCCGCTTTTCATCAGGCGTTTGATCTCTTCAATACGCAGGATATCTTCATCGTCAAACTGACGATGACCCCCTTCGCTGCGCTGCGGCTTCAACAATCCATAACGTCGCTGCCAGGCACGCAGCGTAACGGGGTTGATACCGCATCGTTCGGCCACTTCGCCGATACTGTAATAGGCCATTAACTCCCTCACGCTCAGAACTTCCATACCTAACTACACCAACCTTATCAGATTGTACAAACCATTTGTATAACTAAGACCGCATTTTGCTCAGGTGAAAGGGGTCGTTCTCCCTTCACCTGTTAATACATTGTTGTCTAAAGTTTGCTTCTCGTACAGCTAACTCTGCCGAATTTTGTACAGCTTTATCAAAAATCGAATTTCTTCTCCGGCCATGCAATCGCCGGAATTCCGCCATGCCGGGGGCTTGCAAACAGATGGCCCTGGAACTGGGAAATGCCCGCAGATTCCAGCCACATCCACTCTTCTGCCTTCTCCACGCCGACCGCGCAGAACTGAATTTCAAGCGAGGAACAGCATTTGATAATCGCCTGAATGATGGCCTGTCGAGGGCCACTTTTATGCACGTTCGCGACGAGATCGCGATTAATCTTAATTCTGTCGGGCTGGAATTGGGCCAGTAGCTGTAGTCCCGCAAAGCCGGCACCAAAGTGATCGATCGTCACGCTGATGCCTGCACTTTTTAGCTGTCTGACTGAATCCGTGAACTCGTCAAAACGGGAAATGGCTTCACTTTCGGTAAACTCCACCACAATTTGCTCAGGAACAAAACCGTTTGCTCCAATCGCGGTGAGCAGGAAATCAACGGCGTTAGGAATGTTAACCAGCGTCATAGGCAGCAGGTTGAGGGATAACGTCTGGTTCTGCAACCCGAGTGCACTGGCCATTGAGAGTGCTACCTGCTTGCTGTGCAAATCAGAGGTATACACGTCGTCACGCGGCAGATTGGCGAAGTAGATCCCCGGAGCGCCGCCGTCAGGCGTGCGGAGAAGCGCCTCCCAGGAGACAACCTGCTGCATAAACGGATCGACTATCGGCTGGAAAGCAAAGCTGCAATCCGCTCCTTTCGCGATTACCTCGGGTTGCGCTGACAAGCGTGTTTCTTCGCGAACGAACTCCCAGGAATCCGCAGGCGGCAGTTCAAAATAGTTCGCTTTTTCCGTGGCCTCGACAAAGGTACGGAAAAACTGCAGCGGACGGTCATTGTAAGTCAGCTGATAGCGTGTTGTTCCCTTGTTCAGCACCTGTTGCAGCACCTCATTCCTGTCGAACTGGCGCAAATCAAAAAGCTCCATCCCCACCTTGCCAAAACGCCGGACGGGGCCGTGATCGCGCATCAGCTCGACTACGTTATGGTGTCGCGGGTCGTTGCAGATCTCCTCATAAATAGCAGAAACATGCTCCACTGGCCCCTCAAGCAACTGAAAAAAATGTGTGCCGTTAAACAGCAAGATCCCCGTGACGTTGGCTTGCCGGTTTTTATTATTTGCAGCAGCGACCATAGCTTCCAGTGCTTTCACTGGAACGTCCTCGCAGATATGACTGCGGTAAATGATGGTTGTAAGCATGCGATTCCTGGGGGTTAAGGGTTTTGACCACAAAAACATGTGGAGAGACTTCTCTTATAGCACATTAATTGCCTCACAAATAATTTACATCTCAATCATTTACGCCCGCTAATGGCACTCTCAAAAGTGTTGTACAACTTAACAGCGGCTGTGCGATTTGTACAATATATTCTGTAGCATTACCGTTTCATGAATAACAAATAAGCAATTGAAAAATAGAGTGTTTATGAAATATATCCTGATTTTATTAAAAATCTGTACATTTTTAATGTACAGATTTGGAAAAAGTGTATACCTTAAATGTAACGTTACTGATTACAAAATTTTACAGGAGCGAAACATGCAGCAGAAAGGTTACGTCGCAGATTCCGCAGCAGCGATCGCACAGTACTTCGAAAAAGCCACGCTTCCCACCCAACAGGAAACGCTGGGTCAGGTCGTTGTTGAGATCCTTAGCGACGGGCGAAATCTCAATCGCAAATCGCTCTGTACCAAACTGTTAAGTCGCCTTGAAAGGGCCGAGGGCCCCGAAGAGGAACAGCATTACCATATGCTGCTTGGTTTGCTCTTCGAACGATAACGTGATGAACCGCAGTGACGCAGACAAACTGACCGATCAGCTGATTGGCGAAGCCGTTCTTTCTCTTTTGAGAGAGCGTGGCCCCGTTACAACTGAAGCTCTGGTTCAGCGTCTGCGGCAGATGAAAACACATGAAAAGAATCCCCGGCGGCGGGAGACACTGGCGAAGGCGATTGCCGATATCGGATCAAAAAGCCTCGGATTAAAACGTCGCAGAACCGCGCAAGGACGAATAAGCAGAGAGGGACCTCTCAATGATAACAGAGGCAATGTTGTGTCGTTGTTTGGAAAGGGAAAGCCGTCCGATCCCAAAAAAATACATTGACTGCATTTTAACAGCTACGGTGAGAACAAATGAGACAAAATATTCAGCTTCAACCCGAATACCACTCTGCTTTTTTAGACAGTGCGCTGGCGGAATATTTCCGTCACGCAGGCGATCGTTTTGCTGAAGAGTCCGCTATTTTTTCTACTGCAGTACGCTGTGTTCTGGCCTCCGAAGGTCATATTTCCAATAAAGCCATCATCCTCTGGCTCATTCAAACGCTGGAAGCCACTCACGACGTAGTTCAGGCGGATGTGATTCGCAAGACGCTGGAAATCGTGGTGGGCTACACCATGGATGACGTTTAAACGCCCTGCCATTCAGCGATCGTGTCATCGTCAGAATTGTCGAACAGGCTGACGATGACACCCCCCTCTCTTCATAACCCCCTGTAAAGAAGCGTTATAAAGATGGCATGGTTTCTGCTTACTCCCTGTTACGGGACTGGGCTTACCAGTCATTTTGCTTCATTTCTTAACAGGTCTGTTATTGATGAAAAAGATCGCCAGCGTCTGCCCGTACTGCGGAGCAGGCTGTAAATTGAACCTTGTCGTTGAAAATAACCGTATCATCCGTGCCGAAGCGGCAGAGGGGGCCACAAACCAGGGCACCTTATGTCTGAAAGGATTTTACGGCTGGGACTTCCTCAACGATACCCGTCTTCTCACCCCTCGTCTCACCCAGCCCATGATGCGCTACCGCAAAGGCGAAGCATTCACCCCGGTGACCTGGGAAGAGGCTATTCGCTATACCGCCCGGAAGCTCAGCAGCATAAAAGCCCAGTTCGGCCCGCGTTCGATTATGACCACCGGGTCCTCCCGCGGCACCGGGAATGAAACCAACTACGTGATGCAAAAATTTGCCCGCGCGGTGCTGCACACCAACAACGTCGACTGCTGCGCGCGCGTTTGTCACGGTCCTTCCGTCGCCGGACTTCAGGAGACCCTCGGCAACGGTGCAATGAGCAACTCTATCAACGATATTGAACACTCCAAATGCCTGCTGGTATTTGGCTATAACTGCGCAGACTCCCACCCTATCGTCGCCCGGCGCGTGCTAAAAGCCCGTGAAAACGGCGCGAAAATCATTGTCTGCGACCCGCGCCGCATCGAAACGGCGCGCATTGCCGATCAGCATCTGCAATTGAAGAACGGTAGCAACATGGCGCTGGTGAACGCCTTTGGCTATGTGCTTCTGGAAGAGGAGCTGTACGACAAGAACTACGTCGCGCGGTTTACCGAAGGACTTGAGGCCTATCGGCAGACGGTGAAAGAGTATGCCCCTGAGCGCGTAGAACACCTCACCGGCATCCCCGCCCGCGACGTTCGTCAGGCAATGCGCACCTTCGCGGCGGCCCCTTCCGCCACCGTAATGTGGGGAATGGGCGTGACCCAGTTTGGCCAGGCCGTCGATGTCGTCAAAGGGCTTTCCAGCCTGGCACTGCTGACCGGCAACCTCGGCCGCCCTGCCGTCGGTGTCGGTCCCGTGCGCGGGCAAAACAATGTTCAGGGCGCCTGCGATATGGGCGTTCTGCCGAATATGTTCCCCGGCTATCAGGATGTGACCGATCCGGCTGTCCGGCAGAAATTCGCCGATGCCTGGGGGATCGACGTGAATAACATGGACGATCGCGTCGGAACGCGCATTACCGAAGTGCCTCACCTTGCGCTGGAAGGCAAGGTCAAAGCCTATTACATCATGGGGGAAGATCCGCTGCAGACGGAAGCCGATCTCGGCCTGGTTCGCAGCGGTTTCGAGGCGCTTGACTTCGTGGTGGTTCAGGACATCTTTATGACCAAAACGGCGGAAGTGGCGGACGTTCTGCTCCCTGCCACCTCATGGGGCGAACACGGCGGCGTTTTTACCTGCGCCGACCGGGGTTTCCAGCGTTTTGGCCAGGCTATTGAGGCCAAAGGCAACGTGAAGCGCGACTGGGAGATCATCAGCCTGCTCGCCACCGAGATGGGCTATCCGATGCATTACGACGATAACCAGCAGATCTGGGATGAAATGCGCGAGCTGTGCCCTCTCTTCTACGGCGTGACGTATGAAAAAATGGGCGAGATGGGCCACGTGCAGTGGCCGTGCCCGACGCTCGATCACCCCGGCACGCCGTACCTCTACAAAGATAATCAGTTCGATAACCCGAGCGGTAAAGGGCAGCTCTTTGCCGCACCGTGGCGCGCGCCGGCCGAGACGCCCGATGATGATTATCCGCTGGTACTCTGCACGGTACGCGAAGTTGGGCACTACTCCTGCCGCTCGATGACGGGTAACTGTGCCGCGCTGCAAAGCCTCGCCGATGAGCCGGGACGAGTGCAGGTGAATCCTGCCGATGCGGACAGACTAGGTATTAGCGACGGTCAACTGGTCTGGGTACGTTCGCGCCGGGGTAAAGTGATCACCCGCGCCAGCATTAGCGAGCGCATCAACGCCGGGGCGGTTTATATGACCTATCAATGGTGGATCGGGGCCTGCAACGAGCTGACGCAGGATAATCTCGACCCCATCTCGAAAACCCCGGAAACGAAGTACTGCGCGGTGCAGCTGGAGGCGATTGAGGATCAGCGCTGGGCGGAGGACTATGCGGCGTCGGCGTATCAGTCCATGAAGTCGCGGCTGATGAGCGCGGCGAACGTCTGAGGAACAGCGTAAATAGCATCAGGTTTACCCGGCACCAGGATGATCATCTTTTTGGCCGGGTAATTCCCTAATGAAACAGATCTAATGCATCACGAAACAAATTGGGGTTACAGCGCTTTTCAAGCAAGCGGTTCAGGAGCTCCAGCAACTCATGCTCACTGCTCAGGTTAAACTTATGCATAACCGCATACTTATGGGCATAGATCGTCTTTGGCGTAAGCATCATCTCCCTGGCTATGTTTTTGACGGATTCCCCCTTGAAAAGACCGGCCATAATATTGAGCTCACGCTGTGATAACGTTTTATGCTTACAGCTTAAACAGGCTTTTGAAAGGACAGGGATAACAGGCGCACTGTATGCACTCCAGGCCTGGCGCAATACCCTCTTCAACAGATAGAGTGACGCTGAGCGCGACACAAAAAAGGTCTGCTGAATGCAGAGCGGTAAAAACGATGACGCTGGCTCTTCCGCTTCGGTAATACCAATTATGACGCATTTACGCGCGCATTTTAATTCCGGGAAACAGGTATAATGTTCGCCCTTGCTGAACGCATAAACGATTATTCCCGCCCGAGCAATATTCTCCACATCATAGCCATTGAGAAAATTGACTTTTTTTGTACATTCATTGTTAAAAAAATCTTCAACAAATGACCTGAGGCTATGGTGATATAAAAAATCATCTTCTTTAATTAAAACATTTATCATTTATCAGACCGAGACATAATCGACATTCAACTTTTTTTCAGGCCAAAGAAATCCCTGCATTAAATTGCATCCAGTATTCTGAGCCAAAGAAAACAGATCGTTATTTTCGATGCCTTCAATAAGCACCTGATCTACCATCATAGCGCAGTAGGCTATCATTGATTGTAAGGCCCGGGGAGTCAATCTGTTTTCCCATAAGCTCTTTTTATCTACTTTAACACCATCAAATATGCAAATACGCTCACCCAGCGGCGCTAAATGCTCACTTCTAACATCATCCAACCATATCTTTGCACCTGTTTTCTTTATTCTCTGATGCATTATATCAAAACTCTCTCGCTCTTCATTTGTTAGCAAAATAAAATTGCACGGATCTTGTACCTCAATAACGATACCAGAACGCAGGCTGGGCAATATTTCACTGACCAATTCTGATTGGCATAATAATTTTGCGGGGACGTTAATAAAATAGTCACCATCCTCTTCACACAGAGGAATTATACGCAACTGCCAGCGCAGCAAACGAGAGCTTGCATTTAAAGACATCTTTTCAAAAAACGTTTCGCAATCAATTCCCTGACGTAAGGTACTTAGCATCTCCCAAGCCTTTATCTTCTTTTCCTGTGAAGAATAGATAGGCTGGAACCGAACACCGCATATAGCATGCTCAAGCAAGGAATTAATCAACATGGATGTCTCAAACTTATTATTTTAAAAAAGATATTTCAGCCGTTACTGATAAGTAAAATCTACATTCATTACTGCCTGGAATGTTCCGGCAGTGGAATTTCCTTGTGGCGTAAACATTCTCGCTGACAACGGGAATGTCGAACTGCGCGTGCTGCTGTCGACATTGACCTGCATTGTGCTGTTCACGCTATATGCTGTCGCATGATCCCTGCTGGCAATACGTAATGCCACATTGTTGCTGGTCCCGCTGTTTTTCCACGCCGTGGGATCTTGCGTATCTGCATTACCGGTAAATTTGGCCGTTACGCTGCTGGTGCCAGCAGGACAGTTTTGCACCAGCAGATCAAAATCAGACCAGACGGCACCGTCACCGGCATTTATGAGATTCTGCTTGGTTTCTTCCCCCAGATTGACCACTTTAGAAACGGTGCCCGTGTCTACGACACACGGGCTTGCAATGACCTGGCCAGTGACATTAATTGTTGTTTCGGCCCACGTCATCAAAGGGGCTGAGCTCAGGAGTGAAGAAAATAAAATAATCTTTATATTCATATCATTGTGCCTTCACTGATAGCTCATCGTGAGAACGATAGCCGTATTAATTGAACCTGGCGTTGTAGTACCATCAATCGAATACGCATTAACCTTGAGGGGAATCGACGCTGTACGGTCGCTTTGAACAGATTTAAACAAAGTACATCCTGGCCCTAAAGAATCACCTGTTACGCCATCATACAAAGCAATATACACATTTCCTGCCGTGCCCATATTCTCATAGAGATTAGGCGCATCATGGGATGCAGAACCATCAAAATCTGCTCTGACAGTACTGGTACCATTCGGACAGTTTGTCACTGACAGTGTAAATGTCACTGGCGTTGATGCAGCCCCCGGCGTCGAGAGTGCTGTTGCTTGTATATTCCCTAAATCAACATTAAGGCTGTTCGATCCACCATTTACGATACAGGGCGACGCCACTATATTACCGGTTACGTTAATCGTTACCGTATCTGCGGAATAGGATAACAACGGCATCATAATGTACGAAGCCAGGACTAAATACATAAATTTCATATTTTACTTCCTTATTGATACGTAATATTCAATGTCGCTGTTGCGTTGGCTGAACCGGGAGCAATATTCGGCTTCGTTTGATAATAACGAACAACAATCGGTAGCGATTCAGCGCCGCCAGTAGATTGCTTGAGTAACACGTTTCCATTAAGGTTAAGAGGTACTCCGCCATATAAAACCTGTACTCCAATACCCTGTGCAACTCCAGGCAACCCTTGGTTTGACAGTGCTAAAACACTTGTGTTTGATACATCAGGATTTTGCTGCCCGCTTAGTGAAACATTTATATTCGCACCCGGATTGCATGTTAACCCCAGGTTTTGAGTAACTTGTGCGCTACTTGACGTTGTACCTACAGTGGAGCCAAAACTCGTAGTAGGAATATTCCCCATAGGGAAACTCAACGACCCTGTATTTAGGCTGCAAGCAGTCGTGGTAATGCTACCTCCTGTAACATACCAGCTGGCTATATAAAATTGATTTACAATAGATGCGTCAGCAAGTTTGCCAGTCAGAAAATTACCTGAACCTTGAGCACCGCTTGTTCTGACAATCTCCGCTTTATAACGATATGTGCCATTTTGCGTTCCCATAAGGCTTGCACCAGTAGGGAAATAATGAAGGAAATTTAAGGCCCCATCGTTTTGTGAAAGTCGCAAACCATAGCCACTGATACCTATATCATAAAGGTAGTTACCCAATGCATTGAAATACATTGTCTCCTGATAAGTATTATTAGTATCAGTGCACGTAAAGTTCATACTATAGTAACCCGTCTTTGTTACAACGGTTGTGCCGGGAAGTGCATCTCTTTGTGCAATTACACTCCCAAAATTAATATTGATGGTTGGAGTAGTTGCGTTATTCGTGCATGCTGCAAAGCTCATCCCAGACACGGTAGTGAGAATAAATAATAAAAGAAATCTAAAAATATTCATTTCCTTTCCTATCGACAGATTGTACTGACAACAGCAATGTTATTTTTTGTATCGGAAGGTTTTAAAGCATATGACGCCCTACACTGCTTATCTGTTCCTTCCCCCCACTGTGCGATAAGGTCAACATTCTCACCTAATCCTGTTAGGTAAACCTGACCATTGTCACCTACGATAAAGCCGCTATTTTTAATTCCATTGACGCTGACAATCGCCCCGAATGGAACAGGCTGACCATTACCACGTAATAACGTAAACAGAGCACGCTGGCCAACATTGGCAGTATATTCAGCGCGTACCACAGCTCCGCGGGTCGGCACGACTGTTCGCGTAGTGAGATCCAGTTCGACGTTATCGGACATGCTTTCCGGGTCGAGCACGATATCGTTTTTACGATATACGCTGACGTTATTTACCGTTGTATATCCCCGATAGTCCGTTTTCGCGCCCGTTTGGTTTCGTACCGTCAGGCCTTTCGCCCCAGGCACTTTAACCAGGACGTTCGTTTCACCCAGCGGTTGCGATAACGTCACGCCGTCAGCATGCGCAATAACCCCGCCCTGGATTCCGTAGTTCAGACGCTCATTATTCTGGTCGTAGCTGTACCCTGCCGTCACCTCACCATAGGTACCCTTGTAATCACCGTTTACGTTGCCGCTGTATCCGACATTATCGCTGCCATAGCCCTGCTGAACGTTCCAGTTCAGGGCATTGTTTTCCAGCGCGGTCCCGTTGATGCCAACCGTATGAGTCGTTCCGCTATTTTTACTGTTATTAACGCTGTAGTTTGCCCACGTCTGCGGCAGGAATTTATCCAGCGGCACGCTAATGTTAAACGCCACCATCTGGTCTTTGTCATAGCTCGTAGGGTTACCATAGGTACCAGGCGTCCCGTTACGCGTTGAGGTATAGGTTAAACCGTAGCTGATGCCGTTCCAGAAATTGTTATACCCCAGACTCCAGGACTCCATGGCTCGCCCGGAGCTCCAGTAGTCTTCGCGGACAGCGCTGACCATGATCGAGCCTAATGAACCGCCCAGAGACTGGTTCATGGTTAGCTCCATACGGTTACGACGCCGATTCTGCATCACACCCGTATCGCCATAGGAATCAAGTACTTCCTGCATACCATAAAAGCCTTTGGTCGAATAGCGGTAGCCTGCGATGGCAAAGTTAGTGCCGGTTTCGACAAAGTTTTTACTGTAGCGGGCGCGCCAGGACTGGCCGCTATCGCTCGGCAGATTTTGCGGGCTAGACCATGCCTGAATGACGTCGACAGAAACTGCGCCGAGATCTCCCATGTTCTTGCCCATACCGGCAGCGATCGACTGGTAGTGACTCGACGTTTGACCACCGCCGTACGCCGTTAAGCCATACGGCAAGCCATAGATGCCCGTAATTTGCGCAAACGGTGTCTTGTCTACGCTACCGTTATAGGAACGATATTGCCCACCCGTGACGGCGTACTTGAATCGCCCTTCTCGCTGCAGTACTGGCAGTGAGGCATAAGGGACGGTGAATTGTTGAATGCTACCGTCAGCCTCTTTAATTGTTACCTGCAGATCGCCTGCCCCCCCGGTCGGATACATATCCGTGATCTCGAAGGCGCCAGGCGCAACGTAGGTCTGGTAAATCTCATACCCATTCTGACGGACAATGACCTGCGCATTGGTACGCGCGATACCGCGCACGACGGGTGCGTACCCTTTGAGGGAGTCGGGTTGCATATCATCATCGGAGGCCAGCTGCGCACCGCGGAACGGCATGCTGTCGAAAACATCAGCAGGCGCAGTGCTGTCCCCGAGGGTCATCTGCGCTTTTAACGGAACGATCGCGCGCTGGGCGTAGGTGTAAACGCTGTCCCATTTGTCCTTGCCATCTTCATCCCGTGACCAGGTGGTGTAGTTGCGCAGACGCCATGGCCCGATATTGATTCCCGGACGCAAATTAGCGTACTGCGTGTTGCTGATATCACTGCTCCCGTTGCGCGAGCGGTTGTTAGCGCCACTCAGGCTGTAGTTGAGCAGCGCAGCCGTGATTCCGTCATCCCACTGTTCTGGTGGAACGTATCCGCGCGCCTGACGAGAAATGGCCGCCTGCGGGATGCTGATAAGCAGACGCTGTGCGCCAAACTGGAATTCAGTGGATCCGGAAGGTATCGCATGCAGGTTCGCACAACGTTCGTTGTCCACCGCCAGCGCCGGGAAAAGCTCGGTTTTTACGCCCCACTCTTTCAGCTGCTCCACGGTCAGACAAGGTTCTAATTTCCCCTCATCGTTGGGAGCACCAGAGGTTTTAAATTCGATATCACGCGTATCAACAAGTTCGTTATCCAGCATCACATCGACGTGATAAGTTCCCGGCGCCTGCGAGCCCGCTTCAAACGCAGCGAGATCGGCTTTACCTCCATTTTGCGGATTATCGAGTTCAACCAGGTCCGGGTTGAAGTAATCACGCGCCATGGCATTCTGCACTGAGCCAGCAAGGGCAAATGCAATCAGTAAAGCCAATCGCGCAGGTTTAAAATTATTATATTCCCTTACTATCATCATTCACGTCACCTTGGAAACGACATTCCAAAACCAATAATTTTCACAAGCTTGCGCTTTGCACGTCACTCACCGCTCCATAATCATTAATGACTTTATAATTAACAGAGGTTGAGTTAGCGCCAGCAGGCAGCGTGAAATTCATTGATTCCCCAGGAAGTACATACGAAACATTTTCAATTTTTTTACCGCCCAGACTGATTTCATTAAAGTTAATGACATAGCTGGTTGGGTTGGTAACCTGAAGTTGATTTCCATTCCGACGCCAGGTTAACTGATGACTCAACTCCTGCGGCTGCTGAGACTTTAAGCCTGCGGGACGGTATATCAGCTTAATGCGCGTTTTAATCGCTATTTGCAGCGTATTATCTTTTTTGGGCGCTGAGGGTATCGCTTTAATATTCAGCCAGTAGAGACTTTCCTTATCCTGCGGCAAGTTGCCGGTCACCACGACACGCTCAATGTTTTGCTGACCGCCATCGAGTCGATACAACGGAGGGGTAATAATAAAAGGAGCTTTCTCAGCGCCACCATTTAATGTCTCAACCCATGACTGAATAAGGTACGGCGTCTTATCCGGGTTGTTAACATCAATGGAAGCTTCTTTTTTATTGCCATCATAGACGACACGCGTTCCGCCAATAATAACACCCGCATTGGCGACGGACACGCTTGCTGAAAACACTGCGCAGGCAATTAAAGTTTTGCTAAGAAAATTCATTTTACACCTCGATAAAAAAGGGCCGTATACCGGCCCTCATATATTTTTCCGGTCAGGAAGATTACTGGTAGCTAACGGAGAAGTTCGCTACACCGTTTGCTGGACCTACGCCAACAGTTGCAGACGTTGCTTCGTACTGAGCAAAGAAGTCCAGCGTGTTTGGTACAGTTTCAGCCAGGCTGTAAACGTGGGAGTTAACGCCCGACAGCGGCAGATCCTGGCTGTCAGCCGTCATCAGGTTAATAGCAACGCCTGTTGCGCCACCGGTTACAGCCAGCAGGTTGGAGTTTGCTGGATCGGCAGAACCGTCAAACTTGATGGTTGCGCCTGTTACGGTTGCCGGGCAGTCGGTCAGCACGATTGAGAATTTAGTCGCAGCGGTTTTATCGCCAGCAGCGGTAAATTCAGATTTGCTGTAACGGCCCAGATCAACGGTCTGGTTTACAGAACCCGCGTCAACGGTGCACGCCGCATCGATGATTTCGCCGGTGAAATTAACGGTACCAGCAGCAGCGAATGCGTTAGACATGGTCAGAGCAGCAGTCGCAACGAAAGCAGCAGCAATAATATTCTTTTTCATGATTTAATTTCCTTAATAACTTTATAAATTACCGAAATTTAGGCAGCAACATCCAGATGGATTTAGGCCATTTATTTTTTGCGCCAGATATCTCATTTCCAACGTGCAGTAAGCAGAACGCAAAGATATTTATTCGATAACTTTGTTTTCACCCTCTCACTTGCTGAAGCGAAATTTACAGAAGTTTAATTTTTTCGACAATTGGTTTTTAGCCCAACAGTAGACTTTAACCTTAACCATTCTTTAACACGTAAAATTTGTTTAATTAGGCTATTTCAAATTATTAAATATTTGTTAATGGTCGAGTCCATTATGAAATCAACCTATTATTTATTTATACTCCCCTCGGATAGATAATCTCTGACGCATCTTTTGACAAACATAAAGAGCGTCTGGAGGGATTAACATGAATACTAAAATGTCAACGGGAGAAATCACTGAGGTTACTCCTGCGCATGCATTTAAGCCCGTTGATGATATCAATAAAATTATTGAACAAATCGCTCCCTTTGCCACGCGTTTTAATGCGAATAAAGGCGAAGTCCTGCGCTATCATTCCGGTAAAAAAAGAACCTGTTACATACTTCATCAAGGTGGTGTCACGCTGAACCGTCGAGGGGATGGTATGGTGCTTAACTCTGAACAAGCGACTTTCATTATGGGTATCAGTAATCAGTTCTCACAGACCGAAAACCTGTACGTCAGAGTGAATGAAAATGCTGTGATGAGCCGCCTTTCTCTGGAACGTTTCAATCTGCTGATCGAGAGTTTTGGACTGTGGGAGAGTTTGTGCAAGTTAGTGATTTACACCGCTTCTCGCGTTTACGAGCACTGCACATTGATCTCACAAATGTCCTCATATGAGATAATCCGGTTCCAGTTGCTTGAACTGATGAACGAATCGGAGCGTATCCGCAGCAATATTACCGCAGCGAATTACATCCAAAGCAGAACGTATCTTTCTCGTAGCGGCATAATGCGGATCCTTGCAGAACTTCGGGATGCGGGATGCGTTGAACTTAAACGCGGTATCCTGATTTCTATCAATCACTTACCTTTGAAATACTGAACAAAACGCGCGCTTAGGGAGACTCGGCAGGATCCACGCTATACTGAACCCCATGACTACTGGAAGGTTTGACGGACAGGCGCGCGTATGCTCGATGAGTTCTCCACAAAATGGGTATGTGATCCTTCATCAGCGACAAATTTGCTGATCGATTATCTTCAACACGGTTCAGATTTAAAAAAAGTGCTGCCACGCCGTCGATTAAATTTTGTGGTTGGCAATGAGCGTCTCTGTTATGTATTGCTCAAAGGACGTGTCATGATACACCGTAGCAACCACGATTTAGCGATGGCTACGGTTCAAGGGCCCGCGGTGATCGGCCTCAGCAATTTGTATCAGACCCAGATGCGCGGCTATATCAAGACATTCAATAACTGTGACATCGTCATCCTTAAAATGGATTTTGTTAATGAGACGGTTAAGCGTCATAACCTTTGGGAGCCCCTGGCATATCATCTGATGAGCCTGGCAGGTAAGCTCTTTCACAGTTATGAAGATTTAACGGGCCCTTCCGCTTATGATATTGTCATCGCCCAACTTTATGCGCTCTCAAACGAAGAACCCTCGTTCAGGCTCAGTGTTACTGCTGAAAGTTATATCAGAGATAAAACCCACCTGTCCCGGAGTGGCGTGATGCGTATACTCTCGGCATTAAAAGAAGGGGGCTATATCGACATGCAAAGAGGTGTGTTACTTAATATTATTAAGTTGCCTGAAAAATTTTGATTGCGCATTGCCAGGTTATACATAATCGTTTTCCAGGAAATCGCGAAGCTGGTTGGGTTGGCTCTTTTTCTCCATCAACCTTCTCAGCAATACGATCAGCTCGTAATCGCTGCGCAGATTAAATTTTTGCATCATCATATATTTATGGGTAAAGACCGTTTTCTCGCTCATCTCCAGCGCGTGCGCGATCTGCACAACCGACAGCCCTCTGTAAAAATTCACCATAATGCGAATTTGTTGCCGGGATAAACCTTTATGCTGGCAGTCGAAACAGCTCCTTTTAGTCCACTTGTAACCCGGTAGTTGTGTCCTGAACCACGCGATAAACAGTTCACCACTGATACGATCAAGCGATGCACGGCGAGAGAGAAAAATGATGTCCTGAAAGCAGGAGGGCGACGCGGAAAATCGCAGCTCATCGTCGACGAAGCCTATCACAATCCCTTTTTTCCGGGCCAGTAACTCGGGAAAACAGGTCAGTGTTTCACCCTGACACAATGACAGAACAATAATATCGGCCTGACTGACGTTTTCTTGGGTCAGGTCAAGATTAAAGGTGATGGCGCGATTAAAGTTTTGCTTAAAAAAATTCTCTAAAAAGTTCTGTAGCCCAGCCTGAAAAAACAGATCCGTTTCCTGAATCAGGATATTTAACATAGTTCCTACCAACGTCTTTAAGAGATACGTATCACTGTCATTTAGTTGTACTGCATGGTCATCACGACAACAGCACTGATGCTTCCAGGCGTAACACCGCCTGAAGCGGATTTGACCCAAGCCTGCATTGGCATCGTGGCAGTGCTGTCTGCCGCAATAGCCTTTGTGATACTGGAGCCCGTCCCTTTAAGCGAGCCGGTCGCGGCGTCACTCATCGCGACGGCAACGCCAGTGGCCGTTCCGCTGTTCATGTAATAGTCCGCCCCTGCTGTGGGATCCGGGTTACCTGCGAACGTCACCGTGACGCTGCGGGTTCCCAGCGGACAGCTTGTAAAGCGCAGATTGAACGCAACCGGATCGGACGTGGATCCTGGCGTCGCCATATTGGAAGCCTGAATATTGCCGAGGTTAATATCCAGATTCGTATTCCCGACATTAAATATGCAGGGCGATGCCACGATATTCCCCGTTACGCCGATATTGACCGTCTCAGCGGAAAACACCTTCCAGCTCAACAGGGCAAGCAGGAGCGTTTTTTTGTGCGCTATTTTCATCTTCTCACCTGCTACTGGTAGGTAATATTTAGCGTGGCCGAGGCGTTGGCCGTTCCCGACTGAACGGTCCCCAGCGTTTGATAATAACGGGCCGTTAACGGGAGCGTCTCGACCCCGCCCGCGGACTGTTTTAATAGCAGGCGACTGTTCATGGCCAGCGGCGTACCGTTATAGATGAGCTGAACGCCCACCCCTTTTGCCGTTCCTGAATTACCCTGCCCCGTCAGGGCCATCACGCTGGTATTGCCGCTATCCGGGTTTTGAATGCCGCTCAACGTGACGTTTATATTGGTCCCGGCGCTGCAGTTTAATCCGAGGTTCTGCGTATTTTGCGCGCCTGCCGGCGACGTTCCCACACCGCCAGTAAAGGAAGAGGCGGGTATATTTCCAATGGCGAAGGTTAATTGTGGCGTATTAATCGTACACGCCAGGGCATTGATCGTGCCGCTGGTCAACTGCGTTGTCAGGCCATCGCGATAAATAGCGTCGCTGCCCTGAAGGGTTACCACGCCGATGACGCCGGGCGTGAGCGCCCCGGATGAAACCGGCCCGGTCACCACCAGTTCAATTTTTCCGCCATACCAGTCGACGTAGGAGGTTTGCGCGTTGTATGAGAAGGTATTGCTCGGGTTATCAAAATAGTTGTTCGATGAAAATCGAATCCCAATCCCGCTGACGTTGGTATTGTAAACATGATTCCCATAGGTGCTGAGCGTGGCGCCGTTATACCGCATGCTAAAACCCAGCATTAATGGATTGCTGCAGCCGGTCAGATAGGACCCCGTATTTGACGCCGCACCGGAGAATATCACCGTTCCCACAGGCGCATCGCGCTGCACGTTGAGGGTGCCCACCGACAGCGAAGACGTTTGCGGCACGATCGTCGTGCACGTCCCGGCCCAGGCACCATTCCAGCCCGCCAATAAACAGAGCAACAGCAAAAATTTCATCGTTTTCATCTTAATGTTCCCGACGACAAAGGGCGTTAACGAGGGTGACGCCACCATAGGTGGCCTGTTTCGGCAGCGTGAAATCCGCGCGACACTGCTGGCCGGACTGATTTCCCCACGCCACGATCAGCGTCCCCTGCTCGCTCATGCCGGTTAAATAGACTTGTCCGCGATCGCCGACGATAAAACTACTGTGACCGTCTCCGGCGAGCGTCACCATCGCCCCAAATGGAACGAATCGACCGTCGTCCATCAGGGTCATCAGCACCTTGCGCCCCACTTTAGAGAGATAATCTGCCCTGACCACCGCGCCTCGCGTTGGCGTCACCGTGCGCGTATTGATCTCCAGTTCCACGTCGTCAGGCATATTTTCCGGATCGAGCGTGAGGTCGTTTTTGCGGTACACGGAGAGGTTGCTCACCACCGTGTAGCCCCGGTAGTCCGTTCGCATACCGGACTGGTTTCGAATATCCACCCCGTGGGCGCCGGGTGCCTTAATCAGGGCATTGGTTTCCCCCAGCGGCTGGGAAAAGGTGATGCCATCCGCGTGGGCCAGGATGCCCCCCTGCAGGCCGTAGTTCAGACGCTCGCTGTTCCTGTCGTAGCCATAGCCCGCCGTCACTTCGCCGTAGGTCCCTTTGTAATCCCCGTTCATGTTGCCGGTATATCCCACGCCGTCCGTGCCGTAGCCCTGCTGCACGTTCCAGTTAAGGGCGTTGTTTTCCAGGGCCACGCCGTTCATGCCCAGGCTGTGCGTAGTACCGTTATTCTTGCTGGCGTTCATGCCATAGTTCGCCCACGTCTGCGGGAGGAATTTCTCCAGCGGCACGCTGACGTTAAATGCCAGAAGCTGGTCGTGGTCGTACGTTTTACTGCTCCCGGTGCCATAAGAGGCTGCGCTGGCGTTTTTGCTGTATGTCCAGGTCACGCCATAGCTGATGTTATGCCAGTAGTTGTTATACCCGACGCTCCAGGACGCCATTGATTTGCCCGAATTCCAGTAGTCTTCCCGCGCGGCGCTGAGGGCCAGGGACCCCAAACCCCCGCCCAGCGTCTGGCTCATGGTCAATTCGGCGCGGTTACGCCGCCTGTCCTGCAGCGCGGTACTGTCTCCCCAGGAGTCCAGCACTTCCTGCATTCCGTAGTAGCCGCTGGTCGAATAGCGATACCCCGCAATCGAAAAGTTTGTTCCGGTATCAATAAAGTTCTTGCTGTACCGCGCGCGCCAGGACTGGCCGCTGGTTTTGGCCGTGTTATCCGGCGTAGACCAGGCCTGGGTTACGTCGGTGGAGATCGCACCAAAATCCCCCATGTTTTTACCCACCCCAACGGCGAGCGACCGGTACTTGCCCGATCCCTGCACGCCGCCGTATAGCGTCAGACCCTGCGGGAGACCATAAATACCGGTCAGTTGCCCGAAAGGCGTCTTTTCCACGCTGCTGTTATAGGCGCGATACTGGCCGCCCGTGATGGCATACTTCAGACGCCCTTCGCGTTGCAGCACCGGCAGAGAGGCGTAAGGCAGGGTGAAATGCTGTTCGCTTCCATCCGCTTCTTTGATTGTCACATCCAGATCCCCGGCACCGCCCGTCGGGTACATGTCTGTTATCTCGAACGCCCCCGGGGCGACGTAGCTCTGGTAGATCTGATAGCCATTCTGGCGCACCACCACCTGCGCATTCGTGCGCGCAATACCGCGAACCACGGGCGCGTAGCCTTTCAGGGAATCCGGCAGCATGTCATCGTCGGACGCCAGCTGGCCGCCGCGAAAAGGGATACTGTCAAACACGTCAGCCGGGGAGGAGCTGTCGCCGAGCGTCAGCTGCGCTTTCAGAGGAATAACGGCCCGCTGCGCATAGGTGTAAACGGTGTCCCATTTATCCTGACCCGACGCATCCCGGGACCAGGTGGTGTAGTTGCGCAGGCGCCAGGGCCCAATGTTGATCCCCGGACGCAGGTTGGCATACTGGCTTTCCGTTCTGTCAGCCCCTCCGGTCTTCGCCCAGGAGTTGGCCCCGCTCAGGCTGTAATTGAGCATGGCGGCATTGATGCCCTCGTCCCACATTTCTGGTGGCACATAGCCACGCGCCGGTATATCAATAGCCGCCTGCGGAATACTGATAACCAGACGCTGCGCGTTGAACTGGAAATCCGTCGAGGCCAATGGAATGGCCTTAAGATCGGCACAGTCGCTTTTCGCTGAGGCCAGCTGTGGAAAAAGCGCTGTCTTAACGCCCCACTGTTTTAATTGTTCAATGCTCAGGCACGGCTGTAATACGTCATTTCCATCAGGTGTTTTTGCTGCGGCAAAGGTAATATCCCGGGTCTCCATGAGCTGATCGTCAAGAATAATATCAACATGGTACGTCCCCGGTGCCTGAGAGCCTGTTTCAAATGCGGATAAATCGGCTTTCCCCATTCCTGGGTTGTCCAGCTCGACCAGTTCGGTATTAAACGTTTCGCTGGCATAAAGCGTGGGAGAAGACCCCGTCATTGCCAGGGCGATGAGTGTCGCCAGGCGTCGAGGACGTACTTTATATTGCTGTATTTTCATTGCTGATAACCTGAGTAATGCGGGTATTACCGTTTGTAAAATCACAAACTGGCTTGATGCAACGCGCCGGGGCTTCCATAATCGTTGATAACTTTAAACGTCAACGTATTTCCGCTGGTTCCATGAGATAATGGGAACCGGGCCGACGCGCCAGGTAATACATACGAAACATCATCCAGCCTTTTTCCGCCCACAGATATTTCATTAAAATTGATGACATAAGGTGTCGGATTCGTAACCTGAATTTCATTCCCGTTGCGTTGCCACGTTAATTTTCCGGCCTGATCTTCAGGCGTTGACGCGTGAAGATTAGCCGGGCGATAAATCAACTTGATACGCGTTTTCACCGCAATTTGCAGTGCGTTAGCCTGTTTCGTTGCAGAAGGAATGGCTTTTATATTGAGCCAGAATAAACTTTCTTGTTCCTGAGAGAGTGAACCTGTCATAACAATGCGTTCGATATTTTTCTGGCCGCCATCCAGTCGATAAAGCGGAGGCGTAATGATAAAAGGCGCTTTATCTGTTTTCCCCTCCGGCGCATCAATCCACGACTGAATTAAAAAGGGCGCGCTATCGGCATTGTCCACGCTAATGGTTGCTTCTTTTTTTGCACCGTCGAAAATAACGCGGGTGCCGCCAATAATGACCCCGGCATTGGCGATTGAAAATGTCAGCGGTAACGCTGCTGCGGCCAGACCGATTGTTGTGATAAAACGCATTGAATACCTCATAAAACAAAGGGGCCGGGTGGCCCCATACTGATTACTGCAAAAGACTTAGTTATAAATCACAGAGAAGTTAGCAACCGAGTTAGCCGGGCCCGCGGTCACTGATGCCGCAGTCGAAATATACTGGGCATAGAAGTTGAGCGTATTATCAGCGGTGCTGCTCAGCGCATAGGTATAGCTGTTGCTACCATGCAGCGGCAGATCGGCCTTATCCGCCGTCATCAGGTTGATGGCCACGCCAGTTGCTGCTCCCACAACGGAGGAATCAATCGCCAGCAGGCTTGCGTTGGTTAAATCTGGCGTGCCGTCAAAACGCACCTTCGCGGAGGTAACGGTCACCGGGCAGTTTTTCAGTACGATATTGAACTGCGTCGCTGCGGTTCGGGAACCCGTTGTCGGGAATTCCGTTTTGTAATAATCGCCGAGGACCACAACCTGATTCTGGGATGCCACATCCACATCGCAGGCATTATCCAAAATATTACCGTTAAAATTAACCGTACCTGCCGCCGCGAAAGCCTGAGTCATTGTCAATGCAGAGCCAGCCGCAAACATGGCAACAATAATTTTCTTTTTCATAAAGCCATTTCCTGTATTACTTTATTTATTACTGATATTCAGGCAAAACAGACGTTCCTCATTCTGCCATTCTTTTTTAGAGGCCATCAGAAACAAAATATCACTCTCATCGTGTCGAGCGTTTCAGATGGGTGTTTTTGTCGACGAGTCAAAATTTATACAACTCTTTTGTGCGAGACAATCTATTTTCAGGTCTAGCTGTAGACTGGAGTTTAACAAAAAACAAACATTTTGATCGTTCACTTTATCGCCAGTCTACTTTTAGACTTTCGTCGTTTAACGATAAAATTCATAACGTTAAGATACTCAACTCTTCCGGTCTATTATTAGACTTCCGAGTATTATTCCCTGCTTCGCTGCTTTTTAAGATAATTCTCCACGCTGATTGAAAAACGATCGCATCTGTTGAAGTGAGGTATATTATGAACACGCGAATTGCAGCCGTATTAGACAATGAGAAATCGTCAGTGCTGGGATTAAAACCCTTAAGGCACATAGAGCGTATAATTGATAATGTCCTTCCTGGTGCAGAGAAAATCATTCTTTCGAAAAGTGAAGTCGTACAATATTACCGAAATGACGAACGCCAATGTTTTATGCTGTTACACGGCAGCGTGGCGCTGCACCGCCGCGGCGACGGCATTGTGTTAAATTCAGAATCAGCGCCTTTTATACTGGGTGTCAGCAGTCAGTTTTCATCGGAACATCTTTACGTCAGGGCCCTGGAGACATCCGAATTAGCAAGCGTACCGCTGGAAACGTTTAACAACGTGGTTGCACAGCACGATCTCTGGGAACACTTTTCTAAATTGCTGATCTACACGGCATCGCGGGTGTACGAGCACTGCGCGCAAATATCACAGATGTCCGCCTACGATATCATCCGCTTTCAGCTGGTTGAATTAATGCAGGAGCCTAAGGCAATTCGACAAAACATCACCGCAGCGGCTTACATTAAAAGCCGTACCTACCTTTCCCGCAGCGGAATTATGCGGATTCTGGCAGAACTGCGTACGGGGAAATACATCACCATGGACCGTGGCGTGCTGATAGAAGTTAACCATTTACCCCGGAAGTACTGAAAGCACAATAATATCTGGAGATAGCGCGAGAGAAGAGCGAAACTATAAGCATAAGATTATCTTCCAGGTTTACGGCTATGTCCTCTACAGATAAATCGTCTCGCGGCTCCCCTTACGCCCAGGAACTGATCGCGCATCTGAAGCCTTATTGCACCGTGCGTCGAACGGGCCGCGGTGAACGACTTAACCTTGAGGTTAACGGTCAGGGGCTCTGTTATTTAATCCTCGAGGGGACGATTGCCCTCTATCGCACCAGCGATAACATGATGCTTTCTACCGCCCGCAGCCCTGCCCTGTTTGGTCTTGCTAACCTGACGGACATCTATTTCAATGATTACCTCGTCACGGTGAGCCCTTGCCTGATTGGCAGTATCCCTACTGAACAGGTAGCTGACATTATCAAAGAAAAAGGGCTATGGGGCCTGCTCTCGAAACAACTGATGTTTGTCTATAGCCGGCTTTATAACAACGTGATGCCGCAGGGCGCACCGACGGCGTATGAGATGATTCGCCAGCAGCTCATAAAGCTGATGGAGGAAGATGAAAGTTATCGCAGCAGCGTAACGGCGGAAAGGTATATTCGGGAGAAAACCCAGCTCTCCCGCAGCGGCGTAATGCGCATTCTGGCGGATTTAAAAACCGGCGGATTTATCGAAATGGAAGAAGGCAGACTTATTAAAATCAACAAGCTCCCCGCTAAATACTGAATGTCAGACACAAAAAAGGCCGCACTCGCGGCCTGTTCAACAACACTCACTCAATGGACGTGAACGCCCAACCGCCAGGCAAAGTAGATCTCTTCTTTCAGTTCATTCGAAGAGAGCGCCAGCAGATCCGTGAACTCCAGCTCAAGCTGTTTCAGCTTTTTCAGGTACTGCGCCGGAGACAGGTTGCTCTTATCGCGACGTAAATATTCAATTGCCAGCTGTGTTGGGGTTATTTCAGTATCCATGATGTCCTCGCTTATGTACAAATCCTGACCAGTATATCACAACACGCTGACTAGTTTTTGACCAAAGGCAATTCATCTGAAAACTTTACACGACCGCCGTCGTCAGACGCGACGAGCAGCACAGGCGATCCTGCTCGTCGAGAATATCAATCTGCCACACCTGGTGGCGGCTGCCAGCGTGCAGCGCGCGGCAGATACCGCGCACGCGCCCGCTGCGCACCGAGCGAATGTGGTTGGCATTCACCTCAAGCCCGACCACCTTCTGTTCGCCTTCGGTGCAGAGATATCCCGCGACGGAGCCCAGGGTTTCCGCCAGCACGACGGAAGCCCCGCCGTGCAACAGGCCAAACGGCTGATGGGTGCGACTATCGACAGGCATCGTCGCCTCCAGATCGTCTTCCCCAATGCGGGTGAACTGGATATCCAGCAGCCCCACCATATTCCCCTCGCCCATGGCGTTTAGCGCCTGCAGCGTGACGGCACGTTTCCAGATCATCCAATTATCTCCAGTAAAGCCTGTAATGGGTGGCGTACGCCGTTACCCTCAACCCGTTTCACCTGGCTGCGGCAGGAGTAGCCCGTCGCCAGGCAGCGGTTTCTTGGCAATCGCTGCATCGCCTGATGCCACGACAGCTCATAGATGCCGAGCGAGTTGGCGTGGTTTTTCACCTCGTGGCCGTAGGTGCCCGCCATGCCGCAACAGCCCACGCTGACGCTCTCCAGCTTCGCGCCGAAACGCGCAAAAATAGACGCCCATTGCGCCGGGGCGCCGGGCAGCGCCGTCACTTCCGTACAGTGTCCGAACAGATACCACGGTTCACCGCCAGCCTCCTGAATGGCCTTCTCTTCCAGGGCTGCCGGCAGCCACTCGTGCACCAGCATGACGTGGAAATCGCCGCGCTTATCACCCAGCGTCTGCTTGTATTCATCGCGATAGCAAAGCACAAGCGCCGGATCGACGCCGACCATCGGCATCCCAAGTTCGGCGATCCGGTTGAGAAAATCAGCGGTTTTTTGCGCCGTTTTCGCAAAGCGGTTCAGGAAGCCTTTAATGTGCTGCGCCTTGCCGTTTGGCGAGAACGGCAGCACTACCGGCTGATAGCCCAGTTTTTCAACCAGGCGGATGAAGTCAGCGACCACCTGCGCGTCGTAGTAGCTGGTGAACGGATCCTGGACCACCAGCACCACCTTCGCTTTTTGCTCAGGAGTAAGCGCTTCAAGCTGTTCCAGGGTCATGTTCGCCGAGCGGTGGCCGACGAGCTGGCGCTGCAGCGACGGCACCGACAGCAGCGGCAGATCGACCATGCCGATATGCTTTTCGGAAAGCTTGCGCACCAGCGGCTGATTGATAAAGAAGTTAAAGGTCTTCGGCGCGCGCGCCATCAGCGGCGCGTAGCTTTCCACCGTCGCCACCAGATGATCGCGCACCGGGCGCAGATAGCGGGTGTGGTAGAGCTGTAGGAAACGCGAGCGGAATTCCGGCACGTCGATTTTAATCGGGCACTGGGTAGAGCAGGCTTTACAGGCCAGACAGCCGGACATCGCCTCTTTCACCTCATGGGAGAAATCATACTCGCCCTTATTGGCATGCCAGCTGTTGCGGGTGCGCTCAATCAGCGAGCGCAGGCTGGCCCGTTTTTCCGGCAGCTCCTGCTCCAGCTTCAGGGGATCGACGCCACGGTCCGCCAGCAGACGCAGCCACTCGCGCACCAGCGTCGCACGCCCTTTCGGCGAGTGAATGCGGTTGCTGGTGATTTTCATTGACGGGCACATCGGGCTTTTCACGTCAAAGTTAAAGCACAGGCCGTTGCCGTTACACTCCATCGCGCCGCGCCAGGACGAGCGCACCGCAATCGGGATCTGTCTGTCATACGTACCGCGCTTAACGGCATCTACCTGGAGCATTGGCGCGTCCACCCCTTCAGGCGGGCAGATTTTCCCCGGATTGAGGCGGTTATCCGGGTCGAACGCCGCTTTGACCTTGCGCAGCTCCGCGTAAAGCTGCTCCCCGAAGAACTCCGGGCTGTATTCCGCGCGGAACCCTTTCCCGTGCTCCCCCCACAGCAGGCCGCCATATTTAGCGGTTAAGGCCACCACATCGTCGGAGATCTGCTTCATCAGGATCTCCTGCTGCGGGTCGCACATATCCAGCGCCGGACGCACGTGCAGCACCCCGGCATCTACGTGGCCAAACATGCCGTAGCTCAGGCCGTGGCTGTCCAGCAGGGCGCGAAACTCGACGATATAATCCGCCAGATGCTCGGGCGGCACGCAGGTGTCTTCGGCAAACGGAATCGGCTTCGCCGCCCCTTTCGCATTGCCAAGCAGGCCCACGGCTTTTTTACGCATGGCGTAAATACGCTCGATACCGGCCAGATCGTGACAAAGCTGCCAGCCAATCACGCCGCCTTCGCCATGAGCAATCAGCTCATCCAGGCGCTGGCAGAGCGTCGTCACCTGGCTTTCAATCAGCTCCGCGTCATCACCGGCAAATTCCACAATGTTGAGGCCAAGCATCTCTTTGTCCGGCACGTCGGTAATCAGCTCGCGCACGGAGTGCCAGACGATATCTTCCCGCGCCAGATTCAGCACCTTAGAGTCGACGGTTTCCACCGACAGCGCCTGCGCTTCCACCATAAACGGCGCATTGCGCAGCGCGGAGTCGAAGGAGTCATATTTGACGTTCACGAGGCGACGCACCTTCGGCAGGCGGGTGATATCCAGCCGCGCCTCGGTAATAAACGCCAGCGTTCCTTCGGAGCCGGTCAGCACGCGGGTTAAATCAAACTGCGTCAGGTCGTCGTTAAACACGTGGCGCAGGTCGTAGCCCGTTAAGAAGCGGTTCAGTTTGGGGAATTTGTCGAGAATAAGCTGGCGGTTGTCGCGGCAGCGCTCCAGCACGGTGCGGTAGATGCGCCCGCTGGCGGTGTTATCTTTACCCAGCGTTTCCGCCAGTTCGACCGGCATCGGCTGGGTATCAAGGATATCGCCGCCTAACAATACTGCCCGCACGCCCAGCACGTGATCGGAGGTTTTACCGTAGACCAGCGATCCCTGCCCGGAGGCATCGGTGTTGATCATCCCCCCGATGGTTGCTCGGTTGCTGGTGGAGAGTTCAGGGGCAAAAAAGTAGCCGTAAGGCTTGAGGTACTGATTAAGCTGATCTTTGATAACGCCCGCCTCAACCCGCACCCATCCCTCTTCAGGGTTGATCTCAATGATGCGGTTCATATAGCGCGACATATCAATAATGATGCCCTGGTTCAGCGCCTGACCGTTGGTTCCGGTGCCACCGCCGCGCGGCGTGAAGACCAGAGAGGCAAACCGCTCCTGCGTTGCCAGCCGGGCGATAAGCGCCACGTCGGCCGTGGAACGCGGGAAAACGACCGCATCGGGAAGAAGCTGGTAGATACTGTTATCGGTTGCCATCGTCAGCCTGTCGGCATAGTTCGTGGCGGTATCACCTGTAAAACCCTGTTGCTCCAGTGCCTGCAAAAAATTAAGCACCAGCTGAACGACGCCAGGTGCCTGAGAAATCTGTGGGATCATTACTGTCGACCCTAATTAGAGTTGTGGGAATCGTTTGCGTGTATCTTAAAAGTTTTATCACATTTTTTTCTTATAATCTCTGCTGAATTACAGGCAGAATTCGCCTGTCAAAAACCGCTGCGATCGCTAATGATAAGAGAGACGCGGTTTTCCATTCCCGCCAGTGGTACTGGCGTTCTTTTAAGGAAAGTTTCATTTATGGTCAATCTTCGCCAGCCCAGGGATGTTGCGCAAATTCTGCTGTCGGTGCTGTTCCTGGCCCTCATGATTATTGCGTGTCTGTGGATTGTTCAACCTTTTATTCTCGGCTTCGCCTGGGCTGCGACCGTTGTCGTCGCCACGTGGCCTTTGCTGCTGCGCTTGCAAAAACTGCTGTTTGGCCGCCGCGGGCTGGCCGTGCTGGTGATGACGCTGCTGCTGTTCCTGCTGTTTATTATTCCAATTGCGCTGCTGGTAAACAGCCTTGTCGACTCCAGCGGCCCGGTGATCCGCGCCGTGACAAGCGGCGACCTGACGCTGCCGGACCTCGGCTGGCTGAACAGCATTCCGGTCGTGGGCGCTAAACTTTACAGCGGCTGGCATAGCCTGCTGGAGATGGGCGGCAGCGCGCTGATGGCGAAAGTGCGTCCGTATATTGGCACCACCACCACCTGGTTTGTCGGTCAGGCCGCACATATCGGCCGCTTTATGATGCACTGTACCCTGATGCTGGTCTTCAGCGCCCTGCTTTACTGGCGCGGTGAGCAGGTGGCTTTAGGCGTTCGTCACTTTGCCACCCGCCTGGCGGGAAAACGGGGTGACGCCGCGGTGCTGCTGGCCGCGCAGGCCGTGCGCGCGGTCGCCCTGGGCGTCGTGGTGACGGCGCTGGTGCAGGCGGTGCTGGGCGGTATCGGCCTAGCGATTTCCGGCGTACCGTACGCCACCGTCTTTACCGTAGTCATGCTGATGACCTGCCTTGCGCAACTGGGGCCGCTGCTGGTGCTGGTTCCGAGCATTATCTGGCTTTACTGGACGGGTGATACCACGTGGGGAACGGTGCTGCTGGTCTGGAGCTGCGTGGTTGGCACCATGGATAACGTGATTCGCCCCATCCTCATCCGCATGGGCGCAGACCTGCCGCTGATCCTGATCCTCTCCGGGGTTATCGGCGGGTTGATTGCTTTCGGGATGATCGGTCTGTTCATTGGCCCAGTGCTGCTCGCCGTTACCTGGCGTCTGTTCTCCGCCTGGGTTTATGAAGTGCCGCCGCCTGGAACCGACCCGGACGTGATTCTGAGCGAGCTGGACGAGCTGGAAGAAAAGAATACCCATTAAGCCTTGTTGCCGGGTGGTGCTTACGCTTACCCGGCCTACATTATCCCGCACAATACTTTAACACCGCTAAAGTATTTATTCGTTGCACACTGGTCAGACCCGCCATTTCAGCACTAAGTCCGCTATTATTCTCAAGAAATCTTTACGTCTCTTTAACTATTGAGACGAATCCGATCGACGCTGAAAGATGACATGCCTACTATTAGCTCAAGGTTATAAATCAACACCTTGATTTATAAGCATGGAAATCCCCTGAGTGAAACAACGAATTGCTGTGTGTAGTCTTTGCCCATCTCCCACGATGGGCTTTTTTTTATCCTGACTACGCGCGCTTAACCTCACAGGTACTGAGCATCCGCCACTCAGCAGGCAGCACCCGCGTTTCCCCCGTCACATTGACCGTCACCGCCTGGTGGATATCCGCCGACGATGCGCCAATCTGCAGTTCAAACTCGCCCGGCTCAACGACGCGCTTGCCGTCACGGCGGGTGAAGTTGAACATCTCAACCGGCAGCGTGAAGGTGAGCGTGGCGGTTTCGCCCGGCGAGAGCGTGACGCGCTGGAAGGCCTTAAGCTCCTGAAGCGGGCGCACCTGGGTGGCGACCTTGTCCCGCACGTAGACCTGCACCACCTCGCTGCCGCTGCGCTCGCCGGTATTGGTGATATCCACGCTCAGCGTCACCTCACCGTCGACCGGCACGCTGCTTTCAGCGACGCGGGAAGTGCCCCAGCTAAACTGCGTCCAGCCGAGGCCGAAACCAAACGGGTAACGCGCACCGAAATGGAACGCGAACGGCGTGCCGCCGCTTTTCAGCTTGTGGTTATAGTAGAACGGCATCGCCCCGGCGCTTTTCGGCACGCTGACCACCAGCCGGCCCTGCGGCTCCGCGCGACCGGTTAACACATCGGCAATCGCCCAGCCCCCTTCCTGTCCCGGCGCCCAGGCCATCATCAGCGCGGCAATCTTCTCCTCCAGCCCCTGAAGGTTGTACGGACGCCCGCCGGTCATCACGACGATCACCGGTTTGCCCGTCGCCACCAGCGCCTCCAGCAGCTGTTGTTGCACGCCCGGCAGATTCAGAGAGTCGGTATCGGAGCCTTCCCCTACCGTGCCGCTCTGGAACAGCCCGGCGAGATCGCCCACGCAGGCCACCACCACGTCACTCTCATGTGCGGCGCTGACCGCCTCGGGGATAAGTGCGGTACTTTGCGACACCGGAGACTGCTGCATTGGCTTGCCGCCGCTGTCGCCCGGGAAGACCGGCGCGCTCGCCATCCGTTTTTCGATAATGTGGCACCCTTTCGCGTAGCGCACGTTCGATGCACCCAGGTACTGCTCCAGCGCCGCGCGCGGGGTCGTCACCTGCGAGGTCTCCTCAACCATATCGCTGATGATCAGATGCACCGGGAAGCTATACCCGCTGAGTAACGCCAGCGGATCGTCTGCCGTCGGCCCCACCACCGCCACGCGGGGTTTACCGTTCAGCGGCAGAATGCCGTTGTTTTCCAGCAGCGTGACCGATTTTGTCGCCACCTCCCGCGCTACCTGGCGGGTCATCTCATTTTGCAGATCGATGCCGTTTTCATCGGCATACGGGTTCTCAAACAGGCCGAGACGGAATTTTTCGGTCAGCGTACGCGCCACGATCTCATCGACTTTCGCCATAGAGATCAGCCCGCGCTCTACCGCTTCCGCCAGATGGCGTGCGCAGTCATCTTTCGGCAGCTCAACGTCCAGCCCGGCGTTAAACGCCAGCGCGGCGGACTCCGCTGCGTCGTGGGAAATCCCGTGGTGCTGGTGCAGCAGGCTGACGCCGCCGTAGTCCGCCACAATAATGCCGTCGAAGCCCCACTGTTCGCGCAGGACGGTGGTCAACAGGAAGCTGTCGCTGTGCCCCGGCTGGTTATCGATGTCGTGGTAGGCGGGCATGACCGAACCGGCATTTGCCAGCTTGACCGCCATTTCAAACGGCAGCAGGAAGGTGTCGTTCAGCTCGCTAAAGCCAAGATGCACCGGGGCGTGGTTGCGCGCCCCTTCGCTGAACGAGTGGCCCACGTAATGTTTGAGCGTCGCCAGCAGATCGCGCTTGTCGCCCTGTAACCCTTTCACCCAGGCGGTTGCCATCACGCCCACCAGCCAGGGATCTTCCCCGAAGGTCTCTTCGGTTCGCCCCCAGCGGACGTCGCGGGAAACGTCCAGCACCGGGGCCAGCCCCTGCTGGCAACCGACGGAACGCGCCTCTTTACCGATCTGCTCTGCCGCGCGCTGCACCAGCTCCGGGTCCCAGGTCGAGCCGTAGTTGAGCGAGGACGGGAACAGGGTGGCGTCTTTGCACAGCAGCCCCACCAGGCACTCCTCGTGGAACAACGCCGGAATGCCAAGCCGCGTCTCTTCCATCATCATGCGCTGCAGGCGGTTAGCCGCGCGCACCCCGGTTTTCGCGTCAACGATGTGGGTGCCGAGCGGACGGGTGATCTGCCCGACGCCCAGTTTTAGCCGTTCGCTCAGCGCCGCCTGCTCGCTGACGCCGGCGAATTCGTCGCTCAAATCGCTGCGCTCCCGGTGGTTGCCGTTTTCATCAAGGATCAGCCAGTAGGCGTGCATCTGGGCGAACTTCTCTTCGGGGGTCATGCGTGCCAGTAAATCAGCGACGCGCTCGTGCACGGGACGTCCTGCGTCCTTGTAGATAGCAGTCATATTTTACTCCTGTAGTGCGGAAGGGGTTGCCGGGCTGAGCTGCCCCGCGTCGGGTCTTACCTCACGCTTGCTGGCCAGCTCCCGGGCGATGGAATCCACCAGCCGGCTGTTGAGCTTGTAGATGGAAAGCAGCGCCACCATGCAGAGGAACAGCGCGCACGGAATAAGGGTGAACAGGGCGTTGATGGTGGAGAGCACGTGCGGCGCCTGGGCTGCCTGGCCCGGGGCGTAATCCACCATGCCGAGCACCCAGCCGACCACCGCCCCGCCCAGCGCAAGGCCAAACTTGATGGCGAACAGTGCGGTAGAGAAGACCAGCCCGTCCAGACGGCGGCCGCTGCGATGCTCTTCGTAGTCGACCACATCAGAGAACATGGTCCACTGGAGCGGCGTGGTGAGGTTTTGAATAAAGCTAAAGACGATGTTAAGGCCAAAGATTAGCCACACCTGCGAAGGCGGCAGGAAGAAAATCAGCGCGCCGAAAATGACGAAGGACATTATCGTCCACTGATAGGCGCGTACGCGGTCAAATTTCCCCAGCAGGCGTTCAGATAATAACGCGCCGCTTAGCGAGGCCACCATGCCAGAAACAATAAAGGCAAAAACCAGCTCCGGGCGCAACAGTACATAGTTGACGTAATACATGGTGGCAGAGCCGCGCGTCACCACCGCCGTTAACAGCAAAATATTAAACACAAACACAATGCGCCACTGGCTGTTACCGGCCAGCAGTTTTAAATCGGTGAGCATGGAGCCGGAGGTATCATTGCGCGGGGAATAACGCTCGCGGGTCATCAGGAAACAGCAAAAGAACAGCACAATTCCCAGCAGCCCCATCAGGCTCATGGCAAAGAAATAGCCTTTCTGCAGATTGCCCTGGCCTAACAATGAGACCAGCGGCAGTGCAATCACCGTCACAATTAATCCGCCGATAAACGACAGGCCAAAGCGCCACGACTGCAGGGAGTGACGCTCGCGCGGATCCAGCGTCAGCGCACCTGGCATAGCGCAGTAAGGCACGTTAATGGCGGAGTAAATCAGACTTAAAATCGCGTAGGTCGCGCAGGCATAAACAATTTTTGCCGTCGGCCCGACGTCCGGTACGTAGAAGGTAATAAGGCAGCTTACGCCAAAGGGAATAGCAAACCACAGCAGCCAGGGCCGGAAACGGCCGTGACGCGTCTGCGTGCGGTCAACCAGCGCGCCAATACACGGGTCGACAAACGCATCAACCACGCGCACCACTAAAAACATGGTACCCATGATCGCGGCAGGCAAACCAAAAACGTCGGTATAGAAATAAGCAAGAAATAATGTGGCCGTTTGCCAGACCAGCGCGCTGGCCATATCACCTAAGCCATAACCTATTTTATCTTTGGTACGCAATACAGAGGAAAGTGTCATTGTTATTTGCCTTTTTATCAGGTTAAAACGTATTTCAACCAGTTGCGCATCATCTGAAGGGAAATGCGCAGTAAGGCTCAAGTATTAGCAACGCGTTGCGCACTAACAATTGTCTTAATTAACAGACAAATTATGATATTTGGTTTTTTAGATTATTTGTGATGGGGAGCAAATTAGAGGTGAAATAAAAAAGGCGAGAAATAAAATCCTCGCCTTTTGCGATCGTGTTGCCGTTACTTGTTCAGTTCCGCCAGGCTCAGCCAGGTTTGCACTACCGTGTCCGGGTTCAGGGAGAGGCTGTCAATCCCCTCTTCCATCAGCCATGCGGCAAAGTCTTCATGGTCGGATGGACCCTGACCGCAAATCCCGACGTATTTACCCTGCTTCTTCGCCGCGCGGATGGACATGGAAAGCAGCGCTTTCACCGCCTCGTTACGCTCGTCGAAGAGCTCAGAAACCACGCCGGAGTCGCGGTCCAGGCCCAGCGTCAACTGAGTCATGTCGTTCGAGCCGATAGAGAAGCCGTCGAAGTGCTCCAGGAACTGCTCGGCCAGCAGGGCGTTGGACGGGATCTCACACATCATGATGATCTTCAGCCCGTTTTCGCCGCGCTTCAGGCCCTGACGCGCCAGCTCGTCCACCACCGCTTTCGCCTGATCCACGGTACGCACGAACGGGATCATAATTTCGACGTTGGTCAGCCCCATGTCGTTGCGCACGCGTTTCACCGCCTCGCACTCCAGCGCGAAGCAGTCGCGGAAGCTGTCGGACACGTAGCGTCCGGCCCCGCGGAAGCCCAGCATCGGGTTCTCTTCTTCCGGCTCGTAGCGCTCGCCGCCCACAAGGTTAGCGTATTCGTTAGACTTAAAGTCAGACAGACGCACGATCACGCGTTTCGGGTAGAACGCTGCGCCCAGCGTCGCGATCCCTTCGGTCAGACGGCCGACGTAGAACTCTTTCGGCGAGTCGTAACCTTTCATCATCTCGCGGATTTCGTTCTGCAGCTTCGCGTCCTGGTCGTCAAACTCCAGCAGCGCGCGCGGGTGAACGCCGATCATGCGGTTAATGATGAATTCCAGACGCGCCAGGCCAACGCCTTCGTTCGGCAGACAGGCGAAGTCAAACGCGCGGTCCGGGTTACCGACGTTCATCATGATCTTCAGCGGCAGATCCGGCATGGTATCCACGCTGGAGCTCTTCACGCTGAAGTCAAGGATATCGGCGTAGACGTAGCCGGTGTCGCCTTCGGCACAGGAGACGGTCACGTTCTGCCCGTCCTTCATGCGCTCGGTGGCATCACCGCAGCCGACAACCGCCGGGATCCCCAGCTCGCGGGCAATGATCGCCGCGTGGCAGGTACGGCCGCCGCGGTTGGTGACGATGGCCGACGCTTTCTTCATGATCGGTTCCCAGTCCGGGTCGGTCATGTCGGTCACCAGCACGTCGCCTGGCTCAATACGGTTCATCTCGCTGATGTCGTGGATCACTTTGACCGGACCGGCACCGATGCGGTGACCGATGGCGCGGCCTTCCGCCACGATTTTACCCTGCGCGTGCAGCGTATAACGCTCCATCACCTGGCCGCGAGAGCGAACGGTTTCCGGGCGCGCCTGAACGATAAACAGCTTGCCGGTGTTCCCGTCTTTCGCCCATTCGATATCCATCGGACGGCCATAGTGTTTCTCAATCTGCACCGCCTGCTTCGCCAGCTCCTGCACTTCGGCGTCGGTCAGGGAGAAGCGGTCGCGCTGCTCCTGCGGCACATCTTCAATCTTAACCTGCTTGCCATGCTCCTGGGTTGGGGCATAAATCATGCGGATTTTTTTCGAGCCCATGGTGCGGCGCACCACCGCCGGACGGCCCGCGGCAAGCGTAGGCTTGTGTACGTAGAATTCGTCAGGGTTCACCGCGCCCTGCACGACCATCTCACCCAGGCCCCACGCTGAAGTGATGAACACCACCTGGTCGAAGCCGGATTCGGTATCAATGGAGAACATCACGCCGGAGGAACCCACGTCCGAGCGCACCATGCGCTGCACGCCCGCGGAGAGCGCCACGCCGCGATGGTCATAGCCCTGGTGCACGCGATAGGAGATGGCGCGGTCGTTGAACAGGGAAGCAAATACGTGCTTCACCGCCACCAGTACCGCATCGTAGCCCTGAACGTTCAGGAAGGTTTCCTGCTGCCCGGCAAACGACGCGTCCGGCATGTCTTCTGCGGTCGCGGAAGAACGTACGGCAAAGGAGGCCTGCGCGTCGTCAGCGGAGAGCTGGTTGTACGCGTCATGGATAGCTTTTTCCAGTTCCGGCTGGAAAGGTGTGTCGATGATCCACTGGCGGATCTGCGCCCCGGCTTTGGCAAGCTCGGTGACGTCATCAATATCCGTTTTATCCAGCAGGTCGTAAATGCGCTGGTTTACACCGCTCTGGTCTAAAAACAGGTTAAACGCGTCGGCGGTCGTGGCAAACCCGTTTGGTACGGAGACACCCATACCGGACAGATTTGTAATCATTTCACCCAGGGAGGCATTTTTGCCCCCAACTCTGTCTACATCATTCATGCCGAGTTGGTTATACCAAAGCACCAGCGGTGACGAGCCATTGTTGGACATCGAAACAATCCTTTTGTGATATTTGATCGGAGTAAGTAACACCTGACTACGTATTTATACTGGCATAATTATTTGCGCTAAAAAAACGGTGAATCGTGTAAGCAATTTAAATTTTCAACTTTTCGGATAGTTTCCCACCAGCCAATAAGCTGATGATTCCTCTATATTCAGCCAGAAACCACAAAAATAAAGTCGCTATTTGAAAAATGAAATCCGCTTTTCAGGAAAATCAAAAACATCATTTCATTTTAAATTCAGATAACTTCTTTGCTGTGCAATTAACTTTTTTAATTTATGCTTTCAGACAATTAGGTATGATATTCAGGGTGGGTAAAATGGATAATGCTGTCGATCGTCACGTTTTTTATATTTCTGATGGTACGGCGATCACCGCCGAGGTGCTGGGCCACGCGGTGATGTCGCAATTCCCCGTTTCGATTAACAGCATCACGCTGCCGTTTGTGGAAAATGAGAGCCGTGCCAAAGCGGTGAAGGACCAGATTGACGCCATCTTCCAGCAGACCGGCGTGCGCCCGCTGGTGTTCTATTCCATCGTTATTCCTGAGATTCGCCACATCATTTTGCAAAGTGAAGGCTTTTGCCAGGACATCGTGCAGGCGCTGGTGGCCCCGCTCCAGAGCGAGCTTAAGCTTGACCCGACGCCTATCGCGCACCGCACCCACGGGCTGAACCCCGGCAACCTGACCAAATATGACGCGCGTATTGCCGCCATCGACTACACCCTGGCGCACGACGACGGGATCTCGCTGCGCAACCTCGACCAGGCGCAGGTGATTTTGCTCGGCGTGTCGCGCTGCGGCAAAACGCCGACCAGCCTCTATCTGGCGATGCAGTTCGGCATCCGCGCCGCAAACTACCCCTTTATTGCCGACGATATGGATAACCTGGTGCTGCCCGCTGCGCTCAAGCCGCTGCAGCATAAGCTGTTCGGCCTGACGATTAACCCGGAACGTCTCGCGGCGATCCGCGAAGAGCGCCGCGAGAACAGCCGCTACGCCTCGATGCGCCAGTGCCGCATGGAGGTTTCCGAAGTGGAAGCGCTGTACCGCAAAAATCAGATCCCGTGGCTGAACAGCACGAACTATTCGGTAGAAGAGATCGCCACCAAAATTCTCGACATCATGGGACTTAACCGCCGCATGTACTAATAAGCTAGTACATTAGCTCAGATTCATGTATCATCCTTTTCAACAGCGGGGCGGTGTCGCCCCGAACTTGAAATCAGCAGGGATTGGTTTAATGTGATGCCCATCACTTCCCGGTAGTCTGCCGATGAAGCAAAAATTTTCTGAGACAAGTCATGAATAAAACCGATGAACTCCGCACGGCGCGCATAGACAGCCTGGTCACCCCGGCTGAACTGGCCGAGCGGCACCCCGTTTCCGCCGCGGTCGCGGAACATGTGACGGCCTCCCGCCGCCGCATTGAAAAAATCCTCAATGGTGAAGACAAACGTCTTTTGGTGGTGATTGGGCCCTGCTCCATCCACGATCTGGATGCCGCGATGGATTATGCAAAACGGCTCCAGGGGCTGCGGGAAAAATACCAGCATCGCCTTGAGATTGTGATGCGCACCTACTTTGAAAAACCGCGTACCGTGGTGGGCTGGAAAGGGCTGATTTCCGACCCTGACCTTAACGGCAGCTATCGCGTAAACCACGGCATTGAGCTGGCGCGGAAGCTGCTGTTGCAGGTCAACGAGCTGGGCGTGCCGACGGCCACCGAGTTTCTCGACATGGTGACCGGGCAGTTTATCGCCGATCTGATCAGCTGGGGCGCGATTGGCGCGCGCACTACCGAAAGCCAAATCCACCGCGAGATGGCCTCAGCCCTCTCCTGTCCGGTCGGCTTCAAAAACGGGACCGACGGCAACACCCGGATTGCGGTCGATGCGATCCGCGCCTCGCGTGCCAGCCATATGTTCCTGTCGCCGGACAAGAACGGCCATATGACCATCTACCAGACCAGCGGTAACCCGTATGGGCATATCATTATGCGCGGCGGGAAGAAGCCTAATTACCATGCACAAGACATCGCTGCCGCCTGTGAAACGCTGGCCGAATTCGACCTGCCGGAACATCTGGTGGTGGATTTCAGCCACGGCAACTGCCAGAAGCAGCATCGCCGCCAGCTTGACGTCTGCGATGAGGTCTGTCAGCAGATCCGCAGCGGCTCGACCGCCGTTGCCGGGATCATGGCCGAAAGCTTTATCAAAGAAGGCACGCAGAAAATCGTTGCCGGACAGCAGATGGTATACGGCCAGTCGATCACCGACCCGTGCCTGAGCTGGGAAGACAGCGAGCTGCTGCTGGAGAAGCTGGCAGCTGCGGTTGATTCTCGCTTCTGATGTTATTGTCGGGTGGCGCTGCGCTTACCCGACCTACGGTTCGCGCCCTTCTTCCTCTCCCCGTGGGAGAGGGTTGGGTTGAGGGCATCAGGCCGCATTTCCTCCCCCTGAATTTGATCCCGTCACACAATTTTCACAAAAACGCTTGCCGTGAATTTGCAGTTTATTGATAATGATTATCATTGTTACATTGATTGTTATTTATAAACATTATGTCACCGACCGATAACAGCGCGGCAACGCCAGTAAAAACACACACAGCGCCATCCCCTGCTTCCACCGATCGCCGCATCGACAGCAAAAGCCTGTTGGGTGAGGAAGGCCGGGTGATTATCGAGCATGACGGCCAGCAGTATCTGCTGCGCCAGACGAATGCCGGAAAACTGATCCTCACAAAATAAACCAAAACTTTCGCCAGCCACCCAGGTGATCCCCAGGCAGCCAGCGCTTTCGATACTTTATGGAGAGTTGCTATGCTACACCTGCATACCGCACGTTTACGCCCGTCCCTTCTGGCGCTGGCGATTGTCAGCACCCTGCCGGGCGCCGCGTTTGCTGCCGCAGATGAAATAACCGTCACCGCCACAGGCAACGCCCGTAGCGCTTTCGAAGCCCCGATGATGGTGAGCGTGGTTGACGCCACCGCCCCGGAAAAACAGACCGCCAGCTCTGCCGCCGACCTGCTGCGCAACGTGCCCGGTCTGACGCTGGACGGCACCGGCCGCACCAACGGTCAGGACGTTAACCTGCGCGGCTATGACCGCCGCGGCGTTCTGGTGCTGGTCGACGGCGTGCGCCAGGGTACCGACACCGGGCACCTCAACAGCACGTTCCTCGATCCGGCGCTGATTAAACGTATTGAAGTGGTGCGTGGTCCGTCTGCGCTGCTCTACGGCAGCGGCGCGCTGGGTGGTGTCATCTCCTATGACACCGTCGACGCCAAAGATCTGCTGGAACCGGGCAAAAACAGCGGTTATCGCGTGTTTGGTACCGGCGCAACGGGGGACCACAGCCTCGGCCTGGGGGCCAGCGCCTATGGCCGTACCGATACCCTGGACGGCCTGGTATCGTGGTCCAGCCGCGACCGCGGCGATATCCGCCAGAGCGACGGTGCGACGGCGCCGAACGACGAATCCATCAATAACATGCTGGCGAAAGGCAGCTGGAAAATCGACCAGGCCCAGACCCTGAGCGGCGCCCTGCGCTACTACAACAATGCCGCGCAGGAGCCGAAAAACCCGCAAACCTCTGATGCCAATAGCAGCAACCCGATGACAGACCGCTCCACCATCCAGCGCGATGCGCAGGTTGGCTACCACATTGCGCCGGAAGGATACGACTGGCTGAACGCCGATGCGAAGGTTTACTGGTCCGAAGCGCGCATTAATGCCCAGAACATCGACAGCACCGGCGAGTTCCGCAAGCAGACCACCAAAGGCGGCAAGGTGGAAAACCGTACCCGCCTGTTCAGCGACTCTTTTGCCTCTCACCTGCTGACCTACGGCGGAGAATATTATCGTCAGGAGCAGCGTCCGGGCGGGGCCACGACCGGCTTCCCGGAGGCGAAAATCGACTTCAGCTCCGGCTGGCTGCAGGATGAAATCACCCTGCGCGATCTGCCGATCACCTTGCTGGGCGGCACGCGGTATGACAACTACCGCGGCAGCAGCAATGGCTACGACGATGTCGATGCCGATAAATGGTCCTCCCGCGCCGGGTTAACCGTCAGCCCCACCGACTGGCTGATGCTGTTCGGATCTTACGCGCAGGCCTTCCGCGCGCCGACCATGGGTGAGATGTATAACGACGCCAAACACTTCTCCATTGGCCGCTTCTACACCAACTACTGGGTGCCGAACCCGAACCTGCGCCCGGAAACCAACGAAACGCAGGAGTTTGGTTTTGGCCTGCGCTTTGACGATCTGATGCTTGCCAACGATGCGCTGGAGTTTAAAGCCAGCTATTTCGATACCAAAGCCAAAGACTATATCTCCACAACCGTCGATTTTGCCGCCGCGACCACCATGTCGTACAACGTACCCGACGCCAAAATCTGGGGCTGGGACATGATGTCAAAATACTCGGCCGATCTGTTTAGCCTCGACGTGGCCTATAACCGCACCCGCGGGAAAGACACCGATACGGGCGAGTACATCTCCAGCATTAACCCGGATACCGTCACCAGCAAGCTGGACGTTCCGGTGGCGCAAAGCGGTTTCTCCGTGGGCTGGATCGGCACCTTTGCCGATCGCTCAACCCACGTCAGCAGCAGCTACAGCAAGCAGCCGGGCTATGCGGTTAACGATTTCTACGTCAGCTATAAGGGCCAGGAGCAGCTCAAGGGCGTCACCACCACGCTGGTGCTCGGCAACGTCTTCGATAAGGAGTACTGGTCTCCGCAGGGTATTCCGCAGGACGGTCGTAACGGCAAGATTTTCGTAAGCTATCAGTGGTAATTCCCTTCGGGGCCACTCTTCAGAAGGATAAGACAATGCATCACTACGCACGCTGGCTTGAGCTAAAAGAAGAAAATCCGGGTAAGTATGCGCGAGACATCGCAGGGTTAATGAACATCAGCGAAGCGGAGCTGACCTTTTCCCGCGTGGGCCATGACGCCTGGCGACTGCGCGGCGAAATCCGCGATATTCTGGGCGCGCTGGAAGCCGTGGGTGAAACCAAGTGCATCTGCCGCAACGAGTATGCCGTTCACGAGCAGGTGGGCAGCTTCACCAACCAACACCTGAACGGCCACGCCGGGCTGGTGCTGAACCCGCGCGCGCTGGATCTGCGCCTGTTCCTCAACCAGTGGGCGAGCGCGTTTCACCTCAGCGAAACCACCGCCCGCGGCGAGCGACAGAGCATTCAGTTCTTCGATCGTCAGGGCGATGCGGTGCTGAAGGTCTACACCACGGACAACACCGACCTCGCCGCCTGGGGCGACGTGCTGACCCGCTTTATCTTTGCCGATAACCCGCCGCTTGAGCTGAGCGCTGGGGATGTCCCGGCTCACGCCGAAAACGCGGATGCCGCTCTCGTGGACAAGGAGTGGCGCGCCATGACCGACGTGCATCAGTTCTTCAGCCTGCTCAAACGCCACAATCTCAGCCGTCAGCAGGCGTTTCGCCTGGTGGGCGACGACCTGGCCTGTAAGGTGGAGAACAGCGCGCTGGCACAGCTGCTGGAAGCGGCTCGCCGGGACGGCAACGAAATCATGGTCTTCGTCGGCAACCGCGGCTGCGTGCAGATCTTCACCGGCGCGGTGGAAAAAGTCGTGCCGATGAAAGGCTGGCTGAACGTCTTTAACCCTGCCTTTACACTGCATCTGCTGGAGGAGACGATCGCAGAGAGCTGGGTGACGCGCAAGCCCACGGCTGACGGCCACGTCACCAGCCTGGAGCTGTTTGCCGCCGACGGCACGCAAATCGCCCAGCTTTACGGCCAGCGTACCGAAGGTGAGCCGGAGCAGAGCCAGTGGCGCAGCCAGATTGACGCCCTGACGCCAAAAGGGCTGGCCGCATGAAAACGTGGTTAGCCCTGCTGAGCGCCCTGCCTCTGGTGGCGTTTGCCGCCGCGCAGGAGAAAATTGTCGCCCTTGGCGGCGACGTGACGGAGATTGTCTACGCGCTTGGCGCGCAGTCTTCGCTGGTCGCGCGCGACAGCACCAGCCAGTGGCCGCAGGCGGCAAACGATCTGCCTGACGTGGGATATTTACGCCAGCTTAACGCCGAAGGCATTTTGTCCATGCGCCCCACGCTGGTGCTGGCCAGCGACCAGGCGCAGCCGTCTCTGGCGTTGAAGCAGGTCGAACAAAGTCACGTCAGGGTAGTAACCGTTCCCGGCCGCAACGACCTGAGCGTCATTGACGAAAAGGTTCGGGTGATTGCCAACGCTACGCACCGTGAAGCCGAGGGGGAAGCCCTGCGCCACACGCTGCGTCAGGCGCTGGCGGCCCTGCCCTCCGCGCCCCTCAACAAGCGGGTGCTGTTTATCCTCAACCACGGGGGAATGACCGCAATGGCCGCCGGGCAGCAGACCGGCGCAGACGCTGCCATCCGTGCAGCCGGGCTGCAGAACGCGATGCAGGGATTCACCCGCTATCAGCCGCTGTCTCAGGAAGGGGTCATTGCCAGCCAGCCCGATCTGGTGGTGATTTCGCAGGACGGCGTGAACGCGCTGGGCGGCGAAGAAAACCTGTGGAAGCTGCCCGGTCTGGCGCAAACCCCGGCGGGACGGAACAGGCAGGTGCTGGCGATTGATGATATGGCGCTGCTGGGCTTCAGCGTGCGAACGCCGGATGCCATCCAGCAGCTGCGCGCCAAAGCGGAGCAACTGCCCTGATGTCCCGGCGGATCGCCTTGTCGTTGTGGATGCTGGCCGCGATCCTGAGCATCATGACGCTCACCGCGACCGGGTTTGGGGCACTGCACCTGCCGGTCAGCCTGCTGTGGAGCGGCAGCGATGAGGCCATGCGTCAGATCTGGCTTACCATTCGCCTGCCGCGCGTACTGCTGGCGCTGGTGATTGGCGGAGCGCTGGCGCTGGCCGGCTGTGTGATGCAGGGGCTGTTCCGCAACCCGCTGGCGGACCCGGGTCTGCTGGGGATCAGCAGCGGCGCGGCGCTGGCGGTGGCACTGTGGGTGGTCATTCCCGCCGCGTTACCTGCCCTGCTGATGCTGTATGCCCCGATGCTCGCGGCGTTCCTCGGCGCGCTGGCCGCAACCGTTATTATCTTCCTGCTCAGCCAGCAGCGTCACGGCTCCCTGTCCCGCCTGCTGCTTGTGGGGATCGCCATCAACGCCCTGTGCGGCGCGGCCGTCGGGGTGCTCTCATGGCTCAGCAACGATGCCCAGCTTCGCCAGCTTTCCCTCTGGGGAATGGGCAGCCTCGGGCAGGCGCAGTGGTCCACCCTGCTGGCGGTAACGTCGCTGATGGTGCCCGCAGTGCTGATTATCTGGCGGCTGGCCGCCCCGCTCAACCTGCTGCAGCTGGGCGATGAAGAGGCGCACTATCTCGGGGTGGATGTCGCGATGGTACAGCGGATCCTGCTGCTGTGCAGCGCCCTGCTGGTTGCCGCGGCGGTAGCCGTCAGCGGCGTGATCGGCTTTATTGGCCTTGTGGTGCCACACCTGATGCGCATGTGGCTGGGGGCCGACCACCGGGCCGTCGTACCCGGCTCGGTGCTGGCCGGTGCGCTGCTGCTGCTGGTTGCCGACACGCTGGCGCGCACCCTGGTCTCTCCGGCGGAGATGCCCGTCGGGTTATTGACCAGCCTTCTCGGCGCGCCGTGGTTCCTGTGGCTTATCTTTCGTCGCGGAGGTACGCATGGCTGAACGCTATTGTGCAGAGAAAATCTTCTTTCACGCCGGGCAGCGGACGCTGATAGACGATGTGTCGCTTACCCTCTCTCAGGGTGAGCTGGTCGCCCTGATTGGCCCCAACGGTGCCGGGAAATCGACGTTATTGCGGCTGCTTACCGGCTATCTCAAGCCCGCAAGCGGACGCTGCACTCTGGCCGGGACGCCGCTTGCGGACTGGCCGCCGGATACCCTCGCGCGCTACCGGGCGGTGATGCGCCAGAATACTCAGCCCGGATTCGACTGGCCGGTGGACGCGGTGGTCGGTATGGGACGCGCACCCTGGACTCGCTCCCCTGAAGCGTCGGTAGTTGAGGAAGTGATGGCGATAACGGGCTGTCTACCGCTGGCGGGCAGACGCTATTCAAAGCTATCCGGCGGCGAGCAGCAGCGGATCCAGCTCGCCCGCGCGCTGGCCCAGCTCTGGTGCGACGGAGCCCCGCGCGGCTGGCTGTTTCTTGATGAGCCCACCTCCGCGCTGGATCTCTACCACCAGCAGCATCTGCTGCGCCTGATGAGATCCCTGACCCGTCGGGGTCATCTCCACGTGTGCGTGGTGCTGCACGATCTCAATCTGGCGGCGCTGTGGGCGGATCGCATTCTGCTGTTGCACAACGGCAGGCTGGTCTCCAGTGGCACACCGGAGGACGTGCTGCAGGCTGGGACGTTGGCGCGCTGGTACGGCGCGCAGGTGCGTGTCGGCAGCCATCCGGATCACCCCGTACCGCAGGTATTTCTCGCCCCGTGAGCGGGCTGGTAAAAATCCTTCAGCGTTTCCAGCAGGGCATGCGCCGCTTTAGAGAGCTGCGTGTGCCCCGGATGGATTGCTCCGATGCACTTTTCAATGGGCGGATTATCCAGCGGTATACAGACCGCGCCCAGCGCCGTCATCTGCGCTTCGCAGAGCGCCGGTACGGCACTGCCGCCCAGCCCGCTGGCGACCATGCGACCTACCGTCACCAGCTGATGACTCTCCAGCGCCGCGTCCAGCTTTCTGCCGCTTCGGGCCAGCTCCTCCTCCATCATCAGACGTACCGCCGACGGGCGCTGCAGGGTAATAAAATCCAGCGTCAGTAGCTCTTCCCAGGACAGCCGCTTTTTGCCCGCCAGCGCGGAGTCCTTCGGCACAATGGCGACAAACCTGTCGAGCCCCAGCGGCGTAAACAGCAGGTTGTGCGTGGGGGCTGGCTCAAAGGCGATCCCCATCTCAACCCGCCCTTCCCGCACCATCTCAATCACCTGCTCGTTAATGACGTCATGCACGGTGACGTTGATCCCGGCGTGGCGATCGCGAAACGCCTTGAGCACCTCCGGTAAAACGTTGGCGGCAAATGACGGCATCGCCGCGACCGAGATTTTGCCGCGCTGCAGGGTAAAGCACTGGTGCATCGCCTCCTCCACATTATCCCAGTCGGCAAGCAGCTGCCGCGCCATCGGCAGAAACGTCTCCCCTTCCTGCGTGAGGGCAACCTTGCGCGTGCTCCGCTGCAGCAGCGGGCCGCCGAGCGCGTCTTCCAGACTTTTAATCGTCAGGCTCAGGGCCGGCTGGGAGAGATTTAAGCGTTCGCTGGCGTGCGCGAAATTGAGAGTGTGAGCTACCGCTAAAAACGCGCGTAACTGTTTGACACTCATTCTCATTTTTCATCCTGTTAACTAATTGAAAAGAATTAGTTAACAGGAAATTAATAAGAAAACCAAATGAGTGGGTCACAAATTCAAAATTAACAAATGAGTCGCCGCCCCTAATGATACCGGCACGGTTAACGGGAGGGATGACTATGGCAGGACTGGATAAGCGCGTCGGCAGCTATGCGCAGGCGCTGGACGGGCTGACGGACGGAATGACCTTGCTGGCAGGCGGCTTCGGCCTGTGCGGCATTCCGGAGAACCTGATTGCGGAGGTCCGACGCCGTCAGGTGAGAGATTTGACCGTGGTGTCAAACAACTGCGGCGTGGATGGATTCGGCCTGGGGATACTGCTCGAAACGCGGCAGGTTCGCAAAGTGGTGGCCTCTTACGTCGGCGAGAACGCGCTGTTTGAGCAGCAGGTGCTGAGCGGCGAGCTGGAAATTGAGCTTACGCCGCAGGGCACGCTGGCGGAAAAGGTGCGCGCGGGCGGGGCCGGTATTCCGGCGTTTTATACGGCCACCGGCTACGGCACGCCCGTGGCGACCGGCAAGGACGTGCGCCAGTTCGCGGGCAAGCACTACATCCTCGAGGAGGCGATCGTCGGCGATTTCGCGCTGATCAAGGGCTGGAAAGCGGACTGGTACGGCAACGTTATCTATCGCCATACCGCGCAAAACTTTAATCCGCTGATGGCAACGGCGGGTCGGATCACGGTGGTGGAGGTGGAAGAGATTGTTCCGCCGGGTGAACTGCCCCCGTCGGCCATTCACACCCCGGGAATTTACGTCGACAGGCTGATTGTCGGCCAGTTTGAAAAACGCATTGAGCAGCGCACCCTGCGCGCGCAAGGAGTGTGACGATGTTAACCCGTGAACAGATGGCCATGCGCGTCGCCCGCGAGCTGCGCGACGGTTATTACGTCAACCTGGGGATCGGCATCCCTACCCTGGTGGCGAACTACATTCCGGACGGGATGGACGTGATGCTGCAGTCGGAAAACGGCCTGCTGGGGATGGGGGCTTTTCCCGACGAGCAGAGCCTTGATGCCGACATGATCAACGCCGGTAAACAGACCGTGACCGCGCGGACCGGCGCGGCCATTTTCGACTCGGCCCAGTCGTTTGCCATGATCCGCGGCGGCCACGTGGACCTGACCGTGCTGGGCGCATTTGAAGTTGACGTGGAGGGCAACATCGCCTCGTGGATGATCCCCGGAAAGATGGTGAAGGGAATGGGCGGCGCGATGGATCTCGTTGCCGGGGCGCAGAACATCATTGTGGTGATGACCCACGCCTCAAAGAGCGGTGAGTCGAAGCTGCTGCCGCGCTGCACGCTGCCGCTCACGGGCGCGGGCTGTATCCGTCGGGTCCTGACCGATCTCGCGCTGCTGGAAATTCAGGACGGCGCGTTCATCCTGCGGGAATACGCCCCGGGCATCAGTATTGACGAGATCGTGCGTAAAACGGCAGGGAAAATCATTGTGGCGGACGACGTGCGCGAGATGCGCTTCACCTGAGGGGTCAGCATGAAAAAGGTCATGATTGTCGGGGCAACGCGAACCCCCATTGGCAGTTTTCGCGGATCGCTCTCGTCCCTTTCTGCGGTTGAGCTTGGGGCCGTCACGGTACGGCGTCTGCTGGAGAACAGTGGTCTCAGCGCCGAACAGGTAGATGAAACGATTTTCGGCCAGGTGCTGACGGGCGGATGCGGGCAAAACCCCGCCCGCCAGACGGCCATCGGCGCCGGGTTGCCCGTCAGCACGCCGGCGACCACCGTCAACCTGGTGTGCGGCGCGGGCTTAAAAGCGGTCCAGCTCGCCGCCCAGGCGATCCGCTGCGGCGACGCGGAGGTGGTTATCGCCGGCGGTCAGGAGAGCATGAGCAACGCCCCGTATCTGCTGGACGGCGCACGTGCCGGGCTGCGTTTCGGGCATGCGGGCCTCAAGGACAGCATGATTACCGACGGCCTGTGGGACGCATTCAACGATTACCACATGGGGATCACCGCAGAAAACGTCGCCCGCGAGTATGACATTTCCCGCGAGCAGCAGGACGCCTTCGCCGCCCGCTCGCAGCAAAAAGCGGCGTCCGCCATTGAGTCCGGCCGGCTTGACGCCGAGATAGCGCCGGTGACGGTGAAACAGGGTAAAAAGCCGCCGCTGGTTATTGATCGTGACGAACAGCCCCGACCAGGCACGACTGCAGAGCAGCTTGCGCAGTTGCGCCCCGCCTTTTTGCACGAGGAAGGCACCGTCACGGCGGGGAATGCCTCCACGCTCAACGACGGTGCCGCCGCGGTGCTGCTGATGAGCGAGGAAAAGGCGCGGGAGAGCGGATTGCCTGTCCTTGGCCGCATCGTGAGTTACGCCGTGACGGGCGTTGACCCGTCAGTAATGGGCATGGGCCCGGTCAGCGCCTGCCGGACGGCGCTGGCGCGGGCGGGCTGGACGCTCGACGAGGTGGATCTCATTGAAGCCAATGAAGCCTTTGCCGCCCAGGCGCTGGCGGTGGGCCAGCAGCTCGGCTGGGATGAGCACAAGGTCAACGTTAACGGCGGTGCCATCGCCCTGGGCCATCCGATTGGTGCTTCCGGCTGCCGAATCCTCGTGACCCTGCTGTACGAAATGCAGCGCCGTGACGTTAAAAAAGGGCTCGTCACCCTGTGCGTAGGCGGCGGACAAGGCATTGCCCTGACCGTCGAGCGTTAAACCTCTCGTTGGTACCCGAATAATAAGTAAAGTGAGGAGTCATAATGAGTGTGTTAATAGCCCTGGCGGCGCTGGCACTGCTGATGCTGGCGGCCTACCGCGGATACAGCGTTATTTTGTTTGCGCCGATCGCGGCGCTCGGTGCCGTGCTGTTGACCGATCCGGGTGCCGTCGGCCCGACGTTTACCGGCCTATTTATGGAAAAGATGGTGGGCTTCGTCAAGCTCTACTTCCCGGTGTTCCTGCTGGGTGCGGTGTTTGGCAAGCTGATTGAGCTTTCCGGCTTCTCACGCTCCATCGTCGCCGCCGCAATCCAGATCCTCGGGCGTCGACACGCCATCCCGGTGATTGTCCTGGTATGCGCGCTGTTAACCTACGGCGGCGTTTCGCTGTTCGTGGTGGCGTTTGCGGTGTACCCGTTTGCCGCCGAGCTGTTTCGCCAGAGCGGTATCCCTAAACGGCTGATCCCGGCCACCGTGGCGCTGGGGGCATTCTCGTTTACCATGGACGCCTTGCCCGGCACGCCGCAGATCCAGAATATCATCCCCACCAGCTTCTTCGGCACGAACGCCTGGGCGGCCCCGTGGCTGGGGCTTATCGGCTCTCTGTTTATTATCATCTTTGGCCTGCTCTGGCTGGAGCGCCAGCGGCGTAAGGCGCTCAGCAACAACGAGGGTTACGGCACGGATCTGAAAAATGAACCCGAGACGCCGGATAACATTAATCTCCCGCACCCGCTGATTGCTATCTCCCCGCTGCTGGTAGTGGGCATACTGAACCTGCTGTTTACCCGCTGGATCCCCGGCTGGTACGGCGTGAGTCACGAGCTTACCCTGCCCGGCCTGGCGAAACCGATTGTGACCGAGGTGGGCAAGATCACCGCCATCTGGGCCGTGGAGGCGGCACTGATCGCCGGTATAGTGCTGGTGCTGGTTTTTGGCTTTCGCAATATCCGGGGGCGTCTGGCTGAAGGCAGCCGAACGGCGGTGAGCGGAGCCATTCTGGCGGCGATGAATACCGCCTCGGAATACGGTTTCGGCGCGGTTATCGCGGCGCTGCCTGGGTTCCTGGTGTTATCCAAAGCGCTGGCGGCCATTCCGAATCCGCTGCTAAATGAGGCCATCAGCGTGACTGTGCTCGCGGGGATCACCGGTTCGGCGTCCGGCGGGATGAGTATTGCCCTTGCCGCCATGTCCGACTCGTTTGTCGCCGCCGCCCATGCGGCCAATATCCCGCTTGAGGTGCTGCACCGCGTGGCCTCGATGGCGAGCGGCGGGATGGATACCCTTCCCCATAACGGCGCGGTGATTACCCTGCTGGCAATCACCGGCCTGAGCCATCGCCAGGCCTACGGCGGCATTTTCGCTATCACCATCATTAAAAGTCTGGCAGTACTTTTTGTCATTGCCGTGTTCTATCTGACCGGCATTGTGTAAGGAGAGAAAAATGAATCTGAACGGTAAAACCGCCCTGGTCACCGGCTCAACCAGCGGCATTGGTCTGGGGATCGCCCGCGTGCTGGCGAAGGCAGGCGCGCAGCTGATCCTCAACGGCTTCGGCGACAGCGCATCGGCACGGGAAGAGATTGCGCAACTGGGCAAAAAGCCGGGCTATCACGATGCGGATCTGCGGGATGTATTGCAGATTGAGGCCATGATGCGCTACGCCGAATCGCAGTTTGGCGGCGTGGACATTCTTGTGAACAACGCCGGGATCCAGCACGTGGCCCCGGTTGACGCCTTCCCGGTGGAGAAATGGAACGACATTATCGCCATTAATCTTTCCGCGGTGTTTCACACCAGCCGGCTGGCGCTGCCGGCCATGCGGGATAAAAACTGGGGGCGCGTCATCAATATCGCCTCCGTTCACGGGCTGGTCGCGTCGAAAGAGAAATCGGCCTACGTTGCGGCCAAGCACGGCGTGGTGGGCTTTACCAAATCCCTGGCGCTGGAAACCGCCCGCACGGGTATTACCGCCAATACTATTTGCCCCGGCTGGGTACTGACCCCGCTGGTGCAGCAGCAAATCGACAAACGTATCGCGGACGGCGTACCGCCGGAGCAGGCTCGCGAACAGCTTCTGGCGGAGAAACAGCCTTCAGGGGAGTTTGTTACCCCGGAACAGCTGGGCGAGCTGGCGCTGTTTTTGTGCAGCGACGGCACCGTGAACGTTCGCGGCGCTGCGTGGAATATGGATGGCGGCTGGGTTGCTCAGTGATGAACAGGCCGGGTAAGGCAACGTCGCCGCCCGGCTAAAATCGCTAGCTTGAGCAGCTGACCTCCAGCCGCTTGCCCCAGTCGGGCGGGCGGCTGACGTAGTCATCATCCCGGTCGGCAAACGGCGTGCGCAACGCCAGATGCAGCCGGTGTAACTCGTCGTACTCACCCTGCTCTGCCTGCTCAATCGCCCGCTGTGCCAGCCAGTTGCGTAATACCATCGCGGGATTCGCTGCGTTCATCTGCGCCTGACGGGTAGCGTCGTCTACCTGCTCCTGCTGCAGCCGCGTGCGGTACTGTACAAACCAGTCGTCAAACGCCTGACGGTCAATAAACTCGTCGCGCAGCGGCGAGGCGGCGCTGTGCTGCTCCGTCTGGCCCAGCATTCGGAAGGTGCGGGTGTAATCGCTCCCTTCACGCGCCATCAGGGTAAACAGGCCGTTGAGGATGTCGTTGTCGCCCTTCTCCTGGGTCATCAGCCCCAGCTTGTTACGCATCAGCGTGCCGTATTCCCGCAGCAAAAGGTCCTGATAGCTGTCGAGCGCATCATTCAGGGCATCAACGTCGATAAACGGCGATAAGGTTTGTGCAAGCCGCTGGAGGTTCCACAGCCCAACCGCCGGCTGATTGTCAAAGCTGTAACGCCCCTGATAGTCAGAATGGTTGCAGATATACCCCGGCTGATAATCGTCCAGGAAACCAAACGGACCGTAATCAAAGGTCAGGCCGAGAATCGACATATTATCCGTATTCATGACCCCGTGAGCAAAGCCTACCGTTTGCCAGCGCGCAATCATCGTGGCGGTACGGGCAACCACGTCCCGGAACCAGAGAACGTATTTATCCGCCTCATCCTGCAGATGCGCCCAGTGGTGGCGAATGGCGAAGTCCGCGAGCTGGCGAACCTTGTCCGGCTCGCGGCGATAGTAAAAGTGCTCAAAATGACCAAAGCGGAGATGGCTTTGCGCTATGCGCATCAGCATCGTCCCCTTTTCCACCGTTTCGCGCGTCACCGGCGTGTCGCTGGTGACGATCGACAGCGCGCGGGTGGTGGGAATCCCCAGCGCATGCATCGCTTCGGATGCCAGACTTTCGCGTATCGTTGACCGCAATACCGCGCGCCCGTCGCCCATCCGTGAGTAAGGGGTAAGACCTGCGCCTTTCAGATGCCAGTCAACCGTCTCCCCGTTGGGAAGCCGTTGTTCGCCGAGCAGGATCCCCCTGCCGTCACCCAGCTGCCCCGCCCAGACGCCAAACTGGTGTCCGCTATAGACCTGAGCCAGAGGCTGCATACCGGGGAGAAGCGTCTCGCCTCCCCAGACGCCAGCACTGTCTGAACGCTGAAACAGATCGGGCGGAATGGCCAGCTCATCGGCCAGCCGATCGTTATGCCAGATAAGACGTGAATTATGTAACGGTTTTGGTTTGAGTGCGGTGTAAAAGCCAGGCAACTCGTCATGCCAGTGAGCAGTAAAAGACAGGGTCATAAGTCCTCCTGCCTTTAGTGTAGAGGGTTTACCCGGACTTAAACACGGGCGAAAGGCAGGGTTATCGCTGCTGAACGAGCGTCGTGACGTGCTCCGCCGAGACGGCTGGCCAGAGCGCACCCTGCATGGCACCAAAATTGAAGGACAGAACGCGCTGCAGCAAACCGTGGTCGTCAATGCCGGAGACGATCACCGACTGGCAGTGCGGCGTTATTTGCCAGAGGATCGCGCGCATAAAAGGCTCGAAAGAAAGCTCAGAAGCACGCTGCTGGATGAATCCTTTATCAAGAATAACCCGTTTAAATAATCCATCATAGACGGCCTTGAGCGATGCAGCACCGGCTCCAAAGTTTGCCAGCACCAGCGGAAAATGGATCGCCATTCTTGCCAGCTGCAGATCGTCCTTTCCGTTATTTAAACCTGGATAGTTCTCATTAACAGTAAACTCAAGAAACGGATAACGCTCAAGAATTGAAACAGCATTCCCATTACTTAATAAAAACTCAACAATTGCTGGTGTAATATTGATCCATGCAATTAACTGATGCTGAATAAAAAACAGTTTACAGGTATCAAGCAATTGCAGTTTTTCGTTAAACAGCGCTAACTCCTCTGCCGCTGAAAGCCGAGGGATAACGAGCTCAGTGGGGATCCTCACATCGGTGCCGACGCCAGTAAAGTTAACCAGTATTTCTAAACCTTTTAGCTCGCCTGCGCTATTACGGGCAGGCAGAAGCATCAGTTCAGACTGGTAAGCATTATCTAGCGTAATAATCATTGCACTCGCCCCGCATTAAAGATGAGAGAGGACATCCTGGAGCAATTGCTGACACAATTCCACTGTCTTGATTTTAATAAGTTTAATTTCATTAGTTCCGTATTAATTTTCAGATTTATCCCTGAATCTAAAATAATCTTATCCTGGTTACTGAATAATAGCCAGTTTTAGATAAAACAGACACATAAGGATGTTGCTAATTTAGGTAAATTTAACTTTAATCAGCTTATTTGAGAAAAACGGCATGGTTTAATAGTTACCATGCCGACATAAGAAACGTGTTCGGGCAGTCTAAATACGTCGCGCCTGCCAGAAATTTTTACGCCAGTACACGTTATCGAGAGAAGAGCGCATCACGCCGCGGCTGGTAGAGGCATGAATAAACTGATTGTCTGTATCATATATCCCAACATGCAGGCCGCTTTCTCCCGATCCGGTTTTGAAAAAGACCAGATCACCGGGAAGGAGATCGTCTTTATCAATTTCAGTGCCTATTTCCGCCTGCTTGCGCGTGTCTCGCGGAAGCTGTAAATCAAACTTGTCACGAAACGTCATCAGGACAAAGCCTGAGCAGTCCACCCCACCGCGGCTCATGCCGCCGTAGCGATAAGGCGTGCCGCGCCAGTTGCTCAGCTGATCGTTAAGGCTGGCAATAACGGTGATAGAATCCGATAGCCGCGGATTAGGCGGCGGTGCACGATGGCTGCTGCATCCCGCAAGAAAGAGTGCCGCCACGAAGAGAAACCAGAATCGCATTTTCAGACGAATCCTCTGCTTTTATTGTTCTTTTGGTAATTTAGCGTGCAATTGTGTTCACAGGCAAGAAACGGTTACTCCTGCCCGGTAGAAATCAGCATCTTATGTCCCTCTATGTCCAGCCTGCGGAACGACATGTTGTAGGCGCGGGCAAGATTTGGCGGCGTAAGGACCCGATCCCGCGTACCGCTGGCGATCATCCTGCCGCGCGACAGGAGCCACACGCGATGGGCGTGACGTAACGTATGGTTAAGATCGTGGCTGCTCATCACTACGGCGATACCTTTCCTGCTCAGAGCGCTTAGCAGGCTATCCAGCGCCGCCTGCTGGGCAACATCCAGACCGCTCATCGGTTCATCCAGCAGCAGCATCCTCCCGTGAGGATTGCCCGCGGGATGGATCTGCAGAATGACCGCCGCCAGACGCACCCGCTGCCATTCCCCCCCGGAAAGCTGGCTGGCAAGCCGGGACAGTTTATCTTCCAGCCCTAACGCCGCAGCCACTTCCTCCAGCAGTACCGTATGCTGTTTGTCGTGCAGATGCAGCATCAGATAATGCCAGACAGGCATCGCAAAAGGCGGTACCTGCTGCTGCACCAGGTAGCTGCGCCGGTGGGCCAGCGAGGCGGGTGACCAGTCGACCAAAGCATGTTCCAGCAGCGTAATCTGCCCTGGCCCGGTGGTCAGCCCCGCCATCCGCGCCAGCAGCGTGCTTTTACCCGCGCCGTTTGGCCCGACGAGATGCAGGATTTCACCCGAATTGATGTCGCAGGTTACCGGCTCCAGACGCCCCTTCTCGGCGACGTCCGTGAGCTGCATCAGCAGCGACATTATTTCGCCAGCGCCAGCTTAATAGATTCCATGACGATCGGGTCCTCAGGCGTCATATCCGGCGAAAAACGCTGAACGACCTGGCCGTCACGGCCAATCAGGAATTTTTCGAAGTTCCACAGAATATCGTCCGGATAGAGCGGCGCGCGGCCTTTGCTGGCCATGCGCTCGTAAAAACCGCTCTCTTCCGGCGCAACGGCCTTCGGCGCGGCGGCAATCAGCTTCGCATACAGCGGATGGCGGTCTTCACCGTTGACGTCAATTTTGCTGAACATCGGGAACGTCACGCCATAAGTGGTACTGCAGAAGGTTTTGATCTCTTCTTCGCTGCCCGGCTCCTGTCCCAGGAACTGGTTGCACGGGAAGCCCAGCACGGTAAAACCGTCTTTCTCCCAGGCCTTCTGAATATTCTCCAGCTGCTCGTACTGCGGCGTCAGGCCGCATTTCGATGCCACGTTGACGATGAGCAACACCTTGCCTTTGTAGCTTTCCAGCGTGGTGTTATCCCCATCAATGGTGGTCACTTCGGTATTCAGGATATCTGACTGCATAGCATTTCCTCAGGTTGTCGATTTAACGTCCAGCTTTTAATAGTAGCCAGATAAAGACTGGCGCGCCCAGCGTTGCGGTCACCACGCCAACAGGCAATTCTGCGGCCGTCAGGGCGAGACGGGCGATGATGTCGGCCACCAGCAGCGTGGCTGCCCCGGCAACCGCCGAGGCCGGAAGCAAGGTTCGATGATCCGTGAAGCCGCAAAGACGCAGCATGTGCGGAATGACCAGCCCGATAAAGCCAATCGCCCCCGCCAGGGCCACGCTCACGCCTACCAGCCAGCCAATGGCAATGACCAGTACGTTACGCCAGAAACCAATCGGCATGCCGAGCTGGCGGGCAGAGATTTCCCCCAGCGCGAGCCGATTCAGCGGCTGGGCCTGCAGCGCAGCCCACGCGATGACCGGCACCAGCAGCGCCATTAGCCAGCCCTGGTGCCAGTCAACGCCGCCAAAGCCGCCCATCATCCAGTACATGAGCTGACGCAGGTCAAAGGAGGTCGAGAAGTAGACCGCCCAGGTCATCAGCGCGCTACAGATGATCCCCAGCGCGACGCCGGCAAGCAGCAGCCGGCTGGTCGACAGGTGACGTCTGGCGAAGCGAAGAAGAATGACTGTGATCAGCAGTGCGCCGAGAATGGCGCTCAGGCTAATGCTCCAGCCGGAGAGTCCTCCCCCGCCCAGCATCACCGCCGCAATCAGCCCGACGCCTGCACCGTTCGACACCCCCAGCAGGCCGGGCTCCGCCAGCGGGTTTTCGAACAGCGCCTGCATAATGGTGCCAGACAGCGCCAGCGCGGCGCCGACCAGGATCACCGCGACGGTGCGCGGCAGGCGAATTTGCCAGACGAAGAGCTGCCCGTCAGGCCCCAGCCAGCTTTCAGGCCCGATCCAGCTGTCGCCTGCGCAGAGGCTAATACCCGCGGCAAGAATAAGCAGCAGCGCCAGCAGAAGCAGGCGACGCCGATCGGAACGGTGCTGGCGATGAGCATAATCAAGCATGTGTACGGTTTGTTAGCGAGTGATGTAATTGATTTTACGGCGTGTTTGCCGGAGAGCGCAAAGAAAAAAGGCCGCGTGGGCGGCCTTTTTGGTTAGTTCATATTACTCTGCTTTAGGCGTTGCGTTTTCGACGCGGCTCTTTAACTTCTGGCCGGGTCTGAAGGTCACCACGCGGCGGGCTGTAATGGGAATATCTTCCCCCGTCTTCGGGTTACGGCCCGGACGTTGGTTTTTGTCTCGCAAATCAAAATTGCCAAAACCGGAGAGTTTTACCTGCTCACCATTTTCCAGAGCACGACGGATCTCTTCGAAAAACAGCTCTACCAGCTCTTTGGCATCCCGTTTGCTAAGCCCAAGCTTATCAAACAGATATTCTGACATTTCAGCTTTTGTAAGCGCCATAGGTTCAATCCCTCAATGATGCCTGGAATCGCTCTTTTAATGCCTCTACACATTTGGCGACGGTAGCGGCAATCTCCTCTTCTTCGAGTGTACGGCTGGTATCCTGAAGGATAAGGCTGATAGCGAGGCTCTTGAAACCTTCTGCTACGCCCTTGCCGCGGTACACGTCAAATAAGTTTACGCCAACTACCTGATTTACGCCAACTTTCTTACATTCGGCCAAAATATCTGCTGCGGGCACGTTTTCAGCGACCACAACCGCGACATCACGGCGGTTCGCCGGGAAGCGGGAGACGTCCTGCGCCTGAGGAATGACGCGGTCTGCAACCGGGCTCCACTCCAGCTCGAACACGATGGTACGGCCGTTCAGGTCCAGCTTACGCTCCAGCTCCGGGTGGACAACGCCAATGAAACCAACGCGTTTGCCGTCTAAATAAATCGCCGCGCTCTGGCCCGGATGAAGCGCAGGAATCGCTTCCGCGCGGAACTCAATTTCAGATAATTTACCGGTCAGATCCAGAATCGCTTCCAGATCGCCCTTCATATCGTAGAAATCAACCGTGCCTTTTGCCAGGTCCCAGTGCTCTTCGTAGCGGTTACCGCTGATGGCACCAGCCAGCATGAGATCCTGACGGATGCCTAAATTTGCCTGATTATCCGGCACAAAGCGCAAACCGCTTTCGAAAATGCGCACGCGGTTTTGCTGGCGGTTCTGGTTGTAAACGATAGTCCCCAGCAGGCCCGTCCACAGGGACAGGCGCATCGCGGACATTTCGCTGGAGATTGGGCTTGGCAGGATCAGCGCTTCCTGACCCGGGTGGATCAGCTGCTGCAGCTTAGGATCAACGAAGCTGTAGGTGATCACTTCCTGGTAGCCTTTGTCGTTCAGCATGGTTTTCACACGCTTCAGGGACAGGTCGGCTTCACGGTGGGTGCCCATCACCAGACCCGCCTGCACAGGCTCGTCAGGGATGTTGTTGTAGCCGTAAACACGGGCCACTTCTTCCACCAGATCTTCTTCAATTTCCATGTCGAAACGCCATGACGGCGCAACGGCCTGCCACTCGTCCTGACCTTCGGTCACTTCGCAGCCCAGGCGCGTCAGGATGTCGGTCACCTGCGCGTCGGCAACGTGGTGACCAATCAGGCGATCCAGCTTGCTGCGGCGCAGGGTAATGGTCGCACGCTTCGGCAGAGTCGCTTCGTTGGTGACGTCAATAACCGGGCCCGCTTCGCCGCCGCAGATGTCGATCAGCAGGCGGGTTGCACGCTCCATCGCTTTGTACTGCAGCGCCGGGTCAACGCCGCGCTCGTAGCGGTGAGACGCATCGGTGTGCAGGCCGTGACGGCGCGCGCGGCCGGTGATGGAGAGCGGGCTGAAGAACGCACATTCGAGCAGGACGTTTTGCGTTTCGTCGTTGACGCCAGAGTGTTCGCCACCAAAGATTCCGCCCATCGCCAGCGCTTTGCTGTGGTCAGCAATCACCAGGGTGTCGGCGTTCAGTTTGGCTTCTGTGCCGTCCAGCAGCACCAGGGTTTCCCCCTCTTTCGCCATGCGCACAACGATGCCGCCGTCGATACGATCTTTATCGAACGCGTGCATCGGCTGGCCCAGCTCCAGCAGAACGTAGTTAGTGACGTCAACCACGGCGTCGATTGAGCGGATACCGCAGCGGCGCAGCTTCTCTTTCATCCAAAGCGGGGTTGGCGCTTTAACATTAATGCCTTTTACCACGCGACCGAGGTAGCGCGGGCAGGCATCAGCAGCGTCAACCTGAATCGGCAGCACGTCACTGATGGTCGCTTCAACCGGCACAATCTCCGGCGCGTTGAGTTCAGTCTGGTTCAGTACGGCCACGTCGCGCGCCACGCCGATAATACCTAAGCAGTCGGCACGGTTTGGCGTAACGCTGATTTCGATAGTATTGTCATCAAGCTTCAGGTATTCACGGATATCGGTGCCAACTGGCGCATCCAGCGGCAGCTCGATGATGCCGTTGTGGTCGTCGGAAATACCCAGCTCAGAGAAGGAGCACAGCATGCCTTCAGACGGCTCACCGCGCAGCTTGGCCGCTTTGATTTTGAAATCACCCGGCAGTACGGCACCGACGGTAGCCACGGCCACCTTCAGGCCCTGACGGCAGTTTGGCGCACCGCAGACGATGTCCAGCAGACGGTCGCCGCCTACGTTCACTTTAGTCACGCGCAGTTTGTCAGCGTTAGGGTGCTGGCCGCACTCGACTACTTCACCCACCACGACGCCGTTGAAGGCACCGGAAACCGGCTCAACGCCGTCAACTTCCAGGCCCGCCATGGTGATCTGGTTGGAAAGCGCTTCGCTGTCCAGCGTGGTGTTCACCCACTCGCGTAACCACAGTTCACTGAATTTCATTGTTCTGTCCTGCCCTTATTTAAACTGTTTGAGGAAACGCAGATCGTTTTCGAAGAATGCACGTAAGTCGGTCACGCCGTAGCGCAGCATGGTCAAACGCTCCATGCCCATGCCGAACGCAAAGCCGGAGTATACTTCCGGATCGATACCCACGTTGCGCAGCACGTTTGGATGCACCATGCCGCAGCCCAGCACTTCCAGCCATTTGCCGTTTTTACCCATCACGTCAACTTCCGCAGACGGTTCAGTGAACGGGAAGTAGGACGGACGGAAACGAACCTGCAGATCTTCCTCAAAGAAGTTGTTCAGGAAATCGTGCAGCGTGCCCTTCAGGTTGGTGAAGCTGATGTTTTTATCAACAATCAGACCTTCCATCTGGTGGAACATTGGGGTGTGGGTCTGATCGTAGTCGTTACGATACACGCGGCCCGGCGCGATGATGCGGATTGGTGGTTCCTGATCCTTCATGGTACGGATCTGAACGCCAGAGGTCTGGGTACGCAGCAGACGCGTCGCGTCAAACCAGAAAGTGTCGTGGTCAGCGCGTGCCGGATGATGGCCAGGAATGTTCAGGGCGTCGAAGTTGTGGTAATCATCTTCGATTTCCGGGCCAGTCGCCACGGTAAAGCCGAGCTCACCGAAGAAACTTTCAATACGATCGATAGTACGGGTAACCGGATGCAGACCACCGTTTTCAATACGGCGACCCGGCAGAGAAACGTCGATGGTTTCTGCCGCAAGACGCGCGTTTAGTACCGCGCTCTCCAGCTCGGCCTTACGCGCGTTCAGCGCCTGCTGAACCTGCTCTTTGGCTTCGTTAATCACCGCACCCGCTGCCGGGCGTTCTTCTGGCGGCAGTTCACGCAGGGTTGTCATTTGAAGGGTCAGGTGCCCTTTCTTCCCAAGATATTCGACGCGGACATTGTCTAACGCGGCAACATCTGAGGCCTGATTAATGGCGGCTGTTGCACTGGCAACCAGCTCTGCGAGATGTGACATGATTTTCCTCATTATGTCGGTGCAGACACCGATTTGGTGGAGTTATTCTCTCAAATTCAGGCACAAAAAAAGCCTCCATCGGGAGGCTTATCTGGCGCTGTTTTTCGTTTCATCTTTCACGCGCTAGCCTCCTGGAGTCAGGTGCTAAAGTAAAAGAAGAAGCGGAAAATAGCAGCATTCATGCTTGCGTTACCTTGTTGGGTAAAAACCGGTAAGACCTTATTGAAAAGCCTGCACGGATAAATGTCAATCTTCTGATGGTGTTAAATGAAAAGAGGGAGCCAGGCCCCCTCTCTCAACTGGCTTATGCCAGTGCTGCTTTCGCTTTTTCGACCAGAGCGGTGAACGCTACTTTGTCGAATACTGCGATGTCAGCCAGGATCTTACGGTCGATTTCAACAGAGGCTTTTTTCAGGCCGTTGATGAATTTGCTGTAAGAAATACCGTTCTGACGTGCTGCTGCGTTGATACGCGCAATCCACAGTTGACGGAACTGACGCTTACGCTGACGACGGTCACGGTAAGCGTACTGACCTGCTTTGATAACAGCCTGGAAGGCAACGCGGTATACGCGTGAACGCGCACCGTAGTAGCCTTTAGCTTGTTTCAAAATTTTCTTGTGACGTGCACGTGCAATTACACCACGTTTTACGCGAGCCATATGTGCTCTCCTGTATCTATATTCTTAGTAAAAAATTAAACGTTAACGGCTTATGCGTACGGCAGGCACGCGATAACCAGACCCAGATCGCCTTTAGAAACAAGGCCTTTTGGACGCAGGTGACGTTTACGCTTAGTAGATTTTTTGGTCAGAATATGACGCAGGTTTGCGTGCTTACGCTTAAATCCACCACCACCGGTTTTTTTGAAGCGCTTAGCAGCACCGCGTACGGTCTTAATTTTTGGCATCTTAATAACTTCCACTTCGCATTGTTAAATAAACGAAACATAGGCGAACAAAACCTATGAAACCCGAAGGCTCCACAGATTTTGCTGCTTGAAGGCCTTACTGTTTCTTCTTAGGAGCGAGCACCATGATCATCTGGCGGCCTTCGATCTTCGTAGGGAAGGATTCGACTACTGCCAGTTCACTCAGATCGTCACGGACGCGGTTAAGCACTTCCATACCAATCTGTTGGTGGGCCATCTCACGACCGCGGAAACGCAGTGTGATCTTGGCCTTATCGCCATCTTCCAGAAAGCGAATCAGGCTGCGGAGTTTTACCTGATAATCGCCATCGTCGGTACCAGGACGGAATTTGATTTCCTTAACCTGGATAACTTTTTGCTTCTTCTTCTGTTCCTTAGAAGACTTACTCTTTTCATAAAGGAACTTGCCGTAGTCCATGATACGACAAACTGGCGGTTCGGCGTTAGGGCTGATTTCAACTAAATCTACTCCAGCTTCTTCAGCCTTTTCGATCGCTTCTCTCAGACTCACAATCCCCAGCTGCTCGCCTTCCAGACCTGTTAAGCGAACTTCCTGGGCGCGAATCTCGCCATTGATACGATTCGGACGTGCCGTTTGAACTCGTTTTCCGCCTTTAATACCTTATTCCTCCAGTTGTTGAAGACTGCGGCTGCGAATCTCTTGTTGCAGCTTCTCAATCACTTCACTTACGTCCAGGCTGCCCAGGTCTTTACCACGGCGGGTGCGAACGGCAACTTTGCCTGCTTCCACCTCTTTATCACCACAGACCAACATATACGGGACACGACGTAAAGTGTGCTCGCGGATTTTAAAGCCAATCTTCTCATTTCTCAAGTCTGCTTTTACGCGAATGCCCGCATTTTGTAGTTTCTGCGTCAATTCTTTAACGTAATCTGCCTGAGAATCGGTAATGTTCATCACCACGACCTGCACTGGCGCAAGCCAGGTTGGGAAGAAGCCCGCGAACTCTTCGGTCAGGATGCCGATGAAGCGCTCCAGAGAACCGAGAATAGCACGGTGAATCATGACCGGTACCTGACGCTCGTTGTCTTCGCCAACATAAGAGGCGCTTAAACGCTGCGGCAGGGAGAAGTCCAGCTGTACAGTACCGCACTGCCATGCGCGATCGAGGCAGTCATACAGGGTAAATTCAATTTTCGGACCGTAGAATGCGCCCTCGCCCAGCTGGTATTCGAACGGAATACCGTTCTCTTCCAGCGCTACGGCGAGATCCGCTTCTGCGCGATCCCAGGTCTCATCGCTACCGATACGTTTTTCCGGACGCGTTGAGAGTTTGACCACGATCTTCTCGAAGCCAAAGGTGCTGTACATATCGTAGACCATACGAATACAGGCGTTAACTTCATCACGTACCTGATCTTCAGTACAGAAGATATGCGCATCATCCTGAGTAAAGCCACGAACGCGCATCAGACCGTGCAGCGCACCTGATGGTTCGTTACGGTGGCAGCTACCGAACTCCGCCATACGCAGCGGCAGGTCGCGGTAGGATTTCAGACCCTGGTTGAAGATCTGAACGTGGCCCGGGCAGTTCATTGGCTTGATGCAGTATTCACGGTTCTCGGACGAGGTGGTGAACATCGCATCTTTGTAGTTGTCCCAGTGGCCGGTTTTTTCCCACAGCACACGGTCCATCATGAACGGGCCTTTCACTTCCTGATACTGGTACTCTTTCAGCTTGGAACGTACGAACGTTTCCAGTTCACGGAAGATAGTCCAGCCATCGTTATGCCAGAACACCATACCCGGCGCTTCTTCCTGCATGTGGTACAGGTCAAGCTGCTTACCGATTTTACGGTGGTCACGCTTCGCGGCCTCTTCCAGGCGCTGCAGGTACGCGTTCAGGGCTTTCTTATCCGCCCACGCGGTACCATAGATACGCTGCAACATCTTGTTGTTGCTGTCGCCACGCCAGTAGGCGCCGGCGATCTTCATCAGTTTGAAATGATGACAGAAGCGCATGTTCGGCACGTGCGGTCCACGGCACATGTCGACGTATTCTTCGTGATGGTACAAGCCAGGCTTGTCATCATGAGCAATGTTTTCATCGAGAATAGAGACTTTATAGCTCTCGCCACGCTTGACGAAGGTTTCACGCGCTTCGTGCCAGCTGACTTTCTTCTTGATGACGTCATAGTTGGTCTCGGCGAGCTCGTGCATACGTTTTTCGAGCGCGTCGATATCTTCCTGGGTCAGGGTGTGGTCAAGATCAACGTCGTAGTAGAAACCGTTGTCGATAACCGGACCGATCGCCATTTTGGTGTTTGGCCACAGCTGCTTGATAGCATGACCCAACAGGTGTGCGCAGGAGTGACGAATGATCTCCAGACCTTCTTCGTCTTTCGCGGTGATGATTGCAAGCGTCGCATCGTTTTCAATCAGATCGGACGCATCAACCAGCTCACCGTTCACACGGCCGGCGATGGTCGCTTTCGCGAGGCCAGGACCGATGTCCAGGGCGACATCCATAGGGCTAACAGCGTGGTCGAAATGGCGTTGGCTGCCATCAGGAAGAGTAATTACAGGCATTTTATATCCTTATTTGCAGTGATGCCCCACACATAAGAGCATATACAAAGAAAATAATCGTGATTTGACAATAGATTACGACACCATCTGACCAACAATCGTCAAATTGGTTCGTCATCATGCACCTGCCGAATTCAGATTAATGCGGATTTACGGCAAGCGACGTAATGTTAACACTATCAGCAAGGAGATTGCACCCTCTGCAGCCAGAATGATGGGCTGGCACGTAGCGTAAATTTGCAGATTGCATCTCTCCGGCGCTCGCATTTCAGACATGCTGGGCTACTCTTGAACATGCCTTTTATATCAACAGGTGCATACCATGAATGTATCCAGTAGAACGGTTGTGATTTTGAACGTCCTTTCCGCAACAGGTCTAGTGTTGATCCTCGCCGAACGATTCCACTGGTTCTAAACCGAACCCTTGTTGGCATAACTCGATCGCTCCCGGGAAGGCGCATCTTTTGGCCCCGTTTGATAGACTATGCGTATCAACGAACAAGGATTAGGTTATGCCAACAAAACGATTTGCCGTAAAACACTGGAAAATGGTGCTGGTGCTGGTTGCCATCTGCGGTGCAATGCTGTTATTTCGGTGGGCGGCAATGATTTGGGGCTAAGTACAAATAAAAATAATTGCCGTGGCGCGTGATGAGAATTTATTGGCGCGGGTTAACCATAATAATGAAAACGGGCCGACACTTTCATCGGCCCGCCATGATTACATTTTATAACCCAGCGAAATCGTGGTTCTGCGATCGGTATGATCCGGTGCCGTTTCTGGCGGTGAAGAGTTCCAGGTCACGTTGTAGGCCAATTTCAAACCGAAGTGTTCATTGATAGCCACGTTCAAAGCGCTTTCGGAGTTCAGCGTCGTATCCTCGGCACCAAACACAGAAACACCCTGCGTAAATTTGGTGTTGTCGGTCATCTGCCAGGCATACGTGCCGGAAGCATAGCCCAGCGGCTGGGTTTCATTTTCGCCATTGGTGTACTCGTCATAGCGGACACCAGGACCGAATTCGAAACGGAGGCTGTGTACCGGACCATTCAGGAACTGACGACCATAACCGGCGGTGAACACATCGCGCTGGCGATAGCCGTTGAAGCGGTCGGTTAACCAACTTGCCTGACCAAAGATGTAGTCATAGTCGGTCATGTTGTAACGGCTACGTCCACCCACCGCGTATTTCTCGGATGAGCGTTCATCGTTAGCGGACGTGTTGCTGGCATTCCCCCACAGCGACCATGCAGTGGTATTGCCGTACCAGGTCAGGGTGCTGTCCGCCGTCAGAGAAGAGCTTTTCGTATTACCCGATTGCGCGAGATACCCGGCGTTCAGGTTACCTTCAAACGGTTTTTTGGCAGTGGAGGGATCGTCCATGACAGTAAAAACGGTGTCATCGGCGGCTGGCATTCAGTGATGCAAAAACGCCACCCGCCAGCATCAGTGCTGCGGGTACTGTCTTCAAAAGCTTCATTTTATTTAAGGAGTCCGTACAACAAAAAAAGAGACCACCACGGTCTCGGAAACTTTCTTGAGGATCAATGACAAGGCGTCCAGAGAAAGGTAACAAATTATAAAAAGGCGCAAATAACATAGCAATATTTTCTTATTTCATTTTTTGAATAAGAACGATCTCAAAACGCGTTTTATTTTATATATCCCTCATCGCATTTATGTCAGCATTCATTTTTAAAATCATACTGTTATTTACATTGCCTTCCTGTCGATCGGTGCCAGGCTTAAGAGAACTCATGCTAAAAGGAGGTTATGATGGCTTCTATTTATACGCTGACGCTCTCCCCTTCCCTCGACTCCGCGACCATAACGCCGCAGATTTACCCGGAAGGTAAACTACGCTGTAGCGCACCCGTATTTGAGCCGGGCGGCGGCGGGATTAACGTTGCGCGTGCGATTACCCACCTCGGCGGTAAAGCGACTGCCATCTTTCCGGCCGGTGGTGCCACGGGGGAGCATCTTGTTGCCTTGCTGGCCGATGAACAGGTTGCCGTGGATACCGTAGACGCCAAAGACTGGACCCGGCAGAACCTGCATGTCCACGTTGAGTCCAGCGGGGAACAGTATCGTTTCGTTATGCCAGGCGCCAGGCTGAGCGATGATGAGTTTCGTCAGCTGGAAGAGAAGGTGCTAACCATTGAAAGCGGCTCGCTGCTGGTCATCAGCGGTAGCCTGCCGCCAGGCGTCAAAACAGAAAAGCTGACAGCACTGGTTGATGCCGTACTTCAGCGCGGCATTCGCTGCATTGTCGACAGTTCAGGCGAAGCCCTGCAGGCGGCATTAGAACCCGGACAGCTTGAGCTCGTTAAGCCTAACCAGAAAGAGCTGAGTGCGCTTGTTAATCGCGAACTTAGCCAGCCGGATGACGTGCGTACTGCCGCAGAAGAACTGGTTCGCAGCGGCAAAGCGCACCGCGTTGTCGTCTCTCTCGGTCCTCAGGGTGCGCTGGCCGTCGACAAGACGGGCTTTGTGCAGGTTGTTCCGCCCCCAATGAAGAGCCAGAGCACCGTCGGCGCAGGCGACAGTATGGTCGGCGCGATGGCGCTGAAGCTGGCGCAGGGCGCATCACTTCTGGAGATGACGCGCTATGGCGTCGCGGCGGGGAGTGCCGCCACCATCAATCAGGGAACGCGCCTGTGTTCGCTTGCCGATACGCAGAAAATCGTCGATTACCTGTCACGAAGCTAACCGATATATCCCCCTCCTGACGGAGGGGGAATATCTGTGGAAGTCGCCAAATATGGCGTATCGACTATGCTAAAAAAACTTTCAGGATAACAACGAGGTGAATTATGAGCAGTGGTGATATCACCCGCTACGTCGTGACCATCAGCCTTCATGAAGCATCGCTGACCGAGCTTAACGAGCTCAACAATGCCTTTACACGGGCGAATTTCCTGCTCACGCTAACGGATGACGAAGGTCATATTCATGATTTAGGCACCCTGGCGTTTGGCCTGATCGCAGCCCTGAGTGAAGAAGAGGTACATGCGCTGGCCGCCAGCCTGGTGGAAAGCGTGACCGACAAGCTTGCCGACATCACCGTGGAGACGTGGGAACGCTGGCAGAAAAAAGAACAATAAGTGCCCTGCATGAAATTAATCCGCTCAGGTGTGCGTTAGTTCGTATTTTTTTACCGCAGTTATGCGCTAACTTTATGATCTGGCAGACAACATGGGAGAGTCAACATGTGGCAGGCTATCAGTCATCTTTTACATGAGCAATTGGGTGAAGGTGAAATTGAACTGCGTAACGAGCTGCCGGGCGGGGAAATTCACGCCGCGTGGCATTTACGCTACGCAGGACGCGATCTGTTCGTTAAATGCGACGAGCGAGAGCTGCTCCCGATTTTTACCGCTGAAGCCGATCAGCTTGAACTGTTGTCCCGCAGTAAAACGGTGACGGTACCTGAGGTGCTGGCCGTGGGCAGTGACCGGGACTACAGCTTTCTGGTGATGGACTATCTCCCTGCCCGTCCGTTGGACGCCCATAACGCCTTTATTCTCGGGCAACAGTTAGCGCGCCTGCACCAGTGGAGCGACCAGCCCCAGTTTGGTCTCGACTTCGACAACGACCTTTCCACCACGCCGCAGCCCAATGCCTGGCAGCGCCGCTGGTCGACGTTCTTTGCCGAGCAGCGCATCGGATGGCAGCTTGAGCTGGCCGCAGAGAAAGGGCTGGAATTTGGCAATATTGATGCCATCGTCGAGCATGTGCAACAGCGCCTGGCCTCCCACCAGCCTCAGGCGTCTTTGCTGCACGGTGATTTATGGTCCGATAACTGCGCGCTGGGCCCCAACGGCCCGTATATCTTCGACCCGGCCTGCTACTGGGGCGACAGAGAGTGCGATTTGGCCATGTTGCCCCTGCATCCCGAACAACCGCCGCAAATATACGATGGCTATCAGTCTGTCTCCCCCCTGCCGCCGGACTTCCTTGAGCGCCAGCCCGTGTATCAGCTCTATACGCTGATGAACCGAGCCATTCTTTTTGGCGGGCAACATCTGGTCAACGCCCAGCGCGCGCTTGAACGCGTGCTTGCGGCTTAAAGACAAAAGGGTGGCCTTGCCGCCACCCTAATTCGTTACAGAAAACCGAGCAGTGAGAAGAAGAAATATCCCGCCACGATGATGATAACCGGCAGGATATAGAGCGGGAAAATTTGCAGGAAAATGGTGTGACGAGGCACCACAATGCGGGATTCAATCTGCTCCCGGCTCATTCCTTCAGGACCTTTCGCCTTCTCAAGGATAAGCTGATCTTCCACCCCTTCGCGTAAAAAACGGGTCTGGCGACTCATTCGTGCGCCCGATGCCTGCAGCGCCATCGCAATAAAAATCAGCGCATAGATAATCCAGAACCCAATATTCAGCTGATGGCGAAAGTCCGGCGTTGGCGAGTTGAACCAGAAGACGTTCAGGAACGGGGTGTTAAACCGCACCATCTCAATCATGACATGCGCAAAATCAAGCATTACCGCATTAATGCCCGGCTGTTTTTCGCTGTGATCGTACATAAACTTCAGCACGGATATCAGCGTAGAAATGACGGCGGGAATAAAAATCACCCAGCCTGCAATACGTTTTAAGACAGCAATGCGTCCAGCTTGTTGATACGTCATCAGTTCCTCTTCATAAAGACGCGTGATTTGAGCCTAAGTCTACCTGCTGGACATCAATTTCGCCCGCTCTTTAAAAGCAATATGCTAAATTGCAGACTGTGCTTAGCACTTATCGTCTGTCGAACACCTGGATAAGGAGACGTTGTGATGTCGACACCGCGCCAGATACTTGCCGCTATTTTTGACATGGATGGATTACTGATTGATTCCGAGCCGTTGTGGGATCGCGCCGAGCTGGACGTGATGGCCAGCCTGGGCGTTGATATCAGTCGCCGTAATGAACTTCCCGACACGCTGGGCCTGCGTATTGATATGGTCGTTGACCTGTGGTACGCCCAACAGCCGTGGGTTGGGCCCGATCGCGACGAAGTCACCTCGCGTATTATCAGCCGCGCCATCGCGCTGGTGGAGGAGAACAAGCCGCTCTTGCCGGGCGTACATGAGGCTGTCGCGCTGTGCAAATCTCAGGGGCTGAAGGTTGGCCTGGCTTCCGCTTCACCGCTGCATATGCTGGAAAAAGTGCTGATCATGTTTGAGCTGCGCGACAGTTTTGACGCCCTGGCGTCTGCGGAAAAACTGCCCTACAGCAAGCCGCATCCACAGGTCTATATGGACTGCGCCGCGAAACTGGGTCTTGATCCGCTTACCTGCGTCGCGCTGGAAGATTCAGTAAACGGCATGGTGGCCTCCAAAGCCGCACGTATGCGCTCCATCGTGGTTCCCGATGAAGAAAACCGCCACGATCCGCGGTATGCTCTTGCCGACGTTAAGTTGAATTCGCTGGCTGAACTGACGGTACAACACCTGCGCGGCGAATAGCGCCCCTCCTACAGGCAGCGTCATGCTGCCTGATAAAAACAAAACACAGTTTCATTTTGTTTGCTTTTCTCATCCCTGCCTCCTATCTTTAACGTCAACACGACGATAACCAGCTTCTGAGGCGCGTATGATACTGGACACCTTTACTCTTTCAGGCAAAGTAGCCCTCATCACCGGGTGCGATACCGGGCTGGGGCAAGGCATGGCTATTGCGCTGGCGCAGGCAGGTTGCGATATAGTTGGGGTAAATCGCAAAGCTCCTGAGAAAACGGCCAGCGCCGTCACCGCCATGGGAAGACGTTTTGTGGCTATTCGGGCCGATCTGAGCCAGCAGGAAAATCTTCAGTACGTCGTGGACACCGCCGTGGCGGAGATGGGACGAATTGATATTCTGGTGAACAATGCCGGGACGATTCGCCGGGAGGAGGCTCTGACGTTCAGCGAAAAAGACTGGGATGACGTTATGAACCTGAATCTCAAGTCGCTCTTTTTCCTCTCTCAGGCGGTCGCTAAGCTATTTATCACCCAGGGCCATGGCGGCAAAATTATCAATATCGCCTCTATGCTCTCCTTTCAGGGCGGCATTCGCGTGCCGTCGTATACCGCCTCGAAAAGCGGCGTACTGGGGATCACGCGCCTGCTGGCAAATGAGTGGGCGCTACATGGCATCAACGTGAATGCCATCGCGCCGGGCTACATGGCGACGAACAACACGCAGCAGCTGCGCGATAACGAACAGCGTAACGCGGAGATCCTTGACCGCATCCCGGCGGGTCGATGGGGAGTACCGGATGACCTTCAGGGGCCGGTCGTCTTTTTAGCCTCCCCCGCATCAGATTACGTGAATGGTCACACCTTAGCCGTCGACGGCGGCTGGCTGGCGCGCTGAGGCGCGTTTGTGACAAACAGTTACACCGTCACCTCTTTCGCCCACTGTATAAAAACCCTATACTGTATAAATTGACAGTTTCGTGGGTTTTATCATGACGGCGGAAGGCCACCTGCTTTTTTCAATTGCGTGCGCAGTATTTGCCAAAAACGCAGAACTTACTCCCGTGCTTGCACTGGGAGACTGGTGGCATATTGTCCCTTCCGCCGTTTTAACCTGTCTGCTGCCCGATATTGACCACCCAAAATCCTTCCTCGGACAGCGCCTGAAGTGGGTGTCGAAGCCCATCGCCCGCGCGTTCGGCCACCGCGGGTTTACCCACAGCCTGCTGGCCGTTTTTGGCCTGCTCACGCTTTTCTATTTAAAAGTCCCTGAAAGCTGGATAGTGCCGGGCGATGCCATTCAGGGCATGGTGCTGGGTTATTTAAGCCATATCCTCGCCGATATGCTGACGCCCGCAGGCGTGCCGTTGCTTTGGCCCTGCCGCTGGCGTTTCCGTTTTCCGATCCTTGCGCCGCAGAAAGGGAATCAGCTTGAACGCGTGCTGTGCATGGCGCTGTTCGCCTACGCCGTCTGGATGCCGCAAACCTTGCCCGAAAACAGTGCAGTGCGCTGGTCTTCCCAGGTGATCAATTCGCTGCAATTTCAGTTCAATCGTTTTATTCATCACCAGATTGAACAGTAAACCAACAAAATCATTCCATTTGTCATAAACCATTCCATTTGGATATAAGCGCCACATCACACTTCTGCTAACCTTCCGCCAACAGGATCGGGAAAAACCGATCCCACATAATAAATCAGGAGAACGGGGATGAATTTTCCACTCATCGCGAACATAGTCGTGTTCGTCGTATTACTATTGCTTCTCGCGCAGGCGCGCCACAAACAGTGGAGCCTGGCGAAAAAAGTACTGGTCGGTCTGGTCATGGGTGTGGCGTTTGGTCTGGCCTTACACGCCGTCTACGGCTCCGATAGTCCGGTACTGAAAGAGTCCATTCAGTGGTTCAACATTGTCGGTAACGGCTACGTCCAGCTGCTGCAGATGATCGTTATGCCGCTGGTGTTCGCCTCTATTCTGAGCGCCGTAGCCCGTCTGCACAACGCAACTCAGCTGGGTAAAATCAGCTTTCTGACCATTGGTACGCTGCTCTTTACCACGCTGATTGCCGCGCTGGTGGGGGTGCTGGTTACCAACCTGTTTGGCCTGACGGCCGAAGGTCTGGTTCAGGGTACCGCTGAAACGGCGCGTCTGACCGCAATTCAAACCAACTACGTGGGTAAAGTGGCTGATCTGACGGTTCCGCAGATGGTCCTCTCCTTCATTCCGAAGAACCCGTTTGCTGACCTGACCGGTGCAAGCCCAACCTCTATCATCAGCGTGGTGATCTTCGCGGCATTCCTGGGCGTGGCTGCGCTTAAGCTGCTGAAAGACGACGCGCCGAAAGGCGAACGCGTACTGACGGCGATTGATACCCTGCAAAGCTGGGTGATGAAGCTGGTCCGTCTGGTCATGCAGCTGACGCCATACGGCGTTCTGGCGCTGATGACCAAAGTGGTAGCCGGTTCTAACCTGCAGGACATCATTAAGCTGGGCAGCTTCGTTGTCGCCTCTTATCTGGGCCTGGGCATTATGTTCGTGGTGCACGGTATCCTGCTGGGCGTGAACGGCGTCAGCCCGCTGAAATACTTCCGCAAAGTATGGCCGGTACTGACCTTTGCCTTCACCAGCCGTTCCAGCGCAGCGTCTATTCCGCTGAACGTTGAAGCACAGACCCGTCGTCTGGGCGTGCCGGAATCTATCGCCAGCTTCTCTGCCTCCTTTGGTGCTACCATCGGTCAGAACGGCTGCGCGGGTCTCTACCCGGCGATGCTGGCGGTGATGGTTGCCCCAACCGTGGGTATCAACCCGCTGGATCCGGTCTGGATCGCCACGCTGGTCGGGATTGTTACCATCAGCTCCGCCGGCGTTGCAGGTGTCGGCGGCGGTGCAACCTTCGCCGCGCTGATTGTGCTGCCCGCGCTGGGCCTGCCCGTCACGCTGGTCGCCCTGCTGATCTCCGTTGAACCGTTGATCGACATGGGCCGTACCGCGCTGAACGTGAGCGGCTCCATGACTGCCGGTACGCTGACCAGCCAGTGGCTGAAGCAGACCGATAAAGCCATTCTGGAAAGTGAAGACGACGCCGAGCTGGCGCACCGTTAATCTCGATAGAAATAAAAAAACCGCCTGATGGCGGTTTTTTTATGGCTGTTATTCTTCAACCTCTTCATCCTGGCGGATTTGCGTCGCCCATCGCTGGGCTGACTCCGGCACGGAAAACGCCGGCGACCGGCGGAAATGTTCCCCCATCAGGACAAAAGCCACATATTTACCGCGAAGCAGCCAGACATCACGAAAACCATCCACTTTCAGGGCATGGTCAGGCGGCGCGGGCTCAACGCGGGGCACATAGCTAATAACCTGGCGGTTTTGTTGACGAAGAGGTTTCATAAGCGACGGATTCACTAAAGCAAATTCTTGAAGCAGGAAAATTCTATGATAGCCGATCCTGCTGCCTTACGTCGCGCTCCGAGTGGGTGAGATGGCTCCTTTCGTTAATAACGTCATGTGAAAAACGCTTAGTTAGCGAGCTATCTCACGACATTGTTCTATCCTTAATAGGGTTTTTAGCAATGGATAAAGGAGAAGCGTGCAATGTCGAACAAAGATAAATCACATCAATCACCGATTCATGGCACTGAAGAATCTCAACCGGGTATGGACTCTCTCGCCCCTGCTGACGGCTCTCACCGCCCCTCGCCGGGCCCATCAGCCCCTGGCGAACAACCAACCGCGCCGGGAAGCATGAAATCGCCGGACACCGGAAACGAGAAGCTGAAATCGCTTGAGCCACACCGTAAAGGCGGCGAAGGTTTTGCACTCACTACCAATCAGGGCGTGCGCATTGCTGACGATCAAAACTCCCTTCGCGCAGGCGCGCGCGGACCGACCCTGCTGGAAGATTTCATCCTGCGGGAAAAAATTACCCATTTTGACCACGAGCGAATTCCGGAACGCATCGTTCACGCGCGCGGTTCTGCGGCGCACGGCTACTTCCAGCCCTATAAAAGCCTGAAAGCGATCACCAAAGCGGATTTCCTCTCCGACCCGGATAAAATCACGCCGGTCTTTGTGCGTTTCTCCACCGTGCAGGGTGGCGCAGGTTCGGCAGACACGGTGCGTGATATCCGCGGCTTTGCCACCAAGTTTTATACCGAAGAGGGTATTTTCGATCTGGTGGGCAATAACACCCCGGTGTTTTTCATTCAGGATGCGCATAAATTTCCTGACTTTGTCCATGCGGTAAAACCGGAGCCCCACTGGGCCATACCCCAGGGACAAAGTGCGCACGATACCTTCTGGGACTATGTCTCCCTGCAGCCTGAAACCTTACACAACGTGATGTGGGCGATGTCCGACCGTGGGATCCCGCGCAGCTATCGCACGATGGAAGGGTTCGGTATTCATACCTTCCGCATGATCAACGCGGAAGGAAAAGCCACGTTTGTGCGCTTCCACTGGAAGCCGGTAGCGGGCAAAGCCTCGCTGGTATGGGATGAGGCGCAGAAGCTCACCGGGCGCGATCCGGACTTCCATCGCCGCGAACTGTGGGAATCCATTGAAGCGGGTGACTTCCCGGAATATGAACTGGGCTTACAGCTGATCCCGGAAGAAGACGAGTTTAAGTTCGATTTCGACCTGCTTGACCCGACAAAACTCATCCCTGAGGAGCTGGTGCCCGTTCAGCTGGTGGGCAAAATGGTGCTTAACCGCAACCCGGATAATTTCTTTGCCGAAAACGAGCAGGCCGCGTTCCACCCGGGCCACATCGTCCCCGGACTGGATTTCACCAACGATCCGCTCTTACAGGGACGTCTGTTCTCGTATACCGATACGCAGATTAGCCGTCTTGGCGGGCCGAACTTCCACGAGATCCCGATTAACCGCCCAACCTGCCCGTACCATAACTTCCAGCGCGACGGGATGCACCGTCAGGATATTGATACCAACCCGGCAAACTATGAGCCGAACTCCATCAACGACAACTGGCCGCGAGAAACCCCGCCGGGGCCGAAACGCGGCGGATTCGAATCGTACCAGGAGCGTATCGACGGCAACAAAATTCGCGAGCGCAGCCCCTCGTTCGGTGAGTATTACGCCCACCCTCGCCTGTTCTGGAACAGCCAGACGCCGATTGAGCAACAGCACATCATCGGCGGCTTTAGCTTCGAACTGAGCAAAGTGGTGCGCACCTACATCCGCGAGCGCGTGGTCGATCAGCTGGCGCACATTGATATTCAGCTTGCCCAGAGCGTGGCGGATAACCTTGGCATCACGCTAACGGACGAACAGCGTAACTTTGCGCCACCGAAAGAGGTTAACGGCGTGAAGAAAGATCCATCGCTGAGCCTGTATGCGGTGCCGGGTGGTTCAATTAAGGGCCGCGTAGTCGCCATCCTGCTGAACGACAAAACCCGCGCCAGCGACGTGCTAGGAATTATGCAGGCGCTAAAAACGCAGGGCGTACACGCCAAACTGCTTTATTCCCGCATGGGTGAAGTGACGGCCGATGACGGCTCCGTGCTGCCGGTGGCGGCGACCTTTGCCGGTGCGCCATCGCTGACCGTCGATGCGGTGATCGTGCCGTGCGGGGATATTGCCAGCCTGCTGACCAACGGCGACGCCGTCTATTATCTGCTGGAAGCCTATAAGCACCTGAAGCCGATCGCGCTGTCCGGCGACGCGCGTCAGTTTAAGGCGCAACTGAAGGTTGCCGAGCAGGGTGAGGACGGCATTGTCGAGGGCGATAGCGTTGACGATGCGTTTATGACAAAGCTGTTTGATTTGCTCGCCGCGCACCGCGTCTGGTCGCGCAGCAGTAAGATCGATCAGATCCCGGCGTAAAAACATTCCCGGTTGTGCGGCCTGATGCCCTCACCCCGCCCCTCTCCCACGGGAGAGGGAGAAAACAATAAAAACGGTAACCCAGGTTACCGTTTTGCTTTTACCTCGCCACCCGGCACTTCTTACAGATCCCCAAACGTCCCCAACCGATACCCACGCTCGGCAATGGCGTATTTCAGCGACGGCGACGTCAGGACATCCAGCTCCGCCAGGCGCGGCCAGCAGTAGGCGCTCTTACGCACGGTGTTATCGACAAAGGCGGGATGCGCCATGACCTCCAGCGACCGTTCCCCCCGCGCGGCGGAATCCTCCAGCACCTTCAGGAACAGCGCTTCGTCGATCTCGTCACCGTAAAAGGCACTGCTGAACCCCTCTGTTGTTGTCACGGCACAGTCCGGCACGCCCTGCGCCTCACGATCCACGCGCATCGCCACGCCTTTGCGTTGGGCAAACGCCGCAACAATCGGGAAAATCGCCGGGATCATGTGCACATGATGGTGGCTGTCGATGTGCGTCGGCGCCTTGCCAAAAAGATCAACAAAGCGGTTGTACTGGCAGTCCAGCTCAAGGGCAATCTCTTCGAGCGGCAGAGCGTCCTGCTCCGCCAGTTCCCAAATCCATTTGCCCAGCAGACCGTCACGCGTCAGGCCCGGCATAGGCGAAAGCGGCATCCCGAGCGTCAGCACAAAATGCATGCCGACACCCAGCTCTGGCACCTCGCGGCTCAGCTGCGCCGCGTGTTCAACCGCTTCACCGTTCACCAGTGCCGTTGTAGAGGTCACTACCCCGCGGCGACAGGCTTCAATAATGCCGTAGTTCTGGCCTTTCGAAAGGCCAAAGTCATCAGCATTAACGATCAGCAGGTTTTCCATTGTGCGTCCTCTCAGTGTTGTTTGAACTTCAGCTTCTCAATCGTGGCGGCAAAGTTCGGCAACCATTTTTCATGCGCCAGGATCATCTCGCTGGCCAGCTGCTCAGCATCGCGGTCGGAATGCACCAGCGGGCTGAGGTTCAGCGCCAGAAGCACGTCATTGAGTTCACCGCTCAGCGCCGCGTTGCTCGCCGCCACTTCAAAGCCTTTGATGGTGTGGATCAGGCCCATAACTTTGTCGTCGAAGTGGGTGATACGTGGATGCGGTTTAGCCCCCTCGCGCCCGAGAATGCAGGTCATCTCGACGGCCCAGTCCGCCGGGATATTGTCGATATGGCCGTGATGCGGCACGTTAACATAGTGCTCCGCCTGCTTGTCGTTGTAGATGGCGTTGATCACTTCACACGCTGCATCGGAGTAATAGGCCCCACCGCGCTGCTCAAGCGCTTTCGGTTTGACGTTCAGGTTCGGATCTTTATATAAATCGAACAGCTGCTTCTCAACTTTCTGAACGATTTGCGCACGCGCGCCGCCCTTATAGTACTCGCCCATTTCGATAGCCAGCATCTCTTTCTGCTTGAAGTAGTAAAGCAGGTATGAGCACGGCAGCAGATTCAGCGAGCGGATCAGCCCTTCGCTGAACGGCAGGTCAAAGATGTTCTTCACGGAGGCCGCGGTCAGGCGACCGGAAGCCACGCCATCGAGCAGTTCGGCAAAGCGCGATTTTCCGTTCACGATGACGTCTTTAATGAACACCATGTGGTTCAGGCCGAACAGATCGATTGAGAGATCGTCACTGTCGGTCAGCTCCAGCACGTCGCGGATAAACATCTTCATGCCGATCGGGATATTACAGACGCCGATAAAGCGTTTGAAATTGGTATGACGATATACCGCCTCGGTCACCATTCCGGCCGGGTTAGTGAAGTTAATCACCCACGCGTTCGGGCAGATCTCTTGCACATCTTTGACGATGTCGAAAATCACCGGAATGGTACGCAGGCCTTTGAACAGGCCGCCCGCGCCGTTGGTCTCCTGCCCCAGGTAGCCGTGGCTCAGCGGAATACGCTCGTCCAGCTCGCGCGCTTTTAGCTGGCCGACGCGCAGCTGAGTGGTAACGAAATCCGCATCTTTCAGCGCCAGGCGACGATCGAGGGATTTATGCACGGTCATCGGCACGCCCGCTTTCTCAACCATGCGCTTGCACAGGTCGAAAATAATATCCAGCTTCTCCTGACCTTCCTCAACGTCCACCAGCCATAATTCGCTGACCGGTAATTCATGATAACGTTTCAGAAAACCTTCGAGTAATTCTGGGGTATAGCTGCTGCCGCCACCAATGGTTACGACTTTTAATTTCTTTTGCATAATATCTCCCTTAGCGTATCAGGTTAATCGCCTGCAAGGTATAGCGTACTCTTCCCGCTATTTGGGCAAGCCATTAAAGCAATATTTATGGCGGGTAATCCGCCGAAAGTTAATTAATTACCGTTAAATTCTTCCGGTAGCTGTTCGGTGTGAATGAGGTCAACTTCTTAAAAGTTTTAATAAACAGGCTGGGACTGCTATATCCTGACTCATAGGCAATATCGGTGACAGAATAGTTGGTAATCTCCAACTGTTTTTTGGCAAAATTAATGCGGATTTCATTAATTATTTGCACCGGCGTTTTACGATAATAACGCTGCGTCGCGCGGGTCAGATATTCCTGGGATTTCCCCGAGAGGGATACCATATTTTCCAGCGCATTTTCGCTGAACTGGCCTTTATCGTGCATCAGTTCCACGGTGCTGCGCAGCCACTGTGGAACATCATCCGTCACCTGCTGCTCTTCACGGTGATGCCGCAACCGGTTCATCACGTAGAAGGTCACCGTTTCAATAAATTCATCAAACTCATTGTCGCGGAAGTTAAGCGAGGCGATGACCGTTTCAATCCAGGTCATGAACTCGTTTTTCACACGATATACCTGGGACGCCACAAAGCAGAACGGCACCAGCGGCAGATAGTGCTTCTCAAAGAAGCGTCTGCTGACGCCCACGTTCAGAATGCGGGTCGCGCCAAATTCGTAAAAGCTCTGGTGATAGGAACCCATCGGCAGGAAGACAAAATCCCCTCGCTCCAGCAGGACGCGCTTACCGTTGATCTCCTGGTAGTAGCGGCCGGTCAGAACAATCGTGAACTCATAGTAGTCATGCTGGTGCAGACCGCTGGCGCTCTCCGTCTTGTTGTAGATAACCACGTGAAAATTTTTGCCATTAAACAGTTGCTGTTCAAATGCGGTTTTGATTTCCATCGTGCTGACCTCCTGCTGCTCAATCCGACCTAGTGCATTTTCTCGTGAAGCTCAATCAACTCCGCCACCAGCTCACGCGCCAGCATGGACGTCATCAGGTGATCCTGAGCGTGTACCAGCACCAGGCTGACCTTCATCTTCCCTTCGCCCTGGTCGCTTTCAATCAGCTTTGTCTGCACCAGGTGCGCTTCGTTCAGCGCCGTGCGGGATTGCTCCATCATGGTTTTCGCGGCGGCGAAATCGCCCTGCTTGGCCTGCTTCAGTGCGGCATACGCCAGGCTGCGCGCCTGCCCGGAGTTGATAATGAGGCCCATCACCACTTCTTCGAGATCGTTCTCTGCGGCTTCGTCTGCGACGATACTATCCAAATCTAACATGTTTTAGCTCCTTGTGGCTGGCGCGGGCTTCCCCGCGCCGGTCAATATTAGAATTTCAGTGAGAGGGCAATTTCCTCTTCGCTCTCTTCTTCATCAATGATGGTGGCAGCTTTGTTCGCAATCGCCACGAACGGCATGTACAGCAGGGTGGCAATCCCGAGGTTGAATATCGCCAGCAGGAAGGCCGCGACGCTACCGTTGGTGTTAAAGAAGGCGCCCAGACCTGCCGGCATGGTCCACGGAGCAATGTTGGTGATCGGTGGAATAATACCCATGTAGTAAGCCGTCAGGGTGATCGCTGCCAGCAGCGGCTGCACCAGGATGAACGGGATAAACATTACCGGGTTCATGATGATTGGCAGACCGAACAGAATCGGCTCGTTAATCTGGAAGATGCCTGATGGCAGGGCCAGTTTCGCCACCTGACGATAGTCAGCGCGACGAGAGACAATAAAGACCGCGATGATCAGACCCAGGGTCGCCCCGGTACCACCCAGGAAGATATAGGAGTCAAGCATCGGCTTCGCCCACACATGGAAGGTTTTACCTGCCGCCAGCGCCGCGTCAACGGAGCCGTACTGCTGGTAAAGCGCAACGTTTTCCAGTGCCCATGGGGTCATAATTCCGCTGTCCAGCGCGGCCAGTGCCAGTGAACCATGCACGCCGAAGAACCACAGCAGAGAGGTGAAAATCACATACGCCCAACCGACCACGCCACCCATCGACGCCAGCGGCGTAGAGATAGAGTCCATGATGATCTGGTGGAAGTTCGTGCCCCAGTGAGAGAGCGCCCAGGCGATAATCCCCATGATGGAGAGGATAATGAAGCCTGGGATCAACGCGGAAAATGAACGAGAAACGGAGGCCGGCACACTATCCGGCAGGCGGATAACCCAGTTGCGACGGATAATAAAGGTGAACATTTCTGCCACCACCAGGCCGATAACAATACCGGAGATAATGTTGGCTCCGCCCAGCCAGTTTGCGCCAACGGCGTAGGCTTCACCCACGCTGTAAGGCGTGACGGTCATAAACGCGGCAACGGATAATAATCCGGCGGCCAGCGGATCCACTTTCCGCTCTTCAGCCAGCGCCATCCCAATAAAGAAAGGCGCCATCAGCGACATAATACCCAACGTACCGTTATATACGTTGCCGCCGATGGCTTTAAAACCATTAAGGGTTTCAATAGTGGAAGCGTCTAACCGAATTCCTAATGAATAAAAGAAGGAACCTTCACCAAAGCTCAGAAAAACGTTGTTAATTAAAACGAACATGGCCCCGGCCAGCGTCAACGGCATTAATTTAATAAAACCGTTTTTGATGGCATTAACGTGAGGCTGCTTTCCTATTTTAACAGCAAAAGGAAGGAGTACCTTTTCAAGTGAAGCGATGACTTTACTCATAGGAAAATACCCTTAAATGCCGTAACGCATGTTACGGCGTAATTGTGTGTGAAATAACTCTTTGACGGGAAAAATAAAAATTAATTAGCAGCTTTTTTAATGGCTGCCACAGCAGCTTTAAGTACACCTAAACCATCGATCTTGCCGTACAGCCCCGAGTCGATCACCTCGACCGGTTTATTCGGTAGCAGTCGTTGAATTTCGGGCAACATATAGGCAATTTGCGGCCCCAGTAACACCACATCGGCTTTCTGGCCTTTTTCGCCCGCCAGCGTTTCCGGAAACGCTTCAATCACCACAGGAACTTCATACTTTTCAGCCTGCGCGCGCATCTTTGACACCAGAAGCGAGGTTGACATGCCCGCTGAGCAGAACAGGTAGATATGTTTCTTTTCCATCATAATTTCCCTCTTGTATGACTACCTGCCGTCGCGCTATCACTCGACTCGCTGTCCCGGCAGACAGGTAGCTTGCGTACTGTTGTTTATCGTTGAAGTGAGTATACGCAATGGTACAGAGGGGAGATAATTCTGGATAGGCCTAAATTGTCTCTCATTGACCTGGCTTGTTGACTACCTTCACATTTCAGGCAAATAATTCGCGCAAAGAAATAAGATTAACGTATGAATAAAAAAACCGGCCCAGAGGCCGGTTTGTTAACATCTTCAGGCAAGCAGGGTTACTGCGCCTTAGGTGCCTGCGGATCGGTGTCGTATTCAGCACAGGTCTGATAGCCGGAGTTAATCACATGTCCGGTATCATCCAGCGCGACGAAGTAGGTTTCTGCCTTACCATCACGTTGACCCAGGATATAAGTCTGACACGTACCGCGCGCGTGAATCATGGTCACTTCAGAAGAAGGCTTGCCGGCGATCGCAGCCACCTGCGAACGTGTCATCCCTTTTTTAACGTCTTTAACCACGGGCTGGGTAAACTGATCCTTGGTGCGATCGTAAGCCGTACACCCTGCCAGCATCGTCAGTACCGCCGCTGCGCTAAGAATTCCTGCTACGTTCTTGTTCATATTCCGTCCTCTTGTTTATCAGCGTGTTATCTAAGCATGGGATAAAAAGTACTATTGTTCAACTTTGTGATTTACGCCAGACGAATTTCGGAAAATTCTAATAAAACAACGATAAGCTGCTAAATCGCCGCAAATTAACGCACTCGAAACTGTGATCCTTGTCGTTTTCCGCCCAAAGGGTTAGTTTTAACAGTTAACACATTCTGTTTATGTTCTGCATACGGAGGGCATGATGGCTCTGCAACAAGAGATTATTCAGGCGCTGGGCGCTAAGCCTGCGATAGATGCACAGGAAGAGATCCGCCGCAGCGTGGATTTTTTAAAGTCGTACTTAAAAAAGAACGCTTTCCTGAAATCCCTGGTGCTGGGCATCAGCGGCGGGCAGGACTCTACCCTGACGGGTAAACTCTGCCAGATGGCGATTTCAGAGCTTCGTGAAGAGACGGGCGACGAAGCGCTGCAGTTTATCGCCGTGCGTCTGCCTTACGGGGTTCAGGCGGACGAACAGGATTGCCAGGACGCCATCGCGTTCATCCAGCCCGATCGCGTGCTTACCGTCAATATCAAAGCCTCAGTGCTGGCAAGCGAGCAGGCGCTGCGCGAAGCGGGCATTGAATTGAGTGATTTTGTGCGCGGCAACGAGAAAGCGCGCGAGCGCATGAAAGCGCAGTACAGCATCGCCGGGATGACCAAAGGCGTTGTGGTAGGCACCGACCATGCGGCAGAAGCGATCACCGGTTTCTTCACCAAATACGGCGATGGCGGCACCGACATCAACCCGATTTTCCGTCTCAACAAGCGTCAGGGCAAGCAGCTGCTCGCCGCGCTGGGCTGCCCTGAGCACCTGTACAAGAAAGCGCCAACAGCGGATCTGGAAGACGATCGCCCTTCCCTGCCGGATGAAGCGGCCCTTGGCGTCACCTATGACAACATTGATGATTATCTGGAAGGCAAAACGCTGGATGAAGGTACCGCGAAAATTATCGAGGGCTGGTACCTGAAAACCGAGCACAAGCGCCACACGCCAATTACGGTGTTTGACGATTTCTGGAAATAAACGCAAAACGTTAATCTTTGCTCCCTCTCCCCTTTAGGGAGAGGGCATCACGCCACCCGGCTCTTTTTTAACCACAGCACACCTGCTACACTGTATACCTGAACAGTATATGGAGCAGTATGTGAGCAGGCGTCAATCAGCCCCGCGTCTTGAGTTTGAAGCGGCGGCTATCTATGAATATCCCGAACATCTTCGCCCCTGGCTTGAGGCGCTGCCCAAACAGCCGGGTGTGTACATCTTTCACGGTGAAAGCGAGACCCTGCCGCTCTACATCGGCAAAAGCGTTAACATTCGCAGCCGGGTGTTATCCCACCTGCGCACCCCGGACGAGGCCGCCATGCTGCGCCAGTCGCGACGCATTACCTGGTTCCAGACGGCGGGAGAAATGGGCGCGCTGTTGCTGGAAGCCCGGCTGATAAAAGAGCAGCAGCCGCTCTTCAATAAGCGCCTGCGGCGCAACCGCCAGCTCTGCTCCCTGCAGATCGCCGACGGCAAGCCGCAGGTCGTCTACGCCCGCGAGGTCGATTTCTCCCACGCCCCGAATCTCTTCGGGCTGTTCGCAAACAAGCGTGCCGCCCTGCAGTCTCTGCAGGCGCTCGCGGACGAGCTGCAGCTTTGCTATAGCCTTTTAGGGCTAGAGGGCACCACGCGGGGCCGCGCCTGTTTCCGCTCCGCTCTGAAGCGCTGCGCGGGCGCCTGCTGCGGAAAAGAGAGCGTTGAGGCGCATCACGCCCGGCTCCTCGCGGGACTGGCCGGGATCAGCGTCAACTGCTGGCCGTGGGACGGCGCCGTTGCGCTAAAAGAAGTGGGTGAAACCATGACGCAGTATCACATCGTCAATAACTGGCTCTGGCTGGGGGCTGTCGATGATTTAAGCGACGCGGCAACCCTGCTGCGCACCCCCGCGGGATTCGACCACGACGGCTACAAAATCCTCTGCAAGCCCGTATTAGCGGGCAAGTTCGAGATCATCGCACTCAGTGACCCGGCAGCCAATTAATTTCACTGAACAGCAGGGTGCCCTGAGACTCCAGCAGACGCAGAGTATGGGTCCCCTCCTGCCAGCTGGCGCCCTGATCGGCCGTCAGCAATTTATCACCCAGCTGCCACGCACCGCTTAATACAAACACCACGCCCCCGCGCGAGCCAAAGGTGGTAAAAGTACGATCGGCAACCCGCACCTTCGCCTGACAGCAATCGCGCCGGGTCATGATGTTGAAATCCATCGCCATCCTGCCATCGGAAAGCAGCGCCTTCACCGGCAAATCGCCAGCAAAACTGTAAGGCTGATGCTGTTTAAGGGTATGGCAGAACGCCTGACCGGCATCCAGCGTCACCTCCCCGCCTTCCAGCAGGGTAATGACCCGGTCGACACCGGGAAACGAGGAGAATTCGCCGTTGCTGGCGATGGTCGCGATACTGGCACGCCAGAAAAAATCGCGCGTCGCGGGAGGGATACAGCAAATTTCTCGCGTTTCGCCGGCACCATTGCGCCAGAGGCTGACCGGCATCTTACGAATATCAAAGAACTCCATCACCACTCCTGAATGGCACAACCCGTGCCAGGGCAAGGATATCGCTACCCCTGCAGTCTTGTTTGTTATCGTTAGGTATTCACAGACACAGTATCGGCAGCAGAGCGGGCAGGCCTTAGCGGAACGTTAATAAAAATGCTAACGCCATGACTCTACAGACATTCTCTGAAGCGACTACAGGAGAATACCGCGCTGGCGGCGGCAGGCAAGAGGGCAGAATAGAAAAACCGCCGGTCCTGTCCACAGCGATTTCGCTTTTGTGGACAGGATCCCGGCGGTCTTAAGAGAGTGAACCGATTATTCGGTTGGTGCTGGCATTTTACCTTCCATCGCCGGACGTTCTGTCAGACGCTTCTCAAAATTGGCATTAAACTGTTTTTTCTGTTCCGGGGTCAGAATGTTGTAGATCTTGTTCTGGGTTTCCATGTGGGCCAGCATGCGGGCTTTGTGCTGCTCGGCCATTTTGTCGATCTGCGCTTCGGCTTTCGCCTTATCGAAGCTGTCGCTGGCAATAATGTCATGCATTGCGCGGCGCTCTTCCAGCGGAGGACGCTTCATCTGGTCACGCTGGCTTTTCATGATGTCGCAGATCTGCTGCTTCTGCGCGTCCGTCAGGTTCAAATCTTTGAACATCATCATCTCGTGGTGCATACCCGGCTTGCCTTTATGATGCATCATCATTTTGCCTTCAGCTGGCGCGGCGGTGGTGGTTGCGGTATCTGCGGCGAACGCCATGCTGGTAGCGCCCAGAGCCAGGGTAGAAGCAACAAACAGTGCAGTAAACTTACGCATAATTTATTTCCTTTCTTTCAGTTATTCTTCGGCGCTATGCCGTGTTGACGAGATTAACTTTACGGGGTTTATCGTCAATTAATCAGAGCAACGGTAAAACAATGAAAGTGTAAAAAACATTTTTTCGCCAAATGTGGAGGAAATAAGGATAAAGCGTGGAGAGTTGCAACAAGAAATATTCAATACGATGATTTTAAAGCTATTTAGCAGAAGTATAACGAAGTGACGGTGAATAATAAAGCAATTCGCCAGGAATATTCCGTAAAAGAAATCAGAGCGCTTTAATCGCTAAGAAAACATATTTACTTCCCCTCCCGGATGGTGAGAGGGGAAAGGTTCAGGTGAGTTTTTCCAGCATCAGACCGGCCCGCAGGCCAAACGCTACGGAGGGGTTGGGGAATAGCACATATTCGGTGGTTTTCTGCACCTCGTAACGCTCTTCGCCATCTTCCGCCAGCAGAGCCCCTTTGCGAAACGGCGTGAAGTTCAGGGTGTGCGCGGCCATGTGAAGCTGGAAAGCCTCGCTGCGGCGGGTGATCTGCTGTACGACCCGGTACCGCTCAACGGGCTGATGTGCGTGCTCGGTAGCCGTCCCACCGAGCAGCGCCCGAAGCGCGAGCTCCGTTGGCGCAAAGCGCGTGAGATCGTTCTGTCCGAACGGTAGCGCTTTTCCCAGCTCCAGCGTACAGGACAGCGCGCCAAACCGTTCGCAAGTGAAGTGAGTAAAGGTCCCGCCCGGCGACTGATGAAACACCAGCGCCTCCAGCCCGGCATCCCCCAGCCAGCTCAGAAACGCTTCATCCCACGGCTGATTGCGCTGCGGCAGAACGCCGAATCTGACATGGTAAGAGGCGCGGATCGCCGTATGCAGATCCAGATGCCAGCGCGCCGGTCCCGCCGCGGCAAAAAACGTCGTCACGACGTTCTCCAGCCACTGCGCGCGCGCCGTTTCGTCACTCTGCGGAAACTGCGACCAGCGCCCGCCGAACATGCGGTTAATGTCGCTAACCAGATACCGTTTGTTTTGCGCCAGCGCAGGCGGATTGCCAAGCACCACCAGCACGCGGCACGCAAGGGATATCTCGCCGCGATACAGCGCGCGCAGCAGCCCATTGACGATCTCAACGGGTGCAGTTTCATTCCCGTGGATCCCCGTGGAAAGCAGCAGCGATAACACGCTGCTGGCCTTCGGCGTCAGCTCAAGCACCCCGCGCCCCAGCCACCGCCATCGGAATGAGGGGCCTTCCCCCTCACTCTGGTCCGGCGTTTCATCGGCCAGGGTCAGCGCCAGTAAATTTTCCATATCCACTCCTTTAGCGCTGGAACGGGTAAACCGAGCCCAGCTGCAGGATTGACGATAATGCGTCCAGCGCCTCGCGCCCTTCGCGCAGCAGCTGCGGGTCAACCAGATCGGCCTGCGTTAACCGGTCGCGATAGTAGCGGTCCACCCAGTCGTTCAGGGTGTTAAAGAGCGTCTCATTCATCATGACTGCCGGGTTAACGGCCTGTATTTCATTTGGCGTTAACACGACCCGCAGGCGCAGACAGGCGGGACCACCGCCGTTAGCCATGCTTTCGCGCAGGTCAAACACGCGCAGCTCGTCAATCGGGTTATCGGCCTTCACCAGTTCGGTGAGGTAGCGCCACACGCCCCGATGATCCCGGGACTCCTGCGGCAGCACCAGCATCATGCTGCCGTCATCGCGGCTCAGCAGCTGGCTGTTGAACAGATAGGTTTCGACCGCGTCCTGCACGCTGACCGCCTGCGTTGGCACCTGGATCGGCATAAAGCCCGGCACGCGTTCGCGCAGCGTGGCGAGCAGCTTATCCTGATGGGCAAAGGCCTGCTCATGGCAGAACAGCACCTGGCGGTTGGACACGGCAATCACGTCGTTATGGAACACGCCCTGGTCGATCACGTGCGGGTTCTGCTGGGCAAAAATCACCTGGGAAGGATTGACCTGGTTCAGGCGCGCAACCGCCTGGCTGGCCGCGAGCGTCTGACGCGCTGGATAACGGGTTGGCGCGGCGTGGCCGCCCTCTTCCCGCCCGTAGATAAACAGCTGCACGGCGGGATCGCCGTAATCGCCACCCAGCCGGTTATGGTTGGCCGCGCCTTCGTCGCCAAACATCGCCACCTGGGGCAGGGCCTGATGGATCTCAAAATGGGCGTCATGCTTGAAAATAGCGCGCAGCACGCGCTCGGTGGTGTCCGCTTCAGTGGCGCGATGAAACTTATTATTCAGGTTCGCCACCGTCAGGTGGACTTTACCATCCAGCGTATCGGCTGACGGCGCGACGGTGGCCGCGTTGGCCACCCACATTGAGGAGGCAGAGCTTGCCGCAGAGAGCAAATGCGGCGTCTGCGTACCCGCTTTTTCGACGACCTGCTCGTCCGTACCGCTAAATCCTAGCTGGCGCAGCACCGCCACGTTAGGGCGTTCCTGCGGCGGGATCACCGCCTGCGGGAAGCCGGCATCCGCCAGCGCCTTCATTTTTAGCAGCCCCTGCTTCGCCGCCAGCTTCGGGTTGGAGACCTGAAAGCGGTGCTTCGTCGAGGCTTCATTACCAAAGGAGAGACCGGCATAGTGGTGCGTCAGCCCCACCAGCCCGTCAAAGTTGACTTCACGCGCTTTCATGGCCTTCTCCCTTCGTAAAATCGAGCCCCGGGTTAAGCGTCTCCGGCAGCGTCAGCGCCGGGGTTTCCAGACTCGCCATCGGCCACGCGCAGTAATCGGCGGCATACCAGGCGCTGGCGCGATGGTTGCCCGAGGCGCCCACGCCGCCGAACGGCGCGGTGCTCGCCGCCCCGGTCAGCGGTTTATTCCAGTTCACGATCCCGGCACGCGCTTCCAGCAGCAGTTGTTCAAACTTCTCGCGATGCGGCGATATCAGCCCGCTCGACAGGCCGTAGCGGGTGTTATTCGCCATCGCAATGGCCGCATCAAAATCGTCGTAACGCCAGACACACAGCAGCGGGCCAAACACCTCTTCATCCGGCACGCTGCTCGCACCGCTCATCTCAACGATGCCCGGCGTCAGCAGCGAGGTACCCGGCTGAACCTGCTTCGGCTCCAGCAGGGTTTTCGCCCCACGCGCTACGTGGTCCTGCCAGGCGTTGAGCACGTTCAGCGCGGCCTGTTCGGAGATCAGCCCGCCGATAAACGGCTGCGGGTCGGCATCCCACGTGGCTGGCACCAGCCGCGCGCTCACCTCTACCAGACGCTTCAGGAAGGCATCCCCCTGCGCGCCGCGCTTGACCAGCAGGCGGCGGGCGCAGGTGCAGCGCTGTCCGGCGGTAATAAAGGCGGACTGGATCGTCAGGTGCACCGCGGCATCGATATCGTCAGGATCTTCGACAATCAGCGGGTTGTTGCCGCCCATCTCCAGCGCCAGAATTTTCTCCGGCTGCCCCGCTAGCTGGCGGTGCAGCTGATAGCCCGTTCCGGCGCTGCCGGTAAACAGCAGGCCATCGATATCGCTCAGCGCGCTCAGCGCCAGGCCGGTTTCCCGTCCGCCCTGCACGAGGTTCAGCACGCCCGGCGGCAGCCCGGCCTGCTCCCACAGCTTCACCACCGCCTCGCCGGTTAACGGCGTAAGCTCGCTCGGTTTGAAGATGACGGTATTGCCCGCCAGCAGCGCGGGCACAATGTGACCATTCGGCAGATGCCCTGGGAAGTTATACGGGCCAAACACCGCCAGCACGCCGTGCGGACGGTGGCGCAGCGTGGCCGCGCCGTCCGGCATCTCGGTATGCTGCTCGCCGGTGCGGGTGTGGTATGCCTTAATCGAAATAGCGATTTTATTGATCATCGCTGTCACTTCGGTCGCCGCTTCCCAGCGCGGTTTGCTGGTTTCGGACGCGATGATGCGCGTCAGCTCGGCCTTGTTGGCCTCCAGCAGTCCGGCAAATTTTTCAATAAGCGCCTGGCGCTCGGCGAATGGCCGTTTTGCCCACGCGGGAAACGCGTGTCGTGCGGAACGGCAGGCCTGCTCGACCTGCGCGACGCTGGCGTCGTTTCCCTTCCACAGCACCTCTTTTCCAACTGGATTGGTTTTTACGCGCTGTTCGCCTTCGCCCGTTACCCAGTCACCGTTAATCCATAATGTCATGCTGTTTTCTCCTCAGGGCAGAGACGCACCAGGCGAACCGTATCGCCGGCGTTACATTTCAGGGCATCCAGCTCTGCAGCCGTCAGCACCAGACGTTCACATTTCGGGTTGGTCCGCACCAGCATGGCGCGGAAGTTGGCGTAATTTTCGTTCGCCACCAGGCATGCCGGCCAGTCACCCGGCGCGGGCTGGCCTTCGGATACCTCAACCAGGCGGCTTTTGCGGATGGCGCGCACGCGGTCGATATCGCACTCAAGCGTTGGCCCGCCGTCAAAGATGTCGACATAGTTACGGTAGCGGAAGCCCTCTTTCTCCAGCACCGCGCGGGCAGGCGCGGTTTGCGGATGCACTTCGCCAATTACCGCCTGCGCTTCCGGCGTTAAGAAATGGGTATAGATAGGATGTTTAGGCATCAGCTCCGCGATAAACGCCTTCTGGCCGGTGCCGCAGAGATAGTCCGCCCGGCTGAACTCCATCGAGAAGAAACGCTCGCCCAGGCTCTCCCAGAAGGGCGAGTAGCCTTTGTCGTCGATCACGCCGCGCATCTCTGCCACCACTTTTTCGTTAAAGCGATCGCGGAAAGCGGCCATAAACATAAAGCGCGATTTGGAGAGCAGATAGCCGTTGCCCTCTTTGCGCCATGCCGGGTCGAGGAACAGCGTACAGAGCTCGCTGGCGCCCGTGTGGTCATTGCAAAGAAACAGCGTGGGCAGCGCGTTATAGACGTTCAGCTCTTTCGAGGCGTGAACCATGGTGCCGACGCGGTAGTTGTACCACGGGTCGTTAAGCCCGACGGCCACTTCGATGGCGCAGATCCCGGCCACGCTCCCCGTTTCGGTGTCTTCCAGCACGAACACGTAACCCTGTTCGCTTTTTGGCAACGTCCCCTGCCAGGTTTGCAGGGCGCGCTCAATGCGCGCCGACAGCGTTTTTTCATCGGCAGGAAGCGAGGTCAGCCCGCCTCCCGTCTTACCGGCAAGCTGCATGAGCCCGGCAATATCGCCGCGCTCAACGGGACGGATGACCATCATGATGACACCCCGGATTTCACCTTCTCACACGCCAGCGCAAAACGGTCCAGACCGGTTTGTACCTCTTCCTCGCTGACAATCAGCGCAGGCGCAAAACGCACCACGTTGGCACCGGCAATCAGCACCATCACGCCCGCTTTTGCCGCTTCCTGTGAAATAAGCTTCGCTTTTCCGGCAAACTCAGCCGTGAGCTCGCAGCCGATCAACAGCCCCAGGCCGCGAATTTCTTTAAACAGGCCAAGCTTGCCGTTAATGGCGTTCAGGCGCTCAACGAACCACTCGTGACGCTGCTTAACGCCCTTCAGCACCTCAGGGGTGTTAATGATGTCGAGAACCTGTCCGGCGACGGCGGTCGCCAGCGGGTTGCCGCCGTAGGTGGTGCCGTGGGTGCCCACGGTCATCACGCTGGCGAATTTATCGGTGGTCAGCGTCGCGCCAATCGGGAAGCCGCCGCCCAGCGCTTTGGCGGTAGAGAGAACGTCCGGCGTCACGCCGTAGTGCATATAGGCATACAGCTCGCCGGTGCGGCCCACGCCGGTCTGCACTTCGTCGAAAATCAGGACCGCGTCATGACGATCGCACAGCTCGCGCAGCCCCTGCAGGAATGCCTTTTGCGCCGGAAGCACGCCGCCCTCGCCCTGCATCGGTTCGACAATCACCGCGCAGGTGGTGTCGTTAATCAGCTCGCTGGCGGACTGAAGATCGTTATAAATGCCGTGGCGAATATCCGGCGGCAGCGGAGCGAAATCCTGCGAATAAGAAGGCTGGCCGCCCGCGCTCACGGTAAAGAGCGTGCGCCCGTGGAAAGCATTTTTAAACGCCACAATCCCGCTCTTGTGCGTCCCAAACTTGTCGTGGGCATATTTGCGCGCCAGCTTCAGCGCCGCTTCGTTGGCCTCCGCGCCGGAGTTACAGAAAAAGACTTTTTCAGCGAAGGTCGCGTCAATCAGCTTTTTCGCCAGGCGCAGTGCGGGCTCGTTGGTAAAGCCGTTGCCGGTATGCCAGAACTTCGCCGCCTGGTCATTCAGCGCCTGACGCAGCGCCGGGTGGGCATGACCCAGCGCATTCACCGCAATCCCCCCGGCAAAGTCGATATACTCTTTACCCTGCTGATCCCACAGGCGTGAGCCTTCCCCGCGAACCGGAATAAAAGCCGCCGGAGCGTAAACCGGCATCATCCATTCATCGAAATTTTCACGCGTAATTGACAGAGACATAGCGACCTCATCCGGTAAATAAAAAGTTATTTGAATGTTAAATAATTGAGTGTTTGCACTGTGAATGTAGATTGCAGCCTTCGTGCCAGCCAGCGATAAAAATGCATAAACGGGGTGAGGTAACAGAATATCAATAGGTTACAATATGGAGTTATTCACTGTTAGTGCATAAAAAGTGAATATTTTTACGACAAGCGGCGCTTTGCCGCATGAAAATCAGAAAGAGTATGCACAGGCCAAATATAATTCTGGAATTGTGATCGCTCGCGAAATTTATCGGCCCTTTACGCCCTGTTTGAGGGCGAAGCGCGTCAGAATGGTGCAAATATTGCACCACCGGCAATATCTGTCGCAGTTATTGGTCGAACCCGGTAACAGTTGACGCAAATTCTGCTACCATCCATGCACTATTCACCTTGCACTGGCAGCGACTATGAAATTTGTCTCTTTTAATATCAACGGCCTGCGCGCCCGCCCTCATCAGCTAGAAGCCATTGTTGAGCAACATCAGCCAGATGTGATCGGCCTGCAGGAGACCAAGGTTCACGACGACATGTTCCCCCTCGAAGAGGTGGCGAAACTCGGCTACAACGTCTTTTACCACGGTCAGAAAGGTCACTATGGCGTCGCGCTGCTCACCAAAGACACGCCGGTTTCCGTGCGCCGCGGCTTCCCCGGCGACGGTGAAGAAGCCCAGCGCCGCATCATCATGGCGGAAGTGCCCTCCGCGCTCGGGAATATTACGGTCATTAACGGCTATTTCCCGCAGGGTGAGAGCCGCGATCACGAGACAAAATTCCCGGCCAAAGCGAAGTTTTATCAGGATCTGCAGAACTACCTGACGACCGAACTGAAAAAAGAGAATCCGGTGCTAATTATGGGCGACATGAACATCAGCCCGACGGATCTGGATATCGGCATCGGCGAAGAGAACCGCAAGCGCTGGCTGCGCACCGGCAAATGCTCCTTCCTGCCGGAAGAGCGTGAGTGGATGGAGCGCCTGCTGGGCTGGGGCCTGGTGGATACCTTCCGCAATGCCAACCCGGAAACGCAGGATCGCTTCTCGTGGTTTGACTACCGCTCGAAGGGCTTTGACGACAACCGCGGCCTGCGTATCGATCTGCTGCTGGCGAGTACGCCGCTGGCGGAGCGCTGCATCGAAACCGGGATCGACTACGACATCCGCAGCATGGAAAAACCGTCGGACCACGCGCCGGTATGGGCTAAATTCAAGCTGTAATCGCGCGTGAACATACGAAAAACACTCTTCCTGTGCGCCCTTCTGGGCGCATTTCTTATGACATTTGTCATTCTGCCGCCTGACACGCTTTCTCTGGCAGGAATTAAAACCCACCAACAGACGCTACTCTCCCATGTCGACCACGCGCCGCTGCGTAGCGCGCTGATCTTCTTTGCGCTTTACGTGGCGGTTTCCGCTCTCTCGATACCCGGCGCGGCGGTTCTGACCCTGCTGGGCGGGGCGTTATTTACGCTGTGGGAAGGCACCGTGCTGGTTTCGTTTGCCTCCACGCTCGGGGCCACGCTGGCGATGCTCGCCAGCCGTTACCTGCTGCGCGACTGGGTGCAGCGGCGGTTTGCCCGACAGATGGCAACGGTAAATGCGGGCATGGCGCGCGACGGCGCGGGCTATCTTTTTGCCCTGCGCCTGATGCCGCTGTTCCCGTTTTTCCTGGTGAATTTACTGATGGGGCTGACCCGCATCACGGTCCGGCACTACTGGTGGGTCAGCCAGCTCGCCATGCTGCCCGCGACGGTTATCTTTCTGAACGCCGGGCGGGAGCTGGGAAAAGTGGCATCGCTGCGCGATATTTTGTCGCCGGGCGTGGTATTCGCCTTTACACTACTGGGGTTATTACCGCTGGTTACGCGCCGGCTGTTTTCCCGCTATCTCCCTGCTGATAAAAAGTGAGGCATTATGCGCCGTGTGCGTTTTTGCACGTTTCTGACCGGTCTGCTGCTGGCAGCCCCCCTCTATGCCGCCGACGGCTGGCAAGCTATTCAACAGCAGGCCAAAGGCCAGACCGTCTGGTTTAACGCCTGGGGCGGCGATCCGGCGGTTAACCGCTACCTTGAGTGGGTCAGCGGTGAGATGCAAACGCACTATGCCATCACCCTAAAAATCGTCCCGCTGGCGGATGCCGCCGATGCGGTCAAACGTATTCAGACGGAAGCCGCCGCAGGGCGTAAGACCAACGGCTCGGTCGACCTCCTGTGGGTGAACGGCGAGAACTTCCGCACGCTAAAAGAGGCGAACCTGCTACAAACCGGGTGGGCGCAGAGTCTGCCCAACTGGCGCTATGTCGATACCCGTAAACCCGTTACGGAAGATTTTGCGATTCCAACCGACGGGGCGGAATCGCCGTGGGGCGGCGCGCAGCTGACTTTTATCGCCCGCAAAGCCAGCATGCCAATGCCGCCGGAGGATCCGCAGGCGCTGCTGGCGTTCGCGCAGCAGCACCCGGGCAAGGTGAGCTATCCTCGCCCACCCGATTTTACCGGCACGGCCTTTCTTGAGCAGTTGCTGCTGACGCTTACGGCGCATCCCGAGGCGTTACAAAAAGCGCCTGATGATACGTTTGCCCAGGTTACGGCGCCGCTCTGGGCCTACCTCGATAAACTGCACCCGCTGCTGTGGCGTGAAGGAAAAGACTTCCCTCCCTCACCCGCCCGGATGGATGCCCTGCTCGCCAGCGGAAGTCTGAACCTGTCGCTGACCTTTAACCCGGCGCATGCGCAGCAAAAAGTGGCGAGCGGCGAACTGCCTGCCGACAGCTACAGCTTTGGTTTTCAGGACGGGATGCTCGGCAACGTGCATTTTGTAGCTATTCCGGCTAATGCCAGCGCGAGCGCGGGGGCGAAAGTGGTCGCCAATTTCCTGCTGTCGCCGCAGGCGCAGATCCGCAAGGCCGACCCGGCCATTTGGGGGGATCCGAGCGTGCTGGATGCGAAAACGCTGCCCGAAGGTGAAGCGAAACAGCTGCAGGCCCACACGCCTCAGGGGCTGCCGAAGGTGCTCCCGGAGCCGCAGTCCGCGTGGGTGAACGCGCTGGAGCAGGAATGGCTGCGTCGTTACGGCACCCGTTAGGCTGGCTTGTCTGGCTGGCGATGACGGTGATTTATCTGCCGATCCTGCCCGCTGGCACCGTGCTGTTCGCGCCGGCCTTTTCCGTGACGAACTGGCAGCGGCTGCTAAACGATCCTCAGTTGCCGCAGGCAGCCGTTGCCACGCTGGTCTCAACGCTTATCGCTACGCTGGGGGCCTTGTTTATCGCCCTTTCCCTCGCGGCTCTTTTCTGGCCCGGCACCCGCTGGCGGCGCCTCAGCACGCGCCTGCCGTGGCTGCTGGCGATCCCCCACGTGGCCTTCGCCACCAGCGCGCTACTGCTGTTTGCCGAGGGCGGACTGTTTTATCAGGTTTGTACCGTCTGTTCGCCGCCGTTTGACCGCTACGGCGTAGGGCTGGGCCTGACGCTCGCGGTCAAAGAGAGCGCATTCGTGCTGTGGGCCATTTACGCCGTGCTGCCGGAAAAAGGGCTCGCGCAGCAGAAGATCGTCCTGCAAACCTTTGGCTACGGGCGTTTTCAGACGCTCAGCTGGCTGATCCTTCCGGCGATCGCGCCCGTCCTCGGGGCGGTGATGCTGGCGGTGCTGGCGTGGTCGCTGTCGGTTGTGGACGTAGCGATCGTTCTCGGGCCCGGCAACCCGCCCACGCTGGCCGTGCTGGCCTGGCAGTGGCTGAGCCAGGGCGACGCGCAGCAGCAGGTGAAAGGAACGCTGCTGTGCCTGGTGCTCCTTCTTTTGCTGGCCGCGCTTGCCGCGCTGGGGTACGGCCTGTGGAAGGTCTGGCGTCGCGCGATTCCGGACCTGAGCGGGACGCGCCGCAGGTTGCATCTCGTCCTGCCTGAACGCGCATTCAGCGGCTTTTTGCCCGCATGCGGCCTCCTTTGCGCCGCCGTGCTGTTGATGCTGGCGCAGCGGGACGACGTAGGTCCCGTGGGAACCAGCCTCTCCTTCGGTCTGCTTTCGAGCCTTATCGCCCTGATCGTCATTTTTCTCTGGCTGGAATGGGGGCCGCAGCGCGGCGCGGCATGGGTGTGGCTACCGCTCGCCCTTCCGGCACTGCCGCTCGTCACCGGGCAATACGCGATTGCTTTGCATCTGGGTCTCGACGGAGGCTTTATCGCCGTCCTCTGGAGCCATCTGCTGTGGGTGCTACCGTGGATGCTGCTGGTGCTGCAGCCCGCCTGGCGGCGGATCGATCCCCGGCTTATCCTTACCGCCAGAACGCTCGGCTGGCGGCGGGCAAAAATTTTCTGCCTGCTGAAATGTCCCCTGCTGGTGCGTCCTGCGCTGCTGGCCTTTGCCACCGGCTTTTCCGTCAGCATGGCCCAATATATGCCGACCCTGTGGCTGGGCGCGGGACGTTTCGCCACGCTGACCACCGAGACCGTCGCGCTCAGCAGCGGAGGCAGCATCCCGGTTCTCGCTAACCGAGCCCTGGGATTACTGCTGGTCACGGGCGTCGTATTCGGTCTTGCTGCGCTGTTATCCCGGCTCGCGGGCCGCTACCGTCAAGGATTACGCTAATGCTCAAGGTCAACGATCTCACCATCGAACCGCTTTTCCGCAAGGTCAATTTTTGCGTAGCCCGTGGGGAGATTGTCACCCTGATGGGGCCATCCGGCAGCGGCAAATCGACCCTCTTTGCCTGGATGGTCGGCGCGCTGTCAGAGGATTTTCAGGCGCGGGGCGAACTGTGGATCGGCGAACGCCGCTGCGACGGTTTGCCCGTCGAATCCCGCGGTCTGGGGATTCTTTTTCAGGACGCGCTGCTGTTCGACCCTTTCAGCGTTGGGCAAAATTTGCTGCTGGCCTTGCCTGAGCGGATCGCGGGACGCGCACGGCGGGAAGCGGTCAAGCAGGCGCTGGATTCCGCCGGGCTTGGCGGTCATTACGACAGCGATCCGGCCACCCTTTCCGGCGGAGAGCGCGCCCGGGTGAGCCTGCTGCGCGCCCTGCTCGCAGAGCCGCAGGCGCTGCTGCTGGACGAACCGTTCAGCCGCCTTGATAAAGCGTTACGCACGACGTTCCGGGCATGGGTATTTGACGCCGTCCGCGCGCGCAATATTCCGGTGGTGCTGGTCACCCATGACGAGGACGATATACCGCCCGGCGGCGAGGTGATGGAGATTTCTCGCTGGCAATAATGTGCTAACGCAATGTTTTCCGTTTCGGGAGAGACGACAATGCCCCCCTCTTTTACTGACGTCAGGTTATTCGATGAAACGTGTTTCTCAACTGACCGCGCTGGCCCTGATCTGCGGCCTCGCCTCTTTTTCCTCTCAGGCTGCTGATATGGCCAACGCGATGACGCTGTCTCAGCTTCAGGCGCAGCACGGCGCAGCAATCGACACCCGCCCCAGCGCCTTCTATAACGGCTGGCCGCAGACCCTCAGCGGTCCTTCCGGGCACGAACCCGCAGCGCTCAACCTGGCAGCCGCCTGGCTTAGCGCTATGAGCGACGAGCAGATTGCACTTTGGGCAAAACAGCATCAGCTTACCCCTGCGACGTCCATCGCGCTGTATGGCGACGAGAACGATAACCAGGCGGTGAAAGCCCGTCTGGAGAAAGCTGGTTACCGCCACGTTTTGCTGCTCAGCGATGCTCTGCGGACGCCCGACCGCCTTCAGCGCCTGCCCCACTTTGAACAGCTGGTCTACCCGCAGTGGATCCACCGGCTTCAGCAGGGCAAACCGGTGACCGCCGCGCCGGCGGGCGAATGGAAAGTCATAGAAGCGGCCTGGGGCGCACCGAAGTTTTACCTGCTTAACCACATTCCCGGCGCGGGCTACATTGATACCAACGAGGTGGAAAGCGAGCCGCTGTGGAACAAAGTCTCCGACGACAGGCTGAAAGCAATGCTGGCAAAGCACGGGATCCGTCACGATACCACCGTCATTCTGTACGGGCGCGACGTTTACGCCGCCGCGCGCGTGGCGCAGATCATGCTCTACGCGGGCGTGAAGGATGTGCGCCTTCTCGATGGCGGCTGGAAGGTGTGGTCAGATGCCGGTCTGCCGGTTGAGCGCGGTACGCCCGGCAAAGTGGCTCCTGCCCCTGATTTTGGCGCGCCGATCCCCGGCCAGCCTCAGCTGATGGTGGATATGGAACAGGCGCGCGGCATGCTGCACCGTCAGGATGCCTCCCTGGTCAGCATTCGTTCATGGCCGGAGTTTATCGGCGAAACCAGCGGCTACAGCTACATCAAGCCAAAAGGTGAAATTGCCGGTGCCCGCTGGGGTCACGCGGGCAGCGATGCCACCCACATGGAGGATTTCCATAACCCGGATGGCACCATGCGCAGCGCTGACGACATCGCCGCCCAGTGGAAGCGCTGGAATATCCTGCCGGAACAGCAGGTCGCGTTTTACTGCGGCACCGGCTGGCGGGCGTCCGAAGCCTTTATGTACGCCCGGGCGATGGGCTGGAACAATATCGCCGTCTATGACGGCGGCTGGTACGAATGGAGCAGCCACCCGCAGAACCCGGTCACCGCCGGAGAGCGCGGACCAGAGAGTGCTCTCTAACGGGTGAGCGACTTCAGCGTCACGTAGCCGCTCCAGATGCGCGTTGTGGTGGTCAGCCAGCACAACGCGCCGAATATCCACGCGAACAGCGTAAACTGTGCCGGAAACAGGCAGCACAGCACGAACAGCGCGATGGTCTCCGTCCCTTCCGTTAACCCGCCGATATAGTAAAACGACTTATGCGCATAGCCGGGGTTCTCGATCTCGTGCTTCGCCGCCAGCGCGGCAAAGGCGAGAAAACTGCTGCCGGTGCCGATAAACGCAAACAACAGCCAGGCCGCCGCCAGCGCATTCTCTGCAGGTGCAGCCAGCGCAAAACCAAACGGCACCAGCGCATAGAACAGAAAATCGAGGGCGATATCGAGAAACCCTCCCGCATCCGTCAGTCCTCTCCGACGCGCCAGCGCGCCGTCCAGACCATCAAGCAGGCGGTTCAGGACGATGGCGGCCAGCGCCGCCGGATACCAGCCGAGGGCCAGAAACGGCAGCGCCAGCAGGCCGATGGCAAACCCGGCAAGCGTTAATCCGTCGGGCGTAACGCCCGGCTTATCCAGCACGGATACCAGACGGTCCAGAGCGGGCTTTACGCGCGGGTGCAGGTGACGGTCAAGCATCAGGCTTCCCTTTAAACGTGGCGCACAGCCCCTGTGCCGGTATATCCAGCGCGGCATTAAACCGGGCCGAGAGATTCTGAAAGGCAATGAGCGCCGTCATTTCAGTGATGGCATCATCCGTAAAGTGGCGTTTCATCGCCGTTTTGATTGCTTCATCCACCCGGGGCGGCGTGGCGGTCACCGCCTCCGCATAGGCCAGCGCCGCGCGTTCCTGTTCACTGAACACGTCAGAATCAGCCCAGCCGCTTACGGCCTGGACTTTATCCAGCGCGCCGCAGCGCTCGGCCAGGCGCAGGCTGTTGGCGTCAATACAGAACGCACAGTGGCACAGCTGCGATATGCGCGTCATGAGCAGCGAGCGCAGCACTGGCGTCAGGCGCGCTTTTCTGCGCTCCAGAAACCCCACAAACAAAGCGACCAGCCAGAACAGACGCGGCATGCGTCCCCACCAGCGCGTGGGGTTCAGCACGGCGCCGAAGTGTTTTTGCTGCATGGCGGCAATGGGTTTTACGCTCGCCGGAAGGGTTGGGATGGGCTCTACCCAGGTGGACGTCTCTTTCACCTGATTCTCCTGATGGCTGGACTCTTTGAAAGGGCACGATAATATGGCGTTTTTCGCTATCAAGTATTGACGACCATGCTAAAAACAGTCGATGTCGTTGCGGCCATCATCGAAAAAGACGACAAAATTTTACTGGCACAGCGCCCTGCTCACGCCGACCAGCCGGGAATGTGGGAGTTCGCTGGCGGCAAAGTGGAGGCCGGAGAAACCCAGCCTGAGGCGCTTATCCGCGAGCTGCGTGAAGAGCTGGGTATCGAGGCACAGCCTGAGCAGTACGTGGCGAGCCATCAGCGCGAGGTATCACAGCGGTTAATCAACCTGCACGCCTGGCACGTACCCCGCTTCAGCGGAGAGTTAACGGCGCACTACCACAGCGCGCTGGCGTGGTGTACGCCGGAAGAGGCTTTCAGTTATGAGTTAGCTCCGGCGGATATTCCGCTGCTGGAGGCGTTTATTCTTTTACGCGCCGCCAGACCAGCGGGTTCGTGCTGATAGTGCGCTCGTCGCGCTGGCACTGCAGCAGCACGCCGTCAGCCTTCACCACCGCCCCTTCGGAATAATTCTGATCCTGATAAATGCAGCACTGGTTACACGGCTGCGCGCGCTGGCCGCTGGAGCTAAAGACCTCCGGCGGCACGTTTACCTCCACGTCCGGGCGAATGCGGTCCGCCTGCGCGCCTGCGGTCAACATCAACGATAGCGCTGCCATCACGTAACGGTTCATAGACTTCTCTTCCTGTTGTGTCCTGATAATGACTATAACGGTAAATCGGGCAGAATCTTTAATTTAGCGCGCCATCGCTTTTTGTTATGACGCGGCCCGGGTCATTAATTTCCCTTTCGGTCCACATTTCTGCTTGCTTCACAAAGCGGTACGGGTGGTATAGTCAAAAAAACAACACAAATCGCATAAGCAACATACATTAATTACTATAAGAGGTTCTTATATCTATGGATCAGACACGCTCTCTGGAAAGTTTCCTTGCCTATGTTCAGCAGCGCGACCCGCACCAAAGCGAATTTGCTCAGGCCGTTCGTGAAGTAATGACTACCCTCTGGCCGTTCCTTGAAGAAAACCCGCGCTATCGTCAACTGTCGCTGCTGGAACGTCTGGTTGAACCAGAGCGTGTGATCCAGTTCCGCGTGACCTGGGTGGATGACCGCAACCAGGTACAGGTCAACCGTGCCTGGCGCGTGCAGTTTAACTCCGCCATCGGCCCGTTTAAGGGCGGCATGCGCTTCCACCCTTCCGTGAACCTGTCGATTCTGAAATTCCTTGGCTTTGAACAGACGTTTAAAAACGCCCTCACCACCCTGCCAATGGGCGGCGGTAAAGGCGGGAGCGATTTCGACCCGAAAGGCAAAAGCGAAGGTGAAGTCATGCGTTTCTGCCAGGCGCTGATGACCGAGCTCTACCGCCACCTCGGCCCGGATACCGACGTGCCTGCCGGTGATATCGGCGTGGGCGGACGTGAAGTGGGCTTTATGGCCGGGATGATGAAAAAACTCTCCAACAACAGCGCCTGCGTCTTTACCGGCAAAGGGTTATCGTTTGGCGGCAGCCTGATCCGCCCGGAGGCGACCGGCTACGGCCTGGTTTACTTCACCGAGGCAATGCTCAAGCGTCACGGCTTAGGTTTCGAGGGGATGCGCGTGGCGGTCTCCGGCTCCGGTAACGTGGCGCAGTACGCTATCGAAAAAGCGATGCAGTTTGGTGCCCGCGTGGTGACGGCCTCCGACTCTAAAGGCACGGTAGTGGACGAAGCGGGCTTTACGGCGGAGAAACTGGCGCGCCTGTGCGAAATCAAAGCCAGCCGCGATGGCCGACTTGCCGATTATGCCGCGGAGTTTGGCCTGACGTATCTGGAAGGCAAACAGCCGTGGGGCGTACCGGTGGATATCGCCCTGCCGTGCGCCACGCAAAACGAACTGGACGCGGACGCCGCGCGCACGCTGATTAGCAACGGTGTGAAGGCGGTGGCCGAAGGGGCGAATATGCCGACCACTATCGAGGCAACGGATCTGTTCCTGGAGGCGGGCGTGCTGTTTGCGCCAGGCAAGGCGGCGAACGCGGGCGGCGTGGCAACCTCCGGCCTGGAGATGGCGCAAAACGCGGCGCGGCTCGGCTGGAAGGCGGAGAAAGTGGATGCCCGTTTGCACCACATCATGCTGGATATTCACCATGCCTGCGTCGAGTACGGCGGCGAGGCATCGCAAACCAACTACGTGCGCGGGGCGAATATCGCCGGGTTCGTGAAGGTGGCGGATGCGATGATTGGGCAGGGTGTGATTTAAGGTTTATATCGTGCGGCCGGGTGCCCTCTCCCACAGGGAGAGGGAGAAAACCGGGTGTATCAGGCCGCGCTCTTTTTCTTTTTGAACGGTTTCTTCGCGCCACCACCGGGTGCAACCATCCCTCTGAACCGCTTCACCGGCGTGCTGCGCGCCTGATCGATCAGCTGGTAAAGCGTCCCCACCAGCGGCTGCATAAAGTCCTGATAGCGGCACTGCTTTTCGCTGATTTGCGTCAGTACGGATTCCCAGTGCGCGGTCATGTCCGGCCTTGCGGCCAGCTCCGGCAGGGAGTGTATGAGCGCCCGGCCCGGTTCCGTTGAGTGGATGTAGCGCCCCTTTTTCTCAAGAAAACCGCGCTTAAAGAGCAGCTCGATGATCCCCGCGCGGGTTGCTTCCGTACCCAGTCCATCGGTGGCGCGCAGGATCTTCTTCAGATCTTTATCCTGCACAAAGCGGGCGATCCCGGTCATGGCCGACAGCAGCGTCGCATCGGTGAAGTGGCGCGGCGGCTGGGTCTGACGTTCAACCACTTCGCCCTTCTCGCACAGCAGTTCGTCATCTTTAGCGACCACCGGCAGCGGCGTGCCGTCGTTCTCCTCATCGCGCTCTTTATTGCCGAGGAGCGTGCGCCAGCCCGCTTCCGCGAGGAAACGCGCTTTAGCGATAAACTTGCCTTTGGCAATTTCCAGCTCGATGACGCACTTGCGGAACACCGCGTCCGGGCAGAACTGCATCAGGTACTGACGGGCGATCAGGTTATAGACCTTCGCTTCGTTATCGGTCAGGTTGACCTTGCTGGCGCGCGCCGTCGGGATAATCGCGTGGTGGGCATCGACCTTTTTGTCGTCCCAGCAGCGGTTATGGGTGTCCGGGTTAACGACAGACTGCGGGAGCAGATCCGGCGCGTGGACGCCGATAGCATTCATCACCGAATGGCGTCCGGCAAAGTGCTCTTCCGGCAGGTAGCGGCTGTCCGAACGTGGATAGGTGATCAGCTTGTGGGTTTCGTAGAGTTTCTGGCAGATATCCAGCACGTTCTGCGCGCTGAGGCCAAAGCGCTTCGCGGCCTCAATCTGCAGAGCAGAAAGGGAGAACGGCAGCGGCGCGGGTTCTGATTCCCGTTTATCGTTATAGCTGGTAACGATGGCAGGCTGGCCGGTAATACGGTTAACCACATGCTCCGCCAGCGGACGATGCAGCAAACGCCCCTCTTCATCCTGGTACGACTCGCAGGCGTCGCTCGGCTGCCAGACGGCGGTAAAGCGCTCGTCTTTCGGCGTGACGATATGCGCCTTCACTTCAAAGAAATCTTTGGCGACGAAGTTCTCGATCTCTTCGTCGCGACGCACCACCAGCCCCAGCACCGGCGTCTGCACGCGGCCCACGGAGAGTACGCCCTGATAGCCCGCGTTACGCCCGAGGATGGTGTAGGCGCGGGTCATGTTGATCCCGTACAGCCAGTCCGCTCGGGCGCGCGCTAAAGCAGAGACGCACAGGGGGATAAACTCGCTGTTGGAACGCAGGCGCGAGATCGCCCGCTCAACGGCCTGCGGGTTGAGGTCGTTGATCAGGCAGCGCTGCACCTGCTGACGCTTTTCCGACGCCAGCTCAAGATAGTCCAGCACTTCGTCCACCAGCAGCTGCCCTTCCCTGTCCGGGTCACCTGCGTGGACCACTTCCGTCGCCTCATGCAGGAAGCGCTTAATGACGTTGAGCTGTTTGGTGACGGACGGACGAGGCTGAAGACGCCATTTTTCCGGCACGATGGGCAGATCGTTGAGGTTCCAGCGGGCGTAGCGGCTGTCGTAGACGTCCGGCTGCGCCTGTTCAAGCAGGTGGCCGATACACCAGGTGACCACCTGCCCGTTACCGCATTCGATAAAGCCGTCGCCTTTGCGATGCGGTTTAGGCAGCACGTCGGCGATGGCACGGGCCAGGCTCGGCTTTTCGGCAATAAACAACCGCATCGAATTAACGGATCTCAATCATCGGTCGGCCGCCGCGGGCGGTCACCAGTTCGCCGATCGCCGTCAGGGTGATGCCAAACTCGGCGGCGGTTGCCTGAACCTCGGCTTCGGATTCCGGCGTGACGGCCAGCAGCAGGCCGCCGGAGGTTTGCGGATCGCACAGCAGGTTGCGCCACGCCTCAGGCATTTCGCCCATCAGGTGACCGTAGCTGGCGAAGTTGCGCTGGGTACCGCCCGGAACCGCGCCCTGGGCAATGTACTCTTCCACGCCAGGCAGCTTCGGCACGTCCTGATACCAGACCTGCGCCTGTACGCCCGCCCCCTGACAGACTTCAGAGAGGTGCCCCAGCAGGCCAAAACCGGTGACGTCGGTCATCGCCTTTACGCCGTCGATATTGGCGAACGCCGCGCCGGCGAGGTTCATCTGGCACATGACTTCCGTCGCCAGACCTTTGTGCTCCGGTTTGAGCAGGGATTTTTTCTCAGCGGTGGTGAGCACACCAATGCCCAGCGGCTTGGTGAGGAACAGCTTGCAGCCCGCCTGCGCGGTGCTGTTGCGCTTCACGCGCTCGGTCGGCACCACGCCGGTAACGGCCAGGCCGAAGATCGGCTCTGGCGCATCAATCGAGTGGCCGCCGGCCAGCGCAATCCCCGCCTGCTGGCAGGCGAAACGCCCGCCATCAATCACCTCGCGGGCGATTTCCGGTGGAATGGTGTTGATCGGCCAGCCCAGAATGGCGATGGCCATGATCGGCTTACCGCCCATGGCGAAGATATCGCTGATGGCGTTGGTGGCCGCGATGCGCCCGAAGTCGAACGGGTTATCAACAATCGGCATAAAGAAGTCAGTGGTGCTGATAATGCTGGTGCCGTTACCTAAGTCATAAACCGCCGCATCGTCACGCGTTTCGTTGCCGACAAGCAGGTTCGGGTCGACAAACTTCGCCTGTTCACTGTGCAGAATGGTCTCCAGCACTTTCGGGGAAATTTTACAACCGCAACCGGCTCCGTGGCTGTACTGCGTTAAACGAATGGTTTGCTCGCTCATGGACGTCTCCTGTCATCTCAATCGCGCTATGGTAGCGCTCATTCCATAAAGAGGTAAGTATGACTGTCTGAATTCTGCGGCGGATGCTCAGAATCCAGACAGTTTAGCGCGTGTAATTAAAAACGGCTGACGAAAGGCGTGGTGTCCGGCACGCTAATGGTGCTGGAGGCTTTAAGCTGCGGGGTGCCGAGGTAAAGGAAACCGACAATTTTGTCGTGCTCACCGCAGGAGAATCCTGCCCGCACTGCGGCGCTCTCGGTCAGCGGCCCGGTGCGCCAGATACCGTTAAAGCCCTGCGCAACGGCGGCCATCTGCATCGCCATCACCGCACAGCCGGCAGACATTTCCTGCTCCCAGACCGGCACCTTATGGTCGGCCTGGCATTTCGCCACGACAGCGATAATCATCGGGGCGCGGAACGGCGCGTTACGCGCCTTGTCGATACCTTTCTCATCCTGCCCGGCGGCAACTGCCCCCTGCTCCATCAGCTGACTGAAGCGATCGCGGCCTTCGCCTTCAATCACAAAGAAGTGCCACGGCAGCAGCGTGCCATGATCCGGCGCACGCATACCGGCACGCAGAATGTTTTCCAGCTGCTCGCCCGCTGGGGCGGGTTCGGCCAGACGTGACGCGCTACGACGGTTAACAAGCAGTTCGAGTGCATCCATTGGTTAACTCCTTTCTTGAAATTTACTCACAAAATTAACACGACGGCAGATTTTGTTACAGCCTGGCAGGCGATTCCTGCTGACAAGTGGCGGTTGGGTCATTACGATAACCCAACATTACCGTCCAGTGGCGACGGAAACAGTCATTTTCTGGTTAGGGAGAATACATGCGAACCCTTTGGCGAATCTTTGCCGGTTTCTTTAAATGGACGTGGCGACTGCTCAACTTCGTCCGCAACCTGGTGATGAACATCTTCTTCATCCTGCTGGTTCTGGTTTGCGCGGGCATCTGGATGCATATCAGCAACGCGAATCAGGCGCAGCATTCGACTCGTGGGGCCCTGTTACTCGATATCACCGGCGTGATCGTTGATAAACCGTCCACCAGCAATCGTCTGGGGGTGATCGGCCGCCAGCTGTTTGGCGCGACGTCAGACCGCCTGCAGGAGAACTCCCTGTTCGATATCGTCGATACTATCCGTCAGGCCAAAGACGACCGAAACATCACCGGGATCGTGCTGGATCTGAAAGATTTTGCCGGCGGCGACCAGCCTTCTATGCAGTACATCGGTAAAGCGCTGCGCGAATTCCGCGACAGCGGCAAGCCGGTGATTGCCGTGGGCGACAGCTACAGCCAGGGGCAATATTATCTGGCAAGCTTCGCCAATAAGATCTGGCTTTCGCCACAGGGAACGGTCGATCTGCACGGTTTTGCCACCAACGGCCTGTACTACAAATCGCTGCTCGATAAGCTGAAGGTCACCACCCACGTCTTCCGCGTCGGCACCTATAAATCTGCCGTGGAGCCGTTTATCCGCGACGATATGTCCCCTGCCGCCCGTGAAGCGGACAGCCGTTGGATTGGCGAGCTGTGGCAGAACTATCTGGGTACCGTTGCCGCTAACCGTCAAATTACCGCTGAGCAGGTGTTCCCTGGCGCTCGCGGCGTGCTGGATGGACTGCGCAAGGTCGACGGAGATACCGCGAAATATGCGCTCGACAACAAGCTGGTTGACGCGCTGGGCACCAGTGCAGATATCGAAAAAGCCCTGACCAAACAGTTTGGCTGGAGCAAAGAGGACAAAAACTACAGCGCCATCAGCATGTATGACTATGCTGCGAAAAAGCCGGACGACAGCGGCGACAGCGTAGCCGTGGTGTTTGCTAACGGCGCTATCATGGACGGTCAGGAAACCCCGGGGAACGTCGGGGGTGATACTACCGCGTCGCAAATCCGCGATGCACGCCTTGACCCGAAAGTGAAAGCGATTGTCCTGCGGGTGAACAGCCCTGGCGGCAGCGTTAGCGCTTCCGAAGTGATCCGCGCCGAGCTGGCCGCAGCGCGTGCCGCTGGCAAGCCGATCGTCGTATCCATGGGCGGCATGGCCGCGTCTGGCGGGTACTGGATCTCCACGCCTGCCAACTATATTGTGGCGAACACAAGCACGCTGACCGGCTCGATTGGCATCTTCGGGGTGATTAACACCGTGGAAAACAGCCTGGATTATCTGGGCGTGCATACCGATGGTGTTTCCACGTCGCCGCTGGCGGATGTGTCGATGACCAAATCTCTGCCGCCGGAAGTTTCAGAGATGATGCAGCTGAGCATTGAGAACGGCTATAAACGCTTTATCACGCTGGTTGCCGACTCGCGTAAGAAGACGCCGGAACAGATCGACAAGATTGCTCAGGGCCACGTCTGGACCGGACAGGATGCGAAGAGTAACGGTCTGGTCGACAGCCTGGGCGACTTCGACGACGCGGTGAAGAAAGCCGCCGAACTGGCGAAGCTCAAGCAGTGGCACGTTGAGTATTATCAGGACGAACCGTCGTTCTTCGATATGGTGATGGACAGCATGTCCGTCTCCGTACGCGCCATGCTGCCGGAGGCGCTGCAGGCGTACCTGCCGGCCCCGGTGACCACGGCTGCGAAAGCGATGAAGGCGGAAAGCGATAAGCTCGCGGCCTTTAACGATCCACAAAGTCGTTACGCGTTTTGCCTGACCTGCGCGAACGTCCGTTAAAAACCGTCCCCTCTTCCCGTGAAGAGGGGATTTTTTTCTTTTGAAGAACAAGAACTCACTACCATGCTGAAGAAATCGATTTATGTAGCCTACACTGGCGGTACCATCGGTATGCAGCGCTCTGAAAATGGCTATATCCCCGTCTCCGGCCATCTGCAGCGTCAGCTTGCGTTGATGCCTGAATTCCACCGCCCGGAAATGCCTGACTTCACCATCCACGAATACGAGCCGCTGATGGACTCCTCCGACATGACGCCGGAAGACTGGCAGCACATCGCGGATGACATTAAAGCCCATTACGACCAGTACGACGGCTTCGTGATCCTGCACGGCACCGACACCATGGCGTTCACCGCTTCGGCGCTCTCCTTCATGCTGGAGAACCTGAGCAAGCCGGTGATCGTCACCGGGTCGCAAATACCGCTGGCGGAGCTGCGCTCGGACGGGCAGATCAACCTGCTGAACTCCCTGTACGTGGCGGCGAATTACCCGATCAACGAAGTGTCGCTGTTCTTTAACAATCGCCTGTATCGCGGCAACCGCACCACCAAAGCCCATGCCGACGGTTTTGATGCCTTTGCCTCCCCTAACCTGCAGCCGCTGCTGGAAGCGGGTATTCATATCCGTCGTCTGGGAACGCCTCCGGCACCGAACACCGCCGGCGAGCTGATTGTGCATCCGATTACTCCACAACCAATTGGCGTGGTCACCATCTATCCGGGCATCTCCGCGGACGTGGTGCGCAACTTCCTGCGCCAGCCGGTGAAAGCGCTGATCCTCCGTTCCTATGGCGTCGGCAACGCTCCGCAGAACGGCGAATTTCTGAAGGAGCTTCAGGAAGCAAGCGAGCGCGGAATTGTGGTGGTAAACCTGACCCAGTGCATGTCTGGCAAGGTCAATATGGGCGGTTATGCCACTGGCAACGCGCTGGCGCACGCGGGGGTGATCAGCGGCTTCGATATGACCGTTGAGGCGACGCTGACTAAACTTCACTATTTACTGAGTCAGGATCTGGACATTCAGTCCATTCGCCGCGCAATGATGCAAAACCTGCGCGGCGAGCTGACCCCGGACGAATAAGGAGCTCTCATGAAGCAACGCGCCCTGCTACTGGTCGATTTGCAAAATGATTTCTGCGCGGGCGGCGCGCTGGCCGTCGCCGAAGGTGACAGCACCGTTGACGTGGCAAATACCCTGATTGACTGGTGCAAAGCCCGCGGTGAAGCGGTTGTCGCCAGCCAGGACTGGCACCCGGCGAACCACGGCAGCTTTGCCAGCCAGCACAACGTTGAGCCTTTTACCCAGGGTGAACTCGACGGTCTGGCGCAAACCTTCTGGCCGGATCACTGCGTACAACAGACCGAAGGAGCGGAGCTGCACCCGCTCCTGAATCAGAAGGCCATCGACGCGGTGTTCCATAAAGGTGAAAACCCGGTTATCGACAGCTACAGCGCGTTTTTCGATAACGGGCATCGCCAGAAGACGGCGCTGGATGCGTGGTTGCGTCACCATGAAATCACGGAGCTGATCGTGCTGGGTCTGGCGACGGATTACTGCGTGAAGTTTACCGTGCTGGACGCGCTCCAGCTGGGTTATACCGTTAGCGTCATCACCGACGGCTGTCGTGGGGTGAACATCCAACCACATGACAGCGCCCAGGCGTTTATGGATATGGCCGCCGAAGGTGCCACGCTGTATACGCTGGCAGACTGGCTGGAAACGCAGGCGTAGCCTTTTAGGCCGGGTGGCGCTGACGCTTACCCGGCAAAACTCCTCCCCAATCCCCATAAAGTGAACTCCCTCGCATCCTCAGCGAAGCGGCAATGCTATTCTCTTCAGGCTGTTTTTTCGCCACGCCTTTTCTGTGGCGTGGTTATTTTTATTAAGTCAAAGAGGAACTTGTATGAAACGTTTGCCCCTGCTGGCAGCATTACCCTTGCTTTGCGCGTCGCTTGCTTCCGCCGCACCTCTGATGTCCGTGGGCTACTTTAACGGGGGTGGTGACGTCACCGCCGGACCGGGTGGCGATATCAATAAACTGGACGTTCGCCAGATCACCCACCTGAACTACTCGTTTGGTCTGGTCTATAACGACGAAAAAGACGAAACCAACGCCGCGCTGAAAGATCCGGCGAAACTGCATCAAATCTGGCTGTCGCCAAAAGTGGCGTCCGATCTGGCCTTAATCCCCACTCTGCGTAAGCAAAACCCGAACCTGAAAGTCCTGCTCTCCGTTGGCGGCTGGGGGGCGCGTGGCTTCTCTGGCGCAGCGGCAACCCAGGAGAGTCGCGCGGTGTTTATCCGCTCCGCGAAGGAAATTGTTGAGAAATACGGTCTGGACGGGATCGATCTCGACTGGGAATATCCGGTCAACGGCGCGTGGGGGCTGGTTGCAAGCCAGCCCGCCGACAGGGATAACTTCACCGCCCTGCTGAAAGAGATGCGCGACGCGTTCGGGCAGAAAAAGCTGGTGACCATTGCGGTGGGCGCGAATGCGGAAAGTCCGAAAAGCTGGGTGGATGTCAAAGCCATCGCCCCGCTCCTCGACTACATCAACCTGATGACCTACGACATGGCGTACGGGACACAGTACTTCAACGCGAACCTGTATGACTCCAGCGCCTGGCCAACGGTGGCTGCCGCCGACAAATACAGCGTCGATTTTGTGGTGAACAACTATCTGGCCGCCGGACTTAAGCCGAAGCAGATGAACCTCGGGATCGGTTTTTACGGCCGCGTACCGAAACGTGCGGTTGAACCGGGCATTGACTGGAGCAAGCCGGACGCGCAAAAAAATCCGGTCACACAGCCCTACTTTGGACCGCAGGAGATCGCCCTGTTTAAGTCGCTCGGCTATGACCTGGCTAAAGATACCTACGTGAAGTACAACGATATCGTGAAGAAGCTGCTGAACGATCCGCAGAAGCGTTTTACCGAGCACTGGGACGACCAGGCGAAGGTACCGTGGCTCTCGGTAAAGGGTGCCGATGGCAACGCGCTGTTTGCGATTTCGTATGAGAATCCGCGTTCTGTCGCGATCAAGGCGGACTACATCAAAGAGAAAGGCCTCGCCGGGGCGATGTTCTGGGAGTACGGAGCAGACGACAATAATCAGTTAGCGAAACAGCTGGCGGAGTCGCTCGGGATCCCGCACAAGTAGTAAGACACCAGGCCCTCTCCCACATAGAGAGGGCCTGGTGAGGGCATCAACCCGCACCGTTATTGCATTTTGATCGTCGCAATCGGCTTCGGCGTGATGCCAAAATCTTCCTTCAGCTCGCGCTTGCTCTTCATCACCATCTGACCGTTAGTGTCGATAGTCATGTGTTGCGCATCGGTGTTATTGCGCGCCTGCCACAGCATCACCAGCTGCAAACTGTTCTCTTTTTGCTCAGGCGTGAGCGCCACACCGTCCGGCCATTTTCCCAGCTCAACGGCGGTCACCAGACGTTGATAAACTTCCGGGGTCATCCCGTTAATCATGTCCTCAATATTCACGATCTCTCCCTTTCAAAGGAATAATTTGCTGAATCGTTTTTTCAACCCTTAATCTGGTCGCCGTTTTCATCATCGGTGAAGCTCATTGAGGCTGAATTCACGCAGAAACGCTCACCCGTTGGCTGAGGACCATCCGGGAAGACGTGCCCCAGGTGCGCGTCGCAGTTACCGCAGCGAATTTCCGTGCGCACCATACCGTGCGACGAGTCGGTCAGATAGCGGATTGCGTCATCGCTCACCGGCTCGTAAAAGCTCGGCCAGCCGCAGCCGGAGTCGTATTTAGTTTGTGAATTGAACAGCGGGGCATCGCAGACCAGACAGTGATAGACACCGTCTCGCTTGTTGTGCAGTAATCGCCCGGTAAATGGCGGCTCCGTGCCGTGATTCTGGGTCACGTAAAACTGCATTTCGGTGAGGTTTTTTTTCAAATCGTCAGGGTTATGTTGGTTCGACATATGCTTACATCTCGCTGTAGAAACAGACATCTTTTAACCCGGATTCTAACAAAACATTAACACCCTTGCGTGCACTTTTGTTCTAAACTTATGTGTCGCGAAAAGGCGGTCAGGCAATTGTGATCACGTTCACATTTTTATCCTGCGAGGACTTTAAAATTCCGGGCGCAGCCCCCATGTGGTTGCAAGCTCAAAGGGAAAGTGAGGCGAGTCAGTCGCACAAACGTTAGTCACAGGATTGATTTGTCGCAATGATTGACACGATTCCGCTTGACGCTGCGTAAGGTTTTTGTAATTTTACAGGCAACCTTTTATTCACTAACAAATAGCTGGTGGAATATATGACTATCAAAGTAGGTATCAACGGTTTTGGCCGTATCGGCCGTATTGTTTTCCGTGCTGCTCAGAAACGTTCTGACATCGAAATCGTTGGTATCAACGATCTCCTGGACGCTGAATACATGGCGTACATGCTGAAGTACGACTCAACTCACGGTCGTTTCGACGGCACCGTTGAAGTGAAAGACGGCCACCTGGTTGTTAACGGCAAAACCATCCGCGTTACTGCTGAGAAAGACCCAGCTAACCTGAAATGGAACGAAATCGGTGTTGACGTTGTTGCTGAAGCAACCGGTATCTTCCTGACCGACGAAACTGCACGTAAACACATCACTGCGGGTGCGAAGAAAGTTGTTCTGACTGGTCCTTCCAAAGACAACACCCCAATGTTCGTTCGCGGTGCAAACTTCGAAACTTACGCTGGCCAGGACATCGTTTCTAACGCATCCTGCACCACCAACTGCCTGGCACCGCTGGCTAAAGTGATCAACGACAACTTCGGCATCATCGAAGGTCTGATGACTACCGTTCACGCGACCACCGCTACTCAGAAAACCGTTGACGGCCCGTCTCACAAAGACTGGCGCGGCGGCCGTGGCGCGGCTCAGAACATCATCCCATCCTCTACCGGTGCTGCTAAAGCTGTTGGTAAAGTACTGCCAGAACTGAATGGCAAACTGACTGGTATGGCGTTCCGCGTTCCAACTCCTAACGTATCCGTTGTTGACCTGACCGTTCGTCTGGAAAAAGCTGCTTCTTATGAAGAAATTAAGAAAGCAATCAAAGCTGCTTCCGAAGGCCCAATGAAAGGCGTTCTGGGTTACACCGAAGACGACGTTGTATCTACCGATTTCAACGGCGAAGTGTGCACTTCCGTGTTCGATGCTAAAGCAGGTATCGCACTGAACGACAACTTCGTGAAACTGGTTTCCTGGTACGACAACGAAACCGGTTACTCTAACAAAGTACTGGACCTGATCGCTCACATCTCCAAATAAGTTGAGATGAGTGATTGATCCAAAAAGGCGACTTCGGTCGCCTTTTTTATTGTTTTTTAGACAGAGGATTGCTTAATGATAAATAAAATTTTTGCACTTCCGGTAGTCGAACAACTTACCCCTGTGCTCTCCCGCCGTCAGATTGACGGTGCTGACGTTATCGTCGTTGACCACCCGCGCGTTAAAGCCTCCGTGGCGCTGAACGGCGCGCACCTGCTCTCCTGGAAACCGGAAGGCGAAGCGGAAGCGCTGTGGCTGAGTGACGCCACCTCGTTCAAAAAAGGGGATGCGATTCGCGGCGGCGTACCGATCTGCTGGCCGTGGTTTGGCCCGTCCGCACAGCCGGGTTTGCCTTCTCACGGTTTCGCCCGTAACCAGCAGTGGACGCTGAAAGCGCATAACGAAGATGACAACGGCGCAGTGCTGACCTTTGAGCTGCAGGCTAATGATGAAACCCGCGCCCTGTGGCCGCATGATTTCACCCTGTATGCCCGATTCAAACTGGGTCAAAGCTGCGAGATTGAGCTGGAAGCCCACGGCGAGTTCGAGACCACCTCTGCCCTGCATACCTACTTCAACGTGGGTGACATCAATGCAGTGAAGGTGAGCGGCCTGGGCGATACCTTTATCGACAAAGTTGATAACGCGAAGGAAGGTAAGCTGAGCGACGGCGTTCAGGCGTTCCCTGACCGTACTGACCGCGTCTATCTGCATCCGGAAGCGTGCAGCGTGATCCACGACGGTGCTCTGAACCGCGGCATTGAGGTGGTTCATCACCATCATAGCAACGTGGTGGGCTGGAACCCAGGGCCTGCACTCTCCATCAGCATGGCCGACATCCCTGATGACGGTTACAAAACGTTCGTCTGCGTGGAAACAGCCTGCGTGACGACCCCGCAAAAAGCGAGCGAGGAAAAGCCGTCTCGTTTAGGGCAGACAATTCGCATCGTTAAGCGATAAGGTCGCTGCACCACACCAAAGCAAACGGGGCGCAAGCGCCCCGTTTTGATGCAATGATTGCACCGCAATAATGCACAATCAGAACTTGTAGGTCACACCCACCGAGAAGATGCCAGCCCAGGACTTATCAACCATCGGGCTATCCTTCACTTCGTCGCTCAGACGCTCGTAACGGCCGGTACCGTAGACGCTCCAGTCGCCGAGGAAGTTATAGCTCGCGGTCAGCTCCAGGTAAGGATCCCAGCCATCATCGGCGCTGTAGCTTTTCAGCCCACTGCGGCGGGACTCGTTTTTAGAAACGCCGTAGTAATAGTCGTTGTAGTTTTCACTGTTGTACTGCACGCCGATACCCGGCGTCAGGGTGAGCCCACCGTTGGTATAGCGATACAACCACGCCAGATCCCAGATAAAGCCGTTGCTGTTATCCAGCGTATCACCCGCCAGGGCCGTACGGAGGAAGCCATACTGGGTGTTATGCACGTATGAAAGCCCGGCCATCATGGAGCTTTTGCGCTTGTCGAGCTGGCGAAGCGCGTGGCTGTCGCTGTCGCCAGGCTTGAAGTGCGTTGGATCGTAGTAGGCCATGATAGAAAGCTTATCGGCCGTATCGTTCCACAGATAGTAGCCGCCGCCGAGACCGCGGAACCAGAAGTTATCGCCTTCATAGGTGATAACGGGTACAGGATAAACATCGCGGTCATACTGTTTGTATGGGCTGTTAATGACGCCAACGCCCGCACCCACCGTCCACTGACTTTCCGCCTGAGCGGTGCTAACTGCGGTCGCGGCAAGGATGCCCAATGCCAGAAGTTTGAGTTTGGTCACAATCCATTCTTTCCTGTAGTCAAATAATCAGCGGGTGAAGTGTAACCGCCATTCCCGTACATCCCAAAATTTTTTGCCTGCTAATCAGTCTGATTAACCCATTATTTTTAACTTTTCAGATGACAACCCGCTTTCATTTATATGACCGATGAATGAAAAACGTGCTTAAGCCTTATAACCAGGGTGGAAATTTTTGGATGAGTTATTGATATGTCATTGAAATTAGTTTTTCTCAGCATGCAAGTTTGGCAAATGCCATCTACGCTTAAATTTAAGAAGAGTTTTCCTGAACACCTGCGGTTCTTAGCGTCTGACCTGGCACACAGGTTGCTGCTCTGGCAGTGGGGTGCGAGAGATTCTCTTCCGGGAGCCTCCACTACTCATACGAACGGCTCTTATCCTGTGCTAAAAAACGAAAGGACGGCATGCCATGAATATATTCGATCACTATCGCCAGCGCTACGAAGCTGCCAAGGACGAAGAGTTCACACTGCAGGAGTTTCTTACCATTTGTCGGCAAGATCGCAGTGCCTATGCCAATGCGGCAGAACGGCTATTGATGGCTATCGGTGAGCCAAACATGGTTGATACTGCCCTGGAGCCACGGCTTTCCCGTCTATTTTCGAATCGGGTGGTCGCCCGATATCCGGCGTTCGAAGAGTTCTATGGTATGGAAGATGCCATTGAACAGATTGTCTCCTATCTGAAGCATGCCGCCCAGGGTCTGGAAGAGAAGAAACAGATCCTCTATTTACTCGGCCCCGTCGGAGGCGGTAAATCCTCGCTGGCTGAACGCCTGAAGTCTCTGATGCAGCGCGTACCGATTTATGTGCTGAGCGCCAACGGCGAACGCAGCCCGGTGAACGACCATCCGCTGTGCCTGTTTAACCCGCAGGAAGATGCGCAAATTCTGGATAAAGAGTTTGGCATCCCGCGTCGCTACCTCGGCACCATTATGTCGCCGTGGGCGGCAAAACGCCTGCACGAATTTGGCGGTGATATCACCAAATTCCGCGTCGTGAAAGTGTGGCCATCCATACTGGAGCAGATCGCTATCGCCAAAACGGAACCGGGTGATGAGAACAACCAGGATATCTCGGCGCTGGTGGGTAAAGTCGATATCCGTAAGCTGGAAAACTTCGCACAAAACGACCCGGATGCCTATGGCTATTCCGGTGCGCTGTGCCGCGCCAACCAGGGGATTATGGAATTCGTCGAGATGTTTAAAGCACCGATCAAAGTGCTGCATCCTCTGCTGACGGCGACCCAGGAAGGGAACTACAACGGTACGGAAGGTATCTCCGCCCTGCCGTTTAACGGGATTATTCTCGCCCACTCGAACGAATCGGAATGGGTGACCTTCCGTAATAACAAAAACAATGAGGCCTTCCTTGACCGCGTGTACATCGTCAAGGTGCCTTATTGCCTGCGGATCTCCGAAGAGATCAAAATTTACGAAAAACTGCTTAACCACAGTGAGCTGGTGCATGCGCCATGCGCTCCGGGCACGCTGGAAACGCTCTCGCGCTTCTCCATCCTGTCGCGTCTGAAAGAGCCGGAAAACTCCAGCATCTATTCGAAAATGCGCGTCTACGACGGTGAAAGCCTGAAAGATACCGACCCGAAAGCGAAATCGTACCAGGAATACCGCGATTACGCCGGGGTTGATGAAGGGATGAACGGCCTCTCCACGCGTTTCGCGTTTAAGATCCTCTCACGGGTCTTTAACTTCGACCACGCGGAAGTGGCGGCCAACCCGGTTCATCTGTTCTACGTCCTGGAGCAGCAAATCGAGCGCGAGCAGTTCCCGCAGGAGCAGGCTGAACGCTACCTTGAGTTCCTGAAAGGCTACCTGATCCCAAAATACGCCGAGTTCATTGGCAAAGAGATCCAGACGGCCTATCTGGAATCCTATTCAGAATACGGGCAGAACATTTTCGACCGCTATGTCACCTATGCTGACTTCTGGATCCAGGATCAGGAGTACCGCGACCCGGATACCGGCCAGCTGTTTGATCGTGAATCCCTGAACGCGGAGCTGGAAAAAATCGAGAAGCCTGCCGGGATCAGCAACCCGAAAGACTTCCGTAATGAGATTGTGAACTTCGTCCTGCGCGCCAGAGCGCATAATAACGGGCGCAATCCGAACTGGACCAGCTACGAGAAGCTGCGCACGGTTATTGAGAAGAAAATGTTCTCCAATACCGAAGAGCTGCTGCCGGTGATCTCGTTTAACACCAAAACCTCAACCGACGAGCAGAAAAAACACGACGATTTTGTCGACCGTATGATGGAAAAAGGCTACACCCGCAAACAGGTTCGCCTGCTCTGCGAATGGTATCTGCGCGTGCGTAAATCGTCCTAAAACAAGTGCCCGGTAGCGCCTGCGCCTGCCGGGCCAACAAAAACGCAAGTTGGCAAATGCAGTACGGGGGGTATATGACCTGGTTTATTGACCGGCGTCTTAACGGCAAAAACAAGAGCACGGTGAACCGCCAGCGCTTCTTGCGCCGTTATAAAGCGCAAATTAAACAGTCGATCTCCGAGGCCATCAACAAACGCTCGGTGACCGACGTCGACAGCGGCGAGTCTGTCTCCATCCCTACCGATGACATCAGCGAACCGATGTTTCATCAGGGGCGCGGCGGCCTGCGCCATCGCGTTCATCCAGGTAACGACCACTTCGTTCAGAACGACAGAATTGAGCGCCCTCAGGGCGGCGGCGGTGGTTCAGGAAGCGGTCAGGGGCAGGCCAGCCAGGACGGTGAAGGCCAGGATGAGTTCGTTTTCCAGATTTCGAAAGATGAATATCTCGACCTGCTGTTTGAGGACCTTGCGCTGCCGAATCTGAAAAAGAATCAGCATCGTCAGCTTAACGAGTATAAAACCCATCGCGCGGGCTATACCGCTAACGGCGTGCCCGCCAATATCAGCGTTGTGCGTTCGTTGCAGAATTCTCTGGCGCGCCGCACGGCCATGACAGCGGGCAAACGTCGCGAACTGCGCGAGCTGGAGAGCAGCCTGAAGGTCGTGGAAAACACGGAGCCGGCGCAGCTGCTGGAAGAGGAGCGCCTGCGTAAAGAGATTGCCGAGCTAAGAGCGAAGATCGACCGCGTACCGTTTATCGATACCTTCGACCTGCGCTACAAGAACTACGAAAAACGTCCCGAACCCTCCAGCCAGGCGGTGATGTTCTGTCTGATGGACGTCTCCGGCTCGATGGACCAGGCCACCAAGGATATGGCGAAGCGTTTCTACATCCTGCTCTACCTGTTCCTGAGCAGAACCTATAAGAACGTGGAAGTGGTTTATATCCGCCATCACACCCAGGCCAAAGAGGTGGATGAACATGAGTTCTTCTACTCCCAGGAGACCGGGGGGACCATCGTATCAAGCGCCCTGAAGCTGATGGATGAAGTAGTGAAAGAGCGTTACGACCCGGCGCAGTGGAACATTTATGCCGCGCAGGCGTCGGATGGCGACAACTGGGCCGACGACTCACCGCTGTGTCACGAGATCCTGGCGAAGAAAATTCTGCCGGTGGTGCGTTACTACAGCTATATCGAAATTACCCGTCGCGCCCACCAGACCCTGTGGCGGGAATATGAACATCTGCAGTCCATGTTCGATAACTTTGCCATGCAGCATATCCGCGATCAGGATGATATTTATCCTGTGTTCAGGGAGCTGTTCCACAAGCAATCTGCTACCAGCAACGCATAACCCAACAGCCAGCGAATCCGCTGGCTGTTTTCTTTCGACCCCGTTTATCCCGTGCTAATGTAGCAAGCCGCATACTGGATTATCACCGGGAAAATTGTGATGACTGACGACGTTATGGGGACAAGTACCCACCATCAGCTGATTACCTTACTCACCGAGCAGGGCGCGCGTTTTCGCGTCATGGAGCACGAGGCGGTGGGGAAATGCGAAGCGGTGAGTGAAATTCGCGGGACCGATCTGCGCCAGGGGGCAAAAGCCCTGGTCTGCAAGGTGAAGGGCAACGGTGTTAAAAAACACGTACTGGCGATTCTGGCCGCCGACCTGCAGGCCGATCTGAGCCAGCTTGCCAGCCATTTTGGCGGGCTTAAAGCCTCCCTCGCCAGCCCGGCCGAGGTCGATACCCTTACCGCCTGCGTTTTTGGCGCGATCCCGCCCTTTAGCTTCCATCCTGATTTGGCGCTCGTGGCCGACCCGCTGCTGTTCGAGCGTTTCGACGAAATTGCCTTTAACGCCGGTTTACTGGAGAAATCCGTGATTATGGACACCCAGGATTACCTGCGCATCGCCCGTCCTGAGCTTGTAAACTTCCATAAAGCGTCGTCGTGACGGCGCTAGCCTCTTCTTTCCAGAAACAGCACGGAGGCGACGAGAATCACGGCAATAGCGAAAAACGATGAGGAGATAATGAGCGTTTCAACAAACATATGATCGTTCATGATGGCGATCCCTTTGCGATACCTGCCTTCGTTTTAATCCGCGTAAATGACAGGGTAATGACAGCGATAAAATCTTTTAAACGCTGTCCTCCGCCGCGTTTGCGCGTAAAGTAAGCAGGATAATTATTCTGGCAAGGATCCTCCATGTTTGACCCTACTCTGCTCATTCTTCTGGCGCTCGCCGCGCTCGGCTTTATCAGCCATAACACCACCGTCGCCATCTCGATTCTGGTGCTGATTATTGTGCGCGTGACTCCGTTAAATACCTTTTTCCCGTGGATAGAAAAACAAGGCCTCACCATCGGGATCATCATTTTAACCATCGGGGTGATGGCTCCCATCGCCAGCGGCACCCTTCCCGCCTCAACGCTGCTGCACTCGTTTGTGAACTGGAAATCACTGGTGGCGATCGCGGTGGGGATTTTTGTTTCGTGGCTGGGCGGACGCGGCGTTACGCTGATGAGCAGCCAGCCCTCGCTGGTGGCGGGCCTGCTGGTGGGCACGGTACTCGGCGTGGCGCTCTTCCGCGGCGTGCCGGTAGGCCCGCTGATTGCGGCAGGGCTGGTGTCCCTGTTTATCGGGAAGTCATAGTCAGGCTGGCCATGTAACGCGCCGGCGTCTGGCCCAGCCCCTTTTTGAACATGGTGATAAACGCGGTGGTAGAGTCATAGCCCAGAGACTGTGCCACCTGCTGCACCGATTTCCCGCTAATCAAATGCTGTAACGCCACGATCAGCTGAAGCTGGTGACGCCAGCGGCGAAAGCTTAAACCGGTCTCTTTGACCACCAGCCGCGCCAGGTTGCGTTCACTCATCGCGAAATGGCTCGCCCACTGCGCCAGCGTCTGCCAGGCGGCGGGCTCTTCCGCCATCTTCTCGCTCATCAGCCGGATTTTAGGATGGGGAGAGACGGGCAGCTGCAGATGCTCCTGGCGCTGGAGCGGCAGCTCGTCAAACAGGACGTCCACCAGACGCGATGTGGCCGCAAGATGCAGCTGTTCACGTGATTTCTCCGCCAGAGATAAAATCAGCTCCCGCACCAGGGGAGAGATTTTCAGGGTGCAGCAGCGGTCGGGCAGGCTGGCGGCACCAGGCTCAATAAACAAAAAGCAGAGCTGCGCCCCCGGCGTGGCCCTGTTGCTGTGCGGCATTTGGCCTGGGATCCAGACGGCATACTGGGGCGGTACCATCAGCATCGCATTTTCCACTTCGCAGGTGATCGCGCCGCCAAGGGCCAGAATCAGCTGCCCCTTACGGTGTTGATGCTGCGGAATATATTGTTCTTCCGTCACCACGCGGATGCGAAACGCAACGGCCGCATCGTGCTGGCTATCAGGATCGTAGCCGTCCAGTCCCAGACCAATCATCAGGTTGTCCGATATTAGCGATAAACTGTCATTTTAGCCTGATTTCAACCGCGGAGAAAATCGGTATTGTGTGCGCTCGCTTGAACGTATGAGAACACAATGACTACTGCTCTTCGCACCTCAGGAAAACAGGGCGCGCTGTTAATTGCAGGCATCCTGATGATTGCCACCACGCTTCGCGTCACCTTTACCGGCGCAGCGCCGCTGCTCGATACTATTCGCCTTGATTATTGCTTAAGCACGGCGCAAACCGGTCTGCTGACCACCCTGCCCCTGCTGGCCTTTGCTCTTGTCTCCCCGCTCGCGGCGGGCGTTGCCCGGCGTATCGGCATGGAGCGCAGCCTGTTTATCGCCCTGATGCTGATTTGCATCGGGATTGCGGTTCGCTCCCTGCCTTCCGCTACCCTGCTTTTCATCGGAACGGCGGTGATTGGTTGCGGGATCGCGCTGGGGAATGTGCTGTTGCCCGGCTTAATTAAGCGTGACTTTCCGGGTCAGGTGGCAAAACTCACCGGCGCCTATTCCCTGACGATGGGTGTCTCTGCCGCGTTTGGCTCGGCGCTGATTGTTCCCCTGGCGCAGGGTAATGCGGGCTGGCACGGCGCGCTGCTGATGCTGATGGCGTTTCCGCTGGTCGCACTGCTGCTCTGGCTACCGCAGTGGCGTCAAAAACACGTCGCAACCGTAACGGGCGCAGGCGCGCTGCATAACCGCGCGATCTGGCGCTCGGCACTCGCCTGGCAGGTGACGCTCTTTCTGGGGATTAACTCGCTGATTTATTATGTCATCATCGGCTGGCTGCCGGCGATACTGCTCAGCCACGGCTTCAGCGAAGCGCAGGCCGGCTCGGTGCACGGCCTTTTACAGCTTGCCACAGCCGTGCCGGGGCTTGCCGTTCCGCTCGTCCTCCAGCGCCTGAAGGATCAGCGAACCATCGCCGGAGCGGTTGGGCTGATGTGCGCGGTTAGCGCGGCGGGTTTGTGGTTTATGCCTGAGATGGCGGTGATGTGGACGCTGGTGTTTGGCTTTGGTACCGGGGCAACGATGATCCTCGGCCTGACGTTCATCGGCCTGCGCGCCAGCTCCGCACACCAGGCGGCAGCGTTGTCCGGTATGGCACAGTCTATTGGTTATCTGCTCGCCGCCTGCGGTCCGCCGCTGATGGGTAAAATTCACGATTCGGCTGGAGACTGGCGGATCCCGCTTCTCGCCTGCGCGCTGGCCGCTGTCGTCATGGCCATCTGCGGCGTACTTGCCGGGCGCGACCGGGAAATCGCGCCCCGATAAACACGGTGGCAGACCATCGGGTCTGCCTTTTTTACCCGCGCGCCGCGCGCAGCATTGCCTGCACCAGCACCACCGGACGCCCTTCCAGCGCAGCACGCTCGTGCTGGAATAAGGTGATCACAAAGAACGGATGGGTCACCAGCTCCGCAGCGCGAATTTCCCCCTGCTCGTCCCAGCCCGTCACGCGCATATCACCGCTCTCCAGTTCCTGAGCAAACGCCGCCGATACGCCATAGTTACAGTGATAACCCTCTACGATTTCCGGCTTTCCGTAGGCCTTCGCGATCAACGTATTATTGCGCAGCTCAATGGCATCGGTTTTTTCCACCAGCGAGCAGGTCAGCGGCGCAATCACCATCGTGCCTTCGGTATCCGTCTCAGCATGTGCCGCGTCGCTCCAGCCCAGCACGTTACGGGCATACTCAATTAACGCATGCTGGAACCCACCGCAGGTGCCCAGGAACGGAATGCTGTTTTCACGCGCGTAGCGTGCGGCAATAAAGGCCGCCTCGGTATTTTTATAGGGGCTTGCGGGAACCAGCCAGATGGCATCGTAGCCCACCAGATCCTCAGAACTGGTTAATTCCGTGGTGGCAAGCCAGTCGTAATCGGCGGTGAGGTCAAGGACCGCGGCGGCGTCGTCAATGGCCAGCGGGATCGCCTTGTGTGCAATAACATCAGGATTGTAATCGCCAACCAGCGCAATGCGCAGCGTCGTTTTAACCGGGAGGTGTTCCATGAAAGGTTCCTTATGCCAGAGTATTATCAGATAACATAAGGAACCTCAGACTACCGATCTTCTGCAATTATCACAATACCTTAAATTGGGAGGGTGGAATTATGATTCAGTGCAAACGCGTCTATGAACAGGCAGGCCCGGACGATGGCTATCGGGTTCTGGTGGACAGGCTCTGGCCCCGTGGGGTGAAAAAAACGGACCTCGCGTATGACGAATGGTGTAAAACGCTCACACCATCCAGCGCGTTACGCAAGGACTTTCATAGCGAAGCGATTGATTTCGCGGCCTTCACTAAAGCCTACAAGGAAGAGCTGGCGCAGCATAAGGACGAAGGAGAGCGTCTGGCGGCGCTGGCGAAAAAGCAGACCGTAACCCTGCTCTACGGCGCGAAGGACACGAAGCAGAATCACGCTCTGGTCTTAGCCGACTGGCTGCGCCATCTGTGATCAGCCGACCGTCAGCTCATCCTGAATTTGCGGAGCTTCGTCCGGGGTGAGCGGCATCAGGTGTTCGGCGCGAACAAACGCAAAGCCGTGCTGATTGTCAAAGGCGTAGACGTCTCCCGTCACCAGCCAGAGCGCGCGGTCCGCGCTTGCGGGTAACTGCGTCATCACGCCGTTGACCGGGTTAACGAAACGCTGGCCGGGTTGGCAAAGACCAAATAGCTCCACAGATTTACCAATATTGCGACGGCCTGACGCCGTGCGGGCACCGACGATCATCGCCACGCTGCCCGGTTTAAGCTGAAACATACTTCTCTCGCGGTAACGGTAGCCAGAAATTGGCTAAGAATAATCCTAAAGAGAAGTGTATCGCAGCTACTGTCCCTCTGTCACCTGGCAGGTTGCGGATGATCGCGACGATAGAGCGTCCATTCGTCGATCACTTCGCCACCGGGCAGCTTGCACTCGGTGCGGACCCCCTGCGGGCTTTGAATTGGGACCTGTTCCCCGCCCTTTTCCAGGCAGTAAACGGAAGCCGGGTTCGCCATGCCCACGGCGTGCGGCGGTTTCGGGGCATCGGGTGGGGTTGTTTTTGCGGTGCAGGCAACCAGGGGAAGCGCCAGCGCCAGTAGCAGAAATCTCATCTTGTTGATCCTTTTGACATCATCATTGGCTAAGGGTAACGGCTTGTCGCCGCTTTCTCCATGATTTCTCCATTCTAACTGCACTTTTCAACGCTACAGTCTGGCATGTTCTCACTTTGACCAGAGAACATCATTCCGTAATCAAGATGTCTTTGCCCCGTTCTCAACAACGGGGCTTTTTTTCCCGCCTGCTGCCTACCTCTCCATATATTAAATTTTCTATATTCATGTTTTACTATGCCGGAAGCCTAAAAATTCAGCATAACATGCAGATGCAGACGTCTTCTGCCTGGGAGTCATTCTACGTCATGTCGGATCTTATCCTCGCTCGCGTTTCAGAAACCCTTGCCACCGAGCAATCCCTTGAAAGCCTCGTTCGTCAGCTGCTGGAGATGCTGGAAATCGTCACCGACATGGAGTCGACGTATCTGACGAAGGTGGATATAACAGCCCGGCTGCAGCACATCCTCTATGCCCGAAACAGCAAGCAGATGACTATCCCGGAAGGGTTAAGCGTGCCATGGGATGAAACGCTGTGTAAGCGCGCGCTGGATAGCGACACATTATTCAGTAACGATGTCCCCGAGCGTTGGCCGGAGTGTGAAGCGGCGAAAGCACTCGGCATTACCACTTACATGAGCATCCCCGTTCATCTTGCCGATGGCTCGCTTTACGGTACGCTCTGCGCCACCAGCACGGCAAAAAAACCGCTCAGCGCGCGCGGCGAGCAGATGTTAAAACTCTTCGCCGGGTTAATTAGTCAGTACATTCAGAAAGAGTCTCTGGTGACCCAGCTCCGTGAAGCCAACGCGGCGCTTATCGCCCACTCCTACACAGATGCCCTTACAGGGTTACCCAACCGTCGCGCCATTTTTGAGGATCTGACCACCCTGTTTTCGCTGGCGCGGCATCTGAAACGTAACGCCATCATTGCCTTTATCGATCTGGATGATTTTAAACTGATTAACGATCGATACGGGCATGAAGCAGGCGACCAGTTCCTGATTGAAGTGGGCAAGCGTTTGACCGCAGAAAAACAGCAGGACGATATCATCGGCCGGCTGGGCGGCGATGAGTTTCTGGTGGCCACTCTGAGCAACGTCGAGAATGAGGAGCAAATCCACCTTCTCAGAACGCGCCTCAGCGCCCGAATTGCGGGGGAATACTGGCTGGGTAGCATCAGCATCATTTATCCTGGCGCCAGCCTCGGCGTTATCGAAGTGGATCCCGGCGTAACCGATCCGGACAGTGCGTTACGTGCCGCGGATATCGCGATGTATCAGGATAAGAAAGGAAAAAGCAAAACAGGCTTTCTCGCGATGGATTAACCCCGTACACTCTACGGCGTTATAAAAACCGAAACAGGTGATGATATGAGAATAGGGATCCTCTTCCCGGTCGTTATTTTTATAACGGCGGTGGTATTTCTGGCGTGGTTTTTTGTCGGTGGTTACGCTGCTCCGGGGGCATAAATGAGAAAAACCACCCTCATTATGTTGATCGTTGCCGTCGTGGCGTTTGCCGGCACGCAGTTTGGCTGGTGGTAAACCCGTTACGTAAAAAGGCCGCCATATGGCAGCCTTTTTAACGCTTCAGTATTAGCTTTTGATCTTTCTGTAGATAAACAGCACAACCAGCGCGCCGATCACCGCGACCGCGAAACTGCCGAAGTTAAAGCCATCGACTTTACCAAAACCGAACAGCGTACTGATCCAACCGCCGACTACCGCGCCGACAATACCCAGTATTATGGTGACGATAAACCCACCGCCATCTTTGCCCGGCATGATCCACTTCGCCAGAATACCCGCAATAAGCCCAAAGATAATCCAGGATAAAATACCCATAACTTTCCTCTCTGTATGGTTTTTGTCATTAAATCAACGACACAAAAAGGATAGCACAGGATCTGAGAAAGGAAATTTGTGATAAGCCTCACAGAGAGAGTCTGCGCATTTCTTCATCAACATGCCCTTCCACAAGAACTGTGGGGTTGCATCTTTTATTGAGAAAGATTATCTTTCTCAACACTGAATAGTTGAGAAAAACACTCAGGTATTCAGTACGACATTGCTCACATTGCTTCCAGTATTTCTTGCCCACTCATGAGTGGGCTTTTTTTTGATCAAGCCCCAACGAAAGCGTGCCGGTTGCGCCCGCCGCGTTTTGCCTGATAGAGCGCCTGGTCGGCAGCATTAATAATATTCTGCTGGCTACCCGCGATGTTGACAGCACGCGCACTGGAGACCCCTACGCTTACCGTGACCCGCCCGAAGGGGCTAAATGCGTGTTCAATTTGCTGAGAGAAAACATAGCAAATAATCGTCTGCGCAAGGCGGAGCGCCTCCTGGATATCCGTTTCAGGCAAAATCAGCGCAAACTCCTCCCCTCCATAGCGCGCCACAATCTGGTTGTCGCGGGTGAGACTTTCCCTCAGGCAGTTTCCCAGCAACGCCAGGCATCTGTCCCCTTCCGGATGACCGTAGTTATCGTTGTACTTTTTGAAGTAGTCCACATCCACAAGGAGCAGCGAAACCGGCGCGTCCTTTGCCGCACACGCCGCAATTTCCGAGACGATTTTTTCATCAAAGATGCGCCTGTTATAAAGCCCTGTCAGCGCATCCTCCGAGGCAATAATCTTTAGCGCTTTGTTATCCCGTGCTTTTCTGGATAAGTCGGAATAGAGGAAACAGGACGCCACGATGAGCGTCGCGGTAAACACCAAAATAAGTGCGGCAAGCTGAATCGCCTGCTTGCGCCACGGTGAAAGGGCTTCATCAATGCTTACCGCTACCGTCGTAACCAGTCCGTAGCGCCTGTTTTTCTCATAGGCATAAATGCGTTCGATTTTATCAAACCTGGAGACAGAGCTGGCTATCCCTGTATTTTGTACCTTGAGGTATTTTCTGAAGAGAGGTGAGTCAGAAAAAATCGTACCGATATAGTTATTTTTAAAGGGATAACGAATCAGTAAAACGCCTGCTTGCGTCGTTAAACCAATAACGCCCGCGTGACCAATATTAATTTGTCCATAAAGCGCCAGAAAATTTTCGATACCCAGCGTCACCACCACAACACCGTTAAATGCACCGGTGTGGGTTTCAAGGCGTCGGCTAAGAGTAATAACCCATTTACCATTGGTTCTGCTTATCACCGGCTCACCAATATAAATCTGCTGACTTTTATTTTCCTTGTGATAAACAAAAAATGCCCTGTCCGCGCCATTATGGGGGCCCGCAAAATTTTTGTGCAATGCAGTGAAGATATCCCCATGCGCATCATAGACAACCACATTATTAATCTGAGTAAGAAGATTATCCTGATTGCTTATCATTCGCTGAATATTGATCGCCTGTTGCGGGGTCATACCATAAATTTCGATTGTGTCGGAAACGGTGGTAATCAACATTTCACTTTGGCGAATGATCCCTTCCGTGTAGACGTTAAGGGTATGGCTCAGGTTGGCAACGCTGGTATTGATTTGCTGGATTGACTGCTGTCGGGACGTGGCAATCTGGACGGCAAGCGACAATGAAACAATCAATGAGACAATGATGACGGTAATGGTTGTTGTGTAAAAAGTATTTTTCACATGCACGAGCTTTTCCACCTTATCACGCCTGGCATCCCTGGCTGACAACTCTTGTCACTGTAACAAAGCTCAGGTTAAGAGGAAAACAAATTGCACTTAAGCATAACGGCTGCCGTTATTATCAGGCTTGTAGCTTGCACTGCCTGTGATAAGATTTGAGAGATGAGGGAGCGGACAGGGTATCTGGAAAATGAAAAAGATCATTGCCGTTACTATCGTTTCAGCGTTTCTGGTCTTCCTGTCTCTTTTTGCGGTTAATGCAGTTATCGGGAGCCAGCAGAAAAGCAAACAGCTTGAGATTTCCCGAACCCTTTTACAGCATTCAGAAAGTCTGACCCAGAGCATGGCGCAGACGCTCAAAAACCTGACCACACAGGGATGCGACAGAGACAGCCTCGATCGCTACCGGCAGGTCAAGCTCGAAAGCCGCTATGTCGCTGACGTCGGTTTTATTGAAAAGGGAAAAATAGTCTGTACCGCTTTTTGGGGTAAACTCGTTAATCCTGTCCCGCTTCCTGAAGAGCTCCATGAAACGCCCAGAGGATTTCTCCTCGCGCAATTTTCGAGAAAGGATTTTTTTACCGGCAATGCGGCCATCTATAATAATCACATTATCTTCACCTCCCGCTATGCTTACGATAAATTCACCCCGGTTACGGAGAGCTATTCTCTGAGCACCACCACCAGGGACTTAAGCAGAACGTTTTTTTCGGCTACGCCTGAATTAAACCAGCAGAGCGAACTGAATTCCTCCTTGTTTACCCTGACCCTCACCCGGTGCAGCACCACGTGGGATTTGTGCGTCATTGTTAAGCATCACAACGCGGGACTGGCCTCGTTATCTCCCGTTGTATTTATCGTTCTCGCGGTCATTTTATGTTTTATCTGGATTGCGATAACGCTCTTTTTCTTTCGACTCAACGAGGACCGGTTCTCCCTGGAGCGGACGCTGGTCAAAGCTGTTATCACTAATACCATCGGCGTTCATTACCAGCCCATTGTTCGGATTGAGGATAAAAAAATTGTAGGTGTGGAGGTCTTGTCGAGATGGCGTGACGCAAGATACGGTGACGTCTCCCCGGAACTGTTTATTCCATTAATCAAAAAAATTGGCCTGTATAAAAATTACTATATTAATATTCTCCAAAAATCCCTTTCGGATATCGCGCCACTTATTATTAAATATCATCTGGTTGTTTCGCTCAATGTTGGCCGAACGGAAATTGAAGACGGACAGTTTATCAGCATTTTGCGCCGTAGCTGTTTAGCTAATAACATTCCGCTCTCTCTGATCAAAATCGAGCTTTCTGAAAAAGCCATTTCAACTGGGAATATTCTGGAAGATTTCTGCAAGGATTTAAAAAACCTTGGCGTGAGAATATCCATTGATGACTTCGGGGTGCAAAACTCAAACCTGGCAAGGCTTTCGCTGCTTGAATATGATGAGATCAAAATCGACAAGTCGCTGGTCGATGGCATCAGTGAACATTACAAGCAGAACATTTTTGTCATCTTTAGCGACGCCCTCGCAAAACTGAATAAAACGCTTGTTTTCGAAGGCGTAGAGAGCGAAATACAGTATCGCTTTATTGCTGAAAGATACCCCGAGGCGCTGATTCAGGGATGGTATTTCTCAAAATCCGTCACCCGAAGCGAGCTTGCGAAGCGACTCGCTGGGATCGCGCGGTAGGTTACTCGTTTCCCCACTGATTGAGAAAGTTCGCAATATCATCAATACGATCGGCACGAACCCCGGCTTCACGCGCCATCTCCTGCTGAGCTTCCTCATCGATCTCCTCATTATTCGACAAACGCGTGAGAAGCAGCTGGAAATAATGCGCCAGCGAATCCTGCTCTGACTCACTCACGGGCTTTGTGGCTTCCGTCGCGTACTCTTCGACGATGTCATAATACTTCAGTGGGATTTCGTTATTCATAACAGCGTTAACCTTTGAGGGTGAAGCCACAAGTATATCCGACGACGTACGGTTAACCAACGCGTTGCGTCAGATAAGCAGGGCAAGCAGGGCTGCAAGAGCAGGTATGGCCTGAACGTACAGTATCTTTCGGCTGGCGGTCGCTGCGCCAAAGAGTCCGGCAATCAACACGCAGGTCAGGAAGAAGATGGCCAAAGATATACCCTTTTCACCAAGCCAGAGGCTCCAGAGCAGACCCGCAGCCAGAAAACCATTATACAGCCCCTGATTCGCGGCCAGCACGCGGGTGTCGCGCGCAAAATCGGGACGCAGATTAAAGGCCTTGTGCCCCGTTCTGGTGTTCCACAGGAACATTTCCAGCACAAGAATGTAGATATGGATGAATGCAACGACAGCGATAAGAACAGTAGCGAGCATCGTGTTATTTCCTGCAGGCAGAAGCAAAAAAAACGGGAACCCTCAGGCCCCCGCTCTCGTTTAACCCAGAATCTGGATTACATGTTCGCGATAATCGCGTCGCCAAACTCTGAGCATTTCAGCAGCTTAGCGCCTTCCATCAGACGTTCGAAATCGTACGTTACGGTTTTCGCGTTGATCGCGCCTTCCATACCTTTGACGATCAGGTCTGCGGCTTCGAACCATTCCATATGACGCAGCATCATCTCTGCGGAGAGGATGATAGAGCCTGGGTTCACTTTGTCCTGGCCTGCGTATTTTGGTGCAGTACCGTGGGTTGCTTCGAACAGGGCGCACTCGTCGCCGATGTTCGCGCCAGGGGCGATACCGATACCGCCAACCTGTGCCGCCAGGGCGTCAGAAATGTAGTCACCGTTCAGGTTCATACAGGCGATCACATCGTATTCAGCAGGACGCAGCAGGATCTGCTGCAGGAACGCATCGGCGATCACATCTTTAATGATGATCTCTTTGCCGGTGTTCGGGTTCTTGATCTTCTGCCACGGGCCGCCGTCGATCAGCTCACCGCCGAACTCTTCGGTCGCCAGCTGGTAGCCCCAGTCTTTGAACGCGCCTTCGGTGAACTTCATGATGTTGCCCTTGTGAACCAGGGTCACAGAATCACGGTCGTTGGTGATCGCGTATTCGATGGCCGCACGCACCAGGCGCTTGGTGCCTTCTTCAGAGCACGGCTTAATGCCGATACCGCAGTGCTCAGGGAAGCGAATTTTCTTCACGCCCATCTCTTCGCGCAGGAATTTAATCACTTTTTCTGCATCAGCAGAGTCCGCTTTCCACTCGATGCCCGCGTAGATGTCTTCTGAGTTTTCGCGGAAGATAACCATGTCGGTCAGTTCAGGGTGCTTAACCGGGCTTGGGGTGCCCTGATAGTAACGAACCGGACGCAGACACACGTACAGGTCCAGTTCCTGACGCAGCGCCACGTTCAGGGAACGGATGCCGCCGCCGACCGGAGTGGTCAGTGGGCCTTTAATAGCAACGCGGTAGTCGCGGATCAGGTCCAGCGTTTCTGCTGGCAGCCAGACGTCCTGGCCATAAACTTGCGTTGATTTCTCACCGGTGTAAATTTCCATCCAGGAAATTTTACGCTCGCCTTTGTAGGCTTTCTCAACAGCGGCATCAACCACTTTCAGCATTGCCGGGGTAACGTCTACACCGATACCGTCGCCTTCGATGAACGGAATAATCGGATTGTGAGGAACGTTAATCTTGCCGTTTTGCAGGGTGATCTTTTTACCTTCCGCCGGAACAACTACTTTGCTTTCCATTAACCTCTCCTTCGAGCGCTTCTGGTTGTTACTGATCTTATGTTAATAAATTGTAATGAGCCCTTCGATAGTACCTGATTGTCCTGCGCCATGAAAGGTCTTCGTTATTAGGCTATAATGCGGCAATTGATAACGCCTGAAAATACCATGAAGAAAACTTCTTTTACAAAACACCGGGTTGAGCGATTCAGCTCGCGACAAGCCGCCAGACGACCGCAAGAAACCCAGCCAAAGCGGGTTATTCTGTTCAATAAACCCTACGATGTTTTGCCGCAGTTTACCGATGAGGCCGGACGCAGCACGCTCAAGGATTACATCCCTGTTCAGGGCGTCTACGCCGCCGGTCGCCTGGACCGGGACAGCGAAGGACTTTTGGTCCTAACCAACGACGGCGCCCTACAGGCAAAGCTTACACAACCGGGCAAACGCACCGGCAAAATTTACTTTGTGCAGGTTGAAGGCGAGCCGGACGAAGAGACGCTGGCGAAACTGCGCAGCGGGGTGACGCTGAACGACGGTCCCACCCTGCCCGCCGGTGTTGAACGCGTGAATGAGCCGGAGTGGCTGTGGCCGCGTAACCCGCCCATTCGCGAGCGCAAATCCATCCCGACAAGCTGGCTCAAAATCACCCTGTATGAAGGCCGCAACCGCCAGGTGAGGCGAATGACCGCGCACGTCGGCTTCCCTACCCTACGTCTGATTCGCTACGCCATGGGCAGCTACACGCTGGATACGCTGGCAAACGGCGAATGGCGCGACGCTGCCCCTTAAGGAGAAACGATGTTTAAACCTCATGTTACGGTCGCCTGCGTGGTGCACGCGCAGGGAAAATTCCTCGTTGTGGAAGAGAGCATCAACGGCAGGGCGCTGTGGAATCAGCCTGCCGGGCATCTTGAAGCCAATGAAACGTTGCTGCAGGCCGCGAAGCGCGAGCTCTGGGAAGAGACCGGCATTCGCGCTGAGCCCCAGCACTTCATTCGCATGCACCAGTGGATTGCGCCCGACAGCACCCCATTCCTGCGCTTTTTATTCGCCGTTGAGCTTAGCGAAACGTGCGCCACAGAACCGCATGATGACGATATCGATCGCTGCCTGTGGGTCACCGCCGAGGAGATCCTGAACGCGCCAAACCTGCGCTCGCCGCTGGTTGCGGAAAGCATCCGCTGCTGGCAGTCAGGCGCACGCCTGCCGCTGGGTGTCATCGGAGAATTTAACTGGCCGTTTACAGAGGGTGTCAACGGTGGGGGGGCGTGATAGAATACGCCGCCTTGAAGTTCAATGTCGTGAGTATTCCATGTCAGATAACAGCCAGAAAAAAGTGATCGTCGGCATGTCCGGCGGTGTCGATTCCTCCGTTTCCGCCTACCTGTTGCAGCAACAGGGCTATAAGGTGGAGGGCCTGTTCATGAAGAACTGGGAGGAAGACGATGGCGAGGAATACTGCACTGCCGCAGCGGATCTCGCCGACGCGCAGGCCGTATGCGACAAGCTCGGCATTGAACTGCACACCGTTAACTTTGCCGCAGAATACTGGGACAACGTCTTTGAACTGTTCCTGGAAGAGTACAAAGCGGGCCGTACCCCGAACCCGGATATTCTGTGCAACAAAGAGATCAAATTTAAGGCCTTCCTGGAATTCGCCGCGGAAGATCTGGGCGCTGACTACATTGCGACCGGTCACTACGTGCGTCGTGCGGACGTGAATGGCAAAAGCCAGCTGCTGCGCGGCCTCGACGGCAATAAAGACCAGAGCTACTTCCTTTATACGCTGAGCCACGAACAGATTGCGCAAAGCCTGTTCCCGGTCGGCGAACTGGAAAAGCCGGAAGTGCGTAAAATTGCCGAAGAGCTGGACCTGATCACCGCGAAGAAAAAAGACTCCACCGGTATCTGCTTTATCGGCGAACGCAAATTCCGTGATTTCCTGGGCCGCTACCTGCCTGCACAGCCAGGTAAAATTGTCACCGTTGATGGCGACGAGATTGGTCAGCATCAGGGGCTGATGTACCACACCTTAGGCCAGCGTAAAGGCCTGGGTATTGGTGGGACGAAAGAAGGCAGCGAAGATCCGTGGTACGTGGTCGATAAAGACGTCGAAAACAATATTCTGGTGGTGGCTCAGGGTCACGACCACCCGCGTCTGATGTCCGTTGGCCTTATCGCACAGCAGTTGCACTGGGTCGATCGCGAGCCCCTGAAAGGCACGCTGCGCTGCACGGTGAAAACGCGCTACCGCCAGACCGATATTCCTTGCACCATCACCGCGCTTGATGACGACCGTATTGACGTCCGTTTCGACGAGCCGGTCGCCGCCGTTACCCCGGGCCAGTCTGCTGTCTTCTACAGCGGCGAAATCTGCCTGGGCGGCGGGATCATTGAACAGCGCCTGCCGCTGCCCGCTGTTTAACCGATTGCACACATAAAGGAGACCGTGTGGCGAAGAATTATTATGACATCACCCTGGCGCTGGCAGGAATTTGCCAGTCTGCTCGTCTGGTGCAACAGCTGGCGCATCAGGGTCACTGTGACGCTGATGCCCTGCACGTTTCGCTCAACAGCGTTATCGACCTCAACCCCGGTTCAACCCTGGGCGTGTTCGGCGGCAGCGAAACCAATCTTCGTCTCGGTCTTGAAACCCTGCTTGGCGTGCTTAACGCCAGTAGCCGTCAGGGGTTAAACGCGGAACTGACCCGCTACACCTTAAGCCTGATGGTGCTTGAGCGTAAGCTGAGCGCGGCAAAAGGCGCGCTCAATACCCTGGGCGATCGCATCGCCGGCCTACAGCGTCAGCTCGACCATTTTGACCTGCAGTCTGAAACGCTGCTGAGCGCCATGGCGGGCATTTACGTTGACGTCATCAGCCCGCTGGGCCCGCGCATTCAGGTCACCGGCTCCCCTGCCGTACTGCAAAGCCCGCAGGTGCAGGCGAAGGTCCGCGCTTCCCTGCTGGCTGGGATCCGCGCCGCCGTGCTGTGGCATCAGGTTGGCGGTGGCCGCCTGCAGTTAATGTTTTCTCGTAATCGCCTGACTACTCAGGCAAAACAAATTCTTGCTCATTGTTAACCTCCCGGAGTTGCGAATTATGGAATTATCCTCACTGACCGCCGTATCCCCTGTCGATGGACGCTACGGCGATAAAGTCAGCGCGCTGCGCGGGATCTTCAGCGAATATGGTTTGCTGAAGTTCCGTGTTCAGGTTGAAGTACGCTGGCTGCAGAAGCTGGCCGCCCAGGCAGCAATCAAGGAAGTTCCTGCTTTTGACGAAAAGGCAAACGATTACCTTGATAAAATCGTTGCTGAGTTTAGCGAAGAAGATGCCGCGCGCATTAAGACCATTGAACGCACCACCAACCACGACGTGAAAGCGGTTGAGTATTTCCTGAAAGAGAAAGTGGAAAGCGTCCCGGCCCTGCATGCGGTATCCGAGTTCATTCACTTCGCCTGTACGTCCGAAGATATCAATAACCTGTCTCACGCGCTGATGCTCTCCACCGCGCGTAAAGAAGTGGTGCTGCCTTACTGGCGTAAAATCATCGACGCGGTGAAAGCGCTGTCCGTGGAATACCGTCACATTCCGCTGCTTTCCCGTACTCACGGCCAGCCAGCCACCCCATCCACGATGGGTAAAGAGATGGCGAACGTGGCGTACCGTATGGAGCGCCAATACCGTCAGCTGGAGCAGGTTGAAATTCTGGGTAAAATTAACGGCGCGGTCGGTAACTACAATGCCCACATTGCCGCTTACCCGGAAGTGGACTGGCATCAGTTCAGCGAAGAGTTCGTGACCTCTCTGGGGATCCAGTGGAACCCGTACACCACCCAGATTGAGCCGCACGACTACATTGCAGAGCTGTTTGACTGCATCGCGCGCTTCAACACCATCCTGATCGACTTCGATCGCGACGTGTGGGGCTACATCGCGCTGAACCACTTCAAGCAGAAGACCATCGCCGGGGAAATTGGCTCCTCCACCATGCCGCACAAAGTGAACCCAATCGACTTCGAAAACTCCGAAGGCAACCTGGGCCTGGCGAATGCCGTGCTGCAGCATATGGCGAGCAAGCTGCCGGTTTCCCGCTGGCAGCGCGACCTGACCGATTCCACCGTGCTGCGTAACCTGGGCGTGGGCATTGGCTACGCGCTGATCGCGTATCAGTCCACCCTGAAGGGCGTGAGCAAGCTCGAAGTGAACCGTGACCGTCTTCTGGACGAGCTGGATCACAACTGGGAAGTATTGGCAGAGCCGATTCAGACCGTGATGCGCCGCTACGGTATCGAAAAACCGTACGAGAAGCTGAAAGAGCTGACACGCGGTAAACGCGTCGATGCCGAAGGCATGAAACAGTTTATCGACGGTCTGGCACTGCCGGAAGAAGAGAAAACCCGCCTGAAGGCCATGACTCCGGCGAATTACATTGGCCGCGCCATCACTATGGTTGATGAGCTGAAGTAACGTTCCTTCCCCCCCTTTCCGCCCGGAAAGGGGGTTGCTTTTCCCCGGTTTACTGAATGTTTATCCCCACAGCAACATAATCAGCGTTAAACTATTCATACTATTTATTCTGGGAGAAAAGATGATGCGCGTACTGGTTGTTGAGGATAACGCATTGCTACGCCACCACCTGAAGGTTCAGCTTCAGGAGATGGGACATCAGGTGGATGATGCTGAAGATGCAAAAGAAGCCGATTATTATCTCAATGAACACCTGCCGGACATCGCCATTGTCGATTTAGGCCTGCCTGATGAAGACGGCCTGTCGTTAATTCGTCGCTGGCGCAGCCATGACGTTTCCCTGCCGGTTCTGGTTCTCACCGCCCGCGAAGGCTGGCAGGACAAAGTTGAAGTGCTCAGCGCCGGTGCGGATGATTACGTCACCAAACCGTTTCACATTGAAGAAGTGGCGGCGCGCATGCAGGCGCTGTTACGCCGCAACAGCGGGCTGGCTTCACAGGTTATCTCCATTCCGCCTTTCCAGGTGGATCTCTCCCGTCGCGAGCTGTCGATTAACGATGAAGTGATCAAGCTCACCGCGTTCGAATACACCATTATGGAAACGCTGATCCGTAACAGCGGAAAAGTAGTGAGCAAAGACTCCTTGATGCTCCAACTCTACCCTGACGCTGAGCTGCGCGAGAGTCACACCATAGACGTGCTGATGGGCCGTTTGCGTAAGAAAATTCAGGCGCAGTATCCGCAGGACGTGATTACGACCGTCCGCGGCCAGGGCTACCTGTTCGAATTACGCTAAATGAGACGGATTTTGCGCCACATTCTGCCCCTCTCGCTGCGGGTTCGTTTTTTACTGGCAACGGCCGCGGTGGTGCTGGTGCTGTCGCTCTCCTACGGTCTGGTCGCCCTGGTGGGCTACAGCGTCAGCTTCGATAAAACGACCTTTCGACTGTTACGCGGCGAAAGTAATCTGTTTTATACCCTGGCCACATGGGAAGACAACCACATCACCGTTGAAATGCCAGAGAACCTGGATCAACAGAGTCCTACTTTAGCCTTGATTTACAATGAAAAGGGAAAGTTGCTTTGGGCGCAACGCGATATTCCGTGGCTGGCGAAAAGCATTCGTCCGGAGTGGCTCAAAACCAACGGGTTTCATGAGATAGAAGCCGATCTCAATACCACCAGCACGCTGATTCGCGAAGATCGCTCGATGCAGCAAAAGCTCAATGAAATCCGGGCTGACGATGCCGAGACGGAAATGACGCACTCGGTGGCGATCAATATCTACCCGGCGACCATGAACATGCCGCAGTTAACTATTGTGGTGATCGACACCATTCCGGTTGAGCTAAAACGTTCCTATAAGGTCTGGGGCTGGTTCGTTTATGTTCTGGCAGCAAACCTGCTGCTGGTGATCCCGCTGCTTTGGGTGGCGGCGTGGTGGAGCTTGCGCCCTATTGAGTCCCTGGCGCGAGAGGTGCGCGAGCTTGAGGAACATCATCGTGAAAAGCTCAATCCGGAAACCACCCGTGAGCTGACCAGTCTGGTGCGTAACCTCAATCGCCTGCTGAAAAGCGAGCGTGAACGCTATGATAAGTACCGTACGACCCTGACCGACCTCACCCACAGCCTGAAAACGCCGCTGGCCGTAATGCAAAGCACCCTGCGTTCCATGCGCAGCTCAAGGCTGAGCGTCGACGATGCCGAGCCGGTGATGCTGGAACAAATCAGCCGAATCTCGCAGCAAATTGGCTACTATCTGCACCGCGCCAGCATGCGTTCCGGCAGCGCGCTCCTGAGCCGCGAACTGCACCCGGTGGCCCCGCTGCTGGATAATCTCACGTCCGCACTTAACAAGGTGTATCAGCGTAAAGGGGTCAACATCAGCCTCGATATTTCGCCTGAAATTAGCTTTGTTGGCGAAAAAAATGACTTTATGGAAGTGATGGGCAACCTGCTGGATAACGCCTGTAAATACTGCCTGGAGTTTGTTGAAGTATCGGCGCGCCAGACGGATAACGAGTTACACATTATCGTTGAGGATGATGGCCCCGGGATCCCGCTTAATAAACGTGATGTGGTGTTCGATCGCGGTCAGCGAGCGGATACGCTGCGCCCCGGTCAGGGCGTGGGTTTAGCCGTCGCCCGCGAGATTGTCGACCAGTATGACGGAAAAATCGAAACCAGCGAAAGCTTGCTCGGCGGGGCCAGAATGGAAGTGATTTTTGGTCGTCAGCAGCCCACATCGGACGATAGTTAACCCGTTATGTGAAAAATGCGAGGATCTCGCAGCCGGGGGGCTGAGCTTCCGTTATAATCCGAGTCAGTAAGAGCCTGCGGATAAAAAAATATGGATTATCACTTAACACTTAACTGGCCCGAGTTTATTGAACGTTACTGGCAAAAGCGCCCGGTGGTTCTGAAACGCGGGTTCAGCAACTTTGTCGACCCTATCTCACCTGACGAGCTGGCCGGTCTGGCCATGGAAAACGAAGTCGACAGCCGTCTGGTCAGCCACCAGGACGGGAAATGGCAGGTCAGCCACGGTCCTTTCGAAAGCTACGATCATCTCGGCGAAAGCAACTGGTCGCTGCTGGTGCAGGCGGTTAACCACTGGCACGAGCCGACTGCCGCGCTAATGCGCCCGTTCCGCGCCCTGCCCGACTGGCGAATGGACGATCTGATGATCTCCTTTTCCGTACCTGGCGGCGGCGTGGGTCCGCATCTGGACCAGTACGACGTGTTTATCATTCAGGGCACGGGCCGCCGCCGCTGGCGCGTGGGCGAAAAAGTGCCGATGAAGCAGCACTGCCCGCACCCGGATCTGCTTCAGGTGGATCCGTTCGAAGGCATTATCGACGAAGAGCTGGAGCCAGGCGATATTCTCTACATTCCGCCAGGATTCCCTCACGAAGGTTACTCCCTGGAGAACTCGCTGAACTACTCTGTCGGGTTCCGTGCGCCAAGCGGCCGCGAAATGATCAGCGGCTTTGCCGACTATGTCCTGCAGCGCGAGCTGGGAAGCTATCGCTACAGCGATCCGGATGTGCCTGCGCGCGAGCATCCGGCAGACATCGTGCCAGAAGAGCTGGATAAGCTGCGCGGCATGATGCTGGATCTGATCAACCAGCCGGAACATTTCAGGCAGTGGTTTGGCGAATTTATTAGCCAGTCACGTCACGAGCTGGACGTTGCACCGCCGGAGCCGCCGTATCAGGCAGATGAGATCTATGATGCGCTGCAGCAGGGTGACAAGCTGGTTCGTCTGGGCGGATTACGCGTGCTGCGCATTGGTGAAGAGGTCTTCGTCAACGGTGAGAAGCTCGACTCCCCGCACCGCCCGGCACTGGAAGCCATTGCCAGCCATATGATACTGACTGCAGAAACCTTTGGCGACGCGCTGGAAGACCCATCCTTCCTCGCGATGCTGGCCGCGCTGGTCAACAGCGGGTACTGGTTCTTTGAGGACTGAGTTGTGATAATGCCCGGTGGCGCTGCGCCACCGGGCTTTTTCTTACCGCTTCGCGGTTAACTCGGCTATCCGCACAATCACCTTCACCGCCTTTTCCATCCCTTCCAGCGTCACAAACTCATGCTTGCCGTGGTAGTTATAGCCACCGGTAAACAGGTTTGGGCACGGTAGCCCCATAAATGAGAGCTGCGAGCCGTCAGTGCCGCCTCGAATCGGTTTTAAGACCGGTTCAATATCGCAGTCTCGCATCGCCTGCTGGGCGATATCCAGAATGTGCGGATGGGCCATCACCTTGTCGCGCATATTGTAATAGCTGTCTTCAATGATCAGCTCAATATAGCAGTCAGGATGCAATCCCTTCCCAACCTTCTTGGCGATCTCCATCATTTTGCGCTTGCGCGCCTCAAAAGCTTTACGGTCAAAATCGCGGATGATGTAGTGCATCTGCGCGCTGTCCACGGTGCCTTTGATGCTGGTGAGGTGATAAAAGCCCTCGTACCCCTCTGTCTGTTCAGGGCTCTCTTCCGCCGGGACTTCCGCATGAATACGCGACGCCAGCGACAGCGCGTTCACCATCACCCCTTTGGCAGACCCTGGGTGAACGTTGTTTCCGACAATTTTTATGGTCACCGACGCCGCGTTGAAGTTTTCATACTCCAGCTCGCCCACGCCACCGCCGTCGACGGTATACGCCCACTGCGCGTTAAAAGCGTCCACGTCGAAGTGCTTCGCGCCCTTACCTACCTCTTCATCTGGGGTAAAAGCAACGCGGATGTCCCCGTGCGGGATGTTTTTACCTTTCAGCACCGCCAGCGCCGTCATGATTTCCGCGATGCCCGCCTTGTCATCCGCCCCAAGCAGCGTTTTGCCGTCGGTGGTGATCAGCGTCTGCCCGAGCAGCTGGTGCAGCACGGGGAACATCACCGGAGAGAGCACTTCGTCGCCAATCCCCAGCGCGATATCACCGCCGCGGTAGTTTTCCACGATCTGCGGGTTCACGTGTTTGCCGCTAAAATCAGGTGAGGTATCGACATGAGAAATAAAGCCAATCGCCGGAATATCACCCGGCACATTCGCCGGCAGCGTTCCCATCACAGTGCCTTTTTCGCTTAACGTGACGTTGACCAGCCCCATGGCCTCAAGCTGCTCTTTAAGCAGGTTTAACAACTTCCACTGGCCTTCGGTGCTTGGCACCTGGCGGACACCCGGCTTAGATTGGGTATCCAGCGAAACATACTGTAAAAAACGCTCAAGTAATTTATCCATGCAGTCACCCTCACTTTTTGTGACAACATTATCAGTAAGCATCAAAACGCAAATATTGCGTCAGGTCACTTTTATCCCGCAAACGAGAACTTTTTACGTTTATATCTTTATGCGTTAATAAATGTAGCTTATGAATCAGTGACAAGGATTGGCGATTACGGGGGATTGCCGTAGAATGTCCGCCCTCATTACGAGTCACCAAGGTGGTTACACACAAACCCCGCTTCAGTCTGCTGCCTGAGGCGTCTATATGGGACAGCGCAAAAATTGAATACACAATCCCGTTCTCGTTCACCGCTGGTGCAACTGGAACGAATTCGTAAAAGCTTTGATGGCAAAGACGTCATTTCCGACCTCAACCTGACCATCAATGATGGTGAGTTTCTTACGCTGCTTGGCCCTTCCGGCTGCGGCAAAACCACCGTACTGCGCCTTATCGCCGGGCTGGAAAGCGTTGATAATGGCCGCATCCATCTTGAGAACCAGGACATAACCCAGGTTCCTGCCGAAGATCGCCACGTCAATACCGTTTTTCAGAGCTACGCCCTGTTCCCGCACATGACCGTGTTTGAGAACGTGGCGTTTGGCCTGCGGATGCAAAAAACCCCGGCTAATGAGATCGAACCGCGCGTCACCGAAGCCCTGCGCATGGTTCAGCTGGAGACGTTTGCCCAGCGAAAGCCCCACCAGCTCTCCGGCGGTCAGCAGCAGCGCGTGGCCATTGCCCGCGCGGTCGTCAATAAACCGCGCCTGCTTCTGCTGGATGAATCCCTCTCCGCGCTGGATTACAAGCTGCGCAAGCAGATGCAGAACGAGTTGAAAGCGCTACAGCGCAAGCTCGGTATCACCTTTGTCTTCGTCACCCACGATCAGGAAGAGGCGCTGACCATGTCAGACCGTATCGTGGTAATGCGTGACGGTAAGATTGAACAGGACGGTACGCCGCGTGAAATATACGAAGAGCCGAAAAACCTGTTTGTCGCCAGCTTTATTGGCGAGATCAATATCTTCAACGCCACCGTACTTGAGCGTCTGGATGCACAGCGCGTTCGCGCGAACGTCGAGGGACGCGACTGCATTATCACCGTGAACTTTGCCGTCGAGAAAGGACAAAAACTCAACGTCCTGCTGCGCCCGGAAGATCTCCGCGTTGATGAGATCCACGACACGGCCGACGTCGAAGGTCTGATCGGTTACGTTCGCGAACGTAACTATAAAGGGATGACCCTCGAGTCCGTTGTGGAACTGGAGAACGGCAAAATGGTGATGGTCAGCGAATTCTTTAACGAGGACGATCCTGACTTTGACCACTCTCTTGACCAGAAAATGGTTATCAACTGGGTAGAAAGCTGGGAGGTTGTGCTGGCTGATGAAGAACACAAGTAAGTTCCAGAAGGTGGTCATTGCCACTATCGTCGGTTGGCTTGTGTTATTTGTCTTTTTACCCAACCTGATGATCATCGCCACCAGCTTCCTGACCCGCGACGATGCAAACTTCGTTTCGCTGGTCTTTACGCTGGACAACTACGCGCGCCTGCTCGATCCGCTCTATTTCGACGTGCTGTTGCACTCGCTCAATATGGCGCTGATTGCCACCGTGGCCTGCCTGCTGCTGGGGTACCCTTTCGCATGGTTCCTGGCGGGACTGCCGCAAAAGGTGCGCCCGCTGCTGCTGTTTCTGCTGATTGTGCCGTTCTGGACCAACTCGCTGATTCGCATCTACGGGCTGAAAATCTTCCTCAGCACCAAAGGCTACCTCAACGCGTTTCTGCTGTGGCTGGGCGTGATTGATACGCCAGTGCGCATCATGTTTACCCCAGGTGCGGTAATCATTGGCCTGGTCTATATCCTGCTGCCGTTTATGGTGATGCCGCTCTACTCCAGCATTGAGAAGCTCGATAAACCGCTGCTGGAAGCGGCAAAAGATCTGGGGGCCAGCAAGCTGCAGACCTTTATCCGCATTATCATTCCGCTGACCATGCCCGGCATTATTGCGGGCTGTCTGCTGGTGATGCTCCCGGCGATGGGCCTGTTCTACGTTTCTGACCTGATGGGCGGGGCGAAAAACCTGCTTATCGGCAACGTGATTAAGAGTCAGTTCCTGAACATCCGCGACTGGCCGTTCGGCTCCGCGACCAGCATTACGCTCACGGTGGTGATGGGGCTGATGCTGCTGGTCTACTGGCGCGCTTCTCGCCTGCTCAACAGGAAGGTGGAACTCGAATGATCGGTCGACTGCTTCGCGGCGGTTTTATGACCGCCATTTACGCTTACCTTTATATCCCGATTATCATTTTGATCGTGAACTCGTTTAACAGCTCGCGGTTCGGGATCAACTGGCAGGGGTTTACCACCAACTGGTACAGCCTGCTGATGAACAATGACAGCCTGCTGCAGGCCGCACAGCACTCGCTGACGATGGCGATCGTTTCCGCCACCTTCGCCACGCTGATTGGCTCGCTGACCGCCGTGGCGCTGTATCGCTACCGTTTTCGCGGCAAGCCGTTCGTCAGCGGCATGCTGTTTGTAGTGATGATGTCGCCGGACATCGTGATGGCGATTTCGCTGCTGGTGCTGTTTATGCTGCTGGGCGTACAGCTTGGCTTCTGGTCGCTGCTGTTTTCCCATATTACCTTCTGCCTGCCGTTTGTGGTGGTCACCGTCTACGCGCGTCTGAAAGGGTTCGACGTGCGCATGCTGGAAGCGGCGAAAGATCTGGGTGCCAGCGAGATGATCATCCTGCGCAAAATCATCCTGCCGCTGGCGATGCCTGCCGTCGCCGCCGGATGGCTGCTCAGCTTTACCCTGTCGATGGATGACGTCGTGGTTTCCTCCTTCGTGACCGGGCCGAGCTACGAAATTCTGCCGTTGAAGATCTATTCGATGGTAAAAGTTGGCGTCTCACCGGAGGTGAACGCGCTGGCGACCATACTGCTGCTGTTTTCGCTGGTTCTGGTGATCGCCAGCCAGGTTCTTGCTCGTGATAAAACAAAATCTCAGGGGACAATGAAATGAAAAAAATGCTCGCCGCTGCGGCGCTGGTGCTTGGCATGGGTGCTGCGCACGCTGATGACAGCAAAACGCTCTACTTCTACAACTGGACGGAATACGTGCCGCCGGGCCTGCTGGAACAGTTCACAAAGGAGACGGGCATCAAGGTGATCTACTCGACCTACGAGTCGAATGAAACCATGTACGCCAAGCTCAAAACCTACAAGGACGGCGCCTACGATCTGGTGGTTCCTTCCACCTACTTTGTCGACAAAATGCGCAAAGAGGGCATGATCCAGAAGATCGACAAAACGAAGCTAACTAATTTTTCAAACCTCGATCCTGAGATGCTCAACAAGCCGTTCGACCCGAATAACGACTACTCCATTCCGTACATCTGGGGGGCGACGGCGATTGGCGTGAACAGCGAGGCCATCGATCCGAAAACGGTCACCGGCTGGGCGGATCTGTGGAAACCGGAATACAAAGGCAGCCTGCTGTTAACCGATGACGCGCGTGAAGTGTTCCAGATCGCGCTGCGTAAGCTTGGCTATTCCGGTAACACCACCGATCCGAAAGAGATCGACGCGGCTTACAACGAGCTGAAAAAGCTGATGCCTAACGTGGCGGCATTCAACTCTGATAACCCGGCAAACCCGTATATGGAAGGCGAAGTAAACCTGGGGATGGTGTGGAACGGCTCTGCGTATGTTGCCCGTCAGGCCGGTACGCCGCTGGAGGTGGTCTGGCCAAAGGAAGGCGGGATCTTCTGGATGGATAGCCTCGCGATCCCGGCCAACGCGAAGAACGTGGACGGTGCGCTGAAGCTGATTAATTTCCTGCTGCGTCCGGACGTGGCGAAACAGGTTGCCGAGACGATTGGCTACCCGACGCCAAACCTGGCCGCCCGCAAGCTGCTGAAGCCTGACGTGGCTAACGATAAGTCACTCTATCCGGATGCCGAAACCATCAGCAAAGGAGAATGGCAGAACGATGTAGGCGACGCGAGCCGCCTTTACGAAGAGTATTATCAGAAGTTAAAAGCAGGTCGTTAATGCAATACATAACGGGCGACGCAACGTCGCCCGTTACTCTTACAGCCCCTTTAGAAGCTTATCTACAAACGCTGGCACCACTTCGCTCGCCAGGCCATATTGCTTCTCTTCAAACTCGCTGCCCACCTGGCTCGGCTCCAGATTGAGCTCCACCGTATGCGCCCCGTGCAGTCGCGCTTCGTGAACAAACCCCGCCGCCGGGTAAACGTGCCCTGATGTGCCAATAGCGATAAACACGTCCGCCATCGCCAGCGCGCCGTAGATCTCATCCATCCCCAGCGGCATTTCGCCAAACCAGACCACGTGCGGACGCAGGCGCGACGGGAACTGGCAGCAGTGGCACTTGTCCTCTGGCAGCACGTCCTCTTTCCAGTCCAGCACCTGGCCGCTCCAGGCGCAGCGAACTTTAAGCAGCTCGCCATGCATGTGGATGATGTTCTTGTTACCGGCCCGCTCGTGCAGGTTGTCGATATTCTGCGTCACCAGCAGAAAACGGTCCCCGAGCGCCTCTTCCAGCTTCGCCAGCGCCAGATGCGCCGCGTTCGGCGCAATCTCAGGCTGCTGAAGCTGCCGACGGCGAGCGTTGTAAAACGCCTGCACGAGATCCGGATCGCGGGCAAAGCCTTCCGGCGTCGCCACGTCCTCGACGCGGTGCTCTTCCCACAGCCCGTCTGCCGCACGGAAGGTTTGAATTCCTGACTCGGCGGAGATCCCCGCTCCGGTCAGTACCACCACTCTGGGTTTATCCATCGCTTCAGGCATGATTCTGTCTCTGAAAAAGATCCGCTGGCGCAAGCGCTCTCGTAAGCGGCGTTTGTTTTTGCGAAAACGGCTGAGTCGACCCTGGCGACGCGACAGCATAAAGACCTCGTAAACTAATCGGTGAGATGAAGGAATGCGGCTCCGCGCATGCCTCCCGCGTCCCCGTGTCGCGCGCGTTCAATGCGCGGCACGCGGGCGACCGGCAATAAATGTCGGGGCAGACGCCCGGACAACCGTTCCGTAATCGCAGTAAAGTTTGAAAGCCCTCCCCCGATCACCAACAGATCCGGGTCGACGATGGTGAGAATATTTCCCAGACACACCGCCAGCAGATCCAGATAGCGCTCGACGTGCTCACGCGCCTGCGCATCCCCCTGCTCCCACAGGGTAATGATTTGAGGGGCCTCAAGTTTCTGATGATAGAAGTGTTCGTAAAGCCATGCAAACCCGCGTCCTGAGAGATAGTTCTCGATACAGCCGTGCTGGCCGCAGCCGCAGCGGGTCAGCGGGAAATCACGCCCTGCCACCTCCAGCGCATCCACCGGGAGACGGATATGACCAAACTCCCCGGTGATGTAGCTGCGCCCGGTAATCGGCTTGCCGTTGATGACAATCCCCCCGCCTACGCCGGTACCGAGGATCAGCCCCATCACCAGCGGATAGCGGCGGAATTCATCGTCCCAGGCTTCAGAGAGGGCAAAGCAGTTGGCATCGTTATCTAAACGCACGTCGCGTTCAAGGAGGGCCGAGAGGTCGGCGCGGAGCGGTTTACCGCTGGCGGCAGGCACGTTGGCCGCGTACAGCGTACCGTCGTCGGTTTCGGGCATGCCCGGAATACCAATGCCGACGCTGCCTTTCACGCCAAATCGTTCATCCGCCTGCGCCACCAGCGCGGCAATGGCGGTTAAAAATTCATCGTAGCTTTCGCGCGGCGTGGGAACGCGGGTTTCCCACTGCAGTTTGAGGTCTTTATCAAACACGCCGAGCGCAATCTTGGTGCCGCCAATATCAAATCCATAATACATAACGCATTCCTCTTTCTGACATAGCGGCCTCAGGACCACTACACCATGACGTAATTACTGGCCACTTAATACCCTCGCCGGATCAATTCGGCTTGCGCGACGCGCCGGATACCAGCTTGCCAGCAGACTCAGTAAAAGTGCTGTAACCAGCACATAAAAAACGTCCAGCCAGTGCAGTTCAGACGGCAGGAAGTCAATAAAATAGATGTCACCGGACAGGAACTGGTGACCAATAAGCTTTTCAATGCCGTTGATAATCGGCGTCAGCTGCAGAGAAACCACCACGCCAATCACCACGCCGCAAAGGCTGCCGAACAGCCCTGCCAGCAAACCGTACCAGACGAAGATGGCGCGAATAAGACCGTCTTTTGCCCCGAGGGTACGCAACACGGCGATGTCGCCGCTCTTGTCCTTAACCGCCATTACCAGCGTCGAGACGATATTAAAGCACGCCACGCCAATCACCAGCACCATCGCCAGATACATGATCGCACGGATCATCTGGATATCACGGTACATATAGCCGTAAGTGCCGATCCAGCTTTTGATGTAGACATAGTTATTGGTGACGCTGCCGGCATCACGCACCAGTTTGTTGGCGTTAAAGACGTCGTTCACCTTAATGGCAATGCCCGTCACGCTGTCGCCCATGTCGAGATACTGGCGTGCATCCTCCATCGGCACCATCGCAAAGCTGTGGTCAAGCTGACCGCTCAGCTGAAGAATACCGGTAACGTGCAGGCGCACGCGCTTGGGCTGCTGCAGTTTGTGATCGGCGCTGGCGTTCGGGATCATGATTGACACCCAGTCGCCCTGCTTCACCTTCAGGGCATCGGCAACGCCTTTACCCATAATGATCTGCTGCTCGCCGGCCTTAAAGTTCGCCCACGCGCCGTTCTGAACATATTTCGGCAGCGCGCTGAGCCGCTCCTCCTGGGCCGGGTTGACCCCTTTAACCTGGATGGCGCGCAGGTTAACCCCGCTCTCCACCAGTCCGGTAAAGTTAATGTATGGCGCGGCCGCGGCAATGCCCGGCACTTTTTCCACTTTGGCGAGCGCATCGCTCCAGTTGGCCCACGGCTGGTTAACCGGCTCAATCTCCCCGTGCGGCACGACCGCCAGAATGCGGTTATTCAGCTCGCGCTCAAAGCCGTTCATGGCGCTTAAGCCGACAATCAGGACCGCCACGCCCAGCGCAATACCGATGGTGGAGATAACGGAGATCAGCGACACCATACCGCCGCGACGGCGGCCGCGGCTAAAGCGTAACCCGATGAGTAACGATAACGGTGACGCCATTACTCTGCTCCCATCAGGGTCAGTTCCGCGTTCAGATGGCCGTCGCGCATCTCAAGCTGGCGACCCATGCGTTTTGCCAGCTGCAGGTCGTGAGTCACCACCAGAAACGCAGTTCCCTGCGAGGCGTTCAGCTCGCCGAGAAGCTGGAAGATACTGTCCGCATTGCGTGCGTCCAGGTTACCGGTCGGTTCATCCGCCAGCACCAGGCGCGGATTATTGACCAGCGCGCGGGCAATCGCCACGCGCTGGCGCTCGCCGCCGGACAGCTCCGACGGGCGGTGATTTCCCCGGTGGCCCAGTCCTACCGCTTTCAGCATATCGCTGGCGCGGGCGTTAATTTCTGCCGGTTTCTTTTTACCAATCAGCAGCGGCATCGCCACGTTTTCCAGCGCCGTGAAGTCCGGCAGCAGGTGGTGGAACTGGTAGATAAAGCCCAGCTCGCGGTTACGCAGCTCGGCCTTCGCCGCAGAGGACATTTTGCTCATCGGCTGACCGGAGAAGATCACGTCGCCGTTGGTTGGCGTGTCCAGCCCGCCCAGCAGGTGCAGCAGCGTACTTTTGCCCGAGCCGGAGCTGCCGACAATCGCCATCATCTCGCCCTCGCCCACGCTGAAGCTCACATTGTGCAGCACGTCGGTCTGCACAGTGCCTTCCTGATAGCGTTTGGACAGGTTGTCGCATTGCAACAGGATCTTATTCATAACGTAAAGCCTCAGCGGGTTGAGTGGCGGCGGCGCGCCAGGAAGGATAAAGCGTAGAAAGCAGCGCAATGGCCATCGCGGCCAGCGCAATTCCGACCACCTGCAGCGGCTCGATAGCCACCGGCAGCGCCGCGCCGTCAAGGAGCGCGCCGATGATCGGCATTAAGTTATTAAGCTGGCTGGCAAGCAGTGCGCCGAGCACGGCGCCCAACAGCGCGCCGATAATGCCTGCACTGGCCCCCTGCACCATAAAGACCGCCATGATCTGGCGCGGCGTCAGACCCTGGGTTTGCAGGATGGCGACTTCGCCCTGCTTCTCCATCACCATCAGGCCCAGCGAGGTGATGATGTTAAATGCAGCCACGGCGACGATCAGGCTCAGCAGCAGCCCCATCATGTTTTTTTCCATGCGCACGGCCTGGAACAGCTCGCCTTTACGCTCGCGCCAGTCCTGCCATTTGGTGCCGTCCGGCAGTTTTTGCTGGCTGAGGGTATCGACCTTCAGCGGCTGATCGAGCCACAGGCGCCAGCCGGTGATATTTCCCGCCGGGTAGCGCATCAGGCGTGACGCATCCTGAATGTTCACCAGCATCTGATAGCCGTCAACTTCGCTGTTGGCGGCAAAAGTACCAATCACGTTAAACAGGCGCTGGCTCGGCAGGCGACCCATTGGCGTAAACTGGCTGGCGGACGGCACCATCACGCGCAGCTGATCGCCGCGGTTGACGCCAAGCTGCCCGGCAAGCTGCTCACCCAGAATCACGTTGTATTTTCCGGCTTCCAGATCGGTTTGCTTCACGTTAACCAGGAACGGCGTCAGCGGGTCTTTTTGCGCCGGGTCAATCCCCAGCATCACGCCGACCGCCACGCTGCGGGCGCTTTGCAGCACCACATCGCCAGTGGTTAAGGGCGCAACGCGCGTGACGCCCTGTAACTTCGCCGCGCTTTCCGGCAGCTGTTGCGGGTTAACGGAACCGTTATTCGATGAGAGAACGGCCTGCGGCATCAGCCCCAGGATGTTGTTTTGCAGCTCGCGCTCGAAGCCATTCATGACGGAAAGCACCGTCACCAGAGCCATCACGCCGAGCGTAATGCCAATAGTCGAAAGCCAGGAGACAAAGCGACCGAAGCGGTCCGCGGCGCGCCCACGCATGTAACGTAAGCCTATGAAGAGTGCGACAGGTTGATACATGAAGTCCGTCTGTTTGCTGATAGCAGACCCACGAGTATATAAGCGAATCCGTTAAGGGTAAATGACTGAAACCGTAAGCTTTGGTAATCATTTTTCCGAAAAATTCAGATAAATCAGGGTACTAATGTCTGAAACCGCGCCTCGCAACCTCCACCTTTTCCGAAAAACCTCCTGATACAGACTGTTACCCATTACATCACGGTTTCGTTTAACAACAATTGCTCGTTCGTCTATGGCAATAAGGTAGTTGCGAACAATGAAGCAAAAAGCATTATGGATAAACCAGATAAAAGGGCTGTGCATCTGTCTGGTGGTGATTTACCACTCGGTCATCACCTTTTATCCTCATCTCAGCGGGCTACAGCATCCGCTCTCCGGTCTCCTCGCCAAATGCTGGGTCTATTTTAACCTCTATCTCGCCCCGTTCCGGATGCCGGTTTTCTTCTTTATCTCCGGCTATCTGATCCGTCGTTATATTGATGAGGTAGACTGGCGCACCAGCCTCGACAAGCGGATCTGGAGCATTGTCTGGGTTCTGGCGCTGTGGGGGATCCTGCAATGGCAGGCGCTGACCCACCTGAACGCCTGGCTGGCGCCCGATCGCGAGCTTGCCACCTCGTCGAACGCGGCCTACGCCGATTCCCTGGCAGAATTTGTGCGGGGCATGCTCACCGCCAGCACCAGCCTGTGGTATCTGTATGCTCTGGTGGTCTACTTCACGCTGTGTAAACTGCTGAGCCGCTGGAAGCTGCCGGTACTCGGACTGCTTGCGCTGGCGAGCATCGCGATCAACTTCCTGCCGCTGCCGTGGTGGGGAATGAACAGCGTGGTACGCAACATGATCTACTACAGCCTGGGGGCGTGGTATGGCGCCGAGCTGATGGCGTGGATGAAAAGCTTCAACCTGCGCCGCACCTGGCTGGCTACTGGCGCTTTCGCGGCCGTCTCCGTGGTGCTGTGGTTTGCTAACGTTCCTCTCCTGCTTTCTCTGCTGTCGATCGTGTTGATCATGAAGCTGTTCTACAGCCTTGAGCAGCGTTATGCCGTACATCCCAACAACCTGCTGAACGTGATTGGCTCAAACACCATTGCGATCTATACCACCCACCGCATCTTAATTGAGGCCTTCAGCCTGATCCTGATTGGCGAGATGAATGCCGCTTACTGGCCGGTCTGGGCAGAGCTGTGCTTAATTCTGATCTACCCGTTTGCCAGCCTGCTGATCTGTACCCTTGCCGGGCTTGGGGTGCGTAAAATTTCCACCGCGCTGTTCGGGGACCTTTTCTTCTCTCCTCCGTCTACGCAGAGCCTGTCACCTGCCACCCGTTAATGCCCTCTCCGCCCCCGTTTTGGGGGCGTTTAGCCCTGCCGTGCGGTTACAATTTGCTTATGTAAAACGATCGAGGATAATAAAGACATTGCGTATCAGTGATATGCCCCAATACTGTTGGTATATCCATAAGAGACTCTGACATAGCCATGCCTGAACACTATCGTTATTCCTTGCCCGTCAAAGCGGGCGACCAGCGCCAGCTGGGTGAACTCACGGGCGCGGCCTGCGCCACGCTGGTGGCAGAAATCGCTGAGCGGCACCCTGGCCCGGTGGTGCTGGTTGCCCCGGATATGCAAAACGCCCTGCGCCTGCACGATGAAATCCGCCAGTTCACCGATAGCCTGGTGTTCAGCCTGGCCGACTGGGAAACGCTGCCGTATGACAGTTTCTCCCCGCATCAGGAGATCATCTCCTCGCGCCTGTCGACGCTATATCAACTCCCGACCATGCAGCGCGGCGTGCTAATTGTGCCGGTGAATACCCTGATGCAGCGCGTCTGCCCGCATAGCTATCTGCACGGCCACGCGCTGGTGATGAAAAAAGGCCAGCGCCTGTCTCGCGACACCCTGCGAGACCAGCTTGACGGTGCCGGATATCGCCATGTCGATCAGGTCATGGAGCACGGGGAATATGCCACCCGCGGCGCGCTGCTCGACCTTTACCCGATGGGCAGCGACCAGCCGTATCGTCTGGATTTCTTTGATGATGAAATCGACAGCCTGCGCGTGTTCGATGCCGACACCCAGCGCACACTGGAAGAGGTGGAATCCATCAATTTACTGCCTGCCCACGAGTTCCCGACGGACAAAACCGCCATCGAGCTGTTCCGCAGCCAGTGGCGCGACAGGTTCGACGTAAAGCGTGATGCAGAACATATCTATCAGCAGGTCAGCAAAGGTACGCTCCCGGCCGGAATCGAATACTGGCAGCCGCTGTTCTTCAGCGAGCCGCTGCCCGCCCTGTTCAGCTACTTCCCGGCGAATACGCTGATTGTGAACACCGGCGATATCGACGCCAGCGCCAGCCGCTTTGAAAGCGAAACCCGCGCGCGCTTCGAAAACCGGGGCGTTGACCCGATGCGTCCGCTCCTGCCGCCGGAAGCGCTGTGGCTGCGCACCGACGAACTCAACGCCGAGCTGAAGCGCTGGCCGCGCATGCAGCTGAAAACCGATTCGCTTGCCGATAAGGCCGCCAACACCAACCTCGCCTTCCGCACGCTGCCGGAGCTGGCCGTACAGGCGCAGCAGAAATCCCCGCTGGATAATCTGCGCAAGTTCCTGGAATCCTTTACCGGGCCGGTGGTGTTCTCCGTTGAGAGTGAAGGCCGCCGCGAGGCGCTCGGTGAGCTGCTGGGACGCATTAAGGTGGCGCCGAAGCGCATTCTTCGCCTGAGCGAAGCAACCGGAAACGGTCGTTACCTGATGATTGGCGCCGCCGAGCACGGGTTCATTGACACGCTCAACAACCTGGCGCTGATTTGCGAAAGCGACCTGCTGGGCGAGCGCGTCGCGCGCCGCCGTCAGGACAGCCGTCGGACCATCAACCCGGACACGCTGATCCGCAACCTGGCCGAGCTGCATCCAGGCCAGCCGATTGTTCACCTGGAGCACGGCGTTGGCCGCTATCAGGGGATGACCACGCTGGAAGCGGGCGGTATCAAAGGTGAGTACCTGATGCTGACCTACGCCAACGACGCCAAACTCTATGTACCGGTCTCGTCGCTGCACCTGATCAGCCGCTATGCGGGCGGCGCGGAGGAAAATGCGCCGCTGCACAAGCTGGGCGGCGACGCCTGGACGCGTGCACGCCAGAAAGCGGCGGAAAAAGTGCGCGACGTGGCGGCCGAACTGCTGGATATCTACGCCCAGCGCGCGGCCAAAGAGGGCTTCGCCTTTAAGCACGACAAAGAACAGTACCAGCTGTTCTGCGACAGCTTCCCGTTTGAAACTACGCCGGATCAGGCTCAGGCTATTAACGCCGTGCTGAGCGACATGTGCCAGCCGCTGGCAATGGACCGCTTAGTCTGCGGCGACGTCGGTTTCGGCAAAACCGAAGTGGCAATGCGCGCCGCCTTCCTTGCGGTTGAAAACAACAAGCAGGTGGCGGTGCTGGTGCCAACCACCCTGCTAGCTCAGCAGCACTTCGACAACTTCCGGGACCGTTTCGCCAACTGGCCGGTGCGTATAGAGATGCTGTCGCGTTTTCGCAGCACCAAAGAGCAGACGCAGATCCTGGAGCAGGCAAGCGAAGGCAAGATCGATATTCTGATCGGCACCCATAAGCTGCTGCAAAGCGACGTGAAGTGGAAAGATTTGGGGCTGCTGATCGTCGACGAAGAGCACCGCTTCGGGGTTCGCCATAAAGAGCGTATCAAAGCGATGCGCGCCGACGTCGATATCCTGACCCTGACCGCGACGCCGATCCCGCGAACCCTGAACATGGCGATGAGCGGCATGCGCGATCTGTCGATTATCGCCACGCCGCCGGCCCGTCGTCTGGCGGTAAAAACCTTTGTCCGCGAGTACGACAATCTGGTGGTGCGTGAGGCCATTCTGCGTGAAGTGCTGCGCGGGGGTCAGGTCTATTACTTGTATAACGACGTGGAAAACATCCAGAAAGCGGCCGACAGGCTGGCGGAGCTGGTGCCGGAGGCACGCATTGCTATCGGTCACGGACAGATGCGTGAACGCGAGCTGGAGCGGGTGATGAACGACTTCCACCACCAGCGCTTTAACGTGCTGGTGTGTACCACCATCATCGAAACCGGGATCGACATTCCAACGGCGAACACGATTATCATCGAACGCGCGGATCACTTCGGCCTGGCCCAGCTTCACCAGCTGCGCGGCCGCGTCGGGCGTTCGCACCATCAGGCCTACGCCTGGCTACTGACGCCGCATCCGAAAGCGATGACCACCGACGCGCAAAAGCGCCTGGAAGCCATCGCCTCGCTGGAAGACCTCGGCGCAGGCTTCGCGCTGGCCACGCACGACCTGGAGATCCGCGGCGCGGGTGAACTGCTGGGTGAGGACCAGAGCGGCTCCATGGAGACCATCGGCTTCTCGCTCTATATGGAGCTGCTGGAAAACGCGGTGGACGCCCTGAAGGCCGGGCGCGAGCCGTCTCTGGAAGATTTGACCAGCCAGCAAACCGAGGTCGAGCTGCGAATGCCTTCCCTGCTGCCGGACGATTTCATTCCGGACGTGAATACCCGCCTGTCGTTCTACAAGCGCATCGCCAGCGCGAAGACGGAAAACGAGCTGGAAGAAATTAAGGTTGAGCTGATCGACCGCTTCGGCCTGCTGCCAGATGCTGCGCGTAATCTGCTGGATATCGCGCGCCTGCGCCAGCAGGCGCAGAAGCTGGGCATTCGCAAGCTTGAGGGCAACGAAAAAGGCGGCGTTATTGAATTTGCCGAGAAGAACCACGTCAACCCGATGTGGCTGATCGGCCTGCTGCAAAAACAGCCGCAGCACTTCCGTCTTGATGGCCCGACGCGACTGAAATTTACCCAGGAGCTGACGGAGCGCAAAACGCGCATGGACTGGGTGCGTAACTTTATGCGTCAGCTGGAAGAGAACGCTGTCGCGTAACTCGCCCTTCCCCCCGTTAGCGCAGTGCTGGCGGGGGGACAATTTACAAACTCTTTGCACTTCACCCGATCTTCCCGACACACCCATTCGCCATAATTATCTTTAACCCCTTATAAAACAATAACCTTATCATTTATACGGATTATGGTGATGATGACCTCTTCGCGTTTTACCCGCTGGATAACCCTGTTTGCGCTGGCAGCCACCGTCGCGGTTGCGCTTCCTGCGCGGGCAAACACCTGGTCCCTTCCCCCGCCCGGCAGCAAGGTGGTGGGCGAAAACCGTTTTCATGTGGTTGAAAACAATGGTGGCTCACTGGAAGCGATAGCCAAAAAATATAACGTCGGTTTTCTGGCCCTGCTGCAGGCGAACCCCGGCGTCGATCCGTACGTCCCGCGCGCGGGCAGCGTACTGACCATTCCGTTACAGACTATCCTGCCGGACGCTCCGCGGGAGGGGATCGTGATCAACCTGGCGGAGTTGCGTTTGTACTATTACCCGCCGGGTAAAAATGAGGTTACCGTCTACCCTATCGGTATTGGTCAACTGGGCGGCGATACGCTGACGCCGACGATGGTCACCACCGTCTCGGATAAACGCGCCAACCCAACCTGGACGCCGACGGCCAACATTCGCGCCCGCTATAAGGCCCAGGGCATCGATCTTCCTGCCGTGGTTCCGGCAGGCCCGGATAACCCGATGGGTCATCACGCGATCCGCCTTGCCGCATACGGCGGTGTATACCTGCTGCACGGTACGAACGCGGATTTTGGCATCGGCATGCGCGTCAGCTCCGGCTGCATTCGTCTGCGCGATGACGATATCAAAACGCTGTTTAACGTCGTTACGCCGGGAACGAAGGTGAATATTATCAATACGCCGATTAAGGTCTCTGAAGAGCCAGGCGGCGTGCGGCTGGTTGAGATTCACCAGCCGCTATCAAAAAATATCGGCGATGATCCCCAGACATTACCCATTAACCTGAATGCCACGATGGTGAGCTTCAAAACGAATGCGAATACCGATAGCCTGGTGATGGAGCGCGCGATGGAAGCGCGGTCAGGCATGCCGACCGATGTCACCCGGCATCACGATGTCGTCCAGCAGTCCATGTAAGACGGAAAGTAAAACGCCCTGCTAAGCAGGGCGTTTTTTATTGCAGTGGCATAAATGAGGGTTTATGCCCGGCTTATTTGTAGATGACAGCGGTGCCGTGCAGGGTGTTAGGACCGGTCACAGAGGTGATGCGGTAAGATTTTGCACCCATTGCTTCCGCTTTTTGTGCCAGCTGATCTTCCAGAGAGCCCAGGTTAGTCCCGGCAGATGCAGAGATCGTCCCGACTTTATGCTGATCGGCTGGAGTGGATTGTACCTGTACAGCAGCAAAGCTTGCGAAAGAGAGTGAACTCAGTACAGCAGCAGCGATGAGGGTTTTTACGTTTTTCATAATGTTTACCTTTGGCAGATGAATTTTTTGGTCGTTAGCTATTTAGTTAACGATCGATAGGTAAATAATAAATGTGATCCAGCTCACGCGTCAACACATTTTTATAACGAGCATTAATTAAATTTTAAAATTGTTATTTTTCATACATATATGATTAATTTATTTTTAAGCATTCTGCACTGGTGGTGGGTTGCGTTTATTTTTATAATGGTCATTCAACAAACCAACAGAGGACCAACGGCAAATGACAACCGACGTCACGAGTTGTGTGAAGAAAAGCCGTGGCCGACCAAAAGTGTTTGACAGGGATGCAGCGCTTGATAAGGCCATGACTCTCTTCTGGCAACATGGGTATGAAGCGACCTCGCTTTCCGATCTGGTAGAAGCCACCGGAGCTAAAGCGCCGACGCTTTATGCTGAATTTACCAATAAAGAGGGGCTGTTCAGGGCGGTGCTGGACAGGTACATTTCGCGCTTTGCGGCGAAACACGAAGCCCAGCTATTTTGTGAAGAGAAAAGCGTTGAACAGGCGCTACGGGATTACTTCACCGCCGTTGCCACCTGCTTCACCAGTAAAGAGACGCCCGCGGGCTGCTTTATGATTAACACCTCTGCCACCCTGGCGGCAGCATCAAAAGAGATCGCCAATACGGTGAAATCGCGTCATGCGATGCAGGAGGAGACGCTCAGCGCATTTCTGGCTCAGCGTCAGCAGCGCGGTGAAATTCCCGCACACTGCCAGCCTCAGATGCTGGCGCAATACCTGAGCTGTATTTTACAGGGAATGTCGATCAGCGCCCGTGAAGGGGCGACGCTGGAAAAACTGCAGAACATTTCCGACACCACGCTGCGCCTGTGGCCTGAACTGCTCAAAATCTGACGCAAAAAAAAGCTCCTCAGCCTGAGCGCTTGAGGAGCTAAGTTCAGAGAACATCTTTTTTACGCTTTGTTATTCAGTACCAGCTGGCCGTTTCCATCCAGTGGAATTTGGGTGCCCGGGTCTTTATCCATGCGGATTTTGCCCTGCTGATCGCCAATTTTGTAGGTCACGTCATAGCCCAGCATTTTTTCCGACTTGTCATAGACGGTTTTACAGCGCTGCTGGGTCGTGGTGTAAGTATCGTTATCCTGCATTGCGCCCTGCACCTGGTTACCGGCATAGCCGCCACCCAGCGCGCCGACCACGGTCGCGACATCTTTACCCCGACCACCGCCAAACTGGTGACCAATCACCCCACCCGCTACCGCACCCAGAACAGAGCCGGCAATACGGTTTTCATCCTGTACCGGACGACGGTGGGTTACGGAGACGTTACGGCACTCCTGACGTGGGGTTTTTACGGTTTCTTTAATAGGCGTTGCAGAAACCACCTGCGCATACTGCGGGCCGCGATCTAAAACGTTGAGACTGGCAACAGCAGCCACACCTAACGCAGCTGCGACGCCGATCCCTATACCCGCCAACATTGATTTATTCACGGGACTTCCTCCTTTGTTGCTATTGGTAACAATTCTGCTATGGAGGCGCGGCTTCGCCAATAAGACAAAGGATCAAAAAGTGGACATCGGGGGAGAGATATATCGCGTTTAGGAGAACTCTTAGGCACCTAATCCACGACGAGCAGCATGATATGCTAAAAAATCCCTCCGGAGGGCCCGGAGGGAGTGAAAGATTAGTGCAGCTTCAGACGTGGACGAATGACGCGGTTGATTCTGCCCACCAGCATCATCAGGCCCGTTTTAAAGTAACCGTGCAGCGCGATCTGGTGCATACGGTACAGGGAGATATACACGAAGCGTGCAATGCGCCCTTCCACCATCATCGAGCCACGCATCAGGTTACCCATCAGGCTACCGACGGTAGAGAAGTTTGACAGCGATACCAGAGAACCGTGGTCTTTATAGACATACGCCTTCATTGGCTTGCCTTTGTACTGCGCCAGGATGTTGTGCAGCACCAGGCTTGCCATCTGGTGCGCGGCCTGAGCGCGCGGCGGCACGAAGCCCCCTTCAGGACGCGCGCAGGAGGCACAGTCACCAATAGCGAAGATTTCAGGGTCGCGCGTGGTTTGCAGCGTCGGCTCGGTGACCAGCTGGTTAATGCGGTTCGTCTCCAGACCACCGATATCTTTCATAAAGTCAGGCGCTTTGATACCTGCCGCCCAGACCATCAGATCCGCTTTGATGTACTCGCCGTCTTTGGTGTGCAGTCCACCTTCGTCAGCGCTGGTCACCATGGTCTGCGTCAGGACGCGCACGCCCAGTTTCGTCAGTTCATTGTGCGCTGCGCCGGAAATGCGCGGAGGCAGCGCAGGCAGAATACGCTCACCCGCTTCAACCAGCGTCACGTTCAGCGCTTCGTTAGTTAACCCTTTGTAACCGTAGCTGTGCAGCTGTTTAACCGCATTGTGCAGCTCTGCGGACAGCTCAACGCCTGTCGCGCCGCCGCCGACAATGGCAATGTTAACCTTGCCATTCGCACCCAGATTGCTGGTGTACTTCAGGAACAGGTTCAGCATTTCCTGATGGAAACGACGCGCCTGGTGCGGGTTATCGAGGAAGATACAGTGCTCTTTAACGCCCGGCGTGTTGAAGTCGTTGGAGGTACTGCCGAGCGCCATCACCAGCGTGTCATACGCCAGCTTGCGCTCGGGGACCAGCAGCTCGCCTTTTTCATCACGCAGCTCGGCCAGTGTAATGGTTTTGCTCTCACGGTTGATGTCAACCACCGAGCCCAGCTGGAACTGGAAATGATGGTTGCGCGCGTGCGCCAGATAGCTCAGCGCGTCCACGCCCTCATCCAGTGAGCCGGTCGCCACTTCGTGCAGCAGCGGTTTCCACAGGTGGCTGTGGTTACGATCCACCAGCGTGATTTTGGCTTTTTTACCGCGCCCCAGCTTCTTGCCTAACTGTGTGGCCAGCTCCAGCCCGCCAGCACCACCGCCTACAATCACTATCTTTTTCAATGGCGTAGTCAACGTGACCCCCTCAAATTATTAACCAATTGTTAATTAAAAGTTATGAAAATAACCCTTAATTAACAACAGGTTACAGCACTGAAACCATTCAGGTGCATTGAGAATAACACGTCAGGCGCATTGGTCATACCAAAATTGATATGCATCAAGTTTTGATGGCTTAAAAGTAGACAATTCTGGACAAAAAGAAACCCGGTGCGCGTTCGCGACCGGGTTTCTGAAGTGGCAGGCTGTGGTTTAGCCCAGCGTTTTAAAGGCTTTGATGCGCTGCAGGTGCGGGGAGATGTTCTTGAACTTGTGGGTCTGCTCTTCGTCCCAGACGATCTCGTAATAGTGATGCAGCAGCTCTGCGGCCCGATGGCTGTTCAGTGCTTCATCATTACGCGAGAGGATCACCAGACAGCGATCGCGGTTTTTCTCACGGAAGTTGCTCACGCACTTGGTCGCAATATCGACATACTCTTCCGGGCGGTCAATTTTACCTTCCATGTTCTCATTCGGGAAAAGGTTAGGATTGAAGACCACCTGGCGGATGTCGCACAGGAAGCCAATCCGCTCCGCCCAATAGCCGCCCAGCCCCACGCCGCAAATCAACGGGCGATCGTCGACGTTAAGCTGCAGCATCTTGTCCACCTCTTTGAGCAGATGCTGCATATCATGCTTCGGATGGCGCGTACTGTAGCTAATCAGCCGTACATCGGGATCGATAAACTGCAGCTGTAGCACCTTCTCATGATTACCAGGACTGTTTGAGTCAAAACCGTGTAAATAGATGATCATTGTCTTCTCACCACGCTACGCCTTCCGGGAGGGTTTACAGGCTGGCTTTATGTGCCTGCCAGCGCTCATTCAGGTCTTCAAGCCGGGCGTTGACCGACTTCCAGCGCGCCGAATCCATCAGCTCCTGACGGCTAAATGAACCTTTATGATACAAATGCGTAACACGCTCTGCATTGATCGGTGACAGGTTATCCAACACGCTAACGGCACCTTTACGATTATTGCAGACCAGGATCATATCGCAACCTGCATCCAGCGAGGCCTGACCGCGCTCAGCATAGCTGCCCATGATTGCCGCCCCTTCCATCGACAGATCGTCGGAGAAAATGACGCCGTTGAAACCCAGCTCCTGGCGCAGAACGGTTTTCAGCCAGTGCGGGGAGCCGCTGGCAGGACGCGGATCCACATCGCTGTAAATCACGTGCGCGGGCATAATGGCGTCCAGCTTGTTATCGGTGATAAGCGAGCGGAACACCGACATATCTTTGGCGCGAATTTCCGCTTCCGGACGCGGGTCGCGCGGGGTCTCTTTGTGGGAATCCGCCGTCACCGCCCCGTGGCCCGGGAAGTGTTTCCCGGTGGTTTTCATTCCCGCATCGTGCATCCCGTCGATAAACCGGGTCGCCATTTCCAGCGCAATACGCGGATCTTCATGGTAGGAGCGCTCGCCAATCGCGGCGCTGATATGGCCCACATCCAGCACCGGGGCAAAGCTGATGTCGATATCCATGGCAATCATTTCGCTGGCCATCAGCCAGCCGGCTTCCTGCGCCAGTTTCCCACCCTCTTCCGTGCCGAGCAGCGCGGCGAAAGACTGGGCTGCCGGCAGGCGGGTAAAACCGTCGCGAAAACGCTGCACGCGGCCGCCTTCCTGATCGACGGCCACCACCAGATGATTGCGCGACGCGGCGCGGATCTGGCGCACCAGTTCACGCAGTTGCGCCGGATCATGATAGTTGCGGGTAAACAGGATCAGGCCGCCCACCAGCGGATGCGCCAGAATTTCACGCTCCTCCGCATCCAGCTCAAACCCTTCTACATCCAACATGACTGGACCCACACTCACCTCTCTTATCCTTTCGTTTGTAACTGGCGCCAGGCATCGTCTGCCAGCGCAATAAATTGTTTATCTCTGGACTGCTGCAAACGCATCTCAAACCAGCCCGCCATCAGCATGATGACCCAGGGCCGCCAGCGTCTCACCTGGTGTGCCAGCGCATCGGCGTTAAAGTGCGCAACGCTGGCATACTCTCTGATGAGTTTCTGCCGCGCGGCTTCACTTTCCGTCCAGACCGCGGCCAGCTCCAGCGCCACATCGCCGTCTCCGGCATATTCCCAGTCGATAAGCCTGGCGCCCTGTGGCGTATGCACGATGTTCCCGGCGTGCACATCCATATGTAACGGCGAGAGCCGAATCGGTTGCGGCTCGCCCGCTTTACGCAGCCGTTTGAGATGCGCAAGCCACACTGGGGTACGTCTTGCTGGAGAGGCTTGTTGCCAGTAGTTTTCCAGCAGTGGAAGTAAGGCGATTCGCCACCCCAGACGCTGTTGCTGGTGCAGATGATACAGCATCGCCGCAAGCGCTGGGGTGTCCGGCAGCGCGCTTTTCACCTCCCCTTCCAGATAGTCGACGGCCATCCAGCCCTTGCTGAAAAATCGGGGTTCAGGCACGAGATCCGACGGAAGGCGTTTGAGGGCGCGAAACTGACGGCGAAACTGGAAAGCCGGGGCGAAGGGATCGTGGTTCTGCCGCAAGACCAGACGGTGCGCGCCCCGCGCTATAATGCAACTCGCGCCGCTAAGCCCGGAGTGGGCCTGCGGCGCGATAAGGCGGTACTGTGGAAAATAACGCGTCAGAATCTCTTCACGCGTGGTGTCATTGTTGCGTAACCGCACCTTTACCTGACCAGATAATTTCGCCTGTCTGAACCAGCATCAGCTGCATCTGCAGGGCTGGGGTATTCACATTACCGGTCGCATTAGAGTACAGCACATACTGGGCGCCAACGTTGCGGGCAATGCCAATCGCCTTGCTGCGGGTGCCGAGGCTATCCTGCGGCGACAGGCCCAGCTGCTGTTTGGCTAACGCGAGCTGCTGAGCAGAGACCAGCGTAAACTTACCGTTGTTTGCCAGTGCATTGCGCAGCGTTTCTGTCGCTTCGCCCGCGTTCAGCGAACCGTTGGTACGGTTGTTCACGCTATCGACCAGCAGCACGCTGCCTGCCGTCACGCCCTGAGCCTGCAGCATTTTACCGACCATCGGCTGCATCGCACCGTTCCAGTCGTAATGGCGCACGCGCGGCGCAGGTTGTGACGTCTGGTCCTGATGTTCAATCGGGCCAGGCTGTGACGGAATAGACGGTACAGACGGCACGGTTGGCTGGGTCTGCGTTGGCGGTGTCGGCTGCTCGGTACCCGGCTTTGCCTCTTCCACAGGTGCTGGCTGTTCTGTACGGGTCACACACCCTGCGAGGAACAGTGCGAATGCGGTCACGAGCGCATAACGGCTCATATTTTTAATCAAGGTTCACCCCTTAGAGATAAAGATAAAGTCTCACCTTATGCGCACCCAGATAGCTGGCGCTGTCATAGAGCGTTACCGACGACCTTGCCGGAAGAGTGACGCTACGCGGCGCCTCCAGCGGGTGCATCTCAAGACCTCTTACGTCATACCAGAAAAAACGGTAGTGGACCGTCACCGGTTCATTTCTTTCGTTATAGAGCGTAGAGGAGGCAGAAGATTTAATTTCACTGATGGTCAGTGCGGGCTGTTGCGCCGTGATGCCCGCAGCCAGCACGGAGGATTCCATCACCAGCGTCTGTTCATCGCTGACGGGGATCGCCGGACGCGTGCTGCACCCCACAACTATCATCGTCATTACCAGCGCTGCAATACGCCCTTTAAACATGTTACAGACCTTTGTGAGCCAGCATCGGTCCCAGCGGACGTCCACCCAGCAGATGCATGTGAATATGATAAACTTCCTGGCCGCCATGACGATTACAGTTCATGATCAGACGATAACCGTCTTCCGCTATGCCTTCCTGCTCGGCAATTTTCGCCGCCACCGTCAGCATACGACCTAACGCCACTTCGTGCTCGGTTTTTACGTCGTTTACGGTCGGAATCAGAATATTAGGAATGATAAGGATGTGTGTCGGTGCCTGAGGGGAAATGTCCCGGAAAGCCGTTACCAGTTCATCCTGATAGACGATATCCGACGGGATTTCGCGGCGAATAATTTTACTGAAAATCGTTTCTTCAGCCATGACCTTTTCCTTTTTTGTTAGGTGCGTCCGCTGTTAACACACTCTCTGGAGGACTGTGTGACACAATTCAAGAGTATGAGCGAGTTTCTCCTGTCCTTTCAACCTTCTCCCCCGAATTCTTTGCTGAATATTCATCAGCTGACTGAAGAGTGACCGCTCGCGTGCCTTAACGGGCTGAAACATTATTTCAGTTTCGCACGACACATCTGTTTACAGCATTAATGGCAATGCGTATATTTCGCATTTGCATTTTCATGCGCATTTTTAACATAGAAAACGACGTCAGACCGTATTTGTGGGACTGACGCAAACACTCTTCACCGTTCATAAGGGTTTGATAATGTCTTTCATTGATCACACCAGGGATGGGCAACGTCAGCCTGTCGCAACGCCTTCGTTGCTGGCAGCCTGTATTGCTATGGCATTGACGCCAGCCGCCGCTTTCGCTGCATCAGCAACCGAAGACACCGTCGTCGTGGATGGAGGTTTTGACAATACGCAGGATCCTTCCGCAAGTCAGGACCGGGATTACAGCGTAAAAACCACCACCACCGGCACAAAGCTGTTGCTGGTTCCCCGTGATATCCCACAGTCCGTTAGCGTCATTAGCCAACAGCGCATGGCGGATCAGAACCTTCAGTCTATCGGCCAGGTGTTGACTAACACCACGGGCGTAACGGCGCAGGTGCAGGACAGCGATCGTACCGTATTTTACTCGCGCGGATTTTTCGTCAGTAACTACGCCTTTGACGACCTGCCAACCTCCATCAGCGAAGTGTGGAACTTCGGCGACACCGCCGCCGATACCGCGATTTACGACCGTATCGAAGTGGTTCGCGGCGCGACCGGGCTGATGTCCGGCACCGGTAACCCGGCGGCGTACGTCAATATGGTGCGTAAGCATGCGGACAGCAATGAGTTCAAAGGCAATGTCTCGGCCAGCTACGGCAGCTGGGACAAACAGCGCTACGTGCTGGATCTCCAGGCACCGCTGGTAGAGTCCGGGAAGGTACGGGGACGCCTGATTACGGGCTATCAGGACAACGACAGCTTCGTTGATAACTACCACTACCGGAAGAAGTTCCTCTACGGCGTGGTGGATGCGGACGTCACCGACAGCACCACCCTCTCTGTAGGGTATGAATATCAGGAAAGCCACACCGCCGATCCGACCTGGGGCGGATTGCCGACCTGGTACAGCGACGGGAGTAAAACCGACTACAATCGCAGCCAGACCGTCGCGCCTGACTGGGCCTACTCGGACAAGGATAGCACCCGCATCTTCGCTAACCTGACCCAGCGTTTCGACAACGGCTGGGAAGCGCACGTCAACGGCATGCACGCGGAGACCAACTTCGACAGCAAGCTGATGTATATGTCCGGCTATCCGGAAAAAGAGACCGGGGCGGGCATGGTTGGCTACGGCGGCTGGAACAGAGGTGAACGCAAACAGGATGCGGTTGATGCCTTCCTGCGCGGCGGCTTCGATCTTTTCGGCCGCCAGCATGAGATGATGTTTGGCGGCAGCTTCAGCCGACAGCGCAACCACTATGACAACAGAATGCCGGATGCGCTGTACGGCATGGTGGACGTGGGGAATTTCAAAAACTGGAACGGAAATATCGCCGATCCGCAGTGGACGCCGTGGAAGCTCTACAGCCAGGATGACATTCGCCAGTCCTCAGCGTACACCTCCGCCCGCTTCTCGCTGGCCGACCCGCTGCACCTGATCCTCGGGGCGCGCTACACCAACTACAACATTCGCTATAACCCGGCGGGCTCTCCTGACACCCGTCTGGAAAGCACTGAAGATGACGTAACGCCTTACGCGGGCCTGGTCTACGATATCAACGAAGACTGGTCGACCTACGTCAGCTATACCTCCATCTTCCAGCCGCAGGACAAGCGCGACGCCAGCGGACGTTATCTCGATCCAACCACGGGCAAAAGCTACGAAGCCGGTGTTAAAGCAGACTGGTTTAATACCCGCCTGACCACCTCGCTGGCGATTTTCCGCATCGAGCAGGATAACGTGGCGAGCAACACCTATACCTACATGCCGAGCGGTGAGTCGATTTATGAATCGCTGGACGGCGTGGTCAGCAAAGGGATTGAGTTCGAGCTGAACGGCGCCCTGACCGATAACTGGCAGCTGACGTTCGGCGCGACCCGCTACATTGCGGAAGATAAGAACGGCAGCGCTGTCAGTTCCGATCAGCCGCGCACGACAATGAAGCTGTTTACCCGTTATCAACTGCCAATGCTGCCGGCGCTGACGGTGGGCGGTGGCGTAAACTGGCAGAACAAAGTGTGGACGGATGTGGACGGTGGCCCGGCGGGACAATCCCGCGCAGAGCAAGGCAGCTATGGACTGGTTAATCTGTTCAGCCGCTATCAGGTCACCAAAGATTTTGCTATTCAGGCGAACGTCAACAACCTGTTCGACAAAGAGTATTACGATTACGTCGGCTCTTACGTGGTTTATGGCGCACCGCTGAACGTCTCGGTGAGCGCAAGCTACGACTTCTGAGTGTTGGCACAACAAACCACAGCAATAAAAAAGGCAGCCATTCGGCTGCCTTAGTCTCCCCAGGTCACAGCTTAACTGTTGCGGATGTACTCATCCATTTCGGTTTTCAGGTTATCGGATTTAGTACCGAAGATAGCCTGAACGCCCGAACCTGCAACAACCACGCCCGCTGCACCCAGTTTTTTCAGACCCGGCTGGTCCACTTTCGCAACGTCGGCAACGCTCACACGCAGACGAGTGATGCACGCGTCCAGGTTAGTGATGTTCTCTTTACCGCCGAACGCAGCAACCAGTGCCGGAGCCATTTCGCTGGTCGCGCCTGCTTTGCTGTCTTCAGTTGCATCTTCACGACCCGGAGTTTTCAGGTCCAGTGCTTTGATCAGCACGCGGAAGATGGTGTAGTAAACAACGGCGTAGCACGCACCCACGATTGGGAACAGCCACAGCTTGCTGCTGTTACCGGACAGAACGATGAAGTCGATCAGGCCGTGAGAGAAGGACGTACCGTCACGCATACCCAGCAGGATACAGATTGGGAACGCCAGGCCAGCCAGTACAGCGTGGATGATGTACAGGATTGGCGCAACGAACATGAAGGAGAACTCGATCGGCTCGGTGATACCGGTCAGGAACGAGGTCAGCGCTGCGGAGATCATGATACCGCCCACTTTTGCACGGTTTTCTGGCTTAGCAGAGTGCCAGATTGCAATCGCAGCAGCCGGCAGGCCGTACATTTTGAACAGGAAGCCACCAGACAGTTTACCTGCAGTTGGGTCACCCGCCATGTAACGTGGGATATCGCCGTGGAACACCTGACCTGCTGCGTTGGTGAATTCACCAATCTGCATCTGGAATGGAACGTTCCAGATGTGATGCAGGCCGAATGGCACCAGGCAACGCTCGATGAAGCCGTAGATACCGAACGCGACAACCGGGTTCTGGTAAGCAGCCCACTGAGAGAAGGTCTGGATAGCGGAACCGATTGGTGGCCAGATGAAGGAGAGGATCACGCCAGTGAAAATCGCTGCCAGACCAGAGATGATCGGAACAAAACGCTTGCCCGCGAAGAAGCCCAGATACTCAGGCAGCTTGATGCGATAGAAGCGGTTGAACATATACGCTGCAATCGCACCGGAGATGATACCGCCCAGAACACCGGTATCTGCCAGGTGTTTCGCGGCAATCTCTTCTGCCGGTAAATGCAGAACCAGCGGCGCAACCACAGCCATGGTTTTCACCATGATGCCGTAAGCAACCACTGCAGCCAGCGCAGAAACGCCGTCGTTATTGGTGAAGCCCAGCGCCACACCGATAGCGAAGATCAGAGGCATGTTAGCAAAGACGGAACCGCCTGCTTCAGCCATCACATGGGAAACTACGGCTGGCAGCCAGCTGAAGTTAGCAGAACCGACACCCAGCAGGATACCTGCGATAGGCAGTACGGATACTGGCAGCATCAGCGATTTACCGACCTTTTGCAGGTTAGCAAATGCATTCTTAAACATAATTGAGAGTGCTCCTGAGTATTTGTGCTTTTTTTACGCTTTCACGCATTGGCCCGGGGGGAGTACCGTGCCGTGGACAGGACATCTAAGCGCCCTTTATTTATTACACAGAGTAAAATAATTCCCTCTGAGTTTGTTTGACGGCTATCACGTTTCAGCTTAAGACGGTCGAAAAACTTTCAGTAATTTACAAAAAGCATGTCTAGATGTTTCTAAGAACACCGTCACCGCCCCAAATGAGGCGGTGAACTTTACTCGTTTTATTTATTAATTACGAGCCTAAAAAAAACAGGCTTATCAGACGGATTGCAGGCGGGCGGGGTCGATATGGAACAGCGCAGAGAAGTTTTGCGTCGTAACGCGGGCCAGCTCTTCGATACTGACGCCTTTAAGCACGGCCATGTACTCTGCGACGTCTCGCGTCATGGCCGGCTGGTTCTCTTTACCGCGATGCGGTACCGGCGCCAGATACGGAGAGTCTGTTTCCACCAGAATGCGATCGAGCGGGACATAGCGCGCAGCATCACGGAGCTGCTCAGCGTTACGGAACGTCACGATCCCGGAAAACGAAATATAAAACCCCAAATCAAGCAGTTTACCCGCCGTTTCTCTGTCTTCTGTGAAACAGTGTAGTACGCCACCGCAATCCGTCACGTTTTCTTCCCGGAGGATCGCCAGCGTATCGGCGCGCGCGTCGCGCGTATGTACGATGACCGGTTTATTCAGTTCGCGGCCGATGCGGATATGGTTGCGGAAAGACGCCTGCTGGCGCGCTTTCGTTTCCGGCGTGTAAAAATAGTCCAGCCCGGTTTCACCCATCGCCACGACGCCCGCTTCTGCTGCCAGTCGGCGCAGCTCTTCTACGTCATACTCTTCGTCCTGGTTCAGCGGATGAACGCCGCAGGAGAACACCACGTTATCGCGAACGCCCACCAGCTCACGCATTGAGCGATACCCCGGCAGCGTCGTCGCCACCGCAAGACAAAATTTCACATCGCGGGCAGCGGCTTTCGCCAGCACGTCATCCACGTCGTTGTGCAGGGATTGATAATCCAGGCCATCAAGATGGCAGTGTGAGTCGACTAAAAACATAATGTCTCTCTCAGAGATGGGAAACAGGCGGCGTAACGCCCGGTTGCAGGTAGTGTTCAATACGCAGTAACTGGTCGGTCAGCAAAAGCTCGCGATTAAGACCCGTCACGGTTAAAAGCTGTTCGCGGCTCTCGCAAACATCATGAAGGATAGCGTGCAGAGACGCGCCTGTAAGGCGGCTCGCCAGCATGTTCACCAGGGGCCACGCGTCCGGGTTAGTCAGCAGCGTAGCTCCTTGCTGGATTTTTAGCGCATCAAGCAATAAGGAGGCCAGCCAGTGCAGACGCTCAACGGCCCGATCGCTATTCAGCGCAGGCAGTAAACTTAGCCAGTCCTGGTTGTTAAGTGAAGCCTCAACGGCCCGGCAGAGCGTTTCTCGCTGCGACCAGACGTCAGGCTGTAGTAATGCCAGCGCCGCCGCGGGGGCGCCGCTGCTGAGGCGCAGCGCAGACAACGCACTCTCCTGTGACGTTGTCACCTCTCGCTCAAGCCAGCTAAACGCCCACGATTCCTGAGGTACCGCCAGATGATGGAGACGACAACGGCTGCGCAGCGTCGCCAGTAAACGTCCCGGGTCCCGGCAGGAAAGGAAAAACCACGTCTTTTCCGGCGGCTCTTCCAGGGTTTTAAGCAGCGCGTTCGCCGCCGCCTCGGTAAGCAACGCAGCGTCGTTGAGCCAGACCACTTTTGCCCCGCCCAGACGCGCATGTTCGTACAGTTTCTCGCTGACTTCACGCACGGCATCAATGCCAAGCGCGCTTTTGCCCTTCTCAGGCTCAAGCGTGTAATAGTCAGGATGCGTGCCGGCCTGCATCAGCTGGCAGCCGCGGCATTTACCGCAGCTTTTATGCCCTTCCGGCTGCTGGCACATCAGAAAACGAGTGATGGCGTAGATCAACGCATCATCCCCCATTCCCGGCAACGCCTGAATCAGTAACGCATGATGCCCCCGACCGGCCTGATAGCTGGCGATCAGCTGTTCAAAGTGCGGGCGCAACCATGGATACCATTTCATGCCTGCTGCTCCTGTAGCCACTGCGTAACGGTCTGTTGAATATCGCGCGTGACGTCGTCCAGAGATTGCGTGGCGTCAATGGTACGAATTGCGCTGTCCCGTGCGGCCAGCTCAAGATAGCGCGCGCGCGTGCGGTTAAAGAAATCGAATGACTCTTGCTCAATGCGATCCAGTTCGCCGCGCGCGCGGGCGCGCCTGAGGCCCACTTCCGGGGTCACATCCAGGTAGAGGGTCAGGTCCGGGCGAAAATCCCCCAGTACGGCATCGCGAAGGGTTGCCAGCATCGCCCGGTCAATACCGCGTCCGCCGCCCTGATAGGCCTGAGTCGACAGATCGTGACGGTCACCGATCACCCACTTGCCGTCGGCCAGCGCAGGTTTAATCACGGTCTCAACCAGCTGGACGCGCGCCGCATAGAACATCAGCACTTCGGCTTTGTCAGTAATAACCTCGTCGCCAACGGATTTAATATCCAGCACCAGGCTGCGCAGTTTCTCCGCCAGCTGAGTACCGCCCGGCTCGCGGGTAAAGATCATGTCAGCGACGCCAAGCGATTTCAGCGTATCCACTACCACGTTACGGGCGGTGGTTTTACCCGCCCCTTCGAGTCCCTCAATGACAATGTATTTACTGCGCATTTTTTTCCTTAAGTGCCTTCAGATAGTCCTGAACAGAGCGATTATGGCTGGCAAGGTTGGTGTTAAAGGTATGCCCCCCTTTTCCATCAGCCACAAAATAGAGGTATGGTGTTTTGGCCGGGTGCGCGGCGGCTTTGAGCGAAGCCTCGCTCGGCGTGGCTATCGGGCCCGGCGGTAAGCCGTTAATCACGTAGGTATTATACGCCGTTGGCGTCTCCAGATCTTTTCTGGAGATCTTACCGGCATAGCTCTCGCCCATGCCGTAGATAACGGTCGGGTCGGTTTGCAGACGCATGCCGATGCGCAGGCGGTTGATAAATACCGACGCGACCCGGTCGCGCTCAGCCGCCACGGCCGTCTCTTTCTCAATGATCGAGGCCATTGTCACAAACTGGTTTTGATCTTGATAAGGCAGCCCGTCCATGCGCCCTTCCCAGGCGGAATCAACTGCCTCGACCATCTTTTTGTGTGCCCGTTTAAGAATCGCCACATCGGTCGTGCCCGCCGTATACATCCAGGTGTCTGGCCAGAACCAGCCTTCCACCCACTCAGGATGTTCAAATTTCAGCACCTCAGCGACCGTCTCATAGCGGTCATCTTTGAGCGTGTGCTTGATGTAAGGCGCATCACGCAGCTGCTTGAGGTAATCGCTTAAGCGCATCCCTTCAACAAAGCGCAGCGGGAACTGTGCCTCTTTACCGCTTTCCAGCAGCTGCAGCATCTCTCTGACGGTCATGCCGGGCGTAAAGCGATAGGTACCAGCCTTGAAGTGAGACAGTTCAGGCTCGATACGCAATAACCACTGGAACACGCGTGGACGGTTGATGATTTTATCCCCGTAAAGCTGCTCGCCCAGCGCCATCCGCCCGGTACCGGCTTTCAGGGTAAAAATCGTCTCGTCTTTAATCAGGATTTTACTGTCCGCCAGCTGGCGAACCTTCCATACTCCCGCTCCGCCGGCAATACCCAGCGCAACGATCAGGAGAAGGACAAAGCGCAACATTTTCTTCATGACTTTTTGATTTGCTCACATATCGGGGCTAAAAACGTAAAGAGCTCTCGCGAAGACCAGCGCTGTTGACCATACGCCCGAACGGGTATAACAGGCATCAGCGCATTGCAGATCACAACTTCATCGGCGGACAGCAGCGCCTCTTCCTTCGCGTTTACTTCGACAACGCGAAAGCCTGCATGTGCCAGCTGTTGCAAACAAAACTGGCGCATGATGCCGTTAACCCCAGCCTGCTCCAGCGAAGGGGTGAAGACCTCACGGCCCTTCCGCCAGAGTAAATTAGCCGCACAGCATTCCGTAATGAACCCTTCGCTGTCAAGGACTAGCGCCTCATCGGCGTCCGTCTGTTCAAGATGAGTACGAATAAGCACCTGTTCAAGGCGGTTAAGATGTTTTATTCCGGCGAGCATAGGGTTTCGCCCCAGCCGTACCGGGCTCAGCGTCAGCGTTATCCCCTCCTCACGCCAGCGCGCATAGTGAGCAGGATACGCTGATACGGAAAGAATACGCGTGGGATGCTGACAGGCGGAACCGCTGTACCCTCGCCCGCCGCTGCCGCGGCTAAGAATAACTTTTAAAACGCCGCTTGTATTACCTGACGCCAGCCGGCGCATCTCGCGCTCGAGAATGTCCCACTGCATGAAGGGAATCAGCAATTTCTCGCAGGCTTTTTGTAAACGACGGATATGGGCGTCAAGCAGGCTCACCTCACCGTCAAGAATACGCGCAGTGGTGAAACAGCCATCGCCAAACTGGATTGCCCTGTCGCTTGCCGGCAGCGTTTCTTGCTCAAGGCCATTAATTAAAAACATGGTGGCTCCTTATGCGTGGAGGCTCAGTCTGGCAGGATGTTTAAAGCCGGACAAGGGAATTTTCCCTAATAAAAAAGGCCCGCCAAGCGGACCTTTTTTTATAGTTTTCAGGCAGTCAGGCTCAGACCTTTTTGAAGATCAGAGAACCATTCGTGCCGCCAAAGCCGAAGGAGTTACACAGGGTGTACTCCATACCGCTAACCTGACGCGCTTCGTGCGGAACGAAGTCCAGATCGCAACCTTCATCCGGGTTATCCAGGTTGATGGTTGGCGGCACAGCCTGATCGCGCAGCGCAAGGATAGAGTAGATTGACTCTACTGCACCCGCCGCACCCAGCAGGTGACCGGTCATGGATTTCGTGGAGCTGACCATTACGCGGCTGGCAGCCTCGCCGAAGATAGACTTAACCGCCTGCGCTTCTGCTTTATCGCCTGCAGGCGTAGAAGTGCCGTGCGCGTTAACGTAGCCAATCTGTGCAGGGGTAATACCCGCATCACGGATCGCATTTTCCATCGCCAGCGCAGCACCCGCGCCGTTCTCCGGAGGAGACGTCATGTGATACGCATCGCTGCTCATCCCGAAGCCAACGACTTCAGCATAAATTTTCGCGCCACGTTTTTTCGCATGTTCGTACTCTTCCAGTACGAGCATACCTGCGCCGTCACCCAGCACGAAACCATCGCGGTCTTTATCCCACGGACGGCTCGCCGCCTGAGGATTATCGTTACGGGTAGAGAGCGCACGCGCTGCGCCGAAACCACCAACACCCAGTGGGGTACTGGCTTTTTCAGCACCGCCCGCAACCATAGCATCTGCATCGCCGTACGCAATGATACGCGCGGCCTGGCCGATGTTATGTACGCCAGACGTACACGCGGTAGCGATAGAGATGCTTGGCCCACGCAGGCCGAACATAATGGTCAGGTGACCTGCCACCATGTTAACAATCGTGGACGGAACGAAGAACGGGCTGATCTTACGCGGTCCGCCATTCATCAGCGATGTATGGTTTTCCTCGATCAGGCCAAGACCACCAATCCCGGAGCCGATAGCGGCGCCGATACGGGTTGCGTTCTCTTCCGTAATCTCAAGGCCAGAATCCTGCATGGCCTGAACGCCAGCGACAATTCCATATTGAATGAAGGCATCCATCTTGCGCTGTTCTTTGCGCGAGATGATCTCTTCACAGTTAAAATCCTTTACTAAGCCAGCAAATTTCGTTGCATAGGCGCTAGTATCGAAATGGTCGATTAGGCTGATGCCGCTCTGACCGGCAAGGAGAGCTTTCCAGGTGGACTCTACGGTATTGCCGACAGGAGACAACATGCCAAGTCCGGTCACAACTACACGACGCTTAGACACGTTTGTCCTCCAGGGAGGGATAAAAAAAGAGATACGTGGGACTAAAAAAGATAAAACTCAGGCGGTCGAATGACCGCCTGGAGATGTTCACTTACGCCTGGTGGCCGTTGATGTAATCAATGGCAGCCTGAACGGTGGTGATTTTCTCAGCTTCTTCGTCCGGAATCTCAGTATCAAACTCTTCTTCCAGAGCCATTACCAGCTCAACGGTGTCAAGAGAATCTGCGCCCAGGTCTTCAACGAAGGAAGCGGAGTTCACAACTTCTTCCTGCTTAACGCCCAGCTGTTCGCCGATAATTTTCTTAACGCGTTCTTCGATAGTGCTCATACTCTTAAATTTCCTATCAAAACTCGCTTTCGCGATGGTTTTCGTAGTGTATAAAATGTTGAAAAATTTGCAACTAAATCCCGGCAGGTCTTACCACGATTTTACGTTATTTTGAGGCCATTTGCCCTAATAACGCAAATATTTTCGATCGTGATTAAACCATGTACATCCCGCCGTTGACGTGGAGGGTCTCACCAGTGATGTAACCCGCTTCGTCAGAGGCTAAAAATGCAACCGCACTGGCGATTTCTTTAGGGTCGCCAAGACGACCCGCCGGAACTGCCGCCAGCGTACCCGCACGCTGATCATCAGTCAGCGCACGCGTCATGTCCGTTTCAATAAAGCCCGGAGCAACAACGTTTACAGTAATCCCGCGGGACGCGACTTCACGCGCCAGCGACTTACTGAAACCGATCAGACCTGCTTTCGCCGCAGCGTAGTTAGCCTGACCAGCATTTCCCATGGTACCAACCACAGAACCAACAGTGATAATACGACCATGACGCTTTTTCATCATAGCGCGCATTACCGCTTTTGACAGACGGAATACAGATGACAGGTTGGTTTCGATAATATCGTTCCACTCATCATCTTTCATTCGCATCAGCAGGTTGTCGCGAGTGATCCCGGCATTATTGACCAGAATATCCACTTCACCAAACTCTGCGCGAATATTTTCCAGAACAGATTCGATAGATGCAGGTTCGGTCACATTCAGTACCAGACCTTTACCGTTCGCACCCAGATACTCGCTGATGGCCTGAGCGCCATTCTCGCTGGTTGCTGTACCAATCACCTTCGCGCCGCGCGCGACCAGTGTTTCAGCAATTGCACGCCCGATACCGCGGCTTGCGCCAGTAACCAGGGCAATTTTTCCTTCAAAACTCATGGTATTCCTCTTTTATTGCGAGAGTGCCGCTGACATCGCTTCCGGCTCGTTAATCGCCGAGGCAGTCAGGGTGTCAACAATACGTTTCGTCAGACCGGTGAGGACTTTACCAGGACCGACTTCATAAAGGTGCTCAACGCCCTGAGAGGCCATAAACTCAACGGTTTTGGTCCACTGTACCGGGCTATAGAGCTGGCGAACCAGTGCGTCACGGATAGCCTCCGGCGCGGTTTCGCATTTCACATCGACGTTGTTCACAACGGAAATCGTCGGTGCGTTAAAGGTAATTTTTTCCAGCTCAGCCGCCAGTTTCTCGGCTGCGGGCTTCATCAGTGCGCAGTGAGACGGTACGCTGACCGGCAGCGGCAGTGCGCGTTTGGCGCCCGCGGCTTTACAGGCAGCACCGGCACGTTCAACGGCCTCTTTATGACCAGCAATAACAACCTGGCCCGGCGAGTTGAAGTTAACCGGAGAAACCACCTGCCCTTCAGCAGATTCTTCACACGCTTTTGCAATCGCGGCATCATCCAGACCAATAATGGCAGACATGCCACCCGTTCCTTCTGGCACCGCTTCCTGCATGAATTTACCGCGCAGTTCTACCAGGCGCACCGCGTCAGCAAACGCAATCACACCGGCGCACACCAGCGCAGAGTATTCACCCAGGCTATGGCCCGCGAGCAGCGCTGGCGCTTTACCGCCCTGCTGCTGCCATACGCGCCACAGCGCAACGGACGCAGTCAGCAACGCTGGCTGAGTTTGCCAGGTTTTGTTCAGCTCTTCGGCCGGACCCTGTTGGGTCAGCGCCCACAGATCATAACCCAGCGCATCAGAAGCTTCACGAAAAGTCTCTTCAATGACCGGGTAGTTTGCTGCCATTTCAGACAACATCCCAACGGTTTGAGAACCCTGGCCCGGGAACACAAAAGCAAATTGCGTCATTTTTTATTCCTTATACTAGAAACGAACCAGCGCGGAACCCCAGGTGAACCCGCCCCCGAAGGCTTCAAGCAAGACCAGCTGGCCCCGTTTGATTCGTCCGTCGCGTACCGCTTCATCAAATGCGCACGGTACCGACGCCGCAGAGGTGTTGCCGTGACGATCCAGCGTCACCACAACGTTATCCATCGACATGCCCAGCTTTTTAGCGGTGGCGCTGATGATACGCAGGTTCGCCTGATGCGGCACCAGCCAGTCGAGTGCGGTGCGTTCAAGGTTATTTGCTTCCAGCGTCTCATCGACAATGTGCGCAAGCTCGGTCACCGCCACCTTGAACACCTCGTTACCCGCCATGGTCAGGTAGATGGAGCTGTCCGGATTAACGCGATCGGCGTTAGGCAGCGTTAACAGCTCGCCGTAGCGGCCATCGGCATGCAGATGCGTGGAGATGATACCCGGCTCTTCGGACTGCCCCAGCAGCACCGCACCGGCACCATCACCGAAAATAATGATCGTTCCGCGATCGGTTGGATCGCAGGTACGCGCCAAAACGTCAGCACCGATAACCAGCGCATATTTGACGGAGCCAGATTTAACATACTGATCGGCAATGCTCAGCGCGTAGGTGAAACCTGCGCACGCGGCGGCAACGTCAAACGCCGGGCAGCCTTTAATACCGATCATGTTCTGCACCTGACACGCCGCGCTTGGGAAAGCATGCGTGGCAGACGTCGTGGCAACCACGATCAAGCCAATCTCTTCTTTATCGATACCCGCCATTTCGATAGCGCGCTGTGCGGCTTCGTAACCCATGGTGGACACGGTTTCGTCTGGCGCGGCGATACGACGTTCACGGATACCTGTGCGCGTGACAATCCACTCGTCAGACGTATCTACCATTTTTTCCAGATCGGCGTTGGTACGCACTTGTTTTGGCAGGTAGCTGCCGGTACCTAAAATCTTCGTATACATGTACGCTCAGTCACTTTTAGCTAATACAGATTCCAGGCGAGCGGCAATCCGCTGAGGGACTTGTCGCTGCACCGCCTGCACTGCCTGTTCAATGGCGACAGAAAATGCTCGCTGATTGGCGGCGCCATGACTCTTAATCACGATGCCGCGCAATCCTAACAGACAGGCGCCATTATACTGGTCGGGGTTGAGGTGACTGAATCGCCGCGTCAGGCTCTTTTGTAACCAACGCTTCAATAAAATCAACCACCAGGCGCTTTTTTTGCCTTCTCCCTGAGATTTCAGCAGAGAAAGGAACATGCGCACGACCCCTTCCATGGTCTTCAACGTTACGTTTCCGGTGAAGCCATCGCACACCAGAACATCCGTTTTTCCCGTCAGCAACTCATTGGCTTCGAGATAACCAATATAGTTGATGGAGGGAACCTGTTTGAGCATTTCAGCAGCGTCGCGAATGCTGTCCAGGCCTTTGGTCTCTTCTTCACCAATATTCAATAACGCAACGCGGGGATTGTTGATCCCGACCACGTCTTCTGCCAGCACCGACCCCATCACGGCGAACTGAGCCAGCATGGTACTATCACAATCCACGTTAGCGCCCAAATCGAGCACCACCGTTTTCCCCTTCTGCTGATGCGGTAACACCGTCACCAGCGCCGGGCGCTCAATGCCCTCAATCGGCTTGAGCAGTAATTTCGACAGCCCCATCAGCGCGCCGGTATTGCCAGCGCTGACGCAAGCCTGCGCTCGCCCTTCTTTTACCAGCTCCAGCGCAATGCGCATAGAGCTGCCACGGCTATTACGAATCGCCTGTGAGGGGCGTGCATCACTGGCAATAACTGACTGCGCAGGAATAATCTGCAGACGCGAACGTTGTTCAAAGTCAGCTTTTGCAAGTAATGGCGTGATTGTGTCGGGATTGCCGACTAAAAGAAGTGTGAGTTGCGAATTAGAATTCAGTGCCTGCAATGCTGCAGGCACTGTCACGGAAGGGCCAAAATCTCCCCCCATGACATCTAACGCCAGGGTTAGACGTGTCAAGGTATCGTCGCAGCCTGGTTCGGTAACTTCCCCGTTTGCACGGGGAAATCCTCACTAAGCCTAATCACGCTTTCGCGCGATTACTTAGTGATAACCTTGCGGCCGCGGTAGAAACCGTCAGCGGTGATGTGGTGACGCAGGTGTTTCTCACCAGAAGTCTTGTCTACAGACAGGCTGGTAACTGCAGTCAGCGCGTCATGGGAACGACGCATGCCACGTTTGGAACGGGTTGGTTTATTCTGTTGTACGGCCATGGACCTTACTCCTCAATTACTTACGCTTTAAGCTGGCTAATACGGCAAATGGGTTTGGTTTTTGCGCTTCATCAGGCAGTTCCCCAAAGACCATGTCCGCCTCGGACACTTCACAGTGTTCAGAATCATGCACCGGAACAACTGGCAAGGAGAGGATGATTTCATCTTCAACCAGAGCCAGAAGATCGATTTCACCGAATTCGTTAACCTCAATCGGCTCATACGCTTCCGGGAGTGCTTCAGCCTGTTCGTCAGAACGAACCGGACTGAAACAATACGTTGTGTGAACATGCTGTACAAACGGTTTCCCGCAACGCTGACACTCGAGCGTTACCGTTACCTTTGCATCACCGGTTAAAACGGCGAGACGCTGGTTGTCGATAGCGAACGACATGGAGCATTCTACATCACTGTCCACACTGACTACAGATTCGGCAATACGCTCGGCCTGATCGGAAGTATAGATACCTTCGTAATCGAGGCGTTTTTGAGCCGTACGAACCGGATCAAGAGTCAGGGGTAATTTTACCTTTTGCATAGGGCGCGCATATTAACTTTGTAACGTCATAGAGTCAAAGAAAAAGGCAACCAGAGCTGCCTTTTGCCAATTATTCGCACACATTGCGGCCTGTAGTTTAAAATGGCTGGCATCGATACGCTATATCTGGTGATAAAAATATGCCAAATCTCGTCCTTGCTTCCACTTCTCCCTACCGTCGAACGCTGCTGGAAAAGCTCGGGATCCCGTTTGAATGCGCCGCGCCGGACGTTGATGAGACGCCGCAGCCGGGCGAATCACCGCGTCATCTGGTAACGCGTCTCGCTAAGGAGAAAGCGCAATCGCTGGCCGCACGTTATCCTGCACATTTGATTATAGGCTCCGATCAGGTTTGCGTGCTGGACGGCGAAATCACCGGCAAGCCCCATACGGAGGAGAATGCCTGCCAGCAGCTTCTGCGTGCGCGGGGCACTATCGTGACCTTTTACACGGGCCTGGCGCTCTATAACTCCGCCTCCGGCCATCTGCAAACCGAATGCGAGCCGTTCGACGTGCACTTCCGCCATCTTAGCGAGCAGGAGATTATGGACTACGTGCGCCGGGAACGTCCGCTGAACTGCGCAGGAAGCTTCAAAAGTGAGGGGCTGGGAATTGCGCTGTTCGACAAGCTGGGCGGTCGGGATCCGAACACACTGGTGGGATTGCCGCTGATTGCCTTGTGCCAGATGTTACGGCGAGAAGAGTGTAATCCGCTGGTCGTGTAAGTTATACCCAGCGGCGCTTCGCTTGCATGGGCCTACGGGTTTCGTAGGCCGGGTAAGCGCAGCGCCACCCGGCACCTAATCAGCCGCGCAGAACCTTCAGGCAGCGTTTCAACTGCTCATCCAGCGGCGCTTCAATACGGATAACTTCCCCGGTATTAGGATGGGTAAACTTCAACGCTGCCGCATGCAGGAACAGACGCGACAGGCCCGTGCCCGCCAGTTGCTTATCGAACTCGCGATCGCCGTAGCGGTCATCAAACGCAATCGGATGGCCCGCAAACTGGGTATGCACGCGAATCTGATGGGTACGCCCCGTCACCGGGCTGCAGCGCACCAGCGTGGCAAACTCGTAGCGCTCTTCAACCTTAAAGCGCGTCTCAGACGGTTTCCCTTCCTGGCTCACGCGCACAATGCGCTCGCCGCTTTGCAGAATGTTCTTCAGCAGCGGGGCCTGCACCACCTTCACATGGGACTGCCACTGACCGCGCACCAGCGCCAGATAATCTTTCTGCATGCCCTTTTCACGCAGCTGCTCGTGCAGGGAACGCAGCGCTGAACGCTTTTTCGCTACCAGCAGCACGCCTGAGGTATCACGGTCCAGGCGGTGAACCAGTTCGAGGAAACGGGCTTCAGGACGCAGCGCACGTAACCCTTCAATCACGCCGAAGCTCAGACCGCTACCACCGTGGACCGCGGTACCCGATGGCTTATTCAGCACCAGAATATGATCGTCCTCATAAAGGATGACATCGCTCAGGGCCGCGACTTTTTGCAGCTTCGGCGAAACCACCTCTTCTTCACGTTCAGCCACGCGCACCGGTGGAATACGCACTTCATCACCGGCTTCGAGCTTATACTCAGGCTTCACGCGTTTTTTATTCACCCGCACCTCGCCCTTACGCAGGATGCGGTAAATCATACTCTTTGGCACGCCCTTCAGTTGGGTGCGCAAGAAGTTATCGATGCGTTGCCCCGCGTAGTCATCCGCGATAGCAACCATTTTTACGGCTGGAGTCTCTGTTTTCATGGTTGGCGATTCTAAATATCGTCAGCCATTAGCGCCACTCATTTTTCTATGCTTATATTTACTTTTATCCGGCCTGCGCCCCGTTTCACGCAATCGATTTGGTGGTTATTAAACCAATCACCACCTTGAGGTGAAGAAACTGTGAGTAACCGGGTGATAATTGGTAAAAGTCATCTTGCTATAACCCGGCGAGCAGTGGAATAATGGGGCTGTTTTCCGCGTTAAATCCGGGTTTTGTAAGGATGTCGACGGAATGACCAATTTTGTCTGACCGATCATCCACGCAGCAATGGCGTAAGACGTATTGATCTTTCAGGCAGTTAGCGGGCTGCGGGTTGCAGTACTTCCCGGTATAAGGATTGTTCTCTGGAGAGTTCTACCCAGGCAATTCCCCTGATAATTGCGCTGTGTTTCCGTATGAAATACAGGCAACCGACACTCTGCGCCTCTTAAGCGAGCGACAACCGTGAGGTTGGCGACGTGAACAGACACGAGGCCATCGGTTCATACCCCGGAAAGCGTCACCTTGCCCGCAGCTTTGTCGTCAATGTAAGAATAACGAGTAAGTTACGATGAAAAGAATGTTAATCAACGCAACTCAGCAAGAAGAGTTGCGTGTCGCCCTTGTGGATGGGCAGCGCCTGTACGATCTGGATATTGAAAGTCCTGGACACGAACAGAAAAAAGCGAACATTTACAAAGGTAAAATCACCCGCATTGAACCAAGCCTTGAAGCTGCATTTGTCGATTACGGTGCTGAGCGTCATGGTTTCCTCCCTCTGAAAGAAATCGCCCGCGAATATTTCCCTGCAAACTACAACGCCCATGGCCGCCCAAACATCAAAGATGTTCTGCGTGAAGGTCAGGAAGTTATCGTTCAGATTGATAAAGAAGAGCGCGGCAACAAGGGTGCCGCACTGACCACCTTTATCAGCCTGGCGGGGAGCTATCTGGTGCTGATGCCAAACAACCCGCGCGCGGGGGGCATCTCTCGCCGTATCGAAGGTGATGACCGTACCGAGCTGAAAGAAGCGCTGGCAAGCCTTGAGCTGCCGGATGGCATGGGGCTTATCGTGCGTACCGCGGGCGTGGGCAAATCTGCCGAAGCGCTGCAGTGGGACCTGAGCTTCCGTCTGAAGCACTGGGAAGCTATCCAGAAAGCCGCAGAAAGCCGCCCTGCTCCGTTCCTGATCCACCAGGAAAGCAACGTTATCGTGCGTGCCTTCCGTGATTACCTGCGTCAGGACATCGGTGAGATTCTGATCGATAACCCGAAAGTGCTTGAGCTGGCTCGCCAGCACATCGCCGCGCTGGGTCGTCCGGATTTCACCAGCAAAATTAAACTGTACACCGGTGAAATCCCGCTGTTCAGCCATTATCAGATCGAATCCCAGATCGAGTCCGCCTTCCAGCGTGAAGTGCGCCTGCCGTCCGGCGGTTCTATCGTTATCGATACCACCGAAGCGCTGACCGCTATCGACATCAACTCCGCGCGTGCAACCCGCGGCGGGGACATCGAAGAGACGGCCTTCAACACCAACCTTGAAGCCGCTGATGAAATCGCCCGCCAGCTCCGCCTGCGCGACCTGGGCGGTCTGATTGTTATCGACTTCATCGACATGACTCCTGTTCGCCACCAGCGCGCGGTTGAAAACCGCCTGCGTGAAGCGGTGCGTCAGGATCGCGCGCGTATCCAGATTAGCCACATCTCGCGCTTCGGCCTGCTGGAGATGTCCCGCCAGCGTCTGAGCCCGTCGCTGGGTGAGTCCAGCCATCACGTCTGCCCGCGCTGCTCCGGCACCGGCACCGTGCGTGATAACGAATCGCTGTCTCTCTCTATCCTGCGTCTGATTGAAGAAGAAGCGCTGAAAGAGAACACCAAAGAGGTTCACGCCATTGTGCCTGTGCCGATTGCCTCCTACCTGCTGAACGAAAAACGTGCAGCGGTCAGCGCAATCGAAGCGCGTCAGGGCGGCGTTCGCTGCATCATCGTGCCAAACGACCAGATGGAAACCCCGCACTATCACGTGCTGCGTGTCCGTAAGGGCGAAGAGACCAGCACCCTCAGCTATCTGCTGCCGAAGCTGCATGAAGAAGAGATGGCGCTGCCTTCCGATGAAGAACCTGCCGAGCGCAAACTGCCAGAGCAGCCTGCGTTAGCGACCTTCATTATGCCTGAAGCACCACCGGAAGCGGCGCTGGAAAAACCTGCAGCCAAACCGGCGGCGCAGAAACCAGAAGCCGCGGCAGTGAAAGCCCAGCCGGCGCAACCGGGTCTGCTGAGCCGCTTCTTCGGCGCGCTGAAGAAGATGTTTGCGGGTGAAGAAGTTCAGCCAGAGCAGCCGAAAGAAGAACCTAAAGCAGCCAAACCTGAACGTCAGCAGGACCGTCGCAAGCGTCAGAACAACCGCCGCGATCGTAACGACCGCAGCGACCGTAACGAGCGTCGTGACAGCCGTTCAGACAATAACGAAGGCCGTGAGCAGCGCGAAGACAACCGTCGCAACCGTCGCGAGAAACAGCAGCAGAATGTTGAAGATCGTGAAATTCGCCAGCAGGCGGGCGATGAGTCCGAGAAGAGCAAACAGCGCGACGAGCAGCAGCCACGCCGCGAACGCAACCGTCGTCGTAACGACGAGAAGCGTCAGGCGCAGCAGGAAGTTAAAAACCTGAACCGCGAAGAGCCCGCTGAGCAGCAGGACGGCGAGCAGGAAGAACGTACTCAGGTGATGCCTCGTCGTAAGCAGCGCCAGCTGTCACAGAAAGTGCGCGTTGGTGCGGCTCCGGTAGAAGAAACCACCGTAGTTGCGGCTGAAGCGGCAGAAACCGCAACAGGCACGCAGGTTGCAAAAGTTGACCTGCCAGCCGTCGTGGACAATAACGTTGAGCAGGATGAAAACGGTGAAAACCGTGACAACGCAGGTATGCCGCGTCGCTCCCGCCGTTCTCCGCGTCATCTGCGCGTGAGTGGCCAGCGTCGTCGTCGCTACCGTGACGAGCGTTATCCGACTCAGTCTCCAATGCCGTTGACCGTGGCGTGCGCGTCACCAGAAATGGCATCCGGCAAAGTCTGGATCCGTTATCCGGTCGCTCGCCTGGAGCAGGCTGTTGAAGAGCAGGCTGTGACCGAAGAGGTGATTGCTCCTGTAGCAGCGGTTGAAGACGCTGTGACCGAAGCAGCAACCGTGGTTGAACCTCAGGTTGTTGAAGCGGCAGAACCACACGCAGTGGACGTCGAAACCACCCATCCTGAAGTGATTGCCGCGCCGGTTGATGCCGCGCCGCAGATTATCGCCGAAGAAGATGTCGTGGTGGCTGAGGAAGTCGCTGAAGAGGCTGAACCAGTAGCCGCAGTGGAAGAAGCCGCTGAAACCCTCGTCGAAACCACCACTGAAGAAATCGTTCAGGACGTTGAGATTCAGGTTGAACCGGTTGTTGAAGAAGCGAAAGCGCCTGAAGTGGAACCAGAGCCGGTTAAGGTTGTTGCCGCTCCTGCGCCTGCTCACGTTGCGACAGCGCCGATGACGCGCGCTCCGGCACCAGAGTATGTGCCTGAAGCACCGCGTCACAGCGACTGGGTTCGCCCGGCGTTCAGCTTTGACGGTAAAGGCGCTGCAGGCGGCCACAGTGCAACGCATCAGGCGACTGCACCAGCGACGCGTCCGCAGTCTGTCGAATAACGACGCAGAAAGTAAAAAGCCGACCTTCGGGTCGGCTTTTTTTATGGCTGCTGCACGGGCTTTCTCATCCCGGTGACCTCCGGCATGATCTGCCGCATTAGCTCCAGAAATCGCCGCAAGCGCGCCGGATAATACCGGGACCAGGGGTAAACCAGATGCACCGGTAACGCCGCCGGCTGCCACTCTGGCAGCAAATGTACCAGCCGACCTTCCCGGATATCATCCTGTACCGTCCAGCTGGATACTACCGCCACGCCAAGACCGGTGAGTGCCGTATTGCGTGCGACATACAAACTGTCGGTGCTCAGGCGTGGGGTAATTATCACGCGCGCGGTGGCGGATGATGCCTCGTGAAAAAGCTCCACATGGCGCTGGTAGAAAGAGCTGATGGCAATCCAAGGCAGCTGCTGCAGATCCTCCGGGGTGTTAACCGTCGGAAAGCGGTCCAGCAATGCCGGAGAAGCCACCACCGAGCGCGGCACTTCGGCCAGCAGCACGGACACGGTCGCCGGGTCGACTTCCATTCCCACCCGAATAGCGCAGTCAAGGTTGTCGCCCAGAAAATCAGCCGACCGATCGTTGAGCATCCACTCAATAGAAAGCTGCGGATAACGCTGTAGAAATTCGGTTAGTGGTTTCAGGAGCTGATCCTGACCAAACGCATGCGGTGCCCGCACCCGCAGCACGCCTACAGGTTCATCTTCCGTCTGCCCCACCTCATCTTCCAGCGCCAGCCAGCTGTCAATTACCCGGCGGGCATGCTGATAACAGCGCTCCCCGTCATCCGTCAGCCGCGTCGTGTGGGTGGTGCGCAACATCAGACGCACGCCCAGCATTGTCTCAAGCGACTGCAGCCGCCGGCTCACCGTGGCCTGGGTGGTGTCCAGCTGCCGTGCCGCCGCAGAAAGGGAACCCGCCTCCACAATGCGGACAAACGTCCGCATTAGCTCTACCCTGTCTATACGCTCAGCTCTTTTCATTTACTTTTCATCTATACGTTCAACGTATAAGCGTTTTACCACCGCGCCCGCTACCGCCGCAAGGCGTACTGATAAAAAATAGCCTCACACGATGAATGAGGAACGTCTTATGAACACAACAACCGCCGCCCATGCCGTAAGCCGCTGGGTAATCTTAATGCTGGCGCTCGGTGCAGGCTTCAGCGTGGCATCCATCTATTATGCCCAGCCTCTGCTGCCTCTGATGGGCGCCGACCTTCACCTGAGTATCGAAGGAATGGGCCTGGTCCCGACCCTCACCCAGGCGGGATATGCCTTAGGGATCCTGTTCCTGCTGCCGCTCGGCGATCGCCACGACCGCAGAACATTAATCCTGATAAAGAGCGCGGCCCTGGCGCTGTTCCTGCTGGGCTGTAGCCTGACCGGACAGATCCACTCCCTGCTGCTGGCAAGCCTGCTCATCGGCATGGCCGCCACCATGGCGCAGGATATTGTCCCGGCTGCGGCGATCCTTGCGCCGGAAGGCAAACAGGGGAAAACCGTGGGTACGGTGATGACCGGTCTGCTGCTGGGCATTTTGCTCTCCCGAACCGTCAGCGGCGTGGTGGGCGAAGCGTTTGGCTGGCGCGTGATGTATCAGCTGGCTGCGGCAAGTATTGCGTTTATCGGCGTGGTGATGTGGGCCGTACTCCCTCGTTTCGCCGTTCACTCCACGCTGAGCTATCCCGCTCTGCTGCGCTCGATGGAACATCTGTGGCGTCGCTATCCCGCTCTGCGCCGTGCCGCGCTGGCCCAGGGTTTTCTGTCGATAGCCTTTAGCGCCTTCTGGTCTACGCTTGCGGTCATGCTGCTGGAACGCTATCACCTCGGGAGTGCCGTCGCCGGTGGTTTTGGTATCGCAGGTGCAGCCGGTGCGTTGGCAGCCCCGCTGGCGGGCGGCCTGGCGGATAAACTGGGTGCCGGGAAAGTCACGCAGCTTGGTGCCGTCCTTGTGACCGTCTCGTTTGCCCTGATGTTCCTGATGCCCGCCCTGGGAGTTCACGGACAGCTGATTCTGATTGCCGTCTCTGCTATCGGGTTCGATCTGGGCCTGCAGTCCAGCCTGGTCGCGCACCAGAATCTGGTTTACAGCCTTGAGCCACAGGCGCGGGGTCGTCTGAACGCCCTGCTCTTTACCGTGATCTTTATCGGTATGGCGTTGGGTTCCGCGTTAGGCAGCAATATTTACACGCTGGCTGGCTGGACGGGCGTGGTTGCGCTGGCAACGGTTTGCGGCATCATTGCGCTGGCAATCCGTATGATTGAAAGCGCGCGGGTCGCCTCGGCACCAGCAGAAATGGCATAAAAAAAAAATGCCCAATCCAGACGGATTGGGCAGTAAAACATGCCCAGTTTCAAGACATGTTCCAAGAGGTCAAGATGTTATTTGTTCAGCTGGAACAGAGACATGCCCTGCATATCGCTAAACGCTTTATAAGAGGCCTGCAGGGCCGCCTGCTGCATGGTGTAAGAGGAAATCGCTTCGTTCCAGTCTACGTCCACCAGGTCGCTCATCTGCTTAGTCTGACCCAGCGCGCGGTCGTCACCCAGAGTATCGAGTTTTTCCAGTTCGTTCAGTTTAGTACCCACATCCGCAACGACCGTCAGGACGTTGTTCTGAGCGTTTTTAATACCGATCTGCGCGTTGGAAATCACCTGACCTTGCGCGGCGGCCGCGGCCGGATCGTTCTCAATCGGCGTCTTCAACGAAGCAATGGCGGAATCAAGGATTTTAAACATGTTGGTATCGCCATACCCACCGCCCGGCAGCTCTTGTGCATTGCTGGTAATGCTCTCAAAGATCTGCTGGCCGGTATGGCTGATCGCCATGTTTCGCGCCGTATCGACCTGCTGAGTGATCGCCTCAGTACCACCATTGTAGGTGCCGGTTGCGGCATCAAACGGTGCACTCTCGGTTTTGTATCCCGCAAAGATAAAGCGACCATTGCCATCCGTCGTGTTAGCCAGGTTCATCAGCTGGTCGCGGATCCCCTGGATATCGGTCGCCAGAGAGAGACGGTCGTCATCGCTTAAGGTGCCGTTTGACGCGTAGACCAGCTTCTCACGCACGCTTGATAACGCGGTGTTCACCTGGGTCAGCACGTTATCTTCCAGCGACACTTTTTGCGTGGCAAAGGTGCGCGCTAACGCGAACTGGCTGTTTTGAGACTGAGACTGTGACAGCACAATAGACTGTGAAGCCGCAATAGGATCGTCCGACGGACGGTTAACGCGCTTGCCGGTGGACATTTGTTCACCGTAGCTCAGCCATCTGCTCTGGGAATCGGTGATCCCGCGCATGTTCTGTTCGTACATCATCTGGGTGCTAATACGCATTTTTCACCTCAACCTTAACGAATGTTGATAATTGCATCGAAGAGCGTACTGGCAGTCTGAAGCACCTGCGCGTTGGCGAGGTAATACTGCTGATAACGCTGCAGGTTGCCATACTCTTCGTCGAGGTTTACCCCAGAGATGGTCTGCTGCTGCTTAATTAACTGCGTTTCCACATTGGCTTTCGTCTGGCTACTGACTTTCAGTGAAGCGGTGGTGCTCCCTACGGTGCTCACCAGTGAGGCATAGGCATCGTTAAAGGTTTTGTTCCCGCCAACCACTTTGCTGTTTTGCAGATCGAGCATTTTCTGCCCGTTGCGGTTATCGCTCTCACCGCCGTTCTGCACCGCGGCCATGGCCAGTTTGGATTCGTCACTGATGGACAGTTCCATGTTCATGATGACGTCAGAGACGGGCTTCACGGTAAAGCTGTCTTTGGCGTTGGCCGAACCGCTGACGTTCACGTTAAGACCGTCAAACGACAGATTGCCGCTGGCATCCGGGCTCATGGTAAAGCTGGTCTTGTCCGACGTGCGGGTGATGGTCCAGTCGGTGCCGTTAAACTGCAGCTTATAGTCCGTTGCCTGAACTTTGGTGCTGTCCGCAACGGTGGCATTGACGACCGCCGTGCCGCTATTTTTGCTGTTGGAAAGCACAGCCGGAGAACCGAAGCCGAACAGCTTGCCGCCCGCATCGCCGTTGGCATCAAAGCCAGCCTCATGCTGCTTGTTCATCGCGTCAGCAAACGCCAGCGCCATCTGGTTCAGGTTATTACGAGCCTTATCCAGATCTTCCGCGCGGAAGGTCAGCAAACCGCCTAACGAGCCGGTGGTGATCATCTTTTCCGGGATCTCGACATTACCCGCAACTTCATCGACGTAGGCGATAGTGGTGCGGGAAGGATCGGCGCTGGACTTCACGGCGGCCAGCTGGTTAGCTTTGCTGCCCTGCACCAGGCTGTAGCCGTTGCCGAAAGAGATGTTAAACGTGCCGCTATCCTGAACCGAAACTTCCACACCCACGATTTTGTTCAGCTCGTTGACGAGCTGATCGCGCTGGTCGAGCAGATCGTTAGGCGATGCGCCCGCGCCGACGCCGGTGAGGCGGGAAATCTGATCGTTCAGATTGGCAATCTGTTTGGCATAGTTGTTGATCTGCGAAACGCTGGTCCCGATCGCCGTATTCACCTGCGTATCCTGATCGCGGAGATACTGATCGTTGGTTTTGAACTGATTGACCAGGCCGCCCGCTTTTCCCAACACCGTCTGACGCGCAGCCGGGTCTTCCGCGTTGCTCACCAGCGTTTGCAGGCTCTTAAAGAAATCCTGCAGAGTGGTGGAAAGCGAGTTGGTGGTATCGGATAGCACATCGTCAATTTTTGACATCTGCTGATAGCGCGTGGTCAGGCCACTGCTCTGGGTCTGCGCGGCGCGCAGCTGGTTGGTGATGAAAGCGTCATATTCACGCTGGACACCGGAGACATACACCCCGTTACCCACCCAGCCACCGCCGGTCAGCGTGCTGTTAGATGCACCCAGCACCGTCGTCTGGCGGGTGTAACCTGCCACGTTATAGCTTGAAATATTATTACTGACGGTATTGAGTGCCGACTGCGCGGCACTGAGGCCACTCATGGCGCTGTTAATCAAACTGGACATGGGGGTTCCTTTTATACGTTCAGACACGAGTCCTGATGAAGGTTATCGGCAACCTCCACCGGGACTTGAGAACTTTCAGAACAGATTTTCGATATCTGTGCTATAGGCTTTGCTGACCTTCTCGCCCATGGATTTCAGCTGCTGGATCATGCTGGTAAGCTTGCGCGCGTAGTTCGGGTCGGTCGCGTAGCCCGCGTTTTGCAGGGCCTGAGCGCCCTGCTCCGCCGTTGCCGCCTGCGTAACGGCGGTATAACGCGGATTTCGGCTCAGCAGGCCTACATAATCGGATAAGGCTTCCAGATACGAGCTGTAAACGCGGAATTTGGCTTTCACCTTCACCGCCGCGCCGTTCTCGTATTCCGTAGTCGTGATCTCGGTGGTCGGCCCCTTCCAGCTGGAGGTGGCCTTCACGCCGAAGATGTTGAAGCTCGGGTCGCCGTTTTCCTTGCGGATCTGGCGCTGGCCCCAACCCGACTCCAGCGCGGCCTGGGCCAGAATCAGGTGATGAGGCACGCCGCTCTGTTCACTGGCAAGCCGTGCCGGCAGAGAAAGCTGCGCCAGGAAGTCTTTGCTGTCACCGGAGAGCGCCTCGTCGCCGCTGCCCGTTGCCTTCGGTATCGCTTTACGCACCATCTGCGTCAGCGCCTGGTTCTGATAACTGGTCACCGTTTCGAGGTCGAACTTCATCGGCACCTGCGGCGGCTGCTCTTCTGGCTGAACACCCTGTGCGGCAGCGGTCTGTTTGACAATCATGTCAGCCAGACCGAGGCCTTTACCGGCGGTCATCTGCTGCGCAATCTGCTGGTCATACATGCTGGTGTAGAGACGCGTTGAATCGCTGCTGAACATCCCGTCTTTCGGCAGGGTTTCACGCATGCTTTTCAGCATCATCTGTACAAACATCCCTTCCACCTGGCGGGCGACCGGGCGGATATTCGCCGCCGGGTCTTTACCTGCTTTGGCTTTCAGTTCGTTGAGCGACTGGGCGTCCCAGGCGGCACTGGTCAACAGTTTGCTATCGGTCAGCATCAGATGATTTCCAGTTTGGCGCGCAGGCAGCCCGCGCTTTGCATCGATTGCAGAATGGACATCAGATCCATCGGCGTCGCGCCCAGGGCGTTCAGGGCACGTACCACGCTGTTCAGGTTGGCGCTGGAGCGCACGCTCTGCAGGGAACCGCCGCTCTGGCGTAAATCAATCTGCGTTTGCGGCGTCACTACCGTCTGGCCGCCACCAAATGGTGTATCCGGCTGGCTGACGTTGGCGGAACGGTTAACCGTCACCGACAGGTTACCCTGCGCCACGGCACAACTATCCAGCGACACTTCCCGGTTCATCACCACGGAGCCCGTACGGGAGTTGATGATCACTTTGGCATCCTGCACCGGCACGTTCACTTCCAGATTCTGGATATCCGCCAGCATGCGCACCTGGTTGCTGCTGCCGGTGGAGGTGCGGATCTGCACGGTACGCGCATCCAGTGCCGTGGCATTGCCATAGCTGCGGTTGATGGTGTCGGTAATCTGCTGCGCCATCGTGAAGTCTTCATTATTCAGCTGCAGGTTGATGGTGTTGCCCGCGCCAAACTGGGTCGGCAGTTCACGCTCGATGATCGCACCGTTGGTGATGCGCCCGCCGTTCAGCTGGTTCACCTGTACGCTGCTTCCGCCAGCGGATGCGCCAGCCCCGCCAACCAGGATGTTCCCCTGCGCCAGCGCGTAGACCTGGCTGTCGACGCCTTTCAGCGGGGTCATCAGCAGCGTACCGCCGCGCAGGCTTTTGGCGTTACCCATTGAGGAGACCACCACGTCAATGGTCTGCCCCTGGCGCGCAAACGCCGGGTATGAGGCAGTGACCATTACCGCGGCCACGTTTTTCAGCTGCATGTTGGTTCCCGCCGGCACGGTAATGCCGAGCTGGGAAAGCATGTTGTTTAAGCTTTGGGTGGTAAACGGCGTCTGGGTGGTCTGGTCACCGGTACCGTCCAGCCCCACCACCAGGCCATAGCCAATCAGCGAGTTCCCGCGGACGCCCTGAACGCTGGTGAGATCGCGAATGCGATCGGCCTGGGCAAACGTTGCGACAAGAACCAGCGCCGCGGCGAAGATCGATTTAAACATGGGTCACCTCGCTTACATCGGCGATAAATTAAGGAAGAAGCGCTGCAGCCAACCCATATTCTGCGCTTCATTAATGTAGCCGTTACCGACGTACTCAATGCGCGCATCCGCCACCTGGGTGGACGGAACGGTGTTGGTGCCGCTGATGGTGCGTGGATTCACCACGCCCGAGAAGCGAATGAATTCAGTGCCCTGGTTAATGGCGATCTGTTTTTCACCCACGACGTGTAAATTGCCGTTAACCAGCACCTGGTCAACCGTGACCGTCAGCGTACCGCTGAAGGTGTTGCTGGCGTTCGCGCCACCTTTACCGTTAAAGGTGTTGCCGCCGGAGGCCTCAACATCCGCACGGGCATTGCCGAACAGGCCCTGCAGATAGCGTGGAACGGTGTCAAAGCCAAAATTGGTTTTGCCATCGCGGCTGGCGTTCGCCGACGAGCTCTTGCTCGCGCTGACGTTTTCCTGCAGCACAATGGTCAATGTATCGCCGACATTACGCGGGCGGCGATCTTCAAACAGCGGCTGATAGCCGTAGTTAATCGGCTGCGCGGTCTGGAAAATGGAGCCGTTTACAACTGGCGCAGGGCCAGGAACGGGTTGGGCAGTCGTCGCACCCTGGACCAATGGTTTAGACGGGATCAAAGCGCACCCGCTGAGGGTGACGGCCAGAACAGTCAGTATCGGATAACGAAACGCCGCGTTTTTTTGCATTGCCTTCATCTTCGAAAACAGGGAGCCGGTGCGGGGTTTACCGCACCGGGCTACACCTTAGAGTTGCGTCAGTTTCTGCAGCATCTGATCGGTCGTCGAGACTGCTTTACTGTTAATTTCATACGCGCGCTGGACCTGGATCATATTCACCAGCTCTTCCGCCACGTTCACGTTGGAGGTTTCGACATACCCCTGATACAGCAGACCGGCACCGTTGAGGCCTGGCGTACTTTCATTTGGCGTACCGGAGGATTGCGTTTCGGTGTAGAGGTTCTCACCAATGCTTTCCAGACCGGTATCGTTCATGAAGGTGGTCAGGTTGAGCTGTCCGACCTGGACCGGCGCGGCCTGCCCCTGCTGGGTCACGCTCACGATGCCGTCGCGGCCGATGGTAATGCTCAGGGCGTTCGCCGGAATGGTGATCGCAGGCTGAACCTGGAAACCGCCCGCCGTCACCAGCTGACCGTTCTGATCGACCTGGAAGGAACCGTCACGGGTGTAGGCAGAGGTCCCGTCAGGCAGCTGCACCTGGAAGAAGCCCTGGCCTTTGATCGCCACGTCTTTGCTGTTGTTGGTCTGAGACAGGTTGCCCTGGCTGTGCAGACGCTCGGTCGCCACCGGGCGAACGCCGGTACCGATCTGCAGGCCTGACGGCAGCGTCGTCTGTTCAGAAGACTGCGCGCCCGGCTGGCGGATGGTTTGATAAAGCAAATCTTCGAAAACGGCGCGCTGACGCTTGAAACCATTGGTGCTCACGTTTGCCAGGTTGTTGGCAATCACATCCATGTTGGTTTGCTGCGCGTCCAGGCCAGTTTTCGCGATCCATAAAGAACTGATCATAAAGAGTCCTGTTAACTCATCGACAGAAGTTGGTTAGCCTTGCCCGCGTTTTCGTCCACGCTGCTGATAATTTTCATCTGCATTTCAAAACGACGGGCGCTGGCGATCATGTCGCTCATAGCGGCTACCGGCTTAACGTTGCTGCCTTCCAGAACGCCGGACATCACGCGGATGCTCGGATCGGCCTGTAATGTGGCACCACGGGTAGCCTGAGCTGCCTGGGTCAGACGGAACATGCCGTCGTCGCCGCGCTGCACCTCTTTGCCTTCCGCTTTGACCAGCTTCAGACGCCCAACGGGGGCAACGGTGTTGGCCGGATCGCCCGGGTTCAGCGCCGAGATGGTGCCGTCCGCGGCGATGGTCAGCTCAGAGCCTTCCGGCACGGTCAGCGGGCCCGCTTCACCCATCACCGGATGCCCCTGAATCGTCAGCTGGCCGGTCGCGCTGACCTGGATATTCCCGTTACGGGTATAGCCTTCGCCACCGTCCGCCGTTTGCACCGCCAGCCAGCCGTCCTGCTGCAGAGCAACGTCCAGCGGGCGTGAGGTGTAATCCATCTGCCCTGGCGTCATGTCTGCGCCCGGGGTGGATGCCGCCACCAGCGTACGGGTCGGCAGGGAGAGCCCTTCCACCGGCACCGCGCGCAGCGCATTCAGCTGCGCGCGAAAGCCCGGCGTAGAGGCGTTTGCCAGGTTGCTGGCGGTAACGGCCTGCTGGCTGAGCGTCTGACTTGCCGCGCCCATCGCGGTATATATTGCGTGATCCATTGCGCTTTCCTGTTAGCCGCTTAACGCAGGTTAACCAGCGTGTTGAGGATCTGATCCTGGGTCTTGATGGTCTGCGCATTCGACTGATAGTTACGCTGCGCGACAATCATGTTCACCAGTTCTTTACTCAGGTCCACGTTAGAGGCTTCCAGCGCGCCGTTGGTCAGCGTGCCGAAGTTACCGGAGCCCGCGGTGCCCAGCAGGGCAACACCGGAAGACTGCGTGGCAGACCAGACGTTATCCCCTTCGGACTTCAGACCTTCGTTGTTGGCGAAGTTTGCCAGCACGATCTGGCCCAGCACCTGAGTCTGCTCGTTGGAGTAGTTCCCGACGACGGTGCCGTCATCGTTAATCTGATAGCTCACCAGGTCGCCCGGCTTGAAGCCGTTCTGATTGGTCGCCACGATATTGTTTGCACCGGTGTTCTGCTGCATGGAGTTAGCAAAACTCATCGCGAAGGTCGCCGGGTCCGCACCTGGGATAGTCGCGGTAGTGATGTTGATGTTTCCACCCCCGATCAACGTACCGTTATTATCGAAGGTCAAGGTCGTGGCCACTGCCGCCGCGCTGCCTGCCACGCTGCCGTCCTGGGCATACACTTTCCAGGAGTTCGCCGGGGTCGCATCTTTGACGTAAAACAGGTTCATGTTGTGCGCATTACCCTGGCTATCAAAGACGGTTACCGTACCTTTTTTGTTGTAGGTATCCGGGTTGGCCGGATCAAAGGCGGCGGTTGGTGCGGCATCGGTGGAGTTGAGGTTAATCTGCTGGGAAGCCGTGGTGGTGGACTTCGCGGCCATCAGCGTGGTCGGGATATTAATCGCCTGCGGATTCGCACCGGTCTGAACCGTTGATGGCGTTCCGGCAACCGGATACCCCGTTAATTGCATCCCCTGCATGTTCACCAGGTTACGGTTTTCGTCCAGCTTGAACTGGCCGTTACGGCTGTAGAACACCGAGCCGTTTGCATCGACCATACGGAAGAAACCGTTCTGGCTGATGGCAACGTCCAGGCCACGACCGGTGTTGGTGGTGGTACCGTCGGTAAAGTCCTGAGTGATGCCCGCAACTTTTACGCCCAGACCCACTTTGGAACCGGCAAACATATCTGCAAAAGACGCAGAACCGGATTTGAAACCATAGGTCGCGGAGTTGGCGATGTTGTTGCCAATGACGTCCAGGTTGGTGGCCGCAGCATTCAGGCCGCTGACCGCTTGAGAAAAGGCCATGACTTACTCCTGATAAGTGTTAAGGCTTAGATAATCTGCCGAACTTCGTCGAGTGTGGTGGTACCTGAAGTACCCAAATCCAGTTTGTTGCCGTCGCCCCCTTTAATCACGCCCTGAACCAGCGCGAACTGCAGCGGCTGCGCCACCAGCTGGGTCGTCCCGTTGCTGGCGCTAATCGCGACTTTGTAGGAGCCATTTGGTGCTTTCGTGCCGTCGGTCAGGCTGCCGTCCCAGGTAAAGGTGTGAACGCCCGCTTTCAGCTCGCCGATGTCGATGGTGCGAACCACGGCGCCGGTTGAATCGGTGATCGTCGCCGTCACTTTGTCAGCCGCCTGCTGCAATTCAACGCCGAACGGCGTAGTGGTGGTGGTCGATGTACCGTCGGTGGTGCTGGTGCCCGCCAGGATCGTGGTCCCCGGGATCATCACGCCGTGACCAATCAGGCTTGCCGCCTGCAGGGACTGAGCGCTGTTAATCTGACCGGAGACGGAACCGAGGGTGGTGTTCAGTTTCTCAATGCCGCTCACGGTACTGATCTGCGCAAGCTGCGTGGTCAGTTCGTTGTTCTGCATTGGGTTAGTCGGATCCTGGTTCTTAAGCTGCGCCACCAGCAGCGTCAGAAAACTGCTCTGCAAATCGGAGGCATTGCTTCCCGTCAGGGAGCTGGAGCTTGTCGAACTTTTGGTGTTGTTAACACCCGTGTTCGTCGGATCATTCACATTTACGGCGATGGACATGCATGTCTCCTTTACTGGCCGAGAGTGAGTGTTTTGAGCATCATGCTCTTCACGGTATTAAGCACTTCGACGTTCGCCTGGTAGCTACGGGACGCCGACATGGAGTTCACCATCTCGCCTACCACATCCACGTTTGGCATCTTCACGTATCCGTTAGCGTCCGCGAGCGGGTTACCTGGCTCATACACCAGCTTGTCCGGCGCCTGGCTCTCAACCACGTCAGACACCTTCACGCCGCCCGTTGCCGCGCCTGGCGCAGCGTCGACCTGAAACACAACCTGTTTGGCACGATAAGGCTGTCCGTCAGGTCCGGTCACGCTGTCGGCGTTCGCCAGGTTACTGGCGGCCACGTTCAGACGTTTGGACTGGGCGGTTAACGCCGAGCCGGCGATATCAAAAATATTCAGCAAGGCCATTTATCAGTTGCCCCCCTGCAGGACGTTCATCATGCCTTTGATTTGTCCGCCGAGTACGGTCAGGCCCGTCTGGTATTTCAGGCTGTTATCGGCAAACTGCGTACGCTCCCGGTCCATATCCACGGTGTTACCGTCGAGTGAAGGCTGGTCAGGGATGCGATAAAGTAAATCGGTCGCTGGCGCGGTCATCGCCTGAGCGGGAATATGGCGAGAGGATGTCATGGCGAGTGCAACACCCGTTCCTTCGGCACGTCCACGCTCCATCACCTTTTTGAGCTCACTGGAAAAATCAATATCGCGCGCCTGATACCCGGGCGTATCGGCGTTAGCGATGTTGGCGGCTAAAATCTCCTGCCGCTGGGCGCGTAAATTGAGCGCTTCCTGCTGAAAACGTAACGCGGCGTCGAGTTTATCGAGCATGTCTCCTCCGCTGATGGCAAAATTTCAGTTCACAGCTTAAATCTCACCCGGTCTCCCCTATCGACGGAATAAGCACAAAATGCGTCGCTATTTATTCCGTTGATGCAAAACCACTGCAGGTAGAATTCATCCAACTCTGGAAACGGTGGAGCTTGCGATGCAAACGTTAAAACGTGGCCTGATGGCAACCTTCTTGCTGTTTAGCCCTCTGGTGAATGCCGGGGATTTACAGGATGCGCTGACGAATTTTTTTGCCCAGAAGCTGGCGGGCTTTAGCGATGACGTTAACGTGACCATCCGCACGCCGCCGAATCTGTATCCGACCTGCGAACAACCGTCATTCAGCGTGACGGGAACCACGAAGCTGTGGGGCAATGTGAACGTTCTGGCACGCTGCGCCAACGAAAAACGCTATTTACAGGTTGCAGTTCAGGCGACGGGCAATTATGTTGTCGCCGCCGTCCCCATTGTGCGTGGCAGCGCGCTGCAGGCAAACAGCGTGACGTTAAAGCGCGGGCGTCTGGATCAGCTCCCGCCGCGGACAATGCTGGACACTAACCAGGCACAGGACGCCGTCAGCCTGCGCGATGTCGCGCCGGGCCAGCCTATTCAGCTCTCCATGCTGCGCCAGGCGTGGCGTGTCAAAGCGGGACAGCAGGTGATGGTCGTTGCCAACGGAGACGGCTTTAGCATCAACAGTGAAGGGAAAGCGTTGAACAATGCCGCGGTAGCGCAAAACGCCCGCGTCAGAATGTCCTCAGGCCAGGTGGTGAGCGGAACCGTCGATTCTGATGGGAATATTCTGATTAACCTATAATCTTTTTAAAGATTTCGCGGCGCGTGCCGATAAATATTCCACTAATGATGATGTCAGGCGCAAACGCCGCGAACCCTCGATGAGGACAACACTATGAGCATTGATCGTACATCAGCCCTGAAGCCGGTAAGCGCTGTACAGCCTCGCGAAACGAACGACGCTACCCCTCAGAAAACGCGTCTGGAAAAACCGTCAACGTCTAACAGCACCAGCGTGACCCTGAGCGATGCCCAGGCAAAACTGATGCAGCCAGGCAGCAACGATATCAATATGGAACGTGTTGAAGCGCTGAAAACGGCTATTCGCAACGGTGAGCTGAAAATGGACACCAGCAAAATCGCTGATGCCCTGATTCAGGAAGCACAGAGTTTCTTACAGAGTAACTAACCGTATGAGTCGACTGTCAGAAATACTGGATCAAATGACGGTTGTCCTGAACGACCTGAAAACGGTAATGGATGCTGAACAACAGCATCTCTCTTCCGGTCACATTAACGGCAGCGCGCTGCAGCGTATTACTGAAGATAAGAGTTCGCTGCTGGCCACGCTGGATTATCTGGAGCAGCAGCGCCGCGCCGAGCAGGACTCGAAGCGCAGCGCCAATGACGATATTGCCGAGCGCTGGCAGACCATTACCGAAAAAACCCAGCATCTGCGCGATCTCAACCAGCATAACGGCTGGCTGCTTGAAGGCCAGATAGAGCGTAATCAGCAGGCGCTTGAGGTGCTGAAGCCGCATAAAGAAACCGGACTGTACGGCGCGGATGGTCAGACGGCGACGGCACGTATTGCGGGTGTAAAAAAGATTTCGATTTGACGCGTAAGCGACAAATCTTGCAGTGGGGAGCACCCTGAGGTGAACTCCCCTTTTGGCGTTTATGCCGTCCGGCGGGTAAACTCTTTCACTTTGAAGCCCAGCACGGCGAGCGTGGCAAAATACGCTACCACCCCAACGCCCACCACGGCCATCAGCCGCATCAGACGATAAGGCATCGTGCCCAGAGACCACTCCGGCATGACGTACATCATCCCGATGAGTGCCGCAGACATCACCAGCACCGCCACTACCAAACGCACGAGGAAACTTGCCCACCCCGGCTGCGGCGTAAAGATATCCTGCTTGCGCAGCTGCCAGTAAAGCAGCCCGGCATTCAGACAGGCCGCCAGACCAATAGACAGCGACAGGCCGGCATGCTTCAGCGGGCCGATAAATGCCAGGTTCATCAGTTGCGTCATAATCAGCGTCACAATGGCAATTTTCACCGGCGTTTTAATGTCCTGACGTGAATAGAACCCTGGTGCCAGCACTTTGACGACAATCAGCCCCATCAATCCCACCGAGTAAGCGACCAGCGCGCGCTGGGTCATCGCGGCGTCAAACGCGGTGAATTTCCCGTACTGGAAAAGCGATACCGTCAGCGGCTTGGCGAGGATCCCCAGCGCTACCGCGCTTGGCAGGGCCAGCAGGAAGCAGAGACGCAGGCCCCAGTCCATCAGGCGGCAGTATTCGTCATGGTTGCCGCTGGCAAAGCTTTTCGACAGCGACGGCAGCAGGATGGTCCCCAGGGCCACGCCCAGCACGCCGGACGGGAACTCCATCAGGCGGTCAGCGTAGTACATCCACGAGACGGAACCCGACACCAGGAAAGAGGCAAAAATGGTGTTGATAATCAGCGAGATCTGGCTGACGGAGACGCCAAGAATGGCGGGCCCCATCTGCTTGATAACGCGCATCGCCCCGGCATCTTTGAGGTTGATGCGCGGCAGCACCAGCATGCCGATTTTTTTCAGATGCGGCAGCTGGTACGCCAGCTGCAGCACGCCGCCCACGGTGACCGCCCAGGCCAGGGCCAGCACCGGCGGGGTGAAGTGCGGCGCGGCGAACAGCGCAAAACCGATCATGCTGACGTTGAGAAACGTCGGCGCAAACGCCGGAACGGAGAAGCGGTTCCAGGTGTTCAGGATCGCCCCCACCAGCGAGGCCAGCGAGATCAGCAGAATATAGGGGAAGGTAATGCGCAGAAGCTGCGAGGTCAGGGCAAATTTATCCGCCGTGTCGGCAAAGCCGGGCGCGGTCACCATAATGACCCAGGGCGCGGCCAGCATACCGACTACCGTCACCACGGCCAGCGCCAGCGTCAGCAACCCGGAGACATAAGAGACAAACACGCGCGTCGCGTCTTCACCCTGCTTGCTTTTATATTCCGCCAGAATGGGCACAAACGCCTGGGAGAACGCCCCTTCAGCAAAAATGCGACGCAGCAGGTTCGGCAGTTTGAACGCCACGAAAAAGGCGTCCGTTGCCATCCCTGCACCAAAGACCCTTGCCACAATGGCATCGCGCGCAAAACCGAGAACGCGAGAGAACATGGTCATCGAGCTGACGGCCGCCAGCGATTTTAATAAGTTCATTAACGTGAATTTCCAGAACCATACGGATTTATAGACCGGGAACGCACAAGCGCCACCCGGCAAAGCCAACAAGCGGTGCTTAGTCTAACCGGATTTCAACGAATTACTATCCGCAGATGTTACAGCGAGTTATTCACTCATGGCCTCGCGCCAGAGCCGTTCCACAATGCGCTGAGCCAGAATGGCCTGCTCGCCGGACGTTTCAGGAACCGTCTGATTTTGCACGCAGGTGATAAAGTGGCGGGCACATCCTGCGAAACCTCGTTGCTCCAGAGTGCTTTGCCAGCCGGGGACCGGCTGCATCACCACGCCGCTGCCCTTCTCTTCCCGCCATTCACGCATGTCTGTAACGTCGTACAGCGCGCCGTCGGTTACCGCCTGCACGGATTCCCGCTGGCTGCCCGCGCGGCGGTGCATGCTGGTGGTGACCTGAAGATGCTCAACGGCAAAATGGTGTTCCGCATACACCATCTGCCCCTGTTCGTTGGTGACTAGAGTGCCGCTTTTCAGCAGCGCTTCGCCGTTAGTCAGCCACAGCGCGGTGTCCACCACGTGGAGGTAGTCATCGAGAAGGGTAAAGCGCAGATCGTTTGGTCCCACGCTGTCGGTGCGGTGCTTATCCATGCGCAGCGAGGCCATATTGCCGGACTGCGCCTTCAGCTGCTGGTAAAGCGGCGCGAAGCGGCGGTTGAAACCGACCATCAGCGTCAGTTTTTTACGTGCCGCCAGCTCAATCAGCCGTTCGGCGTCCTGAACATTTTCCGCCAGCGGTTTATCCACGCAGACGTGAACCCCCGCATTGAGCAACTCGCTCACCACCTGATAGTGGGTTGCCGTTGAGGTATGCACAAAGACCGCATCGCACTCGCGGGCCAGATCCTGGAGCGATGCCGCATACGGGATACGCCAGGTTTCACAGATACGTTCTGCCTTTTCTCGGGTGGGTGACCATGCCCCTTGCAGCGTCCAGTCAGACGCAGCGCCCAATACGGGCAGCCAGGCTTTCTGCGCAATACCGCCCAGCCCCACCACGCCAATGCGTAATTTTTTCACCGTTAGTCTCCCAAATGTGCCAGCAGTGCATCCAGACGCTGTTTCAGCCCGGCCACCTCGTCTTCCAGCGCCTCTACGCGCGCGGCAAGGTCGTCACGGGTTGCAGGGCTCGATTCCGTCGCCGCGCTTGCGGCGTCAACGTCGCCGCTGAAGAGATGCATGTAGCGGCTCTCACGTTTACCCGGCTCGCGCGCCAGGCGCACCACGTAAGGGCCATCCTCACGCGCGGCCAGCCCTTCCAGGGTCTGCTCGACTTCCTGCATGTCGCTGAACTCATGCATTCGGGAAGCGCGCGTTCGCAGTTCCCCCGGCGTTTGCGCCCCGCGCAGCATCAGCGTGGTAATAACCGCCACTTCCGCGCTGCTCAGTTTCAGATCGCCAAATTCGGAGTTACAGAAGCGCTGCTCGTATTTGGTCACGCGGTTGCCGAAGCCGCTGACGGTGCGCAGATAGTGGCGCTTCACCAGCGCATCCAGCACGTCCTGAACCTCATGCTCGCTGAGATTCATCACCGGCTCGCGGTTGGTCTTCTGGTTGCAGGCCATGGTCACGGCGTTAACAGAGAGCGGATACTGCTCCGGCGTGGTGACCTGTTTTTCGAGTAAGCACCCAATCACGCGCGCTTCCGTACCGTTTAGCTGATACTTCATCTTTTCTCCTTAACGACCTGCGGTCCAGTCACGGGTGGTTAATGCCGTCAGAACGTGGTCGCGCCACTCTCCGTCTATCAGCAGATAGTCTTTGGCATAACCCTCTTTCTCAAACCCTAAACGCGCCAGCAAATTCCCACTGCGCTGATTATGCGGCATGTAGTTCGCCATAATGCGATGGATATGCTGCGTGCGTTGCATATAGCGGATGGCTACCGTTAACGCCTCGTACATCAGCCCCTGCCCCTGCCATTTCTGACCGATGGAATAGCCAAGGTAGCAGGCGTGAAACGATCCCCGCACCACGTTTGAAAAATTGGCGATCCCGATAATCTCTTTCTCTTCTGGATCCAGCAGCGCGAAATAAAACGCGCTGCCCTGCTTATGAAATTCAGCGATCATGCTGAGGCGTGCCTGCCAGCCGGAGGGGTAACAATGGCTCTCATCCCGAACGGGTTCCCAGGGTTTTAAAAACTGGCGATTCTCGGCGTAATAATCCGCCAGACGCCAGGCATCACGCTCATGCACAAGACGAACGACCAGCCTGTCCGTTGTCAGACGCACTTTTGGCACATTACTGCGATAGCCAAACATCAATACCACTCCTTCCCGTCACTTCAGCTTACCCATTAGCTTTACTATACCTGCGCCCGTGCCGTCTGTGAAAACAGTGACATACCATTTTGACCTCTTTTCACATTTTTCGATGAGAACTCTCTATCAAAGCACCGTTTTGATAAAAAAATATTGTCGCGCCCGGGGGTGGGAAAAAACGCGGCGACACCGCAGAATGTTAGCGTGCTCACCTTCTTATTTTCCCTGGAGGGAAAATGTCCCGCGTATCACAGGCCAGGAGCCTGGGTAAATATTTCCTGCTCGTCGATAACATGCTGGTCGTGCTCGGCTTTTTTGTTGTGTTCCCCCTCATCTCGATCCGCTTTGTCGATCAAATGGGCTGGGCGGCATTAATGGTTGGGATTGCCCTGGGGCTACGTCAGTTTGTCCAGCAGGGGCTGGGCGTCTTTGGCGGCGCGATCGCTGACCGCTTTGGCGCTAAACCGATGATCGTGACCGGTATGCTGCTCCGCGCGGCAGGCTTTGCCACGATGGCGATCGCCCAGGAGCCGTGGCTGCTGTGGTTCTCCTGCTTTCTCTCCGGTATCGGTGGCACCCTGTTTGACCCGCCGCGCACCGCGCTGGTGGTAAAGCTGATTCGTCCTCAGCACCGCGGCCGCTTCTTCTCCATTCTGATGATGCAGGACAGCGCCGGGGCGGTTGTTGGCGCCCTGCTGGGCAGCTGGCTGCTGCAGTACGATTTCCGTCTGGTTTGCGCGGCCGGGGCGGTGCTGTTTATTCTGTGCGCCCTGTTTAACGGCCTCTACCTTCCGGCCTGGAAGCTGTCGACGGTAAAAGCCCCGGTGCGCGAGGGGCTAGGACGCGTCCTGCGCGACAGGCGTTTTGTCACCTACGTGTTGACCCTGACCGGCTATTACATGCTCGCCGTACAGGTGATGCTGATGCTGCCAATCATGGTGAACGATATTGCGGGCACGCCTGCTGCCGTAAAATGGATGTACGCCATCGAAGCCTGCCTGTCATTAACGCTGCTTTATCCGATTGCCCGCTGGAGTGAACGGCGTTTTCGCCTGGAGCATCGCCTGATGGCAGGGCTGTTTCTGATGACGCTGAGCATGATGCCGATCGGTCTGGTAAACACGCTTCAGCAGCTTTTTACGCTGATCTGCACCTTCTATATCGGCTCCATCATCGCTGAGCCCGCCCGCGAAACGCTGAGCGCCTCGCTTGCGGATGCGCGTGCGCGCGGCAGCTATATGGGCTTCAGCCGCCTGGGTCTGGCCTTTGGCGGTGCGCTGGGTTACGCCGGCGGCGGCTGGCTGTTCGATGCCGGCAAAGCGCTGAACCAGCCGGAACTCCCCTGGATGATGCTCGGCGTGGTAGGCATCATGACGCTTCTCGCCCTGTGGTGGCAGTTCAGCCAGAAGCGCAGCGCGAGCGGCATGCTCGAGCCTGGCGCGTAGCCTTTCCCTCGGGCGGGAGCCTCTCCCGCCCCACTTCTCAGTTTTTTCTGCTGGTTTCTGCCCATTCACGCTGACATACTGGCGTAACAGGACAGAAGCGCCGATTTTTCGTTGAGGAGCACTATGAAGAAAATTGTCTTAGCCGCGGCATTCGTTGTCAGCGGTCTGCTGGTGGGCTGTAACCAGCTTACGCAATATACCGTCAGTGAGCAGGAAATTAATCAGGCGCTGGAAAAACATAACAATTTCTCTAAAGACATTGGCGTGCCAGGGCTGGCCGATGCCCACATCGTGCTCACCAATCTCACCAGCCAGATTGGTCGCGAAGAGCCGAATAAAGTCACTCTCGCAGGCGATGCCGCGCTTGATATGACGTCCCTTTTTGGCAATCAGAAAGCCAACATCAAGCTCAAGCTGAAGGCGCTCCCCGTTTTCAACAAAGAGAAAGGGGCGATATTCCTGCAGGAGATGGAAGTGGTCGATGCGCAGGTTTCGCCGGACAAAATGGCGCCGGTACTGCAAACCCTGATGCCCTATCTGAACCAGTCGCTGCGAAACTACTTTAACCAGCAGCCGGCGTACGTCTTAAGCGAAGACAACAGCAAGGGTGAAGCTCTCGCGAAGAAATACGCAAAAGGGATAGAGGTGAAACCGGGAGAGATCGTTATTCCTTTCACCGATTAACCTGAAGGGCGCTGCGGCGCCCTTTTTTTTACGGAAAAGTGTGCAAACGAAAACGTTTCCGCTTATGATTTGTGTCCGGCAAAAACAGCCATCCTTATGACTGATTCCTGACAAGCCGGAGCTTCCATGACTGCACAACCCCAGGTTCTTAAAATCCGCCGCCCAGACGACTGGCATATCCATCTGCGCGATGGCGATATGCTGAAAACCGTCGTGCCCTATACCAGTGAAATTTATGGCCGCGCGATTGTCATGCCAAACCTGGTTCCGCCAGTCACCACCGTCGATGCCGCCATTGCCTACCGTCAGCGCATTCTGGATGCCGTTCCGGCGGGACATGATTTCACTCCATTGATGACCTGCTACCTGACCGATTCACTGGATCCGAACGAAGTGGAACGCGGGTTTAACGAAGGCGTATTTACGGCGGCGAAACTCTACCCTGCGAACGCCACCACCAACTCCAGCCACGGCGTCACCAGTATTGATGCCATCATGCCGGTGCTGGAGCGCATGCAGAAACTGGGCATGCCGCTGCTGGTACACGGTGAAGTAACGCATGCGGAGATTGACATCTTCGACCGTGAAGCCCGTTTTATCGAAACCGTGATGGAGCCCCTGCGCCAGCGCCTGCCGGCGCTTAAGGTGGTCTTTGAGCATATCACCACCAAAGACGCGGCAGAGTATGTTCGCGACGGTAACGAACTGATCGCTGCGACTATCACCCCGCAGCATCTGATGTTTAACCGTAACCATATGCTGGTGGGCGGAGTGCGCCCTCACCTGTACTGCCTGCCGATCCTCAAGCGCAACGTTCACCAGCAGGCGCTGCGCGAGCTGGTCGCCAGCGGATTCACTCGTGCGTTCCTGGGCACAGACTCCGCGCCTCACGCCCGCCATCGCAAAGAGGCAAGCTGCGGCTGCGCGGGCTGTTTCAACGCCCCAACGGCGCTTGCCAGCTACGCAACCGTATTTGAAGAGATGAACGCGCTGGAACATTTCGAAGCGTTCTGCTCCCTCAACGGCCCGCGCTTCTACGGCCTGCCGGTCAATGACACCTTCATTGAGCTGGAGCGCAAAGCGAGCCAGGTTGAGGAGTCTATCGCGCTGACGGATGACACGCTGATCCCCTTCCTGGCAGGTGAAACCGTAAGCTGGACGGTAAAACGCTAAAAAATCAACGCCCCTTGTTGTCAAACCGACAATATGCCTGTATAAATAAACAGTATATTACACAGGGGGCATTTATGCGTATTGAAGTCACCATAGCCAAAACTACCGTTCTGCCTGCCGGCGCGCTTGACGCTCTGGCAGGCGAATTATCCCGTCGTATTAACAACACCTTTCCCGACAACGCGGGCGCCGTAACGGTACGTTACGCCGCAGCGAACAACCTCTCCGTCATGGGTGCCGCAAAAGAAGATAAAGATCGCATCAGCGAAATCCTGCAGGAAACGTGGGAAAGCGCAGACGACTGGTTCATTACCGATTAACACTGCTCCCTCATTGTGTTTTTTGCCGGGTCGCCCCGGCTTTTTTTTGCCTGTAATTTCGAAAGTTCAAATTAATTCAGCGTGTTCTTAAAAAATCGTGAACGAGATGGTGTTTTATTGTTCGAACAATCCTAAAAAGCAGAAAAATGTGTTGCTACCTGTTTATTTTTCCCGTTGGAACCCTTATTACTTGGTATACTGAAGAAGCTTTCAGAAAAACATGCATTGAACCTCAGAGCCGTTGTCTTCTAACACGCATTAAGGGGGTTATAATGGAAAAGAATAACGAAGTGATCCAGACCCATCCGCTTGTAGGCTGGGATATCAGTACCGTAGATAGCTACGATGCACTGATGCTGCGTTTGCACTACCAGACCCCAAATCAACTCAACCGTGACGAAGCGGAAGTTGGACAGACGCTGTGGCTAACAACAGACGTCGCCCGTCAGTTTATTTCTATTTTAGAGGCAGGCATTGCAAAAATAGAATCTGGCGACTATCAGGAAAATGAGTATAAACGGCACTAACCTTATGCCCACTTTTCACTCAACAGGCACCCTCGCGGTGCCTTATTTATTTCCCGCTTGTTTACGCCCGCGTTGTTAATTACTCTGCTAACAAACCGTAAGTTTACGAGATGCATATGAGATACGACTTAATCATTATTGGTAGCGGCTCCGTTGGATCGGCCGCCGGTTATTACGCAACGCAGGCAGGGCTAAACGTCCTGATGATTGACGCCCACCTGCCGCCGCATAGCGAAGGTAGCCATCATGGCGACACCCGTCTCATTCGCCATGCCTATGGCGAGGGGGAGCGCTACGTTCCGCTGGTGCTTCGCGCCCAGACGCTGTGGGACGAGCTGGCGAAACAGACTGAAGAGCGCATTTTCGAACGCACGGGGATCATCAACCTCGGTCCGGCCCGTTCAGACTTTCTCGCCAACGTCGAACGCAGCGCGAAAGCCTTTAATCTTGACGTAGAGAAGCTGGACGCGGCGGCCATTACCTCGCGCTGGCCTGAAATTACCGTCCCGGAGGATTATATCGGCCTCTTTGAAGCCAACTCCGGTGTGCTGCACTGTGAAACGGCGATCAAAACCTGGGTCGATCTTGCCTCCAAAGCGGGCTGTGCGCAGCTGTTCAATTGCCCCGTAGAGGCCATCACGCATGATGCAAACGGCGTTACGGTGAAAACCGTAGACGGGGAATATTCGGCTTCCCGCCTGCTTATTAGCGCAGGAACCTGGGTTACCCGCCTGCTCCCGGACCTGCCGATCCAGCCGGTACGCAAGGTCTTCTCCTGGTTCCAGTCGGACGGGCGTTACAGCGCGCAAAATAAATTCCCGGCGTTTACCGGCGAGTTACCCAACGGCGATCAGTTCTACGGTTTCCCTTCCGAGAAGGACGCTCTCAAGATTGGAAAACACAACGGCGGGCAGGTCATCTCCTCACCTGAGGAGCGCAAGCCGTTTGGCGCCTGCCCGCAGGACGGCTCAGAAGCCTTCTCGTTCCTGCGCAATATTCTCCCGGGCGTCGGTGGCCTGCTTTATGGCGCAGCCTGCACCTATGACAACACGCCGGATGAAGACTTTATCATTGATACGCTGCCGGGACATGACAACACCCTGCTGATTACCGGGCTGAGTGGCCACGGCTTTAAGTTCGCTTCGGTGTTGGGTGAAATCGCCGCGCAGTTTGCCCAGGGTATCACGCCGCAGTTTGATCTGACGCCGTTCTCACTCTCGCGTTTTAACGGATAATCGGCCACGGGCTCCGGCGGTATCGGGGCCCGTTTTCTTCGTACTCAATTGTGGGGCGTTATGCGCAGGATAGTGGATTTCCTCATCAATAACATTCGCGAACACTTTATGCTCTATATCTTATTGTGGGCGCTGCTCGCTATCGTTGATGTTATATACATTGTGTTTTATTGAAAGTGACAATTGACGTTAACTGACGTTACTTTATGTTTATTTAAGATTTTTTCTTCTGCTAAATACGTCTTGCACGAAGCCATTGAATTAATCTCGCCGTTTCTTTTCAAAATCGCTGAAATAAATAAAATAAAAATCAATAGTCAATTATTTCAGTTGCAATATCGCGTCTTCCCGTTCATTTTTACCTTTCGGTTAATTTGAAAATGGACATTCTGATGCAATTGCGTAACTCCTCCCGGCGCTACGGAATAATATCCATAAGTTTGCACTGGATATTTGCCATTGCCGTCTACGGTATGTTCGGACTTGGACTCTGGATGGTCACGCTCAGCTATTACGATGGCTGGTATCATCAGGCACCCGAGCTGCATAAAAGCATCGGGGTTCTGCTGATGCTGGGGCTGGTATTTCGCGCCATCTGGCGACATATTTCCCCACCGCCCGCGCCACTAAAGACATATGGAAAAATAACCCGCGTCAGCGCCGTTGCCGCGCATATTGCGCTCTACGCGCTGCTCTTCGCCATTCTGATCAGCGGCTATCTCATTTCAACGGCAGACGGCAAACCGATTAGCGTTTTTGGCCTGTTCGAGGTTCCGGCAACGCTCAGCGATGCCGGGGCTCAGGCCGATACGGCAGGCGTCGTTCACCTCTGGCTTGCCTGGAGCGTGGTGATCCTGTCCGTACTGCACGGGCTCGCCGCCCTTAAACACCATTTTATTGATAAAGACGATACGCTTAAGCGCATGCTTGGCCGCTCGTCAGTTGACTCTGGAGCATAAAATGAAAAAACACCTGCTGGGTATTGCCCTCGGTTCTCTGTTATTCACCACCGGTTCTGCCGTAGCGGCTGACTATAAAATTGATAAAGAGGGCCAGCACGCTTTCGTCAATTTCCGCATTCAGCACCTGGGATACAGCTGGCTGTACGGCACCTTTAAAGATTTCGACGGCACATTTACTTTTGACGAGAAAAATCCTGCGGCAGATAAAGTCAATGTGACCATTAATACGAACAGCGTCGACACGAACCATGCTGAGCGCGATAAACACCTGCGCAGCGCAGAGTTCCTCAACGTCACAAAATTCCCACAGGCCACCTTCACCTCCACGGAAGTTAAGAAAGACGGTGATAAATTGGCTATTACCGGGAATCTGACGCTGAATGGCGTAACTAAACCCGTGACTCTGGATGCGAAATTGATCGGTCAGGGCGACGATCCGTGGGGCGGAAAACGCGCAGGTTTTGAAGCGGCGGGTAAAATTCACCTGAAAGATTTTAATATCACAACGGATTTAGGCCCGGCGTCGCAGGACGTTGAGCTGGTTATTTCCGTTGAAGGTGTGCAGCAGAAGTCGTAATAGATTCGCCCGGCAGGCTTTCGCCGTGCCGGGCGTTATTATCATTCCGGGTCAGGAATACCCAGTTTGGTATTCAGACGGCCGCGTGATTTATTAAAAATCTTATTACCGTTTTCACGCCCCGCGCGACGACGACGCTGCTCTTCTTCCGGCAGGACGCTCTCTTCGCTGCACAGCTCGCTACAGCAGCCGTTAAACTTCTCGGCACAGGCCGGGCACTGAATAAACAGCAGATGACACCCGTCGTTTTTGCAGTTGGTGTGGGTATCGCACGGCGCGCCGCACTGGTGGCACTGGGCAATCACATCTTCAGAAATGCGCTCGCCCATGCGCTCGTCAAAGACGAAGTTTTTACCGATAAAGCGTACCGGTAAGCCCTGCTCACGGGCGCGGCGGGCGTACTCGATAATACCGCCTTCAATGTGCCAGACCTTGTTGAACCCATTGTGCTTCATCCACGCGCTGGCCTTCTCGCAGCGGATACCGCCGGTGCAGTACATAACGATTTTTTTATCCTTATGCTCCTGCATCATCTCCACCGCTTTAGGCAGTTGCTCGCGGAAGGTATCGGCCGGAATCTCCATCGCGTTTTCGAAATGCCCCACTTCGTACTCGTAGTGGTTACGCATATCAATGAACACGGCATCCGGATCGTCCAGCATCGCATTCACTTCCGCGGCCTTCAGATATTCGCCGACGTCCGCCGGGTTAAACTCAGGATCGTCAATACCGTCCGCCACGATGCGTTCACGCACCTTCATGCGCAGCACCCAGAACGATTTTCCATCGTCATCCAGGGCAATGTTCAGGCGTAAGCCGTTGAGGGCCGGATCGAAGCTATAAAGCGCGTCGCGGAACGCATTCACTTTGCTTTCCGGCACGCTAATCTGCGCGTTAATGCCTTCGCGGGCAAGGTAGACGCGCCCGAAAACGTTCAGCGCCGTGAAGGCCTGATAAAGCGCATCGCGGGTCGCCTGCGGATCGTCGATGGTGAAGTATTTGTAGAAGGAGATGGTTGTGCGCGGTTCGGTTTCAGCCAACATGCGCGCCTTTAACATCTCATTCGAAACGCGGTTGTGTAACACTGGCATGGTGTACAAGTCCTGCAATCGTCAGAGAGAATCAAAATCGGTCGGCATCATATAGCAAACAAAACCAATTTACATCCACACAATTTACGCTACATTTCACACACCCTGATGAATCAGGCTTAACAATCGCCGTCGTCGTGCAGGTTTCGACGGCAGATATTTTGGCTACGTCTCAAAAAATGCGACAATAGCGAAACAGGACGTTTGAACACAGGAAAGACATGACCCAGTTACCAAAATTTACCGTCGCCCTTTTGCACCCCCGCTATTGGATGACCTGGCTTGGCATTGGCTTTTTATGGCTACTGGTACAGCTTCCCTACCCTGTTATCTTCCGGTTAGGTACATCATTAGGCCGACTCGCGCAAACGCTTATGAAGCGCCGCGCCCGCATCGCGTATCGTAACCTTGAGCTGTGCTTTCCGCAGATGAGCGAGGCAGAGCGCCATGATATGGTCTCGAAGAATTTCGAATCCGTCGGCATGGGTCTCATGGAGACCGGCATGGCGTGGTTCTGGTCGGACAAACGTATGGCCCGCTGGAGCAAGGTTACAGGCACCGGCATGGAGCCGGTGCATACGCTTCAGGCCAATCAGACCGGCGTGTTGCTGATCGGCGTCCATTTCCTGACGCTCGAAATCGGGGCGCGTATGTTTGGCATGCAGGCGCCCGGCATCGGGGTTTACCGTCCTAACGACAACCCGGTTATCGATCTCATCCAGACCAACGGCCGCATGCGCTCCAACAAAAGCATGATCGACCGTAAGGATCTGAAGGGCATGATCCGCGCGCTGAAGTCCGGTGAAGTGGTCTGGTATGCCCCCGATCACGACTATGGCCCCCAGGCCAGCGTCTTTGTCCCCTTCTTCGCCGTTGATGAGGCCGCCACCACGACCGGCACCTGGATGCTGGCGCGGATGTCCAAAGCCGCCATCGTTCCCTTTGTTCCCCGCCGTATGCCGGATGGCTCAGGCTACGAGCTGATGATGCTTGAGCCGGAACTCGCGCCACCGCTGGAAGATGCGGAAACTACCGCGCGCTGGATGAACGGCGTTGTGGAGAAGTGCATCATGCTGGCACCCGAGCAGTACATGTGGCTGCATCGACGCTTTAAAACGCGGCCAGAAGGCACGCCTTCCCGCTATTGATCCTCATGCGGCCCTCAGGGCCGCATGCTATTTTAGCTTTAAAAGCTCCCCCTCATTGCGGCAATCATAACCCAGGCGCATAATTAGCAGGCTTATTACTTCATGCCTCAGGTGCTCTGCACCTCACTATGCGGATTGTTATGACACCCTCAGATGCCCCCATAAACTGGAAGCGTAACCTCACGGTTGCGTGGCTTGGCTGTTTTCTTACCGGCGCGGCGTTTAGCCTGGTCATGCCTTTCCTGCCGCTCTACGTCGAACAGCTGGGCGTGACGGGCCATAGCGCACTCAACATGTGGTCTGGCCTGGTATTCAGCATCACGTTTCTCTTTTCCGCCATTGCCTCGCCCTTCTGGGGCGGCCTTGCCGACCGCAAGGGACGTAAAATCATGCTCCTGCGTTCGGCGCTGGGGATGGCGATTATCATGGCGCTGATGGGCGTGGCGCAGAACGTCTGGCAGTTCCTGATATTGCGCGCATTGCTGGGCTTATTGGGCGGATTTATTCCCAACGCGAACGCCCTGATCGCCACGCAAATTCCTCGCCATAAGAGCGGCTGGGCGCTTGGCACGCTCTCAACCGGTGGCGTGAGCGGCGCCCTGCTTGGGCCGCTGGCTGGGGGATTACTGGCGGATAACTACGGCCTGCGCCCGGTCTTTTTCATCACCGCCAGCGTGTTGTTCCTGTGCTTTATCGTCACCCTGGTCTGCATCCGTGAAAAATTTACGCCCGTCGCCAAAAAAGAGATGCTTCACGCCAGAGACGTGCTGACCTCGCTTAAAAATCCCAGACTGGTGCTGAGCCTGTTCGTAACGACATTGATCATTCAGGTGGCAACCGGATCGATCGCTCCTATTCTCACCCTATACGTTCGCGACCTGGCGGGTAACGTCAGCAATATTGCGTTTATCAGCGGACTGATTGCCTCTGTGCCCGGCGTGGCGGCGCTGGTTAGCGCACCGAGACTGGGGAAATTGGGTGACCGGGTCGGCCCGGAAAAGATCCTGATCTGCGCACTGATCATTTCCGTCCTGCTGCTTATCCCCATGTCGATAGTGCACTCTCCGTGGCAGCTGGGCGTGCTTCGCTTTTTGCTGGGCGCCGCCGACGGGGCGTTGCTGCCCGCCGTACAGACCCTGCTGGTCTACAACTCCACGAATCAGATTGCCGGGCGTATCTTTAGCTATAACCAGTCGTTTCGCGATATCGGTAACGTCACCGGGCCGCTTCTCGGGGCGGGTATTTCCGCCAGCTTCGGTTTTCGCGCCGTCTTTATCGTGACGGCAGGCGTGGTGCTGTTCAACGCGATTTACTCGTGGTTCAGTTTATCCCGCGCGTTACGGCCGGTGACGGAATAAGAAGAACGCCTGACGGCTTATTTTCGCATTCATACTTGCAGAATCTGATATTCAGCTATTCTTTCCCTGAAACCTTCTGGAAAACAGGGAGACACCAATGACCATGTACGCCACGCTGGAAGAAGCTATTGATGCCGCTCGTGAAGAGTTCCTTGCCGATAATCCCGGCGTTGAGGAAGAAGATGCTGACGTGCAACAACTTAATATCCAAAAATATGTTCTGCAGGATGGGGATATTATGTGGCAGGCCGAATTCTTTGCCGATGAAGGCGAAGAAGGAGAATGTTTGCCGGTCCTGAGCGGTGCAGGTGCGCAGGCCGTGTTTGATGGCGACTATGATGAAATCGAGTTACGCCAGGAATGGCTGGAGGAGAATACGCTGCACGAGTGGGATGAGGGCGAATTTCAGCTCGAGCCACCGCTGGATACGGAAGAAGGTCAAACCGCAGCCGATGAATGGGACGAGCGTTAATTTACGCTACTCGTACGGGCCGTGGCTGGCATCGATGGGCAGCAACAGCGTGTCGAAAATCAGCGAGAACGGCAGATCGAGCACCGTCAGGTAGCGCCATGCGGAATCACGGACATCCCATTTTACGCCCGGGTAGTACTGGTTGCCATGGCCCTGACCTGGAATAGTGCGGCTGATGATGCTGCCGCAGCCGCTCAGCAGGCATGCCATCATGACGACGATGATTATTTTCATCAGTAACCTCTAAAAAAATACCGGCCTCACAGCCGGTATTTTATCTGGCGGGTGGCGCTTTGCTTACCCGCCTTGCTTAACCGCTTACTTCGCCTTCAGCGCCAGCGGGTTCAGCTTCAGCTCTTTGTAGTAGTTCACCCACGAAGAGTACTTCTCCGGAGCGGACCATACGCGATAGTGAAGTCTTGCCATCGTGACCGGATCGCTCAGCAGCACCAGACGACGGTCGCGATTGAGTTTTTCCGGAGTCTCATTAAGCGCCTGCTCAACGTGACGATCGCGGGCAATCTCCAGCACCTGGCTTGCGCGGTGGCGCGCGGTGGCCATTGCCGTCGCCAGAGCGTTGAATGACGGATTAAACACGGCGTGCATAAAGCCATCGTCCAGCGTGCGGTTACGGTTCTGCTCCAGATAGGTATCGGTATCCACCAGCACCTGCGGCGGGGAATACTCTTCCGGGATCAGGAACAGTTTCCAGCGTTTGGTACGCAGCCCTACCGTTGAACGGCTGGAGATCACGGACACAAACGGCGACAGGATCAGCGAGAAGACAATCGGCGCCAGCCAGAACAGGAAGCGCAGATCCAGCCAGGCCATTCCGGCCGCCCACACCAGGCCCAGCAGCAGCTGAGAGCCGTGGCGCATGAAGGCTTCACTCCACGGCGTGGAGTCGTCATCACGCTGCGGTGAGTTCCAGACCACTTCCCAGCCCAGGAAGGCACTGACCACAAACACGGTGTGGAACAGCATACGCACCGGCGCCAGCAGCACGGAGAACAGCACTTCCAGCAGCAGCGAAAGGGTGACGCGGAAGAATCCGCCGTACTCTTTCGAGCCTTTGCACCAGATCAGGATGATACTGAGCAGCTTAGGCAGGAACAGCAGCACCATGGTGGAAGCAAAGAGCGCAATCGCCAGCTCCGGACGCCACTGCGGCCACACCGGGAACAGCTGGCGCGGTTGCAGGAAGTATTGCGGCTCCGTCAGGGCATGGACGACCTGCAGCGCAGTGGAGAGCGCGAGGAACATAAACCACAGCGGTGCGGAGAGATAAGACATTACGCCCGTCAGGAACACCGCACGGTGAACCGGGTGCATCCCTTTTACGAGGAACAGGCGGAAGTTCATCAGGTTACCGTGACACCAGCGGCGGTCGCGCTTGAGCTCGTCCAGCAGGTTCGGCGGCAGCTCTTCGTACGATCCCGGCAGGTCGTAGGCAATCCAGACGCCCCATCCAGCACGACGCATCAGCGCCGCTTCCACGAAGTCATGCGACAGAATCGAACCGGCAAACGAACCCTCGCCCGGCAGCGGCGCCAGCGCACAGTGTTCGATGAACGGCTTCACGCGGATAATGGCGTTGTGGCCCCAGTAGTGCGACTCACCCAACTGCCAGAAGTGCAGACCGGCGGTAAACAGCGGGCCGTAAACACGGGTGGCGAACTGCTGGCAGCGCGCGTACAGGGTGTCCATGCCGGATGCTTTTGGCGAAGACTGAATGATCCCCGCGTTCGGGTTGGCTTCCATCAGACGCACCAGACCGCTCAGGCAGTCACCGCTCATGACGGAGTCAGCATCCAGCACGACCATGTAGCTATACTGGTTACCCCAGCGGCGGCAGAAGTCATCGATGTTGCCGCTTTTACGCTTCACGCGACGGCGGCGGCGGCGGTAGAAGATCTGCCCTTCGCCCTGCACTTCTGCAATCAGCTCCATCCAGGCTTTTTGCTCTGCAACGCAGATATCCGGGTTGTAACTGTCACTCAGGATGTAAACGTCGAAATGCGCCGCATTACCGGTTGCCTTTACGGACTCCCAGGTTGCACGCAGCCCCGCAAATACGCGGTCAACGTCTTCGTTACAGATAGGCATAATCAGCGCGGTACGGTGCTCGGGATTGAGGGGTTCATCCCCGACCGTTGACGCCGAAATGCTGTACTTGTCCCGTCCCATCAGCAGCTGCAGGAAGCCCATCAGCGCGGTCCAGAAACCGGCAGATACCCAGCAGAAGAGGACCGCGAACAGCAGGAGAATGCCGCTCTGCAGGATATACGGCAGCAGCTGCATGAAGGAGACCCAGAGATCCTGGCCCATCATGTCCGTCGGATTGATAAACGCCCAGCCCTGGTAAGGCAGAATGGTTTTCATATACCAGGTCGCGACAACCGTCTGCGCCAGCGTCAGAAGCAGCAGGATATAACGGCGAATTGTCCCCACGGTACGCCATTTCTGTTCGGAGGCCTGCTCTTCTTTCGTCAGGCGCGACAGATAGCGCGGCGTGACGTCACGCCCGCGCAGGCGATCCCAGAAGCGGCCAACCGGGTTGGTGCGCCATGGATCGGGGAACATTGAGGAACGCGTCGCTTTCGGCATCGCCTGAAGCTGATCGCGTCCTTCGTCGTCTTTAATCAACTGCCCTTCTGCCAGCGAGTCCGGCCAGGCCTGCTCCAGACGCGCCTTGACTGACCCCAGCGGCGTATCATCATCACGGGAAAACTGACGATGTTCGCCATCCAGCGCGGTATGAACCGCGCGGATGTCGCTCTTAGGCAGCGCCGCTTTTTCGATATCCGTCAGCGGCATGGCATCAATATATTCAGATGTATTATTCATTGGCAGGTAGCTGGTAGCTCCAGGTTTCACTCAGCGGCTGATCTTCACTGACCAGCGCAGCACGCATTTCAGTGGTCTGTTTCGGATCTTTCACTTTCACGCGCAGGGTCAGACGCCAGCCTTTGGTTACCGGGTTGTAACGCACGGTGTTCTCTACGATTTCACCGTTGTCACCGATGCTGGCCTGGGCCGACACCGCAGTATCAGGAGACAGTTTCTTCATATCCTGGCCGGTAAAGTCCACAACAAACGCTACCGTACCGTCAGGCTGACGGATCAGGTTAGACTGCTTCACGTCACCCGTAGAGCGGCGAGTCTGCGTCACATACGCGTTATCCGGCGCATGCAGCTTATCTTCGTCGCGGCTGAAGGTAATGGTGTACTTGAAGTTCATCTCTTTACCGGCTTCCGGCAGCTGATCCGGCGTCCAGTATGCGACGATGTTGTCGTTGGTTTCGTCGTTGGTTGGGATTTCAACCAGCTCTACCTTGCCTTTACCCCAGTCGCCTTTCGGCGTAACCCAGGCGCTTGGACGCAGGTCATAGCGGTCGTCGAGATCTTCAAAGCGAGAGAACTGACGGCCACGTTGCAGCAGGCCAAAGCCCTGCGGGTTTTCCATCGCAAAGCTGCTGACCGCCAGATGTTTCGGGTTATTCAGCGGACGCCAGATCCACTCACCGTTACCGGCATGAATAGACAGACCGTTGGAGTCATGCAGTTCCGGGCGGAAGTTGGTTGCCGGTGACGGCTGGTTCGGCCCAAACAGGAACATACTGGTCAGCGGAGCGACGCCCAGTTTGCCCACTTTGTCACGCAAGTAAACCTTAGACTGCACGTCAACGACCGTGTCACGACCTGGCATAATCACAAAGCGATAGGCACCGGTTGCGCGTGGGGAATCCAGCAGCGCATAAATAGTCAGACGTTTGTCCGTTGGTTTTGGACGCTCAATCCAGAACTCGCGGAAACGCGGGAACTCTTCACCTGATGGCAGCGCGGTATCAATAGCCAGACCGCGCGCAGAAAGCCCGTACACCTGGCCCGCGCCAATCACGCGGAAGTAGCTGGCGCCAAGCATGCTAACGATTTCGTCGTTTTTATCTTTGCTGTTGATCGGGTAAAGCACCTTGAAGCCTGCGAAGCCCAGGTCTTTCACCGTATCTTTGTCGTGCTGCACATTGCCAAAATTGAAGTAATCCGGGCTGTACTTGATCTTACGTACCGCGGTCGCCGTCACTTCATTGATGGCAACAGGCGTGTCGAAGTACATACCCTGATGATAAAATTCAAGCTTGAACGGGGTTTTAACGTTGTTCCAGTACGCTTTATCGTGGTTGAACTGGATCTGCTGATAGTCCGCATACTTCATGTCGCGGAAAACGGAGGGCAGGTTACTTTTCGGCGTTTCGTAGCTCTTGCCTGCCATCGATTTTGCCTGTTTTGCGACATCGTCGATGTTAAAGGCCAGTGCCGATGAGGTATACAGTGATAACACCACCGCAACACCCAACCAACGCATTTTCATCATCTGTGGTTTATGTTTCATAATAAGTAAGCACTTCCCCCTTTGTGTGCTTATATCGATCCGATCCATTTTAATGGAAACTCAGGCAATCCGACAACATAATCACTGCTTTGTTCAGCTGCTGGCTCATGGATTAAGCAAATGAAAGAACCCGTTATTCACTTTGCGTGCTTATCCTGGAGACAGTGTGTCGGTCTTGGTGTAGGGTTGGCGTCGAATGTAACCATTATGAGCCTTAGGGATAAGGCGAAAAGTCTGAGAATGCGCAACGTTATATGAGCACAACACCGATACAACGGGAATATTTCCTCGACTCGATCCGGGCATGGCTGATGCTATTGGGGATCCCCTTTCATATTTCACTGATTTACTCCAGCCACACGTGGCATGTTAATAGCCAGATGCCCTCCTGGTGGCTGACGCTGTTTAATGACTTTATTCACGCCTTCCGCATGCAGGTGTTTTTTGTCATCTCCGGCTATTTCTCGTACATGCTTTTTTTACGCTATCCGCTTAAGCGCTGGTGGAAAGTGCGCGTGGAGCGCGTAGGTATTCCCATGTTAACCGCCATACCGCTGCTGACGCTGCCGCAGTTCATTATGCTGCAATACGTTAAAGGCAAGGCGGAGAACTGGCCGAATCTCTCGCTGTATGAAAAGTACAACACGCTGGTCTGGGAGCTGGTGTCTCACCTCTGGTTCCTGCTGGTTCTGGTGGTGCTGACCACGGTCAGTCTGGTGATTTTCAGCCGCCTGCGGCGTCATCTCAGCACGACAGCAGACTCTTTCTTCGCTAACGTCACGCTGGGCAAACTGTCGGTGCTCTTTTTACTGCTGGGGATCGCCTATGCCGCGGTGAGACGCACGCTGTTTATTGTCTATCCACCGATACTGAGCGACGGCCTGTTCAATTTTGTGGTGATGCAGTCGCTGTTCTACATTCCGTTCTTTTTAATTGGCGCGCTGGCCTTTATTCATCCGAGGCTTAAAGCGCTGTTTACCACCCCGTCACCGTGGTGCGCGGTGGGTGCGGCCATCGCGTTTGTGGCCTACCTGCTGAACCAGCGCTACGGGAGTGGCGACGCCTGGATGTATGAAACAGAAAGCGTGATCACCATGCTGTTGGGCTTGTGGATGGTGAACGTAGTGTTCGCGCTCGGCCACCGTTTGCTGAACTTTAAGTCCAGCCGCGTGACCTACTTCGTCAATGCCTCACTGTTTATCTATCTGGTGCACCACCCGTTGACGCTGTTCTTCGGGGCATACATCACGCCGCATATCGCATCCAACACGCTGGGCTTCTTTACCGGGCTGGTGTTTGTGGTGGGGATTGCCGTCGTACTCTACGAGATCCATCTGCGGATCCCTCTTCTGCGCTTCCTGTTTTCAGGAAAACCTCAGCCGAAAGCCGCCTGAGCAGCGCGGCGCACTCACGGTGCGCCGCCTTCGCTTCAGCTCTCCAGCTCTTGTCTGCGCTGAGTCAGAAGCCGCTGATAAAGATGCGTGGTGTCTTCATCGAAGCAGACAAAAATCACCTTCTCTGGCAGCGGTTTAAGCGACAAATAGCGGTAAACCGTTTCGACGGCGATGGTCGCCGCTGCCGCCTTAGGATATCCATACACGCCGGTGCTGATGGCCGGGAACGCCATCGTTTTATAGCCGTTGTCGGCGGCAAGCCGCAGACAGTTTCGGTATGCCTCCTCCAGAAGGCTCGCTTCATGCTGGTCTCCGCCGTGCCACACGGGCCCGACAGCATGAATCACCGCTTTGGCAGGAAGGTTGCCCGCCAGCGTAATCACCGCATGGCCCGGAGGGCATTCACCCTGTTGCTGACGCACGATTTTACAGGCTTCCAGTAACTGCGGTCCGGCAGCCCGGTGAATAGCGCCGTCTACGCCTCCTCCCCCCATCAGGGAAGGATTGGCTGCATTGACGATGACGTCGACATGAACTGTCGTAATATCGCCATGAATAACTTCAATTTGCGGTTTCATAAAGCCCCTCTGCTGCCCGCCTTTTTTATAAGTGTATCGCAGAGGGGTTATTGAGAAAAACGATAGGCATAAAACCGCGCCCACCGGCGGGCGCTCACGGGTATTAACGGTACTGGATCTGAACAACCGCGAGCGTTTTTTCAGGATTCAGGTACGTCATATTCACTGTCGCCAGGCCGGAAGCCGTCGCCTTGCCGTCCAGCGCGTCGCCGTAACTCACCATACGCGTTTGCATACGATTTTTTTCCGGACACGACACCGCCAGCTGCCGTTGCTGCTGGGTAACTTCGCAAGGGTCAGCAACGATTGCGCCGCGAAAGTGAATAACGCCGCCCTGCGCGAGCGTGGCCGAATAAGCTGGAGCGATAAATGCCGAAACAAGCAGGCCCAGACCTGAAAAAAGATGTGCAAAAGAGTGGGTCACGATATGTACTCCTCAATGAAAATCGTCCATGAGGGGCAAACGCGCTTCATTATGCAAACGAAGGCTGACGTTACGGAACCTAACAACGCAGTTCCTGATAACAGCTTAGTTCAACGGCAAATATTCACAATGCATTGATTTCATGAATATTTACAGCGCACCCCCGGCTGGCGACCACTGCTGTGATAAATGAAGCGCTTTTCCATCCGTGACGGTGACAACGATGTTGATCGTGTCTTCCGCAGAAATAGTTAAACTCAACCGCGTTAAATCAATCGGCTGATTAGCGGGAATAAAAAGGGTATTTTGCTGTCGCGAAGCACTTTGCCCACTCTGCCCTTCCTTCAAAGAGAGGATCTGAACCTGACAATCACACGGTTCCGTCAAAATGACCTGCGGAATAATGGTCGTCATATTTCCCTGCTGTGACGTTTGAAAGGTTATCTGCCCGGAAAGCGCGGCAAGGAGAATGAAGGTATTCATGAGGAACTCCCGAAAAAAAACAGGGCATCGGCCCTGTTTTTTTGTAGTACAGATTTCAGTATCAGTACTGATGCGCTGTCGCGTGGTTACCAAAGCCGATCTGGGTAACGTTGACGGTGGAGTTAGACGCCGTCTGGTCTACGAGCGCACCGTTAAGGCCGCCGTACTGGCTAACATTCATAACGGATTTTTTGCTGTTCCACTGATCGAGAGTCGCACTGTTGCCAAAGCCGTTCTGGGTCAGGTTGATTTTGCTGTCGTCAGAACCCTGACCGACATCAGCCCCGTTACCGCCACCGGTCTGGCTAATATTAAGAACGGAATTTCTGGCATCTGTCTGCAACGCCAGCGCGGAGTTACCGCCACCGTTCTGATAAATATTCAGGGTTGAATTTGGACCACTGTTTCCGCCATGACCGTGTCCATGACCCCATCCGCCCTGATTAATCATACCAGCCATAGCACTACCAGAAACGACGATTGCTGCAAGTGCTGCCACTTTGATAAATTTCATGGTAAACCCCCATCGGATTGATTAACGTCGTCGCGAAATAGCTAGCGCTGAATAACGCGAATTGCCATCTGCGACTGTTTCTGCACTACAACTGCGGTTTTCTGCGTACCGTACTGCGTAATATTTGCTCTATTACCCGACCCTTTCTGGATAATTTTCGCACTATTACCATATCCATCTTGCGTAATACCTGCATCGTTCCCGTTACCGCTCTGATCGATCCAGGCAATATTGTAAGTCCCTGATTGATCAACTCTCGCTCTGTTGCCTGCCCCATCCTGAGAAATGACGGACAAGAGTTTCGATCCTTCCTGGCGAAGCTGAGCGTCATTAAATACGCCCTGTTGACCAATAATGGCTGCCTGATTTAATGATGAATAACTTAATTCATTAACCGCAAAATTATATTCAGCGTTTGCCAAATCTGAATTCGCGGCGGTTACAAATCCAGGCGCACCCAGTAATGTAAACATCAAAAATAACGATGTGTTTTTCATGTTGTCACCCTGGACCCGGCTACCTGAAAACACCCTGATCGTATTTCGTATTAAACGACACGTTTTTGTTAACGCGTCGTTACGGTGAAGAGTATGTCCGCTGAAACATTTTAAATATCTCACCCGCGCGGCTTATTTTTATTTTTCAGGTCACCACAAAGTTGTAATTTGCACCATAAAAGGCATGACACAGGCCGTTTTTATTTTTTTATGAAATATTTATGCGCGACATGTTGTACAACGGCGAGAAAGCCGTCCATGCCCCTTCCCGCGTTGTTTAAGCGTAACGCCAGGATGACATTTTCTTCAGGGCGTGACACAAGGCGAGTTTTCTTAAGCCGGAAAAATCAGAACGGCATGACTTAGAAAGTATCAGTTACTCATACCTGGGCACAAACTAAATAAAATAATAAATACTTATAAATATTAACTAGTTAATTATATTTGTATGATTTTTAAAATCTATGCACCACTATTTCCATGTACAACTTTCATATCAAATAACAACATTCAAAATCTGCAATTTTCACAAATTAATATTGATTTTTACATTTTGTTACATGATTAACACTTGCTTTAAAATTCGTAAAAGCTAGATTGAAATTAGATGTACGAAATTGGTTTTATATTTACCTCCCTGTGGAGGTTATGTTCTGATTCTACACACAGCAGTGCAACATCTGTCAGTACTTCTGGTGCCCTCTTCTTTACAGAGAGGGCGGCTGTCAGGTGCCAAAAATAAGTGGGGTTTCATCATGTATAATGAAGTCCATAGTTTACATGGTCATACATTACTGTTGATCACAAAACCTTCTCTGCAAGCGACAGCTTTATTACAACATTTAAAGCAATCTCTATCACTGAACGGGAAATTGCATAATATTCAACGTTCTTTTGATGATATTGCGCCTGGCAGCATCATTCTGTTTGATATGATGGAAGCCGATAAAAAGCTTATCCATTACTGGCAAGATAACTTAAGCAGGAAAAACAATAATATCCGCGTGTTATTATTGAATACGCCTGATGAATATCCTTTCAGAGATATTGAAAGCTGGCCGCATATCAATGGCGTGTTCTACGTCACTGAAGAAGAAGTTCGGGTGGTAGATGGTCTGCAAGGCATATTGCGCGGCGAATGCTATTTCTCGCAAAAGCTGGCCAGCTACCTCATCACGCACTCCGGAAATTACCGCTATAACAGTTCGGAATCAGCGCTGCTCACCCACCGTGAGAAAGAGATCCTGAACAAATTACGCATTGGTGCTTCAAATATTGAAATCGCCCGTTCGTTATTTATCAGCGAAAATACGGTAAAGACGCACCTTTATAATCTTTTCAAGAAGATAGCTGTTAAAAACCGAACTCAGGCGGTTTCATGGGCAAACGATAACCTCAGGCGTTAATCACATGAAGCGCACGTTGAGTTGGATCGCCGCAGCGAGTCTCCTGCTCGCTGCAGGGAACCTGCAGGCCGTTGAGGTCGAAGTTCCCGGATTGTTAACTGACCACACTGTCTCATCGATCGGGCACAGTTTTTACCGGGCCTTCAGCGATAAATGGGACAGTCCCTACACGGGTAATTTAACAATCAACGAGCGGCCCAGTGCACGATGGGGAAGCTGGATAACCATAACGGCCAATCAGGACGTTATTTATCAAACGTTTTTATTCCCCTCGAAAACAGACTTCGAAAAAAACGTAGCCTTAGCACTGGCTCAAACTGAAGACGCTATTAATCGCCTGCAAATAGATAAAGCCCTATTAAGCACCAGCGATTTAGCAAAAGATGAGTTCTAGCGAACCGATATGCGGAGGCTGTCATGCGTATTGCATATGCAGTTGTTTCGATCATGCTTATTGCTCCCCTGAGCTGGGCTGGAAATATGACCTTCCAGTTCCGTAACCCTAACTTTGGCGGTAACCCCAACAACGGTGCCTTTCTGCTGAATCAAGCTCAGGCACAAAACTCCTATAAAGATCCGAGCTTTCAGGATTTTACCGTTGATACCCCTTCCGCACTGGATAACTTCACCCAGGCTATCCAGTCGCAGATTTTAGGGGGATTGCTGACCAACATTAATACCGGCAAACCCGGCCGAATGATGACCAACGACTTTATCGTCGACATCGCCAACAGGGACGGACAGCTCCAGTTGAATGTGACCGATCGTAAAACCGGAAAAACTTCCACCATAGAGGTTTCCGGCCTGCAAAATAATTCAACTGACTTTTAAACAATAGCTAAATAAGGACAACGACCATGCAGCGCTTCCTGATATTTGTTGCAGTGTGCTTATTGAGCGGTTGTTTAACTGCTCCGCCTAAAGAAGCTGCAAAACCCACATTAATGCCGCGGGCCCAAAGTTACCGTGATTTAACCCATTTGCCTTCACCTACGGGCAAGATATTTGTCTCGGTATACAACATTCAGGATGAAACCGGACAATTTAAGCCTTATCCGGCAAGTAACTTCTCCACCGCGGTGCCGCAAAGCGCCACCGCCATGCTGGTGACTGCACTTAAAGATTCGCACTGGTTTATTCCGCTGGAACGCCAGGGGCTTCAGAACCTGTTAAATGAACGAAAAATCATTCGTGCCGCGCAGGAGAATGGCACCGTTGCGGACAATAACCGGATGCCTCTGCAGTCTCTGGCCGCCGCAAACGTGATGATTGAAGGGTCGATTATCGGTTACGAGAGCAACGTGAAATCGGGTGGCGTGGGCGCGCGCTACTTCGGTATCGGCGCAGATACCCAGTACCAGCTCGACCAAATTGCGGTTAACCTGCGCGTCGTGAACGTCAGTACCGGTGAAGTGCTCTCTTCGGTCAACACCAGCAAAACGATATTGTCTTATGAAGTTCAGGCTGGGGTATTCCGCTTCATCGATTACCAGCGTCTGCTGGAGGGAGAAATTGGCTACACCTCTAACGAACCGGTCATGATGTGTCTGATGTCAGCCATTGAAACCGGCGTGATCTTCTTAATCAACGATGGTATCGATCGCGGGCTGTGGGATCTGCAAAACAAAGCGGACGTGCAGAACCCGATCCTGGTGAAATACCGTGATATGTCGGTGCCTCCGGAATCCTGACAGGCAGCGCATAAAAAAAGGCGAGATGATTATCTCGCCTTTTTTTTATTCACTCACCGCGGTGATGTTTTGCGTTTTTTCCCGTCGCGCCGCCAGCCAAAGACCGCTGTTCTTCATGGCGTAGCCAAACAGCAGCCCCAGCGCCAGGGAAGGAACCACCAGCTTCCAGTCCCCCTGCCCGGCAAAGGTTGCGCAGGCCCCCATAAAGGTTCCCGGCACAAACGACAGCAGCAGATGCTTCGCCTGGATGCACATCAGGAACGCGACGACACCCGTCATGACGTACCCCAGCATCTCCAGATGCGGCGCCAGCGCGCTGCCTTTCATGATGACCAGCGCCCAGATAACGCCGCTCATCAGCGTGCAGCCTGAGATAAAGAGCCCTTTCAGCCCGCCCTGAGGACAGGCGAAATAGGCCGTGCAGCCCAGGAAGCCAGCCCAGCTTAACAGACCGAGAGACACCGCTACCCATCCCCAAATACCGGAGAGGATGCCCGTCGTGATTGCAATACAAAGTAATATGTTCATGGCGCGCATCTTAGCAGAAGCGCGCCGTAGAAATGCGATCAGAAGCACATTACGTGCAAGTTGAAATGTATCGTTGCAGGATTTTTGTGATTTACATCACTCCTCGCTCTCTTCTTCCAGCTCATCCCACATTGCTGCAATGGCGTCACGCGTCAGCGGGGCCAGCGTTCGCCAGAACGGAGAGGTGGCATGAGCTTCCACTTTACCCAGGAAGGTCCCCACCCACGGCAGCAGATAGGTTTCGAAGAGGATCCCGATGGCTTCATTTTCATCGTCGCCAGCGTTGTCTTCGATCCAGGACGCGGCCAGCAGCAGCGTACCGATATGATCGGCTGGGGTATCGCTCAGGGGCATCCCGCGTTCTGAAAGGAATGCCCGCACTTCCGCTTCGGTCGCTCCTTCCTGCCAGGCGGAACGATACGGCGACACGCGGCACTCTTCGCCCACGAACAGAGCATTGTAGTCCGTTGAGATCTGCTGCATATCGCAGCTTTTCTGCAGGCGCTCCAGTAACTCATCCTGTTCCAGCGGCCAGTTCTGCGCCAGTTTACCTTCGCGAATCAGCGTAAACAGCGGCACCAGCAGCGGGTCCTGCGGCTGGCGGTAATACAGGGAGCCCAGCACGCGGCAAAGGATGGAAAATTCATTCATTGTTCTATTCCGTTATTCAATTAAAGATCGGCAAATTCATCAATCGGCGCCATGCCACGCGACTCGAGGAAATCAAGCATACGACGCGGCGTGACGTTCAGGATGCGCTCTTCCGGGAAATCCACATCCTGCAATATTTTCAGGCACTCGCTAAAATCCCCCAGCGTGAAGGCCGTGTGCGAATCAGAGCCCAGCGCCACCATGCCACCCGCATCACGCACGGCGGCAGCCACTTCGCGACAGTTGGCTTCACTGCCTTTACGCGAGTGCACGAACGAGGAGTTGTTAATCTCCAGCGCCACGCGGTGTTTCGCCGCGGCCTGCGCCACGGCCTGAATATCAATCGGGTATTTCGGATTGCCCGGATGGCTGATGATGTGCACATTGCCGCTGGCAATAGTGGCAATCATCGCCGCGGTATTGGTCTCTTTATCCTGCGGCGGGAAAACCGGCTCATGGAAGCCGGCAAGGATCAGATCTAAGGAGGTCAGCATCGGGCCGGTACAGTCAATTTCACCGTCGGTGTTTTTGATGTTCGCCTCAATGCCGCGCAGTATCCCAATGCCGTCCACCAGACGTGGCCAGATACGCATATTCACAAAATGCCAGTAGTGCGGCGCATCCGCCATATCCGGGCCGTGATCGGTTATCGCGAACAGCTTGATGCCCTTAAGCTTCGCCTGGGCGATATAATCATGGAGGTTGCTATAAGCGTGGGTGCTGGCGACGGTGTGCATATGCAGGTCAACGGGATACATATTTCTCTCCTCTGCGTTTTTTCCAAAGGATAGCAGTTATCAGCGGCGAATATTAGCAAAAACCCGGCGAACGCCGGGTTTCTCTCAGTAGCCGCGCTGTCGGTCGACCTGTCCGGTGACCGGGTTACCCTTCTCTATTTCACCGATCGTGTGCGAGATATAGGCCACCGCCTCGGCAGGTCGCGTCACGGCGGCAACGTGCGGAGTCATTGCCACGCGCGGGTGTCGCCACAGCGGGCTTTCCTCCGGCAGCGGCTCACGGCTGTAGACATCCAGCATGGCGCCTTTAAGCTTCCCGCTATCCAGCGCCTTCAGCAGATCCGGCTCGACCAGATGCACGCCGCGCGCCAGGTTCATCAGGTAGCTCTGGTCGTCCAGCTGGTTGAGCAGGCCTTCATTGATAATCCCCACCGTTTCCGCCGTATTGGGCAGCAGGTTAATCAGCACACGCGTGCCGTTCAGGAAGGCCGGAAGCTCATCCGTTCCGGCAAAGCTCTCAACGCCCGGATAGTCTTTACGGCTGCGGCTCCAGCAGCGCAGCGGGAAGCCCCACGGCGCGAGCGCTTCAGCCACTTTCGAACCCAGCACGCCCGCGCCGAGGATACCAACGGTAAACGCTTCGCGCGGATATTCAGGCAACGGCTCCCAGCGGGATTGCTGCTTAAGCGCCTGATAGTCATCAAAGCGGCGGAACCAGTGCAGCACCTGGCTGACGGCATATTCCTGCATTTGCTGGCCCATACCGGTATCTTCCAGGCGGAACAGAGGAATATCTTCCGGCAGCATTTCAGGGTGTGCTTTCAGCTTGCTCAGAATGGAATCCACGCCGGCTCCAAGCGCGAACACGGCCTTCAGCTTACGGCCCTGGAGCATTTCTACCGGCGGATGCCAGACCAGCGCGTAGTCAGCATGTTCGTTATCGCCCCGCTTCCACTCACGAACGCGAGCGCCCGGCAGTGCCGCAGAAAGTGCCTTAATCCAGTAAGCCGTATCAAAAGTGGGGTGATAGAAGAGTATATCCATAGTCAATCCTGCCTTTTATTGCGCTGATTTATTTTGCTTTTTAACTGGACGGTCAGCATAGCAAATTTATTGCGTGACCGTGTTGTTGATAAAAAAGACGCTTTCAGCACATTTAAGAATCATGTTGCCTGAAGTTTGTCTAAACGCGCTAAATTACTGAAAAAGTGGGTTGACGGCAGTTCGGCTTTTCCTTACATTAGCGCCCGTCCCAGCAACAACGGGATGACAATATGGTGAGGTGTCCGAGTGGCTGAAGGAGCACGCCTGGAAAGTGTGTATACGGCAACGTATCGGGGGTTCGAATCCCCCCCTCACCGCCATATTTTAAGAAGAGCTCGCATGAAAATGCGGGCTTTTTTTTCGCATGTTGCACGCCTGCGGGGGGATGAGAACCCCCGACCGGGGTTCGACAACTGGCGCAGCCAGTTGGACAGACTGTAAGCAAAGCGAACAGGCTGCCCGCAGGGCGAGCGAAGCGAGTCAATCCCCCCCGGTGCTATATTCAGCTCGGTGCAGCCTGAGCGCCTCAGCCTAACCCTCTCCCCAAAAGGGCGAGGGGATCGTTACTCCTCCACCATCCGCGCATACTCTTCAGTAAGAAAATCCACCAGCGTTCTGACGGACGGCAGCAAACCTCGCCTGGAAGGATAAACAGCGTGAATCACTTCCCGTCGGGGTTCCCATGCGTCCAGCACCCTTACCAGTTCCCCGGATGCCAGCTGATCCTTGACCATCAAAATCGGCAGCTGCACCACACCCACCCCCGCCATCGCCGCTTCACGCAGCGCCAGCATGTCGGTGGTAATAAAGCGCGGCGTGTAATGAATCGCGGCTTTCGCTCCCTCCGGCCCGCTCAGCTCCCATCTGTGCAGCTGCTTTCCCACCCCCATGCTCAAACCCGGCCACTCGCTCAGCTCAGAGGGCACGGCAGGGTGACCCATCCGCTCAATCAGTGCAGGGCTCGCCACCAGGCAGTGTCCCCTGTCTGCCAGCACTCTTAACACCAGGTCGCTGTCATCAAACGGACGTGGACGAACGCGGATCGCCACGTCAATGCCCTCGCCCACCAGATCGACCCGTCGGTTGGTGGCCTCAAGCTGAAGATTGATCCCCGGATAGCGCGCCATAAACCGTGCCAGCATGGGACCCACGTGCACGTGCAGCAAGGTGACCGGACAGGTGATCCTGACCACGCCGCGTGGCTCGGCCTGCAACGCCGCCACCGCCTCTTCCGCAGCTTCGGCCTCTACCAGCATGGCTTTACAGTGCTGATAGAACGTCTGCCCCACTTCCGTCACCGTAAACTGCCGGGTGGTGCGCTGGATCAACCGCACGCCAAGGCGCTCTTCCAGCTGGGCAATCCGGCGGCTCAGTTTTGACTTGGGCTGATCGAGCGCCCGACCCGCCGCCGCAAATCCACCATGGTCCACCACCTTCACAAACCACGCGAAATCATTGAGATCCTGCATACGCCCTCATCGTTCCATATTCAGAACAGTGAATGTCATTTTCACTATCTACCGGGATATTAACCCTGAATATAAGCTAATTACATCAACAGAACATCAGGAGTACATCATGAAAAACGTAACAGGCGTTTATACCGCACCTCGTCCGCACTGGGTCGGTGACGGTTTCCCGGTTCGTTCAATGTTTTCTTACCAGACGCACGGCGAGCCGCTGAGCCCGTTTCTGCTGCTGGACTATGCCGGACCGTACACCTTCCCGGCGGACGGCGCGAAACGCGGCGTGGGCGAGCATCCTCATCGCGGCTTTGAAACGGTGACCATCGTTTACGCCGGCGAAGTGGAGCATCGCGACTCCACCGGCAGAGGCGGCGTTATTGGCCCCGGCGACGTGCAGTGGATGACGGCGGGCGCAGGCATCCTGCACGAGGAGTTCCACTCCAGCGCCTTCGCGCAGAAAGGCGGTGAACTAAAAATGATGCAGCTGTGGGTCAACCTGCCCGCCAAAGACAAAATGGCGACGCCCGGCTACCAGAGTATCACCAAAGCGGATATCCCGGTGGTCACGCTGCCGGATAACAGCGGCACGCTGCGGGTCATCGCCGGTCGCCTTGAGGACGTGACGGGCCCGGCCCATACCTTCTCACCGCTGAACGTCTGGGACATCGCGCTTAACCAGGGCAGCCATCTGACGCTCAACCAGCCCGAAGGCTGGAGCACGGCGCTGGTGGTACTTGAGGGCAGCGTAACGGTGAACGGCACCACGCCAGCGGGTGAAGCGCAGCTGGTTGTGCTAAGTCAGAGCGGTGAAAAGCTGCATCTGGAAGCGAACAGCGACGCGAAATTGCTGCTGATGGCCGGTGAGCCGCTGAATGAACCGATTGTGGGCTACGGCCCGTTTGTGATGAACAGTAAAACCGAGATCGCGGAAGCCATTCGTGATTTCAACTCCGGCCGCTTTGGCCAGATCTGAACGTAATTAAGGAGCGCAATATGTCTACCCCTGCAAACTTCAACGGTGCACGTCCCGTCATTGACGTAAATGATGCCGTCATGCTGCTTATCGACCACCAGAGCGGGCTGTTCCAGACCGTCGGCGACATGCCCATGCCGGAGCTGCGCGCCCGTGCGGCGGCGCTGGCAAAGATCGCCACGCTGGCGAAGATCCCGGTGATCACCACCGCCTCCGTTCCACAGGGACCGAACGGCCCGCTTATCCCGGAGATCCACGCCAACGCGCCGCATGCGCAGTATGTGGCCCGCAAAGGTGAGATCAACGCCTGGGATAACCCGGAATTCGTGGCGGCGGTAAAAGCTACCGGTCGCAAGACGTTAATTATTGCAGGCACGATCACCAGCGTCTGCATGGCCTTCCCGTCCATCAGCGCGGTGGCGGACGGATATAAAGTGTTTGCGGTGATTGATGCCTCCGGCACCTACAGCAAAATGGCGCAGGAGATCACCCTGGCCCGCGTGGTCCAGGCAGGCGTGGTGCCGATGGATACCGCCGCTGTGGCCTCTGAGATCCAGCGAACCTGGAACCGTGAAGATGCGGCTGAATGGGCTGAGGTATACACCCACATTTTCCCGGCCTACCAGCTGCTGATCGAAAGCTACGGCAAAGCGCAGGAGGTGGTGAAAAACAGCGAAGTGCTCGATTCGCAGCGTTAATCCTGCGCTGTGCGTCATAAGCTGATTAAGGCTTAACCGAACAAGCACTAATGCAGAAAATCTGCTTGACCGCTTTCGCGCAACTCCCTATAGTAGCGCCCCGTTGCCCCCCAAGCGGTCAGGCAGCAAAACAATATGGTGAGGTGTCCGAGTGGCTGAAGGAGCACGCCTGGAAAGTGTGTATACGGCAACGTATCGGGGGTTCGAATCCCCCCCTCACCGCCATATTTTAAGAAGAGCTCGCATGAAAATGCGGGCTTTTTTTTCGCATGTTGCACGCCTGCGGGGGGATGAGAACCCCCGACCGGGGTTCGACAACTGGCGCAGCCAGTTGGACAGACTGAGAGCGAAGCGAACAGGCTGCCCGAAGGGCGAGCGAAGCGAGTCAATCCCCCCCTCACCGCCATATTTTAAGAAGAGCTCGCATGAAAATGCGGGCTTTTTTTTCGCATGTTGCACGCCTGCGGGGGGATGAGAACCCCCGACCGGGGTTCGACAACTGGCGCAGCCAGTTGGACAGACTGAGAGCGAAGCGAACAGGCTGCCCGAAGGGCGAGCGAAGCGAGTCAATCCCCCCCTCACCGCCATATTTGAAGAAGAGCTCGCATGAAAATGCGGGCTTTTTTTTCGCATATTGCACGCCTGTGGGGGGATGAGAACCCCCGACCGGGGTTCGACAACTGGCGCAGCCAGTTGGACAGACTGTGAGCAAAGCGAACAGGCTGCCCGCAGGGCGAGCGAAGCGAGTCAATCCCCCCCGTAGCTATATTCAGCTCGGTGCGGCCTGAGACCCTCACCCTAACCCTCTCCCCAGGGGAGAGGGAATAAAATGCACATAAAACAAAGCCCGGTTTCCCGGGCCTTGAACGCAACAGCAAACTCAGTAATACGCTTGCAGCGTCCGTTGACACAGCGCCGAGCGCACGCAGTCCTCTTTGGTGAAGCGTACCACCCCAATCATCTCATCTTCCTCAAAACGTGACATGGCGTCGCTGAGGCCGGACTTCACGCCCGACGGCAGGTCACACTGGGTAATATCGCCGTTGACGATAACCGTCACGTTCTCCCCGAGGCGCGTTAAAAACATCTTCATTTGCGCAGCGGTCACGTTCTGAGCCTCGTCGAGAATAACGACCGCATTTTCAAATGTACGTCCGCGCATATAGGCGAACGGCGCGATTTCCACCTTGCCAATCTCTGGTCGCAGGCAGTACTGCATAAAGGATGCACCCAGTCGCTTCACCAGCACGTCATAGACGGGCCTGAAGTACGGAGCAAACTTCTCCGAAATATCGCCGGGCAGGAAGCCGAGATCTTCATCAGCTTGCAGTACAGGACGGGTAACAATAATGCGCTCCACGTCCTTATGGATCAGCGCTTCCGCTGCTTTGGCTGCACTGATCCAGGTTTTCCCGCATCCGGCTTCGCCGGTTGCAAAGATGAGCTGTTTACTCTCGATAGCATTCAGGTAGTGCGCCTGAGCCTCATTGCGCGCCACAATTGGAGAATTATCACGGCTGTCTCTGGCCATGCCAATTGCTTCTACGCCACTCATCTGCACAAGCGAGGTGACCGATTCTTCTTCACGCTGTTTATGGCTACGTGAGTCCCGTCTCAGCACACGTTTTGCTTCGCGACGAGCTTTGATCACTGCTTTTTGTCTTCCCATGGATAGCACCTTGAGTTGTTGGTATTCATCACACGCGCCAGCTTCGGCACGATTATGCGCACGAACATCAGAGGGTTGGCTTCCTTGTAAGCCATTGCTTGCTTTATCAGATGACGATACAGAACGGCTACGCGCACCGGTCTGCACGTCGGTCGAATCAGATTCTTGAGGTGTGGGGGAGAATTTAGTGGTGAGGAAATCGCTGCCGGAGTCTGAGCCTCCGCGCCGGGTGCTGCGGTTGTTATGTTTACCTTGTCCAGTACAGGACGCAACCATTCGCGATCTCCATAGTGATTCAGCATCACTGCCGGGAACTACCGCTGTCTTATCTTAAGTACATCAGGAGTTATCATAAATGCAACATTTATTTTACCTGAATGCAACTTTTAAGACTGTTCCTGCAGCGGAATCAGTCTTATATATGAAGATTACAGAAATATAACAATAAGATAGTCATATGAAAAAATAATGTCCCCGCGAACTATCGCAGGGACGATTATCAGGCTTCCATCAGACCTTGTGCGAGATACGCGCCAGCATCGCGCGCGCCGGGCAGGGCAAAGAAATAGCCGCCGCCGATGGGCTTAATGTACTCTTCCAGCGCTTCGCCGTTTAACCGCTTCTGCACGGTCAGGAAGCCTTTCTCCAGATCGTGCTGATAGCAGACGAACAGCAGCCCCATATCAAGCTGGCCGGAATTGGTCACGCCCAGCGAATAGCTGTAGCCACGGCGCATCATCAGGCTGGACTGCGTCTCTTTGGTGCGCGGGTTGGCAAGGCGAATATGGCTGTCGAGCGCGATAACGTCGCCATCCGGGTCGTTCGCGTAGTCCGGCACATCATGCTCGTGCTTCATGCCCAGCGGCGCCCCGCTCTGCTTGTCGCGGCCAAAAATCGTCTGCTGCTCTTTCAACGGCGTGCGGTCCCAGAACTCCACGTGGAACTGAATAATGCGCACAGCCTGGTAGCTGCCGCCCACAGCCCATGCGGGTTCCCCCTGATCTGCCGTCACCCACACCACGTCTTTCATCAGCGCCGCATCGCTGCTGTCCGGGTTGGCCGTGCCGTCCTTAAAGCCCAGCAGGTTAACCGGCGTCTCTTTGCCTTTGCTGCGGGCGGCGTGGTCAGAGATAAACCCTTCCCGCTTCCAGCGCACGCTCAGCAGATCCGGCGTGTGCTTGATGATATCGCGCAGGGCGTGGATCACCGTGTCCTGGGTATTGGCACAAATCTGCAGGAGCAGATCGCCGTGGCACAGCGCCGCGTCGAGGGAGTCATTCGGGAAGCGCGTCATCTTCTGCAGCGCGTTCGGCTTCTGCTTTGCCAGGCCGTAGCGGCCGTCAAACAGCGACTCCCCTACCGACACGGTAATGGTCAGGTTATCCGGCGCGATAAACGCCCCGAGGATACCGGAATCCATCGGCGGCAGGCGCGGGTTCGGCGTATCCGGTGCCGGCCCGCCCGCGGTAAGAAACGCGATGCGCGCCGTCAGCAGGCGGAACAGACGCTCCAGATCCGCCTTATCGCTGGCCAGCGAATCAAAGGCCACCAGCATCATGGAAGCCTGCTGCGGCGTGAGAATACCCGCCTGGTGCGCGCCATAAAACGGCTGGGTCTCCATGCGGGCATCCGGTGAGAGCGTACCGGGCGCGCTCTGCGGTTTCGCCGCATGCGCCACCGGGCAACCTCCCGCCAGGGCAAACGCGCCGCCCAGCGCCCCTACCCCTTTTAGCAAACGACGTCGGGAAGGTTCCGCCACGTCGAATTCTTCGTGCTTGTTCATCGTGCTTAGTCCAGACCCAGTACGCCGCGCAGCAGGGAGAGATCTTCCGCCAGCGTCGTAATCGGGCCTTTCAGCGCGTTACGGTCGGCGTCGGTCAGCTTGTCGTAGGTTTCGAACCCGTCTTTGGTACGGTACTTCGCCAGGATGGTATCGACCTTTTTGAAGTTGGCATCTACTTTCGCCAGCAGTTCGCCGTTCTCTTTCTGCAGTTGAGGACGCAGCAGCTCGACAATCTTCTGCGCACCGTCGACGTTGGCCTGGAAGTCCCACAGGTCGGTGTGGCTGTAGCGATCTTCTTCACCGCTGATTTTGCTCGCGGCCACTTCTTCAATCAGACCGGCCGCGCCGCCCACCACCTTCGACGGCGGGAAGGCAAGCTCGCTGATGCGCTTTTGCAGCTCCAGCACGTCGGTGTTCAGCTGCCCGGCGTATTTCTCCATTCCTTTGGTGGAGTTATCGCCAAACAGAGCTTTTTCCAGACGGTGGAAGCCGGTGAATTTCGGATCGGCGGCCTTCTGCTCGTAGTCATCTTCGCGGGCATCAATGCTGCCGTCGAGGTCAGAGAACAGCTCGGCAATCGGCTCGATACGCTCGTAGTGCTGACGGGTTGGCGCGTACAGGGATTTCGCTTTTTCGATATCGCCCGCTTTCACGGCGTCGGTGAAGGCTTTGGTACCCGTGACCAGGTCCGCCGTCTCTTTGGTGACGTAGGCTTTATAGGCGGTAATGGCGTCGCCCAGGCTCAGCAGGGCCGTGCCTTTGGCCGCGTCCGCCGTCGCTGCACCTTTGACGATCAGCTTGCCTTTAGGGTTGGTCAGCAGGCCGCAGGTCATGTCGTATTCACCCGGCTGCAGGTTGGCGGTCATCTTCTGGCTGAAGCCCGGCGCGATGTTCTCGCGCTCTTCCACCACCATCACGCCTTTGAGGATCTCCCACTCCAGCGCCTTCTGGCTGTGGTTCTGAATGATAAACTGGGTTTTACCGCTGTTAACCGTGATGGTCATCGGCTCGCACTGCTTATCGTTAACGGTGACTTTTACCTGCGGAATATCCGCAGCCTGCGCAGCGAATGCAGAAGCGAACAGCGCGGCAATGCCTGCGCACAATGCACTACGACGAAACTGAATTGCCATGACTCTTCCCTTAAAAAGTATGTTGTAACTAAAACAATAATTACGGCGCAACGCGCGACGCCTGCGAGCCGGTACGCGGCGGCATCGCGAACAGCACCAGCGCCGGAACCAGATAGATAAAGTACATCGCCACTTCGCTGACGCTCGGCGTTTCCTGGTAGCCGAAGATGCCTTCGAGCAGGGTGCCGGTCAGTGAATGGGTGGAGAGAACGTTGCTAAGATCGAACGCTACGTCCTGGAAGTGGTTCCACAGGCCCGCCTCGTGGAAGGCGCGGATCGCCCCTGCCGCCAGCCCCGCGGCCACCAGCAGAATGAACAGGCTGGTCCACTTAAAGAAGGCGCCCAGGTTGAGGCGAATGCCGCCCCAGTAGAGCAGAAAGCCCAGCACCACCGCCGTTGCCAGACCGAGCATGGCGCCCAGCGGCGGCCAGATGCCCACGTCCTGCTGGAATGCCGCCAGCAGGAAGAAAACCGATTCCAGACCCTCGCGCGCCACGGCGAAAAAGACCATCATGATCAGCGCCCAGCCGTGGTGATTCCCCTTCTGCAGGGCGTTATCCACCGCCTGCTCCAGCTGCACCTTCACGTTGCGGGAAACTTTGCGCATCCAGAAGACCATCCACGTCAGGATGAACACCGCAATCACGGCGACGATACCCTCAAACAGCTCCTGCTCTTTCTGCGGGAATTCGCCGGTGGTTTCATTGATGAGAATACCTAAGCCCAGGCAGAGCGCCGCAGCAAGGAAGACGCCAACCCACATCACGCCAATCCAGCGCCCACGCTGGGTGCGCTTCAGATAGCTGGCGATAAGGCTGACAATCAGGGCCGCTTCAAGGCCTTCACGTAACATAATGAGAAATGGAACAAACATGCCGACACCTTAAATGTTTATCGCGGTCAACTGATGCAAAGAAAGGTAAATTCTTGTGATAGTGATTATCATTACGGCGAAAGGAAACACAAGCGAAATATGTGGTGATTTGATGACGAGTTGTAAACGCAAAGCCTGTTAATAGTTGCCGCCGTTACCGTTAAGTTTATAAGTTATAATAAAAATGCCCATTTACGGTTAACCAGTGCTGTGGCTAAATATCCGCCTCAAAAACCAACCGAAAATATCCCATGTTTAAGATTGTCCATTTCCTGCTGGCGCTGGTGATTATTCTTGCGCTTGCCTGGCTGGTGAGTTTCGACCGCCGAAAAATTCGCATTCGTTATGTTTTACAGCTGATTGTTATTGAAATTGCTTTGGCGTTCTTTTTCCTGCACGCCGAAAGCGGGCTATTCCTGATTAAATACGTTTCCGGCTTCTTTGAGTCACTGCTGAAATTTGCCTCGGAAGGGACGAATTTCGTCTTTGGCGGAATGGGAGAAAAAGGGCTGGCGTTTATTTTCCTCGGCGTGCTGTGTCCGATTATTTTTATTTCCGCACTGATTGGTATTCTCCAGCACTGGCGGATCCTGCCGATTTTTATTCGAATCATCGGGACGCTGCTGTCAAAGCTGAACGGCATGGGCAAGCTGGAATCGTTCAACGCGGTGAGCTCGCTGATCCTCGGCCAGTCGGAAAACTTCATTGCCTATAAAGGCGTGCTGGGGGATCTCTCCTCGCGTCGTCTGTTTACCATGGCGGCCACGGCCATGTCGACGGTCTCCCTGTCGATTGTCGGTGCCTATATGACCATGCTCGACGCCAAATTTGTCGTTGCCGCGCTGATCCTGAACATGTTCAGCACCTTTATTATTCTCTCGGTCATTAACCCGGTACGTCCGGAAGCCGAGCCGGATATCAAGCTGGAAAAACTGCATGAATCCCAGAGCTTCTTTGAAATGCTGGGTGAGTATATTCTGGCCGGTTTTAAGGTGGCGATGATTATTCTGGCGATGCTGATTGGCTTTATCGCCCTCATCAGCGCCGTTAACGCCCTCTTCTCCAGCGTATTCGGCATGAGCTTCCAGCAGATCCTGGGCTATGTGTTTTATCCGCTGGCGTGGCTTATCGGGATTCCACTCAGCGATGCGTTAAACGCGGGCAGCATTATGGCAACCAAGCTGGTGGCGAATGAATTTGTAGCGATGATTGAGCTGCAAAAAATTGCTCATGAAATGTCACCGCGCGGGCTGGGTATTTTGTCCGTCTTCCTGGTGTCGTTTGCCAACTTCGCCTCCATCGGCATCGTCGCCGGGGCGATAAAGGGGCTGAACGAGCAGCAGGGCAACGTGGTGTCGCGGTTTGGTCTGCGCCTGGTATACGGTGCGACGCTGGTGAGCCTGCTGTCGGCGAGCTTTGCGGGATTAGTGCTGTAAATTGCTTTGCTACAAAACAATAACGGCGGGTTATCCCGCCGTTTTTTATTAAAACTGTACGCACACCGGCTGGTCGACCCGCATCACCGATTCCTGCGCGAAACGAGACTTATAGATCCCGCGCAATGCTTCGATGTTCTTCTCGCTCTGCGCATCTTTACCGTGGATCAGCATTAACGCTTTGCTGGATTCACGCGCCACTTTCCCGTCGTTGCCCAGCCACTGCCCGCGCGCATCAAACACCGTTAAGCCATCGCGAAAACGCGGCGTCACGTCCTGGTCAACAAACTGCTGCCACTCGCTGCCGGTAATCTGCGCCCCTGCCGGGCGATTCAAGCCAAAATAGAGCGTGGTCTGCTGCATCTGGTTATCCGCTTTGCAGGTCTCCACCGCCGAACGCTGCGAGGGTGCGTTACAACCCGCCAGCATCAATATTGCCACCGCCATTAACCCTGTTTTGATTGTCATGTGTCGCTATCCTCATTGTTATAAGCACATGGATATCACAGGAAAATACGGATTTTGGCAAGAAAAAAGCCGGGTGGCGCTTGCGCTTACCCGGCCTACGGTACTGCGTGAGAAAATTATTCTGCCTGAAGCTTAGTCGGCGGCGCAGTGTGGTAGTGCGCATCCGCTTCCGCAAAGCGCTTCTGCATAGAGGCAGACGGCGCTTTACCCAGCAGGCTGAACACCACAATACCGATGCTGCCGAAGATGAAGCCCGGAATGATTTCGTACAGGCCCAGCCACGCGAACTGCTTCCAGACGATGACGGTCACCGCACCGATGATCATCCCCGCCAGCGCGCCGTTGCGGGTCATGCGTGACCACATGACGGAGAACAGCACCACCGGCCCAAACGCGGCACCGAAGCCCGCCCACGCGTAGCTCACGAGACCCAGCACGCGGTTTTCCGGGTTGGCCGCCAGCGCAATGGCCACCAGCGCCACCACCAGCACCATAAAGCGCCCTACCCACACCAGCTCTTTCTGGCTCGCATTTTTACGCAGGAAGGCCTTGTAGAGGTCTTCGGTGATTGCACTGGAGCAAACCAGCAGCTGACAGCTCAGGGTGGACATCACCGCCGCCAGGATCGCGGAGAGCAAAATACCGGCAATCCACGGGTTAAACAGAATCTGCGCCAGCTCGATGAACACGCGCTCGGCGTTCTGGTTCACCGCGCCCGCTTGCGCCGGGTTATTGCTGAAGTAGGCGATACCGAAGAAGCCGACCGCACACGCGCCCGCCAGACACAGAATCATCCACGTCATACTGATGCGACGCGCGTGAACGATGGTGTGGTGAGAATCCGCCGCCATAAAGCGCGCCAGAATGTGCGGCTGACCGAAGTAGCCCAGGCCCCAGCCCATCAGGGAAACGATGGCAACGAAGTTCAGCCCTTTCAGCATATCGACGTTTTCAATGCTCTTCTGCTTGATCACTTCCAGCGATTCGCCAAAGCCGCCAACGGTGAAAATCACAATCACCGGGGTCAGGATCAGGGCGAAGATCATCAGGCTCGCCTGCACGGTGTCGGTCCAACTGACGGCCAGGAAGCCGCCCACGAAGGTATAGAGGATGGTTGCCGCGGCACCGGCCCACAGGGCGGTTTCATAGCTCATGCCGAAGGTGCTTTCGAACAGTCGCGCACCCGCCACGATGCCGGAGGCGCAGTAGATGGTGAAGAACAGCAGGATCACCACCGCGGAGATAATGCGCAGAATGCGGCTGTTATCTTCAAAGCGTCCGGTGAAGTAATCCGGCAGCGTCAGGGCATTATTGTTAGCCTCGGTATGCACGCGCAGACGGCCTGCCACCAGCTTCCAGTTGATCCACGCGCCGACGGTCAGGCCGATGGCGATCCAGCTTTCGGAAATACCAGAGATGAAAATCGCGCCCGGCAGCCCCATCAGCAGCCAGCCGCTCATGTCGGATGCGCCCGCAGAGAGCGCGGTGACCATTGGGCCTAAGCTGCGCCCGCCAAGGATGTAGTCGTCAAAGTTTTTAGTGGAACGCCATGCCAAAAACCCTATCAGGATCATGCCAAAAATATAAACGAGAAATGTCACCAGCATCGGTGTGCTAATAGCCATTCAAATTCTCCAAAATGTCGAGCGACAACCGTCCGGGTTGCCTTGTTATGTCATCACCGGAACGTAGTGATGTGTGTATGTGTTTCCGTTGGGCGCGCTATCCTGCCGTATACGCTTCCCACTGACAAACGATTTAACACTGCATTTACATGAATTTCATCCCTGGTTTTATACGTCTTTCCTATAGGTTGCACTCGCTCACATTTATACGGGTTGTACCTTTGAAAAGTGTTAAGCACCGCATAAAACCAGGCTTCGCATGCAGAAGCCAGCGCTTTTTTCCAGCTAACTATTCGTTAACAATCCATTCATTTTCCAGCTTGCAAACCAGGTCACATTTAACACGGTTGCACAAAGTTGCAACATGGTGGATATTTCACGCTATCAACAGAACGCTATTACAGAACAACAGGAGTTTTGGCATGGGGATGACCACCATGGGGGTTAAGCTGGATGACGCGACCCGCGAACGGATTAAGACCGCAGCAACCCGCATTGATCGCACACCGCACTGGTTAATCAAGCAGGCGATTTTTAACTATCTGGAAAGGCTGGAGAGTGAAGACGGCCTGCCTGAGCTGCCTGCCCTGCTGGCGGGCGCAGCGAACGAAAGCGAAGACGCCGCGACGGCGGTGGAAGAAAACCACCAGCCGTTCCTCGAATTTGCCGAGCAGATCCTGCCGCAGTCCGTCAGCCGCGCCGCCATTACCGGGGCTTACCGCCGCGCCGAAACCGACGCCGTGCCAATGCTGCTGGAGCAGGCCCGCCTGCCGGAAGCCATTGCCGCCCAGGCGCACAGCCTGGCGTATCAGTTAGCCGACAAGCTGCGCAACCAGAAAACCGCCACCGGCCGCGCCGGGATGGTGCAGGGCCTGTTGCAGGAGTTCTCCCTCTCCTCACAGGAAGGCGTGGCGCTGATGTGCCTGGCGGAAGCGCTGCTGCGTATTCCGGATAAAGCTACCCGCGACGCGCTGATCCGCGACAAGATCAGCAACGGCAACTGGCACTCCCACATTGGCCGCAGCCCGTCGCTGTTCGTCAACGCCGCCACCTGGGGTCTGCTGTTTACCGGCAAGCTGGTCTCCACCCATAACGAAGCCAACCTGTCACGCTCTCTGAACCGCATTATCGGCAAGAGCGGCGAGCCGCTGATCCGCAAGGGCGTGGACATGGCGATGCGCCTGATGGGCGAGCAGTTCGTCACCGGGGAAACCATTGCCGAAGCGCTGGCGAACGCCCGCAAGCTGGAAGACAAAGGTTTCCGCTACTCCTACGACATGCTGGGTGAAGCGGCGCTCACCGCCGCCGACGCGCAGGCCTACATGGTCTCTTACCAGCAGGCGATCCACGCCATCGGTAAAGCGTCCAACGGTCGCGGTATTTATGAAGGCCCGGGCATCTCTATTAAGCTCTCCGCACTGCACCCGCGCTACAGCCGCGCGCAGTACGACCGGGTGATGGAAGAGCTCTATCCGCGCCTGAAGTCCCTGACCCTGCTGGCGCGCCAGTATGATATCGGCATCAACATCGACGCCGAAGAGGCTGACCGTCTGGAGATCTCCCTCGATCTGCTGGAAAAATTGTGCTTCGAGCCGGAACTGGCAGGCTGGAACGGGATTGGTTTCGTTATTCAGGCCTACCAGAAACGCTGTCCATTCGTCATTGATTACCTGATTGACCTGGCCAGCCGCAGCCGTCGCCGCCTGATGATCCGCCTGGTGAAAGGCGCCTACTGGGACAGCGAAATCAAACGCGCCCAGATGGAAGGTCTGGAAGGCTATCCGGTTTATACCCGCAAGGTCTACACCGACGTCTCTTACCTCGCGTGCGCGAAAAAACTGCTCGGCGTGCCGAACCTGATTTATCCGCAGTTCGCGACCCACAACGCCCATACCCTGGCGGCGATCTACAGCCTGGCCGGGCAGAACTATTATCCGGGCCAGTACGAGTTCCAGTGCCTGCACGGCATGGGCGAACCGCTGTACGAGCAGGTCACCGGTAAAGTGGCGGACGGCAAGCTGAACCGCCCGTGCCGCATCTATGCCCCGGTGGGCACCCACGAAACCCTGCTGGCGTACCTGGTGCGTCGTCTGCTGGAGAACGGGGCGAACACCTCCTTCGTTAACCGTATCGCCGACACCACCCTGCCGCTCGACGAGCTGGTGGCCGATCCGGTGCAGGCCGTTGAGAAGCTGGCGGCGCAGGAAGGCCAGATTGGTCTGCCGCATCCGAAAATTGCCCTGCCGCGCGAGCTGTACGGCGCGGGCCGCGTCAACTCAGCGGGCCTGGATCTGGCGAACGAACACCGTCTGGCGTCGCTCTCCTCTGCCCTGCTCAACAGCGCATTGCAGAAATGGCAGGCCAAACCGATCCTTGAGCAGTCCGTTGAGGACGGTGAAATGCAGCCGGTGATCAACCCGGCAGAGCCGAAGGACATCGTCGGCTACGCGCGTGAAGCAACCGAAGCGGAAGTGGACCAGGCGCTGGAGAGCGCGGTGAATAACGCGCCAATCTGGTTCGCCACCCCGCCGCAGGAGCGTGCCGCCATTCTGGAACGTGCCGCGGTGCTGATGGAAGATCAGATGCAGCAGCTCATCGGCATTCTGGTGCGTGAGGCGGGGAAAACCTTCAGCAACGCCATCGCCGAAGTGCGTGAGGCGGTCGACTTCCTGCACTACTACGCCGGTCAGGTGCGCGATGATTTCGACAACGAAACGCACCGTCCGCTCGGTCCGGTGGTCTGTATCAGCCCGTGGAACTTCCCGCTGGCCATCTTCACCGGCCAGATTGCCGCCGCCCTTGCCGCAGGCAACAGCGTGCTGGCGAAACCGGCAGAGCAAACCCCGCTGATTGCCGCCCAGGGCATCAACATTCTTCTGGAAGCAGGCGTTCCGGCGGGCGTGGTGCAACTGCTGCCTGGGCGCGGTGAAACGGTGGGCGCCAAACTCACCTCCGATAACCGCGTGCGCGGCGTGATGTTTACCGGTTCGACCGAAGTGGCCTCCCTGCTGCAACGCAACATCGCCACCCGTCTGGATGCGCAGGGTCGTCCTACCCCGCTTATCGCCGAAACTGGCGGCATGAACGCCATGATTGTTGACTCCTCAGCGCTCACCGAGCAGGTGGTTGTTGACGTGCTGGCCTCCGCCTTCGACAGCGCCGGTCAGCGCTGCTCCGCCCTGCGCGTGCTGTGCTTACAGGATGACGTGGCTGACCACACGCTGAAGATGCTGCGCGGCGCGATGGCGGAATGCCGCATGGGCAACCCGGGCCGTCTCACCACCGACATCGGGCCGGTGATCGACGCGGAAGCCAAAGCCAACATTGAGAACCACATTCAGGCCATGCGCGCCAAAGGCCGCCCGGTGTTCCAGGCGGTGCGCGAGAACAGCGAAGATGCCCGCGAGTGGCAGACTGGCACCTTCGTGCCGCCTACGCTGATTGAGCTGGCAAGCTTCGACGAGCTGAAAAAAGAGGTCTTCGGCCCGGTGCTGCACGTGGTGCGTTACAACCGTAACAACCTCAACGCGCTTATCGACCAGATCAACGCCTCCGGCTACGGCCTGACGCTCGGCGTGCATACCCGTATCGACGAGACCATTGCGCAGGTCACCGGCACGGCCAAAGTCGGCAACCTGTACGTCAACCGCAACATGGTTGGTGCGGTCGTGGGCGTGCAGCCGTTCGGCGGCGAAGGCCTTTCCGGCACCGGTCCGAAAGCGGGCGGCCCGCTCTACCTGTACCGTCTGCTGGCAAACCGTCCGGAAAATGCGCTGGGCGTGACGCTGGCACGTCAGGACGCTGAATATCCGGTGGACGCGCAGGTGAAAGCCGTGCTGACCCAGCCGCTGGAGGCGCTGATTAAGTGGGCTGATAACCGTCCTGAACTGCGTGCGATTGCCCAGCAGTACGGCGAGCTGGCGCAGGCCGGTACCCAGCGTTTGCTGCCGGGGCCAACCGGCGAGCGCAACACCTGGACGCTGATGCCGCGCGAGCACGTTCTGTGCGTGGCGGATAACGAGCAGGACGCGCTGGTACAGCTAGCCGCGGCGATGGCCACCGGGTGTGAAGTGCTGTGGCCGGACGATGCGCTGCATCGCGATCTCGCCAAACAGCTGCCGAAAGCGGTTTCGGCTCGCATTCGCTTTGCGAAGGCCGATGCCCTGCTGACCCAGCCGTTTGACGCGGTGATCTACCACGGTGATTCCGACCAGCTGCGCGAGCTGTGCGAGCAGGTGGCGGCCCGCAGCGGGGCGATTGTTTCCGTGCAGGGCTTCGCCCGCGGGGAAACCAACCTGCTGCTGGAGCGTCTGTACGTGGAGCGCTCGCTCAGCGTCAACACCGCGGCGGCGGGCGGTAACGCCAGCCTGATGACAATCGGCTAACGCTGTGCTAATAAGGCTCCGGAGACGGAGCCTTATTTTATTGGGGAGTATATGAAACGATATCTTATCGCCGGTGCGGCACTGCTGCTCAGCACCAGCGCGCTGGCCAACGAGTGCGACAACGCCACTACGCAGCTTGAACTGAACACCTGTAGCGCGCAGCAGTACCAGGCAGCCGATAAAAAACTCAACCAGACCTACCAGGCCGCCATCAAACGCGCGGCGGCCCCCCAGCGCGACCTGCTGAAAAAAGCGCAACAGGCGTGGATTACCCTACGCGACGCGGACTGCGCGTTTATCGGTTCGGGGACGGAAGGCGGGAGCGTCCAGCCAATGATTGTTAACCAGTGCCTGGCGGAAAAAACCGTGGAGCGCGAGGCGTTTCTGGCCTCGCTGATGCAGTGTGAAGAGGGCGACTTAAGCTGCCCTCTCCCGCCGGGCAATTAACGCACGCGGATCCCTTCGATAATCATCCGCTGCACGTTTTCGAGGGTGCTCTGGAAAAACGCCTCGTCCTGGAGCGTTTTACCGGTCACCGCCTCAACCTGGGCCGCAAAGTCAGCATAATGCTGGGTAGCGGCCCAGATCATAAAGATCAGGTGCTGCGGGTCGACCGGGGCCAGCTTTCCGCTGGCAACCCATCCGGCGATAATCGCCGACTTATCGTCCACCAGCTGCTTTAAATCCCCCGTCAGCTCCGCCTGCAGCAGCGGCGCGCCCTGCAGCATCTCAAGACAAAACAGCCTTGACGCCTGCGGGTAATCGCGCGACACCTCGAGCTTCAGGCGAATGTACTCCTCGATAGCCACCAGCGGGGCCAGCTCTTCGCGAAATGCCTTGAGCGGCGCCAGCCAGATATCGAGGATCTGCTGCATCACCGCCACATACAGCGCCTCTTTCGACGGGTAATAGTAGAGCAGATTGGTTTTAGACACCCCGGACTGCTCCGCCACCTGCTCCAGGCGCGTGCCGTGAATGCCAAACTGTGAAAAGGTCTCCAGCGCGGCGCTGAGGATCGCCTGCTTTTTGGCGCTCACCGCCTGCGAACGTTTTCCGGGTGTTTTCACTGCGCCTTGTGTCATTTCCGCTCTCCATTTTCTTTCCTGCGCTCAGCATAGCAAAACCCCCGCCTCGCCACGACCTTCTGCACCCCCATCGCGCATGAGTGCCTGTTTTCTGTGCAATGTTTTTGACCATTTAGTCCACATTTAGCGGCATCAATCCCCCAACCTTTGATTAACACATTAATAACACAAACGTTTTCAAAACTGGCATTGCCTTTGCAAAACCACCGTTACACCTGCGACGTAATGAAGAGAGGTTCGTGATGAAAATTGGCGTATTTGTACCCATCGGCAACAACGGCTGGCTTATCTCGACCACTGCACCGCAGTACATGCCGACCTTTGAGCTGAACAAAGCCATCGTGCAGAAAGCGGAGCACTACCATTTCGACTTTGCGCTTTCGATGATCAAGCTGCGCGGCTTTGGCGGCAAAACGGAATTCTGGGATCACAACCTGGAGTCCTTCACTCTGATGGCCGGGCTGGCAGCGGTTACCTCGCGGATCCAGATCTACGCCACCGCGGCCACACTCACCCTTCCGCCCGCGATCGTGGCACGCATGGCCTCCACCATCGACTCCATCTCCGGCGGGCGCTTTGGCGTTAACCTGGTCACCGGCTGGCAAAAACCGGAGTACGAGCAGATGGGACTCTGGCCGGGCGACGATTACTTCTCCCGTCGCTACGACTACCTGACCGAATACGTGCAGGTCCTGCGCGACCTGTGGGGCACCGGCAAAAGCGACTTCAAAGGCGACTTCTTTACCATGAACGACTGCCGCGTCAGCCCGCAGCCGTCGGTGCCGATGAAGGTGATTTGCGCCGGGCAGAGCGACGCGGGGATGGAATTCTCCGCGAAATACGCCGACTTTAACTTCTGCTTCGGCAAAGGCGTTAACACCCCTGCCGCCTTTGCCCCGACCGCGGCACGCATGAAGGAGGCCGCCGACAAAACCGGGCGCGACGTGGGCTCGTACGTGCTGTTCATGGTCATTGCCGACGAAACGGACGACGCCGCGCGCGCCAAATGGGAGCGGTATAAGGACGGCGCTGACGACGAAGCCCTGAGCTGGCTTACCGAGCAGAGCCAGAAAGACACCCGTTCCGGCGCAGACACCAACGTGCGTCAGATGGCCGACCCGACCTCCGCCGTCAATATCAACATGGGCACGCTGGTCGGCTCGTACGCCAGCGTTGCCAGGATGCTCGACGAAGTGGCGGCCGTGCCCGGGGCGGAAGGCGTCCTGCTGACCTTCGATGATTTCCTCACCGGCGTGGAAACCTTCGGCGAGCGCATCCAGCCGCTGATGCAGTGCCGCGCCCATATCCCTGCCGTCACGAAGGAGGTGGCGTAATGACGACCTTAAACGCTCGCCCGGAAGCCATCACCTTTGCGCCGCAGCAGAGCGCGCTGATCGTGGTGGACATGCAAAACGCCTATGCCAGCCAGGGCGGTTATCTGGATCTGGCGGGGTTTGACGTCTCCGCCACAAGGCCGGTGATCGAGAACATCAAAACCGCCGTGCACGCCGCGCGCGCTGCGGGAATGCTCATCATCTGGTTCCAGAACGGCTGGGATGACCAGTACGTCGAGGCCGGCGGCCCCGGCTCGCCCAACTTCCACAAGTCGAACGCCCTGAAAACCATGCGCAAGCGGCCCGAACTGCAGGGCAAGCTGCTGGCCAAAGGCGGCTGGGATTATCAACTGGTGGACGAGCTGGTCCCGCAGGCGGGCGATATCGTCCTGCCGAAACCGCGCTACAGCGGCTTTTTCAACACCCCGCTCGACAGCCTGCTGCGCAGCCGGGGCATTCGCCACCTGGTGTTCACCGGCATTGCCACCAACGTCTGCGTGGAATCGACCCTGCGCGACGGCTTTTTCCTCGAGTATTTCGGCGTGGTGCTGGAAGACGCGACCCATCAGGCCGGGCCGGAATTCGCCCAAAAGGCAGCTTTGTTCAATATCGAAACCTTTTTTGGCTGGGTCAGTAACGTTGCGGATTTCTGCGACGCCCTGAATCCTCCGCTCGCCCGTATCGCCTGAGGAGACACACGATGCCGAAATCCGTAATCATCCCGCCGGGCACCAGCACGCCCATCGCCCCGTTCGTCCCCGGCACCCTCGCCGACGGCGTGGTGTATGTCTCCGGCACGCTGCCGTTTGATAAAGACAACAACGTGGTATTTATCAACGACCCAAAGGCGCAAACCCGCCACGTGCTGGAGACGATCAAAACCGTGATCGAAACGGCGGGTGGCACCATGGAGGACGTGACCTTCAACAGCATCTTTATCACCGACTGGAAAAACTACGCCGCGATTAACGAAATCTACGCCGAGTTCTTCCCCGGCGATAAACCGGCGCGGTTCTGCATTCAGTGCGGGCTGGTAAAACCGGACGCGCTGGTTGAGATCGCCACCGTTGCGCACATCGCGAAGTGAGGCAGGCATGAAACTTTCCGTCTCGCCGCCGCCGTACGAGGGTGCGCCCGTGGTGGTCTTTATTTCCGGTCTCGGCGGCAGCGGCAGCTACTGGCTGCCCCAGCAGGCCGCGCTGGAGCCGGAGTATCAGGTGGTGTGCTATGACCAGCGGGGAACGGGCAATAACCCCGACACCCTGCCGGAGAGTTACAGCCTTGCGCAGATGGCAGACGAGCTCGCCCAGGCGCTGGCTGACGCAGGCATTGCGCGCTACAGCGTCGTCGGGCACGCGCTCGGCGCGCTGGTCGGCCTGCAGCTGGCCCTCGACAGGCCCGACGCCCTCACCGCGCTGGTGTGCGTCAACGGCTGGCTGACCCTCAATGCCCACACCCGCCGCTGTTTTGACGTTCGCGAGCGGCTGCTGCATTCCGGCGGCGCGCAGGCGTGGGTCGAGGCGCAGCCGCTGTTTCTATACCCGGCAGACTGGATGGCCGCCCGCGCGCCGCGTCTGGAGGCCGAAGAAGCGCTGGCGCTGGCCCATTTCCAGGGTAAAACCAACCTGCTGCGCAGGCTCAGCGCCCTGAAAAAAGCCGACTTCCGCCGCCAGTCCGCACGCATTCGCTGCCCGGTTCACATTATCTGTTCCGCCGACGACGTGCTGGTGCCGTCCGTCTGTTCCGCTGAACTGCACGCCGCCCTCCCGCACGCCCACAAAACGGTCATGCGCCAGGGCGGACATGCCTGCAACGTCACCGAACCGGACACCTTTAACACCCTGCTGCTGAACGGGCTTGCCAGCCTGCTGCACAGCCCTGAACCCGCTTTATAAGGAGCTTTAATGAGCGAAGCCATTACCCCCGCCGCGCTGGAAACGCTGTTCACCAGTGCCCGCACCCACAACGGCTGGCTGGATATGCCGGTCAGCGACGAGACGCTGCGCGAGATGTATGACCTGATGAAATGGGGCCCAACGTCTGCCAACTGCTCACCGGCGCGCATTATCTTTGTGCGAAGCGCAGAGGGAAAAGAGAAGCTGCGCCCGGCGCTCTCCAGCGGCAACCTCGAGAAAACGCTTACCGCCCCGGTGACAGCGATTGTCGCCTGGGACGGGGAATTCTACGAGCGCCTGCCCGAGCTTTTCCCGCACGGCGATGCCAGAAGCTGGTTTACCGCAAGCCCCGCGCTGGCGGAAGAGACGGCCTTTCGCAACAGCTCAATGCAGGCCGCGTATCTGATTTTCGCCTGCCGCGCACTCGGCATGGACACCGGCCCGATGTCGGGCTTTGACCGACAAAAGGTCGACGAGGCCTTTTTCACCGGCACAACGCTTAAAAGCAACCTGCTGATCAACATTGGCTATGGCGATACGCGCAAACTTTACGGGCGCCTGCCGCGCCTGACCTTCGACGATGCCTGCGGACTGGCGTAAGGAGCGATCGTGATGACACCCGATAAACAGACCTTTCGCGACGCCATGGCCTGCGTCGGCGCGGCGGTCAACATCATCACCACCGACGGCCCGGCGGGGATGGCGGGCTTTACCGCCAGCGCGGTATGCAGCGTCACGGATTCCCCTCCCACCCTGCTGGTGTGCCTGAACCGCGGCGCGTCGGTCTGGCCCACGTTCAGCGAAAACCGCACCCTGTGCGTGAATACCCTGAGCGCCGGACAGGAGCCTTTATCCAATCTGTTTGGCGGCAAAACGCCGATGGCGGAACGCTTTACCGCCGCCCGCTGGCAGACGGGCGACACGGGCTGCCCGCGTCTGGAGGATGCGCTGGCCTCCTTTGACTGCCGCATCAGCCAGGTGGTCAGCGTCGGTACCCACGACATTCTGTTTTGCGACATCGTATCGATTATTCGCCACCCCGCACCGCAAGGTCTGGTGTGGTTTGACCGCAGCTACCACGCGCTTATGCGACCCGCCTGCTAAGGCGCTTTAAGGAGACAGACCATGTTCGGATTTCCCCACTGGCAGTTGAAATCGACCTCCACTGAAGCAGGCGTGGTCGCGCCGGATGAACGCCTCCCGCTCGGGCAAACCATGGTGATGGGCGTCCAGCATGCGGTCGCGATGTTTGGCGCGACGGTATTGATGCCGATGCTGATGGGGCTCGATCCCAACCTGTCTATTCTGATGTCGGGAATCGGCACCCTGCTGTTCTTTTTTGTTACCGGCGGGCGCGTGCCCAGCTACCTGGGCTCCAGTGCCGCTTTTGTCGGCGTGGTGATCGCCACTACCGGTTTTAACGGCCAGGGGATCAACCCCAACCTGAGCGTGGCCCTCGGCGGCATCATCGCCTGCGGGCTGGTCTATACCCTGATTGGTCTCGTTGTGATGAAGATCGGCACGCGCTGGATCGAACGGATGATGCCCCCCGTCGTCACCGGCGCGGTGGTGATGGCGATAGGCCTGAACCTCGCGCCGATTGCGGTGAAAAGCGTCTCCGCTTCGCCGTTTGAAAGCTGGATGGCGGTGATCACGGTGCTGTGCATCGGCCTGGTGGCAGTCTTTACCCGGGGCATGATCCAGCGTCTGCTGATCCTGGTCGGGCTGATTGTCGCCTGTCTGATCTACGCCCTGCTGGCGAACGTGTTCGGCATGGGCAAGCCGGTCGATTTTACCCTGCTTCATCAGGCCGCCTGGTTCGGTCTGCCGCAGGTGACCTCGCCCACCTTTAACACGCAGGCGATGATGCTTATCGCCCCGGTGGCGGTGATCCTGGTGGCGGAAAACTTAGGGCACCTGAAGGCGGTGGCGGGAATGACCGGGCGCAGCATGGATCCGTACATGGGCCGCGCGTTCGTCGGCGACGGGCTGGCGACCATGCTCTCAGGCTCCGTGGGCGGCAGCGGCGTGACCACCTACGCGGAAAACATCGGCGTGATGGCGGTGACCAAGGTCTACTCAACGCTGGTCTTCGTGGCGGCGGCGGTAATGGCGATCCTTCTTGGTTTCTCACCGAAGTTCGGCGCGCTGATCCACACCATTCCGTCACCGGTCATCGGCGGCGCGTCGATTGTGGTGTTCGGGCTGATCGCCGTGGCCGGGGCGCGCATCTGGGTACAACATCGGGTCGACCTCAGCCAGAACAGCAACCTGATCATGGTGGCCGTCACGCTGGTGCTGGGCGCGGGCGATTTTGCCCTGACGCTGGGCGGGTTTACGATTGGCGGGATTGGTACGGCGACTTTCGGCGCGATCCTGCTTAACGCCCTGCTGAGCCGCCGGATGGCTGCCGCGCCGCAGGCCGCCGCAGCGCATCAGGATTCGTGAAATCGATATGTCGGGTGACGGCTACGCCTTACCCGACCTGCATGCTCCTTAAGAGCGATCACGCCTGCTCAAACAGTCGTTCGATAGCTTTTGTCGGGAAGAACAAAGAATGGCTGTTTTCGCCTGCCAGCGGGATGAACCCCAGCTTCAGATAAAATCGTTTAGCCTGCTCGCTAAGGGCATCAACAAATATTCCGTTTACTCCCACAGCCTGCGACGCCAGGTAAACCACCCGCATAGCGTGTGCAACAAGCGTTGTTCCCCACTCGTTTCCCTGTAGTTCTTTATGAATAGCCAGACGTCCCAGCGTCACGCTGGGTACGTTGAGATAAGGGATCCGACGCTGCTGAGTCTTAGAAGGAAGCATCGCTCTCTCAAAGCAACTTCCCGATAGCGTGTAATAGCCCAGCACGCGCGGATGGTCGCGCTCTTTAAGCAGGTAGGCTCGTAGAATACGTCCATTGTGCTGGCGTACCAGGTGTTCTCTCAGGAAGGCATTTAGCGAGGGTTCACCACAATCAAAATCCCCGAAATCATAGTCGGTTCCCTCTGAAAACATTTCAATCGTGAGATTTGCCAAGACGCTTCACTCCATGTTTCGAAGACGTTTTGCCGCTCGCTTGAGGCGTTCATTTGGCTCTGGGGGATTGTCGATGGCATCCATCACCGCATTCCAGGAGGCTTCGTTTAACACGAGACGACGGTGCTGCTCGATGACCTCTGCAGCACGCTCTGACGCACTGTTCACCATAAACTGGGTGATCGTTTGATTCGTCATCGCCGCCGCTTCTTCAATCATTGTTTTGTCTTCGTCCGTTAAGCGAAGATCGATACGCTGTTTTTTAAGTGCTGGCATGGTTTACATCACCGTGTACGGTTTTAATCCGTACATATCCTAAGTAACGTTGCGCTTTTTTTCAATCTAAACCTTTTTCAGCAGTCAAATGACTCGCTTCACGCCCCCGCTTTCTGAGCTTTAGTTCGCTCACCAGCACCCCGGCGACAATAAACGCCGCGCCCACCAGCGCCAGCAGCGGCAAACGCTCGCCGGCCAGTCGTCCGAAAATCCCCGCCCAGACCGGTTCACCGGTGTAGATCACCGTCGCCCGCGTTGGCGATACGCTGCGCTGCGCCCAGTTCATGGTCACCTGGATAATGGCGCTGAAGATGCCAAGCCCCAGCGCGACCACCACCAGCCCCGTGGACATCGGCGGCACGGATTCCCCGGCTGGCACCATCGTCGCGAAGGCCACCAGCGACGCCGTCGCGAGTTGCACCACCGTCACGCGCTTGACGTCCACTTTCCCAGCCCAGGCGCTGATCAGAATAATTTCCGCCGCGATGGCAATGGCCCCGACGAGGGTAATGATCTCGCCCGGCCCCAGCGCCAGCAGGTTATTTTCCGGCCCGGCTAATAAAATCAGGCCGATAAACGCCAGCACGATGCCAATGCAGGACATCAGCCCCGGTAGCCGCCCGAGGCATAACCATTGCAGCAGCGGCACCAGCGGCACGTACATGGCGGTAATAAAAGCGGATTTGCTACTGGAGATGGTCTGCAATCCCCACGTCTGCAGGCTGTAGCCCATCGCTATCGCAATCCCAATCGCCACGCCGGCCTTGAGTTCCTTCAGCGTCAGACCCCGCAGCGTTTTAAGGGAGATCAGCCCCACGGCTATCGCCGCCGTCGCAAAGCGCAGGCCGACAAAAAAGAACGGATCGCTGAGGGTCACCGCGTACTGGACGGCAAGAAAGGTCCCGCCCCAGAACATGGTGATGAGAATAAGGATGGCTTCCTGCGGTTTTATGGAGAATTTAAAGCGTGAGACGGACATGCGACACCAACAAGTGAGATCAATTCTGTAGTGTGCGTTGCCTTTGGTTACAGTTCAATGTTGCAGACATAAAAAAACCGCCGGGAAACCCGGCGGCAGGGAGTCAACCCGGCGTACTACTTATTGCTGCCGTGGCTATTTTTACCCCCTTTTTTACCAGCCTCTGATGCGCGCTGAGGGTCGTTCTTGAAGTTACCCCCGCTAGACTGGCCACCTTTACGACCTGCTTCTGATGCTCTTTCACGGTCTTCAGCGAAATTACCTGAACCACCACGATGGTTTGCCATCTCTAACCTCCAGAGTGTGAAACATTAGACATCATATTGCATTCAGTAAAAGAGGATTCTTTCACCTCGCGGCTAAAGGACAGGGCCTTTATCTGTGCCGCGTGAAACTAAGCTTAGTGGACTGAGGCTATCCGGCAAGCCACGGGTAATATTCTGCAACATGATATCCGCCTTTCGGGTCAGATAACGCGACGGAAATCTATAAGCCTTTCTTATCATTTTAAAATTCGACGACCAGAAAGTTGTTTCATTTTGCTACAGCACCTTATTGTAACCATGTTGTTATAAATCAAAGAAATGCCGTTCATTTTTGCAGTCTGGCCGTGATGTCATATCTTTAAATGAACGCAGCGATCCGCTGTCAGAAAAACCAACGAGGAGTGATGCAAAATGGCAAAAGTTCTGGTGCTCTATTATTCCATGTATGGACACATTGAAACCATGGCTCACGCGGTAGCAGAAGGTGCAAACAGAGTGGACGGCGTTGAGGTTGTGGTAAAACGCGTACCGGAAACCATGCAGGCGGAAGCGTTCGCCAAAGCCGGGGGAAAAACACAAAATGCCCCGGTCGCGACCCCGCAGGAGCTGGCGGAGTATGATGCCATTATCTTCGGCACCCCGACCCGCTTCGGCAATATGTCAGGCCAGATGCGTACCTTCCTCGATCAAACCGGCGGGCTCTGGGCATCCGGGGCGCTGTACGGCAAACTCGCCAGCGTATTCAGCTCTACCGGCACCGGCGGCGGCCAGGAGCAGACGATTACCTCAACCTGGACTACCCTTGCTCATCATGGAATGGTGATTGTGCCAATTGGCTACGGCGCGCAGGAGCTGTTTGACGTTTCTCAGGTGCGCGGCGGGACGCCGTACGGCGCAACCACCATTGCCGGTGGGGATGGCTCACGTCAGCCAAGCAATGAAGAACTCTCTATCGCCCGCTATCAGGGTGAATACGTCGCGGGTCTCGCTAAGAAACTGAACGGCTAACCCAACAGGAGGAAAAGTATGCCAACACAGGAATCCAAAGCTCACCACGTGGGCGAATGGGCAAGTTTACGCAACACCTCTCCGGAGATTGCCGAAGCCATCTTTGAAGTCGCGAACTACGACGAAAAGCTGGCCGAGCAGATTTGGGAAGAAGGCAACGATGAAGTGCTGATTCGCGCCTTCGAAAAAACGGACAAAGACTCGCTCTTCTGGGGCGAGCAAACCATCGAACGTAAAAACGTCTAAGCGTTTCCCCCCGCCGCAGCGGGGGGTTCTCTTTTACTTCGCCGCGTTATTCATCACCGCATTGAATTTATCAACCGGACAGAAGCCGTTCGCGTCCACCGGACAGCCCTTCAGCTCCAGCGTCACGCGCTGCGCGGGCGACTGCAATGACAGAACGCTGGCGTTGCGCAGCTGCTCCGCGCTCTGGTAGACATACTCAATTTTCATCAGCTCCTGATTGCTGTTTTTGTCGTGCCAACGCTGGAAGACAATCTTGCCGCCAATCGGGGTCCGCTCCTGCTGGTCATGCAGCTGATACGGCTTGAAATCCAGCGCGGTGAGCAGTGAAGCGATGTTCGAATCGTGCCCTACCAGCAGAGTAATCTTAGGCGCTTTCGCCTGTTCGGTGACCAGCGTTTTATCGATATATTTCACCAGCGGCTTCGCCACGTTTTGCGCCACCTCGGTGGAGGTAAACAGCGAGTCCTGATAGCCGTTCTTCAGCTTCGACAGCACGCGCCACTGCTGGTCGGTCTTGATTTCACCCCAGGCCACCTGGTCGGCCGGGAAGCCTTCGTAATACTGCAGCGTGAACGCGTCCACCAGCGAGTTACCCACCTTCAGCGGCCCGGAAACGCCAGGCTCTTTTTCATAGTCGGCGCTGAAGGTATCTTTCGCGTCCGCCAGGGAGCAGACTTTTTTCTCTTTGCAGGACGGGGAATCGGCGTAATTTGTCATCTGCTCCAGCAGCTTATAGCTTTCGCCAAGCTGCATTTTCTGCCGCTCGGTCTCCATCGCCTTCAGCGCTTTTTCGCGGAATTCCGGCGAGTTATCGGTAATCACCGGATTGAAGGTCGGGTCCATGGTGCCCATTTTTTCCTGATGATGCACAGGAACGTCGCAGCCCGGGAACGCGCCGGTGATAAAGAACTGCGCGGTGGCGACGGTACGCTGCAGGCTGTTGGCGTAAGCATAAACGCTATCCGCTGGCGGACACTCTCCCGTCTTCACCATCCCCTGCTCTGCCAGCCACTCGCGCATGTAATGGCCCATATAGACTTCCAGCACGCCGCCTTTGGTGGTGAGCTGACCGCCCGGCACGTCCCACTCCGGCCACTGCTTCGGCGTGGACTGCTCCAGCACGCTGCCGTTGTTGGCGAGCGGCGCGCGCAGGTTGTGACGGCTCATGATTAACACCTGCTCCAGCTGATAGCCTTTCGGCATCTCCTGCGCCTGTGCGCCAAAGGTCATTGAAAGGGTACCTGCCACGGCCACTGCGAGTAGTGCTTTTCTCATCCCTCGTTCCTCACGTTTTTTTAATGTTCCAGTGAGTGTGACAGATTCGTGACAGTTTTTTCGGGAAGCATTTCTCAAACTGATGATTAACGTGCTTACGGTGGGCGCTAATTAGTTTTATAATAAAACCACACCCCACCGGAGACCTGACCGTGAAACGCACCCGCCTTGAAGAGAGCACCTGCCCCGTCGCCCGTTCGCTGGATATCATTGGCGACTGGTGGTCGCTGCTGATCGTTCGCGACGCGCTGCGCGGGATTAAACGCTTCGGCGAGTTTCAGAAAAGCCTCGGTATCGCAAAAAACATGCTCACCTCGCGGCTGAAGCTGCTGGTCGATGAAGACATCCTCCGGCTTCAGCCCGCCTCCGACGGCAGCGCATGGCAGGAATACGTTCTGACCGACAAGGGACGCGCACTCCAGACGGTGCTGGTTGCTCTCTCCCAGTGGGGCAATGAATTTTTGTTCGCAGACAACGAATGCGGCACCGTTCTCGTCGATAGCGAACAGCGCAAACCCCTGCGTAAACTGGCGCTTATCGCCGACGATGGGCGCGAGCTGACGCCTGAAGAGATCGTGGCTAAACTCCCCTCCTGATCGTTCCCAACGGCAAAAGCACAAAATGCCCGGCAAAATGGTTGCATTATAAAACCAAATAGCAGAGAGTTAATTCAGTTTCATATTGAAACCAAATAACCCACTTTGCTTTGAGGTAACACACAATGACTACACAAATCACCACCGCCTTAATTACCGGCGCCTCTTCCGGGATCGGGGCCGTCTATGCCGATCGCCTGGCCGCGCGCGGCGCTAACCTGGTCCTGGTCGCCCGGCGCGAGGATCGCCTGAAAACCCTCGCCGCCGACCTGCGCGCGCGCTATGGCGTGGCCGTCGCTATACTGGTGGCCGATCTCAGCGATGAAGCCGGGATCCGCGCCGTGGAAAATGAACTGCGCCACAATACCGCCATCGATACGCTGGTAAACAACGCGGGCACCGCGCAGATGGCCCCGTTCCTCGCGGGCGATGTGGCGCAGCATCAGGCCATCAACACCCTCAACACCACGGCGCTGATGCGTCTGACCTACGCCATCCTGCCCCGCCTGGCGCAGAACAATCGCGGGACGCTGATCAATATCGCCTCGGTGTTATCGCTCCATGTCCGTGCGGGCAGCGCGTTGTACAGCGCCACCAAAGCCTGGGTACTGAGCTTTACCCGCGGACTGCAGGAAGAATTTGCCGATAGCAGCGTGCGCATTCAGGCCGTGCTGCCCGCCGCGACGGCGACGGAGATCTGGAGCCATTCAGGGGTTACGGTGAACGATCTGCCGGAAGGGTCGGTGATGACCACCGACGATATGGTCGATGCGTCACTGGCGGGCCTGGATCAGGGCGAACAGATAACTATACCGCCGATGCATGACGCCGCCCTGTGGGATCGCTACGAAGCGGCGCGCCTTGAGCTGTTTAACAGCGCGCGCACCGGGGTTCCGGCACCGCGCTACGTGAAACAGTAGCCTAACGCTCAAGCTGGTCGCCGTACTCGCTCATCCAGGCGGCCAGCGGCGAAAGTGCGTCCTGCAGGGTTAACCCCAGCTCGGTAATTTGATACTCCACGCGCGGGGGGATCTCCGGGTAGACCGTCCGCGTCACCAGCCCGCGCTGCTCAAACAGGCGGAGCTGCTTCGTCAGCTCTTTCTGCGTGATGGGGGCAGCGGCACGCAGCAGATCGCCAAAGCGTACGGGCGTGTTGAACACAATCAGGCGATAGAGAATGGGGATCGCCCACTTACCGGATATCAGGTTGACAAACTGCGTCATCGGGCAGGTATACGCCTCAGATTTTTTTTCGCAGCACACCTCCAGCATTTCTGCCATAGCACACCTCTTGCCTCGTTAGTATCCATTTGGTACCTGGTTTCCTTTCGATACTAACGTTTCTATAGTGCTTTCTCCAGTGACATTTCAGGAGAAGAACATGGGTCGTTTAACAGATAAATATACGCTGATTACCGGCGGTACCAGCGGCATTGGTCTTGCCACCGCGCAGGCGTTTATCGCCGAAGGGGCGCGCGTCGCCGTGACCGGACGCAACCCGGACACCCTCGCCGAAGCAGAGCGCATTCTGGGCGATAAGGCCTGGGTGATCCCAACCGACGCAGGCGATATCGCGTCGCAAAAAGCGTTGGCGGAAACCCTCGCCGCCCGCTGGCCACGCCTGGACGCAGTGTTTCTCAACGCTGGCGACGTGACGCACGCGCCGCTGGAAGCCTGGCAGGAGGATGCGTGGGACCGCCTGATGGGCATCAACCTGAAGGGACCGTTCTTTTTAATTCAGGCGCTGCTGCCGCTGCTGAATAATCCGTCGTCGGTGATCCTCTGCGGCTCCGTGAGCGCACGCATCGGCCTGCCCACCAGCAGCGTGTATGCCGCGAGCAAGGCCGCCCTCCTGTCGCTGGCGCGTACGCTGTCGGCGGAGCTGCTGCCGCGCGGGATCCGCGTCAACGGGTTGAGCCCCGGTCCGGTGGAAACGCCGGCATTTACGAAGACGGGCTTAAGCGAAGAGACGCTTAACGCGATGATGGCGGAGATCATCAAGCTGGTGCCGCTCGGCAGAATGGGCTCGACGACGGAGCTGGCAAAAGCCGCGCTCTATCTGGCGTCCGACGAGTCGAGCTACACGGTAGGAACGGAGCTGCTGGTGGACGGCGGAATGGGGAGTCTGTAACTCAAAAGGCGCTGATGCCGGTGACCGCGCCGACATACAGCGCCGCCCATGCACAGGCGGAAAGCAGGCTGACGGCGTAAACTTTGACGGCGTTCAGCCTGAGCATCCCTGCCGCCAGCGGCACGACATAACGCAACACCGCCAGAAAGCGCGACGTAAACAGTACGATGACACCGTTTTTTTGCAGCTGATGCTGAACCCGTAAAAACGTAGCGGCATGCTTCTCCGTAAAGCGCGCGACCAGCTGGGTGTGCCCCATCAGCTGGCCGATATGGTAGTTCAGCACCGATCCCGCCGTTGCCCCCAGCACCACGGCGAGCCACGCCAGCGCCGGGTGCATGCTCCCCTGGCTGACGCCGATGCCCGCCAGCAGCAACACCGAGGCGGGCGGCAGCACGGAGGAGATCAGCACCGTCGACTTGCTCAGCGCCATTACGAATAACAGCGCGAACAGATGTGCCGGATAAAGCGCAAAATGATTCAGCAGATTATCAAACCACGCCATTTTCCTTCCCCCGTTAATTAATCCTCCATTTAAAAGGAATAACCTTAAATAAACCCTCAACATTTTATCAATAAGATTTACCTAAACCTTTCTTAAACATTATTTAATTTCCTGAGCGATAAATTTAAACAAGCGTATTATTCCTCACGCTTTACAACGATCTCGTTATGGCGAGGCTCCTGTACAAATACACGTTATCGCTCTGGTGGGTTCGAGAGAACCGGCACAGGGTAAAACAGGCACTGTCGAATCAAGGCTTTGTCAGTATAACTTCCCTTGCGGGATACGGTGTACAGTGCTGAACCCAGGACGTGGGGATCTCCTTTCCGACATGCCCTGTCTTGCTCGCCCCTGAGAGATTTTATTATTCAAAGGGAATTCACTATGTCTTACGCTATTCACAACCACAACCAGGCATTCAATGACCGCGCGGTCGCGCAATATATGAATACCGATTTTATTGTCCTCGACGTTTCATTATGCGTGGCGCTGGCGCGCGAGCAATTCTTCGAAAAATTAAAAGACGATGATATTCCCTCGCATATTTTTATTGAAGACCATGGACGCCTGGCGGGCATGATTGCGGTACGCAAATTATTGCAGGTCACGGATACCGTGCAGCCAATTAAAAGCCTGATGATTTCACAGTTTTTGCAGGTCAAACCGGAAGATGAACGAGCCGATGTCGCCGGACTTCTGGCCCACGGCGAGGCGGACGTCGTGCCGGTGGTGACCCACGGCAAGCTCGTCGGCTGCCTGACCGAGCGCGAAATCGCCCATCTGCTGGAAGATGACGTCACCGAAGACGCCCAGCTTCAGGGGGCGACGCTGCCGCTGGAGAAGCCCTATCTGGAAACCAGCGCCTTCAGCCTGTGGAAGAAACGCTCCGTATGGCTGCTGCTGCTGTTTGTCGCGGAAGCCTACACCAGCTCGGTGATCCAGCACTTCGAAGAGGCGCTGGAGTCTGCCATCGCGCTGGCGTTCTTTATTCCGCTACTGATCGGCACGGGTGGCAACAGCGGAACGCAGATCACCTCCACGCTGGTGCGCGCCATGGCGCTGGGTGAAGTGCATCTGCGCGACGTAGGCCGCGTGCTGCGCAAAGAGATGACCACCTCGCTGATGATTGCCGTGACGCTCGGTATTGCCGGGTGCATCCGCGCCTGGATGATGGGTATCGGGCTGGAAATCACGCTTATCGTCAGCCTGACGCTGGTATGCATTACGCTCTGGAGCGCGATTGTGTCGTCAGTGATCCCGATGGTGCTCAAGCGCTGCGGCATTGACCCGGCGGTCGTCTCCGCGCCGTTTATCGCGACGCTTATCGACGGTACCGGGCTGATTATCTACTTTAAGATCGCGCAGTATACGCTGGGGCTGGAGTAACGCGATCCGCCAGCTGAATCACCGCACGCGAAAACGCCTCAATCGCCAGCGCAACATCCTCAGCCATCACCGATTCCGCCGGGTGGTGGCTGACTCCGCCCCTGCAGCGCACGAACAGCATGCCCACCGGCCAGCGTTCCGCGATGGCAATCGCATCGTGGCCCGCGCCGCTGGGCAGCGACAGCGAGCGTCCCTGTACCGATTTGACGGCCTCCCCCAGCACGTTCTGCAGGTGCAGATCGCACGGCGTGGCGGCAATGCGGTAAAACTCCTCGGCGCTAAATGCCAGCCCGCGGCGCGATGCGATCGCCCGGGCATGTTCCAGCAGGTCGTTGAGCAACCTGTCCAGCGGTGCATCCTGCGGGCCGCGAATATCGAGCGAGAGCTGAACCTCACCGGGGATCACGTTCACCGCTCCCGGCAGACAGCGCAATTCCCCGACCGTCGCCACCAGGTTGCCGCCCTGCTGTCGGGTAGCGTTTTCAATGATAACCATCCACTCGGCGGCGGCGGCCAGCGCGTCTCTGCGGTGGAGCATCGGCACGGTTCCCGCATGTCCTGCCTCGCCGGTGAAGCGACAGTTCAGGCGACGGGCGCCGTTAATGGCTTCCACCACGCCAAGCGCGAGCGCCTCCTGCTCAAGGCACGGCCCCTGCTCAATATGCAGTTCGAGATAGGCGCTGAAATCTTCCTGACGCCTTGCGGCATGCGACACGCGGGCAGGATCGAGCCCCGCCTGGGTCATCGCCTGCGCCACGCTGATGCCGCTGGCGTCAGTTTTTTCCAGCCAGCCCTGCGGCCAGGTGCCCGTCAGCCCCCGGCTGCCTAACAGCGTAATGCCGAAGCGGGTGCCCTCTTCATCGCAAAAGCCGACAATCTCGATGGCCTGCGCCAGATGCACACCCTGCTGATGCAGGCTGTCCACCACTTCAATGGCCGTGAGCACCCCGAGCATGCCGTCGTAGCGTCCCGCGTTGCGCACGGTATCCAGATGCGATCCAAGCAGTACCGCCTGCGCCCCTTCCTGCGCCCCCTCATAGCGTCCACAGATGTTGCCCACGCTGTCCTGCCAGACGGTCATGCCCGCCTGGCTCATCCACTGCCCCACCAGCTGGTTGGCCTGCAGATGCTGCACCGAGAGATAGACCCGGGTCAGCGCATCCGGGGTTTCGCTGATGGCGGCCAGCGCGTCGGCGCGGGCCATCACCCGTTCTGCCGCCGGGCTCATTGCGGCGTCTCGCGGCGATAGCGGTCCCACGCGGCCTGCATCGCCGCGCCCTGCGTGGTGGTGAATTTCAGGTAGTTCAGCACCGACTCCAACGCGCTCAGGGTAGTCATCACGCAGTCCTTGCGCGCGTTGTAGCCCATGGTGCCGATGCGCCACACCTTGCCGTGCAGCGGGCCAAACGAGGTGCCGATTTCAATCCCGAAATCCTCCAGCATCAGCTTACGCACCTGGTCGCCGTTGATGCCCTGCGGGATGACCACGCCCAGCACATTGTTCATCTTGTGCTTCAGATCGCCAAAGGTCTCCAGCCCCATCGCCTGAATGCCCTTCAGCAGCGCGTCGCCGTGCAGCCTGTGGCGGGCGATGCCGTTATCCAGCCCTTCCTGCAGGATCAAACGCGCGCACTCGCGGGCGCCAAACAGCGCGGTGGTCGCTTCGGTGTGGTGGTTGAGGCGCTCCGGCCCCCAGTAGTCCATCACCATGCCGAGATCGAAGTAGTTGGAGTAGATCATCTCCTCATCGCCGTCTCGGTGGGCGTCGGTGCGAATGCCCTCCTCAACGCATTTGCGGCGGCGGATCGCCTCCTCCATGCGCGCACTCAGGGTGATCGGCGACGTGCCCGACGGGCCGCCGAGGCACTTCTGCATCCCGGCCGAGACGGCGTCCAGCCCCCATGCGTCGGTCTCCAGCGCGTTGCCGCCGAGCGACGCGGTGGCATCGGTGTAAAACAGCACGTCGTAGCGGCGGCAGATGGCGCCGAGCTCCGCGAGCGGCTGCAGCATGGTGGTGGAGGTGTCGCCCTGCACGGTCAGCAGCAGGCGCGGACGAATACGCTTAATCGCATCCTCCACCTGGTCCGGGGTGAACACCTCGCCCCACGGCACCTCAATGGTATGCACCTCCGCGCGGCAGCGGCGGGCAATTTCGCACAGCAGGTGTCCAAAGCGGCCAAAGACCGGCACCAGTACTTTATCTCCGGGGCGGATGGCGGAGACCAGAATGGCTTCAATCCCCGCCCGGGAGGTGCCGTCCACCAGCATCGTCCAGCGGTTCTCGGTGCGAAACACACCGCGATAGAGCGCCATCACCTCGTTCATGTAGTGGGTCATGGCCGGATCGTACTGGCCGATCAGCTGGCTCGACATGGCGCGCAGCACGCGCGGGTCGGCGTTGATCGGCCCCGGCCCCATCAGCAGGCGCTGGGGCGGGTTGATTTGCGGAAAGTGTGCGATATCCATTGTTAAGTCCTTATCAGTTGAGGCCGCGCACGGAGGAGATGAACTGCTTCAGTTCCGTGGTCTGCGGGTTGGCGAACAGCGTTTTGCTGTCGCCCTGCTCCCAGACTTTCCCCTGGTGCATAAACACCACGCGGTCGCCCACTTCGCGGGCAAAATTCATTTCATGGGTCACGAGAATCAGGGTCATCCCCTCGGCCGCCAGCTGCTCCAGCACTTTGAGCACTTCGCCCACCAGCTCCGGGTCGAGCGCGGAGGTGATCTCGTCGCAGAGTAAAACTTTCGGCGACATCGCCAGCGCGCGGGCAATCGCCACGCGCTGCTGCTGGCCGCCGGAGAGGCTCGACGGGTAGTAATCCAGACGATCGCCAAGCCCCACTTTCTCCAGCATGCGCTGGGCTAGTTCGCGGCATTCGGCGGCGCTTTTCTTCAGCACCCGACGCGGGGCGAGCATCACGTTCTCCAGCGCCGTCATGTGCGGGAACAGGTTGAAGCTCTGGAACACCATCCCGACCGAGCGGCTGATTTCGCGCGCCTGAGAATCCCGGTCGGTAATGGTCATGCCGCCCAGCTTGATGCTCCCGTCCTGATACCCTTCCAGGCCGTTGATGCAGCGCAGCAGCGTGCTTTTGCCCGATCCGCTGCGCCCGATAATGGAGATCACCTGGCCCATATCGATATCCAGATCGACGCCCTTGAGCACGTGGTTATCGCCGTAGTACTTCTGCACCTGATTAATGGTGATGAGAGGCATTGAATTTGGTCTCCAGATAGCGGCTGTAGCGCGACAGCGGATAACACAGAATAAAGTAGCCCAGCGCCACCAGCGCAAAGACCTTAAACGGCTGATAGGTCACGTTGGTCAGCATGGTGCCAGCCTTGGTCAGCTCGATGAAGCCGATAATCGACGCCAGCGCGGTGCCTTTGATCACCTGCACCGCAAAGCCCACCGTCGGGGCGATGCCGATGCGCAGCGCCTGCGGAGCGACCACGCGAAACAGGGTCTGGCCGAAGGTCAGGCCCAGGCAGCGCGAGGCTTCCCACTGCCCCTTCGGCAGGGCGCGAATGCTGCCGTACCAGATATCGAGCAGAAATGCGCTAGTGTAAAAGGTTAACGCCAGCGAGGCGGCGGTCCACGGCGAAACGTCGATGCCGAACAGCGCCACGCCGAAGAAGGCCAGGAACAGCTGCATCAGCAGCGGGGTGCCCTGAAACAGCTCGATATAGCCGCGGATAATGCGCTTCACCGTGCGTCCGCCCGTCAGGCGCAGCAGCAGGAGCGGCAGCGTTACCACCGCCCCGCCGACAAACGCCACCAGCGACAGCAGTACCGTCCAGCGTCCGGCCAGCAGCAGGTTGCGAATAATGTCCCAGTCGGTAAAGGTGGTCATCATGCCTGCACCCCCAGCCATTTGCGTCCTGCCGCCATCATCAGCTGGCGCAGGGTAATCGACAGCGCTAAGTAAATCCCGGTTGTCACCAGATAGACCTCAAAGCTCAAAAACGTTCTGGACTGGATGAGGTTAGCGGCGAAGGTCAGCTCTTCATACGAGACCTGCGACACCACCGACGAACCGAGCATCACGATGATGCACTGGCTCACCAGCGCCGGATAAATGCGCTGCAGCGCGGGCGGCAGCACCACGCGAATAAACGTCTGCAGACGGGTTAGCCCCAGCACGCGCCCGGCCTCCCACTGTCCTTTCGGCGTGACCTGAATGCCCGCGCGGATAATTTCGGTGCTGTACGCGCCCAGGTTCACCACCATTGCCAATAGCGCCGCCTCCCCCGCCGTCATCTTCAGGCCAAGATTCGGCAGGCCGAAGACGATGAAAAACAGCTGCACCACAAACGGCGTGTTGCGGATGATCTCCACGTAGCCGCCCCAGATCCGGCTGTACCAGGTGGTGCGTCCGCTGCGGATCGCCGCGCCGAAAATCCCGATTGCCAGCCCGCCGACGGTTGCCATTACCGTCAGCTGAATGGTGACCCACAGCCCGGCCAGCAGCTCCGGCCAGTGCGGACAGAGGGCTGAAAAATCAAGTTGCTCCGTCATCGGCTCAGGCGCCAAGGTTTGCCGGCAGCGGGGCCTTCAGCCATTGCTCGGACAGGCCGTTCAGCGTGCCGTCCTGGATGCCCTGCTCGATCAGCGCGTCCACTTTTGCCTTCAGGGCCGGTTCGTTTTTCTTCAGGCCAATAAAGCACGGTGAGTCTTTCAGCATAAAGCTCGGCACCGGGGCTTTATCCGCGTTCTGGCGCGAAATGGCCGCCACCACGAGGTTGCCGGTCGCCACGTACTGCACCTGACCGGAGAGGTAGGCCGAAAGCGTGGTGTTGTTGTCTTCGTAGCGTTTCACGTTGGCGTCTTTCGGTGCCAGGCCGGTCAGCACCATATCCTCCACCGCCCCGCGCGTCACGCCGATGGTTTTTCCGCTCAGCGCGGCGGCGTCCTTCAGCTCGGCCCCTTTCGGGCCAAACACGCCGAGGAAGAACGGCGCGTAGGCGCGGCTGAAGTCGATCACCTTCTCGCGCTCCGGGTTTTTACCGAGGCTGGAAATGACCAGGTCCACCTTATCGGTCTGCAGGTACGGCACGCGGTTGGCGCTGGTCACCGGCACCAGCTGCAGCTTGAGCTTCATCTGTTTCGCCAGATAGCGCGCCATATCGATGTCGTAGCCCTGCGGCTGCAGATCAGTCCCTACCGAGCCAAACGGCGGGAAGTCCTGCGGAACGGCAATGCGAATGATGCCGCGCTTCTCGATATCCTGAAGCTGGTCAGCCTTTGCCGGCAGCTGAGTGAAGAGACAGGCGGCCCCGGCCAGTGCAATAAACAGTTTTTTCATGGTGCTTCCCCGTAACGTTAACATGAAACAAAAGATTCTTTGAATGTGATTTTGCAACTAATGTGCCAGATAAGGCGAAGCGGGGAATTTTCTCTTAAAGCCTGATAAAACGCGGACGGGGCGAAAATACTCTCTATTTTCGCCCCGTTAAATTGCACCATTTCAATGCAAAGCACCAGTCTGATGCCCCATTATCGTTGTTCGAGTTCGTCCAGCTGCTGGTAGAGGGAGGCAATCTCGTGAATGCGCGGGCGGCCTTTATCGAGAATGTCATGCAGGAAGGCGTTCGCCAGCAGGTTGATCAGGCTGTTGACCGAGGAGTAGCTGTCATAGGCGGAGACGCTGTCCAGCGGGGCGCAGAGCTGCCAGTTCGCCAGCGGAAACAGGCTATGGGCCTGCGGCTCGCACATCAGCAGCACCGGAATACCGCTACTCTGAAGCTGCTGCATCAGCGGACGAATGATGCGCGGGCGGCGGCGGAAAGCCATCATCACCACAAGATCGTCCGGCGTTAGGTCCACCAGCTCCTCGCTCAGGCTCTGCCCCGGCTGCGGCAGCACCAGCACCTGACCGCGCGCCTGCAGCAGCTGCTGGCGCAGGTGGAGCGCCGCCGGATAAGCGTTACGCATGCCAATAATGACGATGCGCCGCGCCTTGACCATGCAGGCCATCGCGTCGGCAAACTGCTGCGCGTCAAGGGCATTAACCCACTGGGTCAGGTTCGCCATCTCCTGCTTGTAGTGGCGCGCCAGCAGCGTGTTGCCCTGCACCGCATCGCGGTTATCGGTGAGCGGCATCCCGCTCTGGCGCAGGGTGCGCAGCTCGTCGCGCATATCCTTATATTTCTCATAGCCCAGACGCTTAAACAGGCGGCTGACCGTGGCTTTCGACACCCCGCTCAGCTGCGCCAGCTCGGCGCTGTTGTAGCTGATCAGGTCGTCAAAATGGTCGAATATAAAGTCTGCCACCCGCTGCTCCTGCGGCGACAGCGACGGGTATTGTGCTTTCAGACGTTCATCCAGTTGTTCCATAGCGCCTCTGTAACTTTTGTTTCATCACATTATACCTTTCTTTATACGTATTCATTATACGTGCCAGTTTACTGAAACTTTTCTTTCAGAACTGGAACAGCTTTTGCAGCGCCTTGTGACTTTCAGTGTTACGAGGACTTCTCATGCAAAGCAACGTCTCCACGCACGGCATGGCCGTTGCGCCCCACCATCTTGCCAGCCAGAGCGCGCTGGCGGTGCTGCGCGAAGGCGGCAGCGCGATTGAAGCGATGGTCGCGGCGGCGGCCACCATCGCCGTGGTTTACCCCCACATGAACGGGCTGGGCGGCGATGGCTTCTGGCTTATCGTGCCGCCAGAAGGTGACCCCATCGCCATTGACGCCAGCGGCGCGGCGGGATCGCGCGCGACGCTTGCCGCCTACGACGGGCACACGCACATTCCTCATCGCGGACCGCAGGCGGCGTTGACCGTCGCCGGCACGGTGAGCGGCTGGGACGAGGCGCTGAAAGTCTCCCGCGAGATGACCGGCAAGTCGCTGCCGCTGGCCCGCCTGCTGGCCGACGCCATTGACTATGCGCAGCACGGCACGCCGGTCACGGCGTCTCAGGCCCACGCCACGGCCAGCAAGTTCGACGAGCTGAAGGACATGCCCGGCTTCGCGGAAACCTGGCTGGTGGACGGCAGGCCGCCGCAGGTCGGGAGCCGCTTTTATCAGCCCGCCATGGCCACGACGTTGACGCGCCTGGCGGAGGACGGTCTGGACAGCTTTTATCGCGGCCCGCTGGCGGAAGTCCTGGCGCACGGCATGGAGACGCTGGCTCTCCCCGTGACGCTGGCCGATCTTAACGCGCACGTTGCCCGGCGCACCGCGCCGCTGAAGCTGCAGCATCAGCAGGGGGAGATCTTTAACCATGCCCCGCCGACGCAGGGGCTGGTCTCGCTGGCGATACTCGGCATCACCGACCGCCTGAATATGGCGGAGGCCGACGACGCGGACACCATTCACCGCATCGTTGAAGCCACCAAGCTGGCCTTTGGCCTGCGCGATGCCCACATTACCGACCCGCGTGAGCTGAAAACCGAGATTCAGAAACTGCTGGATCCCGCCGCCCTGCAGGCGCTTGCCGACAGGGTTGACGACGGCCACGCCGCGCCGTGGGGAACCGGAAAAGGACCCGGCGATACCGTGTGGATGGGGGTGATGGATAACAGCGGGCTTGCCGTGTCGTTTATCCAGAGTATTTATCACGAGTTCGGCAGCGGCGTGGTGCTGCCCGATACCGGCATCGTCTGGCAGAACCGGGGGGCGTCGTTCAGCCTCGACCCCGCTCATCTTCTGGCCCTCGCGCCGGGCAAACAGCCTTTCCATACCCTGAACCCGGCGGCGGCGCGTCTTAAGGACGGGCGTGTAATGGTCTACGGATCGATGGGCGGTGACGGACAGCCGCAAACCCAGGCCGCGCTCTTTACCCGCTACGTGGTTCAGGGCGTGCCCTTGCAGGAAAGCATTTCCCGCCCGCGCTGGCTGCTGGGGCGCACCTGGGGACAAACCTCAGACACCTTAAAACTGGAAGGACGCTTTAGCGCTGAGACGGTCGCTGAACTGCGGGCGCGGGGGCATGAGGTCGAACGCTTCCCGGACTTTAGCGAAGCGATGGGCCACGCGGGCGCAATTGTCCGCCACCCCAACGGGCTGTTTGAAGGGGCGTTTGACCCGCGCAGCAACGGCGCGGCCGCCGGATACTGAGGAGAAAACAATGACGACACAACAACCCGACTGGCAGGCGTATCTTGCGCAAATGGAGTCCGTGCTCGGCGTGACGCTGGACGATGCCCGCCGCGCCGAGCTGCAATTGCAGTTCAGCCGCATTGCCAGCATGGCCGCCCCGCTGATGGCGCTGCCGCTCGACGACCGTCTGGAGATCGCAGGAGTGTATAAAGCATGACGCTACACGAGATGAGTATCAGCGACATTCAACAGGCGCTGAGCGCGGGCGAGCTGAGCGCCCATGAGATTGCCCGCCAGACGCTGGAGGCGATTGGGCGCGTTAATCCGCAGATCAATGCCTGGACCACCGTGACGGAAGCACGCATGCTCGCCGAGGCCGAGAACATCGACACCCTGCGCCGCGAAAAGCGCCCCCTGCCGCCGCTGGCGGGCGTGCCCTACGCGGTGAAAAACCTGTTCGACGTTGCCGGACACACCACCCTCGCGGGCGCCGAGCTGTTCAGCCAGCGCCCCGCTGCGGCCGCTGACAGCTTCGCCGTGCGCCAGCTGCGCAGCGCGGGCGGGCTGCTGTCCGGCATGGTGAATATGGACGCCTACGCCTACGGCTTTACCACCGAGAACAGCCACTACGGCGCAACGCGTAACCCGCACGACCTGACGCGCATTGCGGGCGGATCCTCCGGCGGTTCAGCCGCCGCCGTGGCCGCCGGGCTGGTGCACTTTTCGCTCGGCACCGACACCAACGGGTCGATTCGCGTTCCGGCCTCGCTGTGCGGCATCTATGGTCTCAAGCCCACCTTTGGCCGCCTGTCACGATCCGGCAGCCATCCGTTTGTCGCGAGCCTGGATCATATCGGCCCCTTCGCCCGCCGCGTGTGCGACCTGGCGTCCGTGTACGACGCGCTGCAGGGCCGGGACAGCAGCGACCGTTTTCAGGCAGAGAGCTCGCGCGAGCAGACGCGCCCCCTGCTAGACCGCGGGCTTGACGGCCTGCGCTGCGCGGTGCTCGGCGGCTACTTCACCACCTGGTGCGACGCACAGGCCAGAGACGCCGTGGCGCGGGTGGCGAAGGCGCTCGACGTGCAGGATGAGCTGCAGTTTCCGGACGCCGAGCTGGCGCGCTCCGCGGCGTTTATCATCAGCGCCTCCGAAGGGGGAAATCAGTACCTGCCCGCGCTTCGCCGCGAGCCCGAGCGCTTTGAGCCGCACTCCCGCGAGCGACTGCTGGCAGGCGCGATGGTCCCCTCCGCCTGGTATATTCAGGCCCAGCGGTTCCGCGCGCAGGCGCGGCAGGCGTTTCACGCACTGTTTGCCCAGGCCGACGTGCTGATCGCCCCCGCGACGCCGCGCAGCGCCACGCGGATCGGCGAGCAAACCATGGAGATTAACGGTCAGCCGCTCCCCATCCGCGCCAGCATGGGGATGCTGACCCAGCCGATTTCATTTTTGGGCCTGCCCGTGACCACCGTTCCGCTGCGCACCGCACATGGCGCGCCGATTGGCCTGCAGCTGATTGCCGCGCCGTTTAACGAGCAGGCCTGCCTGCGCGTCGCGCGCGTGCTGGAAGAGAGCGGCATCACCGATGCCCGCCCGGCGGAGGTTGCAGCATGATCAATCACGATGACATTAACCTGCCGTGGGTGGTTGCCGAGGTGACCGCCGCGTTTTATCGCTATGAAGACGCGCTGGTGAGTAACAACATTGCCGTGCTGGACGAGCTGTTCTGGCACGACAAAAACACGGTGCGTCTGGGGGCGGGTGAAAACCTGTACGGGATCGATGAAATCCGCGCCTTTAGGGCGGCGCGCCCGTCTGCTGGGCTTCAGCGGACGCTGCGCCACACCGTGATTACCACCTTCGGGGAGGATTATGCCGTGTGCAGCACCGAGTTTACCCGTGAAGGTACGGAGCGGATTGGCCGCCAGCAGCAGACGTGGGTAAGGTTTGCATACGGGTGGCGCATTGTTGCGGCGCAGGTGAGTTTGATGGTGTAGACCGGGTAAGGCGCAGCCGCCACCCGGCAAAACATCGCACAATTACTTCTGAAACGGATGAACTTCCCGCCAGTGGTCAGCAATCTGCTGGCGGGTACAGACCCACACCCGATCGTGCTGCTGCACGTAATCCAGAAACCGTTGCAGCGCGCGAAAACGCCCCGGCCTGCCCAGCAGGCGGCAGTGCATGCCGATGGACATCATCTTTGGCGCGCTCTCCCCCTCCTCGTACAGCACGTCAAAACTGTCCTTCAGGTACGTATAAAACTGCTCGGCGGTGTTAAACCCCTGCGCGGTCGCGAAGCGCATGTCGTTCGCATCCAGCGTATAGGGCACGATCAGGTGCAGTTTTTGAGTGCCGTCGCCGCAGGCCACTTCCGTCCAGAAGGGCAAATCATCGCCGTAGTAGTCGCTGTCGTAGTCGAAGCCGCCGTGCTCCACCACCAGTTGGCGGGTGTTGGGGCTGTCGCGCCCGGTGTACCAGCCGGTTGGCGGCTTGCCGAACAGGTCGGTAAGAACCTGCACCGCCTTATGCAGGTGGTCGCGCTCCTGGCGGATGTCCATGTTCTGATAGTGGATCCAGCGCCAGCCGTGGCTGACCACGTCGTAATCCGCGGCTTTGATCGCCTCAACAATCTCCGGGTGACGCGCCAGCGCCATCGCCACGCCAAAGACCGTCAGCGGCAGGCCGCGCTTTTGAAATTCACTATGGATCCGCCAGAACCCGGCGCGACTGCCGTATTCGTAAAGGGAGTCCATCGACATGTGTTTGTCCGGGTAGCTGGCCGCGCCGATGATGTCCGACAGGAACTGCTCGGACCCGGCATCGCCGTGCAGAACGTGGTTTTCCGCCCCTTCTTCATAATTGAGCACAAACTGCACCGCGATGCGCGCCTCATTCGGCCACCGCGCGTGTGGCGGGTTGCCCGCGTAGCCGCGCAGATCCCGCGGATAATCCTGTTCGAAAAGCCCCATACCACCCCCAAAAGTTAAAATGGATTCAATGCCTGAAAATGCCCGCTTAACGGTTTGTTCTCCGGGAAGGCCAGATCCCCATGCTTGCTGGTCGAGAGCCCCAGCGCCACCAGCGATTCCACCATCTTCACCGCCGCGCTGACGCCGTCGATCACCGGCACGCGCAGCTCGCGGGTCAGCTCCTGCGCCAGCGTCGCCATGCCGCCGCAGCCGAGCACGATGGCGCCGCAGCCATCCTCTTTCAGCGCCTGTATACAGCGCGCGCGTACCTTCTCCTGCGCCAGACCGCTGCCGTCCTCCAGCGCCAGCACCGGAAGGTCGATGGCGTGCAGCGCTGCGCAGTGGTCCTGAAAGCCATACTGGTGCAACAGATGGCGGGCAATAATCAGCGTGCGCGGCAGCGTGGTGACCACCGAAAAGCGCGTCGCCACCAGCGTCGCCATATGCATAGCGGCTTCAGCAATGCCGATAACCGGCCCCTGCGCCAGCTCGCGCGCCGCCAGCAGGCCCGGATCGCCAAAGCAGGCAATCACGTGACCGTCCACGCCCTGCTCCCTGCCTTTTTTGATCTGTTCCAGGACACCGACGGCGGCGATGGCCTCATCAAAGTGGCCTTCTATAGACGGCACGCCCGCGCCCGGACAGACCGCGAGGATCTCCGTTCCCGGCGCCGCCACCGCGCGGGCCGCCGCGCCGATGGTTTCCGTCATCGCGAGGCTGGTGTTGGGATTGATCACTTGTATACAGACAGACATTACGACTCCTTGTGGCCGGCAAACAGCCGGGCAAAATCAGGCAGGCACTCGCCCGCCCGCTCGAAGCAAAGGCTGGCAACGATGTGTTCAAAATGGTGCATGAGGGCATCGCTTAGCGGCTGGAGCGCCTTCTGGCGCAGCAGATCCACAAGCTGTTCGTGATCGTTGCAGCGACAGCCCTGACGCCACGGCGCGCCCCAGGTGGCAATCACCAGCGAGGAGCGCTGGCTCAGGCTTGTCACCATCTCCGTCAGCACCTGGTTACCGGAGATGGCCTGCAGTTGTATGTGGAAACTGGCGGAATGTCGGATTGCCGCCGGGCCGTCGTACGCCTCGTGCGCCTGCTGCTCCTGACGAATAATGGCCTCCAGCGCGGCAAGGTGCGGCGGCTGACAGTGCGCCAGCACATCCGGCAGGTTAGCGACCTCCAGCAGCGCGCGGGTGCGGAAGATGTGCCGCGCCTCTTCAACCGTCGGGCTGGCGACGTGTGCACCACGTTTGGGCGTCAGGGTGACCATTTGCACAGCGGCGAGTCGTTGAAGCACCTTGCGGATGCCCGTGCGGCTCACGCCAAACACCTCGGCCAGCGCCTCTTCCGGCAATTTGCTCCCCGGCAGCAGCTGATGTTCCACAATCGCGGTCATCAGCGCCTGGAAGATGGTTTCGTCTTTGTCATGCAGGTCTGGCGCGGTCTGCAGGGCGTTTATGTTGTTCATTCACCACTCCGAGTTTTACTTTCCGTTATCGAATCGTATACATAAAAATAAAATATTGCATACAAGATTTATTATTTTGGCCTGGATCCTGCAACACCGTTTGCACTCCCACTCAACGGGTTTTCATTCACAGGAGCAGGTTTCATGCCAAACAGTCAAAACGCACAGCAGAGTACGGCCGCTGATTCCGGTGCGGTTTACAGCCCACGTCTTTGCAATGAGGATCTGGCACCGACGCGTGACCAGAACTGGAGCTGGTACAACATCTTTTCTTTCTGGATGTCCGACGTTCACAGCATGGGGGGTTACGTTGTTGCCGCGAGCTTCTTTACGCTCGGGCTGGCAAGCTGGCAGGTGCTGCTCTGCCTGCTGGTGGGGATCTGCATTGTGCAGCTGTGCGCCAACCTGGTAGCCAAACCGAGCCAGATGGCGGGCGTGCCCTATGCGGTGATCAGCCGTCAGGCGTTTGGCGTCTTCGGGGCCAATATTCCGGCGGTGATCCGCGGGCTTATCGCCTTTGCGTGGTACGGCATCCAGACCTGGCTTGCCGCCAACGCGCTGATGCTGGTGGTGCTGAAGTTCTGGCCTTCTCTGGCGAGCCTTACCACCGGTGCCTTCCTGGGCCTGTCGCCGCTGGGCTGGATCTGCTTTGCCATCATGTGGGTTCTTCAGGCGATGGTCTTCTGGCACGGCATGAACGCCATTAAGCGCTTTATTGATATCGCCGGTCCGGCGGTCTATGTGGTGATGCTCGCCCTCGCGGGCTGGATTGTATACAAGACCGGTTTTGACGGGATCTCTTTCACCCTCGCGAGCAAATCCCTGAGCGCGGGCGAGCAAACCTGGCAGATGATCACCGCGACTGCGCTGGTGGTCTCCTACTTCTCCGGCCCGCTGCTCAACTTTGGCGACTTCTCCCGCTACGGCAAAAGCATGGGTGAGATCCGCCGCGGCAACCGCTGGGGGCTACCGTTTAACTTCCTGCTGTTCTCTATCGTCACCGTGGTGATTGTCTCCGGCACCCAGTCGCTGTTTGGCCGCATGATCACCGACCCGATCGAAACCGTCAGCCGCGTAGGTAACGATCTGGCCGTGGCGATTGGCCTGCTGACGATGATCACCGCCACCATCGGGATCAACATCGTCGCGAACTTTGTCTCACCGGCGTTTGATTTCTCTAACTGCTCGCCGCAGAAGATCAGCTTCCGCACCGGGGGCATGATTGCCGCCGTCGGCTCGATTCTGCTCACCCCGTGGAACTTGTTCAACTCGCCGGAGCTCATCCATTACACCCTGGACGTGCTCGGAGCGTTTATCGGCCCGCTGTTCGGCATTCTGATTGCCGATTTCTACCTGATTAAGCGCGGTAAGGTGTCGGTAGACGATCTCTTCGACGATACGCCAAAGGGCAAATACTGGTACCGCAACGGCTTTAACCCGAAGGCCATTGGCGCGCTGATCCCATCCGTTGCCGTAGGTCTGGTGATTGGCTTTATCCCGGCCCTGCATGAAGTGGCAAACTTCAGCTGGTTTATCGGCGTCTTCCTCGGCGGCGTGACCTACCGCTGGCTGGCGCGGGAAGAGCGCGAGACGGCAGGCGCGGCCTCGTTCAGCTCCCGCGTGGCGACGCAAAAAGAGTAACCCCTCCCTCCGGCCGCAGTTTATCTGCGGCCCGTTCATTCTGGCACCGTTCTTGCTGAGCTTTTTCACCCCGCTACGCAAACACTAAGGCAGGACCCACGATGGAATACCAGACTGCGATACGCGGTGCATTTTTCGATATCGCCCAGGTCTGCGACAGCGCAGACGCGATTGCCCAACACGCCCGCTACCTTGAGGACGGGCTGCTGTTTATCCAGAACGGAAAAATTCTGGCGCACATGGCGTGGCAGGAGGGCGAGCAGTATCTCGACCCCCACAAAGGCTACACGGACCTGCGCGGCAGGCTGCTGCTGCCCGGTTTTGTCGACACCCACGTTCATTATCCACAAACGGAGATGATCGGCGCCTTTGGCGAACAGCTGCTGGAGTGGCTGACCACCTACACCTTCCCGGTGGAGAGCCAGTTTGCCGATGAAGCCTACGCGAAAGAGATCGCCGAATTTTTCATTAACCAACTGGTGAGCAACGGCACCACCACCGCGCTGGTGTTTTGCACGCTGCATCCGCAATCGGTCGAAGCGCTGTTTACCGAAGCCCTGCGCCTGAACATGCGCCTTATCGCCGGAAAGGTGATGATGGACCGGCACGCGCCGGACTACCTGAGCGAAGATGCAAAGCAGAGCTACCGGCAGACGCGGGAGCTGATCCAGCGCTGGCACCACCGGGGGCGGCTGGGGTATGCCATTACGCCGCGCTTTGCCCCAACGTCCTCACCCGAGCTGCTCGCCGCGGTCAGCCTGCTCAGAGAGGAGTTCCCGGATACCTGGCTGCAGACCCATCTCAGCGAAAACCCAAACGAAGTGGCCTGGGTGAACGATCTCTGGCCGGAGCACGAGCGCTATCTGGACGTATATCACCACTACGGCCTGACCGGCGAGCGCAGCGTGTTTGCCCACGCGATCCATCTGCACCACAGCGAGTGGCAGTGCCTGCACGACACCGGTTCGGCGGTGGCGTTTTGCCCCACCTCGAACCTGTTTCTCGGCAGCGGGCTGTTTCGCCTGCCCGCCTGCTGGCAGCACAAGGTGCGGATGGGCATCGGCACCGACGTCGGCGCGGGCACCACCTTCAGTATGCTGCGCACCCTGGGAGAAGCCTACAAGGTCGGACAGCTGCAGAGCTACCGCCTGCGCGCCAGCGAGGCGTTTTATCACGCCACGCTGGGCGGCGCGCACGCCCTCAGGCTGGACGATAAGATTGGCAACTTCGCCCCCGGCAAAGAGGCGGATTTCGTGGTTATCGATCCTGACGTGACGCCGCTGCAGCGCCTGCGCAATCGCCGCTGTCAGGATATCTACGAGCAGCTATTTGTGCTGATGACCCTGGGCGACGAGCGCAACATCAGTGAGACCTGGGTCAACGGCGAGCGGGTGTGGTCAACTGCCCCGGTAGGTTGACCACCCGCCTGGCGCAATCACAAACGGCAGATGGAAGTGCTCGTCTGCCGCTTCTCCCGTCACAAACTCAATTTGCGCGCAGGGGTAGATCGTCTCCCGGCCGGTTGCGCGAAACCACCCGCCGATCTCCGCCACCAGCCGATAGCGGCCTGCTGGCAGGAAAGGGACAAATTCGATGATGCGACCATTAGCGTTGGTCACGCCCGTCGCCATGATTTCGCCCTCCCGTTCAAGGTGAACCGTCACGCCCGCGGCGGGTTTGCCCGTTGAAATATCGAGAATATGGGTGCTGAGCGTGCTCATTCGTGGATAACTCCTTCCAGCCGCAGCAGCGTAATTTCCCGCAGCTGTTCCAGCGCCGCCTGAACTTCCTGCGCGTCGCTGTTCTCCAGCCGCGCATTCAGTATCTGTAAAATGTCCTCGCCGCTCCGGCCCTTCGCGCGGATCAGAAACACCCGGCCAAAGCGGGCCTCGTAGCGGGCGTTACCCTCGCGCAGCGCCTGCGCAAGCGCCGCGTCACGGTCATTCACCGCGCCCTGCTCCTGACGCGACAGCGCCGCCTCCGCCTGTGCACCCGCGGGCTTTTCCCCGATGCGCGGGTGCGCGCTCAGGGCTTGCGCTAACGACGCCTCATCCCAGCGCTGCATCAGCGCCTGCGCCGCGATCGTCAATTCACTCCGGCTCGGGTAAGGCCGTCCACAAACCAGCGCCTCAGCCCAGCCGGGGAGCGCCACGCAGGGGGTGAGCAGCGCGAGAGCCTCTTTCTCAGGAAGATGATTGAAGTCGTGCAGTGCGATCATAGTGTCTCCTTTATTGTCCTCCTCCGGGTTGTTGCACAAACCACGCCACTCTTGTCGCCGATGTGAAACAGTCGATTCTGTATGGCTGGACAGGAAATTATTGATTCATAAAAAGGCATATTCACCGTGTTTGCGCACCTTAGCAGTGCAAACTCACCTCCCACAACGCCGTTTTCGCCACTCTGCAGCCTGGTACGCAAATTGCTGAATGTTTTTACACCCTGCAAAAGGAGAGAAGCATGAAAGCAATCGTCATTGGCGCGGGTATTGGCGGCCTGAGCGCTGCCGTCGCGCTAAAGAAAGCGGGCATCGACTGTACCGTGTTCGAAGCCGTAAAAGAGATCCGGCCCGTCGGGGCGGCCATCTCCATCTGGCCTAACGGCGTGAAGTGTATGCAGCACCTCGGCATGGGCGACATTATCGAAACCTACGGCGGTCCGATGCGTTTTATGGCCTACAAGGATTACCGGCGCGGCGACACCCTGACCCGCTTCAGCCTCGCCCCGCTGGTTGAGCGTACCGGCGGGCGTCCCTGCCCCGTCTCGCGCGCTGAACTCCAGCGCGAAATGCTGGACTTCTGGGGGCGCGACAAGGTGCAGTTTGGCAAGCGCGTGGAACACGTCCACGAAGACGACGCGGGCGTAAGCGTGACCTTTACCGATGGCACCACGGCAACAGGCGATTTTCTGATTGCCGCCGACGGCAGCCACTCGGCGGTTCGTCCGTACGTGCTGGGCTATACCCCGGAGCGCCGCTACGCCGGATACGTGAACTGGAACGGGCTGGTGAAGATTGATGAAGAGATTGCCCCGGCGCACCAGTGGACCACCTTCGTTGGCGAGGGTAAACGCGTGTCGCTGATGCCCGTCTCCAACGGACGCTTCTATTTCTTTTTTGACGTGCCGCTGCCCGCGGGCCTGGCGGAGGATCGCACCACCCTGCGCGCCGATCTCACGGGCTACTTCCGCGGCTGGGCACCGCCGGTACAGAAGCTTATCGCCGCGCTGGATCCCGATACCACCAACCGCATTGAAATCCATGACATCGAGCCGTTCGACAGCCTGGTACGCGGCAACGTCGCGCTGCTCGGCGATGCCGGGCACAGCACCACGCCGGATATCGGCCAGGGCGGCTGCGCGGCCATGGAGGACGCCGTGGTGCTGGGCGAATGCCTGCGTGAAAACCACAACATTACGCTGGCGCTGCGGCAGTACGAAGCCCTGCGCTGCGACCGGGTGCGTGACCTGGTGCTGAAAGCGCGTAAACGCTGCGACGTCACCCACGGGAAAGATATGGCGTTGACGCAGGCCTGGTATCAGGAACTCAAAGAGGAGACCGGGGAACGCATTATCAACGGTCTGTGCGAGACCATTCAGGGCGGCCCGTTAGGCTGAACAAGAGGGACAACGATGAAAAGAGAACCGACACCACCCGCCCACTGCACGTTTGAGCCAGAGGACTGGCTGCGCCTGGCGAAATGCTGGCATCCGGTTGCGCGCGCCTGCGACGTCGGCCCGGCCCCCGTCAAGGCCACCCTGCTGGATGAACAGCTGGTGATTTACCGAATTAACGACCAGGTCGTGGTTGCCCGGGACGTGTGTCCGCACCGCGGCGTGCCGCTGACGCTCGGCTTTCACGACGAGCACGGGATTATCTGCCCCTACCACGGCTTACGCTTTGGTGAAGACGGCCGCTGCAACCGCATTCCGTCCAGCCCCGACCAGCCCGTTCCGGCGAAGCTGAATCTGATTAACTACGCGGTGGAAGAGCGCTTCGGCCTGATCTGGACCTGCCTGGCGTTTGACCCGGACAATCCCGTGCCGCTGCCCACCATGCCGCACTGGAGCGACGACGGATTTCAGCAGATCAACTGCCCGGCGTTTGAGGTGAACGGCTTCGCCGGTCGCCAGGTGGAGGGGTTTCTGGATGTTGCCCACTTTGCGTGGATCCATACCGATACCTTTGCCGATCCCAATAATCAGCTTGTCCCTATCTATCAGCCGCAGGAGACGCCCTTCGGTTTCGTGGCCGATTACTGGAGTTCCGTGAGCAACTATCCCGCCAGTTCACCCGTGCAGGCGCCAGAAGGGTTCCAGTGGCTGCGCCATTTTGAAATGCATCTGCCGTTTACCGCCACCCTGACGATTCATTTTCCGGGTGAATCGAGGCTGGTGATTATGAACGCCGCCTCGCCCGTCTCGTCACGGGTGACCCGCATGTTCGCGCCCATCGCGCGCAACTTTGATCTGCATATTCCGGTGGAGGACGTGCATGCCTTTAACCTGCGCATTTTTGAAGAGGATCGCCTGATGGTCGAAACCCAGCGCCCGGAAAGTCTGCCGCTGGATCTCACTCTGGAAGCCCATATTCCGGCAGATAAGAGTTCGATTGCCTACCGTCGGGGACTGAAGAAGATGGGCTTTGGCGAATTTTTCCTGGTATGACGGAGGCCAATATGCTGAACGTGATCGTTGACGGGCTGTGGCGCGAGGGGGATAAAAGCCTCGCCGTCAGGCTGATGGCCGAAAACGGCGACGCGCTACCGGCGTGGCAACCCGGCGCGCACATTGATGTCCACCTGCCCTGCGGCGTGGTCCGCCAGTACTCTCTGACAGGGGCATGTGGCGACGAGAGCTATCTTATCTGCGTGGGGCGAGAAGCCGCCTCGCGCGGCGGGTCGCGCTACGTTCACGAAATGCTGCGTCCGGGACAGAGGCTTTCAATCTCGACCCCGCGCAATCTGTTTCCGCTGCATCAGGCTGAGCGGGTATTGCTGCTGGCGGCAGGGATTGGCATTACGCCGCTGTATGCGATGGCATTGCAGCTGAAAGCGACCGGAACGCCGTTTACGCTGCACTATTACGTCAGAAACCGGGAAAACGCGGCGTTTGCGCGCGAACTCTCGCAGTGCGGTGACTGCATTATTCATACCACCACCCCACGAACCACGCTGGCGGAGCATTTCCCCGCGCCTGAAGCGGGGCTGCACGCGTGGGTGTGCGGACCTGCGGGGTTTATGGAGAAAGCGCGCGATGTGGCGGCGGCGAAGGGATGGAATGACGCCCATATCCACAGCGAGGCGTTTCAGCCCGCTCCCCCTGTCACAAGCGGCGTCGCAGGTGAGATCTTTACGGTCAAACTTGCTTCTACCGGCGAGCGCTGGCCGGTGCCTGCGGATAAGACCATCGCTCAGGTATTACAGGAAAACGGCGTGGACGTGCCGCTGTCCTGCGAAATGGGGATCTGCGGCGCCTGCCTGACGCCGGTGATTGACGGCGTGGTGGACCACAGGGATAGCGTGCAGTCGGAGGCAGAAAAAAGCGCGGCTGACCAGCAGGTGGCGCTCTGCTGTTCGCGGAGTCACTCCGGGGAGCTGGTAATTGCGCTGTAAAACGAAAAAACCCTGCGATATTGCTATCGCAGGGTTTTCGAATTTGGCGGAAGCGTAGAGATTCGAACTCTAGAACCCTTTCGGGTCGCCGGTTTTCAAGACCGGTGCCTTCAACCGCTCGGCCACGCTTCCAAAGTGAGGCGCACTATAAACATCTATTAGCGCCTTGTAAAGCAGGAATTTTTCTATTTTTGCCTGCAGGCGTTTGACTGCGCAAAAAGTCACCCGGACGCTTTCCTGCCCTCCCCCCTTCCCCCCTTGTACATACCGTTACACAGCAACGCTCATCCTTTTAAATCACCGTGGTATAGAATGCCAAAAAAATAGACGGCCATGTGTTTTGTAATGGTAATAAATCCGGGTAATGCGGGTTTTAACGCATTACTGTCATAGCGCCTTACTGGTTGATGATGAAAATCAAAAATACGTTTTGCTTACATATCCTGATGGCCGTTTTGGCCATTTTAGTCCTGAGTTTTCACCCGCTGGTGACAAGCTTTGATCCGCCGCTTAAATTCCAGCCGCTGATCAAGTCTATGGCAGGGACGACAAAAGAACAGGCGGAAAAAATAGCCACAATTTCCCATGCTTTAGAAGGGAATGCTATTTTCTTCCTTGGTGCGTCTGAGGTCGCCACCTCAGAAGAGGAACATTACGCCGTATTTAATTATTTTAATAAGCAATTGCACCAGCCCGTCGTGGCCTATGGCGATGCGTTTGTCGATGACGAAACGCAATTTTTACTTCTCTCGCGTTTTAAAGATAGCCTTAACGCAAACAGCAAAGTGGTGCTGCTTCTGGCGCCTGACGGCTTTTATTCAAAAGGCCTGCCGCCCGCTATCTATGCGGATAATTTTCCGGGCTCGATTTTTAATCCCCTGATGAAGGATCCGCAGGCGCGCCCGTTCCTGGTTAATTACCTGAAGCATATTGATGCGAAAGAGATAAGCCATTTAACCTTCGGGCAAATGCGTGTGTATGGCTGGCATCCGGCGCTGATGTGGGACGAGCTGAGTTTTCAGTTTGCAAACTTCTGCACCCTGATTAAAAACGACTGGCTGTCGCTGCTCAACATCAGGCCACAGACGGCGCAGCCCTGGCCTCAGCAGCCAACCGCCCGTCTTTCCCCTGACTGGGATAAAGCGCTGGCGAATGCCCGCGAGTTGAATAAAAAGCGCCATCAGAGCGCGGCCACGCTGTGGATGGACAAAACGATTTACGACGAGGACGGTAAGCCGCAGCAGTGGGATGACACGCCGGTGGTGCCGGGGCAGTTCGCCGCGTTCAGGAAAACCGTTCAGCTTTTGAAAGCGCATCACGTGCAGGTGATTGCTATCGTCGACCCGGTTAACCCCTGGGCGCTTTACAATACCGACACCTTCCGCCCGTTCGATAAGCAGATTCAAACCATTCTGAAAGAGAACCAGATCCCGTATTTGGATATGTACGCCATGCCGTATCAGAACGGCTGGAACTGGGATCGTCTGCACCCTACCGAACTGGCCTGGGTGCCAATGCTTCGCTTTATTGCACAGAGTTTTAAATAATGAAAATCGCGATCCGTCTTTTTTGCCTTTATTTACTGCTGGCGATCACCGTCGTTGCATGGACCGCTGTCGATGACAGCATGAGTATGCAGCTGCATTTTGAATATCAAAAATTCTGAGGCGAAATGATGTACAGCTCAGGAATGTTTTTTGTCTGTTTATTTTCATCCGCGCTGGTGTTTGCGATGGTTAATCGTGTTTTACGCCACCGTCTGACCTGGCTAGTTTCCTTATCCGTGGTGACAGCATTAGGCTGGGGTTATATTTTTCAGGGCAATTACAGTGTTCCCGTGGCCGTCTTTTGCTGGTTTTATCTTGTCGCCACGTTAAAAGAAAAAGGCAGATTAAAAACCTGGCAGGCGGTCGTTTTAACGCTGCTGCCTCTGGTTCTGGTGAAATTACATTTTAATTATCACCTCGGCACAATCGGTCTCTCTTTTATGACCTTCCGCGCTGTGGATGTACTGCTGTATCGCAGTAAAAAAGAGGGCCAGAATTTCCTGCACTATTTCTGCTATCTCTTTATGCCCTTTATTATTCTGGCCGGCCCGATGTATCGCTGGCGGACATGGATGAGCGATGTGAATAAGCCGGCATTTGTCCTGAACCGCGAGCAGTTTTTAACGGCGCTGGAGCAAATTATTACCGGCATCATTCAGAAGTTCCTGTTTGCCATGCTGATCGATTCGCTCGTCGTGCAGCCCTGGAGCCATAAGCCGTTTACCCTGACCGTGGGCGTGGTGATGTCGATTGCCTACAGCGCCTATCTGTACTTCGATTTTGCGGGCTACAGCAATATGGCCATCGGCGCGGGTCGGCTGTTTGGACTGAATATTCCGGCAAACTTCAACATGCCGCTTCTTGCGAAGAACCCGCAGGATTTCTGGCGCCGCTTCCACATCAGCCTGTCCGAATGGCTGCGCGACGTGGTCTTTATGCCCGTCTATATGAACCTGATGAAGTTTAACTTTTTCCGCCAGAACAAAACGCTGGCACAAAATATCGGTATTTTTTGCACCCTGTTCTGCATGGGGGCGTGGAATGGCCTGGAACGCCATTACGTCATCAGCGGCGCGCTGTTTGGCGCGATTTCCGTCGCGCACAACATGCTGCTGTGGTCAGCCAAACGCAGCCCAACGTTACACCGCGGATTGCAGTATCTGGCCGTTGCGTTTTTGGGACGAATTCTGACGCTGGGAAGCGCCGCAGGATCCCTTTACATCTTCAGTGGAATGTCACCTCTATGAAAAATCACTCCGATCTTCAGGAACTGCAGGATTTCTTGCGTGCGGCACTGCGCGATCCCGCCTCCCCGCAGCAGCTGGCCATCAGCGGCAGCGACGAAACCTTAAGCTGGCTCCAGCTTTCCTCTGCCGTGACGAACTGGGCAGAGCGTTATCGACGCTGCCAGCCCGCAGACGGTACGCCGATCGTGCTGTACGGCCATCAGCAGGCCGAGTTCGCCGTGGCCATATATAGCTGCCTGCTGCACAACATTCCGTACATCCCGGTGGACTGCATCTACCCTCAGGAGCGGCTTCGCGAGATCTGCAACCTGACCGGCGCCCCTTACTACTACGACGTGGCGACGCGGCAGTTCATCGCCACCGGCGAGGCGGGCAAGGTGCTGGAGGAGCAGGATCTGGCCTATATCATGTTTACCTCAGGCAGCACCGGAAAACCGAAAGGCGTGCAGATTGGACGTGAAAGCGTATGGCACTTCATGAAGTGGGTCAGCCAGGACTTTTCGCTGCCGGAAAAACCGGTGCTGATGAACCACGCGGTGTTCAGCTTTGACCTCTCCCTGATCCCTCTGCTGGCGAACCTGGCGATGGGAGGCCACATCGTGCTGAATGCCAAAGAGGATATCCAGAAAGAGAACTGGCTCGAGCGACTGCAAAGCAACGCGGTCTCCGCCTGGGTTTCCACCCCCTCTTTTGCCTACCAGCAACTGCTTTCTCCGCATTTTAACAGCGAGTATTTGCCTGCACTCAGCGTCTTTATCTTCATTGGTGAAGTGCTCAATAAAGCGCTGGTGAAACAGCTCCGCCGCCGTTTCCCGCAGGCCAAAATCATCAACTCCTATGGCCCAACGGAAGCAACCATTGCGACAACCGTGGTTGAGATCACGGATGAGATCCTTAACAGCGACAGCGCGGTGCTGCCGGTGGGCGTGATGATGCCGGACAGCAGAATGGAAATTTCCGCCGAGGGCGAGCTGATTATCTGGGGCAAAAACGTCATGCGCGGCTACCTCGGCCTGCCGCAGGAGAACGCGGCTAAACTGCTGCGTCGGGAAAATGATGCGTTCCGCGGCTACCGGACCGGCGATCTGGGTTATGAAGACGGGCTCATCTACTGCCAGGGCCGCAACGACAGCCAGGTCAAGCTGAATGGCTACCGCATCGAGATCGGCGAGATTGAAAACCGCCTGCTGGCCATGTCCGGCATCAGCGAAGCGGTGGTGATGCCGCTGATGAAACCCTGCGGCAGCGTGCTGCGCATCGCCGCGTTCTGCGTGACGGAGCTGGCACCGGAGGCGATCAAAACCTCGCTGGCAAACGTGGTGCCTCACTACATGGTGCCTTCACAAATTATCGTAAAAGACGCTTTGCCGCTGAATCCTAACGGCAAAATTGACCGCAAACTACTGGACGCTTACGCCCGCACACATTAATTATCCCAGGAAAAATGATGGAACACGATATTCTCGCCCTTTTTGAAAAAGTGTTATCCCGCAAGGTTGGCTTTCACGATGAGCTGATTGAATCCGACATTCTCGACTCCATTCTGGCAGTCGACATGGTGCTGGAGGTGCAGGACGTTTACGGCTGTATGATCCCGCCTACCGACGTGGCGACGGTGCTGAAAACCCCGGCCGATCTCGCCCGTTATATTGAAGAGAACCGTTAACGCCCCCTCCTCTGATGGCTCTGGGACTCACTCCAGAGTCCATCATTCGCTTTCCCCTTCTGGATACCATTCACACGAATGAAACCCACCGGTTTTACTATTTCTCCTACACTTTAGGGGTACTGTCGGTACGGGAAATAAAACAAGCCAACATCATGAAGACAATAATGGTTCGCTCTGCGCTCAGCCAGCGATCGTTGCGTCTTTAACAGAGGAGTCTGCGGTATGGCATTCGTAACAACGAAAGACGGCGTCAATATTTACTACAAAGACTGGGGTCCGAAAGAGGCTCAGCCCATTGTTTTCCATCACGGCTGGCCATTGAGTGCCGATGACTGGGATAACCAGATGCTCTTCTTCCTTGCGGAAGGCTATCGCGTTATCGCAATCGACCGCCGTGGTCACGGGCGTTCGGACCAGGTCAGCGAAGGGCACGATATGGATCATTATGCGGCTGACGCGTCGGCCGTGGTTGAAAGCCTGGATCTGCACAATGCGGTGCATGTCGGCCACTCTACCGGCGGTGGCCAGGTGGCCCGCTATGTTGCGAAGTACGGCCAGCCGCAGGGGCGCGTTGCCAAAGCGGTGCTCGTGAGCGCCGTTCCACCGTTGATGGTGAAAACAGAAAACAACCCTGGCGGGACACCTGTAGAGGTTTTCGACGGCTTTCGTAAAGCGCTGGCCACGAATCGCGCCCAGTTTTACCTCGACGTCGCCAGCGGTCCTTTTTATGGGTTTAACCGGGCGGGGGCCGAGGTTTCACAGGGCACCATTCAGAACTGGTGGCGTCAGGGCATGATCGGCAGCGCCAGGGCCCACTATGAGGGAATTAAGGCGTTTTCAGAAACCGATCAGACAGAGGATTTGAAAACCATTACGGTTCCCGTTCTGGTGATGCAGGGGGATGACGATCAGGTCGTGCCTTATAAGAATGCTGCCCTGCTGCAGGATAAGTTGCTGGCGAACAGCGTACTGAAAATTTATCCGGGCTTCCCGCACGGGATGCATACCACCCACGCGGATACCATTAACGCGGATATTCTGGCCTTTATCCGTTCATAAACCTCGCCTTTCTTGCCGGGTGGCGCTACGCTTACCCGGCCTACATTCTGCAATAATATTAATACGTTGCACGTTTCATTGTAAGCCTGTGCCAGCGAAACGCCGCCGGGCGCTAACGCTGTTTAGCCCGAGGGGATTACACACCGAGAGATACTGACTGGAGCTTTTTATGCATGAAAACTATACCGTAGTTGAAACCGTCCCCTCCGCAGAAGCGTTTTGCCGCCTTCGCGAAATCTCGGGTCTTAGCCCTCGTCCGCTGGAGGCAGCACGCAAAGCGCTGCCTGGCAGTTGTTATGGCATGCATATTTTGTGTGAGGGAAAACCCGTGGGTATGGGGCGAATCGTGGGAGACGGTGCGTTGAATTTTGATATTGTCGACGTCGCCGTTGACCCTCTTCATCAGGGAAAGGGGCTCGGTAGACTCATCATGGAAACGCTTGTGGCATGGCTGGATAACAATGCCTGTAGAGGGGCCTACGTTTGTTTAATGGCGGATGTCCCCGAGCTGTATTCTAAATTTGGCTTCACTCTCGTTCGCCCGGCAAGCGAAGGAATGGCCAGAATCTGGTAAAAGGCAACTCTGAGATAAGACGAAAGAAAAACCCCAGCTTAACGAGTAAGCTGGGGTTTATATCTGGCGGAAGCGCAGAGATTCGAACTCTGGAACCCTTTCGGGTCGCCGGTTTTCAAGACCGGTGCCTTCAACCGCTCGGCCACACTTCCTGAGTGAGGCGAACTATAAACACCTCACCGCATGCTGTAAAGAGTGGCTGCAATCGTTCGCTTTAAAATTAGCCAAAATGTGCTTAATCGGTTGAACTGACAACACATCGGCGATTTTATCAGCATAAAATCCAGCCCTCTCGCTTAGTGCTTTTTGATGTACATATCTTTTGTGAAATAGTACCCCAGCTTATCCGGCGTAAAGCCACCCACCCACGGTTTCACCAGGTGCGTACGGACGTAGTGATAAACCGGAATGGCAGGCACATCACGGCCCAACAGGTCTTCCGCCTGCTGGTAGAACTTACCCCGCTCTGCCGGCGTTTTGGCCTTTGCGGCGTTGATCAAGGCTTGATCGTAGTCCGGGTTGCTGTACTGACTGGTGTTTTCACTGTCGCCGGTACGGAAGTTGTTCAGGAAGGTCGCCGCGTCGTCGTAGTCGGCAATCCAGGCGTAGCGCACCGCGTCAAAGTTGTGGGTGTGCATGGTATCCAGCATAGTTTTCCACTCCTGATTTTGCAGCTTCGCGTCTACGCCGAGGTTTTTCTTCCACATAGAGCTGGCCGCAATCGCGATGCGCTGGTGCGATTCAGAGGTGTTATAGAGCAGGTTGAAGCTCAGAGGATGGCTTGCGTTATACCCGGCCTCGTTGAGCAGTTTTTTCGCCTCAGCAATACGCTTGTCCAGCGGCCAGCTGGCGTAATCCGGATTCTGCAGCTTGACCCCGCCGATGTCCGGCTGGCTAATCAGCCACGCCGGGCGCTGCCCCTGCCCCATCACCTTCTCAGCGATGATGTCTTTATCCAGCGCCATGTTCAGCGCCTTGCGCACGCGGGCATCGTTGAACGGCGGACGGGTGGTGTTGAATTCGTAGTAATAGGTCGCCAGCTGCGGGGAGACGTCCAGCTGGCTGCCCAGCGTTTTCTTCAGCTGAGCAAACTGGTTAATGGGTACCGTATACACAATATCAATTTCGCCCGCTTTATAGCGGTTCACATCCGAGGCCTCGGAGGTGATCGGCAGATAGGTGACTTTGTTAATAACGGTATGCGCGTTATCCCAGTAGCGCGGGTTACGCTCCGCCACAATGCGTTCGTTGACCACCCACTGGGACAGCTTATACGCTCCGCTGCTGACGAAATGCTCCGGTTTGGTCCACTTTTCACCGAAGCGGCCAATCAGCACTTTATCCACCGGCACCAGCGACGGGTGCGCCAGCATCGCCAGGAACGCCGCGTTGGGCTGGGTGAGCGTCACTTCCAGCGTGGTATCGTTAATTGCTTTTACGCCCAGCGTGTCGGGGGATTTTTTCCCCTGAGCGATATCGGCCGCGTTGACGATATGCATGTTGCCGGGATAGCTGGCGTACGGTGAAACGGTTTTTGGATCAACCAGGCGCTGCCAGCTCCAGACCACATCCTCTGCGGTAATGGCCGTCCCGTCGCTCCAGGTAATGCCCGGACGTAAGTGGAACGTCCAGACGGTGTTGTCCTTGTTCTCCCATTTTTCAGCCAGCCGGGGTTGAATTTCCCCTGACGGGGAGACGCTCACCAGCCCTTCGAATAAATCGCTGATAATATTGAATTCGACATCGCTTTCGACTTTATGCGGGTCGAGCGAGGCCGGTTCGCTGCCATTGTTTCTGACCAGTTCCTGTTTTTCGGCCAGCGCTGTTCCTGCTGGCACGTTAGCCGCCCAGGTCGCCGTGCTGGCGCACAGGATCCCGGCGGTGAGTAAAGAGAGCGTAAAGCGCGTGCGTGTTTGTGGTTTCATTTCCTTCGCCTTATTGTCTGTTTTATGACGATCCGGAGATAACTCTTAGCGCCCGAAAGGCAATAACGCAATATTTTTCAGTAACCTATAAGAGGTTGATCTGGTAAATACTTTTAAACCGCCGTTCATACTGGTTACACATGCTTTTGCAGAAGAAATGACCACCTTCAGCGCTAACGTGCTGAGTAAAGATGGGTAAAACCACTTTGAGACTGGCGCGCCGTTTCCTATTCTTTCCGTTAATTACATCTGTCATAAGAGAGTGACTCATGGATCGTATAATTACTTCCTCACGCGACCGCACATCGCTACTCAGCACCCACAAGGTGCTGCGCAATACCTATTTCATGCTCAGCCTGACGCTGGCGTTTTCAGCGATCACCGCTACCGCCAGTACCGTGCTGATGCTACCGTCTCCGGGCCTGATCCTGACGCTGGTGGGGATGTACGGTCTGATGTTCCTGACCTACAAAACCGCTGATAAACCGGTCGGTATTCTTTCCGCGTTCGCCTTCACCGGCTTCCTGGGGTATATCCTGGGGCCGATCCTGAACGCGTACCTGTCTGCCGGTATGGGTGACGTGATTGGCATGGCGCTGGGCGGTACCGCGCTGGTGTTCTTCTGCTGCTCGGCCTACGTGCTGACCACGCGCAAGGATATGTCCTTCCTCGGCGGTATGCTGATGGCGGGTATCGTAGTGGTGCTGATTGGTATGGTGGCAAACATCTTCCTGCAGCTGCCTGCCCTGCACCTGGCGATTAGCGCGGTGTTTATCCTGCTGTCATCCGGCGCGATCCTGTATGAAACCAGCAACATCATTCACGGCGGTGAGACCAACTACATCCGCGCGACCGTGAGCCTCTATGTGTCGCTGTACAACATCTTCGTCAGCCTGCTGAGCATCCTGGGCTTCGCCAGCCGCGATTAAGCAGACCTGCTGAAACAAAAAGGAGAATGCCTCAGGCATTCTCCTTTTTTATGCCCTAGTCACCGCGGCAAATATAGGTGGGATAGAGCCGGTCCTGTATGAGCCACACGGCGGGCGCAAGCTCAGAGATCGTCAGGTAATAGCGGGCTGTCGGCCTCGCAAAGCCTCCCCACTTTTCGTCCGGGGTATTGTCATTATGCCGACGCCAGGTTTTGGTGTAGCTCAACACGATAACGTTATCATCATCCCGTCGCGACCAGGTAAAATCCACATCCCTGTCAACGATCATGCCCCGGCCTTCAGCCATAGCTGCACCTTTGTACGTTGTTAAGCCGGTGCCGTCCCGATGAAAATAGAACTGGGCCACGGTATTGACCCGGACCTCATTCGCTTTTCCCTCGTTACGCGTAAAGTTAAATTCCGTACTGCAGGCCAGCGCATCACGCTTATATATGCCCCCGGAATAAATAAAGAGCGCCAGCGCGCCGCCAGCAAGCGCCCCACCCGCAGCAAACAGAAGTCTCATTTTCATTTTTCTGCCCCGCTTTTATAGCGAATGGTTTTGCACAGGCTGGTTTTATTGACCGGGCATGCACCAATGAACACTTCATCCGCAACTGCAAGGTTAAAGCGGGCGCTGAAATAGTAGATATTGTACGCTTCGCGCGCGCACGCCACATTATTCGCCTCCAGCAGCCCCGCCAGTTTCGAGAGCACCAGCGGCCGGCCATGATCGTTAATAAGCCAGATGCTACAGCCCGCTATTTTCTGCGCGACGGGCTTTGGCGTCATCGGTATAGCGATCTTCTGCTGCTGGTTAAACAGCAAGCCTAACCCCAGTGCTGATGCTAACAATACCGCCGCCGCGGCGCCCCATTTAAGGGAAATACGCTGACGTTTTGCCTCTGACGGCACGACGGAAGAGTTCGGCTGTGCTTCAGCGGGTTGAACAATTTGCGCAGGCTGGCAAATCACATCGGCAACAAAACGGAATCCATACCGGGGTATCGTCACAATGAAATTATGATGTTCCCCAAGAGACTGGAAGCCTTTGCGTAATTCACTGACCGCTTTGTTGAGGTTATTTCCAGACGGCGTAAAGCCATATTCCTCCCAGACGCGCGTAATTAATTCCTCCCGACTCAGATCGTGCCCTTTATGACGAATAAACTCCTGTAAAAGGCGAACGGCTGGCGCCGAGAGCGTTAATACAGACTCCGGTTGACCAACAAGACTAATTGCATGTGCTTCAGGATCAAATAACAACGAATTATTGCATATAAAAAACATATTTCACTCTCAGCTATTACCGCAGGCTTTTTTATCCCTGTGACATCGGCAAGAAAATCGCTTCCTGAGCTGGTTCTTTTTTCATCAACAGGAATTTTCTTCCCATCCTGGGTAGCGGCATTTTCTTTTAACTATACAACTTTAAGCCCAGCAAATCAGGATAAATCACTGTATATCAGCGGTTAACTAATACAAATTTTCACAACCTGCTGTTCTGGTTAAAGTTTCCCTGCCCTGAAGCGATACGAAAGCAGACGGTGTCCTGGTGTTAAAAACCGCACAAGAACTCAGAGCAGGCAGGCTGAATGTGAAACAGAAACAAAAAGTGAATATGACAACCGCGTTTTATGTCGCCGCGCTGTCGCTGTCATTTTTCTCAGAAATGACAATGGCCAATATGAGCGTCTATCCAATGGAACTTAACGTGGATAGCGCCGGCGCAGCGCAAATAAAAGTGGCATCGAAAACGGATGATATTCAGTTCATTCGGGTGAGGCAAAAGAAAATTCTTAACCCCGGAACGGCCCAGGAAAAAGAGATTGACGTTGCTTCGTGGAAAGAAGGCGGCGTCGTGGTGACGCCCGATAAATTTGCCCTGGCTGCAGGCGCAATGCGCGTGGTGCGCCTTGTTTCACTGACGCCGCCGGAAAAAGAGACCACCTGGCGAGTCTATTTTGAAGGGGTGAAACAGCCGGACAGCATTATTCCCGGCCAGCCCGAAAGCACGGCAGCGACGGCAAAGCTTGGGGTCAATGTTATCTGGGGGGCGCTGGTACATCTGGCCCCTGCCACGGAGCGCGTTTCGCTGCATATCGATCCCGCACGGGGGACCGTCACCAACGCCGGCACCCTGCGCGTGCCGCTCAGGGAGATCGGTATTTGTCAGTCAGACGACGTCTGTAAATGGATTAAAGAAGACGCCACGATTTATCCGGATACCGAGCGGAAATTAAAAACGCTTAATCAGGTAAACGGTAAGAAATACAAATTCCGCTACTTCAACTGGATGAAAAAAACCGCTGAAGAAGCTGACTTACCCGTCGTGCAATAACACGACGTCACTGTAAAAACCCTTGTGGTTTGTTTAAAGAGCCAGGGTGCTCATTTGTAAAATATGGAGATATCAATGCGTAAATTTATTAAACCTCTGATGATCGTTGCCGCGATGACCACATCTGCCAGCGCGCTGGCGATCCAGAAAGATATTACCGTCAACGCCAGCGTTGATTCACAGCTGGATATGACCCAGGCCGATAACACGCCGCTGCCAGCCAGCATCGACATGCAGTATCTGCCGGGTCGGGGCCTGGAAAGCTACCGCCTGAACACCAAGGTGTGGTCCAACTCTGCTACCAGTAACGTCAAAGTACGCCTCGTTAGCGCAGCTAAGCTCACCAACACGGATGGGGAGCAGATTGTACCGATGACGGTTCTTCTGGGTGATAAAACTCTGTCCACCACCGATGCCGAATTTACCGGAACCGAACTGTTCCCGGGCAGCATTGAAAACGGTTCTGCGGTTCTGCCTCTGACCATTTCCCAGACCACCAAAGGCATTCTGAAAACCGGCCAGTACAGCGGCGTTGTAAGCCTGATGCTGACTCAGGCGACCACCACGGAAGGCGGTGCGTAACACCATAGCACCTAAGGAATAACGTCAGAGGGCGCCCGCCCTCTGACGTCAGGATGATGTCGAGGCTCGTTCATGGCGTTTCACAGAAATACTCTCCTTTTTGTTGCTTTATTACCCGCATCTGTCCACCTCGCCTGCGCTGAGATGGCCGTCCCGGCCGGATTCGAGGACCTGGCGAAAACGCAGCGCATGTGGACAGAGGTGAGCTTATACGGCGAGTCGCTTGGCCTTTTCGAAACCGATATCAATCTTGAAACGGTCAGTTTTGTCGCGCCTGAAACCGTGGTCGCGGCCATCAAACGTCAGTTTAACGACGATCCTGCCCTTATCGGCTCCGTTTCCGCAGCGTTGGCCGTTCCGCTTGCCCGTAACGGCAACCTGGCCTGCAGCAGCAACGGCTCCGCGACGGGGTGTGATTATCTCGAAACCCGCCGTGCGGCCATCATCTATGACGAAAACAATGCTCGCATAAACCTGTTTTTTGATAAGCGCTTTTTGCCAAAGCCCTCGGAGGAAAACCAGTGGTATCAGCCCACCCAGGACAGCGAAAACGCGTTGATTCATCAGCAAAATATCAATTTCGTTGCCGACAGGGATTATCAGTCTGCCACCGTTCAGGGCAACGGGGCGCTGGCGCTGACCCAGGACGGCTATCTTAACCTCGACTGGACATGGCTGGGACAACGCTCGCGTCATCAGCAGCAGCAGGAAATGACCGTTAACAATGCCTGGTTCCGCCAGGATTTATGGCGTGAATATTATCTACAGATAGGCGAGATGGATACCCGCGACCTGTTCAGCAACGCCGGGGGGAATATTAACCTCAGCCAGCTGCCGCTGGGCAAAATTCGTGGCCTGCGCACGGGTTCGACCCGGGCATGGATCAACCCGGTTCAGCAATCGAAGGGCACGCCCATTACGGTGCTGCTTTCGCACGATGCGCGTATCGACGCGCGCCGCGGCAAGGAGCTGCTGGCCAGCTTTTACCTCAATGCCGGGGCACAAACTCTGGATACCCGCGCGTTTCCGGATGGAAGCTATACCGTGACGCTGTCAGTTTACGAAAACAACCGACTGACGCGTACCGAGCAGGTTCCGTTTACCCGTACGGGCATTACGCCATTCGACCGCGTCGAGTGGTTTATGCAGGCAGGGGAAACGGCTAATAACGATCGCAATGATGAACGCAGCCCGGTCGCACAGGCGGGTATACGCCTGCCCGTCACCCCGACGCTGGCGCTGACCAGCGGCGCAACCGTCATGAAAAGGCAGCACTTCCTGGAAAATGCTCTCGACTGGAGCCGCGGCTTTAACGCGGGCCCGATCGACGGGGTATTAAGCACACGCTTTAGCTACCTCTACGGCAGCAAGGGCCAACGCGGCAATATTCAGCAAATCAGCTATAACGACGGGTTTTCGCTGAGCTTCTACCGCAACGCGTTATCCGCAGAAAATTGTGATACCCGCAGCGCAGGTTTTGACGCCGTCAACGGCTGTTATCGTAGCCTCTCGATCATGTTCTCCGTGCCTGTCGGCTCGTGGTACGCCAACCTGGGGTATTCGGATAACCGCAACGAAGGGCGCTACGTTACGCGCCGGGAACTGCCTGACCATGACGATCGTCACGATGCCGGCCTGCCGTGGGAGCCAGTGTATATGACCCGCTCCCGCACGCAGGCCTGGCAGGGCGGGCTGAGTAATACCTTTAGCGCGCGCGGTCTGAACATCAACAGCAGCATTAACCTGTTTATGCGCAACGACCACTCTCGCGACGGGAAAGACAAAGGCGGCTATCTGAGCGTTAGCCTCTCACTGGCGCATAAGCGTCAGGGCGATGCGTCAGGCTATACCTCGCTTGGTGCAACCTGGCAGCACCAGCAGCATCAGAAAAACCAGCTGAGCTACAACGTGGCGCACAACTGGTATGCCGACGCGCGCGGCGAGAATGAATACGGGCTGAGCGCGTCGGGGATTAACAGCGATTCGCTCAATGCCTCGGCGTATACGCGCCAGGGTGGACGTTTTGGTAACGCCAGCCTGACGGTGAGCGACGCATGGGACCGCCAGGATGGGCGCCATACGTTAAGCAGCAGCGGCAACTACAGCTCCACCCTCGCCCTGTCGCGCTCAGGGCTGTGGCTTGGCCGCTGGGGCGATGGACGCCCGGCTTCTGCCGTTGCGGTAAACGTGGCTACGCCTGAGGATTCCCGGGATTCACGCGTCGCCGTCTCGCTGGATAACGGCGGCACCGCGGATATCCCGGCCAACAGCCGTGCCCTTTTTGCGGTGCCGGGTTATCAGCCAACAACGCTGACGGTTAATGAGTCGCTGAACGTCTCATCAGGCGCAAGCAGTGAAATCACGCAGGGTTCCGGGAGCCGGACGCTCTTTATGGTGCCGGGCAAAATGCTTCGCCGGGACGTGCAAACCACCACCCGCTACACCTGGCTCGGCCAGCTCACTGACGAACATCATTCGCCGTTCGTGGGCGGCGTACCGCTGAACGTGAACGGCTGGAACGATCTCGGCAATGGCGGTTTCAGCGCCCAGAGCGACGCCCTGCTGCGCAACCTTTATCTGGTGCGTCAGCAGCAGTTTTATCAGTGTGAACTGAGCGTGAAAAGCATGCGCGACGTGGTGCGTTACGTTGGGTCGATCCCGTGTCGGGAACTCACTTTCTCCGCCCTGCCGGATTCGGTCCAGCACCAGGCGCAACTGATGCTCGCCGGGCGGAACGTGCCTACGGGGCCAACGGCCATGAATGCAGAGCACCTCACCAAAGGGAAATGATGTGAACAACTACCTCTTTGTTTTACTTTTTTTGACGCTGTGGAGCTGTCAGACGCTGGCGGGCGTCCCTGCCGGAAGAAATTCCAGCGTAGGGATTAGCTACGATCGCGCGGCGCCGCCTGCGCGTTTTGATATCTGGGTCCATGAACCGAGCGGTTACGACACTATCGACCCGCAAAAGTGGGGACGCAACACCCTGACCTGCGAGTCCCGCACCGACCCGACGAACGGAGCGTGTATGACAGCGCCGGTCTGGTTTAGCGCGAACCCGGCCGCCCCCTACGCCATTACGCTGCGTTTTACCCACACGTCGACAAATAAAACAGCAGATGTGAAGGTCTATGGGGAAAAACATATGTTTATCAACAACAAAGTTTTCACCTTTGCCAGCTTTGTCAGCGGCGGTACCGCCGATCTCTCGGCCTGGAACCGGGAACCCTATTTTGATTTTTACATCGTTAAAGGCGAACTGGATAAGCTCGCCCAGCCGGGCATCTGGACCGCAACGCTGAAGCAGAACCTGCGCGAATGGGGAAGCGCCGACTGCGGGGGCAACTTTAACGATGTCAACGTCGGGTGTCCGGGCTACCTCACCATAGCCCGCTGGCAGGCGACGATACGCATTGAGGTGGTCGATCCGGGTAACCAGCAGATTTATCTGCCGGCGTTCCCCCACTCAACCCCGCTGGTTAACCTCAATCTGACCAATTTTCCGGGGCGGCCCGGCGGCAGCGAAATCCAGGGCGAGAGCGCGCTGGATATGTGCCTGTATGACGGTAAAAACAGCGCCAGCACGCGTGTCTATCTGCGCTTTGAGGATGACGGTTTAGCGGCCACGGGCCGTACTGAGGGAGCGTTTTCCGTCAGACGACGCGGTGGAAGCCAGACCGAAGCACGGGATCGGCTCGATTATCAGGTTACGGTGATCAACCCGGTAACGGGCGCAGCAGAAACCGCGGCGAATGGCAAAACGCTGATCTGGCAGGGCACTAATGACCCGCAATATCTGCGTCAGGTTGTGCTGCCGGGTGGACGGGAGAGCGTACTTTGTGTCCCCGCCCCCATCATTCTGAAAACGCCCGCGTTTGCTGCCAGCAGCAAAAATGCCGGGGATTACACCGGCACCCTACGCGTTATCTATACGCCCAGTACCTTATAAAGAGGCCATTGTGAGTTACGCCATCCTCGACAACAATCGTTTTTATGCCGAAGGGTTGCGCTACGCCCTTCTGCGCCGTAACGCTCAGACGCAGGTTGAGAGCGGTACGGTAAAGTGGTGCCGTTCGCTGCTGGCCTGCGACACCCTCGTTGTTCGCTGCCGCTTTTCCGTCGCGGGGACGCATCTGGCGCTGGTCGACATTCTTCTGGAGCTGGAAGCCAGGCGCTGGGAAGGAACGGTGTATCTGGTATGCAATGAAAAAGGCTGGGCACTGGCTACCCATCTGCGAAAGCGGTTTGCCACGCTGACCTTATATATCATTGATGACCGGATTGCCGTTGCGGATGCGGCGTATCTGCTTGCCAGAGAGCCCCGCCGGGTGCGCACCCTGAATTGTTGTCTGACAGGCATGGAGTTCAACGTGCTCGACAGGCTAGTGAACGGACAATCGGTACGGCATGTCGCGCATATGACGCAGATGAGCGAAAAACAGGTATCGACGTATAAATGCAACGCGCTAAAAAAGCTTAATGCCAACAATCTGCTCCAGCTTCTTCTGTAGGTCGAGGTTTCTCACGCCGCCCCTTATTTGCTAGACTAGGGGCGTTTTTTACTTTATCGACAGAGCACTATGTTCATTTTTGCAGGCCAGGAAATTGAGACCGATAGCGAAGGCTATCTGAAAGACACCACGCTATGGAGCGAGCCGCTGGCGGAGAAAATCGCCGAAAACGAAGGTATCGCCCTCTCCCCCGAACACTGGGAGGTGGTCCGTTTTGTGCGCGAGTTTTATCTCGAATTCAACACCTCTCCGGCGATCCGCATGCTGGTTAAAGCGATGGCCAACAAATTTGGCGAAGAAAAAGGCAACAGCCGCTATCTGTATCGCCTGTTCCCGAAGGGCCCGGCAAAACAGGCCACCAAAATTGCCGGCCTGCCTAAACCGGTGAAGTGTATTTAATACCGAATACCGAAGTTCACATATTCCCTGCCGGGTTGATGCGGTTCCGTTAAGACCTTATCAACCCGGGCGCTGCGCGGCCCGCCCGCTTTCAGCCACGCCATCAGTTTTTCAACCTGCTCCGCGTCGCCGCAGGCGACCACCTCAACGCTGCCGTCGTCCATATTTCGCGCGTATCCCGTTAGCCCAAGCGTCATCGCTTCGCGCTGGGTGCTGTAGCGGAACCCGACGCCCTGAACAACGCCGTGGACCCAGGCAATGGTGCAGACTTTTGACATTTTTCTTCTCCTTAACGTAGCGTTTTCGGTAAACAGCCATAGTGCTGCCGGAAACGGGCAGTGAAACGAGAGCTGGAAAGATACCCACATTGTAATGCGATTTCACCGATCGGTAAGCGAGTCGAGTGTAACTGTGACAGCGCCACGGCCATTCTCACCTCCTCCACGATCTGCCGAAACGCTCAACGACATCCGCAGATGATTGCGTCTGGCTGAATGTGCTACTCTACGCGCCATTTCCCTGAAATCGACAGAACAGCAAATTATGAGTGTACGTTTAGTGTTAGCCAAAGGGCGCGAGAAGTCATTACTGCGCCGTCATCCCTGGGTCTTTTCCGGCGCGGTTGCCCGTATGGAAGGCAAAGCCAGCCTCGGTGAAACCATTGATATTGTTGACCATCAGGGGAAATGGTTAGCGCGAGGCGCTTACTCGCCAGCGTCTCAGATCCGCGCACGCGTCTGGACCTTCGATAAAGACGAAACCATCGACATTGACTTCTTCGTCCGCCGCCTGCAGCAGGCGCAGCAGTGGCGCGAGTGGCTGGCAAAGCGCGACGGGCTGGACAGCTATCGCCTCATTGCCGGTGAGTCCGACGGCCTGCCGGGCGTGACCATCGATCGCTTTGGCAACTTCCTGGTGCTGCAGCTCCTCAGCGCAGGGGCGGAATACCAGCGTGCCGCGCTGATTAGCGCCCTGCAAACCCTGTTCCCGGAATGCGCTATTTACGACCGCAGCGACGTGGCGGTGCGCAAAAAAGAGGGCATGGAGCTGACTCAGGGCCCGGTCACGGGTGAGCTGCCGCCTGCCCTGCTGCCAATTGAAGAGCACGGTATGAAGCTGCTGGTGGATATTCAGGGCGGGCACAAAACGGGTTACTACCTTGACCAGCGCGACAGCCGCATGGCTACGCGTCAGTACGTTGCCGACAAACGCGTGCTGAACTGCTTCTCCTACACCGGCGGTTTTGCCGTTTCGGCGCTGATGGGCGGTTGTGCCCAGGTGGTCAGCGTGGATACCTCGCAGGAAGCGCTGGACGTGGCAAAACAGAACGTCGAGCTGAACAAACTGGACTTGAGCAAAGCCGAATTTATACGCGACGACGTCTTCAAGCTGCTGCGTAAATATCGCGATCAGGGCGAGAAGTTCGACGTCATCGTGATGGATCCGCCAAAGTTTGTGGAAAACAAAAGCCAGCTGATGGGCGCCTGCCGTGGGTATAAGGATATCAACATGCTGGCCATCCAGCTGCTGAACCCGGGCGGGGTGCTGCTCACCTTCTCCTGCTCCGGGCTGATGACCACCGATTTATTCCAAAAAATCATCGCCGATGCCGCAATAGATGCTGGTCGTGATGTACAATTTATAGAGCAGTTCCGTCAGGCAGCCGATCACCCCGTGATTGCTACCTACCCGGAAGGACTGTATCTGAAAGGGTTTGCCTGTCGCGTCATGTAACTTGAAAAGAGAAATATTGCCCGCACTTAATGTGTAAGTCGTATTTCCCGGGAGGTGACTATGATTGCCAGCAAATTCGGTATCGGCCAGCAGGTCCGCCACACTTTGCTAGGGTATTTGGGTGTGGTCGTGGATATCGACCCGGAGTATTCTCTTGATGAACCGTCAGCGGACGAGCTGGCGGTGAACGCAGAGCTTCGCGCTGCACCCTGGTACCATGTGGTGATGGAAGGTGACGACGGACAACCCGTACATACCTACCTTGCCGAAGCGCAGCTGAGTAGCGAGCTGCAGGAAGAGCATCCGGAACAACCCACGATGGATGAACTTGCTCAGACTATCCGCAAACAGTTACAGGCTCCGCGCCTGCGGAACTAAGCGTGTAAAAAAAGCCCGATGAACGGGCTTTTTTTTATTACTTCGCCAGCCCCAGACGGGGGATATCGATCGCCGGACAGCGATCCATAACCACCTTCAATCCCGCATCCCGCGCCAGCACGGCAGCCTGCTCGTTAATCACGCCCAGCTGCATCCACAATGTTTTCGCCCCGACGGCAATCGCGTCCTGCGCTACTTCCCACGCCGCCTCGGAATTACGGAAGACATCGACCATATCAATTTTTTCCGGCACGTCAGCGAGCGTGGCATAACCCTGTTGGCCCAGTAAGGTTTTACCCGCCACTTTTGGCGACACCGGGATGACGTGATAGCCCTGATCGAGAAGGTATTTCATCACCCGATAGCTGGGACGGTCGGGTTTATCGCTCGCGCCCACCAGCGCAATGGTACGCGTGGATGTCAGAATCTCGGCAATATCATTCTCTTTCATGGTTTTTCTCCTGGCTTTTTTAAAAGTGTACGCCAAAGCGCACATCTCAACCATCCATCCCATACAGATGTATGAGGGCAAAACGGCAAAATATGTCTATATGTTAGTAAACGTGATTATCGAAAGATTTAGATACATTAATGCGGCGACAGTATCTCTGACGGGAGCCTTCTATGAAAACCGGTTTTGCCACTGCTCTGATTGCGTTAGCGATGCCGGTTTGCGTTTTTGCCACCACGCTTCGGCTCTCTGGCGACATTGATCTTCTGGTTCTGGACGGGAAAAAGGTTTCCAGCTCGTTATTGCGCGGGGCTGACAGCATTGAGTTAGATAACGGGCCGCATCAGCTGGTGTTCCGGGTCGAAAAAGCGATCGGCCTGACTAACCATGAGCAGCGGATGTACATCTCTCCGCCGCTGATTGTCAGCTTTAATACCCGGCAAATCAGCCAGGTGAACATTACCCTGCCTCGCCTTGAAACGGAGAAGGAATCAGCGGCCTTCGACGCCTCGCCGCGCGTTGAGCTGCTGGACGGGAATGCAATGCCGATCCCGGTCAAGCTGGATATTCTGGCGTTGACCAGCGCCACAAAAAGCCCGGACTACGAGGCCGCAACGCAGGTCTATAACAAAGCCGGCAAACGCGCCTCCCTTCCGCAGTTTGCTACCATGATGGCGGACGACAGTACGCTGCTATCCGGTGTCTCGGAACTGGACGTCATTCCGCCGCAGTCCCAGAGCCTGACGGAACAGCGCCTTAAATTCTGGTTCCAGCAGGCCGATCCCGACACGCGGGCCCGGTTTTTACAGTGGGCAAAGCAACAACCTTCATCTTAAGCCACATTTTTTACGCCTTTCTCTTGCAGCGTCAGACGGTTCCCGTCATCGTGTAGTCAGTTAACCTGATGGATATGATTATGGAACTGACAACACGCACGCTGCCTGAACGCAAACACATTGCGCTGGTGGCGCACGATCACTGTAAACAAATGCTGCTTAACTGGGTTCGCCGCCATCAGCCGCTACTGGAAAAGCATGCCCTCTCGGCGACCGGCACTACCGGTAACCTGATCCAGCGCGAAACGGGTCTGGAGGTGAATGCGATGCTGAGCGGCCCGATGGGCGGCGATCAGCAGGTCGGGGCGCAGATTTCCGAAGGGAAAATTGATGTGCTGATCTTCTTCTGGGATCCGCTGAATGCGGTTCCGCACGATCCGGATGTCAAAGCGCTGCTGCGTCTGGCAACGGTGTGGAATATTCCGGTGGCGACGAACCTGTCAACGGCGGATTTCATCATTGAATCACCGCAGTTTAACTCGCCGGTTGAGATCCTTATTCCGGACTATCAGCGCTATCTTTCCGAGAGACTGAAGTAGCTTTTTTGCCGGGTGGCGGCTACGTCTACCCGGCCTGGAAATCTTGCCTGACGCCGTTATGGCTTTCTCGCCACCGGCACGTCAATACTCTTCAGAATATCGACAAACACGGATGGCTCCTCTTTATTGAACAGCAGCCACACGCGATGACGCGCGCGGGTGATGGCCACGTACAGCAAACGCCGTTCTTCGGCATCCGGGAAGTCTTCCGGCACCGGCAGCAGGGCCTCTTCCATGACCGACTCGCGGGCCGGAGCCGGGAATCCGTCGCTGCCCTCCTTCAGCCCCACCACAATCACATAATCGGCCTGCTGCCCTTTGCTGGCGTGAATGGTCATAAATTCTAGCTGCAGTTTCGGCCAGCGGGTAGCGGCTTTTTCCAGCGCAGCAGGCTTAAGGTGATGATAACGCGCCAGCACCAGGATACGTTCATCGGGTTTCGCATAGCCGCTGAGCTTGTCCAGCAGCGGCTCCAGCTGGTCATCCGCCAGCAGGGTGACCGCTTTTTTATCCCCTGCCCGCAGGCTGTTTAGCGGCTTGGCCAGCTGATGCGGATTCTGCTGGATAAAGCGGTTGGCGATTTCACCAATCCGTGAATTGAAGCGGTATGTCGTGTCCAGATCGCTGCGGTCGCCTTCACCAAAATAGTGGTGGAACGCGGTCGTCAGTGAAAGCTGAGCCCCGCTGAAGCGGTAGATGGCCTGCCAGTCGTCACCCACCGCGAACAGCGAGGTATGTTTGTTTTGCGCCCGCAGCGCCGAGAGCAGTGCCGCACGCTGGGGTGAGATATCCTGGAACTCATCCACCAGAATATGCTTCCACGGGCTGACAAAGCGCCCCTTATCCAGAATGACGATCGCCTGATGGATAAGACCGGAGAAATCAACGGCATTTTCCTCTTTCAGCGCGGTTTTCCAGGCTTTCAATAGCGGAGCCATCAGCTTGACCCGTTTTGAAAACAGATCGCGGATCGCCTCCGGCGCGCTTTCAATCATCTCTGCCTGCGAGCCGCCGTGCATCCGCATCAGGCTGACCCAACGGTCAAGACGCGAGCCGAGCCGACGCGCCAGTTTTTCATCCTGCCAGAAGCTGCCCTCCGGCACCTCCCAGTTGAGTTCCTCTTCCAGCCATTGACGCCACCCTTTCGCCTGCGCCTTTTTCTCACTGCACTGCTGACGCCACGTTTTAATAAGCAAAGCCTGTCGCGCCTGCGCGTCGTTTTCCAGTTTACTGATGGCAGGCACTTTTTTACTGCCCTGCTGAATGATATGCAGCGCGAGGGCATGGAAGGTTCTGGCGGTAATATCCCGGGTGTGCAGCCGTTCCTGGATGCGTTCGTCCATCTCCTGTGCCGCCTTACGGCCAAAAGCCAGAAGCAGGATCTGATCGGCAACGGCCTCTCCGGTGGTGAGAAGCCAGCCCGCACGCGCCACCAGCACCGACGTTTTACCGCTTCCGGCCCCCGCCAGCACCAGCAGCGACTGCTCGCCGTTCACCACCGCGCGCGCCTGAGCAGGGTTGAGCGGTGAAGACTCCACCGTACTGAAAAAGTCGGCGTATTGGGTGAGCATGGCGTCCGTCCAGGCCTGGTTATGCGCCAGCCGGCTTTTATCCATATCGTTCAGCCAGGCCTGGCACTGACGCCAGGCATCGCGACAATTGTCGAACTCATCAAGACGCGTCACGGAGAGCGGCAGCGCCGAAAGTGCCTGTCGAATCTTTTGCTGCAGACCGGCGGTCTGCTGGCGCGTCAGCCACGTTTGCTGCGCGTTGCTTTGCGCGATATCGTCCAGCACCTGCTGCAGCACCTGAGCGGCAATCACGCTCATGTCGTGGCTCCACTGCTGCCAGAGCGCGTTCAGGTGATGGTGGAAACGCTGGGTTTCCGCCCACTCGGTACCGTGAAGGCGCACGACTTTGTCGTCAGGCAGAACGAACTCGAGCTCGCCCCACACCAGCCCGCGCTTGCAGTGAATAGCCAGAAGCTGATTAAACGGAATAAGGTATTCGTGGCGTTCTCCGGAGACTTTAACCCCGGCGTTGAGCAGAACAACTCTGTCATAGGGGTGTTGCGCCAGGCGTTTGCCTAAAGAAGTTGCTTTCAGTTCCATGTCCCGCCAAATCCACGAAGAGATAATTTACCTGACAGTTTAACTGCCAGTTTTAAGGTGCTCCAGCCTAAAAAAACGTTACAATCATTGGGCGTTAATTTTATCGAAAGGAAGTGAGGGTTTATGCGTACCGTTCTGAATGTGTTGAATTTTGTGCTGGGCGGTTTTGCCACCACCCTTTCCTGGCTTTTTGCCACGCTGGTGAGCATCGTCCTGATTTTCACCCTTCCCCTGACCCGTTCCTGCTGGGAAATCACGAAACTCTCGTTCATCCCCTACGGTAACGAAGCTATCCACGTTAACGAGCTGAACCCGGAGAGCAAAAGCGCCCTGATGAATACGGGGGGAACTTTGCTGAACATTCTGTGGCTGATTTTCTTCGGCTGGTGGCTGTGCATCATGCATATTTTTGCCGGTATTGCGCAGTGCATTTCAATAATTGGTATTCCGGTCGGGCTCGCGAACTTTAAGATCGCCGCCATCGCCCTTTGGCCCGTCGGGCGCAGGGTGGTTCCGGTTGAAGTGGCCCAGGCGGCGCGTGAAGCGAACGCACGTCGACGTTTTCAGTAAATAAGGACTGGCCGCGTTTATGCTAAGTCCACTGCTTCGCCGTTATACCTGGAACAGCGCCTGGCTCTACAACGTCAGGATATTTATCGCGCTTTGCGGCACGGCTGCCCTGCCGTGGTGGCTGAATGATGTCAAGCTCACCATCCCGCTCACGCTGGGGGTGGTGGCCGGGGCGCTGGCGGATCTGGACGATCGCCTGGCCGGGCGTTTGCGGAATCTGGTCATTACGCTCGTCTGTTTTTTTATCGCCTCCGCGTCCGTTGAGTTACTTTTCCCCTGGCCGTGGCTGTTTGCCCTTGGCCTTACACTCTCCACCAGCGGGTTTATTTTGCTGGGCGGTCTGGGGCAGCGCTATGCCACTATCGCCTTTGGGGCCCTGCTGATCGCCATCTACACCATGCTGGGCGTTTCCCTGTACGACCAGTGGTATCAGCAGCCTGTGCTGCTGCTGTTGGGCGCCATCTGGTATAACCTGCTGACGTTAACCGGCCACCTAATCTTCCCGGTTCGTCCTCTGCAGGATAACCTTGCCCGCAGCTATGAGCAGCTAGCCCATTATCTGGAACTGAAATCCCGGCTGTTCGACCCGGATATTGAGGAAGAAAGCCAGGCGCCGCTTTACGATCTGGCGCTGGCAAACGGCCAGCTGGTCGCCACCCTTAACCAGACGAAAGCCTCGCTGCTTACCCGTCTGCGCGGGGATCGCGGCCAGCGCGGCACGCGCAGAACCTTGCACTACTATTTTGCCGCTCAGGACATTCATGAGCGCGCCAGCTCCTCGCACGTTCAGTATGCCGCCCTGCGCGAGAAGTTCCGCTACAGCGACGTCATGTTCCGCTTTCAGCGCCTGCTGTCCATGCAGTCACAGGCATGCCAGCAGCTCGCGCGCTCCATTCTTTTGCGCACGCCCTATCAGCACGACTCCCGCTTCGAACGCGTGTTTAGCCATCTTGATGCGGCGCTCGACCGCGTGCAGGCCAGCGGAACGTCACCGGAACAGATCAAAGCGCTGGGTTTTCTGCTCAACAACCTGCGGGCGATTGATGCTCAGTTGGCGACGATTGAGTCCGAGCAGGCGATGGCACTGCCGGGCAGCGAGGTGGATAACCAGCTTGCAGATGACAGCGTGCACAGCGTCAGCGATATGTGGCTAAGGCTGAGCCGCAACTTCACGCCGGAGTCGGCGCTGTTTCGTCACGCGGTGCGGATGTCCCTGGTCTTATGCGTGGGGTATGCTTTTATCCAGATAACCGGTTTGCACCACGGCTACTGGATCCTGCTGACCAGCCTGTTTGTCTGTCAGCCGAACTATAACGCCACCCGACACCGCCTGGCATTGCGTATTATCGGCACCCTGGTCGGCGTCGCCATTGGCCTTCCGGTGCTTTATTTCGTGCCGTCCATTGAAGGACAGCTGATCCTGATCGTGATCACCGGCGTGTTGTTCTTCGCGTTTCGCAACGTGCAGTACGCCCATGCCACAATGTTCATCACGCTGCTGGTTCTGCTCTGCTTTAACCTGCTGGGTGAAGGGTTCGAGGTCGCCCTGCCCCGCGTACTCGATACCCTGATTGGCTGCGCTATCGCCTGGGCCGCCGTCAGCTTTATCTGGCCGGACTGGCGTTTCCGTAATCTACCGCGCGTGTTAGACAGGGCTATGAACGCCAACTGCCGATACCTGGATGCCATCCTGGAGCAGTATCATCAGGGCCGCGATAACCGCCTGGCTTACCGGATAGCGCGCCGCGATGCGCACAACAGCGATGCGGAACTGGCCTCGGTGGTCTCTAACATGTCAACGGAGCCTCGCGCCACGGCCGAGATTCGTGAGACGGCTTTCCGGCTGCTCTGCCTGAACCATACCTTCACCAGCTATATTTCCACGCTGGGCGCCCACCGCGAAAAACTCACCAACCCGGGCATCCTCAATCTGCTGGATGACGCGGTCTGTTATGTCGATGATGCACTGCATCACCGGCCAGCCGATGAACCGCGCGTGAGACAGGCGCTGGATGAACTTACCCAACGTATTGCGCATCTTGAGCCTGGAAACGACAGCAAAGCGCCTCTGGTGTTGCAGCAGATTGGCCTGCTTATCGCCCTGCTGCCAGAAATTTGCCGGCTGCAACAGCAAATCGCTAGCTGGAGGAGTGATTCTCCTGTGGCTCAGGCAGCGCATTAAACCACTCCGTCAACTCCCGGCGAATGCCGGCCGGGAGTGCCGCCTCATGCAGCCCCTCGATCGCCCCTTCCAGCGCGAATAGCACTTTGATACTCAGCGCTTTATTTTTCGCCCGCATCTTCAGCCAGCTCTCCCTTGCGCCAAGCGCCCGCAGTGTTTCTTCGTTGGTGATGCCCGCTTCAAAGAGCAACACTTCCAGCTGAAAGGTCAGGTTTGGCAGGTCCTTAAGTCGATTGCGCTGATGCCGCTGGTAACGCTCTTTTCTTGCCGCATTAAGTGCGAAAGTGGAGAGCTGAAGCAGACGCTCCCTGTCCTGCCATAGTCCGTCATCCACCCGGTAATAGTTGAGAAGCACCGGACGGCCCCGCTTCATCAGGGTCAAAAAAGACGCGGCATTTTTCACACAGTATTTCGCACTTTCTTCACAGGCACGGAGGTAGAGCTCACCTTCTGACACCATGGCAAAAACCGCATCATCCACTGCCAGGGTATAGCCGCCGAACAGCGCGCGATGATGAATTTCACCCAGTGGTGACAGGTATTCCTGGGATTTATAAATCCGTTCATAAGATATCTTTTTCATGATATTTCCCTTCAAAATCATAAAGTAACAACGAAATTTCTTACTAGCGGATCCGTTAGCAGGAAAATAGGCAACTTAGCGTCGTTGAGCAAGATGATTTTTCGAAGGGCATCAACATTGAATGAATTTTGCGAGTCGCTTTCCGAAAATGAGGTTGATCTTTATGCATACAGGGGTTACTGTATATCCATACAGTAACTACAGGGCTGGAATGAATATGTACACTTCAGGCTATGCAAATCGCTCAACTTCTCTCTCCTCAACCGCGGGCACTGTCGCGCAGAACACCGTTGAGGGTGCTTCGACGGGGCTTATTAGTGAAGTGGTTTACCGTGAAGACCAGCCTCTGTTGACCCAACTCTTGCTGCTTCCGTTATTACAGCAGCTTGGTCAGCAATCACGCTGGCAGCTCTGGCTGACGCCACAGCAAAAACTGAGCCGCCAATGGGTGCAGTCTGCGGGCCTGCCGCTGGCAAAGGTTATGCAGATCAACCAGCTTTCTCCCTGCGATACCGTCGAATCGATGATTCGCGCGTTACGCACCGGAAATTACAGCGTGGTGATCGGGTGGTTACCGGAAGAATTGACGGAAGAGGAACATTTTCGTCTGACCGAAGCGGCTGAAGAAGGGAATGCGATCGGGTTTATCATGCGCCCGGTTCGTCCAGATTCTTATCGCAGAGGACAACTTTCTGGGCTAAAAATTCACTCAAATTTGTATCATTGAGTGAAATTAAGATTTTTCCTGGAATTTTTTTTGACCGCAGGATGCGGTTTTAGTTCCCGGCCTCAAAATTGCGGCAAGGCTTGTCTGGTGCGGTTCTCCTTAATTTTATTGCACAAAATTCGTTCTAAAAATGTTAAATAATAGGTATACGGAACTTTTTTTTTCATATGCCTGACAGACTTCACACTTGTAAGTTTTCAGCTACGTTGTAGACTTTACATCGCCAGGGGTGCTCGGCCTAAGCCGAAGATATCGGTAGATTTATATTTGACCACGCCCCCCGGTGAAGGATTTAACCGTGATTCTCTCTTGAGACCTTCATGGCGAATTTTGGATGATAACGAGGCGCAAAAAATGAAAAAGACAGCTATCGCGATTGCAGTGGCACTGGCTGGCTTCGCTACCGTAGCGCAGGCCGCTCCGAAAGATAATACCTGGTATGCAGGTGGTAAACTGGGCTGGTCTCAGTTCCATGACACTGGCTGGTACAACAGCAGCCTGAACAACGATGGCCCTACTCACGAGAGCCAGCTTGGTGCAGGTGCGTTCGGTGGCTATCAGGTTAACCCGTATGTTGGCTTTGAAATGGGTTACGACTGGTTAGGTCGTATGCCATACAAAGGCGACACCATCAATGGCGCTTTCAAAGCTCAGGGCGTTCAGCTGACCGCTAAACTGGGTTACCCAGTAACTGACGATCTGGACGTGTACACCCGTCTGGGCGGCATGGTATGGCGTGCAGACTCCAGCAACAACATCGCTGGCGACGACCATGACACTGGCGTTTCCCCAGTATTCGCTGGTGGCGTTGAGTGGGCTATGACCCGTGACATCGCTACCCGTCTGGAATACCAGTGGGTTAACAACATCGGTGACGGTGCTACCGTTGGCGTTCGTCCAGACAACGGCATGCTGAGCGTAGGTGTTTCCTACCGTTTCGGCCAGCAGGAAGATGCAGCACCAGTTGTTGCTCCAGCGCCGGCTCCAGCTCCAGAAGTACAGACCAAGCACTTCACTCTGAAGTCTGACGTTCTGTTCAACTTCAACAAAGCGACCCTGAAACCAGAAGGTCAGCAGGCACTGGATCAGCTGTACACCCAGCTGAGCAACCTGGATCCTAAAGACGGTTCTGTAGTGGTTCTGGGCTTCACCGACCGCATCGGTTCTGACGCTTACAACCAGAAACTGTCTGAGAAACGTGCTCAGTCTGTTGTTGATTACCTGATCTCTAAAGGTATCCCAGCTAACAAGATCTCCCCACGTGGTATGGGCGAATCTAACCCAGTTACTGGCAACACCTGTGACAACGTTAAAGCTCGCGCTGCACTGATCGACTGCCTGGCACCAGATCGTCGCGTAGAGATCGAAGTTAAAGGCGTTAAAGACGTTGTAACTCAGCCAGCGGCATAAGTTATCGTCTTATAAAAAAACCCCGCCATGCGGGGTTTTTTATTGTCTGAAGAAAACTAAAAGCTATTTTTTGCCCAACAACGCCTGAAGGTCGTTTTTCAGCGACGACATCTGGTTGGCGTACTTCTCTTTATGTTCGGCATCCTCAATCAACTGCACGATGGTTTCCGACAGGGTCTTACCACGCCGTTGTGCCAGCCCGGCCAGACGCTGCCAGACCACGAACTCCAGATCGATGGATTTTTTCCGGGTATGCTGATGCTCAGCATTAAAATGCCGTTTACGTCGCGCGCGGATAGTTTGCTTCATCCGGTTTAACAACGCAGGATTAATGTGCTTCTCAATCCAGCCATTGACCTGTACCGGTTCATTTTCGAGGGTCAGCAAAATATCCACGGCTTCTTGCGCAGCGCTGGCTTCGATGTAGCAGGTGATCAGCTCCCCTTCACGGTGCTTTTTGACCAGGTACTTCCATTTCCAGCCGCTTTCGAGATTTTCCAGTTGTTGATATTTCATTGCGATCTCAGTGTTACCACGTAACTCTGTTCAGAATATCAGTTTTTTAGCAATCTGCTGAAAAGAAATCATATCCTGTGAGTGACTGCAGCCAATCCGCCTGCTGAAACACCAATCCTGCTTGGGTAGAGCCCCCCGCTTACGGTATACTCCACGCTTTTACATCTGACTAAAAAACATCAACTTTGACCATTACGAAACTAGCATGGCGTGACCTTGTTCCGGATGCCGAGAGCTATCAGGAACTGTTTGCACAGCCCGATCTCGCAAAAGAACACGAATTCATCCTTAGCGATACGCAACCACGCTTACATTATGCGCTGGAGCAGACGTTAAGCCCGTGGGCGACATCGCCCTTCATGCTGCTGAAAGCCCCGGAAGAAGCGGAATATCTGTCGCTGCTTGGGGATGCCACGCGCCAGCTGCGGCCAGACACCACCGCGGTATTTGGCGGCCAGTATCGTATCGCGGGGCATAATATTACCTTCGGACCGGCGGACCAGGCCGACGGTCGTTTTGCTGCTAACGGCGAGGTAATTACCGCTAATTGGGTCGAGGCTGAACAGCTGTTTGGCTGTCTGCGCCAGTTTAACGGCGAGCTTTCCCTGCAGCCGGGGCTGGTGCATCGCGCAAACGGCGGCGTGCTCATCATCTCTCTGCGCACTTTGCTCTCGCAGCCGCTGCTGTGGATGCGTCTGAAAACCGTTGTGACCCAACAGCGCTTTGACTGGGTCGGTTACGATGAGTCTCGTCCTCTTCCTGTCTCCGTGCCGTCAATGCCGCTGTCGCTGACCGTCGTGCTGATGGGTGACCGCGAATCGCTGGCGGACTTCCAGGAGATGGAGCCGGAACTGGCCGAACAGGCAGTTTACAGCGAATACGAAGACAACATTCAGATTGCCGATGCGGACGATATGGCGCAGTGGTGTCAGTGGGTGATGGCCGTGGCGGAACGTTTTGCATTGCCAGCGCCTGCCGCCGACGCGTGGCCGGGTTTAATCCGCGAAGCCGTTCGCTATACCGGTGACCAGGAAACCTTGCCGCTCTGCCCGCTCTGGATCGGCAAGCAGCTGCGTGAAGTCGGTACGATCAGCGGTAACGGTGCGTTTACTGGCGAACAGCTCACGCAGATGCTGGCGCAGCGAGAGTGGCGCGAAGGCTATCTTGCTGACCGCATGCAGGATGAAATTCTGCTGGAACAAATTCTGGTCGAGACAGAAGGCGAACGCGTTGGGCAGATCAACGCCCTCTCAGTGATCGAGTTTCCTGGCCATCCGCGCGCGTTCGGTGAACCCTCGCGAATCAGCTGCGTTGTGCATATTGGCGACGGCGAGTTTACCGATATTGAACGCAAGGCCGAACTGGGCGGCAACATTCACGCCAAAGGCATGATGATCATGCAGGCATTTTTGATGTCTGAGCTGCAGCTTGAGCAGCAAATCCCCTTCTCCGCCTCGCTGACGTTTGAGCAGTCCTACAGCGAAGTGGATGGCGATAGTGCCTCAATGGCGGAGCTGTGCGCCTTAATCAGTGCCCTGGCGGACGTGCCGATCAACCAGAACATTGCTATTACCGGTTCGGTCGATCAATTTGGTCGTGCTCAGCCCGTTGGCGGTCTGAATGAAAAAATTGAAGGCTTCTTCTCTGTCTGTCAGCAGCGCGGTTTAAACGGCAAACAGGGTGTGATTATTCCGGCGCCTAACGTACGCCATCTCAGCCTGTGCCAGGATATTCTGGACGCGGTTGAACAGGAACAATTCGCCATCTGGGCCATCGAAGGGATTGAGGATGCACTACCCTTACTGACAAACCTGGTTTGGGATGGCGAAGGTCAGACAACTTTGATGCAGACTATCCAGGAGCGCATTGCTCAGGCGACGCAGCAGGATGCTCGCCATCGTTATCCATGGCCGTTACGCTGGCTGGGCTGGTTCAGTTCGAACTGATCGGACTTGTTCAGCGTACACGTGTTAGCTATCCTGCGTCCTTCACTAAAATAAGGCTTACTGAGAACATGGTAGATAAACGCGAATCCTATACAAAAGAAGATCTTCTTGCCTCTGGTCGCGGAGAACTGTTTGGCGCGAAAGGCCCACAGTTACCGGCCCCGAACATGCTGATGATGGACCGTGTCGTGAAAATGACCGAAACCGGCGGCAACTTCGATAAGGGTTACGTAGAAGCAGAACTCGATATCAACCCGGACCTGTGGTTCTTCGGTTGCCACTTTATTGGCGATCCGGTAATGCCTGGCTGCCTGGGCCTGGATGCCATGTGGCAGCTGGTTGGCTTCTATCTGGGCTGGCTGGGTGGTGAAGGTAAAGGCCGCGCGCTGGGCGTGGGCGAAGTGAAATTCACTGGTCAGGTTCTGCCTACGGCGAAGAAAGTCACCTATCGTATTCACTTCAAGCGCATCGTTAACCGTCGCCTGATTATGGGCCTGGCGGATGGCGAAGTGCTGGTAGACGGTCGTCTGATCTATACCGCGAACGACCTGAAAGTGGGTCTGTTCCAGGACACTTCCGCGTTCTGATATCGCTTTAAGCGACCCCGGAAAGGCGAAACCTCCGCAGTGCGGAGGTTTCTTTTTTTAAAGAGACGTTATCAGGCTATAAGTGCCCTGTCGCCGATGGCTTCTCGCCAGCCTCCAAGCCATTGTGACCTTTGATTTATCGTCTGATAAGGACACATTTCTTTCGAACGTCCAGCGATGCCGGCCTGATAACCACGTTGATGAGCCCGTTCCAGGCGATCTCGTTTCTGTCTCTTCATGCCTCGTTTCCCTCATTCTTTTGTCTGGTGGAAAGAAAACAGTGTCCGCGCCAGATGCGCAGGCACAGATAACGAATACCCCGAATTAGTCCCAGCGTCAACGTTCAAAATTCATACGGGTGTCATATTTGTGAGCTAGCCAGAAGATCATTTGTACAAAAAATGTGACCCGGCACAAGTAACAACCTGACGCAAAAACGAAAAAAAACCGCAATCAGCACCAGGCCGATTGCGGTTTTGGACGATGAATTTTACTTATGGCAGCCGGGAAATTTCCCTGGCGATACTGGCTGACTCCTGCGCCCAACCCTGAGCCAGCACTTTCACCATTTCATCATAGCCATCCTTCTGCTGCTTCAGCTCCAGATGGAAAGGACGCTTAATCAGCTGTCCCTGATGATTCAACAGCCACTCGCCGCTGATGACAACGGCACCGTCATAACGGCCGTGGAAGCCCGTTACCGTGACGTTCAGTGTGTCCTGATCGCTTCCCAAAGGCTGGGAGGCAACAACCCAGCCCGGAAGCTGGCTGCCCAGATTCGCCACCAGCGTATTGCGTAACTGCTGGTCCAGCGGGCTGGCCCACAGGTTGTTGTTAGCGATAACGTACTGTACATCGCTGGTCTGATAGACCACCCCGTTGCCGGCCAGGTAATCCGGCACGGCGACCTGCTCAACCCACAGCAGACGGTTGCCCTGCGAGGCGGAACTTTGCGTAACCGCCTGCGTCACCAGAGGCAGTTGGTAGTAGCTTTTCGTTTCGCTCCCGGAGCTGCAGGCCGTGAGTACCATCGCTCCTGCAATCGCTAGCCATTTTTTCATTGTTTCGCCCTCTTCGGCTCAGGATCCTTTTTATCTTTCGCTTCGAACACCAGCGCGTTGCTCTTCTCGTTGAGCGTTTTCAGAACCGGCTGCAGTTCACGCAAGACCTGATCGAGACGCTGCATATCTGCCACCATCTTGTTGTACGCCGCCGAGCCAGGCTGGAAGCCCTGCATACTGCGATTCAGCTCGCGCAGCGTTTTCTGCATATCCTGCGGCAGCTGCTGCATACTCTGGTTTGCAGTAATCTTGTTGATGTTATCCAGCGTGGTCTGCAGGCGCTGCATTGTCGCCTGGCTTTGATGTAACGAACCTGTCGCCGCCTCAATCATTGGGTTCAGAGGCAGATTGTTAATTTTATCCAGCGTTTCCATGAGACGCTGCTGGATCTGGGCCAGACCGCTGCTTACCGTTGGGATGATCTTGTAACCACCAAATTCACGCATACCGGTAATCGGCGGCGCTTTTGGATAGAAGTCCATATCGACATACAGTGCGCCGGTCACCAGGTTACCGGTTTTCAACGAGCCGCGCAGACCGCGATTCATCAGGTCGGTGATGTGCTCGCCGATATCCTGATTCTCACCAATCTGGTTGATCAGGCGCTCAGGCTCAATGCGGATCAGCACCGGAATACGGTAATCATCATCAAGCATCTGCTTAAGGCCTGGAACAAAGTAAGGCACTTGTCCCACCGTCCCCAGACGAATACCGCGGAACTCAACGGGCGCCCCAGGCTGCAGGCCGCGAACAGAATCCTTAAAGAACATCAGGTAGTCGATGTGATCGGTATAGAGTGCATCCTGAATGCTTTTTTGATCGTCGAACAGGCGGAAAGCGGTGTTCTCCGCAACTGGCTGCCCCAGGTCCAGACCTTCGGGTACGTCAAAACTTACGCCGCCGCCAAACAGTGTTGTCAGCGAGCCCATTTCTACACGCATGCCCGCCGAGGTCAGATCCACCGCGATGCCGCTGTCTTTCCAGAAACGGACGTTGCTGGTAACCAGACGATCGTTAGGCGCATTGATGAACAGCTGATAGCTGATGGATCTTTTCTGAGGATCGAAGGTGCTCTTCTCCACCGAACCCACGCGATAGCCGCGGAAAAGTACCGGGTCGCCCGCCGTGAGCTGGCCCGCTTTTTTACTGTCGAGGATCACGCGGATACCTTTTGCATCAGGCGGTGCTAACGGCGGTGAATCCAGAAGCTGGTACTGCGCCGGCTGGCTGCCTTTTGCACCCGGCTGCAGTTCGATGTAGGCACCTGAGAGCAGCGTTCCTAAGCCGCTGATCCCTTCACGTCCCACCTGCGGTTTAACCACCCAGAAAACAGAATCGCCGTGCAGGAGTTTTTCCATGCCGGCATTAAGACGCGCCTTAATCTCCACATGGGTTAAATCGTCGGTCAGGGTTGCGCTTTCCACCACGCCCACATCCACGCTGCGGCTTTTAATGGTCGTTTTACCGCCCTCAATTCCTTCGGCATTGGTGGTAATCAGCGTCACTTCCGGTCCCTGATGGCTGTAGTGATAAAACAGGATCCATGCACCGATCAGCGCGGTCACGATGGGGAAAATCCACACCGGCGACCAGTTTTTGACCTTCTGCACTTTCGCCTCTCCACTCTTATTTTCCATGCTCTTACTCTTCCTCATGGCTTGATTCAGGCTCACGATCCCACGATAAACGAGGGTCGAAGGTCATGGCCGCAAACATGGTCATAATCACCACCAGTGCAAACATTAAAGCCCCCATCGCGGGATAAATACTCATCAAACCGCCCATCCGCACCAGCGCAGAGAGAACGGCAATCACAAACACGTCGATCATTGACCAACGACCGACAAATTCGACCACTTCGTAAATCAGATGCATGCGTTCGCTGTCGCGTTTTCCGTGGCCTTTTGCATCCCAACAGAGCCAGGCAATGGCGATCATTTTTAAAGTGGGCACCATGATACTGGCGATGAAAATCACGCCGGCGACAGGATAGGATCCTTCGCTCCACAGCAGTATGACCCCGGCGAGGATCGTCGAGGGCATTTTATCGCCGAGCAAATCGGTGATCATAATCGGCAGAATATTAGCGGGCAGATACAGCATGACGGACGTGACCAGCAGTGCCATCGTCCACTGCAGGCTATTTTTACGGCGAACATGGCCCTTCGTTTCGCAGCGCGGACAAACCTCAAGATCGGCGGGCAGCACGGCGGTACAGCACGGACAAGAACGGAGCCCCTGGCGGATACCCGGCACGCCGACCTTCACCGTCTGCGCGAGCGTCGGTGCCGGGGCGATATCGTCCCAGGCCCAGCGCCTGTCCACGCACTGAAAAGCACGCAGCTGCAGGACACAGTACAGACACCAGGGAATAAAGCTGCTGCCTATCCCCACGTCGCCGTACGCCATCAGCTTCACGAAACTGACCAGTATCCCTGCGAGAAAGATCTCGGCCATCCCCCAGCTTTTGAGCTGAAAAAGGATGCGCGCGAGCCGGATTTTCAGCGATGACGGCATCCTGACGCGGTTAACCAGCAGCAGGATGACGACCAGGCAAAACGCCGGGACTATCTGGACGAATAGCAGAAAAAAGGTGCCGAGGCTGGCGTAATCTTCCGAGAACATCACGCCCGGGATTTCAAGCAGATCCACCTGGCTTGTCATCCCGCCTACCTTCATATAGACGAAGGGGAAGAGATTGGAGAGCAGCAGCATGAACAGTGCTGCCAGCGCGTAAGCGGTGGGACGCTGCCGCGGCGCGTCCCACTCGGTTGTCAACGTCGCGCCACAGCGTGGACACTGGGCTTTATGTCCGTGACCAAGCTCTGGCAACGCCACGAGCATATCGCATTGCGAGCATAATATATGCCTGTCGGCATGGTGCTGGTCACACATATTTAATCCCTGTTATGCGCCGTTTTTCAGAGACTCAAGGTACTCCCAGCGCTCAAATGCTTCTTCCAGGGCTTTTTCAGCCGCGGACATTTCAGCCAGTACTTTCTGAGTATAGTCATGCGATTGGGTAAAGAATGAGGCATCAGCAACCTGCACTTGCAGCCCCTCAAGCGCGGCCTCCAGCTCTTCAAGACGCTGAGGTAGCCCCTCCAGTTCGCGCTGCAGGTTATAGCTTAGTTTAGCCGAGGTTTTCTTGACAGTTTCTGCTTTTGTTACAGCAGGTTCAGAACTTGTTCTGGACTTCGACTGTTTCTGCGCCAGAGACTGCGACTGCTGCCCTTTTGCGTCGTGATAACCGCCCACGTACTGACCAATTCGCCCTTCACCTTCGAAGATCCAGCACTCGGTCACGGTGTTATCCACGAACTGACGATCGTGGCTAACCAGCATCACGGTTCCCTGATACCCATCGATCAGCTCTTCGAGTAATTCCAGCGTTTCGACATCCAAATCGTTCGTCGGTTCATCGAGGATCAACAGATTACTTGGCTTCAGGAACAGACGGGCCAGCAGAAGACGGTTACGCTCCCCGCCGGACAGCGCGCGCACCGGTGTCATGGCGCGTTTCGGGTGGAACAGGAAGTCCTGCAGGTAGCCCAGAACGTGACGCGGCTTGCCGTTTACCATCACTTCCTGTTTACCTTCGGCGAGGTTGTCCATCACCGTGCGGTCCGGATCCAGCTCCGCGCGGTGCTGGTCGAAGTAGGCCACTTCCAGCTTGGTGCCACAGTGAATGCGGCCGCTGTCGGCCTGCAGCTGGCCCAGCATCAGCTTCAGCAGCGTGGTTTTGCCGCAGCCGTTCGGGCCGATGAGCGCAATTTTGTCCCCGCGCTGAACCTGCGCAGAGAAATCTTTCACCAGCACCTTGCCGTCAACCTGGTAGTTAACGTTTTCCATTTCGAAGACAATCTTGCCGGAGCGGGACGCCTCTTCCACCTGCATTTTGGCGCTGCCCATGACTTCGCGGCGCTCGCTGCGCTCGCGACGCATCGCCTTCAGGGCACGCACGCGGCCTTCGTTACGGGTACGGCGGGCTTTGATGCCCTGGCGGATCCAGACTTCCTCCTGCGCCAGCTTGCGGTCGAACTCGGCGTTCTGCAGCTCTTCCACGCGCAGGTTTTCTTCTTTCTCCAGCAGATAGGTGTCGTAATCGCCGGGATAGGTGACCAGCTTGCCGCGGTCGAGGTCGACAATGCGCGTCGCCATATTGCGAATAAACGAACGGTCGTGCGAGATGAAGATGATGGTGCCGCTGAAGGTTTTCAGGAAACCTTCCAGCCAGTCAATCGCTTCGATATCCAGGTGGTTGGTTGGTTCGTCCAGCAGCAGTACCTTAGGGCCGCTGACCAGCGCGCGCCCCAGCGCCGCTTTACGCAGCCAGCCGCCGGAGAGCGCCGACAGCTCCATGTCGGGTTCCAGCCCGAGCTGCGCCAGCACCTCGTTAATGCGGTTTTCCAGCTGCCACAAACCGTGGTGATCGAGCATCTCCTGCACTTTCGCCAGTTCGTTAAGATTCTTGTCGCTCGGGTCGGTCATCACCAGATGCGAAATCTCGTGATAGCGCTTCAGGTACTCCGCCTGCTCGGAGATGCCTTCCGCCACGAAATCGTAAACGCTGCCGGTCACATGACGCGGCGGATCCTGCTGGAGGCGGGAGACGATCAGATCCTGCTCGTATACGATGCGGCCGTCATCCAGCCCCTGCTCGCGGTTGAGGATTTTCATCAGCGTGGATTTACCCGCGCCGTTACGGCCCACCAGACAGACGCGCTCGTTATCTTCGATATGCAGCTCTGCATTATCGAGAAGCGGTGAGTCGCTGAAAGAGAGCCACGCGCCGTGCATACTAATTAATGACATTTATTTTTCCTTTCAGACCGCGGTAATCAACCAGCAGTTATGAATTTGACGGTTACGGGCGAAGTCCTGAGACAGCGTTTTTTGACTGATTTCTTGTGCTTTCAGTCCCAGGGCTGCCAGGCCGTCATGATCCATACGGAAGCCGCGTTTGTTGTTCGAGAACATAATGGTGCCGCCTTTGCGCAGCAGGCGCTTCAGGTCGGTCATCAGGCGCAGGTGATCGCGTTGAACGTCAAAGCTATCCTCCATGCGCTTGGAGTTAGAGAAGGTCGGCGGATCGATAAAGATCAGGTCGAACTGCTCGTCGGTATCGCGCAGCCAGCCCAGCACGTCGGCCTGCATCAGGCGATGCTGACGTCCGGTTAAGCCGTTCAGACGCAGGTTACGCTCGGCCCACTCCAGATAGGTGCGGGACATATCCACCGTGGTAGTGCTGCGCGCGCCGCCGAGACCGGCATGCACGCTGGCGCTCCCGGTGTAGGAGAACAGGTTGAGGAAATCTTTGCCCTTGCTCATCTGGCCGAGCATACGGCGGGCGATGCGGTGGTCGAGGAACAGGCCGGTATCAAGATAGTCGGTCAGGTTCACCCACAGGCGAGCGTTGTATTCGCCCACTTCGATAAAATCGCCCTTTTCGCCCATCTTCTGGTACTGGTTTTTACCCTTCTGACGCTCGCGGGTTTTCAGCACCAGCTTGTTCGGCGCAATCCCCAGCACGGCAATGGTGGCCGCAATGACGTCCAGCATGCGCTGGCGCGCTTTTTGCGCATCGATGGTTTTCGGTGGAGCATATTCCTGAATCACCACCCAGTCCGCATAGCGGTCAACCGCCACGTTGTACTCCGGCAGGTCGGCATCGTACAGGCGATAACACTCGATCCCTTCCTGCTTCGCCCATTTTTCAAATTTCTTCAGGTTTTTGCGCAGGCGGTTGGCGTAATCCTCTGCCACGCCGGTTGGCTTGCTGTCCGCCGCTTTCTCTGCCAGATGATAGTTTTTCTGCACGCAGTCCAGCGGGCCGTTTTTCGCTTTAAACTGGCGATCGGCACGCAGCTGCAGGCAGCTCAGCAGCTCCGGCGAGGCGCTGAACAGAGACAGGTTCCAGCCGCCGAAGTAGTCCTTCATATTGCGGCCCAGCAGGCTGTGCAGGGCAATCAGCGCAGGCTCGCTGTCGAGACGCTCACCGTATGGCGGGTTGCTGATTACGGTCCCGTACGGGCCCTTCGGCAGCGGGTTGGTCAGGTTCGCCACGTCTTTCACCTCGAAGGTGACCAGCTCGCCGATACCGGCGCGACGGGCGTTGCTGCGCGCGCGTTCAATTACGCGCGGGTCGCTATCCGAACCGTAGAAGTGAGAGGTATACTCCGCCAGGCCCTTACGCGCGCGGGTCTGCGCGTCGTCTTTAACCTCTTTCCAGAGCGCTTCGTCGTGCTGCGCCCAGCCTTTGAAGCCCCAGTGGCCGCGGTGTAGCCCCGGCGCACGGTCGGTTGCCAGCATTGCGGCCTCAATCAGCAGCGTACCGGAGCCACACATTGGGTCGAGCAGCGGCGTGCCCGGTTGCCAGCCGGAGCGCATCACGATGGCGGCGGCCAGGGTTTCTTTGATCGGTGCCATACCGGTGCGATCGCGGTAGCCGCGCAGGTGCAGACCCGCGCCGCTCAGATCGAGGGAGATGCTCGCCGTGTCGCCGTTCAGCCAGACGTTGATACGCAGGTCCGGGTTTTCGCGATCGACGTTCGGACGTTCCTTATTTTTACGCGTGAAGCAGTCCACAATGGCGTCTTTTACGCGCAGGGCGCCGTACTGGCTGTTGCGGATCTCGTCGTTCACGCCGTTGAAATGCACCGCGAACGTGGCGTTAGGCGTGAAGATCTCTGTCCAGTCGATCATCTGTACGCCGGTGTAGAGATCCAGGTCGCTATAGACCTTGCATTCTTTCATCGGCAGCATGATGCGCGACGCCAGACGGCTCCACATCAGGCTCTGGTAAATAAGCCGCGTGTCGCCCTCAAAATGGACACCACCCTGAACCACCTGGCACTCTTGCGCGCCCAGGGCTTCCAGTTCAGTTTTTAACAGCTCTTCCAGCCCACGGGCCGTACTGGCAAACAGAGAATTCATATCGTCACTTTTACTCTTAGAAAATTGTCGCGCATTATAGCTAATATGGCGTGTATGTCATAAAGTTGAAGGCTTATTTTCATTCGAGGGAGTGTGCAGTGGCGACGTTATCCAGGCTTTTTATTCATCCGGTGAAATCCATGCGCGGCATCGGCGTCACTCACGCGCTGGCAGACATGAGCGGGTTCGCCTTCGATCGAATTTTTATGGTCACCGAGCCTGACGGAACGTTTATCACCGCACGCCAGTTCCCTCAGATGGTTCGCTTTACCCCTTCCCCGCTTCACGACGGTTTGCATCTGACCGCGCCGGACGGTTCCAGCGCGGTTATTCGCTTTGCGGATTTTGCGGCTGTCGACGCACCAACGGAAGTATGGGGCAACCATTTTACCGCGCGCATCGCCCCGGATGAAATTAACCGCTGGCTGAGCGGCTTCTTCTCTCGCGACGTGCAGCTGCGGTGGGTTGGGCCGGAACTGACGCGTCGCGTAAAGCGCCACGACGCCGTTCCCCTCTCCTTCGCGGATGGCTTCCCGTTCCTGCTCACCAACGAAGCGTCTCTGCGTGATTTACAGAATCGCTGTAAAGCCAGCGTACAGATGGAACAGTTCCGCCCGAATCTGGTCGTGACCGGAGCGGACGCCTGGGATGAAGACACCTGGAAAGTCATCCGCATCGGCAGCGTCATCTTTGATGTCGTCAAACCCTGCAGCCGCTGCATTTTCACCACGGTAAGCCCTGAGAAAGGCCAAAAACATCCTTCCGGCGAGCCGCTGAAAACGCTGCAATCGTTCCGTACCGCGCAGGATAACGGCGATGTCGATTTCGGCCAGAACCTGATCCCGCGATCCAGCGGCGCAATCCGCGTAGGTGATGAAGTTGAAATTCTCGCTCGCGGGCCGGCGCGAGTGTACGGCTCAGGCCAGGAAGAAGAAATGGTCGAGGTTGAGACGAATGTCGCCACTGCGGTGGATATTCACTGGCAGGGCAAGGTTATTCGTGGCAACAATCAGCAGGTTTTACTGGAGCAGCTGGAGCAAGCCGGTATTCGCGTACCGTATTCCTGCCGCGCGGGAATTTGCGGATGCTGCCGCATCAAGCTGCTGGAGGGAGAAGTGAGTGCGCTGAAAAAATCTGCAATTGGGAATGACGGCACAATCCTGTGCTGTAGCTGCGTACCGAAAACGTCGGTACAACTGGAAGCTTAAACCGCTTGTTCGAGGCTGAAGGCATCGACGCGCAGCTGTGGCTTCAACCTGTCATTCATGACTTTGATCGCATCACCTAACTGCATTACGCGCCCGGCAATCGTCACGCCGGGCTGCGCCAGCAGACAGAGTGCGGCATTTTCGCCCGGTTCAACCACTAACAAACTCACCTCTTCGGCGGTATCGCTCAGGTTAACGCTGGCCGCATCGCCCGTTGCTGGCGTCCAGTCCATGCCGTGAGGCAGGAAATGCCAGCTTTTCGGCATTTGCGGTTTCAGGAAACGGATGGCCACCAGCGCATTTAATACCAGTTCGGCACGCTGCTCTTTAGAGAGCATCAGGTCGCGGCATTTTTCTTCAAAGGAGAAATAAAGCGCCGCATCGTCAACGCAAAAACCCGATGGAGAAAACGCGTCCGGGGTTAACATTCGGCGGGCAAAACGAGAACGAAACAACATGCCATTGGCTAAATCGAGCATCATACGGTCATGCTCGTCGCAAAAATACCAGCGCCAGTTATCGTCAGGTTTAATTCGCATGTGTCTCTCCCGTCCCCAAACGTCCTGTACTAAAAATGTCCTGTTCGCCGCTTCGTTTATAACACTAGTAATAAAAGACGATAATGTCTAAATAAGCAACAGTGACGGAATATAAAACAACCAGGGCTGGAAATAAAGCCCTGGTTGTCTGATTAAGAAAAAAGATTAGATATGCGTAACGATTTCTTTAATCAAAGGCGGGCCTTTAAAAATAAAGCCGGAATAGATTTGTACCAGTGACGCACCGGCCGCCATCTTCTCGCGTGCAGCAATCACCGAATCGATACCGCCGACGCCAATAATCGGTAAACGGCCTTTTAATTCCGCAGACAGCGCGCGAATAATTTCGGTGCTTTTTAATTGTACCGGACGGCCACTTAACCCACCCGCTTCGTCACAGTTTTTCATTCCCTGAACGAGCGAACGATCGAGCGTGGTATTCGTTGCAATCACCCCGTCAATATTATGGCGAACCAAACTGTCGGCAACCTGGATCAATTCTTCGACAGAAAGATCCGGCGCGATCTTCACCGCGACCGGAACATATTTATGGTGGATCGCCTGGAGTTCATTTTGTTTATTTTTAATGGCACTCAGAAGATCGTCCAGCGCTTCGCCATATTGTAAGGAGCGCAGCCCCGGGGTATTGGGTGAGGAAATATTCACCGCGATATACCCGGCATAGGCGTAGACTTTTTCCATACAAATCAGGTAGTCATCTTTACCCTGCTCAACCGGCGTATCTTTATTTTTGCCAATATTGATGCCTAACACCCCATCAAAATGGGCTTTCTTCACGTTCTCTACCAGATGATCAACGCCGAGGTTATTAAAGCCCATGCGGTTGATCAACCCTTCGGCTTCGACCAGGCGGAACAGGCGCGGCTTGTCATTTCCCGGCTGCGGGCGCGGCGTGACGGTACCAATTTCGATGGAGCCAAAGCCCATCGCGCCCAGGGCATCAATGCACTCGCCATTTTTGTCCAGACCGGCCGCCAGACCCAATGGATTTTTAAAGGTCAGCCCCATGCACTGCACAGGCTTTTCCGGCACGTTTTGACGCACCAAGGCCGCCAGAGGCGTTCCTGTAATACGACGTAATTGCTGGAATGTAAATTCATGAGCGCGCTCGGGGTCGAGCTGGAAAAGGGCTTTACGAACGAAGGGGTAGTACATGAACTCTCCTGGATTCCCGGTGTGCAAACCGGGAGGGGATTATGGGCGATCCCGTCACGAAAGGGAATTGACCTGCGGCAAAAAAATCGGCGTAAAACGCAATCGTTTACCTCCCACTCTCTTTCTTATGCAGTTTTTCGCAGTTTAATTGCGGATAAATCATTTAGTGGAATAACCGCGCAGTGTCACACTCCTGAAAATTGTTATGAATGTTAGATAAAAGCAAACAATTAGTTATAAGGAGGAAGTATGCGCGTCATTACCCTGGCCGGAAGTCCACGATTCCCTTCGCGTTCCAGCGCCCTGCTGGAATATGCCCGCGACAAGCTCAATGCCCTGGACGTGGAAGTGTGCCACTGGAATCTGCATAACTTCGAACCTGAAGATTTGCTGTATGCCCGCTTCGACAGCCCCGCGTTGAAAACCCTCACTGAGCAGCTCAAGGAAGCGGACGGCCTCATCGTTGCGACCCCGATTTATAAAGCCTCTTTTTCGGGCGCGCTGAAAACGCTGCTCGATCTTCTCCCCGAGCGCGCACTGGACGGCAAAGTGGTTCTGCCGCTGGCAACGGGCGGCACGGTGGCACATTTACTGGCGGTAGATTACGCCCTGAAGCCGGTGCTGAACGCCCTGAAGGCGCAGGAGATCCTTCACGGCGTTTTCGCGGATGATTCGCAGGTCATTGACTACCAGCATAAGCCGCACTTCACGCCGAATCTGCAAACGCGCCTTGATGCCTCGCTGGAAACTTTCTGGCACGCGCTGCATCGCCGGGATATCCAGGTTCCTTCTTTTAATCCGCCGCAGGGAGTCGCACATGTTTAAAACCTTAACCCGCCTCGGACTGGCTGGCCTGATGGCGTTTACCGCGCTGGCACATGCCGCAGAAACCGCACCGGACAGTTTACGGATTGGCTACCAAAAAGGCAGCGTCAGTATGGTGCTGGCAAAAAGCCACCAGCTGCTGGAAAAACGCTTCCCGGACACCAAATTCTCATGGGTGGAGTTCCCGGCAGGGCCGCAGATGCTTGAAGCCCTGAACGTCGGCAGTATCGATCTAGGCAGTACGGGCGACATCCCGCCTATTTTCGCTCAGGCTGCCGGGGCAGACCTGGTATACGTCGGTGTAGAACCCGCTAAGCCGAAAGCCGAAGTCATCCTGGTACCTGAAAAAAGTGACATTAAAAGCGTCTCCGACCTTAAAGGGCGTAAGGTCGCTTTCCAGAAAGGTTCCAGTTCGCACAACCTGCTGCTGCGCGCCTTACAGGAAGCCGGGCTCAAGTTCACCGACATTCAGCCCGTTTACCTGACGCCCGCTGACGCGCGCGCCGCGTTCCAGCAGAAGAACGTTGATGCCTGGGCTATCTGGGATCCGTACTACTCTGCGGCATTACTGCAGGGTGGCGTACGGGTGCTGAAAGACGGTACCACGCTGAAGCAAACCGGTTCGTTCTACCTCGCCTCACGCCCTTACGCCGAAAAAAACGGCGCGTTTATTCAGGGCGTACTGGATACCTTTACGCAGGCAGATGCCCTGACCCAGAGCCAGCGTCAGGCGAGCATCGCCCTGCTGGCAAAAACCATGGGCTTACCTGAGCCGGTGATCGCGAGCTACCTCAGTCACCGTCCGCCCACCACCATTGCGCCTGTCGACGCACACGTCGCCGCGCTTCAGCAACAGACTGCTGACCTCTTCTATCAAAACCGCCTGGTACCAAAACAGGTCGATATTCGCGAACGCATCTGGCAGCCCGCTGGCAAAGAAGGAGCTAAATCATGAGTCTGAATCTTTTCTGGTTTTTACCCACCCACGGTGATGGACACTATCTTGGTACAGAAGAGGGCTCGCGCCCGGTTGACCATGGCTATCTTCAGCAGATTGCCCAGGCGGCGGACCGAATCGGTTTTACCGGCGTGCTGATCCCGACCGGACGCTCGTGCGAGGATGCCTGGCTGGTGGCCGCGTCGATGATCCCGGTCACCCAGCGCCTTAAATTCCTGGTTGCATTGCGCCCGAGCGTCGTTTCACCCACCGTGGCGGCGCGTCAGGCAGCAACGCTGGACAGGCTCTCCAACGGCCGCGCTCTGTTTAACCTGGTGACGGGCAGCGATCCGCAGGAACTGGCGGGTGACGGCGTGTTCCTCGACCATACCGAGCGCTATGAAGCCTCCGCCGAATTTACCCGCGTCTGGCGACGCCTGCTGGAAGGCGAAACCGTCACCTTTGAAGGTAAGCATATTCACGTTCGCGACGCGAAGCTCTACTTCCCGCCGGTGCAGCAGCCGCGCCCTCCGCTCTATTTTGGCGGGTCGTCGGATGTGGCCCAGGATCTGGCCGCCGAGCAGGTCGATCTCTATCTGACCTGGGGCGAGCCGCCCGAGCTGGTGAAAGAGAAAATTGCCCAGGTCCGCGTCAAAGCCGCCGCCCATGGCCGCAAGGTGCGCTTCGGGATTCGCCTGCACGTGATTGTGCGGGAAACCAATGAAGAAGCCTGGCAGGCGGCAGACCGTCTGATCTCCCATCTGGACGATGAGACCATTGCGAAGGCGCAGGCTGCGTTTGCCAAAACCGACTCCGTCGGGCAGCACCGCATGGCCTCTCTGCACAACGGCAAGCGCGAGAATCTGGAAATCAGCCCGAACCTGTGGGCGGGCGTGGGTCTGGTACGCGGCGGCGCGGGCACGGCGCTGGTCGGCGACGGGCCAACCGTGGCTGCACGTATTAATGAATACGCTGACCTGGGCATCGACAGCTTTATTCTCTCCGGCTATCCGCACCTGGAAGAGGCCTACAGGGTGGGCGAGCTGTTATTCCCGCATCTGGATGTCGCCGTTCCGGAAATTCCGCAGCCGCAGCGGCTCCAGCTGCAGGGCGAAGCCGTGGCAAACGAGTTTATTCCGCGCAAAGCCGCACAGAGCTAAGGAGTGACCATGTCTGCCACCTCACAAAAATGGCTGCTGCGCGCCGCCCCGTGGTTTTTGCCCGTCGGCATCGTGGCGCTCTGGCAGCTCGCGTCGACCACCGGCTGGCTGTCGAGCCGCATTTTGCCCTCTCCGGAGGGCGTTATCGAAGCGTTCTGGTCGCTGAGCGTCAGCGGAGAGCTGTGGCAACATCTGGCGATCAGCTCCTGGCGCGCGGTGATTGGATTTTCCATCGGCGGCAGCATCGGTCTGGTGCTGGGTCTGATCAGCGGCCTTTCACGCTGGGGGGAAAGGCTGCTGGATACCTCCATCCAGATGCTGCGCAACGTGCCGCATCTGGCGCTGATCCCGCTGGTCATTTTGTGGTTTGGGATCGATGAGAGCGCCAAAATCTTCCTCGTGGCGCTGGGCACGCTGTTCCCGATATACATCAACACCTGGCACGGCATCCGCAATATCGATCGCGGTCTGGTGGAGATGGCGCGCAGCTACGGCTTATCGGGTTTTTCCCTCTTTGCTCACGTGATTCTGCCGGGCGCCCTGCCCTCCATTATGGTCGGGGTGCGCTTTGCGCTCGGCCTGATGTGGCTGACGCTGATTGTGGCGGAAACTATCTCAGCCAACTCCGGTATTGGCTACCTGGCGATGAACGCCCGCGAATTCCTGCAAACGGACGTGGTGGTGGTCGCCATCATTCTGTATGCACTGCTCGGCAAACTCGCCGACGTCAGCGCACAGTGGCTGGAGCGCAGCTGGCTGCGCTGGAACCCGGCCTATACCCTTCAGGAGGCGAAAGCATGAATACCGCACGACTAAATCAGGGCACGCCGCTGCTGCTTAACGGCGTAACCAAACGCTACGGCGAAAACACCATTCTTAACGGGCTGGATCTGCACATTCCCGCCGGCCAGTTTGTGGCTGTAGTCGGGCGCAGCGGCGGCGGAAAAAGCACACTCCTGCGTCTTTTAGCCGGGCTGGAGGCCCCTAACGGAGGAGAGATTCTGGCAGGAACCACGCCGCTGGCCAATATTCAGGACGATACGCGCATGATGTTTCAGGACGCGCGCCTGCTGCCGTGGAAAACGGTGATTGATAACGTCGGGCTGGGGCTCAAAGGCAACTGGCGGGATGAAGCCCGTCAGGCGCTGGCCGCCGTCGGGCTGGAAAACCGTGCAGGTGAATGGCCTGCGGCGCTGTCGGGCGGCCAGAAGCAGCGCGTGGCGCTGGCGCGAGCGTTGATTCACCGTCCCGGCCTGCTGCTGCTTGATGAGCCGCTCGGCGCTCTTGATGCCCTGACGCGGATAGAAATGCAGGATCTGATTGAATCCCTCTGGCAGGCGCACGGCTTTACGGTACTGCTGGTGACGCATGACGTGAGCGAAGCCGTGGCGATGGCGGACCGGGTATTGCTTATAGAAAACGGGAAAATCGGTTTGGATCTGACGGTGGACATCCCGCGCCCTCGTCGCGTGGGCTCGGCGAGACTGGCGGAGCTGGAAGCCGAAGTGCTGGATCGGGTGATGAAACGTGGGGAAGCGGAGATTCAGCGGATAAAGGCCAATGCCTGATGCCCTCACCCCGGCCCTCTCCCACAGGGAGAGGGAGAAAACCAATGCCCCGCGCCCCCACGTAGGCCCGGTTAGCGTAGCGCCACCAGGCTTTTTTACATCAGGCCAGCGCCTTAGCTATCTTCTCGTACAGATCGCCAGACAGATTTTCCAGCCCTTTCAGCTGCTCAAGCGCGGCACGCATCTTCGCCTGACGCTGCGCATCATAGCGTTTCAGGCGGATCAGCGGCTCAATCAGACGTGATGCAACCTGCGGGTTACGGCTGTTCAGCTCGGTCAGCATTTCCACCATAAACTGGTATCCGCTGCCGTCTTCGGCGTGGAACGCGGCCGGGTTACTGCTGGCAAATGCGCCAATCAGCGAGCGAACGCGGTTCGGGTTGCTCATGGTGAACGAACGGTGCTTCAGCAGGCTGCGAACCTTACTAAGCGCATCGGCTGCCGGGCTGGTCGCCTGCAGAATAAACCACTTGTCCATCACCAGACCATCCTGGTGCCACTTGTCGTCATACTCCTGCATCAGCGCATCGCGGCACGGCAGTTCAGCGGCAACGCTTGCTGCCAGGGCCGCAAGCGCATCAGTCATGTTATCCGCTTCGTGATACTGCTTGCTCACCAGCGCGTTCGCCAGTTCGGGCTCACCAAACGCAAGATAGCGCAGGCAGGTATTGCGCAGGGTACGCTTGCCGATATCCGCATGCTCCACGCGATACGCGTCAAGCTTGTTAGCGTTGTAGAGCGCCAGGAATTCATCCGCCAGTTCGGTCGCCAGCGTGCGGGTCAGCGCTTCGCGCACCGCCACGATGGCAATCGGGTCGATAATGTCGAACAGCTCCGCAATTTCAGTCGCGGACGGCAGCGTCAGAATTTCAGCCGCCAGCGCCGGGTCAATCTTCTCGTCCAGCAGGATAGCGCGGAACGCGTCTGCCACATGCACCGGCAGCGTCAGCGGCTGGCCCTGCTGGTAGCGGTTCACGTTAAGCTTGATGTAGGTTGCCAGCAGGCTCTGCGCCGCGTCCCAGCGGGAGAAATCGTTGCGGGCGTGACGCATCAGGAACGTCAGCTGCTGGTCGCTCCACTTGTACTCCAGCTTCACCGGCGCGGAGAACTCGCACAGCAGCGCAGGCACCGGCTGGAAGTAGACGTTATCGAAGATAAAGGTCTGCTCTGCCTGGGTCACGTTCAGCACGTGGTGCACCGGGTGGCCGCCCTTCTGCAGCGGGATGACGTTGCCTTCGTTGTCGTACAGCTCAATACTGAACGGAATGTGCAGCGGATATTTTTCTTCCTGCTCGGCGGTTGGCGGCGTGCGCTGGCTGATGGTCAGAGTGTACTGCTCGGTTTCCGGGTTGTAGTCGTCCTTAACGGTGACAATCGGGGTCCCGGCCTGGCTGTACCAGCGGCGGAAGTGAGAAAGATCAACGTTGGACGCGTCTTCCATCGCCTGCACGAAGTCGTCGCAGGTAGCCGCGCTGCCGTCGTGACGTTCGAAGTAAAGCTGCATCCCTTTCTGGAAATTCTCTTCACCCAGCAGGGTGTGGATCATGCGGATAATTTCAGCGCCCTTCTCGTACACCGTCAGGGTGTAAAAGTTATTCATCTCAATGACTTTATCCGGACGGATCGGGTGCGCCATTGGGCTGGCATCTTCCGCAAACTGCAGGCCGCGCATGGTGCGCACGTTGTTGATGCGGTTGACCGCCCGCGAGCCCAGATCGGAGCTGAACTCCTGATCGCGGAAGACGGTCAGCCCCTCTTTCAGGCTCAGCTGGAACCAGTCGCGGCAGGTGACGCGGTTACCGGTCCAGTTATGGAAATACTCGTGGCCGATAACGCGTTCGATATCGAGGTAGTCTTTATCGGTAGCGGTATCGGTACGCGCCAGCACGTACTTGGAGTTAAAGATGTTAAGGCCTTTATTCTCCATCGCGCCCATGTTGAAGAAGTCGACGGCGACGATCATATAGATGTCGAGATCGTATTCAAGGCCGAAACGCTCTTCATCCCACTTCATGGAGTTAATGAGTGAAGTCATCGCCCACGGCGCGCGGTCAAGGTTGCCGCGGTCAACGAACAACTCCAGCGCCACTTCGCGGCCAGAGCGGGTTTTGAAGGTATCGCGCAGCACGTCGAAATCACCCGCCACCAGCGCAAACAGGTAGCACGGTTTCGGGAACGGATCCTGCCACTGAACCCAGTGACGGCCATTTTCCAGCTCGCCCTCACCCACGCGGTTACCGTTGGATAGCAGGAACGGATAGAGGGTTTTATCGGCAATGATTTTGGTGGTAAAGCGCGCCAGCACGTCCGGGCGGTCCAGGTACCAGGTAATGTGGCGGAAACCTTCGGCTTCACACTGGGTACACAGGGCCACGCCTGACTGGTAGAGCCCTTCCAGCGCCGTGTTGGCGGCAGGGCTGATTTCATTCACGATGCGCAGCGTAAAGCGTTCCGGCAGGTTGTCGATGACCAGCTGGTTGCCTTCTTCTTTATAATCTGACCAGGCTTCATCGTTAATGTGCAGGGAGACCAGCGTCAGGTCTTCGCCATCCAGACGCAGCGGTACGGCAGTCGCGCTGTGGCGCGTCACCTGGCTTACCGCCGTCACAACGGTTTTTGTGGCATCCAGGTCAAAAGTCAGGTCGATATCGCTAATCAGGTATTCCGGCGCACGGTAGTCGTGGCGGTATTTGGCTTGTGGCTGTTGTGTCATAGAAAACCTTATGCATCGTTTGTCGAGTAACGTTTCAATATATTCCTGTTGCGTAAAACGCGCTATGCAGAATGTTCATCTTTTCAGGCTTAAACACCTTTTTCGCTACATTTGTATAACACGGGGCACGAAATGCTCTCGACCATAAAGTGTGCTTATGTTGTGATCGGGGTTCAATAAATCACTAAACAAGGTATACTCCGGAGTTGTTTATTGTACTAAACGCTCCCGTGAGAGGATGCTACAGCGCACCTATGACTCAATTCGCTTCTCCGGTTCTGCATACGTTGCTGGATACCGACGCGTATAAACTGCATATGCAGCAAGCCGTTTTCCACCATTACTATGACGTTCACGTCGCGGCGGAATTCCGCTGCCGTGGTGACGACTTGCTCGGTATCTACGCAGACTCCATTCGTGAACAGGTCGATGCGATGCAGCATCTGGCGCTCACCGATGACGAATATCAGTGGCTTTCTGGCCTGCCTTTCTTTAAAGCGGACTATCTGAACTGGCTGCGCGACTTCCGCTATAAGCCTGAACAGGTCACCGTGACCAACGAGAACGGCAAGCTGGATATTCGTCTTGAAGGTCCGTGGCGGGAAGTGATCATGTGGGAAGTGCCGCTTCTGGCCGTCATCAGCGAGCTGGCTCACCGCTACCGTTCGCCTGAAACGGGCGTCGAACAGGCGGTCGCCTCGCTGGAGAACAAACTTGAGGCATTCTCAACGCTGACCGAAGGGCTGGATATGTCGCGCTTCCGCCTGATGGATTTCGGCACCCGTCGCCGCTTCTCTCGCGAGGTTCAGCAGGCTATCGTTGAACGTCTGCAGCAGGAGCCGTGGTTCGTGGGTACCAGCAACTACGATTTGGCGCGTCGCCTCAACCTGACGCCAATGGGCACTCAGGCGCACGAGTGGTTCCAGGCGCATCAGCAAATTAGCCCGGACCTGGCTAACAGCCAGCGTGCGGCGCTGGCTGCGTGGCTTGAAGAGTACCCGAATCAACTCGGGATCGCCCTGACCGACTGTATTACGATGGATGCCTTCCTGCGCGACTTTGGTCCCGAGTTCGCTGAGCGTTACCAGGGGTTACGCCACGACTCAGGGGATCCGGTTGAATGGGGCGAAAAGGCGATTGCTCATTACCAAAAACTCGGCATTGACCCGATGAGCAAGGTGCTGGTCTTCTCCGATAATCTCGACCTGGCAAAAGCCGTCGAACTGTATCGTCATTTCAATGCCAGAATTAATCTGGGCTTCGGGATCGGTACCCGGTTGACCTGCGACATTCCTCAGGTAAAACCTCTGAATATCGTGATAAAGCTGGTGGAATGTAACGGCAAGCCGGTGGCAAAGCTCTCCGACAGCCCGGGTAAAACCATCTGCCATGACAAAGCGTTTGTTCGCGCATTGCGCAAAGCGTTCGATCTCCCCCAGATCAAAAAAGCCAGTTAAGCGCTTACGGGAGCCTTCAGGGCTCCCTTCCCTTATTTATTTCTCAATTCTTCTCTTTTGACTGCGAAATTTACTTGTCTGATAGCGGTTGGCAGGTAACATAGATATCCCCCCGTCTTGGGGTGGACAAGTGTTTATTTTTTCCGACTATTAACAGAGAGAATATTATGAGCGTTGTGCCTGTAGCCGACGTACTCCAGGGCCGTGTCGCCGTTGACCAGGAGGTCACCGTGCGCGGATGGGTGCGTACTCGCCGAGATTCTAAAGCTGGCATCTCCTTCCTTGCCGTCTATGACGGTTCCTGCTTTGATCCTGTACAGGCCGTCATTAATAATTCTCTGCCCAATTACAATGATGACGTTCTGCGCCTGACGACGGGTTGTTCCGTTATCGTCACCGGTGTGGTTGTGGCATCCCCGGGCCAGGGCCAGAGTTTCGAGATCCAGGCCTCTGCCATTGAAGTGACCGGCTGGGTTGAAGATCCGGACACCTACCCGATGGCGGCAAAACGTCACAGCATTGAATACCTGCGTGAAGTCGCACACCTGCGTCCGCGTACCAACCTGATTGGTGCGGTGGCTCGCGTGCGCCATACGCTGGCCCAGGCGCTGCATCGCTTCTTCGATGAGCAGGGGTATTTCTGGGTGTCTACCCCGCTGATCACCGCGTCCGATACGGAAGGCGCAGGCGAAATGTTCCGCGTCTCGACGCTGGACATGGAAAACCTGCCGCGCACGCCGGAAGGTAAAGTCGACTACGACAAAGACTTCTTTGGTAAAGAAGCCTTCCTGACGGTATCCGGCCAGCTCAACGGCGAAACCTACGCCTGTGCGCTGTCTAAGATCTATACCTTCGGCCCAACCTTCCGCGCCGAAAACTCCAACACCAGCCGCCACCTGGCGGAGTTCTGGATGCTGGAGCCGGAAGTGGCGTTTGCCGATCTGAATGACGTAGCAGGTCTCGCAGAAGCGATGCTGAAATACGTCTTCAAAGCGGTGCTGGAAGAGCGTCCTGACGACATGAAGTTCTTCGCCGAACGCGTAGACAGCGATGCTGTAGCGCGTCTGGAGCGTTTCGTCTCTGCCGACTTTGCGCAGGTGGACTATACCGATGCGGTAGCGATCCTTGAGAAATGCGGTGAGAAGTTTGAGAACCCGGTTTACTGGGGCGTCGATCTGGCGTCTGAGCACGAACGCTATCTCGCCGAGAAACATTTCAAAGCGCCGGTTGTCGTTAAAAACTACCCGAAAGACATTAAGGCCTTCTATATGCGCCTTAACGAAGACGGGAAAACCGTGGCAGCGATGGACGTACTGGCGCCGGGCATCGGTGAAATCATTGGTGGTTCTCAGCGTGAAGAGCGTCTGGACGTGCTTGACGCGCGCATGGCAGAGATGGGGCTCAACCCTGCGGACTACAGCTGGTATCGCGATCTGCGCCGTTATGGCACCGTTCCGCACGCTGGGTTCGGTCTGGGCTTCGAGCGTCTGATCGCCTACGTTACTGGTGTTCAGAACGTGCGTGACGTAATTCCGTTCCCGCGTACACCACGCAACGCCAGCTTCTAAGCAACGCAACAGACAATGGCCAGCATTTGCTGGCCATTATTTTATTCTGCCCTGTCAGTTTTTGTCAGCGTAAAGTCAGCGTTTTTAAACCTCTACCCCGTCACAACCGCTACCTGTTACGTTTTGTTTCCGCGACATATCCAGCCACAAAAAATTAACCTCATTCTTATTGCGATTATTACATTCTGAAGTAATAGCACAAATTTCAACCAATTTTTCAGCCATCCAGAAGTCTTTTTTGGGTCATAAGAAAAAACGAGTCGTTTAACATTCGTTTATAGGAATTGCCTTTATCCAAATTAAACATAAGGAATTCATATATATAGGAAACAAACCGATGCTTAATTCGCCAGGGGGTTCTGAAATTTGAGATGGTTCACAAAGTTCCCAAAAATACACATTTAGTTACACATATTTTCTTTCTGTAACTCAATCTTGAGAATTGTAGCACTTTCAGGCTAGCGAAACGCTTCGGTGAATGGAAAGATGCCTGTCAGATACATAAAGACACCAAACTCTCATCAATAGTTCCGGAAATATTTATTGACAGAATTTATTGACGGCAGTGGCGAGTGTCATAAAAAAACCAATGAGGGTAATAAATAATGATGAAGCGCAATATTCTGGCAGTGGTAATCCCTGCCCTGCTGGTAGCCGGTGCAGCTAACGCTGCAGAAATCTATAACAAGAACGGCAACAAACTGGACTTCTACGGTAAAGTTAACGCCGAGCACGATTTCGTGACCTCCGGCGATGACACCAACAATAACGACGCTACCTACGCGCAGATCGGTTTCAAAGGCGAAACTCAGATCAACGACCAGCTGACCGGTTACGGCCAGTGGGAATACCGCTTCATGGCTAACCAGGCTGAGAACACCGCTCAGGCTAACAAAAACCGTCTGGCCTTTGCTGGTCTGAAAGCGGGCGACGCTGGCAGCATCGACTACGGTCGTAACTACGGTATCGTATACGACGTTGAGTCATACACCGATATGGCACCGTCCTTCTCCGGTATGACCTGGGGCGGTAACTACGTTGATAACTTTATGACCAGCCGCAGCACCGGCCTGCTGACCTACCGTAACAGCGATTTCTTCGGTCTGGTTGACGGTCTGAGCCTGGGCGTACAGTACCAGGGTAAAAACGACCGTGCTGACGTTAAAACCTCTAACGGTGACGGCGTAGGTTACTCCCTGGGTTACGACTTCGGCGAAGGCTTCGGTGCAATCGCATCTTACAGCAACGCTAACCGTACTCTGAACCAGAAAGCTGATGGCCAGGGTGATAAAGCTGAAGCATGGGGCGTGGGTCTGAAATACGACGCTAACAACCTCTACCTGGCAACTACCTATGCAGAAACCCGTAACACCACCCGTACCGGTTCTAGCGGTGATGCAGGTTTTGCTAACAAAACTCAGAACTTCGAAGTGGTTGCTCAGTACCAGTTCGACTTCGGCCTGCGTCCAGCAATCTCCTACGTGCAGACCAAAGGTAAAGACCTGGCTGCCGTCGGCGGCTTCAGCGGTGGCGATGCAGACCTGGCTAAATTCATCCAGGTTGGTACCACTTACTACTTCAACAAAAACTTCAACGTGTGGGCTGACTACTACATCAACCTGCTGGATAAAGACACCGACTACGCGAAAGCTGTTGGCGGTCTGAACGGCAACGACGATATGGCTGCTGTGGGTGTAACCTACCAGTTCTAATCAGAACACCACTTTGTTATATGCATAATGAACAGGGCTTCGGCCCTGTTTTTTTATGCCTGAGAGAAAATAATGGCGACTTTTGAAAAGCCGCACGCTTTTCGTCGCAAACGGTTGGCATTTTGTAAATCTCCCGTTAACCTGATAGCGGATTTCACTTCTGTAATCACAATGGAACTTCGTCATGTTTGAGAACATTACCGCCGCTCCTGCCGACCCTATTCTGGGCCTGGCCGATCTGTTTCGTGCCGACGACCGCCCTGGCAAAATCAACCTGGGTATTGGTGTATATAAAGATGAAACCGGCAAAACTCCGGTACTGACCAGCGTTAAGAAAGCTGAGCAGTATCTGCTGGAAAATGAAACCACCAAAAACTACCTCGGTATTGATGGTATCCCTGAATTTGGTCGCTGCACCCAGGAGCTGCTGTTCGGTAAAGGCAGCGCAATTGTGAGTGACAAACGTGCCCGCACAGCACAGACCCCTGGCGGTACCGGCGCGCTGCGCGTGGCGGCGGATTTCCTTGCGAAAAACACCTCTGTTAAGCGCGTATGGGTGAGCAATCCAAGCTGGCCGAACCACAAGAGCGTCTTTAACTCTGCGGGCCTGGAAGTGCGCGAATATGCTTACTACGATGCGGTAAACCACGCTCTCGACTTTGACGGCCTGCTCTCAAGCCTGAGCGAAGCGCAGGCGGGTGACGTGGTGCTGTTCCACGGCTGCTGCCACAACCCAACCGGTATCGATCCAACGCTTGAGCAGTGGGAACACCTGGCGAAGCTCTCCGTTGAGAAAGGCTGGCTGCCGCTGTTTGACTTTGCTTACCAGGGCTTCGCCCGCGGTCTGGAAGAAGATGCCGAAGGCCTGCGCGCGTTCGCAGCCATGCATCAGGAACTGATCGTTGCCAGTTCCTACTCCAAGAACTTTGGTCTGTACAATGAGCGTGTAGGTGCCTGTACGCTGGTTGCGGCTAACGATGAGACCGTCGATCGCGCGTTTAGCCAGATGAAATCCGTTATCCGCGCTAACTACTCTAACCCGCCGGCACACGGTGCGTCTGTTGTTGCGACCATTCTGAGCAACGATGCGCTGCGCGCGATTTGGGAACAAGAGCTGAACGATATGCGTCAGCGTATCCAGCGCATGCGCCTGCTGTTTGTGAACACCCTGGCGGAGAAAGGCGCTGACCGCGACTTCAGCTTCATCATCAAACAGAACGGTATGTTCTCGTTCAGCGGCCTGACCAAAGAGCAGGTTCTGCGTCTGCGTGAAGAGTTTGGCGTATACGCCGTAGCCTCTGGCCGCGTAAACGTTGCAGGCATGACCCCTGACAACATGGCGCCACTGTGCGAAGCGATTGTCGCCGTCCTGTAATTTGCGCCCACAAAAAAGCCTGCGTTAAGCAGGCTTTTTTTATGCCGGTTACCAGACAGGCATTTCATCCTGAAGGAACGGGTTATGGAGCCGTTCATAGCCCAGCGTCGACATCGGACCGTGTCCAGGGATAAACGTTACGTCATCACCCAGCGGCAATAACTTCTGTTTGATCGACTGAATCAGCTGCCCGTGATCGCCGCGCGGAAAATCGCTGCGTCCTACGCCACCTTTGAAAATCACATCGCCGGAAATCAGCAGACGGGACTGGTCGTCAAAGAAGACGATATGGCCTGGCGTATGCCCAGGACAATGCAACACCTGTAAAGTCACATTCCCTACGTTAACGCGCTCTCCTTCGTTCAGCCAGCGATCGGGCGTCAATGGCAGACACTCATCAAGGCCAAACATGCGGCTTTGGGCGGGTAACCCCTGCAGCCAGAACTCATCTTCTTTTTCCGGGCCAAAAATCGGCACACCGTAGTGTTTAGCCAGTTCAGCCGCTGCGCCTACGTGGTCGAGGTGACCATGCGTCAGTAAAATCTGCATCAGCGCCACGCCGCTGTCGGCAACGTCCTGCTTGATTTTCTCAGCGTCACCGCCGGGATCGACAAGCGCGGCCAGTTTGGTTTGCTCGCACCAGATTAATGAACAGTTCTGGGAGAACGCGGTAACCGGAATAATACGATAGTTCATACTGCTCCTGTGTTTCGTTATTACCAGTGCCGAACCGGCCCGGTATCAATATGCACAAAGTTGCTACGTGGGTAATATCCTACACCACCCGCGCGCATAGATAACGCGGCTTTGCGAATATTGGCTAACGAAACGCCTTCAATGTGGAAATCCATTGCCTGTCCCTTCGTGTGGTAGCTTTTTTTCGCTACCCCACGGCTATGGGCGCGCAGTTCATTGTTGGTATCAATTGAGCGATAACCAGAAATAAGCTGCACCGGCTTGCTGGTGCCCAGCAGGCCCTGAAGGCGGAAAAGCTGATCAAACAGTCCTGGGTCGATGGCTTTTACTTTATTCGCGCGGAAATCACGGAAAAAATGGTTGAGTCTTGCTAATTCATCCTGAATATAGCCTCTGCCATCGAAAAACTCCGCTTTTAGCGACTCACCGGTGTGAAGATTGCTGAGCGTTAAAACGCGCGGACGAGGTGTCGAGAGGGTGGCAAATGCTGGCGTCGGTAAGATGGCCGCTGCGCCAAGCGCAACACCACCTAACGCCAGCAGCTTGCGGCGATTAGCGTCAAATTTGTCCATGATAATCAGGTCTACAGGTCAAAGAAATCGTAATATGCTTAGCGCACGAAGGGCACCTTAACTGGCAAAACAGGGTACGTCAAGGCGCCCAACCCCAGTGAATACGCGGCTTACAGCGATATTGGCCCCGATTCACCATAACTTACGACAATCATTTTTCCCGAACTACTTCATTTACCTGATTAATTGTTCCGCTTTTGGCAAAATTTGTGCGCCGGATCGCGCGGTGAGATCATAATTGTAAATATCTGTACGGTACTGAGTGCGACCGTCTTCACCCACAAATGCTGTCAGATAATAAAGATTAACCGGAATGTTGTGGCGAATATTCACGTAGCGCGTATCACCCTGCTTCAGGGCGTCAGAAATACGCGTATCGTTCCAGCCCGCATCCTGCAGCAGCATGTTGGCCAACTCCGAGGCTTTATTCACGCGCACGCAGCCTGAACTCAGTGCCCGGGTATCTTTCTGGAACAGATTGTGGTTCGGCGTATCGTGCAGATAGATAGCATCTGAACTTGGCATGTTGAATTTGTAGCGCCCCAGCGAGTTATGCGCTCCGGGAGCCTGCTGGAAGCGGAACGGCAGGTTGGAGGCCGTGATCGTCGACCAGTCGACCATGTAAGGATCGATCGCCTCTTTACTGTTCCAGCCACGCATGACCGTATAGCCGTGACGTTCCAGATAACCCGGATCGTTCCAGACCTTAGGTAGAATGTCCTTACGCGCCAGCGTCGGCGGCACGTTCCACGGCGGGTTAACCACCACGTTATTTAACGCGCTGCTCATCATCGGCGTTTTGCGATCCGGACGCCCGACAATCACGCGCGAGGCCAGCTTCTCGCTACCATCCTGATAATAAACCAGTGAATAGGCAGGGATATTGACCATAATGCCGGTAGACAGCGTGCCCGGCAGCAAACGCAGACGCTGAATATTAAGCGCCAGCACCCCGGCCCGCTGCGCAGGCGATACGTTAAGCCAGTCACGCGTTGAGGGTCCAATGACGCCATCGGCTCCCAGCCCCTGAGCGGCCTGGAACTGTTTAACCGCGGCGACCAGCTCGCGATCGTAAGCCTCGGGCTTATTGCTCAGGGTAGTGGCCTTGTTCTCTTTTACGGGCGCTGACGGGCTGACCACCGCGCTTTGCGGATCGTCGCCCGGCAGGGCAATCTTCGGCCCGCCATCAAGAATACCGGAGCGTTTAAGGATCTCGCGCAGGGCTGGCACATCGCTGCTCCACTGCCCCGGACGCAGCGTTGCGGTCCCCCGCATTTGCGGCCATGGACGCGAGTCCCCCACCAGCGCGAGGAGCGACTGGTGCATCGTGGCATACTGTGGATGCGCCGGCGCGAGGCTGGCAATGAAGCGCGGCAGGTCGCCGTTATCCAGCGCTAATTGCCACTGGTTAATCACCGACAGGGCTGGCGTCGCCAGCTTATAGGGCCTATCGCTGTACAGCCAGCGGTTGCCATTGACCGGAATACCCGCCACAAACTGCAGGTAGCCCATCATGGCATCGGAAAGGACCACGTCCCGCGCCTGACCGGTGACGGCAGGATCGGTTAACAGCTCAACCCACTTCGTAAACTGCGGCTGGAATCCCGCAATCGCCACTTCCGCTAGCTGTTGCTGGAAGGCGCGCACGGCTTCACGATTTTCCCACATGGGTTTCATATCGCGGGCAGCATAAAGCAGCGTGAGCTGATTGATATAGGCAGGCGTGTAGCCAGAAGGCAGGCCTGTCTGGAGCTGCTGGCTGAGCGATTCAACGTCGATGCCTTCCGGCAGCGGCTTAATCCCGGCCATGATGGCCGTTGCCGTAGACTGTTCCAGCGGCTGAGACAATGACGTCGGCTGCGCGCCTGTCGTTGCGGTGCTGTCAGTCGGCACAATTTCAGGCTCGTCGGCCTGGGCGGTTAACAGTGGAGCAAACATCACTGCCAGACATAAACTCAGTGCTGGCAGCTGACGACCACATTCTTTCTTTAGCAACATCCCTTGCCCCCTGTTTTCACGACATGCCCATCACGGTGGGGCTTTCTTTTATTATAGGTAGACGACAACTCTGTTGCCTTACCTTATGTAAAGAAGTTTAAAGATAACGCAGCCCTGAACACAAGTTAAGAGAATAAAAAAAGCGGCGCTTCTGCGCCGCTCTTTGTAACAAAACGCCTCAGGAAGCGTCTGCCGTGGTTTCCGGCATTGATTCCGGCGGCTGCGGCGCAAAGCCACGCAGCCCGACAACGTGCACGTGTTCGCTGTTCTGGAACACTTTACGCACCAGCTTATAGGTGGTGCCTTTTTCAGGGCTGATGTTTTCCGGTGCCGCAATGATGAGCTGCATATCGAGACGTTCGCAAAGCTCAAACAGCGTGGCAATCGAGCGGGCATCAAGACGCGCCGCTTCATCGAGGAACAGCAGTCGGCATGGGGAGATGTCTTTCCCGCGCAGGCGGCGCGCTTCATCTTCCCAGCTCTGCACCACCATCACCAGAATCGACATCCCGGTACCAATGGCTTCACCGGTCGACAGCGCTCCGGATTCCGCACGCAGCCAGCCGTCTGAACCACGGTTTACCTCAACTTCCATTTCCAGGTAGTTACGATAGTCCAGCAGCTCTTCACCGATGGTTTGCGGCGTACGCTGGCCCATATCAATCTGCGGATTCAGGCGCTGATACAGCTTCGCCAGCGCTTCGGAGAAGGTCAGACGGTTGCTGTTGAACAGATCCTGATGCTGCTCGTGCTGCTCAGAGAGCACGTCCAGCAGCGTCGCGTGGGCTTCACGTACGTTGACGTTAAGACGCACGCTGTTGACCTGACCAAACGAGACGCTCTGCAGCCCCTGGTTCAGCTGGCGGATACGGTTCTGCTCGCGCTGAATGGTTTTGCGAATGATATTCGCCACGCTGCGGGAGCTGATCGCCAGCTTCTGCTCGCGGGAGGTCAACTCTTCCGTCAGACGGCCCAGCTCAATTTCCATCTGTTCGATGGCTTCGACCGGATCGTCGGTACGGATAATGTCCTGACGAATACGCTCGCGCAGGTGCTGATAAACCGCAACGAAGAACTGAATTTTACGTTCAGGACGTTTCGGATCCTCTGACATGCGCAGCACATCGCGCAGGTGTTCGTTATCCGCCACCGCCAGACGCAGCGCACCCAGCGCCTTATCCGACATCGAACGCAGCTCATCGGCAGAAAGGTATGCCAGCTCGCGACGGTGCAGGCGTCGTTCAACGTTGTTGTCTTTCACCATCCGCATCACGGCGCACCAGCCCGCTTTCGCCGTCACGACCTGCTCGCGCATTTCATGATAGTCGCGCTCCAGCTTGCGCAGGCGGCGGGTCAGGTTATCCATTTCCGCTTCGCAGAAGGTGAGCGCTTTTTCCAGCTGATTACGACGCGCGCGGTTATTGCTGAGCTGGCTATGCAGCTCATCACGACGAATGCGCGCGCGCTCTTCCGCCCCGCTGTCGGCACGAACGCCAATGTCTTGCAGCTCTTTCTGCAGGTCGTTTAACAGCTCTTTCTTGGTGTCGAAGGAGCTTTTCAGCGAAGCCAGTACCTGGTTGTACTGGTTCAGCTGAGCGGAGTGGCTGCGCATCGCTTCGCGAGCGCGGGTACGTTCCGCTTCCGCCTGCTCAAGGCGCTGGCGCAGTTTTTCATTCAGGTCGCTGTTACCGCTCAGCATTTCAGCCGAATCGGAGTAGCCGAAGTGCGCACGACGCTGCACCACTTCCGTCAGGGCAAACGCCTGCTGACGCGCTTCGCGCTGCACCTGCTGCGACCAGGCATAATCTTCTTTTAACTGCTCGAACTGTTCCGGGTCGCTCTGCAGTACAGACACGACGGGCTCCAGCTTCGCCAGCTGGTTGCCGTGCTGCTGCACGAAGCGCGCGGCTTCCTGGGCTTCATCCAGACGTTCCTGGATCTCATCCACGCGGTCGGCCAGCGTGTCATCAGCCAGCAGGTTCAGGCGCGGCAGAATGCGGTTAAGGGCAGCGACGCCCTCTTTCGCCTGTTCGAACTGGACGCGGCTCTGCTGGTTGTCACTTTCATGACTGGCAATCGCGCGCTCCAGCTCGCCACGGCGGGTGTTGAGCTTGCGGATTTCCGCTTCCGGGTCGGCTTCAAACGCCACGCCCAGATGGCTGCCGATAAAGCGGCTGAACGCCTGGTGCAGACGCTGGGTTTTCTGTACGTCAAACGACAGAGTGGCAAAGCGTTCAGACAGCGTTTCACGCTCGGCGTGGAGGCTTTCGATGCGGCTTTCGCGCGCGGCGCGGCCAAACAGCGGCAGTTCCGGGAAGCGGGAGTAACGCCACTGGCGATCGGCGATTTTCACCACCACCGCTTTTTCCAGCTCGTCAACGCTGAAAACGCTGTCATCGAACGACTGCGGATCCCCTTCGATCAGGTAGAGATCTTCCGGGCAATCTTCCAGCCCTGCGAGCTGCTCAGAAATCAGCGACAGATCCGGCACCACAATTGCGTTGCGGGATGGACCGTACAGCGCGGAGAAGTACGGCGCATCGTCCAGGCCAACGTCATCGTAAATCTCAGACAGCAGTACGCCGCCAAAACGCTCGGCTAACGTGTTCAGACGCGGATCTTCTGACCCGCCCGGCTGGCTTAAGCGCTCGATTTCTTCATCGACGTCACGCTTGCGGGCACCCACTTCGTCACGTTCAACAATGGCTTCGCGCTCGCGCTCCAGCAGCTGTTGCAGGTATTCGGTCACCTGCTGGCTGGATTCGAACTGTTCGCCGCACTGTTCGCTGAGCTGGTTCAGGCTGCTTTGCGCTGCCAGCCAGACCGGCGCACGCTGCAAAAGCGCCTTCGAACGGGACTGAAGCTGCTCCAGCTCCTGACGCAGCGTCATACGCTGTTCGCTGGCATTTGATACGGTATCGGACAGGGCCGCAATACGCGCTTCCAACTCCTGATGCAGGGCCTCAAGCTCGTCGAAATCGTAATGTTTACCCTGACGCTTGCAGAACTCGGCCAGCAGACGTTCGGCTTCCTGCTGCTCGCGCAGGCGCTGTTCCAGCTCGTTCAGGCGCATACGCAGCGGCTGCACCTGCTCGGCCAGATGGCGCTGGTTGACGCCGTCGCGCAGCAGTTCACGGGCAACGTCCCAGGCTTCGCTACGCGCCAGCGGGCCGTTAATCGCAACTACCAGCTGATAAGCCTGTTCAAACTGGCTGTGCGCCGTTTGCGCGACGCTCATTTTCTGTTCAAGCGAGAGCAGTTTCTCGGTGGCTTCCTGCTCTTTGGCCTGGAAGGTGTCCAGCCACTCGTCTGCACTTTCCGGCGTCAGATCCGGCAGATGACACAGCTCTTTCGCACGCTGTAGCGCCTGCAGCGCCTGGTTGTACTGAATCGCACGCGTCTGCTGTACGTCCAGCGCCTGCTGGTAGTCCGCAAGCTGGCTTTTCAGCTCGTCCACTTCCAGCTCGGCGGCTTCGGCGCGGGCTTCGTTCTCTTCCTGCATCTCGGCGGCTTCGGCCACCACTTCATTCTGCTCTTCGAGACGAATTTGCAGCTCATCGAGGTCCGCTTCGTAGCGTTCGATCTTTTCCTGCTGACGCAGCGCGGTCTGCACCAGGTTCAGGTGATCGCTGGCGGCCTGGTAGTCGGCTTCCAGATCGCCTTCGGCACCGTTGTGCTCACCCAGCTCGCGCGCCATTTCGACGTGCTTGTACTGCTCGGCCACCAGCTGTTTACGGGAGGTAAACAGCTCGCGGCGATATTCTAATGCCTGATCGAGATGGACGCGGCGCTCGTTGGCGTGGCGCATATAGTCCGCCGCCACGTAGTTGGTCGCTTCGCTGATCAGGTGTTTAAACAGGTCGCGGTCAGACTGGGTAACGCGAATCGCTTCCAGCGTCATGCGGTTTTCACGCAATGCCGCCTCCATGTCCTGGAAGGCCTTACGCACGCCGCTGTTTTCCGGCAGCAGGTAGTCACGCAGGGAACGGGTAATGGCGCTGGAGATACCGCCGTACAGGGACGCTTCGATCAGACGGTAGTATTTACTACGGTCTGAAGCGGTGCGCAGACGGCGCGCCACCACGCCCAGATCGAACATCAGGGAGTGGTAGTCGGTAATGGAGTTGAACTGCTTAAACTGCACCCCTTCGATGGCTTCAAGCTTGTCCTTCAGCTCCTGCAGCGTCAGGACGCGCGCCTGGCGTTCATTCAGCGTTTCCGTCAGCAGCGCGGTCGGCTGTACGGAGGTTGGCAGCCCCTGAATGGCGAACGGTTTGATATCCACTTTACGGTCGCGGCCGGCAACCTGTTGCAGACGTACGCCCACCACCACGCGCTGGTGACGGGAGTTGATGACGTCCAGCACGGAATAACAGACGCCCGCTTTCAGCTTACCGTGCAGGCCTTTATCGCGGGAGCCGCTTGTCGCGCCCGCTTCGGTGGTGTTACGGAAGTGAAGCAGCGTCAGGTCGGGGATCAGCGCCGTTACAAACGCCGCCATGGTGGTGGATTTACCCGCCCCGTTACCACCGGAGAGCGTCGTGACCAGCTCATCCAGATCGAAGGTTCGGGCAAAGAAGCCGTTCCAGTTAATCAGCGTCAGTGAGCGAAATTTACCGCGTTCAATCATTACTCTTCCTCCCCGCTATCCGGCAGATTCTCTTCATGCTCATCATTGAGCTGCAAATGGTTTTCCACCGGCATCGCTTCACCGTCGCGGATCATGCGAAGCTGCGCTTCACGCGCGTCATCGCCCGCACGCACGTCGGCGCCGAAGCGGAAGACCGATTCCGTGATGCGGAATTTGCTGCTGTCGTGGCCCATAAACCAGACCATCCCCAGACGGCGCAGACGGTTCAGGGAAGAGCGAACCTTTTCCTGTAATTTTTGACGGTCAAGATCCGACCCCGTCGAACGGTTATTCACCAGCTTAAGCAGCTTGCTCTCATCCGCCAGCGTCAGCAGTTCATCGTACAGCTCCTGCTGGGTGAAGATGCCTTCATTTGCCAGGCGTTCCGGGCTGAGGTAGAGATAGCAAAGAATTTTGCCAACCATCATGTCCAGCTCGGAGAGCACGGAGCGCGGGATCAGGGTCGTGGAACGCGGGCGCAGATAGAAAAAGCCTTCCGGCGCGCGGATAAGCTCCACGTTATAGCGGGTGTAAAACTCTTCCAGGTACTCCTGAAAGTCCATCAAAAAGGCGTGATTATCCAGCTCGTCCAGGCCAATGTGACGACCGGCACGCAGCTGGCTGTCCAGCGCCGGAAATAACGGATTCGCCAGCGCCTGTGCCAGCTTAACTGGCATCACTTGTTCAATATTTGTCAATGACATGCGCCTGTACCTTGGCTCCGTAATCGTTAATTGGCTGCCACTTCGGCGGCAGTCCGGTGAAGTCTGCTTGCGCGATACCCAGGCGCACCGCCTGGTCTACCACAATGCGGGCAACGTCGAAGTGGCGCGCGCGCGGATATTGCGCCAGATAGTCGCGCACCACGAGCCCAAGATCCAGCGGCGCTTGTCTGGTTTTGTAGACGGCGAGCTGTTCTTCGATCATCGCCGCAAGTTGCTCACGAATTTCGTTGAATTCTTCGTACTCCAGATCCGGCGGCAGTTCACCGGTGACCTCTTCATCGCGCAGCGCCATCTCTTCGTCGCGCATATCCAACAGACGATCGGCATTGGCATAGGTCAGCGCCCACGGTGCATCAAAGTAGGTCTGTACCGACTGACGAAGACGCTGAGCAAAGACGCGGTTTTTATCCATATCAATCGCGGTACGGATAAATTTATGCACGTGGCGGTCATAGCCGATCCACAGATCGATCGACTGCTGGCCCCAGCTGATAATGCGGTCAAGTTTGCTCTGCAGATCAAACACCAGACGGTCGATAAAATGCAGATCGTCGTGCGCCAGGGTCGCGTCCTGGATGCGCAGCAGGTTGGCCTGCAGCTTGTCCCCTGCGGCCTCCAGCGTATCCTGCAGCTCACGCAGCGTACCGGAGGTTTCTGACAACAAAAGTTCACAGCTGGAAATGGCCGCACGCCAGTCCTTGTTCAGCAGCTGCGCGATATCGTCTTTCACCTGCTGCTGCTGCTCGTCCATCAGACGCTGAGTGAGATCGATACTGTCGAAAATCTCGGCCACCGAGTATTTCAGCGGCGCGTAAACGTTGCGATGCCAGTGGAATTCGTCACCGTTTTCATCGGCTGCGTCGGCGGCACGTTTAAGCTCACCCGCCACGATCGAGAGCTGCATGGAGAGACGCAGCGTGGAAAATTCGCGCTGGCGAATGTAGTAGTCGGTGATGCCGATGCCCAGCGGGGTCAGGCGATAGATGGCGTTTCCTTCCGCCTGCTCGCTGGTAAAGCGGTTCAGCAGACGTTGACGCACCATATCGTTGATTGCGTTATTGGCACGCACGCTAATGGTTTCGCTGGTTTGCTCAAACGCATCACTGACGTGGCGGAACGCATCCACCAGTTCACCCTCGCTCATTTCACCATCCAGCCGTTCGCCGTTCAGCGTGGCAACCGCCAGCAGGAAAGAGAGTCTGTCTACCGGCAGCGAGATGGAGAAATCGTTTTTCCTGGCCCAGGCAACCAGTTCGGGGACTGTCTGGGAAAATTCACTCATAGGTTATCCTTGCATCTGCGGCTTGTGCGCGGTGACGTGAATATAGCGGCCAAGGCTGACGAACGGCTCCTGGCGGCAATACCGCGTTTCTAATTCTGTTAAGGTGTCAAAACAGTCACGCTGTTTGTGTTTTTCACGCAGATAATCATGAAACACCCTGACGCCCGTCTTCCCGACGATCTGCCAGCCAATCTCTTCCAGCCAGCCGTAAACCTGCTGCGGATCGCGCGGATAGTCCGGGGAAAGCGTGCGTTTTTTCTTTTTCGGCATCCCGACCTGAACATAGTCGAAGTTCCCTGCCACCATGTTGTGCATCAGGAAGCCGTTAGCATTGTAGAACATCAGCGACAGCGTACCGCCCGGACGTAACATTGACCACAGGGTTTGTAACACGCTTTGCGGGTCGGCAACCCACTCCAGCACCGCATGAAACAATATCAGATCAACCTGGGTTTCCAAATGCTGCGCGATGTCCTGAGCGGCGCATTGTATAAAATGCATGTTGTCGCTCACACCTTTCTCTTCTGCCGCACGCGTCGCGCGGGCGACCATTTCAGCAGAAAGATCGCAAAGCGTGACGTGATGGCCACGTTCAGCCATTTTTATGGCCGTCTGCCCTTCACCACCTCCGGCGTCCAGCACGCGCAACGTTTGGCCGCCAAAGCCCGCCAGAATGGTATCCAGATCCTGCCAGAGGATCGTCTGACGGAGCTGCCCTTTCGTGGTGCCATAAATGTTGCGCGAAAACTTTTCCGCGATGTCATCAAAATTGCGATCCCGCATTGGGAGAGTTCCACTCGCTAACTGCAAAACCGCTATTTTGTCACACCCGCGCGGAGAATGAACCTCTCTGGTGTAATATCACCGGTAATCATCTGCTGTATGGTCAAAAAAGGAACCAAAAAGGATGCTTTTTACCCTTAAGAAATATGTTGGAGGGATGATGCTTCCCCTTCCGCTGCTGCTTATCATCATCGCGCTGGGGCTGGCGCTGGTGTGGTTTAGTCGCTTTCAGAAGAGTGGCAAAACGCTTATTACGTTCGGCTGGCTGGTCCTGCTGCTGCTGAGCCTGCAGCCAGTGGCGGATGGACTGCTGCGCCCCATCGAAAACAGGTACCCTACGTGGCAGGGAAACCAGAAAGTTGATTACATCGTTGTGCTGGGCGGCGGGTATACCTGGGACCCTGACTGGGCCCCCAGTTCGAACCTGATCAACAACAGCCTGCCACGGCTAAACGAAGGTATTCGCCTGTGGCTGGCGAATCCGGGATCAAAAATGATCTTCACCGGCGCAGCGGCCAAAACCAACCCGGTGAGTACAGCTGAAGCGGGGGCCAGAATCGCGGAATCGCTCGGCGTACCGCGTTCCTCTATCATCACGCTGGACAGCCCAAAGGATACCGAGGAAGAGGCTGCCGCGGTGAAGCAGGCGATTGGCGATGTTCCGTTCTTACTGGTGACCTCCGCCTCGCACCTGCCAAGAGCGATGATTTTCTTCGAGAAGCAAGGTTTGCACCCGCTTCCCGCACCGGCAAACCAGATGGCCATCAGCGCGCCGCTCAACCCATGGGAACGGGTGATCCCCTCTCCGATGTGGTTGATGCATAGCGATCGCGTTGGCTACGAGACGCTCGGACGCCTCTGGCAGTGGCTGAAAGGCTCGTCAGGCGAGCCAGGGCAAGAGTGATTTAGCCGCCAGATCGAAGTTGGCGCGATTGAAACGTCCGGTGTTGACCAGCTGCGCCACTTCATCCCAGAGCAGATAAAGCCAGCGGCGCCAGAGAAACGCCTCTGCAACGGGCGCGCGTTGAAGGTAGTGCCACAGTAAACCTTCCGCCGCCCCGCTGTCGCTGAGCCTGAACAGCTCATATTCCCGCGGTGCCCAGAGCATGATCCCCGGCCCTAGCATCGCCAGGAGCTGATCGCTGCGGGAGTCTTTGAGCATACTGCGCAGAGTAAAATTGCCGTGGATCAGCACGCAGTTGTCGTTAAAGCCGTCGAACAGCGCCGGTAAGCACTCGCGGGTGCGAAACAGAATACGTTTGTCCTGCATGGTCAAGCCGGTATTGTTGAACTGGTTAAGCGTCCCCCACAGCACTTCCACCCGCTGGCGATACCACAGCGGCCACAGGTTTTCCTGGGTGCTGTCAACCGGACCAACAAGCCCGCGGCTATCCTGTCGGTGCCAGGCCAGCAGCGCCTCCACAATCTGGTCTTTAAGCTGTTCCCAGCGTTCCGGCGTACGCGCGGGCGCTTCTACCGGCACACCGCGTAAACGCTCAATCAGCAGTACGTCCGGGCCGGGATGTTCCTCGTGGGTCATCACGCCGTACACGGTCGGCATACGGACGGTTCCCTCCCGTGCCAGCATCGACATTTTCCAGGCAAGCTGCCTGGCGACGCCCGGCGACGAGAAGCTTCGTGCCATCAACGGCATCGGGTTGCCCTGGCCGTCATACAACGACCAGAGCGCGGTATCGACCTTTTCACTCACGCATTCGACCCGGCTTAACTTCTCACCCAGCAGATGGCTAAGTTCGGCACGCAGCTGTTCCATATGAGATTACCCCCATTAAGACTACTGCTTTTATAATGAGCGCACAGCGTGAAGATGTCACCCGGAAGAGATCAATTAGGGTAAAGAAAGGGGAATTTGCGGGGAGAGGACATCCCTCCGAAAGGAGGGATGCAGGCGGGATTAACGCAACTCGGCGCGGACGCGCTCAAGATCTTCCGGCGTATCAACGCCCGTTCCCGGTACTTCGCGGGCAACGGCAACGTGGATTTTTTCGCCATACCAGAGCACGCGAAGCTGCTCCAGCATTTCGATATGCTCCAGCGGGCTCGGCGCCCATGCTACATAGCGGCGAATAAAGCCGGCGCGATAGCCGTAGATCCCAATATGACGCAGGAAAGAATCACCGATGGTCTCTTTAGAGAGCGCAAAGCGATCGCGATCCCACGGAATCGTAGCGCGGGAGAAATAAAGCGCATAGCCTTCGGCATCCATCACCACCTTCACCGCATTCGGATTGAATACCTCTTCAGCGTGGTGAATAGGCACCGCGAGCGTCGCCATACCGACCTGACGCTGCGCCAGGTTTTCCGCCACCTGACGGATAATAACGGCCGGGATCATCGGCTCGTCGCCCTGCACGTTGACGATGACCGTATCGTCACTGAAACCACATTTCTCAACCACTTCAGCCAGACGCTCGGTGCCGGACTGGTGATCGGCGCGGGTCATGCACACCTCACCGCCTGCGGCCTCAACCGCACGGGCGACATCAGGATGATCGGTTGCAACGATAATGCGGTCGGCACCGGACTCACGCGCCCGCTCAAGGACATGCACAATCATCGGCTTGCCGTTGATATCTACCAGCGGTTTACCCGGCAGACGCGTTGAGGCATAACGTGCAGGAATAATGACAACAAAACTCATGGTTTGCTCTCTTCTGCCACCAGGGAACGGGCTTCATTTTCCAGCAGTACCGGAATGCCGTCACGCAGCGGGAAGGCCAGACTGTCCAGCTTGCAGATCAGCTCCTGTTTGTCCTGGCTGTAGTAGAGTTTGCCGTTGCATACCGGGCAGGCAATAATTTCAAGTAAACGGTGATCCATAGTTCCTCCGTATGGGTAATCGCTAAAGCTTAACACATTCCCTTTTCAGGGCGTGCCTGTTTCCCAGCCACTTCGACAGGATGTGAATAACCCGTCAGGTACCCGGCCAAGCGTTACGTCGCGAGCCTCCTGCCAGCGCGCGAACTCGCAAATGGCGGACGTTAACCCTTTTTCCAGGCTCGCCGTGACCCTGATGCCCTCTTGCAGATAAAGGGCAATGACTTCAAGCGTGCCGGTCTTGCGGTGCATTTTGGCATCTATGCGCCCGACCAGTTGTCCCTTGTGCAGCAGCGGTAAAACAAAGTAGCCGTATTGCCGCTTTGGCGCCGGGGTATAGCATTCCAGCCGGTAGCTGAAGTCAAACAGCTGCTCGGCGCGTTTTCTGTCCCAGACAACCGGGTCGAACGGCGACAATACCGCGCTGTGGGTCGCCTGAAGTTTGCCCTCCAGGGCCTGAGGCAATAACGGGAGGAGATCCGCGTGCAGCCACATTTCTCCCAGCGTTTCCACCATAACGGGAATAACTCGCTGTTCGCGCTGCCACATCTCCAGCAGAGGCTTCAGCGCAGGCTGACGGAGGCGGTAATAGTCTGCCAGCCATTGCGGACGGAAAATGCCCAGGCTGCGGGCGCTGTTCTCCAGCATGATGGCCTCGGCCGCCTCCTGAGTAAGCAGATCCCGCTCGTCGTCCCAGTGAGGCATCACGCGATGCGTCAGATCATAAACGCGCTGAAAATTACGCCGTTCAATGACCATGACTTTGCCTGACGTGAACAACCCTTCAAGATGGCGCTTGTGCGGCTTCCACTCCCACCATCCGCCTGCACCTTTGCGCGGATGTTCAAAATCGGCGGATCGAACGGGGCCGTTTTCCTGAATATGGCTGATAAGCTGCTCTATTTCGGCCTCATGTTCCTCCATCCACGCCTGCCGGTATTTCCATCCCATCTTTTCCGGAGCAAGCATACGGTGACGTACCAAGGCGAAATCGCTACGGGGCAGGAAGCAGGCTTCGTGAGCCCAGTACTCCATCAGCTCCCCTTTGGAGAGCGCCTCATCCAGCCACTGCGGAGGATAACTCCCCAGGCGGCTAAACAGCACCAGGTAAGGGCTACGGGCGACAATGTTAATGGTGTCGATTTGGAGCAGCGACATGCGCTGGACGGTAGAGAGGATATCGGCAGGCTGCGCGCGGCGACGGGGCTTTTTGAGCAGCCCCTGCGCGGCAAGGTGTAAATGACGTGCGGCTGAAAGCGAGAGTTGCGGTAAAGACATGCGTTTTCCTGTCAGTCAAAGCGCCACCAGAACCGCGTAAGCCTCTACTGCACCAACGCAATCAGTTCCTTAAGCAATTGTTCCGGCTGTTCGCCGCTGAGTTCAGCGTCAACGGGCAGATACCACCAGTTATCTTTCGCAAAGGCACGGCATTTCACCGCATCTTTTTCGGTCATAATGAGCGTCTGGCCAGGCGCGGTAAGCGCCTCAACCTGCTCTGCCACCAGCGCCTGATGGTCAGCCAGCGGAACGCGTTTTTCCAGCCGGGCGCCACACTGTTCCAGCGTCGCGAAGAAGCGCGGCGGATGACCAATACCCGCCATTGCCACCAGCGAAGGCAGTTCTGCAACCGCCCGGCGTTCACCCGTCACCAGGTTGACCGCCATTCCCGGTAACAGACGCATAGGAATTTCACCCGACTTTGCTTCACCGCCGTTAACAATCACCGCATCAACGGACTTCAGACGCGAAGCGCGTTCACGCATGGGGCCAGCGGGCAGCCACCAGCCGTTGCCGAAACGACGAACGCCGTCGATAACTACAATCTCTTTATCACGCGCCAGAGCGTAATGCTGCAGGCCGTCGTCAGTGATGATGATTTGTGCCGCGTGTTCAGCAAGCAGGGCCTGCACGGCGTCGCTGCGCACCGGGGAGACCGCAACCGGCGCACCGGTACGCTGGAAAATCAATACTGGCTCATCACCCGCTTCTGCGGTCGTGGTTTCCGCCGACAGCAGCAATGGGTAGTGCGCCGCTTTACCACCATACCCACGCGACACCACGCCGGGGCGGATGCCGCGTTTTTGCAACTGCTCCACCAGCCAGATCACCACTGGCGTTTTGCCGTTGCCGCCCGCCGTGAGGTTACCCACCACGACAACCGGAACCGGCGCGCGCCAGGCACGCTTGATCCCCAGACGGTAAAACAGGCGAATAATGCCGCTCACCAGGCCGTACAGCCAGGAGAGCGGCAAAAGCAGCAGCCACAGCGGGGATTCACCGGACCAGATGCGTGCAATCATTCGCCGAACTGCATCTTATGAAGCTGGGCGTAAACGCCACGATGTTCCAGCAGATCGGCATGGCTTCCGCGTTCAACAATGATGCCGTCCTCAACCACGACGATCTCATCTGCCTGCTCAATAGTGGACAGACGGTGCGCAATCACCAGCGACGTACGGTTCTTTTGCAGTTCATCCAGCGCCGACTGAATCGCGCGTTCAGATTCCGTATCCAGTGCAGAGGTTGCTTCGTCCAGGATCAGTATCGGGCTATCGCGCAGCAGCGCGCGCGCAATGGCGATACGCTGGCGCTGACCGCCGGAGAGCAGTACCCCGTTTTCACCGATGATCGTGTCCAGACCGTTATCCATCTTGTTGATAAAGTCCATTGCATACGCCATACGCGCGGCGTTCTCAATCTGCTCGCGGCTGTACTCGTCAGTGCGCGCATAAGCAATGTTGTTGGCAACCGTATCGTTGAAGAGATGCACGTTCTGAGAAACCAGCGCAACCTGGTTACGCAGCGACTGCAGGGTGTACTCCCGCAGATCGTGACCATCCAGCAGGATCTCACCTTCGTTAATATCGTAGAAACGAGTGATGAGGCTCGCAATGGTGGATTTACCGGAGCCGGAGCGGCCTACCAGCGCAACGGTTTTACCTGCCGGAATCGTCAGGTTGATATTGCGCAGAGCCGGCGTTTCGCGGCCTGGATAGGTGAAGGTCACGTTGCGGAACTCCACGTCGCCACGCGCGCGCTCTACCTCGCGTGTACCTTCGTCTTTTTCCTGTTCAGAATCCAGAATGCTGAACAGCGTCTGGCAGGCGGCCATCCCGCGCTGGAACTGGGCGTTCACGTTGGTCAGGGATTTCAGCGGGCGCATCAGGGCAATCATCGAGGAGAAGACTACGGTGATAGTACCCGCCGTCAGCGTCTCCATTACGCTCGGGAAGCTTGCCGCATAAAGAACGAACGCCAGCGCCAGTGAGGCAATCAGCTGAATGATCGGGTCAGAGATGGAAGAGGCCGAGACCATCTTCATCCCCTGCAGACGCATTTTGTTGCTGACTTTGTCAAAGCGTTTGGTTTCAACTTCCTGACCGCCGAAGATCAACACTTCTTTGTGCCCTTTCAGCATCTGTTCTGCGCTGGTCGTCACCTGCCCCATGGTGTTCTGCATATTCTTACTGATATTGCGGAAGCGCTTTGAGACGACGCGGATAGCAATGGACACGACCGGTGCCAGCACGATAAGGATCAGCGACAGCTGCCAGCTGTAATAGAACATCATTGCAAACAGACCGATGATCGACGCTCCTTCGCGCACGACGGTAATCAGCGCGCTTGAAGAGGAGGAGGCAACCTGCTCTGAATCGTAGGTAATACGAGACAGCAGCGTCCCGGTGGATTGCTTGTCAAAGAATGAAACCGGCATGCCCATCATGTGGCTGAACAGACGACGGCGCATGGTCATAACCACTTTCCCGGAAACCCAGGAAATGCAGTAGCTGGAGATATAGCTGGTGATACCACGTAAGATCATCAGCCCGATAACCACCAGAGGCATCCATAGCAACACTGAGCGATCCGTTTTACCAAAACCGTCGTCCAGTAACGGTTTGAGGAGCGATAACATAAAAGTATCGCTGGCTGCGTTGAGGATTAACGCTACACCCGCCACGATCAGGCCTGCTTTAAAGGGTGCAATCATCGGCCAGAGTCGGCGGAAGGTTTGCCACGTGGAGAGATCTTTGTCGTTATGCATTCAAAAAACCAGCATTTGTTGAAATAGCCGCATATTCTACCCGTTATCTACGGGCGCGCCAAACCACTGATGATACCAGGGGGGTAAAAATTGATCCCGCACGCGCCGGATTTGCCAGCGATGGTGCGAAAATGTCACCGATATTTGCCCGGAATGGGGGGTATCGTGCCAGATATATCCCTCTTTTCGATAGCGCCGGACTACTTTAGCCGACGGGAATCGCCATGCGTTATAGCGGGCCGCTGAATCCAGCGCAATCTCCCCTTCCAGGCGCTGTACCAGCGGCAATGAAGACGAGGTATTGCTGCCGTGATGAGGTACCTGTATGAGGGTGGACGTTAGATGCTGCCAGTAATGGCTAAGCATAGCCTGTTCTGCCTGTGCTTCAATGTCTCCCGTCAGCAGAACGCTCTGCTCGCCGTCGTCAATTTTTACCACGCAGGAGTGATTGTTACCCTGAGCCGGATAATTTTCAGTGGGCCAGTGGACGGTGAACGTTAACCCCTGCCATTGCCATCTTTGCCCTCGAAAGCAGGGACGATGCCCAGTCTGGTGCAACGGACTTCTTACCCACATTTCGGGCCATGTTTTTTGCAGCGATACAAGACCTCCCGCATGGTCGAGATGCTCATGGCTGAGAATAACGCCTTCCGGCTGCAGATGATGCCAGCGCAGCCATGGAATAATTAACCGCTGTGCACTATCCCCACCCGGCCAGGCAAGCCCGGTATCGTAAAGAATGGCTTTTCCCTGTCGTTCAATAACCATTGCCAGCCCCTGCCCCACGTCCAGCATATGGAGCGTCCAGGCGTCGCTTTTCGCCATTCGCCAGAGGGGAGAAGCCAGCAAGACAATTCCCGCCAGACAAACGGCAGGAACGGTTTTCCAGGCGCGGAAACGCCAGCCGATGAGGATAAGCCACGGCAGTAACGTCATGTACTGCCAGCGCTGGTCCACACTCTGCCAGCCGTCTGGCAGGCGCATCAGCAACCAGAACAACCCGGCAAGCGTCTTATCGGCTGCATACCAGATGCCGCTTTCCAGCCCCGCCAGCGGCAGCAGATGGAGCAGCATGCCGAGTAAAATCAGCGGTACGCAGACAAACGTCACCAACGGAACGGCAAAGAAGTTGGCGATCAACGATGAAATGCTAAAGCCATGGAAAATCAGAACCTGTAGCGGCATGAGAAGTAACAGCATGCCGACCTGCAGATAGACAAGGTTCAGCAGCGGACGTATCCGGCGAGCCCACTGCCAGTGAGGAAGCGGCAACCACTGAAACCAGAAAATCAGCGCGGCGACGGCAAATGCAGACAAAAGCAGACTCTGCGAAAGTATGGCTAAGGGATCGCTTATCAGGATCGCCGCGACACAGCAGATCCACACCTGCCATGGAGACCATTGCCGGGAACCGATCCGCAGCGCCGCCAGTACAGCAAGTGCGATGACCGTGCGTAGCGCGGGCGGTTGCAGACCGGTCAGCCAGGCGTAGAAAGCAGCAAAGAATAACCCCGCCAGCAGAGGCATTTGCCAGTTGACCCGATGGCAAGGTAATAAAATCTGAAGCCCGCGCACAAGAAACCAGACGATGGAGGCCGCCAGCGCGATATGCAGACCCGAAATCGCCATCAGATGCAGCGTGCCGGTTTCACGCATCAGGTCTTTTATTTCCCTGGGGACATCCAGACGTTCTCCCATGCCCAGCCCGAGGATAACCGCGCCCCAGCGATAAACTGAAAGTCGGTTTTGCAGCGATGTCAGGTATTGCGCTCGCAAGCTGCAGCGTCCATCGATGAGTTCTGCATGGGTAAAACGCCCACTTAGCGTTTGATGGCGGGCAATAGCGCTGCGCTGGGGGTCATACCCTCCGTCGTTCAGTTCGCCGTGTACAGGCCTGAGCCGGAGCGTCATCGCCCAGCGCTGACCGGCACACGCTTTCTGCGGCAGATAATGACCATAAAGCGTTACGCCTGTTGACGCCCACCAGCGCTGGCCATCAACGGTGAGTATTTTTCCCTGATGCACAGTGGCACCATCAGTCGCGGCGATCTCCACCTCGGCCTGCACGGCACCTGCGGTTAAATGCTGCATCGGCCAGACGCTCTCTTGCGCGGCCAGAATGCCCCACACGCAAAATAACAGCGTCATCCCCACATACTTCAGCCGTACGTTTTGGCGTGCGGCCAGTGCAACCCCGCCAGCCATCATTATCCAGATGGTATAACGCGATGGCAGTTCAGGTAACCAGAGTAACGAGGCTATCGCCAGAATGGCGCAGATACCTAAAGCGGGAATTCCCATTGCTACCTCCCTGTTTCTGGGTGGCAGTATGCGGGCAGATCGAGCGGGGTGTCAGATGTGAAAAATGCAATCTACAGCAAGCACTGCAAGGTTTTTAGCGCGTTGCAGAAAACGCAACTTAAAATGCGAGACACCTTCAGAATGAAAGTGACGGAGACAAAAAAAGCACCCGCAGGTGCTTTCTTTCGAACCCAGTTTAACCGGCTGGCTAAACTCAGTTGCCGTAAATATTGGCGCGATCGCGCAGTTCTTTACCCGGCTTAAAGTGTGGAACGTACTTCCCTTCCAGCTCGACTTTATCACCAGTTTTCGGGTTACGCCCGGTACGTGGAGCACGATAGTGCAGAGAAAAACTACCGAAACCGCGGATTTCAATGCGCTCGCCCTGGGCAAGAGTGGAGGCCATATGCTCCAGCATCTCTTTTACGGCATCTTCCACTGCCTTGGCAGGGATATGCGGTTGCTGACTGGCAAGTCTTTCAATCAATTCTGACTTGGTCATGATTCCTCCGGTTCCTTTCAAACCAATTAGCTGAACAGCTCATTAAACAAGGGCGGCCGTAGCCGCCCTTTGTTATTGATTACAGGACGAATCCTGCAATCTGTCAAGTCTGCTCATCATCCTTCGCGCTGTAAATGCGTTACAGCTCAAATGATGCTGAGAACCTGATATTACTCGCCTTTAGCTGCTTTGAAAGCTTCAGCCATTGCGTTGTTAGAGAAGTTTGCATCTTCCTGTTTGTTAACAGTTGCGATTGCATCTTTCTCATCAGCTTCGTCTTTAGCACGAACAGACAGGCTGATTGCACGGTTCTTACGGTCAACACCGGTGAACTTAGCTTCAACGTCGTCGCCTACGTTCAGAACCAGAGTGGCATCTTCAACGCGGTCACGTGAAGCTTCAGAAGCGCGCAGGTAACCTTCAACGCCGTCAGCCAGTTCTACGGTTGCGCCTTTAGCGTCAACTGCAGTCACTTTACCGTTTACGATTGCGCCTTTCTTGTTCAGTGCAACCCAGTTGTTGAACGGATCTTCTGCGAGCTGTTTAACGCCCAGGGAGATACGCTCACGCTCTGCGTCAACCTGCAGAACAACTGCAGCGATTTCGTCGCCTTTTTTGTATTCACGAACTGCTTCTTCGCCTGCAACGTTCCAGGAGATGTCAGACAGGTGAACCAGGCCATCGATGCCGCCGTCCAGGCCGATGAAGATACCGAAGTCAGTGATAGACTTGATTTTACCTTCAACACGGTCGCCCTTGTTGTGGGTTTCCGCGAACTGCTGCCATGGGTTGTTTTTGCACTGCTTCAGGCCCAGGGAGATACGACGACGTTCTTCGTCGATATCCAGAACCATCACTTCCACTACATCACCAACGTTAACAACTTTGGATGGGTGGATGTTTTTGTTGGTCCAGTCCATTTCGGAAACGTGCACCAGGCCTTCAACGCCTTCTTCGATTTCAACGAAGCAGCCGTAGTCGGTCAGGTTGGTTACGCGACCAGTCAGTTTAGTACCTTCTGGGTAACGCTTAGCGATAGCTACCCATGGATCTTCGCCCAGCTGTTTCAGGCCGAGGGATACACGAGTACGCTCGCGGTCGAACTTCAGCACTTTAACAGTGATTTCGTCGCCCACGTTCACGATTTCGCTTGGGTGCTTAACGCGTTTCCACGCCATGTCGGTGATGTGCAGCAGGCCATCAACGCCGCCCAGGTCAACGAATGCGCCGTAGTCAGTGAGGTTCTTAACGATACCTTTGACTTCCATGCCTTCCTGCAGGTTTTCCAGCAGCTGATCGCGTTCTGCGCTGTTTTCGGATTCGATAACGGCACGACGGGAAACAACAACGTTGTTACGCTTCTGGTCCAGCTTGATTACTTTGAACTCAAGCTCTTTGCCTTCGAGGTGCAGGGTGTCACGGACTGGACGAACGTCTACCAGTGAACCTGGCAGGAACGCACGAATACCATTCAGCTCAACAGTGAAGCCACCTTTAACTTTGCCGTTGATAACACCGACCACAGTTTCAGCTTCTTCGTAAGCTTTCTCCAGCGTGATCCATGCTTCGTGACGTTTAGCTTTCTCACGAGACAGCAGGGTTTCGCCGAAGCCGTCTTCTACTGCGTCCAGAGCAACGTCAACTTCGTCACCAACCTGGATTTCCAGCTCGCCCTGGGCGTTTTTGAACTGCTCAGCCGGAATGGCGGACTCAGATTTCAGACCGGCGTCAACCAGTACTACGTCTTTGTCGATAGCAACAACAACACCGCGAACGATGGAACCCGGACGGGTTTCGATTTCTTTTAAGGATTCTTCAAACAGTTGAGCAAAAGATTCAGTCATGTTTAATCTTCAGGTTAATATTAACGTCCACCTGGCTCCGTGCCGGATGGGGTTGTTTCACATACCCGCCGTCAATCCATTGCAGCGGGGGTACTGCTAAATCGGTCGCGATTACGCGAGTGCCAGTTTTTGGCGCGTATATTGTAGCGCTTTTTCAATCACTTGCTCAATAGTTAAACTGGTTGAATCCAGAACTAATGCATCTTCTGCAGGAACAAGCGGTGCGACGGCGCGGTTACGATCGCGGTCATCGCGCTCTTTTATCTCGGATAAAAGGCGATCAAAGTTAACACTAAACCCCTTTTCCTGCAACTGAAGCATACGGCGTTGAGCACGTTCTTCCGAAGAGGCGTCAAGGAAAATTTTTACTGGCGCATCAGGGAAGACCACGGTTCCCATGTCGCGTCCATCAGCGATCAGACCCGGGGCTTCACGAAACGCTCGCTGGCGACGCAGCAGCGCCTCGCGAACGCGTGGGAAAGCCGCCACCTGGGAGGCCGCATTAGCGACTTCCTGCGTACGGATTTCGCCGCTCACGTCTTCCCCTTCCAGGATCACTTCCAGGTTGCCATCGGTAGAAACAAAACGCACATCCAGATGCGCAGCCAGCGGTACCAGCGCTTCTTCAGAGGCGACATCCACGTGATGATGCAGCGCAGCCAGCGCCAGCACGCGATAGATTGCTCCCGAATCTAAAAGATGCCATTGCAATGCTTCCGCCATCGCTTTGCACAGAGTACCTTTCCCTGCGCCACTCGGCCCATCAATGGTGATTACCGGGGCAACTGCCGTCATCTTTTTCTCCTTAAATAAGGCATACCGTTAACATGAACGCCGCGCATTATACGCGCCAACGTGCGCAACTGTTACCTTTGCGTGCAAATTACGGAATGATAGAAGCAGAGTGTAGAAGAAATGAGCGGGAAAGATCGTCAGGAAGCGTAAGGAAATGCCGCATCAGGTGATGCGGCAAGACTTCATCATGCCAGGGTGCTAATGCGCGCCAGCTGTTCGAAATAGTCCGGGAAGGTTTTCGCCGTACATTTCGGATCGAGAATGGTCACAGGGGTATCGGACAGCGCCACCAGCGAGAAACACATCGCCATACGGTGATCGTTATAGGTCCCGATTTCAGCAAAGTTCAGTTTTGCCGGAGGGGTAACGCGAATGTAATCTTCGCCCTCTTCTACCTCAGCGCCGACTTTACGCAGCTCGGTTGCCATCGCGAACAGGCGGTCCGTCTCTTTTACGCGCCAGTTATAGATGTTGCGCAGCGTGGTGGTGCCTTTGGCAAACAGCGCCGCGGTGGCAATGGTCATCGCCGCATCCGGGATATGGTTCATGTCCATGTCGATGGCGTTCAGCTCACCGTGGGTACAGGAGATGAAATCATCCCCCCAGGTGACAACCGCGCCCATTTTTTCCAGCACGTCAGCAAAACGAATATCGCCCTGCACGCTGTTGCGGCCAATGCCGGTCACTTTTACCGTACCGCCTTTAATCGCGCCAGCGGCAAGGAAATAGGATGCGGATGAAGCATCGCCTTCAACCAGGTAGTTGCCCGGCGACTGGTACTGCTGCGCCCCACGCACGACAAAGCGCTGATAAGACTGGTTTTCAACCTCAACGCCGAAGGTTTTCATCAGATGCAGCGTAATATCAATATACGGTTTGGAGACCAGCTCACCTTTAATCGTGATAACCGTATCCTGCGGGGCCAGCGGCGCGGTCATCAGCAGCGCCGTCAGGAACTGGCTGGAGACGCTGCCGTCAACCTCGACGGTACCGCCGGTAAAGCCCCCGCGCAGACGCAGTGGCGGGTAATTTTCCTGCTCCAGATACTCAATCTGCGCGCCGCCCTGACGCAGGGCATCTACCAGATGGCCGATCGGACGTTCCTTCATGCGCGGCTCGCCGGTCAGCACGATGTTATTGCTCCCGAGGCACAGGGCCGCCGCCAGCGGACGCATCGCGGTCCCCGCGTTACCCAGAAACAGCTCAAGCTCTTCATTCGCCTGCAGCGCGCCGCCGTTGCCGGTCACTTCGCAGCGGGTGCGATCGTCAGAGAGTGTGTAATGAACGCCCAACGCTTTCAGCGCATTGAGCATATGGCGCACGTCATCGCTGTCCAGCAGGTTGGTGAGGACGGTGGTGCCGTTTGCCAGAGCTGCCAGCAGCAGAGCGCGGTTCGAGACACTTTTTGAACCAGGCAGATTGATGGTGCCATCTACCCGCGCGATAGGTTGTAACGTCAGGGATTCCATGAAAACTAAACTCTCAACTCAACATAATAAAAACCCCGCAGGGACGCTGCGGGGGTGAAAAACAGCAAATTAACCGTGACGACGTTCGAAGTCGATCATGAAATCGGTCAGGGCTTTAACCCCTTCCAGCGGCATGGCGTTATAAATGGAAGCACGCATCCCGCCAACCACACGATGGCCTTTCAGCGCGTGCAGACCCGCCGCGAACGACTCTTCCAGGAACACGCTGTCCAGGCTGCTGTCTGCCAGCTGGAACGGTACGTTCATGCGGGAACGGTTCGCTTTCGCCACATCGTTACGGTAGAAATCGCTCTTGTCGATCGTGCCGTACAGCAGTTCGGCTTTCTGCTGATTGATCTTGTCCATCTGCGCCACGCCGCCGTTTTGCTTCAGCCATTTAAAGACCAGGCCGGAGAGGTACCAGGCAAACGTAGGTGGGGTGTTGAACATGGAGTCGTTGTCATTCAGAACGGTGTAATCGAGAATTGACGGGCAGGACTTATGGGCTTTCCCCAGCAGGTCTTCACGGACGATGACAATAGTCAGCCCAGCAGGGCCGATGTTTTTCTGAGCACCTGCGTAAATGACGCCGTAGCGGCTGACGTCCAGCGGAGTGGACAGAATGGTTGAAGAGAGGTCCGCCGTCACAATGACATTGTCGCCAAAGTCTGGCTCTTCGTGAATGGCGATGCCGTCGATGGTTTCGTTCGGGCAGTAGTGGAGATACGCGGCGTTGTCAGACAGCTGCCACTCGCTCATCGGCTTCACGGCGCGCAGACCGTCAACGGTCACTTTGGCGTCGATAACGTTCGGCGTGCAGTATTTGTGCGCTTCTTTTACCGCACTGGCTGCCCAGTAGCCAGCATCGACGTAATCAGCGGTGGTTTTGTCGCCCAGCAGATTGAGCGGGATGCCCGCAAACTGGCCGCGTCCACCGCCGTGACAGAACAATACTTTGTAGTTCGAGGGAATGTTCAGCAGATCGCGAAAATCCTTTTCTGCCTCTTCCGCCACCTGAATAAACGCTTTACCCCGGTGGCTGATTTCCATCACCGACGTACCCAGACCGTTCCAGTCACACAACTCCTGTTGAGCCTGTTTGAGCACGTCTGCCGGTAACATTGCCGGACCTGAACTGAAATTAAAAACTTGAGCCATTTCCCCTCACCACGCTAAAAGCCATAAGTTATAACTGTGGATATCGGTTTTATCATTCAGTGACACGCGCCGCAATGTCTAAAACTTATGACCGGGGAAATGTGCCCTTCGTCACACAAAACAATCTGCCGCTTCGTCGTCACAAAACCGACAAAATCGCTATCAGACGAGGCGTTTAGCCCGGCTAACCTTTGTCCATTCCGGATTTGCACAACGAGGGCATAATTGATGATCGCCCGCATGCATCCCCACAACATGACTACATTTTATACATGCATACTCCCCGGTTTCAGGTACCACCCTGAACCGTTCTACTAACATATCCGGCAGGATACACAGGCCGGGCTTAACGTCGTCATCAGCATAGTAATAGACGCTGATTTGCCCATTGGTTTCCATGATCGCCAGCCGCACCTGCCCGAGCTGTTCGACGCTATTCAGACGCAGCTCCATAAAGAACTCAAACTCGGTCATATTGGCGCTTTGCACATTTTCCCAGGCCAGCTGACCGTCCTCGACGATAACGACCGGCTTCCCTTCAAGCAGATCTTCCAGCTTTTCACTTTTCGACATTAGCCACATCACCAGCCGGTAAAGCAAGGCGAGGGAAACAAAAACGATAAACACCGGCACCATCGGCACGTCGTCATAGAAGGCAACATCCCCCGCCGCCGAGCCCAGCGTCAGGATGATTAGCACTTCAAAGAGCGACATCTGACGAACGCCACGACGGCCGGTAATTTTGAGAAACAGGAAGACGAGTACGAAGGTATACAGGCTGCGCAGCGCCACTTCGCCCAGAAATTCAGGTGGAACTTTATCAAACGCCATCCGCTGGAGATCAAATGCTTTCATTTTTCTATGCCTTAACAGTCAGTTACTGCTACTAAGCATAGCCCAGCCATTTATTTTCGCCGGAGATAGCACCCGTCACGCAAAACCCGTATCATTGCGCGCTTTACGTACGATAAAAGTGAACGCCATGACTCAAACGTTTATCCCCGGCAAAGACGCCGCTCTGGAAGATTCCATCGCTCGCTTCCAGCAGAAACTGACCGACCTGGGCTTTAACATCGAAGAAGCCTCCTGGCTGAACCCGGTGCCTCACGTCTGGTCCGTGCACATTCGCGACAAAGACTGCGCGCTCTGCTTTACCAACGGTAAAGGTGCGACGAAAAAAGCGGCACTGGCCTCTGCGCTGGGTGAGTATTTTGAGCGTCTGTCCACCAACTATTTCTTCGCTGACTTCTGGCTGGGTGAAACCATCGCCAACGGCCCGTTCGTTCACTATCCGAACGAAAAATGGTTCCCGCTGACCGAAGACGATGAACTGCCGGAAGGCATTCTGGATGGCCGTCTGCGTGCCTTCTACGATCCGGAAAACGAACTGACCGCCAGCATGCTGATCGATCTGCAGTCTGGGAATGAAGAGCGTGGGATCTGCGCCCTGCCGTTCACCCGTCAGTCTGACGAGCAGACCGTCTATATCCCGATGAACATCGTCGGCAACCTGTATGTGTCCAACGGTATGTCCGCCGGTAACACCCGCAATGAAGCGCGCGTGCAGGGCCTGTCTGAAGTGTTCGAGCGTCACATTAAAAACCGCATCATCGCTGAATCCATCAGCCTGCCTGAAATTCCGGCAGACGTGCTGGCGCGCTACCCGGGCGTGGTGGAATCCATCGCGAAGCTGGAAGCGGAAGGTTTCCCAATCTTTGCCTATGACGGCTCGCTGGGCGGTAAATATCCGGTTATCTGCGTCGTGCTGTTTAACCCGACTAACGGAACCTGCTTCGCCTCCTTCGGCGCGCATCCTGACTTCGGCGTGGCGCTGGAGCGTACCGTGACCGAGCTGCTGCAGGGCCGTAGCCTGAAAGATCTCGACGTGTTTACGCCGCCAACGTTTGACGATGAAGAAGTGGCCGAGCACACCAACCTCGAAACCCACTTCATCGACTCCAGCGGTTTGATCTCCTGGGATATGTTCAAGCAGGACGCGGACTATCCGTTCGTGGACTGGAGCTTTGCCGGTACCACCGAAGAAGAGTTCGCTACATTGATGGCAATCTTCGACGCCGAAGATCAGGAAGTCTACATTGCCGACTACGAACACCTGGGCGTTTACGCGTGCCGCATCATCGTACCTGGCATGTCCGATATCTACCCGGCGGAAGATCTGTGGCTCGCAAACAACAGCATGGGCGCGCACCTGCGTGAAACCCTACTCTCCCTGCCGGGCAGCGAGTGGGAAAAAGAAGATTATCTCAACCTGATAGCCCAGCTGGACGATGAAGGCCACGATGACTTTACCCGCGTGCGCGAGCTGCTGGGTCTGGCGACCGGGAAAGACAACGGCTGGTACACGCTGCGCATCGGTGAACTGAAAGCGATGCTGGCCCTCGCGGGCGGCGATCTGGATCAGGCTCTGGCCTGGACAGAATGGACCATGGAGTTTAACCAGTCGGTCTTCTCCGCCGAGCGCACCAACTATTACCGCTGCCTGCAAACCCTGCTGCTGCTTGCACAGGAAGACGATCGCGAGCCACTGCAGTACCTGAACGCTTTCGTACGTATGTACGGTGCTGAAGCGGTTGAAGCCGCCAGCGCGGCGCTGAGCGGTGAAGAGCCGTTCTACGGTCTGCAGGCGGTTGACAGCGATCTGAAAGCCTTCCCGGCGCATCAGTCTCTGCTGAAGGCCTATGAAAAGCTGCAGAAAGCAAAAGCCGCTTACTGGTCAAAATAAACGCATATAACATTAACGGCAGTAGGCGTATTCAATCGTCTGGGCTATATTACGGGGCAATTTCATTGCCCCGTTTTTTATTCTCTTCGGCAATGATTGTTGATTGTAATAATAAAGTTAAACACGGGTAAATATAATAATATTTGCCTGGGCTTTATTGTTACTTTTTATGGTAAATACTCCATATTAATTAACTGTTTCGAAGGGGGCCGAACGAAAAAATTCAACTCTTTTCATAACTTTTAAAATTTATTTTTATACGGATAATCAAATACTTACACCGCATTTGTTGTAAAACCATACATACTGCGGGCCTATAAGCCAGGCGAGATATGATCTATATCAATTTCTCTTCTATAATGCTTTGTTAGTATCTCGTCGCCGACTTAATAAAGAGAGAGTTAGTGTGAAAGCTGACAACCCTTTTGATCTTTTACTCCCCGCCGCGATGGCAAAAGTTGCCGAAGAAGCGGGTGTCTATAAAGCAACGAAACACCCGATGAAGACGTTCTATCTGGCGATCACCGCTGGTGTGTTCATCTCTATCGCTTTCGTCTTCTACATCACCGCCACCACCGGTACTGCCGGAATGCCTTTCGGCATGGCCAAACTGATTGGCGGCATTTGCTTCTCACTGGGTCTGATTCTCTGCGTCATTTGCGGCGCCGACCTCTTCACCTCAACGGTGCTGATTGTTGTGGCGAAAGCCAGCGGAAGAATTACCTGGGGTCAACTGGCGCGCAACTGGCTTAACGTCTACGTTGGTAACCTGATTGGCTGTCTGCTCTTTGTTCTGTTGATGTGGCTCTCTGGCGAGTATATGACCGCCAACGGTGGCTGGGGGCTTAATGTCCTGCAAACCGCTGACCACAAAATGCATCACACATTTATCGAAGCCGTTGCTCTCGGCATCCTCGCAAACCTGATGGTCTGCCTGGCGGTCTGGATGAGCTACTCTGGCCGTAGCCTGATGGATAAAGCCATGATTATGGTTCTGCCGGTTGCGATGTTTGTTGCCAGCGGCTTCGAGCACAGTATTGCGAATATGTTCATGATCCCGATGGGGATTGTTATCCGCAACTTTGCAAGCCCGGAGTTCTGGACCGCAGTTGGTTCATCCCCGGAAAGTTTCTCTCACCTGACTATTATGAATTTCATTACTGATAACCTGATCCCCGTCACTATCGGGAACATTATCGGTGGGGGTCTGTTAGTTGGGTTGACATACTGGGTCATTTACCTGCGTGGCGGCGACCATCATTAATGGTTGTCTCAGGCAGTAAATAAAAAATCCACTTAAGAAGGTAGGTGTTACATGTCCGAGCTTAATGAAAAGTTAGCCACAGCCTGGGAAGGTTTTGCGAAAGGTGACTGGCAGAATGAAGTCAACGTCCGTGACTTCATTCAGAAAAACTATACCCCGTATGAAGGTGACGAATCCTTCCTGGCTGGCGCAACTGACGCGACCACCAAGCTGTGGGACAGCGTAATGGAAGGCGTTAAACTGGAAAACCGCACTCACGCGCCAGTTGATTTTGACACCTCCGTTGCATCCACCATCACTTCTCACGATGCTGGCTACATCAACAAAGCCCTTGAGAAAATTGTTGGTCTGCAGACTGAAGCACCACTGAAACGCGCCATCATCCCGTTCGGTGGTATCAAAATGGTTGAAGGTTCCTGCAAAGCGTATAACCGCGAGCTGGACCCAATGCTGAAAAAAATCTTCACCGAATACCGCAAAACCCATAACCAGGGCGTATTCGATGTTTATACCAAAGACATTCTGAACTGCCGTAAATCTGGCGTTCTGACCGGTCTGCCAGATGCCTATGGCCGTGGCCGTATCATCGGTGACTACCGTCGCGTTGCGCTGTACGGTATCGACTTCCTGATGAAAGACAAATACGCGCAGTTCGTTTCCCTGCAGTCTGACCTGGAAAACGGCGTAAACCTGGAAGCGACTATCCGTCTGCGTGAAGAAATTGCTGAACAGCACCGCGCGCTGGGTCAGATCAAAGAGATGGCGGCTAAATACGGCTGCGATATCTCTGGTCCTGCGACCAACGCTCAGGAAGCTATCCAGTGGACCTACTTCGGCTACCTGGCCGCTGTTAAGTCTCAGAACGGTGCAGCAATGTCCTTCGGCCGCGTATCCACCTTCCTGGATGCGTACATCGAACGTGACCTGAAAGCAGGTAAAATCACCGAGCAAGACGCTCAGGAAATGATTGACCACCTGGTCATGAAACTGCGTATGGTTCGCTTCCTGCGTACCCCAGAATATGATGAACTGTTCTCTGGTGACCCAATCTGGGCAACCGAATCTATCGGCGGTATGGGCGTTGACGGCCGTACGCTGGTAACCAAAAACAGCTTCCGCTTCCTGAACACCCTGTACACCATGGGTCCTTCTCCGGAGCCAAACATCACCGTTCTGTGGTCTGAAAAACTGCCTCTGAACTTCAAGAAATTCGCCGCTAAAGTGTCCATCGACACCTCTTCTCTGCAGTACGAGAACGATGACCTGATGCGTCCGGACTTCAACAACGACGACTACGCTATCGCTTGCTGCGTAAGCCCAATGGTTGTTGGTAAACAAATGCAGTTCTTCGGTGCGCGTGCAAACCTGGCGAAAACCATGCTGTACGCTATCAACGGCGGCGTTGATGAAAAACTGAAAATGCAGGTTGGTCCTAAGTCTGAGCCAATCAAAGGCGACGTGCTGAACTATGACGAAGTCATGGAGCGCATGGACCACTTCATGGACTGGCTGGCTAAGCAGTACGTGACCGCGCTGAACGTTATCCACTACATGCACGACAAGTACAGCTACGAAGCCTCTCTGATGGCGCTGCACGACCGTGACGTTATCCGCACCATGGCGTGTGGTATCGCAGGTCTGTCCGTTGCGGCTGACTCCCTGTCTGCAATCAAATACGCGAAAGTTAAACCAATTCGTGACGAAGACGGCCTGGCCGTAGACTTCGAAATCGAAGGCGAATACCCGCAGTTTGGTAACAACGACGCTCGCGTTGATGACATGGCGGTTGACCTGGTAGAACGTTTCATGAAGAAAATTCAGAAACTCACTACCTACCGTAACGCTATCCCGACTCAGTCTGTTCTGACCATCACCTCTAACGTTGTGTATGGTAAGAAAACCGGTAACACCCCAGACGGTCGTCGTGCTGGCGCGCCATTTGGCCCAGGTGCTAACCCAATGCACGGTCGTGACCAGAAAGGTGCTGTAGCTTCTCTGACCTCCGTTGCTAAACTGCCGTTTGCTTACGCGAAAGATGGTATCTCTTACACCTTCTCTATCGTGCCAAACGCGCTGGGTAAAGACGACGAAGTGCGTAAAACTAACCTCGCGGGTCTGATGGATGGTTACTTCCACCACGAAGCGTCCATCGAAGGTGGTCAGCACCTGAACGTGAACGTAATGAACCGTGAAATGCTGCTCGACGCGATGGAACATCCTGAGAAATATCCTCAGCTGACCATCCGCGTATCTGGCTACGCAGTACGTTTTAACTCCCTGACGAAAGAACAGCAGCAGGACGTTATCACCCGTACTTTCACTCAGTCCATGTAAGTGGAATTGACTGAAATCACGCGTTAAAAAGCGTACAATAAAGGCTCCACGCAAGTGGGGCCTTTTAACACCCTCGCTTCACCAGTCTCTTTTGTCCGCTATCTATACTTTATGGATAACAGCCAAAACAGACTCGACATAGCCTTTGAGCTGTGCAACTACACAGGCCCCCGGATGGGCCAAATTCGGAGATATCACCGCAATGTCAACTATTGGTCGCATTCACTCCTTTGAATCCTGTGGCACCGTCGATGGCCCGGGGATCCGCTTTATTACCTTTTTCCAGGGCTGCCTGATGCGCTGCCTGTACTGCCATAACCGCGACACCTGGGACACGCACGGCGGTAAAGAAGTCACCGTGGAAGATCTGATGAAAGAGGTGGTGACCTACCGCCACTTTATGAACGCATCCGGCGGTGGCGTGACCGCGTCCGGCGGTGAAGCTATTCTTCAGGCTGAGTTTGTCCGCGACTGGTTCCGCGCCTGCCATAAAGAAGGCATTCATACCTGTCTCGACACCAACGGCTTTGTGCGCCGCTACGATCCGGTCATTGATGAACTGCTCGACGTGACCGATCTGGTGATGCTCGATCTCAAACAGATGAACGATGAGATCCACCAGAATCTGGTTGGCGTTTCTAACCACCGTACGCTGGAGTTTGCCAAATACATCGCCGATAAAGGCATCAAAACCTGGATCCGCTACGTTGTTGTTCCCGGCTGGTCAGATGACGATGACTCCGCGCATCGCCTGGGTGAATTTACCCGCGACATGGGCAACGTCGAGAAAATTGAGCTTCTGCCCTATCACGAACTGGGTAAACATAAATGGGTGGCGATGGGCGAAGAGTACAAGCTTGATGGCGTGAAGCCGCCGAAAAAAGAGACGATGGAACGCGTGAAAGGTATTCTTGAGCAGTACGGCCACAAGGTCATGTATTAAAGAGAAGGCCCGGTAAGAACCGGGCCTTTTTATATTCTATTTAAAGACGCCGTTAATTACGGAGGTCACAATCGCCGTACTCAGCGCAATTAAGACCAGATCGTCCCCGACCACGCGCCATTCATAGCCCGGGTAGGAAGGAAGCTGGCCGAGCATAGAGGCTGGTACGGTCTTCTTCGCAATGCCCGGAGGAAGCGGTTTACCGCGTGCGAGGTTTTTCGCAATCCCCGGAGGCAGAGACTCATAGCCCGTTAAGCCATAATTCAGTGCCAGGTGGCGGGCATGATCGAAGCTCACGCGAGCGTCGACGTCATTACCGACATCTTTGCTGTTTTTGAAGCTCTTATCCGATTTTCCAGGGTTTTCCTTTCCGCTATTTTGCTTATTACCATGGTTACCGGAATTACCAGAATTCCCGTTACCATGATTGCCGCCATTACCTTGTCCGCCACTGTTTCCATGACCACCGCCATTCCCGTTTCCAGGATTAGCCATGACCGGAGCCGTTGCAAACGTTAAAGACAACACTACGGCAAGTGCGGTAGTGGAAAAACGACGTATAGACATGATTGTTGCCTTTTGTGGTAGAACTCATTTGAATTATCGCCAGGCGGGGAAAACAAACAATGCGTAAAAGTCTTATATGTGACAGGGACAAAAAAGCCTGTCATCGACAGGCTTTTATTTAATCAGGCGTGCGCCACAGGGGTTGGATGCTCGCCCGCTTTGCGCAGCAGCATCAGGAGATAAATAAACGACACGCTGGCAATCATGATAAACAGCAAATTGTCGGAATAATTCTGCATCAGCATCGCGGTAAATGTCGGTCCCAGCAGGCTACCGATGGTATAGCTTAATAATAGTGCCTGGTTCATTGCCACGAGCTGGTGATGTTCTACTTTCTCACAGGCCCACGCCATCGCGACGGGGTAAAGCGTGAATCCTGCGGCCCCGAGAATAAACAGTGCAGGCGCCATCGCGGCGTTGCTGAGCATCGCAAGGCATCCCATGATCACCACGAAGACCTGAACGCGCAGCACCAGCAGACGACCAAAACGGTCCGCCAGGCGGCCAATCGGCCATTGCCCCACAATACCCGCACTGACCATCACCGCCATCCAGAAACCAATTCCGGAATCGCTGACGCCCTGATGATTCAGGTAGAGCGGCATCAGGCCATAGAGCGAGCCCAGTACAATTCCCGAAATAATGCAGCCGTTTACGCCCAGACGCGCCTGACGGAGTCTCAACATCGGCCAGACGTGGGTCGCTTCCTGATGTTCGCTGTTCTGGTTAACAATGCGCGTAAAGAGCAGCGGCAGGATCGCGGCCAGCACCATGCCGGTTACCCACGGCAGTACGCTCATCAGGTCGGTTGGCAGCTTGCTGACCATCAGTTGACCCAGAACGGTACCGACGTAGTAAACCATCATATAGGCCGCCAGCAGACGACCGCGGTTGCGGGAGGTACCGCTACACATCAGCGCGCTTTCAACCACCACCCAAATCATCGCGCAGCCGACGCCGGCGATAAAGCGCCATGCCATCCAGCTCCAGAAGCCCACCATCAGACCCAGACCGGCGCACCCGGCAGCGAAAATCAGCGAGGCCAGATAATAGCTGCGATTAAAGCCAAAACGCTTAATCAGGCTACCGGTTAATAATGTGCCCAACAGGTTCCCGGTGAAAAAGGACGAGCTGACCATACCCACCTGCCAGGTAGGTAAGTTTTCATGGGCGAGCCACAGCGGGACGAGCGTGTTTAACACGGCGATCGCCAGGGTCAACAGAAGCAGGCCACAGAGCAACAGGAGCACTGGCCGGGTATAGGTGGTCATGGATTAAAAACCGTGAGGAAGTTCAGATTTCGTGCGCATCATGCCACTGGCAAAAACAAAGTCAATCCACAGATTTAGCCGGCTCGCACAATATGTTCCCTGTCGATTTAAAAAACTTATCCTGCTAATGCAGCGCCTGCTATAGATATTAATTATGTATCTGTTTTTATTTATTAATGACCGAAATTAAAACAAAACGACAGTCGAAAAATTTCATGAATGAAAAAAAGAAAAGCCGGGCGCTATGTCCCGGCTTTTTATAACGAAAAATGAAATTAGCTTGCGATAGCCATACCGACCGTCATATGCAGGCCGTAAAACACACCGCGACCAATTAACTCCCCTGCCAGCACCAGCACAAAAGCCAGTGACAGGAGCGGCAGTGCAGGCTGATAACCTTTAAGCTGAGGGCCGATCCAGCACACCAGCGCAGCTGCCAGCAACACCACACGCCAGGCCATCAGCGAACCGTAGTCCGGCACCAGCGCAGAAGCCTGCTGGATAGAGCTGTGAATGGTTGCCAGCTCGGCCCCCTGCATCAGGGCGACCATCGCGCTCACCACCAGCGCCAGCAGCGAAACGGCTGGCAGCAGACGCATTGCCCAACCGTTTACCCCCGCCACGCGCAGCAGCAGGTAGCCCAGCAGCGGCCCGCCGATAAACATCGTCAGGAAGAAGCTCATCGGCGTCCAGACGCTGTACCAGGTAGGAACGGTATCGATGGTGTTATAGACGCGCACCATCATCCACACGAACACCACGCCCAGTACCATGGTGACGATCAGCCACAGGCTGCGCAGGCCCGCAGGCAATTTCTTCAACGCAGCCAGCAGCCACCCCAGCCCGCCGACGGCAAAGAAGATTGCCCCGCTGGCAATTTCGTTACTGAGCGACGACGCCCCCACGCGGTTCAGGGAGTTAAACGCGCGCATCGGTGAGCCCAGGTGCAGCGTAGAGGCGATAAATCCAATCCCCATCAGCACCCACAGGCCAAACATGCTCAACACTAAACGCTGCTGCTGTTCGGCATTGAGGTTCCCTTTTAACAGCGCCAGCGCCAGAACAATAAAGCCGCCCACTACGCACTGCCCAAAGACCGTGAAGATCATCAGCGGCCATTCATGCCATCCACTTCCCATCTCACACCTCCTTCGGATTTGCCAGGTAGCCGGTGGTGTCACCCGTCGGACGGCTGTTGGCGTTAGGTTTAATGACAATACTCGGCTTGGTGAAGTGCGCGGACGGCAGCGGTGCCACTGCGGCAAGCTGACCGTGTTTCTGACGCAGCTCTTCTATAGGACCAAAATCCAGCGCGCGCAGCGGGCAGGACTCGACGCAGATTGGCTTTTTGCCGTCCGCTACGCGGCTGTGGCAGCCGTCGCACTTGGTCATATGTCCTTTGGCGGCGTTGTACTGCGGCGCGCCGTACGGGCACGCCATATGGCAGTAGCGACAGCCGATGCAGACATCTTCATCCACCACCACAAAACCGTCCTCCCGCTTGTGCATCGCCCCGCTCGGGCACACTTTTGTGCAGGCCGGATCTTCACAGTGGTTACAGGCAATCGACAGGTAATAAGCAAAGACGTTCTGATGCCAGACGCAGTTATCTTCCTGCCAGTCGCCCCCGGCGTATTCGTAAATGCGGCGGAAGCTCACGTCCGGGGTGAGATCTTTATAATCTTTACAGGCCAGCTCACAGGTTTTGCACCCGGTGCAACGGCTGGAATCAATGAAAAATCCATACTGGGTTGTCATCGGTTACTCCTTAAACCTTTTCAACCTGGACAAGGTTTGTGTGAGACGGGTTGCCTTTCGCCAGCGGCGACGGACGCTGCGTGGTCAGGACGTTAATACTGCCTGCCTGGTCGATGCGGTTGGCATCCGGGCTGTACCAAGCCCCTTCCCCCAGTGCCACTACGCCAGGCATCATGCGCGGTGTCACTTTGGCTTCAATGTGTACCTCGCCGCGACCGTTAAAGATACGCACGCGATCCCCGTTACGGATACCACGTGCTTTGGCATCCATCGGGTTGATCCACATCTCCTGGCGGCAGGCGGCCTTCAGTACGTCAACGTTACCGTAGGTGGAGTGCACGCGCGCCTTGTAGTGGAAACCGGTCAGCTGCAGCGGGAATTTCGCCGTCAGCGGATCGTTATAGTTTTCGAACCCCGGCGTGTAGATCGGCAGCGGATCGATAACATCTCCCTCCGGCAGCTCCCAGGTAGACGCGATTTTTGCCAGCGCTTCGGAGTAGATTTCGATTTTGCCCGACGGCGTGGTCAGCGGATTCGCCTGCGGATCTTCACGGAACGCTTTATACGCCACGTGATGCCCTTCCGGGTCACGCTGCTTGTACATGCCCTGCTTGCGGAAGGTGTCGAAGTCCGGCAGGTCTGGAATGGCTTTACGAGAGAGCTCGTGCAGATGGCGCATCCACCCTTCCTGAGTACGCCCTTCGGTAAACTGCTGTTCGACGCCCAATCGCTTCGCCAGTTCGGAGGTCATCTCATAGATGGTTTTGCACTCGAAGCGCGGCTTGATGGCCTGGTCGGTAAAGATCACGTAGGACATGTTGCCGCAGGAAGCGTCCAGCGCGAAATCCATCTGCTCAGACGCGGTGCAGTCCGGCAGCAGAATATCGGCATATTTTGCCGAGGAGGTCATGTGGCAGTCGATCACCACAATCATCTCGCACTTCTTGTCGTCCTGCAGAATTTCATGGGTGCGGTTGATTTCCGAGTGCTGGTTGATAAGGCAGTTGCCGGCGTAGTTCCAGATCATCTTGATCGGCACATCCAGCTTGTCTTTGCCCCGAACGCCGTCGCGCAGCGCGGTCATTTCCGGGCCGCGCTCGATCGCGTCAGTCCACATAAACATGGAGATGCTGGTCTGAACCGGGTTATCCAGCGTCGGCATCCGCTCAAACGGCACTTCATAAGAACCTTCGCGCGCGCCGGTGTTACCGCCATGAACGCCGACGTTGCCGGTCAGAATTGAAAGCATGGAGATAGCGCGGGTGGCGATTTCACCGTTCGCATGACGCTGCGGTCCCCAGCCCTGGCTGATGTAGGCCGGTTTAGCTGAACCAATCTCACGCGCCAGCTGAACAATGCGCTCGACCGGAATACCGGTGATGGTGGAGGCCCACTCCGGCGTTTTCGCTACGCCGTCGCTGCCCTGGCCGAGAATATATGCCTTGTAGTGACCATTGGCAGGGGCACTGGCTGGCAGCGTTTTCTCGTCATAACCGACGCAGTATTTATCAAGGAACGGCTGATCGACGAGGTTTTCAGTAATCATCACCCACGCCAGCGCGGAAACCAGTGCCGCATCGGTACCGGGACGAATGGGGATCCACTCATCTTCGCGCCCGGCACCGGTGTCGGTATAGCGCGGATCGATAATGATCATGCGGGCATTAGATTTGGCGCGGGCCTGTTCGAGGTAGTACGTCACCCCGCCGCCGCTCATGCGGGTTTCGCCCGGGTTGTTACCGAACAGGACGACCAGCTTACTGTTTTCGATATCGGACGGGCTGTTGCCGTCGGCCCAGCCGCCGTAGGTGTAGTTCAGACCTGCGGCAATCTGTGCGGAAGAGTAGTCGCCGTAGTGGTTGAGATAACCGCCGCAGCAGTTCATCAGACGCGCGACCAGCGTTTTACCCGGTGGCCAGGAGCGAGTCAGCGTGCCGCCCAGCGTCCCGGTGCCATAGTTCAGGTAGATGGACTCGTTGCCGTACTCTTTGATCAGGCGCTGCATGTTGGTGGCGATAATGTCGTAGGCTTCGTCCCAGCTAATGCGCTCAAACTTCCCTTCCCCACGCTTACCGACACGCTTCATTGGGTATTTCAGACGATCCGGGTTGTAGACGCGGCGACGCATGGAGCGACCGCGCAGGCAGGCGCGAACCTGGTGTAACCCTTCGTAGTTATCGTCCCCGGTGTTGTCGGTTTCGACATACTTCATTTCGCCATCCACCACGTGCATACGCAGCGGACAACGGCTACCGCAGTTTACGGTACACGCACTCCACACCACTTTTTCCGGAGCTGCGGCTGCGGATAGTGCGTCCGCCGCCGACGCCAGCCGGGTAAAAGGGAGCGTGAAGGCGCTGCTGGCTACAGCCAGGCCGCCTATTGCCGTGGTTTTCATCAACCCACGGCGAGTGACCTCGGCAGCCATTAACGCTTCAGGCGCTTTGATTTTCATAGAGACTCACTTTGGTTGCTCACAAAGAAAAAAGAGGCGGCACGAACCGCTATATAGTTTTGTAAATAACGAATTACTTCGTTATCAGCGTCTTATGCTGACTTTCATTCGGAGGAGTATTACTACTTTAGAGGGAGGGGGTATTGCGTAGTGTCAATTCATAGGCATAAAAAAAGCGCCCGAAGGCGCTTTTTTGTTGTGAGGCAAAGAATTAGCCGATGTACTGCTGGCCTTTCATGTATGGACGCAGCACTTCAGGGATCTCGATGCGGCCATCTGCCTGCTGGTAGTTTTCCAGCACGGCAACCAGCGTACGGCCAACAGCCAGACCAGAACCGTTCAGGGTATGCACCAGACGGGTTTTCTTGTCAGATTTGCTGCGGCAGCGTGCCTGCATGCGGCGCGCCTGGAAATCCCAGACGTTAGAGCAGGAGGAGATTTCACGGTAGGTGTTCTGTGCAGGCACCCAGACTTCCAGGTCGAAGGTTTTGCAGGCACCAAAGCCCATGTCACCGGTGCACAGCGCCATGCGGCGATACGGCAGGCCCAGCAGCTCCAGCACTTTTTCCGCATGGCCAGTCATCTCTTCCAGCGCGTCCATGGATTCTTCCGGACGGACAATCTGCACCATCTCGACTTTGTCGAACTGGTGCATACGGATCAGACCACGGGTGTCGCGACCGTAAGAACCGGCTTCTGAACGGAAGCACGGAGAGTGTGCCGTCAGCTTGATTGGCAGATCGTCTTCGTCAATGATCTCATCACGCACGAGGTTGGTCAGTGGCACTTCCGCGGTTGGGATCAGCGCATAGTTGCTGCTGTCTGCTTCTTCATCCAGCGGACGGGTATGGAACAGATCGCCGGCAAATTTCGGCAGCTGGCCCGTACCGTACAGCGTATCGTGGTTAACCAGATACGGAACATAGGTTTCGCTGTAGCCGTGCTGCTCGGTGTGCAGATCCAGCATGAACTGCGCCAGGGCGCGGTGCAGATGGGCAATCTGACCTTTCATTACTACGAAGCGAGAGCCGGTCAGCTTAACCGCAGCGGCAAAGTCCAGGCCCGCGTGCATTTCGCCCAGCGTCACGTGATCGCGCACCTCGAAGTCAAACTCGCGAGGCGTACCCCAGCGCTTCACTTCAACGTTGTCGTTCTCGTCTTTGCCGACAGGCACGCTGTCGTCAGGAATGTTCGGGATAGCCAGAGCGATGTCACGAATTTCGGCCTGAAGAACGTCCAGCTCCGCTTTCGCCTGATCCAGCTCTTCACCCAGCTTGTTCACTTCCAGGCGTAATGGCTCAATATCTTCCCCGCGCGCTTTCGCCTGGCCAATGGATTTCGATCGAGAGTTACGCTCTGCCTGCAGATTTTCAGTTTGTACCTGCAGTACTTTACGACGCTCTTCAAGAGCGCGCAGCTTATCTACATCCAGCTTAAAGCCCCGGCGTGCCAGTTTTTCAGCGACTGCGTCTGGCTCATTACGCAGCAGATTGGGATCGAGCATGCTTATCCTGTGCTTATCGAATTAAAATAGGAAATGTGACCACAGCCTGCGGTCACAAGGATACAATTGCCAACATTACCGCAACGATTGAACTAACGGTAGCGTTTTATAGGGCTATTTTGATCCTGTCCGGCGAGCCAGGTGAGCTTTTCACCAATCTTGCCTTCAAGACCTCTGTTTGTGGGATGATAATAGCGCGTTTGTGCCATCTCCTGCGGGAAATATTCCTCCCCGGCGGCGTAGGCGTTAGGCTCATCATGGGCGTAGCGATACTCCTGCCCGTAACCCATCTCTTTCATCAGTTTGGTTGGCGCATTGCGCAGATGAACCGGCACATCGTAGTCCGGGCGCTCGCGCGCATCCGACATCGCCGCTTTGAACGCGGTATAGACCGCATTGCTTTTCGGCGCGCAGGCCAGATAGACAATTGCCTGCGCAATGGCGCGTTCGCCTTCCGCCGGGCCTACGCGGGTGAAGCAGTCCCAGGCTGAAAGCGCAACCTGCATGGCGCGCGGGTCGGCATTGCCAACATCTTCTGACGCAATCGCCAGACAGCGGCGCGCAACATATAGCGGATCGCCACCTGCGGTAATGATACGTGCGTACCAGTAGAGCGCCGCATCCGGCGCGCTGCCGCGCACCGACTTATGCAGCGCCGAGATCAGGTCGTAGAAACGGTCGCCTTTATTATCGAAACGCGCGCTGCGCTCTCCGGCAATTTCCGTGAGCAGTTCAGGCTTCAATACGCGCTTGCCCGCATCGTCCACTTCGGCCATATCGGCCATCATTTCGAGCGTGTTCAGCGCGCGGCGCGCATCGCCGTTGACCAGCTCCGCAATCGCACGTCGCGTGTCGTCAGGCAGAACGATATCCTGCCCGCCGTAACCGCGCGATTTGTCGTCCATTGCCTGGGTCAGAACCTTTTCGATATCTTCTGTGGTCAGGGATTTAAGCAGGTAGACGCGGGCGCGGGACAGCAGCGCCGAGTTGAGTTCAAACGACGGGTTTTCGGTGGTCGCACCAATGAAGAAGATCGTCCCGTCCTCAATGTGCGGCAGGAAAGCATCCTGCTGGCTCTTGTTGAAGCGGTGGACTTCATCGACAAAGAGAATGGTGCGGCGTCCGGCATTACGGTTCTGACGCGCGCGCTCGATCGCCTCGCGGATCTCCTTCACGCCAGACGTTACCGCCGAGATGCGCTCAACGTCCGCGTTGGCATAGCGGGCGATCACTTCAGCGAGCGTGGTTTTTCCGGTACCGGGGGGCCCCCAGAGGATCATGGAGTGCAGATGCCCCGCCTCAATAGCGCGCGGCAAGGGTTTCCCCGCAGCCAGCAGATGCTGCTGACCGATGTACTGCGCTAAATTTTCTGGCCGCATACGGGCGGCCAGAGGTTGAAACGCATTATCTGAAAAATCGAGCGACAGGTTGCTCACTCACGCCTCTTACTTATTGCGTTGGTCGTCCACCGTTACGCCCTGCGGCGGGGTAAAGGTGAATTTCGATGCGTCAACGGCGCCGTTTTGCTGAGACTTAAGCTGGTAGCTGCTGCGCTGATCGTCCTGCTCAACCGCGCCGAACTGATTAATGGTACCGTTGGTGCTTACGTTGATGGTGAACTGCTTCAGATTGCCGTTGCTGCCTTTCGGCGTCAGGACAAACTCATCACCGTTCTGTTTAATGTTGTACTGCTGCCAGTCGCTGGTCTGGTTGCGGGCGATCAGCATAAACGGCGTATTGCTGGTCGCGTCTTTCAACCAGGTCGCAGTGGCCTGCTCAACAAACGGGTTGAAGAACCACAGGGTTTTACCGTCAGAAACCAGGATGCTCTCATCCGGCTGGGTCATGTGCCAGTTAAACAGATTGGGGCGTTTCACCCACAAATCACCCTGTCCTTCCTGCACCGCGTTGCCGCTGCCGTCCGTCACTTTTTGTGTGAAGCTGGCGTGGAAGCTGCTTACTTTATCCAGTCGGCTTTTAAGGTCGCTGGCTGCATCAGCCCAGACGCTGCTGGCTACAAAACTGGTGAGTAATGCACAGGCGATGGCGATTTTTTTCATTGTTATTCCTTAAAATACGTCTTCCCGAAATGGGGTTTCCGTTTCTATTCTGGACCTGCCCGAAGGCAGGCGACAGAAGAATATGCTTAATTTTTGCTGATTTACCCTTCTTTGCAATCGCTGAAGGTTAATCAAACGGCGGCGGAGCCAGCACTTCACGGTTACCGTTGTGCCCCTGCTCGCTCACAATGCCCTGCGCTTCCATCTGCTCGATGATGCGCGCCGCGCGGTTATAGCCGATGCGGAACTGACGCTGCACGCCAGAGATGGACGCTTTGCGTTTTTCAGTAACGAAATTAACCGCCTGGTCGAATAACGGATCCAGCTCTTCGCCGCCGTCAAAGCCACCACCGCCGCCTTCGCTTTCGCTGTCGGAGGTAATGCCGTCAACGTACTGCGGACGTCCGCGCGCCTTCCAGTCCTGCACCACGGCGTGTACTTCCTGGTCGCGAACAAACGCGCCGTGTACGCGCACCGGAGAGGTGGAGTTCGGACCGGAGTACAGCATGTCACCCATTCCCAGCAGCGACTCAGCGCCGCCCTGGTCAAGAATGGTACGGGAGTCGATTTTGCTCGAAACGGTAAACGCAATACGGGTCGGAATATTCGCCTTAATCAGACCGGTGATAACGTCCACGGACGGACGCTGGGTCGCCAGCACCAGGTGAATACCTGCCGCACGCGCTTTCTGTGCCAGACGCGCGATCAGCTCTTCCACTTTCTTCCCGACGGTCATCATCAGGTCGGCGAATTCATCCACCAGCACGACGATATAAGGCAGTTTCTCCAGCACAGGATGCTGGGCATCCATGCTGTCACCCGGCTTCCAGTATGGGTCCGGAATCGGACGCCCCATGCGCGCCGCCTCGGCGATCTTCTCGTTATAACCGGCCAGGTTACGCACGCCCAGCGCCGACATCAGCTTGTAGCGACGCTCCATTTCATTGACGCTCCAGCGCAGGGCGTTGGCGGCGTCCTTCATGTCGGTGACCACTTCCGTCAGCAGGTGCGGAATGCCTTCGTAGACCGACAGTTCGAGCATTTTCGGGTCGATCATGATGAAACGCACGTCTTCAGGCTGCGCTTTGTAGAGCATGCTAAGGATCATGGCGTTCACGCCGACCGATTTACCGGAACCGGTGGTACCCGCTACCAGCAGGTGAGGCATTTTCGCGAGGTCTGCCACTACCGGGTCGCCGGCGATATCTTTACCCAACACCACGGTCAGCGGAGATGGGTTATCGCGGAACTTGGTGTTATCCAGCACTTCACGCAGGTAAACGGTCTGACGTTTCTTGTTCGGCAGCTCAAGGCCAACGTACGGTTTACCCGGAATCACTTCCACCACACGTACCGCCACGGTCGACAGAGAACGCGCCAGGTCGCGGGAGAGGTTAGAAATACGCGCGGCTTTGACGCCCGGCGCCAGGTTCAGCTCGAAACGGGTGATCACCGGACCCGGCGAGTAGTTCACCACGTCCGCCTTGATGCGGAAGTCTGCCAGACGGGCTTCCACCAGACGGGCCATCTGCTCCAGGGCAAACGTATCAACCGGCTCGACTTCAGCCGGTGGCGGCGTCAACAAATCCAGCGAAGGCAGCGGCGTGCTCGGACGCTGCAGCGGACGGCTATCACCGTTACGCATCAGCAGTGGGTGAATCAGGCTCTCCTGCGGCTGCGGTGCTGGCTGCTGGTACTGCGTAGGCTGCTGTTGTGGCTGCTGCGGTTGCGCATATGGCTGCTGAACAGGTTGCTGCGGCTGCGCGTAAGTCTGTGCCTGCGGCGCTGGCGGCTGACGCACAGGCTCAGCTTCAGGCATCACGCTTGGGGTGAACAGCGGCTCGCTCGGGCCATCATCCACCAGATCTTTCATCGGCGAGAACTCGAAATCCGATAATGAGAACGGGTTCGCACCAGCTGGCTGTTCACCTGAGTAACGCTGCTGCTGGGTTGCCGCAAACTGACGCGCTAATTCGGCTTCAGCAGCGTCATCTTCGTCTTCCAGCATAGGTTCATCATGCTGATAGTCTTCACCGTAGCGCTGATTCTGCTGCGCGGCGAACTGGCGCGCCAGCTCGTCCTGCTGCATTTCATCAGCATCATCTTCGTAGTCCGTCCCACGCGCTTTCTCTTCGGCCATCCGTTGGGAAGGCAGCTTGATCCCATAGGAGGCAAGCTCACGACGAGTTGGAACGCGGACGCGGTTAGGGCGAGGCAGTTGCGGACCAATTCCCTCTTTCACCTGCGGACGCGGCGCACCGCCCGTTGCCAGGCTAAAGACAGGTGCCGCCGCCGCTGCGGCTGCGGTAGCCTGCTTCACGCTTTCCGCTACGGGGGCAACAGCAGGCGTCGGGTCGACCGGTGGAACCGAAACCGACGGGGCTTTTGGCGCAGGTTCCTGCACCGGTTCAGGCACAGGCTGATACCATGCCGCCAGCTGTTCGCGCTCACGAGCACGGCGTTCTTCAACTTCTTCAAAATAGTACATTGGCGGACGAGACGGTTTCACCTCTTCCACCACCTCAGGTTCAGGCTGAGGCTCGACATAAGGCTGCACAGGTTCAACCGGTTCAGGCACGTGCTCCTGATAAGGCTGGGCCACAGGCTGCTCATAGTGCGGCTGTTCATACTCAGGTTGCGGCGGCTGATAAGGCTGCTGCCACTGCTCCTGCTGCACGGGGATATAGCTCTCTGGTTCCGGCGCGATAACAGGCTCCGGCGTGTGGACACCCGGCGCGGTCTGCCAGGCAACCTGAGGCTGCTGAATAGCGGATTCCGGAGGCGGAACCGGCGCGGATGGCATCACGGCTTCGACAGGCGCGGCATACGCCTGTGATGCTGTCGTTGCGGCTGCGGCCGCGGCAACCGGCGCGGTAACGGTATGGCCGTTAAGCAGCGGATCGTATTCATCGAAATCACCCGGCATCGCCCGGTTGCCGGAGAAAAGCACATCATCAGGATCGACTGCACTACCCGCTGCGCGGTACTCCACCTGCTCGTCTTCATCCATACGCTTACCGGAGAAGAGCGCCGCGTCGGTTTTACGTCCAAGCGGGTTGGCAAATTTTTCAGCAACGCGCTGGCGACGCGCCAGGGCACCGCGCAGAATACGAGCACGACGAGATTCACGACGTTGCACCGGCGCATCGTCTTCCTCTTCGTACTCATCTTCATATTCTTCTTCATCGACCCACGTGTCGTCGCGGCGGGTACGGTTGCTCGCGAAGGTCAGGATCGTCAGAATAAAGCTGCCGATCTTTTCGGCAATGCTCACCCATGACCAGCCGGTAAACAGCGTCAGCCCGGCCGCCCAGATGCAGAGCAGCGCCAGCGTGCCGCCGCTGCTGTGAAGCATCGGCTGTAGCGCAGAGCTCAGCAGGCTGCCAATCACCCCACCGGAGGCGAAGTACCAGATATCATCGGCATTAATCGCCGCCAGCCCGCAGGAGGTGAGGATCAGCGCCAGGGCGCCAATCAGGCGCAGGGAAACCGCAAAATAGTCGATGTAATCATCGTTCTGACGATGACGCCATGCAAACCAGCATCCGCCAATGATTATGACGGGAATGGTGTAGGCCATCACACCGAAAATGAAAAAGAGCGTGTCCGCAAGCCAGGCTCCGGGTACGCCGCCTAAATTATGGATAGGCTCATGCCACGCGGTTTGCGACCAGCTGGGATCGGAGGGGTTGAAACTGAGTAAGGCTGCCATCAGCCAGACGGCAAAAAGGGCAATAACGATCAGCAAAGCCTCGAGGAGACGACGTCCGCTGCTTAGCTTCGATAGTGTGACTTCTTTGTCTTCAGTGTATTCCTGGCTCAAGAAAGGCTCTCCAGGTATCAGGCATATCCTGCCTGTTTGCTAAAACGGACAACAGCGCCGGGGCTCCCCGGCACTGTTGCTGTATGGATTAACAGGAGTGTAATCAAACTACGCTGATTTTGCACCTGTTCCGTGTTAGCGCGTCTTAATAACCAGACGATTGCTCTGTTTGACCTCTTCCATCACCACATAGGTACGGGTGTCGTTCACGCCTGGCAGACGCAGCAGGGTTTCCCCCAGCAGCTTACGGTAGGCGGACATATCAGGCACACGGGTTTTCAACAGGTAGTCGAAATCACCGGACACCAGATGACACTCTTGAATTTCTTCAAGTTTTTGTACAGCGGCGTTAAATTGCTCAAACACATCCGGCGCACCACGATTCAGAGTAATCTCAACAAATACCAGAAGTGAGGCATCCAGATAATGCGGGTTCAGCAGAGCCGTATAGCCCTGAATAAAACCCTGTCTTTCCAGTCGGCGCACACGCTCAAGGCACGGCGTCGGGGAAAGTCCCACACGTTTTGAAAGCTCGACGTTGGAAATACGCCCATCCTTTTGCAATTCATTAAGAATGTTACGATCGATACGGTCGAGATCTTTGCCAGGGCGCTTCTTGCTATCTACCATTATTATTGTCTCTCTGTATTCCTTCCCTACTCCTGCCTGGACCCTGTGCACATCACTGTTCAGAGCCTGTACCCGTTAGTCATCACATCGCCTGGTTATGTATTAGACGCGATGCGGATTCGGGTTCTGTTGGTAAGAAGACCGCTGCCCGAAGGCTGTCACCGACATCACGTATGGCGTCTGTCCACGCCATGCGTAGATTTCACTGACACGGTAAAAATGGCATTTACGTGCATGCCTATGCGGCATACGGTTAACGCGGTTTTTTTTCTTCCTTGAATGTTTTCGCAAATGCGCAGGGGATTGTCAAAGCAAAACATCGTTTTTTAGTACAAGATGCCGGATATTCATTACGGGGGGGTATTAATCCTCATTTTACTGCTTTATAAACGAGCGGTTTTCAGTAGAAAACGGGATGTAACGGCACTGGATTCATCGGGCGCAGCTATTGCATATATCGAAAGCAAAATCCCAGTGCTCTTTTTTTACGGCAACAAATTCCCTACAATCCAGCCCATTGCCTGCCAACAACAATGGGGATCTCATGGGCACGACCAAACACAGTAAGTTGTTAATCCTTGGTTCTGGACCTGCGGGATATACCGCGGCGGTCTATGCTGCACGCGCAAACCTGCAGCCGGTTCTGATCACCGGCATGGAAAAAGGCGGTCAGTTGACCACCACCACGGAAGTGGAAAACTGGCCGGGCGACCCGAACGATCTGACCGGGCCGCTGCTGATGGAACGCATGCACGAGCATGCCGCCAAATTCGAAACCGAAATCCTGTTCGACCACATTAATAAAGTGGATTTGCAGAACCGTCCGTTCCGCCTGACGGGTGACAGCGGTGAATACACCTGCGATGCGCTAATCATTGCTACCGGCGCCTCTGCCCGTTATCTCGGCCTGCCGTCCGAAGAAGCGTTCAAAGGCCGCGGCGTCTCTGCCTGTGCGACCTGCGACGGTTTCTTCTACCGTAACCAGAAAGTCGCGGTTATCGGCGGCGGTAATACCGCGGTGGAAGAAGCGCTGTACCTGGCGAACATTGCCTCTGAAGTGCATCTGATCCACCGTCGTGACACCTTCCGCGCCGAGAAGATCCTTATTAAGCGCCTGATGGATAAAGTGGCGAGCGGCAACATCGTTCTGCACACCAACCGTACCCTGGAAGAAGTCACGGGCGATCAGATGGGCGTTGCGGGTCTGCGCATTCGTGATACCCAGAACACCGATAACGTCGAAACGCTGGAAGTGGCGGGCCTGTTTGTGGCAATCGGCCACAGCCCGAACACCGCGATCTTCGAAGGCCAGCTGGAGCTGGAAAACGGCTATATCAAAGTGCAGTCCGGCATTCACGGTAACGCGACCCAGACCAGCATCCCGGGCGTGTTCGCTGCCGGTGACGTGATGGACCATATTTATCGTCAGGCGATCACCTCTGCGGGCACCGGCTGTATGGCCGCGCTGGACGCTGAACGCTACCTCGACGGACTGGCTGAACAAGGTAAATAATCTTTACAAGTCAGTAACAAACGTAAATAAAGGCGGCCACAGGTCGCCTTTATTTTTGCTCGCGTGTAACATGCAGATGTCTAATTTCTTATAACGTCACCTGCAAAATACGCAATGGAAAAAACCCGTCAACAAGAGTTAACACGCTGGCTGAAACAGCAAAGCGTTATTTCCCGCCGCTGGCTTACGATCTCCCGTCTACTGGGGTTCGTTAGCGGTCTGTTGATTGTTGCCCAGGCATGGCTGCTGGCCCGCATTCTTAATCACATGATCATGGAGAACATTCCCCGTGAAGCGCTCCTGCTGCCCTTTATAGTTCTGATCCTGGTTTTTGTCCTGCGCGCCTGGGTGGTGTGGCTGCGTGAACGTGTCGGCTTCCACGCCGGACAGCATATCCGCTACGAGATCCGTCGTCAGGTGCTCGACCGCCTGCAGGAAGCCGGGCCCGCGTGGATCCAAGGTAAACCGGCCGGAAGCTGGGCGACGCTGATCCTTGAGCAGATCGACGATATGCACGATTACTACGCGCGCTATCTTCCTCAGATGGCGCTGGCGGTTTTTGTGCCGCTGTTGATTGTTATTGCCATCTTCCCGGTTAACTGGGTGGCGGCGCTGATCCTGCTGGGGACCGCCCCGCTGATCCCGCTGTTTATGGCGATGGTCGGCATGGGGGCGGCTGATGCCAACCGCCGCAACTTCCAGGCGCTGGGCCGGCTGAGCGGACATTTCCTCGATCGTCTGCGCGGGATGGAAACCCTGCGTATTTTTGGTCGCGGTGAAGCGGAAACCGAGAACATTCGCCAGGCATCACAGGACTTCCGCCAGCGCACGATGGAAGTGTTACGCCTGGCGTTCCTCTCGTCCGGCGTGCTGGAATTCTTTACCTCGCTGTCGATTGCCCTCGTGGCGGTTTATTTCGGTTTCTCCTATCTCGGCGCGCTGGATTTCGGCCACTACGGCACGGCGGTGACCCTCTCTGCCGGTTTCCTCGCGCTCATCCTGGCTCCGGAGTTTTTCCAGCCGCTTCGCGACCTGGGGACCTTCTATCATGCCAAAGCGCAGGCCGTTGGCGCGGCCGACAGCCTGAAAACCTTCCTGGAGACGCCGCTGGCGCACCCGGAGCGCGGTGACGTGGCGCTGAACGCTAAAGAGCCGGTAACCGTCGACGCGAGCGATTTCTGCATTCTCTCGCCGGAAGGAAAAGTGCTGGCTGGCCCGCTGAACTTTAGCCTGCCCGCCGGAAAACGCGTGGTGCTGGTCGGCACCAGCGGTTCAGGGAAGAGTTCTCTGCTGAATGCGTTATCCGGTTTTATGGCCTACACCGGTTCGCTGCGGATAAACAAAACTGAACTGCGTAATCTCGATCCCGACGCCTGGCGTAAGCAGCTCAGTTGGGTCGGACAAAACCCTCAGCTACCTGCTTCCACGCTGCGCGAAAACGTGCTCCTGGCACGCCCGGATGCTCGTGAAGACGAACTGCAGTCCGTTCTCGACCGCGCGTGGGTCAGTGAATTTCTGCCGCTGCTCCCGCAGGGTGTCGATACCGTGGTAGGCGATCAGTCTGCCGGGCTGTCTGTCGGCCAGGCACAGCGCGTAGCCGTCGCCCGTGCGCTGCTGAACCCGTGCCAGCTGATGCTGCTGGATGAGCCTGCTGCCAGCCTGGATTCACACAGTGAACAGCGCGTCATGGCGGCCCTGAGCGCCGCTTCCCTGCAGCAAACCACCCTGATGGTTACCCATCAGCTGGAAGGCATTGCTGACTGGGATGAGATCTGGGTGATGGAAAACGGTCATATTGTTGAGCAAGGCAATTACGCCGCTCTTGTTGCCGCGCAGGGGCCGTTCGCCGCCCTGCTGGCGAACCGTCAGGAGGACATCTGATGCGCGCTCTGCTGCCTTATCTTGCGCTCTATAAACGCCACAAGTGGATGCTGACGCTGGGGATCGTGCTGGCGATTGTCACGCTGCTTGCCAGCATCGGCCTGCTCACGCTTTCCGGCTGGTTCCTGTCGGCCTCCGCCGTAGCTGGGTTCGCCGGATTATACAGCTTCAACTATATGCTGCCGGCGGCAGGCGTGCGAGGTACCGCCATTACCCGTACTGCCGGACGCTATTTCGAGCGGCTGGTCAGCCACGACGCGACGTTCCGCGTCCTGCAGCACCTGCGCATTTACACCTTCAGCAAACTGCTTCCCCTTTCCCCTGCCGGGCTGGCGCGTTTTCGCCAGGGCGAATTACTGAACCGTGTCGTTGCGGATGTCGACACGCTGGACCACCTTTACCTGCGGGTGATCTCCCCGATAGTGGGCGCGTTTGTGGTGATTGTGGTAGTTACGCTGGGGCTGTCCGTTCTGGATGTTCCCGTTGCGCTGACGCTGGGCGGGATCATGCTGCTGACGCTTATCATTCTGCCGCCGCTCTTTTACCGCGCCGGAAAATCCACCGGGGAAAACCTGACGCGGCTGCGCGGGGATTACCGCCAGCAGCTGACCTCCTGGCTTCAGGGCCAGGCGGAGCTGACCATTTTTGGTGCCAGCAAGCGCTACCGTGCCCGAATGGAAAGTACGGAGCTGAACTGGCATGAAGCCCAGCGCCGCCAGTCGGAACTGACGGCCTTCTCGCAGGCGCTGATGGTGTTAATCGGCGGCGTGGCGGTGATCGCCATGCTGTGGCTGGCATCCGGCGGGATTGGCGGTAATACCCAGCCAGGCCCTCTTATTGCCCTCTTTGTTTTCTGCGCGCTGGCCGCATTTGAGGCACTGGCCCCGGTGACGGGCGCTTTCCAGCATCTTGGACAGGTGATCGCCTCTGCCCTGCGCATCACCCAGATTGCCGAACAAAAGCCTGAAGTCACGTTCAGTGCCGGGCAAACCACCGTGCCTGAGCAGGTGGCGCTGACGCTTGATAACGTGACCTTCGCCTATGACAAACAGGCGCAGAACGCGCTGGAGGGTATCAACCTTTCCGTTAATGCAGGGCAGCGGATTGCGATCCTCGGCCGTACCGGCTGCGGTAAGTCGACGTTGCTGCAGCTGCTGACGCGCGCCTGGGATCCACAGCACGGTCAGATTCGTTTTAATAACACGTTACTGACTGATTTCAGCGAGCAGGCCCTACGCAAGACCGTGAGCGTTGTTCCACAGCGCGTGCATCTGTTTAGCGCCACCCTGCGCGATAACCTGCTGCTGGCCGCGCCAGAGGCTTCGGACGATGATCTTCGCGCCGTACTGGAGCAGGTCGGACTGCAAAAGCTGCTTGAGGACGAAGGACTGAACAGCTGGCTGGGAGAAGGCGGTCGTCAGCTTTCCGGCGGAGAGCTGCGCCGTCTGGCCATTGCGCGCGCGCTGCTGCATGATGCACCTCTGATGCTGCTCGACGAACCTACAGAAGGGCTTGATGCGACAACCGAGAGTCAAATCCTTGATTTACTGGCAAACGTTATGGCAGGAAAAACCGTCCTGATGGTGACGCACCGCCTGCGCGGGCTGGCAAGTTTTGATCGGATAATTGTGATGGACAACGGACACATTATTGAGCAAGGTAGTCACGCAGAGCTGTTGGCGAAACAGGGTCGCTACTACCAGTTCAAACAGCGTCTGTAGACTATATTTGTAGCGTCCTCACTCGCGTACTGGAGTTTTGCTGTCATGCGCCTGGTCCAGCTTTCTCGTCATAACATTGCGTTTCCTTCGCCGGAGGGAGCGCTGCGTGAGCCCAACGGGCTGCTGGCCCTTGGCGGTGACCTTAGCCCTGCGCGGCTATTAATGGCCTACCAGCGCGGCATCTTCCCGTGGTTTTCTCCCGGCGACCCGATTTTATGGTGGTCTCCCGACCCGCGCGCCGTGCTGTGGCCAGCGCAGTTCCATCTGAGCCGCAGCATGAAGCGTTTCCATGCTAAATCCCCGTATCGCGTCACGCTGAATCACGCCTTTGGGCAGGTGATAGAAGGCTGTGCCGAAGATCGCCATGAAGGGACGTGGATCACCCGCGATATCGTCAACGCCTACCACCAGCTCCATGAGCTTGGCTACGCCCACTCCATTGAGGTCTGGGAAAAGGGGGAACTGGTTGGCGGCATGTACGGCGTGGCGCAAGGGACGCTGTTTTGCGGCGAATCGATGTTCTCCCGTGCGGTTAACGCCTCGAAAACCGCGCTGCTGGTCTTCTGCGAGGCCTTTGCCCAGCGCGGCGGACGCCTGATCGATTGTCAGGTGCTCAACGAGCACACGGCCTCTCTCGGTGCAGTTGACATCCCGCGACGACAGTATATCGAGCATCTGGACGCTTGCCGTCAGGAGAAGCTCCCGCGCGACTTCTGGATCCCCAGAACGCTCTTTATGCCCAATGCTTAAATGTTTTCCGCATATTTTTTGTGAGGGTGTTATAATTATGCCGCAGAGTAGCTTCTGCCTGTTGCCCCGCCGCCGTTTGGGACCCTCGCTTCAGATAACGTCCTGACGTTTATCCTGTCGTCTCCCCTTTACGAATGCGCTTCCTGTTCGGTTGTACCGTGACGCTTGGGCAATGCGCCGAAACTGTTTTGCTGCGTTTTAATCGCGCAATTCTTTACTTAATTGATGAATTTCGGCATTATCTTGCCGGTTCAAAACTTGGTAGTGATACCCCAGAGGATTAGATGGCCAAAGAAGACAATATTGAAATGCAGGGTACCGTACTTGATACGTTGCCTAATACCATGTTTCGCGTAGAGCTGGAAAACGGTCACGTGGTAACTGCGCACATCTCCGGTAAAATGCGCAAAAACTACATCCGCATTTTGACGGGCGACAAAGTGACTGTTGAACTGACCCCGTACGACCTGAGCAAAGGCCGCATTGTCTTCCGTAGTCGCTAATTTTTTCGCCTGTAATGGCAGATGAATATATAAAAGGTCGGGTTAATCCCGGCCTTTTTTATTTATGGCGTTAGTGTTGCTGCTTCGGAAGATGTATTGTCATCCATGGTTGTACAGGAGCGATTAAATCCCCCGCCATAGAATGAGCCATGTCATGAAGTAATCCCGTCAGGTGCGGCAGCATATCACGGTCCAAATGCGACACCAGCAGCACATGATTCAACGCCCGGCAGTAGTCACATTTCGTTTCTGTATCTTCAAGCAACCACTCTTTTTGTCGCGGTTGTTCCGCTTCTTCCTCAAATTCCACCACCTGAAAATCACGCATTGATTCTGTAAGGCCGGATTTCACCTCTTCCAGGTAGGCTCCGAGACAACGGCAAACGGGCTGCGTTTGCGGAAGTGATTTGCAATCCAGCAGGATTTCGGTGAGCAGTTGACAGCGCTCTGCAAGGGTTGGGAGATCGGGGTTGAGGGAGAGTTCGGTGTAGAGTTGGGCGAAGCTATTAATATTAGTCATATGTGATCCTTTATGCACGCAAGATTATCTGTGCACACACTTTCAGGACGCCAATCCCGGCACCTAATTTTTGCAGGTGCGCCGCCATTTTATTACTGTGGATTTATCCAGCAACCAACGTCGAACAAAACTGGAAAGCGCCTCGCAAAATTTCGCTGCGGCCTGTTCCCCTCACCCTACCCCTCTCCCTAAAGGGGCGAGGGAACTGTTCAGTGCATACACTATTTTGTGTGAAACCCTCAGCCACAGCGAAAGGAAAAAAGCAGGCATAAAAAAACCGGGCTATAGCCCGGTTTTTAGACCTACGTAAGAAATCAGTGAGCCGCTTCCGGCTTGTGCTTCGCCGCACTCTGGAAATCGTACGTCAATTCGTTCTTCGCCTGGTCCAGCGCCACGGTCACCTGGCCGCCGTCTACCAGCGAGCCAAACAGCAGCTCGTTCGCCAGCGGTTTCTTCAGGTTGTCCTGAATCACGCGCGCCATCGGACGGGCCCCCATCGCGCGGTCGTAGCCTTTCTCGGCCAGCCAGTTGCGGGCCTCCTGGCTCACTTCCAGCGAGACGCCTTTTTGATCCAGCTGAACCTGCAGCTCGACGATGAACTTATCCACCACCTGATGGATCACTTCGGTAGACAGATGATCGAACCAGATAATGTTGTCCAGACGGTTACGGAACTCCGGCGTGAAGATCTTCTTGATCTCCTCCATCGCATCGGTGCTGTTATCCTGGTGGATCAGGCCGATGGATTTGCGCTCGGTTTCACGTACCCCGGCGTTAGTGGTCATCACCAGCACCACGTTGCGGAAGTCCGCCTTGCGCCCGTTGTTATCGGTCAGCGTCCCGTTGTCCATCACCTGCAACAGGATGTTGAACACGTCCGGATGCGCTTTCTCGATTTCATCGAGCAGCAGGACCGCATGCGGATGCTTGATCACCGCGTCGGTGAGCAGACCGCCCTGGTCAAAGCCCACGTAGCCCGGAGGTGCACCAATCAAACGGCTGACGGTGTGACGCTCCATATACTCGGACATATCAAAGCGCAGCAGCTCAATGCCCAGCGCTTTGGAGAGCTGAACCGTCACCTCGGTTTTCCCCACGCCGGTCGGGCCGGCAAACAGGAAGGAACCAACAGGCTTGTGGTCATGCCCCAGACCAGCACGGGCCATCTTGATCGCTTCGGTTAAGGCCTCAATGGCTTTATCCTGACCAAAGACCAGCATTTTCAGGCGATTGCCGAGGGTGCGCAGCGTATCCCGATCGCTCTGAGAAACGCTCTTCTCAGGAATACGCGCGATGCGGGCGACCACGGACTCGATATCCGCCACGTTAACGGTTTTCTTACGCTTGCTGGCCGGCATCAGGCGCGCACGCGCCCCGGCCTCATCAATCACGTCAATCGCCTTATCCGGCAGGTGACGGTCGTTGATGTATTTCACCGCCAGCTCCACCGCCGCACGCACCGCTTTCGCGGTGTAACGCACGTCGTGGTGCGCTTCGTACTTTGTTTTCAGGCCGTTGATGATCTGCACCGTTTCGTCAACCGACGGCTCGGTGACGTCGATTTTCTGGAAACGACGCGCCAGCGCGCGATCTTTCTCAAAAATGTTGCTGAACTCCTGGTACGTCGTGGAGCCCATCACGCGGATCTTGCCGCTTGAAAGCAGCGGTTTGATCAGGTTTGCCGCATCCACCTGGCCACCGGAAGCCGCACCTGCGCCGATGATGGTGTGGATCTCATCGATAAACAGGATGCTGTTGGTGTCCTGCTCCAGCTGTTTTAACAGCGCCTTGAAGCGTTTTTCAAAATCACCGCGGTATTTAGTGCCCGCCAGCAGCGAGCCAATATCCAGCGAGTAGATGGTGCAGTCGGCAATCACTTCCGGCACGTCGCCCTGCACAATGCGCCAGGCAAGACCTTCGGCAATCGCCGTTTTACCCACGCCTGACTCGCCCACCAGCAGCGGATTGTTCTTGCGGCGACGGCACAGCACCTGAATCGCACGCTCCAGCTCTTTATCGCGGCCAATCAGCGGGTCGATGCCGCCAACGCGAGCAAGCTGATTAAGGTTGGTGGTGAAGTTTTCCATACGATCCTCCCCGCCTGCTTGCTCTTCATTGTTATTGACCTGATTGCTGGAATCCGATGCCTGGTTAGGCTCGTCTTTGCGCGTTCCGTGAGAAATAAAGTTAACCACGTCGAGGCGGCTGACTTCGTGTTTGCGCAGCAGGTAGGCAGCCTGTGACTCCTGCTCGCTGAAGATGGCGACTAAGACGTTTGCGCCAGTCACTTCACTACGTCCGGAAGACTGGACGTGGAAAACCGCGCGCTGCAACACGCGCTGGAAGCTGAGCGTCGGCTGCGTATCGCGCTCTTCTTCACTGGCTGGCAGCACCGGTGTGGTTTGTTCGATGAAGGCTTCGAGTTCCTGACGTAGCGCCACCAGATCCACGGAGCAGGCTTCCAGCGCTTCGCGGGCAGATGGGTTGCTAAGCAGTGCGAGCAGTAAATGCTCGACGGTCATAAACTCATGTCGGTGCTCACGCGCTCTGGCGAAAGCCATGTTTAAACTGAGTTCCAGTTCTTGATTGAGCATAGGCACCTCCCCCAATTTTATGCCTTATCAGGCCTTTTCCAGCGTACACAGCAACGGATGCTCGTTCTCCCTCGCATAGTCGTTCACCATCGCCACTTTGGTTTCCGCCACTTCGGCGGTAAAAATGCCGCAGATAGCTTTGCCACGATAATGAACGGTAAGCATCAGTTGCGTTGCACGTTCTACATCATAAGAAAAGAACTTTTGTAGCACGTCAATAACAAATTCCATCGGCGTGTAATCATCGTTCATTAACATAACTTTATACATAGATGGCGGTTTTAGCGCGTCGCGCACTTTATCTTCCGCCAGCTGGTCAAAATCCAGCCAGTCGTTGGTCTTACCCATTTTGCATAACCACTTTGAATCTACCTCAGATGTTAGATAACAATCATCTATTACTGTCATCCGCGATGTCTGTCACAAACTGTTGCAATAGCGTTAACTGCTTCAAACTTTGGTTGATTATTGTCCCAACTCCAGCGCCAAACGCTTGACGACGTCTTTCGTTTATCTAAATTGTACAAGCGTGAGATGGCGAGGTTTTGAACAGCCCCCACTCCACCACCGGTTCATTCCATCTTAATTTATAAGATTTACGAAGGATGTCGAAGCATGGAAATGGGTACTGTTAAGTGGTTCAACAACGCCAAGGGGTTTGGCTTCATCTGCCCCGAAGGCGGCGGCGAAGATATCTTCGCTCACTATTCCACCATTCAGATGGATGGTTACAGGACGCTCAAAGCCGGGCAGTCCGTCCGGTTCGATGTACACCAGGGACCAAAAGGCAATCATGCAAGCCTAATCGTACCCGTTGAAGCAGAAACGGTTGCATAGCTCTCTGTTTTATTGTGTACATCACGCAGTCAAAATGCCAGCCCGATCGGCTGGCATTTTTATTTTCGGGTTATTCCCGAGCCAGCGCGTCCACCGGATCCAGCCGCGCCGCGTTGCGCGCAGGCAGCCAGCCAAACAAAATCCCGGTAAAGGTGGAACACAAAAACGCGGTGAGTATCGCCATCGGCGAGAAGCCAATCTCCCAGCCGGGTAAAAAGAGCTGGAGCGCAAAGGCAATCATCATCGAGAGCGCAATGCCCATCGCGCCGCCCACCAGGCATACCAGCACCGCTTCAATTAAAAACTGCTGAAGCACGTCGCTGGCCCTGGCCCCGACCGCCATGCGGATGCCAATCTCCCGGGTGCGTTCAGTTACCGACACCAGCATGATATTCATCACCCCGATACCGCCAACGACCAGCGAGATCACCGCCACCAGCGTCAGGAACAGCTGAAGAGTACGTGTGGTCTTTTCCGCCGTTTTCAAGAGGCCGTCCATATTCCAGGTGAAGAAATCTTTCTTCCCGTGGCGCAACGTTAACAGCCGTTCCAGCTGCTGTTCCGCCAGCGCGCTGTCGTAGCCCTCCTTCACGCGCACGGTGATGGAGTTAAGCCACGACTGGCCCATAATCCGCCCGGAGATGGTGGTATACGGCAGCCAGACGCGCAGGATCTTGCTGCTGCCGAACATCGACTGCTTCTCTTCCGCCACGCCAATGACCGTGGCAGGCATGTTGCCGACGAGGATCACTTCGCCCACCACGTTCGCTTTATTGGGGAAGAGCTGCCTGCGCGAGTTGGCGTCCAGCACCACCACCTGCGCCCTCCCCGCCAGCTGCTCGGCGTTGAAGGTGGCGCCTTCGCTGAAGGTCATGCCGTAGACGTTGAAGTAGTCGCCGCTCACGCCGTTGGCGCTGGCCGCCACGTCGATATTGCCGTAGCGCAGACGGAGGTTTTGCGAGACCGCAGGCGTGGCGGAGTTCACCCACGGCTGCTTCTGAATCGCCGCCAGATCGTCATACTTGAGCGCCTGCTGATACTGCGGCTCGTCGTCGCCGAAGTCTTTGCCGGGATAGACGTCAATGGTGTTGGTCCCGATGGCGCGGATATCCGCCAGCACCAGCTGCTTGGCCGCGTCGCCCACCACCACAATCGACACCACCGAGGCAATACCGATAATGATGCCGAGCATGGTCAGCAGGGTGCGCATTTTGTTGGCCGCCATCGCCAGCCAGGCCATGGTCAGCGCTTCACGAAAGCCGCTGGAGAACTGCGCCCAGCCGGTCGACGCAGGCAGCGCTTCCTTCGGTGCCGCCGCGCGGGACTCACGCGGCGGCGGGTTGCTCACCAGCTCACCGTCGTGGATCTCAATGATTCGCTCCGCCTGCGCCGCCACCTGCGGATCGTGGGTAACGATAATCACCGTATGGCCCTGATCGCGCAGCTGGTGCAGGATCGCCATCACCTCTTCGCCGGAGCGGCTGTCGAGCGCCCCGGTCGGTTCATCCGCGAGGATCACCTGCCCGCCGTTCATCAGCGCGCGGGCAATACTCACGCGCTGCTGCTGGCCGCCGGACAGCTGCGAGGGCTGGTACTCCACCCGCTCCGCCAGCCCCAGACGCGTTAACAGCGCCTTCGCGCGCTCAAGGCGTTTCTTCCGCTCAACGCCCGCATACACCGCGGGAACCTCCACGTTCTGCGCCGCGCTCAGGTGAGAGAGCAAGTGGTAACGCTGGAAGATAAAGCCAAAGTGTTCCCGGCGCAGCTTCGCCAGCGCGTCGCCGTCCAGCGTCGAGACGTCCGTCCCGGCCACGCGGTACGTACCGCTGGTGGGTTTATCCAGACAGCCGAGAATGTTCATCAGCGTCGATTTACCGGAACCCGACGCGCCTACAATCGCTACCATCTCGCCCGCCTCCACGCTCAGGGAGATGCCTTTCAGCACCTCCACCGGGCCGTCGCCGGACGGATAGCTGCGGCGAATGTCCTTCAGCTCAAGCAGCGCGGTCATTTAGCGGCTCCGGGCAGGCTTTCGCTGACAACAACCTCCTCGCCCTCTTCCAGCCCTTTCTCCACCACCACGTCGGTGTCGTTGCGCGCGCCAATCACCACCTCGCGCTCGCGCGTTTCACCGTTGCGCAGCACTTTCACCTTGTAGCGATTGTCCCCGGCGGATTCACCCAGCGCGGAGAGCGGAACGGTCAGCACGTTCTTCACGCCGGTAAGTTGGATGTGCACCTGCGCGGTCATGTCCAGGCGCAGCACGCCCTTCGGGTTTGGCACTTCAAAACGCGCATAGTAGAAAATGGCGTCGTTAACCTTTTCCGGCGTCGGCAGAATGTCTTTCAGCACGCCTTCGTAGCGGGTCTGGGGATCGCCGAGTACGGTAAACCAGGCATTCTGCCCAGGCTTAAGATGGATCACGTCCGCCTCGGAGACCTGGGCCTTCACCAGCATAGTGCTCATGTCCGCCAGCGTCAGAATGTTTGGCGCCTGCTGGGCGGCAATCACCGTCTGGCCCTGCAGCGTGGTAATTTGCGTCACTTCCCCGGCCATCGGCGCGACGATCTTTGTGTAATCAAGATTGGTTTTCGCCGTATCCAGCGAGGCCTGATTACGCTTGATTTGCGCGTCGATCGTGCCAATCTGCGCCTGTTTCACCGCCAGTTCAGTCGCGGCGGTGTCTAAATCCTGTTTCGAGATAGCCTGGGTTTTCGCCAGCGCCTGCTGGCGGGTCAGCGTCACCTGTGCCAGGTTACGCTCTGCCTGCGCCTGCGCACGCTGCGCGCGCAGCTCCATCAGCGTCGCTTCCACTTCGCGGATCTGGTTCTCAGCCTGCTCGGGATCGATAACGCCAAGCAGCTGGCCTTTTTTCACCTTGTCGCCAATCTCTACCGACAGCGTTTTCAGCTGGCCGCTGACCTGAGCGCCGACGTCAACTTTGCGCAGCGCATCAAGTTTGCCCGTCGCAAGGACATTTTGCTGCAGTTCACCCGGACGAACGATCAGCGTCTGGTACTGCGGCACAGGCGCGTTAAGCACCTGCCATAACCAGAATCCACCGGCTACAATCACCAGCGCCAGCAGCAGAAACAGCGTTCTGCGTTTTCCCTTGAGGTTCATAAATATTCCAAATAAATGTTCTGGTAATAATAAACGTTGATTCTATCTAAACGACTCCTTAACGAAACCCCTGTTCTCCGAAATCACCCTAATTTGTTTACAAGACGTTGATATTTCCCCTGCTGAAATAGCGGTATTCCAAAAGACTCAGGATTTATCATGTCTTCTATCGTCGATACACCTCTTCCAAACCTGACGCAGCCGACATCCGGCTGGCAGCTCTTCAAAAATCTGGCGTTCGGCAAGATCGCGCCCGGCCTTGCATGGCAGAACCCCGCCTATCGCCGTAAGTTCATGCTGCGTTCTCTGGCGACGCCCGTGAGCACCTCTCGCCTGTTAACAAACCTCGCTAAGCAGCCGCGTCTGATGCAGATGCTGCAGGTGCAGCCCGGTCTGCCGTGTCGGCTTCATCGTCCCTGGCTGACGGTGAAGATGGATCGCCAGCACGCGCTGGAATCCCTGAACTGGCACTATCAGGCCATGAGCCGCCAGCTCCCGGCCACGCTCCTGAAGGGCTATCTTTCGACACAGGGGACTACGCTGCTGACCTTAACCGGGAAAGATGAACAGCAATTTACCGTCCGCCTGTGTGCCGATGCGTTCCTGGATAAAGAGGGAGAGGCCACCCTCACCTTCTGCGACGTTCAGAATACGGTGCTGGCGGAGCTAACCTTTACGCTCTGCCAGTTTGAAGGTAAATCGACGCTGTTCATCGGCGGTTTGCAGGGCGCGAAAGCGCATGTTCCCCATGAGCTGATCCAGAAAGCGACGAAGGCCTGCCACGGTCTGTTCCCGAAACGCCTGCTGGTTGAAGCCGCCATGACGTTCGGCGCCGCATTCCCGGTCGTGCAGATTGTTGCCGTCAGTAATGCCACCCATATTTATCGCAGCTGGCGCTACCGCAAGAAAAAAGAGGGAAAACTGCTGGCCGATTACGACGGCTTCTGGAGTTCCCTCGGTGGGGAAAAACAGGAGAGCGGCCACTTTATGCTGCCGCTTGCCATGCCGCGTAAACCCGTAGAAGAGATAGCGAGCAAAAAACGCGCCGAATACCGTCGCCGCTACGCGCTGCTGGATAGCCTGATTCAGCAGGTGAAACAGGCGACCGAACGTTAATCCGCCCTTCCGCGTGCCAGCCACAGCACGCGGGAGAACATTTTCCGCAGCAGGGTCGGAACCGCCTCTACGCCCCGCCTTCCCGCTTCCGTCGCCACTTCAATGGCTAAGTCCGGTTTCGACGAACGGTGAATAGCTTTGGCGATCACGCGCCGCATGTTCATCGGGACGTCGACCGGCACCATCGCAATGCGGTGGAATACGTCGTCAAAGCCCTGACGGTACATAAAATGCTCCATGTCCATCGCGGGCAGCATCGTTAAATGATCCCGTTCTTCTTCCCGCTCGTTGTTCAGCAGGCTGCGCACGGTTGAGGCATATTTTTTCCCCGCCTCGTCGCCGTCCACCAGCACATGCCATTCAATTCCCATTCGGCGGGCAAATTTTATCAGCGGTTTTAATCCCGACTGGGCAAATTCGATCACCTTAATACCTTCGGCATCAAAATGGTGGCCGCACTGGCGCGCCAGTTCGTTGATGACCCAGGTCTCCGTTTCCCCCTCCACCAGCAGCCAGCAGCGGGCGAAGAGCGACGAGGCGCGATTAAAGCGTATATGAAACGCGATTCGCCGCCCGTCTTCGGCGTTCATCCCGCCGGGCCCGAGGCGGTACGCGGATACGCGGGAGGACTCGCGCACCAGACGGCAGATGTGCTCCACCGGCGTCAGCGAGAGCAGCTCACCGGAGTTGGTGGTGGTAATCCGCTGGAGCGGCAGCAGATTCAGCAGGTGCCACGCCACGGAGAGCATGATGGGGTGCAGGCGCGTTTCCGGATCTTCCACCAGCAGCAGCGGGCGGGCATCCCGGTCAAGACGCACGGTGCCCTTCGCCTGCAGAAGCGTTGAAAACAGCCCCAGCAAAATCACCCGATGGGTACGCCCGCCGGGCCGGTCGATCATCCGGTTGATGATGTCGAGATAGCGCCAGCTACGCTGTTCATCATGAGAACGGCGGCGCATCAAACGATGGCGCGACTCCGAGGTGCCCTGCTCGGAAAAATAGTGCTCCAGCAGTTGCACCATCGCCGACAGCCCCTGACGAATTTGACCATCGGTGAGGTTTTGCGGACGCGACACCAGCTCTCGCGCCAGGAAATCCAGCTCGCGGGCGGTGACTTCCACCTCCGGCATATTCGGTACGGTGCCGTTACGAATACGGCGCATAAAGCGCGCATCGCGCAGGCGTAACACCGGCGTCAGGCGGATAAGATGACGCGCCAGATCGTCGATATTCTCCAGCGGAATCGGGTTGGCTTTCTCATCGAGGAATTCACGCAGGGTCAGTACCCCCTCGTTTTCCGCCATTTCACCTTCCAGCCGATAGAAAATCCGGTGGAAACCGTCGTCGCAGGGCACCCAGCAGGGCGACAGCGGGCGGAAGCGACGCACGCGGTGACGGCCGGGTTCAGATTCACGGAACGTCAGGATGATATGCAGGTGCTTCTCGCGGCCCGCGATATCGCCGGGCGGGAACCAGAAATCATCGTGGACGAAGTGATACAGCTTGTCTTCGGGTGAAAGCAGCAGCGTCAGCGCATCAAGCAGGCTGGACTTACCCCACGCGTTCTCGCCGATCAGGACGTTGTTCTGCTCCAGCTGCAGCGACAGGCGGTTAATACCGCGAAACCCGACAATTTCCACACGTTCGAGAAGCATAAATCCCCCGCGAAATGATCACTTTTTCCTTTAAGTTATCAGCAGTATAGCGGCAGGAACCCTGGCACGACAGCAGAACATTCACCCTTGCGGGATTTGAACTATGCTCTATTTACCGCTGATTTGAACAAGGATTGACATCACATTGCCTTAAATCAAATTAACCGAATTTATTTAAGTGGCGAAGGGATGTTGTTGGTTTTTAAAATACGGGCTCTTTGAGTCGTCATCCCTTTATGGCGATATATCCCGCGCGCGGGAAAACGCGTGGAAAATTATTTTGAGGTGGTTATGTTTAGAAAATTGGCAGCAGAATGCTTTGGTACATTCTGGCTGGTATTTGGTGGCTGCGGTAGCGCCGTTCTGGCAGCAGCATTCCCGGAATTAGGTATTGGTTTTGTCGGCGTCGCGCTGGCATTTGGCTTAACCGTATTAACCATGGCTTTCGCCGTGGGGCATATTTCCGGCGGTCATTTTAACCCGGCGGTGACATTAGGCTTGTGGGCGGGCGGGCGTTTCCCGGCGAAAGAGGTTATTGGCTACATCGTGGCGCAGGTGGTTGGCGGTATTATTGCGGCGGGCGTGCTGTACGTCATTGCCAGCGGTAAAGCAGGATTTGACGCGGCGGCCAGCGGCTTCGCCTCTAACGGCTTCGGCGAACACTCTCCGGGCGGTTATTCCATGCTTTCTGCCATTGTAATTGAAATTGTACTGACCGCAGGCTTCCTGCTGGTGATCCACGGTGCAACCGACAAACACGCGCCTGCAGGCTTCGCGCCCATCGCCATTGGTCTGGCGCTGACGCTGATCCACCTGATCTCCATTCCGGTTACCAACACCTCCGTTAACCCGGCGCGCAGCACCGCCGTCGCCATTTTCCAGGGCGGCTGGGCGCTTGAACAGCTGTGGCTGTTCTGGGTGATGCCGATCGTCGGCGGTATTCTGGGCGGCGTGCTGTACCGCACTCTGCTGGAAAAACGCGATTAATCTTTCCCTCCCTCTCCCCGTGGGAGAGGGCCGGGGTGAGGGCAACAGGCCGCACCCCCACATAGACACAAGCCGGGTAAGGCGTAGCCACCGCCCGGCTTTCTTTTGCCGCTTTACTGAGCAGACTTTATTGGGTAGTGTCTCTGGCGCTTAACAGAAACTCAAAAGGACCGGCTGTTCATGTTTTCAGGACTCCTCATTATTCTGCTGCCCCTGATTGTGGGCTATCTTATTCCGCTGCGTCATGAATCGGCCTTAAAGCTTATTAACCGTTTTCTCAGCTGGATTGTTTACGTCATTCTGTTCTTTATGGGGATCAGCCTGGCCTTCCTGGATAATCTGGCGACAAATTTACTTTCCATCCTGCATTATTCTGCGGTCACCGTGGTGGTTATTTTGCTGTGCAATATTGCCGCCCTGCTGTGGCTGGAACGCACTATTCCGTGGAAAAATAATCACCACCAGGAAAAGCTTCCCTCCCGAATTGCAATGGCGCTGGAATCATTAAAGCTCTGCGGCGTCGTGGTGCTTGGATTTCTTCTGGGCCTTACCGGATGGACTTTTTTGCAGCACGCGACGGACGCCAGCGAATATACCCTGATCTTCCTGCTGTTCCTTATTGGTATTCAGCTGCGAAATAACGGCATGACGCTGAAACAGATTGTCCTGAACCGTCGGGGAATGATCGTTGCCGTTATGGTTGTCGTCAGCTCCATGGTCGCGGGCGTGATTAATGCCTTTATTCTCGATCTGCCGCTAAAAACCGGCCTGGCGATGGCCTCCGGGTTTGGCTGGTACTCCCTCTCCGGTATTCTGCTGACCGAATCCTTCGGCCCGGTGATCGGCAGCGCCGCCTTCTTTAACGATCTGGCGCGAGAGCTGATTGCCATCATGCTGATCCCGGGTCTGGTTCGCCGCAGCCGCTCGACGGCACTGGGCCTGTGCGGCGCCACGTCGATGGACTTTACCCTGCCGGTCCTCCAGCGTTCGGGCGGGCTGGAGATGGTGCCCGCAGCCATCGTTCACGGCTTTATTTTGAGCCTGCTGGTTCCCGTCCTGATGGCGTTTTTCTCTGCCTGATACCTCTGTGGCGGTAGGGCTCCTGCCGCCAAAATTGCGCTAAATCAATCTCCCTCTATTTTGTCGCAGAAAGCTCTTTTCACCGTTCTGGCACAGGCATACCCTTAAACATGTATATTAAATATAACTTTTACAGGTGTGATTATGTTTTGTGTGCAATGTGAACAAACCATCCGTACCCCGGCAGGCAACGGCTGCTCTTACGCGCAGGGTATGTGCGGTAAAACCGCAGAAACATCAGACCTTCAGGATCTGCTGATAGCCGCCCTGCATGGTCTTTCCGCCTGGGCCTTCAAAGCCCGTGAATACGGCATCGTCGACCATTACGTCGACAGCTTCGCGCCGCGCGCGTTTTTCTCCACGCTGACTAACGTCAACTTCGATTCTCCTCGCATCGTCGGCTATGCCCGCGAAGCGATTGCCCTGCGCGAAGCTTTGAAAGCGCAGTGCCTGAATGCCGATACCAGTGCCCGCGTGGACAACCAAATGGCGGAGCTTCAGCTGGTGAGCGACGACCTGGGCGAGCTACAGCGCCAGGCCGCAGAATTTACCCCTAATAAGGACAAAGCGGCGATTGGCGAGAACATCCTTGGCCTGCGTCTGCTGTGCCTGTACGGCCTGAAAGGTGCAGCGGCCTATATGGAACACGCGCACGTTCTCGGGAAGTCAGATAACGACATTTACGCCCAGTACCACAAAATTATGGCGTGGCTCGGCACCTGGCCTTCCGACATGAACGCCCTGCTCGAGTGCGCAATGGAAATCGGCCAGATGAACTTCAAGGTCATGAGCATTCTGGATGCCGGTGAAACCAGCACTTACGGTCATCCGACCCCGACGCAGGTCAACGTCAAAGCGACCGAAGGCAAATGCATCCTGATTTCCGGCCACGACCTGAAAGATCTCTACAACCTGCTGAAGCAGACCGAAGGCACCGGCGTTAACGTCTATACCCACGGCGAAATGCTGCCCGCCCACGGCTACCCGGAACTGCGCAAGTTCAAGCATCTGGTGGGTAACTACGGCAGCGGCTGGCAGAATCAGCAGGTAGAGTTCGCCCGCTTCCCTGGCCCTATCGTGATGACCTCAAACTGCATCATCGACCCTACCGTGGGCGCGTATGACGACCGCATCTGGACCCGCAGCATCGTCGGCTGGCCGGGCGTGAGCCACCTTGAAGGCGACGATTTCGGTCCGGTTATCGAGCAGGCGCAGCAGATGGCGGGCTTCCCGTACAGCGAAATCGAACATCTGATCACCGTCGGCTTCGGTCGCGAAACGCTGCTGGGTGCGGCAGATTCTCTGATTGACCTCGTCAGCCGTGAAAAGCTGCGCCACATCTTCCTCGTTGGGGGATGCGACGGCGCGCGCGGCGAGCGTAACTACTTCACCGATTTCGCCACCAGCGTGCCGGATGATTGCCTGATCCTGACCCTGGCGTGCGGTAAATACCGTTTCAACAAGCTGGACTTCGGCAACATCGAAGGCCTGCCGCGCCTGATTGATGCAGGCCAGTGCAACGATGCTTACTCGGCCATCATTCTGGCGGTCACGCTGGCGGAAAAACTCGGTTGCGGCGTGAACGACCTCCCGCTGTCGCTGGTGCTCTCCTGGTTTGAGCAGAAAGCGATTGTCATCCTGCTGACCCTGCTCTCTTTGGGCGTAACCAACATCGTAACCGGCCCGACGGCGCCAGGCTTCCTGACGCCGGACCTGCTGGCGGTGCTGAACGAGAAATTCGGTCTGCGTTCCGTGACCAACGTTGAAGATGATATGAAGCAACTGCTGAGCGCGTAAGGAGCGATTCATGACCATGCCAACCTCACAATGTCCGTGGCGGATGCAGGTTCATCACATCCATCAGGAGACGCCGGATGTGTGGACGCTGTCGCTGCTCTGCCACGACTACTATCCGTACCGTGCGGGCCAGTATGCGCTGGTCAGCGTTCGCAACTCGGCGGACACGCTTCGCGCCTATACGATCTCCTCCACGCCGGGCGTGAGCGAGTACATTACGCTCACTATCCGCCGCATTGATGACGGTGCAGGCTCCCAGTGGCTGACCCGTGACGTGAAGCGCGGGGATTACATCTGGCTGTCTGACGCGCAGGGGGATTTCACCTGTGACGACAAGGCAGACGATAAATTCCTGCTGCTGGCGGCGGGCTGCGGCGTAACGCCGATCATGTCGATGCGCCGCTGGCTGGCGAAGAACCGCCCGCAGGCCGACGTGCAGACAATCTTCAGCGTGCGCTCTCCGGAAGATGTGATTTTTGCCGGTGAGTGGCGTGACTATCCGGTGACGCTGGTGGCGGAACACAACGCGACCCACGGTTTTGTGCCCGGTCGCCTGAGCCGCGAGTTGCTGCAAAGCGTGCCGGACATTGCGAACCGTACCGTGATGACTTGCGGCCCGGCGCCGTACATGGATATCGTGGAGAAAGAAGTTAGAGCGCTTGGCGTGACCCGCTTCTTCAAAGAGCGGTTCTTCACGCCGGTGGCGGAAGCGGCAACCAGCGGGATTCAGTTCACCAAACTGCAGCCCGCACAGACCTTCTTTGGCCGCGTGGGCACCACGCTGCTGGAAGCGCTGGAAAGCAACAAGGTGCCGGTAGTCGCGGCCTGCCGTGCGGGCGTGTGCGGCTGCTGTAAAACGAAAGTGGTTTCCGGGGAATATACCGTCACCAGCACCATGATGCTGTCCGACGCGGAAATTGCCGAGGGTTACGTGCTGGCGTGCTCGTGCCACCCGCAGGGGGATTTGGTCCTCGCATAAGCAATAAACGTTCGATCGTAGGCCCGGTAAGCGTCAGCGCCACCGGGCTTTTTTGCCGGGTGGCACTGCGTTTACCCGGCCTACGTTGTGCATGCTGCCTGTACGGCAGTGAACTGGAACAATCTACACCTATCACCTTGTCAGATAAAGAATTCCCCTAAAAAATACCCCTTAAACCCTTTTTCATCACAAATAATTCCGCTTAATAAAATCAAAGAGTTAAAAACCACCAATAAAAAGAGGCCAGAGACCCTTATATTTTCAGTACCCAGCTTTATTGCCACGCAGGCGCTTTCCCTAACGCAAACCGCCCTGCCCCTAAACACGCCACCGCCAGCGAGCCAACAAAGAAGTACACCAGACTTTCAATCGCCCATGCCCCAACCTTATCGAGCGCGAACGTTTCACCCACTCCCACCATCAGCCATGCCACGATCATCGTAAACGCCAGCACCAGCGCGGCCGGGCGCGTAAAGAGCCCGACAATAATCAGGATCGGTGCCACCACTTCGCCAATCAACACGCCGTAGGCAATAAATCCCGGCAGCCCTTTCTCTACCAGCATGCCGCTGATAAAGCCCACCCCACCAAACAGCTTATGCAAACCGTGAAAAAGCATCAGCCCACCGACGGCAAGTCGTAACAAGAGTTTGCCAAGATCGTCGCACGATAGCTTTTCATTAACAGCAATTAACAATTTTTTAACCATTTGAAATGATTCCTGTTTTCACTGAGGCATTACCAGATTATGCCGAAGCGTGGCGCATGAAAAGCACCTTTTAAATGGGGGGATTTGACGGGCAATACAGTGACTTTCTTCTAAGCTTGTAAGCGATATCACAAAAAGGAGACGGACAACCATGAAACAAACCGTGGCTGCATATATAGCGAAAACGCTCGAACAGGCTGGCATAAAACGTATCTGGGGCGTGACCGGCGATTCCCTGAACGGGCTCAGCGACAGCCTGAACAAGATGAAAACCATCGAATGGATGCCGACCCGTCATGAGGAGGTCGCTGCCTTCGCCGCCGGTGCCGAAGCGCAGCTCACAGGAGAACTGGCCGTGTGTGCAGGCTCGTGCGGGCCTGGCAACCTGCATCTGATCAACGGCCTGTTCGACTGCCACCGTAACCACGTGCCGGTGCTGGCGATTGCCGCCCATATCCCCTCTTCCGAAATCGGCAGCGGCTATTTTCAGGAGACGCATCCGCAGGAGCTGTTCCGTGAATGCAGCCACTACTGTGAGCTGGTTTCATCCCCGGAGCAGATCCCGCAGGTGCTGGCGATCGCCATGCGCAAAGCCGTACTAAACCGTGGCGTTTCCGTGGTCGTTATCCCGGGAGACGTGGCGCTCAAGGCTGCGCCTGAAGGGGCTAGCACCCACTGGTATCACGCCCCGCAGCCGGTGGTAACGCCAGCCGAAGAGGAGCTGAAAAAGCTGGCGCAGCTGCTGCGCTACTCCAGCAATATCGCCCTGATGTGCGGCAGCGGCTGCGCGGGCGCGCATAAAGAGTTACTTGAATTCGCCGGTAAGCTCAAAGCGCCCATCGTCCACGCCCTGCGCGGCAAAGAGCACGTCGAATACGATAACCCGTACGATGTGGGCATGACCGGGCTGATCGGTTTTTCTTCCGGCTTCCACACCATGATGAACGCCGACACGCTGATCATGCTCGGCACCCAGTTCCCGTACCGCGCGTTCTACCCGACGGACGCCAAAATCATTCAGATTGATATCAACCCGGCCAGCATCGGCGCGCACAGCAAGGTCGATATGGCGCTTATCGGCGATATTAAATCCACCCTTGCCGCCCTGCTGCCGCTGCTGGAAGAGAAAACCGACCGCAAATTCCTCGATAAAGCGTTGAGCGATTATCGCGATGCGCGCAAGGGGCTGGACGATCTCGCCAAACCGAGCGACAAAGCCATTCATCCGCAGTATCTGGCGCAGCAGATCAGCCATTTTGCGGACGACGACGCTATTTTTACCTGCGACGTCGGCACGCCCACCGTCTGGGCGGCGCGCTACCTGAAGATGAACGGCAAACGTCGCCTGCTCGGCTCGTTCAACCACGGCTCGATGGCCAACGCCATGCCGCAGGCGCTGGGGGCAAAAGCGACGGCACCGGAGCGTCAGGTCGTGGCGATGTGCGGCGACGGCGGGTTCAGCATGCTGATGGGGGATTTCCTGTCGGTGGTGCAGATGAAGCTTCCGCTGAAAATCGTGGTCTTTAACAACAGCGTGCTGGGCTTCGTGGCGATGGAGATGAAGGCCGGCGGCTATCTGACAGACGGCACCGAGCTGCACGACACCAACTTTGCCCGCATCGCCGAGGCCTGCGGCATCACCGGCATCCGCGTCGAGAAAGCCTCAGAGGTGGATGAAGCCCTGCAGCGCGCCTTCTCCATCGACGGTCCGGTACTGGTTGACGTCGTCGTCGCCAAAGAAGAGCTGGCGATCCCGCCGCAGATCAAGCTGGAACAGGCCAAAGGTTTTAGCCTCTACATGCTGCGCGCCATCATCAGCGGGCGCGGTGACGAAGTGATCGAACTGGCAAAAACCAACTGGCTCAGGTAAAACGTTTCGCATGACCTCTTAAAATAAAGGGATGTGAAATGATTGATTTGCGTAGTGATACCGTTACCCGCCCGAGCCGCGCCATGCTCGAAGAGATGATGGCCGCCCCGGTCGGGGACGACGTCTACGGCGATGACCCGACGGTCAACGAACTGCAGCGCTATGCGGCAGAGCTGAGCGGCAAGGAGGCCGCGCTGTTCCTGCCGACCGGCACGCAGGCTAACCTGGTGGCGCTGCTCAGCCACTGCGAGCGCGGTGAAGAGTATATCGTCGGCCAGGGTGCGCATAACTACCTGTACGAAGCTGGCGGCGCGGCGGTGCTTGGCAGCATCCAGCCGCAGCCGATTGACGCCGCGCCGGACGGCACCCTGCCGCTGGATAAAGTCGCGGCAAAAATCAAAGCTGACGATATTCACTTCGCCCGCACCAGGCTGCTCAGCCTCGAAAACACCCACAACGGTAAAGTGCTGCCGCGCGAATACCTGAAAGCAGCGTGGGAATTCACTCGCGAGCGCAACCTCGGCCTGCACGTCGACGGCGCACGCATTTTCAACGCCGTCGTGGAGTACGGCTGCGAGCTAAAAGAGATAACGCAATATTGCGACTCGTTCACCATTTGCCTCTCAAAAGGGCTGGGTACGCCGGTGGGTTCGCTGCTGGTCGGCAGCGCAGACTACATCAAGCGCGCCAACCGCTGGCGTAAAATGACCGGCGGCGGCATGCGTCAGGCGGGCATTCTGGCGGCTGCCGGACTGTACGCATTAAAAAATAACCTGGCGCGCCTCAAGGACGATCATGACAACGCCGCGTGGATGGCAACGCAGCTGCGCGAGATCGGCGCGGACGTGATGCGTCACGACACCAACATGCTTTTTGTGCGCGTGGGCGACGAGCACGCCGCTGCGCTGGGTGAATTTATGAAAGCGCGTGGCGTGCTGATCAACGCCTCCCCGGTCGTGCGCCTGGTGATGCATCTCGACGTAAGCCGCGAACAGCTGGCGGACGTGGTAAAACACTGGCAGGCGTTTTTACAGGGTTAAGGAGTATCACGTGCCGCAACGTATTCTGGTGCTTGGCGCCAGCGGATATATCGGTCAGCACCTCACTACTGCATTAAGCCAGCAGGGGCATCAGGTGCGGGCAGCGGCACGCAATACCGAGCGCCTGCAAAAGCTTGGTTTGCCTGGCGTGACCTGTCACAACGTCGATCTCAACTGGCCGAAGGAACTCCCCGCGCTGCTGGAAGGGGTCGACACGCTTTACTACCTGGTCCACAGCATGGGCGAAGGCGGGGATTTTATCGCCCACGAGCGTCAGGTGGCGATGAACGTCCGCGATGCCCTGCTGCAAACCCCGGTTAAGCAGGTGATTTTTTTAAGCTCGCTCCAGGCACCCGAACACGAGCAGTCCGACCATCTGCGCGCCCGCCAGCTGACGGCAGACACGCTGCGCGGGGCGAATATTCCCGTCACCGAACTGCGCGCCGGGATCATCGTCGGCGCGGGTTCCGCCGCCTTCGAAGTAATGCGCGATATGGTCTACAACCTGCCGGTGCTGACCCCGCCGCGCTGGGTGCGCTCGCGCACCACGCCGATTGCGCTGGAGAATTTGCTCCACTATCTGGTGGCCCTGCTGGATCACCCGGCAGAGCAACACCGCGTGCTGGAGGCGGCAGGCCCGGAAGTGCTGAGCTATCAGGAGCAGTTCGAACATTTCATGCGCGTCAGCGGACGCCGCCGCTGGCTGATCCCCATTCCCTTCCCGACCCGCTGGATATCGGTGTGGTTTTTGAATGTGATCACCTCGGTTCCCCCGACGACTGCCAAAGCACTGATCCAGGGGCTAAAGCACGATCTGCTGGCGGACGATCGCGCGCTGCGCGCATTAATCCCCCAGGCGTTGATCCGCTTTGACGACGCGGTGCGGCATACGCTGAAAGAAGAAGAGAAGCTGGTGAACTCCAGCGACTGGGGCTACGACGCGCAGGCCTTTGCCCGCTGGCGCCCCGAGTACGGCTATTACCCGAAACAGGCGGGCTGCACGGTAAAAACCTCTGCCAGCCTTCACGCGCTGTGGGAGGTGGTGAACCAGATCGGCGGCAAAGAGCGCTATTTCTTCGGCAATATCCTCTGGCAGACGCGCGGTGCGATGGATCTGCTGGTCGGTCACCGGCTGGCGAAAGGCCGCCCGGCGCATCCGTATCTTAAGCCAGGCGATGCGGTCGACAGCTGGAAGGTGATCGTCGTCGAGCCGGAAAAACAGCTGGCGCTACTGTTCGGCATGAAGGCGCCGGGGCTGGGGCGGCTCTGCTTTACACTCAAGGACAAAGGCGACCATCGGGAACTGGACGTTCGCGCCTGGTGGCACCCACACGGGATGCCGGGTCTGTTCTACTGGCTGTTTATGATCCCCGCCCATCTGTTTATCTTCCGGGGTATGGCAAAACGCATTGCGCAACTGGCAGAACAAAAGACGAAAATAAGTTAATAAAACCCTCTTTCTTTCACCTTTCCCATTGCAACACATCGTAATTCACGAAAGAATGCGCACGAAATTCTTTTCAACACAGTGGATTGATATGAAGGTACTGGTTACCGGGGCGACCAGCGGCTTAGGCCGAAATGCGGTCGAATTTCTGCGCAACAAGGGCATCAGCGTCAGGGCCACCGGTCGCAACGAAGCGATGGGGAAACTGCTGCAAAAAATGGGCGCGGAGTTCGTCCATGCCGACCTGACGGAGCTGGTCTCCTCGCAGGCGAAGGTGATGCTCGCCGGTATCGACACGCTGTGGCACTGCTCCAGTTTTACCTCCCCGTGGGGAACCCAGGAAGCCTTCGATCTCGCCAACGTGCGCGCCACGCGTCGTCTGGGCGAATGGGCCGTCGCCTGGGGCGTGCGTAACTTTATCCATATCTCCTCCCCGTCGCTCTATTTTGATTATCACCACCATCGCGACGTGCAGGAAGATTTCCGCCCTGCTCGCTTTGCCTGCGAGTTTGCCCGCAGCAAGGCGGCCAGCGAAGAGGTGATCGACCTACTGGCGCAGTCAAACCCGCATACCCGTTTTACCGTCCTGCGCCCGCAAAGCCTCTTCGGACCGCACGACAAAGTGTTTATTCCGCGTCTGGCGCAGATGATGCACCACTACGGCAGCGTGCTGCTGCCGCGCGGCGGCGATGCGCTGGTGGACATGACCTATTACGAAAATGCCGTCCACGCCATGTGGCTGGCAAGCCAGCCGGACTGCGATAAGCTTATCTCCGGTCGCGCCTATAACATCACCAACGGTGAACCGTGCACGTTGCGCAGCATTGTGCAGCGGCTGATTGATGAACTGCAGATCGACTGCCGTATCCGTTCCGTGCCCTACCCGATGCTGGACATGATCGCCCGCAGCATGGAGCGTTTTGGCAGTAAATCCGCCAAAGAGCCCGCGCTGACGCACTACGGCGTATCGAAGCTTAACTTTGATTTTACGCTGGATATCACGCGCGCGGAGACTGAGCTGGGGTATAAGCCGATTGTGACGCTGGATGAAGGCATTGTGCGCACGGCAGCGTGGTTACGGGATCACGGGAAGTTGCACCGCTAGCCTTTTTGCCCGGTGGCGGCTTCGCCTTACCGGGCCTACATCCCCTCGCCCCTCCGGGGAGAGGGTTAGGGTGAGGGGAAAGTGCAGATACTAAAACGGCAACCTTTCGGTTGCCGTTTGCTTTTACAGAGCCGTCCAGGCATCAGCCCATGCCAGACCTGCGCCTGGTTCATAGTATGCCGGGGAGTTGTTACACCAGCCGCTGTACGGGAACGGTTTGCACTGGAACAGTTTACCGTGGTTGTTCACGATATCACCTGCGTTGTACTTGCTGTTCGCGCTCCACGCCGGGTAAGCACCTTCGTCACCTGATGGCGTTGCCGCTTTCGCTTTCACGTTCAGCAGGTAAGTGGTGGTATTGCTCAGCTCGCCATCGCTGACGGTCAGGCTGATTTCAATCTGCTGCGCCGTTGCGGACTCAGGCGCCTTGAAGGTCACCACCGCTTTATCTTCGCCGGTCACAGTCTGGCCATCCTGAGAATGCCAGGTGTAGGTCAGCTTGTTGCCGTCCGCGTCGGTAGAGCCTTCCGCGCTCAGAGAAACCTGTGCGCCCGCTTCAACGGCACCGATTGGACCCGCAATCTGCGCAACCGGCGCGTGGTTCACCGCAACAGGTTCAGCCGGGGTTTCATCCGGCGTTGGCGCTGGAGCTGGTGCCGGCGTTTCATCTTCTGAAGGCGTTGGCGCTGGCGTTACCGGGGTTTCGTCCGGCGTTACGGCAGAGCCGTCATCGTTCACGATATTGACGTTATAGAACTTCTGCACGCACTTGGTATAGTCGCCGTCTTTGAACGCACTGAACGGCGTCTGGTAGCCTACCAGCTGGCACGCATAGGTAGAGCCGTTTGGCGTATCCGGGCTCCATCCCCAGTCCTGCTCCCAGTAAATCTTCAGGGCGCCAGCACCGTATTCGTCGAACTGCTTCATGTTGGCGCAGCCCAGCACTTCATTGGCCGGAACAGGTACTTTCAGGTAGTTCGCGAACTCTTTGTAGTACTTGATACGGTTCTGAGACTGAGCAATTTCAGTCGGGCCGCCACACTCTACGCCGCCGTTGATGATCTGGGTGGTCACACCGAAGCCAGGGACCAGACCGTTGGCTTTATCATGATCGTTCGGCTGCCACGTGCCGTCGATAACCTGCAGCATGCTTGGTTTTGGCGGCTGCGGGTAGGCGAAGAAGAAAATCGCGCTCGCCAGGTTCAGCCAGGTATCCGCCACCAGCTCAGGTTTATCCAGCAGGGTACGCACGTCGCCGTACATTGCTTCGGAGAACGGACCGTAGTTGTAGTTGTAGGACAACTGCTTCGCGCCGCGACCGAAGTAGCTCAGGAAGTCGCCGTCTTTATCCTTACCGCACGGCCAGGTCTGGCCCTGCCATACTTTCGGGTCACATTCGCCGTTATAGCCGCCCTTCTGCCCTTCGCTCCAGCCCATTTCACGCACGTGGACCAGCGCCTGACGCCACTCGGCTTCCGGACGCCAGCTTTCGTGGCCGCCGGTTTCCTGGGCAAAGTGGGCAAACATGGTGGCCAGCTCTTTGCGGCAGATCGCATCGCTGTCGCGACCGTCGTTATAGGTCTTACACAGCGCCGGGAATTTACCTACGGCTTTCAGGAAGTTGCTGTAGGTATAGGCCTGAGCGCGCAGCGGGAAGAGATAATCCCAGTCGCTGGCCTTTACGATCCCTTCCACGCGCTTAACGTTGTCCGGGTTCGCCGCACGGCCTGGCTCAATCATTTCGACCTGCGCGTTATCAAGTGTCTGAATCGTCTCTTTAACGGAGGTCATCAGCGGGAAGTTAGTGAGCTCCTGCTCTTTCTTCGCCAGATCGCTGGCTTTCATGGTGTACGGCTCGCCGGTGGTCGCCTGCAAAGAGGCAGCCTGCGCCATAAAAGGTGCAACGCAAGCACCAGCAACAAGTACACTCAGTAACGTCCTTTTGTTCATTTCAATATTCCTGTTTCGTTAAGATTAAAAAAAGAATCCCGGTTTATGTATTAATCCATTAATAAATAAACCACAGACAGCTGTTTTCACTTTTCGAAGAACACCAAAAGGAATTCTTCAAAAATAAAAAACGTTAATAACGCTCTGCTAATTTCAACTCCTGATATTTTTTCCAGACTTTGTGGGCATACATCATACGCTGCGGATAGTTCTCTTTTTTCAACCCGGCGTTATAAGCTCCCACCGCTTCCCAGTTATAGCCGTAGACCTTAATCATGTTTGAGAGAATTGACGCTCCCACCATAATTGAGGTACAGGGTTCGGCCATCAACTGATATTCATCAATGCCTTTGCTCTCAAGCTCCGTAAAGTGCGAGCTGTTTATTTGCATTAATCCCACATCGCGAGTGCCATCGTGGTTTTGCCCAACCGCATACGGGTTCATCCCGGATTCAACGTTAGCGATGGCGTACAGCAAATAAGGATCGACATGATAATAATGCGCAGCTCTGTCCCAACAATTTGCCAGTGCGCTTTGGCTTATTATAAATAACAACAATATTAACTTTTTCATTTTTACCTGCTGTAAGCGTCATTGATTTCTCCTTAGCAACATCCTGTAAAATGAATTTTGAATCACTCACCACCTCCGGCGGAGATGGTGAGTGATTATCGGGCTAGATTATTTGCAGTCTGTTGCTGCGCCTTCTTTTACCCATACATCGCTGTTAGCCGGGTTATCACCACGGGTCCACCATTTGGCACGGTAAACGCTGCCCTGGTAAGTGGTGGTATCACCGCCGTTATAGACCAGGTCAGAACGCCAGTTCATCTTCACGTTGCTCACCAGTTCCCATGCATCCACACCGAAGCCAGGCTGGTTGCCCTGCGTCCAGTACTTCGCTTTCCACACCAGATGGTCGAAGCTTACGGTATCGCCATTGTTGTAGATTTTGCTGGCATCCCAGGCAGCATATTTGCTGGCGTTAGCATCGACAGGCGCGTCGCAGCTACCGGTTGCAGAACCTTCGTCAGATGGCGGAGTCACATCATCAGCCGGAGGGGTCACATCGTCAGCTGGTGGGGTCACATCGTCAGCCGGAGGGGTCACCTCATCAGCCGGTGGCGTTACGTCAGCCGGTTTTGGATTCACAGTCACCTGCACGTTAGACTGCACGCTGGTTTTACCATCCGTCACAACAACGCTCAGCGTGTAAGAAGAGGTATTGTTCACCTCTGGCGCAGTGATGCGAACGTTAGCAGTATCGGTACCCGTTGCGTTCATATCAGCCGGTACGCTCCAGCTGTAGGTCAGCGCATCGCCATCAGGATCGGAGGCTTGTGCATGCAGAGAAATCGCTTCACCGGATTCAACGGTAACGGATTCCATGGCATTGATCACCGGAGCCTGGTTGGCCTTAGGCGCTTTGTTCACTACCTGTACGTCGATAGCGTTGCTCAACCCTTTCGCGTCGGTCACGGTCAGGCGGAACACCAGGTTCTGATCGCTAGTCACGGCCGGTACGCTGAAGCTGGCTTTCGCTTTGGTGCTGTTCGCCAGGGTCACGGTGGCGCCGGAAACCTGCGTCCATTTATAGGTCAGCGCATCGCCGTCCTGGTCGCTGGAGGCTGAGCCGTCGAGCGTGACAGTCGCCGGGCCCGTTACCGTCATGTCGGTTGCAGAAGCGACCGGCGCATGGTTGGTTACAACCGGCTCAACAGGCGTAGAGCTGCCGCCCAGCAGGCTTTCATTCATGGCATTCAGGATATCGCCGTTATCGGATTCGATAGACCATGCGAACAAACCACCCAGGTTTTTGTTCAGCACGTATTTGCCTTTCGCATTGACGGAACGGGCGTTATCGTATGTCACCAGCTCACCGGTGGATTTGTTGAACACGTACGGCGCTTCTGCTGCTTCGTCGTATTTGTATTCCCAGCCTGGTTTGCCCAGCATCTGGTTTACAATCTGACGGTAGTCAACAATACCGTTTTCCCATGTCCCTTTGATTGGACCCGTCGCGGTACCGGTGAATGGATTGTCACCCGTGTAACCGTGAACGCCGGTCCAGCCGCGGCCATACATGCCCGCACCGACGACGATCTTGCCAGGCTGAACGCCCTGCGCCAGCATCTCTTTCACTGCGTTATCGGTGGTGTAGTTGGTATCTGGTTTCCAGGACGCACCGTACAGCGCGGTCTGGTGACCCAAATCGGTATTACTCCACGCACCGTAGAAGTCGTAGCTCATCAGGAAGATATGGTCGATGTACTGCTGCGCGGTGTTGTAGTCCACGTCTTCGATCTTATCTTTACCTGCACCGATTGCCGTGGTCAGCTCGTAGGTACGGCCAGTTTCCGCAGACAGCTCGTTCAGCATCTGACGCAGGTCATGCATCAGCGCGGTGTAAGTTGCTTTGTCGGTCTGCGGGTTACCCAGCTTGGCGTTCTCACCGCCGCCGCCCGGGAATTCCCAGTCGATATCCACACCGTCGAACACTTTCCAGGTGGTCAGGAAGTCTTTAACGGACGCAACGAAGCGGTCGCGCAGCACTTTGTTATCCATCTGATAGAACGGGTCAGACAGAGTCCAGCCGCCTACGGATGGCAGGATTTTCAGATCAGGATGGGCTTTTTTCATCGCCATCAGCTGGCCGTAGTTGCCTTTGTACGGGTCGTCCCAGTTGCTTACGCCCTGCTGAGGTTTTTGCAGCGCAGCCCACGGGTCGTGGATCGCCACGGTGTAGTCCTGGCGGCCCTGACAGGCGCGTTTCAGAGACTCCAGCGCGCCGGAGGATTTGGCGCTGTCGTTAATGCCGTCGCCGCCACAGATTGGAATGAAGCCGTACAGCAGGTGGTTAATGTTCGCGACAGGAATTTTGTCTGCCGAGAAGTTACGGTCGTACACGCCCCACTCAGGGAAGTAAGCGCCAACCACTTTATCGGTGTGCTGCGCGAACGCTTTGTTGTTTTCCAGCAGCGGGGTGTTCAGAGGAAGCAGGTGGCTACCGTCGGTATCCGCCACGATGATCAGCTTGCTGGCGCTCTTGGTGCAGCCGCTGTCGTTACACAGCTCAACCTGCTCCTGATAGCGTCCGCCTTTCTTCACTTTAAAGGTTGCAGAGCCTGCGGCACTACCCGCACCGGTCCAGACGGTCTTGCCGTCCAGCAAAACTTTTGCAGACGTTGGGGCATCGCCGCTCCAGACGTTCCACTCCACCTTCACGTCAACGCCATCTTTATGCACTTTGATGAGGTTGTTGTAGTCCTGTGCCGCCTGATCCACCTCTACCAGCGCAAACTTATCATTGCCTGATGTAATTGACGGTGTACCCGGCGCCGCTGCAAATACTGAGCTTGTTGCGGCTGCAACAAAAAGCGCCAGATATTTAGGCTTCATAAATTTCATTTTTTATTTCCTGATAAATTTATTCGTAACGTAATAATCCATGTCTTCCTTGAGAGCATGGAGTCTATTTGCGTAATGCGTATTTAACCAACCTGAAAACCGTGACAAAAAACGTCTTGCTGCGTTGTATTCCTCCATAAAAAGATACAAGCCCAAATTCCGTGTAGCTTATATCTTTTACGATACACTGAGCGCAAAGAGACATCCTTCTCTTCCACCGTCAAAAAAACTTATAAAAAAACTTGACCTGTATATTTAAAATATGAAAGCAAACTGCTGTCCAATAAACACGACTATTCCAGCAAATGACAGATAGGGTCCGAAAGAAATAGTGAGGTTATTTTTATTTAAATTATTTAACGCGAAATAGCCCGCGATACCGCTCAACGCTGCGGCAAGTTCAATTGAAGGCAGCGCCTGCCAACCGCACCAGGCGCCTAAGGCCGCCAGCAGCTTAAAATCGCCGTAGCCCAGCCCTTCCCGCCCTGTCAGCAGGCGAAAGGCCCAGTAGAGCAGCCAGAGCGACAGATAGCCTGCTACCGCACCGAACAACGCGTCCTGCAACGGCAATCTGTGGTCAAATGCATGGAGTAAGAGACCTGCCCACAACAGCGGCTGGGTCAGGCAGTCCGGGAGAAGCTGATACTGCCAGTCGATCATCGCCAGTGGCAGTAAAAACAGCGCGAGTAACCACAGCGAAAACAACCCCTGAACGTCCGGCATGCACCAGGCCGTAACGCCAAAAAACAGCGCCGAGAAAAGTTCGATCAAAAATAACCGCAGCGGGATGGTCGTGCCGCACTGGTGGCAGCGTCCCCGTAATAACAGCCAGCTGACCAGGGGGATATTTTCCCATGCAGCAAGCGTGTGCTGGCACACCGGACAGTGCGAGGCAGGAAAGAGCAGATTGCCGCTTCCCTCTTCATCCATCACGATCCCCGGCAGGCGCTCGGCAACAACGCCAAGAAAACTGCCCATAATCCCGCCCAGGATCGCACTCACTATCGGAAAACTAACCGGGCAGGCCTCCCTGATCAGCGAGAAGGTATTCATGCGTTTTTTGCCCAGGTGAGCTGCACCTGCGCTTTTACATCGCTGAGATGGTCAACCGGCGTAAGGTTTATTTTTTGCAATCTGACGCCGGAGGTTTGATTAATTTCGCGCAGCCAGTTTTTTAATTCATAAACATTTACCCGATTAACCACGAACGATAAAGTTTGTCCCTCCTGGCGCACGTCCGTCAGCGACAGGTTAATTTCATTGGCGCTTTTCTCGACCACCGTGCGTGGATTATCCGTTTTGACTAACTGAACCTGAAGATGATTTTTATCAATTTCATTGCGCATCCAGTTAAGCGTCTCTTTTTGTCTTTTAAGCGTCGATTTACTATTTTGAATCATATTATCCAAAGGGATGACTCCTGCGTAATACACCGCAGCCCCAAGCAGGGCAACGATGCAGAGTTTTAAAATAACTTTCTCCCGGGCGCTGTAGTTCTGGTAGCGTGATTTCAGCTGCGCGATTCGCTCTTTCATTTATGTTTCCCTGCGATCATGGCGGTATAGGGTTCGGTGGTTGAAACAGGCTGTAAGGTAAAATCGAAATTCTCACGGGTCTGGTTAACAAACGCCTGCAACGCGGGCTGGTTTTGCGCGCTGACGCTCAGCGTCAGCGTGTTTTGCTGCGCATCGTATTCCAGCAGATCGATTTCCATCGCAGGCACTGACTGCCGGGCGGCCGCCAGCTCGTCCAGCTGAAGGAAGATCCCCCTACTCTGTTTTTTGACGTTCTGACCAAAGTGATATTTGATGTTGGTCTGGTGACGCATGCTGGGGAAATGGTGCTTATACACCTGGAGGATCTCCTCCTGTATCTGGTTTTCCTGCTGCACCAGCATCCAGGCCATCGCAATGCGCGGCCCCAGCAGCAGGCCAACGGACAGCAGGCCCGCAATTGCCACTGCGGCTTTCATGCTTTTCGCGACGCGCCCGTTACCGGCCTTAAGGCTGAATTCACCGTGAAGCAGATTCACGCGACAGGCCTGCCACTGCGGCTGGATCAGCACCAACGGATGCTGCCAGGGCTGGGCGATGTCGACGTCCACACCAGCAGGCGCTTCGCCGTAACAGCACACCTCCCCCTCTCCGGCCTTCTGCATCAGAAGCGGCAGCAGGCTCGCTTCCATTTCGCTGGCAACATGCGGTGATAAACGTAGCCAGTAGCCGTCGTCCTGAGCGACAAGAGTACTTCCGCCAGCCGTCACGGGCAGTAGCCAGGCATCCGGCAGCACCTGGATCACTTTTAACCCCGCCTCCTGACAGCGGCTTAACCACCCGCGCAGCAGATCGGCGTCTATCGCCACCGCATCAACCTCAGCGCCTTTTTTGTTCAGCACCGTCCAGTGGAGATTATCCACCTCGCCAATCAGCGTCTCTTCCGCCATCCAGGAGAATGCCGTCGCCTGAGAGGCGACTTTCTTCGGCAGCGTAAAATGGCGGAAGATCATGCTACTGGCGGGCAGCAGCAGACAAACACGGGCCGCCAGTGGGTGGTCCGCCAGCGCGTCCAGGCTCTCCAGCGTCTCAACCTGCTGGCTGCCGGAGACACACCCCATTATTTTCCCGCCCTCGCGGTTATCGGGACGAACAAAAAGTACCTGTTTCATAGCGATCTACTTTTCTTATTCAATCATTCGGTAACGACGTTGCCACGTCACGATCTCACCGGCCTCGTTATTGACCTGAAGCTGGCTAACCACGCGAAGCGTTAATTCATCGGTATTGCCGGTATAGTTCACGCGGAAATACCGGCTGCTGATGGAGAGAAGCTCAGCCACCTGCGGGAGATCGTCTTTCAACTGCGGGAAGGTCTGCTCCAGCGCTTTGCTGAAGGTTTCCATATTTTCCCAGCCAGTTTCTGGACGCGAATCAATCAGGCGAACGGCATCATCTTCCGTTAATTTTCCGGGGAACAGGGCGGCCAGTAAGGCGGCCTGTTCCGGTTTCAGGGTGTTCACATCCACCTTGCTGGCAGAGTCCGGCAGCGCGCAGAGCAGCTTGCTCACCTTCGGGTATGCCGCTACCGGGAACGCGGGCAGCTGTTTGATCTCCGCAATGGTGCGCATCATCTGGTTCGCGGGCTGTCGGGCGGGCAAGACGCCCGCCCAGGCATCGCTCTCTGCACCGTCTTTGGCCGTCGTCGCGTCGCCATCGAGATAGTCCACCAGCTGTTGATATACCTCTTCTGCCGTAGTGTGGCTGATGCCGCTTTCCGTCAGGATCTGTTCAACAATCTGCTCGTTGCGCGGTTTTTCCGGCACGGCGGGCGCGTTTTGCCCCTGTGGTATTTTCTCTGCGGCCAGCAGGTTATTGACGTTAAAGCAGTCCTGCGCGTCTTCCACCTGGCTGACCACCGTGTAATCTTCGCCCCGCGTCTCCAGCGGCTGGTGCCAGTCGCCGTCAAGGTTCAGAGCCTTGTTTTCACCGGTGGCGTCGGTCTGCAGGCGGTCCTTCACCACCTTCTCCTGCGCCTGCATCGCCCAGCGCAACTGCTGCTGGCTGACCTGATAATGGGTTTTCTGCAGATTGCGACAGAACTGCTGACTAATTTTGGCGGCCAGTGCCGACATCATGACCAGCAGGATCAGCACCACCAGCAGCGCTACCCCTTTCTGTTTACGTAATGCACTCATGATTTTGCTTCCGGTGCCGGCAGCGGCGCAGGCGCGGTCTCTGGCGCAGCGGCGGGCGCTGGCGCCGCCGCTTCAGGCATATCGCCCGGGGTCGTAAAGACCCAGCGCCAGGTATCGCCGTTTTCCATGGTCAGCGTCAGCTCCACGCCGTCCGGCAGATGCGCCGGGTCGCTCCAGCTTTTCTGCCAGCCCTGACGGTAAAAACGCCACTGCAGGGATTTCACCTCGCTGACAATCGGCACTTCATCGGGCTTCGCGTCCACCGGGCCATCAATCACCGGCCAGACGTCGCGATACAGACGCCCCTCTTCCAGGCGCCAGCGCACACGCTCCAGCTGGATCGTTCCGCTCACGCCATTCAGCGTGGTCAGCTCAAGCGCATCATCCACCTGACGAAACAGATCCGGCTCGTTACGCGGGGCGCGCGCCTGCAGCTGGTAGAAATCGCGCTCCATCAGATTCCAGGCCCGCTGCAGCTGATTGAGCTTCGCGGCGCTGGCGTCGGTTGCCGAACTGGTGCGCATTGCGCCGTCCAGAATTTGCCAGGCCAGGGTGCTGATCACCGCAAATATCGTCAGGGCAATCATGATCTCCAGCAGGGTAAACCCGCGCTGGCGTCGCGTTTTTTTCACTTGCTCTCTCCCGGCGGAACGATCTGCAAAGCGATAACCGGCTGGCTGTCGTCCCCTTCCGCGTAGACGCGAATGGCGTTCGCCCAGCCGTTGTCGGCGGTTTTCACCCGCTGCTTGCGCCAGTTCCAGTTGCGCCCGCCCATGATTTCCGTCCCCTGCGCCTCAGCGTCCGGGAAGTCGGTTTTCGTGAGCTGCGCTTCCGCCAGCTGATTTTCCGCCACCCAGCTGGCCTGCAGCGTGTCGGCCAGGCCGTGAGTGAAACGCACGTTCAGGGAGACGGAGTTCATCAGCGCCAGCGCGGCGGTGGAGAAGATCACCAGCGCGACCATCACTTCCAGCAGCGTCATCCCCTTTTGCTTTTTGCCGTTAGCCATCGTTCTCTACCGATACAGGCGCAGCGCCTTGCGACACCACGCGGAAATGGTGCTGTTTGTCATAGCTTTGCAGCGTCAGCGTGAAGCGGCTGATTTCGCCGTCCGGTAAAAAGAGCACCTGCGGATCGGCGCTTACCGTGGCGGCAAGGCGCTGGGGCGAGAGCGAAACGTGCATCTCTTCCGGGAAATCGCCTTTGGTGGTAATACGCCCGGCGGATAACGGCACCCAGTGACGTTCGCCGTTTTTATCCTCGAGCGTCACCAGCTGATAATTATCCGTCGTGATGACCAGCCCGACGATATTTCCGTCCATCACCGCACGGTCTGAACCATAATCAACGAGGGCTTTTAATTGCTGGCCAAATATATCCGCACCGCTGCGTGAGGGTATGGTTGACACCACCATCATGGCGCAGCTGGCAAATATCACCAGCGCCAGAATAATTTCCAGCAACGTAAAGCCGCGTTGTTTATTCATTATTTCTCTTTCTTATCCAGAGACCAGTTCGTAATATCATCGGCGGTATTGGCTTCACCGTCCGGACCGGCGGAGAAGACGTCGACCGCGCCGTGTTCGCCCGGGCTAACCAGAATATAATCTCCGCCCCACGGGTCCTGCGGCAGGCGACGGATATAGCCATCAGCACGGTAGCCGTTCGGGATTGGCGCGATTTCAGGCTTGGTGACCAGCGCCTGTAAACCCTGCTCGGTCGTCGGGTAGCGGTGGTTATCCAGCTTATACATATCCAGCGAACCTTCGAGCGCGACAATATCGCTGGTTGCTTTTTGCGTATCTGCTTTTTCTTTATTGCCCATTAAGTTTGGCACCACCATGCTCGCCAGTACGCCGAGAATAACAATGACCACCATTAATTCGAGCAAGGTGAAACCCGCCTGACGCGCCAGGTTTTTACGTTTTAAAGCCATGATTTAACCTACCATATTATTAAGTTGCAGAAGCGGTTGTAATATTGACAGCACGATGAATAAAACAATCGTCGCCATGGATACCACCAGCGCCGGTTCAAATACCGACAGCGTTAATGTAATTCGATGCTGCAATGCCGATTCCTGGTTTTCCGCGGCGCGGTCCATTAAATTGCCTAATTCCCCGCTCTCTTCGCCGGAGGCAATCATATACAGCATGGTTGGCGGGAATAATTTCGCCTGTTCCAGCGCGGCATAGAGCGATGCCCCCTGGCGAACGGTATCCGCCGCCTGCTCCAGCACCTGCCGGGCATAGAGGTTTTCGATACCGTCCATCGCGATGTACATCCCCTCAAGCAGCGGCACGCTGCTGGCCTGCAAAATGCTCAGGGTACGGATGTAGCGGGCGCTGTTGATGGCGCACACCAGCTTTTTGATCGGCGATCCGTTCACCAGCCAGCTGTGCCAGCGAAAACGGTTTTTGGCGTTTCTCAGCCAGGTCTTAAAGCCGACAAACCCGCCGCCGAGGATCCCCACGATGTAGATCCCGTACGCCTGCAGAAAATCACTCACCGCAATCAGCGTGCGGGTGGTGATCGGCAGCTGCTGCTTCATGTGGGTGAACTGCTCGATCACCTGCGGCACCACCGCCACCAGCAGAATGCTGATGACCGCGATGGCGACCACGGTCAGGGTAATCGGGTAGACCATCGCCTGCGTCAGCTTGCTTTTCATCTTCTGGCGCTGCTCGTTGTACTCCGCCAGCTTCTCCAGCACGTCGCCCAGGTGGCCGGTTTTTTCGCCGGCCATCACCAGGGTGCAGTAGAGCTTGTCGAAGGTGCGCGGGAACTGGCTAAACGCGTCGAACAGCGTGTGGCCTTCCACTACTTTCTCGCGGATCTCCACCACCATCGCCGCCAGCTTTTTGTCCTCCGTCTGCTTCGAGATAGCCTTCAGGGCGCTTTCCAGCGGCAGCGCGGCGTTGACCAGCGTCGAAAGCTGGCGGGTAAACATCGACAGCACCGGCGTGGAGAGCTTTGCGCCAGTTTTCGCTTTACCGGACGCCGACGCCTCGCGGGTTTCGTTGATGCTGACGGGCATCAGCTTTTGCTCGCGAAGCCACTGGCGAACCTGCTTTTGCCCCTCGGCCTGCAGCGTGCCGCGCTGGGTTTTCCCCGCGCCGTCCGTTGCGGTCCAGGCGTAGAAGGCCATTACGCATCCCCCCCACGCTCGGCGGTGACGCGCATCACCTCTTCCAGCGAGGTCACGCCGCTAATCACCTTCAGCAGCCCGTTTTCACGCAGGCTGTAAGCCTGCTTAAAGAGCTGCGTCTCGATGGACATTTCGTCCTTATCTTCATGAATGGCGCGGCGCATGGTGCTGTCCACCACCAGGAACTCATGAATACCGGCCCGGCCCTGATAGCCGCTCTGGCGGCAGTGTTCACAGCCCACCGCGCGGTAGATTGCTTTTGGCGGCGCGTCCATAAAGCTGAACAGCGCTTTTTCATTGGCATCCAGCGGACTGGTGGTCCGGCAGTGCGTACACAGCCGACGCACCAGACGCTGGGCAATGACACCGAGCAACGATGAACCGATTAAAAAGGACTCCAGCCCCATATCCCGCAGGCGGGTTATCGCCCCTGCGGCGCTGTTGGTGTGCAGCGTAGACATGACCAGGTGACCGGTAAGCGACGCCTGTACCGCAATTTGCGCGGTCTCACCGTCACGAATTTCCCCGATCATCACCACGTCCGGGTCCTGACGCAGAATGGCGCGCAGCCCGCGGGCAAAGGTCATGTCCACGCGCGGGTTAACCTGCGTCTGCCCCACCCCTTCCAGCTCGTATTCAATCGGGTCTTCAACGGTCAGAATGTTGCGTTCGTGACCGTTCAGCGCCGAAAGAATGGCGTACAGGGTGGTACTTTTACCGGAGCCTGTCGGCCCGGTGACCAGGATAATGCCGTGCGGGCGGTCAATCAGCCCTTTCAGCTTCTCCAGCTCTTCATCAATCAGGCCCAGCTTGTTGATGTCAGGCTTAAGATTGCTTTTATCGAGCAGACGCATCACCACGCGCTCGCCGTACTGGGACGGAATGGTCGAGACGCGCACGTCGATCGCCTTGCGACCAATGCGCAGGGAGATACGGCCATCCTGCGGCAGGCGCTTCTCGGCGATGTCGAGTTTTGACATGACCTTGATGCGCGATACCAGCAGCGGCGCGAGCTTGCGCGCCGGCTGCAGCACCGGGCGCAGCACGCCGTCAACGCGGAAGCGAATGCTCAGCGTGCGCTCGAAGGTTTCGATATGAATATCCGACGCGCCGTCCTTCACCGCCTCGCCGAGAATGGCGTTGATCAGGCGGATTACCGGCGAGTTTTCGTCGTTATCGAGCAGATCTTCGTTATCCGGGATCTCCTCGGTTAACGCCATCAGGTCGATATCGGCGTCCATATCGTCCACCAGCTGCTGCGAGACGCCGCTGCTCTGCTGCCAGATTTTGGCCAGCATCTCGTCAAACGCTTCCGGCGTGAGGGTGACCGGGACGAACGCGCGTCCCAGCACCCGGCGCACTTCCAGCAGTGCAAATGCCGGGGTGTCATCACGGATATAGACGTCATTGTTATAAAATAAAACGCCGTTATCTTTTGCGTAGCTGCTGCTACACAGTGTTTTACTCAGTTCGTCCACGTTGCCCCTCCGCCTTACTCTTTAAACGGATTGCGTGTCGCGCTGGTTTTCACCGGTGCGGCATGGGTGGCAGTCTTAGTGTCGGCAGACGGAAACGCGGGCAGAATGGCGTTATCCGCTGGCTCAATAATGCCGAGCTTTTTCTCCTCCACGCGCTGCATCTGGCGAACGCGGATCTGGTCATATTTCTCTTTCGACGCGGCGCTGTAGTTGTCGTCGTCACGCAGGACGGTGGTATGGATAAACACCATCAGGTTGCGTTTCGACGTGTCCTGCGAGGTGTAGCGGAACAGCTGGCCCACCAGCGGGATATCGCCGAGCAGCGGCACTTTGGAAACCGACTGCTTGGTGACGTTTTCCATCAGGCCGCCGAGCACCACCGTCTGGCCACTGTGGACCATTACTTCGTTATTAATGGTGCGAGTGTTGAAGGTTGGGCCGAGGCTGGCGTCTTCCGTCGCGCTATTGTCAACGCTGGAAACTTCCTGCTCAATCTTCAGGTGGATCATGTCACCGTCGTTAATCTGCGGCACAATTTTCAGCTTGGTACCAACGGTCTTACGCTCAACGGAGTTAAAGACATTGTCGCCGCTGGTGGTCTGCGAACCGGCAAGGACCGGCACGTCCTGGCCCACGTTAAACGACGCTTCTTTGTTATCCAGCGTGACCACGCTCGGCGTGGAGAGAATGTCGTTTTTACCGTCGGTGGAGAGCGCGGTCATCAGGGCGCCGAAGTCGCCGTTGAAGAAACCGGTCGCCAGGCCGGTGAAGCTTGCCCCCTTCATGGTGCCGTTTTTAATCTGGCTGATAGGCAGGCCGGTTGAGCCGAACTGCACGCCGCCGTGCTTGCTGGTCCACTGCACGCCGAGATCCAGGCCGTTACCGTCCTGCACTTCAGCAATGATCGCTTCCACCAGCACCTGCGGACGGCGAATGTCGAGCTTGTCGATCACCTTCTCCAGGGAGTTCATCACGTTAGGCTGCGCGGTGATCACCAGCGAGTTCGTTGACTCGTCGGCGCTAATATTCAGATCGCTGGCCGCCGTGGCGGTTTTCGACTTCGGCGTACCCGCCTTGTCTTTCAGCTGCTCGCCAATACCGGTCAGCACCGGAACCACTTTGGTGGCGCTGGCGTATTTAAGGTAGAAGACGCGGGTATTCCCCTCGTTGTTCTGCTCGCGATCCAGCTGATGGATCAGGGAACGGGTGCGCATGCGCGCATCTTCCGAACCGCTGATCACCAGGCTGTTGGTCTCATCATCCGCTACCACCTTGGTGGCGAGCTGCGGCGCGTTCTGCCCCTTCTGCTCTTCGTTGTTGAGGTTGTTCAACATGTCGGAGAGCTCTTTGGCGGACGCAAAGCGCAGCGGCACGATTTCGCGACGCTGAATGCCGTCTCTGTCGACGCGCTGCACCAGATCCACCAGGCGGTTCACCACCGAGGCTTTCCCGGTTAACAGCAGGACGTTCGACGGCTCAAAATGCACCACGTTACCGATACCGGTGGCATCGTTCAGCTGGCGCAGCAGCGGGGCCAGCTCGCGCACCGGCACATTTTCCATGCGCACGACGCGGGTGATGATCTCATCGCCTTTGCCCGGATTTTTGCTGTCGGCCAGCGGGGCCCCGGCGGTGCGGGCGACGCTTGAGCGCACCACTTTGACCATGCCGTTGTCCATCGGGATCACCGACAGACCGTACAGGTCCAGCACGCTCAGGAAGAACTGGTAATACTCATCTTCCGTCAGCACGTTATAGGTTCTGACCGACACCGTGCCCTGAACGGACGGGTCGACGAGAATGGTTTTGTTAAGATTGCGGCCTACCGTATCGATAAACTCGCGGATATCGGTATTTTTAAAGCTCGCGCTAAAGTTGGCTGCAAGCAGCGAACTGGAATATAACGACAATGCGGTCAGCGCCACGCACGCCCAAGGAAATTTCTTCATGTCTGTACACTTGTTAATTGTTTAGAACATTAACCCGAATATTTTCAAGGTGAGCGTGACGTCTGACGACGACCTCCGCTTCTTTCATTTTCGACCAGTTGGCAATAATACTTTTTGCCTTTGCTTCATCGGTCATATCGACAGAGTTGACTTTCACAGCCACGTCGCCCTTTTCCAGCCCGGAATGGCTGAAGAATGCTGAGGCATTCCTTGGATTGATGTTGTAGCCTTCCAGTTGGCCTTTTTCGATTACCGGTTTTAACACCAGATAATCATCCAGATGCACGCTTTCCGCGCCTGCATCTTTCGTCGATTTGGTTACCGGGCCGCTTTCAACGCCGCCCTTAAAATAGTCAGGCTTATTTAACGCCAGTACCTGCGTAGCACCTTCATAATTAACCACCACATTCTCTTTGTTAATTTCCTGAATAAAGGCATCGTTAAAACCGGTCAGCGGCTCGCCTTCGCGATAGCTGCGCTGGCCTGCCGGGGTTTTAATCACCGCAAAGGAGAGCCAGGCATCGTCACTGCTGACAATCCCTTCAATTTCCGCTGCCAGCGGGGCTTTTGCGGCAGCCGGTAAGTTATCCTGACGCACCGCAGCCGTGAACAGAGTAAATGTCTTTTCTTCACGACGATTTTTCAGCGGCTGTTCATCAGATTTAGCCAACTTATTCGTAACTTTTTTATAATCTTTAAACGTGAGATATCCTTGCTGGCCGCAAAAAATTAACAGCACAAACATAATACAAGGCGTTATCCAACGTGACAGAAATGAGAACCTCATTTTTCATCTGGCCTTTAGCAAAGCGGAAATAAGCAGCGTCGGGCTGCGCCAATATGTGAGAAAATAGTAATGAGCTGCCGTAAATACGACCATCGACTTCGCCATTAACTTTAATAAAAAAAACTATTGACCAAATAAAATCGGGATGTTAGGTCATTGCAACTGGATATTTTTACCCTGTGCGCAAATTGACCACCCTGTGGCGTTGCTTTACTTTCTCGTCCTGTTGCTATTCCTAATCAGAGACGGTAAGTCGTTATGTATCAGAGCCACTTTAAATTTAAACAACCGCCATTCAGAACAATCACGGGTTTCTCCGGCGATTTTCTGGTGCCTTATCATCAGGACGTATTCAACCTGCTGAAAGAGAAAAGCCAGGTGGCGGGAATTATCGGGCTCTTTTGCAACGACGCACCGCTGCTGGGCCACTTCAGCGATGCGCTGAAGGCCAGCCTTCCTGGCGCCATTGCCATCAACGCGTTTCCTAAGCTGAGTGCCAGTAGCCTGCTGTACAAGCTCAACCCGGGAACGAATGAGAGCAAGAGCCGCATTCAGGCGGTGGATGCCGTGCTGCATGAGTGGCAGGGCGGAAAAAACCGCAGCAAAACCCTGGTCATCCGTCACGCGGAAGCGATGAAGGAGACCTGCCGTGAGGTGCTGGGGATGTTGCTTACGCGTGCTCAGGAGCTGGAGTTCCGTCTCTCCATCGTGCTGATGGGCAGCGCGGAGCAGGAAGCCGCCCTCTTACACCCATCTGAACTTCGCGAATATGCCCATACCCGTCATACATTGCGTCCCCTGACCTGCCGGGAATTTCTCAGCTATGTGCAGGCGCAGTGTGAAGAACACGGGTGCGAGAATTCGCCGCTAACCCCGGCGCGCGTGCGCAAGATGCACGCGCTGACCAAAGGCAACATCAGCAAACTGAATGAACTGGCGCACCTGTCAATGCTCGCGGCCTGGACCGAACGTGCAGCGCAGGTCAGCCCGCGTCATTTACGCCTGGCGGCAGGCGAGATCCTCCCGGCGAAAAAACACGGTAAGCGCCTGGCGACCGTGGGATTGTTCGCCTCGGTTCTGTTCGCCGCCTGCGGATGGTATTTAACCGCCTCAATCAATGCAAAACTGCCGATTCAGCTTCCCGTACCGGCGAGCTGGAAACAGCAGAAGCCAAAAGCCGACGCGCCTGTCGTGCCGGTTATCGACAATGAAGTGGTTAATCAGCCGGATGCGATGCACCAGCTGTACCTGATGTGGGGGTATGACGCCTCCGCGGATGATGCGCTGTGTCAGAACGCCGGGAAGGTCAATCTGATGTGTAAACAGGGCAACGCGTCACCGGATGCGCTGGCACAGGAGGGTTATCCGTGGGTCAGTGAACTCAAAACCGGTAACCATCTTAACTACGCTGTTGTCGCCCGCGTAGGCGATGACTCGATGGATCTGCTGATGAATAATCGCACCTGGCAGGTGAGCCGCAACTGGTTTAACCAGCATGCCACCGGTAACTTTACCCAGCTGCATCGCCTGACGCCGGAAGGCAAAGATGCCATCAGCGCCGCCAGCGATGCGAAAGACCTGGGCTGGCTGGATCAGGCGCTGAGTCTGGCTCTTGGCCAGCCTGAAACCCATGCTCAGACCTGGACGGCTGAGATGATGAAACGCACCCGCGAGTTCCAGCAAAAAATGCATCTGCATGTGGACGGTATTCCAGGGGAAGATACGCTGATGCAGTTGATGCGTGAAACCCATACCACGCCGAGCGTGTTGCTTCAGGCCACGCATGCCACACCGGACGCCAACACGCAGGAGAAGCATTCCTAATGTCTACCATCTGTCTTGCGGCTCAGCGCAGCTACGTCACCGGGGAGGCTGTCTGGTTTTCGTACCGCCTCCCCAGCCTGAGAAAAATTTGCGGTCATACCTTTTTATGGGTATTGGGTTTATGCGCCCTGGTCATGGCAGGGCTGTACGCGCATATTTACTGGAATTTGCGCCACCCGGCGCCTGAACCGGTCAAAGCCAGCGTCGCTAAACCGGAAACGCAGCTTTCCGATATGCATTATGTGTACGTGAGTAAACCGTTCCCGCATCCGCATCCTAAACCGGCGCCGGTACGGGAAGAGATGCCGCCCATGCAGGATCTGCCGATAAGCACCGATGATGCTGACTGGCAGCAGGCCCCTGACAGCACCGTGCCGCAGGATGCCGGGCACGATACCTCGCGCGATACCCTGCCGGGAACCGAGGCGCACGAAAACGCCACCGCGTCGTCGGGAAGTGAGGATGCTTCGTTAGCCGAATTGTTTAAGCAGGCGTTAAAAGAACAAGAGCAGGATTATTCTCAAGGCAAAATTCCCGCGCCGCCGGTTGACGAAACGCAGGATCAATCGCAAAGCAGTTTGTTGCATAACGATAACGTCCAGTCTCCTTTGAGTAAAAAAGGAGACCGGCTGGAGTAGTTAATATTTTTCAGGCAGCGTGGTGAGGTTAAGCAGACGACCTTTCTCCACCACAATATATTGACCTTTTTTCAGGTCGGAGAGGATTTTAATAATGGTACTGCGGGCCAGGTTGGTATATTCCTGAATATAGTCATAGATATTAATATCGCGCTGCTGGTGAACAATCAGCTCATTAATTTCGTAGAGGAATTCGCGGACCACAGAATAGGCGCTACGGGCGACCAGAACATCATCGCGTTTGCTCAGCAGGCAGATGTACCAGGAGAGCACTTTGGTCAATTCAGGCCACAGATTTTTCTCGGTCATAAGCTGCGCGAAGGCCTCTTTTTTGATGCTGCGTACCACGGTATTTGCGCGGACCAGGCCGTACATATGGGCTGACTGATAGAAAATAGCGGACAGGCCAAACACGCACTGTCCGGTGACGGTAAACATGCAGAGTTCGTCTGATTCACGACGGAATTCGACTTCGCCGCTGACGATAATATGAATATACTGAGAGTCAGCCGTGGAAATTTTCTGCCATTTCTTTAAGGTTTTCTCTTCAAAACCTTCCGTGGCAGAAATAATGGCTTCCATTTCAGGTTGTGGACGTAATTTTTTACCGTAAATGCTTAACATTGTTATACCCATTTAAGATTAGATTTATTAGACATAGCATGGCCGCGGTATTAAAACCGAAAACCAACAATCTTTTCCTGATGAAAGGCTCAAGGAGAAAATAAGAACGCCTGCCGTCAGCAATATTTTTTTGATTTACTTAGCAAGCTATGTGTCTATCTTAAATCCGGATAATTTTAAGTCAATTTACTAAAAATGAATTGAGTTTGTACTTAAGATTAATCTCAAGCACAAATAAGGGGAAAACGCGCATTCGGGCGCAAACCGAAGGTTTACCCCTGCCCGTATTTCTCTAAAAGGGCTTCTGCAATGGCCATCGTTTCCACATCCGCGACGCCGTTCCATACCTGCGGGCGATAGTGCATCTGGAAGGCGGTGATAACGCGTTGCTGCTGCTGATCCGTGGCGTTGTCCGGCACCTCATAGCCACAGCGCATCAGCAGGTCGAGCAGGGCTGCACGATCTACCTCCTGATAGCGCGGACGACCATTGATATAGAAGTTCACGCGCCCGGCATCGGGCCAGGCCCCAATCCCCTGCTTCGCCAGCGCCTGCCAGGGAAACAGCGGGCCGGGATCGTCCTTACGCTGGGGCGCGATATCAGCATGCGCCACCACGTTCTGCGGTTTAATGTCGTACCGGGCGATAATGTCTTTCGCAAGCGGGATAAGCGCCGCGATTTGCGCGGGCTCAAACGGGGCGAAAACTTTCACACCGTCGCGCTTCTGCCAGCCGCGGTTCTCCAGCTCAATGCCGACAGACGTGTCGTTGATCCGGTTGGTGCCGCGCCAGAAGCTGATGCCCGCATGCCAGGCCAGCTCGCTCTCCGGCACCAGCTGCCAGATGCGCGGTTTGCCGTCGGGTGCGGGCGGCTTCGCAGGGATGAGATAGTGGGAGCTGACGTTTTTGTCCGTCAGCGTGGCCAGCGAGGTGTCGAAGTCGTCGGCGGTGTAGTGGATCACCAGCACCTTTATGCGCGGGTAGGCCGCCTGCGCCTGATGGCGGGTATCCAGCTCGTAGGCACCTTTATCAACAATGCCTTTTTCCTGGGCGCATCCTGCCAGCAACATCGCCAGCAGGAGCGTTGAAAGCGAGCGTTTCATCGACGGGTTTTCACCGCCGTGCCGCTTACGCTCACCATCAGCATGCTCGAATCTTTGCCGACGGTTTCATAATCAATATCGATTCCTACAACGGCATCTGCGCCCAGCGCTTTGGCCTGCTCGCCCAGCTCCTTAAACGCAATTTCGCGCGCTTTACGCAGCTCTTTTTCGTACGCGCCGGAGCGTCCACCGACGATGTCACGGATCCCGGCAAAGAAATCCCGGAAAATGTTCGCGCCCAGAATCGCTTCGCCGGTGACCACGCCGCAATACTCGGTAATGGTCTGTCCTTCCAGGGTTGGCGTTGTTGAAAACTGCATACTTTCTCTCCTTCTTTAGCGTTCAATGCGTTAGCAACAGCATTATCGGTTCGTTACGCTATGATTGAAAGGATAGTTAATAAATAAGGAAATCAACATGCGCTACTCTGCTTTAACACTTTTAGTGCCCTGCGCGCTGGTGCTCAGCGCCTGTACTACCACGGTCACGCCAGCCTTTAAGGATATCGGTACCCGCAGCGGCCCCTGCATAGACGGCGGCCCGGATACCGTGGCGCAACAGTTCTATGATTACCGCATTCAGCATCGCGGAAATGATCTCACCGCCCTGCGCCCGTACCTGAGCGATAATCTTGCAAAACTGCTCAACGATGCCACTCGCGATCCGCAGCATAACGCCCTGCTGAAATCCGATCCGTTCTCCAGCCGCACCACGCTGCCGGACAGCGCCGAGGTGGCCAGCGCGTCAACCATCCCGAACACCGATGCGCGGAACATTCCGCTGCGCGTGAAGCTGACCGAGGGAACCCAAACCTGGCAGGACGAAGTGCTGATGATCCGTGAAGGCCAGTGCTGGGCGGTGGACGATGTGCGCTATATCGGCGGCAGCGTTCATGCCCCGGCCGGCACGCTGCGCCAGTCGATTGAGAACCGCTAGATCATTAGTGATAAAAATGTTACCCCCGTAAAATGTCCGGCATTTCACGCAGAATGCCGACATTTATACTCGCCGACCTTGCCGTTCGCTATTTTGTGCTATGTTTAAGAGGAAATGCGGGTTATATTTAACTTTTAACGCAGAAATATTGCATAACTATTCTGTCAACGGTACTATCTGCGGCCTCAATTGCTATAGATTGCCTGGATGAGTAAAGACTGCCCCGATGAGTATTAAACTAAACGGCATTAACTGCTTCTACGGCGCACACCAGGCGCTGTTTGACATCACGCTGAACTGCCCGGAAGGCGAAACGCTGGTTTTACTTGGCCCAAGCGGTGCAGGCAAAAGCTCCCTTCTGCGAGTCCTTAATCTGCTTGAAATGCCCCGTTCCGGTACGCTGGCTATCGCCGGTAACCATTTTGATTTCGCGAAAACCCCGTCGGATAAAGCTATACGCGAACTGCGTCAAAACGTCGGCATGGTCTTCCAGCAATACAATCTCTGGCCGCACCTGACGGTGCTGCAAAACCTGATTGAAGCCCCGTGCCGCGTGCTGGGGTTAAGCAAAGATCAGGCCATCGCGCGTGCTGAAAAGCTGCTGGAGCGTCTGCGCCTTAAGCCCTACAGCGACCGCTATCCGCTGCACCTCTCAGGGGGTCAGCAGCAGCGCGTGGCGATTGCCCGTGCGCTGATGATGGAGCCCGCGGTACTGCTGTTTGATGAGCCGACCGCGGCGCTGGACCCGGAAATCACCGCCCAGATCGTCAGCATCATTCGCGAACTGGCGGAAACCAATATTACGCAGGTCATTGTTACCCACGAAGTGGAAGTGGCGCGTAAAACCGCCAGCCGTGTGGTCTACATGGAAAACGGGTATATCGTTGAGCAAGGTGACGCGAGCTGCTTCGCGAACCCGCAAACCGATGCCTTCAAAAACTATTTATCTCATTGATTGTGTCAGGGGAAATATAATGAAAAAAGTATTACTTGCCGTGCTGCTTGCTGGCGTTACCCTTTCCGCTACCGCAGCCCAGACCATTCGTTTCGCCACGGAAGCCTCCTACCCTCCGTTTGAGTCCATTGATGCGAACAACAAAATTGTTGGCTTCGACGTAGACCTGGCAAACGCCCTGTGTAAAGAGATCGACGCAACCTGTACCTTCAGCAATCAGGCGTTCGACAGCCTGATCCCAAGCCTGAAGTTCCGCCGTATTGACGCCGTCATGGCAGGTATGGACATCACTCCTGAGCGCGAAAAGCAGGTGCTGTTCACCACCCCTTACTACGACAACTCCGCCCTGTTTATTGGTCAGAAAGGTAAATTCACCTCTGTCGATCAGCTGAAAGGCAAGAAAGTCGGCGTGCAGAACGGCACCACGCACCAGAAGTTCATCATGGATAAACATCCGGAAATCACCACCGTTCCGTACGACAGCTACCAGAACGCGAAGCTGGATCTGCAGAATGGTCGTATCGACGGCGTATTTGGTGATACCGCTGTCGTGACCGAGTGGCTGAAAGCCAACGACAAGCTGGCGCCAGTGGGCGATAAAGTGACCGATAAGGACTACTTCGGTACCGGTCTGGGGATTGCCGTTCGTCAGGGCAACACCGAGCTGCAGCAGAAATTCAACGCTGCGCTGGAAAAAGTGAAGAAAGACGGCACCTACGAAACCATCTACAAAAAATGGTTCCAGAAGTAATTCCTGATGAATGAATTTTTTCCTTTAGCAAGCGCCGCCGGGATGACCGTCGGCCTTGCCGTTTGCGCACTGATTATCGGCCTGGTGCTGGCGATGTTCTTTGCGGTGTGGGAATCAGCAAAATGGTTCCCCGTCGCCTGGGCGGGCTCCGCGCTGGTCACCGTACTGCGTGGGCTACCGGAAATTCTGGTGGTCCTGTTCATCTATTTCGGCTCCTCACAGCTGCTGCTCACGCTGTCGGACGGCTTCACCCTCAATCTCGGCTTTGCGCAGATACCGGTGCAGATGCAGATTGACAACTTTGACGTCAGCCCGTTCCTCTGCGGCGTGATTGCCCTCTCCCTGCTCTACTCCGCGTACGCGTCGCAAACCCTGCGCGGTGCGCTGAAAGCGGTACCGCAGGGGCAGTGGGAATCCGGTCAGGCGCTGGGCATGTCGAAAGCAGCGATCTTCTTCCGTCTGGTGATGCCGCAGATGTGGCGCCACGCCCTGCCGGGCCTGGGCAACCAGTGGCTGGTATTGCTGAAAGATACCGCGCTGGTGAGCCTGATCAGCGTGAACGATTTGATGCTGCAAACCAAAAGCATCGCCACCCGTACTCAGGAGCCATTTACCTGGTACATCGTGGCGGCGGCTATCTACCTGGTAATCACGCTGCTCAGTCAGTACATCCTCAAGCGTATTGACCTGCGTGCGACGCGCTTTGAACGGAGACCAGGCTGATGCTTGAATATTTCCCGGAGCTGATGAAGGGGCTGCACACCAGCCTGACGTTGACCGTGGCGTCCATCATTGTGGCGCTGATCCTGGCGCTCATCTTCACCATCATCCTGACGCTGAAAACGCCGGTGCTGGTGTGGATCGTGCGCGGCTACATCACCCTGTTTACCGGTACGCCGCTGCTGGTGCAGATCTTCCTGATTTACTACGGTCCGGGCCAGTTCCCGTCACTGCAGGCGTATCCGGTTATCTGGCACCTGCTCTCTGAGCCGTGGCTCTGCGCTCTGATTGCCCTTTCGCTGAACAGCGCGGCCTATACCACCCAGCTGTTTTACGGGGCGATCCGTGCCATCCCGGAAGGACAATGGCAGTCCTGCGGGGCGCTGGGCATGAGCAAAAAAGACACGCTGGCGATCCTGCTGCCGTACGCCTTCAAGCGCGCGCTCTCCTCTTACTCCAACGAAGTGGTGCTGGTGTTCAAAAGTACCTCGCTGGCCTACACCATCACCCTAATGGAAGTGATGGGTCACGGGCAGCTGCTGTACGGGCGCACCTATGACGTGATGGTGTTCGGTGCGGCCGGCGTGGTCTATCTGGTGGTGAACGGCCTGCTGACGCTGATGATGCGACTGATTGAGCGTAAAGCGTTAGCGTTTGAGCGCAGAAATTAATCACGCGAGTGCATAAAACGTAATTACCAGAGCGGATAACCCGATGGCTTATCCGCTTTTTTTTATACTCAACATAATATTTAATCATATTTATTGCATATAAATTCATTAACTGGCATTGTACATCCATGCCGCAGACACGGCGCATAATGACAAGATAGACAGACGGGAGCATTACAATGAAAAAGTTAGTTCTGGCCGCACTACTCGCCACCTTCGCCGCTGGCGCATCCGCTGCTGATAAAATCAATTTTGGCGTTTCGGCCACCTATCCGCCGTTTGAATCGCTGGACGCCAGCAATCAGATCGTCGGTTTCGATATCGACCTGGCGAAAGCCCTGTGCAAGCAGATGCAGGCCGACTGCACCTTTACCAACCATGCCTTCGACAGCCTGATCCCGTCGCTGAAATTCAAGAAATACGATGCGGTGATCTCCGGGATGGACATCACGCCGGAGCGCAGCAAGCAGGTGGCGTTCACCGACCCGTACTACGCCAACTCGGCGGTGGTGATTGCGAAGAAAGGGGCTTACAAGTCCTTTGACGAGCTGAAAGGCAAACGCATCGGGATGGAAAATGGCACCACGCACCAGAAATACCTGCAGGACAAACATCCTGAAGTGAAAACCGTGGCCTATGACAGCTACCAGAACGCGATTATCGACCTGAAAAACGGCCGTATCGACGGCGTATTCGGCGACACCGCCGTGGTAAACGAATGGCTGAAAACCAACCCGCAGCTGGGCACCGCAACGGAAAAAGTGACCGATCCGCAGTACTTCGGCACGGGCCTCGGCATCGCGGTACGCCCGGATAACAAAGCCCTGCTGGAAAAACTGAACGGCGCGCTTAAGGCGATTAAAGCAGACGGCACGTACCAGAAAATCAGCGAGCAGTGGTTCCCGCAGTAATCTCTTTTTGCCGGGTGGTCTGGCCTACGGGGGTGGTCTGTAGGCCGGGTAAGCGCAGCGCCACCCGGCAATTTCTCACAGCGGCACAAAGAACCTGAACCGCGCCCCGCTCACGGACTCCATCAGCCTGATCCCGCCGCCGTGCAGCTCCAGCATTCGCTTAACGATTAACAGCCCTAACCCGCCGCGGTTCTCCCGCGATGCCTGGGTATTCAGCGCCGAAGGCCGCTGGAACAGATCGTCGCGCAGCGAGGCATCCACGCCCGTTCCGGAGTCTGCCACTTCAACCTGAAGCCGTTCATTCTCCTGCCACACCGCCAGACGAATTTCCCCGCCAGTGGGCGTATGACGCATCGCGTTATCGAGCAGGTTGGTCACCACGCGCTCGATCATCGACACATCAGCGTTTATCAGGGGCAGCGGCCCCGGCACGTCAATATGCAGATTCACGTCGCGCGTGCGGGCGGTAAGCTCAAACTTCTGCGCCACGTCGGAAATCAGCTCTCCCATCGCGAAACGCTCGCGCTGCGGCTTAATGCCGCCGTGCTCAAGGCGCGCCAGCTCGAAAAGCTGCTGGGAAAGATGTCGTACCTTTTGTCCCTGACGCAGCGCGGTGGCGAGATACTGCTGGTGCTCCTGCGGCGTCAGGGTGGCGGATTTGAGCGACAGGGTTTCAAGATAGCCCAGCAGCGAGGTCAGCGGCGTGCGAAGATCGTGCGAAATGTTGGCGATAAACTCCCGGCGCTGGCGATCGCTGTCGGCCAGCTGGTCCCACTGGCGGGTAATTTTTCGCGCCAGCTCGATGAAACTGTTGCGCAGGAGCGCCACTTCGTCATTGGCCGCGGCATCCGGCGGCTGTGCTGCGAGCAGCCTGATTGCGCTAATGCTGTCCTGCTCCAGGCCGGTGACCTCTTCCGTCAGGCGCTTAACCGGACGCGTCACCCAGTACCAGACCAGCAGACCCGCCAGCAGGCCAAACAGAGCGACCCACAGCAATGACCAGAGCACCGTGCTCCAGAGCGCCTTATGCCAGGCCATTTCCGCCAGCGCGTTCGACTCCTCGCCCTGCAAAATGATGTACAGGTAGCCCTTAAGCTCGCCGTCCTGTCGCAGCGGCGTGGCGCTGAACACTTTTTTATTTTGACTGCGCGGGTCGTCGCCCAGTACCGGTATGGCGGTACCGCTCAGGAAGGTCTGAACCGGTGCCAGGTCGATTTTTTGCCGCTGAATATGGCCCGGCGGTGCGGCATCGGCCAGGATTTCGCCGTCCGGCGAGATAACGTACAGTTCAACGCTCGGGTTGAAGGTCATCAGCCGGTCGAACAGCGGCTTCAGCGCGGTGCGGTCAACCCTGCCCTGCGCGTCCAGAATCGGTTCCCGCTGGACGATCTGCTGCGCCAGGCCGCCCGACAACCGCTGCACCATCGCGTTGCCGTACTGCATACTGCTGTAGAGCTGTACCGCGCAGGCGACGGTAGCACAGAGCATCATCAGCAGGACAAACAGCAGCGTCAGACGCTGGCTCAGGCTAAAGCGGCGCATCATGGTTTGGCTCCGCAAATTTATAGCCCTTGCCCCAGACGGTGCGAATTATCTCCGGCTCGGCGGCGTCCTTCTCAATCTTGATGCGCAGGCGGTTGATATGGGTGTTGACGGTGTGCTCGTAGCCTTCGTGCTGATAGCCCCACACCTGCTCCAGCAGCGCCAGACGGGAAAACACCTCGCCGGGATGGCGGGCGAAGAAGTACAGCAGTTCGAATTCGCGCGGGGTGAGATCCACCACCTGGCCGTGAAGCAGCACGCTGCGCGCCAGAGGATCGATCGTCAGGCCGTGGGCCTGGATTTGCCCGTCAGCCTGCGCCTGCCCCATTGCCTGCTGGCGGCGGAACAGCGCTTTGATGCGGGCAATCAGTTCCTGCACTGAAAAGGGTTTTGCCAGATAATCATCGGCGCCGGTTTCCAGCCCGGTGATGCGGTCGGTTTCGCTGCTGCGGGCGCTGATGATGATCACCGGCAGGTAGCGGGTCATCTGGCGGATGCGGCGGCAGATCTCCAGGCCGTCAACGTTGGGCAGCATCAGGTCGAGGATCACCGCATCCCACGGCTGTTTTTCAAGGCGCTGCAGGGCGTTGCCCCCGTCGGGCTCGTGGGTGATGGCGTAGCCTTCGTCTTCTAAGTTGAGCCGCAGAAGCGCCGCGATATCGTGGTCGTCTTCCACCAGCAGGATCTGCTTCATGGGTAAGCCTTTATTCATCTCTTATGACGTAAGCTTACCTGATTTTATGGGCGGGCAGAGTTCACATTTTGTTTAAGATTTCACGAGCAACGTCAGGACTTCATAATGTGCGGTATGCGGGAACATATCGAAAAGCTGCACGCGTTTAATGCGGTAGCCCGGCAGATTAGCGATATCTTTCGCCATGGTCTGCGCATTGCAGCTGGAGTAGACGATAAAATCGGGTGCCATCTGGCTCAGATAGTCGCAGAGGGATTTGCCAATCCCACGACGCGGCGGATTAACCAGCACCAGCTCCGGCACGTTGCCTTGCCCGGTCGCGAACTGCGTGGAGTCCAGCGCCTGAAAGTGCACATTGGTTAACCCCAACTCGGCGGCGGACTGCTTTGCGCAGGCAATCGCTTCGGCGGAGATCTCAATGCCGGTGAGCTGCATCTCAGGCGTGGCGCAGTGCAGGCCAAAACCGCCCACGCCGCAGAACAGGTCCCACATATGATGGATGTTTAACGCGCGCACCCAGTCGCGGGCGGTGGCGTACAGGCTGCTTGCCACGGTCGGGTTGGTCTGGAAGAAGCTTTGCGGGCGGATCCACAGCGGCACGCCGTTGAAGCTCTCCGCCAGCGCGTGCTGGTCGGTGAAGAAAACCTCTTTCTCCCCTTCCATGATCGCCATATGCACCGGCTGAATGTTTGCGGTAATCACCTTTAACTGAGGAAGCTGTTCCTGCAGCCACGGCAGCGCCGCGCGCAGCTGCGCCAGCTTGGCTTCCGAGCGCAGCACGAAGCGCAGCATCATGCCGCCGTCGATCTGGCTTTCCGTCAGGAGAAGGTACTTCAGCTCGCCACGACTGCGGGCAACGTTGTAAGGCGTTAACCCCGCGCGAGCGATAAACGGTTTCAGTGCGGCAAAGACCGGCTCAAACGAGGCGGGATAGAGCGGGCAGTCGGTTAAGTCTTCCGGCGTGCCGTCGCGGTGCAGCATCCCCAGCAGCGGTTTTTCAACGCTGCCGCTGACCACCATTTTGGCTTTGTTGCGAAAGCCCTGCTCCGGGCCGCTGACGGGTGCGCACCACTCGCCCACCGCGTGCGCTGCCAGCAGCTGTTGCAGGTCGGCCATTTTGGCGGTGAGTTGTTGAGAGACCGGCTGTTCTATCCACTGACAGGAGCGGCAGCGTCCGGCGTCATAGAGTGCGCACTGCATATGAAAACCTTAAGGAAAACGAGGGCTGCGATTATACACATTATTGCAGGCGGAAGAACCGCCGACTGGACGCCGGAACGAAAAGCAGGCAGAGCACCAGCATATCCGGCAGTTTTTGCATGACCAGCGCATGGAAAATCTCACGTCGCGACTCGCCCGGAATGCTGAACAGCTCAGGATAGCCATAGCCCAGCGAGGCGGCCCACAGATAGCTGGCGGCGGTCACCTGCGTGAGCAGATAGACCCAGCGCGCCCAGTTTCGCCCTTTGACCAGCGAAAACGCGCAGTAGATCTCGATAAACACCAGCACCAGGCTGCTTAAAAAGACCAGCGTCAGATTCCACGTCTGCACGCTGCGGTGAATGAATTCCCCGATGCCGCGCACGCCCAGCGTATTCAAAATCATCAGCACGTCCAGGCAGCGGATCATAATAATGGCGAGCGCCGCCACCTGAACCAGCGCAGGAACGTTAGGACGAGCGTGCGTAATACGTGATTTTTTTACTAATCCCAATGTTTTACTTCCCTGAAAAACAGTGCCGCGTCATGCGCGGCACATCACCGGAAATATTAAATCCTTCAGCCGCGTCTTGCACGCTGGATATCGCGCACGCGCTGTTTTTCCGCGCGCGCCATCAAATACCAGGCGATAAATCCGACAATTCCGACCACGCCGAGGATGATAGAGGCCAGGGCGTTGATCTCCGGGTTCACCCCCATGCGCACGCTGGAGAAGACCAGCATCGGCAGCGTCGTCGCGCCCGGCCCCGAAACAAAGCTGGCGATAACCAGATCGTCGAGGGAGAGCGTGAACGCCAGCAGCCAGCCGGAGATCACCGCCGGCATAATCATCGGCAGGGTAATGATGAAAAAGACCTTTAGCGGCGTGGCGCCGAGATCCATCGCCGCCTCTTCAATGGAGCGGTCCAGCTCGCGCAGGCGCGAGGAGATCACCACCGCCACATACGCGGTACAGAAGGTGACGTGCGCCAGCCAGATGGTGAGCATGCCGCGATCCGCCGGCCAGCCGATGGCGTGCGCCAGGGCCACGAACAGCAGCAGCAGCGACAGGCCGGTAATGACATCCGGCATCACCAGCGGGGCAGTGATCATAAAGGCGAAACCGTTTGAGCCGCGAAAACGCCCGAAGCGCACCATCACCAGCGCGGCGATGGTGCCCAGAACGCAGGCCATCGTGGCCGCCAGCGCGGCAATGGTCAGGCTCAGCCCCACCGCGCTCATCATTGCGTCGTCGTGGAACAGCTCGCTGTACCAGCGCGTCGACCAGCCCGCCCAGACCGTCACCAGCTTAGAGCTGTTGAACGAGTAGATCACCAGCATCAGCATCGGCGCATACAGGAAGGTGAAGCCGATAACGAGGATCAGAATGCGCCACGGGGAGCGTACTACCGGTAAGTTGTTCATCCGCGATCTCCTATCTGTTTCTGCTGATGCTTATGGAACCACATGATCGGGACGATCAGCAGCAGGAGCATGATAATCGCCACCGCCGACGCCACCGGCCAGTCGCGGTTATTGAAGAACTCCTGCCACAGCACGCGGCCAATCATGATGCTGTCCGGCCCGCCGAGCAGTTCCGGGATCACAAACTCCCCGACCGCCGGAATAAACACCAGCATCGACCCGGCAATGATTCCACCTTTGGTCAGCGGGACAATCACGCTGAAGAAGGTCTTCAGCGGACGCGCGCCAAGATCGAGCGAGGCTTCCACCAGCGAGTAGTCAATCCGCGTCAGGGCGGTGTAAATCGGCAGCACCATAAACGGCAGATAGGCATAGACAATGCCGATATAGACCGCAAGGTTGGTGTGCAGGATGGTCAGCGGCTGATCGATAACCCCAAGCCACATCAGAAAATTATTCAGCACCCCGTTGTTTTTCAGGATCCCCATCCACGCGTAAACGCGTATCAGAAACGATGTCCACGACGGCAGGATCACCAGCAGCAGCAGGATGTTGCGCGTTGACGGCTTGCTGTGCGCCACGGCCCACGCCAGCGGGTAGCCCATCACCAGACAGCAGAGCGTCGAGATCGCCGCCACCTGCAGAGACTGCAGATAGGCTTCGAAATAGAGCGGATCCTCGGTGAGCTGGAGGAAGTTGCCCAGATTCAGCGTCAGCGTCAGTTGCCCGTCGGCCCACTCCCACAGATCGGTATACGGCGGGATCGCCCGCGCCATCTCCGCCAGGCTGATCTTAAAGACGATCAGGAACGGCAGCAGGAACAGCAGGATCAGCCACACGTAAGGCATGGCGATTACCAGCTTGCGCCCGTGGTTCATCTTAAGGCGCGTCAGCCAGTGGGCAAAGCCGCCCGGTTTTTTGACGCGGGCTGGAGGTTCAAGTGTGCTCATGATCGCTCCTTATACCGTCAGCACTACGCAGCTGTCCGCGTCCCAGCACAGGCGCACTTCGTCGCCCCAGGTCGGCTGCCCCTTGCGGTAGCGATGTTCGTTCTGTAGCTGCGCGCTGAGCATCTGTCCGCTTTTCAGGCGCACGTGGTAAATGGAGAGATCGCCCAGATAGGCAATGTGCACCACTTCCCCGACGGCAAAGTTATAGCCATCGGCAGGCGGATCGTCACAGAGCATGATCTTCTCCGGGCGCAGCGCCACATAGACCGGCACGTTATCCACCACCGAGCTGTCAGGATCGACCTTAAGCGGATGCTGCAGCCCCGGTGATTCGATGACCAGACCATCCTCCTGACGATCCTTCAGCAGCCCTTCGAAGACGTTAACCGATCCGATGAACTCCGCGCTGTAGCGGGTGGTCGGATGCTCGTAAATCTCTTCCGGCTCGCCAATCTGCACGAACTTCCCGCGGTTCATGATCGCGATACGCCCGGCCATGGTCATGGCCTCTTCCTGGTCATGGGTGACCATCACGCAGGTCACCCCCACGCGCTCGAGGATATCGACCACTTCGAGCTGCATACGGTCGCGCAGCTTTTTATCCAGCGCGCCCATCGGCTCGTCGAGCAGCAGCAGTTTCGGGCGTTTCGCCAGGCTTCTCGCCAGCGCCACGCGCTGACGCTGACCGCCGGAAAGCTGGTGCGGCTTACGCTTCGCGAACTCCTGCATATGCACCAGGCTCAGCATTTCGGCCACGCGCGCGGTGATTTCGGCTTTAGGCAGCTTGTCCTGCTTCAGGCCAAAGGCGATGTTTTGCTCCACCGTCATGTGCGGAAACAGCGCGTAGGACTGGAACATCATGTTAATCGGGCGCTGATACGGCGGCACGCTGGAGAGATCCACGCCATCGAGCATAATTTGCCCGGCGGTAGGCTGTTCAAAACCGGCCAGCATACGCAGCAGGGTCGATTTACCGCAGCCCGATGCGCCCAGTAGCGCGAATATTTCGCCTTTATAGATAGTCAGGCTGACGTCGTCCACGGCATGCTGGCCATCGAAAGATTTGGTGAGGTTACGAATTTCAAGAAGCGGGGTCAGCGCTTTACGGACTTTCGCCTGCGGGCGGGGGATCGCGTCATTCACGGGGTGCTCTCCGGCATAGATCAATACTGGTGCAAACGCACCGTCTGGGTGCGCATCGCCGGGCGGCGCGAACGCTTGCCCGGCCTACGGGTTGTGTAGGCCCGGTAAGCGATAGCGCCACCGGGCAACGTTACCTAACGCCGTTATTTACCGCTTTTCACCTTGGTCCACGCGCGGGTACGCACGCGGTCAATTTTTGGATCCTGAACCTTCAGGGTGAACAGCTTGGCGAACACGTCCGCTGGCGGATAGATTGCCGGATTACTGCGGATCGCTTCGCTCACCAGCGGCACGGAGGCCTTGTTACCGTTGGCGTAGTAAACGTGATCGCTGATGTGGGCAATCACCTCAGGACGCATCAGGTAGTTAAGGAACTGGTAGGCTTCGTCTTTGTTTTTCGCGTCAGCCGGCATGGCGAAGACGTCAAAGAAGGCCAGCGCCCCCTCTTTCGGAATAAAGTAGGACACATTCACGCCGTTTTTCGCCTCTTTCGCGCGGTTCGCCGCCTGCCACACGTCCCCAGCCCAGCCGATTGCCACGCAGATGTCGCCGTTCGCCAGGTCGTTGATGTACTGGGACGAGTGGAAGTAGCGAATGTTTGGACGCAGCTTCAGCAGCAGATCGGTCGCCGGGCCGGTGTAATCATCGGCTTTATTGCTGTTCGGGTCTTTGCCCAGGTAGTTCAGCACGGTGGCGAAAATCTCTTCCGGCGCATCGAGGAAGGAGACGCCGCAGCTTTTCAGCTTCTCAAGATTTTCCGGCTTCAGCACCACGTCCCAGCTGTCCAGCTTAACGTCCGGGCCCAGCGCGGCTTTGACTTTATCCACGTTATAGCCGATACCGGTGGTCGCCCACAGGTAAGGCATGGCGTATTTGTTGTCCGGGTCGTGCTTCGCCACCAGCTTCAGCACTTCCGGATCGAGGTTTTTCCAGTTCGATAACTTGCTCTTGTCCAGCGGCTGGAAGACGCCCGCCGTCAGCTGACGCTCCAGGAAGCTTGCGGAAGGTACGACCAGGTCAAAACCGGTGCTGCCTGCCATCAGCTTTCCTTCCAGCACTTCGTTGGAATCGAAAACGTCATAGACCACTTTAATGCCGGTCTCTTTTTCAAAATTAGCGACCGTGTCCGGCGCAATATAGTCAGACCAGTTGTATACGTGCAGCGTTTTTTGTTCCGCAGCGAGCGTGCCGGCAGAGACGGCCATCAGAGCACCCGCAACCAGACCCGATAACCATTTTTTATTCAAGGCGATCATAGTGTTATTCCTTCTGAAAGCTCGTTAACAAACGAACTAAACTGTGCAATCTGGATATATGCAAAAATCATGCATAGTTTGTCGCTCTGCTCAAAATAAAAAGAAACCTCTTTACCCGGCAGGATCCGCTCGCTTTTTTAAGCATCGCAAGAATAACTGTAGCCCGTGTCTCCGGCTATAGCCCAGACGAAAAAACGCCTTTTATCAATTTTTTATGCAGGTTAAGTCTACGTGATAAGCCGAAATGGCCTTGAGGGAGGTGAAAAATTCTTTAAAGAAAGGTTAAAGGCAGCAGAAAAAATGGCCTTCTGCAGCCGCTATGGCAGCGACTGCGCAAAAGTCAGACAGGCTTAGTGAAGAAAATTGGGAGATGCATCATTATTCTCAGCATCGTCTTCCGCGCTATACAGCAGATGATGTGCATTGGCTTCCATCATAACCATGGAAATTTGCTCTTCGCTCAGGCGCATAAACCAGGCGAACTGCTTGAACGACAGCCCTGCCCCGGAGAATAAAGACTGGCAAACGACCAGTTTTGGCAGATTATCGTCCTGTATATCGAGAAATGCTTTCACCGTCAAAGAACTGGCGTTGATAGCCGAGAGATCGGAGGCCAGCGCCAGCAGCGCAGAAGGCTTCACTTCGGCCAGCGCGGAAAAAAGGATCACGTCGTTAATCAGATCGATTTTGGCATCGAAAATGCCGTCGAAATTCTGCATATGAGGCAGATGCAGCGCCTGGCAGGAATCACATTCGAAGAACGTGATCCCGGCATCATCAAGCCATTGACGTAACGTATCCAGTGTAGGTACGACCTGTAAATCCATCGCTGTGCAGCCTCTTTAGTAAAAACTTCGCATAGGGTACTCAAAAAGCGCCCGGTAATCCATTTAACCGCCCGTTTTCAGACAGTAACCCGGCGTGGCATGACGCTCGATCCATGAGATCATTTTACCTGCAATATCGACCCCTGTGGTTTTTTCCACACCTTCCAGCCCCGGGGAGGCGTTCACCTCCATCACCAGCGGCCCGCGCGTCGCCCGAAGAAGGTCCACGCCCGCTACGTCCAGCCCCAGGGTTTGCGCCGCTTTCACGGCTATTTCCCGTTCGCGTTCGCTAATATCGGCTACCCGCGCTACGCCGCCGCGGTGAAGGTTAGAGCGGAAGTCGCCCTCTTTGGCCTGGCGCTCGATGGCCGCCACGACCTCGTTCCCCACCACGAAACAGCGAATGTCGCGCCCTTTCGCCTCTTCAATGTACTCCTGCACCAGAATGTGCGCATTCAGCCCGCGAAAGGCGTCGATCACGCTCTCCGCCGCCTGACGCGTTTCCGCTAACACCACGCCAATACCCTGCGTGCCTTCCACCAGCTTGATCACTAAAGGCGCGCCGCCCACCATATCGATCAGATCGCTGGTGTCGTCCGGTGAATGAGCAATGCCCGTGACCGGAAGATCGATCCCCTGTCGTGCGAGCAGCTGTAGAGAGCGCAGCTTGTCGCGGGCGCGGGAAATGGCGACGGATTCGTTGAGCGGATAGCTGCCCAGCATCTCGAACTGGCGCAGCGCGGCGGTGCCGTAGTAGGTAATCTGGGAGCCGATGCGGGGGATCACCGCATCGAAGTGCGGCAGCTTGCGGCCTTTGTAGTGAATCGACGAGGCGGCGGGGTCGATGTTCATATAGCAGGACATCGGGTCGAGGATCTCAACCTGATGCCCGCGTTTCGCCGCCGCTTCTCGCAGGCGCTTACATGAATAGAGCGTTCCGTCCCGGGACAATATGGCAATTTTCACCCTGCACCTCTCTGAAGACATGGAAAAAGCCTGCATATCATATACGCAGGCAGGCGCAGGAGGAATGGACTATCGCGTTGCCCAGCCCTGCTTGTGCAGATACTCAAGAATAAACGGGCGGTTTTCTTTGATGATGGTGCGGCGAATATGGTCCGTCCAGGTGTCGCGACGGTTATTGCTGCCGCGCGTCATGTAGTAGTTTGCCAGCTCTTCGTCGTATTGATTCAGGACATCCTGATCGACCGGCTGGTAATGGTTTTCATGCACCAGCATCGCGGCAGGAATGCGCGGCTTGAGATCCGGGTTGTCCGCCGGCCAGCCGAGGCAGAGGCCAAACAGCGGCAGCACGTGTTTTGGCAGCTTCAGCAGGTCGGTCACGCTTTGAATGTTGTTACGCAGCCCGCCGATATAGACACCGCCTAACCCCAGCGATTCCGCGGCCGTAAAGGCGTTTTGCGCCATCAGCGCGGTATCCACCACGCCCAGCAGCAGCTGTTCGGCCAGCCCAAGTTCCGCCTCAGGGCAGATCTGCAGGTGGCGGTTAAAGTCGGCGCAGAACACCCAGAACTCGGCTGCCTGAGCCACATGCTTCTGCCCGCCGGTGAGCGTCACCAGCTGTTCACGCATGGCCTTATCAGTAATACGGATAATCGAGCTGCACTGCAAAAAGCTGGAGCTGGAGGTGGCTCTTGCGCTGTCGATAATCGCATTACGCTGTGCCTCGGTAATCGGCTCATCGGTAAAGTGGCGAATGGAGCGGTGGGACTGGAGCAGGTCTATGGTTGGCGTCATCTTGTCTCTCTTTAGTCTTGCTTAATACGTATGGCAGCCAGTATAGGCAATGATGTGCGCGGTGTAATTGGCGAAACATAGCTCATAGATATTATAACGACAGGCGAAACCTTCTTTAATGACGGCGGGTTATGGGGCACTATACGTGTCATTCGCCGTCAGGCTTGTTTTTTGAGGAGAGAGAAATGTTTGCAGTAATTTTTGGTCGTCCAGGGTGCCCTTACTGTGTGCGCGCGAAAGAGCTGGCTGAGAAACTGACCGAAGAGCGCGATGACTTCAACTTCCGCTATGTGGACATCCACGCGGAAGGCATCACCAAAGCCGACCTGGAAAAAACCGTCGGTAAGCCGGTTGAAACCGTGCCGCAGATCTTCCTCGATCAGAAACACATCGGCGGTTGCACCGACTTTGAGGCCTACGCTAAAGAGCATCTGGGCCTGTTTGCCGAGCAGTAATGAAGAGACGCCCTCACCCTGAGGGCGTTTTTATTTGCGGTGCCGTCGGTGCTGAACCAGGCTGCGCACAAACAGATAGCACAGCGCGCCAAGCGCGCACCAGAATACGCCGCTCAGCAACCACGCCAGCTCCTGCCAGAAACTCCGCGTTGAAATATACATCAAGCGCATCATCAGCAGACACAGCGGTGCAGCGAGCATGGCGCCGAGCAGCGGTTTCACCACCTCCCCTTGACGGGAGAGAAAACTGGCGGCAGCCCCCGGCAACGTGAAGAAGAGCAACCCTAGCTCAGGATGCCCGGACGCCCTGAACGCGCCCTTTACATTAAATGCGAGCGACATGCACACGACCGTGAACAGCAAAAAACAGCTGATCACCCCCGCCCAGTTTCGTTTCATATTCAAACTATCCTCCTGACTTATCTCTATCAAATACACATTCGTCGGGTAGACGCCCAGTCAGATAAAGCAGTGCGGCAATCCATGCCAAAGTACGCACAGGGTGATGCGATAATCAGTAGCTGTCAGTAGCTAATGCGATTAAACTACACGCCAGCTAATGTTTTAGGGAATAAAGCAGGAAACAGGGAGCGTTAGCGCTTTTCCCTGATCCAGAAAACAGTAGCCCAAAAAGTCCTTTCATTCAACAACTTACTGGTAAACAAGAAGTTAGCCTCCGTGAATATAAACGTCGCAGACTTGTTAAATGGGAATTACATCCTGTTATTATTTGTGGTACTGGCGCTGGGTCTTTGCCTGGGTAAATTGCGTCTGGGTTCGGTTCAACTCGGTAATTCCATTGGCGTTTTAGTCGTCTCCTTATTATTAGGCCAGCAGCACTTCAGCATTAACACGGACGCGCTGAACTTAGGTTTTATGCTGTTTATTTTTTGCGTTGGCGTAGAAGCGGGACCTAACTTTTTTTCAATTTTCTTCCGCGACGGCAAAAATTATCTGATGCTGGCGCTGGTGATGGTCGGCAGCGCGCTGCTGATCGCGTTAGGGCTGGGCAAACTGTTTGGCTGGGATATCGGGCTTACGGCCGGTATGCTGGCCGGCTCCATGACCTCCACCCCCGTGCTCGTGGGCGCCGGTGATACCCTGCGCCATTCCGGCATGGCGGGTGCGCAGCTCTCTACCGCCCTCGACCATCTGAGCCTGGGCTACGCCCTGACCTATCTGATTGGTCTGGTGAGCCTGATCGTTGGCGCGCGCTACCTGCCAAAACTGCAGCATCAGGATCTGCAGACCAGCGCTCAGCAAATCGCCCGCGAGCGCGGCCTGGATACCGATTCCAAACGTAAAGTCTATCTCCCGGTTATCCGCGCCTACCGCGTCGGGCCGGAGCTGGTGGCATGGGCAGACGGCAAAAATCTTCGCGAACTGGGGATTTACCGCCAGACGGGCTGCTACATCGAACGTATCCGCCGCAACGGCATTCTGGCGAACCCGGACGGCGACGCGGTGCTGCAGATGGGCGACGACATCGCGCTGGTGGGTTACCCGGACGCCCACGCCCGTCTCGACCCGAGCTTCCGTAACGGCAAAGAGGTGTTCGACCGCGACCTGCTCGACATGCGCATCGTCACCGAAGAGATCGTGGTGAAAAACCATAACGCCGTGGGCCGCCGTCTGGCGCAGCTGAAGCTGACCGACCACGGCTGCTTCCTCAACCGCGTGATCCGCAGCCAGATTGAGATGCCTATCGACGACAACGTTGTGCTCAACAAAGGCGACGTGCTGCAGGTCAGCGGCGACGCGCGACGCGTAAAAACCGTTGCCGACCGCATCGGCTTTATCTCGATTCACAGCCAGGTCACCGACCTGCTGGCCTTCTGCGCCTTCTTCATTGTTGGCCTGATGATCGGGATGATCACCTTCCAGTTCAGCAACTTTAGCTTCGGCATCGGTAACGCTGCCGGTCTGCTGTTCGCCGGGATCATGCTGGGCTTCCTGCGAGCCAACCATCCGACCTTCGGCTACATTCCGCAGGGCGCGCTGAACATGGTGAAAGAGTTCGGTCTGATGGTGTTTATGGCGGGCGTCGGCCTGAGCGCGGGCAGCGGCATCGGCCACAGCCTGGGCGCCGTCGGCTGGCAGATGCTGGTTTCCGGCCTTATCGTCAGCCTGGTGCCGGTGGTGATCTGCTTCCTGTTCGGCGCCTACGTGCTGCGTATGAACCGCGCCCTGCTGTTCGGGGCAATGATGGGGGCCCGTACCTGCGCGCCGGCGATGGAAATCATCAGCGATACCGCGCGCAGCAACATCCCGGCGCTGGGGTATGCAGGCACCTATGCTATCGCGAACGTACTGCTGACGCTGGCGGGTACGCTGATTATCATCATCTGGCCGGGACTCGGATAACTCCTAAGTTTGCGCGTAATGAAAAAATTTTTGTAACGCGCAGAACTTTTTTAGCAGGGGGCAGTCATAACTAGTGCCACTGCTTTTCTTTGATGTCCCCAATTTGTGGAGCCCATCAACCCCGCCGTTTTGGTTCAAGGTTGATGGGTTTTTTGTTGCCTGAAATTCCCCGTCCTGTAATCTGACCTTCTCTCTTCCCCCCAAAACATATATGATTAAACGAATATGATTTAATCTACCCTCAGGAACACCCATGCTCCACCCGCTCCAGCTCTTCAAAATCCTCTCCGACGAAACGCGACTCGCCATCGTCATGCTGCTCCGTGAAGCGGGCGAGCTGTGTGTCTGCGATCTCTGCTCCGCCACCAGCGAACCGCAGCCGAAAGTCTCCCGCCATATGGCCTTGCTGCGCGAGTCCGGGCTGGTTATCGATCGTCGCGAGGGCAAATGGGTCCATTACCGTCTCTCTCCCAACATGCCGGCATGGGCGGCAGCCGTTATCGACACCAGCTGGAACTGCCTGCGGGAAGAGACGCGCATGAAGCTTAAAAACCGACTTCCAGGCTCGTGCTGATAACAATACATTCACAAAAACAGATATAACGGAGTAAAAGATGTTTCTGGCAGGGGCAATTTTTCTGTTTACGCTGGTACTGGTCATCTGGCAGCCCAAAGGGCTCAGTATCGGCTGGAGCGCGACCATTGGCGCCGTGCTGGCGCTGGCCAGCGGGGTAATTCACATTAACGATATACCTGTGGTCTGGAATATCGTCTGGAACGCCACGGCGACGTTTATCGCCGTCATCATTATCAGCTTGCTGTTGGATGAGTCCGGCTTTTTCGAGTGGGCGGCGCTGCACGTTGCCCGCTGGGGAAACGGTCGCGGGCGATTGCTGTTTACTTATATCGTGCTGCTGGGTGCGGCCGTGGCGGCGCTGTTTGCCAATGACGGCGCGGCGCTGATCCTGACGCCTATCGTCATCGCCATGCTGCTGGCGCTGGGGTTCAGCAAGCAGGCCACGCTGGCGTTTGTGATGGCGGCAGGTTTTATCGCCGATACCGCCAGCCTGCCGCTGATTGTCTCCAACCTGGTCAACATCGTGTCGGCAGACTTCTTTAAGCTGGGGTTCAGCGAATACGCCTCGGTGATGATCCCCGTTGATATTGCCGCGATTGTCGCAACGCTGGTGATGCTGCATCTTTTCTTCCGCAAGGAAATTCCCCCGGAGTATGACCTGGCGAAACTTCAGGAGCCCGAGCGGGCCATTCACGATCTCCCGACGTTCAGAACGGGCTGGATCGTGCTGCTGCTTCTGCTCGTCGGCTTCTTTGTGCTTGAACCTCTCGGCATTCCGGTCAGCGCCATCGCCACCGTCGGCGCGCTGATTTTATTCGCTGTCGCAAAACGGGGACATGCAATAAACACCGGAAAAGTGCTGCGCGGCGCACCCTGGCAGATTGTTATTTTCTCGCTCGGGATGTATCTGGTGGTGTATGGCCTGCGCAATGCCGGGCTGACGGATTATCTTACTGGCGTGCTGAATAGCCTGGCCGGACACGGACTGTGGGCCACCACGCTGGGAACCGGGTTCATCACCGCGTTCCTGTCATCCATAATGAACAATATGCCCACGGTGCTGATTGGCGCGCTCTCCATTGAGGGCAGCATGGCGACGGGATTGCTCAAGGACGCGATGATTTACGCCAACGTGATTGGCTGCGATCTGGGGCCGAAAATCACGCCTATCGGCAGCCTCGCCACCCTGCTCTGGCTCCACGTGCTGGCGCAGAAAAACATGACGATTACCTGGGGCTACTATTTCCGGACGGGCATCATCATGACGCTGCCGGTCCTGTTTGTGACGCTCGCCGCGCTGGCGCTACGTCTCTCCTTCACACTGTAATGAGCCACTGATATGAGCCACATCACCATCTACCACAACCCAGCCTGCGGCACCTCGCGCAATACGCTGGAGATGATCCGCAACAGCGGCACGGAGCCGGAGATTATCCTCTATCTGGAAACCCCGCCGTCGCGCGATAAGCTGGCCACCCTGATTGCTAATATGGGGATTTCGGTGCGGGATCTGCTGCGCAAAAACGTGGAGCCCTATGAACAGCTCGGCCTGGCCGAAGATATCTTCACCGACGACCAGCTTATCGACTTTATGCAGCAATACCCGATTCTGATTAACCGCCCGATTGTGGTAACGCCGCTGGGCACCCGCCTGTGCCGCCCGTCTGAAGTTGTCCTCGACATTCTGCCGGACGCGCAGAAAGGCGCGTTTAGTAAAGAGGATGGCGAAGCCGTCGTGGACGCCAGCGGGAAAAAAATCGAACACAGGTAAAACAGGCAGGGCGAGTGATGCCTAAGGGTTCCCCTCGCCCGCAATTCTCCCCACCATCGCCCGAATTTCCTCCCGGCTTAATGGCTCTCGGTCAGTCACATAGTGCAGCGTCATCCCTTCGATGAAGGCATCCAGCGCACGGGTGGTGACCGGGTCGAACCACTGCTCCAGCGTGGTCTGGCTCATTTTCATCCAGTCCTGCATCACCGTTTTGAGCGCCGCGCTGCGGTGCATAAAGGCGTAAAGCTGATACATCAGCGCCATGTTGTGCGGCGTGGTCACCTGCGAGCTGTGGATCAGAGTGGTGATGGATTCACACGCCATCTCCGGCCCGGTGACGCCCGCGAAGAAATCCCGGTACTGCTGCGACATCTGCCGGGTAAACCACGTGAAGGCCTCCTCCAGCAGCGGCTCCATGCCGTCGAAATAGTAGGTCATTGACCCCAGCGGCACGCCCGCGCAGGTGGCGATTTTGCGGTGCGTGACGGCGTGAATCCCGTGTTCGGCAATGGTATCCAGCGTCGCCTGGAGAATTTTTTCACGTCGATGCGGATCGTTCGGTGGTCTGCTCATAAATTCCTCACCTGGTTTGTGTACAAATGTACACAAACTTGCTAGTGTTGTCGCTACTGTTGTACTTCTGGTGCTACCCCAATGACGCTGACCTCTTCCCGCAACGCCCTGCGACTACGCATGTGGGCATTGTTTATGTTCTTCTTTATTCCCGGTCTGCTGATGGCCTCCTGGGCCACACGTACGCCCGCCATTCGCGATATTTTGTCCGTCTCTACCGCGGAGATGGGCATCGTGCTGTTCGGTCTGTCGATAGGCTCCATGAGCGGTATTCTCTGCTCCGCGTGGCTGGTGAAGCGCTTTGGCACGCGGGCGGTGATCCGCACCACCATGTGCTTCGCGGTAATTGGGATGATCGTGCTAAGCGTGGCGCTGTGGTTTGCTTCGCCGGTGCTGTTTGCGCTGGGGCTGACGGTGTTTGGCGGCAGCTTCGGTTCGGCGGAGGTAGCGATAAACGTTGAAGGGGCGGCGGTCGAGCGCGAGATGAACAAAACCGTGCTGCCCATGATGCACGGATTTTACAGCCTCGGCACGCTCGCCGGTGCGGGCGTCGGGATGGCGCTGACGGCCTTTGGCATGAGCGCGAATCTGCATATCCTGCTGGCGGCGCTGGTATGCATCATTCCGATCCTGACCGGCATTCGGGCGATCCCGAACGGTACCGGCAAGAATTCCGCTGAAGAACAGCATTCGACGGAAAAAGGGCTGCCCTTCTACCGCGATTTCCAGCTGATGCTCATCGGCGTGGTGGTGCTGGCGATGGCCTTCGCGGAAGGTTCTGCCAACGACTGGCTGCCGCTGCTGATGGTGGACGGCCACGGCTTTAGTCCGACCTCCGGCTCGCTGATTTACGCCGGGTTTACGCTGGGGATGACCGTAGGGCGCTTCACCGGCGGCTGGTTTATCGACCGCTACAGCCGCGTGGCGGTAGTGCGCGCCAGCGCCCTGCTCGGCGGCCTGGGTATCGCGATGATCGTCTTTGTGGACGTGGACTGGATTGCCGGAGTCTCGGTCATCCTCTGGGGTCTGGGCGCGTCGCTCGGCTTCCCGCTGACTATTTCGGCCGCCAGCGACACCGGCCCGGATGCCCCGACCCGCGTCAGCGTGGTGGCGACCACGGGCTACCTCGCCTTCCTGGTCGGGCCGCCGCTGCTCGGTTTCCTCGGTGAGCACTACGGGTTGCGCAGCGCCATGCTGGTGGTGTTAGGGTTGGTGATTATCGCGGCGCTGGTGGCGCGCGCGGTGGCAAAGCCGGAAACGGAACAAACGTCAATGGAGAAGGGATATGAGCGTTAAACTGATCGCCGTCGACATGGATGGCACATTCCTGAGTGATGCCAAGACCTATAACCGCCCGCGCTTTCTGGCGCAATATGCGCGCATGAAGGAGCAAGGCATTCGCTTTGTTGTCGCCAGCGGCAACCAGTATTACCAGCTGATCTCGTTCTTCCCGGAGATCGCGCATGAAATTGCCTTTGTTGCCGAAAACGGCGGCTGGGTGGTCGATGCCGGGGAAGATGTGTTCAACGGCGAGCTGACAAAAGCGCATTTCAGCACCGTGGCCACCGTCTTAAACGATGTTCCCGGCATTGAGATTATCGCCTGCGGGAAAGGCAGCGCCTACACGCTTAAAGCCTATGACGATGCCTTCATTGATATCGCGTCAAAATATTATCACCGCCTCGAAAGGGTGCAGGATTTCAACAGCCTGAACGACATCTTCTTCAAGTTCGGGCTCAACGTTTCCGATGACGAAATTCCGCGCATTCAGGCGCTGCTGCATGAAAAGCTAAGTGACATTATGGTGCCCGTCACCACCGGTCACGGCAGCATTGACCTGATTATCCCCGGCGTGCATAAAGCCAACGGCCTGCGGATCCTGCAAACGCGCTGGGGCATCGAGGACAGCGAAGTGGTGGCCTTTGGTGATAGCGGCAACGACGTGGAGATGCTGCGTCAGTCCGGGTTCAGCTTTGCGATGGCAAATGCCAAACCGCATATTAAAGCGGAGGCGCGCTTTGAAGCACCGCATAATAACGAGGAAGGCGTTTTAAACGTGATTGAGAAGGTGTTGAACGGGGAGGCACCGTTTAATTGACCGCGTGCGGTCTGGCGGCCTCGCCCCTCTCCCCAAAGGGGAGAGGGAAAAAAAGATTATGGTTGCAGGGCGTTTCCGACACGTTTGTCCTTCAGGAATACCACCATCAGGCCAACCCACAGCACGCCGTTGGCGAGGTTAAACAGGCTGAACAACCCGTTGCCGCCCAGCGCGTAAGCGTGCTTGCTCACCTCGATACCGACGGTAAAAATCAGCATCTGCAGCATGCCCATCGCCGCAGAGACCGTACCTTTACTCATCTCGCTCGCAAATAGGGTCAGGCGCACCAGGCCAGCGTTCGCCACACCAATTCCGAAGGCATAAATGCTCAGCCCCGCCGTCATCCACAGGTAGGCGTGGGATGACGCGACGGTCGCTACCGCCGCCAGAATCAGCCCTGCCGCAATCGGCCAGCCGCCCATGATAATCAGTGAACGCACGGTGCGGCGAGACGTCAGACGGGCCAGTACCAGGTTACCGATAATCAACGCGCCAAAGATCGGCACCTGCAGCAGGCCGTACTCGTAGCTGCTGAGCTTTTCACCGCTGATGATAATAACCGGTGACTGCGCGATCCACGCCAGCAGAGGCAGGCTAACGAATCCGGTCGCCAGCGCCCCCGCCACAAAGCGGCCATTTTGCAACACTGCTTTGTAATCCCGGCCCAGCTCTTTCAGCGAGAGTTTTTCGCCCAGACGGGTAGCCGTTTCCGGCATCGCGCGGTGCAGGCCGAAGAACGCGATGGCGGCGAGAACAGCAAAGAGCACAAACATCCCTTCCCACGGCGCAACGTGCACCCACGCTGCCCCCACCAGCGGCCCGAGTAAGGGGGCGATCAGCGCCACGTTAGCCATCAGCGCGGTAATTTTTATACACACCGCCTCCTCAAACGACTCCTGGATGGCGGCATACCCCACGGCGCCGATAAAGCACAGGCTCACCCCCTGCAGGAAACGCAGCAGGGTAAATTGTTCAATGTTTTGCGCCAGCAGCGTGGCGAGGCAGGTAACGATAAACCACACCACGCCCGTCAGCATCACCGGACGGCGGCCAATACGATCCGACAGCGGGCCTAACAGCCACTGCAAAAACATGCCGCCAGCCAGATAGGCGGTCATGGAGGTCGGCACCCACTCGATTCCCGCGTTGTACTGCTCCACAACGGCCAGCATACCGGGCTGGATCATATCGTTGCCGATATAGGTAGAGAATTCGTAGAGCACCAGACACAGAGGGAAAAGCAACGCCTGACGACCCAGACGTGAACCAGAAGAAGAACGGTTTAACATGCAATCTCTTTATAATGACAAAATCGCGACGAGTTTAATGAAATGCCGTAATCCGAGATAGTGATTTATCGAGGAGAAACAGAAATAAAGCACATATCGTCTTCGTTTAAGGTTTCCTTAAGTTGACAGATTTATGATAGCGCGATTACTCGTCACTGATCCCTAATTATGGCACTCACTTCCAGCCGTTCAGAATTGTCTAACTTACAGACTAATAAGACAAAACAGCTTTACCGCTTACCGTCCCGCTTTTATGGTTATCAGCTTTTGGTGCTAGTAGCGCTTGCCGTGGTGTTTACGTGGCTATCGCGCGATGAAGCGCTCGACAGATGGATCACCGGTTTTTGGTATGACGCGGCGACACAGACTTTCCCGCTGCAGAAAGACCACCTGCTGGATCTGCTGAACCATCGTCTGGCGAAGTACATTGCGATTGCCTTAGGCGCCGTGGCGCTGCTTTACGGCGCTTACAAACGTAACGCAAGGCTTGTCACAGCCGCGCTGCTGATGGGGCTTGGCGCGCTGGTGGTCGGCGTGCTGAAAAGCATCAGCCACCACAGCTGCCCGTGGGATCTGGTGGAATATGGCGGTAAGGCCGTGTCTTACCCCCTGTTCAGTGCTGTTCCGGCAGACAGCGGTCCGGGCCGCTGCTTCCCGGGTGGCCATTCTTCCAGCGGCTTTATGGTGATGGGGCTGTTTTTTGCCTTCTGGCGCGAGCGTCCGCGTCTCGCCTGGAGCTTTGTGGTCCTTGGCGCGGTTCTGGGTCTGGCGATGGGCTTCGGCCAGGTGATGCGCGGGGCACATTTTTTCTCTCACAACCTGTGGGCCGGGTGGTGGGTCTGGTTTTCCCAGGTGGCGGTCTACGGGCTGGTTTCCACCCGGTTTGCAAAAGAGTGATTACGCTATGCTAGAGAATCTGAATTATCAGCTGTTTTATCTGATCAACGCCACCCCGGCCTCGCCAGAGTGGATGATTGATTTTGCCACCTTTCTGGCGAAAGACCTTATCAGCATCGTGCCTGCGCTGGCTGCCATTCTCTGGCTGTGGGGGCCGCGCAGCCAGGTTAAGGCTCAGCGCCAGCTGGTGATCAAAGTCGCGATGGCGCTCGGGGTAAGCGTGCTGGTCAGCTATCTTCTCGGCCACGCGTTCCCGCACGATCGTCCTTTTGTCGATCGCATTGGCTACACCTTCCTGCACCACGCGCCGGATGACTCTTTCCCGAGCGATCACGGTACGGTTATCTTCACCTTCGCGCTGGCTTTCCTGTTCTGGCATCGCCTGTGGTCGGGTGCGGTGCTGATGGTGGCCGCTGTGGCTATCGCCTGGTCGCGCGTCTATCTTGGCGTCCACTGGCCGCTGGATATGGTGGGCGGTTTCCTGGTGGGGCTGATTGGCTGCGTGAGCGCGGCTATCCTGTGGAATCTCTTCGGTGAGGCGCTCTACCGCGGGCTCTCTTCGCTCTATCGCGCCATTTTTGCCATCCCGATCCGTAAGGGCTGGATACGTGACTAATCCCAACCGGACAGGTTACACTGAGCCCCCGCCCTGCGGGGGCTCACTTTTTTATCCCGAGGAACTATGGAAACACGACGCGATGACCGCATTGCTCAGTTGCTGCAGGCGCTGAAGCGCAGCGATAAGCTGCATCTGAAGGAAGCCGCCAACCTCCTCGGCGTCTCAGAGATGACCATTCGTCGCGATCTGAACAGCGACAGCGCCCCCGTGGTACTGCTGGGCGGGTACATCGTCCTTGAGCCGCGCAGCGCCAGCCATTATCTGATCAGCGACCAGAAGACGCGTCTGGTTGAAGAGAAGCGCAAAGCCGCGCGCCTTGCGGCCACGCTGGTTCAGCCGCACCAGACGCTGTTTTTTGACTGCGGCACCACTACGCCGTGGATTATCGAAGCCATTGACAGCAGTATTCCCTTTACCGCCGTGTGCTACTCCCTGAACACCTTTCTGGCGCTTCAGGAGAAACCCGAGTGCCGGGTAATCCTCTGCGGCGGCGAGTTTCACGCCAGCAACGCCATCTTTAAGCCGCTTAACCTGCAGGACACGCTTAGCAATTTATGCCCGGACATCGCGTTTTATTCTGCCGCAGGCGTGAACGTGCGCCAGGGTGCAACCTGCTTTAATCTGGAGGAGCTGCCGGTCAAGCACTGGGCGTTAAATGCCGCGCAGTATCATGTGCTGGTGGTCGATCACAGCAAGTTTGGCAAGGTGCGTTCGGCAAGAATGGGCGAGCTGGCGCAGTTTGACGCCATCGTCAGCGATTGCCGCCCCGATGACGAGATTGTGGCCCATGCAAAGGCACAGCAGGTGAAGTTGATGTATTGAGGTTATGCCGGGTAAGCGCAGCGCCACCCGGCATAAAACTTAACTAAACCAGCTGCCAAACCAGCTATGGAATTTCATTAACACGAAATCCCACATCCGGCTGAAGAAGCCGCCCTCTTCCACCGCTTCCATCACAATCAGCGGACGCTGTTCAATCGACTTGCCGTTTAGCTGGAAATCAATCGTCCCGACCACCTGGCCTTTTTTCAGCGGCGCGGTGAGCTGCGGGTCGGTCAGGGTATAGCTTGCTTTCAGGTTTTTCAGCTGACCGCGTGGAATGGTCACGGAACCGGCCTCACCCGCCCCCAGATTCACCTCGCTCTTGTCACCAAACCAGACGCGCTGGCTGACGAACGTGGCATCCGGTTTAATCGGCGTCACGGTTTCATAGAAGCGGAAGCCCCAGGTCAGCAGTTTTTCTGACTCGTTAAAGCGGATGCGGTCGGTTTTGGTGCCCAGCACCACCGAGATCAGGCGCATGTCGCCCTGCGTCGCGGAGGCCACCAGGTTGTAGCCCGCGCCGGCCGTAGTGCCGGTCTTCATTCCGTCCACGTTAACGTTGCTGCTCCACAGCAGGCGGTTGCGGTTCGGCTGGCGAATTTTGTTGAAGGTAAACTCTTTCTCTTTGTGGATGGCGTATTCATCCGGCACGTCGTGGATCAGCGCTTTTCCCAGCAGCGCCATGTCGCGCGCGGTACTGAACTGTCCCGGCGCATCCAGGCCGTGGACCGTTTTGAAGGTGGTGTTGGTTAAGCCGAGCTTTTGCGCATAGCCATTCATCAAACCAATGAAAGAATCCTGACTGCCGGCAACGTAGTCGGCCAGCGCGATACAGGCATCATTTCCCGACTGAATGATTACCCCTTTGTTCAGATCGGAGACGGAGACCTGATCGCCTGGCTTCAGGAACATCACCGACGAGCCCCGCAGCGCCGGGTTGCCGGTCGCCCAGGCATCCTTCCCGATGGTGACCATATCGTCCAGCTTGATCTTGCCCGCTTTTAACGCCTGCCCGACCACATAGCTGGTCATGATTTTGGTCAGGCTGGCCGGATCGAGTTTCTCATCCGCATTGCCTTCCGCCAGCACCTTACCGCTGGAATAGTCCATCAGTATCCAGGCGCGCGCGTCCACAGGCGGCGCTTCGGGCGCAGCCTGTTCAGCCGCGTAGAGTGTTGGTGCAAACAGGAAAAGAAGCGCAGAGCCTGCCGCCAGGCTGCGCAGAGAAGTCATTTTTCGCGTCATAAATGCCACCCGAGTGTCCATTCAAAAATTACGTCACATCACCGTGTCGCAAGAAGCGATGAGTAATAGCGCACTAAAACGGTTAAAGAAACCCAACGAGGGTAAAGTTATTAAAGTTTATGCAATAACATTCATTTACGCTTTGATTCAGGCGATTTTTTTGTCTTCTGTTGCGTAATTGTTAGGTTTATCTCACCATGGCAAAAAGCCGACCCGGATTCACACTCAACAGGAGTAAATATGATTACGCTGTGGGGCAGGAATAATTCGACCAACGTTAAGAAAGTGCTCTGGACGCTGGAGGAACTGGATTTACCGTTTAACCAAATCATGGCTGGCATGTCGTTCGGCGTGAACAAAGAGGCCGACTATCTGGCGATGAACCCGAACGGCCTGGTGCCGCTGCTGCGCGATGACGAAACAGACGCAACCCTTTGGGAGTCCAACACCATTGTGCGTTACCTCGCCGCCCAGTACGGTCTTGGCCGCCTGTGGGTTGAAAACCCGGCACAGCGCGCGCAGGGTGAGAAGTGGATGGACTGGGCAAATCAGACGCTCTCTCCCGTTCACCGCGTGATCCTGATGGGGCTGGTGAGAACCCCTGAAGCCGAGCGTGACTACCCCGCCATTCATGCCGCGCAGGATGCCTGCGAAAACCTGTTTGCGATGATGGACGATGAGCTGGCGAAGCACGCCTGGTTCTCCGGCGATACGTTCGGCGTGGGGGACATTGCCGTAGCGCCGTTCGTCTGGAACCTGACCAACCTCGGTCTGAAATGGACGCCGCGCCCGAACCTTGACCGCTGGCTTAAGCAGCTTAGCGAGCGCCCGGCGTACCGTAACGTGGTGATGATCCCGGTTACCTGATTACACACCGGACGGGCTGACTTTTAACAGCTGCCCGTCCGTTTCGTCGGTCAGGACATACAGATAGCCATCCGGCCCCACCCGCACGTCGCGAATACGCTGCTCCCGGTCGCCCAGGATCCGCCCGTCCTCCGTCACCTTATTGCCGTCCACGCTCAGCACGATAACGTCCTTTTCCTTCAGCGCCCCAATAAACAGCTTGTTTTTCCACTGCGGGAACACGTCGCTATTATAGAACGCCATGCCGCTGACCGCGGGTGACACTTTCCAGACAAACAGCGGCTTTTCGGCTCCCTCAACGTGCTCGCCTTTGGCTTCCGGGATTTTCAGCCCGCTGTAGTTAATGCCGTGCGTTGCCAGCGGCCAGCCGTAATTTTTGCCCTTCTCCGGGATGTTGATTTCATCCCCGCCGCGCGGGCCGTGCTCGTTCAGCCACAGCGTGTCGCTCCACGGGTTCATCGCCATCCCCTGCGGGTTACGAATGCCGTAGGACCAAATTTCCGGCCGCGCGCCGGAGGTGTTCACAAAGGGGTTATCCGGCGGCACTTTACCGTCTTCGGTGAGGCGCACCACCTTACCCTGCAGCTTGTCCAGATCCTGCGCCGTCGGGCGCTGGTTGTTCTCGCCGAGTCCAATGAAGAGATACCCTTTGCCGTCGAACACCAGTCGCCCACCAAAATGGTTACCGGTAGAGAGTTTCGGCATCTGGCGGAACACCACCTGGAATCCCTCGATGCGGGAAAGATCGTCGCTCAGGCGACCATAGCCCACCGCCGTCCCGGCCTTGCCGTCACGCCCGGCTTCGGCGTAGCTCAGCCAGACGCGGCGCGACTTTTCAAAATCAGGCGCCAGCACAACGTCCAGCAGTCCTCCCTGGCCGTTCGCCCACACCTTCGGCACGCCGACAATGGGATCGGAAAGTCCTTTCCCGGCCTGCCAGCGCTTGAGCTGCCCGCCCTTAAGAGTGACCAGTAAACCGTCATTACCCGGCAGGAACGCCATCGACCAGGGGTGATCGAGTCGGTTTTGCAGCACCTCAACCTTTACCGCCTCTGGCGCAGCAAGAAGCGAAAACGGAATAAACAATGCAGGCAGGAAAATCAACGAGGATCGAGGCATAAAGCGCTCCTTTTTCGGCATATGGCATAAAGATTAGCCATTACCTCCGGGCGCGTTACCACTTTTACAAAAGCTTAATCAGATGGGGGGAGTTGCCTCCCCCCGAACTCAGTGCTGTGCAAGCGTCTCGTGCTTGTTAAGACACATGATGCAAAGAGAGAGCGTTGTCAGGCAGTTTTCAAGCTTCTCCGCGTTAACCGCGATAAAAGTCGGGCAGTCGTGGCGTCCGTTCATCAAACATACCCCTGCAATGGAGAGCACCTCAGCGGCGCGACGCAGCGCCATAAGCTCGCTTTCATCGTATTCCGCCTTCAGGGTCGGTGCTTTTTCACGCATGAAATTACACAGTTCAAACAGATTATCACGCAGATGTTCGCTTTCGCTGACTGACATATAGCCCTTTGCCTTCCTGAGCTGCAGATAGGCGGCCAGGTCGATTCGGGCGTTGATCAGCTTGTTAAGCAGATCGCGTTTCAGTCTGTCAACGGACATGCTATTTCCTCCTCTGTCAGCCATGTTGCACATTCAGAATAAGGTCATTTTTTGTACAGTTTAATGCCTGAGATCAATTATTCTTAACTGATTAACATTATTTACAATGTTACAACCTCGGCCTGGCGCATCCGCCTTGCAAAGAGTGTATAAATCCCCCGCGATACGCTGTAAAATCCCGCCCTGATAACTCCATAATTGATGAATTTTTAACCTATGAGCAATGTTACGCACCAGCCGAAAATCGGCTTCGTCTCCCTGGGCTGCCCGAAAAACCTGGTGGATTCAGAACGCATCCTGACCGAACTGCGCACCGAGGGCTATGACGTGGTGCCAAGCTACGACAACGCCGATATGGTGATCGTTAACACCTGCGGGTTTATCGACAGCGCGGTCCAGGAGTCACTGGAAGCCATCGGTGAAGCGCTGACCGAAAACGGCAAAGTGATTGTTACCGGCTGCCTGGGCGCGAAAGTGGACCAAATCCGCGAAGTGCACCCAAAGGTGCTGGAGATCACCGGCCCGCACAGCTACGAGCAGGTGCTGGAACATGTTCATCACTACGTGCCAAAACCAAAGCACAACCCGTTCCTGAGCCTGGTGCCGGAACAGGGCGTGAAGCTGACGCCGCGTCATTACGCCTACCTGAAAATTTCTGAAGGCTGCAACCATCGCTGCACCTTCTGCATCATCCCGTCCATGCGTGGCGATCTGGTGAGCCGTCCGATTGGCGAAGTGCTGGCGGAAGCGAAACGTCTGGCCGATGCGGGCGTGAAGGAGCTGCTGGTCATCTCCCAGGACACCTCAGCTTATGGCGTGGACGTCAAACACCGCTCCGGTTTCCACAACGGCGAGCCGGTGAAAACCAGCATGGTGGGCCTGTGCGAGCAGCTGGCTAAGCTCGGTATCTGGACGCGTCTGCACTACGTCTACCCGTACCCGCACGTTGACGATGTGATCCCGCTGATGGCGGAAGGCAAAATTCTGCCGTACCTGGACATCCCGCTGCAGCACGCCAGCCCGCGTATCCTGAAGCTGATGAAACGCCCTGGCTCCGTTGACCGCCAGCTGGCGCGCATCAAGCAGTGGCGTGAAATCTGTCCGGATCTGACCCTGCGCTCCACCTTTATCGTCGGCTTCCCGGGTGAAACCGAAGAAGACTTCCAGATGCTGCTCGACTTCCTGAAGGAAGCGCGCCTGGACCGCGTCGGCTGCTTCAAGTACAGCCCGGTGGAAGGTGCAACCGCCAACGAGCTGGCGGATCAGGTGCCGGAAGAGGTTAAGGAAGAGCGCTGGAACCGCTTCATGCAGCTGCAGCAGCAGATCTCTGCTGAACGTCTGCAGGAGAAAGTGGGCCGTGAGATCATGGTTATCATCGACGAAGTGGACGAAGAAGGCGCGATTGGTCGCAGCATGGCGGACGCCCCTGAAATCGACGGCGCGGTGTACCTGAACGGCGAAACCAACGTTAAGCCAGGTGATATTATTCGCGTGAAGGTTGAAAACGCGGATGAGTATGACCTGTGGGGTAGCCGGGTTTAATCTCACTGTACATCTTTTACAGGCCGGGTAAGGCGTAGCCGCCACCCGGCACATTTCACTGCACTACCCTTTAATCCTCGGATCCAGCGCGTCGCGCAGCCCATCCCCCAGCAAATTAAACGCCAGCACGGTCAGGAAAATCGCCAGGCTCGGGAAGATCGCCACGTGCGGCGCAATCACCATATCGGCCCTCGCCTCGTTCAGCATCGCACCCCACTCCGGCGTCGGCGGCTGTGCCCCTAACCCCAGAAACGACAGGCTGGCCGCCGAGATAATCGACACGCCGATACGCATGGTGAAATAGACCACGATGGACGACACCGTCCCGGGCAGAATATGGCTGAACAGAATGGTGGTATCGCTGGCCCCCATGCTGCGGGCGGATTCAATAAACGTCTGCTGTTTCAGCACCAGCGTATTGCCGCGCACCAGGCGGGCAAAGGCCGGAATCGAAAAGACCGCCACCGCGATAATGACGTTCGCCATGCCGCTGCCCATAATAGCGACAACGGCAATCGCCAGCAGAATGCCGGGGAAAGCAAACAGCACGTCGCAGATGCGCATGATGATGCGATCCCACCAGCCTTCATAATACCCGGCGACGAGCCCCAGCACGGTACCGATAGCCGCACCGATCAGCACCGCGACTACCCCGGCGGCGAGAGAAATTTGCGCCCCCACCAGCACGCGGCTGAAGATATCGCGGCCAAGCGAGTCCACGCCGAACCAGTGCAGCATTGAGGGGCCGTCGTTCAGGCGGTCGTAGTCAAAGTAGTTTTCCGCATCAAACGGCGCTACCCACGGCGCAACGATCGCCACGGCAATTAGCACCAGCACGAACAGCCCCGCCGCCATTGCGACCGGCTGACGGCGAAAACGTCGCCAGAATTCGGACCACGGGGTGCGGACATGCTCCGGTTTAAGCCCCGGCATCGCGTTCAAAACGGCCTGACGCCGCCAGTTCAACAATCGCATCTTACTTATACCTGATGGCCGGGTTAATGGCGGCGTAGAGCACGTCCACCACTAAGTTGATAAGAATAAACTCCAGCGAGAAAAGCAGGACTTCTGCCTGAATCACCGGGTAGTCGCGCATCTCGACGGAATCGACCAGCAGGCGCCCCAGCCCCGGCCAGTTGAAGACCTTTTCCACGACGATAGAGCCACCCAGCAGGAAACCAAACTGCAGCCCCATCATCGTCACCACCGGGATCATCGCATTGCGGAACCCGTGCTTGAGAATGACCCACTTCTCGCTGACTCCTTTCGCCCGCGCGGTGCGAATATAATCTTCGCTCAGCACGTCCACGAACGAGGCGCGGGTAAAGCGGGCCATCACCGCCGACACGGCAGCGCCCAGCGTCATGGAGGGCAGAATGTAATGCTTCCAGGTATCGGCCCCGACGGTGGGCAACCAGCCCAGTTCAACGGAGAAGATCTGCATCAGCAGCATCCCCAGCGCGAACGCCGGGAAGGAGATGCCGGTCACCGCCAGCGCCATGCCGAGCTTGTCCGGCCAGCGGTTGCGCCAGACGGCCGCAATAATCCCCGCGCCCAGCCCAAACGCCACCGCCCAGCCCATGCTGGCAATCGTTAGCCAGAACGTGGGCATAAAGCGGCTGGCAATCTCCTCCGACACCGGACGCCTCGACACCATCGAGATACCAAAATCGCCCTGCAGAACGTTGCACATATAGTGCAGAAACTGCATATACAGCGGCTGGTCGAGGCCCAGCTGTTTACGCACCAGCTCAATGACGGTGGCATCCGCTTCGGGCCCGGCTACCAGGCGCGCCGGATCGCCCGGCAGCATATGGACAAACAAAAACACCAGCACCGCCACTATCAGCAGCGTCGGGATAAGCCCCAGCAGACGTTTACAAACATAATTCAGCATGAGGTTTATTTTAAATCCGCATCGTCAAAGCTAAAGCCGGTGTCCGGCATGATGTAGAACCCGGTCAGCGCTTTGTTATGGGCTGAGACCAGTTTCTCCACCACCAGCGGTACCCACGGCGACTCTTTCCAGATAATGTCCTGCGCGTCCTTGTAGAGGCGGGCTTTCTCTTCCGGTTTGGTGGTTTTCAGGGCATCGGCCAGGTCTTTGTCCACCTGCGGATTGCTGTAAAACGCGGTGTTGAACAGGGTTGGCGGCCAGTTCTGCGAGGCAAACAGCGGCGACAGCGCCCAGTCGGCTTCACCGGTCGAGGCGGTCCAGCCTGTGTAGAACATCCGCACGCCGCTCTCTTTCTGCCCTTTCCCCTCCACTTCTGCCGCACGCTGCCCGGCATCCATCGCGGTGACCTGCGCCTTAATCCCCACCTGCGCCAACTGCTGCTGGGTAAACTGCAGCACCTTCTGGGCGGTACTGTGATTGTGCGACGACCACAGCGTGGTGCTGAAGCCGTTCGGGAAACCCGCCTCTTTCAGCAGCTCGCGCGCTTTGGCCGGATCGTACGGCCACGGCTGATAGCTTTGCGCATACGCGATAGCCGGCGGCAGCACGCCGGTGGCCGGGGTGGCATAACCCGCAAAAGCGACCTTCACCAGCGCCTGACGGTTAATGGCATAGTTGATGGCTTCACGCACCTTCGGGTTATCGAACGGCTTCTGCGTGACGTTCATGCTGATGTAGCGCTGCATGATAGACGGGCTAGCAACCAGCTCCAGCTTGCTGTTTTTCTGCAGAATGGCGGCCTGCTCATACGGGATGGGGAAGGCAAACTGCGCCTCGCCGGTTTGCAGCATTGCCGCGCGGGTGTTGTTATCCACCACCGGGCGCCAGGTGATGGTGTCCAGCTTCGGCAGCCCCTGCTGCCAGTATCCCGCAAATTTTTTCACCTTCACGAAATCGGTCTGGTTCCAGGTGAGCAGCTCGTACGGCCCGGTTCCCACCGGGTGGAAGCCGATCTCTTTACCGTACTTTTTCAGCGCGGCGGGCGAGATCATCGCCGTCGCCGGATGCGCCAGAATATTGATAAACGCGGAGAATGGCTCTTTCAGGGTGATTTTTACCGTTGCCGGGTCGACTACCTCGGTGCTGGCGATATTTTTATACAGGTTATAGCGCTTGAGGCTGTTTTCAGGATTGCTGGCACGGTCGAGGTTGACCTTTACCGCCTCCGCATTGAAATCAGTCCCGTCCTGAAACTTCACGCCGGAACGGAGCTTGATGGTATAGACCAGCCCGTCGTCGGATACGGTGTACCCCTCCGCCAGCACATTTTTCAGCTTCATCTCTCTGTCGAGACCAAACAGCCCCTGATAGAACGATTTCGCCACCGCCTGGGAGAGCGTGTCGTTGGCGTCGTACGGATCGAGCGTGGTGAAGTTGGAGCCGACGGCGACCACCACGTCTTTGGCGGCGAACGCGGGGGCAGCGGCCAGGGCTGCCGTCACGCTCGCGGCTAACAACCATTTACGCGCTACAAATGTAACCATTGTGTTCTCCTGCCTGTTGTAAGTTATAACCGTGAGAAGGCATTGTCCTGGCGCGGCGGAGCCACGAAGTGGCCCGGACCAACCTCACGCAGCGTGACGCGCTCCACGGCTTCGCCCCGTTTACGAATGTTGCTCGGCATCTCATCCTGCAGCAGCACGCGCTGGCCGTGACGGTGCGCGGGATCGGCAACCGGCACCGCCGCAATAAGCTTGCGGGTGTAGGGGTGCTGCGGGTTCTCAAACACCGCCCTTCGCGGGCCAATCTCCACGATCTGCCCCATAAACATCACCGCCACGCGGTGGCTGATACGCTCTACCACCGCCATGTCGTGCGAGATAAACAGGAAGGCAATGCCCATATCCCGCTGTAAATCCAGCAGTAAGTTGATAATTTGCGCCCGGATCGAGACATCCAGCGCCGAGACGGATTCATCCGCAATCACCACCTTCGGGTTCAGCGCCAGCGCGCGGGCGATGCATATACGCTGCCGCTGCCCGCCGGAAAACTCATGCGGATAACGCCAGGCGTGTTCCGGCTTCAGGCCAACGCGCTCCAGCAGCCAGGCCACGCGACGCTGCGCCGCCTCGCCGTCGAGCAGGTTATGCACCCGCAGCGGCTCCATAATTGAGTACCCTACCGTATGGCGCGGGTCGAGAGAGGCATACGGATCCTGGAAGATAAACTGAATATCTCGTCGTATCGCCTGTAATTTATTATCTGGCAGGGTGTCGATACGTTCACCGTTAAAGGTTATCGTCCCCTCCTGGGTCTCCACGAGCCTGAGCAGCGCCCGCCCGGTGGTGGATTTCCCGCAGCCGGACTCTCCTACCAGCGCCAGCGTTTCACCCGGCCAGAGATCAAAACTGACGTTTTCCACCGCATGCACTTCGCGCTTCAGGCGGTTGAAAATTCCGCTGCGCAGCGGAAAGCGGGTCACCAGATTGCGCACTTCGAGTATCGGTTTGCCCGACACCACGGTGTCCTGCTCGCCTTCATCCTCCTGCGGCTCTGTCGCCTCCAGGGAAATCAGCGGAAAACGGCGCGGCAAATCGCTGCCGTTCATTGCCCCAAGCCGCGGCACCGCCGCCAGCAGCGCTTTGGTGTAAGGATGCTCGGGGGCATGGAAAATCTGCTCGACCGCACCGGTTTCCACAGCATTGCCCTTATGCATCACCAGCACCCGATCGGCGATGTCAGCCACTACGCCCATATCGTGGGTGATGAAAATCACTCCCATCTCCATCTCCTGCTGCAGCACTTTGATGAGCTGCAGGATCTGCGCCTGAATCGTCACGTCCAGCGCCGTCGTCGGCTCATCGGCGATCAGCACCGCCGGACGGCAGGAGAGCGCCATGGCAATCATCACCCGCTGGCGCATGCCGCCGGAAAGCTGATGCGGGTAGCGCCCCAGAATGGCCTGCGCCTCCGGAATGCGCACCAGCTCCAGCATGCGTCTCGCTTCCCTGAGCGCCTCATCGCCGCTCAGCCCCTGATGCAGCCGGATGGACTCGGCAATTTGCTCCCCGACCGGGAACACCGGGTTGAGCGAGGTCATCGGCTCCTGGAAGATCATCGCGATATCCGCCCCGCGCACGCCCTGCATCTGCGCGCCGCTCAGCTCGTTTAAATCGATGACCTGACGGTTACGGCGGCGCAGGAGCATTTTCTCGCTGCTGATTTGCCCGCCCGTCTTTTCCAGCAGGCGCATCAGCGCCAGCGCGGTGACCGATTTACCGGAGCCGGACTCGCCAACAATCGCCAGCGTCTCGCCGCGCCTGAGCGAGAACGATAAATTCTGTACTGCTGGGATGAACTGCCGCTCTTCCTGAAACGCAATATTCAGCTGATGGACAGCCAGCACCTCGCGGTTGTCCAGTTCTTCAGTGTGCGGCACGCGCTGCCCCCTTATTCACGATAGATGCCCGTGCTCGGCTCATCACCGGCATAACCCCAGGCGCGGTACATGCCTTCGCTGTTGAACGGCAGGGCCACGTTGCCCTCACGATCGACCGCAATCAGCCCGCCGACGCCGCCCAGGGCAGGTAATTTTTCCATCACCACGCGCTCGCAGGCCTCGCTCAGGCTTAAACCGCCGTAATCCATCAGCGCGGTGATGTCGTAGGCCGCGAGGGCGCGAATAAACACTTCCCCGGTGCCGGTACACGACACCGCCGCCGTGGCGTTATTGGCATAGCAGCCCGCGCCGGGCAGCGGGCTGTCGCCGACGCGTCCCGGCAGCTTGTTGGTCATGCCGCCCGTTGACGTCGCCGCCGCGAGGTTACCGGCTTTATCGAGCGCCACCGCGCCGACCGTGCCCATTTTGGTGGTTTCATCCAGCGGCGCAGTATGGTCAAGCTGCGTTATGCCCGCCGTACGGGCTTCCAGCAGCTGCTGATAGCGTTCTTCCGTGGAAAACAGATCCGGCGATACCGGTTCCATTCCGTGCTCAAAGGCAAATTTTTCCGCCCCGGCGCCCGCCAGCAGAACGTGCGGGCTCTCCTCCATCACCAGACGCGCCGCCAGCACCGGATTTCGCAGATGGCTCACGCCCGCCACGGCGCCCGCCTTCAGGGTGACGCCGTCCATCACGCAGGCGTCCAGCTCGTGGGTTTCATCCCGGGTAAAGACCGAACCTATTCCGGCATTAAAGAGCGGACACTCTTCCAGCAGGCGCACCGCCTCGGTGACCACATCCAGCGCGCTCTCGCCCGCTTCCAGCATTTTCTGGCCCGTTTCCACAATGGCGTACAGCGCGTCAATGTAGCGCTTTTCCTGCTCGGGACTGAGCTGTGCACGGGTGATTGCCCCTGCGCCGCCATGAATTGCGATTACCGCATTAACCATTCGCATCACCCGTTAGCCTGATTCGCGGCTTTTTCTATAAATATCATTATCGTCGATGAAACTTCAGATGATTTTTGAATATAGAAAGACGCAACAGTGATGTAAAGCGTACACCCATCGGGTCATACAGTTAGCCGCACTTTTCTGCCATAATGGGCGCTTTCGTTGTTACTCCGCAGGAGCCCACCATGGATTTTACCGCCGGACTGATGCCGCTTGAGACGGCACTCTCGCAGATGCTTGACCGTATTTCTCCGCTGCATGACGTTGAGACGCTGCCGCTTGTGCGCTGTTTTGGTCGTATTGCCGCGCGCGATATCGTCTCGCCGATGAACGTGCCGGGGTTCGATAACTCAGCGATGGACGGTTACGCGGTGCGCCTGGCCGATCTCCAGACGGGTAACGCCCTGCCGGTGGCGGGTAAAGCCTTTGCGGGCCAGCCGTTTAGCGGCGAATGGCCTGCTGGCACCTGCGTGCGCATCATGACCGGCGCGCCGGTTCCGCAGGGCTGCGATGCCGTGGTGATGCAGGAAGAGACCGAGCAGACCGGCGACGGGGTGCGTTTTACCGCGAACGTTAAAGCGGGCCAGAACATCCGCCGCACGGGCGAAGACATCACCCTCGGCGCGACCGTTTTTGCCGCCGGGCAGAAATTGACGGTAGGTGAACTACCGGTGCTGGCCTCGCTCGGCATCGCGGAAGTTGACGTTATCCGCAAGGTGCGCGTAGCGGTATTCTCCACCGGCGACGAGCTGCAGCTTCCGGGCCAGCCGCTGCAGGACGGCCAGATTTATGACACCAACCGCCTGGCGGTACACCTGATGCTGGAGCAGTTGGGCTGCGAGGTGATTAACCTCGGCATCATTCCAGACGACCCGGAAAAACTGCGCGCGGCGTTTATCGAGGCGGACAAATCCGCCGACGTGGTCATCAGCTCCGGCGGCGTCTCCGTGGGCGAAGCGGATTACACCAAAACCCTTCTTGAAGAGCTGGGCGAAATCGCCTTCTGGAAGCTGGCGATCAAGCCGGGCAAACCGTTCGCGTTTGGCAAGCTTCCGCACAGCTGGTTCTGCGGCCTGCCGGGTAACCCGGTCTCTGCGGCACTCACCTTCTACCAGCTGGCGATCCCGCTGCTGGCGAAGCTTTCCGGCAACAAGGCCAGCCCGCTGCCGGAACGCCTGCGCGTGCGTGCCGCTACGCGCCTGAAAAAATCACCGGGTCGTCTCGATTTCCAGCGCGGCATTCTGGCACGCGGCGCGGACGGTGAGCTCGAAGTGAGCACCACCGGACATCAGGGCTCGCACATTTTCAGCTCCTTCAGCCAGGGCAACTGCTTTATCGTGCTGGAGCGCGAGCGCGGCAACGTGGAAGCCGGCGAATGGGTTGAGGTAGAAAGCTTTAACCACCTGTTCGGAGGCTGACATGACGGTGGAGCTGAGCGACCAGGAGATGATGCGCTACAACCGCCAGATCGTGCTGCGCGGGTTTGACTTTGAGGGCCAGGAAGCGCTTAAGGCAGCCAATGTGCTGGTCGTCGGTCTCGGCGGGCTGGGCTGCGCCGCCGCGCAGTATCTTTCGGCGGCGGGCGTGGGCAGGATGACGCTGTTGGATTTCGATACCGTCTCGGTGTCCAACCTGCAGCGCCAGACGCTGCACAGCGACGCGACGGTTGGCCAGCCGAAAGTGGACTCTGCCCGCACGGCGCTGGCGCGCATCAACCCCAACGTTCAGTTCACCCTGATTGACGCGATGCTGGATGACGACGCGCTGTTCGCGCAGATTGCGCAGCACGATCTGGTGCTCGACTGCACCGATAACGTCGCCGTCCGTAACCAGCTGAACGCGGGCTGTTTTGCCCACAAAACCCCGCTGGTCTCCGGCGCGGCAATCCGCATGGAGGGGCAAATCAGCGTCTTCACGTACGCCGAGGGTGGACCCTGCTACCGCTGCCTGAGCCGTCTGTTTGGCGAGAATGCGCTGACCTGCGTCGAGGCGGGCGTGATGGCGCCGTTGGTCGGCGTGATTGGCTCCCTGCAGGCGATGGAAGCGATCAAAGTGCTGGCGCACTACGGCACGCCCGCAGCGGGGAAAATCGTGATGTATGACGCGATGACCTGCCAGTTCCGCGAGATGAAGCTGATGCGTAACCCGGGGTGTGAGGTGTGCGGAAGTTAAAGCAAACGGCAACCTTCAGGTTGCCGTTTTAGTGTTTGCTCTCTCTCCCTGTGGGAGAGGGTTGGGGCGAGGGCATCAGGCCGCCCCCGTCAGATAGACGTCCGTCCAAACGCCCCCTGCCAGTCCTGCTCAAACTTCACGATCGCCGCATCCACCGCAGGGGAAGTAATAAACTGCTGCGCGACGTCCAGCGGCAGCGTGATGGACTCGCACCCTGCCAGCAGGCAGTCCAGCGCCTGACGTGGGGTTTTAAAGCTCGCGGCCAGCACCTTTGACTGCGGCGCGTGCAGCGCCAACAGCTGCTGCAGTTCAATCACGGTCTGAATCCCGTCCCCGCCCTGCGCGTCCACGCGGTTAACGTAAGGGGCCACATACTCAGCTCCGGCCAGGGCGGACAGCATCCCCTGCGCGGCGCCATACACCGCCGTGCCCAGCGTCGGGATCCCTTCCGCTTTCAGCATCTTAATGGCTGCCAGCCCTTCTGCGGTCACCGGCACCTTCACCACCAGGTCGTTAATGATAGCGCGCAGCTTGCGCGCGTCTTCCACCATCCCTTCGGCGGTGGTTGCCATTACCTGCGCAAACAGACGGCCCTTACCGCCCAACGCGTCGTGCAGCGCGGGCAGCAGCTCGTCGAGCGGCGTTTTTCCTGCCGCCACAATGCTTGGGTTGGTGGTCACGCCCGCCAGCGGGAAGATACGCGCCAGCTTTTTGACTGCCGCAACGTCAGATGTGTCGAGATAAAGTTCCATGATGTCACCCTCAAAATTAGCCTGCACTTACCCTATCACGACAAAACCTGCTCAAGAGTTGACCTGCATCAAGATAACTTTCATTCGAAAGTAATTTAATCTTCATATGCAACTTGAGGGCAAAAATATGATCTTCAATATTCAGCGTTATTCCACCCACGACGGCCCCGGTATTCGAACCGTGGTGTTCCTGAAAGGCTGCTCGCTGGGCTGTCGCTGGTGTCAGAACCCGGAAAGCCGCTCGCGCAGCCGGGACGTGCTGTTTGACGCGCGCCTGTGTCTGGAAGGCTGCGACCTGTGTCAGCTGGCGGCACCGGGCTGTATCGAACGCGCGCTCAATGGCCTGGTCATCCACCGCGAAAAGCTGAGTGAAGAGACGCTTAACGCCCTCACCGACTGCTGCCCGACGCAGGCGCTTACCGTCTGCGGTGAAGAGAAGCAGGTGGACGAGATCATGGCCACCGTGCTGCGCGACAAACCTTTTTATGACCGCAGCGGCGGCGGGATCACCCTCTCCGGCGGCGAGCCGTTTATGAACCCGGAGCTGGCGCACGCCCTGTTCAAGGCCAGCCACGAACAGGGTATCCACACCGCCGTCGAAACCTGCCTTCACGTGCCGTGGCACTATATCGAGCCGTCATTACCGTACGTCGATCTGTTCCTTGCCGACCTTAAGCACGTCGATGGAGCGGTGTTCAAACAGTGGACCGACGGTTCGGCCAAACGGATCCTGGACAACCTGAAGCGCCTCGCCGCTGCCGGGAAAAAGATCACCATCCGCGTGCCGCTGATCCAGGGCTTTAACGCCGATGAAGCGTCCATCACAGCCATTACCAACTTCGCCGCCGACGAACTCGGCGTCGATGATATTCATTTTTTGCCGTATCACACGCTGGGCATGAACAAATACACCCTGCTCAGCCAACCCTACTCTGCCCCTGACAAACCGCTGGATAACCCTGCCCTGCTGGATTTCGCGCAGCAGTACGCCTGCCAGAAAGGGTTAACCGCGACCTTACGAGGATAAACCTATGACCACCCTGAATCTCAACACCCTCAGCGAACGTATTAAAGCGCATAAAATGGCGCTGGTGCATATCGTCAAGCCGCCGGTCTGTACCGAGCGCGCGCAGCATTACACCGAAATGTACCAGCAGCACATGGACAAGCCGATCCCGGTGCGTCGCGCCCTGGCGCTGGCACATCACCTGGCGGAACGCACCATCTGGATCAAGCACGACGAGCTGATTATCGGCAACCAGGCAAGCGAAGTGCGCGCCGCGCCGATCTTCCCGGAATATACCGTCTCCTGGATTGAGAAAGAGATTGACGATCTGGCGGACCGTCCGGGTGCGGGCTTCGCGGTGAGCGAAGAGAACAAGCGTGTGCTGCATGAAATCTGCCCGTGGTGGCGCGGCCAGACGGTGCAGGACCGCTGCTACGGCATGTTCACCGACGAGCAGAAAGGCCTGCTGGAAACCGGCATCATCAAAGCCGAAGGCAACATGACCTCCGGCGACGCCCACCTGGCGGTAAACTTCCCGCTGGTGCTGGAGAAAGGTCTCGACGGCCTGCGCGCCAAAGTGGACGAGCGCCGCTCGCGCATCAACCTGACGGTGCTGGAAGACCTGCACGGCGATCAGTTCCTGAAGGCAATTGATATCGTGCTGGAAGCCGTCAGCCTGCACATCAAACGCTTCGCCGACCTGGCGCGTGAGATGGCGTCTACGGAAACCCGCGAAAGCCGCCGCGACGAGCTGCTGGCGATGGCGGAAAACTGCGACGTGATTGCCCACGAGCCGCCAAAAACCTTCTGGCAGGCGCTGCAGCTGTGCTACTTCATTCAGCTGATCCTGCAGATTGAGTCCAACGGCCACTCCGTGTCGTTTGCGCGGATGGACCAGTATCTCTATCCGTACTACCGCCGGGACGTGGAGCTGGACCAGAGCCTGGACCGCGAGCACGCCATCGAGCTGCTGCACAGCTGCTGGCTGAAGCTGCTGGAAGTGAACAAAATCCGCTCCGGCTCGCACTCCAAAGCCTCTGCCGGCAGCCCGCTGTACCAGAACGTCACCATTGGTGGTCAGAAGCTGGTCAACGGCGAGCCGATGGACGCGGTGAACCCGCTCTCCTACGCGATCCTGGAGTCCTGCGGTCGCCTGCGCTCCACCCAGCCGAACCTGAGCGTGCGCTATCACGCGGGCATGAGCAACGACTTCCTCGACGCCTGCGTGCAGGTGATCCGCTGCGGCTTCGGGATGCCTGCCTTTAACAACGACGAAATCGTGATCCCGGAATTTATCAAGCTCGGCGTTGAGCGCGATGATGCCTATGACTACGCGGCCATCGGCTGCATCGAAACCGCGGTAGGCGGCAAGTGGGGCTACCGCTGCACCGGCATGAGCTTTATCAACTTCGCCCGCGTGATGCTCGCCGCGCTGGAAGGCGGCCGCGACGCCACCAGCGGCAAGGTGTTCCTGCCGCAGGAGAAAGCGCTCTCCGCCGGTAACTTCGACAATTTCGAGGAGGTGATGGCAGCGTGGGACAGCCAGATCCGCTACTACACCCGCAAATCCATCGAGATCGAGTACGTGGTGGATACCATGCTGGAAGAGAACGTCCACGACATTCTCTGCTCGGCGCTGGTGGACGACTGCATCGAGCGCGCGAAAAGCATCAAGCAGGGCGGCGCGAAGTATGACTGGGTCTCCGGCCTGCAGGTCGGTATCGCCAACCTCGGCAACAGCCTGGCAGCGGTGAAAAAGCTGGTCTTTGAGCAGGACGCTATCGGCCAGCAGCAGCTGGCGGCGGCGCTGGCCGATGACTTCGACGGGCTGACCCACGAGCAGCTGCGCCAGCGCCTGATCAACGGCGCGCCGAAGTACGGCAACGATGACGACAGCGTGGACATGCTGCTGACCCGAGCCTATCAGACCTACATTGAAGAGCTGAAGCAGTACCACAACCCGCGCTACGGCCGCGGCCCGATTGGCGGTAACTACTACGCGGGCACCTCTTCCATCTCCGCGAACGTGCCGTTTGGCGCGGCAACGATGGCGACGCCGGACGGACGTAAGGCCCACACCCCGCTGGCGGAAGGGGCAAGCCCGGCTTCCGGTACCGACCACCTCGGCCCGACCGCGGTGATCGGCTCGGTCGGTAAACTGCCTACCGAGGCGATCCTGGGCGGCGTGCTGCTTAACCAGAAGCTGAACCCGTCGACGCTGGAAAACGACAGCGATCGCCAGAAGCTGATGGTGCTGCTGCGCACCTTCTTCGAGGTGCACAAGGGCTGGCATATTCAGTACAACATTGTCTCGCGCGAAACGCTGCTGGAGGCGAAGAAACACCCTGACCAGTATCGAGACCTGGTGGTACGCGTTGCGGGTTACTCGGCGTTCTTCACCGCCCTGTCGCCGGATGCGCAGGACGATATTATCGCCCGTACTGAGCATACGCTGTAAGAAAACGCCCGGTGGCGATGTGCTTACCGGGCCTACAGAGTCTCCCCGTAGGCCGGGTAAGGCGAAGCCGCCACCCGGCTTTCTGACTTTCATTCGAAATTAAATTTGTGCTCCCCGTCACCTTGTTATTAGAATGTTTCAAAACGCAGTGACCCAGGAGCACAGTATGACCGTTAAAGTTATCGTCACCGATATGGACGGAACTTTCCTTGATGATGCCAAGCAGTACGATCGTGACCGCTTCCAGGCACAGTTTGAGCAGCTTAAATCCCGCGATATTGAATTCGTTGTCGCCAGCGGCAACCAGTATTACCAGCTCATCTCCTTCTTCCCCGAGCTGAAAGAGCAGATCTCCTTCGTGGCGGAGAACGGCGCGCTGGTGTTCGATCACGGCGAGCAGGTTTTCCACGGCGAGCTGACCCACCATGAGTCGCAGATCGTTATTGGCGAACTGCTGAAAGACAAAGGGCTGAACTTTGTAGCCTGCGGGCTGGAGAGCGCCTACGTCAGCGACAAAGCCCCGGACGCCTTCGTGGCGCTGATGTCAAAGCACTATCACCGCTTAAAACGCATCAGCGATTACCGCGAAATCGATGACGTGCTGTTTAAGTTCTCCCTGAACCTGCCGGACAGCGATATCCCGAACCTGGTCGATAAACTGCACGTCTCCCTGGACGGCATCATGAAGCCGGTCACCAGCGGTTTCGGTTTTGTCGATTTGATTATCCCCGGCCTGCACAAGGCCAACGGCATTAGCCGCCTGCTGAAACGCTGGAAAATCTCCCCGCAGGAGTGCGTCGGCATTGGCGACAGCGGCAACGATGCCGAGATGCTGAAGCTGGTGAAATACTCTTTTGCGATGGGCAACGCGGCGCAGAGCATTAAAGACATTAGCCGCTACAGCACCGACGATAACAACCATCAGGGCGCGCTGAACGTCATTCAGGCCGTGCTCGACAACCACTCTCCTTTCGACGTCTGATCCTTTCCTCGCCGGAGCCCCGCTCCGGCCTCTCACTCTTTTTCCGTCCTGTGGCTTGCGTCAAGTTTTTAAACTTGCATTAACTTATTTTTAACTTAAAGTATCACTTGTAGACATTTTTACTTTCGAATGAAAGATGCGAGGCAGTTATGACCTTTACCAGTGAAACCTTGCCGGCGGATCACAAAGCGGCAATCCGTCAGTTAAAACGTGAGTTACGCGCGCAGATCGGCGACGTGCAGGCGGTGTTCGACAAGCTCAGCGATAAAATCGCCACCCGCGTGGCGGAGATCAACGCCCTGAAAAATAAAGGCGAATCCGTCTGGCCGGTGATTCCGTTTGCAGATGTGAAAAACGGCACGATTACCGACGCTCAGCGCGAGGCCGTTAAGCGCCGCGGCTGCGCGGTGATTAAAGGTCACTTCCCCCGCGAGCAGGCGCTGGCGTGGGATCGGTCGATGCTCGACTACCTCGATCTGAACAAGTTTGACGAGGTGTACAAAGGGCCGGGCGACAACTTCTTCGGCACCTTAACCGCCTCCCGCCCGGAGATTTACCCGATCTACTGGTCCCAGGCACAAATGCAGGCGCGCCAGAGTGAAGCGATGGCGCAGGTGCAGTCGTTCCTGAACCGTTTATGGACATTCGAGAGCAACGGCAAGCAGTGGTTCGACCCTGACGTGAGCGTGATTTACCCGGACCGCATTCGCCGCCGTCCGCCGGGAACCACCTCCAAAGGGCTGGGGGCGCATACCGATTCCGGCGCGCTGGAGCGCTGGCTGCTGCCGGCTTACCAGCAGGTGTTTGCCCGCGTGTTTGACGGCAACGTCGAGAAATACGATCCGTGGAACGCCGCGCACCGTACTGAAGTGGAAGAATACACCGTGGATAACACCACCAAATGCTCGGTGTTCCGCACCTTCCAGGGCTGGACGGCGCTGTCGGACATGATCCCCGGCCAGGGGCTGCTGCACGTGGTGCCGATCCCGGAAGCAATGGCCTACATTCTGCTGCGTCCGCTGCTGGACGACGTGCCGGAAGACGAACTCTGCGGCGTGGCGCCGGGGCGCGTGCTGCCGATTTCCGAGAAGTGGCACCCGCTGCTTGTCGAAGCATTAACCAGTATTCCGGCGCTGGAAGCCGGCGATTCCGTGTGGTGGCACTGCGACGTGATCCACTCTGTCGCGCCGGTGGAAAATCAGCAGGGCTGGGGCAACGTGATGTACATCCCCGCCGCGCCAATGTGCGAGAAGAACCTCGCCTATGCGAAAAAGGTCAAGGAAGCGCTGGAAACCGGCGCGTCGCCGGGAGACTTCCCGCGCGAGGATTATGAAAAAAGCTGGCAGGACCGTTTTACCGTGAACGATCTCAATATCCACGGCAAGCGTGCGCTGGGCATGGCTTAACTGTCGTACAGCCCTTCCCGCTCCACGGCGGTGCGTCGTTTCCCCTGACGTATCCGCCGTACCGATTCCCGCACGGCCAGCGTGCCGTTCAGCAGCAATGTTCCTACCGGCGCGTCCGGGCGCATCAGCCGCTGCTGGAGCATATGCACCGCTTCCGTTCCCAGCTCGTCGCGGGGAACATGCACCGCCGTTAAGGGCACATCCTGAATCGCCGCCAGATTAAAGCCGTCAATGCTCATCACCGAGACGTCCTGCGGCACGCGCAGACCGTGATTTTGCAGCGCGCTGATGGTGCCTGCCGCCATAAAGTCCCCGCCTACCAGGAACGCCGTCGGCAGGTCTTTTCCCTTCTGTTGGTTAAGCCACTCGCTCACCAGTTGCTCCGTCTCTCTGGCGCTGAAGCTTGGCACCACCAGCAGATCGCGCCTGTCGTTAAACCTGAGATTATGAGCGTGCCACGCGTCGCGGATCCCCGCCAGGCGCAGCTCCATGGTGTAGCGACGCAGGCACAGCACGTTCATCACCTCGCGGTGCCCCATCTCGAACAGGTACTCCGCCGCCCGCTCGCCGATGGCGCGATGATCCGGGGCAACGGCAGGCAGGCGCATGCGGCGGTCCCGGCAGTTAATCAGCATGCAGGGTTTCCCCACATCCACCGCCAGATCGTGGATATGCGGATCGTCGATACCGAGCAGAATGGCCGCCTGGGTATCCGGCTCGTTCATGCGTGCCAGAAAAATCTGGGCGTCGCTGTCGTTCTCCTCCAGCGCGCAGTAGCGCAGCCGAACCTCGTGCGAGGCAAGCCCTTTGCTCACGCTCTGGATCACGCGGTAGTAAAAGATGTCGGACCGCTCGTCGAAGGCACGCTGAGGGGCAAAAACCACCAGGCTGTTAAGCAGCAGACGCCCCGCCGCCATGCCGTCCATCACCCCCAGCTCCCGCGCGCACGCCAGCACCTTAGCCCGCGCCTTTTCGCTGGTATTCGCTTTGCCTGCCAGCACACGGGAAACCGTACTGATGGAGAGCTGGGTACGGGCGGCGATTTCGGTGATTTTTAGCCTTTTGTCCATTTTGTGATCTGGCTCCATTTGCGAAATGAAAAAATTTTCATAGCGTGTTCATCAGGCAATAACTGACATAAAGACCATCATGCCAGAGGGTTTACGTCAGTTATGAGAAATTTTGCACAAAATCCACTTTTGCCCTCTCATTTTCTTCCCTAAGGTGAACTTGTCACACAGCTTCCATACTAGTTGTATAGCAACTTAAGCATTCTAAGCGGATAGAAATCAAAGGCATAACAATCTGTGTGACACCTGAACCTCCGTCCCCTTACCGTCCGTCTTGTGGAGAGTAAAATGAGTCAGGACATCAATAACACCGTTGCGACAAGCAAAACCCGTCGCGTCATTAAGAATTTGCGCTGGTACGTGCTGGTGCTGTTTTTACTTGGCGTCACCGTTAACTACATCACCCGTAACTCGCTGGGGATCCTCGCCCCGGAACTGAAAGAGAGCCTCGGGATCACCACCGAGCAGTACTCCTGGATAGTCGGCGCGTTTCAGATCGCCTACACCATTTTCCAGCCCCTGTGCGGCTGGCTGATTGACGTCATCGGCCTGAAGATTGGCTTTATGGTCTGCGCCGGGATCTGGGCGCTGATGTGTATCTTCCACGCGGGCGCCGGAAGCTGGCTGCACCTGGCCATTCTGCGCTTCTTTATGGGCGCTTCCGAAGCTGCCGCCACGCCAGCGAACGCCAAAACCATCGGCGAATGGTTCCCGAAATCAGAGCGTCCCGTTGCCGCCGGCTGGGCGGGCGTGGGCTTCTCCATCGGCGCGATGCTGGCCCCGCCTATCATCTACTTTGCTCACGCGTCGTTCGGCTGGCAGGGCGCGTTTATGTTTACCGGCGTGCTGGCGCTGCTGTGGGTGATCCTCTGGTGGGCGTTCTACCACAACCCGGAACAGCACCCGAACCTGAGCCGCGACGAGCTGGCGTTTATCAAGCAGGATAACGAACCCGCACCGGTCAAGCTGCCCTTCCTGACCGCGCTGAAAACCGTCTCGAAAAACAAACGCTTCTACGGTATCGCCATCCCGGCCTTTATGGCAGAACCCGCCTGGGCGGTGCTGAGCTTCTGGGTGCCCCTGTACCTCGCCAAAGAGCACGGCATGGACCTGAAGCAGATCGCGATGTTTGCCTGGCTGCCCTTCCTCGCCGCCGACCTCGGCAGCGTAGCGAGCGGCTACCTGACGCGCCTGTACACCCGCTGGTTCGGCTGCTCCCGCGTGAACTCGGTGGTGGCAAGCTCCGTCACCGGCGCGTTCCTGATGATTTCTCTGGCCATCGTCGCCGTGACCCGCGACCCGTATATCACCATCGTGCTGATCTCCATCGGCGGCTTCGGGCACCAGATTATCTCCTGCATGCTGAGCGCGCTGGTGGTGGAGTCCTTCGATAAGGGCCAGATGGCGACCGTCAACGGCATGCGCGGCTCGGCGGCGTGGATCGCCAGCTTCCTGTTCTCCCTGTTAATAGGGGTGACCGCCGACAAAATCGGCTTCAACCCGCTCTTTATTGCCATGGGCTTCTTTGACCTGATTGGCGCTCTCTTCCTGGTGGCATTTATTGCTGAACGTCGCGCCAAGCGCGCCTGATAGTGGATGTATTGCATATGAAAACCCTGAAAAACTGGACCGTCGATAAGCAGTCTGCGAATCATCTGGAGCTGCTGGTGGATAATCAGCACCGCCTGTGCCTGTATGTGCTGGAACAAAACCTGTTCCGCGTGCTGATTAAGCGCAAAGGCGAGCTGGCGCTGGACCGCACCTGGAGCATCGCGCCAGAACAGGACGTGCCGTGGGAAGGCCGCCATCGTGACGACTTGAGCGGTTTCTCCTGCCCGGCCTGGACCCTGACGCAGCAGGATGACGCAGTGACGGTGGCAACCGAGCAGCTGCGCGTCACCGTCCACCAGCCCCTGTGGCTGGAGTGGCACTACCGCAATGATGCGGGCGAATGGCAGCCGCTGGTCCAGGATCGCCCGACCAGCGCCTACCTGCTGAACGCCCACGGCGACGGCGTGGCGCACTATCTCAGCCGCCGCAAGGACGAGCGTTTCTACGGGCTGGGCGAGAAAGCGGGCGATCTGCAGCGCAACGGCAAACGTTACGAGATGCGCAACCTGGACGCCATGGGCTATAACGCCGCCAGCACCGACCCGCTCTACAAGCACATTCCGTTCACCCTTACCCGCCGCGACGACGTGAGCTACGGCCTGTTCTACGACAACCTGAGCAGCTGCTGGCTGGATCTGGGCAACGAGATCGACAACTATCACACCGCCTATCGCCGCTGGCAGGCGGAAGCGGGTGATATTGATTACTACCTCTTTACCGGCAAGCGCGCGCTGGACGTCACCAAAGCCTTTGTGCGCCTGACCGGGAAAACGCTGTTTGGGCCGAAGTGGAGCCTGGGCTACAGCGGCTCGACCATGCACTACACCGACGCACCGGACGCGCAGAATCAGCTGATGAACTTCATCCGCCTGTGCGAAGAGCACGCCATTCCGTGCGATTCGTTCCAGCTCTCGTCCGGCTATACCTCCATCAACGGCAAGCGCTACGTCTTCAACTGGAACTACGACAAAGTGCCGCAGCCGAAGGCGATGAGCCAGGCCTTCCACGACGCGGGACTGAAGCTTGCGGCCAACATCAAGCCGTGCCTGCTGCAGGATCATCCCCGCTATAACGAAGTGGCGGAACGCGGCCTGTTCATTCGCGATTCAGAAACCGACGCGCCCGAACGTTCCAGCTTCTGGGATGACGAAGGCTCGCACCTCGACTTCACCAACCCGCAGACGGTGCAGTGGTGGCAGAACGGCGTGACCACGCAGCTGCTGGAGATGGGCATCGACTCCACCTGGAACGATAACAACGAGTATGAAGTGTGGGACGGGGAAGCCCGCTGCTTTGGCTTCGGCAAGGAGATCGCCATCAAGCACATTCGCCCGGTGATGCCGCTGCTGATGATGCGCGCCTCGCTGGAAGCGCAGCAGCGCTTTGCGCCGGAAAAACGCCCGTATCTCATCTCCCGCTCCGGCTGCGCCGGGATGCAGCGCTACGTTCAGACCTGGAGCGGCGACAACCGCACCAACTGGGACACCCTGCGCTATAACATCCGCATGGGGCTGGGCATGAGCCTGTCCGGGCTGTTCAACGTCGGGCACGACGTCGGCGGTTTCTCCGGCGACAAGCCGGACGCCGAGCTGTTCGTGCGCTGGGTGCAGAACGGCGTAATGCACCCGCGCTTTACCATTCACTCGTGGAACGATGACCACACGGTGAACGAGCCGTGGATGTATCCGGGCGTCACGCCTGCCATTCGCGGCGCGATTGAGCTGCGCTACCGCCTGCTGCCGTATCTCTACACCCTGCTCTGGCAGGCGCACGCCGACGACGAGCCGATGCTGCGCCCGACCTTCCTCGACCACGAGCACGACGCGCAGACCTTCGAAGAGTGCGATGACTTCCTGCTGGGCCGCGACCTGCTGGTCGCCAGCGTCGTCGAAGCCGGGCAGCGCGAGCGCCGCGTCTGGCTGCCAGATAACGAAACGGGCTGGTACGATTTTTACACCCACGCGTGGTATGCGGGCGGGCAATCCATCGTCCTTGATGCGCCGCTGGAAAAACTGCCGCTGCTGGTGCGCGCCGGGGCCGGTCTGCCGCTTAGCGAGCGCATCACGCATGTGAGTGCTGAAAAAGATACGACCCGCGAGCTGAAGCTGTTCCCGGTTAAAGGCGTCGGCACAACCACGGGGCTGCTATTTGAAGACGACGGTGAAAGCTGGGGCTACCAGAAGGGCAATGCGCTGTGGGTGGAATGGGAAATGGAGTGTGATGGCGCAACCATCAACCTGAAGGTCAACGCGCGCGGGGATTATCGTCCGGCGTGGAAGGCGCTGAAGGTGTCGTTACCGGCGGGGGAAAAACGTACGCTGCGGGTGAATGGGGTTGAAGGGAGCGAGCGGGTGGTGTAGTACGGCCTGATGCCCTCACCCTAGCCCTCTCCCTGTGGGAGAGGGAATAGAACGTAGGCCGGGTAAGGCGAAGCCGCCACCCGGCTTTTTTTTAGCCGTCGATACCTTTGCTGCGCAGGTAATCTTCGTAGTTACCGCTGAAGTCCACCACGCGCTCTGGCGTAATTTCGATCACGCGGGTCGCCAGTGAGCTGACGAACTCACGGTCGTGAGAGACGAAGATCAGGGTGCCCTGATACATCTCCAGCGCCATGTTCAGCGATTCGATAGATTCCATGTCCAGGTGGTTGGTCGGTTCGTCCATCACCAGAATGTTCGGTTTTTCCATCATCAGCTTGCCGAAGAGCATGCGGCCTTTTTCACCACCGGAGAGCACTTTGGCCGGCTTTTTGATGTCGTCCTGGCTGAACAGCAGACGACCCAGAATGCTGCGCACCGCCTGCTCGTCGTCACCTTCCTGCTTCCACTGGCTCATCCAGTCGAAGACGGTCAGGTCATTTTCGAACTCGTACTCATGATCCTGGGCGTAGTAGCCAATCTGCGCGTTTTCAGACCACTTCACGGTGCCGTTGTCCGGCTGCAGTTCACCCACCAGGGTTTTCAGCAGGGTAGATTTACCCACACCGTTGGCGCCCAGAATGGCAATCTTTTCGCCCACTTCCAGCAGCAGGTTGAAGTTTTTAAACAGCGGGCCTTCATCAAAGCCTTTGGTAAGCGCCTCAACTTCCAGCGCGTTACGGAACAGCTTCTTGTCCTGCTCAAAGCGAATGAACGGGTTCTGACGGCTGGAGGCTTTAACCTCTTCCAGCTTGATTTTGTCGATCTGACGGGCACGCGATGTTGCCTGACGGGATTTAGAGGCGTTGGCGCTGAAGCGGCTCACGAAGGATTGCAGGTCCGCAATCTGCGCTTTCTTCTTGGCGTTATCTGCCAGCAGACGCTCGCGCGCCTGGGTGGCTGCCGTCATGTACTCGTCGTAGTTGCCCGGATAAACGCGCAGCTCGCCGTAGTCCAGATCCGCCATGTGCGTACAGACCATGTTCAGGAAGTGACGGTCGTGCGAGATGATGATCATGGTGCTGTCGCGGTCGTTCAGCGTCTGCTCCAGCCAGCGGATGGTATCGATGTCCAGGTTGTTCGTTGGTTCGTCGAGCAGCAGGATGTCCGGGTTAGAGAACAGCGCCTGCGCCAGCAGCACGCGCAGCTTCCAGCCTGGCGCGACTTCGCTCATCGGGCCGTAATGCTGTTCAACCGGAATACCGACGCCCAGCAGCAGTTCGCCCGCACGCGCTTCCGCGGAGTAGCCGTCCATTTCGCCGTACTGCGTTTCCAGATCGGCCACTTTATAGCCGTCTTCTTCGCTCATTTCGGCGAGACCGTAGATACGATCGCGCTCCTGCTTCACTTCCCACAGCTCCGCGTGCCCCATGATCACGGTGTCGAGCACGGTGAACTCTTCGAAGGCGAACTGATCCTGACGCAGCTTACCGATACGCTCGTTCGGATCGAGCGACACGTTGCCCAGCGTCGGCTCTAAATCGCCGCCGAGGATCTTCATAAAGGTGGATTTTCCGCTACCGTTGGCACCAATCAGGCCGTAACGGTTGCCGCCGCCAAATTTGACGGAAATGTTTTCGAACAGCGGCTTACTGCCAAACTGCATAGTGACGTTGCTGGTAACTAACACGGAGAGATTCCTGCGAAAAGTGTGATAAACACGGCATTATGCCACAATTCCGAATTGAGATCCCGTGTTGCGGCAATCCACTAAACTTTAACAAAATCGAAAAAAATGTGATTTCGTACACATCTGAATTCCCTGTTAGCGGGAATGCACATATAATGCGCTCCCATCACAGATTCAGACTTATCAACTCATCGCCTGAATGGCTTAGATACCTCGCACAACATGAACATGAAATTAACAACGCTTTTTGCGGCGGCGTTAGCCGTAGTAGGTTTTTGTAAGACCGCATCTGCGGTGACGTATCCCCTGCCGACAGACGGAAGCCGTCTGGTGGGTCAAAACCAGGTGGTGACGGTGCCTGAGGGTAACTCTCAGCCGCTGGAGTATTTCGCCGCGCAGTACCAGCTGGGCCTGTCCAACATGCTGGAAGCGAACCCGGGCGTTGACCCGTATCTGCCAAAAGCAGGTACCGTGCTGAATATTCCTCAGCAGCTGATCCTGCCGGATACCGTTCATGAAGGCATTGTGATTAACAGCGCCGAAATGCGTCTCTATTACTACCCGAAAGGCACCAACACCGTTATCGTGCTGCCAATCGGTATCGGCCAGCTGGGTAAAGACACCCCGCTGAACTGGACCACCAAAGTAGAGCGTAAGAAAGCGGGCCCAACCTGGACGCCGACGGCTAAAATGCACGCGGAATACATCGCTGCGGGTGAACCGCTTCCCGCCGTTGTGCCAGCCGGCCCGGATAACCCGATGGGCCTGTACGCGCTGTACATTGGTCGTCTGTACGCCATCCACGGCACCAACGCCAACTTCGGTATCGGCCTGCGCGTGAGCCACGGCTGCGTGCGCCTGCGTAACGACGACATCAAGTTCCTGTTCGAAAACGTGCCGGTGGGTACGCGCGTGCAGTTCATCAACGAACCGGTGAAAGCGACGTCTGAGCCAGACGGCAGCCGCTACATCGAAGTGCACAACCCGCTGTCCACCAGCGAAGACCAGATTAACAACAACGAGATCGTGCCGATTACGCTGAACAGCGCGGTGCAGTCCGTGACCTCTCAGCCAGACGTGGAAACCACCATCGTCGACCAGGCGATTCAGAACCGTTCCGGTATGCCGGTGCGTCTGAATTAATCACGCGTATTAAAAAAGCGGGCTTCGAGGCCCGCTTTTTTTTATCCGTTATTCACGATAACAATCCCGCCGTGGTCGTAGCGATAGTGGCAGTGGGCATACTCCAGCGGCGTGCCATCTTCCAGATAAATGACCTGCTCCACCTCCAGCACCGGATCGGTTTCCTCACAGACCAGATGCTCTCTGTCCAGCGCGCTGGGCTTTAGCGCCCGCACGACCCGGTATGACCCCATAATTTTCAGCCCCAGAGTTTCCTGAACGTACTGAAACACCGAACCTTCAAGGTGGTTTTTCGTCAGGCCCGGCACCAGATTCATCGGCATCACCGTGGAATCCAGCGACATTGGTTCGCCGTTCAGTAAACGCAGGCGAATGAAGTCGTAGATCGGCGCATCGGCGTTAATCATCAGCGACGCCTGCTCTTTTTCGTTCGGGAAGCGCAGTTCGAAATGCACCACCTGGCTCGTCACCGTACCCAGATGCGCCCAGGTTTTGGTCGCGCCAAAGTAGTCGCTGCCGGAGAGATCCCACTGCGAGAGCTGGAGGAAGTTTTTGCGGATGAACGTCCCCTGCCCCTGACGGGTGTAGACCAGCCCTTCGACGATCAGCTGGCGCATCGCCTGCTGAATAGTCATCCGGCTGGTACTGAACTCCGCCGCCAGTGCAAACTGGTCCGGCAGGGGTTCGTTGGCGGCGTACTGCTGGCTGATAATGCGTTTCTTAATTTCCCGCGCTATGGTGATGTACTTCGCCGCCATCGTCCTTCCTTTCTGTTAGTTTTCTATCCCGCTGTTTTTCAAGGCCACTCGCTCGGCAATTTTGAGGAAAGGCAGGTAGAAGAATACACCAAATACGATGATTGCCAACTGGACCACCACGGCGCGCCAGTCCCCCGCCGTCGCCAGCCAGGCGCTGAGGATCGGCGGCGTGGTCCACGGGATCATCACCACGCAGCGGGACATTAACCCCAGCGTGGTGCAGAGCCACGCAAAATAAATGCCGATGGCGGGCAGCAGCACAAACGGGATCATCAGCGGCAGGTTAAAGACGATCGGCAGGCCGAAAATCACCGGCTCGTTGATGTTGAACAGGCCCGGCGCCAGCGACAGACGCGCCACCTGCTTCGCCGATTGTTGCCGCGTGAAGATAAAGATGGCGATCAGCAGCGAGATCGTGCTGCCCGTACCGCCCACCATGCCAAACGTCGGCACAAAGATGTTGTTGATGATGTGCGGGATCGGCTGTCCGTTGGCGAAGGCCAGCATGTTCTCGTTGGTGTTGATCAGCAGGAACGGCTCCAGCACCACGCTGTTGACCACCGACTGATGAATACCGAGCGTGAACAGGAAGTTGCCGAAGCTGTAGATGAAAATCGTCCCCGGCAGGCTGGTGTTGATCAGCCGCAGCGGCTGCTGAATAAAGGTCGTAATGAGGTGGATCAGGTCCGTATGCAGCACGTTCGCCAGCAGCGCCGCCAGCACGGCGAACACCGATAAGGTAAGAATGGTTGGGATCAGCGCGGTAAAGGATTTGCTCACCGCCGGGGGCACGTTTTCCCCCAGCGAAATGTGCAGCGCCTTCAGCCGCGAAATGGCGATGAACAGCTCGGTGGAAATCAGGCCAATCAGCACCCCGGCGAAAATCCCGGTGGAGCCGATATTGGCGAACGTCAGCACCTGCGTCACGCTGACCGCAGCGTCGCTGCCAACGGGCGTAACCTGTAAGCGCATCGGCATCATGATGATAAAGCTGCTGACGGCGATAACCACTGCCGAGACCGGATTGTCGAAATCTTTGTTGCGCGCCAGCGACCAGGCAATCATCGGCGCCAGCAGCAGCGCGGCGATGTTCAGCGTGCCGTTAATAATCGCCTCGCCCCACACCTTAAACTGTGTGAGCGTGTCGCCCTCAAAAATCCACGGGAACACCACGTTGTTCACCAGCACCGCCAGACCGGCGAGGATGAAAATCGGCATCACCGTGGCGAAGGCGTCGCGCAGGGAGCGCAGGTGCACCTGGTTTGCCAGGCGCGCCGAGAACTCAACAAATTTGTCGACAAAAGACTGCATGTGCGGTGTTATTTTTGCTTCAGACATAGCGGAGTGTTCCCATCAATCAGTCACAAAAACGGCCCGGCAGCGTACGGCTTACATCTCGCGTCCGTTGGTATGGATAACCTGTTTTAACCACGCGTAGCTCTTCTTCGGCACGCGCTTAAGGTCTTTCAGGTCGTGATTCTCGCGGTTGACATAGACCACGCCGTAGCGCTTACGCATGTCCCCCTGCGAGCTAAGAATGTCAATTAACCCCCAGCCGAGATAGCCAATGACCCCTGCGCCATCCTCGAATATGGCTTCCTTCATGGCCTCGATATGCGCCCGGTGGTAGTCGATGCGGTAGGTGTCCTCAATCGGGTTGACCCCGTCCCAGGACTCAATTACCCCAATACCGTTTTCAATCGGGAAGACCGGCATCCGCCAGTCGTTGGCATAGCGAGTGATGATGGTGCGAAAGCCCAGCGGATCGATCTGCCAGTTCCACTCGGTGGCTTTCAGGTAGGGGTTATTTTTCTCACCGTGCAGCAGGTAATAGTTGACCGGCGTGCCTTCCGGGATCGCATCGCTGTCCAGCGTTTTGCTGGCATAGTAGCTGAAGGCCATAAAGTCGTTTTTCGTGCGGGCAAACAGAGCGAGATCGTCGGCGCGATAGATATCACCGAAGCCCTCCTGCTCTACCACCGCCATCACCGCCGGGCTGTAGCCCTGGCCTGCAAAGACGCGCAGCAGGTTCTGGTTGAGGAATTCGTCATACTGCTGGGCGCAGAAGATATCGCGCGGCTTGCAGGTGGCCGGATAGATCAGCTGGTGCGCCAGCATGCCGCCCATTAGCTGACCCGGTTTCGTCTGGTGCAGGTATTCGGTCAGCGACATGTGCGCCACCATCGCATGGTGCTGAAGCTCATACAGCTCGCGCAGGGTTTTCTCGCCTTTCATATAGCCGGAAATGCGGAACGCTTCCGGCATATGGAAGATGTTCTGCTCGTTAAAGGTCAGCCAGTACTTTACCCGGTCGCCGAAGCAGTCGATCATCTTTTTGCCGTAGCGGATAAAAGCCTCCACCACGCGGCGATCGTTGAAGCCGTTGTACTCCTGCGCCAGCGCCAGCGGCATGTCGAAGTGGTAGAGGCAGACCATCGGCTCGATGCCGCGGGCGATGAGATCGTCAATAAAGCGGTCGTAAAAGGCGATGCCCTCGTCGTTGAACGCGCCGTCGCCCTGCGGGCAGACGCGGCTCCAGGAGATCTGGAAGCGGTAGCAGTTCATGCCCAGATCCTGCATCAGGTCGAAATCTTCCCGGTAGCGGTGGTAGGAGTCGGTGGCCACTTTCCAGTCGGAGATGTTTTCTCCAGCTTCGCGAATGTCGTACACCGACATCCCCTTCCCGCCCTCGTTCCATGCCCCTTCCGTCTGCATACTGGACACCGAGTTGCCCCATAAAAAGTTGGCCGGCAGCTGATTGTTCATGTTCCCTCCGTATATGACTAGTCATTTAAAAATTCATGACTAGTCATATAGGCGAAGATGGCATGTCGATCAAAGCGGAGGATCGTTTTTTGTGAGGTATGTTGGAAAGAAGCTGCGGGCAGGCGAAACCATCGCGCAAACCCTGTTGTTGAGGCCGGCGCGTTAGCCTATGCAAAATCACATTTCCCGATCGTGCCACTGGCTGGCCTCATAAAATCACTATTAACTTAATGAGCACGTACCAAGGCCCAGGCCGAAAAATAAAAATCTCAACCCTATCAAATGGAAAATGACGCTCATGAAGATATCTACTCGCCGTATCGCATTCGCTCTCAGCTTAGCGTTGCCCGGCTCAATGACTTACGCAGCAACGGTGTATACGGGTGATAAAGTGCAGGGAGTGCCGGTTATCTCTACGCTGGATGTATCAGACCTGCCAGCAGGACAACATCGCTTTATGTTCGAGGGGGTGGAGACCGGAACGGGACAGCGCTGGTATGTCCCCATAATGGTGGCAAAAGGGAAAACGGACGGGAAGAAAGTCCTTCTGCAGGCGGGCGTCCACGGGGATGAGCTAAACGGCGTGCGCATCGTCCAAAAAGTGATGGAACAACTGGACCCCGCAAAAATGAACGGCAGCGTTGTTGGCATCATTGGCCCAAACCGCTCTGGCCTTGAGAGGGTCTCCCGGACGTGGTCTGTTTCAACCGATGGGGGTGAGACGATCGACTACAACCGCGTCCATCCAGGAAAAGAAACGGGTAACCCTGCCGAGCGCCAGGCATGGATGATGTGGAATAAGGTTTACAAGGGGAATGTCGACCTGGCGATTGACTATCATACCCAGTCTACCGGAACGGCTTATCCGCTGTTCATTTATGCCGACTACCGCAATGCGGATGCCCGGACAATTGCGGAACTTTTCCCGGCAGATCAAATTAAGAAAGACCCCGGTGAAGCCGGCTCAATGGAAACCACCTTTATTCAAAATGGTATCCCGGCGATAACGGCCGAGACGGGAGAGCCGAGGATTTACCAGCAGGATATGATTGCCCGGGGGTTAGAGGGTGCCCTCAATGTACTGATCCATTACAAGGTGATTGAAGGCAAAATCGGCGCAACCGCCAGCAGCAATAAAACGTATATTGGTAATGCGATCAGTTCCATACGAGCAACTACGGGTGGGTTCGCGGAAGTTTTCGTTAAACCCGGCGACACGGTAAAAGCAGGACAAGAGGTCGCCCTGCAGCGAAATGCTTTCGGTGATGTTGTCGCGAAGTATTCAGCGGAAAGGGACGGCAAAGTACTGGCAATTGGAACAGATGTGGTCAGAGAGCCCCGAGCCCTGCTGGTAAGAGTCCTTGAGCAAAACCCAGCCGCAACCTGCAAAGACGGCTGCTGATTACCGCCACAGCCCATCGTTGAATCGGCAAAAGCAGCTTATCGTCATTTCTTCGATATCATCCCCGGCAGGCGAAGCGCCGCCGGGGATGAGAAGCGTTATTGTTGCGCAAGCTGATTGCGACGATACTCCCCCTGCCGCTCCAGCATCCAGCCCGGATATTCACGCGGCAGCGCGCTGACGGCATCCAGCTGTTTAAGCTCGTCTTCGCTTAAGCGGATCCCGGTGGCGGCAATGTTGTCGTCCAGCTGTTCAACGCGCTTCGCGCCAATGATGACGCTGGTCACCGCCTTCTGGTGCAGCAGCCACGCCAGCGCGATTTGCGCCACGGAGGCGCCCTTGCTTTCGGCAATCACGCGCATCACGTCCACGCAGTCAAAGGCGCGATCTTTATTCACAGGCGGGAAGTCAAACTCCAGACGGCGGCTACCGGCTTCGCTCTGCCCGTCGCGACCATATTTTCCACTCAGCAGGCCGCCCGCCAGCGGGCTCCAGACCATCAGCCCGACGCCTTCGCTCTGCATCATCGGCACCAGCTCGCGCTCAAGATCGCGTCCGGCAATAGTGTAGTACGCCTGCAATGACGCAAAACGCGCCAGCCCGAGTCGCTCGGAAATGCCCAGCGCTTTGGCTATCTGCCACGCCGCCCAGTTCGAGACGCCGATGTAGCGCACGTGGCCGTGCTGCACCAGGTTATCCAGCGCATACAGCGTCTCCTCAATCGGCGTGGCCGGATCGAAACCGTGAAGCTGATAGAGATCGATATGATCGAGCTGCAGGCGGCGCAGGCTCTCCTTCACGCTGCTGATGATGTGATAGCGCGAGCTGCCGCGCGAGTTCACTCCCGCCGTCCCGGTTTCGCCAAATACTTTAGTCGCGACCACCACGTTCTCGCGCGGGACGTTGAGATTTTTCAGCGCCTGCCCGAGGATCACCTCCGAGCGCCCTTCCGAGTAAACGTCCGCGGTATCGATAAAGTTGATCCCGGCATCCAGCGCACGGCCCACCAGCTGTTCTGCTTCGCTCTGCTGGAGCTGACCAATCTTGCCCCACATGCCGCCTTCTCCGCCGAAGGTCATGGTGCCGAGGCACAGTTCAGAAACGAACAGACCGGTGTTGCCCAGTTTTTGATAACGCATAAGATAATCCTCGCATGTCGATTGGGTACCCGATAGTTATACCCGCCCCTCAGCCATCGCGAATGTGGCGTTCCTGTCCGTTTCTTGCCCAATCCTCTGAATATTTATCCGCGCGGGGCGTCGCCAAAGACGCTGTAGTCCGGCAGCTGCACCTGCTGATACGGCTCCCAGCCGCCGCCGAGCGCCTTGTAGAGCGCCACCAGATCGAGGGCGCTTTGTACCTGCGCCTGCGCGCGCTGCTGTTCGGCCTGCGCCAGCTGACGCTGGGCGTCCAGCACGTCAATAAAGCTGGCGATCCCCTGGCGATAGCTGTCGCTCGCCAGGTCAAAGGCGTTTTGCAGGGCATCAATGGTTTTCGCGAGACCCGCTTCACGCTGCTGGTCGGTGCGATAGCTCACCAGCGCGTTTTCGACATCGCCGAGCGCGGTCAGCACCGTCTGGCGATAGTCCAGTACCGCAGCACCCTGCTGCGCGCGCGCCACCTTAACGCTGGAGACCAGCCGACCACCCTGGAAAATCGGTATGGAAACCTGCGGGCCGAAGCTGTAGAAGTGGCTGCTCCAGTCGGTCAGCCAGCCGGATTCGCTGTTGCGCAGGCCAAACTGTCCGGAGAGGGTAAAGCTCGGGAACAGCTCGGCCACCGAGACGCCAATTTGCGCCGTGGCGGCATGAAGGTTGGCCTCCGCTTCGCGCACGTCCGGACGGCGGCGCGCCAGCGTGGACGGTATACCAGTCTGCACGATATCCGGCAGCGCGGGCATTGGCTGCGCGGATTGCAGCTCGCTATCCAGCGCCCCCGGCGGCTTGCCGAGCAGAATAGCCAGCCCGTTCATCGCCTGGCGTTCCTGGGCCTGATACTGCGGCAGCTGCGCTTCAAGATTGCCCAGCTGCGCCCGGGCGTTTTCCACGTCCATCTGCGGTGACAGCCCGCCGCGCTGGCGGCTTTCGGTCAGGTCCAGCGTCTGCTGCGCGCTTTTAATCTGTGTGTTCAGGGTAGCGATAATGCTCTGCGCCCCGCGCAGCTGGAGCCACGCGCGCGCCACTTCCGCTTCCAGCGACACCAGCGCATCGTTACGCTGTTCGATGGCGGCCTTCTGCTGTGCTTCGGCGGCTTCCACCTGACGGCGCACCTTACCCCAGAGGTCGATTTCCCACTGGGCGTCGAAGCTGCCCTGATAAAGGTTAATCGGCTGCGTCAGCGGTCCCAGCGCGCCTCTGAGTTCAGGGTCGACATTATCCAGCTGGTCGTACACGCCGTGGGATTTTAGCTCCCCTTCCAGCCCGAGCTGCTGGCGCGTCGCCTGCAGATTGCCGTTCACCGACGGGAAAAATGCCCCGCCCGCCTGGTTAATCTGTTCACGCGCCCCGGCAATGCGTAGTACCGTTTGCTGCAGCGTCAGGTTTCCGGCGATGGCGCGTTCAACCAGACTGTCGAGCTGCGGCGAGCCGAAGGTTTTCCACCAGCGCGGATTGGTCGCGGCGGAGGTGGTTTGCGATTTTACCGCGCTGTCGCCCTTATCGTTCCAGTGCGTAACGGCGGGTGGCGCAGGCTGCTGGTAGTCCGGCCCGACGGCGCAGCCCACCAGCAGCATCATTATCATCAGGGGGTGTAAACGTCTGTGTATCATCAGTGTGCTCCTGCACTCCCCTCGCTCTTAACCGGCGAGAGCAACAAACAAAACGGAATCAATAGCAAGGCCACCGCGCTCAGAATGGTGAAGACGTCGATGTAGGCCAAAAAGCGGGACTGCTCGATCATCGTCTGGTACATCCGCCCGGTGGCAATCCCGGTCGGATCGCCCACCTGGGTGGTGAAGTTCTGGATCGCCTGGGCGCTTTCGCGAATCGCCAGCTGGAACTGCTCATTAAACGGCGAGGCGTGGTAGGCAAGATGCGCGCTGTGCGCCTGCGCGCGCTCGGTGATGGCCGCCGTCGAGAGTGAAATCCCGATGGATCCCGCCACGTTGCGGAACATGGTAAACAGCGCCGCCGCATCGGCGTTGAGCCGTCTCGGTATCGAGATGAAGGCGATGGTGGTGAGCGGCACAAACAGGAACCCCAGACCTATCGACTGGGCGCTGCGGAACAACACCAGGGTTTCGAAGTCAATATCCGGCGTCAGCGTGCGCGACCAGAAGAACGACACCGCCAGGCAGGTAAAGCCAAAGGCGATGATCCAGCGCGTCTGCACCACCGGCATCAGCTTCAGCACCAGCGGGATCGTCAGCACGATCAGCACCGCGCCGGGCGAGAGCACCAGCCCGGACCAGGTGGCGGTATAGCCCAGATCCTGCTGCGCCAGCTGCGGGATCACCACCGAGCTGCCGTAGAGGATCATCGCCATCCCCGCCATCAGCAGGCTGGAGATCGCGAAGTTGCGGTCCTTCATGCAGTGCAGATCCACCACCGGCTTTTTGGCATACATCAGCCAGTAGATTGCGCCAATAATGCCGACCAGCGTCAGCACCGCGAAGGTGCGGATAAAGTTCGAGTAGAACCAGTCGTCATCCTCGCCCCGGTCGAGCATCACCTGCAAACAACCGAGACCGAGGGCGATCAGGCCGATCCCCGTCCAGTCGATGGTCAGCTTCTCTTTTGATTTGCTCTCCCACGGCGGATCTTCCAGCAGCTGGTAGATCGCCAGCACCGTCACAATCCCCACCGGGATGTTGATAAAGAACACCCAGCGCCAGGAGTAGTTGTCGGTGATCCAGCCCCCCAGCGTCGGGCCGAGCACCGGCGCGACGATAATCGCAATGGAGGAAAGCCCAAACGCTTTGCCCCTGTCCTCCGGCTTGAAGTAGTCAAGCAGCACCGACTGCTGGGTGGGCTGCAACCCGCCGCCAAAGAAGCCCTGCATCACGCGGAACAGGATGATTTGCCACAGCTCGGTGGCGATGCCGCACAGAAACGAGCAGATGGTGAACATCACAATGCAAATGAGGAAGAACTGCTTGCGGCCAAACAGCCGGCTCAGGAACGCCGAGATGGGCAGCACGATGCCGTTCGCCACCAGGTAGCTTGTCAGTACCCAGGTGGATTCGTCGTAGCTGGCCGAGAGCGACCCCGCCACGTGCGGCAGCGCGACGTTGACGATGGTGGTGTCCAGAATTTCCATGAACACCGCCAGGGTGACGACAATCGCCACCGCCCACGGGTTACTGGCGGGCTTCCAGTTATCGTGGCTATGATCCGTCATTCCACGGTGACCTTCGGTTCAACCGACAGCCCCAGCGGCAGCGGCTTGTTCGGATCCAGACCTTTATCAATGACGATTTTTACCGGCACGCGCTGAACAATCTTCACGAAGTTACCGGTGGCGTTTTCCGACGGGAAGGCGGAGAAGCGCGAGCCGCTGCCCTGCTGGATGCTGTCGATATGGCCTTCAAGCTCCATATCCGGCCAGGCATCCACGGAGACGCTAACCTTATCGCCGGGCTTCATGCGCTCAAGCTGGGACTCTTTAAAGTTCGCCACCACCCATACGTTCGGGGAGACCAGCGAGAACAGCGCGGTGCCCGCCTGAACCAGCGTGCCGGGCTGCACGTTGCGTTTGGTGACAAAGCCGTCGAACGGGGCGCGGACTTCGGTGTAAGAGAGGTTCAGATTCGCGGTTTCCAGCTGCGCTTTGGCCTGTTCGACCTGACGCTCGCGGGCTTCGACGTTGGTCTCCTGTTGGCGGATTTGCAGCTGTACCTGCTCCGCCACTTCCAGCTGCGCCTGTGCGCTGGCAAGGCCAGCCTGGGCGCTGCGCAGCTGAGCGTTCGCAGAATCAATACTTTGCTGGGTGGTCGCGCGCGGGTCAACGCCGCGCTGGCGCCGGTACTCCGCCTGCGCGTTCGCCAGATCGGCCTGCGCTTTCAACACCTGCGCTTTGGCTTCGTCACGCTGGGCGGGATACTGCACTTTTGAGAGCGCCAGCTGCGCCTGGGCCTGATGCAGCTGCGCGATAGCCAGCCCAAGCTGAGCCTGAGCCTGATCGCGCTGGGCGGTGGTATCACGCGGATCGATCACCACCAGCACATCCCCTTTCTTCACGCGCTGGTTATCCCGCACGCGAAGCTCGGTAACGTAGCCCGCCGTTTTGGGGGCAATGGTCACCACGTCGCCGTCGGTAAAGGCGTCGTCGGTGGTTTCTTCGTTGCGGGTTAAAAACCACCAGACTAGCGCCACGATCACCATCACGATGACCACGATGCCAAGGATAATTAACGGTTTTTTGCCCGGGCGTTTACGCTCGTTATTGTTTTTATCCTGCTCGTCAGCAGGTGGATTTTGTTCTTCTGCCATAATTCAGCAACGGTCCTGTCAGTGAGCGGCATCACACTATGCCGTTCACTAAAGCTAGGACGTTGCTATACATTTGCCAGGAAAAACTGACAAATTGCGCACTATATGAGAAGGAATAGTCCGAAACCGATCGCCGCAGCCCAGAGCAGCATCGGGATCGACCAGAGGTGGAAGCGCCACCAGATGCGACGGTCGTTGGCCATGCGCAGGGCGATCAGGTTTGCCAGGGAGCCGGGCAGCAGCCCAAACCCACCGATGTTCACCGCCCAGGCCAGCAGCGTGTCCGGCGGAACGTAGTTGAGCAGCAGAATGGTGGCAGGCACGTTGCTGATAAACTGCGACAGGCCAATCGCCGTCAGCCACAGCCCCGGCTGCGACAGCGTGCTGACGCTGTGCAGAACGTTTTGTAGCACCGGAAGCTGAATAAGCAGATGCACGTCGATGAACATCGCCATAAAGACCAGCAGCAGCGTCCAGTCCACGCTCACCAGCACGCGCCGCGCCAGCACGACAAAGCCCGCGGCGACGAGCAGGACGCCCGCCAGCTCATACTTCAGCTCCAGGGCGAACAGGAAGACGATATACAGCCCGAGGCAGCTCCAGACCAGCCGCGGCTGCCACTGCGGGCCCGTGGTCCCGCTATGGTATTGCAGCTTTTTATCCGGAAACGCGAACCAGCAGACCGCCAGCAGCGACAGCATCATCACCAGCGCCAGAGGCGCCATCTGCCAGGTAAAGGCGGCGAATGACAGACCGGAACGTCCCCAGAGAAGAATATTTTGCGGGTTGCCGATGGGCGTCAACAGAGAACCGGCGTTAACGGCGAGCGCTTCAAAGATAATCAGTCTGCTGACCGGGATCTCGCAAAGCTTACGCAGGGTGAGCGTGAGGGGCACGATGATAAACAGCGCCACATCGTTGGTCAGAAACGTCGACAGCACCGCGGCGGAGAAGACCATAAACAGGGCCAGCCTGCGCTCGGTGGCAAAACGGCGCACCATTTTACGCCCCAGGACGTCAAAATAGCCGCTCAGCTCGACCCCTTTGGTCAGCATCATTAACCCGCTCAGGGTGATGATGGTGCGCCAGTCAATCGCCGCAGACCAGGCCTGTGGCGCAAACGGCACAAACAGGCTTAACCCGGCGCCAATGATTAATAAGAGATGGAAGAAACGATCGCGTGAGAGGGCCTGCAGTCCAGGGATTTTCATTCAGCGGAGGGACCATATTTAAGGGTAAATTCGCGAAACTTCACCAGCGTCTCTTCGCTAACGTGGTGCTCCATTCCTTCAGCATCCCGACGGGCAATTTCCGGGCTGACGCCCAGCACCAGCAAAAAGTTCTCGACAAGCTGATGGCGCTCGCGGCTCTCCTGCGCAAGCTTCTCCCCTTCCGGCGTCAGAAACACGCCGCGCCAGGGGATCATTTCGATCAGGCCTACCGAGGCCAGACGTTTTAACATTTTAGCGACCGTCGGCTGCGAAACCCCCAGCCTGGCGGCCATATCGACCTGACGCGCTTCCCCAACCTCGCGGATCAGATCGGAAATCAGTTCAACATAATCATCAATCAGTTCACGCCGGTGCGCTTCACGGACCTGGCGAAAACCTTCGACATGTTCTTCAACATTCACCAGTTGCGTCGTTTTTTTAATGGCTGGCTTACCTGCGCGACGGTTCATTGTACTTCCTCATTGGGGTGACGCTTCCAGCGCCCGGTATCGAGAGCGCACATTGTAAACCATCCCTCCACAAGCACAAAAAATTAACGAAATAGCCATAGCTATACAATATAGCCTGTGCTATATCTGTATGTAATGCAGTCACCCTTCACGGATCGAAGGGATCAAACATCAGGAGGTCTCATGAACGAATTCAAGAGGTGTATGAACGTGTTTACCCACTCTCCTTTTAAAGTGCGCTTAATGCTGTTGAACATGCTGTGCGATATGTTTAACAACAAACCGCATCAGGACGACAAACCTTCCCACTAAGCGGCGTTGCGGTACGCCGCTTCATTTTTCTGTCACACTTCCGCTGTAAACTGACCAATTCCCGATAATTTTTGCGGATTTGCAGCCCCCTTCGCAAAACATCTGTTTAGCAACTGTTGACCTTAATTCACGCTCGCACTATCTTCTTGCAGCCCTGCACAATTTGCGGCTCGCTGAAGCGGACCTCTCATTCCCTTTCCACGCACTGTCCGGCAGGCTTTGACCCTTGGCGCCAGGGTGAGCACATGGCGTTTTTGTGATAGTGACCTATGAATGTAACCCTGATAGATACCATCGTTACCCGCAGCCGGGCCTTAAGCCCGTGGACGGGATTTTACTTTTTGCAGTCGCTGCTGATTAACTTTGCGCTCGGCTATCCCTTCAGCCTGCTTTATGCAGTGGCTTTCACCTGCATCCTGCATGTGCTGTGGCGAGCGGCCCCGCGCGTGCAGAAAGCGTTGGTAGGGGTCTGTTCGCTGATTGCTGCGATGTATTTCCCGTTTGGCCAGGCCTACGGCGCGCCAAACTTCAACACCCTGCTGGCGCTGCACTCCACCAATATGGAAGAGTCGACGGAGATCCTGACGATCTTCCCCTGGTACAGCTACGTCGTCGGCCTCTTTATCTTTGCGCTTGGCGTCATCGCGGTTCGTCGCAAAGCAGACGCGAAGAGATCATGGGGAAAAATGGAGTCTCTGTGCCTGGCGTTTAGCGTGGGGACGTTTTTCGTTGCGCCGGTGCAAAACCTGGCCTGGGGCGGCGTGTTCAAGCTGAAAGATACGGGCTATCCGGTGTTCCGTTTCGTTAAAGACGTCGTCGTGAACAATAAAGAGGTTCTCGACGAGCAGGCGCGCATGGCTGAACTTTCCAATATGAAAGACACCTGGAACGTGCTGGCGGTTAAGCCGAAATACCATACCTATGTGGTGGTGATTGGCGAGAGCGCACGTCGCGACGCGCTGGGCGCATTCGGCGGGCACTGGAATAACACACCGTTTGCCAGCTCTGTCAACGGCACCCTGTTTACCGATTATGTGGCGGCCAGCGGCTCGACGCAGAAATCGCTCGGCCTGACGCTGAACCGCGTGGTGGATGGCAAACCTCAGTTTCAGGATAATTTTGTCACGCTGGCCAACCGCGCCGGTTTTCAGACCTGGTGGTTCTCCAATCAGGGGCAAATCGGCGAATACGACACCGCCATCGCCAGTATTGCTAAGCGTGCTGACGAAGTGCAGTTCCTGAAGAGCGGCGACTTTGAAGCCGACAAAAACACCAAAGACGAGGCGCTGCTGAAGATGACGGCGCAGGTCTTTGCTACCCAGCGCACCCAGCCGCAGCTGATTGTTCTGCACCTGATGGGATCGCACCCGCAGGCCTGCGATCGCACTGGCGGTAAATACGCGGAGTTTGTGCAGTCGAAAGAGACCTCTTGCTATCTCTATACCATGACGCAAACCGACGAGCTGCTCAGCAAGCTTTACGATCAGCTGCGCAACACGGGCGAAAGCTTCTCTGTGGTCTATTTCTCGGATCACGGGCTGGCGTTTAAAGAGCGTGGCAAAGAAGTGCAGTATCTGGCGCACGACGACCAGTTCCAGCAGAATTTCCAGGTACCGTTTATGGTGCTGTCGAGTGATGATAAAACGCATCGCGTTATCAAAGCGCGGCGCTCGGCGAATGATTTCCTGCAGTTCTTCTCGCAGTGGACGGGGATTAAGGCCAAAGAGATAAAAAATGATTACCCGTTTATCTCCAACAAGAAAGCGCCCCAAGTGTACGTTACCAACTTCAAGTTACAGAAAGTTGACTATAACCATCTGGGTACCGATATTTTTGATATTAAGAGTAAGTAAGCTGTGCGATCTCGTGCGGTCTGATGCCCTCACCCTGGCCCTCTCCCACAAGGAAAGGGAAAAAGCTAAAAAAAAATCCGCCACATTGGGCGGATTTTTTATTAGCTCACCGAAGTGATTAGAAGCGGTAACCTACGCCCGCGATCCAGGTGCCAACGTCAACGTTGCGGATACGGCTCTGCTCATAGGAGAAGTCCAGAGCCACGTCCTGGATTGGGTTGAACTGCAGGCCTGCGCCATAGGAGAAGCCGTAGTCGCTGTTGCTTGCAGTGCGGTTCAGACCCTGGTTTTCGGTCTGCTGGAATTTACCGTAGCCAACACCTACAACACCGTAGATGCTCGCCCAGTCGTTCAGACGGTAAGCTGGACCAGCAGTGATACCGTAGTACTGGCCTTTGTTGTATGCGCCGTTTTCAGTACGATCTTTCTCGGTGTAGGTGAAAGAACCGATCACGCCCAGCGGGTTGTTATCCTGCTCGTAACGATACTTCAGGTTGAAACCGTTGGTTTTGTTCATCACGCCCTGCATATCGCTCTGAGCGTAACCACCAGTTACAGTAGAAGTAGCAGCTACAGCGGTACCTGCGGAAACAGCCAGTACAGCGGCCAGTGCTGAAAGACATGCAATTTTTTTCATAACCACCTCAAATGTGCTTCAAGTAAGTCCGTAAGTTTTAAATATATCAAAAAATTTTGCGAAACTCTTTGTGATTCGTGATGTCTAATGAGGCCTTTCCTGTAACAGAACGTTTCCAACCTCAGCTAACTCTTTCAAATCACATGCGATTTTTCCTACTAAACGCCCATATTGCGCGTCTGCGCCGTTACATTCATCCAGATTATTCCTAATCTTTCAGGTGATAAATCCACCAGCGCTTAACCATTTTACGGATTTCACGGGTCTTTTTTTTCAACCTAGTCTCAACCGTAGCTGTATATTTCCTTTACACTGCAACCTTTACTCCACTTGACATTAGCTGACAGGAGAAAGGATGCCTGGGTTATCCCGCACGTCGTCGGTCTGGTTGCCGGTAGCCGTCATACTTATTGCCATGTTGTCCATCCAAAGCGGTGCTTCGCTGGCAAAATCGCTTTTTCCACTGGTGGGTGCGCCCGGGGTAACAGCCCTGCGTATCGTGCTGGGAACGGCGATACTGGTCGTCATCTTCAAACCCTGGCGTCTGCGCTTCAAAAAAGAGCAACGTCTTCCCCTGCTTTTTTATGGTCTGTCCCTCGGGGCAATGAACTATATGTTCTACCTCTCCATCCAGACCATCCCGCTGGGGATTGCCGTCGCGCTGGAGTTTACCGGCCCGCTGGCGGTCGCGCTTTTCTCGTCACGTCGTCCGGTGGATTTTATCTGGGTCGTGCTGGCCGTTCTGGGCTTATGGTTCCTGCTGCCGCTCGGCCAGAATGTCTCTGAGATAGATCTCACGGGCGCAGCGCTGGCGCTGGGAGCAGGAGCCTGCTGGGCTGTCTATATACTCACCGGGCAGCGAGCGGGTGAAGAGCATGGCCCGGCAACGGTCGCCCTGGGTTCCGTGATTGCGGCTATCGTTTTTGTGCCGATCGGTATGGCGCAGGCCACGGAGTCTATCTGGCAATGGTCAGTCATGCCCATCGGGCTGGCGGTCGCTATTCTTTCAACGGCACTCCCCTATTCTCTGGAGATGATTGCCCTGACGCGTCTGCCGACGCGCATATTTGGCACCCTGATGAGCATGGAGCCCGCCCTTGCGGCGATCTCCGGGATGGTGTTCCTGGGCGAAACGCTGACGTTTACCCAGACGCTGGCGCTCTGCTCAATTATCGCGGCGTCAATGGGGTCAACGCTCACCATGCGCCCTGAACCCAAAGTTGAGAAAATCGACATCGGCTAATGCCATATATTCTGCATGGCTTCACGGCCATGCAGAATAAAGGCCAGAATGCCATCCGTTATAATTTCTTACATAGTTTGTCATATTACCGAAATATCCTTCCCCACCCATTCTCCTCTATGCGAATTAAGATTGATCTGTATCAATTTTAAAATTATCTTTTAATTTCAATAAATTAAATTATCAACCTCCTTCTTGCTATTAAACCGATAGGCACAGCCAGACCGCAGAGAAAAAATCCGGTGCTATACTTAGTTCCGTAATTACCTGGGACATAAACATCAAGAGGATATGAGATTATGAGTACCGCTAAACTGGTGAAAACGAAAGCGTCTAATCTGCTTTATACCCGTAACGATGTATCGGATAGCGACAAAAAAGCGACCATTGAGTTGCTGAATCGCCAGGTGATCCAGTTCATCGATCTTTCGCTGATCACCAAACAGGCCCACTGGAATATGCGCGGTGCAAACTTCATTGCCGTCCATGAAATGCTGGATGGCTTCCGCACAGCACTGGTGACACACCTCGATACGATGGCTGAACGTGCCGTTCAGCTGGGTGGTGTCGCGCTTGGGACCACGCAGGTGATCAACAGCAAAACGCCGCTGAAAAGCTACCCGCTGGATATCCACACCGTTCAGGATCACCTGAAAGAGCTGGCGGACCGCTACGCGATTGTGGCCAATGACGTGCGCAAAGCGATTAGCGAAGCCAAGGATGAAGATACCGCAGACATCTTCACCGCCGCGTCCCGCGACCTGGATCAGTTCCTGTGGTTTATCGAATCTAACATCGAGTAATCCATAAGACTTTCCTGTCAAACCCTCGCCTCTGGTGAGGGTTTTGCACATTTATGGTGCACAGTTTTTGCCTGAGACGGTGCAAAAGTGAATAAATTGTAATAATCACCTCACACAACCGTTAATGGAAGATTGTTTTTTCGTCAGAATTTACGCTTAATATCTCCCCGTCAGTTGACCCAAACGAAGCGCACCAAAATGGTGCTCCATGCTGGTGCAACACGACATCATTGCCACGCTTTTTGTGCAATGTATGATTTCATCCCCTTTGTAAAACAACAACTTGTAAAGTTGGCACGATTTTTTCATTGTGCCAGTCGTTCTCGCAGGGGATCGCCCCGTGGATATAAAAGGAAATGCTATGAAGTCTGTATTAAAAGTTTCACTGGCTGCACTTACCCTGGCTTTTGCGGTGTCCTCTCAGGCTGCCGACAAACTGGTTGTGGCGACCGACACGGCGTTCGTTCCGTTTGAATTCAAACAGGGTGACAAATACGTTGGTTTTGATGTTGATCTGTGGGCCGCTATCGCCAAAGAACTCAAACTGGACTACACCCTGAAGCCGATGGACTTCAGCGGCATCATCCCGGCGCTGCAAACCAAAAACGTCGATCTGGCGCTGGCGGGCATCACCATTACCGAAGAACGTAAAAAAGCGATCGACTTCTCTGACGGCTACTACAAAAGCGGCCTGCTGGTGATGGTCAAAGCGGATAATAACGACGTAAAAAGCGTGAAAGACCTCGACGGTAAAGTGGTGGCAGTGAAGAGCGGCACCGGTTCCGTGGATTACGCGAAAGCGAACATCAAAACCAAAGACCTGCGCCAGTTCCCGAACATTGACAACGCGTATATGGAACTCGGCACCAACCGTGCTGACGCTGTTCTGCACGACACGCCGAACATCCTGTACTTCATTAAAACGGCTGGTAACGGCAAGTTCAAAGCCGTGGGCGACTCTCTGGAAGCTCAGCAGTACGGTATCGCGTTCCCGAAAGGCAGCGACGATCTGCGCACGAAAGTTAACGGCGCGCTGAAAACGCTGAAAGAGAACGGCACTTACAACGAAATCTATAAAAAATGGTTCGGTACTGAGCCTAAATAATTTTACCTGAATTCAGGTTTATAGCGCCCGGCGGCGCTCACGCTGGCCGGGCCTACATTTTTCGTTTTTCACCACGGTATACAGGAATACATCATGCAGTTTGACTGGAGCGCCATCTGGCCTGCCATTCCACTCTTGCTTGAAGGCGCTAAAATGACCCTGTGGATTTCGGTCCTGGGTCTGGTAGGTGGGTTGATTATCGGTCTTGTCGCCGGTTTCGCCCGCACCTACGGTGGCTGGATTGCAAACCACATCGCACTGGTTTTCATCGAAGTGATCCGCGGCACGCCGATTGTCGTGCAGGTCATGTTTATCTACTTCGCCCTGCCAATGGCCTTCACCGACCTGCGCATCGATCCGTTCAGCGCGGCCGTCGTGACCATTATGATCAACTCGGGCGCCTACATCGCGGAAATCACCCGCGGGGCGGTGCTGTCGATTCATAAAGGTTTCAGCGAAGCCGGTCTGGCATTAGGTCTTTCTCGTCGCGAAACGATCCGTCACGTTATTCTCCCGCTGGCGCTGCGCCGCATGCTGCCGCCGCTGGGTAACCAGTGGATCATCAGCATTAAAGATACATCGCTGTTCATCGTTATCGGCGTGGCCGAACTGACCCGTCAGGGCCAGGAAATCATTGCGGGCAACTTCCGCGCGCTGGAAATCTGGAGTGCGGTCGCCGTCGTTTATCTGATCATTACGCTGGTACTGAGCTTCGTTCTGCGCCGTCTTGAAAGAAGGATGAAAATCCTGTGATTGAATTTAAAAACGTCTCCAAGCACTTTGGCCCAACCCAGGTGCTGCACAATATCGATCTGAATATCAAGCAGGGTGAAGTGGTGGTGATTATCGGGCCTTCCGGTTCCGGTAAATCGACCCTGCTGCGCTGCATCAACAAGCTGGAAGAGATCACCAGCGGCGATCTGATCGTTGACGGTCTGAAGGTAAACGACCCGAAAGTGGACGAGCGTCTGATTCGTCAGGAAGCGGGCATGGTATTCCAGCAGTTCTACCTGTTCCCGCACCTGACGGCGCTGGAAAACGTGATGTTTGGCCCACTGCGCGTGCGCGGTGCCAACAAAGCGGCGGCGGAAGCGCTGGCAAAAGATCTGCTGGCGAAGGTTGGCCTGGCGGAGCGTGCGCACCACTACCCTTCCGAGCTCTCCGGCGGCCAGCAGCAGCGCGTGGCGATTGCGCGCGCGCTGGCGGTGAAACCGAAGATGATGCTGTTTGATGAGCCGACGTCCGCACTCGACCCGGAGCTGCGCCACGAGGTGCTGAAAGTCATGCAGGATCTGGCGGAAGAAGGGATGACGATGGTGATCGTGACCCACGAAATCGGCTTTGCTGAGAAAGTGGCTTCCCGCCTGATCTTTATTGATAAAGGCCGCATCGCCGAAGACGGTAACCCGCAGGAATTGATCGCGAATCCGCCTAGCCAGCGTCTGCAGGAGTTCCTGCAGCACGTCTCCTGATCCCTCGCTACATACCGAGCCGGGCTTGCCCGGCTTTTTTACGCCAGATTGTTCCCAAAAACTCCCCTCCGCCTCTCGCCCTCTATACTTATCATTTTGCACGATATTTTTGTCGGAGGACGCCGTGCCGTGGATCCTGCTGCTGTTGATAAGCCTGTTTAGTGCGCCATCGCTCGCCGTGGCAATCCCCGGCGTCACCACCGGAGCAACTGCTACTCAGCAAAATACGCCGCCTCCGGAGCCGGATGCAGAACAAAAAAAAGCGGCCTATAGCGCACTTGCCGACGTCCTTGAGAATGACACCTCCCGGCAGGAGCTGATCGATCAGTTGAGGAAGGTGGCCGCCACGCCGCCTCAGGATCCGGTTCCGACCATTACGCCACCGCAGGTCGAAGAGGAAAAGACGGTACTGGAAAACGTCACCGACATCAGCCGCCGCTACGGGGAAGCCCTGTCGTCGCGTTTTCCCAGCTCTATCGAAATCTTGTTGGCACCTCGCATAAACCTTTTAATCCCCACACCTTCACCGCAGCCGCCACGCAGTTTGCGATTCTGGCGGGTGCCGTATTCATTTTTTACTGGCTGCTGCGCCTGTGCGCCTGGCCGCTCTACCGGAAGATGGGCCACTGGGGACGGAAAAAAAATCAGCATAAAAGCAGCTGGCTGCACCTCCCGGCCATGATTACCGGAGCGTTTATCATCGATTTACTGCTGCTGGCCCTGACGCTGTTTGTCGGTCAGGTGCTGGCGGACCGCCTCAATACGGGCAACAAAACCATTGCCTTCCAGCAGGCGCTCTTCCTGAATGCGTTTGCGCTCATCGAATTTTTTAAAGCGGTGCTGCGCGTCATCTTTTGCCCGCGCGTGCCTGAACTTCGCCCTTTCAACATCAACGACGACAGCGCTAAATACTGGGCCGTGCGGCTAAGCGTGCTCAGCGGGCTGATAGGATACGGCCTGCTGGTTGCCGTGCCGATTATCTCCAACCAGGTTAACGTGCAGTTTGGCGCGCTGGCGAACGTGCTGATTATGCTCTGTATAACCGTCTGGTCTCTGTACCTTATCTTTCACAATAAAAGGACGATCACCGAGAGTCTGCTGCATCTGGCCGACCGTTCCCTCTCTTTCTTCAGCCTGTTTATCCGCGCCTTCGCGCTGGTGTGGCACTGGCTGGCAAGCGCGTATTTTATTGTGCTGTGCTTCTTCTCGCTGTTCGACCCGGGAAACAGCCTGAAATTTATGATGGGGGCGACGTTTAAAAGCCTGGCGATTATCGGCATCGCGGCGTTTGTGTCCGGGCTGCTGTCCCGCTGGATCTCGAAAACCATCACCCTGTCGCCGCAGGTGCAGCGTAATTACCCGGAACTGCAAAAACGGGTGAACGGCTGGATGTCGGTATCGCTGAAGGTGGCGCGCATTCTGACCGTCTGCGTGGCGATCATGCTGCTGCTGAATGCGTGGAGCCTGTTTGATTTCTGGAACTGGCTGCATAACGGCGCAGGCGAGAAGACCGTCGATATTTTAATTCGTATCGCGCTGATTCTGTTCTTCTCCGCCGTCGGCTGGACGCTGCTGGCAAGCCTTATCGAGAACCGTCTGGTATCGGATATTCACGGCAGACCGCTCCCCAGCGCCCGCGCGCGCACGCTGTTAACCCTGTTCCGCAATGCGCTGGCGGTGATCATCAGCACCATCACCATCATGATTGTGCTGTCGGAAATCGGCGTGAATATCGCCCCGCTGCTGGCGGGTGCAGGCGCGCTGGGGCTGGCGATCTCTTTCGGCTCGCAAACGCTGGTGAAGGATATTATTACCGGCATCTTTATCCAGTTTGAGAACGGGATGAACACAGGGGATCTGGTGACCATCGGGCCGCTGACCGGTACCGTGGAGCGGATGTCGATTCGTTCGGTAGGCGTGCGTCAGGATACCGGGGCATATCACATCATTCCCTGGTCATCGATCACTACCTTCGCCAACTTTGTGCGCGGCATTGGCTCCGTTGTGGCCAACTACGATGTGGATCGTCATGAAGATGCCGACAAAGCGAAGCAGGCGCTGCGGGATGCGGTCAGTGAACTGATGGAAATGGAGGATATTCGCGGGCTGGTGATTGGCGAGCCGTCGTTTGCCGGCATCGTTGGGCTGACCAACACGGCTTTCACCCTGCGCGTGTCGTTCACCACCCAGCCGCTGAAGCAGTGGACGGTGCGCTTTGCCCTCGACAGCATGGTGAAAAAGCACTTCGATCTGGCGAACGTGCGAACGCCGGTGCAGACGTATCAGGTATTGTCGCCGCCCGCCTCGCCGCTCCCTCCGCAGGAGCCGACGCTGTAACCGAGCCGGGTGGCGGCTTTGCCCTACCCGGCCTACGGCGGGATACTATTTGCGACGTTTGTTATCGTCCATAAACGACCAGGCGATAAAGCGGCTCTGCTTCTGGCCCTGCGCCATCTCTTTTTTCACCACTTTTACGGCACCCGCTTCGCTCAGCGCGCGGTAGAGCGGCGGCAGGTTATCCCCGCGGGAAACCAGCGTCGTAAACCACTTCACCTGACGGCCAAACTGTTGGCTTTCCGCAATCATGCGCAGGATGAAGGCAACTTCACCGCCCTCGCACCACAGCTCCTGCTGCTGCCCGCCGAAGTTCAGCGCGGCGTCTTCCGCCTGACCGAGGTTGCGGCGTTTACGTTCGCTGCCCGCGCGAGCCGCTGCCGCCGAATCATGAAACGGCGGGTTGCACATCGTAGCGTCATAGCTTTCGTTTTTATGAATTATGCCGTTGAAGATGGAAGCCGCCTCTTTCTGACGACGCAGACGAATGGAACGGCTCAGGCCAGGGTTCGCGCTGATAATCGCCTGCGCGCTGGCAAAGGCCTCGGCGCCGATTTCGCTCCCGGTAAAGCGCCAGTGATATTCATGTACGCCAATCAGCGGGTAAATCAGGTTTGCCCCGGTGCCTATATCCAGGATGGAAGCCTGCTGCGGTACAGCGCCGTCACGATCTTCGGCAAGCAGATCGGCAAGGTGATGAACGTAATCAGCACGGCCCGGCACAGGGGGGCAGAGAAAGCCTTCCGGAATATCCCAGTGAGCCACACCGTAAAAATGCGCCAGCAGGGCTTTGTTCAGCGTTTTCACCGCCTGCGGATCGGCAAAGTTGACGGTCGGCTCACCCGCTGGGGTCTGGACAATATAGTCCTGCAGCGCAGGGCAGCTCTGGCACAGGGCGTTCATGTCGTAGCGGCTGCGGTGGCGGTTTCGTGGGTGCAATCCCGGCTTTTGGGAAGTCATGGCGTTCTCCTTTAAACAGCGGCGTAAGATACCCTGTGCTGGCCCAGCGGTAAATCTTTCTCTGCGGCGCTTAAAAAAACACCGTAAATCAAACACCTCTACGTCTATGATCTGTCAGCGAATTGTCAGTTTTTATCGTTCAAAAAATAAGCAGATCATCATCAAATATTTGCGCTAAGTCACACTCGTCAGGCTTCTAAACTTAAAGGGAATCACCTGTTGTTTCCTCATGAGGATGTGATTATGAAAAAGTACCTGACCCTTGCTGTTATCGCCGGCGCCCTGGCAACGGCTTCATTTTCTGCGATGGCCGTTCAGTCACTGAATGAAAGTACCGATACTAGCCAGCTGCGTCCGGCGGGCACCGTCTCGGTAAGTCGCGCAAGTAACCTGGACGATCTGCAGAATAAACTGGCCGAAAAAGCCCGCCAGGAAGGTGCGAAAGGCTTTGTTGTGAACTCCGCTGGCGGAGATAACCATATGTACGGCACAGCAACCATCTATAAATAATTTTTTTCCTCCACAACAAGACTGCATCTGCCTGCCGGATGCAGTTCATTTCCGCTTTATCTTGATTGTTCATTTTTTAACCCCATATTAAAAGCAGGGTATAAACCGATTTCAGGAGGATGCCATGGCTTCCGGTTGGGCGAATGACGACGCCGTTAACGAACAGATCAACAGTACCATTGAAGATGCGGTTGCGCGCGCTCGCGGTGAGATTCCGCGCGGCGAAAGTTTGAAGGAGTGCGAAGAATGCGGAGAGCCGATCCCGGAGGCGCGGCGTAAAGCCATTCCAGGCGTAAGGTTATGCATTGCCTGCCAGCAGGATAAAGATTCAAAAAATGCCTCACATTCAGGTTATAATCGCAGAGGATCGAAAGATAGCCAGTTACGCTGACTCTCCTTTACCTAAGTTAACCCTGCCTGCACTTACCTTTACGCTCACGGTTTTTAGCGAACCGCGTAGCAAAATGTGCCCTTCATCTTTCTTCTGTAAAGCGCATGCACAAGAAGTGTAAAGCGCTGGTTTGAATTTATTAATATTCAATAAGTTATTTGTCATTCAATTTTTTTGACTGACCACGTCAATTCTCTTCGATTTTATCCCTCAGGAAAAAACGTGATACTTATCACATCGACGGAACATCGTCCCCTTAACAGAAAACACCTGCGAGAGATTAATTATGAAAACCATCAAATATGCTGTAGCTGCTGTTGCCCTGTCCGCTCTGTCTTTCGGCGCATTCGCCGTAGAGCCTGTTTCATCCACTCAGGCCCAGAGCATGAATAAAATCGGTGTGGTAAGTGCAGAAGGCGCGACCACGCTGGACGGCCTGGAAGCCAAGCTGGCTGAGAAAGCCGCTGCTGCCGGTGCAAGCGGATACACCATCACCTCCGCTAACACCAATAACAAGCTGAGCGGTACTGCGGTTATCTACAAATAATCGCCTGAAATGAATGCTGTACCCTCGCCAAACCCTCTGGTGAGCTGCTCCAACCCTCATTGACCCTGTTGTTTGTTACCCTTGCTTGCCCGTCCGCCACTGGACGGGCTTTTTTTTGCTTAAAACGACTGTGTCACCCGCTGTAACCCCGTTTCCACCGTCTCTACCTCCCCTGTCGCCAGCAAGCAGCAGGCCATTTGCAGCTTGATCGACTGTGGGACCGGCACATTCCCGGCCAGGCACTGCGTAATCCAGTGCGCGGTAACCTGCGGATCTTTTGACTCTGGCAGAATCACATCGCTGTTTTCTTCCCCGCGTTCAAGCACAACGCGCGTACCGGCAGAATCGATCAGCACCAGCTGTGGGCAACGCTGCGGGTTGGCGTACACCTCTCCTTCTGTTCCGTGCATCAGTAGTGCGCGTCCACCGATTTCGGCAAAGAACTGACCGACGCGCGTCACGTACTCCGGATGAGAAACACTGGAAAGGCGCAGTGCGGCATCCTCAGCAAACGGCGTTGCCAGCTTCGCCAGGGTGTGCGCACTGTTACGCACGCCCATGCGCCAGCGCATGTCCAGCTGCTTTTCCAAAGGCGGGCAGAGCGCACGAACGGGAATATAGACCGGCTGGTTCCCCTCCAGCTTTGCCTGCGCCTGACCGGCATGGAGAGTCGGTTCAATGCCCAGCAGTTCAAAGATGGTTTCTGTCAGTACGCGCGTGGGATCTTCGCTGACCCCATGTACCACCACCGGGAACCCCAGCTTATGTAACAATATCGCCAGCAGCGGCGTCAGGTTTGCCTGCTTGCGCGCCCCGTTATAGCTCGGGATCACAATCGGCATCGGTTTTGCCACTGGCGGCGTTAAGCGCAGCGTTTGCGCCTGCATCGCCTCGTAGAAACCACGCATCTCCGCTTCGCCTTCGCCTTTGATACGCAGCGCAATCAGGATGCCGCCCATTTCCAGGTCCGGTACCTCGCCGTTGAGCATACGGGTGTAAAGCGCGCGAGCGGTTTCATGGTCCAGGTCGCGGGCGTGGTTTTTCCCACGTCCTACCTCTTTGATAATTTTGCGATAATCCACGACATTCCTCCTGACAGCCTATCTTGTTAACACTATAGCCCTGATGAATGACTGGCCGTTAGTTTTTTATCCCTTGAGACAACCTTCTGTTTTGATGGCAAAAAATAAACACAAGCTTTTTTTCAATTATTTGTGATTTCTATAGCAGATTCGTATTCATACATTTTTTGATTAAATAACCAGCGGAAAGTCATTAAGGGTCAACGGTGAAAACGTCCAGGCAACGCTCTCACCCGAAACATATCAGGATTTGCTATGAACAAGGTTGCTTTAGGTTTAATCATCGCCGCAGCGGTGGGATGTTCTGCATCCACGTTTGCGGCAACGAACGGTGAAGGGCAAATAAACTTCACCGGCGAAATTATCGATTCTGCTTGTCAGGTCGTAAATGGATTAAGTAATCCATTAAATGTACAGCTGGGGAAAGTGTCTAAAACGGTATTTACCGGTGCAGGCTCTACCAGCACCTTAACGAAGTTTGATATTCAGTTAACGAATTGTCCTGACACGGTCACCTCCGCCGCCATTAACTTCGGCGGAACACCGGATGCGAATAACAATTCAACGCTTGCCTTAACGCCAGATACCGATGCGGCGACAGGGGTGGCGATTCAGCTGGTGGATGCCTCGCAGCAGCCTGTCAGCCTGTATACGCCGTCTCAGCAGTATCAGTTAACCTCCGGCACGGCGGTTAACGATCTGGAGTTCGGCGCACGCTATATCCAAACCGGCCCGGCAATTACCGCTGGCCCCGCTAACTCCGTTTCAACCTTTACCGTTATTTATAACTGATCTTATCAATCCGGAGATATTAATGCTTTCGCGAGCATTAATATCTTCTCTATTCATTGAGAAATCTTTATGCGCCACGGTTATTTACTGAGCACGCTTTTACTGGTAGCAACTGCTTCACATGCTGGGGTCATTATTAACGGCACCCGACTGGTCTATCAGGGAGATAAAAAGGAATCTTCTCTTGGTCTTTCAAATCCAGATGCGACGGATTATCTGGTGCAGTCCTGGGTTGATTCCGGCGGTAAAAACCTGGCCAAAGCCCCGTTCCTGATCACCCCGCCGCTTTTCCGTCTGGATGCGCACGAAGATAACGTTCTGCGCGTGGTGCGTACGGGCGGAAATTTACCGGAAGACCGGGAATCCCTGTACTGGCTGAACATTAAAGCGATCCCTTCCTCAAAGCACGTTGAGGGGGTGAATACGCTGCAAATTGCTATCAATACCCGCATTAAATTGCTCTATCGCCCGTCTGCGGTAAAAGGCCGTCCAGAAGATGTGGCGGATAAGCTTGAATGGCGCCGCGAAGGGAACGACCTCGTGGTGAATAACCCCACGCCGTTTTATATGAATTTCCAGACCGTCACGCTGAACGGTCACAAAGTCGCGAAAGCCACCTGGGCTGTTCCGAAAACGGAAACATATTTTGCCTTACCGGGTAACGTCGGGGGCGCGGACGTGACGTATTCCATTATTACCGACTACGGCAGCATCAGCCATACCTGGTCGAAATCCGTTCATTAATTTTTTTCCCGGTAATAAAATAATTATGTACAGCCATAAAAAGCCGTTCACCTGCCGATTGTCTTCATTGCTGGTCATTCTCTGTGGCCTGGCAATGGCGATCTTTGCGCAGCAGGTTATGGCTGATGATTATTTTAACCCTGCCCTGCTGGATATTGATAATCCCCAGCAGGGTAAAACCGATCTGTCCATCTATGAAAAAGGGCCAGGTCAGGCGCCGGGGAAATATGAGGTCGCGGTATTTATCAATAATAATAAAATTGATACCCGCAACGTGACCTTTACGCTTCAGAAAGATTCGCAGGGCAACAGCACGCTGCAGCCTTGCTTTAGCCTTGAGGAATTAAAAAGCCTCGGCATCAAAACCAAAAAATTTCCGCAGCTGATGGCCAAAGGCCAGTGTGCTGATTTACATGCCATCCCTGCGGCATCCGCCACCTTTCGCGTTCGCAACCAGCAGCTGCTGATGAGCATCCCTCAAACGGCGCTGGGCCAGGTGCCTCGCGGTTACATTGACCCGAAAGAGTTTGACGAAGGGATCACTGCGGGCCTGCTTAATTACAGCGCCAATGCCAGCCACAGCCGCGCGCGACAGCACGGTGAGCAGGATAACAGTAGCCAGTACGTAAACCTGCGTCCGGGCCTGAACGTTGGCGCATGGCGCATTCGCAACTATTCCACCTGGAATCGCAGCACCACGGGCCATGAAGAGGAGCAGAAATTCACCTCCGTTTATACCTATGCGCAACGCGATATTGTGGCAATGAAAAGCGACATCACCGTCGGCCAGAGTTCGTCCCCTGCCGACGTGTTTGATAGCGTCCCCTACACCGGGGTGGAGCTGAAATCCGACAGCGACATGCTGCCGGACAGCGAGAAAGGCTACGCGCCGATTATCCGCGGCACGGCCCACAGCAACGCGCTGGTGGTGGTTCGCCAGAACGGCTACGTCATTTATCAGAACACGGTCGCGCCGGGCGCGTTCGAAATTAACGATCTCTACCCCACCGGCAGCAGCGGCGACCTGCAGGTTACCGTGAAAGAGACCGACGGCAGCGAAAGCCATTTTGTCGTGCCGTTTGCCTCCGTGCCGGTCTTGCAGCGTGAAAAAAACCTGCGCTACAGCGTGACCGCCGGGCGTTATCGTTCCTATGACAACGATGTCGAAAAGACCCCGTTTGCCCAGGGCAGCGCCATCTACGGTTTACCCTACGGTATCACCGCCTACGGCGGCGTTCAGCAGAGCAGCCATTATCAGTCTCAGGCGGTGGGCGTCGGGAAAAACATGGGCGATTTAGGCGCCTTCTCCATTGACGTCACTCGCGCCAAAGCCCTGCTGAAAAAACAGCAGGCCAGCAAAGGCCAGTCGTGGCGCGTGCGCTACAGCAAAGATATCGCCCAGTCAGGCACTAACTTCTCGCTGGCTGGCTACCGCTATAACAGCAAAGGATTCTACACCCTGGAAGACACCATGGAGTCGTATACCCGCTCTGACGACTGGTCTGAACCGCAGCAGCGCCGCGCCCGTACCGAAGCCACCGTCGACCAGACGCTGCCGGAAGGCTGGGGTTCCGTAACCCTGAGCCTGGTGAAAGAGACCTACTGGACCCAGAGCCAGGACATGACCTCGGTGAGCGTCAGCTACAACAACAGCTGGCACGGCGTGAGCTACAGCCTCAGCTACAGCATGAACAAAAACACCCGCGACAGCGATGAAGACGGCAATGAGGTGACGAACGACAACCAGTTCGCGCTGAGCGTCTCGGTGCCGCTGGACCACTGGATGCATAACACCTGGGCCACCTACAACCTGAACAACACCAAAGATGGCACCACGCAGAATATCGGTCTGAACGGTACGGCGCTGAAAGAAGATAACCTCAACTGGAATATTCAGGAGGGGGTGAGCAGTACCGGCAGCGGCAACTCCACCAGCCTCAACGCCGATTACAAAGCAACGTACGGCGAACTCAGCGGCGGCGTCAGCCAGGACAAATATCAGCAGACCGTGAACGTCGGCCTGCAGGGCGGCGTGGTTGCTCATGCGAACGGCATCACCCTGAGCCAGCCGCTCGGTGAGACCATCGCGCTGGTGAAAGCGCCGGGTACGCACGGGACGCATATCACTAATCAGACCGGCGTTGAAACCGACTTCCGCGGCTACACCGTTGTCCCGTTTGTGACCGCGTATCGCCACAACACCATTGCGCTGGATACCGAAACGCTGCCGGACAATGCCGACGTCACCCACGCCGCGCAGGTCGTCACCCCAACTCGCGGGGCCGTGGTGCGCGCCAGCTTTAACACCCGCGTGGGCAACCGCGTGCTAATGACGCTGACGCACAACGGCAAACCGCTGCCGTTCGGCGCGACGGTCACCACCGAGGATAAGGACAGCGAGTTTATTGTGGGTAATGACGGCCAGACCTATCTCTCGGGTCTGCCGCAGCAGGGGCATCTCGCCGTTTCCTGGGGACAGGACGCGAGCGAGCACTGCATCGCTGACTATGCGCTAACGGATGAGAAAGAGAAAACCAGCATCATTAACGCTGCCGCGCAGTGTCATTGATTCACCCTTCAGGCTAACGACTATGCAAATGATAAAACAGTGCTTTTTCTTACTGATTCTGGGCACCGCGGCGTTATTTATGCCGCATGCGAAGGCTGGCTGCACTACGCCCGATATGCCGAAAATGATCAACGTTGCCACCATTTCGGTCCCGACGACGCTGGCAGTAGGCGCTACCATTCCCGGGACGGAGCAGACTGTACACGTCGCGGGTAACTGCAACTCTCCTTACGAGAGCGGGCTGGAAATCATCTCCTGCTATTACGGAAGTGGTTCGGAGATCCCCGGGTTGACCGGCGTTTATGACACAGGCGTGCCTGGAGTCGGCATTGCCTTAAAGAACGACCAGGGCCAGCGCATTTCAGGTGGGGGAAAAGTCGCCTGCGATTCCCGCAGTACGCCCATCGGCTATGTCTCGACCGATGGATACCTGTCGTTTGATTTTAACGTCACGCTTGAGCTGGTTAAAACCAGTGATGTGGTACAGTCCGGCACGCTGCTTCAGGCGCAAACAGAGTTCGGTATTGGCGTATATGGCTACGACGGCATTGGTTCACCCAATGTTATCGCCTACGCAGGAAACGTTAACTTCCAGAACGTCACCTGCTCCGTCTCCCCAAAAAACCTGACCATTAATCTGGGCAACTTCCCGGTCAGCGATTTTGTCAGCGTGGGGATGCTATCCAGCCCGGCGCAAAACTTTGACGTGACGGTGAACTGCAACAGCAACGTGCAGCCTGAAGTGAAGATCACCAGTTCAAATGGTTATGAACCGGGGTCAGATGGGGTGATCAAACTCACCCGGCAGCCGGGCATGGCTACCGGCGTCGGGGTCAGAATGCTGTTTGACAACCATCCTGCCACCTTTGATACCTACGTGAACACCCAAAGCCAGGCCATCGCCAACCAGACGCTGGCGATCCCGTTTGAGGTTCGCTACGAACAAACCAGTGATGTCGTGACGCCAGGCCCCGCCAATACCGTCGCCACCGTTACCCTCGCTTATAAGTGACGCTCATGAAAAAGACAGCTCTGATGCTGGCGCTGGGCCTGATAGCCCAGGCCCACGCCGATGATATTGAGATCCAGATGACAGGGAATATTTACGCCAACACCTGCGTCATTGACAGCGCCAGCCGCAACCTGACGGTGGATTTAGGTCAGGCGGTATCAGGTAATTTTAAAGATGTAGGGGATACCGGCGAGTGGAAAGATTTTTCGCTCTCGGTGTCGCACTGTCCCGCCACGCTGGCGCTTGCCACGGCCTATTTCTACGGCCAGGCAGACAGCGTACACCCGACAAAATTCGCCAACACCGGCAGCGCGAAGGGGCTGGCGCTGGAGCTGGCCGACCGTCAGGACAAGATCCTGATCGCCCCGCAGGCGGCATTTAACGTGCCGATTAACCCGGCTGACCACACGGCCACGTTTCCGCTCTCCGCCCGCTATTACGCCACGTCTATGCCCGTCTCCGCAGGCACGTTCAGCAGCGTGGTGCAGGTGACCTTTACTTACCAGTAGGACCGCGCCCCTTAGCACGGATGCTTTTCCTGCGCCCGGCGGCCAGTTTTGCCGGGCGTTTTTTTACCTCCGGCACCTCCGGCTGTTCGATCGGGAAGATCGGCAGCGCGTTCAGCAGCCGCTGGCCGTAATTTTTGGTGAGCAGACGTTTATCGTAGATCACCACCTCTCCCCAGCAGCCGTGGCTACGAATCAGACGCCCGACCTGCTGAATCAGGTTAAACGACGCTGCGGGTAAACTCTGCACCTCAAACGGATAGCGGTTGAGGCTTTTCAGCCACTCGCCCTCGGTGATCACCACCGGGCTGTCGATAGGCGGGAAGGCGATCTTATGGATATGCACCTGCGTCAGGTAATCTCCCTTCAAATCCAGCCCTTCCGCGAAGGACTGTAATCCCACCAGCACGCTGCGCTCGCCGTTATCAATACGTTTGCGGTGCGTTTCCACCAGCCGGTATCGGGGCTGGTCGCCCTGCACCAGCAGGAGTAAACGCAGGTCGGTGACGTGCTCCAGGAAGCGCTGCATCGCCCGCCCGCTGGCAAACAGCACCAGCATGCCGGGATATTTTTTACTTTCGACCTGCTCGCGGAAGTAGGCCGCCATCTCCGCAATGTGCTGCTCTTCGTTGTCGATAAGCGGCTCGTATTTCATGCGTGGAATGACCAGCTTGCCCTGCTCGCAGTGGTTGAACGGCGAGTCCAGCGCCACAAAGCGGTCGCCCGCTTTCTCCTTCAGGCCGCTCATCTCCTGCAACCGTGAAAAGCTGTTCAGAGAGCGCAGGGTCGCGGAGGTCACCACCACGTGCGGCACGCTGCGCCAGATCAGCTTTTCCAGCTGATCGGCCACGCGGATGCCCACGCAGTGGAAGAACAGGTGAACCTGCCCGTCGCGCACCTCGCGGGTGGCCCATTTGGTGACCGGCGCGCCCGACGCCTGCGCCATCGAGGCCAGCCGCCAGAGCTTGCTCTGCGCCTCAAACATCCCCAGCGCGCGGTTCATTTGCAGCAGGATGCGGTGCAGACGCACCACGTCGTGCGTGCCCGTTTTCTCGCTGAGGTCGTTCAGGAACATCTCCGCCAGCCCGCGCAGCTTTTCCAGATGCTTCGCCAGCTGCTGGCAGATCTCCATCACCTCGTCCGGCAACTCGCCCATCGCGAAGCGGTGTTCTGCCTCCTGGGCTGCCGGAAGATAAAGATTGAGGATGTTGTTCAGAGACGAGATAAGGCTGTAAACCTCTTCGCAGTGGTCGCTCAGACGCTCGGGTACCGCCAGCGGCGGCGTGGTTTTCGGGCGAAACTGCTCCATGCAGGTCGCCACCAGTTTGCAGAACAGATCCAGCTGAAGTCGGAACCACGGAGCGGTGATTTCCGCGCTCATCTCCAGCGCGTCCCGCGCCACGTCAGGCAGGTGGTGGCCTTCGTCGAGCACCAGCAACAGGTTTTTCGGCTCCGGCAGCACCGCTTCGCTCTCCAGCGCCGCCATCACCAGCGCGTGGTTGGCGACAACCACCTCCGCTTCCTGGATCTCGCGCCGGGCGACGAAGAACGGGCATTCCCGGTAGTAGTGACAGTTGCGGTTCAGGCAGCTTGCTTTATCGGTACTGAGCCTGCGCCACAGGTCGTCGCTAATCGCCAGGCTGGTGTGATCCCGCAGGCCGTCCCACTTATAGCCGTCGAGCTCGGCTTTCAGCTTTGCGCACTGCTCCTGCTCGGCTTTGTTGTTTGGCGTCAGCTCGTCATCCAGAAAGGCGAGCAGATCCTGCTGCGAGGGCTCGCTGCTGGCCAGCGCCGCCAGGTTACGCGGACAGACGTAGCGCCCGCGGCCAAAGGCGGCGGTGAAGCGGAGATCGGGGATGATTTTGCGCAGCAGCGGCAAATCTTTGCTGAAGATCTGATCCTGCAAGGCCACGTTCGCAGTGCTGACCACCAGCGTTTTGTCCTCTTCCCGCGCGATGGCGATGCCGGGAATGAGATACGACAGGGTTTTCCCGACGCCGGTCGGGGCTTCAATCGCCAGATGTCGCCCGTCGTCCCCGGCGAGCGTTTTTGCCACGTCGGCAATCATCTGCCGCTGCGGCGCTCGGGGGATAAAATCGGGGATCTGCTGCTGAAGCGCCTTATACCAGGCGCCTATTTGCGCTTTCAGCGCCGCGGTTAAAGCCATTGGAAAACCTGAAATACTGTATAAACAGCCACTATTGTGGCACTTTCTCTTCGCCGTCGCAAAAAGAAAAGCCCGGCTTTACGACCGGGCTTCCAGATTACTGCGGGTTAGCAGGCTTGCGCGGGCGGCGTCGGCGCTGCCCCTCGCCTGCCGGTTTCCCTTCGCCGCTGCGCCACGGGCTTTCACCGGCCGGCTTGCCGTCGTTATTACGACGCGGCGGTTTGCCGGATGACTTCGGCGCGCCGCCTTCAGCACGACGCGGCTGCTGGCCGCGACCACCGCCACCCTGACCGCGACCGCCGCCCTGACGACCGTTCTGAATCGGCTCGGCTTTGATGGACGGATCCACTTCATAGCCCGGGGTTTCGATGCGCGGGATCTCTTTCTTCAGCAGGCGTTCGATGTCGCGCAGCAGCTTGTGCTCGTCCACGCAGACCAGAGAGAGCGCCTCACCTGTTGCTGCCGCACGGCCGGTACGACCGATACGGTGAACGTAATCTTCCGGCACGTTTGGCAGCTCGTAGTTCACCACGTGCGGCAGCTCTTCAATATCGAGGCCACGGGCAGCGATGTCGGTCGCCACCAGCACGCGGATGTCGCCGGACTTGAAGTCCGCCAGCGCGCGGGTACGCGCGCCCTGGCTCTTGTTACCGTGGATCGCCGCGCTGCGGATGCCGTCTTTATTCAGCTGTTCCGCCAGGTGGTTGGCACCGTGCTTGGTGCGGGTAAAGACCAGCACCTGCTGCCAGTTGCCCTGACCGATCATCTGGGAGAGCAGCTCCCGCTTGCGCTTTTTATCCACAAAATGAACGTGCTGCGTCACCTGCTCGGAAGCGGTGTTGCGGCGCGCCACTTCCACTTCCAGCGGGTTATGCAGCAGCTTTTCCGCCAGCGCCTTGATCTCATCAGAGAAGGTCGCGGAGAAGAGCAGGTTCTGGCGACGCGGCGGCAGCTTCGCCAGCACGCGACGAATATCATGAATGAAGCCCATATCGAGCATGCGGTCGGCTTCGTCCAGCACCAGAATTTCAATGCTGTCGAGCTTCACCGCGTTCTGGTGTTCCAGATCCAGCAGACGGCCCGGCGTTGCCACCAGCACGTCCACGCCGCCGCGCAGCTTCATCATCTGCGGGTTAATGCTCACGCCACCGAACACCACCAGCGAGCGAATGTTGAGATAGCGGCTGTACTCACGCACGTTCTCGCCAATCTGGGCTGCCAGCTCGCGGGTTGGGGTGAGGATCAGCGCGCGCACCGGACGACGGCCTTTGGCGTGCGGCTGGTTTTTTACCAGCAGCTCTAACAGCGGCAGGGTAAAGCCCGCGGTTTTACCGGTGCCGGTCTGGGCGCTGGCCATCAGGTCACGGCCCTGAAGCACGGCCGGAATAGCCTGCTGCTGTATAGGGGTTGGCTCAACGTAGCCCTGCTCTGCGATCGCGCGCAGAATTTCCGGGTTCAGGCCAAGGGAATCAAAAGACATAAAAACTCCGAACCGCCCCGACCATCACAGGTGTAGTTTTCAGGGAGATATCACGAATAGAAGGACAAAAACCACAATGTCGCGAAGGTGCGGAGTGTAGCAGCTTTTGTGACGTGGCGCATAAAATATCCCTGTCGTATCCCTCGACGATTTAGCGATTCAGGTATAATTTTAATCAATCGATTGATTAATTTTTAATGCCGACATGAATACGACACCGACGACAACCAAAGGTGAACAGGCCAAAAGCCAGCTTATCGCCGCCGCGCTGGCGCAGTTTGGCGAGTATGGCCTGCATGCCACCACGCGGGATATCGCCGCCCAGGCCGGACAAAACATCGCGGCCATTACCTACTATTTTGGCTCAAAAGAGGATTTATACCTCGCCTGCGCCCAGTGGATTGCCGATTTTATTGGCAACAATTTTCGCCCGCACGTTGAGGAGGCCACCGCGCTGCTGAGCCAGCCGACGCCGGATCGTACCGCTATCAGGCAACTTATCCTCAATGCCTGCCACAATATGATCCGCCTGCTGACGCACGACGATACGCTCAACCTGAGCAAATTTATCTCCCGCGAGCAGCTCTCCCCCACTGCCGCTTATCAGCTGGTACACGATCAGGTGATTGCCCCGATGCACACCCATCTGACCCGGCTGATTGCCGCCTACACCGGGCGGGACGCCAGCGATACCGACACCATTTTGCATACCCACGCCCTGCTGGGCGAAATTCTCGCCTTCCGTCTGGGGCGTGAAACCATCCTGTTACGCACGGGCTGGGCACAATTCGATGAGGATAAAGCCGCGCAGATTAGCCAGGTCATCACCTGTCATCTCGATCTGATTCTGCAAGGCTTAACGCAAAGGAGCCTGAAGTGATGAAAAAACCTGTCGCCATCGTTCTGGTGGTTGTTGTTTTGCTTGCCGCGGGAATCGGTGGCTGGCTGTGGTATCAGAGCCAGCAGGATCGGGGCCTGACGCTGTACGGTAACGTGGATATTCGCACGGTGAATATGAGCTTCCGCGTCGGCGGACGTCTCGCCTCGCTGAGCGTTGACGAAGGCGATGCCATCAAAGCCGGGCAGACGCTGGGCGTGCTGGATAAAGCCCCCTTTGAGAATGCGCTGATGCAGGCAAAAGCCGGCGTTTCCGTCGCCCAGGCGCAGTATGACCTGATGCTGGCAGGCTATCGCGATGAGGAGATTGCCCAAGCCGCTGCCGCCGTTAAGCAGGCTAAAGCCGCCTACGACTACGCGCAGAATTTCTATAACCGCCAGCAGGGGCTGTGGAAAAGCCGCACCATTTCCGCCAACGATCTGGAAAACGCGCGGTCATCCCGCGACCAGGCGCAGGCGACGCTGAAATCCGCGCAGGATAAATTAAGCCAGTACCGCTCCGGTAACCGCGAGCAGGACATCGCCCAGGCGAAGGCCAGCCTCGAACAGGCGCAGGCGCAGCTGGCTCAGGCGGAGCTGGATCTGCACGACACTATCTTAACCGCCCCGTCTGACGGCACGCTGATGACCCGCGCGGTAGAGCCGGGCAGCATGCTCAGCGCGGGCAGCACCGTCTTGACGCTCTCCCTGACCCGTCCGGTATGGGTGCGGGCCTACATTGATGAGCCGAATCTCGGCCAGATGCAGCCGGGCCGCGAGCTGCTGCTCTATACCGACGGTCGCCCGGATAAGCCGTATCACGGTAAAGTGGGCTTTGTCTCCCCTACCGCCGAATTCACCCCGAAAACCGTTGAAACGCCGGACCTGCGTACCGACCTCGTGTATCGCCTGCGCATCATCGTCACCGACGCGGACGACGCGCTGCGTCAGGGCATGCCTGTTACCGTGACCTTAAACGACGGGGAACGACATGAATGATGCGGTTATCCAGCTCAACAATCTGGTCAAACGCTTCCCCGGAATGGATAAACCGGCGGTCGCGCCGCTGAACTGCACCATTCAGAAAGGCTACGTGACCGGACTGGTGGGCCCGGACGGCGCGGGTAAAACCACGCTTATGCGGATGCTGGCGGGGTTGCTGAAGCCGGATGAAGGCTCGGCCAGCGTGCTTGGCCTTGACCCGATAAAAGACGACGGCGCGCTCCACGCCATGCTCGGCTATATGCCGCAGAAGTTTGGCCTGTACGAAGATCTGACGGTGATGGAGAACCTCAATCTGTACGCCGACCTGCGCAGCGTCACCGGTGAAACCCGGCAGAAAACCTTCGCCCGACTGCTCGAATTTACCTCCCTCGGCCCGTTCACCGACCGGCTGGCGGGCAAGCTTTCCGGCGGGATGAAGCAGAAACTGGGGCTGGCCTGCACGCTGGTGGGCGAACCAAAAGTGCTGTTGCTCGATGAGCCCGGCGTCGGCGTGGATCCGATTTCCCGCCGCGAGCTGTGGCAGATGGTGCACGAACTGGCGGGCGACGGGATGCTGATCCTCTGGAGCACCTCCTACCTCGACGAAGCGGAGCAGTGCCGAGACGTGCTGCTGATGAACGAGGGCGAACTGCTCTATCAGGGCGAACCGACCGAGCTGACGCACACCATGGCCGGGCGCAGTTTTCTGCTGCACAGCCCGCAGGAGTCCAACCGCAGGCTGCTGCAGCGGGTGCTGAAGCTGCCGCAGGTGAGCGACGGGATGATTCAGGGCCGCTCGGTGCGCGTGATCCTCAAAAAAGAGGCCACCGTCGACGATATTCGCCGTGCGCCGGGCATGCCTGAGATTGAAATGGACGAGACCGCCCCGCGCTTTGAAGATGCGTTTATCGATCTGCTGGGCGGTGCAGGCACATCGGAATCGCCCCTTGGCGCGATCCTGCACACGGTGGAAGGCACGCCGGGCGAAACGGTGATCGAAGCAAAATCGCTCACCAAAAAATTCGGGGACTTCGCCGCCACCGACAACGTCAACTTTGCGGTGAAGCGCGGCGAGATATTTGGCCTGCTCGGGCCGAACGGGGCGGGAAAATCCACCACCTTTAAAATGATGTGCGGCCTGCTGGTGCCGACGTCCGGCAAGGCGCTGGTGCTGGACATGGATCTCAAGGTCAGTTCCGGCAAAGCGCGCCAGCATCTCGGCTATATGGCGCAGAAGTTCTCGCTGTACGGCAACCTGACGGTCGAGCAGAATCTGCGCTTTTTCTCTGGGGTGTACGGCCTGCGCGGGCGGGCGCAGAATGAAAAAATCCGCCGCATGAGCGACGCCTTCGGGTTAACGAATATTGCGTCCCACGCCACCGACGAGCTGCCGCTCGGCTTTAAGCAGCGGCTGGCGCTGGCCTGCTCGTTGATGCACGAGCCGGATATCCTGTTTCTTGATGAACCTACGTCAGGCGTCGATCCCCTCACCCGCCGAGAATTCTGGCTGCACATCAACAGCATGGTGGAAAAAGGCGTGACCGTGATGGTCACCACCCACTTTATGGATGAGGCGGAATACTGCGACCGCATCGGGCTGGTCTATCGCGGCAAGCTGATTGCCCACGGCACGCCGGATGACCTGAAAGCGCAGGCCGCCGACGACGCACAGCCAGACCCGACCATGGAGCAGGCGTTTATCACCCTCATCCACGACTGGGATAAGGAGAATGCTCATGCGCAGTAACGCCCTTTCCTGGCGCCGGGTGCGTGCCCTGTGCATCAAAGAGACGCGGCAGATCGTGCGCGATCCCAGCAGTTGGCTGATTGCGGTGGTGATCCCCCTGCTGCTGCTGTTTATCTTTGGCTACGGCATTAACCTCGACTCCAGCAAGCTGCGGGTCGGTATTTTGCTGGAGCAGCAGAGCGAAGAGGCGCTGGACTTCACCCACGCCATGACCGGCTCACCCTACATTGACGCCACCGTCAGCGACAACCGGCAGGAACTGATTCAGAAAATGCAGGCCGGGAAAATTCGCGGCCTGATCGTCATCCCGGTGGATTTCGCCGCCAACATGGCGCGCCCGGGCGCCGATGCGCCGATTCAGGTGATTACCGACGGCAGCGAGCCGAACACCGCCAACTTCGTGCAGGGCTATGCGGAGGGGATCTGGCAGCTCTGGCAGATGCAGCGCGCCGAAGACCGGGGCGAAACGTTTGAACCGCTCATCGATGTGCAGACGCGCTACTGGTTTAACCCCGCCGCCATCAGCCAGCACTTTATTATTCCGGGGGCGGTGACCATCATTATGACGGTGATTGGCGCGATCCTCACCTCGCTGGTCATCGCCCGCGAGTGGGAGCGCGGCACTATGGAGGCGCTGCTCTCCACCGAGGTGACGCGCGTCGAGCTGCTGCTGTGCAAGCTCATCCCCTACTACTTCCTCGGCATGCTGGCGATGCTGCTCTGCATGCTGGTCGCGGTCTTTATTCTTGGCGTGCCGTATCGCGGCTCGCTGGTGGTACTGTTCTTTATCACCAGCCTGTTTTTGCTCAGCACGCTGGGGATGGGGCTGCTCATCTCCACCATCACCCGCAACCAGTTTAACGCCGCGCAGGTGGCGCTCAACGCCGCTTTCCTGCCATCGATTATGCTCTCCGGGTTTATCTTCCAGATAGACAGCATGCCGGCGGTGATCCGCGCTGTGACTTACATCATTCCGGCGCGCTACTTCGTGAGCACGCTGCAAAGCCTGTTCCTGGCGGGGAATATTCCGGTGGTGCTGATTATCAATACCCTGTTTTTGCTGGCGTCGGCGGTGATGTTTATCGGGTTGACGTGGCTGAAAACCAAACGGCGACTGGATTAAGGAGCGTACATGTTTCACCGCTTATGGACATTGATCCGCAAAGAGCTGCAGTCCCTGCTGCGCGAGCCGCAAACCCGCGCCATTCTGGTGCTGCCGGTGCTGCTTCAGGTTTTATTGTTCCCGTTTGCCGCCACCCTTGAGGTAACTAACGCCACCATTGCCATTTATAATGAAGACAACGGCAAACACGCCGTCGAGCTGACGCAGCGTTTTGCCCGGGCGAAGGCCTTTACCCACGTCCTGCTGCTTAAGAGCCCGCAGGAGATCCAGCCCACTATCGACACGCAAAAAGCGCTGCTGCTGGTGCGTTTCCCGGCGGATTTCTCCCGCAACCTGGATACTTTCCAGACCGCGCCGATGCAGCTGATCCTCGACGGGCGCAACTCCAACAGCGCCCAGATAGCGGCCAACTACCTGCAGCAGATAGTGAAGGAGTATCAGCAGGAGCTGATGGAGGGCAAACCGAAGCCCAATAACAGCGAACTGGTGGTGCGCAACTGGTACAACCCGAATCTGGACTACAAGTGGTTTGTGGTGCCGTCGCTGATCGCCATGATCACCACCATCGGGGTGATGATCGTGACCTCTCTGTCCGTGGCCCGCGAGCGCGAACAGGGCACGCTGGATCAGCTGCTGGTTTCCCCGCTCGCCACCTGGCAGATTTTCGTCGGCAAAGCGGTGCCGGCGCTGATCGTCGCCACCTTCCAGGCCACCATCGTGCTGGGAGTGGGAATTTGGGCCTACGAGATCCCGTTCGCCGGATCGCTGGCGCTGTTTTACTTCACGATGGTGATTTACGGGCTGTCGCTGGTGGGGTTTGGGCTGCTGATTTCAGCGCTCTGCTCCACGCAGCAGCAGGCATTTATCGGGGTATTCGTCTTTATGATGCCGGCGATTCTGCTCTCCGGGTACGTGTCGCCCGTCGAGAACATGCCGGTGTGGCTGCAGGATTTAACGTGGATAAACCCGATTCGACACTTTACGGATATCACCAAGCAGATCTATCTGAAGGATGCGAGTCTGGACATTGTCTGGGGAAGTTTGTGGCCGCTACTGGTCATAGCGGCCACGACGGGATCAGTGGCCTATGCGATGTTTAGACGCAACATTGCGTAGCTTTTTCTCTTTAGTGAGCAGCGACACTACCGCTGGCCCTGCAAGGATTGCCAGACCCGCCAGGGCCAGCAGCAGGTTGTTTTGCAGCACGCGTGACAGCAGCCACAGCACGATCATCGCGGCACCAAAGTACCAGGTGGTGGTGAGCTCTTCGAGCACATCACCCACCTCGCGCCAGCGCGCGTCATGGTGGCGCTGTAAGAACAGCATCGACAGCACGGTGACGCCATAGAGGACGCATAGCCCTAAGCCAACACGCACCAGCGTGCCGCTCATCAAGCCCATCACCAGTACGGCCACGACCAGTAAATGCAACATTATCTGCCAGCAACTCAAACCCGTTGCGACACGAACACGTTGTTGCCACTTCATGGCTTCTCTCCTGAAGGATTTTTCTCTGCTTAATCAGACTACCGCACTTTACGGAAAATTCCGTAACGCCGCATCTTTTTGTGACGCCGACTACACTTTATTTTCATCGGGATAGTCACCCAGGAAGGTGTTTATGAGCAAAAAAACGCAGCATTTCTCGCTTAAGGTGCTGACGATAAACATTCATAAGGGCTTCACAGCATTTAACCGCCGCTTCATTTTACCGGAGCTGCGCGACGCGGTACGCACCGTCAGCGCGGACATTGTCTGCCTGCAGGAGGTGATGGGCGCGCACGAGGTACACCCCATGCATTTCGAAAACTGGCCCGATACGCCGCACTATGAATTCCTGGCCGACACCATGTGGAGCGATTACGCCTACGGCCGCAACGCGGTCTATCCGGAAGGCCATCACGGTAATGCGGTGCTGTCGCGTTTTCCTATAGAACATTATGAGAACCGGGACGTTTCCGTCGGGGAGAGCGAAAAACGCGGGCTGCTATACTGCCGCATCACGCCGCCGGAACTTGACGTTCCGGTTCACGTGGGCTGCGTTCACCTCGGACTGCGTGAAGCCCACCGCCAGGCGCAGCTGCAGATGCTGGCGGACTGGACCAATGCGCTGCCGGAAGGCGAACCCGTGGTGGTCGCCGGGGATTTTAACGACTGGCGGCAGCGCGCCAACCATCCGCTGAAGGTCAAAGCGGGACTGGAGGAAATTTTCACCCGGGCACATGGTCGTCCCGCACGGACGTTTCCGGTGCGATTCCCCCTGCTGCGCCTGGACCGCATCTACGTGAAAAATGCGCATGCCAGCAGCCCGACGGCGCTGGCGTTACTGAACTGGCGACATCTTTCCGACCATGCCCCGCTGAGCGCGGAGATCCACTTATGAAATGCACCTGGCAGGAAGGTAACCGTATTACGCTGCTGGAAAACGGCGATAACTTTTATCCGGCGGTCTTTGAGGCGATTAGCCACGCACAGCAGAAAGTCTACCTTGAAACGTTTATCTGGTTTGAAGACGACGTTGGCAGGCAGCTGCACAGCGTACTGCTGCATGCCGCCCGGCGCGGGATAAAAATCGAGGCGCTGCTCGATGGATATGGCTCGCCGGATCTTAGCGATGAATTTGTTAACGAGCTCACCGCCGCCGGCGTGGTGTTCCGCTATTACGATCCCGGTCCGCGTCTGTTCGGCATGCGCACCAACCTGTTTCGGCGCATGCACCGCAAAATAGTCGTAGTGGACGAAACGGTGGCGTTCGTGGGCGGCATTAACTACTCCGCCGAGCATATGTCGGATTACGGCCCGGAGGCCAAGCAGGACTACGCGATCCGCATTGAGGGACCGGTAGTTCAGGACATCCAGCTGTTCGTGCTGGAAAACTTGCCCGGTAAAGAGGCCGCTCGCCGCTGGTGGCGACGCCGTCATCGCCCGGAAGAGAACCGCAAGCCCGGCGAAGCGCAGGCGCTGTTTGTCTGGCGGGACAACGAGGAGCATCGGGACGATATTGAACGTCATTACCTGAAGATGCTGGCCAATGCGAAGCGCGAAGTGATTATCGCCAACGCCTATTTCTTCCCCGGCTACCGTATTCTGCACGCCATGCGCAACGCGGCCCGACGCGGCGTGAGCGTTAAACTGATTGTGCAGGGCGAGCCGGATATGCCGATTGTGAAGGTGGGCGCGCGCCTGCTCTACCGCTACCTGGTGAAAAGCGGCGTGCAGATATATGAATACCGCCGCCGCCCGCTGCACGGCAAAGTGGCCGTCATGGATGACCACTGGGCAACCGTCGGCTCCAGTAACCTCGATCCGCTGAGCCTGTCGCTTAACCTGGAAGCGAACCTGATCATCCACGACCGTCAGTTTAACCAGACCCTGCGGGATAACCTTCAGGGACTTATCCATAAGGACTGCGTACGGGTGGATGAGTCCATGGTGCCGAAACGGAGCTGGTGGAACGTTGGCATCGGCGTGGTGGTGTTCCACTTCCTGCGCCACTTCCCGGCGATGGTCGGCTGGCTGCCAGCGCATACGCCGAAGCTGGCGCAGGTTGATCCGCCGGTACAACCTGAAATGGAAACCCAGGACCGCGTTGAAGCGGAAGATGGAGGCAAACCCTGATGTCAAAATCTCATCCTCGCTGGCGGCTGGCGAAAAAAATCCTCACCTGGGTATTCTTTATCGCGGTCGCGGTACTGCTGGTGGTCTACGCGCAGAAAGTGGACTGGGAAGAGGTGTGGAAGGTCATCCGCAACTATAACCGGCTGGTGCTGCTGGGTGCCGTAGGGCTGGTTATCGTCAGCTACCTGATGTACGGCTGCTACGACCTGCTCGGTCGCGCCTACTGCGGCCACAAGCTGGCTAAACGTCAGGTGATGCTGGTGTCGTTTATCTGCTACGCCTTCAACCTGACGCTGAGCACCTGGGTGGGCGGCATCGGCATGCGCTATCGCCTGTACTCGCGTCTCGGATTACCGGGCGGAACCATCACCCGCATTTTCTCGCTGAGTATCACCACCAACTGGCTGGGGTACATTCTGCTGGGCGGGGTGATTTTCACCATCGGCGTGGTGCAGCTGCCCGCGCACTGGTATATCGACGAGGCCACGCTGCGCATTCTCGGCATCGTGCTGCTGCTGATCATCGCCGTGTATCTGTGGGCCTGCGCCTTTGCCAAACGTCGCCATATGACCATTAAAGGGCAGAAACTGGTACTGCCGTCGTGGAAGTTCGCGGTGCTGCAGATGGCGGTATCCAGCGCTAACTGGATGGCGATGGGGGCAATCATCTGGCTGTTGATTGGCGAGGACGTGAACTACTTCTTCGTGCTGGGCGTGCTGCTGGTGAGCAGTATCGCCGGGGTTATCGTGCATATTCCGGCGGGAATTGGGGTGCTGGAGGCGGTGTTTATCGCGCTGCTGGCCGGAGAACATGTTTCACAGGGGACGATTATTGCCGCCCTGCTCGCCTACCGCATGCTCTATTACTTCCTGCCGCTGGCGCTGGCAACGGTCTGTTATCTGGTGCTGGAGAGCCGGGCGAAAAAGTTACGGGCGAAAAATGAGAAGGCAATGGCGAAATAAAAGCAAAACGGCAACCTTGTTGCCGTTTTTAGCGTTTGTTCCCTCTCCCGTGGGAGAGGGTCAGGGTGAGGGCACCAGACCGCACCGCCACCCGGCAAAACAACCCTAGCGACGGTTGCCGAAAATCCGCAGCAGCATCAGGAACAGGTTGATGAAGTCCAGATACAGCGTCAGCGCACCCAGAATCGAGTATTTGCGCAGGTTTGAACTGTCGCGCACGTCGATCTGCTCGCCGATGTTTTTCAGCTTCTGAGTGTCATAGGCCGTCAGCCCGACAAAGACTACTACCCCGATATAGGTCACGGCCCACATCAGCGCGTCGCTCTTGAGCCACAGGTTCACCAGCGATGCCAGCACAATCCCGATCAGCCCCATAAACAGCATATTACCTAAGCCGCTCAGGTCACGTTTGGTGGTGTAACCGTACAGGCTCATCACGCCAAACATCCCGCCGGTCACCACGAAGGTACTGGCGATGGAGGAGTAGGTGTAGACGATGAAAATGCTGGAGAGCGTCAAACCGGTCAGCGCCGAATAGAGCATAAACAGCGTGGTCGCCATTCCGGCACTGAGTTTCTGCACCAGGCCGGAAAGCACAAACACCAGCGCCAGCTGTGCGATAATCAGCCCAAAGAAGGTGATTTTGCTGGAGAAGATAAACATCATCAGCTCAGGCGTGTTCGCCGCATACCACGCGATAAACGCGGTAAGCAGCAGGCCGACCGTCATCCAGCCGTACACCTGCGCCATATACGTCTGCAGGCCGCTACGGGTCTGCTGTACTATTGAATCGGAACGCGGAAATCGGTCCATGATTCACTCCTGATTAAGGTTAAGAAGACACACACGTTAAGAGTAACACATCCACGTAAACCGACTACCAACGGCTGGCGGCCTGTTTATCGCTGTCGCGAGATTCCACCCAGCGCTCGCCTTCCGGCGTGGCTTCGCGCTTCCAGAACGGCGCTTTGGTTTTGAGGTAATCCATAATGAACTCCCCTGCCGCAAAGGCGCTACCGCGGTGCGCGCTGGTCACGCCGACAAAGACAATCTCTTCGCCGGGCCACATCTCGCCGATGCGGTGGATCACCGTGACCCGCCCGAGCGGCCAGCGGCCTCGCGCTTCATCCACAATTGCCGCCAGCGATTTTTCCGTCATGCCCGGATAGTGCTCCAGCGTCAGCGCTTTTACGCTGTCGCCGAGATTGTGGTTACGCACTTTACCGGTGAAAGTAACGACCGCGCCGTCTTCATCGCGCTCCGCCAGCCAGTCATATTCTGTACCGACGTTAAAGCGCTCGGGACCGACCAGAATTCGGGTTTCAGCCATCTTAGCCCCCTGTGACCGGCGGGAAGAAGGCCACTTCATCCCCTTCAGTCAGCGGGTGGGTGAACTCCACCAGCGTCTGGTTAACGGCCGCCAGCAGCTTGCCTTCGTCGAGCGCCAGCGCCCAGCGGTCGCTTTGTGCCGCCAGATGCGCGCGCAGGGCGGCGACGTTTTCAAAAGAGGCGTCCAGCGTCAGGCTGTCGGTATTAACCAGCTCACGCACCTGGGCGAAAAAGAGCACCTTAATCATGGCTGTCCACCTTAAAATCGCCGGATTTGCCGCCGCTTTTTGCCAGCAGACGAACCGGGCCAATCACCATATCTTTCTGCACCGCTTTGCACATGTCGTAGATGGTCAGCGCGGCGACGGAGGCTGCCGTCAGGGCTTCCATCTCCACGCCGGTTTTGCCGGTTAAGCGGCAGAGGGACTCAATACGCACGCGGTTGTGCTCCGGCTGCGCCTGCAGGTTCACTTCCACCTTGCTCAGCATCAGCGGATGGCAGAGCGGGATGAGGTCCCAGGTCCGTTTTGCAGCCTGAATACCGGCGATGCGGGCGGTGGCAAAGACGTCGCCCTTATGGTGGCTGCCGTCGATAATCATCGCCAGCGTCTCAGGCAGCATGGTGACGAATGCCTCAGCACGCGCCTCGCGCACCGTTTCGGCCTTGGCGGAGACATCCACCATATGCGCTTCGCCAGCGGCGTTAATGTGGGTCAGTTGTGACATAGTTTACTTCTTCAAATGGGGATGAAAATTACACGGACGGGTACGGGCATCCAGCTGCGGGGCAATAATATTTTCCCATGCGGTGCGGCAGGCTTTGGTCGAGCCCGGCATGGCGAAAATCAGCGTGTTGTTTGCCACGCCGGCCACCGCGCGCGACTGCAGCGTGGAGGTGCCAATCTCTTCAAAGGAGAGCATGCGGAACACTTCGCCGAAGCCTTCCACCTCGCGGTCAAACAGCGGGATTAGCGCCTCGGGGGCCTGATCGCCCGCGGTAAAGCCGGTGCCGCCGGTGATCAGCACCACCTGCACCTCAGCACTGGCGATCCACTGAGAGACCTGCGCGCGAATGGCGTAGCGGTTCTCTTTCACAATCGCTTTATCGACGATGGTATGCCCCGCGTCATGGGCCGCCTCACGCAGCCAGTGGCCGGAGGTATCATCTTCTTCTCCACGGCGGTCGGAAACGGTAAGAATAGCAATGCGTGTCGGGATAAATTCTGCGCTGACCTGACTCATCTTCTGGTTCCTTCTAAAGACTGATTACCCGCCGATGTAGGACAGGTTCTGAGTAATGCCGGTATTGCCCTGATGCAGGAAATGGGTCTGCTTTTTGTGCGTCAGCGCCTCGGAAATGCGTGCTTGAAGTGCACCCTGTTGGGCATCGTCTTCCAGCAGATCGCGAAGATCCACGCCGCCGTCGCCAAACAGGCAGAGATGAAGCTTGCCCACCGACGATACGCGCAGGCGGTTACAGCTGGCGCAGAAGTCTTTTTCATAGGGCATGATAAGCCCAATTTCGCCTTCGTAATCCGGGTGACAAAAGACCTGTGCCGGGCCGTCGCTGCGCTGGCGGATCTGGTGGATCCAGCCGCGTTTCAGCAGCTCGTCGCGCAACACCATGCCGGAAATATGGTGGCGGCGGAACAGTTCGCTGCCCTCGCCCGTTTCCATCAGCTCGATAAAACGCAGTTGAATGGGACGGGACTTAATCCACGCCAGGAAGGTGTCGAGCTGATGGTGGTTTACGTCGCGCATCAGCACCGTGTTGACTTTGACCTTTTCGAACCCGGCGGTAAACGCCGCATCGATGCCGTCCATCACCTGGCGGAACTTGTCCTGACCGGTAATGGCGTGAAACTGCCGGGCATCAAGGCTGTCCACGCTGACGTTGATCGCGGTTAGGCCAGCGTCGCGCCAGTTGGCCACGTCACGCGCCATGCGGTAACCGTTGGTGGTCACCGCGATCTGGCGGATGCGTTCGTTTTCGCGTACGGCGGCAATGATGTCGGGGAAATCGCGGCGCAGGGAGGGTTCGCCACCGGTCAGACGGACTTTTTCGGTACCGAGCTCCGAGAACGCACGCGTGACGCGGCGCACTTCATCCACGGAGAGAAAGCTATTATTGGTGACGCTGCCCGGCTTGTAGCCATCGGGCAGGCAGTAGGTGCAACGGAAGTTGCACACATCGGTAATCGACAGACGCAAGTAGTAAAACTTACGCGCGAAAGCATCAGTAAGTTGTGAAGCCATGTACACCTTTCCAGATCGGGAGGCACAGTCATTTCTTTCTGTACCCTGGTGGCAAATCCGCCACGGCCAGGGCGCCATATCATTCGACACAGGCGCCAGGGCTAGAGTGTATGTTTTCAGTTTTGAAAACGTGGTTATGGCGATAGTAGCGTGGAAATCGACACTCCGCCATTGTCGCTTTTCGCTATATAATTATGTATATAGCGATTCAGTCCTGCATTTTCGCTACAGAATACCTAAAAACCGCATTTTCGCATTGATATACGTCATTTTGCATTGGGTGAGGCATCGTCTTTTGGGGGTAGTTAGGTTACTGTTACGCGATCGAACGTGATAAGGAATACGTATGCGCAATCGCACTTTTGCGGATCTTGACCGAGTGGTCGCTCTTGGCGGAGGCCACGGCCTGGGCCGCGTCATGTCCTCTTTGTCGTCACTGGGCTCACGGCTGACAGGGATAGTGACAACCACCGACAACGGCGGCTCAACCGGGCGGATCAGGCGGGCTGAAGGCGGCATTGCCTGGGGAGATATGCGCAACTGCCTGAACCAGTTAATTACCGAACCGAGCGTCGCGTCGGCGATGTTTGAGTACCGTTTTGGCGGCAATGGCGAACTTTCCGGGCATAACCTCGGAAATCTGATGTTAAAGGCGCTGGATCACCTGAGCGTACGGCCACTGGAAGCCATTAACTTAATCCGTAATCTGCTCAAGGTGGATGCATTCCTGATCCCCATGTCTGAACAACCGGTTGACTTGATGGCAATCGATGCCGAAGGGCATGAAGTTTACGGCGAGGTGAATATTGACCAGCTCCTCCTGCCGCCAACGGAGTTGATGACCTATCCGAGCGTACCCGCCACGCGGGAAGCAGTAGAGGCCATTGGTGAAGCGGATCTTATCCTGATCGGTCCAGGCAGTTTTTATACCAGCCTGATGCCCATTCTGCTGGTAAAAGAGCTGGCGCAGGCGCTGCGTCGCACCCCTGCCCCGATGGTCTATATCGGTAACCTGGGCCGTGAGCTGAGCCCGGCAGCGGCGAGCCTGTCGCTGGCGGACAAGCTGGACCTGATGGAGCAGTACGTCGGTAAGAAAATTATCGACGGCGTCGTGGTTGGGCCAAAAGTGGATGTGACAGGGATTGGCGATCGCGTGGTGGTGCAGGAGCCGCTGGAAGCCAGCGATATTAAATATCGTCACGACCGCCACCTGCTGCGCGAGGCGCTGGAGAAAGCGATTCAGGCGTTGGGTTAGGTTCGCTTTGTGCGGCCTGATGCCCTCACCCCAGCCCTCTCCCACGGGGAGAGGGGGAATACACGCCGCTTTATCTATGATGCCGCGATAAACAGATCCCGCAGCTGATGCAGCTGGTCGCGGATCTGCGCCGCCTCTTCGAACTCCAGGTTCTGGGCGTGCTGCATCATCTGCCCTTCCAGCTCGTGGATTTTCTGCTGCAGCGCCTTCGGCGTCAGTACGACGGTATCTTCTTCCACCACTGAACGCGCCTTGCCGCGGCCTTTCGCTTTGGTCTTAGCAATGTTCTGACCCAGCGCCAGAATATCCACCACCTTCTTGTTCAGCCCCTGCGGCGTAATGCCGTGCTCTTCGTTGTAGCGCTGCTGCTTCTCGCGTCGGCGTTCCGTTTCGCCAATCGCTTTCGCCATCGACGGGGTGATTTTGTCGCCGTACAGAATCGCTTTCCCGTTGACGTTACGCGCGGCGCGGCCAATGGTCTGGATCAGGGAGCGTTCAGAGCGCAGGAAGCCCTCTTTATCGGCGTCCAGAATCGCCACCAGCGAAACTTCCGGCATATCCAGACCTTCTCGCAACAGGTTGATCCCCACCAGCACGTCAAACTCGCCCAGACGCAGATCGCGGATAATCTCCATGCGCTCCACGGTGTCGATATCCGAGTGCAGATAGCGCACCTTCTCACCGTGTTCTTCAAGATACTCGGTCAGGTCTTCCGCCATGCGCTTGGTGAGCGTCGTCACCAGCACGCGCTCGTTGATGGCGGAACGGGCGCGGATCTCAGAGAGCAGATCGTCCACCTGGGTCGCCACCGGGCGCACTTCGATAATCGGGTCCAGCAGCCCTGTCGGACGAACCACCTGGTCGATCACCTCATCGCCCGATTTTTCCAGCTCGTAGTTGCCCGGCGTGGCCGACACGTAGATGGTCTGCGGCGCCAGCGCCTCAAACTCTTCAAACTTCATCGGACGGTTATCCAGCGCTGACGGCAGGCGGAAGCCGTACTCCACCAGCGTCTCTTTACGCGCGCGGTCACCGCGGTACATCCCGCCGATCTGCGGGATCGTGACGTGGGATTCGTCGATCACCAGCAGACCGTCGGCCGGAAGGTAGTCAAACAGCGTCGGCGGTGGCTCGCCCGGCCCGCGCCCGGAGAGGAAGCGCGAGTAGTTTTCGATACCCGAGCAGTAGCCCAGCTCGTTCATCATCTCCAGATCGAACTGGGTGCGCTGGCTCAGGCGCTGCTCTTCCAGCAGCTTATTGTTAGCCAGAAGCACCTTACGGCGCTCTGCAAGCTCCTCTTTGATCTCTTCCATCGCCTGCACGATACGCTCTCGTGGCGTCACGTAGTGCGTTTTAGGGTAGATGGTAAAACGCTGTATCACCGACTCAACGTGGCCGGTCAGCGGGTCGAACAGTGACAAACGCTCAACCTCTTCGTCAAACAGCTCGACGCGCAGCGCCATATCGTCCGATTCCGCCGGGAAGATGTCGATCACCTCACCGCGCACGCGGAACGTCCCGCGCTGGAAGGCCTGGTCATTACGGGTGTACTGCAGCTCGGCCAGACGGCGCAAAATTGCGCGCTGATCGATGATCATCCCCTGCGTCAGGTGCAGCATCATCTTCAGATAGAGATCCGGATCGCCCAGGCCGTAAATCGCCGAAACAGACGCGACCACAACCACATCGCGACGCTCAAGCAGCGCCTTGGTCGCCGACAGTCGCATCTGTTCGATGTGTTCGTTCACCGAAGCATCTTTCTCGATGAAGGTATCAGAGCTCGGCACATAGGCTTCCGGCTGGTAGTAATCGTAGTAGGAGACAAAATACTCCACCGCGTTTTCTGGGAAGAACTCTTTCATCTCGCCATAAAGCTGTGCCGCGAGGGTTTTATTGGGTGCAAGCACCATCGTGGGGCGCTGCAGGTCAGCGATCACGTTGGCGACAGTAAACGTTTTGCCCGAGCCGGTTACCCCCAGCAGCGTCTGGTGCGCCAGCCCGTCTTCCAGCCCCTCTTTAAGACGACGGATCGCCTCAGGCTGATCGCCAGAGGGGCGGAAAGCAGAATTCAGTTTGAACGGTTTACTCATGGGCGACGACCTGATGACGTTATAAGCGGCAGGTGAGTAATTTTACTCGTTGTTGCCAGGAATGCCAGTAAAAAACACTGGATGAAAAACCAGTAGCGTGTCAGGATATTTAGCGTAGCGGCGGAGTCATTAGCGCGTTAGCGGACAAAATTTAGGCTCTGACGAGATAAAAAACCAGCCAGGTTGGGTTATCCCCAGAACTTTTTCTTTTTTAACATTTGTCAAGCCAGGTAATGATAGTTTTATGGCAACGAGTGACACTTTCATTACGGTAATTGCTTTTATCTAAGCAATTAAATTTTAAACGATATTTTCTAAAGCCGCGTTTCGCGTCAATTTGGGCGAAAGCCGCGTCTTCTCTCGCTTATCGCGTGTTTTCTAACTCTAATGCACATGGTTATCCACAGGAATAGTGGATAACTGCTTCCAGCCCGTGTAGACCGCCGCTCAGCAAATTCCCGGATTTTCCCACGAGGCGGCAACAAAAAATTTTTATAGCTCTTTTTTGACGATAAACAGTTGAGTCATTCATAACCAACAGATGCGATCCTGCTCACATTTCAGCCATTTTTCGTCCTGCACCACAACTCACCATTCCCGGCACCGTCGATGTGCAAGCCACGCGTTTTTACCCTGCTCTCCTGTGGCTTATTCCTAAAAAAGTCGTTTTTTTAATCGATTTCAGGTTTCTGGCAAGCGTTTTGCAGCTTCACGTCAGGCCTATCCCTACGCATTTTTAAGGAGAGAAAGATGTTGAGTCTGCGTGCAGTGAATCAGTTTTACGGAAGCCAACATACGCTATGGAACGTGAATTTGGATTTTCCGCAAGGGATGTGTACAGGCGTCATAGGCCTGCCGGGGATGGGCAAAACCACCCTGATGAACTGCATTACCGGAAACATCCCCGTCGAAAGCGGCACGATTATCTGGCATGAAGCGGGCGCACCGCCGCGTGATTTGCTCAGCCCGGCACCGGAACAACGTTCAGAGCCGGGAATAGGCTATGTGCCGCAGGACAGGCGTATTTTCTCTCAACTGACGATTGAGGAGAATCTGCATATTGCCATGCGGGCGATGGGGAAACCCGACCCGGCGGCGAAAAGCGACGTATACGATCTGTTCCCGGAACTCTACGCGCGTCGTCAGACGCGGGGCAATGCCCTTTCGCCAGAGGATCAGTATCAGCTTGCCCTGGCGAATGCACTGGTCAACCGCCCGCGGATGCTGATTCTGGATGAGCCTACGCATGGGGCAGGACACGGATTTGCCCAGAAGCTGGCGCATCTGCTGGTGCGCTTAAACCGGGAGTTAGGCATGACGGTGCTGCTGGCGGAGCAGCAGCTGTCGTTTATCCGCCGGGTGGCGGATCGGTTTTGCATGCTTTATCGCGGGCGTAACGTGGCTCAGGGCCACGTTAGCGAGCTGAACGATGAGCTTATCGCCCACTGGATGTCGCGGGAAGCAAGACGCTGAGGTCGAGATAACGCCCGGTTTCGGCCTGCTCAGCATCGCCAGCAATCCAGGGGATTTCCCCGAGGAACGGTGCCGGGAGCACGCGCTTGAGGGTCGCCAGATACTCCTCATGCCGCCTGCCCGGCGCAACCACGTCGTTGGCTATCCAGCCTGCCAGCGTCAGCCCTGCCTGCTGAACGGCCTGCGCCGTCAGCATGGCGTGATTGATGCAGCCCAGCTTCACGCCGACGACCAGAATGACCGGAAGCCGCTCGGCCTGCACCCAGTCAGCAAAGGTCTGCGTGTCCGAAAGTGGCGTAAACCAGCCTCCCGCGCCTTCCACCAGCACCCAGTCGGCCTGGCTTTCCAGCGTCCGTAACCCGGCAGACAGCACGGCGAAATCAATCGGACGGCCTTCGTCAGCGCTGATAATGTGCGGCGAGGTCGGCTCGGCAAAGGTGTACGGATTCACCGCGGAGTAGGCGAGTTCACGCGTGCTGTTACGCTGGAGCGCCAGCGCGTCGGTGTTGCGTAACCCTTCCGCCGTCATCTCGCTGCCGGAAGCTACGGGCTTATATCCGGCGGTGTTTTTTCCGAGCAGTCGTGCCGCCTGCAGCAGCGCAGCGCTGGCAACCGTTTTGCCCACTTCCGTATCCGTGCCGGTAACAAAATAACGTTCAGTCACGTTCGATAATCCCATGAAAAAGTTGATAAGAGAGCGGGAAAAGGCCCCGCTGCTGCGGCCAGGCCAGCTCCAGGCGTTGCAGCTGCCCCCGGGTCAGCGGTTTTTTCTCCCGCCCGGCGTGCAGGTGCGTGGCGCCGATGCCCTTCAGAGAGCGCATGGCGCTGAACGCGTCGCTAAAATTAAGCGTGATGGTTTGCACCGTGCTGCGACAGCGCCAGCCAGCCAGCGCCTGCGTCACCTGCTCATACGATAAAAAGCGGTTCGCGTGCGGCTGTTCATCCACCGCTTTCCACGCCTGATTCAGCTCCGGCAGCGAACTTTCCAGCAAGGTTGTAAAGGCCACCTTTCCTCCCGGTCGTGCGACGCGATAAAGCTCGCGTAACGCCTGCGGCAGGCTGCTGCACCACTGCACCGCCAGATGGCTCCAGACCAGCTCGAACTGCGCGTCCGCCAGCGGGATAGCCTCGATATCGGCCACTACATACTGATGCGCCGCCTGCTGCTGGCGCGCCTCGTCCAGCATGGCGGGCGACAGGTCGATGGCCGTCACCTCGCTCCCCGCCTCGCGCCAGTAGCGGCTGTTGCTGCCGGGACCACAGCCGGCGTCCAGCACCTGCGGGAAGCGGTTCTCGCCAAGCGCGGCCAGAAGCCCCAGCGCGCTCTGGCGCTGGAGTTCATCGTGCTGCGAATAGCTCCGTGCGGCCCGGCCAAACGCCGCCGCAACGGCCTGTTTATTCACCGGCATCATGAAGCGCCTCCAGCAGCGTCTGGATATCCTGCGCCTCATGCGCCGCCGTCAGGGTTAAGCGCAGACGCGCGGTGCCCGGCGGAACGGTTGGCGGACGAATGGCCGTAACCCACATCCCCCGCTCGCGCAGCGCCTGGGCCAGCGCCAGCGCGCGGCCGTTTTCGCCGACAATCACCGGCTGAATAGCGCTCTGCGAATCGGGACTCTGGAAGGGAAGCGCCGCCAGTCCCTGACGGAAGCAGGAGATGTGCTCTGCCAGCTGCTGACGGCGTTCATCCCCTTCTGCGCTGCGGATCACCGCCAGCGACGCCGACAGCGCCACGGCCTGCGCCGGGGGCATGCTGGTGCTGTAGATGAGGTGACGGGCAAACTGCAGCAGATAGTTGGCGACAGATTCGCTGCACAGCACGGCGGCGCCGCTGACGCCAAAGCCTTTGCCGAAGGTAACCACCAGCAGTTCCGGCTTCACGTTTTGTTGATGGGCGCTGCCGCGTCCTTCATCTCCCATCACCCCAGTACCGTGAGCATCATCGACCAGCAGCCAGGCGTTTTGCCGCTTTGCGGCCTCGTGAAGCGCGGCAAGCGGCGCACTGTCGCCGTCCATGCTGAACACCCCTTCCGTGACTGCCAGCTGTTGCCCGTCGCAGGGTTTGTCCAGCAGCGAGGCGAGCTGTGACGCATCGTTATGGGCAAAACGCCGCAGCTGGGCGGGACTTAAGTTTGCCGCTTCCAGCAGCGAGGCGTGGCTTAAGCGGTCGGCGACAATGCGGTCCTCTTTCCCCATCATGGCCGTGATGACCGCCTGATTGGCGGCAAAGCCGGAGATAAACAGCAGCGCACGCGGGTAGCCCAGCCAGTCGGCAAGCGCCTCTTCCAGTGCCTGATGCGCCGTGGTGTATCCGCTGACGTGCCCCGAGCCACCGCTGCCCACGCCAAACCGCTCCGCGCCCTGCTGCCAGGCGCGGATAATGGCCCGATGCTGGCTCAGCCCGAGATAGTCGTTGCTGGAGAAATTACAAAACTGCCGTCCCTCGCGGGTCAGAAAACGGCCCGCGCCGTTTTCCACCACTCTTCGAGCGCGAAACGCCTCTGCCGCCCGGCGTTCTTCCAGCGCGGCATTAATCCGTGCCTGCCAGGTCATACGGCTGCCGCGTTGTAGAACTGGTCGGTGTCGGCGTTGAGAATCTGCTGCTCCAGCTGCTGCTGTTGCTCGTTATCGCCCGTCAGCACCCCGGTCTGATGCGGGTTCAACCCCAGCTTGCGGAACAGCTGAACGTCTTTGTCCTCTTCCGGGTTCGGCGTGGTCAGCAGCTTGCAGCCGTAGAAGATGGAGTTGGCGCCGGCCATAAAGCACATTGCCTGAGTCTGCTCGTTCATCTGCTCGCGGCCCGCAGAGAGGCGAACGTAAGACGTTGGCATCATGATGCGCGCCACCGCGATGGTGCGAATAAAATCAAACGCATCCACGTCCTCGTTATCCGCCAGCGGCGTGCCCTTGACCTTCACCAGCATGTTGATCGGCACGCTTTCCGGCGGGGTCGGCAGGTTCGCCAGCTGCAGCAGCAGGCCCGCACGGTCTTTCACCGTTTCACCTAAGCCCACGATGCCGCCGGAGCAGACCCTGATCCCCGCGTCACGCACTTTATCCAGCGTATCCAGACGCTCCTGGTAGGTGCGCGTGGTGATGATGTTGCCGTAAAATTCCGGCGAGGTGTCGAGGTTGTGGTTGTAGTAGTCCAGCCCCGCGGCAGAGAGACGCTGCGCCTGCTCCTCGTTCAGCGTTCCGAGGGTCATGCAGGCCTCAAGCCCCATCTCCTTCACGCCTTTCACCATCTGCTCCAGATACGGCATATCGCGATCGTGCGGGTTCTTCCACGCCGCGCCCATGCAGAAGCGGGTTGAGCCGGCGTTTTTCGCCTTGCGCGCGGAGTCGAGCACCTGCTCCACTTCCATCAGACGCTCGGATTCGAGACCGGTTTTGTAGCGCGCGCTCTGCGGGCAATATTTGCAGTCTTCAGGACAGGCGCCGGTCTTGATCGACAGCAGCGTGCTGACCTGAACATGGCGAGGATCGAAGTGCTGACGATGCACCTGTTGCGCTTCAAACATCAGCTCAAGGAAAGGTTTGTTGAATAATTCAGTAACTTGCGACATCGTCCAGCGTGCGTGGTGAGCCATTGGGCTTCTCCAAAGGGTTTTGTTAATTTTCGGTTCGGTTTATACTCGTAAACCTAAAACTTTTCAAAATGGTTTACAAGTCGATTATGACCCAGGACGATCTCGCCTTCGACAAGCAGCATATCTGGCACCCTTACACCTCTACTACCCGCCCCCTTCCCGTCTATCCGGTGGCCTCTGCCCACGGCTGCGAGCTGCATCTCGCCAGCGGCGAGCGGCTGGTTGACGGAATGTCCTCCTGGTGGGCGGCGATTCACGGGTATAACCACCCGCGCCTGAACGCGGCGATGAAGGCTCAGATTGACCAGATGTCGCACGTGATGTTTGGCGGAATCACCCATCAGCCCGCGGTGGATTTATGCCGTCGCCTGGTGGCGATGACGCCTGACTCGCTGGAGTGCGTTTTCCTGGCCGATTCCGGCTCGGTGGCGGTGGAAGTGGCGATGAAGATGGCGCTGCAGTACTGGCATGCGAAGGGCGAAACGCGCCAGCGGTTCCTCACCTTCCGCAACGGCTATCACGGGGATACCTTCGGGGCGATGTCGGTCTGCGATCCGGACAACTCCATGCACAGCCTGTGGAAGGGGTATCTGCCAGAAAACCTGTTTGCCCCTGCGCCGCAAAGCCGATTCGACGGCGAGTGGAACGAGACGGACATGGTGGGCTTCGCGCGGCTGATGGCGGCCCATCGCCATGAAATCGCCGCCGTTATTCTCGAACCGATCGTGCAGGGCGCGGGCGGAATGCGGATGTACCATCCGGAATGGCTGAGGCGCATTCGCAAGATGTGCGACCGCGAGGGCATTCTGCTGATTGCCGATGAAATTGCCACCGGCTTTGGCCGCACCGGCAAGCTGTTTGCCTGCGAACATGCGGGTATCGCCCCGGATATTCTGTGTCTGGGTAAAGCGCTGACTGGCGGCACCATGACGCTCTCCGCCACCCTCACCACTCGTCAGGTTGCCGACACTATCAGCGACGGCGAGGCGGGCTGCTTTATGCACGGCCCGACGTTTATGGGCAACCCGCTGGCCTGCGCCGTGGCAAGCGAAAGCCTCGCCATTCTGGAGAGCGGCGAGTGGCAGACGCAGGTCGCGGCGATTGAGGCACAGCTGAAAGGAGAGCTGAGCGCCGCCTCGGGGGCGAATTTTGTGGCGGACGTGCGCGTGCTGGGTGCCATCGGGGTGATTGAGACCACCCGCCCGGTGAACATGGCGGCGCTGCAGCGCTTTTTCGTTGAGCAGGGCGTCTGGGTGCGGCCTTTCGGCAAGCTTATCTACCTGATGCCGCCGTACAGCATCACGCCGGAGCAGCTGCGTAAATTAACCGACGCGGTCGTAACAGCCGTTAACATTCCCGCGCATTTCGCGATTTAATTCCATGCGTTACACTTCCTGAACGAGTGAATAACGAGGATAAACCGTATGAAAATCATCAGTAAAGATCTGCGCGACGGTGAAAAACTCCCGGAACGCCACGTTTTCAACGGCATGGGCTATCAGGGGGATAATATCTCCCCGCACCTGGCGTGGGACGACGTTCCTGCAGGAACCAAAAGCTTTGTCGTGACCTGCTACGACCCGGACGCGCCGACCGGCTCGGGCTGGTGGCACTGGGTTGTGGCGAACCTGCCCGCCGACACGCGCGTGCTGCCGCAGGGTTCCGGTTCAGACCTGGTTGCCCTGCCTGAAGGTGCCATTCAGACGCGCACTGACTTTGGTAAAGCGGGCTACGGCGGCGCGGCGCCGCCAAAAGGGGAAACCCACCGCTATATCTTCACGGTGCACGCGCTGGATGTGGAGAAGATTGAGGTCGATGAAGGCGCGAGCGGCGCGATGGTCGGGTTTAACGTGCATTTCCATTCCCTGGGGAGCGCGTCGATTACGGCGATGTATTCCTGAAAAAAGCCGGGTGGCGGCTACGCCTTACCCGGCCTGGATTTCGCATTCGTAGGCGTAGGCCCGGTAAGCGCAGCGCTACCGGGCAAAACATCACAGCACCGAAGGTAGCAGTCCTACAAGGCGTCCCTCCTCCAGAAGCTGCATCGCCTTATCAATGTCCGGCGCAAAGAAGCGGTCGTCATCGTAATGCGTGACGTGCTCGCGCAGCACATGGCGCGCCTGCTCCAGCAGCGGGCTGGATTTAAGCCCTTCGCGCAGATCGATACCCTGACACGCCGCCAGCCACTCCACCGCCAGCACGCCGCGGGTGTTGGAGGCCATCTCCCACAGACGACGCCCGGCCGCCGGGGCCATCGACACGTGATCTTCCTGGTTCGCCGAGGTTGGCAGGCTGTCCACGCTGTGCGGGTGCGACAGCGCTTTGTTCTCGCTTGCCAGCGCTGCGGCCGTCACCTGAGCGATCATAAAGCCTGAGTTAACCCCGCCGTTACGCACCAGGAACGGTGGCAGTTGGGACATGTGTTTATCCATCATCAGCGCGATACGGCGCTCGGACAACGCGCCGACTTCGGCAATCGCCAGCGCGATATTATCCGCCGCCATCGCCACCGGCTCGGCGTGGAAGTTGCCCCCGGAGACCACCTCGTTTTCCTCGGCGAATACCAGCGGGTTGTCGGAGACCGCATTGGCCTCCACCAGCAGCACCTCTGCCGCCTGGCGCAGCTGCGTCAGGCACGCGCCCATCACCTGCGGCTGACAGCGCAGAGAATACGGATCCTGCACCTTCTCGCAGTTATGGTGTGAATCCGCAATCTCACTCGTGTCGGTAAGCACGTGGCGGTACATGGCGGCGGCATCAATCTGCCCGCGCTGGCCGCGCACCGCGTGAATACGCGCGTCAAACGGACGACGCGAGCCGAGCACAGCCTCGGTGGTCAGCGCACCGCACACCACCGCCGAGGCAAAGAGATCTTCCGCTTCAAACAGGCCGCGCAGCGCAAAGGCCGTCGACGCCTGCGTGCCGTTGAGCAGCGCCAGCCCCTCTTTTGCCGCGAGGGTGACTGGCGTTAAGCCGGCTTTTGCCAGCGCTTCTTTCGCAGGGAGCCACTCGCCCTGCCAGCGCGCTTTGCCCTCACCCAGCAGCAGCAGCGACATGTGCGCCAGCGGGGCGAGATCGCCGGAGGCACCGACGGAACCTTTTGCCGGGATCCACGGATAGACTTCTGCATTCACCAGGGCCATCAGCGCCTGGATCACGCTCAGGCGAATGCCCGAGAAACCGCGCGCCAGGCTGTTGATTTTGAGCACCATCATCAGACGGACAATCTCATCATCCAGCGGCTGGCCGACGCCCGCCGCGTGCGACAGCACCAGCGAACGCTGTAAGTTTTCCAGATCGTGCGTGGCGATGCGGGTCTGCGCCAGCAGGCCAAAGCCGGTGTTAATCCCGTAGGCAGTGCGCCCTTCGGCAACAATCGCTTCTACGCAGGCGACGCTGTCGTTTATCGCGGCGTGGGCGCTTTCATCAAGTGAAAGGGTGACCGGCTGGCGCCAGACGTTACGCAGCTGTTTGAGCGTCAGCGAGCCGGGAGTGAGTGTTAACGCGTTCATACATGCTTTCCTTGTGTGGCAGGGATCATCGGCAGGTTCAGTCCCTGCTCTTTGGCACAGTCAATGGCAATCTCGTAACCCGCATCCGCGTGACGCATCACGCCGGTTGCCGGGTCGTTGTGCAGCACACGGGCGATGCGCGCGGCCGCTTCATCGGTTCCATCACAGACGATGACCATCCCTGAGTGCTGGGAGAAGCCCATCCCGACGCCGCCGCCGTGGTGCAGCGAGACCCAGGTGGCGCCGCTGGCGGTATTCAGCAGGGCATTAAGCAATGGCCAGTCGGAGACCGCGTCAGATCCGTCGCGCATGGCTTCGGTTTCACGGTTTGGGCTGGCGACGGAGCCGGAGTCCAGATGGTCGCGGCCAATGACGATAGGCGCGGAGACTTCACCGCTGCGCACCATTTCGTTGAAGGCCAGACCCAGCTTTTGCCGCCACTCCAGCCCTACCCAGCAGATGCGCGCCGGCAAGCCCTGGAAGCTGATGCGTTCGCGAGCCATATCCAGCCAGTGGTGCAGGTGTTCGTCGTCTGCGACGATCTCCTTCACTTTGGCGTCGGTTTTGTAGATATCCTGCGGATCGCCGGACAAGGCCACCCAGCGGAACGGGCCGATGCCGCGGCAGAACAGCGGACGGATATAGGCAGGCACGAAGCCGGGGAAATCGAAGGCGTTATTCACGCCCATCTCTTTCGCCATCTGGCGGATGTTGTTGCCGTAGTCAAAGGTTGGAATACCCAACTGGCTGAAGGCCAGCATCGCGGAGACGTGTTCCGCCATCGAACGCTTAGCCGCCAGTACCGTGCCTTCAGGGTCGGTTTCCGCTTTTTGCTGGTAGTCTTCCCACGTCCAGCCTTTTGGCAGGTAACCGTGCAGCGGGTCATGGGCGCTGGTCTGGTCGGTGACGAGATCCGGACGCACGCCGCGGGCAACCAGCTCCGGCAGAATATCCGCCGCGTTACCGCACAGGGCAATCGACACCGCTTTGCCTTCGGATGTGTATTTTTTAATGCGCGCCAGCGCGTCATCAAGATTCTCGGCCTGTTCGTCGACGTAACGGGTACGCAAACGGAAATCAATGCGGCTCTGCTGGCACTCAATGTTCAGCGAGCACGCGCCGGCCAGCGTGGCGGCCAGCGGCTGCGCGCCGCCCATCCCGCCCAGACCGGCGGTAAGCACCCAGCGGCCTTTCAGCGATCCGTTATAGTGCTGACGCCCCGCTTCCACGAAGGTTTCGTAGGTGCCCTGCACAATCCCCTGGCTGCCGATGTAGATCCAGCTCCCGGCGGTCATCTGGCCATACATCGCCAGCCCTTTCGCGTCCAGTTCGTTGAAGTGTTCCCAGGTGGCCCAGTGCGGCACGAGGTTAGAGTTGGCGATCAGCACGCGCGGCGCGTTCTTATGGGTTTTAAATACGCCAACCGGCTTGCCGGACTGCACCAGCAGGGTTTCGTCGTGTTCGAGTTCGGTCAGGGATTTTACAATTGCGTCATAGCATTCCCAGTTGCGTGCGGCGCGGCCTATGCCGCCGTAGACCACCAGTTCGTGGGGGTTTTCCGCCACCTCAGGATCAAGGTTGTTCATCAACATGCGCAGCGGGGCTTCGGTGAGCCAGCTTTTGGCAGTAAGCGTGGTGCCGCGCGCGGCGCGGACGTCCTGCTGGCGGTATTTACCTGACGACATTGTGTGCTCCTCATAAGGGACAGATGATGCATTTAGATATACTTGTATAGACAAGCACACACAAGGTCGGATTTAACAAAAAAGATACAATTTTGTTATATTGCGTTAGCGATCACGCTTATAAAACTTATGACATAAAGTGGCCCTGCAGCCGGTAACGGTTCCCCGGGAAAAGCAGTCGGGCATGCGACACGATATGCGATGATGACCAGGTACGACGGCGGATCAGCAGGCACGGATCGTGTTCTTTAATGCGCAACAGCTCGCACTCCTGCGGCGTCGCGCGTACGGCCTCCACAATGTGCTCCCCTTCCGTGAGCGGTGCGACGAGCGAGAGATACGCGTGCGGCGTGGTGTGGGTGTAATCCTGGTTCAGGTATTCCGGTATCCGCTCTGCGTTGACGCAGCGATCTTCAATCTGCACCGGAATGTCGTTTTCAAAATGCACCATCACAGAGTGGAAGATGCGGCTACCCTCTTTGACATTTAGCTCAACGGCCTGCTCGGCGCTGGCCTGGGTCTCTTCCAGCACCAACACTTCGCAGCGGTGCTGATGATTACGCGAGGTTATCTCATCGGCAATGCTGCGGATTTCAAACAGGGCAGATTGCCCTTTCGGTTCCGCCACAAACGTCCCCACGCCCTGCAGGCGCACCAGAAGTCCTTCGTCGGTGAGCTCGCGCAGCGCCCGGTTGACGGTCATCCGGCTAAAACCGAACTGCGCCACCAGCTCGGCCTCCGACGGAATGCGATCGTGCGGGCGCCAGACGCCGGTAGCAATCTTTTCGCTGATCGCCTGCTTCACCTTTTCATAGAAAGGCGCGGGCGGGCTCGGTTGCGGCAGGGACGAGCGTGAAAACATCGTGACTCCTTTAATAGTGTTATGCCCACCAGTGAGCAATTTGCCAGGCCAGACGGGCAGCGAGCTTTGCGCCCTGTCCGTCCCGATCGTACTGCGGGTTAAACTCTACCAGATCGGCGGCCTGCAGCTTACCGCTGCGGCAGATTTGTTCAATAACCGGCATTAGATCCATTGCCGGGACGCCTAACGCCGCAGGGGCGGAAACGGCAGGCATTTCGCCCGCGGGCAGGACGTCCAGATCGATCGTCAGATAGATACGATCGGCCTGCGCCAGCACTTTTTCCAGCGCCGATAATGCCTCGCGTCTGAAATGGAGATCCTCCACCAGCGTGACGTTCAGGCGTTCGGCCTCATCCCACAGTGCCTGGGTGTTCGCCGCGCGGCTGACGCCAAAGCAGGCGTAGCGAAACTCGCGCCCGCATTCATCGCAGTATTGAGCCAGCTGACGAAACGGCGTACCGGACGTCGCCCGGTCGGCCTTGCGCAGGTCGAGATGCGCATCCAGGTTTATCACCGCCACGCGCTCGCCGGGGAATGCATCCAGAACACCCCGTCCATGCGCCCAGGCAGTTTCATGCCCGCCGCCAAACACCAGCGTGCGCATCCCGGACTGCTGGCAGGCCGTCACGGCATCGCTTAACGCCCGCTGCGCGGGTTCAAGCTCATCGCCTTCAACGTACACCGAGCCCATATCCGCCAGCCGTTCGTGTCCCTGATGGCTTGCCATATTCGCCAGCGCTTTGCGCAGAATATCAGGAGCCTGCGCAGCGCCGGGCCTGCCCTGATTGCGTTTAACACCTGCATCGCATTCAAAGCCTATCAGCGCGATGCCGGATGAAAGCGGCGTGAACTGCGCCTGCTGTTGTATCGTCTGGAAAATGCGCGTTGCATTGCTGGCTTCGGCGCTGTCGTCTCGCCCCTGCCAGACCGTTTCGGCGACGGGCCGCCATAACTTCATACTGCCTCCCCACGGAAAATACGTTGATACAGCGGATTGCGTCCCGGCTCGTAGACCATCTCTACCGGATGGTGAGCATCCCAGACGATAAAATCAGCGACAAACCCGGCCCGCAGCTGCCCGTGGGTTTCACCGCGCCCCAGCGCCTGCGCCGCATGCCGCGTGACGCCAGCCCAGGCTTCTTCGGGCGTCAGGCCAAACTGGACGCAGGCCATATTCATCGCCAGGTGCAGGCTGGCAAACGGGCTGGTGCCGGGGTTATAGTCGGTGGCGACGGCCATCGGCACACCACGTTTTCGGAGCTGATCAACCGGCGGACGCTGGCGCTCCTGCAGAAAATAGAACGCGCCGGGGAGCAGTACCGCAACCGTACCGCTTTGCGCCATCGCCTGAACGCCTGCGTCGTCGAGATATTCGATATGATCGGCCGACAGTCCGTTATATTGGCTGACCAGCGCCGCTCCGCCCTGATTCGACAGCTGTTCAACATGCCCTTTCACCGGGATACCGAGCGCGGCGGCGGCCTGGAAGAGGCGCTCGGTTTGCGACGGGGTAAAGCCGACGTTTTCACAAAACACGTCTACTGCTTCAAACAACTCTTTTTGCCACAGCGTGGGCAGGATCTGCTCACAGACCAGCGCGAGGTACGCATCCGGATCCTGTCGATATTCTGCCGGCACCGCATGGGCCGCCAGCAGCGTTGGGCTGATATCAACCGGGTTATTGAGGCTCAGCTGGCGGGCAACCTGCAGCATCTTCTCTTCGGCCTCGGCGTTGAGTCCGTATCCCGATTTGATTTCAACGGTCGTCACACCTTCATTCATCAGACGCTGGAGCCGCTGCTGCGCCAGTTTCAGCAGGGTTTCCAGGGAACTGCTGCGCGTAGCCGTCACGGTGGCGTTAATCCCGCCCCCCTGAGCGCTGATGGTCTGGTAAGAGACGCCGTTCAGACGCTGTTCCCACTCCGCCGCACGGTCGCCGCCAAATACCAGATGGGTATGGCAGTCAATCAGGCCAGGCGTGACCAGACGTCCCTCAAGATCGATGACGTGACGGTGTCCGGAAGGAAGGTCAGATTCAGGAAGCACGCCAAGGATAGTTTGGCCGCTCACGACCAGCGCGTGCTGCTCTTTCAGGCCATAAGGCGCGGATGTATCGGGAACCATTGTTGCCAGGCGCGCATTTCGCCATATAACATCGTCAGGTTGAAGCTGCATGGGCATTCCACTTGTCATGGGTTGTATAGACATTTATTTGCATCCATCGTCTGCTGTCAACCGCCTTAAGGGAAAATGTTATTTATTTGTGATGACTTTCCCGTCACCTCCGGGCAAAAAATGCAACTTTTACCCTTTTTATCTTCCCGTTTCGCTCAACTTAGTATAAAAAAGCAGGCTATTTCGTCTATCCCGTAAAGACTTGCATACCCAGGAGCTTCACCTTGAACATTTCCAGGATTTCCCGTCTGGCGTTAGCGCTCGCCTTTGGCGTGACATTATCCGCATGCAGTTCTACACCACCGGATCAGCGTCCTTCTGAGCAGGTAGCGCCCGGTACCGCCTCCCGCCCGATTTTGTCCGCGGATGAAGCGAAGAATTTCGACCGCGCCCATTACTTCTCGGCGATGGATCCTAACGCCGCGCCGTGGACACCGTCTTCTATTAACCTGCCTAAACAGCCTGACTTCGTTGTTGGCCCGGCTGGCGCGCAGGGCGTAACGCATACCACTATCCAGGCAGCGGTTGACGCGGCAATCACTAAACACAGCGCGTCTCGCCAGTACATCGCGATCCTGCCGGGTGAATACGAAGGCACCGTGTATGTTCCGGCGGCTCCTGGCAGCATTACGATTTACGGTCTGGGTGAAAAAGCCATCGACGTAAAAATTGGCCTGGCGATTGATTCCGAAATCGACAGCACCGCCTGGCGTCACCTGGTGAACCCGGCAGGCAAATATATGCCGGGCAAACCGGCGTGGTATATGTTTGATAACTGCCAGAGCAAGCGTTCCGCCACCGTTGGCATGATGTGCTCAGCGGTATTTTGGTCTCAAAACAACGGTCTGCAGCTGCAGAACCTGACCATTCAGAATACCCTGGGTGACAGCGTGGATGCCGGTAACCATCAGGCCGTGGCGCTGCGTAGCGACGGCGATAAGGTGCAGATTAACAACGTCAATATTCTGGGCCGTCAGAACACCTTCTTCGTGACCAACAGCGGCGTACAGAACACGCTGCAGAACAACCGTCTGACCCGTACGCTGGTGACCAACAGCTACGTTGAAGGTGACGTGGATCTGGTGTCCGGTCGCGGCGCGGTGGTGTTTGATAACACCGATTTCCGCGTGGTGAATTCCCGTACCCAGCAGGAAGGCTATGTGTTTGCTCCGGCAACCCAGTCTAACCTGTTTTACGGCTTCCTGGCCGTGAACAGCCGCTTTAACGCGGCCGGTGACGGCGTGGCGCAGCTGGGCCGCTCCCTGGACGTGGACTCTGCGACCAACGGCCAGGTCGTTATCCGCGACAGCGTGATCAACGAAGGCTTTAACGTGGCGAAGCCGTGGGCTGATGCGGCTGTCTCCAAACGTCCGTTCTCCGGCAACACCGGTGCGGTGGACGATAAAGGAAACGTGCAGCGCAACCTGAACGACGCGAACTTCAACCGCATGTGGGAATACAACAACCGCGGCCTGGGCAGCAACGTGGTTGCTGAGCCGAAGCAGTAACGAGATGAGAGTAAAAGGGGGAGTTTAATCCCCCTTTTTACTGCGACTGAATGCGTCAGGCTCCAAACTTAAGATACGCATCCAATAGTTGCATAATCGCAACCATGAGTTGCAGGAACAGAATTGCCCATTCCACACCGCTCATACGCCACTCCTTTGGTATAGAGCACTTCTCCTCTGGTTTACCTTTCCGCTGCCTGTCACCAGAGGTGTGTTGGTTATGTTTTGATGTGCTCCGCAGTTTAGGCACCGTCGGCACCACCCGACAGCCAGGACTTAAAAAGGATCCTGAATTGCGGAACTGCAACACATCGAACCAACGCACAGAATGATATCAAATCACTACTGTACATAAAAACAGTTAAAACCAATTTAGGAATTTATAAAGCAAAAGCACTTAAGTGTCTGATTATTATTTATATACTATTCACCGATCATTCCGTGTTCTCCTTTGTTCGTTGACGATGAATTTACATCGCCTTGAGTCGACATTATGATGGCCCTGTTGGTTACGTTTTGATGTGCTCACCCGGCTACCACCGGGCATAAAAAAACCTCGCATGCGCGAGGTTTTTTGTTTTAAGCCGCTTAGTGCGCGTTAACCACCACCCACATTGGCCCCTGGCCTACAGCGTAGCGTCCTTTCTCTTCCAGCAGGCCCTGCTCGCCTTTGATTTCATACAGCGCGATGTGATGGGATTTCTGCCCCGCCGCAATCAGGTATTTACCGCTGTGATCGATATTAAAGCCGCGCGGCTGGGTTTCCGTTGGCTGGAAGCCCTCAATAGCCAGCACGCTGCCATCTTCGGAGACGCTGAAGACGGTAATCAGGCTGGAGGTGCGGTCGCAGGCGTACAGATGGCGACCATCCGGCGTGATGTGAATATCTGCCGCCCAGCGAGTGTCAGAGAAGTCAGACGGCATCATGTCCAGCGTCTGTACGCACTCAATCTGACCGTTAGGATCTTTCAGCTCCCATACGTCCACCGAGCTGTTCAGTTCGTTAACGACGTAAGCATATTGCTGGTTCGGGTGGAAGACCATATGACGCGGACCCGCGCCCTCAACGGTGGTGACTTCAGCCGGATTCTGCGCCACCAGGTGACCATCGTCGCTCAGGGTGAACAGGCAGATTCGATCCTGCTTCAGCGCAGGCACCCACAGCGTGCGGTTGTCCGGGGAGATATTCGCCGAATGGCAGCCTTCCAGCCCTTCCACCACGTCGACAGTTTCTACCGGAATACCATCGTCAAGACGGGTCACGCTGACGCAACCGGCATTGTAAGAACCGCTAAAAATGAAGCGGCCTTTACGATCGGTCGAGATGTGGGTTGGGCTGCCCGGCAGTGGCGCTTCAGCGGTGTAGGTCAGCGCGCCGTCGTCAGGAGAGATGCGGTAGGCCAGCACGCGAAACTCCGGGCGCACACCCACGTATAAGAAACGTTTATCCGGGCTGACGACCATCGGTTGCACCTGGCCCGGCACGTCAACAACCTGAACCAGCGTGAGCGAACCTTCTGCATTCAAGCGCCAGACGTGGATCTGCTGACTTTCAGGACTGGCGGTATAAACGGTTTGTTTCATGAATACTCCTTTCCTCACTGCACGTGAAAGTGATTATTTTTAACGGTGAATGCTGAATTTTAGCCAGGAATTTTGCAGCGATTTACTCTCGGTGTAACATCCCCTGAGACCTAAAATTCAACATTAACCCGGAAGAACAAATGACCTCGCGTGTGATTGCACTGGATTTAGACGGAACATTACTTACCCCTCAGAAAACCCTGCTCCCCTCCTCCCTTGAAGCGCTTAAACGCGCGCAGGAAGTGGGATATCAACTCCTTATCGTAACGGGTCGACATCACGTTGCCATTCACCCTTTTTATCAGGCACTGGCGCTGGATACACCTGCAATTTGTTGTAATGGCACTTATTTGTATGATTATCAGGCAAAAAAGGTTTTAGCCTCCGACCCGCTGCCGGTTCCCCAGGCGCTGCAGCTGATCGATCTGCTGGATGAGCATGACGTTCACGGCCTGATGTATGTGGATAACGCGATGGTGTACGAGCGCCCAACCGGCCATGTGGTACGCACCAGCAACTGGGCGTTGTCCCTGCCAGAAGCGCAGCGTCCGGTCTTTACCCAGGTTTCCTCTCTGCGTCAGGCGGCCCAGGACGTTGAGGCTATCTGGAAGTTTGCCCTGACGGATGAAGACACCACCAAGCTGAATACCTTCGCGAAACACGTCGAGGACACGCTGGGGCTGGAGTGCGAATGGTCCTGGCACGATCAGGTGGATATTGCCCGCAAGGGTAACAGCAAAGGCAAGCGCCTGACGCAGTACGTGGAATCGCAGGGCTGGTCAATGCAGGACGCGATCGCCTTCGGCGATAACTACAACGACATCAGCATGCTGGAAGCCGTCGGTACGGGCGTGGCGATGGGCAATGCCGACGACGCGGTAAAAGCGCGCGCTAACGTGGTGATTGGCGACAACACCACCGACAGCATCGCGCAGTACATCTATACCCACCTGCTGTAATCAGGCGGTGATCGAAACGCTCTTAATTTGCGCGTACAGCCACAGGCCGGGCTTGATTGCTAACTCATCCCTGGCCCACGGGCTGATGCGCGCCCAGAGCGTCCTGCTGCCCACGTCGAGCTTCACCTCTACCTGCCCGTTATCATCAAAACATTCCGCCACTTTGGCGCGCAGAATATTTCGAATACTGGTTTGCAGCGGCGGCTGCAGCACCAGCGAGACGTCCGACGCCTGGATGCGGATCCGCAGCGCGGACTGTAATGGTTTGTCGATCTTATTGACCCAAAGATGCTGGTCGCCCAGCGCCAGGGCGGTCATCGCGTAGTGTGGGTGATGCTCCAGAACGCTCACCTTCAGGATGCTGCTCTGCTGCTCCCTGGGTAACCAGGGGTGCATCACGCTACTGCCCCACACCTCTTCCAGGTTGCCGTAGGCCTTCACGCTGCCCTCTTCCAGCACCAGCACTTTGTCGGCCAGATGGAGGATCTCATCCAGCGAATGGCTGACGTAGAGCATCGGAATATTAATTTCGCGGGTCAGACGCTGCAGGTAAGGCAAAAGCTCGCGCTTACGCGGTATATCCAGCGAAGCCAGCGGCTCGTCGAGCAGCAGCAGTTCGGGGGCGGTCAGCAACGCGCGGCCTATAGCCACACGCTGTTTCTCCCCGCCGGAGAGCGAGGACGGCAGCCTGTCGAGCAGGGGTTCAATGCCTAAAAGCGTCACCAGCTTATCAAACTGCCCGGCCATGCTTTTCGCCATGCCGTAGCGCAGGTTGCCGCGCACGCTGTAGTGCGGGAACAAGCGCGCGTCCTGAAAAACATAACCGATGCGGCGCTTATCCGGCGAAAGGTAAATCTTGTTCTCCACGTCATTCAGGACGCGGTTGTTCAGGACAATGCGCCCTGACTGCGGGCGCGTCAGGCCGCTGATGGCGTTAATCAGAGACGTTTTACCCGCGCCCGACACGCCGAAGACGGCAGTGATGCCGCATGCAGGCAGCGTCTCGTTAAGCGTCAGAGTATGGTTTCCCAGCGTCTGGGTGAAATTCAGTTCCAGCATCGTTATTTCCCCATCCGTTCGCGACTTAGCCGTGCCAGCCATTCAGAAACCAGCAGCGAAACCAGGGCTAATACGATAGAGATGATGCACAGCCGCGCTGCGGCACTCTCTCCCCCTGGCGTCTGAATCAGGGTATACATGGCCGATGGGATGGTCCGCGTCTCGCCGGGAATGTTCGACACAAAGGTGATGGTCGCACCAAACTCGCCCAGCGAGCGGGCGAACGCCAGCACCGTCCCGACAATGATGCCCGGCAGCGTAAGCGGAAGCGTGATGGTAAAAAAGACGCGCCAGCGCCCGGCACCGAGCGTGCGGGCTGCCTGTTCGAGCTTCATATCCACGCCTTCCAGCGCGAGGCGGATCGCTCTGACCATCAGCGGGAATGACATCACCGCCGCCGCCAGTACCGCACCGCGCCAGCTAAAGGCAAAGGTGATTCCGAACCAGTCGTAGAGCTTTTCGCCGATAAAACCGCGTCGCCCCATCGAAATCAGCAGCAGATAACCGACCACCACCGGCGGTAAAACCAGGGGAAGATGAAGGACGCTGTCGAGCAGCGCTTTGCCGGGGAACCGACAGCGAACCAGTAGCCAGGCAAAAAAGATCCCAAAGGGCAAACTCAGCGCAACCGCCAGGGAAGAGACTTTAAGGCTCAGCAGAACAGCCTGCCATTCAGGATCGGTCAGTATCATCAGTGAGTCGTAAATCCATAACGTTTAAAGATTGCGGACGCCTCCGGCCCCTTCAGATAATCGCGGAAGGCCGTTACGGTCGCATTTTTATGTCCATCAACAATCGCCACAGGATATTCCACTTTCTTGTGGGAGTCTTCCGGGAAGGTGCCAACCACTTTTACACCCTTGCTGGCAACGGCATCGGAACCATACACAATGCCTAGCGGAGCTTCGTTACGCTCCACCAGCGCCAGCGCGCCGCGCACATCTTCCGCCGGGGCCAGTTTTGGTGACAGGGTCTCCCACGCGCCCAGCTTTTGCAGCGCTTCTTTGGCGTAAATCCCGGCCGGAACGTGTTCCGGGTCACCCACCGCCAGACGGCCACCGTTCAGCAGGCGGGTCCAGTTTGTCTCTTTATTGATGGTGATTTCACCCTGCGCGCTGGCCTTCGGTGCAACCACAACCAGGCTATTGCCCAGCAGCGTTTCGCGGGTCGCCGCATCAATCGATTTCTTCTCCACCGCGTAGTCCATCCACTTCTGGTCAGCAGAGATAAACAGATCTGCCGGAGCGCCCGCTTCTATCTGCCGTGCCAGCGTAGAGGAAGAGGCAAAAGAGGAGACTACCTCGACGTTTTTCTCTTTTTTATACGCCGCCGCAATATCCTGCAGCGCGTTGGTCAACGACGCTGCCGCAAAGACCGTGATTTTACCTTCGTCCGCCAGCGCGTGTCCGGTAAGTGAAAGCGTCAGCGTTGCCCCTGCGAAAAGGCGTACCCATGAACGTGCCATCTGTAACTCCTGTGAGTAGCGTTATATACATATTAATATAACGGTATCGTCAGGGAGATCCCAGCGGTAATTCGTACCGCTCAAGGGGTAACACGGTGTGTTACGTTAAATAATATCGGCGAAAGTAAGAAAAGCTTGAGAGCAAAACGCCCGGGCAAGCCGGGCGTTTTGTGGGAAATTAATGCTGCTTTTTCGCACGGTCTCGGTGACCGATATTCGAAAAGATGTTGAACACTTCACCCAGGCCGTAGATGGCACCGAGGATGATGGCCATCACTACTGGTACCATGATCACGGCGAATACCAGACTTTTCAACAACTCTAACATGGTTTTCTCCAGATTTTGTGAATGGGCTATTCTACCCTGAAAAGTAAGAAAAACATCCCCTTTTGTGCGGTGCCCTTTGCGCCCTGCACCATTTGGGTCACAATATTCTTTTTGCCAGGACACTGTTATGCAGGCCGAAATTCTTCTTACTCTCCGACTTCAGCAAAAGCTTTTCGCCGATCCCCGACGTATTGCCCTGCTTAAACAGATAGAACAAACCGGCTCAATTAGCCAGGGCGCTAAGAATGCCGGGATTAGCTATAAAAGCGCCTGGGATGCCATCAATGACATGAACACCCTGAGCGAGCATCCGCTGGTGGACAGAGCCACAGGGGGCAAAGGCGGTGGAGGTGCTGTTGTCACACGCTACGGCCTGCGCCTGATTCAGCTCTACGATCTCCTGGGCCAGATTCAGCAAAAAGCGTTCGATGTATTGAGTGACGACGACAACGTTCCGCTGGACAGCTTGCTGGCCGCCATTTCCCGCTTCTCGTTGCAGACCAGCGCCCGCAACCAGTGGTTTGGTACGGTGACGGCGCGCGATAATCTCCAGGTACAGCAGCATGTTGAGATCCTGCTTGCCGATGGTGTCACCCGTCTGAAAGCGGCTATAACGGCCCAGAGCGCAGAGCGCCTTGACCTGGATGAAGGTAAAGAGGTGCTGGTGTTGCTGAAAGCACCTTGGGTCAATATCACACGCGACCCGGACAAGGCAAAGGTGGCTGATAACCAGCTGCGGGGCACCATCAGCCATATCGAACGCGGCAAGGAGCAGTGCGAAGTGCTGATGCCCCTGGCAGACGGACAGGCGCTTTGCGCCACGGTCCCGCTCAGCGAGGCGAACGATTTAGAAGAAGGTGCTGTCGTCACCGCATATTTCAACGCGGATCGGGTGATTATCGCCACATTGTGCTGAGCGCATTGACAATCGTGACGACAGTGCGTATCCCTGACATCTGTCGCTGCAAAAAATGGGATACATCATGTCATCATTGCATATTTCGCAAGGTACGTTTCGTCTTAGCGATACCCGAACGCTGACCATTGCCGATCTGACAATACGCGCGGGTGAAAGCTGGGCGTTTGTCGGCACTAACGGCAGCGGTAAATCCGCGCTGGCCCGCGCGCTGGCCGGAGAGCTTACCCTTCTCAAAGGCGAATGCCGGAGCGATTTCACGCGCCTGACGCGCCTGTCCTTTGAACAGCTGCAGAAGCTGGTCAGCGACGAGTGGCAGCGCAACAATACCGATTTACTCAGTCCTGGCGAAGAAGATACCGGCCGCACGGCGGCGGAAATTATTCAGGATGAGGTGAAAGATCCCGCCCGCTGTCAGCATCTGGCGGAACAGTTTGGCATTTCCGCGCTGCTGAACCGGCGCTTTAAGTACCTCTCTACCGGCGAGACGCGGAAAACGTTGCTGTGCCAGGCGCTCATGAGCCAGCCGGAGCTGCTGATTCTGGATGAGCCCTTTGACGGGCTGGATGTCCACTCCCGCGCCCAGTTGGCTGCCCTGCTGGACTCTCTGAATCAGGAAGGCTATACGATCGTACTGGTGCTGAACCGCTTTGATGAAATTCCTGATTTCGTGCAGAACGCGGGCGTGCTGGCAGACTGTAGCCTGATCGAAACCGGAGAAAAATCCGCGCTGCTCCGACAGGCGCTGATTGCCCAGCTTGCGCACAGCGAAAAGCTGGTGGGCATTGCGTTGCCGGATCCCGACGCGCCGGCAGCACGCCACGGTCTCGATCCCCGGCAGCCGCTTATCGTCCTGCGCGATGGCGTAGTCTCCTATGACGAACGACCGATCCTGAATCACCTCAGCTGGACGGTTAATCCTGGCGAACACTGGCAGATTGTCGGTCCCAACGGCGCGGGGAAATCCACGCTGCTGAGCCTGATAACCGGCGATCACCCGCAGGGCTACAGTAACGATCTGACGCTGTTTGGCCGCCGTCGCGGCAGCGGCGAAACCATCTGGGATATCAAAAAGCACATTGGCTACGTTAGCAGCAGCCTGCATCTGGATTACCGGGTCAGTACCACGGTACGCAACGTGATCCTTTCCGGCTATTTTGATTCCATCGGCATTTATCAGGCAGTGTCAGATAAACAGCACAAGCTGGCTCAGCAGTGGCTGGATATTCTGGGGATGGATAACCGGGTGGCTGACGCGCCGTTTCATAGCCTGTCGTGGGGGCAGCAGCGTCTGGCACTGATCGTTCGCGCGCTGGTAAAACACCCTACGCTCCTGATCCTCGACGAGCCGCTGCAGGGGCTGGATCCGCTTAACCGACAGCTGGTCCGCCGCTTTGTGGACGTGCTGATTAGCGAAGGTGAAACGCAGCTGCTGTTCGTTTCACACCATGCCGAAGATGCCCCCTCCTGCATCACCCACCGCCTCGAGTTTGTCGCGGACGGTGAGGGTTATCGCTACCTTCTCAGCAACGTAGATTAACCGCGGAGGGCACCGCCCTCCTCTTTTCAGATAACTTGCATCAATACATCGCTATCTCTTTGATCTAGAATGCTCAACGTCATCGAAAAAGCGGGTGTGAAAACGAGTGTAAACGATTCCACTATTTTATCCCATGTCACACTTTTCGCGTCTCTGTTATGCTATGGTTATTACATACCATAAGCCCAATGGAGCGAATTATGCGAGTTCTGGTAACAGGTGGTAGCGGTTACATCGGAAGTCATACCTGTGTGCAGCTGCTGCAAAATGGTCACGATGTGATCATCCTCGACAACCTGTGCAATAGTAAGCGCAGCGTGCTGCCGGTGATTGAACGTCTTGGCGGTAAACAGCCGACTTTCGTGGAAGGCGACATCCGCAACGAAGCGCTGATGACCGAGATCCTTCACGACCACGCCATCGAAGCGGTGATCCACTTCGCGGGTCTGAAAGCGGTCGGTGAATCCGTTGCGAAACCGCTTGAGTATTACGACAACAACGTCAACGGTACCCTGCGTCTGATCTCCGCCATGCGCGCGGCAAACGTCAAAAACTTTATCTTTAGCTCCTCCGCCACCGTCTATGGCGATCAGCCAAAAATTCCTTACGTTGAAAGCTTCCCGACCGGTACGCCGCAAAGCCCGTACGGCAAAAGCAAGCTGATGGTAGAGCAGATCCTGACCGACCTGCAAAAAGCCCAGCCGGAGTGGAGCATCGCATTGCTGCGCTACTTCAACCCGGTCGGTGCCCATCCGTCTGGCGATATGGGTGAAGATCCGCAGGGTATCCCGAACAACCTGATGCCGTACATCGCCCAGGTGGCGGTAGGCCGTCGCGAGTCGCTGGCCATTTTTGGCAATGACTACCCCACCGAAGACGGCACCGGCGTGCGTGACTATATCCACGTGATGGATTTAGCAGACGGCCACGTTGCAGCCATGCAGCAGCTGGCTGACAAACCGGGCGTGCATATTTATAACCTCGGCGCCGGGGTCGGCAGCAGCGTGCTGGACGTGGTTAAAGCCTTCAGCAAAGCCTGCGGTAAGCCGGTGAACTACCACTTCGCTCCGCGTCGTGATGGCGACCTGCCTGCTTACTGGGCCGATGCCACCAAAGCCGATAAAGAACTTAACTGGCGTGTCACCCGCACGCTTGATGAAATGGCACAGGATACCTGGCACTGGCAGTCACGCCACCCGCAGGGTTATCCGGACTAAGGATCCGTCATGACTTCGTTTAATCCCGTCGATCATCCGCATCGTCGTTTTAACCCGCTAAGCGGGCAATGGATTTTGGTCTCTCCGCATCGCGCCAAGCGTCCCTGGCAGGGGGCGCAGGAGACGCCTGCAAAACAGACGCTGCCGCAGCACGACCCGGATTGCTTCCTCTGTCCGGGCAACACGCGCGTGACCGGGGATAAAAACCCGGACTACAAAGGCACCTTCGTGTTTACCAACGATTTTGCCGCCCTGATGACCGACACCCCGGATGCCCCCGCGAGCCACGACCCGCTGATGCGCTGCGAAAGCGCGCGCGGTACCAGCCGCGTGATCTGCTTCTCGCCCGATCACAGCAAAACGCTGCCGGAGCTGAGCGTGGACGCGCTGAAAGAGGTGGTCAGCACCTGGCAGGCGCAAACCGCTGAGCTGGGGCAGAGCTATCCGTGGGTGCAGGTGTTCGAAAACAAAGGCGCGGCGATGGGCTGCTCTAACCCGCATCCGCACGGCCAGATCTGGGCGAACAGCTTCCTGCCCAACGAAGCCGAGCGTGAAGACCGTCTCCAGAAGGACTATTTCGCAGAAAACGGCTCCCCCATGCTGGTGGACTACACCCAGCGCGAGCTGGCCGACGGCAGCCGTACCGTAGTGGAAACCGAACACTGGCTGGCGGTCGTGCCTTACTGGGCCGCCTGGCCGTTTGAGACGCTGCTGCTGCCGAAAGCGCACGTTCAGCGCATTACCGATCTCAGCGACGCGCAGCGCGACGACCTGGCGCTGGCGCTGAAAAAGCTGACCAGCCGTTACGACAACCTGTTCCAGTGCTCCTTCCCGTACTCCATGGGCTGGCACGGCGCGCCGTTTAACGGCGAAGAGAATCAGCACTGGCAGTTGCACGCCCATTTCTATCCGCCGCTGCTGCGCTCTGCGACGGTGCGTAAATTTATGGTGGGCTATGAAATGCTGGCGGAAACCCAGCGTGACCTGACGGCGGAACAGGCGGCAGAGCGTCTGCGTGCCGTCAGCGACGTCCACTATCGCGAATCAGGAGTCTAAAAATGAGTCTGAAAGATAAAACACAATCCCTGTTTGCTGAGAAATTTGGCTACCCTGCCACCCACGTAATTCAGGCGCCTGGTCGCGTCAACCTGATCGGCGAGCACACCGACTACAACGACGGCTTCGTGCTGCCGTGCGCCATCGATTACCAGACGGTTATCAGCTGTGCGAAGCGCGACGACCGTAAAGTCCGCGTCATTGCGGCGGATTACGGTAATGAGACGGACGAGTTTTCCCTTGATGCCCCGATTGTGACGCACGACCGCCAGCAGTGGTCTAACTACGTGCGCGGCGTGGTGAAGCATCTGCAGAAACGCAACAAGAACTTTGGCGGTGCCGATTTAGTCATCAGCGGCAACGTGCCGCAGGGTGCGGGCTTAAGCTCGTCGGCCTCGCTCGAAGTGGCCGTGGGAACCGTCTTCCAGCAGCTGTATCATCTGCCGCTGGACGGGGCGCAAATTGCCCTGAACGGTCAGGAAGCGGAAAACCAGTTCGTGGGCTGCAACTGCGGCATCATGGACCAGCTGATCTCCGCGCTGGGCAAAAAAGAGCATGCTTTACTGATCGACTGCCGCTCGCTTGGTACCAAAGCCGTTCCGCTGCCAAAAGGCGCGGCCGTCGTGATTATCAACAGTAACTTTAAACGCACGCTGGTGGGCAGCGAGTACAACACCCGCCGCGAACAGTGCGAAACCGGCGCGCGCTTCTTCCAGCAGCCTGCCCTGCGCGACGTGACGCTCGATGAATTTAACAAAGTGGCGCACGAGCTGGATCCTGTCGTCGCCAGACGCGTGCGTCACGTGCTGACCGAAAATGCCCGTACCGTTGAAGCCGCCTCCGCGCTGGCGAAAGGTGACCTGAAGCGCATGGGTGAGCTGATGGCGGAATCTCACGCCTCAATGCGCGATGATTTTGAAATCACCGTGCCGCAGATCGACACCCTGGTGGACATCGTCAAAGCGGTTATTGGCGATAAAGGCGGCGTGCGCATGACGGGCGGCGGCTTTGGCGGCTGCATCGTCGCGCTGGTGCCGGAAGAGCTGGTCCCTGCCGTCCAGGACGCCGTGGCGAAGCAGTACGAAGCGCAAACGGGCATCAAAGAAACGTTCTATGTATGTAAAGCATCACAAGGAGCCGGACAGTGCTAAACGAAACACCTACCCTCGCACCGGATGGTCTGCCGTATCGCCTGTTAACCCTGCGCAACAGCGCGGGGATGGTGGTTACGCTGATGGACTGGGGTGCGACCCTGCTTTCTGCCCGCGTACCGATGCCGGACGGCAGCGTGCGCGAAACCCTGCTGGGCTGCGCCTCACCCGAGCAGTACGTTAATCAGTCTGCCTATCTGGGCGCGTCCGTCGGGCGCTATGCCAACCGCATCGCGAAGAGCCGTTTTGAGCTCGACGGCGTGCAGTTCTCCCTGCTGCCAAGCCAGGGCGAGAATCAGCTTCACGGCGGTCCGGACGGGTTTGATAAACGCCGCTGGAAAATTGTTCGTCAAAACGACGGCGAAGTGCTGTTCTCGCTGGATTCGCTTGATGGCGATCAGGGCTTCCCGGGGAACCTTACCGCGTCCGCGCGCTTTACGCTGACGGACGACAACCGTATCGCTATTGAATACCGTGCGACGGTCGACAAGCCGTGTCCGGTTAACCTGACTAACCATGCCTACTTCAATCTCGACGGCAACCAGTGCGACGTGCGTAACCACAAGCTGCAGATCCTGGCGGACGCGTATCTGCCGGTTGACGAGATGGGCATTCCGTATCAGGGCCTGAAAGAGGTGAGCGGGACCAGCTTTGATTTCCGCAGCGCGAAAGTTATCGCCCAGGATTTCCTGAGCGATGACGATCAGCGCAAGGTGAAAGGCTACGATCACGCGTTCCTGCTGCACGCCAAAGGTGATGTGAAGCAGCCTGCCGCACAGGTCTGGTCCAGCGATGAGAAACTGCAGATGACGGTGTATACCACCGCCCCAGCCCTGCAATTCTACTCGGGCAACTACCTCGGCGGCACGACGGCGCGCGAACACAATGAGTACAGCGACTGGCAAGGACTTGCGCTTGAGAGCGAGTTCCTGCCGGACAGCCCCAATCATCCTGAATGGCCGCAGCCGGACTGCGTGCTGCGCCCCGGTGAAGAGTACATTAGCGTGACGGAATACCATTTTATTCCGAAATGATTTCCAGCCCTCCCATCGGAGGGCTTTTTTCTGCGCGTCTTGCTGAAAATAGCGCCGATCGCTGACAAAATCCTAACCCTGGATTCACAAGCATCTTACACTCAGAGACTATTTTCGCTATGGTTAGGGTTAAGCGTTGCTGCTGGCACGGCCACAGCAATATAATGAGAATTGTTATCATTCTAAAAATGCTTGAGGAGTAAGAGATGGCTATTACTAAGCTGGTCCTGGTGCGTCACGGCGAAAGCCAGTGGAACAACGAAAACCGCTTTACCGGTTGGTACGACGTTGATCTGTCCGAGAAAGGCGTAAGCGAAGCAAAAGCAGCAGGTAAACTGCTGAAGGAAGAAGGCTTCAGCTTTGATTTTGCTTACACCTCTGTGCTGAAACGTGCCATCCACACCCTGTGGAACGTGCTGGACGAACTGGATCAGGCCTGGCTGCCGGTTGAGAAATCCTGGAAACTGAACGAGCGTCACTACGGTGCGCTGCAGGGTCTGAACAAAGCGGAAACCGCTGAGAAATACGGCGACGAGCAGGTTAAACAGTGGCGTCGCGGCTTCGCGGTCACCCCACCAGAGCTGACCAAAGATGACGAGCGCTATCCGGGCCACGACCCGCGCTACGCGAAACTGACCGATGCTGAGCTGCCAACTACCGAGAGCCTGGCGCTGACCATCGACCGCGTTGTGCCTTACTGGAACGAAACCATTCTGCCACGCCTGAAAAGCGGTGAGCGCGTGATCATCGCTGCTCACGGTAACTCTCTGCGCGCGCTGGTGAAATACCTGGACAACATGGGCGAAGACGAGATCCTCGAACTGAACATCCCAACTGGCGTACCGCTGGTATATGAGTTCGACGAAAACTTCAAGCCAATCAAACATTACTACCTGGGTAACGCGGACGAGATCGCAGCGAAAGCAGCGGCTGTCGCGAACCAGGGTAAAGCGAAGTAATTTTCGCCGGACATAAAAAAAGCGCGGAGCCTTCCGCGCTTTTTTATTTGTGCGTGAGGACTCAGCCGCGGCGCGCTTTTACCGCATTCGCCAGCTGACGGAGGATGGCATCGGTATCGTCCCAGCCAATGCAGGCATCGGTGACGCTTTTGCCATACACCAGCGGCTCGCTGCCTTCCAGGTTCTGGTTACCTTCAACCAGATGGCTTTCGATCATCACCCCAATTACCGCCTTCTCACCGTTAGCGATCTGCTGACAGACGTCCGCCCCCACTTCCATCTGCTTTTTGAACTGCTTGCTGGAGTTGGCGTGGCTGAAGTCGATCATCACCTGCGGTGGCAGCCCGGCTTTTTCCAGCCCGGCCTTCACCTCTGCCACGTGTTTTGCACTGTAGTTTGGCTCTTTACCGCCACGCAGAATGATGTGGCAATCACCGTTACCGCTGGTGTTGACGATGGCGGAGTGACCCCATTTGGTCACGGACAGGAAGCAGTGCGGCGCACCCGCGGCGTTGATGGCATCGATAGCCACTTTGATGGTGCCATCAGTACCGTTTTTGAAGCCCACCGGACATGAGAGACCGGAAGCCAGCTCGCGGTGAACCTGAGATTCAGTGGTACGGGCACCAATGGCGCCCCAGCTCATCAGGTCTGCCAGGTATTGTGGCGTAATCATATCCAGGAACTCGCCGGCAGCAGGCAGGCCGCTGTCGTTGATCTCCAGCAACAGCTTGCGCGCAATGCGCAGGCCGTCGTTGATCTGGAAGCTGTTATCCATGTGCGGATCGTTAATCAGCCCTTTCCAGCCCACGGTCGTGCGTGGTTTTTCAAAATAGACGCGCATGACGATTTCCAGCTCATCCTTTAACTCTTCACGCAGGGTGAGCAGACGCGCCGCATACTCTTTCGCAGCGGCAGGATCGTGAATGGAGCACGGGCCAATCACCACCAGAAGACGATCGTCATTACCTTTAAGGATCTTGTGGATCGCTTTACGAGCATGAGAAACCGTATTTGCGGCATTTTCAGTGGCGGGGAATTTCTCAAGGAGTGCTACAGGAGGTAATAACTCATTGATCTCTTTAATGCGTAAATCGTCGTTCTGATAATTCATCTTCTTTCCAGCTCTGCCATATCTTTAGTAATGAAAGCAATCCTTTCAATCTATCTTGTCGACCAGGAAGTGTAAACACGGTTTTACACTTCACGCAGATAATTCCTGGAATTCGCCTAAAAATCGCCACAAAATAGCGAAAAATGAGATCTAACCTAAGCTTTTTAACTGTAACAACCATTTTTAAACGCTTAAACGCGATTCCCTACTGACGTAAGTCCGTAAGGCGGAATCTTTCGCCTCTAAAAAGATGCACTGTTGGAGAATGTTATCCAGCGTAACGACAAGAACAGGAGCACCATCATGAAAATGACAAAACTGACCACCCTCTTCCTGACTGCCACACTCACCCTTGCCAGCGGCAGCGTCCTGGCCGCAGAAACGGGGGCTTCAGACAGCAACGGTGATGCCAATGCGGCAGCAGCGGCAGGCCAGGTTGCGCCTGATGCGAAACAGAATATCGCCCCGAATAATGTCGATAACAGCCAGATCAATACCGGCAATACCAATACCGGCGGTACCATGCTGCATCCGAACGGTAGTGCTTCCGACACCATGAATCATGACAACATGAGCTCGGATGAGGTTCATAAGAACTCGATGTGCAAGGACGGCAAATGTCCCGATCCGAACGACAAAGTGGGTAACGACGCCAATACCAAAACTGATGGCACAACCCAGTAATTCTTGATGCTTCAAATGTGAAAGGAGAGCCCAGGCTCTCCTTTCTTTTTGGAGTAACCTGTTAAAAACGCTACACTAAAATAATAACGAATCAGGAAAGCAGACATGGCGCACACCCACTCACACCCATCTTCTCCCGGCAACGACAACGCAAAACGACTTATGCTGGCCTTTGGCGTTACGGCCACGTTTATGGTTATCGAGGTCATTGGCGGCCTGGTTTCCGGCTCGCTGGCGCTGCTGGCTGATGCCGGACATATGCTGACCGATGCCGCAGCGCTGCTTTTCGCCCTGCTGGCGGTGCAGTTTGCTCGCCGTCCGCCCAACGCGCGTCATACCTTCGGCTGGCTGAGGCTGACCACCCTTGCCGCGTTTGTTAACGCCATCGCGCTGGTGGTTATTACTGGTCTTATCGTCTGGGAGGCCGTACAGCGTTTCAGGCACCCGCAGCCCATCGCCGGGACGACAATGATGGTGATTGCCGTGGCGGGGTTGCTGGCAAATATTCTGGCGTTCTGGATTTTGCATCGCGGCAGCGGGGAAAAGAACCTCAACGTTCGCGCTGCGGCTCTGCATGTGCTGGGGGATTTGCTCGGCTCAGTCGGGGCGATTGTCGCCGCGCTGGTGATCCTCTATACCGGCTGGACGCCTGTCGACCCCATTCTCTCCGTGCTGGTATCGTGTCTGGTCTTGCGCAGCGCCTGGCGGCTACTGAAGGAGAGCGTCAATGAACTGCTGGAAGGAGCGCCGGCATCAATGGACATTGACGAGCTGAAACGAAACCTGCGCCGTACTGTCCCGGAAGTGCGTAACGTTCATCACGTGCACGTCTGGCTGGTAGGCGAGAAGCCGGTCATGACGCTGCACGTCCAGGTCATCCCGCCCCACGACCACGACGCGCTGCTTGAACGCATCCAGCACTTTCTTGAACATCACTATGAGATAGGTCACGCCACCATCCAGATGGAGTATCAGCCCTGTAGCGGGCCGGACTGCCACCTTAACGAGGCGCAGCCCGACCATTCACATCATCACCACTAGCTTGAAAGCGCGTGTGAGCCACGCTCACGCGCGCTCTTGATCCACATCCGGCTGCCGTTCAGGGCAATGAAGGTCAGCAGCAGATACTCCAGCGACATGGCATAGACGCCCTGAAGGGCAAAAATCACCACGCTGATGACGTTGATGATGACCCACAGTAGCCAGTTCTCAACGTATTTACGGGTCATCAGCACCATCGCCGCGATCGACAGCACCATCATGCAGGAATCCCAGAACGGGAAGGCATCCGGCTGAAGCTCCGGCATCGTCACGTTGAGGCCAATCGCGGACATGACCGAAACGGCAACGCGGGTCAGGAACGCAAACACCGGGTTGATGTAGACGGTCATCAAACCAATGGCGACGACGCAGGCGACAAACCAGGCGATGGCTTTCGGTAAGGGCAGCCAGCGGATCTGCAGCTCAGCCTCCTGCTGGCTGTTCTGCCGGGACCAGGCGTACCAGCCGTAAATATTGGCGGCGAAGAAAAACAGCTGTAAAAGCAGGCTGGCGTACAGCTGGATCTGGAAGAAGATAATCGCAAACAGCGTGACGTTAATCAGCCCGAACGCGTAGTTGCTGATCTTCTCCAGGCTTGCCAGCCAGATACACAGCAACCCCGCCAGCGTGCCTACGGCTTCAATCCATGACAGGTCATAGCCACCTGCACCAATCGGTATATGAACCAGAATGTTTTGCGTGCTAAAAAAATCCATCTTTTCCCCAGGGCGTTTTTGAATTAAGTACGTAGTGTAGCCGCAAAATCCAGCATGCGGTTAAGCGGAATTAACGCACCTTCACGCAGAGCGGCGTCCACATGAATTTCATGCGCTGCACCGCCTGTCTCGAGCCCTTCGGCAATGGCCTTCAGGCCGTTCATCGCCATCCACGGGCAATGCGCGCAGCTGCGGCACGTCGCACCCTCACCTGCCGTTGGTGCTTCCAGCAGCTCTTTCTCCGGTACGGCCTGCTGCATCTTATAGAAGATACCGCGATCGGTCGCGACGATGAGCTGCTTGTGCGGCAGCGTCCTGGCCGCGTTGATAAGCTGGCTGGTTGAGCCAACCGCATCGGCCATATCAACAATCGACTGCGGTGATTCAGGGTGCACAAGAATGGCCGCCTCAGGATAAAGCGCCTTCATACGGGACAGCGCCTGGGTCTTGAATTCGTCGTGCACAATGCAGGCGCCCTGCCAGCAGAGAACGTCAGCGCCGGTCTGCTTCTGAACGTAATTGCCAAGATGGCGGTCCGGGGCCCAGATAATTTTCTCACCCAGGCTGTCCAGATGCTCAATCAGCTCAACGGCGATGCTCGACGTGACCACCCAGTCTGCGCGCGCTTTTACCGCCGCAGAGGTGTTGGCGTAAACAACCACGGTCCGGTCAGGATGGGCGTCGCAGAAGGCGGTGAATTCGTCAATCGGGCAGCCGAGATCGAGCGAACACTCCGCATTGAGCGTCGGCATCAGAATGGTTTTTTCCGGACTGAGGATCTTTGCCGTTTCGCCCATAAAGCGCACGCCTGCAACCAGCAGCGTGGAAGCGGGATGTTTTGCACCGAAGCGGGCCATCTCCAGTGAATCAGAAATACAGCCCCCGGTCTCTTCCGCCAGCTGCTGGATTTCCGGATCGGTGTAGTAATGGGCCACCATCACCGCATCGCGCTCTTTGAGAAGCCGTTTGATCTTCTCGCGGTAGAATTGTTTTTCATCCTGGCTTAATGGCACAGGCTTTGGCGGAAACGGATAGATTGCGGCTTCAGGATCGAACATCACGCTCATTATGGCTTCTCGTTTTACTGGCTTAACAATATTGCCTTTCTTTTGCCTGACAAAGCAAAACGCAGGGCAATTGTGTTTTATATACTAAACAAGATAGCGAATCTGGAGTGAAAAGTCACCGGGAATAGATGGGCGGAGCATTTGTTGTACGGCAGATAGCAAAAAGGCGCCTTTAGGGCGCCTTTCTACACTGGTGGGTCGTGCAGGATGACTCGCTTCGCTCGCCCTTCGGGCCGTCGCCGTAAACGGCTCCGGTGCCTCACTACGTTCGGCTCGAACCTGCTGCAGGTTCGAATCATCCAGATCGCAGATAGCAAAAAAGCGCCTTTAGGGCGCTTTTTTACATTGGTGGGTCGTGCAGGATTCGAACCTGCGACCAATTGATTAAAAGTCAACTGCTCTACCAACTGAGCTAACGACCCCTTGCGGGATTTACTGCAAATTTATTCAGGCTGGTGGGTCGTGCAGGATTCGAACCTGCGACCAATTGATTAAAAGTCAACTGCTCTACCAACTGAGCTAACGACCCATTCGGGTGTTGCCTGAATTATCACTCGGCACCAATAAAATTGGTGGGTCGTGCAGGATTCGAACCTGCGACCAATTGATTAAAAGTCAACTGCTCTACCAACTGAGCTAACGACCCGAGTGGTGGGTGATGACGGGCTCGAACCGCCGACCCCCTCCGTGTAAAGGAGATGCTCTACCAACTGAGCTAATCACCCACTCTGTACTGCCGGAACTGCGTTAAGTGGTGGGTCGTGCAGGATGACTCGGCTTCGCCTCGCCCTACGGGCCGTTGCTGACGCAACGTTATCCTTCACGTTTTACTACTAATTCCACCTGACTTAGTGGTGGGTCGTGCAGGATTCGAACCTGCGACCAATTGATTAAAAGTCAACTGCTCTACCAACTGAGCTAACGACCCACTTTTATGCTGCTTTCACGTTGTTTGATATCCCGTGGCAACGGCGGCATATATTACTGATTTAAGAATTCTGCGCAACAAAAATTTCGATGAAGATCACTTAACTGCTTAGTAATCATGCTGCACGACCAGAAATAACGCGATTTCTGGTCATGCGATAATCATCCCATCGAATTCAGGCGTTTTTGCGCCTGCTTAGCACCTTCGGTGCCGGGGAATTTTGCGACCACCTGCTGATACACCGCTTTGGCTTTCGCCGTGTCGCCTTTGTCCTGCATGATCACGCCAACCTTAAACATCGCATCTGGCGCTTTCGGCGATTTCGGGTAATTTTTTACCACGGAGGCAAAATAAAACGCCGCATCGTCCTTTTTACCCTTGTTGTAATTCAACTGACCGAGCCAGTAATTCGCATTTGGCTGATAGGTTGAGTCAGGGTATTTCTTGATAAAGTTCTGAAACGCAGCGAGCGCGTCATCCTGACGAGATTTATCCTGCACCAGGGCAATGGCCGCATTGTAATCCGTATTCGCGTCACCGCTCTGTACAGGCGCTCCTGTTGAGGCTGAAGCATCAGCAGACGGCGCAGGCGCTGAGGTTGCCGCGCCGCTTTGATCGCCCGCTGCGGGTTGTGCTGCTGCACCGCCGCTGCTGAGGCTATCTATCTGCAATAAAATTTGCTTCTGACGTTCCACAACCTGGTTAAGCTGATACTGACTTTCCTGAATCTGACCACGGAGAGAGTCAATATCGTTTTGGTTATCGGAAAGTTGCTGCTGGAGTTGGGTTAAAAGCTGACTGTGAGCGTTAGAAATACGCTCGAGCTGAGTGACCCGGTCTTCTACCGAGCCTGAGCCGACACTACTGATTGGTGCCTGAGCAAAAGCGGCCCAGGGGGCCGCTATTCCAACCAGTAACGACAGACTCAACAGATGATGTCTGAAGTTACTGCTCATGCAATTCTCTTAGTAAACCAGTACGGCACGACGGTTTTTGGAGTAAGCCGCTTCGTCGTGACCCAGTACTGCAGGTTTTTCTTTACCGTAAGAAACGATGGAGATCTGGTCAGCAGAAACGCCTTTACCCTGCAGGTACATCTTAACGGCGTTAGCACGACGTTCACCCAGGGAGATGTTGTACTCTGGAGTACCACGTTCGTCCGCGTGACCTTCTACGGTGACTTTGTAAGATGGGTTGCTACGCAGGAAGTTAGCGTGAGCATCCAGCATCGCAGCGAAGTCAGAACGGATGTCGTATTTATCCAGATCGAAGTAAACGATGTTGTTCTGCTGCAGCTGCTGCATCTGAAGACGCGCTTGCTCTTCAGAAGACATGTTGCCATTGCCGTTCGCGTCCATACCGGTACCGGCACCCATCATGCCTTCGCCGCTCTGGTCATTGCTGGCGTTCTTGTTAGAAGAACACGCTGCGATTGCCATTACAGGCAGAGCGATCATCAGCCCCTTCAGCACTTTGTTCAGTTGCATTTCTATGATTCCTTTAGTAATCAATTAATTATTATTTACAGATACGGCGACCAGGCAGGTGATTTTACCTGTCCATCAGTGGCCGGAATACGCGCTTTGAAACGCCCATCTGTAGAAACCAGATTCAGCACAGATCCCATCCCCTGAGAAGAGCTGTAGATTACCATAGTGCCGTTAGGTGCCAGACTTGGCGTTTCATCCAGGAACGTTGACGACAGAACTTGAACGCCACCCGCTACCAGATCTTGTTTGGCAATGTGCTGCTGCCCACCGTTGGAGCTGACCATTACCATGAATTTACCGTCGCTGCTCACGTCTGCGTTCTGGTTCTGAGAGCCTTCCCAGGTGATACGCTGCGGAGCACCGCCGTTAATGTTCACTTTATAGATTTGTGGACGGCCTGCCTGGTCAGAGGTAAACGCCAGGTTTTGGCTGTCCGGGAACCATGATGGTTCAGTATTGTTGCTGCGACCGTCAGTCACCTGACGGATCTGGCCGGAGCCAATGTCCATCACGTACAGGTTCAGGCTACCGGTTTTAGACAGCGCAAACGCCAGTTTAGACCCATCTGGAGAGAAGGAAGGCGCACCGTTGTGACGTGGGAACGACGCTACCTGACGCACCGCACCGTTAGCCAGCGTCTGGATAACCAGCGCAGAACGGCCACTTTCGAAGGTCACGTAGGCCAGTTTAGACCCGTCCGGAGACCAGGCTGGAGACATTAGCGGCTGTGAAGAGCGTTTCACCAGGAACTGGTTGTAACCGTCGTAGTCAGATACGCGCAGCTCGTACGGGAACTGACCGCCGTTGGTCTGTACCACATATGCGATACGGGTACGGAACGCACCTTTAATACCGGTCAGCTTTTCGAATACCGCGTCGCTGGCCGCGTGTGCCGCGTAGCGCAGGTACTGTTTAGTGACCTTGTAAGAGTTCTGTGCCAGAACGGTACCCGGTGCACCGCCGGTATCCACTAGCTGCCAGGCCACGTTGTAAGAACCGTCCGGATTAGGCGTAACCTGCCCCACCACCACGGCATCGATACCCAGCGCAGACCATGCAGCAGGCTGGACTTCCTGCGCACTGCCCGGCTGCTGCGGCAGACGAGAACGATCTAACGGGTTGAATTTACCGCTGTTACGCAGGTCAGCCGCCACGATGCCACCGGCATCTTCAGGTGCAGCGCCAGGACCGGCCCACTGGAACGGAACAACACCGATTGGGCGTGCCGAGTCCACCCCTTGGGTGATCTCGATACGTACTTCTGCGTGCAGGACTGCTGCCCACAGCATTAAAAAACTAAATGCTACACGTAATGCCTGCTTCATCATATCTCCCTTATCCGGGTAACCTTACCCACGATAATTTAGCAGAATGTTAACAAACTCAAATAGACAAAACTACCCGAACCCTGTGACTAAACCTGGTCTATTTTTCCCCGTTTGCACGGGGAAAATGTAACTTAAGGTTTGAAGTCCAGCGGCGCATTTTTGAAGACTTCATAGACTGCCTGAGAAGGCGGTTTAGGCATCTTCGCCTGACGCGCTGCAGCCAGAGCCGCAGTACATAAAGCCGGGTCGCCACCTTCAGACTTAATATCAAGCAGCATGCCGTCCGGAGCCAGTTTTATACGCAGCGTACACGTTTTACCGGCATAGGAAGACGCATCGTAGAACCGGCTTTCAATCGCCGATTTAATCTGCGCGGCATAGCCGTTGATTTCAGCCCCTGTCGCACCGTTACTCTTAGTGTTACCACTTCCGGTCGGCGCTGCGTTGTTTCCTTTCGCACCACCGCCCGTTTTCGGTGCATTCTTACCGGAGCTTAAATCCCCCAGCAGATCGTCAACCCCTGCGGCGGCCGCGGCTTTTTCAGCGGCAGCAGCCTTTTTAGCAGCCGCTTTTTCAGCAGCTGCTTTCTTATCGGCAGCGGCCTTCTCAGCTGCAGCTTTTTTATCAGCAGCGGCTTTTTCAGCGGCGGCAGCTTTTTCGGCAGCAGCCTTCTCAGCCGCAGCGGCTTTCTTCGCAGCCTCGGCAGCCGCTTTCTTCTCTGCGTCCTGAGCGGCTTTCTTCGCGGCTTCCGCTTCAGCTTTCTTCTGTGCGTCAGCAGCGGCTTTCTTCGCGGCTTCCGCTTCGGCTTTCTTCTGGGCATCCGCAGCGGCTTTCTTCGCGGCTTCGGCCTCAGCTTTCTTCTGGGCATCGGCAGCCGCTTTCTTGGCCGCTTCTGCTGCTAATTTTGCCTGGGCATCAGCCTGCGCTTTGGCATCCGCTGCGGCTTTTGCTGCCGCCTCTTCCGCCTGCTTTTGCTGTTCCTGCGCTTTCTTCGCGGCCTCTTCGGCTTGCTTCTGCTGTTCCGCCTGCGCTTTCGCGGCTTCCTGCGCCTGCAAACGTTCTTTCTCAAGCTGCTTCAAACGCTCCTGCTCGGCGGCCTGCTTTTCACGCAGTTCTTCCGCCTGCTGTTGCGCCTGTTTTTCACGCTGCTCTTCAGCCCGTTTGGCACTCGCCTTCTGCTGTTGTTCGCGATTATAGTTTTGCACTACCGCACCGGGATCCACCATTACGGCGTCAATGGAAGACCCTCCACCGCCGCCTGCTGATGCATCAATATGCTCGTCGAACGAACTCCAGATCAGCGCTGCAAAAAGAATAACGTGCAGCACTGCGGAGACGATTATCGCTCGCTTAAGCTTGTCGTTCTGTTCGGTTGCCTTTGACACTATCGGTTCCCAAAAACTACGCGGATGATCAAATAGGTTGAGTCATTAAGCCAACTGACTTAACACCCGCACTATGTAGCAAGTTCAGCGCTTTAATAATTTCATCGTAGGGTACGTCTTTCGCGCCACCGATTAAGAAGACCGTTTTCGGATTTGACTCCAGGCGACGCTGCGCTTCGGCAATAACCTGCTCAGGTGGCAGCTGATCCATACGATCTTTTTCTACCACCACGCTGTACTGCCCTACGCCGGAAACCTCAATGATAACCGGAGGATCGTCATTGGTGCTCACCGCCTGTGATTCTGTCGCATCCGGCAGATCGACTTCCACACTCTGGGTAATGATGGGCGCTGTTGCCATGAAGATCAGCAGCAGTACCAGCAGAACGTCCAGCAGTGGCACGATATTGATTTCGGACTTGAGCTCGCGACGACCTCGTCCACGCGATCTGGCCATGGTTTACCCCTTGTTGCTCTCGGTGCTGGTAAACGCCTGACGGTGCAGAATCGCAGTGAACTCTTCCATAAAGTTGTCGTAGTTCAGTTCCAGTTTGTTCACGCGCTGGTTCAGACGGTTGTAAGCCATTACCGCCGGAATTGCCGCAAACAGACCGATAGCGGTCGCAATCAGTGCTTCAGCGATACCCGGTGCAACCATCTGCAACGTCGCCTGCTTCACCGCGCCAAGCGCGATAAAGGCGTGCATGATCCCCCACACGGTACCAAACAGACCGATATACGGGCTGATAGAACCCACGGTGCCGAGGAAAGGAATGTGCGTTTCAAGATTTTCCAGCTCGCGGTTCATGGAGATACGCATCGCACGCGATGCCCCTTCCACGACGGCTTCCGGCGCATGATTGTTTGCCCGATGCAGACGAGCGAACTCTTTGAATCCGCTATAGAAAATTTGTTCGGAGCCGGTCAGGTTTTCACGGCGTCCCTGGCTCTCCTGATACAGGCGAGAAAGTTCAATACCCGACCAGAACTTATCTTCAAATGCTTCCGCTTCACGGCCAGCTGCATTGAGGATACGCGTTCTCTGGATAATGATGGCCCAGGATGCGATTGAAAAACCAATCAAAATCAACATGATAAGTTTAACCAGAAGGCTTGCCTTCAGGAACAAATCAAGGATATTCATGTCAGTCACTGCTTAAACTCCGCGACAATAGACTTAGGAAGCGCACGAGGCTTCATTATGGTTGGATCAACACAAACAATCAGTACTTCAGCTGAGTTCAGTACGGTGTTCTCTGCGTTGACTATCCGCTGCGTGAAAACCAGTGAGGTCCCGCGCATTGATGTAATTTCAGTTTGGACTTCGAGCATATCGTCGAGTCTGGCAGGCGCAAAATACTCAAGCGTCATCTTGCGTACCACGAAGGCAACTCGCTCAGCCAACAGCACCTGTTGACTAAAGTGATGATGGCGCAGCATCTCTGTGCGTGCCCGTTCATAAAAAGCAACGTAGCTGGCGTGGTAAACCACACCACCGGCATCGGTATCTTCGTAATAGACACGAACCGGCCATCGAAACAGCGTTGTATTCACTTTACATCCCAGTAATGCAACAAAAGTTAGAGCTTTTAAACTTCGCTACTATACGCGCGGGGAAGATGGTTTGGAATGGGGGAAAGTAAACGGAGAGTAAATTTTTATGGGCTCGGGTAAGCCCATAACGTTAACGGACATTTCTTATTCAGAAGAAGAAGAAAATCAAACCGGCGAGAAGCACCAGATCGGCAATCAGCGGGCAAAAAATTCCCTGCCAGTGAACGGCTTTCGGACGAAAGCCCACGCCGTGGATCACCCCGGCACACACTGCCCACATGATGAGGAAGCCGTGCCAGATCTCAAGCTCGCTGGTCTTTGCCGCAAAGCGCGACGGGTCCCAGAAGATACAGCCTGCCAGCAGTAATGCCATCACTAAAGAAAGCGCCCGTAACGGGCGCTTATCCATTACCGCGTAAAGCTTCGCGATAATATTCATCAGTGTTTTTCTTCACCCGCTTTGGTCGCTTCGACGTGCTCAAGCGCCAGGGCAGTGATGACACCAAAAGCACAGGCAAGAAGCGTCCCTAAAATCCATGCGAAATACCACATATTCAGCTCCTTACTTAGTACATAGAGTGGGTGTTGCTTTCGATATGTTCTTTGGTGATACGACCGAACATTTTCCAGTAACACCAGATGGTGTATGCCAGAACAATCGGAACGAACACGCAAGCAACGTAAGTCATTAAGTTCAGCGTCATATGGCTGGAGGTTGCATCCCACATGGTCAGGCTAGCATTCAGCATGGTGCTGGATGGCATGACGAATGGGAACATGGCAATACCCGCCGTCAGGATGATGCACGCCAGCGTCAGTGAAGAGAACACGAACGCCAGAGCACCTTTCTCCAGACGAGACGTCAGCACGGTCAGCAGCGGCAGCAGCACGCCCAGAGCCGGGATCGCCCACAGCGCAGGGGTATTGTTGAAGTTCACCAGCCATGCACCAGCCTGACGCGCCACTTCTTTGGTCAGCGGGTTAGACGGTGCCGAGTGGTTAATCGCAGACGTCACCACGTAGCCATCAATACCGTACACCACCCACACGCCTGCCAGAGCGAAGCAAACCAGGGTCACCAGTGCCGCCACCTGAGCAGTAGCACGGGAACGCAGGTGCAGTTCACCCACAGTACGCATCTGCAGGTAAGTTGCGCCCTGAGTGATGATCATCGCCACGCTCACCACACCGGCCAGCAGGCCAAACGGATTCAGCAGCTGGAAGAAGTTACCGGTGTAGTAAAGACGCATGTATTCATCGAGGTGGAACGGTACGCCCTGCAGCAGGTTACCGAATGCCACGCCAATCACCAGCGGTGGAACGAAGCTACCAATGAAGATGCCCCAGTCCCACATGTTGCGCCAGCGGGTATCTTCAATCTTGGAACGGTAGTCGAAACCGACCGGACGGAAGAATAAAGAGGCCAGCACCAGAATCATCGCCACATAGAAGCCGGAGAACGCAGCCGCGTAGACCATCGGCCAGGCAGCGAACAGCGCGCCGCCTGCGGTGATCAGCCACACCTGGTTACCGTCCCAGTGAGGGGCGATGGAGTTAATCATGATTCGACGCTCGGTGTCATTACGACCGAGGAAACGGGTGAGCATCCCCACCCCCATGTCGAAACCATCCGTGACGGCGAAACCGATCAGCAGAACGCCAACCAGCAGCCACCAGATAAAACGCAATACTTCATAATCGATCATTTGATGACTCCTGTCTTAGCGTGCCGGCTGAGTAGTCACAGTGGACTGCTCGTAGTGATAGCGACCGGTTTTCAGGCTGCTTGGGCCAAGGCGCGCGAACTTGAACATCAGGAACAGTTCAGCCACCAGGAACAGGGTGTACAGACCACAGATCAGCAGCATGGAGAAGATCAGGTCGCCTGCCGTCAGGGAAGAGTTCGCGACCGCCGTTGGCAGTACCTCACCAATCGCCCATGGCTGACGGCCATACTCCGCTACAAACCAGCCGGATTCAATCGCGATCCACGGCAGTGGAATACCGTACAGCGCGGTGCGCAGCAGCCATTTTTTCTCGCCGATGCGGTTACGAATCACGGACCAGAAGGACGCCGCAATGATCAGCAGCATGATGATGCCGCAGCCCACCATGATACGGAATGCGAAGTACAGTGGCGCAACGCGTGGAATCGAGTCTTTGGTCGCCATCTGAATCTGTGCTTCCGTCGCATCAGAAACGTTCGGGGTATAACGTTTCAGCAACAAACCGTAGCCCAGGTCTTTCTTCACGTCGTTAAATTGATCGCGAACGGCCTGATCGGTAGAGCCGGCACGCAGCTGTTCCAGCAGCGAGTAAGCCTTCATACCGTTACGGATACGCTCTTCGTGCTGAACCATCAGCTCCTTCAGACCCGTTACCTGCTTATCGACAGAACGGGTTGCGATGATACCCAGCGCGTAAGGAATTTGGATGGCGAAGCGGTTTTCCTGCGCGTCCTGATCGGGAATACCGAACAGCGTAAAGGCAGCAGGTGCCGGCTGGGTTTCCCATTCGGCTTCGATAGCGGCCAGTTTGGTTTTCTGCACGTCACCCATTTCGTAACCGGATTCATCACCCAGAACGATAACGGAGAGGATTGCAGCCATACCGAAGCTTGCAGCGATAGCAAAGGAGCGCTTGGCAAACGCGAAGTCACGACCGCGCAGCATATAGTAGGAGCTAATACCCAACACGAACATCGCGCCGCACACGTAGCCAGATGCCACGGTGTGAACAAATTTAACCTGAGCAACCGGGTTCAGGACCAGCTCGGCAAAGCTGACCATCTCCATACGCATGGTTTCGAAGTTGAAGTCAGACGCGATCGGGTTCTGCATCCAGCCGTTCGCTACCAGGATCCACAGCGCGGACAGGTTCGAACCTAATGCCACCAGCCAGGTTACGGCCATGTGCTGGACTTTACCCAGACGGTCCCAACCGAAGAAGAACAGACCTACAAAGGTGGATTCGAGGAAGAAGGCCATCAGGCCTTCAATGGCCAGCGGCGCACCGAAGATATCCCCTACATAGTGGGAATAGTAAGACCAGTTAGTCCCGAACTGGAACTCCATGGTCAAACCGGTTGCCACGCCCAGCGCGAAGTTGATACCGAACAACTTGCCCCAGAACTTGGTCATATCTTTATAAATCTGTTTGCCGGAGAGGACGTAAACCGTTTCCATAATTGCCAGCAGGAACGCCATACCGAGCGTCAGCGGCACAAACAGGAAGTGGTACATCGCGGTCAAGGCAAACTGTAAGCGCGACAGTTCGACTACGTCTAACATTATGACTCCTTGCTCATCGCATGAAGACTCCGAGAGTGAACCCCGTAAGAAAGAGATTCACACGCATGCCCCAATACAAATTATTCGCATCCTGGTCGTCGTTATTACCCTGGAGAAGGATAAAAACGATGACGACAGGTTACAAATAGGTTAATAAAAAACTCAAATTGATCCCGCAAATATAATACGCTGCAAAACCCTTACAATAAACAGGTTTTTATTGAATCACATTTACGTTTTTCGACGGCGATCAATTTATAGCAAAATTACCACTTTTCGGCCATTTTGATCGGGGACAATTTAGCGCTTTTCGGCATCTTTTTCCAAGCATTAAACTTTGATTTAAATCAAAAACCGGTCTTGATGTTAATCATGTTTAGCTGCGGTGAGAATGGTAAAAACCATGTTAATGATATGTGCATGCAAAGATGCGATTGGTTATCGAAGACCAAAAAAAATATAAACAGAAGTGATTTTAATTAACGCGAGAGAAAAATGCCCTGTCGAAGCGGGACAAACAATAAGCGTAGCTGGGCCAGTTTATTTTTCCATTCTGTTTTTGCAACCCTTAGAAATTACATTTAATTTACTTTTATTATCCTGGAAGTTAACACCGAAGCGTGACTATTTAATGAAAAAAGGCCGCAAACTCTGCGGCCTTTTGATCGTGTCAGCGGTTTTCAGGCAAGAAGAATGCTGAAGGTTCGTGACTGTCCCGGTCTGAACGTCCCGACGATGCCCTCTTCTTCACGATTGTCTATTATCCGTTCATTCATGTCCGTTTCGCAGCACCGTTTCACGGTCGGACCCACGGATAACGTCGCGTCACACGCGCTGGACTCGGAAGGGTTGAACAGACGAAGAATGAGCTCGTCTCGATCTTCAGCCTTTTTGAGCGTACTGAGTACGCATCCCGTGGGCGAAAGCGCCAGCAGGCTGTAACTTTCCGGCGTGGTAAACGACGAGCGATTGAGCTTCATCGCGTCCCAGGGAATTTTGTTATAGCACTGCACCGGCGTTAACCACGATTTAGCCTGCTGCGCGACGCCCGCGTTTTCCGGCGTTCCACTGAAGCTGAAGAGGCTAAAGCGACAGCTTAACGAACCGCGCACCTGGGAGTCAGGAACAGGCATTTTGATTCCTGAAGGCCTACCGGGGCGCAACAGCAAATCTTCTTTGCCGAGTAACCCCACGCCGCGCAGCAGGGTCAGGGCAAAGGCTTTTTTATCCTCACCTACTACTTCAAACTCGCGTAGTCCTTCGGTGAACAGCGCAAGCCCGTTTCGTTTTTCCTGCAGGACGGCATAGTTGAGTAAATTCCAGACGGGAACCGGCGCTTCTTTCCACCCCTCCTCCTGCCAGTTTTCCATCGCCGCATCCTGCACCGGACGAGTGAGGGTGCCAAACTGCGTATCCGCTAACACGTCCTCTGTCATAAACGGCGTAGGGATCAGCACGCGGACGCGGTGGTCGTCAGCCTGATTATCCAGACGCACCGCCACATCAATACGCCTGCTGTGGTGGCTAAGCGTGATTTCAAACTCAGCGCCGAGAGACCCGCTTCGCTGACGCGCCGCGCGTTCGGCCAGATTAGCCGGTACCGCGATCTGATGGCGAATCACCGCCCTGCTCTGCCAGCCTTCGTGTATAACCTCGACCTGATGCTCCCCCTGCGCTGAAGTGACTCTCCACTCTTCCCGCGAAGGCGAGTAGTCGTACTCATCGCCATCATCCGAACTCTCTTCGATTTCCAGCACCCGGTCATAAATCAGCCCGGTTTCTTTGTCGCGCAGGCGCAGCGTACCGTCGTTATTTAAATCAATCTGCCAGAAGGCGTTTTCGAGCAAGGATTCGGTGTTTATCGCCGGAGAGACCACCTTCCCGGCCACGTTTGGCTCGATAAACAGCGTACGGTAGCCCATCGACGGCAGTATCTGGCTGATCTGAATATCAAACTCCATAAACGGCTCATAATTACCGTAATGGACAATCTGCCGGTCAATGAGACCAGGGTCCAGCTCGCGCGCGCTGCGAATGAAATACGGGATCTCGTTGCCTTTATCATCCAACAGACGGAACTGGCTGGCGCGCAGTCGAATCGTGGTGTTCATCACCTCTTCACGCGGCCAGGGCATCAGGTTGAACATCACCAGTTTGTCGGCGTCGCTTTGCGGCATGTTGTCGACAATCTTGCGCATATAGAAACGCACCAGGTTATCTGCCATGTCTTCAGCCAGTTCAAAACGAGAGACAATCTCACGATGCACCTTGTCGCTGCAGCAGCAGCCGATGCTGTCGTGAGCGTGGTTTTTAAGGATCTCTTTCCACATCTTCTCCAGCAGGCCGTGGTGATAATCGAAGCCCAGCGTCCATGCAAGCGTCGCCAGCGGTTCGAGGATGTTGACAATTTTGTTCTCAATACGCGCATGGGCAATTTTGATATCCATGCGCGTGGAGCCGATTGTCCGGTGCACGCGCATGTATTTCCCGTCGATAAACTCCCCTTTCAGGGTCGCCAGTTCATCGCGGCGTGCCTCAATGTGGTCAAACACCTCTTCAAAGCGGCTCATTACAAATTGACGCTGCGGATAGATTTCACGCAGCTTATCCATCACGGAGAAAATGTTCTGCTGCAGCGGCATCTGATCGTGACCGTTGGGCAGCAAAATCTCTTTGGTGACGGAGGCCTTTTCCAGAACGTCGAAATAGCTGTCGAGCCGTTTTCGCAGCCCGGCTTCGTCCTCCGGTAAGTACTTACCAATCGCGTAGCCCAGCGGCAGCACCTGCGCCGTGACTTCACTGCCGTCCTGGCTCTGCCAGAGAAATTCGGTTTTAGCGGTCCCGTGTCGTTCCGAGCAGCCGCGCCAGAACATCGTCCGGGTAATGCCAAATCCGTTATAGATATGCGGAAGCTGGCCGGACATACCAAACGAATCCGGCAGATAGCCGATCTTCATCGGCTCGCCGAACGCCATACAGTCCCGGATGCCGTACATCAGGTTGCGGACAATCGACTCGCCGCTGACAATCGTGGTATCGGTCTGGGTATACCAGGGGCCGATAATCAGTTTTCCGCGCTCCACAAGCGCCTTTACCCGCGCGCGGTTTTCGGGCACGACGGCAAAATAATCTTCCAGCACCGCCGTCTGGCCATCAAGGACGTAATATTTATACTCGTCGTCCTGCTCCAGGCGGGTCAGGATCTCTTCCATATTATTGACCAGAAGAATGCGCGACTCTTCAGTGGTGAAGTACCACTCACGGTCCCAGTGCATATGCGGCGTGATATGAACGCGAGATACAGCTTTCATCTTCGTTTCCTGTTTTGTGAGTTTTTACGGTATGGCGTCTTCTGTGAGGTACTTGCCCTTTTTTACAGCCTGACGTCGCCAGAGCAGCAGAACAAACGTGGAGACAGCGGTCCCCGCCAGCGCCGCGCCAAACCAGCCCGCTGCCGCAACCACACCGCTCAACCCGGCATCGTGAAGTAAAAAGAGAGAGAAAATCCCGGCCCCCGGGGTAGACAACCCGATCCCCATCGCACCGACAGCCGCGCCTGTTACCATGGAGCCGAGCACAAATGAGCCAATGACGCGAAGCGGATCTTCAATCGCCATCGGGATCGCCCCTTCGGTAATGCCCGCCAGGCCGAGCAGCCACGTTGATTTACCGGTTTCAATTTCAAACGGTTTAAACAGCTTCGGCGCCAGCATCGTCGACGCCGTGACGGTGAAGGCTGAGACCATTTTGACGGAGGCAAAGATTGCGTAAGGCCCATAAACGCCGTTCGCCATCGCCCCCAGGCAAAACGCGTAAGAGGCTTTGTTGACCGGGCCACCCAAATCGAATGAGCACATAAACCCGAGGATTGCCCCCAGAAGCAGCGCATTCGCGCCGGAGAGACCGTTAAGCCAGACGGTGAGCGTGTTATTGAGCCAGGCCACCGGTTCGCCAATCACAAACAGCATCAGGCTGCCCGCGCCCAGCACGCCAATCACCGGATAGAGATAAAAGGTCAGAAAGCCGTTGTAGCGGCTACTGAGCCGGATGTGGTTTTTCACCCAGCGCATCAGATAGCCCGCGATCAGCCCACCGACGATAGCGCCCAGAAAACCGGAGCCGATCATATTGGCAGCAAGACCGGCCGCAAAGCCCGGCGTCAGCGCAGGTTTATCCGCCAGCGAATACGCGGTATAGGCCGCCAGAACAGGTACCATAAGAATGCCGAGCATGCCGCCGCCAAGCTTGCGGTACATCCACAGCCACGAGTTTTCCTGGTTAAACAGGTGCTGCAGACCCAGGATTTGCGCCAGCAGTACCGACACGGCCAGCACCGTACCGCCAGCGACGATCAGCGGCACCGCAAAAGAGATACCGCTGAGAAGTGCCTGCTTGAGTTCAGTTTTAACGCTCTTTTTCGTTTCGGTATCGACATGCGCAGGACGCGCATCGGATGCAGGCTGCAGCGCCAGCGCGCGCTCAATCAGCGCATCAGCATGGCGCAGAGGCTCCGCGACGGGCACGGAGATAGCGGGGATCCCCTGAAAACGCTCGCTCTCTTTGATCGCCACTTCTGCGGCAAAAATGCATGCTTTGGCCTCACGAAGCTGCTGCACGGTAATGCGCCCCTCAATGCCGTTCGCCCCCTGTTTTTCGACCACCACGTTGACGCCAAGCTTACGTCCCGCTTTTTCCAGGTACTCTGCGGCCATATAGGTATGCGCGATCCCGGCCGGACAGGCGGTCACGCAGACGATTGTCGGGGCATTCAGCGCGACGGCTGCCTCTTCCGTGTCAGGGGCAGCTTCAAGCGCAGCAAGCACGTCTTCCGACGTGGTAGCAGCCATCACGCGCGCCCTGAGATCGTCATCCGCCAGGCGAGACGTCAGCTCCGTCAGCACCTGAATATGGGTCGAACCCGCTTCTGCTGGCGGAATGGCGAGCAGAAAAACCAGCTCAACCTCTTCCGGCCCGTCCACGCCTTCCCATGCAAGCGGTTTTCGCAGAGTTGCCACGGCAAAAGCCGCCTCCTTCACGACGGCTGATTTACCGTGAGGAACGGCCAGTCCTTCACCCAGCGCGGTCGGCCCAAGCGATTCCCGATGAAACACCTCCTCCAGAAACGCATCGGCATCAGCGATTTTGCCCAGCGCCACCAGCCGCGCCGTAAGCTGACGGATTGCCTCATCCCGGCGGGTAAACTGCGCCTGAACGCAAACAGCACGCGGATCGGTCAGAGTCGTCAGGTTCATAAAGATCCTCACCTATACAGAGTTATTGTCTGGGGGAGGATTCTGGCAGACCTGATAATACATTTATGTGATCACTTTCACTAAAAGCCAAATTTGTATTTTAATTGTATTATTTACAAATCATCAGTTGAATGCATAATTCCCTGAAAAGGTATTAAGCAGGCGCGATAAAATGGGCAACAAACCGATGTACCGGCAGATAGCCGATGCGTTCCGCGAGAAAATCAACGCCGGGGAATTAAAACCGGGAGACGCGCTGCCGACGGAGTCCAGTCTTCAGGAGGCGTTTCGCGTCAGCCGCGTCACCGTGCGGCAGGCCCTGAAACTGCTCGCCGATGAGCAGATCATCGAAAGTATTCAGGGCAGCGGCTCTTATGTAAAAAAAGAGGAGCGCGTCAATTACGATATTTATCAGCTCACCGGCTTTTACGAAAAGCTGGCGGATCGTCATGTCGATACGCACAGTGATGTCAAAATCTTTGAAGTGGTGAAAGCCGATGCGCGGCTGGCGGCAACATTAGCAGTTGGCGTGGAAGATAAGGTCTGGCACGTTAAGCGCGTGCGATTCATCAAGCAGAAGCCGGTGAACCTGGAGGAGACATGGATGCCGCTGGCCATGTTTCCCGACCTCACCTGGGAAGTGATGGAGAATTCGAAATATCACTACGTTGAGCAGATCAAAAATCTGGTTATCGATCGCAGCGAGCAGGAGTTGATGCCGATCATGCCGTCAGAGGAGGCGATCGCCGCGCTGTCGCTCGATCCGGCAAAGCCGATCCTGGAAAAAGTCTCCCGCGGGTTCCTGAAGGACGGACGGGTGTTTGAATACAGCCGCAACGTGTTCAATACCGACGACTACAAGTTCACTCTCGTCGCCAGACGCAGGCAATAAAAAAGGCCGCTTTACAGCGGCCAACCATGTCGAAACGGACATTTTTATACTTCATCGCTCCCCATTCGGGGAGCAGAGAGGACTTACTTAATGATGGATTTCAGTGCTTCGCCGATATCCGCCAGGCTGCGAACGGTCTTCACGCCTGCGGCTTCCAGCGCAGCAAACTTCTCATCAGCCGTACCTTTACCGCCGGCGATGATCGCGCCCGCGTGGCCCATACGCTTGCCTTTCGGCGCAGTCACACCCGCGATGTAGCCCACGACTGGCTTGGTCACGTGTTCTTTGATATAAGCAGCCGCTTCTTCTTCCGCGCTACCACCGATCTCACCGATCATCACGATCGCTTCGGTCTGCGGATCTTCCTGGAACAGCTTCAGGATGTCGATGAAGTTAGATCCCGGGATTGGGTCACCGCCGATGCCCACGCAGGTGGACTGGCCGAAGCCGTAGTCGGTGGTCTGCTTAACCGCTTCATAGGTCAGGGTACCGGAACGGGAAACGATGCCCACTTTGCCCGGCTTGTGAATGTGGCCAGGCATGATGCCGATTTTGCATTCGCCCGGAGTGATCACGCCAGGGCAGTTCGGGCCGATCATGCGCACGCCTGCTTCGTCCAGCTTCACCTTCACGGTCAGCATATCCAGGGTCGGGATGCCTTCGGTGATGGTGATGATCAGCTTGATGCCTGCGTCGATCGCTTCCAGAATGGAGTCTTTGCAGAACGGTGCCGGAACGTAGATCACGGTCGCGGTTGCGCCCGTCGCTTCTACCGCTTCACGCACGGTGTTGAACACCGGCAGGCCCAGGTGCGTGGTGCCGCCTTTACCTGGCGTTACGCCGCCAACCATCTGCGTGCCGTAGGCAATCGCCTGTTCGGAGTGGAAAGTCCCCTGGCTACCGGTGAAGCCCTGGCAGATAACCTTGGTATCTTTATTAATTAAAACTGACATTATTTCCCCTCCACTGCGGCAACAACCTGCTGAGCTGCATCCGTCAGACTTTTCGCTGCAATAATATTCAGGCCGCTGTCAGCCAGTTTTTTCGCGCCGAGTTCAGCGTTGTTACCTTCCAGACGCACAACCACCGGAACGTTAACACCCACTTCTTCTACCGCACCGATGATGCCGTCTGCAATCAGGTCGCAACGGACGATGCCGCCGAAGATGTTAACCAGTACCGCTTTAACGTTGTCGTCAGAGAGGATGATTTTGAACGCTTCGGTTACGCGCTCTTTGGTTGCGCCACCGCCCACGTCAAGGAAGTTTGCCGGCTCACCGCCGTGCAGCTTAACGATGTCCATGGTGCCCATCGCCAGGCCCGCACCGTTAACCATGCAGCCGATGTTGCCATCCAGCGCCACGTAGTTCAGCTCCCACTGAGCAGCCTGTGCTTCACGCGGATCTTCCTGAGACTGGTCGCGCATTTCACGCAGATCCGGCTGGCGGAACAGCGCGTTGCCGTCAGCGCCCAGCTTGCCGTCGAGGCAGATCAGGTCGCCCTGGGTGGTGATCACCAGCGGGTTGATCTCAATCAGCGCCAGATCGCGCTCAAGGAAGATAGTCGCCAGGCCCATGAAGATCTTGGTGAACTGCTGAACCAGCTTGCCTTCCAGACCCAGCTTGAACGCCAGCTCGCGACCCTGATAAGGCATTGGGCCCGCCAGCGGATCGATAGCCACTTTGTGGATCAGGTGCGGGGTCTCTTCCGCCACTTTTTCAATTTCCACGCCGCCTTCGGTAGACGCCATGAACACCACGCGACGGGAGCTACGGTCAACCACCGCGCCCAGGTACAGCTCTTTCGCGATGTCGGTCGCCGCTTCGACCAGGATCTGGTTAACCGGCTGGCCGTTCGCATCTGTCTGGTAGGTCACCAGACGCTTGCCGAGCCAATGTTCAGCAAACGCACGAATCTCTTCTTTGCTCTTAACAACCTTCACACCGCCCGCTTTACCACGGCCACCAGCGTGAACCTGACATTTAACTACCCACGGGCCGGAACCGATTTTAGATGCGGCTTCTTCTGCTTCACGCGGGGTAGTACAGGCATAACCCACCGGAGCCGGTAAGCCATACCGGGCAAACAGCTGTTTGGCCTGATATTCATGTAAGTTCATGTGTTCTATCCATCCTTCAGGGTAATCGTTATCTTCAAACCTGTAGACCGGCGCAGCGTGTGCCGGTCCACGGGGCAGGTGATGCTAAATCGTTACTAGACGTCCAGCAGCAGACGCGTTGGATCTTCCAGCAGCTCTTTAATGGCTACCAGGAAGCCCACGGACTCGCGGCCGTCGATCAGGCGGTGATCGTAAGAGAGCGCCAGGTACATCATCGGCAGGATCTCAACTTTACCGTCAACCGCCATCGGGCGATCTTTAATGGCATGCATACCCAGGATCGCGCTCTGCGGCGGGTTAATGATCGGGGTAGACATCAGCGAGCCGAATACGCCGCCGTTGGTAATGGTGAAGTTACCGCCGGTCAGGTCGTCTACGGTCAGCTTGCCGTCGCGGCCTTTCACGGCCAGCTCTTTAATGTTCTTCTCGATGTCAGCCATACCCAGGGTATCCACATCACGCAGAACCGGGGTCACCAGGCCGCGTGGGGTAGAAACCGCCATGCTGACGTCGAAGTAGTTGTGGTAAACCACGTCATCGCCATCGATAGACGCGTTCACTTCCGGGTAGCGTTTCAGCGCTTCAACCACCGCCTTCACGTAGAAGGACATGAAGCCCAGACGGATACCGTGACGTTTTTCAAACGCGTCACCGTACTGCTTACGCAGGTCCATAATTGGCTTCATGTTCACTTCGTTGAAGGTGGTCAGCATCGCGGTGGAGTTTTTCGCTTCCAGCAGACGCTCGGCCACGCGCTTACGCAGACGCGTCATCGGTACGCGTTTTTCGCTGCGGGCACCCAGCGCAGGCTGTGCTGCCGGCGCGGCCACAGGGGCTTTCGCTTCCGCCTGAGCAGGCGCTTTCGCCAGGTGCTTGTCGATGTCTTCGCGGGTCAGACGACCGCCCACACCGGTGCCTTTGATGGCTGCCGGGTCAAGGCTGTGTTCAGCCAGCAGGCGACGGATCGCCGGGCTGAGGGCGTCGTTAGACTGTTCTTCCAGAGAAGCCTGCTGGCGCTGAGCCGGCGTAGAGGCTTTCTCCTCAGACTTCGCGCTGGACTCTTTGCCCGCGCTGTTGCCTTCACGCAGGCGCCCCAGGATCTGACGAGAGGTGACGGTGGTGCCTTCATCTTCCAGCACCGCGTCCAGAACGCCATCCGCCGAAGCCGGTACTTCCAGTACCACTTTGTCAGTTTCGATTTCTACCAGCACTTCATCGCGCTTAACGGCATCGCCTGGTTTTTTGTGCCAGGTAGCGACGGTCGCATCTGCTACGGATTCAGGCAGGTCGGGAACAAGAATATCTACGCTACTCATTATGTATCCTTTAATTAATCGACGTTCAGCGCGTCATTGACCAGATCTTGTTGCTGCTTCTGGTGAACGGACATATACCCTACCGCCGGAGAGGCGGAGGCCGGGCGACCTGCATAGCGCAGGGCTGACCCAAATGGAATCACTTCACGGAAATGATGCTGGCTGCAGTACCATGCGCCCTGGTTGAGCGGCTCTTCCTGGCACCAGACAAAATCATGTACGTGAGCGTACTGTTTCAGCACTTCCTGCATCGCCTGATGCGGGAACGGATAAAGCTGTTCGATACGCACGATGGCGACATCTTTCTGATCGTTCTTACGGCGCTGTTCCAGCAGGTCGTAATAAACCTTACCAGAACACATTACGACACGCTTAACGGCCTGCGGATCCAGCTCGTCAATTTCACCGATGGCCGGCAGGAAAGTGCCGTTCGCCAGCTCTTCCAGGCTGGACACCGCCAGCGGATGACGCAGCAGGGATTTCGGCGACATCACCACCAGCGGACGGCGCATACCGCGCAGCGCCTGACGACGCAGCATGTGGTACACCTGAGCCGGGGTGGACGGCACGCAGACCTGCATGTTCTGCTCGGCGCAGAGCTGCAGATAACGTTCCAGACGCGCGGAGGAGTGCTCCGGACCCTGGCCTTCATAACCGTGCGGCAGGAGCATCACCAGGCCACACATGCGGCCCCACTTCTGCTCGCCGGAGGAGATGAACTGGTCGATAACGACCTGCGCACCGTTGGCGAAGTCGCCGAACTGCGCTTCCCAGATGGTCAGGGTGCGCGGTTCCGCCGTGGCGTAACCGTATTCGAATGCCAGGACCGCTTCTTCAGACAGCACGGAGTCCCAGACCTTGAACTGGCCCTGACCGTTATGCACGTGCTGCAGCGGAGTGTAGGTTGAACCGTTAGACTGGTTGTGAACCACTGCGTGACGGTGGAAGAAGGTCCCACGGCCCGCATCTTCACCGGACAGACGAACAGGAATGCCTTCGTCAACCAGCGTTGCGTAGGCCAGCGTTTCCGCCCCGCCCCAGTCGAACAGCTTCTCGCCTGCCGCCATGGACTGACGGTCGGCGTAGATTTTCGCCACGCGAGACTGCATCTCGATAGCGTCCGGCACAGTGCTGATGCGTTTAGCCAGCTCCTGCAGGCGCTTCATCTCAACCTTGTTCGGGTAGCTCTCATCCCACTCGTGATTGAGGTACGGCGACCAGGTAAAGGAATGCATGTTCATCGGGCGCAGCTCTTTCACCACGCATTCACCCGCATCCAGCGCGTCGCGGTAGAGGTTGACCATTTCGGTCGCATCTTCCAGCGTCGCCACGTTGTCGCTTTCCAGCTTGTCAGCATAGATTTTGCGCGGGGTCGGGTGTTTTTTGATTTTCTGGTACATCAGCGGCTGGGTTGCACTTGGCTCATCCGCTTCGTTGTGGCCGTGACGGCGGTAGCAGAAGAGGTCAATGAACACATCGCGCTTAAAGGTATTACGGAAGTCCAGCGCCAGACGGGTCACGAAAGCCACGGCTTCCGGGTCATCCGCATTAACGTGGAAGATTGGCGCCTGTACCATCTTACCGATGTCGGTGCAGTACGGGGTAGAACGGGCATCCAGCGGGTTAGAGGTGGTGAAGCCCACCTGGTTGTTGATCACGATGCGAACGGTACCGCCCACTTCATAACCACGCGCTTTCGACATGTTCAGGGTTTCCTGAACCACGCCCTGCCCTGTGACCGCCGCATCACCGTGAATGGTGATTGGCAGCACTTTATTGCTGCTCGGCTCGTCCAGACGATCCAGACGCGCGCGCACGGAACCGATAACCACCGGGCTGACGATTTCCAGGTGTGACGGGTTAAACGCCAGCGCCAGGTGAACCAGACCGCCTTCGGTTTCGATATCTGACGAGAAGCCCATGTGGTACTTCACGTCGCCGGTGCCGAGGTGTTCTTTATGTTTGCCCGCGAATTCGTCGAACAGGTCCTGCGGTTTTTTACCCAGCACGTTGACCAGCACGTTCAGACGACCACGGTGCGCCATGCCGAGCACCACTTCACGGGTGCCGCTCTTGCCTGCGTGGCGAATCAGCTCTTTCAGCATCGGCACCAGCGCGTCGCCGCCTTCCAGCGAGAAGCGTTTTGCGCCCGGGAACTTCGCGCCCAGATAGCGCTCAAGCCCTTCCGCTGCGGTCAGTTCGCTGAGGAAGCGTTTCTTCTCGTCGGCCGAGAAGGTCGCGTGGCCCGCTACGGATTCGATGCGCTGCTGGATCCAGCGTTTCTCTTCGGTAGAGGTAATGTGCATATATTCCGCGCCGATGGAGCCGCAGTAGGTTTGCTTGAGCGCGTCAATCAGATCGCCCAGCTTCATCGTGTCTTTGCCGATGGCAAAGGAACCTACGTTAAAGCTTTCCTGGAAATCGGCCTCGGTCAGATCGTGATACGCCGGATCGAGATCGGCCACACGTTCCTGCTGCCACAGTCCCAGCGGATCGAGATTCGCATGCTGGTGACCGCGGAAGCGATAAGCGTTGATAAGCTGCAGGACTTTAACCTGCTTCGCATTGGTGTCAGGGTCGGAAATCGCAGAAGAGTAACGTGAGGCATCCTTCGCCAGACGACGGAAATAATCACGTGTTTTGGAATGGAATTGATCCGGTTTGACCCCTGTACCAGGCAACTGCTGGAACATGGAACGCCAGTTTGCGTCCACTGAGTCAGGATCGGTTAAGAAGTCTTCATAGAGCTGTTCTATCCAGCTCTGGTTGGCACCAGAGAGGTAAGAAGAGTCCAGCCAGGCTTTCATTGCGCCGTTCTGCATCGTGATCCCTTAAGCATTTTTATGCTTACTTTCGCCGTAGAAACTACCACGCACACCGCGTGTACGTGCCGGGGTTCACCTGCGAGCTCTTTTCATTTGGCCCGCGAAGGAACCTTTAGAAACTGTCTAGACTTCAGGGCAGTTTTTAAAGGTTTCTGCAATTTATTCCCTCTCCCTTTGGGAGAGGGTTAGGGTGAGGGGAACAGCGCTCCCCTCTCACTACTTACGCACTGCGCTGCAGCAGCATCGACTTAATATGGCCGATGGCGCGCGTCGGGTTCAGCCCCTTCGGACACACACTGACGCAGTTCATGATGCTGTGGCAGCGGAATACGCTGAAAGCGTCACTTAATCCTTCCAGACGGCTGTCGGTTTCGGTGTCGCGGCTGTCGATCAGGAAGCGATAGGCAGCCAGCAGACCCGCAGGGCCGATAAACTTGTCCGGGTTCCACCAGAACGACGGGCAGGACGTTGAACAGCATGCGCAGAGAATACACTCGTACAGACCATCGAGTTTTTCACGCTGCTCAGGAGACTGTAAGTGCTCGCGAGCGGGTGGATTTTGCCCATTATTCAATAAGTAAGGCTTAATCTTCTCATATTGTGCATAGAATTGCCCCATGTCTACCACCAAATCACGCACGACCGGCAGGCCTGGCAGAGGACGGATAACAATTTTCTGACCAGGACGCTGCAGCGCTGAAATTGGCGTGATACAGGCCAGGCCGTTTTTGCCGTTCATGTTCACACCGTCAGAGCCACATACCCCTTCACGGCAGGAGCGGCGGAACGACAGCGTAGGATCTTTCTCTTTCAGCTGGATTAAGGCATCCAGCAGCATCATGTCACGACCTTCTTCCGCTTCGAGGGTATAGTCCTGCATGCGCGGAGCGTCATCAACATCCGGGTTATAACGATAAACTGAGAATTCGAGTTTCATTATCCTGTCTCCGCATTAGTAAGTACGAATCTTCGGCGGGAACGCCGGACGCAGTTTCGGTTCCATGTTGACGTTACGACGCGTCATGGTTTCCGACTCTGGCAGATACAGAGAATGGCACAGCCAGTTTTCATCGTCACGATCCGGGAAGTCGAAGCGGCTATGGGCGCCACGGCTTTCGGTACGGAAGTTTGCCGACATCGCGGTTGCGAATGCGGTTTCCATCAGGTTATCCAGCTCCAGGCACTCAACGCGCTGGGTGTTGAACTCGCTGGAGGTGTCGTCCAGACGGGCATTTTTCAGACGCTCGCGGATCGCCTTCAGCTGCTCAAGGCCTTTGGCCATCGCATCGCCTTCGCGGAATACCGAGAAGTTGTGCTGCATGCACTCCTGCAGCGCTTTACGGATTTCCACCGGATCTTCGCCGTTACGGTTACCGTTCCAGCGGTTGAGGCGTTCAAGAGAGGCGTCGATTTCGTCGTCGGTTGCATCACGCAGCGCGCCCTGCTCGGCAATGGACTCCTGCAGATGCAGACCCACCGCACGACCAAATACAACCAGGTCCAGCAGCGAGTTACCGCCCAGACGGTTGGCGCCGTGTACGGATACGCAGGCGATTTCGCCTACCGCGAACAGGCCAGGAATGACCACGTCTTCGCCCTGCTCGTTCACGGTCAGCGCCTGACCGGTCACTTTGGTCGGAATACCGCCCATCATATAGTGGCAGGTTGGGATAACCGGAATCGGCTCTTTCACCGGATCGACGTGCGCGAAGGTACGGGACAGTTCCAGGATGCCCGGCAGACGGGATTCCAGCACTTCTTTACCCAGATGGTCGAGCTTCAGCTTCGCGTGTGGACCCCATGGGCCATCGCAGCCGCGGCCTTCACGGATTTCGATCATGATGGAACGCGCCACCACGTCACGACCCGCCAGGTCTTTCGCATTCGGGGCATAACGCTCCATGAAGCGCTCGCCGTGTTTGTTCAGCAGGTAGCCACCTTCACCGCGGCAGCCTTCGGTGACCAGCACGCCCGCACCGGCAATACCGGTTGGGTGGAACTGCCACATCTCCATGTCCTGCACCGGTACGCCGGCGCGAATAGCCATACCGACACCGTCACCGGTGTTGATGTGGGCGTTGGTGGTGGATTGGTAAATACGGCCTGCACCGCCGGTCGCCAGCACGGTCGCGCGGGCTTTGAAGTAAACCACTTCACCGGTTTCGATGCACAGCGCGGTACAGCCAACAATTGCGCCATCGGCGTTTTTCACCAGATCCAGCGCATACCACTCGGAGAAGATGGTGGTATGGTTTTTCAGGTTCTGCTGATACAGGGTGTGCAGCAGTGCGTGACCGGTACGGTCAGCCGCCGCCGCGGTGCGTGCCGCCTGCTCGCCGCCGAAGTTTTTCGACTGACCGCCAAACGGACGCTGATAGATGGTGCCATTTTCCAGACGGGAGAACGGCAGACCCATGTGATCCAGCTCCAGAATCGCTTCCGGGCCGGTTTTACACATATATTCGATGGCATCCTGGTCGCCGATATAGTCGGAACCTTTTACCGTGTCGTACATGTGCCATTCCCAGTTATCTTCATGGGAGTTACCCAGCGCAACGGTAATACCGCCCTGCGCGGACACAGTGTGGGAACGGGTCGGGAACACTTTAGAGAGCAGCGCACAGGTCTGGCCGCTCTGGGAAATTTGCAGTGCGGCGCGCATACCTGCGCCACCCGCACCAATCACAACAGCATCAAATTCTCTGACTGGCAGTTTCATTACACACCCCACACCACAACAAATCCATAAATGACGTAAACCAGCAGCGCAACAACAATAATCAGTTGCAGCGGAAGGCGAATCGCCAGCGGTTTAACGTAATCGGTCAACACCTGCCACATGCCGATCCAGGCATGGATAAGGATGGAGAACAGGGCCAGCAGGGTGAACACTTTGGTGAAGGCCGATCCGAAGAAACCACTCCAGATTTCCCACGTCAGCGTGCCGCTGGTCGCGAAGAAACCGATCATATAGATGATGTAAAGCGTGAGGACGATGGCGGTAGCGCGGACCAGAATGAAGTCATGTACGCCGTTGCGTCCTAATGCGGAGGCGTTGCTTACCATACGAGAACTCCTGCGAGAAGTGAAAGCACGACAGTGATCACAAATGAAATGTTCGCGGTACGTTTCCCGGCCTCGAACGTCTCTTCCAGATAGCCAAAGTCCATCAGCATGTGGCGTACGCCGCCAACAACGTGATAGGCCAGCGCGGTGAGAATGCCCCACATGATAAATTTCACGAAGAAGCTATTCATGATGGCCGAGGCCTGGAGGAATCCTTCAGGGGAAGAGAGGCTGGTGCCCAGTAACCACAGCAAAATACCGACCGCCACAAACGTAATCACACCAGAAACACGGTGCAGAATGGACGCTATTGCTGTTACAGGGAACCGGATCGTTTTGAGATCCAGATTGACAGGTCTTTGTTTTTTCACATTTCTTATCATGAATAACGCCCACATGCTGTTCTTATTGTTTCCTTCCTCCGGACTGCGATGCGGGTCAAGCAGCGTTCCTTTTCTATAACTGCGCGTCATGCAAAACATTGCTTCCAAATGCTAAAACGACACGTTACAACGCTGGGTGGCTCGGGATTGCAGGGTGTTCCGGAGACCTGGCGGCAGTATAGGCCGTTCACAAAATCATTACAATTAACCTACATACAGTTTGTTGGGTTTTCTCTGGAACAGTGATCAGGGTCACGATAACAACATCTTTTTAATTTTTAATCATCTGATTTGACAAATGTTAAACAATATTGTTACAAACGTCATCAGAAAAGGCATATAATGCGCAAAAGTTATGAGGTCTCTCTTTCACCTGACAAATAGTTATGTAACAGTGTGATGGTATTGACCGAAGTTATCAGGACAGTTATTAGTGATATACAGGTTTGAATAATTCGGACTGCAAAAACGCTGATTTGCTGTTGTTTCACTGATATTTCATTCGTTTACCTGCAAGGCGCCATAGCTCTGTACCCTGGTTACTCCTCGTGAGCTGAGCGGTAAGCCAAATAACAATCTGGTAACGGTGATTAACAGCTGAAGGCAAATCCGGTAAAAGCAGTCTTAAGCATAAGGCGCTAAGGAGACCGTAAATGGCTGATACAAAGGCAAAACTCACCCTAAATGGTGATGATGCTATTGAACTGGATGTGCTAAAAGGCACGCTCGGTCAGGATGTTATTGATATCCGTACGCTGGGTTCCAAAGGAGTATTTACCTTTGACCCTGGATTTACCTCTACCGCATCTTGCGAATCCAAAATCACCTACATTGACGGTGACGAAGGTATCCTGCTCCATCGCGGCTTCCCCATCGATCAGTTAGCCACCGAATCCAACTATCTGGAAGTGTGCTACATCCTGCTGAACGGCGAAAAGCCGACGCAGGCGCAGTACGATGAATTCAAAACCACCGTAACTCGTCACACCATGATCCATGAGCAGATTACCCGTCTGTTCCATGCGTTCCGTCGTGACTCTCACCCAATGGCGGTGATGTGCGGGATTACCGGTGCGCTGGCGGCGTTCTACCACGACTCACTTGACGTGAATAACCCGCGTCACCGTGATATCGCGGCGTTCCGCCTGCTGTCCAAAATGCCGACCATGGCGGCGATGTGCTACAAATACTCCATCGGCCAGCCGTTTGTGTACCCACGTAACGACCTCTCCTACGCCGGCAACTTCCTGCGCATGATGTTCTCCACGCCGTGCGAAGAGTATGAAGTAAATCCGGTGCTGGAACGCGCGATGGACCGTATTCTGATCCTGCACGCTGACCACGAGCAGAACGCCTCTACCTCTACCGTCCGTACCGCAGGCTCTTCAGGCGCGAACCCGTTCGCCTGTATCGCTGCGGGCATCGCCTCCCTGTGGGGACCGGCACACGGCGGCGCGAACGAAGCGGCGCTGAAGATGCTGGAAGAGATCAGCACCGTTGAGCACATTCCAGAGTTCGTGCGTCGCGCGAAAGACAAGAATGACTCCTTCCGCCTGATGGGCTTCGGTCACCGTGTTTACAAAAACTACGACCCGCGCGCAACCGTTATGCGTGAGACCTGCCATGAAGTGCTGAAAGAGCTGGGCACCAAAGACGATCTGCTGGAAGTGGCGATGGAGCTGGAACACATCGCGCTGAACGACCCGTACTTCATCGAGAAGAAACTCTACCCGAACGTCGATTTCTACTCTGGCATTATTCTGAAAGCGATGGGCATTCCGTCTTCCATGTTCACCGTGATCTTCGCCATGGCGCGTACCGTGGGCTGGATTGCGCACTGGAACGAAATGCACAGCGAAGGCATGAAAATCGCCCGTCCTCGTCAGCTGTACACCGGCTACGAGCAGCGTGATTTTAAGTCTGACCTGAAGCGCTAAAAAACGTTGGGTGCGGCCTGATGCCCTCACCCCGGCCCTCTCCCACAGGGAGAGGGTGAAAACATTAAAAACGGCAACTTTCGTTGCCGTTTTGCTTTTACCTCCGCCACCCGGCTTTTTTACATCTGGCACCGAGGGCACCAGTAAAACGGTCTGGAAGAGATCGTAACCTTCTCAATCACCCCACCACAACGCTCGCACTTTTTCCCCGCCCGATGGAATACCTTAAAGCGGAACAGTGCCCCGTGATGTTTGTTCTCATCCACCAGGCCGCGCGTGTTGTACGACAGCCGCGGAATATCCAGCAGCGCGTGCGACAGCGCCTCCAGCTTTTCATCGCTAAGCTGAGAGGCCTTGCGCTGCGGCGCCAGCCCCACTTGCCAAAGGATTTCCACCCGCAGATAGTTGCCTAATCCCGCCAGAAAAGCCTGATCGAGCAACAATCCGGAAAACTGGCGGTTGCGGAATTTGGGCGATAACAGTCGGGCCTTCACGTCGCTCGCCGTCAGGCGCATGTCCAGCACGTCCGGCCCGACGCGCTGTAAGAACGGATGCGTCAGCAGCTGCTCCGGCGTTAACATTTCGATATCTGAGGCGCTGTAGAGCAGGATCGCCTTATCCGCCGTTTGTAACCGGACGCGCAGCACGCGCGTCGTTTGCGGCTGCTCGTCCGCATCGACTACACGCCACACACCGTAGAGCTGGTTATGGCTATATAACGTCAGGTTATGGGAAAAATGCGTGAGCAACGCTTTGCCGCGCGTTTCAATGTGGGTCACCGTCTGTCCCACCAGCTCTGTTTCAAACGGCTTAAGTTGAGGAAAGGCAAACCAGACATCGGTCAGGGGTTTGCCCTTTATCGCCGCCTCCAGGCTATCCGCCGCGCGGCGGATCTCCGGACCTTCAGGCATGTCATTGTCCTTTTATAATCAATCTGCGCTGACGAGAATGCCCTCTTCAGAGAACGCCGCCCGCAGGCGTCGCGCAAACTGGAGCGCATGCTCCCCGTCGCCGTGTAAACACACCGTATCGGCCTGAACATTTGCGAATGTTCCATCCACGGCGGTCACCCGCCCGAAGCGCACCATCGCCAGCGTCTGCGCCAGCGCTTTATTTTCGTCAGTGATCAGCGCACCGGCCTGCGTGCGCGGCACCAGGCTGCCGTCCGGCATGTATCCCCGATCGGCAAAGACTTCCTGCCGCGTCGTCAGCCCCAGCCGTTCTCCGGCACGAATAAGCTCGCTACCCGCCAGGCCAATCAGAATCAGCTGCGGATTGCAGTCCCGCACCGCGCGGGCAATCGCCTCCGCCAGCGCCGGGTCTTTCGCTGCCTGGTTATAGAGCATGCCGTGCGGTTTGACGTGACGCAGCACGCCATGCTCAGCGCGCGCTATCGCCTCCAGCGCGCCGATTTGGTAGAGCACCTGAGCGTAGACCGTCTCAGGGGGCAGATCCATCGCCGTACGGCCAAAGTTCTCCCGGTCCGGGAAGCTCGGGTGAGCGCCAATCGCCACGCCGTTTTTAATGGCATTACGCACGCTCTCCAGCATGGTTTGCGCATCGCCCGCGTGAAAACCGCAGGCGATATTGACCGAGGAGACCAGGGTCATCAGTTCCGCATCGACGCTGCTGCCTTCCCCCAGATCGGCGTTTAAATCAATCTTTACCATCAAGCCTCCACGCCAGCTGTTCGAGATAGCGCTGCCGATCCTGCCGGGCCTTTAGCGCCTCCTCCAGCGTACACTGCACAAAATGAATCGGCTGACCGAGAGGGATTTGAGCCAGATGGTAGCGATCCGCTTCAATAATGCAGGCAATACGCGGATAGCCGCCGGTAGTTTGCGCGTCGTTCATCAGTACGATGGGCTGCCCGTTGCCCGGCACCTGAATCACCCCTGTCAGCAGCCCGTGGGAAAGCAGCTCCCGGTCAGTCGTGCGGGTCAGCGGCTGCCCCTGAAGCCGGTAACCCATACGGTTACTCTGCGGGCTGATTTTCCACGGCGAACGCCAGAAAGACTCTTTTGAGGCTTCATCAAACTCCTGATATTCCGGTCCCGGCAAGGCGCGGATCACGTTCCCCCACAGCAGCTGCTTCACGCCCTGCGTGGTGGTGAAATGGCGCGCTGATGGCTTAATCGCAATACGATCGCCGTCGCGCAGCAGCCGTCCCTCATGGCCGCCCATTCCCGCTTTCTGGTCGGTGCTGGACGACCCCAACACCTCCGGCACGTCGATGCCCCCCGCCACGGCAAGATAGCTGCGCACGCCGTGCAGAGGACGCTTAAGCGTCAGACGCTGCCCGGCTTTCGCCCGCAATCGCCAGCCGGTCCACACCGCTTTGCCGTCCAGCGTCGCGTCACAGCCCGCGCCGGTTAAGGCGAACCAGGTCTCCTCACCAAATTCAATAACGCACTGACCCAGCGTAATTTCTAACGCCGCCGTGCTGCCCGCGTTGCCTACCAGCAGGTTGGCAATCTCCAGCGAAGGACGATCGAGCGCACCGCAGTAGCTCACGCCGGACTGGCGCATGCCAAAGCGTCCGGCATCCTGAACGGAGGTATAAAGCCCCGCGCGAATAAGCGTTAACATACCCCCTCCTTCTGCGGGGTAAAGCGCAGGGTATCACCCGGACGCAGAAGGATCGGTGCCTCCTGCCCCGGTTTAAATAGTGGCATAGAGGTGTGCCCGATAAGCTGCCAGCCGCCCGGTGAAGTAAGCGGATAAACTCCGGTTTGTTCACCGCCAATCGCCACCGTTCCTGCGGGAACGCTCAGGCGCGGCTCAGCCCGACGCGGGGTATGCAGCCGGGGAGATAATCCGCCCAGATACGGAAAGCCCGGCTGAAAACCCAGAAACCAGACGACGTAATCCACCGAGCTGTGCAGCTCCACAACCTGCTTTACTGTTAATCCACAGTGTTCGGCCACCACGCCAAGGTCAGGGCCACCTTTGCCGCCATAGACAACCGGGATCTCAATCGTCCGCGATTCTGGCTCCAGCGCCTCGCTCTCTTCCCACCAGCGCTGCAGACGCTCAATGGCATCCAGCGCCCCGGTGTGCGGATCGCGCAGCACCACGGTGATATTATTCATACCCGGAATAGCTTCAACCACGCCGGGTAGCTCGGGCAGCCGCTGTGCCAGGCGCCAGATACGCTTTTGCGTGGCAAGCGTCACCGGAGGCTCAAGCTCCAGAACTACCGCGGTTTCACCCAGAAGATAACAACGCGCTCGCTGCACTTAACTACCTCTCATCAGGCCGGATTAGGGATATCAATAAACGTCACATCCAGATCGGTATTTTCCGTCAGCCACTCGCTGAGGGCGCGAATACCGCCGCGCTCGGTGGCATGATGGCCTGCCGCGTAAAAATGCAGCCCCTGCTCGCGGGCAGAGTGAACCGTCTGTTCGGAGACTTCGCCGGTAATAAACGCATCAACACCAAAGCGCGCGGCGCTGTCGATAAAGCCCTGGCCGCCGCCGGTACACCACGCCACGCGCTTCACGGTATCCGGCCCGGTATCTCCGCACCACAGCGGACGACGCCCCAGCCGCGCTTCGATCCACGAGGCCAGCTCCAGCCCCGGTACCGGCATCGACAGTTCGCCCCACGGCACCAGCGGCTCGATTTCACCCATCACGGTAATCCCTAACAGCTGCGCCAGCTGGACGTTATTTCCCAGTTCAGGATGCGCATCCAGCGGCAGATGGTAACCGTACAGGTTGATATCATTCGACAGCAGCGTTTTGAGGCGGTTGCGCTTCATGCCGCGGATAATCGGCGATTCGTTTTTCCAGAAGTAACCGTGATGGACAATCACCGCGTCGGCTTCCTGACGCACCGCCTCATCCAGCAGCGCCTGGCTTGCCGTCACGCCGGTGATGATTTTCTGCACCGTTTCGCGCCCTTCGACCTGCAGGCCATTCGGGCCATAGTCGCTAAAGGAGGCGGTATTAAGTTTTTCGTTAATCAGGCGTTCCAGTTCACTGTTTTTCATCATCATTCTCTCAAACTTTTCGGGCGGCTTCGTACGCCGCCAGCGTGGCGACGCGCGCCTGTTTATGGTCGACAATCGGGCGGGGATAATCGAGCTTTACGCCCTGTTTATCCGCCCATGCCCACGGGTCATGGATCGCTTTTTCAGGAACGTTCCTGAGCGCGGGCAACCAGCGGCGAATAAAGTCGCCGTTGGCATCAAATTTTTGCCCCTGAGTGGTCGGATTAAAAATCCTGAAATAGGGAGCCGCATCGGTGCCGGTAGAGGCCGCCCACTGCCAGCCACCGTTATTCGCAGCCAGATCGCCATCGATCAGCTGAGAAATAAAATAGCGCTCTCCGATTCGCCAGTCGATAAGCAGATCTTTCACCAGGAAGCTCGCGGTAATCATTCGCAGACGATTGTGCATCCACCCGGTTTCATTTAGCTGGCGCATAGCGGCGTCCACAATCGGATAGCCCGTCTCCCCTTTTTGCCAGGCCTGTAAAAGTGCCTCATCGTGCTGCCATTTTACGCCATCGGTCCACGGAATGAACGGACGATGCTTACAGAGATTGGGATGGTACGTCATCAGATGGCGGTAGAATTCACGCCAGATAAGTTCGTTCAGCCACACCGAGCCCGCACCACCGTCCAGCGCCTGCGGCTGTTCGGCCAGAAGACGATGCAAACACTGGCGAGGAGAGAGCACGCCCAGCGCCAGGCAGGCCGATAATCGGCTTGTCCCTTCAATTGCCGGGAAATCCCTGCGCGCGTCGTATTCTCCAGCGCCCTGCTTGCAAAACTGGCGCAGCTTCGCAATAGCGGCCTTCTCACTGGCAGGGAACAGAAGTTCATCAAATGCCCGTTGGGGATAGTTGAACGTTAATTCGGGGAGATCGGTTATAGCCTCTCCTCTGGCGGCGGGCGCGGGTACGCACTCCGGCAGAGCCTCTCTCAGGCGCTTAACAAAAGCATTTTTAAACGGCGTAAACACTTTATACATTTCGTGACCGCCGGTCATAACGCTGCCCGGTGCCAGCATCACGCTGTCATCAAATCCCTCACATACCACCTCTCCCAGCATTTTCTCCAGCTGGCGGTCCCGCTGCTGTTCGTTCAGTTCGTACTGGTAGTTATAAAAAAGATGCGTGACGCCGTTCTGCTGGCATATCTCCTGCAGCATATGAAGCTGCGCGGTAAAATCGCTGACCTCTTTGTAGATCAGCGGAATGCCTTTCTCGGCAAGCGCGTGCTGCAGTTCGTTCAGGTGTGATTTGAGGTAAGCCGCCTGCCGCGGAGCCATATCATGCTGCTGCCACTGCTCAGGCGTGGCGATAAATAGCGCCAGTACGCTGGCGTCATCAGAGCGGCAGGCTGCCGCGAGAGCGATGTTGTCATGTACGCGCAAATCCGCGCGAAACCAAACCAGATGGGTGGGCATAAAACTCCAGGCTATTGTCCATTATGTCCATAAGGGCATGCCGTACAAGGAAAAAGCATGCATAGAACTACTTTGCCATGAAGTGTAGACGGGATGAAATAAAAAAGGCCGCCCGGGGCGGCCTTAACGCTACTTGTCCTGCGCTATCGTGGTTAAAGCGACAAACGCATTAGGTTCATCACTTTTTACAACGAGTACGCTGGCGACAATGAACGCGATGCATATATAGCGTTTCACTATGCGGTCCCTGCTGCTAACCGCTCCACCGTTCACCACCGGTGATAAATCGGTGGACACAAGCCCGGGTAGGCGGGCTGCTTTACGGCTGAAAATACACCTTTCCCAGGACCGATGCCCATTTGCGAGATGGCGGAAAGGGACGCAGCATCATAATTACTATCCGCTGCAAAGGTAAGATACACCAATAAAATTAGGAATTTATAAAGGCTTCGAGGGATTGCCATCTTCTTACAGAAGGGTATGATAAAAATCCCGGGTAGGGGCTGCAAGACCACCCAACGGACCGCGAATCCCGAGGGACAAAAAAACCGCCATATTGCTATTGGCGGTTTTTTTTATGGCTACGCGTCAGCGTTGTATCAATAGAAATCGCAGGTCGCTTTCTCTGCCTGATCCATCCACACCGGCTTCTCGCTGGTTTTCGCCCAGACGCGGTGCAGATAGCTATAAAAACGCGCGCGATCTTTCCAGAACAACATCACCGGCAGGGCCAGCACGCCAGCCACTACGGCGAAAGTGCGACGCATGAACACGATATGAGCCGGATACTCTTTATAAAGATCCATATTTTTCTCCCCTGTAGTTGGCCGGAAACCTTCTCCGGAAAATGTGAAATCTGTGACCTGGATAAAATAATATCGCTTTGCGTGTAATTTTACTACTCATCCGACCACTTATTTTTATCCATTTATTGAATATTTACATTCACGCCGTAATTAAGTTACAAAAAAGTTAACAATTTACTTATCAATAGTTAAATTGTGGGCTTTGCCATTTTTATACTTTTTTTACACCCACCCTTCTGATTTTTGCGAAATCTTTGCGCCATAAATCCTACCGTTAGCACAACAACAAAAGTCACCCGGAGGTGGATTGTGAGTGCAGGTCTTATTGCCGGCATCGTGCTGGTGTTCCTGTTATTGGGTTATCTGGTCTATGCCCTGATTAACGCGGAGGCATTCTGATGGCTGCTCAGGCGTTTTTGCTTATTGCCAGCTTCTTAGTGGTATTGTTCGTTTTGGCAAGACCACTGGGCTCGGGACTGGCGCGATTGATCAACAACGTCCCCCTGCCCGGCACGGGAAGCGTTGAAAAAGGGATCTGGCGCGTACTGGGGATAGTCGATCGGGAGATGAACTGGCGTGAATATCTGATCGCCATTCTGCTGCTGAATATCGTTGGACTCATTGCGCTTTTTGCCATGCTGATGCTGCAGGGCATCCTGCCGCTGAATCCGCAACAGTTACCGGGCCTGTCCTGGCATCTTGCGCTGAACACGGCGGTCAGTTTTGTCACTAACACCAACTGGCAGTCCTATGCCGGTGAAACCACGCTGAGCTATTTCAGCCAGATGGCTGGATTAACCGTGCAGAATTTCCTCTCTGCCGCCAGCGGTATCGCGGTAATTTTCGCGCTGACGCGCGCGTTTGCACGTCAGAAAATCGGTACCCTGGGTAACGCCTGGGTGGATCTGACGCGCATTACGCTGTGGATCCTGCTGCCGATTGCGCTGCTCATCGCGCTGTTCTTTATTCAGCAGGGCACCCTGCAAAACCTGCAGCCTTACGCCCCGTATACTTCGCTTGAAGGAGCAAAACAGATCCTGCCGATGGGGCCAGTGGCGTCGCAGGAAGCCATCAAGATGCTCGGCACCAACGGCGGCGGCTTCTTCAACGCCAACTCGTCGCATCCGTTTGAAAACCCTACCGCCCTGACCAATTTTGTGCAGATGCTGGCGATCTTCCTGATCCCCGCCGCGCTCTGTTTCGCCTTTGGTGATGTGGTCAACGATCGCCGTCAGGGCCGCACTCTGCTCTGGACCATGTCGCTGATCTTCGTGGTCTGCGTGGCGCTGGTGATGTGGGCTGAATGGAGCGGCAACCCCCATTTCATGCAGCTTGGGGCGAACAGCACTATTAATATGGAAGGCAAAGAGAGCCGCTTCGGCATTCTTGCCAGTAGCCTTTATGCAGTCGTCACCACAGCAGCCTCGTGCGGGGCGGTAAACGCCATGCATGACTCTTTCACCGCGCTGGGCGGCATGATCCCGATGTGGCTGATGCAGATCGGCGAGGTGGTGTTTGGCGGCGTGGGCTCCGGTCTTTACGGCATGCTCCTGTTCGTGCTGCTGGCGGTGTTTATTGCCGGTCTGATGATTGGCCGCACCCCGGAATACCTCGGTAAAAAAATCGACGTTCGCGAGATGAAATTAACCGCACTGGCGATTCTGGTCACCCCGGCGCTTGTGCTGCTCGGCACCGCGCTGGCCCTGATGACCGAAGCAGGACGCAGCGGCATCTTTAACCCGGGCATTCACGGCTTTAGCGAAGTGCTGTATGCCGTCTCCTCGGCCGCCAACAACAACGGTAGCGCCTTTGCAGGCTTAAGCGCCAACTCTCCGTTCTGGAACTGTCTGCTGGCGTTCTGCATGTTCGTGGGCCGCTTCGGGATCATTGTGCCGGTTATGGCGATTGCCGGATCGCTGGTAAATAAAAAAATCCAACCGACCACCACCGGGACGTTACCGACCCACGGCGCGCTGTTTATCGGCCTGCTGACGGGCACCGTGTTGCTGGTCGGCGCCCTGACCTTTATCCCCGCCCTCGCGTTAGGCCCGGTCGCGGAAACTCTCTCTTTACGCTGATTTTGCGGAGTATTTGTCATGAGTCGTAAACAACTGGCCCTGCTCGAACCGACGTTAGTTCGTCAGGCGCTTATGGATGCGGTCAAAAAGCTGAGCCCGCGCGTGCAATGGCACAACCCGGTGATGTTTATCGTCTGGGCCGGCAGCGTCCTGACCACCGCACTGGCGATTGCCATGGGGACGGGTCACATGCCGGGAAACGCGATGTTCACTGGGGCCATCAGCCTGTGGCTGTGGTTTACCGTGCTATTCGCCAACTTTGCCGAAGCGCTGGCGGAAGGCCGGAGTAAAGCGCAGGCCAACAGCCTGAAAGGGGTGAAAAAAACGGCGTTTGCGCGGAAATTACGTGAACCGAAATACGGCGCGCAGATGGACCACGTTCCGGCGGATGAACTACGTAAAGGTGATGTGGTGCTGGTGGAAGCTGGCGACATCATCCCGTGCGACGGAGAAGTCATTGAAGGTGGCGCATCGGTAGATGAAAGCGCCATTACCGGGGAATCCGCACCTGTGATCCGTGAATCCGGCGGTGATTTTGCCTCCGTAACGGGTGGGACGCGCATTCTTTCCGACTGGCTGGTGATCCAGTGCAGCGTCAACCCGGGCGAAACCTTCCTCGACCGGATGATCGCCATGGTGGAAGGCGCTCAACGCCGTAAAACACCGAACGAAATTGCCCTGACCATCCTGCTGATAGCCTTGACCATCGTCTTCCTGCTGGCAACCGCGACGCTGTGGCCATTTTCCGCCTATGGCGGCACTCCGGTCACCATCACCGTACTGGTGGCGCTGCTGGTCTGCCTGATCCCTACCACCATCGGCGGCCTGCTGTCGGCCATCGGCGTGGCCGGCATGAGCCGTATGCTCGGTGCTAACGTCATCGCCACCAGCGGACGTGCGGTTGAAGCCGCCGGTGACGTGGATGTCTTGCTGCTGGATAAAACCGGGACCATTACCCTCGGTAACCGCCAGGCGTCCGAATTCTTACCCGCCCCGGGCGTGGATGAAAAAACGCTGGCGGATGCGGCACAACTCTCCTCGCTTGCCGATGAAACCCCGGAAGGCCGAAGCATTGTTGTTCTCGCCAAGCAGCGCTTTAACCTGCGCCAGCGCGACGTTCAGAGCCTGCATGCCACCTTCGTGCCGTTTACGGCGCAAACCCGAATGAGCGGGATTAACATTCAGGATCGCATGATCCGTAAAGGCTCTGTTGACGCCATCCGTCGCCACATTGAGGCCAACAATGGCCACTTCCCGCCTGAAGTGGACAACCTGGTCGAAAGCGTAGCCCGTCAGGGGGCCACGCCGCTGGTGGTGGCAGAAGGCGCGAACGTGCTGGGCGTAATTGCCCTGAAAGATATCGTCAAAGGCGGCATTAAAGAGCGCTTTGCCCAGCTGCGTAAAATGGGCATTAAAACGGTGATGATCACCGGGGATAACCGTCTTACCGCCGCGGCGATTGCCGCCGAAGCGGGCGTGGATGATTTCCTTTCCGAAGCCACGCCGGAAGCGAAACTGGCGTTGATTCGTCAGTATCAGGCGGAAGGTCGTCTGGTGGCGATGACGGGCGACGGTACCAACGATGCCCCTGCCCTGGCGCAGGCCGACGTGGCGGTGGCGATGAACTCCGGTACCCAGGCGGCAAAAGAGGCGGGCAACATGGTCGACCTCGACTCTAACCCGACCAAGCTAATTGAGGTAGTGCACATCGGCAAACAGATGCTGATGACGCGCGGTTCGCTGACCACCTTCAGTATCGCTAACGACGTGGCGAAGTATTTCGCCATTATCCCGGCGGCCTTTGCGGCCACCTATCCGCAGCTCAATGCGCTGAACGTGATGCACCTGCACTCTCCGGCATCGGCCATTCTGAGCGCGGTGATTTTCAACGCCCTGATCATTGTCTTTCTTATTCCGCTGGCGCTGAAGGGCGTGAGCTATAAGCCGCTGACCGCCGCCGCCATGCTGCGCCGCAACCTGTGGATTTACGGCCTGGGCGGGCTGGTGGTGCCTTTCATCGGTATCAAGGCTATCGACCTGCTGTTGACCCTGTTCGGGCTGGTTTAAAAGGTGAATCAAATGACGATGTTACGCCCCGCTATACTTTTGTTTATTCTGCTGTCTCTCATTACCGGCGGGCTGTACCCGCTGGTAACCACCGCGCTGAGCCAGTGGTGGTTTAAGGATCAGGCCAACGGCTCGCTGATTATACAAAACGGCGAAAACCGCGGTTCACGGCTGATTGGTCAGAACTTTACGGATGCTCGCTACTTCCAGGGACGCCCTTCCGCCACTGCCGAAAGCCCGTATAATCCGATGGCATCCGGCGGCAGTAACCTGGCGGGCAGCAACCCGGAGCTGGACAAAGCCGTCGCTGAACGCGTGGCAACCCTGCGTGCCGCCAATCCTCAGGCCAGCCGCGAGGTGCCCGTAGAGCTTGTGACCGCCTCGGCCAGCGGGCTGGACTACAGCCTGACGCCGGCAGCGGTGGCCTGGCAGATCCCGCGCGTCGCCGCCGCCCGTCAGTTGACCGTCGAACAGGTGAGCAAGCTGGTGGCAGAGCACACGCAAAAGCCGCTGGTCAGCTTCATCGGCATGCCCGTGGTAAATATTGTTGAGCTGAATCTGGCGCTGGACGCGCTAAGGAAAAACTAAATGACCGACGAGCCCATGCGCCCGGATCCGGACAGGCTGCTTGAACAGACGGCTGAAGCCCATCGCGGCAAACTGAAAATTTTCTTTGGCGCCTGCGCGGGCGTCGGGAAAACCTTCGCCATGCTGACAGAAGCCCAGCGGCTTCGGGCGCAGGGGCTCGATATTCTGATCGGCGTGGTTGAAACCCACGGACGCAAAGAGACGGCGTCGCTGCTGAAGGGGCTGGCTACCCAGCCGCCCCGCCGCATCAGCCATCGTGGTCGTTTAGTTACGGAGTTTGATATTGATGCCGCCCTCGCCCGCCGTCCCGCCCTTATCCTGATGGACGAACTGGCGCACAGCAATGCGCCAGGCTCACGCCATCCCAAACGCTGGCAGGATGTTGAAGAGCTGCTCGAGGCCGGCATTGATGTGTTCACAACGGTTAACGTTCAGCATCTTGAAAGCCTGAACGACGTAGTCAGCGGCGTGACCGGCATTCAGGTGCGCGAGACGGTGCCCGACCCGTTCTTTGATTCTGCCGATGAGGTGGTGCTGGTTGACCTGCCTCCTGACGATTTGCGCCAGCGCCTGCACGAAGGCAAGGTTTATATTGCCGGCCAGGCCGAGCGCGCCATCGAACATTTCTTCCGCAAAGGTAACCTGATTGCCCTGCGCGAGCTGGCCCTGCGGCGTACTGCCGATCGCGTTGACGATCAGATGCGCGCCTGGCGCGACCTGCAAGGGCAGGAGCGCGTCTGGCACACGCGGGATGCTATTCTGCTGTGCGTGGGCCACGGCAGCGGCAATGAAAAGCTGGTCCGCACCGCTGCGCGCCTGGCGGCCAAGTTTGGCAGCGTCTGGCATGCAGTGTATGTCGAAACGCCGCAGCTGCACGCTCTGCCCGAAAACCAGCGCCGCGCGATCCTGAGCTCGCTGCGCCTGGCGCAGGAGCTGGGTGCCGAAACCGCTACCCTTTCCGATCCGCAGGAAGATAAAGCCATTCTGCGCTACGCGCGCGAGCATAACCTGGGGAAAATTGTCATTGGCCGCCGCCAGCATCGCCGCTGGTTTAGCCGCGAATCCTTTGCCGACAAGCTGGCCCGCCGCGCGCCGGATCTGGACCTGGTGATCGTGGCGCTGGATGATAAACCTGCTCCCCTCCCCAGCCGCGCGCCGGACAGCCGGGCCTTCAGCGATAAATGGCGCATTCAGCTCCGTGGCTGTCTTGTCGCCGTCGTGCTCTGCGCCCTGATCACTATAATCGCCAGCAAATGGCTGATTGCCTTCGACGCGGCCAACCTGGTGATGATCTATCTCCTGGGCGTGGTAGTGGTGGCGCTCTTTTACGGACGCTGGCCGTCAGTACTGGCGACGGTTATTAACGTCATCAGCTTCGATCTGTTCTTTATTGCCCCCCGCGGGACGCTCGCCGTCTCGGACGTACAGTACATCCTCACCTTCGCCGTGATGCTCACCGTCGGGCTGGTGATCGGGAACTTAACGGCTGGCGTGCGCTACCAGGCGCGTATCGCCCGCTATCGCGAACAGCGCACGCGGCATCTTTATGAGATGTCGAAATCGCTGGCGGTAGGCCGCACGCCGCTGGATATTGTGCAGACCAGCGAGCAGTTTATTCGCTCGACCTTTCATGCCAGCAACCTGATTTTACTCCCGGACGATCACGGTAAGCTGCGCCCGCTGACGTCGGCCTCGGGCATGACGCCCTGGGACGAAGCCATTGCCCGCTGGAGCTTTGATAAAGGGCTACCGGCGGGTGCAGGGACCGACACCCTGCCCGGCGTGCCCTATCAAATTCTGCCCCTGCGCAGCGCCGATAAAAACCTGGGGCTGGTTATCGTGGAGCCCTCCAATCTGCGCCAGCTGATGATCCCCGAACAACAGCGACTGCTGGAGACCTTTACGCTGCTGGTTGCCAGCGCGCTGGAACGGCTGGCCCTCACCGCCAGCGAAGAGCAGGCCCGGCTGGCAAGCGAGCGCGAAAGCATTCGTAACTCGCTGCTGGCGGCGCTGTCTCACGACCTGCGCACACCTCTTACCGCCCTGTTTGGCCAGTCGGAAATCCTGACGCTGGACCTGGCAGCGGAAGGTTCAAAACACGCCATGCAGGCCAGCGAAATCCGTCAGCACGTGCTCAATACCACGCGTCTGGTGAATAACCTGCTCGATATGGCGCGGATCCAGTCAGGCGGTTTTAACCTCAAAAAAGAGTGGCTCACGCTTGAAGAGGTGGTGGGCAGCGCGCTGAAAATGCTCGAACCCGGCCTCGGTGGGCGGCATATTACGCTGAACATGCCCGAGCCCCTGACGTTAATTCACGTTGACGGTCCGCTGTTTGAACGAGTGTTGATTAACCTGCTGGAAAACGCCGGCAAATATGCGGGTGCCAGCGCCCGGATTGGGGTGGATGCGACGGTGGACGACGACACGCTTCGTCTTGACGTCTGGGATACCGGGCCGGGCATTCCTGCCGGACAGGAGATGGCTATTTTCGAAAAATTCGCACGCGGCAATAAAGAGTCTGCCATCCCGGGCGTGGGGCTGGGGCTGGCGATTTGTCAGGCAATAATTGATGTTCATGGCGGAACCATTTTCGCGGAGAATCGTCCGGAAGGCGGCGCGCGTTTTTGTGTTACACTTCCTCTGGAAACCCCGCCGGAACTGAATGAATTACCAGAGGATTTGTGATCAACGTTCTGATTGTTGAAGATGAGATCGCCATTAGCCGGTTTCTGCGCGCAGCGCTGGAAGGCGATGGTCTGCGCGTTCATGATGCGGGTACGCTTCAGCGGGGGCTAATTGAAGCCGCGACCCGCAAGCCGGACCTGGTAATCCTCGATCTTGGCCTGCCGGACGGTGACGGCATCGATTTTATCCGCGAGGTACGTCAGTGGAGCCAGATGCCGATTCTGGTGCTCTCCGCCCGTACTGAAGAGACGGATAAAATCGCCGCGCTGGATGCCGGGGCGGACGACTATCTGATAAAACCTTTTGGTATCGGCGAGCTACAGGCCCGCCTGCGCGTGGCCCTGCGCCGCCACAGCGCAACCACGCCTGCTGACCCAACCTACACGTTTGGGGATATCCGGGTTGATCTGGCCGCGCGGCGTATTGTGCGCGGTGAAGAAGAAATCCATCTCACGCCAATCGAGTTTCGCCTGCTTGCCGTGCTGCTTAATAATCACGGTAAAGTACTCACCCAGCGCCAGCTGTTAAGTCAGGTGTGGGGACCCAACGCGGTGGAGCATAGTCACTATTTACGCATATATATGGGACATCTTCGCCAGAAACTTGAAGTTGACCCCGCGCGCCCCCGTCATTTATTAACTGAAACCGGTATCGGTTATCGGTTTATGCTTTGAATAACTATTCAATTTATTTTTAAATAAAAACGAAACCTCTCAGAAAATATTTCACAAATATCCCAACCGTTATTTTTTTGATTATTTACGCTCATATCAAACATTCACAACACAATCTATTAACGTGATACTAACAATTCAGAATTTTGATCTGCATTATTCATCAAAAACGACTAATTATTTCTGAAATGATCGGTTAATGGTGATCTGCTTCACGGTTAATCGCCTTTGCCTGGATAAAATGACCATGCTTTCAATTACTGAAAGGAAAATGAAACATGGAAAACAACAATCGCTTAATGCCCCATATAAGGCGGACAACGCATATTATGATGTTTGCCCACCGAAACTGCTTTGACTTTCATCTCTTTAATGCCCGGTAGTCCTTCGACTTCTGGCGCACTCGCTTACAGGTTATCTGAAAAACTTTAACTTACAGGCAATTGCCTGTGAACTCGTGCGCTCATTCATCTTGATTCAGACTCATCCGCACCGGGCGGACTGAATTTCAATCATCAAAAAAGCAATTCACTGATTTTAATCAGCGGCTACCCTTTGCTTTTTTTCCGGAAAATTATCGATTTCTTTCTTGCAAGAAATCGAGGGACGCTTATTACCTAAAATAAAGAGAGAAAGATGAAAAATTTAAAAATCGCAGCCAGCCGTGCATGTCCGGACTGCTTTACAACCCAGCGTGAAGTGGTGGATGTCCGCGCTTCTGATTATATTGATGTTGCCGCCATTGTTCTGGCGGTCACGGATATTGCCAGCGGTATCCTGGAAGAAATAGAAGCTACCGGTTTTGGCATTCCCGTATTTGTCGCGACGCACAAAGAAGAGATCATCCCGGCAGATTATTTATCGCGCATTCACGGCGTATTTGAGCATTCAGACACCAGCAAAGACTTTTATGGACGCCAACTGGAAGCGGCCGCGCAGAAGTATGAAACCCAGCTGCGCCCGCCGTTTTTCCGCGCCCTTGTCGACTACGTGAAGCAGGGCAACAGCGCGTTTGACTGCCCGGGGCATCAGGGCGGGCAGTTTTTCCGCCGTCATCCTGCCGGCAATCAGTTTGTCGATTTCTTTGGCGAGACGTTATTCCGCTCCGATCTGTGCAACGCCGACGTGGCGATGGGGGATCTGCTGATCCATGAGGGCGCGCCGTGCATTGCCCAGCAGCATGCGGCAAAAGTATTTAACGCCGATAAGACCTACTTCGTGCTGAATGGCACCTCGTCGTCCAACAAAGTGGTGTTGAACGCCCTGCTCACTCCGGGCGACCTGGTGCTGTTCGACCGTAACAACCACAAATCTAACCATCACGGTGCCCTCCTCCAGGCTGGCGCAACGCCGGTCTATCTGGAAACCGCGCGCAACCCGTACGGCTTTATCGGCGGCATTGACGCGCACTGCTTTGAGGAGAGCTACCTGCGTGAACAGGTGGCAGAGGTGGCGCCTGGCCGTGCACGCGATGCGCGTCCGTTCCGCCTGGCGGTGATCCAGCTGGGCACCTACGATGGCACCATCTACAACGCCCGTCAGGTGGTGGATAAGATTGGGCACATGTGCGACTACATCCTGTTTGACTCGGCCTGGGTGGGTTACGAGCAGTTTATTCCGATGATGGCCGACTGCTCGCCGCTGCTGCTGGAGCTGAACGAAAACGATCCGGGGATTCTGGTCACCCAGTCCGTGCATAAACAGCAGGCTGGCTTCTCGCAGACCTCGCAAATTCACAAGAAGGACAGCCACATCAAAGGCCAGCAGCGCTATGTCCCACATAAGCGGCTCAACAATGCCTTTATGATGCATGCCTCCACCAGCCCGTTTTATCCGCTGTTTGCCGCGCTGGACATTAACGCCCGCATGCATGAGGGGCAAAGCGGCCGCAACATGTGGATGGACTGCGTGGTGACGGGCATTGAGGCGCGCAAGCTGATCCTGGAGAACTGCCGATTTATTCGTCCATTTGTGCCCGAGACGGTGGATGGCCGCGCGTGGGAAAGCTGGGACACAGCAGAGATTGCAACCGATCTGCGCTTCTTCCATTTCGTACCGGGTGAACGCTGGCACGCTTTTGAAGGCTACGCTGAGCATCAGTATTTTATCGACCCGTGCAAGCTGCTGCTGACCACGCCGGGCATTAACGCCCGCACCGGGGAGTATGACGACTTCGGCGTGCCCGCCACCATTCTCGCCAACTTCCTGCGTGAAAACGGCATCGTGCCGGAAAAATGCGATCTCAACTCGATCCTGTTCCTGCTCACCCCTGCGGAGGACATGGGCAAGCTGCAGCAGCTGGTCGCCCAGCTGGTGCGCTTTGAAAAACTGCTTGAGAGCGATGTGCCGCTGAAAGACGTCCTGCCCTCCCTCTACAAACAGCATCCGGAACGTTACGCGGATTACACTCTGCGCCAGATCTGCCAGGAAATGCACGACCTGTACGCCCGTCACAACGTGAAGCAGCTGCAAAAAGAGATGTTCCGCAAGTCTCACTTCCCGCGGGTGATGATGAACCCGCAGGACGCGAACTACGCCTACCTGCGCGGAGAAGTGGAGCTGGTCTCCCTGCGCGACGCGGAAGGCCGCATCGCCGCCGAAGGCGCTCTTCCTTACCCACCGGGGGTACTGTGCGTGGTTCCAGGGGAAGTCTGGGGCGGTTCCGTGCTGCGCTACTTTGCCGCGCTGGAAGAAAGCATCAACCTGCTGCCGGGCTTCGCACCGGAGCTGCAGGGCGTGTACGTCGAGGAGTGTGACGGTCGCAAACAGGTTCGCTGCTACGTCATCAAACAATCCGCTGCTCAGCCATCGCTGCTGAAAGGAGAAAAATTATGAGCAAGTCCAATAAGATGGGCGTGGTGCAGCTGACTATCCTCACCATGGTTAACATGATGGGCTCCGGGATTATTATGCTGCCCACCAAGCTTGCCGAGGTGGGGACCATCTCTATCATCTCCTGGCTGGTGACGGCTGTCGGATCGATGGCGCTGGCGTGGGCGTTTGCCAAGTGCGGGATGTTCAGCCGCAAGTCAGGCGGCATGGGCGGATATGCCGAGTACGCCTTCGGCAAGTCCGGCAACTTTATGGCGAACTATACCTATGGGGTATCGCTGCTGATCGCCAACGTGGCGATTGCCATCTCCGCCGTGGGCTACGGTACGGAGCTGTTTGGCGCGACGCTCAGCCCGGTGCAAATTGGGCTGGCGACCATCGGCGTGCTGTGGATCTGTACCGTCGCTAACTTTGGCGGCGCGCGCATCACCGGACAACTCAGCAGCATCACCGTCTGGGGCGTGATCATCCCGGTGGTCGGTCTGTGCATCATCGGCTGGTTCTGGTTTAGCCCGACGCTGTACGCCAACTCCTGGAACCCGCACCATGTGCCGTTCTTCACCGCCGTGGGCTCGTCTATCGCCATGACGCTCTGGGCTTTCCTGGGCCTGGAATCCGCCTGCGCAAATGCGGAAGTGGTGGAAAACCCGGAGAAGAACGTGCCGATTGCGGTTCTCGGCGGGACGCTGGGCGCGGCGGTGATCTATATCGTTTCAACCAACGTGATAGCGGGGATCGTGCCAAACATGGATCTGGCTAACTCCACGGCACCGTTCGGACTGGCCTTTGCGCAGATGTTCACCCCGGAAGTCGGGAAAGTGATCATGGGGTTGATGGTGATGTCCTGCTGCGGATCGCTGCTTGGCTGGCAGTTCACCATTGCACAGGTTTTTAAATCTTCGGCAGATGAAGGCTATTTCCCGAAAATCTTCTCACGCGTGACCAAAGCCGATGCGCCGGTGCAGGGTATGCTGGCAATTGTCATCTTCCAGAGCGGATTATCGCTAATGACCATCAGCCCGTCGCTGAACAGCCAGTTCAACGTGCTGGTCAACCTGGCGGTGGTGACGAACATCATCCCGTATATTCTGTCGATGGCGGCGCTGGCGATCATTCAGAAGGTGGCGAAGGTGGATCCGCACAAAGCGCGAGTAGCGAATATCGTGGCGCTGGTTGGGGCGATATACAGCTTCTATGCGCTCTACTCGTCCGGACAGGAGGCGATGCTGTACGGGGCGATAGTGACCTTCATGGGCTGGACGCTGTACGGTCTGGTGTCGCCGAGATTTGAATTGAAGAACAAACACAGCTAAAAAAAAGCCCGGTGGCGCTAACGCTTACCGGGCCTACGATCGCTGTTGTAGGCTGGGCAAACGCAGTGGCGCCCGGCCTACAAACCGCACTTATGCGTTTTTCAGCACTTCGCTGACAATCTCTACCGCTTCTTTCTCAATCTGCTGGCGATGCTCAGCGCCGAGGAAGCTTTCGCAATAGATCTTGTACGCATCTTCCGTACCGGACGGACGCGCGGCGAACCAGCCATTTTCGGTCATCACTTTCAGGCCGCCGATAGACGCACCGTTACCCGGTGCCGCCGTCAGACGCGCGGTGATCGGATCGCCTGCCAGGGTGCTTGCGCTGACCATCTCCGGAGAGAGTTTGGACAGAGCCGCTTTCTGGGCAGAGGTCGCGCCAGCCTGAATACGGTTATAGCTTGGTGCACCAAAGCGTGCAGCCAGCTCGTTGTAATGTTCCTGCGGGTTTTTACCGGTGACCGCGGTAATCTCCGCCGCCAGCAGGCACATGATGATGCCGTCTTTATCGGTTGACCACGGGGTGCCGTCGAAACGCAGGAAGGACGCGCCTGCGCTCTCTTCGCCGCCGAAGCCAAAGCTGCCGTCGTGCAGACCGTCAACGAACCACTTGAAGCCTACCGGCACTTCCACCAGCTTGCGGCCCAGCGCGTCCACCACGCGGTCGATCATCGCAGAAGAGACCAGCGTTTTACCGACAGCCACCTCTTTGCCCCACTGCGGACGGTGCTGGAACAGGTAGTTGATCGCAACAGCCAGATAGTGGTTCGGGTTCATCAGCCCGGCAGGGGTGACGATGCCGTGACGGTCATAGTCCGGGTCGTTAGCAAACGCCAGGTCGAATTTATCGCGCAGCGCCAGCAGGCCCGCCATCGCGCATTCGGAGGAGCAGTCCATACGGATCGCGCCGTCTTTATCCAGGTGCATAAAGCGGAAGGTCTGATCGACGTGATCGTTCACGATGGTCAGATCCAGCTTGTAGTGCTCGGCGATGCGCTTCCAGTACTCAATACCGGAGCCGCCCAGCGGATCCACGCCCAGCTTCAGGCCAGCTTTCTGAATCGCCGCCATATCGACGATATCCGCCAGCCCTTCCACAAACGGCTGAACCAGATCTTGCTCTTTCACGTGGCCGGAGGCCATCGCCTCATCAAGAGAAATACGTTTAACGCCTTTCAGGCCGTCGGCCAGCAGCGCGTTTGCACGATCTTCCACCACTTTGGTGACGTTAGTGTCAGCCGGGCCGCCGTTAGGCGGGTTGTATTTGATACCACCGTCTTCCGGCGGGTTGTGGGATGGCGTGATGACGATACCGTCAGCCTGCGCGCCACCTTTTTTGTTGTGCACAAGGATCGCGTTCGATACCGCCGGTGTTGGAGTAAACCCATTGTTCTCCTGAACAATCACGTCCACACCGTTCGCCGCCAGCACTTCCAGCACGGAAATAAACGCCGGTTCAGACAGCGCATGGGTATCTTTGCCCACGTAGCACGGACCGGTAACGCCGTTTTTAGCGCGCTCTTCCGCAATGGCCTGAGCAATGGCCAGAATGTGCGGTTCGTTAAAGCTGTGGCGCGCCGCGCTGCCGCGGTGACCAGATGTACCAAACTTCACTGCGTGTTCTGCGTTGCCCACGACCGGTTTCAGCACGTAATACTGCGCGGTCAGCTGAGCGACGTTAATCAAATCGCTTTGTTGTGCAGGTTGGCCTGCACGGCTGTGATTTGCCATTACCGGGTCCTTATGATGCAAGGGTTAAATTGTACCGCAAACCTTTTCAATCAATTCCGCCGGGAACTGCATGGACTGCATGATGTGTTCAATCATGCTGCACTTGCGGCCCGTATTGGTATTGGTGATCACCCAGTACGGAGTGCCAGGGACATGTTTAGGTTTGGTTTGATTGCCATTTTGCAGCAGCGTCTGCTCGTCGCCCGCGAAATAGACGCGGGTACGGCCGTGCAGCGACTCGGTCGCTTCAGCAAACGCTTTGTTATCCAGGGAGTAAAGTGTAGACAGCACCAGCATAAAACGGTTAACCGCCTTTTTCTGCTCCGCATATTCGTCGGAGAGCAGCAGTTCGCGCATCGCGCGCACTTTATCTTTTACCGGCGTCACGGCAGGTTTTGCTTGTGCAGCAACGCTCGGCTGAGACACGACATCTTTGGTAACTGGGGTGGCAGGCTGTGAAGCGGCGGAAATTTTAAGCATGCGCCGTAAAATGTCGGACGCGCTCTCCCCGATATGCCGCGTCTGGCTGGCAATATACTGATAGAGTTCGTCATCAACTTCGATTGTTTTCATCTTAATCCAGTGCGATATCTTATCTGAATACAAGTCATTGGGATTATAAGGTCAAATCCCAACAGCGGATAGCGTCAAACCAGGTTGGCGGCAAAAGTCAGATTAAACTGGAACCTTGCAGCCGGGCGGCAGAATGGTCAACATGATACCCTAACCTGACATACGTAAAAAAAGAACTTTGCCATGAAATTGAATACCCGAGCGCAAACTGCACAATCGCCGAACAATAATTCCCCCATCGTGCTGGTTCATGGACTTTTTGGCAGCCTGGATAACCTGGGCGTGCTGGCCCGCGATTTGGTTACCGATCACGATATTTTACAGGTCGATATGCGCAACCACGGGCTTTCTGGTCGCTCAGACGAGATGACCTATGCGGCAATGGCGCAGGATCTGCTGGATACGCTGGACGCGCACAACCTGCAGAAGGTGACCCTCATCGGGCATTCAATGGGCGGTAAAGCGGTTATGGCGCTCACAGCGCTGGCGCCAGAGCGAATTTCCGGGCTTGTCGTGATTGACGTTGCGCCTGTGGATTACGACGTTCGCCGTCACGATGAGATTTTCGCGGCGATCAATGCCGTAACCGAAGCTGGCGTTTCCACTCGTCAGCAGGCGGCAGCGGTTATGCGTGAGCATCTTGATGAAGAAGGCGTGGTGCAGTTCCTTTTGAAGTCGTTTGTTGACGGGCAGTGGCGTTTTAACGTGCCGGTGCTGTGGGACCAGTACAACAACATCGTGGGCTGGGAAACCGTTCCCGCCTGGCCGCACCCTGCCCTCTTTATTCGCGGCGGTAACTCTCCTTATATTACCGACGCGTACCGCGACACGCTGCTGGCACAATTCCCGCAGGCGCGCGCCCACGTCATTGCCGGTGCCGGACACTGGGTGCATGCGGAAAAACCGGATGCTGTACTGCGCGCCATTCGCCGCTATCTCGCTGATACTGCAAATTGATTAAAAAGAGAGCGACTGGAAGATGACGGGCTTCCAGTCGTTGGCGTGCCGTTTTTGGTGATGTATGATGGCGCGCTTATCGCCCGGGCTTTAGCAGGGCGGCGTGTTTCCCCCGAAGTCTCATAATCATGGCCAAAGAACAAACGGACCGTACGACACTAGATCTGTTCGCGAATGAGCGTCGACCGGGACGACCAAAAACGAATCCGCTTTCGCGCGATGAACAGCTGCGTATCAATAAACGCAATCAGCTTAAACGCGATAAAAATCGTGGGCTTAAGCGTGTCGAACTGAAGCTCAACGCCGACGCGGTCGATGCACTTAACGAGCTGGCAGAGGCGCGTAATATCAGCCGCAGCGAGCTTATTGAAGAGATGCTCATCGCCCAACTTGAGACGCTGCGCAGCCAGGCATAAGTCTGAAAAACCCTTTTATCGCCCTTTTCATGTAGCACAGAGTGCAGTCCTGCGCGATAGCGGTTTCCGCAGGGTTGCCAGTTCTGCTATTATTGCCCTTATCCGTGGCCGAATTGCGCCACCATACCATTAAGTTTCAAGAGGTTATTTTACTCATGGCAATCATCGGCATTTTCTTCGGCAGTGATACCGGCAATACCGAAAATATCGCAAAAAACATTCAGAAACAGCTCGGTAAAGACGTTGCTGATGTGCATGACATCGCCAAGAGCAGCAAAGAAGATCTCGAGGGCTATGACATTCTGCTGCTGGGTATTCCAACCTGGTACTATGGTGAAGCCCAGTGCGACTGGGACGATTTCTTCCCGACGCTGGAAGAGGTGGACTTCAACGGCAAGCTGGTTGCCCTGTTCGGTTGTGGCGATCAGGAAGATTACGCCGAGTACTTCTGTGATGCGCTGGGGACGATTCGCGACATCATTGAGCCTAATGGCGCGGTTATTGTTGGCCACTGGCCGACTGCCGGTTACCACTTCGAAGCCTCTAAAGGCCTGGCCGATGACGATCATTTTGTCGGACTTGCCATTGACGAAGACCGTCAGCCAGAACTGACCGCAGAGCGTGTAGAGAAGTGGGTTAAACAGATCCGCGAAGAACTGCATCTGGACGATATTCTCAACGCCTGATTTTTTACGGCGCAACGCGGGTTGCGCCCCTTTTCCAGGTAAAACCGATTAAATTAATTGCTACAAACTTTTAACTTTTTCGCCCAGACCTGTACAATGTCTCCCTGGCAAAATGTGGTTTCCATTGAGCAAGTTTGTAGGTGATACCACGTTTTTATAAGCATACTTTGCCTGAGACTTGCAGTTTTCATTTAGGCATGGCAGTTCTATAATGAGACGCATTATCCCAGGTGCATTTTCTGTCACTTCCCAGAGAAGTGAATCGTTTAGCAACAGGACAGATTCCGCATGACTGACAACAATACCGCATTAAAGAAGGCTGGCCTGAAAGTAACGCTTCCTCGGTTAAAAATCCTGGAAGTGCTTCAGGGTCCAGACAATCACCATGTCAGTGCGGAAGACCTTTATAAACGTCTTATCGACATGGGTGAAGAGATTGGGCTGGCCACTGTATATCGCGTGCTGAACCAGTTTGATGACGCGGGCATTGTTACCCGTCATAATTTCGAAGGCGGTAAATCTGTATTCGAACTGACCCAGCAGCATCACCACGATCACCTGATCTGCCTCGATTGCGGCAAGGTCATTGAATTTAGCGATGATTCCATCGAAGCGCGTCAGCGTGAAATCGCAGCTCGTCATGGCATTCGCCTGACCAACCACAGCCTGTACCTTTACGGTCACTGCGCTGAAGGGGATTGCCGCGAGAATGAACACGCTCACGACACAAAATAAGTTAGCGTTCATACTCTGAGCCAGCCGTAAGGTTGGCTTTTTTTTGCCTGAAAAAAGCCCGGTCAGCAAAGTGCCACCGGGCGTAGAGCAACTTATTTGTTGTTATTGCGTATCTCGTTCCAGATTTTATCGCAACGCTTCGCCACTTCCTGATCGTTACCGGTTTTACGTGCCTGGATGCAGGCCTGATAATCCATCACGCGAACATTCTCCTGCGTCGCGAACGCCTCATGCGCTTTCTCTTTCTTTAGCACATTTAGCACGCTCTGGCAGGCTTCAATTTTCTCAGGTGATCCTTCCGCGGTATTAATACAGGCGCTATACGCCTCCTTCAGACGGGCGTCCTCTTTCGGCGCCTGAGTCTGAACACACGCCACCAGCCCTGATGCCATCAGCGCGACGATTACGATTTTTTTCATCATATGCAGTCTCCAGACCGGCGGGACTCAGCCCGCCGGTGTGCTCATCAGAAGATGGTGAATGGGGCGATAACCATGAATTTGACGTCACGTTCATCCTGGAAGATGTTGCCGTAACCGCCCGCATAGCTTGGGATATCGGAGTGGTTGTCATACTGCGTAAAGTGCAGCTTGAACATCGTGCCTTTCGCGCGGCCATCCTGCAGGGTGTAGATAGCATCCAGGCTGTAGGAGGACTCTTTCAGGCGATAGTTTGGATCGTAGTACGCATCCGGCGTCGCCATGTCTGCTGGTTTTGCATCCCAGGCGTAAGCGTAAGAAGCGCCCACCGCCCAGCCCGGCAGGTTCCAGTTTTTCAGGTCATACATGGCGCCGAAGAAGACCGCTTTCTCGCCGTCGGCGTTGAAGTCTGAGCGGTTATCCCACCAGATATCCAGACGACCGTTGGATGAGGCATAGGTCGGCGTCATACGCTGCAGGAAGTAGCCCTGCTGCCCTTCCGCCTTCACCCATGTCCCTTCCAGGCGCAAATCAACCTGGCCAACCTTGTAGCCGAAGGTTAACGCCTGCAGCCACGCGGTACCGTTATAAATGTCATTTACGCTGCCATCGCTGACCTTATCGCGCGTACCGTAGAACTGGTAGCTGGTGCTCAGCGGACTACCGGCGATATCAAATTTGTAGCTGGCTTTAGCAAAATACTGATCGATATAGCCTTCCGCCTGACCAAATGCGGCTTCCAGAACCAGATCGTTTTTGAAATCGTACTTCGCGCCCAGCGAGTGGAGGTAATCGACTTTGGTTTTCTTATCGTTCTGGTAGAACTTGTCCATCTCAATGTGCCACGGCGCTTTGTACTCGTTGGTCCACATATAGGAGAAGCTCAACGCACCTGCATCACCGTAGTCAAAGTTAGCCCCGGCTTCTGCCCCCTGATAGGTACCAGGCATAAAGCTCCAGTGCGGCGCTAACAGCGTCTGGCCGGTTGGCTGAATATAGCCCCCACGCGCCCATACCGGGCCGTATTTGAATTTCGCTGCGGCCTTATAAAGGCTGATGCCGCTTTTATCCCCTGACCAGTCTTCGTCATAGGCTTTATTGCTGGAGGAGAAGGCAATTTCGTTCGGGTGGCCGCTGTCGCCATTTTCAGCCATTTCAATCGCCGTAAACGCGGCAATATCCAGACCGAACATATCGGCGGCGTAGCCTGACTGGAAGTCCAGGTTGGCGTTCCAGGTAGAGTGAGAGAGGTTGGTTTTGTATTTATCTTCTGTGACATCTTTACGGTCACGTTCACGCTGCCAGTAATAAATACCGCCAGTGAGGGTAGAATCTTCGATGAAACCTGCTGCTTTTGCCTCTGGTGTCACCACCAGGCCCGACATTGCTGTCACACCGGCAATAGCCAGCGCCAGCGCACTACGTTTGCCACTGAACGTACGCATAGATTATTCCTCTTTGACGAATTAAAACGCCTTAAACGGCGAAAATATAAAAGACCAAAAGGCCAGGGGTAGTTATAAATACCCTCGAATTAACTACCGTCTTTAGGTTATTTTTCGCGACGCGAATTATCAATGCTTTTCAGTGGGCAAAAGTCAGGATTATGACGAAGTGCACATAATTGGTAGTGCTTTGTAACATTTGGCCGGATGCGAGGTGTGGCGGGGGTAGAGCCGGTAATTTCAGCGTATCAGATCGTAATAAAACCCGTATTTGTCTTTATTCTCCATTTTATGAAACAGACAAACTTTTTTTAGAAAAATAAGTAGCACCGCATTGACCAAAAATTTTAGCTGGCCTAATTACGGGCCTACTTTAACGATATGATCATTAAATAAAAAAACGCCGCTATAAGCGGCGTTTGTTTCTCATTGACCAGTGCAACGTTATTATTCGCCGATCTTGGTCCAGGTATCACGCAGACCTACGGTACGGTTAAATACCGGTTTTTCTGCCGTGCTGTAACGGCTGTCCAGGCAGAAGTAACCTTCACGTTCGAACTGGAACGCTTTGCCCGCTTCAGCGGCTTTCAGCGATGGCTCCGCATAACCTTGCTTGATCACCAGAGATTCCGGGTTGATGGTCGCCAGGAAGTCTTCAGCCGCACCCGGGTTAGGTACGCTAAACAGACGATCGTACAGACGAATTTCTACCGGCAGCGCGTGGGAAGCGCTCACCCAGTGGATCACGCCTTTTACCTTGCGGCCGTCTGCCGGATCTTTGCTCAGCGTCTCAGCATCGTACGAACAGAAGATGGTGGTAATGTTACCTTCAGCATCTTTCTCTACGCGCTCGGCTTTGATGACGTAGGCGTTACGCAGACGAACTTCTTTACCCAACACCAGACGCTTGTACTGCTTATTGGCTTCTTCACGGAAGTCAGCACGGTCGATCCAGATCTCACCGCTGAACGGCACGTCGCGGCTTCCCATTTCCGGTTTATTCGGATGGTTAGGCATAGAGACCAGCTCGCTTCCACCCTGCGGGTAGTTTTCAATCACCAGTTTCACCGGATCGATAACGGCCATCGCGCGCGGGGCGTTTTCGTTAAGATCTTCACGAATGCAGGATTCCAGAGACGCCATTTCGATGGTGTTGTCCTGCTTGGTCACGCCGATACGTTTGCAGAACTCACGAATAGAAGCGGCGGTGTAACCACGACGACGCAGGCCGGAAATGGTCGGCATGCGCGGGTCGTCCCAGCCTTCAACGTGCTTGTCGGTCACCAGCAGGTTCAGCTTACGCTTGGACATCACGGTGTATTCCAGATTCAGACGAGAGAACTCGTACTGACGCGGATGCACAGGAATGGTGATGTTATCCAGCACCCAGTCGTACAGACGACGGTTATCCTGGAACTCCAGCGTACACAGCGAGTGGGTGATGCCTTCCAGCGCATCGCTGATGCAGTGGGTGAAGTCGTACATCGGGTAGATGCACCACTTGTTGCCGGTCTGGTGGTGTTCTGCGAACTTAATGCGGTACAGCACCGGATCGCGCATCACGATAAACGGCGACGCCATATCGATTTTGGCACGCAGGCACGCTTTACCTTCTTCGAAGCCACCGGCACGCATTTTTTCAAACAGCGCCAGGTTCTCTTCCACGCTGCGATCGCGGAACGGGCTGTTTTTGCCTGGTGCGGTCAGCGTACCGCGATACTCGCGGATTTCGTCCGCAGACAGCTCGTCAACGTATGCCAGACCTTTGTTGATCAGCTCCACCGCGTAGGCATACAGCTGATCAAAATAGTCAGAGGAGTAGCAGATATCGCCAGACCAGTTGAAGCCCAGCCATTGCACGTCGTTTTTAATGGACTCAACGTATTCGATGTCTTCTTTTACTGGGTTGGTGTCATCGAAACGCAGGTTGCACTGCCCCTGGTAGTCTTGCGCAATGCCAAAGTTCAGGCAGATCGATTTCGCGTGACCAATGTGCAGGTAGCCGTTCGGCTCCGGCGGGAAACGCGTATGTACCGTGGTGTGCTTACCACTGGCCAGATCTTCATCGATGATCTGACGAATAAAGTTACTCGGGCGGGCTTCTGCCTCACTCATCGTGGATTCCTCAAAGCGTAAACAACGTATAACGGCGTATGATCTTATAAGCCGGACGTAGTGACAACCCTTAGTTACGGAAAATACGTATCAGATGAAAATAATGGGGGCGTTTGCTGCAAAAAAAAGCGGCGGAGGATATCCCCCGCCGCTTAAGGCATGACTCTACTCAGGAGCGATTACTTGCCTTTAATCTCATACAGCGGTGTCTGACCCGCAACCACCTGACCTTTCGCCTGGAGTACCAGACCGCTAAAGTCGTCGATGTTGCTGCACACGACCGGACTAATCATCGAGCGCGCGTTGGCGTTCAGGAAGTCCAGATCCATTTCCAGAATCGGCTGACCTGCCACCACTTCGGCCCCCTCTTCCACCAGGCGAGTAAAGCCCTGACCGTTCAGCGCAACGGTATCGATCCCCATATGGACAACGATCTCCGCGCCTTTTTCGGTTTCGAGGCAGAACGCGTGGTTGGTGTTGAAGATTTTCACGATGGTGCCTGCCGCCGGAGACACAACGGTTTTGCCCGTTGGTTTCACCGCCACGCCGTCACCGACCGCTTTGCTGGCGAACGCTTCGTCAGGCACCTGCTCAAGGTCAACCACGTCACCCGTTACCGGAGAGACCAGCGCGGCCACCGTCACGGCGTTCGGCACGGCCTGCGGCTTAGCAACTGGCGCAACCGTCGACGCAGGTGCGCTATCGGCTGATGCCGCCGCGACCGGGCCACGGGCAACCACTTTCTTCATTTCGTCGCCAATGGATTCCGCTTTGGCGCCTACGATAACCTGGATAGTTTGTTTGTTCAGTTTAACCACGCCCGATGCACCAAGGCGTTTACACATTGCGTCGCTTACGCGCGCCGAGTCACCCACCGTCAGACGCAGACGGGTGATACAGGCGTCAATCGCTTTCAGGTTGTCAGTCCCACCGACGGCAGCGATATAGCTGGTCGCCAACTGAGTCAGACCCTCTTCGGTATTGCTGTTGGCTTCGTTGGTGACCACTTCGTCTTTGGTATCTTCGCGGCCTGGTGTTTTGAGGTTAAACATACGAATAACCGCAGTGAACAGCACGAAGTAGATGACGAAGAAGACCAGACCCATTACCACCAGCATCCAGACGTTCTTGCTTGCCGCCGGCAGGTTGTACATCAACACGTAGTCGATCGCGCCTGCAGAGAAGGAGAAGCCAGCATGGATGCCCAGCAGGGTCGCCACAAACAGGCTGATACCGGTCAGGACCGCATGCATGAGGTACAGCACCGGCGCCAGGAACATGAACAGGAATTCCAGCGGCTCGGTTACACCGGTCAGGAACGCGGTAATCGCAACGGACAGCAGCATGCCGCCAACCATTGGGCGACGCGCTTTTGGCGCAGCCAGGTACATTGCCAGTGCAGCGCCCGGCAGACCAAACATCATGATTGGGAAGAAGCCAGACATGAACATACCCGCGGTGCCGTCACCCGCATAGAAGCGGTTGATGTCGCCGTGGAATACGGTGCCCGCAGCATTGGTGAACTCACCAATCTGGAACCAGGCGATGGTGTTCAGCACCTGATGCAGACCGGTTGGGATCAGCAGACGGTTGATAAAACCAAAGATACCTGAGCCCACTGCACCCGCAGAAACAATCCACTCGCCGCCCGCATGGATAGCATGCTGCACCGGCGGCCAGACGTAGCCAAAGATAGCTGCCAGGATCAGACAGAAAAAGCCCGTCGCAATTGGCACAAAACGTTTACCGCCGAAGAAGCTCAGGAAGTCAGGCAGTTTGATACCCGCCCAGCGGTTGTACACGGCACCACCGACCAGACCGGTAATGATACCCGCCAGTACACCCATGTTGATTTCCGGGTTGATGGTTACCATCGCTTTCGTGAGGATGAAGTAACCTACCGCCCCTGCCAGTGCCGCAGCACCGGCGCTGTCTTTTGACCAGCTTGACGCCACGCCGATGGCGAAGATCAGCGCAAGGTTGTCAAAAATGGCGCCGCCAGCCTGGGCAATAAACGGCACGTTAAGAAGATCGGGTTGCCCGAATCGCAGCAGCAACGCTGCAACCGGTAGCACGGCGATAGGGAGCTGCAAAGCCCTACCGAGGCGCTGGAAAAAACCTAAAATATTCATCCTATTCCCCCTACGAGACCCATTATTAAGACTCGCGCATAAACTATGTTTTTATTGTGTCACGAACGATAGATACAGTTGATGATTCACTGGCAGTCTGAGTGTGTGAAAAATTAATTCGTATCGCAAATTAAACACCTATTTTTTGTGATTATTGTCACCAAATATCGTATTCCCTCCTCCCTTTCACTGGCTAACAGCCAAAACTTATTTTATCATTCAAAAAATCAAGACGGATTGATCCGGCCTGAAAGGTTCCAGGTTACGCTTAAGCATCAGGTTCCGATACCCATCCGCCCACTCTTCTACTTAAACTTTGAGGTGAACAATGAGACTGATTCCCCTGGCAACTGCTGAACAAGTCGGTAAATGGGCCGCTCGCCATATCGTTAACCGTATTAATGCCTTCAAGCCTACTGCCGATCGTCCCTTCGTTCTTGGCCTTCCAACCGGTGGTACCCCACTGACCGCGTACAAAGCGCTGGTTGAAATGCATAAAGCGGGCCAGGTTAGCTTTAAACACGTTGTGACCTTCAACATGGACGAATATGTCGGCCTGCCAAAGGAGCATCCTGAAAGCTACCATAGCTTCATGCACCGCAATTTCTTTGATCACGTTGATATCCCAGCTGAAAATATTAACCTGCTGAATGGAAATGCGCCTGATATTGACGCAGAATGCCGTCAGTACGAAGAAAAAATCCGTTCTTACGGTAAAATCCACCTGTTCATGGGTGGCGTGGGCAACGATGGTCATATTGCGTTCAACGAACCAGCCTCTTCTCTGGCTTCCCGTACCCGTATTAAAACGCTGACCCATGACACCCGCGTGGCAAACTCCCGCTTCTTTGACGGTGACGTGAACCAGGTTCCAAAATACGCCCTGACCGTTGGCGTAGGCACCCTGCTGGATGCCGAAGAGGTGATGATTCTGGTACTGGGCGGCGTGAAAGCGCAGGCGCTCCAGGCAGCCGTTGAAGGCAACGTTAATCACATGTGGACCATCAGCTGCCTGCAGCTGCATCCAAAATCAGTCATCGTCTGCGACGAACCGTCCACGATGGAGCTGAAGGTGAAAACGCTTAAATACTTCAACGAGTTAGAAGCTGAGAACATCAAAGGTCTGTAATTGAATAACCGCCTCTTCTGTCAGAGGCGGTCGCTTTTTTTAACCGGGGGTCGATATGTACGCTTTAACCCACGGTCGGATTTATACCGGCCATGAAATTCTGGATGACCATGCGATTGTTATCGCCAATGGCCTGATTGAACGTGTTTGCCCGCTGGCGGAACTGCCGCCGGAGATAGAACAGCGCTCACTCAATGGAGCAGTAATCTCCCCCGGTTTCATCGACGTACAGCTTAACGGCTGCGGCGGTGTGCAGTTCAATGACACCGCCGAGGCGGTGACGGTTGAAACGCTGGAAATCATGCAGAAAGCTAACGAGAAATCAGGCTGCACCAGCTATCTGCCGACGCTCATCACCAGCAGTGATGACCTGATGAAACAGGGTATCCGCGTGATGCGCGAATACCTCGCCAAACACCCGAACCAGGCGCTGGGTCTGCATCTGGAAGGGCCATGGCTGAACATAGTGAAAAAAGGCACGCATAACCCGGATTACGTGCGCAAGCCGGATGCTGAACTGGTCGACTACATGTGTGCCAATGCTGATGTGATCGCTAAAGTGACGCTGGCGCCTGAAATGACCGGTACTGAGGTCATCAGCAAACTGGCTGCCGCCGGGATTGTGGTTTCAGCAGGCCACTCAAACGCCACACTGAAAGAAGCCAAAGCGGGCTTCCGTGCCGGCATTACCTTTGCGACCCACCTTTACAACGCCATGCCGTATATTACCGGCCGTGAACCGGGTCTGGTCGGGGCGATTCTCGACGAACCAGACGTCTACTGCGGCATTATCGCTGATGGCATGCACGTTGATTACACCAACATTCGCAACGCCAAACGGCTGAAAGGTGACAAGCTCTGCCTGGTCACCGATGCCACCGCGCCAGCAGGTGCAAATATTGAGCAGTTCATTTTTGCTGGTAAAACAATATACTACCGCAATGGACTGTGTGTGGATGAAAACGGTACGCTGAGTGGCTCCTCTTTGACCATGATTGAAGGGGTGCGTAATCTGGTGGAGCATTGTGGGATTGCGCTTGATGAAGTCCTGCGTATGGCCACCCTTTATCCGGCTCGCGCCATCGGCGTGGATAAACAGCTCGGCGGAATTGCACCAGGTATGGTTGCAAACCTGACGGCATTCACACACGATTATAAAATTATTAAGACCATCGTTAATGGTAACGAGGTCGTCACTGAGTAAGTAAAAGTATGACACCAGGCGGACAAGCTCAAATCGGTAATGTCGATCTCGTTAAACAACTTAACAGTGCGGCGGTTTATCGCCTGATTGACCAACATGGTCCAATCTCGCGGATCCAGATAGCCGAACAAAGCCAGCTTGCTCCCGCCAGCGTGACAAAAATTACCCGCCAGCTCATTGAGCGCGGTTTGATCAAAGAAGTCGATCAGCAGGCCTCCACCGGGGGCCGCCGCGCCATCTCCATCATTACCGAAACCCGTAACTTTCAGGCCATTGGCGTCCGGCTTGGTCGTCATGACACCACGCTCACGCTGTACGATCTGAGCAGCAAAGCCATTGCGGAAGAGCACTACCCGCTGCCCGAGCGCACTCAGGAGACGCTGGAACACGCGCTGCTGAATACTATCGCGCACTTTATTGAAAGCTGTCAGCGCAAGATTCGCGAACTGATCGCCATCTCCGTCATTCTGCCTGGTCTGGTCGACCCGGAAAGCGGTGTGATCCGATACATGCCGCATATTCAGGTTGAGAACTGGGCGCTGGTCGACGCGCTGGAAAAACGCTTTAAGGTGACCTGCTTTGTCGGCCATGATATTCGATCTTTAGCGCTGGCTGAGCACTACTTTGGTGCGAGTCAGGACTGTGAAGACTCTATTCTGGTGCGCGTACACCGCGGTACGGGCGCAGGCATTATCTCCAATGGCCGTATTTTTATTGGTCGTAACGGTAACGTTGGCGAGATCGGCCACATCCAGGTTGAACCGCTCGGCGAACGCTGCCACTGCGGCAACTTCGGCTGCCTTGAAACCATCGCCGCCAACACGGCCATCGAGCAGCGCGTTCGCCACCTGCTTGAGCAGGGTTATCAAAGCCGCGTCACGCTGGACGAATGCAAGATAGGCACCATCTGCAAAGCCGCCAATAAAGGCGACGCGCTGGCCTGTGAGGTGATCGAGCAGGTAGGTCGCCATCTGGGGAAAACCATCGCCATCGCCATTAACCTGTTTAACCCGCAGAAAGTGGTGATCGCCGGAGAGATTGTTGAAGCGGAAAAGGTGCTGCTGCCCGCCATCGAAGGCTGTATCAACACCCAGGCGCTGAAAGCATTCCGACAGAACCTCCCGGTGGTTCGTTCGAAGCTTGACCATCGCTCGGCGATTGGCGCGTTTGCGCTGGTCAAGCGCGCCATGCTCAACGGGATCCTGCTCCAGCATTTGCTGGAATCCTGATCGGACCTTATAGTAACGCCTTCTTTTTTTGATGTCGGAATGTCCATGACCATTAAGAATGTAATTTGTGATATCGACGGCGTGCTGATGCACGACAACGTTGCCGTGCCGGGTGCTGCGGAGTTTCTTCACCGCATCATCGACAAAGGAATGCCACTGGTTCTACTCACGAACTACCCTTCCCAAACCGGTCAGGATCTGGCGAACCGCTTTGCCACCGCAGGCGTCGACGTCCCGGACAGCGTGTTTTATACCTCCGCAATGGCAACGGCGGATTTCCTGAAGCGTCAGGAAGGAAAAAAAGCCTACGTGGTCGGTGAAGGCGCTCTGATCCACGAGCTGTATAAAGCAGGCTTTACCATTACCGATGTGAACCCGGACTTTGTGATCGTGGGTGAAACGCGCTCCTTTAACTGGGAGATGATGCATAAAGCAGCCTACTTTGTCGCCAACGGTGCACGCTTTATCGCCACCAACCCGGATACGCACGGCCGTGGTTTCTATCCGGCCTGCGGCGCGTTGTGCGCCGGTATTGAAAAAATCTCGGGCCGTAAGCCTTTTGTTGTCGGCAAACCGAGCCCGTGGATCATCCGCGCCGCGCTGAATACGATGCAGGCACACTCAGAAGAAACCGTCATTGTTGGCGACAACCTGCGCACCGATATTCTGGCTGGCTTCCAGGCAGGGCTTGAAACCATCCTGGTACTTTCTGGCGTCTCGCAGCTTGATGACATCGATACGATGCCCTTCCGACCAAGCTGGATTTACCCCTCTGTCGACGAAATCGACGTTATTTGATTCTGAACCACGTCCCAGGGCGTGGTTTTTCATTTTCAGCTTATATAAACAAAACACCATCTAACAAAAAACCATTTTCATTGCATAATCATCAATAAAAGGATGCGTGACGTACTCTTTTTTCACTATTCCGCAATCACTATTGCACTATTTCCGTTTTGGCCCGTAAAACCCTTGCGCCCCTCCCCCCTTTTGCGGCATTTTCATAAGCAAGCAACATCACAATGCAACAGGGTTAACGGAGAAGGTTATGTGTTCAATTTTTGGCGTACTGGATATTAAAACTGACGCGGGCGAACTGCGTAAAAAAGCACTCGAATTGTCCCGCCTGATGCGCCATCGCGGCCCGGACTGGTCAGGCGTTTACGCCAGCGACAAAGCGATTCTGGCTCACGAACGCCTGTCGATTGTTGACGTCAACGCCGGTGCACAGCCGCTGTATAACGAGAAAAAAACGCACGCGCTGGCTGTCAACGGTGAAATTTATAACCATCAGGCGCTGCGCGCCGAGTACGGCGACCGCTACGCCTTCCAGACCGGCTCTGACTGTGAAGTGATCCTGGCGCTGTATCAGGAGAAAGGCCCGGAGTTCCTCGACGAGCTGCAAGGCATGTTTGCCTTCGCGCTGTACGACAGCGAAAAAGACGCTTACCTGATTGGCCGTGACCATATTGGTATTATCCCGCTGTACATGGGGCACGATGAACACGGCAACTTCTATGTCGCGTCCGAAATGAAAGCCCTGGTGCCGGTCTGCCGCACCATCAAAGAGTTCCCGGCGGGCAGCTATCTGTGGAGTAAAGACGGTGAAATCCGTTCGTACTACCAGCGCGACTGGTTTGACTATGACGCGGTGAAAGACAACGTGACGGATAAAGCCGAGCTGCGTCAGGCGCTGGAAGATTCCGTGAAAAGCCACCTGATGTCAGACGTGCCTTACGGCGTACTGCTCTCCGGCGGTCTGGACTCCTCCGTGATCTCCGCGATCACCAAGAAATTCGCGGCTCGTCGCGTGGAAGATCAGGAGCGCTCCGAGGCCTGGTGGCCGCAGCTGCACTCCTTTGCCGTGGGCCTGGAAGGGGCACCGGATCTGAAAGCCGCGCAGGAAGTGGCAAACCACCTCGGCACCGTGCACCATGAAATTCACTTCACCGTGCAGGAAGGTCTGGATGCGATCCGCGATGTGATCTATCACATTGAAACCTATGACGTGACCACCATTCGCGCCTCCACGCCGATGTACCTGATGTCGCGTAAGATCAAGGCGATGGGCATCAAGATGGTGCTCTCCGGTGAAGGTTCTGACGAAGTGTTTGGCGGCTACCTGTACTTCCATAAAGCGCCAAACGCCAAAGAGCTGCATGAAGAGACCGTGCGTAAGCTGCAGGCGCTGCATATGTTCGACTGTGCGCGTGCCAACAAAGCGATGTCAGCCTGGGGCGTGGAAGCGCGCGTGCCGTTCCTGGATAAGAAATTCCTCGACGTGGCGATGCGCATCAACCCGCAGGATAAAATGTGCGGCAACGGCAAAATGGAAAAACATATCCTGCGTGAATGTTTTGAATCTTACCTGCCGGCGAGCGTGGCATGGCGTCAGAAAGAGCAGTTCTCTGATGGCGTTGGCTACAGCTGGATCGACACCCTGAAAGAGGTGGCGGCGAAGCAGATTTCTGACCAACAGCTGGAAACCGCAAGCTTCCGCTTCCCGTACAACACGCCGGGCTCGAAAGAAGCGTACCTCTACCGTGAGATCTTTGAAGAGCTGTTCCCGGTGCCAAGCGCTGCCGAGTGTGTTCCTGGCGGTCCGTCAGTAGCCTGTTCATCCGCAAAAGCCATTGAATGGGATGAATCTTTCAAGGCGATGAACGATCCATCGGGGCGTGCGGTAGGCGTTCACCAGTCCGCCTACAAATAATCACAACGATTTCAAACAGGCCCCTCAGGGGCCTGTTTTTTTTGCCTCACATTTCACCACCAAAAACCGATTAATAACCAATAATTGCCGAATATTCGGTCACGCTGTTCGCAACCTAACCAAACAGTCACATTCCGGCTATTTTCGTTGAAAAAGGTGTTGACGCTGCAAGGGTCTATACGCATAATGCGCCCCGCAACGCCGATAAGGTAACGCGAAAAAAAGATGGCTACGTAGCTCAGTTGGTTAGAGCACATCACTCATAATGATGGGGTCACAGGTTCGAATCCCGTCGTAGCCACCATCTTTTTGCGGGAGTGGCGAAATTGGTAGACGCACCAGATTTAGGTTCTGGCGCCGCAAGGTGTGCGAGTTCAAGTCTCGCCTCCCGCACCATTCCCGGGTAAGCGTTGCACGGATGGGGTATCGCCAAGCGGTAAGGCACCGGTTTTTGATACCGGCATTCCCTGGTTCGAATCCAGGTACCCCAGCCATATTTCTTCGATTTTGCGGTTCTCCGCGGTATTGGGGTATCGCCAAGCGGTAAGGCACCGGTTTTTGATACCGGCATTCCCTGGTTCGAATCCAGGTACCCCAGCCATCGAAGACTGCAGTACTGGCTACGTAGCTCAGTTGGTTAGAGCACATCACTCATAATGATGGGGTCACAGGTTCGAATCCCGTCGTAGCCACCAAATTAAGATTATCGATTTGTTTCGGTAATAAAAAATTGTTGGGGTATCGCCAAGCGGTAAGGCACCGGATTCTGATTCCGGCATTCCGAGGTTCGAATCCTCGTACCCCAGCCAATTTAAAAGTCGTTAAGCAGTCTGTTTAACGCAATTGGGGTGTCGCCAAGCGGTAAGGCTCTGGTTTCTGATACCAGCATTCCGGGGTTCGAATCCCTGCACCCCAGCCACTTAAAACAAACAAGCCCGCTCTGCGGGCTTTTTTGTTTTTGTTGCTCAGAATAGTGCGGCCTGATGCCCTCACCCTACCCCTCTCCCTGTACAGTCCGGGGACATGGTAGACAGGTGTTCGGGGACATGGTGAACACTTTTTAACATCCTTTACCCATGGTGATCGACTTTTTCTTCAGGTCGATCACCCCCACTTTCGTGCTGTACCACCACACTTCATAGCAGCCGTCATCCTGCGTCTCCCTCAGCCCGACCCGTTCTCCCCTGAACGCCTTGCCTGCGCTCAGACTGACACCCTGTATGCTCAGCTTTCCGCTGACATCCACTTTCCTGACCTTCACCCCTTCATCGTATTCAGGTGGCGTTACGCTGCCGCTGTACTTCCGGGCAGACGGCTGATAACGCGAGGCCGGTACCGCCATATCCAGCGCCTCGTGCGGGCGTTCAAGGTTGTACACCGTGCGCCAGTGATCGAAAGCGCGCTGCAGCTCTCCGCTGTCCGCGAACCATTTTCCCTGCAGCACTTCCGCCTTCAGGCTGCGGTGAAAACGCTCCAGCTTGCCCTGCGTCTGCGGATGATAAGGCCGGGAGTGCCCCACCCGGATACCGTGGCGCATCAGCCACAGCTCCAGCGCCGTCCAGGTGCCGGTGGTGTCGCCCCACGGTGAGCCGTTGTCCATCGTCATCCTGTCCGGCAGGCCGTAGCGTTCAAACGCGCTGACCAGCTGCTGCTGCACGGTCTCGCGCCGTTCATCGGTACAGTGCGCCAGGCACAGGGAAAAACGGGAGTGGTCGTCCAGCAGGGTGAGCGGATGGCAGCGGCCACCGCCAAAGGGAAAGTGGCCCTTAAAATCCATCTGCCAGAGCCGGTTCGGCGCGTCATGTTCGAAGCGTCCCGTAGCCGGAACGCCCGGTGATGCGCCCGGCAGCAGACCGTGACGGGCCATCAGATTATGGACGGTGCTGAAGGCGGGCATACGGTGCCCCTGGTCTTCAAGCCAGCGCTTAATCTTGCGGGCGCCCCAGCGTTGATGACGGTCATGCGCCATGCGCAGCAGGGCCGTGATGTCGTCAGATGAGCGGTTCGGGGAATGATGAGGTGCGCGGGAGCGGTCCTGAAGACCGGAGGCACCTTCCTCAGCCCAGCGCTGAAGCCACTTGTAGCCGGTGGCAGGAGAAATGCCGAACTGACGGCAGAGGAAACGGATGTTCGCCCCGTCCTGCGAGGCGAACAGTACAAACTCGGTACGTAATGACATGGTATCTCTCGCATCCCAGGGCATAAGTGACTCCATAAACGGGTTCTTATGCCTCAGTTGTAAGTGTCTACCATGTCCCCGAACAAGTGTTCACTATGTCCCCGGACCGTACACTCCCACGGGGAGAGGGAATTAAGATTAGAGTCCGAGGGCGTATTTCAAGGCCTGACGCTTCAGCCCACCGGCACGCTCTGCCGCCATTAAGCCAATATTACGCAGAATGCGCACCGGGGCCAGGTCATTGCTGAAACCGGCATAGAACAGATCCATCCCTGACTGCATGATGAAGTTATCCGCCATACGGCGCGTCTGGTAGCGCTTCAGTACCTGATGGCTGGCCCAGGCTTCCGCGTGAGCGCGTGCGTTGCCCAGCACGTCCAGTAACGCATCGACGTCACGGTATCCAAGATTAACTCCCTGCCCCGCCAGCGGGTGGATAGTGTGTGCCGCATCGCCCACCAGCGCCAGCCCTTCTCGGGCATACTGTAAAGCATGACGGCGCGTGAGCGGGAATGCACCTGCGGTGACTGGCGTCACGTTGCCAAGGCGGCTCGGGAAGTGAAGCAGGATCTCGCGCTGCAACTGCTCCATCGACAGCCCCTGCAGCTGGCGAATGCGCGCCGGTTTGTCGTACCACACCAGCGAAGCCCAGTTATCAAACAGCGGCAAGAATGCATGCGGGCCGTTCGGCGTAAAGTGCTGCCAGGTGCTTTCGCCCGGCGCATTCTCACACTGAACGGTGATTAACATGCAGGATTGCTGATATTGCCAGGCATGAACCCCAATACCCGCCATCTCCCTGACCTGCGAGTTAGCGCCATCGGCCCCGACGACCAGCTTCACGGCCAGTTCATCGCCGCTGTCGAGCGTCAGCAAATAGCCGCTTTCATGAGGATGCAGTGCCTTAAGTGACGCAGGCATACGCAGCGTCACCTTCGGATGTGCCTCCAGCGCCTGCCAGAGCGCCAGCTGGAGCACGTTGTTTTCCACCATATAGCCCAGGCGCGGCAGCTTCAGCTCGGCGGCGTCAAACGACACGTGGGCATTTTCCCACTCCCAGGTTTCAAGGCGGCTGTAAGGGTGTGCGCGCATCGCCTGCACCGCCTCCCAGACGCCCAGGCCGCGCAGCAGATCGACGGACGCTGCGCTGATGGCGGAAATGCGCACGTCCGGTTTGCTGGCGGGATCGAATGCCGGGGGAGCCGCCTGTTCAATAACGGTTACATCAAATCCCTGCTGCGCCAGCCCCAGCGCCAGCGCGCCGCCGACCATACCGCCGCCGACAACGGCAACTTCGGTGTGTTGGAGTGTCATGGTCAATTTTCCTTATTGGAGAATCCCTTGAGTTTACCGGATTTTTGCGGTCCTGAGACACACAACCTTCATACTGGTCACAACCCCACCAAAGCATTACAATACGCGGCTTGCAATCCTGAGCTGAGCAAGTCGATGACTAAAAAACTCCATATAAAAACCTGGGGCTGTCAGATGAACGAATACGATTCATCCAAGATGGCCGATCTGCTGGATACCACCCACGGATACCAGCTGACTGAAAATGCGAAAGAAGCCGATGTGCTGCTGCTGAACACCTGTTCAATTCGTGAAAAAGCACAGGAAAAAGTCTTTCATGTGTTAGGCCGCTGGAAGCTTCTCAAACGGAAAAATCCGGACCTGATCATTGGCGTCGGTGGCTGCGTCGCGTCGCAGGAAGGTAAGCTGATCCGTCAGAGAGCCCCGTATGTGGATATCGTCTTTGGTCCTCAGACCCTGCACCGCCTGCCGGAGATGATCAATCAGGTTCGCGGTAACCGTAGCCCGGTCGTTGACGTCAGCTTCCCGGAAATCGAGAAATTTGACCGTCTGCCAGAGCCGCGCGCCGATGGCCCGACCGCCTTCGTCTCGATCATGGAAGGCTGCAACAAATACTGTACCTACTGCGTGGTGCCTTACACCCGCGGTGAAGAGGTCAGCCGCCCCGCGGACGACATTCTGTTTGAAATTGCCCAGCTTGCCGCGCAGGGCGTTCGCGAAGTGAACCTGCTGGGCCAGAACGTTAACGCCTGGCGCGGCGAGAACTACGACGGCACCACTGGCAGCTTTGCCGAACTGCTGCGCCTGGTGGCCGCGATTGACGGCATCGACCGTATTCGCTTTACCACCAGCCATCCGATGGAGTTTACCGACGACATCATTGACGTCTATCGCGATACGCCAGAGCTGGTGAGCTTCCTGCACCTGCCGATTCAGTGCGGCTCTGACCGCGTGCTGAACCTGATGGGCCGTCCGCATACGGTGCTGGAGTACAAATCCACCATCCGCAAGCTGCGCGAAGCGCGCCCGGATATCCAGATTAGCTCTGACTTTATCGTCGGCTTCCCAGGCGAAACCGCTGATGACTTCGAGCGCACCATGAAACTCATCGGTGAAGTGAATTTCGACGTCAGCTACAGCTTCATCTTCTCAGCGCGTCCTGGCACGCCTGCGGCCGACATGGTTGATGACGTGCCGGAAGAAGAGAAAAAGCAGCGTCTGTATATTCTTCAGGAACGCATCAACCAGCAGGCCAACGCCTGGAGCCGCCGTATGCTCGGCACCGTCCAGCGCATTCTGGTGGAAGGTACTTCCCGCAAGAGCATCATGGAGCTGTCCGGTCGTACCGAGAACAACCGCGTGGTGAACTTCGAAGGCACCCCGGACATGATCGGTAAGTTTGTGGACGTCGAAATTGTCGAAGTGCTGACCAACTCGCTGCGCGCGAAGGTGGTACGCACCGAGGACGAAATGGGCCTGCGTATTGCCGAGTCACCGGAATCCGTTATTTCTCGTACCCGCAAAGAAAACGATTCTGGCGTTGGGATTTACCAGCCTTGATCCTTCAGGCCTGCCTCTTCGGCAGGCCTTGTATTTCCTCTCATCACCCCCAATATCTACCGCAACGCTTGCGCCTTTATTCTGTGGCGTGAATAATTTCGGTAATGACCGTTCTATTGCGCCGTGTGGCAGCGGGTCAGTTAACCAATTAAAGAGGAACAGTTTGAACATAGATACGCGTGAAATTAGCCTTGAGCCCGCAGACAACGCTCGCCTGCTGAGCCTGTGCGGGCCGTTTGATGACAACATCAAACAACTGGAGCGACGTCTGGGTATCGAAATCAATCGTCGCGATAACCATTTCAAACTCACCGGACGCCCTATCTGCGTCAATGCGGCAGCAGATATTCTGCGCAGCCTGTATGTCGATACCGCACCGATGCGCGGCGAAATTCAGGATATCGAGCCGGAACAGATCCACCTCGCCATTAAAGAGGCGCGCGTGCTTGAGCAGAGCGCGGAAAGCGTGCCGGACTACGGCAAGGCGATCAATATCAAGACCAAGCGTGGCGTCATCAAGCCGCGTACGCCGAACCAGGCGCAGTACATCGCCAACATTCTTGACCATGACATCACCTTCGGCGTGGGTCCCGCGGGTACAGGTAAAACCTATCTGGCGGTTGCCGCTGCGGTGGATGCGCTGGAGCGTCAGGAGATCCGTCGTATCCTGCTGACCCGTCCTGCCGTTGAAGCGGGTGAAAAACTCGGCTTCCTGCCGGGCGATTTGAGTCAGAAAGTGGACCCCTATTTGCGCCCGCTGTACGACGCGCTGTTTGAAATGCTCGGCTTCGAGAAAGTGGAGAAGCTGATCGAACGTAACGTGATCGAAGTGGCCCCGCTCGCCTACATGCGCGGCCGCACGCTCAACGACGCGTTCATCATTCTCGATGAAAGCCAGAACACCACCATCGAACAGATGAAAATGTTCCTGACGCGTATCGGCTTCAACTCGAAAGCGGTGATCACCGGTGACGTCACCCAGATCGACCTGCCGCGCAGCACTAAATCAGGCCTGCGCCACGCCATTGAGGTGCTGTCAGAGGTAGACGAAATTAGCTTTAACTTCTTCCACAGTGAAGACGTCGTTCGCCACCCGGTGGTCGCGCGCATCGTTAACGCCTATGAAGCCTGGGAAGAGGCGGATCAAAAACGCAGGGCCGAACAGGCCGCGGAACGTAAGCGCGAAGCGCAGGAGCAAGAACAGAAATGAGTCAGGTGATCCTCGATTTACAGCTGGCATGTGAAGACAATTCCGGCATGCCAGAAGAGGCACAGTTTCAGAAATGGCTGGATGCGGTAATCCCCCAGTTTCAGGAAGAATCAGAAGTCACGATTCGCCTGGTGGATGAAGCGGAAAGCCATGAGCTTAACCTGACCTACCGCGGGAAAGATAAGCCAACCAACGTGCTCTCTTTCCCGTTCGAAGCGCCGCCGGGTATTGAGATGCCGCTGCTGGGCGATCTGATCATCTGCCGTCAGGTGGTTGAGCAGGAAGCCAAAGAGCAGCAGAAACCGCTGGAAGCCCACTGGGCGCATATGGTGGTACACGGCAGCCTGCACCTGCTGGGCTACGACCACATTGAAGATGACGAAGCGGAAGAGATGGAGTCCCTTGAGACAGAGATAATGCTTGCTCTGGGCTATGAGGATCCGTACATTGCCGAGAAAGAATAGTCAGTTACTGACTACCATGCCGCCGCGCAGGGACATAGCGCGGCGGTTAACATTGAACTAACAAGAGAACCCTTAACAAACGCCATGAGCGACGACAATTCACACAGTAGCGACACGACAACCAGTAAAAAGGGATTTTTCTCCCTCATTCTGAACCAGCTTTTTCACGGCGAGCCGAAAAACCGTGATGAACTGCTGGAGCTGATTCGTGATTCCGGGCAGAACGACCTTATCGACGAAGATACGCGCGAAATGCTCGAAGGGGTCATGGACATTGCCGACCAGCGCGTCCGCGACATCATGATCCCCCGCTCGCAGATGATCACCCTGAAACGTAACCAGACGCTGGACGAGTGCCTCGATGTGATCATCGAATCCGCCCACTCGCGTTTCCCGGTCATCAGCGAAGATAAAGATCACATCGAAGGGATTTTGATGGCCAAAGATCTGCTGCCGTTTATGCGCAGCGATGCCGAAGCCTTCAGCATGGAAAAAGTGTTACGCCAGGCCGTGGTCGTGCCGGAAAGTAAACGTGTGGATCGGATGCTGAAAGAGTTTCGCTCTCAGCGTTACCACATGGCGATTGTTATTGATGAATTCGGCGGTGTCTCAGGTCTTGTCACGATCGAAGATATTCTTGAGCTGATCGTGGGCGAAATCGAAGACGAGTACGACGAAGAAGAAGATATCGACTTCCGTCAGCTTAGCCGCCACACCTGGACCGTGCGCGCGCTGGCCTCGATTGAAGATTTCAACGACGCCTTCGGTACCCACTTCAGCGATGAAGAGGTCGATACCATTGGCGGGCTGGTGATGCAGGCCTTTGGCCATCTTCCGGCGCGCGGTGAGACCGTTGACATCGACGGTTACCAGTTCAAAGTGGCAATGGCCGACAGCCGACGTATTATACAGGTTCACGTCAGAACGCCGGACGATTCACCGGTGCCAAAACTGGAAGATTAATGTAAATGGCATTTGCCCCATTGCTTGAACGCCAGCGCGTCCGTTTGCTGCTGGCGCTGTTACTCGGAGCCAGCGGTACGCTGGCTTTTTCTCCTTACGATATCTGGCCCGCGGCCATTCTCTCCCTGATGGGGCTTCAGGGGTTAACCCTGAATCGTCGTCCGGTACAGGCCGCTGCGATCGGCTACTTCTGGGGGCTGGGGCTATTTGGCTCCGGCATTAACTGGGTCTACGTCAGCATCGCACAGTTTGGCGGGATGCCGGGGCCGGTTAACGTCTCCCTGGTCGTCCTGCTCGCCACCTATCTCTCGCTCTATACCGGTCTGTTCGCCGGAATTCTCTCTCGCCTGTGGCCTAAAACCACCTGGCTGCGTGTCGCCATTGCCGCGCCGGTGGTCTGGCAGATTACCGAGTTCCTCCGCGGCTGGGTGCTGACCGGCTTCCCGTGGCTGCAGTTCGGCTACAGCCAGATTGACGGCCCGCTGAAAGGTCTGGCACCGGTAATGGGCGTTGAAGCCATTAACTTCCTGCTGATGGTGGTAAGCGGCCTGCTGGTACTGGCGCTGGTCACGCGCGGCTGGAAGCCGCTGGCTGTGGCGCTGGTGCTGTTCGCCCTGCCCTTCCCGCTGCGCTATATCCAGTGGTTCACGCCCGAGCCCGAGCGCGCCATGCAGGTTTCCATGGTGCAGGGGAATATCCCGCAGTCCATGAAGTGGGACGAAAAGGAGCTGCTGAACACGCTGAAGATCTACGCCAACGCCACCGAAGAGGTGATGGGCAAATCACAGCTGATTATCTGGCCAGAATCCGCTATTCCCGATCTGGAAATTAACCAGCAGCCGTTCCTCAACATGATGAACGATCTGCTGGTGGCGCGCGGCAGCACCCTGATTACCGGCATTGTTGATGCGCGCCTGAATCAGCAGAACCGCTACGACACCTACAACACCATTATTACGCTCGGCAAAGACAGCGAATACAGCTACCACTCCACCGACCGGTACAACAAGAACCACCTCGTGCCGTTCGGTGAATTTGTGCCGCTGGAGTCTATTTTGCGTCCGCTGGCACCGTTCTTTGACCTGCCGATGTCCTCCTTCAGCCGCGGTCCGTACGTTCAGCCCCAGCTTCACGCGCACGGTCTGGCCCTGACGGCCGCCATCTGCTACGAAATCATCCTCGGCGAGCAGGTGCGCGATAACTTCCGCCCGGACACCGACTATCTGCTGACCATCTCCAACGATGCGTGGTTCGGTAAATCAATCGGCCCGTGGCAGCACTTCCAGATGGCGCGCATGCGTTCTCTGGAGCTGGCGCGTCCGCTGCTGCGTAGCACCAATAACGGCATCACCGCCGTGATTGGCCCGCAGGGCGAAATCCAGGCCATGATCCCGCAGTTCACCCGTGAAGTGCTGACAACCAAAGTCACGCCAACCACGGGCCTGACGCCGTACGCCCGCACCGGCAACTGGCCGCTGTGGATCCTGACCGCGCTGTTCGGCTTTGGCGCCGTGCTGATGAGCCTGCGTCAGCGTCATAAATAATCTTGCCTTCTGATGCCGGGTGGCGGCTGCGCCTTACCCGGCAATTTCCTCCCAATCTTCAATTCTGGCACGCCTGTTGCTTTATTTATTCACGTAAACGCTGTCTGGCTTAACGTGCAACCTTGTCGCACCAGTGTAGATCGTCGCTAGCACCGAAACGGTGCAACGGGAGATTATTGCCTCTGAATGGTGCGGCGCGCTTCGCAAAAATAAACAATAACGCAGCAAAATCTTTACATTAAGCCAGACTAAATGTTAACAAGCTTGCATAACACTGCACTCGCATTGCGCGAGATATAACAACATCACAATGGGTATCTATGCGTCACTGGCGCTGATAAGAAAGGAGTTGGGTATGCAATTACGTAAACTGGCCACAGCAATGCTGGTTATGGGAATGTCCGCAGGCGTGGTTCACGCTGAAGACGCTCCGGCAGCAGGCAGCACTCTCGACAAGATTGCCAAAAACGGCGTCATCGTGGTCGGCCACCGTGAATCTTCCGTCCCGTTCTCTTACTACGACAACACGCAAAAAGTCGTGGGCTATTCACAGGATTACTCCAACGCTATCGTTGAAGCTGTGAAGAAAAAGCTGAACAAACCTGACCTGCAGGTGAAGCTGATCCCAATCACTTCACAGAACCGTATTCCACTGCTGCAAAACGGCACCTTTGACTTCGAGTGTGGTTCCACCACCAACAACCTCGAGCGTCAAAAACAGGCGGCCTTCTCTGACACCATCTTTGTCGTGGGCACCCGTCTGCTGACCAAGAAGGGCGGCGCAATCAAAGATTTTGCGGACCTGAAAGGCAAGGCGGTCGTTGTGACCTCCGGTACCACTTCTGAAGTCCTGCTGCACAAGCTGAACGACGAGAAGAAAATGGATATGCGCATCATCAGCGCGAAAGACCATGGCGACTCCTTCCGTACGCTGGAAAGCGGTCGTGCCGTCGCGTTTATGATGGATGACGCCCTGCTGGCGGGCGAACGTGCGAAGGCGAAGAAACCAGACAACTGGGATATCGTCGGTACCGCGCAGTCCAAAGAAGCCTACGGCTGTATGCTGCGTAAAGACGATCCGCAGTTCAAAAAGCTGATCGATGACACTATCGCCCAGGTGCAGACCTCCGGCGAAGCGGAAAAATGGTTCGACAAGTGGTTTAAGAACCCGATTCCACCAAAAAATCTCAATATGAACTTTGAACTGTCTGACGACATGAAAGCGCTGTTCAAATCTCCAAATGACAAGGCTCTTAACTAATTAGAACAACAGGGGCGGGATCTCCTGCCCTCTCGATTGTCGGGAAGCATGGACAGACATATACGCTGAGTGGTCGTTCCCCACTCAGCGCGAAAAAGAGCTTCTCACCAATCTTCGAGGGTAGCGCTGCTACCCTCTTTTTTCTGGAGTTTATTATGTCAATAGACTGGAACTGGGGCATCTTCCTGCAACAAGCCCCGTTCGGCAACACCACCTATCTTGGCTGGCTGTGGAGCGGCTTTCAGGTTACCGTGGCATTATCGATAACGGCGTGGATCATCGCGTTTCTTGTCGGTTCGCTGTTCGGTATTCTGCGCACCGTCCCTAACCGTTTTCTTTCAACAATTGGCACACTGTATGTGGAACTGTTCCGTAACGTTCCGCTCATCGTGCAGTTCTTTACCTGGTATCTGGTCATCCCGGAACTGCTGCCGGAAAATATTGGCATGTGGTTCAAGTCGGAGCTGGATCCGAACGTGCAGTTCTTTGTCTCCTCCATGATGTGTCTGGGGCTGTTTACCGCTGCGCGCGTTTGCGAGCAGGTGCGTGCCGCCATTCAGTCATTGCCACGCGGACAAAAAAATGCGGGCCTGGCGATGGGCCTGACCCTGCCACAAACCTACCGCTACGTGCTGCTGCCTAACGCCTACCGCGTTATCGTTCCACCGATGACCTCAGAGATGATGAACCTGGTGAAAAACTCGGCCATCGCCTCAACCATCGGCCTGGTGGATATGGCTGCACAGGCGGGCAAGCTGCTGGATTACTCCGCTCACGCGTGGGAATCCTTCACCGCGATCACGCTCGCGTATGTTCTGATTAACGCTTTCATCATGCTGGTGATGAACCTGGTTGAACGCAAAGTACGCCTGCCGGGCAATCTGGGAGGCAAATAATGTACGAATTTGACTGGAGTTCTATTGTTCCATCCATGCCTTACCTGCTCGATGGCCTGGTGATTACCCTCAAGATCACCGCGATCGCTATCGTTGTGGGTATCGTCTGGGGTACCCTACTGGCCGTCATGCGCCTGTCGAGCTTTAAGCCGCTCGCCTGGTTTGCGACTGCCTACGTTAACGTCTTCCGCTCCATCCCGCTGGTGATGGTGCTGCTGTGGTTTTACCTGATTGTTCCAGGCTTCTTACAGAACGTGCTGGGACTGTCGCCGAAAACCGACATCCGCCTGATCTCTGCGATGGTGGCGTTCTCGATGTTTGAGGCCGCTTACTATTCAGAGATTATCCGTGCGGGTATCCAGAGTATCTCCCGTGGGCAGTCCAGCGCCGCGCTGGCGCTGGGAATGACGCACTGGCAGTCCATGCAGCTCATCATTCTGCCTCAGGCGTTTCGCGCCATGGTTCCGCTCCTGCTGACCCAGGGTATCGTGCTGTTCCAGGATACCTCTCTGGTTTACGTTCTGAGTCTGGCGGACTTCTTCCGTACCGCGTCGACCATAGGTGAACGTGATGGTACGCAGGTCGAGATGGTGCTCTTCGCGGGTGCGGTCTATTTTGTGATTAGTTTAAGCGCGTCGCTGTTGGTCAGCTGGCTGAAGAAAAGGACGGTATAATGATTTCCCTGAAAAATGTTTCTAAATGGTATGGGCACTTTCAGGTGCTGACCGACTGCTCCACCGAAGTCAAAAAAGGCGATGTGGTGGTGGTGTGCGGGCCGTCCGGTTCCGGTAAGTCTACGCTGATCAAAACGGTTAATGGTCTGGAGCCTGTGCAGCAGGGCGAAATTGTTGTTAACGGCACGAAAGTGAACGACAAGAAAACCAACCTGGCCCAGCTTCGCTCTCACGTCGGCATGGTGTTCCAGCATTTTGAGCTATTCCCTCATCTGTCCATTATTGAGAACCTGACGCTGGCTCAGGTCAAAGTGCTCAAGCGTGATAAAAAAGCGTCGCGCGAAAAGGGGCTCAAGCTTCTGGAGCGCGTGGGGCTTTCTGCACATGCCGATAAGTTCCCGGCACAGCTTTCCGGCGGCCAGCAGCAGCGTGTGGCGATTGCGCGCGCGCTGTGCATGGATCCGGTGGCGATGCTGTTCGATGAGCCCACGTCAGCGCTCGATCCTGAAATGATCAACGAAGTGCTGGACGTGATGGTCGAGCTGGCGCACGAAGGGATGACCATGATGGTGGTGACGCACGAAATGGGCTTCGCCCGTAAAGTGGCCAACCGCGTGATCTTCATGGACGAAGGGAAAATTGTCGAAGACTCACCGAAAGAAGAGTTCTTCGCCAACCCGAAATCCGAACGCGCCAAAGATTTCCTCGCGAAAATCCTGCACTAATCTTCTCGGTGCGCAATCTGCGGATTGCGCACTGCTTCACGCTTTAGATCTCTTTTTCTATTCGGCGTCACATCGCAGCGTTAACCTTGTCACAAAATAATGCTAAGAATGGAGAACGCTATGGCACACCCTATAATTCTCGACTGCGATCCGGGTCATGATGACGCGATCGCGCTCGTCCTCGCGCTTGCCTCCCCTGAACTGGACGTGAAAGCGGTCACCTCGTCCGCCGGAAATCAGACGCCGGACAAAACCCTGCGCAACGTTTTACGAATGCTGACGCTGCTGAAACGCACCGATATTCCTGTCGCAGGCGGCGCCGTTAAGCCGCTGATGCGCGAGCTGATCATTGCCGACAACGTTCACGGTGAAAGCGGGCTGGATGGCCCGGCGCTGCCGGAGCCGGGCTTTGCACCGCAAAACTGCACCGCCGTGGAGCTGATGGCGAAGATACTGCGTGAAAGCGCAGAGCCCGTGACGCTGGTGGCTACCGGCCCGCAGACCAACGTTGCGCTCCTGCTGAACAGCCATCCGGAACTGCGCAGTAAAATCGCCCGTATTGTGATTATGGGTGGGGCTATGGGGCTAGGGAACTGGACGCCTGCGGCCGAATTCAACATCTTTGTTGATCCGGAGGCTGCGGAGATCGTCTTCCAGTCGGGCCTGCCGATTGTGATGGCGGGGCTGGACGTGACGCATCGGGCACAGATTATGGCAGACGATATTGAGCGCTTCCGCGCCGTGGGCAACCCGGTTGCGACAACCGTAGCCGAGCTGCTCGACTTCTTTATGGAGTACCACAAAGCCGAGAAATGGGGCTTTCACGGCGCGCCGCTGCATGACCCGTGCACCATCGCCTGGCTGCTGAAGCCTGAAATGTTTACCACGGTGGACAGATGGGTTGGCGTGGAGACGCAGGGGAAATATACCCAGGGGATGACGGTGGTGGATTACTATTCGCTGACGGGAAATAAACCGAATACGACGCTAATGGTGGATATCGACCGGGAGGCGTTTGTGGATTTGCTGGCGGAAAGACTTGCTTACTATTGTGCGGCCTGACGCCCTCACCCTGGCCCTCTCCCATGTACAGTCCGGGGACATGTTAGACAGGTGTTCGGGGACATGGTGAACACTTTTTAACATCCTTTACCCATGGTGATCGACTTTTTCTTCAGGTCGATCACCCCCACTTTCGTGCTGTACCACCACACTTCATAGCAGCCGTCATCCTGCGTCTCCCTCAGCCCGACCCGTTCTCCCCTGAACGCCTTGCCTGCGCTCAGACTGACACCCTGTATGCTCAGCTTTCCGCTGACATCCACTTTCCTGACCTTCACCCCTTCATCGTATTCAGGTGGCGTTACGCTGCCGCTGTACTTCCGGGCAGACGGCTGATAACGCGAGGCCGGTACCGCCATATCCAGCGCCTCGTGCGGGCGTTCAAGGTTGTACACCGTGCGCCAGTGATCGAAAGCGCGCTGCAGCTCTCCGCTGTCCGCGAACCATTTTCCCTGCAGCACTTCCGCCTTCAGGCTGCGGTGAAAACGCTCCAGCTTGCCCTGCGTCTGCGGATGATAAGGCCGGGAGTGCCCCACCCGGATACCGTGGCGCATCAGCCACAGCTCCAGCGCCGTCCAGGTGCCGGTGGTGTCGCCCCACGGTGAGCCGTTGTCCATCGTCATCCTGTCCGGCAGGCCGTAGCGTTCAAACGCGCTGACCAGCTGCTGCTGCACGGTCTCGCGCCGTTCATCGGTACAGTGCGCCAGGCACAGGGAAAAACGGGAGTGGTCGTCCAGCAGGGTGAGCGGATGGCAGCGGCCACCGCCAAAGGGAAAGTGGCCCTTAAAATCCATCTGCCAGAGCCGGTTCGGCGCGTCATGTTCGAAGCGTCCCGTAGCCGGAACGCCCGGTGATGCGCCCGGCAGCAGACCGTGACGGGCCATCAGATTATGGACGGTGCTGAAGGCGGGCATACGGTGCCCCTGGTCTTCAAGCCAGCGCTTAATCTTGCGGGCGCCCCAGCGTTGATGACGGTCATGCGCCATGCGCAGCAGGGCCGTGATGTCGTCAGATGAGCGGTTCGGGGAATGATGAGGTGCGCGGGAGCGGTCCTGAAGACCGGAGGCACCTTCCTCAGCCCAGCGCTGAAGCCACTTGTAGCCGGTGGCAGGAGAAATGCCGAACTGACGGCAGAGGAAACGGATGTTCGCCCCGTCCTGCGAGGCGAACAGTACAAACTCGGTACGTAATGACATGGTATCTCTCGCATCCCAGGGCATAAGTGACTCCATAAACGGGTTCTTATGCCTCAGTTGTAAGTGTCTACCATGTCCCCGAACAAGTGTTCACTATGTCCCCGGACCGTACACCCACGGGGAGAGGGAACTAAACTGCGCTTTTACTTATGGCTCAAACGGGCGACGCTGGAACTGATCGTGCCCGCACTTCGGGCACAGCGGCAACACATCCGGCGTATATACCGCAATATGGTGATGGCACTTCTCGCACACCAGATTCCCCAGCCCCACCACTTCACCGCTCTGGTACACGCCGTGATGATTTAAATCCTGGAACACCTCGCGCCACTCCAGCTGGGTTTTATCGGTAATATCCGCCAGTTCCTGCCACAGGCTCTCTTTGATCACCCGCATAAAGACGCTGTCGGCGATCTCATCCTGGCTCTCTTCGTAGCTGCGAGCGAACTCTTCCAGATCGCGGCGTACGGCGCGCGTCACCTCTTCCACTTCGGTTCGCGTTAACTCACCCGTTTGCGTCACCCGTTCACGCGCCTGTTCGACCAGCGCGTCAATATCGCGCTCGCCGTTACGCAGCCGTTCCGTCAGTGTCGCCACCAGTTCGCGGTAAAATTGAGCAACCTTGTTCATCATTTTGCCTCCCGGGTAAGTAACTATTTCTAATAATAGACCTTATTTCGCCGCCGCTTTGTCAGGTGAAGCACAGACCCGGTAAATTCCTGCAAAGTGCAATTGCGCGAAAGGCTGTTTTGACGCGGGCGTTTGGGCTATGCTATGCGGATCTGAATTACCACATCCATTGGCTACATTTTTGTAGCTGTATTGAACACAGGACCACTGGCTGCCATGCAAGAGCAATACCGCCCGGAAGAGATAGAATCAAAAGTCCAGCAACACTGGGACGAGAAGCGCACCTTTGAAGTAACCGAAGACGAGAGCAAAGAGAAGTATTACTGCCTGTCGATGCTTCCCTATCCTTCTGGTCGACTACACATGGGCCACGTGCGTAACTACACCATCGGTGATGTGATCGCCCGTTACCAGCGCATGCTGGGCAAAAACGTTCTGCAGCCAATCGGCTGGGATGCGTTCGGCCTGCCTGCAGAAGGCGCAGCGGTAAAAAACAATACCGCTCCGGCACCGTGGACGTACGACAACATCGCGTACATGAAAAACCAGCTCAAAATGCTGGGCTTCGGCTATGACTGGAGCCGCGAGCTGGCGACCTGTACCCCGGAATACTACCGCTGGGAGCAGAAGTTCTTCACCGAGCTGTACAAAAAAGGCCTGGTGTACAAGAAGACCTCTGCCGTTAACTGGTGCCCGAATGACCAGACCGTTCTGGCGAACGAGCAGGTTATCGACGGCTGCTGCTGGCGCTGCGACACCAAAGTTGAGCGTAAAGAGATCCCGCAGTGGTTTATCAAAATCACCGCTTACGCTGACGAACTGCTGAACGATCTGGATACGCTGGATCACTGGCCTGACACCGTTAAGACCATGCAGCGCAACTGGATCGGCCGTTCTGAAGGCGTGGAAATTACCTTCAACGTTGAGAACTACGACCAGACCCTGACCGTCTACACCACCCGTCCGGACACCTTCATGGGTGCGACCTATCTGGCCGTGGCCGCAGGTCACCCGCTGGCGCAGAAAGCGGCAGAGAACAACCCGGAACTGGCGACCTTCATCGACGAATGCCGCAACACGAAAGTGGCCGAAGCCGACATGGCGACGATGGAGAAAAAAGGCGTTGCGACGGGCTTCTATGCTAAGCACCCGCTGACGGGCGAAGCGATCCCGGTCTGGGCAGCAAACTTCGTTCTGATGGAGTACGGTACAGGTGCAGTCATGGCCGTTCCGGGTCACGATCAGCGCGACTACGAGTTTGCCACCAAATACAACCTGCCGATTAAAGCCGTTATTCTGGCCGCCGATGGTTCTGAACCTGACCTGTCCGAGCAGGCGTTGACTGAAAAAGGCACCCTGTTTAACTCCGGTGAGTTCAGCGGCCTCAGCTTCGAAGAGGGCTTCAACGCCATCGCCGATAAGCTGGCCTCACTGGGCGTGGGCGAGCGTAAAGTGAACTTCCGTCTGCGCGACTGGGGCGTGTCCCGTCAGCGTTACTGGGGTGCGCCAATTCCAATGGTGACCCTGGAAGACGGCACCGTCATGCCAACGCCTGAAGATCAGCTGCCCGTGATCCTGCCGGAAGACGTGGTCATGGACGGCATCACCAGCCCGATCAAAGCCGATCCTGAGTGGGCCAAAACCACCGTCAACGGCCAGCCTGCGCTGCGTGAAACCGACACCTTCGATACCTTTATGGAGTCCTCCTGGTACTACGCGCGCTACACCTGCCCGCAGTACAAAGAAGGCATGCTGGATTCTGACGCCGCCAACTACTGGCTGCCGGTAGATATCTATATTGGTGGTATCGAACACGCCATCATGCACCTGCTCTACTTCCGCTTTTTCCATAAGCTGATGCGCGATGCCGGCATGGTGAACTCTGACGAGCCCGCTAAACAGCTGCTGTGCCAGGGTATGGTGCTGGCAGACGCCTTCTACTATGTTGGCGCGAACGGAGAGCGTAACTGGGTTTCTCCGGTTGATGCGATCGTTGAGCGCGACGAGAAAGGCCGTATCGTGAAGGCGACAGACGCTGAAGGCCATGAACTGGTTTATACCGGCATGAGCAAGATGTCCAAGTCTAAAAACAACGGTATCGACCCGCAGGTGATGGTTGAGCGTTACGGCGCGGACACCGTACGCCTGTTCATGATGTTTGCTTCTCCGGCTGATATGACCCTTGAGTGGCAGGAATCCGGCGTAGAAGGCGCGAACCGCTTCCTGAAACGCGTCTGGAAGCTGGTGTACGAACATACCGCACAGGGTGATGCTCCGGCACTGAACGCCGCTGCGCTGAGCGAAGATCAGCAGGCACTGCGTCGTGATGTTCATAAAACGATCGCGAAAGTGACCGATGATATTGGTCGTCGTCAGACCTTCAATACCGCAATTGCGGCTATTATGGAACTGATGAACAAGCTGGCGAAAGCCCCGCAGGACGGCGAGCAGGATCGTGCCATCATGCGTGAAGCGCTGCTGGCCGTGGTTCGCATGCTTAACCCGTTCACGCCACACGTCAGCTTTACCCTGTGGCAGGAGCTGAAAGGCGAAGGCGATATCGACAACGCGCCGTGGCCGGTGGCTGACGAAGCAGCGATGGTGGAAAACACCACGCTGGTGGTGGTCCAGGTCAACGGCAAAGTCCGTGGTAAAATTACCGTGGCGGTCGATGCAACTGAAGATCAGGTTCGCGAGCGCGCGGGCCAGGAACCTCTGGTTGCGAAATATCTTGAGGGCGTTACCTTACGTAAAGCGATCTACGTACCGGGTAAACTGCTCAATCTGGTCGTTGGCTAAGCGCGGGAGGAAACGTGCGACAACTGGCAACAATACTCTTATCTCTGGCGGTGCTTGTCACCGCTGGCTGTGGCTGGCACCTGCGCAATACCACGGCGGTGCCTGCTGAGATGAAAACAATGATCTTTGATTCCGGGGATCCAAACGGACCGCTCAGCCGGGCCATTCGTAATCAGCTGCGCCTGAACGGCGTTGAGCTTGTTGAGAAAGGTACGCTGCGCCAGGATGTACCGTCTCTGCGCGTACTGGGAATGACGCTGGGCCAGGATACGGCGTCCATCTTCCAGGACGGCCGCACGGCTGAATATCAGATGGTGCTGTCGGTCAACGCGGCTGTACTGATCCCGGGTAAAGACATCTATCCGATCAGCGCAAAAGTGTATCGTTCGTTCTTTGATAACCCGCAAACCGCGCTGGCAAAAGATGCCGAACAGCAGATTATCATCAACGAAATGTACGACAAGGCGGCGGAACAGCTGATCCGCAAACTGCCGGGTATTGCAGCGTCTAACCGAGAAGGCTCTGACATTATTGAAAAACCGGATGCCAGTACGCCTCCTGTTTCTACCTCTCTGGGTAAATGATGATCAGGCTGTATCCTGAACAACTCCGCGCGCAGCTCAATGAAGGGCTGCGCGCGGCGTATCTGCTGCTCGGAAACGACCCGTTACTACTTCAGGAAAGCCTGGATGCCGTGCGGCATGCGGCCGCGGCTCAGGGCTTTGATGAACACCATACCGTTCAGGTGGATAACGCCACCGACTGGAACGCCCTCTTCTCACTCTGTCAGGCGATGAGCCTTTTTGCGTCGCGCCAGACAATCCAGATCCTGCTGCCGGAGAACGGCCCTAACGCGGCCATCAATGAGCAACTCGCCACGCTGGTCAGCCTGTTACATAGCGATCTGCTGTTAATTGTGCGCGGCAGCAAGCTCACCAAAGCGCAGGAAAACGCGGCATGGTTCACCCAACTCGCGACCCACGCGGTGCTGGTCACCTGCCAGACGCCTGAGCAGGCGCACCTGCCTAAATGGGTCGCCGCGAGAGCGAAGCAGCACAACCTTCAACTGGACGATGCGGCGAACCAACTGCTCTGCTACTGCTATGAAGGCAACCTGCTGGCCCTGGCACAGGCGCTGGACAGGCTCTCCCTGCTCTGGCCGGACGGCAAGCTGACCTTACCGCGCGTTGAGCAGGCCGTTAACGATGCCGCACACTTCACGCCGTTCCACTGGGTGGATGCTCTGTTGTCGGCGAAAAGCAAACGCGCCCTGCATATTCTCCAGCAGCTGCGCCTGGAGGGCAGTGAACCCGTCATTCTGCTGCGCACGCTGCAGCGCGAGTTGTTGCTGCTGATAACGCTCAAGCGCCAGTCGGCCCATACGCCGTTACGCTCCCTGTTTGATAAACACCGGGTGTGGCAAAACCGGCGGGCAATGACCACCGAGGCCATCAACCGCCTGAGCCATGAACAGCTGCGCCAGGCTGTGCAGCTTCTGATGCGCGCCGAGCTTACCCTAAAACAAGATTACGGCCAGTCGGTGTGGGCGGAGCTGGAAAGCCTTTCCCTGCTGCTCTGCCACAAGGCGCTGGCTGACGTATTTATTGATGGATAGTATGCACTCTTTACAGGCCCTGTATGGCGGCACCTTTGACCCGGTACACTACGGGCATCTGAAGCCGGTAGAAATTCTGGCAAATCTGATCGGCCTGCAGCGCGTTACCATCATGCCCAATAATGTACCGCCGCACCGCCCCCAGCCTGAAGCAACCAGCGAGCAGCGCAAAGAGATGCTCGCTCTGGCTATCGCGGATAAGCCGCTCTTCAGGCTTGATGAACGGGAATTGCGTCGCGACACCCCCTCATGGACGTCGCAAACGCTTCAGGAGTGGCGGGCCGAGCAAGGGCCTGACCAGCCGCTCGCCTTTATCATCGGTCAGGACTCCCTGCTCAACTTCCCCACGTGGCACAAGTATGAAACCATTCTGGGGAACAGCCACCTGCTCGTTTGCCGCCGTCCGGGCTACCCGCTGACCATGCGCGAAGCGCAATATCAGCAGTGGCTTGAAGACCACCTCACCGATAACGTTGAAGATCTTCACAACCAGCCCGCCGGGAAGATTTATCTGGCGGAGACGCCGTGGTTCGACATCTCTGCGACCGTTATTCGCGAACGTTTACAGCAGGGTTTAGCCTGTGACGATCTGCTGCCTGCCCCGGTGCTGGCGTATATTCATACGCACGGGTTGTATCAGAAAACCGCAGATAAATAGCCGGAGGGCATAAAAAGCAGCATATTGATTATCCTGCCTTGACAGGTTAAGCCATACTGTTATCCTCCGCTGCCAGACTTTCCCGCCGATCGTTGCTTTACAGAAATTGTTTTACAAAAATGGCGATGCAATCTCAGGCGGAGGGTGGGATGATACCCGCCTTCAAAAGCCCGGACGGTGACATTTGTCCCGACAGGGGCGTCAGTTCAGGTATACTGTCTGGCCACGAATTCATAGTTGTACAATCTCATTCACCCAGGGGGAAAACTTGCAGGGTAAAGCACTCCAGGATTTTGTTATCGACAAAATTGATGACCTGAAAGGTCAGGACATCATCGCTATCGACGTTAAGGGTAAATCCAGTATTACCGACTGCATGATTATCTGCACCGGTACCTCTACGCGTCATGTTGTTTCGATTGCCGACCATGTGGTTCAGGAATCGCGCGCAGCAGGACTCTTACCGCTTGGCGTTGAAGGTGAAGCGACCGCTGACTGGGTGGTTGTGGATCTCGGCGATGTGATTGTCCACGTCATGCAGGAAGAGAGCCGTCGCCTGTATGAGCTGGAAAAACTCTGGGGTTAATGCGTGAAGTTGCAGCTGGTCGCCGTCGGCACCAAAATGCCGGACTGGGTACAAACCGGTTTTACTGAATATCTGCGTCGTTTTCCCAAAGATATGCCGTTCGAACTGGTGGAGATCCCCGCCGGGAAGCGCGGTAAGAACGCGGATATCAAACGTATTCTCGACAAAGAGGGTGAACTGATGCTTGCTGCCGCAGGCAAGAACCGCATCGTCACCCTTGATATTCCAGGTAAACCCTGGGATACGCCGCAGCTGGCGCATGAACTGGAGCGCTGGAAGCAGGATGGCCGCGACGTCAGTCTGTTGATTGGCGGACCTGAAGGGTTATCCCCCGCCTGCAAAGCTGCAGCAGAACAAAGTTGGTCTCTCTCTGCGCTGACGCTGCCCCACCCGCTCGTGCGGGTCCTGGTGGCGGAAAGCCTGTATCGCGCGTGGAGCATTACTACCAACCACCCCTATCACCGCGAGTAATGACTGACCAGGGTAGATTAAGCAGCGGATGAAACTACAGAATTCTTTTCGCGACTATACGGCTGAGTCCGCGCTGTTTGTGCGCCGGGCGCTGGTCGCCTTTACGGGGATTTTGCTGCTTACCGGCGTGCTGATCGCCAACCTTTATAATCTGCAAATTGTCCGCTTTACCGATTACCAGACGCGTTCTAACGAAAACCGCATTAAGCTGGTGCCTATCGCACCCAGCCGCGGCATTATCTACGACCGTAACGGCACCCCTCTGGCGTTAAACCGCACCATCTATCAAGTCGAGATGATGCCGGAGAAGGTCGATAACGTGCAGAATACGCTGGAAGCGCTAAGGAGCGTTGTCGATCTTAACGATGATGATATCGCGGCCTTCAAAAAAGAGCGCGCCCGCTCTCACCGTTTCACCTCCATTCCGGTTAAAACCAATCTGACGGAAGTCCAGGTCGCCCGTTTTGCGGTGAACCAGTACCGCTTCCCCGGTGTGGAAGTGAAGGGTTACAAGCGTCGCTACTATCCTTACGGATCCGCGCTGACGCATGTGATTGGCTACGTTTCCAAGATTAACGATAAAGACGTCGAGCGCCTCGATAAAGACGGCAAGCTGGCGAACTACGCCGCGACGCACGATATCGGCAAGCTGGGGATCGAGCGCTACTACGAAGATGTCCTGCACGGGCAGACCGGCTATGAAGAAGTTGAGGTTAACAACCGTGGACGCGTCATCCGCCAGCTTAAAGAAGTGCCGCCTCAGGCGGGGCACGACGTCTATCTGACGCTCGATCTCAAACTGCAGCAGTATATTGAAACCCTGCTGGCGGGTAGCCGCGCCGCCGTAGTGGTCACCGACCCGCGCACCGGCGGCATTCTGGCCATGGTTTCCATGCCAAGCTATGACCCGAACCTCTTTGTTGACGGCATCTCCAGCAAAGACTACTCCGGCCTGCTGAATGACCCTAACACCCCGCTGGTGAACCGCGCCACGCAAGGCGTTTACCCGCCGGCATCAACGGTTAAACCGTACGTGGCGGTCTCGGCGCTGAGCGCGGGCGTCATCAACCGCAATACCAGCCTGTTTGACCCGGGCTGGTGGCAGCTACCGGGCTCTGAAAAACGCTATCGCGACTGGAAGAAATGGGGCCACGGCCATCTGAACGTTACGAAATCTCTGGAAGAATCTGCGGATACCTTCTTCTATCAGGTGGCGTATGACATGGGCATTGACCGCCTGTCAGAGTGGATGAGCAAATTCGGCTACGGGCACTACACCGGCGTGGATCTGGCTGAAGAGCGCTCCGGCAACATGCCAACCCGTGAGTGGAAGCTGAAGCGCTTTAAGAAGCCGTGGTATCAGGGTGATACCATACCGGTGGGTATCGGCCAGGGTTACTGGACGGCCACCCCGCTTCAGATGAACAAAGCGATGATGATCCTCATTAACGACGGCGTAGTGAAAGTTCCGCATCTGCTGCAAAGCACCGTTGAAGATGGCAAAAAAGTGCCGTGGGTGCAGCCCCATGAAGCGCCGGTAGGCGACATCCATTCCGGCTTCTGGGAAATAGCGAAAGACGGTATGTACGGTGTGGCAAACCGTCCAAACGGAACCGCGCACAAATATTTCGCCGGTACGCCATATAAAGTGGCCGCGAAATCCGGTACGGCGCAGGTCTTTGGCCTGAAAGCCAATGAAACCTATAACGCACACCGCATAGCCGAACGTCTGCGTGACCATAAGCTGATGACGGCGTTTGCCCCTTATGATAACCCGCAGGTGGCGGTGGCAATGATTCTGGAGAACGGCGGCGCTGGCCCGGCGGTAGGGACCATCATGCGCCAAATCCTGGACCACATTATGCTGGGTGATAACAACACCGAACTGCCGGCTGAAAATCCGGCCGCCGCTGCGGCGGAGGACCAATAATCATGACGGATAATCCAAATAAAAAATCGCTGTGGGATAAAATTCACATCGACCCAGCCATGCTGCTGATCCTGCTGGCCCTGCTGGTTTACAGCGCCCTGGTTATCTGGAGCGCCAGCGGCCAGGACATCGGCATGATGGAACGCAAGATCGGCCAGATCGCGATGGGTCTGGTCATTATGGTGGTAATGGCGCAGATCCCGCCGCGCGTCTATGAAGGCTGGGCGCCCTATCTCTACATCTTCTGTATTATTTTGCTGGTGGCGGTAGATGCGTTCGGTGCCATCTCAAAAGGGGCACAGCGCTGGCTGGATCTGGGCGTAGTCCGTTTCCAGCCCTCGGAGATTGCCAAAATCGCAGTCCCGCTGATGGTGGCGCGCTTTATCAACCGCGACGTCTGTCCGCCGTCGCTGAAAAATACCGCTATCGCCCTGGTGCTGATATTCCTGCCGACACTGCTGGTTGCGGCGCAGCCTGACCTCGGCACCTCGATCCTTATCGCCCTCTCCGGCCTGTTTGTCCTGTTCCTGTCGGGCTTAAGCTGGCGTCTGATTGGTATCGCGGTGGTGCTGGTTGCAGCGTTTATCCCTATCCTGTGGTTCTTCCTGATGCATGACTACCAGCGCCAGCGCGTCATGATGCTTCTGGATCCGGAAACCGATCCGCTCGGTGCGGGCTATCATATTATTCAGTCCAAGATTGCGATTGGCTCCGGCGGCCTGCGCGGTAAAGGCTGGCTGCACGGTACCCAGTCGCAGCTGGAGTTTTTACCGGAGCGCCACACCGACTTTATCTTTGCGGTACTGGCGGAAGAGCTGGGACTGGTTGGCATCCTGATCCTGCTGGCGCTCTACGTGCTGCTCATCATGCGAGGTTTGTGGATTGCGGCCCGCGCGCAGACCACCTTCGGCCGCGTCATGGCAGGCGGACTGATGTTGATTTTATTCGTTTATGTCTTCGTAAATATTGGTATGGTGAGTGGTATTCTGCCGGTGGTAGGCGTACCGCTGCCGCTGGTGAGTTACGGAGGCTCGGCACTGATCGTGTTGATGGCCGGGTTTGGTATCGTGATGTCGATCCACACCCACAGAAAAATGTTGTCAAAAAGCGTATAAAAATAAGGGGATCGGAATGCGTAAGCAGTGGCTGGGTATCTGCATTGCGGCAAGTTTACTTGCGGCCTGTACAAGTGATGATGGTCAGCAACAGGCAACCGTCGCGCCGCCGCAGCCTGCGGTGTGTAATGGCCCAATCGTTGAAATTAGCGGTGCCGATCCCGTTTATGAACCGCTGAATGCCAGCGCGAATCAGGATTACGAGCGCGACGGCAAAAGCTACAAAATTGTGCAGGATCCGTCCCGCTTTAGCCAGGCTGGCTTTGCCGCCATTTATGATGCTGAGCCGGGCAGTAACCTGACGGCATCGGGTGAAACATTTGACCCAATGCAGTTGACTGCAGCGCACCCGACGCTACCTATCCCTAGCTACGCCCGTATCACCAACCTGGCGAACGGCCGTATGATCGTCGTGCGTATTAACGACCGCGGCCCGTACGGTAATGACCGGGTGATTTCCCTGTCCCGCGCGTCTGCCGATCGCCTGAATACCTCGAACAACACCAAAGTTCGCATTGACCCAATTATCGTGGCGCAGGATGGTTCGCTCTCCGGGCCGGGAACCGCGTGTACCACGGTGGCGAAACAGACCTATGCCCTCCCCGACCGCCCAAATCTGGACGGCGGCATGGGAAGCGTCTCCTCGCCGGCAGAGCCTTCTCAGCCGGCGGGAGAAATACGCCCAATCAGCAATGACACCCTGCAAAGCGATGATGCCACTGGCGCACCGGTAAAAAGCAGCGGCTTCCTTGGCGCACCAACGAACTTAGCCTCGGGCGTGCTGGAGAGCAGTGAGCCGACGCCAGCCCCTGTTGCCGCCCCCGTCGTGCAGCAGCCTGCCCCGGTAACGGCTCCGGTCACGACCCAGAGCGCAGCCGTTGCCGCTCCCGCAGCAGCCAGCGGCGGCTTTGTCGTCCAGGTGGGCGCAGTGAGCGATCGGGCCCGTGCCCAGCAGTATCAGCAGCGTCTAAGCCAGCAGTTTGGCGTGCCAGGACGCGTTGAGCAAAACGGCGCGGTCTGGCGTATTCAGATGGGGCCGTTTGCCAGCAAGTCGCAGGCGGCATCCCTGCAGCAGCGTTTGCAGAGCGAGGCACAGCTGCAGTCCTTTATCGCTGTTACGAAGTAATTAATCGGCGGTATCCGAAATGTCAATTTGTGTAAAACACATTCACAAACTCATGCTTAAAGTCGGATGCCTGCCTGAATAGCATTTGCTATAGTAAGGCACTTTTTTTAATTCCATCACGGATGTCGTAGTTCTGACCATGAAGACCACTTTTTCTGCTCGTTTTGTGCAGCGCATGGCGCTGACCACGGCCCTTTGCGCGGCTGCACTCTCTGCAGCTCATGCTGATGACCTGAATATCAAGACCATGATCCCTGGCGTTCCGCAAATCGACGCGGAATCCTACATCCTGATCGATTACAACTCTGGCAAAGTGCTGGCAGAACAGAATGCCGATGCCCGCCGTGACCCGGCCAGCCTGACCAAAATGATGACCAGCTACGTCATCGGCCAGGCAATGAAAGCCGGTAAGTTCAAAGAGACGGATCTGGTCACCATCGGCAACGATGCGTGGGCTACCGGGAACCCGGTTTTCAAAGGTTCCTCGCTGATGTTCCTGAAACCGGGAATGCAGGTTCCGGTTTCTCAGTTAATTCGTGGCATTAACCTGCAGTCCGGTAACGATGCCTGCGTGGCCATGGCCGATTTCGCCGCCGGTAGTCAGGATGCGTTCGTGGGCCTGATGAACAGCTACGTAAATGCCCTGGGTCTGAAGAACAGCCATTTCCAGACCGTACACGGTCTCGATGCAGACGGTCAGTACAGCTCCGCACGTGATATGGCGCTGATCGGTCAGGCGCTGATCCGCGACGTACCTAACGAGTACTCTATCTACAAAGAGAAAGAGTTCACCTTCAACGGCATTCGTCAGACCAACCGTAACGGCCTGCTGTGGGATAACAGCCTGAACGTTGACGGCATCAAAACCGGCCACACCGACAAAGCCGGTTACAACCTGGTAGCCTCTGCCACTGAAGGCCAGATGCGCCTGATCTCTGCCGTGATGGGCGGTCGCACCTTTAAAGGTCGCGAAACCGAGAGTAAGAAGCTGCTGACCTGGGGCTTCCGTTTCTTCGAAACTGTGAACCCGCTGAAAGCAGGCAAAGAATTTGCTTCTGAACCCGTCTGGTTCGGCGATAACGATCGTGCTTCTCTGGGCGTGGATAAAGACCTCTACCTGACCATTCCACGCGGTCGTATGAAGGATCTGAAAGCAAGCTATGTGCTCAACACCACCGAACTGCATGCCCCGCTGCATAAAAACCAGGTGGTGGGTACCATCAACTTCCAGCTGGACGGTAAAACGATCGACCAGCGTCCACTCGTGGTATTGGAAGAAATTCCTGAAGGCAATTTCTTCGGCAAAATCATTGATTACATTAAATTGATGTTCCATCACTGGTTTGGCTAAAAATCGAACACTTGAAAGTGTGATTTTGATCCCCATATACTAAGTATCCTGATAACTCCCACCTGACGTGGGAGTTATTCTTTTTGACGTTACGCCGGAGCTGACATGAAAACCAAACTTAACGAACTGCTTGAATTCCCTACCCCGTTTACCTACAAAGTAATGGGTCTAGCGAAACCTGAGCTGGTTGATCAGGTGGTTGAAGTGGTACAGCGCCATGCGCCGGGTGACTACTCTCCGTCAGTAAAACCAAGCAGCAAGGGCAACTACCACTCGGTTTCTATTACCATCACTGCCACACATATCGAGCAGGTTGAGACGCTGTACGAAGAGCTCGGCAATATCGAAATCGTTCGTATGGTGCTGTAGTCCCTTTGCGGTTACCCGGTTTACCGGGTAACCCCTCTTCCCCGCTGTGATATACTCCCCCTCATCTTTTGTTTCTCGTCTTCGGAGACGCGTTTTGTATCAGGATAAAATTCTGGTCCGTCATCTCGGGCTGCAACCTTATGAGCCTGTCTCTCAGGCTATGCACGAGTTCACCGATTCACGCGATGACACAACCCCTGATGAGATTTGGCTGGTCGAACATCTGCCGGTATTTACGCAGGGCCAGGCGGGAAAAGCGGAACACTTATTAATGACGGGCGATATCCCGGTGATCCAGAGCGATCGTGGCGGACAGGTGACTTACCACGGTCCGGGTCAGCAGGTCATGTACGTCCTGCTTAATCTGAAGCGCAGAAAGCTTGGCGTACGTGAGCTGGTGACGTTACTGGAACAGACCGTCGTCAACACGCTGGCGGAGTATGGGATTGACGCGCATCCGCGTGCCGATGCGCCGGGCGTCTACGTTGGCGAAATGAAGATCTGCTCTCTGGGGCTACGTATTCGTAAAGGTTGTTCCTTCCACGGTCTGGCATTGAATATTAATATGGATCTTACGCCTTTCCAGCGCATAAACCCCTGCGGCTACGCCGGCATGGAAATGACGCAAATGCGCCAGTGGGTCGATACCGCTACGCCAGAAAATATACGTCCCGTGCTTCTGAAGAATGTGTTAGCGCTACTTAACAATCCCCCGCACGAATATATCCCTGCTTAATATATCATCCAGAATGGCTCGATAATTTGACGGGCCACTGTTTATTTACCGCTTTTACGCTTTACAATAATCCGCAGATTCTATATTTTCGAAGCGCCCGAATATTGCCCTTACATATTATTTAGCCTCCGGACAGCACGGCATACACAGGCTAAGTAACTTGAGTGATAATCACACAACTGTTTGTTTTTGATAAACAAGTGGAACAAAAGCAACACTTTACGAATCTCTACAAGCATAATAAATAAATTGAACTATCATTCATGTTGTGAATGTATACGGAGTGAAAGCGTGGAGTATAATAATTTACCAGCCAAACGCCTGAATGACCCTGGTGGCGAAGATAAGCCGCAAATTTTTCGGACTTTACGTAATATTGATCTCAATTTACTGACTATTTTTGAGGCAGTATATGTCCATAAGGGTATCGTTAATGCTGCGAAAATTCTTAATCTCACGCCATCGGCAATAAGTCAGTCAATTCAAAAGCTACGGGCTATATTTCCCGACCCCTTATTTATCCGTAAGGGCCAGGGCGTCACGCCAACAGCCTATGCGACACATCTCCACGAATACATCAGCCAGGGGCTGGAGTCGATTCTGGGTGCGCTGGATTTAACCGGAAGCTATGACAAACAGAGAACCATCACCATCGGCTGCTCCCCTTCTGTCGGCGTGCTGGTGATGCCCGCGATCTTCCAGGCAGTGAAAGAGCATGCGCCTCAGCTTCTGCTTCGCAATGTGCCTCTTAACGAACCTGACGTTCAGCTTGCTCAGTTCCAGACGGACCTGGTCATCGAAAGCGGCAGCTTTAGCGCCCGAGCGCTGGGGCAAAATGTGCTTTACGCGGATAACCTGGTGCTGGTTTGCCGCAAGCAGCACCCCGTCCTCAGCGAGCCGTTATCCATTGAAAACCTGCGCAACTACGACCACTCGTCTTTTATGACCGAAGGGCAATCTAATCACGCTCTGCGTCAGCGTATAGACGAAATTTTCCCGGAACGTCAGATCAGTTTCAGCAGTTACAATATGTTCACCACCGCATCCCTGATTGGCAGCAGCGATATGCTGTGCATCATGCCTTCACGCCTGTATAACCTGCTGCGGAAATGCTGGCCGCTGGAGAGTATTCCGCTTAGCCAGCTCAATGCAGAATCTATCGAGATTTCACTGCATTACAACAAGCTCAGCTTGCGCGATCCGGTACTGGAAAACGTCATCCGCATTATCCGTCAGGCCTTCTGACAGAGCGTACCCGTACACGTCCCTGCCGCTCGCAGGGCAAAAGGCACAAAACAACAACTATTTTACAAATTGGCGACCTGGCAGGCTGCTTTAACGCCCCTATAAATGATATACTGCCTGTCGTTCGTTCAAAAATAGTTGATAAATACAACATTCCCTTGAATTGAAACGCTTTCCTTCGATATTCGCAACTGGAACACGCACGCTATGAGTAAACCCATTGTGATGGAACGCGGTGTTAAATACCGCGATGCCGATAAAATGGCCCTTATCCCGGTTAAAAACGTGGCTACAGAGCGCGAGGCGCTGTTAAGAAAACCGGAATGGATGAAAATCAAACTTCCGGCAGACTCTTCGCGTATCCAGGGGATCAAAGCGGCGATGCGTAAGAATGGCCTTCACTCTGTTTGTGAAGAAGCCTCTTGCCCGAACCTTGCTGAATGTTTCAATCACGGCACCGCGACGTTTATGATTCTGGGTGCCATCTGTACCCGCCGCTGCCCATTCTGCGACGTAGCGCATGGCCGCCCGGTGGCCCCCGATGCCAACGAGCCGCAAAAACTGGCGCAAACCATCGCCGACATGGCGCTGCGTTATGTGGTTATCACCTCCGTTGACCGCGACGATCTGCGTGATGGCGGTGCTCAGCACTTCGCTGACTGCATTACTGCCATTCGCGAAAAAAGCCCGAACATCAAAATCGAGACGCTGGTTCCTGACTTCCGCGGCCGTATGGACCGCGCGCTGGATATCCTGACCGCGACGCCGCCAGATGTGTTTAACCACAACCTGGAGAACGTTCCGCGTCTTTACCGTCAGGTGCGTCCGGGAGCCGACTACAACTGGTCTCTGAAGCTGCTGGAGCGCTTTAAAGAAGCACATCCGCATATCCCGACCAAGTCAGGTCTGATGGTTGGTCTGGGTGAAACCAATGACGAAATCATCGACGTCATGCGCGATCTGCGCCGCCACGGTGTGACCATGTTGACGCTCGGCCAGTATCTGCAGCCAAGCCGTCACCACCTGCCGGTACAGCGCTACGTGAGCCCGGATGAATTTGACGAGATGAAAGCCGAAGCGCTGGCGATGGGCTTTACCCACGCGGCTTGTGGTCCGTTTGTTCGTTCTTCTTACCATGCGGATATGCAGGCGAAAGGCGAAGAAGTCAAATAACGCCGTAATATTCATTTACAGTAATGCAAAAAAACCGGCCTCATGAGCCGGTTTTTTTTCGCAAGCCCTCAGGCATTGCCGTTACTCTTTGTGGGAAAGCTTCTCTGCCGGGATGTCGTCAGCGCTTTTCTTCGCGGCTGCGTCATCGTCGTTCATCGCTTTCTTGAAGCCTTTGATGGCAGCCCCCAGGTCACCACCCAGCGTGCGTAACTTCTTGGTACCAAACAGCAGGACGACCAGTGCGGCAACCACCAGCAGTTTGGTAATACTAATCTCACCCATAGATACCTTCTTTACTTAAAACAGGCTGCATTCAGCGCCAAAACCCGATCGTATTAACGGTCATTTGGCGCGTGCACACAATAGCAATCTGTAACAAGGTGAATCAAGCATTGTTGAAAAAAACATCACAATAATTGCGGTGGCGCAAAGCGACGGTTGCGAAGAACAGGTAATTGCTGACGCGCAAGCGCAACTCTTTCTAAAATTATCTCCGCCATCAGCAGAACCGGCGCTTCCGCTGCGGCGGCAATCGTCACTCCCAGGGGATCAACCACCCTGCTCTGCCCGATGTTTTTATTGCCGCACTCCCCGGCGGCAACAACATAACAGGTCGTGTCCAGCGCGCGTGCCGCAAGCAGCGTAGCCCAGTGTTGCTCTTTTAGCGGCCCCTTAACCCATGCGGCGGGCAATACCAGCACCTCCGCCCCCTGCAGCGCCAGATGCACCGCCAGCTCCGGGAAACGCAGGTCATAGCAGGTCATCAACCCCACCTTAAACCCGTCGATATCAATGAGCGGTGGGACGACATCTCCCGGATCAACGCGTCGCGACTCCTGGATGCTGAACGCATCATAGAGATGAAGCTTGGCGTAGCGCGCAACAATGGCACCGTCACGGATAGCCACCAGCGTATTCACTGCGCGACCCGGCGTTGAGGGAACGTGCACGGTTAAGACGGTGGTCATCGTACTGCCTACGCTCTGGGCGAGCAGCTGTTGTAAAAATTCGCCGTCAAGGGCCTGTGCGGACTTCACGGACAAATCCGGGTCGTTATCATCCCTTGCCAGCAACGCCTCAGGAAGCACCAGCAGCGACGCGCCTTTCTGTCGGGCCTGTATCATCAGGTTAACGCACTGCACTGCGTTAAGCCGCCAGTCAGGCGTGACCGCAAACTGCCCTACCGCAACATACATATTTGTCCCCTCATTATAAACAGCGTTAAACTCGCTACTCTTACACATCAAATAGCAGGTATTTAGCGTGTTACAACTCCTTTTAGCTGTTTTTATTGGTGGAGGCACGGGGAGCGTTGCGAGGTGGTTACTGAGTATGCGGTTTAATCCCCTGCACCAGGCGATTCCATTAGGAACGCTGGCCGCCAACCTGATTGGTGCTTTTATTATTGGTATGGGGCTGGCCTGGTTTAACCGGATGACGCACATCGATCCCATGTGGAAAGTCTTGATTACCACCGGCTTCTGCGGCGGTTTGACCACCTTTTCAACCTTTTCCGCGGAAACGGTTTTTCTCTTTCAGGAAGGTCGTATCGGCTGGGCGCTGGTGAATATCGCGATCAACATGATCGGATCTTTCGCGATGACGGGGATCGCATTTTGGCTTTTTTCCTCTGTAAGCACGCATTAACTGCCGGAGCGTTAATGTTGGCTTAATTTTTCTCTGTCACTCTGAAGGCAATACTGAACGAGGGTGACAAATGAAACAGAGTCTGATGAGCGCAGGCATGGTGTTGTTGAGCGTACTGATCGTGGCCAGCTTCCTGAAAATTTACCTGCTTGGCTGATTCATAACGAAAAAAACCCGCTCAATGAGCGGGTTTTGAAATTCTTGCTGACGCGTCTGAATTACAGAGCGATTACGTTAGCAGCAGAAGGGCCTTTGGCACCGTTAGTGATTTCGAACTCTACACGCTGACCTTCAGCCAGAGTTTTGAAACCATTAGACTGGATTGCAGAGAAGTGTACGAACACGTCTTTGCTGCCATCTTCAGGAGTAATGAAACCGAATCCTTTGGACTCATTAAACCACTTAACGTTACCTTTAATCTTAGACATCAAAATTACCTTTACATTAAAAAACGACACAAATGCTGTGTCGGTTACCAGTACATCAATTGTGGGACCTTTTGTCCAGCGGATCTTTGACAAAAAGTGACTAAAGTCGCGTTAATTTTCACTGACAGATTTTTATCGCTTACGAATCAACGGCTGCACGTTTTTTCACCACCAGGTAATGTTTTGTCAGTTAAAACTGAAAACGCATCCAGGCGAAGTAAACATTACCGTTGTTATACGTTCCCGGAATGTAGGTCATCTGGAACGTTGCAGGGCCGTATCCAACAGAGGCCAGAGGCAGCAATACGGGGATCGGAATGTACTTCCAGTTGTCGCGCGCGGTCACCCCGGCGGTATAACCCAGACCAACGTGGAAGTTCTCATCCGCCAGCGGGCGCCAGGTTTTTTCCCAGCCGTAGCCGCCAATCGGTTCCCACTTGTTAAAGGAGTCTTTGAAGGCCATCAGATAGATGCCATGCCAGTTTCCTTTATCATCCCAGCGCGACTGACCAAAACCCGCTCCCCAGGGACGCTCGTTGTATTTATCCGTTTTCTCTTTATCGTAAGCAAAGCGCGCATGCCACGTTATTGCCGGGACATAGAGATCATAATGTTCAGGCGCTGACCAGGTCTGCGAAACATTATCCGTAAAAGTAGAGAACCAACCTTTGTCCGTCGCGTTGTTCTCTGCCTGTGCAACAGAAGAAAACGTTAACTGGCCAATAATAAACAATAAAATAGAGAAAAAAGTATTACGTACAATCACAATGCAATTACCATTCTTGATATTCGAGGCAAAGTTTAACATAGAATAATTGAACCAAGCCTTAACGGCATCACCCCTACTCTTAAATATCAGGCCGCTTTTCGGGAATATTCTTAAAGCGGCGTTCTGCTTATCCCGAATAAACCCTCATCATGTACGCCTAATGTCTGTTAACCGTCTCCAGTACTAACAGGCCAGACCACACAAAAGTTTAACATTTTGTTATCATTACATAGACATGTTACGCTGTCTTTGCCGGTCAAGATCCTTATGACATAAATGCCTTAGCCATGGCAAAAACGCTGTTATGCTGTTCGTTAGTCGTCTGTTTATTGATTTTAATCAGCAAGGGCGGGCCATTAATTCGGCACATTTTCATCCTTCATTTTTATATTAATTTTTTATATCTCAGGGCAGAAAGACACAGGGGAAATCATGCTTACGTTTATCGAACTCCTAATTGGGGTCGTCGTCATTGTGGGTGTAGCTCGCTACATCATTAAAGGATACTCAGCCACGGGCGTTTTATTTGTCGGTGGTTTAACGCTGCTGATAATCAGCGCAGTAATGGGTCATCAGGTTTTACCTGCCAGCGCAGCCAGCACGGGCTACACCGCCACGGATATTGTTGAATATATTAAAATCCTGCTCATGAGCCGCGGTGGCGATCTGGGTATGATGATCATGATGCTGTGCGGTTTTGCAGCCTATATGACCCATATCGGCGCGAACGACATGGTTGTGAAGCTTGCCTCGAAACCCCTGCAGTACATTAACTCGCCGTATCTGTTGATGGTTGCCGCCTATTTCCTCGCCTGCCTGATGTCGCTGGCCGTTTCATCGGCAACCGGGCTTGGCGTACTGTTAATGGCCACGCTGTTCCCGGTGATGGTAAACGTGGGCATCAGCCGTGGGGCAGCGGCGGCAATTTGCGCCTCCCCGGCGGCCATTATTCTCTCCCCGACGTCAGGAGACGTTGTGCTGGCAGCGAAAGCAGCCGAAATGTCGCTTATCGACTTCGCCTTTAAAACCACGCTGCCGATCTCGATTGTCGCCATTGTGGGAATGGGTATCGCGCATTTCTTCTGGCAGCGCTATCTCGATAAGAAAGAGAACATCAGCCATGAAATGATGGATGTAAGCGAAATCACCACCACCGCGCCGGCGTTCTATGCCATTTTGCCGTTCACGCCAATTATCGGCGTGCTCATTTTTGACGGGAAATGGGGCCCGCAGCTGCACATTATTACTATCCTGGTTATCTGTATGCTGTTAGCCGCTGTGCTGGAGTTCGTGCGCGGTTTCAACACCCAAAAAGTCTTCTCCGGCCTTGAGGTCGCGTATCGCGGTATGGCAGATGCGTTTGCTGGCGTGGTGATGCTGTTGGTTGCAGCAGGTGTCTTTGCCCAGGGTCTGAGCACGATCGGCTTTATCCAGAGCCTGATCTCCATCGCCACCTCGTTTGGCTCGGCTAGTATTATCCTGATGCTGGTCCTGGTGGTACTGACCATGCTGGCGGCAATGACCACCGGTTCCGGGAATGCGCCATTTTACGCCTTCGTTGAGATGATCCCTAAGCTGGCTCACTCGTCCGGTATCAACCCGGCTTATCTTTCCATTCCGATGCTCCAGGCCTCAAACCTGGGTCGTACCATCTCGCCTGTCTCAGGCGTGGTGGTGGCGGTCGCCGGGATGGCCAAAATCTCGCCGTTTGAAGTGGTGAAACGCACGTCAGTGCCGGTGCTGGTTGGGCTAATCATCGTTATTATTGCTACCGAAGTGCTGGTTCCCGGCGCCGCCTAAGTGAAATTCCTGATTACCTAAAAGCGCCTGCGGGCGCTTTTTGTGCTTTAATAACCCACAAAAATGAATTGCGCACAACCAATCAGGAAATCACATGTTCAGGAAGGATATCGTTATCCCGTCTGGCGCAGTAGCGCTTGCACTCAGTCTCTTCTCAGCACAGGCCGAACCCCTCAAGGCCACGCAGTACGGCGATTTCGATCGCTATGTGCTGGCTTTGTCCTGGCAAACGGGATTTTGTCAAAGCATGGTCGAGCGTAACCGCAATGAACCGGATGAATGTCGTCTGCAAAAAGAGCGCGACAATAAAACCGATTTTCTGACCGTTCACGGGCTATGGCCCGGCCTGCCGAAATCCATTGCCGCACGCGGCGTGGATGAACGTCGATGGATGCGATTTGGCTGCGCCACGCGCCCTATCCCGAACATGCCGGAAGTGAAGGCCAGCCGCAAATGCGCAGCAGCCGAAACCGGGCTGTCGCTTTCCGGCGCGGCTAAGCTGAACGAGGTCATGCCGGGCGCGGGTGGAAACTCCTGTCTGGAACGTTACGAATATGCCAAACATGGCGTCTGCTTTGGTTTTGATCCCGATGCCTATTTCGGCACCATGGTGAGAATGAATCAGGAAATGAAAAACAGCGCCGTCGGTCATTTCCTTGCGGAAAATTACGGTAAAACCGTCAGCCGGAGTGATTTTGACAACGCCGTTGCCAAAACCTGGGGCAAGGAAAATATCAAAGCCTTCAAGCTGACCTGCAACGGTAATCCGGCATATCTGACCGAGATGCAAATTTCACTCAAAGCAGACACCATTAACGCCCCGCTTTCTGCGACATCCTTTGCTCCGCAGCCGCATCCAGGCAACTGCGGAAAACAATTTGTCATTGATAAGGCCGGTTACTGATCGCCCACCACCGGTCGCACCATGTCAAACCGGTGTTCGTCACTGATGCCATAGTAAGCCGTCGGCCCACCCGCACGCAGGATGGGCTGCGCTTTCGCCGTCTGGTATATCCCCTCTTCCAGCAGCGTTTCGGCAATATGGATCCCGACCACTTCTCCCAGCACCAGCCAGGTATCCACCGGCGTACCGTCGGCGCCGGTAAGCTGAATGCACTGAGACAGGCGGCACTCAAAGTTGACCGGGCTTTCCGCCACGCGGGGGGCGCTCACCAGCTTGCTTGCCGCAGGCGTTAATCCGGAAAAGGTAAATTCGTCCTGGTCGTGAGGCAGCATGGCAGAGGTCTGATTCATCGCTTCCGCAAGATCGCGCGTTGCCAGATTCCAGACAAACTCCTTTGTTTCAACAATATTACGCACGCTGTCCTTCCAGCCGTTGCTGGAAAAGCCAATGATCGGCGGGCGATAGTTAAAGCAGTTGAAGAAGCTATACGGCGCAAGGTTGAGCTGACCGGCCTGGTCGCAAGAGGAGATCCAGCCAATCGGACGGGGGCCGACAATGGCGTTCAGCGGGTCATGCGGCAGGCCATGCCCCTGAGACGGTTGGTAGAAGTACATAGCGCTCTCTCGTTGGTAAGGGCTGCGGCAAATGATGTTTCGCGCAGCGCCCGGGTTCAGAACATACAGCGTAACGCAATCCGCCAGGAATGAAGACTGAATAAATTTCAGTGAAAATTCATATGGCACATGAATGTGACCTTCATCACTTCAAACTTGCGCGTTCAGCCAGTATCATCGGGAGAGTTAAACCCTCGCTGCCAGACGGCGAGGGTTTTCTTTTGGAATGGTTTCTGCGTTAGACGCAGCATTAACGACATGGAGTAAAAAATGTCCAGACCTACAATCATCATCAACGAGCTCGACGCAGAACGTATCGACAGGCTGCTGGAAAAAGCAGAATTCGCCTCACTTCCGGTGGCCGATGCCCTGAATGAGGAACTCGACCGGGCGCAGATGTGCACGCCTGAGACGATGCCGCATAACGTGGTCACCATGAACAGCCAGGTGAAATTCCGCAACCTGACCACCGGTGAAGAGCTGACCCGCACGCTGGTTTACCCAGCCCAGATGACGGACAGCAGCGCGCAACTTTCGGTTCTTGCGCCGGTGGGGGCCGCACTGCTGGGGCTGCGCACGGGCGATACCATCCACTGGGACTTGCCGGGCGGTGCCTCCACCCATCTGGAAGTGCTGGAGCTGCTCTACCAGCCAGAAGCTGCGGGCGATTACCTGCGTTAATGTCATTCTGAACAAACGCGACCCGCGTTGCACAGAGGATGCGCCTGCATCCTCTTTCCGAACATCTTCACCCGATTGCGCTACATCGCAGGACAGTAACTTGAGCGCCACCGACGAGTGACCTCACACCACGCCGCCCGGGAACGCATTTACCAGGCCCTTCACTTTTTGCTCAGCGGCCTCAGGCGTTTCCGCGCCGGGCACCAGAATCACCTTCCGGCACTCCTCCTCCCGTTTTTCGAAAATCTTATAAGCACGTTCCGCATCCGCCAGGGGGAGATAATGCGTCACAATCTCTTCCGGCGTCAGCAGCCCTTTTTCGATCAGCGGCAACAGTTCGCCCAGCCAGGCGTGGACGTGCGTCTGGCCCATCTTAAACGTCAGCCCTTTATCGAAGGCATCCCCAAACAGGAAGCCATGAATAAACCCGGCATACACGCCGGGTACGCTGACCACCCCGCCGCGCCGGACGGCAGCGATACACTGACGCAGCGCTTTGCCGCTGCTGCCCTCAATTTTAAGGTTGCTGAGGATCGTCTCCGTGGTGCTGCCCTTGGCTTCGAACCCGACGGCATCAATGACGGCATCGACACCCCGCTGCCCGGCGGTTTGCTCGATTATCTTTTCCGCCGCGTCGTTATCATCATCAAAATTGATGGGGATAGCACCGTAGCGCGCCTCGGCAAACCGCAGCCGATAGGGGTGATGGTCGATAACAAAAATCTGCTCAGCCCCTAACAGCCGTGCGCAGGCAATCGTCAACAACCCCACCGGACCGGCACCGAAAACGGCGACGATGGAGCCTTTTTCAATCTGCGCATTTTTTGCCGCCTGCCAGGCGGTGGGTAAAATATCAGAAAGAAACAGGGCCTTATCATCGGAGAGCAGCTGCGGCACCTTAAACGGTCCGACGTTGCCTTTCGGCACGCGCACATATTCCGCCTGTCCTCCCGGCACGCCGCCGTAGAGATGGCTATAGCCAAACAGCGCTGCCGGCGCGGGAATTTGCTTTTTGTTCAGCGCAGCGCCCTGCCCGGCATTGGACTTCTCACAGGCAGCGTACTGCTGCAGACGGCAAAAGAAGCAGTCACCGCAGGCGATGACAAAGGGGATCACCACGCGATCGCCTTTTTGCAGGTCCTTCACCTCTCGACCGCACTCGACGATCTCGCCCATAAATTCATGTCCAAAAATGTCGCCGTGCTGCACCTTTGGGATCTTTCCACGATAGAGATGCAGGTCGGAGCCGCAAATCGCCGTGGCCGTGACGCGCAGGATGATATCGTCGGGCTGTTCAATGATGGGATCGGGGACATTCTCAACGCGAACATGGTGCGGACCGTGGTACGTGAGTGCTTTCATGCGACCTCCGAAAGGTTTCAGGTAAGTTTATAAAGGGTAGCTACCCCTGAAAGTCTGCCGGGAAATACGCGCCTTTTGAGATTTATCCTGGCGAGAGAGGAAAAGTGCCGAAGCGCTTACAGAAACCATTCATATTTTGTGGTTGAATGTATCCAGCGTTTATAAACAAGGAGAAACGGTTATGTATAAGACAATCATTATGCCGGTTGATGTTTTCGAAATGGAACTGAGCGACAAAGCTGTTCGCCACGCGGAATTCCTCGCGCAGCAGGACGGAATTATTCATCTTTTACACGTCTTACCGGGCTCTGCCAGCCTGAGCCTGCACCGCTTTGCCGCCGACGTGCGTCGCTTTGAGGAGCACTTACAGCACGAAGCCGAAACGCGGCTGCAGACCATGGTCGGGCATTTCAGCATCGACCCTTCCCGCATCAAAACCCACGTCCGGTTCGGTAGCGTGCGCGATGCCGTCAATGAACTGGCCGCGGAGCTGAATGCAGACGTGGTGGTGATCGGTTCACGTAATCCTTCCATTACCACTCACCTGCTGGGGTCGAACGCCTCCAGCGTGATCCGCCACACCCATATTCCGGTGATGGTGGTCCGGTAAATACCAACAAAAAACCCCGCTTTCGCGGGGTTTTGTTTATCAGTACAGGTGACCAATATTGACGATGGTGCTGACGGTATCGCCGAAGAAGGTCAGGCGGCTGAGCACCACGCCCACCAGCAGGAGCGCAAACACCGCTTTCTGCATCGGCTGGCGCTTCAGCGATAACGCGCCACCCACAACGCAGCACAGCAGGCTGCCCAGATAGAGCGGCGAGCTTAACCAGGCCTGAGCGGTCATTTTCATGATGGTACCGCCGCTGAGCCACATCACCGGCGCGGCAATCAGCAGCGCCATCAGGGCGATAATCCCCTGGCGCAGCGCGGCGTTTGATCCTTTCAGCCCGAGCAGCGGCGTTGCGGCACAGCCCATCACCCAGACCGTCGCAAAGAACAGCATCATGGTGATGCCGTTGGCAATGGCCTGCATCGCCGGTGCCGCGTAGGTCATTCCCTGCACCACCACCAGCAGGATCCCGAACAGGGACGCCAGCAGCGCTGCGCCTTTGTTTCCCTTACTCAGGAAGGCCAGCCCAATCATGGCGCCGTACAGGGTCGCGCCCAGAATTTCGCGGCTCAGCCAGGCATGTTTCAGGTTAATCAACGCGTTGTATGCGTGTTCCGGGTGCGCCAGATGCAGCACCGCGGCAATGGAGGCAACGCCCAGAATCAGCCCGGTAATCAGCCAGTGAAGGCGGGTGCCATGCACTTCACCACGGAGCGTGCGCCAGGTCAGGAGCAGCGTCATCCCGACGGACATCTGGCTCAGCACGGTAAAAATCACCAACGGCAGTTCGTACTTTTCCATTATTTATCCCCCGGTTGTTTTGGCTGACGGGCCAGAATGAAGCGCGTACCCGGATTAAGCTGAGGCATCTTCGGAAAGCCCGGCGGATACTGCACGGCATTGTTCGGCAGCGGATCGGCATCCAGATCGATAATCGACAGGGCACCGACCGGACACGCGTTCACGCAGGCCGGGGCCATACCGATATCCAGACGTTCATAGCACATGCTGCACTTCTCCGCCTTTTGCGTCTCTTCATTGAAGCGCGGCGCGCCGTACGGGCAGTTACGGATGCAGTTTTTACAGCCGATACAGCGTTCAGGGTTATGGACCACCACGCCGTCATCACGTTTGGTGTAGGCTTCCACCGGGCACGCCGCCAGACAGGCCGGGTTTTCACAGTGGTTACAGGCCAGCGAGAAAAACGCACGCTCCTCATGCGGATAAATTTCTTTATCCAGCGGATAGACATAGCGCCAGAAGCGATCCGGCTCAAGCTGGTTAAAGCTCTTGCAGGCCATGGCGCATCCGCGGCAGCCAATACATTTATCACTGTTCACTAAAAATGCGCGTCTCATGCGTCTGCTCCTTCATTCGCGATAAGGGCAATGTCGACAAACTGGCTGTGGATCGCCGCGCCAGGCGCGCCGGTTGCCATCTTGCCCATATCGGCTGGCGTATCTTTCACGACGTTCTGCACGTTGTACTTAAGCTTGTTAAACCAGGACTCGTACATCACCAGGAAATCTTCCGGCACGTTGGTGGTAATCTTCGCCCGCAGCTCCACTTCACCCACGTCGTTAAACACGCGGACTTTCGCCAGCTCGCGAATCCCCTTCTTGTGCGCGGCGGCTGGGTGGATATAGACAAACGGCTCCGGCCAGAAGACCTGCATCCAGTCGAGGTTGACGAACTGAGAGTGGAGGCCGTACTGCAAATGCGGGGTAAACAGATGGAACGGCAGCTTGCCCTCCGCGGCAGGCAGATACTCCGGCAGCGCTTTATGGCCGTTCTTTTCACACAGCTCGGAGAGGAACTCATACTTGCCCGATGGCGTTTTAAACTTGCGGTCGTGCCAGGCCGCCGAGCTGACCATTTTGGCTTTCACCGGCCCATCCAGCAGATCGTCCCAGGAGCGGATGCCGAACTGCTTCGCCATGCCCTCATTGAACTCAAGGTCGAGCCATTTTTTCTGGTCAATGTCCTGCGGGAAGGTACAGGAGCCCGGCTCCATTTTGTTGATGGTACGCGAGAGCAGCACGGCAATATCCAAATCGCTCTTGCACTCGTACATCGGTTTAATGGCCGGTTCATTCACCGAAAGCCAGTAATGCCAGTAAGACGACGACAGGTTCCAGTGCTCAAAGGTGGTTGTCACCGGCAGCACAATATCGGCATGCTGCACCGTCTCGTTGAAGAACTGATCGACGCAGACCACCATCTCCAGCTTGCTGAAGGCTTTTTCCATTTTGTTGCGGTCAAAGTCCTGCGCGAACGGGTTCTTGCACGCCACCCACAGCATACGAATGGGCGGATCGTTGGCATCAAGAATGCTCTGTGCGGTCTGGTTCAGGTTCAGCGCGCGGTCGGAATAGTGGCTCTTTTCGCCGCTGTCGCTGACGAACTCCCCTACCGGGCCGCTTTCTCCCACCATGCCAACAGATCCGACCGGTGGCTTCTGCGTCATCGCATGATAGTTGTAGCCCCAGGTCTGCAGATGGCCGTAGCGGGCACCGCCGCCTTCCACACCGATGTTGCCTGTCATGGCAACAAAAGCGTCAATGGCGCGCACGTTCGCCCCACCGTTGACGTGGCGCTGCATCCCGTAGCCGATCCAGACGGTGGCAGGTTTTACCGCGGTGAACTCTTCCGCCAGCTGGCGAATCACCTCTGCCGACAGGCCACAGATTTCAGATGCCCACTCCACGGTGATATTGCTGCGCAGATACTGTTCAAATTCCGGGAAACCGTGCGCGAAGTTGTTCACAAACTCCTGGTCGACGCGGCCAATATCCAGCAGGTGCCGCGCCATTCCCAGCGCCAATGCGCCGTCCGATCCCGGGCGCACGCGCAGATACAAATCGGCTTTCGCGGCGGTTTGCGAGAACAGCGGATCAATGACCACCACTTTCGCCCCTTTCTCACGCGCCTGATAGATGTACTTCATGGTATGCATGGAGCACCAGGCCGGGTTTGCTCCCCAGATAATGATGTATTTGGCTTTCACCAGATCTTCCGGGTCGTTACACCACATGTCGCCCATGTCATAGTGCTGGGCATCGATCCCTGCTGGCCAGCATGGCGTACCGGCGAACCGCGTGGTGTAACCGAGAGAAGACATCATCCCCTCTACGGCATAACTCATCACGCCCAGGTTGCCGGAGTATTTCGACAGCGCCAGACCGAGCATAGACCCGTCTTTCTTTTTAATCTCCAGCATCTTGCTGGCAATGCGCTGCATGGCCTCATCCCAGGAGATGCGACGCCATTTACCGCTGCCGCGCCCATCCTGGATCATCGGGTATTTAATACGGTCCGGGGAGTAGACCCGGCGCGGGTAGGTCAGCCCTTTCACACACGGGGCACCGTGTGTAAACGTGGACTCGCTTGCCCCGTCAACGAAGGTGATGACGTCATCTTTGACCCAGGTTTTTAAGCTGCAGGTGTCGTAGCAGTTACGCGGGCAAGCGTTACGGAAAATTTTGTAGGTTTTTGGGTTAAACGGAATGGGGGGCTGTGCCATGGCACATCGGGATGATAAGAGTCCGCCGGGTAATGCGGCAACGGTACCCAGCGCAATCAGTCCTTTTAAAAAGGATCGCCGATTTAGCTGCCCTTTATCAATACTCATAATATTACTCTCGTCTTTAATTCATCAAACCAATTAGTCATCTGCAACGCGAGACATTTAATTGCGGATGTTTTCGCGCAATCCTTTATTTTTGCGATAAATGCGGGGAGCCATAATTCAAGATGCCCCTGCACAAAGCGGGCGAGTGCGTCATGATATTGCGGCGAATGTCTGGCATGCGCGGAGAGCATCACCACCAGCTCCATTTCATAGCTGACGTGATCGTCGGGAACGCTATTTTCCCCGGTCACAAAAAGCCCGATGCTGCGCAGGAATTCGCGTACGCTCAGCGTTGTAGCGCCCATCAGCAGAGGCTCTTCGTCCAGATACACCGAGGCATAAGGCGGCGCCAATAGCGTTGCAGGGCCGACAAACAGGGCGTTGAAATCATACTCAACCTCTAACGCCTCATCCTGCTGCCAGGTTTCACTTTCCGGGAATAAAGGATGTAACGAAGCGCATCGCGATGCCATGTCCGCCGCGTTAAAGAAATCACGAAACATCAATCCCTTTATTTCAAATGGGGTTAACGTCTCATATATTGAAGAAGTAGATGTATCTTTGCCATTCATATTAAATATAAATATTTATCGCTATAAAAACGACAAGATATTATCAGCAGGCTTATTATTTTCTTTGATCGAAGCAGGTAATTAACGCATGAAGGGGTTAATAACGAGGATAATTGAGGGTAAAAAAATCCAAAAAAAAGCCACCTCATAAAGAGGTGGCTACTGCAGGTATGTCTTACTTGCTTTTATTATGCGGTTTTGGTGCGGATCAGGTAGTCAAACGCGCTCAGGGACGCTTTTGCACCTTCGCCAGTCGCGATGATGATCTGCTTGTACGGCACGGTGGTGCAGTCACCCGCGGCAAATACGCCCTTCACGCTGGTTTCACATTTCGCATCGATGATAATCTCGCCCATGCGGTTGCGCTCAATCGCGCCTTCCAGCCAGGTGGTGTTCGGCAGCAGGCCAATTTGTACGAAGATCCCCGAAAGCTGAACGCTATGAACGTCGCCGCTTACGCGGTCACGGTACTCCAGACCGGTCACTTTGCTGCCGTCGCCCTTCACTTCCGTGGTCTGCGCGTTCAGCACGATGTCGACGTTTTTCAGGCTGCGAACTTTATCCTGCAGCACCTGGTCGGCCTTCATCTCAGGCGCGAACTCCAGCAGCGTCACGTGTTCAACAATACCCGCCAGGTCGATAGCCGCTTCCACGCCGGAGTTACCGCCGCCGATCACCGCCACCCGTTTGCCTTTAAACAGCGGGCCGTCACAGTGCGGGCAATAGGTCACGCCTTTGGTACGGTATTGATCTTCGCCCGGCACGTTCATGTTGCGCCATTTTGCCCCGGTGGCAACGATCACGCTGCGAGCTTTCAGCACCGCGCCAGAGGCGGTTTCAATCTGGTGTAAGCCCCCTTCCACCGCCGCCGGAATCAGCTTGCTGGCGCTCTGGCTGTCGATCACATCTACCTCGTAATCGCTGACATGAGCCTTCAGCGCACCGGCCAGCTTCTGACCTTCGGTTTTTGGTACGGAAATGTAGTTTTCAATATCCACGGTATCCAGCACCTGTCCGCCAAAGCGTTCGCCCATAAGACCGGTACGAATACCTTTACGTGCAGAGTAAACCGCTGCCGCCGCGCCCGCAGGGCCGGAACCGACAATCAGCACATCGTACGCATCGCGTTTGTTCAGCTCTTCCGCCGCGCGTTTTTCCGCGCCGGTATCCACTTTCGCGACGATTTCCGTCAGCGTCATGCGGCCCTGGCCGAACTCCTGACCATTCAGATACACCGCCGGAACACCCATCACGTTGCGATCGGTGATTTCATTCTGGAACGTACCGCCGTCAATCGCCGTATGCTTGATGCGCGGGTTCAGAACCGACATCAGGTTCAGCGCCTGCACCACGTCCGGGCAGTTGTGGCAGGAGAGCGAATAATAGGTTTCAAACTCAAAATCACCGTCGATATCGCGGATCTGCTCCAGCAGCGCCTGCGCTTCTTTTGACGGATGACCGCCGGTCCACAGCAGCGCCAGCACCAGTGAGGTAAATTCATGCCCAAGCGGAGAGCCAGCAAAACGCGGTCCCTTGTCCGAGCCCGGGTTAGTAATAAGGAAAGAGGGTTTACGAACCGCAAGCGAATTGTCTTCTTTGAAGGTCACTTTCGGCGACAGTTCAGCGATCTCTGCCAGCAGTTCTTTGATTTCTGCCGATTTCGCGCTGTCGTCCAGCGTGGCAATCAGCTCAACGGGTTTAGTCAGTTTCTCAAGGTAGGCCTTGAGCTGGGTTTTCATATTGGTGTCGAGCATAGTTCTTCCCTCTCTTAAGACGTCATCATGCAAGCTGCCTTTGCGGGCGGCCTGAATGCAACTTGCATCATGGTGCTGGAATGAAATGGGCGCGAGGGCGCCCATTGATTGCCGGATGGTGAAAACTTAGATTTTACCGACCAAGTCCAGGGATGGAGCCAGGGTCGCTTCGCCTTCTTTCCATTTAGCCGGGCATACTTCACCTGGGTGAGAAGCCACGTACTGAGCCGCTTTCACTTTACGCAGCAGGTCAGAAGCATCACGGCCGATACCTTCAGCGGTAACTTCGATAGCCTGGATAATGCCCTGCGGGTCAACCACGAAGGTTGCACGGTCGGCCAGGCCTTCATCTTCACGCATGTTGTCGAAGTTACGGGTCAGGGCGCCAGTCGGGTCGCCGATCATCGCGTATTTGATTTTCGCGATGGTTTCAGAACTGCTGTGCCACGCTTTGTGGGTAAAGTGGGTATCGGTAGAGACAGAGTAAACGTCTACGCCCAGCTTCTGCAGTTCGTCGTAATGGTCAGCCACGTCGCCCAGTTCGGTCGGGCAAACGAAGGTGAAGTCAGCCGGATAGAAGAAGAAGACGCTCCAGCGACCTTCGGTATCTTTCTCGGTTACTTCAATGAACTCACCGTTTTTGAACGCCTGGTTTTTGAAAGGTTTAATTTTAGTGTTAATCAAAGACATCTGTACTTCCTCCGTGTTTTCGTTGAGAGCTAAGGTAACCAACTTTGCTCATCGGGGCTAATGCGTATGCTTTATCAAATCAATCAGCCAAACCTTACAACTTCAACAAGACAGCAAGGTGAACCTGCTGCGGTACTCCAGAAAGTATAAAGGCCGCCTCAACGGGCGGCCCTGATACCTGAATTCCCCGCAGGTACATTCAGTGCCAGCCGAGGCTGGCGTTGCGTTGCGCTCTACATACCTTGTATCAAGGTCGTAACAGCAGGTTGATTACACCACCAGCACCCATCGAGAGCAATCCATCAAAAGCGCGTTCCTGCCTATGGCTGTGATAGGTTTTGACTGAAAGAAATACATTACGCTCGTAAATTAACTTTACGTAATCAATTTACGGCAATATATAAATGTCAACATTTATTAAATTAAACCCAGCCCATTCAAAGATAAAATTATCTTAATCTCACATGTAATTCTATTTCAATAATCCGATGGCGTGATATATTAAGATAACTTAAATAACACTTTAAGTTAGTTAACCACAAGGATTGTAAATGGTTAGCTTTAATCTATAGTTATCATCAATATGTTAACAACAGACTCATGGCAAACAGGATGACACATGGCAAATCTTTATGACCTTAAAAAATTCGACCTTAATTTACTGGTCATTTTTGAGTGTATCTATCAACATCTTAGCATCAGCAAGGCCGCTGAAACGCTTTACATTACCCCTTCAGCCGTCAGTCAGTCTTTGCAACGCCTGCGTGGCCAGCTTAACGATCCGCTGTTTATCCGTTCCGGCAAGGGGATCACCCCCACGACCGTCGGGACTAACCTGCACCTGCATCTGGAGCAAAACCTCAATCAGATTGAGCAGACCATCAACCTGATGCATAGCACCGACATCAATAAAAACTTTGTCATTTATTGTTCTCAGATGGTGACGCCAGGCTACCTTCTCAACCCTATTCAGTTGTTGATGAATCAGGAAAATTGCTCAGTAGAACAACGTGATATGCTTGTTTCTGCGGAGTCAGCAGAGGATTTACTGGCCTACCGTAAAGCCGATCTCATTTTTACCGTGGCGCCCGTTAATAATCGCTCCGTTGTCTGCTCGCATTTCACCACAATTCCCACAGTCATGATCTGCCGCGAAGACCATCCCAGAATAGGTACAGAAGTCTCCGTCGAGGAGTTGTACCAGGAAAAGTTCACGATGTATCAAAGCACCAACAGTGGCGTGAAGGAGCGTCAGGCTGAAGTCAACGAGGCGTTCCCGGAAAGAAACATCGCGTTTCGGTCAGACTCCCTCAGTTCGCTTCTCTCCATGATCGCCATGTCTGATTTAGTTGGTTATATTCCTGTGTCCATTTTTGAAACCTATAAAGCGGCCTTAAAATTAAAAATCGTTAACACTCCCTTTAAATTACCTGAAGTGGACATCTATATGGTCTACAACCGCGCGTCGTTAAACAGCAGCGTATTCGCCAGCTTTATTGAAAAAATGCATAAGCTGGCTCAATAGAATGGACGCGTCATCGCGAAGGTATTCCCAGCAAGAATAAAGTGAAGGCGTAAAATAATTAGTTGAGAATGAGAACATATAATAACATGATGGCAGTTTAATAGCATTAACGATATTCCATACGCAGGATGCGACTCATCATGTCTATCTATAAATACCCTCTTCAGGAAAACGTTCTGGAGGCTGCTTCAGAACGCATAAACTGGACGCTGCAAAATTTTACCCGCGTGTGCGTCTCTTTTTCTGGCGGAAAAGATTCAACGGTGATGCTTCATCTTGCTGCGCAGCGGGCGCGGCAGCTGAACAGAAAAATAGATGTCCTCTTTCTGGACTGGGAAGCACAGTTCTCCTGCACCATTGAGCATATTGAGAACATGAGGACCCAATATCGTGACGTCATCAATCAGTTCTGGTGGGTGGCGCTGCCAATCACCACGCAAAATGCCCTCTCTCAGTACCAGCCGGAATGGCAGTGCTGGGAACCCGGCATAAGCTGGGTCAGACAGCCTCCGCCTGATGCCATCACCAGTACGTGTTATTTTGATTTTTATCAGCAGGGAATGACCTTCGAGGCCTTCGTCAGGGACTTTGCCGAATGGTATGCGCGAAGGCGCCCCGCCGCAGTGATGGTGGGCATCCGCGCCGACGAATCCTATAACCGCTTCCTGGCAATCGCCTGCGCACGCAAGCAGCGCTTTTCCGACGACAAACCCTGGACGACCGTCGCGCCCGGCGGTCATGCCTGGTATATCTATCCTCTCTACGACTGGAAAACCGCCGACATCTGGACCTGGTTTGCCAAAACGGGCTGCGCCTATAACCCCCTCTACAATCTGATGTACCAGGCCGGCGTGCCACCGCGCTACATGCGCATCTGTGAACCCTTTGGCCCGGAGCAGCGACAGGGCTTATGGCTCTATCATGTCGTTGAACCTGAACGCTGGGCCGCCATGTGCGCACGCGTCAGCGGCGTGCGCAGCGGCGGAATTTACGCGGGGCACGACAACCACTTCTACGGTCACAGAAAGATCCTCAAGCCCGACCACCTCAGCTGGCAGGAGTACGCCATGCTGCTCCTCGACAGCATGCCGCAACAGACGGCTGAACATTATCGCAATAAAGTCGCGGTGTACCTGCACTGGTATCAGAAGCGCGGGATGTCCGATCTTCCCGATACGCAGGAGGGTGATATCGGCTCAAAGGATATCCCGTCCTGGCGGCGAATATGCAAGGTTCTGCTCAACAACGATTACTGGTGTCGGGCCCTCTCCTTTAGCCCGAACAAACCAAAGCACTATCAGCGCTATAGCGAACGGATGAAATCAAAACGCAATGAGTGGGGGATCTTATGCAGCAACGACTGATTACCGAACTGGAAACCTATTTGCAGACGCTCACCGACGAGCAACGTATAGATGCCATCAATGCTTTTCGCCAGGCCATGCATCATCTCAGCCCGTTCAGCGACCAGCCCGTCGACTGCGTGCTGTGGATAAAGCAGGACGCTATCGTTGCCAACGACTACAACCCGAATAACGTGGCGCCGCCGGAAAAGCGTCTGCTGAGTCAATCGCTCGAGCTCGACGGGTTTACGCAGCCCATCGTGGTGACGGAAAGCGAGCCGGCGCATTACGAAATTGTCGACGGCTTCCATCGTCACGAAATCGGTAAAAGCAGGGCCGCGCTGAAGCGCCAGCTTCGGGGCTATTTGCCCGTCACCTGCCTGCGCAAAGATCGCCAGCAAAAGCTTGACCGGATGGCCGCCACTATCCGCCACAACCGTGCGCGGGGACGCCACCAGATCAACGCCATGTCCGATATCGTCCGGGAGTTGGCCCAGCTTGGCTGGAATGATGAGAAAATCGGTAAGGAACTGGGGATGGACAGCGACGAGGTGCTGCGCCTGAAGCAGATCAACGGCCTGCTGGAACTGTTTGCAGACCGTCGCTATTCCGAAGCCTGGACGGTGAAATAGTCAGAGCGTCGCCAGACGCTCCGCCGCCGCCAGCAGCGTCGATTCCTGCTTCGCAAAGCACAGGCGAATCAGCTTATGCGGGAAGGGATCGGCGCAGAACACCGACAGCGGAATAGACGCCACGCCCACCTCCGTCGTCAGCCATCGGCAAAAGCTGACGTCGTCCAGATCGGAAATCGCGCTGTAGTCCGCCAGCAGGAAGTAGGTCCCTTCACACGGCAGAATTTCCAGACGGCTTTTGCTCAGCGCATTTACAAACAGATCCCGACGCGCGCGGTAAAAAACCGGCAGCTCGCGATAGTGCTGCGGTTCGCTGCGCAGCATGTCCGCCAGCGCCAGCTGGGCAGGCGTGTTGACCGCAAAGGTCAGGTACTGGTGCACCTTGCGCAGCTCCGCGCTGATGGCCGCCGGGGCCACGCAGTACCCTACCTTCCAGCCGGTCATATGGTAGGTCTTGCCAAATGACGACACCGCTACCGCGCGCTCGCGAAGCTGCGGATGGGCCAGCACGCTGGCGTGCCCTTCCTCCGCAAAGCAGATGTGCTCGTAGACTTCATCGCTCAGGACGTAAATTTCCCGCTCGGCGATAGCCTGCCACAGCGCGGCAAAATCGGCCTTTTGCCACACCGTCGCCGACGGATTATGCGGGGTGTTCAGGATCACCAGGCGCGTTTTATCACTCAGCAGCGCGGCGAACGCCTGCCAGTCCGGGCGGAAATGCGGCGGCTGGAGGGCCACACGCTTCACCACGCCACCGGAGAGTTCAACCGCAGGCGCATAGCTGTCGTAGCTTGGGTCAAAGCAGATGACTTCATCCCCCGCGCGCACCAGCGCGGTGATGGCCGCATACAGCGCTTCGGTCGCCCCTGCCGTCACCGTGATATCGCTGTTCGCATCGGGGTGATAGCCATACAGCGCCGCCGTTTTGTCGGCAATGGCTTCCCGCAGCGCCTGGACGCCGGTCATCGGCGCATACTGATTCGCACCCTGCGCCACGTGGTGCGCCAGACGTTCCTGCAAATATTTCGGACCATCGAAATCGGGGAACCCCTGCGAGAGGTTAATGGCATTGTGCTGCTGCGCCAGGGCGCTCATCTGCGTAAAGATGGTGGTACCGAGATTAGGAAGTTTACTCTGCGGGATCAATACGTTATTGCTCATGTTGTCGTGCCTGCTTGTAATACTTATGTTGCTGCCACTATAACACGATGTTAGTCTTTGGCAATCAAGACGCTTAGACGTCTAAACCATATCAATATTCCTGGCCGAGAGGGTAAAAGGAAATGACAGACAACCTGCTGCTCACACACCTGGTCGACGCCTGCCGCTGGATAGGCGCCAAAGGCTGGGCACCCGCCACCGGCGGTAATATGTCGGTGCGTCAGGACGAGCACCTCTGCTGGCTCAGCGAATCCGGCAAGGACAAAGGCAGCCTGACCACCGACGATTTTCTACAGGTAGAGATCGCCACCAACCGGGCGCCGTCCGGTCGAAAACCGTCGGCGGAGACCGGGCTACACACCCTTATCTATCGCCTGTTCCCGGAGGCTAACGCTGTCCTGCACGTTCATACCGTTAACGCCACGGTGCTGTCGCGTCTGGTCAAAGAAGCCGAACTGAATATCAGCGGTTTCGAGATGCAGAAATCGCTTACCGGGCTGACTACCCATCTGGATACCGTCGCCATCCCGGTGTTTGATAACGACCAGGACATCGACGCCCTCGCCTCGCGCATCGCCCATTACGCCCAGGAGCGTCCGCTTAATTATGGTTTTCTTCTGCGCGGCCATGGCTTAACCTGCTGGGGACGCGACGTGGCCGAAGCCCGCCGTCATCTGGAAGGTTTAGAATTCTTATTTGAATGCGAAATGCGTTTACGACAACTGGAGAGAGTATGATTCGCGCGATTGTGACGGATATTGAAGGAACCACCAGCGATATTCGTTTTGTCCATGATGTTTTGTTCCCCTACGCGCGTGAGCGGCTGGCGGCCTTCGTGACCGCCCAGCAGTACGCCGAGCCGGTCAAATCGATTCTGGACAACCTGCGCGATGAAATCAGCGATCCGCATGCCGGCGTCGGCGATCTCATCAACGTGCTGTTTAGCTTTATGGATGAAGACCGCAAATCGACGGCGCTCAAAGCCCTGCAAGGCATCATCTGGCAGGAGGGCTACATCAACGGTGACTTTACCGGCCATCTCTACCCTGACGTTCTGCCCGCGCTGGAAAAATGGAAGGCGCAAGGGATTGATCTCTATGTTTATTCCTCTGGCTCCGTTGCTGCGCAGAAACTGTTATTTGGCTACAGCGACGAAGGTGATATTACTCATCTGTTCAGCGGCTATTTTGATACCCACATCGGCGCCAAGCGCGAGGTGCAGTCTTACAAGAACATAGCGGCGCAAACGGGCATCGCCCCGTCGCAGATCCTGTTCCTCTCGGATATTCATCAGGAGCTGGACGCGGCTGAACAGGCAGGCTTTCGTACCCTGCAGCTGATTCGCGGCGATGATGACGGCGTAAGCCACCACCATCAGGTCCACCAGTTTGACGAGATTAACCCGGAGCAGATCCCTTCATGAGCGCATTGACCATTTATTCCGACAAAGACGCCAGTCAACACCAGTGGCATAGCACCGACGCCGCCGAGATTGCCCAACAGCTCAACGCGAAAGGCGTGCGGTTTGAACGCTGGGCGGCAGACCGTGATTTAGGGCAGGATCCTGCGCCTGAAGCCGTGATCGCGGCGTATCAGCATGCGATCGACAAGCTGGTGGCGGAGAAAGGCTATAAGAGCTGGGACGTGATTAGCCTGCGCGCCGACAACCCGCAGAAAGAGGCGCTGCGCGCGAAGTTTCTCAACGAACACACCCACGGCGAGGACGAAGTACGCTTTTTCGTGGAAGGTGCCGGGCTGTTCTGCCTGCACATTGGCGATGAGGTGTACCAGGTACTGTGCGAGAAAAACGACCTGATTTCGGTGCCGGCGGGCACGCCGCACTGGTTTGATATGGGCTCAGAGCCGAACTTTACCGCCATTCGTATTTTCGACAATCCGGAAGGCTGGGTGGCGCAGTTTACGGGCGATGCAATCGCGGATGCGTATCCACGCCTGGCCTGATCTTTTCTCCCTCTCCCCGTGGGAGAGGGTCGGGGCACCAGCGCGCACTAAGCGTTAAGCCCTTTCACATACTCCACCAGCTGATCCAGCACTATCCCCCACCCTTCGTGGAAGCCCATCTGCTCATGCTGCTCGCGGATTTCCTTCGTCGGATGGCGCGCAATCGCCGTATAGCGGGTTTTCCCCTCCCCGACGTCTTCCAGCAACAAAATTGCCGTCATAAACGGCTTCTCGGCCGGTTTCCAGCCTTCGGTATAGCCGTCGGTAAACACCAGTTTTTTCCCCGGGTCGATTTCCAGGAAGACACCCCGGTTATCCATCCGCTGCCCGTCCACCTCAAACAAGGTGTTGAACCGCCCGCCCACTCGCAGGTCGAGGTCGCATTCGGTCACCTTGTGCGGAGCAGGAATGAAGAAGTTTTTGATGTGCTCCGGCGTGGTCCAGCAGAGCCAGAGCAGGTCGCGAGGTGCGTCCACCACGCGCTCCAGTTTTAAGTCTGTTTCAGGATCGAGCGTCACAATGTTGTCCTCTCAGGGAACCCCCTTAAAGGATAGCCGGACTCAGGCAAATTTCCCTTCCGCCACCTCATCCGGCGTGACCACACCCGTATCCAGCACCCAGCCGCTAATCAGCGAGGCGGGCGTGACGTCGAATGCCGGGTTATAGACCTGCGCGTCTTCCGGCGCCCACTGCACCGCGCCAAAGCTTCCGGCAACGCCCGTCACCTCGCTGGCGTCGCGCTGCTCGATGGGGATCGCATCCCCGTTCGGGCAGGCCGGGTCGAGCGTCGTTTGTGGGGCGGCGACGTAAAATGGAATACCGTGGAATTTCGCCAGCACCGCCAGCGAATAAGTGCCGATCTTGTTCGCCACATCACCGTTAGCGGCGATGCGATCGGCCCCTACCCACACGGCGTCCACCTGCCCTTTCGCCATCAGGCTGGCGGCCATGGAGTCGGTAATCAGCTGATACGGCACCCCCAGCTCGCCCAGCTCCCATGCGGTCAGCCTGCCGCCCTGCAACAGCGGACGGGTTTCATCCACCCAGACGCTGCTGACGTTACCCTCCTGATGCGCGCGGGCAATCACGCCCAGCGCCGTACCGACGCCCGCGGTTGCCAGCCCGCCGGTGTTGCAGTGGGTCAGCAGACGGCTGCCGGGCTTCACCAGCGCGCTGCCCGCTTTTGCAATCGCGTCGCAAAGCCGTTTGTCTTCGTCAATCAGGCGCAGCGCCTCAGCCACCAGCGCCGGAACGAAATCCTCTTCCCACAGCGCAAGCTTCATGCGGTCGAGGTTGTTCATCAGGTTTACCGCCGTCGGGCGGGATGCGCGAAGCGTTTCCAGCGCCACCGCCAGCTCATCGCGGCTTTTGCCGTTTTCCGCCAGCAGCGCCAGCAGCAGGCTTGCAGAGAGACCAATCAACGGTGCGCCACGCACGCGCAGAGCATGGATATGCCCAACCAGCGCCTCCACCGTTGAGGCATCCAGCCAGCGTTTCTCCTGCGGAAGCGCCTGCTGGTCGAGAATAAAGAGCTGATTATCCGCCACCCGCAGGCTGGTCGTCTGTAATGTCTGCATGTCGTTAATTCCCTGTTGCGTTGTTGTAGCACATTGTGTCAGGATGAAATCCAGATGTATAGACGTCTACATGTCTTAATTAGTTAACTCATGAGGAACAGGCCATGTCGCAATACCGTACCTTTACCGCTCAGGACGCCGTGGAGTATGCCAGGCAGTTTGGTGGGCTTGACGATCCGTCATCGCTGGTAGAGGCGCAGGAAGTGGGCGACGGCAACCTCAATCTGGTTTTTAAAATTTACGACAGCGCGGGCGTCAGCCGCATTATCGTCAAACAGGCACTGCCCTACGTGCGCTGCGTCGGCGAGTCATGGCCGCTGACGCTGGATCGCGCTCGCCTCGAGGCGCAAACTCTGGTCGAGCATTACCAGCACAGCCCGCAGCACACCGTGAAAATCCACCACTTTGATCCGGAACTGGCGGTGATGGTGATGGAAGATCTCTCCAGCCATCGCATCTGGCGCGGCGAGCTGATCAACAACATTTACTACCCGCAGGCGGCGTGCCAGCTGGGCGAATATCTCGCGCATGCGCTGTTTCACACCAGCGATTTCTACCTGCACCCGCACGCGAAAAAAGCGCAGGTGGCGAAATTCATCAACCCGGAGATGTGTGAGATCACCGAAGATCTGTTCTTCAACGATCCGTACCAGGTTCATGAGCGCAATAACTACCCTGCCGAGCTGGAAAATGACGTCGCCGCCCTGCGCGACGACGCCCCGCTAAAAATTGCCGTGGCCTCCCTGAAGCACCGCTTCTTCTCGCATGCCGAAGCGCTGCTGCACGGGGATATTCACAGCGGCTCGATATTTGTGGCCGACGGCAGCCTGAAGGCCATCGACGCCGAGTTCGGCTATTTCGGGCCGATTGGCTTTGACGTCGGCACCGCCATCGGCAACCTGCTGCTCAACTTCTGCGGCCTGCCGGGCCATCTGGGCATTCGCGATGCCGCCGCCGCGCGCGAGCAGCGCCTGACCGATATTCAGGAGCTGTGGAACACCTTCGCGGAACGCTTCCAGGCGCTGGCAAACGAGAAAGCCCGCGACGCCGCGCTCAGCGCACCGGGCTATGCCTCCGCGTTCCTGAAAAAAGTCTGGCATGATGCCATCGGGTTCTGCGGCACCGAACTCATTCGCCGCAGCGTCGGGCTTTCCCACGTCGCGGATATCGATAGCATCCAGGACGAGGCCATGCGCCACGAGTGTCTGCGCCACGCGATCGCGCTCGGCAAGGCGCTGATTGTCATTGCCGACCGTATCGACAACGCGGAAGATCTGGTGGCGCGGGTGCGGCAGTACAGTTGATTTTCTCCCTCTCCCTGTGGGTGAGGGCATCAAACCGCACTCACCCCAGATACTCAATCACCGACAGCCCGGCGTTATAGTCCGTGCTGTAGATAATTCCCTGCGCATCCACAAACACGTCACAGGACTGGATCACCTGCGGGCGATTCGGCCGCGTGTCCATCATCCTCTCCGGTGCCGCGGGCACCAGCGCACCGGTTTCCACCGGGCGATACGGATTGGAGATGTCATACGCGCGCACGCCCGCATTCTGATAGGTAGCAAAAATCAGCGTTGAGCTGACAAAGCTCCCCGGCCGGTTCTCGTGCAGGTTGTGCGGCCCAAAATGCGCCCCTTTTGCCACGTAGTCGGTTTCATTCGGCTGCGGGAAGGTCGAGATGCTGACCGGATTCGACGGCTCGCGAATATCAAACAGCCAGATCAGCTTCTCGCCGTCTTCCTGGTTATCCAGCACCGCTTCGTCCAGCACCACCAGCAGATCCCGGTCCGGCAGCGGCAGCGCGGTGTGCGTGCCGCCGCCAAACGGCGGACTCCAGTTACGGTGGCTAATCAGCTTAGGCTGGGTACGATCCTTCACGTCCAGCAGCGTCAGGCCGCCGTCGCGCCAGCTGCCGTACGCCGTATCGCCGGCAATAATCGCATGGTGGAGCGCGTAGCGTTTCCCTTCCGGCCAGTTCGGCTGTTCGCCTTCGGCCTGGTTCATGCCCGGCAGCCACCAGCGCCCTGCCACCTCAGGCTTACGCGGGTCCGCCAGGTCGATCGTCAGAAAGATGTAGTCGGTAAAACCGTCGATCAGCGCCGACACGTACGCCCAGCGGCCACCGACGTACCAGATGCGGTGAATGCCAATCCCGCTCAGCGACAGAAAGCCGATTTCGCGCGGCGCGTCCGGGGTTGAGATATCAAAAACGCGAAGCCCGGCGCTCCAGCCCCTGTCCTGCACGTCGCTGACGGTCTCTCCTACCTGACGGGTGTAGTAGACCTTCTCGTCGGCGAAGCGGGCATCGGCAAACAGATCCCGGGCGTTGATCACCAGCAGCAGGTCGTCATGCGCCTGGAGGTGCACGTTCCAGGTGCCCGGCGGCGCAGGCACATAGCCCGCGGGTTTCGGGTTTTTCGGGTCGCGCACGTCTACTATCGAAAAGCCCTGCGACACCATATGGCCGATATAGGCGAAACCGCGGTGCACCATCAGCTGCACGCCGTCCGGGCGACCGCCCTGGTCGCTATGGCCGATCAGCCGCATATTGCGGTTGTATTCTGGCGTGGGGAGGATGCTCATTTATTTTTCGCTTCCAGCGTCGCAAACCACGGCGCGATAAAATCTTCCGTCTGGCCCCAGCCCGGAATGATTTTGCCCAGCGACGCTACGTTCACTGCCCCCGGCTGCGCGGTCAGCAGCGCCTGCGGGATCGCAGCGGCTTTGAAGTCGTAGGTGGCAGGCGTGGCCTCCCCGGCAATCTTGTTGGCGATCAGGCGCACGTTAGTCGCACCAATCAGCTTCGGATCCACCGCCACGCTCACCTTCCACGGGCTACCCGGCTCGCGCATCAGCTGCAGATCCTGGTTGGAGATGTCGATGCTGTAGAGTTTGATCTCGGTGCGTCCATTCTCCTTCAGCGCTTTATATGCCCCCTGGCTGAAGGCGTCCCAGGTGCCCCAGATGGCGTCGATTTTGCCTTTCGGGTATTTCGCCAGGATCGCGCCCACCTTGTTGGCGGTGTCGCCCTGCACGTCAGAAGAGACCGCGCCGATGGACTCCAGCTCTTTAATCTCCGGGTACTGCTTTTGCAATTCTTTATAGGCTGCCTGACGGCGCTCCATCGGCGGGAAGCCCGCCACCCACAGCTTGACGATATTCGCCTTGCCGTTGAAATCTTTCGCCAGTTGGCCGAAGGAGAGATTCGTCAGGGAGGCGTCGTCCTGCTGAGTGACGGTCACGCCCGGGATCTCGCCGTTTACGGCGGTATCAAATACGGCGACCTTGATCCCAGCATCCACCGCCTTCTTCACCAGCGCGGTGGAGTACGGATCGCGGCCCTGCGACAGGATGATCCCGTCATATTTCTGGCTGATGGCCTGGTTAACGAAGTCCTGGAATTTAGCGTCATCCCCGTTGCTCAAAAAGGTGCTGACCTTAAAGCCGAGTTTTTTCCCTTCCTGAATGACCCCGGCAACAAACTGCGTGGTGTTGTCGTCCGAGCCGAGGTTACGGATCACCGCGATGCGGATCGGTCCGTCGTGGTTCGCAATGGCGGCCGGAACCGGCGCGGGCGTGGCCGCGAATCCCGGCAGAGAAGTGAGTAACCCCAGTGCCACCAAAGAGAGCGCAATCTTTTTCATTTTTTATCCCGTTGTGTTGTCAGCGTTTTTGTATGTAGGTAATCGCCAGCGCTACCGCGAGCACCAGCCCTTTTATTATGTCCATGGCGTAATACGGCACGGAGAGCATCACCAGCCCGTTCGACAGCACGCCGAGGATCACCGCCCCCACCAGCGTGCCCAGCGCGTTCGGCTTGCCGGACCCGGCCAGCGAGAAGCCAATCCACGCCGCGGCCACCGCATCCATCAGATAGCCGCCACCCGCATTGACCTGCGACGATCCGATGCGGGAGGCCAGCAGAATGCCGCCCAGCCCCGCCAGCAGCGAGGCAATCACATAGGCCGCCACCTTGTAGCGCGTGGTGCGAATGCCCGAGAGGCGCGCCGCTTCCGGGTTGCCGCCAATGGCATACATCCGGCGTCCGTGAGTGGTCAGCGACAGCCCCAGCTGCGCCAGAAGGGTCACCGCCAGCATGATGATGACGATGGTCGGCACCTGCCCCAGCAGGCTGAACGCCGCCGGAATGGTCCCTTCAGCCATGTCGCCGCTCGGCAGCACCATGTTCTCGGTGATCGACCCGCCGTAGCTGTAGGTCATCGCCACGCCCTGGATGACAAACAGGCTGGCGAGCGTCGCGAGCATGTCCGGAATACGCAGGATGACGATCAGGAAAGCGTTAAACAGGCCGACCAGCGTGCAGAGCGCGAGAGTGATTACAATCGACTCGGTGGTGCCGAAGCCGTGCCAGACGAAAAGCGAAATGACCAGCGCGTTCGCCAGCGACGCCGTGGAGCCCACGGAGAGATCGAACCCGCCGACGGTCAATGAAATCGACACGCCAACGGCAATCACCGTCACGATGGCAATCGAGCGCAGAATGTTGATGATGTTGTTCGGGTCGAGGAAGCTGTCCGACGCCAGGCCAAAGACGGCCACCAGCGCGACGACGGTGAGCAACATGCCCCATTTATAGAGAAAATCAAAAAGTTGCTGACGGCCAGACGCCGCCGGGGTCACTGAAAGGGCCTTGCTCACGACGCCGTTCCTCCGGTTGAATAATAAAGTAGTGTCTCTTCACGGGCCTCGGCCCCGGCGATTTCTGCCACGATGAGCCCGTCCCACAGGACGCAGATGCGATCGCACAGTCCCACCAGCTCGGCGAACTCGCCGGAGGCGTAAATCACCCCTTTGCCCTCGCGAGCCAGGCCGTCAATCAGCTGGAACAGATCGGTTTTGGCCTTCACGTCCACGCCTTTGGTCGGCTCGTCGAAGATCAGCACGCTGGCGTCATTACGCAGCCACTTGCCGATGGCTACCTTCTGCTGGTTACCGCCGGAGAGACGTCGCAAAACCTGTCCGGGACCGCGGGCGCGAACGCCGACGCGGGCGATCACCTCCTCCGCCCAGCGCCACGCCTGACGATGGCCGAACAGGCTCCAGCGCGAGAAGCTGTTATCGGCGCACACGGCAAGGTTCATGCTCACCGGCTCGTCGATAAAAATGCCCTCTTTGCGCCGCTCCTCCGGCACCAGCGCCAGGCCGCGCAGCACCGAGTCTGCCGGATCGCGCGGCTGCCAGGATTGATGATTCAGCTCACCGCGCGCCACGCGGCTTTTGCTGGCGCCAAACAGCGCCTTACAGAGTTCGGTTTTCCCCGCCCCCGCCAGCCCGGCAATGCCGAGGATTTCGCCTTTGCGCAGGTGCAGGGAGATATCCTTCAGCAGCGCGTCGTCGTGCAGTCCTTCCACTCGCAGCAGCGTTTCGTCGCCGTGCGGCGGTCGCGCGGGCGGGTAGATATCGCTCAGCACGTGGCCGAGCATCTTCTCAACAATCTCTTCACCGCTGAGATCGGCCATCGGGCCGGACTCAATCAGCTTGCCGTCGCGCAGCACCGTCAGGGTGTCGCAGATGGCCTTCAGCTCGTGAATGCGGTGGGAGATAAACACCACGCCGATGCCCTGCTGTTGCAGACGTCTTACCACCGCAAACAGACGCTCGCTCTCGTGCGCGTCCAGCGGCGCGGTGGGCTCGTCAAGAATCAAAAAACGGCAGTGGTGGGACAAAGCGCGTGCCAGCAAAATCTGCTGCTTTTCGGCAAGCGTGCAGCTGTCGATGGAGCGGCGAACGTCCAGCGTAACGTCGAGCTGCGCCAGCGCCTGTCTCGCCTGCTGACGAACGGTGCGCCAGCGGTAGCGGTGCCCCGGCTGCGCCAGCTGGTCGAGCATGATGTTTTCAGCAATGCTTAACCCCGGGATTAGCGCCACGTCCACCTCCTGCTGCACGAGGTGAATGCCCAGCCGTTTGGCGTCCAGCGGCTCGCGGATGCTTACCGGCTGGTTGTTAATGCTGATTTCGCCTTCATAGTGGTCGTGCGTCCCGCACAGCACCGCCATCAGCGTTGATTTCCCCGCACCGTTGGCGCCAGTCAGCGCATGCACCGACCCGCCGTTCAGCGTGAAGTCCACGCGCGTCAGCGCCTGAAAGCCGGAAAAGGCCAGGCTGATACCGCGCATTTCAAGGCGACTGGAAACCATCCGCGTAAATCCTTCATTACTCTTCTGATTTAGCGAATTTTTCACAGCTCCGGTTGACTGACAACGACGGAAAAGGCATAAGATAAAGCGAAATATTATTAGCCATCCGGATGTCCAGACATAACATCGGGTTAGCGCTTGCGAAAAAAGGACAACACCATGAGCAACACCGACATCCGCGTCGTGCCCGGGCCGGCGAACTACTTCTCCCATTCCGGAAGCCTTACGCATCTGAATGACTTCTTTACCCCGGAACAGCTTTCCCGCGCGGTGTGGATTTACGGCGAGCGCGCAATAGAGGGCGCGCGCCCGTTCCTGCCGGAGAGCTTTAACGCGCCGGGGGCGAAGCACCTGCTGTTTAAGGGCCATTGCAGCGAGCGCGACGTCACCCGGCTGGTGAACGAATCCGGCAGCGATGCCAGCGTGGTGATTGGCGTGGGCGGCGGCGCGGTGATGGACACCGTCAAGGCCGTGGCGCGCCGCTTAGGCGTGCCGTTCGTGGGCATTCCCACCATCGCCGCCACCTGCGCAGCGTGGACGCCGCTCTCCGTCTGGTACAACGATGCCGGTCAGGCGCTGCAGTTTGAGATTTTTGACGACGCTAACTTTCTGGTGCTGGTGGAGCCGCGGATCGTTCTGAACGCCCCGGCGGAATATTTGCTGGCGGGCATCGGCGATACGCTAGCGAAGTGGTACGAAGCGGCGGTTCTCGCCCCACAGCCGGAAATCCTGCCGCTGACCGTGCGCCTTGGCCTTAACGGCGCGCTGGCGATCCGCGACGTGCTGCTGGAACACAGTGAGCAAGCGCTTGCCGACCAGCAGCGCGGCGAGCTAACGCAGGCGTTTCGGGACGTGGTGGACGCCATTATTGCCGGTGGCGGGATGGTGGGCGGTCTGGGGGAGCGCTACACCCGCGTGGCGGCGGCGCACGCGGTGCACAACGGCTTGACCGTGCTGCCGCAGACGGAAAAATACCTGCACGGCACCAAGGTGGCCTACGGCATTCTGGTGCAGAGCGCCCTGCTCGGCCAGGACGACGTGCTGGCACAGCTGGTGGCGGCATACCGGCGCTTTAACCTGCCGACCACGCTTCGCGAGCTGGACGTCGACATCAATAACCGCGACGATCTCGACAAGGTCATCGCCCACACTCTGCGCCCGGTGGAGTCGATTCACTATCTGCCGGTGACGTTAACGCCTGAGGCTCTGCGCGCCGCGTTTGAGAAAGTAGAATCCTTCCGCCGTTAATTGCGCCGACGGGCTATACCTAATGATGGTTCTCACCACTCTCGTAACGAGGTCATCATGCAGATCGATTTAACAGGTAAAAAGGCGCTGGTTACCGGCGCCAGCCGCGGGCTGGGTCGTGCGATTGCCCTGTCGCTGGCGCGCGCCGGTGCCGATGTGGTCATCACCTATGAAAAATCCGCCGATAAAGCCCAGGCGGTCGCCGATGAAATTAAGGCGCTGGGACGGCACGGCGAGGCCATTCAGGCCGACAGCGCCAGCGCGCAGGCGATTCAGGATGCCGTCACCCATGCGGCACGCTCTCTCGGCGGACTGGACATCCTGGTCAATAACGCCGGTATCGCGCGCGGCGGCCCGCTGGAGTCCATGACGCTGGCGGACATCGACGCCCTCATCAACGTCAACATCCGCGGCGTGGTGATCGCTATTCAGGAAGCGCTGGTGCATATGTCTGACGGCGGGCGCATTATCAACATCGGCAGCTGCCTGGCGAACCGCGTGGCACAACCGGGGATTGCCGTCTACTCAATGACCAAATCTGCACTGAACTCCCTCACCCGCGGTCTGGCCCGCGATCTTGGCCCGCGCGGCATTACCGTTAACCTGGTGCACCCCGGCCCGACCAACAGCGATATGAACCCGGAGGACGGTGAACAGGCTGACTCACAGCGTCAGCTTATTGCCCTGGGCCATTACGGCCAGCCGGAAGACGTCGCGGCGGCGGTCACCTTCCTTGCCAGCCCGGCAGCCGGGCAGATCTCAGGCACCGGTCTGGACGTGGACGGCGGTTTGAACGCCTGATCGCAATTTTCCTGCAAGCCTCTGTCGCCCGGCAGAGGCCTTGTCGAGCCGCCTCGACGGTTTGCGTTTTGCCTCTTACCTGCGCTTTTTTTCCGCTCTACAGTACCCCATAAGAAATTCGGAATTTATCTAATAGTCTTATTATTTCCTTATAATTTGTGTGGGCGTACAGTGGAGGTACGGATGAAGATCGTGTGGTCAAAAACAGCAGAGAAGCAATTTTCTAAAATCGATACGCGATATCAGAACCGCATTAAATTCAGGCTGGAGAAGATGGATGATAAAACATCACCTGTCGCGGATATCAAGAAATTATCTTCTCCCGAAAACCACTACAGGTTGCGATTAGGTGATTACAGGGTCATTTACACCTTCGGAGACCCGCCGGGTGATACCTGTTACGTAGTGGCGGTAAAACGCCGGACAACCACCACCTACCTTCATGAGGAGCATACGGAATATGACTATTCAGTTCATCAAGGATGAAGAAGGAAAAAAACAGTATGCTGTCATTCCCTACGATGAATATTTTCGCATGCGTTTAGCCATGCTTGAGTATGATGACGATGATGAAAACGACTGGGAAGACATCCCTTACGAATCAGATATCTACGATAACGTAGGTTTACCGGGTGAAGTGTGCGACGTCATGCATAACGAGAACGTCAGCCTGCAGGCCGCATGGCGCATTCTGCGCGGGCTATCCCAGCAGGAAGTGGCGGAAAAACTCGGCATCAGCCAGTCCGCCGTATCACAGCTGGAAGCGCTGGACTCCCGTCCGCAAAAGCGCACCCGCGAAAAGCTGGCGGCAATTTATGGCTGCAAGCAGGAGCAAATCAGCCTCTATTTACCGAAAGAGGGTTAGCAGCACTTCGCCCCGCCCTTGCCGCCGTAACGGGCGTCCTGGCGGTCGCGGAAAAACTCTTCGTAGGTCATCGGCGTCTGGTCCGGGTGGTTGACGCGCATATGCTCGACGTAGTTATCGTAATCCGGCACGCCAATCATCATTTTGGCGGCCTGGCCCAGGTACTTACCTGCTTTGGAGAGGGTGTCGAACATCATTCTGGTCTCACTGGAAATGTAGGCCGGGTAAGCGCTAGCGCCACCCGGCACACAGGTTAATGCGCCCCTTTCGCCTGGGTCACAATCTCGTCCAGGTTTTCAGGCATCGGCTCGTACGGCGTCTCTTTCGCCGTCGGCGTGTCGACCTTCAGCGCCGCCAGCGCGGTTTTCAGAGAATACAACGCCAGCACCACAACTACCACCATAAAGAAGATGGTCAGCCCGGCATCCAGACGGTTGTTGAACACCAGCTGCGACAGCTGTGACTCAGTGTACTGCGCCGGGATCTTACCGCTGTCGATCATCGCCTGGAACTTGTTGGCGATCGCCAGGAAGCCCACCTTATTGTCCGGGCTGAAGGCTTTTTGCCAGCCCGCCGTCAGGGTACAGATTAGCAGCCAGGCGGTTGGCAACAGCGCCACCCACGCGTAACGCTGGCGCTTCATCTTGAACAGCACCACCGCGCAGAGCATCAGCGCCATGCCCGCCAGCATCTGGTTGGCGATACCGAACAGCGGCCACAAGGTGTTGATCCCGCCCAGCGGATCGACCACGCCCTGATGCAGGAAGTAGCCCCACGCCAGCACGCACAGCGCCGTCGCCAGCAGGTTAGCCGGGAGCGAATCGGTCCGCTTCAGGTTCGGGGAGATCACCCCCAGCAGATCCTGCAGCATAAAGCGCGCCGCACGCGTACCCGCATCCACCGCCGTCAGGATAAACAGCGCCTCGAACAGAATGGCGAAATGATACCAGAACGAGACGTCCATCAGCCCGCCCAGCGCGCCGTGGAGAATGTAGGCCATGCCCACCGCCAGCGTCGGCGCCCCGCCCGCGCGGGAGATAATTGACTGCTCGCCCACCTCATTAGCGATATGCGTAAGCGTTTCCGGGGTAATGGAAAAGCCCCAGCCGCTTACCACCTGCGCGGCAGAGGCGACCACGTCAACGGTGCCGGCCGGGGCCAGTACCGCCATCGGGCTGTTCATCGCGAAGTAAACGCCCGGATCAATAATGCAGGCGGAGACCAGCGCCATAATCGCCACGAAGGACTCCATCAGCATGCCGCCGTAGCCAATCAGGCAGGCCTGATTCTCGTTGGCCAGCATCTTCGGCGTGGTCCCGGAGGCAATCAGCGCGTGGAAGCCCGACACCGCACCGCAGGCGATAGTAATAAACAGGAACGGGAACAGGTTGCCGGTCCAGACCGGGCCGGTTCCGTCGATGAATTTGGTTAGCGCAGGCATGGTCAGGGTCGGGCGCATAATCAGAATGCCGATGGCCAGCCCGACGATGGTGCCGATTTTCAGGAAGGTTGAGAGGTAATCGCGCGGGGCCAGCAGCAGCCACACCGGCAGCACTGCCGCCACAAAGCCGTAGCCCACCAGCATCCAGGTCAGCTGCACGCCGGTAAAGTCGAAGAATGGTGCCCAGGTCGGGCTTTCCGCCACCCAGCCGCCGGAGATAATCGCAAATACCAGGAACACCAGGCCAATGACAGAGACTTCACCGATGCGCCCCGGGCGCAGGTAGCGAATGTAAATCCCCATAAACAACGCCAGCGGAATGGTAAAGGCGACCGTGTAGGTTCCCCACGGGCTGTGGGTCAGCGCTTTCACCACGATCATCGCCAGCACCGCGAGGATGATCACCATGATCATAAAGGTCGCCACCAGCGCAATCACCCCGGCGGTTGCCCCCATCTCCTCTTTCACCAGCTCACCCAGAGAACGGCCGTCGCGACGGGTGGAGACGAACAGCACCATAAAGTCCTGCACCGCGCCCGCCAGCACCACCCCCGCGAGGATCCAGATCATCCCCGGCAGGTAGCCCATCTGCGCCGCCAGCACCGGCCCCACCAGCGGGCCTGCACCGGCAATCGCCGCGAAATGGTGACCGAACAGCACTTTTTTATCGGTCGGCACGTAGTCCAGCCCGTCGTTGTGGCGCACGGCAGGCGTCATGCGTGTGCCGTCTACGCCCAGTACCGTCTTTGCGATATAGCGGCCATAAAAACGGTACGCAATGAGATAAATGCAGACGGAGGCGACGACGATCCAGAGCGCATTGATCTGCTCCCCCCGGTTGAGGGCGATATAGCCCAGGGCAAAGGCTCCCACAACGGAGAGCACCGCCCACGTAAGGTATTTCCCTGAGTTGTTCATAGTTGTTGTCCGTTGTTGTGAAACAGTGAGATGTTACATTTTGTTTCTAGAACAACGGATAAAATTTAACAACTTTGAAACGCAATAATGCGTGGTCAAACCAGAGATTTACACCACAGTGTTAAGCCGATCACTTTCAGCTGAATGGCCTACCCCAGCACCATCGTGCTCAACCGACAGGTACAGCACCGCCGCCCCTGCTCGTCGAATACCACGATCTCCCAGCTCTGGCTCGAACGCCCCAGATGTAGCGGCTGACACACGCCGCGCACCTTACCGTGAGAGACCGCGCGGTGGTGCGTGGCGTTAAGCTCAGTGCCGACCACGCTCTGCCCGTCGCGGGTCATCAGAAAACCGGCCATTGAGCCCAGCGTTTCCGCCAGCGCCGCCGACGCCCCGCCGTGCAGCAGGCCAAACGGCTGATGGGTACGGGCATCCACCGGCATCTCCGCTTCCAGCGTGTCGTCCCCGAGGCGGGTATAGACGATGCCCAGGTGCGCCACCAGGGTGTTCACGCTGGTGGCGTTCAGTTCTTCAAGCGATAAATGACGTTTCCAGATCATTACGCCCCCAGCGTGGAGCCGCCGTCCACCACGATATCCTGCAGGGTAATATGGCTGGCGGCATCGGACGCAAGGAACAGCACGGTGGCGGCAATTTCCCGCGGGCGGGCGATTTTGCCGAGCGGAATGCCGAGCTTGAACTGCTCGCCAAAGCCGCGAATGCGCTGCTGCTCCGCATCGTCGCTTTTCCACAGGGTGCGCTGCATGTCGGTATCCGTTGAGCCGGGCGACACCAGGTTACAGCGCACGCCGCTGCCCGCCAGCTCGAGCCCGACGGTCAGCGCCAGGCTTTTCAGCGCCGCCTTCGACGCGCCGTAGGCGCTCATCCCGATGCGCGGGGTGTGCGCCGCGTCGGAGGCTACGGTCACTATCGCCCCGCCCTGCTGACGGCGGAACTGGCCCATCGTCTGCTGAAACAGGTTAAACGCACCGCCGACGTTAACCGCAAAGGTCTGCTGCCAATCCTCCAGCGAGAGCTCGTCCGTCGCCCCCATGCGCAGAATGCCCGCCGCGTTAACCAGCACGTCGAGGCGCTCAAGGGTGCCGAGTAAACGCCCGCAGACGTTGCCCACCTGCGACGCGTCCGCCACGTCCAGCGTTTCGGTAGCAAACGGATAATCGTCCTGCGGAAAGGCCAGATCGAACCCGGTCACCCGCGCGCCCGCCTCCACAAAGGCCAGCGCGGTCGCATAGCCGATACCTTTACCCGCGCCCGTTACCCAAACCGTTTTACCGGTAAAATCGAGCTCCGCCATCACTTCACCTCACGGGAGAGCAGCGCCCACCAGGCATCGAGGGTCGGATTTTTCGCCAGCATCACGAAGTCGATGTCGCCGTGCACCTTCCGCCAGCGGGCGGCCAGCGCCATCATGCGCACCGAGTCCAGACCGTAGTCGATCAGGTTTTCGTCATCCATCGGCTCGTCGGACTCGTCCAGCAGCGGCAGGATCAGCTCGCGCAGCGCGGCTTTCGTTGCCGGAACAGACGGCAGCAGCTCGTCGGTCATCACCACGCGGCCAGAACGTCCTGCCACGTATTTCAGCGACATCAGGTGCTCGTCGCGGGTGAAGTCCGCCAGCGCGTCGGCGATAAAGAACGGCTTGATGTCGCGCATAAAGGCGTCGGTAGCGGTGGTCATGCAGCCGATGTGGGCATAAACGCCGGTAATCAGCAGCTGGTTGCGGCCGGTCTCTTTCAGCATCTGCTCCAGCGGCGAGCGGTGAAACGCGCTGTAGCGCCACTTCACCAGCACGGTGTCCGCTTCGTCCGGCGTCAGTTCAGCCACGATACGCTGCTGCTCCGGCGAGCGGGTCAGGCCCGGCCCCCACATGTCGTTCAGCAGGGCACGGTCTTCATCGCTCTGCTCTTTCGGCTGCGCGGTGTAGTACACCGGGATATTGTGTTCTTTGCAGTACGCGCGCAGTTTAGCGATGTTCGCCACCACCTGCTGCATCATGTCGCTATTTTCGCCCCAGAAGTTCAGGAAATACTCCTGCATATCGTGGATCAGCAGCGCGGCGCGCTCCGGCTCAAACGCCCAGTTCACCTTGTTGGTCGGCAGCTCTGCAGCGGTTGGCAGCGCGTAAGCGGTTAATTTTGGAATGGCCATACTCTGTTCCTCAGCCCCGGGCGCGTTCAGCAAGCCACAGGCGCAACTGTTTCTTATCAACTTTGCCGACCGGCGTGAGCGGAAGCGCATCCACGCTCTCCACGCGGTCCGGCAGCTTAAATTCGGCAATGCCCTGCTCGCGCAGGAAGCGACGCACCTCAACCGCACGCAGGGGCTGTTTCACCACCAGATACGCACAGCTTTTTTCGCCCAGCAGGCTGTCCTCCATGCTCACCAGCGCGGCGTGGATCACCGCCTCGTGGCGCAGCAGCAGGTTTTCGATCTCTTCGGCGGCAATTTTTTCGCCACCGCGGTTGATCTGATCTTTCTCGCGCCCCTGCACGGTGATGTAGCCCTGCTCATCGATGGCGATCAGATCGCCGGAGCAGTAGAAACCGTTGGCATCAAAGGCGCTGGCGTTGTGCTCCGGGCTGTTGAAATAGCCGCGGAAGGTGTACGGGCCGCGCGTCATCAAACGTCCGACTTCCCCGCGCGGGAGCGGATTGCCGTCCTCGTCCGCCACCCACACTTCGTCATCAGGGCACATCGGACGGCCCTGGGTGTTGATGATGCGTTCCGGCGCATCGTCGAGGGCGGTGTAGTTCACCAGCCCTTCCGCCATGCCAAACACCTGTTGCAGCTGGCAGCCGATTTCCGCCGGGATACGCGCCGCGAGCGTGGCGGAGAGGCGTGCGCCGCCCACCTGGAGCAGCTTGAGGGATTTCAGCTGCGCGTTCCCCGCGCCGTCGGCAATCGCCTGCAGCCAGAGGCTCACCGCCGGAGGGACCAGCGACGTCACGTTGATCTGATGCTGCTCAATCAGCGGGAAGCAGAGCGTGGCGCTCGGATCGTTCGCCAGCACCACGCAGCCGCCCGCCGTGAACACGCCTAACGATCCCGGCGAGCTCATGGCGTAGTTATGCGCTGCGGGAAGCGCGTTCAGATAGCGAGTCTGCGCAGTGATGCCGCAGATTTCATTGCTGCGGCGGATGCTGTAGTCGTAGTCGTTGTGCGTACGCGGGATCAGCTTCGGCGTGCCTGTGCTGCCGCCGGAGAGCTGGAAGAACGCCACCTCGTCTGCGGGCGTCGGGTTGGGGATGAAGTTATCCGCCGGGCGCGCAATCGCCGCTTCCAGCGCATGTTCACCCTTATCGCCGCGCAGCAGCACGGCGCGAACCGAGCGGTGTTCATTCACAAAGGTATTGAGAAAATCATCCCCCGCGAACAGGGCATGTTCGCGATCGGCGATCAGTACGGCGGGTTTGATCTGGGCGGCGTAGGCGTTTAGCTCGCTGCGCTGATGGCTAAAGAGCGCGTTAACCGGCGCGACGCCGATCTGCAGCAGCGCGAAAAAGGTGATGTAAAACTCGGCCACGTTGCCGAGCTGCACCAGCGCGGTCTCGCCGCGGTGCAGCCCCTGCGCCTGAAGGGCAGACGCGAGGTTATTCACCGCCAGATGAAACGCGCGGTAGGTGATGTGCCGTTCGCCGTCGATAATCGCCACCGCATCGCTTTGCGCATGGTCCGTCAGGATGTGGGTCAGCGGCAGATCCTGCCAGTAGCCTTTTTCACGGTAGCGGCGGGCAAAATCCTCAGGCCAGCGGGTAAAAGGGATGGTCATGGGTATTCCTTAGTGCAAACCAAACACGTTAAGCATGGTGGAGAGCTTCACGCCCGTCTCGCGCCACTCGCCCACCGGGGAGGAGGCAGGCACAATGCCCGCGCCGGCAAACAGGCGAACGGTATTTTCGTGAAGACGCGCGCAGCGGATGGTCACCACCCACTCGCCGTTGCCTTCGCTGTCGCACCAGCCGACGATGCCGCCGAACAGCTCACGGTCGAACGGCTCCAGCTCGGCAATCAGTTCTTTAGCCGCCTGATGCGGGAAGCCGCTCAGGGCCGGGGTCGGGTGCAGCAGGCAGGCCAGCGTCAGGGCGTTTTCGTTCTCGCGCGCGTCACCTTCAACCGGCGTCGCCAGATGCCACAGCGTCGGCGTGGTGATGAGCTGCGGGGAAGACGGCATGCTCAGGTGATGGCTGCGCGGCGCCAGAATGGCCTTCATCGCCTGGGTCACCAGGTCGTGTTCGTGGCGGTCCTTTTCGGAGGCCAGCAGCTTATTGCCCGCCTCGCGATCCAGCACGTCGTCCGGCTGGCGGCGCGCGGAGCCTGCCAGCGGCAGCGAGCTAAAGTGCCTGCCCTCTTTGCGCAGCAGCAGTTCCGGGCTGGCGCCGAGCAGCACGCCGCCGTCTTCCAGCGGCACGTGGAAGTTAAAACTCGCCGGGTTCTGGGCGATCAGACGCTCCATCAGCGCGCCGCTGTCCATTTTTTTGTCGGTGGCGATATCAATCAGGCGCGACAGCACTACCTTATTCACCTGCGGCGTGGCGGTGAGCGAAGCGGCGCGCGCGACCATCTCTTCAAAAACGGGCTGAGCGGGGATCTCGGTGCGCTGTTCCACCTTCAGCGCCTGCGCGCCGGAGAAATAGCGTGCGGACTGCTGACGCGCGGGGCGGGAAAACGTCTCCCAGCGTTGCGGAATAAACAGCGAAGACGGCTTGCGGGTATCGAACGGGATGGCCCCTACCATGACGGGATGGGCGATGCCGCTGGCTTTCGCATCCCGGAAAGCCTGGGCTAATTTCTGCTGGAACTGCCCCGCCGGATCGTCGCCGCCGACGGCAGGTTCAGAGAATCGCGCAAAACAGCCCGAGGTGGTAAAACTGCGGTAAGGCGACATAAAGAAAAAGCTGTCTGATTGCAGCGTGGTCGCGGTGTGCTGAACTTCCTCAGCCAGGGACGTGTCCATATCATCCTCCTCAAAATGATAAAAGAAGCAATAATGATTATCATTTATATTTTCGTCGGCTAACCTAATCCCACAGCGCGCCGCTGTCAACCGTCGGGCCATTAACTTCTGCGACAAACGCTTGCATCCCTTCCCGGTAACCATGAAAATGAGAAGCATTATCTTCAATAAAAACAGGATGCCGCTCTGTGAAAATCGCTGCCGTTTGCCGCAATGCCCTTCTTCTGACAGGACTTTTTGTTTTAGGACTAACCTCAGCCGCCGCCGCCGACTGGCCGCGCCAGGTCAACGACAGCCGCGGCGTGCATACGCTTGAGAGCAAACCGACGCGCATTGTTTCTACCAGCGTGACCTTAACCGGCTCCCTGCTGGCGATTGACGCGCCGGTCATTGCCAGCGGCGCAACCACGCCGAACAACCGCGTGGCGGACGCGCAGGGTTTCCTGCGCCAGTGGGGGGATATTGCAAAACAGCGTAAGGTTGCACGGCTGTACATCGGCGAGCCGAGCGCCGAAGCGGTGGCCGCCCAGATGCCGGACCTGATTCTAATCAGCGCCACCGGCGGGGATTCCGCGCTGGCGCTCTACGATCAGCTCTCCGCCATCGCCCCGACGCTTATCATCAATTACGACGACAAAAGCTGGCAGGAACTGCTGACCCAGCTGGGCACGATGACCGGGCACGAGAAACAGGCCGCTGAACGCATCGCCGCGTTCGATAAACAGCTCGCGCAGGTGAAACAGCAGATGAAACTGCCGCCGCAGCCGGTGAATGCCATCGTCTACACCGCCGCCGCGCACACGGCGAACCTGTGGACGACAGAATCGGCGCAGGGCAAGCTGTTACACCAGTTGGGCTTTACGCTGGCGGCGTTACCCGATGGGCTGCACACCTCAACAAGCCAGGGCAAGCGCCACGACATTATCCAGCTGGGCGGTGAAAACCTGGCGACGGGACTGAACGGCGAAGGGCTGTTCGTGTTTGCCGGCGACGAGAAAGACGTGAATGCGATTTACGCCAACCCGCTGCTGGCGCATTTACCGTCGGTGAAAAACAAACGCGTCTGGGCGCTGGGAACGGAGACGTTCCGCCTGGATTATTACAGCGCGATGCTGGTGTTAGACAGATTGAATGCGTTGTTTAAGTAGGCATTTTCCCTCCCTCTCCCCGTGGGAGAGGGCCGGGGTGAGGGCATCAGGCCGCACCGTCGTTCAACACGACCTCCTGCCTGAACCGCCGCAATTCCACCAGCGCCACCAGTAAGATCGCGCCAACCATCGCTAACACAAACCCGCTGCTGCTCGCCGACGCCACCGGGGTCATTATCGCCCCCAGCCCGCCGAGGATCGCCGCGCCAATCGCATCGCCCGTCACGTTCTGCGCGGTCCACAGGCCGTTGATACGCCCCAGCATCCCTTCCGGCGTCTGGGTCTGGATCAGGGTGTACTGTAAAAGTGAGCTGACCGCACTCAGCCAGCCGAAAATCACCAGACACATCACCCCCAGCGCCCAGACCGGCATCAGGCTGAAGAAGCCGATGGCGATAAACGAGGCCAGCGTCGCCACCAGCATAATCAAGCCCGGACGCGCGCTTTGGGCCAGGTTACCGCTGGTCAGCGCCCCGCAGGCCGCACCGAGCGGAATGGCGGCGTACAGCACGCCAATCTCTGAGGCGCTCATCTGCCACTCGCCCGCCAGCGCCGGGTAAAGCACGCGCACGGCGCTCGCCATCGTCAGCAGGCCGCCGAGCAGCGCAATGCCGCCAATCAGCGGGTTACTGAACAGAAAACGAATCGCGGCCATCAGCGATTTAAGCGGGTGCTCGCGCGGCTGCGGTGGCGGTGGCAGGAGCGGCAGACGCAGTAACGTCAGCGTGGTGATAAAGGTGCCCGCCGCGGCAAGGCCGTAGTTCCACGCCACGTTGCCGGTGGCCAGCAGCAGGCCGCCGACCATCGGCGAAATCACCGAGCCGAGGCGTACCGTGAGCATGGTGATCGCCCCCGCCTGCATCAGGTTCTCGCGCCCCACCAGCGCGGGCGTCGCCGCCAGCAGCGCCGTCACGCCTAGCGAGGCGAAAAAACCGTCCCACAGGCCAAGGGCATAAATCGCCATCAGCGACGGCTCCGGCAGCATGGCGTTCAGACACAGCCCGATAAAGCCCACCCCGCAGGTGCCGCGCGCGAGCAGGATCAGCTTCTTACGCTCGTAGCGATCCGCCAGCACGCCGCCGACCATCAGCCCGATAAACATCGCCCCGCCGGTTAAGGTGACGGATAGCCCCACCAGCCAACTGGAGTGCGTCATGGTCTGGATCTGTACCGGCACGGCGACGCCGAGCAGGCCGAGGGACAAAATGGAGATAAAGCGAGCGATAAAAACGGCGCGATACGCCGGGTGCGTTTTCAACAGGCTGAGGTTAAGCAGCCAGGATTTTTGATTCATGACAAAGCCTTGAGTCTATTTCTACCCATTCCATGGGCGCACATGCTAACATAGCCAAATAAGATAGATAACGATAATCACTATCATTATCAAATCATGGATGTTGCTATGTCGTTTTCCTCTTCTGCGGTGCGCGCCATTGCCGTGCCCGTATTATTGCTACTGCTAATCCTTGCGATTGCACTCAGCCTGCTGGTCGGCGCGAAGCCGCTACCCGCCTACGTTATCGTTGATGCGCTCTCCGGCACCTGTCAGAGCGCCGACTGCACCATCGTGCTCGACGCCCGCCTGCCCCGCACTCTTGCCGGACTGCTGGCCGGTGGCGCGCTCGGCCTTGCGGGTGCCCTGATGCAAACCCTTACCCGTAACCCGCTGGCGGACCCCGGCATTCTTGGCGTCAACTCCGGGGCCAGCTTTGCCATCGTGCTCGGCGCAGCGCTGTTCGGGTTGACGTCACCCTCTGAACAGCTGGCGATGGCCTTCTGCGGCGCGCTGGCCGCCTCGCTGGTGGTCGCGTTTACCGGCAGCCAGGGCGGCGGGCAGCTGAGCCCGGTTCGCCTGACGCTTGCGGGCGTAGCGCTCGCGGCGGTGCTGGAAGGCTTGTCCAGCGGTATCGCCCTGCTCAACCCGGACGTGTATGACCAGCTGCGCTTCTGGCAGGCCGGTTCGCTGGATATCCGCACCCTTGAAACCTTAAACGTGGTGGCAATCCCGGTCATTATCGCCGCCGTCGTGGCGCTGTGTTTAAGTCGGTCGCTGAACAGCCTGAGCCTCGGCAGCGACACCGCAACCGCCCTCGGCAACCGCGTGGCGCGCACGCAGCTGACTGGCCTGCTCGCTATCACCGTGCTGAGCGGCAGCGCAACCGCCGTGGTAGGTCCGATTGCCTTTATCGGCCTGATGATGCCGCACATGGCGCGCTGGCTGGTGGGGTCGGACCACCGCTGGTCGCTGCCGGTCACGCTGCTGGCCACCCCTGCCCTGCTGCTGTTTGCCGACGTGCTGGGCCGCCTGCTGGTGCCCGGCGAGCTGCGCGTCTCGGTGGTGAGCGCGTTTATCGGCGCGCCGGTGCTGATCTTCCTGGTACGTCGCAGACGCGGAGGTGGCGCATGATGGCTCCTTCCCGTCGTTTACTCACCAGCGTCTTCCTGCTGGCTATCGCCATTACTCTGCTGGCGGTCTGGAGCCTGCAAAGCGGTGCCGTAACGCTTGATTTCGCGCAGGTCTTTCACGCCCTCACCGGCAGTGCGCCGCGTAACATCACCATGGTGGTCACCGAATGGCGACTGCCGCGCGTGGCGATGGCGATCCTGGTGGGCGCGGCGCTCGGCGTCAGCGGCGCGATTTTCCAGTCGCTGATGCGTAACCCCCTCGGCAGCCCGGACGTGATGGGCCTGAATACCGGCGCGTGGAGCGGCGTGCTGGTGGCGATGGTGCTGTTCGGGCAGCATCTGACGGCCATTACCTTTACGGCGATGGCGGGCGGCATTCTGACCTCGCTGCTTATCTGGGCCCTGGCCTGGCGCAACGGCATCGACACCTTCCGGCTGATCATTATCGGGATCGGCATCCGCGCGATGCTGATGGCGTTTAACACCTGGCTTTTGTTGCAGGCGTCTCTGGAAACCGCGCTCTCCGCCGGGCTGTGGTACGCCGGCTCACTTAACGGCCTGACGTGGGGCAAAACCTGGCCCGCCGCGCCGCTGATTTTGCTGATGTTTATCGGCGCCCTGCTGCTGGTACGCCGGATGCGCCTGCTGGAGATGGGCGACGACAGCGCCTGCGCGCTGGGCGTGAGCGTTGAGCGCTCGCGCCTGATGCTGATGCTGGTGGCGGTATTGCTGACCGCTGCATCCACCGCGATTGCCGGGCCGATCTCGTTTATTGCCCTTGTCGCGCCGCATATCGCGCGGCGTCTTAGCGGCACCGCGCGCTGGGGCTTGACCCAGGCTGCCCTGTGCGGTGCGATGCTGCTGCTGGCCGCCGATCTCTGCGCCCAGCGGCTGTTTATGCCTTATCAACTTCCGGTGGGCGTGGTGACCGTCAGCCTCGGCGGGATTTACCTCATCGTCTTGCTCGTTCAGGAGTCACGCAAGAAATGACAGATTCAACAACCCGCTTGCGCGGCGAAAACTTGACCCTCTGCTATGGCAAAAAAATCATTGCCCGTGATTTAACCGTCGCCATTCCGGACGGCCACTTCACCGCGATTATCGGTCCGAACGGCTGCGGCAAATCGACCCTGCTGCGCACCCTGAGCCGCCTGATGTCGCCGACAGAGGGCAGCGTATTCCTCGACGGAGAGCAGATCCAGCGCTTCGCCAGCAAAGAGGTGGCCAGGCGCATCGGGCTGCTGGCGCAAAACGCCACCACGCCGGGAGATATTACCGTGCAGGAGCTGGTCTCGCGCGGGCGCTACCCACACCAGCCGCTGTTTACCCGCTGGCGCAAAGAGGACGACGAGGCCGTGAAGCGCGCGATGGAGGCAACGGGCATCACCGATCTGGCTCAGCAAAGCGTGGATACCCTCTCCGGCGGACAGCGACAGCGGGCGTGGATCGCGATGGTGCTGGCGCAGGAGACCGCCATTATGCTGCTGGACGAGCCGACGACCTGGCTGGACATCAGCCATCAGATTGACCTGCTGGAGCTGCTGAGCGAGCTGAACCGCACGCGGGGGTATACCCTGGCGGCGGTGCTGCACGACTTAAATCAGGCCTGCCGCTACGCCACGCATCTGATTGCCTTGCGCGACGGCGAGATTGTGGCGCAGGGCGCGCCGAAGGAGATTGTGACGCCAGAGCTGATCGCGCGGATCTACGGCATGCGCTGCATGATTATTGACGATCCGGTGGCGGGTACGCCGCTGGTGGTGCCGTTAGGTCGGCGGTAATTGCCGGGTGGCGGCTACGCCTTACCCGGCCTACATTCAGGCCCGGTAAGCACAGCGCCACCGGCGCATTTGCACTATCCTAAAATTTCCTTCAGTACCGGCCCAATCTTTTCAAACGCCTGCGGTGAAATGATATCCACGTGGGCGCAGTCCTGGCTGCAGACCTCCAGCTCGCCCACCCACGGCGCCCAGGCCGTATGCGGATCCATCGTTCGGGTACGTTCGGCAACAAACAGCGTCGCTTTACCGTCAAAGCGTGAACTGTGCGCGGTGGTGAGCAACCGCACCGCGTCCGCGTAGTTGCCTTCAATGGTGTTAAACAATTCGCTGGAGCCCTGTCCCTGCTGGGCGGCGATAAACGCCTGACGCTCGCGCTCGATCTCCGCCAGCACTTCCGGGTCAAGGCCGTTTGCCTCTTTCTCCGCCCAGTTCTGGCTTTCCGGCGGCCAGGTATCCAGCAGGCCAAGGAACGAAACCTCTTCACCCTGCTCGCGCAGACGCGCCGCAATGCCCTGCGCCAGCGTACCGCCGAGCGAATAGCCGAACAGGTAATACGGTCCGTGCGGCTGCTGCTTACGCAACGTTTTCAGGTGATGTTCGATCACCCCATCGAGATCAGCGCACTGCTGCATCGGGCCGTTTGGCCGCGGCGACTGAATGCCGGTAATCGACCAGCGCGGGCTGAGGTAGCGCGCCAGGACGCTGAACTGCCAGGCAAAGCCGGACGCCGGATGGAAGCAGAACAGCGTCGGGCCGTTGCTTTCACGCAGCGGCAGCAGGGTTTCATACCCCAGACGCTGCGCCTGTTCGTCGCTCATTTGCGAGTCCAGCAGCGCGCTGAGCTTGCCGACCGTCGAGGCGACCATAATCTGCCCCGGCGTGACCTTGCGGCTGAACGCACGGCCGAGCTGAGCCGCGAGGCGCATCGCCAGCAGCGAATGACCGCCGAGGGCAAAGAAGTCGGCGTCGATATCGTTCACTTCGCAGCCCAGCAGCGCAGAAAACGCCTGCGCCACGGCGGCTTCGGTTTGCGTCTCGGGTGCGCGACCGCAGGTTTTGCTGGTCAGCTCCGGCAGCGGCAGCGCCTTGCGATCCAGCTTGCCGTTGGCGCTCAGCGGCAGCGCGCTGATTTGCAGCAGCACCACCGGCACCATATGCGGCGGCAGCTGTGCCCTGAGCGAGTCCAGCAGCGCGTCGCGATCCAGCGGTAAACCGGATTCGGAAACCACGTACCCCACCAGCTGGCGGGCATCGCCGCCCGTTGCCGCAGCCTGATTAAACACGCACGCATGCGCCACGGCCTGAGCCACGTCAGGCAATGACAGCATCGCCCGGTCGATTTCGCCCAGCTCAATGCGCTGACCGCGGATTTTCAGCTGGTCATCGCTGCGGCCCAGATATTCCACCGCGCCGTTGTCCAGCCAGCGGGCAACGTCTCCGGTGCGATACATCCGCTCGCCTGGGGCAAACGGATCGGCAATAAAGCGGCTGGCGGTGAGGTCGGGACGTCCCAGATACCCCTGTGCCAGCTGAATGCCGGTGAGATACAGATCGCCCGCCACGCCGAACGGCACCGGGCGCATCATCGCATCCAGAATGCGCAGCCCCGTATTCCACACCGGGAAGCCGATCGGCACGCTGTTGCCCTCCACCGCCGCCAGCTCCGGGCCGTACGCCGGATACCAGCTCACGTCCACCGCCGCTTCGGTTGGGCCGTAGAGGTTGTGCAGCGGTACATGAGTGAGCTGCTCCCACTCGCGGCACAGCGCCGTTGGCAGCGCCTCGCCGCTACAGAACACCTGCTTCAGCGTCCTGCAACAGTCGACGTTTTCCGGCGTCAGCGAGGCAACAAATGCCGCCAACATCGAGGGCACGAAGTGGGTGGTGGTTACGCCATATTCTGCGAAGAAGCTCTGCATCGCCTGCGGATCGCGGTGCGCGTCCGGCTCGGCCATCACCAGCTTTGCCCCGGCGATAAACGGCCACCAGAACTCCCACACCGACACGTCAAAGCTGCACGGCGTTTTCTGCGCCACGACGTCATGCGCCGCCAGTGGATAATGATCCTGCATCCACTTCAGGCGGTTAACGATGGCGGTATGCCCCACCATCACCCCTTTCGGGCGTCCCGTTGAACCTGAGGTAAAGATGATGTACGCGGTCTGCTCCGGCTTCGCCAGACGCAGAGGTTCAGCGCCTGTGGTTGGCAATAGCATGTTGTAACTAAGCGAAGGTATCGGCAGATCGTTAAAGCGCGGAAGCTGCGCGTCGGTGGTAATGAGGAGCGACGGTTTCGCGTCCTCCAGCATCATCCGCAGACGATCGTCCGGGTAGCCGGTATCCAGCGGCAGCCAGGCGGCGCCGGCTTCAACAATCCCGTGCAGCGCCAGGGTCAGGAACACCGAGCGCGGAAGCGCCACCGCCACGCTGTCGCCCGGCTTCACGCCGCGCGCGCGCAGCAGGTTTGCCAGCGCGACCACCTGCTCGCGCATCTGGCGGTAGTTCAGCTCAATATGGGCATCCGCCAGCGCGGGAGCGTCCGGCGTTTTGCTCGCCTGCTCCGCCACCAGATCCGCCAGCGTGGTGGAGGGCAGCGCCAGGCCGGTATCGTTGATGCGCGCCAGCCGGGCGTATTCCTGCTCGGATACGGTTTCCACGTCGCCACAGCGCAGGTCCGGGTTCGCGGCAAACTGCGCCAGCATCGCGTTCAGGCGCGAAACGTGGCGCTTCAGCGTCGCGTCGTCGTAACGCTGCCTGTTGGCGAGGATCTCAATGCTTAATCCGCCCTGCTCGTCCGGGAACAGCGCCAGCTCGAGATCGTTCACCGGGCCGGTCGCCAGCGTGTGGGTGATGGCCTCCACGCCGTCGATATCCAGCTGATAATCAAATACCTTCACGTTCAGCACCGGCCCAAACAAGGGTTCGTCCCCTGCGGCCCGCCCGCTGTCGCGCACGATCTGCTCGGCGTCGTAGCGCTGATGGCGGCGCATTTTTTTCAGCTGGTTCGCGAGGCGCAGCGCCAGCGAGGGCAGGCTCTCCTGGGGATCGATATTGACCGCCAGCGGCAGAACGTTAAGCACCGGCCCGGTCGCGGTGAGCGCCGCGGATCCCATCCGGCGCATAAAGATAAACCCGGCGGCGTAGTCCAGCCGTCCGGTGAGGCGCCCCAGCCACAGCGCCACCAGCGCAAGCGCCAGGTCGGTGCGCTGTGCCTGCCCTGCCGCCTGCGCAAGCTGGCTAAAGGCGCGGCCGTCGGCGGCAACCTTCAGGCGAAGAATGTCAGTCGTGGCGGCGCGGCCCGGCAGCGGCGCGGGGGAGAGCGAGACCGGAGAAGGCAGCTGTTTGCGCTGCTCGGCCCAGAAGGCGCCGTCGCGCCGGTACGCCTCGCTGTCGCGGTAGCGCTGATACTCGTCCACCACCTCTGCAAATGGCGTAAACGGGGATTCCGGCGTGGGTTCGCCCTTTTTCCACGCGGCATAAATCGCGGCGATCTGGCGGGTTATGGCCGGGAAGCTGAAGCCATCCACCACCAGATGGTGATAGCGCTGATACCAGTACCAGTGGTTTTCACCGACCTGAATCAGCTGATGAAAGGCCAGCGGCTGCCCGCTGTCGACGCGCAGGTTCTGGTTAAGATCGGCGTTCATCAGCGCCACGGCGGCGGCGTGGGAATCAACGCGAACAATGGACGGTTCCGGCAGAATGAAGGTGTCATCCACCCACTGCCACACCTCGCCGTTATCTTCAGCGAAACGCGTGCGCAGGGTATCGGCCTGCATCATGCCCTCGGCGATGGCGTTAGCCAACAGCGGCGCGTCGATATTCCCTTTCAGCTCGGTGTAGTGCGCCACGCTCCAGGCGTTTGGTAGCGAGGAAAGCTGCTCTGCCATCCAGATACCCGGCTGGGCGGCGACGAGAGGGAGACGGTTCATGCGCGCTCCCCCGCAAAAGAGGACGGCTCAAGCGTCTGCCAGCGTTGCGCCAGCCACTGCTGGCACGCCTCCTGAGAGTGCGGCTCGCAGACCACGCGCCAGCCCGCGGGCAACTCGCACTGCTGCGGCCACAGGCTGTACTGCCCCTGGTCATTTTGCAAAATGGCGAACTGTCCCTGCGGATTATCGAAAGGATTGCTGAATTCCATACAGACTCCGTTAGTGAATGAGCGGCTGCCAGAGGGTAATCAGCCCCTGCGTCAGCCCACCGCGCCAGCAAAGCGCATCGTGTCCGCCGTCAACCTGACGCCAGATAACCGGTTGCTGAGTGTGTAGTTCGGCGAGGATCGCCTGGTTTGCGCGCAAGATAAGCGGCTCGTTGCGCCCGGCTTCAAGAAGGATGCGTAGCCCGCGAGGGGATATTTCGCCGGTTTTAAGTTGTTCGATTAACAGCCCGTCCTGCTGCCCGCCGCGGTGCGGCCACCAGTAGGATCCGGACTGGCTGAGCACGCAGCCAAAACGCTGCGGCCAGTGCAGTGCGGCATAAAGGGAGGAAAGACCGCCAAAGCTTTGCCCTGCGACCACCGTACGGTCGGCGCGGTCGCTAAACGGCGCGCGTTGTTGGACAAGGGGGAGAAGTTCTTCCTGCACCGCCAGCCAGAAGTCGGGATTGCACGGCAGCTCGCGGTTACGGTGCTCCATATTAATAACATCGATTAAGACGTAGACCGCAGGCGGCAGGTTGCGCTCGGCGGTGAGCGACGCCAGCGCAGGCCAGACCGGCATGCTTTCGGCCCAGAACTGCCCGTCAAGCAGCACCGCCAGCGGGCGTTCCCGGTCGTCCCCGCCGGTGGTGAAAATCCAGACGCGACGGCGATTTTTCAGGCGTGCGCTTTCCCACTCAATGCAAATGGGCGCGTTGAAGGGCATATCGGGATGGTTCCAGCCCGGCTGTACGGGCGCCTCCGGCATCTCCAGCGCCGAGACGGCGTGCCCGCGCCCGCCGCGCCAGCTCTGCGCATTCAGCGGGTCTGAAACCGCATGCGGCAGCAGCTTGCGCCAGCCTTCGCGCAGCGCCATGCGGTCCGGCTGCTCGCCTTCAAATACTGCATCGGCAAAATCGTTTTCGTTATCGGAGGGGATAAAACAGTAGCTGCCGCGCCATTCGGGGCTGAACTCCCCCTGCCACTGCCAGACGTCGGTATCGGGAATGCGTTCAAGCGATTGCGGGCGGGCATTCTGATGGTGGTCGGTCACGCCGGTAACGTAGAGCCAGACGCGTTTAACCGTCGAGGTCTGCTGGGTTCCTGCCGGGTCCCGCCACCAGAATGTGACGCGAAAGTTTTCCTCATGACGTTGCCATTCCGGCCCGTTTTTCGACTGCCACCACGCTTCACTTCCGGTTGTTAACGCCGTCACCCTTATAACCCCATGTTTAGCAATATTTTTTGTTTCAGAGCAAATTTTATTGATAATATTATTGATAACTATTTGCATTTGCAATAGCGTATTGCCCGCGCTGTGGGAAGCGCGTTCATAAATAACCATAAAAGCGGGACGTACAATGAATAAGAAGATTCACTCTCTGGCCTTGCTGGTCAATTTAGGGATTTATGGCGTCGCGCTGCCTGCCATGGCAGACGACAACGCCGCCTCTGCGCAGCACGAAGACACCATGGTGATCACCGCCGCCGAGCAGAATTTGCAGGCGCCAGGCGTGTCGACCATCACCGCCGATGAGATCCGCAAAAACCCGCCCGCGCGGGACGTGGCGGAAATCATCCGCACCATGCCGGGCGTTAACCTGACCGGTAACTCCACCAGCGGCCAGCGCGGGAATAACCGTCAGATTGATATCCGCGGCATGGGGCCAGAAAACACCCTTATCCTGATCGACGGCAAGCCGGTGACCAGCCGTAACTCTATCCGTCTGGGCTGGCGCGGCGAACGTGACACCCGCGGCGATACCGGCTGGGTGCCGCCGGAGATGATCGAGCGCATCGAAGTGATTCGCGGTCCGGCCGCCGCGCGCTACGGTAACGGCGCGGCAGGCGGCGTGGTGAACATCATCACCAAAAAATTCGACGACCAGTGGCACGGTTCCTGGAACACCTACCTGAATGCGCCTGAGCACAAGGATGAAGGTTCCACCAAACGCACCAACTTCAGCCTGAGCGGCCCGCTGGGCGGCGACTTCAGCTTCCGCATGTTCGGTAACCTGGATAAAACCCAGGCCGACGCGTGGGACATCAACCAGGGTCACCAGTCTGACCGTACCGGTGCCTACGCCGACACGCTGCCCGCGGGCCGTGAAGGGGTAGAGAATAAAGACATCAACGGCGTGGTGCGCTGGGACTTTGCGCCAATGCAGTCACTGGAGTTTGAGGCGGGCTACAGCCGCCAGAACAACCTCTACGCGGGCGATACCCAGAACACCAACAACGACAACAGCTCCAGCGGGCTGGTGAAGAAAAACTACGGCAAAGAAACTAACCGGATCTATCGCCAGAACTTCGCGGTGACCTGGAACGGCGGCTGGGACAACGGCATTACCACCAGCAACTGGGCGCAGTACGAGCACACCCGCAACTCCCGTCTGGGCGAAGGGCTGGCGGGCGGTACGGAAGGCCTGTTCAACAGCAATAAATTCACCGACACCGATCTGGCCGACGTAATGCTGCACAGCGAAATCAACCTGCCGATTGATTTCATTGTGAACCAGAACCTGACGCTCGGCACCGAGTGGAACCAGCAGCGGATGAAGGATTCAACCTCCTTCTCGCAAACCCAACAGGGTGGCACCATCCCGGGCATGAGCGAAGACCGTAGCCCGTACACGTCAGCGGAGATCTTCTCCCTGTTCGCTGAGAACAACATGGAGCTGACCGACAGCACCATGCTGACCCCTGCCCTGCGCTTCGACCACCACACCATCGTGGGCAATAACTGGAGCCCGTCCCTGAACCTGTCGCAGGGTCTGGGGGATGACTTCACCCTGAAGATGGGCATCGCGCGTGCCTACAAAGCACCAAGCCTGTACCAGACCAACCCGAACTACCTGTTGTACAGTAAAGGCCAGGGCTGCTACGCCAGTTCCGACGGCGTGGGCTGCTACATGATGGGTAATGACGATCTGAAAGCGGAAACCAGCATCAACAAAGAGATTGGCCTGGAGTGGAAACGCGACGGCTGGCTGGCGGGCGTGACCTGGTTCCGCAACGACTACCGCAACAAGATTGAAGCGGGCTACGCGCCGATTGGCCAGACCTCCACCGGTAAAGTCACCACCGATATCTACCAGTGGGAAAACGTGCCGAAGGCGGTGGTGGAAGGCCTGGAAGGCTCCCTAAACGTGCCGGTCAGTGACACCATCAACTGGACCAACAACATCACCTATATGCTGCAAAGCAAGAACAAGGAGACCGGCGACCGTCTGTCGATCATCCCGGAATACACGCTCAACTCAACCCTGAGCTGGCAGGTGCACCAGGATGTATCATTGCAGTCGACCTTCACCTGGTACGGCAAGCAGCAGCCGAAGAAGTACAACTACAAAGGCCAGCCGGTGACCGGGTCTGAGAAAGACGAGGTCAGCCCGTACAGCATCGTTGGCCTGAGCGCCACCTGGGACGTGACAAAAAACGTCAGCCTGACCGGCGGCGTGGACAACGTCTTCGACAAGCGCCAGTGGCGCGCGGGTAATGCCCAGACCACGGGGAACGCGACAACCGGCGCGTATATGTACGGTGCGGGTGCGTATACGTATAATGAACCGGGTCGCACCTGGTACATGAGCGTAAACACAAGATTCTGATACAGGCAGTGACTTCCCCCTCTCCCTGTGGGAGAGGGTTGGGGTGAGGGCATCAGTCCGCACAATTCAGAGGGAAAAACCATGCACACCACCCACAGCACATTTTCTCTCGCCGGCCTCACCCTCCACCGCATCACCTTCGCCCCCGCCACCTTCACCGACGCCGATCTCCTCTGGCTCCCCCATCACGCCCAGCTCGCTGACGCCGGACGTAAACGCAAGGCTGACCATCTGGCAGGACGCATCGCGGCCGCGCACGCCTTACCTGACCACACCGTTCCCGCCATCGGCCCCAGCGGGGAACCGCGCTGGCCGGACGGAATTTCCGGCAGCATCACCCACAGCGGCACGCAGGCGATGGCTGTCGTCGCGCCTTACCCTGCGCTTATCGGTATCGATAGTGAAGCGATCCTCACCGAAAATGAAGCATGGGAAATCAAAGATGGCATTATAGATGCCCATGAAGAGCGTGTGCTTTCCTGCTCGGGTTACCCTTTCGCCCTCGCCCTGACGCTGGTTTTCAGCGCCAAAGAGAGCCTGTTTAAGGCTCTCTTTCCGCGGGTGCAGGCTTACATGGGGTTTGACAGCGCGCGCGTCACCCTGCTCGACGATAACACGCTTACGCTGGCGTTGACCCGTGCGCTGGCAGGATACGCCGAGGGCACCGCCTTCCCCCTTCACTGGCAGCAGCAAGGCGAACAGACGATTACCCTGCTGTCACACGCTCCTGCCGACGCGCCTTCACGCTGGTCACCACAAACGTCACGATAAACACCACCGCGAACAGGACCACTATGGTCGGCGCGGGTGCGCTGTCGAGATAAAACGAGGCATACACGCCGCTGACCGACACCAGTACTGATACCACCACTGCCACCAGCAGCGCCGTGTGAAAGCGTCGGGCGATCAGCACCGCCACCGCGCCGGGGGCAATCAGCAGCGAAATCGACAGAATAATCCCCACCGCCTTCAGCGTCGCCACGATGGTCAGCGCGACCATGCACAGCAGGCCATAGTGCAGCCAGCGGGCGCGCAGGCCGCTCGCCTGGGCCTGCTGATAGTCAAAGCTGAAGAGCAGGAAGTCGCGCCACTTGAGGCCAATCACCAGCGCAATCAGGCCCGCCACGAGGCCGCTTTGCAGAATATCCATCCCGTTAATGCCCAGCATATCACCGAACAGAATGTGGTCGAGATGCACCTCGGGTTTGACGGCGATATAGAGGATCAGCCCGGCGGCGAACATCCCGGAAAAGACAATCCCCATCACCGTATCCTGCTTGATTCGGCTGTTGTCCTTCAGGTAGCCGGTGGCGACGGCGCAAAACAGGCCGGCAACGAATGCGCCCAGGGCCAGGTGCAGGCCCATCATCCACGCCAGCACCACGCCGGGAAACACCGCGTGGCTCATGGCGTCGCCCATCAGCGCCCAGCCTTTCAGCACCAGAAAAACCGACAGCAGCGCGCAGGGCACGGCCACCAGGAGTGAAATCAGCAGGGCGTTATTCATGAACGCAAACTGGAAGGGTTCCAGGAGCAGCGCCATCATGGGTGTGCCTCCTTCGCGCGACGACGGCTGGCGAGCAGCCCGTGCTTCGGCGCAAAAACGAACGCGAGCAGGAACAGCAGCGTCTGGGCGACCACAATAATGCCGCCGGTGGCGCCGTCCAGGTAATAGCTGGCCCACGCGCCGAGGAAGCTGGTGAGGCTGCCAATGGCGACGGCAATCATCAGCAGACGCGGGAAGCGGTCGGTCAGCAGCCACGCGGTCGCGCCGGGGGTGACTACCAGACAGATCACCAGAAACGCGCCGACGGTTTGCAGCGCCGCCACGGTGGATACCGCCAGCAGGGTGAAGAACAGGATCTTCAGGCGCTCCGGGCGCAGGCCGATGGCGCGGGCGTGGTTCTCATCAAAAAAGGTCACCATCAGATCTTTCCATTTGAACAGCAGGATGACCATCGACACCACGCCGATAATCGCCAGCTGGACGATATCCTCCGGAGCGATAGCCAGAATATTGCCGAGCACGATGGTCTGAATATTTACCGAGGTCGGGTTAAGCGAGACCATAAACAGCCCCAGCCCGAAAAAGGAGGAGAAGATCAGCCCGATAATGGCATCCTCCTTCAGGCGGCTGCGCTGGTTGAGAAACAGCATGCTGCCCGCCGCCAGCCCGCCCGATAAAAACGCCCCCAGCGAGAAAGGCAGCCCAAGCATGTAAGCCCCCGCCACGCCCGGCACGATGGAGTGCGAGAGCGCATCGCCGATCAGCGACCAGCCTTTGAGCATCAGATAGCAGGAGAGAAACGCGCACAGCCCGCCGACCATCGCCGAGACCCACATCGCGTTAAGCATGTACTCATAGCCGAAGGGTTCGAGAAGCGCGTTCATTTTGCCTCCTGCCGGTGCGTCACGAAGGGCCGCTCGTCGTCGGTGATAATGCGATCTTCCGAGCCGCTGAGCACCACGTGGCGCAGCACGCCGCTGAAGGCGCGCTCAAGGTTTTCGGCGGTGAAGGTGGTTTCCGTCGGACCGCTCGCCAGCACGGTGCCTTTGACCATCACCGTGTAATCACAAAACTCCGTGACCGAGCCTAAATTGTGGGTCGAGACCAGCATGGTTTTGCCCTCGTCGCGCAACTCGCGCAGCAGGCTGATGATTCTGGCTTCGGTTTTGACGTCCACGCCGGTAAACGGCTCGTCGAGCAGGATCACTTCGCCCTGCTGGGCAATCGCCCGCGCCAGAAAGACGCGCTTCTTTTGCCCGCCGGACAGTTCGCCAATCTGCCGATGGCGCAGCTCAAGCATGTCCACGCGCTTCAGGGCGTCGGTCACGATCTGCCGATCCTGCGCTTTAGGCCGCCGTAGAAAACCCATGTGTCCGTAGCGCCCCATCATCACCACGTCCTCAACCAGCACCGGAAACGACCAGTCGACCTCTTCAGACTGCGGCACGTAGGCGACCAGGTTCTGGCGCAGCGCCCGGTGAGGCGGCAGCCCTTCAATAGAGATTGTGCCGCTCGCCGCCCGCACAAAGCCCATCACCGCCTTAAACAGCGTGGACTTGCCGGAGCCGTTCACCCCCACCAGCGCGGCAATCGATCCGCCGGGCACGCTGAACGACGCATTGCGCAGCGCCGTGTGGCCGTTGCGGTAGGTCACGGTTACGTCCGTGACGACAATCCCCTTCTGCATGGTCACTCCTTCATGCCGTCGCGAATGCCCTGCACCAGCGTGCGGGTGGTCACGTTCAGCAGGTCGATATAGGTCGGCACGGGGCCGTTTTCCGCACTCAGGGAGTCAACATACAGCACACCGCCGTAGTGGGCGCCGGTTTCCCGCGCCACCTGACGCGCCGGCTTATCGGAGACCGTGCTTTCGCTAAATACCGCCGGGAGGCGATATTTCTTCACCAGATCGATCACCTTGCGCACCTGCTGCGGCGTGCCCTGCCGATCGGCGTTGATCGGCCACAGGTAAAGTTCCTTCATGCCCAGATCCCGCGCAAGATAGGAGAAGGCGCCCTCGCTGGTCACCATCCAGCGTTTGTCTTCCGGGATCTCCGCCACCTGCTTGCGCAGCGGTTCGAGGGTCGCGACGATCTTCTGCTTGTAGGCCTCAGCGTTGCGTTGGTAGACCTGCGCGTTGGCCGGGTCGTACTTCACCAGCGCGTCGCGGATGTTATCAACGTAAATCAGCGCGTTGTCCGGCGACATCCACGCGTGCGGGTTAGGCTTGCCGTCGTACGGCCCCTCGCTGATGCCCATCGGGGTGATGCCCTGGGTGACAATCACCTCCGGCACGCCGTTCAGATGCTGATAAAAACGCTGGAACCACAGCTCCAGGTTCATGCCGTTCGCCAGAATCAGCTGCGCCTTTTGCGCGCGCTTGATATCCCCCGGCGTCGGCTGGTACTCGTGGATTTCAGCGCCCGGTTTGGTGATGGAGGTGACTTCTGCGGCATCCCCCGCCACGTTTTTCGCCATATCCGCGATGACGGTAAAGGTGGTGATGACCTGGAACTTTTCAGCCGCCAGCGCGCCCGTGCTGGTCGTAGCCGTGAGCAGCGCGCCGAGCAACAGACGCTTTAATCCTTGCAGTGGGTGCATCGCAGAAGTCTCCTGAGGTGGTGAAATTCAAAGCAAAATTAGCCCGTGCTATAAGGTATAGCACAGGCTATATTTAAATGAAAATGGTTATCATTAAAGTTATGTCAATGAAGGGTGGGCCTGACGGCGCTTCGCTTATCAGGCCTACGGAAAAGCAGTTTTGAAGGCCGGGTAAGCGCAGCGCCACCCGGCAAAAAAATGGCTGGATTTTTAATTAAAAGAGTTTGTCATTACTCAAACATCCGGGAACATCACGCTATTCCCCGGCGCTTCCCTGTGCAGATGGATAAAGTTCAGGTGCCGTTCATACTGGTCCAGAATATCCGTAATCACCTGCTCCTTGCTGTAGTCCATCAAATCATTCCCCTGGCTACCCTCCAGTAAGAAGGTTTCCAGCCGGTAGTAGGTTGATTTCCCGCTGCGCGCCCGGTAGGTAAAGCCAGGTACCGAGTACTGCTGCGGCCAGATCTGGTAGACAAAGTTCTGCTCGTCGCCCATGTGCACCAGCAGATCCAGGTGCCCCAGGGTTTCACCCTCTTCCGGCGGCAGGTTTTTCAGCTCCACGTAGGCGCCGCGCAGCCTCAGCTCCTGCGCCACCTCTTCCATCGCCGGGAAGCAGATCGTCTCCATCATCTGTTTGGTGTAGCGCGTGCCCGGGTAGTTCATCAGGCGCGACAGGCGTTTCTTCCAGCTCAGCCTGTCCTGGGCGCCCATTGGCCGCGGCGCGGTGTCGCGGCTGGCGCTGACGCGTCGATAGTCTTCCACCTTGAGCGATTTATACAGCCCGGCCATCACGAAGAAGATCACAAAGCTGAACGGCAGGCCCATGATCACCGTGGTGTTCTGCAGCGCCGAAATGCCGTTGGTCATCAGCATGCCGAGCGTCAGCAGGCCGATGGCGACGGACCAGAAGATACGCAGCCAGTTCGGCGCGTCGCTGTTGATGTCCTTCAGCTTCGAGGTGAAGTTGCCCAGCACCAGCGCGCCGGAATCCGCCGAAGTGACGTAAAACAGCAGGCCGGTGATGGTCGCCACGGAGGCGCTAAAGGTAAACGCCGGATACTGCGCCAGCAGGCTGTAGAAGCCGCGCTCCGGGTGCGCCATCGCTTCCTGGGCAAAGGTTGCGTTGCCGTGGATGATCTCGTGCAGCGCGCTGTTGCCGAAAATCGACAGCCACAGCAGGGTAAAGGTGAACGGGATGATCAGGGTGCCCATCACAAACTGACGAATGGTGCGCCCGCGCGAAATACGCGCCAGGAACAGGCCAACAAACGGCGACCATGCGACCCACCACGCCCAGAAGAACAGAGTCCAGTTGTTCATCCACTCCACCGGGCGGTCAAAGGCGAAGCTGTTCAGCGTCATGCCCATGAAGCGGTTCACGTAGTCGCCCACGTTCAGCACCAGGGCGTTGAGCAGGAACGACGTGTCGCCCATAAACAGCACGAACAGGATCAGCCCCAGCGCCAGCGCCACGTTCAGCTCAGAGAGCACGCGGATGCCCTTATCCACGCCGGAGGTCACCGAAATGGTGGCGATAATCACCGAGAGCGCAATCAGCGCCGCTTTCGCCGCCATCGAATCCGGAATATCAAACAGCACGCTTAGCCCGTAGTTGAGCTGGACCACGCCAATGCCGAGCGTCGTCGCGATGCCGAAGATGGTGCCAATTACCGCCGCAATATCGACGCTGTGACCAATCGGGCCGTTAATTCTTTTCCCGAAAATCGGGTACAGCGCGGAGCGGATGGTGAGAGGCAAATTATAACGATAGCTAAAGTATCCGAGCGCCATGCCCATCAGGGCGTACATCGACCAGCCCGTCAGGCCGTAGTGGAACAGCGTCCAGACCATCGCCTGGCGCGCGGCCTCCATCGTCTGCCCCGCCCCTTCCGGCGGCTGCATATACTGCGTGACCGGCTCCGCCACGGAGAAGAACATCAGGTCGATGCCGATGCCCGCGGCAAACAGCATCGCCGCCCAGCTTAGCAGGCTGAACTCGGGCTTGGACTGCTCTGGCCCGAGCTTCACCGAGCCGAAGCGCGAGCAGGCAATGCAGACCACGAAGACAATATAGAGCGTCGCCGCCAGCAGGTAGTACCAGCCGAAGGTCTTCGACACCCAGTTCAGGGTGCGGCCAATCCACTCGGCAGAAAAATCGTTAAAGAAAATGGTCGTCAGGGAAAACAACAAAATCAGCCCGGCGGACGTGTAAAAAACGACCGGGTTGATTTTGTCTTTTTCTCTGTCTTGTGAAAGGTCTGTCATCCAGTATCCCCACTGTTTTTGTAACTATTGAAATCCAAAATCGCAACAATTAAGACACATTTTATATTGAACGTCCAATCAAAAACCGCTTTAATAGATTACCAACGCTGATGAATGGAGTGGCAAAAATGCCCAAAGTGGGGATGCAGCCGATCCGGCGCAGGCAGCTTATCGACGCCACGCTGGAAGCAATTAATGAAGTGGGAATGCATGACGCAACCATCGCGCAGATCGCCCGTCGGGCGGGCGTGTCCACGGGGATCATCAGCCATTATTTCAAAGATAAAAACGGCCTGCTGGAAGCGACCATGCGCGACATCACCGGCCAGCTGCGCGATGCGGTATTAAGCCGCTTACGCGCCCTGCCGAACGGCAGCGCGGAGCAGCGTTTGCAGGCGATTGTCGGCGGCAATTTTGATGAAACCCAGATCAGCGGCGCGGCGATGAAGGCCTGGCTGGCCTTCTGGGCGAGCAGCATGCATCAGCCGATGCTCTACCGTTTGCAGCAGGTCAGCAGCCGCCGGTTGCTCTCAAACCTGGTGTACGAGTTCCGCCGCGAGCTGCCGCGTGAACAGGCTGAAGAGGCGGGCTACGGGCTGGCGGCGCTGATCGACGGGCTGTGGCTGCGCGCCGCGCTCAGCGGCAAACCGCTGGACAAAACCCTCGCGCAATCGCTCACCAGCCACTTTATCAGCCAGCATTTACCGACCGAATAACCGAGGAGGAAGCATGTCCCGAATGGCAGAACAGCAGCTTTATATCAATGGTGGTTATACATCCGCCACCAGCGGTCGCACCTTCGAGACCATCAACCCGGCCAACGGTGAAGTTCTGGCGAGCGTGCATGCCGCCGGGCGCGAAGACGTGGACCGCGCCGTAGAGAGCGCAAAGCGCGGGCAAAAAATCTGGGCGGCGATGACCGCCATGGAGCGCTCGCGCATCCTGCGTCGCGCCGTCGACATCCTGCGCGAGCGCAACGACGAGCTGGCAAAGCTGGAAACCCTCGACACCGGTAAGGCGTTTTCTGAAACCTCGACCGTCGACATCGTCACCGGCGCGGACGTGCTGGAGTACTACGCGGGGCTGATCCCGGCGCTGGAAGGCAGCCAGATCCCGCTGCGCGACACCTCATTCGTCTACACCCGCCGCGAGCCGCTGGGCGTGGTGGCGGGCATCGGCGCGTGGAACTACCCGATCCAGATCGCCCTGTGGAAATCCGCCCCGGCGCTGGCGGCGGGCAACGCGATGATCTTCAAGCCGAGCGAGGTCACCCCGCTCACCGCCCTGAAACTGGCGGAAATCTACACCGAGGCGGGCCTGCCGGACGGCGTGTTTAACGTCCTGCCGGGCGTGGGCGCGGAAACCGGCCAGTACCTGACCGAGCATCCGGACATTGCCAAAGTCTCCTTTACCGGCGGCGTCGCCAGCGGCAAAAAGGTGATGGCTAACTCCGCAGCCTCGTCCCTGAAGGAGGTGACGATGGAGCTGGGCGGCAAATCCCCGCTGATTGTGTTTGACGATGCGGATCTGGATCTCGCCGCAGACATCGCCATGATGGCCAACTTCTTCAGCTCCGGCCAGGTGTGCACCAATGGCACCCGCGTGTTCGTGCCTGCAAAATATAAGGCCGCGTTTGAGCAGAAAATCGTTGAGCGCGTGGGCCGCATCCGCGCGGGCGATCTGTTCGATGAAAACACCAACTTTGGCCCGATGGTCAGCTTCCCGCACCGCGACAACGTGATGCGCTACATCGCCAAAGGCAAAGAAGAAGGTGCGCGCGTGCTGTGCGGCGGCGACGTGCTGAAGGGCGACGGGTTTGATAACGGCGCGTGGGTGGCCCCGACCGTGTTCACCGACTGCACCGACGAAATGACCATCGTGCGCGAAGAGATCTTCGGCCCGGTGATGTCCATCCTTACCTATGAAAGCGATGAAGAAGCCATTCGCCGCGCCAACGACACCGACTACGGTCTGGCGGCGGGCATCGTCACCGCCGATCTGAACCGCGCGCACGGCGCCATTCACCAGCTTGAAGCGGGCATCTGCTGGATCAACACCTGGGGTGAATCCGCCGCGGAGATGCCGGTTGGCGGCTACAAGCACTCCGGCATTGGCCGCGAGAATGGCGTGATGACGCTTCAGAGCTACACCCAGGTGAAGTCCATCCAGGTTGAGATGGGTAAATTCCAGTCCATATTTTAACCGGGAGGTTTATTTGCGATTTGACTACATCATTATCGGGGCCGGCTCTGCCGGCAACGTACTGGCTACACGACTGACTGAAGATCCGAACACCACCGTCCTGCTGCTTGAGGCGGGCGGGCCGGACTACCGCTTTGATTTCCGCACCCAGATGCCTGCCGCGCTGGCCTTCCCGCTGCAGGGCAAGCGCTACAACTGGGCGTATGAAACCGAGCCAGAGCCCTTCATGAACAACCGCCGCATGGAGTGCGGACGCGGCAAAGGGCTGGGCGGCTCGTCATTGATCAACGGCATGTGCTACGTGCGCGGCAACGCGATGGATCTGGACAACTGGGCGAAAGAACCGGGTCTGGAGCACTGGAGCTACCTCAACTGCCTGCCCTACTACCGCAAGGCAGAGACCCGCGACGTGGGGCCGAACGATTATCACGGCGGCGACGGTCCGGTGAGCGTCACCACCTCTAAGCCGGGCGTAAATCCGCTGTTTGAAGCAATGGTGGAAGCAGGCGTGCAGGCGGGCTATCCGCGCACCGACGATCTCAACGGCTACCAGCAGGAAGGCTTTGGCCCGATGGACCGCACGGTTACGCCGCAGGGCCGACGCGCCAGCACCGCGCGCGGCTATCTGGACCAGGCAAAACCGCGTCCTAACCTGACTATCCGCACCCACGCCATGACCGATCGCATTATTTTTGACGGCAAGCGCGCGGCGGGCGTTGAGTGGCTGGAAGGCGAAAGCACCATTCCGTCAAAAGCGACGGCGAATAAAGAAGTCCTCCTGTGCGCAGGCGCCATTGCGTCACCGCAGATCCTCCAGCGTTCCGGCGTGGGCAATGCTGAATTGCTGAAGCAGTTCGATATCCCGCTGGTGCATGATTTACCCGGCGTGGGAGAAAACTTGCAGGATCATCTGGAGATGTACCTCCAGTATGAATGTAAGGAGCCGGTTTCCCTCTACCCTGCCCTGCAGTGGTGGAACCAGCCGAAGATTGGCGCGGAGTGGCTGTTTGGCGGCACCGGCGTGGGTGCGAGCAACCACTTCGAAGCGGGCGGGTTTATCCGCAGCCGCGAGGAGTTTGAGTGGCCGAACATTCAGTACCACTTCCTGCCGGTGGCGATTAACTACAACGGCTCAAACGCGGTGAAGGAACACGGCTTCCAGTGCCACGTCGGCTCCATGCGCTCCCCGAGCCGTGGACACGTGCGCATTCAGTCGCGCGATCCGCACCAGCATCCGGCGATCCTGTTCAACTATATGTCCCACGAGCAGGACTGGCAGGAGTTCCGCGACGCGATCCGCATCACCCGCGAGATCATGCACCAGCCCGCGCTGGACAAATACCGCGGTCGTGAAATCAGCCCGGGCGTCGAATGCCAGACCGACGAACAGCTGGACGAGTTTGTGCGTAACCACGCCGAAACCGCGTTCCATCCGTGCGGCACCTGCAAAATGGGCTATGACGAGATGGCGGTGGTTGACGGTGAAGGCCGCGTTCACGGGCTGGAAGGATTACGCGTGGTGGATGCGTCGATCATGCCGCAGATTATTACCGGCAACCTGAACGCCACCACGATTATGATCGGTGAGAAAATTGCTGATGCGATTCGCGGGCGCGAGCCGCTGGCAAAAAGTACGGCCGCGTATTATGTGGCCAACGGGGCGCCGGTCAGGCGCTGAGGATATTTCCCCTCCCCCTGGCCCTCTTCCATACGGGAGAGGGCTTCCCACCCAAAATTTATTTTTATTTTCCTGCATCCAGTTCACCCCCTCCCCTCGTATATGCATATGTGAGCAATCCCTTTGCTCCCCAAACCGAGGAAAGATGATGAAAAAGCTAACCCGTGTTGCACTCGTCACCAGCGCTTTACTCTTCTGTGCAGGCACATCAGCCGCCATGACGTCAGGCTCCGTGATGGTAGGCGGAGCCGAAATGTTCCCGAGCAAAAATATCGTTGAAAACGCCGTGAACTCGAAAGATCACACCACGCTGGTGGCCGCCGTCAAAGCGGCTGGACTGGTGGAGACGCTTCAGAGCAAAGGGCCATTCACCGTATTTGCGCCGACCAATGCGGCGTTTGCGAAATTGCCTGCCGGCACGGTCGAGAACCTGGTCAAACCCGAAAACAAAGCCACGCTCACCAGCATCCTCACCTATCACGTGGTTGCCGGTAATTACGATATGAAGGCGCTGGAGCAGAAAATTAAACAGGGCGGCGGACACGCGGAGCTGAAGACCGTTAACGGTCAGCCGCTGTGGATCATGAGCAACGGCCCGCACAACATTCAGCTTAAGGACGGTAAAGGCAATGTGGCGAACATTAGCACCTATGACGTTCATCAAAAAAACGGCGTGATCGATGTGATTGATACCGTCCTGATGCCTAAGTAGTTGTCTATACTTCGGAAGTGTGACGTTACCTTCCGGGAAAAACATGGATAACGCGCTGGCAGAACAGCAGCAGAAATTAATGCAGGCGGTCGCAAACGGCGATCGCCGCGCATTTGAACAACTCTATCGACTCACATCGCCACACCTGTTTGCCGTCGCGCTGCGCATGCTGCGCGACCGCGCGTGGGCAGAAGAGATCCTTCACGACTGTTTTATCACCGTCTGGAGTAAAGCCGAAACCTACAACGCTGCACTGAGCTCCCCAATGACCTGGCTTACGCATATTGTTCGCAATCGCTGTATTGACTGGCTGCGCAGCGGGCAAACCCGCGCTGCCGAACGCGAGTCGCCGTATAACGAAGCGCTTTTGCCCGGCGAGAACGATGAGCAGAATAACTGGCACGACGATGCGCAGGCAGAGCGTCTTAGGCATTGTCTCGAACATTTGAGCAGCGAGCAGCGCCAGAGCATTACGCTCGCCTACTATCAGGGAATGTCTCACAGCGACATTGCCGACTGGCTCCAGCAGCCTGTAGGCTCGGTGAAAAGCTGGATACGTCGGGCAATGGATCATCTTCGGGAGTGCGTGGGGCTATGAATGACGCAGAAAAACGCGACGACATGCTGGCAGCAGAGTATGCCCTCGGCTCGCTGCGAGGAGGAGCACGGCTTCAGTTCCAGAAAAGGGTCCTCCGTGAACCGGCTCTGGCCGCCCGCGTGGCGTACTGGCAGGACTTGTTCAGCACGCTGGATAGTCATCTTGTGCCCGTCCCTCCACCCGAGACGGTGTGGAAAAGAATCGCCCTCGACCTGCCGCCCAAAAAACCTTTACGCCAAAGTCGGCCTTATCTCGGCTGGATGGTTGCGGCCTCACTCGCCGCCCTCACGGTCGTTGCCTGGTATGCCACCCGAGCCCCGGAACTCGCTCCGCTGATGATACTCAACGATGACCAACAGCACGGGCAGTGGGTCGTCAGCGCGGACGCCAGCCGCCAGCACCTGAGCATTGCCCCGCTTCGACCGACAGCTGTCGCCGCGCAACACAGCCTGCAGCTTTGGCTGATCCCAGGCGGGCAGGCGCCGGTATCCATGGGGCTGCTGCATAACGACATCCCCACACGCGTCACCCTCAGGAACGCAACACTCCCTGCTGACGCCACGATAGCCATAAGCCTTGAACCAGAGGGCGGATCGCCTACCGGCCTCCCCACAGGTCCGGTGCTTTACAGTGGCAAACTGTAATCCTCAGGCCCTGTTTGCAGGGCCGCTATCGTTCCCCCCTTTTATTTATATAATATTCTCGGTTACCTATAAGAATTAAATATTAGGCCTGCAATTAATTTAATTATTAAAAAACGACATTGACAGACGCTTCCGTACTCCATTAAGTTTTAAACGAACATCATTTTATTCCCGATACAGAATATATCAAAAACCGCGTTAATGAATTTGTCATTATTCATTAACGCTTCTCTGCCTTTTATTTTTTGCATCACTCAATAGCGAGATAAGATCATGAATATTAGTTCAAACAAGGTGGTTGTCATCACCGGTGCCAGCAGCGGTATTGGTCAGGCCATTGCCCTCCATTTAGCGAATAACGCGTTTTCGCTGGTGCTGGTGGCGCGCCGTCTGGACAGAATTAATGCCCTGGTGGATCAGATTATTCAGCAGGGCGGCAAGGCGATTGCCGTAAAGGCTGACGTGACCCGTCAGGAAGAGGTGCAGCGCGCCATTGACGCTGCCGTTGCCGCATACCAGCGCGTGGATGTGGTGATCAATAACGCGGGCTTTATGGCCATCGCCCCCCTCAGCGAGCTGAAAACCGACGAATGGGACAAGATGATTGATACCAATCTGAAGGGCGTGCTGTACGGCATCGCTGCCGCGCTCCCGGTGTTCCAGCGTCAGGGCAGCGGGCATTTTATTAACGTTGCCTCCGTTGCGGGCATCAAGGTGCTGGCCCCTGGCGGCGTGGTGTACAGCGCCACGAAATTCGCCGTCCGCGCGCTGAGCGAAGGCTTACGTCAGGAGTCGGGTAAAACTATCCGCACGACGCTTATTTCGCCCGGTGCCGTCGAAAGCGAACTGCAATTCGGCAGCTCTGACGAAGAGAGTAAAAAATTTCTCAATGAGTTTTATAAGCAGGCTATTCCGGCTGACGCAGTTGCCCGCGCGGTTTTATTTGCCATAGAACAGCCTGGCGACGTTGATATTAATGAAATTGTTGTGCGTCCAACGCAGGAAGAATTTTAGCCTGCGTTAAATAATGCTGAATGAGGTGTCATTATGATTAAATCATTAACGTCCTTATCAGATCTCAATATGCGAACGGGTGCCGATATTCTTCTTGAAGTGCTGGAGAGTGAAGGCGTGGAATATATTTTTGGCAACCCCGGCACCACCGAACTTCCGCTCATTGATGCCCTGCTTCGCCATGAAAATATTCACTATATTCTGGCGCTTCAGGAGAGCACCGTGGTGGCGATTGCCGACGGCTATGCGAAAGCCTCCGGCAAAACGGGCTTTATCAATTTGCATACCGCCAGCGGCCTGGGGCACGGCATGGGGAATCTCATTAATTCGCGGATTATGAAAACCCCGCTGGTGGTGACCGTTGGACAGCAGGATACGCGACACTACGTCCGCGACCCGCTTCTGTATGATGATATTGTTTCCATCGGCTCTCCGGTCATGAAGTGGGCGCAGGAGGTCACCAGCGCCGACCAGCTCCCGGTGCTGGTGCGCCGCGCGTTTCACGCTGCCAGCTATCCTCCTGGCGGCCCGGTGCTGCTCTCCCTGCCGATGAACGTGATGGAAGAGCTGAGCGACGCCGGGATACAGACGGCGTCGAGAGTAAACTACCACACCGTTGCGGGCTCGCTGGACGAGCTGGCGGAGGCGCTCAGCGAGATCGCGCCGGGCAGGATCATGATTGTGGCGGGCGATGAGGTACACTCCAGCGGCTCGACGCAGGAAATTGTCCAGCTGGCGGAAGCGCTCGGCGCCCACGTCTACGGCTCCTCCTGGCCGCTGAATTTGCCATTTCCCACCCAGCACGCGCTCTGGCGGGGCAATATGCCCACCACCGCCAGCGAAATCGCCAGCGTCATCAATGCCTACGATGCCGTATTTATCATCGGCGGCAGAAGCCTGATCACCATTCTCTACAGCGAAGGGGACGCGATTCCGGGCTCGTGCGCTGTCTACCAGCTCTCCGCCGACATGAACGAGCTGGGTCGCACCTATGCCACCCGGCTCTCGGTGATGGGGGATATCAAACTTTCCCTGAAGGCGCTCTTACCGCTGCTTGAGCAACGTCTGGTGGCAGGCAAACTGATCCATCAGCAGTTGCTTAAAACGGCACTCAGCGAACGTGAAAAAGAGTGGCAGCAGCAGGAAGAACGTCTGTCGGCAGAGCGGCTGCGCCCGCATATTTCGCCGATGGTCGCAGCCTTTGAAGTCATTAAAGCCATTCCGGCGGGTACCACCATCGTTGATGAGGCGATAGCGACCGCCAGGCATGTCCGCCGGTTCATCTCTGACCAGCAGCATCAGCGCTACTACTTTATGCGCGGCGGCGGACTGGGCTGGGGGATGCCTGCCTCCGTGGGGCATTCGCTGGGACGCGGACGGGAGCCGGTGGTCTGCCTGATCGGCGACGGGGCCTCCCTGTACTCGCCGCAGGCGCTCTGGACGGCAGCACACGAAAATCTGCCGGTCACCTTTATCGTCATGAATAACAGGGAGTACAACATCCTGAAAAACTTTATGAAGAGCCAGGCCGACTACAGCTCAACGCGGCTGGGCCGTTTTATCGGGATGGACCTCGTGAACCCGCATATCGATTTTCAGTCGCTGGCCACCGCCATGGGCGTCCACTGCTGCCGGGTGACCGAGGCGGCGGATATCGCCGAAGCGGTAACGCGCGGCCTGCAGTCCGGAAAAACCAACCTGATTGAAATCGCGATTTCCGCGGATTAGCCGCGTGGTTGGGCTGTACCCTACATAAAAACTTATAACCGAAACGCCTCAAGCCGCTTTATTTGCCGTCCTTCCTCGTCAAAATTCGCCGCCGCCAGCCAAGCGCGCAGCTCCGCGTCTCTTTGCGGCCATTCGCCATCAATAATAGAAAGCATATCGCTGTCGCGGTTGCGGCCTTTCCGCACCAGCCGCTGGCGTAAGCGCCCTTCCCAGACGAATCCAAGCCGCTCCGCGGCGCTGCGCGATGCGGTATTCATCGAGTCGCACTTCCACTCCAGCCGTCGGTATTTGTGGTCAAAGGCGTTTTTCAGCAGCAGCCACACCGCCTCGGTGCCGATGCGGGTGCCTTTCATCCTGCGCGACCAGGTGACGTGGCCGATCTCCACCGAGCCCTGAAAGCGCTCGATCGCCATATAGCTCACCAGCCCGACCGCCTTTTCAGTGCGTAAATCCATCACGGCGAAGGGCACCAGGTCATCATCCATCACCTTTCCGGACACCCAGTGTGCGGTGGCTTCCACGCTTTCAGGCCGGGTGCTGGCAAGCCACGTCCAGTCGCTGTCGTCGCCCAGCGCGTAGGCCTCAAAGAGATCCGCCGCGTGACGCCCGGCGTCCAGCGGCTCAAGACGGCAATACTGGCCGGTCAGCGCCGTGCGGGTTAATACCTGCGCGCACTTCCAGTCCGGGACGAGATCGTTAACGGTTTGACCATATTGATTGATTTCGGGCACGGGGGTGACTCCCTGAAAGGTAAGGATTTTGTTATATCAGGTTAAAAGGGCGGCGAAAAGAGAGGCGTTTAATAACCAGGCCGCATGCGATATATCCGCATGGCATAAGCAAAGCAGAATTTCGACTTTGAAGAAATGTGGAGTCGACCTAACGTAGCGGAGCATAAAACAATCACAATATATTCTTCTCAGGGATCGCTATGACAAAAAAACTGTTGCCGTTACTGATGCTGGCTGCGCTCTCAGGCGCTACCCACGCCGCTACGCCGCCGACGACGCTGGTGGTTGCTCAGGGTCTTGATGACATCGTGAGCCTCGACCCGGCCGAAGCCAACGAGCTCTCCAGCATCCAGACCGTGCCGAGCCTGTACCAGCGTCTGGTGCAGCCGGACCGCGATAATCCGGAAAAAATCACGCCGGTTCTGGCAGAAAGCTGGGACGCGGATGCGGCAGCAAAAACCCTGACCATCAAGCTTAAACCCGATGCAAAATTCGCCTCCGGCAACCCGCTGCGCCCGGAAGACGTGATTTTCTCTTATACCCGCGCCGTGAAGCTGAACAAATCCCCGGCCTTTATCCTCAACGTGCTGGGCTGGGACGCGAGCAACATCGCCAGCCAGCTGAAAAAGGTGGACGATCATACCCTCCAGCTTCACTGGACGGCGGACGTTAGCCCCTCGGTGGCGCTGAATATTCTCTCCACGCCGATAGCCTCCATCGTCGATGAAAAGCAGGTCGCGGCAAACGTCAAGGATAATGACTTCGGCAACGCCTGGCTGAAAATGCACTCGGCGGGCAGCGGCGCGTTCAAAATGCGCGTCTATCAGCCGCATCAGGCCATCGTGCTGGAAGCCAACGATTCCGCCCCCGGCGGCGCGCCGAAGCTCAAAAGCATCATCATTAAAAACGTTCCCGATCCGGCTTCACGCCGCCTGCTGATCCAGCAGGGGGATGCGGACGTGGCGCGCGATTTGGGTGCAGACCAGATTAGCGCCCTCGACGGCAAGCCGGGCGTGAAGGTGCTGAGCATTCCGTCCGCCGAGCAGAATTACCTGGTGTTTAACACCGGCAACAGCGCCAATCCGCTGCTGAACAACCCGGCGTTCTGGGAAGCGTCGCGCTGGCTGGTCGACTATGACGGCATCACTAAAAACCTGCTGAAAGGCCAGTATTTTGTTCACCAGAGCTTCCTGCCGGTCGGCCTGCCGGGCGCGCTGGAAGACAATCCGTTTAAATTTGACCCGGCAAAAGCGAAGGTAATCCTCGCCAAAGCGGGCATTAAGGACGCGCACTTCACGCTGGACGTGGAGAACAAGCCGCCGTTTATCACTATTGCCCAGTCGATGCAGGCGAGCTTTGCTCAGGGTGGCGTGAAGGTGGATCTGCTGCCTGCCGCCGGGAGCCAGGTCTATGCCCGCGTGCGCGCTAAGCAGCATCAGGCGGCGATTCGTCTGTGGATCCCGGACTACTTCGATGCGCACTCAAACGCCAGCGCCTTCGCGTGGAACGACGGGAAGTCCAGCACCGTGGCCGGTCTGAACGGCTGGAAAATCCCAGAGCTGAACAAGGCCACGCTGGCGGCGGTTGCCGAACCGGATCCGGCGAAGCGTCTGGATCTGTACAAGAAGATGCAGGAACAGCTGCAGCAGAGCTCGCCGTACGTGTTCGTCGATCAGGGCAAAACCCAGATCGCGGTGCGCGATAACGTGAAGGGATATCAGCAGGGGCTGAACGCGGATATGGTCTGGTACGATCGCGTCACGAAGTAGCCCTTGTTGCCGGGTGGCGTTGCGCTTACCCGGCCTGTGTTCTCGGTTTTTGTTGGCCGGGTAAGGCGAAGCCGCACCCGGCATGAAGAGATTTCCCATGCCACATCTTTCCACCCGCGTGCTTCAGGGTCTGCTGACCCTGCTGCTGACGCTCTTCGGGCTGCTGCTCGTCACGTTTGCGCTTTCGGCGTTTTCCCCGGTCGATCGCGTGCTGCAGATCGTCGGGGATCACGCCAGCCAGTCAACGTACGATCAGGTTCGCCACCAGCTCGGGCTGGATCGTCCCCTGCCCGTGCAGTTCTGGCACTATCTGCAAAATCTCGCCCACGGTGATTTAGGCACCGCCAGCGCTACCGGGCAGCCGGTGCTGCAGGATCTGCTGCACGCCTTCCCCGCTACGCTGGAGCTGGCGACGCTGGCGTTAATCATTGGGTCCGTGCTCGGCGTGACGGCCGGGGTGCTGTGCGCCCGCTACGCCGGTTCGCCGCTCGATGTCGCGATCAGAACGCTTACCCTGCTCGGCAACTCGGTGCCGATTTTCTGGCTTGGCCTGCTGATGCTGGCCCTGTTCTACGCGAAGCTGCAGTGGAGCGTGGGCCCCGGCAGGCTGGACGATATCTGGCAGTTCACCGTCGAGCCGCGCACCGGCTTTGCGCTGATAGACACCTGGCTTTCCGGCGATCGCGAGGCATTCCGCAACGCCATCAGCCACCTGGTGCTGCCGGTGCTGCTGCTGGCCTATTACTCGCTGGCAAGCATTACCCGCCTGACCCGCTCGGCCTGCCTCAGCGAAATGAACAAGGAGTACATCCTGCTTGCCCGCGCCAAGGGTGCCGGGGAGATGGCCATTCTGCTGCGCCACGTGCTGCCGAACATTCGCAGTACCCTGCTGACGGTGATCGCCCTGGCCTATACCAGCATGCTGGAAGGTGCGGTATTAACCGAAACCGTGTTCTCGTGGCCGGGCATCGGACGCTATCTCACCACCGCCCTGTTCGCCGGAGACACGACCGCGGTTATGGGCGGTACGCTGCTGATTGGCGTCTGCTTTGTACTGATCAATAACCTTACCGACCTGCTTGTGCGGGCGACCGATCCCAGGGTGCGCTGATGCCGTTTTATCTCTTCTTACGCCGCCTGCGCCGCTCCCCTGCCGCCGTTTGCGGACTGATTGGCCTCGCGCTGCTGGTGTTTATTGCCCTGTTCGCGCCCTGGCTGGCGCCGGTAGATCCGAACTGGCAGGACGCTGCCGCGCGCCTGGAGGCACCTGGCGCCCAGCACTGGCTGGGCACCGACAGCTACGGGCGCGATCTGCTCTCGCGCCTGATTTACGGCACCCGTCCGGCGCTCGGGCTGGTGGCCCTGGTGACGGTCATTACCCTGCCCGCCGGGCTGCTGGTGGGCATTTTGTCCGGCTACTACGGCGGCTGGGTGGAGCGTATCCTGATGCGCTTTACCGACGTGGTGATGTCGATGCCGCGCCTGATCCTCGCCTTCGCGTTTGTGGCGATGCTTGGCCCGGGGCTGGTCAACGGCGCGCTGGCGCTGGCCTTAACCACCTGGCCCGCCTACGCGCGTCAGGCGCGGAGCGAGATTCAGCGTCTGCGCCACAGCGATTATCTGGCCGCCGCGGAGATGATGGGGATCCGCGGCCTGCGCCTGCTGGTCGGCCATATTCTGCCCCTGTGCCTGCCGTCCGCGATTGTGCGGCTGGCGCTGGATCTGGCGGGGATTATTCTGGCCGCCGCCGGTCTCGGCTTCCTCGGCCTTGGCGCGCGTCCGCCCATGGCCGAATGGGGGGCGATGATTGCCGACGGCATGCAGGTGATTTTCGACCAGTGGTGGATTGCCGCCATTCCGGGCGGCGCCATCCTGTTTGCCAGCCTGGCGTTTAACCTGCTGGGCGATGGCCTGCGCGACGTACTGGAGCCACAGCATGACTGAACACCGCGTTATCGTCGATGCGCTGAATATCGACTACCCCGCCGCGCGCGTGGTCAACAACCTGAGCTTTCGGCTTGGCAACGAGCGGCTGGCGCTGGTGGGAGAATCCGGCTCCGGTAAGTCGATGTCCGCCCGCGCCCTGATGGGTCTGGTGCGTAAACCCGGTATCGTGAGCGCGAACCGGCTTAACGTGCTTGGCAACGATCTGCTGACCCTGAACGCCCGCCGCTGGCAGGCGCTGCGCGGCAACGGGATTGCGATGGTCCTGCAGGACCCGCGCTACGCCCTAAACCCCGTGAAAAGCGTCGCCGCCCAGCTTGATGAGGCGCTCACGCTGCATCAGCGCCTGACGCGCCCGGAGCGTGCGGCGCGCATTCACGACATCATCAGCGCCGTCGGGCTGAACGAGAACGTGCTGTCACGCTATCCCGGCGAGCTTTCCGGGGGCATGGGCCAGCGGGTGATGATTGCGATTGCGCTGATCAACAACCCGCAGGTGCTGATTGCCGACGAACCGACCTCCGCGCTGGACGCCCGCCTGCGCAACCAGATCCTCGAGCTGCTGGTGCAGCAGTGCGAAGAACGCCAGATGGCGATGCTGTTAATCAGCCACGATCTGCCGCTGGTGGCGGAGCACTGCGACCGCGTGCTGGTGATGTATCAGGGTGAAAAGGTCGATGAGATGGCGGCAAGCCAGCTTCCGCAGGCGACGCATCCGTACACGCGCACCCTGTGGACCTGTCGTCCAGACGCCCATACTTATGGACAGATGCTGCCGACGCTCGATCGTTCGCAGCTGTGGAAGGAGGCCAGCGATGGCGCTCGTTGAGGTTAACCAGGTGCAGGTCACCTTCGGGGAAAAAACGGCGGTCTCTGCCGCCAGCTTTAGCATAGAGAGAGGCGAGACGTTCAGCCTGATTGGCGAATCCGGCTGCGGCAAATCAACCCTTCTGCGCGTGCTGGCAGGGCTACAGCGCGAGTGGCGCGGCAGTATTGCGCTGCTGGGAGAAACGTTAACGCCAGGGCGCCGCTTTGAAGGCAATCTTCGCCGCAACGTGCAGATGGTGTTTCAGGATCCGTGGGCGTCGCTGCATCCAAACCACACCATTGCGCGCACCCTGTCGGAGCCGTTAAGCCTCCACGGTGAAACGCAGGTTGCGGAAAAGGTGGCGGATGCGCTGCAGCAGGTGGGGCTTTCCGCCGAGGCGGGCAGGCGCTACCCGCACCAGCTTTCCGGCGGCCAGCGCCAGCGCGTTGCCATTGCCCGGGCGCTGCTGCTGCGCCCGCAGCTTCTGCTGCTGGATGAACCGACCTCGGCGCTGGATATGTCGGTGCAGGCGGAAATCCTGAACCTGCTTAACCGCCTGAAGGCCGAGCATGAGATGACCTATCTGCTGGTGAGCCACGACGCGGACGTGATTGCCCATATGTCCGACCGGGCAGCGTTTATGGCGCACGGGGCGATTCAGAAGGTGTTTGACCGTGAGGCGATGTTACGGGGCGAGCACAGAATGGGTTAAGTTTTGCAGGCCGGGTAAGGCATCGCCGCCACCCGGCAAACCATCACTTCAGCAGCTTCACCGTGGCATCAATGTCGATTTCATCTTCGGTAAAGATCATCGTCGTGTTCTGGAAGGTGGTGATCGCCAGCTTCTTCACCGTGCGCATTTCGCCCGGCTTCTTGTCGGATTTTGGTTTGATGCTGTTCATCAGCAGACCCACCGACAGCACCGCGTTCTCTTTGTCGATTTTGGTCTCAACGGGCTCTTCCTCGCTGAATACCACGAAGGATTTGATCGAGGTGAGCTTCACGCGCTCGCCTGCAATATAGAGGTGCTTACTTTCGGGGATCACCTTCACCGCGTAGGCGGAGAGGCCTTTGGTGTTGGTGGTTGGCTCGAAGGTCACCGCAGCGTCTTTTTTAATCAGATCGGGGTTCGCGACCTTAATCACATGAAAATAGCGGTTGTCGCCGTTTTCATCTTTGATAAATCCGAAGCCTTTATCTTTAAACCACGTTGTGATTGTACCGTTCATCGCTGTTACCGCCTGTCAGATCGTAATGACTAAAGTTTTGCAGCGCGCAGTGTAATGCACAATGGCGGAGGAGACAAAAAAAAGCCCCTGCACGGAGGCAGGGGAAAACTCATGTCAGAGCTTATTAAAATTTAGTTGAACACCATCCCACCATCGATGAGCAGAGACTGGCCGGTCATATAGTCAGAATCTGGCCCGGCAAGATATGAAACGCAGGCGGCAACATCTTCCGGTTCGGACAGGCGGCCAAGCGTAATGCGTTTGGCAAAGGTCTCGGTCCCGTAGCCGAGCGGTTTACCCGCTGCCTCGGAGACCTGACGGTCGATCTCCGCCCACATCGGCGTTTTAACGATGCCCGGGCAGTAGGCGTTAACGGTGATCCCCAGCGGAGCAAGATCCCGTGCGGCGGTCTGGGTTAAGCCGCGCACCGCAAATTTACTGGAACTGTAGACGGCCAGCTCCGGGTTGCCGGTATGCCCCGCCTGTGAGCAGGCGTTGATGATTTTGCCGCCGTGCCCCTCTTTGCGGAACGCGTCAATCGCGGCCTGAATGCCCCAGATCACCCCTTTCACGTTGATGTTGTAGACCTTGTCGACAATCTCCGGCGTGATGGATTCGATCGGCGTGGACGGCGCCACCCCGGCGTTATTGACGATAACGTTGAAGCCGCCCAGTTCGGTGCGGGCTTTCTCCACGGCCGCAAACACCTGCTCGCGGTCAGAGACGTCCACCTTCACGGCGACGGCCTTCCCGCCGCTGCGGGTGATTTCATCGGCAACCGCTTTCGCCGTCTCTTCGTTGTAATCGGCGATAGCGACGGCAAAACCATCCTTCACCAGACGAAGCGCGATCGCTTTGCCAATCCCCTGGCCTGAGCCGGTTACGAGAGCCACTTTTTGCATTTCTCTGTCCTTATGTTGATTCACAAAATCTGGCTGAGATGGAGCTGGCCCATCAGCAGCGGGTTATCGCTGTAGTCGACGGGAATGGCCACCACGGCCGGGCCATCGACATCCATTGCGGCACGCAGCGTCGGTTCGAGCGCGTCGGCGCTCTCCACGGCAAAGCCTTTCGCGCCAAAAGCGTCGGCATAGGCTTTGAAGTCGACCGGGCCGAACTCGACGCCGGAAAGACGCTGGTATTTTTTCTCTTCCTGAATGGCAACCATGTTGTAGGCGTTATCCACCCAGATGATGTGCAGCACGTTGGCGTTGAGGCGTACGGCGGTTTCCAGCTCCATGCTCGACTGCAAAAAGCCGCCGTCCCCGGAAACCGACACCACCTTGCGCCCCGGGTTGACCAGCCACGCGCCAATCGCCCACGGGAGCGCCACGCCCATGGTCTGCTGACCGTTGGAGATCATCACCTGACGCGCGCGGAAGCTGTAGAGGTAGCGGGCGATCCAGATGTGGAAGCTGCCCATATCGACGGTCAGCGTCACGTCGTTATTCACGATGTCCTGCATGGCGCGCACGATGCGCAGCGGATGCAGGGCAAACTGGTTAAGCGATGCGCCGCGGCGGTCGAGGAGGTCCCGCTGATGCTGGCGATCGACCAGAATTTCCGAGGCGCGCTGGCTCAGTTCAAGCTTGTGCTCAATGCGGCTGGCGAGCAGGTTCAGCGTGGCGGCGATATCCCCCACCAGCTCCAGATCGGGAACATACTTGCGCTCCTCATAGGCAGGCAGCACGTCGATGTGCACCAGCGTGGCGTCGCCGCTGTTCCACATAGAAGGCTCGTACTCCACCGGGCTGTAGCCGATGCAGATAATCAGATCCGCCAGATGCAGCAGCCGGTCGCCCGCCTGGTTGTTAAACAGGCCGACGCGTCCGGCAAAGCGGGTGAAGTGTTCCTGATTCACCGCCCCGGCGGCCTGGTAGGTGCTGGTGACCGGGATACGGCTTTTCTCCAGCAGCTTGCGCAGCGCGGCGCTGTTGGCGGGCTGGCTGGCCATCAGGCCGAGTAAGATGACCGGGTTTTTGGCCTTTTCAATAAGCTTCGCCACGTCGTTAATGGCGGATTCCGGTGCTGGCCCCATCAGCGCCGGACCGCTGGCGGGCAAAATCGCCCCCGTGGTGGGCTGGTCGACAATATCCTGCGGCAGGCTGACAAACGCCCCGCCCGGCCTGCCGTGCTCGGCGGCGCGAAACGCGTTGGACACCACCTCGGCAATCGCGTCCGGGGAGTTCACTTCCACGGCGTATTTCGTCACCGGGCTGAACATCGCGACGGTGTCCATGCTCTGATGCACCAGCTTCGCTTTATCCGCCCGCTTCACCGCCCCACCCAGCGCTACCACCGGGTCGCCTTCGCTGTTGGCGGTGGCAATACCGGTGATCAGGTTCGAACAGCCCGGTCCGGAGGTGACCAGCGCCACCCCGGCTTTGCCGGTCAACCGCCCTACTGCCGCCGCCATAAACGCCGCGTTGGCCTCGTGGCGTACGGGAATGATCTCAATGGAGGAGTCCAGCAGGGAATCAAAGACCTTGTCGATTTTTGCGCCCGGGATCCCGAACACCTGCTTCACGCCCTGCGCTTCCAGCTGGCCGACAACCATATCGGCGCCGTGCGCCCACTGACGTGACTGTTTCTCACTGTTCACGGTAGTACTCCTGTTAGTTTTCGACGGCGCGGATAGCCGCATCAAGGTTGCTGGGGTGCAGGTTGGCCTGTAAAAACGCGCTGTCGGCGGGCAGGTCGATCATCAGCTTGTGAATTTCACCGAAGGTGAGCACGCCGCTCTCCAGCTGGTAGTCAAGCAGATGGCCGCCGCCCTGTCGGTCGTCGGTGATGAAGTGTTCGTGATAGCCCGCCACGTTTATCCCCTGCATATGCTGCGGGGTACGGAACCCCACCAGCACGCCCTCGCGCTGGTTAAAGCGGAACACCGGCTGGTCGTCCAGCACGTCGGTCATCGCCCGGTACGGCGGCGTCTGGCGCGGTACGGTGCGGGTGTGGGCATGGCGGAAGTTGCCGTCGATGCGCAGCGCGCAGAACAGGTTGTCGGAGGGGATCTGCTGGTCGATCACGTCGTGGATCTGCTGACGGCTGACCGGCCCGTCGAAGGTTTTGCGGTACTGCGGCTGGAACCAGGTCATCACCGCGAACGGCGTTTTTTGCTCCGGCTTCGCGGCGCGGGCGCTGCCGTCGGCGCGCAGCTGGTACACCTGGCTGCTGAAGGCAATCATTTCGCCGTCCAGCTCGTTAAAGGTGCCGAGGCCAAAATCGCCGTGTGCCAGCAGGTCGGCGATGGTGGTCTCCCCTTCGTAGACGCCGCTTAGCAGGGCGCTCATTAGCGATGTCTGATAGATCACGCTGTCAGGATGTTGAGCCGAGAACCCGCGCAGGGTCTCGCATAAACTCGCCTCACAGTCGCATGCAGATGAATGCATCATCATGCTCGTCCTCTTCAACTTTATTTATAAAGGTTAAATAAATGTTGACCCGATTCAGCAGAGAGTTCCAATATAGAATCCATGCTGGTTTGAGACGTTTTTGATATGGAACTTCGTTATCTGCGCTATTTTGTCGCGGTAGCACGCGAGCGACACTTCACCAGGGCGGCCAACGCGCTGGGTATTTCACAACCTCCTCTGAGCCAGCAGATCAAACGGCTTGAGGAGGAAGTGGGCACGCCGCTGTTCAGGCGCCTGACGCGGGGCGTGGAGCTGACCGAGGCGGGAGAAGCCTTCTATGAGGACGCCTGTAAGATCCTGGCGCTGAGCGACGCCGCGCTGGAGAAAGCCCGGGGCATCGCGCGCGGGCTGAACGGCAGCCTGTCGATTGGCATTACCAGTTCGGATGCCTTTCATCCCAAAATCTTCGCCCTGATCCGCCAGTTTCAGGTGCAGAACATGGCAGTGCAGGTTCACCAGGTGGAAGCCAACATGTCGTCGCTGACCACGATGCTGGCGGAGGGTGAGCTGGATATCGCCTTTGTGCGCCTGCCGTGCGAAAGCAGCAAGGTATTCGAATTAAAAATCCTCGACCGGGAGCCAATGGTGGTGGCGCTGCATCGCGATCATCCCCTGGCAACGTGCGGCGATCTGGCGCTGGAGGAACTTCGGGATACGCCGGTGGTGCTGTTCCCGCAGGAGGTCGCGCCGGGGCTGTATGACCGGGTTTACGGCTGCTGCGAGCGGGCCGGAATAAACGTGCAGCGCGCGCTGCAGTCGTCGCAGCTTTCCTCTTCCCTGAGCATGGTCTCCGCCGGCGGCGGGTTCGCGCTGGTGCCGAAATCCATGGCGGCCATTTCACCGCCGAATGTCACCTACCACGCGCTGCGCTCGCCGGAGCTTTATACCGATATCGCGCTCTGCTGGCGGCGCTTCGAACGTTCGCGGACGGTGAAGCGGTTTCTGGCGATGATGAGCGAGGATTAATGGTGCGGCGGTGCCCGGAAATGCCGTTCTGGAAGCCGCCTCGCAAACCTGCAAGCAACCTTATGTAATTCAGGGTTATCGCTTTTCATCCCTTGTTTATGGTCGTAAAGTGCCTGCGTTGCGGCACAACCGTAACCGGGCGTAGGAACCCGTTAGCATAACATGACATTTTTTAGACAAAGAGGATGCTAAATGGCGACTACCCCTGAATTTTCCTACGCGCTTTCTGAGGAAAGCGTTGTTCATCAGCTCATCAACCACCCAATTTCCGATTCTGCGGATCTCTTCGAACTGGCCGATGCCTGCGCCGCTTACGTAAGCGTACTGGTGGAAACTTACGACGCAGTGACATTTGCCACGCTATGCGAGCGACTGCTGGCTGCGCTGAAACGGCTGCGCGAGTGCTGCGACTCAGAACTTCCACCGTATCTGGTGGAACGGCTCATTGCGGGGGAAAAGATAACCTCCTGCGTGCCAGAATGCTGGCAAGAAACGGCGCTACAGGTGGATTATGCCGTGGCGTTAACGCTGGCAGTAATGGGCGGGACATTACCTGCGAGCGTGGCGAAAGAGCTCACCGGGCTGTTGCATGATATGGTCTGGCTGCTGGCGGAGTTTGTGAAGGAGCCTTATATAACGGCGCACTGAGGCGGGTGATGGGTGGCCGGGGTTCTGCTGGGGTAAAAAGCAGGACTTTGGCCTTACTCAAAGTACAGAGTAGTGTGTTGAATGTCCGTTAAGAGCGAAAAGCGGACATCTTAATTGTTTTTTTTGCTACTACCTCTATGTAGCCATGTTATATGGCTACATTTATACAGAAGTAAGGATTAGTCTTTTCCCGGACCATAATTAAATTTTGTACCTTTGCCAATGGCATAAAACTGTCCACCAGCTACGTAATGGACAGTACGTAATTCATCAGGCGCATCATCAAAAATCCAGTGCCCATTTCTGAAAACGCGGTCATCACTCCATGCTCCGACAATTTCCCCCAAGAACAAGTTGTGCTGCTTTTCATTTTCTTCATTGGGTATGACCTTACATACTAACCAGCCAGCGCAACCTTCAACTAGAGGCAGATCAAACTCTTTCTGATAAAATAGTGGGATTTTACTATTTTTTTCTGGTGTGTCGGAATAACTGTGGCCTCCAGCATATAAAACCATTTCCATCTGATTTACTACTGGGATCTGGACAGCGTAATATCCGCTTTTTTCTACAAGCCCGCGAGTAAATGCCTGTGGACCTATAAAAGCCATCACTTTGTTATTACCTACTAATCCCACCCAGGCCGCTGCCATGACATTTTCAATGCCATCATTTTTAGCCGATATCATCGTGGTTGGCCCGACCTGTAATAAACGATAGGCTTTGTTTAACTCTACTGGTTGAATTGACATAATTTACTCTTTTGAGTTCTGATAAAAAGTAAGACAGGTTACTTATTTGATTGTTCGATTATATGGCTGGAATAGTTGCAAATTAATTGCTATTATCAAAATACATTATTGCAAATTTCACAATAATCATGAACAAACTTGATGCACTAAAATTTTTCATCATCGCCTCTGAAACCTTGAACTTCCGCGAAGCAGCCATCAAACTGTCGGTTTCACCATCAGTAGTAACCCGAACAGTCGCTGAGTTGGAGAAACAACTTGGTGAACCTTTATTCAAACGCAATACTCGTTCTATCTTTCTCACCAGTTTCGGCGAACTATTTTTACCCCAAGCGAAGCGACTGCTGGAAGATTCTGAAAAATTATTTCAGATGGCGAAAGATGATAATGAAATGAAAGGTATTGTTCGCATCACATTACTTCGATTTCCAAATCATGAACAAATCTTGTATGAACTCTTGACTGCACTACGCCCCTATCCTGAGTTATTTATCGACTGGCGTTTAGATATGATGAAACTTGATACTATTGAGCATCGTATCGATATAGGTATACGCGTAGGGCGAGAACCTAATCCAAACTTTATCATTAAAAACATCGGACAAGTTGAACATATTTTGGTTGCATCCCCTGAACTTATTGAGCGTCTGGGAGCACCTACTGATTTAGAAGATCTTCGACAGCGTTATCCATTCAGTGGTTTAATTAATCCTGAGACGGGAAAATCATTTGAGTTTATGAGTGACGCAGTGAACACTTTTGTCCCTCGTCATATTGAGTTTTATACTACAGACCCATACGCCGAAATTCAGGCTGCATTGGCCGGAAAAACGGTTGTACAATCCAGCGATTTTATCTGTAGGGAGTACTTAGCAAGCGGCCAACTAGTTCCCCCACTGCCAGAACTCCGACAGGAGAAATGGCAATTTTATTTATATCGACCTTACCAGCTGATTACTCCCAAAAGGGTGACGGTCGTTTTCTCGCTATTAGAAAAAATATTACGCAAATATTTCACATCAAAATAATATTCTCCTCAACGTCTGCTGCTGGCACAGAGCGGACATTCATATTCATCTCCCTTCCTCTCTATCGGCCCGCCTCCACTCTCAGGTATGAATGCGTTTATCATTTTGTTTAGAAAAGCGATGGGCAGCACGGCCGCCCATTACTTTGCCGAATGGAAAAACAGCGGCCGTTAGCCCGGCCCCTCGCTCCCCGCCGCCAGCAGCGGCACCACCACGTCGCTGATGGGCACCGCAATGCCGTGTTTGCGGCCGTAGCGCTGGATGACGCCGTTGCGGATATCCCACTCCATCGGGCGATCCGCCTGACGGTCGGCCAGGAATGACAGCATAAAAGATCTGCACTGGCAGCTAACCAGACGGCTATATAAGCATCGGAAGTAGGATTTTCTGCTTAACCTCTTTAACCGTTTCAGGCATGTCGCTAGGGATTTGCGGGTATTCTGACGAACCGTTATGAGCTTTAACCAATCAATAAAATCGTTAAATAGATATAAACCTAATAACAACCCAAATATTTATTAGACTTTCAATCAATATTTACTTAATTAATACTTAAGTAAAACCACGGCATTAAACATTAATAAATTTTCCAGTTTCTAACCGTAAGATCCCACATTTTATTAATTTATATCAACGAAAATGCAGATCATTTCATATCCAAATCGTACAAAAATTGACGACCCACTTTATAAGCGCTAGCGTCACCATGGTTACCTAACCAACTTAACCAAAAGGCTTTTTCAGGATTTTTTAAATGGAGTTTTATACAAATGGCTATTCCCGCTTATTTATGGCTCAAAGACGACGGTGGTGCCGACATCAAAGGCTCTGTCGATATACATGGTCGTGAAGGAAGTATTGAGTTAATCGCACTGAACCACGGCGTAATGCAATCCACGGACAAGCATAACGGCAAAGCAACAAGTCTTCGCGTCCATTCCCCTTATTCTTTCGATAAAGAGATCGACGCCTCCAGCCCCTATTTGTACAAGGCTGTCAGCACAGGTCAGAAGCTAAAATGCGCAGAGGTAAAGTTTTACCATATCAACGATGCCGGCCAGGAAGTGGAATATTTTTCCAGCCTTATGGAAGGAGTGACGATCGTCAGCGTCTGTCCAATGATGCTTGACGTCAAAGATCCTGACTATGAGAAACATAACCATCTTGAGCTGGTAGAACTGCTGTATGAAAAAATTACCTGGCGCTATGTCGACGGTAACATCATGCATTCTGATAGCTGGAATGATCGCAAAACGGCATAAGGAGAACGTTATGGTATGGAAGTATGAGCAGTCTACCGGCAAGATGTATAAAGACGGCAAATTAATTGAAACCGGATATTCCGGAGCTCTTACGAATAAAAACAACCCGGACCGTCAGCATGTAAAGGGACTGGGGCCACTGCCTCGCGGGACATATAAAATCGCGGGTCATTCGAATTCAAAAGGACCAATTACAATCATCCTTGAGCAAACCTCCGGAGAGAGTTTTGGTCGCTCAGAATTCCGCATTCATGGTGACCACAAGTATGGTCCAGCCGGGTTTGCATCAGAGGGGTGCATCATTCTCTCACTGTCAACGCGACGTAAAATCCTTCGTGACGGCGGTGACCTTGAGGTCGTGCGATGAAATACCCTACCGTACTCCTGCTATGTGCGCTCGCCGTCCCAGCCATTGCAGCCAGCAATGACTGGCCCTCAGCACTTAATGGAATCGCCTCTGGTGATGCAAACTGGATAGCGCAAGCCCCAACGCTGGCTGCCACGGCAGACGTCAAACAGGCGCAACAGCTGGAGGACGCCTTAGCCGCAGCGCTCATAACAAACACGAACGCAACGCTGAAAGCGCTCCGCACCATTGACGCCGGAAAGTGGCCGCACATGGTAGGCAGCGATATTGTCTGCACGCCGCCTCTAGAGAAATCCCCCGAAGAAATCGACGCGTTCTATCAGCGTACCCGCCAGGCGCTGCTGGAAACGTTTGACGGTGCTCAGTGCCTCTGGATTCTGGAGGCAACCATGGAAGAGTTGAAAGCAGAGAAAGCCCGTCAGGCTAAGTAGAGACGCTACCCGGCGCACAACGGCCGGGTCTTTCCTTCACTCCAGACCCAGGCTCACCCCGGCCCCTCGCTCCCCGCCGCCAGCAGCGGCACCACTACATCGCTGATGGGCACCGCAATGCCGTGTTTGCGGCCGTAGCGCTGGATGACGCCGTTACGGATATCCCACTCCATCGGGCGATCCGCCTGGCGGTCGGCGAGAATCGACGTACCCAGGTCCTCAGGCGCTTGCTGGAAGTTCGCCAGGATCTCCTGCGCCACCTCATCGTTCAGCTTCGCCCCCTCAGCGCGGGCGACGGTCAGCCCTTCGCGCAGGTAGGCCAGCGCCAGCTCGCTGACATCCTCGCGCCTGAACATCCCGGCGCGGCGGTTGGCCAGCACCATCAGCCCGGCGACCGCGTTTTGCAGCAGCTTGCGCCAGGCGACGGTGGCGAAATCTTCCGAGAGCTCAACCGCGCAGCGCGTATCACGAAGCGCTTCGACCACCCGCTGCGCCTGCGGTGCGTCCGGCAGCGTAAGGCGCGGTTTGGCGCGCAGCCAGACGGAGGCATCCGGCTCGCGCTGCGCCGGGAACCAGACCACCGACGGCAGCACCGTTGCGCCACTGACCAAAGGCTCAAGCTGCGCCTTCTGCTCTACGCCGTTTTGCAGCGCGCAGACCACGGTGTTTTCATCGCACAGCGCGCGCAGCCACCCGGCGCTGTCGGAATTTTGCGTCGTTTTTACCGCCACAAAAACAAGATCTGCGGGGCGAGTAATGACGGACGGATCGGTGAATACCGGACCGGGCACAACCGTTTCCCCCTCGTCGTAACGCAGGCGTAATTCCGGATGCGCGGTGCGTCCGCACAGCAGCGGCGTGCGGCCAGCGTCATGCAACACCGCGGCAATGGTGGTGCCAATCGCACCGGGACCAATCAGCGCAATGGTTGGATGGTCAGACATGAGTCACTCCCCTTTTGCTAAGCCTGCTATCAGTTATACCACCCTGAGACGAGCGCGCCACACCCGTTGTCTATACTCAACATTCACAGACAACGGAGTGCGCCATGCCTTTACCTGATTTCAAATCCTCTGAACCGTTCACCCTCGGCATCGAACTCGAACTGCAGGTGGTTAACCCGCCGGGCTACGATCTGAGCCAGGACTCCTCTGCCCTCATCGCCGCCGTCAAAGACGACATCAAAGGCGGTGAAGTCAAACACGATATCACCGAAAGCATGCTCGAAATCGCCACCGGCGTGTGCCAGAACATTGACCAGGCGGCGGCGCAGTTCTCGGTGATGCAGCAGAGCATCCTGCGCGCGGCGGCGGAGCAGCACATCCAGATCTGCGGCGGCGGGACGCACCCGTTCCAGAAGTGGCAGCGTCAGGAGGTGTGCGACGACGAGCGCTATAACGTCACGCTGGAGCGCTTTGGCTATCTGATTTTGCAGGCGACGGTGTTCGGACAGCACGTGCACGTCGGCTGCCGGACCGGGGATGACGCCATTTATCTCCTGCACGGCCTGTCGCGCTTTGTGCCGCACTTTATCGCCCTGGCGGCCGCCTCGCCGTACATGCAGGGCACCGACACGAAGTTCTCCTCGTCGCGGCTCAACATCTTCTCCGGGTTCCCGGATAACGGCCAGATGCCGTGGGTTAACAGCTGGCAGGAGTTCGAAGGGCTGTTCCGCCGCCTGAGCGCTACCAGCATGATCGACAGCATTAAAGATCTGCACTGGGATATTCGCCCCAGCCCGCATTTTGGCACCGTGGAGGTACGGGTGATGGATACCCCGCTGACGCTCGGCCACGCGATTAACATCGCCGGGCTGATCCAGGCGACGTCCCACTGGCTGCTGACCACGCGGCCGTATAAGCATCAGGAGCGGGATTTTCTGCTGTACCGCTTTAACCGTTTTCAGGCGTGTCGCTACGGGCTGGAGGGGGTTCTGACGGACGTGCATACCGGCGAGCACAAAACCGTGGCGGAGGATATCGCCTGGCTGCTGGAGCAGGTTGCGCCGTCGGCCGAAAAGCTCGGCGCAACGAGCGCCATCAAGGAAATTGCCCTGCTGTTAAAGCAGGGCAAGAGCGAGGCGCAGCGCATGCGGGACTTCATCGCCGACGGCGGCTCGCTTATTTCTCTGGTTCAGAAGCACTGCGAGCTGTGGGCGACGAGTCCGTAAGGCCGTGGCCCCACTCGCGCAGGCGCTGGAACAGCACGAACAGCGCGGGGATAAACACAATCCCTACCACGGTTGCCACCAGCATGCCGCTGAACACCGTGGTGCCAATGATGCGGCGGCTCTGGGCACCCGCCCCGGTCGCCAGCATCATCGGCAGGACGCCGATGATGAACGACACGGCGGTCATCATCACCGCGCGGAAGCGGCGCGATGCCCCTTCCCGCGCGGCATCGACAATCGCCATCCCGTCCATCCGCCGCGCGCGGGCGAACTCCACGATAAGAATCGCGTTTTTAGCCGCTAACGCGATCAGCAAGACCAGACCGATCTGCACGTACACGTCGTTGGCGTAGCCCGCCAGCCACAGCCAGACCAGCGCCCCGCCGATGGCGAACAGCACCGAAAGCATCACGCTCGCCGGGAGCGTCCAGCTCTCGTACTGGGCGACGAGGAACAGCCACGCCATCACCACCGCCGCCAGCACAATCCATACCGCCTGGTTGCCGGTCTGCTGCTCCTGATACGACATGCCGCTCCAGGCGTAGTCGTACCCGGCAGGCAGGCTCTGCGCCAGAATTTCGCCCATCGCCGCCATCGCGGTGCTGCTGCTTACCCCTTCCGCTGCTGAGCCGCTTACCGATACCGACGGGAACTGGTTGTACTGCTGGATAAATGGCGCGCCGACGGTCGGCGTGATGGTGACGAGGTTGCTCAGACGCACCCGCTCGCCGCTGTTGCTACGCACGAACAGCTCGCTGATTTGCTCCGCGCGCTCGCGCCACTGCATCTCGTTCTGCATCACCACGTGGTAAACGCGGTTGTTGACGCTGAAATCCCCGGCGCGGGTGCCGCCGAAGGCGGTTTGCAGGCTGCTGAAGATGCGCGACACCGGCACGTCGAGCCGGGCCGCACGCTCGCGGTCAACGGTCAGCGTCAGCTGCGGCACGTTGCTGCTCCAGGTGGTGAACACGCGGCTCAGCTGCGGATGCTGGTTGGCTTTTGCCAGCACCTCACGCGTGACGCGCTCCAGCTCCGCCGGGCTCTGCCCCGCCTGCGCCTGAATGCGCAGGTCGAAGCCAGAGGCGTTGCCCAGCCCCGGCAGCGTCGGCGGCGCGAAGGTCATGATGGTCGCTTCCGGCAGGGCCAGCAACTGGCGCTGAAGGGTGCCCATCACCTCATCCAGCGGCGGGCGCTCGCTCCAGTCCTTCAGCATGATGGAGATAAACCCGCCGTTCGACGCGCTGGTACCATTGAGGATGTTAAACCCGGAGACCTGAATGACGTCTTCCACCGCCGGGTTTTTAGCAATCAGCTCGCGCGCGGTAGCCATCACCGCTTCGGTGCGCTCCAGCGAGGCCGCTTCCGGCAGCTGGACGCTGGCGAAGAAGTAGCCCTGATCTTCCTGGGGCAGGAAGCCCTTTGGCATCGACATAAAGCTGAACGCCACCACCGCCGCCGCGCCTGCGGTGGCCAGCAGCGCCAGCCACGGACGCCGGTTGAATACGCTCACTATCCGGGTGTAAAGCGTGCGCGTGGCGTCCAGCCCACGGTTGAACCCACGGAAAATGGCGGCAGGCTTCGCCGGACGCGGGCGCAGTAGCATCGCGCAGAGCGCGGGCGTCAGGGTCAGCGCCACCAGGCTTGAGAGCGTGACGGCGGTGGAGAGCGTCACCGCGAACTGGCGGTACAGCTCGCCCACAATTCCCGGCAGGAGCGCTACCGGCACAAACACCGCCAGCAGCACCAGCGTGGTAGCAATCACCGGCCCGGCAATCTGGCGCAGCGCCAGCGCGGTCGCCGCCGTGCGGCTCTGCCCTTCCGCCATCAGGGTTTCGACGCTTTCCACCACCACGATGGCATCATCCACCACCATGGTCAGCGCCAGAATAATGGCGAACAGGCTCAGCGTGTTGGCGGAGTAGCCGAGCGCGTAGAGCACCGCAAAGGTGCCCACCAGCGACACCGGAATGGCGAGGGCGACAATCAGCGTCGCGCGCCAGCTTTGCAGGAACAGGGACACCACGACCACAACGGCCAGCATGGTCAGCGCCAGCGAGACGCCAATCTCTTTAATGGTGGCGGCAACGAAGGTGGTGGTGTCGAATTTTACCTCGTAGACCAGGTCGTCCGGGAAGCGCGTCGAGAGACGCTCCAGCTCCGCGCGCACCGCGTCGGCCACGCGCAGGGCGTTGGCGGACGGCGTTGGGTAGATGCCAAGGTAAGCAGAGTCATGCCCGTTCAGCTGGGCACCCGAGCTGTAGCTGCGCGAACCGAGCTCGATGGTGGCGACGTCCTTCAGGCGCACCAGCTGGCCCATCTCCCCGGCGCGAATAATGATGTCGGCAAAGTCTTCGGCCTGGCTTAAGCGCCCCAGACCGTTGATGGTCAGGGTCTGCTGCTGGCCGTTAAACACCGGCGGCGTGCCGACCTGGCCTGCCGCCCCCTGCACGTTCTGCTCGCGCAGCGCCTGCGCCACGTCATCGCTGGTCACGTTCAGGGCGTTCATGCGGTCCGGACGCAGCCAGATGCGCATGCTGTAGTCCCGCGCGCCAAACATCTGCACCTGTCCCACGCCCGGCAGACGCGACAGCGCCTCGCGCACCTGCGTGCTGGCGTAGTTGCTGACAAACAGCGGCGTGTGGGTGTTGTTCGGTGAGTAAAGGCTTACACCCATCATCAGGTTGGTGGCGCGCTTGCGCACCTGCACGCCGTTTTGCTGTGCCTCGGTCGGCAGCTGCGCCACGGCCTGCGCCACGCGGTTTTGCACGTCGATGGCAGCAAGGTCCGGATCGGTCCCCGCCGCAAAGGTGATGTTCAGGCTGTAGGTGCCTTCATCCGAGCTGGTGGACTCCATATAGAGCATGTGATCCACCCCGTTAAGCTGCGTCTCCAGCGGCGTGGCGATGGCCTCCGCCACGTCAGCCGAGCTGGCGCCCGGCCAGCTGGCAGAAACATTCACCACAGGCGGGGTGATCTGCGGGTACTGCTCCACCGGAATGATCCTCAGCGCGATGGCCCCCAGCAGGGTGATGACCAGCGCAATCACCATCGCGAAGCGCGGGCGTTTGATGAAAAACGTCAGCATGATGGCTCCTTAATTGAGTATCTGGACGGCAGCGCCGGGCTGCACGCGCTGCGCGCCGTCGGTAATCGCTCGCTCACCGGGCTTCACGCCGGAGGCAATCTGAAACTGCTGGCCGATCTGCCCGGCCACGCTCAGCGGGCGCCTTTCGGCGTTGCCGTCGGCGTTAACGACCCAGGCAAAGTAGCCGTCGCCGTTCTGCTGGACCGCGGCGGCAGGCAGCGTCAGCACCGGCAGCTCGCTCGCCGGACGCAGATAGACATTCACGTTGCCGCCGGGCAGCAGCTGGTGGCGCGGGTTAGCGAACTCGGCGCGCAGCATCACGCTGGCGGTGCGCGGATCGATCCGGTTGTCCACGGATGTCAGTTCCCCGCCGACGCGCTGACCGTTGCTGTCGATCAGCGCCTGCCAGGCCTGCTTCATGGCGCTGATATCTGCGTGCTGTCCGGCTTTGGTGGCAAACGCGCCCTCTTCCAGCGCAAAGGCGATGCGAATGGGATCGAGCTGGACCACCTCCACCAGCACGCCGCTGGCAGGATTCACCAGGCTGCCCACGTGGAACTGGCTGTGGCCCACGCGACCGTCAATCGGCGAGGTGATGCGGGTGTAGTTCAGGGTGACGCTGCGGGTGTCGAGCCGGGCTTTCGCCTGCTCCAGCGCGGCGCTCGCCACGTCGCGCTGCATGCGGGCGTTGTCCACGTCGTGACGGCTGATGGCGTTGCTGCTGCCCAGGCTTTCGAAGCGGGAAAGCTGCTGCTGCGCCTGACGCAGCGTGGCTTCAGCGCTTCTCACTTCAGCCTGCGCCAGACGCAGGGCAGCGCGCGGCTCGGCGTCGTCCAGCTCGAACAGCACGTCGCCTTTTTTCACGTACTGCCCGTCGCGGAAGTTGATTTTCGTTATCACGCCTTCCGTACGCGCGCGCAGCTCAACGGTGTGAATGGCTTCGATGCGGCCCGGGATCTGGCGCTCGGCGGCATGGGCGGTCTGCTCCACGGTGGCGACGCGAACGGGAATAGCCGCGGCGAATGCGGGCGGCAGCGTGCAGGCGAGGAGTGCGAACAGAAGCGGGAATTTCATTAAGAAGTACCTCAGTGTTTTCCCCTCACCCTAACCCTCTCCCCAAAGAGGAGAGGGCCGGGGTAAGGTTTTCGTTATGCAGCCTTACGGAACCTGCGGGTCAGTCGCTTCTCGATTTCGACGATGAAGAACATCACCCCAGCCACCGCCAGCGTCACGAACCAGTAGCGCAGCGGCAGCGCTTCGGTGCCGAACAGCATCTGCATAAACGGCAGGTAGATAATGGCCGCCTGGAGCAGGAACAGTACGCCCGTCACCAGCCAGATCCCTTTGTTCGCCAGCAGGCCGCGGTTGAGGGAGAACCCTTCGGTGTTGCGGCAGTTAATCATGTACACCCACTGGGCGCAGACCAGCATCTGCAGCAGCACGGTGCGGATGAACTCCGCGCTGTGCCCGCGCGGGGCCAGCCAGGCTTCAAGCGCAAAGGCGGCGATGGCAATCATGGTGCCGACGAAGGCCACGCGCCATACGGCGTAGGCATCCATCACGTGCTGCCCGGTCTGGCGCGGCGGGCGGCGCATGATGTTGCGCTCGGCGGCCTCAAAGGCCAGGCCGAAGGAGAGCGTGGCGGAGGTCGCCATGTTCATCCACAGAATCAGCACCGGCGTTAGCGGAATGATGTTCCCCGCCAGCAGCGCAATCACAATCAGCAGCCCCTGCGCCAGGTTGGTCGGCATGATGAACAGGATGGTTTTCTTCAGGTTGTCGTAAACGCGACGCCCCTCTTTCACCGCGCTGGCGATGGTGGCGAAGTTATCATCCGTCAGGACCATGTCCGCCGCCTCTTTGGTGACTTCCGTGCCTTTGATGCCCATCGCGATGCCGACGTCCGCCTGGCGCAGCGCCGGGGCATCGTTTACGCCGTCGCCGGTCATGCCGACGATCTCGCCTTTATCCTGCAACGCTTTCACCAGGCGCAGCTTATGCTCCGGGCTGGTACGGGCGAAGATGTCATACTTCACCGCCGCTTCCGCCAGCTCGGCGTCGTCCATTTTCTCCAGCTGATAGCCGGTGACCGCCTGCTCGCTGTTACTGATCCCCAGCATCTGGCCGATGCTCATCGCCGTCTGCGGGTGATCGCCGGTAATCATCTTGACGCGGATCCCCGCCTGCTGGCAGGCGTTAATCGCATCAATCGCTTCCGGGCGCGGCGGATCCATCATTCCGGCGATGCCGAGGAAGATCAGGCCGTGGCTCAGGTCGTCGTGCGTCAGCTCCTGCTCGCCGTTCGCCGGCTTGAACGCCGCGGCGACCATGCGCAGCCCCTGACGCGCATAGCGCTCCATCTCCGTTTCCCAGTACGCACGGTTGAACGCTTGCGCACCGTTACGCGTCTGCTGCTGGTTGCACAGGGCGAAAATGACGTCCGGCGCGCCGGTAATCAAAATCTGCTCCTCACCGCCAATCTGGTAGTGGGTGCTCATATACTTGTACTGCGAGTCGAACGGGATCTTGTTAACCAGCGTGGTCGCCACCGGCTCAAGGCTGGCCTTCGCCGCCAGCACCTTCAGCGCGCCCTCGGTCGGCCCACCAGTAATGCCCCACAGGCCGCGCTCGTCCTGAATCAGCTGGCTGTCGTTGCACAGGTCAACGGTGCGCAGATACTGCTCCAGGACGGTGCCCGGCTGGATCTGCACCGGCTCGTCGCTGCCTTCCAGGTAGATATTGCCTACCGGCTCGTAGCTGTTGCCGTCCACGCGGTAGCAGACGTCGGCGGTGATGATGGCTTTTACCGTCATCTCGTTCATGGTCAGGGTCCCGGTTTTATCCGAGCAGACCACGGTCATCGCGCCCAGCGTTTCAACCGTCGGCAGCTTGCGGATAATCGCCCGCTTGCGTGCCATCGCCTGTACGCCCAGGGAGAGGATGATGGAGATAATCGCCGGCAGACCTTCCGGCACGGAGGCGACCGCCAGGCTAATCAGGGAGAGCAGCAGCTCGCCCATCGGGATCTCGCGAAACATCAGGCTGAAGATGAACAGCGCGGCCATCATCGCCAGAATAATGACGAAGATGGCTTTACCGAGCTTGTCCATCTGCACCAGCAGCGGGGTACGGTGCTTTTCAATGCCCGCCATCATCTGGTTGATGTGGCCGAGTTCCGTATCCTTACCGGTCGCGGTGACCACGCCGACGCCGCCGCCTGCGCTCACGGTCGTCCCGGAAAAAACCATATTGGTGCGGTCGCCCAGCGGTAATTCGCCGCTCAGCGAATTCGTGTGTTTATCCACCACGGTGGACTCACCGGTGAGAATCGCCTCCTCCACGCGTAAATTATGCGCTTCGATTAAACGCATATCCGCCGGAATACGATCCCCCGCGCGCAATACAATAATATCGCCCGGAACTATTTCCGTCGTCGGTATGGTTTCATGGCTGCCGTTACGAATAACGCGCGCCTCGCTGGAAAGCATATTGCGAATACTCTTCAGCGATTTTTCTGCGTTGCTTTCCTGAATATGGCCAATTAGCGCATTGATGACCGCCACGCCCAAAATTACCAGCGTATCGACCCAGTGCCCCATTACCGCCGTTAATACCGCGGCGGCCAGCAGAACGTAAATCAGCACATCGTTAAAATGGGCCAAAAAACGCAGCCAGGCGGGTTTACCTTTTTTCTCCGGCAGCGCGTTCGGCCCTGTTTTTTGCAGACGCGCCTGCGCCTCTGCACGATCCAGACCGCTGGCCTGGCTCTGCACGTGGGTAAGCGCCTGCTCTGCGGTCTGCTGGTATGCCAGCCCGCCGGAAGGCGGCACGTTTGGGGAGTATTTTTTTTCGGTCATCATATTTTTCCTTCAATATCCGGTGAACAGAAGCCTGAATTCCTTTCTGGCTTAAATAAATTGATTTTAAAGTCTTGCGGGTAAAATTGATCTACCGCAATATATTTACCACTGGGTTATTCAAAATTGATTAAAATTATTTCGACGAGCTGATTTTTACAAAATATTTCTAAACCAATCCTAAACGAGGGGGAACCATGTTTGGTATTTATCGCGGACGGCGCCTGGCGTTATACATTGTCGCAGCCATTGTTATTGCGACGTTAATTGGATATAGCACCTATATGTTTGTAAAATTATTTTCGTGATGCAGACATTTATTTACATAGCGCGATATTAATTTAATCATCAGGATTAAATTATTCTCCTTCCGCGCATTATTCTTCGAGGGAAGGAATTATTTAATTAAAAAAGGGCCGCCGGGTTGATATTGCTTTACGTTAAAGGATGCCGGACAATGACATTTTTAACTGACGATTAACATTACGATGAAACACCCGTTGGAATCGCTGCTGACTGCGGGGGGCATTTTATTGATGGCCCTGATCTCTTGCTTACTGCTACCCGCGCCGTCGCTGGGTCTGGTGCTGGCGCAGAAGCTGGTTCAAACCTTTCATATGGTCGATCTGAACCAGCTCTACACCATTTTGTTCTGCGTGTGGTTTTTACTGCTCGGCGCTATCGAATTCTTCATCCTGCGTTTCGTCTGGCGCCGCTGGTTTTCACTGGCGTCGTAGGCCAATAAAAAAGCCGGGTAGCAGCGATGCCTTACCCGGCCTTTGTTTCGTCAATTTCAATGCGCCCGACTATGGTTCTCTTTGCGGTAAGCCCCGGGCGGCTGATGGAAGGTGCGGGTAAAGATGCGCGTAAAGGTCTGCTGCGATTCAAAGCCGTAGCGCAGGCAGATTTCGTACACGCGCTCGTCAGATTCACGCAGATCCCGCGCCGCCAGCAGAAGCTTGCGCTCGCGGATGTAGCGCCCCAGGCTTTCGCCTTTGTACTGCATAAACAGCCGCTGTAAATGCCACTTGGAGTAACCCGCGTGGCGGGCGATCTCTTCGATGCGTAGCGGCTGGTGTAGGTTGTCATCGATCCATTCGACAATCGTATCAATGACCTGAGCGGAAATCGTCATGCTGCTCTCCCCCTCTGTTTCTTGGTTCAACATTATTCCCACCACTCACGAAATTGTTGCGTGCTATCGCTCACCCGGACCGGCTCACCCAGCTCCGGCGTCAGCAGCCGATAATTTTTGTCCTTGCTGGCCCGCGCCAGCTGGATCAGCGGATCGTTCCAGGTGTGTTTCGCCAGCACGAAGCGTCCGTTATGCCCCGGCACCACCGCTTTCGCATTGAGGTCCGCCGAGGCCTGCGCCGTTTCATCCGGCAGCATGTGGATGTACTTCCAGTCCTGGTCGTACTGGCCGTTTTCCATGATGGCTAAATCGACTTCACCAAACTGCTCGCCGATGGCCTTAAAGTGCGGGCCATAACCGGAATCGCCGCTGTAGTAGACCTTCTGCTCTGGCGTGACAAACATGAAGCTGCCCCACAGGGTCTGGTCACGCTTAATGCCGCGCCCCGAGAAGTGGCGCGCGGGCAGGACATGAACCGTCAGCGCATCGCTGATGTGCACCGACTGGTTCCAGTCCCGTTCGTCGATAATTTCAGGCTTCATTCCCCAGTAGCGCAGGTGGGATCCCACGCCGAGCGGCGTAACGACGCGCTTCACCTTCGGCAGCAGCGCCCGGATGGTGGCGTAGTCCAGATGGTCGTAGTGATCGTGCGAGATAATCAGCAGGTCGATTTCCGGCATGCTCTCCGCGCGCCACGGATACTCTCCCGCAAACGCTTTATTGAGGAACGAGAACGGCGCGGCGTAGTTGCCGAGGACCGGGTCGATCAGAATGCGTTTTCCCGCCAGCTGCATATACCACGAGGAGTGGCCGAGCCACACCAGCGTATCCTGCTCCAGAGGCAGGCTCGCCAGATCGGTTTTCACCAGCGGCAGCGGCTGCGCCGGACGAGCGTTTTCGGTTTTACGGGTCAGGAACTGCCACCACGCCACCAGCATGTTTTGCTGCCCGGTAAAGCCAGGCGTCGGGAGCGCGTTGTGGAACTTCCCGTCGCGATAGTGCGGAGAAGCCTCCACTTCGGTGAGCTGCGCACCCTGCGGCGGCTGGCCAAATCCGGCATTCAGAACAAACGGTAAACTCGCAGCTGAAGCAATAATCATGAGGAACACCACGCAGATGAAGAGAGGCTTTTTCATATCCTGACCCGAAAACGCGCGCCATCCGATGGTTTACGCGAGGGAAACTTGATTATGAGTGAGTAAGCACTCATTATAGATATGATGATAAAGTCGTCAAGACGTTTTCGATCTTTGACATTCCGCGTTGCAGCGTGTCAAAACACGTGTTTCAATCAGGGTTTTTATAATTGAAAGGGGGAAAAATTTAGTGGCACGTCCGAAGAGTGAAGATAAAAAACAGGCCTTACTGGAAGCCGCGACGGTGGCATTTGCACAGTCAGGTATTGCCGCCTCAACGGCGTTAATTGCCCGTAATGCGGGCGTCGCTGAAGGCACGCTGTTTCGCTACTTTGCTACTAAAGACGATCTGCTGAATGCCCTTTACCTGCACCTCAAGCAGGATCTCTGCCAGACCATGCTGGCGAACCTCGATCGCACCCTCACGCTTCCTAAAGAGCATACCCGCAATATCTGGAACAGCTACGTGGACTGGGGGATTCGTAACCCCGTGGCGCATGCGGCGATCCGCCAGATTGGCGTGAGTGAAAAGCTGAGCGCTGAAACGGAACAGGCGGTGAAAGAGATGTTTCCGGAACTTCACGAGCTATGCCGCCGTTCGGTGCGCCCGGTGTTTATGTCCGATGAATTCAAAACGTTTGGCGATGCGCTTTTCTTATCGCTGGCGGAAACCACCATGGAGTTTGCCACCCGCGATCCGTCCCGCGCCAACGATTTTAAAGCGCTGGGTTTTGAAGCCATGTGGCGCGGGCTGGCTCAGGAGGATAACGATGGACAGTAAATCCCTGCAGGCGCACGCAAAACGCGTCGCGCTGGAGATGCCTTTCACCGAACACTGCTGGCCGTTTGGCCCCGAGTACGACGTGTTTAAGGTGGGCGGGAAAATTTTTATGCTGATGGCCACCGCGCACGGACGCCCCCACGTTAGCCTGAAATCCGACCCGGAAAAATCCCTGTTAAATCAGCAGATTTACCGTGGCGTTGAGCCGGGCTACCACCTCAATAAAAAACACTGGATTTCGCTCTACGGCACCGAGGACATCACGCCAGAACTGGTCTCCGACCTGATCGAGGATTCGTGGAACCTGGTCGTCGATAAGCTGCCGAAAAAAGACCAGAAATGGATACGCCCTGCCTGATTGTTCGTCTGTGCCGAACAGTATAACCGCTCGAATCGCACTTATCTTTTGCCGCTTCGCGCGGTAATCTGCTCTCCTTTCGCGCCCGCGCACGGGCGAATTTCATTACCAGGAGTAGTTATGGATATCATTTCTGTCGCCCTGAAACGCCACTCTACTAAGGCGTTCGACCCAACCAAAAAACTGACCGCTGAAGAAGCAGAGAAAATCAAAACCCTGCTGCAGTACAGCCCGTCCAGCACCAACTCCCAGCCGTGGCACTTCATTGTGGCCAGCACCGAGGAAGGTAAAGCCCGCGTGGCGAAATCCGCGGCGGGCACTTACGTGTTCAACGAACGCAAAATGCTGGACGCCTCTCACGTGGTGGTGTTCTGCGCGAAAACCGCGATGGACGACGCCTGGCTGGAACGCGTTGTCGACCAGGAAGAGGCCGATGGCCGTTTCAACACGCCGGAAGCTAAAGCCGCGAACCATAAGGGCCGCACCTACTTCGCCGATATGCACCGCGTGGATCTGAAAGATGACGACCAGTGGATGGCGAAACAGGTTTACCTGAACGTCGGTAACTTCCTGCTGGGCGTGGGCGCGATGGGTCTGGACGCGGTGCCGATTGAAGGCTTTGACGCGGCGATTCTGGATGAAGAGTTTGGCCTGAAAGAGAAAGGCTTCACCAGCCTGGTGGTGGTCCCGGTCGGGCACCACAGCGTGGAAGATTTTAACGCCACGCTGCCGAAGTCTCGTCTGCCGCTGAGCACGATTGTGACCGAGTGCTGATCGTTTCGGGCACGCCCGCTTGAGGCGTGCCCGTTTTCAATAAAGCGTAATCTGCGGATGCTTTATCCCGCACACCAGCGCATAACGCGTTAATGTATCGAGACTCGCCCGGGTAATATTCGCTTCCATTCTTGAAACCGTTGGTGCGCTGACGCCCATCCGCTCCGCCACCTGGGCGCGCGTCAGGCCAGCATGATTGCGCCATTGCGCCAGCATCTCCCGCAAACGCTCCTTGCGCTCTTCTGCATCAAAGGAAGCCTGAACCTCTGAATCGCTTAACAGTTCAGCCCTGAGTTCATCCCAGTCAATAATCTTCTTGCTCATCCAACATCTCCTGTTGTCGCTTCAGTGCCAGACGAAGTTCAGCAGAGGGCGTTTTTTGCGTCTTCTTAACAAACACGCGCAAAAGAAAAATCGTCTTTTCCCGCTGGTAAACATAGATACCTCGGGTATGGATCAGCCCAACGGTCCTTATTTCAAACAGGCCATGCGGCAATGGTTTGCTGTCAGGTTCCCGAAGAGCCGTCGGGTTTAAACGCAATTTATCAAGCTGGCGAATCAGCTTCGCCTTCACCCCAGCAGGCAGTAAGAGAATCTCTTCCCTTACCGCCTCATGAACGATAAGTCTGAACACGATATTTCATCCCTGATGATATTAGCATATAAGGCAATTTGCATTAAAGGCTAATTTAGCTTTTCGTGTCCCACCTTACCCATTTTTAACAGGAAGAACCGGATCCGCTTCGATTCCCTGAAAGCGCCTCGCAAAAACTTATTTCCCCTGCCCGGCCAGCCATTCCATCGCCCTTTCCCCCGCCTCATCCACCGGGAGATACACCAGCAGCCGCGATCCGTTTCGTGGCGCGGAGTACCAGTACATCTGCTGCAGCGTAAAATCTCCCAGTTCTGGATGGGTAAACAGCTTGAGCTGGTTCTCCACGCCGCGCACGTCGTTGCGCTGGTGCCACAGGATTTTGAACTCTTCGGACACCGCGAAGAAGCGCGCCAGTTTGGCTTCCCACAGCGGGTCGCCCCGGTGCTCGGCCATTGCCGCGCGGAAGTAGGAGACGAAAATCGGCAGCACGTCGTCGCGTCTGCCGAGACGCGCACGCCACGCCGGATGGGTAAGGAACAGGTAAATACAGTTGCGGTCTTCCGGCGGGATGGCGTTGAAATCGACGCCCATGAGATGCCCGAAGCTGTCATTCCACGCGACGATGTCGAAGTTGGGCTTCTGAATGCTGGCGGGTTTAGGCATCAGGGTATCCAGCAGGCGGCGCGTGCCTTCGCTGATGCCCTCGCAGCAGACCGCCTGCGGGGCTTCTCCCGGCGGCAAGCCGGCGAGCACGAAAAGATGCCGGGCCTCGGTCGGGGTGCACTGCAGCGCTTTTGCGATGGCGGCCATCACTGCGCTGGAGGGGTTGACGTCCCTGCCCTGCTCAAGCCAGGTGTACCAGGTCACGCCCACGTCAGCGAGCATCGCCACCTCCTCCCGGCGCAGGCCCGGCGTGCGCCGCCGACCGCTGCGCGGCAGGCCGAGACGCTGGGGATCGAGGCTTTCCCGCCGGGCGCGTAAAAATGCCCCCAGCTGTTTTCGGGTGTCATCCTGAAGTGAGGTGACGGGTTCAGACATCAAGGCCATAAATCCCCCTGCATGGTAGTGCCAGTACCAGTATAAGCAAGAACTGGTACCCGTTTATCAGATGGTTGATGCTACGACCATCTGATGAATGACGCAATGGAGTTACCATGAATACGTCAGTTGTTTCACCGGGTCGCGCAGGCCTGATATTGCTGTTAACCGGCCAGATGCTGCCGATGATTGATACCTCAATCACCAACGTGGCGCTGGACGCCATCACCCACTCGCTGCACGCCACCGCCACCGAGCTGGAGCTCATTGTCGCTCTCTACGGCGTGGCCTTTGCCGTCTGCCTTGCGCTCGGCAGCAAGCTGGGGGATAACCGTGGCCGCCGTCGCCTGTTTATGTGGGGCGTGGCAGTTTTTGGGCTGGCCTCGCTGCTGTGCGGGATGGCGGGAAATATTGAACAACTGCTGGCCGCACGCATCGTTCAGGGCGCGGGGGCAGCGCTCATCATGCCGCAGATCCTCGCCACGCTGCACGTCACGCTAAAAGGTAGCGCCCACGCGAAGGCCATTAGCCTGTTTGGCGGCATTGGCGGGATTGCGTTTATCGTCGGGCAGATGGGCGGCGGCTGGCTGGTGTCGGCGGATATCGCCGGGCTGGGCTGGCGTAACGCCTTCTTTATCAACGTGCCGATTTGTCTGGTGGTGCTGGCGTTAAGCCTCCGCTACGTGCCGGAAACCCGTCGTGAAACGCCGTCGCGCATCGACTGGACAGGCACCGTGCTGCTGGCCCTCATTCTTTGCTGCCTGCTGTTCCCGATGGCGCTCGGTCCGCAGTGGCACTGGCCGTGGTCGCTGAAGGTTATGCTTCTTGCCATTATTCCGCTGGCCTGGCTGATGGCGCAGAACGCACGCAAAAAGGAGAGAGAGAATGCCCATCCGCTGATCCCGCCACGCCTGCTTCAGCTTCGCAGCGTTCGCTTTGGCATCGTGATTGCGCTGCTCTTTTTCAGCGTCTGGTCCGGGTTTATGTTCTGTATGGCGCTGACCATGCAGACCGGTCTGGGGATGGCGCCGTGGCAGTCCGGGAACAGCTTTATCGCCCTGGGCGTGACCTATTTTATCTCTGCCTGGTTCGCGCCGCGGTTGATTGCCCGCTACAGTACCAGCACGATTCTGCTGACGGGTCTGGCAATTCAGATAATCGGCCTGCTGGCGCTCATCGCGACGTTCCGGCTCTGGGGCGTGAACAACACCGCGCTGACGCTGGCCCCTGCCACCGGGCTGGTCGGCTACGGCCAGGCGCTGATTGTAAACAGCTTCTACCGCATCGGGATGCGCGACATCCAGCCTGACGACGCAGGGGCCGCAAGCGCCATTCTCAGCACGCTGCAGCAGGCCGCGCTGGGTCTGGGACCGGCCATTTTCGGGGCGATTTTGCTGCACGGGCTGCAGAATTACCACGGGGATTACGCGCAGGCGATTAACCTTTTCCTGGCGGTGGAAACCGGCCTGATGGTTATCCTGACTCTGGCGACGCTGCGCATGCGTCATCGTCTCTGCCTGCCGGTAGTGAAGGTCTGTGAGGCCGCCAAATAACCCTGTGAATTTGCATAATAGATCCGCAGCCGCCATTATGGGGCTGCATCAATACAGGAGACGTTATGCAGGAATTAATTGCTCAGGTTGAAGAGTTAGGGATTGAAATTAATCACACCACCTCTTTAGTGATTATCTTTGGTATTATTTTTCTCACCGCCATCATTGTTCATTTTATTTTGCACAAACTGGTGCTGCGCGCATTCGAGAAACGCGCGCAGGCCAGTAGCCATTTATGGCTGCAAATCATTACCCAGAATAAATTATTTCACCGTCTGGCCTTTACCCTGCAGGGGATAATCGTCAACGTTCAGGCGGTACTGTGGCTGCAAAAAGGCAGCGAAGCGGCGGAAATACTCACCACCTGCGCGAAGCTGTGGGTGATGGTGTATGCCCTGCTCTCCTTCTTCTCGCTGCTGGACGTGATATTTAATCTGTCGCAAAAGATGGCGACCGCCTCGCAGCTGCCGCTGAAGGGGATCTTCCAGGGCATTAAGCTGGTGAGCGCTATCCTGGTGGGGATCTTGATTATCTCCCTGCTGATCGGCCAGTCCCCGGCGATTCTGATCAGCGGTCTGGGTGCCATGGCCGCCGTCCTGATGCTGGTGTTTAAAGACCCGATACTCGGCCTTGTGGCGGGTATTCAGCTTTCCGCCAACGACATGCTCAAGCTCGGCGACTGGCTGGAAATGCCGAAGTACGGCGCTAATGGTACGGTGACGGACATCGGCCTGACGACCGTTAAAGTACGCAACTTCGATAACACCATCACCACCATTCCGACGTGGGCGCTGGTCTCCGACGCCTTTATCAACTGGAGCGGGATGTCCGCCTCCGGCGGGCGACGCATCAAGCGCAGCCTGAATATCGATACCACCAGCATTCATTTTCTCGACGAGCAGGAGCAGCAGAAGCTGATTCAGGCGAAACTGCTGAAGCCCTATCTGGCCGCGCGGCATGAGGAAATTAGCCTGTGGAATCAGCAGAACGGCGAAGGGGAATCGGTATTAAACCTGCGCAAGATGACCAATATCGGCACCTTCCGCGCCTACCTGAATGAATATCTGCGTAACCATCCGCGTATTCGTAAAGATATGACGCTGATGGTGCGCCAGCTGGCGCCGGATGCCAACGGGTTGCCGATTGAAATATATGCCTTTACCAATACGGTAATCTGGGCGGAATACGAAGATATTCAGGCCGATATCTTCGACCATATTTTCGCGGTAGTGGATGAGTTTGGCCTGCGTATTCACCAGTCGCCGACCGGGAACGATATTCGCTCCCTGGCAGGCGTTATTGCCAGATAATCAGGTGCTGGCGCGGGAAATAAAGCGCCAGTCCATCATCACCCTTTCCGTGGGCGCATCCGGGTTGTCGATTTTGTTTAAGAGAAGATTGACCGCCTTGCGCCCGATATCACGTGACGGCTGTTCGATGGTGGTAAGTGAAATCATGTCCGCCAGCTCAGTACCGTCAAAGCCGACCACGGCAATATCCTCTGGCACCCGCAGACCTGCCTGCTGAATGGCGCGCAGCGCGCCCGCTGCCAGCGTATCGGAAACGGCAAATACTGCATCCGGCGGATTATCTTTTAACAGGTTTTGCATCGCCGCCATGCCCGCCCCGGAGCTGAGATCGCTGGCATACTCCACCGCCTGATAGTCCAGATCCTGCAGGTGGATCACGCTCTTGTAGCCGCGTTCGCGCAGGCGAGCATATTTGTAGCTGAGATCGTGGTTGATCATCGCGATACGCTTGCGGCCGCCGTCGGCCAGCTGGCTGACGGCATGCTGTGAAGCGTCCACATCATTGATGCCGACGCAGGAGACCGCGCCCGCATCGGCATATTCGGCGCACTGCACCCACGGTGCAGAACCAATCAGCGCGGCAAGTTCCGGCAGCTTCGAGAAGGCGTCCATGGTGATAATGCCGTCGACGATTTTGCCGGAGAGCAGGCTCAAGCCCGAGCGGGAGCGCTCGATGTCCGAGCCGGAGTTGCATAGCAGAATGCGGTAGCCGTTTTTCTCCGCCTCGGCTTCGATGCCCTTCACCACTTCGGCGCAGAACGGGTTGGCGATGTTGGACACCATCACCAGGATCATATAGCTGCGAGCGGTGCGCAGCTGTCGGGCGAGCAGGTTTGGCTGGTAGTTGCTCTCCTGAATCGCCTGCAGAACGCGCTCGCGGTTTTTCGCCTTCACGGTGTCGCTGTTATTCAGCACGCGGGAGACCGTCGCCACGGAAACCCCGGCCAGCTGAGCGATTTTCTGAATTGACATAGCGACGATACATCCTGCGGTTAGCGTTTTGTGCAGGCTACCATAAATTTGTTGCCCGGCGAACCGGGCAATGCGTCAGCATTCCACGCGCACCCAGCGCTGCTGCTGATGGCTTTTCACAATGGCATCAATGATATACATCACGTTTGCGCCATCGTGAAACGTCGCAAACTGCGGCGTCTCCGGCATTGCGCCCGCCTGCACGGCGCGGTAGAACTGCGCCATCATATTTTTGAAGGCATCCGGCCAGCCTTCAATATGCCCGCCAGGGAAATGGGCGCTGTCGGCAACGTCAGGGTTCATCAGCCCCGGATCGTCGGTGAGCGTCTGGTTTGCCCGGTCGCGATGGCCGATCCACAGCTGCTGCGGGATCTCCTGATCCCATGCCACCGACCGCTCGCTGCCGTTGATCTCAAAGGTCAGACGGTTTTTTCGCCCGGCGCTTACCTGCGAGACGCTAAAGCTGCCTTTGCTGCCGTCGTCAAAGCGGAACAGCACCGAGCCAAAGTCTTCGGTCGTGACTGGTTTGTCTTCATACTCCGCCTGTTCGTCATGGGAGAAGGTTTGATTCCCGCCCTTGCTGGCCCTGCGCGTCGGCCAGACGATGGAGAGATCCGCCATCACCTCAGTAATGCGCCGCCCGGTGACGAACTGCACCGTGTCGCACCAGTGGGAGCCGATATCCGCCACCGCGCGCGATTCGCCGCCGAGCGCGGCATCCACCCGCCAGTTGTAGTCGGTTTCCAGCAGCATCCAGTCCTGTAGGTAGCTGCCGTGTGAGGCAAAAATCCGCCCGAGGCTGCTTGCGCGCAGCATGCTCGCCGCCTGACGCACCATCGCAAACTGGCGATAGACGAAGCTCACGCCGTGCACCACGCCCGCCTGCTCCGCCAGCGCCACCAGCTCGCGCGCCTCCTCAGGCGTCATGCACAACGGCTTTTCGGAAAACACGTGTTTGCCCGCGCGCAGGATCTGGCGGTTAATCTGTGCGTGCAGGTGGTTCGGCGTGCAGTTGTGCACCACGTGCAAATCAGGGTGCGCGAGCAGCTCCTCAACGCTGCCGTACGCGTGCGGTACGTTTAGCAGGCGCGCCTTTTCCTGCGCCTTAACGAGCGAGCCGTCGCACAGCGCGACCACCTGAACAAACCCGAGGCGCCTGAGCGCCTCGATATGTGCCGGGCCAATAAACCCGCTGCCGACGATCCCGACGTTAATCATGACTGCCCCCTGCGGCGAAATCGTCAAACGCCCGTCCGGAAACGGGAATGATATGGCGGCGGATAAATTCGCTGCCTTCGCGCGCGCCGGTATCGCCGTCCTTCAGGCAGCACTCCCACTCCAGCACCGCCCAGCCGTCGTAGTCGTACTGGGTCAGCTTGCTGAAAATGCCCTTAAAGTCGATCTGCCCGTCGCCGGGCGAACGGAAGCGACCGGCGCGGTTGATCCACGGCTGGTAGCCGCCGTACACGCCGCTGCGCCCGCTGGGGCGGAACTCGGCATCCTTCACGTGGAACGCCTTGATGCGCGCATGGAAGATGTCGATAAAGGCCAGATAGTCCATCTGCTGGAGCAGCATATGGCTCGGATCAAAGAGGATGTTGCAGCGCGGATGGTTATCCACCAGCGCCAGAAAACGCTCGAAGGTCACGCCGTCGTGCAGATCTTCCCCGGGATGCAGCTCAAAGCAGACGTCCACCCCCTGCTCGCCAAAGGTATCCAGTATTGGCCGCCAGCGGGTTGCCAGCTCCTCGAACGCTTCCTGAAAACGCTGCTCGTTATGCGGCGGCCACGGATAGAAAAACGGCCACGCCAGCGAGCCGGAGAAGGTGGCGTGCGCTTTCAGACCTAATCTTGCCGAGGCGACCGCCGCCTGCTTCAGCTTCTCCGTGGCCCACGCCCGACGCGCAGCATCGTTACCGCGCACTGATGCGGGCGCGAAGTGGTCAAACGCGTCGCTGTAGGCGGGGTTCACCGCCACGAGCTGCCCTTCCAGATGGGTAGACAGCTCGCTGATAACCAGCCCGTGCGCGGCCAGCGTAGCGGCGATGTCATCGCAGTAGGCCTGGCTCTCCGCCGCTTTCTCGACGTCAAAGATGTGCGGATGGTTGCAGGGGATCTGCACCGCCTTATAACCTTTACCTGCCGCCCATTCAGCCAGCCCGTCGAGCGAATTAAACGGCGCTTCTGCGCCAATAAACTGCGACAGAAAAATGCCGGGTCCTTTCATCGTCCTCATACCACCTCCTGAACGTTACGCCTTGTCATCGTCATACTTAAACGTGAGAAGGAAAATCAGCGCGATCGCCGCGGCCGCTACCGCCGGGATCCACCAGAATGTCACCCACGCCTGCGGCACGGCCTGCCCTGCCACCAGGCGGTTATAGAGCGCGCCGGAAATCTGCGAGCCGAGCAGCATGCCGATGCCGTAGGTGAACATCACGATCATGCTCTGCGCCTGGCCTTTCACCTTTTCGCCTGCCACCCGGTCGGTGTAGATAAAGCCGACGACAAAGAAGAAATCGTAGCAGACGCCGTGGAGCAGAATGCCGAGATACAGCAGAATGCGCCCCTCCTCGCTGACGCCCAGCGCGAACATGGCGTAGCGCACAAACCACGCCAGCATGCCGATCAGCAGCATGACCTTCACGCCCAGACGGCGGAACAGCAGCGGAATGACCAGCATGAAGAAGATCTCGGACATCTGCCCGAAGGACATGGCGGTGCTGACGTCGGCAATTCCTGCATCCGCCAGATACGAGGCGGTGTAGGCGTAATAGGTGCCGAGCGGGACGGAGATCAGCATCGCGCAGACGGAGAAGACGAAAAAGTGGCGGGTTTTGAGCAGCGCGAACGCATCCGCGCAGAAGAGATCCCGCACCTTCACCGGCAGGCCTTTCGCGGGCGCAGGCGTGTGCGGCAGCGTCAGGCTGTAAAGCGCCAGCAGCACGGAACTGGCCGCCGCTACCTTAAAGATGGTAACGCTGGACGCCACGCCGGTGACGCCGATGAAAATGCCCGCCACGATCCAGCCGATGGTGCCGAACACGCGCACCACCGGGAAGGTTTTATCCACGTTCGCCAGGCTATGGAACGCGATGTTGTTGGTCAGCGCCAGCGTCGGCATGTAGCAGAGCGTGTAGCCAAACAGCAGGCCAATCAGCAGCGCGCCGTTCTCGGCAATCAGCGCCCCCGGCACGAACCAGAGGATCGCCGCGCCCGCGAGGTGCATCACCGCCATCACCTTCTGCGAGGCGAAGAAGCGGTCCACCAGCATCCCGAGCACGAACGGCGAGAGAATCGAGGCGATTGGCCCGGCGGAGAACGCATCGCCAATCAGCAGAGACATGTTGTGCTGGGTCATCACCAGGCCGAGCGTGACCGACCAGCTACCCCAGATAAAAAATTGCAGAAACATCATCAGCGACAGCCGCGGTACCAGCAGCCGGTGCTGCGCTATCGCCTTTTCACTACTTTCAGTTGACACCATGATAAGCCTCACCCGGAAAAAGTAATCGATTACAAAACAACTCAAATGAAAAGTAATCGATTACAAAATAAAGATCCTGTGGATCGTAGAAGATTTGGGAGGGGGGTCACGATAAAGATGAAGCAGTGTTTTGTAGGCCCGTAAGCGCAGCGCCACCGGGCGTGAAGGCAGGTGCGGTCTGGTTTGGTGCGGTCTGTTGCCCTCACCCCGGCCCTCTCCCACAGGGAGAGGGAGAAAAACGGGCTACTTTTTGCGTGAGAGCTTAAACGCGATAAACAGGAACACCACCCATACCGGCAGCAGCATTGCTGAAAGCCGCATCTCATCCATGGTGCACATCAGCACCAGAATCAACGCCAGGAACGCGATACAGAGGTAGTTCCCCGCCGGATAGAGCAGCGCTTTGAACTGCGTCTCGCGCCCCTTACGGCGCATCGCCGCGCGGAAACGCAGGTGCGCGAGGCAGATCATGATCCAGTTCAGCAGCAGCGTCGCCACAACCAGCGCCATCAGCAGGCCGAAGGCCTGTTTCGGCAGCAGGTAGTTAATTAGCACTACCAGAGACGTAATCGCGCCAGAAAGGAACAGCGAATTGACCGGCACGCCGCGGCGGCTGACGCGGGTGAGGAACTTCGGCGCGTTGCCCTGTACGGAGAGGCCAAACAGCATACGGCTGTTGGAGTAGACCCCGCTGTTGTACACCGACAAAGAGGCCACCAGAATGACAAAGTTCAGTGCCGAAGCCACCACGTTGCTGTTGAGATCGTGGAAAATCATCACGAACGGGCTGCTGTCGGACTTCACTTCCACCCACGGGTAAAGCGCCAGCAGCACCACCAGCGAGCCGATATAGAACAGCAGAATACGGTACACCACCTGGTTGACCGCTTTAGGAATGCTTTTGTGCGGATCGCGCGCTTCGGCCGCGGTAATGCCAATCAGCTCCAGACCGCCGAAGGAGAACATAATCACCGCCAACGAGAGGATGAGCCCTTTCCAGCCGGTCGCCAGGAAGCCGCCGTGCTGCCACAGGTTGTCGATAGTGGCCCGCTCGCCGCCGTGGCCGGAGAACAGCAGCCACAGGCCAAAGCCGATCATGCCGATAATTGCCAGCACCTTAATCAGCGCAAACCAGAACTCGGTTTCACCATACAGGCGCACGTTGACGAGGTTAACGGCGTTAATGATGATGAAGAAGGCCGCCGCCCAGATCCACGTGGGCACGTCCGGCAGCCAGTACTGCATGTAGATGCCTGCGGCGGTCAGCTCCGCCATCCCCACCAGCACGAACATCACCCAGTAGTTCCAGCCGGAGAGGAAGCCTGCGAACGGGCCCCAGTATTTATAGGCAAAGTGCGCGAAGGAGCCTGACACCGGCTCTTCAACGACCATCTCGCCGAGCTGGCGCATGATCAGGAAGGCGATAATCCCGGCGATAGCGTAACCCAGCAGAACCGCCGGGCCGGCCATCTGAATGGCGGGGCCGATGCCGAGAAACAGCCCGGTACCGATTGCGCCACCAAGGGCAATTAACTGAATATGTCGATTTTGCAAACCACGTTGCAGCGTCGGATTCTGATCCGACGAGGCTTCAGCGCGACCATGGCCTGAAGCGGATGACGCGTCTTTCACGCCCTACCCCTGTCTCTTTTTTAGAAGGGGCACGTTTTAACACTTCATGCTGGTGGTAGCAAGCTTAACGCCGGGCCAGCGCGTGCGCCCGGCGGATAAACGTCACGACCCGATAATTCCGCCGTCCGCTTTAACGATCACCACCGTGGACGATCGCGGGCGTCCGTTCGGGCTGGCGTCCGGCCAGTTGGAGACGGCGCGAGGATTGGCCGGGTCGGTAATATCATCCCCGCCCTCCCCTGGGTGCTGTATGTTGATAAACAGCGTGCGGTTGTCCGGCGTAAACGCAATGCCGGTGATCTCACACCCGCGCGGCCCGGTCAGGAAACGGCGATACTCGTTGGTGCCCGGAATGGTCGCCACCATCTGGTTATTGCCCATCCCCTCATACGCTTTCTTATTGATGGTGCTGGAGGAGACGTCGGTCTGGATCCACAGGACGCCCTGATGATCGAAAGAGAGTCCGTCCGGACTGCCGAATGCCGCGCCCTGCATGGAGCCTTTGGCCTTCGGATCGTCGCCGTCGGTGCGTCCGGCCATGACCAGAATATCCCACTTAAAGCGCGCGGCAGCAGGATCGGCCCCGTCTTCGTGCCAGTGCATGATATGCCCAAACACGTTGTTGGCGCGCGGGTTGGCGGCATCCACCGGCGCTTTCCCCTCTTTCCCGCGATCGCTGTTGTTGGTGAGCGTACTGTAGACGCTGCCGCTGGCGTGCGGATCGACGGCTATCCATTCGGGGCGATCCATTTTGGTCGCCCCCACCGCGTCGGCCGCCAGGCGGGTTTTAATCAGCAGATCGCCCTGGCTTTCAAACCCTTTACTCTTATCCAGGCCATTTTGCCCGAAGATCAGCGGCAGCCAGTCTCCGCTCCCGTCCTCGTTGAACCTGGCGACGTACAGCGTGCCGGAGGTCAGCAGCTGCATATTGGCTTCACGGTTCTCGGGATCGTATTTTTTGTCCGAGACAAACTTATAGATGTACTCAAACTTCTGATCGTCACCCATATAGACCACCACGCGATTATCGGCGGCGAGCGTGACGGCAGCCCCCTCATGCTTGAAGCGACCGAGCGCGGTATGCTTGCGTGGCGTAGAGGTCGGGTCGTAAGGATCGATCTCCACGACCCAGCCGAAACGGTTGGGTTCGTTAGGGGTTTTATCGACGCTGAACCGCTCGTCCACCTCGTTCCAGCGGTAGGATTCATCGCTGTCGCTGATGCCGTAGCGTTTTTCCAGCGGATTGAGATCAGCTTTTTTGACAAAAATATCCGACCAGTTTTCCTCGCAGGTGAGATAGGTGCCCCACGGCGTGTGGCCGTTAGCGCAGTTTTGCATGGTGCCCAGCACGCGCTCCCCCTGCGGGTCGGCGGCGGTTTTCATTAAGTCCTGATGCCGCGCCGGGCCGGTAAGCTGCATCGGCGTATTGACGGTGATGCGGCGGGCATATGAAGACGGGCGTACCACCTGCCAGTCGCTGCCCGCTTTTTTCACTTCCACCACCGAGACGCCCATCGCGTTCTGCCCCTTGCGGGCCTTGTCGAGGCTCCAGTTCGCCGTACCGTCGGTAAACAGCATCCCGTTGTCGATGTATTCATGGTTCATCGCCAGCAGGCCATGCTCCGGGTTTTGCTCCCCCTGCGGCAGGCTAAACCACGCCATGCCGTCGTGGTGCATGCCCGCCTGCACGGCCTGTTCGTCCGTGGTGTTGCTGGCGTCCGGCTTAAAGGCCGGCATGTTGTTTTTGATCCCCGTCGGGTCACCCCAGCGATAGAACGGGCGGGCAATATAGCCTTCCGGCACCCTGACCGTATCTTCGGTGGAGACGTCGATGCTGGTAAAGCCCAGGGAAACCGCTTTTGCCAGCGCGGAAGGTTTCGATACCGCGGCAATGGCGATCTCAGGTTTGATCAGAAACGGGAATGATACGGCGGCCCCCGCAACGGCCCCCATCTGGAGAAAACGGCGGCGGGAGAGGAACACATCTGCCACCTCGGAGAATACCGGGTTTGCGCTGCGGTTAGCGATGTCGTCGCGATGTTCTTTTTTAAAAACGGATTTGAGGGGTCTGCCCATAGCGGCTTCCTGTCATTGGCCAAGAGGTAAAGAGTTGGCGACCAGTGTAAGAAGCTTTTATTACAATTTTATAACACGATGACGGAAGGATGGGGGCATCCGTGCCCCGGATAACGAGGTGGAACGCTTAGAACTCGTAGCCAACCGAGACCTTAAAGGTACGCGGTTCGCCCTGAGTGATGTAGGTACCGGAATCGTCCACGCTGGCCCAGTAGTTCTCATTGGTCACGTTGTCGATGCCCGCGCGCACGGTCATCTGGTTTGCGTTGTGGTTCACCGCGAAGCGATAGCGCATGCCCAGATCCAGCGTGGTGTAGCTATCCAGCTTTTTGCTGTTCGCGAGGTCGGCATACTGCGTGCCGGAGTGGTTCACGCGCGCGGTCGCTGTCAGGCCGTCAACCGGCTTGATGTCGTACTCCGCGCCCAGCACGGCGTAGAAGTTCGGAATACCAATTGCATCGTTGCCTTGGTTCACGCCGTTTTTGGTTTTGGTTAGCTCCGCCTGCAGCCAGGTGGCGCTGGCGTTCAGACGCATCCCGAGCATCGGCTCGCCGAAGACGTTCAGCTCCACGCCACGGTTGCGCTGTTCAGCGTCCAGGCCGTAGTGATTGTTAGCATCGAGGATCGCCGAGGGCATTTTAATCTCAAACAGCGCCAGAGAGCCGCCCACGCGCCCGAAGTCCGCCTTCACGCCCACTTCGTTCTGCTTAGAGTGAACGATGCCGGTGCTCTGGCCGTAGTTGGTGGCGGTGTTAGGTGCGGTTTTGCCCGGCTGCAGCGCTTCGGTGTGGTTGGCGTAGAGGGAAATTTCTTCCCACGGTTTGTAAACCACGCCGTAGGTTGGCATCCAGCGGCTGCCGTCGAAGCCGTCCGCGTCGTTCTCTGCGCCGGTAATTTTGTTATACCCGCGAACGACCACTTTCTGATGGCGCGCGCCTGCGGTGAACAGCAGCTTGTCATCAAGCACGCCCAAGGTATCGCTCAGCAGCCAGCCCTGGGTGCGGGTGCGCCCGCTGGTCAGCGGATCGCTGTATTTACCGCCGGAGCCGTTGAAGTTGGTGCTGTCCGGCATATCCACGCCGGTGTTGTGGTAGATGTTGGTGGTCGGGTTATCCGCCGTCGCCGACATTTTCCACGCGATTTTTTCGTTTTTGGTCATTGCGGAATACCCGACGTTGACCTTGTGCGAGACGAAGCCGGTGTTGAAGTTGCCGCGAATGCCCGCCATGCCGCTGACGGAATCGCTGATGCGGTTGGTATCCAGTCGGCTGGCCGTCGCCTTGCCGCTCTTGTCCACCAGCTTCGGTGCGCTGTAGATCCCTTCTTCATGCGCGTGCTGCGCGCCCAGGCCGGTATAGGCCGTCCAGCTGTCGGTGATGTCGTACTCGCTGCGCCACATCCCGAACTCGTTTTCGATATCGCTGTAGGCCCACTTCTGCGAGAAGTTACGATCGTTCTTCGGCGGTTCTGGCACAAAATCCACCGCCGAGATGTTGACGCTGGTCGGGCTGCCGTGGAAGGTTTTTTTCTGATAGCCCAGATCCAGCGAGGTGCGGAAGCGGTCGCCTTTGTAGTCCAGGCCGGTGGAGAGCAGCGTGGTGCGGCGGCGATCGTTCGGTACGCCGGTTTCCCCTTCACGATGCACGAGGTTCACGCGCGCGCCGAACTGGTCGTTATCGCCAAAGCGACGCCCCGCATCCAGCGTGGTGCCAATCTGGGAATCCGAGGTGTAGTCCACGCCCACTTTCGCCTGCGGGGTGTCGCCCGCGTGTTTAGGCTCAAGGTTAATCATCCCGCCCACACCCGAGCTTGCCGCGCCGTTCATCAGGGAGTTGGCCCCTTTGAAGATCTCAATGCGGTCAACCATCTGGGCATCCACCACCTGACGCGGCAGCACGCCGGAGAGGCCACCGAAGGTCATGTCGTCGCCGTCAAACTTCAGGCCGCGAATGCGGAAGGTTTCTGCGCTGTTGCCGTAACCCTGAACAAACTGCACGCCCGCGTCGTTGGCGACCACGTCAGCAATGGTTTTCGCCTGCTGATCTTCCACCAGCTTTGAGGTGTAGCTGATGATGTTGAACGGCACGTCCATGGCGTTCTGCTGGCCGAGCATCCCCATTCGCCCGCCGTTCGCCACCTGTCCGTCAAGGAAGGCCGGCACCAGCTGGTCGCCACCGGGTTTAAAGTCGCCGGCAGGTGCAGACTGCACAACGATGGTGTCTTCTTTTTTATCCTCTGCCGCCCAGGCGGAATGTGTAACCGCGCCAATGGCGAGCGCCAGCAGCGTTTTATGCATTTTGGTGTTGTTCATCGTTAACTCGTTTGAAAGTGCGCGCAAAAATAGCCCGTGGACGGGCCTTAGAATATATTGGTTGCAATGCAAATGAGAACTATACGCATTATCTATGCTTTGGCAAGCGCAAATCTCTGCAGGATCCTGCTCAAGTTAATGCGTGATAAAAGGGGATGCTCACCTTGCGCTGAACCATTTAAGTGAACACGCACGGAAAATGGATGCCATTTTGGCAACCATGACGCAAATACGACACAAGGAGAAAATCAGGATGGTTTGAAACTGGCGTAAGTGCCTGTTTCTAAATGGCACGCCCTGTAGGATTCGAACCTACGACCTACGGCTTAGAAGGCCGTTGCTCTATCCAACTGAGCTAAGGGCGCACTGAGAAGAGTGAACTTCGCGGTGGTGAAACGCGAAGAATTATACGGTCAATGGCAGGTGAGTCAATGCCTTTTCCGTTTTCGGGGGCAATTACCGCTAGCCGATTGTAAATACGGCTATTTTCTCAACATTTCTCGCTGTTTCACCGTAAAATTTAGCGCTGCGAAAAGGCTTAGTTGCATTTAAGTAACGCCTGCTGTTTTCCTGCTCGTCGGCTCGTCACACTAGAGCGAGGTTTCCCGGCCGCCTGGAGGCTGACAGACAACAGGACAATGGAGTGACAGCGCACAACCCGTTCGATACGCCCCCCCGGTTACAGTTTATGTCTCAGGACATCGTCGGCATCAAACTGGAGCCTGTCGTCGCCCTCACCTCTCAGCGTCAGGTTGGCGTGGAGGTGCTTAGCATTCTGTCCGAAACGCAGCACAGCGAGGATTTTTTCCGCCATCAGTCGGCAGGCTGGTCAATGACGCTGCTTGAAGCGCAGCTTGCTGCACTAAAAAAGACGCCGCACGGTAAAAATCTTTTTATTAATCTGCCGATAACCGTTCTGACAGAGCCAGCGTCCTTTCAGCGGCTCATCAATCTGAAAAACACGCCGCTGAATATCGAGATTGTTGATCTCTCTGTCTTTCTGGCTTTCTCTGCCGCACAGAAGCAGCGCGTCATTCAAAACCTGTCGAAACTCCGGGAACAGGGGCACAGTATATGGCTGGATGACATCGACGAAACGGTTATTCAGCCGTTTTTATTTTGTCGATTACCGTTGAACGGCATCAAAATTGATAAGGGCGCATTCTGGCGTTTACGCGCCACACCCGCGCTGAGGCAGCTGGTTTCACGTTGCTTTCAGCTGGCCGGGAGCGTGCTCATCGAAGGTATTGAGACTGAACGCGATCGCACCTGGGCACTGCAGGCAGGCGCAGATCTCGGCCAGGGATATTACTGGCCGTCCTGGACATGGCCGGAGGATTAAAGAGCCATTTCCAGGAGGGAGACCATGCGAATGACAGTGCGCCGTTACCGGCGGCGGCGTACAGGAAGTGATGCACTGGGATTTACGCGCTCACCTTTTGCTCCCCCCTTTTTCGACCGGCTCGAGTTTTTGAGCCAGTCCATCAGCCAGCCCCGAAAAACCGACGCTCCGTTTATCATTCTGGTCACGGAGGATCATTTTCTGCGCACCGGTTTTCTCAATGGGCAGTTTCCCCTGAGCAGCTGTTGCGACTATATCTCACTGGATGATGCGCTCGGTGCTCAGGCACAATGGCCTTCAGCGCGTCTGGTGGTGGATGTAGAAAGCCGTTCCACCGGGCTGATTGATCAACTGGATCAGTTAAGAAGGCATAGCCTGTATCCCCCCTTCCTGACGCCGTGGCTACTGGTCCGGGCAGATAATTATGATACCCGCCTCTTCTGCAAAGCTGCGGGGCCTTTTCACGTGCTGGAACGTCAGATGAACGCGGCAGGGCTTCAACACAGCCTGATGGATGCCCGCCCACCGCAGGGGTCCGATAAAGACTGGTTTTCCCGCAATGAATGGCCCATTTTGCAGGAGCTTGCCCGCGGTAAGACGCTGCGTCAGATTGCCCTTCTGCAGAATCGCCCCTATAGCCGCATTATCTATCGTCTCAGCTGCATCCTGCTTAAGCTGGGGCTGAGCCATCGCCAGGAATTGTTACACCTTCTTAATAACCTCTCTGACTGCACGTTTTAACTTACGCACTAACTTCTTATTTCCTAAAGCGCTTTAGGAATTTACTTACCACGCATGTTATGAAATGGTTAAATTTTAACAATGTATTCGATTTTATAACTATTCCTAATTTATGGTTCGGAACCATGTGAAATGTCACAGAATGAACCAAAGGCAGCACTTTCCTCCATCCGTTAAGTGAATGCAGAAGGCGTTAATAAGATGATAATGATGTAAAAACAAGCAGCTTCGCTTCACTCTCCAGGAGCGGAAAGCAAAGTGAATAGCATGTTCTCCTGCGCGATGATGGCGTGACGTTGATGCGCCTTAAGCACTTTCAGATGAAGGTTTGACACCTTGCGAGGGCACTTTTTCGCCTCTTTGACCCTGGGTCGCCCGCCGAATCGACGGTCTTTTTTATTAACAATTACGCAACATAAAGTGACATCTGTTATTTTTTGTTATTACATAAAGATGAAAAGATGCGGTAAATGGGATAACAGGATATTTCCGCTAAATTTAAAAACATAGCCATTAAGATCCAGAAGATAATACAAACCAATAAGCGGAGACTAATTTACAGGGTTTTCGGAAAAAACTTACTCTGTATAATAAGATGCGTACCAAATCTGAATAAGAAAAATCTTTTTGCCAACACCAGCCAAATGAGATGACCGCGCTGAGGCACTGTTCTTTTCATTACGTAAACAAGGATGCTTTCGCTCTTTCCAGGGAAATACTACGGTATAGGGATCTGCACTTTATATCCTTCCGGCATTTCGAGAGTTTTACAAAACTCTGCATAACGCTTTTAACAATCTGAGGCATTAAAAATGAAACCGGCATCCGTTATCATTATGGACGAACATCCTATCGTCAGAATGTCGATAGAGGTCCTGCTACAGAAAAATAAAAATATCACAGTCAAGCTTAAGTCTGGCGATAGCCATGAAGTTCTTGACTGTATTCGCAATCATCCTATCGATTTGGTGATCCTTGACATCGAACTTACGGGCACAGACGCCTTCGCTTTACTGAAGAGAATCAGAAACTTAAACAAAGACATTAAGATTCTGTTCCTCTCCTCTAAATCAGAGTTATTTTACGCGGGTCGTGCGATTCGCGCCGGGGCCAACGGCTTCGTCAGTAAACGAAAAGATTTGGGTGAGATCTACAACGCCGTAGAGATGATTCTGATGGGTTATTCTTTTTTCCCGTCGGAAACGCTGAATTTTATAAACCATATGGGTTCGGGAAAAGGGATGGCAGCGGATATGCCATTATCGAATCGCGAGGTCACGGTATTACGTTATCTGGCGAATGGATTATCCAATAAGGAGATTGCTGAACAGTTACTGTTAAGCAATAAGACCATCAGTGCGCACAAATCCAATATTTATTCCAAGCTTGGCGTACAAAGCATCGTGGAATTAATAGATTACGCCAAAGCGCACGAGCTGCTATAACCTGAATTCACTCCCTGCAGTTTATCCGAGCTGCAGGGAGTGCGGTCAGTGCTAATTATAATTAATCATGAAGGTAGCATCCGCATCAGCCCGTCCGGGCTGAGGGTTATCGGCCGTAGCAATATAATTGGCATAAAATGATAGGGTCGCATTCCCCTGTGCATCAACCGTGACCGGCTGGCTGACCTGCTGAAGCGCCAGACGCGTTTTATCCGCATCCCTGATCTCGACGGCGACGTGGCTCGCTGTACTGGCATCATTCAGCGCCAGCAACCCGCTATTGCTCCCGTCAGCCTTACCCGAGAACGTAATGGACGCCGCCCCGGGGGGACAGCCGGTCAGCTTCAGCGTGAAGGGCATAGGCTGCGTGCGGCTCCCCGTGGTGTTGAGTTGCTTAGTGGGCCAGGTGCCCAGCGTGACCGTTTTGTCGCTATCGTTGCCCTCTGCCACGCAGGTGAAATCGACAATATTGCCGTAGAGCCGAATATTAATTTCGCCCAATGCGGTTTCCGCCTGAGCCTGGGTGCAAAGCGCAAAGAGCGCCACGGTGATAAAACGGATCCCGTTTCGCATGTCTGCTCCTTAGTCGTAATCCACACGCAAATATCCGCGCGAGGTAAAGCGCCCTTCCGCTGGCTTGTTGCCCGTCACGCTCACCGGCCAGACCCGGATCCCCACCTGCGCCTGCGCGCTGTCGTCCAGGCGGAACGGAATTTTGCTCGTCAGGTTGTTAGGCGTGAGCGGCGCACCGCTCTCGTTGGCAATGATAAACCCCACATCCGGGTTATCCGACACCACCACATTATTGGAGACCTTTTCAGCCTCGACGCGCATCGTCAGCATAGCGTTTGCCTCCACGTTGGTGCATTTAATCGCGATGGTTTTGCTTTGCGATGAGACGCCCTCCGGCTTGTTACCCACGCCCGCCTTGCTGAACAGGGAGGCGCCAATGTCGCCGAAATCAAATTCAACCACATTGCCGGCGTTGATGGCGCAGCTCTGCGGCACCTGAATGGTTCCGCTGTAGCTGATGGTGTAGACCGGCGTGGTCAACGGATCGGAGGAGGTGGTAGTGACGTAAACGCGGAACATGGTGGCACGCGGGATCACCACCATATTGATAAAGCGTCGGGTCACCTTAAGACGGAAAATAAGGCTGGAATCCTGCACGCCAAACGGTTTGTTTTTTGAAACGTTCGGATGGCTCCCCATCTGGATATAGCTTTTGGGTGGATAAAACGCGCCAGCATAGCTGTCCGTGATCTTCATCGCCCCGTCCAGATAGTCGTTAAGCTTCAGATACTGATAGCCATCGCTGGTCCCGGTGATCGGGTAATCCGTCACGTAGCTGCGCTTGGTGGTATTCCCGACGGTGCCCTTCGGGCAGACGGCGTTTACCCCCACCCACTGCGATTTCTCGCTGAGGGTGACAACCTGCCCAACCTGGTTATTCGAGCTGTTGAATTTATCCGTCAGGTCGTAATGCACCTCCGTCGGCACGCCCTTTTCATTGACGCACACGGTGGCTAACGCGTTTGTCGCGGGCAGGAGTGCCAGAAGCGACAAGGCAAAGATATGGATTTTAATCACAGCGGATCCCCTTAAGTGTGATCGCCTGTTGCAGGCTCTTTTCAGGCAAGCTGTAAGGCGCACGGCACTGGGACTGCGCCCCGTTACCCCACTGGACCAGCAGTTCGCCTTCCAGCGGCAGCCCACTCAGGTAAATTTGCCCGTCATCCCCCACCATGCTGGTCACGCCGCTCTGGGTTTCGCGCACCACGGCGCCGAACGGCACCGGCTGGTTGCCGCGCGTTACCGTCAGCAGGGCGCGCACGCCAATGCGGGTATCAAAGCTGGCGCGGACGAGCGCGCCTTTGGTCGGCACCACGCTGCTCACGTTGTTTTCGATGTCGGTGTTGTTGCTCATGGTATTGGTATCCAGCGCCACGCGGTTGTAGCGGTAGACGGTGGCATACGGCATGACCGCGTAGCCTCGCCAGTCGGTCTTCACGCCGGTCTGGTTTTCCACGCTGACGCCTGATGCCCCCGGCGCCTTAATCAGCACGTTGGTATCGCCCAGCGGCTGGCTGAAGGTCACGCCGTCTGAATGGCCAACCACTCCACCGGAGAGCTGCCAGTTGAGATCGTGCTGATCGCGGGAATAGTTGTAGCCCACGCCCAGCGTGCCGTAGGTTGCCTGCCAGTTGGCGCTGGCGCTTCCGCTTGAGCCGTTGGTGCTGGCGTGTCCCTGGGTCACGCTGTAGTTCAGGTTGCGGTCCTCAAGCAGCGTGCCGCTGACGCCGGTTTGCCAGCTCGTGTCGCCATCGCTGTTTCGGCTGGCGGATGCGGTGGCATAGGCGCGATCGATCGCGCTGTCCCGGCGATAGCCCTGGCGGGTAAAGAGGCTAAACGGCACGGAGACGTTAAACGACGCGATCCGGTCGGTACCGTCGATCCCGACGGATTTGTTCCACGACCATGACAGGGAGTAATTGATCCCCTTCAGGCCCCCCGCGTAGCCCAGCTGATACCAGAGGTTCGTTTCGTCCGTCCCCCAGTAGGTTTGCTCGCTCCCGGAGATATAGACCGAGCCGTAATCCCCCAGCGACTGGGAAATGTTGAGCTGGAAGCGGCCTTTTTTATTCCACGTCAGGTTGTGATAGCTCTGCACGTCCGGCACATCGTTATCGTCCTGGCTATCGGCATACTGGTAGCCCTCCATTGAGCGCCAGGCCACGTCGTCCAGGGTGTAAAACCCCTTCGTTGAGTAGCGGTAGCCCAGCAGCTGGAAGTTGGTGCCAAACCCGTTCAGCGATTTTGCATACAGAAAACGCAGCGATTGCCCTTCATGTTTGCTGTCGTCCGCGAGCTGGCTGCGGGCGTGGGTGATATCGACGGAGACTGCGCCCCAGTCACCGAGGTTTTTCCCGGCACCGACGGCCACTGCGGTATAGCGTGACGCCAGCTGGGTGCCGCCATAGAGCGTAAAGCCGTTGGCAAGGCCGGTAATCAGGGTGCCCTGGGCGAAGAACGGTGTATCCTGGTCGCTGTTACCGCTGCGGTAATCCCCCGCCACGAGGTCATATTTCCAGCGCCCTTCACGCTGCAGGAGCGGCACGGTGGAGTACGGCACGGTGTAGCGCTGCTGGCTGCCGTCTTTCTCTTCCACCGTGACGTCAAGGTCACCGCTGGAGGAGGTCGGGTTAAGATCGGTAATGGCGAACGCGCCGGGCTGGACGTAGCTTTGATAGATAACGTAGCCGTTCTGGCGAACCACCACTTTGGCAGGCGTACGGGCAATACCGCGCACGGTCGGCGCGTAACCCTGCAGGCTGTCGGGGTACATGCTGTCAGACGAATAGAGCCGCCCGCCGCGAAAACCGACGCTGTCGAAAACGTCATTCCCGGTGTTGCTGTCGCCCAGCACCAGCTCACTTTTCAGTGGGATAACGGTGCGCTGCGCCCAGGTGCCAATATTCTGCCACTCGCTGCGCCGCTTCCCGTTATTTTGCGTGTAGCGCCATGCGCCGTTGTTGCGTAAACGCCAGGCACCATAGTTCAGCCCGCTCTGCAGGTTCAGGTAATAGCTGTCGTCTTCGCTTCCCCGGTTGCCCGTAAAGCTGTAGTTCACCAGCGCGGCGGGAATGCCTTCATCCCACTGTTCAGGCGGAATATAGCCGCGCGCGCTGTTTTGCATTGCCACCTGCGGCAGGCTGACGTTCAGGCGCTGTGAAGCAAAGTTAAATACCGTTTCGCTGCCGGGAATGGCCGTGGTCAATGGAACGCACGTTTCACCCTGCACCTTCGCCAGCTCGGGAAATGCGGCAACGTTGACGCCAAAGCGATCGAGCATCGCGCGCGTAATGCACGGCGACAGGCCGCCCGCCACCGGCGGCGTGTTCTCGGCCTGTTCAAAACGCACGTCCTGGGTGCCGATAAACTCATCGTTACGCCAGATATCCACGCGATAGATGCCGGGTGCCTGCTGGTGCCCCTGTTCAAAACGTGACAAATCCGCCACGCTGGCGGTGTCGTCGGATAAGAAGGCCGGGTTGAAGTAGCTTTCGCTCCAGCCAGCCTGCGGCCAGAGCGCGGCCATCAGCGCCAGTGCAACCGGGCAGTAACGTCCCTGGTGGTTTTTCATCGCCCTGACTCTGCTCACAGGTTGACGCTGCGCGCCGGTGTAATGGCACCGTAGTCATTCACGCTCTGCCAGGAGAGCGTACCGCCAGCCCCGGCAGGCAGCACCTGCTGAGCCGAGTTTTTCGGCGCGACCATCAGGTTTTCCAGCGTCTGACCGCCCAGCTTCAGGTTGACCAGAGTGATGTAATACGGCGAGGCGTTGCTGACTTTGAGATGGTTCCCCACGCGCTCAAAGCGCAGCTGGGAAAGCGCCTCATCCGGCTGCATCGCCAGGTTATTCGGGCGCACAAACAGCTTGATGCGCGAAAGGATCGCCAGCTGCAGCACGTTATTGTTTTCCGTTTTCGCTTTGTTCACTGACGGGATCGCCTTCACGTTCATGTAAAAGAGCGATTCGCGATCGGCGGGCAGCGCGGGCCCGGCGTAAATAATACGCAGCGTGTTTTCGCTGTCCGGCTCGCTAACGAACAGCGGCGGCGTGACGGCAAAGGTTTTTTCCTTTTGCCCGCTGGCATTTTCGATCCACGCGTTAATTAAGTAGCGTTCTTGTTTATTGCTGTTGGTGATCGCCAGCGACGTTTGCTTCGCATCCGCCGGATAAATAACGCGCGTGGCCCCCAGCGCAATACCGCCGGAAGCATTCGCGCAAGCAGAAACCATCATTAAAATAAACGATAAAAGCAGTCCTGGTTTAATTAGCATATTCATCAAAACCGTACCTTTAATAATGTGTTCGCAGGTGTTATGGATAAATCAACGTAAACCAGACATCCGACTGAATATTGCCTGGCACGAGGTGTTCGGAAATAGCGCGATAGCGGGCGCTAAAATGAAATGCGAGCTCGCTGGTATTCACGGGCAACCAGCTGACGGCCGTCGCATTCGGGATAATCTGACGCTGCTGCTCATCAAAAAGCGCCAGCCCCACGCCGCTGCTGACAGGCGTTTCACCTGGCCGCGATGTCGCCAGAAAAACCTGCGGATCTTCCGCGGGCGTCACGCCCTGAAACTGGATCCCCACGATGCGGGAGACATCCACGCTGCAGTCCAGCAGCCGCACGGTGAACGGCACATTAACCGTTGAAAAGCTGCCCACACCGGAAAATGAATTGGTTCGGTACTGCCCCATGTCGATGCGCATATTCTGGCTGTCGGGCGCCACGGCACAGCCGCCGTTTACCAGCTCCCCACGAAGATGCACCTTGCCGCCTTCGATCACCACGGTATGCGCCGATGCCGGGCAGGCCATCGCAAGGGTTAACAGCAGTAGTGTTCCAGTCCTTGTCATCCTTCGTTCCTGGCAGTAGCGTATGACGGGCCTCGTCCCTGAGGCCTGAACATCCCTGTGCGAGGGTATTATTCGTATTTCATTACGAAGGTGGCGTCAGCGTTCGCCTGGCCTGGCTCGGTGGTTGCAGCCGTTGATTTGTAGCGCGCGGTGAATTGCAGGGTGTTAGTCCCTTTAATCAGGTCTTTCGCGGCAGAGAAGGTGGCACCGTCCGGGGTCAGCACGCTGGATTTGCTGTCGAGGATCTCGATACCCACGCCTTTCGCGGTGTTGTCGTTGTTACCGGACGTCACGGCCAGCAGGGTTTTGTCGGTCGCGTCGATCTGGCCGGTGAAAGCAACGGCAGCGGTTTTCGCAACCAGTGGATCGCAGTCATTCAGTTCAATGTTGAACGGAATATTAGAGGTGGTGTCGCCCACTTTGGTGAATTTCGCGGTACGATACTGACCGAGATTAACCGTCTGCTCGGAAGAATCGGTATTTACTGAACAAGCAGCATTAACCAGTTCACCTTTAAAATGCACGGTACCGCCATTTACGGTAACCGGCGTAACGGGATCGGCTGCATTAGCGGCACCCGCGACCAGGGCCAGTGTTGCAATAACAGAAGAAGCAATGTTGCTGAGTTTCATGTCTATTCCTTTAAAATGTAAATAACCCTTCCCGCGAAAAATCGGGAATAAGAAATACGTTCAATTGCATAATTGAAAACTTATTTCGGAGGAGACAAAGTAGCTCAGGATGTAATTTTTAAATATGTCAAAACACTGCCATTTCGCCAGGTCACATCCTAATCCCGCCTAAGAAATTGACCATCACTTAAGAAGGGTTTTTGCGCCTCGCGGATGAAAACTCGTAAAGGGTGACTGACAGCGGCGCTCGCTTCTGACAAAATACAGGCAATCCCCCCTTTCAAACGTTACAGACGGAATCTTCTCTCTGATGGCAGCAAAGATTATTGACGGTAAAACGATTGCGCAGCAGGTGCGCTCTGAGGTCGCGGAAAAAGTGAAGGCGCGTAAAGCCGCCGGAAAACGCGCTCCCGGGCTGGCCGTTGTGCTGGTTGGCAGCAACCCGGCATCGCAGATTTATGTCGGCAGCAAACGCAAAGCGTGTGAAGAGGTGGGGTTCGTCTCCCGCTCTTACGATTTGCCGGAAACCACCAGCGAAGCGGAACTGCTGGAACTTATTGACACCCTGAATGCCGATAAAGAGATCGACGGCATTCTGGTTCAGCTGCCGCTGCCTGCGGGCATCGACAACGTGAAGGTGCTAGAGCGTATCGCACCGGATAAAGACGTCGACGGTTTCCATCCGTACAACGTGGGCCGCCTGTGCCAGCGCGCGCCGCGTCTGCGCCCGTGCACCCCGCGCGGCATCGTGACGCTGCTGGAGCGTTATAACATCGACACCTACGGCCTGAACGCCGTGGTCATCGGCGCGTCCAACATCGTGGGCCGTCCGATGAGCATGGAGCTGCTGCTGGCCGGCTGCACCACCACCGTGACCCACCGCTTTACCAAAAACCTGCGTCACCACGTTGAAAACGCCGATCTGCTGATCGTCGCGGTCGGCAAGCCGGGCTTTATTCCAGGCGAGTGGATCAAAGAGGGCGCGATTGTCGTGGACGTCGGGATTAACCGTCTGGAAAACGGCAAAGTGGTCGGCGACGTGGTGTATGAAGATGCCGCGGCTCGCGCCTCTTACATTACGCCAGTGCCGGGCGGCGTTGGCCCGATGACTGTAGCAACGCTGATTCAGAATACTTTGCAGGCATGCGAAGAGTACCACGATGTAGAGGAAGCATAAGATGGCCACATTTTCATTAGGCAAACACCCGCACGTTGAGCTGTGCGATCTGCTCAAGCTTGAAGGCTGGAGCGAAAGCGGCGCGCAGGCGAAAATCGTTATCGCCGACGGACAGGTGAAAGTAGACGGCGTGGTGGAAACCCGCAAGCGCTGCAAAATTGTCGCCGGCCAGACCGTGAGCTTTGAAGGGCAGAGCGTGACCGTGACGGCCTGAGTCCTCCTCACCCTCTCCCCAAAGGGGAGAGGGGATCAAAAATCCCCCCATATCCATCACGGTTATTTATCGATCAACTTCAAATAATCACTATTTCATCTGTTGAAAGGTGAGATTTCAGTTGCGCGTTTTTCACTCTTTCCCCACGATAAGTAGAACGTTCTACTAAAACGTTCTACTTACAATAACAGCGCTTAAAAAGCGCTACTCGGGGGAAATCAGCATGAGTCTGATATCAGGGTTTGTTAAATCGCTGTCTAAGTTATCGATGATTGGTCGCGCCTTAATGCTGCCAATTTCACTGCTTCCCGCTGCGGGCCTGCTGCTGGCCTTCGGCGATAAGTTCCACCTGCCGCTGATGATGAACGCCGGCGGGGTTATCTTTGATAACCTGCCGATGCTGTTTGCCATCGGCTCTGCTGTCGGTCTGGCCTCGGAATCCGGTATTGCAGCACTCTCGGCGGCGGTGTCGGTGTTTGTCACTAACATCACCATCAGTACCGTATTAAGCATTACGCCGGAAATGGCCTCACAGGGCGGAAAATATGCCATGGTGGTCGGCATCCCGACGCTGCAGATGGGCGTCTTCGGCGGGCTTATCTGCGGCATTCTCGCAGCCTGGTGCTACAACCGCTTCCACACCATGCAGCTGCCGGAGTTCCTCGGCTTCTTCTCCGGGAAGCGCTTTGTGGCGATCGCCACGGCGTTCCTCTCTTTCCTGATGGGGCTGCTGCTACCGTACGTCTGGCAGCATATTCAGGCCGGTATCGACGCGCTCTCAGTGATCGTAAACGGTGATAACCAGGCGGCATCGACCTTTATCTTCGGGCTGGTGGAGCGCGCGCTGATCCCGCTCGGCCTGCACCACATCTGGTATCCGTCCTTCTGGTATTCGTTCGGGGATTACACCACCCAGGCGGGCCAGGTGATCCACGGCGACCAGACCATCTGGTTCAAGATGCTCGAAGAGGGGGTGAAATCCTTCAGCAGCGACACCTACCAGAACGCCGGGAAATTCATGCAGGGCGAGTTCCCGCTGATGCTGTTCGCGCTGCCCGCGGCATGCCTGGCGATGTACCACGAAGCGCATACGAAGAATAAGAAAATCGCGGCCGGTATTCTCTTCTCCGCTGCCCTCACCTGCTTCCTGACGGGGATCACCGAGCCGGTAGAGTTCACCTTTATCTTCGTGGCGCCGATTCTGTACGTCTTCAACGCCATCATGGCGGGCCTGGCGTACATGACCATGTACCTGCTGCACGCGCATATCGCCAAATCGTTCTCGGCGGGCTTTATCGACTACCTGTCGTTCGGGATCCTGCCGTCGTTTAACGGCTATCAGACCAACTTCCTGAGTGCCATTATCATCGGCATTCCGATGGCGCTGATTTACTACTTCACGTTCCGCTTCGTGATCCGTCGTTTCGACGTGAAAACGCCGGGCCGTACGGAGGTGACCGCCAGCGCGAATGACAAGTCCGATTCCGAACTTGCCACCGAAATCATCGGCCTGCTGGGCGGCGCGCAGAACATTGACTCCGTCGGCTCCTGCATCACCCGCCTGCGTCTGGAAGTGGCGAAGAGCGATGCGGTGGACAGGGACGGACTGAACGGGCTTGGCGCACGCGGCGTGGTCTTCGTCGGCGACAACGGGATCCAGGTGATTTTCGGTGCCAGAGCACAGTTTATCGCCCAGACCATGTCCACCATGATCGGCAAATAATAAGATGCCTGAACGACACGTCTCCTGTACGCTGGGAGACGTGTCTTATCCGGCTGATAATCGGTAAATTTCAGGGAGCGGTTTTGAAGAAAGTCAGCATCATTGATGTCGCAAAGCACGCGGGCGTCTCGGTCTCTACCGTGTCGCTGGTGCTACGTCAGAAAGGGAAAATCTCAGAGGCGACGATCGAGAAGGTCAATGCCGCCATCACGACGCTGGGCTATGTTCATAACGTTGCCGCTGCCAACCTCCGCGCCAACACCTCCAATCTTATCGGCCTGATCCTGCGCGACTTCAGCGACAGCTTTTCCATCAAGGTGATGGCGAGCATCGTTCAGGAGCTGGAGAAGCAGGGTTATATGGTGTTTCTCGGCCAGCCGCTGAACGACCAGGAACATCTGGAACGGACCCTGCTGTCGTTTAAGCAGCAGGGCGTCGCGGGCGTTATTTATCTGGCGTCTGACACCCGTAACGCCGCTTTACCGGAGCAGATCCGCCAGTGCCCGCTGCCGCTGGTGGCGGTCTCGCAGTCTCTGCTGGACGAAAAATGCAATCTGGTCATGCGCGATAATCGCCAGGCAGCGAACCTTGCCGCACGCTATCTTATCGAACGCGGACACCGCACGATCGCCTACATTGGCGGGCGCGAGGGCTGTCTTATCCGCGAGCAGCGCCTGCTCGGCTTTCGCAGCGCGATGACGCAAAACGGGCTGGTCTGGCGCGATGATTATTCACCGGCCTGCAGCGACGACACCCAGGCCGCCGCGATGGCAACGCGCCAGCTGCTGGAGAAAAACAGCTCCATCACCGCCCTGCTTTGCCACTCCCCGGATGCGATGATCGGCTCCATTTCCGGCATTCACCAGGTGGGCCGCACCGTGGGGAAAGACGTGTTCCTGACCCAGCAAGTGGCGCTGATCGGTTTTGAAGATATGCTCCACGTCAACCTCACCTCCCCTTCCTTCACCTACGTCTCTTCGGCCAGCGATGAAACCGGACGACAGGCGGCGGGGCTGATTATCCGCAAGCTGAAGGAGCCGGATCTGCAAACCCAGCGCATTACGCTGTCCGGGCAGCTTATCGCCCGCGAGTCGGCGTAAAATCAGAATTTGACACAGGTTTGCTGCAGCGAATTCGCTGCTATATTGCTGTGATTTGCCATGGATAATTGCAATGCCTACCGTTATCACTCACGCTGCTGTTCCCCTTTGCCTGGGCTTAGGTCTGGGAACGAAAGTCATCCCTCCCCGCCTGCTGTTTGCCGGGATCGTGCTCGCCATGCTGCCGGACGCCGACGTGCTGGCGTTCAAATTCGGCGTCGCCTACGGGAATATTTTCGGCCACCGCGGCTTTACCCATTCGCTGCTGTTTGCCTTTGCGGTACCGATACTCTGCGTGCTGATTGGCCGACGATGGTTCCGGGCCAGCCTGACGCGCTGCTGGCTGTTCTTAACCGTTTCACTGCTGTCGCACAGCCTGCTGGATTCCGTTACCACCGGCGGAAAAGGCGTCGGCTGGCTGTGGCCGTGGTCAGACGAGCGCTTCTTTGCGCCGTGGCAGGTGATTAAGGTCGCGCCGTTTGCGCTGTCGCGCTACGCCACGCCGTACGGGCATGAGGTCATTATCTCGGAACTGCTGTGGGTGTGGCTGCCGGGGGTGGTGCTGATGGGGATGTTGTGGTGGAAAAGAAGGTAAAAGTAGGCCCGGTAAGCGTTAGCGCCACCGGGCGTTACAGACTTACTTACGACGCCAGGTCGTCCCCTGCGGGCCGTCTTCCAGAATGATCCCCATCTCGGTCAGACGGTTACGCGCCGCATCCGCCGCCGCCCAGTCTTTGGCCTGACGCGCTTCCAGACGCGCTTTAATCAGCGCTTCAATTTCCGCCACTTCACCGTCGTCCGCCTGCGCGCCGCTCTGCAGGAACACGTCCGGCTCCTGCTCCAGCAGGCCGAGCACGGAAGAGAGCTTGCGCAGATGGGACGCCAGCGCATTCGCCGCCGCCATGTCCTCTGACTTCAGGCGGTTCACTTCGCGCGCCATGTCGAACAGTACGGAGTAGGCTTCCGGGGTGTTGAAATCATCGTTCATCACCTCAACGAAGCGCGCTTCGAACGCTTCGCCGCCCGCCGCAGGCACAGATTTGTCGGTGCCGCGCAGCGCGGTGTACAGACGCTCCAGCGCCGAGCGCGCCTGCTTCAGGTTCTCTTCGCTATAGTTCAGCTGGCTACGATAGTGGCCAGACATCAGGAAGTAGCGCACGGTTTCCGCGTCGTAATACTTCAGCACGTCGCGCACGGTGAAGAAGTTGCCCAGCGATTTCGACATCTTCTCGCGGTCAACCATCACCATCCCGGAGTGCATCCAGTAGTTTACGTACTCGCCGCCGTGGGCGCAGGTGGACTGCGCAATTTCGTTTTCGTGGTGCGGGAACATCAGATCCGAACCGCCGCCGTGAATGTCGAAATGGTTGCCCAGCTGCTTGCAGTTCATCGCGGAACATTCAATGTGCCAGCCCGGACGGCCTTCGCCCCACGGGGATGGCCAGCTCGGCTCGCCCTCTTTGGACATTTTCCACAGCACGAAGTCCATCGGGTTACGCTTCACGTCAACCACGTCCACGCGCGCGCCGGCCTGCAGCTGGTCCAGGTCCTGACGGGAAAGCGCGCCGTAGGTTGGATCCGTCGGCACGGAGAACATCACGTCGCCGTTGTCTGCCACATAGGCGTGACCGCGTTCGATCAGCTTTTCGGTGATCTCGATAATTTCGTGGATATGGTGGGTCGCACGCGGCTCGCTGTCCGGACGCAGAATATTGAGGGCATCAAAATCTTTGTGCATCTCAACAATCATGCGATCCACCAGCGCAACAAAGCTTTCGCCGTTTTCATTAGCGCGCTTGATGATTTTGTCGTCGATGTCGGTGATGTTACGCACGTACTTTAGGTTATAGCCCAGGAAGCGCAGGTAGCGAGAGACCACGTCGAACGCGACAAAGGTACGGCCATGGCCGATATGACAGAGATCGTAAACCGTAATACCACACACGTACATGCCGACTTCCCCGGCATGGATAGGTTTAAATTCCTCTTTCTGGCGCGTCATTGTATTAAAGATTTTTAACATCGAAGATTCCATGTAAACACGTGTGTGAGTTGTTTGTTCCATATAATACCCATAATTCGGAATAGGATCAGCACACAATGCAAGGTGATCGCGTCCTGTGGTTATGCTATAACAAGCCCCTATATATGACCCGAAGGCGGGTCGACGTACCACAATAACGGAACAGGATGCAAAAATGGTTACTTTCCACACTAATCATGGCGATATCGTAATCAAGACCTTTGATGACAAAGCGCCTGAAACAGTTAAAAACTTCCTGGACTACTGCCGCGAAGGTTTCTACAACAACACTATTTTCCACCGTGTGATCAACGGCTTTATGATCCAGGGCGGCGGTTTCGAGCCTGGCATGCGCCAGAAAGAGACCAAAGAGGCGATCAAAAACGAAGCGAACAACGGCCTGAAAAATACCCGCGGTACGCTGGCAATGGCCCGTACTCAGGCGCCTCACTCTGCCACCGCGCAGTTCTTCATCAACGTAGCGGACAACGACTTCCTGAACTTCTCCGGCGAAAGCCTGCAGGGCTGGGGCTACTGCGTGTTCGCAGAAGTGGTTGAAGGTATGGACGTGGTCGACAAGATCAAAGCCGTTTCTACCGGCCGCAGCGGCATGCACCAGGACGTTCCTAAAGAAGACGTTGTAATTACAAGCGTGACCGTCAGCGAGTAATTCGTGGCGACACTCTTTATTGCGGATCTGCATCTGCAAACAGAAGAACCGGCGATAACCGCCGGTTTTCTGCGTTTTTTACGCGGTGAAGCGAAAAGCGCCGATGCGCTGTACATCCTGGGCGATCTGTTTGAAGCCTGGATTGGCGACGACGATCGTAACCCGCTGCATCGTGAAATGGCTGCCGCCATTAAAACGCTGGTAGATTCCGGCGTCCCCTGCTACTTCATTCACGGCAACCGTGATTTCCTGCTCGGCAAGCGCTATGCCCGCGAAAGCGGTATGACGCTGCTGCCGGAAGAGCAGGTGCTCGATCTCTATGGCCGCAAGGTACTGATCATGCACGGCGACACGCTCTGCACTGACGATACCGGCTATCTGGCGTTTCGCGCCAAGGTCCACACCCCGTGGATCCAGAAGGTGTTCCTTGCCCTGCCGCTGTTTATCCGCAACCGCATCGCCGCCAGAATGCGTGCGGGCAGCAAAGCCGCCAACAGCAGCAAATCCCTGACCATCATGGACGTCAACCCGCAAGCTGTGGTGAGCGTGATGGAAAAGCATGGCGTTCAGTGGCTGATCCACGGTCATACCCATCGCCCTGACGTGCATTCTCTGAGCGCCAACGGTGAACCGGCCCATCGCGTGGTATTGGGCGCATGGCATACTGAGGGTTCGATGGTCAAAGTCACTCCCGACGGTGTCGAACTGATCGCTTTTCCGTTTTAACGTTTTCTCGTCGTTTCGCTTGTTTCTCAGCCACGCAACCGTTTTCCTTGCCCGTATAACATGCTATTCTCTGTGCCCTCGAAAGCAGTGTGTTTCGCACCACAGGAGTTTTAAGACGCATGTCTTCCCGCAATAATCCGGCGCGTGTCGCCATCGTGATGGGGTCCAAAAGCGACTGGGCTACCATGCAGTTCGCCGCCGAAATCTTTGAAATCCTGAATGTTCCGCACCACGTTGAAGTGGTTTCCGCACACCGTACGCCGGACAAACTGTTCAGCTTCGCCGAAAGCGCCGAAGAGAACGGGTATGAGGTGATTATTGCCGGTGCGGGCGGCGCAGCACATCTGCCGGGCATGATTGCCGCCAAAACCCTGGTGCCGGTTCTGGGCGTCCCGGTACAAAGCGCCGCGTTAAGCGGTGTCGATAGCCTCTACTCCATCGTCCAGATGCCGCGCGGTATTCCTGTCGGCACGCTGGCAATTGGCAAAGCGGGCGCGGCGAACGCCGCCCTGCTGGCCGCGCAAATTCTTGCAACGCACGACAAAGATTTACACCAACGCCTGGCGGAGTGGCGTAAAGCCCAGACCGACGAGGTGCTGGATAACCCGGACCCGCGGGGTGCGGCATGAAGCAGGTTTGCGTCCTCGGCAACGGCCAGCTGGGCCGCATGCTGCGTCAGGCTGGCGAACCGTTGGGGATTTCCGTCTGGCCCGTCGGGCTGGACGCCGAGCCGGAAGCCGTGCCGTTCCATCAGAGCGTAATCACCGCCGAAATTGAACGCTGGCCGGAAACCGCCCTGACCCGCGAGCTGGCGCGCCATAACGCCTTTGTGAACCGCGACGTGTTCCCGATCATTGCCGACCGTCTGACGCAGAAGCAGCTGTTCGACAAGCTGGGCCTCGCAACTGCCCCGTGGCAGCTGTTGTCTGATAAAAGCGAGTGGAATGACGTCTTCGCCATGCTGGGCGAACTGGCGATTGTGAAGCGCCGAGTGGGTGGCTACGACGGCCGCGGCCAGTGGCGCCTGCGCGCAGGCGACACCGCCGAGCTGCCGGACGACTGCTACGGCGAGTGCATCGTTGAGCAGGGCATCAACTTCAGCGGCGAAGTGTCGCTGGTTGGCGCACGCGGGCACGATGGCCGCACGGTGTTTTACCCGCTGACGCATAACCTGCATCAGGACGGCATTCTGCGCACCAGCGTCGCCTTCCCGCACGCCAATGCCGACCAGCAGGCGCAGGCGGAAGAGATGCTTTCTGCCATCATGCACGAGCTGGGCTACGAGGGCGTGATGGCGATGGAGTGCTTCGTCACGCCGTCGGGCCTGCTGATCAACGAGCTGGCGCCGCGCGTGCACAACAGCGGCCACTGGACGCAAAACGGCGCCTCTATCAGCCAGTTCGAACTGCACCTGCGTGCCATCACCGACCTGCCGCTGCCACAGCCCGTCGTTAACAGCCCGTCGGTGATGATCAACCTGATCGGGACCGATCTGAACTACGACTGGCTGAAGCTGCCGCTGGTGCATCTGCACTGGTATGACAAAGAGGTTCGCGCGGGTCGTAAAGTGGGTCATCTCAACCTGAACGACAGCGATACCGACCGCCTTAGCGCCACCCTGGAGGCGATCGTTCCTCTCCTGCCGCCAGAATACGCGAGCGGAATTGTCTGGGCACAGTCAAAGCTCAAGTAAGACATCTGCGCCGGGGAGTTGACCTTCCCCTTCCCCGGCGTACAATCCCCGCCCATTGCTGCTGAGTTTTCTTCTGGAATCACCATGAACGATGGAACGGACTATCGCGCGATCCTCGCGTCTGATACCCCTTTAATCGACGTTCGCGCGCCGATCGAATTTGCCCAGGGTGCGATGCCCGCCGCACTCAACCTGCCCTTAATGAACGACGACGAGCGTGCCGCCGTCGGTACCTGCTATAAGCGCCAGGGACCCGACGCCGCGCTGGCGCTCGGCCATAGCCTGGTGAGCGGCGAGACGCGGGAGGCGCGCATTAACGCCTGGCGCGAAGCCAGCCTTGCGCACCCCGAGGGCTATCTCTGCTGTGCGCGTGGCGGTCAGCGCTCGCATATCTCTCAGGCCTGGCTGAAAGAGGCTGGCATCGACTACCCGCTGATCCGCGGCGGCTATAAGGCCCTGCGCCAGACGGCGATTCAGGTCACCATTGAGCAGTCGCAAAAGCCGATGGTGCTTATTGGCGGCTGTACCGGCAACGGTAAAACGCTGCTGGTGAAGCAGCACGCGCAGGGCATCGATCTGGAAGGGCTGGCGCACCATCGCGGTTCGTCGTTTGGCCGCACGCTTACGCCGCAGCTTTCCCAGGCGAGCTTTGAGAATCACCTTGCGGTTGAGCTATTGAAAAAAGACGCCGCGCGCTGGGTGCTGGAGGATGAGGGCCGGATGATTGGCTCCAACCACCTGCCGGAGTGCCTGCGCGACCGCATGGTTGACGCCCCTATCGTTGTCGTCGAAGACCCGTTTGAAACCCGACTTGAGCGCCTGCGCGAAGAGTATTTTGACCACATGTGGGCGGATTTTTCTGCCGCGTACGGTGAGGAGGCGGGCTGGAAGGAGTACAGCGAGTATCTGCACCACGGCCTGTTTGCCATTCGCCGCCGGCTTGGGCTACAGCGTTTTGCGGAATTTACGGCGCTGCTGGACGCGGCACTTGCCGAACAACAGCGAACGGGCAGCACCGACGCGCACTTCAGCTGGCTTGTACCGCTGCTGAAGGACTATTACGACCCGATGTACGGCTATCAGCTGGAGAAGAAAGCGGAGAAGATTGTCTATCGCGGGACGTTCGCAGAAATTGCCGAGTGGCTTAATCGCTAAAAAAAGCCGGGTGGCGAGGTAAAAGCAAAACGGCAACCTGGGTTGCCGTTTTTAATGTTTTTTCCCTCTCCCCGTGGGAGAGGGTCAGGGTGAGGGCATCAGGCCGCACCCTACATGACACCTTAGAAGTCGTAACGCAGACGCACCAGGTTCATGTCGCCCAGGTTGTCGGTGCTGGAGGTGAACACGTGTTCGTAATCCACGCGGAAACCGTAATCCAGCTGGAAGCTGATACCCACGCCGTTGTCGATGCGCTGGTAGTTACGGCCGTTCACGTACTCGATGCGGTCACCCATGAAGTAAGGCTGGATGGATTTCACCGCGTACTGACCGATTGGGAATTTGTATCCTGCGAAGTATTCAATACCCCACGCGTCGCCCGCAAAGTAGTCGTTAACAGACACTTTTTTGGTGGTCAGGAAGTTCTGGTACCAGCCGCCGCCCGCGGAGAAGGTCCAGTTGTCCGGCGTCCAGCTCAGCGCAGTACCGACAATATTCTGGTCGTAGGATTTGCTGTCGCCGTTGTCCGGGTTACGCATGTCCGCGCGGGTGTAGTTCCACGCAGCGCCCCAGGTCAGATCGGTGGTCAGGTGGTAATCAATACCCAGTGAGCCGCCGCCTTTACGCTTGTAGCGCAGGCCGTTGCCCGGCAGGTATTCGCTGTCTTCAAACAGGTAGGATGCATAGATGTCCGCATCGCCCACGGTTTTCTTATATTTCAGCATCTGGCGTGAACGGTAAGAGCCGTCGTAGTCGCCGTTGATCCCGTTACCCGGCGCCTGACCGATCATGTCGTAGTCCCAGATATCGGTTTTCGCGCCCACCACATCGTAGTACACGCTGTTCTGCTGGCCGAAGGTCAGCGTACCCCAGGTATCGCTCTTCAGGCCGGTGTAGAGCATACGGCGTGAGGTGTCGTGCGCGCCGTCGGCGTAGTGGTTATCCCAGTTAAACTGCGCCGGAATGTTCACCCCCAGCTCGTAGTAGCTGATCCAGCTGATGTCATCAAACAGGTAGTAGTCTGCCGCGAAACGGAAGCGGGTACCGCCGTCAAAGCCGTTACGCTTGTAGCCGTTTTTGCCGTCATCGCCGGTCATGTTCTGGAACTGAGGACGAATACTACCGCCAACGGTGAAGTTCAGGCGGCTCAGCGGGTTACCCGCCTGAGGATCCTGCTTAAGTACGGTGATTTCTGCCTGAGATGCAAAAGTAGTCAATGCCACTGCCGCGCCGATCGTTGCCGCCAGCGCTGATTTTTTTATAGTCATTATTTTTCCTTAATAGACACGCTGCTAAATATTTAGCTGGTGAATATTAACCGGAAATTTTCGGGCTGTGTGGGCGGGTTTTTAATGTTTTGTGCTACTAAATGCGTTGGCATTATCACTTTGTGCTATTTAAGCATTACGCACCGGCATAAAAACCGGTGCGTAATTATTACCATGCCAAATCAATTCACAAACTGCCGGAACAGAGCCTTGCCCTTTAACAATCGCGCCCCGAGCCAGCCCCCGCAGAGGGAGAGCAGCACCGCGCCGCAGAGAGGGAGTACTAGCCAGAGACGCCAGTCAGGCTCCCACGGGAAGTCGAAGACCTTTGTCTGCAGCACCGCCAGCGCCGTCTCCGCGCCAATCGCCGCGACCAGACCCGCCACCAGCCCAAGCAGCGCAAACTCGCTCCAGAGCGTCGCCCGCAGCAGCCGCTTACCCGCGCCGAGCGTGCGGTAGACTATCAGTTCCTGATGACGCTGGCGCATGCCCACCTGCACCTGAGCCAGCAGCAGCAATATGCCGCAGATTGTCACCAGCACCACCATCACCTCCAGCGCGCGGCTCACCTGCTCCAGCACCTGCCCGACCTGTTTGAGGATCGCGCCAATATCCAGCAGGCTCACCGTCGGGAACTCCCGGTTAAGCTGCGTCAGCATGCCGTTGCCGTTTTCCCAGCGGAAGCTGGTCAGCCAGCTCTGCGGCTGCCCGCCCAGCGCGCCCGGTGGGAAGATGAAGAAGAAGTTTGGCCGCAGGCTTTCCCAGTCCACTTTACGGAGGCTGGTGACTTTGGCGGTAAAATCCTGGGTATCACCGGTGAAGGTCACGCTGTCCCCGAGCTTCACGTTCAGGCGCGTCGCCAGCCCCTCTTCCATCGACACCTCTCCCGCTTTCGGCGGCCAGCTACCGGCGGTAATCGGGTTATGGTCGGGACGTTTCTCCTGCCAGGTCAGGTTGAGTTCGCGGTTAAGCGACTCGTCCTTGTTCCCCTCGGTTGACTGGCCGTTGATCTGCGTCAGACGCGCACGGACGATGGGATAGAACGACTCGGGGATAATGTGATGCTCCGACAGGAAACCCTTCAGCGGCGTCACCTGTTCCGGTGCGATGTTGATCAGGAAATAGTTCGGGCTTTCCGGCGGAAGCTGCTGCTGCCAGCGATCCAGCAGATCCCCGCGAAGCACAAGAAGCAGCGCCAGCAGCATAAACGACAGCGAAAAGGCCGACAGCTGGCTGAGCGTTGACCAGGGCTGATGCAGCAGGCGGTTGACCGCCAGCCGCACAGGCAGGGATTTTACCGTCAGCCTTTTCAGGACGTTGAGCAGTATCCAGCCCAGCACGCCGCACAGCAGCGCCAGTACCACCGCGCCGGCCAGCACGGCCCACAGCAGGGTGCTGCCGCCCATCAGCCAGGCCAGAAGCCCGACCGCAACAGCAATAATCGCCGGAAGATAGAACTTCAGCGGCCAGACGTTCGCCACCACATCATTACGCAGCACCCGCAGCGGCTGCGTCGCGAGCAGCAGGCGGTACGGGCGCAGCCCCACCAGCACCGAGATCACCGTCATCGCGCCCATCGCCCACAGCCACGGCCAGAGGCTTGCCGGGGGCAAAGCGGCCGGCAGCACCGGTTTCAGCATCACCATCAGCAGTTTTTCAAACAGCAGGCCTATTATTCCGCCGGTAAGCGCAGAGAGGGCCAGCAGCATCAGCCACTGACCGACGATCAGCTTGCGCAGCTGCGCCCGCCCCGCGCCGAGGGTTTTAAGGATCGCCACCAGGTCGTAGCGGCTGCGGCAGTAGTGCCCCATCGCCACGGCAACCGCCGCCACCGCCAGCAGCAGGGTTAACAGCGCCGACAGCAGCAGGAACTGTTGGGAACGTTCGAGGGATTTGCCGAGCGCCCCTTCGTCCTGCTCCAGCCCGTACCAGCGGTGTTCCGGCTTGAGCTGCGGCAGAAGCCATTTTTCATACGCCTCCAGCTGCGCGGGCGTGCCGCCAAACTTGTAGCGCCAGGTGACGCGGCTTCCCGGCTGGACGGCGTTGGTTTTCGCGACATCGGCGGTGTTCATCAGCAGGCGCGGCGCGAGCTGGAACGGGTTAAAGCCGGAGTCGGGCTCCTGCACCACTTCCCCGGCGATTTTCAGCGTGGCATCGCCAACGTCAATACTGTCGCCGGGCTTCAGGTTAAGAAGCGCCATCAGACGCGAGGCCAGCAATACCGTGCCGGGCGTCGGCTTTAGCCCCGGCGGGCTGGTTTGTAATTCCCCGTACATCGGGTAGATGTCGTCCACGGCCTTCACGCTGGCGAGCTGCGGGGTGTCCCCCGCGAAGGTCATGGTCTGGAAGGTGAGCTGCTCCCCCACCTTTAGCCCTTCCTTGCGCGCTTCCTCAATCCAGCCAGGCGGCACAGGACGCGAGCTTTGCAGCGCCCGGTCCCCGGCCATAAATTCGCGGCTCTGCTGGCTGAGCCCTTTTTCCATACGGTCGCTGACGCTGCCGAGCGCCAGCACGCAGGCCACCGCCAGGCTTAACGCCAGCCAGACAATCAGCAGTGAGGGCGAGCGCCATTCGCGCCAGAACCAGCGGGCGATCATGCTTCCTCCTGAAGAATACCGTTCACCAGCCGCAGGCGGCGGTCGCAGCGGGCGGCCAGCTGCGGATCGTGGGTCACGAGGATCAGCGTGGTGCCATGTTCGCGGTTAAGCGAAAACAGCAGGTCAGCAATTTTGTCGCCGGTTTTACGGTCAAGGTTGCCGGTGGGTTCATCGGCAAACAGCACTTCCGGGCGGTCGTTAAACGCCCGCGCCAGCGCCACGCGCTGCTGCTCGCCACCAGAAAGCTGTGCCGGAAGATGGTCGAGGCGCTTGCCCAGGCCGAGCTGTTCCAGCAGCGCCTTCGCATGCGTGCGGCTTTCGCGACTCTTTTCGCCGCGCAGCAGCGCCGGGAGTTCGACGTTTTCCAGCGCGTTCAGGGTCGGGATCAGCATAAAGGACTGAAAGACAAAACCGATATGCCGCGCGCGCAGCGCGGCTCGCGCCTCTTCATCAAGCTGGTGCAGCGGTTGCCCGACCAGGTGGACTTCGCCGCTGCTGCCGTCGTCCAGACCGGCCAGAATCGCCAGCAGCGTAGACTTGCCGGAACCGGATTCGCCAATCAGCGCGATGGTTTCGGCGCGTTTGACAACGAGTTCAACTCCGGTAAGGATTGAAAGCTCCTGCTCCCCCTGACCGACGGACTTCTTAAGACGATGAACTTCAACACTGTTTTCCGCTGGCATTTGCCCTTCCTGTTTTTGATGCTGATGACCTTCCGCGCGGCGGCAGCGGACACGTTACTGATTCTTGGCGACAGCCTGAGCGCGGGCTACCGCATGGCGGCCAGCGCAGCCTGGCCGGCTCTGCTCAATGACAAATGGCAAAGCAAGACGACCGTTATCAACGGCAGCATCAGCGGCGATACCTCGCAGCAGGGTCTGTCGCGCCTGCCTGCGCTGCTCAAGCAGCATCAGCCGCGCTGGGTGCTGGTTGAGCTTGGCGGTAATGACGGCCTGCGTGGCTTCCAGCCTCAGCAAACCGAGCAAACGCTGCGCACCATTTTGCAGGACATCAAGGCGGCAAACGCCCAGCCGCTGCTGATGCAAATTCGCCTGCCCGCCAACTACGGTCGTCGGTATAATGAGGCCTTTAGCGCGATCTACCCTAAGCTTGCCAAAGAGTTTGATATTCCGCTCCTGCCATTTTTCATGGAAGAGGTCTATCTCAAACCTCAGTGGATGCAGGACGACGGTATCCACCCCAATCGCGATGCGCAGCCGTTTATTGCCGACTGGATGGCAACGCGGCTGGCTCCTTTAGTTAAACATGACTCGTAATTCAGCGGAGTTCCTGACAGGTAAAGTTATGCAAAAATCGGTCTTAATTACAGGATGTTCCAGCGGAATCGGCCTTGAAAGCGCGCTTGAACTAAAGCGCCAGGGATTCAGGGTGCTGGCAGCGTGCCGCAAGCCTGAGGATGTCGAGCGCATGAACGGGCTGGGCTTTACCGGCATACAGCTGGATATGGACTCGCCGGAGAGCGTTGAACGCGCCGCCGACGAGGTGATAGCCCTAACCGAAGGCCGTCTGTACGGTCTCTTTAATAATGCCGGTTACGGCGTGTATGGCCCGCTGGATACGCTCTCGCGCGAAACGCTGGAGAAGCAGTTTTCAACCAATTTCTTTGGCGTCCATCAGCTCACCATGCGTCTGCTCCCGGCCATGCTGCCGCACGGCGAAGGGCGCATCGTGATGACATCGTCAGTGATGGGGCTGATTTCCACCCCGGGCCGCGGCGCCTACGCCGCCAGCAAATATGCGCTGGAAGCTTGGTCCGACGCCCTGCGCATGGAGCTGCGCCACAGCGGCATCAAGGTCAGCCTGATTGAACCCGGCCCGATCCGTACCCGCTTTACCGAAAACGTGAACCAGACCCAGGCGGACAAGCCGGTCGAAAACCCCGGCATCGCCGCACGTTTTACCCTCGGGCCAGAGGCGGTGGTTGCCAAAGTGCGCCATGCTTTTGAGAGCGAGCATCCCAAAATGCGCTATCCGGTGACGCTGGTCACCCATGCCGTCGGCTGGTTAAAGCGCCTGCTGCCGGGCAGGATAATGGACAAAATTTTGCACGGCTGAGTTGAAGCGACGACGCTCATCCCCATGTAAAGAGTAAACCGACAAAAGAGAAAGCCGCATGTCCGTACAGAATATCGTCAATATTACAGAAGCAAACCTGCAACAGGTCCTCGAACAGTCGATGGCTAAACCGGTGCTGTTCTACTTCTGGTCTGAGCGCAGCCAGCACTGTCTGCAGCTGACGCCGGTGCTGGAAAGCCTTGCCGCGCAGTACAACGGTCAGTTCATTCTGGCGAAACTGGATTGTGACGCCGAACCGATGGTGGCGTCGCAGTTTGGTCTGCGCGCCATTCCAACCGTTTATCTGTTCCAGAACGGCCAGCCTGTCGATGGCTTCCAGGGCCCCCAGCCGGAAGAGGCGATTCGCGCCCTGCTGGATAAAGTGCTGCCGCGCGAAGAAGAGCTGAAAGCGCAGGAAGCGATGGCGCTGATGCAGGAAGGCAAATACGACGAGGCGCTGCCGCTGCTGAAAGAGGCGTGGCAGCTGTCGAACCAGAACAGCCAGATCGGCCTGCTGCTGGCGGAAACGCAGATCGCCCTGCACCGTTCAGAAGACGCGGAAGCCGTGCTCAAGACGGTTCCAATGCAGGATCAGGACACCCGCTATCAGGGGCTGGTGGCGCAGATTGAGCTGCTGAAGCAGGCGGCGGACACCCCGGAAATTCAGCAGCTGCAGCAGCAGGTGGCCGACAACCCGGCGGATGCCGCGCTGGCAAGCCAGCTGGCGCTCCAGCTGCATCAGGTGGGACGTAACGAAGAGGCGCTGGAGCTGCTGTTCAGCCACCTGCAGAAAGATCTGGCTGCCGCAGACGGTCAGGCGCGCAAGATGTTCCAGGAGATCCTGGCCGCGCTGGGCACCGGAGACGCGCTGGCGTCTAAGTATCGTCGTCAGTTGTACGCGCTGCTCTACTAACAAAAAATGCCCGGTGACGCTAACGCTTACCGGGCCTACAAAAACCGATATTACCCCGTCTTTTTCAACTGCGTCACCACCAGCTGGTGGCGCGGGTTGTAGAACTTCCGATAGGTCAGGTAGCAGGCAATGATGGTTGACAGGCTCGCCGTGGAAAGCAGCATAAACGTCACCATGATCTGATACTTAATCGCTTTTACCGGATCGATACCGGCAAAGATCAGCCCCGACATCATGCCCGGCAGGCTCACCAGCCCCACCGTTTTGGCAGAATCCACGGTCGGGATCAGCGATGAGCGAATGCTCTCACGAATCAGCCGCGCTGAAGCCACTTTTGGCGTCGCCCCCAGGCTTAACTTCTCCTGCAGCTGCTGCTGTTCACTGCTGAAACGCTGGCCGAGGTTGTTGTAGCACAGGCCAACGGCCACCATGGCGTTTCCCGCAATCATCCCGGAGATAGGGATCACCTGCATCGGCGTAAACTCAATCGAGCCAGAGAGCACCAGCACCGCCAGGGTGAGCGCCGTCCCGGTGGTAATCGCGATAAATGACGAGATAAACGCCTTATCAATATATTTACTGCGTTTCTGCGCGTTCCACGCCGCGTTAAAGCAGATGAAGAGCACCATCAGCAGCGTCAGCACCGCGTGGTTGACGTTGAAAATATACTTCAGCACATAGCCGACGATGATGAGCTGAACCACCGCGCGGCAGATACTCCAGACAATATCTTTTTCCAGGCCCAGCTTTTCCCGGTAGCTGACGACAATAGCAATCAGCACCAGCACCATCGAAAACGCCAGAGATTCATTGGTAATGTTATGCTCACCCACGGTTGGCCTCCTGCATTTTCCCGCCGTGCGGCTGGAGCGTAATCACGTCATCCGCATGGGTAATTTCGTTTGAGTCGTGCGTCACCCACAGCACGGCTATATTCTGCTCGCGGGCGTAACGATGAATAATCTCGTTGACGTTGCGTTTGTTGGCATCATCAAGCGCGCTGGTGATCTCATCCAGCAGCAATACCTTCGGTAAGAACTGCAGATTACGGATCAGCGAGACGCGCTGCTTTTCACCGCCCGAGAGCTCACTGATGGATTTGGTCAGCGTCTCCTTCGCCAGGCCAAAACGGGCCAGATCGTCGATGAATTTTTCCGGCTCCGGCGTTTTATTGCGGATTTGCCACGGAAAAATCAGGTTATCAAAAACCGTGTCGCCAAAAAGCACGGGCGTTTGGACGCAATAAGAGACCTGCTGGCGATAGCTTTCCGGGGAAAGTGACGCAATATCCTGCCCTTCAAACAGAATGGTTCCCTCCGTTGGGCTCAGCAGTGAGGCCACAATCTTCAGTAAGGTGCTTTTACCGCAGCCTGACGGCCCCGTTATCAGCTTGAACTCACCGGGAGAAAGGTTAAACCCGACATGCTGGAGGATCGTGTTATTTGCGACACGAAAGCCGACGTCCTTTATCTGCAAAACTGCATTTTCGTTGTTCATATTTTTTCCAGTAACTCCTGAGCGTTATTAGCATAATCCGTGCCGCACGTTCGTCACAACGCGTTTTAACGCCCCCTTTCGCTGCCAAGACTTCCGATTGTGTTTACCGTGCATTCATTAGACATGCTTTACACTTTCGCTTTACAGTTTACGCCGTGACCTTAGCGACACTTCCGTATCCCTGGTTTAGAACATTCGTTAAAGTGGTGTTAAGCTCTGCCCGCAACACAATAAGGAAGTACAAGAATGTCTAATATTCACACTTTTTATGAGTTTTCTGAACTTGAACCCGGCGTGAAAACCATCGATCAGCTTCTTGCTGCCATTGCTTCAGAATCCGTTACGGCTTATGTGTTCGGGGGAGAGCTTGTCCGGTTCGTTAAGGGCCTGCTGAAGATGAAGCCGGTCATTCAGCTGAAGAATTGCCGCTTTGCGTTTGATAACGGCACTCGCTTCGTTGAAATCGACGGCAGAGGGAATGTCAAAGAGTTCGAGCCGGGCAAGGTTCCGGCCTGGTTCCAGTCTCCCGGTGAGTTTGCCCGCGGCCAGTGGCTGGTCAACCATGATTTTGCGGACCTGATGACGCCGGAATTTATCCGCGCGTTTATCGAACGCTTCCCGGACGTAAGCAAACGACGCGAACACGCGAACCTGCTGTTCGATCTGCAGCTCAATAAGTTGGCGCCCGCGCAGCCCGCGGCGAAAAAGACAGGCAACGTTCAGGGCAAAACGACCAAACCCAAAGTCACCGATCTGCAGTCTTTCGAACTCTTCAGCCAGTTTTATGCGCGTATGAAAACGGCAGTCTGTGCAGACCAGTTCCCGACGCTGCAAATTCTGACGGGACACGACGCCGTCAACGACGCGCCCACCTCTCTGAAGGGCGCGGTTCGCACCTGGTTCAAAGGGATCACCGGTCAGCTTCCGCCGAACAACAAGCGCGTGGGCGCGGGCAATGCGGAGCTGTTCTGCGCGCCGATCCGCGAGCAGCTGCGCCAGGTCGAAGAGATTGGGCTGGAGACCTTCTATCACGGCCTGTCGAAAGCCATCGCCGATGCGGGTGACGATGCGCTGATCGCTGACTTTACCTACAGCTACCACTAACGCTCTGCCCCGCCCGTCGGACGGGGCGAATTTTAGCCCATTAGCCGATATACTTACGAATAGCAAACACGCGCTTTTTCTCATCAAAGCAAGCAAAACAGGAGGTTTTTATGCTCATCGTTGTTCCCGTCCTTATATTCGTTGCGCTGGTTATCGTGGGCGCAGGTGTCAAAATTGTCCCTCAGGGTTACCAGTGGACCGTCGAGCGCTTCGGCCGCTATACCAACACGCTGCAGCCCGGCCTGAGCCTGATTGTTCCGTTCATGGACCGGATTGGCCGCAAGATCAACATGATGGAGCAGGTGCTGGATATCCCCTCTCAGGAAGTGATCTCCAAAGATAACGCCAACGTTACCATTGATGCCGTCTGCTTTATTCAGGTGATTGATGCGCCGAAAGCGGCCTATGAGGTGAGCAACCTGGAGCTGGCGATCGTCAACCTGACGATGACCAACATCCGTACCGTGCTCGGCTCGATGGAGCTGGACGAAATGCTCTCCCAGCGCGACAGCATCAATACCCGCCTGCTGCACATTGTTGACGAGGCAACGAACCCGTGGGGGATCAAAGTCACCCGTATTGAGATCCGCGACGTGCGCCCACCGGCAGAGCTGATCGCCTCCATGAACGCGCAGATGAAGGCCGAGCGTACCAAGCGTGCCTATATTCTGGAAGCCGAAGGGGTCCGTCAGGCGGAGATCCTCAAAGCGGAAGGGGAAAAACAGTCGCAGATCCTGAAAGCCGAAGGCGACCGTCAGTCCGCGTTCTTACAGGCGGAAGCGCGTGAACGTTCCGCAGAAGCGGAAGCCCGCGCAACGCAGATGGTCTCCGAGGCGATTGCCGCCGGTGATATCCAGGCCGTGAACTACTTCGTGGCGCAAAAATATACCGATGCGCTGAAAGAGATCGGCTCCGCGAACAACAGCAAAGTGGTGATGATGCCCCTGGACGCCAGCAGCCTGATGGGCTCTATCGCAGGGATCGCCGAACTGATCAAAGACAGCGGAAACGAGCGTAAAAAATGATTGAGCTCATCGTTGCACATCCTCATGCCTTCTGGCTAAGCCTCGGTGGCTTATTGCTGGCGGCGGAGATGCTTGGCGGCAACGGCTACCTGCTCTGGAGCGGTGTTGCCGCTGTCATTACGGGCCTGCTGGTCTGGATCCTTCCTCTGGGCTGGGCGTGGCAGGGCGCGCTGTTTGCCGTGCTGACGCTGGTTGCCGCCTGGCTGTGGTGGCGCTGGCTTAACCGTCAGGTCAAAGAGCAGAAACCGCTGGACGCGAATCTTAACCAGCGCGGACAGCAAATTGTCGGCAAGCGCTTTACGCTCGACGCCGCGCTGGTGAACGGGCGCGGGCACATGCGCGTGGGCGACAGCTCGTGGCCGGTGGTGGCCGACGACGACCTCAGTGCCGGAACGCAGGTTGAGGTCATTGCGGTGGAAGGGATTACGCTGCGGGTAAAAGCCTGCTAGACGTGGGTTTTGCGATGGCAGCAGCCGGCAAGATTATCAATAATCGGGCAGTCGGCGCTGTCATCACCCGGGCAGGATTCCGCCAGCTGCAGTAGCTGTTCGCGCATCGCCTGTAGCTCGATGATGTGGCGCTCGATCTCCGCCACTTTTTCCAGCGTGCGTTTTTTCACGTCCGCGCTGTGGCGCTTCGGATCGTTAAACAGGTTAACCAGCTCGCCGCACTCTTCCAGGTTAAATCCCACCTGTCTTGCCTGGCGCAGCAGCGTCAACTCATCGAGATGCAGCTGCGTGTAGCTGCGGTAGCCGTTTTCACTGCGCAGCGGTGGCGTTACCAGCCCCTTCTCTTCATAAAAGCGGATCGCCTTGCTGGTTAAGCCGGTTTTTTTTGCCACGTCACTGATATTCACATTTCCCCCTTGACCTTCCCCTTGATGGAAGGTTTAACCTTCATAACAGTTAGCGAAAAGCGTTACTCCGGTCAACAACTGACCAATATATTATACGGGAGTTTTGTTATGTCTCACACTATCGACCTGACGCTGGACGGCCTCTCCTGCGGCCACTGCGTCAAACGCGTTAAAGAAAGCCTGGAACAGCGTCCTGACGTTGAAAGCGCTGAAGTGACTATCGACCATGCCGCCGTGACCGGCAGCGCCAGCGCGGACGCGCTGATTGATACCATTAAACAGGCCGGTTATGGGGCGGAGTTAAGCCACCCAAAGGCTAACCCGCTGGCAGAGTCATCATCCCCGTCGGAAGCGCTGACAGCGGCCACTCCTGAGCTTCCGGCAGCAGATGATATTGATGACAGCCAACAGCTGCTGATCAACGGCATGAGCTGCGCCAGCTGCGTCTCCCGCGTGCAGAACGCCCTGCAGGCGGTACCGGGCGTCGCACAGGCACGGGTCAACCTTGCGGAGCGTACTGCGCTGGTGATGGGCAGTGCCTCCGCCGCAGATTTAGTGCAGGCCGTGGAAAAAGCGGGCTACGGGGCGGAGGCCATCGAAGATGATGCCGAGCGCCGCGAACGCCAGCAGGAAACGGCTATTGCCACCATGAAGCGCTTCCGCTGGCAGGCGATCGTCGCCCTGCTGGTCGGTATTCCGGTGATGGTGTGGGGCATGATGGGTGACAACATGATGGTCACCGCAGATAACCGCACGCTGTGGCTGGTGATTGGTTTAATTACCCTTGCGGTCATGGTCTTTGCAGGTGGGCATTTTTATACCAGCGCCTGGAAGAGCCTGAAAAACCGCACGGCGACGATGGATACGCTGGTTGCGCTCGGTACCGGCGCGGCGTGGCTGTACTCCATGAGCGTGAACGTCTGGCCCCAGTGGTTCCCGATGGAAGCCCGCCATCTCTATTATGAAGCCAGCGCCATGATTATCGGCCTGATTAACCTGGGCCACATGCTGGAAGCGCGCGCCCGTCAGCGCTCCTCGAAAGCGCTGGAACGTTTGCTCGATTTAACCCCGCCGACGGCCCGCGTGGTCACGGAAGATGGGGAAAAAAGCGTCCCGCTGGCGGAGGTACAGCCGGGCATGACGCTGCGCCTGACCACCGGCGACCGGGTGCCCGTCGACGGTGAAATCACCCAGGGCGACGCCTGGCTGGATGAAGCGATGTTGACCGGGGAGCCGATCCCCCAACAAAAATCACAGGGCGATGCGGTTCATGCCGGTACGGTAGTGCAGGACGGCAGCGTGCTGTTCCGCGCCAGTGCCGTCGGTAGCCACACCACGCTGTCGCGTATTATCCGCATGGTCCGTCAGGCCCAGAGCAGCAAGCCGGAGATTGGCCATCTTGCTGACAAAATCTCGGCCATTTTTGTGCCGGTAGTGGTCGGCATTGCGCTGCTGAGCGCGGCGATCTGGTATTTCTTCGGCCCGGCACCGCAGATTGTCTACACCCTGGTCATCGCCACTACGGTGCTGATCATCGCCTGTCCGTGCGCTCTTGGCCTGGCGACGCCGATGTCAATTATCTCCGGCGTGGGCCGTGCCGCCGAGTTTGGCGTGCTGGTCCGTGATGCGGATGCCCTGCAGCGGGCGAGCACCCTGGATACGATTGTCTTTGATAAAACCGGTACGCTGACCGAAGGCAAACCGCAGGTAGTGGCCGTGAGCACCGCTGGCATTGCGCAAGAGGATGCGCTGCGCCTTGCCGCCGCGCTGGAGCAAGGTTCCAGCCACCCGCTGGCCCGCGCCATTCTCGATAAGGCGAATGCTTCTGCCCTGCCGCAGGTCAGCAATTTCCGTACCCTGCGCGGGCTCGGCGTCAGCGGTGAAGCCGACGGCCACGCGCTGCTGCTGGGTAACCAGGCATTGCTGAATGAAAACGGTGTTGATACGTCCGCGCTGGAAGAAGAGCTGAAAGCACAGGCGTCTCGGGGCGCCACCCCGGTTCTGCTGGCGGTGGATGGCAAAGCCGCCGCGCTGCTGGCCGTGCGCGATCCGCTTCGCCAGGACAGCGTGGATGCCTTACAGCGCCTGCACCGCGCGGGCTATCGCCTGGTGATGCTGACCGGGGATAACCCGACCACCGCCAACGCCATCGCGAAAGAGGCCGGTATTGATGAGGTGATTGCGGGCGTGCTGCCGGACGGCAAAGCGGACGCCATCAAGAACCTGCAAAGTCAGGGTCGCCAGGTGGCGATGGTGGGCGACGGCATCAACGACGCCCCGGCGCTGGCCCAGGCGGACGTAGGGATAGCCATGGGTGGCGGGAGCGATGTCGCCATCGAAACCGCGGCCATCACGCTGATGCGCCACAGCCTGATGGGCGTTGCCGACGCCCTGGCCATTTCGAAAGCCACGTTGCGCAACATGAAGCAGAACCTGCTGGGGGCGTTCGTCTATAACTCGCTCGGTATTCCGGTTGCTGCCGGCATTTTGTGGCCGCTGACCGGCACCCTGCTGAATCCGGTGGTTGCGGGTGCGGCGATGGCACTCTCCTCCATTACCGTGGTGAGCAACGCCAACCGTCTGCTGCGGTTTAAACCGAAGGATTGAACCTTGTTCTCGTACGCGCTAGCATGACCCTTTCCGGTCATGGAGCGCGTATGAGTCTGTTTAATCGTATAAAAGCATCGTTTCGCGCCCTCTTTCCCCGCCGCTATGCCTGGCCCGGCCTGGATATCTCGCTTCCCGGCGGGCAACACCTGCACCTGGTCGGCAGCATCCATATGGGCACGCAGGGAATGTCTCCTCTGCCATCCGGTCTGATAAAACGCCTGAAGCGCGCCGACGCGCTGGTCGTCGAGGCCGACATTTCCGGCCACGAGTCGCCGTTTGCCGGGCTTGAAAGCGATCTCCCGCTGGCGGAGCGCCTGAACGACGACCAGCTCGCGGAGCTGAGGCGCGTGGCGGCAGAAACCGGCGTGTCGCTCTCCATGATTGACAACCTGCCGCTGTGGCAAATTGCGATGGTGCTGCAGGCCACGCAGGCGCAGCGTCTGGGCCTGCGCGGTGACTACGGCATTGATTACCAGCTGCTGAACGTGGCGCGGGCGCGCCGTATGCCCATCATCGAGCTGGAAGGGACGGACAGCCAGATTGCGCTCCTGCGCCAGCTTCCTGACGACGGTCTGATGCTGCTGGATGATACCCTGACCCACTGGCACACCAACGCGCGTCTGCTGCAAACCATGATTGGCTGGTGGCTGGATGCGCCGCCCGCGGACGGTAAGCTGGCGCTACCGTCGACGTTCAGTGAATCGCTTTATGATGTGCTGATGAATGCGCGCAACAAAGCCTGGCGAGAGACGCTGCATGCTTTACCTGCGGGGGAGTACGTGGTCGCGGTCGGGGCGCTGCATTTATACGGCGAAGGGAATTTGCCGTCGCTGTTGAAATAAAAAAATGGCCAATATCTCTATTGGCCCGTCAAAGAGGAATTTCATCGTTTTTATTATACCGAAGTGACCTTCGGCTGAGCCGATTGTCGCTCAAAGTGACCATCACTGCCAACACTATTGCGCAAGATGGTGCTATTTTTTAGACAAACGTCAGGCGTATGCTGGCTGCATGAATTGTCTGTCGTAAGAAGGATAGCTATGACTCCCGCCGTTAAATTACTCGAAAAAAACAATATTTCTTTCCGGATCCATACCTACGATCACGATCCTAACGAAACCAACTTTGGTGATGAAGTGGTGCGCAAGCTGGGGCTGAACGCTGACCAGGTCTATAAAACGCTGCTGGTGGCGGTGAATGGCGATATGAAGCATCTCGCCGTGGCGGTAACGCCCGTTGCCGGACAGCTCGATCTCAAAAAGGTAGCGAAAGCGCTGGGGGCGAAAAAGGTGGATATGGCGGACCCGATGGTTGCACAACGCACCACGGGCTATCTGGTGGGCGGGATCAGCCCGCTCGGACAGAAAAAGCGCCTGCCAACGCTGATCGATGCGCCTTCGCAGGAGTTTGAGACGATCTATATTTCGGGCGGTAAACGCGGGCTGGATATTGAACTGGCCGCGGGCGATCTGGCTAAAATGCTGGACGCGAAGTTTGCGGATATTGCGCGCCGGGATTGAGAAAATTGCCCGGTGGCGCTGCGCCTCACCGGGCCTACGATTCGAATGTAGGCCCGGTAAGGCGCAGCGCCACCCGGCAACACAACCGCACTACTGCCAGCTCACCTCACCTTTCGGCTCATAGGCATTCACGTCAATCGGCGAGTTCTGCTCGATGTACTGCTTCAGCACTTCCGCGTCGATAAAGCCGGTGTTTACGTAGCCCGGTTTATTATCAATGTGCGGATAGCCGTCGCCGCCGGTGGCGTTAAAGCTTAACGTCGCCAGACGGTAGGTTTTCGCCGGATCGACCGGCTCGCCTTTGATTTTGAGATCGTTGAGCTTGCCGTCCTTTGCCACAAAGCTGACGTTGGCAAACTGCGGATAGGCACCCGAGTCCGGCTTCATCTGCGCCACGGCGGTCAGGTAGTCAACGACCTCTTTCCCGCTCATATCCGCATACACCACCACGTTGCCGAACGGCTGCACCTTCAGCACGTCTTTATAGGTGATGTTTCCGCCTTCGATGGAGTCACGAATGCCGCCGCCGCTCATCACGCCGAAGTCCGCATTCGTACGCGCCATCTGCGCCGCCAGCACCAGATGGCCCATGTTGGTCTGCACGAAGCGGACTTTACTGCGGTCCCCTTCCAGACGACCGTTCAGCGTGCCGATTTTCACGTCCAGCTGCGCCTTGCCTTTGTTCTGGAACGGCGTCAGCAGGGAGAGCATCTGCTGGTTTTCAGCAATCTCTGGCGTGTAAAGTACGCGCTCGCTTTTCCCGTCCGGGTAGGTGACTTTCTTCTTCAGGTTCACCGGGATAAGCTGATAGCGCACCAGCTTCATCTCACCGTTACGAAACTCAAAGTCCGCCCGACCCACGTATTTACCCCACTCGTGGGCCTGCACAATCCAGATCCCGTTCTGACGATCTGGCGCACACGGCGTGCCCGGCACGTAGTCCACCTGCTTTTTGTTCTCCGACGCCATGCACACCGGATCCTGCGAGTGACCGCCCACAATCATCGCCAGCGAGCCCGCTGGCAGGCTGCGCGCCATCTCCACGTCGCCGGGCGCATTGGAGCCGTGCTCGCCGTTATCGTAGTGTCCCATGTGGGTAGTGGCGATAATCACGTCCGGCTTTTCGTTCTGCTGCAGCTCCTGAATCACCAGCTTCGCTTCGTCTGCCGGTTTGCGGAATTCGATATCGGTGAAGAACTCAGGGTTACCGATTTTTGCCGTATCGTCGGTGGTTAAGCCGATGACCGCGATTTTGAGATCCTGACGCTTAAACAGCGCCCATGGTTTAAACAGACGTTCGCCGGTGCTTTTCTGATAAATATTGGCGGAGAGGAACGGGAATTTGGACCATTTCTCCTGCTGGCGCAGCACGCTCAGCGGATTGTCAAACTCGTGGTTGCCGACGGCCATCGCGTCGTAACCGATTAAATTCATGCCGCGGAAATCGGGTTCAGCATCCTGTAAATCCGATTCCGGCACGCCGGTATTAATATCCCCGCCCGACAGCAGCAACACGCTACCGCCCTGGGCCGCCACCTCTTTGCGAATGCCGTCCACCAGCGTTTTTTGCGCCGACAGACCATACTCGCCGTATTCACTGCGCCAGAAATGACCGTGATGATCGTTGGTATGCAGAATGGTGATTTTATAGGTTTTATCTTTTTCATACGCCTGCGCGGGCAGGCCTGCCAGGCCCCATGCGGCAATAAGCGCCAGCGCGACGCCCCGCTTCATTAACTTCATCTTCTCTCTCCCTGACCAATAGACAAAGGCAAAAATTACAGTGACTAACAAGAATAGACAAATAAGTTTTCAGAATTGCGACTTTCTTCAAATGTCACGGACGAGTATGTTAGTCGGATAATAATTACTCCCTGCATCTCTAATAACAAATTGACGTGGTATTTATGGCAATCAGTGAATCAACCCAGCCCGCTCCGGGCGCGCCGGCGTCGCGCACCTCTTTTAAAGTTTTAGGCGCAATCAGCCTCTCGCACCTGCTCAACGACATGATCCAGTCGTTGATTCTGGCGATCTACCCGCTGCTGCAGTCCGAGTTTTCGTTAACCTTCGTACAGATCGGGATGATCACCCTGACCTTCCAGCTGGCCTCGTCGCTGCTGCAGCCGGTGGTGGGTTACTGGACGGATAAATACCCGATGCCGTGGTCGCTGCCGATAGGCATGTGCTTTACCTTAAGCGGGCTGGTGCTGCTGGCCATGGCAGGCAGTTTTGAAGCGGTTCTGCTCGCCGCCGCGCTGGTGGGAACCGGCTCGTCCGTCTTCCATCCGGAGTCCTCACGCGTGGCGCGTATGGCCTCCGGTGGCCGTCACGGGCTGGCGCAGTCACTCTTCCAGGTAGGGGGCAACTTCGGTAGCTCCCTCGGCCCGCTGCTGGCGGCGGTGATTATCGCCCCGTATGGCAAAGGCAATGTGGCCTGGTTTGTGCTGGCCGCCCTGCTCGCCATTGTCGTGCTGGCACAGATCAGCCGCTGGTACGCCGCCCAGCATCGCGTGAACAAAGGGAAACCTAAAGCGAAGGTTATCAATCCCCTGCCTCGTAATAAGGTCATTCTTGCGGTCTCCGTGCTGCTGGTGCTGATTTTCTCCAAATACTTCTATATGGCGAGCATTAGCAGCTATTACACCTTTTATCTGATGCAAAAATTCGGATTATCGGTACAAAACGCGCAGTTTCACCTGTTTGCTTTCCTCTTCGCGGTGGCCGCAGGAACGGTCATTGGCGGGCCGGTGGGGGATAAAATTGGCCGTAAATATGTCATTTGGGGCTCTATCCTCGGCGTGGCGCCCTTTACCCTCATTTTGCCGTACGCCAGCCTTGAATGGACGGGGATTTTGACCGTGATTATTGGTTTTATCCTCGCCTCCGCGTTTTCCGCCATTCTGGTCTATGCCCAGGAGCTGCTGCCTGGTCGTATCGGTATGGTTTCCGGACTGTTTTTCGGTTTCGCCTTCGGCATGGGCGGGCTGGGTGCAGCGGTATTAGGGATGGTTGCGGATCACACCAGCATCTTCCTGGTTTATAAAATCTGCGCTTTCCTGCCACTTCTTGGGATGTTGACCATATTCCTGCCTGATAACCGCCACAAAGCGTAAATTACGGGCAGCCAAAGTTTGACTTTGGCTGCCTGACAGCCTGATGCCATAAGGGTTTCTTCTTTCTCCTCTTGCGTAATTTATCAAAATGCGCTTTTTTACGCGCATATTGCTGTTTTATTCAAACTTCAACAATTATTCATAAACATAAGGGTAAAAATTGTCATAAACTATTACCTGGCTTTTTGGTATTCACGCCAAAAATGGAACACTCACCACGAAAGGAGACGGAATGCACCACGCCACACCGCTTATTACCACCATTGTTGGTGGACTTGTGCTCGCTTTTATCCTTGGCATGATTGCCAATAAGCTGCGTATTTCTCCTCTTGTCGGCTATCTGCTGGCAGGTGTGCTGGCGGGACCGTTTACGCCAGGTTTTGTTGCGGATACCAAACTGGCTCCTGAACTGGCGGAATTGGGCGTGATTCTGCTGATGTTTGGCGTCGGTCTGCATTTTTCGCTGAAGGACCTGATGGCGGTAAAGTCGATCGCCATACCCGGAGCGATCGCCCAGATAGGGGTGGCGACGCTGCTGGGCATGGCGCTTTCGGCAGTGCTGGGCTGGTCGCTGATGACCGGCATCGTCTTTGGGCTGTGCCTCTCCACCGCCAGTACCGTGGTGCTGCTGCGCGCGCTTGAAGAGAGGCAGCTGATAGACAGCCAGCGCGGGCAAATCGCGATTGGCTGGCTGATTGTAGAAGATCTGGTCATGGTCCTGACGCTGGTACTGCTGCCCGCCGTCGCCGGGATGATGGAAAAAGACAACGTCGGCTTCGCCTCGCTGGCGCTGGATATGAGCATCACCATCGGTAAAGTGGTGGCGTTTATCGCCATCATGATGCTGGTGGGTCGCCGTCTGGTGCCGTGGATCATGTCCCGCAGCGCGGCAACCGGCTCCCGCGAGCTGTTTACCCTCTCCGTGCTGGCGCTGGCGCTGGGCATCGCCTTCGGTGCCGTTGAGCTGTTTGATGTCTCCTTTGCCCTGGGGGCGTTCTTCGCCGGGATGGTGCTGAACGAGTCCGAGCTGAGCCACCGTGCGGCGCACGACACGCTGCCGCTGCGCGATGCGTTTGCCGTGCTGTTCTTCGTCTCCGTCGGGATGCTGTTCGATCCGCTGGTGCTGATCCAGCAGCCGCTGGCCGTGCTGGGCACGCTGGCGATCATTATTTTTGGTAAGTCGCTCGCGGCCTTCTTCCTGGTGCGAATGTTCGGCCACTCCCCGCGCACGGCGCTGACGATTGCCGCCAGCCTGGCGCAGATTGGCGAGTTCGCCTTTATTCTGGCCGGTCTGGGCATGGCATTGAACCTGCTGCCACAGGCGGGGCAAAATCTGGTGCTGGCAGGGGCAATCCTCTCCATCATGCTAAACCCGGTACTGTTTGCCCTGCTGGAAAAATACCTTGATAAAACCGAAACGCTGGAAGAGCAGACGCTGGAAGAGGCCATCGAAGAAGAGAAGCAGATCCCGGTCGATATTTGCAATCACGCCCTGCTGGTCGGCTTTGGGCGCGTGGGTAGCCTGCTCGGCGAGAAGCTGATGGCGCAGGGCATTCCGCTGGTGGTGATTGAAACCTCACGCACCCGCGTTGACGAGCTGCGCGAGCGCGGAATTCGCGCGGTGCTGGGCAACGCTGCAAACGAAGAGATCATGAATCTCGCGCATCTGGACTGCGCCCGCTGGCTGCTGCTGACCATCCCTAACGGCTATGAGGCGGGTGAGATTGTGGCCTCCGCGCGTGAGAAGTGCCCCGGTATTGAGATCATTGCCCGAGCGCACTATGACGACGAGGTGGAGTACATTACCGAGCGCGGCGCGAATCAGGTGGTGATGGGCGAGCGTGAGATTGCGAATACCATGCTGACGCTGCTGACGAAGCCGCCAGTTGAAGAGGCGGTGACGGGGTAAGTTTGCTGCGGCCTGATGCCCTCACCCTGGCCCTCTCCCCAGGGAGAGGGAACAAATACTAAAAACGGCAACCACAGGTTGCCGTTTTGCTTTTACCTGTCCCAGTACGCCTCTTCGAGGCTGTCTTCTCGTTCCGGCAGTCCACGCGTTAAGCGCGGCGAATGCTGGTTCAGCACCTGGTAGCTCACGCGGTTCGCGTACTTGCACACCTGCGCCAGCGACGAATAGGTCAGCCAGCTGAACTTGTGCTTGCTGGAGTTCGGCACGTTAGTTTTGTGATAGGCGTTCGCGGTAATGTCATGCAGCAGCGCGGCAAGCGCGCCGTCGCCCGCGCCGTTAGTGTTCATGATCTTCTCCGGCCCGCCCATATACGGCGCAATGTGGGAGTAGATACGCAGCGGATTCACGCAGTCTTTGTGGCGCATGCCGCGGCTGAACTCGTACTGGTTGAACTCCGCAATCGCCCCCGGCAGCAGCGGGTGCTGGGTTTTGCGCTTGCTCTCTTCTTCGGTGAAGCCCGCCATATACAGCCCAACCGGACCCGCGGTGCAGAGCACCAGATCCACCCAGTCCAGCGCTTTGTCGGACGCCAGCAGCGGATCGCTTTCACCGGTCAGCGCCTCGGCCTCTTCTTCGTTCATCGCCAGAATCGAGACGTGCTCTTTCAGGAAGGTCTGCCACCACTCCGGGTTATCGGCAATCACGAATTTGGTGCCCAGCGTCAGAACGACGGGCACGTCGTACTTTTTGGCGTACTCAATCGCCTTCATGGTCGCTTCCGGCATCGGCTCGCCCGGCTTGCAGCGCACCAGGTAGGAGGTCAGCACCAGCGCAGACGCGCCCGCGATCACCTCTTCGGGAATGCTTTCCGCGCGCAGCTTGTTCATGTGGCCCGGGCTGATGGCAAAGGTACGCTCGCCGGATTCGCCGATCAGCGTAAAGCAGCGGCCAATCGGCCCGTCTACGCCCTGGAGATAGTTAAGATCGGTGCGGCTGGAGGTGTTGCACAGGTAGCGGTAGGCGTAGCCACCGATTTCAATGTTGCTGCACATCACGCCGAGCAGCACCGAGCGGTCATCTGCCAGCACCGAGTAGTTGTGCATGGTGTTGCCGATGGTGCCGCCAGCGAACTGATGGGTAATCAGATTTTCGCGCACCAGCTCCTGGTACAGCGCTTCGGCAACGTCGTCCTCAATCACCAGCGAGTGACCGGCGCTCAGACCGTAACGGGCGACAAACTCATCATCCACTTTCGCTTCAATGTCCACCAGCGTCTGGTCGATACCGACAACCCAGGCCGCGCTGGTTTCATTTTCAGGCTGGATTTGCTGCAGGAGCGGATCGCGGGCATCGACGGGAAAGTAGTGTTTGGATTTGCGTTTACCGGGAAATTTCATGGTCTGAACTGTACGAAGAATATGGGCCGGGAATGGTAGCACAAACCCGGCCCGAAGTGCGATCAGCGACCGTTCGTCACCAGCGAGACCATCATGTCGATGTGCTCAGGCGAGTCGTTAAGCGCCGGAATGTACTCGTACTTTTCGCCGCCAGCCTCCAGGAAAAATTCACGGTTTTGCACCGCGATCTCCTCCAGCGTTTCCAGACAGTCTGCCGAGAAGCCCGGCGACATCACCTGAATGTGCTTAACGCCCTTCTCGCCGAGCATTTTGAGGGTTTCATCGGTGTACGGCGTCAGCCACGGCTCGCGGCCAAAGCGCGACTGGAAGGTCATCATCACCTTCTCCGGCGGCAGGCCAAGGGCGGAGACCAGTTCGCGGGTGGTATCGCGGCAGCGCTGGGGGTAATCATCCCCTTCGTTGGCGAAACGCTGCGGAATACCGTGATAGGAGAGCAGCAGCAGATCCGGCTCGCCGTGTTTCTCAAACGATGCTCGGGCGCTGTTGGCAAGCGCCTTGATGTAGAGGTCGTTATCGGCGTAATCGCGAATAAAGGTCACGCCCGGAATGCGGCGACGCGTCTTCAGAATACGCGCCAGCTCGTCCCAGACGGCGGCCACCGTCGAGCAGGAGTACTGCGGATACAAGGCCAGCACGACGATATGATCCACGCCCTGTGCCAGCAGCGCATCGACGGCGCTTTCCAGCGAAGGTTTACCGTAGCTCATGCCGAGTGCGACGGGCATATCCGGCAGACGGGCGGCCAGCGCTTTTTCCTGACGACGGCTGTACACCATCAGCGGCGAGCCCTCTTCCATCCAGACGGACTGATAAAGTTTGGCGACGCGCGGAGAGCGAATCGGCAGAATGACGCCACGCAGCAGCGGCCACCACAGCAGTCTCGGAAAATCCACGACGCGCGTGTCGCTTAAAAATTGTCGCAGGTAGCGTTTTACCGCCGCTGGAGTGGGTGCTTCTGGGGTGCCCAGATTGGCAAGCAGGATGCCGGTTTTCGCCTGACTCATTCACGCCTCTTAACCATTTGATAGGTTGTCAATTGTAGCGGAAATGCGTTTAAACGAAACCCATTGCTGTAATAGGTAAGATGAGAATATTTCTCACCCGGGAGCCCGGGTGAGAGGCGCGCGATTAGCCGAGGATTTTTTCCAGCTCTGCACGTACGTCAGCCACGGCTTTGGTGCCGTCAACTTTGGCGTATTTGGTGTTACCCGCCTGCGCTTCTTTGGTGTAGTAGCCAATCAGCGGCGCGGTCATCTGATGGTATTCCACCAGGCGTTTACGCACGGTCTCTTCCTGATCGTCTTTACGGGTGGTCAGCTCTTCGCCGGTCACGTCGTCTTTGCCTTCAACCTTAGGCGGGTTGAATTTGATGTGGTAAACGCGGCCAGAGGCTGCGTGCACGCGACGGCCAACGATACGGTCAACGATCAGTTCGTCCGGTACGTCGAACTCCAGCACGTAGTCCACGTTGATGCCCGCTTCTTTCATGGCGTCAGCCTGAGGAATGGTGCGCGGGAAGCCGTCCAGCAGGAAACCGTTACGGCAGTCTTCCTGCGCAATGCGCTCTTTAACCAGCGCGATAACCAGCTCGTCGGTTACCAGCTTGCCTGCGTCCATGATGTCTTTCGCTTGTTTACCCAGCTCGGAGCCAGATTTTACAGCGGCGCGCAGCATGTCACCGGTGGAGATTTGCGGAATACCGTATTTCTCCATGATGAACTGAGCCTGAGTTCCTTTACCCGCGCCCGGAGCGCCAAGCAGAATAATACGCATTGCGAAAATCCCCTCAAATGTCGTTTCAATTTTTCAAAAGCGCTAAACAATACCACCAGAACGGGCGTGGCTCAAGGAAGGCGGGAAGGCTGAAACGGTTAATGGGGGGAGATAATTTGGGAGAGTGCGGTCTGGTGCCCTCACCCCGGCCCTCTCCCACGGGGAGAGGGAGAAGACCAGGGGAGACGTGGTCAGTTACGCCAGCAGCAGCGCATTCACACGTTTAATGAACAGGTTAGGATCTTCCAGGGTGCCGCGCTCGGCCAGCAGGGACTGATCCAGCAGGAGTTCAACCCACTCGGCAAAGCGAGCTTCATCCTGGGTATCCGCCGCGCGTTTCACCAGCGGATGATCCGGATTAAGCTCAAAGATATATTTCACTTCCGGCACGGCCTGGCCCGCCGCGGCGAACAGCTTCGCCATCTGGGTGCTCATTTCGTCCGCATCGGTGGTGACAATCGCCGGAGTATCGGTCAGACGGTGCGTGAAGCGTACCTCTTTCACGCGGTCGCCCAGCAGGGTTTTGACACGCTCAACGAACGGCTCCAGCGCCTTCTCGGCTTCTTTCGCGCTTTCGTCCACTTCATCCGCCAGCTTGTCGATGGACTCGTCGGCTTTGGCAACGGACTGGAACGCCTTACCGTCGAACTCGGTCAGGTAGTTCATCATCCACTCGTCGATGCGGTCAGAAAGCAGCAGCACTTCGATGCCTTTCTTACGCAGCAGCTCCAGATGCGGGCTGCTCTTCGCTGCCGCATAGCTGTCGGCGGTGATGTAGTAGATCTTCTCCTGCCCTTCCTTCATGCGGGAGACGTACTCTTCCAGCGACACGGTCTGGGCGGAGGAGTCGGTATGCGTAGAGGCGAAGCGCAGCAGTTTGGCGATAGTTTCAACGTTCGCCATGTCTTCAGCCGGGCCTTCTTTCAGCACCAGGCCGAACTGTTTCCAGAAGGTCTGGTATTTTTCCGCGTCGTCTTTCGCCAGTTTTTCCAGCATCTGCAACGCACGTTTGGTCAGAGCGTTACGCAGATTACGGGTAACGGTGCTGTCCTGGAGGATTTCACGGGAGACGTTCAGCGGCAGATCGTTGGAGTCTATCAGGCCACGAACAAAGCGCAGGTAGTTCGGCATGAACTGCTCGGCGTCGTCCATGATGAAGACGCGCTGCACGTACAGCTTCAGGCCGTGCTTGTGATCGCGGTTCCACATGTCCCACGGTGCCTGTGCCGGAATGTACAGCAGGCTGGTGTACTCCTGCTTCCCTTCCACGCGGTTGTGGCTCCAGGTCAGCGGGTCGGTAAAGTCGTGGGCGATGTGCTTATAAAACTCGTTGTACTCGTCGTCTTTGATTTCAGCCTTGTTACGCGTCCACAGCGCCTGCGCCTTGTTGATTTTCTCCCAGGAAACAACGGTTTCACCGTCTTTCTCTTCCTGTTTTTCAATCTCTACCGGCAGCGCGATGTGATCGGAATATTTGCTGATGATGGAGCGTACGCGCCAGTCGTTCAGGAAATCGTCTTCCCCTTCGCGCAGGTGGAGGGTGATTTCGGTGCCGCGATCCGCTTTAGTGATGTCATCAACGGTGTATTCGCCTTCCCCTTTGGATTCCCACAGCACGCCGTTCTCGGCGCTGTCGCCCGCCGCGCGGGTGCGCACGGTGACTTTGTCCGCCACGATAAACGCCGAGTAGAAGCCCACGCCGAACTGGCCAATCAGCTGGCTGTCTTTCGCCTGGTCAGAGCCCATGGACTCCAGGAACGCTTTGGTGCCGGATTTAGCGATGGTGCCAAGGTGGTCGATCACCTCGTCGCGGTTCATCCCGATGCCGTTATCAGCGATGGTCAGGGTGCGGTTCTCTTTGTTGAAAGAGACGCGCACGCGCAGCTCGCCGTCGCCTTCATACAGATCCGGGTTGGACAGCGCGCGGAAGCGCAGCTTGTCCGCCGCATCGGAGGCGTTGGAAATCAGCTCACGCAGGAAAATTTCTTTGTTGGAATACAGGGAATGGATCATCAGGTGCAGAAGCTGTTTTACTTCTGACTGGAAACCACGGGTTTCTTGTCCTTTCATCTAAGTCGACCTCAACAATGCCATTTAATGGGGTTGTAAAACGTTGAGTGAGAGATGGGGATAAGGGGGGAAATTTTCAAGCGGAGGCCGCGCGCGCAGCCTCCGTTTGGTCAGAAAATAATCTTGTGTCGTCCGGCCAGCGAGTGCGACAGCGTGGTGCCGTCGACCATCTCCAGCTCGCCGCCGACCGGCACGCCGTGGGCGATGCGGCTGGCGTCAACGCCGTACTGCGCGCACAGCTCGGCGATATAGTTGGCGGTTGCCTCCCCTTCCACCGTCGGGTTGGTGGCGAGGATCACCTCTTTGATGGTTTCGGACTCAAGACGCTGTTCAAGGCGATCGAGACCGATATCGTCCGGGCCAATGCCGTCCAGCGGGGAGAGATGCCCCATCAGCACAAAATAGCGGCCGGAAAACTGCCCGGTTTGTTCGATGGCGTAGATGTCCGCCGGACTCTCCACCACGCAAATCTGACCGTTCTCCTGACGACGCGGGTTCGTACAGATGTTACACACGTCCTGCTCGGTAAAGGTCCGGCAATCCGCACAGTGACCAATTTCTGACATGGCGCGGGTTAAAGCCTGCGCCAGGCGCATCCCGCCGCTGCGGTCGCGCTGCAATAGCGTAAACGCCATGCGCTGCGCCGACTTCGGGCCAACGCCCGGCAGGCAGCGCAGTGCTTCCATTAACTGCGTGAGCAGCGGACTGGTTTGCATCAGAATGGCATCTTAAAGCCCGGCGGCAGCTGCATACCGCTGGAAACAGAGGCCATTTTCTCTTTCTGGGTTTCGTCGATACGGCGAGCGGCATCGTTAAACGCGGCTGCAACCAGATCTTCCAGCATTTCTTTGTCGTCTTCGAGCAGGCTCGGGTCGATTTCAACGCGACGGCAGTTGTGCGCACCGTTGATGGTCACCTTGACCAGACCGGCACCGGATTCACCCGTGACTTCCAGCTGAGCGATCTCTTCCTGCATCTTCTGCATTTTTTCCTGCATCTGCTGAGCCTGCTTCATCAGGCCACCCAGACCGCCTTTTCCACCAAACATAGGCTTCTCTCTTCTTTCACGTTAAGGATTACAACCGTAAGTCAGACTCACGATCAAATGGGGCGAATACTCTCTTCATCCAGATCGGCGTCGAAGAACCGGCGCAGGGTCTGGATGTTGTTATCCGCAATAATTGCCTCGCGCGCCTGCGCGAGCTTCTCTTCATAAATGGCCTGGCGCCACTCGAGCGGCGTTTTCACTGCCGGATTATCATCTTCAATGATAGTCAATTCAACCGGTGAACCCTGTAAAGCAGCAAGCGCCTCTGCCAGCGCCTTTTGCGCGCCAGGGGAATTGAGGTGCCGCTGGCCCGGACGCAGGTGCAGACGCACCTGATTGCCGTCCTGCTCTTTCCAGGCGTTTAGCGCGACCTGCTCCACCAGCTTCGGCAGCTGGAGTTTGCTGACCTCAGCGGCCCAGGCGTCGCGCGCGATGGACTCTTCGGCGAGCTTCGCGGAAAGCTCCGGCGTTTTTTCATGCTCCAGCGCCTTTTTCAGCGCTTTCGGCGTGGCGACCACTTCCTTGACCGTTTCAACAACGGTGGTCGCCTTCCAGCGGTAAGCCTCTTCTTTCACCGGGGCTTTCTGCTCGAGCGCGGACGGTGCCGGACGCGACTGTACGCGCTCCGTTACCGAGGCCAGTCGTTCAAGCGCGGCGTTGTTCACCGGCCGCGCTCTTCCTGGCGCTGCCGGTTCACTCTTTTTTGGTTTGGTTACTCCCTGCGCACGCTGCAGCTGGCTGCGTGCGGCAAGCACCGAACTGGTGGCATCCGACAGCGGCACGTTTTGCTGTGGCGGCGGCGTCGGCTGCGGCGGCACCTGCTGCGGTGACATCACCGCCGTAGGGGCGACCGGGGCAAAAGACTGCCGCGGCGCTTCCGGTTCCGGCAACGGCATGCGCGGGTGGAACGCCAGCGCGCGCAGCAGCGTCATTTCGACGCCCATCCGCGGATCCGGCGCGTATGGCAGCTCTTTGCGGCCAATCAGCAGCGTCTGGTAATACAGCTGCACGTCGGCAGGCGGCACGGTACGGGCAAGTTCACGCATCCGCTGTTCAATGGCGGCCATATCCGCACCGATGGCCGACGGAGACAGCTGCAGCATCGCCACGCGGTGCAGCAGGCTGAGCATCTCGACCAGCAGCGCTTCCCACTCAATACCGCGGGCAGCGGCCGCGTTCACCAGCGACATCACGCGCTCGCCGTTGGCGGCAATCATCGCTTCGATGAGCGACAGCGCCTGATCGTCATCCAGCGTGCCGAGCATGGTGCTGACCGCTTCGGTCGAGAGCTTGCCGTCACCGCTGGCAATCGCCTGGTCGGTCAGGCTTAGCGCATCACGCAGGCTGCCGTCAGCCGCGCGGGCCAGCAGCTGCAGGGCGCGCGGCTCGTGAACGATCTTCTCTTCATCAAGGATGTGCTCAAGCTGCGCGCGGATCTGCTCAACGTCCAGCGCCTTCAGGTGGAACTGCAGGCAGCGCGACAGGATGGTGACCGGCAGCTTTTGCGGATCGGTGGTCGCCAGCAGGAATTTAACGTGCGCGGGCGGCTCTTCCAGCGTTTTCAGCAGGGCGTTAAAGCTGTGGCGCGACAGCATGTGCACTTCATCGATCAGGTAGACCTTGAAGCGGCCGCGCGCCGGGGCGTACTGCACGTTGTCGAGCAGATCGCGGGTGTCTTCCACCTTGGTGCGCGAGGCGGCGTCGATCTCGATCAGATCGACAAAACGCCCCTGCTCGATCTCGCGGCAGTTGTCACACACGCCGCACGGGGTGGCGGTGATCCCGGTTTCGCAGTTCAGACCTTTCGCCAGCAGACGGGCAATAGAAGTCTTACCGACGCCGCGGGTGCCGGAAAAAAGATAGGCGTGATGGATGCGACCTAGCGACAAGCCGTTCGCCAGGGCCGTCAGCACATGTTCCTGACCGACAACGTCAGCAAAGGTTTGTGGTCGCCATTTACGGGCTAACACCTGATAACTCATGGGCAGGCTCTGCAACGCTGGAAGGTGAATTTATGGAGGGGAATGCTATCACAACCTCACCCGTTGAGCGAGGTTGTGAAAACCGGGATTAATGACCCGGGAAAGGCACCAGGCTATAGCTGGTAATGCCCTGTTTTTCCAGGCGCTGTTCACCGCCAAGATCGAACAGGTTGATGATGAAGGCCGCATCGGTCACTTCACCACCCAGACGGCGGATCAGCTTGACGGTCGCTTCAATGGTGCCGCCGGTCGCCAGCAGATCGTCGACCACCAGCACTTTGTCGCCAGGCTTGATCGCGTCAACGTGGATTTCCAGCTGATCGGTGCCGTACTCCAGCTCGTAGCTCTCCGCGATGGTTTCACGCGGCAGTTTGCGCGGCTTACGCACCGGCACAAAACCCACGCCCATCGCCAGCGCAACCGGTGCGCCAAACAGGAAGCCGCGGGCTTCGGTACCTACTACTTTGGTGATCCCGGCGTTTTTATAACGCTCGACCAGCAGTTCAATGCTGAGCGCGTACGCTTTCGGGTCTTCCAGCAAGCTGGTGACATCACGGAAAAGAATACCAGGCTTTGGATAGTCCTGGATGCTTTTGATGCTATTTTTCAGATATTCAAGCTGCTGTGCAGTTGCGGTCATCGGTTTGTGCCTAAATGAAACAGTGTTACTCACGGCGCGCGACGAGTCGGTCAAAGTAACAGTTGTTTAACCTTTGACCAAGCGCACCTGTGCTCGAAAACGGTCGAATTTACTGGCTGCGCGCCATAATTGCAACCGCCATGATGAGGCTTCAGTGCTTTTGTTGCTTTTCATCAACCACGGGGATCCGCCACATGAAGATCAGCAGGCAGGCCAGGATCGCCAGCAGCAGAATACGCACCCACATCATGTTCACCAGCCATAACGAAACGGCGAAGGTGATCAGGATAAAGGCAATGGCGCGCGGCTTGGCCCCGGGCGGCATGGCCCGGTGTTTTTGCCAGTGCCGCAGGTAGCCGCCAAACCACGAGCGGTACAGCAGCCAGTGGTGAAAACGCGGCGACGAGCGGGCGAAGCACCAGGCGGCCAGCAGGATAAACGGGGTGGTCGGCAGCAAGGGCAAAACCACACCTAGCGTACCCAGCACTACCGCGAGCCAGCCAATGATGATTAAAATAGTACGCTGCATAATGCGAATCGTTATCAAACTGAACGGCTACTTTACCACTGGAGAGCGCATTGAAAACAGCACTGCTTCTTGAGAAGCTGCAAAATCAGCTGATCGCTCTGCGGGCGCAGGCCATGCCGCTGATGGGACACGCCACGCTGAAACCGCGCTTTGACCGGCAGCTTTTCCGCACCCGCAGCACCGTCATTCAGGATTACCTTGCTGAGATGCAGACCAACCTCGATGAGCTTCGCCACGCGGTTGAGAGTGAACAGCAGGAACAGGTGGTGTGGCTTGCGGAGCATCTTACCGAGCAGATCACCGCCCTGCACCGCGAAATCGCCGCCTGGCCGCTACGGGCGTGGGACAGCGCCTCGCCTGGGCTGGGAAAATGGCAGCGCAAGCGGCTGGAGAACCAGGAGTTTGAGCGGCGTCTGTTTGAGATGAAGCGCGAGCGCGAAGCCCGCCTGAACAACAGCGAAACGCTGGAAGAGCAGCAGCTATTGATGCGCGAGATTAGCGCGCTGGAAGGCCGCATCGTCCGCTGCCGTCAGGCGCTGGATGAGATTGAACGCGTGATTGAACGCCTGACCCGTTAACTGGAGCCACATTTATGTCACTGGAAAATGCACCCGATGAGGTCAAGCTGGCCGTCGATTTGATTATGCTGCTGGAGAATCATGAGATCCCGGCCGAGACGGTGCTTAAAGCGCTGGAGATTGTGCGGCGGGATTTTGAGGGGAAACTTCCCCCTCACCCTAACCCTCTCCCCGTGGGAGAGGGAAAATAGATTAAGCCGGAGTCGGGTCGTCGCCCTTAATGTCGCGCTTCACTTCCGTATGCTCATCACCTTTCTCGTTACGCAGGTGAACCTCAAGCTGGTTGAAGGCGATATTAATATCGTTTTCACGGCACAGGCGATCGATAGAGCGGTTAAGCTCATCCACCGTGTAGCTGCGGTCGCGCAGCTCGCGCACGTATAAACGCAGCTCGTGATCCAGCGTACTCGGCCCAAAGGTGGTGAAGAACACAGCCGGGGCAGGATCGTGCATCACTTTCGGATGCTCAGACGCCGCCTTCAGCAGCACCTCTTTCACCTTATCCAGATCCGATCCATAGGCTACGCCCAGGCGGATCACCACGCGCGTCACCGTATCAGAGAGCGACCAGTTGATCAGACGCTCGGTCACGAACGCTTTGTTCGGGATGATCACCTCTTTGCGATCGAAGTCGGTGATGGTGGTCGCACGAATTCGGATCTTGCTGACGGTCCCGGAGAACGTGCCGATGGTGACGGTATCGCCGATACGCACCGGACGTTCGAAGAGGATAATCAGGCCGGAGACAAAGTTACCGAAGATCTCCTGCAGGCCAAAACCAAGACCGACCGAGAGAGCCGCCGCCAGCCACTGCAGTTTATCCCACGAGACGCCCAGCGAGCCGAATACCGTCATCGCCCCGACGATAATGATGACGTAATTCAGGATGGTGGTGATGGCGTAAGACGCCCCCTGGCGCAGGTTCAGCCTTGAGAGCACCAGCACTTCCAGCAGACCCGGCAGGTTACGAATTAGCGCCCAGGCCACTACCGACGACACCAGCGCAAACAGCAGGCTGCCCATGGTGACGCTTTTCATCACCGCCGCGCCGGCTTCGGTACCGTTGTACTGCCAGAGGGTAATACTGTCGAGATAAGCGAAGACGGTAATTAAATCAGACCAGATCGCCCAGAACATCACCGCAAACAGCGCGATCATCACCAGCATGGTGATACGCAGCGTCTGCTGGTTAACCTGCTCCAGCGCGATGGTCGGCTCTTCCTGCGGCTCCGCGCCTTCAGCCCCCTCTTTCACCTGATGCTGACGACGCGCAATGGCACGACGGTAAGCAATGCGGCGGGCCGCGACGCTTAAGCCGCGCAGCACGGTCTGATAGAGCAGGTTCCAGACGATCACCAGATAGACCGTCTCGATCCAGCGCCCGGACAGGCGCAGCGTGGTGTAGAAGTAGCCCGTTGCCGTAAGCACCATCAGCGCCAGCGGAATGATCGCCAGCACCGTCACGGTGGCCAGACGGATATTGTGGGACTCTTTATCACGCCAGCTGTCGCGGCACATCGGCCACATCAGGATCGCAATCAGCAGCAGGTTGAGCAGAATGACCAGTTGACCCAACACATCATCCATCAGATGCAGCGGGGAAAGCTCGGAGACTACCGACCAGAAGTGCAGCGGCAGGAGCGCCAGGCTGACGCGCACAATCTGGCGACGCCAGTGGCTGGTCAGCTGCGCAGGCATGTTGAAGTGACGCACCGCCACGCCGTCTTTTTCGAGCACCTTCCAGCACACGCCAAATACCAGCCAGAACAGCGCCAGTTTTTTACTGAACGCCCAGAGCAGATCGCTGACGTTAAGCTGCATCGTGAGCAGGATCAGGCCCACGGCCAGAATAATCAGGCACACCGGCAGCGCGCGAATGAGATCGATCAGAATCGCTTTTGGCGTATGGAGCTGGCTGTCGTTACGCAGTTGCCCCACTTCCGAAGCCAGCTTCGCCTGGTACTGTTTCAGCCATTTCAAACGCCAGCGTATCAGACCGGCAATCAGCAGCAGCGGTAAGCCCGCCAGGAAAGCAATCATTACCGCAGGCCAGGCTTTCTCCCAGTTCACGGTGATTTTCATGCTCTTAATCTGCGTTTTCAGCGTCTCCGGGAAGGACTTAATCCAGTCCCAGTCCATCGGCTTGTTGCTGTTCACCCAGAAAATCTGCTGCGTCAAAATCTCCTGCAGGCTTTTTGACACGCTGACCAGCTGCTGCTGGTTGATCTGCAGGTTAATTGCCATCATCAGCTGGTTGCCCAGCTGTTTATTGAGCTGGTCAAGCAGTTCACGGCGCATATCCACCACCTGGAGCAGCGCGTCATGTACTTCCGGGTTTACGTCACTGGAGTGCCCCTCTTCAATTTTGGCGACGAAGGCATCACTCTGGAAAAGGGCATCGCGCTGCTGGTTGACGTCAAACTGCTCCAGACGTAAATCCGCAATGCGGTTGGTCATGTCCTCCAGCTCGTCGGCAGACGGCAGCGTCTGCTGCTGCTGGTAGAGAATACGCGACAGCAGGAGGCTGCCCTTCAGAACCGCGATCTGCTCTTTGATGTTGCGCTCCGCCTGCAACGCGCGATCCAGCCAGTTCTTCACTTTGATATTTTGCTGAACCAGCGAGTTGCCGCTTTCCGTCGCCACTATCAGGCGCTGGCTGAGCTGGTGGTTAGCCTCAAGCTCCTGCTTCACCAGAGGATTCGCCTGAATACGGGCGGTTTCGTCAGGGGATACGGCCTCCTGGGCGGTTTTTTCAGTCAGCGTCAGGCGCTTGCTGTTAACAGCTTCCTGCAGCAACTGAAGCTGATGTTCCAGACGATTAATGTTCGCGGTGACGTAATCACGCTGCTTCTGGAGCGTGTCCTGCAGCACCGTATTCCCTTCCAGGCTTTTACGCTGCTGTTCAATTTGCGCATTGAGCAGCGACTGCTGAACCAGCAGCAGGGTTTGCTGGGTCGGGCGCAGCGTGCCCTCCCCTACCGTCGTGCCGTTCAGGCGGTTGCGGATCTGCTGCAGCTGCTGAGACGCGGCGTACATCGCGTTTTGCACGCGCTCGGGCTGGGTTTGCAGGGAGACGAGCTGGCTGTTATAGGTAGCGAGATCGGACTGTGCGGTTTGCAGATCGTCGAGCAATTGCGCGACGCGCGATTCCAGCTGGCGTAAGGAGAGCGTGGAGAGCGTTTTGCGCGTTTCATCGTCGTTATCGACGTCGCTTAGCGCGCTTAGCGCTTCCGTGGCCTTACGCATGTTCTCCGGCGCCTGCGCCACCTTCTGACGAAGCTGGGTGGTTTCAGCCTTAACGCGTTCAATTTTATCCAGCGTTTCCAGCGTTTCCGTCAGATCCTGCTGCGTCAGTTTTTCCTGAGGAGAGAGTTCTTTTTGTTTATTCAGCGTGTCGAGCTGCGACTGAACATCAGCGCGCGTGGGGATATCGTTACTGTTGTCGGCGCGGGCCCAGGTCAGCGGCGCCGTGGCGAAGAAAAACAGCATAGCAAAGAGCAATGCAAATACAGGATGTTGCGAGCGATTGATGGGCAGCATAGTTGTGAATGATGTCAGCAGATGACCGAAAATAGTCCGGCGTGAAGAATATCACGCTCGTCAGAAGCAGAATAGCGAGAACGTAAGCCTCTGAGATAAATCCTGGAAGGACTCAGGCCGTGAGCGAAAGCGCGTCGCTGCGCAGCGTCGGGCAGAGCTGTAGCATTTCCAGTAAAACCGCCACGTAGCTGCGGGCTTCCTCTTTGAGGTCAAAGGATTGCGGCGCAAAAAGCCAGTTTTCCATCAGACCTGAAATGTAGCTGCGCATCAGGATGGCCGCCCGGCGGGTGAGTAAATTGGCCGGTAACAGCTTTGCCTGCATACACAGGTTCAGGTTCTGTTCGATACGATCGTAACTCTCCAGGCTGAGGCTGCGCTGCGCCTGTTGCACCACCGCCATCTCGCCCACGAACTCACATTTATGAAAGATAATTTCCATCATTAATCTGCGACGCTCTTCAACTACCGTTGCTTCAAGGATATATACTAATATTTCTCTTAATACTGAGAGTGGATCGTCAGGGAATTTTGCCCGATACTCACTCTCGAGATCGCTAATGCTGGACTCTGAAAGCTCCCAGATTTCACTGAACAGATCTGACTTGTCTTTAAAATGCCAGTAAATCGCTCCCCGCGTCACACCGGCAGCCTGAGCAATTTGCGCCAGCGAGGTAGAAGAAACACCCTGCTGAGAGAACAAACGTATTGCCACATCCAGAATGTGTTGTCGGGTTTCCAGCGCTTGTTGTTTAGTTTTTCGTGCCATAGGTGGGTGAATTTACAGGAGTCAGATTTACATACATTTGTGAATGTATGTACCATAGCATGACGATAATATAAACGCAGCAATGGGTTTTTAGACTCAGGACCCTTGATCAATTTGAAATCGGACACTCGAGGTTTACATATGAACAAAAACAGAGGGTTAACGCCTCTGGCGGTCGTTCTGATGCTCTCAGGCAGCTTAGCGCTTACAGGATGTGACGACAAACCGGCTCAACAAGGAGCTCAGCAGGCGCCAGAAGTCGGCGTTGTGACACTCAAATCTGAACCTCTGCAGATCACCACAGAATTACCAGGCCGTACAAACGCTTACCGCATTGCGGAAGTGCGTCCTCAGGTTAGCGGCATTATCCTGAAACGTAACTTTACCGAAGGCGGCGATGTGAAGGCCGGTGAGTCTCTGTATCAGATTGATCCCGCGACCTATCAGGCTTCTTATGAAAGCGCGAAAGGTGACCTGGCTAAAGCACAAGCGGCGGCAAAAATCGCTCAGCTGACGCTGAACCGCTATCAGAAACTGCTCGGCACGAAGTACATCAGTCAACAGGATTACGATACCGCGCTGGCAGATGCCCAGCAGGCTAACGCGGCCGTGGTAGCAGCCAAAGCGGCTGTCGAAACTGCACGCATTAACCTGGCCTATACCAAAGTGACCTCCCCTATCAGCGGTCGTATTGGTAAATCTGCCGTGACGGAAGGGGCGCTGGTGCAGAACGGGCAGACCACTGCGCTGGCTACCGTGCAGCAGCTTGATCCGATCTACGTTGACGTGACGCAGTCCAGCAACGATTTCCTGCGCCTGAAACAGGAGCTGGCTAACGGCACCCTGAAACAGGAAAACGGCAAAGCCAAAGTGGAGCTGGTTACCAACGACGGTATCAAGTTCCCGCAGGAAGGTACTCTGGAATTCTCCGATGTGACGGTCGACCAGACCACCGGTTCCATCACCTTACGTGCGATTTTCCCGAACCCTGACAAAAATCTGCTGCCAGGTATGTTCGTTCGCGCGCGTCTGGAAGAAGGAACGAATCCAACCGCACTTCTTGTTCCACAGCAGGGTGTGACCCGTACGCCACGCGGCGATGCGAGCGCACTGGTTGTTGGGGCAGATAACAAAGTCGAAACGCGCAATATCACCGCCACGCAGGCGATTGGCGATAAATGGCTGGTGACGGAAGGTCTGAAAGATGGCGATCGCGTGATTGTTACTGGTTTGCAAAAAGTACGTCCTGGCGCGCAGGTAAAAGCACAGGAAGTGACATCTGACGATAAACAACAAGCTTCGGCCGCTGGCCAGTCAGAACAAACCAAGTCTTAACTTAAACAGGAGCCGTTAAGACATGCCTAATTTCTTTATCGATCGCCCCATATTTGCGTGGGTGATCGCCATTATCATCATGCTGGCCGGGGGACTTGCGATCCTGAAGCTGCCTGTTGCGCAATATCCAACGATTGCGCCACCGGCGGTAACGATCTCCGCAACCTACCCGGGGGCTGATGCGAAAACGGTGCAGGATACCGTGACTCAGGTTATCGAACAGAACATGAACGGTATCGATAACCTGATGTACATGTCCTCAAACAGTGACTCCACCGGTACGGTTCAGATCACCCTGACCTTTGAATCCGGTACGGATGCGGACATTGCGCAGGTTCAGGTGCAGAACAAACTGCAGCTGGCAATGCCTCTTCTGCCGCAGGAAGTGCAACAGCAGGGTGTGAGCGTCGAGAAATCGTCCAGCAGCTTCCTGATGGTTGTCGGCGTGATTAACACCAACGGCACCATGACGCAGGAGGATATTTCCGACTACGTGGGCGCTAACATGAAGGACGCCATCAGCCGTACGTCCGGTGTGGGTGACGTTCAGCTGTTCGGTTCCCAGTACGCGATGCGTATCTGGATGGATCCGAACAAACTGAACAACTTCCAGCTGACGCCGGTTGACGTGATTAACGCGATTAAAGCGCAGAACGCCCAGGTGGCAGCCGGTCAGCTAGGCGGTACGCCGCCGGTGAAAGGCCAGCAGCTTAACGCGTCCATTATCGCGCAAACCCGTCTGACCTCCGCCGATGAGTTCAGCAAAATTCTGCTGAAGGTGAACCAGGACGGTTCGCAGGTTCGTCTGCGCGACGTGGCCAGGGTTGAGCTGGGTGGTGAGAACTACGACATCATCGCGAAGTTTAACGGTAAACCGGCGTCCGGTCTGGGTATCAAACTGGCGACAGGCGCGAACGCCCTGGACACCGCGACGGCGATCCGTGCGGAACTGAAGAAGATGGAACCATTCTTCCCGTCAGGCCTGAAAATCGTTTATCCGTATGACACTACGCCGTTCGTTAAAATTTCGATTCACGAAGTGGTTAAAACGCTGGTAGAAGCGATCATCCTGGTGTTCCTGGTGATGTATCTGTTCCTGCAAAACTTCCGCGCGACGCTGATCCCAACCATCGCCGTGCCGGTCGTTCTGCTGGGGACCTTTGCCATCCTTGCAGCCTTTGGGTTCTCGATAAACACCCTGACGATGTTCGGGATGGTGCTCGCCATCGGCCTGCTGGTGGATGACGCCATCGTGGTAGTAGAGAACGTCGAGCGCGTGATGGCGGAAGAAGGTTTACCGCCGAAGGAAGCCACCCGTAAATCTATGGGCCAGATCCAGGGCGCGCTGGTCGGTATTGCGATGGTGCTGTCCGCGGTATTTATCCCGATGGCCTTCTTCGGGGGCTCTACGGGTGCGATTTACCGCCAGTTCTCCATTACCATCGTCTCCGCGATGGCGCTGTCGGTACTGGTAGCGTTAATCCTGACGCCAGCGCTGTGTGCCACCATGCTGAAGCCAGTTCAGAAAGGCGGTCACGGCGAGCATAAAGGGTTCTTCGGCTGGTTTAACCGCATGTTTGATAAGAGCACGCACCACTACACCGACAGCGTGGGCAATATCCTGCGCAGCACCGGTCGTTATCTGCTGCTCTATATCATCATCGTAGTGGGGATGGCGTTCCTGTTCGTTCGTCTGCCAAGCTCGTTCCTGCCGGATGAAGACCAGGGCGTGTTCCTGACGATGGCGCAGCTTCCGGCGGGTGCGTCGCAAGAGCGTACCCAGAAGGTGTTGGACGAAGTGACGGACTACTATCTCACCAAAGAGAAAGCGAACGTTGAATCCGTGTTTGCGGTTAACGGCTTTGGCTTTGCGGGTCGTGGTCAAAACACCGGTATCGCCTTCGTTTCTCTGAAAGACTGGGCGGATCGTCCGGGCGATGAGAATAAAGTTGAAGCGATCACGGGCCGTGCCATGGGCACCTTCTCGCAGATTAAAGATGCGATGGTCTTCGCCTTTAACCTGCCAGCGATTGTTGAACTGGGTACGGCGACCGGCTTCGACTTCCAGCTGATCGACCAGGGCGGTCTGGGTCACGAGAAACTGACGCAGGCGCGTAACCAGCTGTTCGGCGAAGTGGCTAAACACCCTGACCTGCTGGTCGGCGTACGTCCAAACGGACTGGAAGATACGCCGCAGTATAAGATCAACATCGATCAGGAAAAAGCGCAGGCGCTGGGCGTGTCCATCAGCGACATCAATACCACGCTGGGCGCGGCATGGGGCGGTAGCTACGTCAACGACTTCATCGACCGTGGTCGCGTGAAGAAAGTGTACGTCATGTCCGAAGCGCAGTACCGTATGTTGCCGAACGATATTAACAACTGGTACGTTCGCGGCAGCAACGGTCAGATGGTGCCGTTCTCATCCTTCTCAACGTCACACTGGGAATACGGCTCTCCGCGTCTGGAACGTTACAACGGTCTGCCGTCGATGGAAATCTTGGGCCAGGCCGCACCGGGCCGAAGCACCGGTGAAGCCATGAACCTGATGGAAGAGCTGGCTAGCAAACTGCCTGCGGGTATCGGCTATGACTGGACTGGTATGTCCTATCAGGAACGTCTGTCCGGTAACCAGGCCCCTGCCCTGTACGCCATTTCACTGATTGTGGTCTTCCTGTGTCTGGCGGCGCTGTACGAGAGCTGGTCAATTCCGTTCTCCGTTATGCTGGTGGTTCCACTCGGGGTTATTGGTGCGCTGCTTGCGGCAACGTTCCGTGGATTGACCAACGACGTGTACTTCCAGGTAGGCCTGCTGACAACCATTGGCTTGTCGGCGAAGAACGCGATACTTATCGTTGAATTCGCCAAAGATCTGATGGAGAAAGAGGGTAAAGGCCTTATTGAGGCGACGCTGGAAGCGGTGCGTATGCGTCTGCGTCCAATCCTGATGACCTCTCTGGCGTTCATCCTCGGCGTAATGCCGCTGGTTATTAGCTCCGGTGCAGGCTCCGGTGCGCAGAACGCGGTCGGTACAGGTGTAATGGGCGGTATGATCACCGCGACCGTACTGGCTATCTTCTTCGTCCCGGTGTTCTTCGTGGTGGTGCGCCGCCGCTTCAGCCGGAAGAATGAAGATGTTGAGCACAGTCATTCGGTAGAACCTCACTGATACCGGTTTCATATAATAAAAAGGCCGCATTTGCGGCCTTTTTCATTTTCAGAAAAAATCATAAAATAAGCTTATTGAGGTCCTATTTATTTTCTGCCATCTTAAACAGACATATCATAATTAACTGATAACTTAATAGGTGAACTCAGGATTTTTTTAAATCTATTTCCCTGCTTAAGTTGTTAGGAATATTCCTAATTAAAAGTTAAGACAAACGGAACTCCGGATGTGAACTTTTCTTATGGCTGTAAGCTAAGCCAATGAAACGTAAGGAAGCGAAAAAACTATCGTTAATCCTGATAAAAAAGTTCAGTTTCGGATGAACATTTGCGTAGACGCTCGCAGCCTGCGGTTTTATTTGTAATTTTTCGTAATAGCGCGGTGAAATCCAGGAAGGAGTGGCTTATAGTTAGGTTATCAGGAACACAGCGCTCATGTAGCTAAGTCAGATGTATCCATCCCGACAATGATGTTCGGTGAGTAAGAAATCACTCAGAAGGGGATGCGCTATGGACGAGTACTCGCCAAAAAGGCATGATATCGCGCAGTTGAAATTTCTCTGCGAATCCTTGTACCATGACTGCCTTGCCAATCTTGATGAAAGCAACCATGGCTGGGTAAATGACCCAACGTCTGCCATCAATTTACAGTTGAATGAGCTGATAGAGCATATCGCTACCTTCGCACTTAATTATAAAATTAAGTACAATGAAGATAATAAGCTCATTGAGCAAATTGATGAATACCTGGACGACACCTTTATGTTGTTCAGCAGTTACGGCATTAACACTCAGGATTTGCAAAAATGGCGTAAATCGGGAAACCGGCTATTCCGCTGTTTCGTCAACGTGAGCAGAGCTAACCCGGTTAGTCTTTCCTGTTAAAATTATTACAATTACTAAGGTGAATTTATGTCTGATAAACCACTCACAAAAATCGATTATTTGATGCGCTTACGACGTTGTCAGTCAATTGACACCCTTGAACGCGTCATTGAAAAGAATAAATACGAGCTTTCTGATAATGAACTGGCGGTATTTTATTCAGCCGCTGACCATCGCCTTGCAGAGCTAACGATGAATAAGCTGTATGACAAAATCCCTACTTCTGTATGGAAATTTGTCCGTTAATCTTTGAAGTGTGTCTGTAGAGGTTCTACGCCACGTTATAAGCTGTATTCACCTGTCCCGTTATGCTCCCTGCGCGAAAGCCAGGTCTCCGTGTTAAACGCGCTCATCAGCAACAATGTTGTGACTTTGGTCACATCGGCCTTCCGGGAACGTTCCCCTTAACGCCCGTTGCGATTACCCTTCAGGAATAACATCCAGAGAGGTTTCCGATGAGCATAGAAAAACAGAAGATGATTTCAGGTGAACATTACCGCCCTGGTGATGAGACGTTACGCGCCGACCGGCTTCGGGCGCGCCATCTGCTTCACCGCTATAACCACACCGCGCCTGACGAAAAAACAGAACGCCAGAATATTCTGGCGGAACTGCTGGGACAAAGCGAAGGGGCGTATATTGAGCCGAGCTTCCGCTGTGACTATGGATATAACATTTATCTGGGCAAAGACTTTTACGCCAACTTCGATTGCGTAATGCTGGATGTCTGCCCTGTACATATTGGCGACAACTGCATGCTCGCGCCGGGCGTTCATATTTATACGGCCACCCATCCGCTGGATGCGCAAGAACGTAACAGCGGAGTGGAGTTTGGTAAGCCCGTCACCATTGGCAATAATGTCTGGATTGGTGGACGTGCGGTCATTAACCCAGGCGTCACCATCGGGGATAATGTGGTTGTGGCTTCCGGTGCCGTCGTGACGAAAGACGTGCCGGCTAACGTCGTCGTGGGCGGCAACCCGGCGAAAATCATCAAAACGCTGTAACGATCCGGGGAGCCAACTGTTATGGTCTTTTAGCGCCCGACTGTTACTTTTTTCAGTCGGATGGCTCCCCTAAAATTGGCAGATACCCTGTATTGTCAACTCTCAAAAGGCCAAAAATGACCGAGATACAGCGCCTGCTTACCGCCACCATCGACGATCTTAACCACCGCGAAAAGCGAGACAATCGCCCGCGCTTTAGCATTAGCTTTATCCGCAAACATCCCGGGCTGTTTGTTGCCATGTATGCCGCCTGGCTGGCGACGCTGATTGTCATGCTGAAGTCCGAAACGCTGGTGGACTCCGTCTGGCTGCTGGTGGTGCTGTTTGTCGTGTTTAACGCCTTTTTCTTTTTCGACGTGAATCCCCGCTACCGTTACGAAGATATCGACGTCCTCGATTTCCGGGTCTGCTACAACGGCGAATGGTACAACACGCGTTTTGTGCCAAATGAGCTTATCGACAGCATCCTGCACTCTCCGGCTGTCGAAACCGTGCACAAAGAGAAGCTGCAGAAAATGGTCGCAACGAAAGGCCAGCTCTCTTTTTATGATGTTTTTACCCTTTCCCGCTCTGCTGCTGCGTAATTAACGCCTGCAGGCGTCGGATACCCGGCGCAAACTGCGAAGCAGAGGTGTTGCCGTAACCTAAAACCAGGCCGGTTTGCCCCTGCTTCGTCTCCAGGTAATAGCCGCTCAGCGCAGCGGGTGCCAGCTGAAATGCCCTCGCTTTCTCTACCAGCCGCTGGTCGTCGATACCGTCAATTGCCAATGTCAGGTGCATTCCCCCTTCTCCGGCAAGAACACGGTGCGGAGTATGAAGCTCTGCGCTCAGCACCTCCCGCAGCTGGCGGTAACGCTTACGATACAGGCGACGCATGGCGGCAAGATGACGGGCATAGTGCCCCTCCTCGATAAACAGCGCCAGGGCGCGCTGTTCTGCGCGGTGCCCGCCGCGCAGCAGCGAGCCGATAGCAGGACGCGCTGCTTTCGCCAGCGCTGGCGGTAACACCATGAACCCCATTCGGAGCGACGGAAACAGCGTTTTACTGAACGTCCCCAGATACACAACGGGCGCGTTGTTGACCATGCCCAGCATCGCCGGTACGGGCTCGCCGACATAGCGGAACTCGCTGTCGTAATCGTCCTCAATGATCCACGCCTTGTGCTGGCGGGCCAGTTCCAGCAGCGCCAGACGCCGCCGCGCGCTGAGCACGCTCCCGTAAGGAAACTGATGCGACGGCGAAATGAAAACGAGCGCAGGTGAAGGCGCATGCAGCCCTTCCCAGCACATTCCCTCGTCATCCACCGGTATGCCGGTCATCGCAAGGCCGGTTTTGACGAAGGCGCTTTTGGCCCCGCTGTAGCCGGGATTTTCCACCCAGGCGACATCCCCCGGCTCGCTTAACAGCATCGTGCACAGATTGACGCCCTCCAGCGCCCCTTCGGTTATCACAATCTGGCTGGCGTCGCAGTCAATGCCGCGAGAAAGCGCAAGGTGACGGGCGATGGCTGCCCGCAGCGACGGCTCACCGGCCGGGTCGCCATAGCCCAGCAGAGCGCTCCCCTCTTCCCGCAGGACGCGATCGTACAATCGCCGCCACAGCGGCAAGGGGAAATAGTTGATGGCGGGCGTTCCCGGCGTAAAGGCCATCACCGGGGTGTCGCGCGGCACAGGTGCAGGCAGCTGGACGACACGTTTTGCCAGCCTGACCTCTGGATCGGTCAGAACCCGCGGGCTGGCACGATGGGCGAATTGTGCCACCCGCGTCCCCTGACGGTTACGCAGCAAATAGCCTTCGAGCGTGAGCTGGTCCAGCGCCGCATTGACGGTGTTCCGTGAAACGGAAAGCTGCTGCGCCAGCGTTCGCGAGCCGGACAGCTGGCTGCCGGACCGAAGCCTTCCGCCCAGTATGGCCTCCCGCAAAGCGAGATAGAGCGCGCGCTGGAGCGTCTCTTCCCCACGCGTTTTAAGCGCAGCATAGAGCAAGGTATAAAGTTCATCGCCCGGTATGTTCATCTCATCTCCTTGTGGTACCACCAAAACATAGCTGAGTGGTTCTTTTTAAGGAACCAGTAATTTTCTAATCTGGAACTCTTCTCAACGTCACGGAAATAAAGATGAAGACATTCAATGAGTTTGGACAACCTGTGGGTGAAGCCCTTACCGACTGGCAGCCTCGCCCTCATCCGTCCCGGGTAGTACTGCAGGGGCATTATTGTCGGCTTGAACCGCTGCGCGTGGAGCATGCCGGGGCGCTGTTCTCCGCCTATGCTCTGGCCGGAGACACCCGCAGCTGGACGTGGCTACTGCGCGAACCCGATGCCACGGCCGCTGAGTTTGCCGAATGGGTGGCAAGCGTGTGTGAGTTATCTGACCCGATGCACTTTACCGTTATAGATAATCAGACCCAGGCCCCCGTCGGGACGCTGGCCCTGATGCGGATCGATCCTAAAAACGGCGTTGTGGAAGTGGGGCACGTTCACTTCTCCGTGCTGTTAAGCCGCACGCCCATGTCAACAGAAGCGCAATATCTGCTGATGCGGTACGCGTTCGATACCCTGGGCTACCGGCGATATGAATGGAAGTGCAACAGCCTGAACGAACCATCACGCAAAGCGGCACTGCGTCTGGGCTTTCAGTTTGAAGGCCGTTTTCGCCAGGCGCTGGTCATAAAAGGCCGTAACCGGGATACCGACTGGTTTTCGATTCTCGACAAAGAGTGGCCGGCGCTGGCGAGCGCCTTTGAAGGCTGGCTTGCCACCGACAATTTTACTGCCGATGGCAAACAGAAAAGATCCCTGGAAAGCTGGCGAGAAACGCGAGTCTAGCGTCTTTTTTTACGTCCCTGCACCGCCTTAAAGCGCGGATTAGATTTGCAAATCACGTATAAGCGTCCCTTGCGTTTGACTATCTGGCAATCCGGGTGACGCTGTTTTGCGCTGCGCAATGAGTTAAGCACCTGCATGGTTAGCCCCGCTTCGCATTAAGAAAACCGCCAAAACGCTTGCGGAAGCGCGCTGCGCTGCCATCCGTGGAAAACGTTTTTTGCTTACCGGTATAAAACGGATGCGATTTTGAAGAAACCTCGATAGTGATGTACGGATACGTTTCACCGTCGAGCTCAATTTCGCGGTCGGTTTTAATGGTTGAACCCACTTTAAAGTATTCATTGGCACTGGTGTCGTGGAATACCACGGTGCGATACGCTGGATGGATGTTTGGTTTCATCATAAACCCTTTGTGTTTTGTTATAACATAACAAAATAATATCCAGGCAAGGTTGAAAAAACAACCCTCTCTCTCCTGAGGATATTTTCTGATTTGCTTTAGATAACATGAAAACCCTGCCCCCACGTGCTATAACTATTTCATTTCGCGGTAAAATCTTTCTCTTCAGGCAGGAAACTCAGCGTCCGGATTCGGGCATATGAGAAAGGAAACGACAGCATGAAAACCCGACATCTGGTCAGTCTGGTGACTGGCGTACTTATCTTTTCCGTGCTGGTTCCCATTTGCCTCAGCATCTGGCTTGCCCATCGCCAGGCAGAAGAGAAATTTGTTGATGCGCTGGATAGCTATGCTTCTCGGGTGCTGATGCGCACCGACAGAGTCGTGGATCAGGCTAAAGAAGCGTTAAATCACCTGCAGGGATTTAAGGGCGTTCCCTGTAGTCCGCTGCATTTGAGGGAAATACGTCGGGTCGCGTTCTCGTGGCGCTATATCCAGGAGGTGATCTATATCGACAACCTCAAACCCCTCTGCTCTTCGCTTGAGCAGGCGAGTAAATCCGCCGCTTATCCTCCTCCCATGCGTATCACCGAAGATGGCTACAGCGCGTGGCTTACCGCACAGAACGATCTTGGGTTTCACCGCTATATGGCCGTGCTCGGGAAGGGCCATTACCTTGTTCTGGTCGATCCTGCCTCGCTTGTGGATGTGATCCCTTTCGGGGCGATTGCCATTGATGCCGCTCTGGTGGGAAGCGCAACGCATCTTATTTTCGCCAGCAGTAACACGCTTGATCCGCATATCCGCGATCGGATCAACGATCGAGGCGTCTCCAGCGTTCAGTACAAGGGCTCCATGTACGTGATGAAGCCGGTACCTGAGCTTGGATTTAGTGTCGTCACGTGGGCATCGCTCACCCCCCTGGCTGAAAGCTGGCACCGACAGCTGCTTTTCTGGCTGCCGTTTGGCGTCCTGATAAGCCTGCTGGCGGCACTGTTTGTCCTGCGGATCCTGCGACGTATCCAGTCGCCGCGCAATCGCCTGCTGGACGCCATTAACAGCCGCGATTTTGTGGTTCACTATCAGCCTATCGTGGCGCTGTGCAGTGGAAAAATCGTGGGTGCGGAAGCGCTTGCGCGCTGGCCCCAGCCAGACGGAAGCAGTCTCTCGCCTGATATATTTGTGCCGCTTGCCGAGCAAACCGGCCTCATCTCGCAGCTGACGCAGTTAGTTATGGAAAAAGTGTTTGAAGATATGGGCCACTGGCTGCAGCTCCACCCCGATCAGCATATCTCCATCAACCTCGCCCCGGCCGATTTGACCTCCGGTAATCTGCCGCCTTTACTGAGTCAACTCCTGAATAAGTGGCAGATTCATCCCCGACAAATCGCCCTTGAGTTAACCGAGCGTGGCTTTGCCGACCCCAAAATCAGCGCGCCGGCTATCGCCGCGTTTCGCCGTTCGGGCCACCCTGTCTACATTGATGATTTTGGCACGGGCTATTCCAGCCTCAGCTATCTGCAGCATCTCGATGTCGACACGCTAAAAATTGACAAATCGTTCGTGGATGCACTGGAGTACAAAAACGTAACGCCGCACATTATCGAAATGGCGAAGTCGCTGCAGCTGGCAATGGTGGCGGAAGGCGTGGAGACCGAAGGGCAGCTTACCTGGCTGCACCGCCACGGTGTGCAGTATGGGCAGGGGTGGTTCTACAGTAAGGCGCTGCCCAGGACGGAATTTATCCTTTGGGCAGAGAACAACCTCGCCACGCGCTCTACTTAAGATAGGATTTGATCACCTGCAGCACGACGCCAAGATCGGCTTCACGCTGCGCCTCTTCGGGCTCTTTCACGACATGATCGGTAAGATGCCCTTCAATCACCTGCATCATCATGCCATTGACCGCGCCACGGATCGCCGCCAGTTGCTGTAACACCTCGGCGCACTCATGATCGCTGTTGAGCATTTTCTCCAGCCCGGTGCTCTGCCCCTGAATTTTCTTCAGGCGAGTCAATAAAATCTTCTTATCGCGAACGGTATGTGACATCTCTGTCTCCCTCATTTTTGGCTTTTGAAGCATATCACGCTCTACTCCCCCTGAGTATTTTTCTACGGGGGGGTAGTATTAAACTACTGGGGGTAGTATTAAACTACTGGGGGGGAGTACTATTTGCGCACGCTTTCCATACTGGAAATTTCAATGAACGATTTTGCTTCACTCCTGCAGCAGGGTAATGCCTGGCTGTTTGTTCCCAGCGCTATCCTGCTCGGTGCGCTGCATGGCCTGGAGCCGGGCCACTCAAAAACAATGATGGCTGCCTTTATCGTGGCTATCCGCGGCACGCTGAAGCAGGCGGTGTTGCTCGGTCTGGCGGCTACGCTTTCCCATACGGCGGTAGTCTGGATCATTGCCATGGCAGGACTATGGTTTGGCCGCGGCTGGGACGCACATACGTCTGAACCCTGGTTCCAGCTGATCTCCGGGGTGTTGATCGTTGCAATCGCCCTGTGGATGGCGTGGCGAACCTGGAAAGAGAGCCGGCCACACGATCATCATCACGATTGCCACCACCATCATGACCATGACCACCACCATGATCATCACCATGAACACCCGCTGGTTGAAGAGGAGTGGCAGGACGCCCACCAGCGCGCGCACGCGCAGGATATCAACCGGCGCTTTAACGGACAAAACGTGACGACAGGACAGATCGCGATGTTTGGCCTGACCGGCGGGCTTATCCCTTGCCCGGCGTCCATCACCGTTCTGCTGATCTGCCTGCAGCTGAAGCATTTTGCGCTCGGCGCGACGCTGGTATTCAGCTTCAGCATCGGTCTGGCGTTAACGCTGGTCGCTTCCGGCGCGATTGCCGCCTTAAGCCTTAAGCACGCGACAAAACGCTGGCCCGGATTCAGCGAACTTTCCCGCAAAGCGCCGTGGATCTCCGCCGCGCTGATTATCGTGGTAGGGATTTACATAAGCCTGCATGGCCTGAGCGGCATTCTGGCGTAAGCAGGCGGCCACGCCCGGTGGCCGCCTCTCTGGTCAGGTAAGAGTCTGCTGCCAGCTAAAGGTATAACGAAGCTGGCGCGTCTGCAGGATAAATTCCGGCGAAACGCTGGGGCTCCAGGAGTCATCGCCACCCACCCCCATATGAAACGCATCGAGGTTGAGCCAGCACCCCGGCTCTTCCCGCAGCAGATGATGATGGGTTGTCTCACGCAGCTGATGCTGGCTATAGCGGCCCACTGAGAAATGGAACGCGCCATTCAGCTGATGCGCACCCAGCACAAGTTTGCGGGTATCGCAGCGCAAACCATTTTCCGTCGGGAAGATATACGGCGTGTGCATGTCTGCCAGGGGCAGTGTCCAGCGCCCCTGCTGCGCCGCCAGCTTTCTGTCCGGGTAGTTTTCATGCGGACCCAGCCCCAGCCAGTCAACCTTTTCTGGCGTTTCAGCGAGATGAACGCTCAGGCCTATGCGCGCGGGCTCCGGGATATCAGACGCAATATCGACCTGAATGTCGCCATGCAGAACCCCCTGCTCGTCCACCCGCCAGATTTTACGGCTCAGGAACAGTGCCCTGCCGCGATGCTCCAGGACATTAAGCGTGGTAACCACCACCTCACGCGCATGCTGCTCTGCCTCACAGTGCAGCATGCGCGAGGTGAGATCGTACATGCCCGCCGCTTTCCAGCGTTCAACCCACGCGTTTGGATCGATGCGCGTCGCTTCGCTCACCCCAATGTCGTTGTCCAGCGGCGCGCGGCTGACGTTATCCGTCACGGGTGAAAGCAGCGTTTCAACGCCATTTCGCCACCATTGAGTCAGGTTTCCGGATGCGCGATCGAACTGCCATCGCTGTTGACGATGCGTGACCTCCAGGATGCGATCGTTTTGCGTTAAAACCGGCGGCTCGCCCGTAGAGGCTGACGGTGCAATAAAGAGTGGAGCGGGAAGCGTCCACTGCTCCCACGCGCAGCGATGGCCTGCCGGTGACCACGGCGTTGCCAGCGGCTGGCGAACCTCAACGTTCAGCCAGATTTCACCCGGCCCGGCCTTCAGCTCCGGCAGGTCGAGTTCCAGACGCCGGGCGCCTTCAGGCGTTATCGCGAGCGTCACCTCACCTGCGGCCAGCACGTCTCCGTCCCGGGCAACCGTCCAGCTCAGCACCTCGTTATCGGTAGGGCGGAACAGGTAGCCGCTTTGCACCTCAATCACCAGCGGAGAGGTACTGACCAGCGTAAAGGTAAAGAACTGCTGGGCGCGCTGCGCCTCGTACAGCGACGGGTGCGGCGTGCGATCGGGGAAGACCAGTCCGTTAAGGCAGAACTGCCGATCGTTCGGCGTATCGCCAAAATCCCCGCCGTAGGCCCAGAACGCGTTGCCTTTTTCGTCTTTCTTCGTCAGTGCCTGATCGACCCAGTCCCAGACAAACCCACCCTGCAGGCGAGGATGGCTGCGAAACGCCTGCCAGTATTTCGCAAACCCGCCGAAGCTGTTTCCCATCGCGTGGGCGTATTCACAGAGGATCAGCGGACGCGTTTCGTCGGGCATACCGATCCATTTTTTGATTGACCATTTAGGCACCGCCGGGAAAGGCTGATCCCAATCGACCCGGGCGTACATCGGACAAACAATATCGGTCGCCGCCGTATTCGCCCCGCCGCCTTCGTACTGCACCGGGCGCGTGGGATCGGTGGTTTTCAGCCAGCGGTACAGCGCATCATGATTCGCGCCGTGGCCGGACTCGTTACCCAGCGACCAGATGATAATTGAGGGATGATTGCGATCGCGCTGCACCATGCGGGTCACGCGCTCGCTCATGGCGGGCAGCCAGCGCGGATCGTCAGCGAGGCGGCTCATCGGCACCATGCCGTGGGTTTCAATATTGGCTTCGTCAACGACGTACAGCCCGTAGCGATCGCAAAGCCGGTACCACAGCGGATGGTTCGGGTAGTGCGAGCAACGAACGGCGTTGAAGTTATGCTGCTTCATGATTTCGATGTCGCGACGCATGGTCGCCTCGTCCATCACCTGACCGTTTTCCGGGTGATGCTCGTGTCGGTTAACCCCGCGGATCAGCAGCGGCTTACCGTTAAGCTTCAGCAGGCCGTTGCTGATGTCAACGCGGCGGAAGCCCACATCGCACGCCTCAACCTCCAGCACCTCACCCTGCGGGCCGAGAAGCGCCATCGTCAGGCGATACAGTTCCGGCGTTTCAGCACTCCAGAGCGCGGGACGGTCAATGGGGATCGCCACCGTTAAGCGTTCGTCCCAGCTGCCGCGCTCGTCCACAATGGCAGATCCCGGACGCCGGGAAACGCTGGCGCATTTTTCACCCTTGCGCCACAGGGTAAAGACCACCTCGCAGTCTGCAAAGCCCGCCCCTGCCAGCGCGACATCTGCCTTAAGCACCGCGCGGTCCAGCTCCGCATTCAGGTCCGTCACCACGCGATAATCGGCAATCTGCGTTTCGGGTTTATGCAGTAGCGTCACATCGCGGAAAATACCGCTCATGCGCCACATGTCCTGATCTTCCAGATAGCTGCCGTCGCACCAGCGCAACACCATGACCGCCAGGCGGTTCTCACCGGGCCGCAGGACCGTCGAGAGATCGAATTCGGCAGGCAGCCTGCTGTCCTGGGAATAGCCCATCCACCGCCCGTTGCACCACAGATGAAACGCAGAGTTCACGCCGTCAAAGATGATGCGGGTCTGCCCGCTCTGAAGCCACGCGTCATCCACATCAAATGTGAGCGAGTAACAGCCGGTTGGGTTTTCCTGCGGCACAAAAGGCGGATTAACGGGGATAGGATAGGTGACGTTGGTGTAGATGGGCGTGTCAAACCCCTGCATCTGCCAGTTCGACGGCACGGGCATCGCAACGGCGTCCGCACAGTCTTCGGTTACCCACGCCTCCGGGATTTGTTCGGGTGCAGAAAAGTAGTTAAATCGCCACACCCCATTGAGGGAGCGTCTGCTGGCGGATGCAGCATCATCCAGGGCAGGCTGTTCAAGACGCCAGCTGTGTAACGGCGCATGTGCCTCCAGACGGTTCCACTGGGTGACACCCGGGTTTTCCCAGTCCCGTCGGGCCAGAATGGCGCTGAGAGTCAGCGATAAAGTGTTGGGCATATTAACCTCTTTGCGAAGCGCTCACAATTTTGGTTAACATGCCCTGGCACCCGGCGACGGTAAAGCACGCAATCGCGGGGTAGCGAGTCCGATCACAAAGTTTTATTTGCGGGCAAGCTGCCCGGCAAGGAGGGCCAGGCTTCTGAGCTGCTGCGCCAGATCCTCGCGTTCGGCCTGCTGCGGGGTACGGCGCGCGCTGGAATGGCGGGTCACCAGCGTTACCGGCAGCTGAACCTGCCAGCATTCCTCCCCCCGCTGGGGGACAGAAGCCACTCCACGCTGCGCTCGCCCGCCTCTCGAAACGCCTGACGAATGGTCGTCAGCGGCGGAGAAAACCAGGCGCTGTCGGCTGTATCATCAAACCCGACCACCGATATCTGGCCAGGAACAGCTATCCCTTTTTCCGCACAGGCGCGCATTACCCCAAGCGCCATCTGATCGTTCGCCACCAGAATGGCATCCGGCAGTACCGCCCCCGAGAGCAGCACATGTCCCTTCTCATAGCCGCTGGCCGCGCTCCAGTCGCCGTAGGCCACCGCAGCCGCGTCAAGACCCGCCTGCGCCAGCGTCGCTTTCCATCCCGCCAAACGCGCGCGCGCAGAGACAGAGCTTTCCGGCCCGCTCAGCAGGGCAATATGCTGATGCCCCAGCGAAAGCAGATGCTCAACGCCCAGCCGTGCCCCCTCCTCGGCGTTAAACACGAGGCTATTTACCTGCGCTGAAGGTGACACGTCGAGGAACAGCACCGGGACGGGCGTCGCCAGCGACCTGAGCGCTTCGGCGTGCGGATCGTCAAGCGGCACATTTACCAGCAGCGCGTCTACCCGCTGCGCCAGCAGCGCCTGAAGCGCCGCCTGACACTGCTGCGGCTGCTCCACCATGGAAATCAGGACGCTCGCCCCCTGCCCTGCAGCCCGGGATTTTACCGCCGAGACAATTTGCGAAGGCGCGTGCAGCGCCAGATCGGTGGTGATGAGCCCCAGCGTACGGGTGCGTTTCCCCGCCAGCTGCTGCGCCCGCAGGTTGGGAACGTAATGCAGCTCCGCCATTGCCTGCTGCACCTTTTCCCGCGTGCGGGCAGAGACGTGCTCCGCGTCGTTAATCACGCGGGAAACGGTCTGATAAGAAACCCCCGCAAGGAGGGCGACATCATAAAGAGTGATTGCTTTCATGCGTTCTGGCATCGCGATTTTCGAAGCGTCTATTCTGACACAGCGACGCCGTTAAAACATGTGAGCGCTTCGCAAATTAAACAACCCGCTCCGGCTGCGTCATTTTCTCACCGCGCGGCTTCTGGCGGAACCAGGGCAAACAGAGCTGGATAAGCGGGCCAATGGTCAGAGCATACGCCACGGTTCCCACTCCAAACGAGCCACCCAGCACGCACCCAATCAGCAGGACGGACACTTCGATGGAGGTACGCACGCTGCGAATGGACCACCCCAGCCGGGCGTGAATGCCGGTCATCAGGCCGTCGCGCGGACCAGGCCCGAAACCGGCCCCGATGTACATGCTGGTGGCGATCGCGTTCATCACGATGCCCGACACCAGGAAAGCGATGCGCACGGATAACGAACTCAGTTCGGGGATAAGCGCCATGCTGGCGTCCGCCGCCAGACCGATACAAATCACGTTGCTGATCGTGCCAAGACCGGGCATCTGACGCAGTGGGATCCACAGTAAGAGCACCGCAGCCCCGGTCAAAATGATCACCGTCCCGATGCTCATCCCCAACTGTATTCCCACGCCAAGGTGAAACACATCCCACGGATCGACCCCCAAATCCGCACGAATAAACATCGCGGTGGAAAGCCCATACAGCCCTAAACCGACATAAAGTTGTAGCAGACGACGTACCATTTTTATCTTCTCCAGTGAACCCGACTTTCATCCTGACCTAAAATGGCACTAAGATTAATGTCCAGTTTTTAAATAGTGGACTGCTTATGTCATCACGCCGCTTCGGAAGCCAGTCTTTGGTACGCCTTTTAGGGCACTGGCAGCAAACTTCATCCCGCACTCCGCTCTGGCGCCAGTTGGCTGACGCGCTGCGCTTATTAATCCTTGATGGCCGGCTGGCGCTGCATACGCGCCTGCCGGGTGAGCGTGAGCTGGCGACGGCGCTGAACGTCAGCCGAACCACCGTCAGCAGCGCCCTCGCCCACCTGCGTGAAGAGGGTTATCTTGAAAGCCGCCACGGCAGCGGGTCGCGCGTCATCCTCCCGGATGCACGCGCCGTTCCCACCCTTTCCGCAGCGAGCGTCGCCCTGGATCTTTCCACTGCCGCCCTCAGCGCCGGGCCGGAGATCCACCAGGCTTACACCCATGCACTGACGGCTATTACTCAACACCTCTCGCTGACGGGCTACGAGCAGCTTGGGCTGCCGGCGCTACGGGAGGCTATCGCTGCGCGCTATACCGCGCGAGGTCTTCCCACCCGGGCAGACGAGGTGATGGTGGTCAACGGTGCCGTCAGCGGGTTCGCGCTGGTGCTGCGGATGATGGCCGGACCGGGGGATCGCGTCGTGGTCGATCACCCCACCTATCCGCTGGCGATTGCCGCTATTCAGGGGGCACAGTGTCGGCCAGTAGGAGTGTCGTTGCCGGAAACGGGCTGGGATACGGATGGCTTTGCGGCTACGCTTGCCCAGACCGCGCCGCGCCTGGCCTACCTGATGCCAGATTTTCACAACCCAACCGGTCGATGCATGGATATCGCCACCCGTCAGGCAATCGCTGATATAGCAGCCCAGACCCGCACGGCGCTGGTCGTGGATGAAACGATGGTCGATCTCTGGTTTGATTCGCCACCGCCGCCACCGCTGGCATCGTTTAACCCACAGGCCAGCGTGATTACGCTAGGCTCTGCCGGAAAAAGCTTCTGGGGCGGGCTGCGTCTCGGCTGGATCCGCGCCTCCTCGCGGACTATCGCCACGCTCGCCCAGACGCGCGATACGCTGGATTTAGGCTCGCCGCTGCTTGAGCAGCTGGCAACGCTGTGGCTTATCGACAACAGCGAGCGTTTTCTGCCCGCTCGCCGCAAGATGCTGGCGGAACGGCGCGATCGATGCAGTAACCTGCTGCGAGAACATTTCCCGGAGTGGACGTTTCATGAGGCGGAGGGCGGACTATCTTACTGGATCGAACTTCCTGGCATGCTGGCGACACAGCTTGCCGCACGGGCAGAAATCATCGGGATTAACCTGGGAACCGGGACGCGGTTTGGCTTATCGGGGGCGTTTGACCGCTTTTTACGTATGCCCTTTTCGCTGGAGCCAGCGGAGCTGGAAGCGGCATTGCTGCGGATTAAACCGTTATGGCTCGCGCTAAATTCAAATACGCCAGCAGTCAAACGCCGCCTGGTTTAATATTAAAATTTTGAACTGGATCATAAAATAAAAACTGCTGACTGTAATATATGCAGTCAGCAGTTTTCACTGGTCAGGATTTAGTGCTGAGGAGGAATGGGGAAACCTTTCAGGGAAATAACGAAATTATCACCGTCTTTCTTTATTTTTGCACCGGTATCACACCAGTCAGACGCAATACGAAAGAACTCATCGCTTCCAACATTCCAGCCAAGGCGTACATGCTTCACGTAGCCTGAACGCAACAGAGCGCAGGCCTCGTTGTAGTCACTGGCAGTTGACAGTTGTTGTTTCATTTTCTCTTCTTCAGAAGTTTACGTAGAGCCTTGATTTCTTTAGGAGTAAAAGGAGAAACACTCTCTTCTTCCGTATGCTGATTATCAATATCCTCTTCCGATACTCCCGCCTCTTCTACTGCTTCAAACGCCAGCAGCAGCAGTTTCTCTGTGGTCACGCTTAAATTTTCGTTATTTACTTCCGCATAGTGGCGGAGTCTTTCTTTTAGCGCTTCGTCAATTTTAACATTTAAAACTGCAGTAGCCATGTTTGTCACTTCCCTTCGGAATAAGTACTTTATTTAATACACGAAGTTATCACTGTTATCCAGATCTATATTTTTTTGAATTTTGACGAAAATAGACGTCCAATTATAAAATGCCAGTCTATTATTACAGGTTTATGACAGTAATATTTCAGAGCGATGAAATATATATTACACGGTATAGGCATTATATTATTGTGGAATAAAGGCTAAAAAGAGATGGAAACAGGAAAGATGGATGAGGCCACAAATGGGTGGGGGCCCTGCCAGCTACATCCCGGCACCCACGTCGTCTGCCCTGGCTGCTTCCTTCCGGACCTGACCTGGTGAACAGAGTAGCGTTGCGGGAGAACCAACAGAGCCCCCATTGAGAGCGTTGATAACCAACGCGCTGGCGCATTATCCCTGTGCGAAGAGCCAATTGCAAGCGACCAGGAACCGGATGCTGGTTTCTTGCGCAAACAGGCGCAGCAATCAGGACGATCTTCGTTTACCATGACGGTCCAAACATCCCCACAGGTGAAGGTATGGACGAAAACGACTCCTTTCCCCAGCGCGTATGGCAAATCGTGGCCTCGATTCCGGAAGGCTATGTCACCACCTATGGTGATGTGGCAAGGCTGGCAGGCTCTCCACGCGCGGCGCGACAGGTCGGCGGCGTCCTGAAACGGCTCCCGGAGGGAAGTACGCTGCCCTGGCATCGGGTAGTGAACCGTCATGGCGCTATCTCGCTGACCGGGCCGGATCTCCAGCGTCAGCGTCAGGCGTTGCTTTCAGAGGGTGTGCAGGTGTCGGGCGCAGGACAGATTGATTTGCAGAAATACCGCTGGGTGTACTAAACCCTCTCCCGAAGGAGAGGGTAAGAGCAACAGTTACATCTGGGTCGGTGGGGTTGGCAGGGACGGCTGATTGGTCTGTGGAGCAACCGGGACTTCGGTTTGCTGCACCGGCACCAGATTCAGGTCGATTTTGGTTCCACCGTGGTTAATCGCTTCCTGGACCGTATCGGTGATAAAGACCAGCTTGCCGTTGATGGTTACCGCTGCGCTCAGCAGAATACGGGCATTCGGCTGCACGTCTGACGGGTTATACGGCAACACGAAGCTAAACGGAGCCTGCTTACCTTCAGTACGGACCGCGCGCTGAGCCAGCACCTTCGACGGCGCGTCCGCCAGGGAAGCATCAGACAGCGTGACCGTTAATACCGCATCCGGCGGCAGAGCGACTCTCTGTTTAATCCAGATTGTACCGGAAACGTTAGGCTGCTGAATGGATTGCTGTGAAAGGGTATTAATCCCGTTCGGATCTGCAGCTGGTACCGGCACCTGGGCGCTCTTACCGGCACAGGCGGACAACGCCACCGCAATAGCTACACCACTTAGCATGGGCACGAGTTTCATTGAAGTCTCCTTATCATCAATGCACCAGCGGGATCGATCCCATCCGATGTCGTTTCAATCACATAACGTTTTTAAGTGTGGCACAGATCACCGATTAATGCCTAAAAACGTGCCGACATTCAGATTATTCTACCCATCGGACCACTTTCATTTCTGCGTTATACTCTGCCTATCTTTCGCTACGGCGTTTATTGAGGATAATTATGAGTCAGGCACTGAACAATCTGCTGACATTACTGAATCTGGAAAAAATTGAGGAAGGACTCTATCGCGGGCAGAGCGAAGACCTCGGCTTACGTCAGGTTTTCGGCGGCCAGGTCGTTGGACAAGCGCTCTACGCTGCAAAGGAGACCGTCCCTGCAGACCGCCTGGTGCACTCATTCCACAGCTATTTCTTACGCCCTGGCGACAGCGCAAAACCGATCGTGTATGACGTTGAAGTCCTTAGAGACGGCAACAGCTTCAGCGCACGCCGCGTGGCGGCCGTTCAGAACGGTAAGCCTATCTTTTATATGACCGCCTCTTTCCAGGCGCCGGAACCGGGGTATGAACATCAGAAAGTGATGCCGCCAGCACCGTCGCCGGACGAACTCAAATCAGAGACCGATATCGCCCGCGCGCTGGCGCATCTGCTTCCGCCGCAGGTCAAAGAGAAGTTTCTCTGCGATAAACCGCTGGAGATCCGCCCGGTTGAGTTCCACAACCCCATGAAAGGCCACACCGCCGAGCCGAAGCGTCAGGTCTGGATCCGCGCCAATGGCACCGTGCCGGAAGATTTCCGCGTGCATCAGTATCTGCTGGGCTACGCGTCAGACTTTAACTTTCTGCCGGTTGCGCTACAGCCGCACGGCGTTGGTTTCCTTGAAAAAGGGATGCAGGTCGCAACCATCGATCACTCCATGTGGTTCCACCGTCCGTTCAATATGAATGAGTGGCTGCTTTACAGCGTGGAGAGTACGTCAGCGTCGAGCGCTCGCGGGTTTGTGCGTGGAGAGTTTTATACCCAGGACGGCGTGCTGGTCGCTTCTACGGTGCAGGAAGGGGTAATGCGTAATCGCGGGTGATAGTGTGCGGCCTGATGCCCTCACCCTGCCCCTCTCCCATGGGAGAGGGAATAAACATTAAAAACGGCAACCGAAGTTGCCGTTTTGCTTTTTATTAGGCGTTATACGCATTCTCGCCGTGGCTGTTGACGTCCAGACCTTCGCGCTCCTGCTCTTCCGGTACACGCAGCCCAACGGTCATATCCGCCAGCTTATAGCCAATGAAGGCGACAACGGCAGACCACACCACGGTGATAGCGATACTTTCCAGCTGCACCAGCACCTGATGAACCATGGTGACACCTTCTGCGTAGCCCACGCCACCCAGTGATTTCGCGGCGAAGATGCCGGTCATGATACAGCCGACGATGCCGCACACGCCGTGGACGCCGAACACATCGCAAGGGTCATCCACGCGCAGCACGCGTTTCAGTGCGGTGACGCCCCACAGACCTGCCAGGCCCGCGACCAGTCCCACCAGCAGCGCACCACCGACACCCACATAGCCACACGCCGGGGTGATACCAACCAGACCGGCAATCGCCCCCGAACAGGCACCCAGCAGGGAAGGTTTACCGCGTACCGCCCACTCGCCGAATACCCAGGAGAGAATTGCACCCGCCGTCGCCACAACGGTGTTTACGAAGGCCAGCGCGGCGATTTCGTTCGCGGCACTTGCGGAGCCGGCGTTGAAGCCGAACCAGCCAAAGTAGAGGATAGCCGTACCGGTAAACACCATCGGCAGGTTATGCGGTTTGAACGCCTCTTTACCGAAGCCCACGCGTTTGCCAATCAGGTATGCGCCCACCAGACCCGCTACCGCGGCGTTGATATGTACAACGGTACCGCCCGCAAAGTCCAGCGCGCCGTGCGTTGCCAGCAGACCACCGCCCCAGACCATGTGCGCAATCGGCACATAGGAGAGGGTCAGCCAGACCACCACGAAGATCAGAACGGCAGAGAAACGGATGCGCTCCGCCAGCGCGCCCACAATCAGCCCGACGGTAATGCAGGCGAACGAGCCCTGGAACGCGACGTGGATGTACTGGTAGAAGCTGCCCATCAGCGCGGTCAGCTCAATATTTTTCAGCATTACCCAGTCGAAGTTACCAAAGAAGGCGTTGCCGGTACCGAAGGCCAGCGAGTAACCGTAAACCACCCACAGCACGCAGACCAGCGCGAACGTCACGGCAACCTGCGTCAGCATGGAGAGAACGTTTTTGCCGCGGATCAGGCCGCCGTAGAACAGCGCAATGCCCGGGATAGACATGAACAGCACCAGCGCGGTGCTGATCATCATAAAGGCGTTATCGGCTTTGTCTGCCACGGCAGGAGCAGCCAGCGCCAGGCCCGGCAGCAGTGCCAGCGAACCCAGACCCGTTTTAAGTGTTGCTATCTTCATTTTCTCGATCCCTATCACTGTGTGCCAGGCGTTATTTACAGTGCCGCTTCGTCAGATTCGCCGGTACGAATGCGAATGACGCGCTGCAGTTCGGCAACGAAAATTTTGCCGTCGCCAATTTTGCCGGTGTAGGCCGCTTTGCTAATCACATCAATCACTTCATCAAGCTGATCGTCAGCAATCGCGACATCAATTTTTACTTTTGGCAGAAAGTTAACGCTGTATTCCGCCCCGCGATAAAGCTCGGCATGACCCTTCTGACGACCAAAGCCTTTCACTTCGGTGACAGTCAGTCCCTGAATACCCATTGAGGACAATGCTTCACGCACGTCTTCCAGTTTGAATGGTTTGATTACCACCGTAACCAGCTTCATAGATCCCCTCCAGTCAGAATTCGGTAATGGCCGCAGCTCACGCAGAAGGTATTGCAAGGGGTGTGCCAGAAATGAAATGGAGGGAGAAAAGCGGTGCGACGAGCGTTATGCCGTCTTCCTTAATGAACCGGCGAAAAAAAACGCACCATGTCGGTGCACGGTGCGTTTCAGTATTGCACCAACAGGAATGACTGTTAGCGCGTTGCTTTGTTTTGGTGCATCAGGCGCTGAGCGACTCTTCCTCGCGCACGCTGGCCGCGAGCTCTTCGCCCGCCAGCTGAAGCTGATACATCTGCCAGTAACGCCCTTTGGCTTCCAGCAGCTCACGGTGCGTCCCGCGCTCCACGGCTTGTCCACGATGCAGCACCAGAATGGTATCGGCATCGACAATGGTGGAAAGGCGATGGGCAATCACCACCAGCGTCGTATGGTCGCGTACCGCGGCCAGCGCCTGCTGGATGGCCTGCTCGGTGCCGGAGTCAATGCTGGCCGTCGCTTCATCCAGAATCAGCACCTGCGGGGTTTCAATCAGCACCCGCGCCAGCGCGAGAAGCTGCTTTTGCCCAACGGAGAGGTTGTTTCCCTGCTCGCCCAGCCGGGTATTAATCCCGTCGCTAAACCCGCGCGCCAGGTCTGCCAGCTGCACTTTTTCCAGCACCTCCCATACCTGCTCCTGAGAGTAGTCTCGCCCCAGGGTCACGTTGGCGTAGAAGGTATCGGCCAGGACGACCGGATCCTGCTGCACCATCGCGACGCCTTTACGCAACACGTTGTGGCTGAGAGACGCGAGCGGGCGACCGTCGAGGCGGATTTCGCCTTGCGTGACCGGGTAGTAGCCCATCAACAGGCTGGCGAGCGTGCTCTTGCCGCTGCCCGTATGTCCCACCAGCGCCACGAAACCGCGCGACGGGACATCCAGCGTAATGTCCTGCAACACCAGCCGGTCTTCGCGATAGGCAAACGAGACGTTATCAAAGGCAATGGCGCCGCTTTGCAGAGGTCGCTCGTCATGACCGTAGGCCTGGCGCGGCCTGTCCATCAGCTCAAACACGCGCTCGCCGGCGACGACCGCCTGCTGCAGCATCGATTGCTGGGTCGTGAGCTCGATCAGCGGCTCGTTAAGGCGCCCCAGATAGCTAATAAAAGCGTACAGCACGCCCACTTCAATCGTACCGCTTGAGCTCAGGCCAAAGAGCATCAGTAAACCGCAAAGCACCAGCGCAGAGAAAAGGCTGAGCAGCGGACGCAGCAGGAAGCCGTCAAGGCGCAGCGTCTGCATACGCGCCATATAGTGCGATCGGCTGGCTTCGCCCATCCGCTCGCCAAAGCGCGCCTGCTGGCGGAACTGCTGGATGACGCTCATGCCGTTAATCACTTCGTTGAAGCCATCGTTAATGTCGGCCAGATAGGCGCGCACCCGACGCACGATTGGCGTGCTGTAGCGCTGGTAGATGATCATCACGATCAGCACCGCCGGGAAGATGGTAATCGCCACCAGCGCCATGCGCCAGTCGAGGCTGAACATCGCCACCAGCATCGCGCCGATCAGCGCCGCACTGCGTAACACCGTCGCGACCACGGTGACGTACAGGTCGCGGATCACTTCGGTATCGTTGGTCACGCGCGAAATCACCTGCCCGACCGGCTGGATATCAAACTCGCTGAGCGGCTGGCGAAGCGCCGCGTCCATTACATCCGTGCGCAGCTGCTGAACCACGCCCACGGCGGCACGGTTAAACAGCAGCGACTGCGCATAATGCAGCCCTGCCGCCGCAAGCTGCAACCCAACGTAGGCCACGCCTAAGCCCGCCACCAGCCCCAGCGGCAGGTAGCTTTTTGCGACCATATTGTCGATGAAGTAGCTGATGAGCAGCGGCCCGCTCACCTCAGCAATCGCCGCTATCCAGAGTAAAAGCACGGCCACTGAGAGGGGTTTGCGCCACGGCGAGCCGTAGGCCAGCAGACGTTTGAGCGTCGGCCACATCGTTCCGAGCTTACGCATTGGTGGCCTCCTGATCCTGTTCCGGCGCATCGTCCAGCGCCGCCTCAAGCTGTTGATAGCGGTACATATCGCGATACCAGCCCGGCTGCTCGGCAAGCATTTCATGCTGCCCGCGCTGGGCAATGTGTCCGTGCTGTAAGACCAGAATTTCGCTGGCCTCAGTGAGCGCTGACAAACGGTGGGCGCTGATAATCACCGTGCGTCCGTCGCCCCACTGGCGCAGGTTATGCAGAATCTGATGCTCGGTACGACCATCCACGGCGGAGAGCGCATCATCCAGAATGAGGATTTCAGCATTCAGCAGCAGCGCGCGGGCAATCGAGATTCGCTGTTTCTGCCCGCCGGACAGCATGACGCCACGTTCCCCGACTTCCGTTTCGTAGCCCTGCGGCAGACGCAAAATATCGTCATGTACGCTGGCTAAGCGCGCCACGTGTTCGATCTCTTCCTGCGTCGCCGACGGGTGACCAAGCGCAATGTTATTCGCCACGGTGTCCGAAAATAAAAACGGCGTCTGGCTGACTACCGCCAGTCGGCCACGCCACTCATCCAGCAGCAGGTTCGCCAGGGGGATATCATGGAAACGGATATCGCCCTCGATGACGTCAAAGTGGCGCTGAAGCAGAGAGAGCACGGTACTTTTTCCGGACCCCGTCGGGCCGCAGATGCCCAGCATCTGGCCCGGCCGCAGCGTAAAGCTAACGTTCTCCAGCACAGGATGTTCCGTTTGCGGATAGACAAATTTGCGAACGTCGACGTTCATAACGCCGCGCCCTTCCGGCACCGCTTCGCTGCCGTCATTGACCACCGGCGCTTCGGCCAGCATGGCGCGGATGCGGCTGTAGGCGGCGCTGCCGCGCTCTACGATATTAAACATCCAGGCCAGCGCCAGCATCGGCCAGATCATCAGCCCCAGATACATCGCAAAGCTGGTCAATTGCCCCAGGGTCAATGTGCCCTGCACCACCATCCAGCTCCCGCCGCCAATGGCAAGCAGGTTTGCCATACCGATTGCGACATAAATCGTTGGATCAAATCGCGCATCAATACGCGCGACGCGCATGTTTTTCGCCCCCGTGTCTGCCGCATCGGCCGCAAACAGCGCGGACTGCCGATCTTCCAGGCCAAACGCTTTGATCATGCGGATGCTGGTCATGCTCTCCTGGGTGCGATCGTTCAGAGAAGAAAACGCCGCCTGCGCCAGCTTGAAGCGCTCGTGCAGCTGTTCGCCGTAGCGATTGATCGCCAGCGCCATGATCGGCATCGGCAGCAGGGCGAGCAGGGTTAATTGCCAGCTGATCTGCGTGGACATGACGATCAGCACCGCACAGCCCATCACCAGCGAGTCCACCAGCGTCAGCACCCCTTCCCCGGCGGCAAAGACCACGCGATCGACGTCGTTCGTCGCGCGGGCAATGAGATCCCCGGTGCGATGACGCAGATAAAATTCGGGATGCTGTCGGCTCAGCTGGCGGTAAAAATCTTCACGCAGCTCAACGGCCAGCTGATAGGACGCACCAAACAGCAGCACGCGCCAGACGTAGCGCAGGAGATAAACAATGACCGCCGTCAGCACCAGCGTGCCGACCCACATCAACACCCGTGCGGTGGTGTAATGCTGTTCAGTGACGCCATCCACGACGTAGCCCACCACCTTCGGCGGGATCAGCTGCAAAATGGCAATGATAATAAGCAGGGCGACTGCACCGAGGTAGCGTTGCCACTCCCGACGAAAGTACCAGCTTAATTGGGCAAATAATCGCACGCGGTTTGTTCCTGAAGGTATTTTACGAAGTTATTCAATAGGTAAGGCTGTGGTGTACTTAATCTGTTCCATGGCGAAGCTTGAGGTGACGTCCGACAAGCCCGGGACGCTGTTCACCAGCCGCTTGTAGAAATCATCATAGCGCTTCATGTCAGCCACCTGGACGCGCATCAGGTAGTCGTACTCGCCGGCCATACGCCAGAAGCCGAGCACCTCGGGCATCTCAGACACCTGAGTGACGAAGCGGCAATACCACTCGCTGCTGTGGTGTTGGGTTTTTATCAGCACAAATGCCGTCAGCCCAAGCCCCAGTTTTTCGGGATCGAGTAATGCGACGCGCCCCAGAAGAATGCCGTCATCTTCCAGCTTTTTTAGGCGCTTCCAGCACGGTGTGGTGGTCAGATTAACGGCATCTGCCAGCGCCTGCAAAGAGAGGGTACAGTCACTTTGCAGCAATGAAAGGAGCTTGCGGTCAATTTTATCTAGCATACCCACCTCATAGAGAAAATTTTTCTCCCTTCATTCTATTTTAAAGGCCAGATAGCAACAATTTTTTCTGTGCTTTTCGCTATGCTGGGCACAAAATGACAAACGGATAACTACGATGAATAGCACCTGGGTTAAACATGCCATCAGCGAAATCAATGCCGACTACCAGCGCTCGGCGGATACCCACCTGATTCGCCTCCCCCTGCCGGGATTTGACGGTATTCAGCTCTACCTGAAGGATGAAAGCACCCATCCTACCGGTAGCCTGAAGCATCGCCTGGCGCGCTCTCTGTTTTTATACGGTTTGTGCAACGGCTGGATCAAAGAAGGCACGACCATTATTGAATCCTCATCCGGTTCAACGGCGGTGTCTGAAGCCTATTTCGCTCGTCTGCTGGGCCTGCCGTTTATCGCCGTGATGCCCTCCTGCACCGCAAAACGCAAAATCGAGCAGATCGAATTTTACGGCGGACGCTGCCATTTTGTGGAAAGCGCCTGCGAAATCTACGCCGCCTCTGAAATGCTCGCCCGCGAGCTAAACGGCCACTATATGGACCAGTTCACCTTTGCCGAGCGCGCAACGGACTGGCGCGGCAATAACAACATTGCCGACAGTATTTTCCGCCAGATGACCCACGAACCGCATCCGGTTCCGTCGTACATTGTGATGAGCGCCGGTACGGGCGGCACGTCAGCCACTATCGGACGCTACATTCGTTGTCAAGGCTACGATACCCAACTGATGGTGGTTGACCCCCAGAACTCCGTGTTTCTCGACTACTGGCAAAGCCGCGATGCCGGCCTGCGCAGTCCGGTGGGCAGTAAAATTGAAGGAATTGGCCGCCCGCGCGTGGAACCGTCGTTCATTCCTGACGTTGTCGACGAAATGCTCCGCGTGCCGGACGCCGCCAGCGTCGCCACCGCGCACTGGCTGGAAACGCAGCTTGGGCGCAAAGTGGGCGCATCAACGGGCACCAACATGTGGGGCGCACTGCAGCTTGCGGCACGCATGCGCGAGGAAGGCCGTACCGGCTCCATCGTCACGCTGCTGTGCGACAGCGGCGAGCGCTACCTTGAGACCTACTACAATGCGGAGTGGGTACAGGCCAACATCGGCGACATCACCCCGTGGAAAGCGCAGATTGCGCAGCTGCTGAAATAAAAAAAAGCCAGACCGAAGTCTGGCTTGCTGGAAGGGTCTCACTATTCGGGGGAATATGGGAGGTTGTTGTTGTCCAGCCAATGCGTCAAAAAATGGGACACCGCTTCGTTGCCGCAGTGTCCGATAACCGGCAGATGAGGAAGCTCTGCGATCAGCTGCGGCATCGCATTCCCCATAATCAGACCGCGCCCCACGCTGCCCAGCATTTCGCGGTCATTCATGGCGTCGCCAAACGCCATACACTCCTGCAGCGTTAAGCCCAGGTGGTCGCTGAGCACCGCCAGGGCTGAACCTTTGTTACAGCCCACCGGCAGGACTTCAAGACAATCCACCGCCGAGAAGGTCAGGTGCGCCCGGTCGCCCAGCGCCTCATTTAACTGAATGCGTAAGCGGCAAAGATCGTCGTGATCGCCACAGAAGCAAATCTTGGTCACCGCGTGGGCAGGGATCCGGCGCAGATCGATAAGCTGGTATTTGAAGCCGCTATAAACATGCGCGTGTAATAATTCGGGGATTTCGCTTCCGGTAAACCAGCCTTGATCGTTGAATACGTGGATACTGGCCTGCGTGTCCCACGTGCTGTGCAGAACAATATCCGCCACTTCCGGGTTGAGATCCTGGCGGTGCAGCACCTCTCCTTCAACGGTGTGAATGCGCGTTCCGTTACCCGTGATTAAAAACGCATCCAGGGAAAACGTGCCCAGCAGATGACGCATCTCCAGCACGTGGCGGCCAGTGGCAAACGTCAGGGTGACATCACGCTCGCGCAGACGCTTCAGGGTACTCAGCGTTTTCTCCCCCAGACGGTGATCCGGCATTAACAACGTACCGTCCATATCAAATGCAGCGAGGCGGGCCATGATTACTCCTGAAATGTGATGCGATTAACTTGTGCATCAGTATCGTGTGAGATATACGGAAGTAATAGTGAATAGATGAAAATTATTGTTCCGGGTTTCTTATGCGCCAGCTTAACCGTCTTAACCAGTATCAACGCCTGTGGCAACCTTCCGCTGGCGCTCCACAGCAGGTCACCATAAGTGAGCTTGCCAGCCGCTGTTTTTGTAGCGAGCGGCATGTCCGCACCCTGCTGCGTCAGGCTCAGGAGGCGGGCTGGCTTAGCTGGCACGCGCGGTCTGGTCGCGGCAAGCGCGGTGAGCTGACGTTCAATGCCAGCCCGGAGTCACTGCGCAATGCGATGATGGAAGAGGCGCTGAAAAGCGGGCAGCAGCATAACGCGCTGGAGCTGGCCCAGCTTGCTCCTGAAGCGCTGAGATCGTTGCTGCATCCGTTTTTAGGCGGGCAGTGGCAAAACGACACGCCGACGCTGCGCATCCCCTACTATCGCTCGCTGGAGCCGCTTCAGCCGGGCTTTTTGCCTGGCCGGGCGGAGCAGCATCTGGCAGGACAGGTATTTTCAGGCTTGACGCGTTTTAACGGTAACAGCAGTGAACCCACGGGCGATCTCGCGCATCACTGGGAGGTCTCTGCTGACGGGCTGCGCTGGCATTTCTACATTCGCTCCACCCTGCACTGGCATAACGGCGATAAAATAGAAACGGCGCAGCTCCAGCGAAGCCTGACGGCACTGTTGACGCTTCCCGCCCTGCGCACTCTGTTCAGGAGCGTTTTACGTATCGAAACAACGCATCCACAGTGTCTGACATTTATGCTGCATCAACCGGACTATTGGCTGGCGCACAGGCTGGCAACCTACTGCAGCCGTCTGGCGCATCCCGACTATCCTGAACTTGGCTGCGGCCCCTTCCGGCTGGCCGCCTTTGAGCCCGACCTGGTTCGTCTGGAAAGCCATGAGCAATACCACCTGAGCCATCCGCTGCTCAAAGCCATCGAATACTGGATCACCCCCCAGCTGTTTTATTACAGGCTGGGCACCAGCTGTCGTCACCCGGTGCAAATCGCGATTGGCGAGGCCGATGAGCTTGAAACCCTGAGGCTGGTCAGCAGCAGCACCAGCCTGGGCTTCTGTTACCTCACGCTGAAACAGAGCGCGCGTCTGAGTGAGATCCAGGCGAAGCGGCTTATCAATATCATCCATCTCTCCAGGCTTCTGCACACGCTTCCGCTCAACGAAGGACTCATTACGCCCACCGGGGAACTGCTTCCCGGCTGGACAATCCCCGAATGGCCTGACTTAACGGACGTTGCCCTGCCTGAGGCGCTGACGCTGGTTTACCATCTTCCCGTTGAGCTTCACACCATGGCCAGCCAGTTAAAGGCGTACCTGGCGCAACAGGGTTGTGACCTGACCGTCATCTTCCACGACGCCAAGACGTGGGACGGATGCCAGCAGCTTGCCGATGCAGACATCATGATGGGGGACAGGCTGATTGGCGAAGCGCCAGCGTATACGCTTGAGCAGTGGCTGCGCTGCGATGCCCTGTGGCCGCACGTGTTAAGCGCACCGGCCTACGCCCATCTGCAAGCCACGCTGGATGCGGTGCAGTCTCAGGCCGAAGCTCGGGACCGACACGCCGGCCTGCAAGCCATTTTCAACCGCCTGATGGAGAATGCGGTGCTGACGCCACTTTTTAACTATCAATATCAAATCAGCGCCCCGCCGGGAGTCAACGGCATACGCCTCAACACCCGCGGCTGGTTTGATTTTACCGAAGCCTGGCTACCCGCCCCCAAATCGTGAAGAAGCTGGTCGCCGCCGTAGCCAGACGGTAACATAACGTTTTTACCGTAACAGTCGAGATGATTTATGAAACGTGCCGTCGTCGTGTTCAGCGGAGGACAAGACTCTACAACCTGCCTGGTTCAGGCCCTTCATCAGTATGATGAAGTTCACTGTGTGACTTTCGATTATGGCCAGCGTCACCGCGCTGAAATCGACGTTGCCCGTGAACTGGCTCTCAAACTAGGGGCACGCGCGCACAAGGTGCTGGACGTTACGCTGTTAAATGAACTGGCCGTCAGCAGCCTCACCCGGGACAGTATTCCTGTACCGGACTACGAACCCGATGCCAGCGGCATTCCGAACACGTTTGTGCCGGGGCGTAATATTCTGTTCCTGACCCTGACGGCGATTTATGCCTATCAGGTAAAAGCCGAAGCGGTAATTACGGGCGTATGCGAGACCGACTTCTCAGGATACCCGGACTGCCGCGATGAGTTTGTCAAAGCGCTCAACCACGCCGTCAGTCTGGGGATGGCGAAAGAGACGCGCTTTGAAACCCCGCTCATGTGGCTAGATAAAGCCGAAACATGGGCGCTGGCCGACTACTGGGGCAAGCTGGATTTGGTTCGCAGCGAAACCCTCACCTGCTATAACGGCATCAAAGGCGACGGTTGCGGCCAGTGCGCCGCCTGTAATCTGCGCGCTAACGGGCTTAACCACTATCTTGCCGATAAAGCCGGCGTGATGGCCGCGATGCAGAAAAAGACCGGGCTTAAATAGGGCTACTTAACCGTGCTGTCGAACAGTTTCACACCGGCAGCACGGGTGACTTTCATCAGCGTTGTCAGCGTTGGGTTGCCGTTGTCTGATAAGGTTCGGTATAGCTGCTGACGAGAGAGGCCTGATTTAGCAGAAATTTCTCCGATGCCACCGCGTGCTTCGATAACCTGGCGGAGTGCAATGAGATAGGCAGGGATCCCCTGGTCTTCATAGATTTCTTCCAGGGCTGTTTGCAAATAACGCTGAGCGTAGGAAGGATTCTCTCGTAGCATTTTCACAACAGCATCATGATGGCTAACAGAACTCGAATATTTTCGTTCAGTGGCGCTCATTCGATTGTCCTTTAATTTGATGATCTTTCCAGTAATCTATTGCCAGTTTGATATCCGCTTTTTGGCTCTTTTTGTCACCACCGATAAGTAACAATAAAACCTGCCGATTCTTTACTGCAAAATAGATTCTGTAGCCGGGGCCACTGTCGACTCGCATCTCCCAAACACCTTCCCTGAGGTATCTGTAATCGCCAAAATTACGTTTTATTGCGCGGTTGATCCGCATAAGGATCCGGAAAACCGTATCCGGATCCCTTCGATTCATTCTGGCTACCCACTCCTCAAACGGCACTTTCCCGTCACGGGTCCGGTAACGTTCAACAACGTAGTCCCTGTCCATTATTCTATCCCTGAAAAATCCTTTTGTCTTTTATAAAAGACAAAATCCTACGCGATCATCAACTCCAGCTTTTCCCGCAGCTCCCCTTCCAGCGGCAGCGCTTTCTGAGTTTTCAGATCGATACAGACAAAGGTGATCAGTGCATCAGCCACCACCTGCCCTTCTGGATCGAGCGTCACCACCTGGCTTAACACGCCGCTCTTGCCGTTTAGCTGTTGTACCTGGCTGGTCACGGTGAGCACATCGCCCAGCACGGCCGGACGGCGATAGTTGATGTTGATATTGACGACCACGAACGCAATGTTGTGCGCGGTCAGCCACTGAAAGCTTTCGCTGTTTTCCAGCCCGTCCCAGCGCGCTTCTTCAAGAAACTCGAGATAGCGAGCGTTATTGACGTGCTGATAAACATCAAGATGGAAACCGCGTACTTTGATTTTTGTCTGCATAGCGCAATAGCCTTTCATTGTTTTAGGATCAGAGGTCATAACTGGTATGACCTCTTTATCCTGGCAAACTTTTGCCGCAGTGCAAGAAATTGCGTTATTACAGTGTCAGGTGTGAGAGGTTGCGCTCAACCAGCGCGCTGCCCATGCCCGGAACCTGTTTGAGATCGTCGACCGTTTTGAATGGGCCGTACTCTTCACGATAGCTGACGATAGCCTGCGCTTTTTTCAGGCCCACGCCATTCATTGCGCGGGCGAGATCCTCTGCCGAGGCCGAGTTAATGCTGACCCGCGTACCGTCATCATCCGCATTTTTACCGGCGTCAGCCGCTTTGGTCTGCCCTTGTACCGGCGCGGCCGCGTCTGACTTGCTCTGCGTAGCCTGTGGTTTGGCGGCGGGCGTCGCCGCCTGCGCGCCCGCGCTCATCCCGGTGGTGGCAATAGCCAGCGTAATTAACAGTGCTTTGATTCCACATTTCATGCTGTTATCTCCTTGTTTGTTGACAGCCACGCAACGATAGCCGCCTGTGAAAACAGGCACAAACAGCAGATTGCAGAAATGGAAAAGGCCGCGAAAGCGGCCTTTAGTTTTTGCAGAGCGTTACGAAAATCTGCGAGCAGACACGTAATTACTGCTGCTGAGTCATGACATCGCCCAGCTTGATTTTGGCGTCTTTACGCAGGTTGCTCATCATGGCTTCGAAAGCAATCTGAGCATTGTTCTGAGTAATGCCCTGAACCATCGCCTTCTTCTGCGCTTCTGGCAGAGTGCCGGCTTTCACGTCGTCCAGCGCCAGCAGAACAACGTTACCCTGCATATCGGTGGTGGTACCGAAGCTTGGCTTGTCTTTTGCCGGCAGCGTCAGGCTAAACGCGGCCTGACTGATTGGGTCCTGACCGGTACGGCTCAGCGTTTTCGCCTCACCGAAGCTCAGACCTGCCGCTTTCAGCGCGTCCTGTTTACCCGCTTTCAGATCGGCCAGAATCTTCTCAGCGTCCAGTTTAGCCTGCTGTTCTGCTTTGTTGTGCTTAACCTGAGCGACGACCTGATCCTTCACTTCCGCCAGCGGTTTGACCGCTTCTGGCTTGTGCTCGCTGACGCGCAGAACAAAGGCGCGATCGCCGTCAACGGTAATGATGTCAGAGTTGCTGCCCGGCGTGCCGTTCTCGCCCACCAGACCACCGTTAAAGATGGCATCAGAAACCGGTTTGAAGTTCAGCTCTTCCGGCAGGTTGTCGCGACCAAACCAGCCGGTCTCAACCGCTTTCACACCCGCCGCCTGCTCTGCACCTGCCAGAGATTCGTTGTCGTTGCTGGCAGCATCGCTCACCTTCTGCTGCAGCGCGTAGTAGGCATCCAGGGCTTTTTCCTGTTTCACTTTCGCGGCAATATCATCACGAACTTCAGCCAGCGGCTTGGTTTTCGCCGGGGTGATGTCGTCCAGACGCACGACCAGGAAACCAACGGATGATTTAATCACACCAGACAGCTGGCCTTTCTCTTTCAGGCCGGCATTTTTCAGCTCGTCGGGCGTGGTTGCGTCTTCCAGCCAGCCCATATCACCGCCGTTTTTCGCAGAGATAATGTCGGTGGATTTCGCTTTCGCAAGGGTGGCGAAATCAGCGCCTTTGTTCAGCTCATCCAGTACCGCCTTAGCATCTGCTTCAGTTTTGGTCTGAATCACGCTGTAGCGGTTACGCTGCGGCTGAGTGAACTGATCCTGATGCTGGTCGTAGTAAGACTGGATCTCGGCATCAGACGCGCTTTCCTGCAGCGCAGCTGCATCCAGCTTGATGTAGCTGACGCGGAACTGCTCCGGAGAAACAAAGGCGTTTTTATTCTGCTCGTAGTAAGCATTAACGTCTGCGTCGCTCACCTGCTGTTTCGCCGCCAGGGCGTTCACATCAATGGTCGCTTCACGGACCACGCGCTGCTGGGCCACCAGCGCGGCCAGTTCGTCGGTTTCACCTTTAAGCATGAAATCGGTACCCACGACAGCGTTAATGAGCTGCTGGGTTGTCAGCTGGTTACGCAGCGCCTGCGCGTACTGATCCGCCGTCATGCCCATCTGGTTAACGATACTGTTGTAACGCGCGTTGTCGAATTTACCGTTAGACTGGAATGCCTGAGTGGCGAAGATCGCTTTTTTGACCTGTTCGTCGCTGATGCCAAGGCCCAGCTTTTTGGCATACTGATCCAGCAGCGCTTCGTCGATAAGACGGTTCAGTGTCTGTTGGCGCAGGGTTTTCATGTACCCTTCATTCGCCGCCAGTTCAGAGAATTGGTCGCCCAGCTGTTGCTGCATACGGTTACGCTCACCGGCAAAAGCATTCTCGAACTGACCACGGCTGATTTCCTGGCCATTCACTTTTGCGGCATAGTTCGCGCCACCGCCAATAAGGTAACTGCTCACGCCGGTCAATATGAACGACACGATAATGATACCGAAAATAATCTTGAGCACGAGACTGTTAGCAGCCGTGCGTAAGCTGTCCATCATGGTGTAACAACACTCCGCTGTAGGTGACTGGTTACCTGACGCTGACGGAAAATCCTGCCCGTCGCGCGTGAAGGCGTATTGTGACAAGAAAACGGGGCGATTGTCAGCCCACAACTCGCATAAACTCGCACAAATCAGGTCTGGACAAACAAAAAAGGCACATCAAACGATGCGCCCTTGTACTATCCGGCTTCCCTGAAACGGGAAAGCAATCAGTTTACTGCGTCTTTCAGCGCTTTACCTGCACGGAAACCCGGCACTTTAGCAGCAGCAATGGTGATCTCTTTACCGGTCTGAGGGTTGCGGCCAGTACGGGCAGCACGCTCTTTAACAGCAAAAGTACCGAAGCCTACCAGTGCAACGTCGTCCCCAGCCTGCAGAGATTCAGTAACAGAAGCAATTAATGCATCTAACGCACGTCCAGCTGCAGCTTTAGAAATATCAGCACCAGCAGCAATTTTGTCAATCAGTTGAGATTTATTCACTGTTCTCTTCCTCTCTTTATAATTTATATCGCGCCTGAGTCCTTCACAACGCGACCGCGCAGCAGTTATATCAGGCCTGCCATGACCTTACAACACCCGTTGTTGATGGCTGACCTGATCAGCAATCTAAATTAGCTATACAAAAAAAGGCTGGCAAGTGCGAAATGACTTACCAGCCTTGTTTTTATTGACGCTCTTTGCGCGAGGTCACTATTTTGCGGTTACAACCTGCATTCCGGAGGGTTCATTCTGCAGTGCGAGACTGAGAACTTCCTCAATTCGCTTAACAGGATGGATCTGCAGATCGGCAATCACGTTGTCCGGAATCTCTTCCAGATCGCGTTTGTTTTCGTAAGGGATCAATACGGTTTTGATCCCACCGCGGTGTGCCGCCAGCAGTTTTTCTTTTAACCCGCCGATTGGCAGGACCTGACCGCGCAGGGTAATTTCACCGGTCATTGCCACATCGGCACGTACCGGGTTGCCCGTCAGACAGGAAACCAGAGCGGTACACATGGCAATACCCGCGCTTGGGCCATCTTTCGGCGTCGCCCCTTCAGGAACGTGAACGTGAATGTCGCGTTTTTCGTAGAAATCCGGGTTGATACCCAGTTTTTCTGCGCGCGCGCGCACCACGGTCAGCGCAGCCTGGATGGACTCCTGCATCACTTCACCCAGCGAGCCGGTGTAGGTCAGCTTGCCTTTGCCCGGCACACAGGCGGTTTCGATGGTCAGCAGATCGCCGCCCACTTCCGTCCATGCCAGACCGGTCACCTGACCCACGCGGTTTTCGTTATCCGCGCGGCCATAGTCGAAGCGCTGAACGCCGAGGTAGGCATGCAGATTGTCACCGTTAATCACGATGTGCTTCAGGCTCTTATCCAGCAGCAGCTGTTTTACCGCCTTACGGCACAGCTTAGATATTTCGCGCTCAAGGCTACGCACGCCCGCTTCACGGGTGTAGTAGCGAATGATGCCGATAATCGCGCTGTCCTCGACGGTCAGCTCGTTGGCTTTCAGCGCGTTACGCTCAATCTGCTTCGGCAGCAGGTGCTGTTTAGCAATGTTCAGCTTTTCGTCTTCGGTATAACCGGAGAGGCGGATCACTTCCATACGGTCCAGCAGCGGTGCCGGTATGTTCATGGAGTTGGACGTTGCCACGAACATTACATCGCTGAGGTCGTAGTCCACTTCCAGATAGTGATCGCTGAACGCCACGTTCTGTTCTGGATCAAGCACTTCCAGCAGAGCAGACGCCGGGTCGCCGCGCATGTCCGACGACATTTTGTCGATCTCATCAAGCAGGAACAGCGGGTTTTTAACCCCCACTTTCGCCATTTTCTGGATCAGTTTACCCGGCATAGAACCGATGTAGGTACGGCGGTGACCGCGGATTTCCGCTTCATCACGCACGCCGCCCAGCGCCATACGGATGTACTTACGTCCGGTCGCTTTGGCGATGGACTGGCCCAGAGAGGTTTTACCCACCCCCGGCGGTCCTACCAGGCACAGAATTGGGCCTTTAATTTTGTTTACACGGCTCTGTACCGCGAGGTACTCAAGGATGCGGTCTTTCACGCGTTCCAGGCCGTAGTGGTCAGTATCGAGGATCTCCTGGGCCTGACGCAGGTCTTTCTTGACCTTGCTGCGGGCGTTCCACGGAACCTGCACCATCCACTCAATGTAACCGCGCACGACGGTTGCTTCAGCCGACATCGGAGACATCATTTTCAGCTTCTGCAGTTCTGCTTCGGCTTTCTCTTTCGCCTCTTTCGGCATCTTCGCCGCGTCGATCTTACGCTTCAGCGCTTCGTTTTCGTCCGGTGCGTCGTCCATCTCGCCCAGCTCTTTCTGAATGGCCTTCATTTGCTCATTCAGATAGTACTCACGCTGAGATTTTTCCATCTGCTTTTTCACGCGGTTACGAATGCGCTTCTCAACCTGCAGCAGATCGATTTCAGACTCCATCATCGCCATCAGATATTCCAGACGTTCGTTAACGTCGGACATCTCCAGCACGGACTGTTTGTCAGCCAGCTTCAGCGGCATGTGTGCAGCGATGGTGTCCGCCAGACGCGCAGGATCGTCGATGCTGTTCAGCGACGTCAGCACTTCTGGTGGGATTTTCTTGTTCAGCTTGATATAGCCTTCGAACTGGCTAATCGCGGTACGTACCAGCACTTCCTGCTCGCGCTCATCAAGTTCAGGCGAATCAAGGTACTCTGCCTTGGCAGAGAAGTGTTCGCCATCGTCTGACAGCGTGGTAATACGCGCACGCTGTAAGCCTTCGACCAGCACCTTCACGGTGCCGTCCGGCAGCTTCAGCATTTGTAAAATAGAGGCCACGGTCCCGACGGTGAAAAGATCGTTTACACCCGGCTCATCCGTTGATGCTTCTTTCTGGGCCACCAGCATGATTTTTTTATCATGATCCATGGCGGCTTCGAGGCAACGGATAGATTTTTCCCGCCCTACAAATAAGGGTATGACCATGTGCGGATAAACCACCACATCGCGCAACGGCAATACGGGGATTTCAATGCGTTCAGAACGCTCAGGATTCATAGAGCTCTCTCTTAGTTTAGTGTCCGCCAGGTAAGCTGGTCATGTCACAGTGCTTCACATAACCATTAACATGTATCCAGTATATGGGGATGTTTCCCACACATTCAACGCTATGAATACGGAAAAAGTAAAGGGGAGATAAAATCCCCCCTTTTTGATTAACTGCTTGTATGATTTGGTGAATTATTCGCCAGATGCCTGCTGGGCTTCCGGTTTACCGTAAATCAGCAGCGGCTTGGATTGGCCGCCGATCACGGACTCGTCGATAACCACTTTTTCGACGTCTTCCATCGACGGCAGATCGTACATGGTGTCGAGCAATGCCGCTTCAACGATAGAGCGCAAACCACGCGCACCGGTTTTACGCGCCATCGCTTTCTTGGCAATCGCATCCAGCGCTTCGTCACGGAATTCCAGCTCAACGCCTTCCAGATTGAACAGCGCCTGATACTGCTTGGTCAGCGCATTTTTCGGCTCTTTCAGGATCTGAATCAGCGCGTCTTCGCTCAGCTCATTCAGCGTTGCCACAACCGGCAGACGGCCAATGAATTCAGGGATCAGACCAAATTTGATCAGATCTTCGGGCTCAACCTGCGAAAGCAGTTCACCTTCGTTGGCTTTCTCGGACTTCGCCTTCACCGTTGCGCCAAAACCGATGCCGGAGCCGGTTTCAACACGGTGGGAAATGACTTTATCCAGACCAGCAAACGCGCCGCCGCAAATAAACAGGATCTTGGAGGTATCGACCTGCAGGAACTCCTGCTGCGGATGTTTGCGTCCACCCTGCGGCGGAACGGCCGCAACCGTACCTTCGATCAGCTTCAGCAGGGCCTGCTGCACGCCTTCACCCGACACGTCACGGGTGATGGACGGGTTGTCTGATTTACGGGAGATCTTGTCGATCTCATCAATATAAACAATCCCGCGCTGTGCTTTCTGAACGTCGTAATCGCACTTCTGCAGCAGCTTCTGAATGATGTTCTCAACGTCTTCACCCACATAACCGGCTTCGGTCAGGGTGGTGGCATCCGCCATGGTAAACGGAACATCCAGCAGGCGCGCCAGGGTTTCCGCCAGCAGCGTTTTACCGGAGCCGGTTGGCCCGATCAGCAGAATGTTACTTTTGCCCAGTTCTACGCCATTGCTGGTGTCGCCGTTACGCAGACGTTTGTAGTGGTTGTATACCGCCACCGCCAGCACTTTCTTAGCCTGCTCCTGACCGATGACATAGTCGTCAAGGTGATGACGAATCTCATGCGGCGTTGGCAATGCGCTACGCTCACGGTGCGGCGCAACTTCTTTAATCTCTTCGCGAATGATGTCGTTACATAAATCGACGCATTCGTCGCAGATATACACGGACGGCCCGGCAATCAGTTTACGCACTTCATGCTGGCTTTTGCCGCAAAAAGAGCAGTACAGCAGTTTGCCCGAACCATCTTTGCGTTTATCTGTCATGAGTCCAAACCTCTTTTTAAGTTCTTTGTGCCGCACATGACGACGCAAATGCCATTCTAAGACGCGTGTGCTTTAAGCAGCGTGCCGCCCTACCTTAGTATAGCGGCACACTCGCGTCGCGGGCATCAATTACGATGGGTCAATACGGAGTCGACTAAGCCGTACTCAACTGCCTCTGGAGCAGAGAGGAAGCGATCGCGCTCGGTATCGCGCTCGATCTGCTCGAGAGGTTGACCCGTATGCTGCGCCATAAGTTCATTCATGCGCGCTTTTACTTTCAGAATTTCGCGGGCGTGGATTTCGATATCCGTCGCCTGCCCCTGGTAACCCCCCAGCGGCTGGTGAATCATCACGCGGGAGTTAGGCAGGCAGAAACGCTTACCTTTCGCCCCTGCGGTTAACAGGAAGGCCCCCATGGATGCAGCCTGCCCCATACAGATAGTGCTGACATCTGGCTTGATGAACTGCATGGTGTCATAAATGGACATGCCCGCCGTAATCACACCGCCAGGCGAGTTGATGTACAGGTAAATGTCTTTTTCCGGGTTTTCCGCTTCCAGGAACAGCATCTGCGCCACGATCAGGTTAGCCATATGGTCTTCTACCTGGCCGGTCAGAAAGATAACGCGTTCCTTGAGCAGACGGGAATAGATATCGAAAGAACGCTCACCGCGTGAGGTCTGTTCAATAACCATTGGCACCAGCGCCATATGGGGTGCAAAGTTATCTCGTTCGCCACTGTATGACATTTCCGTCTCCTGGTTCAAAATTGAAAACACCTGCTGTACTGATTGTAACCTTATGGACGGATTATCAGCCAGTCTCAATCATCGTGATTACATACTTATGGGGTTCGCCACGCCCTATTTCAAGCATAACAACCTTTTGTTGTAACGCTAACACTGAAAGGGCGTTTTAGCACCCTTCCAGAACCCATGCAGCGATAAAAAAAACCCGTCGCCGGAAGGCAACGGGTTTTTTGTTCAAACTTTAAACCGTTAGAGCGAAATTACGCCTGCTGGTTCATCAGTTCGTTGAAAGAGGTCGCTTTTTCGGTCACTTTCGCTTTCGCCAGTACCGCTTCAACAGCCTGCTCTTCCAGTGCGACGTTGCGCATGTTGTCCATCAGCTCTTTGTTCTTACCGTAGAACTCGATCACTTCTGATGGATCTTCGTATGCAGACGCCATCTCTTCGATCAGGCCCTTCACACGCTCTTCGTCAGCTTTCAGCTCGTGGGTACGAATCACTTCGCCCAGCAACAGGCCAACAACAACGCGGCGTTTCGCTTGCTCTTCGAACAGCTCGCGCGGCAGTTCCATCGCTTGCTGCTGGTTGCCACCGAAGCGCTGTGCAGCCTGACGGCGCAGCACGTCGATTTCGCTGTCGATCAGGGCAGCAGGAACGTCGATTTCGTTCGCTTTTACCAGACCTTCAATCGCCTGAGATTTCACGCGGTTACGCACAGCACCGTTCAGCTCGCGCTCCATGTTCTTACGCACTTCGGTACGCAGGCCAGCAACAGAACCATCTTCCACGCCGAAACGCTTGATGAACTCTTCAGTCAGTTCTGGCAGTTCGCGCTCTTCAACTTTCTTCAGGTTGATGACGAACTTCGCTGCTTTACCTTTCAGGTTTTCAGCGTGGTACTCTTCAGGGAAGGTCACGTCGATGGTGAACTCTTCGCCCGCTTTGTGGCCTTTGATGCCGTCTTCGAAGCCTGGGATCATACGACCCTGGCCCATTGCCAGTACGAAGTCAGACGCTTTGCCGCCTTCGAACTCTTCGCCGTCTACAGAACCGGTGAAGTCGATGGTTACGCGGTCTTCCGCGTCAACAGCGCCTTCTTTCTCTTTCCAGTTCGCCTGCTGCTTACGCAGGGTGTCCAGCATGCCGTCAACGTCTTCGTCAGTCACGGAAACGATCGGTTTTTCAACTTCGATAGATTCCAGGCCTTTCAGCTCAACTTCCGGGTACACTTCGAACTCTACGGAGTAGGTGAAGTCTTCGCCCAGTTTGTATTCGCCTGGCACGTAGTTTGGCGCGCCGGCTGGATTGATTTTTTCTTTGATGATCGCGTCGATAAAGTTGCGGCTCATCAGTTCACCCAGCACATCCTGACGCACGGAAGCGCCATAACGCTGAGCAACAACATTCATTGGTACTTTGCCCTTACGGAAGCCGTCAATACGTACTTTTTTTGCTACGTTGACCAGCTCGCTTTTCACAGCAGTTTCGATGCTGTCAGCAGCGATAGTAATCGTTACACGGCGGCCAAGGCCTTGAGTGGTTTCAACTGAAACTTGCATCTTGTTACCTCAAAAAAATCACAGTGCTCGGTCAACTCTGAATCTGTCTGTTATACCGGGATGCTCTCTTAGTGCAGATTCACATTCCCTGTCGCCAGAATCATCCCGAAGACATTCAATAAGACGCGGCATTATAGCGGCATCACTTAGGTGAGTCGAGAACGGTTGGAGCATGTTGCTGCGGCTTTTTTCACACTTTAAGGCTATTTTTAGCCTTAAAATCGCACCATCCGCTCAAAACTCAGACAAAACAAAACGGCCCGGAGGCCGTTTTGAGGAAATCTGTAAGCAACATACTGGAAAAGCTCCAGCCGTTGCAAATCCGATTTATCAGGCGATGGTGCCTGCACCGCGACAAGGCGGCGACGCAAAAACCGTATCCTGCAAGCCTTCCCATTCCTTAATGGTATAGGTATGCAGTGCCAGCGCATGCACGGTCGTGGAGAGTTCTTCCGTCAAGGTGCTGTAGATCAGGCGATGTCGGTTCAGGAAACGTTCTCCCGTGAAGCGATCGCTAACCAGAACCACTTTAAAGTGGCTTTCAGAACCTGCCGGCACGTTATGACGATAGCTTTCGTCGACGACTTCGAGGAACACAGGGTTGAACGCTGCCCTTAATTTTTCTTCTATCTGTTCACGTATCATCATGAAATTACTCCTCCGACAACGCTAAGATGTCACCCATCCCTTTAAATGTTAGCCGCTTTTACCGTTTCCATTACACCTTGACAACAAATATTTAGCTTTCGTCTGATTTTCTCATTCAAATGCATGAAGTTCACTGTGAGACTCATACCTGTCGTCTCTGGCGGGAGGAGAAAAAGGATGAGCTGGTCAGTTTTCAGACAAGACGATGAATTTACATGCGTTGACCACTTCCCCTGGCCGTAGTCGATGATATGATGGCGGCAATTTTTCTCTCTTTAATGCTTACGATTCGTTGAGAACCTGAAAATGTTTAAAAAACTCTTCTTTCCGTTGGTAGCCCTTTTTATGCTGGCAGGCTGTGCGACTCCGCCTACCACTATTGATGTCTCACCAAAAATCACCCTGCCTCAGCAGGACCCAAGCCTGATGGGCGTCACCGTGAGCATTAACGGTGCCGATCAGCGTCAGGACCAGGCGCTGGCAAAAGTAACCCGCGACAACCAGCAGGTGACGCTGACCGCGTCCCGCGACCTGCGCTTCCTGCTGCAGGAAGTGCTTGAGAAGCAAATGACCGCTCGCGGTTACATGATTGGCCCAAGCGGCGCGGTTGATCTGCAGATTATCGTCAACAACCTGTACGCAGACGTCTCTCAGGGCAACGTGCGCTACAACATTGCGACCAAAGCGGATATCGCCATCATTGCCACCGCGAAGAACGGCAACAAGATGACCAAAAACTACCGCGCCAGCTACTCTGTTGAAGGCGCGTTCCAGGCCTCTAACAAGAATATTGCTAACGCCGTTAACAGCGTGCTGACGGACACCATCGCCGATATGGCGCAGGACACCAGCATTCACGACTTTATCAAGCAGAACGCACGTTAATCCTGCTCACTGGCCCGGTGCTTCACCGGGTCAGTTCATAAGAACATGTCCAGTCACTACTTACGCATTTTCCAGCAACCGAAATCAGCAATTCTGCTGATCCTCGGCTTTGCCTCCGGTTTACCCCTCGCGCTCACCTCCGGCACGCTTCAGGCGTGGATGACGGTTGAGAACATCGATCTCAAAACCATTGGTTTCTTCTCGCTTGTCGGTCAGGCGTATGTCTTTAAGTTCCTGTGGTCGCCGGTGATGGATCGCTATACGCCGCCGTTTCTGGGGCGTCGTCGCGGCTGGTTAGTGATGACACAGGTCCTGCTGCTGCTGGCGATTGCGGCGATGGGCTTTCTTGAGCCGACCACACAGCTCCGCTGGATGGCCGCGCTTGCGGTGGTGATAGCCTTCTGTTCCGCCTCTCAGGATATCGTGTTCGACGCCTGGAAGACGGACGTGTTACCTGCGGAAGAGCGCGGTGCCGGTGCGGCGATCAGCGTGCTGGGCTATCGCCTCGGGATGCTGGTCTCCGGCGGGCTGGCGTTGTGGCTGGCCGACCGTTATCTCGGCTGGCAGGGTATGTACTGGCTGATGGCTGCCCTGCTCATCCCCTGCATTATCGCTACGCTATTTGCACCCGAACCGAGCGACGTCATTCCGGTTCCCCGCTCGCTGGAGCAGGCCGTGGCCGAACCGCTGCGTGACTTTTTTGGCCGCAACAATGCCTGGCTGATCCTGCTGCTCATTGTCCTTTATAAGCTGGGCGATGCCTTTGCCATGAGCCTGACCACCACCTTCCTGATCCGCGGCGTCGGTTTTGATGCCGGTGAAGTGGGCGTGGTGAATAAAACGCTGGGGCTGTTTGCGACCATCGTCGGCGCGCTTTACGGCGGGGTATTGATGCAGCGCCTGACGCTGTTCCGCGCGCTGCTGATCTTCGGCATCCTGCAGGGCGCATCTAACGCGGGCTACTGGCTGCTGTCGGTGACGGACAAGCATATGTTCAGCATGGCCGCGGCGGTGTTCTTTGAAAATCTCTGTGGCGGCATGGGGACGGCGGCGTTTGTCGCCCTGCTGATGACCCTGTGCAATAAATCGTTTTCCGCTACGCAGTTTGCGCTGCTCTCGGCGCTCTCGGCCGTTGGCCGCGTGTACGTAGGTCCGATTGCCGGCTGGTTTGTAGAAGCCCACGGCTGGCCAACGTTTTATCTCTTCTCGGTCGCGGCTGCCGTGCCGGGGATTTTATTATTGCTGGTGTGTCGCCAGACGCTGGAATATACCCAGCGGACCGAACACTTTATGCCGCGTACTGAATATCACCGCGCCTACCGATTTGCGTTACGTCTGCTAATGGCGGGCTGCGGCGCGCTGGCGCTATGGCTTGTGGTACTTATCGTTAACGCCAGTACGTCTCTGGCGCTCCCCCTCGAAGCTCTTCTGCTGGACGCAGGAGCCCTGCTGGCCATCGCCGGGATCCTGACGGGCGGTTTGCTAGATTTTATGGCATTGCGTAAAACGAAGATGACCTGAAGAAAAAGTGAAAGGTTATTTCCCGTTGTAATCACTAACCGAAATTATAACGGTGAAATAGCCAACAGCCGCTAAAAAAATATTTGTTGTTTTGTGCGGGATAGGATTTGGAAATTATTGGAGCCAATTCCAAAACGCTATTTTTCATTAAACGATTCAGCATTGGAAAGTTTGATTTTTCGTTTTTTAGATGTCTTTTTATTGATAATTAATTGTTAATTTTTTGTATATTTTTAACAATGGTTATACCAATTGCCCCTTTTAGGGTATGCTTGGGGGTCCTTTCGTTATAAAGCCCATATCATGCGGCTTCGGTCATAAAAACCGACATAATCTGCAACACTTGTGACACGTGCGGCAGAACCCGGTAACACCTTCCTGACACAGGCCTAATGATGTTTACAGTAATGTAACCTTCCCGTAAAATGCCCGCACACTTTAAACGCCACCAGACTCCCGTGGAATTGAGGTCGTTAAATGAGACTCAGGAAATACAATAAAAGTTTGGGATGGTTGTCATTATTCGCAGGTACTGTATTACTCAGTGGCTGTGATTCTGCACTACTAGACCCCAAAGGACAGATTGGACTGGAACAACGTTCACTGATATTGACGGCTTTTGGCCTGATGTTGATTGTGGTTATTCCTGCCATTTTGATGGCTGTTGGTTTCGCCTGGAAGTATCGTGCGAGCAATAAAGATGCGAAGTATAGCCCGAACTGGTCACACTCCAACAAAGTTGAAGCTGTGGTCTGGACGGTACCTATCCTGATCATCCTGTTCCTTGCCGTGCTGACCTGGAAAACCACTCACGCACTTGAGCCAAGCAAGCCGCTGGTTCACGATGAAAAACCTATTACCATTGAAGTGGTCTCCATGGACTGGAAATGGTTCTTCATCTATCCAGAGCAGGGCATTGCTACCGTGAATGAAATCGCCTTCCCGGCGAACACTCCGGTTCAGTTCAAAGTGACCTCCAACTCCGTAATGAACTCCTTCTTCATCCCGCGTCTGGGTAGCCAGATTTACGCGATGGCCGGTATGCAGACGAACCTGCATCTGATCGCGAATGAAGCAGGCACCTACGATGGTATCTCCGCCAGCTATAGCGGCCCGGGCTTCTCAGGTATGAAGTTCAAAGCTATTGCGACGCCGGACCGTGCCGCTTTCGACCAGTGGGTTGAAAAAGCGAAGCAGTCTCCAAACACCATGTCTGACATGGCGGCGTTCGAAAAAGTGGCTGCACCTAGCGAATACAACAAGGTGGAGTACTTCTCTAACGTGAAACCAGATTTGTTCAAAGACGTTATTGGCAAATTTATGGATCACGGCAAGAGCATGGACATGACCCAGCCAGAAGGCGAGCACAGCGCGCACGAAGGTATGGAAGGCATGGACATGAGCCACGCGGAAACCGCTCACTAAGGGGCCGAGGAAGAAAATGTTCGGAAAATTGACACTGGATGCAGTGCCCTACCATGAACCGATTATCATGGTTACGGTGGCTGCAATTATCATTGGTGGCGCGGCCTTAGTTGGCCTGATCACTTACTTCGGTAAGTGGAGCTACCTGTGGAATGAGTGGCTGACTTCGGTTGACCACAAAAAACTCGGTATCATGTACTGCATCGTCGGTATCGTCATGTTAATTCGTGGCTTTGCGGATGCAATCATGATGCGTAGCCAGCAGGCACTCGCGTCTGCGGGCGAAGCCGGCTTCCTGCCACCGCACCACTACGATCAGATCTTTACCGCCCACGGCGTTATCATGATCTTCTTCGTGGCGATGCCGCTGGTAATCGGTCTGATGAACGTTGTCGTTCCGCTGCAGATTGGCGCGCGCGACGTAGCGTTCCCGTTCCTGAACAACCTGAGCTTCTGGTTCACGGTTGTCGGCGTTATCCTGGTTAACCTGTCACTGGGCGTGGGCGAATTCGCACAGACCGGCTGGCTGGCTTACCCGCCGCTTTCGGGAATTGAGTACAGTCCGGGTGTAGGCGTTGACTACTGGATTTGGGCGCTTCAGCTCTCCGGTGTCGGTACTACCCTGACCGGTATCAACTTCTTCGTGACCATCCTGAAGATGCGTGCACCAGGTATGACGATGTTCAAGATGCCAGTATTTACCTGGGCATCTCTGTGCGCCAACGTACTGATTATCGCGTCGTTCCCAATTCTGACCGTCACCATCGCGCTGCTGACCCTGGACCGCTACCTGGGCACCCATTTCTTCACGAATGATATGGGTGGCAACATGATGATGTACATCAACCTGATTTGGGCCTGGGGTCACCCAGAAGTGTACATTCTGGTTCTGCCTGTCTTCGGTGTGTTCTCCGAAATCGCGGCAACCTTCTCGCGTAAGCGTCTGTTTGGTTACACCTCTCTGGTGTGGGCAACCGTGTGTATTACCGTTCTGTCGTTCATCGTTTGGCTGCACCACTTCTTTACCATGGGTGCGGGCGCGAACGTAAACGCCTTCTTCGGTATCACCACCATGATTATCGCCATCCCTACCGGGGTGAAGATCTTCAACTGGCTGTTCACCATGTACCAGGGCCGTATCGTGTTCCACTCAGCAATGCTGTGGACCATCGGCTTCATCGTGACCTTCTCCGTAGGTGGGATGACCGGCGTACTGCTGGCGGTACCAGGTGCTGACTTCGTTCTGCACAACAGCCTGTTCCTGATTGCGCACTTCCATAACGTTATCATCGGCGGCGTCGTCTTCGGCTGCTTCGCAGGTGTGACCTACTGGTGGCCTAAAGCGTTTGGCTTCACGCTGAACGAAACCTGGGGTAAACGCGCGTTCTGGTTCTGGATCATCGGCTTCTTCGTGGCATTTATGCCGCTGTACGTGCTGGGCTTCATGGGTATGACCCGTCGTCTGAGCCAGCAGATCGATCCGCAGTTCCACCCAATGCTGATGGTTGCAGCGGGCGGTGCAGCGCTGATTGCCTGCGGTATTCTGTGCCAGCTGATTCAGTACTACGTGTCCATCCGCGACCGTAACCTGAACCGCGACCTGACCGGTGACCCATGGGGTGGCCGTACGCTGGAGTGGGCAACCTCTTCTCCACCACCGTTCTATAACTTTGCCGTAGTGCCGCACATTCACGAGCGTGACGCATTCTGGGAAATGAAAGAAAAAGGTGAAGCGTACAAGCAACCTGAGCATTACGAAGAGATCCATATGCCGAAAAACAGCGCTGCGGGCATCGTGATTGCCGCTTTCGCAACGGTATTTGGTTTCGCAATGATCTGGCACATCTGGTGGATGGCGATTGTTGGCTTCGCTGGCATCGTAATCAGCTGGATTGTGAAGAGCTTTGACGAGGACGTGGACTACTACGTACCAGTCCGTGAAGTTGAAAAGCTGGAAAATCAGCATTTCGACGAGATTTCTAAAGCGGGGCTGAAAAATGGCAACTGATACTCTGGCGCACTCAACTGCCCACGCGCATGAACATGCGCACCATGATACAGGACCGACCAAAGTCTTCGGTTTCTGGATCTACCTGATGAGCGACTGCATTCTGTTCTGCTGTCTGTTCGCGACCTATGCCGTTCTGGTGAACGGCACAGCGGGCGGCCCGACCGGCAAGGACATTTTTGAACTGCCGTTCGTTCTGGTTGAAACCGCACTGCTGTTATTCAGCTCCATCACCTACGGCATGGCGGCTATCGCCATGTACAAAAACAACAAGAGCCAGGTTGTCTCCTGGCTGGCGTTGACCTGGCTGTTTGGTGCTGGCTTTATCGGGATGGAAATCTATGAATTCCACCACCTGATTATGGAAGGCTTCGGACCGGATCGCAGTGGCTTCCTGTCCGCGTTCTTCGCGCTGGTGGGTACCCACGGTCTGCACGTGACCTCGGGTCTGATCTGGATGGCAGTACTGATGTTCCAGATCTCCCGCCGCGGCCTGACCAGCACTAACCGTACCCGTATCATGTGCCTGAGCCTGTTCTGGCACTTCCTGGACGTGGTATGGATCTGCGTGTTCTCTGTTGTCTATCTGATGGGGGCGATGTAATGAGTCATTCTAACGATCATGGCGCTTCCCACGGCAGCGTAAAAACCTACATGACAGGTTTCATCCTGTCGATCATCCTGACGGTGATCCCGTTCTGGATGGTGATGAGCGGTTCTGCGTCCAAGCCGGTTATCCTGGGAGCAATCCTGGTGACCGCGGTGATTCAGATTCTGGTGCATCTGGTTTGCTTCCTGCACATGAACACCAAGTCCGATGAAGGCTGGAATATGACTGCCTTTATCTTTACCGTGATTATCATCGCTATCCTGGTAGTCGGTTCCATCTGGATTATGTGGAACCTCAACTACAACATGATGGTTCACTAAGAGCGGCGAGTATGTTTAAGCAATACCTGCAAGTCACGAAACCAGGCATCATCTTTGGCAACCTGATCTCCGTAATCGGAGGGTTCCTGCTGGCCTCTAAAGGCAGCATTGATTACACCCTCTTTATTTACACGCTGGTCGGTGTGTCACTGGTGGTTGCGTCCGGTTGTGTATTTAACAACTACATCGACATGGATATCGACAAGAAGATGGAAAGGACCAAAAATCGGGTGCTGGTTAAAGGCCTGATTGCCCCTTCCGTCTCGCTGGTGTACGCCACCTTGCTGGGTATTGCTGGCTTTATGCTGCTGTGGTTTGGTGCTAACCCGCTGGCCTGCTGGCTGGGGGTGATGGGGTTCGTGGTGTATGTAGGCGTCTACAGCCTGTATATGAAGCGTCACTCCGTCTACGGCACGCTGATTGGTTCTCTCTCCGGCGCTGCGCCGCCGGTGATTGGCTACTGCGCCGTCACGAACGAGTTCGACAGCGGTGCGCTCATCCTGCTGGCTATTTTTAGCCTGTGGCAGATGCCGCACTCCTATGCCATCGCGATTTTCCGCTTCAAGGATTATCAGGCGGCGAACATTCCGGTTCTGCCGGTCGTGAAGGGCATTTCAGTTGCCAAGAACCACATCACGCTCTACATCATCGCTTTTGCCGTGGCAACGCTGATGCTTTCTCTGGGCGGTTACGCCGGATATAAATATCTGGTGGTAGCGGCCGCGGTGAGCGTCTGGTGGCTCGGCATGGCCCTGCGCGGCTACAAGGTGGAAGATGACAAAGTCTGGGCACGCAAGCTGTTTGTGTTCTCGATTGTCGCCATCACCTCCCTGTCCGTGATGATGTCCGTAGACTTCATGGTGCCGGACTCGCAAAACCTGCTGACTTACGTCTGGTAAGTTTATGTGATGATGAAAAGGGTGCTTCGGCACCCTTTTTTATTCACGAAATCTATTAATTGCGCATGTAATATTTGTTAAATAAGCCTTTATTTACCCCGCCCCTTCCCCGCACTACACTATGGCCTGCTTTTGAACTGAGGTGGTAATGAACGATTATAAAATGACGCCGGGCGAGCTGCGTGCGACCTGGGGTTTAGGGACTGTTTTCTCGCTGCGGATGCTTGGCATGTTTATGGTCCTGCCCGTTCTGACCACGTACGGCATGGCGTTACAGGGTTCCAGCGAAGCGCTGATTGGTCTGGCGATCGGTATCTACGGTCTGGCGCAGGCGGTGTTCCAGATCCCCTTTGGCCTGCTCTCTGATCGGGTGGGCCGCAAGCCGCTGATTGTCGGCGGGCTGCTGGTCTTTGTGCTCGGGAGCGTTATTGCCGCCCTCTCCCACTCCATCTGGGGCATTATTTTGGGCCGCGCCCTGCAGGGCTCCGGTGCGATTGCCGCCGCGGTGATGGCGCTGCTGTCAGATTTAACCCGCGAGCAAAACCGCACCAAAGCGATGGCGTTCATCGGCGTGAGCTTTGGCGTAACGTTTGCGATTGCGATGGTGCTCGGTCCCATCATTACGCACAAACTGGGTCTGCACGCCCTGTTCTGGATGATTGCGGTGCTGGCGACCATCGGGATCGCACTCACCCTGTGGGTTGTGCCAGACAGTAAAAATCATGTCCTTAACCGTGAATCCGGGATGGTTAAAGGCTGCTTTAGCAAAGTCATCGCCGAGCCGCGTCTGCTAAAGCTTAACTTCGGCATTATGTGCCTGCATATTCTGCTGATGTCCACCTTCGTCGCCCTGCCCGGCCAGCTTGCCGCAGCAGGTTTCCCGGCGGCCGAGCACTGGAAAATTTATCTGGTCACGATGCTGATTTCGTTTGTCTCTGTCGTGCCGTTCATCATCTACGCCGAAGTGAAGCGCAAAATGAAGCGCGTCTTCGTGGGCTGCGTGGCGTTACTGCTGATTGCCGAGATCGTGCTGTGGGGTGCCGGCCCGCACTTCTGGGAGCTGATCGCAGGCGTGCAGTTGTTCTTCCTGGCGTTTAATCTGATGGAAGCGCTGCTGCCGTCACTGATCAGCAAAGAGTCCCCCGCCGGTTACAAAGGCACGGCAATGGGCATTTACTCCACCAGCCAGTTCCTCGGCGTGGCGATCGGCGGATCGCTTGGCGGCTGGGTCGACGGCCTGTTTGATTCACAAACCGTGTTTCTCGCGGGCGCGCTGCTGGCGACAGTCTGGCTGCTGGTTGCCAGCACCATGAAAGAGCCACGCTATGTGAGCAGCCTGCGGGTAGAAATCCCGGATGACGTGGAGATTAGCGACGCGCTGAAGCAGCGTCTGGAAGGAAAAGAAGGGGTCACAGAGGTGCTGATTGTTCCCGAAGAGCGCAGTGCTTATGTCAAAATTGACAGCAAAGTGACGAACCGTTTCGAGGTGGAGCAGGCGATCAAAGCGTGAAAAAAAGCCCGGATGAACCGGGCTTTTTTGTCTTAATCGCGGAAGTTTTTAAACTGGAAAGGTTGACCCAAATCCCCGCCGCGCACCAGCGCCATCACGGACTGGAGGTCATCGCGAGATTTACCGGTCACGCGAATTTCTTCGCCCTGGATCTGCGCCTGCACCTTCAGCTTGCTGTCTTTAATCAGCTTCACGATCTTCTTCTGCACCGCGCTCTCGATGCCCTGCTTCAGTTTGGCTTCTACAAACCAGTTCTTACCGCTGTGGACAAACTCGTCCGGCACGTCCAGAGACGTTCCTTCGATGCCGCGTTTTAACAGCTTGGCGCGCAGAATGTCGAGCAGCTGATTCACCTGGAAATCAGACTCGCTCAGCACCTTAATGGTCTTATTTGCGTCGTTCAGCTCAAACGACGCCTCAACGCCGCGAAAATCGAAACGTGACTCAACTTCGCGGGTTGCGTTCTCAACGCCGTTGCGAACTTCCTGGATATCAACTTCGGAAACAATATCGAAAGATGGCATCTTTTCTTCTCCCTTCACTTTTGTTGCGTTGCATAATACCCGCTACGAGGCATAACTCAACAGAAGCTTAGCTGTATAATTAAGCTGTAACACCTGGCGCAGTTGCAGGTGAGGAGGAACAATGAAAATTACGGTGCTCGGATGCGGAGCGCTCGGCCAGCTGTGGCTGACCGCGCTGTGCAAGCACGGACATGAGGTTCAGGGCTGGCTGCGCGTGCCCCAGCCCTATTGCAGTGTCAACCTGATTGGTGAAGACGGAAGCATTTTTAACGAATCCCTCACCGCGAACGATCCTGATTTCCTGGCGCAAAGCGACCTGTTGCTGGTGACGCTCAAGGCGTGGCAGGTCTCAGATGCGGTTAAGACTCTGGCCGCGCAGCTCCCCCCCACGTCCCTCATACTGCTGCTGCATAACGGTATGGGAACCCTTGATGAGCTGAAAAGCGTCCCGCAGCCTCTGCTAATGGCGACCACCACCCACGCTGCGCGTCGCGACGGGACTATTATCGTGCATGTCGCCAGCGGCGTGACGCACATCGGCCCGGCCAGAACACAGGATGGCGACTACAGCTATCTGGCCGATGTTCTGCAAAAGGTCTTGCCGGACGTCGCCTGGCACAACAACATCCGCCCTCAGCTGTGGCGCAAGCTGGCCGTAAACTGCGTGATCAATCCTCTGACGGCGCTGTGGAACTGCCCGAACGGGGAACTGAAAAACCATCCGCAGGAGGTGGCGTCCCTGTGTGCAGAAGTCGCGTCGGTCATTGAGCGAGAAGGCCTGCACACCTCAGCAGAGGATTTACGCTGTTATGTCGAGCAGGTTATTGAGAGTACGGCTGAGAACATCTCCTCGATGCTGCAGGACGTTCGGGCATTACGCCATACGGAGATAGATTACATTACCGGCTATCTGCTAAAGCGCGCCCGCTCGCACGGCATCGCCGTGCCGGAAAACGCCCGTCTGTATGACCTGGTTAAACGTAAGGAGAGTGAATATGAGCGCGTCGGCACTGATTTGCCTCGCTCCTGGTAGCGAAGAGATGGAAGCGGTCACCACCATTGATTTAATGGTACGTGGCGGCATTAAGGTAACAACCGCCAGCGTAGCCAGCGACGGCAATCTGGCAATCACCTGTTCACGAGGGGTGAAAATCCTGGCAGACGCACCGCTTGTCCAGGTTGCTGACGGCGATTACGACATCATCGTCCTGCCCGGCGGCTTAAAAGGCGCGGAATGTTTCCGCGACAGCCCGCTGCTGGTTGAAACCGTGCGTCAGTTTCATCTGTCCGGCCGCATCGTCGCGGCAATCTGTGCCGCCGCTGGAACAGTTCTGATTCCGCACGATATCTTCCCCATCGGCAATATGACTGGCTTCCCGGGGCTTAAGGATACGATCCCGGAAGAGCATTGGGTGGATAAACGCGTCGTCTGGGATCCGCGCGTCAACCTGCTGACCAGCCAGGGGCCCGGCACCGCGATTGATTTTGGCTTAAAGATTATTGATCTGCTGGTCGGGCGGGAGAAGGCCTACGAAGTGGCGTCGTCGCTGGTGATGCCGGCGGGGATTTATAATTACTATGAAGAGTAGTGCATAAAAAAAGCCGGGTGGCGCGAGGTAAAAGCAAAACGGCAACCTTTGGTTGCCGTTTTTAATGTGAGGGCACCAGGCCGCACGCTACGGACGATACACCTTCACATTCGCGAATCCCTGCTCGCGCAGGTACAGCGCCTGCAGGCGGCTCATCACCCCGCGCTCACACCACAGCAGATACGTTTTGCTCTGATCGAGGTCGCCAAACTTAGTGCTCAGCTTGTAGAACGGCAGAGAAACCACCTCTACGCCTTCAACCTTCAGCGGCTTGTCATCCTGCTCGTCGATGGAGCGGATATCCAGAATCGCATCGTTCGCACCGAAACCGCTCACGGTTTCCACTTCAACCACTTCCTGCTCGGTCTGCTGGGCAATCTCGCGGATGTCGATGTTGGACGCTTCTGCCACTACTCTTTCCAGGATGCTGAAATCGAAGTTCTCTTCTTCCGCTTCGATCTTCGCCTTCACAGCCTTGACGGTCGGGCTTTTAGAGATCACACCGCAGTATTCCGGCATGGTGCGGGCAAAGTCTTCGGTGCCGATTTCGCGCGCCAGGTCGATGATGTGCTCTTTATCGTGGGAGATCAGCGGACGCAGGATCAGCGTATCTGATACGTTGTCGATCAGACGCAGGTTGGTCAGCGTCTGGCTGGAGACCTGGCCCAGCGCTTCGCCGGTGACCAGCGCCTGCACGCCGTAGCGCTCGGCGACTTTGGACGCCGCGCGCACCATCATACGTTTGAGGATCACGCCCATCTGGCCGTCATCCACTTTTTCAAGGATTTCGCCCACTACCGGCTCAAAGTTGATCGCCACAAAACGCACGCGGTGGGAACTGCCGAAGCGGTTCCACAGGTAATGCGCCACCTGACGAACGCCAATCTCATGCGCCGCGCCGCCCAGGTTGAAGAAGCAGTAGTGCACGCGGCAGCCGCGACGCATCAGCATATAGCTGGAGACGCCGGAGTCGAAGCCGCCGGAGATCAGCGACAGCACATCTTCCTGCGTGCCGATCGGGAAACCGCCAATACCTTCATAACGGCCCTTAACCAGCAGCAGACGATCGTTCTCGATCTCAAGGTTAACGGTGACGTCCGGGTTAGTCAGGCGCACGCGCGCCGTCTCAACGTGCTGGTTCAGACCACCGCCGACGTAGCGCTCAACTTCAATCGAGCTAAACTCGTGCTTACCGCGACGCTTCACGCGCACGCAGAAGGTTTTGCCTTCGATCTGGTCGCGGTACTGTACCAGCGCCTTTTCGAAGATATCGTGCATATCGCTGAACGGAACGTCTTCCACTTCCAGAATATGGTGAATACCTGGAATACGGGTCAGCGCGTCGCGAATATCAAGGCGTTTGCTTTCGTCTTTCGCACGGACTTCAACGTGGTCCCAGTGACGCACTACGGCGAGCGTTTCGTCGTAGTGTTTTAATACGTTACGAATGTTCCCGGTGAGAATTTTAATAAAGCGCAAACGCACAGATTGGCTTTTGATGGTGATTTCAGGGAACAATTTAATGATAAACTTCATGGCGGCAATGTTTCTTAGGCAAGCTTATAAAGGCTTGTAGTGGAAAATGATACAGCAGCCCACACCCGTGGCTGCATCCAGGCGCGCAAGTATACCACCATCGCGCCACTCGCGTTATTTGATAATTGCCCCGAGTCCGTTACCATGTTGGGGCGAAGAATATAAGAGTTAATTCACTATGCCGAAGAAGAACGACGCACCGGCCAGTTTTGAAACTGCGCTGAGTGAGCTTGAGCAGATTGTTACCCGCCTCGAGAGCGGCGATTTACCGCTGGAAGACGCCCTCAACGAATTTGAGCGCGGGGTGCAGCTTGCGCGCCAGGGGCAGGTAAAACTCCAGCAGGCCGAGCAGCGTGTGCAGATCCTGCTTTCCGACAGCGAAGACGCTAAAACCACGCCATTCACACCGGACGCCGAGTAAATGGATTTTACCAACGCGCTTCAGGCGCGCGTCGTTCGCGCCAACGACGCCCTGCGCCGTTTTATTGAGCCACAGCCTTTTCAGAACACTCCACTGGTTGAAGCCATGCACTATGGCGCACTCTTAGGGGGAAAACGCCTGCGCCCGTTCCTGGTGTATGCCACGGGCAATATGTTTGGCATCAGCGATAATACGCTGGACGCCCCGGCTGCCGCCGTGGAGTGCATCCATGCCTACTCGCTGATCCACGACGATCTCCCGGCGATGGACGACGACGATCTGCGCCGGGGTCAGCCAACCTGCCACATTAAGTTTGGCGAGGCGAATGCCATTCTGGCGGGCGATGCCTTGCAGACGCTGGCGTTCTCGATTCTGAGCGATGCGCCGATGGCGGAAGTGGCCGACCGCGACCGCCTGGCGATGATCTCCGAACTGGCAATGGCCAGCGGCGTGGCCGGCATGTGCGGCGGTCAGGCGCTGGATCTTGAAGCGGAAGGACGTCAGGTTAATCTGGAACAGCTGGAGCGTATTCATCGCCATAAGACGGGCGCGCTTATTCGTTCCGCCGTTCGCCTGGGCGCGCTGAGCGCGGGTGAGCAAGGGCGCAAAGCCCTGCCGATTCTGGACAGATACGCAGAAAGTATCGGTCTGGCATTCCAGGTTCAGGATGACATTCTGGATGTGGTGGGCGATACTGCAACATTGGGTAAACGTCAGGGTGCGGACCAGCAGCTTGGCAAAAGTACCTATCCCGCCCTGCTGGGTCTTGAGCAAGCCCAACGTAAAGCCCGGGATCTGATTGACGATGCCCGCCAGTCGCTGAATGAGCTGGCCGCGCAATCGCTGGATACCTCGGCACTGGAAGCGCTAGCGGACTATATAATCCAGCGTGATAAATAAACTATATATCTCGATGAGCCTTTGATGAGTTTTGATATTGCCAAATACCCGACACTGGCGTTAGTTGACTCCACCCAGGAGTTACGTCTGTTGCCGAAAGAGAGTCTGCCGAAGCTGTGTGACGAGCTGCGTCGCTACCTGCTCGACAGCGTTAGCCGCTCCAGCGGCCACTTCGCCTCCGGGCTTGGCACGGTTGAGCTGACCGTGGCGTTGCATTACGTCTATAACACGCCGTTCGATCAGCTGATCTGGGATGTTGGCCACCAGGCCTATCCGCACAAAATTCTGACCGGACGTCGCGATAAAATTGGCACCATTCGTCAGAAGGGCGGCCTGCACCCGTTCCCGTGGCGCGGTGAGAGCGAGTATGACGTGCTGAGCGTCGGCCACTCCTCTACCTCCATTTCCGCGGGCATCGGTATTGCCGTTGCCGCCGAGAAAGAGAACAAGCAGCGCCGCACCGTCTGCGTGATTGGCGACGGTGCGATCACCGCCGGGATGGCTTTTGAAGCCATGAACCACGCGGGCGATATCAAGCCGGACATGCTGGTTATCCTCAACGATAACGAAATGTCGATCTCCGAGAACGTCGGCGCGCTGAACAACCATCTGGCGCAGCTGCTTTCCGGCAAGCTTTACTCGTCGCTGCGGGAAGGCGGGAAAAAAGTTTTCTCCGGCGTGCCGCCGATCAAAGAGCTGCTCAAGCGTACCGAAGAACACATCAAAGGCATGGTCGTGCCGGGCACGCTTTTCGAAGAGCTGGGCTTTAACTATATCGGCCCGGTGGACGGGCACGATGTGCTGGGTCTGGTGACCACGCTTAAAAACATGCGCGACCTGAAAGGCCCGCAGTTCCTGCACATCATGACCAAAAAAGGGCGTGGCTACGAACCGGCGGAGAAAGATCCGATCACCTTCCACGCGGTGCCAAAGTTCGACCATACCAGCGGCTGCCTGCCGAAAAGCAGCGGCGGAATGCCAAGCTACTCAAAAATCTTTGGCGACTGGCTGTGCGAGACGGCGGCAAAAGATAACAAGCTGATGGCGGTCACGCCTGCCATGCGTGAAGGCTCCGGCATGGTCGAGTTCTCCAAAAAATACCCGGACCAGTATTTCGACGTCGCCATTGCCGAGCAGCACGCGGTCACCTTTGCGGCAGGGCTGGCGATTGGCGGCTACAAGCCGGTGGTGGCGATTTACTCCACCTTCCTGCAGCGCGCCTACGACCAGGTGATCCATGACGTTGCCATTCAGAAGCTGCCGGTGCTGTTTGCTATCGATCGCGCGGGCATCGTGGGGGCTGACGGCCAGACGCACCAGGGGGCGTTTGATCTCTCCTTCCTGCGCTGCATTCCGGACATGGTCATCATGACGCCAAGCGACGAAAACGAGTGTCGTCAGATGCTGTATACCGGCTACCACTATCAGGACGGCCCCTGCGCGGTACGCTATCCGCGCGGCAATGCCCTGGGCGTTGAACTTCAGCCGCTGGAAAAACTGGACATCGGTAAAGGTCTGGTGAAACGTCGCGGCGAAAAAGTGGCGATCCTGAACTTTGGTACGCTGATGCCGGAAGCGGCAAAAGTCGCTGAAGCCCTGAACGCGACGCTGGTGGATATGCGCTTTGTGAAGCCGCTCGATGAATCTCTGATTCTGAGCATGGCGGAAAGCCACGACGTGCTGGTCACGCTGGAAGAGAACGCCATCATGGGTGGCGCGGGTAGCGGCGTTAACGAGGTACTGATGGCGAACCGTAAATTGGTTCCGGTGCTGAACCTCGGCCTGCCGGACCACTTCATCCCGCAAGGCACTCAGGACGAGGCGCGTGCCGATATCGGCCTGGACGCCGCCGGTATCGAAGCCAGAATCCGCAGCTGGCTGGCCTGATCCCTCCCCTTTTCTGCTCCTGCTATGCTTAAACGTATTGTTTAAACAGCAGGAGCGGAACCATGCAATACACGACATTAGGAAAAACGGACCTCAGGGTGTCCCGGCTTTGCCTGGGCTGCATGACCTTTGGCGAGCCTGACCGGGGAAATCACGCCTGGACGCTGCCGGAAGAGAGCAGCCGCCCTATCATCAAGCGCGCTATAGACGGCGGCATCAACTTCTTCGATACCGCCAACAGCTACTCTGACGGCAGCAGCGAAGAGATTGTGGGCCGCGCTCTGCGTGATTTTGCCCGTCGGGATGAGATTGTGGTCGCCACCAAGGTGTATTACCCGTCAGGCGATCTGGCTGAAGGCCTCTCTCGCGCGCAGATCCTGCGCTCCATTGATGACAGCCTCAGACGCCTGAACATGGATTACGTCGACCTGCTGCAAATTCACCGCTGGGATTACAACACGCCGATTGAAGAAACCCTTGAAGCGCTGAACGATGTCGTGAAAGCGGGTAAAGCGCGCTATATCGGCGCGTCGTCAATGCACGCATCTCAGTTTGCTCAGGCGCTCGATCTCCAGGCGCAGCACGGCTGGGCACGCTTTGTCACCATGCAGGATCACTACAACCTGATTTACCGGGAAGAAGAACGCGAGATGCTGCCGCTCTGCTACCAGGAAGGCGTGGCGGTGATCCCGTGGAGCCCGCTGGCGCGCGGACGCTTAACTCGTCCGTGGGGAGAAACCACGGCGCGGCTGGTATCGGATGAAGTGGGTAAAAATCTTTATTCCGGTACCGAAGCCAGCGATGCGCTGATTGCCGAACGTTTAGCCGGGATCGCCGACGATATCGGCGCAACGCGCGCGCAGGTGGCGCTGGCGTGGCTGCTGGGCAAGCGGGGTGTCGCCGCACCGATTATTGGTACATCGCGGGAAGAACAGCTGGACGAGTTGTTAAGCGCGGTGGATTTATCGCTGACGCCGGAGCAGGTTGCCGAGCTGGAGACGCCGTATCAGCAGCATCCGGTGGTGGGGTTTAAGTAAACACTTGCCGGGTGGCGTACGCTTACCCGGCAATACTGAGTGCACAAACTTACCCGAAGTGATCGTACCCTTTCCAGTCCAGCGTAACGGGCGCACCGTCTTTCACAAACTTCAGCCCTTCACTCTCCGGCATGATCTGACCGATGCAGGTAAACTTTGCGCCAAGATGGGCCAATGCCACGTCCAGCGTTCCACGGTTCAGCTCTGGCACCGTGAAGCACAGCTCGTAGTCTTCCCCCCCGGAGAGCGCCCAGCGCAGCGCCTGCTCAGGCTCCACATGGCGAAGCAGTTGCTCCGACAGCGGGAACAGATCCAGGTCAACGCGCGCGCCCACCCCGCTGGCCTTCAGGATATGTCCGAGGTCCGAGATGAGACCGTCAGAGAGATCGATAGCCGAACTGGCCCGCTCGCGCAGCGCCTGACCGTGCAGAATACGTGGTGTCGGGCGCAGGTGGCGCTTCACCAGATACGCCGCATCGTCAGCGTCCTTCACGTTTAAGCGATCCTGAAGGATCGCCAGCCCTGCCGCGCTGTCTCCCGGCGTACCGGTCACGTAGATCCAGTCGCCCGGTTTAGCGCCCGAGCGCTTCAGCGCGCGACCGAGCGGCACATAGCCGTGGATCGCCAGCGTCATCGACAGCGGCCCGGCAGTCGTATCGCCGCCAATCAGCTGCATATCGTAGTAGTTCAGCTGTTCAAACAGCGCATCGCTGAACGCTTCAAGCCAGGCTTCATCCACCTCCGGCAGCGTCAGGGCCAGCGTCAGCCAGGCCGGGTCAGCGCCCATTGCCGCCAGATCGCTGACGTTGACCGCCAGCGCTTTATACGCCAGATCGGCAGGATCGATATCAGGTAAGAAATGACGTCCGCACACTAAGGTGTCGGTGCTGATTGCCAGCGTCTGCTTTTCAGGAATATTGAGAAGTGCACAGTCATCGCCAATGCCGGTTTCAACATCAAGACGAGAGGTTCTGACACGGTCGAAATAACGGGCAATCAGGGAGAATTCGCCGCATGCCATACGTTATGCCTCAGCAAATAAAAGAAAAAACCGGAGCCGCACTGCCCGTCAGGCAATGCAGAACTCCGGTTTGCGGATCACTTTTTGTGGGGACGGATCGCAGGTGCGGCTTTATCAAGTACGCCGTTAACGAACTTGTGGCTGTCTTCGGCGCCGAAGGTTTTCGCCAGTTCGATCGCTTCGTTGATGGCCACTTTGTACGGCACATCATCACGTTTAGACAACTCAAACAGCGCGATACGCAACACTGCTTTTTCTACCTGACCCAGTTCTTCGAGCAGACGGGACAGGTATGGCTTCATCAGGCCATCGAGATACGCGCTATTAGTCGCCACTCCCGACAGCAGTTCACGGAAGTACAGAACGTCAACGTCTTTCACGTCCTGTTCTGACAGGAACTGGTATTCAACATCAGCGATGTCGTTCTGGGACAACTGCCAGGAGTAAAGTGCCTGGACGGCACATTCACGGGCGCGGCGACGAGCAGCAGGTTTCACGGAATTCCCCTTACAAAAAAATCAGGCCTTAATGGCTTTCAATACATTGATCATTTCAAGCGCGGTCAGTGCAGCTTCTGCACCTTTGTTACCGGCTTTGGTGCCAGCACGTTCGATGGCTTGTTCAATACTTTCGGTGGTCAGCACGCCGAACGCGACAGGAATTTCAGCATCCTGCGCAACGTGTGCCAGACCGTTGCTTGCACCGCCCGCAACGTATTCGAAGTGCGCAGTGCCGCCACGAATAACGGTACCCAGCGCAATCACCGCGTCGTATTTACCGGTTTTCGCCAGCGCGCCCGCCGCCAGTGGCAGCTCATAAGCGCCTGGAACCCAAACAACGGTAATGTTGTCATCTTTAACCTGGCCGATACGTTTCAGGGCGTCAATCGCACCTTCCAGCAGGCTATCGTTGATGAAGTTGTTGAAACGCGCAATGGTGATGGCGACGCGAGCGTCCGGGGTAGCTACAGCAGCTTCAATAATGTTCATACTCTTCCTTTACGGGTTCATTTGGCCCCGCAGGGGGGCGGATTTTATCATAATACTTTGCGCACTGCTTCCCTATTTCGGGAGCAATTACGCTGTCTTTAAATGGAGGCAGACATCCGGACCCACCGGACGAATCTCGCTGAATGTGAGTTGCGGTGCATCGGCCAGTTTTTCAAGGCCAGGCAGCACAAACAGGCCGCGCGCGTCGTGACCTAACAGTTTAGGCGCAACGTAGACGAGCAGTTCATCCACCAGCCCCGCCTGGAGCAGCGCGCCGGCGAGCGTCGGACCGGCTTCGACCCAGATACTGTTCACCTGCTGCTTGCCGAGCAACATCATCAGCACCACGAGATCCAGATGTCCGTTATGCTCCGGCACCATAATGCTACGCACGCCTTCCGGCCATTCGCGCGTATCTTCTTTGGTGCGCGCAATCCAGGTTTCACCCGGCTGCTGCACGATGCGGTGCGCCGGGGTCACGCGGTTCTGGCTATCAATAATAATACGCAGCGGCTGGCGCAGGTTCTCCTGCGGATAAAGCGCCTGGGTATCGGCATTCAGCTCATCCCAGCGCACGGTCATGGCCGGATCGTCAGCCAGAACGGTTTCACTGCTGGTGAGGATAGCATGGCTTTGCGCGCGCAGACGTTGCACATCGCGCCTTGCCTGCGGCGAGGTGATCCACTGGCTTTCACCGTTCGCCATTGCCGTACGGCCGTCCAGCGAGGCGCCCAGCTTAAGCTGAATAAACGGGAAGCCGGTGCGCATGCGCTTCAGAAAGCCTTTGTTGATGGCTTCCGCATCTTGCATCATCAGGCCGTGGCTGACGTCGATCCCTTCCTGTTGCAGACGATACAGGCCGCGGCCCGCCACCTGCGGGTTAGGATCCTGCATAGCGGCGACCACGCGCGAAACCCCTGCCGCAATCAGCGCTTCACAGCACGGCGGCGTGCGCCCGTGGTGGCTGCAGGGCTCCAGCGTCACGTAGGCCGTCGCGCCTCGCGCTTTCTCCCCCGCCATACGCAGGGCATGCACTTCAGCATGCGGCTCGCCTGCGCGATAGTGAAACCCTTCCCCCACGATCTCGCCATCTTTCACGATAACGCACCCGACGTTGGGGTTAGGATGGGTGGTAAAACGACCGCGCTGCGCCAGCTTCATGGCTCGCGCCATGTACTTCTCATCCTGCATGGGCTTAATCCTGTAAGCGGGCGATCTCTTCGCCAAACTCTTTGATATCTTCGAAACTGCGGTAGACAGAGGCGAAGCGGATATAGGCGACCTTATCGAGCTTTTTCAGCTGCTCCATCACCAGGTTGCCGATCATTTTGCTCGGCACTTCACGCTCGCCCAGGCCACGCAGGTAAGATTTAATGTGGTTTAACGCCATTTCGACATCATCCGCGCTGACGGGCCGTTTTTCGAGGGCCTTCAGCATTCCACTGCGCAGTTTCTCTTCGTTAAACGGCTCGCGCACGTCGTTACTTTTTACCACGCGCGGCATTACCAGCTCTGCAACCTCAAAGGTCGTGAAACGCTCGTTGCACACCAGACACTGCCGACGACGGCGCACAGAAGACCCTTCGCCCACAAGGCGAGAGTCGATGACTTTGGTATCCACAGCGGAGCAGAATGGGCAATGCATACGGTATCCCTGTTATCTGGTTAACTGATTTTCATTTTACCCTGATCTGGCCTGACAACAAAGGAGGAGCTTTTGAGATAAAGGATCTATGTCTGGCGGTACGTTGCTGGCTACCATTATGGGGATCCGTCATTTCAAGGAATAAACGCTATGACAAGACGTTACCTGAAAATTTTACTGGTGGGGAGCCTCTTCACCCTTAGTGCCTGTGCACAGCAAACCGAAGTCCGCCAGATGAAACAAAGCGTGAATACGCTCAACACGGCGATGGACAAACTGAACAAAGAAACGGTGAAGATCACCCAGCAAAACGCGCTGAACGCCAAATCCACCAGCGGGGTATATCTGCTGCCTGGAGCGAATACGCCTGCCCTGCTTAATAGCCAGATTGGCGCGCTGAAGATGTCTCTGGTGAATGTGGCGGCGAATGCGGATGGTACGCGCGCAACATTACGTATTCACGGTGAGTCCAACGAGCCGCTGCCCGCCTTCAGCGGCACCGTAGAGTGGGGCCAGATCCAGGGCACCACGGAGAGCTACCAGGAGGTGAACGTGAAGAACCAGCTGTTCACCGCTCCGGCCAGCGTGTTAGCGCCCAGCGATGTGGATATTCCACTTCAGCTAAGCGGACTTACGCCTGAGCAGTTAGGCTTTATCCGCATTCACGACATCCAACCTGCCGCGCAGTAATCCCTTCCTTTTGAGCGGAGTGAAATGTCACTCCGCTAACATTTACATTTCGTATGGATTGGCAACAGAAATGATTGCCGCTACAATCCCGGCCGTTTAAAGTACGCAAACGTGAACGCAATCGATTACGCGTGTGAGAGATATGTGAAACAACACATATTTTTGTGAGCAGGGATTCCTATAATAGGCACCGCAGAAACACGAAATATTTAGAAACGCAATTCGCGCATTTTTCACTCCCGGAAGGGAATTTCAATCAGTGGCATGATTATGAAAAAAACATTACTCGCAGCCGGTGCAGTTCTGGCACTGTCCTCCTCTTTCACTGTTAACGCAGCGGAAAACGAGAAACCACAATACCTCTCCGACTGGTGGCACCAGAGCGTTAACGTGGTAGGCAGCTACCACACCCGTTTCGGACCGCAGATCCGCAACGATACTTACCTGGAATATGAAGCGTTCGCCAAGAAAGACTGGTTTGATTTCTACGGCTATATGGATGCGCCTGTGTTCTTCGGTGGTAACACCGATGCGAAAGGTATCTGGAACCACGGTTCCCCACTGTTCATGGAGATTGAACCGCGCTTCTCCATCGACAAACTGACCGGTACCAGCCTGGCGTTTGGTCCGTTCAAAGAGTGGTACTTCGCGAACAACTACATCTACGACATGGGCCGCAATAAGTCCGGTCGTCAGAGCACCTGGTATATGGGTCTGGGTACTGACATTGACACCGGCCTGCCAATGAGCCTGTCCCTGAACGTGTATGCAAAATACCAGTGGCAGAACTACGGCGCAGCGAATGAAAACGAGTGGGACGGCTACCGTTTCAAAGTGAAATACTTCGTGCCAATTACCCAGCTTTGGGGCGGTAATCTGAGCTACATCGGCTTCACTAACTTTGACTGGGGCTCAGACCTGGGCGACGACGATTTCCGTGACCTGAACGGCAAGAAAGCGCGTACCAACGATTCCATCGCCTCCAGCCACATCCTGGCGCTGAACTACGATCACTGGCACTACTCTGTTGTTGCGCGTTACTGGCACAACGGTGGCCAGTGGAACGACGACGCGAGCCTGAACTTCGGTAACGGCGACTTTAGCGTCCGCTCTACCGGCTGGGGTGGTTACCTGGTCGTGGGTTACAACTTCTAATCAGTGCGGGATTGTGCGGGCTGGTGCCCTCACCCCTTCCCTCTCCCATGAGAGAGGGCGCAAACACAAAAAACGGCAACATCGTTGCCGTTTTGCTTTTACCTCGCCACCCGGCTTTTTACTGCTTCACCTTGCGCAAAAAATCTGCCAAAGACCTGTCCGCACTCTCACTGAACCGCCTCTCCGTCATTACAACATTGAGACACCGGTCGAGCCGGAAACAGCGGTAGTCATCGCGCCGTTCACACCATGCCGCCAGCAGCCAGCGCTCCCCCCAGAAGAATAACCCCAGCGGTTGCACCTCACGTTTTGAGAGCAGCCCGGCTTCATCACGATAATGCAGCGCCAATACGCGCTGAGCGGAAATCGCCTGGTGAATCATGTCAAAATCGCTGCGGGAGTGGCTTTGCATGCAAAAATCCGGGGCGTAGATCCGCGTCTGCTCCGCCTTTCTGCGGCTCTCCTCGGGCAGAATAGCCAGCACCTTCTCCTGAGCCGACTCCAGCTCGCGCGACAGCGATTCACCTCCCCAGGTTTTGAGCAGGCGAATCGCGACCATCAGCGCTTCGGATTCCTTATTTGTCAGCATCAGCGGCGGCAGGTCAAAACCCGACATCAGCCGATATCCGCTTCCCGCCTCGCCTTCCACCGGCACGCCGGAAAGCGACAGGTCGCGGATATCGCGGTAGACCGTACGCTCGGACACGCCAAGCCGGTCCGCCAGATGCGCTGCCGTTGTCAGACGCCTGCCCCGCAGGATCTGCACAATCTGAAACAAACGGTCAGCGCGTCGGGTCATAACGTCATTCGCTCTCAGGCAGGTTGATGAAGGCCGACGCGGTTACCCTCGCTGTCGGTAAACAGTGCGATAGTGCCGATACCATGCGGCAGTTCCAGCGGGCCAAACACGCACTCGCCGCCCGCAGAGGCAATGCGATCGAGCGTGGCCGCCAGATTGTCAGTATGCAGGTAAATAATAGCGCCCTGCAAAGAGGGCGTAACGCCGTCAAATTTTGCCAGCGCTCCTCCGGTGGCGGGATCCTCATGCGGGAAAACCGCCAGCTCGGCAATGTCCATTTTCTCGCGACGCAGCGCGAGCTGCATCACCGGCTCATAAAATTTGATGGCGCGATCCATATCCGAAACCGGAATTTCAAACCAGTTAATTACGCTTTTCATACATCCTCCTGCCTGTTGTTTGGGTTCAGAAGGAGTCTACGGCAGGGCTCCTGACAGCATACTGTCAGGAGTGTTTGTCAGGAGCAGATAAAAAAAATCCCGGTCAACAGACCGGGATTCCGATAACGCGCTAAACGTCGCCTTACGGCAGAATGGACGGCTGATCCGCCCCTTCTTTCTCGACCTTCTGCTGGAGCAGGTGCTCGCGCTTCATGCCAAGTTTCAGTGCCAGAGCGGACGCCACGTAAATAGACGACGCCGTACCGATGGAGACACCGATCAGCATGGTCAGCGAGAAGCCTTCCAGCACCGGGCCACCGAAGAGGAACAGCATCAGGATCACCATCAGGGTAGTACCGGAGGTGATCAAGGTACGATGCAGCGTCTGGGTCAACGACACGTTAAAGATTTCGTACGGCGTGCCGCGACGGATCTTACGGAAGTTTTCACGGATACGGTCAGATACCACGATACTGTCGTTCAGTGAGTAACCGATTACGGACATCAGGGATGCCACAATGGTCAGGTCAATCTCAATGTGGAACAGAGACAGTATGCCCATGGTGATCACCACGTCGTGCGCCAGGGCGATAACCACACCGGCCGCCAGTCGCCACTCGAAGCGGAAACCGACGTACACCAGGATGGAGATCAGCGCCACCAGCAGCGCCATGGCGCCGGTTTGCGCCAGGTCCGCACCCACGCTCGGGCCGACGAACTCAATACGCTTGACCGCCGCACTCTGGCTGGTGGTCTCGTTAATGACCTGTACGACCTTGCTGCCCAGCTCCTGGCTGCCGTTGGCATCGTGCACCGGAGGCATACGCACCATAATGTCGCGGCTGCTGCCGAAGTTCTGCAGCAGCGGCTCTTCAAAGCCCGCTTTCTGCAGCGATTCGCGCATCTGGTCCATATCGACCGGTTTTTCCAGGGAGATCTCGATGACCGTACCACCGGTGAAATCGAGACCCCAGTTAAAGCCTTTCACGCCCATAATGACGATGGACAAAATCAGCAGTAAACCTGAAATGCCGAAGGCCCAGTAGTCCCAGCGCATAAAGTCCCAGACTTTACGGCCATGGTTCAATTGTTCAACAGTATATTCCTGTGCCACAACGCACTCCTCAGATAGACAGCTTTTTGACGCGCTTGCCGCCGTACAGCAGGTTCACGATGGCACGGGTGCCGACAATAGCGGTAAACATTGACGTTGCGACACCGATACCGGTGGTAATCGCAAAGCCTTTGATCGCGCCAGTACCCACTGCATACAGGATAAGAACCTTAATCAGTGTTGTTACGTTCGCATCGAAGATAGAGCTGAACGCGCCTTTATAACCTTCATCAATCGCCTGCTGGACAGAGCGACCGTTGCTCAACTCTTCTTTGATACGTTCGTTAATCAGTACGTTGGCGTCGACCGCCACCGCAAGGGTCAGAACGATACCCGCAATCCCCGGCATGGTCAGCGTCGCCCCCGGCAGCAGGGACATGATGCCGATAATCAGCACCAGGTTTGCGATCAGCGCGGAGGTCGCAATCAGACCGAACTTCTTATAGAAGAAGATCATGAAGAGGATAGAGACTGCCAGACCGGCCAGACACGCTTCCAGACCCTGCTGGATGTTTTGCATACCCAGAGTTGGACCAATGGTACGTTCTTCAACAATCTGAATTGGCGCAATCAGCGCACCGGCACGCAGCAGCAGCGAGAGCTGACGCGCTTCGTTCGGGTTACTAATACCGGTAATACGGAAGCTGTTACCCAGACGAGACTGGATGTTGGCGATGTTAATCACCTCTTCCTCTTTCACCAGCACCGCACGGCCGTTTGCATCTTTCTTACCGCTGTCTTTGTACTCCACGAACAGGGTCGCCATCGGTTTGCCGATGTTGTCCTTGGTGAAGTTAGACATGATGTTACCACCCGCGCTATCCAGCGAGATGTTAACCTGCGGCTGGTTGTACTCATCCTGGCTTGAAGTGGAGTCGGTGATGTGGTCACCGGTCAGGATCACGCGCTTGTACAACACAACCGGCTGACCTTCGCGGGTCTGTTTCACTTCGGAGTCACCCGGAATACGGCCAGACGCCGCGGCAGACTGATCGACATTGGAGTTCACCAGACGGAATTCCAGCGTCGCGGTCGCACCGAGGATCTCTTTCGCACGCGCGGTATCCTGGATACCCGGCAGTTCAACCACGATACGGTCAGCACCCTGACGCTGTACCAGCGGCTCAGCCACGCCCAGCTGGTTTACACGGTTACGCAGAATGTTGATGTTCTGCTGAACGGCATATTCACGCGCTTCTTTCAGACGCGCATCGGTCATCACCGCGCGCAGCTGGTTGCTGCCCTGAGAGGTGATCACCAGGTCACGGTGACGTTGGGTCAGGTAATCTACAGCCTGATCGCGCGCCGCGCTGTCGCGGAACGTGATGCTCATGCCGTAGTTATCTTCTTTACGCACGGTAGTGTATGGGATGCCTTTGTCGCGCAGATCGCTGCGCAGGCTGTCGATATTCTGTTCCTGCAGCTTGCCGAGCGCGGTATCCATATCCACTTCCATCAGGAAGTGAACGCCGCCACGCAGGTCAAGACCCAGCTTCATTGGCTCTGCGTTCAGCGCAGCCAGCCAGCGAGGGGTTGCAGGAGCAAGGTTAAGCGCCACGACATATTTGTCACCCAGCACGCCCATCAGCGCTTCGCGAGCGCGGAGCTGCGTGTCGGTGGTGTCGAAGCGAGCAAGAATTGCACCCTCTTCCAGAGCCACAGACTTAGCGGTAATTTTTTCTTCTTGTAACGTTTTCTGGACCTGGATCAGCGTTTGCTCACTGGCGGCGACACCGCGCGCGCCAGTGATTTGAACGGCCGGATCCTCACCATACAGGTTGGGAAGCGCGTACAGCAGGCCGACGATAATCACGACGACCAGCATGATGTACTTCCACAAAGGATAACGGTTTAACACGGCAGTTCCCTTTGGGAAAAGTTGGGATTACAGCGCCTTCATGGTGCCTTTCGGCAGAACGGCAGCTACGAAGTCACGTTTGATAACCACTTCAGTGGTGTCGTTCAGGGCGATAGCAATGTAGCCGCTTTCAGCCACTTTGGTTACGCGGCCGACCAGACCACCGTTGGTCAGCACTTCATCGCCTTTCGCGATGGAGTCCATCAGCTTTTTGTGCTCTTTGGTACGCTTCTGCTGTGGGCGCAGGATCATGAAGTAGAAGATCAGACCGAACACAACCAGCATCAGGATCAGAGACATCGGGCTGCCCTGCGCCGGAGCACCTGTTGCCGCTACCGCATCAGAAATAAAAAAGCTCATTCAAATTCCCTCATTATTAATATTAATCAACGTTCAACGATGGAACATCCCGCCCCTGACGTTGGTAAAAATCGGTCACGAAGCTCTCTAATTTACCCTCTTCGATAGCCTTGCGTAAACCAGACATTAAGCGCTGATAGTAGCGAAGATTATGAATCGTATTGAGACGCGCGCCCAAAATCTCATTACAACGATCGAGATGATGCAGATACGCGCGAGAATAATTGCGACAGGTATAGCAATCGCACTCGGAATCGAGCGGGCTGGTGTCACTTTTATGCTTCGCGTTACGGATTTTCACCACGCCATCGGTAACGAATAGATGACCGTTACGCGCGTTGCGGGTTGGCATCACGCAGTCGAACATATCAATGCCGCGACGTACGCCTTCCACCAGATCTTCGGGTTTACCCACACCCATCAGGTATCGTGGTTTATCCGCCGGGATTTGCGGGCAGACGTGCTCCAGAATGCGGTGCATGTCTTCCTTCGGCTCACCCACAGCCAAACCGCCGACAGCGTAGCCATCAAAACCTATCTCTACCAGACCTTTAACAGAGATATCGCGTAAATCTTCGTAAACGCTGCCCTGAATGATGCCGAACAGCGCATTTTTGTTCTGCAGGGAGTCAAAACGGTCGCGGCTGCGCTTCGCCCAGCGCAGAGACATCTCCATAGAGCGTTTCGCGTAGTCCCAGTCTGCCGGGTACGGCGTACATTCGTCGAAGATCATCACGATGTCGGAGCCGAGATCGTACTGAATCTCCATCGACTTTTCCGGATCGAGGAAAATCGGGTCGCCGTTGATCGGGTTACGGAAGTGTACGCCCTGCTCGGTGATCTTGCGGATATCGCCCAGGCTGAAGACCTGGAAGCCGCCGGAGTCGGTCAGGATCGGGCCTTTCCACTGCATAAAATCGTGCAGATCGCCGTGGAGCTTCATGATCTCCTGACCTGGACGCAGCCACAGGTGGAAGGTATTACCGAGGATAATCTGTGCGCCCGTGGCTTCAACTTCTTCCGGCGTCATCCCTTTTACGGTGCCGTACGTGCCCACAGGCATAAACGCGGGGGTTTCCACCACGCCGCGATCAAACACCAGGCGACCGCGACGCGCGCGGCCATCGGTGGTATCGAGTTCAAATTTCATTTTTTCTCCGACGTCAGAAAAACAGTCCAACGTTGTCATACGGTGCCGCGGACTTATTCCCCGACACGCTCATTCAAAGCCAGCGGATTGTACGTGATAAACATCGCGTCCCCGTAGCTAAAAAAGCGATATTTTTGTTCTACCGCAGACTTGTACGCATTCATCGTATGCTGATAACCCGCAAACGCAGAGACCAGCATAATCAGCGTCGATTCAGGCAGATGGAAGTTGGTCACCAGCGCGTCAATCACTTTGTACTGATAGCCCGGGTAGATGAAGATCTGCGTATCGCCAAAGAACGGCTCGATAAGACCGTTTTTAGCTGCCTGCGCGGCGCTTTCCAGTGAACGCACGGACGTCGTACCGACGGCCACGACGCGGCTACCGCGCGCTTTCGCCGCCAGCACCGCGTCCACCACATCCTGCGGCACTTCGGCATACTCGGAGTGCATGATGTGGTCTTCAATGCTGTCCACGCGCACCGGCTGGAAGGTGCCCGCGCCGACGTGCAGCGTCACAAACGCCATCTCAACGCCCTTCGCGCGCAGCTTTTCCAGCAGCGGTTCATCAAAGTGCAGACCTGCGGTTGGTGCCGCGACCGCGCCAGGCTTCTGGCTGTAGACGGTCTGGTACAGCTCGCGATCGGCCTCTTCGTCCGGGCGCTCAATGTACGGCGGCAGCGGCATATGGCCGATGGCGTTCAGGATGTCGAGCACCGTGCGCTCGTCGTCGAACGCCACCTCGAACAGCGCGTCGTGGCGCGCGGTCATGGTCGCCTTGATGCTTTCGTCATCACCCAGCAGCAGCTCCGCGCCCGGCTTCGGCGCTTTGGAAGCGCGAATATGTGCCAGAATACGTTTATCATCGAGCATACGTTCGACCAGCACTTCAATCTTGCCGCCGCTGGCCTTACGGCCAAACAGGCGCGCCGGGATCACGCGGGTATTGTTAAAGACCAGCAGATCGCCAGGGTTGAGCTTGTCGAGCAAATCGGTGAAAGTACCGTGCGTCAGCTCGCCCGTTGGCCCATCCAGTGACAGTAAGCGACAGCTGCTGCGCTCAGGCATGGGATAGTGAGCAATCAGGGATTCAGGTAGTTCAAAGGAGAAATCGGCGACGCGCATGACGTATACTCGTGACTTAAAAACAGGCGGCATAGTCTAGTGCTCACACCCTTTTGCTGCAACAACTAGCCGCCCCCGGACAAATAAAACGCATGAATTTTCTCGCTCACCTGCATCTCGCTCACCTCGCTGACAGCTCCCTTTCCGGCAATTTGCTGGCCGATTTCGTGCGCGGCAACCCCGCTGAAGCGTATTCTCCCGAGGTTGTCGACGGGATTTTTATGCACCGCCGCATTGATGTCATCACTGATAATCTGCCCGAGGTGACGGAAGCGAAAGCGTGGTTTCGCCCTGAAACGCGCCGCGTTGCGCCGATCACGCTCGACGTGATGTGGGACCACTTCCTGTCTCGCCACTGGGAACAGCTCTCGCCGGAGATGCCGTTGCCGGCGTTTGTGCGCTACGCCCACCAGCAGGTGTCGATAATTCTGCCCGACTCGCCGCCGCGCTTTGTGAATCTGAATAACTACCTGTGGTCGGAACGCTGGCTGGAGCGCTATCGCGAGATGGACTTTATCCAGAATGTCTTGAATGGCATGGCGAGCCGTCGCCCGCGGCTGGATGCGCTGCGGGACTCCTGGTACGACCTGGATGAGCATTACGATGCGCTGGAGAGCCAATTCTGGCAGTTTTATCCGCGCATGATGGCGCAGGCGAAAAACAAGCAGCTCTGACAGCACGATCATTGATAGGTAAAAGCTGGCGGAACGATTGTCACCACCTCTTTGTCTTATCCACGAACACTCTCTATACTGGCTCGCGTTGCGTTCCAAATAACCTTAGTATCTACAGGAGAATCATATGGTTCTGGTAACTCGTCCGGCTCCGGATTTTACAGCTGCAGCAGTTCTGGGCAACGGTGAAATCGTTGAAAACTTCAACTTCAAACAGCACACCAACGGTAAAGCGACCGTTCTGTTCTTCTGGCCAATGGACTTCACTTTCGTTTGCCCGTCTGAGCTGATCGCGTTCGACAAACGTTATGAAGAATTCCAGAAGCGTGGCGTGGAAGTGGTTGGCGTCTCCTTCGACTCTGAATTTGTACACAACGCATGGCGTAACACCCCTGTCGACAAAGGCGGCATCGGTGCGGTGAAATACGCGATGGTTGCGGACATCAAACGCGAAATCCAGCAGGCTTACGGTATTGAACATCCGGACGCTGGCGTTGCGCTGCGCGGTTCCTTCCTGATCGACGCAAACGGCATCGTTCGTCACCAGGTTGTGAACGATCTGCCGCTGGGTCGTAACATCGACGAAATGCTGCGCATGGTTGACGCGCTGCAGTTCCACGAAGAGCACGGCGAAGTGTGCCCGGCTCAGTGGGAAAAAGGTAAAGAAGGTATGGCTGCTTCCCCAGACGGCGTTGCTAAATACCTGTCAGAGAACGTATCCAGCCTGTAATCGGCACGGTTTACGAAGAAGGCCCGCTTATGCGGGCCTTTTTTTATGCCTTACGCAGCGTCTCTCGCCAGATGCGCCAGGCCATTCCCGCCAGCAGAATTACGCCCGCAATTAGCACGCCCCACACCAGCAGCGCGTTCATCCGGCTCTCCCGCTCGGACGCAGAGGTAGCGGTCAGACGCCCCTCGCCGCCTAACGCGACATCATCCAGAATGTCGGCCTGCGGCAGGCGCTCCATATCATAGGTTTTGCGCAGGTCGGCGGGGATCAGCATGTCAGGTTCCACGCTGGCAGGCTTTGCAGCGCCATTGCCCCAGGCAAGCACGTACGGCGCTTTTCCCTGCGCGTTGAACACCAGGTCATAGCGGTCACGATGCCCGGTGACGCCCGGCAGATATTCCGGCAGGCGCGCATTCAGCGTCGTGATTTTCACCGCCTGCACCAGGCCTCCGCTAAGCGAAACCGGTGGAGACGTTTTGCCCTCCAGACGGTAAAGCACCTCTTTTTTCAGGGGGTGCCATGTGTCTTTTTCCGTACTCCGCCACGCTATCTCCACGGGAAGGACGCCGTCGCCATTCAGTAAAATGCTGATAGCACTCAGCGGCTGCGGCTGCGCCCAGTGCCACTGCGCTTCGCTTGTCGATAGCTGCTCCCCTACCCCCTCAAGAGCGATCGCGTCCGGCGTCGCCCGCGCAGGAGCGCTAATCGCGTTAACGCCGGTTAAGGCCACCCCCTGGCTCTGAGCATTCAGCACAACCAGGAGATAGCGATTCGTATCGGGAGACAAAACGATATCGGTATCGATCCGATCGAGCTTAAGACGATCCTGCCCGCTCATCACGTCCAGCAGCGGCATATCCTCGCGCAGGGTATACCAGCGCTTAAGATCCTCGCTGTAATAGACCGATGCCGTTCCCTGCCACGGCGCCTGAGGGGTATTCCAGAGCAGCTGCAGCTGGGACAGGGCAATCTCACCCGTAGCCTGCTCCGGCAGGGTCAGCAGATAATGCTGCCCGGCTGCGGCGGCTTTTTGCCCCTCCAGCACAATCTCTACGCCGTTTCCGGAACGGAGCAGGATCTTATCGCTGCCCTCATCCCCACGCGCAGGCGCAAGCGGTGAGGCGTCCAGAGGAAAGAGGCGCAGCGCCGTGGATTGCGCTGCCACCTGCGGACGCGTCGCGGTGACCAGGCTGAAAGGAACCGGCTCGCCCGACTGGTTAAAGACGCGAACGTCATGCAGATCCGGCGACGTGCTCTGTGTATAGACGGCGAGCGGCAGCGTCACCCGATACCACTGGGAAGGAGCAGACGTATCCAGCGAGCGGCCAAAGGCATAGTCCCGGGGCGATTCCGTTTGTACCTCGTCGCAGAACACCGGGCCTGCAAGCGCCAGCAGAGCGGTACAAGCTACCGCTTTCATCCATTTCATTTTTCATCTCCTGTTTTGGGCGGTAGCGGCGAGAAATACCCCACGATCAGCACCAGTATTGCCACGCCGATAAACGCCACCGCACGCGACAGACCGCCTCCACCCGCGCTGTCCACCAGCATCAGTTTAACCATCACCACGCCCAGCAGCGCGGCACCGCCAAGCCACTCCTGACGGGAAGCTCTACGGGTGGCGTGGACCATGATAACCAGCGCGCTCAGCATCCAGAACAGGGCAAACGAGGTCTGGATCAGCCGCGAATCCCACAGCGACGCCATATTCCAGGCCACGTCGCCGTACCAGGCCAGGGCGCGCATCAGCGCACCGTTAAGCCACCAGAAGCCAAACGCCATAATCGCGACGGCAGGCCACGGACGGGCCTGCAAGAGCTGCGTCGGGTAGTAGCGATCCACCGCCCGGTAAAAGACCACCAGCCCCAGCAGCGCGAACGCCGCGCCTTCTTCAAGCGGGTTCACCAGCGGCAGCCAGGTCTGACGATAAACCACGCCGTCCTGGAAATTGGTCACCACCAGCAATACCAGCAGCGCCGCGAGCACGGGGATCGGTGCTATGCACGCGTAGAGCGCGGGCCACTCCCGGAACGGCCACCCGCGACGGCGCACCGCCGCAGAGAGCGCCATAATCACCCCGCCGCCTGCGGCCATCGCCAGCCCGCTGCCCCAGGCCGCCATGCCCCACGGCAGCGACCGGGCAAACCAGTAAAGCTCCGCCGCCAGCGCCAGTAATATCATCCAGAACAGCGCCAGATGCAGCCCCATAGAGATGCGCGGCGCTAAACGGGCGCCGTCGCGCCGCAGCAGCATCAGCGCGGCGGGAAGCGCAATACCCCAGGCCAGATTTGACCAGCCGGCGGCGAACATCTGCTGGTGCGAGAGCTGATAGCCCACCATCACCAGCATCAGCGGCCACAGCAGCCATTTGCTGGCATCCAGCTCCCGCCACGCCAGACGAACGGCAGCCTGCCGCCAGCCCCAGACCGACGCCGCCGTCAGCGCCAGCACGCCTGCCAGAACAGGCAGTTCCTGCTTCAACACCAGCCGCGACGCGCCAAATAGCGCCACGAGCCAGAACAGCAGCCCGCCTGCCAGCAGCGCCCAGCTAACCGGCAGAAAGAGGTTCCGCCACAGCCAGGCCGCAGCCAGCCAGCAAAGGCTAAGGATGGCGAAGATAAGCAGCAGGCTCAGCGGCGTAACGCCGTTCATCTGCGCCCACAGCGCGCTGCCGAGCGCCAGCCCCAGCAGCGCCGTCCCGCTATAGCTCATGCGCCGCTGGTGCTGCTGCACGCCCAGCCAGAGGATGCCCAGCCCCTCCAGCGCCCAGGCCATCGCCGTCCACCGCGCGGAGAGCGCGAGCGGAATCGCAAGCGTGGCAAACCCGCCGCCGATCGCCAGCGCCGCCATCACCAGCGGTCGCCCGATGGACGGATAGCGGCGCAGGGCAAGGAAAGCGAGGGCAAGATAAAATGCGCCGTATCCCAAAGCGCTCAGGGCCGGACCATATTCCCAGTGCCGGGTCATACCGTACTGCATCCCAAAGCCTATCAGCGGCGGGGCAAACAGCAGCACGCCGTCAATAATCTGCTTTCCTTTCTCCTGCGCCCGCAGCGACAGTGCCACGCTCAGCACGCCGAATATCAGCGTATTGGCAATCAGGAACAGCTGGCAGATCCAATAGTCTTCAGGCTGGTACTCCCTCAGCCCCCACAGGCCGCCCACGCCAAAGGTAAAGAGCAGCCCGAGCAGGTTGAGCTCGCGCCAGTGCTGCCAGATGCTGATGGCGAGAATGCCGATGGAAAGCAGGAGATAGAAGGAAAACAGCGCCACAAAGCTGCCGCCCCCGGTAGATAGCAGCAGCGGCGCAAGATACCCGCCGAGGCTCGCCAGCATGGCAAGGCTCAGCGCTTTCTGCAGCACGGCCAGCCCAACGCTCGCGGCGCAAATCACCACCAGTAGCGCAAAGGCCAGCGTCATCGGCAGCATCTGCCAGAGCCGGAAGGCGCCGAAGACCGTCAGGTAGAGAATGCCCGTCGCCCCGCCCTGTAAGATAAGCGCGTAGATCGGCTGCTTGTGCCGCAGCCGCCACCCAAACGCCAGCAGCACGATGGCAAACAGCGCCGTCGCCACCAGGCGTAGCTCAAGCGGGAACAGGGAGTGTTCAACGGTATAGCGCAGCAGGAAAGAGAGGCCGAGGAAGAGCAGCAGAATGCCAAGCTTCGCCAGGGGATTACCCTGCATAAACCAGCGCGTCAGCGACGTCACAATGCCGCCAAAGGCAGAAGGCTTTTTAGCCGCAGGCGCAGGGGCCGGAGCGGGTTTTGCCTCAGCTGTAGGAATGTCGGGACGCCAGGGATCGACAGGCGCGGGCGCGTCCTCAGCCACAGGCGCGGTCACTACAGCCGGAGTGACCGCTTGCACCTGTTCTGTCTCCGGCGCTACCTGAACTGCGCCGCGCTGCTCAAGCACCTCAATGCGCTGGCGTAGCCGGGCGATCTCCTGCTGCGCCGCCGTGCTTCGATTAAACCCGATAACCGCAAGCACGGGCGCAACCAGCAGCGCAAAAACCAGGAATAAACAGCCAAGGATGTAAAGCTCGTCCATGTTTCCACCTTCACCGTAAACGATCCGTTAAGATTGACACAAATCGTTGCATTTGCGCCATCTTAAAAGGGGAAACTTTAGCGCATTAGCTGCCGAGCCAGACCGTCGCGGATACCGCAGGCAGCGCCAGCACGCCATCCTGTATCGTCGCCTTGCCCTCTTTGTTCGTCCACGTCGCCACCTTAAGCAGCGGCGAATCATCCAGCACCACTTCGCAGGCCTCGCCCCGGTTAATCGCCACCAGCACGCGCTGCTGATTATAGACGCGGACAAAGACCACCACATTATCGTGGGCGTACGCCACCTGACAGCCGCCGTAGCGCAGGGCGAGACTCTGTTTGCGCAGCTTCGCCAGCCGCTGATACAGGCTGAACAGCACCTTATCCTGTTTCTCTGCCTCCCACGGGAAGGTTTTGCGGCAGAACGGATCGTTGTTGCCGTCCAGCCCCACTTCGTCTCCGTAGTAAATGCACGGTACGCCCGGCCAGGTGAAGAGCCAGGTGACCGCCAGCGGCAGACGCGCCACATCCTTGCCGAGCAGGGATTTAAAGCGCGCGGTGTCGTGGCTATCGAGCTGGTTAAACATCCGCAGCTGCTGCTGATGCGACAGGCCAGCGCGATAGTTATCCATCCACGCGGCGCAGGTTTCGGCGTCGATATGGTTCGGATCGTAGGAGATATCGGTGTTAGCCAGGAATCCCCACAGCGGGAAGGTAAAGCCGCGATAGTTCATCGCCGCATCTTCGGCATCGTTTTGCAGCCACTGGCGCGCGTCGCCAAAGTGTTCGCCAAAGACAAACGCCTCCGGCTGAGCCGCTTTCGCCGAACGCGCGATCCCGGCCACGTGCTGAAGGTTATTTCGCGCCCCGCCCGCTTCACCGAGCATATGCACTACATCCAGACGCCAGCCGTCCATATTCCACGGTGCCTTCAGCCAGTGACGCACGATGCTGTCTTCCCCGCCGTAAATCTCGTTCACCAGAGACTGGGACTGGAAGTCCAGCTTCGGCAGGCTCGCGTAGCCCAGCCAGTCCAGCGCGCGGCCCTCCTCGTTAAAGCTGTACCAGTCGCGCTGCGGGGAGTCCGGATTATGGCACGCCCCGCCCATCGACTGGTTATGACGGTCAAACCACGCGTGCGAATCGCCGCTGTGGTTGAACACACCGTCCAGAATGAGGCGCATGCCTTCTTTTTGGGTGTTCTTACGCAGGCGCAGCAGCGCCTCGTCACCGCCAAACTGCGCGTCAACGTGGCGATAATCTTCGGTATCGTATTTGTGTACGCTCGGGGCTTTAAACACGGGGTTAAGGTACAGCGCCGTCACGCCGAGTTTTTTCAGGTACGGCAGCTTTTCGCTGATGCCGTCGAGATCGCCGCCGTAGAACGTCGAGCCGCCCGCCTGCGCCGTCACCGGTTCATCCCATTTTTTCAGGATGATGTCGTGACCCGCGGCATGATGGTAATAGACCTTGTCCTGGCCGGCGGTGCGTTTTTCGCTGCGCGCAAAGCGGTCCGGGAAAATCTGATAAAAGACCTGATCGTTAACCCACTGCGGGCCGTTATCCGGGTAATCGACGGCGAACTGCTCCAGCCGGGCCGGAGGGAAACGGCTAAACCCCTGCGGGGTAAACCACAGCTGGCGGTTGTTCCATAAAAGCTTAAAGCTATAGCGACGGCGCGGCTGCCCGCTGCGCAAATCGATATTCGCCCGCCACGCCGTAATCCCCGGCTGCGGCTGGCTGCGCAGCTTGTGCATTTTCAGCCCGGTCTCTTCGTTATCAATTTCGGCGCGGAGCGTCACGCGTTCCGGCTGATTTTCCCCCGCCAGCCAGAGCGTAATCACAAGGTTGTCTTTGTTTTGCTTAACAAATGGGGCAACCGGAAGGTGCCAGGCGTTTAACATCACGAATCCCCTCTGATGAAATTGACGTCACCTTGCCACAGGGTGGTTAAGGATAGCTCACCATGACGAGATTTATTGGGGGAGGAGGACGGGGGAGGAGGCAAAAATCCCCTCTCCCGCGAGGGAGGGGGGATAAAAATATTACTGTGCTTCTGCCAATTGACGGTCACGGCGGCACTTAAACACCCAGCCGATCAGCAGCAGAACGATCCACGCACAGCCCACGTACAGGGAAATGCGGGTATCCGGATGGTAGCCAATCAGGCCAATGATAAACACCAGGAAGATCAGCCCGACCACGGTCGTCGCCACCCCGCCCGGCACCTTAAACTTCAGCGCTTTCGCCTCATCCGGCGACAGACGGCGGCGGAAGGCAATCTGCGACATCAGGATCATGATCCACACCCACACGGTCGCGAAAGTCGCCAGGGACGCAATCACCAGGAAGACGTTCTCCGGCATGATGTAGTTCAGGTAAACCGAGAACAGCAGCGCTACGGTCATCACCACCACCGTCACCCACGGCGTGCCGCGGCGTGAAGTTTTGGCGAATACCTTCGGCGCGCTGCCCTGCTCCGCCATGCCGTGCAGCATGCGGCCCACGCCAAAGACGTCACTGTTGATGGCCGAAAGCGACGCGGTCAGCACCACAAAGTTGAGAATGCTGGCAGCAAAGGCAATGCCCATATGCTGGAAGGTCAGGACAAACGGGCTACCGTTAGTGCCCACCTGGTTCCACGGGTAGATGGACATAATCACGAACAGCGTACCCACGTAGAACACCAGAATACGCATCGGCACCGAGTTGATGGCGCGCGGAATGGATTTCTCCGGATCTTTCGCTTCCCCGGCGGTGATGCCGATAATCTCGATGCCCCCGTAGGCGAACATTACCATCTGTAGCGACATCACCATCCCGAGCCAGCCATTGCTGAAGAAGCCGCCGTTGCTCCAGAGGTTATGGATGCCGGTCGGCTGGCCGCCGTTGCCAATCCCCCAGATGATGATCCCGAAACCCGCCACAATCATGATGATGATGGTCGCGACCTTGAAGAAGGAGAACCAGAACTCCAGCTCGCCGAACACCTTCACGCTCATCAGATTGACGGCGCAAATGAGCAACACCACGCTCAGCACCCAGATCCAGTGCGGCACCGCCGGGAACCAGACGCCCATGTAGATGCCGAATGCGGTTACGTCGGCAATCGCCACAATCAAAATTTCGAAGCAGTAGGTCCAGCCGGTGATAAACCCGGCCAGCGGGCCGAGGTTTTCCTGCGCGTAGCGGGAGAAGGAGCTGGCAGACGGGTTGTGAACCGACATTTCGCCGAGAGCCCGCATGATGATATACGCCGCCACACCGCCGATGATGTAGGCCAGCAGCACGCTTGGACCGGCCATTTTGATGGCATCTGCCGAGCCATAAAAAAGACCGGTGCCGATAGCAGAGCCCAGCGCCATAAAGCGGATGTGGCGCGTGCTCAATCCACGTTTAAGTTTGTTAGTGCTTTCCATTTAAATCTTGCCATTCAACACGAAAAAAACAAAAAACCACGGGGCCTTAAGCCCCGTGGTTAAACAGTTTGTTGCCGTTGATTAATGAGCGTTCGATGTGACCTGACGCCCTGCAGCACGGTCCCAGATAACCGCCAGAACCAGTGCAACAACGGTAGGCATCAGCCAGGCCAGGCCCTGCTCGGACAGCGGCAGACGCTGTGTCCAGGCTGGCAGAATTTCAGCGAACGCTGATGCTTTAATCCCGTCAAGGATACCAAAAATCAGGCTGATAAACATGGCTGGCGCAATAATTCGTGAGGAGTTATGCCACCACGGACGGGTGAAGCTCAGCACCACCAGCACGATGCACGGCGGATAGATCGCCGTCAGCACCGGAATAGAGACCTGAATCAGGTGGCTCAGACCGAGGTTAGACACCGCCATCGAGAAGATACCGAGGATAAACACCAGGGTACGGTAAGAGAGCGGCAGATACTGCGCAAAGAACTCTGCGCAGGCGCAGGTCAGGCCAACCGCGGTTACCAGACACGCCAGGAAGATCAGCGCCGCCAGCAGCATGCTGCCCGCCCCACCGAAGGTGTGCTGAACGTAAGCGTGCAGGATAGCCGCACCGTTCGCGTTCTGATCAACCAGCATCGCGCTGTCAGAGCCCAGGCGGAACAGCGCCAGATACAGCAGCGTCAGGCCCACACCGGCCATCAGGCCAGCCCAGATGGTATAACGGGTCAGCAAACGCGCTTCGGTCACGCCGCGGGAACGCGCGGCGTTAACGATAACGATACCAAACACCATCGCGCCCAGCGTATCCATCGTCAGGTAGCCGTTCACAAAGCCGTTAGAGAACGCGGCGTTTTTATAGGCATCCATCGCGTCGCTAATCGGGCCGGCTGGCCAGATGATGGCCGCCACGGCCAGCACGATCAGCGCTACAATTTTCAGCGGCGCCAGGAAGTTACCTACCGTGTCCAGCAGCTTGCCCGGATAGAGGGAAACCAGAATCACGATGGCGAAATAAATCAGGCTGTAGATGAACAGCGGCATCGCGCCGTCGCCGGTCAGCGGGGCGATGCCCACTTCGAAGGAAACGGTCGCGGTACGCGGGGTGGCAAACAGCGGACCAACGGCCAGATAGCAGACGGTAGCCAGCAGAACGCCAGCCACTTTGCCAATCGGGGTGCTGAGGCTATCCACGCCGCCACCGACTTTCGCCAGTGCGATAACGGTCAGTACCGGCAGGCCCACGGCAGTAATCAGGAAACCAAACGCGGCGGTCCAGACGTGTTCACCCGCCTGTAAGCCGACCATTGGAGGGAAAATGATGTTGCCTGCGCCAACGAACAGCGCAAATGTCATAAAGCCCAGCGCGATAATGTCACGCGATTTTAAGTGATGGGTCATAAAACCTTACTGCCTGTGGATGTGGTGTTGAAAACGTTGAGATTTTTCGATTTCCCTGACGGGACGATACAGCCGAAAATTTGCTCAATTTCAGCGGGAAATGCTCCCGTCCTGGCGTGGAGAAGAATAGTTTTTCGATTTACCACGCAAATACAGTCGGTCTGACAGTATCTGGGGGGCAATTTAAACGCTTATAACGTTTAAAGGCAAGGAGGGATCGCAAAACCAGAACAATATGCCAGTATGAAAACGCGCACCAGAACAATGCGCTAATTATAGGAAAAACCCATGGCTAATCATGCGAACAAAAAACAGCCAACCGTATAAAATTCACACGCGTTTCGCTTGACTGCAAAGCAAACGGGCCAGCGATGGCTGACCCGTGGAAAGGTAAAATGACACGCCTGCCGTCAGGCGCTCTTTTTGGCAATTAATCGTTCCGGGATAACGAAACTAAAGCGGGTTCCCTTACCCAGGGTACTCTGGATATCAAGACGGCTTTCATGGTGATTCACCGCGTGTTTCACAATCGCCAGCCCCAGGCCGCTTCCCCCCGTCTGCCGCGATCGCGCTTTATCCACCCGGTAGAAGCGCTCGGTCAGGCGCGGAATATGCTCCGGGGCGATCCCCGGCCCGTTATCCTCAACGCTAAACTCGGCGCCTGCCGGCGTATGCTGCCAGCGCACCACGATATCCGTTCCTTCCGGCGTATGGTTTACCGCGTTGTACACCAGGTTGGAGATGGCGCTACGCAGTTCATCCTCGCTGCCCAGCACCTTCAGCGTGTTGTCGACGTCAAAGGTCAGCTGATGTTTTTTATGGCTTAACGTCTGCGCTTCACGCTCGACGACGCGCAGCATCATTGGCACATCAATGGTGTCATTCAGCGCAAGAGAAGGCGCCGCTTCAATCTTTGACAGCGTCAGCAGCTGCTTCACCAGCCCTTCCATACGGTGCGTTTGCTCACGCATCGTATGCAGCGCTTTTTCACGCGGCGCGCCTTCCAGGGTTTGCTCCTGCATCATCTCCAGGTAGCCCTGCAGCACGGTCAACGGGGTGCGTAGTTCGTGGCTGACGTTGGCGAAGAAGTTACGACGCGCCCCTTCCAGCTGGTGCATCTGGGTCACGTCGCGCGCCACCATCAGCCACTGGCGATCGCTGTAGGGCATCACGCGGATTTCCAGATGGCGACCGTTATTCAGCTTCAGATTGTGGGGACGGGTGAAATCACGCTTTTTCAGATACAGCGTGAACTCGGGATAACGCAGAAGGTTGAGGATGTTCTGACCATTGTCGTCCGGCCAGCGCAGGCCCAGCAGCTGTTGCGCAAGCCCGTTACACCAGAAAATAGTTCCTTCTTCTGTCGTCAGGATCACCGCATCCGGCAGCGACTCTGCGCCGCTGCGAAAGCGTTTGATCAGGCTTCCCAGCTCGCGGCGACGCTTTTTATTACGCATCTGCATCTGGTGCAGGCCGTACAGCAGCGGCTCCCAGCTGCCGCTTCCCGGCGGCGGGGTCATACTGCGGTCCACCCACAGCCACCAGGAGAGACGCAGCAGGTTCCAGAAATGCCAGGCTAACAGCCCGGTGACCGCCGCCAGCAGAAACCACGGCAGATGCCCAAGTAAGGCCCCCAGAAGAAGGGCCGGAATACAGCATAAGATCAGTTCAAAGACGAGCCTTTTCCATGACAGACGTTCCAGCACGCGTCACACTCCTGTCATTATTCAGAAACGGGTCGAGAAACGATAACCCGTACCGCGGACCGTCTGTACCATGCGATCGTGGCCGCTCAGTTCCAGCGCTTTTCGCAGGCGGCGGATATGTACGTCAACCGTCCGGTCTTCGACATACACGTTAGTTCCCCAGACGTTATTCAGCAACTGCTCGCGGCTGTAAACGCGTTCCGGATGGGTCATAAAGAAGTGCAGGAGTTTAAATTCGGTAGGCCCCATGTCGAGGGGATTTTCGCCGGTCATCACGCGGTGTGACGTTGGGTCAAGGCTGAGGCCCTGCATCTCGATCACCTCTTCCACCGCCATCGGGGAAATACGGCGCATGACGGCCTTAATGCGGGCAACCAGCTCTTTCGGGGAGAAAGGCTTGGTAATGTAATCGTCCGCGCCGGTCTCCAGACCGCGCACGCGATCCTCTTCCTCTCCGCGCGCCGTGAGCATCACCACCGGGATGTCGCGGGTCAGCGCTTCACGCTTCAGATGTTTGATAAACTGCAGTCCGGAGCCGCCGGGCAACATCCAGTCAAGCAGAATCAGATCGGGCCAGGGTTCATTCAACTGGTTCACCGCGCTGTCATAATCTTCCGCTTCAACCGGCTGGAAGCCATTTTGTTCGAGCACGAAGCACACCATTTCACGAATTGGAGCTTCATCTTCTACGACCAGAATACGTCTCGCCATACTTTGCCCTGTCTTATCTTATTTAAGTTACAAGTTTGTAATGCGGCGCCATTATGCGTCAGATTTATGACAGATTTATGAAAAACAGTACCACTATAAATGGCAAACTGTTGTTTTATTACAGCGGTTATTTTCCTCTCCCTGACAGTTTATAATCGCCCGCATCGTTTTTCGCCACGGATCTCCTATGCGCATACTTCACACCTCGGACTGGCATCTGGGTCAAAATTTTTACAGCAAAAGCCGTGCGGCTGAACATGAAGCGTTCCTGAACTGGCTTCTGGAAACGGCCCAGGCGCACGAGGTGGATGCCATTATTGTGGCGGGTGACATCTTTGATACCGGTTCGCCGCCGAGCTATGCGCGTGAACTGTATAACCGCTTCGTGGTCAACCTGCAGCAGACCGGCTGTCATCTGGTGATTGTCGCCGGTAACCATGACTCCGTCGCCACGCTCAATGAATCCCGCGATATCCTGGCGTTTCTCAATACCACCGTGGTCGCCAGCGCCGGGCACGCGCCGCAGATCCTGAAAAAACGCGACGGGTCGCCGGGCGCTGTACTGTGTCCGATTCCCTTTTTACGTCCGCGCGACATCGTGCAAAGCCAGGCGGGACTGTCGGGCGCGGAAAAGCAGCAGCATTTATTGCAGGCCATCACCGACTACTATCACCAGCAGCACGCGGAAGCCTGTGCCCTGCGCGGTGAACAGGCCATTCCGGTCATTGCCACCGGGCACCTCACCACCGTCGGGGCCAGCAAAAGTGACGCGGTCCGCGAGATCTATATCGGTACGCTGGACGCCTTTCCGGCGCAAAACTTCCCGCCCGCGGACTACATCGCGCTCGGGCACATTCACCGCGCCCAGGTCATCGGCGGCTGCGAGCATATCCGCTACTGTGGCTCCCCTATTTCGCTCAGCTTCGATGAAACCGGAAAAGCCAAATCCGTGCATCTGGTGAGCTTTGATGAGGGCAAACTCAGCGCCGTCGAGACGCTGGAAGTGCCGGTCACCCAGCCGCTGGCGGTGCTGAAGGGCGATCTGGCTGCCATCACCGCCCAGCTTGAGCAGTGGCGCGGCGCTGAGCTTAACCCGCCCGTCTGGCTGGATATTGAAATCACCACCGATGACTACCTGCACGATATGCAGCGGAAAATTCAGGCGCTGACCGAAGAGTTGCCGGTTGAGGTGCTGCTGGTGCGCCGCAGCCGCGAGCAGCGCGAGAGAATTCTGCTCGGCGCCCAGCGCGAAACGCTTAGCGAACTGCGCGTAGAAGAGGTGTTCGAGCGCCGACTGTCGCAGGAAGAGATCGATGATGCGAAGCGCGTCAGGCTCAACGAGCTGTTCAGCCATACTCTGCACGCCCTCAATGACGAGGAAGAAAACGCATGAAAATTCTGAGCCTGCGCCTGAAAAATCTCAACTCCCTCAAGGGCGAGTGGAAAATTGACTTCACTGCGGAGCCTTTTGCCAGCAACGGCCTGTTTGCCATCACTGGCGCAACCGGCGCGGGTAAAACCACCCTGCTCGATGCCATCTGCCTGGCGCTCTACCACGAAACCCCGCGCCTGAATAAGGTCTCTCAGGCGCAAAACGATCTGATGACGCGCGATACCGCCGAGTGCCTGGCGGAAGTGGAATTTGAGGTGAAAGGCGTTGCCTATCGCGCATTCTGGAGCCAGAACCGGGCGCGCAACCAGCCGGACGGGAACTTGCAGGCACCGCGCGTGGAACTGGCCCGCTGCGAGGATGGCAAGATTCTGGCCGATAAGGTGTCGGATAAACTGGAGCAAACCGCGGCGCTCACCGGGCTGGACTACGGCCGTTTTACCCGTTCAATGCTGCTCTCGCAGGGGCAATTTGCCGCCTTCCTCAATGCCAAACCGGCCGACCGCGCAGAACTGCTGGAAGAACTCACCGGCACCGAAATCTACGGCCAGATTTCCGCGATGGTGTTTGAGAAACACAAAGCCGCCCGCAGCGTGCTGGAAAAATGCGAGGCGCAGGCGGCGGGCGTCGTGCTGCTCAGCGAAGAACAACAGCAGCAGTTGCAGCAAAGTTTGCAGGCACTTACTGACGAAGAGAAAACCCTGCTGGCCCAGCAGCAAAGCCAACAGAAAGATTTTCAGTGGCTTACGCGTCATGACGAGCTCGTGCGGGAGCAGCAGCGCGTTGCCGCCCTGCAGCAGCAGGCGCAACAGGCGCAGGCGAACGCGGCGCCGGAACTGGCAAAACTCCAGCTTGCCCAGCCCGCCGCCCAGCTTCGTCCGCTCTGGGAGCATCAGCAGGAGCAAACCGCACGTCTGACGCAAACCCAGCAGCGAATTAACGAAGTAAATACTCGCTTACAGACCAAAACCGCACTACGCGCGCGGATCCGCAATACCGCCCTGCGTACCCATGAGCGGCTACAGGCCGAACTGACGGCGCTGGGACAGTGGCTGGCGGAGAATGAGCGTTATCGCCTGCTGGGCCAGGAAATTGCCTGCTGGCGCGCCCAGTTCTCACAGCTAAACCGTGACAAAAGTCAGCTCGTCGCGCTTGCTGCGCGGATGACTGAGCTACGTCAGAAGCTGGCTGAGATGCCGGAAAATACGCTGACGCTGACGGCGGATGAGGTCAGCGCGGCCATGGAGCAGCAGTCCCGGTCCCGCACGCTGCGCCAGCAGCTGACGTCGCTGCATGCCCGCTATCAGCCGCTGCAAAAGCGCCTAAGCCAGAACGGTGAAAGCGTGCAGAAAGCCCAGGCGGAGCAGAGCAAGCTCAATGAAACCCTGGCGCTGCGCCGCCAGCAGTACAAAGAGAAACACCAGCACTATCTGGACCTGAAAGCCCTGTGCGAACGTGAAGCGACGATTAAAAATCTGGAAAGCTATCGCTCACAGCTTGAGGCAGGCAAACCCTGCCCGCTGTGCGGCTCCCACGAGCATCCTGCCGTGGAGACCTACCGGTCGCTTGAGCTGACGGATAACCAGCGTCGCCGTGATGCGCTCGAAAAAGAGGTCGCCGCGCTTAAAGAGGAAGGCCTGCTGGTACTGGGACAGGTTAATGCCCTGGCTCAACAGATCCAGCGTGAGACAGACGAAGCGCAGGCCTTGTCTCAGGAAGAGCAAGCGCTCACCAAAGCGTGGCTGGAGGCGTGCGCGTCTTTGAATATCGCTTTGAATATTCAGGAGGATATCGCGCCATGGATGAACGAGCAGGAACACTACGAGCGCCAGCTTTATCAGCTCAGCCAGCGTCTGACCCTGCAAAACCAGCTGAACGAGCAGGAAGCGCAGGAACGCCAGTATCAGCAGCAGCGCACCGCAACCCGCCAGGCGCTGGAACATACTCTGCTCGCGCTCTCGCTTAGCGTTCCCGAAGAGGGCAATGAAGCCGACTGGCTGCACGCCCGCGAAGCGGAATTTGCCCACTGGCAGGAGAAGCAAACGCAGCACGGCGTGCTTCAGGAACGCGTGAGCGCGCTGAAGCCGCTGCTCGACACGCTTCCGGCAACACACGGTGAAGAGGCTGAACCGGCCATTCCTGATGACTGGCGCGACATCCACAATGAATGCGTGTCGCTGCAAAGCCAGCTCGCCGCCCTGCAGCAGCAGGAGTCGCTGGAGCGCGAGCGCCTGCAGCAATCGCAGACGCAGTTCACCGCGGCGCTCTCCGCAAGCTGTTTTGCCGATCGGGATGCGTTCCTTGCCGCGCTGCTGGATGACGATGCTATTCGCCGCCTCGAACAGCTGAAACAGTCGCTGGAAAACCAGATACAGCAGGCCGCGGCCCTTTCCGGCCAGGCTAATCAGCAGCTGCAGGCGCACCTTGCGCTGCGCCCGGAAGAACTTGACGCGGATGCGTCTACCCTGCAAAGCCAGCTGCAGCAGCTGGCGCAACGGCTTCGTGAGAACACCACGCATCAGGGCGAGATCCGCCAGCAGCTTAAGCAGGACAGCGATAACCGCCAGCATCAGCAGGCGTTAATGCTGCAAATTGAAGAGGCCGCGCGCCAGGCCGACGACTGGGGTTATCTCAACGCGCTGATCGGCTCCAGCTCCGGCGACAAATTCCGCAAGTTCGCTCAGGGGCTGACGCTGGATAACCTGGTCTGGCTCGCAAACCAGCAGCTTAACCGCCTGCACGGCCGTTATCTCCTACAGCGTAAGGCCAGCGAGGCGCTGGAGCTGGAAGTGGTCGACACCTGGCAGGCCGATGCGGTGCGCGATACGCGCACGCTCTCCGGCGGCGAGAGCTTCCTGGTCAGCCTTGCGCTGGCGTTAGCGCTTTCTGACCTGGTCAGTCACAAAACGCGGATTGATTCCCTGTTCCTGGATGAGGGATTCGGCACGCTCGACAGTGAAACGCTGGATACCGCGCTGGATGCGCTCGACGCGCTGAACGCCACCGGGAAAACCATCGGGGTGATTAGCCACGTCGAGGCGATGAAAGAGCGCATTCCGGTGCAGATCAAGGTGAAGAAGATCAACGGACTGGGGTATAGCAGGCTGGACAGGGAGTTTGCGGTGGGGTGAGTGTTGGGTCGATTCGGTCTGGTGCCCTCTCCCTGGCCCTCTAAACATCAAAAACGGCAACGCAAGTTGCCGTTTTGCGTTTACTCCGGCCATAACCACGCCGCGCCGCGCACGCCACTGGAATCGCCGTGGACGGCTTTGCGGATCGGGGTTTCGCACTCGCCGCCGAAGACCCACTGTTTCACCAGATTTGGTACCGTGGCGTACAGCCGGTCAACGTTGCTCATGCCACCGCCGAGCACAATCACGTCCGGATCGAGAATGTTCACTACGTGCGCCAGCGATTTCGCCAGACGCATTTCGTAGCGGCTAAGCGCCAGTTCGGCCACCGGATCCTGTTCTTCCACCAAACGCATAATCTCGTTCCCCTTGAGCGGCTGGCCGCTCAGGCGGTGGTAGTCGGTTGCAAAACCGGTGCCGGAGATAAACGTCTCGATACAGCCCTGCTTGCCGCAGTAGCACGGCACCTCGGCGCGGTATTTAAGCTCGTCTTCATCCATCCACGGCAGCGGGTTGTGCCCCCACTCACCCGCCGTGCCGTTGCCGCCGATATGTGAACGTCCGCCAAAGGCCACGCCCGCGCCGCAGCCGGTACCGATAATCACCGCAAACACGGTCTGCGCTCCTGCGGCTGCACCATCAACGGCCTCAGAGACCGCCAGGCAGTTAGCGTCATTCGCCAGACGCACTTCCCGGTTCAGACGCTGGCTCAAATCCTTATCAAACGGCTGACCGTTGAGCCAGGTGGAGTTGGCATTTTTCACCACACCCGTATAAGGCGAAATGGAGCCGGGGATCCCCATCCCGACCGTGCCCCTCTCGCCCGTCGCCTGCTCGGCCATATCAACCAGCCGGGCAATCGTCTCGATCGTCTGGTGATAATCATCGCGCGGCGTCGGCAGACGGTGGCGGAACAGCTGTTCCCCTTGCTCGCTTAATGCGATGACTTCTGTTTTGGTGCCGCCCAAATCAATCCCAATACGCACAAGACTCTCCTCATTATTTTGATTATCAACAGAGTAGAAGCACGCTTCCCGATTAGCAATGCAAGCGATGCGACAATTCGTTATCATGCCCGCTGATTTAACGACAAGGCCGTGGAAATTATCATGCTGTGGTTCAAAAATTTGATGGTTTACCGTCTCAGCCGCGACGTTTCGCTGCGCGCAGAAGAGATGGAAAAACAGTTAGCCGCTTATAGCTTTTCCCCTTGCGGTAGCCAGGATATGGCGAAAACCGGTTGGGTTCCGCCAATGGGTTCACAAAGCGATGCACTGACCCACGCCAGCAGCACGGGTCAAATCATCGTCTGCGCCCGCAAAGAAGAGAAAATTCTGCCCACGCCGGTAGTTAAGCAGGCGCTTGAAGCAAAAATTTTCAAGCTGGAAGCCGAGCAGGGCCGCAAGCTGAAAAAAACCGAAAAAGATTCGCTGAAGGATGAAGTGCTGCACTCTCTGCTGCCGCGCGCCTTCAGCCGCTTCAGCCAGACGATGATGTGGATCGATACCGTTAACGGGCTGATCATGGTGGACTGCGCCAGTGCCAAAAAAGCGGAAGATACGCTGGCCCTGCTGCGTAAAAGCATCGGCTCTTTACCGGTCGTACCGCTGGCGCTGGAAACGCCGATTGAGCTGACCCTGACCGAGTGGGTCCGCAGCGGTACCGCGGCGCAAGGTTTCCAGATCCTGGACGAAGCCGAGCTGAAAGCCCTGCTGGAAGATGGCGGCGTGATCCGTGCGAAAAAGCAGGATCTGGTGAGCGACGAGATCGCCGTACACATTGAAGCGGGCAAAGTGGTCACCAAACTGGCGCTCGACTGGCAGCAGCGCATTCAGTTCGTGATGTGCGACGACGGTTCCGTGAAGCGTCTGAAGTTCTGCGACGAGCTGCGCGATCAAAACGAAGATATCGGCCGGGAAGATTACGCCCAGCGCTTTGACGCGGACTTTATCCTGATGACCGGCGAACTGGCCGCGTTAATTCAGAATCTGGTGGAAGGTCTCGGCGGCGAAGCGCAGAGATAATTTCCCCTCACCCTGATCCTCTCCCCAAAGGGGAGAGGAAAGAAGATTATTTCAGGTAGCGGCACAGATAAGAGGTCGGTTCAGCGACCTGCAAATGAAATTCGCTGTGGCCAGGGACGTTGAAAACTTGTCCGGCAGCGTAAACTTTCCATTCCGTTTCACCCGGCAGTAAGACGTTCAGCGCGCCGCTGACCACCGTCATCTCTTCCGCTTCCGCCGTGCCAAAGGTGTATTCCCCTTCAGCCATAACGCCCACACTGGCGCGGCCAGTGCTGCTGCTGGTAAAACCGATGGATTTCACTTTACCGGAAAAGTATTCGTTACTTTGAAGCATGAACTGGCCCTTATATTCAGAGATAAAAATTCACTATAGGGGCCATGCTCATCACCTGTCACGCAAAATCATTACGTCAGAAGTTCTGAGGCCAGGCGAGCCATCAGAACGTTGGATAACAGCACCGGCACGTCCAGCGCCTTTTGCAGTAAATCCCGGTGATGCTGGTGAAAACCAAGACAGTCCAGAATCAATACATCCGCCCCTCTCTCCAGCAGCTCCTTCCCGGCAGCAATGAGTTTAGCCTCGCTGTCCCAGAAGGGGTTTGCCAGCGCATACAGGGGCGTTTTTTCGAGCACGTGCCACTTTGCTTCCTGGTTGTCCATAAGCTCCTCGATGGGCACAATGACCCCCACCTGATGGCCGTCAACAATGGAGGCTACCAGCGGAGGAATAATGCGCATCGGCTCAAGCAAAATCGCATTGCGCGCGATGAGTCCCTTAATGGGGGCGGTGCTCATCAGCAAAATAACGTCATATTGCTGATTATCGAGTACTTCTATTACTGCCTGCAGCGAACGCTCAATTTTCTGCCGAGAAACATGCGCCAGTTTACCGTCGCTTAATAACGTCGCCAGGGGATCCTCCCCCGCCTCTACAGCGTAGTCTTCCATGACCTCTTCCCGGCTCATCTTACCTAGCAGGCTGAGATGCGTGATCTGTTGTTCAGATACATGCTCGGTTAAGAGCGGTAACACTTCGCTTACAGGGACCACACCAATGGTGAGGATCGCCAACGTTGCCTTCATCTTCTTCGCCTTCCATCACTACAAAAACGTAAACACAGGTACAGGCTCTCTACGCTGTACAGTTCGTTTTTTCAACAAAACAGCACCAAGCGTAGCAGGCGATCTCTGCCCCGAAATGTAAAGATCGCCTGCCGGTAACGGAGCTACCTGTAATAACTAAATATTAACTCCTGCTTAACATTTGCGATGAGTAAAAAGTGTGATTCAGGCACGGTATTGGAGCGTTTAGGAAAACATTCACGACTTTTCTGGATCTTCGTAGCGCCGTTTGGCATCCAGCGCTTCCTGTTCAGTCTCATGTTCACTGATCAGCGAGTCCGGTTTGGGGTGATCGGCACGCAGCTGGTACCAGGTGACGGTCTGGTCGCCATTGCCTTTTTCAACGGTAACAATACGTGCTTCGCGCGGATAGGGAGGTCTGGTTGGCATAGCTCATCCTTTTTTTATGTCTGAGCTATCAGTATAGACGGCGGTTAGCTGGCACACGCCAGACGCAGGGCGGTAATAATCTGAATTACCACATCTTCCGGGGCCGCAGAGGCATCCACGACATGGTGTGCCGCTTCACGGTAGAGGGCATCACGCTCGGCCAGCACTTCGCTCACCTCTTCGCTGAGCGGTCGTGACGTCAGCGCCGGGCGTTGTCCCTCTTCAGGAAATGCTTCAAGTCGCCCTACCAGAGCCGCCACCGGCGCGCAGAGATAGATCACAATGCCTTTTTCGCGCATAAAGTGACGATTACATTCGGCCAGAACAATACCGCCTCCCGTCGCAATGACGGCTGACGGCGTGGTGACCGCTTTCAGCGCGGCCGTTTCGCGGGCGCGAAAGCTTTCCCATCCCTCTTGCTCCACGATGTCTGCGATGGTTTTGCCGGCCTCGGTCTGCAGCCAGTGGTCGGTATCAACAAACTGACGATGACATGCGCGTGCCAGTTCCACACCAACGGTGGTTTTCCCACAGCCGCGGGGGCCAACTAAAAAGATGGGTTGGGTCATAGCCAGGTGTTCCCCTTGATGCCGAATGGCTGAAGAGTGTAAAGAAATAATTGCAGAAGATGTGTCGAATACTTTACTGCAAAGCGGTACGGGATGACAACCCTGTGGAGGCCACACTGTACCACATATTGACAATAATTATCATTACGCCGTACGGCGCTTCACTTCCAGCAGCCATTTATCCAGTTCGGCAGCAAACTGCTGGCGATCGCGCTGGGACAGGCTATCCGGTCCACCGGTCTGCACGCCGCTGGCCCGCATCGTATCCATAAAATCACGCATAGTGAGTTTTTCCCGGATGGTTGAAGGCGAATAACGCTCGCCGCGTGGATTGAGCGCCGCCGCCCCTTTCTCCAGCACTTCCGCCGCCAGCGGAATATCGGCAGTGATGACCAGATCTTCCGCGCTGCACAGACGAACAATTTCATTATCTGCCACGTCGAACCCGGCCGGCACGCGGAGGGAGCGAATGAACCGCGAAGGCGGGACGCGAATATTCTGGTTCGCCACCAGCGTCAGCGGCATCTGAACGCGCTCGGCGGCGCGGAATAAAATCTCTTTAATCACATTCGGACACGCGTCCGCATCAACCCAAATCGACATGTTGTCTCCCCATAATGACTCTGCCGACTATTGTCGCCTGCATTTCGTTGTTAAGCTATCAATCAGAGAAAACAACGCATAATGACGGAGAATCATGATGGACAAGAAAATCGGGTTTATCGGCTGCGGTAACATGGGCAAAGCCATCCTGGGCGGCCTGATCGCCAGCGGGCAGGTTCTGCCGGGTCAGATTTGGGTTTATACCCCGTCACCGGATAACGTCGCCGCGTTGCGCGATCAATACGGGATCAACGCCGCCGAAAGCGCGCAGGAGGTGGCCCAGGTTGCCGATATCGTCTTTGGTGCCGTTAAGCCGAACATCATGATCAAAGTGTTAAGCGACATCACCTCCAGCCTGAATAAAGAGACGCTGGTCGTGTCGATTGCCGCAGGCGTGACGCTCGATCAGCTGGCGCGCGCGCTGGGCCACGATCGTAAAATCGTCCGCGCGATGCCGAATACCCCCTCACTGGTCAACGCCGGTATGACCTCCGTCACCCCTAACGCGCTGGTGACTTCAGAAGAGGTGGCGGACGTGCTAAACATTTTCCGCTGCTTCGGCGAGGCGGAAGTGATTGCAGAATCCATGATCCATCCGGTGGTCGGCGTGAGCGGTTCAGCCCCCGCGTACGTTTTCATGTTTTTAGAAGCGATGGCGGACGCCGCCGTGCTCGGCGGGATGCCGCGCGCGCAGGCGTATAAATTTGCCGCGCAGGCAGTGATGGGCTCCGCCAAAATGGTGCTGGAGACCGGTAAACACCCGGGTGAACTGAAGGATATGGTCTGCTCCCCGGCCGGTACCACCATCGAAGCGGTGCGGGTGCTGGAAGAACGCGGGTTCCGTTCTGCGGTTATCGAAGCGATGGCAAAATGCATGGAAAAATCAGAGAAGCTGAGTAAATCCTGATGTCTGGCCGGGCGTCAGGCGGCCACTTCGGTGCGGCCGCGCCCGGCATTTTTCGCCTTATACAGCGCCACATCTGCCGCCTTCAGCCATTCCCGATAGTGTACAAACTGCGGCCCCCAGGGGGCCACGCCCACGCTGATGCGCAGAGGCTCCTTCGGCGCGCACGGTAACGACAGCGTTTCCAGCCGCGCGTGAACCCGCGACATGACGGCGATGGCGCTTTCAGCGGCCGTCTGGGACATAATCACCGCGAACTCATCCCCGCCAAACCGGCCTATCGCATCGCCTGACCGTACCGACATCTGAAGCTGGCGGGTAATGGCCACGATGGCCTTGTCGCCTGCGTCGTGCCCCCAGGTATCGTTGATGTTTTTAAAATGGTCGATATCAATCAGCAATATCGTGGCGGTGCAGTGGCTCCGGCGACAGTGCTCAAATTCATTGCGCAGCAGCATTTCCCAATGTCGGCGGTTAAACACCCCGGTCATACCGTCACGGGTGCTCATCATTTCCAGCCGCCGCTTATGTTCCGCCAGCCTGACGGCCGTTCGATGGCTAAGCCAGGCAAACAGCATGGGATAAAGCATAAGGACAGGAAGCGTTAAGCCCCACTCCAGCGCCCCCGGATTAAAGGGCTGCGCTCTGCCAGCAAGCGGTAACGTAAGCAGCGCAGTAAGCAGGGTGAGCACGATCCCCGCGATAAAAAGGCGGCAGCCGCCAGAGCCCATCATGTTCATCCCCACCATCATCACCAGCGCCGCAGTGGGTAATACATACATCCCCATCACGCCGATCCAGACCCCGGCGATAACGGCATCCATCTTGAGGTTAAAAATTTCCTGCTGATGAGGTGAAGCGGCGCGGCAGGATAACTGCCAGGCAAAGTGCGGCCAGATGAATGCCCACCCCACCAGAAACAACCACCAGCCGCCGGGTAAAAAATGGCTGACCAGAATTTCCGCCACCGGGACAAACATCGCCGCCAGACCGACAACGCGCGCCAGCCGGGCTCGCCTGGCAAACTGGATGCCGGTACGGTGAGGGTCATCCTGAGAAAGGGTTAAACTCCACTCTTCCCGAATGCGCTTTTTGTAGTAATAAATGTCATCATTCATCATTTTTGGGAATATTCTGAAACATTTTCCCAAATTATAGAGAGGGGGACTGCGGGGAAAGTATGAAATTTCGGGTGAGCCGCCGGAGCCGCTCACCCGTTAGAACTACACTTTTTTCTTCAGGCAGGCACTCATGAACTTGCTGCGATCGTCGCCCTTGAGGGACTGTTCGGTTGCTTTCGCATTACACTCGCGCATTTTTTGCTGCTGCGGCGTCAGGCTTTTTTCGCCGGGTTTCGCGGCGCCGTTTTTCAGGCAGTCGCTCATGTAGGTTTTACGTGCATCCCCCTTCAGACTCTGGGACGTCGCCTGTTGATTACAGGTGGTCATGCGTTGCTGTTGCGGCGTTAATGTTTTTTCTTCCGCGTTCGCCGAGGAGATCAGGAACAGGCCGGAGAGCAGAGTAACCAGTAATGTTGTTTTCATTGCACCATCCTTTTGTGAACATTCTCTGTAAGTCTGGTTCGTGACAGGAAAAAAACCACCCGGCAGATGTGATTTCCGCCGGGAATTTATCATTTCAGTTCCAGCGCGCAGGAATTGACGGTATCAGCATAAATGGCAGGGGTAATTAACAGGGAATGTAACGCGCTAAAAAGCGCGCTCTGTTTCAATTTATTTTCTTCATGTACAAATACAAAAATAAAACAGAGCGACTCCAGGCATCCTGCATGACAATCCTATGACATGTCAGTAACGGCTTAACTGCGCGGATGCCTCAACAGCTTCTTTACGTATTGCTGCAGCAACTCGGCATCTTGTGGCGGAACCTGCGTATCGGGCCGCGCCTTATCCAGCGCTCCTTCAATGCTTTCAATTAACGCCTGCTGATCCGATGTTGCCATCTGCCGCAGCAGCGCGGTGACAACTATTTCCAGCGCTTCGACCTGGGCGACCAGCTCTTTCGACTCCTCTTCCTTTTGTGCAAGCTTAACCAGCAACTCAGCAATGAGATTTTTCATCGTGCTATTTCCTTATGGGATTTCCTCTGAAATTAACACCAGGAATGAAATATGCAAAGCGGAGAAAAGTATTATCTTATGCAAAAGTGACATTGCCGCCAAATTAGCGCAGCGATTTTTTCAGCGAAACGTTTTTCTATAAAAAAACGCCGCATTTTGTTATATAAAAATGCGGCTACCATAAGAATATATAATACATCTGCAAAAAGGTTATTTCGCTGATTTCGCCTCCGCTAATTGCCTGCGGCGACGCAGGGCAATAGCCAGCTGGATAATATTGATTAAAACGACAATCGCCGTCGCGGCAAATACCCAGCGAAAACCCGCCATTGCAGAAACGGACGCACCAATAAGCGGACCGGCGACGTTGCCTAAATACATAAACGACTGGTTATAGCCAAAAATACGCCCCGTGACCTGATCGCTGGAATATTTGACCAGCAATGTCTGTACGGCGGGCAACATAGCGCCATCCGCAAAGCCGAGTAAAAACCGCAGCACGCCCAGCTGAAGCGGAGAGGTAACAAACGACATGGCGAAAAAGAGCACCACCGCAAAAATCAGCGTCGCCATCAGGATGCGCGCCGTGCCGATCCTGTCGCCCAGTTTTCCCAGACGCGGGGCAGAGATCAGCGCGGAGACGCCCGGCACGGCGGCAATCATGCCGCTGAGAAAGGCGATATTGTTGCTGTCCGGCTCCATCGACTTGATAAACAGCGCCAGAATCGGGCCGACCGAACCGTTGCAGAGCTGGATCACCATGGTGGTGACAAACAGGCTAATCACGAGTCCCGGGTATGGCAGCGAGGCGAAGACGGCCTTGCCGCTCAGGCGCTCAGATTTACTGATAACGGGGCGGCCCCCCTCTTTGATAAGAAACAGCGTAACCAGAAAGCTGATCACCAGCAGGATTGCGGTGATGATGAATACCGCGCGCAGACCGACATGGTCAGCCAGAAAGCCTCCCAGCAGCGGGCCGCCGATAACGCCGCTGATCTGGGCGGTGGAGAGCGTACTCAGCGCCCAGCCGCTGCGCTCGCGCGGTACCTGAGAGGCAACCAGCGCCATGGCGTTGGGAATATACCCGGACGTCAGCCCCATCACCGCCCGCAGGAAAAACAGCTGCCAGACGTTGGTGGCGAAGGCCTGGAGCAGAATAGCAATCGCCATCCCGAGGGAGGCGCGCAGCAGCATCAGCTTGCGCCCTTTCCGATCCGCCAGGCTGCCCCACATCGGTGACACAATGGCGGAGACCAGAAACGTGACGCTGAACGTCAGCCCGGACCACATGGACAGCGCTTCGTGGGAGCTGACCCCCAGCTGTGACACGTACAGCGGCAGGAACGGCAGGATCTGGCTGATGGCAAGCCCGGTGAAGAAGCAGCCGAACCAGACCGAGATGAGATTAACTTTCCAGGATTCCATACAGAAATAGTCTTCATTTTTAGGCGAATTCGCCGTCAGATTAGCAAGTTACGCGTCTTAACGTCGCACCAGAGATGCGGCCTCGCTGACTTTGGTGTTTTATCTTCCCAGTCATCATATTTGTGAAATAAGTCACAATTCATCCATTTTCTGGCGGAAGATTATGCTTCAGCGGCAGAGACCAAAGCCGCGCATTCCCAGATGAAAATGGCTGGCGTGCGCCGCGTTATATTCCGGCCCAAGACCGTTTCCGTAGTAACCGCAGCTTGCCGCCAGCAGAGCCTTCAGCCAGGGCTGCGTTTTTGCCGATTTCCAGCCGTTAAGTACCGTAACGCGCTCTCCGTTCGCCAGCCGAAAAGCGGCGATATCCAGAGCCTCTGCCGTGGCATGCTCGCTGCGCCGCGCATCGGGCCGGTGGTAGATATTGCGGCAGGCAAAGCTGCCGAGGTGCTCAATGCGCGTCAGTTCACTGCCGGTAAAGCGTTTAGTCAGGGGCCGGGCCTGCTGGCTGACAAACAGGGCTGAGCTGAGCGCCAGCGGACAGCTGGCAAGAAAACTGCCGTTCAGGCTCACCGGGCCAAAGTCACGCACGCGCACGACGTTGTTCAGCGGGCATTCCCCGCCGCTGTCAGCGACCGCCTGGGTGCGGATCAGGTTTTTTTGATTAGCCTGCGCTAACAGGCTCGCGCAGGCTTCGGGCGTTAAGTGCCGCAGCTTATACTGGGTAATGCGGCCAGGCGGGTCGTCCAGGTTCAGCGGCGTGAAAGGGTTGTAATAAGACGGCAGCCAGCGATAGCCCGCCGTTGCGATTGCCCCAAGGATGAAAATGGTCAGCAGCGTTTTTCCTTTCACTCTCCCCCCTCACTGTTCCCCAAAACATTATGGCAGAAGGCCGCGAAACCCGCAGGGCATCGTGGTATGTTATTGGCTTTTCGTCAGACTGGAAGAGAGTGAGATGGCAAAGCAGCGCGTAGGTATTGTCTTTGGGGGAAAATCAGCGGAGCACGAGGTGTCATTGCAATCGGCTAAAAATATCGTTGATGCGATCGATAAAAGCCGTTTCGACGTGGTGCTGCTGGGCATTGATAAACAGGGCCAGTGGCATGTTAACGATGCCAGCCAGTATCTGCTGAATGCCCACGATCCGGCACACATCGCCCTTAATCCTTCGGAAATTAGCGTCGCCACCGTACCCGGCGTCCTGAAGGGTCAGCTCATCGACGCCGGCAACGCGCAGGCTCTCGCCCAGATCGACGTGGTCTTCCCCATCGTGCACGGCACCCTCGGCGAAGACGGTTCCCTGCAGGGAATGTTACGCATGGCCAACCTGCCGTTCGTGGGCTCGGAGGTGCTGGGCTCCGCCGCCTGCATGGACAAAGACGTCACCAAACGCCTGCTGCGCGATGCCGGGCTGAATATCGCGCCGTTCGTGACGCTCACCCGCGCCAACCGCGACAAACACAGCTTCGCGCAAATTAGCGCTGAACTGGGTCTGCCGCTGTTTGTGAAGCCAGCCAACCAGGGCTCCTCCGTGGGCGTCAGCAAAGTCACCACCGAAGCAGAGTTCACGCAAGCCGTCCGTCTGGCGTTTGAGTTCGACCATAAAGTGGTGGTTGAGCAGGGGATCAAAGGCCGCGAAATTGAGTGCGCGGTGCTGGGCAACGATTTCCCACAGGCCAGCACCTGCGGTGAAGTGGTCTTAAACAGCGACTTCTACTCGTACGACACCAAATACATTGATGATAAAGGCGCCCAGGTTGTTGTTCCTGCGGATATCGATCCGGCCATTAACGATAAGATCCGGGCGATCGCCATTCAGGCCTATCAGACACTCGGCTGCAGCGGCATGGCGCGCGTGGACGTGTTCCTGACGCCGGAGAACGAGGTGGTGATCAATGAAATCAACACGCTGCCGGGTTTCACCAATATCAGCATGTATCCTAAACTGTGGCAGGCCAGCGGGCTTGGCTACTCTGAGCTGATCACCCGCCTGATCGAGCTGGCGCTGGAGCGTCATGCCGCCGACAGCGCCCTGAAAAGTTCCGTTAACGGCTAATCGGCACCCTTAGCGGTCTCCTCCGCTGTCGTCTCTTCCGGACGGCGGCGGATTATCAGCCCTGCCAGCCAGAAACTGATTACCCAGGTCACCAGGCCCACGGCATAGGTTTGCCAGCCTTTCGCTTCAAATCCCAACAGCCCCACGACGCCGTTAAGAATAAAGATCAGCCCGATAGCAAAGGCGTAGTAGTGCCAGTCACGGCGAAGTTTGGACGTGAGCTTCATAACAACTCCGGCAGGAAAAAAGACATCCTCTCACAGTTTCACCGCCAGGTCTGTGGCAGATGCGGAAATTCTGAAATGCGGTGCAGTTTCATTTAAGTTAACAAATTGTGACATGCTGCAGAAATCAACAATCCAGGAGAAATCCTGAGCGAAAATTACCACGATTCTGATATTGACAAATGCGATGACCTGTCAAACTCACCCCGTAAGACGCGTATTAAAACAGAGTGATATTTCGGGAGGTCAACATGGCTGACTTTACATTGTCGAAACCGATTTTTGGCGGCAAACCAAAAACCTCCACGGCGGGTAATATCGCGTATGCCCTGTTTGTCCTGTTCTGCTTCTGGGCTGGCTCCCAGCTGCTTAATATGCTGGTGCACGCGCCGGGCGTTTATGAACACCTGATGCAGGTGCAGGATAACGGACGCCCGCGGGTTGAAATCGGGTTTGGCGTGAGCACGCTGTTTGGCCTCGTTCCCTTCCTCGCGGGGTGTATGATTTTAGGCGTTGTCGCGCTCGTCCTGCGCTTTCGTCGTCGCCATTAAAGCCCCATACAGCGAGCCCGGCGATCGTCCACGCGTTTTGCGAACCATGCGGTGGTCAGGTTACGCGTGATCTTCGGGCTTTCCAGCTGAATCCCCGGCAGAATTGCCCTCGGCAACGTTTTCCCACTCTTCTTATCGGCAAGCGCAAACACTTTCTTGTAGAGATCCGTTTTCTCAAATGCCAGGCTGTCGCCTTTCTCAAGCTGACGGCGAATGTCGCTGTTGCTCATATCAAGCGTTGTCGATAATTTCCGGATCGCCCGCTCGGTGCTTCCCGCCTCGCTGCTGCCGTAGGCGATAAGATCGCCGTCCAGCGCCAGCTTGACGCCGCTTGCGCGGCTAACCGCGCTCTGAAACGCCGCGTTACGGCTGGCATACCAGCCCGCGTTAAAGTCTGCGAAGCGGTACAAGGGCTCGCTGTAGTTCGCCGGATAGTTCAGCAGATGATACGTGCCGAACCATAGCCCGCCGCGCAGGGAGAAGACCTCCTGACGCACCGTACCGTCAATTTCCCACGGGTAGCCGTCGGTATGCTTCTCGGCAAACGCAATGCTCACCTGCATCGGGCCGCCGGTGTGAACCGGGTTCAGTGAGCCAAACAGTTTCTGCCCCATCGGCACCATGTTAATGAAATCATCAAAGATGGCGCTGAGCTGTTTTTCGGTTTTCACCGTGTCCAGCCGCTCGCTGTAACTTTTGCCGTTTGGCGAGGTGATTTTCAGCGCGGTATGCACGAGGAACACCGGGATATGCATCGATTCCGCGCGGCGGTCGATCTCTTTCCAGGCAATTTTGTTAAGACCCGGCACCACCGGGTCTGACTGGTACATCGACTCCTGCTGCGCCACCGCCAGCACCGAGCAGATATTCTCCTCGGTTGGGGCAATCTTCTGGCTTTCAAAGGTTTTTGCCAGCGCATCCGCCCACGCATTGCGATCCTTCACGCTGGCGGGCATTTTTTGCCGCACAACGCTTGCGACATCCACGGGCTTCTCGCCCTTTTTAAGCGGAGCAGCCCCTTTTTCGGCACAGCCCGCCAGAACGAGGGCAGCCAGCAAGGACAGCGGTAACGCACGCGGTACGGCAAAAGACATAGCAACTCCCTGTATTAGCTAAATGTGTTGGTGACTTCCTGCAGGTCCCGATCGTCCAGCTCATGTTCAAAGCTGCGCAGACGTTTGTAGATGGACATCAGTTCCACCAGCGTGGTCCAGGAGTTGATCAGATACTGGAACGAGTTTCTGACCTGATCGAACACGTTGGTAATCTGGGTCAGTAAGCCCAGCGTGATTGTTCCCGCAACAATAGACGGGAACAACAGGAATAGTCCAAAAACAGTATCGACCTGCAGATAGAAAATACGGGCAATATTGAAATACATGTAGTGGAAATAGAGCCGGAAATAGTTGAAACGGACGTTGCGGAACAGCTCTTTTATCGTCGGGGGCGCAGCGCGCGTTGGGTCGTCCTCTCCGTAGACCAGCTCCTTACGATAGGCCGCTTCCACACGCTGATTCTTAAACTCTAAGCCCGGCAGCTTAATCCCGACGACGGCAAGCAGGCCTGTGCCCATAAGCGACCAAATCAGCGCCGGGATGAGCAGGCCGTACGGTAAATGTCCGACAATCGGCAATGCTGAAATATGCGGAGAAAGCGCGACCAGAATCGGTAAGAACGCAAACAGTTTCAGAATGGCATTAAGCAGGCTGACGCCCATATCCTCAAGCGTTGACGCAAAACGCATGGTGTCTTCCTGAACACGCTGAGCAGCACCTTCAATATGGCGCAGACGCTCCCAGTGGGTCATGTAGAATTCGTTCATCGCCGTACGCCAGCGGAAGACGTAATGACTGACGAAGAAATTATTCAGCACCGCCACGGTGACAGCGATCATCGCAATGCCCATAAAAATTTTTAACTGATTATAAAGCTCGCCAATTGGCACCCTGTTAGGGGCGCTAAGCGCTTTCTGGATGAGATCGTAGAACGGGGCATACCACGCGTTAATGGCTACGCTCACTTCGACCAGAAACCAGGTGACAAAAATAATCAGCGACGTTCCGAGAATGGACCACGTCTGCCAGCGATGAGGGGAATAATTAAACCAGAACAGCGCAAACAGCCCGACGCACAGCGCGTAATAGGCATAAAACAGCAGATAGCTGAACGACCAGAAGCGCGCCGCGCTAATCGGCACCTCGCCTGTCGCCCCCACGATGCGTGTCAGCCATGCACCGCCGCCCGCCAGCCAGAACACGACTGCGATCAGTGCCCAAATAAATGCCGACAGGAAAAAAGGCCCCGGCTTTGGGAAAAAAGACTTAAACATGATACTTCCTTCTTGTTGTTATGGTTGTTGCTGTGCTCAACACATTACCACACGAATACCTTGCCCGAGCCGGACCCCGGCTCGGGCAAAAAGGTCAGACCCGTGGGTTGATTATTAGTTCGCTTTCCAGTTTTCGAGAATTGTTTCGGTGCGTTTCACCGCGACAGGGTTCGCCGGCGCAATGAAGTTTCGCCAGACGTCGTTGTGGTGGTGAATCAGGATCTGTGCTTCGGCAGCCGGGCGGTTGGCGGTGGTGTGGGCATCTTCCGCCACGGTGATGTGATAACCCCGGCTGACGCCATTCTTGACCGTGGCGTCAACGCAGTAATCGGTGGCGCAGCCGCAGATGACAAACTCGCGAATGCCCTGCTCGCGTAACAGCGCCTCAAGCCCGGTGTTATAGAAGGCATCGCAGGCGGTTTTGGTCACGTACAGCGCGCCGGCAGGTTGATGGAGTTCAGGCAGCAACGCAAACCCGTCACTTCCCTCTTCCAGCCCCCCGGCCTCGGCATGCTGAATAAAAATCACCGTGTCGGCAGCCTGCGTAAGCTGGTTGATCAGAGAGACACACGTCTCGCGCTGATGACGCGGGGTTTCAAACACCCCGTTCTGCATATCAACCACCATTACCACACGCTTTTCAGACATACCGTTCTCCGCAAGATTAAGTAACACTGGTGCCTATCATAAGCCCGATGTCACAAAATGGGAGAGCGCTCGCAGGGAAATTCTTCATATTTACCCATGGTTACGTTTTTCTCGCTATGGTTATGCTATTCGGGGCATTGCACGGTGCCGATTAGTAGTATAAATACCCATTACTTTCCTCATTCACTTCATGGATGCTTTTCGTTGAAACGTTGTCTGCTCTCTTTTGCCGCGCTGTGTGCGGTGAGCTTCTCCACCGCCCAGGCAGCCCAGCCGCTGACGGCGCCCGTTTTGGCTTCCGATATTGCCGATCGCTACGCGAACCTGATCTATTACGGCAGCGGCGCGACCGGGATGGCAATGGTGGTCATCGACGGCAACCAGCGCGTTTTCCGCAGCTTTGGTGAAACGCGTCCAGGTAATAACGTTCGCCCGCAGCTGGATTCCGTTGTGCGCGTCGCGTCCTTAACCAAGCTGATGACCAGCGAAATGCTGGTGAAGCTGCTCGACCAGGGCGTGGTAAAGCTCGACGATCCGCTCAGCAAATACGCCCCGCCGGGTGCCCGCGTGCCGACGTATCAGGGCACGCCAATTCGCCTGGTGAACCTCGCGACGCACACCAGCGCTCTGCCGCGCGAGCAGCCGGGCGGCGCGGCGCACCGCGACGTTTTTGTCTGGCCAACGCGCCAACAGCGCTGGAACTATCTGAGCACCGCCACGCTGAAATCCGCCCCGGGCTCGCAGGCCTCTTACTCGAACCTGGCGTTCGATCTGCTGGCGGATGCGCTTTCAACGGCGGCGGGCAAACCTTACCCGCAGCTTTTTGAAGAGCAGATCACGCGTCCGCTGGGCATGAAAGACACCACCTTTACCCCTTCCCCGGACCAGTGCAAACGCCTGATGGTGGCAGAGAAAGGCGCAAGCCCCTGTAACAACACGCTGGCGGCCGTGGGCAGCGGCGGGGTCTATTCCACCCCTGGCGACATGATGCGCTGGATGCAGCAGTTCCTTTCTTCGGATTTTTACTCCCGCAGCAGCCAGGCCGATCGTATGCAGACCCTTATCTATCAGCGTACTCAGCTGCATCGCGTCATCGGGATGGACGTGCCGGGTAAAGCCGATGCGCTCGGCCTGGGCTGGGTCTATATGGCGCCGAAAAATGGCCGTCCGGGCATCATTCAGAAAACCGGCGGCGGCGGCGGATTCATTACCTACATGGCAATGATTCCGCAGTCCAACGTGGGCGCGTTTGTGGTGGTCACCCGTTCTCCGAACACGCGCTTCGTTAATATGAGTGACGGCATCAATAACCTGGTGGCCGAACTGAGCGCCAATAAAGCCCAGGTGCTTACTGCGTCTAACTGATCTTAATATTCCGTGGGCAAGCGGTTGATGCTGACCAGCTTGCCCCGGCTCATATTGATGTAGTTCCCCTGACGCAGCGCAGCCAGGACTTCTGCAACGACCGAACGTGAAATACGTGTGCTACGCTGAATATGATTCATAACTCCAATTTTTGAGCGCAGCGAGTCATCCCACTCGGCCATATTGATCAACATCGCCCGGATCTGACTATAAGAGTTATTTCCCACCAGCTGCAGGTCACGCTTGCCCAGAATATGGTTAATCCATGACACCCAGCAGAAAGCATCCTGCCAGAGATGATTTTGCTGAATAAGTTGACGCGTGGCAGAGGCCGGTAAATAAAACCCAGAACAGGTTGTGTGTGTCATCATGGAATATTCCAGATAACTATCATTTATCCATGCATTCAAACCATAGATAAAAGGTGCCTGCGCAATGCCCATCAGAAGTTCATCAGATTTACGATGGATAGCGGTAAGACCAGACTGTATTACAAAAGTAAATGGCTCATCATCATTATTGCCGGTTGTTATTAATTGCTGTGGTTCGATCTTAAAGGGGGTACCGGCGACTTCCAGACATTTTGCGAGCCGGCTTAATTCAGAAAGTGGTTTCGCATTAACGTTCATGCATACCTCAAAGCATCTGTATCTGTCGGTTCTTTATTATTTTTAAACCATATAAAAAAGCGGGGGAAAATATCCCCCGCGCTTTCTATTTACCAGGTATATTTCACACCCAGGTTTGCTCCCCAGTTCTGGTCAACGTCGCCGCCGCCCAGATAAGTCGCATCGGTGTAAGCACTGAAGTTTTTGGTGAAGCTGAACTGGGTGCCCAGCCCCACGCGAACCGCAGAGCCTTCGACGCCGTTATCAATGCTGTCAGAGTTGATATCAGCATTATTGTCAGCATCGTCATAGACGTAAGCCAGCTTGAAGTACGGGGTCAGCGCCTGTTCGCCGCCGTAGTTGAAGGTATAACCCGCATCCAGGCCAAGTTCATAACGCATGCTGTCGTAAGACTGACCATCGATACGCATGTCGTTGCTCAGCTGGTAGTCGTCGCCTGACTGGAACAGGCCAGATACCGCCGCGTAAGGAGTGATGTAGCCTGACAGGTTTGGTTTCCAGTCATAGCCCAGCTTCATCCCGAAGCCAACAGCGTCAGAGGTGGTGTCACCGTCAACATACTGACCGTTGCTCATGGTTGCAGAGAGGTCATTGTTAAAGCGGGTGTAGTTCAGTGAGCTGTCGAGGAAGACGTTGTTCGCAAACGTCGCAGACGCGTAGATCATCGCAGTCTGGCTGTCCTGATCGACCTGACCCGTACGATCGCTGATATCGCCTTTCGCAAAACCAGCTGCACCACCGACGATCCACTTCGCATTATTACCGTCAATCTGCGTGTCCAGACCGACCATAATGCCGCTTACGTCCTGATCGTAGCTGACGGTGCCGTTATCCGCGTCAAAATTGCCGCCGAAATAGCTCACCCACGCTCCGCCGTTGTCTGCCAGGCCATGACGGCTGTTGGTCAGACGCGTACCCACGGTATCCTGCTGGAGATTCCAGATATTGGTGTTGGCAGAAGGAATGCTCAGCGCCATGTTGGCGTAGTCAGTCAACTCTTTCTGCTGGAGAACAACGGTGTCACCCTCCTGCTGCGCCTGATAGGTATAAGCACCTAAATCAGCTTTGTTTGCAGCAGTAAAGCTGGCTGCGGTATCTGGGTTATTGTCGTAGACGCGAACGATCTCTTTGTTTTTGTAGTCGGCAACTGAACCAGCGCCGGTTGCATCGTCGATGCGCACCTTGTAGTTACCGGCAACGTCACCGTTCACCGCCAGATGGCCGTCGGAGTTCAGCGCGACAACACCGTAGTCATACTCCGCGTTGTAGCGATCGTTGGTGATATAGCGTGCGTTGTTCAGATCACTGTTCAGCACATAATCGCGGCTGGCAACGTTGAGCACGCCGCCATCGGTCAGTACCATATTGTGCGTATCAACCTGACCCAGACCCAGCGCCAGCTCGGCACCGTTGTCTACGGTAATGGTGTTGGCATACAGCTCTGCTGTCTCTTCAGTCAGTGCCGCACGGCTATAGCTGTCCAGATACAGGCTGTCGGTTGCCACGGCTCCGCTGTCGCCAATATTCATGGTTGAAGCATTGGTCAGGGTGATTGAATCCGCCAGCAGGCCGGAGTTTTCAACATTGACCTGAGACTGGTTGTTCACCGTCAGCGCATCAATGTTGGAGACCTTGCGGGTATCCCACTCGGAACCGTTATCCAGCGCCACATTGAACAGGCCGCTTTGGTACACCTCTTCACCGGCAACGTGACCGTTGCTGTCGAAGGTAGAATCAGGCCAGATGCTGTTCGGGGACAGAGCGTGCCAGTCAACGTTGCTGTAGCCCTGGCCATACATCTGCGCAGTGCCGATAGCTTCAACGCTGGACTGCGCTGCACCGACCCACTTGCTGCCGTTAGTCAGCGTAACATCCAGTGTATCGGTACCGTCCCAGCCGTTGGTGGTTGGGTTATAGACACCATCTTCAGTGGTATCCGTTGCCGGATCGCCATTCTCGTAGAAGTTGTTATCAAAGGTGCTGGAGAAAAGAATGTCACCCGTTACGGTAGAGTGATCGAAGGTAGCGGTGGTCTGCATGGCGTTATCAGACGCGCCGGCCGCAACGATCAGCGCCGCATCATCCGCAGCCGAGGCGTTGGTTTCACCGTAGTCGCTCGGCTTCGCCGTTTGACCGTAGAACCCGTTGGTGCCCAGATCGCTGTACGCACCAGAGGTCAGCACGGAGTCTTTCACCACCAGCGTATCGGTAAAGACATTGCTGCTGTTAGCAACGCCTTCAACGCCGTCGTATGGTGTGTTATCCAGCTCCTGATAACCCTGCGTCAGCGTGATACCCGCGACGTGGGAGTTGTTCTGAATAACGATATCAGATTCAACGTCCAGGGTAATTGCGTTACCCAGACCATAGGTGTCCAGATAATGCGTTTCAGTATTCTCGCCATTGACGACATCATACGCGTAATGCTCGTAGGCATCGTTGATGGTGGAGTTATCAACGGTCAGACTAAAACGATCGTACTGGGTATGACTGGTGCCGTCAGTATCCACGCCATCTGCACACGTCGTGGTCATACACTCTGACGTGATCATGCCGTTAATGGTGCTGTTAGAAATACTCAACGCGTTCGCACGGCCATTGACCCCATCATCCAGATAGTAAGTCGAAATAACACCGTTTACGGTTGATTTATTGATGACCGGATAAATGTCACCATCATGGGTGGCATCCGAGTAATCCCAATCTGCGTAGCCATAATACCACGGCGTAGATGCGGTATTATCATATCCAAAAGTATTATATGTCGTACCGGAAATATCTTTCGCATTAGCCTGAGAAGCGATAGCCAGCGTACAAGCTAATGCAAGTTGAGATACAACCAGTTTCTTTTTCCATGTTTGCATTGGGTCATCCCTCCTCAGGGACGTAAGCATGTTTGTCCGTAAATCAATTAGCAATGTTTAATTGCGGAGTGAATTATGCAGTTTCATTCAGAAAAGGTTCAATGAATGATTCATTTAAGTCCGTATCCAGACAATCAGCAGATGTAAAACGAGAGAAAAAGAGCGCTAAATATAAATACTATAAAGAAAAAGTCAAAATAAACTAAACAAGCAAAGGTGATATAAGTTTTATAAACAGATCATTTTTATTTATACATTCCCTTCGTAATAGAATTAACATCAATAATTCGAACCGACATTCCGCAGGATTAGTTAATTATATATAATTCACTGGCAATCATAGACAGGCCGCATTAATCGGTATCAAAATGCCCACTTTAGTAAAACACCTCGCTTCACTTTGAGGTACACTAACCTTCTTTGTTCCACAAACATCAGGCATACCATGACCGATTTAATTGCACGTCCCCGCCGCCTGCGTAAGTCACCCGCACTGCGCGCTATGTTTGAAGAGACAACACTGAGCTTAAACGATCTGGTGTTGCCGATTTTTGTTGAAGAAGAGATTGATGACTACAAAGCCATCGAAGCCATGCCGGGCGTGATGCGCATTCCTGAAAAATACCTGGCGCGTGAGATCGAACGCATCGCCAACGCGGGGATCCGCTCGGTGATGACCTTCGGCATCTCCCACCATACCGACGCCACCGGCAGCGATGCATGGAAAGAAGATGGCCTCGTGGCCCGCATGTCCCGCATCTGCAAAGATACCGTGCCAGAAATGGTGGTCATGTCCGACACCTGCTTCTGCGAATACACCTCCCACGGGCACTGCGGCGTACTGTGCGATCACGGCGTGGACAACGATGCCACCCTGCTGAACCTCGGCAAGCAGGCGGTCGTGGCTGCCGCTGCGGGTGCGGACTTCATCGCGCCATCTGCGGCGATGGACGGACAGGTTCAGGCTATCCGTCAGGCACTGGATGCGGCAGGCTTTACCGACACCGCCATCATGTCCTACTCCACCAAGTTTGCCTCCTCCTTCTACGGCCCGTTCCGTGAAGCAGCGGGTACGGCGCTGAAGGGCGATCGTAAGACCTACCAGATGAACCCGCTGAACCGCCGGGAAGCGATTCGTGAATCCCTGCTTGATGAAGCCCAGGGCGCAGACTGCCTGATGGTGAAACCGGCTGGCGCCTATCTCGATATTCTGCGCGACATCCGCGAGCGCACCGAACTGCCGCTGGGGGCATACCAGGTGAGCGGTGAATACGCGATGATCAAATTCGCCGCGCTGGCCGGTGCCATCGACGAAGAGAAAGTGATCCTCGAAAGCCTGGGCGCGATCAAACGCGCGGGCGCGGATCTGATCTTCAGCTACTTCGCGCTGGATCTGGCCGAGAAAAAAATCCTCCGCTAATCTTCACCAAACTGCAATACAACCGACATCTGCTCCTTCTACTGTCTTCGCAAGACGGCAGGAGGAGTAATCATGTTTAGCCTCGATAGCGTTCTCGACGATCTTTGGCCTCAGGCGAGGCCTGCACCCTGGCAAAAAAGTCTGTTAAAAAGGCTGTTTTACGAAGAAGAATTCCAGCAGTTTGCCGCCGCTCACCGCCACCTGAAAGGACTGGATATGGTGGAGCAAGTTCTGGAGCACCTTGATATTCTCTGCACCGTTTCCGCCCGCGATCTCGAACAAATCCCCGAACATGGCCCACTGGTTATTATTGCCAACCACCCGACAGGCACGCTGGACGGGCTGGCGCTGATGTACGCCGTCTCCCGCGTGCGGCGCGACGTTAAAGTCGTGACCAACCGGATGCTGACCCACCTTGAGCCTCTCAGTTCGCTGTTTATTCCGGTGGACAATATGGGCGGCAGGACGGCGAAATCGTCTCTGGTTCAGATGGAGCAGCATCTGCAAAACGCGGGCGTGCTGATCTTCTTCCCGGCGGGTGAAGTTTCACGCCCCACGCGCAAAGGCATTCGCGATAAAAAATGGCACTCCGGCTTTATCAAACTCGCCAGCAAGCTGCGCGCCCCGCTGCTGCCGGTGCATATTCAGGCGCATAACAGCCTGCTCTTTTATGCCAGCACGCTGGTGTCGCCGACATTGTCGATGCTGCTGCTAATGCAACAGATGTTCCGCCGCCGCCACAGCCAGCTGCCGATTAAAATCGGCCAGCAAATCGCCTGGCATCACTGGCATAGCACCACGCTTTCGTCACGTGAGATGGCCGAGCAGTGCCGTCAGCACGTGATGCGTCTTGGCAAGGGATTGCCTGGCGTCTTCAAAACCCAGTGCGCCATTGCCCGTCCGGAAGACCGGGCCACCCTGAAACGCGAGCTGGCGCAGGCGGAGTGTCTGGGTAAAACCAGCGACGGTAAAACCATCTACCTGTGGCAGCGCAACGGGCAGGAAGAGGCGCCTCTTCTGCGCGAACTGGGCCGCCTGCGCGAGATTGCGTTTCGCGCGGTGGAGGAAGGGAGCGGTAAACGCCGGGACACCGACAGCTACGATGACGATTATCTGCACCTGATCCTCTGGGATGAAGAGGATCTGGAGATCGTCGGCGCGTATCGCTTTATGCCGACGGCCATGCAGATCGAAAAACGCGGCGTTGAAGGTCTGTACAGTTACAGCCTGTTCCACTACGACGACAAAATGCAGGACGTGCTTGAGCACGGCATTGAGCTCGGGCGCAGCTTTATTCAGCCGCGCTACTGGGGGCGTCGCGGTCTGGACTATTTATGGTCCGGCATCGGGGCTTACCTGGCGCGTTACCCACATTATCGCTACCTGTTTGGCCCCGTCTCCATCTCCGGCGGCTTACCGCCTGCGGCACGGGATCTGCTGGTCGCCTTTTACCGCCTGTGGTTCCCGGCGACGCATCCGCTAGCCGCGTCACGTCAGCCGTATCCGGCATCCTTACCGGACGTGCTGGCACAGTTTGGCGGCGTGGATTACGTGGACGATCTGACGAAGCTGAAATCCCTGCTCGGCAATCTGGGCTGCGGCATACCGCCGCTGTATAAACAGTATTCCGAACTATGCGAGCCCGGCGGCGTGCAGTTTATTGATTTTGGCAGCGACCCGGCGTTCAACAATTGCGTAGACGGTCTGGTGCTGGTGGATTTGTGCTACCTGAAGGCGAACCGCTATCAGCGGTATATTGAGGCGCACCTTTAATTGGCCGGCAATTGTGCACCGTTTTCGCCGGGTGGCGCTGCGCTTACCCGGCCTACGGGTACTCCAGGATCAGGGGCGGTAAAACGGCTTATCGCCCAAAATCGTCGCCCGCTGCATAATCCGGCGCTGCGGCAGATAGTCCGCGTTGGCGTAGTGCTGCGTCACGCGGTTATCCCAGATCGCCAGGTCGTTCTCCTGCCAGCGCCAGCGCACCTGAAACTCCGGTTTAGTGATATGTGCGAACAGGAAACCTAACAGCGCGTCGCTCTCTTTTTCCGTCACGTCCACAATGCGCGTCGTGAATCCTTCGTTCACGAACAGCGCCTGCTTGCCCGTGACCGGATGGGTGCGCACCACCGGGTGCAGCAGCGGCGGATGCTTCGCCACCGCCTCCAGCCAGCGCTGATGCTCCTCTTCGCTTTTGCGGTACTTGTATTCCGGGAACGATTTTTTGAAGTCGTGCTCCGCCCGCAGGCCGCTCAGCAGCGTCCGGAACGGCGCAGAGAGCGCCTCAAACGCCGCAATCCCGCTCGCCCACAGCGTATCACCGCCGGTCTCTGGCAGTAATTTTGCTGCCAGAATTGCCCCGGCGGGCGGCGTCTCGATAAAGGTGACGTCCGTGTGCCAGTTGTCGTTGTCAGGCGGGTTATCGTTGTGGGTATCCAGAACGATAATCTCCTCCACCCCTTCCGCATGCGGATAGACCGGGTGAATGTGCAGGTCGCCAAAACGCAACGCCAGCGCGCGCTGCTGCTGCGGGGTGATCGCCTGCTCGCGAAGGAACACCACCTGATGGCGCAGCACCGCGTGGTACAGCTGCTCAAACTGGTTATCGCTCAGCGGGCGGGACACATCCAGGCCCGACACCTGCGCGCCAATGTACGGCCCCAGCGGGGTGATGGTCAGTCGTTCACTCATTGTATTTCTCCATGCCAGGGCGTCAGGCGGCGCTGTAGCGCGCGCAGCCCCAGTTCTAATCCGAAGGCGATCGCGGCAATCACCGCGATCCCTGCCAGCACCACGTCAGTCGCCAGGAACTCTCCCGCCGACTGAACCATAAACCCTAATCCTCGCGTGGCGGCAATCAGCTCTGCCGCCACCAGCGTGGACCAGCCCACGCCGAGGCCGATGCGCAGCCCGGTTAAAATCTCCGGCAGCGCGCCGGGTAGAATCACGAACAGCAGCACCTGCGTACGGCTGGCCCCCAGCGACTGCGCCGCGCGTATCCGCACCTGCTGGGCACTCTTCACGCCCGCCAGCGCCGACATGGCAACCGGCGCGAAAATCGCCAGATAAATCAGCAGAATTTTCGACGTTTCGCCGATACCGAACCAGATCACCATCAGCGGCAAATAGGCCAGCGGCGGCACCGGGCGGTAAAGCTCAATCAGCGGGTCAAGGATGCCGCGCACCGTCGGGCTTAGGCCCATCGCGATCCCGACCGGGATACCGATAACCACCGCCGCCAGCAGCGCCACCAGAATGCGCGTCAGGCTTGCGCCGAGATGCTGCCAGAGCGTAGCGTCCATAAAGCCCTGCGGCCCGGCGATGGAGATGAGTTTCGCCAGCACCTGTCCCGGCGGCGGCAGAAACAGCGGGCTGACCCACTGCTGGGCCGCAACCGCCCACCATACCGCCAGCAGCACCAGCAGCGTACCGACGCTCAGCGTAATTTGACGTGAGAAAGGCCAGCGCAGCGCCGGACGCGTGCGGCGCGTTTTTTCACTAAAGACGATGCTCATGAGAAGGCCTCCCGCTGTTCGAACACGCGGCTTAAGACATATTCACGCTGCTCAATAAACCGCGGATCGGATTTGATGCTGCGCACCGGCTCCCCCGCGACGTAGCGGCGTGCGAAATCCAGCGGCAGCCGCTCCAGCACGCGCCCCGGCCCCGGCGAGAGCAGCACCAGCTCGGTCGCCATAAACACCGCCTCTTCGATATCGTGGGTAATTAACAGCACCTGCTTGCCCGTCTCATGCCACAGGCGCAGCAGCAGGGTTTGCATCTGCTCGCGGGTAAAGGCGTCCAGCGCCCCGAACGGCTCGTCCAGCAGCAACAGCTGCGGATTCGCCGCCAGCGCGCGGGCGATCCCGACGCGCTGACGCTGGCCGCCGGAAAGCTGCCAGATAAAGCGTTTTTCCGCCCCTTCCAGCCCCACTTTTTTCAGCATCGCCCGCGCGGTTGCCAGCCGCTGTTCACGGTTCACACCCGCAAGCTGTAGCCCAAACGCCACGTTCTCCTGCACGTTGCGCCACGGAAGCAATCCTTCGTTCTGAAAGACCACGCCGCGCTCGGCGCCAGGGCCATCCACCTTTTTGCCTTCCAGCTGAATAGTGCCGTGCTGATACGGTACAAACCCGGCAATCAGATTCAGCAGCGTGGTTTTTCCGCAGCCGGACGGGCCGAGCACCACCAGCAGTTCACCGCTGCCCAGCGTCAGGTTGATGTCCTCCAGCGCGGGTTTACCACCGTAATCGGCATACAGGTTCGTAATGTTCAGCATGGCGGACTCCTTATTTCACAAAGCGGTCGGTGACGTACTGACTGTAATCCGCCGCGACCGCAGGCACTTTGCCCTGCTCTTTCAGGAAGGTGGCGGTATCTACAATCGCTTTGCTCACCGGCCCGTTTAGCTGCTGCACCTGCTGCGCGGGGGTCAGATAGGTATTGCCCCTCACCAGCCCCGGCACGTCCGCTTCCGGCACGCCGCTCAGGCGGGAGAGTTTTTCCAGGTTGGCGGGCTGCTTCAGCCACTCATCCGGGTTGCTGATGTACGGCTGCTGGGCGGCAATCGCGCTTTTGGCGAAGGCTTTCACCACCTCAGGATGTTTCTCGGCAAAGTCTTTGCGCACCACCCACACGTCGAGGGTCGGCGCGCCCCACTGGCCCACTTTCTCGGAGTCGGTCAGCACGGTGCCGTCTTTTTCCAGCTCGTTTACTGCCGGTGCCCACACGTAGGCCCCGTCAATATCCCCGCGCTGCCAGGCGGCGATAATTGCCGGCGGCTGAAGATTGATGATTTGCACCTGCCCCGGCTTGATGCCCCAGTGTTTGAGCGCCGCCAGCAGGCTGTAGTGGGTGGTGGAGATAAACGGCACGGCGATGCGTTTGCCGATCAGGTCTTCCGGTTTGGTGATGTTTTTCTTCACCACCAGCGCTTCGGAATTACCGAGCTGAGAGGCGAGGAGGAAAACCTCAATCGGCACCTGCTGGCTGGCCGCGACCGCCAGCGGGCTGGAGCCGATATTGCCAATCTGCACGTCGCCGGACGCTAACGCACGCACGACGGACGCGCCGCTATCGAACTTGCGCCAGTCGACTTTCGCGCCGCTCTCCTTCGCAAAGGTATTGTCCGCCTGCGCAACCTTCGCCGGCTCAGCCGAGGTTTGATACGCGACGGTAACGTCCACCGCCTGCGCCTGAAATGCCCACAGCGCCAGCGCGCCGAGAAGTGTGATTCGCGATGAAATTGCCATAGTGCCTGCTCCCCTGTTGTTATGAGGGCAGTATTTCCGGCGCGGGAATTTTGATAAAGGAATAAAAAAGAATCGCTAATGACGATTCGTTTTTAGAAAAAAAGCGGGAAAGGATAGTTGATTTTGTGCGGTTGTTTTGTGCCGGGTGGCGCCTGCGCCTTACCCGGCACAAACTCAGCGCTGCGCGTTCAGCTCTGCAATATCCTTCGGCGTGGTGCGACAGCATCCGCCAATTAACTTCGCTCCAGCCGCCAGCCACTGCGGCAGATACCCCGCCAGCGTCTCGCACGCTTCGCCGTGGTGGTGCCAGGTTTTGGTTACCGCATCATAATGCTCGCCCGAGTTCGGGTAGACCACCAGCGGCAGCGGCGTCAGGCTTTGCAACTGCTTCAGCGCCGCCGCGGTGTTTTCCAGCGCGATACAGTTGATGCCCAGCGCGACGATCTGCGGATAGTCCTCCAGAGAAGAAACCACCTCCCGCAGCGGCGTACCGTCGCTCAGGTGCTCGCTGTCGCGCAGGGTGAAGGAGAACCACGCCCGTGCGCGGGGATACGCCGTCAGCAACGCGGCCAGCGCCTTTATTTCCGTGAACGACGGCAGCGTTTCGCAGGCCAGCAGGTCTGCACCCGCGTCCAGCAGCGCTTCCACGCGCGGGCGGTGGAATTCTGTGAATTCTTCGGCACTACGCACATAGTCGCCGCGATACTCTGAGCCATCCGCGAGATACGCGCCGTACGGCCCAACGGAGCCCGCTACCAGCAGCGTGCCCGCGTGCGGGTTTTCGGCCAGGTACGCTTCGCGCGCCTTACGCGCCAGCTCCACGCTTTTGCCAATCAGCGCGCGGGACTGCGCCTCATCCAGACCGCGTGCCGCAAAGCCCGCAGGCGTGGCCTGGTAGCTGGCGGTGATCGCCACCTGCGCGCCCGCGCGGTAGTAATCAAGATGCACTTCACGGATAAGATCCGGGTTTTCCACCAGCACTTTGGCCGACCAGAGGCTGTCTGCAAGGTTACAGCCGCGCGCTTCCAGCTCCGTTGCCATTGCGCCATCCAGCACCACAAACGGCTGTTTTTCAAGGATGGCGGTAAGCGGATTATTCTGCGACATGTTCAGGCTCCTGCGATGTCATATTTCGGGTCAGGTAGTAGGCACCATAACACAGGGCGACGAACGGAAGCCCGCAATAAAGGGCAATGCGCTGGCTGGGGTCAAACCACAGGCCGACGCAGGCCACCACGCAGAGGATAAAACCGAGCACCGGCACCAGCGGATACCACGGCGCGCGGTACTGCAGCGCAGAGAGCGGCTGACCGGACTGCAGATGACGGCGACGGAAAACGAAGTGCGACGCGCAGATGCTGATCCACACCGCCACCACCGCAAAGCCAGAAATGGCCGAGAGTGCGACAAACACCGTGTCCGGGGCCACCACGCTTGAGAACAGCGCCAGCACGCCGCCGAGCATGGAAACCGAGAGCGCCGTCAGCGGCACGCCGTTTTTGTTCACGCGGGCAAAGCAGCGCGGGAGCGTTTTCTCATTCGAGAGCGACCACAGCATGCGCCCGGAGGCGTACAGCCCGGAGTTCGCCGCCGAGAGGATCGCCGTCAGGATCACGAAGTTAAAAATATCAGCGGCATAAGGAATACCGACCTTTTCAAACACCAGCACGAACGGGCTTTTTTCCACGCCCGCCTGCTGCATCGGGATCAGCGCCGCCAGCACAAACACGGTGCCGATAAAGAAGATGATCAGCCGCGCGATGGTGGTGCGGATCGCAACCGGAATGACCTTGTGCGGATTTTCCGTTTCACCCGCCGCGATGCCGATAAGCTCGGTCCCGGAGAAGGCAAAGTTCACCGCCACCATGGTCATCAGGATCGGCAGGCCGCCGTGCGGGAACCAGCCCTCGGCGGTGAGGTTGCTTAAGCCCGGCGCGGGTGAACCGTCCTGCATCGGGATGAAACCAAAGACCGCCGCCCCGCCGAGGATTATAAAGGCGATGATGGTGATGACCTTCACCAGCGAGAACCAGAATTCCCCTTCGGCAAAGAAGCGCGTGGAGATGACGTTAAGGCCGAATATCACCACGCAAAAGACCACGCACCACGCCCAGACGGGCACCTGCGGGAACCAGTACTGCATGCAGAACCCGGCGGCGGTAAAGCTCGAGCCGAGCGCCACCGTCCAGGTGAGCCAGTAGAGCCACGCCACGGTATAGCCCGTCGCCGGGCCGAGATAGCGGGCGGCATAGACGTGGAACGCGCCGGTTTCCGGCATCGCCACGGAGAGCTCACCCAAACACTGCATCACCAGCCAGACCACCAGCGCGCCGATCAGGTACGCCAGCAGCGTGCCCGCCGCCCCGGTGGTGGAAATAATGTATCCGGTATTGAAGAATAACCCTGTCCCAATCACGCCGCCCAGCGAGAGCATTATCAGGTGGCGTGTTTTCATGGTGCGCTTAAGCTGTCCATTTTCTTGTTGTGTTTGCATATTACCTTCTATACGTATGGACATCTAAACATCCAAAGAAGGTGTTATACCGCGATTGTTAATAAAAAGCTAGATGACCAGACGTAAACGGGCACGTCGCGCGCTGAGTCTGGGGTGGGTTGTGAGGATCACATAAAGAATGGGACGCCAGGCCATAAGCACCTCCGCAAGCAGATACTAACAGCATGGTGCGGGAACGTGCGATCTTCGGTCAGTCGAAAGTGCTATCCGTGAAGCGCAAATTCATACTGCGATATTGCTGAACTGGCCGCCGGGTTGGTAATTCTCGAAATCGGTTCTATAGTCGTCACAGTTTCTTAGTAACCAGGACTGACTGATGCGCTTTAACGGACTGACCAAAGGTTTCTTTATTTTTATTCTCGCCCTTGTGACCTGGGCCTTCTTCGACGTGCTGTCGCCCTACTTCTCCGCGATACTGTGGGCCGCTATTCTGACCGTCATTTTCAACCCGGTAAAAAACAAATTGCGCGCCGCGCTGGGGGATCGCAACGGGCTGGCCTCGCTGCTGACGATTGGCATTATCTGCCTGATCGTCTTTATCCCGCTGATGGTGATCCTCTCCTCGCTCGCCATTGAGTTGAACGTGGTTTACACGAAGCTTCAGGAGAACAACACCCAATTCCCGGAGGTAGTGGCGAGCATCTTCAACCACTTGCCGGACTGGGCCAGCGGCTTCCTGGCGGATCACAACCTGACCAACGCGGCGCAGATCCAGAAAAAACTCTCCGACGTTGCGCTGCAGGGCGGGCAGTATCTGGCAGGCAGCGCGTTCCTGATCGGCAAAGGCACGTTTGGCTTTGCGATTAGCTTCGGCATCATGCTTTACCTGCTGTTCTTCCTGCTGAAGGATGGACCGTATCTGGTACGCCAGATCCTCGACTCCCTGCCGCTGTCTGATTTTGTTAAACAGCACCTGTTCGCCAAGTTCGTCGGCGTCTCCCGGGCGACGGTGAAAGGGACGGCAGTGGTGGCCGTCGTTCAGGGCACGCTCGGCGGGATCGCGTTTGCCATCGTGGGCATCGACGGCAGCGTGCTCTGGGGCGCGCTGATGGCGTTCCTCTCGCTGGTACCCGCCGTCGGCTCGGCGATTGTCTGGGTGCCAGCCGCCATTTACCTTTTCGCCACGCACCAGCTCTGGCAGGGGCTGTTTATTGTTGGCTTCTTCGTGATTATTGTCGGGCTGGTGGACAATATCCTGCGCCCGCTGCTGGTGGGGAAAGACACCAAAATGCCGGACTACCTGATTTTAATCACTACCCTCGGCGGTATGGAGCTGTACGGCATTAACGGCTTTGTGATTGGGCCGCTCATCGCCGCGCTGTTTATCGCCTGCTGGAACCTCTTCTCCGGCCGCGATCACGCGGGCAATGCCGAAGAGCTGGACGCCGAGTTCATCGAAGAGGGAAAAAACTCTCCAGATTTGTAGGGACGTGACGATAACGACCACATCAGGCGGCGCTGTGCCGCCTTTTTTTTCGCCTTAAATCATACGTTTTCTATAATTTGAAGAACGCCATCCTCTTTATGCGGTAAAAGGATCTCCAGGTGCGAATCGCGACAATAACCAACTGGGCCTACAGTGCCACGGTCTGCCTGACTATCGCCTCCGGCATTATCATGCTGATGGCTTCCGGTGCTGACACCGCCGAACGTCAGGCCATTGAACTACGTCAAAATTTTGATGAGCTTACAGAAAATATTGAAACCGACGCCTGGAAACAGTCTGATTTAGCGCGCCTGTATGTCATCAAAAAAAATCCGCAAATCCTGGATGAGTACAATGCGTCAGAGAAAAAACTGAAGAGCATCGAGCTGAAGCTGGAGAAACTGCAGGACACCGGCGCTTCAGATGACGAGCTGGCCCTGCTGCATGATGGTTTAAAAATCATTGATGCACTGCAGGATGAGCAGCAGGCGGCACTGACGAGCGCGGCCCGGGGTGAAGATGCGCAGGCCGTTGCCCTGCTCTATGGCATGCCCTACGAGCAGGAGCTTGAGCGCGCACAAACCCAAATCGATCGCTTTCGCCAGATACTCGACAAACGTGTCATTGCCTCCGTGCGGGAGGCGACGAAAAAATCGAAAGCGCTGCGCACGGCTTCTGAAGTGATGGTTGGCCTGACCGCCCTGCTGTTCTTGTTTGTGCTCGGCTTTATATTAAAACGCCGCGTGCTGCACCCGGTGGTACGCCTGAGCGACGTGGTTCACCGTCTGGCCTCTCAGGACTTCGCGGTTGAAACGCCCAACTTTAACCAGATTGATGAGATTGGCGATATGGCCCAGGCCATCCGCATCTTTCGTGAAAACGGCCTTGCGCGACAGCGTCTGGAAAAAGAGCGTGACGCCGACTGGGCCATCCGCGAGCTGCTGGCGCGCATGACGCAGCGGCTGCAGGGGTGTGAAAACTTTGACGATGTGATCAACGTGGCGGAGCTGTTTGCGCCCAATATCGCGCCGGGGATAGCGGGCCGGCTCTACGTTTTTGACCGCGATCCGTGGCAAATGCGCTGCGTCGCCCAGTGGCTTTCACCGGCAGATGATGAGGCCACATTCCACCCCGATGCGTGCTGGGCCGTGCGTCGCGGTCAGAGCCACCCGCCGGTTAACGGTGAACCGGATGTCGCCTGCTATCATCTCCCGGAATCACAGGCGGAAAGCGCACTGTGCGTACCGCTTATCGCCCAGGGCGAGGCCATTGGTTTGCTCTCGTTCCAGAACATCACCCCGGAAAATGCCCCTGCACGCGCGTATCTGGAACTGATGGCCGAGGCGCTCGGACTGGCGCTGGCGAATCAGCGCCTGCGCGACGCGCTGCTGGAAAAAGCCTTGTTTGACCCACTTACCGGCCTGCGTAATCGTCATCATCTGGAAGACACCCTGCACACGCAAATGACGCAGGCCATGCGCAACGGCGAGCCGTTAAGCTGCATGATGATCGACATCGATCACTTCAAGAGCATTAACGACCGCTTTGGTCACGAGGCCGGCGATCAGGTAATCAAAAACGTGGCGACGATTGTTCAGCGGGCCGCGCACGACGGCGGGCTGGCATTCCGCTACGGGGGCGAGGAGTTTCTGGTTCTGCTTCCCGGGGCCGGTGAAGCAGAAGCGCACGCCTGCGCGCAGAAGATTTACAACGGCGTGCATGCGCTATCGCTTCGCTACGGGCTGACCGAGATTGGGCCGGTGGATGTGTCGATTGGTATCGCCAGCTATCCAGAGCATGCTCAAAGTGACAACCTGCTGCGCGCCGCGGACGTGGCACTGTACCGGGCGAAAGAGCTGGGACGCTCGCGAATTGTGAGTTTTGGGATGCTGGAGGCGGGTTAAGAATAAGACGCTTTTTTCATGACGGAGACACCCGCGTCATTGTTCCGTGGTCAGAAGATCGATCATGGCCCGGGTGGCAGCCGACTGACGCCGGTGAGGTGCATAAATCAGCGAGAAAGGCCGCGAACGTCCGCTCAGTTGCGGGAGCACCTCAACGAGCTGGCCGCGCTGTATCCGCTCACGAACGATAAATTCATAGCTCTGACAGATCCCCATCCCGCATTCAGCCAGCGATACCACGCCAAGAACATCATCTGACGTTTCGATGGTGGAAGCCGGCAGCCAGTCCACATCGCGTTCGCCCACGCGAAATACCCAGGGGGCAATACGGCCCGTACGCGGCATGATAAAAGGCAGACACGTATGCTGCTGCAGTTCATCCAGCGTTTGCGGCATTCCCATCCGCTGAAGGTAAGCGGGCGAGGCGACCAAAAGCAGGGCCGCATCCTGCAGTTTACGCGCGACGAATCCACTGTCAGGCATCTGACCCAGACGAATAGCGAGATCGAATCCTTCGGCGATCAGGTCTACGTTGCGATTGGTGATGTTCAGCTCCACCTTAACGCGCGGATATTGTTGGGAAAAGCGAGCGAGCAAGGGCGGCAGACAATAGTGTCCGAACGTGGTCGGGACGCTGATCCGTACCCGTCCGGTCAGATCGCCCTCCTGCCCCCGGCCATCACGTTCAGCCTCATCAAGCAGGGAAAAAGCAGAACGCGCCTGCTCAAGATAAATCCGTCCGGCTTCCGTTAGCCCCACGCGGCGTGTGGTGCGCTGTAATAGCTGTCGTCCAAGACGCACTTCAAGGCGGGACACCGCGCGGCTCAGGACGGAGGGGGTGGTTGAAAGAGCAACCGCAGCCGCGGTAAATGAGCCATGTTCAACGACAGTAATGAAGACTTCAACATCGCCGAGATAATCAAATTTTCTGCTCATTTTGCTCTTTCAGGAACAAATGTTTTTCAATTTCGCTAATTTATCTCCGATTGGGCGATGAGTAAAGTGACCGCACTTATCCCCAAAAGGCAAAAATTATGGATCTTCAACTCACTGGTAAGACCGCACTTGTCACTGGAGCTACCGCAGGAATTGGGCTGGCTATCGCCAGCACGCTGGCGCGCGAAGGCGTTGCCGTTACGATTACCGGACGCGATCGTGAAAAATTGCAAAATGCAGTATCGAAAATAACCCACGCGGCTCCCCAGGCGCAGGTATCCGCCGTTGTCGCCGATCTGGCGAGCGCTGAGGGTACAGAAGCGCTGTTCGAGGCCTGCCCGGATACCGATATCCTTATCAATAACCTGGGCTTTTATGAAGCCAGAGCCTTCGCCGACATAACCGACGAGGAGTGGCTGCGTATGTTCGACATTAACGTGATGTCCGGGGTTCGTCTTTCCCGCCATTACTTCCCACACATGCTTGCCCGTAACTGGGGCCGGGTGATTTTTATGTCCAGCGAAGTGGGAGCTTTCACGCCGCCTGACATGGTGCATTACGGCGTCAGCAAATCGGCTCAACTGGCCGTATCGCGAGGAATGGCCGAGCTGACGAAGGGCACGGGCGTGACGGTCAACAGCGTACTTCCTTCCGCAACCCGCTCTGACGGCATCATTGATTACCTGCGCCAGACAGCCCCCAAACCGGGCATGACAGACCAGGAGATCGAAGCGCATTTCTTCCAGACCTACCGCCCCAGCTCGCTGATCGCACGAATGATCGAGGCTGACGAGATAGCCGCTATGGTCGCGCTGCTGGCAAGCCCACTCGGCGCAGCGTCTAACGGAGCTGCGGTACGCGTCGAGGGCGGCACGTTCCGCTCCATTCTTTGATACCGGATTAAGACGCCGTATCTTACTCTCTTCACCGGAGCATGTATGTCCCACTGTACCCGTACTTTCTCCGCCATTGCGATGGCGGCATTGTTCTCTTTCGCAAGCTGCGCCAGCGCGGCGAATCAGGTGCCTCTTGAACGCTGGCGCAGCTACTCAGGCGTAAGCTGGGATACACCAGAGAGCGGGCAGCCAGCGCCTTTTTCCGGATCGGTTAACGCCCCTGTCGCCGGTATTCACTTTGATGCAAAGGGCCGCGCCTTTGTCAGCACGCCGCGACTGGTTTCGGCCAGCGCGCCCGCCACGTTAAGCATTCTGGATACCCGCACACAGTCGGGCCCGGCGCGCCTGACGGCATTTCCGTCCCGCCAGGGTAATGCGATAGATTCTGCTCCCGACCTACATCTGCGCAACGTGCTCGGCTTTTATGTTGATCGTAAGAACGGCTGGTTATGGGCGCTGGATATGGGGTTCGTCGCAGGAGAAGCGGAATCCCCCGCAGGCTCGCAGAAACTGGTCGTGCTGGATCTCGACTCGGGCCGCACCGTTAAGCGGATCCCCCTGGACGGCGTGGCTGACCGTAAGGCGAGCTTCCTCAATGATGTCGTTGTCGATGAGGATCGTCGTATCGCATACATTTCTGACAGCGGATCGCGAAGTGCGCCTGAAAACCGCGTTGGTCTGATCGTTGTGGATTTCAACACCGGTACAGCCCGACGCGTACTGGATCGCCACCCTGCCCTGCAGATTGAACCCGGCGTAAAAGTCGTCTCCCACGGTGCGGAAGTGTGGCCGGGTAAACCGCTGCTGATTGGCATCAACGGCATTGCGCTTTCTCCCGATGCAGAGACCTTGTACTGGACGGTAACGACGGGAACACATGCGTACGCGCTCCCGACCGCCGTTCTGAAGCAACACGGCTCAACCGATGCGCAGATTGCCGGGCAAATCCAGAATCTGGGTACGGTAGGAGGCAACACGGACGGCCTGGTGACCGATGCAAGGGGCAACCTCTATATTACGGACGTCACCCGCAACGGCATTGTCCGGTATGATCCGAAGACCCGTACAATGTCGCTTATTGCTGCAAATGAAGCCGTACGCTGGCCAGACACGCCGGCTATACGTCCGGACGGTGACCTGATCTTCACCTCAAGCAGCCTCAATGACCACTTTGCTGGCGCGGTCAAACCCGGTCATGAACGCTACGAGCTATGGCGTTTGCCGCTCAGCGCTTCACCGGGCGCAAAAAAGTAACGGAGCACCGTGCTGAACAATCGCTAAATATGACGACGCCGCCCATTGGGTGGCGTTTTTTTTACCTGTCCATCACAGGTACATTCTTTGAGGTGAGGAAATAACGCTCAATTAAAGCGATCGTTTTTTAAACGTAAGAGAGTTTATTCAAGTAAGCGTAGCGTGCCTCAAAAAAAAAGGTATTGTATGTGATTGAAATCACTCTTCCGCAATCTCGTAACCATTTGATTACATTGCAATTACCCTTCATTCGCGTACAGAAGTAATAGCGACGCAATAAAATACATAAACTACTGTGATAACTAAATTATAATTCATATACTTCTGTGCAAAAGTGGAGGCCATAATGCGATTAATCCTAATGCTGGTATGCTGTCTGGTTCAGAGTTTAGCCTGGGCGGGTGAACTGCCGAAACCCGCCGGAAAACCCATTTTGACGATTTACGGGAATATAGAAAATACTAACGAAGATGGAAAAGCAGTGTTTGATCTCGCAAGCCTTGAAAAACTCGGGATGGTGAGTTTCGAGACGACATCTCCCTGGTATACGGGCAGGACGAAGTTTGAGGGTGTTCCAATGAACAAACTCATGGATTATGTTGGAGCAAAGGGTTCTGTCGTTAATGTTATTGCCCTTAATGATTACGCTACCGCTATTCCTCTCAGCGATTTTAAGAAATATAATGCTATTCTTGCCTTAAAGATTAATGGCGAATATATGCGTATCCGCGATAAAGGCCCATCATTCATTGTATACCCTTATGACAGTCTTCCTGAGTTGAATAATCAAATTTATTACTCGCGTTCAGCATGGCAGGTTAGCAAAATGAAGATTGAATAGCAGTTCAGGAGAACATAATGAACAGGATACTGGTTGGTATCATTTTTTCTCTTTTTATCACGACGGGATATATTGCATTTCTTGTTTACGATCGTCAGCAAGAGCTGCAAAAACTGACTCACTACACTGAGTCCTGGTCCGTGGCTCAACTGGTATCAGAGTACTACCGATTTGAATCATGGCTTGGTCTATACGCAACCGATACCGATGACGTTACGATAGACCAGGCCCGCATGCGTCTCGAAATTATGCTCAGCCAGGGCGAGTTACTGAACGGGGGAGACTTAGGCCGCTATATTGAGAGCGATAAAACGCATCAAGAGATCGCTGCACGCCTGAAAGAAATACTGGCGTATCTGGACAGTAACCTGGAAAAAATGAGCCATGAAGAATTAAAAAAGTACCTGGCAAATATGCACCTGCTCGACGCGCCGCTCAGTCAACTGTCTTCAAGCGCATTAACCAAAGATATTAACACAATTAATGAATCTAATCATAAAATACAGATCCTATATTATATTTACTCTGTACTTTCGTTACTTCTGGTGATATTAAGCTTTATTCTGGGATTCTTAATGATCTATCAGAATAAAAATATTCTTAAAGCCCACATGCAGGTTAAAACCCTCGCTGACGAACTTCAGCGGTCAAAAGAAACGCTGCAAATACAGAATTCGAAGCTGGAATATGATGTGTATCATGACTCCCTTACCGGCATGAAAAACCGTCTGTTCTTCTGGGACGATCTCAATAAAATTACCCTTCAGGCAGATAAAAACCATACCCCTGTCACGGTGATGTTATTTGATTTAGACCGGTTCAAAGAGGTCAACGATACCTATGGCCATGACGCCGGCGATTTACTGTTGAATCAGGTATCCCGACGGCTTACCTCAATGAGTAACGCGACGGATACGTTTTACCGCCTGGGCGGTGACGAATTTGCACTTCTCTCCAGCGGCCTGACCGAGAACGCAGCGGTTTCGCGCGCCAAAGAGATCAGCGCTCACATCAGTCTGCCCTATACGATCAATAACCAGCTGATAAAAATTGCCACCTGTGTAGGTATCGTTTTATCTGATAATGAGCGGCGCTCTGATTATCTCTATAAATTTGCCGATCTGGCCCTCTACGAAGCCAAAAAAGAGGGCTCACAGCAGATAAAAGTCTTCCGTCAGTGGATGCTGCAGAAGCTGCAGGAAAGCAGAACCCTTGAGCATGATATGGCTCTCGCGATCAGCAACCATGAATTCGTTGTTTATTACCAGCCTATTGTCGATTCATTCAGCAATGAAATTTACGGCTATGAAGCGCTTATTCGCTGGATACACCCGGTAAAGGGGATTTTATCGCCTGATTACTTTATTTCTGTTGCTGAAAAAACAGGGATGATTAATGAGATTGGCAAAAATGTGCTTGAACTTGCCTGCCGGGAGGCAGCTTCCTGGGCGGTTCCGGCCAGAATCTCGGTAAACGTCTCACCTGTTCAGCTGGGGACTAAATCATTTACTGCAATGGTTCAGTCCATCCTGAAAGAGACAGGCTTGCCGGCCAGCCGCCTTGAGCTGGAAGTTACGGAGTCTTCGCTCTTCAGTGACAGCAACACGCCGCTCACTATTCTCAAAAAGCTCAGATCGCTGGGGGTAAAAATCTCCATTGATGATTTTGGAACGGGTTATTCCTCGCTCTCGAGGCTGAGTGAACTCAATTTTGATAAAATTAAAATTGATAAATCCTTTGTGAATCCGATATCCACCCAAGACGATGCGCTTAATATCGTTAAACTGATTACCGGCATGGCGAAGAGCCTCAATATGCGGGTCATTGCAGAAGGTGTGGAAACCGAAGCGCAGCTTGAACGGCTTCAGGCGCTGGGCTGCGATCTTGTGCAGGGCTATCTGTTCGGAAAGCCACAGGCTGAAATCGATAAAAATATAAAAAACGGTACAGTGTGATCTTACCGGGATCACACTTTTCAGCCCTGGGTATACACATACAATGACCGAGTGTTATCATTCACCCCGTAAATACCTTTCAACTCAATCCGAGGCTTTGATGCTGGAGAATGTAATCATCCGATAATCAGCTCCCCGACCTTTTCAGGCCGGACTGATTATCAATGCGCCGAAATCGAATGCGGACACCGCTGTGTGTTTGCACGTTTTGCACATGATGATTAAACAGGTTTTCCAGTATGAATTTATCCCGTCAGGAACAGCGTACCTTACACGTTCTCGCCAAAGGTGGCCGTATTGTGCACGTCCGCGATACGTCCGGCCGCGTCACCGCCGTTGAATGTTACAGCCGCGAAGGGCTATTGCTCAGCGACTGCACGCTCGCCGTCTTCAAAAAGCTCAAAACCAAAAAGCTGATCAAATCCGTTAACGGTCAGCCCTACCGTATCAATACTACCGGGCTGAACAACGTCCGTGCCCAGCCTGATAATCGTTAAGGAGAGGATGATGGATATCCCACGCATATTTACTGTTAGCGAAAGCGAACACCGCATTCATAACCCCTTCACGCCAGAAAAGTACGCCGCGCTCGGGCGCGTGTTACGCATGAAGCCAGGCGCGCGCCTTCTCGATCTCGGCAGCGGTTCGGGAGAGATGCTTTGCACCTGGGCACGCGATCACGGGATTACCGGTACCGGCATCGACATGAGCCCGCTCTTTACCGCGCAGGCAACGCGGCGCGCAGAGGCGCTCGGCGTCAGCGAACGCGTCCATTTTGTGCATAACGACGCGGCTGGCTACGTGGCTGATGAACAGTGCGACGTGGCGGCCTGTGTAGGCGCCACGTGGATTGCGGGCGGCGTCGCCGGGACAATGGACCTGCTGGCACAAAGCCTTAAGCCCGGGGGAATCATGCTCATCGGTGAACCTTACTGGCGACAGGTTCCCGCAACGGAGGAGACGGCTCGGGCTTGCGGCGTCTCCTCCACCGCAGACTTTCTCACCCTGCCCGACCTTGTCGCGTCTTTCGATCGCCAAGGCTATGACCTGGTCGAAATGGTGCTGGCAGATCAGGAAGGCTGGGACAGATACGAAGCCGCGAAATGGATGACCCTGCGCCGCTGGCTGGAGCAAAACCCCGACGATGATTTTGCACAGGAGGTGCGCACGGAGCTGACGGCAGCCCCTAAGCGCCATGTGGCTTACACAAGGGAATATATTGGCTGGGGCGTGTTTGCGTTAATTGCACGATAGGAGGGAATGGCGGTATAGCCTTTTGGGGCTATACCGGCCTTTAGCATGAAGCGCTCAGCATTGTGAACGCTGCGCTACGCCTGGCATGAAAAAACTTCTATCATTGCTTTTTCCGTTACCGCATTCAGTCTGGCGAATGTTTGCTTCCTGCTAATTTGGATCCGAATAGTTGAAGATAACGTTCATTAAATCCGTCTCTGCTTCAACCTGAGCATGAAACGCAACAGTTGAATGCTCAAGCATGCGCTTAGAATTGATGCAAATTTGGGAGCTTTTTTCCCAAATCTGCCCCATCGTGCAGATAATAAGGGAGCTAATGATGCGTAACTTTTTGAGAGAACTGGTGCCGATAATAGGAACAAAACACAAAACAAAACCCGTTTTTTTTAATGTTTCTTATTTCACTGATGAAATTGATACCCCCAAAAGTACCCCCAATGATTTTTTTTCGAATAGTCAACGCATTATCTTAAGGTTAGTTTCTTCTAACTTACTAAAGCATTAGAGCCTGTAAGAAACAGGCTCTAATCAAGAGTTATTTTTTACCTTTAGGTCTATTTTCCTGTATATTTTCCACTATCATTTTTAAATTGCCACGCAACTTATCGAGCCAATTTACACCAATTTTATAAGTTAAATCCTCAACCAACTCAGGGTTTTCTGATTCTTTTATAATACGTTTTACAGCGTGCTCATAAAATACCTTTTGTTTAGCATTAAATGTTGGATAAACTTTTTCATATATGTCCCTATATCTATGCACCTGACGGTATTTATAAATATCATTTGGAATAATTCGTATAAGGTTGTCACCGGCCTCAAACTCAAGGAACGCTTCATTTCCAGTTTTTGTAAGAGAGACCAAAAGATGTAATCTTGCACGCTGCGTATCAATATTTTTTGTATGATAGTTATCTTTTCTTGCAGCCAAGGAATAGGCAGTAGCTAAATATCTATCAGCACTTGGATAGTCTTTGAATGGTATCATAGACATTGCATATTGTACCCAGAAATGCGGATCATTTATTAGATTAGGAATAATATGTTTAACTTTCTCATAAAAATAATTTATTTCCACACGTCTTTGTGGGAGAAGCTTTTCAATAATAGAGAATCTCAGTAGAGCAGTAATCAAAGTTTGTAATCTATGATCTTTTGCATCTTTATTAATGACATGCAAATGCTCAATAACCTTAAGCAATTGATTTACAACATACTTATGTTCAAAAACATTTGCTATAAGGAATCTAGACAACGTGCTAGATTTAGTTTTAACCATGCCATTACTTATGATGAATAAGTTTTTAACACCTTCATTTTCAGTAAACTCCGCGCTGTAAATTTTTTCATTAACCGCCACATCTGAAATTAAAGATCTTACCAATGGGAGACCTATGACATCTAATAATAGAATGGCAAAAACTGTTTCTTTATAGTCTTTATCATTCAGTGCAAGATTAGATATTTCTCGAATTCTAGATTGTATAGCTTCGGATTTGAGGATTGATAATAGCAAGAACGAAAGTTGGCTCCTAGCATTTTCATCAAGTTCTGATAATTTTTCATGCCTAGAAAGCCCTGCTTTTTCGCCCCATCCCCCTAAGTGATCAACTATATGTACGAAATTATCAACTTCGGAATCTGATAAATAATCGACGCTATGAGTTTTAAAACTGCTCATATCCATCGTTAATAAATGTTGCTTAGTATTTTCATAGCCAAAATGACGCGTAGTCAATACAAGCTGTATATTGTCCTTACGGTTTTCTATGGCATAACGAGTATCATCAATGCAGTTACTATAATCATCTATGAAAATAATAATTTTTTGCCCCAACTTGGATAATCGTTCAATGTCCTTACTGAAGCTAAATTCATTATATAAATAATAAAAACAGAGATATCCTTTCCTTGATAATTTCGACATTAACATTCGAGTCATTATACTTTTGCCATTACCTAAATCGCTGGCAATTAAAATATCATTGTCTGTTTCAATATGTTCAATAATCTTACTAATTTCTTCACGTAAAATTATCTTGTCTTGCATATTATCATTGAGAGTGACTTCATCTATATAACGATCGCTCACTTTCCCAAAGATCATAAAATTGGCGATGTCATTATCTCTTATTTCATCATATTCCTCTCCAGGAATATAGAGCTCTAAAGAATTTATCAAACCAACTTCTTTGTCTTGATGTGATTCTTCAATGCACTTGGCAGAAATATGGGAAAAGGCGTTCACACCTATATTTATCACTTCTCCAAACATGGCTAACTTATAATTTTGGAATTTGGTGGTGCCTTCCCTAGTAATAAAAAAGGTTTTACTTTTAATAGAGGAATCATTAAAGAAAATTTTCTGAATATCAATGTCATACATCGAATACCCAAGAAAAACTATAGCACTTGCATTGTCTATATCGGCTTTAAACTGCCTATACCAGCTCGATGTTAGGAACTGCTCCGGAGAAAGATAGGATGATGTTGTTAGTTTTATAGCAGAATCAAGATCGCTTTCTTTTGAACGCTCAATTCTTCCATTGATGTGGAGGCAGATATCTTCAGCTGATTTGTACTGATTTGGTGCATCTTCGAGCGTTAGAGGTGTGACCGATTTTCCTGATTTAATTAAAGAAAGTTCAATAGCATTGTCATAGTTTGTAGTGTATATCCTTCGCCACTTCATACTGAAGATATCTATCTGCTCTTGCGTAACATCTTTAATTGTATAATTATCTTTAAGTAATTGTAGTAGTTCGTCTTTTTGAGGGATATTGTTAAGAAAGAAATCTGAAGCCACCATTAAATCATCACATTGTTTAATTTCTTCAACATAATGAGAGTCGGCACCAATTTCTTTTAAATAGTTTGCTGACTTATTTGAAATTTGCAAAGCAAGATCTTTCGCTAAAGGCGGGGTACTTCCAATTATGTTTATTGATTCTTTTGAAAATCCTGCACCTACAAATACAATGGCATTACCTGTTGAAATCAATCTTTTGAGGCGTTCAGACGTTTCATCGCTTATTAATTCGTTAGCTGAATTTGCAAGCTTAAGGCTATTTAACATAGCATCCATATTTATCTCCATATAAAACGAATTTACTTGAAATATAGTCGAAAATTACTTTAAAAGATCCTATTTACACAAATAACATACAATCTATTTCCCAGTTTCACAAGGGCGTATTTAGCGAAATCAAGCACTACGATAAAGCAGGGTCCTGTTTACCTAAAACAAATAATATCCATAAAATTCAATACATTAAAGATTTCAGATCACGTAAAAATCTTCTATAGATTCATAGTAAAGATGTGATTTTAGATAAGGCATGCAACCCTTCTATGAAAGTGTCACTTGAAAGCAACTGTAACTTAGAGCGCTTGTAGCAAAAAATCCCCCACTGGCGGTGGATGACAAGTTTTGACAACTCAGTCTGTACGCCAGCGTCCGGGCCAACCAGAACAGTGATCTGAATGAAGCTCGAGGATGGTTGCAAAGGGGGAGTGCTTAACACCTCCTCTCCTGTGTTCCCGCATCTGAAGTTTTCTAAAGGGGTAGCGGTTGACACTTTCCTCCTAGTTTTCCCTAGTAAGGCATAACAAACCATAACAGGCTGACACCTGCCCTGCTTCACATCAGCCCTTTACACGTTAGCTGCAGCTGTTGTGCGTGAGCGTTAGGATCCGTTAGGTTCGGTTGACACTTTTCCCTGTTTTTCACGAAAAAGTGTCAAGTTAGAGGAATTAGGTTTGGCCGAGGGTTTACAGTTTCTCACCTGCCAGCAGACAGAGTGCCTTTAATCTTGTTTCGCTCCAGTCATCCTGGGTGTCGGGATGCATTGCGGCCACATAGGCCAGCTCGGAACGCAGGAAACGCAGACCACCAGCCATGTGATCTTTCCCATAGAAGCTGTGGGTTTCTTCATCCAGCCGGAAGAGAATCAGCAGTTGTTCATCGAGCTCATGCTGAACATCAAAACCCAGCTCAGCGGCTGCGGCCTCAATTCGCTGGCCAGCATCAATAACAGCCGGCAACTCTTTCCCGCCGTCATGCTTCCATACCCATGCTGCGGCCTGCGCCCACGTCATTTCAGTTTGGTGTTCGCCAGCACCAGCAGAATTTTTTAAGCCTGCGATGCGTCAACATCCACTTTATCGCCTGAAATAACGATTTCACCGCGCGCTATCCTGCCGTAAACAGTTTGCCGGCTGACGCCCATACGCCTGGCGTAGGCTGATTTACTTAATAGCATCGTGATGTTTCCCTCCAGGCAGAAAAAAGCCGCCCTCAGGCGGCCTGCTTCTCTTCTGAATGTGTCTGCCGCTGGCTGCCTTGAGCATCGCGCTGACATGTTCTCTTAACTAATCAAGGCCAGGAATGAGTAGATGCCAATGATTTAACCGATGCGCGTTTATTTCTCAGGTAATCGAGAATGTTTGCTTCCTGCTAATTTGGATCCGAATCGTTGAAGATAACGTTCAGTAAATCAGTCTCTGCTTCAACCTGAGCAGGAGAAGACGCAACAGTTGAATGCTCAAACATGCGCTTAGAATTGATGCGAATTTGGAAGCTTCTTTCCCAAATCTTCCCCATCGTGCAGATAAGAAGGGAGCTAATGATGCGTAACTTTTTGAGAGAACTGGTGCCGATAATAGGAGTCGAACCTACGACCTTCGCATTACGAATGCGCTGCTCTACCAACTGAGCTATATCGGCCCTGAGAGGCCGGTTACGAGTGTAACCACGGGGCAAAAGGTTAGATCTAACCGGGTGATGCGTCAATGCCCTTTTGAATCAAACGGCTATTTTTGCATCACCCGTGACTATTTACGCACGAATCGTATCGTCACCGAAGCCGATCCACTTATAGGTGGTCAGCGCTTCAAGACCCATCGGACCGCGCGCGTGCAGTTTCTGCGTGCTGACCGCCACTTCTGCGCCAAGTCCAAACTGGCCGCCGTCCGTGAAGCGGGTGGAGGCGTTCACATATACCGCAGAGGAATCCACTTCATTCACAAAGCGATCGGCATTGCGCAGCGTACGCGTCAGGATCGCGTCAGAATGCTGCGTGCCGTGTTCACGAATGTGCGCAATAGCGTCGTCGAGATCCGCAACCACCTTCACGTTCAGATCCAGCGACAGGAACTCGTCGTCGTACTGCTCCGCTTTTACGGGAACCACGCTAGCCGGGCCACTCTGGAGCAGCGCGAGGGCATTGGGATCAGCGTGCAACGTCACCCCGCTCTCCGCCATCTGTTTGCTCAGGGCTGGCAGGAAAGTACTCGCAATCCCCTGGTGCACCAGCAGCGTTTCTACGGTGTTACAGGTGCTTGGACGCTGAGTTTTGGCGTTGACGATAATCTTCAGCGCTGGCTCAATTTCGGCGCTGTCGTCCACCACGATATGGCATACGCCGATGCCGCCCGTGATGACCGGAATGGTCGACTGCTCACGGCACAGCTTGTGCAGGCCCGCGCCACCGCGTGGGATCAGCATGTCGATGTATTTGTCCATGCGCAGCATCTCGTTGACCAGCGCGCGGTCAGGGCTCTCAATCGCCTGCACGGCCCCCGCCGGCAAGCCGCACTCTTCCAGCGCCTGCTGGATGACTTTCACCGTCGCGGCGTTGGTGCGCCAGGTCTCTTTCCCACCGCGCAAAATGGCGGCATTACCGGTTTTCAGGCACAGGGAAGCGACGTCAACCGTCACGTTTGGACGGGCTTCATAAATCACGCCGATGACGCCGAGCGGCACGCGGCGACGCTCCAGACGCAAACCGCTGTCGAGCAGCCCACCGTCAATCACCTGTCCTACCGGGTCGGCCAGATTACAAACCTGACGAACATCGTCGGCGATACTTTTAAGACGAGCCGGGTTCAGCGCCAGGCGGTCGAGCATCGCTTCGCTCAGGCCGTTTCGACGCGCTTCCAGCAGATCCTGCTCGTTGGCAAGCAAAATGTCCTGAGACTGTGCTTCCAGATAATCAGCGATTTTTTCCAGCACGCGGTTTTTCTCGCGGCTGGAAAGGAGCGCCAGTTTGTAAGAGGCGGCCTTCGCGGCTGCGCCCATTTGTTCCAGCATGTTCTGGCTCCTTAACGAATAATCATGTCATCGCGATGCACGGCAACCGGGCCATATTCATAGCCCAGAATAGCGTCGATCTGCTGCGAGTGGTGGCCCGCAATGCGGCGCAGGGCATCGCTGTTATAGCGGCTTACGCCATGCGCGATGTCGCGACCTTCAAGGTTACGGATGCGGATCACTTCACCACGGGAGAAGTTGCCTGTCACGCTTTTAATTCCTTTAGGAAGCAATGAACTCCCTCGTTCCAGAATCGCCGCGGTTGCCCCTTCATCAACGGTGAGTTCACCGGCAGGCGGCGCGCCAAAGATCCAGCGCTTACGGTTCTCCAGCGGGGATTCCTGGGCGTGGAAGCGGGTGCCGACGGAAATGCCTTCCATCACGTCGCCAATCACGCCAGGGCGGCTGCCCGCGGCAATGATGGTGTCGATACCGGCGCGGCACGCCACGTCGGCGGCCTGCAGCTTGGTCCCCATCCCGCCCGTTCCGAGGCCGGACACGCTGTCACCGGCGATGGCGCGCAGCGCATCGTCGATACCATGAACATCGGTAATCAGCTCGGCTTCCGGGTTGGAGCGCGGGTCGGCGGTGAACAGCCCCTGCTGATCGGTCAGAAGCAGGAGTTTATCGGCCCCGGCCAGAATGGCGGCCAGCGCAGAGAGGTTATCGTTATCGCCCACTTTTATTTCAGCGGTGGCAACGGCATCGTTTTCGTTGATAACGGGAACAATATTGTTGTCCAGCAGCGCGCGCAGGGTATCGCGGGCGTTCAGGAAGCGCTCCCGGTCTTCCATATCCGCACGCGTCAGCAGCATCTGCCCGACGTGAATACCGTAGATAGAGAACAGCTGTTCCCAGAGTTGAATGAGTCGGCTTTGTCCCACGGCGGCCAGCAGCTGTTTAGAGGCGATCGTCGCGGGGAGTTCGGGGTAACCCAGGTGTTCACGCCCGGCGGCAATCGCCCCGGAGGTCACAATCACAATACGGTGCCCTGCGGCATGCAGCTGAGCGCACTGGCGTACAAGCTCAACAATGTGGGCGCGATTTAGGCGGCGCGATCCGCCTGTTAACACACTGGTACCGAGTTTTACCACCAGCGTCTGGCTGTCACTCATGATTCTCTGCCGTTCAACGATAAGGGAAAGTAATGTCGAACGAACGTTTTAACAGGAGTCAGCCCGGTTGCCAACTGCCTTAGTGCATCACCAGGCACTTTGTTGCGCGGGATCAGGAAGCGTAGCGGCAGAATTTGACAAATTTATTACCGTAATAATAAATCACAGTTTTTTAAAATTATTCTTAGTTTGTCATAAAAGTTTCATTCCAGAACGATAAAACCCTTCCTGTTTTTTCACGGGACTTAAGCATCAGCTTATCGTCCAGCGAATTTTTAAAGCGCGTTTATAAGACAGGATCGAAAATGAAAAAGAGCACTCTGGCATTAGTGGTTATGGGCGTGGTGGCTTCCGCATCTGTTCACGCAGCAGAAGTTTATAATAAAAACGGTAATAAACTGGACGTGTACGGCAAAGTGAAAGCTATGCACTATATCAGTGATGATGACACCAAAGATGGTGACCAGACTTACGTTCGTTTCGGTTTTAAAGGCGAAACCCAGATTAACGATCAGCTGACGGGCTATGGCCGTTGGGAAGCTGAATTCGCAGGAAACAAAGCTGAAAGCGACTCCTCGCAGAAAACACGTCTGGCGTTCGCCGGTATTAAACTGAAAGACTTTGGTTCACTGGATTACGGTCGTAACCTGGGCGCGCTTTATGACGTCGCGGCATACACCGATATGTTCCCTGAGTTCGGCGGTGACGGCCTGGCACAGACCGACAACTTCATGACGAAACGTGCCTCCGGACTGGCCACCTACCGCAATACCGACTTCTTTGGCATGGTAGACGGTCTTGATATGACCCTGCAGTACCAGGGCAAAAACGAAAACCGCGACGTGAAAAAGCAGAACGGTGACGGCTTTGGTACGTCTCTGGCCTACGACTTCGGCGGCAGCGATTTCTCCGTCATTGGTGCTTATGCTAGCTCCGATCGCACCAACGCGCAGAACCTGCAGGCGCGCGGTGAAGGTAAAAAAGCCGAGGGCTGGGCAACCGGTCTAAAATACGACGCGAACGATATTTACCTGGCCACTATTTATTCTGAAACCCGCAATATGGCCCCTATCTCCGGTGGTTTTGCAAATAAAGCGCAAAACTTCGAAGTGGTTGCACAATATCAGTTTGACTTTGGTCTGCGCCCATCCGTGGGTTATGTACAGTCCAAAGGTAAAGATATCGAAGGCATTGGCGACGAAGATATCGTGAAATATATTGACGTGGGCGCCACGTATTACTTCAACAAAAACATGTCCGCGTTTGTTGATTATAAAATCAACCAGATTGACGACGATAATAAGCTGGGCGTGAGCAACGATGATATCGTTGCGCTGGGTGTGACGTATCAGTTCTAAGATTATCCAGATAAGAAAATCCCGGCATACAAGCCGGGATTTTTTTGCCCAGGGTAAATGCGGTCTGCTGCCCTCCCCCCGACCCTCTTCCACAGGAAGAGGGAGAAACCATTACGCGGTCAGCTTCACCGCTTCGCTGGAAAAGTCATCCGCAGGCTCGAACTTAAGGTCCAGGGTGGCCAGCAGCGCGCTCGCTTTGTCGTGGAACTCTTTCAGGGTGTATTCCAGGCGATCGATCACTTCCTGATCTTTGATGGTAGTAGCCTGCCAGTTGCCGTCTTTGTTAAACAGGCCAAACTGATAGCTATACGTAAAACGTTTCTCCTCTGCTTCCATTTCCATCCACCAGCCCCAGAATTCACGTTTTTCGGGTGCAGGCTTCACGTTGACGCATACAGCCAGGCAGTCGAAAAAAAAGCGATTCTCTTCACACTGCTCTTCTCGAATATACGGGCCGAGAGCCATAAATTTCTTGATCAGCCTACTTTTCGGGTGTCCACTCGGTAACGTCATTGCGATCTCCTTTTGTGAAGCCACTGTTTTACCAAACCAGCGAAATTTAGCAATCTATTAACACACTCTCTGGGCGATCCAGCGCGTGATCTCTTTCAAGGCTTTGTCAAAATTCTGATACACCGGGCTGAACGGCACCTCAAGCAATTTGCCATCCGCAGATGACGAAGTGATTAAGCGCGACTCTTCTTCCGGGCTGAACGGATCGTTTTTCCAGAAACCGGACAGCATCGGCGTCGGGCAGCGGCGTCCAAGCAACCCTTGCGTTTTTAACGAGTAGCGATTGAGTTCGACGCGCAGCGCTTCGTCTGAGGCATCATGCATGCCAAGTCGACTGGCAAGGACGTCCAGATACATCTCCGGCACGCTGCCCTGACGGGCAGGATCGCTGAGCAGGGCGTGAACCACCGGGCCCAGGCAGGCGACGGCCTTCAGACGTGAAGATTCAAGGTAAGCCAGACGCACCGCAACGTTGGCACCAAAACGGAAGCCGAACGCCGCGACGCGGGTGTGGTCAACCCACGGAACATTTTCCAGCGCTTTAAGCGCATGCTGGTGCAGCAGGCTCGAATCCTGCGTTAACTTCCACTTCGATGAGAATCCAATAGAAGGCATATCGAGCGTCAGCATCGCGATCCCTTTTGGTGCGAAGTAGCGCTCATACAGGCTGTAATAGTCGATTTGCAGGGAATCCAGCCCGCCGCACATTAGCACGGTCGGGAACGGGCCGTCGCCTTCAGGCATGTGCAGGAACCCGGTGACGGGCGCACCGCCCGGAACGGCGAACTCAAGCTCGCGCATCTGACCCGGCAGACGTTGAGCAGCCTCCTCATAGGCACGATTCGCCAGCGCCTGAGCCTGCTCGGCCAGCTCATCCCCTTTCAAATGCGGATAGGCGGCGATGGCGTAGAGGTTGGCCGCATGCAGCCAGTGCTTGCCGCTTCGCGTGGCATCCTCTTCCTGGCTGGCTTTTTGCTGCCAGAGCATCGCCTGTTTAGACCATTCGTAGATCCAGTTCCCGCCCCGGTAGCCCACCACCGTGTCGTAGAGCTCACTGTCAGTACGCTCCGACTCGCTCATTACGATACGCGCCTGCACGTCGAGGATTTCACGGGGATCGATACCGCGCCAGATCCACATCAGGCGGTTAATCATGCGATACCAGTGGGGCACGTTTTTACCGTCTAACGCAGACTGGACGGCAGGCATGGTTCCCGGATTAAACCGACGGACCAGCGTCGACGTTTCAGGGTGTTTGAAACGGGGTTTGAAAAGCGTCTCGGTGAGATTTGCCTGCGTCATTGCGTTGCCTCCATGGATACGTCATATAGTGCCCATTGTAACGCGTGGCGGGATAAAAAGAACAACGCCCGGCATAGCCGGGCGTGTAAAGTTACGTACTGAAATTAACGGCCTGAAATAGGCGGTACGAAGACCACGCCCATATCCCACGGCTGTTCAATCCAGGTATCCTGTGGGATATCAATGACGTAATCGTCAACCAGTGGGCGACCCGCTGGCTTAGCGAAGATCGTCACGAAGTGCGCTTTCGGGTACATTTCGCGAATTGCGACCGCTGTACCGCCGGTATCCACCAGATCGTCGATAACGATGAAGCCTTCACCGTCGCCTTCAGCGCGTTTCAGCACTTTCAGCTCACGCTGGTTATCATGGTCATAGCTGGAGATGCAGACGGTATCGACATGACGAATACCCAGCTCACGTGCCAGCAGCGCCCCCGGTACCAGACCGCCACGGCTGACGGCAATAATGCCTTTCCACTGTTCGGAAGGCATCAGACGCGCAGCCAGTTTGCGTGCGTGAATCTGCAACATGTCCCAGGTGACGACGTATTTTTCGCTCATGTGAAGTGTCCCAGCCTGTTTTTATACGGCTTAAAAAGTGTTCGAGGGGGAAATAGGTTGCGCGAGATTATAGAGATCTGGCGCACTAAAAACCAGTGTTTAGCGCTCCCTGCCTGAGTTTTTACATGCTTTATGCTACCAGCCAGCAGAGAAAGTGGTATTCTCAGTTGCATCTCGCAAGCCTGTCTTGTGGTAACTATTAACCTGCTAACCCTGTGGCCTGCAACCCTGTTTGCAGCGCCTCGACAAGGAGACTTATCGTGTCTGAACTGTCTCAATTATCTCCGCAGCCGCTGTGGGATATTTTTGCCAAAATTTGCTCCATTCCACACCCTTCCTACCATGAAGAACAGCTTGCCGAACATATTATGGGTTGGGCGAAGGAAAAAGGTCTGCACGCAGAGCGCGACCAGGTTGGCAACATTCTGATCCGCAAACCGGCTACCGCAGGCATGGAAAACCGTAAACCGGTTGTACTGCAGGCGCACCTGGACATGGTGCCACAGAAAAACAACGACACCGTTCACGACTTCACTAAAGACCCAATCCAGCCGTACATCGATGGCGACTGGGTAAAAGCGCGCGGCACCACCCTGGGCGCGGACAACGGCATCGGTATGGCCTCTGCGCTGGCGGTGCTGGCTGACGACAGCGTTGAACACGGTCCGCTGGAAGTGCTGCTGACCATGACCGAAGAAGCGGGCATGGACGGCGCGTTCGGTCTGCAGGCAAACTGGCTGCAGGCAGATATCCTGATCAACACCGACTCCGAAGAAGAAGGTGAGATCTACATGGGCTGCGCGGGCGGGATTGATTTCATCTCCACCCTGCCGCTGTCACGCGAAGCGATTCCTGCGGGCTTCCAGACCTTCAAGCTGACGCTGATAGGGCTGAAAGGCGGTCACTCCGGCGGTGATATTCACCTGGGCCTGGGTAACGCCAACAAACTGCTGGCACGCTTCCTGGCGGGCCACGCGGCCGAGCTGGACCTGCGTCTGGTGGACTTCAACGGCGGCACCCTGCGCAACGCGATCCCACGCGAAGCCTTTGCCACCGTGGCGGTGCCAGCGGCGAAAGCGGACGAGCTGAAAAAACTCTCCAGCGTCTACCTGGATATCCTGAAAAACGAACTGTCGGCGAAAGAGAAGAACCTGACCGTGGTGCTGGAATCCGTGTCTACGGATAAAGCCGCCCTGACCGGGCAGTCTCGCGATAGCTTCGTTCGGCTGCTGAACGCGACGCCAAACGGCGTGATTCGCAACTCTGACGTGGCGAAAGGCGTTGTGGAAACCTCTCTGAACGTGGGCGTGGTGACCATGAGCGACGACAGCGCGGAAATTATCTGCCTGATCCGCTCCCTGATCGACAGCGGTAAAGAGTATGTAGTAAGCATGCTGGAATCTCTGGGTGCGCTGGCGGGCGCGAAAACCTCCGCCAAAGGCAGCTACCCTGGCTGGCAGCCGGATGCAAGCTCTCCGGTGATGGCGCTGGTGCGTGAAACTTATCAGCGTCTGTTCAACAGCACCCCGAACATCCAGGTGATCCACGCGGGTCTGGAATGTGGTCTGTTTAAGAAGCCGTATCCGGACATGGACATGGTTTCCATCGGGCCAACCATTACCGGTCCACACTCGCCAGATGAGCAGGTTCATATTGAAAGCGTCGGTCATTACTGGACGCTGTTGACGGAACTGCTGAAGGCGATCCCTGCGAAGTAATTTGTCGTCTGTTGCCCGGCGGCGCTACGCTTGCCGGGCCTACGATGAGTGCAATCTACAATCCCAAAACCAGCTGACGCTCCAGCTGCGGATCCAGCAGCGTGACGTGCAGTCCCACCAGCCTCACCCCTCGTCCGCCTCGTCGTTCTTCCCACGCCTTTTTCGCCGTTGCGATAAGATCTTCTTTGTTCAGGCGCGGCCAGACGTGCTCCTGCGTCGTCTGCTGAAAGTCGTTAAATTTCAGCTTGATGCCCTGTCGGGCAATCAGTAAATCAGGCTTTACTTTGATCAGGCGTCGCTCCAGCTCCGGATAGAGCTGTTCCGTAATAATGGTTTCGCATTCCGACCAGTCATGGATGTCTTCGCTCAGCGTGCGCTCAACCCCGACCGATTTACGAAGCCGTTCGTTGTTTACATCGCGGTCGTCAATGCCCTGACTGCGCTCCCACAGCACGCGGCCAAACTTCCCAAAGCGCTTGAGCAGCATAGCCAGGTCGCTTCGCTGCACATCTTCGCAGGTGCGTAACCCCATACTTTCCAGCTTCGCGGCGGAGACTTTGCCTACGCCGGGGATTTTGCCAAGCGGCAGCGTTTTTAAAAACGCCGGGACCTCTTCAGGGGTGATGACGTACTGGCCGTTGGGTTTATTTAAATCGGAAGCAATTTTGGCGAGAAATTTTACCGGCGCGACGCCTGCCGACGCGGTGAGATTAAGCTCGTTGAAAATGGTCTGGCGGATCTCCTGCGCCATCAGGGTAGCGGAGCCGTGACAGTGCAGGCTGTCGGTGACGTCCAGATAGGCTTCGTCCAGCGAAAGCGGTTCAATCAGTGAGGTGTAGCGGGAGAAGATTTCGCGTATATGGTTTGACGCTTCTTTATAGGCGTCAAAGCGCCCGGGCAAAAGAGTAAGGTGCGGACACAGTTTTAGCGCCATCGCCGTCGGCATGGCGCTGCGCACGCCAAATTTGCGTGCAGGATAGTTGGCGGTGCTGATCACACCGCGCTGAACGCGGCTGCCGCCAATGGCGATGGGAATATCCCGCAGCGCCGGGTTGTCACGCATCTCCACTGCGGCAAAAAAGCAGTCCATATCGACATGGATTATTTTGCGCATCGGTCATACCACACATGTATTTATATACAGTATAACAAAAGGCAAAAAATGCGTCAGCTATTTTCCTTACTCACGGTTGTCATATAAACGTGTTACAAACATTCGTAAGAAAACCTTTATATACATACATTTAGGTAATCAATGGAGCGTAATTATTCATGAAGAAAATTCTCTCGATTTCGTTACTGTTTCTGGCGAGTGCTGCATCTGCTAGCCCTGCGATCGTTGCCCACCGGGGCGGGACTGCGGATGCACCTGAAAATACCCTGCCAGCCATTAAGCTCGCCCTCGAAAACAAAGCAGATATCGTCTGGATAACCGTGCAGTTAAGTCGGGATGGCGTACCGGTTCTCTATCGACCTGCCGATCTGAAAGCGTTAACCAATCTGCAGGGAAAGGTGTCACAGTATACCGCTGAAGAACTGGCAAAAGCGGATGCCAGCGTGAAGTGGAAAGATAAGGGCCTGCCGGAAAACCTGCTTAATTCCCCGATACCGAGGCTGAAGTCGGTGCTGAGCTCCTGGCCAAATACGCGTTTTTTCATTGACATAAAATCGCCGGATGCCGATCCGGCGACAATGGGCAGCAAGCTGCTTAACGTACTGAAAGAGACCAACAGCCTGAATCGCGTTCGCGTTTATTCAACCGAAGATCGCTATATGGAAGCATTGCCTGTCGAAATCCCCCGCTTTGTCACGCGCAGCGAAACCCGCACGCGTCTGGCCACGATTTCGTTGAGCCATGAATGCCTGCCTCCTTCACAAAAAATGGACGATTACTGGTATGGGCTTGAGTTAAACCGAAAAGTAGAAGTGGTCGAGAAATTCACCTTAGGCGAAGGTGTCTCTCCTGCAACATTAACGTGGGACAAAGAGGCCGTTGACTGCTTCCGCTCTCAGGGCAATGCCCATCTTATTTTTATCGGCGTGAACTCTGAAGAGGATTACCAGAAGGCGAAAACACTGGGTGCCGAAGGGGTTCTTGTAGACTCACCAGCCAAAGCCAAAAGCTGGGCAAAATAAATGATAAAGGCCGCACGGAGCGGCCTTTTCCTAGATGATCCTCTGCTGATCCCGGGCCATGCGTTTTTTACGGGCATCACAGGGCTCCGGGCAGTCGCACACCTTTTCCATTCCGATGGAAGAGATACCTCCACAACTGCCCTGAATGCTTTTACGCTTGATGATCCAGCCTAAAGACATACCAAACACCACCAACAAAAACACCGCAAAGGTTGCCAGAAAGGTCAACATTATTAGCCCCCGAAATCATCAAGGAGGATGTTTTCATCTTCCACGCCGAGATCTTTGAGCATCTTGATCACGGCGGCGTTCATCATTGGCGGACCACACATATAGAACTCGCAGTCTTCCGGTGCCGGGTGCTGTTTGAGGTAGTTTTCATACAGCACGTTGTGAATGAATCCCGTATAGCCCGTCCAGTTATCTTCCGGCTGCGGATCGGAGAGCGCCACGTGGAAGGTAAAGTTCGGATTCTCACGCGCCAGCTGTTCAAACTCATCGTCGTAGAACATTTCGCGCAGCGAGCGCGCACCGTACCAGAAGCTGATTTTACGCTTGCTGCCGAGCCGCTTGAGCTGGTCAAAGATGTGCGAGCGCATAGGGGCCATACCCGCACCGCCGCCGATAAAGACCATTTCGGCGTCGGTATCTTTAGCAAAAAACTCGCCGAACGGACCGGAGATCGTCACCTTGTCGCCTGGCTTAAGGGACCAGATATACGACGACATCACGCCAGGCGGCGCGTCAGGCACGTTTGGCGGCGGCGTGGCGATACGCACGTTGAGCATGATAATGCCCTTCTCTTCCGGGTAGTTAGCCATGGAATAGGCGCGCAGCGCGGGCTCTTTTACCTCGGAAACAAAGCGGAAGAGATTAAATTTATCCCAGTCAGCCCGGTACTCATCGGGCACGTCAAAGTCCGCATAGGCCACGGTGTGCGCCGGACACTCAATCTGGATATACCCACCTGCACGGAACGGGACGCTCTCCCCTTCAGGGACACGCAGCTTGAGCTCTTTAATAAACGTGGCTTTGTTATCGTTCGAGATAACCTCGCACTCCCATTTTTTCACGCCGAAGATCTCTTCCGGCAGCTCAATCTTCATGTTCTGACGCACCGCGACCTGGCACGCCAGGCGGCACCCCTCTTTCGCTTCACGCTTCGTGATATGCGACAGTTCAGTAGGCAGAATATCACCGCCCCCCTCTTTCACCGTCACACGGCACTGCCCGCATGAGCCGCCTCCACCGCAGGCTGACGAGACAAAAATCCCGTTGCCCGAGAGCGTATTAAGCAATTTGTCCCCTGCCGGAGTGCGGATCTGGTTCTGCGGATCGTCATTGATATCAATGATCACATCCCCGGAATTAACCAGCTTTGCGCGCGCCGCCAGAATCAGCCCTGACAGCACCAGTACTATCAGCGTGAACATCACCACGCCAAGAATAATTTCCATCTGTTAGCCCTTATAGCTGCACACCGGAGAAGGACATAAAGCCCAACGCCATCAGGCCGGTGGTGATAAAGGTGATCCCTAAGCCACGCAGCCCCGCAGGCACGTTGGCATATTTCATTTTTTCACGGATCCCCGCCATAGTGACAATCGCCAGCATCCAGCCGATACCGGAACCGAAGCCGTACACCACCGATTCACTGAAGTTGTAATCGCGCTGAACCATAAACGAGACGCCACCGAAGATGGCGCAGTTCACCGCGATCAGCGGCAGGAAGATCCCCAGAGCGTTGTACAGCGACGGGAAATACTTATCGAGGATCATCTCCAGGATTTGTACCAGCGCCGCAATCACCCCGATGAAGGTGATGAAGTTCAGGAAGCTAAGATCGACGCCTTCCACCAGCGCGCCGTCCCGCAGCACGAAGTTGAACACCAGGTTGTTAATCGGAACCGAAAGCCCCAGCACAACGGTGACCGCCACGCCCAGGCCAAATGCCGTCGAGACCTTTTTAGAGACGGCAAGGAACGTACACATGCCCAGGAAGAAGGCGAGCGCCATGTTTTCAACAAACACCGCGCGCACAAATAAACTCAGGTAATGAGCCATTGTCGGTTACTCCTTTTCCTGCTGTTCAGGCTTCAACGTACGAATCAGCCAGATCAGCAAACCGATAATGAAAAATGCGCTTGGGGCCAGCAGGAACAGGCCGTTCGGCAGATACCAGCCGCCGTTTTGTACCGTATCCAGCACCTGAACGCCAAACAGCTTGCCGCTGCCAATCAGCTCGCGCAGGAAACCGACCGTCAGGAGGATCACGCCGTAGCCCAGGCCGTTGCCGATACCGTCCATAAAGCTCGCCAGCGGCGGCATTTTCATGGCGTAGGCTTCAGCGCGCCCCATCACGATGCAGTTGGTGATAATCAGCCCGACAAACACCGAAAGCTGCTTCGAGGTTTCGTAGGCAAAAGCGCGCAGCAGCTGATCGACCACGATCACCAGCGAGGCGATGATCGCCATCTGCACGATGATCCTCACGCTGTTGGGGATGTGGTGGCGGATCATCGAGATAAACATGCTGGAAAACGCCGTCACCAGCGTTACCGCCAGCGTCATCACCACCGCCGTTTCCAGCTTGGTCGTTACCGCCAGAGCCGAGCACACACCCAGCACCTGCAGGGTTATCGGGTTATTGGCTAAAAGTGGGCCAATCAGCACCTTTTTAACTTCTTTCAGTTCACCCGTATCAGCCATTGTTCAGCGCTCCTTCACGTACGTTCTTCAGGAAGGGACCAAAGCCCAGTTCACCCATCCAGAAATCAAAACTGTGCTGCACCCCGTTAGAGGTGAGTGTGGCGCCGGAAAGACCGTCAACGGCGAATTCATCCCCAGGACGCGCGCCTCCTTTCACCACCTTCAGCGCAGGCTGACCGTTATCATTGAGCACTTTTTTACCGACAAACTGCGCACGCCAGTTAGGGTTTTCCACTTCGCCACCCAGCCCCGGCGTTTCGCCCTGATCGTAATAAGTAATACCTTTGACCGTGCGGCCATCGGTATCCAGTGCCACAAACGCATACATCATTGACCATAAGCCGTTGCCGTAGATGGGCAACACGATTTCCTGTATGCGCTTCTGCTCGTCACGGACGAGGTAAATCTCCGCGACATTGCTGCGGCGCTTAATGCCAGCCGGATCCTGCGAGGCGTCAAGCACGGTGCTCATCTGCGGATCCTTTAATGCCAGCGCCTGGTTATATTTCGCCGGGTCTTTATCCATCAGCTCGCCGGTTTTTAAATCCACCAGCCGTGCGGTAATGCGTTCAGCAAACACGGCCGCGACGTCGTCCTTCGTCATGCCTTCCTGCATCAGCCCGGCCACGGCCAGGATGTTGCGCTGTTTATCCAGCGCGCGCTGTTCCTGCTGCAGCGGTTTCAACCCTACGGCGGAACCGGCAACCACGATGGAACAGACCAGACACAGCACCAAAACCACCAGCAGCGTTTTGCTGATGCTGTCGTTATTTTTAACCTCAGCCACGCGCCTTCCTCCGCTTAATGTTGGCGCGCACGACCAGGTAGTCGAACAGCGGCGCAAACAGGTTGGCAAACAGAATGGCCAGCATCATCCCTTCCGGATAGGCCGGGTTGACCACGCGAATCAGTACACACATCACGCCAATGAGCGCGCCGTAGCACCATTTCCCCCTGTCGGTAAAGGAGGCCGAGACGGGATCGGTGGCCATGAACATCATGCCAAACGCAAAGCCTCCCAGCACCAGGTGCCAGTACCACGGCATGGAGAACATCGGGTTCGTGTCTGAACCAATGAAGTTGAACAGCGTGGCGGTAAGCACCATGCCGAGCATAACGCCCGCGACGATGCGCCAGGACGCCACGCGGCCAAAGAGGATGATGGCCCCGCCGATCAAAATCATCAGGGTAGATACTTCGCCAATAGAGCCCGGAATGTTGCCAAGAAACGCGTCGAACCAAGTTACGGGCTGGCCGGTAGCATTGTTGACCAGCGTTTCGCCGCCGCCTGCCGCCCACTGAGAAAGCGGCGTCGCGCCGGAGAAACCGTCCGCAGCCGTCCACACCAGGTCGCCCGAAATCTGCGCCGGGTAAGCAAAGAACAGGAACGCACGCCCCGCCAGCGCCGGGTTGAGGAAGTTACGTCCGGTGCCGCCGAAAATCTCTTTGGCAATCACCACGCCAAAGCTGATCCCCATTGCCGCCTGCCAGAGCGGTAGCGTGGGCGGAACAATCAGCGCAAACAGAATGGAGGTAACAAAGAAGCCTTCGTTGATCTCGTGTTTGCGGATGATGGCGAACAGCACTTCCCAGAAGCCGCCCACGATAAAAACGGTCATGTAGATCGGCAGGAAGAAGACGGCCCCCAGCGTCATCATGCTGACCCAGCCTGCATCAGCCGCAAAGCTGACGCCCAGCGACTGCGCCAGACGATAGTGCCAGTCAGACTGGATCACCTGCGCCAGCTGCTGGGCGTCGTACATATGATGCAGCGCCGGAATGGTTTGCAGACCAACGTTGTACATGCCCCAGAACATGGCCGGGAAAACCGCAAACCACACCAGGATCATCATGCGTTTCAGATCGATGGCATCGCGAACGTGCGCTGCCCCTTTCGTCACCAGACCCGAAGTGTAGAAAATAGTCGTCGTCGCTTCATACAGCGGGTAGTACTTTTTGAGCTTCCCTTCGGTAAAGTGCGGCTCAATTTTTTCAAAGAGGTGCTTTAATCCCATGGTTATCCTTCCTGCTCAATGCGGGTTAACACCTCGCGCAATACGGGTCCATATTCGTATTTACCCGGACACACATAGGTACAGAGCGCCAGATCTTCTTCATCCAGTTCCAGACAACCGAGCGCCTGCGCGCCGTCGGTATCGCCTGCCAGAAGATCGCGCAACAGCACGGTAGGCAGAATATCCAGCGGCATTACACGTTCGTAGTTGCCAATCGGAACCATCGCGCGCTCGCCGCCGTTCGTGCTGGTAGAGAAGTTAAAGAGCTTATGACGCAGAAAGTGGCCAAGCGTGGTGCGGGTGACAGAGTATTTTTCTGCGCCAGGCAGAACCCAGCCGAACAGCTCTTTCTCACGCCCTTCCAGAACGACGCTCACCTGAAGATGGAAACGTCCCAGGTACGCGTGCGCATTGACAGAGCGGCGGCCGCTGAGAACCGAACCGGAAATGAGGCGGTTTTCACCCTCTTTCGTTTCCCCTGCCAGCAGTTCATTAATGTCTGCTCCCAGAAGCGTCTTAACCAGACGCGGGTTTGCGGCCTGCGGCCCGCCGATAGCGATAATCCGTTCAGCGCAGAGTTCACCCGTCGTAAAGAGCTTACCGATGGCAATGACATCCTGATAATTAAGGTGCCAGACCTGTTTTTTAAGGCTCACCGGCTCAAGGAAGTGGATATGGGTCCCGACCAGACCCGCCGGATGCGGGCCGGAAAATTCATTAAACGTAACCTGTCCCTGCGGATGGCCGCCAAGCTTGCCGCCGCTGGCCTGGCAAACGTGCACTTTTCCGGGCGTCAGGCGAGTCAGAACGGTCAGCCCGGCATCAAAGGCTTTACGCTGCGCCAGGATAATGGGCTGCGGGTCTGCGCTGAGGGGGTTGGTGTCGATGGCCGTCACGAAAATGGCAGCCGGGGCGGTATCAGGAACAGGTGATTTGCTGAAAGGACGCGTACGCAGCGCCGTCCACAGGCCGGACGCGAGCAGCTGAGCCTGCACATCTTCGCGGCTAAGCGTCGCGAGGTCTGCCGCATCATAACGAGCAAACTCACGCTGTTCATCGCCTTCAATGCGGATTACCACCGACTGCAGCACGCGACGCTCGCCGCGGTTGATCGCTACCACGGTGCCGCTGGCGGGGGCCGTGAACATGACGCCGGGATTTTTTTTGTCTTCAAAGAGCGCCTGCCCTTTGATCACGCGATCGCCCTCCTGCACCAGCATTGAAGGACGCATGCCCAGATAATCGTCACCTAAAATTGCGACATGACGGACGCTTGCGCCACCCGAGACGTGCTGCTCAGGCACGCCTGCAATCGGCAAATTAAGTCCTTTTTTTATTTTAAACATGTGGTTAGCAGGTTTCCATAAACAACAATCCAGTGGGCGCAAAGTGTAACATTTTCCCCTTCTCTCGGGCAGGGGATCCACCGTCTGGCGCGCCAAAATGCGAGCTATTACGCAAAGTTCCTGGAGCCAGCGCGTTTTTGATGGTTTATAAAGTAAAACTAATTTGTAAACTCACCGCCCGGCTCTTGCGAAAATCTATAGCGGTGCTAATGTGAGCGCACCTAACAGAATAATCTGATTTCGGGTCTCTTTTGCCGTCCTGGCAAGTTAGTCCAGGTTTTATCAAGGAATTTGTAGTATGCGTAAAATCGCATTGTTCATTGCGATGCTTCTGATTCCGTGCATGTCGTTTGCCGGGCTGCTCAGCAGCAACAGCTCCACCACGCCGATCAGCAAAGAATATAAACAGCAGTTAATGGGATCCCCGGTTTATATTCAGATCTTCAAGGAAGAGCGCACGCTCGATCTGTTTGTAAAAATGGGCGAAACATATCAGCTGCTTGATAGCTACAAAATTTGTAACTATTCCGGCGGGCTGGGCCCGAAACAGCGTCAGGGCGATTTCAAAAGCCCGGAAGGTTTTTACAACGTTCAGCGTAACCAGTTAAAACCGGATAGCCGCTTCTATAAAGCCATCAACATCGGTTTCCCGAACGCCTATGACCGTGCTCACGGTTATGAAGGGAAATACCTGATGATCCACGGTGCCTGCGTGTCTGTCGGCTGCTACGCGATGACCGACTCCGGCATTGATGAGATTTTCCAGTTCGTAACCGGCGCACTGGTCTTTGGGCAGCCTAACGTTCAGGTCAGCATCTATCCGTTCCGCATGACCGATGCCAATATGGCGCGCCATAAGTACTCTTACTACGCCGATTTCTGGAAACAGCTGAAGCCGGGTTATGACTACTTTGAGCAGACCCACAAGCCGCCGGTAGTCTCTATCGTCGATGGCCGTTACGTGGTCAGCAAACCGCTGAGCCACGAAGTCGTCCACCCGCAGCTGGCGTCAAATTACACGGTCCCCGAGACAAAATAGCACCCACTCGCCTGGCATAATCTTTTGCCAGGTTTCGTTGCCCGTCAGCGGCTGCGTTGCAATAACGGTGACCACATCGTTCGGTGTGGTCTCCTTCTGAAAGTCTATCTCCACATCCTGATCGAGCAGCGTAGCAACGCCAAACGGCGCGCGGCGCGTGATCCAGAAGAGATTCGTCGAGCAGAACGCCATCACGTAGCGCCCGTCAGACAACAGCATGTTAAACACGCCTTTTTCACGCAATTCGGCTGCCAGCGTCGCGATGTATTTGAATACGGCGGCCATATTGCCGGGCGTGCGCGGATAACGTTCCGTCAGCTTATGCAGCAGCCAGCAGAAGGCCTTCTCGCTGTCCGTTTCGCCCACCGGACGGAAGTTGCCCGTTTCCAGAGATTTATAGCCCGTAAGCTGCCCGTTGTGCGCGTAGGTCCAGTTACGGCCCCACAGCTCGCGGGTAAAGGGATGGGTATTTTCCAGCGCAACTTCGCCGCGGTTTGCCTGGCGAATATGCGCGATCACCGAACAGGATTTAATTGGATAGTCCTGCACCAGTTTGGCAATCGGTGAGTTAAAGCTGGGCTGTGGATCTTTGAACGTGCGACACCCTTTGCCTTCATAGAAGGTGATGCCCCAGCCGTCTTTATGCGGCCCGGTTCCCCCACCGCGCTGAACCAGCCCGGTGAAGCTAAAGCAGATATCGGTTGGCACATTGGCGCTCATCCCGAGCAGTTCGCACATACATCACCTCCACAACAGCGGGGGGCACCGGTGCCCCCAGCGAAGTCTTACTTAACCATCTCTTTTTCGATCAGCTGGATCAGGATGTGGATCACTTTGATGTGAATTTCCTGAACGCGATCTGCATAGCCGAAGTGCGGAACGCGAATTTCGATATCCGCCGTACCGTCCATCTTACCGCCATCTTTCCCGGTCAGGGTGATGACCTTCATCCCTTTTTCACGCGCGGCGGCGATCGCTTTGATCACGTTCGCGGAGTTACCGGAGGTAGAGATACCCAGCAGCACGTCGCCTTCACGGCCTACTGCCTCAACGTAGCGGGAAAAGATGTGGTCGTAACCGAAGTCGTTGCCTACGCAGGAGATGTGGCTCACGTCGGAAATCGCAATCGCCGGGTAGCCCGGACGGTTTTCGCGATAGCGTCCGGTCAGCTCTTCGGCGAAGTGCATGGCGTCACAGTGGGAACCGCCGTTACCGCAGGAGAGCACTTTGCCACCGGCCTTAAAACTGTCGGCCAGCAGGACCGCCGCGCGCTGAATAGCGTGAATATTGGCATCATCTTTCAGAAAGTTCGCCAGCGTTTCCGCCGCTTCGTTCAGTTCGTTACGAATAAGATCCTGGTACATGAGGATAATCCTTCAGTATTGATGAAATAACACAGTGGAGTGTACCGGATAGCGGGAAAAGCGAGAAGCTAAAGCCATGCGAATCGTCCGGCGTTTTGATTTTTTGTGCCGGCGAAAACGCGAACAATGTGAACCAGGTTGTAATTATTTTGTAAACACATTGCTAAAGGAATTCACATCAACTACAACCATATCATCACAAGTGGTCAGACCTCCTACAAGCAAGGGAGCTTTTCTTTATGATGATTTTGAGCATTCTCGCAACCGTTGTACTGCTCGGTGTGTTGTTCTATCACCGCGTCAGTTTATTCCTGAGCAGCCTGATTCTTCTGGCCTGGACGGCTGCGCTTGGCGTCGCAGGTCTCTGGAATATCTGGATTTTGGTCCCTCTTGCCATCATTCTGCTGCCGTTTAACCTGGCCCCGATGCGTAAGTCGATGATCTCCGCGCCGGTATTTAAAGGCTTCCGCAAAGTGATGCCGCCGATGTCGCGCACCGAGAAAGAAGCGATTGATGCGGGCACCACCTGGTGGGAAGGCGACCTGTTCCAGGGTAACCCGGACTGGAAAAAGCTGCACAACTATCCGCAGCCGCGCCTGACCGCCGAAGAACAGGCCTTTATTGACGGCCCGGTGGAAGAAGCGTGCCGCATGGCGAACGACTTTGCTATCACCCACGAAATGGCCGACCTGCCGCCGGAGCTGTGGGCGTACCTGAAAGAGCATCGCTTCTTCGCGATGATCATTAAGAAAGAGTACGGCGGTCTTGAGTTCTCCGCTTACGCGCAGGCTCGCGTGCTGCAAAAGCTGGCGGGCGTTTCCGGGATCCTGGCGATTACCGTCGGCGTACCGAACTCCTTAGGCCCGGGCGAACTGCTGCAGCATTACGGTACGGAAGAGCAGAAAGATCACTATCTGCCGCGACTGGCGCGCGGTCAGGAAATCCCGTGCTTCGCGCTGACCAGCCCGGAAGCAGGCTCCGATGCAGGCGCAATCCCGGATACCGGCGTGGTCTGTATGGGCGAGTGGCAGGGCCAGCAGGTGCTGGGCATGCGCCTGACCTGGAACAAACGCTATATCACCCTGGCGCCTATCGCCACCGTGCTCGGCCTGGCCTTTAAGCTCTCCGACCCGGAAAAACTGCTGGGCGGTGAAGAAGATCTGGGCATTACCTGTGCGCTGATCCCAACCTCGACGCCGGGTGTGGAAATTGGCCGTCGTCACTTCCCGCTGAACGTGCCGTTCCAGAACGGCCCGACCCGCGGCCAGGATATCTTCGTGCCGATTGACTACATCATCGGCGGCCCGAAAATGGCCGGTCAGGGCTGGCGCATGCTGGTGGAATGTCTGTCGGTGGGTCGCGGTATTACCCTGCCGTCGAACTCAACCGGCGGCCTGAAGTCCGTCGCGATGGGAATTGGCGCTTATGCCCACATTCGCCGTCAGTTCAAAATCTCCATCGGCAAGATGGAAGGTATTGAAGAGCCGCTGGCACGCATCGCGGGCAACGCCTACGTGATGGACGCCGCTGCATCCCTGATTACCTACGGCATTATGCTGGGCGAAAAACCGGCCGTGCTGTCCGCGATTGTGAAGTACCACTGTACCCACCGCGCGCAGCAGTCGATCATTGACGCGATGGATATCGCGGGCGGTAAAGGCATTATGCTCGGCGAAGGCAACTTCCTGGCGCGCGGCTATCAGGGCGCACCGATTGCCATCACCGTGGAAGGGGCCAACATCCTGACCCGCAGCATGATGATCTTCGGCCAGGGTGCGATTCGCTGCCATCCGTACGTGCTGGAAGAGATGGCAGCTGCGCAGAATAACGACGTGGACGCCTTCGACAAACTGCTGTTCAAACATATCGGTCACGTGGGCAGCAACAAGGTGCGGAGCTTCTGGCTGGGCCTGACGCGCGGCCTTACCAGCGCCACGCCAACCGGCGATGCGACCAAACGTTACTACCAGCATCTGAACCGTCTGAGCGCCAACCTGGCTCTGCTGTCTGACGTTTCCATGGCGGTGCTGGGCGGTAGCCTGAAGCGTCGCGAGCGTATCTCCGCCCGTCTGGGCGATGTGCTGAGCCAGATCTTCCTGGCCTCTGCGGTGCTGAAACGCTACGACGACGAAGGCCGTCAGGAAGCGGATCTGCCGCTGGTGCACTGGGGCGTGCAGGATGCGATGTATCAGGCGGAACAGGCGATTGACGACCTGCTGGCGAACTTCCCGAACCGCTTCGTGGCTGGCGCTCTGCGCGTGGTGATCTTCCCGACCGGTCGTCATCATCTGGCGCCGTCCGACAAGCTGGACCACAAGGTGGCGAAGATCCTGCAGGTTCCGAGCGCAACCCGCTCCCGCATTGGCCGCGGTCAGTATCTGGCACCAACGCCGCATAACCCGGTGGGCCTGCTGGAAGAGGCGCTGCTGGACGTGATGGCCGCCGACCCGATTCACCAGAAAATCTGCAAACAGCTGGGTAAAAACCTGCCGTTTACTCGTCTGGACGAACTGGCGAAACAGGCGCTGGCCGGTGGCATTATCAATAACGACGAAGCTGCGCTGCTGGTGAAAGCCGAAGAGAGCCGTCTGCGCAGTATTAACGTGGATGATTTCGAACCGGAAGAGCTGGCGACGCAGCCGGTAAATCTGCCGGAGAAGCACCGCAAACCTGAAGCGGCATAACCCGCTTCGCTCTGACAAACCCCGCCCGGTGCGGGGTTTTTTATTGCCACATTTTCTCGTAATGACGTGCTACAGTGTCAAAAAGGGGTCGTTTGAGGAGTCTGTATCGTGCCTGGTTTGAAGATTTCGATTTTGCAGCAGCCTTTAGTGTGGATGGATGGCCCTGCCAACCTGCGCCACTTTGATCGTCAACTGGAAGAGATTACCGGGCGAGATGTGATTGTCCTGCCGGAGATGTTTACCACCGGCTTCGCGATGGAAGCGGCGAAACAGTCGATGCCCCAGGAAGAGGTGGTCGCCTGGATGCATGCCAAAGCGCAGCAAACCAACGCGCTGATCGCCGGGAGCGCCGCACTGCAGACGGAACGCGGCCCGGTGAACCGCTTCCTGCTGGTTGAGCCGGAAGGAAAGGTGCATTTTTACGATAAACGCCACCTGTTCCGCATGGCCGATGAACATCATCATTATGAAGCCGGTAACGAACGCGTGGTGTTCGAGTGGCGCGGCTGGCGCATCCTGCCGCTGGTCTGCTACGACCTGCGCTTCCCGGTATGGTCGCGCAACCGCAACGATTACGACCTGGCGCTGTACGTCGCCAACTGGCCCGCGCCGCGCTCGCTGCACTGGCAGGCGCTGCTGGTGGCTCGCGCGATTGAGAACCAGGCGTACGTGGTGGGCTGTAACCGCGTGGGGACGGACGGCAACGGCCACCACTACCGCGGCGACAGCCGGGTGGTGAACCCGCAGGGCGAGATTATTGCCACCGCCGAGCCGCATCAGGCGACGCGCATTGATGCGGAGCTGTCGTTGACGGCGCTGAAGGAGTATCGGGAGAAGTTCCCGGCGTGGCAGGATGCGGATCCGTTTAGCATCGGGTGAAAAAATGCCGGGTGGCGGCTACGCCTTACCCGGCCTACCAATGTTGCTCGCTTCTTTTAACTCACTAACGCCTGCCCGTCCTTGCGGCTTTCCGTCGCGGCCACGTAGTGCCCTTCCGGCATACGATAGATCACCTGCGCACCGCCGAAGTTGTAATCCTGGAGCGGATCTTCCACCACGATCTGATGCCCGCGCTCGCGCAGCGCGGCAATGGTGTTGCGATCGAACGTCGATTCAACGATCACCTCCCTGCCCTGCACCACGCGCCAGCGCGGCGCGTCGATGGCCGCCTGCGGGTTTTGCCCGTGCAGCATGATGCGAAGCGCCATCTGCATATGCCCCTGCGCCTGCATCGGGCCGCCCATCACGCCGAAGGACATCAGCGGCTTGCCGTTGCCGTCCATCGCAAAGCCCGGAATGATGGTGTGGAAAGGACGCTTGCTGCCCGCCAGCGCGTTCGGGTGTTTGGGATCGAGCACAAAGCCGCAGCCGCGGTTTTGCAGGCTGATTCCGGTATCCGGCACCACAATGCCTGAACCGAATCCCATAAAGTTGGACTGGATAAACGAAACCATCATCCCGCTGGCGTCCGCGGTGCTGATGTAGACCGTGCCGCTCTGCGTCGGTGATCCGTACACAAAGTCAGAGGCGTTATCGCGATCGATAAGCGCCGCACGCGACTTCAGATAGTGGTCGCTCAGCAGCTCTTTTGCTGCGAACTCCATATGTTCTTCATCCGCCACGTAGCGGTCGAGATCCGCCAGCGCCAGCTTCATGGCTTCAATGGATAAGTGCAGAGACTGCACGGAGTCCGGATGATGTTTCTCAATGCCGCACTGCTCCAGAATACCGAGCGCAATCAGCGTGGCGATCCCCTGCCCGTTTGGCGGCAGCTCCTGTACCGAGCCGCCCGCGAAGTCGCGCGACAGCAGTTCAACCCAGTCCACGCGATGGTTTGCCAGATCTTCCGCTGACAGGTGCGCGCCGTGCTCCTGGGCGAAGACGGCGATTTTCTGCGCCAGCTCGCCGCGGTAAAAGGCTTCACCGTTGGTTTTGGCAATCAGCTCCAGCGAATGAGCCTGCGCCGGGTTACGGAAGATCTCCCCCACGCGCGGGGCGCGGCCTTCCGGCGCAAAGCAGGCGCTAAAGCCCGGCTGATCTTTCAGCTTGTTATAGCCGCGCTGCCAGAGATGACCAATCAGCGGCGAGACCGGGAAGCCGTTGCGCGCGTAGTCAATCGCAGGCTGCGCCAGCGTGGTCAGCGGCAGCGTGCCGAAGCGTTCCGCCAGGGCCACCCAGCCCGACACCGCACCCGGCACCGTCACCGCGTCCCAGCCGATTTCCGGCACTGCGCTTTCACCGGCAAACAGATCCGCATGCCAGCTGGCCGGCGAGCGCCCGGACGCGTTCAGGCCGTGAAGTTTTTCACCGTCCCAGACGATGGCAAAGGCGTCGCTGCCGATGCCGTTGCCGGTCGGCTCGACAACGGTCAGCGCCATGGCGGTGGCAATGGCCGCATCGACGGCATTACCACCCAGCTGCAGCATTTTCATTCCCGCCTGCGCCGCCAGCGGCTGCGAAGTGGCAACGGCGTTGTGGCCCATCATCGGCGGGCGGCGTGAAGCGTAACCGGACGTAAAATCAAGCGCTTTGGTCATCATGACTCCTTAGTCGTGGCGCGGATCGAGCGCATCGCGCAGCCCGTCGCCAAGTAAATTAAAGCCCTGCACGGCAAGGAAAATCGCCACGCCGGGGAAAACGGACATCCACGGCGCCTGCTCAAGGAAACCTTTCGCGGTATTGAGCATGGACCCCCAGGATGGATTGGGCGGCTGCTGCCCCAGCCCTAAAAACGACAGGCTGGCTTCGGCAATAATCGCCGAGGCAATGGCCAGCGTGGCCTGAACCAGGATCGGCGACATCACGTTTGGCAGAACGTATTTAATGATGATCCAGCGATCCGGCAGGCCAATCGCCCGCGCGCCGTCGATGTACTCTTCGTTGCGAATGGCGATCACCTGCCCGCGCGTCAGGCGGGCGAAGATCGGCATCGCCGAAAGACCGATGGCGATCATCGCGTTGGTCAGGCTCGGGCCTAAAAATGCCCCCAGCGCGATCGCCATGATCAGGAACGGACAGGCCAGCAGCGCCTCGATAAAGCGCGAGATGACGCCGTCCCACATCTTCTGGAAGTAGCCCGCCACCAGCCCCAGCGGCACGCCGATGACCACCGCGATAACCACCGACATACAGCCCGCCATCAGCGAGGTTCGCGCTCCCCAGATAATGCGGGACAAAATGTCGCGCCCCAGCTCGTCGGTGCCGAACCAGTACATAGCTGACGGCGCTTTGCGCACCGCGAGGAAGTTGGCTTTAACCGGGTCAAACGGGGCGATCCACGGCGCCAGCAGCGCCACCAGCACAAAGAAACCCACCACAAGCGCGCCAATCACCGCGCTTTTATTGGCAAGGAATTTCTTCAGCACCCGGTTCTGCGCGCGCGGCAGCGCGGGGGCTACGGTTTGCGTCGTCAGTTCCGCCATCGTTAACCTCGCATTTTCGGGTTGATAAGGACGTAAAGCACGTCGGCCAGCAGGTTGAGCAGCAGGAAGCCGATCGCCACGATCAGCACCACGCCCTGCACCACCGCGTAGTCACGGTTGAACACCGAGTCGACGATCATCTTGCCGAAGCCCGGGATGGTGAACACCTGCTCGGTCAGCACCGCGCCGCCCAGCAGCTCGCCAAACAGCAGCGTGGTGAGGGTGATCACCGGTACCAGTGCGTTGCGAAACGCGTGCTTTAGAATGACCGCCTTCGGCAGCAGCCCCTTGGCCCGTGCGGTACGGATATAATCCGCCTTCAGTACCGCGATCATCGAGGCGCGGGTGTGGCGCATCAGCGTCGCCGCCAGCCCGGTTCCGAGCACGGACGCGGGCAGCAGCAGCGTGCGCAGGTTCTGAAGCGGATCTTCACTGAACGGCACGTAGCCGGACGCGGGCAGCCACTGCAGGTTCACCGAGAAGACCAGAATCAGCAGGATCCCCAGCCAGAAGTGGGGAATAGAGATCCCCGAGATCGCCACGAAGTTCGCCCCGTGATCGACCCAGCTGTTTTTGTTCACCGCCGCAAGGATCCCCATGCTGATGCCAAACACCAGCGCAATAATCATCGCCAGCAGCGACAGCTCCAGCGTAACCGGCAGCTTGCTGGCGATAAGCTCGGTCACCGGCTCGTGCGTACGCAAGGAGACGCCCAGATCGCCCTGCAGCGCCCGCGTCAGCCAGTGGAAATACTGAACCGGGATCGGCGCATCCAGGTTCAGCTCCGCGCGCAGCTGGGCGATCACCGCCGGATCGCGTTCCTCACCGGCCATCGCAATCAGCGGGTCGCCGGGCAGAAGCTTTTGCAGCCCGAACACCATCATGCTCACCAGCAATAGCGTCGGGACGGCCAGCAGCAGACGTTTGCAAATCAGTTCCAGCATGGGTTCTCCTCAGGACGTTTATTTCGCCAGCGTCAAACCCGCCAGACGCACAATGCCGTCCGGGTAAGGCTTAAAGCCCTGCACGCGCTTGTTCAGGCCAAAAATGCGCGGCTCGAAGTAGAGATAGGCAATCGGCATGTCGGTTTGCAGCTGCTTCACCACCTTGTCATACAGCGGCTGGCGTGCGGCCTGGTCGGTGCTCTGGCGCGCCTGCGTCAGCCACTCATCGACCTGCGCGTTGCTGTAACGGCCGTCGTTAAGCGTGCCATTGCTGTGGATAAAGCCGTAGATGCTGCCGTCCGGATCCGGGCGACCCGACCAGCCGGAGAAGCTCAGCTGATAATCACCGCTCTGCTGGCGATCCAGCAGCGTGGCAAATTCGGTCATCTGCAGGTTCAGCGTGAAGCCGGCCTCGGCGACCATTGCCTGCAATACCTGACCCACCTGCTGCGAGGTTGGGTTGTTCGGCACCAGCAGGTTGACGGTCAGCGGCGCGGTGACGCCTGCCGCTTTGAGCAGTGCTTTGGCTTTATCAACGTCGCGCGGCGGAACCGGCAGATTCACGTGATACGGGCTCACCGTCGAAAACGCCTGGTTTGCCGGGGTGTAGAGGCCTTCGAAGACCACCTGGTTTAACGCATCGCGGTCGATGGCCTGAGAAAACGCCTCGCGCACGCGGGCATCTTTGAACGGATCGTTCGCCGGGACCTTGCCGTTGTTAATATTGAAGGTGATCCCCTGATAGCCCAGGCCGGTGACCTTCGCCAGCGCCAGCTTGCTGTCGGCTTCGACGGTTTTGACGTCGCTGGCGGCGATGCCTTCGGTCAGATCAAGATCGCCCGCGCGCAGGTTCGCCAGACGCACGGAGGCATCCGGGATCGGCAGATAGATAATTTTGTCGAAGTGGTAGGCGCCTTTGTTCCAGTAGTTGTCGAAGCGGGTCAGAACGATGCGGTCCTGCGACACGCGGCTGTCGAACTTGTACGGGCCGGAACAGACCGGATGGGCGGCAAAGTCAGGCTTTTTCGCGGCCTCGGGTGCCATCATCGCGCCCGCACGGTCGGTAAGCTGCATCAGCAGCGCGGCGTCCGGCGTTTTCAGGTGCAGCGCTATCTGCATCGGGCCGGTGACCTCTACCGATTCCACGGAGGAGATCTCGCTTTTCCGCAGGGAGCCTTTGAGGGTCAGGGCGCGGTCGAGGTTGTATTTCGCGGCGGCGGCATCGAATTTCTCTCCGTCATGGAAAGTCACGCCTTCGCGCAGATCCATGGTCAGCGTTTTGCCGTCGGCGCTCCAGGCCCACGATTTCGCGAGACCTGGCACGACCTTCAGATGCTCGTCGACGTCCACCAGCCTGTCGCACAGGGAGGCAAACACGAAGCGGCCATAGTAGGTGCGCGCCAGGTGCGGGTCGAGCATGTCCGGGTCTGCTCCCAGGCCGATTCGCAGCACGCTTTCAGAATGGGCGGGCAGCGCCGCGCCAAGCAACATAACACTTCCCAGTACGGTCAAAAGAGAATTACGCATTGTCATTATCAGGAGTTCCTTGAAGGAAGGGAGGAGTGAGTGGCCGCGTGTTCAAACAGCGCGCGGCGGCGCAGAAAGGCTGCGGATGGCGGTGCGATCTGGATAACGCTGCGATCGCGGTTAATTTCCTGCCAGCGGTGGCAGGCAACCTGACGCCCGCCGTCGAGCACCTGATTAATCGGCTCGACCTGGCGGCATTCGTCGGTGACGTACGGGCAGCGGGTGTGGAAGCGACAGCCCGACGGCGGGTTCGCCGGGTTCGGCAGATCCCCCTGCAGCAGCGGCGCGTCGCGCTCAACACCCGGCTGCATCTGCGGCGCCGAGGCGATCAGCGCCTGGGTGTAAGGGTGCAGCGGTGCGTCAAAGATCTCGTCGACGGTGGCAAGCTCAACGATTTGCCCAAGGTACATCACCGCCACGCGGTCGCTCATGTGGCGGATCACCGCCAGACCGTGGGCGACGATCACCATCGTCAGCCCCAGCTGGTGCTTCAGGCTCTCCAGCAAATTAACCACCTGCGCCTGCACCGACACATCCAGCGCGGAAACCGGCTCGTCGCCCAGCAGCAGCTTTGGCCCCGAAGCCAGCGCGCGGGCAATGCCGATACGCTGGCGCTGCCCGCCGGAAAACTCGTGCGGATAGCGCCCGGCCCAGGCGGCAGGCAGGCCAACGGTCTTGAGCAGCTCCGCGACGCGGTACTGACGATCCGCTTTCTTCATGTTCTGGTGCAGCCACAGCGGCTCACCGACGATCTGCTCCACCGTCATGCGCGGGTTCAGCGAGGCAAAAGGATCCTGAAAAATAATCTGCAGCTCGCGCCGGAGCTGGTTCAGACGGGCGCCTGTGGCGTGGGTAATCTCCTCCCCCTGATAAAACACGCGTCCTTCGCTGGCGGCCAGCAGACGCAGCAGCAGACGGCCGAGGGTGGATTTCCCGGAGCCGGACTCGCCGACAATCGCCAGCGTTTCGCCCGGCATCACGGCAAGCGAAACGCGATCGACCGCTGTGACAAACCGGGCCGGGGAAAAGAGTTTTTTCGGACCGGGGAAAAGCTTGCTGAGGTCCCGGGCTTCAAGAATGGGCGTGGTCATGCGGTCTCTCCCAGGGCAATGTGGTGTTCGAGCGGCACGCGGAAGCAGGCGACCTGATGGCCCGCGCCGAGCGTGGTGAGCTGCGGTTTTTCATCATGACAGCGCGACTGCGCAAACGGGCAGCGCGTCGCGAAACGGCAGCCTTGCGGCATGGATTCCGGGAGCGGGACCGTTCCGGGAATGGTAGAGAGCTGGCCTTTGCGTGCGCCCAGCGAAGGGATCGAGCCCATCAGGCCGATGGTGTACGGGTGCTGCGGGTCAGCGAATATTGCCTCAACGCTCCCCTGCTCCACCACCTGCCCGGCGTACATTACCGCCACCTGCTGGGCCACTTCAGCCACCACGCCTAAATCGTGGGTGATCATCAGCACCGCCGTGCCGGTTTCCTCTTTTAGGGTGTTCAGCAGGGTCAGGATTTGCGCCTGGATGGTGACGTCGAGCGCGGTGGTGGGTTCGTCGGCAATCAGCAGTTTAGGGTGGTTGATCAGGGCCATGGCGATCATCACGCGCTGGCGCATGCCGCCGGAAAGCTGGTGCGGATACGCCTTGAGGCGCATCTCCGCCGCCGGGATCTGCACCTTTTCAAGGATCTGCAGCGCGACCTTCATCGCCTCCGGGCGAGTAACGTTCTGGTGACGCATGACCGCTTCACTGAGCTGATCGCCTAACGTGAAGGCCGGATTGAGCGAGGTCATCGGCTCCTGGAAAATCATCGCCAACTCGCTCCCGCGCAGGTCGGCATACTCCCGCGGCGAAAGCTTGCGCAGGTCGTGGCGGCGAAACTGCATCTCGCCGCTGACAATCTGCGCGCTGGCGGGCAGTAAACCCATCAGCGCCAGTGAGGTGATACTTTTCCCGCAGCCGGACTCCCCCACCAGCGCCAGCGTTTCGCCCGCTTTGACCGTCAGGGAAATGCCGTCCAGGACGCTGACCGGCGAGCCGGAAAACTTAACGTTGAGATTATTCAGCCGGAGTACAGGCGTGGAGTCCTTAAACGGGATCGTCGTCATAGCGTGAAATCGTCCTCAAGGTGGATCGCCTGAATCAGGGCGTTTTGCAGGCTGAGCAGGTGTTCGCGCATGGCGGCCGCTGCTTCATTAGGCTGGCGATGGATAATCGCGGACATGATCTTGTGATGGTGGTCGTTGTAGCTGTCGACACGTTCGGGCGTGCGGGCTAATTCACGCAGATGCTGCCAGCCGGGTTCGCGCCGCACGGCGTCAATGGCGTCAAACAGGCCGAGCATCAGGCGATTGCCCGCCGCCTCGGCAATGGCGCGGTGAAAGGCGCTATCCCAGAGTTCATTGAGATCGCGGTCATCCGGGCTGACCTTGTCGATGCGTTCCAGCATGCGCTGCATGAGCGCGAGGTTTTCCCTGGTGGCACGCAGTGCCGCAAGCCGGGCTAAGCCGGGTTCGATCTGTATACGAGCTTCCATCACTTCCAGCAGATTGGTCTGCTGAACCAATCCCTGAAGGGCCAGCGGTTCAACAGGGGCAGCCGGACCAATAAAGGTGCCTTTGCCCTGTTTACGCCAGATCCGCCCTTCTTCTTCCAGCACGTCCAGCGCGCGACGCACTTCGCGTCGTCCTACGCCGAGTGTTTCCGACAGCTCACGTTCCGTGGGCAGCGGAGTGCCTGGTGTTGACTCATGCTGGTTGATTAGCCCGCGCAGTTGCTCAAGCGCGGTGCTGGAATTGGCCAGAAACCGTGACGGTTTTTCCATATTGGTTCGCTCACTATCATCATTATTTTCTTTTTATGAACGATAAGTTATTGATATGGCGTGCTACTTATCGTGCTAATGATTAAGCAATAAACGAACCAATTTTTTAATGGTTCAAAAGAGATTTTAAAAAGCGGTAGTAAATGAAGGGGTTACAGCAACGTATTGTTACAGATGCAAGCGGCATCCTGAGACGATAAAGGCCAGAAAAGAACATGAAACGCACAAAACCAGTGCAAATATTGCACTACAATAGTGCCATTGTTAATTTTTTGCACTATAAATGATAACAATAAGTTAACAAAAAGTAATAAATAAGGCGCGCTTACGCCTGAAAATGGCCCCCTTGCGAGGGCCGCGAAAGATTAAGGTACAGGCTGCCAAAGCGTCGCAGCCGCAGTCGGCGCCCAGTCGGACTGAGACGTGTGCCCCTGCACGCAGCGATACTGTGTGCCGTTATACGTGACAATTTCTCCAGTCTTATAGCGCGTACCGACTTTCCACTCGCCTTCCGGCTCAGGCGTCACAGACCCCTCTTTCGTCGTGGCTTTAAGCGGTGTACTGGCGAGAGACTGATGACCTTTGGCATTTTCGGCGATCACCTGGTAGCTGTAGGTTGTTCCCGCGCGCAGGCCGCTGTCGAAGATCTGCGTTCCGCTTACGGTGAGTAACTCCGCCCCATCGCGTAGTACGTGGTATTTCACCGCGTTGTCTACCGCATTCCATTTCACCGTCAGGCTGTTTTCCGTCGAAGAAACCAGGGCCAGGCCGCCTGGCGCGTCAGGACGTCCCTCTTCGACCTGTACGGTTTCTACCTTAACCACGTTGCTGCTTTCAGAGATATTGTTCGCTGCATCACGTGCTTTCACGCTGTAGTGGTACACCACACCGCCGGTCTCTACTGCATTATCGGTCCACTGGGTGTCCGTTGAAGACCCGACTTTGATGTCATTACGGTAGATGTCATATCCCACTACGCCACGGTCATCGGTGGAGGGCTGCCAGGCAAGGGTGATAGTCAAGCCATTGTTCAGCACCTTCAGTCCTGCTGGCGCAGTTGGCGCGACGGTATCCTGCGGGCGTTCAGGCGACATCAGGTCCGCGCGCTCTTTCATTTCATTGAAATAGTCAACCTGCTGCGGGATGGACAGCTGCTGATCGTTTGAACCCAACGTCCAGATAAAGAACCCACCATAGCCGTTTTCCGCCTGCCAGCCCGCACGGTTTACGTTGTTCTGTCGGTTCTCAACAAAGCGACCTTCTGGCCCCCACTGGGAGTTGATGGTCTGACCGAGAACGATTTTGCTCTTATCACCCACCGCCCGGGCGTAGTTAGCCATCGCCACGTCATACTTAAAGCGTGGGCCGGCGTCATAGGCCATGACGTTGAAGAAATCGAAAACGTTTTTCCCCTGCGTCAGCAGCGGCAGAACTTCGCCATGGTGTGAAGAGCGAGCCGCCTCAACGAAGGAACAATTCTCGGTTACCGCGCTGTTGGTGCAGTTCTCCGGGTCAGCACCAACGTGATAGGTGGTCAGGCTCAGCAGCTTTTTGCTGCCGGACGCATTGAGCTTGCTACGAACCCGTTCAGCCAGATCCAGCAGGTTTGCGTTTTCCTCTGGCGTGACGCGATCGGGCTTTTCAAAGTCAAAATCGATGCCGTCAAGCTGAACGGTACCCGCCTTCTGGTAGTTCGCCATATTACATTTGCCTTGCCAGTCGGCGCTCAGGCATTCCCCAACCATCTCTTCCGGCTTCAGGTTCTTTTTATATACCGGGAAGTTGGTATTCAGCAGATTCACCAGATTCTGCGCCAGCGTTTCTCGCGTTTGCGCGTTATTCAGATAAGACCACATCGCGGAATACGTCTCGCCGCCGAGCGCCAGCATCATTTTTTTCTCCGGGTGCGCCAGCTTCAGCTGGCTCCACACGACATAGGCTGGCGCATTAATGTACCAGGGATCATATTGTGGTACTGCAACAATATTATCGGAACTGGACAGCTTACCGCTTGCATCCCAGCCACCAAATGAAAGCAGGAACGTATCCGCTTTCACCTCTTTCATATCCTCAACGGACTCGACCGGAACGCCCCAGGAGGTCAGATAGGTGACCGCTCGCGGTGCCTGCGCCGCGAAAGCCGACTGCGCCATTAGTGCGCTACCAATTAACAGAGATAATGTAAGTTTTTTCATCAAAGTTCCTTATTGCTTTGTGATGATAGTCCTGTGGATTACCTCGCAAATTGTCTTTTTTTTTAGCGCCGAGATCGTTGGGGATAATAGAGTGGTGAATCAGGAAACCCTCCGCGTTAAATAAGAAATATCTCTCGCATTTATAATAAATACTTCAACGACAGCGCGGGAGAATTCTCGCATCCTGTAAGACGCTTCTTTATTTATTTTTCCCATCTTCACCAATTAAAAAAGATGGCATACCTGTGTTCCCGCTCTTTTATCAGGGAAAATTCAGGAATTAATCACAACTATTATCCAACTAGGGACGCTCTCAATGAAATATGCAACAAACGTGATGCGAAAACAGGGTGGTTTTACCCTGCTTGAACTGCTGGTCGTGCTGATGATTATTGCGCTGCTGGCAGGATTTGTCGGGCCAAAAGTCTTCTCAAATGTCGACTCGGCTAAGGAGAAAACCGCCATGCGCCAGATGCGCTCGCTTGCTGAGGCACTCGGGCAATATCGCCTCGATACCGGCAGTTATCCAACTGAAACACAAGGTCTGAAAGCGCTGACTGAAAAGCCTTCCAACGCGCAAAACTGGAATGGCCCTTATCTTAGCCAGCATGTGCCGTTAGACCCCTGGGGCAATCCGTACCAGTGGCATAACCCCGCCCGGACAAAAGACGCCATTAATGAAGTCGAAATAACCTCCGGCGGTAAAGACGGTAAGCCTGTCACTTACGGGTTCTGACTATGCTGCGCCTGTCCATATATTCGCTGTTTATCTTCAGCGTATTTTCCTGCCGGGCCGATTGCTGGCAGCTGGCGGGAGAACGTTACGGCATTGAGCCAGAGCTATTACAGGCGATAGCGATAGTGGAATCCAACGGTAATACCCGGGCCATCAACAAAAATCGTGATGGCTCAATGGATGTCGGTCTGATGCAGATCAATAGCATTCACTTCGATGCGCTGCGTAAATTTCGTATTAGTCAAAAAGATCTGCTAACCGACCCTTGCCAAAGTGTCATGACCGGCGCCTGGATCCTGGCAGGTCAAATCCAGCGCTTTGGTTATACCTGGGACGCGGTGGGGGCGTATAACGCCGGAACGGCAAATACCCCCCAGCGCCGCGCGCTTCGTCAACAATACATAAGAAAAGTGGCTCCGCATTATGCCCGCCTTAAAAGGCAGAGCCATACACTGTCGCAAAAATGAAACCATATACCGTCACCATCCTCCAGGGGGGAAACGCGTCAGTCAGACCGTACTTGCCGCGTCGCCTGATGATGCCAGCGCCCGAATTATTGCCTGCGGCGGCATCGTTTTGCAGGTACAGGAACGCCCCGCCCGCAAGGAGAAACGCTTTCCACTGAATCTGTTCTTGCAGGAGCTTATCGCTCTGCTGGAAGCCGGGCTGGTCGTGGTCGAGGCCGTCGAAGCGCTGCGCGAAAGCAGCCGCGACGGTGGCACCTCGCTGGTTCTGGATACGCTGGTTAAAAAGCTCTACGAAGGAGCGCAACTCTCCCAGGCGATGATGGCGCTACCAGCACTGTTTCCGCCTCTGCTGATTAACACCGTTGCCTCTTCTGAGCAAACCGGACACTTACCCGAAGCGCTAAAGCGTTTTCAGTTTTACGAATCAAGAATGGAAATTCTGCGCAAGCGGATTAAATCAACCCTGCTCTATCCGACGATTGTCATTGCCGCCGGCGGGATAATTCTGTTCTTTCTGCTCGGCTTTATTATTCCGCGTTTTTCCGTGGTGTTTGACGGGATGAAGAACCCGTCCGCCAGCGCACAGCTTATCCTCTGGTGGGGACGCCTGACGCAAACCCATGGCTCGCTGCTGCTGGCCGGTTGCGCGGCAGCGGTTGCAGGCATCGTGATGGCGGTGCGCAGCCCGCGCCTGCGCCAGCGTGCGCTCGGTTTGTTGCTGCGCATTCCCGCCTTACGCCAGCAGCACCAGCTTTCTGTGCTGGTGCGTTTTTACCGCACGCTGGGCCTGCTGTTACAGGGCGGCCTTCCCGCGCCAGATGCGTTAATGCTGAGCCGGGAAATCCTGCCCGCCACGCATCGTCAGCAGGTTGAACAGGTTATCCGCGACGTCGCCGCTGGCGAGTCGCTCTCCCGCATGCTGGAAGCGCAACAGATGACGACCCCTGTCGCCAGCCGCCTGCTGCAGGTCGGCGAGCGCAGCGGCGAACTGCCTGCCATGTGCGAGCGGATCGCCGCTTTTTATGACGAATCGCTGGAACGCTCGATTGAAACCTTTAGCAAAATTTTTGAACCGATTCTGATGATGGTCGTTGGCGGCATCGTTGGGCTCGTCGTGTTTTTACTGTACATGCCCATTTTTGAACTGGCAGGAGGATTGCAATAATGTCTCACTCACCGTCTGTAGAACCCCTTTTCGACCTGCCAGACGAGCAGCGCTGTCAGGCGCTGGCGGAACTGCTGGACAGTTTCCCCGGCGCGTTAGAAGAAGCCGCCGGTTCCCTGGGGCTCACGCCGCTCTCACCCACACAGCTCGCCGACAGCGAAGAGGATTTCGAAGCCGTGCCGCTGACCGAATCGCTCAGCCAGCGAGCATTGCCGCTGCGCGTTAACGGTCAGCTCCACGTTGCGCTGGGCGATCCGTTTTCACTGGCGCTGCGCCAGTGGGCCTATAACGTGAATGCGCTCCCCGCGCTCGCCCCGCTCTCTCAGCTTAATGCCCGCCTTGATGAACTGGCAAAACAGCAGCGCACGCTCGATCAGCTGGAGCAGCAGCAGAGTGAAGAGAATAAAGAGGCCCGGTGGCTGGAGATCACCCCATCGGCCATCGCCAGTGAACCCCACGCCGTCATTAAGCTGGTTAACGCCACGCTGTTTGATGCCCTGCAGAGCCGCGCCAGCGATATTCATCTTTGCGCCGTCGCGGATGGGTTGATGGTGAAGTACCGCATCGATGGCGTTCTGCACAGCATTCGCCACTGCGCCGGGCTTCAGCAGGCGGAGCAGGTGATCTCCCGTCTCAAAGTATTAAGCTGCATGGACATTTCCGAACGACGCACGCCACAGGACGGGCGCTTTAAGGCGTTGATTCTCCAGCGTCCCGTCGATTTTCGCGTGTCCATCATGCCGGGCGTCTATGGCGAGGATGCCGTACTGCGCGTGCTGGATAAATCTCACGATCAAAACCTGCGCCTGGAGACGCTCGGCTTTGATGAGCACACGCTGGGCGCGATTCGCCAGTTAACCCATCTGCCCCACGGTATGGTGCTCGTCACCGGGCCAACGGGGAGCGGGAAATCCACCACCCTCTATTCAGCACTCAGCGAACTCAACAGCGGTGAATGCAAAATTATCACCATTGAAGATCCCGTGGAGTACCAGCTCAACAGCGTACTGCAAATTCCGGTCAACGATAAAAAAGGGCTCACCTTCGCCCGCGGCCTGCGCGCCATTTTGCGTCACGACCCGGACATCATCCTGGTGGGTGAGATCCGCGACGGTGAAACCGCCGGCATTGCCGTGCAGGCGGCGCTCACCGGCCACGTGGTGCTCTCCTCGGTTCACGCCAATGACGTCTTTAGCGTACTGGAACGTTTTTTATATATGCAGGTGGAGCCCGCCAGCCTGATCACCGCCCTTAACGGCGTCGTGGCGCAACGGCTGGTGCGCCAGATTTGCCCGGACTGTATTGATGACACCACACCCACAGATGACCTTCTCGCGGCGTGGCAATCCGGACCGCTGCAGCAGCTCACGCCCCGCTGGCGTCGAGGGCGAGGCTGCGATACCTGCCGCGACAGCGGTTTTCGCGGCAGGCTGGCGCTGGCGGAAGTGCTGCATTTCAGCGATGCGATGAAAGAGGCAATGCTGGCGCGATCGCCCCGGCGCAAGCTAAAGGAAGTGGCGCTGAATGACGGTTTTGTTCCGCTCTCGACCATCGCGCTGCGCGCCGTGGTCGAAGGCAAAACCACCTGGGAGGAGGTGAACCGTGTTATCACTCACTAACATCTGGCAGTGCGACATCTGGCCTCATGCCGTGCGGTTGCGCCGCAACAACGTGGTTCTCGCCACCCATGAACGCCGGCCAGATGAGCCTCTTGAAGCCGCGCTCGAAACGCTGCTGCGCCTGCGCCCTTCCGTCTTACCGTGGCGTGACGCGGTGGAGTTTCACCTCGATACCGACGATCTGACGTTTTTAATCCAGCCCTGGCATGACGGCGTGACCACACCGCAGGAGCTGCTCCAGCTCGCCCGTCAGCAGGCGGTTCATCGCGCGAGTCCGCCCGTCGACTGGCTGGTCCGCTTCGAGACCCTGAACTGGCAGCAGTCGGCGCTGGCCGCGTGCCTGAAGCAACCTTGCTGGCATCTGCTTGGCGCGCTGGCGCGTCGGGAGCGGCTGCGTTTTCGCGGGGTTGTCACGCCGTTTCAAAAGCTGTTAAGCCACTTCGCCCGCGCCCTGCCGGAAAACGGCCTGTTTGTGGCGATGAGTCCCCACCATAGCCGGATTGCCAGCCGTCAGCACCACAGCTGGCGCGACGTCTGGACACTCACCCTGCCACAGCAGGAGATGGACGCCCAGCTGCGGGTTATCGCCCGGCTAAGCGGAATGCAGGACTGTCCTGGCTACGTCATTCATACCGACGGTGAGCATCACCAGGAAGTCCCGCTACAGGAGAGTCCTCATGACGCCGCTGTTTACGCGTAGTTCCCCATGGGCCGCACGCACGCTGCTGTTAACCGGACTCCTCTGCTTACCGCTCACCGGTGCCGTGATATATGGCCTGTTTGAGCACCAGCGCCTTGAGCTGGAGACATCGCAGGTACAGCAGCAGCTCGCCCAACGGCAGCAGGTGCTGCGCAAGCTGCGTGAAGCGGAGCAGCGCCGGTTGCGCCAGGCTCAGCAACTGCAGGCCGTCCCGCCTGCCATCAAGCTGCTGGACAACATCGGCAGCGTACTGACGCCTGATATTGCGCTCCTGAGCATTGACGTCATTGCCAGTAAAGGCGATGCGCGGCTTACGGTGAATGCAAGCAATCTTGACGCCCTGCTCGCCTTTAGCGAGCGGCTACAGCAGTTGCCGGCGCATGTGGTGCTTGAAAACCATCGCCAGTCGGCGCAGGGCGATCCTGCCTGGCCGATTAACGCGGTACTCGACGTCAAGGTGACGACGGAGGCGCACCATGCGGCTTCAGAATAAACCCGCCGTGCTGCGCTGGCAGGCGGCGTTATTTGCCGGGCGCATAGGAACGGTTCCGCTCGTGCTCGCCGGGCTGCCCGCAGGACTGCTGCTGTTATGGCTTGGCGGCGTGCGGCCGCACACCATCCATTTGCAGGAGAACCTTGCCCGGATCCAGGCGCAGCTACAAACCGCGCTGCCGCTGGATAAACAGCAGCCGGAACTGCAAAGCCGCATCAGCCTCGGAGAATATCAGCAGGTCAGGCTCATTTTTGAGCAGTTCAGGAGCCGAGGGATGAAGGTCGACGCCAGCCGCTATCAGCTGGAAAACGACGACGGCAAAACCGCGCTACGGCTGGATATTCCGCTGCGCGGTGAATATCTGCCGCTGATGGACGCCCTGGAAACGCTAAGCCGCACTTTGCCGTTACGCATTGAGCAGCTAAGCCTGCGGCGCGCCGGGCCATCGGAAAGCCAGCTCAGCGCCACCGTGCAGCTTCACCTGTTGAAGGAGTCGCCATGAAACTGCCGCGCTATTTACAGCTGGCGCTGGTGCTGACCGCCGGTGCTGTTTTCTGGAGCCAGTTTGCCGATGACGAGATATCGCAAGCGCAGCTTGAGGCGCAGCCGGTCTCACGCCCGCGCCCCGCGCCAGCAAAGCCGGAGACGGCTCACGCAACGCGCATCGATCTCTTTTCAACGCCACATAGCAGGTCGCAAGACGCAGCAGAACAGCCGCCGGAAAACGATCGGCCTGAAGAGGCGACACCAACCGCACCGCCGCTACCGCTTCAGCTCCTCGGTGCCTGGTGGGAAAACCGTCAGAGGATCGTTGTGCTGACGGATGGCAAAGAGACCTGGCCGGTCTGCGAGCGCTGCAGGGCGGACGGCAGGATCTGGATCGGCAGTTCGCCGGTCAACAACTGGATTTTAAAAGCGGTGGCGAACGACCACCTCCTGTTTGAATGGCAGCCCACCCATAGCCAGCAGCGGCTGGAACTGGATGAGCTGCAATCGGAACCGACACATTAATCATGAAAAAAACTATTGCTCTCACTTTTTTGTTGTCATGCGCGCTACTGAGCGGCTGTGCACAACGTGCGGCGCCTCCGGTCCCGGGATCCGTGACCGCCTCGCCGCAAGTGCTGGTTAAGCGGCTTAAGGAGATAGATCAACAGCGCATCGCCAGCCCACAGGATATTGCGCTTCGCGCCGAGCAGGCTGACATCAGCAAAAAGCTGGTAAATGACTATCTGAAAAACGCCGATCTCGCGGTGCGTCAGAACAATTACACCCTGGCGACGCAAATGTGGCGCGATGCGCTTACCTATGAGCCCGGCAACCTGCGCGCCCTGCAGGGCTTACGCAAACTCGATGCCCGTAGAGCGCTGGACGCATTGTATAAGGAGGCGGTGGCTAACAGCACCCGCGACCCGGCACGCGCGCTGCACAAAATCCAGCAGGTACTGGAAGAAGATCCCAACTGGCCCCAGGCGCGCGCGCTGCGCGATCACCTGATGCGTGAGGTGTCGCGGATCAACCAGCCGGAGCAGCGTCTGAACCGGGAACTGCAAAAAACGATAGCGCTTAATTTTCGCGAGCACAGCCTGATGGCCATCTTTAACACCATCAGCCAGATGACCGGGGTCAATATCATCTTTGACAAAGATATTTCCTCCAGCACTACCGGCAGCCTGATAGCCAAACGCACCACTGCGGAAGATGCTATCAACGTGCTGCTGTTGTCGAATAACCTGCGGAAGAAGGTGCTGAACAGCAATACGTTGCTGATCTACCCCGCCACCGCGCAAAAAGAGAAGATCTATCGCGACGTGGTCGTCAAAACCATCTTCCTGGGTTATGCGAAAGCAAAAGAGGTCAACGTCGCCCTGCGCAATATGGTCAAGCTGAAGGATGTGCACGTTGATGAGCGAACCAATTCCGTCACCCTGCGCGGGCCAAAAGAGAACGTGGAAAAAGCGGAGCGCCTGTTAGTGACGCTCGACCGGCCTGAAGCGGAGGTCACGCTGGCCGTTGAAGTGCTGGAAGTAAACACCAACGATCTCGAAGCGCTTGGCGTGAAGCTGCCGCAAACCATCAGTGCGGGTTTTGCGAAAAGTAAAGAAGGTGATTTAAAGGGAAGCGGGATCCCGCTGGGCGACCTGAGCGCCAAAAATATCATGGTCGATATCGACAATATGACCATTGACATGAAAAAGGTGTTGAGCAACGCCAGAGTGCTGGCCAACCCGCGGATCCGGGTGAAAAACAATAAAAAAGCGCTGGTTGATATTGGTCAAACGATCCCGGTACTGACCACAACCGTCAATGACGGGATTTCGCAACAGAAAGTGGATTATCAGGACGTCGGCCTGAAGCTGGAAGTCACCCCGGAAGTCAGTATGGATGACAATATCTCAATGGAGGTGAAGTTCACGCTCAGTGCCCTGGGCGCCGAAGAACCCGGTGAGAACGGAGCAAAGTATTACCGCACCACGAAACGCGAAGCCAATACCACGCTCAGCAGTATGAACGGCGAGACCCAGATGCTGGCAGGGCTGATCAAGCAGGATGAAACCACGACCCAAAAAGGAACGCCGTTATTAAGTGACATCCCGGGGCTGGGCCGCCTGTTTAGCAGCAATTCCGACAACAAAGAGCGCACGGAGGTGGTGCTGTTAATTACGCCGACCATTGAGCGCAACCTCGATTTACCGGGAAGCCACGTCAGTACCATTGAGATGGGCAGCGACGATTTAACGGGCGACAGCATTCAACTGCGCGACCTGCAGCGCGACGAGCCGGGGAGCGGGTTTACCGCACCGGCGCTAGCGCCGCCGGCCCATTTCCCTGACCGGGCGGCCACGCTGCCGCCACCGATCCTCGATGAGTCAGAGACGGAAAACGGAGCATCGTAATGCAGCGCCAGTGCGGTTTTACCTTGATTGAAATGATCGTCACGCTGGCGCTACTCGCCACGCTTGCCGCTGCCGCTGCGCCGCTGATGCGTAACTACCATCAGCGGCAGCAGGAGACGCAGTTACGTGAGTCGCTGCGCACGCTACGCGATGCCATTGACCGTTATCACCAGGCAAGCGTGGACGGCATCATTGAGAAAAAAACCAGCGAATCGGGATATCCGCCGACACTAAAAAGCCTGGTGGAAGGTGTCCGGGATAAGACATCGCCCACTGGTGCGATGATCTACTTCCTGCGCCATATACCGCGCGATCCGATGTGCGATTGCGAGGGAAAAAATGATGAAGAGACCTGGCGGTTACGCGCATCCACGCAGCCACCCGGCGATTTCAGCGGCGGAGGGAAAGACGTGTTTGATGTCAGTAGTACCAGTACGGCCAGCGGTCTGAATGGAGTGCCCTATGCGCAATGGTGAAAAAGGTTTTACGCTCATCGAGCTGCTGGTGGTGATGGCGATCATCGCGACATTGATGACCCTGGTCGCTCCACGTTTTTTCCAGCACGCGGACAGAGCCAAAGAGGTGGTGCGCGAGCATAACCTGCATGCGCTGCGCAGCGCGATCGATCACTACCGCCGCGATCGCCTGGCGGGGCCGTACAGCCTGGAGGATCTGATCGAGGCCGGTTATCTGCGCCAGATGCCGCTGGATCCCATCACCAACCGCCGCGATATCTGGGAGGCGAAGACCGATGACGAAGGGCAAATTATTGACGTCGAGACGCCACCTAAACCCGGTCAGGATCATCGCGATGCGTTCGATTAAACAACAGGGAGGTTTTACCTATCTGCTGCTGCTAATTGCGCTCTCCACGCTGGCGTTGTCGCTGCTGAAAAGCCGCGATGAGGTGCAGATGCGTTATCAGGCGCAGCAGGAGGCTGAGCTTTTATTTCGCGGCGAACAAATCCGCGCGGCGATACAGGCCTACCGCGGCAACGGTGATGGCTGTTTTCCCGTGCGTTTCGAACAGCTGCTTATTGATAAACGCGGGCGAAAACCGCTTTATCACCTGCGCCAGCACTACGCCGACCCGCTAACCGGGAGTAAAAACTGGGGGATGATCCTCGATCCTCAGGGGCGCTGGATTGGCGTGCGCAGTCTCGGAAAGGGTACGCCACGGAAAAAAGTCGGCTTTCGTCACGATCCAAAACAGTTTGCCAAAGCAAAAACGTATTACGACTGGAAATTTCAGGTAGAGAGCGATCCGCAGGCCCCGCTGCCTTCGGCCTGTGGTCGCTAATGCAACGGCTGTCTTTGTCATGAAAAAATCCTCTTTGAGAAAAATAAAAACAACAAGTTTACGCAACAGTGACCATATCTTAATGCTTCAGACCGTAAAACATACCACCAGATAAAATCATCGTTTATTTATTTTTAACTCATAGATACAGAGAAGATTCTTATTAATCAGAAGACCAGCACCGTCTTATTTTATTCTGAGGAATGAATATACTGCCTTGCCACTATTCAGGCAGGAATAGTAGGCTTAATAGCCATCTCATATATTTTACCATGATGAGCGAGACATAAGATGGAACCATCAATTAAACAGACTCATGAAAAAATTCGGGTTTGCGTGCGAACAAACTCTTTTTTATTCGAAAAAGGGCTTGAAGAAATAGCGCGATTTTATTTTATCGCCAGAGATAAAATACTGTGCATTATCGATGCTGACACGTTTGGCACGAAGACGCATCTGGTGAAGTATCTGGAGTTCATCAGAAGAATTAAACCCGACATGCTTGTTTTGATCACGGGTCATCACACCCGAAGCGAGCAGCACGCATGGTATGTAAAAGCAAATGAATCCCTGGCGGGCTGGTGCGAAACCATTGATGCCATGAACTTTATGCGACCCAATCTCGACAGCGTTATCGATTTTTACAGAAGGCAACATGACTGAAAATCTTTTGCAAACGGAGGACTAGACGTGAAGTTAAGTTTTTGTATCAGGACGAATGTTTTGGCGAAAATGGTCGATGTCACCGAGGCTGAATTAGTGTATGCGCTCATGACGACGGGTGAGCTGTTCGGGGTGAAAATACCGGCACCGTTACCGGGCAGGCATAATGCCAAAACGCGTAGCTTTGATTACAAAGAAGCACTGGATTTTGCTGAAGAAGTGAAAATTGCCCGAGACAGTAAAAGGCAGATCTGAAAACGTAATAAGTCCATCCCTCAATCAAGTGATACCTCAATCCATTCCTTATATTTACAGCAGCACTGCCCGGATAACTTAACGTTTTCCTTCAACATTGATAGCGCAATACAAATGACTTCAGCGTACAAGCAATCATTAATACTCCGGGCATACTCAAGTTTTTTATCCAGATAATAACTAAGCGAAACATGATCAATATTAATCCCCTGCAAGGATAATTGCGTGGCGGCATCGCCAATGAGTATTGATGCTTGCTTTTCAGGATAGAGATTATTCATGAATTTTAGCCCTGCACTTTGTAAAATATTCGACAGGTAGAGTTCAGGGGGCTTATGCCCCCTTGTTTACAAAAACACCTCAGAATGAATTAACGTGTTTACCAATCACAGCTACTTAAGCCCTTATTTTTAAACGTTTTTGATTCCGTCTTTCCTCTGATACCGTCCTTATTAACGGGCGTCACATAAAGCGTGACTTCCCCCCAATAGCCTAAAGTAACGCTTTTTATGTTGGAAACGACGGTGCTTCCCCACTTCCACTGAAATATCGTGTTGCCTTCAGATGCACCGCCATTAGCGTTGTAGGTGTAGGTTGCCGTTATTCTGTTACAGGCTCCGGTACTGCCGCTGTAACCCAGGTTTGTAACGTAAGGCGCAGGCTTAGATCTTATGGTAACAGCACCACTAAAGGCCTGAGTGCCAGATAACGGCTGCCCTGAACCTTTAGGCGTTACGGCCACCCGCACGTCATAGCCCGCATAGCTGTCCGGCAGCGTGAACGTTTTTGCCGTGCCGCCTGCGACATTCCTCCACGTCTGGCCATCCTTCCACTGCCACTGGAAGCTGGAGACGTCCGTACCGGCCCCGTTTGCAGTGAAGGTATATTCCGCCCTCAGGGTCTGCCCCACCTCCGGCGTGCCGGAGATCCTTAGCCCCGTCACAGACGGCATACCATACACCGCTACCGCCGGGCTGTTCTGTACCGCACCGGTCAGCGACGGCTGGCTGCTGCCCTTCGGCGTTACCATTACCCGCACGTTGTAACCCGCATAGCTGTCCGGCAGCGTAAACGTGCTTGCCGTGCCGCCTGCGGCATTCTTCCATGCTGCACCATCCTGCCACTGCCACTGGAAGCTGGAGATGTCCGTACCGGCCCCGTTTGCCGTGAAGGTGTATTCCGCCCTCAGGGTCTGCCCCACCTTCGGCGTGCCGGAGATCCTCAGGCCCGTTACCGACGGCGCGTCATAGGCTGCCATCGTCGGACTATCCTGTACCGCCCCTGTCAGCGACGGCTGGCTGCTGCCTTTCGGCGTTACCACCACCCGCACGCTGTAGCCCGCATAGCTGTCTGGAAGCGTAAACGTTCTTGCCGTGCCGCCTGCAGCATTCTTCCATGTTGCACCATCCTGCCATTGCCACTGGAAGCTGGAGGCGTCCGTCCCGGACCCGTTTGCCGTGAAGGTGTATTCCGCACTCAGGGTCTGACCCACCTTCGGCGTGCCGGAGATATGCAGATTGGTTATTGACGGCGCACCATAGGCATCCACCGCCGGGCTGTGCTGTGTATCGCCCTGCAGCTGAGGCTGGCTGCTGCCCTCCGGAATTACCGTCACTTTAATGCTGTAACCCGCGTCTCCCGCCTGGAGGGTGTATTCCCGACCCGTGGCCCCCTCAATCGGCATCCAGCTGGTTTTCTCATACCTCCCCCAGATAAAGGTGGATTTATCCGTACCGCTTCCATTTGACGTGAAGGTGTATTCTGCCCTCAGGATCTGCCCTACCCTCGGCGTGCCGGAGATGTGCAGATTGGTTACCGACGGCGCCCCATAAGCGTCTACCGACGGGCTGCTCTGTACCGCTCCGGCCAGTGCTGGCTGGCTGCTGCCCGTCGGCGTCACCACCGCCTTAATGCTGTAACCCGCGTCTCCCGCCTGAAGAGTGTATTCCCGGCCGTTGGCGCCCTCGATCGGCATCCAGCTGGTTTTCTCATACCTCGCCCAGATATAGGTTGAAGCATCCGCACCGGTTCCGTTCGCCTTGAAGGTATATTCCGCCCTCAGGGTCTGCCCTACCTTCGGCGTGCCGGAAATCTTCAGGCCCGACACCGACGGCGCGCCATATACTTCGACCGCTGAACTTTCCTGCGCCACTCCGGCCAGAGCCGGGTGACTGCTGCCCTTCGGCGTCACCACCACCCGCACGCTGTAGCCCGCATAGCTGTCCGGCAACGTGAACGTGCGTGCCGTATTGCCAGCGGCGGCCGCATTCTTCCAGGTCTCACCGTCCTTCCACTGCCACTGGTAGGTGGACGCATCCGCACCGCTCCCGTTTGACGAGAAGGTGTATTCCGCCCTCAGGGTCTGCCCCACCCTCGGCGTGCCGGAGATGTGCAGATTGGTTACCGACGGCGCCCCATAAGCGTCTACCGACGGGCTGCTCTGTACCGCTCCGGCCAGTGCTGGCTGGCTGCTGCCCGTCGGCGTCACCACCGCCTTAATGCTGTAACCCGCATCTCCGGCCTGGAGGGTATATTCCCGGCCGGTGGCCCCCTCGATCGGCATCCAGCTGGTTCTCTCATACCTCGCCCAGATATAGGTTGAGGCATCGGCACCGCTTCCGTTCGCCGAGAAGGTATATTCCGCCCTCAATGTCTGCCCCACCTCCGGCGTGCCGGAAATGTGCAGATCTGTCACCGATGGCGCACCGTAAACATCTAATGCCGGGCTGTGCTGCACCGCCCCGACCAGCGACGGCTGACTGCTGCCCTCCGGTATTATCGTTACTTTAATGCTGTAACCCGCGTCTCCCGCCTGGAGGGTGTATTCCCGGCCGTTGGCCCCCTCGATCGGCATCCAGCTGGTTTTCTCATACCTCGCCCAGATATAGGTTGAAGCATCCGCACCGGTTCCGTTCGCCTTGAAGGTGTATTCCGCCCTCAGGGTCTGTCCCACCTCCGGCGTGCCGGATGTACGCACATCCTCCACCGCTGGCGTGCCGTAAGCCGTCACCGCCTGGCTCTCCTGGAGCGTTCCGGTCAGCGACGGGTGACTGCTGCCCTTCGGCGTCACCACCACCCGCACGCTGTAGCCCGCATAGCTGTCCGGCAGCGTGAACGTTCTTGCCGTATTGCCAGCGGCTGCCGCATTCTTCCATGTCTCTCCGTCCTTCCACTGCCACTGGTAGGTGGACGCATCCGCACCGCTCCCGTTTGCCGAGAAGGTGTATTCCGCACTCAGGGTCTGCCCCACCTTCGGCGTGCCGGAGATATGCAGGTCTGTCACCAACGGCGCGCCGTAAATCTCCACGCCGGATTCGCCTTTTTTGCCGTTGACCGTGGCGCTCACCGTGATGGTTCCACCGGTATTTTTCGTGTTGACGGTCATTGTCCCCACGCCTCCGGTTCCGGTGATGGTGCTGGTCTCCCCCCGAGCCACCAGCTCCGGTTTGTCGATATCCCAGACAATCGCCTCGCCCACTACCGCACGGCCAAAGCGGTCCTTCACCGTGGCGGTGTAGGTAATGGTGTTCAGCCCGTTAGCTTCCACGCTGGCCGCACTGGCAGTGACCGTCACGGCTGACGCTTTCCCGGTGACCGGCTCCGTTTTTGATGACGCCTTATAGCCCTCATTTTTGGCCGCGTTGGTAGCGGTTACCGCGACAAACAGCGTTGCCCCTGTGTCCTGCTCTGTCAGGTGATAACTTTCCGACGTGGCGCCGTCGATCGCGCCACCGTCACGGTGCCACTGGTAGCTCAGCTTCACCTCACCGCCGCCGTTCTGTTCCACGTCCACCTTCTCAACGCTTACCGTGTCACCCACCTTCAGCCCGGCGGTTTGGTTCAGCGTGATGCTTTTGATCGTCGGAATCCCCTGCAGCGCCACGCCGGACTCGCCCTTTTTGCCGTTGACCGTGGCGCTCACCGTGATGTTTCCGCCGGTATTTTTCGCGGTGACGATCATCGTTCCCGTGCCTTCTGTACCGGTGACGGCGCTGGCCTCTCCCCGGCTCACCAGCTCGGGCTTGTCGATGTCCCAGACAATCGCCTCGCCCACAACCGCACGGCCGAAGCGATCCTTCGCCGTGGCGGTATAGGTAATGGTGTTGAGACCGTTCGCATCCACGCTGTCCGCGCTGGCGGTTACCGTAACATCTGACGCCTTCCCGACCACCGGCTCCGTTTTCAACGACGCCTTATCGCCTTCATTTTTGGCATCGTTGGTCGCGGTCACCACCACAAAGAGAGTCGCACCCGTATCCTGCTCCGTCAGGTGATAACTGTCTGACGTGGCGGCATCGATCGCGCCACCGTCACGGTGCCACTGGTAGCTCAGCGTCACCTCGCCGCCGCCGTTCTCCTCCACGTCCACCTTTTCCACGCTTACCGTGTCGCCCACCTTCAGCCCGGCGGTTTGGTTCAGCGTGATGCTGCGGATAATCGGGTAACCGTTGAGCGTCAGCTGCGTCGCTTGTTTTTTGCCGCCAATATCGACCTCTATTTGCGCATTGCCCCCCGCTGATGCGGTCGTAAACGTGGCCGTCGCTTTGCCTTCTGCATCGGTTTTTTCGATCGCGTTGCTCAGCGCGCCAAACTGCTGCGTGATTAACGACCACGTTACGGGTGCGTCCGGTACGCTATTGTTGTGCTCATCCAGCGCGATGGCGGTCAGCGTCGAAGTGCTGCTCCCATTGGCATTCAGCGTATCTGGGGTACCTTTAAGCTCAACATGATTCACCTTCCCGACAGTCACATTGACGATCTTCTGCTCATCACCGGCGGAGACTTTCACCTGCGATGGCGCTTTTTCAGGTACTACGATGGTTGCACTGGCAATACCGTGCTCATCGCTGTCTCCGGTAGGCGCTTCCCGGAACTGACTCCCTTCTATCCGCCAGGTGATGGCCTGCTTACGGCTGATAACCGCGTTATCAAACCGGTCATACAGCTGCGCGCTAACGGCTTTATCCTCACTGCCTGCGACCACGTTTTCCGGGACGTCCAGCACCACTTTTGCCACCGGCCCTGGCTCAAGGCTTACGGGCGCTGACGGGCTACTCACGGTATCTACCGTGGCGTTCACCACCCACTTCTCTGCTGCTTTTTGCGGCGCGATAAGTGCGATGGATGCTCTTCCCTCGCTATCCGTTTTGCCGCTCAGGGTTTCACCGTTACTGCTCCACGTGACGTTCTTCTCAACCGTCAGAGGCTTACCATCCTGATCGGTAACTTCAATAGTGAACGTCTTTTCCGTGGCAACTTCTGCGCGCTCGGGAGAGGCCACGAAGCGGATGGCAAGCGGGTGGGCAAAATCGACCACCAGCGCCATCTTCTCCTGCTGAACATTGTTATCACTGGCGGTGCTCTGGGTCTGGATCCCGCCTGGCGGGATCAGCGAGGCCGTAATTTCATCTTCACCATCCGCCATGATGTTTTCTATTTTTACCAGCGCCTGACCGTGCTCATCGGTGCGTACGCTGTTTTGCGACAACGAGCCAAGCGAGTTCCTGCTCTGCCAGTACACCATCTGATCGGTCAGAGGGGAGCCCTGACCGTCTTTCACCTCGGCTAACACCAGCAACGCACCGTGACTCTCTTCGAAGAACTTCACGCTGCCGTCACGGCGGATCTCACCGGGTGAAAGCAGATGATCGATACGCAGGGTGGTTATCGTTGCGCTCCCGGTAATTTTCGCCGTTCCGCTCTCCCCTGGTATCCCTTTTTTGTTGAACGGTGTGACTTCAAAGACCACGCTTCGGGCCATGTCGCGCGTTTGTACTTCATACGTGGCACTGCCTTTCTTGAGCAGTTCGCCTGAATCTGCGTCATACCAACGCATCCGGGTTTGCTCGGGGTCTTCATCCTCCCCTTCATTGCTTTTATAGAGATAACTCCCCTCCAGGATCTGGCCCGGGGACATGTCCCCCTTAATGGCAACGCCCTCGACGGAAGGGGCAAAATCGCCCGGCGTCACGGTCAGGTGATAGCTGGCAGAACTTAATACGTGCTCCGGATCGACAGGTGACGTTTCCGTCGCGGTGATGGTGACATCGCCCCGATGCGTTGGGTTCACCAGACCGCTGCCCGGCTCCACGGTCGCGATCGCCGTGCTGGAGGAGGTGTAGCGAATGACGCCCCCCTGCCCACCTTTCACCGCGTGCAGCAAAGGCACGCCAGCCTGCGTGGTTTTTTCCGTCGGGCTGAAATAGAGACGTCTGTCTTTTTCTTCCTGCTTATAGGCGAGAACAATGTTGTTATTACGAGTAACGAACTCCGTGCGGGACTGCATGAGCGATGGCAAAGCCGCCGCATTTTCACTTGCCAGCATTTCGGAAAGTTTTCGGCCAAACTCCCAGTGGAAATTCAGCCCCACAGAGAAGTTATCCCGCTGCCCGCTAATCATACTCTGCTCCGCGCTGACCCCTACCAGCGGCACAGGTTGCCACTTAAGCCCGAGGTTAAGCCCGTGAGGATTGTGGCTGGCTTCGCTGCGGCTGCCGTTAACGTCCACTTTGTCGCCATACCACTGGAACCAGCCCAATTTAAGCGCGACGTGCTGTGAAAGGGCCGTCTCCAGATTGAGATCCCAGCCGCGGGCGGCACGTTCATACAGTTCATAGCGGTCGGGATCGTCATTAAACATGCTGTCGTCAGAATGACGCCAGCCGCTCAGGGGCAAGTAGTAGTTCGCGGACGCACGAATCCCATCGCTCCACAGCTCGGCGCCTGCCCCCATTCGGTTATGGTGGCGAGTGACATCCTGATCGAAAAAGAGGTTTCCACCCGCCATCAAATGTGGGTTAAAGGTATGTCGCCAGCCCAGGCCAACGTTAAGGATATCGCGTTCATTCCAGCGGTGTGCGCTCATCTGAGTGAACAGAATGTCGTGTTGCCAGATTTTAACCGGCCACAGATAGTCCAGCCCGAAATCGCGGCTATCGCTCCCGCCAATACCGACATCTGCCGTAACGCGGGCTTTCCCGCCGGTATGGTTTAACCACGCTTCCACTTCCTGGGTTAACGCGGCATTCACCTCGCTATTTGCCGCACCGCGCAGGGCATCACCCGCGCCGTTTTGTTGTGCGCTTCCCCACATGCCGGCCATTTTATCCCGCAGGGGCTGATTGCTTTCGCTTTCAACGGTTGCGTGAGTTTCAGTTTGCGCCCGCGCGACGGGGGGAACCGTGAGCAAAAAGATGGAAAATAAATAATGGAAAAGGATTATCCACACGGATAATTTTTGACGTAAAGAACAGTACGAAACACTGGGCATTGTGACGCATCCCTAATTAATTAAACTCCCTGGTTAGCGATATTAAGATCCAGATAATTCCTAAACTCCATACAGTAATCAGGAGATGATCATGAGATTTTCCGTCCCTCATTAAATTCAATGCTTAGGCGTTGATGTTTAACAACTCTTTCAGCCTGCTTCATAAATTTCTCAGCCCAACTTCAGCCGTATATTTTCCGGAGCAGGTAATTCTTAACATGGAACAGACACCTCGCAATTTTATTGCTGACCGTCTTCTTATGCAGGTTTTCCCCTAATGGCAGGATGATCCCATCAATACTCTGGATGTCATTTAATAAGGAAGATCGTTGACATGAATAAAACTGGACTGGCCCTGCTTATTTGTGCACTATTGAGTGCCCCCGCTTTTGCGCAAAATTCCGTCACGCACGAGCAAGCCTGGGAAGGCACTTCGTATCTCTCCGTTATCGTGAAATTAAAACCCGGTACAACGCTTAATAAGTCTTCACCCTTTTCATTACGCGACAGTACCCTCGCCGTGAGTCCGTTATTTACGGCAAATCATTTGCGCAGCAGTGAATTAAGCGAGATGGATGCGCTTAATGAACGCTACGGCTTTAACCGTTATTTACGTATAGCCCTGCCAGCCGATAAGCAACATGACGCGGCATATATCAATGACGTAATTAATGAACTGGCGGCGCGACAAGATATTGAGCTGGCTTACCCGGAATCTATGCCGGTGTCGCTGGAAAAGGGGGTCACTGTTCCCGACCTGCCGCCCTATTCCGGGCTGAGCTATGCCCTGAACAGTACCAGCCAGGCCACCGTCCCGGATTTTCGTGGATTGCAGGATTACACCAAATCGCCAGATGAAAAACGGCCCGGCTACTATATGGGTGGCGTTAATCGCGACAGCGTAAGTCAGTATTCAGGGCACGATGGTAGCGGCATTTCGCTGGTCTCGATGGAAAACAACGCATGGAATACCAGCCATGTGAATTTGCCGCCGATCGATTTCCATGAAGGTGATAAGCGCTATACGCCAGGCGAAGATCACGACACCAGCTCCGTCGGGATTATGGCGGCGAAAGATATCAATGCGGGCATCAAAGGCCTGACGTGGAACGCCCGTATGGGATACGTCAAATGGCAGGCCAATAATCTCTACAATATGATCCCCAGACTCCAGGCAGGAGATGTAGTGCAAATTGGTATGCAGACCGGCGGAGGAGATGTGACAGGTTGCACCTCCTCTTGCTATGTTCCCCAGGAAAACGCTCCAGCCTATTATGACGTGATAAAAGCGCTGACGGATAAGGGCGTGCACGTGATTCAGGCGGCAGGCAATGGCAATATCAACCTCGATCACGCCGGATTTAATGGAAAATTTGACGTTAAAAAGCGGGATTCCGGCGCGATCATTGCGGGCGCGTTTTGTGCAAACAATGGCAAAAAAGCCTCTTTCAGCACCTATGGCTCACGTGTGACCAGCGCCAGCTGGGGCTGCTGGGATGTGGTTACTACGGGTTACGGCGGTTTGCATAGCATAAAAAATGCGGAATACACCTCAAGTTTCTCCGGCACGTCCTCCGCGAACCCGATTATCGCAGGCGTGGTCGCCAGCCTGTCGGCCATTGCAAAAGCGCACAATATCACCGTCACGCCTCAACAGATGCGCTCCATTCTCCAGGAAACCGGTACACCTTTAGCTGCGGGGGATTCAGCGAAAGTAGGTACTCACCCCAATATGGCAAAAGCGGTAGCCAGGATTCTGGAACTCAAAGAGGAAGAGCAGGAGGAGGTAAAGGCAGTGCCGGGAGAAAGCTTTACCGTTACCGGCACGACCGATTCTTCCCGTGCGTACCAGTTAGACGGGAGCGCCAGCAAGAATGCCGTCTCCTGGAAATGGACTATCGACAAAAACAGTACTGGCACATTCTGGCTACAGGAGAAACATGCCGGAGGCTGGGTACGTGAAGTTTCAGGGCCTACCGCCCGGGCACTCATTCCTGCCAATACAGACGGAGAAGCAACCTACTGGTTAACCGTCACGGGCAAAGACGGAAGCGTGAGCGCTGAGAAGATCACCGTAACGGTGAAAAAACCACAGTTACCTGATATTCCTGATGACAGCTCAGAAGCGTATAACCCGCGGATCGCCTACCCGGTGAAATGTACCCGCGTATCGCATAACGGCAAAATCTGGCTGAATCAGTGGTATGTCAACGCAGGACAAGAAGAGCCAGGAAGCGGCGGTGAGTGGGGGGCATGGCGAACGTCGGATGCAGCTAATAATAGCTGCCCTTAAAAACCCTTTTGGTTAACATAATAGTAAAGCCTGGATATAAGCCAGGCTTTACTTTATTAATTCAACACTCAGGAAAAGCGTAAAAACGTCATTTCTTAAACTCCGTACTCGCTCAGATTTTATTAATACGCGTCAAGGACTGAAATTGGCAGTACTATTTCATACTCTGTCGCGCTCCGCCCTCTTTACAGCACGAACGGTCGCTCTTCTCTGCCGAAACTCCCCGACTCTTAATTGCTCAGAGAAGTCTCTTATTCAAGCCGGTTGTCTCCTCCCGTTACTATTTGTCCCTGTTATCACACGGTAATAACGCCTTTTTACCTGCGCCGCAGGTGAGATTAACTTTTCGTTATTGTTCAGTAATAAATAAGGGAACTTATGAAATTAACAGGATCTGCTTTTGTCCTTGCCGCTTTACTGGCAGGGGCGGGCGTCAGCGTTTCAGCTAACGCCGCCACGACCTCGCCATCGGCAAACTGCGAACAGGGTCACCAGAACTGCATGAAAGAACTAGGCACGCTGGAACGCGCCGTCAACGGTGAGAAAGTGAAGGTCGTTGAAGGGCAAACGATTCGTGCGCGCTTCTTTAACGACGGAACCGAACTGCCAAATCTGGAAACGCGCGTCACCATTCTTGCTGGCGAAGAGGCCCACTGGTCCTACGCCCTCGCCCAGGCTATCAATCAGCAGCACCCCGAACTGCGTGCCGGTTTCAGGCACAGCAACGGCGAGATTACACCCGATGAGTCAGAGCCAAATAAGGTGTATGCCAAACAGAACAACCCTCTCAGTCACGTAGAAGTGTCCTTCAATTAATTCAGGGAAGATTATTTTGAAACTACTCAAGATGAATAATATTACGTCGGCGTTAGCCGTGGCATTGATTGGTATGTATTCCACGGGCGCACTGGCGCACGGCTATGTTTTTGAACCAAAATCCCGTTCGGTGATTCATTTCCCGCCGATGAACGATAAAGGTGAGCATAGTAACGTCTGGCCTGCTGACGCCGTGGAAGCGCCGAAGCTCCCGGCTGGCAACGATATGAGCCCAACCCCGATCGCCAACGAACAGCTATTCCAGTTCCCGCCGGATGGAAAACTGGCAAGCGGTGGTTCAACGGCAACTCCCGCCTTCAGCAAGCTTGATGACGAAAAGCAGAATACCTACAACAACCCGATGTCTGCGGGTCCGCACCAGTTTAAATGGCATTTACCGGCTAAGCACCGCACCACCTATTTTACCTACTACATCACTAAGCCGGACTGGCAGTCTGTTCCGGGTGCGGATTCGCGCCTGACCAGAGCGATGTTTGAAGATAAGCCATTCTGCCATAAGGTTTATACCTATGCGCCAGGCAACCCGTCGGCCGATATTTCGCTCCCGACAGGCTTCGAAACCCACACCTGCGACGTACCGGAGCGTGAAGGTAAGCAGAAAATTTATGCCGTCTGGCGCGTGCGCGATACCGATAACGCATTTTATCAGATGATTGACGTCGATTTTGGCGGTGAAGTCATTACCAAACCGGTGGCCAACGTCACGCCATCCAGTCATAACCTGTCAACCAGCACGCTGTCGCTGGACGGTAGCGCCTCAACGGGGAAAGAGCTGAAGTACAGCTGGGCCGTCACCAGCAATGCCGATAAGGTCATTCTGGAAAACAGCACCAGTGCTAAAGCCAGCATTCGCCTGAAGGCTAAACCGGAGAGCGATTTTACCGTCAACGTGAAGCTGACCGTCACCAATGATAAAAACGTGAGTGATTCAAAAACCGTCACCCTGAATGCCAAAGCTGAAGCGGATAGCACGGCACCGGAGGCGAAGGCAGGCAGTGACTTCACCGTATACAGCAACAGTGAATCACGTGGTTATGACCTTAACGGTTCCGCAAGCGTCAATGCTGAAAAATACCAATGGACTATCGTTTCAGGGCAGGACATTGGTGCGTTGCAGGTTGCTAACGGTGGCGAATGGGTTTCAACCGTCCACGCGGCAAAAGCCCGTGCGCTGATTAAACCCGGCAAAATCGGTAAAGTGACCTATCGCCTGACGGTGACGGCCAAAAATGGCAAAACCAGCACCGACGATATCACCGTGACCGTGAAGGAAGCGCAGCAGGCTTCTGATGTACAGATCAATACGGGCAACAACCAGGACACCATCGTTGGCAGTGACGTTATTGCTGCCGCCGTCGTGTCCAAAAACAATGACTCGTTAAAAGGGGCAAAAATTGAATGGTCCGCACTGAATCACGCCGATAAGATTCAGATCTCGTCACCAAATAACTTCAGCACCAACCTCAAGGGTAAACATCCGTATACCGACAATGTGGACGTGACGCTGCAGGTGAAAGTGACGGCGCCTGACACCGGTAAAGTCTCTACGGCAACGAAGGTGATCAAGCTGCGCCCGGCGCAAACCGATGTAAAAGCCTGGGATCACAGCAAGACTTACAAGACACCTTGTGAAAAAGTGAGCTATGAGGGCAACATCTGGCTGAACAGCTGGGAAACCCGAGGCGTTAAGCCTGGTTCCGATGGCGAGTGGGGCGTCTGGAAGAAAGAAGGTGCTGCCAACATGCCTAAAGAGTGCAAATAATACTGTAAGTTAACTCTGGCCGGGTCTTCACTGACCCGCGCCTCACATTATCATTCCCTGCCTACACTTTCGTTATCATTTTTGCGCCGGAAATCGCCCCTTCGTTCCGGCGCTTTTTTATCGGTATAAAATCACCCACCCTATCGCGGCGATAATCGGATACGGTCCGAAGGGAAACGGTTGACCGGGCTTGATCCGCAACAGAATCAGCGCCGCGATCAGTGCCAGCAGGGTCGAGGCAACAAAAACATCCAGCAGCGCCAGCGGGCCAAGCCACGCCCCGATCGCCGCCAGCAGTTTCATATCCCCCATCCCCATCCCTTCATGGCCGCGCAATAAACGGAACAGCAAAGAGAGCGTCCAGGGCACGCCAAATCCCAGCAGAGCGGCGATTAATGCCTGCGTTGGCTCCACCCGGCTATAGCCGCTGACGGCAAACGCCAGCGACATCGCCAGCAGCGGGAGCGTCAGACGGTCGGGCAGGAGCATGGTGCGCAGGTCAATAAACAGCAGCGGCAGCAAAAACGTCACCGCCAGCAGGTCGAACAGGCTCTGCGGCGTGACGCCCTGCTGCCAGATAATCACCCCGTACAGCAGCGCCATAAGCCCTTCAACCAGCGGATAGCGCCACGATATCGCCTGACCACAGCTGGCGCAGCGCCCGCGCAGCAGCAGCCAGCCCATCAGAGGAACATTGTGGCGAAATTTAATGGGGTGTTTACAGCGTGGGCAGTGGGAAGCAGGCCACGATAAAGAGAGTGCTTCACCGTGGAGAATCAAGGGGAGCCGATAAATGATGACATTGCAAAAACTGCCGATAATGGCACCCAGAAAAACGCTAAAAACGAGTATTACACTCTCAACCATGGTTCCACACTCTAAGGGACATGCAATCTCCGATAATAGCAGAGACTACTCGTTATATTTAGGCAGCCTGTTTGCACGTAAAGTACAAAAGTCTCCGCGCAAGTTCGCCCATTCAATATTCAGATGCGTTTTTGCATACTGTGCCGCTTCTTTCCACAATAATGCCGCGATATGCCACTCCTTTCCCTGTTCATGTTCTGCCGCTCGTGAAGAAAGTGAAAACCACAGGGTAGCAGGGTCGCGTTTGTCGCTTTGCCAGTCCATCGTTAAGCCCTTTAGAAAAAATCCCAGCGTATCAATAGCGACGATAAAATAATTGAGCTTAAAATGATAAATACCTGAATAACGCTGAATGCCTCAGTGGGAGAACAACGCTGATTACCAATATTATCCGCTGGCTGGCCTTTTCGGGTCTCTATATCCTGCTGGCATTGCTGAGCTTTCATACGCGGGATAGCTGGAGCCTCTCCACCACGCTCTGGCTCCCGGCGCCGCTGCTTTTCGCCGCGTTATGGCTGACGGCCCCGCGAGAGTGGCCGCTGTGGCTGGCTACCGCGGGCTTGCTGCATGTGTTTGCTGGCGTCTGGATAGGCCGCCCGCTCGCGCTGGCGTGCCTGTTCGCCCTCATCGACGTCGCGATATTTCCACTGTGCGTCGCCGTCTTTCGTCTGAATGCGCAACTGCCTGCGCTGCGTTTTGCGCGCAGGCCGATTATTGGTGAACTGATCTACCCCCTGCAGTTAATCTTCAGCATTTTTTGCGGCAGCCTGCTGCTTAATCTGGCGCTGTTACTCTCAGGGTATCCGATTGCGCCTCTGCATTTTTTTTCCTGGGTGCTGGCGGCATTAACCGGCATTCTCGCCATTCTGCCGCTGCTGCGTGAGAGCAAAATGCCGTCGCACCCGCGGTTTAACGGGCGGGAAGCGTTGCTCCTTGCCGCGAATACCCTGGTGCTGATAACGGGGTACTTTTTCCTGCCACCGCTCTGGCAGGGGCTAAACCTGCTGCTGGTGCAAACGACGGTGGTTTTACTGAGCGTGTTTGCGCTCTCCGGACGCGGCGTTGGCGCTCTGCTGCTTATTCAATACCTGATTGTGGTGCTGGCGACCCAGCAGCGGGAAGGGATTTTTTACACGCTAACGCCCGATCTCATCCCCGCAATCTGGCAGGCGCAGTGGTACCTGGTATTTTCGGCGATTTTTGCCAACTGTTTATATCAGTACCGCCGTTGGATCCAACAGCAACAGGCGCTCGCGGCCAGCACCAGTGCCATCATTATTCGCCTGTCGCAGACGGGTTCTTGCGTCGTGTTTCGCCTCTCGATGCCAGAGGAGGAGATCCTCTGGCAAGGCAGTACGGAAGCGCTGTTCCCTGATGAGGAAAAGACGCTGAGCACCCTGACGCTACTGGACGCACACTGCGATACGCCGTTCCTGCCCGGTTTTCGCGCCTGGTACTCACAGCAACGTGAAAGCAGCTTTGCCCGGGAAGTTGTTCTGCAAACGCTGCACGGAAGGCAGATGCGCGGGATGGTGATGTTTCACAGGATTGGCAATACCGCGCATCTGATGGGGGGAGTGAGCCTCTTTCTCACAGCATCCGCTGCAGAATCTCCCGCTGCCCACTAAAGGTGTACTTCAACACCGCCGCGACATGCCCAAGCAGAATCACACCCAGCAGAATGCAGCTATAGCGATGCACCTGGAAGAAAAACGCATTCACTTCGGCGATGGCAATCGGGCGGGAAACCGGCACCAGACCAAACAGGTTGTAGTCTTTTTGCAGCATCAGAAAACCGCTAACCAGCACCACCATAATGGTCAGATAAAACAGCTCATGAATAAATACCACCAGCTGTTTTTTACGTCCGGCTACCGTTGCCGGATAGGGCACCGAAGGGCGGAAGAAACGCCAGACGAAGCGCACCATCATGACAGGCGTGGCGATGGTACCCAGCGACATATTCAGCACGGAGAAAAAGGTAAACCAGCGGGTTCCTTCCAGCGCGTGCAGAATATAGCCCATGCACATCGCGTAGATAATGACGGCTGCGACCACCCAGTGCAGAAGGCGAGAAAACCGATCGTAACGTTTGGCAATAACCAGAGAAGTTTGCATAGTCGTTGTCCTGTAAAACAAACAGCACGGCTCCCTGCGAAGCCATGCTGTTTAAAAAAGAGGTTATTCAGCTACCCACAAGTTGCGGGCCCGATCCGGCGACCAATGGCTGGCACCTGTATGGCCAATCTGACAGCGGTAAACGTTGCCCTCATAGAGCACTTTATCCCCTACGGCATAGAGTTTGCCCGGCGTGAATGGGGTAACGTCGCCGCCCTGGCCGCCCTCTTCGCCTCCGCCATCGTCATTATCGGGCACGGTAACGTTGACCGGCTGGCTCGGCGTAGCGAAGTTGTTGGCTGCATCATAGGCGATGACCGTATAGCGATAGCTCATGCCAGGCTGGGTTTGGGTGTCGGTAAAGTTGAGTTCATGGGTATCACCGATCTTTTCCAGACCGCGCCAGATGGCATACCCCGCCACGCCCGTATTATCCTTAGCTGGCAGCCAGCTGAGCGAAACATCCTGCCCCTTCAGCGTGGCCTGCACGCCCTGCACCTGTGTTGGCGCCTGAGTATCCGTTTCGTCGCCCCCATCCGGCAGACTGCCGTCAAGGATGCTCTGGTAGCGGTTCAGAAATTCATAGCCGTAATGTTGACCATTTTTAGTGTTGCCATTGTCCCAGTTCACTGACCAGGTCATGAGCCCTTTTACCGCTTCATTTTTCGCTTCCAGTCGCGAAAGTGCGTTAAAGACACTCTGCGCGTCTCGCACATAGCCAGTTCCTGCCGCATCCGCATTGGCCGGGAGACCAATCACCAGCTTGTTCGCCGGGATCTTCACATAACCGCGCGTCCCGTTTGCCAGGCTGTCGGTGAGATAGTAAAGGAAAAGCTCTTTTTGACGGTCGCTATAGCCCTTCCCCCATTCCTGCGGCAGCCACCATTCACCGACTTCGTCCTTCTCCTCCTGCGTCATCATATTCACGCCGTCGCCCGCCTGGTTGTAATACTGTGGAGCGATAAAGTCATACACGCCCTCAAGATTTTGCAGGTAGGCTTTGTAGTTCACCCCGCGATCGGCCTGGAGATAGGGGAACTCTGGCGCCATGCTGATGATGAAGTGTTTGCCCTGCTGCTGATAATGGTCGCGCACCATTTTCAGCGCCGCCGGGATCACCGTACTGTTGTCAGCCGCGGTAATGGCCGTCTGCTCCAGATCGATATCAAGACCATCAAAACCATAGCGATCGGTCAGGCGAATAATCTCCGCTGCAAGCGCTTCAGTCTGGTCTTTGTTCAGTGCAATGTGCGCGTCAGCGCCGCCCAGTGAAATCAACACCGCGCGCCCCTGCTCGTTCAGCTCTGCAACCTGAGCGCGGAACTCCTCATCGCTCGCGTTGTAGGGTTTGAAGGTGGGAATATTCCCGCTCTGCCCGTCCATGACTTTCATGAAGGAGACGTTGACGACGTTGTAGCCTCTCGGCACTTCACGCAGCGACATATCAGAAGGTAAGCCTCCCTGATAGCCGCGCGCTTTGTCTATCTCTTCCGGGTTAATTCCCCAGTTGTGCCAATAACCTACGAGAATTTTTTTCTGACTGATATCCGGCATCTGTGAGGCGGCGTCGGTTGCGGCCGCATGGCTAAACGTGCTGACCAGCATTCCGCTTAACGCCAGGCCCGCGGCGATAGCGCTCAGAGATATTTTATTTTTCTTTAACATGGGAGATATCCTGCTCCAGGTTTAATAATGAAATCCTGTCCCGCAAGATAGGATATTCATCTTCCTGAAAACAGGAGAACAGCTCACTACAGCAGCAGATTTAAAACTCACCAGCCTGGATATGTCTTATAATAAAATTATCGTGAGATTATTTATACTCACACATTGCTACCCAGTTATCATTAATTTTCATCAGCCAGCTATCTTTATTAATCGGCTTGAATAACAGGTTAATATACTGACCATCTTCACTTATCAGAAAGGTCTTCTCCGGCAGCTGATCGCCAACGGCAATTTTTAATTCTGCCACCCGGCCATTGATGACGTTTCCCTTCTGTGTCACCGATTTTAACTGCAGGGTTCGGTTGAATACCCGGTTACCGGCCTCATCGGTTTTTACACCAAATAGCGTTAGCCTGTGGAGTTTAGGCCACCAGGTGATCACACCATTAAACTGGTAATGCTGCAGGCTTTCATCAATAAATTTGCCATTACGTATGACGCTGCTGCAGGGCTCGGCGGGCACTTTTCTACTTTCCAGGTAGTTGCTGGTCAGGTAAGCCAGCGCGCCACCCAGCGAAACGCTGATGCAAACCATCAATATGACGAATAGTATTCGTAACCGCATTTTCCCTCCTGAGATAGTTCGCCTTCACATTGCGCAACGAACACTTTTGGACCGTTCGACGCGATGTACACGTTATTGATGCCCGCCGGCAGGGCATGCCGCTTTCTCGCCAGCGCCTGCCGATCGACACTGCGCAGCGAAGAGAGATGAAACATGACGCCATCTACGTAGAGATTTTCCTGAAACGCCTGCGGCGTGTCGGCCGTGCAGACCACCACCAGCGTTGGAAGGATAATCAACAAGCTGCACAGCGCCGCCAGCAGAGTCCCGTATTGACGTGAGGGAGTTTTCATTGACTCCGCCGTGATAGCAGGCAACGACGGGCAATCGACGGGAGTGGGACAAGACGCGTTATCAGGCTCTTCTGGCGGCGGGCAAGCGACCTCACTGTCCTGCGTTTCGCAGGGTGCAAGTACTACACCATAACGGGGAATGGTTTTAATGATCGAGCCCGGCAGGCCGGCATTTTGCAGCTTGCGGCGGAGCATTTTTATAAGCTGGTGATAGCTGGATTCGCTAACAATCATGCCCTGGTTAAGCCAGATCTCTTCAAATATGGTCTCTTTTTTACATTTGCCGCTGAGGATCAACTCCAGCAAACGACGCTCGTTGGGCGTCAGATGTATATCACCATGATCCACGGTTGCCAGAGATGATTTTTCCGGTACGAACGTTACTGACGCTGAAAGAGAGATTTCTTCGTTATTCACGGGTAGGTCCTGGATAATAAAATTACAGCGTTTACATTGTTATGATGAAAAAGCGCAGGGATTAACAGTTACATGTCTGTTATCTAATTCAGGCACAAATTAACAACATATCCCTATAAATGATAGTACCTTCGCCATTTGCGCTATTTTCCGTCCTGATTTTTCCACAACCAATTCATGATTTCAGAAAGTTTATTCTGAGTAACGCCTGAGTAATACCTGATATTCAACCTGAACAATAAGGAATTCCTTTCCGTACCTGAGAAATATCGCCCTCCATGCCGCTATTTCGCGATAAATAACAAACCATTCAGCTGCTCCGGAAAAAATCTCTATCATAGAATGTGAAAACGTCGTTACTTTACCTTTCGGTTTTCCATCAGGATCGGCTGATGCCCCCCAGCAACTATACAGCCCACCACTTTTTAGCTACTCTTTTTCACCTCACTCTGCTCTACACTGTAAGAGTGATGCTAAAGCGCCACTCGCTAAGATGTGCGGTGAACACCTGTCTTTTCCTTGCCGGATCGGATGTCATGCTAAAAACAGTTCTGATTGCCGACGACCACCCTGTCTATTTATTAGGCTTGCGCACATTGCTGCAGACGCGCCCGGACCTTTATCGGGTCGTTCACGAAGCGCTCAGTGCTGATGAACTCATGAATAAACTGGCGAGCGAGCCTGTCGATATCATCATCACCGACCTGAGTATGCCCGGCACGCGCAGCCCGGACGGATTAACCATGATCCGCTCGCTGATTCGCCATTATCCGCAGAGCATGATTGTGGTGGTCACCATGATCACCAATCCTGAGCTTCTGGACTCGCTGCGGCGCAGCGGGGTGCATGCCGTTCTCAACAAAGCCAGTTTGTCCAACAATCTGCTGCAGACGCTGCGCAGCACCCTGCGGGGGCAAATCGAACCGGTGAAGCCTCAGGCACAGTTGACCGAACGGGAAACAGAAGTGCTGCGCCTGCTGGTGCGCGGTTTCACCGTGAACGAGATCAGCGCCCAGCTTAACCGGACGAAGCAGACCATCAGTACGCAAAAAAAGAGTGCCATGAGCAAACTCAACGCCAGGAATGATTTCGAGCTGCTCCAGTGCGCGCAAAGTCTGGGGCTGGTTAGCTGAGCATGCGCAGAGGCTGGCTGGCGACATTATTTATCCTCATGCTGATAAGCGGGCACGCGGCGGCGGGCACGCTGCGCGTGGGCCTGCTGAGCGCAGCGCCGCCTTTTCTCGTAATCGATCGGCCGCCGGGCATTCTGGATGATGAACTCAGCATATTGTTTAGCAATACGACGCTGCCGGACGTCCAGCGTTTTAGCGACCCGGCAACGGCGCTGGATGCGTTAAAGCGAAAGCGCATCGATGTGTTAATCGCCGCCCGGCGTCCTGCAGCCGATCTGGTCGCCAGCGAGCCAATGTTCGCTTTCCCGCTGGCGTCCCTGAGCATAAAAGAGGGACGCGGCGGTACACTGTGCTTTCCGGAATTACCGTCAGAGGTCGCGACCCGCTGCTCTGTGACGGGTTCAGCCTCACCGGGAGAAAACGTCAGGCAGCTGGCAGCAGGGAAAGCGCGGGAATTCATCGCCCCGGAGTTTGTTTTACGTAACTGGCTGACCCACTCCCCCGCCACCACGCTGACCCTGACGCCGCTGGACGATACTCCCCCGCTACATTTTCGTGCCTGGGCTCTGCCTGAGCAGGCAAACACGCTGGAAATCTTCAACGAGCGTATTCACACCCTTAACCCGGAAGACGCTGAATGGCTGGAACAAAAGTGGCTTTTGCCGGACGGCAGCGTCTTTGACGCCCGCCATTCCCCCGTGAAGGAAAATGCGCCCAAAATCACGCTGCACGTTTTGCTTCCCGCTATTTCGCCGCCAATGGTCACGCTCACGCCTGACGGGCATATTCAGGGGGTATGGCGCGATCTGCTGCTCAATCTGTTTCCGTCCAACCTGTATAGCCTGACCTTCAACCTTGATGCGCCCCCGCTTCAGTATGCGGAGAACACGTTGCGCATAGTCGCCAGCGCGACGCCACCGTCAAAGAGTGCTATCACGTTTGACTCACTGAGCTGGGCCCTGCTCAGTGAGGACAGCAACCCGCTTTCCGGCTCCTTGTCCGCATTACAGCATAAGCGGATTGCCGTCATACGCATCTCTCCGCTCGTCACGTTACTGCGTCAGGCGTTACCTGCGGATAACCTTGTGCTGGTTAACTCGCTCGATCAGGGTTTTGAATTGCTCAAAGCCGGAGGCGCGGACGGGCTTGCGGGCGATGCGTTTATACTCCATCACCTGCTGCGCCAGCATAACGCCAGCAATCTGTCGCTGACGCCGCTGGCGCTGCCGGAAGTGCCGCTATGGTTTGTACCAAATATTTCTGACCCGGCGGATGCCAAAAGGGTGAATGCGGTCATGGCGTCCGTAACGCAGGCTGATATCTACGCGAGCCTTAACCTGTCGCAGGCCGTACAGACGACACCCACCGCCCCGGTGCAATCGCTATGGCTGGTCATGCTCGCCGTGGTGGCGATTTGCGCGGCATTCGTCGCCCTGCTGACCTTTAGCGCCGCGCAGAGCCAGCGACGCCAGCGCGAGCGGGACACGGCAGAGCTGCACAACGCGCTCTCACTCTGGCAAACTCTGATGAACAATGTCCCGGTGCCGCTGTTTGTCTGCGATCCGACCGGGCGGCTGACGCGCTATAACGACTCCTTTATTCACTCACCGTTACTTACGGCACAGCCCGAAGAAGGCGCCCCCTTTTCCAGCCTGCCTTTGGGCGAGCTTGCCCAACAGTTTACGTTGCCTCATCGCCTCTCGCTGCTCCATGCCGCGTCGCCGTTAACGGGTGAAACCACACAGAACAATTCCACCCTTTACTGGTGGCTTTGCCGCTATACCGATACGCGGGGGCGGCCTCAGGGCGTGGTCGGAGGCTGGATCGATATCACTGAAAAAGCCGCGCTGACCGCTGCGCTCAATCAGGCGCTGGCGCAGGCGGAGCAGGCCAGCACTGAAAAATCGAACTTCCTCGCCCGCATGAGCCATGACATTCGTACCCCGCTCAACGCCATGCTGGGCCTGCTTGAGATGGAGCGCGACAAAAGCGAGTCCCTCAACATCGCCTGGCAGGCAGCCGGGTCATTGCGCGACGTGATTGGCGGCGTACTGGATTTGTCGCGCATTGAAGCAGGCGAGTTAAGACTGGAGCCACAGGCCTGGCCCCTGTGGCAGACGCTTAACGCCAGCGCGGAGATTTTTGCCAGCAGCGCCAACGCTAAAGGTCTCCACTGGCGCAGCGAGTTGAACGTGCCGCACGACGGCTGGTTCCTGTTCGATAAAGCACGGCTGAATCAGGTCATCGCCAATCTGTTGGGCAACGCCATTAAATATACGCCGCAGGGAGAAATTGTTTTTCACGCCGAGCTCAACGGTGAACATTTGCAGCTGTTGATTCGCGACACTGGCATCGGTATCCCGGCCGATGCCCTTCCACACCTCGGCCAGCCGTGGTTTCAGACTGACAGCAGCACGCCGCAAAGCAGCGGGCTAGGGCTGGCGATCTGTTACCAGTTAGTCGAGCTGATGGGAGGCGTGCTGACGATAGCCAGCGAAGCGGGGAGCGGTACGCAGGTGACGGTGAGCATACCGCTTCATGTCGCCAGCCCGGCGGCAACGGCCGATGAGACACCTTTAATAACCCCGCTGCCACCGCATCGCATTATGATCGTTGACGATTTTCCGGCAAACCTGACGGTGTTAGCGCTCCAGCTGCAGGAGCTGGGTCAGGAGGTTATTCCTTGCGCCAGCGCTGGCGAAGCGCTTGCGCGCCTGGAAAACGAGCCGGTGGATATTCTGATAACCGACTGCCAGATGGCCCTCATGGACGGCTATCAACTTACATCGTTAATACTCCTGCGCGATATTGCCGGCAGTATCACCGCGCCCGCCGCTATTCTCGGTTACACCGCCAGCGCGCTGCAGAGTGAGGACGATCGGGCAAAACATGCCGGGATGGACGCGTTATTGCGAAAACCGCTCTCCCTCAATGCCCTGCATCAGGCGCTGGCGCAGCAATACAGCCTTCGCAATCAGGGGCCTGACCTCAGCGAACTCCGGCGTCTGGCCAACGGTCAACCGGAGATCATGACCCTGATGCGCCAGCAAATGCGCGAAGCCATTACCCTTGATATTCGACAGCTACGGGAAAACACCCCGTCACCGCAAACGCTAAGCCAGCTCGCGCATCGTCTGAAGGCCTCCTGGAGCCTCTTTGCCATGCGCAACGCCACCCGCACCTGTCAGGCGATTGAAGTGTTGCCGGAGATGCTGGCGGCTGGGGTCATAACGGCTGAAGCCCTGCCTGCGCTGACATCGCGTTTCTGCGCGCGCATGGAAGCCAATCTGCAGCAACTCGATACCGCACTGAAGGAATTATCTGACAAGTACTAAAGAATGCTCTGCATAGGATCTGTATCTTTCTGGTCATCCGGCGGCGTTATCCCTACCGTCGCCCACATTTTCGAAGGAGAAACCATGAAAGTCCGTATCGCTATTGCCGATGAGCACACCATTATCCGTCGTGGCGTCTTATCCATGATCACCAATATGCCCTCTCTTTTCAGCGACGGCTCACCCCGCCCCGAGTTTTGCATTCAGGGCGATACCGCAACGCCATCTGAGCTGCTTTCACTGCTATCCCAACAGCCTGTCGACATTCTGTTCCTTGGCTTTTCTCTTGCCACCAGCCAAACCGTTAACCCTCTCAACGGAATGGACGGCGTATTGCTGATTAAATGGCTCAGCCGTAAATATCCGCAGCTTAAAATCATTGTGCTTTCGCCCTACAAAAACACGCAGCTTATCCGCATGTCGCTGGAGGCAGGCGCCAAAGCCTATATTAGTCGGGACACCTGTGAGAAAACCCTGAGCAGAACGCTGACGTCAGTGATCAATGGGGAAGTTTATATTGAGCGCGAGCTGATGCATTCCCTGTTCCAGACCGGCGCACAAACGGAGCAAGAGCTCTCGCCCCGTGAAATTGATGTGTTGCGTATGCTCTGCAAAGGGATGAGTCTGACAGAGATCGCCAGACAGCTGCATTTGAGTAATAAAACCGTCAGCGCCCATAAACTGCGCGCGATGGAAAAACTGGGGGTAAACAGCGACTGCCAGCTCTATTGCCTGCTGGCGAAAACGCAAATGTTCGATATTGCTATATGACATAAAAAAACCGCCTGTAAACAGGCGGTAGAGGCAAACGTACGCCTCAACGGTCGCTCTCAGCAATGACGCTCAGGATCAGAAATGGTATGTCATCGCCAGCCACCAGACGCGCCCCGGTTCAGGGATTTGCTGATTTGCGGCGTATCCGAACTGGCTGGCGCCCGCCAGGTTGAGGTGCTCGCTGTAGTATTTATTGAACAGATTCTCAATACCCACGCGGGACTCAAAATGGTCGTTAAATGTGTAGCCCGCGCTCCACGAAAGCACACCAAACCCCGCACTCGGGCCGAGATCCTGGCCGGTGACGTTACCTTTTTTTTGCGCCACGCGATGCTGCGGCGCAACCACACGCCACAGTAATCCGGTGCGCCACTGTTGCCCGGTATAGTCCAGCGCCAGCCGCCCTTCGAGCGGCGGCATCTGCGGCAGCGGCTGTTTATCGCTACGATTCTCGCCCCAGGCGTAGCTCAGGCTTCCCGTCAGTGCCCAGTTGGGCGTCAGGCTCCAGCTTGCGCCCGTCTCCGCGCCCATTACGGCGGCATTGATGTTGCTGGCCTGCGACGGCGTGCGGCTATAATCAAACAAAATGTAATCGGTAGTTCGCCCGACATAGGCCGATGCCCAGGCGCTAACCTTGTCGCCGTGTAACTGCACGCCGCTATCCCATTGCAGGGTCTTTTCTGTTTTCAGCTGACGAAAGCTTTGTTCTCCAGCCTTGCCGGAAAATAGCTCCCAGTAATCAGGAAAACGTTCGGTATAACCGATGCCGCTATAAAGCATGACGGGTGCGTCAGGTACGCGATACTCATAGCGCGTGAACGCGCCGGGCAGGAGGTCGTGCCGGGAGCTATTTTGCGCGCTGCGCCGATCGTCCGCGCGAATGCTATCCAGTCTCGCACCCACGATAACCGTATCGTCCGCCGTGACGGACTGGCGCCATTCGCTAAACAGACCCGCCTGGGTAAAACGGGCATCGTCACGCCACGATCCAGCGCTTTTTTTACGGTGACTTTTACGCATTACGTCCGCGCCGGCGGTAAGCGTGGTGGTTTCATCTTCCCACACGCCGGCAAGGCGGCTGCCCATCACCATGCCGCCAACTTCAGACTTACGCTTCGGTCCAACGGGCTGACGCAGGCTGTAGTTATCCATGATGTGGTCAGTATCATTGGCATAGAGCTGCCAGCTAAGTTTGCTGACGTGCTCGCTCAGGTGATATTTCTCCAGTTTTAGCGCCGCGCTTTTACGGGCAAAACGGCTACCATCCATCAGCCGACCCGCATAGCGGGCTTTACCGTCGCTGGCTCCCACGCTTAGCTCCGCCAGCGAGTCCTCATCAGGCGTGAGCCCAACCGTGACGCCGCTGTTCCATCTGCGCCACAGGCCCGGCACGCGGTTGCCATGACCATCCCGGTAGTCATCCGCCTCCGAATGATTACCGTCCAGGCGGACGTAGCCGCGCGGGTCGCCAAACGCAAGATTAAGGTTTTGATCCGCGCGTCCGTTCGCGCCCCGCAGCAGCTCAGCGCTGCCTTTTAGCTCAGGTACGCTGAAATAGTCCGGCTGGCGTTCAAAAAGCAATGTTCCGGCGGACCCCATTGGCCCCCAGAGCACGCTTTGTGGGCCTTTGATGACGGTTATCGTGTCGTAACTTTGCGGAGTGATATAGGCCGTTGGGGTATCCATGCGCGAGCCGCAGCCCCCCTGAGTGCTGACGCCGTCTGCAAGCAACGTCAGTCGGGAACCGAACATCCCGCGCAACACCGGATCGCCGTTACTCCCGCCGCTGCGCAGTACGGAAAAACCCGGGATGTTTTTTAGCGCGCCCGCACCGTCGCTGGCAGGCAATTGTTGTGCTGGAGTATGAGCCGGAGCGATAAATGACGCGGGATCGCGATAATACCCCTCAACGGTCATCGACTCTTCAGCGTATGCCGGCAAAGCGGTGGCACAGCAGAGAACCAACAAGAGTGGACGGGAGGCGAGCAGGGAACGAATACCGCTCGCGGTGATACCAGACATAGCACAATTCCGTTTCGGTAAAGAAAATAAGCAAGGCGCTTATTGTCTTCATCCCCAGCAGCGGAATACACGACCTGCGGGCAAGAAGGCCCTCAGGAAAATCAGGAAATATCTGGCGGATAACGGAAATCTCAGGGACGCAGTTCAGCGCGCTTCGCCCAGACGTGCCGTTTGTTGTCGTAAAAAATCCATCAACCGCAAACAGGCCGGCGAAAGCGGCTGCCCGACGTTTTTGACGATGCCCACATCCATATAGGTAATGCAGTCGTCAATGGTGCGCCGGATCACGCGCTGACCGCCGAGCGCCCACGGACGATAGACCAGATCGGATAAAATCGTCACCCCCTTTCCCTGCGCGACCAGACTTCGAATCGCCTCAAAGGAGTTGGTACGAAAATGAATGTCAGGATGGCAGCCCCTGCTTTGCCAGTAGTCGGATATCACATCGGGATAGTCGTCCGTCACCAGCAACAGGAATGGCGCCTTTTCCACATCCTTTAACCGAAGCTCCGGCACGCTGAGAAGAGGATGGCCGATGGCGGTCCATAACCGGCGCGGCGAACGGATCCACGTTTCGACCTCAAGCGTACTATCGTGGCTGATATTGGAGGTCAGCAAAAGACAGAAATCGAGATCTCCCTGACGCAAAGCCTGAAGCAGCTGCGATGCGGGCGCCTCATTAAATGCCGTCTCCAGCAGCGGAAAACGCTGCGCGATATCGCCCCAGAGATTGGGCAGCAGATAAGCGGAAAGGGTTTCGGCAATGCCGATGCGCACGACGCCGTTAATCGCCTCAGGCTGCTGATGGAGATCCTCCACCGCCGCGCGGCTATCGTGGAGGATCTTGCGGGCATGATTGAGAAATCGCTCGCCGACGGGAGTTAACTGGATCCCTTTTGCATGACGGATAAAGAGAGGGGCATTCACCGCCTCCTCCAGGTTGCGCATAGAGACCGTCATGGAAGATTGCGATATATGACAACGGCTGGCCGCTTTGGAAATTTGTAATGTTTCCGCTAACGCAATGTAGAACTCAAGTTGCCTGAGAGTAAACTTCATAGTTTCAGCCAATACCGTGAGATGAAAATATTATATTAGCATTTAATTCTGCACCGGCAGTACTCTAAAGGCAGACAAAATGTTTATTATCAGGAGCCTCTATGCCCTATTTTTTACTCAGTCTCGCGGCCTGTTTTTGGGGGGGTAATTATGTCGTCGGTCATTTACTGGTGGCGCATGCAGACCCGATTATATTATCCGCCGCACGCTGGATAATTACGGCTCTTCTTTTATCGATGCTTTATATCAGACAGATTCGCGTCCAGTGGCCGATGATGAAAAAGGCGAAAGGTACGATCATATTTCTTGCGCTGTGCGGACAGGTTATGTTCCCACTCACGCTGTATATCGGCCTGCAATATACTTCATCTCTTAATGCAGCTATTTATTTATCTACGACGCCTGCCCTGGTTTTATTGATAAATAAGCTGGTCTTTAAAGAGAAAATATCAGTACAGAATATTGCTGGCGTTGTTCTCAGTTCATTGGGCGTCGTCTGGCTGGTCATGCAGGGCGATCTGCTGCATCTGGATACGCTTAAAAATCTGAATCGCGGCGATATCTGGACCATGGGCTCTGCCGCCAGCTGGGCCGTTTATTGTGCTTTCTTGCGGATGAAGCCGAAAAGCGTCGGTGGGAATGCCTTTGTGGCCGTGAGCGCGGTCCTCGGTGCCCTGGTGTTGTTACCGGTACTGGCGATATCGTTGATAAAGACCGGCTTACCTGAGTGGACGGCCTATACCGCACCGGGCTTTTTAAGCGGGCTGATATACCTGGTGGTCTTTCCTTCCTGGCTCTCTTACCTGCTGTGGAATAAAGGCATTGCGGCTATCGGTGCAACCCGCGGGGAGATTTATTCCCACCTTATTCCGCTGAGCGGCGGTCTGTTCAGCGTGATGTTCCTGCACGTTACGTTGCATTCGTATCATCTGGTCAGCACGGTACTGATTCTGTTTGGCATTGCCCTCTGCTCTCGCGCCTCGCAAAGGAAAGTCGCGAAGATCGAACGCGCAGACGAAAAAGTACAGATATGAAAAAGGCCCACGTTATAAATAACGTGGGCCTGAATAGTGGCGGAACGGACGGGACTCGAACCCGCGACCCCCTGCGTGACAGGCAGGTATTCTAACCGACTGAACTACCGCTCCACTGTTCCCGCTTGGGGAACGAGGCGCATATTACGGTGTGCCTCCGATCTCGTCAACGCTTTTTCTCACGTTTTGAATCGTTTGCTGCAAAATTCACCCAACCGATGATTTTACAGGCATTGTGGCGTTTTTTCAGGCGCGCCACATACAGCTTCCGCCCTTCTTCTGCACCAGGTCGAGACGGGATTCATGGTTAAGTAGCTCTTCATCACTGGCTAAAACAACCCGCAAGCGGCTTGCCTGACGGACAACGCGCTGAATGCCCGCTTCGCCCTGCGTCTGCTGTGACTCATTTTCCATGCTGAACTTCATCGACGTCTGTCCGCCGGTCATTGCCAGATAGACGTCGGCCAGGATCTGGGCATCGAGCAATGCCCCGTGCAGCGTTCGCTTGGTGTTGTCTATTTCGTAACGTGAACAGAGCGCATCGAGGCTGTTACGCTTGCCGGGAAACATCTTCCTCGCCAGCGCCAGGCTATCGGTCACTTTGCAAAAGGTGTTTGTTTTCGGAATATCGCGATGGAGCTTACTAAACTCATAGTCCATAAAGCCGATATCGAACGAGGCGTTATGGATGATGAGTTCGGCGCCTTTGATGTACTCCAGAAACTCGTCTGCCACCTCTCCAAAGGTCGGTTTATCCAGCAAGAACTCATCGGCAATACCGTGAACGCCGAACGCCTCTGGATCCACCAGCCGATCGGGTTTGAGATACACGTGGAAGTTGTTCCCCGTGAGACGACGGTTCACCACTTCAACGGCACCGATCTCAATGATCTTATGCCCTTCGTAGTGCGCGCCGATCTGGTTCATACCGGTGGTTTCGGTATCGAGGACAATCTGGCGAGTAATTGCAGTGCTCATAGCGGTCATTTATGTCAGACTTATCGTTTAACTGAACGTTTCAAATACAGGAAGTCTACCAGAGATGCGTAAACAGGTAGAAATTTTCACCGATGGATCTTGTCTCGGCAACCCAGGGCCCGGCGGCTACGGCGCGATTATGCGCTATCGCCAGCATGAAAAAACTTTTAGCGAAGGCTATTTCCTGACCACCAACAACCGTATGGAGTTGATGGCGGCCATTGTGGCGCTGGAAGCCTTAAAAGAACACTGCGACGTGGTGCTCAGTACCGATAGCCAGTACGTGCGCCAGGGTATCACCCAGTGGATCCACAACTGGAAAAAACGCGGCTGGAAAACTGCGGATAAAAAGCCGGTTAAAAATGTCGATCTCTGGAAGCGGCTGGATGCGGCATTAGGTCAGCACCAAATAAAATGGGAATGGGTAAAAGGGCATGCTGGTCACCCTGAGAACGAACGCTGCGACGAACTGGCGCGCGCGGCGGCTTTAAACCCGGCCCATGAGGATGCAGGCTACCAGCCTGAATCCTGATCAGGGCTTTCTGTACTGCCGCGTTGCGCCAACGGTCTGCCGGATAGGCGTTTTCGATTTGCTCTGCTTCATCGGGTTAAGCGTAAGGGGGATGGTTCGCTTACGCGCGACGATAAACTGCATGCAGCCTAAGGCGGGCAAATGCGTGCTTAACAACACTCCCCCCTTCCGCGCCCACGGCAGTACCTGAAAACCGCCGTAGCAGAGCACTTCAAAGTTCAGCAGTGAAAGCCAGTCGAGCTGGCGCATCATGGTGAACATTCGGCTGTTATAGGGTGGCGTTCGGCGCAGCACGGGTACCAGCTTGCGCAGCCCCATCAGGCTCAGCGGATTGAATCCGCTGAGGATCAGCCAGCCGTCATCAATCAGAACGCGATCGGCTTCACGCAGCATACGGTGAGGATCGCTGCACCAGGGCAACGCGTGTGCAAGAAGGCATGCATCAACGGATTTCTCTGCAAACGGCAGATGCAACGGGTCTGCCTTCACCTGAACCGGCGATCCGCCGAGAGAGACGTTAACCTGATGTGAGATAGCGCAGCTTTCGGTATTGATTTCCGCGCTGAGATTGCCAATCTTAAGCAGGTGAAAGCCATACATTTTCGCGAGCCAGGGCTTCAGCTGCTGCTCCAGTGCCTCGCGATAGTATTCACCCCAGGGCAATTCCGCCCAACGTTCCGGTGCTGCGACAGTCTGAGGTATCCTTGCCGGTTTCATCAAAACACCCGCCACGCTATAAGAGGTAATGTATGAATCTTATCAGTATTCCCGCTTTTGAGGACAATTACATCTGGGTTTTGGTCGATGACGATCGTCGATGCGTCATTGTCGATCCCGGCGAATCCGCCCCTGTACTGCGCGCCATAAATGATAACGGCTGGCAGCCTGACGCCATTCTGTTGACGCATCATCATAACGATCATACTGGCGGCGTGCAGGAACTGCGGGCCCAATTTCCGCATCTTGTGGTGTACGGACCGGCTGAGACACAAAATAAGGGAACGACGCAAGTAGTCGAAGAAGGCGAAAATATCCTCATCCACGAGTGGGAGTTTTCCGTATTTGCTACACCGGGTCACACTTTGGGACATCTGTGTTTCTACAGCAAACCTTATCTTTTTTGTGGCGACACCTTGTTCTCTGGCGGCTGCGGAAGACTGTTTGAAGGCACGCCGGAACAGATGTATCAGTCTTTACAAAAGATTAATGCGTTACCGGATGACACCCTTATTTGTTGCGCCCATGAGTATACATTAGGAAATATGAAGTTTGCTGCAAGCCTCTTACCTGAGGATCGGGCGATTCAGGATTATTATCACAAAGTGAAGGAGTTACGTGCAAAAAACCAAAATACACTGCCCGTAATTCTGAAAAATGAGCGTCAGATTAATTTATTTTTACGAACAGATGATATTGATTTAATTAATAAAATTAACCAAGAAACAAATTTGCAACAACCTGAACAGCGATTTGCTTGGTTAAGGTCAAAGAAAGATAACTTCAGATAAATGCGGGTTGCCTTTTCAAAATTTCGCCGTTATCATCGCTCGTCTTTTAAGCAACTATTGACACACACATGAAGGCAAAAGCGATATTACTCGCCTCTGTCCTGCTTGTAGGTTGCCAGTCGCAGAACGGCAGCAACGTACAACAGCACGCACAGAGCCTTTCTGCAGCTGGTCAAGGGGAAGCAGGGAAGTTTACAAGTTCGGCGCGCTGGATGGACGATGGGACATCTTTCGCGCAGGAGCAAGACTTGTGGACCTCTATTGGCGACGAGCTAAAGATGGGAATTCCGGAAAACAGCCGGATTCGCGAACAGAAACAGAAGTATTTAAGAAATAAGAGCTATCTCCACGATGTAACGTTACGGGCAGAGCCGTATATGTACTGGATAGCCGGGCAAGTTAAAAAACGTAACATGCCTATGGAGCTGGTACTCCTACCCATAGTGGAGAGCGCTTTTGACCCACACGCGACGTCTGGCGCCAATGCCGCAGGCATTTGGCAGATCATTCCGAGCACCGGGCGAAACTATGGTCTGAAACAGACCCGCAACTATGATGCGCGTCGCGATGTTGTCGCTTCAACGACAGCCGCTCTCGACATGATGCAACGTCTGAACAAGATGTTTGACGGCGACTGGCTGTTAACGGTCGCAGCGTATAATAGTGGCGAAGGTCGTGTACTGAAGGCAATGAAAGCGAATAAAGCACGGGGTAAATCCACCGATTTTTGGTCGCTCTCACTGCCACAGGAAACGAAGATTTACGTACCGAAGATGCTGGCCTTGAGCGATATTCTCAAGAACAGCAAGCGTTACGGTGTACAACTGCCAACACCAGACGAAAGTCGTGCACTGGCGCGCGTTCGCCTCAGCAATCCGGTTGATATTCAACAAGTTGCTGATATGACGGGTATGTCGGTAAGTAAATTGAAAACCTTTAATGCAGGCGTTAAAGGCTCGACGCTGGGGGCAAGCGGCCCGCAGTATGTGATGGTTCCGCAGAAACATGCGGCGCAGTTACGTGAGTCTTTAGCATCGGGTGAAATTGCCGCCGTTCAGTCAACGCTGATTGCCGATGCTTCATCCGTTAGCAGCCGCAGCTATAAGGTGCGTTCAGGGGATACCCTTTCAGGCATTGCCTCACGTCTTGGCGTGACGGCGAAAGATCTGCAGCAGTGGAATAATCTGCGCAGCTCTGGGCTGAAGGTGGGTCAGACTTTGACCGTGGGTGCAGGTAGCAGCGCACAGCGTCTCGCCAGCAACAGCGATAGCATCACCTATCGCGTGCGCAAAGGCGATTCACTGTCCAGTATCGCAAAACGACACGGCGTGAACATCAAAGATGTGATGCGCTGGAATAATGATACTGACAATCTGAAACCGGGCGACCAGCTGACGCTGTTTGTGAAGAACAGCGCCACGCCAGACTCCTGATAACACGATCGAAAGATAAAAAGGCACCGATTCCCCTCGGTGCCTTTTTTGTTTATCCCGCTTTTTGCGCTTCAGCCATGATGGTATCGCTCGTAAATGAGCCATCCGCCTGCAATTCAAAGTACGCCTTCACCTCTGCGGACGCACTCTCCTGGTAAAGCCTAATTGCCTGGCTTAATGCTTCCGGGGTGCGCATACGCGCGATCCACGAGCTGTATTCCAGCGGCAAACGATCGGTTATCAATGAGCGTGAAATCAAGCCAGCTTCGGTGATCATCGTAAGCCACTCGCCACTGGAGTAATTTTGCACGTGCGAGGTGTCGCGCAGCGCTTCGACCGTCTGCAGCCAGATATTACGCACCGGATGTCCGGGAGACATCACGTCCATAATGATGAAGGTGCCACCCGGCTTCAGAACACGTCTGACTTCGCGCAATGCCTGGCCGACGTCATGCCAGTGGTGTGCGGAATACCGGCTGATCGCGACATCAAACGACGCGTCATCAAACGGTAAAGACTCCGCATAGCCCTGCCGCGTATCAATATTGTTCAGCCCTTTCGCTTTCGCCGCCTCAGCAACGACGTCCAGCATCTGGCTCGATAAATCATATGCGGTAACGTGGGCTACCTGCTGCGAAGCCGTAAAGCTGGCGTGCCCTGCCCCACATCCCAGGTCCAGCACATGCGCCTGCGGGAATGCCGCCAGACGTTCACCGAGACGCACCAGATCGCGACCTGAAGCATGCACGGCGCTGCTCAGATAAGCACTTGCCTGAGAACCAAACTGTTTTTCTACGTTGTCATGATGGGAGTGTGTTGTTGTCATCGTACTGTCCTTTGTTGGTTAAAAATAAAAGGGCAGCACCCGCGCGGCCTGCCCCACGGCAGACCTGACACACCATTATTTATCAGGTTTGCCGGGACTGAATTCAACGAGTAGAGGGTTGTGATCCGAAGCGCGCGTCACCAGAACGGAGGCGTCGTGCACGCTCAAACCGCGATAGAAGACAAAGTCGAGAGGACGACCAAAAGCTTTTTTACGCTGGTCATCACTGAAGCGAACTTCACGCAGCGACATTTCGCGCGCAAAGCGATACAGCGCATTCATGCGCGGACGGCTCCAGGCATTAAAATCGCCTGCCATGATGATGGGCCCGCTGTGATGCGCAATCTGATCGCCAATAGGAAGTAACTGCTTACTATACACATCCACGCCGAGGCTAAAGTTTACCGCGTGGATATTGACGACCATCAGCATACGGGTATCCGGCAGCGGATAGACCGTCACTAGCGCTGATTTCGCCAGACGCAGGATAGGTTCGCGCTCGCGGAGCGGGCAACAGTAGACCGGATGGGCAGCAGAAAGCGTCATTACGCCAGAGGGATGCTGCGGCAGAACAAATGCCGGCACCTGGTCGGCGGCAAGGTAATTCGTGGTGGCAAACCGTACCAGTTCAGGGGTAGTTTGCGCCTCCTGGAGCAGAACCAGGTGGGCATCTTTTCCAAAATTTTTGAGTACCGATAACCACTCCGCGCGCTGCTGCTTGAAGATATTCCAGACCAGAACCCGGATTTTATCATCGCTGCTTAACGGTGTGCCGGCGGGTAATGCCTGGCTTATGCTCGCAAACGACCCCGGAGGTAAGATCCTCTCCGCGGGCATTCCGGCAACATAACGCATGGCATAGGTATTTTTTCGCACTTTTGGAAACAGCCCCTGTAACATGAACCAGCCCTGAAAACGGACTGGTTCTAATGTTATAGGGACTTTAGGTCACACTTTCAACGCAATTTCTGAGAAACCGCTTTCCAGTTTTGTAAGCAAGCACTTACTGATGTTATCCCAGCGCTACGCGGGCTGGCTTATCGAGGCGTCCACTCAGGCCAATCAGCAGGAAGGCGACCAGGACAATCACCGCACCAATCCATGGGGTCTGGGTTAATCCGAAGTGTTCGACGGTTTGTCCGCCAATAATGGAGCCCAGTGCGATACCAATATTAAAAGCGGCAATATTCAGACCGGATGCCACATCCACCGCATTCGGCGTATAGAGCTCGGCTTTCTGGACAACGTAAACCTGAAGCCCTGGTACATTACCGAAGGCGAAGATCCCCATCACCAGTACCGTGACCAGCGCGGCGTATTGCATTGAAGCCGTGAACTGGAAAATCATCAGCAGAACCACCAGGGCGGCGAAGATAAATTTCAGCGCCGGTACCGCACCATGCTTATCCGCGAGCTTGCCGCCCCAGATATTGCCAATGGCCACAGAAATACCGTATCCCAGCAAAATCCAGCTCACGGCATTCGGGGAGAAGCCCGCCAGGTCCTGCATCATCGGTGCCAGGAAGGTGAAGGCAGTGAATACGCCGCCATAGCCCAGAGCCGTAACCGCATAGATGATAAGCAAACGCGGATGGGTAAGCACTTTCAGCTGATCGCGCAGGCTGGCGCTCGCCCGGCCTGGAATATTCGACGGTACCAGCAGCAGGCTAGTCACCAGAGCGATAACGCCCAGTAAGGAGACGGCCAGGAACGTTTCACGCCAGCCGAAATGCTGTCCGATAAACGTTCCCAACGGTACGCCTGTGACCAGTGCGACGGTCAACCCACCGAACATGATCGCGATCGCTGAAGCCGCTTTCTCTTTGGGGACCAGGCTGGTTGCAATGGTGGAACCAATCGAGAAGAACACGCCGTGTGCCAGACCGGTCAGCAGGCGGGCAATCACCAGCGTGGTGTAGTCCGGTGCCTGCCAGGCCAGAACGTTCCCGGCGGTAAACAGCACCATCAGCGCGACTAACAGCTGCTTACGCGGAAAACGTCCGGTCAGGGCCGTCAGCACCGGCGCGCCGACGGCAACGCCCAGGGCGTAGATGGACACCAGCAACCCGGCTGAGGGCAGCGAGATGGCAAGCTGGTTAGCGATGGTGGGAACCAGTCCCACGATAACAAATTCGGTCGTGCCAATTGCAAAGGCACTGATCGTCAGGGCAAGTAGCGCCAGTGGCATAAAATACTCCGTATCATCAGGATTAAGATGACAGGCAGTATGCGCCAGTGCTTAAATAACAAAAATGGTCAAAATATCAATAGAATTTTGCAGGTGGTGCAACAATGAAAGCAACGTCTGAAGAGCTGACAATCTTTGTCGCCGTCGTCGAAAGCGGCAGCTTTAGCCGCGCAGCCGAGCAGCTGGGACAGGCTAACTCGGCCATTAGCCGTTCGGTGAAAAAGCTGGAGATGAAGCTTGGGGTGAGTCTGCTCAACCGAACGACGCGGCAGCTCAGCCTGACGGAAGAAGGGGAACGTTATTTCCGTCGCGTGCAGTCGGTGCTGCAGGAGATGGCCGCAGCGGAGACGGAGATTATGGAAACCCGCAGCACGCCGCGCGGGTTGCTGCGCATTGATGCTGCCACGCCGGTTGTGCTTCATTTTCTGATGCCGTTAATCAAACCTTTCCGTGAACGCTATCCGGAGATGACGCTCTCTCTGGTCTCGTCCGAGACGTTTATTAACCTCATCGAGCGGAAAGTGGATGTGGCTATTCGGGCGGGAACCCTGACGGATTCCAGCCTGCGGGCCCGCCCGCTGTTTGCCAGCTACCGTAAAATTATCGCGTCGCCACAGTATATTGCTGAACATGGTAAACCGGAGACGGTTGAAGAACTGAAGCAGCATCTGTGCCTGGGCTTTACGGAGCCGGTGTCGCTGAACACCTGGCCTGTTGCCTGTCATGATGGCCAGCTTCATGAAATTACCTGCGGGTTATCGTCTAACAGCGGAGAAACGCTGAAGCAGCTTTGCCTGGAAGGGAATGGGATCGCCTGCTTGTCAGACTATATGATTGATAAAGAGATAGCGCGGGGTGAACTGGTAGAGCTAATGGCCGATAAACGTTTGCCGGTAGAGATGCCTTTCAGCGCGGTGTATTACAGCGATAGAGCGGTAAGCACGCGCATACGCGCCTTTATCGACTTCCTGAGCGAGCATATAAAAACAGCTCCCGGAGGAGCTGTGTGAGGGTTCGGGTTACAGAGGGAGGGTCTTATTAATCCCAGTCAGGGGCTAAACCTTCCGGGCTCACCAGGCGGTCGTTGCACTCCAGTGCTGCGATCGCTTTTTTATCATCATCATCCAGATGAAGATCCAGCGCTAGCAGGTTGCTGGCCAGGTTTTCACGCTTGGTTGATGATGGGATCACGGCATAGCCTTCACCCATTGCCCATGCCAGAATAACCTGCGCAGCAGTGGCGTTATGCTTCTCAGCGATACGGATAATTACCTCGTCTTTCAGAGCCTTACCGTAGGCCAGCGTCATGTAAGAGGTAATATGGATACCGTGCTGTTTTGCCCAATCTACGACTTTGCGGTTTTGCAGGTATGGAGACAGCTCAATCTGGTTGGTCGCAATATTCTCAGCGCCAACAGCGGCAATCGCCTTTTCCATCAGCGCGATGGTGAAGTTGGAAATACCAATTTCGCGGGTCAGGCCCTGCTTTTTCGCTTCCAACAGCGCCTGCATGAACTCTTCCACAGAAACGGCATCGTTCGGTGACGGCCAGTGGATCAGCGTCAGATCGACATAGTCGGTACGCAGTTTCTTCAGGCTCTCTTTCAGGCTTGGGATCAGCTTGTCTTTGCTGAGGTTTTCGATCCAGATTTTGGTGGTGATGAACAGTTCATTACGCGGTACACCGCTCTCTTCAAGAGCCTGTCCAACGGCAGCTTCGTTTTCATAGATCTGTGCCGTATCAATTGCACGATAGCCAAGTTCAAGAGCGGTTTTAACTGATGCGATAACAACGTCGTCTTTCAGGCGGAAAGTGCCCAGACCAAATGCAGGGAGAGTCATAATATTCCTCAATCGTTATGTTCGTAAACTGAGGAGGATTATCGCTTGCGCTGTTATAGAGAAAAAGATCGTAAAACGCAGAGGATTTTTGCTAATTTCGCAATAATTAATCGTCAGATATGAAAAAAGCCCTGAGCGTTAACTCAGGGCTTTTAATAAGTGGCGGAACGGACGGGACTCGAACCCGCGACCCCCTGCGTGACAGGCAGGTATTCTAACCGACTGAACTACCGCTCCACCGAAGACTGCTTGTAACCACCGGATTTATGCACCGGCTTACTACTTAATTTGATGCCTGGCAGTTCCCTACTCTCACATGGGGAGACCCCACACTACCATCGGCGCTACGGCGTTTCACTTCTGAGTTCGGCATGGGGTCAGGTGGGACCACCGCGCTAAAGCCGCCAGGCAAATTCTGTTAATCTGTATCAGGCTGAAAATCTGTCTCTCACCGCCAAAACATCTTCGGCGTTGTAAGGTTAAGCCTCACGGTTCATTAGTACCGGTTAGCTCAACGCATCGCTGCGCTTACACACCCGGCCTATCAACGTCGTCGTCTTCAACGTTCCTTCAGGACTCTCAAGGAGTCAGGGAGAACTCATCTCGGGGCAAGTTTCGTGCTTAGATGCTTTCAGCACTTATCTCTTCCGCATTTAGCTACCGGGCAGTGCCATTGGCATGACAACCCGAACACCAGTGATGCGTCCACTCCGGTCCTCTCGTACTAGGAGCAGCCCCCCTCAATTCTCCAGCGCCCACGGCAGATAGGGACCGAACTGTCTCACGACGTTCTAAACCCAGCTCGCGTACCACTTTAAATGGCGAACAGCCATACCCTTGGGACCTACTTCAGCCCCAGGATGTGATGAGCCGACATCGAGGTGCCAAACACCGCCGTCGATATGAACTCTTGGGCGGTATCAGCCTGTTATCCCCGGAGTACCTTTTATCCGTTGAGCGATGGCCCTTCCATTCAGAACCACCGGATCACTATGACCTGCTTTCGCACCTGCTCGAGCCGTCACTCTCGCAGTCAAGCTAGCTTATGCCATTGCACTAACCTCCTGATGTCCGACCAGGATTAGCTAACCTTCGTGCTCCTCCGTTACTCTTTGGGAGGAGACCGCCCCAGTCAAACTACCCACCAGACACTGTCCGCAACCCGGATCACGGGTCCACGTTAGAACACCAGCCATTAAAGGGTGGTATTTCAAGGACGGCTCCACGCAGACTGGCGTCCACGCTTCAAAGCCTCCCACCTATCCTACACATCAAGGACCAGTGTTCAGTGTCAAGCTATAGTAAAGGTTCACGGGGTCTTTCCGTCTTGCCGCGGGTACACTGCATCTTCACAGCGAGTTCAATTTCACTGAGTCTCGGGTGGAGACAGCCTGGCCATCATTACGCCATTCGTGCAGGTCGGAACTTACCCGACAAGGAATTTCGCTACCTTAGGACCGTTATAGTTACGGCCGCCGTTTACCGGGGCTTCGATCAAGAGCTTCGCGTTGCCGCTAACCCCATCAATTAACCTTCCGGCACCGGGCAGGCGTCACACCGTATACGTCCACTTTCGTGTTTGCACAGTGCTGTGTTTTTAATAAACAGTTGCAGCCAGCTGGTATCTTCGACTGATTTCAGCTCCGTCCGCAGGGACTTCACCTACATATCAGCGTGCCTTCTCCCGAAGTTACGGCACCATTTTGCCTAGTTCCTTCACCCGAGTTCTCTCAAGCGCCTTGGTATTCTCTACCTGACCACCTGTGTCGGTTTGGGGTACGATTTCGTGTTACCTGATGCTTAGAGGCTTTTCCTGGAAGCAGGGCATTTATCACTTCAGCACCGTAGTGCCTCGTCATCACGCCTCAGTGTTAAAGTGAACCGGATTTGCCTGGAACACACACCTACACGCTTAAACCGGGACAACCGTCGCCCGGCTGACATAGCCTTCTCCGTCCCCCCTTCGCAGTAACACCAAGTACAGGAATATTAACCTGTTTCCCATCGACTACGCCTTTCGGCCTCGCCTTAGGGGTCGACTCACCCTGCCCCGATTAACGTTGGACAGGAACCCTTGGTCTTCCGGCGAGCGGGCTTTTCACCCGCTTTATCGTTACTTATGTCAGCATTCGCACTTCTGATACCTCCAGCATGCCTCACAGCACACCTTCAACGGCTTACAGAACGCTCCCCTACCCAACAACACATAGTGTCGCTGCCGCAGCTTCGGTGCATGGTTTAGCCCCGTTACATCTTCCGCGCAGGCCGACTCGACCAGTGAGCTATTACGCTTTCTTTAAATGATGGCTGCTTCTAAGCCAACATCCTGGCTGTCTGTGCCTTCCCACATCGTTTCCCACTTAACCATGACTTTGGGACCTTAGCTGGCGGTCTGGGTTGTTTCCCTCTTCACGACGGACGTTAGCACCCGCCGTGTGTCTCCCGTGATAACATTCTTCGGTATTCGTAGTTTGCATCGGGTTGGTAAGCCGGGATGGCCCCCTAGCCGAAACAGTGCTCTACCCCCGAAGATGAGTTCACGAGGCGCTACCTAAATAGCTTTCGGGGAGAACCAGCTATCTCCCGGTTTGATTGGCCTTTCACCCCCAGCCACAGGTCATCCGCTAATTTTTCAACATTAGTCGGTTCGGTCCTCCAGTTAGTGTTACCCAACCTTCAACCTGCCCATGGCTAGATCACCGGGTTTCGGGTCTATACCCTGCAACTTAACGCCCAGTTAAGACTCGGTTTCCCTGCGGCTCCCCTATACGGTTAACCTTGCTACAGAATATAAGTCGCTGACCCATTATACAAAAGGTACGCAGTCACACCCGAAGGTGCTCCCACTGCTTGTACGTACACGGTTTCAGGTTCTTTTTCACTCCCCTCGCCGGGGTTCTTTTCGCCTTTCCCTCACGGTACTGGTTCACTATCGGTCAGTCAGGAGTATTTAGCCTTGGAGGATGGTCCCCCCATATTCAGACAGGATACCACGTGTCCCGCCCTACTCTTCGAGTTCACAACCTGTGCATTTTCGTGTACGGGACTGTCACCCTGTACCGTGCGACTTTCCAGACGCTTCCACTAACACACAAGCTGATTCAGACTCCGGGCTGCTCCCCGTTCGCTCGCCGCTACTGGGGGAATCTCGGTTGATTTCTTTTCCTCGGGGTACTTAGATGTTTCAGTTCCCCCGGTTCGCCTCGTTAACCTATGTATTCAGTTAACGATAGTGTGACGAATCACACTGGGTTTCCCCATTCGGACATCGACGGGTCAAAGGTTCATATCACCTCGCCGTCGCTTTTCGCAGATTAGCACGTCCTTCATCGCCTCTGACTGCCAGGGCATCCACCGTGTACGCTTAGTCGCTTAACCTCACAACCCGAAGATGTTTCACTTCTGATTGCGAAAATTTGAGAGACTCGAACACATCTTAAAGATGTGTCGTTTCAATTTTCAGCTTGATCCAGATTTTTAAAGAGCAAAACTTCGCAGTGCACCTTTTCAGGTTCACTCTGAAGTTTTCTTGTGTTCGCAGTAAAAGATGGTGGAGCTATGCGGGATCGAACCGCAGACCTCCTGCGTGCAAAGCAGGCGCTCTCCCAGCTGAGCTATAGCCCCATCGTTTTGCAATCTCTGTACCGCTCATCCTTTAAAAGGAGTTTGGTAGGCCTGAGTGGACTTGAACCACCGACCTCACCCTTATCAGGGGTGCGCTCTAACCACCTGAGCTACAAGCCTGCAGAGATTTTTACTGCTGTTTTTCATCAGACAATCTGTGTGAGCACTACAAAGGCAGGTTCTTTAAGGTAAGGAGGTGATCCAACCGCAGGTTCCCCTACGGTTACCTTGTTACGACTTCACCCCAGTCATGAATCACAAAGTGGTAAGCGCCCTCCCGAAGGTTAAGCTACCTACTTCTTTTGCAACCCACTCCCATGGTGTGACGGGCGGTGTGTACAAGGCCCGGGAACGTATTCACCGTGGCATTCTGATCCACGATTACTAGCGATTCCGACTTCATGGAGTCGAGTTGCAGACTCCAATCCGGACTACGACGCACTTTATGAGGTCCGCTTGCTCTCGCGAGGTCGCTTCTCTTTGTATGCGCCATTGTAGCACGTGTGTAGCCCTACTCGTAAGGGCCATGATGACTTGACGTCATCCCCACCTTCCTCCAGTTTATCACTGGCAGTCTCCTTTGAGTTCCCGGCCTAACCGCTGGCAACAAAGGATAAGGGTTGCGCTCGTTGCGGGACTTAACCCAACATTTCACAACACGAGCTGACGACAGCCATGCAGCACCTGTCTCAGAGTTCCCGAAGGCACCAAAGCATCTCTGCTAAGTTCTCTGGATGTCAAGAGTAGGTAAGGTTCTTCGCGTTGCATCGAATTAAACCACATGCTCCACCGCTTGTGCGGGCCCCCGTCAATTCATTTGAGTTTTAACCTTGCGGCCGTACTCCCCAGGCGGTCGACTTAACGCGTTAGCTCCGGAAGCCACGCCTCAAGGGCACAACCTCCAAGTCGACATCGTTTACGGCGTGGACTACCAGGGTATCTAATCCTGTTTGCTCCCCACGCTTTCGCACCTGAGCGTCAGTCTTTGTCCAGGGGGCCGCCTTCGCCACCGGTATTCCTCCAGATCTCTACGCATTTCACCGCTACACCTGGAATTCTACCCCCCTCTACAAGACTCTAGCCTGCCAGTTTCGAATGCAGTTCCCAGGTTGAGCCCGGGGATTTCACATCCGACTTGACAGACCGCCTGCGTGCGCTTTACGCCCAGTAATTCCGATTAACGCTTGCACCCTCCGTATTACCGCGGCTGCTGGCACGGAGTTAGCCGGTGCTTCTTCTGCGGGTAACGTCAATTGCTGAGGTTATTAACCTCAACACCTTCCTCCCCGCTGAAAGTACTTTACAACCCGAAGGCCTTCTTCATACACGCGGCATGGCTGCATCAGGCTTGCGCCCATTGTGCAATATTCCCCACTGCTGCCTCCCGTAGGAGTCTGGACCGTGTCTCAGTTCCAGTGTGGCTGGTCATCCTCTCAGACCAGCTAGGGATCGTCGCCTAGGTGAGCCGTTACCCCACCTACTAGCTAATCCCATCTGGGCACATCTGATGGCAAGAGGCCCGAAGGTCCCCCTCTTTGGTCTTGCGACGTTATGCGGTATTAGCTACCGTTTCCAGTAGTTATCCCCCTCCATCAGGCAGTTTCCCAGACATTACTCACCCGTCCGCCACTCGTCACCCGAGAGCAAGCTCTCTGTGCTACCGTTCGACTTGCATGTGTTAGGCCTGCCGCCAGCGTTCAATCTGAGCCATGATCAAACTCTTCAATTTAAGTTTGATGCTCGTGAATTAAACTTCGTAATGAATTACGTATGTTCACTCAGAGACTTGGTATTCATTTTTCGTCCGAGGACGTTAAGAATCCATGTCACTTTGAGTGCCCACACAGATTGTCTGATAAATTGTTAAAGAGCAGTTGCAACGCGGCTTTCAGCTCACCGTTGCGAGGTGGCGTATATTACGCTTTCCTCTTTCAGAGTCAACCCGTTATTTCAGGATTTTTTCTCTTCAACCGACCGGGTTAACTGTGAAGTGATTCACATCCGCCGTGTCGATGGAGGCGCATTATAGGGAGCTGCCGAGGAATGACAAGCGGAAATATGCATTTTTATTTCGACCGCTCACCTTTTCGCCAAAAAGGCTATTTCTGATGCTTTTTTATCTCTTTTGGCAGCTCTGCCAGACTATTAATCACCCAATCCGCTGCACTTTCTGCTTCTGGTGTTACGGGCTTACCGGTACGCACTAATATTTTGGTACCCACTCCCGCCGCTGAGGCCGCCTGCATATCTTCCAGCTTATCGCCCACCATATAAGAAGCAGCCATATCAATGTGCAAGAACTCCTGCGCTGAGTTAAACATGCCCGGATGCGGTTTACGACAGTCGCAGGTCTGACGATACTCTTCTACCGTTCCCTGCGGGTGGTGCGGGCAGTAGTAAATGCCATCAAGATCGACCCCGCGATCGGCCAGCGACCAGTCCATCCACTCCGTCAGCGTCTCAAACTGCGCTTCGGTGAACTTACCACGCGCGATGCCGGACTGGTTCGTTACGACCACCAGCGCATAGCCCATCTCTTTTAGCTGGCGCATTGCCTCTATAACGCCGTCGATAAATTCGAATTCATCGATCTCATGCACATAACCGTGATCCACATTAATAGTGCCATCACGGTCGAGAAAAATTGCGGGTACTGATTTTGCCACCGGTTTGCTCCTGAAAAAGGCCTGTTGAGCTAGTATCTCATGAATCGCAGCGCAATAAAGTGCTCATCGTACAGAGTTGGATTGATTTAGACGTCTGGATGCCTTAACATCCGTTTTGTTTACGGTCATCACCCGTATCTGGCAGAAGAAAATGCCACGGCTAACTTACATACGATAAAAATAATCTAATGATTAAACTTTCCAATATCACCAAAGTGTTCCAGCAGGGGAACCGAACCATTCAGGCGCTGAACAACGTCAGCCTGCATGTTCCTGCTGGTCAAATTTATGGCGTCATTGGCGCATCGGGTGCGGGTAAAAGCACGCTGATCCGTTGTGTTAACCTGCTTGAGCGCCCAACTCAGGGCAGCGTAGAAGTTGGCGGCCAGGAACTTACCGCCCTTTCAGAAAAAGAACTCACCAAAGCGCGCCGTCAAATTGGCATGATCTTCCAGCACTTTAACCTGCTGTCTTCCCGCACGGTGTTCGGCAACGTCGCCTTACCGCTGGAGCTGGATAACACGCCGAAAGAAGAAGTGAAGCGTCGCGTTACCGAACTGCTCGACCTCGTGGGTCTGGGTGATAAGCATGATAGCTACCCGGCAAATCTGTCCGGTGGGCAGAAGCAGCGTGTTGCTATTGCCCGCGCGCTGGCCAGCAACCCAAAAGTACTGCTGTGCGACGAAGCTACCAGCGCACTGGATCCAGCCACCACACGTTCTATTCTGGAACTGCTGAAGGACATTAACCGTCGCCTGGGCCTGACGATCCTCCTTATTACGCACGAGATGGACGTGGTGAAACGCATCTGCGACTGCGTGGCGGTCATTAGCAACGGTGAACTGATCGAGCAGGACACGGTAAGCGAAGTGTTTTCCCATCCGAAAACGCCGCTGGCGCAGCAGTTTATTCAGTCCACGCTGCATCTGGATATTCCAGAAGATTATCTGGAGCGTTTGAAAACCGAGGCAACGGCGGACAGCGTCCCGATGTTGCGTATGGAATTCACCGGTCAGTCCGTTGATGCCCCTCTGCTTTCCGAAACCGCGCGTCGCTTTAACGTGAACAACAACATTATTAGCGCGCAGATGGATTACGCCGGTGGCGTGAAATTCGGCATCATGCTGACGGAAATGCACGGCACTCAAGAAGAAACCCAGGCCGCAATTGCCTGGCTGCAAGAACATCATGTAAAAGTAGAGGTACTGGGTTATGTCTGAGCCGATGATGTGGCTACTGGTTCGCGGCGTTTGGGAAACGCTGGCAATGACCTTTGTATCGGGTTTCTTTGGTTTTGTGATTGGCCTGCCGGTAGGCGTACTGCTGTACGTGACGCGTCCGGGTCAAATCATTGAGAACGCGAAGCTCTACCGTACGCTCTCCGCGCTGGTGAATATCTTCCGTTCCATCCCGTTTATTATTCTGCTGGTGTGGATGATTCCGTTTACCCGCGTGATCGTCGGCACATCGATTGGTCTGCAGGCGGCTATCGTTCCGCTGACCGTAGGCGCTGCGCCGTTTATCGCCCGTATGGTGGAGAACGCCCTGCTGGAGATCCCAACCGGTTTGATTGAAGCTTCTCGTGCAATGGGGGCAACACCTATGCAGATCGTCCGCAAGGTTCTGCTGCCTGAAGCACTGCCGGGCCTGGTGAACGCGGCAACGATTACGCTTATTACTCTGGTAGGGTATTCCGCGATGGGCGGTGCAGTTGGCGCTGGCGGTTTAGGACAGATTGGTTATCAGTACGGCTATATTGGATATAACGCTACCGTGATGAATACCGTTCTGGTATTGCTGGTTGTTCTGGTTTACTTAATCCAGTTCTCTGGCGATCGCATCGTCCGGGCTGTTACTCACAAATAACGTTACACACAACACAAACTCGATGAGTTAAGGATAAAACATGGCGTTTAAATTAAAGACCTTTGCAGCAGTAGGCGCGCTGATTGGATCTCTGGCACTGGTGGGTTGCGGTCAGGACGAAAAAGATCCAAACCATATTAAAGTGGGCGTTATCGTAGGTGCAGAACAGCAGGTTGCTGAAGTTGCTCAGAAAGTGGCGAAAGAAAAATACGGTCTGGACGTTGAGCTCGTAACCTTCAACGATTACGTTCTGCCGAACGAAGCGCTGAGCAAAGGCGATATCGACGCCAACGCCTTCCAGCATAAGCCATACCTGGATCAGCAGATCAAAGATCGCGGCTATAAGCTGGTAGGTGTCGGTAACACCTTCGTCTACCCGATTGCAGGCTACTCCAAGAAAATTAAATCGCTGGACGAACTGCAGCCGGGTTCTCAGGTAGCCGTGCCTAACGATCCAACCAACCTCGGACGCTCCCTGCTGCTGCTGCAGAAAGTGGGCCTGATCAAACTGAAAGACGGCGTTGGCCTGCTGCCAACCGTTCTGGATGTCACCGACAACCCGAAAAATCTGAAAATTGTTGAACTGGAAGCACCGCAGCTGCCGCGTTCTCTGGACGATGCGCAGATTGCCCTGGCCGTTATCAACACCACTTACGCCAGCCAGATTGGCCTGACGCCAGCGAAAGACGGTATCTTCGTTGAAGATAAAGACTCTCCGTACGTTAACCTGATCGTGACTCGCGAAGATAACAAAGACGCGGAAAACGTGAAGAAGTTCGTCCAGGCCTATCAGTCAGACGAAGTTTACCAGGAAGCCAACAAAGTGTTTAACGGCGGCGCTGTTAAAGGCTGGTAATCTCACCTCAGTGTAATATCATCAGGACGGGCTTATGCCCGTCTTGTCATTTGTGCAGTCACCTGATTCAATATCTGACGTTTTGATTATCCATTGAGGAATTATTATGCGTGCTTTACCGATCTGTCTTTTAGCACTCATGCTGAGCGGCTGTTCTATGCTAAGCAGATCTCCTGTTGAACCCGTTCAAAGCACGGCAACCCCGCCAAAAACAGAGCCTGCAAAACCGAAAGTGGTTCGCCCTGCGCCGGTTCGCATTATCACCAAGGCTGACGAACTGGTCGGCAAACCGTTCCGTGAACTGGGTGAAGTGAGCGGTGAATCCTGTCAGGCAACCAATCAGGACTCTCCACCGAATATCCCGACTGCGCGTAAACGCATGCAGATTAACGCCGCAAAAATGAAAGCTAACGCGGTCCTGCTGCACAGCTGCGAAGTCACCAGCGGCACGCCGGGCTGCTACCGTCAGGCGGTTTGCATCGGTTCTGCGCTGAACATTACGGCGAAATGAGTGCATTTCAGTTTGAGCAAATAGGCGTTATCCGCTCTCCGTATAAAGAGAAGTTCGCCGTGCCCCGCCAGCCCGGTCTGGTCACCAGCGGCAGCGGCGAGCTTCATCTTCAGGCACCTTATAACCAGGCCGATGCGGTACGCGGGCTTGAGTCTTTCAGTCACTTATGGGTGGTATTTGTTTTTCACCAGACAATGGAAGGCGGCTGGCGTCCCACCGTGCGTCCCCCGCGCCTGGGCGGAAATGCGAGAATGGGCGTGTTTGCGACTCGTTCGACCTTCCGCCCCAATCCGATCGGGATGTCGCTGGTTGAACTGAAAGGCATACGTTGCCAGAAGGATCAGGTCATCCTTGAGCTGGGCAGCCTGGACCTGGTTGACGGCACGCCGGTTATCGACATTAAACCCTATTTGCCTTTCGCCGAATCCCTCCCGGATGCGCGCGCAAGCTACGCTCAGGACGCACCGCAGGCGGATATGCCAGTCTCGTTTACGCCTGAGATAGCCTTACAGCTGAGTCAGCTGGAGAAACGCTATCCTCGCTTACGGCATTTCATCACTGAAGTTCTGGCACAGGACCCCCGTCCGGCCTACCGTAAAGAAGAGGAAGCAGGAAAGACGTACGCCGTCTGGCTGCTGGATTTTAACGTGCGCTGGCGCGTCACTGGGGCAGGTTTCGAAGTGTTTGCCCTTGAACCCAGGTAATTTTGTTCTCCTCTCTTTTGGCATCTTTGCCACACTGGTAAACTAAACCACTTTTTTTGTGTCAGGCTGGCGTTTCAGCCTGTTCCAATCGTCGAAATGGAACCGTAACAACATGCGTACTAGCCAATATCTGCTCTCCACTCTGAAGGAGACACCTGCCGACGCCGAAGTAATCAGCCATCAGCTGATGCTGCGCGCCGGGATGATCCGCAAGCTGGCCTCCGGGTTATACACCTGGCTGCCGACCGGCGTGCGCGTCCTGAAAAAAGTCGAAAACATCGTGCGTGAAGAGATGAACAACGCCGGTGCTATCGAGGTGTCCATGCCCGTGGTTCAGCCCGCTGACCTGTGGCAGGAGAGCGGTCGTTGGGAGCAATATGGCCCAGAACTGCTGCGCTTCGTCGATCGCGGCGAGCGTCCATTCGTTCTCGGTCCAACGCATGAAGAAGTCATTACCGATCTGATTCGTAATGAGCTGAGCTCTTACAAACAGCTGCCGCTGAACTTCTTCCAGATCCAGACCAAGTTCCGTGACGAAGTGCGCCCACGTTTCGGCGTGATGCGCTCTCGCGAATTCCTGATGAAAGATGCCTACTCTTTCCATACGTCACAGGAATCGCTGCAAGAGACCTACGACAAAATGTACGAGGCTTACAGCAAAATCTTCTCCCGCATGGGTCTGGATTTCCGCGCTGTGCAGGCTGATACCGGCTCCATCGGCGGTAGCGCGTCCCATGAGTTCCAGGTTCTGGCGCAGAGCGGTGAAGACGATGTGATCTTCTCTGACTCTTCAGACTACGCGGCGAACATCGAATTTGCAGAAGCGCTGGCGCCAAAAGAACCTCGCGGCGCGGCAACGCAAGAGATGACGCTGTTTGATACGCCAAATGCGAAAACCATCGCCGAGCTGGTTGAGCAGTTCAGTCTGCCAGTCGAAAAAACCGTGAAAACGCTGCTGGTGAAATCCACCGAAGGCAGCGCTTACCCGCTGGTTGCCCTGCTGGTGCGTGGCGATCATGAACTGAACGAAGTGAAAGCCGAAAAGCTGCCGCAGGTCGCCAGCCCGCTGACGTTCGCCACGGAAGCGGAAATCCGCGCCGTCGTGAATGCTGGCCCAGGCTCTCTCGGTCCGGTGAATATGCCGGTTCCTGTCGTTATTGACCGCACGGTTGCTGCAATGAGCGACTTCTCCGCGGGTGCTAACATCGACGGTAAACATTACTTCGGCATCAACTGGGATCGCGACGTAGCGACGCCAGAAGTGGCAGACATCCGTAACGTGGTTGCAGGCGACCCAAGCCCGGACGGCCAGGGTACGCTGATGATCAAGCGCGGTATCGAAGTGGGCCACATCTTCCAGCTGGGTGATAAATACTCGCGCGCGCTGAACGCCGCCGTTCAGGGTGAAGATGGCCGTAACCAGATCCTGACCATGGGCTGCTACGGTATCGGGGTAACGCGCGTGGTGGCTGCGGCCATCGAGCAGAACTACGACGAGCGCGGCATCGTCTGGCCGGACAACATCGCGCCGTTCCAGGTGGCCATTCTGCCAATGAACATGCACAAGTCTTACCGCGTGCAGGAGCTGGCCGAGAAGCTGTACGCCGAGCTGCGCGCTCAGGGTATCGAAGTGCTGATGGATGACCGTAAAGAGCGTCCGGGCGTGATGTTTGCCGATATGGAACTGATCGGTATCCCGCACACCGTCGTCATCGGCGACCGTAACCTCGACAGCGATGAGATTGAATACAAATACCGTCGCAGCGGCGAAAAACAGATGATCAAGACCAGCGATATTCTTGATTACCTGGTGAAAGCCATCAAAGGCTAAACAAAAAACCCCGCTCTGGCGGGGTTTTTTAATGGCTCAACGTCAATTTATTTACTGTTACAGTCTTTACCTGCGACAAACTTCGCGTCTTTATCTGCCACCAGCGTTTTCACCATCTCCCCGCTATCCGGGTTTGGCTCCAGCGTAAAGTGGCCATCAACCGTCAGCAATACCGGCTTGCTGTCATTGCCGCGCGCCACGGCGTAATCACGTTCAAGCTGCGCATTGTTTGCCACGCTGACTTTCTTACCGGTAGCGCAGTCGGTAAAGATCGCCGCATCCGCCATATAGAAATACATCCCCCGCATCGCCATTGGCGTGGCTGGCAGCGCCGCTTTCACCGGCGTCAGCGTGTAGTTGAGCTGGGATTCAATCGGATTGCCTTCCCGGTCGAGCATTTCCATGTTCTCACCTTTAGGGCGGAACCAGGTTTTGTCACCGGAGGTATCCGTCAGGACCAGCTTCTCCGCCGTACGCGCCCATGTCCCGTAGGTGGCAAATGAAGAGGGTTCTTTCGCGCCCTGGTAGCGCTGGTTCATCACCCAGGTACCGTCTTTTTGCAGGAACAGTGACGTTTCAATGCCTTCGCAGTCCGCGCAAGGCAATACGCCGCGCCAGCTCTGCTGCATTGGCTTTAACTCTTCATTCTGCGCTGGCTGCAAAACCTGCGTTTCTGAACGGTTGTTACACCCGAAAAGCGCAAACAATGTACTCACTGCCAGCGCTGAAAATAATGCTTTTTTCACAATGAATTCCTTATGAAAATTGTGTTCCCTTTCGTCACTCCATCGGGCGACGAACTTTACCGCGTAATGCTTTCACTGTGGATTTTTGGGCTTTCGAGGACAGCCGACGCTCTTTCGATGCGCGGGTTGGACGCGTTGCCCGGCGGCTTTTTTGTACTGCCGTTAACTCTTTGATGACCGCCACCAGCCTGGCTAGCGCCGCTTCCCGGTTTAATTCCTGGCTGCGGTACTCCTGGGCTTTGATCACAATCACGCCATCGCTGGTGATCAAGTGATGGCTGGCGGCAAGCAGACTTTCTTTATAATACTCTGGCAGGCTTGAGGCCCGAATGTCAAAACGCAAATGGATAGCCGTCGACGCCTTGTTGACGTGCTGCCCGCCCGCGCCCTGAGCACGGATGGCGGCGATCTCCAGCTCGCTATCAGGGATACTGACGCTTCGGGACAAGACGATCATGGCGCAGGCTGCCAGGCTGTCAGATGAATTTCCAGATTATTCTGAGAATCAGAAAGCCAGATGGCTCCGTCCTGAATCGTTGCCTGCAGCGTCATCGTCCGGCTGGCGAACTCGCTCAGCTGCGCCAGCTGCTCGTCATCCAGATACCAGACGGTGAGGTTTTTAAACTGCGCGCATTTATTCTTATTTTGCTGCCACCAAATCTCCGCCGCGCGCTGGTTATAGGCGAATAACGCCACTTCCGCAGACTGAGTACACGCCTTTTTAATCCTGCGCTCGTCCGGCAGACCGAGTTCAATCCATAAATCGATCCCCAGATGGTCGTTGCGCAGCCAGGCTTCAGGCTCGTCTTCCGCGCTCAACCCACGGGTAAACTGCAGACGTTCATCAGCATACTTAATCCACGCCAGCAGGCGCAGCATCATACGCTCCTGTGTTTCGGAGGGGTGGCGTGCCAGCGTAAGCGACGCGTCCAGAAACTGGTTGCGATCAAGATCGGCCACGTTGACCACTGCTTTATAAATTGTCGCTTTCAGCGCCATGAGAGAACTCCATTCGAATCAGCCGCACATTGTAGCGAAAACGGAGGCAAAAGGCTGTTACGGAGTAATAAATACACCGCTATCAAGGCGCTGATATTGCTTAAATGAGTATGGTATAGTCACCTTGCTAAACCGAGTTTATCTTCGTAGGCTTAATGATATCTCACAGTAAGTCAGTGCGCTGGCGGGAGGGGATGTGAATAATTATTGTGAGTTAATTCGCAAACGGTATGCGGAAATCGCCAGCGGAGATCTGGGGTATGTCCCGGACGCGTTGGGCTGTGTATTGAAGGTGCTTAATGAAGTGGCCTCTGATGAGAGCCTTTCAGAGTCGGTCAGGGAAAAAGCAGCGTATGCTGCGGCGAATTTACTGGTGAGCGATTATGTCGATGAATGATACTTATCAACCCATCAATTGTGATGACTATGACAACCTCGAACTCGCCTGCCAGCATCATTTAATACTGACGCTGGAGCTAAAAGATGGCGAAGTGTTGAAGGCGAAGGCCAGCGATCTGCTTTCTCGCAAGAATGTGGAATACCTGGTCGTGGAAGATGCCGGTGCGACGCGCGAGCTGCGTCTGGACAAAATAGCCAGCTTCAGCCATCCGCAAATCGGCACCGTCGTGGTGAGCGAATCCTGATGACATTAACGGGCAGCCGGGCTGCCCGTTACGCTTTCCGCCACTCAAAGCTGGCACCCTCTTCTGTCCACCCCTCTTCCGTGATGAACACCCCTGCAGCAGCAATCAACGTTTCACCGTAGAACAGCAGCGGCGTGGTGTCGCGCAGCCACGGCGGCACGTTGTACTCCTGCCATATCTTTTTCAGCTTCCGTCCCCCGTTGCGTCCGACGATATGCAGCAAGCCGCCAGCCTTAAAGCGCACGCTGACGGGTTCTCCGGGCTTTGGCAGACGCACATGACCAGTCGGCATCAGAGAGACACTCCCCGCGTCCCGGGGCAATATCAGCGGTGCCTCTGGTGAGGTCCAGTGAAGCACCACATCGGTCAGCGAGGGGGAGTATTTTACCCACCAGAGTTTGCCTTTATAGCGTCTGACCTCATATCCACTCAGGTGTACGCAGGGGGAAGCATCTTCCCGCGCCTGCGCGACTTCGTCCCAGATACGGCTCAGCATTGCCCGCGACGGCATCGCAGCATGATGAGTGGCGAGCCAGCGACGTAACAGCGCGGCCCGACGCGCCGGGCTTATCGCCTCCAGAGGCGCAATTGCCAGCGCTCCGTCTTCTGAAATGAGGTCAGACAGATCCTCGCTGAGTAACTCATCCAGCAGGCTTTCCTGTTCGGCACACAGCATGGCGCTTCTTGCCGTCGCGTCGGCGAAATGCGGCCAGCGCTCGCTTAAAAGCGTGAGGACGCGCAGACGCAGGAAGTTACGATCGTAGCTGTCGTCCTGGTTGCTCTCATCTTCGATCCAGCTCAGCTGATGTTCCCGCGCCCAGGCTTCCAGCGACGCGCGGGTCTCGCCAAGCAACGGACGCAATAATTGCGTTCCGGCAAAATCAGAACGTGCCGGCATGGCGGAAAGCCCCGCGGGTCCGCTGCCCCGCTTAAGTGCCAGCAAAAAGGTTTCGCACTGATCGTCCAGATGCTGCGCCGTGACCAACGCTTCGCCGGGCAGCAATACGCCGGCAAAAGCGGTATAGCGGGCTTTACGCGCCTGCGCCTCAATACCCAATCCTTCATCAGCAAGCGTGACGCGCTCAACGATGAGCGGGATAGCCCACGCCTCACACAAGGCTTCACAGTGCGCCACCCACTCCTCTGCATGACGGCTTAGTCCGTGATGGATATGTATAGCCCGAAGCTGGACGCCAGGGTCCCGGTCGCGCCAGAGCTTAAGGCGATGTAGCAACACGGTGGAATCCAGGCCACCGCTAAACCCCACCAGCAGCTGGCGGTACGGTGAAACGGCTTGTGCGATAGCAGGTAAGGTCATAGGAAATTACACATAAAAAATGCCCGAACTGAGCGGGCATTATCACACAGGACAAACATTACTGCTGGTAAAGCTCCAGCGGCAGGCCGTCCGGGTCGTTGAAAAAGGTGAAACGCTTATCGGTAAACGGATCGACGCGAATCGCCTCGCACGTCACGCCGTGCGCTTCCAGGTGTTTTACTGCGCTATCAAGGTCATCAACGCTGAAAGCCAGATGACGCAGGCCGCAGGCTTCCGGGCGGGACGGACGCGAAGGCGGGAAAGGAAAAGAGAACAGCTCAATCACATACTGCCCGTTTAGCGCGAGATCGCCCTTCCAGGAGTCACGCTCCTCGCGGTAGGCCTCGCTCATGAGCGTAAAGCCAAGAATGTCGCAGTAGAAGGCCTTACTTTTCGCGTAATCGGTGGCGATGATCGCAATATGGTGAACCGCTTTTAAACCCAGCATAGCTTCTCCTTTTTATGATGCCTGAACGTTACAACCGAAAACCCACACCTGGCAAGCGGTCACCTTTATTTTAGGACTCGCACCCAGTACACGCCGTTTTCATCGCGTTTCGCGCCGTGGATATCCGTTTCAAAGCCTGGATAGTGACGTCCTACCGAACAGAGCATCAGCAGAAAATCGAGCACCGCCCGGCTCTCCTCGGTGATCATCTCACCCGGCATCAGCAGCGGCACGCCCGGCGGATACGGCAGGATCATGTTGGCCGATACCCGCCCGACCAGATTTTCCAGTTCAACGGTTTCGACTTCGCCTTTCACCTGCCGCTGCCAGGCCTTGTGCGGCGTCAGCTTCATATCAGGCAGGACGTCAAACGCCTGGAGCATCAGGCGCGGCAGATCGTGCTGGCGGATCAGTCGGTGGATCCCCTGGGCCAGATCCTGAATGCGCATGTTGCGGTAAAAGTCAGGATCTTCCGCGTAGAGATCCGGCAGCATGTTCTTCACCCGCAGGTTGAGATCATAGGCGCGCTTGAACTCCATCAGCCCGCGGAGCAACCCCATCGCCCGTGTTTTATCGATCCCGATGCTGAACAGGAACAGCAGATTGTAAGGACCGGTTTTTTCCACCACCACGCCGCGCTCGTCAAGGAACTTCGCTACCAGTGCAGCAGGGATCCCCTCCTCGCCCATCACGCCCTGTTCGTCCATGCCCGGCGTCAGGATCGTCACCTTAACAGGATCGAGAAACATGTGGTCCGCATCGGCATCCCGGAAGCCGTGCCAGCTCTCTCCCGGCGCGACGGGCCAGCACTCCGCCTCGTCGATCTCTTCCGGCTGCCAGATATCGAAGAACCAGCCGTCGGCCTCATCCTTCAGCCGCTGGACCTCTTTACGGAAATGCAGCGCCCGTTCCACCGAGCGGTTAATCAGGCGTTTACCCGGATTGCCGCGCAGCATCGCCGCCGCCGTCTCGATAGAGGCCACCAGCGGATAGCTCGGTGAGGTGGTGGTGTGCATCATAAAGGCTTCATTAAACGTATCCTCGTCGTACTCGCCTTTAATATGGATTAACGAAGCCTGCGAAAACGCGGCCAGCATTTTGTGCGTCGACTGCGTTTCGAAAAAGACCTTGCCCGGCACGCGCTCGCCGCTCATCCCGCTTTTGCCCGAGTAAATCGGGTGGAAGTTGGTATATGGCACCCACGCGGAATCGAAGTGGATCGACGGTACGTCCAGCGTCTGCTTGATCCAGTTCGTGTTATACAGCAGACCGTCATAAGTGGAGTTGGTGATTACCGCGTGGACAGGCCAGCTTGCGTCGGGGATTGCCGCAACCTTACTTTCGATGGCCTGGTGCGTGAACTCCCGGCGCGGAATGCCGCCGAGGATACCGAGCGCGTTACGCGTGGGTGACAGCCAGATCGGGACGACGTCGCTCATCATCAGCAGGTGCGCCAGCGATTTATGGCAGTTACGGTCAATCAGCAACGTGCTTCCGGTTGGCGCGGCGTACATCCCGACGATTTTGTTCGAGGTCGAGGTGCCGTTGGTCACCATATAGCTCTGCTCGGCGCCAAAGGTGCGGGCGATATACTCTTCGGCTTCCAGATGCGGGCCGGTGTGATCCAGCAGAGAACCCAGTTCTGTCACTGAAATCGACACGTCTGCTTTCAGGGTGTTGCCGCCGAAGAAATCATAGAACAGGCACCCCACCGGGCTTTTTTGATAGGCCGTTCCGGCCATGTGTCCCGGCGTACAGAAGGTGTATTTCCCCTCTTTCACATAGGTGAACAGCGCGCGCGTAAACGGCGGCGTGATGTTATCCAGGTATTCACCGGTGTACTGCTGAATGCGGGTCGCAATGTCCTCGGCCACGCCGAGCGAGTATTCGAAGAACCACAGCGCCATGCGCATATCGTGCGCGCTGACGTCCATGGTCGAGTGAGTGTTGATAAAGGCGTAGAGCGGAAGGTATTCATTCAGCCTGTTGATCTCGCTGCACAGCTCCATGTCGTATTCGTCCCAGTCGAATATCACGCCACAGATGCGCGGATTATGTTCGATGAATTTCAGCAGATCGGCGCTGTTTTGCGGCCAGATTAGCTGATATCCGCGCGCTTTAAGAGCTTGCTCCAGCTCTTTGATGGGCTCGTCTTTATAAAAGACGCCGTGTGGCCCCATGATGGCGATGATGTTCATGGTTTACCTCCTTGAAAAACATCAGATAAGCATAGTTAAGGTAAACGGCAGGTATAAAAAAAGCCGCAACAATGTGCGGCTTTTCAGATAATTGTGAAGCTTACGCGTAACCGTAGGTCATCAGACGCTGGTAACGACGGTTGAGCAGGTCTTCTTTGCTCAGGACGTCCAGATCGGCCAGGTCGGCCAGCAGCTGTGCTTTCAGGGAAGCAGCCATCACTTCCGGCTTACGATGCGCGCCGCCCAGCGGTTCCGGGATAACGGTGTCGATCAACTTCAGCTCTTTCAGACGCGGCGCAATGATGCCCATCGCTTCAGCGGCCAGCGGCGCTTTGTCGGCGCTTTTCCACAGAATGGACGCACAGCCTTCCGGGGAGATAACGGAATAGGTGCTGTACTGCAGCATATTCACTTTATCGCCCACGCCAATCGCCAGCGCACCGCCAGAACCACCCTCACCGATAACGGTACAGATGACCGGAACCTTCAGGCGAGACATCTCGCGCAGGTTGCGTGCGATAGCTTCAGACTGGCCGCGCTCTTCCGCGCCTACGCCTGGGTATGCACCCGGCGTGTCGATGAAGGTGATGATTGGCATATTGAAACGCTCAGCCATCTCCATCAGACGCAGGGCCTTACGGTAGCCTTCTGGTGCTGGCATACCGAAGTTACGACGGATCTTCTCTTTGGTTTCACGGCCTTTCTGGTGACCAATGATCATCACCGGGCGTCCGTCCAGACGCGCGATACCGCCAACGATAGCTTTATCGTCAGCGTATGCGCGGTCGCCTGCCAGTTCGTCAAATTCGTCAAACGCCAGGCGGACATAATCCAGGGTGTACGGACGCTGTGGATGACGCGCCAGCTGCGCGATCTGCCATGCGCCGAGATCGGCAAAGATTTTGCGCGTCAGCTCTACGCTTTTTTCGCGCAGACGATGCACTTCTTCGTCGATGTTAATATCCAGTTTTTCATCCTGACGGCTTACCGCTGTCAGAGAATCGATTTTCGCTTCCAGCTCAGCAATCGGCTGTTCGAAATCAAGGAAATTCAGACTCATAGTATTCCTGTATTAGTCAAACTCCAGTTCCACCTGCTCCGAACCAATGAGGCCACGGAGATCGTTCAGTAAACGATCGCTCGGAGAGACACGCCACGTTGCGCCAAAGCGCAACCGCGCACGTGCATCCGCCCTCTGATAGTAGAGATGTACTGGAATGGTCCCCGAGCGGTGGGGTTCCAGAGACTGACGGAGTCGGTTTAAAAGCTGGTCATCAATTTGCCTGTCCGTCAGCGAGATAGCAAGCCCGCGAGCATATTTTTCCCGGGCTTCGTCAATGTCCATCACTTCGCGGGCGGTCATTTTAAGCCCCCCGCTGAAGTCATCAAAGCTGACCTGTCCGCTGACGATAAGTATGCGGTCTTTTTCCAGCAATTGCTGGTATTTATCCAGCGCGTCGGTGAACAACATCACCTCCAGACGCCCGGAACGGTCATCCAGGGTACAGATGCCGATACGATTGCCGCGCTTGGTGACCATTACCCTTGCAGCAATCACGAGCCCCGCAGCCGTGGTGATTTTACCACGTTCTGTCGGATGCATGTCTTTAAGCCTGTGGCCGCCGACATAGCGCTCAATTTCTTTAAGATACTGGTTGATCGGGTGCCCCGTCAGGTACAGACCTAACGTTTCCCGCTCTCCATCCAGCACCACCTGTTCTGGCCACGGCTGGCAGTTGGAATAGGACTGCTCGATCTGCTCTGGCTCTTCCGCCAGCACGCCGAACATATCCGCCTGGCCAATAGCTTCCGCTTTTGCATGCTGATCGGCCGCCTTCAACGCATCGCCGAGCGAGTTCATCAGCGCGGCGCGGTGCGGCCCCAGCCTGTCAAACGCACCGGACATGATCAGTTTTTCCAGCACGCGGCGGTTCAGTTTTTTGGTATCGGTACGGGCGCACAGATCGAACAGCTCACGGAAGTAGCCGCCGTTATTACGCGCTTCGATGATCGCCTCGATCGGCCCCTCACCCACGCCTTTGATCGCGCCGATCCCGTAGACGATCTCCCCGTCATCGTTAACGTGGAAATGGTACAGACCCGAGTTAATATCCGGCGGCAGGATCTTCAGCCCCATGCGCCAGCACTCGTCCACCAGGCCAACCACCTTCTCGGTGTTGTCCATATCGGCGGTCATTACCGCCGCCATAAACTCAGCGGGATAGTGGGCCTTGAGCCACAGCGTTTGATACGAAACCAAAGCATAGGCGGCGGAGTGAGATTTGTTAAATCCGTACCCGGCGAATTTCTCCACCAGGTCGAAGATTTTCATCGCCAGTTCGCCATCGACGCCGTTTTTCTTCGCCCCATCTTCAAAGATGGAGCGCTGCTTGGCCATCTCTTCCGGCTTTTTCTTACCCATCGCACGACGCAGCATGTCCGCGCCGCCAAGGGTATAGCCGGAAAGTACCTGGGCGATCTGCATGACCTGTTCCTGATACAGGATGATGCCGTAGGTCGGCTCCAGCACAGGCTTCAAGCTTTCATGCTGCCACTGCACGTCCGGGTAGGAAATCTCTTCGCGCCCGTGTTTACGGTCGATAAAGTTATCCACCATCCCTGACTGCAGCGGGCCCGGACGGAACAGGGCCACCAGCGCGATCATATCTTCGAAGCAGTCGGGCTGCAGGCGTTTAATCAGATCTTTCATGCCGCGGGATTCAAGCTGGAAGACGGCTGTCGTCTCCGAGCGCTGCAGCATGTCGAAACTTTTCTTGTCATCCAGCGGGATGGCCGCGATATCCAGCGGCGGCTCGCCGTTCTTCTCGCGGCGGGCGTTGATCATCTCCAGCGCCCAGTTGATGATGGTCAACGTACGCAGGCCGAGGAAGTCGAACTTCACCAGCCCGGCGTATTCCACGTCGTTTTTATCGAACTGGGTGACCGGGTGCTGGCCCGCTTCGTCGCAGTAGAGCGGCGCAAAGTCGGTGATTTTGGTCGGGGCGATAACCACGCCCCCCGCATGCTTACCGGCGTTACGCGTCACGCCTTCAAGCTTACGCGCCATGTCGATCAGCGCTTTTACCTCTTCATCAGCTTCGTAGATTTCCGGCAGTTGAGGTTCAGCTTCAAAGGCTTTTGCCAGCGTCATGCCCGGATCGGGCGGCACCAGCTTTGAAATACGATCGACAAAACCGTACGGATGACCCAGCACGCGGCCCACGTCGCGGATAACCGCTTTCGCCGCCATGGTACCGAAGGTAATGATCTGCGAAACCGCATCACGACCGTACATATCGGCCACGTGCTCAATCACCTGGTCGCGTTTTTCCATGCAGAAGTCGACGTCGAAGTCGGGCATGGAGACACGTTCCGGGTTAAGGAAACGTTCGAACAGCAGATCAAATTCCAGCGGATCGAGGTCGGTAATTTTCAGCGCATACGCCACCAGTGAGCCCGCACCCGAGCCACGGCCCGGACCTACCGGCACGCCGTTATCCTTCGACCACTGGATAAACTCCATTACGATCAGGAAGTAGCCCGGGAAGCCCATCTGGTTAATCACCTGGAGTTCAATATCCAGGCGTTCGTCATACTCCGGACGACGTTTTTTACGCTCTTCTTCATCCGGGAACAGGAATTCGAGACGCTCTTCCAGACCTTCTTTCGATTTCATGACCAGGAAATCTTCCGTGGTCATGTCCCCGGTCGGGAACTGCGGCAGGAAGTATTCGCCGAGGCGCACGGTCACGTTACAGCGCTTGGCAATCTCTACGCTGTTTTCCAGCGCTTCCGGAATGTCGGAGAAGAGCTCGCACATCTCCTCTTCGCTGCGCATATACTGCTGCGATGAGTAGTTTCGCGGACGCTTTGGATCGTCGAGGGTGAAGCCATCGTGGATAGCGACGCGAATTTCATGCGCGTCAAAATCGCCGGACTCCAGGAAACGCACGTCATTCGTTGCCACCACGGGCAAGCCGCGCTCTTCTGCCAGCGCGACAGCAGCGTGCAGATAGTTCTCTTCATCCTGGCGGCCGGTGCGAATCAGCTCCAGATAGTAACGATTCGGGAAGTACTCTTCATAGAACGAGACGCACTGATCCACCAGCGCGCTGTTACCGCGCAGCAGTGATTTACCGACATCGCCCATGCGGCCGCCGGAGATCAGCAGCAGCCCATCGTTCAGCTCAGCCAACCATTCCCTGTCAATCCACGGACCCAGAGCCCCATAACCGCGCTGATAGGCTTTTGAGATAAGCAGAGTGAGGTTTTGGTAACCCGTATTGTTCATCGCCAACACGGAGATTTGCGTCAGTTCATCGCCGATGAGATCGCTCTGCACATGGAAATCCGCACCGACGATAGGCTTCATCCCCGCGCCATGCGCCGTCCCGTAGAACTTCACCAGGCCGCACAGGTTGGTAAAATCGGTGATCGCCAGCGCAGGCATGCCAAGCGAGGCCGCCTTTTTTACCAGCGGCCCGGTCTTTGCCAGCCCATCGATCATGGAGTAGTCGCTATGCACCCGCAGGTGTACGAAACGTGGTTCAGCCATCTTCAGATCCCGCGTTACTTAATTGCTTGCGTCTTGATTCAGGACACCAGTCCCAGCGCGCGCTTCACCGGGCCAAAGCTGCGCCGATGATGTTCAGTTGCGCCATGTTCAGCCAGCTTTTCCAGATGGAAAGCCGTTGGATATCCCTTATGCTGGGCGAAACCATACGCGGGATAAGTGAGGTCCAGCGCGGCCATTTCGGCGTCGCGCGTCACTTTGGCAATGATTGACGCCGCGCTGATTTCTGCGACGCGGCTATCGCCTTTAACGACGGCCATCGAAGGCATCGGCAGCGCAGGGCAACGGTTACCGTCGATCAGCACATATTCAGGCACAACCTTCAGGCCAGCAACGGCTCGCTGCATTGCCAGCATCGTGGCGTGCAGAATATTCAGATCGTCGATTTCATTCGGCTCTGCGCGCCCTACGCTCCACGCCAGCGCCTTCTCTTTAATTTCATCGAACAGCGCCAGACGGCGCTTCTCACTGAGTTTTTTTGAGTCGTTCAGACCCATAATCGGGCGCGTTGGATCGAGGATCACCGCCGCGGTCACCACGGCACCGACCAACGGGCCGCGCCCGACTTCATCCACTCCGGCAACGAGGTGCGTGTGGGGATAAATAAATTCCATCATTTTGCTAACTCCAGCACTGCATCAGCCGCCTGCTCATCAGCATTACAGCGGATCTGCTGATGCAGTTCACGGAAAGTATCGTGCATCTGGTGGCTGGTCTTGCCGTTGGCCAGCAGCGGCAGCAGGGCATCCGCAAGCGCCTGCGGCTGGCACTCATCCTGCAATAGCTCTTTAACCAGCTCGCGCCCGGCAAGCAGGTTTGGCAGGGAGACATAATCCGTTTTCACCAGACGTTTTGCCAGCCAGAAGGTAAACGGCTTCATGCGATAACCGACCACCATCGGGCACTTCGCCAGCATACACTCCAGCGCTGCCGTGCCGGAAGCCAGCAGTGCGGCATCGCTTGCATACATGGCTTCCCGCCCTTTCCCGTCGAGAAGACGAACGTGAAGATCCGGGGCAACGTCGGCTTTGATACGCTCAAACTGCTCGCGGCGTTTGGCATTCACCAGCGGCACGACCACTTCAAGATCGGGCCAGGTCTGGCGAAGAATCTGCGCGGTCTTCAGGAAATCAGCGCTCAGCATCTCGACCTCTGCGCCACGGCTGCCCGGCAGCAGCGCCAGACAGTGCACATCATGCGGGATGCCCAGCGCGTCGCGCGCCGCGTTTTTATCCGGGTCCAGCGGCATCGCATCCGCCATGGTATGACCGATAAAACGGCACGGAACATTAAATCTGTCATAAAACGCTTTTTCGAAAGGCAGGAAAGCCAGCACCAGGTTGGTGGACCGTCCGATTTTGAAAACGCGTTTCTGTCGCCACGCCCAGACGGACGGACTGACATAGTGAATGGTTTTGATGCCCTGCTTTTTCAGATTACCTTCGAGGGTAATGTTGAAATCAGGTGCATCAATACCGACAAACACATCGGGTTTGAGTTCGGTAAAGCGGCGGGTGAGATCGGCACGAATATGCAGCAGGCGTCGCAGGCGCCCCAGCACCTCGACGATGCCCATCACGGCCAGCTCTTCCATTTCATACCAGGCTTCACAGCCTTCGGCCTGCATCAGCGGGCCTGCCACGCCAACAAAGCGAGCATTGGGTACGCGCGCCTTAAGCGCCCGGATGAGACCTGCACCAAGAATATCGCCGGAGGTTTCTCCGGCGACCAGGGCTATCGTAAGCGGACGACTGTCGACCATTAACGAATCAGACCCCTCGTGGAACGGTCAAAGAATTCCATGAACGCGTTCACTTCAGGATGCTTATTCGCCAGCTCGGCAATTTCCGGCTTCGCCTCTTCCAGCGTTTTACCGCTACGGTACAGCAGCTTGTACGCGTTGCGGATCGCAGTAATCGCTTCGCGGCTAAAGCCACGACGCTTGAGGCCTTCGATGTTCACGCCAAACGGCGTGGCATGGTTGCCCTGCGCAATCACATACGGCGGGACGTCCTGCGCCACACCGGAGCATCCGCCGACCATCACGTGTGCACCAATGATGCAGAACTGATGGACTGCGGTCATGCCGCCAATAATTGCGAAGTCATCAACCGATACGTGTCCTGCCAGCGTTGCGTTGTTGGCAAGAATACAGCGATCGCCCACGGCACAGTCGTGCGCAATGTGCGCATTTACCATGAACAGGTTGTCGCTGCCCACCTTCGTCAACCCACCACCCTGCACTGTTCCACGATGAATGGTGACGCTTTCGCGAATACGGTTACGATCGCCAATTTCCAGACGGGTCGACTCACCAGCATATTTCAGATCCTGGTTAACTTCGCCGATGGAAGCGAACTGATAGATCTCGTTATTGCAGCCAATGGTCGTGTGACCATTCACGACAACGTGAGATTTCAGTACTGTACCCTCACCAATTTCGACATGGGGTCCAACAATACAGAACGGGCCAATGTGGACGTTTGCGCCAATAATGGCACCGGTTTCCACAATAGCGGTAGGATGAATAAAGGCGGATTTATCAATCACGTATCAGGACTCCCGGCTACGAGCACACATCATCGTCGCTTCGCAAACAACTTTGCCGTCAACCAGCGCTACGCCTTTGAAGCGAGTCAGGCCACGACGCGTTTTTTCAAAAGTGACTTCCATGATCATCTGATCACCAGGTACGACAGGGCGCTTAAAGCGCGCTTCATCAATACCTGCGAAGTAATACAGTTCACCCGGCTCCAGCTTACCGACGCTTTTAAACGCCAGAATACCGGTAGCCTGAGCCATCGCTTCCAGAATCAACACACCCGGGAAGATAGGCTTACCCGGGAAGTGTCCCTGGAAGAACGGCTCGTTCACGGAAACATTTTTCACTGCGCGCAGAAAACGACCTTCTTCAAAATCCAGCACACGGTCTACCAGCAAAAACGGGTAGCGGTGCGGCAGAAGTTCTAAAATCTCTTCAATATGCAGAGTATGAGTGTCAGTAGTCAAAATACTCTTCCTGTCAAAATGTACTGATAACAATAATAACACGGCCTGCCGGTTTATTAGAAAGCCGACAGGCCGGGAAAGATAGCGTTAAACGGGTGACGTTTAGTCTTGTTGATCGATCTTACGCTCAAGAGACTTGAGTCGCTTGCTCATATCATCAATGTTCATCACCAGAGCTGCTGTTTTACGCCATACCTTGTTGGGTTGCAGCGGAATACCGGAGGAATAGACGCCAGGTTCAGTGATAGGACGCATTACCATACCCATACCCGTCACCGTCACCTTGTCGCATATTTCCATATGGCCATTAATCACGCTCGCGCCGCCAATCATGCAGTAACGACCAATTTTCAGGCTGCCCGCCATGATGACGCCCCCCGCAACCGCGGTATTGTCGCCAATCACAACGTTATGCGCAATCTGGCACTGGTTATCGATGATAACACCATTGCCAATGATCGTGTCGTCGAGTGCACCACGATCGATCGTGGTACAGGCCCCGATCTCCACGCGATCGCCAATAATAACGCGACCAAGCTGCGGGATTTTAACCCAGTTACCGCGATCGTTCGCGTAACCAAAGCCATCAGAACCAATCACGGTACTGGACTGGACGAGGCAATTTTCGCCGATTTCAACTTCATGATAAACGGACACATTGGCCCATAAACGGGTGCCAGCGCCGATTTTCGTATTTTTCCCAACGAAGCATCCGGGGCCAATGACGACGTTATCGCCCAGCTCAACGCCAGATTCAATAACCGCATTCGCGCCAACGGCCACGTTGTTACCCAGCTTAGCCGTCGGATCAATCGCTGCACTGGCAGCAATGTTCTGCGCCGGCTGCGGCGTGGTATCAAGAATTTGAGCCATGCGTGCATACGTCAGGTAGGGATTTTTCACTACCAGCGCGCTTCCAGTGGCAAAAGGAAGATCGTCCTGCGTCAGAACAACAGCTGACGCCTGGCATTGAGCCAGTTGTTCACGGTACTTAGGGCTTACCATGAAGGTAATCGTGCCAGCTTTAGCAGATTGCATGGACGCAACAGCGGTGATGACGATATCGCCATCACCGTGTAATTCTGCATCCAACTGCTGAGCTAAATCAGCCAGTCGAATTGAAGGCATTACTTATTTAACCTGTTTCAGAACATCAGCGGTGATGTCTTTAACATCGCTGCTGTTGAAAGCAACGGCGTTCGCATCAACAACCAGATCGATGCTCTGATCGGCAGCAACTGCTTTAACAGCAGTCTGAATGCGAGTCACCAGCTTGCCACGCTCTTCGTTAGAACGACGCTGACGATCCTGCTCGAAAGCCTGCGCTTTCTGGGAGAAGGTCTGGCGCTGAGCCATAACGTCTTTTTCCAGTTTGCTGCGATCGCTTGCTTTCATGGTAGAACCATCACGCTGCAGACGCTGCATTTTGGACTGAAGATCGCCTTCCATACGCTGCAGTTCGCTCGCACGGCCTTTGAATTCGTTTTCCAGAGTCGCAGAAACACCTGTTTTCTGAGCGACTTGCTGGAACAAATTACCCATGTTGACGATTGCGATTTTGTCTGCTGCCTGAGCAGAAGTTGCCATCGCTAAACCGAGACCTGCAGCTAATAACCACTTTTTCACAATTAACTCCTTACCATCCCATTGGCACCAGAAGGTACCGTTCTTTGCGTGGCAAGGCGACCGTTTTACCGATCGCCGGTTGTCAGCGCTACACTGCCAACGCATTCCATTGCAGCGGATTATTACCAGGTTTTACCAATGTTAAACTGGAATTGCTCCGCTTTGTCTCCATCGTATTTCTTAAACGGCTGGGCGTAGGAGAAGACCAACGGCCCCAGCGGTGACATCCATTGTAATGCGATACCGGCAGACATGCGAATATTGCCCGGATCGCTATAGTCTGGAACGCCAGCCGCGCGCATCTGGGCAGTATTCTCCCAGTTGGTATCCCACACCGTACCCGCATCCCAGAAGAAGGACGTACGTACGGAGTTCGCGTATTTATCACTGATAAATGGCGTTGGGGTGATGAACTCCAGGCTGGCCACGGCCATGGCGTTACCGCCTACCGCATCATCAGAGCTACATACTTGTTTTGGATCACGGCTTGCGCAGTTATCTTCATCATTACCGCCGTAATAAACCGCTTTCGGACCAATGTTGTTAGACTGGAAGCCACGCACGGTGCTTGAACCACCCGCGTAGAAGTTCTCATAGAACGGCAACTCTTTACTGCCGATACCGTCACCATAGCCCCAACGGGTACGACCCAGCACCACCCACTTGTGATCGTCATCAATCGGGAAGTAGGACGCGGTATCCAGCGTCACCTTGTAGAACTCGTTATCGGAACCAGGAATGGTCACCTTACCGTTCAGGTTAACGCGAGAGCCTTCCGTTGGGAAGAAACCGCGGTCAAGACGGTTGTAGGTCCAGCCATAGTTGAAGGTGAAGTCATCTGCAGCAAAACCGTTGTCATCGCTGGAGGTACTCGCCGACTGGCCGATGGAATCCAGATAACGCCACATCGCCACCTGCGGCTGCATGTTGGACAGGTCGTTATGCACGTAACCTAAGCCCGCTCGCAGGGTGTTGTATTCGTTAACCGGGAAGCCAAGCGTTCCGTCCACACCGTAACTTTTGTTGGTGTAGGAAGACAGATCTGCATCATCCGCTTTAAAGTCGTTATAGAAGATACGACCGCCCAGGCTCACACCGTCAACGGTGAAGTATGGGTTGGTAACGGAGAACTCAGAGTAGGTCTGGTAGTCGTTTTTGGTACCGTTAATACCAACAGAGTAACCCGTACCCAGCCAGTTATCCTGCTGGACGCCTACCTGGAAACTCACGCCGCTTTCCGTGCCGTAGCCCACGCCGAAGTTAAAGCTACCGGTGTTACGCTCTTTCACTTTATAAACGACATCAACCTGATCCGGGCTGCCCGGTACACGCTGAGTTTCAGTATCTACGGTTTCAAAATAGCCCAGACGGTTCAGACGCTCTTTACCCTGGTCGACCAGGTCGCTGCCCAGCCACGCCCCTTCCATCTGACGCATTTCACGACGCAGAACGGAGTCTTTAGAGGTGTCATTACCGACGAAGCGGATCTTACGCACGTAGAAACGGTTACCCGCATCAACGTTAACGTGCAGCTTAACGGTTTTATCCGCATCGTTGATTTCCGGCTGAGTTTGTACGCGCGGATAGGCATAACCATAGCGGCCGAGCAGCTTCTTAATGCTGTCTTCCATTTTGGTGACTTTGGATCCGCTGTACAGATCGCCCGGCTGAATTTTGGTCAGCGATTCGATCTCAGCAGAATGCCCCGCCAGGTTACCACTCACTTCAACACCAGAAAGCTTGTACTGATCGCCTTCAGTAATGTTAACCGTAATGTAGATACCTTTCTTGTCCGGAGTCAGACTGACCTGAGTCGAGTCGATGTTGAAGCGGGCATAACCGCGATCCAGATAGTAGCTGCGCAGGGTTTCAAGGTCGCCCGCCAGCTTCTGTTTCTGGTATTTACGATCGCCAACCACGTTCCACCACGGCACTTCATCGCGCAGCTGGAAGGTCGAGATCAGTTCGTCTGTGCTGAACGCGTGGTTACCCACGATGTTGATCTGCTGGATCTTCGCAGAAACACCTTCCTGGAAGACCAGCTTCAGGTCAACACGGTTACGCGGGAGCGGAGTGACAACCGCTTTCACGCTGGCGCTGTATTTACCGACGCTGTAGTAGAAGTCTTCCAGACCTTTTTCAATGTCTGAAAGGGTTGTGCGGTCCAGAGATTCACCCACACGAACACCCGATGCTTCAAGGTTTTGCTTGAGCATGTCATCTTTCACCGACTTGTTGCCGGAGAAAGTGATACTGGCGATCGTTGGACGTTCTTTTACCTGTACCAGCAGCGTATCACCATCGCGCAGGACGCGGACGTCCTCGAAGTTGCCGGTGGCAAACAGAGCACGGATGGTGTTACTGATATCTTCATCATTAACCGTATCGCCGGGGCGCACAGGCATACTGAGGAGGGCCGCACCAACGGCGACACGCTGAAGGCCTTCGAAATGAATATCTTTCACTACGAACCCGTCAGCACCGTATACGGTGGCGCTGCTAAACAGCAGCGACGCTATGAGCAACTTTTTCATCGCCATCGTTATTATGCGTTCTTCCTAACTAACTCTCTTACAACCGAGAGAAATCATTGAAAAGTGCAAGCCCCATTAACAGCACCAGCAAAATCGAGCCAATGCGATAACTAAAGTCTTGAACTCGCTCGGATACCGGCCCGCCTTTTAGCTTTTCAATCGCTAAAAACAGCAGATGACCCCCGTCTAAAACGGGAAGCGGGAACAGGTTGATAATCCCAAGGTTCACGCTAATAAGCGCGAGGAACATGAGATAGTAAATCACCCCGAACTCCGCTGACATCCCAGCCCCCTGAGCAATCGAGATTGGCCCACTGAGGTTGTTCAGTTTCACATCACCGGTTATCAATTTCCCCAACATGTTGACCGTCAGCTTCATCAGTTGCCATGTTTTATCCGTGGCTTCAAGAATGGCGCTGAACGGCCCATACTGGCGTATTGTCTTGTACTCATCTGGCAGCGGGATCACTTTTGGCACAACGCCTGCAAACCCTTCTGCCTTTTTGCCGACCGACTTCGTATCCGGGATCAGCGTCAGCGAAAGCGGACTGCCTTGCCTTTCAACTTCCAGCGCGAGGGACGTCCCCGGATTATCGCGCACCAGAGTAACAAAGGTCATCCACTCTGTTAATGGTTGACCATCGACTTTAACGATCCTGTCGCCAGCTTGCAAACCCGCTTTGCTCGCCGCCGAATTTGCCTGTACTTCGGCTAATACCGGCTCAATCTGCGCGCCGCGGGGACGAATGCCCAGCGCAGCGACGGGATCCTCTTTGTCTGGCTCGAAACGCCAGTGGCGTAAATCCAGTACTTTGTCCTGACGCGCGTCTGACCCAAACGGCGATACGCTGATAGTTGTCTGCGGATCGCCAATTTTGGCTACCAGCTGCAGTCGCACGGCATCCCAATCAGGGGTTTCGATGCCATCAATCGCTTTAAGTTCCATCCCGGAGGTAATTTGCGCACTCGCCGCGATGGAGTCAGGGGCAATATCCCCCACTACCGGACGCACGCCAGGGACGCCGATGATAAACACCAGCCAGTAAGCGAAAATCGCAAAGATGAAGTTGGCTACCGGTCCGGCAGCGATGATGGCGGCGCGTTGTCCAACGGTTTTGTTGTTAAACGCACTGTGTCGCAGTTCGGGAGCGACAGGCTCAACACGTTCGTCGAGCATTTTGACGTAGCCGCCAAGCGGGATAAGGGCGATGACAAATTCCGTGCCGTGACGGTCGGTGCGCGTCCAGAGTGATTTGCCAAAACCAATGGAGAATCGCTCTACCCGCACACCACAACGGCGAGCAACCCAGAAATGGCCAAATTCATGCACGGTAATCAGTACACCCAGTGCAACAATGAACGCCGCCAGATTCCAGAGAATGCTCAGCATAAAACCTTCCGTTAAATCGTCCCGAATACCAGTAAAAGCAGGCAAGCAAATACTGGAACAGCCGCTGTCAGGCTGTCAATGCGATCCAGTATACCGCCATGCCCTGGAATAAGATGTCCGCTGTCCTTAATCCCTGCTTCACGCTTAAACATACTTTCGGTTAAATCACCGAGCACTGAGGCAAGTGCAGCAAAAATCGAGCACACCAGCAGTATTGATGGTGCCACGGCCAGATCTGCCCAGACGCCATAGCCCCAGGAGATGATCGCTGCCGTAAACAAGCCGCCGATGAAGCCTTGCCAGGTTTTTCCCGGCGAAACTTTTGGTGCCAGCTTATGTTTGCCAAACAGTTTACCAAACATATAGGCCCCGGAGTCAGCCCCCCAGACGAGAATCATCACATAAAGCAGCCAGATCGCACCGCTGTAGTGATTTTCGTCATAGTGCCAGGCGCGCAGCGCAACCATGCCCCAGAAAAACGGAACAATAGTGAGTAAACCAAAAATCAGTCGCAGCACTTTTGAATGACGCCAGATTGCGGCCGAACCTGGATAAAAAAGCACCAGTAACAGCGCAACAACCCACCAGGCCAACGACATCCACAAGGAGCCGGCAACCAGCGGTTGATGAATATCATGGTGATATTCAGGCAACGTAAACAGCATTATGGCCAGGATAAAGCCACAGAGTACCGCAAGCCATACTCGCTGGCTGCGCGAGGTAAAGCCGCTAAACTGTCCCCATTCCCATGCGGCAAGCATGCACACTACCAGCGTGACAATGGCGAATCCCACCGGGGGCAGTAAAAACAGCGCCGCAATGACAATGGGTATTAAAACAAAAGCGGAAATCAGGCGATACTTCAGCAAAAGCTACCCCCATCAGGCTTTGTCGCCACCTGGCTCGGTGCCGCCGAAACGACGCTCTCGATTGGCAAAGGCATGCAGCGCACCTTCAAAGTCTTGTTCATCAAAATCGGGCCAGAGAACATCTGTAAAGTAAAGTTCAGCATAGGCAATTTGCCATATCAGAAAGTTACTTATGCGATGTTCCCCCCTGTCCTAATTACCAAATCCACAGGTGCCAGTTCATTCATGCAGATTTGCTTGCTCAGCGCCTCTTCATCAATCTGGTCGGGTCTCAACAGCCCTTCCTGAACCTGTTCGGCCAGATGCCGAACGCCCTGGATAATATCCCAACGTCCACCGTAATTCGCCGCAACGTTGAGCGTCAGACCGGTATTATTTTCCGTCAGCGCTTCTGCTTTACGAATCCGCTCCTGCAAACGTGAGTTAAAACGACTGGTATCGCCAATGATGCGCAGGCGAACGTTGTGGCGGTGCAGGCTTTTTACTTCGCTGTCTAGCGCCCACACGAACAATTCCATCAACGCAGTCACTTCCTGCGGAGGTCGATTCCAGTTTTCACTGCTAAAAGCATAGAGCGTTAACGCATCAATGCCGTTATTGGCGGCAAAAGAGACGGCGCGGCGAACAGATTTCGCTCCCGCTTTATGCCCAAAGGCTCGTATTTTCCCTTGTCTTTTCGCCCAGCGCCCGTTGCCATCCATAATGATTGCTACATGACGGCAGCCATGAGCTGGCAAGTTTTCGCTTATTGGTTGATTCGCAGACAACATAACGCGTTTTTTGTCCCTGAAAGGATTTAACGGTACTCAGGAATACTTAAGCCTGTACATAAAAAAGCCGTGTCAAACCACGGCTTACCTGACCACATAAAGTCAAATTCCTGCGATCAGGTGGCGCAGACTATATCACTGAAGCCCAACGCTAACAAATAGCACGACCACTAGTGCTTGCTTTATCACCAGCTTGCGAGACGTGTCACCTGTTTACGCGCAATATCACGAGCAGCTGTATCCACCGCCAGCACCTCTTCCACGCTTTGTGGCTCGCGCAAATCCATCATTTCCAGTACCGATAAATTTAAGGTCGCGATATCGGTAAAACGGATCTGCTGATTCAGAAATGCGTCAACGGTAATTTCATTGGCTGCATTCAGTGCCGTCGTCGCCGCCTGCCCCTGGTCAAAGGCGTTCATTGCAAGCTTCAGACAAGGATAACGATCGTAGTCTGGTTCACTGAACGTCAGAGAACTGAGCTTACAGAAATCAAGCGGCTTCACGCCGGATTTCACCCGGTTCGGCCATGCCATTGAATGGGCAATAGGCGTACGCATATCCGGCTCGCCGAGCTGTGCCAGCACGCTGCCATCCTGATAGCGCACCATCGAGTGAATCACCGACTGCGGGTGGATCAGTACTTCCATCTGTTTCGCCGACGCATTAAACAGCCAGCGCGCTTCAATGTATTCCAGACCTTTGTTCATCATGGTGGCAGAATCCACGGAGATTTTACGCCCCATTGACCAGTTCGGATGACGGCACGCCTGATCCGGCGTCATTGCGCACAGTTCAGACAGTGGCGTTTCACGGAACGGGCCACCAGACCCGGTAAGCAGAATCGACACAACGCCATTCTGCTCCAGGTCAGCGTACCCCAGGTTCTGTTGAAAAGGTTGCGGTAAACTCTGAAAAATGGCGTTGTGCTCGCTGTCGACCGGTAAAAGACGCGCCCCGCGCTGTTTTACCGCGTCCATGAACAGACGTCCGCAGGTCACCAGCGACTCTTTATTGGCGAGCAAAACATCTTTACCGGCATCGATCGCAGCAAGTGTCGGCAGCAGCCCGGCTGCGCCGACAATGGCCGCCATAACCTGGTCAACCTCATCCAGCGCCGCCATCTCGCAGGCCGCCTGCTGGCCACTCAGCACCTCGGTTCGGCTGCCCTTCTCACGCAGTTGGGCTTTTAGCAGGCGCGCGCCCTCTTCGTCATCCATCACCGCATAGCGGGGCATAAACTCCAGGCACTGCTCGACCATACGCTGCACATTCTTACCGGCCACCAGCGCTGTCACGGTGTAAAGTTCAGGATTATGGCGGACGACGTCGAGAGTACTGCAACCAATGGAACCGGTTGAGCCGAGGAGTGTTAAATGCTTCATGAGATGCCCGAAAAAAGTTAGACCAGATAAAAGCAAAACGCCGCCAGCAAGACCCGAAGTCCCTCTGAACGGCGTTTATCAGTGTACGACAGAAATCAGAACTGCATCAGTTCCGCTTCTTTTTCTGCCAGCGCCGCATCAATTTTCTTGATGGCAGCGTCGGTCATTTTCTGAATGTCGTCCTGAGAACGACGATCGTCATCTTCGCTGATCTCTTTTTCTTTCAGCAGTGCTTTCACTTTATCGTTCGCATCGCGACGCACGTTACGCACGGAAACACGACCCTGCTCAGCTTCACCGCGAACCACTTTGATGAGATCTTTACGACGCTCTTCCGTCAGCGGAGGCAGCGGAACGCGGATGTCAGCACCCGCTGAGCTTGGATTCAGCCCCAGGTCAGAAGCCATGATCGCTTTCTCAACGGCCGGGCTCATAGAGCGATCGAAGACGTTGATTTTCAGCGTACGGGTATCTTCAACCGTCACGCTCGCGAGCTGACGCAGAGGGGTTGGCGTACCGTAGTATTCTACGATGATGCCATCCAGCAGGCTTGGGGAAGCACGGCCAGTACGGATTTTGCTGATTTGGTTTTTGAACGCTTCTACGCATTTGTCCATGCGTACTTCAGCATCTTTTCTGATGTCGTTAATCACGTTACGAATCCTTGAAAACTTGTCTCAGGCAGACTATCCGCCAGCACAGCGCTACAGGTGTGCTAAGTATAGTCGCGTTTAATTCATGACAACGCCAAAGGCGCGTCCAGGTAAGATACCACTACAAAGTAAAGCGGAATCTTACCTGTATTTATCGTCGACGGAAATTATTCCGTGATCAAAGTGCCTTCTTTTTCGCCCATGACCACGCGACGCAGTGCGCCAGGCTTGTTCATGTTGAAGACTCGGATCGGCAGTTTGTGGTCGCGAGCCAGCGTGAAGGCGGCAAGATCCATCACTTTCAGCTCTTTATCCAGCACTTCGCTGTAACTCAGCTGATCGTACATGGTCGCAGAAGGATCTTTTGCCGGGTCGGCAGTAAACACGCCGTCTACTTTGGTCGCTTTCAGCACCACGTCGGCTTCAATTTCGATACCGCGCAGGCAGGCAGCGGAATCGGTGGTAAAGAACGGGTTACCCGTACCGGCGGAGAGGATCACCACGCGGTTGTTGCGCAGCAGGCTGATGGCCTCTGCCCAGCTGTAATTATCGCATACGCCATTCAGGGGAATCGCGGACATCAGGCGGGCATTCACGTAGGCGCGATGGAGCGCATCACGCATTGCCAGGCCATTCATCACGGTTGCCAGCATACCCATGTGGTCGCCCACAACGCGGTTCATCCCCGCTTTCGCCAGACCAGCACCACGGAAAAGGTTGCCACCGCCAATGACCACGCCAACCTGGATACCCAGTTCGACCAGTTCTTTGATTTCCTGTGCCATGCGATCAAGGATGCTTGCGTCAATACCGAAGCCTTCCGATCCCTGCAGCGCTTCGCCACTTAGCTTAAGCAGAATGCGTTTGTACACGGGTTTTGCATTGGTAGCCATGTTTCTTTCCTGAGACTGTCAACGATTAAGATGGGAGTTAATTCTGGCGACATAATATGCCGCAAATCAGCACGGCGATACTGGAGCCTGTCTGATTTCCTGTGACGGGTGACAAAAAGAAGCCGCCCTCAGGCGGCTCCTTTTCAATCATTAAGACTGCTTGGACATTGCAGCAACTTCTGCTGCGAAGTCAGTCTCAACTTTCTCGATGCCTTCGCCCACTTCGAAGCGGATGAAGCCAGTTACGTCAGCGTTGTGCTCTTTCAGCAGCTGAGCAACAGACTTGCTTGGATCCATAACGAAAGGCTGGCCAGTCAGAGAAACTTCGCCGGTGAATTTCTTCATGCGGCCTTCAACCATTTTCTCTGCGATTTCTTTTGGCTTGCCAGACTGCATCGCGATGTCCAGCTGAACCTGGTACTCTTTTTCTACCACTTCAGCAGACACGTCTTCTGGCTTAACGAATTCTGGTTTGCTTGCAGCGATGTGCATTGCCAGCTGTTTAACCAGCTCTTCGTCAGCGCCTTTAGCCGCAACCAGAACACCGATACGTGCGCCGTGCTGGTAAGAACCCAGTACTTCGCCTTCCAGGGAAGATACGCGACGGATGTTGATGTTCTCACCGATTTTAGCAACCAGCGCAACACGTTCTTCTTCGAACTGTGCTTTCAGAACTTCAACGTCAGTGATTTTGCCAGCAACAGCTGCGTCCAGAACTTTGTTCGCAAATGCCTGGAAACCGCCATCTTTAGCAACGAAGTCAGTCTGGCAGTTAACTTCCAGAATGATGCCGTAGGTGCCGTCGATTTTAGTGATGATCACGCCGTCAGCAGCAACGTTGCCTGCTTTCTTAGCTGCTTTGATCGCACCGGATTTACGCATGTTTTCGATTGCCAGCTCGATGTCGCCGTTCGCTTCAGTCAGCGCTTTTTTGCAATCCATCATGCCTGCGCCAGTACGCTCGCGCAGCTCTTTTACCAGGGATGCGGTAATTTCAGCCATTCTTAAATCCTCGGGAGATGTGAACTGCCCGGCCGGAGGCCAAACAGTGTAAATTGAAAAAAGGGGCCGATAATGGGCCCCTATTCATACACGGTACTAATAAGGGGTAAAACCTTATTATTCAGCTTCTACGAAGCTTTCTTCCGCCTGAGAAGCCAGATCCTGGGAACGGCCTTCACGAACGGTAGCAGCTACAGCGCTCAGGTACAGGCTAACAGCACGGATTGCGTCGTCGTTACCCGGGATAACGAAGTCAACACCGTCCGGATCGGAGTTGGTATCAACGATAGCGAATACCGGGATACCCAGGTTGTTAGCTTCTTTGATAGCGATGTGCTCGTGGTCTGCATCGATTACGAACAGCGCGTCTGGCAGGCCGCCCATATCTTTGATACCGCCCAGGCTGTTTTCCAGCTTGTCCAGTTCACGAGTGCGCATCAGCGCTTCTTTCTTAGTCAGCTTGTCGAAAGTACCGTCCTGAGACTGGGTTTCCAGATCTTTCAGGCGCTTGATGGACTGACGAACAGTTTTCCAGTTGGTCAGCATGCCGCCCAACCAGCGATGGTTCACGAAGAACTGGTCGCAGCTGTTAGCAGCATCTTTCACAGCTTCGCTTGCAGCGCGCTTAGTACCAACGAACAGAATCTTACCTTTACGGGAAGAGATCTTGTTCAGCTCAGCCAGGGCTTCGTTGAACATTGGTACAGTTTTCTCAAGGTTGATGATGTGAACTTTGTTACGCGCGCCGAAGATGAAAGGCTTCATTTTCGGGTTCCAGTAACGGGTCTGGTGACCAAAGTGAACACCAGCCTTGAGCATGTCGCGCATGGAAACAGTTGCCATGTTTTAAAACCTCTATATTGAAAGTTGGGGTTATGCCTCCACGTATCCCATATTACCGACCCCGAAGGGCACCCCGGAATATGTGCCGATACGTGTGTGTTGTTACACAAAGTGAGATTTGTCGCTTCCGTCCAGCCTGTGTATCTGAGATGGATCGGAAGTCCGGCGCGCTTTATACCACAAAACACGACCAGAAACCAACAGTTGTTGGCGGAGTGTGCTGTTAATGATTCTCAATTTGGCACGGGGCGTGCCTGACTGATACCATTGACGACACTTAGACTAGTATTGTCGAAAAAATCGACACCGATGGACAGATTACATGGCTATCTCTATTAAGACACCTGAAGAAATTGAAAAGATGCGCGTCGCCGGTCGTCTGGCCGCGGAAGTGCTGGAAATGATCGAGCCGTTCGTGAAGCCGGGCGTCAGCACCGGCGAACTGGATCGCATCTGTAATGACTATATCGTTAACGAGCAGCACGCGGTTTCCGCCTGTCTCGGTTACCACGGCTTCCCGAAATCCGTCTGCATCTCTATTAATGAAGTGGTTTGCCACGGTATTCCGGACGACGAAAAACTGCTTAAAGATGGCGACATTGTCAACATCGACGTGACCGTCATTAAAGACGAGTACCACGGTGACACCTCGAAGATGTTCATCGTTGGTAAACCAACGATTCTGGGCGAGCGTCTGTGCAAAGTGACGCAAGAGAGCCTGTACCTGGCGCTGAAAATGGTTAAGCCGGGCATCCGCCTGCGCACTCTCGGTGCCGCAATTCAGAAATTCGTGGAAGCGGAAGGTTTCTCCGTGGTGCGCGAATACTGCGGTCACGGCATCGGTCGCGTCTTCCATGAAGAGCCGCAGGTTCTGCACTATGATGCCGATGACGGCGGCGTGGTGCTGCAAAAAGGGATGACCTTCACCATCGAACCGATGGTCAACGCCGGTGACTACCGCATCCGCACTATGAAAGACGGCTGGACGGTGAAAACCAAAGACAGAAGCTTGTCTGCCCAGTACGAGCATACTATTGTGGTAACGGACAACGGCTGCGAAATTATGACGTTGCGCAAGGATGACACCATCCCGGCGATACTGACGAACATTGAGTGATAAGAAGCCGGCAAATGCCGGCTTTTTTAATGGCGATAGCTTTTTCTTATGGGTGGCGCACGATGAGTAATCTATTACCCGAACAGTATGCTAACACAGCACTTCCCACCCTCCCCGACCAGCCCGATAACCCGGGCGTCTGGCCGCCGCACGAGCTGACCTGCGCGCACATAAAAGCCCATATGGATGTTTTCCACCGCTGGCTGGGCAGCGCGTTCGACGCGGGCGTCTCTGCCGAGCAGCTCATCGAAGCGCGCACCGAATTTATCGACCAGCTCCTGCAGCGTCTGTGGATCGACTACGGTTTCGGGCAGGTGAGCGACGTCGCGCTGGTTGCCGTCGGGGGCTATGGCCGCGGGGAGCTGCATCCGCTTTCCGATATCGACCTGCTGATCCTGAGCCGCAAAAAGCTGCCGGAAGAACAGGCGCAGAAAATAGGCGAGCTGCTGACTCTGCTGTGGGACGTCAAGCTTGAAGTGGGCCACAGCGTGCGCACCCTGGAAGAGTGTCTGCTGGAGGGGCTCTCGGACCTGACCGTCGCCACCAACCTGATTGAAACCCGCCTGCTGATTGGCGACGTCGCGCTGTTCCTGGAACTGCAAAAGCATATTTTCAGCGACGGCTTCTGGCCATCTGAGAAATTCTTCGCCGCCAAGGTCGAGGAGCAAAACCAGCGCCACCAGCGCTACCACGGCACCAGCTATAATCTTGAACCCGATATTAAAAGCAGCCCCGGCGGCCTGCGCGACATCCACACGTTACAGTGGGTCGCCCGTCGCCACTTTGGCGCCACCTCGATGGACGAGATGGTCGGCTTTGGCTTCCTGACCGAGGCCGAGCGTAACGAGCTAAACGAGTGTCTGCACCTGCTGTGGCGCATCCGTTTTGCCCTGCATCTGGAAGTTACCCGCTACGATAACCGCCTGCTGTTTGACCGTCAGCTCAGCGTAGCGCAGCGGCTGAACTATCAGGGCGAAGGCAACGAGCCGGTTGAGCAGATGATGAAGGATTTCTTCCGCGTCACCCGCCGGGTCACCGAGCTGAACCAGATGCTGTTGCAGCTGTTCGACGAGGCCATTCTGGCCCTGACTGCCGACGAAAAGCCGCGCCCGATTGACGATGAATTCCAGCTGCGCGGCACGCTTATCGATCTGCGCGACGAAACGCTGTTTATCCGCGAGCCGGAAGCGATCCTGCGGATGTTCTATACCATGGTGCGCAACAGCACCATCACCGGGATCTACTCCACCACCCTGCGCCATCTGCGCCACGCGCGCCGCCATCTGACGCAGCCTTTGTGTTACATCCCGGAAGCGCGCTCGCTGTTCCTGAGCATGCTCCGCCATCCGGGTGCCGTCAGCCGCGGGCTGCTGCCGATGCACCGCCACAGCGTGCTGTGGGCCTATATGCCGCAGTGGTCGCACATCGTTGGGCAGATGCAGTTCGATCTGTTCCACGCCTACACGGTGGATGAACACACCATCCGCGTGATGCTCAAGCTGGAAAGCTTTGCCAAAGAAGAGACGCGCTCCCGCCACCCGCTGTGCGTGGAGCTGTGGCCGCGCCTGACCCATCCGGAACTGATCCTGATTGCCGCCCTGTTCCACGACATCGCCAAGGGCCGCGGTGGCGATCACTCGGTGCTGGGCGCACAGGACGTGCTGAAATTTGCCGAACTGCACGGTCTCAATTCGCGCGAAACGCAGCTGGTCGCCTGGCTGGTGCGTCATCACCTGCTGATGTCGGTCACCGCCCAGCGTCGCGATATTCAGGACCCTGAGGTTATTAAGCAGTTCGCCGAAGAAGTTCAAACGGAAAACCGTCTGCGCTATCTGGTCTGCCTGACGGTGGCCGATATTTGCGCCACCAACGAGACCCTGTGGAACAGCTGGAAGCAAAGCCTGCTGCGCGAGCTGTACTTCGCCACCGAAAAACAGCTGCGACGCGGGATGCAAAACACCCCGGACATGCGCGAGCGCGTGCGTCATCACCAGCTGCAGGCGCTGGCGCTGCTGCGGATGGATAACATTGATGAAGAAGCGCTGCATCAGATTTGGGCCCGCTGCCGTGCCAACTATTTTGTGCGCCACAGCCCAAACCAGCTTGCCTGGCACGCGCGGCACCTGCTGAAGCACGATCTGTCTCAACCGATGATCCTGCTGAGCCCGCAGGCCACGCGCGGCGGAACGGAGATATTCATCTGGAGCCCGGACCGGCCTTATCTGTTTGCTGCCGTCTGCGCCGAGCTGGACAGGCGTAACCTGAGCGTTCACGACGCGCAGATTTTTACCACCCGCGACGGCATGGCGATGGATACCTTTATTGTGCTGGAGCCGGACGGCAGCCCGCTGTCCTCGGACAGGCATGAAGGGATTCGCTTCGGTCTGGAGCAGGCGATCACGCAGCGCAGCTGGCAGCCACCGCAGCCGCGCCGTCAGCCGGCGAAACTGCGTCATTTTACTGTCGATACCGAGGTCAACTTCCTGCCGACCCACACCGACCGTAAATCGTTCCTGGAGCTGATCGCGCTCGACCAGCCAGGGCTGCTTGCCCGCGTCGGCCAGGTTTTTGCCGATCTGGGAATTTCGCTTCATGGGGCCCGAATTACAACCATTGGCGAGCGAGTAGAAGATTTATTTATAATCGCCACCGCAGACCGGCGTGCCCTTAATAATGACCTGCAGCTTGAAGTGCAACAACGGTTGACAGCAGCCCTCAATCCAAACGATAAAGGGTGACGTGTTTTTTAGTGAAATGGAAAGAGTAAACAATGCAGCAGTTACAGAACGTTATTGAGTCCGCTTTTGAGCGTCGCGCCGAGATCACTCCGGCAAATGTGGATACCGTGACCCGTGAAGCGGTAAACCAGGTTATTTCCCTGCTGGATTCCGGCGCGCTGCGCGTGGCAGAAAAAATCGACGGTCAGTGGGTCACTCATCAATGGCTGAAGAAGGCCGTGCTGCTCTCTTTCCGCATCAACGATAACCAGGTTATCGACGGAGCAGAAAGCCGCTACTTCGATAAAGTGCCAATGAAATTCGCGGATTACGACGAAGCGCGTTTTCAGAAAGAAGGCTTCCGCGTGGTACCACCGGCAGCAGTACGTCAGGGTGCATTCATCGCACGCAACACCGTGCTGATGCCATCCTATGTGAACATCGGTGCGTACGTTGACGAAGGCACCATGGTCGATACCTGGGCAACCGTCGGCTCCTGCGCGCAGATCGGTAAAAACGTTCACCTGTCCGGCGGCGTCGGCATCGGTGGCGTTCTGGAGCCACTGCAGGCTAACCCGACCATCATCGAAGACAACTGCTTCATCGGCGCGCGTTCAGAAGTGGTTGAAGGCGTGATCGTGGAAGAAGGCTCCGTGATCTCCATGGGCGTATACATCGGCCAGAGCACCCGCATTTACGATCGCGAAACCGGCGAAGTGCACTACGGTCGCGTTCCGGCGGGCTCAGTGGTTGTTTCCGGTAACCTGCCGTCAAAAGACGGTAAATACAGCCTGTACTGTGCCGTTATCGTGAAGAAAGTGGATGCGAAAACCCGCGGTAAAGTGGGCATCAACGAACTGCTGCGCACCATCGACTAATCCCCGACGCGTTGATAAACCGGGACGCGCCTGTGCGTCCCGGTATAATCATCAAAAACGTCCGTTTCCGCAGTCGCGATTGCCATTCCCTTTTTTCTCAACCCTGCGATATCCGCCGCCATACGCTGGCTCCCCAGCCAGAAAAGCCCGTCGAGAGCCGTCACGGCCAGTCCCGACTCCAGCGCCAGCTTCAGTCGCTCACGTGGCGCTTTTACCTCTTTGGCGATCTGCCGGAAGGGCTCTGCAGTAAGCCCGGTGGGATCGATCCGCCGAATGCGGGTGCTCATGCGGTACTGAAAAGCCTCAGGAATCGCATTGAGATCGGCTTTCAGGCTGTAGACGCAGCCAAAGCGCTTGCCGTTAAAGATGACGTTCTTCTGGCTTAGCTGAAACTCATCGCGCAGCCCGGCGATAAGCTGAGGGGCGCGGGTCAGCACCAGTCGGAACGGCAGTTCGAAGCTGGTGACATAATCCACGTTCAGTAAGGCAATACGTAAACGCTCTTCCGCACCCGCCTTTAGCTGGCGGCACTCTGCGGCAACTTCTGCCCACTGGTGCGTGAGCCTTGGGCTCTCATCTGCGGCGCCAAAGCTGTATTTTTCGATCTGATAATCAATGCGTCCTGACATGTCATTATCCCCGCGGGCTACGCTTTTGTGCGATAACTTTGCCTCATTTCCCCGCTTTTGAATACCCGTCTCGCTCGCCTTTTGTCAGCTGAAGTAACAATGATGAATCTCTTTACAAGCAAGTTCACCTCGTTACTTAATGCAAATTTTTTCTTTTAAAACATAGCTTTGTTGAAAAACAGGATTAACGATATTATTCGTGAACAGCAAATAATAATCTGGCCTTGAGGGCAATAAACGGGAATCGTGCAATGAGTCATTACGGCAAAATAATTGGTGCGGGGATCGCAGGTCTGGTCACTCTGGCCGGGACGTATTTATGGGGAAAAAATAACGGCAAAGACGAAGGGATTGCCGAAGGGCAGCAGATCGCAAAAGCTGAATACGCCGAAAAGATCAAAAAACTCCAGACTGAACTGGCGGACAAGATGCGCGATATCAGTAAACGGGATGACTTTGTCCTCGCGGCGTATGCGCTGGGGACATGCTGCATCAAGGCTAATGGCAAGACCCCAGCGGAAAATATTGCCCTGCTGGATGATGCAGTGTCTGGTCTTGTTCCGCGGGAAAAGTTACCTCAAGCCGTTCAGCAGAAGATCGTCGAGATGGTCGAAACACCGCCCAATCTGCCAACGGTTTGGTCACTTATAAATGAATATCAGCTTAACGATGCGAAAAGCCTGGAGAGGTTTAGCCTCATTGTTGGCATGATGGCAAGTCAGGATGAGCTAAGAACACAAAGCGAAAGTGATTTTATGGCCTCCTGGAACTTACTGGTTGCGGCCTGAGGACGACGGATGACAAATCTTAATGCACATCTCGCCAGAATGAAAAAGCTGCAACAGGTGCGGAATGCCCCTGCGCTAAAATCCGTGGCGACGGCGTCCGCCATCGAAGCTCATCTGACCGGAGAAGTCGATGCTGCATTTATAAAGGGGTGCGATACCGGCAGCATTTACCGCGAAGCGATCATGGGGGCCAACCTGACGGTCAGCAACGACGACGTTATGGCCCGCCTGGACGTAATCTCAACGGGCAGCGCCATCGACAATATCCTCGAACCCGTGTTTCTCAGCCTGCTCGACGGCACAATGCGCGCCTGCAATATCGGCACCCGACAAGGTGTTACCCCGTCCCGCCTGTACCAGGAGTGCCGGGCGTTCAGTTACGAAGCGCCCGAAAGAAATGCCTTTATGCTGGATAGCTACAGCGAGCACTTGAACGAGCGTCAAAACATTGACCGTTTTTCTGAACAATCGTCGTTTAACGGCGGCGAAATGACGTGCAACAACGACTCTCTGAACATGCGCGATGGTGCAAAAATGGAGGCCCGTAAAGAGAACCATTTCTCCGGTAATCTGCGCGCTGAGGATGAATATGGTAACGGCACGATCTACCAGTACAAAAAACATGCGAAAAGCGAGGGAGAGCAGAAGCAGGCTGCCGAAGTCGATCATGTCGTCTCCTGCGCCGAAGTATGCAACAACCTCAAAAGCAACAAGGCTCTGAAGCTTGATGACATCAAAAATATTCTCAATATTGACGAAAATTATGCTGTTACCAGCATGCAAAACAACCGTGGCGAGAAAACCGGTAAGTTCGCTAAAACCCGCGAAGAACTCCAGCAGGAGATCGATCAGGGCTTTGTAGTTGTCAAAAAAGGGAAAAAAGATGTCGCGCATCCGCTGACAGAAGAGGAAATCAAAACGCGGCAGGTGATGGTCGAGAAAATGGACATCGCGCAGCAAACGATGGATACCAAAACCAATGAAACCGTATTTGATAATATCCGCAAGGATCGCGACGTCCAAAAAGTTCTGGCGAAAGATGCGGCCCAGGCATCAGGTCATCAGTCGCTGGGCGATCTCATTCTCTTCATTATCAAGCCTCTTTACTATGAGCTGCGCAGCTGTTTAACGCACGGTATTGAAGCTGGCGTAGGTGCGAGCGATTTTTCGCAGGCTCTGTCGATTCGTCTTGGTCGCATGAAAGATCACATTCTCAAAAACGCTGTTGTTTTATTAAAAGATGTTGCCGTCGGCTTTATTAAAAATTTCGTGTCGATGCTGCTGGAAGGGATTGTTAACTGCTTCGTTGGCGTGTTTAAAAACATCATGCGGATGGTAAAAGAAGGCTTTAAGGTCCTGATGCAGACGGTACCGATCCTCAGGGATAAACACAGCAGTATGGCCCAAAAAGGCGATGCCATTCTTAAGCTTGTAGCAGGTTCTCTTTCCGTCTTTGCGGCTATTGGCCTTGAGTCATGGCTCAGCAGCCTTGGTCTACCAGGACCGCTCCCCATTTTACTCTCATCGCTCCTGACCGCCGTGATTACGGCGCTGGTGATGTTCCTGCTGGATAAGCTCGATCTGTTCGGCGTCAACCAGGCAATCAAAAAACAGCGGATCGACGAACTGTTGGAACAGGAAATTACCACCACGGAAAGCGAAATGCTGGCCTCCATCGCCTTACTGCGCTAGCGCTCAGATCGTCAGGTTTTGGTATTAAAATGATTTCCACTTGACGTAGTCGTTAAAAACAACAATAAACGAGTGGGGGCAATGCACCTTCCCTGCCCGGTAATTTCAGTGAAATGTAATCAGGATCGACCCCGCTTTTTTTATATATGAGGGTGGCAAAAAGGAATTTTTTCATTAATTATTCAAAGGTTATGTTGAGATAAGGGTACCGCTATGTACGATAATCTGAAAAGTCTGGGCATTACCAATCCTGATGAAATCGATCGTTACAGCCTTCGCCAGGAAGCCAACAACGACATTTTAAAAATCTATTTTCACAAGGATAAAGGAGAGTTTTTCGCCAAGAGCGTGAAGTTTAAATATCCACGCCAGCGTAAGACCGTCGTCGCTGACGGCGTAGGACAAGGGTACAAAGAGGTGCAGGAAATCAGCCCTAACCTGCGCTATGTGATCGATGAACTCGATCAGATTTGCCAGCGCGATCGCACCGAAGTCGATCTCAAGCGTAAGATCCTCGACGATCTGCGTCACCTTGAAAGCGTTGTCACCAACAAGATCAGCGAGATTGAAGCAGATCTTGAGAAATTAACGCGGAAATAAAAGCAAAACGGCAATCCCTGATTGCCGTTTTTAGTGTTTGCGCCCTCTCCCCGTGGGAGAGGGATGGGGTGAGGGCACCAGACCGCACTCAGTCATCTCTGTTCGTCCAGCTGCAACGCGACATAGAGCAGCAGCCTGTCGTCAAAGTTCCCCAAATCCAGCCCCGTCAGCTCCGAGATCCGGTTTAGCCGGTACTCAAGCGTATTGCGGTGAATAAACAGCGCTTTTGAGGTCGCCAGCGGTTGCACGTTATGGCGAAACCACGCCTGCAGCGTCCGGCGCAGCAACCCATTGTTGTCCATCGCCTTCAGGCGCGCTAATGGCCGCGCCAGCTCATTGGCCTGCCAGCCGCCGCGCAGGCTGTCGAGCAGCACCGGCAGCATCAGATCCTGATAGAAATAACTGCGGCTCTCCGGCATCCGCTGCTTGCCCACCATCATGGTGGTGCGCGCGGTACGCCAGGACCGGGCGATGCTGCCCGGCCCGGTAAAGTAATTGCCCAGGGCAACGCGAAAACGCAACTGGCCGTTCTCCTGCATACGGGAAATCAGCAGTTCCACGCGACGACGATGATCTTCCGCATCCCAGCGGCCGAACGCATTGAGCGCGGGTTTGAGTACCACCATTTCCGTCAGCGAGACTATCGCCACCAGGTTGTCGCGCTCCGGCGTCGCCAGCGCATTTTGCAGCTGCTGCAGCTCGGCCATCGCGCTGTCTACGCCAAGCTGTCCGCTATCGACCTCAATCACCGCCACCACGCGCGGCTGGTTCAGATCGATCCCCAGACGCTGCGCCCATTCGCTGAGTGCAGGCGTATGTTCTTCCGCCTGAATCAGGTTCATCACCAGCTCTTCACGTAAGCGGCTGTCCTGAGCAAGCAGATGCATCAGACGCGACTGCTCCAGCATCATTTCCGCCGTCATACAGACCAGCTCGCCGTATTTACGCAGGGATTCCGGTTCGCCCGTCAGGCCGATGACGCCAACAATTTCCCCTTCCAGACGCAGCGGCAGGTTGATCCCCTGACGCACGCCGTGCAGGTGTTTCGCTACCGCATCATCGATATCAACCACGCGGCCCTGAGAGAGCACCAGCAGGGCTCCTTCGTGCAATTCCCCAATACGCTCGCGATCGCCGCTGCCAATAATGCGCCCGCGGGCATCCATTACGTTGATATTGGTATCAATGATGCGCATGGTGCGCGCCACGATATCCTGCGCCATTTTGGTATCAAGATGCCAGCCAGCCATGTAACCCTCCTGTGAGCAGAGCTCAAGCATAGGGAAGTTCAGCAGCGACTGCATTGTGCGAATGCACAAAGTGAGAGGGGGAAGTATGGAGTTGCGGTAGGCATCACAGAAACAAGAAAGCCCCTGCGTACAGGGGCTTAAGAGAATTACTGCATCAGCAGGTAAATTGAGGTGTCACCGCGCTGGATATTCAGCGCCAGCACGGACGGTTTGCTGTCGAGAATTTTGCGCAGTTCAGCGATGTTTTTCACCGGTTGCTGGTTAGCCCCCATGATCACATCGCCTTTTTTCAGGCCTATACGGGCAGCAGGTGAATTTGCTTTCACGTTGTTCACCACCACGCCTTTGTCCTGGCCCTTGTTACTCATCTCTGCGCCTTCAATTCCGCTGAAGATGGTGCTGGAGTCCACCTGATTCTGGCTGCTCTGCTGCAGCTCCAGGCTTACGTTAACCGGTTTGCCGTCACGCAGCAGGCCAAGGGTCACTTTGCTGCCAATTGGCATCGAGCCCACTTCCGCACGCAGGGCGGCAAAGCTGCTGATCGGTTTACCGTTCAGAGAGGTGATCACATCACCCGCTTTAATGCCCGCCTTCGCTGCAGAGGAGTTCGGCATAACCTGGCTGACGAACGCACCGCGCTGCGCATCCACCTTCATCGCTTTCGCCAGCTCGGAGTTCAGCTCGGTACCCATAATACCCAGCTCACCGCGTTTCACCTGGCCATACTGCACCATCTGAGCAGTCAGGTTTTTCACCATGTTGCTCGGAATAGCAAAGCCGATACCGATGTTGCCGCCGTCCGGTGCCAGAATAGCGGTGTTGATACCGATCAGCTCGCCGTTCAGGTTCACCAGCGCACCGCCGGAGTTACCACGGTTAATGGCCGCATCCGTCTGGATGAAGTTTTCATAGTTTTCCGCATTCAGGCCGCTACGGCCCAGCGCAGAGACAATACCGGAGGTCACGGTTTCACCCAGACCGAACGGGTTACCGATAGCGACGGTGTAATCGCCCACGCGCAGCGCATCGGAGTCGGCAATTTTAATCGCCGTCAGGTTCTTCGGATCCTGAATCTGGATCAGCGCGATGTCGGAGCGCGGATCTTTACCCACCACTTTAGCGTCGAATTTACGACCATCGCTCAGCTGTACTTTAATGGTGCTGGCGTTATCCACAACGTGGTTGTTGGTGACCACGTAGCCTTTTGCGGCATCAATAATCACACCGGAACCAAGCGCCATGAATTTCTGTTGCTGGCCGCCGCCCTGGCCGTCATCCCCTGCGCCACCGCCCTGACAGAACGGAGAACTCTGGAATGGCGAACCGTCCTGGCAGAACGGTGAATTGTCACCGAAGAACTGCTGGAAGTTACGCGGCATGCGCGGCGTATTGACGGTCGTGCTGCCCTCAACGTTAATACTCACCACCGATGGCATCACTTTTTCGAGCATCGGTGCCAGGCTTGGCATCTGCTGCGCGGTTGCTGCCGACGACGCGGTCTCGGCTGCAGTAGCAGTCAGAGGAGACAGCGCTAAACCTAAACTCAGAGCCAGTGCACTCATTGCTAATGTGGTTTTTTTCATGTTTCTCAATCTCGATTTACAGGTAACGCAAAATTGCTGTGTAACTCAGATTCATTTTATACCGCTTAGTTCCGGCCATAAGTTTATGGAAAAGGTAAAAATTTATTGGCCTTCTTTACAAAACTCCGGAATTATTCCACGGCCATGAGCTTGCGGTATTCATCCCAGGCATACAAATCGGTCATGCCGCTGATATAGTCCTGGATTAGACGGCAGCGATAATAATATTCCATCACCGGCCATTCCAGAGCGTGGCGATCCAGCTTACCCATCGCTTCGACATACGCCAGCCGATGGCGGGTAGAAAGTTTCTGATAAAGCCGGGATTCGATAGGAATTCGCCGCACGCGTTCTTTTTCCACCAGCTCGCTAAACTCCTCGACGGAGAGCTGAAGCAACGGTGAATAAATTTCCAGTAATCCACTGATTACACGGTATCCCTGCAGTTCCAGCTGCTCGACATCAGGATGGCTGAACACATGCCGCATCGCCACATGTTTATAAAGCTCAAGGAGTTGGCTGAAACTGCTGTCATCTTCCAGCAGCGCGTGATTGAATTCCCCGCTAAAGATTTGCGGCAAATTATCAATAAAGCGCGAGGCGGCATACGGCACCAGTTTATTTAATGTATTGACCCGCAAATACATAAAGAACTGATCTTCCGTACTGCGGCTCAACGTATTTGAGCGCGATTTTTCCCAGGCATTTTCGACAACCTGGGCAAACAGCGATCCTTTTTCATGGGTTCCCCATGCCGCATAAAGATGCTGATAAAGCTCCTCGACGCTGAATATTCTTTTCTCAACGGCATCTTCCAGGTCAGCCACGCAATAGGAAATATCGTCGGCGGCTTCCATAATCCACGTCAATGGGAATCGGCCGTTTGGCGTCAGGGAAAGTTCTTTACGCAGCCGTTCTATATAGGCCTCTTCGGAAAGGTAATAGCCCGGTTTTTTCATTAAATAGCTGTGGGATGCGGGCGTCTCCCCCATCCACCACGCGGGGCGCGTATATTTCAAAATGCAGCCAACCTGCGCCCAGGTCAGGTTCATGCGCATCAGGGAGTGCACCAGCCGGATCCCCTGCGCGTTGCCCTCAAAGTGACAGAGATCCTGGCGCACTTTGCGGCGCAGATCGTTCAGCCCTTCTTCGCCTTCACGCAGGCGTAAATCGCGCACGATGCAGCGGTCATCGCTGAGTGGCTGGCTTGCCGCATCCGACGGATAAAGCCGTTGTTTAAACCAGTCATTAATAGCCGCCTCGCCAAAATGGCCAAAAGGCGGGTTGCCGATGTCATGCATCAGGCAGGCCATCTCAACGATGCTCTCGAAAGGCCCCGTCAGCTCATCCAGGCCATAGGTTTCCAGTAAACGCTGCTCTTTGAGGCGGCTTAAAATCTCTTTGGCAATATAACGCCCGACCTGCTGCACTTCCATGGAGTGGGTTAAGCGCGTGCGCACCGCGGCGTTACGCTCCAGCGGGAATACCTGGGTCTTTTGCTGCAGACGCCGGATGGCGGGCGAGTTAATAATCCTGCCGCGATCGCTTTCGAAGATGCGCAGGATCTCATGTTCGCTCTTTTCGCCCTGCGGCGAACGGAAACGTCGGTGCCAGTTAATTTTGGTACGAAAATCGATTGGTGACATGTGCTCCCCCGCGTGAGAATGCGTTTCCCCTTAACCGCATGATAGACTATGCCTCTTAACAAGGCACATCGCGAGTAAATCTATGAAAATCGGCATTATTGGTGCAATGGAAGAAGAAGTTACGCTCCTGCGTGACAAAATTGAGAACCGTCAGACCCTCTCTCTCGGGGGTTGTGAGATCTACACCGGGCAGCTGAACGGTGTTGAGGTGGCTCTGCTGAAATCAGGCATCGGTAAAGTGGCTGCTGCGCTGGGTGCGACCCTGCTGCTTGAGCGCTGCAAGCCGGACGTCATCATTAACACGGGCTCAGCAGGCGGTCTGGCACCGACGCTGAAAGTGGGCGATATCGTTGTCTCCGACGAAGCGCGTTACCACGATGCTGACGTCACCGCGTTCGGCTACGAGTATGGCCAGCTTCCGGGCTGCCCGGCAGGGTTTAAAGCTGACGATAAACTGATTGCGGCGGCTGAAGCCTGCATTGCTGAGCTCAATCTCAACGCGGTACGCGGCCTGATTGTCAGCGGTGATGCGTTCATCAATGGCTCCGTCGGTCTGGCGAAAATTCGTCATAACTTCCCGCAGGCGGTTGCCGTAGAGATGGAAGCGACCGCGATTGCGCACGTTTGCCACAATTTCAGCGTACCGTTCGTGGTGGTTCGCGCCATCTCTGACGTGGCAGACCAGCAGTCTCACATCAGCTTCGACGAGTTCCTGGCCGTTGCGGCAAAACAGTCCACCGTGATGGTGGAACGCCTGGTGCAGAACCTGGCGCGTGGCTAAACGGTCTATCAGGGCGCTGGCCGCCCTGCTGCTGCTTGCACCGGCGTGGCTGTTAGCCGCGCCGCGTGTGATTACCCTCTCTCCCGCTAACACCGAACTGGCGTTTGCCGCCGGGATCACCCCCATTGGCGTCAGCAGCTTTTCAGATTACCCTCCACAGGCGGCCGGCATTGAGCAAGTGGCCACCTGGCAAGGGATGAACCTTGAGCGCATTGTGGCGCTTAAGCCGGATCTCGTGCTGGCCTGGCGCGGCGGTAACGCCGAGCGGCAGGTTAACCAGCTCACCTCGCTTGGCATCAAGGTCATGTGGGTTGACGCGGTAAGTATTGAGCAGGTCGCTCAGGCTCTGCGCGCCCTGGCCCCTTATAGCCCTGCGCCTCAAAAAGCCGAGAGTGCGGCGAACCAGATGCTCAGCGACTATGCCGCGCTGAAAGCCCAATACGATACGCCTGTTAAAAAGCGCATCTTCCTGCAGTTCGGCAGCCAGCCGCTGTTTACCACCGGAAAAGGCTCGATTCAGAACCAGGTGCTGGAAGTCTGCGGCGGTGAAAATATCTTTGCTGCCAGCCGGGTACCGTGGCCTCAGGTGAGCCGTGAGCAGGTCCTGGCGCGCCAGCCACAGGCTATCGTCGTGGTCGGAAATGCAAGCGAGATTCCTAAAATTAAACAATTCTGGCAGAGCCAGCTAAAAATTCCGGTGATCCCACTCAACGGTGACTGGTTTGAACGCGCCAGCCCGCGTATTATCCTCGCCGCAAAACAGCTCTGTGCCGCCCTGGCAGAGGGTCATTAACATTTGTTCGAGGATTTAACGATGCTCGTTTATTGGCTGGATATTCTTGGTACAGCCGTTTTTGCTATCTCCGGCGTCCTGCTCGCCGGAAAACTACGCATGGATCCGTTTGGCGTGCTGGTGCTTGGCGTGGTGACCGCCGTTGGCGGCGGGACAATCCGCGATATGGCGCTGGCAAATGGCCCGGTGTTTTGGGTGAAAGATCCTACCGATCTTGTGGTCGCAATGGTCACCTGTCTGTTGACTATCATCCTGGTTCGCCAGCCTCGCAGACTGCCAAAGTGGATATTGCCGGTACTGGATGCCGTCGGTCTGGCCGTGTTTGTCGGTATTGGCGTCAATAAGGCGTTTAATGCGGGCACCGGCCCGATGGTGGCGATCTGCATGGGCGTGTTAACCGGCGTGGGCGGCGGCATCATTCGCGACATTCTGGCGCGTGAGGTGCCGATGATCCTGCGTACTGAAATTTACGCAACGGCCTGTATTGCGGGCGGCATTGTCCACGCGACCGCGTACTACACGTTTGCAATTCCGCTGGAAAACGCCGCGATGCTGGGGATGGTCGTGACGCTGGTGATACGTTTAGCGGCGATACGCTGGCACCTGAAGCTGCCGACGTTTGCGCTGGATGAAACTTCAAGATAGGCGTCGTTTATAAGCCCGGTGGCGCTTCGCTTACCGGGCCTACAATCCGCATTCAGGCTTAAATGCTGAACGAAGAACCACACCCGCAGGTGCTTGTTGCGTTCGGGTTGGTCACCACAAAACGCGAACCTTCCAGACCTTCGGTGTAATCCACCGAACCGCCCACCAGATACTGCAGGCTCATCGGGTCAACGACCAGCGCGACGCCCTGCTTCTCGATGGTCATATCGCCGTCGTTCACCTGATCGTCAAAGGTAAAACCGTACTGGAAGCCGCTGCAGCCGCCACCGGTAATATAGACACGCAGTTTCAGATCCGGATTGTCTTCGTCGGCAATCAGGGTTTTCACTTTATTGGCTGCTGCTTCGGTAAACTCCAGCGGCACAGCTACGTCATCACTCATCTTATGCTCCCATGAATACTGCTATTGGGTAAAATTCACCCAATTCTTTTCGTCATTATCTAATACCCTGGTAATTCATTCAAGTATTCTGCGTGGCGGCCCGCTCCGCCTCTTGTTTTGCCAGGGTACGCGCGAGGATGGTGGAGTATAGCGGTTTTCCACCCAGGAATTGGGCTAATAGTGTCGCGCCGAGACAGGTAATGATCATTGGCAAAATGAGCTGGTAATTATCCGTCATCTCCAGCACCAGCACGATGCCGGTTAACGGCGCGCGCAGGGACGCGGCCAGCAGCGCCCCCATCCCGGCCACTGCAAAGGTGCCGGCGTCCAGGTGGTAAGCGGGGAAACCTGCCTCAGCCGCCATACCAAACGCGGTGCCGAGCAGCGTTCCCAGCGCCAGCATCGGGGCAAAAATCCCGCCGGGCGCGCCGGAGGAGAAGCACAGTACCGTCGTAATGACCCTGGAGAAAAACATAAACAGCAGCAAACCCACGCTGAAATTCCCGGCTGCGGCAATGGGAATCAGCCCGAAACCGCCGCCCGCGGCATTCGGTTCGATAAAGCCGAGCACGCCACAAATGCCGCCCAGCAGGCCGCCCATCAGCACCCATTTCGTGGTATTGCCGCCGTGAACGCGCTGGAACATATCCTGAGCGCGTAAGATAAAGGTGTTAAACAGCGGGCCCACCACACCAAAAATCATGCCGAGGATCAGGTATAGCCACAGGGTGTTAACCGGTGCGTTGGTCAGTTTACCGACTTCAATCACCGCCCCTTCGCCATTAAAGATGCGAAAGACGATGCTCGACATAATAACGCCGGTAAACACCGCTTTTATGGAGATCAGGTTGTAGCGGAACTGCGCGCGCATCTCTTCGATGATGAACAAAATACCGGCCAGCGGCGCATTAAACGCCGCAGAAAGCCCCGCCGCTGCACCGGTGGCCAGCAGCGTATGGCGCGCCTCGGCGCTTCGCATGCGGAACAGATCGCCCACCATGCGGCCGACGTTCCCCCCCAGCTGCACCGTTGGCCCTTCCCGCCCGAGCACCATCCCTGCGCCCAGCGTTCCCATGCCGCCAATAAACTTAACCGGGATCACCCGCCACCAGCGCACCGGGCGCAGCTCCTCCAGCGCGCCTTCAATTTCCGGGATGCCAGACCCGCCCGCCTCCGGGGCGAATTTACGCACCAGAAAATACCCCACCATGGCAAACAGCGCAGACAGGCCGAATGCCGCTACCCAGACCAGCCATTCGCGATCGGCAAAACCGGCTACGGTTCCCACTCGCCAGTTGAGTACGGCATTAACCGCTTTTTCAAACGCCACGCCAACCAGCCCTGCAAGGGTACCCACCACGGCAGCAGCAAGCAGGATCGCCAGCGGCGTTTTATCGCGATTGAGCAGCCGCCGAATGCTGATTCGGTGCTGGACGCGCGTAAACTGTTGTTCTTCGAAAGACGGGGAATCTGATTTCATGTCCTGTTCTTATTCGTCATACAAAAAGCCGCGAAGATTTTACCAGAGACCTTCCCTGCGACGCCTGAAAAATACTTAACAAATCTTAAAGCATTAACAGGCTAAAAATTTCATAACCTTCTGCGGATCACTTAGAATAGTGTGCTTAATCATTTTATACGAACCAGGAACGACGCCATGAGCAAGTCTGAAAACCTCTACAGTGCAGCCCGCGAGCTAATCCCCGGTGGCGTGAACTCGCCAGTACGCGCCTTTACCGGCGTGGGCGGCACGCCGCTGTTTATTGAACGTGCTGACGGCGCGTATCTGTATGATGTCGATGGCAAAGCCTATATCGATTACGTCGGTTCCTGGGGGCCGATGGTTCTCGGACATAACCATCCCGCCATTCGTAACGCGGTCATCGAAGCCGCGCAGCGCGGCCTGAGCTTCGGTGCGCCGACCGAGATGGAAGTGAAAATGGCGGAGCTGGTTACCGAACTGGTGCCGACCATGGACATGGTGCGTATGGTGAACTCCGGTACCGAAGCCACCATGAGCGCCATCCGTCTGGCGCGCGGCTTTACCGGTCGCGACAAAATCATCAAATTCGAAGGCTGCTACCACGGCCATGCAGACTGCCTGCTGGTGAAAGCGGGCTCCGGCGCGCTGACCCTCGGCCAGCCAAACTCGCCTGGCGTACCTGCTGATTTCGCGAAGCACACCCTGACCTGCACCTACAACGATCTGAACACCGTTCGCGCGGCGTTCGAGCAGTATCCGCAGGAGATCGCCTGCATTATCGTTGAACCGGTTGCGGGCAATATGAACTGCATCCCGCCGCAGCCTGACTTCCTGCCGGGCCTGCGCGCGCTGTGCGATGAGTTCGGCGCGCTGCTGATCATCGATGAAGTGATGACCGGCTTCCGCGTGGCACTGGCGGGCGCCCAGTCTTATTATGAGGTTGAGCCGGACCTGACCTGCCTCGGCAAAATCATCGGCGGCGGCATGCCGGTCGGTGCTTTCGGCGGTCGTAAGGACGTGATGGAAGCCCTGGCACCAACCGGCCCGGTTTACCAGGCGGGCACGCTCTCCGGTAACCCAATTGCCATGGCTGCGGGCTTCGCCTGCCTGACCGAAGTGGCGCAGCCGGGTATTCATGAAACCCTGACGGACCGTACCACGCAGCTGGCAAACGGTCTGCTGGAAGCCGCAGAAGAAGCGGGAATTCCGCTGGTTGTTAACCACGTGGGCGGCATGTTCGGGATTTTCTTCACCGATGCGAAAACCGTGACCCGCTATCAGGACGTGGTGAAGTGCGACGTTGAGCGCTTCAAGCGGTTCTTCCACCTGATGCTGGAAGAAGGCGTGTACCTGGCACCGTCCGCGTTCGAAGCGGGCTTTATGTCCGTGGCGCACAGCGAAGAAGATATCAATAACACCATCGACGCGGCGCGTAAGGTGTTTGCGAAGCTTTAAGGGCATTGCCGGGTGGCGCTAACGCTTACCCGGCCTACGATGTTCTCCCTCTCCCCGTGGGAGAGGGTATCAGGCCGCACCTGACTACCGACTCTGCTTTCTCAACAGATAGATAAAGTAAGGCGCACCGATAAAGGTCGACAGCAGGCCCGCCGGGATCTGATACGGGAACAGAACCATCCTTCCACACCAGTCGGCAAACACCAGAATGACCCCGCCCGTCAGGGCCGACATCACAATATGTGGCATCGTCCGTCGGAAACCCATCATTCTGGCGATATGCGGCGCCATCAACCCTACAAAGCTTAGTGGACCGATGGTCATGGTGGCGGTTGCCGTCAGACACGCCGCCAGCAGAAGAAGCGCGACGCGCGTTGGCGTCAGCGCTAAGCCAACCGCACGCGCGGTTTCGCCCCCCAGCGGCAGAATGGTCATCCAGCGACGGCACAGCGGTACCATCGCCAGCAGCACGATCATAACGCTTCCGGACCAGGCAACCTGGCTGGCGGTGGCGTTGTACGTTGAGCCGGAAATCCAGGTCAGGATCTTCGCCATGCGCGGATCGCCGCTCGCCTGCAGCATCATCAGCAGCATAGTAAAGGCGGTGCTGAGCGCCATACCGGCCAGCAGCATGCGGTGCGGAGAAAATCCGCCGCGGCCAGAGGCAACCAGAATAATCATCAGCGTGGCCGCAGCACCGATACTCCCGGCAGGCATCAGCCAGCCAAACGCATTGCCCGGCACCAGGAAGAGCATCAGCACCACGCCAAAGGCCGCGCCGGAGCTGATCCCCAGCACTTCAGGGCTTGCCATCGGGTTACCGGTCAGACGCTGAATAATACAGCCCGCCACCGCCAGCATCACCCCGGCAATCAGCGCGGAGAGAATACGCGGCCAGCGCCACTGCAACAGTTCGTTGAGTAAGTCACCCGTTGCCCAGTGCCAGCCTGCGGCATCGCGCCCAAACGCGAGGGCGGCAAACGAGGCGATAAGCAACACCGCCAGACCGGCAAGGCTGAACCACAGCACCGACTGACGTTCAGCGTAGACCTTATCGCCCGCGTCCATCGCTGGGGCGCTGATGCTGCGCAGACGCGGGAGCAGCCACAGCAGCAGCGGCGCCCCAATAAGCGCCGTTGCCGACCCGGTAGACACTTCCATCCAGGCGCGCGCCAGCCAGATAATGATCTGATCGGAAAGCCAGAGGATCAGCGCCCCGATCAGCGGCGCCAGCAGCAGACGTGCCAGAAGGCGACGCGCCCCGAGCATTTTCGCCAGCAGCGGCGCAAAGAGGCCGATAAACCCGATGATGCCAACCGCGTTAACCAGCAGAGCGCTTAACACAATCGCCAGCGTGAGCGCCGCCAGACGAGCCAGCGACAGCGCCAGCCCCAGGTTGCGCGCCACGCCATCATCCAGCCCCATTAGAGTGAGCGGGCGCAGCAGCAGCAGCGTGAGCACCACGCCGCCAAACAATTGTGGCCACAGGCGCTGGACGATACTCCAGTCGGTCTGGGTGAGCGTGCCGGTGCTCCACATAAACATGCTTTGCAGCTGGTCGTGGTGAAACAGCACCAGCAGCTGGTTGATCGCGCCGCAGTAGAGGCTGACGACCAGCCCGGCGAGGATCAGCGTGACCGGCGAGAGACGTTTTCCCCAGGCCACGCCAAAGACCAGCGCGCCCACGACGCAGGCACCTGCCAGCGCGGCAAACTGCGAGGTTAATGCCCCCGGCAGCGTCCAGAGGGTGGTGATGGTGATCCCCAGCTGTGCCCCCGTCGCCACGCCCAACGTGGTTGGCTCCGCCAGCGGGTTACGTAGCACCTGCTGGAACAGCACGCCCACCAGTCCCAGCCCCGCCCCGACCAGCAGGGAGATGCTAAGACGCGGCAGCAGGCTGTAGTGGAACAACATCTGCTGAATATTGTCGATATCCGGAGCGGCAAACGCGGCCGCCCACTGCTCGCGCGGCAGTGCCGTGGAGAGGTTGAACCCGGTTAGCGCCAGCGCCGCCAGAAAAATCAGCCCCAGCAGCAGCGCCGGGAAACGGGCAATACGCGTACTCATGCTTTGCCCCCCATCACGTTGTCCAGCACGCGGGCAAAGTGCATTGCCGACAGCGTCGCGCCGTAAAACCATACCGCAGGGGCGCGCAGGAAGCGCTGCTCGCGCACGAACGGCATCGCCTGCCAGAGCGGGGTCGCCATCAGGGTTTGCATTTCACGCTCGTTGCCGTGGTCAAAGCACAGGACATCGACGTCGCGAAACGCCGCCAGACGGTCGATGCCCACGGCGGTGCTTCCCCAGAACGTCATCTCGCCTTCCCAGGCGTTGCGAATGCCGAAGTTGTCGAGCACTTCCTGGAACAGGCAGTTCTTGCCAAAGACCAGCATATGGCGGGCATCCAGCAGCGTCACCATCAGCAAAGGCCGATCGCCACGGCGGGCAAAGCGCGGCTTAAAAGACTCAATCAGCGCGTCAAACTCATCGAGATGCTGTTTTGCTTCTGCTTCCCGGTTGAGGAACTGGGCCATCTCATGGATGGAATTTTTTGCCATGGTCAGCGGCTTTTTACCGTCGCTAAAGGAAAAGCCTCGTCCCGGCGCAATCTTCGCCATGATCTCTTCCGACGGGCCATACCCCGCAGACCAGAATAAATAAGACGGTTTCATCTGCGTGAGAAGCTCAAGGTTTGGCTCCGTGCGCAGACCGATGTCGATGACCGAGTCCGGCAGTTTTGGCTCATTCACCCACAGGGTGTAGTTGGGAATGTCGGCCACGCCGTAGGGCGTGATACCCAGGGCCATCATCAGCTCGACGGGTAACCACTCCAGCGCCACGATGCGGTGCGGATCGATAGCGGCGGCGCGGGCCGGGGCCATCTTCAACAGCAGCGGCGAGAGCGCCATGGCCGTCAGCAGGCGACGGCGGCTAATGTATGTTGAATCCAGCATCAGTAGACAAAGCTCACGGGAGCAGCCCCGGCAGGGTGAGGCAAAATACCCATCGGAATACCGTAAATATGTTCCAGCGTTTCGCTGCGCATCAGCTCAGACGGCGTACCCTGAGCGATCATTTCACCGCCGCGCAGCGCGACGAGGTAGTCACAGTAGCGCGCCGCCATGTTGATATCGTGCAGGACAGCGATCACCGTCAGGCCGCGCTGCTGGCTTAAGCGATGCACCAGCGCCAGCACGTCGACCTGATGGGCGATATCCAGCGCAGAGGTCGGTTCATCCAGCAGCAGGCAGCGGCTGTCCTGCGCCACCAGCATCGCAATCCACGCCCGCTGACGTTCACCGCCGGACAAACTATCCACCAGGCGATGCGCCAGCGGTTTTAGCCCTACCAGCGCAATCGCCTCTTCTACTTTCTCCCTGTCGGCGACGCCGAAGCGGCCAAGTGCCCCGTGCCACGGATAGCGGCCAATCGCTACCAGCTCACGCACCGTCATCCCTTCCGCCTGCGGCAGCTGCTGCGGCAAGTAGGCCACCTTGCGGGCAAAGGCTTTACTGCTCCAGCCCTCCAGCGGCCGATCGTCCAGCAGAATATCCCCTTCAGAAGGTGGCTGGTGGCGTCCCAGCATCTTGAGCAGCGTGGATTTACCGGAACCGTTGTGGCCAATCAGGCCCGTCACTTTACCGGCAGGAAACGTCAGAGAGAGCGGATGCAGCAGGGTGCGCCCGGGTACGCGAAAGGAGAGATTATTGAGCGTAAAGGTGGTGTCGGATTGCGTTTTATTATCCTGCATGTCAGCCAACTTAAATAAAAAGGGCACGGCGAACCGTGCCCATAAAGAGGTTAGAAGCGGAAGGTCGCGGTGGCGACAACCTGGCGTTCAGCACCCCAGAAGCAACCGTAGGTGTTGAAGCAGCTGGCAACGTACTCACGATCGAACAGGTTGTTCACGTGAAGCGCGACGTTTGATCCGGCCATGCCTACACGCGCCAGATCGTATCTGACCAGTGCATCAACCAGTGTATAGCTTCCAACAGTGAAGCTATTCGCCGGGTCACCTTTGCTGGAGCCGGTATAACGCACGCCGGTACCCAGCGTCAGGCCAGACAGTGGGCCGTCAAACATCGTGTAATCACCCCACAGAGATGCCATATGTTTTGGCACCTGCGCCGGCGTGTTGCCTTTGTAGTTGGTGTCGGTGGTGTATTCCGCATCGGTATAGGTATAAGAACCGACAACGTTCACGCTGGCAGATAACGCCGCTTTGGCTTCCAGCTCTACGCCACGGGCGCGGATCTCGCCGCCTTCAACGGAGAAGGGTGAGCCAGTTGGGTCAGCCATCAGGTTGTTGGTTTTGGTCAGCTGATACACTGCACCGGTGATCACGATCGGACGATCGTTAGGCACGTATTTCACGCCCGCTTCGTACTGTTTGCCTTTAGACGGTGAGAATGGTTTACCTTGAGCGTCGGTCAGGGAAGCCGGTTCAAAGGATTCGCTGTAGCTGAAATAAGGAGTTACCCCGTTGTCGAACAGGTAGTTAACGCCGCCACGCCAGGTGAACTGAGTATCATCACGCTTGGCGGTGGTATTTAATACGCGGTTGTAGGACTCCTGATCGGCCCAATCGTAACGGCCGCCCAGTGTCACCAGCACTTTATCCCATTCGATCTGATCCTGAGCGTAAACGCCGGTCTGCTTCTGCTTGTTCAGCACCTGGTAAGCACCAGACGGTCCAGGGTGTGAACCGAAATCGAAATCGCCACGATCGAGATCGTAAATATCGGATGGCGCAACGGAGCCGGCGTAGCCGAACCAGGAGTTAATGTCATTACGCATGCGCATGAAATCAACGCCTGTCAGCAGAGTATGGTCGAGAGCCCCCGTCGCGAACTTGCTTTGAAGCTGCGTATCAACGGTGAAGTTTTGCAGCTTCTCGTCATCGATCACATACTGGCGAGTCAGCGTATGCCCCCATTGTGACTGAGGAATGCTCGCGCAAGGGCTGGATGCCGGATTACTCGAATAGAGCGGATCGGAACACATGCCGTAGCCGTAAACGCTGTTTTGCGAGGTTTTGTTCTCGGCAAAGCGCAGATTCTGACGCACGGTGAAAGTATCGTTGAATTCGTGGTCGAAGCTGTATCCCACCATTTTCTGGTTACGGGAATAGGTGTTGTTCTTCGCGCCTTCATTGAAGTTAGTCGGCAGACGATCGCCGTTTGGCAGCGGGTCAACCGTCCCCTCTTTTGGCAGCCAGCCGTAGTAGCCCGTTTCAGGCTCGTTCTGGAAGTAGGAAAGGAACGTGAAGGTGGTTTTGTCATCCGGACGCCAGGAGAAGGATGGCGCGATAGCGTAACGCTGTTCGCCTTTACCTTCCTGCTGGGAATTGTTCGAGCGCGCAACGCCCGTCAGACGGTATGAATAAACGCCGTCATCGTCGATCGCATCGCTAAAGTCAAAGCCGGTCTGGAACAGGCTGTCGGTACCCACTTTAAACTGGATCTCTTTCAGCGGCTCGGTTGTTGGGCGCTTACTGACCATGTTCAGCAAGCCGCCTGGGCTGCTTTTTCCGTACAGAACGGAAACCGGGCCACGCATGATTTCGGCGCGCTCCAGCATGTACGGGTCAATTACCGCGTCGTTGTAGAAGTTCCCCTGCATTTTCATGCCGTCGAGGTAGTTGTTCTGGCTCTGGCCATCGGCCGCGAAACCGCGAATAACCAGGTAGTCGTAAGTATTGGAAGCACCACGGGTGCCTACTGCAACGCCCGGGGTATAGCTCAGAGCTTCTTTAACGGAACGTGGCTGATGCAGCGCCATCTCTTCGGCCGTTACCACAGAAATAGACTGTGGAACCTTTTGAATTGGGGTGTCTGTTTTGGTACCGGTCGCAGATTGGCGAGCGGCGATAGTCGCAGCAGGTCCCCAGGCACTTTCCTGTGCAGCAGGTGCAGCGGTAACGGTAATAGTATCTTCTTTTTTCGGGGTTTCGGCAGCGTGAGCAAATGCAGACATGCCGGCAACCGCTGTGGCTACGACAACCGCGACTTTACGCAGCGACGTGTTAATTGGCTGAGCAGTATTGGAAAGCGCCATGTTTATCTCTGATGGAAAAGTGAATGATAACGTAAACGAGAATTATTATTATGACCGCAGAATAATATGCGAAACGCTGGTTGCATAGCAAGCAGTAAGCGGCCCTACAAGATTTAAGGGTTTAAGAATTAACCAGATGAAAAGAGAGGGTTAACGAAGTTAGTGAAATGATCCTTAGCCCGCCAGAGCGGGCAGGATGAATCAACGGTAAAAGAGCTCGAACGTCGCGACAGAATCGACTTTGCCGGCTTTTATCTCCCCCGTCCTGACGTAGCGAGCCTTGAGTGGGATCTCGACAGGAACGTTGTCCTGCGTGCCGGTTATCGCCGTATAGTTCCGATCGAACTGCAGTACCGTATCATTCTGGTCAAGGATCTGAATGCCGACGCCTTCAGCGGCGGAATCTCCGGAGGCGATCCCCAAAATATTGCCGTTCGTGACGCCCGTTGATCCCGCGCTGGTAAACTGATAATCCACCTTTGTGCCTGCCGCGCAGTCGGTGATCTCAATCTTAAAGCTGCCGTCCGTGAGGATGTCAGAGTATTGGCCGCTAAAGTCCTGGGTATTGACCGTTTTCAGCGGCACATAGATGTTGCGATCGACCAGGTTACAGGTATTTGTGGTGATGCGAATAGTGGTGGGAGAGAAGCGCATTTCACCGATCGGCGCGTTGCCCAGGATATCCATTGAGGTTAACCGTGAGGTATCAAGATCGCCCTCCTGGATCGCGCCCGTGACGACCAGTTGGGCAGCGGCGCGAAATACAGATCTACTTTGCGAATAACCGTGGATCGATCCCAGAAATTGCATGGGCCGGACTAAATCCTGCTCAGTGTAACCGGGAAGCCGTTCGGTCGACGACGCCGCGCGGATGCCAATACCCGGCACGTTGGTCTGATAAACCCCGCTCATCACACCTTCGCGCGCATCCGCATCCGTGAGGTACAAATACCCGCGTCGAATTTGCGCGTCACCGCTACAATCCACCGTCACCGCTTTACTCTCGACGCTGGCGTCATAAAGCACGGTGCCGACGGGCGTGTCGGGGGCGACAATAATGACCGGGGGAAGCTGAAACGTCACCACGGCATCCGCGTCAGCGCTGCCGTTGAAGGTACAATCTGCCCGGGCTGAATGGCAAAATGCCCCCGCCAGCACAAGCAGTACCGGTGGCAGGAATGTGTTAACGATACGTCGTAGGTTCATGAGATACCTCAGTTAAGGCAGTTGACCGTGGCTTTCACGATCCCTGCCGCGCTGTGCGAGGGAAGATCCAGCGTCCCGTGACACTGCCGATCGCGCTCTTCTCCCCACTGCACGCTAAACGTTGTTTTGCCGGACAGCCCGGTCAGGTAAACCTCCCCATCATCGCCCACGATGGCCGTGGTGTTGTCCAGCGCCACCAGGGCACCAAACGGCACGGGCTTACCCGCGTAGAGCAAGGTCACCAGCGCGCGTCGTCCCACGCGCGCGTCGAACGTGGCCGGCACTGCCGCCCCTTTCGTCGGCACGAGATCCAGCGTTGCCGCGTCGACATCAATATCTTCCCGATCCTGCGTATTCACGGTGATGATGTTGTGCCGGTAGGCCGTCAGAGAAGGAACAATCGCGTTACCAAAACGGTCCGTCGTGATGCCGCGCCCGTTTTGTACTTTGACGTTATCACCATCTTTAATGTGCACAATGGCGAAGGCGTCGCGTACGGGTTGCCCCAGCGTCACGCCATGCTCGTGAGCAACGATTGACCCCTGAGCGCTGTAGTTCCACTGCCGATTGTTACCACCGTAGCTGTACCCCATCCCTACCTCACCGGAAGCCCCGCGATAACGCCCGGACAGGCTGCCGCCGTAGCCCGTATCCTGGTTGGCATAGGTCTGCTGGAGGTTGTAGCTCAGCTTATTGTCCTCCAGCGCGGTACCGCCAAGCCCAACCTGATGCGAGACAAATCCGCCACTGGAGGTATTAGCACTGTAGGTTGCCCAGGAATTCGGCAGCCACTTTGATAACGGAATGTTGACCGTCAACGCCATTTGCCGGTCGGTATCGGCATCTGGCGTGCGGGTCAGGTTGTAGCTTATCGACCAGGTGATGTCGCGCCAGCTGGAGCTGAACCCCGCGCTGACGCTACGCTCATGGCCGTCCATATCCCAGTAGTCCTGCTGATAGCCGTTGAGATAGGCCGAGCCCCAGTCAGAAACCCGCTGGGAAAGGTTGAGCTGCATGCGGCTACGGCGGTTATTAGTTCTGCGGTAGGTATAAATGCCGTCATCGATTTCGCTGTCACGCCGATCGATCGCTTCCTGAAAGGTATAAAAGCCCGATGTGGAGTAGCGATAGCTGGCAAGCGTGACGGTCGTATCCGTGTCAGGAATGTCTTTTGAATACTGCGCCCGCCACGATAAGCCGCTGGCATCGTCACGCCCGTCATCAAGTGCGGTACGCGCGGCGGTGAGATCGACAGAGGCTGAGCCAACGTGCCCCAGATCGGCACCGAGCCCCAGCAGCAGCGCATGATACCGCGACGCCCCCAGCGCGCCGGTATACGCCGTGACGCCATAAGGCAGACCATAGATGGCCGTGCCCTGCGCAAAGACGGGTTCGTCCTCACCTTCATTACCGCGATAGCGCCCTGCGGCCAGCGAATACTTAAAGCCGCCTTCCCGCTGCAGCACCGGCACCGATGCGCTGGCCTGGATGAAGCTATGCTCGCTGCCGTCCGCCTCTTTGACGGTCACTTCCAGATCGGCTCCGGATGTTACCTGGCTTAAATCGCGGATCTCGAACGGCCCCGGCGAGACGTTTGTCTGATAGATGGTGTAGCCGTTTTGCTTGATAGTGACTTTCGCATCGCTATTGGCAATACCGCGCACGACGGGGGCAAAGCCCTGCTGACTAACAGGCAGCATAGAAGTATCCGTTTCCAGCTTCACGCCGGTCATCTGGACGCTGTCAAAAAGTTCACCATTGGTATATGTCTGACCAATCTCAAGCTGGCTTTTCAGCGTTTTGATGTCGCGTTGTAACGTGCTGGCAATGCCCTCCCAGCCAGAAGCGTCGCTCCAGGTGCTGTTATTCCGCAGCCGCCACGCCCCAAGGTTAATCCCCGACTCCAGGCCAAGCCAGGTCGAAGAGGTTTTGCCCGAACTGTAGTGCTGCTGAGAACCGCTGAGTTGATAGCTTGTCCAGGCGGCAGGCGCGCCGTCATCCCAGAATTTTGGATGTATCGCGCCAGCGGCAGCATGGTCGCGATACGCCTGCGGGATGACCAGCTTCAGGGTCTGGTCATCCTGATTGTATTCGTAACGGGCATTTTCAATGAAATGGGAGATATCGCGGACATAAGCGCCGTCATCCAGATCTTTTAAGTCCGGGATCGTGTCGACTTTCACGCCGTAATCGCGCAGATCCGCTTTCGTCAGCTCCGGCAGCAGGCGCTGTTTATCGTCAGACAGCACGAAAGCGATGGGACGTTTATCCACAACGTCCCGATCCCACATAACAGTCGTAAGGTAGCTTCCGGCAAGTAGCCCGTTATCGTTAATGAAGTTTTTTAATGTAGAGGTATTTTCGAGGGGCGTATCCAGCTCAAGGATCCGCAGGTTAAATTCGTCATCAGCACTTGCAGGCTGGATCGCGGCGAGCAGCGTCAGCGCGATCCCGTACAGTACCTGTTTGTGAAGCAGAGATGACGACATAAAATACCAACATGATGATTTAAAGAGCCTGCTTGCGCTGTGGGGTTTGCCCACCGAAATCATTGATTGCTGTCCAGGTCACCGCGCCTTTTGCTGAATTCGGTAAAGCGAAACGCTGCTCGCTGAACGGAGCCACCATCATTGAAATGGCGCCTGGCGTGGTTTTGGTCTCTTTCACCGGAACACTTTTCCCACCAACGGCCAGCTCGCCAAACGAGACGTAAAACGGGGTCGGGTTGTTTGCAATTAGCGTGTCGCCCTGACGCTGGAATGTGATTTTTGCGTAGGCTCCCAGGGCATCGCTTTCCTTCAGCTGAGCCGGACGCCAGAAAAGCTTCAGGCGCGTTTTCATCGCAAATTGCAGCGTGTTTTTCTCTTTCAGCTCCGGCGAGAGTGCCGATACGGATTTAACGTTTGCCAGAAACAGAGATTCCCGGTCTGCGGGCAGGCTTTTTTTATCGCCGGTAAAAATAACGTGCAAAAGGGTTTGACGATTTTCCTGCAATTTGTAAACAGGAGGAGTAATAATAAATGGCGCTTTCGCATCATTGGGGTAACTGACCCAGCTTTGCACCAGATAACGTGTATGCGGATCTTTATTTTTAAGTGCTATCTGAACTTCTGATTTATTCGATGGATAAATAATTCGCGTACCACCGAGAACAACACTTGCCTGTACTGAACAGCAGGAAATAATTAAACAACCACATAACAATTTAAATAAAGTCTTCATACAATGTTCCAAAAAGGCAGCCGTTCAGGCTGCCCGTCATTGCTTAGCGATAGACAACCTCGAATGTTGCAGAGGAGGAGTAATGGCCCGCGGTTGGCGCGGTATCCCCCACCTGAATCACTTTCGCGGTGTAGTTAAAGACAGAAGCCGTTGCCCCGGTCGCATCGTTATTCATATCGGTACCCGTATCCGGTACTGAACCGTCGAAAACAACATCGCCTTTAGCGCCGTTCTCATTGCTGACGATGATGCCAACGTTGGTCGCATTGCCTGCGCCAGTCAGATCGTTCTTCAAGCGCTTGTTAGCGGCGTCTGTTGTCGTGCCGCTAAACTTGAGGTTCAGTTTAGCGACCAGCGGGTCACATTTTTTCACTTCAATCTTAAAGGCTTTTGAGGTGCCAACCGTACCGTCAGCACCAAAATCCGAAGGATAGGTATCTGCGAAAGTGACGGTGGAAGCGTTAGTCCCTGTGCCATCAACGTTAATTTCACAGGTATCGGCAACAATTTTTCCGGCGAAGTTCACCGTACCGGAATCGTTTGATGCAAATACAGGCAGAGACAGCGCGGCCATAACGCTTCCGGCTAAAAATGTAGAGACAACTTTTTTGTTCATGAAAAATATCCTTATATTTGACAATTGTGGCATCCATTCGCACTACAAATATTTTGAGTCGAAATGTTATCCAGCATGTTACACATGACTGACTAAATAGGAATATCCTTTGAGCCAGTGAATTTCTTATGGCGATTACATCAGATTATTCTTCATTGTGTCCAGAGAGGATAAAGTTACGCAACATGTAGAAGATTTCAAATGCATGTTTTAGATGAAAAAAATGAGAACTTAAAAATTCTAAATTAGATATTTAATATTTTTAAAAATTGCAGAATGTAAAAAACAAAAAAAGCCGCTTTATATTAAAGCGGCTTTTTATTCAGGGAATTAATTAATTCCCACCAAACATATCCTTGATCCAGCCGGCCACGCCATCACTGTCTTTCTTCTCGTTCTGCTGCTGGGCCGGTTGTTGCTGCGGCTGCTGCGGCTGAGAAGATTGATCGAACGGGTTGCCCGTTGGCTGTTCAGGCTGGCTCTGCTGGCACAGTGAGTCCGGGTTGGTCGTCCAGACCGGCAGGGTACGCATCCCGCCGCCGCAGATAAAGTTCCCGGAACCATCCACGCCCATATCGACGATATCTTCCGGCGCGACCAGGTTCAGCGGCACAGGTGACTGGTTCGCCAGGTAGCGCTGGTAAATCGACATCGCCCCGCTCGCCCCGTAAAGTTTGGTCGGCTGGTTGTTGTCACGGCCTACCCAGGTGATCACCACTTCACGGCCATCAATACCGGCAAACCAGGTATCGACGTTGTTGTTGGTGGTCCCGGTTTTACCCGCCAGATGCAGACCAGGATACTTCGCCCCCAGCTGACGACCGGTACCGCGCTGCACAACCTGCTGCATCGTCCACAGCGTCATGTAGGCCGCCTGCGCAGGAACGGCACGTTCAGCCTGCGGGAAGCTCTGATACAGCACGGAGCCATCTTCGGCAATCACCGAACGCAGGGCAGAGAGCGGTGCGCGGTTACCCCCGCTGGCAATGGTCTGGAACGCCTGCGCCACTTCGATCGGCGTCAGGTTAAGCGCCCCCAGAATCATCGCCGGAACAGGGTGCAGCTGATCTTTCGGTACGCCCAGCTTCTGCCAGGTGTCGACAATGGCCGGCAGGCCCAGCGCCATACCGAGGTTAACCGTAGGTACGTTCATGGAGCGGGTTAACGCATCCACCAGCATCACCTGGCCGCTGAACTGTTTATCATCGTTCTGCGGTGACCAGACCTGGCCGTTAGGCTGACGCAGGGAGATTGGCGCATCGGCGATCCAGGTGTTCAGGCGATACAAATTCGGCTGGCTCAGCGCGGTGAGATAGGTCGCCGGTTTAGCCAGAGAGCCAATCGAACGACGCGCCTGCATCGCGCGGTTGTAGCCCGCATACTGCGGCTCTGCGCCGCCCACCATCGCGCGCACTTCGCCGGTGTTACGGTCAACCACCACCATCGCGGTTTCCAGATCGGAGAGCTTGCGCTGCTTCTTCAGCGCCGGGATCCCTTCCACCGCCGCTTTTTCTGCCGCGTCCTGGGCTACCGAGTCAAAGGTTGTGAAGATCTTCACGCCGGAGAGATCTTTGACTTTATCACCGAGCTTGCTTTGCAGCTCCTGGCGCACCATCTGCATGAAAGCAGGCTGCGGAGAGATCACCCCACCGCGCGGCTGCACGCCCAGCGGACGTGCGCTAAGCATGTCGTATAATTCCTGGTCAATCACCTGCTGCTGTTGCAGCAGACGCAGTACCAGGTTACGACGCTCCAGCGCCAGTTTCGGGTTGCGCCACGGGTTATAAATAGACGCCCCTTTCACCATGCCCACCAGCAGCGCCTGCTGGTCAAGGCTGAGCTCTTCCACCGGACGGCCAAAGTAGTACAGGCTCGCCAGCGGGAAGCCGCGGATCTCGTTATCGCCGCTCTGGCCGAGGTACACCTCGTTCATGTACAGCTCAAGGATACGATCCTTGCTGTAGCGCGCATCCATCAGCACGGCCATGTACGCTTCGTTGGCTTTACGCCAGTAAGAACGCTCGCTGGAGAGGAACAGGTTCTTCACCAGCTGCTGGGTAAGCGTACTCGCCCCCTGCACGGTACGACCCGCAGTCAGGTTCGCCAGCACCGCACGGCCGATGGAGTAGAGACTGATACCGTCGTGCTCGTAGAAATGGCGGTCTTCGGTTGCCAGCAGGGTATCCACCAGCAGATCCGGGAAGCCGTTACGCGCCACGAACAGGCGCTGTTCGCCATTGGCGGACGAGAGCATGGTGATCAGACGCGGATCAAGACGGAAGAAACCGAACTGGCGGTTATTGTCCATGTTCTCAATGGTTTCCAGCCGATCGCCGTCAAAAGTCAGACGCGCGCGCACCTGCCCCTCTTTGCTGTCCGGGAAGTCGAACGGGCGGCGGATCATCTCAATGCTTTTCGCCTGGACGGTAAATTCGCCCGGGCGGGTCATTTTCGTGACCTGACGATACTGCGTAGCTTGCAGCAGTTTCACCATCTCGTTCTTGCTGATGGACATGTCCGGCTCAAGGTTCACCATGCGACCATACACTGCCGCCGGCAATTGCCAGACTTTCCCGTCGATACGGCTGCGGATCTTCTGATCCAGATAAACGCCGTAAATCGCGATCAGCACAACAAAAACAATGAAAAGCTTCAGCAGCAGCCAGAACCAGCCGCGCTTCCCACGAGGCTTACGCCCTTTGCCTTTTCCTTTACGCGGCATGGGTTCTTCATCCTCATAATCGTCTTCATAGTCATCGTCATACTCCTCATCTCTGAGGCGACGACGGCTTACCTTTTCTTTCGCCGGACGCGCGGGTTTTCCCTTACGTCCTATTGGCTCGCGGTCATTCCCCGCCATGCTTTTTCTCCGCAACTTTCAGGCGCAAAGGCCAGATTTTCTTTTCTTCCACAGGCCTGTGAAAGAAGAAATCTCTCAAAATTGGTTTTCTCCCTCTCTCCGTGGGAGAGGGTCGGGGTGAGGGCATCAGGCCGCACTTTCCCCACTACGAATATTTCTTCGTCCGCCGCGTCGGCGCCGTATTCGCCGGATCGTCCGGCCATACGTGTTTGGGGTAGCGCCCTTTCATCTCTTTCTGCACTTCACGGTAGCTTCCCGCCCAGAACGCTCCCAGATCGCAGGTGATCTGCAACGGACGATGCGCAGGCGAGAGCAGCTCAAGCACCAACGGCACCCGCCCTTCCGCAATAGACGGCGTGGTTGCCTCACCAAACATCTCCTGCATCCGAACCGCCAGCGCCGGAGGATTATCCTCATGATAACGAATGGCAATCCGGCTCCCGGTGGGCACAGTGTAATGCCCAGGAAGCTCACTATCCAGACGTTGACGTAATGACCAGTCCAGTAAATTCTGTAACGCGGTCTTAACATCAAGCGCCTTAAGGGCGCGCAGAGAGTGCACGCCGCTCATTTGCGGCAGCAGCCACTGCTCAAGCGTCGCGAGCAGCGTCTCATCATCTACCGCGGGCCAGCCGTATTCCGGTAGCCACTTCGCGGCGCAGTGCAGACGAATGCGATACTGTTCAGCTTCCGGCGTCCAGTTCAGGACGTTAAGGCCCTTTTCCCGAATGCCGTTCAGCATTGCCTGGTGTAACTCTTCTTCCGACGGCTTCGCCAGCGGTTTCGTCCCGAGGATCAGTTTGCCAATCTGACTACGCCGAAACGCCTTTAGCGTCCCCTGAGCGTCATCCCATTCCACGATGTCCGATTGCTGGAGCAGCTGCGGGCAGGTACGCGTCACGGCATCTATGTCCACGGCAATCGCCTGTAAAATACGGGCATCAGGAGACTGGCTGCCCTGAAGCAGGAGCGGCGCGATCAGCCATTCATGTCGCGTCAGGGCATCATCGCTGTCCAGCATCGCCCCCATGCCGTTTGCCAGCTGGTAGCGTCCATCCAGCCCGCGGCGGCGCGCAATCCTGTCCGGGAAGGCCAGCGCCAGAAGAGAGGCAATCTTATCGCCGTCAGGTGAACCGCCCCGGCAGTTCAGGCGTTTGCACAGCTGCTGCGCCCGCTGCTGCCAGTTTCCCTGATTGCGCGAAAACGCCTGCCCCAGATCGCTGCTGCCTCCGCGCGGCGGCTCCTCAAGAATAGCCACCAGTTTCGCCGCTGTGGCAATTTCATCTTCGCCCTGCGCGGCCACCAGCATCGCCGCCAGACGCGGATCGTTGCCCAGCGCCGCCATTTTCTGACCGCGCGCCGTCAGACGTTCCCCTTCCAGCGCGCCAAGCTGGGTGAGCAGGCTGCGCGCGGCGGCGAGATTCACGACAGGCGGTGGATTAAGCCAGGTGAGCTGTTCAGGATCCGGGCAGCCCCACAGCAGGAGATCCATCACCAGCCCGGAGAGGTCGCTTTGTAAAATCTCCGGCGTGCTTTGCTGTGCCGCGCGTTCAGCCTGCTCCGCGCTGGTCAAATGCAGGCAAATACCCGGCTCAAGACGCCCCGCACGGCCCGCGCGCTGCACCATTGACGCATGGCTGATGCGTTGTGTCAGCAGTTTAGTCAGCCCGGTGCGCGGATCAAAGCTCGCCACCCTCTCCTGCGCGCTATCCACCACCAGGCGAATGCCTTCGATGGTCAAACTGGTTTCGGCAATGTTGGTTGCCAGCACGACTTTACGCTGCCCCGCCGGGGCGGGAAGGATGGCTTTACGCTGCTCGGTCAACGACAGGGCGCCATAGAGCGGGCAAAGCAGTACGTCACTGCCCACCCTGGCGGCCAGCCGCTCCTGCACGCGCTGAATCTCCCCCACGCCAGGTAAAAATAGCAGCAGCGAGCCGGGCGCCTGGCGAAGCAGGTCAGCAGTGGCAATTGCTACCGCTTCGTCAAAGCGCTGATGGGCAGGAAGCGGCTGATAGCGACGCTCAACAGGAAATGCCCGTCCTTCTGAGCTGATGACCGGCGCATCGGGTAATGCCTGTCGTAGCCGCTCGTTATCCAGCGTCGCCGACATAATCAGCAGCCGCAGATCGTCGCGCAGCCCCTGCTGAACGTCGAGCAACAGCGCGAGGGCCAGATCGGCCTGCAGGCTGCGCTCGTGGAATTCATCCAGGATCACCAGCCCGACGCCGTTCAACTCCGGGTCGTTTTGCAGCATGCGGGTAAGAATGCCCTCGGTGACCACCTCAAGCCGCGTGGACGGGCCGACGCAGGTTTCGGCGCGCATCCGGTAGCCTACCGTTTCGCCCGGTTTTTCATTCAGCAGTTCCGCCAGGCGCTGCGCCACGTTGCGCGCGGCCAGCCTTCGCGGCTCCAGCAGGATAATTTTCCCGGCAATCTTCCCCTCTTTAAGGATCTGCAGCGGCAGCCAGGTAGATTTACCCGCCCCCGTAGGCGCGTTAAGCAAAACCTGCGGGGCATGTTGTAAGGCAGCGAGAAGCTCAGGAAGAACGACGGCGACCGGCAATGAGGACACTAACAGCTCCAGAGGGTTAACATTAGTCGGCGTACATTGTAGCATCGGCGCATATCATTACCGAGTCCCCCGTATGTCTGATTCGAAACGGCTGTTTTTTGCCATTGAATTGCCCCCCCCCCTTCAGCGGCAAATCGTTCGCTGGCGCGCGGAACATTTTCCACCGGAAGCGGGCCGACCCGTTGCGGCGGCAAACCTGCACCTGACGCTGGCCTTTTTGGGTGACGTGAGCGCCGAAAAACAGCGGGCATTAGCCGCCATGGCCGGGCGTATTGTCCAGCCGGCGTTTACGCTGCACCTTGACGATGCGGGTCAGTGGCTGCGTTCGCGCGTAGTCTGGCTGGGTACGCGCCAGCCGCCGCGCGGGTTGTTACAGCTCGCCAATATGTTGCGCGCGCAGGCAGCGCGCAGTGGCTGTTACCAGAGCCCGCAGCCGTTTCATCCGCACGTCACGCTCCTGCGCGATGCCGGGCAGGCCGTTGCCATTCCGCCGCCGGGTTTTCACTGGGCTTTTCCGGTTAATGAATTCGCGCTTTATGAATCCGTCTTTGCACGGGGACGCACCCGCTACAGGCCGCTACAGCGCTGGACGTTGGGCGACACCACAAGGAATTCCGATGAAGTTTAGTCCTGCACTCCAGTCCGCCACGCTGATCCAACGCTACAAACGCTTCCTCGCCGACGTAGTGACGCCGGAAGGCGAAGAGCTCACCCTGCACTGCCCCAACACCGGCGCCATGACCGGTTGCGCCGCGCCGGGTGACACGGTCTGGTATTCCACTTCAGAAAATACTAAACGCAAATATCCCCATACCTGGGAAATAACCGAAACGCAAAACGGGGCGTTTATTTGTGTTAATACTCTGCGTGCAAATCAGCTGGTTAAGGAAGCGCTGACGAATGGCGCCATTCCCGAACTGGTGGGTTACGGTACGCATAAAACAGAAGTGAAATACGGCGATGAAGGCAGCAGAATTGACTTCATGTTACAGGCGGAAGGCCGTCCTGAGTGCTATATTGAAGTAAAATCAGTGACGTTAGCGGAACAGGAAAACGGCTTCTTTCCGGATGCGGTAACGCTACGCGGGCAGAAGCATCTGCGAGAGCTAATGAGTGTTGCGGCGGCGGGCAAACGCGCCGTATTGCTGTTTGCGGTGTTGCATACAGCGATTGAACGGTTTTCCCCTGCCCGCCATATCGATCCTAAATACGCACAACTGTTGAATGAGGCACAAAAGCAGGGGGTAGAGGTTTTAGCTTATAAAGCGGAACTTTCTGCCGATAATATGACTCTGAGATCGTCTCTTCCCATTGTCTTATAAGGGATTAGACGATTGATGAATAAGTGTTCTGGCCGCGTGCGCAAATACGCTTTTCCTCACAGGCTTGTCAAGTGTTACGTTTAGATAATTGCCATACGGAAAAGCATCTGCTATTTATAGCGACCTGATTTTTCCCCCAACACGGGGATCGATAGTGCGTGTTAAGGAGAAGCAACATGCAAGAAGGGCAAAACCGTAAAACATCGTCCCTGAGTATTCTCGCCATCGCTGGGGTGGAGCCGTATCAAGAGAAGCCGGGCGAAGAGTATATGAACGAAGCCCAGCTGTCGCACTTCAAGCGTATTCTTGAAGCATGGCGTAATCAACTCAGGGATGAAGTGGATCGCACCGTTTCGCATATGCAGGATGAAGCTGCTAACTTCCCGGATCCGGTAGACCGTGCCGCTCAGGAAGAAGAGTTCAGCCTCGAACTGCGTAACCGTGACCGCGAACGCAAGCTGATCAAAAAGATCGAGAAAACGCTGAAAAAAGTCGAAGACGAAGATTTTGGCTACTGCGAATCCTGCGGTGTTGAAATCGGTATTCGTCGCCTGGAAGCGCGTCCAACCGCCGATCTGTGCATCGACTGTAAAACGCTGGCCGAAATCCGCGAAAAACAGATGGCCGGCTAACGCCAGCGCTGTTTATACACTTCAAAGGCGGGAGTCTCTCCCGCCTTGTTACTGTTGATATGTCTGAATCACACTATATCGGGCGCTTTGCGCCATCTCCTTCCGGTGAATTACACTTCGGCTCATTAATTGCCGCGCTTGGCAGCTACCTGCAGGCTCGCGCCAGTCAGGGTAAATGGCTCGTCCGCATCGAAGATATTGACCCTCCGCGTGAAGTTCCCGGTGCTGCAGACACCATTCTGCGTCAGCTGGAACATTACGGTCTTCACTGGGACGGCGACGTTCTTTGGCAGTCACAACGTCATGAGGCTTATCGGGAACGTCTGGCCTGGCTCAGCGCTCAGGGGCTCTCCTATAACTGCACCTGCACCCGCGCGCGTATCCAGAGCGTGGGAGGTGTGTATGACGGCCACTGCCGCACGCTGAATCTTCCCCCGGAAAATGCCGCCGTACGCTTGCTACAGCGCGCGCCCGTCACCCGCTTCCACGATCGGCTCTCCGGTAAGATTAGGGCGGATGAACGTCTGGCATGTGAAGATTTTATTATTCACCGTCGTGATGGTCTGTTTGCGTATAACCTGGCGGTGGTCGTCGACGATCATTTCCAGGGCGTGACGGAAATTGTGCGCGGGGCGGACCTGGTCGAACCGACCGTACGGCAAATCTCGCTTTATCATCAGTTTGGCTGGACGGCGCCGGATTACATTCATCTGCCGCTGGCGGTCAATGCGCAGGGCGTTAAGCTCTCCAAGCAGAACCACGCCCCGGCCCTGCCAGACGGCGATCCGCGTCCTGTTTTGATCGACGCGCTGCGATTTCTCAACCAGAATGTAACCAACGAATGGCAGGATCTGCGCATTGACGAATTGCTGAAAATAGCCATTGCCAACTGGACGCTCGCGGCAGTGCCAAAAATCCAGCATTCTCAAATGCGTTGCGCTGAGCTATGATTAGCCGCTTTTTTCATAACAAAACACACTACGAGGTGTACCATTTTTACCCGAGTCGCTAATTTTTGCCGTAAAGTGCTAAGCCGCGAAGAGAGCATGGCGAACGACGCTATTGCACAGCCACACATGTCGGTTATTCCGCGTGAGCAGCACAATATTTCCCGCAAAGATATCAGTGAAAATGCCCTCAAGGTACTCTATCGTCTGAATAAAGCGGGCTACGAGGCCTATCTCGTTGGCGGTGGGGTGCGTGATTTACTGCTGGGCAAAAAACCGAAAGATTTCGACGTGACGACCAGCGCCACGCCCGAGCAGGTGCGTAAATTATTCCGCAACTGCCGTCTCGTTGGCCGCCGTTTCCGTCTGGCTCACGTGATGTTTGGGCCAGAAATCATTGAAGTGGCGACCTTCCGCGGCCACCACGAAGCGGGTGCATCCGACCGCACCACGTCACAGCGCGGCCAGAACGGTATGCTGCTGCGCGACAATATCTTCGGCTCTATCGAAGAAGATGCCCAGCGTCGCGACTTCACCATCAACAGCCTTTATTACAGCGTGGCGGATTTCACCGTGCGTGATTACGTCGGCGGCATGCAGGACCTGAAAGAGGGTCTGATCCGCCTGATCGGCACGCCGGAAACGCGCTATCGTGAAGATCCGGTGCGCATGCTGCGCGCCGTGCGTTTTGCCGCCAAGCTGAACATGCGCATCAGTCCGGAAACCGCAGAGCCGATCCCGCGTCTGGCGACGCTGATTAACGACGTGCCGCCTGCCCGCCTGTTTGAAGAGGCGCTGAAGCTGCTGCAGGCCGGCTACGGGTTCGAAACCTACAATCTGCTGCGCGAATACAACCTGTTCCAGCCACTGTTCCCGACCATTACCCGTTACTTCACCGAGAACGGCGACAGCCCAATGGAACGGATGATTGCGCAGGTACTGAAAAATACCGACACCCGCATCCATAACGATATGCGCGTGAACCCGGCATTCCTGTTTGCGGCAATGTTTTGGTACCCGCTGCTGGAAACGGCTCAAAGAATCACCCAGGAGAGCGGCCTCGCCTATTACGATGCCTTCGCGCTGGCCGCGAACGATGTATTGGACGAAGGGTGCCGCACGCTGGCTATCCCAAAACGTATTACTACCCTGGTGCGCGACATCTGGCAGCTTCAGCTGCGCATGTCCCGCCGTCAGGGCAAACGTGCCTGGAAGCTGATGGAGCATCCAAAGTTCCGCGCCGCCTTCGACCTGCTGTCGCTGCGTGCGGAAACTGAACGCAATCAGGAGCTACAGCGCCTGGCGCAGTGGTGGGCCGAATTCCAGGTTTCCGCCCCGCCGGAGCAGAAAGATATGCTGACCGGGCTGGATGAAGAACCTGCCCCGCGTCGCCGTCATCGTCGTCCGCGCAAACGCGCACCGCGTCGTGAAGGGACAGCATGACCCTCGCGTATATCGCCATCGGCAGCAATTTAGCCTCTCCGCTGGAGCAGGTGAATGCTGCCGTACAGGCGCTGGGTGAGATCCCGCAAAGCCGTATCGTGGCGGTCTCCTCCTTTTACCGCACGCCGCCGCTAGGCCCGCAGGATCAGCCTGATTATTTGAACGCCGCCGTGGTGCTGGAAACATCCCTCGATGCCGAAACGCTGCTGGACAACACTCAGCGCATCGAACTGCAGCAGGGGCGCGTACGCAAAGCCGAACGCTGGGGGCCGCGCACGCTTGATCTCGATATTATGCTGTTCGGCCATGAGGTGATTAACACTGAACGCCTCACCGTACCGCATTACGACATGAAAAATCGTGGCTTTATGCTCTGGCCGCTCTTTGAAGTGGCGCCCGATCTCACCTTCCCGGAAGGCATCCCGCTCAAGGCCGTTCTGGACAATCTGAACGCGGAAAGACCCGCTCGCTGGTGATCCTCTTCCCTCACCGGTTGACCCCAGAATAATTGTGGTTAATCGGTTGCCTAAAATCATTGTTCCCTCGAATGTTACTGTTAGAATGCGCAAAGATTCGCTTTTGGGCTATCAGGAAACAGTATGAAACCAACCACCATCTCCTTACTGCAGAAATGCAAACAGGAAAAAAAACGCTTCGCCACCATCACCGCGTATGACTACAGCTTCGCCAAACTGTTTGCCGAAGAGGGTATCAACGTCATGCTGGTCGGAGATTCGTTAGGGATGACGGTACAAGGACATGATTCCACCCTGCCGGTCACGGTCGAAGATATTGCATATCACACCCGTGCGGTACGCCGCGGTGCGCCAGGCTGCCTTCTGCTTTCCGACCTGCCGTTTATGGCCTATGCCACGCCAGAGCAGGCATTTGAAAACGCGGCGGCAGTGATGCGCGCTGGTGCTAACATGGTCAAAATTGAAGGCGGCGCCTGGCTGGTGGAGATGGTGAAAATGCTCACCGAACGCGCCGTGCCGGTGTGTGGTCATTTGGGCCTGACCCCGCAGTCCGTCAACATCTTTGGCGGGTATAAGGTGCAGGGCCGCGGCGACGCAGCGCAGACGCTGTTTGAGGATGCCCTGGCGCTGGAAGCCGCAGGCGCCCAGCTGCTGGTGCTGGAGTGCGTGCCGGTTGAGCTGGCGAAACGCATCACCGACGCGCTGTCCATTCCGGTGATTGGTATTGGTGCAGGCAACGTGACCGACGGTCAGATTCTGGTGATGCACGACGCCTTTGGTATTACTGGCGGGCATATCCCGAAATTTGCCAAAAATTTCCTCACTGAAGCGGGCGACATGCGCGCTGCGGTCAGGCAGTATATTGCCGACGTTGAATCCGGTGTTTACCCGGGTGAAGAACACAGTTTCCATTAAGGAGTCTCGTTGTGCTAATCATTGAAACCCTGCCGCTGCTTCGCCAGCATATCCGCCGCGCGCGTCAGGAAGGTAAACGTATCGCACTGGTCCCGACCATGGGCAATCTGCATGACGGCCACATGAAGCTCGTCGACGAAGCCCGTGCGCGAGCAGATATCGTGGTGGTCAGTATCTTCGTGAACCCCATGCAGTTTGACCGCGCCGACGATCTGGCACGCTATCCGCGCACCCTGCAGGAAGATTGCGAGAAGCTCAAAAAACGCCACGCGGATATCGTCTTCTCTCCTGCACCGGCGGACGTTTACCCGCAGGGTACCGAAGAGGCGACCTACGTTGACGTCCCGGGTATTTCCACCATGCTGGAAGGAGCAAGCCGTCCGGGCCACTTCCGCGGCGTCTCCACCATCGTCAGCAAGCTATTTAACCTGGTGCAGCCGGACGTTGCCTGCTTCGGTGAGAAAGATTTCCAGCAGCTGGCGCTGATCCGCAAGATGGTTGCTGACATGGGTTACGATATTGAGATCGTCGGCGTACCGATTGTGCGTGCGAAAGACGGTCTGGCACTCAGCTCGCGGAATGGTTACCTGACCGCCGAACAGCGTAAAATCGCGCCGGGCCTGAGCAAGGTTATGAACACCATGGCAGAGCAGATGCTGGCAAAAGAGTTAACAGCAGAAGAGATTATTGCCCTTGCCGAGCAGGCGCTTAACGATAAGGGCCTTCGTGCTGACGACGTACAAATTCGTGATGCTGATACGCTGCTGGAATTAACTCAGAACAGCAAGCGCGCAGTCATCCTGGTGGCGGCATGGCTCGGCCAGGCACGCCTGATTGATAATAAAGTGGTTGAGCTGGCGTAGTTCTTCACCCTTGATAATTAAAGGTAAACGTAATGATTCGCAAAATGCTGCAAGGTAAGCTTCACCGTGTGAAAGTCACGCAGGCCGACCTGCACTATGAAGGCTCCTGCGCCATTGACCAGGATTTTCTCGACGCGGCGGGTATCCTTGAAAACGAAGCGATTGATATCTGGAACGTGAACAACGGTAAACGCTTCTCTACTTATGCGATTGCCGCCGAGCGCGGTTCTAAAATCATCTCCGTTAACGGCGCTGCGGCGCACTGTGCGGACGTGGGCGACATTGTGATCATCGCCAACTTCGTGATGATGTCTGACGAAGAAGCCCGCCGCTGGCAGCCTAAAGTGGCCTACTTCGAAGGCGACAATGAAATGAAGCGCACCGCAAAGGCGATTCCGGTTCAGGTTGCCTGATTCCAACAAGGAGCGGAACCCTCTGGATCCGCTCCTTAACAGGAAAAAACACATCATTGTGAATTATGTAAATAGCATCTCTTTACTCATTTCTCTTATTTTCATCTCTCTTTTCGCGTCTCCTTTCTTAAATAAACATTCCCCTCAGTTATATACGAAGGGAAAATAATCAATGCCATTAATAATCCAAGCCTGCCAATAGCATATCAACGCAATAAAAAATAACCCCCAGTGTTTTTTTTGAGATCATTTTCAAGATCTTTTTCAATGACTTATCAATCTTTAATTTTTTCTAATTATAATTTTTAGTAATTCTAAATACCCAACGTATACAGAGATCCCTATCATCATTTTGCTTGTATTAAATCATTACAATGTTTTTTAAATGGAATTTCAATTATGTTAAAAAAAACGTTATTAGCTTCAGCTGTAGCTTTGTTTGCAGTAGGTTCTTTTTCAGCACTCGCAGATACGGATCTTGGTTTAATCACCTTTGATGGTGCGGTAACAGACACAACATGTAATATTTCCACCTCTAATGGTGAATCACAAAACAATATTACCATTACCTTACCCGTCGTTAAAAAATCTGAAGTTGAATCCACAACTATTGATACTGGCGTCGGTTCCAAAAACTTTGAACTGCTGCTCACCAATTGCCCTGAGACATTAAAGAATGCCTCTGCAAGCTTCATGTCAAAAAATATGGGCGCTATTGCGAACGGTACTATTGAACCCGATGCTAACGTACAAGGCTCTGCAACCAACGTTGCACTTGCCCTGTTTAACAATGCCCCAACCGTTTCATCTCGTATTATGGTAGGCCAGCCTGACAATAATACGCAGAAAACAGACCTGAAAGCCGGCTCCGGTAAACTGTTCTACCGTGTTGCTTATGTCCCTGGCTCCAACTGGGTGAAAGATACTAGCCCTGTGCAGTCAGGTAAAGTTAGCGCCAACGCTTACTTCACCATGAGCTACGAATAATTTTATTCGTCCTGTTAATGTGCCCAGCAGGGCACATTTTTTCGTATTATTTGAGAGTAGACATGTACTTACTGAATATTAAGAGCGGATTAAAAGCCCTGCTGCTGGCCTCGGTGAGCGTTTTTGCTCTTAACGCCAGTGCAGATATTGTGATTTCCGGCACCCGTGTCATTTATCCAGAATCAGCAAAAGACGTAACGGTGTCTATGGATAACCGTGGCACCAGACCTTTACTGGTACAAACCTGGCTCGATGACGGAAGAGATACCACTAATCCTCAAGAGCTGAAACTTCCCTTTATTGTCACGCCTCCTGTATCGCGTGTAGAACCGCAAAAAGGGCAAACGGTCAGAATCACCTGGCTTGGTCATTCATTGCCAAAAGATAAAGAATCCCTGTTCTGGTTTAACGTTCTGGAAGTTCCGCCAAAGGCAAAGGAAAGCGATACGCAAAGCATGCTTCAGCTGGCATTCCGTACCCGCATAAAACTCTTTTTCCGGCCTACAGGTTTGAAAGGAGAACCGACAGATGCGGCTAAAAATCTTAAATGGACTGAAACCCGGCAAGGTCAAAATATCGTTTTAAGTGCGAAGAATGATTCACCTTATTATGTATCACTGGCGGGGGCAACGCTTATTGCTGGTGCTAAAAGCTACGATATTGAAACGCATTATATTGAGCCATTCTCAAGCCAGACTATGAACGTAAAAAATCATAACACCTTGGGGTATAACAAAATCACCTGGCAAGCCATCAATGATTTCGGTGGAATTGATAAGTATGAATCCATACAGAATTGATTATTTATCCGCCTCGTATCATTCGGAATAACTATAATTAGCTTAACTCTGGGACAGAGTACATCATGCGGTTTAAACGTTCACTACTATGTTTATCGATAAGTGCGGTATTGCCGTTTTGTGCATTTGCTGCTGAAAATAATAAAGAAGAAGACGTGCAGTTTAACGATCAGTTTCTTTATAACACCGGTACATCAATTGATGTCAGCCGTTTTTCAAAAGGCAACCCTGTTCTTGCCGGGACGTATAAGGTGAAGGTGGTTATTAACGGAAAACCTTCCATTACCACGGATCTTGTGTTTAAGGAGAATGGTACACCGCGCGCTACGCCCTGCATCACGCGTAAACTGCTCACCCAGACAAATGTAGCAACCGAGCAACTTAAACCAGCCGGGGATGATTCCGAGGATACGTGCATCTCCGTGTCGGACGCCTATCCCGGCTCACGCGTGGCTTACGATCCTTCCACACAGGAGTTGGACCTTTCTATTCCCCAGGCTTTCGTCATTCAGCGCCCGGCGGGATTTGTCGATCCTTCACTTTGGGAAGACGGGATCCCGGCGGCGATGCTCTCCTGGGATCTTAACGGCTGGCACGCGGACACGTCTGATTACAGCACCGATACGGCATACGCAGGGTTGCGCTATGGAGCAAACCTGGGCCCGTGGCGGCTCCGGGCACGAGGTAATCTGAACTGGGATCGGGATTCCGGTAGCCATTACGCCAGCCAGGACATTTATCTCCAGCGTGATATCACGCCGCTGAAAGCACAGTTTATCGCGGGAGATTCCTACACCCGTGGAGATGCTTTCGATTCCATTAGTCTGCGCGGGGCGCGTTTATACAACGATGATCGTATGCTTCCTAATGGCATATCGACTTATGCGCCGGTGATTCGGGGTGTGGCAAACAGCAACGCCAAAGTCACGATCGCCCAGAGCGGAAACACGATTTACGAAACCTCCGTCCCGCCGGGGCCCTTTGAAATCTCAGATCTCAGTACGACGGGTTATGGCAGCGATCTTATCGTCACTGTAGAAGAAGCGGATGGCAGCAAACGTTCCTTCTCGGTCGCGTATTCCTCGGTCGCACAAATGCTGCGCCCGGGCTACTCCCGATGGGATGTCGGCGTGGGTGAACTGCGTGATGATAACCTACGTGACAAGCCAAAAGTAGGTTACGCCACGGGCTATTATGGATTAACCAATACCTTCACAGGTTATGCGGGTCTGGAGTACACCGATAGCGATTTTTACGCCGCATTGGTGGGTTTGGCTATGAACACCCGCATTGGCGCATTCGCCTTTGATGTCACGCATTCAGATGCCCGGATCGACGGCTTACGGCATCTTAAGGGTGAGAGTTATCGTATCTCCTACAGCAAACTCATGGAAGCCACGAATACCTCTTTCAACGTAGCAGCATACCGGTTTTCGACATCTGACTATCTCAGCCTGAGCGATGCAGCTTCCTTGACCAACGAGATCAAATACCGTGACAGGGAGCTCAACCCTGACCGTGATAACAGCGATGTGTACCAGACTTTCCAGCGCATGAAGAACCAGATCCAGGTGAACATCAGCCAGCCGTTGGCCTTTAACGGCCTTGATTTGGGATCGCTGTATGTCAACTCCACCTGGCAGGACTACTGGAATGAAAGCAGCTCATCAGCGCAGTACTCGGTTGGCCACAGTCAATCGTTAAGCTGGGGAAGTTACAGCCTCTCCGTGCAGCGCACCTACAACGAGTTCGGGGAAAAAGATGATAGTGTCTATCTGAGCCTCACAATTCCTTTCGACACGCTGATGGGTAACGGCAAGCGTGCAGGCGGGTTCTCATCCCTCACCACGGGCATCGGCAGCGATCTAAAAGGCGGTGGAAGTTTTAACGCCAGCGCCAACGGCAACACCGAAGATAACCGGTTCAGTTACAGCATCACTGAAAGCACCACGCGTAACGACGATACGTTAAATCAGCTAAGCGGTTACGGGAGTTATAACGGCCCGCATGGACCGGTAAGTCTTTCCGTCTCCGCGTCCGATGACGATAGCCGACAATATTCCGCCAGCTATAGCGGCGGGATGATTCTGCACTCTGGTGGCATAACACTCGCCCCTGGCAGCATTAGCGAAAGCGATACGCTTGCGCTGATTAAAGCTGAGGGAGCAGAAGGTGCCCGAGTTTCCATCGGTAACGGTGAAATTGGCTCTTCAGGCTATGCCCTTATGCCCTATCTGTCTGCCTACCGTGAAAACAACGTCGGTCTTGATATCAGCGATATGCGCTCTGACGTTGAAGTGAAAAATACCCGTTCCACTACTGTCCCTCGTAGCGGTGCCGTTGTGCTGGTTAATTTTGAGACCGATCAAGGGCGTTCAGTGTTAATGGAACTGACGCGTGACGACGGTGGGTTTATTCCGCTTGGTGCCGATGTTCAAACTGAGCAAGGCGTATCCGTAGGTAGCGTAGGCCAGGCCGGGCAAGCCTGGATTCGCGGAATTGAAGATAAAGGGTTGTTAAAAATCGTCTGGGGAAGTGAGTCCGGCACATCCTGTACTGTCTCCTATCAGATTCCGCCCAATGCGAAAAAGATTGGACCAACAACGCTGCTGACAGGCCAGACCTGCCGCATCACAGTATTATAAAAGGAGTTAGAGCATGCTTTTTAAACCTGGGAAAAAAACAGGATTATGGGTATTAAGTTCGAGTCTGATGGCGCTGTCGCTCGGAACATACGCCGATAATCTCGATATTACCTTTACCGCTAATATCCGTGACACCACCTGCGATATGAAAATTGAAGGTGGCAGCGGTGATGGCTCCAGCAACGTTATTCCCATTGGCACCGACGGCAAGGTACGCCTGGATTACATCATCCTCAAAAATGCCAAAGCAACAACAAATTTTAAACTCAAAATGGTCTCATGCCCTTCGAGTCTGACAAAGCTGAACACGACCATTAGTGGTAGTGCCAGCCCACTGAATACGGCAATTAAAAATTCACTCTCCGGTGAGGGCAGCGCAGAAAATATTGGCGTGGCGATTTCCCGCACCGCCACTCCGGATGCCCCTTTTGTCATTAATTCATCCACTGATACTCAGCGCCTCGTCTGGTCGAGCGGAGAAATAAGTGCTGGCGAAGTTCAACTCCTGGCGACGCTGGTGGAAACTGCAAGCGGGCAAGGCATGACTGGCAACTTTAGCGGTATCGCTACGTTTAATTTCACCTATGAATAACTGGCGCAATACGGAGCGTTAATATGAAAAAGAAAATGACATCACTGGTGTTTGCGATGACTGCCATCCTGCCTTCCGTTTGTTTGAGCGCCATTACGGGTACGACGAGCGTTCAGGCCACCTTTACGTCCACCATTGAAGCAGGAACCTGTAATGCCGAGATTCAGGATGCGAGCGGGGCTCCTATTAGCATTTTGCCGTTTGGCGATGTATTTAAGTCCGATCTGGTGAGCCAGAACCGAACAGGGGCATTCAAAATCGCGTTCACTAACTGTGCCGGGGTCAAAAATGCCTCCGTTCAAGCCACGCCGGGTGCTGGCGGGTCCTGTACTGGCAATGCCAAAAATGGGAACTCATATGCAGCCGGGCATAACGTTGGTTTTGAAATCTGGAAAGGTTCTGTCGACTCAGGTTCCCTGCTGAACTGCGCCACGGCCCCAACTTCTATCGTCAACCTGTCTGACGGGGCGGGAAAATTTGAAATGGATGCGCGCATCGTTATTGCTAAAGATAAAACCATTTCTGACGTGACCACTGGTTCGGTCAGCGCCCCTGTGACTTTTATCGTGACCTATCAATAATGTTTATTAAGACTGGTAGCTTAAAAAGGATGTTCCACTCCCGCTTAAACTTTAGAAGTGCGATGTTATGGCTCGCCTGCTGTCTGGGGTTTCCCGCAGCAGGTTTTGCCTCGAGCCTGGAGATGGATATGACGGCAAACATCATCAACAATACGTGTCAGGTAAGTATTCCGAATGATGGCAAAGTTATTTTACCGATCGTTGGCAAAGGTTGGTTTTATAACTCCGACGGCAGCCCACGGCTACAACCCGGTGACGCAGCTGGGGGAACTCGCTTCGAAATACAGCTGAAAAGCTGTGCGGAAAGTGAATCTGGACTGGCAAAAACCCTGCATTTTGAGTTTAAACCTCAAAGTGGGATAGTTATCGGAAGCTCTCAACAGGTGTTCGCCAATGAAATTCCCGCCTCTGGGGGGGGAGCAGAAAACGTCGGCGTTGTGATTTTCTCAGAAAAAGACAATACCAATGTGGTCAATGCGTCAGGAACGTCAGATGTTATTTTTGATGTATCTAACCAAACCGAAAGCCAGTATTTAACAAATTATAATTTCTATGCCCGTTATCAAGACACAGGGATTGTCAGCGCGGGGAAAGTTACCACAAGCGTGCTGGTCAGCGTTATTTACAATTAAAATATACCAAGCATCCGATATAAGGAATTTTTGAATGTGTTATATAGCAGGAGCCGGAAAAAGTCATTTCTTCATAAAAGGTGCAGGCCTTGCTTTGTCAATTCTTGCAATAAGTTTTTCTGCATCGGCCGATTTGTATGAATGCAAATTTAATGGTTACAGTGTTCAGCCTATTTCGGATGTCAAAGGTGCTAAGCCCAAGATCGTTCCCCTGGAGAGCGTCAGCGCGCCAACAAAAATAAGCGGCCTTATTGATTTGCAGGTGAATCCGGGCCTCTACTCCTGGTGCTCAATGGGTAAAGATGGCGAGCGCGTCTATCAGAAAACGGACAGTACACTGGTCGTCGGTGGCGTGGACGGTAAAGCACTCTTTAAAACTAACGTAACGGGGATCGCCTATACGCTGGCCATGTACCCGGCCAACAACGCTTTTAACGCCTTTTTCCCTTCGACTACAGGAAGTTACGTAGAAACGGCCAATCAGGGTGATAATTCAGATCTGGTTAAAGCAGTATGGTGGTATGCCCGTATGGAATTTTATCAATTACCCTCATATGCTGGCGTGCCCGCAAGCGTCACACAGATAGGTCCAGTGGCCGGGAATATTGGCAATATTGTCGTAGGTAACCCCTGGAGCTCAGATGAAAGTGACCATCCACGTCCGTTAATCACGATACCCGATATGGCCTTCAATGTTCCTGTTGAAAAACCGACCTGCACTCTTACGGCTCCTAAAACCGTAGATCTGGGGGAGTATGATGTTTCCGATGTCGAGAACGATAACACGCAAAAAGTCTCTGCTACCGTGTCAGGGAATTGCACCAACACACGCAAAATTACGATGAAGTTGACCACCAGCAAAACAACCGGGACTGATGGCTCTTTACTCGCGAACACCGCATCGTCGAATGCGGCAAAAGGCGTGGGCGTGTTGCTGAAGTGGCCGGACAACAGCCTGGCGGTGCCTAATTCAACTAACAACTATGCGACAAAAGGGAACACCATCATCCCGTCATTTAGCGAGTCTCTCACGGCTCAGTTGGTTAAATCTGGTACAGAAAAAGTCACTTCAGGAACGTTCAGCGCCATCGGCACGTTGCAGATCACCTACGAATAGCTTATCCCTGCGGCTGATTGCTGATCAGCCGCGACATCGTCTCCAGCGAATCCGTTCTTAAAATATAGAGTCGTTTCAGTAAAAACGGATTATCCCCCGGCTTCACCTTCCCCTTCACCGTGGTCACGGCCAGATGGAAACCGGCATCATTCGCCGCCTTGATCGCCTTATTGTCATAGCCGCCAAAGGGATAAGAAAGGTAGAGCACACGCGGGTTGAACTGTGACAGCGCGCGACGAGAACGCTCAAAATCAAACAGGATCACGTGATAGCTGCGGCTCAGTAAGATCGGGTGTTTATACCCGTCCACGCGGTGCAGGAAGTGAGTGTGCGACTGAATGTCGAACACATCCTGAATGCCCTTAATTTCCTGAACGCTCATAAACTGCAGCGATTTAGGATCCCACTTCTGCGGATGGCCTTTAATACGTGACGAAATGATAAACGCCGTCGCGTTGAAGCCATACTCTTTCAGCACAGGATACGCGTAACGGCTCACCGACTTCAGGCCGTCGTCAAAGGTAATCACCACCGCCTTCGCGGGCAGGTTCATCTTGTTGCGCACGTAGCCTTCCAGCTGATACATCGTCAGCGTGGTGTACCCCTGGTCGCGAAGCCAGGTCATCTGGTTGCTGAACGCGCGCACGCTGGTGGTGGTGGAGGTATGACGAAAACGGGTGTTCTCCTCATCGCGCAGGATATGGTGATAGGTCAGAACCGGAATGCCGTTATCTTCCTGCGCGTCCAGGCTGCTTATCCACGCCAGGCGGTTGCCGATGCGGATCTGATACCAGGTCTGGTTCAGGCGGTCTTTGAGTTTATTCAGAATGGGATAGCGCAGGTTGGCGCTCAGGATGCCAAAGGGCGCGCTTCCGCTATTGGGCGCGTTATAGACGGGCGTATCTTTCCAGGTGATGAGGTTCTGGTTACTGAGCGGCTTGTTCAGGTCGCCCAGGCTGTCCTCAACGCGTTGCTTGCCCTGCACTTTCTCAAGGTGGTCTTTATCAATAAAGCCGGTACCGAACCCGAAGCGAAATTCGTAATAATCCGCCGCCGCGGGAAAGACCGCGATGATCTGCCCTGCGCGAATATTGCCCACATTAACCACGGAGTTACCTACCTGAGCCCAGATGGCAGCATCCTCAGTGGTTTGCATATATTGAGCAGGAAGCCCTTGCTGACTTATCAGGCTGGCAGACGCCCCGCCGGAAACCAGCAGCAAAAGGAGAAAGAACACGCGCATGAACATAGGATATAAATCGACACGGGAAATCAGTCGCCATTGTAGCAAAAGCGACATCAATACCAATGTTTAATGCTTATACAGATCGTGAAGCAGAACGAAAGGCGGGTTTTTCTGCTGCTGGTGCCACAGGCTGCTCACCTCCGGCTGGCCCTCCGCCACGATAGCGTGCCGAAACTCTGCGCTGCTCAATGAGGCGCGAAGCGGATAGAGGGCTTGGAGTAAAGGCAGGCTGATACCGGAGATTACTTCACAGTTATTATGCTTGTGGCTAAGCAACGCCGCGGCCCGGTAAGGCGCGGCACCGGATTTATCGGTAAGAAAAATCACCCCATCACCGGTATCCGTTTCATGCAGGGCATCGCACATCATCCGGCTGAGCACGTTGGTGCTCAACCCGCGCCAGTAATTCACCGCCCGGCATTGCGCAAGCGGGCCAAATTTGGCTTCAAGCGTGTCCAGCATATCCTGTGCCTGTTCATCGTGGCAGGTGATCACCCATCCCAGCATAACTCTCTCCTTAGCAGGCAAGTAGTTTAGCGGAGTGAAGGTTTGCTTACGGTGATAACCGTCAAAGAAAGTGCTCGGCAACCAGAGCGTCGCCGGGCAGAGGGTTAACTACGCAGACCGCGCCCGCGCTGGATCAGATACCAGCACAGCAGGTAGAAGGCGATGATGAACACCACCAGCACCGCCACCGTGGTAAACAGCGGAACATCGGTAATGCCGAGGAAGCCAAAGCGGAAGCCGCTGATCATGTAGACGATCGGGTTCAGATGCGACAGCGCCTGCCAGAACGGCGGCAGCAGCGTCAGGGAGTAGAACACCCCGCCGAGATAGGTCAGCGGCGTCAGCACAAAGGTCGGGATCAGGCTGATGTCGTCAAACGTTTTAGCGAACACCGCATTCAGCAGACCGGCCAGCGAGAACAGAATTGCCGTCAGCAGCAGAGTCAGCGCCACGAACAACCACGAGTGCACCTGGAACGGCACGAAGAACAGCGAAATCGCCGTCACCAGGATGCCCACGCACAGCCCGCGCGCCACGCCGCCGCCCACGTAACCGGCTATGATGACGTGCGTTGGCACCGGCGCCACCAGCAACTCTTCAATATTGCGTTGGAACTTAGCGCTGAAGAACGACGAGGCCACGTTTGCGTAGGCGTTGGTGATCACCGCCATCATAATCAGGCCCGGCACGATAAACTGCATATAGGTAAAACCGTGCATCTCACCAATGCGGGAACCAATCAGGTTGCCGAAGATGATGAAATAGAGCGTCATGGTGATGACCGGCGGTACCAGGGTTTGCACCCAGATACGCATAAAGCGGTTAATCTCTTTCGCCCAGATACTTTTCAGCGCGACCCAATAAAGATGCGTCATGCCTTGTCTCCTTGTTTATCCTGCACCAGAGAGACAAACAGCTCTTCCAGTCGGTTCGCTTTGTTACGCATACTTAAAACCTGAATCCCCTGCGCGCTCAGCTGGGAGAACACGCTGTTGATCCCCTGCTCGCGCAGCACTTCCACTTCCAGCGTTGAGGTATCAACCAGGCGATACTGGTATCCTTCAAGCTTCGGTAGCGGGCTTTTTGCCGCCAGATCGAGAATAAACGTTTCGGATTTCAGCTTGGAGAGCAGATCCTTCATCGAGGTGTTCTCCACCAGCTCACCGTGCTGAATGATGCCGATGTTGCGGCATAGCATCTCTGCTTCTTCAAGGTAGTGGGTGGTCAAAATGATGGTAGTGCCTTTGTCATTAAGATCCTTTAGGAAACCCCACATAGAACGACGCAGTTCGATATCCACGCCTGCGGTGGGTTCATCAAGGATCAGCAGCTTCGGCTCGTGCATCAGCGCGCGGGCAATCATCAGGCGGCGCTTCATCCCCCCGGACAACATCCGCGCACGTTCGTTACGCTTTTCCCACAGGTCGAGCTGTTTCAGGTACTTTTCGCTACGCTCAAGCGCCTCTTTACGCTCAACGCCGTAATAACCCGCCTGGTTAACGACAATCTGCTGCACCGTCTCAAACGGGTTGAAGTTGAACTCCTGCGGTACCAGCCCCAGCTGGCGCTTGGCGTTTACCACATCTTTTTGCAGGTCATAACCAAAGACGCTCACCCGTCCGGACGTTTTATTCACCAGCGAGCTGATGATCCCGATGGTGGTGGATTTCCCCGCCCCGTTCGGCCCCAGAAGCGCGTAAAAATCCCCGGCCTCTACTTTTAGGTCTATCCCGCGTAGCGCCTGAACGCCACCCGGATAGGTTTTTTTAAGCTGCTCAAGCTCCAGTGCAATTGCCATGAATTTAACTTACCTTCAGTTCTTACACACGTTGTGTGGTTTCATTAAAAGTCGGGTTACCCTATAGTAGCGCAACGCAATTACTCGGTTACAGGTCGCTAACCTCCATGAACGACATAGATACACTCATTAGCAACAATGCACTATGGTCAAAAATGCTGGTGGAGGAAGACCCCGGATTTTTTGGAAAACTCGCACAAGCCCAGAACCCGCGCTTTCTCTGGATTGGCTGTTCAGACAGCCGCGTACCTGCCGAGCGCCTGACCGGCCTTGAGCCCGGCGAACTGTTTGTTCACCGCAACGTCGCCAACCTGGTGATTCATACCGATCTCAACTGCCTTTCCGTGGTTCAGTATGCCGTTGACGTCCTGGAAGTCGAGCACATCATTATTTGCGGCCACTACGGCTGCGGCGGCGTGCAGGCGGCGGTTGAAAACCCGGAACTGGGTTTAATTGATAACTGGCTGCTGCACATCCGCGATATCTGGTTCAAACATAGTTCACTGCTCGGCGAAATGCCGCAGGAGCGACGCATGGACACGCTGTGCGAGCTGAACGTGATGGAGCAGGTATATAACCTTGGGCATTCGACCATCATGCAGTCGGCGTGGAAACGCGGGCAGAAGGTATCAATCCACGGCTGGGCGTACGGTATTCACGATGGCCTGCTGCGCAATCTGGAAGTCACCGCCACCAACCGCGAAACGCTGGAGCAGCGTTACCGTTCTGGGATTGCCAACCTCAAGCTTAAGCATGTGAACCATAAATAAAGCCGGGGGTTTTCGCCCTCTCCCCGTGGGAGAGGGTCGGAGTGAGGGCATCAGCCCGCAATTACTCGTCCAGCAATACCACTTTCCCAACATACGGCAGATGACGATAACGCTGCGCGTAATCAATGCCGTAACCCACCACGAACTCGTCCGGGATGGAGAAACCGACAAACTCTACCGGCACCTGCACTTCACGACGCTCCGGTTTATCCAGCAGCGTACAAATCGCCAGCGATTTCGGCTCGCGCAGGCTCAGGATCTCGCGCACCTTCGAAAGGGTGTTGCCGGAGTCGATAATGTCCTCAACGATCAACACATCTTTGCCACGAATATCTTCATCCAGATCTTTCAGGATTTTCACATCACGGGTTGTGGACATGCCGCTGCCGTAGCTGGAAGCGGTCATAAAATCGACCTCGTGCGGTACCTGCACTTCACGGCACAGGTCTGCCATGAACATGAAAGAACCGCGCAGCAGACCAACCAGCACCATTTCGCTGCCGCTGTCCTTGTAATGCTCGGTGATTTGACGACCCAGTTCGGCGATACGCGCTTTGATCTCGGCTTCCGGGATCATCACTTCAACAGTATGTTTCATATTACTAACCAAATGATTTTGATGAAAATCTTTCAATGCGGATGAATCTTGCTCCGGCATCGATACGCAAGCCAGCCATTATATCAGTAAATGGATAAGCCTGGCGTATGAGTTATAAAAAGCAAATATTGTGATTCCGATCACACTTGTTAACACCTATAATTAGTTGCTAGCAAATTATTAACAAAAACTGACGAGTACACTTTCTATGGCTGAAACAAACACTAAACAGCCGCGTCTACTGGTGACACTAACAGCGCTATTCGCCGCCTTCTGCGGCCTGTACCTGTTAATCGGTGGCGTCTGGCTGGTCGCGATCGGCGGCTCCTGGTACTACCCGATTGCGGGCCTGGTTATGCTTGGCGTAACCGTCCTGCTCTGGCGTAGAAAACAATCCGCACTGTGGCTGTATGCCGCCCTCCTTCTTGCCACCATGATCTGGGGCGTCTGGGAAGTCGGTTTCGATTTCTGGGCCCTGACGCCGCGCAGCGACATCCTGGTCTTCTTCGGTATCTGGCTGATCCTGCCGTTTGTCTGGCGCCGCCTGATTGTCCCTTCCAGCGGTGCCGTTGCAGCCCTGCTGGTGGCGCTGTTAATCAGCGGCGGCATTCTCACCTGGGCTGGCTTTAACGACCCGCAGGAGATCAACGGTACGCTGAACGCGGAGTCCACGCCTGCGGCAGCTATCTCGCAGGTCGCTGACGGTGACTGGCCAGCTTATGGCCGTAACCAGGAAGGTCAACGTTACTCCCCGCTGAAGCAGATCAACGCGGACAACGTTAAGAACCTGAAGGAAGCCTGGGTATTCCGTACCGGCGACCTGAAAATGCCGAACGATCCGGGCGAGCTGACCAACGAAGTGACCCCGATTAAAGTCGGTGATATGCTTTACCTGTGTACGGCGCACCAGCGTCTGTTCGCGCTCGATGCGGCTACCGGTAAAGAGAAATGGCACTTTGATCCACAGCTGAACTCCAATCCGTCGTTCCAGCACGTGACCTGCCGTGGCGTCTCTTACCACGAAGCGCGCGCCGATAATGCCAGCCCGGAAGTCATTGCCGACTGTCCTCGCCGCATTATGCTGCCGGTGAACGATGGCCGTCTGTTTGCCATCAACGCTGAGACCGGCAAGCTGTGCGAAACCTTCGCCAACAAAGGCATTCTGAACCTGCAGACCAACATGCCGGACACCACGCCGGGTCTGTATGAGCCAACCTCCCCGCCAATCATCACCGATAAAACCATCGTGATTGCCGGTTCGGTAACGGATAACTTCTCTACGCGTGAAACCTCCGGCGTTATCCGTGGTTTCGACGTGAACACCGGTAAACTGCTGTGGGCTTTCGACCCGGGCGCGAAAGATCCAAACGCGATCCCGTCTGACGAGCACACCTTTACCTTCAACTCGCCGAACTCCTGGGCACCAGCCGCGTATGACGCGAAGCTGGACCTGGTCTACCTGCCGATGGGCGTATCCACGCCGGATATCTGGGGCGGTAACCGCACGCCGGAGCAGGAACGTTATGCGAGCGCTATCCTGGCGCTGAACGCAACCACCGGTAAGCTGGCGTGGAGCTACCAGACCGTTCACCACGATCTGTGGGATATGGATATGCCGTCCCAGCCGACGCTGGCGGACATTACCGTTAACGGTAAAACCGTGCCGGTCATTTACGCTCCGGCTAAAACCGGCAACATCTTCGTGCTGGATCGCAGCAACGGTAAGCTGGTTGTGCCTGCCCCGGAAAAACCGGTTCCGCAGGGTGCGGCCAAAGGCGACTACGTCAGCAAAACCCAGCCGTTCTCTGACCTGAGCTTCCGTCCGAAGAAAGACCTCAGCGGTGCAGACATGTGGGGTGCCACCATGTTTGACCAGCTGGTGTGCCGCGTGATGTTCCATCAGCTGCGCTATGAAGGCATCTTCACGCCGCCGTCTGAGCAGGGTACGCTGGTCTTCCCGGGCAACCTGGGAATGTTTGAGTGGGGCGGTATTTCCGTCGACCCTAACCGTCAGGTGGCGATTGCCAACCCAATGGCGCTGCCGTTCGTTTCCCGTCTGATCCCACGCGGTCCGGGTAACCCGATGGAGCAGCCGAAAGACGCGAAAGGCAGCGGGACCGAAGCCGGTATCCAGCCGCAGTATGGCGTACCGTTTGGCGTTACCCTGAACCCGTTCCTGTCTCCGTTTGGTCTGCCGTGTAAACAGCCTGCCTGGGGTTACATCTCCGGTCTGGATCTGAAAACCAACCAGATCGTCTGGAAAAAACGTATTGGTACCCCACAGGACAGCATGCCGTTCCCGATGCCGGTTCCGGTGCCGTTCAATATGGGTATGCCAATGCTGGGTGGTCCAATCTCCACAGCCGGTAACGTGCTGTTCATCGCGGCAACCGCAGATAACTACCTGCGCGCGTATAACATGACCAACGGTGAAAAACTGTGGCAAGGCCGTCTGCCGGCCGGTGGACAGGCAACGCCGATGACCTATGAAGTGAATGGCAAGCAGTACGTTGTCATTTCTGCGGGTGGTCACGGTTCGTTTGGTACGAAGATGGGCGACTATATTGTCGCGTATGCATTGCCGGACGAAGGCAAATAAAAGCAAAACGGCAACGAAAGTTGCCGTTTTTAGCAATGCAGGCCGGGTAAGGCGAAGCCGCCACCCGGCTTTTTTTATACGGTAAAACCGAGCATCATCCCCGTATCTTCATGCTCCAGCAGATGACAGTGCGCCATATAGGCAAACTCTTCAGGCGCTTCATGGTCGAACTTCACCAGCACCTCGCTGACGCCGCCTTCCACTTTCACCGTATCTTTCCAGCCTGCTCGATGCGCTTCAGGCGCTTTGCCGTTCTCAGACAGAATACGGAACTGCGTGCCGTGGATATGGAACGGGTGCAGCATCATGTCCCCTTCCCCTGAAACCACCCAGCGCTCAAACTGCCCCTTCGTGGCGGCAAACATCGGCGTGTTCATATCGAACGCTTTGCCGTTGATCTTGTTGGCGTTGTGGAAATCGAACCCGTGACCGCCGTGATCCATACCGCCCATTTTGCCGTGGTCCATATTCATGTGGCCCATCATCTGGCCGTGGTGCATTCCCGCCATGGCCTGATTGCCATACTTTTTCATCAGCGCCTGCATGCCCATCATGTCAAGCATCGGGTCCATGGAGAGCTGAAGCTTACGCTGCGTGAGCCCATCCAGCGACGGGAGAGCTGGCAGCGTGGCTAAGGTGTCCGGCAGCATACCGGAGGCCGTGACCTGTAGCGGCTGAATGCGCAGCACCGGATGCGGTTTATCAAACGGCGCCACTGCCATCCCCATCTGGCTGACAGGCAGCGTTACCAGGTCAAACGGCTTGCCGTCGCTGATGTCCACCAGCACTTCGAAGCGTTCGCCCATCAGCATCGGCAGCTCGCTCACTTTTACCGGTTCCGGCAGCAGGCCGCCGTCGCTTGCCACCACGTAAAGCGGGCGCTTATCGCTGGTGGCGAAGTTCAACGAGCGGGCGTTACAGCCGTTAAGCAAGCGCAGGCGCAGCCAGCCTTTCGGGGCGGCGTGCTGCGGATAGATCGCACCGTTGGCCAGCAGCGTATCGCCAAACCAGCCGACCGCCGCGCTCATCACGTCCAGCTGGTAGTCAATCTGCCCGTCAGCGCTGAATTTTTTGTCCTGCACAATCACCGGCACATCATCGATACCCCACTGTTTTGGCAGGCGCAGGAGACGGCTTTCGTCATCCTCAATCAACACCAGTCCGGCCAGCCCCATTGCCACCTGATGGCCCGTTTTACCGTGCTGATGCGGGTGGAACCAGCAGGTTGCCGCCCGCTGGTCAGGGGTAAAGGTTACGCTGCGTTTCCCCCCAGGCTTGATAACACCCTGGGGACCACCATCCACTTCGCCCGGAACTTCCAGCCCGTGCCAGTGCAGCGTGGTCTCCTCGGCAAGCGTATTACGGATATCCACCGTAACCGCTTTCCCTTTGCGTAACTGAAGCGCCGGGCCGAGCAGATTGCCGTTGTAGCCCCAGGTTGTGGCGCTGTGCCCGCCGAAGGAGGTTTTACCGGCCTGAACAACGAGCTGAATACGGCTACGGGCGTCTGCGGTCAGTAAGTCAGGAATGGGTAAGGCAGGCCTTTCAGCCGCAAAAACCGCGCGGCTCCAGAGTGGTAATGCGCTGGCAACCCCCAGCACAGCGGAATATTTTAAAAAATCACGACGTTGCATGTTCATTTCCTTATTTCCAGCAGGCGATCTTTTGAGCATAAACCCTCCCCTTACCGGAAGGTCAAGTAAAGCGGCAATAATAAAGATCGTCGCACTGGCATCAAGTGTGCTAACGTTAATTTTCCGTGAAGAAGTGGTAGAAGCAATGAAGACGTTTTTCAGGACAATTTTGTTCGGAAGCCTGATGGCAATGTGTGCGAACAGCTATGCGCTCAGTGAAAATGAAGCGGAAGATATGGCCGATTTAACGGCGGTTTTTGTATTCCTGAAAAATGATTGTGGCTACCAGAATTTACCCAACGGGCAAATTCGCCGCGCGCTGGTCTTTTTCGCCCAGCAGAACCAGTGGGATCTCAGCAATTACGACAGCTTTGACATGAAGGCGCTCGGTGAAGACAGCTACCGTGACTTGAGCGGTATTGGCATTCCCACGGCTAAAAAATGCAAAGCGCTGGCCCGCGATTCGCTCAGCCTGCTCGCCTACGTGAAATAACCTTCCCGACGCCCCCTGTTCAACCTATACCCGTGCAACCACGGTTATAGTTAGCTATCATGTTTCGCTCATTTTTTGTGAGCGTTACGGATGTTAACAAAGGAGGAGTCCGCGTATGGCCGACCACACGTTGTGGCATGAAACACTGCATGACCAGTTTGGTCAGTACTTTGCCGTTGATAACGTGCTCTATCATGAGAAAACGGATCACCAGGATCTGATCATCTTCGAAAACGCCGCCTTTGGCCGCGTGATGGCCCTGGATGGCGTAGTGCAAACGACCGAGCGCGACGAGTTTATCTATCATGAGATGATGACCCACGTTCCGCTGCTGGCCCACGGACACGCGAAGCATGTTCTGATTATCGGTGGCGGCGACGGCGCAATGCTGCGCGAGGTTTCACGTCATCGTTCCATTGAAACCATCACCATGGTTGAGATCGATGCGGGCGTGGTCTCTTTCTGCCGCCAGTACCTGCCCAACCATAATGCCGGCAGCTATGACGATCCGCGCTTTAATCTGGTTATCGACGACGGCGTTAACTTTGTTAACCAGACCACGCAGACCTTCGACGTGATTATCTCTGACTGTACCGACCCCATCGGCCCTGGCGCGTCGCTGTTTACCTCCTCGTTCTACGAAGGCTGCAAGCGCTGCCTGAACCCTGGCGGGATCTTCGTCGCACAAAATGGCGTCTGCTTCCTGCAGCAGGACGAAGCGCTCGACAGCCATCGCAAGCTCAGCACCTATTTCGGTGACGTCAGCTTCTATCAGGCGGCCATTCCGACGTACTACGGCGGGATCATGACCTTTGCATGGGCAACGGATAACGACGTGCTGCGTCATCTCTCTACCGAAATTATCCAGGCCCGCTTCCATCAGGCCGGGCTCACGTGCCGCTACTACAATCCGGCTATTCATACCGCAGCGTTTGCTCTGCCGCAGTACCTGCAAGACGCATTATCCACTAAGGGGGTGAGCTAATTGAAAAAGCTTAAACTACATGGCTTTAACAACCTGACCAAAAGCCTGAGTTTTTGTATTTACGATATCTGCTATGCCAAAACAGCGGAAGAACGCGATGGTTACATCGCCTATATCGATGAACTCTACAACGCCAACCGTCTGACCGAGATCCTGTCAGAAACCTGCTCGATCATCGGTGCCAATATTCTGAACATCGCCCGACAGGATTATGAGCCCCAGGGTGCCAGCGTCACCATTCTGGTCAGCGAAGAGCCGGTCGACCCGCAGCTTATCGACAAAACTGAACACCCGGGTCCGCTTCCGGAAGTGGTCGTCGCCCACCTCGACAAAAGCCATATCTGCGTTCACACCTACCCGGAAAGCCACCCGGAAGGCGGGCTGTGCACTTTCCGCGCGGATATTGAAGTGTCGACCTGTGGCGTGATTTCCCCGCTGAACGCGCTGAACTATTTAATCCACCAGCTGGAATCGGACATCGTCACGATTGATTATCGCGTGCGCGGTTTTACCCGTGATATCAACGGCATGAAGCACTTCATCGACCACGAGATCAACTCCATTCAGAACTTTATGTCCGAGGACATGAAATCGCTGTATGACATGATGGACGTGAACGTGTACCAGGAAAACATCTTCCATACCAAGATGATGCTTAAGGAGTTCGACCTTAAGCACTACATGTTCCACACGAAGCCGGAAGATTTAAGTGAAGAAGAGCGCAAGGTCATCACCGACCTGCTCTGGAAAGAAATGCGCGAAATCTACTACGGCCGCAATATTCCGGCCGTGTAAGTGTTGCCCGGAGCAGGGACGCTTCGGGGAGTTACTTCTGTTTCATAAACTCACGGTAGGCATTCACTACCTGCAGGAAGTCTTCCACGCCGCACAGCGACAGGCTCTCTTCGTCGTAGTAGCTCATCCCCTCTTCCATCTCATCCCCTGAAAACTCAAGCTGGTTGGCGCGCACCATCACCTCTTCGCCATCCATCCACAAGGTGTATTCATGTCCGGCGCGTTGCCAGGAGCGCTCGCTGCCTTTCACCGTATTTGCCGCCTGTTCGACTTCATCAAGAAGGGCGAGATTTTCTTTCACCTCTTCGTTAAACCAGTGTCCAACGGCTTCGTGGCCCATCGACATACGCACTTTCACCACTCCGGTGATGTCGCGCAGAAATTCGTAATCCATAGTGTTTTCCTCTGCCCAGGCAACGCGCCAACAACGCATTGCGCCATGCTGTAATTATCGCAGCCAGGCTAAAGAAAAAAAGCACTGAGAGCTGGAGAAATGGAAAAAAGTGTCGTCATCTCTTCCGGACCAGGTTCCCCACAACGAGTACAAAAAACGATGGTGTGGATTTATTTTATAGCCTTTAATAAAAAAATATTATTTAACAGTAGTGCAGTGTGATGATGCGTACTCAATGCCAACAGGATATCGCCGCCAACATGAACGTTTTGACCGGGTAGATCCTTCATTAAGTTTTTCTCATCTTCCGTGAGCAGAAGCTGCATTCGTGAATTCCACCCTGACAGATGCGTATCCGCATCCCGTACACAACCAAACGGCTCATCAGATATTATCACCCAGTATGCATCAGCCCCCTTGCCTGCTTCCTGCAATGTCCCGGAAATCCTGACGGTATCCCCTTCCAGCACGCAACGCTGCTGTGCGCGTTGCGCCATTTTTTCCAGCATTGCGGCAGAAAGATAGCCATTATTCTGAGGCCAGGGCACAGCGGACTGCTGTGTCAGAACATTATGTCCTGGTATTGTATGCCATTCACCATTACTTTCCGCCTGTAAAATAACCTCGATATTTTCCTTATTTTCACTATAAACACTCTGCCGATCTCCGATGGCATGACCAAAAAACCATGCATATTTTTCGCTGGCACATAATTCCTTAACGACCCATGTCACTTCAGGTCGTGTGCCGTTTAGCACGGCCATATTGCTGTCGCCTATGTAACTGGCGCGCAGAGCATTAAGAATATTCATACGTAACGGATCACCTTTATGCACTGGCTGGCAAAGTTCTTTTCGGCCCTCTTGCTCAACTCTCTTCATGAGTGACTCAGATTGTAATATTACTTCAGGTGCATAAAAACAATGCGCTGTTTCCGGTGTGTCCACTTCGCTGTCAAGTCTGGTAGCGCTAATCCACCCATTATCGGTACTTAACATAATACGATCGTATAGATGATATTTATTATTCACTGTCTGTATATAATTATTATTCTTATCTTTTATTAGCGCACAAAAATAGGCGATATTTCCGCCAGCATTTACACGTTTAATATGAAAAACCGCATTTTTTAGATTCTCTTCACCTCGTAAATTCTCAGCAATATTTTGACGAACAAAATCTCCCTTTTTAAGGAAAACCATATCCTCAGCAAATGAATGACAGCAAAAAATAATAAACAACAATGAAAAATAGCGCATTATCTTGCCCCTCGAAATGTGGCATCTTTCTCGTTATGATAAGAGTATTTTCCGAGATTTGGAATTATTTTACATGAGAGATATAACCGGAGCATTGTTACTCATCACCAGCATGGCCGTTTATGCCAATGACACTTCTATAGGTGAGGTTAATAGTACCATTGAATTACTTAAACAAAATGATATCAGCATGGAGAAAGAACGGCTGCTGATTAGCCCGGAACGTATCAACGTTGATTATCTGTTTGTTAACCACGCACCACTGGATGTGACGCTTCCGGTTGCTTTTCCTATGCCGCCGGAGCAGTACGATGAAACAGACCGTAACCCCGGATTAATGAATTTCAAATTAAGCGTTAACGGTAAGCCAGTCACCCCTCAAGAGCAGTGGATAGCCCTGCTTATCAACGAGAAAGGGAATACCAGGGAAGATATTACCGATAAACTCCTGAAAGCAGGCTGGACGGTCGAACAATTACGGAATGTATTAAAAAACAATGAAATTTTTCGGCAGCCCGACAATCTGCCAGCCCTACCCGAGGCATGGGTGAAAAATAATGAATCTTTCCTCGCCGTTCAGCAATTTTTTATCTGGCAACAGACCTTCCCTGCAGGTAAAGAGGTAATGATCAATCATACCTACACCCCCAGTCTGACCAGCGGCGTGCCGCGTGAGGTGGCAGATATTACGGATAATTATTGCCTGACTGATGAAAATCAGCAACAACTCTCCCGGTTGCGCAGTAACGTTAAGCGTAACCATCAGGAGGAGGACTTTCCTGGATTTAACTGGGCTCAGTTGGACTATATTCTGACCACGGGAGCTAACTGGAAGGAAGGCGTCATTGGCGATTTTACACTGCGTGTTCATAAGCGCACAGCGGATGAAGTAGCCGTTGTTTGCTTCAATCATTCATTAAAGTCGATCGACCCACTGACACTGGAGTTTAAACAGAAAAACTTTAAACCAGAACAAGACCTGAATATTATTTATTTATCCTCATGGTAGTTAAATAAGCCTGGCGAATTCGCACCGCCAGGCTTTTATGAGCGTTAAAACGCTTTATACCGCCGTCTGGAAGATAACCCCGTCAGCCTTCTCGGTGTACTGAGAGAGCTGGTCGAAGTTCAGATAGCGATAGGTATCCACCGCCGTCTTATCCACCTGCGCCACGAAGGTCTGGTACTCTTCCGGTGTTGGCAGTTTGCCAATCAGCGCCGCAACCGCCGCCAGCTCCGCAGAGGCCAGGTAGACGTTCGCACCAGTACCTAAACGGTTTGGGAAGTTACGGGTAGAGGTGGAAACCACCGTCGCACCGTCGGCCACGCGTGCCTGGTTACCCATACACAGGGAGCAGCCAGGGATTTCGATACGCGCCCCGCTCTTACCGAACACGCTGTAGTAACCCTCTTCGGTCAATTGAGCCGCGTCCATACGGGTTGGCGGTGCCACCCACAGGCGGGTCGGCAGCTGGCCTTTGTGGGTATCCAGCAGCTTACCGGCGGCGCGGAAGTGGCCGATGTTGGTCATACAGGAGCCGATGAACACTTCGTCGATCTTATCGCCCTGCACGTCAGAGAGCAGACGCGCGTCGTCCGGATCGTTCGGCGCACACAGGATTGGCTCTTTAATATCCGCCAGATCGATGTCGATCACCGCCGCGTACTCTGCGTCTGCGTCAGCTTCCAGCAGCTGCGGATCCGCCAGCCATTTCTCCATGCCCTGAATACGACGCTCCAGCGTACGACGATCGCCGTAGCCTTCTGCAATCATCCACTTCAGCAGCACGATGTTGGAAGTCAGATACTCAATGATCGGCTCTTTGTTCAGCTTGATGGTACAGCCTGCCGCAGAACGCTCGGCGGAGGCGTCGGTCAGCTCGAACGCCTGCTCCACTTTCAGATCCGGCAGACCTTCAATTTCCAGGATACGGCCAGAGAAGATGTTTTTCTTGCCTTTCTTCTCAACGGTCAGCAGGCCCTGTTTGATGGCATACAGCGGGATCGCGTGAACCAGGTCGCGCAGAGTGATGCCCGGCTGCATTTTGCCCTTGAAGCGCACCAGCACGGATTCAGGCATGTCCAGCGGCATTACGCCGGTCGCTGCAGCAAACGCCACCAGGCCGGAGCCCGCCGGGAAGGAGATACCAATTGGGAAACGGGTATGGGAATCACCGCCGGTACCCACGGTATCTGGCAGCAGCATGCGGTTCAGCCAGGAGTGGATGACACCGTCACCCGGACGCAGTGACACGCCGCCGCGGTTCATGATGAAGTCTGGCAGCGTGTGGTGCGTGGTCACGTCAACCGGCTTCGGATAGGCCGCCGTGTGGCAGAAGGACTGCATCACCAGGTCAGAAGAGAAGCCCAGGCACGCCAGGTCTTTCAGTTCGTCACGGGTCATTGGGCCAGTGGTGTCCTGAGAGCCCACGGAGGTCATCTTCGGCTCGCAGTATGCGCCAGGACGGATACCGGCTACGCCGCACGCGCGACCCACCATTTTCTGTGCCAGCGAGAAGCCGCGGTTGCTTTCTGCCACGTCTTTCGCGTGACGGAAAACGTCGGAGTGCGGCAGACCCAGCGCTTCACGCGCTTTGGTGGTCAGGCCACGCCCGATGATCAGCGGAATACGGCCACCGGCACGCACTTCGTCAATCAGCACGTCGGTTTTCAGTTCGAAGCTTGCCAGCAGCTCGTTGGTTTCATGGTTGCGCACTTCGCCTTTATACGGATAGACGTCAATCACGTCGCCCATGTTCAGGTTAGAAACATCCACTTCGATCGGCAGCGCGCCCGCATCTTCCATGGTGTTGAAGAAGATTGGCGCAATTTTGCCACCGAGGCACAGGCCGCCGCCGCGCTTGTTCGGTACGTGCGGAATGTCGTCGCCCATGAACCACAGTACGGAGTTGGTGGCGGACTTACGGGAAGAGCCGGTACCCACAACGTCACCGACGTAGGCCAGCGGGAAACCTTTCTTCTGCAGCGCTTCGATCTGTTTGATCGGGCCCACCACGCCCGGCTGATCTGGCTCAATGCCTTCACGGGCGTTTTTCAGCATCGCCAGGGCGTGCAGCGGGATATCAGGACGAGACCACGCGTCCGGTGCCGGAGACAGGTCATCGGTGTTGGTTTCACCGGTCACCTTAAAGACGGTCACGGTAATTTTTTCCGCCAGCGCAGGGCGGTTCAGGAACCATTCGGCATCGGCCCAGGACTGCATCACCTGCTTCGCATAGACGTTGCCCGCTTTGGCTTTTTCTTCTACGTCGTAGAAGTTATCGAACATCAGCAGCGTGGAAGAGAGCGCTTTAGCGGCAATCGGTGCCAGCTTGTCGTTATCCAGCGCGTCAATCAGCGGATGAATGTTGTAACCACCCTGCATGGTGCCGAGCAGTTCAATGGCTTTTTCAGGAGTAACCAGTGGGGAGGTGGCTTCGCCTTTGGCGATAGCAGCAAGGAATCCGGCTTTTACGTAGGCAGCTTCATCTACGCCAGGCGGTACGCGGTTGATCAACAGATCTAACAGGAATTCTTCTTCGCCCTTAGGCGGGTTCTTCAGCAGCTCGACGAGCGCGGCCATTTGGGTTGCATCTAAAGGTTTGGGTACAATTCCCTCGGCGGCACGTTCTGCTACGTGCTTACGGTATTCTTCTAGCACGACGGTTCTCCTCGCTCTCATTGTCATATGCGGCGGGCGTTCTCTTCACGCTCCTGTGAGACAGCAGTTTGTAGGGTAAATGCCCGATACCGCGTCGGGCAGCATAGCAGGATTTCTGCACAGTGTTAATCCGTTTACAAAAAAGCAACATTAAAAAGTTTGCTGAATCGTTAAGCATGGTGTAGCGGGGAGGCGAGGTGAATTTTGGGGACAAAAAAACCGCCTGATAGCGGTTATTTTGTTGCCTTGCGGTGGTAGCACACCGGGTTGGCAGATTTGCGGCAATGCACTCGGCATGAATAATGCTCCTGAGTATGCAGATCCGCAAGCACATGTTTTGTGTTTACGAGCCGCCATCCAGTTTCGAATGTAAAAGGATGAAACTGCATTTCACCTCTTTTCAGTCCATTTCGGCTGTAATACTGTTGCCCCCGGCCTGCTTCGCTGGTGTAGCAACCAGTCACCGGGCCCGGAAGCAGTTCCGTAACCTACGCGGCAATGTACTCATTTGCCTGGTTCTGCCTTTTCCGGTGAAGAAGGAACCCGCGTAGCCTGTACAGGAACGCACGCAATGGAGATGCGAATCACTGCGCTGATCGTTGCGATCGGTTTACTGCTTATCGCACTGCACGGTGGCTGGAACATATCCGACATCACGGTGCTGTTTGTCGTCAACCTCGGCAACTAGCTGCTGGCCGCTCGTAAGAGCGGCCTTCTGAATTCCCGGCGCCTTTTCCCGCATCGCATATAATTGTGTAATAAATACTCACACTCTTTATCCGGACGTACCGGACGCTTCCCAATAAAAGTCAAAACAGTAAAAGACGGGTGAATAATACTCACGCCAACCGTAACGCCTCACGGCACAGCGCCTGTCTCGTTGGAGTCATTTTATGAAGTTGCCCTTTAAGCCACATCTGCTTGTCCTTCTGTGCAGTGCCGGGCTGTTTGCCGCCTCAGGCGTCATGTTTGTCAAAAGTCGTGCAACGGAACCCGTTGCGCCAGCCCCCGTCGCGCAACCACCGTCAGCGCCTACCGCAGCCCAGCCGGCCCCTGTCGTCGCGCCAACCTACACTGCCGCGCAAATCGATCAGTGGGTTGCCCCCATCGCGCTCTACCCGGATGCTCTGCTGTCACAAATCTTGATGGCCTCGACCTACCCGGCCAACGTGATTCAAGCGGCGCAGTGGTCCAAAGACAACCCCAAAATGGAAGGGGACGCCGCGATTCAGGCCGTTGCCAGCCAGCCCTGGGATCCCAGTGTAAAATCCCTGGTTGCGTTTCCTCAGCTTATGTCGCTGATGGGAGAGAATCCGCCGTGGGTACAAAATCTGGGCGATGCGTTTCTCGCCCAGCCGAAAGATGTGATGGATTCCGTTCAACGCCTGCGCGCGCTGGCGCAGAAGACCGGCGCCTTGCAATCTACTCCTCAGCAGACGGTCACCACGGTAACGAAACCCGCACCGGCAAAAACCAGCACCACCGAGTCAACGTCAACCACCACGTCCGCACCGGCCCCGACGGTGATCAAAATTGAATCTGCCGACCCGCAGGTGGTTTACGTCCCCACCTATAATCCCAATACGGTTTACGGGACCTGGCCTAATACCGCCTATCCGCCAACCTATCTCCCGCCGTCACCCGGGGAGCAGTTTGGCAACAGCTTCGTCAACGGCTTAGGTTTCAGCCTGGGTGTCGCCACAACTTATGCCATCTTCAGCAATATCGACTGGGATGATGACGATGACTGGGACCATCATCATGACGGTGACTGGGATAATCACGGCGGCTACAACCGCAACGGTGATAACAACATCAATATTAACGTTGAGAACTTCAATAAAATCAGCGGACAACGTCTGACGGACGCCAACCGTACCTGGCAGCACAACCCGGCCTATCGGGAAGGTGTCCCCTACCCGACAAACCAGCTCAACACGCGTTTCCACTCCACCAACACGGCCACGGGTCTTAGTGCAACGCAGCAACCGGTTAATCGCGATAGCCAGCGTCAGGCGGCGCTGAGCCAGATGGAGAAATCGACAGGTAAAACCTTCCCACAGACTGCTCGCCCGGGCACGAAAGCGGCGCAGCGACAGGCCTCAAGTGAACAGCTGAAACAGATTTCTCAGCGCAATAACTACCGTGGCTATGACACCAAACCGCAGACGGCGAAGCGGGCCACCACGCAGCAGCGAGAAAACCGCCAGACCACCGCGCAGAGACAAGAGAAACGGGTTCAGCCTTCTCAGCAACGTCCCTTCCAGCAGCGAAACAGTCAGCTCCGGGCCAATGCACTGAGCGGCAACGACAGCCGTTCCGCCAACTGGCAGGCGCAGCAGCAGCGTGGGGCGCAAAGCAGACACCTCGCCGCTCGTCAGCAGCAGCTACGCCCGGCAGCGGCTGGACGTGCTGAACACCGTGAATTCCGTCATCGCTAAGGGAGCCGACATGAAACGTAAATTACTCAGTGGAATGGTGTTGTTCATGGTCTCGGCGACCGTCATGGCGCAGCAATCCTTCAGCTCACCAGAACAGGCTACCAATGCGCTGGAAAGCGCCATCCGCGAGCAAAACGAAAGCGCGATGAGCAACCTGCTCGGTGAAAACTGGCGCGACTTCCTGCCCCCTGAAGGCGTTGATCCTGACGCAGTCGATCGCTTTCTGCGCGACTGGAAAGTCCGTCATAACACCATTGTCGAAGGCGATAAAGCGCATCTGGTTGTCGGAGACAGCGGCTGGCAACTTCCCATTCCGGTGATCAAAACCGCCTCCGGCTGGCAGTTTGACATCAAAGAAGGCGCCGAGGAGATCCTGACCCGCGAAATTGGGCGCAACGAACTTGCCGCCATCGAAGCCCTGCATGCTTACGTGGCCGCTCAGCAGAGCTATTTTGCGATGAATCAGAAATACGCGCAGAAGATTGTCAGTTCTGAGGGTAAAAAGGACGGTCTGTACTGGCCCGTCTCGCCCGGTGAAGCGCCAAGCCCGCTTGGCCCGGCATTTAGCCCTAAAGAGCCAGGCGCGGGTTACCATGGCTATCGCTTCCGCATCCTGCCGGATAATCACGGTTTCGCGATGGTGGCGTGGCCTGTCAGCTATGGTCAGACAGGCGTCATGAGCTTTGTGATAAACCAGGACGACAAGGTGTACCAGTCCGATCTCGGCAGCGATTCGGGGCAGAAGGCCCGGGCGCTGGCCTCATACGCACCTGATAACACCTGGCAGCCTGTAGCACCCTGAACGCCGCGCATAAAAAAAGCGGCCTCAGGCCGCTTTTTTCATCTGAAGAAACTTATTTCTTCTTCGCTTTCGCGTTTGGCAGGTCAGTAATGCTACCTTCAAACACTTCAGCCGCCAGGCCCACGGACTCGTGCAGAGTCGGGTGCGCGTGGATGGTCAGCGCGATGTCTTCCGCGTCACAGCCCATTTCGATAGCCAGACCGATTTCACCCAGCAGCTCACCGCCGTTGGTACCGACAATCGCACCACCGATTACGCGGTGAGTCTCTTTGTCGAAGATCAGTTTGGTCATACCGTCTGCGCAGTCGGAAGCGATAGCACGGCCAGAAGCAGCCCACGGGAAGGTGGCGGTTTCGTAGCTGATGCCTTTCTCTTTCGCTTCTTTCTCGGTCAGACCGACCCATGCAACTTCTGGCTCGGTGTACGCGATAGATGGGATCACTTTCGGATCGAAGTAGTGCTTCATGCCGGCGATAACTTCAGCGGCAACGTGACCTTCGTGAACACCTTTGTGCGCCAGCATTGGCTGACCGACGATATCGCCGATAGCAAAGATGTGCGGCACGTTGGTGCGCAGCTGTTTGTCAACGCGGATGAAGCCACGGTCGTCCACTTCCACGCCAGCTTTGCCCGCGTCGAGATTTTTACCGTTCGGTACACGACCGATAGCCACCAGCACGGCGTCGTAACGCTGTGGTTCGGATGGGGCTTTTTTGCCTTCCATGGAAACGTAAATACCGTCTTCTTTCGCTTCAACGGCAGTCACTTTGGTTTCCAGCATCAGGTTAAACTTCTTGCTGATGCGCTTGGTGAAGACTTTAACGATGTCTTTGTCAGCAGCCGGGATAACCTGGTCGAACATTTCAACCACGTCAATGTCTGAACCCAGCGCATGGTACACGGTACCCATTTCCAGACCGATGATACCGCCGCCCATAACCAGCAGACGCTTAGGAACGGTTTTCAGCTCCAGGGCATCAGTGGAATCCCACACGCGTGGATCTTCATGTGGAATGAATGGCAGTTCGATTGGGCGAGAGCCTGCCGCGATGATCGCGTTGTCGAAGTTGATAACGGTTTTGCCGTTTTCGCCTTCCACTTCCAGGGTGTTCGCACCGGTGAATTTACCCAGACCGTTAACCACTTTGACCTTACGGCCTTTCGCCATACCCGCCAGACCGCCGGTCAGCTGAGTGATAACTTTCTCTTTCCAGGTACGGATTTTGTCGATATCGGTTTTTGGCTCGCCGAAGACGATACCGTGTTCAGCCAGCGCTTTGGCTTCTTCGATAACTTTCGCTACGTGCAGCAGCGCTTTAGAAGGGATACAGCCGACGTTCAGACAAACACCGCCGAGGGTGCTGTAACGCTCTACGATGACGGTTTCCAGACCTAAATCCGCTGCACGAAATGCTGCGGAGTAACCTGCCGGGCCTGCCCCAAGTACTACGACCTGAGTTTTGATTTCTGTGCTCATCATGACCTCTTAGTTTATACCCGTCGTCCACCGGGTCGTTCTATCCGCCCGCAGTTTACAAAATTGTTAACAATTTTGAAACAACAAACGGCTCACGAATTGTCGCTTTCACCAATAACCTCATAAACACCATGAGATTATCAGAAAAAAGCCGGCCGACTGGCCGGCTTTTCGATTACATCACCAGGCGGCGAATGTCGCTCAGCATGTTGTTGATGATGGTGATGAAACGCGCACCATCAGCCCCGTCGATCACGCGGTGGTCGAAGGACAGAGAGATTGGCATCATCAGACGCGGCACGAACTCTTTGCCATTCCACACCGGCTCCATCGCGGACTTGGACACACCGAGGATAGCCACTTCCGGCGCGTTCACAATCGGCGCGAAGTGGGTGGTACCCAGCCCGCCGATGCTGGAGATAGTGAAGCAGCCGCCCTGCATTTCGCCGGCAGTCAGCTTACCATCACGCGCTTTCTTGGAGATGGTGGTCAGTTCACGGGACAGCTCAGTGATGCTCTTCTTGTTCACGTCTTTGAATACCGGAACAACCAGACCATTTGGCGTATCTACCGCAACACCGATGTTGATGTATTTCTTCAGCGTCAGCTTCTGGCCGTCTTCGGACAGGGAGCTGTTGAAGCGTGGCATCTGTTCCAGAGCCGCAGCAACCGCCTTCATGATGAAGACCACTGGGGTGAATTTCACGTCCAGTTTACGCTTCTCGGCTTCGGCGTTCTGCTGTTTACGGAACGCTTCCAGATCGGTGATATCGGTTTTGTCGAAGTGGGTAACGTGCGGGATCATCACCCAGTTACGGCTCAGGTTCGCACCAGAGATTTTCTGGATACGGCCCAGCTCCACTTCTTCGATTTCGCCGAACTTGCTGAAGTCCACTTTCGGCCATGGCAGCATGCCCGGGATACCGCCGCCAGCGGCTGCCGCAGGTGCAGCTTCGGCGCGTTTCACCGCGTCTTTCACGTAAGCCTGAACGTCTTCGCGCAGGATACGACCCTTACGGCCGGTACCTTTCACTTTCGCCAGGTTCACACCGAATTCGCGCGCCAGGCGACGAATCAGCGGGGTGGCGTGGACGTAAGCGTCGTTTTCAGCGAACTCTGATTTTTCTGCTTTTGCAGCAGGGGCAGCGGCTGGTTTAGCAGCCTGAGCCGGTGCAGCAGCCGGTGCTGGAGCAGCCGCGGCAGCCGGAGCTGCGGCAGGCGCAGCGCCTTCCACTTCGAAGACCATGATCAGGGAGCCGGTAGACACTTTGTCGCCGGTGCTGATTTTGATCTCTTTAACGGTACCGGCGAACGGCGCAGGCACTTCCATGGAAGCCTTGTCGCCTTCAACGGTGATCAGTGACTGTTCAGCGGCAACTTTGTCGCCCACTTTTACCATCACTTCGGTGACTTCAACTTCGTCACCGCCGATGTCCGGTACGTTAACGTCTTTCGCGCCGCCAGCAGCGGCCGCTGCTGCGGCCGGAGCCGGAGCAGCGGCCTGTGCAGGCGCGGCAGCAGGTGCAGCACCCGCCACTTCGAAGACCATGATAAGCGACCCGGTAGACACTTTATCGCCGGTGTTGATCTTGATCTCTTTTACGGTACCGGCGAATGGCGCTGGTACTTCCATAGAGGCTTTGTCGCCTTCTACGGTGATCAGTGACTGCTCGGCCGCAACGGTATCGCCCACTTTCACCAGGATTTCAGTGATTTCAACTTCGTCACCGCCGATGTCAGGCACGTTCACTTCTTTCGCGCTCGCGGCAGCTGCTGGAGCAGCGGCGGCCGGAGCGGCTTCTTTCTTCTCTTCCTGCGCAGGTGCAGCAGCTGCTGCACCGTCGGCGGAATCGAAAATCATGATCAGTTTGCCAGTCTCGGTTTTATCGCCAACGGAGACTTTGATCTCCTTAACGATGCCAGCCTGAGGAGACGGGACTTCCATAGAGGCTTTGTCGCCTTCTACGGTGATCAGCGACTGTTCAGCTTCAACTTTGTCGCCCACTTTGACCAGGATCTCGGTGATTTCAACTTCATCAGCCCCGATGTCCGGTACATTGATTTCGATAGCCATTATTCTTTTACCTCTTACGCCAGACGCGGGTTAACTTTTTCTGCATCGATGTTGAATTTGGTAATTGCGTCCGCAACCACTTTCTTATCGATTTCGCCACGTTTAGCCAGTTCGCCCAGTGCTGCTACAACCACGTAAGAAGCATCAACTTCGAAGTGGTGACGCAGGTTTTCGCGGCTGTCAGAACGACCGAAGCCGTCAGTACCCAGTACGCGATAATCATCAGCTGGAACGTATGTACGAACCTGCTCAGCGAACAGTTTCATATAGTCAGTGGACGCCACCGCTGGCGCGTCGTTCATCACCTGAGCGATGTACGGAACGCGTGGGGTTTCCATTGGGTGCAGCATGTTCCAGCGCTCACAATCCTGGCCATCACGCGCCAGTTCGGTGAAGGAAGTCACAGAGTACACGTCGGAACCCACGCCGTAGTCTTTCGCCAGGATCTGCGCTGCTTCACGAACGTGACGCAGGATAGAACCGGAGCCCAGCAGCTGAACTTTACCTTTGCTACCTTCAATGGTTTCGAGTTTGTAGATACCTTTACGGATACCTTCCTCGGCACCTGCTGGCATTGCCGGCATGTGGTAGTTTTCGTTCAGGGTGGTGATGTAGTAGTAAATGTTCTCCTGCGCTTCACCGTACATGCGCTGCAGACCGTCATGCATGATGACAGCAACTTCGTACGCGTAGGACGGGTCGTAAGAGATACAGTTAGGAATAGTCAGAGACTGAATGTGGCTGTGGCCATCTTCGTGCTGCAGACCTTCACCGTTCAGAGTCGTACGACCAGAAGTACCACCGATCAGGAAGCCGCGAGCCTGCTGGTCGCCTGCCTGCCAGCACAGGTCACCGATACGCTGGAACCCGAACATGGAGTAGTAGATGTAGAACGGGATCATCGGCAGGTTGTTGGTGCTGTATGAAGTCGCAGCAGCCAGCCAGGATGCGCCTGCGCCCAGCTCGTTGATACCTTCCTGCAGAATCTGACCTTTCTCGTCTTCTTTGTAGTATGCAACCTGCTCACGGTCCTGCGGGGTGTACTGCTGGCCGTTCGGGCTGTAAATACCGATCTGACGGAACAGACCTTCCATACCGAAAGTACGCGCTTCGTCGGCGATGATTGGCACCAGGCGATCTTTGATCGACTTGTTCTTCAGCATCACGTTCAGGGCACGAACGAAAGCGATAGTGGTAGAGATCTCTTTGTTCTGCTCTTCCAGCAGCTGAGAGAAGTCTTCCAGCGCTGGCAGTTCCAGCTTCTCGGTGAAGTTAGGCTGACGAGCTGGCAGGTAGCCTTTCAGCGCCTGACGACGTTCGTGCAGGTACTTGTGCTCTTCAGAGCCTTCCGGGAAGGTGATGTAAGACAGGTTTTCTACCTGCTCATCGGTCACTGGAACGTTGAAACGGTCGCGGATATAGCGCACGCCGTCCATGTTCATTTTCTTAACCTGGTGAGCGATGTTTTTACCTTCTGCGGTATCACCCATGCCGTAACCTTTGATGGTGTGGGCCAGGATTACAGTCGCTTTACCTTTGGTTTCACGCGCTTTTTTCAGTGCAGCGTAGATTTTCTTCGGATCGTGACCACCGCGGTTCAGGGCCCAGATCTGCTCATCAGTCCAGTCGGCAACCAGCGCTGCGGTTTCTGGATATTTGCCGAAGAAGTGCTCACGCACGTAGGCACCGTCTTTGGATTTGAAGGTCTGGTAGTCGCCGTCAACGGTTTCGTTCATCAGCTGGATCAGTTTACCGCTGGTGTCTTTACGCAGCAGTTCGTCCCAACGGGAACCCCACATGACTTTGATCACGTTCCAGCCAGCACCTGCGAAGATGCCTTCCAGTTCGTTGATGATCTTGCCGTTACCGGTTACCGGACCATCCAGACGCTGCAGGTTACAGTTGATGATGAAGCACAGGTTGTCCAGCTTCTCACGGGTTGCGATGGTGATCGCACCTTTAGATTCTGGCTCATCCATTTCGCCGTCGCCCAGGAAGGCGTAAACGGTCTGCTCAGAGGTGTCTTTCAAACCACGGTGTTCCAGATACTTCAGGAATTTAGCCTGGTAGATCGCACCGATTGGGCCCAGACCCATAGATACGGTCGGGAACTGCCAGAATTCAGGCATCAGTTTAGGGTGCGGATAAGAAGACAGACCTTTACCGTGAACTTCCTGACGGAAGTTGTTCATCTGCTCTTCAGTCAGACGACCTTCCAGGAATGCACGTGCATAGATGCCCGGAGAGATGTGGCCCTGGAAGTACACCAGATCGCCGCCGTCTTTCTCGTTAGCTGCACGGAAGAAGTGGTTGAAGCACACTTCGTAAACGGTCGCAGAAGACTGGAAGGACGCCATGTGGCCACCCAGCTCGAGGTCTTTCTTGGACGCGCGCAGAACGGTCATGATGGCGTTCCAGCGGATTGCAGAACGGATACGACGTTCCAGATCCAGATTGCCCGGGTATTCCGGTTCGTCTTCAACGGCAATCGTGTTTACGTAGTTGCTAGCCCCTGCACCTGAAGCAACCTTCACGCCGCCTTTGCGGGCTTCAGAAAGCAGCTGATCAATCAGATACTGAGCGCGCTCAACACCTTCTTCACGGATGACCGATTCGATCGCCTGTAGCCAGTCGCGAGTTTCGATCGGATCCACGTCATTTTGGAGACGTTCTGACATGGGGGTATTCCTTATCTATCTAATACGTTGATTTGTCTGGAACCTGTCCCATTGTGCTCTTGGGCAAGAACACAATAAGACAGGTTCTGCGTTTAGTTGCCGCGCTCTAAAAGTACCTGGCGCTTAATCCTTTCGTTGCTGTATGCGGCGTAATGAACGTTCGCGACGCGATTGTTCACGGCTGCGGTCCAGCAAGATTTCCTCAATGAAGGCCAGATGACGGTGCGACGCTTCGCGCGCCTGCTCCGGTTCCCCGGCCATTATCGCCTCGAATATTCGGGTGCGATGGTTGCTTACCAGCGGGAGCATCTCCCGACGGGCATACAACAATTCAAAATTCTGACGAACGTTCTGGGCCAGCATCGGCTCCATGCAGCGTAGCAGATGGAGGAGCACCACGTTGTGTGCCGCTTCGGTGACGGCGATTTGATACTGGACAACGGCGCTGGACTCGGCGTCTAAATCGCCGGACTGCTGTGCCCGTTCAATGGCCTGATGCAGTTCGCGGATACGCACGCGATCTTCATCAGTGCTGCGAAGGGCAGCGTAATAGGCCGCAATACCTTCCAGCGCGTGACGGGTCTCAAGCAGGTCAAACTGGGATTCTGGGTGGTCAGAGAGAAGTTCTACCAGCGGATCGCTGAAGCTCTGCCACAGGCTGTTTTGCACAAAGGTTCCGCCGCCCTGGCGACGAAGCAGCAAGCCCTTTGCTTCGAGACGTTGAATCGCCTCACGCAGAGAGGGACGAGAAACGTCGAACTGTTTTGCCAGCTCGCGTTCTGGCGGAAGTTTCTCACCCGGGCGCAGAGTCCCTTCGAGGATTAAAAACTCCAGCTGCTGCTCAATCACATCAGATAGTTTTGGTTGGCGAATTTTGCTGTAGGCCATATTCCCTGTCTTACGCCTTTTTGCCCGGAGTCAATTGGTCTTACCAATTTCTAGTTCGTATCGCTAAAGTAACAAAGTATTCACCTTCTGTCCATATTGGTTTTGATTGAAATCAGTAAACCCTGCACATTTTAACAACCTTACAGAAATAACGTTTCAGAAATGTAACTTTGCACAAATGAGTTGATTACTCCCAAAGAGGGAGTTTTAACCATAATGAAACGAGGGTTTTTGCAATCTGAAGCGATTCAACATGGCAAATAATGAAAATTCGCCCACTTAAGAAGCATTTCTATTCTATAGGTTGGGTTAGGAAGAATAAGCGGGCCGATTTACAAATGCTTTCTTTTTATTCAAGTCGTCAGCATCCCTTCATAAAGCAGGTGCATTCGTAGGCGCTTACCACTATTCTGGCGCTTACGGAAGTCATCTCCGCTTTTTTCGGTTTGTTTAACCGTAAAGAAATAAATACAGAATATGGACTTTCATAATTACACACGCACAGCGTGAACATAACAACCACACACGAGGTTTCAAATGGAAGCTCAACAGCACGGCGATCAGCTAAAGCGCGGACTTAAAAACCGCCATATACAGCTCATCGCACTGGGCGGTGCGATTGGTACCGGCCTGTTTCTGGGCAGCGCATCCGTTATCCAGTCAGCCGGTCCGGGTATTATTTTGGGTTACGCGATTGCGGGTTTCATCGCTTTTCTGATCATGCGCCAGCTTGGCGAAATGGTCGTTGAAGAGCCGGTCGCAGGCTCGTTCAGCCACTTTGCCTATAAATACTGGGGCAGCTTTGCGGGCTTCGCCTCCGGCTGGAACTACTGGGTGCTGTACGTTCTGGTTGCTATGGCCGAGCTGACCGCCGTCGGGAAGTACATTCAGTTCTGGTATCCGGAGATCCCCACATGGGCGTCTGCTGCAGCCTTCTTCGTGATTATCAACGCCATTAACCTGACCAACGTAAAAGTGTTCGGCGAGATGGAGTTCTGGTTTGCCATTATCAAAGTCATTGCCGTTGTGGCGATGATCATCTTCGGTGGCTGGCTGCTGTTCAGCGGCAACGGCGGCCCGCAGGCTACCGTGCGTAACCTCTGGGAACAGGGCGGCTTCCTGCCTCACGGCATGACCGGTCTGGTGATGATGATGGCAATCATTATGTTCTCCTTCGGCGGCCTGGAGCTGGTGGGTATTACCGCTGCCGAAGCCGATAACCCAGAGCAAAGCATTCCGAAAGCCACAAATCAGGTTATCTACCGTATTCTGATCTTCTATGTAGGCTCACTGGCCGTGCTGCTCTCCCTGCTGCCGTGGACGCGCGTGACCGCTGACACCAGCCCGTTTGTTCTCATCTTCCACGAGTTGGGCGATACCTTTGTCGCCAACGCCCTGAACATCGTGGTGCTGACCGCAGCGCTCTCCGTTTACAACAGCTGCGTATACTGCAACAGCCGTATGCTGTTCGGCCTGGCCCAGCAGGGCAACGCGCCGAAGATGCTGCTCAACGTGGATAAACGCGGCGTGCCTGTGAATACCATCATTGTTTCAGCCATCGTGACCGCGCTGTGCGTGCTGATTAACTACATGGCACCGGAATCGGCGTTTGGCCTGCTGATGGCGCTGGTAGTCTCTGCTCTGGTTATCAACTGGGCGATGATCAGCCTGGCGCACATGAAGTTCCGCCGCGCGAAACAGCAGCAGGGCGTCACCACGCGCTTCCCTGCCCTGCTCTATCCGCTGGGTAACTGGATTTGCCTGCTGTTTATGGCGGCCGTGCTGGTGATCATGCTGATCACGCCGGGCATGGCGATTTCCGTCTACCTGATCCCGGTCTGGATTGCGCTCCTTGGCGTTGGCTATCTCTTCAGCCAGAAAAGCCGTAATGCCATGAAGGCGCACTAAACCTCTCGCCGCGGCACCTGCTTTTGCGGGTGCCGCGCGTTGTTACCTCCTTCACACTTTCACGCCAACAGCACATTTATCCATATCACCGCCCTGATACTGCAACGCATATATTCCTTTGCCAGCGAATAATTCTCCCCATACCGTAAACCGGAGAGCTGTCGATGGATAACAACAAACTGTCAGTAAAAGAAAAGATCGGCTATGGGATGGGCGACGCGGGATGCAACATCATCTTCGGCGCCATCATGCTGTTTGTTAACTATTTCTATACGGATATTTTTGGCCTGGCGCCTGCGCTGGTCGGCGTGCTGCTGCTGTCCGTCCGCGTAATTGACGCCGTAACGGACCCGATCATGGGGGCGATTGCCGACCGTACCCGCAGTAAATATGGCCGGTTTCGTCCATGGCTGCTGTGGATTGCGTTCCCCTACGCGCTGTTCAGCATTCTGATGTTCACCACCCCGGAGTGGAGCTATAACAGCAAAGTTATCTATGCGTTTGTCACCTACTTCCTGCTCTCGTTAACCTATACGGCCATCAACATCCCTTACTGCTCGTTAGGTGGAGTGATCACCAACGATCCAAAAGAGCGCGTGGCCTGCCAGTCGTATCGCTTCGTGCTGGTCGGCATCGCCACGCTGCTGCTCTCCTTAACGCTGCTGCCGATGGCCGATTGGTTTGGCGGGGATAACAAAGCCAAAGGCTACCAGATGGCGATGACCGTCCTGGCGCTGATTGGTACCTGTATGTTCCTGTTCTGCTTCGCCACCGTGCGCGAGCGCGTGCGTCCGGCAGTGCAAACCAACGACGAACTGAAAAACGACCTGAAAGACGTGTGGAAAAACGACCAGTGGGTGCGCATTTTGCTGCTCACGCTGTGCAACGTCTGCCCGGGCTTTATCCGCATGGCGGCGACCATGTATTACGTCACCTGGGTGATGGGCCAGAGCACCCACTTCGCCACGCTGTTTATCAGCCTGGGCGTTGTCGGCATGATGCTTGGCAGCGTGCTGGCGAAAGTGCTGACCGACCGCTGGTGTAAGCTGAAGGTCTTCTTCTGGACCAATATCGTGCTGGCGGCATTCTCCTGCGCCTTCTATTTCTTCGACCCGAAAGCCACCGTTACCATCGTGGTGCTCTATTTCCTGCTTAACATCCTGCACCAGATCCCGTCTCCGCTGCACTGGTCGCTGATGGCTGACGTGGACGACTACGGCGAGTGGAAAACCGGGAAGCGCATCACCGGGATCAGCTTCTCGGGTAACATCTTCTTCCTGAAACTGGGCCTGGCGATTGCCGGTGCGATGGTCGGCTTCCTGCTCTCCTGGTACGGTTATGACGCGGGCGCAAAAGCGCAAAGCGCGGACGCCATTAACGGGATCGTGCTGCTCTTTACCGTCATTCCGGGCATTGGATACTTAATTACCGCTGGGGTGGTACGTCTGCTGAAGGTGGACCGCGAAACCATGAAGCAGATCCAGTCCGATCTGGAAAAACGCCGCAACAATTACCGCGAGCTGAATGACTATCAGGAACTCAAAGCCGCTGAGACTAAATAAGGAAAGCCGCATGCATAACTGGCCAAACCCGTTTATCGAACAACGCGCCGACCCGTACATTTTACGCCATGAGGGACAGTACTATTTTATTGCCTCCGTGCCGCAGTACGACAGGCTGGCGATCCGCCGCGCGGACTCGCTGGAAGGACTACGCGGCGCTGAAGAGGTAGTGGTCTGGCGCAAACCCGAGACCGGCCCGATGAGCCAGCTAATCTGGGCACCGGAACTGCACCACATTGACGGAAAGTGGTACATCTATTTTGCCGCCACGCACACCCAGGCGCTCGACGCGCTCGGGATGTTCCAGCACCGCATGTTTGCGATTGAGTGTGCGGACCGCGATCCGCTCAGCGGTACCTGGATCGAGAAAGGGAAAATCAACACCCCGTTCGACACCTTCGCCCTGGACGCCACCACCTTTGTTCATCAGGGCAAACGCTGGTACCTGTGGGCGCAAAAAGCCCCGGATATTTCCGGTAACTCTAACCTCTATCTGTGTGAAATGGAGAACCCGTGGACGCTGAAAGGCGAGCCGGTGATGCTCAGCAAGCCAGAATACGACTGGGAATGCCGTGGTTTCTGGGTCAACGAAGGTCCGGCGGTGCTGGTTCACGGCGATAAGCTGTTTATCAGCTACTCCGCCAGCGCTACCGATGAGAACTACTGCATGGGGTTACTGTGGATAGACCTGAACGCCGATCCGCAAAACCCGGCAAACTGGCACAAATCCCCTCGCCCGGTTTTCGTCACCAGCTACGAGAACCGCCAGTACGGGCCAGGCCACAACAGCTTTACGCAAACGCCGGAAGGGGAAGATGTATTGGTGTACCACGCAAGAAATTACACCGAAATTGAAGGCGATCCGCTTTACGATCCGAACCGTCATACTCGCCTGAAGCTTGTCCGCTGGGACGAAAACGGGATGCCTGATTTCGGCATCCCGCCTGCGGATACGTTATAGCGTCTGCGGCGCGCTGGGTTACACCAGCGTGCCGTAAATCGTCAGCAGCGCCACAATCACCACCACCACAAACGAGGTTTTCTTCGCCATGGAGACGGCGGCTTTTGGCGTTTCGATCTTGTCGGTATGCGGTTCGCGTGCCAGCGAGAACTGCGCCAGGCGCGTCAACACCTGGTACTGGGACGTATGGCGGTCCCCAAGAGAAGCGAACCATGCGGGCAGCGCTTTTTCACCGTGGCCAATTAAGGCGTACACCACGCCCACCAGACGCACCGGGAGCCAGTCGAGCACGTGCAGGATGGCATCAATGCCGGACAGCAAACGCTCATGCGGCGTCAGATAACGGGCAAGCCAGGTCTGCCAGGCGCGCAGAAACGCATAGCCCATCAGCAGTACCGGCCCCCACGGGCCGCCCACCACAAACCAGAACAGCGGTGCCAGGTAGTAGCGGAAGTTAATCCACAGCAGCGCGTTTTGCAGCTCGCGCAGGAACTCGCGCTCGTCGCAGTCCGGCGGCACGCCGTGGATCATCGTCAGCTCGCTCGCCATCGCGCCGCGCGCGTGGGCATCGTCACGGGAGGCGGCTTTCAGGTAGGCGTGATAGTGCAAACGCACCTTGCCCGCACCGATGCACAGCACGCCGAGCAGGATCCACACCACCAGCAGCGGCACGTTAAAAAAGAGTCCGTACAGCGAGCGCAGCAGCAGGAAGGTAATCAGCATGACGCCCGCCATCATCAGCAGCGTGCGCAGCATGGAAAAGTGCTTGATGCGGCGGAATAACACCTCCAGCCGGTGATCCAGTTGCCAGTGCTCGCCGAGCTTGAACAGGCGTTCAGCGATGATAACCAGCAGCATGGTAAACAACGTCATGGTATCTCCTTATTCTGACGACGCGGCAAGCATGGCGCGAAACCGCGACCAGTCAAATGCCGGGCCGGGATCGGTTTTTCTCGCCGGAGCGATATCGCTGTGCCCGGTAATATTGTCGGCGATTGCCGGGTAGAGTCCGATAAGCGTGTGGGTAATAGCAACCAGCTGCTGATACTGGGCATCGGTGTAGGGGGTAGTATCCGTGCCTTCCAGCTCAATCCCAATCGAGAAATCGTTGCACCGTTCGCGCCCGTGATACATCGATACCCCGGCATGCCAGGCGCGCTTATCAAAAGGAACATACTGAACCACCTCACCATCACGGCGAATCAGGCAGTGAGCCGACACGCGCAGATGCGCAATCTCAGCGAAGAAGGGATGAGCATTGGGATCTATCTTTCCCGTGAATAACGCATCGATCCACGGGCCGCCAAACTCACCCGGCGGGAGGCTAATATTATGAACCACCAGCAGTGTGGGCTTTTCATCCTCCGGGCGGCAGTCGTGGTGCGGCGAGGGCACATGCCGCGCATCCACCAGCCATCCGTTTTCTAACAACATGCTGGAACTCCTTCTGTATGGTGCAATGACTCGGTTCAGAGTAGCATGTTTCAATATTATGATTCGTTACCAATTTGGAGTTTTATCATGCCGCCTCGCCGCTACAACCCCGACCACCGACGTGAAGCGCTTCTGGAACGTATTAATATGGATATTCCGGCAAGCGTCGCCCATGCGTTGAAAGAAGACCTGGGGGGTGACGTTAACGCCGATAAAGATATTACCGCACAATTGTTGCCAAAAGAGACACACTCGCACGCGGTCATTATCACCCGTGAGGAGGGCGTTTTTTGCGGCAAGCGTTGGGTTGAAGAGGTCTTTACTCAGCTGGCGGGTGACGATGTACAGGTGACATGGCACGTTGATGATGGTGATGCAGTGACCGCCAATCAGCCGCTGTTCGAGCTGGACGGTCCTTCCCGCGTATTACTGACCGGCGAGCGTACCGCGCTCAATTTTGTCCAAACGCTCTCTGGCGTCGCCAGTGAAGTGCGCCGCTACGTTGACCTGCTGGCCGGCACCCGTACCCAGCTGCTTGATACCCGCAAAACGCTGCCGGGCCTGCGCACTGCGCTGAAGTACGCGGTGCTCTGCGGCGGCGGCGCAAACCATCGTCTGGGCTTATCCGATGCTTTCCTGATTAAAGAGAACCACATTATTGCTTCTGGCTCCGTGCGTCAGGCGGTGGAAAAGGCCTTCTGGCTGCATCCGGATGTGCCGGTTGAGGTGGAAGTTGAAAGCCTGGAAGAGCTGGAGCAGGCGATCAAGGCCGGGGCCGATATCATCATGCTCGATAACTTCGAAACGGAGCAGATGCGCGAGGCGGTGAAACTGACCAACGGCCGGGCCCAGCTTGAAGTGTCCGGAAACGTCACTTTCGAGACAATCCGTCAGTTCGCCGAAACCGGGGTGGATTACATCTCCGTTGGCGCGCTGACCAAGCACGTGCGCGCCCTCGATCTCTCAATGCGCTTCAAATAACGCACGCTCCCCTCTCTGTCCGGAGAGGGGAATTTCAGCCTCGCTCGCAAATCCATTGTCCTTCTCTGCAACACGGAATGAATTCTCTGAAGCTCCTTTCTCGTTCTCTTTTTTGCCCCTCGTTTCTGCCCTGTCCCGCTGACAAAGTAGCGCCACTTTGCATAAGGAGCAGATATGGACAGACAACAAGGATTCACACTCATTGAGCTGATGGTGGTCATTGGCATCATTGCGATTCTGAGCGCCATCGGCGTTCCCGCCTATCAGAACTACCTGCGTAAAGCAGCCCTCACCGATATGCTGCAAACTTTCGTTCCCTATCGCACTGCCATTGAGCTTTGCGCGCTCGATCGCGGCGGCGTGGAGAGCTGCGATGCCGGCAGTAACGGTATTCCCTCTCCTGCCACGACGCGTTACGTTTCAGAAATGAGCGTGGCGAAAGGGATCGTGACCTTAACAGGCCAGGAGAGCCTGAACGGGCTGACGGTAACCATGACGCCGCAGTGGAGCAACGGCAACGGTATGACGGGCTGGACGCGTGACTGCAATATCAGTGCTGACAGCGCGCTTAAGCAGGCCTGCGAAGACGTCTTCCGCTTCGACACTAACTAAGGAGCGGATAATGAACACCGATCAACTCGTGGCGCTTTGTCTTCGCCACCATGCCCTGCTGCTCACCAGCGACAGCGACATGATTAGCATCGCCGTCGTGGGAACCCCCGCGCCTGAACTGATGGAGGCCCTGCGCTTCGCGACCCAGAAGCGGATTGATATCGAATGCTGGAGCGCTGAACGCATGGAAAAGCACCGGCAGTTAACCGCGCAATCGCATCTGCCCGTCGTTTCGCAACCCCACTCCGCAGTGGATATCCTCAACCACACGCTGCAGCAGGCAGTAAACCAGCGCGCGTCTGACATCCATATCGAACCAATGGAGCACGCGTGCCAGATCCGCTTACGTATCGACGGGGTACTTTATCCGCAGCCTCCCCTTTCCGCCGCGCTGGCGACGATGCTCAGCGCCCGGTTAAAAGTGCTGGGTAATCTGGATATTGCGGAACGACGCTTGCCGCAGGACGGTCAGTTTACGATTGAGCTGACAAACGAGCCGGTCTCGTTTCGTATCGCCACGCTTCCCTGCAACGGCGGTGAGAAAATTGTGCTGCGTTTGCTACATCAGGTTCAGCAGGCGCTGGAGCCGAACGCGCTTGGCATGAACGCTAAACAGCTGGCCTGTTTTAATGAGGTACTCCACCAGCCTCAGGGGCTAATTCTGGTCACCGGCCCGACGGGCAGCGGCAAAACCGTAACGCTCTACAGCGCGCTGCAGGCGCGTAACACCCCTGACGTCAACATCTGCAGCGTGGAGGATCCCATTGAGATCCCGCTTGCGGGGTTAAATCAGACGCAGGTTAACCCCCGCGCGGGCTTAACATTCCAGAGCGTACTGAGAGCGCTGCTCCGTCAGGATCCGGACATCATTATGGTCGGGGAAATCCGCGATGGTGAAACAGCAGAAATTGCCATCAAAGCCGCGCAGACCGGGCATCTTGTATTGTCGACGCTGCACACCAACTCGACGACGGAAACCCTCATTCGTCTGGAGCAGATGGGCGTGGCGCGCTGGATGATCTCTTCCGCGCTTTCGATGGTGATTGCCCAGCGGCTGGTTCGGCGCCTTTGCCCGCACTGCCGACAGAAAACAGGGGAGCATACGGACCTGCCGCGCTCGGTTTGGCCGCGGCAACTTCCTCGCTGGCAGCCTGCAGGCTGCGATCGTTGTTATCACGGTTTTTACGGGCGCGTGGCCATTTTTGAAGTACTTGCGATCGATAATCCCCTGCGCCAGGCTATTGCCAGCGGGGCAGGCACCGAGGTGATTGAAGCCAGCGCCCGACAGGCTGGACTCATCTCGCTGTTTGAACACGGCTGCATGGCCGTTGAACAAGGGATGACCACGCTTGAAGAGTTAGTGCGTGTTCTGGGTATGCCCGATGGCTGCTAATCAACTCTGGCGCTGGCGAGCAATCTCCGCTGAAGGAGCCCCCCGACACGGGGTACTCTGGGCCACCGACCGCAACGCAGCCTTCACCAGACTGATGCGTAACGACCTCCATCCTCTGGCCCTGACCCGATGCGCTCAAAGGCACCGCTGGCGTCCACATCACTGCTACGAGATGTTTCGTCAGCTCGCAACGCTCCTGCAGGCTGGGCTGACGCTCGCGCATAGTCTGCAAATGCTGGCAGACCAACATCCAGTAGAACCGTGGCGGGGGCTACTGCAAAATGTTGCCGATGAACTCAGCGAAGGTTGTCCTTTTTCTGAGGCGCTCAAACGGTGGCCAGCGGTCTTTAGCCCACTGCATATCTCAATGGTGAAAACCGGAGAGCTAACGGGGAAGCTTGAAGCGTGCTGCCGAGAGCTTGCAGAGCAGCAAAAAGCGCAGCAGCAGCTCAGCGCGAAGGTGAAAAAAGCGCTGCGCTACCCGGCGATCGTCCTGACGCTGGCCGTGCTCGTCGTGCTGGCAATGGTCACCCTGGTTTTGCCCGAATTTGCCGCGATCTACAAAACCTTTAATACCCCGCTTCCGGCGCTGACGCGAATTGTTATGGGGATAGCCGCGTTTATGCAGTCATATGTCCTTGCGCTGTTCGCGATGCTGCTTGTTCCCGTAACCGCAGCCTGGCCTCTGCGACACCATCCTCGCTGGCAGCGTATTCTGCTGAGTTTTCCCGTAATGGGCGCGCTGGCGAAAGGGCAAAAACTGGGGCAGATCTTCACCGTGCTGTCGCTCACGCAGCAGGCGGGCATAGCATTCTTACAGGGGCTTGAAAGTGCAGAAGAGACTGTTGAAAGCCGGTACTGGCAGGGAATACTCCGCAGCATACGCGAGAACATTGAAAAAGGTCTCCCCGTCTGGTCGTCCTTTCAGAAGGCGGCAATGTTTACCCCGCTCTGTATTCAGCTTTTACGAACCGGCGAGATGTCAGGTTCGCTGGACGTCATGCTGGCAAACCTTGCTCGCCATCACACGGAACAGACCTTTCAACGGGCAGACAACCTGGCGGCGCTTCTGGAGCCACTGCTCTTGGTTGTTACGGGGGTTATCATCGGCACGCTGGTGGTGGCAATGTATCTGCCGATTTTCCATCTGGGAGATGCGATGAGCGCGGGGTAGTGCAGCAGCGCTGGCGCACGAGCATGCGCCAGCGAAAGCCATTACAGGCTATTGAAAACGCGGTTTTCCTGCTCCTGAACGCGAATAAACGTTGTGCGTTTCGTCAGCTCTTTCAGGCGGGATGCACCCACGTAGGTACAGGCTGAGCGCAGGCCGCCCAGGATGTCGCGCGCGGTGTTTTCAACCGGGCCGCGCAGAGGCAGCTTCACGGTTTTGCCTTCTGCCGCACGGTATTTTGCCACGCCACCGACGTGGCGGGTCATAGCGGATTCAGAGCTCATACCGTAGAACAGCATGAATTTCTCGCCGTTCTCTTCCACCACGGTGCCGCCGCTCTCTTCGTGGCCTGCCAGCATACCGCCGAGCATGACGAAGTCCGCGCCGCCGCCAAAGGCCTTTGCGACATCGCCCGGCATGGTGCAACCGCCGTCGCTGATGATCTGGCCGCCCAGGCCGTGCGCCGCGTCGGCACATTCAATGACCGCGGAAAGCTGCGGATAACCAACTCCGGTCTTCACGCGCGTGGTGCATACGGAGCCCGGGCCAATGCCCACTTTCACGATGTCGGCACCGGAAAGGATCAGCTCTTCACACATTTCACCGGTCACCACGTTACCCGCGATGATGGTTTTGGTCGGCCAGGCTTCGCGCGCCTTGCTGACGAACTGCACGAAGTGCTCGGAGTAACCGTTCGCCACATCAATACAAACGAAGCTAAGCGCCGGGTTAGCATTCAGGATCTGTTTGGTTTTCTCGAAATCGGCGTCGGAAGTACCGGTGGAAACCATCACGTGCTTCACCACGTCAGCAGAGGCAGACGCAACAAACGCATTCCACTCTTCAGGAGTGTAGTGCTTGTGGACTGCAGTAAGAATATCGAACTGAGCCAGCGCCGTTGCCATCTCAAAGGTACCGACTGTATCCATGTTGGCAGCAATGATTGGCACGCCAGACCAGGTCTGACCGGAGTGTTTAAAGGTGAATTGACGTTCGAGTTCAACGTCTGAGCGACTTTTCAGTGTAGAGCGTTTAGGGCGGATAAGAACGTCTTTGAAACCTAACTTCAGATCTTCTTCGATACGCATGTGCGGATTCCTGGGGTTAGAGGCAAATATGTTAAAAGCACAACTCCAGTGACGCTATCATACGCACTAATACCTGCTCCGCAAGACTGCGAAATTCTCTTTTTTTACGCTACAATCCTATAAATTTACCTGGTAAAAAGCCGGTAAAGAGAATCAAACAATTACTGTCGCACGTTTGTTTTTTAAGCAACTGATTTCCATAATGAATAATTCCCAGGATTTGATTTAATGGGGTATATCGTCGCAGTAACCGGCGGCATCGGTAGTGGCAAAAGTACCGTTGCGGACGCGTTTTCTCGTCTCGGCATCGCGATTATTGATGCTGATATTATTGCCCGTCAGGTGGTAGAGCCCAATACACCCGCGCTAAAGGCCATCGCCGACCATTTCGGCCAGGCAATCATCAATGCCGATGGCACACTGAACCGCCGTCAGCTTCGCGAATATATTTTTTCCGATTCTGCGGAAAAAGCCTGGCTTAATGCCCTGCTCCACCCCATTATCCACCAGGAAACTCAGCGTCAGATAGCCGCAGCCCGCTCGCCCTATGTCCTGTGGGTGGTTCCGCTCCTGGTAGAAAATCAGCTGCATAAGAAAGCCAATCGGGTATTGGTGATTGATGTCACACCCGAGACGCAAATCCAGCGAACCGTGACGCGCGACCACGTCTCGCGTGAACATGCTGAACAAATTCTTGCCGCTCAGGCCACTCGCGCTCAGCGCCTTGCCGTTGCGGATGATGTTATTGATAATAACGGCGCACCAGATGCCATTGCATCGGATGTTGCCCGCCTGCACGAGCAGTATCTAACCTTCGCCGCGCAGGCCGTTGCACAGGAAAAACCATAATGTCGACTCACATCCTTTTTGAGCACCCGCTTAATGAAAAAATGCGTACCTGGCTGCGCATTGAATTTCTCATCCAACAGCTTTCACAACATCTGCCTGTTAACGATCATGCCACGGCGTTGCACTTCTTTCGCAACGTAGGCGATCTGCTGGATGTGATTGAACGTGGCGATGTCCGCACGGAGCTGTTGAAAGAGCTGGAGCGCCAGCAGCGTAAATTACAGGCCTGGGCCGAAGTACCGGGCGTGGATCAAAGTCGAATTGACGCCTTACGCCAGCAGTTGAAAAACAGCAGCACGACGCTGATGGCCGCGCCGCGCGTTGGGCAATATTTACGAGAAGACCGTTTGATAGCGCTGGTGCGCCAGCGCCTGAGTATACCGGGCGGTTGCTGTAGCTTTGATCTGCCAACGCTGCATATGTGGCTGCATATGCCGCAGGAACAGCGCGATCGCCAGATAAACAGCTGGCTGGGTAGCCTGGAGCCGATGAATCAGACGCTATCGCTGATCCTCGATCTTGTGCGTAACTCTGCCCCGTTCCGCAAGCAAACCAGTCTCAACGGTTTTTATCAGGACAACGGCGACGACGCCGATCTTCTGCGTCTAAATTTGTCTCTTGGCGAGCAGCTTTATCCGCAAATTTCCGGGCATAAAAGCCGTTTCGCGATCCGCTTTATGCCGCTGGACAGTGAAAATGGCACCGTGCCGGAACGCCTCGATTTTGAACTGGCCTGTTGTTAAGGAGTGCCAATGTCTGACGTCACCACCGTAAACTGCCCAACCTGTGGGAAAACTGTCGTCTGGGGAGAAGTAAGTCCGTTTCGCCCGTTCTGCTGCAAGCGCTGTCAGCTCATTGATCTGGGCGAATGGGCGGCGGAAGAGAAACGAATTCCGAGCGAAGGCGACCTCTCGGATAGCGATGACTGGAGCGAAAGCCAGCAGTAACGTTCAAAGCCTGCTGGCGATTCATTCGGCAGGCCTACATGTTTGTCGCTAAGCGGCGGATCACAGGCTCATTGGCTGGCGGGAATTTGTCGGCATCACTGACCTGAAGTTCCACCCAGTTACCCGGCTGTCCCTCTTTTCCCCAGGGTTCACCTTCCCAGCTTTCCACCAGCCAGAACCACAGCGTGATGTGCCTGTCGGGAAACTGATACTCCAGCTTATCGAACAGCGTGGCGCCAAGCGGGGTAATCCCCACCTCTTCCTGCAGCTCACGCACCAGCGCCTCTTCCGGCGTTTCTCCTGATTCGATTTTCCCGCCAGGAAACTCCCACTTGTTCGCCATATGGGCTTCAGCAGCGCGCTGGGTGATGAAGATTTGGTTTTGCGGGTTGCGAATGATCCCGACGGCAATTTGCAGTATTTTCATAGCGTCACTTCCATAAAAAAGGCGCAGATATCTGCGCCTTTTCAGTTAGTTATGTTCTTAGCTCAGGCGGCCGTGGCACGCCTTGTATTTTTTACCGGAACCACACGGGCACGGATCGTTACGACCAACTTTACGATCGCCGGTCTGCGCGGCGATCGCTGCTGCGGCTTCGCTCTCGTCAGTCTGGTGGCTCAGTTGCTGCATCTGCGCCAGACGCTCAGCTTCTTCACGACGCTGCTGCTCCATTGCTTCCACTTCTTCCGGCATGCGCACCTGAACCTTGCTCAGGGTGCTGATCACTTCGTACTTCAGTGACTCCAGCATAGAGGCAAACATGGAGAAGGATTCACGCTTGTACTCCTGCTTCGGATCTTTCTGCGCATAGCCGCGCAGGTGGATCCCCTGACGCAGGTAGTCCATCGCCGCCAGGTGCTCTTTCCACAGGGAGTCCAGCGTCTGCAGCATCACGCCTTTTTCGAAGTGACGCATCATCTCAGCGCCAACCACTTCTTCCTTACGCTTATAAACCTCCAGCGCGGTTTCAAAGATACGTTCGCGCAGGGTCTCTTCATGCAGCTCAGGCTCTTTGTCCAGCCACTCTTTGATTGGCAGATCGAGATCGAAGTCGTTTTTCAGACGTTCCTGCAGGCCTTCAACGTCCCACATCTCTTCCAGAGACTGCGGCGGAATATGCGCGTCGATGGTGGCTTTGAACACATCTTCGCGGATGCTGTTGATGGTTTCGCTCACGTCGGACACGTCCAGCAGTTCGTTACGCTGGGTGTAGATCGCGCGACGCTGATCGTTGGCCACGTCATCATATTCCAGCAGCTGCTTACGAATATCGAAGTTGCGGCTTTCCACTTTACGCTGGGCGTTAGCGATCGCTTTAGTCACCCATGGGTGCTCAATGGCTTCACCAGGCTTCATGCCCAGCTTACGCATCATGCCGGACACGCGGTCGGAGGCAAAAATACGCATCAGCGCATCTTCCATAGACAGGTAGAAGCGGGAAGAACCGGCATCACCCTGACGGCCCGCACGGCCACGCAGCTGGTTATCAATACGACGAGACTCGTGACGTTCGGTACCAATGATGTGCAGACCACCGGATGCCAGCACCGCGTCGTGACGCACCTGCCAGTCGGCTTTGATCTGCTCGATCTGCTCTGGCGTTGGGTTTTCCAGCTCAGCGACTTCAGCCTGCCAGCTACCGCCGAGCATAATATCGGTACCACGACCCGCCATGTTGGTGGCGATGGTCACGGCTGCCGGATAGCCCGCCTGAGCAACAATGTCCGCTTCTTTAGCGTGGAACTTGGCGTTCAGAACGTTGTGCTTGATGCCTGCTTTGGTCAGCTCATTGGAAACCACCTCGGATTTCTCGATGGAGATGGTCCCCACCAGAACCGGCTGACCATTGGCAGTACGGTCGCGAATATCTTCGATGATCGCCTGAATTTTTTCCGCTTCGGTCATGTACACCAGGTCCGGCATATCCTTACGGATCATCGGACGGTTGGTTGGCACAACCACGGTATCCAGCTTGTAGATGGAGCTGAATTCAAACGCTTCGGTATCTGCGGTACCGGTCATCCCCGCCAGCTTCTCATACAGACGGAAGTAGTTCTGGAAGGTGATGGATGCCAGCGTCTGGTTTTCGTTCTGGATATCCACGCCTTCTTTCGCTTCAACGGCCTGATGCAGGCCATCGGACCAGCGACGACCCTGCATGGTACGGCCGGTGTGTTCATCGACAATGATGACTTCACCGTCTTTCACGATGTAGTCAACGTCGCGGGTGAACAGCGCGTGGGCGCGCAGCGCGGCGGTCACGTGGTGCATCAGCATGATGTTGCTCGGGGAATACAGGGACTCGCCCTCTTCCATAATGCCTTCAGCCACCAGCAGCTCTTCGATTTTCACCAGACCGCGTTCGGTCAGGTTCACCTGGCGCGCTTTTTCATCCACGGAGAAGTGACCTTCACCCTGGAAGGTATCGGAGTCTTCTTTCTCCTGACGCAGCAGGTGTGGAATGATTTTGTCGACTTTACGGTACATGTCAGAGCTGTCTTCGGCCGGGCCGGAGATGATCAGCGGAGTACGCGCTTCATCGATCAGGATGGAGTCCACCTCATCCACCAGCGCATAGTGCAGTTTACGCTGCACGCGCTCTTCTGGGCTGAACGCCATGTTGTCGCGCAGGTAGTCGAAGCCGTATTCGTTGTTGGTACCGTAGGTAATGTCCGCGTTATACGCTTCACGCTTGGCTGGCGCAGGCAGGCCGGACATGTTGATGCCGACGGTCATGCCGAGGAATTCGAACAGTGGACGGTTGTTTTCGGCGTCACGCTGCGCCAGATAGTCGTTGACGGTAACGACGTGAACGCCTTTACCGGTCAGCGCGTTCAGGTAAGCCGGCAGCGTTGCGGTCAGGGTTTTACCTTCACCGGTACGCATTTCCGCGATGCAGCGCTCGTTAAGCACCATCCCGCCCAGCAGCTGAACGTCGAAGTGACGCATGCCAAACACGCGTTTACTGGCTTCACGTACAACGGCGAAGGCTTCCGGGATCAGGCTTTCTAAGGTTTCGCCTTTTTCCAGGCGCGCGCGGAACTCCGCGGTTTTCGCTTTCAGCTCATCATCGGAGAGCTTTTCCATTGCCGGTTCCATACCGTTGATGACGGCAACAGCTTTGCGCATACGGCGCAGGGTACGATCGTTACGACTACCAAAAACTTTGGTTAATAATTTGATTAGCATAATAAATTCTCAAACGCCCCAGACGGGCAGATAAATTAAGGTATTGAAAAAGGTTAATTTAGCTGAGGCGTTGAGGCCCGGCACGGATGCCGTGAACCTGGCTAATCCATGTCGAAACGGAGAATGATACAGGAGGAACTGACCAGGTTTGCGCCGTCTGACTCACGGTCACGGGCGGCTGGTTATCCTGCGTCAGAAGCGCATTAAGCGTATCGAGCAGGGCAAGATGCTGAGCCTGAACCGGCAGCGACTCTTCAGCAACAGGCATTGTCTGCGGCGCCATCGCGAACGACAGATGACGAATAACCGTGCGGATGGCGTGCTGCTGCCAGTAATCAACGGAGAAATTAGGACGACGGCTGGCTTCAAGCCACGCGAGATTAGTAAAGTTAACCCGCGTCGAGAGATCGTGTTTAGTTGTCGTGGAACGTGCTGGCGTCGCCGCTTCCGCACTGTTGCTGAGCGCAGGCAAGCCGAAACTCGCCGCGACCATCCCTAATAAGAGATGCGGCCAGAAGTAACGTCTGCCAAATTGTCGCCAGCGCGTCAGTATTCCGCTCACTTGCTCCACCACAATCGCCCGCCAGTGCAGGCTGAGTTCAATTATTCTTTTTTAGCGCCCAGATATTACCACTAAAGCCAATACGCAGCAGCAGGAATGACACCTTGCAGCAGGTAAAAACGGTCAATAATGCAGCGAACACACCGTTATTCGGCACCCGACAATGGCCAGGGAGTAGAGGGGCAAATCAAAGAAGGGCAGAAATAAAAACGACTGGCTTCCCTGGTCGGAGAGAGTACCAGGTGAACCAGTCGCTTTTCTTACGAAACGGCGTTAACCGTTACGCCAGGACCATAGTCGGTGCTTTGAACGCCAGCGGCAGTTCCGCTTCGTCTTCAAAGGTCACATATTCCCAGGCTTCCTGTTTTGCCAGGACGGCCTGCAACAATTTGTTGTTCAGTGCATGACCGGATTTGAACGCGGTAAATGCACCAATGATGTTGTGACCACACATGAACAGGTCGCCGATCGCATCCAGCATTTTGTGACGAACGAATTCATCTTCAAAACGCAGGCCGTCTTCGTTCAGTACGCGATAATCGTCAACAACGATGGCACAATCGAAGCTGCCGCCCAGGCACAGGCCGCGGGACTGCAGATATTCGATATCACGCATGAAGCCAAACGTACGAGCGCGGCTGATCTGGCGCATAAACGCATCAGCAGAGAAGTTCATCGCGTAGCGCTGAGTGCTGGAGTCAATCGCCGGATGGTTAAAGTCGATGGTAAAGTCCAACGAGAAACCATTGTACGGTTTGAATTCAGCCCACTTGTCGCCATCTTCGACGCGAACGGTCTCTTTGATGCGAACAAATTTCTTAGCACAGTTCAGTTCTTCGATGCCGGCATCCAGCAACAGATAAACGAACGGCGCAGCACTACCATCCATAATCGGGATTTCTGGCGCATCGACTTCAACAATAATGTTGTCGATACCCAGACCCGCCAGGGCGGCGTTCAGGTGCTCTACGGTAGAAATCCGCACGTCATGCTCGTTCACCAGACAAGTACAGAGCATTGTATCACGCACAGATTTGGCATCGGCCGGAAAATCTACCGGTGGATTCAAGTCGGTGCGACGATAGATGACCCCGGTATTGGCCGGCGCAGGGCGTAACGTCAGTGTGACTTTCTTGCCGGTATGTAAACCGACACCCGTCGCCTGAACGATACGTTTAAGTGTCCTTTGTTTGATCATCGTATAATCTCGCCAAATTAACTATCCAACCGAGAGTGTATATCACTAACGGTGGGCCAGTTTAGCACAAAGAGCGCAAATCCCCAAATTCCAGCCAATTCTTAGTCAGCTTGCTTACGCAGGAACGCCGGGATGTCCAGATAATCTGGCTCTTTTGCCGTTTGCGGCGTTGGGTCGTTCACCACTTTCGCGGCCGGTTTTTGCTCCTGAGTCAGAGGAGACATACCGTGCTGCTGGTAACGATCCATTACCGGTTGCTGAGTCTGCTTGTTGGTCACGAGGGTGATCTCAGGACGCTTGTCCATACCGATACCGGTCGCAACAACGGTAACACGCAGCTCGTCGTTCATTTCCGGGTCAAGGGAAGTACCGATTACCACGGTCGCGTTGTCAGAAGCGAACGCGCGGATGGTATTACCCACGGTTTCGAACTCATCCAGACGCAGGTCAAAGCCAGCGGTAATGTTGACCAGCACGCCGCGCGCACCGGACAGATCGATATCTTCCAGCAGTGGAGAAGAGATCGCCATTTCAGCCGCTTCTTCCGCACGGTCTTCGCCGCTCGCCACGCCAGAGCCCATCATCGCGTAGCCCATTTCGGACATGACGGTGCGAACGTCTGCAAAGTCAACGTTCATCAGGCCAGGACGGGTAATCAGTTCTGCGATACCCTGGACCGCGCCTTTAAGCACGTCGTTTGCTGCGCCGAAGGCGTCAAGCAGGGAGATACCACGACCCAGAACTTTCAGCAGCTTGTCGTTCGGGATGGTGATCAGCGAGTCCACATGCTTGGACAGCTCGGTGATACCCTGCTCCGCGAAGGCCATACGCTTTTTGCCTTCGAAGTTGAAAGGCTTGGTCACGACAGCAACGGTCAGGATACCTAAATCTTTAGCTACTTCAGCGACAACAGGTGCTGCACCGGTACCGGTACCGCCGCCCATGCCTGCTGCGATGAAGACCATGTCCGCACCTTCCAGTGCAGCACGCAGGGCTTCACGATCTTCTTCAGCCGCGTTGCGACCGACTTCCGGGTTAGCCCCAGCGCCCAGCCCTTTGGTGATGCCACCGCCGATCTGGATAGTCTGGCCTACTGCCGTTTTACGCAGTGCCTGCGCATCGGTGTTAACTGCGAAGAATTCAACACCTTCAATGCGTTCACGCACCATATGCTCTACGGCGTTACCGCCGCCGCCACCGACGCCGATGACTTTAATCACCGCGTCGTTGGTCAGTTCCATAGGTTCAAACATAATTTCTCTCTCCGTTGTGCCTGTCGCCCGAGACCGCTAATTCTCTCCGGTCTCTTTAAAAAATTAAAACTCTTTTCGCAGCCAGTTGTTCAGTCGTTTGACCCACGACCCCACTGAGACGCGTTTTTCCACTTCCGCTTCACCACTGAGATGAGATTCCTTCCCGTAGTGAAGCAGGCCCACAGCCGTTGAATAGTACGGCTCCTGAGCATAATCCGTTAAACCGGTAATATTCAGCGGCGCACCAATACGCACCTGCGTATGGAACACGCGCTGAGCGCAGGCCGCAAGACCTTCAATTTGCGCTGCACCGCCGGTTAATACAATCCCCGCCGCAAGATGATGCTTAACACCCTGCTGACGAAGCTGTTCCTGAAGCTGTAAAATCTCTTCGTTGACCAGGTTGAGCAGCTCGGTATAGCGCGGCTCAATTACCTCTGCCAACGTCTGGCGCTGCAGGCTACGCGGCGGACGGCCACCCACGCTCGGCACCTCAACGCTCTCATCTTTACCAACGATAGACCCCAGCGCACAGCCGTGGCGTACTTTAATCGCTTCTGCATCGCTCGGTGGCGTACCAAAAGCGTAAGCAATATCGCTGGTCACAACGTTCCCTGCGTAAGGGATCACTTTGGTGTGGCGCAGCGCACCGCCGGTATACACGGCCATGTCCATTGTACCACCACCGATATCGACCACACAGACACCCAGTTCACGTTCGTCTTCGGTCAGCACGGAATAACTTGCCGCCAGACCGGCGAAAATAAGTTGGTCAACTTTCAGGCCACAACGTTCAACGGCTTTTACGATGTTCTTCGCCATATCGTTGTGACATGTGATCAGGTGCACTTTTGCCTGCATACGAACGCCAGACAGACCAACCGGGTTCTTGATCCCTTCCTGGTAGTCAATCGCATATTCCTGCGGGATCACGTGCAGCACGCGATGCTCATCGCGAACGCGCACGGACTTCGCCGTATGCACAACGTTTTCAACATCTTCCTGCGTCACTTCTTCTTCAGAAATCGGCACCATACCGATTTCGTTCTGGCAGCTAATGTGCTTGCCAGAAAGGGCCAGATAGACAGAAGAAATCTGGCAATCTGCCATTAATTCAGCCTGGTCGATGGCGCGCTGTACGCATTTCACCACCGACTCAAGGTCGTTTACCCCACCTTTATCCATACCACGGGACGGGCAACTGCCCACGCCAATGATATTGACCATACCGTCGGGCAGAACTTCCCCTACTAAAGCGGCAACCTTCGCGGTGCCAATCTCCAGTCCAACTACCAGTTTTCTGTCCGTCGCCTTGATCATTGTTGTTCTGCCTGTACCTGTGCCTGATTCTGTTGCTGATTAGGTTCCTCGACCGGAGCCGGCTCCCAACCGACTGCTGCGCCTGAGTCATAGCGCAAATCAACGTAGCTTATCCGTTTGCCGTCCGCCTGCGCCTGCTGTTGTAAAACCGGGTAAAGTTCTACAAAACGCGCAAGACGTTTCATTGTGTCGCCGCGTCCCAGGTTGAGCTTAATGCCGTTCGTCAACGTCAGCTGCCAGGAGCGGCGCGCCGTCATCGCAGCATCTTTTAACGTAAACCTGTCCTTCGCCAGCACCTGCCCCATTTCACGAAAACCCTGCAATACTTCGTTTTCGCTGCCTTCAGGGCCATACAACATCGGTAAATTTTGCTTGTTGACACGATCGCTCGGGACGCTGAAGGAATTTCCATCTACGTCAACCATGTGCTGATCATTCCAACGCGCAATGGGCACATATTCAACCAGATGAATCTTCAATTCATCAGGCCATTGTTTTCTGACACTCGCCTGTTTTATCCAGGGCAGACGTTCAATCTGGCTCTGGATAATATTGACGTCCTGCGTCATAAAGGTGCCGGGCGATCCCAGCGCCAGAATAGACTGGCGAATATCATCGTTACGCGTGTAGTGACGCTCACCGGTCACCACCAGCTTTGACAGCGGCAACCGCTGTGCGTCTTCCATCCAGCCCAGCACCATCCAGCCGCTGATAAACACGGTGCACAGCACCCCGAGCAGGAAAATTATTCCTGCAAGACGCGTTCCATTACTCCGGCGTGAAGAAGTGTATTCTTCTTCGTCATCGCGGTTGCGCGTGTTCAATGCAGCCTGAGACATATCAGCCCGCCTGGTCCAGAATACGTACGACTAACTGCGAGAAGCTCATTCCCGCCTGACGCGCCGCCATCGGCACAAGGCTGTGGCTGGTCATTCCCGGTGAGGTATTGGCTTCCAGCAGATAAAACTGCCCGTCATTGTCCTGCATCACATCAATGCGTCCCCAGCCGCTGCAGCCCAAAACATTCCAGGCTTTAAGCACCAGGGACTGTAATTCGGCTTCGCGCTCTGCTTCAAGACCACAAGGGCAGAAATATTGCGTCTCATCAGAGAGATACTTCGCCTCATAATCATAGAAGACTCCGGCGGGTTGGATGCGAATTGACGGTAAAATTTCTTCGCCAAGCATCGCGACGGTAAATTCCGGCCCGCTGAGCCATTTTTCAATCAGAACTTCTTCATCGTGTTGAAATGCCAGCGTTAAAGCAGATGTTAAATCTTCAGCTTTATCGACCTTTGACATCCCGACGCTCGACCCTTCCCGGCTCGGCTTTACAATAACCGGTAAGCCCAGTGCCGCAATGCGTGTATTAACGCTGTCCGACAGGCCCAATTCAAATTCGCCGCGCGTCAGCGCCACCCACGGCGCAACGGGTAAACCCGCTCCCTGCCAGAGTAACTTACTGCGCAGTTTATCCATAGAGATGGCGGATGCCATCACGCCGCTGCCGGTGTAAGGCAGGCCGATCAGCTCCAGAAGCCCTTGCAGGGTTCCGTCTTCACCGCCACGACCATGTAACGCGATAAAAACCTTATCGAAGCCCATCGCTTTTAATTGCGTCACGTCGACCTCTTTTGGATCGACAATATGTGCGTTTACGCCGCCTTCACGCAGGCCCGCCAGCACGGCAGCGCCGGAATTCAGAGAAACCTCGCGCTCGGCGGAGTTGCCGCCAGAGAGGACTGCAATCTTATCAGCCATGATGCTCATCCTCCTGGGTTTGCGGCTTCAGTTTGATTTCAGCTAAGGTACGGGCGATCTTGCCGATATTTCCCGCCCCCTGAATCAGGATGAGATCGTTACCGGTCAGGACCGGTGCCAGAATTTCCGCCACCTGTGCCGGGTCAGAAACCAGAATAGGGTCAACTTTACCGCGCCCGCGGATGGTACGACACAGGGAACGGCTGTCTGCGCCTGGAATTGGCGTTTCGCCAGCGGCGTAAACATCCAGCATCAGCAGGGTATCCACCTGTGACAGCACGCTGGCGAAATCGTCATAAAGATCGCGGGTACGCGTGAAGCGGTGCGGCTGAAAGATCATCACCAGATTCTTCTCCGGCCAGCCCGCGCGTGCGGCTTTGATGGTCGCGTCCACTTCCGTCGGATGGTGACCGTAGTCGTCCACCAGCATCGCGGTACCTGGCTTACCATTCACCGCATCCAGCGGGAACTCGCCGAGGAAGTCGAAGCGACGCCCCGTCCCCTGGAAGCTTTCCAGCGCACGCAGGATCGCCTCATCATCAATGCCTTCTTCCGTCGCAACAGCCACTGCCGCTGCGGCGTTAAGTGCGTTATGGCGCCCTGGCGCATTCAGCGTGACGTGCAGCAGCTCTTTGTCCTGACGCGCCAGTGTGAAATGCCCCTGCGCACCAATCTGTTTGTACTCTTCCACGCGGACGTCAGCGTCTTCGCTGAAGCCGTAGGTGGTGATTTGACGACCGACGCGCGGCAGCAGCTCGCGGATCACCGGGTCGTCCACGCACATCACCGCGCGGCCATAAAACGGCAGGTTGTGCAGGAAGTTGATGAAGGTCTGCTTTAAGTTTTCGAAGTCGCCCTGGTAAGTATCCATATGGTCGGCTTCGATGTTGGTGACAATCGCCACCATCGGCTGCAGGTGCAGGAACGACGCGTCGCTCTCATCCGCTTCCGCAATCAGATAACGGCTGTGGCCCAGACGCGCATGTACACCTGCGGCTTTCACCAGACCGCCGTTGACAAAGGTCGGATCGAGACCCGCTTCCGCATAAATGCTGGAAACCATCGCCGTGGTCGTGGTTTTACCGTGGGTACCGGCAATCGCAATGCCGTGACGGAACCGCATCAGTTCCGCCAGCATTTCTGCGCGGCGGATCACTGGAATGCGCGCTTCGTGCGCGGCAACGATTTCCGGATTGTCAGAGGAGATGGCGCTCGATACCACCACCACGCTTGCATCGCGCACGTTTTCCGGGCGATGGTTGAAATAGATAGTCGCCCCAAGCGACGCCAGCTGCTGCGTAACAGGGTTTGGCGCCAGGTCAGACCCGCTGATCTGATAACCTTCGTTAGCTAACACTTCGGCAATACCGCCCATGCCGGCACCACCGATGCCAACAAAGTGAATGTGCCGGACGCGACGCATCTCGGGCACGATTGAACGCAGTTTTGCCAGTTGTTGTGTATTCATTCTCTAAACGCCATCGACTACTTAAAATTCGTGCAGCGCAACACGCGCTGCGAGGGTTAAGCCTGGGCTGCCAGACTCACTTCTTTTGCCACCCGTTCCGTCGCATCAGGGATAGCCGCCGCGCGCGCGCGTTCAGCCATCTCAAGCAATACGTCTCTGTTCCAGCCCGCCAGGGTGGTGGCGACCGCGTCGGCGGTAAATTGTGGCTGCTCAAAAACTTTCGCCGCGCCGGCTTTCTCAAGCGGCAGCGCGTTCCAGTACTGCTGTCGGTCTTTGTGCTGGAACGGCACGAACAGCGCTGGCAAGCCGGCGGCGGCGATTTCGCTCACCGTCAGCGCGCCAGAGCGGCAGACCACGACATCGGCCCAGGCATAGGCTGCGGCCATATCGTCAATAAATTCCGTCACTTTATGCTGCGGCTGGCCTTCATCAGCGTACGCCTGCTCAACGGTCTGCTGAGCGCCTTTACCGCTTTGGTGCCAGATAGTCACGGCATCACCCAGCTTTGCCGCCACCTGCGGCATTGTCTGATTCAGAATGCGCGCACCCTGAGAACCACCAACGACCAAAACACGAACCGGGCCTTCACGTCCCGCCAGGCGGGCATCCGGTAGAGGCAGCGCCAGCACGTCGACGCGCACCGGGTTACCCACCACGTCCGCTTTCGGAAACGCGCCGGGAAACGCCTGCATCACTTTGGTGGCGATTTTCGCCAGCCACTTGTTGGTCAGACCGGCAATACCGTTCTGCTCGTGCAGAACAACGGGAATGCCTAACGACCACGCGGCCAGCCCGCCGGGACCAGAAACATAGCCGCCCATACCCAGCACCACATCGGGCTTAAAGCGCTTCATGATGGTGCGCGCCTGACGCCAGGCATTAAAAATACGCACCGGCGCCAGCAGCATGGCCTTGAGGCCTTTGCCTCGCAGGCCGGAAATACGAATAAAGTCGATCTCAATACCATGCTTCGGTACCAGGTCGGCTTCCATGCGGTCTGCGGTTCCCAGCCAGCGTACCTGCCAGCCCTGCTCCATTAAATGGTGCGCAACCGCCAGCCCCGGGAACACGTGTCCACCGGTACCGCCTGCCATCACCATTAACCGCTTCGGTTGATTCATCGTGAACCTCGTGTAAACGCCTGGGCTTTCTCCAGACGCGTCTCATAATCTATGCGTAACAAAAACATAATGGCCGTCGACATGATCAACAGGCTCGAACCACCATAGCTGATCAGCGGCAACGTCAGACCTTTGGTCGGCAGCATACCCGCTGCGGCCCCGACGTTAACCAGCGCCTGGAAGCTAAACCAGATACCAATTGAGCAGGCTAAGAAGCCTGAGAAGCGGTGATCGATCTCCAGCGCTTTTCGGCCAATCGACATGGCGCGGAAAGCGACGAAGAATACCATTAAAAGCGCTAATACCACACCGATATAACCCAGTTCTTCCCCAATAATGGAGAAGATGAAGTCGGTGTGCGCCTCCGGTAAATACTCCAGTTTCTGTACCGAGTTGCCCAGACCTTGCCCCCAGACTTCACCGCGGCCAAACGCCATCAGCGACTGCGTCAGCTGGTAACCGCTACCGAACGGATCTTCCCACGGGTTCCAGAACGAGGTCACGCGGCGGATACGGTAAGGCTCGGCGAGGATCAGCAGCACCACCGCTGAAATCCCCATCCCGATGATGGCGATGAACTGCCACAGCTTGGCCCCTGCCAGGAACAGCATCGCCAGCGTGGTGACAAACAGTACGACAACGGTCCCGAGGTCAGGCTGCGCCAGCAGCAGGATCGCCAGCACCAGAATGACGCCCATCGGCTTTAAGAAGCCGCGAAGGTTGTTACGCACCTCATCGACTTTTCGCACCAGGTAGTTTGCCAGGTAGCAGAATAACGAAAGCTTGGTGAACTCCGCAGGCTGAATACGCAGCGGGCCGAAGGCGATCCAGCGTGATGCCCCGTTAACGGAGCTCCCGACAACCAGCACGATCAGCAGCATGATAATGGAGGCGATCAGCATCGCGGTACTGTGGCGCTGCCAGAACGCCATCGGCAGACGAAGCGTTACCAGTGCCAGGCAGAACGCCAGAATGATGTACAGCCCGTCACGCTTGGCGAACAGGAAGGGATCGTTCGCCAGACGCTGTCCAACGGGCATAGAGGCTGAGGTCACCATGATAAATCCGATCGCCGCCAGCCCCAGCGTCAGCCAGAACAGGGTGCGGTCGTACATAATCAGGCTATCGGAATCTTTATCCCGTGAAGCCATCACCCAGCCTTTCAGCGCCGCAAACAGCCACACCAGAATTCCAAATCCTGGCAGGCGCGGCATTTTCAGGCGAGGGAGAGATAAACGCATCAGCCTAACTCCTTCGCAAGGCGGGTAAAGACATCGCCACGCTGTTCGAAATTCTTAAACTGATCGAGGCTGGCGCACGCCGGGGAGAGCAGAACCATGTCGCCAGGCTGCACGCGCGGGGCAATCAGGCGCATCGCCTGTTCCATCGTTTCAGTTTGCTCAGCAACTTCCGGGCGTAGTTCAGCCAGCTCGCTGCCGTCACGGCCAAAGCAGTACAGGCGGATGTTATCGCCAGTGAGGTACTGTTTCAGGGAGGAGAAATCAGCGGATTTGCCGTCGCCACCCAACAGAAGATGCAGGGTGCCGTCAACGTGCAGACCGTTCAGCGCGGCCTCCGTGCTTCCCACGTTGGTCGCTTTGGAGTCGTTAATCCAGCGCACGCCGTTATGCTCCAGCGCCAGCTGGAAACGGTGTGCCAGGCCGGAAAACGTGGTCAACGCTTTCAGGCTGGAAGAGCGCGGCAGCCCTACGGCATCTGCCAGTGCCAGCGCCGCCAGGGCATTGGTATAGTTGTGCTGGCCGGAAAGCTTCATCTCCTTCACGTTCAGCACCTTTTCACCTTTCACGCGCAGCCAGGTTTCGCCCAGCTGGCGGTTCAGATGATAATCACCCATGGTGATACCAAAGCTGATGCAGCGCTCGTCCGCGCCGCGCACCGGCATGGTCAGCGCGTCGTCGGCGTTAACCACGCAAACTTTGGCATTTTCGTAAACACGCAGCTTGGCCGCGCGATACTGCTGCAGACCAAACGGATACCGATCCATATGATCTTCCGTCACGTTGAGGATCGTTGCCGCCGCCGCATGCAGGCTGGAGGTGGTTTCAAGCTGGAAGCTGGAAAGTTCCAGAACGTACAGCTCGCAGCCTTTGTCCAGCAGCATCAGCGCGGGCAGACCGATATTGCCGCCTACCCCTACGTTCATGCCTGCCGCTTTCGCCATTTCACCCACCAGGGTAGTGACGGTGCTTTTGCCGTTAGAACCGGTGATCGCGATAACCGGCGCCTGCGCTTCGCGGCAGAACAGCTCGATATCGCCGACAATCTCAACGCCCGCATCCGCAGCAGCGCTCAGTGAAGGGTGCGCCAGCGCCATACCCGGGCTGGCGACAATCAGATCGGCTGCCAGCAGCCAGTCATCATTCAGACCACCAAGGTGGCGTTCAACCTGTTCCGGCAGTTTGTCCAGACCCGGCGGAGAGACACGCGTATCCATCACACGCGGCGTCACGCCGCGCGCAAGGAAAAAGTCCACGCAGGAGAGGCCAGTGAGGCCTAACCCGATGATAACGACTTTTTTACCCTGGTAATCTGCCATGATTAACGTACCTTCAGCGTTGCCAGGCCAATCAGCACCAGCATCAGCGAAATAATCCAGAAGCGCACAATCACGCGCGGCTCCGGCCAGCCTTTCAGTTCATAGTGGTGGTGGATCGGCGCCATACGGAAGATGCGCTGACCGCGCAGCTTGAAGGAGCCGACCTGCAAAATCACCGACAGGGTTTCAACCACAAACACGCCGCCCATGATCACCAGCAGGAACTCCTGACGCAGCAGCACGGCGATAATGCCCAGCGCGCCGCCCAGCGCCAGAGAACCGACGTCACCCATAAAGACCTGCGCCGGATAAGTGTTGAACCAGAGGAAGCCCAGCCCCGCGCCGACTATCGCCGTACAGACGATCACCAGCTCACCCGCGTGACGCAGATAAGGGATGTGCAGGTAGTTCGCAAAGTTCATGTTACCGGTCGCCCACGCCACCAGCGCAAAACCAGCCGCCACGAAGACGGTTGGCATAATCGCCAGACCATCCAGGCCATCGGTCAGGTTAACGGCGTTACCGGTACCAACAATTACAAAGTAGGCCAGCAGGATGTAGAACAGCCCCAGCTGCGGCATCACGTCTTTAAAGAACGGCACCACCAGTTCGGTGGCGGGCGTATCTTTTCCTGCCAGATACAGCGCGAAGGCAACGCCCAGCGCAATCACTGACATCCAGAAATACTTCCAGCGGGCAATCAGGCCCTTCGTGTCTTTGCGGACGACTTTACGGTAATCATCCACAAACCCGATAATGCCGTAGCCCACCAGTACGGTCAGCACGCACCAGACGTACGGGTTAGACGGATAGGCCCACAGCAGTACAGAAACGACGATCGCGGTCAGGATCATGATCCCGCCCATCGTCGGCGTACCGCGCTTGCTGAAGTGCGACTCCGGACCGTCGTTACGTACGACCTGGCCGAAAGAGAGTTTTTGCAGACGGGCAATCATGCGCGGGCCCATCCACAACGAGATGAACAGCGCAGTCAGCAGGCTGACGATGGCGCGAAACGTCAGATACGAAAAGACGTTAAAGCCTGAATAATATTTGACCAAATGTTCGGCCAGCCAAACTAACATGTCCCGTTCTCCTGTAATGCGTGCACAACCTCTTCCATGGCGGCACTACGTGAACCTTTCACTAACACTGTCACAATTTGTTTTTCTGTAATCAATGCCTTAAGGCGCTCAATCAACGCGGCTTTGTCGGCAAAATGTTCGCCAACGCCGCTGGCATGGCTAATCGCCTGGCTCAGTTTTCCTGCGCTCAGCACGCAGTCCAGTCCCGCCGCTTTCGCCGCTTCACCCACCTGGGTATGACAGGCTTCGCTTTCATCGCCCAGCTCCGCCATGTCGCCAACCACCATGACGCGGTAGCCCGGCATTTCAGATAGCACCTGCACCGCCGCCGTCATTGAGCCGACGTTCGCGTTGTAGGAGTCATCAAGCAGCAATTTGTTTTCTGCAAGCGGGATCGGGTACAGGCGTCCCGGCACGGCTTTCAAATTCGCCAGCCCGGTTTTAATCGCCTCGTGTGACGCTCCCACCGCCGTCGACAAGGCCGCTGCTGCCAGCGCATTGGCGATGTTATGGCGTCCCGGCAGCGGTAACAGCACGTCTACGTCACCCGTTGGGGTAGCAAGCGTGAATTCCGTACCGTGCGACGTCACATGGATATTGGTCGCGGTAAAGTCACTGTTGGCCGCGTTCGGCGAGAAGCGCCAGGTTTTACGCGAGCCAATGATGCTCTGCCAGTTCAGCCAGTCGTTGTTGTCGGCATTGAGAATGGCAATGCCGTCAGCAGGCAGACCGGTGTAGATTTCGCCTTTCGCTTTTGCCACGCCTTCCAGCGAGCCAAAGCCTTCCAGATGCGCTGCCGCGAGGTTATTCACCAGCGCCGCTTCCGGGCGAGTCAGGCTCACGGTCCAGGCGATTTCGCCCTGGTGGTTTGCCCCTAACTCGATCACCGCAAACTCATGCTCTTTAGTAAGGCGAAGTAATGTCATCGGCACGCCGATGTCATTATTGAGGTTGCCTGCGGTATAAAGCGTATTACCGCACTGGCTGAGGATGGCCGCCGTCATCTCTTTCACTGACGTTTTGCCCGATGACCCAGTCAGCGCGACAACGCGAGCAGGCACCTGCTGACGAACCCAGGCGGCCAGTTCACCGAACGCGAGACGCGTATCGCTCACCACTATCTGCGGTAAATCGATATCCAGCCTGCGGCTGACCAGCAGCGCGCCAGCGCCGTTTTCTTTGGCCTGTCCGGCAAAATCATGCGCGTCAAAACGTTCGCCTTTCAGCGCCACAAACAGACAGCCCGCGGTCACTTTACGGGTGTCGGTGGTGACCGCGTCAATGGTCAGATCCTGGCCCAGCAGCTCGCCGTGCAGTACCGCAGCGGCCTGGCTTAAGGTGATGCTAATCATGCGACGACTCCCAGCAGACGCGCTGCCGTTACGCGGTCAGAGTAGTCCAGACGACGATTGCCAACAATCTGATAGTCTTCATGGCCTTTACCGGCCAGCAGAACGACATCATTTTCTTTTGCCTGCATGATGGTGTTTGTCACGGCTTCCGCGCGGCCTTCCACCACACGGGCGCGACCGGCGTCCAGCATACCCGCCAGAATGTCGTTGATGATGGCGCGCGGCTCTTCGGTACGCGGATTGTCATCGGTGACCACAGGAATGTCCGCGAACTGCTCCGCAATGGCGCCCATCAGGGGACGTTTACCTTTGTCGCGATCGCCACCGCAGCCGAAGACGCACCAGAGTTTACCGGTGCAGTGCAGGCGTGCCGCTTCCAGCGCTTTTTCCAGCGCATCCGGCGTGTGGGCATAATCGACAACCACGGTCGGTTTGCCCGGCGCGCTAAACACTTCCATACGGCCGCAAACCGGCTGGAGACGCGCTGACGTTTTCAGCAGTTCCGCCATCGGATAACCCAGCGCCAGCAGCGTTGCCAGCGCCAGCTGCAGGTTGCTGACGTTGAACGCCCCCATCAGGCGGCTTTCAATTTCACCTTCACCCCAGGAAGAGGCAAAGCGGATCGTCGCGCCACTGTCGTGATAGTTAACGTCAACGGCCTTCAGCCAGCGGCCGTGGCAGTTCGGATTGATATGGTCTTCCATCGACACCGCTACCGCGTCTGGCAGCTTCGCAAGCCAGCGGCGGCCCACTTCGTCGTCGGCGTTGATAATGGCCTGGCCGTAATGGTGAGTAGAGAACAGCAGCCATTTCGCGGCTTCGTAGTGTTCCATATCACCATGATAATCAAGGTGATCGCGGCTCAGGTTGGTGAACACTGAAGCAGCAAACTTCAGTGCTGCGACGCGGTGCTGTACCAGGCCGTGCGAAGAAACTTCCATCGCGGCAAAGGTTGCCCCCTGCCCTGCCAGACCGGCAAGCACGTGCTGTACGTCAACCGCCGAACCGGTGGTGTTTTCCGTCGGGCTCACTTTGCCCAGCAGGCCGTTACCCACGGTACCCATCACCGCACCGGTTTCACCCAGCAACTGAGCCCACTGCGCCATCAACTGCGTGGTGGTGGTTTTTCCGTTCGTGCCCGTCACGCCAACCAGACGCAGCTGGTCGGAAGGTTCGTGATAAAAGCGTCCTGCCAGTGCAGAGAGACGCTCATTCAACTGGCTGAGATAGATAACCGGCACCCCGTGCATTTCACGGATCTCACCGTCGGTTGCCTCGTCTTTAGCCTCAGCAATAATGGCAGCCACACCTTGCGCAATCGCCTGCGGGATATAACGACGCCCGTCCGCCTGATGACCAACCACTGCCACAAAAAGATCGCCAGAAGCAGCCACGCGGCTGTCCAGTACCATCTCTCGCAGTGCTCGCTCCGGTGCATTTGGCACCCACGGAGCGAGAAGGTCGCGCAAATTACGATCTGCCACCTGTACCCTCGCCTTGATTAATTACAAATTCACTTTTTTCGCCCGTCGCCAGCGCATCTGGTTCAACGTTCATGGTGCGTAACACGCCGCCCATGATGGCGCCAAACACAGGCGCGGAAACGGCGCCGCCGTAGTATTTACCCGCCTGTGGATCGTTAATCACGACCACCAGCGCAAAACGCGGATTGCTTGCAGGCGCAACGCCTGCGGTATAGGCAATGTATTTGTTGATGTAGCGGCCGTCTGGCCCCACCTTTTTCGCCGTACCGGTTTTAATGGCGATGCGATAGCCTTTGATGGCCGCCTTCACGCCGCCGCCGCCCGGCAGCGCCACGCTTTCCATCATGTGCACAACGGTACGAACGATGGATTCCGGGAAGATACGCTCGCCCGGAACCGGTGGATCAACTTTGGTGATGGACAGCGGGCGATAGACGCCGTAGCTGCCAATCGTTGCGTAGACTCGCGCTAACTGTAACGGGGTTACCATTAGCCCGTAGCCGAAAGAGAAGGTGGCCCTCTCTATGTCAGACCACCGTTGTTTTTGAGGATATAAGCCACTGCGTTCTCCGACCAACCCCAAATTGGTCGCCTTTCCAAGTCCAAAACGTGAGTAAGTCTCTACTAACGCTGAGGACGGCATCGCTAACGCCAGCTTTGAAACACCGACGTTACTCGACTTCTGTAACACCCCGGTCAGGGTCAATTCGCTGTAGCGCGCCACGTCTTTAATCTCGTGGCCGTTAATACGGTAAGGGATCGTGTTCAGGACCGTATTTTCATTGACGATACCGCGCTGAAGCGCCGTCATCACCACCATCGGTTTCACCGTGGAGCCGGGTTCGAACACGTCGGTAATCGCCCGGTTACGCATCGCATCTTTTGCGGTGCCGGTAAAGTTGTTCGGGTTGTAGGAAGGACTGTTGGCCATGGCCAGCACTTCTCCGGTGCTGACATCCACCAGCACGGCGCTGCCGGATTCTGCCTTGTTAAACGCCACGGCGTTGTTCAGCTCGCGGTAGACCAGCGCCTGCAGGCGCTCGTCGATACTTAGGGCCAGGTTATGCGCTGCCTGACTGTCCGTGGAGGAGATATCTTCGATGACGCGCCCGTAGCGGTCCTTACGCACAATTCGCTCGCCCGGCTGGCCGGTGAGCCACTTATCGAAGCTTTTTTCAACGCCCTCAATCCCCTGGCTGTCGACGTTGGTGAAGCCAATGAGGTGAGCGGTTACTTCGCCGGACGGATAGTAACGACGGGATTCTTCGCGCAGATGAATGCCCGGCAGCTTCAGTTTTCGAATGTAGTCCGCCATGTCAGGGTTAACCTGACGCGCCAGATAGATAAAACGCCCTTTCGGGTTCGCATTAACGCGGGAAGCCAGCTGATCCAGCGGCATTTTCAGCGCATCTGACAGCGCTTTCCAGCGGTTATCAAGGGTAATACCACCGGCGTCGTGCAGCTCTTTCGGATCGGCCCAGATCGCCTTCACCGGCACGCTCACCGCCAGCGGACGACCGGAACGGTCGGTGATCATCCCGCGGGAGGTAGAGACTTCCTGAACGCGCAGAGAGCGCATATCGCCCTGGCGTACCAGCATGTCAGGGGCGATGATTTGCAGCCAGGCCACGCGTCCCAGCAGAAAACCCAGCGCCAGTAAAATGCAGCCGCAAAGCAACGCAAAACGCCAACTGATAAAGTTGGCCTGTTCTTCCTGACGTTTTGGTTTTAGCGTTTTTGCCGCTGCTTTCATGCGTCGCGTTTTCCCTTATTTTTGTACTACGATATTTTCCTGTGAAGGATCAACATGCTGCAGCTGCAGCTTTTCCGTTGCGATCCGTTCAACCCGGCTGTGATCGCCGAGCGCGTTTTCTTCAAGGATCAGATTTCGCCATTCAATATCCAGCGCATCGCGTTCCAGTACCATCTGCTCGCGTTGCGCAGTCAATAAACGTGTATGGTGGGCTGTCGTCACCACCGTAACTGCCGTGACAATGATGCAAATGAACAGACAGAGTGGCAGTTTCCCAAACCGCAAAAGATCGTCGCCGATCACGCCAGGCAAGGCATGGCGCTCGTTGCTTCCTAACGAATCCTTAACTTTGCTTAGGGTCTCTGTCACTCTGCCGATCATGCGTTCGTCCTCTCTGCAACACGCAGCACTGAACTACGGGCGCGTGGATTCTCTGCCACTTCTTCTTCGCCCGGCATCAACTTGCCTAATGCTCGCAACTGACGGCCGCCCAGCTTCCTGAGTTGTTCTTCCGTCATCGGCAGCCCCGCTGGCACCTGAGGACCGCGGCTTTGTTCACGCATGAAGCGTTTCACAATACGGTCTTCCAGCGAATGGAAGCTGATGATGGATAACCGCCCACCCGGGGCCAGCACGTCGAGCGAGCTTTTTAGCGCCAGCTCTATTTCCTCCAGTTCACTGTTTACCCAGATGCGAACCGCCTGGAAGGTACGGGTCGCGGGATGTTTGTGCTTATCCTTCACCGGCGTTGCCGCCGCGATCACCTCGGCCAACTCTTTCGTGCGGGTCATCGGCTCAATGCGGTTGCGCTCAACAATGGCGCGCGCAATACGTTTGCCAAAGCGCTCTTCGCCAAACGTTTTGATGACCCACGCAATATCGGCTTCGTCAGCGGTCTGTAACCACTCGGCGGCGGATTGTCCGCGCGTCGGGTCCATCCGCATATCCAGCGGACCATCGCGCATAAAGGAAAAACCGCGTTCAGCGTCATCAAGCTGGGGTGAAGAGACGCCAAGATCGAGAAGAATCCCGTCGATCTTGCCCGTCAGACCGCGCTCGGCCACATAGTCCGCGAGCGCAGAGAAAGGTCCATGCACGATGGAAAAGCGTGGGTCATTGATGGTCTGTGCAACGGCAATTGCCTGCGGATCGCGATCGATTGCCAGCAGGCGTCCTTCCTCTCCAAGCTGAGAGAGGATCAAACGCGAGTGACCGCCGCGACCAAACGTGCCATCAATGTAGATGCCATCCGGACGAATATTCAGGCCGTTAACGGCCTCGTCCAGTAACACCGTTGTATGTTTATAATTTTCCATCATATTTATAGAGACAAGTCCTGCAGTCTTTCCGATAATGTCGCGGAATCAGACTGCTCAGCGTCGATATCTTCCTTGACCTGTTGATACCAGGTCGTTTCATCCCACAGTTCAAACTTGTTGAACTGCCCGACCAGCATCACTTCTTTTGTCAGACCGGCATGTTGCCGCAACACAGGAGCAATCAGTAATCGCCCTGCGTTATCCATCTGACATTCACTGGCATGTCCCAATAAGAGCCGCTGCACGCGGCGTTCCTGCGGGTTCATGCTCGACAGTCGCGACAGCTTTTGCTCAATAATTTCCCATTCAGGCAAGGGGTAAAGCAGCAGGCAGGGGGAGTTAATGTCAATGGTGCAAACCATTTGACCCGCAGCGTTCTCAATCAGCTGGTCGCGGTATCGGGTTGGTACCGATAAACGCCCCTTGCTGTCGAGATTGACTAACGTTGCTCCACGGAACATGCCAGTCTCACCCCTCCTCACCACTTTAACCCACAAATTCCCACCTGAAGGAGTTTACGGAGCGAGGGAAAAGCTTGTCAAGCCAGGACTCTCCCTATACGAGGCTGTATGCCCACTATTTACAGAGGTAAACAGTCTTGGCTAATAACTGCACAACTGGCGAGGCAAAATTAACGTTATGAATATTTGTAAGAAAAAAACCGAATATACACACTAGCGTTAAGGCTCACTCAATATCATCGCAGATCAATATAAAGTGTCAGTTTGCGACGCGGGCAGCATTTTATGACAGATTCTCAGGGGATGACAGCGCCAGATTCGCTCAATCGGTCGGTAGAAGCGGCGGTTGCGTTGCTGGCCGGTCGGGGGGAAGGAAAAACGTCTGAATATTCATCGACCGAAGAGGGTTTGTAACAAAGTAATACAAAGAGAGGCTTTTAAAAATCGCTTCATGATTCTTTAAGGACCATTTTAAACGGCAAAATGAATTAAGAAAAATAGTAGATTAGGAACTCTCAAGAATTATCCTAATTTCACTGCGGGAATTAACTCGGCCAATTATTCCAGTAAAAAGGGGCGGTTTTTCGCCGCCCCGTCATTTCATTTATGGCGGCTCAAAATTCCGCGATGATAGAGATTACGTTTGATACGCGTCAGACCCGGCTTCGGTTTGCGCGGCTCATCCAGGCTCGCCAGAACAATCTCCAGGACGCGTTCCGCTACATCTCGGTGACGCTGGGCCACCGCCAGCACCGGGCACTGAAGGAAATCGAGAAGCTCGTTATCCCCAAACGTGGCGATCGCCAGGTCAGAGGGAAGCTTGCCTTCACGACGCAAGGTGACATCCATTACCCCCTGCAGAAGGGCAAATGACGTGGTGAACAGCGCCTGGGGCATCGGGTGCGTCTCCAGCCATTTTTCGAACAGCTGCGCAGCGGCTTCGCGTTCATAGCTGTTGGCATAGAGATAGTGGACTTCACGCGGATCGTCTTTCCAGGCGGTTCTGAACCCTTGCTCACGCAGGAAGCTTACGGAAAGCTCGGGCAGCGCGCCAAGATACAGCACCGTTTTAGCGGGGAAGGTTCTCAGCTCAGCGGCCAGCATTTCCGCGTCATCCTGATCGGCACCCACTACGCTTGTGAAATGCTCACGATCGAGCGCGCGGTCCAGCGCCACGATGGGGAACGGATCGTTCGCCCAGCGCTGGTAAAACGGATGCTCCGGCGGTAAGGAGGTCGAGACGATGATGGCATCGACCTGACGCTGGAGCAGATGTTCAATGCAGCGCATCTCGTTATCGGGCTGGTCTTCAGAACAGGCTATCAGCAGCTGGTAACCGCGCTGGCGGGCCTGACGTTCAAGATAGTTGGCGATACGGGTATAGCTGGTGTTTTCCAGATCCGGGATCACCAGACCAATAGAGCGGGTGCGCCCGGCACGCAGGCCGGCAGCGACAGCATTCGGATGGTAGTTATGCTCACGAACCACCGCCATAACTTTTTCAACGGTCTTATCGCTGACGCGGTACTGCTTTGCTTTGCCGTTAATCACATAGCTGGCCGTTGTTCGTGACACGCCGGCTAGCCGGGCGATTTCATCCAGTTTCACAATTGCCCCTTAAAAAAAGAAAAGAGTCCATGGCCCTGTCAAGGTTATGGTTAAATCTTTTAACATCTAAACGCAGAAAAGCCTTCGCGGCAACCGCTTTTATCTGCGTTGTCGGCTGATTACGCAAAAAAAAGCCCGGCTTTGGTGACCGGGCTGAAAGAGGCGAACCTTTTTAACAACTACCGCATGATTTTCTCGCCGCGTGACAGACCAACGATCCCCGATCTCGCCACCTCAACAATTTTTGCTACATCCCGCACGGATGCCAGGAAAGCATCCAGCTTGTCACTGGTTCCGACCAGTTGAACCGTATAAAGAGAAGGCGTGACGTCGATGATCTGCCCGCGGAAGATATCCGCATTGCGTTTGACCTCTTCGCGCCCGTAACCGCTGGCCTGTATTTTTACCAGCATGACCTCACGCTCAACGTAAGCGCCCTGCCCCAGCTCGCTTACGCGCAGCACATCGACCAGCTTATGCAGCTGTTTCTCGATCTGCTCAATTACCTTGGCATCGCCAACGGTCTGAATCGTCATACGCGACAGCGTCGGATCGTCCGTTGGCGCCACGGTCAGGCTTTCAATGTTATAGCCACGCTGCGCAAAAAGCCCAATGACGCGCGACAGTGCGCCAGACTCGTTTTCCAGTAATACCGATAATATCCGGCGCATATCAGGTTCTCTCCGTTTTGCTTAACCACATCTCGTCCATACCGCCGCCGCGAATATGCATCGGATAAACGTGCTCGGTTCCATCAACGATGACATCCATAAAGACGAGGCGGTTGTTTTTAACGTGCTCAAGCGCTTCGGCGAGCTTCGTTTCCAGCTCAGCCGGATCGGTCACCCGCATCCCTATATGACCGTAAGCTTCAGCAAGACGAACAAAATCCGGCAGCGATTTCATATATGACTGAGAGTGGCGGCCCGAGTAGATCATATCCTGCCACTGCTTCACCATACCGAGATAGCCGTTATTAAGGTTGAGCACCAGTACCGGCAGCTCATATTGCAGCGCGGTGGAAAGTTCCTGAATGTTCATCTGAATACTGCCGTCTCCGGTCACGCAGACGACGGTTTCATTTGGCAGCGCCAGCTTCACGCCCAGCGCGGCAGGCAGGCCAAAGCCCATCGTGCCTAAACCTCCCGAGTTGATCCAGTGACGCGGTTTATCAAACGGATAATAGAGGGCGGCAAACATTTGATGCTGGCCCACGTCAGAGGTCACATACGCGTCGCCTTTCGTCAGTCGCCATACCGTTTCGATGACCGCCTGCGGCTTAATATGCTCGCTTTGGGTGTCATATTTCAGACACTGCCGCGCGCGCCATTGCTCAATTTGCTGCCACCAGTCACGGATTTCATCCAGCGGTTGCGCTGTGTTTTCCAGCGCCAGCAGATCCAGCATTTGTTCAAGGACCTGTCGCGCGTCGCCGACGATAGGTACATCAGCCGACACCGTTTTTGAAATTGACGTCGGATCGATATCAATGTGCAGCACGGTGGCGTTCGGGCAATACTTCGCCAGGTTGTTGGTCGTACGATCGTCAAAACGCACGCCGACGGCAAAGATGACGTCAGAATGATGCATCGTCATGTTGGCTTCATAGGTACCGTGCATACCCAACATGCCGAGCGCCTGACGGTGGGTGGCGGGAAACGCTCCGAGTCCCATCAGCGATGACGCAACAGGAAGATTGAGCTTTTCAACCAGTTCACGCAGCTGTGCCTCACACGCTGAATTGACGGCCCCGCCACCGACATAGACCACCGGTTTTTTAGCGGCCAGCAGCGTTTGCAGCGCGCGTTTGATCTGACCTTTGTGACCCTGCGTTGTTGGGTTGTAAGAGCGCATGCTCACCGATTCCGGCCAGACATAAGGCAGCTTGTTTGCCGGGTTCAGGATATCTTTAGGGAGATCGACCACCACCGGCCCCGGGCGCCCGCTTGCCGCCAGCCAGAACGCCTTCTTCAGAATGCCAGGAATGTCTTCGGTTTGCTTGACCAGGAAGCTGTGCTTCACGACGGGACGCGAAATCCCGACCATGTCGCACTCCTGAAACGCATCATAGCCAATCAGTGATGTCGCGACCTGTCCGGAAAGGATCACCAGCGGAATAGAGTCCATGTACGCGGTCGCAATGCCGGTAATGGCGTTTGTCGCACCGGGCCCCGACGTGACCAGGACCACGCCCACTTCACCCGTCGCACGCGCCAGGCCATCGGCCATATGTACCGCCGCCTGCTCATGGCGTACCAGCACATGGTCAATACCCCCTACCGTATGCAGTGCGTCATAAATATCGAGGACCGCGCCGCCAGGATAGCCGAACACTTGCTTTACGCCCTGATCGATCAGCGACCGGACGACCATTTCCGCGCCAGACAACATCTCCATGCTTTGCCTCCAGGCATTTTGTTATAGACGGACCGCCGAATTCATTTCCGCACCGTCTTGCGATCGGGATGAACCCGTCTTCTATTTTGCAGAGTGATACTTACCTTAACCGCTCGTTATGAGGCAGGCAATTCGCAAACCAGGAGAGAGAAGAGGCCGTGAAAGCAGAAAAAACAGACATTGTCAGAGGATATGGTTAATTCATCTGAAATTAGGGGACGAGATGATAAATCATCACTGAAAAGCGCGGCGATGTAGAAAATCATCTATTTTTACGGGCCTGGCAGGCGCCAGATAAAATACGCAACAGAACAAAATATTAATAAAAGAAACAAAACCAGGATAAATCACATGCAAAGATGCAATTTATCCTGACTCGATTACCGACGGCAGATGCTAATAAGTAGCTCTTCCATCCACTGATGTCCTTTATCCCGTCCAGCAGCTTCATGCCAGGAGAGATAGCAGGTGCGGCTATTTAGCTTGAGCGGCAGAGGCAAAATTTGCAGATTTAACGCGCCAGAGAACTCTTCTGCCAGCCAGCGTGGGGCAATTGCCACCAGCTGCGTCTGGGAAACGACGTTTAATACGCTGACCATGGCCATCCCCTGATAAGCCACGCTCGCCTGTTTCTCTGCAGTGTCGTACCAGGGCAGGCTAAAGGAGGCATATCTGTCGAGCGCAACAACGGCATGCTGTTCGCTATAAACGTCACTTTCACGTAACGGCGCATTCAGTCGTGGATGTTTTTTGCTGGCAACCAGCACCATTTCATCTTTAAACAGCGGTACACAGGAAAATTCAGGACGGCGGAATTCTTCATAACCCAGGACGAATTCGATTTCCTGGTAACGTAACTGGTGTTCGGTGTTTTGATTTAAGGACGATTTAAAGACGAGATTAATATTAGGTGCGATCTCTTCAACTTTATTATAAATAATTGATGTCAGATAATTATCTAATGGACTGCAGACGCAGAGATGGAATACTCGCTCACTGCTTAAGGGTTCAAAGCCCGAGCCCGGCAGCTCATTTTGCACCAGCTGCAGCGCCTGGCGGATGGAGCCGAAAAGCTGGAAAGCCCGCGCTGTAGGCTGGATCCCTCTTCCATAACGAACAAACAATTCGTCGTTGAACATAACCTTAAGCCTGGCAACGGCATTACTTACGGCAGGCTGTGACATCCCCAGGGCTTGTGCCGCACGCGTGATATTCTGCTCCTGCATGACAGCATCAAACACCGTCAGTAGATTAAGATCCACCGTGCGTAACTGTGGTTTAATTCCATCAGTAATCTGTGGTTGTTTAATATTATTTTCTGGCACTTCTGACTCCACTGTCACGCTACACTCCCTTCGCCAACGCACTGTAATAATTTCGAAAAATATGATTTACCATGCAGATACGACCAGCGAAAGAAAATTGTTTAAAAATCGGAATATATAAAGATTATCTAATAATGCTATAATACAAAACGGCACAAAGGATATGCTTAACTTTAGTGTTTGAATGAAACCATAAACCAAATCAATATACAATAACCATCCAGTTAAGGATGACTTAAGTATAATTAAACTGTTATCGACATTGAGCAGAATTAAGTTAACAATCTGTTATCAATGATTCTATTTGAAGGGAGAAAAAGCTCTCTCAAAAAAAGATAACTCGATGATAGTAAAACGGTTTAAAGAGATAGCATTTGTGAGGACTGCGTCACCTGAAAAATACCCGTTATGTTTATTCGTTTCTGCAAATGTTTTTTAAGTCCAAAAATAGACAATTAGTTAAGTTAAAAATCAAAAACCCAGCACAATAAGCTAAACAACACACCCTCTCTGTTTAGCCTTCTGGGGCCGTTTTTACCATCAGGGGTTGACATGCACAGCTGTATCCAGTACCACTAAAAGCATATTGAATTTAACGGAGCACGATTCATGACACGCACCATTCGTTTCATCGGTCTACTACTACTAAACGCATCCACTGTGCGCGGTAGACTGGCGGGCGAAATTCAGCGTTGAATCGTCACCAGTAAGACTAAAAACCCGCGCCACTGCGCGGGTTTTTTTATGCTCGTAGCAAGGCGCCCTAAGACTGACAAGGACCTAACCCATGAGCCAGCAAGTCATTATTTTCGATACTACTTTACGTGACGGTGAACAGGCATTACAGGCAAGCCTGAGTGTAAAAGAGAAACTGCAGATTGCGCTGGCTCTCGAGCGTATGGGCGTCGACGTGATGGAGGTCGGTTTCCCCGTCTCCTCTCCGGGTGATTTTGAATCCGTACAGACTATCGCCCGCACCATTAAAAACAGCCGCGTGTGCGGTCTGGCGCGCTGCGTAGAGAAAGACATCGACGTTGCGGCTGAGTCGCTGAAGGCAGCCGAAGCCTTCCGTATTCATACCTTTATTGCAACCTCACCAATGCACATCGCAACCAAGTTGCGCAGCACGCTGGATGAGGTCATTGAACGCGCGGTATACATGGTTAAGCGCGCACGCAACTACACCGATGACGTTGAATTCTCCTGTGAAGATGCGGGCCGTACGCCGATTGAAGACCTGGCGCGCGTAGTCGAAGCCGCCATCAACGCGGGCGCTAAAACCATCAACATCCCGGACACCGTCGGCTATACCATGCCGTTTGAGTTCTCCAGCATCATTACCGGCCTGTATGAGCGCGTACCTAACATTGATAAAGCAATCATCTCAGTACATACCCATGATGATTTGGGCCTGGCCGTAGGCAATGCCATCGCTGCGGTGCACGCCGGTGCACGTCAGGTAGAAGGTGCAATGAACGGTATCGGTGAACGCGCGGGCAACTGTTCACTGGAAGAAGTGATCATGGCGATCAAGGTGCGCAAAGACATCATGAACGTGCACACCCGCATCAATCACAATGAAATCTGGCGCACCAGCCAGACCGTCAGCCAGATTTGCAACATGCCGATCCCGGCTAACAAGGCGATTGTTGGAACCGGCGCGTTCGCCCACTCCTCCGGTATTCACCAGGACGGCGTGCTGAAAAACCGTGAAAACTACGAAATCATGACTCCGGAATCCATCGGCCTGAACCAGGTTCAGCTGAACCTGACCTCCCGTTCCGGTCGTGCGGCAGTGAAACACCGGATGGAAGAGATGGGCTATCAGGACAGCGATTACAACATGGATCAACTGTACGACGCGTTCCTGAAGCTGGCCGACAAGAAAGGCCAGGTATTCGATTACGACCTGGAAGCGCTGGCCTTCATCAACAAGCAGCAGGAAGAGCCAGAGCACTTCCGTCTGGACTACTTCAACGTGCAGTCCGGCTCCAGCGACATCGCTACCGCCTCGGTCAAGCTGGCCTGCGGTGATGAAATTAAAGCGGAAGCCGCCAACGGTAACGGCCCTGTGGATGCCATCTATCAGGCGATCAACCGCGTTACCGAGTACGACGTAGAGCTGGTGAAATACGACCTGACGGCGAAAGGGCACGGTAAAGACGCGCTGGGTCAGGTGGATATCGTCGTCAACTATAATGGCCGCCGTTTCCACGGTGTGGGCCTGGCGACGGATATTGTCGAATCCTCCGCGAAAGCGATGGTGCACGTCCTGAACAACATCTGGCGCGCCGCTGAAGTCGAAAAAGAGTTGCAACGCAAAGCTCAGAATAAAGAGAACAACAAGGAAACCGTGTAATGTCGAAGAACTACCATATTGCTGTGTTGCCGGGTGACGGTATTGGTCCGGAAGTGATGGCACAGGCGCTGAAAGTACTGGAAGCCGTTCGCTCGCGTTTTGCGATGAAAATTACCACCAGCCACTACGACGTGGGCGGTATTGCGATTGATAACCACGGAACGCCATTGCCGAAAGCCACCGTTGAAGGCTGCGAAAATGCCGATGCCGTGCTGTTTGGCTCCGTCGGTGGCCCAAAATGGGAACACCTGCCGCCAGCAGAGCAGCCAGAGCGCGGCGCGCTGCTGCCGCTGCGTAAACATTTTAAACTGTTCAGTAACCTGCGTCCGGCTAAGCTGTATCAGGGGCTGGAAGAGTTTTGTCCGCTGCGCGCGGATATCGCGGCCAACGGTTTCGACATCCTGTGCGTGCGTGAGCTGACGGGCGGGATCTACTTCGGTCAGCCAAAAGGTCGCGAAGGCAGCGGTCAGCATGAGAAAGCGTTTGATACCGAGGTGTACCACCGTTTCGAAATTGAACGTATCGCCCATATCGCCTTTGAATCTGCACGCAAGCGCCGCCATAAGGTGACCTCCATTGATAAAGCGAACGTGCTGCAGTCGTCCATTTTGTGGCGCGAGATCGTCAGTGAAGTCGCTAAGCAGTACCCGGACGTTGAGCTGTCGCATATGTACATCGACAACGCGACCATGCAGCTGATTAAGGATCCGTCCCAGTTTGACGTGCTGCTCTGCTCCAACCTGTTCGGCGATATTTTGTCTGACGAGTGCGCGATGATCACCGGCTCTATGGGCATGCTGCCATCGGCCAGCCTGAATGAAGAAGGCTTTGGCCTGTACGAACCGGCGGGCGGTTCCGCGCCGGATATCGCAGGCAAGAACATTGCGAACCCGATTGCGCAGATCCTCTCCCTGGCCCTGCTGCTGCGCTACAGCCTCGATGCAGGTGACGCAGCAACCGCAATTGAAAACGCCATTAACCGGGCGTTAGAAGAAGGCGTCCGTACCAGTGACTTAGCGCGCGGCACGGCAGCAGTCAGTACTGATGAAATGGGCGACATCATTGCCCGCTATGTCGCTGAAGGGGTGTAATCATGGCCAAGACGTTATATGAAAAATTGTTTGATGCGCACGTTGTCTACGAGGCGCCAAACGAAACCCCGCTGCTGTACATTGACCGCCACCTGGTGCACGAAGTGACCTCTCCACAGGCCTTCGACGGCCTGCGCGCGCACAAGCGTCCGGTGCGCCAGCCGGGTAAAACCTTTGCCACGATGGATCACAACGTCTCCACCCAGACCAAAGACATCAATGCTTCCGGCGAGATGGCGCGCATCCAGATGCAGGAGCTGATCAAGAACTGCAACGAATTTGGCGTGGAGCTGTACGATCTGAACCACCCGTATCAGGGCATCGTCCACGTGATGGGACCTGAGCAGGGTATTACGCTGCCGGGCATGACCATCGTCTGCGGCGACTCCCATACCGCGACCCACGGCGCGTTTGGCGCGCTGGCGTTCGGCATCGGCACATCGGAAGTTGAGCACGTTCTGGCGACGCAAACTCTGAAACAGGGCCGCGCCAAAACCATGAAGATTGAGGTGAAGGGCAAAGCCGCGCCGGGTATCACCGCGAAAGATATCGTGCTGGCGATTATCGGCAAAACCGGCAGCGCAGGCGGTACCGGTCACGTGGTGGAATTCTGCGGCGACGCGATTCAAGCGCTGAGCATGGAAGGCCGTATGACCCTGTGCAACATGGCGATTGAGATGGGTGCTAAAGCAGGCCTGGTCGCACCGGACGAAACCACCTTCAACTATGTGAAAGGCCGTCTGCACGCGCCGAAAGGTCAGGATTTTGACGACGCGGTCGCGTACTGGAAAACCCTGAAAACTGACGACGGTGCCACCTTTGATACCGTTGTCACGCTGCAGGCGGAAGAGATTGCGCCGCAAGTCACCTGGGGTACCAATCCTGGCCAGGTCATCTCTGTCAACGACAGCATTCCTGACCCGGCTTCCTTCGCCGATCCGGTCGAACGCGCCAGCGCGGAAAAAGCGCTGGCCTATATGGGGCTGACACCCGGCGTACCGCTGACCGACGTGAACATTGATAAGGTGTTCATCGGCTCCTGCACCAACTCCCGTATCGAGGATTTACGCGCGGCGGCAGAGATTGCCAAAGGTCGCAAAGTGGCGCCGGGCGTGCAGGCGCTGGTGGTTCCAGGCTCCGGTCCGGTGAAAGCCCAGGCGGAAGCGGAAGGACTGGATAAGATCTTTATCGAAGCAGGCTTCGAATGGCGTCTGCCGGGCTGCTCAATGTGTCTGGCGATGAACAACGACCGTCTGAATCCGGGCGAGCGCTGCGCCTCCACCAGCAACCGTAATTTTGAAGGCCGTCAGGGCCGGGGTGGACGCACCCACCTGGTCAGCCCGGCAATGGCCGCCGCTGCGGCAGTCACCGGCCATTTCGCCGATATTCGCAGCCTGAAATAAGGAGACAATCATGGCAGAGAAATTTACCCAACATACGGGCCGTGTTGTCCCGCTGGACGCCGCTAACGTCGATACGGACGCGATCATTCCGAAGCAGTTTTTGCAGAAAGTGACCCGCACCGGTTTTGGCGCACACCTGTTCAACGACTGGCGTTTTCTGGACGACAAAGGCGAAGTGCCAAACCCGGAGTTCGTCCTGAACTTCCCGGAATACAAAGGTGCATCCATTCTTCTGGCGCGGGAAAACTTCGGCTGCGGCTCCTCGCGTGAGCATGCGCCCTGGGCGCTGACCGACTACGGCTTTAAGGTGGTTATCGCCCCGAGCTTCGCGGATATCTTCTACGGCAACAGCTTCAACAACCAGTTGCTGCCGGTGACGCTGAGCGACGAGCAGGTCGATGAACTGTTCGCGCTGGTTAAGGCAAATCCAGGGATGGCGTTTGAGGTGGATCTGGAAGCGGAAGTGGTGAAAGCCGGGGATAAGACCTACAGCTTCAGCATTGATTCCTTCCGTCGCCACTGCATGTTGAACGGTCTGGACAGCATTGGCCTGACGCTCCAGCACGAGGACGCCATCTCAGCGTACGAGAAAAAACAGCCTGCATTTATGGGCTAAAGGCAATGGCCCGCAGGGCGCGGGCCATTGATAAGGGTGCGTTGAGGCTCAACCACTCTGGAGAGGCGGGGACACTTCCCCCGCCAATACCGCTAACGTTTTGCTTCGTAAGCCAACACTGCCGCCAGCTCTGTTTTCTCCTGTCTGAAGTGCAACTCACACAGCGAATCACGCACCATCCAGGTGAAGATCAATAGCGTCGTACAGATCAGAAACAAACCTAACAGCAGAGTACGTTTTGGCATTCCAGCCTCCTTATTGCTTTTCGGCAATGAAGAGACTAACCTCGCAATGTTGGTTGTGAAGTTTGTCTCCCCATCAGTTTTTTGATGTGGGACTCTCCACTGTTTGCCTCTTGCGAAAGCCTGAGGCAAACAGCCTCAAGCACCCGTCACGCACTCTATGCGCCTTCTCTGTATCTGTCAGAAAATCGTTTCATTTCGTGAAGCCGCCTTCCAGAATCAAACATCCTTGACCCGGCAGGTCAGCCCAAGCGTTACCACCGAAATGGCCGCAATCATCCAGTAAACCGAGGCATGACCATAACTTTGCGCCAGCGCGCCCTGAATCACTCCCGCCAGAATAACGCCCGTCGAAATACTGTTGGTAAAAAGCGTAGTCGCAGAGCCGGCGCGGCCGGGCATGAGATCCTGGAACCAGAGCATGCCGATCCCGGCAACGATGCCAATAAACACGGCATTAAACAGCTGCAGCGCCAGCAACGCTTCACGCGAATGGAAAAGGAGCAGCCCCGCGTAGAACAGCACCCCAGCCGCCACGGCAACGATCATCATCCGACGCTTTCCGAAGCGCTTAACATAATACCCCGCCAGAATCATCGCCGGAATTTCCAGCCCGGCGGCGGTCCCCATTAAGATCCCCGCAAGCTTGTCCGGTAGGCCCAGATCGCTGCTGATCCACAGCGGCATATCAATAATGTACATGGTGTTGCAGGTCCACATCAGCGTGGAGGCGATAAACAGCATCCGCACGTTTTTATCCTGCCAGCCGCTCACCTGAGTGATGGGCTTATACGTCGTCTGCTCAACCCGGGCGACAGACGGCAGCGCAAAGGCAATCAGAGCCAGGCTGATAATAAAAATGCCTGCCGCGATAGAAAACATGACCGTAAAGCCATAGTTCAGCGCCAGCATGAAGGCCAGCGGCGGGCCGATGACCCACGCCAGCGAGAGCTGTGCGCGCATCACCGAGCTGAACATCACCACCTCTCGCGCCGAGCTGTCGGCGTATTCACGGGCCAGCGCGAACAGCTGCGGCATGGCGGTGTTCGCCAGAGAGGCCAGCAGCACGCCGCAGGTGATGAGCGTCAGGTAATGACGGTTAAAGGCAAAAAGCAGCGCGTTGCCCACGGCCATGGCGCAGCAAAAGAGGATCAGCCTGCGGCGATCGCCCTGGCTGTCGGATCGTTTCGCCAGCCCCAGGCTAACGAGGATCCCGGCAATTGCGTTAACGGTATAAAACAGGCCCACCCAAAACGGCTGCGCCCCCACCTCGCGGCTGAGAAACAGACTCAGCGTCGGCGCCTGTAGCGCACCGGCCACGCCCATCATGAAGGCCACCAGCATAAAAGCGGCGTACACGCCATTCAGGCGGCGCCCCATCGTCATCAACCACAGCATGCGCAAGTCCTTGTGAAAGCGAATCAAAATTGGGTGAAAGAATAAACGAAAAAAGCCAGCAAAAACATTTTGCTGGCGGGTGATAAACACCAATACTCAGTCACACATGATCGAGGCGAGTTAGCGAGAAGAGGTCGGTTTCGTAACGTCCCACTGCATCAGATCTTCCAGGATTCTCAGCCGTTGCTCTGCACACTGGCGGGCCAGCCAGGACACTCCCTTTGTCGCTGAAAAGTACTGCTGATAAAACTGACGTGCGGTAGACCTCTTCATAATTTACCTCCTCACTTCATCAGGAAGCATTATTGGCTTAATATAGGGATTAATAAATTGCTGATTTTTTGTCAGGAGTTCCTCTTTTATGCCATCCGGTCGACTGCAACAACAATTCATTCGCCTGTGGCAGTGCTGCGAGGGTCAATCGCAGGAGACCACGCTTAACGAGCTGGCAGAACTCCTCAACTGCTCTCGCCGCCATATGCGCACGTTACTCAACACCATGCAGCAGCAGGGCTGGCTAAGCTGGGAGGCCGAGGCGGGACGCGGCAAGCGCTCACGCTTGACCTTCCTCTATACCGGGCTGGCGCTGCAGCAGCAGCGGGCGGAGGATCTGCTGGAGCAGGACCGTATCGATCAGCTGGTACAGCTGGTGGGCGACAAGGCCGCCGTGCGCCAGATGCTGGTCTCACACCTGGGACGCAGCTTTCGCCAGGGACGCCACATTCTGCGGGTGCTTTACTACCGCCCAATGAAAAATCTGCTGCCCGGCACGGCATTACGACGTTCTGAAACCCACATGGCCCGGCAGATATTCAGCGGTCTGACGAAAATAAATGAGGAAAACGGGGAACTGGAAGCGGATATCGCGCACCACTGGCAGCAGCTTTCCCCCCTGCACTGGCGCTTCTTTTTACGACCCGGCATTCATTTCCACCATGGCCGCGAGCTGGAGATGCGTGACGTCATCGCTTCTTTAGAGCGCGCCCGCACGCTGCCGCTCTATTCGCATATCACGCGGATCCACTCCCCCACGGCCTGGACGCTGGATATTGAGCTGTCCCAGCCAGACAACTGGCTGCCGTGGCTTCTGGGCTACGTGCCCTCGATGATCCTGCCTGCCGAGTGGCGATCCCTGAACAATTTTTCCAGCCAGCCGATCGGTACAGGCCCCTACTCCGTTACGCGCAATAACAGCAATCAGCTGAAGATCCGCGCCTTTGATGACTATTTTGGCTATCGGGCGCTGATCGACGAAGTGAACGTCTGGGTGTTACCGGACCTCAACGAAGAACTGAGCGCAGGCCTCACCCTGGAGGGGCCCACAACCAGCGAAAAGGCGTTCGAGAGTCGCCTGGAGGAGGGCTGCTACTATCTTCTTTTTGACAGCCGCAGCCACCGCGGAGCAAACCACGATGTCCGCAAGTGGATCAGCCATATTCTGGCCCCGGCTAACCTGATTTATCACGCTGAAGAGCAATACCAGACCTGGTGGTTTCCGGCCTATGGCCTGCTTCCGCGCTGGCACCATGCTCAGCCGGTACGCAGTGAAAAACCCGCCGGGCTGGAGACCATCACCCTCAGCTACTATCGCGATCACATTGAGCACCGGTTTATCGCGAGGATCATGAGCAAGCTGCTGGCAGCCGAAGGCGTGACGCTGGCGATACAGGAAGTCGATTATGATGAATGGCACCGCGGGGATGTCGTCAGCGATATCTGGCTCAACAGCGCCAACTTTACGCTGCCGCTTGATTTCTCGCTCTTTTCACACCTGTATGAAGTGCCTCTCATTCAGCACTGCATCAGCCGGGACTGGCAGCAGGACGCCGCGAAGTGGCGGGCAGGAGAGATGGATCTGGCCGCGTGGTGCCAGGAGCTGCTGGCCGGGCAGACCATCGTACCGTTGATCCACCACTGGCTGCTGATCCAGGGACAGCGCAGCATGCGCGGCCTGCGGATGAACACCCTGGGCTGGTTTGATTTTAAATCCGCCTGGTTTGCGCCGCCGGAGCCATAACGCTTTCGTAATATTCACCAAATCATTACAATAGCGCCGTTCTCAACGGGGTGCTGCATCACAGATGTGCGCTGAGATAATACCCGTCGAACCTGATCCGGATAACGCCGGCGAAGGGATTTGAGGCTGTTTCTCAAAATCCTTTGCCACTCAACCCTGAGGTGCAAAGTGTTAAAAAACGTTCTTCCTCTGCTGGCGCTGGTTGCGCTGCCTGTTTTTGCTAAGCCTGTTCTGACGGTCTATACCTACGACTCCTTCTCCGCCGACTGGGGCCCCGGCCCGGTGGTTAAAAAAGCCTTTGAAGCCGACTGCAACTGCGAGCTGAAGTTCGTGGCGCTGGAAGATGGCGTGTCGCTGCTTAACCGCCTGCGCATGGAAGGGAAAAACAGCAAGGCCGACGTGGTGCTCGGGCTGGATAACAACCTGCTGGAAGCCGCCACGCAAACCAGACTGTTTGCCAAAAGCGGCGTAGCGGCAGATGCCGTAAACGTGCCGGGCGGCTGGAAAAACGACACCTTCGTTCCCTTCGATTACGGCTACTTTGCGTTCGTATACGATAAAAACAAGCTGAAGAACCCGCCGAAGAGCCTGAAAGAGCTGGTCGAAAGCGACCAGAAATGGCGCGTGATTTATGAAGATCCGCGCACCAGCACGCCGGGCCTGGGGCTGCTGCTGTGGATGCAGAAAGTCTACGGCGACAAAACGCCGGAGGCGTGGCAAAAGCTGGCTGCGAAAACCGTTACGGTCACTAAAGGCTGGAGCGAAGCCTACGGCCTGTTCCTGAAAGGCGAAAGCGATCTGGTGCTGAGCTACACCACCTCTCCGGCCTATCATATTATTGCCGAGAAGAAAGACAACTACGCCGCCGCGAACTTTGCCGAAGGGCATTATCTCCAGGTGGAAGTGGCGGCGCGGACCGCTGCCAGCAAGCAGCCGGAACTGGCCGAAAAATTCCTGAAATTTATGGTCTCCCCGGCATTCCAGAACGCCATTCCGACGGGCAACTGGATGTACCCGGTTACCGACGCGGCGCTGCCGGCAGGCTTTGAGCAGCTGAACAAACCGCAGACCGCGCTGGAATTTACGCCGCAGCAGGTTGCCGCGCAGCGCGCCGCATGGATAAGCGAATGGCAACGCGCCGTCAGCCGCTGATCCCCGGCTGGTTAGTTCCCGGACTGATTGCCGCCATACTGATGGTGGTCGTCAGTCTGGGAGCGTTTCTGGCGCTGTGGTTTAACGCGCCAGAGAGCGATCTGCTCGCGCTCTGGCACGATAGCTATCTCTGGCACGTTATCCGTTTCTCCTTCTGGCAGGCGTTTCTTTCCGCGCTGCTGTCAGTCATCCCGGCCATTTTCCTTGCGCGCGCCCTCTATCGCAGACGTTTCCCCGGCAGGCTGGCACTGCTGCGCCTGTGCGCCATGACGCTGATCCTGCCCGTGCTGGTGGCCGTCTTTGGCATCCTGAGCGTATACGGTCGCCAGGGCTGGCTGGCCTCCCTCTTCAACCTGCTTGGTCTGGAATGGACCTTCTCTCCCTACGGGCTGAAGGGCATCCTGCTGGCACACATTTTCTTCAATATGCCGATGGCGACGCGCCTCTTTTTGCAGGCGCTGGAGAACATACCCGGCGAGCAGCGTCAGATTGCGGCCCAGCTCGGCATGCGTGGATGGTCATTCTTCCGCTTTGTCGAATGGCCGTGGCTGCGACGCCAGATTGCCCCGGTGGCCGCACTGATCTTTATGCTCTGTTTCGCCAGCTTTGCGACCGTGCTTTCTCTCGGCGGCGGCCCGCAGGCCACCACCATTGAGCTGGCGATCTATCAGGCATTAAGTTACGACTACGATCCGGGCCGCGCCGCGTTGCTGGCGATCGTACAGATGGTGTGCTGCCTGGCGCTGGTGTTACTCAGCCAGCGGCTGAGCAAAGCGATCCCCGCAGGAAGCAATAATCTTTCTGGCTGGCGCGATCCGCAGGACAGCCTGCACAGCCGCATCTCGGACGTGATGCTGATCGCGCTGGCGCTCCTGCTTCTGCTGCCGCCGCTGCTGGCCGTGATCGCCGATGGCCTCAACAGGAATGTGGTATCGGTACTTCAACAGCCGGTCCTGTGGCAATCCACATGGACCTCATTGCGTATCGCGCTGGCAGCCGGGCTAATCTGCGTGACGCTGACCATGATGCTGCTCTGGAGCAGCCGCGAGCTGTACGCGCGACATGCCCGTAAAGCCGGACACGCGCTGGAACTGACGGGCATGCTGATCCTGGCGATGCCGGGCATTGTGCTGGCGACCGGCTTCTTTTTACTGTTTAACAGCACCATCGGCCTGCCGGAAAGCGCCGACGGCATCGTCATTTTTACCAACGCCTTAATGGCCATACCGTACGCGCTGAAGGTGCTGGAAAACCCGATGCGGGATGTTAACAGCCGGTACAGCGCCCTGTGCCAGTCCCTTGGCATTATGGGCTGGCGGCGGCTGAAAGTGGTCGAACTACGCGCCCTGAAGCGGCCGCTCGCCCAGGCGATGGCCTTCGCCTGCGTGCTGTCGATTGGGGATTTTGGCGTGGTGGCCCTCTTTGGCAACGAGGATTTCCGCACGCTGCCGTTCTGGCTTTATCAGCAAATTGGCTCCTACCGCAGCCAGGACGGCGCGGTCACGGCACTTTTACTGCTGGTGCTGTGCTTTGCGTTATTTACCGTTATCGAACAACTCCCGGGGCGTGATGTTAAAACTGACTGATGTAACCTGGCTTTACCAGCATCTGCCGATGCGTTTTACCCTCTCCGTTCGTCAGGGAGAGCGAATTGCGGTGCTTGGCCCAAGCGGGGCCGGTAAAAGTACCCTGCTCAATTTGATTGCCGGTTTTTTGCAGCCTGTCAGCGGGTCGATAGTCATTGATAATGGCGAGTATACCTACGCTCCGCCGGCTAAGCGCCCGGTGTCGATGCTGTTTCAGGAAAACAATCTGTTTAATCACCTTACGGTGTGGCAGAACATCGCGCTGGGAATCGATCCGGGATTAAAACTCAATGCTGCGCAGCGTCAGAAGCTGGAGGCGATTGCCGAACAAATGGGCCTGTCCGCGTTGATTTCAAGACTGCCCGGTGAGCTTTCCGGCGGCCAGCGTCAGCGCGTGGCGCTGGCACGTTGTCTGGTGCGCGAGCAGCCGCTGCTGCTGCTCGACGAACCCTTCTCGGCACTCGACCCGGCCCTGCGCCAGGAGATGCTCTCGCTGGTGGAAGAGGTTTGCCAGCGCAAGCAGATCACGATGCTGATGGTTTCGCACAGCATTGAAGATGCCGCACGCATTGCGCCGCGATCGGTAGTGATCGCGGAGGGACGGATTTTGTGGGATGGAGAAACAGAAGAACTTCTGAGTGGTAACGCGGGGGCGTCTTCATTGTTGGGCATTCGTGCGGTCTGACGCCCTCACCCTGGCCCTCTCCCACGGGGAGAGGGAAAACACCTTAACGGCTCACCACCTTCAGCAGGATCTCGCCGTACACCGGCATCAGCGGGTGACGAATCAGCGCGACCAGCGCCACCACCGCCACGCCCAGCGTCAGCGGGGCCAGCCAGAGCAGGCGCGCGCGCGGGAGATAGCGCGTCAGGCGATCGACGCTGGCTTTCGCGCTGCGCCATAGCCGCCAGCAGAGCCAGGCCGCCAGCCACAGCAGCACCGCCGTTCCCAGCAGCAGCCACTTGAACTCACCGCTTTGCATACCGTCAGGGATATCAATGGCCGCACCCGCGAGGATCCCCGGCAGGAAGTAAAACGGCGGCCAGAATACGCAGCCGATAATGTTCGGCACCACGAATTTTGCGACGGGCAGATCCAGCATCCCCGCCACCATCGGCACTAGCGGACGCGTTGGCCCGACAAAGCGGCCTACCAGAATGGTGAACATGCTGTGCTGGTGCAGCGCATGTTCGGTTTTATCCAGCAGCGCTTTGTTCTTTTTCATGAACGACCAGCGGTGCAGCGGCTTCTTAAAGCGCCAGCCCAGCCAGAAGGAGATCCAGTCCCCCAGCAGGCAGCCGATAATCCCGGCCAGCCACGCCTGCCAGAAATTGACCTCACCGCTGCCGATCAGCGCCCCAAGCCCCGCCATCATCACGGTGCCAGGCAGGATCAGCCCAACCAGCGCCAGCGATTCCAGAAACGCCACCAGCGCCACGGCGATGAGCGAGTACATAACGGACTGGGTAATAAAGTGTTCCAGCAATGCCTGCATAACTATTCCGGTCAGAAAACGAATCAGCGATTCTGCTTAGCGCCCCGCACCGCGTCAAGGCATCAATTGTCTGAATAGTTTACAGGATGCTCCTGAAGTTCACCTGAATGTTTACCGTTTATTCACATCCCGCGCGGAATTCACTGGGACTGGCGCCGGTGCACTTCTTAAACACTCGAGAGAAATAGAGCTGATCTTCAAAGCCCACGTTGCGTCCGACGGTCGCGATAGGCATCCGGGTGGTGCTGAGCAACAGCTTTGCCTGGCTGATGCGCTGATCCTCACGCCAGCTCAGCACGCTCACGCCAAGCTGCTGGCGGAACAGGTGTGACAGGCGGGATGGCGAAAGACAGACGTGCTGGGCAACGCTGGCGATATCAAACTGGCTGTCGGCCAGATGGTCGCTGATGTACTGGCAGGCGTCGCGGACGCGGTTATCCAGCGGCGGGTTAAGCGACTCGTTGATCGCCTCCATGCGGCGCAGCAGCACCTGCTCAAGCAGGTTGATCGCCAGCAGTTCGGCATAGCGCCCGCCCGCCTGCCCCGCCTCAATAATTTGTGCGAACAGTTCACGAAACTGCGCCAGATGCGCCTCATCCGGACGATAAAAACCCGTTTGCGCGAAAATAGCCGGCCATGAGAGCCACTCCTGCCAGTAGGCGCGCGGACGGAAATAGACCCACTGGTGATACCACTCTTTGGCGTCCGGGTGACGCCCGTAGTGGTGGATCTCCCCCGGCGGGAACAGCAGCATATCGCCCGGGCGGCAAACAAACTGCCGATCGCCGTTTTTGATCACCCCTTCCCCGCGTACGGTCAGGTTCAGAATATACCCTTTCATGCCGAGCGGCCGGTCGACGTAAAAATCGAGATACCCCTCGGCCTCAATTGGCGTCAGCCCCGCCACCAGATGGGCGTTAAATGAGTATCCCGGCAGCAGGGGATCGTTTTGCGGTTCGGCCATAGATTCAGTTCTCCCAAGGGTCCTGAAGGAAACCATTTGTCCATATCGTTAAAAGCAGTATAAAAATGGCCTGCGAAAAGATCCAAAAAGCATCACGCCTCTTTTACGTCCGCCATGTTTCAGCCTTTTCCCCTGATTTTTCTGCCGGCACGGGCAGAGAAGCAGTAACAAAAGTGTCTATAAGTGCGGCAGAAATGTCCACATTGAATATTTGCACGGCGTCACACTTTCCGTCGTAACAGCAATTTAGTCCATAAGATTAGCGGATCCTGCCTGACGATTTTTATCCCCAGTCTCTAATGTTCTTCCATACCTGTTTCGGATGGAGCAACACCATGGCAATTGCAATTGGCCTCGATTTTGGCAGCGACTCGGTTCGCGCGCTGGCAGTGGACTGTACGACTGGCCAGGAGATAGCAACCAGCGTTGAGTGGTATCCGCGCTGGCAAGAGGGGCGCTACTGCGACGCGCCAAACAACCAGTTCCGTCACCACCCGCGCGATTACATTGAATCGATGGAAGCGGCGATCAAAACCGTGCTGGCTGAACTGACGGACGCCCAGCGGGCCGACGTCGTGGGGATTGGCGTCGACAGCACCGGTTCAACGCCAGCCCCGGTGGACGCTGAAGGCCGCGTGCTGGCGCTGCGCCCGGAGTTTGCCGACAACCCGAACGCCATGTTCGTGCTTTGGAAAGACCATACCGCCGTGGAAGAGGCGGAAGCCATCACCCGCTTATGCCATCAGCCGGGCAAAACCGACTACTCGCGCTACATCGGCGGCATCTACTCCAGCGAATGGTTCTGGGCCAAAATCCTGCACGTTACCCGCGCGGACGCTTCGGTCGCCCAGGCCGCGGCATCCTGGATTGAGCTGTGCGACTGGGTTCCCGCCCTGCTCTCCGGCACCACTCGCCCGCAGGATATCCGCCGCGGCCGCTGCAGCGCCGGGCATAAATCCCTGTGGCATGAAGGCTGGGGCGGTCTTCCTCCGGCAGCGTTCTTCGATGAACTTGACCCGATCATCAACAAAAATCTGAAATACCCGCTCTTTACCGACACCTTCACCGCCGATATTCCGGTCGGCACGCTCTGCGAAGAGTGGGCGACGCGTCTCGGCCTGCCGCAAAGCGTGACCATTTCCGGCGGCGCGTTCGACTGCCACATGGGTGCCGTGGGCGCGGGTGCGCAGCCTAACACGCTGGTGAAAGTGATCGGCACCTCCACCTGCGACATCCTTACGGCAGATAAAACCAGCGTCGGAGACCGCGCGGTGAAAGGGATCTGCGGCCAGGTTGACGGCAGCGTGGTACCAGATTTTATCGGCCTCGAAGCCGGTCAGTCCGCGTTTGGCGATATCTACGCCTGGTTTGGCCGGGTGCTCGGCTGGCCGCTGGATCAGCTGGCTGCCGCGCATCCTGAGCTGAAAACACATATTACCGCGAGCAAAAAACAGCTCCTGCCGCAACTCACCGAAGCCTGGGCAAAAAATCCGTCCCTCGACCACCTGCCGGTGGTGCTGGACTGGTTTAACGGTCGCCGCACGCCGTTTGCCAACCAGCGCCTGAAAGGGGTGATTACCGATCTCAACCTGGCGACCGATGCCCCGGCGCTGTTCGGCGGTCTGATTGCCGCCACCGCGTTCGGCGCGCGCGCCATTATGGAGTGCTTCACCGAACAGGGCATCGACGTGAACAACGTGATGGCGCTGGGCGGTATCGCCCGTAAAAACCCGGTGATTATGCAGGCCTGCTGCGACGTGCTGAACCGTCCGCTGCAGATTGTGGCCTCCGATCAGTGCTGCGCGCTGGGCGCCGCGATTTTCGCTGCCGTGGCCGCAGGCGTTCATGCGGATATCCCGACCGCGCAGCAGCATATGGCAAGCGCCGTCGAAAACACGCTCCAGCCGCGTGTCCAGCAGGCACAACGCTTTGAACAGCTTTATCAGCGCTACCAGCAATGGGCAAAAAGCGCCGAGCTTCACTATCTCCCTGTCGCCGCCCCGGCCAAAAGCACCGCGGACACTACGGCAACCCTGACCCATTAAGGACACGATGATGACCATTTTTAATAATTATGAAGTGTGGTTTGTGATTGGCAGCCAGCATCTGTACGGACCGGAAGCGCTGCAGCAGGTAACGAAACACGCGGAGCACGTGGTTAACGCGCTGAACGCGGAAGCCAAACTGCCGTGCAAACTGGTGCTGAAGCCGCTGGGTACGACGCCGGACGAAATCACCAATATCTGCCGTGACGCCAACTACGACGATAAATGCGCCGGTCTGGTGGTGTGGCTGCACACCTTCTCACCGGCCAAAATGTGGATCAACGGCCTGGCAATCCTCAACAAACCGCTGCTGCAGTTCCACACCCAGTTCAATGCCTCCCTGCCGTGGGACAGCATCGACATGGACTTCATGAACCTGAACCAGACCGCGCACGGCGGCCGCGAGTTCGGCTTCATCGGCGCGCGCATGCGCCAGCAGCACGCGGTAGTCACAGGCCACTGGCAGGACGGCAAGGCGCAACAACGCATTGGCTCCTGGATGCGTCAGGCGGTCTCTAAGCAGGATACCCGCCACCTGAAAGTGGTGCGTTTCGGCGACAACATGCGTGAAGTGGCGGTGACCGACGGCGATAAAGTCGCGGCGCAGATCAAGTTCGGCTTCTCCGTGAATACCTGGGCAGTGGGCGACCTGGTGCAGGTGGTGAATGAAATCAGCGACGGCGACGTGAGCGCGCTGGTGGACGAGTACGAAAGCAGCTATCGCCTGACGCCTGCTGCACAAATCAACGGCGACAAGCGCCAGAACGTGCTGGATGCCGCGCGCATTGAGCTGGGCATGAAGCGTTTTCTGGAACAGGGCGGCTTCCATGCTTTTACTACCACTTTTGAAGACCTCCACGGGCTGAAACAGCTGCCGGGTCTGGCCGTACAACGTCTGATGCAGCAGGGCTACGGCTTTGCGGGTGAAGGCGACTGGAAAACTGCCGCTCTGCTTCGCATCATGAAGGTGATGTCGACCGGTCTGCAGGGCGGCACCTCCTTTATGGAGGACTACACCTACCACTTCGAGAACGGCAACGATCTGGTGCTCGGTTCGCACATGCTGGAAGTGTGTCCCTCCATCGCGGTTGAAGAGAAACCGATCCTTGACGTGCAGTACCTTGGCATCGGCGGCAAAGCGGATCCGGCCCGTCTGATCTTCAACACTCGTACCGGTCCGGCCATCAACGCCAGCCTGATCGACCTCGGCGACCGCTTCCGCCTGCTGGTGAACTGCGTCGATGCGGTTGAAACTCCGCACTCTCTGCCGAAGCTGCCGGTCGCCAATGCCCTGTGGAAAGCGCAGCCGGACCTGCCAACCGCGTCAGAGGCGTGGATCCTGGCGGGTGGCGCGCACCACACCGTCTTCAGCCACGCGCTGGACCTGAACGATATGCGCCAGTTTGCCGAGCTGCACGATATCGAGCTGACCGTGATTGATAACGACACCCGTCTGCCAGCCTTTAAAGACGCGCTGCGCTGGAACGAAGTCTATTACGGTTCAAAACGCTAAGTAAGTAATGCCCGGTGGCGCTGCGCTCGCCGGGCAGGGAGACAACGATGTTAGAAGATCTCAAACGTCAGGTACTTGAAGCCAACCTGGCGCTGCCAAAACATAACCTGGTGACCCTGACCTGGGGCAACGTCAGCGCCGTTGACCGGGAAAAAGGGGTATTCGTGATCAAGCCTTCGGGCGTGGATTACACGGTGATGACCGCAGAGGATATGGTCGTGGTCAGCATCGAAACGGGTGAAGTGGTGGAAGGTAACAAAAAACCGTCGTCCGATACGCCCACCCACCGTCTGCTGTATCAGTCCTTCCCGACTATCGGCGGCATCGTGCATACCCATTCGCGTCACGCGACCATCTGGGCGCAGGCGGGCCAGTCCATTCCGGCCACCGGCACCACCCATGCGGACTACTTTTACGGCACCATTCCCTGCACGCGTCTGATGACCGATGCGGAGATTAACGGTGAGTACGAATGGGAAACCGGGAACGTGATCGTCGAAACCTTTGAAAAACAGGGGATCGACGCGGCGCAAATGCCCGGCGTACTGGTGCACTCCCACGGCCCGTTTGCCTGGGGTAAAAACGCGCAAGACGCGGTGCATAACGCGATAGTGCTGGAGGAAATCGCCTACATGGGGATCTTCTGCCGCCAGCTGGCACCGCAGTTGCCGGATATGCAGCAAACCCTGCTGGATAAACACTACCTGCGCAAGCACGGCGCGAAGGCCTATTACGGACAATAAACTGTATATATCCCCAGCATAAAACATTCAACCAGGCTATAATCAGGCCTGGTTTTGTTTTGTGGGATAGAGGCGTGGCACAGGCGCAAGAAGGCTTTTTACTGACCCGACACTGGCGGGATACCCCTCAGGGCACCGAGGTTGCGTTCTGGCTGGCGACAGATAACGGCCCGCTGCACGTTACGCTTCCTCCTCAGGAATCCGTGGCGTTTATCCCTGAACATTACGTCGAGAAGGTAAAACAACTGCTGCGCGATGAGAACGGCTGGCGCCTCACGCCTCTTGAGCTAAAAGATTTCCATCGTCAGCCGGTGTATGGCCTTTACTGCCGTGCCCATCGCCAGCTGATGCGCTACGAAAAACTGCTGCGCGAAGCGGGCGTGACGCTCTACGAAGCGGACATTCGTCCGCCGGAACGCTTTCTGATGGAGCGGTTTATTACCGCCCCCGTCTGGGTTGACGGCACTGAGCAAAACGGCACCCTTATCAACGCTCGCCTGAAGCCTAATCCGCATTATCGCCCCCCGCTAAAGTGGGTTTCCCTGGATATCGAAACCACCCGCCACGGCGAGCTGTACTGCATCGGCCTGGAAGGCTGCGGGCAGCGGGTTGTCTATATGCTCGGACCGCCGAACGGCGATGCGTCCGCGCTCGATTTTCAGCTTGAGTACGTCAACAGCCGACCGCAGCTGCTGGAGAAGCTTAACCAGTGGTTTGCCGAGCACAACCCGGACGTGCTGATCGGCTGGAACGTGGTGCAGTTTGACCTGCGCGTACTGCAAAAACACGCAGAGCGGTATCGTATCCCACTGATGCTCGGGCGCGGAAATACGGAGCTGGAGTGGCGTGAGCACGGCTTTAAGAACGGTGTGTTCTTTGCGCAGGCCAACGGCCGCCTGATTATCGACGGCATCGAGGCGCTGAAATCCGCGTTCTGGAATTTCTCCTCCTTCTCTCTGGAAGCGGTAGCGCAGGAATTGCTCGGTGAAGGCAAATCCATCGACAATCCGTGGGACCGCATGGACGAGATTGACCGGCGCTTCAACGAAGACAAACCAGCGCTCGCCACCTATAACCTGAAAGACTGCGAGCTGGTGACGCAGATATTCCACAAAACCGAGATCATGCCGTTCCTGCTGGAGCGCGCGACGGTAAATGGCCTCGCGGCTGACAGGCACGGCGGCTCGGTAGCCGCTTTTAGCCACCTCTATTTCCCACGAATGCACCGTGCGGGCTATGTTGCGCCCAACCTCGGGGACGTACCGCCGCAGGCCAGCCCCGGCGGCTACGTGATGGACTCCCGCCCAGGACTGTATGACTCGGTTCTGGTGCTGGACTACAAAAGCCTCTACCCGTCAATTATCCGCACTTTCCTTATTGACCCGGTGGGGCTGGTGGAGGGGATGGCGCAGCCAGACGACGCGCACAGCACCGAAGGTTTTCTCGGAGCACGCTTCTCGCGCGAAAAACACTGTCTGCCGGAGATTGTGGGAAACATCTGGCACGGCCGCGACGAGGCGAAACGTCATGGCAACAAGCCGCTCTCGCAGGCCCTGAAAATTATTATGAACGCTTTCTACGGCGTGCTGGGTACCAGCGCCTGCCGCTTCTTCGATCCGCGTCTGGCGTCGTCCATCACCATGCGCGGACACGACATCATGCGTCAGACCAAAGCGCTGATTGAATCCCGGGGCTATGACGTTATCTACGGCGACACGGATTCAACCTTTGTGTGGCTTAAGGGCGCACATTCAGAAGACGACGCCTCACGAATCGGCAAAGAACTGGTGGCCTTCGTAAACGACTGGTGGCAGGAGCATTTGCAAAAAGAGCGGTTAACCAGCGCATTAGAACTGGAATTTGAAACCCATTTTGCCCGTTTTTTAATGCCCACCATCCGCGGAACCGACCAGGGCAGCAAGAAGCGCTACGCCGGGCTGATCCAGGAGGGTGAAAAGCAGAGAATGGTCTTTAAAGGCCTGGAGACGGTGCGCACTGACTGGACGCCGCTGGCCCAGCAGTTCCAGCAGACGCTCTATCTGCGGATCTTCCGCAACGAGCCCTATCAGGACTACATCCGCGAAACCATCGCCAGCCTGATGGCCGGCGAGCTGGATGACCAGCTGGTGTATCGCAAGCGCCTGCGCCGCCCGCTGGCGGAGTACCAGCGCAACGTCCCGCCCCACGTGCGCGCCGCGCGCCTTGCGGACGAAGAGAATGTACGCCGGGGCCGCGCACCGCAGTATCAGAACCGGGGGACGATAAAATACGTCTGGACAACGAACGGGCCGGAGCCCGTTGATTACCAGCAGTCGTCTCTCGATTACGATCACTACCTGACCCGCCAGCTTCAGCCGGTTGCGGAGGGAATTTTACCGTTCATCGACGACGATTTTGCTACACTTGTGACAGGGCAACTTGGCCTATTTTGACGCGTGACGAAATGGCTGCCATCCAGTACCATAGCGCCCTTTCCATTCCCGGACCCATTTTTCGATGACCGTCTTTTTTGACGGGGGTCGAACTATTGCCTGCAATTAAAGATTAGAGCCGAACAACTATGCCTTTTACACTTGGTCAACGCTGGATCAGCGATACAGAAAGCGAACTTGGATTAGGAACCGTCGTTGCCGTTGATGCGCGCATGGTTACCCTCCTCTTCCCTGCTACCGGTGAAAACCGCCTGTACGCTCGCAATGACTCCCCTGTCACCCGCGTAATGTTCAATCCGGGCGACACCGTGACCAGCCACGAAGGCTGGCAGCTAAAGGTTGAAGACGTAAAAGAAGAGAATGGACTGCTCGCCTACATCGGAACGCGTCTTGATACCGACGAGACGAACGTCATCCTGCGTGAAGTGCTGCTCGACAGCAAACTGGTGTTCAGCAAGCCGCAGGACCGTCTGTTTGCCGGGCAAATCGACCGTATGGATCGCTTCTCCCTGCGCTACCGCGCGCGTAAGTTCCAGAGCGAACAGTACCGCATGCCGTGGAGCGGCCTGCGCGGCCAGCGCACCAGCCTGATCCCCCACCAGTTGAATATCGCCCATGACGTGGGCCGTCGCCATGCGCCCCGCGTGCTGCTTGCCGACGAAGTGGGCCTGGGTAAAACCATCGAAGCGGGCCTGATCCTGCACCAGCAGCTACTCTCCGGCGCAGCCGAGCGCGTGCTGATTGTCGTGCCGGAAACGCTGCAACACCAGTGGCTGGTGGAGATGCTGCGCCGCTTTAACCTGCGCTTCTCCCTGTTCGACGACGAGCGCTATGCCGAAGCGCAGCACGACGCGGACAACCCGTTTGAAACCGAACAGCTGGTGATCTGCTCGCTGGATTTCGTGCGCCGCAGCAAGCAGCGCCTTGAGCATCTGTGCGATGCCGAATGGGACCTGATGGTCGTCGACGAAGCGCACCACCTGGTGTGGAGCGAAGATGCCCCAAGCCGCGAATATATGGCGATTGAACAGCTTGCCGAGCGCGTGCCCGGCGTCCTGCTGCTGACCGCAACGCCGGAGCAGCTCGGTCTGGAAAGTCACTTCGCCCGTCTGCGCCTGCTCGATCCAAACCGTTTCCACGACTTCGCTCAGTTCGTGGAAGAGCAGAACAACTACCGTCCGGTTGCGGATGCCGTCGCGCTGCTGCTGGCGGGTAAACGTCTCTCAAACGATGAACTCAACACCCTGAGCGATCTGATTGGCGAGCAGGATATCGAACCGCTTCTGCAGGCTGCGAACAGCGACAGCGAGAATGCGGGATCCGCGCGTAAAGAGCTGATCGACATGCTGATGGACCGTCACGGCACCAGCCGCGTGCTGTTCCGCAACACCCGTAACGGCGTGAAAGGGTTCCCAAAACGCGAACTGCACACCATCAAGCTCCCGCTGCCGACGCAGTATCAGACGGCGATTAAAGTCTCCGGCATTATGGGCGCGCGCAAAACTCAGGAAGAGCGCGCGCGTGACATGCTCTACCCGGAACAGATTTATCAGGAATTTGAAGGCGATACCGGCACCTGGTGGAACTTCGACCCGCGCGTGGAGTGGCTGATGGGCTACCTGACCGCGCACCGCTCCCAGAAAGTGCTGGTGATCTGCGCCAAAGCTGCCACCGCGCTGCAGCTGGAACAGGTTCTGCGCGAGCGCGAAGGCATTCGTGCCGCCGTGTTCCACGAAGGCATGTCCATCGTCGAGCGCGACCGCGCGGCGGCGTGGTTCAGTGAAGAGGACAGCGGCGCGCAGGTGATGCTGTGCTCCGAAATCGGTTCTGAAGGGCGTAACTTCCAGTTCGCCAGCAATCTGGTGATGTTCGATCTGCCGTTCAACCCGGATCTGCTGGAGCAGCGTATCGGACGTCTGGATCGCATCGGCCAGGCGCATGATATTCAGATCCACGTGCCGTACCTGGAAAAAACCGCTCAGTCCGTGCTGGTGCGCTGGTTCCACGAAGGTCTGGATGCGTTTGAACATACCTGCCCAACGGGCCGCACCATTTATGACCAGGTGCATGGCGATCTGATCGGTTACCTGGCCGCGCCGGAAAATACCGACGGTTTTGATGATCTGATTAAATCCTGCCGCGAGAAACATGAAGCGCTGAAGGCGCAGCTTGAACAGGGGCGCGACCGCCTGCTGGAGATCCACTCCAACGGTGGCGAAAAAGCGCAGGCGCTTGCCGAGAGCATTGAAGAACAAGATGACGACACCAGCCTGATCGGCTTCTCGATGAACCTGTTCGACATTGTCGGGATTAACCAGGACGATCGTGGCGAGAACCTGATCGTGTTAACCCCGTCAGACCACATGCTGGTGCCCGATTTCCCGGGCCTGCCGGAAGATGGCTGTACCATCACCTTCGAGCGTGACGTGGCTCTGTCCCGCGAAGATGCTCAGTTCATCACCTGGGAACACCCGCTGATCCGCAACGGGCTGGATCTGATCCTCTCCGGTGATACCGGCAGCAGCACCATCTCCCTGTTGAAAAACAAGGCGCTGCCCGTAGGCACGCTGCTGCTGGAGCTGATCTATGTTGTGGAAGCGCAGGCGCCGAAACAGCTGCAGCTCAACCGCTTCCTGCCGCCAACGCCGGTGCGTTTGCTGCTGGATAAAAACGGTACGAACCTGGCAGGACAGGTGGAGTTCGAAAGCTTCAACCGCCAGCTAAGCGCGGTGAACCGCCATACCGGCAGCAAGCTGGTGAACGCGGTGCAGCAGGACGTGCACGCTATTCTCCAGCAGGGCGAAATCCAGATCGAAAAAGCGGCCCGAGACCTGATTGACGCCGCGCGCAATGAAGCCGACGAGAAACTGTCTGCCGAGCTGTCCCGTCTGGAAGCGTTAAAAGCGGTCAACCCGAACATCCGCGACGACGAACTGGCGGCAATTGAAAGCAACCGTCAGCAGGTGCTGGAAAGCCTGAATCAGGCGGGATGGCGTCTCGACGCCCTGCGTCTTATCGTTGTGACGCATCAGTAAACGGAGCGCAAGATGGTGATGGAGCCGTATAATCCGCCGCAGGATCCCTGGCTGGTCATTCTGTATCAGGATGAACACATTATGGTGGTCAACAAGCCGAGCGGCCTGTTGTCCGTGCCGGGCCGTCTGGATGAGCACAAGGACAGCGTGATGACGCGCATTCAGCGCGATTATCCGCAGGCCGAGTCCGTCCATCGCCTGGACATGGCCACCAGCGGCGTGATTGTGGTGGCGCTGAATAAAGCGGCGGAGCGCGAGCTGAAGCGTCAGTTCCGCGAGCGCGAGCCGAAGAAGCAGTATGTTGCCCGCGTCTGGGGCCACCCGGCGCAGGCGGAAGGGCTGGTGGATTTACCGCTGATTTGCGACTGGCCGAACAGGCCAAAGCAGAAGGTGTGTTATGAAACCGGCAAGGCCGCGCAAACCGAATATGAAGTGCTGGAGTACGCGCCGGATAACACCGCGCGCGTCCTGCTTAAGCCGATTACCGGACGTTCACACCAGCTGCGCGTGCATATGCTTGCGCTGGGTCACCCGATTCTGGGTGACCGCTTCTACGCCCCGCCAGAGGCCCTGGCGTTAGCGCCACGCCTGCAGCTCCATGCGCAGACGCTCACCATCACCCACCCTACTTTCGGTAACGCGATGACGTTTAAAGCCCCGGTGGACTTCTGAAAAAAAAGCCCGACATTGTCGGGCTTTTTCTTATTTGAAACCTTTCTTCTCTTTAATGAGCTCGTACGCCTTCTGGATTTCCTGCGCTTTTTGCTTCGCCATCTCCATCATTTCCGGCGGTAAACCTTTCGCCACCAGCTTGTCAGGATGATGCTCGCTCATCAGCTTACGGTAGGCACGTTTAATCGTGGTTTGATCGTCCGTGGGCTTCACGCCAAGCACGTTGCAGGCATCTTCCAGCGTCGGGCCCCGCTGCGCCTGCTGCCATGCACCGCCGGAAGACTGCTGGTGATAGCCGCCGCCAAACTGGGCGCCGCCCTGCATCATGCGCAGGAACTGGTCAAACTGCATACGGGAGATACCCAGCTCTTCCGCAATAACGTACAGGACATCGCGTTCATTGGGGTGAAGCGAGCCGTCGGCAAACGCCGCCTGGATTTGGATTTCCAGAAACATCCGAATTAAATCAAAACGTCCGAAGCAGATGCTGCGGAACTGGCGCATCTTTTCACGCAGCGGATAGTTATCCGATTTACCGATGCGAAACGCATTCTGCGCCGCCAGGCGGGACTCACCATGCAGGTTCATGCGATCCATAAAAACGCTGGCAATCTGAATATCCGCTTCGGTCACGCGGCCTTTGGATTTGGTTAAGTGCCCCATGACCTCAAAGGTGGTGGAGAAAAAGAGCGACTGGCGCTCGCGCTGATTGGCAAACCAGGCCATTTTGCGGCTGCGTGCCTTATCAAACATATGGCCAATGATAAGCCCAAGCACAATTCCCCAGAACCCGGCACCCATGATGATGGCGAACGCAACGCCGATTATTTTACCCCAATACTGCATATACTCCCCGGATAGTCATATTCCCTGCCGACGCAACGTCATCATCACAGTGTTCAAGCCACGGTCAATTGAAGGACATCGCCTATAATTTGCTTTATCATACTCGTCATTCGATAGCGAGCCTAACACTCTGGCGCGCAAACGGGCAGGATTAACGCTGGTACTGCGCTGATGAGTAAGATAGTCTCTGAGCGTTTGTAAGCCGTAGCCACTGATGACGGAACAATAAAATATAACGTATGAAAAAACGTATCCCCACCCTCCTGGCCACAATGATTGGCTCCGCCCTGTACAGTCAACAGGGGCTGGCGGCCGATCTCGCCTCGCAGTGTATGCTTGGCGTCCCAAGTTATAATCGCCCACTGGTGGAGGGCGATACAAATAGCTTGCCGGTAACCATTACTGCCGATAGCTCCAAAGGTACTTATCCTGACAATGCCACGTTTACGGGCAATGTGGATATTAACCAGGGCAATAGCCGCCTGCAGGCTGATGAAGTGCAGTTGCACCAGAAGCAGCCGGAAGGCGCGGTCGAGCCGGTACGAACGGTGGATGCGCTGGGTAATGTGCACTATGACGACAATCAGGTCATCCTGAAAGGTCCGAAAGCCTGGTCAAACCTGAATACCAAAGATACTAACGTCTGGGAAGGTGATTACCAGATGGTGGGTCGCCAGGGACGCGGTAAAGCGGACCTGATGAAGCAGCGCGGTGAAAACCGCTATACGATTCTGGAGAATGGCTCCTTTACATCATGTCTGCCGGGTTCAAATACCTGGAGCGTGGTCGGGAGCGAAGTTATCCATGACCGTGAAGAGCAGGTCGCAGAGATCTGGAACGCACGCTTTAAGCTGGGTCCGGTGCCGGTATTCTACAGCCCTTATCTCCAGCTTCCCGTGGGTGACAAGCGTCGCTCGGGCTTCCTGATCCCGAATGCCAAATACAGCACCTCGAACTACTTTGAGTTCTACCTGCCGTATTACTGGAACATCGCGCCCAACATGGACGCCACGATCACGCCGCACTATATCCACAAGCGCGGCAACATCATGTGGGAAAACGAGTTCCGCTATCTGACTCAGGCCGGTGCTGGCCTGATGGAGCTGGATTATTTGCCGTCGGATAAGGTCTTCCAGGATGAGCACCCTACAGAAGGCGATAAACACCGCTGGCTATTCTACTGGCAGCATGCCGGAGTGATGGATAAGGTGTGGCGCTTTAACGTTGACTATACCAAAGTTAGCGACTCATCTTATTTTAACGACTTCTCGTCTAAATACGGTTCGAGCACGGATGGCTATGCCACGCAGAAGTTCAGCGTAGGCTATGCGGTGCAGAACTTTGATGCAACCGTCTCAACCAAGCAGTTCCAGGTATTCTCTGACCAGTCCACGCCTACCTATGGTGCAGAGCCGCAGCTGGACGTTAACTGGTATCAGAATAATGTAGGTCCATTCGACACCCGGGTTTACGCTCAGGCGGTACATTTCGTGAACACGGATTCGGACATGCCGGAAGCTACGCGTGTTCACCTGGAGCCGACGATCAATCTGCCGTGGTCTAACGACTGGGCAAGCCTGAATACCGAAGCCAAGCTGATGGCGACGCACTATCAGCAAAAAAATATTGATAATTACAACACCATGAAGAATGCGCATCTGGAAGAGTCGGTTAACCGAACGCTCCCGCAGTTCAAAATGGACGGGAAGCTGATCTTCGAGCGTGATATGGGCCTGCTGGCGGATGGTTATACCCAGACGCTTGAGCCGCGTATGCAGTATTTGTACGTGCCATATCGCGATCAGAGCAAGATTCAGAACTACGACTCGTCTTTACTGCAGTCTGACTACAGCGGCCTGTTCCGCGATCGTACTTACGGCGGTCTGGACCGTATCGCATCCGCTAACCAGTTAACGACCGGCGTCACAACACGCGTTTATGATGATGCCGCCGTTGAACGTTTTAACGTTTCTGTTGGTCAAATCTACTATTTCACCGAGTCACGTACCGGTGATGACAACATTCAGTGGGAGAAAGACAACAAAACGGGATCGCTGGTATGGGCGGGAGATACGTACTGGCGCATGACTGACCGTTGGGGCCTGCGTGGTGGTGTGCAATATGACACTCGCCTCGATAATATCGCCACAAGCAGTGCCGCTATTGAGTACCGTCGCGATGAAGACCGCATGGTACAGTTGACGTATCGTTATGCCAGTCCGGAATATATTCAGGCAACATTGCCTTCTTATGCAGGCGCAGAACAGTATAAAGACGGCATCTCGCAGGTTGGTGGTGCAGCAAGCTGGCCTATCGCCGACCGCTGGTCAATCGTAGGCGCTTACTACTTTGACACCAACGCGAATAAGCCAGCGGACCAGATGGTAGGTCTGCAATATAACTCCTGCTGTTACGCGCTGCGCGTCGGTTACGAGCGTAAGCTTAACGGCTGGGACACTGTAAACAATCAGAGCAAATACGATAACGTGATTGGCTTTAATGTCGAACTGCGCGGCCTGAGCTCCAACTACGGCCTGGGCACGCATCAGATGCTGCGTTCGAACATTCTGCCGTACAGTAGTTCTTTGTAATGTGCTTGATTTACAACGTAATCCGCTTTGCGGTTAATTGAAATGGAAAAAGTATGAAGAACTGGAAAACGCTGCTGCTTGGTGTCGCTATGGTTGCGAATACCAGCTTCGCGGCCCCCCAGGTTGTTGATAAGGTCGCCGCTGTCGTTAACAACGGCGTCGTGCTCGAAAGTGACGTTGATGGTCTGATGAAATCCGTGAAGCTCAATTCGGGCGAAGCGGGTCAGCAACTTCCGGATGACGCCACGCTGCGCCACCAGATCCTGGAGCGTCTGATCATGGATCAGATTATCCTGCAGATGGGTCAGAAAATGGGCGTGAAGGTGACTGACGAGCAGCTTGATCAGGCTATCGCTAACATTGCAAAGCAGAACAACATGTCGCCGGACCAGATGCGCAGCCGTCTGGCCTATGACGGCATCAGCTACGCTACCTACCGTAACCAGATCCGTAAAGAGATGCTGATCTCGGAAGTGCGTAATAATGAAGTCCGTCGCCGCGTTACCATCCTGCCTCAGGAAGTGGATGCGCTGGCAAAACAGGTGGGCAACCAGAACGATGCGAGCACAGAGCTGAACCTGAGCCACATTCTGATCCCACTGCCAGAGAACCCAACGTCAGATCAGGCTGCTGAAGCAGAAAGTCAGGCACGTTCAATTGTCGATCAGGCGCGTAACGGCGGCGACTTTGGCAAGCTGGCTATCACCTACTCTGCTGACCAACAGGCCCTGAAAGGCGGCCAGATGGGCTGGGGACGTATCCAGGAGCTGCCATCTATCTTTGCTCAGGCGCTGAGCACGGCGAAGAAAGGCGATATCGTCGGTCCAATCCGTTCAGGGGTGGGCTTCCACATTCTGAAAGTGAACGATCTGCGCGGTCAGAGCCAGAATATCTCCGTGACTGAAGTTCACGCTCGCCACATTCTGCTGAAGCCGTCACCGATCATGACTGACGATCAGGCGCGTGCGAAGCTGGAGCAAATTGCCGCAGATATTAAGAGCGGTAAAACGTCGTTTGCCAATGCAGCGAAAGAGTTCTCTCAGGATCCTGGCTCTGCGAACCAGGGCGGCGATCTGGGCTGGGCGGCTGCGGACATTTACGATCCTGCCTTCCGCGATGCGCTGATGAAGCTGAATAAAGGCCAGATCAGTGCCCCGGTTCACTCTTCATTTGGCTGGCATCTGATCGAGCTGATGGACACCCGCAACGTGGACAAAACGGATGCGGCGCAGAAAGACAGAGCCTACCGTATGCTGTTTAACCGTAAGTTCTCCGAAGAAGCGGCAACCTGGATGCAGGAACAGCGCGCCAGTGCTTACGTGAAAGTCCTGAGCAACTAATGAAACAGCATCGTGTTGTTATCACTCCCGGCGAACCCGCCGGGATTGGGCCTGACCTCGTTGTCCAGCTCGCCCAGCGCAGCTGGCCAGTAGAACTGGTTGTTTGCGCGGATGCAACACTGTTACAAGACCGGGCGAAGCTGCTCGGTCTGCCCTTAACGCTCATCCCTTACGTTGAAGGCCAACAGCCCGCACCACAGCAGGCCGGTACGCTCACTCTTCTTTCTGTTCCCCTTCGTACACCCGTTATTCCAGGCAAGCTCAGCACGGGAAATGGCCACTACGTCGTGGAAACCCTTGCCCGCGCCTGCGACGGTTGCCTGAAGGGCGAATTTGCCGCTCTGATCACCGGCCCCGTGCATAAGGGCGTCATCAACGAAGCGGGCATCCCTTTTACCGGGCATACGGAGTTCTTCGAAGAGCGCTCGCACAGCCCGAAAGTGGTGATGATGCTGGCGACGGAAGCGATGCGCGTTGCTCTCGTGACCACCCACCTACCGATCAAGGCCATTCCTGATGCCATCACCCCGGAACTGCTGCGGGAGATCATCGGGATCCTGCATCACGATCTGCAGACAAAATTCGGGATCCCGCAGCCGCATGTGCTGGTCTGCGGCCTGAATCCGCACGCGGGTGAAGGGGGTCACATGGGCACCGAAGAGATCGACACCATTATTCCGGTGCTTGAAGAAATGCGCGCCAAAGGGATGAATCTCAGCGGGCCGCTGCCTGCGGACACCCTTTTCCAGCCAAAATACCTGGATAATGCCGACGCCGTCCTCGCGATGTACCACGATCAGGGTCTGCCCGTGCTAAAATACCAGGGCTTTGGCCGCGGGGTGAATATCACCCTCGGTTTACCCTTTATTCGAACGTCCGTTGACCACGGCACTGCGCTGGATCTGGCAGGCCAGGGGAAAGCGGATGTCGGCAGTTTTATTACGGCGCTTAATCTCGCCATCAAAATGATTGTTAATACTCAATGACTAATCGAGTCCATCAGGGCCACTTAGCCCGTAAACGCTTCGGGCAAAACTTTCTCAACGATCAGTTCGTGATCGACAGTATCGTGTCTGCTATTAATCCGCAGAAGGGTCAGGCTATGGTCGAAATCGGCCCGGGCCTTGCCGCACTGACCGAGCCGGTAGGCGAACGCCTCGACGAGCTGACCGTTATCGAACTGGACCGCGACCTGGCCGCACGCCTGCAAACGCACCCGTTCCTCGGACCAAAGCTGACCATCTATCAGCAGGATGCCATGACCATGAACTTTGGCGAACTGTCGGAAAAAATGGGCCAGCCGCTGCGCGTGTTCGGCAACTTGCCGTATAACATCTCCACGCCGCTAATGTTCCACCTCTTTAGCTATACTGATGCCATTGCCGACATGCACTTCATGTTGCAAAAAGAGGTTGTTAACCGTCTGGTTGCAGGGCCGAACAGTAAAGCGTATGGTCGTTTAAGCGTGATGGCACAATATTACTGCAACGTGATCCCGGTACTCGAAGTACCGCCATCAGCGTTCACGCCGCCACCGAAAGTAGATTCTGCGGTTGTGCGCCTTGTGCCGCACAAAACGAAACCGTATCCGGTTAAAGATCTGCGTGTACTGAGCCGCATCACCACGGAAGCCTTTAACCAGCGCCGTAAAACGATCCGTAACAGTCTGAGCAATTCGTTTACCGTTGAGGTGTTAGCAGAGCTGGGGATCGACCCGGCAATGCGTGCGGAAAACATTTCTGTAGAGCAGTACTGCAAGCTGGCTAATTACATCAGCGAAAATGCGCCGCCGAAGGAGAGTTAAGCCATGATTGATTCGCCCCGCGTATGTGTCCATGTACAAAGCGTCTATGTTGAATCGCAATCCTCGCCGGATGAAGAGCGTTTTGTCTTTGCTTACACCGTGACCATTCGCAATCTGGGGCGGATGCCCGTGCAGCTGCGCGGGCGCTACTGGCTTATCACCAACGGCAATGGCCGCGAAATTGAAGTTCAGGGTGAAGGTGTGGTCGGTGAACAGCCCCACATCGCCCCTGGCGAAGAGTATCAGTACACCAGCGGCGCGGTAATTGAAACACCGCTGGGTACCATGCAAGGCCATTATGAAATGGTCGACGTCGATGGCAATGTGTTCCGCGTTGCTATTCCTGTGTTCCGTCTCGCCGTAACCACACTCATTCATTAATCTAATGTCTACATATCTGATTGGCGACGTTCACGGTTGCTACGATGAACTGATCGCATTGTTAAAACAGGTCGACTTTACGCCAGGACAGGACACGCTCTGGCTGACGGGCGATTTAGTCGCGCGTGGCCCTGGCTCGCTTGAGGTTTTACGTTTCGTCAAATCTCTGGGCGACAGCGTGCGCATGGTGCTGGGCAATCACGATCTTCACCTGTTGGCCGTATTTGCCGGGATCAGCCGTAACAAACCTAAAGATCGCCTCTCTCCCCTGCTGGATGCGCCAGACGCGGACGAACTGATTAACTGGCTGCGCCGCCAGCCTTTACTGCAGGTCGATGAGGAGAAAAAGCTGGTCATGGCTCATGCCGGGATCACCCCGCAATGGGATCTTGAGACGGCTAAAACCTGCGCGCGTGACGTTGAGGCGGTGCTGGCGAGCGACTCGTACCCCTTCTTCCTTGATGCCATGTACGGCGATATGCCAAATCACTGGAGCGAGGATCTCAGCGGTCTGGCCCGCCTGCGTTTTATTACCAACGCTTTTACGCGCATGCGCTTCTGCTTCCCGAACGGGCAGCTGGACATGTATTCCAAAGAGACGCCGGAAAGCGCGCCTGCCCCGCTCAAACCGTGGTTTGCCATTCCTGGACCCGTGACAAGCGAGTACAACGTCGTCTTTGGCCACTGGGCTGCGCTGGAAGGAAAAGGCACGCCGGACGGGATCTACGGTCTGGATACCGGATGCTGCTGGGGCGGAGAGTTGACCTGCTTACGCTGGGAAGATAAAACTTACTTTGTTCAGCCGTCCAACCGACAGCTGGACTTAGGGGAAAGTGAGGCCGTTGCCTCCTGAATCATTCCCTCTCCCGGGCGGGAGAGGGACATCACTTAACGACGTTCCAGAATCTCGAAGCAGTAGCTGTGGGAGTTCTGTGCATCCGCGTCGTGGAACTCGCTGAATACCGATTCCCACTCGTCCGGATCGTAATCCGGGAAATGGGTGTCCCCTTCCACTTCCGCATCAATGTGGGTCAGATACAGCTTCTGCGCTTTTGGCAGGAACTGCTCATACACGCGGCCGCCGCCGATCACCATGATCTCTTCGGCGTCACCGCAGGCGGCAATCGCTTCATCAACGGACTTAACCCATTCGACGCGATCGTCAGTGCCCGGCTGGCTACTGATAACGATATTCTTACGGCCCGGCAATGGACGACCAATCGACTCCCAGGTCAGGCGGCCCATCACTACCGGCTTGTTTAACGTAGTACGTTTAAACCATGCGAGATCGGCAGGCAGGTTCCACGGCATGGCATTTTCCATACCGATAACGCGGTCCACCGCCAGCGCTGCAATCAGACTGATCATTGAAAATTTCCCGGATGCAAAAAATTGCCGCCACTATACGGAAAGCTTAATCTTTCGTCGACTGGCGGCAGAGTAAAGATACAGAAATTTTTTATTATTGCTGGCAACTCCACTTCACGCGGAAGGTTTACTCTCGGGCTCGTCAGCCGGATCGCCGGTATGCTTGCCCTCTTCCGTGCCCTGCCAGCCATGACGTTGGATCAGCGACAGGTGATTGCGGTCCTCGTTAATGATTTCTGTCAGCATGGCGCTGGTGCGTTTAAACACCGCCGCACGCTCCGTGGCCGTACTGCCGGCCATCGCCGCCATCTCTTCCACCATCCCGGTGTTAAAGCGGCGGAACAGGTCCGCACGTTCGCGCGCTTCATACGCGCCGAGCCCCAGATTCTCCAGCGCCAGGCGGCCAGACTTCAGCGCGCCTTCGAACGTTTCACGCTCCGGCGCCTCTACGCCCGCCTGACGCAGCCGGATGTAATGATCCACATCGCGCGCGCGGGAGATAATGGTCAGCCCCGGAAAATGCTCTTTTACCAGCTCCACCATCTGCATGCTGGTCTCAGGATCGTCAATGGCGTTAATCAATACCTCGGCTTTTGCCGCCCCGGCGGATTCCAGCAGATCGACGCGAGTCGCATCGCCGTAAAACACCTTCATATCAAATTTACGCAGGGTATCGACATGGTCAGGATCGTGATCGAGAATCACCATTTTCACCCCGCTTGACAGCAGTAAACGCCCGACGATCTGCCCGTAGCGACCAAATCCGGCGATGATGACGCGCGGCTGCTCCTCATCGATCTCGTCGGCTTCGCGCTCCTGCTCGCTGCCTGATTTTTCCAGACGCGTCAGCACCACCAGTAGAACAGGCGTTGCCGCCATCGACAGCGCGACCGCCAGCGTCAGCGCTTTCGCCCACTCGGGATCGAGCACGTTTGCCATCTGCGCGGCACCAAAGACCACGAATGCAAATTCGCTCCCCTGACCCAGCAGTACGGCAAACCAGCGGCGCTGCTTGTTCGGCACCTTCAATGGACGCGCAATCAGCCACAGCACCGCCATTTTAATCACCAGGAAACCGACGAGCAGGATGACGATCCGCAGCGGGTGCGTGACCAGCGTGCCGAAGTCTACGGACATCCCCACGCCGATGAAAAACAGCCCCAGCAGCAGCCCTTTGAACGGCTCGATATCGCTTTCCAGCGCGTGACGATATTCAGAGCTCGCCAGCAGAACGCCTGCGAGGAACGCCCCCATCGCCATCGACAGCCCGGCTTCCTCCAGCAGCAAACCAAAGCCAAACACCAGGAACAGCGCCACGGCGCTGAACACTTCGCGCAGGCCTGAACGGGCAACAAACCGCAGTAACGGGCGGGTCACGTAGCGGCCAAGCAGGACCACCAGCGCCAGCGCCCCCACGACTTTTAATGCCGACAGCGCAAACGCCCCCAGCGTCGTGGACGAGCCGCTTGCCGCCAGCAGCGGGATCATCGCCACCAGTGGAATAGCTGCGATATCCTGGAACAGCAGCACCGAGAACGCGCTGCGTCCCATCTGCGAGACCGTCAGATTTCGCTCGTTCATCGCCTGCATGGCGATGGCCGTCGAGGAGAGCGCCAGCGTCATGCCGATAAGCTCCGCCACTTTCCAGTCCATGCCCAACAGGATGCAGAACCCACCGAGCAGCAGGCCGCAGGCCACCATCTGCAGCGCGCCTCCGCCAAATACCGAGGCGCGAAGTTTCCATAACCTCTGCGGATCCAGCTCCAGACCAATCACAAACAGCATCAGCACGACGCCAATTTCAGCGAAATGGAGGATCGCCTCCGCATCCGTTACCAGTCGAAAGCCCCAGGGCCCAATGACGCAGCCCGCAATCAGGTAGCCGAGAACCGACCCCAGCCCCAGACGTACCGCCACCGGCACAATCAGCGCCGCCGCGCCGAGATAAATCAGCGCCTGTATCAGCGTATGGCTATCCATGGTGCGTCTCCTGCCACTCGAGTAAGCGTTGTTTATAATGGCGAGCCTGCGCCTGCAGCGTTTCATCGTCGCAAACAAAGGTGCAATGCATCGCAAAAGGCGGGAGCCAGTTCAGCCCGCAGTAAAGCGCCGTAGCCTGCAGCGGCTGCGCCAGGACGTCAAACCCCGGGAAGGTACCAATATCAAAGTGGCTTTCCCCACCGCCGGTGGTAACCGCCCACATCAGGCTTTTGCCTTTTAGCGCATTGCCGTTGTGGCCGTAAGCCCAGCCGTGGGAGAAGACTTTATCAATCCACAGCTTCAGGAGCGGCGGCGTGCTGTACCACTGCATCGGGTGCTGCCAGACGATCAGATCGGCACGGGAGAGCGCCTCCTGTTCAGCGGCGATATCAATATTAAAATCGGGATAGAGTTGATAGAGGGAACGTATCTCTACGTTTTCGAGCGTCCTTGCCTGCTCAAGCATCCGCTTATTCGCATGCGAGTGCTGCGGATAAGGGTGCGCATAAATTATCAGAATCATTGAGTAGCCTGTTGTTTTACTGCCTTCTTTTAACAAAAGAGTGTAGTCAGTAATTCAACAGGCTAATAGTGAATATTATTGACGGGCTTACGTCAGAATTCTGAATTAGTTATCCAGCTCGCCCATGGATTTCACCTGGTCGCGATTAATCTGTTCAGTTTGACCGGTTTCGGCGTTTTTGTACGACACCAGGCCGGTATCGTCATCCACCTGCGGTTTCCCGTCGGTGACAATCGTTTTGCCATCGGTGGTTTTTACGGCCTGATTGGACGAACAGCCCGCGACGGTAAACATTGCGGTGGCAGCCAGAACGGAAGCGATCAGTAATTTATTTTGCATGGTGTTTTCCCCTGCTCTCAGTTGAATTTTCGTTATCGACCTAACTATTTTAGGCTAACTGACTGAAAGCGGATGAAAAACCAGAAGGTTCTTAAGATGGGAAAATTGCCCGGTAACCGAACGGTACCGGGCAATGGGGGTTACTTGCTAATCTGCGCGTGCATTTCCTGCACCGAAATCACCTTTTCGGTAGCATCCGCATTCAGCGCCATCGCTGTTGCGAAACCGCCGTTCAGTGTGGTGTCGTAGTGCACTTTGTATTGCAGCGCGCTGCGGCGAATCAGCTTGGAGTCTTCAATCGCCTGGCGTCCTGCGGTGGTGTTGATGATGTAGGTATATTCGCCATTCTTGATACGATCCTGAATGTGCGGACGACCTTCATGCACTTTGTTCACCAGACGCGGGTTAATACCGGCTTCACCCAGCACAATCGCCGTACCGTGGGTTGCGTCCAGCTCGAAGCCCTGTTTCAGCAGCTTGGCGGCCAGGTCAACCACGCGCTCTTTATCGCCTTCGCGAACGGAGAGCAGCGCACGGCCCGATTTTCTCATGGTAGAGCTGCTGCCCAGCTGCGCCTTGGCAAACGCTTCTGCGAAGGTGCGGCCCACGCCCATTACTTCCCCGGTCGAGCGCATCTCTGGCCCTAACAGCGGGTCAACGCCCGGGAATTTGTTGAACGGCAGCACCACCTCTTTCACCGAGTAATACGGCGGGATGATCTCTTTGGTTACGCCCTGCTGCGCCAGCGTCTGGCCAGCCATCACGCGCGCCGCCACTTTCGCCAGCGGAATACCGGTCGCTTTAGAGACGAACGGTACGGTACGCGCCGCACGCGGGTTGACTTCAATCAGATAAACTTCGTTGTCTTTCACCGCGAACTGAACGTTCATCAGGCCACGAACCTGCAGCTCAAAGGCCAGCTTCTGCACCTGCTGGCGCATCACGTCCTGAATTTCCTGGCTCAGCGTGTAGGCCGGCAGAGAACAGGCGGAGTCGCCGGAGTGCACGCCCGCCTGCTCGATGTGCTCCATGATGCCGCCAATCAGCACCATTTCGCCGTCGCAGATGGCGTCAACATCCACCTCAACCGCGTCGTCGAGGAAGCGGTCAAGCAGTACTGGCGCATCGTTGGAAACGCTCACCGCCGTCTGGAAGTAGCGACGCAGGTCGGCTTCGTCGTAGACGATTTCCATCGCGCGGCCGCCCAGCACGTAGGACGGGCGCACCACCAGCGGGTAGCCAATCTCTTTCGCCTTCTCAACGGCCATTTCAATGGCCGTCACGGTGGCGTTCGCCGGCTGCTTCAGCTTCAGACGGTCAACCGCCTGCTGGAAACGCTCACGATCTTCCGCGCGGTCAATCGCGTCCGGGCTGGTACCGATAACCGGTACGCCTGCCGCTTCCAGCGCGCGCGCCAGCTTCAGCGGGGTCTGACCGCCGTACTGCACGATAACGCCTTTTGGCTTCTCGATGCGCACGATTTCCAGCACGTCTTCCAGGGTAACCGGCTCGAAGTAGAGGCGATCGGAGGTGTCGTAGTCGGTCGACACGGTTTCCGGGTTACAGTTGACCATGATGGTCTCGTAACCGTCTTCGCGCAGCGCCAGCGAGGCGTGTACGCAGCAGTAGTCGAACTCAATGCCCTGGCCGATACGGTTTGGACCGCCGCCCAGCACCATAATCTTGTCGCGGTCGACGGACGGATTCGCTTCGCACTCGTCTTCATAGGTGGAGTACATGTACGCGGTATCGGTCGAGAACTCGGCCGCGCAGGTGTCCACGCGCTTGTAAACCGGGTGCAGGTCATACTGGTCGCGCAGCTTGCGGATTTCCGCTTCGCGCACGCCCGCCAGCTTAGCCAGACGCGCATCGGCGAAGCCTTTACGCTTCAGCATGCGCAGGAAATCTGCGTCCAGGCCGTTGATGCCCAGCTCCGCCACTTTCTCTTCCAGACGCACCAGCTCTTCAATCTGCACCAGGAACCAGCGGTCGATGTTGGTCAGGTTAAATACGCCGTCGACGGACAGGCCCGCGCGGAAGGCATCGGCGATGTACCAGATACGCTCTGCGCCCGCGTCTTTCAGCTCGCGGCGGATTTTGGTCAGCGCTTCCGGATCGTCCAGGCTCACTTTCGGGTCAAAGCCGGTGGCGCCCACTTCCAGACCGCGCAGCGCTTTTTGCAGGGATTCCTGCTGCGTGCGGCCAATCGCCATCACTTCACCCACAGATTTCATCTGGGTCGTCAGACGGTCGTTCGCGCCCGCGAATTTCTCGAAGTTAAAGCGAGGAATTTTAGTCACAACGTAGTCGATGGACGGCTCGAAGGACGCAGGCGTGCGGCCACCAGTGATGTCGTTCATCAGCTCGTCGAGGGTATAACCCACCGCCAGCTTCGCCGCCACTTTCGCAATCGGGAAGCCGGTGGCTTTGGAGGCCAGCGCGGAGGAGCGGGACACGCGCGGGTTCATTTCGATAACAATCAGACGGCCGGTTTTCGGGTTAACGGAGAACTGCACGTTAGAGCCGCCGGTTTCCACGCCGATTTCACGCAGTACCGCCATCGAGGCGTTACGCATGATTTGATACTCTTTGTCGGTCAGCGTCTGGGCTGGCGCAACGGTGATGGAGTCGCCGGTGTGGATACCCATCGCATCGAAATTTTCGATGGAGCAGACGATGATGCAGTTGTCGTTTTTATCACGCACCACTTCCATCTCGTACTCTTTCCAGCCAATCAGCGATTCATCAATCAGCAGCTCTTTGGTTGGGGAGAGATCCAGACCGCGCTCGCAAATCTCTTCGAACTCTTCGCGGTTGTAGGCGATACCGCCACCGGTGCCGCCCATGGTGAATGATGGACGGATGATGCACGGATAGCCCACTTCTGCCGCAACGGCCAGCGCCTCTTCCATGTTATGCGCAATACCGGAGCGCGCGGTGTCGAGGCCGATTTTCTTCATCGCCACGTCAAAGCGGCGACGGTCTTCTGCTTTATCAATCGCGTCGGCGGTGGCACCAATCATGGTGACGCCAAATTCAGCCAGCACGCCCTGACGCTCCAGCTCCAGCGCGCAGTTCAGCGCCGTCTGGCCGCCCATGGTTGGCAGCACCGCGTCCGGGCGCTCTTTTTCGATGATTTTACGTACCACTTCCCAGTGAATCGGCTCGATGTAGGTGGCATCCGCCATTTCCGGGTCGGTCATGATGGTCGCCGGGTTAGAGTTAACCAGGATGACGCGGTAACCCTCTTCGCGCAGCGCTTTACACGCCTGCGCGCCGGAGTAGTCGAATTCGCAAGCCTGGCCGATGACGATCGGGCCAGCGCCAAGGATCAGGATGCTTTTTATGTCTGTACGTTTTGGCATGGTCTTCTCGGCTCCTGATTATTTAGCGGTCTTACGGTATTGCTCGATAAGTTCGATGAAGTGATCGAACAGCGGCGCGGCGTCGTGCGGGCCCGGGCTGGCTTCCGGGTGGCCCTGGAAGCTGAACGCTGGCTTATCAGTACGGTGGATACCCTGCAGGGTGCCATCGAACAGTGATTTGTGCGTCACGCGCAGGTTAGCCGGCATAGAGGCTTCATCGACGGCGAAACCGTGGTTCTGCGCGGTAATCATCACCGTATTGTTATCAATGTCTTTCACCGGGTGGTTACCACCGTGGTGGCCGAACTTCATCTTGACGGTGTTCGCACCGCTCGCCAGCGCCAGCAGCTGATGGCCGAGGCAGATGCCGAATACCGGGATGTCGGTTTCCAGGAAGGACTTGATGGCGTCGATAGCGTAATCGCACGGTGCCGGGTCGCCTGGGCCGTTAGAGAGGAAGATGCCGTCCGGGTTCATCTTAAGCACCTCTTCAGCGGAGGTTTTCGCCGGTACCACCGTCAGGCGGCAGCCGCGGTCAACCAGCATGCGCAGGATGTTGCGCTTGGCACCAAAATCATAGGCCACCACGTGGAACGGCAGTTCGCTCTCTTTTTTCGCTTCCGGCAGGTCGCCTTCCAGCGTCCAGCTCCCCTGCGTCCAGCTGTAGGCTTCGGCGGTAGTCACTTCTTTCGCCAGGTCCATGCCGTTCAGGCCTGGGAAGGCTTTCGCTTTTTCCAGCGCCAGGGCCGCATCGAGGTTATCACCCGCGATGATGCAGCCGTTCTGTGCACCCTTCTCGCGCAGCAGACGCGTCAGCTTACGGGTATCGATATCGGCAATCGCCACGATGTTATGGCGCTTCAGGTAAGAAGAGAGGTCTTCAGTGTTGCGGAAGTTGCTGGCAATCAGCGGCAGGTCGCGAATGACCAGGCCTTGCGCATGTACCTGAGAGGATTCTTCGTCAGCCGCATTGGTGCCGACATTGCCGATATGAGGATAAGTAAGAGTAACGATTTGGCGAGAATAGGAAGGATCAGTGAGGATTTCTTGATAACCGGTCATTGAAGTATTGAAAACGACTTCCCCAACCGCCGAACCCGTTGCCCCTATGGCCCGACCGATAAACTGGGTTCCGTCTTCCAGAACCAATAGCGCTGACTTAATCAAAACACCCTCCAGAGAATATTCACTCACTTTATTTGCATATTAATTCATGACTATGTCATAGATCAATGCAAATGTGTTGCCAGCGGATTTTTGGCAAACGGCGGCATTCTGGAGATTTGGTGGGTAAAAGTCAACTTAAAACGGATATTTTGTTTATTCTTTTGCAGGACTGGCAGCTTGAATAGGATTTAACGGGCAAAAAGATCAGCTAAATCATCCTGGAAAACGCTTGCGCGGTAGGTTTTATGGAATTTAAGAGATACGAGCGACAAAAAGTGGACCAAATGGTCAAAATTTACATTCAATTCACATAACAATGGCATAAAACTCAGATTTATGACCACTAACAATCAAAATCCATCTAAAACAATTAAAATAAGAGGGCAATAAATTATTGCCCTATGCAATCAATATATTACGACTGCAATAACCACATCACGATGGGTAATAAAGCTTACAAATTGTTGAGATCCAGCACATCTCGCATATCAAAAAGACCCTTTTCTTTCGATTTCAGCCACAATGCGGAGCGTACTGCGCCATTGGCGAACGTCATGCGGCTTGACGCTTTGTGCGTAATCTCAACACGTTCGCCAATATCGGCGAACATCGCCGTGTGTTCGCCGACGATATCGCCCGCCCGGACGGTTGCGAAACCAATGGTGCCCGGCACGCGTTCTCCGGTATACCCTTCACGGGAATAGACTGCGATGTCTTTTAAATCTTTATCCATTGCATAAGCAATCGCTTCGCCCATCGCCAGCGCCGTGCCTGATGGAGCATCAACTTTATGGCGGTGGTGCGCTTCAATAATCTCAATGTCGGTGTAGTCGCCCATCACCTTCGCCGCTTTTTCCAGCAGCTTCAGCATGACGTTAACGCCTACGCTAAAGTTCGCGGCAAAGACAATCGCAATGTCGGTGGCTGCATCCTGAATGGCCTGTTTACCCGCATCATCGAAGCCGGTGGTGCCAATCACCATCCCTTTACCGTGCTGGCGGCAAAACGCCAGGTGAGTCAGGGTGCCTTCGGGACGGGTAAAGTCGATGAACACGTCAAAGTCATCTTTCACCGCATCAAGGCTGCTCTGAACGGTAACACCTGTCTTGCCCGCGCCGGCCAGTTCACCCGCATCGGATCCCAGCAGGGATGAACCTTCACGCTCCAGCGCCGCGCCGAGTGCCACGCCATCCATTTGTATTGCCGCCTGAATCAGCTGGCGACCCATACGTCCACCCGCGCCCGCAATGGCGACACGGATCTGTGCATCATGCATAGTTATTCTCTTACGTTAAAATGATGTAAACCGTTTTCAGATTAACCAGCCTTCGTAAAGGCTGCCAACTGAAAACACCAATAATTAGAATTTAACGTGAAACCGACTCAGATATCAGTAAAAGACATGATTTTGTCGTCACGATAAAGTCCGGAGCAAAAAAAAGGCCAGCACAGGAGGTGCTGGCCTTTCATCAGAAAAGAAATTATTCCACTTCGCGGGCGTCGATACGCAGCTCTTTCGGCACTTCGAAGACGATATTCTCTTCGCGTCCTTCCAGCGGAACCGCTTCGCCCCCGCCCAGCTCCTGCAGACGAGCAATCACGTTCTGCACCAGGATATCCGGCGCGGAAGCGCCTGCGGTAACGCCAACGCAGGCCGCATTTTTCACCCACGCTTCCTGGATGTCCGTCGCGTCGTCGATTAAAAACGCCGCTTTCCCCATACGCTGCGCCAGTTCGGCCAGACGGTTGGAGTTAGAGGAGTTTTTAGAGCCGACAACCAGCACCACGTCCGCCTGTTCAGCCAGCGCGCGCACCGCTTCCTGACGGTTAGTGGTGGCGTAGCAGATATCATCCTTACGCGGCCCGACGATTTTCGGGAAGCGCTGGCGCAGGGCGTCAATCACGTCTGAGGTGTCGTCTACGGAGAGCGTGGTCTGGGTCATAAACGACAGACGCGCTTCGTTTTTCACGTTCAGCGTCAGGACATCTTCCGGCGACTCCACCAGGTACATTCCCCCTTCCGGGTTGCTGTACTGGCCCATGGTGCCTTCAACTTCCGGGTGACCGGCGTGGCCAATCAGAATCGACTCTTCACCGCGACGGCTGGCGCGCGCCACTTCCATATGCACTTTTGTCACTAATGGACAGGTGGCATCGAATACGGTCAGATCGCGGCTTTTCGCTTCGTTACGGACCGCCTGAGAGACGCCGTGCGCAGAGAAGATCAGGATCGCACCGTCCGGCACTTCGCTGATCTGCTCGATGAAAATAGCACCGCGCTCGCGCAGGCTGTCGACCACGTAGCGGTTATGCACCACTTCGTGACGCACGTAAATCGGCGCGCCGTAAATCTCCAGCGCGTTTTCAACAATGCTGATAGCGCGGTCTACACCGGCGCAGAAGCCGCGCGGGTTAGCCAACAGGATCTGCATTTCAGGCCTCCAGTGCCGGATCGATCTCCAGCACTTCAACATCAAAATGAACGGTACGCCCGGCAAGCGGATGGTTGAAGTCAACGGTGATAGAGTCGCCGTTAATCTCGCGGATCACGCCAGGCATTTCGCTGCCGTCCATAGCGGTAAAGAGCATAATCGCCCCGATTTCCGGTTCGCCCGCGTCCATAAACTCGCGGCGCGAGAAATACTGAATCAGGTCCGGGCTTGGCACGCCAAACGCGGCATCCGGCTCCAGCGAGAACGCTTTTTTCTCACCCTCTTTCAGGCCCAGGAGCTGCTGCTCAAGACCTTCAGACAGGGAGGTATCGCCGAGACGAAACAGGGCAGGTTTGCCGTTATTGCGGGTGGATTCAGCCGTGGAGCCGTCATCCAGCTTCAGCGTGAAGTGAACGAGAACCGCGCTGTTGCTCTGTACGGATTTAGACATACACATTGCTCTTTAATGTTGTGCCGGGTGGCGCAGCGCATCACCCGGCATTGACAATTACGCCTGCTCTTTCGCTGCGGGTTTAGGCAAGAAGCCTTCCAGCACGATTAACGCCGCACCGATGCAAATGGCGGTGTCGGCGAGGTTAAAGGTCGCGAAGTGCCAGTCGCCGACGTAGAAGTCGATCATATCGACCACAAAGCCGTGCCACAAGCGGTCAAACAGGTTGCCCAGCGCGCCGCCAATGATCAGCGCGTAGGCGATGTTATTCAGCTTTTGCGTGGCCTTCGAGCGGTACATCAGCACAGCCAGTACCACGCAGATACCGAGAGCGATACCCGCGAAGAACCAGCGCTGCCAGCCACCGCTGTCGGCAAGGAAGCTAAACGCCGCGCCGTAGTTGCGCGCATAGTGCAGGTTAAGCGACGGGAACAGCGAAACCGTCTCCCCCAGAGCGAAATTCTGGAGGATCAGGAACTTGCTGCCCAGATCGATAATCAGCACCACCACAACCAGCCACAGCCAGCGCAGTCCTGTTGAACAGAGAGTTTTACTCATCAGGCAAACTTACGTTTTTCGCCGTCACCGGCGACGTTGCTTACACAGCGTCCGCAGATGTCTGCGTGTTCCGCCACCTGGCCGATATCGGTAGTGTAATGCCAGCAGCGCGGGCACTTCTCACCTTCGGCTTTGCTCAGTGCGACTTTCAGGCCTTTGAGCAACTCGCTCTGCTGAGCATCAGCAGAAGCCTCGGCATAATCCGCAACTTTTGCTCCGGAGGTCAACAGGACAAATCGCAATTCATCGCCCAGCGCGGTCAGCTTCGCCGCCAGCTCCGGTTCGGCGTACAGGGTCACTGCCGCTTCCAGAGAGCCACCGACTTTCTTATCCGCACGCGCCTGCTCGATAACCTTGTTCACTTCGCCACGCACTTTCAGCAGCTCGTCCCAGAAGGCATCGTTCATTGCTTCGGTGCTGGAGAGATCGAACAGACCTTCATACCACTCGCCGGTGAAGACATACTTCTCACGGTCGCCCGGCAGATAGCCCCAGATTTCATCCGCGGTGAAGGACATGATCGGTGCCATCCAGCGTACCAGCGCTTCTGCGATGTGGAACAGCGCGGACTGGCAGCTACGGCGCGCCACGCTGTCCGCCTTCGCGGTGTACTGGCGGTCTTTGATGATGTCGAGGTAGAACGAGCCCATCTCGATGGAGCAGAAGCGCATCAGGCGCTGCACCACTTCGTGGAAGTCGTAAGACTCATAGGCTTTCAGGATATCTTCCTGCGCCGCTTTCGCGCAGCCTACCGCCCAGCGGTCCAGCACGACCATCTCTTCCGGTTTCACCATGTCTTTCACTGGATCGAACCCGTTCAGGTTCGCCAGCAGGAAGCGCGCGGTGTTACGGATACGACGATAGCTGTCGGCAGCACGCTTCAGGATCTCGTCAGACACCGCCATTTCGCCAGTGTAGTCGGTTGAGGCTACCCACAGACGCAGGATGTCCGCGCCCAGCTTGTTCATCACGTCCTGCGGCGAAACGGTGTTGCCGATAGATTTAGACATCTTACGGCCCTGACCATCCACGGTGAAGCCGTGGGTCAGTACCTGACGGTAAGGCGCTTTACCTTTCATCGCGGTGGAGATCATCAGGGATGACATGAACCAGCCGCGGTGTTGGTCGGAACCTTCCAGATACATGTCGGCAGCGTGACCGGCAAACTCCGGACGCACGTCAACTACGGAGGCGTGAGTAGATCCGGAGTCGAACCACACGTCCAGGGTGTCTGGCACTTTCTCATAGTTGTCCGCGTCCGCGCCCAGGATGTCACGGGCGTCGAGATCCCACCACGCCTGAATGCCGTCAACTTCGACGCGCTTCGCCACTTCTTCCATCAGTTCCAGGGTGTTCGGGTGCAGCTCATGCGTCTCTTTATGCACGAACAGCGACATCGGCACGCCCCAGGTACGCTGACGAGAGATACACCAGTCAGGACGGTTAGCCACCATGGATTCGATACGCGCCTGGCCCCAGTCCGGGATCCACTGCACGCCTTTGATCTCTTTCAGTGACTGCTCGCGCAGGCCTTTTTGATCCATGCTGACGAACCACTGCGGGGTCGCACGGAAGATGATCGGCGTCTTGTGGCGCCAGCAGCACGGATAGCTGTGCTGCATTTTCTCAACGTGCAGCAGCGCGCCGCTGGTGCGCAGCATGTCAACGATGATGTCGTTGGCTTTGAAGACGTTGATACCATCCAGCGCCGGATAGGTGCCAGGCAGGTAAGACCCGTCCGGGCCTACCGGGTTGGCAATTTCCAGGCCGTATTTAAGGCTGATGTTGTAGTCGTCAGGACCGTGGCCACCGGCGGTATGTACCGCACCGGTACCCGCGTCCAGCGTGACGTGGTCGCCCAGGATCGCCGGAACGTCAAAGTCCAGGAACGGGTGTTTGAAGCGCATCAGCTCCAGCGCGTCGCCTTTTACGGTGCCCAGCACGGTGTAGTCGGTGATATTCGCGCGTTTCAGCACGCTTTCAACCAGATCTTTCGCCAGGATAACCGCGCGGCCATCAATCTGCACCAGCGCATATTCGAACTCGCCGGAGAGAGAGATTGCACGGTTGGCTGGCAGCGTCCACGGGGTAGTGGTCCAGATCACCAGAGAGATCGGGCCGCTAACGCCAGGCAGACCGAATTTACCTTTAATGGCATCCTGATCGACCGCTTCGAAGGCCACGTCGATTGAAGGTGAAGTTTTGTCGTAATATTCCACTTCCGCTTCTGCCAGCGCAGAACGGCAGTCCACGCACCAGTGCACCGGCTTAGCGCCTTTGTGCAGGTGGCCGTTACCGATGATTTTGCCCAGCGCACGGATGATATTGGCTTCGGTTTTGAAGTCCATGGTCAGGTACGGGTGCGACCAGTCGCCCAGCACGCCCAGACGGATAAAGTCAGCACGCTGGCCTTCAACCTGGGTGGCCGCGTATTCGCGGCACTTCGCGCGGAACTCTGCAGCGGTGAACTTCTCACCTGGCTTGCCAAACTCTTGCTCCACTTTCAGCTCGATCGGCAGACCGTGGCAGTCCCAGCCCGGAACGTAAGGCGAGTCAAATCCTGCGAGTCCTTTGGACTTCACGATAATATCTTTCAGAATCTTGTTTACTGAGTGACCAATATGAATGCTGCCATTCGCATATGGAGGGCCATCATGCAGAATGAAGGTTTTTTTGCCTTTTTTGGCTGCACGAATGATGCCGTACAGGTCATCATCGGTCCAACGCGCCAGCATTCCCGGTTCACGCTTGGCGAGATCGCCGCGCATCGGGAACCCTGTTTCCGGCAAATTCAGGGTTGATTTATAGTCACTCATCAGATTCTCGGTTCCGTATTTATCACGTAGGCAGTTAAGCCGGTTCTAAAGCCCAAAAAACTCGCGGGCCGTTAATTCATCTCGCGCGATTTGCGCCTTAAGTTCATCCAGCGAAGCAAATCGCTGCTCGTTGCGTATTTTTTTACGCAGTATTACATCTATATGGCGACCATAAAGGTCCATTACAACGTCCAGCAGGTGCACTTCTAGCTGTTGACGCACACCGGCAACGGTAGGACGCGTGCCAATGTTGGCAACGCCGTAAAACGACTTATCGCCCAGTCCTGCCACTTCCACCGCATAGACCCCTTTAACCGGGGAAACCTGACGACGCAGCGGTATATTCGCCGTCGGGAAACCAATCGTGCGGCCCAGCGCATCGCCATGAACCACGCGGCCAGAGATGGTGAACGGATGGCCCAGCAAATTTTCTGCCGTCTCCAGTTCATCATTAGCCAGCGCCTGCCGCACCGCCGTGCTGCTGACGCGCACGCCGCCTTCACAGAAGGTCATCGCGCTGGTGACGTCAAAACCGTACTCCAGACCAGCCTTCTGTAATAGCAAGAAATCGCCCTGACGACCAGCGCCAAAGCGGAAATCATCCCCCACGGCGAGAAACTGAACGCCAAGACGCTTAACCAGCAGGTCGCTGACAAAATTTTGTGCTGTCAGTGCGGCAAAGCGGCGATCGAAACGCACACACAATACGTAGTCCACGCCGGACTCCGCCAGGTAGCGCAACTTTTCGCGCAGGCGAGTGAGCCGAGCGGGAGATTTATCGCCCGCGAACAGCTCCAGCGGCTGTGGCTCGAAAATCATCACCACAACGGGCAGGCCACGGGCCTCCCCTTCTTTACGCAATCCCTGCAACAGCGCCTGATGACCACGATGCACGCCGTCGAAATTACCAATGGTCAGCACGCACCCGTGTGGCGCTCTGCTGAGATTATGTATGCCGCGTATCAGCTTCATGTCTGGCTCAAAACAGTGAAAATCGCCAAAGTATACCTTGTACAGCGGTTAAGGTTAACCGGCGATTGTTCGCGCAAAACAGAAAGCCGTAATGATTTCATCAGGCTGACCTTTCACAGCGAAAAAATCTGCCTGTGAACTGCGATTTTTACGCCGAAAGGCTGTATTCACGAAAGACAAGCTGGTAGAATCCTGCGCCATCACTACGTAACGTAGCGTCGCTAATTAACGGCGCTTATTTGCACAAATCCATTGACAAAAGAAGGCAAAGAGGGCATATTCCTCGGCCTTTGAATTGTCCACATAGAACATATTTGGGAGTTGGACTTGGCTAATATCAAATCAGCTAAGAAACGTGCCGTTCAGTCTGAAAAGGCTCGTAAGCACAACGCAAGCCGTCGCTCTATGATGCGTACTTTCATCAAGAAAGTATACGCAGCAATCGAAGCTGGCGACAAAGCTGCAGCGCAGAACGCATTTAACGAAATGCAACCAATCGTGGATCGTCAGGCTGCTAAAGGTCTGATCCACAAAAACAAAGCAGCGCGTCATAAAGCAAACCTGACCGCGCAGATCAACAAACTGGCTTAATCGCTACTTGTTGTTGCTTGTTTAAAGAACCCGCTTAACGCGGGTTTTTTTATGTCTTCAGAATGCCGGTGGCGTAAACAGCGCCGAGTAATCACGGTTGCAGATTCGCTGCACCGCCGGGTGTTGAATCATCCTTTCGGCGAATATGGCATGGTACTCCTCCATCACGTTATCTACTCTGCCAATCTCCGTAATCTTATCGTCTGAATAGAGATCGTGCGCGTAGAGCGTTGGCGCCACGAAGATCGCATTATGCGCTTCGCCAAAGGCTTTCATCAGCGCCGCATCGTCAAACTCGCCGAGGATCTCCACGTTCAGCCCCTGCGAATTAAACCAGTTCAGCAGCTTGCGTCCCAGCATGGAACGCCTTCCCGGCACCAGCAGGCGACGCTCTTCCAGACAGGCCGGGAAAGGTTTCTCCGGCGGTGGATTGATGCACCAGAAGCTGACGCCGCATTCGCCAATTTTCACCGAGAACAGCCCCTCCTGCTGCGTGGAGTCGATGGGGCAATCCGAGATAATCATGTCCAGCTTGTGCTGGCTCAGCTGCTCCAGCAGCATCTCGTGTGTGGATTCAAAGCAGCGCAGATGGATTTGTTCATCCTCTACCACAGCGGCATCCAGCACGCCGCTTACCAGCCGTTTGGATAGTGCATCCGCCACCCCCACATCAAAGAGCAGGTTCGACTCTTTGCGGTAGTTGACGATATCCAGCATCTCCTGGCTCAGGGTAAACATTTTGTCCGCATAGCGGAAAACCAGTTCACCCAGTTCGCTGGGCTCAATCCCACGGCCCTTGCGCTTGAAGAGCTTACCCTGCAGCCGTTCTTCAAGGGCTTTGATTTGCCCGGTGATGGTTTGCGGCGTCAGGTAAAGCGCCTCTGCCGCCCCCACGACCGAGCCCTGTTTGTAAACGTGCCAGAAGTAGTAAAGATGGTTGTAATTCAAATGAGGCATCGCGTCTTCGCTCCCTGAGTGTGTATCGGGAGAAGAGTGACCTTCCCCCGGTGTTCCGTTATGCCTGGACGGCCTGTCCGGACAACTTCACCTTCAACAAAGTATACCCAATCACTGCCGCCAGTAATGACCCGATGAGAATGCCGAGCTTCGCCCAGACGATGAGCTCTGGCGCGTTTGCACCAAACGCCAGCGTCGAGATAAAGATCGACATGGTGAATCCAATACCGCACAGTATGCCGACAGCCATGATCTGACTAAAGGTTGTACCGTTCGGCAACGATGCCAGCTTCATCTTCAGCGCCAGCCAGCAGAAGAGGCTGATCCCCAGCGGCTTACCGATAAACAGCCCGGCAATAATGCCCAGCGGCAGGACAGACGTCAGCCCGTCCAGCGTAACGCCCTGCAGGGAAACGCCCGCGTTGGCAAACGCAAACAGCGGCAGGATCATAAAGGCGACCCACGGGTGCAGCACGTGTTCCAGCTGTTTAGCGGGTGACTTACCGTCCTGCGGCTTAAGCGGCACGAAGAAGCCCACAATCACGCCGGCCAGCGTGGCGTGCACGCCGGATTTCAGCACCGCCGTCCACAGCACCATCCCCACCAGGATATAGATACCGATGCGGCGAACGTTGAAGATGTTCAGCACCGCCAACACCGCAATCGCCCCTGCGGCTACGCTCAGGGACAGGATCGACAGATCGCTGGTGTAGAACAGCGCGATAATCACAATGGCGCCCAGGTCATCAATGATCGCCAGCGCCATCAGGAAGATTTTCAGCGCAACCGGCACGCGGCTGCCGAGCAGAGCTAAGACACCGAGCGCAAAGGCGATATCCGTTGCGGCCGGGATAGCCCAGCCGTCACGCGCGACAGGATCCTGCCAGGTAAATGCGAGGAAGAGCAGCGCTGGAACGACCATCCCCCCGAGCGCGGCAATAACCGGGAACGCCGCGCGCTGGCGGCTGGCTAGCGAACCTAGCACCAGCTCGCGCTTAACCTCAAGACCAACGAGCAGGAAGAACACCGCCATTAGCGCATCATTGATCCACAGCAGCATGTTCTTGTTAATTTCCAGCGCTCCGACCTTCAGCTCGACGGGCGTTTCCAGAAATGCGTGATAGAGATCGCGGGTCATGCCCAGGTTAGCCAGCACCATCGCGGCGGCCGCGGCAATAATCAGGATCACACCACCGGACGCCTCACTGCTAAAGAAACGGTGTAGTAATTTCATTTATATTCTCTCTTTTACAACGATACCTCGATAAAACCATAATACCAAGCCAAATAGCTCGGCAAAAACAGATTAATATTGGGTATAGACTCAGTTTTACCGATCTATAACTGCAAAAAAAAGCCCGGAATCGCTTCCGGGCTTTTTGAAGTTAGACACAGCTGACGAATTAGCGGGTCAAATCATCGAAGAATTTTTTGACGCCATCAAAGAAGCTTTTGGAGCGCGGGCTGTTTTTCTCACCCGTTGGGCCGCCAAAGCTCTCCTGAAGCTCTTTCAACAGCTGTTTCTGCTTGTCGTTCAGGCCAACCGGCGTTTCCACGACGACGCGGCACAGAAGGTCGCCCTGCGCACCACCGCGAACGGATTTCACGCCTTTGCCGCGCATGCGGAACAGCTTGCCGGTCTGGGTTTCACCAGGGATTTTCAGATTGACGCGACCATCCAGCGTCGGCACTTCGATTTCACCGCCGAGAGCCGCCATCGCGAAGTTGATCGGCACTTCACAGTACAGGTTATTGCCTTCACGCTCGAAGATGGCGTGCTGCTTCACCTGAACCTGAACGTACAGATCGCCTGCCGGCGCGCCGTGCTCGCCTGCTTCGCCCTCACCCGCCAGACGGATGCGGTCGCCCGTATCAACGCCAGCCGGGATCTTAACGGACAGGGTTTTGGTTTTCTCAACGCGACCGTGGCCGTGACACTTGGTGCACGGATCTTTAATCAGCGTACCGCGACCGTGACAGTGCGGACAGGCCTGCTGTACCGCGAAGAAGCCCTGGCGCATCTGTACCTGGCCGGAGCCATGACAGGTTGGACAGGTCTGTGGCTGGGTACCCGCTTTCGCGCCGCTGCCGTGGCAAACGTCACACTCTTCCAGCGTCGGGATACGGATCTCTTTCGTGACGCCACGAACGGCCTCTTCAAGAGTGAGATCCATGTTGTAGCGCAGGTCTGCGCCGCGCGCTGCGCGCTGACGACCACGACCGCCGCCGAAGATATCGCCGAACACGTCGCCAAAGATGTCGCTGAAATCCGCACCGCCGCCAAAGCCGCCGCCACCGAATCCACCGCCGCCCATGCCGCCCTGTTCAAAGGCCGCGTGGCCGTACTGGTCATAGGCCGCACGTTTTTGTGCATCGGTCAGGACTTCGTAGGCTTCTTTGATCTCTTTAAATTTTGCTTCAGCCTCTTTGTCACCCTGGTTACGGTCCGGGTGGAATTTCATGGCCAGGCGCTTATACGCCTTTTTGATTTCACGCTCTTCCGCAGTTTTCGGAACGCCTAAAATCTCGTAATAGTCTTGCTTTGCCATTGGTTTTTTTAAGCCCCTTAACATGCGAGCACGGGCGTGGAGAATTCTCCTACGCCCGTGCCGATTAATTACCCTGCATCAGGGCGATTATTTTTTGTCTTTAACTTCTTCGAACTCAGCGTCGACAACGTCGTCGTCTTTCGCGTTGTTCGCAGAAGCGTCAGCGCCTGCCTGCTGCTGTGCGTGCTGCTGCTGAGCGATTTCCATCAGCTTCTGGGAAGCCTGTGCCAGCTCCTGCATCTTCGCTTCGATATCCGCTTTGTCTTCGCCTTTCAGAGACGTTTCCAGCGCGGTCAGTGCAGCTTCGATAGCAGTTTTGTCTTCCGCTGGCAGTTTATCGCCCGCTTCTTCAACCTGCTTACGGGTGCTGTGCAGCAGATGGTCACCCTGGTTACGGGTCTGAACCAGCTCTTCGAACTTACGGTCGGATTCCGCGTTAGCTTCGGCATCGCGAACCATTTTTTCGATTTCCGCTTCATTCAGGCCAGAAGATGCCTTGATGGTGATCTTCTGCTCTTTACCGCTGTTTTTGTCTTTCGCAGACACGTGCAGGATACCGTCAGCATCGATGTCGAAGGTAACTTCGATTTGCGGCATGCCGCGCGGTGCCGGGTTAATGCCATCCAGGTTAAACTGACCCAGAGACTTGTTATCAGACGCACGCTTACGCTCACCCTGCAGCACATGGATGGTTACCGCAGACTGGTTGTCTTCAGCGGTAGAGAACACCTGGCTGTGCTTGGTTGGGATGGTGGTGTTTTTGTTGATGAGCGCAGTCATCACACCGCCCATGGTTTCGATACCCAGAGACAGCGGGGTAACGTCCAGCAGCAGTACGTCTTTCACTTCACCGGTCAATACACCACCCTGAACCGCCGCACCGATAGCTACCGCTTCGTCCGGGTTCACGTCTTTACGTGGCTCTTTACCAAAGAATTCAGCCACTTTCTTCTGAACCATTGGCATACGGGTCTGACCACCCACCAGGATAACGTCCTGAATGTCAGATACAGACAGGCCAGCATCCTGCAGTGCAACTTTCAGCGGCTCGATAGAACGGTTCACCAGGTCTTCTACCAGGCTTTCCAGTTTCGCACGGGTCACTTTGATGTTCATGTGTTTAGGACCGGTCGCGTCTGCGGTGATGTACGGCAGGTTCACGTCGGTCTGCTGAGCAGAAGACAGTTCGATCTTCGCTTTCTCAGCGGCTTCTTTCAGGCGCTGCATCGCCAGCGGGTCGTTACGCAGGTCAATGCCCTGATCTTTCTTGAACTCGTCAACGAGGTAGTTGATCAGACGGGTATCGAAGTCTTCACCACCCAGGTGGGTATCACCGTTGGTTGCCAGAACTTCGAAGGTTTTTTCGCCGTCAACTTCGTCGATTTCGATAATAGAGATATCGAAGGTACCACCACCCAGGTCGTAAACCGCGATAGTACGGTTGCCGACTTCTTTATCCAGACCGTAAGCCAGCGCCGCTGCGGTTGGTTCGTTGATGATACGTTTTACTTCCAGACCTGCGATACGGCCAGCATCTTTGGTTGCCTGACGCTGAGCATCGTTGAAGTAGGCAGGTACGGTGATAACAGCTTCAGTTACCGGCTCACCCAGGTAATCTTCAGCGGTTTTCTTCATTTTTTTCAGCACTTCAGCAGAGATCTGCGGTGGTGCCGTTTTGGTGCCTTTCACATCAAGCCACGCATCGCCGTTATCTGCTGCGATGATTTTGTAAGGCATGATAGAAACGTCACGCTGAACTTCTTCGTCCTGGAAGCGGCGGCCAATCAGGCGTTTGATCGCAAACAGGGTGTTTTGCGGGTTTGTCACTGCCTGACGTTTAGCCGGCTGACCAACCAGAGTTTCACCATCCTGGGTATAAGCAATGATAGAAGGCGTGGTGCGATCGCCCTCGGCGTTCTCCAGCACGCGTGCAGTAGTGCCGTCCATAATCGCTACACAAGAGTTGGTAGTACCCAGGTCGATACCAATAATTTTACCCATCTAAACGTCTCCACTAAAAATTCAGTCAACATGTGGTTGTGTACCTGTAATAAGGGCAGAACGTGCTTTTTCAACTGCCCAGATTTGATTTTTTTCAGGTCCACACACTGCGGTTGACTACAAGATGGGGTCGCGACGGCATCCATCAAGGGGCAAGCATAAAAAAAATTTTAATTTCACCCTGATGAGATCATAGACGGCGTCGATGCCGCCCATTATGATGCCGCGCCCCGTCAGGGAGTATTGACGCGGGTTTAACCATTTCACCATTTTAATGATGATTTTTTTGAGGACTTATGGGCAACACTAAGTTGGCTAATCCGGCTCCGCTGGGCCTGATGGGTTTTGGCATGACCACCATTCTGCTGAACCTGCACAACATCGGGATGTTCCCGATGGACGGCGTAATCCTGGCGATGGGCATTTTTTACGGCGGTATCGCGCAAATCTTCGCGGGCCTGCTGGAATATAAGAAAGGCAACACCTTCGGCTTAACCGCCTTCACCTCTTACGGCTCGTTCTGGCTGACCCTGGTCGCCATCCTGCTGATGCCTAAAATGGGCCTGGCAGACGCGGCAAACGCCCACTTCCTGGGCGTCTATCTGGGCCTGTGGGGCGTCTTTACCCTGTTCATGTTCTTCGGCACCCTGAAAGGCAACCGCGCGCTGCAGTTCGTCTTCATGAGCCTGACCGTGCTGTTCGCCCTGCTGGCAATTGGCCACCTGGCGGATAACGAAGGCATCGTTCACGTAGCAGGCTGGATTGGCCTGGTGTGCGGCGCAAGCGCTATCTACCTGGCAATGGGTGAAGTGCTGAACGAACAGTTTGACCGCACCATTTTACCTATTGGTGAAAAACACTGATCCCTCTGTCGTGCCCGCCTCGCGGGCACGATAATCCCCCGCCTGACGAAGCCAAACGCCTAATCCCAGCCCCATCAGCGAGAGCGCGAGTACATACCAGGCAGGCGCCATCGGCGACACCCCCATCATGACCGTGACCACTATCGGCGTCAGCCCGCCGAAAATGGCATACGCGACGTTATAAGAGAACGATATCCCGGTGAAACGCACCTCCGGCGGGAAGGCGCGCACCATGACGTAAGGCACAGCCCCCACGACGCCCACGCACAGTCCGACCACGCCGTACAGCAGGAACAGCTGTTCAGGATGGCTGCCCGCAAGATGGTAAAACGCCCAGCTCGACGCGGCCAGCAGCAGGCTGCCGACAATAAAGGTCAGGCTGGCACCGAAACGATCCGCCGCTAGTCCGGCGGCCAGACAGCCAAAGCAGAGCATGATTGTCGCAATACTGTTTGCCTGTAAGGTCACGGCAGGGGCGAAACCGTACTGTTTCTGCAGCCACACCGGCGACATCAAAATCACCACCACGATGCCCGCCGACAGCAGCCAGGTGAGCAGCATCGACACCACCACCGCTTTTTTATGACGCACCACAACGGCTTTGACCGGCAACTCCTGCGCCAGCGCTTTACGCTGCTGCATTTCGAGGAAAATCGGCGTCTCCTGCAGCCAGCGGCGCAGGTACATTGCCACCAGGCCAAACGCCCCGCCCAGCAGGAACGGAATACGCCAGCCCCAGTCGTGCACGGCCTGCTGCGTCATGCTGGTGTTGACTATCGTCGCCACTACCGACCCCAACAGGATCCCGACGGTCAGCCCCGCCGTTAACGTTCCGCAGGCGATCCCGATGCGGCGGGCAGGAACGTGCTCCGCCACAAACACCCAGGCCCCCGGCACTTCCCCGCCGATGGCCGCGCCCTGAAGAATGCGCATCAGCAGCAGCAATAGCGGGGCGAGAATGCCCATGGAGGCATAGGTGGGCAGCAGCCCGATCGCCAGCGTCGGCACCGCCATCAGCAGGATGCTCAGGGTAAACATCTTCTTACGCCCGACAAGATCGCCAAAGTGGGCCATGACGATGCCGCCCAGCGGACGTGCCAGATACCCGGCAGCAAAGATGCCGAAGGTTTGCACCTGACGCAGCCATTCTGGAATATCCGCCGGGAAGAAGAGCGCCCCCACTACGGCGGCGAAGAAGACAAAGATGATGAAGTCGTAAAACTCCAGCGCGCCACCTAAGGCGGCGAGCGTAAGCGTTTTGTAGTCCTGTCGATTCAGAGGTCGGGTGTTATGTGACATAGCGAACCATTGTGCATGTGTTGTGGATTATTTTTTACAGCAATCGTAAAGAAAAAATTACTATATCGTAAATCCATTTACACGCTACTGCGGCTGGCGCTAATGTCACATTTTAGTAAATTTCAGGAGATTGTCTCGCGGCGTGCGCTTTTAGGACGAAATGCTGCTACCACTTTGTCGTCAGTTTCCACGTACGGCCCGTCAAGCAACTGTATACAATACGGTACACTTGCAAATATGCCGTGCACGATGACGCGACCGTCCTCGGCTTTTAATCCTTCCAGCGTCTCTTTGATCGACTTTGGCTGCCCCGGCAGGTTCAGTATCAGCGCCTGTTTGCGGATCACCCCCACCTGGCGGGAAAGGATTGCAGTCGGGACAAAGTGTAGACTGATCTGGCGCATCTGTTCGCCGAAGCCCGGCATTTCACGATCGGCGATAGCCAGCGTCGCGTCCGGCGTCACATCACGACGCGCGGGGCCGGTTCCACCCGTGGTGAGCACAAGGTGACAGCTCATCTCATCCACCAGCTCGCACAGGGTCTGCTCAATGATCGGCTGTTCGTCGGGGATAAGGCGAGTCTGGATCTCAAACGGGGTGGTCAGCGCGCTTGCCAGCCACTCTTCCAGAGCGGGGATGCCTTTATCCTGGTAAACGCCGCTGGAGGCGCGGTCAGAAATCGACACTAAGCCGATGCGTAAGGTATTCATATTCATTCCATTCAAAAAGTACTGATTAAAGGGAATGATACACGCAGAGGGAAAATTCAGACAGAGGACAGAAGAAGACGCGTGACCGGGAGCCCGGTCACGCAGAATGATTACAGCAGGTCGCCGATCATTTTTTCCAGTTTTTCCTGGTCGATAGCAAACTTACGGATACCGTCCGCCAGTTTGTCTACAGCCATTGGATCCTGGTTGTGCTGCCACAGGAACTCAGATTCGGTGATGCGCTCCGGACGCGCCTTCACTTCGCCGGTGTAAGACAGCTTACGCTCGATAGCACCTTCGCTTTCTGCCAGCTCTTTCAGCAGCGCAGGGGCGATGGTCAGACGGTCACAGCCAGCCAGCTCAATGATTTCGCCCACGTTACGGAAGCTTGCCCCCATAACCACGGTCTCATAGCCATGCTGTTTGTAGTATTCGTAGATTTCAGTCACGGAAATCACGCCTGGATCTTCAGACGCCGCGTACTCTTTCTTGTCGGTGTTGGCTTTGTACCAGTCCAGAATACGGCCCACGAACGGAGAAATCAGGTACACGCCTGCTTCCGCACATGCACGCGCCTGCGCGAAGGAGAACAGCAGGGTCAGGTTACAGTTGATGCCTTCTTTTTCCAGCTGCTCGGCAGCGCGAATGCCCTGCCAGGTCGACGCCAGTTTGATCAGGATACGGTCGTTGCTGATGCCCGCGTCGTTGTACAGTTTGATCAGGCGTTTTGCTTTCGCGATTGACGCTTCGGTGTCGTAGGAGAGACGTGCATCCACTTCGGTAGAGATACGGCCCGGAACCAGCTTCAGGATTTCCAGACCGATGTTCACTGCCAGTTTATCGGTAGCATCCACAACCTGCTGCGCACGGTCATTGCTCTGTGCTTTCGCCCAGGTCACAGCCTCGTCGATCAGTTTGCGATACTCAGGGATCTGTGCGGCGTTAAGGATCAGAGAAGGGTTAGTTGTGGCATCCTGCGGCTGGTACAGCTTCATTGCCGCGATATCTCCGGTGTCAGCTACGACAGTGGTGAACTGACGAAGGGAGGTCAATTTATCCGTCATGATAGTGTTTCTCTTTTAACGTGCCCTGGATAATTCACGCTACCGACAGCATGCCTGCAGCGGAAAAATGACAGGTTTACTTGTTAGGGGGATGTAACCGGTCTGCCCTGATGATAACACGACGGAGGGGTAGCGCAACCGCAGACAGTGCGCTTAGGCAGAGTATGATAAACTCAAAATATTAACAGGCTGCTAAGCAACAGCATGCCCAATCAGTGGTAGCGCTTACATATTCACGTTGGCATCAACAAGAGGGACGTTAATGCCTGATTTCCTTTTCTTTATTAACGAAGTCCTCTGGGGTTCGATAATGATCTACCTGCTTCTGGGAGCAGGTATCTGGTTTACGCTACGCAGTGGGTTTATCCAGTTTCGCTATATTCGCAAGTTTGGCAGAAGTCTGAAAAACAGCGTCACGCCCCAGCCGGGCGGATTAACGTCGTTTCAGGCGCTGTGTACCAGCCTGGCTGCCCGCCTCGGTAGCGGAAACCTGGCGGGCGTTGCGCTGGCCATCAGCGCCGGTGGGCCAGGCGCGGTGTTCTGGATGTGGGTCACGGCGCTTCTCGGAATGGCTACCTCTTTTGCCGAAAGTTCGCTGGCGCAACTCTACAAAGAGAAAGACAGAAACGGGCAGTTTCGCGGCGGTCCGGCCTGGTATATGGCGCGTGGCTTAGGAATGCGCTGGATGGGCGTTCTGTTCTCGCTTTTTTTACTGCTAGCGTACGGTCTTATTTTTAATACCGTGCAGTCAAACTCCGTCGCCCATGCCCTGCGCTATACCTTCTCCTGCCCGGAGTGGATCACCGGCATCGGTTTAGCCCTCTTTGTTTTGCTCACCATTTCTGCCGGCCTGAAAGGCGTTGCCCGCCTGATGCAGTGGCTGGTTCCCATCATGGCGTTGCTTTGGGTTGCCGCGAGCCTGGTCGTCGCTGCGCTGCATGCCGACCAGGTTCCGGGCGTGATTGCGACCATCTTTAAAAGCGCCTTTGGCTGGCGTGAGGTGGCCTCAGGCGCGCTGGGTTACACCCTGAGCCAGGCGCTGATGGCAGGTTTTCAGCGAGGCATGTTCTCCAATGAAGCCGGGATGGGCTCCACTCCCAACGCCGCCGCGGCCGCCTCTTCCTGGCCGCCGCACCCGGCAGCGCAGGGTATCGTGCAGATGATAGGCGTGTTTATGGATACCGTTATTATCTGTTCCGCCAGCGCCATGATCCTCCTGCTGGCCGGTCCTGTCGCGCATGACTCGGATATCGACGGAATACAGCTTCTCCAGCAGGCGCTGGTGAACCTGACCGGCGGCTGGGGTTCGGGATTTGTCTCGCTCATTCTGATGCTGTTCGCCTTCAGTTCGATTGTGGTGAATTACCTGTATGCCGAAAATAACCTTATCTTCCTGAATTACGACTCTCGTCCGGCCATCCTTCTGCTTCGCCTGGGTGTAGTACTGATGGTGATCGCGGGCTCCCTTCTGAATATGCCTCTGGTCTGGCAGCTGGCGGATGTCATTATGGCGCTAATGGCAATCACTAACCTGACGGCGATCCTGCTGCTCTCGCCCGTTGTGAACCTTATTGCCAGGGATTATCTTCGCCAGCGCAAGCTGGGCGTTCCCCCGGTATTTGATGCCGCACGCTATCCCGAAATTCAGTCACAGCTTGCCCCCGGCACCTGGGATGATTTGCCCCGGCGATAACAGCTATCGATCAATTCAGGGCGATTTTTTGTTAAAGTCGTTCTAAATTTCCTGCAAGGACTGGATATGCTGATTCTGATTTCACCTGCAAAAACGCTCGACTACCAGAGCCCGCTCGCCACCGAGCGTTATACCCAGCCAGAACTGCTGGACTATTCGCAACAGCTGATCCGCGAAGCGCGCAAGCTCTCTGCGCCGCAAATCGCCTCGCTGATGAGCATCAGCGACAAGCTGGCAGACCTGAACGCGACCCGGTTCCACGAGTGGCACCCGGATTTCACCCCCGCCAACGCGCGCCAGGCGATCCTGGCGTTTAAGGGTGATGTTTACACCGGCCTGCAGGCGGAAGATTTTAGTGAAGCCGACTTTGATTTTGCCCAGCAGCATCTGCGCATGCTGTCGGGCCTGTATGGCGTACTGCGCCCGCTGGATCTGATGCAGCCATATCGTCTGGAGATGGGGATTCGCCTGGAAAACGCCAAAGGCAAAGACCTTTACCATTTCTGGGGCGACATCATCACCGACAAGCTGAACGCGGCGCTGCATGCTCAGGGTGATAACGTGGTGGTTAACCTGGCATCCGATGAGTACTACAAGTCGGTGAAGCCGAAAAAGCTGAACGCGGAGATCGTTAAGCCGGTCTTCCTTGATGAGAAGAACGGCAAGTTCAAGGTCATCAGCTTCTATGCGAAAAAAGCGCGTGGCCTGATGAGCCGCTACATCATTCAGAACCGCCTGACGAAGCCGGAGCAGTTAATGGGATTCAACACCGACGGCTATTTCTTTGACGAGGCGTCGTCAGGGAAAGGTGAGCTGGTATTTAAGCGCCACGAGCAGTAAAACTAAACCCCGCCATCTGGCGGGGTTTTGCGTTAATGGTGCTTCCAGTCCGGGCCCGGACGGTGGTCGTCGTGATGATGGTCGTGTCGGTCATCACGATCGCGATGCTCGTCATGCGGACGCCAATGGTTATCGCGCCAGTCATAATGCGCCTTCCACCAGTCGTGGTCGCGCCAGCGGCCGCCATCCCAGTAATGCCCGCTATTGTCCCGATCGCCAATCTGCAGTTTTACCGCAGGTACGAGAGTAATTTCAGATGCCTGTACCGCCATGGGGGCGACCAGCACCAGAGAAAGCGCAATGAGTGCAGGTTTTAGTGTAGACACAGGTGACTCCTTATTCTTCTTGCCCAACGTGGGCCGATGTAAGGAGAGTACGCGAGGGGAACGGTGGATGTTATTCTCTGCAATCCTAAACGCTAAGTGACCGCATTTATTGGGAATTTCTGCTTTTTTCCTGCAATTTTTCTCCTTAATTTCTTCATAAAAAAGCCGGGTGGCGCTGCGCTTACCCGGCCTACGGTCATCTCGTCGTTGTAGGCCCGGTAAGGCGTAGCCGCCACCGGGCAACACAATCACGCGCGCGTCATCATCAGATTCCGCAGTGCCGCGAAATCCGCCGGCAGCTCATGAGACAGCAGCGGCAGGTCGGCGCGCTCGGCCAGCTCTTTTGGCAGCGGCAGCGTTTCGCCCAGAATATCTTCCACGCTCTCTTTGAACTTCGCCGGATGCGCGGTGCCCAGGAACAGGCCATATTCACCCGGGTTAAGCTGGTCGCGCAGCGCGCGGTAAGCAATTGCCGCGTGCGGCTCAGAGGTGTAGCCCACCGCTTTCAGCTCGCGCATGGTGGCTTTGGTGGTTTCGTCCGTCACCGCAGCGTAGCCCAGGTCACCCAGACGCCACACCTTGCGGCGGAACAGCTCTTCCACGCGCGGCCAGTTGTTCGGCTGCGACACGTCCATGGCATTGGAGAGCGTCGCCTGCGTAGCGTTAGGCGCCCATTTGCCGTCTTTCAGGAAGCGTGGCACGGTATCGTTGGCGTTGGTGGCAGCGATAAAGCGTTTCACCGGCAGACCGAGAGATTTCGCCAGCAGCCCCGCCGTCAGGTCGCCGAAGTTGCCGCTTGGTACGGAAACTACCAGCTGATTGCGCGCTTCCTGCGGCAGCTGAGCCACCGCTTCGAAGTAGTAGCAGATCTGCGCCAGCAGGCGGCTGATGTTGATGGAGTTCGCCGAGTTCAGCCCCAGCGCGGCCTTCAGCTCTTCATCATCGAACGCTTGCTTGACCAGCGCCTGGCAGGCATCGAAATCGCCGTCGATCGCCACGGTTTCAATGTTGCCGCCGAGGGTGCAGAACAGTTTTTCCTGCAACGGGCTGATCTTGCCTTTCGGATAGAGGATCACCACGCGGACGTTTTTCAGGCCGTAGAACGCGTGTGCCACCGCCGCACCGGTATCACCGGAGGTGGCGGTCAGGATGGTCACCGGCTTGTCGCCGCTGATGTGGGTCAGCATCTGCGCCATAAAGCGGCCGCCGAAGTCTTTAAACGCCAGGGTCGGGCCGTGGAACAGCTCCAGACAACCGACGTCAGGCTCCACCTGCTTAACCGGAGCCGGGAAAGCAAACGCCGCACGCACGCGCTCTTCCAGCAGCTCCTGCGGGATTTCATCGCCAATAAACGCAGACAGAATTTTGGTGCTGCGGGTGACAAAGTCCAGCTTCAGCAGCTCATCGATTTCGGTCAGCTGAAATTCCGGCAGGTCGTGCGGGAAAAACAGCCCCTGATTTTTGCCCAGCCCCTGAGTCACCGCCTGCGCGAAGCTGACCTGCTCGTTATGATCTTTAAGGTTGTAGAGTTTCATTCGTTATCCCAGTACTCGTGCGCCAGCCGTGTCCAGACGGCAAATATGAACAAAGCCTTCCTGATTTTGCAGGTAGTGTTTTGAGAGCCAGTCCGCCACGCGCTGCGCGGTGTCTGGCTTATCGCACAGGGCGAACAGCGTCGGGCCGGAGCCGGAGATGCCGCACGCCTGCGCGCCGATATCCATTGAAGCCTGTCGCGCCTCGTTAAAGCCAGGAAGCAGCTTCGTACGGTACGGCTCGGCAATGACGTCTTTCATCAGCTTCGCCGCCAGCTGCGGCTGACGGGTGTAGCAGGCGTGGATAAAGCCCGCCAGATGACGCCCGTGGGCGATACAGTCCTGGCGACGATACTGCGCAGGCAGGATCGCACGCGCTTCCGCGGTAGAGACCTTGATGCCCGGATACGCCAGCACCCACAGCCACTCATCAAACCCTGGCACCTGCTGGCTGATGATGCCATTTTCTTCAATCATCAGCTGCATGCCGCCGAGGAAGCACGGCGCCACGTTATCGTAATGAATACTGCCGGAGATGCGCCCTTCCAGCTCGCCCATCAGCGCCAGCAGACGGCTATTGTTCAGCGGCTTGCCGCAGTGCTCGTTCATCGCCACCAGCGCGGCGACAACCGAGCAGGCGCTGGAGCCCAGGCCCGAACCAATCGGCATGCTTTTTTCCAGCGTCATGGCGACCGGCACGTTTTTGCCAATCTCCTGACAGAAGCGCTCCCAGCACTGATAAACGATATTCTCGCGTGGTTCAGGCGGCAGCTTACTGGCGAAACGGCCGACGTTATTCAGGCTGAAGCTTTCTGCCGCCTCAACCGTTACCGTATCGCCCAGCAGCGAACCATCCACCGGCGTCACCGCCGCACCCAGCACGTCAAATCCGACGCTCATATTGGCGCTGGAAGCCGGGGCATATACTTTAACCATCTTAAACTCCTAACTTCCATGACAGGGTACGCAGCAGGTCGGCAAACACGCCCGCCGCCGTCACATCATTCCCTGCGCCATAGCCGCGAAGCACCAGCGGCAATGGCTGATAATAGTGGCTGTAAAACGCGAGGGCGTTTTCGCCGTTTTTGACTTTATAAAGCGGGTCGTTACCATCCACTTCGGCAATCTTCACCCGGCATACGCCGTCCTCTTCAATGTTGCCAACATAGCGCAATACCTTACCTTCATCACGGGCTTTCGCAACGCGTGCGGCAAAGGCATCGTCAAGCTGAGGTAAATTCGCCATAAAGGTGCTGACATCGCCGCTGGTGTCAAACTCAGCTGGCAGCACCGGTTCAATCACGATATCCGAAAGCTCCAGCTCGCGGCCCGTTTCGCGCACCAGGATCAGCAGCTTGCGCGCCACGTCCATCCCGGAGAGATCGTCGCGCGGATCTGGCTCGGTGTATCCCAGCTCGCGCGCGGCACGGGTGGCTTCCGACAGGCTCATCCCTTCATCCAGCTTGCCGAAGATAAACGACAGGGAGCCGGAGAGGATGCCGGAGAAACGCTGCAATTCGTCGCCCGCGTTCAGCAGGTTTTGCAGGTTCTCGATGACCGGCAGGCCGGCGCCGACGTTGGTGTCGTACAGGAACTTGCGGCGCGACTTGCTCGCCGCCAGGCGCAGCTGGTGATAGTAATCCATCGACGAGGTGTTGGCCTTTTTGTTCGGCGTCACCACGTGGAAGCCTTCGCGCAGGAAGTCGGCGTACTGGTCGGCCACCGCCTGGTTCGAGGTACAGTCAACGATAACCGGGTTAAGCAGGTGATACTCTTTCACCAGACGGATCAGGCGCCCCAGGTTGAACGGCTCTTTCGCCTCTTCCAGCTCCGCCTGCCAGTTCTCCAGGTTCAGACCGTGAACGTCAGTAAGCAGCGCTTTCGAGTTCGCAATTCCGCAGACGCGCAGATCGATGTGCTTTTTCTTGAGCCACTCCTGTTGGCGCTTCACCTGCTCCAGCAGCGCACCGCCGACGCCACCCACGCCAATCAGGAATAGCTCGATAACCTGATCGGTGTTGAACAGCATCTGGTGAACCACGCGTACGCCGGTGGTGGCGTCATCGTTATCCACCACCACGGAGATTGAACGCTCGGACGAGCCCTGGGCAATCGCCACGATGTTGATATTGGCCCGCGCCAGCGCGGCAAAGAATTTGGCGGAGATACCGCGCAGCGTGCGCATACCGTCGCCAACCACGGAAATCACCGCCAGGCGTTCCTGAATGGAGAGCGGCTCCAGCAGTTCCTCTTTCAACTCCAGATAGAACTCTTCTTCCAGCGCGCGGCGGGCGCGCAGACAGTCGACCTGAGGCACGCAGAAGCTGATGCTGTATTCGGAAGAGGACTGGGTGATCAGCACCACCGAGATACCGTTGCGTGACATGGCCGCAAAAACGCGCGCCGCCATGCCGACCATCCCCTTCATCCCCGGACCGGAGACGCTGAACATTGCCATATTATTCAGGTTGGAAATGCCTTTCACCGGCAGACCATCTTCATCGCTGCTGGCACCAATCAACGTGCCTGGCGCCTGCGGGTTACCGGTGTTTTTAATCAGGCATGGGATCTGGAACTGGGCAATAGGGGAGATGGTACGCGGGTGAAGCACTTTGGCGCCGAAGTAGGAAAGCTCCATCGCTTCCTGGTAGGACATCGACTTCAGCAGCCTGGCGTCCGGCACCTGGCGCGGATCGCAGGTATAGACGCCGTCGACGTCAGTCCAGATCTCACAGCAGTCTGCGCGTAAACAGGCGGCCAGCACGGCGGCGGAGTAGTCGGATCCGTTACGGCCCAGCACTACCAGCTCGCCCTTCTCATTTCCTGCGGTAAAGCCCGCCATCAGGATCATATGGTCAGAGGGGATTTTGCTCGCGGCAATACGGCGGGTTGATTCGGCAATATCAACGGTAGATTCGAGGTAGTGGCCCGCTGCCAGCAATTTCTCAACCGGATTGATCACGGTAACGTTGTGGCCGCGCGCTTCCAGCACGCCCGCCATGATGGCGATGGAGAGTTTTTCGCCCCGGCAGATCAGCGCCGCGTTGACGCTGTCCGGGCACTGGCCCAGCAGGCTGATGCCATGCAGCACATGCTTGATCTGAGTAAACTCCTGCTCAACGAAGGACTTTAGCTGCGCGAGCGGGAAACCAGGCTGTGCCTCTGCCAGCCCCTGCAGCAGCTCGGCGAAGATACGCTCGGCATCGCTGATGTTCGGGAGTGCATCCTGGCCACCGATGGTCTTTTCAATCATCGCCACCAGATGGTTTGTGATTTTTGCCGGGGCAGAGAGCACGGTCGCAACCTGCCCCTGCCTGGCGTTGCTCTCCAGGATATCGGCAACACGCAGAAAACGTTCTGCATTTGCCACTGATGTACCGCCGAACTTCAACACTCGCATGGTTCTACCTCGTTTCCTTTAGCCGAAAAAAAAGCCCGCACTGTTCAGGTGCGGGCTTTTTTCTGTTTTTCCTGTACGCGTCAGCCCGCATCGTTACCTGTGGTAATGATGATGGTTGTGGTAATGGTGGTGATGCTGATGCGTTTCATGGATGTTGTGTACTCTGTCATTATTATCTGTCTGTGCTGTATTCTTTTAGGGTTAAAGGATCGGGCACCTTAAGTCAATGAATTTTTAATTTGATCACATTTCCGCGGACGTTCACGTCACGCTGCGTGACGTTTTATTTTCATCCGAATCCCCCAGCCGCAACCCTCCACGACAGACCATTTCGCCATAGTAAAAACTTATGACAGCATTTTACTCGGCCAATTTTTTTTCAATATCGTGCAGCAAACGGTGCAACATGGCGGTGTCCCGCTGTTCAAGACGTCCAAGGCGCTGCTGTAGCCAGTCGGCCATTTTTTGATCGTCCGCAACGCCAAGGCTCGATAAAAGACGCTCTACGCGAGCACGAAGCGCGGCCAGCTGATTTTCATTGGCGGCTTCTGTCTGGGATTGAGGGATTTGCATTAGGGAAGCTAATTGATAGCAATAGACCATTACCGCCTGGCCTAAATTCAGGGAAGGATAATCGGCTACCATCGGCGCACCGGTGAGAACGTCCGCCAGCTCAAGCTCTTCGTTGGTGAGCCCGGAATCTTCACGACCAAATACCAGCGCGGCTTTCTCAAGCCACTGGCTTTTCTCTTCCAGCATGGGCACCAGTTCAGCAGGCGTGGCGTAGTAGTGGAACTTCGCCCGGCTGCGTGCTGTGGTGGCAACGGTAAATGAAATGTCATGCAGCGCGTCGGCAAGCGTAGCGTAAGTCGTTATATTATCGAGAATATCCCCCGAACCGTGCGCCACCCAGCGGGCGGCAGGCTCCAGGTGCGCAGTGCTGTCCACAATACGTAAATCGGTAAAACCCATGGTCTTCATGGCACGCGCCGCAGCGCCTATATTTTCGGCCCTGGCTGGAGCGACCAGTACAATCGACAGATGCATTTATGCTCTCTTTTTAATCAGTTAGCGGAGAAAAGTGTGATGCACTTCAACATATTACGCAGCACGAATTTACAAATTTGCAACACAAATCACCGAAATAGCGTTTCATAACAAATTAAAGACGCTAAACTATTTTGTGTCTGAACAATCAGTTAGAATGTTAACAGAAGCCTATTATCCCTATGTTTTATAATGATAATGGCAACGTGAATACCCTGTTCTGATTGGATTCGCTTTGTTTATAAATCAATCTCCGCAACTAGTTGGTTTATTGAAAAATTGTGATAAAGGCTAGCATTCGGCTACGATGATTTCATCAAACTGTTAACGTGCTACAATTGAACTTGATATATGTCAACGAAGCGTAGTTTTATTGGGTGTCTGGTGTCACTTAGCCTGTTATGTTGCTGTTAAAATGGTTAGGATGACAGCCGTTTTTGACACTGTCGGGTCCAAAGGGAAAGTACCCAAGACCAAGCTAATGATGTTGTTGACGTTGATGGAAAGTGCATCAAGAACGCAATTACGTACTTTAGTCACGTTAAGCCGATCATGTTAATTTGCGACATGTATCAGGCAGGTCAGGGACTTTTGTACTTCCTGTTTCGATTTAGTTGGCAATTTAGGTAGCAAACATGCAGACCCCGCACATTCTTATCGTTGAAGACGAGTTGGTAACACGCAACACGTTAAAGAGCATTTTCGAAGCAGAAGGCTACGATGTCTTTGAAGCGACCGATGGCGCAGAGATGCATCAGATCCTTTCTGAAAATGATATCAACCTGGTGATCATGGATATCAACCTGCCGGGCAAAAACGGTCTTCTGCTGGCGCGCGAACTGCGTGAACAGGCGAACGTCGCGTTAATGTTCCTGACGGGCCGTGATAACGAAGTTGATAAAATTCTTGGCCTGGAGATCGGTGCGGATGACTACATCACCAAACCGTTCAACCCTCGCGAGTTAACCATTCGTGCACGCAACCTGCTGTCCCGCACCATGAACCTGGGCACGGTCAGCGAAGAGCGTCGTAGCGTCGACAGCTACAAATTCAACGGCTGGGAACTTGATATCAATAGCCGTTCGCTGATTAGCCCGAACGGTGAGCAGTATAAGCTGCCGCGCAGCGAATTCCGCGCGATGCTGCACTTCTGCGAAAATCCGGGCAAAATTCAGTCCCGTGCAGAACTGCTGAAGAAAATGACCGGTCGTGAGCTGAAGCCTCATGACCGTACCGTAGACGTGACCATCCGTCGTATTCGTAAGCATTTCGAATCGACGCCTGATACGCCGGAAATCATCGCCACCATCCACGGCGAAGGGTACCGTTTCTGCGGTGATCTGCAGGAATAATCCCGCAGTTAACGCATGAAAAACGGCGCATTTGCGCCGTTTTTTTTATTTCCAGATCCGCATTGTGTCGTTATCAGGCTCTGCGGGCGGCGCAGGTCGCTTCGGCTGTGAAAGCGAATACCAGTCGAAATGACGAGTCAGGTACATGACGGCGAACAGCGCCAGCGCGAGAACCGCAGACCCCAACAGCAGTGCACTATCCTCCGAGCGCAGCAGGAACCACATCACCACGTCCAGCCCCAGCAAGGCCAGCACAAACAGTCCGCTGCGCTTCCAGCTTTTCAGCACGGCCTGCAGGTACATTCCGTTCATTGCCGCACCAACCAAACTTGCAACTATCCAGGCTGGCGTAAACCCGACATGTTCTGATAGCGCCAACAGCACCAGATAGAACAGCACCAGCGACAGCCCCACCAGCAGATACTGCATCGGATGCAGGCGCAGCCCGGTTAAGGTCTCGAAAACAAAGAAGGCCATAAACGTCAGCGCAATCAGCAAAATGGCGTACTTGATCGCCCGATCAGTCAGTTGATACTGATCGGCGGGCGTGGCTACCGTAACGCTGAAGGCGGGGATTGACTCCCATGACGGCGACTCGCTTCCGTTGAACCAGCTCTCAAGATTGTTCGCAAACCAGCTGCTCTGCCAGTTCGCCTGAAAACCGGCGTCACCAATTTTATGCTTCACCGGCAGATAATTACCCATAAAGCCAGGATGCGGCCAGTTGCTGTTCAGCGCCATTTCACTGCTACGTCCTACAGGTACCACGGCAAAACTTCCTGTTCCCGTCAGATTCAGCGAAATATCCATAGCAAACGTTTTTAATTCCAGCGCTTTGTCAGTCAGCGGGATATGGATACCGGGAAGCGCGCCATACACGCCTGTACCCGGCTCCACACTTAGCGTCTCGCCGTTGATACTGGAGACTTTCACCGTGCCAATGCCTCGAGCATCGCCCACGCCAACAACGATAAACGGCTGCCCCAGGGTCATCGACTCCCCTTTCAGCTGCGTCATTTTTTCCGTGTTGAATCGGGCTTTTATGTTGAGGTCGGTATTCCAGATCTGTCCGTCATAGATGCCGATATTTCGCGACTCAACGCGCTGGTTACCCTCAACGCGCAGAGACTCCGGCAGGATAAAATGCATATAGCTTTTCTTGTACTCGACTTTTTTCTCATCCTCTAACTTGTAAAAAACCTCGGTTACCGGGATCGCAATCAGCGGGCCGACCAATTTTTGCGGCCCGCTGGTGCTCTGGCGAAGCGTATTTTCGACATCGTTGCGGTAGCTTTCACGCTCTGAAATGAGGTTACTCACCATAAACAGTGGGACTAACAACAGCAGGATGCACCCCAGCAGGGTGCTTACTTTCCAGAACAGGGGGGATTTCATCATTACGTCTCCTTTGTGATGTGGAGAGCGTAACCAGGCTGTGTGGGGCCAGTTTGAAGTTATGTGAAGGGACGGTGAAGTGTCAGCGTGGCTATCACGCCACCTTCATCACGATTACGCAATGTAATCTCTCCGTGGTGCAGACGCGCCACCTCCTGAACAAACGCCAGCCCGAGTCCGCTACTTTTCAACCCGTTCTCGCGCGGCAGGGAATAAAAGCGCTCAAAAATACGCTCCAGCGCATAATCCGGGATCCCGCTTCCGCTGTCGGTGACGATCAGCCGTATCTGCCCCTGCTCTTCCTGGGCCGCCAGTTCAATGGCACCGCCCTGTGGGGTAAAATCGATAGCATTATCCAGTAAATTACCGAGCGCCTGTTCGAGCAGGTCGGGATCGCCTTCAACAAGAAGCGAAGCGGGCTGGAGGGTCAGCGCAATCTTTTTTGCCGCCAATAGCGCCGAACGCGCGTCGGCAAGCCGTGTAAACAGCAGGTCGACGCGGACGGCCTGGGGCGTAATCTCGACCCGATTTTCAAGCCGCGCCTGAGTCAGCAGTTTTTCAACCAGCGACTGCATACGCGCGTTTTGCACCAGAATATTATCGATAAACCGCGCGGCCACCTGCGGCGGCGGCTGCTCGGTGAGAATTTCTGCCGCGCCGCGTATGGCGGCTATTGGGCTTTTCAGCTCGTGGGTCAGCGCATGGACATAGTGTTCAATGTAGTTTTTCCCTTCAAGGCGAATACGCATATTTTCCAGCGCCAGAGCCAGCTTGTGCAGTTCGCTACTGCCTGGATTAGGCAGCGGGAGAGGCGTATCAGTGGTCACCGAGTCGGCATAGCGCGATAACGTACTGATGGAACGATTGATCCACCAGGCGACGAGAAAACCGATCAGTAAAGCAATGCCAAGCAGCGCCCCGCCTGCCCACAATATCCGTCGCTCGCTGCGGTGAATCACCGGCGCCATCGCGCTGTTAGGTTTCCCCGCCGACAGCACGCCGATAATCTTGCCCTGCTCCACAACCGGTGCGGCAACATACATCACCGTGCTCTCCGGATCGTCGGGATGGCTCTGGGTACTGCGCGCGCCGTATTGGCCGCGAAGCGTCAGCCAGACATCGTTCCAGCGAGAGTAATCTTGCCCCACGGCCAGGCCGGCAGAATCAAACACGACGCGGCCCTGCGCATCGGTCATGTAGACGTGATACTCGTTGCGCACCTTATGAATGCCGCCGATATTGGCGCGGAAAGGCCGCTGATGGAGCTGTAAAAAGGCCTGCGCCAGTCTGCCCTGCTGCGCATTGCCCGAAAGAAGATCCTCACGCCCAACTTCGGCGAGCAAGGTCGCGGTATCGATCAACGTGCCCTCGGTTGCCCTGCGCACGCCGGGCTTCACTTCCTGAACAAAGATCGACAGCACAAACCATGCGGCGATGGCGACGATCAGGAAGTACCCCAGCAGCAAACGCATTCCGATGCGCATTAAAAAAGCCCCAGGCTATAGCCCATACCGCGATGGGTGCTGATGGGTGACATTTCCTCATTCACTGCCCGCAGCTTGGCGCGCAGGGTCTTGATGTGAGTGTCCACGGTACGATCGTAACTGTCGCCGTCTTCGCCCCACACCTTGTCCATTAACTGTTGACGAGAGAAAACCCGTCCCGGAGCCTGTAGTAACGTTTTAAGCAGCAAAAACTCATAGCGCGTGAGCGGTAATGCTTCACCGCACCAGCTAATTCGCGCGGCAGCTTCGTTCAGCTCAAACTGTCCGATACGCACCGTCTCCGCTGGGGCGGCGGATTTTTGCATCCGCCGTAAAATGGTCCTTACCCGGGCGCACACCTCACGCGGGGAGAAAGGCTTGGCGACGTAGTCGTCTGCGCCCATTTCCAGGCCGAGGAGTTTATCCACTTCGTCACTGCGTGCCGTCAGAAACAGCACGGGCAGTGACGGATGCTGCGCCAGAAGCTGGCGGCAGAGCTCAAAGCCGCTGATGTCCGGCAGCCCGACGTCAAGAATGGCGAGCGCCGGAGCCTGCTGGCGCGCCGCCTCCAGCACCGGTAAACCGCGCTCAAACGCTTTTACTGCAAATCCTTCCTGCTGAAGCATGTAGATAAGCGTATCGGCGATACTGGTTTCGTCTTCAACCAGCCAGACTACAGGTTGTTGCATGGTTCATCCCTGAATTAATGCCACGGCATAATCGGCACCGCACTAATGGCGTTTTTCGGTGACCCTTCCACCACTTTATCGGAATACGCAAGGTAGGCCAGGGTGTTGCGTTTTGCATCATAGAAACGCACCACCTGCAGCTTTTTAAACACCAGCGAGGTCCGTTTCTGGAACACCACGTCGCCCTGCGCTTTGCCGTTTTTGATTTTATCGCTCAGCTCAACCGGCCCCACCTGCTGACAGGAGATCGCCGCATCGGAAGTGTCTTCCGCCAGCCCCAGGCCGCCTTTAATACCGCCCGTCTTCGCGCGGCTGACGTAGCAGGTGACGTTTTTCACGTCCGGATCGTCAAACGCCTCAACGACAATTTTGTGGTCCGGACCGAACATTTTGAACACGGTATCGACAGAACCAATCTGTTCCGCCTGTGCAGCGCGTCCGGCCATCAACATCAGCGCGGTGAAGAGCAAAGTCTTGTATTTCATATTGTTACCATTCTTTAAAATTGCATTGAGCGATTATTCAACACGTTAGTGAAAAATGTAGCAAGATCACAGGATTAGAATATATTCACCCAAAATGAGAGAGAAAAGGCATTAATGCGCAAAAAAAACACTGAATGCTAAAACATCAAAAAATGCTATTATCCGCTAACCTGTTATCAGGCACCTGCTGTTTTAAGGATGAGGATAGTATATGGATCAGGCTGGAATTATTCGCGACCTGCTCACCTGGCTGGAAGGTCATCTCGACCAGCCTTTGTCACTGGATAATGTGGCGGCTAAAGCGGGCTATTCCAAGTGGCATCTGCAAAGGATGTTCAAGGATGTCACCGGTCATGCTATCGGTGCCTATATTCGCGCACGTCGTTTATCGAAATCTGCGGTGGCATTGCGCCTGACCGCGCGGCCAATTCTGGATATTGCCCTGCAGTACCGTTTTGATTCGCAGCAAACCTTCACCCGCGCCTTTAAAAAACAGTTCTCGTTGACGCCAGCGCTCTATCGCCGCTCGCCTGACTGGAGTTCGTTTGGCATGCGTCCGCCGCTGCGTCTGGGCGAGTTCGCGATGCCGAAATACGAAATGGTCACTCTGCCGGAAACCCATCTGATCGGTACAACCCAGAGCTACTCGTGCTCTCTGGAGCAGATTTCTGAGTTCCGCCATCAGATGCGCGTCCAGTTCTGGCGCGATTTCCTGAGCCATGCGCCGGCCATTCCGCCGATCCTGTATGGCCTCAACGAAACGCACCCAAGCCAGGAAAAAGACGACGAGCAGGAGGTGTTTTACACCACCGCGCTGACGCCGGAGCTGGCGAATGGCTACATTCAGGGTTCGAAGCCGGTCGTGCTGGAAGGCGGCGAGTACGTGATGTTCTCGTATGAAGGACTGGGTACGGGCGTCCAGGAGTTTATCCTGACCGTTTACGGGACGTGCATGCCAATGCTGAATCTGAATCGCCGTAAAGGTCAGGATATCGAGCGCTACTACCCGGCGCAGGATGCCAAACCGGAAGAAGGCCCAATCAATCTGCGTATGGAATTCTTGATTCCTGTCCGTCGTTAACGCTGCAGTTCATCAAGCGCAGGGGCATCGAGATGCGAAATGTCCCCTGCCATCTCCACGACCCAGCCCGACGCCAGCCACGCGCTTTCCTGATAATCAATCCGGGAAATGGAGCAGTTACGCAGGCGTAACCGACGCTCAGCGTAAGCCGGTAACCCCAGAATGGTGCTCACCAGGCAGCCGAGCGCGATACCGTGACTCACCAGCAGCGGACGGCTGCCTGCCGGAAGCTTGAGGCATTCCGCCAGCGCGGCATGCATACGCACGCTCAGCTCCTGCATGGATTCCCCTTCAGGAATACGACCATCTTCGGTACCGTTCACCAGCGTGCGGCGCCAGCCCTCTTCCGTTTCCGTCAGCGTATCAATATGGCGCTTTTCCAGCACGCCCATATCCAGCTCGCGCAGGCGCGGCTCAAGCATCACATCGCAGCCGCAGGCGTCGGCAATGATGCGCGCCGTCTGCTGTGTGCGACCTAAATCGCTGGTAATAACGTGGGTAATGCCCAGCGTTCTGGCGCGTTCCGCCACCTGCCACGCTTGCTGCACACCCTTCTCGGTGAGAGGACTGTCTGACTGGCCTTGAATACGTCGCTCGGCGTTCCACTGCGTTTCACCGTGGCGAACAAGGTATACCTGTAACATGCTTTTTTTCCGTTATACTGCGATGAGTTTTTTTTGAATTGAGCTTAATTATGCACCATGTTGTCTCTGCTACCACCAATCCTGCCAAAATTCAGGCAATTCTAAAGGCTTTTGAAGAGATTTTCGGCGAAGGATCCTGCCATATTGAGGCCATCGGCGTCGAGAGTGGCGTACCTGAACAGCCGTTTGGCAGCGAGGAAACGCGCGCTGGCGCACGAAATCGCGTGGCAAATGCAAAAGCCGCGGCCCCGAAGGCTGACTTCTGGGTCGCCATTGAAGCAGGCATCGACGAAGGCGCAACCTTTAGCTGGGTGGTGATTGAAAGCCGTGAGCAGCGCGGCGAAGCGCGCTCAGCCACCCTGCCGCTGCCGGAGATCATTCTGGAAAAAGTCCGTGCAGGTGAAGCGCTCGGGCCGGTGATGTCACAGTACACCGGCATTGATGAGATTGGGCGTAAAGAAGGGGCGATTGGCGTCTTTACGGCGGGTAAGCTCACGCGTTCAGGGGTTTACCATCAGGCGGTGATCCTGGCGCTGAGCCCGTTTCATAACGCCATTTATCGTTGATCGCTCAATAAGACTGACTCGAGCCACTGGCGCAGCTCAACCGGCGCGGACTTCAGGCTGTTCGATCCACGGGTGATCGTCGCGATGCCCGCGCCCAGCTCGTTTTTCAGCTCGCGCTGGCTCATCTCACCGCGCAATAGCTCTTCAATAATCCGCACGCGCGTGCCCAGCGCCTCACGCTCGTCCGGCGTAAGCATCAGCTGCATGAGGGGTAGGTGCAAATCCTGCTCGTAAGACTGGCGAAGCAGCTCCACAAAACGAAGCCACTCCTGGTGACGCTGTTCGGCCATTGCCGAGGAATACGGGGAATGCTGGGTCATGTTATGCTGCCTCTTGTACTCTTTAGCGAGTACAGCATAACACAACCCATGCCGATCAGTAACGTCTCTGCCACTCGGCATCGCTCATCAGGGTATCTTTCTGCCCCATGAAGTAGCGATAGTAGGCGTCATAAGCCAGGACGTTCTTCACGTAGCCGCGCGTTTCCGAGAACGGAATGCTCTCCACGAACGCCACTGCGTCAATGCGTCCTGCACTGTTGCCAAGCCAGGTGCGCACGCGGCCCGGACCGGCGTTATACGCCGCCGACGCGAAGATGCGGTTATTGCCAAACTGCTGATAGACATACTGCAAATAGCTGGTGCCGATGTTGATGTTGGTATCCGGATCGAGAAGCTGTGACGGGCTGCTGTAACCTGGAATGTTGAACATCTTCACCGTATGCGTCGCCGTCCCCGGCATAATTTGCATCAGCCCGCTGGCACCCACCGGTGAACGAACTTTCGGGTTCCATGCGCTCTCCTGACGGGCAATCGCCATGGCGTAGCTTTGCGGGATATCTTTGCCGCTGGTGTAGCGGTCAAACAGATCCTTATACGCCAGCGGGAAACGCTCTTCGAGATGGTCCCACAGCTTGCCTGAAATCGTCGCCTGCACGCTCAGATCCCACCAGCGATTATCAAACGCATAGCGGGCAAGCTGCGCTTTTTCATCCGTGGTGCGGCTGGTCACCAGGTTGGCCCACTCGCTGCGCGCGGTGTTATCCATGTTCCAGTACATCAGCTCGCGCACGCGCGCCATCTCTGGCCCCTGCGTCAGAGCGGGGTTCGCGTTAGCGGGCGCTTTGTCGATCTTAAGCGTGTACTCCTCGCCCAGCCGTTGCGCCGCCGCCATCGGGTAGAACCCGCGCTGCTGCATCAGCGAGTGAAGAATCTCTTTGGCTTCGTCTTCACGGCCACGCTCCAGCAGCAGATCGGCCTGCCAGTAGCGCCATTCGTCCTTCTCTTTGGCTTCCATCGGCAAACGCGCGAGCCAGGTGTTGAGGCCACGGCGGTCGCCGGTGCCCAGCGCCATGCGCACGCGGCGCTCGACAAGCGAGGTCGAGTTTGAGCGCATGATCGCATCGTCACGCCAGCGCGCCTGTTCGTCGGTCACGTCCGTGCCCATCAGTCGCCAGGCCACGATGTCGCGCAGCTCCTGGGTTTGATCTTCATTCAGCTGCTGCGCCTGCACCAGCTGCGGGATCATCAGCCGCGCGTTTTCGACATCGTCACGCGCCACGCTGGCAAAAGCTACCGCCGCCATCTGGCGGGTAAAATCGGTCGAGCCCGTGCTGCGGGCAAAGGTCAGAACGCTGTTCGGATCGTTTGCCAGCGCGATAACCGCCGAGGAGATCGTCTGGTAATCGGACGGCATCTGCCCTGCCAGTGCGGTTACCAGACGCGTGTTGCCGGCTTTCATCGCCAGGCGGATGCGCTCAAGGTAGGCCAGCGGATCCTGCTTGCCGGAAGCGCGCCATGCGCCGAACAGGGAATCACAGGCGTTCGGCTGGCTTTTGCCGGTTAGCCACAGATCTTTCGCCCCGGCCCAGGCCTCTTCCTGCTGCCCGGTCGCCCATTTCGCATAGTAGTAATTACACTGCGCTTCGGTGGTATTCGGCTTGTCAGGGCTAAACGCCAGCAGGCCGCGCCAGTCTTCACGACGCGCCAGCTCATTCACAAAACGAGACTGGAGATTTCGGGCAGGCGGTAGGGTCGGGTTAGCCTGAATGAAATTATTCACGGTGACGGTCGGCTGGTTCATCAGATCGTCGGTAATCTGGCGATACTCCAGATACGGATACAGCGGATAATCCTTGAGCGTCGGCATCAGCGCCTGCACGGTATCCATCTGCTTATTGTCCCACGCCTGTTTAATCTGGGCGTAGCGGTTACGTTGTTCATCCAGTGAATCGGCATGCACCGCCTGGCTTACCGCCATTACGCATACGCTGGCAGCCAGCAGACGCCAGACCACCCGTTTGGCTTTTTCCACAAGCTCTTCCTCATTGTTTTTTCGTCAATTGCAGCGTCTTGCCACGTCAAAGTCACAACAACTTATGCTAACCAGGCATCCAGCAACGCGCCACGTCATGGACACTTTTTTACCTTTCTTGCGCGTTTTAACACTCCCGACGTTCCTGGCTGGGATTAGGGCGTGAAAAAGGCTACACTTCGAGGCTGAAATTCCTTCTCATTTACGATAAAAGAGGCGAAGTCCACGTGGCTCAATTCGTTTATACCATGCATCGTGTCGGCAAAGTTGTCCCGCCGAAACGTCATATTCTTAAAAATATCTCGCTGAGCTTCTTCCCGGGCGCAAAAATTGGTGTGCTGGGTCTCAACGGTGCCGGTAAGTCCACCCTGCTGCGCATCATGGCCGGCATCGATACAGACATCGAAGGTGAAGCCCGTCCGCAGCCAGGCATCAAGATCGGCTACCTGCCGCAGGAACCTCAGCTGAACCCGGAACACACCGTACGTGAATCCGTTGAAGAAGCGGTATCCGAAGTGGTTAACGCGCTGAAAGGTCTGGATGAAGTGTATGCCAAATACGCCGAGCCGGATGCGGACTTCGACAAACTGGCCGCTCAGCAGGGCAAATATGAAGAGATCATCCAGGCGCACGACGGTCACAACCTGAACGTGCAGCTGGAGCGCGCGGCGGATGCCCTGCGTCTGCCGGACTGGGATGCGAAAATCGCGAATCTCTCCGGTGGTGAACGCCGCCGCGTGGCGCTGTGCCGCCTGCTGCTGGAAAAACCAGACATGCTGCTGCTCGACGAACCGACCAACCACCTGGATGCGGAATCCGTGGCGTGGCTGGAGCGCTTCCTGCACGACTTCGAAGGCACCGTTGTAGCAATTACCCACGACCGTTACTTCCTCGACAACGTCGCCGGCTGGATCCTGGAGCTGGACCGCGGTGAAGGTATTCCGTGGGAAGGCAACTACTCTTCCTGGCTGGAGCAGAAAGATCAGCGTCTGGCGCAGGAAGCGTCTCAGGAAGCGGCCCGTCGCAAGTCTATCGAGAAAGAGCTGGAGTGGGTTCGTCAGGGCGCGAAAGGCCGTCAGTCTAAGGGCAAAGCCCGTCTGGCACGCTTTGAAGAGCTGAACAACACCGAATACCAGAAACGTAACGAAACCAACGAACTGTTTATTCCACCTGGAGCACGTCTGGGGGATAAAGTGGTTGAAGTGACCAACCTGCGTAAGTCCTATGGTGACCGCGTGCTGATCGACGATCTGACCTTCTCCGTACCGAAAGGCGCTATCGTTGGCATCATCGGTCCGAACGGCGCGGGTAAATCGACCCTGTTCCGTATGATGTCCGGTCAGGAACAACCAGACAGCGGCTCAATCACCCTGGGTGAAACCGTGAAGCTGGCCTCCGTAGACCAGTTCCGTGACGCGATGGATAACAGCAAAACCGTGTGGGAAGAAGTCTCCGGCGGTCTGGATATCATGCGTATCGGCAACACCGAGATGCCAAGCCGCGCCTACGTTGGCCGCTTTAACTTCAAGGGCACCGACCAGGGCAAACGCGTGGGCGAGCTGTCCGGCGGCGAGCGTGGTCGTCTGCACCTGGCGAAGCTGCTGCAGGTGGGCGGTAACGTTCTGTTGCTCGATGAACCGACCAACGACCTGGATATCGAAACCCTGCGCGCACTGGAAAACGCCCTGCTGGAGTTCCCGGGCTGCGCCATGGTTATCTCGCACGACCGCTGGTTCCTGGACCGTATCGCGACCCACATCCTGGACTACCAGGACGAAGGTAAAGTGGAGTTCTTCGAAGGTAACTTCACCGAATACGAAGAGTACAAAAAACGCACGCTGGGCGCAGACGCGCTGGAGCCGAAGCGTATTAAGTACAAGCGTATTGCGAAATAAAAGCAAAACGGCAACCTCGGTTGCCGTTTTTTATTCAGGGTGAGGGCATCAGGCCGCACAACATCACCCACCCACGTAATACCGCTTCACCTCATCAAACTGCATCGCAAACTCGATATAGCTCATCAGCGCGGGCGAATTCAGCTTCCGGCTCGGATAGGCCAGCCAAAGATCGTTACCTTCAACGCGCCATTCCGGCAGCACCTGAACCAACGCTCCCTTTTCGATCTTATCTTCCAGCAGAAATGCGGGTAACAGCGTGATCCCCGCCCCGGCAATCGCGCATTCGCGGGCGTACACCAGATTATCGGTCATGTGGCCGTTGTCCGGCAGGTAGCGGTAATCCTCACCCTCGCTTCGCAGCAGCCACTCCGACCACGCCTTGTGCGTAATACAGCGGTGCTCCACCAGCTGTCGGGGATGGATTAACGGCTCCCGGCGTGCCAGATAATCCGGCGAGGCCAGCATGTAGCGCGGGCAGTGCCCGATCATTCTGCCTATCAGAGAGGAGTCCTGCGGCTTGCCGGTGCGCAGCGCCACGTCAAAACCGGACTCGACCAGGTCCACCACGTCGTCAGAGATCGATACATCCAGCGACACGTCAGGATAGCGAAGCTGAAACTCGGCATTCATATGCGCCAGCAGGGTCGCGCCAATCCCCGCCGGACAGGTAATACGCAGCCTGCCGCTGGGGTTTTCACGCAGGCGCTGAATGGCGTACTCCGCCCGCTCGCTGGCCGCCAGCATCTCCCGACAGTGCACCAGATAGTGCTCGCCCGCGAACGTCAGGCTGATCCTGCGTGTGGTGCGATTCAGCAGACGGATCCCCACCTGCTGCTCCAGCTGGCTGATCCGCTGGCTGACGCTGGATTTCGGCAGTTCGGCTTTCTGCGCCGCCGCGGTGAAACTGCCCATCTCCGCCACCAGCGCAAACAGCGCCATATCCTGCAGCTGTTTAAACATGATTGTTCACCCTGTACGAACGCTGAGTTCATGATTGTCCATCTTATCATGCGGCTGGCCACTTAATAGACTAGCCTCAACAAAACGCATTCCATTGAGGAGCACACCATGTCAGTGAAAGCCATTGCCGTTAACCCAGAAAATCCGTCCACCTTCATTGAAATCACCCCGCCAATGCCGACGCCTGGCGAACACGATCTGCTGGTAGAGGTGAAAGCCGTATCGATTAACCCGGTTGATACCAAAGTGCACGCAGGCATCGCCAAAAATGGGCTGAACGAGCCGCGAATTCTGGGGTGGGATGCCAGCGGGGTCGTCAAAGCCGCTGGAGCTGGCGTCACCGGCTTCAAACCAGGTGATGAGGTGTGGTACGCGGGCGACATCACCCGCCCGGGCAGCAATACCACTCATCAGCTGATAGATGCGCGCATTGTCGGCCACAAACCTGCCAGCCTCGGCTGGGCGGCAGCCGCTGCGCTACCCTTAACTGCGCTCACCGCGTGGGAAGGTCTGTTTGAACGGCTGAACATTCAGGATGCCGAAGCGGACAAAACCCTGCTGATCATCGGCGGCGCGGGCGGCGTGGGATCGCTGGCGATCCCGTTTGCGAAGCACAACAGCAAGGTGAAGATTATCGCAACCGCTTCACGAGAAGATTCCGCCCGGTGGTGCCGCGATCGCGGTGCTGACGTAGTGGTCAACTACCGCGATCTAAAAGGCGAGCTGGCGAAGCAGGGACTTACCTTCGTGGATTATATTTTCATCCTCAACGACACCGACGGGCATTGGGATGCGGTCAGTGAACTGATTGCGCCGCAGGGGCATATTTGTTCCATCGTTGAGAATGAACATCCGCTGAACCAGGACAAGCTGAAGTCCAAATCCGCCGCCCTGCACTGGGAGTTTATGTACACCCGCAGCATGTACCAGACCGCTGATATGGCGCGTCAGGGTGAGATCTTAAATGAGGTGGCGAAGCTGGTGGATAACGGCGTGGTGGAAAGCTCGCTCAGCGAAACGCTGCACGGGCTGAGCGTGGAAAGCATTACCGAAGCGCACCGTAAGGTGCTGGAGGGGCATATGCGCGGGAAGGTGGTGGTTGAGTTCTGAGGTATTCCCCCCTCACCCCAAAAGGGCGAGGGGGAAGTTATTACCCCTGATCCCCCATCATCTCCTTCACCAGCTCGACGCATCGCAGGAAACGGGAGTCGTAGTCTGACTCTTCAACGTGCACAAACTCAACGTTGTTCTCGTTAAGCATCTCCACCAGCATGGTCTGGAATTCGCGCCTGTCCACCGAGCTGCCCAGGCTGCGCATGCCGTCGGCCACCCACGGGGTGTTGTTTTCCAGCAGGATCACCAGGTCAAAGCGGTATTCGTCAATCAGCGCCTGCACGAACGGGTGCTCGCGCCCCTCGTACTTTTTACAGAACGCCTGCGTGGTGACGAAATCGGTATCAATAAACGCCACTTTGTTAGCGTATTTCACCGCGAAATCAATGTACTGGGCGTGCCCGAGCGCGATTTTATCGTAGTCGGAATACTGCAGTGCCATCTCGTCGCCGCCGAGGTGAGAGAAGACGTAATCGCGTCCATACTCCCACGCGCTGGTGGTGTTGAAGATGTTCGCCAGCTTGTTGACCAGCGTTGATTTACCGCTCGACTCGCCGCCCAGAATAGCCACCGTACGCACGAAGAACGGCTTCACTTCGGTCGGAATATAATCCCAGTAGCGGAACGGGTTCTCGCGGATCTGCGCCCCGCTGATGTTCATAAAGGTGCGTTTCGGGTCGATCAGCACCGTCTCAATGCCCAGATGCTCGCGGAACTGCGGCGCGTCGGACTCTTCAGAAGTGTAGATCCAGTTAGGTGTAATGCCCTTCTCTTCCATAAACGCTTTGATGCCGTTGCTCCACACGTCCCAGCCGTGCGGGTACGGCTCCATGCCCTCTTCATTAAAGGCATGAATGCGAATGTTTTTCTGGTACTTAAAGGTCTGAAGCAGCCAGCGCAGACGGTCAGGCACGGTGGGCTGCTGCGACATGGCGCTGTCTTCAAAGAGCTGGCGATCGCGCGTTTCGTCGTAGCCCATGATGATGTGCAGCTCGTCCACCTGGCTACAGGCGCGCTGGATCAGATAGATATGCCCGGTATGCAGCGGATAAAACTTGCCGAACACCACGCCGATGTTCTTTTGCATCCGCGGGAACTCCAGCCCCAGAAAGCGGTGCAACGCTTCAAGCTTCTGCGCGCTGGGGCTTTTGATTTTGGCGTTCAGCAACTGGCTCAGGTAGCCTTTGGTCATGCCGCTGGCGTCCGCCACCTGCTGCAGCGTGCAGCCCTTCTGGCGGATCGCGGTCTTGATGTAGTCAAATGATGACATAAATTACGGTGCCTCCTGCAAAATCGAATACGTAATTATAAGTCGTCAAAGACATTTAACGCATCTGCGAGTTTCTTAACGCCAAAGACCTGCATCCCTTCCGGGATTTTTTTCGGCACGTTGGCGGCGGGAACGATAGCCCGACGGAAGCCGTGCTTTGCCGCCTCGGAGATACGCTCCTGGCCGCTCGGCACCGGACGGATTTCCCCGGCCAGCCCTACTTCACCGAAGACGACCAGATCCTGCGGCAGCGGTCTGTCGCGCAGGCTGGAGACCATCGCCAGCAGCAACGCCAGGTCTGCGCTGGTCTCAGTGACTTTCACCCCGCCAACCACGTTGACGAACACATCCTGATCCGCCATCTGCAGCCCGCCGTGACGGTGCAGCACCGCCAGCAGGATCGCCAGGCGGTTCTGCTCCAGACCGACCGCCACGCGCCGCGGGTTACCCATCATCGAGTGATCCACCAGCGCCTGAATTTCAACCAGCAGCGGGCGCGTCCCTTCCCACAGCACCATTACCGAACTGCCGGAGGTGATCTCATCGCCGCGGCTCAGGAAGATGGCCGACGGGTTGCTGACCTCGCGCAGCCCCTGCTCGGTCATAGCAAACACGCCCAGTTCGTTCACCGCGCCAAAGCGGTTTTTGTGGCTGCGCAGGGTGCGGAAGCGGGAATCCGCGTCGCCGTCGAGCATCACCGAGCAGTCAATACAGTGTTCGAGCACCTTCGGACCCGCCAGAGAGCCATCTTTGGTCACATGGCCGACCATCACAATCGCCACGCCGCGCGTTTTGGCAAAGCGCGTCAGGTAAGCGGCGGTCTCACGCACCTGCGCCACGCTGCCCGGCGAGGACTGAATGTCCGCCATGTGCATTACCTGGATGGAGTCGATCACCATCAGCTTCGGCTGCTCTTCTTCGGCGATCATGCAGATCTGCTCGATGCTGGTTTCCGACAGCATGTTCAGGTTACCGGTCGGCAAGCCGAGACGGTGAGCGCGCATCGCCACCTGCTGGAGGGATTCTTCACCCGTCACGTACAGGGTTTTCATCTGTTCGGCGAGCTTGCAGAGCGTTTGCAGCAGCAGGGTCGATTTCCCCGCCCCCGGGTTACCGCCGATCAGAATCGCGCTGCCCGGCACCACGCCGCCGCCCAGCACGCGGTCAAACTCTTTGAAGCCGGTGGAAAAGCGCGGCAGCGCTTCCAGGCTGATATCAGAAAGCTTTTGCACCTTCGACACGCCTGCATTGCCCGCATAGCCGCTCAGGCGCTCATTGCGGGCCACGCTCGGCGAAGCCGCCACACCACGCACTTCGGTGATGGTGTTCCAGGCATGACAGGCGCTGCATTGCCCCTGCCAGCGCGGATAATCCGCACCACATTCATTACAGACAAATGCGCGTTTTGGAGCTTTCGCCACGGTTTACCTCGTTATTTCTGATTAAGGCTGCCGGAGAGAATGCAGAACACCCCCATCAGGTCAGCGTGACGGATAGTGACTTCCGTCTTTTCATTCACTTTTGGTTTGGCATGGTAGGCAATGCCAAGGCCAGCCACTTTGATCATTGGCAGATCGTTCGCGCCGTCGCCAATGCCGACGGTCTGCTCGACCGGAATCTCATACTTTTCCGCCAGGCGCGTCAGGGTATTGGCTTTGTACTGGGCATCCACGATATCGCCGATCACCTGGCCGGTCAGCTTGCCGTCCATGATTTCCAGCTCGTTAGCGACCACCGTGGTCAGATGCAGTTTCTCGCGTAGATAATCCGCAAAGAAGGTAAAGCCACCGGAGGCGATCGCCACTTTCCAGCCGAGGGACTGGAGCTTCAGCACCAGCTGCGTCAGCCCCGGCATCAGCGGCAGCACGTCGCGCACCTGGCGCAGGATGTTAGCATCGGCCCCTTTCAGGGTCGCCACGCGCTGGCGCAGGCTGGCGGTGAAGTCCAGCTCGCCGCGCATCGCACGCTCGGTGACTTCCGCCACCAGCTCGCCGCTGCCTGCCAGTTTAGCAATCTCGTCAATACATTCGATCTGAATAGCGGTGGAGTCCATGTCCATCACCAGCAGACCCGGCGTTTTCAGGTGCGGAATTTTGCCGAGAGGCGCTACGTCCAGCCCGGCGTCATGCGCCAGACGCGTGGCGCGCTGCGTCAGGGAACCCGCGAGGCGGATGACCTGGTAATCTTCCACGCACCAGGCGGCGACAATGACCATCGCCGCGCCCAGTTTGGTTTGATACTGGGTCAGGCGTTGCTTATCCAGGCCGCGTCCGTACAGCAGCCAGCCGCTACGGCCAGCGTGGTAATCCAGAGGCATCACCTCATCGCCACTTAACGAGAGCGGCAATCCTGGCCATAAAGAGACATCCGTTGGCAGGTCACACCAGGTAATGTTCGGCATTAAAGCTCCTGTAATTTTGTTCGCGCCGGAAGGTTCCAGAGGGAAAATAACGCATGAGGCTACCCTGTAACCATCACTTCTGGCAACATTAAGCCCTAAATTTTCAGCAGGTGGAATATGGCTCGCGCAAAACTGAAATTCCGGCTTCATCGCGCCGTGATTGTCCTGATCTGTCTCGCACTGTTAGTCGCATTGATGCAAGGGGCATCGTGGTTTAGCCAGAATCATCAGCGGCAGCGCAACCCGCAGTTTGAAGAGCTGGCCCGTACCCTGGCGCGTCAGGTGACGCTCAACGTTGCGCCCCTGATGCGCAATGAAACGCCGGACGATAAGCGGATAGGCCAGGTCTTGCGTCAGCTCACGGAAAACAGCCGCATTCTGGATGCGGGCGTGTACGATGAAAAAGGCGACCTGATTGCCCGCGCCGGTGAGCACGTCGACGTGCGCGACAGGCTGGCGCTGGACGGCAAAAAAGCCGGAGGCTATTTCAACCAGCAGATTGTCGAACCCGTTCAGGGTAAAAATGGCCCGCTGGGGTATCTGCGCCTGACGCTGGATACCCACACCCTGCCAACAGAAGCTAAGCAGGTGGATAACACCACCAATATTCTGCGCCTGATGCTGTTACTCTCGCTGGCGATTGGCGTCGTGCTGGCGCGCACGTTGCTTCAGGGCAAGCGTACCCGCTGGCAGCAGTCGCCGTTCCTGCTGACCGCCAGCAGGTCGGTTCCCGAAGACGAAGAGAGCGAGAAGAAGGAATAGTGATAAAGTAGGCGAAAGATATGGAAAAGGAACTCTGCCATGACGACGTTACGCCTGCTTATCTCTGACTCTCACGATCCCTGGTTTAATCTCGCGGTTGAAGAGTGCATCTTCCGCCAGATGCCCGCCACCCAGCGCGTCCTGTTTCTCTGGCGTAACGCCGATACGGTGGTCATCGGCCGCGCGCAAAACCCGTGGAAAGAGTGCAACACCCGGCGTATGGAAGAGGACAACGTCCGTCTCGCACGCAGGAGCAGCGGCGGCGGCGCGGTGTTTCACGATCTGGGCAATACCTGCTTTACCTTTATGGCGGGAAAACCGGAATACGACAAAACTATCTCTACGTCTATTGTGCTCAACGCGCTCAATGCGCTCGGCGTGACGGCTGAAGCCTCGGGGCGGAACGATCTCGTGGTCAAAACGCCCGAGGGCGACCGCAAGATCTCCGGCTCCGCCTACCGCGAAACGATGGATCGCGGGTTCCACCACGGCACCCTGCTGCTGAACGCCGACCTGAGCCGTCTGGCGAACTACCTTAATCCTGATAAGAAAAAGCTCCAGGCTAAGGGCATTACCTCCGTGCGCGGACGCGTGGCGAATCTGGTGGAGCTGCTGCCGGGGATTACGCACGAGCAGATTTGCGACGCGATCCGTGAAGCGTTCTTTGAACATTACGGCGAGCGCGTGGATGCGGAAGTGATTTCGCCGGATAAGACCCCGGATCTGCCCAACTTCGCCGAAACCTTTGCACGCCAGAGCAGCTGGGAATGGAACTTCGGCCAGGCCCCGGCGTTTTCACACCTGCTGGACGAACGTTTTACCTGGGGCGGCGTGGAGCTGCACTTTGACGTGGAGAAAGGCCACATTACCCGTACGCAGGTGTTTACGGACAGCCTCAACCCGGCACCGCTGGAAGCGCTGGCGGCCCGCTTGCAGGGCTGTTTGTATCGGGCGGATATGCTGCAGCAGGAGTGCGACGCGTTAATGGGGGATTTCCCGGAGCAGGAACAAGAGTTGCAGGACTTATCGGCATGGATTGCGCAGGCAGTACGCTAGTAAAAAAGCCCGCTGGCGCTGCGCTTAGCGGGCCTGGAAAACCGTAGGCCGGGTCAGGCGAAGCCGCCACCCGGCACAACAGCTCTTACTCTTTATCGCCCAGCAGAACGGATTCCAGCGCGATTTTTATCATGTCGTTGAAGGTGGTCTGACGCTCGGCAGCGGTGGTCTGCTCGTGGGTACGGATGTGGTCAGACACGGTGCAGATGGTCAGCGCTTTCGCACCAAACTCAGCCGCCACGCCGTAGATACCCGCCGCTTCCATTTCCACGCCCAGGATGCCGTATTTTTCCATCACGTCGAACATGTCGCCTTCTGGCGAGTAGAACAGATCGGCAGAGAACAGGTTGCCCACGCGTGCGTCAACGCCCAGCGCTTTTGCCGCGTCAACCGCGTTACGCACCATGTCAAAGTCAGCGATTGCCGCAAAGTCATGATCCTTAAAGCGGATGCGGTTAACTTTAGAGTCGGTACACGCGCCCATGCCGATCACCACGTCACGCAGCTTAACGTCCATACGCACCGCACCGCAGGAGCCCACGCGGATGATTTTCTTCACGCCGAAATCGGTGATCAGCTCTTTGGTGTAGATGGAGCAGGACGGGATACCCATGCCGTGGCCCATAACGGAGATTTTGCGGCCTTTATAGGTACCGGTGAAGCCCAGCATGCCGCGAACGTTGTTCACTTCACGCACGTCTTCGAGGAAAGTTTCTGCAATGTGCTTCGCGCGCAGCGGGTCGCCCGGCATCAATACGACGTCAGCGAAATCACCCATTTCTGCATTAATGTGAGGAGTTGCCATCTTCAGTTCCTTTTACATTGTTGTTTTTGCCGGGTGGCGGCTACGCCTTACCCGGCCTACATTCTGTTCTCCCTCTCCCTGTGGGAGAGGGCCGGGGTGAGGGCATCAGGCCGCACCCAATCCGTTCAGAACATGGCCTTGCCATATTCCATGTCAGACGTACCAAAGTATTTCGCAATGGTCTGGCCGATGTCCGCGAAGGTTTCACGGTGACCGAGCGAGCCTGGCTTCACTTTCGGGCCGTACACCAGTACCGGAATATGCTCACGGGTGTGGTCGGTACCGGTCCAGGTTGGGTCACAGCCGTGGTCTGCGGTCAGGATCAGAATGTCATCTTCCCCCACCAGCTCCATCAGCTCCGGCAGACGGCGGTCAAACAGCTCCAGGCCCGCAGCATAACCGGCTACATCGCGACGGTGGCCCCAGGAGGAGTCGAAGTCCACGAAGTTGGTGAAGACAATGGTCTTATCGCCTGCTTCTTTCATCTCTTTGATAGTGGCATCGAACAGCGCATCCAGACCGGTCGCTTTCACTTTTTTGGTGATACCGCAGTTGGCGTAGATATCCGCTATTTTGCCCACGGACACCACGTGACCGCCCTTCTCGTCAACCAGCTTCTGCAGCACGGTTGGCGCCGGTGGCTCAACGGCCAGGTCATGACGGTTACCGGTACGCTGGAAGTTACCCGCTTTGTCGCCGATAAACGGACGCGCGATAACGCGGCCAATGTTGTAGCCGCCTTCGGTCAGCTCTTCACGGGCGATTTCGCACAGCTCGTAGAGTTTATCCAGGCCAAACGTCTCTTCGTGGCAGGCTATCTGGAACACGGAGTCAGCAGAGGTGTAGAAAATCGGCTTGCCGGTTTTCATGTGCTCTTCGCCGAGCTGATCCAGAATCACGGTGCCGGAAGAGTGGCAGTTACCGAGGTAGCCCGGCAGGTTGGCACGCTTCACCAGCTTATCGAGCAGCTCCTGCGGGAAGCTGTTCTCGTGATCGGAGAAGTAGCCCCAGTCAAACAGCACCGGCACACCGGCGATTTCCCAGTGACCGGAAGGGGTATCTTTCCCGGAAGAGAGCTCGTGCGCCCAGGCGTAGGCGCCCACCACTTCCGCGTTGCCGTCCATACCGGCTGCGATTTTACCGGTAGAGCCTTCATGTGCTTTTACCAGCCCGAGGCGGGTCAGGTTAGGTAGAGTCAGAGGGCCTTTACGACCGTTGTCCGCTTCGCCTTTTGCACAGGCTTCCGCGATGTGACCCATGGTATCGGAACCCACGTCACCAAAACGTTCTGCATCTTCGGTTGCGCCGATGCCGAATGAGTCCAGCACCATAATAAATGCACGTTTCATAATTGTTCTCCGTACTTAGTGCTTCATAAAAATGCGATCAGATCAGTATACCGCTATTCAGTGATACGACGATAGACCGTCGGTGTGGTTTCCGGTGCTTTATCGTCAAGAGATATTGCCGCTTTCACCGCTTTCGCCGCGTCCTGCCAGCTGGCTTCGTCTTTCGCGTGGATCACCGCCAGCGGACGTTGGCCGTCGACGCTGTCGCCCAGACGGGCCATATCGGTAAAGCCGACGCTGTAATCAATGGTGTCCGATGCCTGACGACGACCACCGCCCATAGATACAACAGCCATCCCAAGCGCGCGGGTGTCCATGGCGGAGACAAAACCTTCGCCATCCGCATAAACAGCTTTGCTGAGCATCGCGGTCGGCAGGTATTTCGCGTAGTTTTCGACGAAATCGGTCGGGCCTTTTTGCGCCGCCACCATGCGGCCAAAGATCTCCGCCGCTTTGCCGTTGTCCAGCACCGCCTGCAGTTTCGCGCGGGCTTCCGCGTCGTCTTTGGCCAGCTTGCCGGAAATCAGCATCTCCACGCACAGCGCCATGGTGACATCGAACAGGCGCGGGTTACGGTATTCGCCTGTGAGGAACTGCACGGCTTCGCGGACTTCAACCGCGTTACCGGCGCTGGAGGCCAGCACCTGGTTCATGTCGGTCAGCAGCGCGGTGGTGCGCACGCCCGCGCCGTTGGAGACGCCAACGATCGCTTCGGCAAGCTGAGCAGAGAGTTCATAGGTCGGCATAAACGCGCCGCTGCCCACCTTCACGTCCATCACCAGCGCGTCCAGCCCTTCCGCCAGTTTTTTGGCGAGGATAGAGGCGGTGATCAGCGGGATGGAGTCTACGGTGGCGGTAATATCACGCGTCGCGTAAAAACGCTTGTCTGCCGGAGCAAGAGAGCTGGTCTGGCCGATAATCGCCACACCAACGTCTTTAATAATGTCGCGGAAGCGATTGTCATCCGGGAAGATATCGAAGCCCGGAATGGCTTCCAGTTTGTCGAGCGTACCGCCGGTGTGGCCCAGGCCGCGCCCGGAGATCATGGGAACGTAACCGCCGCAGGCTGCCACCATAGGGCCGAGCATCAGCGAAGTCACATCACCCACGCCGCCGGTGGAGTGTTTGTCCACAATCGGGCCGTTGAGGTTGAGGCTTTTCCAGTCCAGAACGGTTCCTGAATCTCGCATCGCCATGGTCAGCGACACGCGCTCAGGCATCGACATATCGTGGAAGAAAATGGTCATCGCCAGAGCCGCAATCTGCCCTTCTGAGACGGTGTTGTCACGAATGCCGTTGATGAAAAAGCGAATTTCTTCGTCGCTTAAAGCAAGACCATCACGTTTTTTACGAATAATTTCTTGTGCGAGAAACACGGTAACCCCCATGCGGAATCGGGTGAATGACGGCGGGTACGCTTACCCGCCCTGCGATCCTGTAGGCCGGATAAGCGAAGCGCCATCCGGCATTGTCTGGCAATCAGTAGCTGCTTGCGCTCTTACCGTCGCCGTGACCCAGCGCCTTCAGCAGGCTTGCCAGCAGGCTGGACGCGCCGAAGCGGTAGTGACGGGAATCGGCCCAGTCGGCGCCAAACAGCTCGTCGGCGATCGCCAGGAACTGCTGCGCGTCTTCCGCGGTACGTACGCCGCCCGCAGGTTTGAAGCCCACGGTTTTGGACACGCCCATATCGCGGATAACTTCCATCATGATGCGCGCGCTTTCCGGGGTCGCATTGACCGGCACTTTACCGGTAGAGGTTTTGATGAAATCCGCACCGGCTTTGATGGAGATTTCTGACGCCTTACGAATCAGCGCCTCTTCTTTCAGCTCACCGGTTTCGATGATCACTTTCAGCAGCACGTTTGCCGCCGCACACGCGTCTTTACAGGCTTTCACCAGGTCAAAACCGACCTGCTCGTTGCCGGCAATCAGCGCGCGGTACGGGAACACCACGTCAACTTCGTCTGCGCCGTAGGCAATTGCCGCGCGGGTTTCCGCCAGCGCAATCTCAATGTCGTCATTGCCGTGCGGGAAGTTAGTCACGGTTGCAATGCGCACGTCCGGCGTGCCCTGCTCTTTCAGCGTTTTGCGGGCAATCGGGATAAAGCGCGGGTAGATACAGACGGCGGCGGTGTTACCCACTGGCGTTTTTGCCTGATGGCACAGGGCGATGACTTTTTCATTGGTGTCGTCATCGTTCAGGGTGGTCAGGTCCATCAGCTTCAACGCGCGCAGGCTGCTTGCAGTTAAATCGGTCATAACATTCTCCAACGGCAGTGCCGTATAAATTTTACCTTGCGGGTCTGTGAGTATTCTAACATTCACCCGCATCCACACTTCGACATTCATCACAGTTAATGAAAACTGCGTACAAATTTGCATTACTGTAATGAGATCTTCTTCAAACTTTAGCGTGCAAATTGCTGACTAAAGCAGCGATACCCCTTGTTGGATCAAAAGCGCCGGCAGGCTGGCTTCCTACAATCCGTTCATCATCCGCAGAACATTCAAGGAAGTGAACATGCCCGACGCCCTGCAACAACGTTGCCAGCACATTGTGACAAGCCCGGTGTTAACCCCGGAGCAAAAACGTCATTTTCTGGCGCTGGAAGCGGAAAATTATCTGCCCTACCCGACGCTATCTCCGGCCGCCCGCGCCGCGTTGGACGAGGGGTTTATCTGCGACATGTACGAAGGCCATGCGCCCTACAAACCGCGCTACGTGCTGCCGGATTATGAAAAATTCCTGGCTAACGGTTCGGAATGGCTGGAGCTGGAAGGCGCGAAAGATCTTGATGACGCCCTCTCTCTGTTAACTATTCTCTATCACCATGTTCCTTCAGTGACATCAATGCCGGTCTATCTGGGGCAGCTTGATGCGCTACTGAACCCGTATGTTAGAATTCTAACACAAGAAGAAATCGATAGCCGAATAAAACGTTTCTGGCGCTATCTCGACAGAACGCTGCCCGATGCGTTTATGCACGCCAACATCGGGCCTGCCGACGGCCCTGTCACCCGTGCCATTCTGCGTGCAGATGCTGAACTGAAGCAGGTTGCGCCCAATCTGACCTTTATCTACGATCCTGAGATCACCCCAGACGATTTACTGCTTGAGGTGGCAAAAAACATTTGTGAATGCAGCAAACCGCATATTTCAAACGGCCCGGTGAATGATAAAATTTTCACAAAAGGCCGTTTTGGGGTGGTGAGCTGTTACAACTCTCTGCCGCTGGCGGGCGGTGGCAGCACCCTGGTGCGCCTTAATCTCAAGGCAATCGCCGAACACAGCACATCCATTGACGACTTCTTCACCCGCACGCTACCGCACTACTGCCAGCAGCAAATCGCCATCATCGATGCGCGCTGCGATTTTCTGTACGGGCAATCCGGCTTCTTTGAGAATAGCTTCCTGGTGAAAGAGGGGCTGATTGATGCCGATCGGTTTGTGCCGATGTTTGGCATGTACGGTCTTGCCGAAGCGGTGAACGTACTGTGTGAGAAAGCAGGCATGGCGGGGCGTTACGGGAAAGACGAGCAGGCCAACGCGGTGGGTTATCGCATCAGCGAACAGCTTGCGGCGTTTGTTGAAAATACGCCGGTGAAGCACGGCTGGAAGCATCGCGCGATGCTGCACGCCCAGTCAGGCATCAGCTCCGATTCGGGCACCACGCCGGGGGCGCGTCTGCCGTACGGTGACGAGCCGGATCCTGTCAGTCATCTGCTGGCCGTAGCGCCGCACCATAAACACTATCATTCCGGCATCAGCGATATTTTAACGCTGGATGAGACGGTAAAACGCAATCCGCAGGCGGTGGTTCAGCTTTGCCTGGGGGCGTTCAGAGCCGGTATGCGTGAGTTCACCGCGAATGTGGCCGGTAACGATCTGGTACGCGTGACCGGCTATATGGTTCGCTTGTCGGATCTGGAGAAATACCGGGAAGCGGGTTCAAGAACGAACACCACGTGGCTGGGGGAAGAGGCCGCACGCAATACCCGTATTCTGGAACGTCAGCCGCGCGTGATAAGCCATGAACAGCAGATGCGCTTTAGTTAGTCAGGTCATCCCCTTCTCCTGCGTGGACGGGCCGGGCAGCCGCCTGGTGCTGTTCCTGCAGGGCTGCAACCTGCGCTGCAAAACCTGCCACAACCCGTGGACCATCGGGCGCTGCAACGACTGCGGGGACTGCGTGCCCCACTGCCCGCACGACGCGCTGACCATTCAGGCCGGACGCGTCTGGTGGCAGGAGAGTCACTGCCAGCAGTGCGACACCTGCCTGCGCCTGTGCCAGCAGCAGGCCACGCCCATGGCGCACCGCCTGAGCGTCGACGAGATCCTCGTTCAGGTCCGTAAATCCGCGCCCTTTATCGAAGGGATCACAGTGAGCGGCGGCGAAGCCACAACCCAACTGCCGTTTTTGATCGCCCTGTTTACCGCGATCAAAACCGATCCTGAGCTACATCATTTAACCTGCCTGGTAGACAGCAACGGTCTGCTAAGCGAAACCGGCTGGCAAAAACTGCTGCCGGTGCTGGATGGCGCAATGCTGGATCTCAAAGCGTGGGGGAATGAACATCACCGCTTCCTGACCGGACGCGAAAACCCGCAGATTAAGGAGAGTATTCGCTGGCTGGCAGACCGTCACCGTTTGACGGAGCTCCGCTTGCTGGTCATCCCGGAACAGTGTGATTATCTGGAACATATCAAACCGTTGATCGCGTTCATCCTCGAGCTGGGGAATGTTCCGGTGCGTATTAACGCGTTTCATGCACACGGAGTTTACGGCGAGGCGGCGTCATGGCGTAGCGCCACGCAGGAGGATATTGAACCGCTGGCGCGGGCGCTGGAAAAACAGAAGATAACGGTGATTCGTCCGGCGCTTTATCTATAGCGTGATGCCAAAAACCGAACGGGTATTTTCGAGCAGCGCGCTGGCAATGACCTCTTCAGGTTCCTGACGCAGTTCGCACAGCACGTTAAACACCCGCGCCGCCTGTTCCGGGCGATTCGGCTGCCCCTGAAAACCATTCAGCGGCATATCGGGGGCATCCGTTTCCAGTAACAGCGCAGAGAGAGGCAGCTGCGCCATTACGTCACGGGTTTTACTGGCGCGCGGATAGGTGATGGTGCCACCGACGCCAATTTTATAGCCCAGTTCAATAAAACGCTGCGCCTGCTGCAGGCTGCCGGAAAAACCATGCACTACGCCTCGTCGCGGCAGGTCGATGCGCTTCAGGTGCATCGCCAGTTTGTCATGAGTGCGTCGGGAGTGGAGGATCACCGGCAGATCGTGACGTTTTGCCAGCCGAAGCTGCGCGTCGAGGATCGTCTGCTGGCGTTCAAACTGCGGATCTTCGCGATAGAGATCGAGGCCGATCTCGCCGATGGCGACAAGTTTCTCTCCCGCACGTTGCAGCACCCGATCCAGCTCTTCAAGATGCTCATCACGATGGCGCTCAATCACAATCGGATGCAGGCCGAGCGCGGCATAAAGCGCGGAGTATCGCGCGGAAAGCTCCAGCACGCGGGTAAAATAGGCGGCTTCAACCGACGGCACAATGATGGCCTGCACGCCGGCTTCGGCAGCTTTCACAATGCTTTGCGCTTCATTCCCCGTAAACGGCGGGAAATCAAAGTGGCAGTGGGTATCAACAAAGCGGTGCGTCACGCCAGATCCTCATTATCCAGTAAAGCGTCATTCGCCTGCGGAATGTCCACCAGCGGCATGGTCAGGGCGTCATTGGCGACAATTGCAGGTGGCGTAATAATGCGTTTATGCCGATGCAGAGGCGGTTGCTCGGCCAGCATTTTCCCGACGGTCGCCAGGAAGTAACGCCCGCACAGCCGCCCCGTTTTATAATCCATACGCAACGCAGGCAGCCGGCTGCCCAACGCCATGCTCAGCAGCGGCTTAGGCGGATAAATTTCAAAGATGCGCAGCTTGCCCGGGGGTTTTTCAATAAAGCGCTGCATCGCGCCGTAGGTGGTTTCATGCTGCTTCGCGATGTTCACCAGCGGCTGCAGGCTGCTGTCGCCCAGCCAGCGCTCCATCCGCTTAAACCACTGGGGGGTGTAATACATTTGCGACGGAACGGTACGGATCACCACGATGGTTTTCGCCCCGCGTCGCGCGGCTTCCTGAACCGGCACCGCGTCGCTGATGCCGCCGTCCAGATAGCTGATGCCATCCAGCAGCGCGCCGGTACGATAAAAACCGGGAATAGCGCTGGAGGCGCGGATGATGTCGAGCCAGTTCTCCTTCTGCGGTGAGAAATAGCCCGGCGAATAGTCATCCCCCCGGCTGGCGCACATCCAGAATTCTTTGCCGCTATCAAACAGGCGGGCAGCGGTATCCATAGCCAGCGGCATCTGGCTGGAGGTCGACTCCAGCAGCCAGTCGAGATCGATCAGGTTGCCGCCGCGCACGAAGCGCACCGGGTTAAAAAATTCTTTCGCCGTGGTGAAGCGCATGATCACTTTTCGCGCGTAGCCGGGCTGGTTACAGACATACGCAGAGAGATTCTGCGCCCCGGCGGACGTGCCGAAGTAGAGGTCAAACGGGTTGAACTGCGCGCGCATAAATTCATCCAGCACGCCGGCGGTGAAAATGCCGCGCTGTCCTCCCCCCTCGCAGACCAGAGCGAGTTGACCCGCACTAAACGGTTTTAACGTCAGCGGCGCAATATTGCCGAGCGTAACGGGAATTCGTTGCCCCACCTCTGCTTTCCTGTTTTGATTATTTTATCACTCCACAGTAACGCACCCGACCTGTAACGCAAATAAGAAAAAGCCAGTCGCAGTGACTGGCTTTATTTTGTTGAAGGAATATTGCGTTTGCTACGGACGTCTACGACCCGTAAACAGGCTGACCAGGAACAGAATAATACCGACGACGAAGACAATTTTAGCTGCCCATGCCGCTGTACCTGCCAGACCACCAAAGCCCAATGCGGCGGCAATTAACGCGATAACCAGAAATATAATGCCCCAACGAAACATAAGCTTCTCCTTTACCATAGTTAATGTCGGCCGCTAAACGTGAGCGCTCAGGTCACTCACCGGCGTTTTTCCAGAGTCGTTCTTATTTCGCCCGCAGGGTTAAACCTTACGGGCGAATGGTCCAGAATTACTTCGTTTTCAGATCGTTTTTAACGCTTTTAACACCATCAATGGCTTTCGCAATTGACTCGGCGCGTTCACTTTGCGCCTGTGAATCAACCGTACCGGAAAGCTGAACCACGCCATCGGTGGTTTCCACTTTCACCTTACGAGACGGCACGATGTCATCTGCTAACAGTTTAGCTTTGATTTCGCTGGTAGTAGCGGCATCACCGGCATAACCTTTCACCGAGGCGTTTTTACCGTCGCGAACGTGCAGTTTATCGCTCACGGATGCGACACCTTCGACACCCTTCGCCACCTTCACAGCCTGTTCGGCCTGGGCCTGGCTTTCAACAAAGCCACTCAGGGTAACGACCTTTTTGTCGGTCTTAACGGAAATATCAGTGCTCTTGATGGCTTCATCATCCACCAGTGCGGCTTTCACTTTTGCTGTGATAGAGCTGTCGTCCATGAAATTACCGACTTTATTCATAGAGCTATCGATTTTTTGCCCTGCGGTGTCGGCCGTGGACTGTGCTTTATCCATGGTGCTGCTTTCCGCCAGGGCGGAACCGCTAACCAGAACGCTACCCAGTGTTACAGCCAGCAGAGTTTTAGAAATCTTCAGTCTTGTCATATTCATCGATGTATTCCTGTGTTTACCCGTTATTCGGGCTAAATACTTCCTTAGTAGTTTTATATATCGCGAATAAACACACGGGTGAAATGGAGAACCAATCGACATGCATTGAACAGTTAATTCATCCATGCCCGGTGCTAAACACTGAGTTAAATATAGATCACTCTCACAATGCCGCTTTCAGAATTGCGTAAAAAACGCGCGAATAGCGTGAATTTGCGGTGAATTAAGAACATTCCGCAAGGGACTAATAAGACAGGAATAAAAGAAGAGCACGGCGATTGCCGTGCTCCGGGAGGGGATTAGTGTTCGCGCGTTTTGCGGAACTGAACGTCTGGATAACGTTCCTGCGTCAGGTTCAGGTTGACCATCGTTGGCGCGATATAGGTCAGGTTGTCGCCGCCATCAAGCGCCAGCTGAATTTCGTTCTTACGCTTAAATTCTTCGAATTTCTTCACGTCAGAACACTCAACCCAGCGCGCGGTCGCCACGTTGACCGATTCGTAAATCGCTTCCACGTTGTACTCGCTCTTCAGGCGCGCAACCACCACGTCGAACTGCAGCACACCGACCGCGCCGACAATCAGATCGTTGTTGGCGATTGGACGGAACACCTGCACGGCGCCCTCTTCAGAAAGCTGGACCAGGCCTTTCAGCAGCTGTTTCTGCTTCAGCGGATCGCGCAGACGAATGCGACGGAACAGCTCCGGTGCGAAGTTCGGAATACCCGTGAACTTCATCATCTCGCCCTGGGTGAAGGTATCGCCGATCTGGATCGTACCGTGGTTGTGCAGACCGATGATGTCGCCCGGATATGCCTCTTCAACGTGCGAACGGTCGCCCGCCATAAAGGTCAGCGCGTCGGAAATCACGACATCTTTACCGATGCGCACCTGGCGCAGCTTCATGCCCTTCTCATACTTACCGGACACCACGCGCATGAAGGCCACGCGGTCGCGGTGTTTCGGGTCCATGTTGGCCTGAATTTTAAAGACGAAGCCGGTGAACTTCTCTTCCTTCGCTTCCACTTCGCGGGTGTCGGTTTTACGCGGCATCGGCTGAGGTGCCCACTCCACCAGACCGTCCAGCATGTGGTCAACGCCGAAGTTACCCAGCGCGGTACCGAAGAAGACCGGGGTAATTTCGCCGCTCAGGAACAGCTCTTTGTCGAACTCGTGAGACGCACCCTTCACCAGCTCCAGCTCGTCGCGCAATTGCGCGGCCAGCTCTTCGCCAACGGCGGCATCGAGATCCGGGTTGTCCAGACCTTTCACAATGCGCACTTCCTGAATGGTGTGGCCTTTACCGGTCTGATACAGGTAAGTTTCGTCTTTATAGAGGTGATAAACCCCTTTGAACAGCTTACCGCAGCCAATTGGCCAGGTGATTGGCGCACAGGCGATCTTCAGCTCGTTTTCCACTTCATCCATCAGCTCCATCGGATCGCGGATGTCACGGTCGAGTTTGTTCATGAAGGTGAGGATCGGCGTATCGCGCAGACGAGTAACTTCCATCAGCTTGCGGGTACGATCTTCTACACCCTTCGCGGCGTCGATCACCATCAGACAGCAGTCCACCGCCGTCAGGGTACGGTAGGTATCTTCGGAGAAGTCTTCGTGCCCCGGGGTGTCCAGCAGGTTCACCAGGCAGTCGTGATACGGGAACTGCATCACGGAGGTGGTAATCGAAATACCACGCTGCTTTTCCATCTCCATCCAGTCAGATTTTGCATGCTGGCTGGAGCCACGGCCTTTAACGGTACCCGCAGTCTGGATCGCCTGTCCGAACAGCAACACCTTCTCGGTGATGGTCGTTTTACCGGCATCCGGGTGCGAGATAATGGCAAAAGTACGGCGCTTGGCCACCTCTTGCAGATAAGGAGACAACGTCATAATTAAATCTTCTTTTATAAGCGCGGCAGCACGCCACGCATCATGGAATACAAAATTGCGGCTATTTTACCCATCAACGGGGGGCAGGCAATCATTGTTTACACAGGAGTTGCTCCAGTTCGGTCAATGACGTGACGGTCCAGGTTGGCTCGATGCCTTCAGGCTTCACGCGGCCATGCGCATTCAGCCAGACGGTCGACAAACCTGACTTCATACCGCCAAGAATATCAGACTCTGCGGTATCACCCACCATCAGCACGCGATCGCGGTCGGGATTACCGGCCTGCGCCAGCGCATAATCGAAAATTCGCGGATCCGGTTTCGGCACGCCGACCTCTTCCGAGATCACCAGCGCATCGAAATGATCGCGCAGGCCGGTGCGCTCCAGGCGGATTTGCTGCAGCGCAGTGAAGCCGTTAGTGATGATCCCCAGTTTCACCTTGCCTTTCAACGCATTCAGCAGGGAAATCGCGCCCGGCAGGGGCGCACAGATATCGGCCATGGCGTTAAGGAAAGCCTCGTTCAGCGTCCCCGGACTGACCTTTAAGCGTTCCGCCCAGACGTCAAATCGCTGGTGCTGAAGCTGTAACGCGGTGATGGCACCGTTCTGGTAATCCACCCACAGCGGCTTGTTCACCGCCTGATAGTCCTGAAAATCTTCGGCGGTGAAGGTCACGCTATAGTCGAGAAACATCCGCTGTAGGCCGCCGAACGAGTCAAACGTAAACAGCGTTTCGTCGGCATCAAAGAAAATCCAGTCCCATTTCATCGTTACAACCTTATATTCGTTATCCAATTGGCAGAGCCATGATAATGGCGTCTTCACGTCCCTCTGCGGTGGGGTAGTAGTTACGTCGGACTGTCGCCTCGTTAAAGCCTAAGCTTTCATAGAGCGCGATGGCGGCGACATTCGACGCGCGCACCTCCAGCCACAGGGTGAAAACGTCGCGGGTTTCGAGCTCACGAATGAGATGCTCAAGCAGTTCTCTGCCCAGCCCACGGCGCTGAAACGCCGGGTCGACGGCGATGTTAAACAACGTCGCCTCGTCAAGAACCACCTGCGTGATGGCAAACGCGGCCAGAGTGCCGTCAACGTCCAGACGGTAGTTCAGATAGCGCTCGCCCTGATTGCTGGCAAACGTTTTTTCGCTCCACGGAAAGGCGTGGGCGCGTGTTTCAATCGCGAACGCTGCGGTCAGGTCAGGCGTCGTGAGGGAAGAAATCGTGTTCATATTCGCAGATTTGTTGCCATAGCGCGCTGCGCGCCTTTGGATTGGCTTTCAGCTCGTCCAGCGCTGGTGAGCTGATTTGGCTCCCCTGAAGAGAGATGTCGTTTGTCTCTCCGATGCGCCAGCTGTTACAGCGGCTATCAGGAGGAAGCATGGCAACCCGTTCCGGCGTCAGCTGTAAGACCTGGTCGGGCGTCAGCTTCAGGCTGCGAAGGACATCACCGATCAGGGGCTCATTCAGGGCAGGCAGTTCTTCCGCCACCATCACCAGCCGAACGTGCGCGGGGATGGAGATGGCGATTTCGCCCTGCAACGCCGTCGGGCGACGCAAAGCCCACTGGGTGATGCCCAGCTGCTGCAACTGCCAGTCTCGTCGGGATGTCATAGGGATAACTCCTGTCTCTCAGGCGCGCAAATATAGCAAATGTGTCGAAAGTGCGCCATCTACCTACTATAATCCCCGCCTGAGTTTATTGAGGAACAATTCATGTCTGCATTTACCCCGGCAAGTGAAGTCTTGCTGCGTCACAGTGATGATTTCGAAGAAAGCCGTATTCTGTTTGCCGGAGATATGCAGGATGACCTGCCCGCGCGTTTCGACTGTGCTGAAAGCCGTGCCCACACCCAATACTACCACCACTGGCAGGTGCTGAGCCGCCAGATGGGCGAGCGCGCACGCTTCAGCCTGGTGGCGGAGCAGAGCGATATTGCCGACTGCGATACGCTGATCTACTACTGGCCGAAGAACAAGCCAGAAGCCCAGTTCCAGCTGATGAACCTGCTCTCCCTGCTGCCGGTTGGCTGCGATATTTTCGTGGTCGGTGAAAACCGCAGCGGTGTCCGTAGCGCCGAGCAGATGCTGGAAGCCTACGCGCCGCTGACCAAAGTCGACAGCGCACGTCGCTGCGGTCTGTATCATGGCCGTCTGGAAAAGCAGACAACGTTCGATGCCAACACCTTCTGGGACGAGTATCAGCTTGACGGCCTGACCATCAAAACCCTGCCGGGTGTCTTCAGCCGTGACGCGCTGGATACGGGCAGCAAGCTGCTGCTCTCCACCCTGACGCCGCACACCAAAGGCAAAGTGCTGGACGTGGGCTGCGGCGCGGGCGTGCTTTCAACGGTGCTTGCCAGCCATTCACCAAAAGTGCGTTTAACCCTGTGTGACGTGAGCGCCCCGGCGGTAGAAGCCAGCCGCGCAACGCTTGCGGCCAACGGCATTGAAGGCGACGTGATTGCCAGCAACGTCTTCTCTGACGTCACCGGCCGCTTTGACATGATCATCTCTAACCCGCCGTTCCACGACGGGATGGAAACCAGCCTCGAAGCTGCGCAAACCCTGATCCGTGGCGCGACTCGTCACCTCAACAGCGGCGGCGAGCTGCGCATCGTGGCGAACGCCTTCCTGGCGTACCCGAAAGTGCTGGACGAAACCTTCGGCTTCCACGAGGTGATCGCCCAGACGGGCCGCTTTAAGGTCTACCGCACCGTGATGACGCGTCAGGCAAAGAAATAATTCGCCATACAATGCAGGCCGGATAAGCGCCAGCGCCATCCGGCAAGCAGGCGTCGCAATTCCGTCCATTTTTGCAGCAATCAATAAAAGGCGCGCACTTTTCTGTTGACGTAAAGCTGAAAACATCTAGAATGCGCCTCCGTGGTTACGATACTTTTACAGTATCGATGGTATGCGAAGGTGGCGGAATTGGTAGACGCGCTAGCTTCAGGTGTTAGTGTCCTTACGGATGTGGGGGTTCGAGTCCCCCCCTCGCACCATAAATCACGTTGATATTGCTCGCACTGGGCGAAGGTGGCGGAATTGGTAGACGCGCTAGCTTCAGGTGTTAGTGTCCTTACGGATGTGGGGGTTCGAGTCCCCCCCTCGCACCAACGAGGCGATATCAAAAATAGTAAGATGACTGTGCGAAGGTGGCGGAATTGGTAGACGCGCTAGCTTCAGGTGTTAGTGTCCTTACGGATGTGGGGGTTCGAGTCCCCCCCTCGCACCAATTATCTTATCTCCCTTCTGTAATACCTCTTATTTTCCCTGTTATTTCAAACTCATCATTATCACCAGAATTGCGCTGACTAATGCGACGCATGATGGCAGTAACACATAATGGCGTAGGTGCTTATGCCAGATCATGCCTGACGTCATCAGCAGCCCTGACACAATGATGGCCTTCCAGCTTTCGATGGAGAGATCGGCAAACATCAAACCGCCAAGGATTACGCCCGGCAGCAATACTCCCCATGCACTTCCCAGCGCCCTGTTCAACATACATCGCCCTTTCATAACGATAATGATAAACAATATCATATGATAAAAATTATCATTTGTCAGCGCAATGAAGCAAAAAAAATCGCCCTTTCTCCTTATGTAGAATGACAGAAATTTCCTAAGGTGATAAATTGCTCACCTGTTAACTACACATAAAGTTTTTCTTATAATTACGCTTTGAGTTTTTTGCATAATTAAGTGCGAAAGCACACCTATTCATCTGTTTTAATTAAGTTTTAATAAAAACGCACGACTATGACATCACAATCCTGGCGGTCTTTGGTTCAAAGAAAATATCAATTATCGTTACGTTTATTTTTATTTCTGAACGCAACGTCAGCCGTGTTCTCGGTAACAAACCCGCTCTATTCTGTACGCGTGTTTTCTGCCCCTCTGATTGCTATTTTCGCGATCAGTACTGGCCTGTTCGTCTGGCACTGGAAAAAGCGCGCGCGGAAGATAAATATTCCTGCCGTTTCAGCAATCTTTGGTATTTTGTGGGCCTGGCAAATAGATTCGAAATTTTCGCTAATTACCCATGACCAGGCGATGTATTTGATAATAGCTTTACTCACGGTGCTTTTTATCGGAACGCTGGCCTTCGCCAGTAATATCAAAGCATTTACGCTGCACTCGCTCCCCGCCTTTATTGTCTGCGTGTGGTTAAGTGACCAGGATATGTGGCTAAGAATGTCCTATTCTTTCGCACTTCCTGTGGTAGCTATTGCTATTCATAACATTTTGCAACGGCGCAACGATCGCTTCGCCCAGGAGCTGCTCTCTCGTCTGCTGGAAGAACGGGAAACTCTGACCGATCTCAGTATGATGGACCCGCTAACCGGGCTCTATAATCGTCGCGGCCTGCAGAGCCGTCTGGAGAACCTGCCAGCGGTAGAAAACGGCGAACATTTTGTTCTTTTGATGGATATCGACCACTTCAAAGCCTATAACGACCATTATGGCCATATGATGGGTGACCAGGCGCTGAAGCGCGTCTCTGCGGCAATTCGTGATGCCGTCCGTTCGCGCGATATTGTGGCGCGTTTCGGTGGGGAAGAGTTCATGGTGCTGCTGACGAATATTTCACTTGAACACGCCCGCCATACGGCAGAGCGGATCCGTCAGAAAGTCTATGATTTGAAAATCCCCCATCTGTTCAACGAAAGCGTCGCCACCAATGTCACCATCAGCATCGGTATTGCCATTTTCGAAAATGAGGACGTGGAAAGCGCTCTGGAGAGAGCGGACAGAGCCCTCTATGAAGCAAAGCATTTAGGTCGCAATAACATTCTGCTGAGTGAAGAGCTACAAACCGCTTAAGCGCGTCTTCGGTTAATCAGGACAAAAGTCTTGCCATTGGTATGAGCAATAGTTAGGATTGGCAATCATTATCATTTAGATTTCTATCTCAACTATGGCTACGCATACCGCACACATCGTTGAACCACTCCTCTGGCGAGCGCCGCTCACCAGCGGGAATGCGTCGCTTGCGGATGCCATACGGGACAAGATTGCTAAGACGCGCGCCCACCTGCTGGACTTTATCAGGCTTGATGAAGCGCCCCCGCACCACGCCATGACGCTCGCTGAGTGGCAGCAGCCCTCTACGCTGCAGTCGCTGCTTGCAACCTATTCCGACCATATCTATCGCAATCAGCCGACCCTAACGCGGGAAAATAAACCTCTGCTTTCCCTGTGGGCACAATGGTATATCGGGCTGATGGTTCCCCCGCTCATGCTGGCGGTATTAACCCAAAAGAGCATGCTGGCGCTCTCCCCGGATCATTTTCACGTCGAGTTCCACGAAACTGGCCGAGCAGCCTGCTTCTGGATTGATCTGCACGAAGATTGCGGCGCAGAGCAGTTCTCTGCTCAGGAACGTCTGGAACAGCTTGTCATCCAGGCCCTGATCCCAGTGGTAGAGGCACTTGAAGCAACGGGCGAGATTAACGGGAAGCTTATCTGGAGTAATACCGGGTATTTAATTCACTGGTATTTAACGGAAATGAAGCCGCTGCTTGGCGATGAGAAAGTGGAGGCCCTGCGCCAGTCCTGCTTCTTTGCCAAACAGCTTTCCGATGGCCGCGATAACCCGTTATTCCGTACCGTTGTGCTCCGTGACGGGCTTCTGGTACGCCGTACCTGCTGCCAGCGCTATCGCCTGCCGGACGTTAAGCAGTGCGGGGATTGCACGCTGAAGTAGTGCAGTGAATTGCCCGGTGACGCTTCGCTTACCGGGCCTACAAAAACCTCGACTCGTAGGCCGGGTAAGGCGCAGCCGCCACCCGGCACAACGTCTTTAAGCCACCTGCTGATTGTCCTCTTCCGCATTACGCTGCGCTTCTTCCGCTTCCTGCTCCAGCAGCTGTTTCTCGTACACTTTAAAGAACGGGTAGTAGATGATTGCCGACACGCAGGCCAGAACCACAACCAGGATAGCCGCGCGGAAATCCCAGCCCAGGGCCCATGCTGCGCCTATCGGTGCCGGTGCCGTCCAGGGAACCACTGAAATAACACGACCAATCAGATCAAACGTCATCGCCGCCCAGGCCAGCACGGCGTTAACCATCGGGGCTAGCAGGAACGGAATAAAGAACACCGGGTTCATTACAATCGGCGTACCGAAGATAACGGGTTCGTTGATGTTGAAGAAGCTGGGCACCACGCTCAATCGGCCAATAGAGCGTAAATGCGCTGAACGGCTGCGCAGATAGCAAATCACCAGACCCATCGTTGCACCCGACCCGCCAATCACGATGAAGAACGTCCAGAAGGCTTCCATAAAAATATGTGGCAGAGGATGGCCGGCGGCCAGCGCGGTCTGGTTCGCTCCAAGGTTAGTCAGCCAGAACATCTGCAGCATCCCGGAGACAATAGCCGCCCCGTGGATCCCGGCGAACCACAGCAGGTGACCAATCAACACCGCCAGCAGGATCGCGGGCAGCGAATCCGCCGCGGAAACCAGAGGTTTGAAGATGGACATAATTGCCTGCGGGATCAGCATGTCAAACTGAGACTGAATCACCAGGCTCAGCGGATAAAGCGTTAACACCACCACCAGCACCGGGATCAGCAGATCAAAGGAGTTTTTGATCATCGGCGGCACCTGGTCCGGCAGGCGAATACCGATGTTATGCGCCTTCAGGAAACGCATCATTTCAACGCAGTAAATCGCCACCAGAATGGCGGTAAAAATACCCGTTCCGCCCAGGCTGTCGACGGGAAGCGTGCCTTTGGTTTTTGGGGCGGCAACCAGCAGAAATGCCATCAGCGACAGCATGGCGCACATGAACGGATCCAGCTGGTGCGTTTTGACATAATGTTTGCCAAGGTTATAGGCGATGGCCGCGCAGATATAAATGGACATAATGCCCATAGTCATATCAAACGGCGTCAGGATCTGGCCTTCAAACTGCTTCGCCATATCCAGCCAGGCGCGTGCGAAACCCCAGGTGGTATCTGGCGAAAACGGTGGGTAAGCAAACACTAATAAAAATGAACCCACAATCATGAACGGCATCGCAGAGATGAACCCATCACGGATAGCCATGACATGACGCTGGGACGAGATCCGCCCGGCAATCGGGCTCACGTAATTTTCAACGAAACGGAATATCAGATTAAACGCAGCATGGTTGGCAGACATGGTTGATCTCCTGTCAGACGTTTATTACAGGCGCGCTCGCGCCGCACGTTGTTCCATAAATCAGCTTCACAACCTTGCTGGCTTGCGTACCAGCGGTACTGCTCAGACGAAATGGTTTCATAATTGGCTCTTATTATTGGATACAGGGGACGTTACATACTCAGTATTAATCTACGCATCACGCTCTGCAACCGGTTACTGTAACCGGTTTCTGTGATTGTGAAGAGGATCCAGAAATCAGCCATCCTAGATATTTGTTACTTAAGAGATATTTACAGAGCATAAATTCTTATGACAGATTACGCAGGATATTTGTCAGGAGGAAACAATGAGTTTGCAGTCCGTACAGCAGTTTTTTGCCGATAACGCGCCGGAAATAGAGGTAATAGAACTTAGCCAGAGTACGGCTACCGTTGCGCTGGCTGCTGCCGCCCACCGTGTAGAGCCGGGACAAATCGCCAAAACCCTATCGTTGAAGGTTAAAAATGAGGTGATTCTGGTGGTGGCGAAGGGTGATGCGCGTCTGGATAACAAAAAACTGAAAGACACGTTTGGCGCGAAAGCACGCATGCTCAGCAGTGATGAAGTGGTTACCGTGACGGGTCATCCCGTTGGTGGCGTCTGCCCGTTTGGGCTTGAAAACCCACTTGCGGTTTACTGCGATATCTCTTTAAAACAATACGCTGAAGTGCTCCCCGCCGCTGGCGCTATCCATAGTGCCGTACGTATTTCTCCGGACAGAATGGCAGAGCTGACTTCAGCAAAGTGGGTTGATGTGTGCATCTGAATGACGCGCCAGGGCATATCTGGCGCGCAAAAGGTACAGGTTACAAAAATGTCGGTTTGCTTAGCCCCACAGTTCGCGGTTCTCTAACCGGAAGATGGGTAAGAATATCCGCTGCATCAAGCAATCCTACGTCAGAATTCACCCCTAGCTTCACCATCGCATTAAACTTATGCGCGCGAATAGTCTTGATATTGCGTTCAAGCTGCGCCGCGATTTCGGGAATGGAATATCCGCATGACATATAACGTAAAATTGCTCTTTCCGTTGGGCTTAACATCCGGTTCTGACTGCAGTACCAGTGGTTAAGCATATTGTCATTAATGCGCAGCGTTTCGCTCAACAATACCACTAACTCCTTCAGCAGGTGTTCAAGGGTCACCGATTTACTGACCACACCGTGAAGCCGTGAAGGCGAAAGATGGCTAATCAACCTCGCCTCCATCTCATCCGAGACCAGGATAATGCGCTGAATATGGCTATGCGTAAACGCGAGATCCCGCAGATGCGCCAGGCAGTTACGTCGTTCTTCTCGCGCATCGGAAAGCGAATAGATCAGCGAGAAAAAATTCACGTGATGCAGTGCTTTCTTAAAGCCATCAAAATCATTAAACAGGTGCAGTTGATATTGGCTGAGTTCAGACTGCGTAAAAAGATGCTGCAGCCCGACCGCACTCATCGAGCAATTTTCGATGATGGCGATATGTCTTGTTGAATCGGTTTTTTCCATTCCTCGAACTCTCCATAGGCTGACATTAAACTCAGCTCTCTCATTCCCTGTGTACTGTTGATCCAGGCGTACATATCGGCATTACTCCGTAATGACAGCCTTCTCATCGCACTGTTTTTCTGCGCACTGATCGTTTTATTGCTCTTTTTAAGCAACGTAGCGATTTGGTTAATCCCCCACCCTTTGCCTAACAGGCGAAGCACCTTACGTTCTGAGTGCGTGAGCGCAATAAAGTGTTCGTCGTCATCCTCACTTTGCTCAGGTTCTGGGGTTAATAACGTCTGGCTTATCCGTTCTGCGCGTTCGCTCCCTGCCCGGATAGCGTTAACGACACCTTCGATAGGTTCCATATCAGAAAGCAGCGTGCTTTCCGGCCGCATAAGCAGCTCAACGGCAATAGGGTAAAACGGCCGGGAGACCAAAAATATCCAGTGGATTTCCCGGTACTGGTTCAGTAAGCGGTAATACTCTTCGAGCGTACCCCGTGGGTTCCTGTATTCGCCTGAAACGTCGGCGATAATCACATCTGCGCGGCGCAACTGAAGCAGGGTTAACTCCTGCAGTGAGCGGCAGTAGGTCAATTCAAAATCGGGGAAATGACGTGCCATCACGTCCCCTAACCCATTCTGCATGACGGGTATCCGGCTAATGACAACGCCATGCTTACCAGGCAACGACAACATAGACCCTCCGTGTCCATTTTCCTTCGGTGCGTCATGTAAAACGCACCAAGGTATAAATATTTTCTTCCCTGAGTATAAAAAGATTAATACAAGCAGAAGATGAGATATGTTCTTAGTTTAGGAAATGCCTAAAACAGCGCTAATATCTCACAAAGCGCAAATCAATTTAATTGTGCAGACATTAAAATAACAACAAAATAAAATTAGAATTTCTAAATACAAATATTTTATTATTTCAAATTAATAATTCATCGTATTAATAAATTAATCCTGTAAGTCGTCGTGACGAGGGGGGTAACTGTTTGCATAAACCTTGATCTGACCCACAGCAAGGGCCACTGCACTTTGTGCTAAAAGTAGGCATTACGGGCCAACCGGCAACTATTCACCTTATCTTCGGGACAATACATGCAGGCAGATCGGTCAACGCAGCGTGCTATCACGCGGCTCTGTATTCAGTGCGGTCTTTTTCTGCTCCAGCACGGCGCGGAAAGCGCGCTGGTCGAGGAGCTTTCAACCCGGCTGGGGCTGGCGCTGGGGATGGACAGCGTTGAGAGCGCTATCTCGTCCAACGCCATTGTGCTGACCACCATTAAAGACGGGCAGTGTCTTACGTCCACCCGTAAAAACCACGACCGCGGCATTAATATGCACGTTGTAACCGAGGTCCAGCACATCGTCATCCTGGCTGAGCATAAGCTTCTCGATCTCAAGGAGATTGAAAAACGTTTTAACCAAATCAAGCCATTACGTTATCCACGCTGGCTGGTCGTGCTTATGGTGGGGCTGTCGTGCGCCTGTTTTTGTAAGCTCAATAAAGGCGGCTGGGACGGCGCGATCGTCACCTTTTTCGCCAGCAGCATCGCCATGTACGTGCGCCAGCTGCTGACGCACCGGCAGCTGCACCCGCAAATTAACTTCTGCATTACCGCGTTTGTTGCCACTACGGTGTCTGGCCTGCTGCTGCGCCTGCCGCAGTTTGCCGCTACCCCGACGATTGCGATGGCCGCCAGCGTGCTTCTGCTGGTGCCGGGCTTCCCGCTGATTAACGCCGTTGCCGACATGTTTAAAGGGCACATCAATACCGGGCTGGCACGCTGGGCTATCGCCAGCCTGCTGACGCTGGCGACCTGCATCGGCGTGGTGATGGCGATGACGCTGTGGGGGTTACGAGGATGGGCGTGATAGATTTTCTGCTGGCGCTGGCACAGGACATGGCCCTGGCGGCCATTCCTGCCGTCGGCTTTGCGATGGTATTTAACGTTCCGCAACGCGCTCTGCCGTGGTGTGCGCTGCTGGGCGCAATTGGCCACGGCTCGCGAATGGTGATGATGACGGCGGGCTTTAACATCGAATGGTCGACGTTTATCGCCTCTATGCTGGTCGGCAGCATCGGTATTCAGTGGTCGCGCTGGTATCTGGCGCATCCGAAAGTGTTCACCGTCGCCGCCGTTATCCCGATGTTCCCCGGCATATCTGCCTATACGGCGATGATTTCCGCGGTGAAAATCAGCCATTTTGGCTACACCGAGCCGCAGATGATCCTTCTCCTTAGCAACTTTCTTAAGGCGTCCTCCATCGTCGGTGCGCTCTCTATCGGGCTGTCGATACCCGGGCTATGGTTCTACCGCAAACGCCCGCGCGTTTGATATTTGTGTTATTTCGCTGCCGTGGAGATAATCTTTCTGGTCCGTTTGGTAAAAATAAGGAAAGGATGTGGCTAACTCTGGCAGCGAACACCCCGATCACAGTGAAGAATCGAGCCTGAAAGAAAAAATTTTTCAGAGCGCTATCGCGCTGTTTGCCGAATTTGGACTGAACGGCGCCCGCATGGAGCAGATCGCGGAGAAAGCAGGTACCACCAAACGCATGGTCGTTTACCATTTTAAAAACAAAGAAAATCTCTACCTGCTCGTCCTGGAGTACGTTTACACCCAAATTCGTGCCAGTGAAAAGGCGCTTAGCCTGGCGGATATGCCTCCCGTCGAAGCGCTGGTCCATCTGGTTGAAGCCACCTTTGACTATCATGCCGATCACCCGGATTACATCCGTATTATCTGCATGGAAAACATGCAGCGCGGCCGTTTTATGCAGCAGTCAAACTATCTGCGGCAGGTCAACCGCAGCGCGCTCGACCTGCTGGAAGGTATCCTGCGCCGGGGCAAAGAAAAACAGCTTTTCAGCCAGACGGTTGACGCCCGCGACCTTCACCGTCTGATCAGCAGCTTCAGCTTTCACTACGTTGCCAACAGCTACACCTTCACCCTGCTGTTTGAAGAGGGTGCAGACGAGCAGGCCCAGCGCCAGCACTACCGTAAAATGGCCGTTCAGGTGGCGCTGCGTTATACCTGCCACTAAAATTGCTTGCAATTAAATCGCGCACAATCTATATTCATTTCATGAACGCAAAAACGAACGACACGACCGCTGCGCTCCTGCTGGATAACCAGCTCTGTTTTGCCCTCTATTCGGCAAATCTGGCGCTTAATAAGCTGTACCGGCAACTGCTGGCGCCGCTAAACCTGACTTACCCGCAATATCTGGTGATGCTGGTGCTGTGGGAGCAGGATGACGTGACGGTGTCGGACATCGGTGAACGGCTGTTCCTTGACTCCGCAACGCTGACGCCGCTTCTGAAGCGTCTGGAAAGCGCAGGGCTAATCAACCGCCACCGCTCGCGTAAAGATGAACGTCAGGTCGCCGTCACGCTGACTGAAGCCGGACGTGAACTTCAGCAGCAGGCACTGGGTATCCCACACGCGGTGGGGTGCGCCGCACAGTGTGATACCGACACCATGCTGGCGCTCAAGCAGCAGCTGGAACTTTTGCGACAACAGATTCAACGCGCGTAAGGCTATACTTTACGCGTTCTTATTTACCCATATACATCGCACGCTATTTAATAGCACATATAAAGTAAGATGAGGAACCTGCCATGTCTTTAGAAAAAGTTGTTTATACCGCCAAAGCAAAAGCAACCGGGGGCCGTGACGGCCGCGCGACCTCTTCCGATGGCGTACTGGACGTCAAACTGGGCGTGCCCAAAGAGATGGGCGGTATGGGTGGAGAAGTCACGAACCCTGAGCAGCTGTTTGCTGCGGGTTACTCTGCCTGCTTCCTGGGCGCGATGAAGTTTGTGGCGGCTCGCGACAAATTTACCCTGCCAAAAGAGGCGTTTATTGAAGGCGAAGTGGGTATCGGCCCGCTGCCGACCGGTTTTGGTATCGAAGCAAAACTGAATATCCACGTTGAAGGGATGGATCCTGCGGAAGCCAAAAAGCTGGTCGATGCGGCGCATATCGTTTGCCCGTACTCTAACGCGACCCGCGGCAACATCGACGTGACGCTGAATATCATCGCGTGATAACTGCCTGATGGCGCTGCGCTTTTCAGGCCTACGACTGTAGCCCCGGTAAGCGCAGCGCCACCGGGGAAATCCCCTCCATCCCCTCCCCTCTCTGTGCTACCATAAGCCCATATCACGCCCGTAGTAATCAGTTGAGTAAGCGTTATGTCCTCCAGAATTCTGACCACCAGCATTGCTGGCATTGATGCCTTTATGCGCGACCCACGCGGTGTGTTGACCCACGCCGAAGGCGGCACGGTTGCGGTTTTTGCCGACAACGCGCCGGCGTTTTACGCAATCACGCCGGAACGTCTGGCGCAGCTTCTGGAGATCGAAGCGCAGATGTCACGTCCGGCAAGCGACGTCACGCTGGATAACCAGTTTTTTGAAGAACCGGTTAATACCCCGCTAACCGTTCCGATGGGCAAATTTGTCCTGTACGCGGGCTGGCAGCCTGACGCAGATTTTCAGCGGCAGGCAGCATTGTGGGGCATTGCGTTAACTCAGCCAGCCACCGCGGAAGAGCTCGCCGCGTTTATCGCCTGGTGGCAGGCGGAAGGCAAAGTGTTCACCCACATTCAGTGGCAGCAAAAACTCGCGCGTCATCTTCAAATTACCCGCGCCAGTAACAATGGCCAGCCTAAGCGCGATATCAACACGTTTTCAGAACCGGATAAACAGATCCCGAGTGGATTCCGAGGTGCGAAATGAAGAACGTCGGCGACCTGATGAAACGTCTGCAAAAGATGATGCCAGCCAACGTGAAGCCCGCCTTCACCACGGGTGAAGAGCTGCTGGCGTGGCAAAAGGAGCAAGGAAAAATTCGTGCCGCCGCGCTCGCCCGCGAAAACCGGGCGATGAAAATGCAGCGCACCTTTAACCGCTCCGGTATTCGTCCCCTGCATCAGAACTGCTCGTTTGATAACTATAAAATTGAGACCAGCGGGCAGATGAACGCGCTCGCCGCCGCGCGTCAGTACGTGGATGAATTTGACGGCAATATCGCCAGCTTCATTTTTAGCGGCAAGCCGGGCACAGGTAAAAACCACCTCGCGGCCGCCATCTGCAACGAACTGCTTCTGCGCGGTAAATCGGTCCTCATTATCACCGTGGCCGATATCATGTCCGCCATGAAAGACACCTTCAGCAACCGTGAAACCAGCGAAGAGCAGCTTCTTAACGATCTGAGCAATGTCGATCTACTGGTCATCGACGAGATTGGCGTTCAGACCGAATCCCGTTATGAAAAGGTCATCATTAACCAGATAGTCGATCGCCGCTCTTCGTCCAAACGTCCCACCGGGATGCTGACGAACCACAACATTGACGAGATGACCCGCTTACTGGGTGAACGCGTCATGGACCGCATGAAGCTGGGCAACAGTCTGTATGTCATCTTCGACTGGGACAGTTACCGCAGCCGCGTCACCGGCAAAGAGTATTAAGACAGTTCCAGGAATCGCCAGCAGGGCGCAGGTATATACTGGAACCCCTTCCGGCCCAAAACGGACCTTTTTGAGAAAGACATTATGAAAAAACAGATTCTTATCAGCACTTTTTTAGGCGCGCTGCTGGTTACCGGCGCAGCACAAGCGGCTTCGTGGCAGGAGTCCCTGTCAAGCGCCGCGAATGAGCTGACCAAAGAGAGCAGCAGCGCCCAGGGCGGGCTCTCGGCCTCTTCTCTCACCAGCCTGCTGAGCAACAGTTCCCAGAGCCTGAGCGCGGGCACGATGAACAACGCGGCGGGGATCCTGGAATATTGCGCTAAGCAAAAGCTGGCCTCGGTGACCGACGCGCAAAACGTGAAAAACCAGGTGCTGGGTAAACTGGGTCTCGACACGCAGGAGCAAAAAGCGGACACCAGCTATATGGACGGCATTCAGGGCCTGCTTAACGCGCAAAACGGCCAACAGCTGAATCTGAGCACCCTCGGCAACTCCGCCCTGGCAAAACAGGTGAAAACCAAAGCCTGCGATCTGGTGCTGAAACAAGGCGTTAATTTCATCTCCTGATCCGCCCCATTTTCTGCCACAACACGCCGCGTTTAATGCGATAGGCTTGCATCGCGGCGTTAAACGAGCATTTTTCCTACCTGCCACCGTCTCAGCGTCCGTTTGTCAGGATGCGACCATCCTCATAAAAACGATTTTATAAACCAAATCCTAACAACAGCACACTTTCGTGACACTAAAATTGCAGCTAAACGACATCGCCATTACATTGTCTTACCAAAAATAAACAGTTAGCCAGCGAAGCACCTGGCGTCATGAGGATATGCTGTTGTCAGAATTCATCTCTCTTATCCTTTTTCTGGCTTCCGTCGGCGTTTATGCCTGGAAAGCCGGCCGTAACACCTGGTGGTTTATCGCCACGCTGGTGGTGCTCGGCATTTTTATCGTTTTAAACATTACCTTATACGCCAGCGATTACTTCACCGGCGACGGCATTAACGATGCTGTGCTCTACACCCTGACGAACAGCCTGACGGGCGCGGGAGTAGGTAAATACATCCTTCCGGGGCTGGGACTGATCGTGGCGCTGGTGACGATTTTCGGCGCGCTCGCCTGGGTGCTGCGCCGCCGTCGCCATCTTCCTCACCATCATGGCTACAGCCTGCTGGCGCTTTTCCTGGCGCTGGCCTCCGTCGACGCCAGCCCCGCGTTTCATCAGATCACCGAGCTTGTAAAATCCCAGTCGCGCGACGGCGATCCGGACTTCGTGGCCTACTATAAAGAGCCGTCGAAAACGATCGCCAACCCGAAGCTCAACCTGGTCTACATCTACGGTGAAAGCCTGGAGCGCACCTACTTTGATAACGATGCGTTTCCGAACCTCACGCCGGAACTGGGCGCGCTGAAAAACGAAGGCCTCGATTTCAGCCACACCATGCAGTTACCCGGCACGGATTACACTATCGCCGGGATGGTGGCCTCCCAGTGCGGTATCCCGCTGTTCGCACCTTTTGAAGGCAACGCCTCCGCCTCGATGTCGACGTTCTTCCCGCAGAATATTTGCCTGGGCGATATCCTGAAAAACTCCGGCTATGAAAACTACTTTATGCAGGGGGCAAACCTGCGCTTTGCCGGAAAAGATGTGTTCCTGAAATCCCACGGTTTTGACCACCTGTATGGCTCAGAAGAGTTAAAAACGACGGTTGCCGATCCCACCTACCGCAACGACTGGGGCTTCTATGACGATACGGTGCTGGACGAAACCTGGAAGAAATTCGAGGAACTTTCCCGCGCCGGGAAGCGTTTTTCTCTCTTTGCGCTGACGGTAGATACGCACCATCCGGACGGGTTCGTCTCGCGCACCTGTAAGCGAAAAAGCTATGACGTGGACGGCAAAAACAACAAGTCTTTCAGCGCCGTGACCTGTAGCCAGGAGCACATCGCCGCGCTGGTCGAGAAAATCAAAGCCTCGCCCTGGTTTAAAAACACCGTCATCGTCGTATCGTCTGACCATCTGGCGATGAAAAACAGCGCGTGGGACCAGCTCAGCAAGCAGGATCGCAGCAACCTGTTCTTCGTGCTGCGCGGCGACCAGCCGCAGCAGGAGTTAATCGCCACCAAACGCAACTCCATGGATAACGGCGCAACCGTGTTGGACATTCTGGGGGGCGACAACTTTATTGGCCTCGGGCGCAGCACGCTGTCGGGGCAATCCCTGTCGGAAGTGTTCCTCAACATGAAGGAGAAAATCCTCGCCTGGAAGCCCGACATCATCCGCCTGTGGAATTTCCCGAAAGAGATGAAAGACTTCACCGTCGATCGGGATAAAAACACCGTTGCCTTCTCCGGCAGCAATTTCCGCCTGCCGCTGCTGGTGCGCGTGTCGGATAGTCGCGTCGAACCGCTGCCGGAAAGCGAGTATTCCGCGCCGCTGCGCTTCCAGCTGGCCGATTTCGCCCCTCGCGATAACTTCGTCTGGATTGACCGGTGTTACAAAATGGGTCAGCTCTGGTCGCAGCCGCTGGCGCTCTCTACGGACTGGTGCGTCTCTCAGGGCCAGCTTGGCGGGGAGCAAACCGTGCAGCATGTCGACAAAGCCCAGTGGAAAGGCAAAACCGCCTTTAAAGATACGGTGATTGATACGGCTCGCTATCAGCACAACATCGACATGCTGAAAATCGTCGACAACGACATCCGCTATAAAGCGGACAGCTTTATCTTTAACGTGGCCGGCGCGCCCGAAGAGGTGAAGCAGTTTAGCGGCATCTCCCGTCCGGAGTCGTGGGGACGCTGGTCAAACGCGCAGCTGGGCAACGAGGTGAAAATTGAGTACACCCATCCGCTGCCAGAACAATTTGATCTGGTGATCACGGCCAGGGCGTACGGGCCTAACGCGAATAAACCCGTACCGGTGCGCGTGGGCGATCAAGAGCAGACGCTTACGCTTGGAAATGACGTAAGCACTCACACCCTGCATTTTGAGAATCCATCGCGCAGCAGTACCCTGGTGATTGTGCCGCCAGACCCGCAGTCCACCAATGAAGGAAATATTCTCGGCCATTCACCGCGCCAGCTCGGGATCGGCATGGTTGAAATTAAAATCGTGAGTCGCGCAGGCTAATGGTCACCCTTAACCTCACCGTTCGGCCCACACATTCCGACGACGTTGCCGCCCTGCCCGCCATTGAGCGCGCGGCGGGCGAGCGTTTTCGTGACTACCCCGACCTCGCCTGGCTTGCCGATGGCGAGGTCATTTCCGCTGAACAGCATCTCGACTATGCCGAACGGGGGCTAAGCTGGCTGGCGCTGGCGAACGACCGTCCCGTGGGGTTTATCCTCACTGAAGCGCACCCTTCGTCGCTGTTTATTGTGGAGCTCTCGGTCGATCTGGCCTGGCAGGGAAAAGGGATCGGTCGGCAGCTCATCGCCTGTGCAGCTGACCATGCCCGCCAAAAGGGGCTGAGATCGCTGACGTTGACGACGTTCCGGGACGTGCCGTGGAATGCGCCCTTCTATGCGCGGCTGGGGTTTGAAATGATGACGAGGCTGACGCCTGAATTGCGTGAAAAACGCGAAGAAGAGACGGCGCACGGTTTAGCGTATGACTCCCGCTGCGCCATGCGCCTGCCGCTTTGATATCGCCCGGTGGCGCTTCGCTTACCGGGCCTACAACAAGCTTCCGTTGGCCGGGTAAGGCGTAGCCGCCACCCGGCACAACGCGCTGGATCAGAACGTTTCCCAGTTATCGCCCGCGTCCGCCGTCGCGACTTTACGCGACATCACCGGCGCGACAACGCTTTTCGCGGCAGCGAACTCGCGCGCCTTCATCTGCTCCTGCTGAATGCGGAACACTGCCACGGCCTGCGTCAGACGGCTCGCCTGCTCTTCCAGCGCCGCCGCCGCTGCGGCTGACTCTTCTACCAGCGAGGCGTTCTGCTGGGTCACGCGGTCCATCTCTGCCACCGCCAGGCCCACCTGGTCGATACCGCGGCTCTGCTCGTCGGACGCAGAGGCAATCTCGCCCATGATATCGGTCACGCGGGTCACCGCGTTCACGATCTCACCCATGGTTTCACCGGCGCTTTCCACCAGCGTTGACCCCACTTCCACGCGTCCCACGGAGTCTTCAATCAGGCTCTTGATCTCACGTGCTGCCTGAGCGCTGCGCTGGGCCAGGTTACGCACTTCCCCTGCCACCACCGCAAATCCACGACCCTGTTCGCCCGCACGCGCCGCTTCTACCGCCGCGTTCAGCGCCAGGATGTTGGTCTGGAAGGCAATGCCGTCGATCACGCTGATGATATCGGCAATTTTCTGCGAACTGCCCGCGATGTCACGCATGGTTTGCACCACGTTGTCCACCACCTTGCCGCCCTTCTGCGCGGTTTCAGACGCGCTTAGCGCCAGGTGGCTCGCCTGACGGGCGTTTTCGGCGTTCTGCTTAACGGTCGCCGTCAGCTGTTCCATGCTGGCAGCGGTCTCTTCCAGGGAAGCGGCCTGCTGTTCAGTACGGGAAGAGAGGTCGTTATTGCCCATCGCGATTTCGCTCGCGCCGCTATAGATAGCGTTCGCGCCGTTACGCACGTCGCCCACGGTACGCACCAGTTCGCCCTGCATATGACGCAGCGAGTCGGCCAGTTCGCCCATCTCGTTAGAGCCTTCCACGTCGATGCGCTTCACCAGGTCGCCGCTGGCGATGTGGCGAATATTGTCAATGAGACGCGTCAGCGGAGAGATCAGCGCCTGCTTGATACCCAGCCAGACGGCCACGATCACCACCAGCACGGCAACCAGCACGCTGATCAGCACCCAGATAGCCTGAGTGTAAGAGCTGTTGCTGTCTTCAACCGCCATCTGGTACAGCTTGTCGTTCTGCTGCAGGTAGCTCACGTACTGCTTCTCGAATCCATCCTGGTAGCTCTGGGTCGGCTGGTCGAAGAAGGCGTTGATTTTACCCGCCCCCAGCAGTTGAATCAGCTCAGCCAGCGCACCGTGGTAGATATCGTAGTTACGTTTAATTTCCAGCGCAGCGGCGTCGCTCTGACGCGGGTCGCGCGGCAGGGCTTCATAGTCAGCCCAGTTTTTTTCCGCCTGTTTCAGCGAGGCAGACGCAATCTGCATCAGATCGTTAACGGTCGCGCCGCTGCCGATATTGTTCTGATCCATCATGTAGCGGATGCCCGCGCGGTTCAGGGTATTACGGGTTTGCAGCAGCGCAACCCAGCTCCCGTTAAGGGTGGATTGTTGCTGACGAATGGTTTGCAGGACGGTGAAATTCTCTTTGTCATTCTTCAGAGCATTAAAGAAAAGACCACCGGATGTGAGTTGTAAAAGGCCAAATATCGCTAAAACCAGCATTAAGCTGGTGACAATCTTGATACGGTTTAACATGTTTTCTCTTTCCATCAGACAGATAACAGAATTTTCGGCCTGATAAGGGAAAACTTTACAAAAAACGCACTCTTTTCGTGCAAAAAAGTCGCGCAATCGCGTTTCACACCCGCACAGTGAAGCCAATCACATTTCTTCTCCCCATTTTGCGACGCTGCGGGCCCCGCTTTTTCCTAACCTACTGAAATATCTACCCTTCCGCCGACATCAATATAAAAACAATATCAATAACCCCGCCAATCATATTGGAACCCCAATCAACGGCACCCGAAAATGTAAGGAGATAACCCGTTAAGGAGTAGTTATGTCCCGTTCCGTCTTTACTGATTCCCCGTTTGAAGCCGCTGAAATCCTGCGCGCAGCTAAACCCGGTTTTACGCCCCGCATCGCGATGATCCTCGGCTCGGGTCTCGGCGCGTTAGCCGACAGGCTGGAAAATAAAACCGTTGTCTCATACGAAAAGCTGCCCGGTTTTCCGGTCAGTACGGTCATTGGCCATGCGGGCAAAGTGGTGATGGGGAGCCTGCACGGCGTCAACCTTATCTGCATGAAGGGCCGTGGGCATTTTTACGAAGGCGTCGGGATGGGCATCATGACCCACGCGGTACGTACCTTTAAGCTGTTGGGATGTGATTTCATGCTCTGCACCAACGCCGCCGGCTCCCTGAACACCGACATTCCAGCGGGTTCGCTGGTGGCGCTGAACGACCACATCAATACCATGCCGTCCACGCCAACGGTGGGTCCCAACGATGAACGCTTTGGCCCACGCTTTTTCAGCCTGGCGAATGCCTACGACAAGACGCTTCGCGAACGCCTGCACGCCACGGCAAAAACTCTCGGCCTGACGCTGCATGAAGGGGTGTTTGTCTCCTACCCTGGCCCCAACTTCGAAACGGCAGCAGAGATCCGCATGATGCAAAGAATAGGCGGTGATGTCGTCGGTATGTCAGTGGTGCCGGAAGTGATCGTTGCCCGCCACTGCGGCCTGCGCGTGCTGGCCGTCTCCGCGATTACCAACATGGCGGAAGGTCTGAGCGACGTTGAACTTTCCCATGAGCAGACCCTGAAATGCGCTGCCATGGTCACAGATGATTTTATTCGTCTCATCAGCGAGTTTGTGAAGCACTACCGCTGATCGTTATCCACAGACGGGCATCCGTGCCCGTCAGGAGAATACACATGTCTGATAACAACTATTCTCGCGGCAGTTTGAACGCCGTATCCTACCTCAGCTACTACTTTGTCGGCGCGCTGGTATCGACGCTCGGGATTGTCCTCGGCCCGCTGTGCGCGGCCTTCAACAAAGATCCGAGCTTTATCGGCCAGGTATTTACCCTGATGAACATCGGCATGTTTGTGCCCATTATGCTCGGCGGCCTGCTGATGAAAAAATGGGGGCTGCAAAAACCGCTGGCCATCGCCGCCGCGCTCACCCTCGTCGTGAGCATCGTGCTGTTTACGCACCCGACCCTGACCCTGTTCAGCGTGGCGGTCGCCCTGATGGGGGCCTGCGGCGGGATCTTCATGACTATCGGCAGCTATCTGGTGGTACGCATTAATCCCGATGAAAAAAGCCGTTCTGCCAGCCTGATTTTCACCGATTTCTTCTTTAGCCTTGCCGGGGCAACGCTCTCCTTCCTGTTGGCGTGGCTTTTTAAGCTTGGCGCAAGCTGGATGGCGATGTATGCCATCATGGGGGCACTGGGTGCGCTGATGCTGGTTCTGGTGCTGCGCGCTCGCTTTCCGACGACAGAAGCGGCAACACCCGTTGAAGCGACTTCGCCGGTGGCTGAACCCTGGGGAATGTCGGTATGGCTGATTTGCCTTTCGCTGTTTCTGTTCCTGCTGGCCGAGCCCATCTTCACCATGTGGACGCCGGGCTATCTGCAATGGCGCTTCGTCATGCAGCCTGAGCAGGCAGCGCTGTTTACAACCGTTTACTGGGTCACCAAAGCAACCGGGCTGTTCATCAACCAGTTCACCGTCAAGCTTATGAAGCTGCGTACCTTCCTGCTGATCTGCACGGTTGTCGGGATGATCTCCATTGCGCTTATCGCCAACAGTGGCAGCACTACGGCGATCCTGATTGCCTGCGGCTGCTTTGGCTTCTTTAACTCTGGCCTGTTCTCCGGGCTCATGAGCTACGGTTCGCTGCAGGTGAGCCGCAGCTCGCCAACGCTGATCTCCGCTCTGCTGACCTGCGGCACCGTCGGCACGCTGCTGTTCGCCACCGTATCGTCGCTGGTGAACAGCCGCTTTGGCCTGCACGGTGCGGTGAATGCCGCGACCGTCGCCTACGCTGCCCTGCTTCTGGTGCTGCTGTGCGCGGTTATGCGCAGCCGGGCCGAGCGTTTGCATCACTCAACCGCCAGCGCGGTTTGACAGACCAGGGAGAGGACGGCAACAATGGCGGCAACCTCTCCTTTACCAGCCATCCTCATGAACGATTCTGCTCTCCTCAGCCGCGTGCGCATGCGCATGCTACGCTACTTCCAGGTTCTGGCCGATGAACTGCACTTTGGCCGCGCAGCGGCCAGGCTGAATATCTCCCAGCCGCCGCTAAGCATGCAGATTAAAGAGCTTGAAACCCTGCTCGAGGTTGAGCTTTTCGAGCGGACGAGCCGTAAGGTCGTGTTAACCCACGCGGGAAAAATATTGAAGGCCGAGGTCGACCGGCTGCTGAGCGCTGCCGAACAGTCCCTCAACTACGTTCAGCAGATTGGCCGCAGTGAAAAACAGCATATCAACATCGGCATTATTGGCAGCGCCATCTGGGGAACGCTGCTTACCCGGCTTAAGACGCTGCACGAGCAGTACCCCAACGTCCACTGGACGCTGACAGAGCTCTCTCAGCAGCAGCAAATAGAGGCGTTGCGCGCCCGCACGATTGATATCGCCATCAACCGCAACGTCATCCCCAACGCCGAGGTCAACATCCGCTGCCAGCTCATTTCGCGGGAAACCATGCGCCTGGCGGTGCATGAAAACGACCCGCTGGCGAAACGCAGCCGCGTATCGCTGGCGGAGCTGGCGCAGCGCCCCTTTATCTCACTCTCCTTTAACCGGGGCGACTTCGCGCGTCAGGTATACGACGCCTGCGCGGAACATGGCTTTCAGCCGCTGATTGCCCAGCAGGTCTTTGAGCCACAAACGGTGCTGGCGCTGGTCAGCGCGGCCACGGGAGTGGCGCTGCTGCCGGAAACCTGCGCGCTTATCCACTGGCCCGGCGTCACCTTTGTCACGCTTGAAGAACAGATTCCCGCCGACCTGTACGCCCTGTGGTACGACGCCCCTCTCCCCGAGCTGTTCAGCAACGTCCTCGCGGCATTACGCGGATGAGCTACTCCTCATCCCCGCGCGCGGCAATGTGACGATTGCCGAGGGTAATGAACTCTTCCAGCAGCGCCGTCAGCTGCTTCATCTTCTCCGGCGTGTATTCCGCCTCAATCTGCTGATACGCCTCTTCCACCTGCGCCTGGGCGTGCTCGTACAGCGCATTTCCCTCTTTGGTCAGCGACACGTACAGCTTGCGCTGGTCGTTCACCGGCTTTAAGCGCAGCACCAGGCCGTCGCGCTCCATGCGCGTCAGAATGCCGGTCAGGCTCGGGCGCAGAATACAGGTGCGAAACGCCAGATCGTGAAAATCCATCGACGGATGTTCAGCCAGCACGCGCACGATGCGCCACTGCTGCTCGGTGAGGTTATGCCGCTTCACAATCGGACGGAAGTACGACATCGCCGCTTCCCGCGCCTGCAAAAGCGCGATGGTTAATGAATCATGCATAGCCTCTCCCCTTCACATCATTAACAAGTAAACGATTCATAAAAGATGTTTTTATAAACAACACGTTTCCTGCCAGAAAGTCTAACAGAAACCATTCTATTTTATTAAGCAACTGATTTACATAGCATTAAAATCCAACATGTAAATTTATTGTTATTCATATCACAAATTCTTCACTTCTGATTGCGAAATAAACAGCAAAAGCATAAAACCAGATCATTAACATATTAATGAAATCATAACCCGGACCGTCGGGGTGAGGAGTAGGTGAATGAAAGGTACCGTATTTGCCGTCGCGCTGAACCACCAGAGTCAGCAAGAAGCCTGGGCTGAGGCGTTTGAAAAAGCCCCTTACAACACGCCGCCAAAAACGCCGGTGTGGTTTATCAAACCGCACAACACGGTGATTCGCGCGGGCGAGCCCATTCCTTTTCCGCAGGGGGAAACGGTGTTAAGCGGCGCGACGGTGGCTCTGGTTGTGGGTAAAACCGCCAGCAGGGTGCGCGTAGAGGACGCCGCGGCCTACATCGCGGGATACGCGCTGGCCAACGAGGTGAGCCTGCCGGAAGAGAGCTTCTACCGCCCGGCCATTAAGGCCAAATGCCGGGACGGCTTTTGCCCGCTTGGCGAGCTGGCCGCCGTTGATAACGTCGACAACCTGACCATCATCACCGAGATCAACGGCCGCGAAGCGGACCACTGGAACACCGCCGATCTGCAGCGCAGCGCCGCCGAACTGCTGAGCGCCCTGAGCGAATTCGCCACCCTCAATCCCGGCGATGCGATCCTGCTCGGCACACCGCAAAGCCGCGTGGAGATCCGCCCGGGCGATCGCGTGCGGATTCTGGCGGAAGGTTTCCCACCGCTGGAAAACCCGGTGGTGAACGAGCGCGACGTTGCCCTTTCCCACCGCACGCCTGAACACGCCACGCTGTTCGCCCTCGGTCTTAACTACGCCGATCATGCCAGCGAGCTGGACTTCAAGCCGCCCACCGAGCCGCTGGTGTTTATCAAAGCGCCGAACACCTTCAATGGCGACAACCAGACCTCGGTGCGCCCGAATAATATCGAATACATGCACTACGAGGCGGAGCTGGTGGTGGTCATCGGTAAAACCGCGCGTAAGGTGAGCGAAGCCGAGGCGATGGAGTATGTCTCGGGCTACACGGTCTGCAACGACTACGCCATCCGCGACTACCTGGAAAATTACTACCGCCCGAACCTGCGGGTCAAAAGCCGCGACGGATTAACCCCCATCAGCCCGAACATCGTGCCGAAAGAAGCCATTCCTGATCCGCATAACTTAACCCTGCGCACCTTCGTCAACGGCGAACTGCGTCAGGAAGGCACCACCGCCGATCTCATTTTCAGCATTCCTTACCTGATTGCGTATCTGAGCGATTTTATGACCCTACAGCCGGGCGACATGATCGCCACCGGCACGCCGAAGGGGCTGTCCGACGTGGTGCCGGGCGATGAAGTGGTGGTGGAAGTGGAAGGCGTGGGCCGCCTGGTGAACCGGATTGTCAGCGAGGAGACTGCAAAATGAAAAAGATTAACCACTGGATCAACGGTAAAAACGTCGCCGGAAGCGAGTACTTCCATACCACTAACCCGGCCTCCGGCGAGGTATTAGCGGAAGTCGCCTCCGGCGGTGAAGCGGAAATTCATCAGGCCGTTGCCGCCGCTAAAGAGGCGTTCCCGAAATGGGCCAACCTGCCGATGAAGGAGCGCGCGCGCCTGATGCGTCGCCTGGGGGATTTGATCGACCGGAACGTGCCCGAGATCGCCGCCATGGAAACCGCCGACACCGGCCTGCCGATCCACCAGACCAAAAATGTGCTCATCCCGCGCGCCTCGCACAACTTCGAGTTCTTCGCCGAGGTGTGCCAGCAGATGAACGGCAAAACTTACCCGGTCGACGACAAAATGCTCAACTACACGCTGGTGCAGCCGGTGGGCGTCTGCGCGCTGGTGTCGCCGTGGAACGTGCCGTTTATGACCGCCACCTGGAAGGTCGCGCCGTGCCTGGCGCTGGGCAACACCGCGGTACTGAAGATGTCTGAACTCTCGCCGCTGACCGCCGACCGTCTGGGCGAGCTGGCGCTGGAGGCGGGCATTCCGGCGGGCGTGCTGAACGTGGTGCAGGGATACGGGGCGACGGCAGGCGACGCGCTGGTGCGCCACCACGACGTGCGCGCCGTCTCCTTCACCGGCGGCACCGCCACCGGGCGCAACATCATGAAAAACGCCGGGCTGAAGAAATATTCCATGGAGCTGGGCGGCAAATCCCCGGTGCTGATTTTTGAAGATGCGGACATCGAGCGCGCGCTGGACGCCGCGCTGTTCACCATCTTCTCCATCAACGGCGAGCGCTGCACCGCGGGCTCGCGCATCTTTATCCAGCAGAGCATTTACCCGGAGTTCGTCAAGCGCTTCGCCGAACGCGCCAATCGCCTGCGCGTGGGCGATCCGACCGATCCGAACACCCAGATTGGCGCGCTCATCAGCCAGCAGCACTGGGAGAAAGTCTCCGGCTATATCCGCCTCGGCATCGAGGAAGGCGCCACCCTGCTGGCGGGCGGCCCGGACAAACCGGTCGATCTGCCTGCACACCTGAAAGGCGGCAACTTCCTGCGTCCGACGGTGCTGGCGGACGTCGACAACCGCATGCGCGTGGCGCAGGAGGAGATCTTCGGGCCGGTGGCCTGCCTGCTGCCGTTTAAGGACGAGGCGGAAGGGCTGCGCCTGGCGAACGACGTGGAGTACGGCCTGGCGTCATACATCTGGACCCAGGACGTCAGCAAGGTGCTCCGTCTGGCGCGCAACATTGAAGCGGGCATGGTGTTCGTCAACACCCAGAACGTGCGCGACCTGCGCCAGCCGTTTGGCGGCGTGAAGGCCTCCGGCACCGGCCGCGAGGGCGGCGAGTACAGCTTTGAAGTGTTCGCGGAGATGAAGAACGTCTGCATCTCCATGGGCGACCATCCGATTCCAAAATGGGGGATCTGACAATGGGCAAGCTAGCGTTAGCGGCAAAAATCACCCACGTGCCGTCGATGTATCTTTCCGAGCTGCCGGGGAAAAACCACGGCTGCCGCCAGTCGGCCATCGACGGGCATAAAGAGATCAGCAAGCGCTGCCGTGAACTGGGCGTGGACACCATCATCGTGTTCGACACCCACTGGCTGGTGAACAGCGCGTACCACATCAACTGTGCGGATCATTTTTCAGGCGTCTACACCAGCAACGAGCTGCCGCACTTTATCCGCGACATGACGTACGACTACGACGGCAACCCGGAGCTCGGGCAGCTGATCGCCGACGAAGCGGTGAAGCTCGGCGTGCGCGCCAAGGCGCACAACATCCCGAGCCTCAAGCTGGAGTACGGCACGCTGGTGCCGATGCGCTACATGAACGCGGATAAGCACTTCAAAGTGATCTCCATCTCGGCGTTCTGCACGGTTCACGACTTTGCCGACAGCCGCAGGCTGGGCGAGGCCATCGTCAGCGCCATCGAAAAGTACGACGGCACCGTGGCGGTGCTCGCCAGCGGCTCGCTGTCGCACCGCTTTATCGACGACCAGCGCGCGGAGGAAGGGATGAACAGCTACACCCGCGAGTTTGATCGCCAGATGGACGAGCGCGTGGTCAAGCTGTGGCGGGAGGGCCAGTTTAAAGAGTTTTGCAGCATGCTGCCGGAGTACGCCGACTACTGCTACGGCGAGGGCAACATGCACGACACGGTGATGCTGCTGGGGATGCTGGGCTGGGATAAATACGACGGCAAGGTGGAGTTCCTCACCGAGCTGTTCGCCAGCTCCGGCACCGGCCAGGTCAACGCCGTTTTCCCGCTGCCCGCATAAGGAGTCGTTATGCCGCACTTTATTGCTGAATGTACCGACAACATCCGCGCGCAGGCCGACCTGCCGGGGCTGTTCGCCAAAGTGAACGAGGCGCTGGCCGCCACGGGGATCTTCCCGCTCGGCGGCATCCGCAGCCGCGCCCACTGGCTGGACACCTGGCAGATGGCGGACGGTAAGCATGATTACGCCTTTGTGCATATGACGCTGAAGATCGGCGCCGGGCGCAGCCTGGAGAACCGGGAAGCCGTGGGGGAGATGCTGTTTGCGCTGATCAAAACCCACTTCGCGGCGCTGATGGCGGAGCGCTATCTGGCGCTGTCGTTCGCCATGGAAGAACTCGATCCGACGCTCAACTACAAACAAAACAACGTGCACGCGTTGTTTAAGTAGCCGTCTGCTCGCCCGGTGGCGCTGCGCTTACCGGGCCTACAACAGCCCCGAACGTAGGCCGGGATCGCTACGCGCCACCCGGCAAAAACAGGATATCGCCATGCTCGATAAACACACCCATACCCTGATCGCCCACCGCCTGCATCAGGCGGAACAGTCCCGGGAGCAGATCCGCGCGATCTCGCTGGAGTACCCGGAGATCACCATCGAAGACGCCTACGCCGTACAGCGCGAATGGGTGAGCCTGAAAATTGCCGAAGGCCGCGTGCTGAAAGGCCACAAGATTGGCCTCACCTCGAAAGCGATGCAGGCCAGCTCGCAGATTAGCGAGCCGGACTACGGCGCGCTGCTGGACGACATGTTCTTCCACGACGGCAGCGACATCCCCGTCGATCGCTTTATCGTCCCGCGTATCGAAGTGGAGCTGGCCTTCGTGCTGGCAAAACCGCTGCGCGGCCCGAACTGCACGATCTTCGACGTCTACAACGCCACGGACTACGTCATCCCCGCGCTGGAGCTGATCGACGCCCGCTGCCACAACGTTGACCCGGAGACCCAGCGCCCGCGCAAGGTGTTCGACACCATCTCCGACAACGCCGCCAACGCCGGGGTGATCCTCGGCGGTCGTCCGATTAAGCCCGACGCGCTGGATCTGCGCTGGATCTCCGCCCTGCTCTACCGCAACGGCGTGATCGAAGAGACCGGCGTCGCCGCAGGCGTGCTTAACCACCCGGCGAACGGCGTGGCGTGGCTGGCGAACAAGCTCGCGCCGTACGACGTACAGCTTGAGCCCGGACAGATCATCCTCGGCGGCTCGTTTACCCGTCCGGTTGCCGCCAGCAGGGGCGACACCTTCCATGTTGACTACGGCAACATGGGCTCCATCAGCTGTCGCTTTGTATAAGGAGGCGACCATGCAAAACGCATTCAAAGCGGCGCTGAAGGCGGGCCGCCCGCAAATCGGTTTATGGCTGGGGCTGACCAGCAGCTACAGCGCAGAGCTGCTGGCCGGGGCCGGTTTTGACTGGCTGCTGATCGACGGCGAGCACGCGCCGAACAGCGTGCAGACCGTCCTGACCCAGCTCCAGGCCATCGCCCCTTATCCCAGCCAGCCGGTAGTGCGCCCGTCGTGGAACGATCCGGTGCAGATCAAGCAGCTGCTGGACATAGGCGCGCAAACCCTGCTGGTGCCGATGGTGCAAAACGCTGACGAGGCGCGGCTGGCGGTAAGCGCCACCCGCTACCCGCCTGCGGGCATTCGCGGCGTCGGCAGCGCCCTGGCGCGCGCCTCGCGCTGGAATCGCATCCCGGATTACCTGCATCAGGCTAACGACGCCATGTGCGTGCTGGTGCAGATCGAAACCCGCGAGGCGCTGAAAAACCTGCCGCAGATCCTGGACGTGGAAGGCGTCGACGGCGTGTTTATCGGCCCGGCGGATCTGAGCGCCGACATGGGCTTTGCCGGCAATCCGCAGCACCCGGAGGTGCAGGCCGCCATCGAGCAGGCGATCGCGCAGATCCTCAGCGCGGGCAAAGCGCCCGGCATCCTGATGGCGAATGAACAGCTGGCGAAACGCTATCTCGGCCTCGGCGCATTGTTTGTGGCGGTCGGTGTGGATACCACCCTGCTCGCCCGCAGCGCCGAAGCGCTGGCGGCCCGCTTTACCGACGTCACCACAGCAGTTGATAACAATAAATCCGTCTACTAAACGTACGATGTGGAGCGCAACATGACGACCTCAACCCTGCATAATAAAGATGTAGAACATCGCGCAATAAATAAGCTGTTCCGTCGTTTGATCGTGTTTCTCTTTATCCTGTTTGTTTTCTCGTTTCTCGATCGCATTAACATCGGCTTTGCCGGGCTGACGATGGGCAAAGATCTGGGCCTCACGTCGACCATGTTTGGCCTGGCCGCGACGCTGTTTTACGTCACCTACGTGCTGTGCGGGATCCCCAGCAACATCATGCTGGCGAAGGTCGGCGCACGCCGCTGGATCGCCGGGATCATGGTGGTGTGGGGCATCGCCTCTACCTGCACCATGTTCGCCACCAGCCCTGAAACGCTTTACGTCCTGCGCATGCTGGTAGGCATTGCGGAAGCCGGTTTCCTGCCGGGGATTTTGGTCTACCTCACCTGGTGGTTTCCGGCCTATCACCGCGCCCGCGCCAACGCGCTGTTTATGATCGCCATGCCGGTGACCATGATGCTTGGCTCGATCCTCTCCGGGTATATTCTGGCGATGGACGGGCTGTGGAGCCTGAAGGGCTGGCAGTGGCTGTTTCTGCTGGAGGGGCTGCCGTCGGTGGTGCTCGGCGTGGTGACCTGGTTTTACCTCAACGACACGCCGGATCAGGCCACCTGGCTGGATGAAGACGAAAAGCAGGCGCTGAAAAGGATGATCGCGCGCGAGCAGGAGGTCGCCATCGCCCAATCCGTCACGCCGCGCTCGACGCTGCGCGAGGTGCTTACGCCCGCCGTGCTGCTCTACACGCTGGCCTACTTCTGTCTGACCAATACGCTGAGCGCGATCAACATCTGGACGCCGCAGATCCTGCAAAGCTTCAACACCGGCAGCAGTAATATCGTGATTGGCCTGCTGGCGGCGATCCCGCAGTTTTGTACCATCCTCGGGATGATCTGGTGGAGTCGCCGCTCCGACAGGCTGAAAGAGCGAAAAAAGCACACCATCCTGCCGTACCTGTTTGCAGCGGCGGGATGGATGCTGGCCTCAGCGACCGATCACAGCCTGATCCAGCTGCTTGGCATCATCATGGCCTCAACCGGATCGTTTACCGCCATGGCGATATTCTGGACCACGCCGGACCAGGTTATTAGCCTGCAGTCACGCGCGGTGGCGCTGGCGGTGATCAACGCCATCGGTAATGTCGGATCCGCCGTCAGCCCGCTGCTGATTGGGATCCTGCGCGACGCGACCGGCAGCTTCAGTTCCGGGCTGTGGTTTGTGGCGGGTCTGCTGGTGGTCGGCGCGCTGGTGCTGACGCGCATCCCGATGACCCACCCGGTTCAACAGAGGAACGATCATGTGCCAGAGCCCTATCGCCAACATTGATATCAGCAAGGAGTACGACGAAAGTCTGGGCACCGACGACGTGCACTATCAGTCGTTCGCCCGCATGGCGGCCTTTTTTGGCCGCGACATGCAGGCGCATCGTCACGACCAGTATTTTCAGATGCACTTTCTCGATACCGGACAGATTGAACTCCAGCTCGACGACCACCGCTATTCGGTGCAGGCCCCGCTATTTGTGCTGACGCCGCCGTCGGTGCCGCACGCGTTTATCACCGAATCCGACAGCGACGGGCACGTGCTGACGGTGCGCGAGGATCTCATCTGGCCGCTGCTGGAGGTGCTCTACCCCGGCACGCGGGAAGCATTCGGCCTGCCGGGGATCTGCCTGTCGCTTGCCGACAAGCCTGACGAGCTGACGGCGCTGAAGCACTACTGGCAGCTCATCGCCCGGGAATCCACGGCGCAGCTGCCGGGCCGTGAGCATACGCTGGTCCTGCTGGCGCAGGCGGTATTTACCCTGCTGCTGCGCAACGCGAAGCTCGACGACCACGCGGCCAGCGGGATGCGCGGCGAGCTGAAGCTGTTCCAGCGCTTTACCCAGCTGATCGACACCCATTACCACCAGCACTGGACGGTGCCGGAATACGCCAGCGAACTGCATCTGACCGAATCCCGCCTGACGGACATCTGCCGCCGCTTCGCCAACCGCTCGCCGAAAAGGCTGATCTTCGACCGGCAGCTGCGCGAGGCCAGGCGCCTGCTGCTGTTTTCCGACAGCGCGGTCAGCGAGATTGCCTGGCAGCTGGGATTTAAGGATCCGGCCTATTTCGCCCGGTTTTTCAATCGCCTGACGGGCTGCTCGCCCAGCGCGTATCGGGCGCAGAAAGTACCGGTTTCCTGAGCGCATCGCGGTATGTAGGGCGGGTAAGCGCAGCGCCACCCGCCAAAAACCCGCACAGATCACAAATCCCAATCCCGCCCGAAAAGTACCCGCCGTTGTCCCAATCGTCCCTTCACGTTCCGCCCCTCTCACGCTTCAATTAAACAACAAAAACAAAACATAAATTTAACAACCATCTTCCGATACGAGGTCCCTATGAAGCCTGAAGATTTCCGCGCTGATGCCAAACGTCCGTTAACCGGCAAAGAGTATTTAAAAAGCCTGCAGGATGGACGCGAGATTTATATCTACGGCGAGCGCGTTAAGGACGTCACCACCCACCCGGCGTTTCGCAATGCGGCGGCGTCCATCGCCCAGATGTACGACGCCCTGCACAAGCCGGACATGCAGGACACGCTGTGCTGGGGCACCGACACCGGCAGCGGCGGCTACACCCACAAATTTTTCCGCGTGGCGAAAAGCGCCGACGACCTGCGCCAGCAGCGCGACGCCATCGCCGAGTGGTCGCGCCTGAGCTACGGCTGGATGGGCCGCACGCCGGACTACAAAGCGGCGTTCGGCTGCGCGCTGGGAGCGAACCCTGCCTTCTACGGTCAGTTCGAGCAGAACGCCCGCAACTGGTACACCCGCATTCAGGAAACCGGCCTGTACTTTAACCACGCCATCGTCAACCCGCCGATCGACCGCCACAAGCCGGCGGACGAGGTGAAGGACGTCTACATCAAGCTGGAGAAAGAGACCGATGCCGGGATTATCGTCAGCGGTGCGAAAGTCGTCGCAACCAACTCGGCGTTGACCCACTACAACATGATCGGTTTTGGCTCCGCGCAGGTGATGGGCGAAAACCCGGACTTCGCACTGATGTTCGTCGCGCCGATGGATGCCGAAGGCGTGAAGCTGATCTCCCGCGCCTCGTACGAGATGGTGGCAGGCGCAACCGGCTCCCCGTATGACTACCCGCTCTCCAGCCGCTTCGACGAGAACGACGCGATCCTGGTGATGGATAACGTGCTGATCCCGTGGGAAAACGTGCTGATCTACCGCGATTTCGACCGCTGCCGTCGCTGGACGATGGAGGGCGGCTTCGCCCGCATGTACCCGCTTCAGGCCTGCGTGCGTCTGGCGGTGAAGCTCGACTTCATCACCGCCCTGCTGAAGAAATCCCTGGAGTGCACCGGTACCCTGGAGTTCCGCGGCGTGCAGGCAGATCTCGGCGAAGTGGTGGCCTGGCGCAATATGTTCTGGGCGCTGAGCGACTCCATGTGCTCCGAAGCCACGCCGTGGGTGAACGGCGCGTACCTGCCGGACCACGCGGCGCTGCAAACCTACCGCGTGATGGCCCCGATGGCCTACGCGAAGATCAAGAACATCATCGAACGTAACGTGACCTCCGGGCTAATTTATCTGCCGTCCAGCGCGCGGGACCTGAACAACCCGCAGATCGACCAGTATCTGGCGAAGTACGTGCGCGGCTCCAACGGAATGGATCACGTCGAACGCATCAAGATTTTGAAACTGATGTGGGACGCCATCGGCAGCGAGTTTGGGGGTCGTCACGAGTTGTACGAAATCAACTACTCCGGCAGCCAGGATGAGATCCGCCTGCAATGCCTGCGTCAGGCGCAAAGCTCAGGGAATATGGACAAGATGATGGCAATGGTCGACCGCTGCATGTCCGAATACGACCAGCACGGCTGGACCGTGCCGCACCTGCACAACAACAGCGATATCAACATGCTCGACAAGCTGCTGAAATAGCGCAGCGGGAGGTTACAATGCATTCAGATGAACAACGCCTGCGTTTTCGCGACGCAATGAGCAGCCTGTCGGCGGCGGTCAATGTGGTCACCACCGAGGGCGACGTCGGACGCTGCGGCATTACCGCCACCGCCGTCTGCTCGGTGACGGATACCCCGCCGTCGGTCATGGTCTGCATTAACGCCAACAGCGCCATGAACCCGGTCTTTCAGGGCAACGGCAGGCTGTGCGTCAACGTGCTGAACCACGAGCAGGAGATCATGGCCCGCCACTTCGCCGGGATGACCGGGATGGCAATGGAGGAGCGCTTTGCCCTCTCCTGCTGGCAGAAAGGCCCGCTGGGGCAGCCGGTGCTGAAAGGCGCGCTGGCGAGCCTGGAAGGCGAGATTACCCAGGTGCAAACCATCGGCACGCATCTGGTTTATCTTGTCGAAGTGAAAAACATCATCCTGAGTGACGCGGGACACGGCCTGATCTACTTTAAGCGCCGTTTCCACCCGGTGATGATGGAGATGGAAGCCGTCGTGTGATCCCCCTCGCGCTGGCCTTTTTCGGGCCAGCGCCGCTTTCTACAAAAATTCCTAAGGTTTCAGCTAAATCACGCCGTTATATATCCATAAGAGAAATTTTCTGTGCCTGAATACTGACATCTCCGGTCAGTGCTTTTGCATTGTTCAGCGCATACCCAATATACAGGAAGACCTTATGGCTAAAACGACGCGGAGCCGCTCGGCTGAACGTCTGGTCGATATTCTCCTTGAGCTACATTTACACGGGGTGGTAAACCGCAGTGCGCTAATGGAGAAATTTAAAATTACCGAGCGTACCGTCTACCGGGATTTAAATGCGCTCTCGCCCATTGTTGAGCATACCGGTAACGGGCTATATCGACTGATCCATTCCGCCCAATCTCCCGGCGGGCAGGGATTACATCATGCTCTGGCTAACTTCCTGAATGCCGATAACTTTTTCCCTGAAAGAAATACGGACTTCTGGCAAAAGCTGGAGGCGCGCGTCGACGAAAACCATATTCTTATCCTCGGTAATGACGCAGAGCACACGGTGCAGCGTGATATCCGCCGCCATTTAGCGAAAATCGAGAAATCGATTAAGAACCATAATGTCTGTCAGATCGTTTATAAGGGTAAAACCCGTCTGATTAATCCCTATAAACTCATTAACAAAAAAAATATATGGTATTTACAAGCTACCGAAAATAGCCGGTTGAAATCCTTTTCATTAAGCCAGATTAGCTGGTTTGATGTTCAAAAAACCTTTTTTACCCCTGATGAAAATGTTCGGGAACTGCTGGAAAAAAGCCTCGACCCGTGGGTGTCCGAAACTACTTTCACCGTGAAAATATTCATTAAGGATAATATTTCACATTACTTCCTGCGCCGCGATCTCCTGCCGGAACAGGAGCTGCTGGAGGAGCGGCGCGGCGGCGTCACGCTGCGCTGCCAGGCGGCACACGAAAACCAGATCCTGCCGCTGCTGTTCTACTGGCTGCCGAATATTCAGATCCTGGAGCCGAGCTGGCTGAAGGAGAAGCTCATCAAGACGCTGGAAAGCTACCTGTCGATGGAGCGCAGCCCGGAAAACCACGTGATCTCAATCACATAATTTCCCCGACCAGCGGCGAGCCTGAACCACTCGCCGCGTCCTTTGACCGCTCACCCATCACTTTCAACCACTCACTCATTTACCGTCCTTTACGCGCGCGCGGATCTGGCACGATCGCTCCAGCATTAATCAATACCTCCTCACAACGAACCCTGACCCTTTTTTCTTTACATAAAAAACCAGGTCTTACTATGGATACTAAAAAACTACTTAAGCACGTGCCCTGGGCCTTACTCGGGATCCTCGGCGCTTTCTGTCTGGCGGTTGTCGCATTACGCCGGGGCGAACACGTCAGCGCCCTGTGGATCGTGGTCGCGTCGGTCTCCGTCTACCTTGTGGCCTATCGCTACTACAGCTTGTACATCGCGCAGAAGGTCATGAAGCTCGACCCGACGCGCGCCACCCCGGCGGTCATTAACAATGACGGTCTGAACTACGTGCCAACCAACCGCTACGTGCTGTTTGGTCACCACTTTGCCGCTATCGCCGGTGCTGGCCCGCTGGTTGGCCCGGTACTGGCCGCCCAGATGGGCTACCTGCCGGGTACGCTCTGGCTGCTGGCGGGCGTGGTGCTGGCGGGGGCGGTGCAGGACTTTATGGTGCTGTTTATCTCCTCGCGCCGTAACGGTTCGTCGCTGGGCGAGATGATCAAAGAAGAGATGGGCCGCGTGCCGGGCACTATCGCCCTCTTCGGCTGCTTCCTGATCATGATCATCATCCTCGCAGTGCTGGCGCTGATCGTGGTGAAAGCGCTGGCCGAAAGTCCGTGGGGCGTCTTCACCGTCTGCTCTACCGTACCGATTGCGCTGTTCATGGGCATCTATATGCGCTTCCTGCGTCCTGGGCGCGTGGGTGAAGTGTCGGTCATTGGTATCGTACTGCTGGTCGCCTCCATCTACTTCGGCGGCGTGATTGCGCACGACCCGTACTGGGGCCCGGCGCTGACCTTTAAAGACACCACCATCACCTTCGCGCTGATCGGTTACGCGTTCGTTTCCGCCCTGCTGCCGGTGTGGCTGATTCTCGCTCCGCGCGACTACCTGGCGACCTTCCTGAAAATCGGTGTCATCGTCGGGCTGGCGATCGGGATTGTCATCATCAACCCTGAGCTGAAAATGCCGGCGGTGACGCAGTACATTGACGGCACCGGTCCGCTGTGGAAAGGCGCCCTGTTCCCGTTCCTGTTTATTACCATCGCCTGCGGCGCCGTGTCTGGCTTCCACGCGCTGATCGCCTCCGGCACCACGCCGAAGCTGATGGCTAACGAAACCGACGCGCGCTTTATCGGTTACGGCGCGATGCTGATGGAGTCCTTCGTGGCGATCATGGCGCTGGTTGCGGCCTCGATTATCGAGCCAGGCCTGTACTTCGCGATGAACACTCCACCGGCGGGTCTGGGCATCACCATGCCAAACCTGCATGAGATGGGCGGGGAAAATACCGCGCTGATCATGGCGCAGCTGAAAGAGGCCAGCGCACACGCGGCGGCGACCGTCAGCTCCTGGGGCTTCGTGATCTCGCCTGAGCAGATCATGCAGACCGCGAAGGACATTGGCGAACCGTCCGTGCTGAACCGCGCAGGTGGCGCGCCGACGCTGGCCGTGGGTATCGCACACGTGTTCCACAAAGTGCTGCCGTGGGCGGACATGGGCTTCTGGTACCACTTCGGTATTCTGTTCGAAGCGCTGTTCATCCTCACCGCGCTGGATGCCGGTACCCGTGCGGGCCGCTTCATGCTGCAGGATCTGCTGGGCAACTTCGTGCCGTTCCTGAAGAAAACCGACTCTCTGGTAGCGGGTGTTCTGGGTACTGCCGGGTGCGTAGGCCTGTGGGGCTACCTGCTGTATCAGGGCGTTGTCGACCCGCTCGGCGGCGTGAAGAGCCTGTGGCCACTGTTCGGTATATCTAACCAGATGCTGGCAGCCGTTGCCCTGGTGCTCGGTACCGTCGTCCTCGTGAAGATGAAACGCACCAAATACATCTGGGTGACCGTGGTTCCTGCGCTGTGGCTGCTGCTCTGCACCACCTGGGCGCTGGGCCTGAAGCTGTTCAGCACCAACCCGCAGCTGGAAGGCTTCTTCTTCATGGCTAACCAGTACAAAGAGAAGATTGCCGCAGGCGGCGCGGATCTGACCGCGCAGCAGATTGCCAACATGAACCATATCGTGGTGAACAACTACACCAACGCGGGTCTGAGCATTCTGTTCCTGGTGGTGGTGTACAGCATTATCTTCTACGGCATCAAAACCTGGATGAAAGTGCGCAACACCGAAGGCCGTACGGATAAAGAGACCCCGTACGTGCCGGTGCCGGAAGGCGGCGTGAAGACCTCTTCACACCATTAATTAAGCCTGTCACTGTAGGCCCGGATCGCTGCGCGCCTCCGGGCTTCTTCTATCTGGAACCCTCAATGTTTGGTAACTTAGGCGAAGCAAAAAAATACCTCGGTCAGGCGGCGAAAATGCTGATTGGCATTCCGGACTATGACAACTACGTTGAGCATATGAAGACCAACCATCCGGATAAGCCGTACATGACCTACACCGAATTCTTCCGCGAGCGTCAGGAAGCGCGCTACGGCGGAAGTGGAGAAGGCGGCGTCCGCTGCTGCTAAAGGAGAGACCATGACCCCGATTGCCGTTACCCTGCTGACCGGTTTCCTCGGCGCCGGTAAAACCACCCTGCTGCGCCACATCCTGAACGAGCAGCACGGCTTCAAAATCGCCGTCATCGAAAACGAATTTGGCGAAGTCTCCGTTGACGATCAATTAATCGGAGACCGCGCCACGCAAATCAAAACCCTGACCAACGGCTGCATCTGCTGCACCCGCTCTAACGAGCTGGAAGACGCCCTGCTGGACCTGCTCGACAGCCGCGATCGCGGTGACATCGGCTTCGATCGCCTGGTGATCGAGTGCACCGGCATGGCCGACCCCGGCCCGATTATTCAGACCTTTTTCTCGCACGATATTCTTTGCCAGCGCTACCTGCTGGACGGGGTGATTGCCCTGGTAGACGCGGTCCACGCCGACGAGCAGATGAACCAGTTCACCATTGCCCAGTCCCAGGTGGGCTACGCCGACCGCATTCTGCTGACCAAAACCGACGTGGCAGGCGACAGCGAAAAACTCCGCGAGCGCCTGAAGCGCATCAACTCGCGCGCGCCGATTTATACGGTGACACATGGCGATATCGATCTATCCCAGCTGTTTAACACCAACGGCTTTATGCTGGAGGAGAACGTCACCACGAAACCGCGCTTCCACTTTATGGGAGACAAGCAAAACGATGTGGCGTCGATTGTGGTGGAGCTGGACTATCCGGTGGACATCAGCGAGGTCTCGCGGGTAATGGAAAACCTGCTGCTTTCGTTTGCCGACAAGCTGCTGCGCTACAAAGGCATGCTGTGGATCGACGGCGAGCCGAACCGCCTGCTGTTTCAGGGCGTACAGCGCCTGTACAGCGCCGACTGGGACCGCCCGTGGGGCGATGAAGCGCCGCATAGCGTGATGGTGTTTATTGGTATCCAGCTGCCGGAAGAAGAAATCCGAGCAGCGTTTGCGGGTCTGAAGAAATAACCGCCTTGCTTCCCCTCTCCCCTGTGGGGAGAGGGGAAGGATGAGAGGTAAAATTATTTCAACGCCTCCGGCAGCGTCACAATCCACAGTTCGCTCTCTGACTCCGGCTTCTTCAGCGGCTTCACGCTGAGCGTGGTTTCCACCGGTTTATCATCCAGCGTCAGCTTGCCTTCCTCGTTCACCCGATAGTCCTTGAGCTTTTTGCCCTCGACCGGATGCTGCATCGCCACCTTCACGCCAAAGTCGTTATCGTTCGCCACCGCAAGCCGTTTGCCGTCGATCAGCGCCAGCCCTTCGGCCTTCTCCTGCTTCCAGCCCAGCGCGCGCAGATCGACGACCTGCGTTTTTGCTGCAAGGGTAATGCCGCGCTGTGCCAGGGTTTTCTCATCATCAAACTCCGGGTACCCGCCCGGCTTGTCGAAAGCGGTCAGGTCGCTCGCCTTGCTGAGATCCACCTTGTAGATAAGGTTACGCATCGCGTCATTTTTATCCTCACCCTGTTCAATCAGCAGGATGTGCTGGTCGTCCAGCGCCACGATGTCGCCGATTTTAGCGTCGTTGTTTTTGCTGTAGGCCGCGCTGTCGATGGGGTAGCCGTACATCGCCGTTTTCCCGGTCGCCGGGTCGAAGCTGACCAGACGCGTAAACAGCGCCTGCTTTTTGCTCTTACCGTCGATATCCAGCGTGCTTTGCACGGCGGCGATAATCCGCCCGTCCGGCATCCGGGTCAGGCCTTCAAAGCCCCGGTTCGGCTGGCGCCATTTGATAACATTTGGCAGACCGCCCGCGATGGATTTTTCCCCTTCCGCCGCCTGCGGCCCGTGGATCGCCAGAATTTTCCCTTTGCTGTCGACGTTAATCAGGAACGGGCCATACTCGTCGCACAGCCAGAAGCCGCCCTTGCCGTCCGGGGTGATGCCTTCCGTGTCCAGCCCGCGGTTGTCACCCTTCAGAATTTTGAGGGTATCGCTGAACGCCACCTCATTGGTGGCTCCAATCACGCCGCTTTGCAGCGGCAGGCCGTTAATCTCGCCTTTATCATCATGCAGCGGGCGGGCATCCGTTGCCTCCGCTTTGCCGTTCTGAACGCGGATGGTCATCAGCAGCGGCGCGAAATCCGGCGTGACAAAAATTTTGGCTTCGTTTTTACCCATTTTGGGCGCATCGGCGTTAGGACCGCGATCGGTCACGGTCGCGAAGGTCAGAGCATCGCCCTGCTTGCCCGTAAACAGCAGGCCGGAGCCAATCCCTACCGGGAGTCCATTCGGAAACGCACCGGCAAACGCGCCGCTGTATTTCACGTGTGAGCCGTCAGGGAAGCTGACAACATAGCGCTCAGCCGTGGGCTGCGCCGCCAGGCCAGAGAAAGAGAGCGTAAAGCCGATAAGCACAGGAATGATTTTTCTTTTCATATTGTTAGCATCCGGAAAGTGAAGCCCACAACGTAATGAACAAACGTGTCAGAAAAATGACATGGAAAGGAAACGTGGCCGGACATCTGAACGAATAATGACCATAAAAATGTAAAAATTTGTTTTTTTATGTGATTTTAGAAATGGAATTGGAAATTATTAGAAGCGCAATTAATGCATCTCAAATCACTATCCCTGCCTCGTTCAGATTTCGTTTAGTCAAAAAATTAAACTGTTCCTCAACGCCTCAAATTTGCGCGTTGACACACCGACAACCCAACTTAAGCGTTACAAATAAAGATAAAAGAATTAACAATTACAGCATGAAAAGTCGATTTGCATCACATTTGCAGTCATAAACATCGCTTGTTAAGGTGCCCCCAGATTAATTTGATGATGAGGCACGAAACATGAAAAAACTGAACACTCTTCTTCTTTCTGCACTGACCGCCATTTCGGGTTCCGCACTGGCAATGGGCGGCAGCATTGAGCAGGGTAAAAACTTTACCAACCTCAACCTGGAAATGGGCAAATCCTCATCCGGTGTTTATCTCGAAAGTAACTGGCTGAAAAACACCGACGACGGTACCCAGACCGGTGGCGTGGGCGCAGGCTACAACCTGGAAGTGGGCCCGGTGATGCTGAATGCAGGCGCAAAAGCCATCTACATCGGCCCGAAAAAAGGCGATAACGGCGTGGCCTTCCCGATTGGCGGCGGCGTAAACGTTGCGCTGACCGACAGCATCCACGTCTATGGCGAAGGCTATGCGGCACCAGAAGGCCTGAACAACAGCGTGAAAAACTACGTTGAAGCTAACGGCGGCGTAAGCTGGACCCCAATCAAACCGGTTACGCTGAAAGTGGGCTACCGCCACGTGAGCGTTGACGGTAAAGATGGTCGTCCAAACCACACCCTGATTGATGGCGCATATGTCGGCGGTGGAGTTAGCTTCTGATGAAACACCGCATTACCGCGCTTTGCGTTCTGAGCCTCACGCTGATGCTCACCGGCTGCGTCCAGTACAAATGGGTAAAACCGGGCGTGAGCGACGCTGAGATGAATAAAAAGCTTACGGAATGCGAAGCGCAGGCCCTGATCGATCTGCCTCCGGATAACGTGGTGACCGGTTCGAGCTCGGAAAAAACGGACAAAAAGAACAAGAAAAAGGATATTTCCACGAGCTACACGGTTGAAGACGCGAATGAATATCGCCGGGATACGTTAGTCGACAGCTGCATGTTCAAAAGCGGCTGGGACAAGATCGAAGTACAGTAATCAACTGAAAAAACCTGCCAACCGGCAGGTTTTTTTATTACCTCTTACTTACGCACCACCACCAGCTTCTGGTTCACAAACTCTTTGATCCCCAGATCCGACAGCTCGCGTCCGTAGCCGGAACGCTTCACGCCGCCGAACGGCAGCTCTGCTGCGGTATCGGTGAGCCAGTTGATGTACACCATCCCTGTCTCGATCCGCGACGCCATTTTCTTCGCGCGCTCGATGTCCTGGCTGAACACCGCCCCGCCCAGGCCGTAGTGGGAGTCGTTCGCCAGCGCGACCGCTTCGTCGTCGTTTTTCACCACGTACATCTGCGCAACCGGGCCGAAGAACTCTTCGAAGTACGCCGGGTTATCGCGGGAGATATTCGTCAGGATCGTCGGTTCGAAGAAGCTCCCGTCGCGCTGCACCGGCTTGCCGCCAAAGTGCAGCGTGGCACCGTTTTTCACCGCCTCGTTAACCTGTTTGGTCAGCGTTTCCAGCGCATCTTTGGAAGAGAGCGGCCCCAGCGTGGTGCTCTCGTCCAGCGGATCGCCAATCTTCACCTGCTTAAACGCCTCGGTAAATTTGCTGAGGAACGCGTCGGCAATTTTCTCGTGCAGGATAAAACGCTTCGCCGCGGTACAGACCTGCCCGGCGTTGTTGAGCCGCGCATTCACGCCAATCTTAACCGCTTTATCCAGGTCCGCGTCGTCCAGCACCACGAAGACGTCGTTACCGCCCAGTTCGAGGGTCGATTTCTTAATGTGCTTCGCCGCCTGCGCGGCCACCACGCTGCCTGCCTTTTCGGAGCCGGTTAGCGCTGCGCCCTGCACGCGATCGTCTGCGATGATATTCGCCACCTGTTCGGACGAGATAAACAGGTTCGTCCACGCCCCTTCCGGCGCGCCCGCCTCGCGCACTAGATGTGCAAAGGTCTCGGCGCAGTGCGGCACGATGCTGGCATGCTTGGCGATAACGGGGTTACCCGCCGCCAGGTTTGGTGCCAGGACGCGCATCAGCTGGTAGTACGGGAAGTTCCACGGCTCGACGGCCATCAGCACGCCGATGGGGTGATGCTCCACCCACGCTTCCCCAAGTTCAGAGTCGTACTTCACCGGGGCGAGGAACTGCTTCGCGTTGTCGGCGTAGTAGCGGGCGATCTGCGCGCACAGCTTCACCTCGCCGCGGCTCTGTTCGATGAGCTTACCCATCTCCTGGCTGGCGATTTTGGCCAGATCCTCCACGCGCTCGTCGATCAGGTCGGCAAGCTTATGCAGCACCGGCAGGCGCTGGCTGATGTCGCCTTTCGCCCATTCCGAATGGTAAAGCGCATCGGCCGCCTTCAGCGCCGCTTCGATATCCGCGTCGGTATGTGAGGGGTATTCTTTGATGAGCTGGTTAGTGGCAGGATTTACTGTCTGATAAGCCATATCGAATCTCCATGTTTTACCGCTTAGGGTATTAAGGGTAGTCAACATGACTGGCTGTGGACGTAAAGTTGGGTATATCCGGAAGGTTCTGAGTTAAGCAGTGCCGGACGGTTCGCTGACGTGGTATAAAAAACGTCCAGAAGGAGTTTCCATGACCGATACCCGACACGTTCGCCAGACTTTTCACCGCGCCAGGGGCCTTGAGCTGCGCAGCACCTGGCAAAGCACGCGGGCGTACAAACGCCACTGTCACCCTCAACTCTCCATCGGCGCGATTGTTGAGGGCCAGACCTGCTGCGTGTGCCATGACCAAGAGTACATTCTTCATCCCGGGGACCTCATTGCGATCCCGGCTTATGTGCCGCACAGCTGCAACCCCGTCGACGGGCAGCCGCGCAGCTACCATATGCTCTATATCGACACCGATCTTCCTCTGGCGCTACAGGTGATTCGTAACCCTGCCCTGTTTGCCCATTACCTGGACGTCGTTAAGACAATGTCTCCAGCGTCCGTGGAGGCGCTACTTTCTGCCCTTCCCCGCTGCGCGGATAACGCAGACGCGCTTCGCCCAACCAGCCAGCAGGTTCAGGAGGCGTTTCTTTCCAATCTCACCAGCCCGCCCTCTCTCGACGAACTTGCCCAACGCTTCTCGCTGCGCAAGGAGACGCTGATCCGCACCTTCCGGCAGGACACCGGCCTGACGCCGGGCAGCTTCCTCAACATCTCCCGCGTGGAGTTCGCCAAAGCGCGGCTACGTGCCGGGGACGACATCGCCGACGTCGGCTACCAGAGCGGCTTTGCCGACCAGAGCCATTTTCATAAGACCTTCGTCAGCTATACCGCCGCCACGCCGCGCCAGTACGCCACGGGCCGATCAATATCAGACAATAAATAGGTTCTGCAGCGCCGTAGCCTGTCCTCAGATGGTTAACTGAGGTCTCTATGGAACTGTTCTTCCCTTCCGCTTTTCTCTCTCTGGCGCTGGCGCATTTTGTTGCGCTGTTGAGCCCGGGTCCGGATTTTTTCCTGCTTGTGGGCTACGCGGCGCGCTATCGGCTGCGCGGCAGCGCCGGGCTGTGCGTCGGCATCGCCGCGGGTAACGCGCTCTATATTGTTCTGGTGATTATCGGCTGGAGCGCGCTGCGCCAGTTTACGTGGCTGTTTACGCTTATCGAGGTATGCGGGGCGCTGTACCTGCTGTGGATCGGCTCGCATCTGGTGCGCAGCCAACCGCAGGCGCTGACGCTTGCAGAAACCCGACAGCGGTGCCCTTCTCTGATGAAGCAGATCCTGCTGGGGCTGGGGTCGGCGCTGTTAAATCCAAAAAATGCGCTGTTCTACCTGGCGCTGATGACGGCGTTACTCGGGCCGGACGTCACGCTGCTTCAGCAGGCGACCTGCGGCGTCTGGATGGTGATGGTGGTGCTGGCGTGGGATCTGGCGCTGGTGTCGATGATGGGGCTATCGGCGGTGCAACAGAAGCTCAGGCGTTCGCTGTGGTGGATTGAGCGCACGGCGGGCGTGGTGCTGATGGGGTTTGGCGGGTGGGTGCTGTGGCGATTTTTGCACTTTTCCCCCGCTTCCCTCTATCCTTAACCCATGGAAAAAATCGCTGAACTCAAACGCGCCAAGCTGCTGGCGCTGTCGCTGCTGCTGATTGCCGCCGCGGCCTTTGTCACCACCCTCTTCCTGCCGCAGACCTTCTGGGTGCGCGGCGTCAAAGCCATTGCCGAGGCGGCGATGGTCGGCGCGCTGGCGGACTGGTTTGCCGTCGTCGCGCTGTTCCGCCGGGTGCCGATTCCCTTTATCTCGCGGCATACGGCGATCATCCCGCGCAATAAGGACCGAATCGGCGACAATCTTGGCCAGTTCGTGCAGGAGAAGTTTCTTGATACTCAGTCGCTTGTGGCGCTGATCCGCCGCTATGAGCCAGCGCAGATGATTGGCGCCTGGTTCAGCAAGCCCGACAACGCCCAGCGTGTCGGGCTGCATCTGATGCAGGTGATGAGCGGTTTTCTTGAGCTGACCGATGACGGACGTATTCAGCGCCTGCTTAAACGGGCGGTGCATAAGGCCATCGATAAGGTGGATTTCACCGAAACCAGCGCCGTCATGCTGGAGAGCATGACCAAAAATAACCGCCATCAGGTACTGCTGGACGCCATCATCAACCGCCTGATTACCCTGATTCAGCGGGAAAGCACGCGGGAGTTTATTGCCGATCAGATTGTCCACTGGCTCAAAACCGAGCATCCGCGCAAGGCGATGGTGCTCCCCACGGAGTGGCTGGGCGATCAAAGCGCGGAGATGGTGTCGAACGCGGTGAACACGCTGCTGGACGATATCAGCCACGACCGCACGCACCAGATCCGTCAGGCGTTCGACCGCGCCACGCTGAAGCTTATCGACAACCTGAAAAACGATCCGGAAATGACGGCGAAAGCCGACAACATCAAGCACTACCTGAAAAACGATGAGGCGTTTAACCGCTATCTGGGCGAGATGTGGGCTGACCTGCGCCAGTGGTTGAAGGCGGATATGCAGAGCGAGGATTCGCGCGTGAAGCAGCGCATCGCCAACGCCGGGCTGTGGTTTGGCGAAACGCTAACAAACGACGCCAGCCTGCGCGCGTCGCTGAACGAGCATCTGGAGCAGGCCGCGCACCGCGTCGCGCCAGATTTCGCCGCGTTCCTGACCCGCCACATCAGCGACACGGTCAAAAGCTGGGACGCCAAAGACATGTCCCGCCAGATTGAGCTGAACATCGGCAAAGACCTGCAGTTCATCCGCGTCAACGGCACGCTGGTGGGCGGGACGATAGGCCTCATCCTGTTCTTACTCTCGCAAGTCCCAACGCTTATCCATTCAGCGTCCTGAGGATCAGCGCCTTCATGCTGGTAATAGCTGCATCGGGGGAGGCGCTCCCCTGATGCAGGGCGATACCCAGCTCTCCTGCATCTGGCAGCAGGTGGTTGTCGATCCGTAACGTCTCGGGCAGACCAATACGCGTGCGGAGCGTAATACCCAGCCCCGCGCTAACTCCCGCCCACAGCCCGCTCAGGCTATAGCTGGTATAAGCGATACGCCAGGGAATACCTGCGGCATCCAGTGCCGCGATGGCCCGGCTTCGCAGGAGGCAGGGCGCGTCAAACATCACCAGCGGGAGCGGCTCACCTCGTTGCAGAAGGACCTCAATGTCCTCGCGGGACCGGCAAATCCATGCCAGCGGTTCGCTTCGCACGTAGTCGCCTTCTCGACCTTCCTGCCAGACCATCGCCAGATCGAGTTCATTCGCCGCCACGCCGCGTAGCAGCGGCGGGTTACGATCGACGCGTGCCGTCATGCGAAGCTCAGGGTGTTGTCTGTGAAAATCGCCGAGGACCTTCGGCATCACGGACTCGCCAAAGTCCTCCTGCATACCCAGCCGTACCTCGCCCTGAAGCAACTCACCTCTGATAGCCCGGAGCGCTTCATCATTTAATACCAGCATGCGTCGGGCGTAGCTCAGCAGAATTTCACCCTCTCGGGTCAGTGCCAGCGTACGCCCCTGCTTAACCGTCAGAGCCATGCCACACTGCTGCTCCAGCTTTTTTAACTGGGCACTGACCGCAGAGGTGGACCGACACAGCCTGTCCGCCGCCTCGGCAAAACTGGCGGACTGAATCCCCTCCACAAAGCTGCGCAGCGCGTCCAGGTCTAATGTTGAAAAGCGTTTATCCATATCATCCTCATTTTCAGGACATTCAGTCCTGAACATTGCGATTTTATTTATGGTGGCAGCCTGCGAGAGTGATTTCCAGACGACAGGAGGAATAAAAATGAGCACAACACTGAATCGCGACACGCTTGCGCAGGTTTCCCCTAAGCTGGCGGAACTGAGCCAGCAGGTACTTTTTGGCGATATCTGGCAGCGTCCGCAGTTAGCCCCGCGGGATCGCAGTCTGATCACGCTTGCCGCGCTGGCAGCCCTGGGGCGCACCGCGCAGCTTCCCTGGCATATCGGCTTCGCCCGGCAAAACGGCGTGACGGACGACGAAATAGCCGAAGCGTTTACCCATCTGGCGTTTTACGCAGGCTGGCCGGCCGCCGTCAGCGCGCTGAGCAGCCTTGCAGAGGAGAAACAATAATGCCGTTTGTTCGTATCATGACGGGTGACCGCTATAGCGAGATGCAGCAAAAGCAGATCTCGGACATTCTGCACCAGGCGCTGACGGAAACCTTCGCCGTTCCCGCACAGGACAGGTTCCATTTTTTTGAATGCTTCGCGGCCGGGGATCGATACATTGATCGGCACTATCTCAGCACGGGCAGAACGGAGGGGGCGATACTGTTTAATATCGTTGCTGGTAAGCCGAGGAGCAATGAACAGAAATCTGCCCTCTACCGCCAGCTGGCTGCGCAACTGAATGAGAAGATGGGCATTGAAGGTGGAGACGTGATGGTCGTTATCCAGTTTACGGCCGCTGAGGACTGGAGCTTCAGCGGCGGCAAACGCTATCAGCCCTGAATGACGTAGCGCGTGGCGGCGAAACGGTTCAGGATCAAATGCACCAGAAAGACCATCGTCAGCGTCGCCACCAGCGAAAAGGTCACGGAGGTGATGCGATAGAGATCGCTGAACACCAGGTCACTGTCCGGGTGCATATTCTGCCCGAACATAATGCCGATGGTCGTGATGCTGGAAAACCCCACGCCCGCGCCCACTTTCTCCATCACGTGTAGCCGCGCGCCAAACGCCAGGCCGAGGCCAATCAGCGGCATCATCAGCAGCATATGGCTGCTGTGATCGTAGAGGATAAGCTGCACCACCAGAATGTAGAGGCAGCCCAGCACTACCCCGACCACGCGCCAGATGGAGCTCATCACCGCGCCGCGGTAGTGCATAGGGAACAGGATCAGAATTCCTGCCATCAGCGCCGAGAGCGAATCGCTTAAGTCGCTAATCTGAAACACCACGAAAATCATCGTCGCGACGCTGCCGGAGAGCAGCGACTCGTGGCGCACGCGGGCGTGGTCTTTCTCAATCAGCGGCGGCGGCTTGCGGGGCTCCACGTCCGGCAGCAGGTAGTTCATCAGCGCGCTCAGGCACACCGCCATCACGCTCGCTTCAATGTTGGAAAACAGCAGCGTGTGCCAGTTGGTGGTGGGGTAGCTCATAAAGTTGAGCATTACGCTCTGGCACACAACGCCCATCGAGCCGAAGAGGAACAGCGGCCCTTTGCTCATAAAGCGAAAACGCATCACGTAAAGAGCAAATACCACCAGCGTCATGATGACCGGCCATTGGGAAAGATAGCCGATGATAATCACCATTTCGACGCAGTTCAGCGATGCGCTGAAGATAAACTGCTTCGCCACGTGGCGGTTAAACACCGGCACCAGCGAGAGGAGCATGATCGGATAGACCACGAAAAACACGCCGTAGCTGGTGTTGTAGAAGCTCGATATGCTCAGGGCAATCATCCCGGCAAAAACGATGCGCAGGGTCTGGCGAAAGTCGTTTGCCGTGTAGACGATGTTGCCGTGCGGGGTAAAGACCCGCGCCAGCGTATTAATAGACATAGTGAAGCAGGCTCACCAGGTGGATCTGCATTCCGGAGAAGAAGCGCGCAAACGGCCCTTCGCTGTTGTAGAGCTGCACGGTCGCCCGCGCGCCGGTTGGCAGCGGCTTCGGCAGCGGCTCGTCCAGCGTGACGTGAATGCGCATGCGCTGGGCGTCTCGTACCCAGCGGTTAGAGGTCTCCGGCTGGGAGAGCTGGCCGTTAACCGCCTCCTGGCCTGCGAGGATCCCCGCGTCGCTGCTGGCCACGTGGGCGCGGAACACCTGCCCCGGGAAGGCGTCAAACACTACGGCGGCATCGGTGCCCTGACGGGTATGGCGCAGGCTCTTCTCGCGGAAATCGGCCACGATATCGGTCTGGTTGTTTACCAGCGCCAGCGCGGCGGAGCCGGATGAGGCGTAAAAACCGGGGCTTAACTGCAGGTTACTGACCGTGCCGTCCGCCTGGGCGTAGACCTTTGTCCAGCCGAGGTTCAGCTCTGCTTCATCCAGCGCGTTGCGGTATTTTTGCAGCGTCACGTTGCGGTGTTCTTCGCGCTCGCCGCGCTGGATGCGCAGGTTCCGGATGTTGGCCTGAATCGTGCTGACGGACTGCTCGCTGCTCTGCCAGGCGGTGCGGACCTTATCCAGATCCGCCTGCGAGACGTTCTGTAACGTGCTCAGCTTCTGATAGCGTTCGAAGGTCACCTTGTCGTTACGCGCGGTCAGCACCGCGGTTTTCAGGCTGGCCTGCGCGGCGGCGATCTGCGCGTCCAGCTGTTCGTTAGAGAGACGCGCCTGCTCCAGCGCGATTTGCGCCGCTTCCACTTTATTGCGAAACGGCGTGTCGTCGAGCTCAAACAGCAGATCGCCTTTCTTCACCTGGCTGTTGTTGTGGACATGTACCGCCGCCACGTAGCCGGAGACGCGCGGAGAAACCGGCGTCACCACGCGCATGACGGTGGAGTCCGGCGTCAGCGGGATCCAGATATCCGCGACGACAAAATAGATAAACATCAGCAGGAAAGAGGCAATACTCACCCTTACCCAGCGGGCAAACTTTTGTTCAGGGGTCATTATTTTTCGGTCTTGTTGTCTTCTTCGCGGATTGTCCGCAAATTGCAGGCGATTTGATTTAACGTGGCGCTGAAAATCTCGATATGCTCCGGCGCGATGTGTTGCGACACGCGTGCCTGATAGGTCTCAATCACCTGAGTGAGCCTTTTTAATATGGCTTTTCCCTCAGGCGTCAGCGTCAGAAGCCGGATGCGCTTGTCATAAGGCGATGTGGTGCGCAGCAGGTAACCCTGTTTTTCCAGCTGTGTCAGGGTGCGCATCAGCGGCGGCAGTTCAATACCCTGCACCTCCGCCAGCTCACTCATTGAGACGTTATCCCCGAGCTGATGAAGCTGCATCATCACCGTCCAGCTCGACTGGGTTAAGCCGGTATCGAGAATGGCATCATCGATCACCGCACGCCACTGGCGCACGATCATCGCCATCCGCATGCCCATCGGCCTGCGGCTAAACAGCGCTTCTTCACTCATGGGGAAACCTCTCATCACACGCGGTTAAGATAATAGTTATCAGGGTAAGTATCAAGAAACGCGAGACGAAAGAGCAGGAATTGCGAAAACGATGTCTCCCTCTCCCTGTGGGAGAGGGTCGGGGTGAGGGCACCAGCCCGCAGTGGAGTTTAGCGGCTAAAATGCCTCCTGACGGCACTTTTTCCCGAAGCCGTCACCACCACCTCCCTGTACCCCGCCACCCGCTGGATCCACCCTTTGCTTTCCAGATGAATAAGCAGCGCCGCGCCAGCTTCGCCTCCGAGGTGAAACCGCCGCTCGCTCCAGTCCAGACAGGCGCAGCAGGCCTTGCGGCGCGGATGAGCGCTTAACGACACGCCGAGCTTCAGAAACTGCTCCCGGCCATACAGCGTGAGCGCTGAACCGTCTGCCTTCAGCCAGCCTTCCGCCTGCATGAAATCGTAGATCTTTACCGCCACCGCGCCCGCCAGATGATCGTAGCAGGTGCGCGCCTCCCGCATGGCCTTCGGCGCGGTGGTTTCCGGCGGCGCAATGCGGCTCCAGGAGAGCCCCATCATCTGTTCGATCAGCTCCGCCACGTCGTGCCCCGCCAGACGATAGTAGCGGTGCCGCCCCTGAGACAGACAGGTAATCAACTTTCCCTCCAACAGCCGGGCGAGATGCCCGCTGGCGGTCGAGGGGGCGACGTCTGCCGCGGTGCTCAGTTCGGTGGCGGTCCACGCCCGCCCGTCCATCAGCGCGCACAGCATCTTCACGCGCGACGGATCGGCCATTGCCGCCGCCACCGCCGCAATGGCCTGCTCCAGCGCCGCGCCGTTATCAGTCGGTAAGCTTGTCTTTAACATGTGCTGCCCAGGGTTCGGTGATCTCTGCGGCCAGCTTATCATCATCCGTCAGCAGAATAAGGTGATTCGCATGGTCGCTGTACTGGGTAAGAACAGACACGCCGCGTGCCGCCAGCGCCGCCGCGATCTCGCCCAACTCTCCGGGGCGTTCCTGCCTGAGTTTTCTGATAATCGGCCTGCGCACCGCCTGCACGGTAAACCCGGCCTCCACCAGCACGCGGCGGGCTTTTTCCCCGTCCTCCACCAGGAAATGGGCATCGGTACCGAATACGCCGCCACCCTCAAGCCCCACGCCGTTGCGCCCCAACAGCTGTCCAAAGCGCGCCAGCTCGCCGGGCCCGTCGCGGAAAATCACGTGAACGTCATACATTCGCGCGCCCTCCCGTTTCGGAACTGTACTCCCGCACCAGCTGCGCCACGCGAATACGGTAGAAAGAGAAAATCGACTCCCGCCCTTCGGCCTGCGCCGCCTGATGGAAGACGTTCTGCTTCCAGCGGCGGACGGCCTCTTCATCCCGCCACCAGGAAAGGGAAAGAATTTTGCCGTCGGTCGTCAGGCTCTGGAACCGTTCGATATCGATAAAGCCGTCGATGTCGGCCAGCAAAGGCTTAAGCTCTGCGGCAAGTTGGAGGTAGCGCGCCTGATGGGCAGGCGCGGCTTTGGCTTCGAAAAGGACTGCGATCATGATGGTCTCTCCGCTGTGATGTTGAGGAGAGAATGCAGGATGGAAAAGCACAATGCTTCGGTAAAGAGCGAAGCTTTAGCCCAGAATCGACCTCGGCTCCATAAACGCCCGGATCCCCCACTCGCCCATCTCGCGCCCCACGCCGGAGTGCTTAAACCCGCCGAACGGCGCTTTCGGTTCATGGGCCAGGGTGTTCACCAGCACGCGACCGGAAACAATCTGCTGCGCCACGCGGCGCGCGCGGTCCACATCGCCGCCCAGCACCACCGCGCTCAGGCCGTAGTCCGTGTCGTTGGCAATGGCAATCGCCTCCGCCTCGTCACGATAGGGAATTACGCACAGCACCGGGCCAAAAATCTCGTCGCGGGCAATCGTCATTTGGTTGTTCACGTCGGCAAACAGCGTCGGGCGCACAAACCAGCCGTCCTGCGTGCCTTCCGGCCGCCCCTCGCCGCCCGCCAGCAGGCGCGCCCCCTCTTCGACACCTTTGCGGATATAGCCCTGCACCCGCTGCCACTGCTTTGCGCTGACCATCGGGCCGACGTCCGTTGATTTATCGCGCGGGTCGCCGGAGTTCACCGCCGCCACGGCCTGCGCCAGCGCGGTTTCGATCTCCGCCTTACGCGAGTAAGGCACCAGAATGCGCGTTCCGGCCACGCACGCCTGCCCGCTGTTCATAAACCCGGCCTGAATCACCAGCGGGATCGCCTGCGCCAGATCCACGTCATCCAGCAGGATCGTCGGCGATTTCCCGCCTAACTCCAGCGTCACGCGCTTAAAGCTTTCCGCCGCGTTGCGCAGGATCGCCTTGCCGGTATGCGTCGAACCGGTAAACGAGATTTTTGCCACGTCCGGATGGCGGCTGATTGTGTCACCGACCGTCTCACCCCGCCCGGTGACGATGTTAAACACGCCCGGCGGCAGAGCCGCATCGCACAGCGCTTCGGTGACAATCTGCGTTTGCAGGGCGCTCATTTCGCTCGGCTTGATCACCGCCGTACACCCCGCGGCCAGCGCGGCCGCCAGCTTGCCGCAGATAAATCCTGCGTCGCTGTTCCACGGCGTAATCAGCCCGGCCACGCCAAGCGGCGTCATCTGCACCGTGGCTGCGCCCGCGTGGGTGACGAATTCAAACGCCTCCAGCGCCTCAATCGCCTGAGCAATCACCTCCGCCGGATAGCTGGCCATCCACGCCGAGCGCGAGGCGGGCGCGCCGTACTCTTCGATGACCGCTTCCAGCAGATCGTCGTGACGAGCGGCCACGGCGGCGTGCATACGTTTTAGCGCGGCAATGCGCTCCTGCTTTGTCGTCTGCGACCACGCGGGGAACGCCGCTTTTGCCGCCGCAACGGCGCGCGCTGCGTCAACCTCATCCGCCAGGCGTACCTGCCCGATGACCTGCGCCGTCGCCGGGTTGTATAAATCAAACCGTTCGGTGCCGTGCGGGGTAACAAATTCGCCGTTAATAAAGATCTGTTCGATAGTGTGCATATAAACCTCCTCAGGCTGTGTGGGCACAGTCTGGCACGGCTTCTCCGTTGCGATAATCCACGCTATGCTGCAAGGGTTGTTTCGATTTTCAGGATAATCTATGCATCGTTCAGGTCTGACAGAGCTGGAAGTGGTTATGGCGGTGGTGCGGCGCGGCAGCTTTCGCGGCGCGGCGCAGGAGCTCGGCATGTCCGCCACGGCGGTCAGTAACGCCATCGCCGGGCTGGAGAGCCGCCTGGATACCCGCCTCTTTAACCGCACTACCCGCAGCGTGGCGCTCACCTACGCCGGACAGCGCTACGTGGCGCGCGTTGGCCCGGCGCTGCAGGAGATCCGCCTCGCCAGCGAGGAGATCCACAGCGACACCGGGGAACCCGCCGGCACGCTGCGTCTGAACGTGCCGAACCATATCGGCACCCTGTTTCTGGACCAGCTGCTGATCGACTTTATGATCCGCTACCCGAAGATGCGCGTGGAAACCGTCAGCGAAGCGCGCATGATCGACATCGTCGCGGAAGGCTACGACGCGGGGATCCGCCTCGAGGAGTCCGTGCCGCAGGACATGATCGCCGTGCCGCTGACCGGCGAGATCCGCCAGCTGGTGACCGCAACGCCGGACTATTTTGCCCGTCACGGTACTCCGCAGACGCCGGACGATCTGCTTTCACATCAGGGGATCGGCATGCGCATGGCCCACGGCGGGATCTACCGCTGGGAGCTGGCGCGTCGGGGGGAAACGTACGCCCTTGCTGTACCACCGCGCTTCGCGACATCCGATCTTTTTGCCTCGATCCGCGCCGTAAAGGCGGGATTAGGGGTAGGATTTTTGCCGGAACTGTATATCCGGGAAGAGCTTGAGCGTGGAGAACTGGTGAGCGTTTTAAACGACTGGGCGCAGCCCTTTGCCGGGCTGCGCCTGTATTACCCCGGCCATCGCCACGTTCCGCCGGGACTGCGGGCGCTGGTGGCGATGATCCGCGAGCGCGGGATTATTCCAGGTTAGCCTTATTCAGCCCGTAAGCCGCGTCCAGCGAGCCGGGCGCCATGCGGGAGGTGATCCCCAGACGGTTCCAGGCGTTGATCGCCACGATGGCGAAGTTCAGCTCTGAAATCTCCACGTCCGAGAAGTGCTCCGCCACGCTGCGGTACAGCGCGTCGCTCACCCCGTGAACGCCAATCTGGGTCAGCGCTTCGGTGAAGGCCAGCGCGGCTTTCTCGCGGGCGCTGAACAGCGGGGACTCGCGCCAGGCCGCCAGATGGTACAGGCGCAGCTCGCGTTCCCCGGCGATTTTGGCCTCTTTAGAGTGCATATCCAGACAGAACGTACAGCCGTTCAGCTGCGACACGCGAATGTCGATCAGGTGCTTCAGCGCCGGGTCGATGGAGGTTTTTGCCACCTCCATGCTCAGGGCAGACAGCGCGTTGGCGAGGGCAGGTGTAACTTTATGGTGGTTAACGCGAGTGCTCATTGTCTTTCCTCTTTTTGTGCGGCATGTGCCGTGCGATGAGGCAAATCTACGCTGTTCATGACATAGTAAAAAGATACAAAAAGCGTGAAATGAGGTAGGACATGAAGCCGGGCTATCACGACATTTATACACGCTATCGCGACAACATCACGCGGGGCGTGCTGAAGCCGGGGGATAAGGTACCTGCCATCCGCGTGCTGGCGGAAGAGCTGAAGGTGGCGCGCAAAACCGTCGAAACGGCGTACGCCATTCTGACGGGTGAAGGGTATCTGGTGAGCCAGGGCGCGCGCGGCACGCGGGTCAACCCGGATTTACTGCTACCGGATAACAATGCCCCTGCGGAACAGCCTACCGGCACGCTTCCGGCCTCGCTTATCAGCCAGCGCGAGCGGGCCGGATTTCTGCGCCCTGGCATCCCCGCCCTCGACAGCTTCCCGTATAAAAAATGGCTGCTGCTGGCGGGCCAGGCGACGCGCGCCATGCGTCAGGAGGAGATGCTCAACCCGCCCGTCCTGGGCTGGTATCCGCTGCGCCAGGCCATCGCCAGCTATCTCAATATCTCACGCGGCTTGTCCTGCACCGCCGAACAGGTGCTGATCACCAGCGGCTACAGCGGCAGCCTGCGGCTGATCCTCGACACCCTCGCCAGCCGCAGCGACAAGGTGGTGTTTGAAGATCCGGGCTACTTTATGGGCCAGCAGCTGCTGAAGCGGATCGTGCCGCGCCTGCACACGGTGCCGGTCGATCGCTGCGGCATTGATACGGACTACCTGCTTCGTCACCATCGTGACGCGCGTTTTGCCATCGTCACCCCCTCGCACCAGAGCCCGCTGGCGGTGACGCTCTCCCTGCCGCGCAAGCAGCAATTGCTCGACTGGGCCAACCAGAACGAGGCGTGGATCATCGAAGACGATTACGACGGGGAGTTTCACTACACCCGCAAGGTGCTGCCGTCGCTGAAAAGCCTCGACCAGCACGACCGGGTGATCTTTATGGGCACCTTCAGTAAAACCATCATGCCGTCGCTGCGCATGGGCTACGTGGTGATGCCCGCCAGCACCGTCGGAGCCTTTACCGACTGCGCGGATATCACCACCAGCGGCCAGCCGGTGCTGACGCAGAAGATCCTCACCGCGTTTCTCAACGAAGGGCATTTTTTCCGCCATCTCAAGAAGATGCGCGCGCTGTATCAGACCCGCCGCGACTGGATGATTGCCGCCCTGCGCGAGGTGTATGGCGATCTGTTTTTCACCGAGCAAAACGACGGCGGGATGCATATCGTGGCGTTTCTCACCAAAGGGAGCTGCGACCGGGAAGTGGCCCGCTGCTGGCAGGAACAGCAGCTGCAGGTCAATGCGCTCTCGGAGTGGTATCGCGGGTCGGGCAAACGCTACGGGCTGGTGATGGGCTATAACAACGTGCGGACGTATCAGGAGGCGCTGGAGCTGCTGGAAAGGCCGAAATGGCAGACGCTTGCGCTGTTGAACTGAACCGCCGGGTGGCGGCTGCGCCTTACCCGGCCACGGTTTAAATATCATTGCGGGATAACCCAACGTCCTTGAGCTGCTCGTCGCTCATCTGGCTCAGGATGCGGCGGGTCCGGTTGATGCGATACCAGTTGCGGATCGTTTTGCCGATCCAGACAAATACGACGAACGGACGTTTTGAACGGTTCTCGTAGAATTCCATAATGCTCTCCTCACTGTGCCAGTGGGGTTATCATCCTGGAAATCGACCTGCGCAATACAGATGCAAAAACAACTTTTGTTTAACATACAGATCCGCTAAAACGGTATCTGCATGCCGTTTTTTGCGGCAATCTGTACTGGTTTAATAATCTGTATGGTGAAAATAAAGGATACAGCATGACACGCTATCAACACCTGGCCAACCTTCTGGCAGAACGCATTGAACAAGGGCTGTATCGCAGCGGCGAGCGTCTGCCGTCGGTGCGCGCCCTGAGCCAGGAGCATGGCGTGAGCATCAGCACCATACAGCAGGCCTACCAGATCCTCGAAAACCTTCAGCTGATCACTCCCCAGCCGCGCTCCGGCTATTTTGTCTCGAAACGCAAAGCCCAGCCGCCCGTCCCGGCGATGACGCGCCCGGTGCAGCGCCCGGTGGACGTCACCCAGTGGGATGAGGTGATGCTGCTGCTGGACGCCCGCGCCGACAAAGAGATGATCTCCTTTGGCGGCGGCTCGCCGGACATTAACCAGCCGAGCCTGAAGCCCCTGTGGCGCGAGATGAGCCGCCTTGCGCAGCATAACCCGAGCGAGATGCTGAGCTATGACGTGCTCGACGGCCGCCTTGAGCTGCGCGAGCAGATCGCCCGCCTGATGCTGGACGGCGGCTCTACCGTCTCGGCAAGCGACATTGTGATCACCAACGGCTGCCACGGCGCGCTGTCGATCGCCCTGCTCTCAGTGTGCAAACCGGGGGACATCGTGGCGGTGGAGTCGCCATCTTTTCACGGCACCATGCAGATGCTGCGCGGGTTTGACATCAAGGCGATTGAAATTCCCACCGACTCTGAAACCGGGATCAGCATCGAGGCGTTAGAGCTGGCAATGGAGCAGTGGCCGATCAAGGCGGTGATCCTGGTGCCCAACTGCAATAACCCGCTCGGGTTTATCATGCCGGAAGCGCGGAAAAAACAGGTTTTAGCCCTCGCCCAGCGGCACGATATCGTGATTGTGGAGGATGACATTTACGGTGAGCTGGCGGCGGAGTACCCGCGCCCGCGCACTATTCACTCGATGGACATCGATGGCCGCGTAATCCTCTGCAGCTCGTTTACCAAAACCGTGGCGCCGGGCCTGCGCGTCGGCTGGATTGTGCCGGGGCGCTATTACGACCGCGTGATGCACATGAAATACGCCGCGGGCGGGTTTAACGTGCCGGGCACCCAGATGGCGGTGGCGGCGTTTATTCGCGACGGCCATTACCATCGCCACGTGCGCCGTATGCGCCAGATTTATCAGCAGAATATGGAAACCTACACCTGCTGGGTGCGGCAGTATTTTCCGGCGGAGATTTGCGTCACGCGCCCGCAGGGGAGCTTCCTGCTGTGGGTTGAGCTGCCGGAGAAGGTGGATATGGTGTGCGTCAGCAAGCAGCTGTGCCGCCTGAAGATCCAGGCGGCGGCCGGGTCGCTGTTTTCCGCCTCCGGGAAGTACCGCAACTGCCTGCGGATCAACGTGGCGCTGCCGCCGACGGATAAGCATCGCGAAGCGTTGAAGAAGATGGGCGAGGCGATTGTGATTGCGATGGAGGAGTAGTACGTTTTTTAGCGCCGGTGGCGCTACGGAATAGAGTAGGCCGGGTAAGGCGAAGCCGCCACCCGGCAAAATCAACGACTCAGAACTTCCACGAAACGCTGCCCACAATGCTGCGTTCCGCACCGAAGTAGCAGTAAGAGAGGGAGTTACACGCCGCAACGTAGCTTTTGTCCGTCAGGTTATTGACGTTCAGCTGCGCACTCACGCCCGTAAGCCCCACTTTTGACAGGTCATACCCCACGACCATGTCCACCAGCGTGTACGACGGAAGCGTATGGGTGTTCTGGCGATCGCTGGCGATCCCGTTGACATAGCGCACGCCGGAGCCGACGGTCAGGCCGTCCAGCGGGCCGGTTTTGACGTCGTAGCTCAGCCAGGCGCTGGCCATGTTACGCGGGGCATAGACGGCGCGCTTGCCCTCCTCTTCCGGGCTGCTCTTCTTATAGCGAATATCCGTGTAGGTATACGCCGCCTGCATGCGCAGGCTGTCGGTCAGCTGACCAATCGCCTCCAGCTCAACGCCTTCGGATTCGATTTCACCGATGGAACGGTACGGATCGGTCGGCTCCTCTTTGGTGGCAATGTTCTTCTGGTTGATGCGGAACACCGAGGCACTGAACTGGCTGTTCATCCCTTCAGGCTCATACTTCACGCCCGCTTCCCACTGCTTGCCCTTCATCGGATCCAGGATATTGCCCTGCTCGTCGGCAAAGCTGGTCGGCGTAAAGGCGGTGGAGTAGCTGACGTACGGCGCAACGCCGTTATCAAACAGATACAGCAGCGCCGCGCGGCTGCTGAAGTTGTTTTTATCCAGATCGCTGCGGGTGTGGTTAAAGTTGTCGACGTTCGACACGCTCACCTGGTCGTAACGTCCGCCGAGCGTCAGGCGCCAGCGGTCAACGGACATCTGATCCTGTAGGTAGTAACCGGTCTGGCGAAGCTTATGCTTTTCCCTGCTGTACTGGGTGATGTAGTCCGGCTTCGCACCGTAAACCGGGTGGAAGGCGTCAATCGGCGGGAAGCCGCCATAGTAGCCGGTCACGTTGTTGGTGCGGTCCTGATAGTCCATGCCGATCAGCACGCGGTGGTTCACCGCCCCGGTGTCGAAGCTGCCGTCGACCTGGTTATCCAGGGTGATGGCGTTCATCTTCTCGTCAGAGCCGGAATAGCCGCGGTTCAGCTCGGTGTCATTCAGCCAGCCTGCGGCATACACCTGGTTCAGCTCCACTTTGGTGTGCAGGTAGCGCAGCTTCTGGCGCACGGACCAGCCGCTGTCAAACAGGTGCTCAAGGTTATAGCCGACCATGTTTTCCCGACGATCGTACTTGTCGTAATCGTCTTCGCCTTCAAAGAACGTGTTGGAGATTTTCTTCCCGCTGTGCGGCACAACCGTGCCCTCATACGGCAGGCCGGAGTGGCTGCCGCCTTCCGGATCGCGGTGTAGGTAGGCCATCAGATCCAGACGGGTGTTATCGGTGATACGCCAGGTCAGGCTCGGCATCAGCGCGTAACGCTCTTCCTTCAGCGGATCGAACTGGGAATCGGCATAGCGGGTCATCCCGCTGAGGCGCACCGCCACGCGGTCATTATCATCAACCGGGCCGGTGACGTCGAACATCGCCCCACGCTGGCTATTGTTCCCGGCGAAGAGCTTGATCTCTCCGCCCGAATCGAACGACGGCTTACGGGAGGTAAGCGCCACAATCCCGCCCGGCGATGAACGGCCATAGAGCACGGAGGCCGGACCGCGCACGACTTCGATACTGTCCAGGAACCACGGATCAACCACCAGCGAGCTGTGGGAGTTGGTGTCGCCCATCATCTTCAGGCCGTCCAGGTAGACGTTGTCCAGGCTGCCGTCAGAGAAGCCGCGCAGCACCATGTAGTCAAAGCGGTTAGACGCCCCAATCTGGTTGCTGTAGACCCCCGGCGTGTAGCTCACGGCCTGACGCACGCTGGTTGCGCCCTGCTCTTCGAACTGCTCGCGCGTGACGATAGAGACCGACTGCGGAGTTTCAATATCCGGCGTTTCAAGCTTGGTGGCCGCAGACTGCATCTGCGAGGTCACCACCACGGTGTCAGTTTTTTGCGCATCCTGCGCCAGTAAAGGAAAAGCGACGCTACCGGTAACCCATCCCACCAGCAGTGCCAGACGCGATTTAGCAAACATAACCCTCTCCAGAGATATTTCTTATTGTTAATAAGAATTATTACCTTTTTGAGAGTGCAAACGGCTATGCGCGCCGCCAGGTTACGTATGCGCGATGCTAAACCGCACGGGATGCGTTCGCGCGATGGGCGAAATTACGTTAGCGGAGTTTGCGCACGTCGCCCGGAGAAATCCCGTAATGACGACGAAACGCGGTAGCGAAGTTGGTGGCATGCTGATACCCGCACATCCAGGCCGCCTGCTGCACGCTGTGGCCTTCCAGCAGATAGCGGCGCGCCAGAGCAAGGCGACAGTCGCGAAGATAATCGAAGAGGGTGCAGCCGTAGCGCTGACGGAACTTGCTGCGCAGGCTGCTTGGGCTCATTGCAGCCAGGGCTGCCAGCTGCGCGAGAGTATGATCCCGTTCAGGAGACTGTTCCAGCATGCTCCGTACGCGTTCCAGGCGCGCATGCTCAGGGCGGCTCGGGCAAGGCTGCTGGCGCTGGTTCAGGCCGTGGCCGAGCAGCTGGTACATCAGCCCCTCCAGCAATAGCTTACGCGCGAGCACGCTTCCCCTCTGCTGCTGCGCATGCTGAATGCCTGACATAACAAACTCGGGAACGTGCCAGACAAACGTGGGTGTATTCAGGTTTTGCCATTCCAGCAGCAGCGACTCAAGCAGGGCTTCACGCCCGGCTTCATGCGGGTACACGCCAAACGAGAGCGTTTTCAGCGAGCTATCGGCGTCGTGACGCGCGCTCATCACCTGTTCCTCACTCAGACGGGCGCTGAACGCCATGCCGGGACGAACGTGATAGTCGATGCCATTGAGCGCGATCGTAACGCACCCTTCCAGGACTACCAGCATATAGAGCGGGCTGCTGTGACGAGATGTGGTTTCGTAGGGTTGTAATACATGCACGTCGGAGTGGGTCAGCGAAATGCCGGACGAGAGCGTCATCTCTTCCACATTCCCCTGCAACACCGGGCTGCCGCTGACCTGCTCCCCTTTTAACAGCGGGAAACGGTAGTCGATGCCGTAGCGCTCGCCGAATACCTGAAAATCCTCAACAAAAAATATGCGTTTCGCTGATCTATTTTCACTCTGGAGCATAATTCGGGACCTGCATCGGGAAAAGGACAGGCAAAACAGTACCATCCCTTTACCATATCAGCAATCACCGGGCGCAGACACTATTACGCTCCGGACTAAGCCGGAGCGAAGATATATATTCCTTTACGAGGAATATATTTATGCTTCCTGCCACTCAGCAAAAACCTCTTTATGGTTTTTGGTCAGGATAACTTTATTATCTTCGACCTTATCGACCCAGCCGAGAGGAATAAAGTGGTGCTTGCCGCCTGATTCAGGGTCACTCTTCGCAAGCTTGATACGCTCGCCGTCTAAATGGTCCACAACCCCGACGTGCGTTCCGCAGCTGGCGACAACCTGAGTGTGATCCTTAATTGCGCTTTTATCTACCATAATCATTCTCCTGTTTCGGTTATTTGCCTGTTGCACGAAAAATAACTGTAGCGCATAAATTAAGGCTTAAAAGGCTTATTAGCATTTTGAAACATCATTGACAGAATGGAATATGATGTCTATTTAACGCCGAATTGAAAAAATAAGAATAAGATGAATTATTACCGACTGATTATTTCCCGTTCATAATTAAATTATCGCAACCAACGAGGAGGTATTTATGACGATTCGCAATAATAATCGGGCAGAAATTTCGCTGGCTCTTGGTGAAGCGGTCCTGGACATCGTGCAAAAAGGCCATGAGTTATCGCGAGAGAATCTCGCCCAGGCGATGAAAATCAAAGCGGAAAAAGAGCGCGACGACGAGCGGCTTTTGAACTACTGGAAGGCATGTAATATGCTGGTTTAAACGTAGCGGCGTTTAGGCTAACTAAACGCCGCCTCCTGTTACTCGTCGAAGTACCAGTACCCCTGATTAATCAGCCCGGTAAGCTCCTCGACAAACGCCGGGTTTTTCAGCGCATCGCCCAGCTCGGCCTGGCCGAGTTCGGTGTAGCGGCACAGCGCATCCGCGCCCTTCGCGTCTACCGTCTCCAGCTGTTCGCTGTTGATGAAGACGCTGCCGTTAACGTTCAGTACGCGCAGGCCGCTCAGGCGCGACAGCGTTTCGCCGCCCTGCAGCGCGTCCAGCACCTCGTCTGCCGAATACGGCGGCTCGGCGGCGGCAATATCCAGCTCGTGGCGCGGCGTGGAGACGAAGCTGCCAAACCATTTCGTGAAATCGTCCGGCTTGCTAATCATGTCGATCATCATCTGACGGATACGATCGAGCTCGTACTGCTCCACGCGGCCCGGGTGTTCGCGGCAGGTCAGATCCGGATCGCTGTAGTGCTCGCCGCCCAGATCGTTTTCCAGCGCGTAGTCGGCAAAGCTGCTGATCAGATCGCGGCCGTTCGGCCCGCGGAAGCCGACGGAGTAGTTCAGCGCGGTTTCATGGGTGAAGCCGTCATGCGGGAATCCAGGCGGAATATAGAGGATATCGCCCGGCTCAAGATCTTCGTCGATGATCGGCTCAAACGGATCCACGTGCAGCAGCGCCGGATGCGGGCAGAACTGACGCATCGGCAGCTTGTCACCCACGCGCCAGCGGCGGCTACCCATCCCCTGAATGATAAACACGTCGTACTGATCGATATGCGGACCCACGCCGCCGCCCGGCACGGAGAAGGAGATCATCAGGTCGTCCAGACGCCAGTCCGGCAGAACGCGGAACGGACGCACCAGCTCCGCGGCGGGCATATGCCAGTGGTTCACCGCCTGCGCCAGCAGCGACCAGCCGGTTTCGCCCAGACCGTCAAAGTGCTCAAACGGACCATTGCTGGCCTGCCATTTGCCGTTAGCGTGGCTCACCAGACGGCTATCGACTTCCGGCTCCATCGCCAGGCCTGCCAGCTCGTCCGGGGTAATCGGGTCGACAAAATTCGGGAAGGCATTTTTCAGCACTACGGGTTGTTTTTGCCAGTATTTCTCAAGAAATTCCGGCCAGTTCAGGTTCAATTGATACGCCATGGGTAGCACCAGTGAGAGGGGAAACAGGCGCGATTATAGGCAAGAAGGCAGAAGGGGAACTTGTCATGGGTCAAACGAGCGCGCGTAGGTCGGGTAAGGCGAAGCCGCTACCCGACACGTACACGGCGGTAAAACTTAATCCAGGTTCAGCTCGTCGTAATGGGTAATCAGTTTGCCCACGATGCCGTAGTCCAGCGCTTCTGCCGGAGACATCCAGTAGTTGCGGTCGGTGTCTTTTTTCACTTTTTCCAGCGGCTGGCCGGTGGCGTCAGCGATCAGCTTGTTCACGCGATCCAGCATGCGGATGATCTCGCGCGCTTCGATCTCAATATCCGTCGCCTGACCGCGCACGCCGCCCAGCGGCTGGTGGATCATAAAGCGGGTATTTGGCAGCGAGTAGCGGTGCTCTTTTTTCGCTGCCAGGAAGATGGTGATCCCGGCGCTCGCCACCCATCCGGTGCCAATGACGTGCACTTCCGGGCGGATGAACTTGATGAAGTCGTGGATGGTGTCACCCGCTTCCACGTGGCCGCCCTGGCTGTTGATGTACAGCTTGATCGGATCGTTGCTGACGCTTTGCAGCAGGATCATCTGGGTAATGACCTTCTGCGCCAGCTCCTGGTTGATCTCGCCGGAGATGACAATCGAACGGGACTCCAGCAGTTTTTGCTGCAGAGCGCCCGCGCCGCTTGACCCTTCCGCTTTGTCCTTGTCGCTTTCTTTCAGTGTGTAGTGCATTGTTGTTTCCTCAGCTTGTCGCGCTCAAAACCAGAGTGTAGCCTGTTTTATCGGTGAAAGTCCTCACAGACAAATAACGAGGGATCTTATGAATATTGCACATGTCGCACTCTGGACCCGCAGCCTTGAGGCCCAGGTTCAGTTCTGGGAAACGGTGTTTAATGGCCGCAGTAACGAACGCTACGTCAGCAAAAACCGTCCGGGGTTTGAATCCCATTTTATTACCCTGGATGACGGGCCGACCCTCGAGCTGATGACGCTGCCGGACCTGCCCGACGCCCCGTCGCACCCGGAGTTTATCGGCTGGGCGCATATCGCCATTAACGTCGGCAGCAAGGCAAAAGTGGACAGCATGGCCGAGCGGGCGCAGGCAAACGGCACGCTGCTCAGCGCCCCGCGCATGACCGGGGACGGCTTTTATGAAGCGGTAATCGCGGACCCGGACGGCAACCGCATCGAGCTTGTCGGTGCATAAAAACAGCGTTTCATTCCTTCACCGCCTCCGCCCCGGCTCGCTATACTTCATATGGTTATCATATTGTTAAATGATAATGATATTTAATGTGTTAAGATGAAAGTCAGCATAAACAGTCTCTTACGCCACCGTTGAGACTGTTTGCATCCTCGACATTTAAATCAGCACCGGGGCGGTGAATGGAACACATTGTGTATGTGGTTGATGACGATGACGCGGTCAGGCAGTCCGTAATCGGGCTGCTGGAATCGGCAGACTTAAACGCCATCGGTTTTTCATCAGCAGAAACGTTTCTTCAACACCGGTTTGAGGATCTGCCGTCGTGCGTGATCCTCGACATGCAGATGCCCGCCATCTCTGGCTTCGAGGTGGCGGACGCGCTCAAAGACAGCGGGCGCGAGATCCCGATTATTTTTCTCACCGGCCACGGCACTATCCCGATGTCGGTGCGCGCCATCAAAGGCGGCGCGTACGAATTTCTCACCAAGCCCGTTGAATCCGCCGCGCTGATCGACGCCATTGAGTCCGCGCTGCAGCTGGCGGAAAACAACGCCGTGCGCAATAAAGAGCACTACGCCCTGAAGCAGCGCCATTTGTCCCTCACGCCGCGCGAGCACGAGGTGCTTGAGCTTGCCATCACCGGCAAGCTTAACAAGCAGATTGCCGCCGAGCTGGGCGTCAGCGAGATCACGGTGAAGGTGCACCGCCGCCGCGTGATGGAGAAAATGCAGGTGCGCTCCGTGGCCGAGCTGGTCAGGGCCGTTGAGCGCCTGACCAAAAGCCAGCCCGCGGAGTAACGTTTACCCTTCCTGCGCGGCCAGCGGCAGCGCGAAGGTAAACACCGTGCCGTGCGGCTCCCGGCGGCGCGCGCTCAGCTTTCCGCAGTGGCGCTCGATGATACTGGCGCTGATGGTCAGCCCCATCCCCATCCCCTGCGGCTTGGTGGAGTAGAACGAGTCAAAAATCTGCTCCAGCCGTTCGGGCTCAATGCCGCTCCCGGTATCGGCGATCTCAACGATCACTTTCCCTTCCGCGTTGGCGGTGCTGAGGATGATGGTGGTGGCGCGATCCCTCACCTCGGCCATCGCTTCTACCGCATTCATCACCAGATTCAGCAGCACCTGCTGGATCTGCACGCTGTCCCCGGTGATAAAGCTGTCGCTGGCGTTCAACAGATAATCAACGCTAATGTGTCTCTGCTCCAGCTCGCTGCGCGAAAGCGTGATGATATGGTGGATCAGGTAGTGCATATCGATGCGCGAGAAGGTGGGATCCTGCTTGCGCGTCAGGGACTGGATGCTGCGAATGATCTCCCCCGCACGCGCGCCTTCCGCGGCGATCTCCTCCAGCCCTTCGCGCACTTTATCCAGGCGGGCGGGCTCGCGGCTGAGCCAGCGCAGGCTCGCCCCGGCATTCGAGACGATGGACATCAGCGGCTGGTTGATCTCGTGGGCGATGGAGGAGGTCAGTTGCCCGACGGTGGTGGCGCGGGAAACGCGCGCCAGATCCGCCTGCGCCACCCGCATGGCATCCTCCGCGGCGCGCTGGCTGGTGATATCCGTAATGATGCCGTAGTACTCGTTCACCTCGCTGCCCACCCCCACCGGATCGCCAATCCCGAGGATGTAGCGCGTTGAGCCGTCGGTGCGCTTTATACGAAACTCCGCACGCATGGAGAGCCCGTCGCGCACGCTCTGGGTGACGATGGCGCTGATGCGGGCGTAATCGTCCTCGTGGACGAAGGTTAAAAACTCCGCCATGGAGATCATCTTTTGCTGGTCGGGCAGGCCGAGAATGCGGGCGTACTCTTCCGAGACAAACATCAGATCCTGCTCCAGCTCCCAGCGCCAGCTGCCGGTGTGGCTGATCTGCTCGCCCAGCATCAGCGAGGTCTGGCTGGCGCGCAGCTCTTTTTCCACCCGGCGGCGCTGAATGTTCTCCGCCAGCAGCTCGGCGTAGAGCCGCGCCGTCTCCAGGGATACCGCTGCCTGCGCGCCCAGCAGGCTGACCACGCGCGAGTGCTCGGCGGTGAAGACCTCCGGCATCAGGCGGTTTTCCAGGTAGAGCACGCCCACCAGCCGCGCCTGTTTGAACATCGGGACGCACATCACCGCCGCCCCCGAGGTCACCAGATAAGAGTCCTGGCTGAAGGGATGAAACTCCTCCGGCTTGCCGGTGCGGATCTCCTGCCCGGTGCGGATCACCGCAGCCAGCACCGACAGCGGGATGTCGGTCGCCATCGGCACGTCTTTCAGGATCCGCACCCGCACGCCGTCGGTGCTGGTCCAGGCGCTGGCCTCGATCTCCGGGATCAGGTTATCGCTCACGCGAAGCAGCAGGCCGCGCTGCGCCCCGGCGCGTTCGAGCAGGATGGTCATCAGGTTTTCAATCAGGCGCTCAAGATTGATCTCTTCCGACAGCGCGCGGGAAGCCTTGATCACGCTCTGCAGATCGCGGATCGTCTCGTTCTGGGCAAACGCCACCGTGTCGTAGGCGCTGGCCTGCCCGGAGGCCAGCAGGTGCGGGAAATCCTGCTCCAGCTGGCGCACCTTGGCCTGCGCGCCCGCGCGGCCCCAGGCGGCAATCGAGCCGCGGAAGTGCGCGTCTGATGCGGTCGGGTAGCCGCAGGCCAGCGCAAAGCGGCCCGCCAGCTCGTGGGCCAGGGCGTTAATCGGGTTAAAGCCACCCTCGCGGGAGAGCCGGACCGCCTTCTCATACTGCTCAAGCGCAATGCTGTTCATCCCGTCCAGACGGACAATTTCGGCCTAGATCAGCGCCTCTTTATCCGCGAACGTGCCGGGATTAATGCGCGCCCAGAGGGCGATTTTGTCGTAGTGAGCGTGAATGCTGCGGCGGTGATTTGCCGAAAACGTCTCCGGCGTCAGCTGACGTGAGAGCGCCAGCGCGCTGTAGAGATGGTAATCCAGCAGATGGATATGGCCCGGCGCAGACCACGCGTACCAGCCCGCCATCTCAAGATCCGCCTGCGCGTCGGTATACTCGCCGCAGGTAAAGTGCGCCATGCCGCGGTAGAGCCAGTACCAGAACAGCATGGTGGAGGTCTGCTCCGGGGCCTGCTCCGGCGACGCGGGAAGCAGCGCCTCGGGCAGCGCCTGCGACGCGGTCCAGGTGCCGATCGTCGGTGTGCGCAAAAACTCCACGAAGGTGCGCTGGAGCATCAATATGGTCTCCACGTCCTGGAAGTGGGTTTTACGTACAAACGCCAGGCCGCGATCGATGCTGGTCAACACTCCGTCCAGGTGATCGCCCCGTGAGAGGAAGTTAATGACCTGATGGCAGGCCGCAAAGCAGGCCACCGTCATATCGCCGTGGGTAACGGCGGCGGTGAAGCAGGCTTTTGCGCACTCGATGGTGAACGACAGCGGCTGGGTCCAGACGCTGAGCTGGTCGAGGGGCAGCAGGGTTTTGGCTTCGAACGCGTCGTAGCCGTGGCGGTTCACCAGCTCGCGGGCCAGGGTGCCGTACTGGAACCCGAGGCGGTACTCGGCGTAGCGCTGGCCAATCAGCACGCCAAACCAGGCCATCGCCGTGGTGGAGGCGCCAGTGATGCCGTGGTCGAGGGTGAGGTGCATCATGCGGCAAAGCAGCAAAAAATGCAGGCGCGGGCAGATGAAGCTGGCGCAAATGCTGGCGCTGTAGAGCAGGTTCATCACCGCTTCGGTTTCCGGGTTATCCATCCGCGACAGCTGGGCAAAAAGGCTTTGCGGCGCGTCGGCCGTGCGGTTGCAGAAGTGTTCCCAGGCCTCGTCGCAGTCGGCGTCTTCCGGGTGGCGGCCAATCTGAATACCAAAAATCCCCAGCCAGCAGAGCGCCGCCTCCAGCGCCAGACGGCTGTCCGACTGGCGAATGTACACTTCCACCAGCAGGTTGGCCGCCAGCGCCTTTTCGGTCAGCCCGCCGGGGCAGCCGAGGATGGCGTCACACAGCTCGCGGGTGCGCTCCAGGTGCCCCAGAGCAAACTCGCAGCCCGCCTCTTCGATATCAAGCATAAAGTCTGACACCGTCCCGGCGTTGCCCAGCGCTCTGGCGGTCTGGATATAGCTGAGCGCCGATGGATAATCCCCCGAACGCTTTGCCCGTCGTGCGGCCAGCAGGCTCAGCTCGCGGAACATCTGGCGCTGCGGCGCGGGCTGGATGCAGTCCAGCGCGGCCGTGACGTGGTGAACGGCGCGGAACAGCAGTTCGTTCCCCGCGGCCTGACGCGCGGCGTCGGCCAGCAGGCTGGCGGTGGTCAGGTGAAGATGGCTTTTCTCATGCTGATCCAGCATCGCAAAGGCCGCCTCCTGCACCCGGTCGTGGGTGAAGGCGTACTCTTTTTCCGTCAGCACAATGAGCTGGGCCATCACCGCCGGATGCAGCGCATAGCGCATTTCCGCCATCGACATGCTGACCACCCGGCAGATCATCTCCATCTCGCCCGTGCCGCCGAGGCAGGCGAGGCTGCCCAGCAGGCGGCGCGTCTCGTCGGGCAGCTCTTCAAGCTGCTCCAGCACCAGGGTAACGACGTTTTCGGTGTAGTGTCGGGCGCGGATCGCCTGCAGATCGTAGTGCCACTTATCCTGATATTTGTTGTGCACCACCAGCCCGTCATCCACGATGCGGCGGAAAAACTCGTGCACAAAGAGCGGGTTGCCCCCGGTTTTCTCGTGGATCAGCGTGGCGAGGTCGGTCGTCGCCGCGCTGCGGGCACGAAATATCGTCGCCAGCCAGCGCGCCACCGCCTTCACGGACAGCGCCTGCGGGACAATTTCAGTCGCGTTTTGCGCCGCCTCCGGCAGGCTCGCCAGCTGCTGTTGCAGCGTCGGTTCAGATAACGAACCGATATCGCGGTGGGCGACCACCAGCAGCAGCGGGATAGCGCCGCAGGTCACCAGCAGATGTTTCAGCGTATGCAGGCTGGCCGCGTCGCTCCACTGGAGATCGTCGAGCACCAGCACCAGCGGGCAGCCCTGAGAAGCAAAGGTTTTTACCAGCGCCAGCACCATATGGCTGAAGCGCGCCCGGGCATCAATGGAAAACGTATCCGCCGAGTAGCGCGGCTTGCTCTCAAGCAGCAGCCCCAGCTCGGGCACCAGGCTGACGGCCAGCGCTTCGTATCCCTCCAGGGCGCGCGACAGGCGGATTTTCCACTTCGCCACCTCTTCCGCGGGCAGCCCCAGCAGGTGCAGCGTCAGGGTGCGGAACGCGGAGCTTAATACGCCGTAGGGCAAAGACGGCGAGAACTGATCGACTTTCCCCACCGCCAGCAATACCTGACGCTGCTGCAGCGTTTTGAGCGCCGTCGCGATGATGGACGATTTGCCAATCCCCGACGGCCCGCCGATCGTCACCAGCTCCGGCACCAGGTTCTGCCCCACCCGCTCAAACGCGGCAATGACGTCATTCGCCTGCGGATGCGTCGCGAACAGGGAGTCCGCCAGATGGATCGCGGGAGTGCGGTCCTGCTGGCCGGGCGTAAAGGCGACGATCTCGCCCTCGCAGGTCAGCGTCGCCTGGCAGCGGCGGAGGTCGGCAATCAGCCCGTCGACCGTCTGGTAGCGGTTATCGGGGTGCTTCTCCAGCAGCTTGAGGATGATGGTCGACAGTATTCCCGGCACGTCCGGGCGAATCACGTCCGGGGCCAGCGGCTCCGAGGCAATATGGTAGTGAGCCCAGTTGGTTTGATCGTCCTCCCCCAACTCAAACGGCAGGCGTCCGGTCAGGAGTTCATACAGCACCATGCCGAGGCTGTAGAGATCGCTGCGGCCGTCAACGGGACGCCGGGTGCGGGTGGTGTGCTCCGGCGACATATACGCGGGCGTACCGCCTGAAACGGCAAGCCGGGTCTGGGAGAAGGCACCGGAGAGGCTACAGGAGAGGCCAAAGCTGCCCAGACGGCAGGTGGCATCGTGATGAACAAAAATCGCGCCGGGCTTGATATCGCCGTGGATCAGGTTTTGCAGGTGCATCTGGCGCAGGGGAACGCAGATCTGGATCGCCATCTCAATAAAGCGCGAGATCCCCGAGATCGCCCTGCCCGCGCGCCGCGCCAGCAGTTCAAACGCAAACGGCGCATACACCAGCGCGAAACGTCCCCGGTACTGGGTGGAGGCAACGGCGCGGATGGCCCAGCTGTCCTGCAGCACGTCACGCAGCGCAAATTCGTTTTTTAGCAGCCGCGTGGCCCGCTCTTCCTCTTCGTCGCTCACCGCGGTGGCAATGATGAACGAGCCGCCTGAATGGGGATGGCGCGCGTGCATCCAGGCGATACCGCCCTCCTGCGCCAGCACGGTAAAAATCACATCCTCTTTAAGGACAAAAACCCGCCCCTGGTGAAGATTCCCCTGGGCGGGCCAGAATGCAGGCTGCTCGTGTTCGTTCATCCGCGATCCTTATCGTCGGCGGGCCAGCTCCCGCTGTATATGATCCAGCAGAATATCGATGTTAATGGGTTTACGCAAAAATGCAGCGGCGCCCAGGCTAAGAGCGTACCGCTGCATATTTTCATCAGCATGACCGGAGATAAAGATCACGGGCGGCGGGGGAACGGCCAGCAGCCGCAGCTTGTCAAACAGCTCCAGGCCGCTCATGCCCCGCAGCTTGATATCGGCGATCACCAGCGCCGCGCCGGACAGGGCGAGCGGATGGCTCAGAAACACCTCTGCCGAATCAAACGTATCGGCGGCATACCCTTCCGACTCCAGGAGATTACTCAGCCCGCTGCGGACGGAACGTTCGTCATCAATGATGGCAATGCGCCACGGCAGCGTCATGCTGTCTTTCCTCAAAAAAATCATTAAACGTCGCGATCGTCCTTCGCGGGCGCGGGGGGCGCCGTGCCGCTGATTTTCGGCACGCATTCGTGACGAAACCAGGCGAGGGTAAACGGTTCGCGACTCATTAAACGCCGTCCCACCGGGATGAGCTGTTCACCCACCAGCATGCCAAACAGGCCAAGCAGGGCGACAACCGGCGGTGCCGGGGAATGAACGTCGAGCAGGGCGTAAATTACCCCAGCAACCACGCCGCACACCAGCGAAATTATCCATGCTCTCATGACGTCGCTCCCGTCTGCGATTTCACCTGCGGAACCGTTACCTGAGGAGGCGGCGCACCGTCGCGGGATAACAGATGGCGCGTCGCCTGTTCACCCGCCAGCATCCCCAGCAGGCCAATCAGCGCCAGCGCGGGCGGCGCGGGGGAGCGCACCTTCAGCACGGCATACATCAGGCCAATCAACACGCCTGCGGCAAGGGATATCAGCCCAGTACTCATTGTGAACTCCAGAGAAAGAGGCAGCGGCGAGCCGGATGAGGGACCAGCCCGCCAGCGGAACTTAGCGAGCCGGGACCGGCGCTAAGGTGCGGTGCTCGCTCTTCTGGCGAGACGGTGCTTTGTGCACCATGGTGTAGGCGTAATCCACGCCCATGCCGTACGCGCCGGAGTGTTCGCGCACGATATCCATCACCGCGGTGTAGGTCTCTTTACGCGCCCAGTCGCGCTGCCACTCCAGCATCACCTGCTGCCAGGTCACCGGGATCACGCCTGCCTGGATCATGCGCTGCATCGCGAAGTCGTGGGCTTCTTTGGAGGTGCCGCCGGACGCGTCCGCCACCATATAAATTTCGTAGTCGCCTTCCAGCATCGCGCACAGGGCAAAGCTGTTGTTGCACACTTCGGTCCACAGGCCGGCAACCACCACCTTCTTCTTGCCGTTAGCCTTCAGCGCGTCGCGCACCTTCTGGTCGTCCCAGGAGTTCATGGAGGTACGCTCCAGAATGTCCTGGCCCGGGAACACGTCCAGCAGCTCCGGATAGGTGTTACCGGAGAAGCTTTCGGTCTCTACGGTGGTGATGATGGTCGGGATGTTGAACACTTTGGCCGCTTTCGCCAGCGCCACGGTGTTGTTTTTCAGCACCTGGCGGTCAATCGACTGCACGCCAAACGCCATCTGTGGCTGGTGATCGATAAAGATGATCTGACAGTTCGCAGGGGTTAACACTTCGAGCTTTGAAGAGGTCATAGCATTTTCCAGTGGTTAAGGGTAGAAATCGCCGCGAGCGCCGCGACGATAAAGTCACCCTCATCCTGCGGTTTTCCGTCGCCGCGCGTAATTATCTCTTCGTATAGTTAACCTTAGGTATAGTTATACTTTGGTATACCTATCCTATTGTATAACTGGATCTTTGCCGAAACCGGTTCCCATAATCCTGACCATTCCCCCTCTCAGTCAGGAGCAGTTATGGTTACCCTCGGTAAAGCCGATCTTATTCTGGTTAACGGCCAGTTTCACACCGTCGATCGCGAGAACCCTGTCGCGGAAGCCGTTGCCGTGCGCGACGGAAAATTTCTGGAAGTGGGTACCGTCGCCGAGGTGATGCAGCACCACTGCGACGGCACTAAGGTGGTGGATTTAAAAGGCCACACCGCGATCCCCGGCCTGAACGACTCGCATCTGCACCTCATTCGCGGCGGGCTGAACTACAACCTCGAGCTGCGCTGGGAAGGCGTGCCGTCCCTGGCAGACGCCCTGCGGATGCTGAAAGAGCAGGCCCTGCGCACGCCGTCGCCCCAGTGGGTGCGCGTGGTGGGCGGCTGGAGCGAGTTCCAGTTTGCCGAGCGCCGCATGCCGACGCTGGACGAGATTAACGACGCCGCGCCGGACACCCCGGTCTTCATCCTGCACCTGTACGACCGCGCCCTGCTCAACCGCGCCGCGCTGAAGGTGGTCGGCTACACCAAGGATACGCCGAACCCGCCGGGCGGCGAGATCCAGCGCGACGCCAACGGCAACCCGACCGGGATGCTGATCGCCCGCCCGAACGCCATGATCCTCTACGCCACGCTGGCGAAAGGGCCGAAGCTGCCGCTGGAGCAGCAGGTTAACTCCACCCGTCAGTTTATGCGCGAGCTGAACCGCCTGGGGCTGACCAGCGCCATCGACGCGGGCGGCGGCTTCCAGAACTACCCGGAAGATTACGAGGTGATTGCCGAGCTGCACGAGAAAAAGCAGATGACCATCCGCATCGCCTATAATCTGTTTACCCAGCGTCCGGGCCACGAGCTGGAAGACTTTGAAAAATGGACCGACATGCTCACGCCGGGCCAGGGCAGCGACTTCTTCCGCCACAACGGCGCGGGCGAGATGCTGGTCTTCTCCGCCGCCGACTTTGAAGACTTCCTCGAGCCGCGCCCGGACCTCGCGCCGGGCATGGAGGACGAGCTGGAGCGCGTGGTGCGCCATCTGGTGGAGCACCGCTGGCCGTTCCGCCTGCACGCCACCTACAACGAATCCATCAGCCGCATGCTGGACGTGTTCGAGAAGGTGAACCGCGATATTCCGTTCAACGGCCTGCACTGGTTCTTCGACCATGCGGAAACCGTTACCCAGGCCAACATCGACCGCATCAAAGCGCTGGGCGGCGGCATTGCCGTCCAGCACCGCATGGCCTTCCAGGGGGAGTACTTTGCCGAGCGCTATGGCATCGAAGCTACCCGCCACACGCCGCCGGTGGCAAAAATGCTCGAGACCGGCGTGCCGGTGGGCTTAGGGACGGACGCCACCCGCGTGGCGAGCTACAACCCGTGGACCGCGCTCTACTGGCTGGTCTCCGGCCGCACCGTCGGCGGGATGCAGATGTACGATCACAGCGCCCGTCTGGACCGCGATACCGCCCTGATGCTCTGGACCCAGGGCAGCGCGTGGTTCTCCAGCGAGCAGAACCAGAAGGGGCAGATCAAGGTCGGCCAGCTCGCCGACCTGGCGGTGCTGAGCAAAGACTACTTCCGCGTGCCGGAAGAGGAGATCAAGGGCATCGAGTCCGTCCTGACGGTGGTCAACGGCGACATCGTCTACGCCGCAGGCACCTTCGGCCCGCTCGCGCCACCGGCCATTCCGGTCCTGCCCGAGTGGTCCCCGGTGGTGAAGGTACCGGGCCACTACCGCAGCGCGCCGCCGCAGGCTACGCGCGTGGGCATGAGTGTGGCTCACCACTGCAGCGGCCCGTGCGGGGTTCACAGCCACCAGCATGATTTCGCCCGCACGTCAGAGATGCCGGTGTCCGACGATAACGCTTTCTGGGGGGCGCTGGGCTGCAGCTGCTTTGCATTCTGATGAAAAACACTACTATGCCGCCCCGGGTCGACCTGGGGCTGTTCTTCCTGCGCCTCACCGGCAGCCTGCTGCTGCTCTACGTGCACGGCCTGCCGAAGGTGCTCCACTTCAGCGAAGAGCTGACGCGCATTGAAGATCCGTTCGGCTTCGGGCCTTACGCGAGCCTGATCCCGGCGATCGTCGCCGAGGTCATCTGCCCGCTGTTGATCATTGCGGGCGTCTACACCCGCCTGGCGTGCCTGCCGATTATCGCCGTGCTGCTGGTGGCGATGCTGGCGGTACACCCGGACTGGTCGATTGCCGAAGGGCAGTTTGGCTGGCTGCTGCTGATTATCTTCACCACTCTCGCCCTCACCGGGCCGGGCCAGTGGCGGCTGCAGCGTAAGGCAACGGAGAGGTTCGCATGACCCAGGTTAACGACGTTCGCGACGCACACGTCGAGACGGCGCCCGCGCGGGCGGTTTCGCCCTGGCAGCCGCTGAGCCAGCCGGTGTTCCGCATGCTGTGGATCGCCACGGTGGTCTCTAACGTCGGCTCATGGATGAGCGACGTCGGCATCAACTGGAGCATGCTGACGCTCAGCGCCGATCCGCTGGATATCGCGATGGTGCAGGCGGCGAGCAGCCTGCCGATGTTTCTCTTCGCCCTGCCGTCCGGGGTGATGGCGGACATCGTTGACCGGCGTAAATACCTGCTCTTCTCCCAGCTGTGGGTGTTCATCGCCGCCGCCGGGCTGACGGTGCTCTCCTTCACCGGACACGTCACCCCTACGGTTCTGCTGGTGGCGACGTTCCTGCTGAGCGTGGGCGCGGCGATGAGCTCGCCGCCGTTCCAGGCCGTGGTGCCCGATCTGGTGAGCAAGCCGGAGCTGGGTGCCGCCGTGGCGCTGAACTCGCTCGGGGTGAACATCAGCCGGGCGATTGGTCCCGCGCTGGGCGGTTTTCTGCTTTCGCTCGCCGGGCCGTGGATGGTGTTTGCCCTGAACGCGCTGTCCGTGGTGGGCGTAGCGTGGGTGCTGTGGCGCTGGCGTCCGGCCCCGTCCGTGCAGCGCCTGCCGCCGGAACACTTCTTCTCCGCGGTGCGCTCCGGCATTCGCTACGTGCACGCCGCGCCCGTGCTGCGCAACGTGCTGGTGCGCACCGTGGCCTTCTTCGTTTTCGGCAGCGCGGGCTGGGCGCTGCTGCCGCTGGTGGCGCGCCGCGAGCTGGGCTTAGGCCCGGCGGGCTACGGCGTGATGCTGGCGTGCATCGGCCTGGGGGCGATTGCCGGGGCGATCCTGCTGCCGCGCCTGCGCCAGCGGCTGAACGCCGATCGGCTGATGGTGGCCGCGAGCCTGGTTTTTGCCCTCACCATGCTAGCGCTGGCGTTCGTGCGCCACGTCTGGCTGCTCAACCTGTTTGAGTTCTTCACCGGCTTTGCGTGGATTGCGGTGCTTTCCACCCTCAACCTCGGCGCGCAGCGCAGCGCCGCCCGCTGGGTGAAGGCCCGCGCGCTGGCGGTCTACCTGACGGTGTTCTTCGGCTCGATGACCACGGGCAGCGCCATCTGGGGGCAGATCGCCTCTCAGTTTGGCACCCCGACCTCGCTGGTTGTCGCCACGCTGGGGATGGTGCTGGCAAGCGCCACGGTGTTCCGCTGGAAGCTGGAGAAAGATCCTGATTTGAACCTCGACCTGAGCGGCCAGCCGCTGGACGGCGTGGAGATTGAGCTGCCGAACGAGCGCGGCCCGGTGCTGGTGTCGCACGAGTACATCATCGACCCGCAGAAAGCGAAAGCCTTCCTGGAGGCGGTACACGAGCTGCGCCGGGTGCGACGCCGCGCCGGCGCGATGAGTTGGGCGGTATATGAAGATATTGAGCGCCCCGGCCTGTTTATTGAGACCTTCCTGATGGGCTCGTGGATTGAGCATCTGCGCCAGCAGGAGCGCCACACCATGAATGACCTCCTGCTGCAGAGCCGCGTTCTGGCTTTTCATCAGGGCACAACATCACCGGCAATTCGCTATCTGGTCGCGCCGGTATAACCATAACCATCACCTGTACAGGAACACACTATGGCAACGTTTAAGGCAAAAGACGGCACGCAGATTTACTACAAAGACTGCGGCGCCGGCAAACCGGTTCTCTTCAGCCACGGCTGGCCGCTGGACGGCGACATGTGGGATAGCCAGCTGAACTACCTGGCGGAGCGCGGCTTCCGCGCCATCGCCTTTGACCGTCGCGGCTTTGGCCGCTCGGATCAGCCGTGGAACGGCTACGACTACGATACCTTTGCGTCCGACATTAACGACCTGATCACCACCCTGGACCTCCAGGACGTGACGCTGGTGGGCTTCTCCATGGGCGGCGGCGACGTGACCCGCTACATCAACAACTACGGCAGCGCGCGCGTGGCCGGTCTGGCGCTGCTGGGCGCGGTCACGCCGATCTTCGGTAAATCCGACTCCTTCCCGCAGGGTGTGGATCAGAGCGTGTTCGACGGCATTCGCGACGGACTGCGTAAAGATCGCGCCCAGTTCATCAGCGACTTCGCGACGCCGTTCTACGGCACCAACGCCGGGCAGACCGTCTCTGCCGGTGCCCTGACCCAGACGCTGAACATCGCCCTGCTGGCATCCCTGAAGGGCACCATCGACTGCGTGACCGCGTTTGGCGAAACCGACTTCCGCCCGGATATGGCGAAAATCGACGTGCCGACGCTGGTTATTCACGGCAGCAACGACCAGATCGTGCCGTTTGAAAGCACCGGCAAGCTGGCGGCAGAGATGATCAAAAACGCCACGCTGAAGGTGTACGACAACGCGCCGCACGGCTTCGCGCTGACTCACCAGGACCAGCTTAACGAAGATCTGCTGGCGTTTGTGAAGTCGCTGTAATTTTTTCCAGGCCGGGTGGTAAGGCGCAGCCGCCGCCCGGCGCTTTTGCAGACGCGTTCCGCTCCGCCAGCAGCCGACAAACCTCCGCATGCTTCTCCTCGGTAAAGGTAAAGCGCGACATAAAGCCCATGCGGATCAGCGACCCAATCGCCGGCAGCAGGCAAATCCCAAAGAACAGCCCCGACAGCACGCCTTCGCTCTGGATTTGCGCCTGCGGCACGTAGCCGATCATCGTCAGAAACACGCCAATAAGCCCGCCGCCCACCGCCACCGACATCTTGCCGGTAAAGGTCTGCCCGGAGAAGGTGATCGCCGCGCAGCGCTTGTTAGTGTGGTACTCCGCGTACTCAATGGTGTCGGCAATCATCGATGAGGTGAGGATGTTGGTCATCATCACGAATAGCGTGCTCAGGCCGAGCAGAATAAACAGCATCGTCACCTGCTGATATCCGACAAACCACATCACCACGCGCCCCGCCACGTCCAGCCCGCAGAGGATCATAAACAGCTTCCGCTTCTGCATCCGGCGCGTCAGCATCGGGGCGACCAGGCACAGCACCGCCGCCACAATGCCCATCACGCCAATCGCCATCTGCAGGCTGCCGTCGCCCAGGTTGTTGATAAAGAAGTAGATATACAGCCCACCCGCCACGTTGTGGAACACGCAGAAAAAGAACGACAGCAGGACGATAAACAGCGGCTTGTTCTGGCGCAGGTTGTGGAAGGTGTCGCGAATGGTCACCTTTTCCGGGCTCGGCGGCACACGCTCTTTGATCTGCATAAAGCCGTTGAGCATCAGCGGCAGGCCCACCAGCATCATCACCAGCGCCGCCATAAAGTAGCCTTTATCGTTGCTGTACTGGGCGAAGAACGCCGCCAGCTTCGGGAAGAAGATATTGGCGCAGGCAATCCCGGCGTTCACCCCGAGCATCGCCGCCGTCACCGCGCGGGTGCGCTGGGCGGAGTCGTTGGTCATCACCGACGACATCGACCAGAACGGGATATCGGAGATGGCGTACAGCGTCCCCCACAGGATATACGTCACCCCGGCGTAGAGGATTTTGGTGGTCATGTCCGCTTCGATTTTATAAAACGACAGCAGCGTGACGCCGGTAATCAGCAGCGGCGCGATCAGCAAAAAGTGGCGAAACTTGCCGAACCGGCTGTTAATGGTATCCATAATGCTGGCAAACAGCGGATCGTGAACCGCGTCCCACGCGCGGGCAATCAGGAAGATGGTGCTCGCCGCCAGCGCCGAGATCCCCAGCACGTCGGTGTAAAAATAGTTAATAAACGAACCCACTAAACCAAAGCTAAAACACTGACCTAAACCATAGCCAAAATAAGACCACAACTCGCGAGACGGTATTTTCATTGTCGTTGCCATAGTGCGTACCTGGTTGCCCGGCGACAGCGCGCCGGGTCGTTATTATTAGCCCTGCGGATTCGGGGCGATTTTGCGCAGCTTCTGCATCAGCGCAATTTCAGCGCGTGAGAACGGAATCCCGTTCTCCTCAAACACGTCGTGGAACCAGAGGCGACAGTAGTCCGTGGACTCTTTCATCACCACCGGCCACGGCAGCCACGTCTGGGTCTTGCCGCGCACCAGCCCCCACTGATACGGCGCAACCTTCGCCATGTACATCAGCGGAAGCTGCTCTTCAATCGTGCTGCCCACGTGGCGCGCCAGCCATTCGGTGCAGAACAGCGGGCGACCGAGCGCTTGCAGCTGCTGAATCATCGCCGTCATGCGCCCCGTGTGGGTGTAGGCGTGGAAGCTCACCACGTCCGAGAGCGCCAGCGCGGTCTGGTCAAGCGGGTGCTGGAAGAACGTCTCGCCCTCCTCTTCCGGCGGGACGCGCCACGCGCAGACGGTGAGCGGCTGGGTCGGGTCTTCTTCACGCACCCAGCGGAACGCCAGCTTCATCAGCGCGTGGGCGCAGGTCTCCAGCTTCGCGTCGTACTGCACCTCCTGCGTGCCCGTCGCGAAAATGCCGCGGTTGCCCGGCTCGTTATAGAGATCCCACAGTAGCACGCGCTTATCGTCGCGGAACTGGCGAACAACGTCGCGGATATAGCGTTCAATCTGCGGCCAGCAGTCGGGATCGCACACCTTATCGCGACCGGGGCTCGCCGCCGCCTGGCTGTTATGCTTGCCCGGCACCGGCGGCTTTTGCGGGCCAAGGTACGGCTCGTCACCGGAGAAGCCGCAGTCGTCCATCAGGGTCAGCATGGTGCTGAACCCGTGACCGTCGGCAATCGTCAAAAAACGATCGATACGCGCCATCAGCCCGTCGCGATCGTGTTCCCAGACGATAAACGGCAGGTTGATGCGCAGGGTGTTGTAACCCGCCTCCGCCGCCCAGCCCAGCTCGCGGTCAATCGTCCCGGCATCGAAGGTCTCTGCCTGCCAGATATCGGTCCAGTTCACCGCCGTCGACGGCAAATAGTTAAACCCGCACAGCCAGCCTTTTTGTTCATACCACGACTGTGCCTGCTCCCTGCTCCACTGCTCTTTCATTACGCATCCTCTTACTGATAATGTTTAGCTAATAAATATTAGCTGCGGGATAAATGCGCAAATTACGGCGTTTAGAAAAGCGATGCCCCTCACAAAGTTCACGCTTCGATGAATGAGAAACGTGATCGACGGCGCTAAAGCGTGCGGTTAGGGTATGATGCGAAGTCGCGAAAGGGAGAGGACGGATGAAGCGAAAAACAAAAGTGACGATGAACGATATTGCGCGGGCGGCAGGGGTGTCGCAGGCAACGGTATCGCTGGTGCTCAACCAGTCCCGCAACATCAAGCTCAGCGACGACACCCGCCAGCGGGTGATTAGCGTCGCCACCGAGCTCGGCTATGACCGCCTCCCCGCCGTTCACGCCCCGCGCAACCAGGAAGAGATCGCCCTGCTGGTGAGCTCCATGCAGAGCTTCGACCCGTTTATCGACGCCATCAGCCAGGCGCGGGAAGCGGCGTGGCGCAACGAGACCCTGCTCACCGTCTACGACTACGGCGACGACGTGGAGCTGGCGCTGAACATTATCCGCCAGCTGGAGAAGCGCAACTGCATCGGGATTATTCTCGCCTCTCCGGTCACCACGCTGGTGGACATGACGGCGTTTCACGACTGCACCCGCATCCCGCTGGTGCTACTCAACCAGCGCGACCCCGGCTCGCCGCTGCTGCCGTCGTTTATCCCGGACGACTACGCCAACGCTTTCCAGGTGACTAAACACCTCATCGCCTGCGGGGCCACGCGCATCGCCCACATCACCGGCGAGAGCTGGATGGAGGCCTCCCGCCAGCGTCTGGCGGGCTACCGGGCGGCGCTACAGCAGGCCGGATTAGCGTGCGACGACGGCCTGGTGCGTCAGACCAACTGGCAGTTCAGCGAGTCCTTTACCGCCACCACGGCCCTGCTGGAACTGGCCGAGCGCCCAGACGCCATCTTCTGCGCCAGCGACTGGCTGGCGATTGGCTGCTATCAGGCGCTGGCGGTGAACGGCGTGCGCATTCCGCAGGACATGCTGCTGGCGGGCTACGACGACCAGAAGATTTCCGAGCAGCTCACCCCGCCGCTGACCAGTATTCAGCTGCCCTACAGCGAGCTGGGACGGCTGGCGGTAGAGTACCTGTGCAATGAGGAAGATGCCGCCACGCACGTGACGCTGGCGGGCAGGCTGAAAGTGCGCGCCTCAAGCCTCGTCTGAGGTAAACACCATGCCCGCGTAGGGCTTCTCGCGACACGCCGCCAGCCGCGCGGCGAGGCTGCCCACGTGCAGCTCCAGCTTGTGCCCGTCCGGGTCGAGAAAGTAGAACGACGCCCCCTCGCTTGTGTTCTGCTTCCAGACGGTGACGCCCGCCTGCTCAAGCCTTTGCGAGAACGGTTCAAAATCCGCTTCCGCCACGGTAAACGCGTAGTGGGTATAGTCGCTCTCCTGCGGCGGCACATACCGGCGCGCCTCGTCGTACGACAGGCAGACCCACAGATCGCCGCAGGTAAGATAGGCCCCGGTATTCCAGCGGGCGTGCAGCGTCAGCCCCAGCAGCTCGTGCCAGAAGCTGATGCTTTTTTGCAGGTCGCTGACCGCGAGGGTCAGGTGGTTGAGAGATTGCAGCATGACGTGCCCTTTTGTTTTTCGCGCCGGACGTGATACGGTAAAGAGATGAACATAAACCACGCCGTCCTCACCGTAAACCGCTGGTGGCTGCCTTCTTAAAGGCGGCACGGAGTAGTATTCCCCATTTTCAGATAGCCGCCGAAAGGCGGCTTTCACATTTTAAGACCCCTTTCGGCATTACAACGTTAAGGAGTCTTTATGAACGCACCCACCATCCTCACCGGCGATCGCCCAACCGGCCCGCTGCACCTTGGCCACTTTGTCGGATCGCTGCGCCAGCGCGTGGCGCTCCAGCACACACACAACCAGTTTGTGCTGATTGCCGACCTGCAGGGGCTGACCGACAACGGCAGCAACCCGCAAAAAATTCGCGACAACATCCCCGAAGTGCTGGCCGACTACCTCGCCGCCGGCATCGACCCGAACCTGACCACGATCTGCCTGCAGTCCGCCCTGCCCGCCCTCGCCGAGCTGACGATGCTGTATATGAACATCGTCACCGTCGCCCGCGTGGAGCGTAACCCGACGGTGAAAAACGAGATTGCGCAGAAGGGCTTCGCCCGTTCGCTGCCGGTCGGGTTTATGGCCTACCCCATCAGCCAGGCAGCGGACATCACCGCGTTCAAGGCCGAGTGCGTGCCGGTCGGCGACGACCAGCTGCCGATGATTGAGCAGACCAACGAGATTGTGCACAAGATGAATAGCCTGCTGCCCGCCCCGGTGCTGCGCCACTGTAAAGCGATGCTGAGCGACACCAGCCGCCTGCCCGGCATCGACGGCAGCGCCAAGATGTCGAAATCGCTGGGCAACACGCTGCACCTTTCGGCCAGCGAAGAGACCATTCACCGTGCGGTCAGCGCGATGTACACCGACCCGAACCACCTTAAGGTGAGCGACCCAGGGCAGATTGAGGGGAACGTGGTGTTTAGGTACCTCGACGCGTTTCATCCGGACAAGGAGAAAGTGGCGGCGATGAAGGCGCACTATCAGGCGGGCGGGCTGGGTGACCGGGTTTGTAAGAACGAACTGGAGGCGTGTTTGCAGGAACTGATTGCACCGATGCGGGAGCGGAGAGCGATGTATATGCGGGATAAGGGGGAGCTGATGGCGATGCTGAAGCGCGGGACCGAACGGGCGCAGGGGGTGACGCAGGCGACGTTGAGGGAGGTGAAGGTTGGGCTGGGGGTGCTGGTGTTTTAAAACACAGCTTAAATAATAATCCCGGCGCAGGGCCGGGATATTTATCAGACGTTGCGCTTAATCACCGGAATATCGCCGGTGTCATTTAACGCACCCGGAAATGTTTTTAACCACTGTGCGACTTTCTTTTTATTTATATTCACCACACTCATCCCTTCCAGGCATCCCCATAATTCTCTTGTATGCTGCGGCGTAATCACAATGCAGTCTTTCATGGCGCGGATTTTTACGGGCATACCGTTGATAAAGCCTGCACGGGTTAACCACTCGCCGCCCAGAAGAAGGTATTTCATGTCTATGCGTGCATACAGTTCGCAGCAGGCGGCACTGTCCTGCGGCGTTTCCGCGCGCGGATGGACGGGCGCCGCATTGAGCTGGTTGCCGTGAAGTCGACGGGCGCTGTTTTTGCGTACCAGCTCGCGGTTTTCAATCATGCCGGTGAAAGCGTCTGATTCTGTTTTGCAAACAGTAAACTCTGGCTTAAAATTCGTCGCAGCCATTTTCAACTCCTTCATAGTTGTTTGTGGTTAGCGGTATGGGGGTGTTGCAGCACCTTCATATCGCGAATTCTCTCTTTAAATATTCCTTGATACTTCCTTTGCCGTTCGGCGTAATTTCTGGTGCTCATTATACAGGGCTGAATATAAATACAGCGGTTTGGTGTGGGGTAAATTTGGAATTTGCGAGGAGGATTCAGGAAATAGCGTAGTGTGCGGTAAGGTCATGTTTTAGTTGATTGTAGGTTGCCTGTCCTGAGTTTTGCGAGCATCATCGCAATTATTTACCTTCTTCCGTAACGCGATGGCTTCCAGCAAAACTCTCGAACAGGCAATTGCCGACATCACCATCTGGCGCAAAGGCGAACAGCGTGCGCCGCATAAGCCTTTATTACTTCTGTACGTACTGGCGAACTATCAGCAGGGGCATGCACGACTGTTTAATTACGGAACCGAGGTCCACGAGCAGTTGCTTAGCCTGTTAGAACGCTTTGGCCCACAGCGGAAGGCGCATTACCCGAATATGCCTTTCTGGCGGCTCAAAAGGGATGGATTTTGGGATCTGAAGAATACAGAGTTTTGTTCGACCACTGGCAGTAAGCAGCCGCCCGTTCAAGAACTTGTGGAACATAACGTCGCAGGCGGGTTTGATGAAGAACACTTTGCGCTGCTGAATAAGAACAAAAACCTGACCGGCTCGCTGGCGCAGCAGATCCTTGAAGCGCACTTTCCTGAAAGCATTCAGGAAGAGATCGCGGATGAGATGGGTTTTGATATCCAGCAGATTCGTAAGGTTCGCGACCCGCTATTCCGCCAGCAGGTGCTGCGCGCTTACAATTATGAATGCGCCATCTGCGGATTCAACATGCGGCATGATAACGCCTCAGTAGGACTCGAAGCCGCGCATATTAAGTGGAAGCAGTTTGGCGGGCCGTGTGAGATCCCGAACGGACTGGCGCTGTGTGCGATTCATCATAAGGCGTTTGATAAGGGGTCGATTGGGCTAGATGAGAGTTTGCGGGTGCTGGTGTCAGAGGCGGTGAATGGGAATGGGATCGTTGGGCGGTTGTTCTGGGATTTTGCAGGGAAGCAGATTGCGCTGCCAATGGTGAAAGGGAACTATCCAAAGGAGGGGTATGTGGAGTGGCATCGTAGGGAGGTGTTTAGAGGATGAGTGCGAAGGCCGCACCGCGATTAAAGCCATAAAGCATTGAAATAAATAGCTTTATAAAAGTAACGAGCTACTGTGTATACTCACATGTATACTCAACGCGATTTCCTGTGAATACAGCTAGCTGAAAACTACTCTTCATCTTCTTCCACAGGCTCCAGCGCGTCAAGTACGACTCGCACCATGGCAATAGAACCAATACGGATAAAAGCATCTTCACCGTCTTCATCGGTTAACATATAACGATCTGTGGTTTCAGGCTCGCAGTCCAGCTTTTCAAAGAACGCATTCAACTGACCGATATCATCCGTCTCTTCGTTTTGCGGTGCATCAGGCTCAACGCTCAGCGGAATCACTGGGCCACCGTTCACCAAGGTGATATGGACATTAAAATAATCATCTTCTTCTTCAGCAACGATTGGCGGTAGACCATCAGACAAGAACTGGTGAAATACTACTTCGCGCATATTTAACGCATAGCGATACTGGTCCGAGTCAAAGACAAAGAAGCGCTCTACATTCGGGCTAGCTATTTCCTGAAAATAATAATAAAACCTCCGCTTATCCACAGCAGAAATGGGCAATAATAAATAGTCCTGCTGCCCCTGTAGCCAGAGTTTTACGGTCCAGAGACCGCTATCCATTTCAATACCGCTTGTGGCTATCGCCTCAAGATCTTCATCAGTTTTACGGCGCTTCTTGTGAAAGTCGTTAATCAACTGATCGCTTTCCGGGAATACGATATTTAAAGGCTTATCTAGGGCATTGCATATCGCCTGTACAAGGCCCAGCTTTGCTGCCACCTTTCCGGTTTCGATACGCTGGATTTGCTGTTGGCTGGTGCCGACCATATACGCCAGCTCGCGCTGAGTAATCGACAGTTGAGTACGAAGCTGTTTGATATTGTTTTGTACCATGGTATCGCTCTTCTGATGAGATTGATGACAAGCATTAAAACACAAAAAAGCGTAAAAACACATTTATGTGTTTTCAGATGAGGATTCGGAATAAGTGTGGAAGATTTGAAAGACCATTACCCAAAAGAGAAGACCTTTTATACTCACTTAGCAGCCAGCATTCCCGGATAGTGCTTCGCGATGATATCGTTCATCTTCTCTACCAGATCCATACGCTTAAACGTGATATGTCCGCTCCCCTTCTGAAAATAGCGTATAGTAAATAGCTCATCCTCAAAGACCTGCTGATGCGGGTTATCGCGAATAAAATCCATCATTCGGATAGTCACATCGTGCCGGTTATCGGGAATGGTTTTACCATCCAGTAGGAACAACATGCGCTCCAGATCGGCTAACTGGTCACGCCGCCAGCCCCAATTCAGGCCATAGCCCCATTTATCGTACTTCACCAGATTGTTAACGATAATCTTCTTGCCGAAGTAACAGGGGTTATTGGTTTTGTAATCCCAGCTTAATCCCCTGAACACATTGATGATGCCACGCTCAAAGACCTCCTGTTTGTTGTGATGAAGCTGCTCAAAGGTGCTGAGAATATTCTCTTCACTGACAGCGGGAATATCGTCCTTTTCCAGACTGTTGTACCACTGTTCACGGGCAGCAGCATCCATCAGGCTGAGCATCCCCGACTTCTTCATCAAATCCCGCCATATACCGCGATCGAGATTGCGGGTAATAGCTTTCATCGCCGCTTCTCTTTTTTCCATCAGCCAGCAGCCACATCGGAAATCCTGCTTCATCGCCCAGTCCAGTGCCGTTTTACCGCCGATACTGCGGGTCAGCGTCGAAATATCATCAAGTTGCTGCATCAGCGTTTCAATCTGTACCAGCGCGGCATTACGTCCGGTGACGATGCGTTCAATGCTGGTGGAACAAATCACGTCGGTATGGTCGGTTAACACTTCGGCTTCAGCCTGCATAGTAAATCTCCATAAATAAAAAGACCCGCAACGAATGCGGGCCGGGGGTTATGCATCAGTGGGGTTAGCGGGATTGCGGGTAAAACAGGGCGCGAAACCATCGATCGATGTAACCGATCGATTTTCGAAAATTGATCTGCAAAATGAATTATCCCTCCGTACAGCCCCTGTGCAACAATCCCGAAAACGAATTTAAATGATTGTTTATCAATCCATTTCCTGTCTCGACGAGGGGCGACTGCCTTTTGTCCTGAGAACACGGCAGTGAAATAACGTAACGGATGATGTGATGAAAAGATGCGCACGCTGTAACCGAAAAAGGTATGTTCTGGACCGGATTTTCGGACTCGATAAAGAATTCTGCGACGAGTGCTTATTTGATACCGAGCAGGAAATCAGGGAAAAACATATTATCCCCGTCAGGCGTCAGAAAGATGACAGTCAGGGGAAAGCGTAGCCCGGTATGAAGCCTGAAATTGATGTCAGCGTCATTATCCCGGCCTTCAATGCGCAGGCTACCATCGGTCACCTGGTGCACAAACTCCTGAACGAGCAAACGCTCCGCATGGAGGTGATTGTCGTGGATGACGGCTCCACCGACGAAACGTGGACCATACTCAGCGCCATCACCGATGAGCGGCTGATGCTTATTCATCAGGAAAATCAGGGGGTATATGCCGCACGTAACGCCGCGCTGGCGGTGCACGGCGGCGAGTGGGTGGTGTTCCTGGATGCGGATGACCAGGTAGCCGACGGATTTTTGCAGGAACGGCTAAGGGCTGCTCATGAAACACAGGCCGATGTTGCCGTGTTCAATGGCTGGCGGGCCGACAATGCCGGTCTACAGCGCTCGCCCGTACACTGCAAACAGCCTTACGGTCAGTTGCTCACCGGCCAGCAGTGGATACGCCATTGCGTGAAGCAGCGGGAATGGCCGCATTATCTGTGGCTGCAGCTCTCCCGTTCGGCGTATATCCGCGAGCATGACCTGCGATTCCAGAAAGGCAAAAGTCACAAAGACATTCTCTGGACCATCCAACTCGCAGCCGGAAATGGTCGGTTTTATTTTGCCGACCGAAAAGATTACACCTACATCAGCAATCCCGCGTCCATTACCCACCGGCAGGATTATTACGATATCCGGGCCACCAGCTATATTGACGTGATTACTGATATTCTCGCCCTGAGTGAACAACAGCCACACTGCGCTACACGACGCGCTCTGGTCAGACATGCTCTGGTGGAGTGTCGTCATTTTCTCGGGCTGTATCGACGCAAAGTCAGTCATCAGCAAGCGCTGCGTATCCGCTTTCGTACACGGATAGCCTGTTGCCAGCTACTGTCCGGGATAAGCAGCCTGAGCGATGTTTTTTTCCTCCTTAAGCTGATTCGTAAAATTTACTTCTCCACCGTTGTATCGAAGGAGCAAGGTTAATCTGTGGAATTCGCGAATATTCTGGAACGGGCATGGCAAACTGCGGTTACAGGCCATGGCAACATCCCGTCAGCCAGGGCTATCGTCGAGCGCTGGTATAATAAAGGTGGAAACCTTAACCAACGCGCCAGACGATTTATACGTCGCGAGTGTCTGTGGACAGCCGTTCATTACCGCAATACCGAAGTTGTGCTCACCCGGCAGTTTCGTCTGCTGGCAGTGCTGCTGTATCTGGAGGGCTATTTCCTGGAAAGCGATACAGCCTGTATGCACCCGGAAAAATGCTTTATTTTGCTCAACGCCCCGGAAATGGCTCCCGGCCTGATAAATGGCGCTGCTCCTGAGGTTCTGGCGGCTTTTTGTCGCGATATCCATTACAACAGACGCCTCTCCCCATTCAGATGTTACCGGCATACCCTGAGGGTGAGCGAACAGTTATACCTGTTGCTGATGGAGCAACCTCACCGCTAAAAACGCCCGCCAGCTATGCTGGTGCTTACGTTGTTTAACGGACATAGCCTGTTCCAGGAACCAGCAATGCCCGTAACTGGTGCAGTGCGCAGACATCTTTTCGCGCCTGCTCTATCCAGGGTAACAGGGTCGCAGAATCCGTCCTGTCTTCGTCGTTGTCGAAAATAAGCACAGTGCCACAACTGATGTTGTCCTGAAGCCATTCAGTCAGAATGTTGAGAGCGGCTTCAGTGGTTAATGCCAGCATAAGTTTTCCTTAATGTTTTTGAGGTGGGGTTACCAGTCAAACGTGACGAATCCCGGCAGGATATCGCCATCCGCATCCAGATGAATAATACCAACGGCGTAGCGGCGAATAAGCATCACCACTAACCGGCGGCAGACTTTCGACAGACCGAGGCGTTTGAGGCGTAAGATCGGAAACGACCACGCCTCCAGGTGGATCAAATAGCCGGAGCCAAAAAAATGGATCCATTCAGACTCTACAAAATCTTCATGCTGGTGCGACAGTGTATACAGCAGAGAATTGTCTTCCGCCGTGATGTGCGCAGTGCTGCAGCAGATACCGGGTAATGACGTAAAGGGTGGCAGTGGTGATTCAACGATTGCCTTACCCGGTTCATCGGCGATCCGTAGCGTGCAGCCGTTGTCACAGACCACATTGATCAGGTCTGCCAGTTCAATACCGTCAATATCTACAGCGATCCGGCCCATATTGAGCGCCAGAACGTTGATGGTATCGGCTTCTACGGTGAGGGACAGTTTCATGGCTGCACCTCGCGGTATTTACCGGTGGTGATGTTGGTCACCGTTCTGTAATCGCTGCGGGTCATCAGCCCGGTGGCTTTCCGTGCACGGAGAATATCGATACTGCTGATAAGCGGTGACTGTGATGCCGCGCTGAAGCCGTGACGATCGGTACGTACCAGGTCGTATTTTTCCACGATAAAATTCACCGCGTCGCACAGTGAGATACTCGCGTCGATATGCTCCTGAATGACATCATCGTTGCCAAACGGCGTGTCGTTAAGTGTCAGACCGTAGTGACGATCCAGCAGGTGACTTAGAAGCCGTTGCCAGATCTCCACGGGAGACGGGCGTGTCGGTGCCTCCCGCGTTTGGGATAGTGGTTGGGTTTGCATAGTGGGATCTCTTTGTTGATGGGTTAAACGAGGATAAGTAGTACGAAGATTTACGTGCTTGCTGCAGGTGTTGGATAAATCACAATATAAATGTACCCGTGTGAGCCGAGGCTATCTGCTTCGCAGGTCAGACCTTTCGCGTAAAGCGTGACGCTGTGCTGATGGCGGGGATTGAGTTCGCCGCTGGTGAGCATGAGTTCCAGTTGTTTCAAAAGTAACGGGAACGCCTGATCCAGATGGCGTAAATCCGCGTCGCAGAACTGCCCGGTGATACTGGCGCGCTCGGCGAGATAGTGCAGCCGGTTGCCTTCCTGCACCAGACGAGCGCCAAAACAGGGCGTGATATTGCGTTTAAGTCCCCACCAGGGTTCAGAAACATCGTGGTTTACTGCCGGTATTTCATTCGACAATTTTAGCGTTCCTTAAATTAACGTTAATTTAGCGTGACACTGCGCAATACGACATACGGGCCATTGCGGTCCTGCCGACGCTCCGCGAAGACCGCGAGCACTCCGCTGATATCCTGGACCTCACGACCAGCGTAGTGGCAGATACTGCCGGACCATGTGTATTTACCCGTGCAGAAGGGAAATAACCGGGACTGCGGATGCTGGCGGTATATCGCCATTGCCTGACGTTTGCTGATGATTTTCATCGCTATTTCTCTCCTTAAATCCAGCCTCTCTCAGAAAACGAAACTATTTCCATGCCGCCGACCACCATGTGATCCAGCAGACGGATATCCACCAGGTCCAGCGCCTGCTGAATACGCGTGGTGACCTGACGATCGGCCTTGCTGGGTTCGGCAAGCCCTGACGGGTGGCAATGGGCGACAATGACAGCGGCGCAGTTGTATTTCAGACCGGCCTTCACCACTTCGCGGGGATGGACCTGCGTATGGTTGATGGTGCCGGTAAAGAGCGTTTCGTGGGCTATCAGGTGATGCTGGTTATCAAGGAAGAGTGCGGTAAACTCTTCGCGCTCCAGTGACGCGAGCTGCAGACGCAACCAGTCACGTACTGAGCTACTGGAGGTAAATGCCGCGCCAGGTTCGCGTAGCTGGCACGCCAGCAGGGTTAAGGCTTCCCTGATGGTTTGCTGGTCAGCAGGGGCTAATTCACGTGCAAACAGCGGTAACTGTTGTTCCATCTTCTTATCCCTCAGTCGATGATGTGCATGATGGCACCACATTCCGCGTGGTTCAGCGCATAGTCGCGCAGGCGGTAGTAGTGCTCCGTCATGGCGTCGCATTCGGTACGGCAGGCGTGGTGGCTGTATGCCATCAGACAGACGGCTATTCCGGCAGCTTCGGCACTGAGTTCACCGCCGTTGCCGTTCATAGTGTTGAACAGCGACCACGACTCACTGTTCTCCGCTTCCGGGGCCATAAACGCCCCGCCGTTGCTGAGAGTATAAAAATTCCAGATACCGCCGTTGTAGTCTGCGCAGAAGCGGTCCATCCACGTGAAGATGGTCGGCTCAAGGATTATCCACTGCGGTATGCTGCCGAAGTGCTGCGGCCAGAAGCCCACACGTTGCTCATCAGGTACGAGCGTGGCGTTAATCTGATGTTGCGCTGCAAGCGGAACGCTTTCTTCCGGGGTGAAGAGTGGCAGAGTGTTGCGGGTCATGTTGTTTTTTCCTTGTTCATTCATTAAGTTGGGGAGACCGGTTTAACCGGAGTGACGGGCAGGATTGCGCATAGCCGTCTTCATCACAGTGTGAGGGCCAGCGGTCGTCGGTGAGGCTTAACCGGCAGAGGCTGGGTTCGCCGGGGCGGTAGAGCAGATGGGTGCACCACGCGCACAGGTCGTCATCAGAGATGGCACGGCAGCCTGGCTGGTTCGCCAGAGATACCGGATATATTCCGGCCTGGCGGGCGTCCGCAGGAACATACCGCATCAGCTCAGAGCCTGCTGCATCTGTTCCGCCATCACCCATAAAGCCCGGTTGAGCTTAATGTCGCCATCAATTCCGTTAACCGCGCGGGTGTGGCTGCGTTTGCCCTTCGCGGTACGCCCGGGCAGACCACCTTTCAGCAGGTTTTCCTGGCAACGATTGAAGACCGACCACAGGTCGTTCTGGCGATCTTCATAGCGTCTCGGCGTCAGGATCTGTGTGGCGGTGACCGGCTGGTGTTCTTCACCAAAACGGTATGTCAGTGCCGCTTCGGCCAGGGCGTGTTGTGCTGGTGGAGGTATCAGCAGCGATTCCATGGCGCCACGTTTCGCTTCCACCCGGTCAAATATTCCCAGCACCTCGTAAGCGCCTTCAATGACCTTTTCCACCACGTTGCCCCGGTGTGGAACCCTGATTTCGCCAAACGACTGTCCGCAGACGAGCGAATTTGTGCAGACGCTTCGGAATATTCCTGGTAATAGCTGAAAACTCGACGCACCATCATGTGAATTAAGAATAATGATTTCAGGTACATGCTGACCGTTTATCTGACCCGCCCTGCGCAGACGTAACAGGTGTTTGGTATGTTCCCGACGCTCCGGATCGCGGACGCGCGACTGGCAGGCGAAGAAGGGTTCGAAACCTTCACGCTGCAGGTTCTCCAGCAGGGTAATCGTCGGAATGTAGCAATAGCGCTCAGAGCGGGAGTCGTGTTTGTCTTCTCCGAATACGCTGGGAACAACCTGCATTAATTCTTCATGGGTTAAGGGGCGGTCACGGCGTATCTGGTTTATACGGCCAAAGCGGCTGGCTAATCTCATGGTGAGTACCTCTGGTTAATAAAACAGCATAAAAAAGCGCCACAGGCAGTGAGCCCGGACGCCGTTATTCCGTTCGTGTGGTATTGATAATTTCTGTCGCGCGTTGGCTGCAGATGCTTTATATTGCGACGCACCCGGCCTCAGATCGGGGCAACCTGTGTGTCATATCGCCGCCGGCGACCTCCGTACCGGCATTTTTTTACCCCTTTCTGACTCCGTGGCTGGCGATGTAGCGGTTAAGCCATTCCCCAGCGTTAGCTTCAAAATTCCATGCCCGCCAGATCAACTGCCCCTCGCTGTCGCGAATCACCAGCCGAAAATGCGTAGCCTGATCGTCTTCTATGGCGATATTGCGTTAAAACACCACTACAGCTTCAGCCTGTCGGCGGGTGAACGGACCGGGTGGTAATGGACTGTCGTCAGTGTTTTGCACGGTGAGCTCCTCTTGTATCCGGCACAAAAATAAATGCCCCGCTCAATGAGCAGGGCGCTGGACGGGGCTGGCTAAAAAGCCAGGAAGGTATTGCGGCGGAGGTGTTGTTATCGTGGTGGGTGCTAAAGGCATTACGGAATATCAAACTTCGCCACGCAGCCGTTATCGCCGAACGCCGGTATGACTCCTGAAGCTCCCTTCAGCGTGAAGACGGCAGGTTTTGCACCTGAGCCGGAGACGAGCACGCGTTTACCGGTACGCAGCTTGTTCCATGCCCACATGAGGTTGTTCTCTCCCACGTGAGAGTCGCTTTCGCTGATATTTGCCTCTTCTTCATTATCAATTTTCATCGTCAGGGTCTGACCGCTGTCCATGCTGACCTGATGGCCGGTCGCGTCGGTGAAGATGATGGTGGCGGCTTGTGACCCCGAGCTGTCGCAGGCGAGGTACAGCTGTGACTGCCCCTTGCCGAGGATGACATATTCCGCTGTACCCTGTGCGAAGCCGCTGGTCCAGGTATCATGGCTACCGAACGCCAGCGCCTGCCCTGAGAAACAGAGTGCAAGGGTAAGAGGGAGTATCGATTTGAGTAACAAAATAATTTTCCTTTAATAAACAATAAGAAAGTTGGGGGCATTAGAGGTTGATGTTAAAAGCGGTTTATTCGGTCACCGTGAAGGTGCCCTGGTCGGTGAATACCCTGGCTTCAAGAAAGCTGCAGACCACGCCTGCGGGTGGCTGAAGATAGGTATGACCGAAATGCCAGGTCAGGCCGTCAGCAAAATGCATAGTGGTGGGGGTAAAGGTAGCCCCCTGCGCCACCCAGCCCTCAAGCCTTTTGCCCTGGTATGTGACGGTTCCTTTTGTCAGCAGCGGGCATTTTCCCCGGTTGACGTCAATATTCTTAATGACAACGGTGTCAGTTTTAGCCGTAACGGTGACATTGATACCCTGTATGTTCTTCTGAATATCGACATTAATGATGTCATTTTCAGTCGCACCGGCAGTTGAGGACAGGGTTGCCAGCAGAATAATGGCTGCAGCAGCGGTATAATATTTAGTCATAAAGGTTCCTTAAGACATGACAATTCCTGCGAGTCATCTCATTGATTTTTAATGAAGAAATAACGTAATGACATGAATCCCAATGGATTATGTAACTGAGGGGCTTATCAGGTACAACGATGAATATCGATCTGTTCGATCGACGAATTCGATCGTGACGAAGCAAAAACGCTTATCAACATAAATGAAGATGTTTATCTAACCAAAGAAAAATCCCCACAGGGAGCGTGCCGCACGGGCGACGGTGTGGGTCACCGCATGCAGTGCTGTGCGGGCCACCTGCGGCAGAGGGGCCAGGTCAATGACCTTATCAATCACCTCCACCACGGCATCGCCAAAGCTGTTGCTGGCGGTGCTAATAACGGCATCGGTGCGATACCCGTTCTGCAGGTGCGGCACAAGCGGACTACGGGCCAGCTTTGGGAGGCGGGTAATCATGGCCTCCACCAGGCGCGACAGCCGGTAACGCCCCCGGACAGAGACTGGCAGAATATCTATTTCTGCTATCTGCAATTGACGTGCCACCGCTTGCTGTTTCTGTGCAATACGCTCTGCCTGTAACGCCGAGGGCTGGGCCGACGGCCAGTTCCACTGCTCGGCGGGTTCGGTTTTGTCCACCTGGTTGAGTATCCATAACAGCGGTGGCTGCGGTCCGCTGTACTGCGCGAAGACATCCTGATAAAACTGCTCTTCCACCGCATAGGCGCGGTCATCGGCTTTGAGTACCCACAGCACCATATCGAGTTGTGGCATGAGGTCACGATACAGTTCACGGTATTCACCATCACGGGTAACACTCTCGCCCACACCGGGTAAATCAACCAGCGTCAGGAAGTGATTACCGAAACGTAGCCGGACACGCTGTGGCTGACGGGTGCAGGCTTCCACGGCATTGACAGTACAGACTTCGCTCCGGAACAGTGCATTGCACAGCGAGGATTTGCCGACGCCGGTTTTCCCCATGATGCCAATCACCGGTTCATACGTAACGAGTCGGTTGAGCTCCTGCAGCAAATGCTGGCGTAGCGCGTGTGGATAACGCCGCAGATGGCGACGGATAAGGACATAGCCTGAGGGATGTTTCATATCGGCCTCTGAATGAAAAAAGGCCATCCGAAGGGGATGGCCTGTTAGATATAGACGGGAGGGAATTCAGTAAGATGATATATAACTCAGATTTTTTTAGTTTTTCTGGTTCAGTTCTTGCCAGGTTTTTTCTATCAGATATTCAATGACATCAGCCCTGTTTCGGTTAAAGCGCTTCTCAAGTTTTACCAGCGTCTTTTTTGCACTTTCAGAAATACGAATATTAACCGGAGATTTAACCGCTACTTTCTTACGATGTTTCATATTTGCATAACGTTTGCGCAACGTATTAAGAAACAGTTGTTTTGTGTCTGGCTCTTCCTCCCAGAGATAATATAGTGCAGGAACAGCAAGGTTTTGCATCTCATGAACAAGGTTAATATTTTTAAAATCCCGAAGAATCTTTCGATGCAGACCGAATTGAGCCATTATCCATTCAATGTTTTCAGGCTCTGCGTCAGTTATCCAGGAAAAATCTTTTCTAAATCGTTCCTTATTGTAAAAATACTCATCTCTTAGTTCCGCTATAATGGCATCTTTGCGTTTAATACGGTGAGGTAGCATATCCAGGATGGATAATATTGCCAGATAACATTGTTCCGGTGTGTCAGGGACTGATGACGACATGTGCTCACCAATAAGCCAGAAATGCCCCTCCCGTCGGTAATAATATCGGGGGTTCACTTCATTACTCTCCGTCATCCCGAATGTTACGTATTCTTTTACTAACCCTAACCAGAAATACAGACAACCATAAGCATCCCGCCTGAGCCATGACAACTGAGATTCATCAACACTACGTTCACGGTAATTTGAGGCATACCGGAGCACTGCTCTGAGAATACGTGCGTCACCGTCATTATTTTGTATTTCATCATCAATGATACTGTTAATTTTATCCTGAATTTGTTGCCTGTTCTTTTGCGCACTGAAAGCAAAGCGTCTGGCATCTTCTGCATGACCAAGGCGCCAGAGAAGATAGCCCCCTTCCCTGACTGAGTTCACTTCAATATACCTGTGCATACAGCTCTCTCTGATAACATTGAATAAAAATTATTGACAAGTATACGTTGAGTATAAAAACAGAAATGTGAAACATCACAAAGAATTCAACTGAATATACATGGAAATACCTGAAGGAAGAACCACAATCATAAGCTGGATTCACTACAAAAACCAAGTGGCTTTCATTGAGTTATCAAACAGATATCGGATGAATATCATGCAATCACATATCTTTATAATAAAATTAAATCAATGAGTTAGCTTGCATACTTTCATGTTTTTCATTCTTATTAATAAGATTCCATCTCTCATTACAACTGGATTATGATGCTACAGGTTCAGTGTGAGAGCATCTGGTCTGGATGGGGATGCTTTACCCGCGGCGTTTGTGCTTTCATTTTTTACGCTGTCTTGCAATTATACGAAACGTTACCTTTACAGGTACCGACACCGGCGTAGCCGTTGTGTCAATATAAGTGACCGGGAGTGGAACACACATCACTCTGCTGTCAGAGTGGTGAAGATAATATACGCTGAGGTGTAGAGGAGTAAGCACAGTGAACGACATTCTCAGAGAGTATTATCGTAAGTGGCGGGAAGGTATGCGTAGCATAACACCTGTACGGTAGCATTACTGGAATGCACGGCGATGTTAATCAGGTGAAGTCAGATTAACAGTGTTCTCCCGGACGACGTGTATGGCCAGAAATATACAACGCTAAATATTTAGCCTGAGACTGACTGAAACCCTCAAAATAGATTCATTTAGGTTATTAGTGTTATTTTATAAAGAAGCTTACGAACCCCCACCCATTAACCATCTCCAACGACACATCCATCAGCAGAGTTTAGCCGTATACACTCAGCGTGATTAATCTTATCTCCCGTCTGGTCCTGATGCACTTATGCTATACAGTAGTCCCGGATGTTACCGTGAGGATGACATGAACAAATATCCTCTCACGCTGATAATACGCAGCTGACGGTCCCGGTAACTTTGTTCAGCATGAGCCTGCTCATCCATCCGATTCATTCCACGCAGTAAAAAATAACACACCGCTGTTATCCCATGACCACTATTCATCACGGGATAACATCATGCTTCACAATACCAACAGAAATCACCAACCAGATAATTCTCTACAGAATGTTTTATTCAGTCATCAGAACCAGCTCTTTGAAAGCTACTCAAAACTCTTAATACTGCGGGTGGATTTTGCCTATCGCCAGAATAGTGATTCATTTAACGCCGCTGACGTGAATCAACTGGTCGCCGATATGACCTGGCTGACGGAACAGAGTTCGGCATTATCAGGGCTGGTGGGGTATGCCTGGGTACTGGAATACACAGAAGATCACCGTTACCACGTCCATGCTGCATTTTATCTCAATGGTCAGCGTCACAGGAAGGTCTGGTGCTTCTGGGAAGCCATTCAGTCGCTGTGGGGGGACATTACTGACGGAGAAGGCTATGCACACCGGTGTGAACCTAAGGGACATTACAGGGTAAGGGGAGAGCGTGTTATCAGTTTTTCCGACAACAGAGGGCGGGAGGGTATGCAATACATCCTGAGCTACCTGGGTAAGCAGTCGCAGCGGACAGCGCACCGGATTTACAGAGTTAGCACTGTCCCGGTACCGGCAGTGAGTGGCAGGCGACGTAAGTACAGCTGAACCCGCCGATAAAAAAATACGCCATCGGTATATCGTTTGAAGAAGTCTGCACCATTCGAATCCTGACTTCTTCTCCTTTCCCACAAACGGAGAAAAACGATGACCACACCTGTCAGCCTTCTTAACGACAAATTTGTCGATATGGCGTTTATCACAAAACTTACCGGCTTAACCGACAAATGGTTCTATAAGCTCATACAGGACGGTGAATTCCCTAAACCCATCAAGCTGGGGAGAAGCTCTCGCTGGCTTGAAAGCGAAGTGGAAGCCTGGCTACAGCTACGCATTGCACAGTCCCGTCAGTAATCTATCGAACGCAACCTCCTACCTGATTTAAGACCACCAGTCGTATGACCTGCACTGCTGCCCTCCCCGGGACGGTTCACTGCTGCCTGTCGTATGGCAAAGGACCAATACTATGACGATTTACGCAAAATCTTTTATCGCGCTTGACGGCAATCAGCGCCTCACGGGTGCGGTCACTGCACAGCTTCACCCTTACGACCGCTATACCTGCCACCTCTGCGGCAGTGCGCTGGTATTCCACCCTGAATGGGGTACTAACCGCCCGTGGTTTGAGCACACATGGGAAGACCTGACGGAGAACGGACGCCACCATTGCCCGTATGTACGCCCTGAGCCTAAGGAAGCCAGGCGGGTGCGGGTGCTGCGTCGCTATGCGCCGGATGCCTTACCGCTGGTGCGCAAAACAGATTGGCACTGCTCTAGCTGTGGGGAGGATTATCACGGTGAACGGTACTGCCTAACCTGTCGTACCGGTGATTACAGCCGGGCGCTCTCCGGTGCAGTAGACCGGACTAGGGAGGTAACGGTATGCGCATACTGAAATGTTATCTGGCGAACAACACCCGTAATCAGTTTGTTAATGCCAAAGAAGCCGCTAAGGCCGGTGATGGTGCAGGGCACTGGACATGCGCCAGTTGCGGCTGTGAATTACTCCTGCGTATAGGCGTACCAGGAGAAGCCTCCTGGTTTGAGCACATACGGCATTCCACTCCCCATCAACGGCTTATGTAATGCGCATGGGTGGACCCTGAGGAAAAAGCACGGGCTCGAGAAAAGAAGCTCCGTCAGGAGGTGTATTCCGTGGACAAAAATTTAAGACCGCCTCAGGAATGGCATTGTGTGCTGTGTGATACCGCATATAAGGGGAATAAGTACTGCAGAATCTGTAAATCCGGGCTCTACAGTACGGAGCCGAGGTTCATAGGCTGTCTCCCCAAACCTGATGACGAAAACTAGCTCGGCACAATCTGCAGCGTATCTGATGCGCTGCCTGCCACTAACATACAACTCGCCAACGTGGTTCTTTCCACCTAACCTGAAAACGAGCATTTTACGTAATAAATTTAAATTCAGTTGACTTCCCTCCCCGGATTGATAGACTCACCACACGCATTGTAATTTAAGTTTATTCAATGAAAACTGAGCCAGTCCCCTATTCCATCGTTGCTTCATTTACTCCCGGTGCGCATGTAAGTCGTATCAGACAGAATGATCAGGCTAAAGCATGTCGCTTTTATGCTACCGAGCAATTTATGAGTGACTGCTGGCAACCGGGTAATACCATCAACGGTGTTAAAGAACAGGTTGTACGCCCCACTCAAGCGGTTCTGTCAGTCCAGACGGGAGATGTAGTCATTAGCCTGATTCATTGTAAGGCCGCTATCGTCAGCCCTGAGCATGCCGGGCGTCTGCTCAGTAATAACTATGTCAGGGTCGAAGTTGACAGCCGGAAGGTTATTCCTGCTTGGTTTGTCTGGCACTTCAATGAAAGCAGGGAAAGCCGCCGCCAGCAAGCTATGGCAACGCAAGGGTCAACGTTTGTATTACGTTTGTCTCTTACTGAGGTACGTCAGTTTACTGCAACGCTGCCTCCTCTTAATAAGCAGAAGGCAATCGGTGGGCTCTATTTGGCAACTATTGAAAAACGCCATTACCAAGAGCGCCTGGCCGCACTAAACGAACAACAGATCCTGAGCCAGCTCAGTGATATGATTCAGTAACTATCCCTTAACCGGGACTTACAAGAACAACAGGAAGAAGTATGTCGCCCCAGATTGAAGCGCAAAATTTGAGTGAACTGCAAAGCCGCCTTTGGAATATTGCTGATACGCTACGTGGCAAGATGAATGCCGATGAGTTTCGTGACTATTGCCTTGGTTTCATCTTTTACAAATATCTTTCCGAGAAGTTTGTCACTTATGCCAACAAAATCCTGAAAGAAGACGGGATTAAGTATAACGAGCTGACCACTGAGCATCCGGCTTATCAGGACATCATTAATGCGGTAAAAGACGACAGCATTCAGACGCTGGGTTACTTTCTGCCCCCAACTGACCTGTTCCACACCATGGCTCAGCGTGTAGCTAAAGATCAGAAAGGCGCAGGAGAAGGTTTTATTCTCGAAGATCTTGCTACTACCCTACGTAATATTGAGCAGAGCACCCTGGGAACTGACTCCGCAGATGACTTCAGCAACCTGTTTGAAGACCTGGATTTAGGCTCCAGCAAACTGGGTAATACTGCCAAAGCAAAAAATGAGCTAATTGGTAAGGTTATCACCGAACTCGACAAATTGAGTTTTAATCTGAGTGAAGCCAGTTCTGACATACTGGGCGATGCTTACGAGTATTTGATTGGGCAATTCGCTTCAGGTGCAGGTAAAAAAGCGGGCGAGTTCTATACACCGCAGCCGGTTTCTACGTTGCTGGCAAAAATTGTTACTACTCACAAGCTCAAACTGAAAAACGTATATGACCCGACCTGTGGCTCTGGCTCTCTACTGCTGCGTGTAAAACGTGAAGCCTCTTCCGTAGGTAAAATCTACGGTCAGGAGATGAACCGCACCACCTACAACCTGGCACGTATGAACATGATTTTGCATGGTGTTCACTATGCTGACTTTGAAATCATGCAGGAAGATACGCTGGAACACCCGCAGCATACGCATCTGAAATTTGATGCGATTGTCGCCAACCCACCGTTCTCGGCCAAATGGAGCGCCAGCCAGCTGTTTATGAACGATGACCGTTTTGCGCAATACGGCAAACTGGCCCCGTCCAGCAAAGCGGATATGGCATTTGTGCAACATATGTTCTATCACCTGGAAGATGACGGCACGATGGCTGTGGTGCTGCCGCATGGCGTTCTTTTCCGTGGTGCTGCGGAAGGCCATATTCGTAAGTTCATGATTGAGCAGTTGAACTGTATTGACGCAGTAATTGGGCTACCTGCCAATATCTTCTATGGCACAAGTATCCCAACCTGTGTGCTGGTATTGCGTAAGTGCCGCAAGCACAACAACGGTATTTTGTTTATTGATGCAAGCAATGACTTTGAGAAAGTGAAAACTCAAAATCGCTTGCTGCCGGAACATATCGATAAGATTGCTGATACTTACAATGACTGGAAAACTAAAGAGAAGTACAGCCATATTGCTACTCTTGAAGAGATCCGTGGTAATGATTACAACCTCAACATACCTCGTTATGTTGATAACTTTGAAGTGGAAGATGAAATTGACCTCAACGCCGTTGCGCAAGAGATTCGTAAGCTGGAAGGGAAAGTAGCTGAGATTGATAAGACCATTGCCATGTTCTGTAAGGAACTGGGGATCGACGCCCCTTTTAAGCAGGCAGAGGGGAGTAAGTAATGGTGCCAAAGATAAGATTCCAATCATTCTCAACCCCTTTAGTTAAATATAAGGTTGAGGATATCTTAGAACGTTTTACTTCTCCAGTTCTCGTCAATAAAACACAAAAATATCGAGAAATAGGAATTCGCTCTCATGGTAGAGGGTTATTCCATAAGGATGAGATTTTGGGTTCTGAATTAGGAAGTAAACGTGTTTTTTGGGTAAAAAAAGATGCTTTAATCCTAAATATTGTTTTTGCATGGGAGCAAGCTATTGCACTTACCTCTGCGGAAGATGAGGGGTTTATTGCATCTCATCGATTCCCTATGTATTACCCAAAAGAAAATAAATGTAATATCGACTATATTAGAAGGTATTTTTTAACCAAAAAAGGGAAGAGCTTATTAGAATCCGCATCTCCAGGTGGGGCTGGTCGAAACAAAACTTTGGGGCAAAAAAACTTCAATGAATTAGTTTTATCAATTCCTGATATTTTAGAGCAAACTAAAATTGCTGACTTCCTCAATTCTGTTGATGAAATAATTAAGCTAGTGGATAAACAGCACGCTCTTCTAAGTGATTACAAAAAAGGTGTAATACAGAAGATCTTTAGCCAAGAATTGCGATTCAAGGATGATAATGGAAAAGCATTTCCTGAATGGAAAATTAAATCCTTTAGAACTTTATACAGTCTATTAGGTACTAATTCTCTATCCAGAAATGAACTCAACTATGAAAATGGAATAGTTAAAAACATTCACTACGGTGATATACACACGAAATTTAACTGCCTGTTTGATATTAATAAAGAATTGGTTCCCTATATATCCAAGGAAATAAAAATAACCGAGGACAACTTATGTAGAAAAGGGGATTTAGTAATTGCGGATGCTTCTGAGGATTATAATGATATTGGTAAGTGTATTGAGATAGTTAATGTCGGGCAACAACAGATTGTTGCCGGGTTACACACTTTTTTAGCAAGACCGTCCACCAATATGGCTCTAGGTTTCGGCAGTTACATGATGCAATCATCAGAAGTCAGGAAGCAAATAAAAGTAATTGCGACGGGCGTTTCTGTATTAAGTGTCACAAAGAAAAATTTATTAGAATTGATGCTTCCACTACCAAGCATTGGTGAGCAAACCAAAATTGCCAATTTCCTTGCCACAATCGACGATAAAATCATCCTTAAAAAAGCTGAATTGGATAAGTTGACGACTTGGAAGCAAGCCCTAATTCAGAAAATGTTCGTATAAAATTTTCAGCCTGGTCGATACCGGGCTGCAATCCAGTAGAAGGCACTAAATGCTGATGGCTACACAAAGCGAATACGAGTTAGAAACGCAGCTGGTTAACCAGCTGGTGGGTATGCATTACGAACCGGTTAATGTCACCGACGAAACCAGTATGAAAGCCAACCTGCGCAAGCAGATTGAAACTCACAATCGGCTGGAGGCTGCCCCACTCACTGACAGCGAATTTAACCGTGTTTTTCTACATCTGACCAAAGGTAATGAAGTGATCGATCGCGCCAGAATCCTGCGCGATCGCTACCAATTGCTGCGTGATGACGGTACGGAGAAATGGCTTAGCTTTATCAACAAAGATGAGTGGTGCCAGAATGAGTTTCAGGTCACCCGTCAGGTTAAGCAGTACAACGCCGAACAAAACACACGCAAAACGCGGTTTGACGTTACGCTACTGATCAATGGCCTGCCGCTGGTACAGATTGAGCTTAAGCGACGCGGGCTTGGCCTGAAAGAAGCCTTTAATCAGATTGACCGTTACCATCGGGATGCATTCTGGGTTGGTAGTGGTCTGTTCCAGTATGTTCAGTTGTTTATTATTAGTAATGGTGTTGATACTAAGTATTACGCTAATAATCGGGCTAACCATTTCGAGCAGACCTTTTTCTGGACAGACGAGAAAAATGAACCCATTAAGTCGCTAGAGAAGTTTACAGAAGCCTTCCTGAAAGTTTGTCACATTGCAAAAATGATCACTCACTACACGGTACTGAATGAAACTCGTAAGTGCCTGATGGTCATGCGCCCCTATCAGTACTATGCCTGTGAGGCGATGATCCGCCATGTTAAGGACAGTCTTCACCTAAAGAGCAAACCCCGTAATGGCTATATCTGGCATACCACAGGTAGCGGGAAGACTTTAACCAGCTTTAAGGCCAGCCAGGTGATCATGTCCATGCCTGAAGTTGATCGGGTTATTTTCGTCGTCGATCGTCGCGATCTGGATTATCAAACAGCTAAAGAGTTTAACAGTTTCGCTAAAGACAGCGTAGATACCACTAACAATACCAGTACACTAATTAAGCAGCTAAAGGCTAACAACAGTAAACTGATACTGACCACCATTCAGAAACTGAACAATGCCATTACCCATGAAGGATATAAGGCACAGCTGGAGCACCTGCGTAAGGAACGTATTGTCTTTATCTTTGACGAATGCCACCGCAGCCAGTTCGGTGACACTCACAAAGCTATCGTCAGTTTCTTTGAAAATGCACAACTGTTTGGCTTTACCGGGACCCCGATTTTTGCCGATAACGTCAATATTACCAATGGTATCAAGCAGACCACTGAAATGCTGTTTGATAAATGCCTCCACAAGTATGTCATTGTCGATGCCATCCGTGATGAGAACGTATTGCGCTTTGCCGTGGAGTATGTAGGAACCTATCGCCGTAAGGAAACCAGTAATGAGATCGATATCGATGTGGAAGATATCGACACCAAAGAGGTCATGGAAAGCGATATCCGGCTGGGCAAGATAACCGACTACATCTTGGCTCACCACAATGCAAAGACCCGAAGCCGTGAGTTTACCGCAATGTTCTGCGTGGGCTCGGTGGATATGCTTATTAAGTACTATAACCTCTTTAAAGATAAACAAACAGAGCTTCAGCAGGCCGATCCGGGTTACAAACCGTTGCGTATCGCTACTATCTTTACTTATGCAGCAAACGAAGCGGACAAAAGCGATAAGGAAGCAGTTAACGGCTTACTGGATGAAGAAGATATCAGCCTACCTCAAGGCGGGAAAATCGATATCTCCAGTCGGGACCATCTGGACAGCTTCATCAAGGATTACAATACACTGTATGGCACCAGCTATTCAGCTAATGATTCACAAAGCTTTTACAATTATTACAAAAACATTGCACAACGAACCAAAGAAAAAGGGATTGATATCCTGCTGGTGGTCAATATGTTCCTCACGGGATTTGACAGCCCGGCCCTCAATACGCTTTACGTTGATAAAAACCTGCGTTACCACGGGCTGATACAGGCATTCTCCCGAACCAACCGTATTCTTAATGAAAAGAAAAGCCACGGTAACATCGTCTGCTTCCGCAACCTCAAGAAAGCCACTGATGATGCCATAGCGTTATTCTCGAACAAAGACGCATCCTCAGTCGTGCTGGTTAAACCTTTTGAGGAGTACCTGAGCGACTATCAGGCTGCTGTAGATACCATGTTGACCCTGACACCTACAGTGGAAAGCGTGGACAGCCTCCCGGATGAAAAAGCTCAGCTTGCTTTTGTGACGGCTTTCCGTGACATGATGCGACTGAAGAATATCCTGGAGAGCTTTGCTGATTTTGATGAAGTGAGTAAGCCTTTATCGGATCAGACTCTTGCCGATTACACCAGTAAATATCTTGATATTTATGACAAGGTGAAAAAACGCGCTGGCAAAGATAAAGTCTCGATTCTGGATGAGGTCGATTTTGAAGTATCACTGATTCATCGGGATGAAATTAATGTCGGCTATATCCTGAGGCTACTGGCTGGCATCCAGGCTATGCCACCTGAAGAGCAGCAGGAGCAGAAGAAGAAGGTCATGGATATCGTTGACAGTGACGTCACGCTGCGCAGCAAACGTGAGCTGATTGATAACTTCATCGAAGAAAATCTGCTGCATGTTTCGCATGATGAAGATATCACCCAGACCTTTGAAACCTACGTTGAACGTGAAAAACGTAAAGCAGTTGCAACGCTGTGTGCTGAAGAAAGCCTGGATGAAAGTAAAGTTGCCGCTTTACTGGATAATTACCTGTTTACCGATATTACCCCACGCGAGGACGAAGTAGCCAAGGCTCTCACATGGACGCCCAGGATCCTTGAAAGGAAGACGGTGCTTAAACGTGTATATGACAAGGTTTGTGCCGTGATTGATACTTTTATCAACGGAATGCGTGGGTTCTGAGGGTAGCGAAGCCCCTATTGGGGCTTCGCTATTGATATATTTACCCGGTTAAGCGATATATTGTAGGTGGAAAGTAAATGATTAATTGATATACTATAAAATAATCATACGCAGTATTTGATACAGGAATACATTATGATAATAAATTTCCTTTTTAGAGTTCTTTTAACATTTAACGCAACATCGTTGTTGGCTATAATTTTCTTTGTACAAAAGAAGTACACCCTTTATTACTTTTTCCAAGGGTTTGAACACAGTCATTGGTTGAGTTTATTACCACAAATGACATCATACGTATTTTACATGCTAATCCCCATATTACTAACTTGGGTTAGTTTGTTTTTAAGTTCCAGACTGGGCAAGGATGAGTTTAAAGAAGGTGAAATAGTTTCGGTGGAGCATGCGAACAACTCATTTCTTCCAAGTTATCTTGGTTATTTCTTTGTAGCTTTAAGTATAACTAGTTGGTCTGCCTTGTTTTTTGTTTATGCCGTTTTGTTTATTTTTACCTTTATGTCTCAAGCATTATACTTTAACCCTTTATTTCTACTGTTTAGATATGAGTTTTATAACATTAAAAACAAGAGCGGCGCATCCATTTTTTTAATTAGCCGTCATAAATACAAAACCCCCAAAGAAATCAAGATCCCCGTTGCATTTAGAATAAACAACTATACCTTTATCGAAAGGAAAATATGATGAATAACATTTTTGCGAAAGTAAAAGGACCTCGTAAGAAACCTTTTTTTAAATTGGTATCAGACTACACTTTGTTTGACGCTTTAGATTTATCTACTCTTAGCCTCATTCCATATAACCCTGACCATAATCTTGATGAAGATTCATGGTTCAAAATTGAAAATTTTAGTCAGCAATCATTCTGCTTATCATGCATTAAGGATGAATTTGATTCTAAGGACTTCGACGATTTAACAAAAAAATATTTCACGAAGATTTCATATATATTCTCTCATCAGAATGAAGACTTTTATTTTCAGAAAATAACCCCATCCCTGTTTATCAAGAGAAAAACAATCGCTTTTGGTGAATCAGCAGAAATAGAAGAAAATGAAGGGCGGTTGATTGTTAATCATATACCTGATGCTGTATATCTAAAGGAAAGAAATATATTATTATTCAGAAATCTCGCAACAATCTCAAGTATATTTAAAGGTATCGATATCCTGTACAAAGAAGCCACGGAAGAAGAAGTTAAGTCGTTTTTAAGTGAATCCTTCATTGTACTTTCAACTGACTATGATGTAGAAAAGGTATCAAAGCCAAACCGAAAGAGAATTGCATTAGCTATGGATACTCTTGCAACGATGCCAGTGGAAGACAGAGGTGAAATGCTGAATTACATTAATGATTATTGTGCTGAAAAACTTAAATATGACACTACTGAGAGTAAATTCGAAGTATCATCAGAAGAAGAGTTAAAATATTTGCTGTATGGTATCGAACAAAGATTTTACACTACTAGATTTGGTAATGAAAAGAGATTAGCCAACTCAATACAAAGATTATAAAAGTGGTGTAATGGATACCTTAATCAACAGAATTTGTGGATTCTGAAGCTGAAGGAAATCTGTATAATCTTCGCTATTACCATTACAGTTTAGGTCGAGGCTATAATCTAGGGGGGACAGGTAACAAAACCTGTTGCTGCCCCCGTGCCTGCGCACTGAGTGCACCTGCCGTCCTGCCGATATTACGTTCACTCGCACTGTCAGAAACAGATTGCGTGCATATCGTAGTCTTTTGTTATTCTTCTGATTTTGGGTTTTGAAAGGTAAAAAGGCGTCCGGAATTTAACTTCCAGATGCCTTCTGTATGTAATTGGTGTTCTACACGATTTACCTGCTTAACATAGGGTTATTGAGTTTTGCATAATCAAATGGGCTAATTGTTTCCTCCCGGTTCGCATCCAGAAAATCCGCCCACCACTGCAACATCAGCTTGCGTTCATCCAGATGTTCCGCTTTATGGATATACGCAGCCCGCACTGAGTTACGTTCCAAATGGCTCATCTGCCGCTCCACCGCATCCTTCGACCATAGTCCTGACTCAATCAACGAACTACAAGCCATTGTGCGAAAACCATGACCACAGACTTCGACTTTAGTGTCATAGCCCATGACACGTAGCGCACTGTTCACCGTGTTCTCACTCATGGGTTTACGCGGATCGTGATCGCCAATAAAAATGAGCTCGTGCTCTCCGCAAAACTGTTTTATCTGCTTCAGGATCGCCAGCGCCTGTTTTGAAAGCGGCACCAGATGGGGTGTACGCATTTTTGACCCTCGCTGAGAATGTTTCACTCCGGGAATAGGCTCTCGCTCAGGAGGGATGGTCCACATTGACGTTTCAAAATCAATCTCTGACCAGCGAGCAAAACGCAGTTCACTGGATCTAATAAAGATAAGCAAAGTGAGTTCGGTTGCCCAACGGGTTAGTGGCCTGCCGGTGTAGTCATCTATTTTCTGGAGTAATTCAGGGATGCGCTTTAACTCCAGCGCCGGACGATGCTGTCGATTACTGGAAGCTACCGCCCCTGCCATCTCTTGCGCCGGGTTGTAATCAATTAACCCGCTCTGCACTGCATAACGCATGATAGCCGTGGTGCGCTGTTGAAGGCGCGAGGCCACTTCAAGACGTCCAGACATCTCTACGGTTTTAATAGGAATTAACAGATCGCGGGTACCCAGTTCAGCAATATTACGAGTACCAATTGCCGGGAAGATATTATCCTCCAGGCTCTTTTTTACGCGATTGGCATGATCTTCCGACCATTTTTGGTTGGTCACGAGCCACTCTCTGGCAACCTTCTCGAAAGTAATAATCTCTTTCGACTGCTCTTCTTTCACAGCACGTTTATGCTCACGAGGATCGATACCAGTAGCTACCAGCTTTCTGGCCTCTTCCCTTTTCTTCCGGGCATCCGCCAGTGAAATTTCAGGATAGACACCGAACGCCATCAAATGTTGTTTACCGCCAAAACGGAAACGAAATCGCCAATACTTAGAGCCGCTAGGTTTTACAAGTAAGGACATGCCGTCGCCGTCAACAAGTGAATACTCTTTCTCCTCAGGTTTCGCAGAACGAACTTTAGCATCTGTTAGGGCCATAATGGTCCTCCTTCCATTGGTATCTCGTGAGTATACAAGCAATATCGAATCGGAAAATATACTCATTAGTATACTTACAAGCTTGTTGATGTGGGTTGAATTAGGTTGACTTTAGTTGAGAAGGAAAGCGGGCAAAGCCTTGTGGGCCGCGGATTTCAGGCATAAAAAAAGACGTCGGTTGACGTCTATTTATATCATTTTGGTGCCGAAGGCCGGACTCGAACCGGCACGTATTTCTACGGTTGATTTTGAATCAACTGCGTCTACCGATTTCGCCACTTCGGCACTGAAGGGGATGCGGAAACGTTGTGGATTATACCTGTCGCGCGCCGCCATGCAAGCGACGACGCGCGAAACCCGCGCTAAGTGCCCAAAAAACCAGCGCCCTTTGTCACTCCAGCTCAGACACCGCCAGCCTAATCACACCTGCCGCCTTCTGCTCCGGCAGCGCCAGCACCTTCGCCCACATCTCCTGCACCATATCGCAGGAGAGCTTCTCTTTGCCCGCCGCCTTCTCCGGCATCTGCAACAGCTGGATGTCCTCGCCGTACTTATCGGCAAGGTCCTTCATAATCGGTCGGACATCCTCGACGGCCGCCTCGCGCTCGGCCTGCGTCACGGTGTGGCGGTTTTTGCCGTAGGCCGCGCGCATCATGTCGGCGTCGGCCTGCATGCGCCGCGTCATCAGGTCTTTATCCAGCATGCGCATCGGGTTCACGCCGCCCTTCACCATCGGGTAGAGGAAGCGGAAGCAGGCGTCGTCGCTCACCTTCTGGATGGCGGCGGTCTGCTCCATGTTGATGGTCATGTAGTTCACCACGTTGGCGTCCGGGGCGTTTTGCAGGCGCGTCATCTGCAAATGCAGGATCTGCGGCTGGATGGTGTCGATAATGTGCTGCTCAGGCTCGCCGGCCTTTTGCAGGGCGGCCATCTGGTCAAGGATGCGCTGATGCAGCACAGGCTCCTGCTCCTTGATCACCTGCCAGGCGGGCATCGCGTTAAGGGCGGTATCAATTTGCGCTTCCGGAGCGCGCTGCCTGTCGAAGAAGACCCAGAACGCCACGGCGGCAGCCGCGACAACAACAATGACCGTACTGATCCACGTTTTTTTCATCTCGCATCCTTATCCTTGCGTTATGCCGGTTTACACCGGCACGCCGCTGTGGAAGCGAAACTCGTGGTCCGGTGTCGAGATAAGTGTGGCTTCAATTTCGCCAAAAAGCTGTATGCGCGGTGAGATATCGTCGTCGCTTACCTGCCGGGCCAGCGTCAGGTAATCCTGATAGTGGCGCGCTTCCGAGCGCAGCAGCGAGAGATAGAACTTCTGCAGGTCATCGTCAAGGAACGGGGCCAGTGCGGCGAAGCGTTCGCAGGAGCGGGCTTCGATGTAGGCGCCGCAGATGAGCTTGTCGATCAGCGTCAGCGGTTCGTGAGTGCGCACTTCCTTCAGCATCCCTTTGGCGTAGCGGCTGGCGGTGATTTTGACGTACGGGATGTCGCGGGCCAGCATCGCCTCGCGCACCTGCCAGAAGTGGTGCAGCTCCTCTTTAATCAACAGCACCATGCTGTCGATGAGCGCCTGGCCCCACGGGTCGTCGGTTTTGGGCATTACGCTTTTGCCAATCTGCCTGTGAAGGGCGATGAAGTCCGGCTCCGGGCCGTCGCGAAAGGTGAACTGTTCGTAGGGCTTGAGCCAGTCGAGCAGCGCGTCGGCACCGCTTTCGTCGGCGACGTATTTGCGCACGAGTAATAGCGCGGTTTGAGCGGCCTTGAGCTCGCACACCATGTGGTCGGTGAGCAGCAGCGGCAGGTTCGCCGGGTCGCGGGCTTTATCAATCCATGCTTGCGGGGTCGGGCACTGGAGGAAGTTGAGTACGGGGGCGAGTATCTGCGGGTAATCCATGGTTCTGCCTTGAAAAAGCGGTGGCGCGTGCCACCGCCTGAAACGCTTAGTGACGCACGCCGTCGTCGTCTTCGTCGACGTAATCTTCGTCGTCGCCTTCTTCGCCGTCTTCACCGTTCGGATCTTCGAAGTAGGTTCCCCAGCCGTCGTATTCCACGTCAAACTTCTCGGCCAGGTTCATCAGCTGTTCGACCTGCGCGTCAATCAGCTCCGCCTTCAGCGCGCCTTCGCTCAGGATGTCGCAGCAGATGACGGTGTCGCCCTCTTCCACTTCCAGCTCTTCCGGCTCGGTCACTTCGTAACCCAGCTTGAAGGCTTCCACGGCCATTTTTTCCAGCGCGTCGAAATCATCCGCAGAGAAATGGTGCTCGATGGTGTACAGCGCGTCCGGATCGCTACCGTCTTCCAGCAGCTCTTCAATAATCAGACGCGTCTCTTCGCGTTGCTCTTCCAGTAATTCCGGGTTTGCCATGGCTCAATCCTCTTTAAAGTGCGGCAGATACTTCTATTTTCACACACGGACGGGTTTGCCTCCACCTTTGTTGGAAAGATTTGTGAAACGGGGTTGCAAATGAATAATTACACATATAAAGTGAATTTTAATTCAATAAGTGGCGTTCGCCATGCGAGGATAAAATGGCCGATTTGTACAAGAAACACTTTCTGAAATTGCTCGACTTTACCCCTGCACAGTTCACTTCTCTGCTGACCCTTGCCGCACAGCTCAAGGCTGATAAGAAAAATGGCAAGGAAGTACAGAAGCTTACCGGTAAGAACATCGCGCTCATCTTCGAAAAAGACTCGACCCGTACCCGTTGCTCTTTCGAAGTTGCCGCATTTGACCAGGGCGCACGCGTCACGTATTTAGGGCCGAGCGGCAGCCAGATTGGGCATAAAGAGTCAATTAAGGACACCGCACGCGTGCTCGGGCGGATGTACGACGGCATTCAGTATCGCGGTCACGGCCAGGAAGTCGTCGAAACGCTGGCGCAGTATGCGGGCGTGCCGGTGTGGAACGGGCTGACCAACGAGTTCCACCCGACCCAGCTGCTGGCGGACCTGCTGACCATGCAGGAGCACTTGCCGGGCAAGGCGTTTAACGAGATGACGCTGGTCTACGCGGGCGACGCGCGCAACAACATGGGCAACTCGATGCTGGAAGCGGCGGCGCTGACCGGGCTGGATCTGCGCCTGGTGGCCCCGAAGGCCTGCTGGCCGGAAGAGAGCCTGGTGGCGGAGTGCAGCGCGCTGGCGGAGAAGCACGGCGGCAAAATCACCCTGACGGAAGACGTGGCGGCGGGCGTGAAGGGCGCGGACTTTATCTATACCGACGTCTGGGTGTCGATGGGCGAAGCCAAAGAGAAGTGGGCGGAGCGTATTGCCCTGCTGCGCGGGTATCAGGTGAACGCGCAGATGATGGCGCTCACCGGCAACCCGAACGTGAAGTTCCTGCACTGTCTGCCCGCGTTCCATGACGACCAGACCACGCTCGGCAAGCAGATGGCGAAGGAGTTCGACCTGCACGGCGGGATGGAGGTGACGGATGAGGTGTTTGAGTCGGCGGCGAGCATCGTGTTCGACCAGGCGGAAAACCGGATGCATACGATTAAGGCGGTGATGGTGGCGACGCTTGGGGAGTGATTGGGTCCTCTGCGCGCTGGTGCCCTCACCCCAGCCCTCTCCCACAGGGAGAGGGAGAAAACCCACCCCGTAGGCCCGTGCAAGCGAAGCGCCGCCGGGCAAACCGGCTCCATTTCATTGATTTTTCACCCCGAAAAAGGTACGTTTTCGCCTTCATTCCAGCGTGGACATACCAGCATTATGCCGATTATTCAGTCTGTTGAACGTGCGTTGCAGATCCTCGACCTGTTTAACGAGCAGGCCACCGAGCTTAAGATCACCGACATCAGCAAACTGATGGGGCTGAGCAAGAGTACCCTCCACTCGCTGCTGAAAACCCTGCAGCTTCACGGCTATATCGATCAGAACCCGGAGAACGGAAAATATCGCCTCGGCATGAAGCTGGTCGAGCGCGGCCATTTTGTCGTGGGCTCAATCGATATCCGCCAGAAGGCGAAAGGCTGGCTGACGGAGCTGTCACAGCGGACCGGACAGACCACCCATCTGGGGATCCTGGACGGGCGTGAAGGGGTCTATATCGAGAAGATTGAAGGCAAGCTGGCCGCCATCGCCTATTCGCGCATCGGCCGCCGCCTGCCGGTTCACGCCACCGCCATCGGCAAAGTGTTGATTGCCTGGCTGGGCGAGGCCGAGCTTAACGCCCTGCTGGAGGGCTATCAGTACACCACCTTTACACCCGCTACCCTCGCCTCCCGCGAAGCGTTAATGACCGCCCTGGCGCAGACCCGCGAGCAGGGCTACGCCCTGGACAGCGAAGAGAACGAGCAGGGCGTGCGCTGCGTGGCAGTGCCGGTGTGGAACCACGAATCCCGCGTGATTGCCGCCCTGAGCCTGTCGACGCTCACCTCCCGCGTGGACGACGCCGAGCTAGCCCGCTTCCGCGAGGAGCTTCAGCAGGCCGGGCTCGAGCTGTCACGCGCGCTGGGCTATACCGGCTCGTAGGTGAAGTAGTCGAAGTCCGCGTGACAGCCGTCGCCGCTGATGTCCTCGCAGTGCAGCCCCACAAACGCGCCGGTAAAGAAGCCGCGCCCTCCGATGTAATCGTCTGACAGCTTCCACGCCTCATACGTGACCGGCACGGCGTGCCACGTCTCGCCGTCGAAGGAGTAGCTGTAGCGGTAGACCAGCGTATCCACGTCTACCCGCAGCCAGACGCTCTCCGCATGTTCCGGCACCGGAATGGGCTGCTCGTGCAGCGGCCACGACGGTACGTTGTGGTCGAGCTGGATAACCTTAATCGTTCTGCCCTGCCCCTCCTCGTAGTCCACAAAGCAGTAGCTCCAGTTTTTGCTGTTGTAGTAGCAGGTCAGCCCGGCGCTCTGCTGGAAGTGGATCGGCGAGAACTGCATCCGCGTCTCGGCACGGAAGGTGAAGTGCTGCCAGCGGCGCGCCACGGTCGACTGGGTGAAGGTCGAGTTGAGCGAGTCGTTGCCGTAGAGCCGTAAGAAGCCCGGGCGCGCGGTGAGCGAGCCGAGGGTGTCGTCGAACGGAATGCGCAGGGTCTGCAGTTCCGGGTCAAGCGTGCTGCCGTCGAAATCCTCCCGCCAGTTACCCTGAGCGGCTGCGGGCTGTTCCACCACCTGCGGGCCTTTCACCGTCAGCTGCGCGTGTTTGCCGCCTTCCACGTACGGCCAGCCGTCGCGCCACGCAATACGGGCGATGCCGGTCTCGCGCCCCAGCGGGCAGTAGCCGCGCCCGCCGGAGGCCAGCAGCGGCACGCCGGGCAGGCGCAGCGGGCGGCTGGTGAGGTAGGCCATATACCATTCTCCCGTATGGGTTTGCAGCAGCGAGCCGTGGCCGCTCTTCTGCAGCGGGTTCTCCGGCAGGTGCCAGCTGGTCATCATCGTCACGTCCGGGTGCAGCTCGTACGGCCCGTCGATATTTTTTGAACGCAGTACCACGACCGCGTGCTCGTAGCTGGTGCCGCCCTCGGCAACCATCAGGTAGTACCAGCCCGCGTGGCGATAAAGATGCGCCCCTTCGGTGTAGCAGAGCGGCGTGCCGGTAAACAGCGTTTTGCGCTCGGGCGAGAGCGTGCCGGTCTGCGGGTCAAACTCCTGCATCACAATGGTGTTGTGCGGGTTGCTGTGGTGACGCGGCCCCCACGGACGGTAGAGGTAGTATTTGCGGCCATCGTCGTCGTGGAACAGGGACGGATCGAACCCACCGTTGCCCATCGGGATCGGCTCGCTCCACGGCCCCTCAATGGACGGCGCGGTGACGAGGAAGTTGCGGCCGTTTTTCCACGGCGAGTCGACAATCTTCACGTCGGTATAGAGCAGCCAGAACTTGCCGTCGGCGTAGCTCAGGCAAGGCGCCCAGATGCCGCCGGAGTCCGGGTTGCCCTTCATGTCCAGCATCGACACGCGGTCCAGCGGCGTGCTGACCAGCGACCAGTTTTTCAGGTCGCGGGAGTGATAGATGCGCACGCCCGGGAACCACTCGAAGGTCGAGGTGGCGATGTAGTAGTCCTCGCCCTGACGGCAGAGGGACGGGTCCGGGTTGAAGCCGGTCAGGATCGGGTTAGTAATTTCCATGTTGCCTCCGGTTAATGGGATGCGGCTGTCGCGGCGTCGGGAACGGCCTCGCCCTGCGCCGCGCGGTGCTTGATCAGCTGCTGGCTGATGGCCTCCACGCGGGCGTCGGTGAGCTTGTAGAACGACAGCATGATGAACATGCCCGCGTAGAGCACCACCGGCACCACGCAGAACAAAATTTTGATGGTGGTCAGCACTTCCACCGGCTGCACGCTGCTGCTGGCGGAGTAGTTCACATACGCAAGGATCCAGCCCACCACCGCCCCGCCAATCGCCAGGCCAATCTTCAGGCTGAACAGGTAGGTGGAGAACACCAGCCCGTCCAGGCGTCGCCCGCTGCGGCTTTCTTCGTAATCCACCACGTCAGAGGCCATCAGCCACTGCAGCGGCGTGGTGGTGTTAAAGACGAACAGGAACAGGATGTTGAGGGCGAAAATCAGCGCGATGTGCTCCGCCGGGGTGACGAAAATCAGCAGGCTGATCAGCGAGTAGGCGACGATGATCCACTTGAAGGCGGTGACGCGATCGAAGCGGCCCAGCAGTCGGGAGGAGCAGAGCGAGCCGAACATGGTGGCGAGGCTGCCGTAGAGTAAAAACTGGGTTGCCATCTCCGGGTGATCCATCACGTATTTCACGAAGTAGAGCGTCGCCCCGCCGCGCACCACGTTGGAGCAGGTCGCCATCATCTTGAATGCGCACATGATGCGCCACTGGCCGTTGCCCAGCAGCAGCCTGAGATCTTTCGCCACCGACGAGCCCGGCTGCACCTCAAAGGTGTAGCGCTCTTTGGTGGTGAAGAAGCAGACGTAAAGCAGGACCACGCCGGTCAGCCCCAGCACGCACATGGCGCCGAAATAGCCCACCTGCTCGTCCCCCTTGCCGATGATGCTGACCAGCGGCAGCGCAATGCCGCTGATGGCGAGCGAGCCCGCCGCGGCGAGGAAGAAGCGCCAGGACTGAAGGGCGTGGCGCTCTTTCGGGTCGGCGGTGATCACCCCCGGCATGGCGCAGTACGGGACGTTAACGAAGGTGTAGACCAGGGTCAGGAGAATGTAGGTCGCGCAGGCGTAGATGATTTTGCCCTGCGCGGAGAAGTCCGGCGTGTAGAAGGTCAGCATGCAGACGATGCCAAACGGGATGGCGCCCCACAGCAGGAACGGGCGGAACTGACCGTGCCGCGTGCGGGTGCGGTCTACCAGCAGCCCCATCAGCGGGTCGGTCACGGCGTCGAGCACGCGGGAGACTAAAAACAGCGTGCCCATAATGCCCGCGGAGAGACCAAACACGTCGGTGTAGAAATAGGCCAGCAGGAACATCGTGGCCTGCCAGACAAAGCCGCAGGCGGTGTCACCCAGCCCGTAGCCAATTTTGTCTTTCATGGTTAACTGCGTCATCAGAATTACACCCTTTGGTAGTGTGCTGAATTACAACATCGTGTTAATGGAGTGTAATGAGCTGTTCAATTAACCAGCAATGGTCATATCTTATTTCTGAATTATGTTATTTTGCTTTTGTGACGCCAACGATATATCGCAAAACATTGTTTTAATTAACAAATTACAGATGCGCAAAAGCCGCCCACGGAATATATTCCGTAGACGACAATCGCGTGAAAAATAATTAAATGCCGAGCGCTTTTTTACCGGCGTTAATTACCTCAATAATTTTATCGGTGTCATAAATACAGCCTTTCCAGGTGCCGCCGCTTACGGACTGCAATGCCGCCCACAGCCGGGTATCGTCCGGCAAAAAGTCGTGGGCGTGCAGGTCCGGGTGCGTCTGCCGCAGCGCCAGCTCGCGCGCGCCCTCCTCCGGCGTCAGCGGGTTATCCGCCGTGCCGATAAAGTTCACGCTGCCCGTGAGGGTCAGTCGGTCGACGGCAATCTCGATGATGTCGTTGTCGCGCAGCTTGCCAATCGGCCCGCCTGCCAGCGCCTCCGGCGACACGTGCCCGAAGCAGGCGCCCGTCGATACGCCCGAGAAGCGCGCATCGGTGATTAACGACACCGTCTTGCCCCAGGAGATATGCTTCAGCGCGGAGGTGAGCTGGTAGGTCTCTTCCATACCGGTGCCGGACGGGCCGCCGCCGATCACCACCATGATATCGCCCTGCGCAATCTCTTCCCGCTTGATGGCCTTGATGGCCTGCGCTTCCGAGACAAACACTCGCACCCGGCCGGTGTGGCGGTAAACGCCATCGTCATCCACCACCGACGGGTCGATCGCCGTGGCCTTGATCACCGAACCTTCCGGCGCGATGTTGCCCGTCGGGAAGCAGACCGTCGAGGTCAGCCCTTTCGCTTTGGCCTTCTCCGGCGGCAGGATCACGTCATCCGGCTCCACGCCGTCCTGCTCGCGCAGGCACTGGCGGAAGCGCTTACGGCGCTCGGACGTCTGCCACCAGTCGAGGTTCTCGCCCACCGTCTGGCCGGTGACGGTCATGGCGTCCAGATGCAGCAGGCCGAGATCGCGCAGGTGGAGCATCACTTCCGGCACGCCGCCCGCGAGGAACGCGCGCACGGTCGGGTGATAGTCCGGGCCGTTGGGCAGCACGCTCACCAGGCGCGGCACCCTGCGGTTGACGCGCGTCCAGTGCTCTACGTCCGGGATCGTGCAGCCCGCCGCGTGGGCGATGGCCGGGATGTGCAGCAGTAAATTCGTCGAGCCGCCGAACGCCGCGTGGATCACCATGGCGTTTTCGATGGCTTTATCGGTGAGGATATCGCGCGTGGTGATGCCGCGGTTATCCAGCTCGCTCACCGCCCGCGCCGACTGGCGGGCGTTCTCCAGCCACACCGCCTGCCCGGACGGCGCCAGCGCGGAGTGCGGCAGCGCCAGCCCCAGCGCTTCCGCCACCACCTGCGAGGTGCCCGCCGTGCCGAGGAACTGGCAGCCGCCACCCGGCGACGCGCAGGCGCGACAGCCGAGCTCGGCGGCCTCCTGCAAGGAGAGCTCGTGGTTGGCAAAACGCGCGCCGATGGTCTGCACCTTGCCCGCATCTTCCCCCACGGTCGGCGGCAGCGTCGCCCCGCCCGGCACCAGAATGGTCGGCAGGTCGTGCATGGAGGCCAGCGCAATCATGGTGGCGGGCAGCCCTTTATCGCAGGTCGCCACGCCGATCACCGCCCGGCGCGTCGGCAGGGAGCGGATCAGACGGCGAAACACGATCGCCGCGTCGTTACGATACGGCAGGGAGTCGAACATGCCGTACGTGCCTTGCGAGCGCCCGTCGCACGGATCGCTGACGAAGGCCGCAAACGGGATCCCGCCGTTGCGGGTGATCTCCTTCGCCGCCGCCTGCATCTGCATGCCGATTTCCCAGTGTCCGGTGTGGTAGCCCAGCGCAACCGGGCGTCCGTCCCCGGCGCGAATACCGCCCTGGGTGCCGATAATCAGCACCTCTTTGCCGGTCAGCTTATTGGCGTCCCAGCCCATCCCGGCGTTCTGCGTCATGCCGAACAGGTTGCCGCTGGGGGATTCCATCAGCATCTGCGGGGTCAGCGGCAGCGCGCCCTGCGGCCCCGCCGCGTGGGTGATCACCGCATAAAACGCATCGTCCTGAGGGGTGAAAATTTTCTCAATGGTCATCGTTATCGTCCGGCTCAGCAGAGCTTGAGCTGTTGCAGCAGGGTTTTCAGCTGCGCCTTACGCGGCTCGTCCAGCGGCGTGGCGGGCGGCAGCACGTGCGTGGAGACTGGACGACCACAAAGCACGATCGCCTCTTTAATGACGTTCACAAACGGCGTATCCAGCTGATACATCTGCGGGATTTGCAGCAGGGTCTGATGATACTCAGCCGCTTTCGCCACGTCTTTATCCCGCCAGGCTTTCAGAAGATTCACCGACACCTGCGGGGCAAAGTTGCCGCTCGCCGAAATCGCCCCGTCGCCGCCGAGCAGCAGGGTATTAAACAGATGATCGTCGTAGCCGCACAGCACGGTGAAGTGCGGGTGAGCGGCTTTAACGGTAAGGATCATGCTGCGCAGGTGGGCGACGGAGTCGATGGTGTCTTTGATGCCGATAATATTGCTGCGCGAATCGGCCAGGGTTTTCACCAGCGCCGGAGTCAGATCCTGCCCGGTCAGCGCCGGGAAGTTATAGAGCATCACCGGCAGCGTGACGCTGTCGGCCACCTGTTCGAAATAGCGGATCAGGTTCGCTTCCGACACCTTCCAGTAGTAGGGGTTGATCACCACGATGCCGTCCGCCCCCGCCTGCTGCGCGTGCTGGCTGAGTTCAATGGTTTCCCGGGCGTTGGTGCCGCCGGTGCCGATCAGCACCGGCACACGACGATCGACATGATCGATAGCAAAGCGGGCAATGGTTTTACGCTCTCCAGCGCTGAGCTGGGAGAACTCGCCGCCGCTGCCCAGGAAGAACAGGCCGTCAACGCCCGCTGCGATCAGATCGTCGATCAGCGCGGCGGTGCCCTGCTCATCAAGCTGGCCGTCGGCGGTAAAAATGGTGGAGACAGGGGGAATGATTCCCGTGAACAACGCGGACTGCGGCATAAGATCTCCTTGTTGAATCATTTTGTTCTACATTATAGAACAGCGTTCATTAATTTAACGATCATACTATGACGCAGAAAAAGGGGAGGTAAATGGGAGATGAGGAGGGAGTGCGGGAAGTTTAAGCTGGATCACATTATGCGTGGGTGCGGTCTGGTGCCCCAGCCCTCTCCCTGTGGGAGAAGGCTGGGGTGAGGGGAAATTACTCCACCAGCATTTTAACAACCACTTTTCTGACCTTAGCAGGCTCCCCCACCGCGCACAGCGGCTTATGCACTTCACCCGGCCAGAACACCACAAAATCCCCTTCACTCAGCACCACGGTTTTCTCCTGCTCGCCTTCCGGCAGGAACGCGATGTCTTTATCCGCCAGCCAATCGGTGTCCGGCGTGCCGTGCGGCAGGGTGCTGAACGTCATCCCTTCCTGGCCCTTCAGCACAATCTGGATATCCAGATAGCGCGCGTGGTACTCGGCGCGGCGCTCGGCGAACGGCTGGGTCATGTCTTCTGACACCAGATAAAACAGGCTGTTGCCGTTGATGTCATGCTTGCCGAGCGGCGTGGCGTCGGTGACGTGGGCTTTAACGTGCTCAATGGCCTGGCGCAGCGCGTCAGGCAGCCAGGACTGCAGATGGTGGATGTTGCCGATAATCATGGGAAACCTCTCGATGTAAAACAACGTTTCATTTTTGTCTTTTATACGAGAGTTAAGCCTGCCATACCAGCCCTTTTTCGACGAGGTTTGCGCGAGCGCATGTTTATCGGGAAAGGTGTTAACCCACTGTTAATCCTGCCCAGGCAATTATGCAGCGGTTATGCATAACCTCATTTCGCGCGCGCTAAGGTTCTAACATAACCCACTGAAATAAAGAGCTTAATAACAAAACCCGCTGCCGTATCACATTTTACGACTTTGATAATTTCCGTTATAAGCCCATAATTATTTATGGATTTTCCTTAAGTCAAAAATAGTTAATTGTCATTATTGCATAGCCATTCTTTCCACTTTATTTAATCGTTTAAAATCAAATGGATAAATAATAATTACAAAATGTATAATTCTACAAAATAATAACAACCTCAAATAATGCCACCGGATCCTGCTTAGCTATTCAACTCCCAATAATATGAAATTAATCATTATCTGATGCGAATCATGCAAATGAAAACAAACTCATTAATATCCATTTTCGCGTGAGCAATATCACATTACGGATTATTTAACTGCCTAGTATAAATCACGAAATCAATTGAGCTTAGCCGCCATGTAATTAAACACACCACATGGCGCATGCCCTTTTTATTCTGAAAAACAGTTAAAGGAATAATTATGGAAAAGCATTACGTCGGTTCTGAAATTGGTCAATTGCGTAGCGTTATGCTGCACCGCCCTAATTTAAGTCTGAAGCGGTTAACCCCCTCAAACTGTCAGGAGCTGTTATTTGATGATGTACTGTCGGTTGAACGGGCGGGTGAGGAGCATGACATCTTTGCAAACACGTTGCGCGAGCAGGGTGTGGAAGTCCTGCTGTTGACCGACCTGCTCACGCAAACGCTTGATATTGCAGAAGCGAAAGCCTGGCTTCTTGAAACACAAATTTCCGACTATCGCCTCGGGCCAACCTTTGCCGGCGACGTGCGCGGCTGGCTGGCGGATATGCCGCACCGCGAACTGGCGCGGCGATTAAGCGGGGGATTAACCTACGGCGAAATTCCGGCAGCCATTAAAAATATGGTAGTGGATACCCACACGGCGAATGATTTTATTATGAAGCCGCTGCCGAACCATTTATTTACCCGCGATACCTCCTGCTGGATTTATAACGGCGTGTCCATTAACCCAATGGCTAAACCCGCCCGCCAGCGTGAAACCAATAATCTGCGCGCGATATATCGCTGGCACCCGGCATTTGCCGACGGCGATTTTATTAAGTATTTCGGCGACGAGAATATTAATTACGACCACGCCACCTTAGAAGGCGGCGACGTACTGGTGATTGGCCGCGGCGCGGTATTGATCGGCATGTCCGAGCGCACGACGCCGCAGGGCGTGGAGTTCCTCGCCAACAGCCTGTTTAAACACCGTCAGGCCGAACGCGTGATTGCCGTTGAGCTGCCAAAACACCGCTCCTGCATGCACCTCGACACGGTGATGACCCACATCGACGTGGATACCTTCTCCGTCTATCCGGAAGTGGTGCGTAAAGACGCCCAGTGCTGGACGCTCACGCCGGACGGACGCGGCGGCCTGCTGCGCACGCAGGAAACCGACCTGCTGCACGCCATTGAGAAAGCCCTAGGCATTAACCAGGTCCGCCTGATCACCACCGGCGGCGACGCCTTTGAAGCCGAACGCGAGCAGTGGAACGACGCCAACAACGTTTTGACCATCCGCCCGGGCGTAGTGATCGGCTACGAGCGTAACGTCTGGACCAACGAGAAGTACGACAAAGCGGGCATTACCGTGCTGCCGATCCCCGGCGACGAGCTGGGACGCGGTCGCGGCGGCGCGCGCTGCATGAGCTGCCCACTGGAACGCGACGGAATTTAAGGAGCCATCATGGAACGAAAACCCACTCTGGTTGTGGCCCTGGGCGGCAACGCGCTGCTCAAGCGCGGCGAGCCGCTGGAAGCGGATATCCAGCGCCAGAACATCGAGCAGGCCGCCCGCACCATCGCCGGATTAACAGAACAGTGGCGCGTGGTGCTGGTGCACGGCAACGGGCCGCAGGTCGGGCTGCTGGCGCTGCAGAACAGCGCCTACGACAAAGTGACGCCCTACCCGCTGGACGTTCTCGGCGCGGAAAGCCAGGGGATGATCGGCTACATGCTCCAGCAGGCGCTGAAAAACAATCTGCCGCAGCGTGAGGTGAGCGTCCTGCTCACCCAGGTGGAAGTGGACGCTGCCGATCCGGCCTTTAGCAACCCGACCAAATACATCGGCCCGGTGTACAGCGAAGCGCAGGCGAAAGCGCTGGCCGCAGAAAAAGGCTGGACGTTCAGGGCAGACGGCGCCTATTTCCGCCGCGTGGTGCCCTCTCCGCAGCCGAAGCGCATCGTGGAGAGCGACGCCATCACGGCGCTGATCCAGCGCGACCACCTGGTCATCTGCAACGGCGGCGGCGGCGTGCCGGTAGTGGAAAACGCCAACGGCTATCGCGGCGTTGAGGCGGTGATCGACAAAGACCTCTCCGCCGCCCTGCTGGCGCGCCAGATCGAGGCCGATGCCCTGCTGATCCTCACCGATGCCGACGCGGTGTACCTCGACTGGGGCAAGCCGACCCAGCGCCCGCTGGCGCAGGTGACGCCGGAATTGCTTAAAGACATGACGTTCGACGCCGGATCGATGGGGCCGAAAGTGGCCGCCTGCCGCGAATTTGTTGAGGCCTGCAACGGCATTGCCGGGATCGGCGCGCTGGCCGATGGCGCGGAGATCCTGGCGGGCGAGAAAGGCACGCTGATTCGTAACTGATCACTCATTTTAAAAAGGATTTAGCCATGACCATCAACCTGAAAAAACGCAACTTCCTCAAACTGCTGGACTACACCCCGGCGGAAATTCAGTACCTGATCGACCTCGCCATCGAGCTGAAGGCGGCCAAAAAAGCCGGGCGCGAAAAGCAGACGCTGGTCGGGAAAAACATCGCCCTGATCTTTGAAAAAACCTCCACCCGCACCCGCTGCGCCTTCGAAGTGGGCGCGTTTGATCAGGGCGCGCAGGTCACCTACCTCGGTCCAAGCGGGTCGCAGATCGGCCATAAAGAGTCGATGAAAGACACCGCCCGCGTGCTGGGCCGCATGTATGACGGCATCGAGTACCGCGGCTACGGCCAGGCCATCGTCGAGGAGCTGGGCGAGTACGCGGGCGTGCCGGTATGGAACGGCCTGACCGACGAGTTCCACCCGACGCAAATTCTCGCTGACCTGATGACCATGCTGGAGCATTCACCGGGCAAAACCCTGCCGGAGTTGAGCTTTGCCTATCTCGGCGACGCGCGGAATAACATGGGCAACTCCCTGATGGTCGGCGCGGCCAAGATGGGGATGGATATCCGCCTCGTGGCACCGAAATCCTTCTGGCCAGAAGCAGGGCTGGTTGAGCAGTGCCGCGCCATCGCCAAAGAAACGGGCGCGCGCATCACCCTCACCGACGATGTGGAAGAAGGCGTGCAGGGCACCGATTTCCTCTACACCGACGTGTGGGTCTCCATGGGAGAGCCGAAGGAGGCCTGGGCCGAGCGCGTCAGCCTGATGAAGCCGTATCAAATCAACGCGGACGTGATGAAGGCCACCGGCAACCCGAACGTCAAGTTCATGCACTGCCTGCCCGCGTTCCACAACGAGCACACTAAAGTGGGCCGCGAGATCGAGATGGCGTACGGCCTGAAGGGACTGGAGGTGACGGAAGAGGTCTTTGAATCACCGAACTCCATCGTCTTTGACGAAGCAGAAAACCGCATGCACACCATTAAGGCGGTCATGGTGGCGACACTCGGCGACTAATCACCGCCCGGCGCGCCGCGGGGTGCGCCGGGTTTCAGGAGAACATCATGGGCAAGTTCAAGTTTCCCTCCGCTTACACCATTCTCTTTTTTCTGATTGCCGTGGTTGCCGTGCTGACGTGGATTGTTCCGGCCGGGCAGTACCATATGGCGATGAACGAGGCGCTCGGCAAAGAGGTGCCGGTTGCCGGCACCTATGCGCACGTGGCATCGCACCCGCAGGGGCTGGTGTCGGTGCTGATGGCCCCGATAGCCGGACTGTACGATCCGGAGTCCGGCCAGGCCGGGGCGATCGACGTCGCGCTGTTTATCCTGATCATCGGGGGATTTCTCGGGATCGTCACCAAAACCGGAGCGATTGACGCCGGGATCGAGCGCGTCACCACTAAGCTGCGCGGGCGCGAAGAGTGGATGATCCCGATCCTGATGGCGCTGTTTGCCGCAGGCGGCACGATTTACGGCATGGCCGAAGAGTCGCTGCCCTTCTATACCTTACTGGTGCCGGTGATGCTGGCGGCGCGGTTCGATCCGGTGGTTGCCGCGTCCACCGTACTGCTCGGGGCGGGGATCGGCACGCTCGGGTCCACCATTAACCCGTTCGCGACGGTGATCGCCGCCAACGCCGCCGGGATCCCCTTCACCAATGGGATCATGCTGCGCATCGCGCTGCTGGTCATCGGCTGGATCATCTGCGTGGCGTGGGTGATGCGCTATGCCCGCAAGGTGCGCAAAGATCCGTCGCTGTCGATCGTGGCGGATAAACAGGAGGAGAACCTCGCCCACTTCCTCGGCAACAAGGGCGAGCAGTCGCTGGAATTTACCCCGGTGCGCAAACTCATCCTGGTGATTTTCGCCCTCGCCTTCGCGGTGATGATCTACGGCGTGGCGGTGCTGGGCTGGTGGATGGCGGAGATCTCGGCGGTGTTCCTCGCCAGCGCCATTATCGTTGGGCTTATCGCCCGCATGAGCGAAGAGGAGCTGACCTCAACCTTTATCAACGGCGCGCGAGATTTGCTGGGCGTCGCGCTGATTATCGGCATCGCGCGCGGTATCGTAGTGATTATGGATAAGGGCATGATTACCCACACCATTTTGCACAGCGCCGAGGGGATGGTCACCGGATTGTCGACGGTGGCGTTCATTAACGTGATGTACTGGCTGGAGGTGGTGCTGTCGTTTCTTGTGCCTTCTTCGTCCGGCCTGGCCGTTCTGACGATGCCGATCATGGCGCCCCTTGCCGATTTCGCTAACGTCAACCGCGACCTGGTGGTTACGGCTTACCAGTCGGCGTCCGGCATCGTTAACCTTATCACCCCCACCTCTGCCGTCGTGATGGGCGGGCTGGCTATCGCCCGCGTGCCCTACGTGCGTTATCTGAAATGGGTCGCGCCGCTGCTGGGGATTTTGACGGTGGTGATTATGGTGGCGTTAAGCCTGGGCGCGTTGTTGTGATTTGCCGGATGGCGCTGCGCTCATCCGGCCTACGGATCGGTGCGGTGCCACCGGTTATTTCGGGAACTGATATGGGAACTATGATGGATTACGAAGAGTACTCTCCCAAAGAGCAACTACAGCTAACGGTCTGCCAGCGTCTGATCGCGGAAAAGAGCTATCTCTCTCAGGAAGAGATCCGCCGCGACTTGCAGGAGCGGGGTTTTGAGACCATCAGCCAGTCCACCGTTTCACGTCTGCTCAAGCTGCTTGGCGTCATAAAAATTCGCAATGCCAAAGGGCTAAAGATTTATTCGCTGAATCCCCAGCTGCGCCCTGCCCCCGACGCCGCGCGTACCGTCTCCGAAATGGTGGTGAGCGTGGAGCACAATAGCGAATTTATCCTTATTCATACCGTTGCCGGATATGGCCGCGCGGTGGCGCGTATTCTGGATTATCACCAGTTACCGGAAATTTTAGGCGTGGTGGCGGGAAGCAGTATCGTCTGGGTCGCGCCCCGGGTGGTGAAGCGTACCGCGCTGGTGCACAAGCAAATTAATTATTTACTCAGAATGCATTAATATTCATAAAGAACCGTTTGCATTGAGTAAAGCGTGCATTAAATCGCTTGATCCCAAAAACGAGCTGCGTATAATGCCCGACAATTTGCCGGGAGGAAGCATGGTCAAGCGTGTACGACATAACGTCTTACCGCGTCTGAAATCAGACGCTGGCCTGCCGTTTTTCTTCCCGTTGCTAAACCTATTCCCAGAGCCCCTCATTTGAGGGGCTTTTTTTTGCCCGGCGTCAGGAGATAAACATGAATCCGCTTTATCAAAAACACATCATTTCCATAAACGACCTCAGCCGCGAAGAGCTGGAACTGGTTCTGGAAACCGCGGCAAAACTGAAGGCCAATCCGCAGCCAGAGCTGCTGAAGCACAAGGTGATCGCGAGCTGTTTCTTTGAAGCCTCGACGCGCACCCGCCTCTCCTTTGAAACCTCCATGCACCGCCTGGGCGCGAGCGTGGTGGGCTTCTCGGACAGCAGCAACACGTCGCTGGGCAAAAAAGGCGAAACCCTGGCGGATACCATTTCAGTGATCAGCACCTACGTTGACGCGATTGTGATGCGCCACCCGCAGGAGGGCGCGGCGCGTCTGGCAACCGAGTTTTCTGGCGGTATTCCGGTGCTGAACGCCGGTGACGGCGCCAACCAGCATCCGACGCAAACCCTGCTGGACCTGTTCACCATTCAGGAGACCCAGGGCACGCTTGAAAACCTGAACATCGCCATGGTCGGCGACCTGAAGTACGGCCGCACCGTCCACTCCCTGACCCAGGCGCTGGCGAAATTTAGCGGCAACCGCTTCTTCTTCATCGCCCCGGACGCGCTGGCGATGCCGCAGTACATCCTCGACATGCTGGACGAGAAAGGCATTACGTGGAGCCTGCACGCCAGCATCGAAGAGGTGGTGGGCAACGTGGATATTCTCTATATGACCCGCGTGCAGAAAGAGCGTCTGGATCCGTCCGAATACGCCAACGTGAAGGCGCAGTTCGTGCTGCGCGCCAGCGATCTCGACGGCGCGCGCGACAACATGAAGGTGCTGCACCCGCTGCCGCGGATCGATGAGATTGCCACCGACGTGGATAAAACGCCGCACGCCTGGTACTTCCAGCAGGCCGGGAACGGCATCTTCGCCCGCCAGGCGTTACTGGCACTGGTTCTGAATCGCGAATTAGCTCTGTAAGGGGAGACGACCATGACACACGATAACAAACTCCAGGTTGAAGCCATCAAGCGTGGCACCGTGATTGACCACATCCCTGCGCAGGTGGGCTTTAAGCTGCTGACGCTGTTCAAACTGACCGAAACCGACCAGCGCATTACCATCGGCCTGAACCTGCCGTCCGGCGAAATGGGCCGTAAAGATCTGATCAAGATCGAGAACACCTTCCTGACCGACGAGCAGGTCAACCAGCTCTCGCTGTACGCGCCGGACGCCACGGTTAACCGCATCGACGATTACGACGTGGTGGGCAAATCCCGCCCGAGCCTGCCGGAGCGCATCGAAAGCGTGCTGGTCTGCCCGAACAGCAACTGCATCAGCCACGCCGAGCCGGTTTCGTCCAGCTTTGCAGTGAAAAAGCGCGCCAATGACATCGCGCTCAAATGCAAATACTGCGAAAAAGAGTTTTCCCATTATGTGGTGCTGGCCAACTAATTGAGGTTGGTAATGAAATCCCGGCTGTTATAATGGCCGGGAACATTCTTAACGCTGTAATTCTGGAGAAAAAATGAGCAAAGTACTCGCGACGGAAAATGCACCAGCGGCTATCGGCCCATACGTTCAGGGCGTTGATCTGGGCAGCATGATCATCACCTCTGGCCAGATCCCGGTAAACCCGAAAACCGGTGAAGTACCGGCCGACGTGGCGGCGCAGGCGCGTCAGTCGCTGGAAAACGTGCAGGCTATCGTTGAATCTGCGGGCCTGAAAGTGGGTGATATCGTCAAAACGACGGTGTTCGTGAAAGATCTGAACGACTTCGCCACCGTTAACGCTACGTATGAAGCGTTCTTCACCGAGCACAACGCCACCTTCCCGGCGCGCTCCTGCGTGGAAGTGGCGCGTCTGCCAAAAGACGTGAAAATTGAAATTGAAGCGATCGCCGTACGTCGTTAATACATTTCAATAAACAGAAGGCAGCTCGGGCTGCCTTTTTTATTTCGGTTATTTTTACTCTCCGGGTAAAATGACACAGAGCCAGATCCATTATTAGACTCTCCCTCGCCTAGTAATATTCTCTAATAATGGATGAGTAATGAAACTTTCAAAAATTGCACTTGCCCTCGCAACAGTGACCGTTGCGTCTTCGGCATTTGCTCACGGATATATTGAATCTCCTGCCAGCCGCGCCTATATGTGTAAGCTGGGTCAAAATATTGATTGCGGCTCCGTACAGTATGAACCGCAGAGCGTAGAGAAAACCTCCGGCTTCCCGACCGGGGCAGAGCCAGCAGACGGACACCTCGCCAGCGCGGGTATCTCTCAATATTCTCAGCTGGATAAGCAGAGCCTGAATGCGTGGACTAAAAACCCGATGACCGCGGGCCCGCATGAATTTGTCTGGCACCATACTGCGCCGCACAAAACCACCAACTGGCGTTATTACATTACCAAACAAAACTGGGACCCAAATAAGCCGCTAACCCGCGATCAGTTTGAATTAACCCCGTTCTGTACAATTAACGGAAATAGCCAGGCGCCAGCCGTAACTAAATCCATGACCTGTAATGTTCCTGAACGCACAGGCTATCAGGTAATTTACGGCGTATGGGAAATTGCAGATACCACAAACAGCTTCTATCAGGCTATCGACGTTGATTTCGGGAATGGCGGCAACGTTACCCCGGACGAAACGCCTGCGGTTGTGTCCGAGTGGAGCAAAACCCTGAGCGGCCAGATTGCCGGTAATAACCTGAACGTGGGCGATAAAGTTATCGCACGCTTCTTCGACGCCCACGGCGAAGTGACCGCCATGCGCACCGAGATGACCATCGGCTCTGCTGAACAAGGCGACGCTAACCAGTGGTCCTACGATCTGGCGCAGAAGATCAACACCGCGCAGCACGACGTGCGCGTCGGTGTGAAGGATGAAGCCGGTGACATCAGCCCGGTTCACGGCGCCAACAGCGTATTCGTGAAAGACGGCAGCACGCTGCAGTCCGTTGCTATCTCTTATAAAGAGCAGAAAGCGCAGGTGAGCGAAACCATTGCCGTTACCGATCTGCAATACAGCAAAATCGAACATGGCAACGCGACCGTGACCTTCCACGTGAATACGCAGGGTGACGTGAATTTTGAAGCACACGTGATGAACCACCACGGTGCGGAAAAAGGCTACCTGAAGCAGGACATGAACAACAGCAATCAGGACGTCACCATGACCCTGACCGACGTGACCGCCGGTCACCACATGCTGAAATACTACGCGACCAATAAAGACGGCACCCTGTTCGCGCAGGACGTCCTGAACCTGATGCTGGAAGGCGATGCCGCTGCGGATAGCACCGGCCACCACGACTTTACCTTCCCGGACAATATCGCGTCGTACAAGGCTGGTACCGTGGTGCTTCAGCCTAAAGACGGTAAGACCTACGAATGTAAGCCTTTCCCGTACAGCGGCTTCTGCGTGCAGTACAGCCCAACCGCAAACCAGTATGAGCCAGGCGTTGGCGCACACTGGAAAGAGGCGTGGGTTCTGAAGAACTGAGTGGCCTTTATGCCCGGCGGCACTTCGTTTGCCGGGCCTACACCACGTAGGCCCGGTAAGCGCAGCGCCACCGGGCATGTGTGTTACTGATTTCGCGTGGCGCGTAGCAGCGTCTCCAGCGGATAGACCGCCGCAATCACCACCTCATCCTGCACCTTCGCCGCGCTCTCCAGCTCGCTCTGGATCGACGCGATCTCTTTGTCGTCCAGCGTCCCCTGACGCGCCACCAGATCCGTCAGCCTCAGGCCAATCGAGGCCAGCTTATCCACCTCCAGAATGACCGGCTTAATGGCCTTCAGCTGATAGCTGTTTTCGCTCAAGGCCAGCACGTCGCTGGTGTTGTTCTGCCAGCGGTTAAAGACGTGGCGCAGCGCCTCGGCGCTCTCCGTGTCTTCCGCGTCGCTCACCAGGCGGTCCGCCCACTTGTGCATCTGACGCACGGTGGCGCTTTCGGCGTTCAACGCATCTGCAAGTCTGTTAAGCGGCTCAAACTGATGGTAGTTTCCGGCCTGGAACTTCAGGTGCTGGCGGGTGTAATACTGGGCCGGCTCGAGCGCCTGAGCGAGGATTTGCAGCGGCAGGGTATCCGCATTATTTGCCAGCCGCGTAAACTGTACCAACTGCTGGGTGTGCTGCTGTAGCCCAACCGACACCGTGGACCAGCTGTCCATCGCCTGCAGGCGGGTATACATGTTATCGACGTCGTTGACGTCCTGCGCGGACCACAGCCGCTCCGCCACCGCAAAGGCGCGTGGCCACAGGCGAATGTCCAGCACCGGCGCGACCACGTTTTCCGCCCACAGCGCGGCTTCGCCGCCGAGCAGGTTGGCCTGATTCGCCACGTCCGGCACGACCGGAGGGGTACCTTTCGGCACGTCGTCCAGACGCGCGCCGCTAATCGGGTAGCGGGTGTTTCCCACCAGGAAATAGCCGGTGAGTTTGTCGTTATCAACGTTGACCACCGGGCGCGTTTCACCCATCCAGGTGTCGACGGTAAAGGTCACCTGGTTGTCGTCGCGCCACTGAATGTTATTCACCGCCCGACGCGATTTCCCGGCAAAATCAATAAAACCGCGCCAGCCGGCGTCGCCTTTCACCAGCGTAAAGCTGCCTTCCACCGGCTTGCCCTTCAGGCGCGGCATGGAGAAAGCCCAGCTCTGGACGCTGTCGGTGTCCGCTATCACGTCCACGCCATTCAGCCCCTGCGGCACGATTTCGTTGCGGTAGTGATAGGCGGTGGACTGGGGCTGGTCGAGGTAGAAGCCGGTTGAGAGAATGCCCTTATAGCCATTCTGCGCCACCTGCCCCAGCGCGTCCTGTCCCTGCCAGGACTGGATCAGAATGCTTTTCGGCAGATCGGGATGGTAGATCTCGTCCCAGCCGACCATCTGCCGGTGGTGCTTCTCAAGGATCGTCTCCAGCTTGCGGTTGAAATACGCCTGCAGCGCGTGGCTATCCGCCAGTTTATTGTCGCGCATAAATCTCTGGATCGCCGCGTTTGCCTTCCACTGGCTGTCGTCCACCTCATCGCCGCCAATATGCAGATACGGATCGGGGAAGATCGCCGCCAGTTCGCTGACCATCGCGTCGGCAAAGGTGTAGGCCGCCTCTTTGGTGGGATCCAGCACAGGCTTTAGTACGCCCCAGTGGCGCTCCATAGCGTACGGCCCCGGCGCGCTCATCAGTTCTGGATAGGCGACGGCAATCGCTGAGGCGTGGCCCGGCATATCGATTTCCGGCACCACGCGTATGCCGCGTTCGGCAGCGTAACGCACAATCTCGCGCATCTGCTCAGGGGTGTAGAACAGCCCGTCGCTGGCAAGCTGGGTTAATTTTGGATAACGCTTCGAGGTAAAGCGCCAGCCCTGATCGTCAGTCAGATGCCAGTGCAGGACGTTGAGCTTAGCCGCAGCCATGCCGTCGATCTGACGCTTGATATCGGGTAACGGGATGAAATGGCGCGCCGAATCGAGCAGCAGCCCGCGCCACGGGAAGCGCGGTGAATCTTCGATGGTAACCCACGGAATCGAAGTGTTTTCGGCACCGTTCTGCATCAGCTGGAGCAAGGTTTCCATTGCGCGCAATGCGCCAAAGCGGGTGTTAGCGGAGATGTTCACGCCGTTGGCATCCACTATGAGTTTGTAGCTCTCATCGCTGTCCGGCAGCGGCTGCGGCTTCACCTTTTTAGCGATGGCGATACGGATGGTCGGCTTGTCAGGTTTTTCGGCCTGTGGCTGTAGCGTCCAGCCGGTTTGCAGCGCAATGCGCTGGCGCAGGCGGTTGACCGCGTCCCCCAGATCGTCGCCGCTGACGCTCACGGAGAGTTGATTGTTAAGCACCAGCGCACCCTGAGTCGTCGGGCGTTCAACCTTCGCAGGCCAGGGCATCAGGGGAAGGTCGCCTGCCGGCGCGGCAAAAGCGGAGGCGCCGAGCATAAGCCCGGCGGTTAAGAGACTGTACCGTAACATGAATGTTCCTTATCTGACGGGCCAAATACAGGCAAAACATTCTGTTAACATGCGTACAAATTGTCGTCAAGCGAATGCGCCGACGGAGATCACAGGTTGTTGAATTTGGGAGGAAAGCCAGATGCCGGGTGGCGGCTTTGCCTTACCCGGCCTACGTCTGGATTGTGGCAAAATGAGCTTACTGCCACCCATATCGACGCGCATAGAACCCTTTCACCATCTGGGTCAGCACCATATAACCCGCGAGGATCGCCACCAACCATGGGAAGTAGCTCAGCGGCAGCGCCTGCAGCTGCAGGTAGCTTGCCAGCGGGGAGAACGGCAGCGCGATACCCAGCGCCATCACAATGCCCGTCATTACAATCAGCGGCCACGCGGCGCGGCTCTGAATGAACGGAATGCGGCGGGTGCGGATCATATGCACAATCAGCGTCTGGGACAGCAGACCTACCACGAACCAGCCGGACTGGAACAGCGTCTGGTGTTCCGGGGTGTTGGCGTGGAACACAAACCACATCAGGCAGAAGGTCAGAATGTCGAAGATGGAGCTGATCGGCCCAAAGAACAGCATGAAGCGGCCCAGATCGGCGGGGTTCCAGCGCTGCGGCTTCTGGATTTGCTCGTCGTCCACGTTATCAAACGGGATCGCTACCTGAGAGACATCGTACATCAGGTTCTGGATCAGCAGGTGCAGCGGCAGCATCGGCAGGAACGGCAGAAACGCGCTCGCCACCAGCACGCTGAAGACGTTACCGAAGTTGGAGCTGGCGGTCATTTTGATGTATTTGAGCATGTTGGCGAAGGTGCGACGCCCTTCGATGACGCCCTCCTCCAGCACCATCAGGCTCTTTTCCAGCAGGATGATATCCGCCGCTTCACGGGCGATATCCACAGCGCCGTCCACGGAGATGCCAATGTCCGCCGCACGCAGCGCGGGCGCATCGTTGATGCCGTCGCCCATAAAGCCCACCACGTGCCCTTCACGACGCAGCAGCGTCACAATGCGCTCTTTGTGCATCGGCGTCAGGCGGGCAAACAGCGTCGTGCGCTGGGCAAGCTGCGCCAGTTCGTCGTCGGTGAGGTGCTCAATGTCGCTCCCCACCACCACGTCGCCCGCGTCCAGCCCCACTTCGTGACACACTTTGGCCGCCACCAGCTCGCTGTCACCGGTGAGAATTTTGACGGTGATGCCGCTCGCCTTCAGCGCCTTCAGCGCCGGTGCGGTGGTCTCTTTCGGCGGATCGAGGAATGCGATGTAACCCTCGAGGATCAAATCGGATTCGTCGATACGCTGATAGTCCCCCTCCCGCGCGGGCAGGAATTTGCTCGCCACCGCCACCACGCGCAGCCCCTGACGGTTCAGGTTGTCGGTGACGCGCTTGATGCGGCGCAGCATGGTGTCGTCCAGCGGCACGATCTCCCCGTTATGGCGCACCTGCGTGGAGACGTTCAGGATCTCCTGCAGCGCGCCTTTGCAGATCAGCTGGTGCACGTCCGGCTGCTCGCTGACCACCACCGACATGCGGCGGCGCTCGAAGTCGAACGGGATTTCGTCCACCTTCTGCCAGCGGCCGGAGAGCGTACGGGCGGCCTCCTCGTCCACGCCTTCCAGCACCGCCACGTCGAGCAGGTTTTTCAGCCCGGTCTGGTAGTGGCTGTTCAGCCACGCGCTGTGGAGCACGCGCTCGCTGGTTTTACCGGCGATGTCGGTGTGGTTCTCCAGCACGATTTTATCCTGCGTCAGGGTGCCGGTTTTATCGGTGCAGAGAATGTCCATCGCGCCAAAGTTCTGGATGGCGTCGAGGTGTTTGACGATCACCTTTTGTTTAGAGAGTTTGACCGCCCCGCGCGCCAGCGTGGAGGTAACGATCATCGGCAGCATTTCCGGCGTCAGGCCGACGGCCACGGAGAGCGCAAACAGCGCCGCCTCCCACCAGTCGCCTTTGGTGTACCCGTTGATCAGCAGGACAATCGGCGTCATGACCATCATAAAGCGGATCAGCAGCATGCTGACGCGGCCAATCCCTTTCTGGAACGCGTTCGGCTCGCTCTCCTGCTCGCTGACGCGCCCGGCAAGCTGTCCAAACCAGGTATTGCCGCCGGTGGCGGTGACAATTGCCTGCGCCGTGCCGCTGACCACCGTGGTGCCCATAAAGCACAGGGTGTCGCACTCGAGCGGGTTCATCTGCTGCGGGTCGCGGCTGCGCGATACCTTCTCAACGGGCAGGGACTCCCCGGTCAGGGAGGCCTGCGCCACGAACAAATCGCGCGCCTGGATGATGCGTAAATCCGCCGGGATCATGTCTCCCGCCGCCAGCTTCACCAGATCGCCCGGCACCAGCTGGTCAATAGGCAGCTCAACCCAGGCGTTTTCGCCGAGGTCGTTAATCACGCGCGAGACGGTCGAGGTGTTGCTGACCATCGCCTTCAGGGCGTCCGCCGCTTTGGTGGAGCGGGCTTCCTGAATGAAGTTCAGCAGCGTGGAGATACCCACCATCAGGGCAATCACGCCCGCGGCAAAGAGATCTTCCGTCGCGTAAGAGATGATGCCGAGCACGGTCAGCAGCAGGTTGAACGGGTTGCGGTAGCAGAGCCACAGGTGCACCCACCACGGAGAGGGCTTCTGCGCCGGGATCTGGTTATCGCCGTGCACGGCGCGGATTTTTTCCACTTCTGCCGCGTTCAGCCCTTCCGGATGGCCGCCAAAGGCGCGCCAGACTTCGTTTTCATCCATCGCCGCCACGTTCAGGCAGCGTTCGGTCAGGGACGCCGGGATCGCCGCTCCCGCCATGTTTTTGGCATTGGGCAGCGGGTCGCGCTGAACAAGACGGTGTGGCAGATGGCGGCTCAGCAGCGCCTGCAGCTGCCGGGTGATATTTTTAAACATAGACATTCCTCCGCATCCGCCAGGCGGACGCAGCATTCCCTTCAGGCGTGGCAAAGCCGTACCTGTCAGGCACTCAATTTTTCAAGCAGGAACGTTTGGGACGTTGCTGCCTCACATTACCGGTGAGACAGCAAAAGCTGGCTTACCGGAAAGAACAAATTCTCCCGTTCAGGAGAGGTGTGGGATCGGGATCCATAAAGCCTCCGGTAAGTAAAAAAACAGGGTGTCGCCGCGCAGTATAAAGATTTAAGCGTACCCTTTGTGACGATTCGGGCGGTATTATACGCGCCTGCAAATAAACAGTACGTAAACCAGACTTTGCCCATAGCGAAATCGCGCTATAGCATTAGGCTCAATTGACCATTTTGTCGTTGTTACAGGGAAAACAGCATGCAGAACCGCCTTACGATTAAAGACATCGCGCGTTTAAGCGGCGTGGGGAAATCAACCGTCTCACGCGTGCTGAACAACGAAAGCGGCGTCAGCGAACGCACCCGCGAGCGCGTTGAGGCGGTCATGAATCAGCACGGTTTTTCCCCTTCCCGCTCCGCGCGCGCCATGCGCGGGCAGAGCGATAAAGTGGTGGCGATCATCGTTTCGCGTCTGGATTCCCTCTCCGAAAACCTCGCCGTTCAGACCATGCTGCCTGCCTTCTACGAGCAGGGCTATGATCCGATCATGATGGAGAGCCAGTTCTCGCCACAGCTGGTGGAAGAACATCTCGGCATGCTCCAGCGCCGTAACATTGACGGCGTGGTGCTGTTTGGTTTTACCGGCATTGACGAGGAGATGCTGAAACACTGGCAGCCGTCGCTGGTGCTGCTGGCGCGCGATGCCCACGATTTTGCCTCCGTCTGTTATGACGATGAGGGGGCGATTATCACCCTGATGCAGCGCCTGTACGAAGAAGGCCACCGCCACATCAGCTATCTGGGCGTGCCGCACGCGGACGTTACCACCGGCAAGCGCCGCCACGAGGCCTATCTGGCCTTTTGCAAAAAGCACAATCTCCCTGCCGTGGCCTCCCTGCCGGGGCTGGGCATGAAGCAGGGCTACGAGCAGGTCGCCAGCGTCCTGACGCCGCAGACCACCGCGCTGGTGTGCGCCACGGACACCCTTGCGCTGGGTGCCAGCAAGTATCTGCAGGAGCAGCGCATTGATAACCTGCAGGTGGCGAGCGTCGGCAGCACGCCGCTGATGAAGTTCCTGCACCCTGAAATTATCACCGTCGATCCGGGCTACGCCGAGTCCGGCAGACAGGCCGCCGCGCAGCTGATCGAACAGATCAACGGGCGGAGCGAGCCGCGCCAGATCGTTATTCCTGCCCGTCTCTCATAACCCCCCTGAATCGTTTATTGTGATCTTCGCCCGATTTCGGGAACGTTCCCATTTTCGCCGTCACGCTGAAGGAGTAGGCTTGCGCTCAGATCATTACCCCCCTCAACATCTGTCATGAGGTTTCATGATGAGTAAAGTCAAACAAGCAGATATCGATCGGCTGATCGTCCTGGTCGGCGGCCGCGAGAACATCGCCACCGTCAGCCATTGCATTACCCGCCTGCGCTTCGTGCTGAACGATCCGGCCAAGGCCAACCCGAAGGCGATTGAAGAGCTTTCCATGGTGAAAGGCTGCTTCACCAACGCCGGACAGTTCCAGGTGGTGATTGGTACCGAAGTGGGCGATTACTATCAGGCTCTGCTGGCGACCACCGGACACTCTTCTGCCGATAAAGAGCAGGCGAAGAAGGCGGCGCGCCAGAATATGAAGTGGCACGAGCAGCTGATTTCCCACTTTGCAGAAATCTTCTTCCCGCTGCTGCCGGCGCTGATCAGCGGGGGCTTAATTTTGGGCTTCCGTAACGTCATCGGCGATGTGCCAATGAGCGACGGTAAAACCCTGGCGCAGATGTACCCGGCGCTGCAAAGCATCTATGACTTCCTGTGGCTGATTGGCGAGGCGATTTTCTTCTATCTGCCGGTGGGAATTTGCTGGTCCGCGGTACGCAAGATGGGCGGTACGCCAATTCTCGGTATCGTACTGGGCGTCACGCTGGTCTCTCCGCAGTTAATGAACGCTTACTTACTTGGTCAGCAGGTGCCTGAGGTATGGAACTTCGGCCTGTTTACCATCGCCAAGGTGGGCTATCAGGCGCAGGTCATTCCGGCCCTGCTGGCGGGTCTGGCGCTGGGCTTTATTGAGACGAGACTGAAGCGCATCGTGCCGGATTACCTCTACCTGGTGGTAGTGCCGGTCTGCTCGCTGATCCTGGCCGTCTTCCTGGCGCACGCTTTTATCGGTCCGTTTGGCCGCATGATCGGCGACGGCGTGGCCTTCGCGGTGCGTCATCTGATGACCGGCAGCTTCGCGCCAATCGGTGCCGCGCTGTTTGGCTTCCTGTATGCCCCGCTGGTGATCACCGGCGTGCACCAGACCACGCTGGCCATCGATATGCAGATGATCCAGAGCCTCGGCGGTACCCCGGTCTGGCCGATTATCGCCCTCTCTAACATTGCGCAGGCCTCTGCGGTGACCGGCATCATTATCATTAGCCGTAAGCACAACGAGCGTGAGATCTCCGTTCCGGCGGCCATCTCCGCCTATCTCGGCGTCACCGAACCGGCGATGTACGGCATCAACCTGAAGTATCGCTTCCCGATGCTCTGCGCGATGATCGGCTCCGGCCTGGCGGGCCTGCTGTGCGGCCTGAACGGCGTGATGGCGAACGGGATTGGCGTCGGCGGCCTGCCGGGCATCCTCTCCATCCAGCCTACTTTCTGGCAGGTGTTTGCCCTGGCAATGGCGGTGGCGATTATCGTCCCCATGGCGCTCACCACCGTGGTTTACCAGCGTAAGTTCCGTCAGGGCACGCTGCAGATTGTTTAACTTCATCTTTCGGGGCGCAGTTGCGCCCCTTCGCATTTGCAGGAACGCACTATGAATACCCTTCCTCACTGGTGGCAGAACGGCGTCATCTACCAGATTTACCCAAAGAGTTTTCAGGACACCACCGGCAGCGGCACCGGCGATCTGCGCGGCGTGACGCAGCGGCTGGATTACCTGAAAACCCTCGGCATCGACGCCATCTGGCTGACGCCGTTTTATATTTCCCCGCAGGTGGATAACGGCTACGACGTGGCGAATTACACCGCCATCGACCCGTCCTTCGGCACGCTGGATGACTTTGACGAGCTGGTTGCCGAAGCGCACGAACGCGGCATTCGCATCGTGCTGGATATGGTGTTTAACCATACCTCCACGCAGCACGCCTGGTTCCGCGAGTCGCTGAACAAAGCGAGCCCGTACCGCCAGTTCTACATCTGGCGCGACGGCACGCCGGAGCAGCTCCCCAACAACTGGCGCTCCAAGTTTGGCGGCAACGCCTGGCGCTGGCACGCCGAGAGCGAGCAGTATTATCTTCACCTTTTCGCGCCCGAGCAGGCGGATCTCAACTGGGAAAACCCGGCGGTGCGCGCCGAGCTGAAAAAGGTATGCGAGTTCTGGGCCGATCGCGGCGTGGACGGCTTGCGTCTGGACGTGATTAACCTCATCTCTAAAGATCAGGATTTCCCGGACGACACCATTGGCGACGGTCGCCGCTTCTACACTGACGGCCCGCGCATCCACGAATATCTCCAGGAGATGAGCCGCGACGTCTTCACCCCGCGCAACCTGATGACGGTGGGCGAGATGTCGTCAACCTCGCTGGAGAACTGCCAGCAGTACGCGTCGCTCGACGGGCGCGAGCTGTCGATGACCTTTAACTTCCACCACCTGAAGGTGGACTACCCCGGCGGCGAAAAGTGGACGAAGGCAAAGCCGGACTTTGTGGCGCTGAAAACCCTTTTCCGCCATTGGCAGCAGGGGATGCACAACAAAGCCTGGAACGCGCTGTTCTGGTGTAACCACGACCAGCCGCGCATCGTGTCGCGCTTTGGCGACGAAGGGGAACACCGTGTTCACGCTGCAAAGATGCTCGGCATGGTGCTGCACGGCATGCAGGGCACGCCGTACATCTATCAGGGTGAAGAGCTGGGCATGACCAACCCGCACTTCAGCCGCATCACCGACTACCGCGACGTGGAAAGCCTGAACATGTTCGCCGAACTGCGGGCCAATGGCCGTGAGCCGGATGAATTACTGGCGATTCTGGCGAGTAAATCCCGCGATAACGGGCGAACCCCAATGCAGTGGGACGCGTCGCACAATGCGGGCTTTACCGAGGGCGAGCCGTGGATTGGGGTCTGCGATAACTATGAAACCGTGAATGCCCGTACGGCGCTGGACGACCCGGATTCAGTGTTCTACACCTATCAGTCGCTGATTCGTCTGCGCAAGACCCTCCCGGTGCTGACGTGGGGAGATTATGACGATCTGCTGCCGGAACACACTTCCCTGTGGTGCTATCGCCGCCAGTGGCAGGGCCAGACGCTGATGGTGGTGGCAAACCTGAGCCGAGAGCGCCAGCAGTGGCAGCCGGACCCGGTACAGGGCGCATGGCAGGTCGCACTCAGCAACTATGAGGACGTCCCCTCTCGTCCCGATACGCTGCAACTGCGCCCGTTTGAAGCCATCTGGTGGGTGCAGGAATAAACGTCAGGAGATACAGCATGCTGTATCTCCTTTTTTATGTTTAGCGATACGTTAAATGTACGACGATAACTTTTACATCACGGCGTACCGAAAATAAAAATAGCCCTGCCAATTAAATAACCTCGGCAGGACATGATGAAAAAGACAATTATTAAAGTAACGTGTATTAGCGCATTATTATTGAGCACACAGGGATGGTGCGGAAATACGTCCGTCGACCTTCGCTTTGGCCATAATACGCGCTCTGACGTAAATGATTCTCGTATTAAGGTTATGCATCAGGCGGATAACGGTTTTTACTTCTCCGTTGAAGCCGCACAAAACCATAACGACACCTTTTTTGGTGATACCGACCGAAATAATCCCGATGACAAAGGATTAACGGAGGCGGCACAGGAGATTGAAACGCGCTGGCGCTTCAATCTGGGCAATGGCTTTGCCGTTGCGCCTGGCATGGTGACGGTTTTCACCCCCAGTAATACCCACTATCGCCCCTTCATTCAGGGCTGGAAAGCGTTCGATAACGGTCTGAACCTCTCTGCCCGTTACCGTTATAACACCATCAATGACGCGCACAGCGACAAAGAACTCGACGGCAGCGGCTATACCCGACGTCAGTCACACCAGTTCGACATTTGGTTCGCGTACAACATTGGCAAATTCGGTATGTCCTACAACCCGCGCTTCCGCTGGCAGGATAATGTCGATCAGGGAACCGGGGATGATACCTACTGGGAGCATACCGTTGCGTTCAACTACCAGCTCGACGATGGCTGGACGCCTTACGTCGAGCTGGTGTCACTGGATAAAACCTATATCAACAATGACGGCAACCATGAAAATGATTATGCCGTACGTCTGGGGATAGTGAAGCAGCTCTGACGGCCTGACTACACCGTATCGTGCTGCAGCAGCCTGCAGCCGATACGGTCCACGGCGCTTAACAGTTCAAGCTGGCCCTCCCGCTGATACAGCGATACCGCATTAATGTCGATCGATAACGGCCAGCATAGCGTTGAGATCGACGCCAGCGTCGCCCCCTGACGGGTAATTGCAATAATCTTTAAGCCCTTGCGCAGCGCGTTTCGCGCCATTTCTATCAGCGACTGTGTCTCCCCGGATTTGCTGATCAGCACCAGCGTCCCCTTCGATACCCGTGTCAGCTGGTGCATGTCATTCAAAATAAGATGCGGCAGGCTCGCCAGCGATAAAAAGCGCGACAGGTAGTTGAGGCTGGTAAGCGAGGCGCCGCGTGCGTACAGATAGATATGGCTGGAATGGATGAGCAGCCTGGACACCTCCGCCACAATGTCGTCCGCCTGCGGACCCGCGTCGGGCACTGCAGGCGCCGGGGTAAAATGATCGCGTAAAAAACGATACCGAAGCTCGGTATAGCTTTTATACCCCATTTTTTTACACACACGATTAACGGATGTTGTCGTTGTAAAGGTATCACGGGCAATCTCTTTTGCCGAAATATTAGAAATATTACACGCGTGATGCTGAATGTATTCAAATATCAAGCGTTCACTTCCCTGGAATGAATTCATATATTACACCCTGTTTAATCCCGGCATGATATTAACACAACAGAGAAATAGTCTCTGGAAGGCGCTTCACACATTGCATTTACGCGTATCGCGATACGTAATTAGTATTAGCAAACGTTAAAAACTGTTTTAGGTTCTCTTTATACTTTCCCTGTTTTCACATCCAGGGAATTATGACAATGACGAAACAGAAAGTTGTCGCGGTAACGGCGTGCCCGACGGGCATTGCACATACCTTTATGGCGGCGAATAAAATTATTGCATGGGCTAAAGAGCACAATATTGAGGTTAAGGTCGAAACGCAGGGCAGCGACGGCGTTAAAAACCGCTTAACGAAGCAGGATATTGCCTCCGCCACGGCCATTATTCTGGCAACCGACGTCCCCATTCAGGATGCCGAGCGCTTTGAAAACATTCCCCACCTTCAGACCCGCACGCAAGAGCTGATCAAGCATACCGATCGCTATCTGCGTCAGGCGCTTGCCATGAAAAAAAACGTCACAACTGTCGTACATGAAGACGAACTCCAGCCTTCGGCTTACCAGATTTTTATCGGCCATATCATGGCGGCCATCAGCTATATGCTGCCGGTGGTGGTCATGGGCGGGCTGATGATGGCAACGGCCAAAATTACCGGCCAGTTTATTAACATCGACCATTCGCCGTTCAGCGTGCTGGATAAAGTGGGCTTTATGACCATTAAGTTCATGTATCCGGTTTTCGCCATGTATCTGGCGTTTTCCATTGCCGGCAAACCGGCGCTGATCCCCGGACTTATCGGCGGCATCATGTCAGACGAGGTCTACAAGCGCTTCTTTGATATCGAAGGCTTCATGCCGTCCGGCTTTTTCGGCGCGATCGGCATTGGCTTTTTTGTGGGCTATCTGGTGCGCTGGCTGAATGATTCCATTCACGTCCGCCAGCAGCTCACCACCATCAAGACCATGCTGGTCGTCCCACTGATCACCGGCATTACGCTGGTGATGGTCATGGAATATTTGATTAACCCGATTTTCGGCTCGCTTAACCAGCTGATGGTGGTCTTTTTTACCTCGGCAGGTGACACCGGGCGCGGATTCTATTCCGCGATGATCGCCGCAGGCACCGCGTTCGACCTGGGCGGCCCGGTCAACAAGGCGGCAGGCTCAGTCGCGCTCGGCCTGAATGGCATGAGCGAAACGTTTGATCTCACCGCCCGCGAACTCTCCATCGTGATCCCCTCTATTGGCGTCGGCTTTGCCGCGTTCCTCAACGGCCGCTTTGGACTACCGGATGTTTTTAGCCGGGAAGAGAAAACCGTTGGCAGCACCTCGTTGCTGTTGGGCGTGATTGGGATCTCCGAAGGCGCGATCCCGTTCATCCTGAAAAACCCACGTCTGATCCCGGTGTTCATGACCGGTGCCGTCGCCGGCGCGCTGGTCGCCATTGCACTCGGCGTGAAGCAGACGCTGCCGCTGCCGGCCATCTGGGGCTGGCCGCTGGCAACCAACGTGGCGGGCTACCTGGCGAGCGTCTTTATTGGCGCACTGATTTGCGCCCTGGGCGTGCTTTACGTCAGCCCAAAGAACGCCAGCTAAGGGGAAGGTCATGAATCAGATCCACGTCATTGCCCATACGCACTGGGATCAGGAGTGGTATTTCACCCGTCAGGACAGCATGGTGCTGGCATCATATAACTTTGCGGACGTCATCGACACGCTGGAGCAGGACCCGGCTTACAGCTGCTATCACCTTGACGGACAGATGGCGGTGGTAGAAGACTTTCTCGCCATCAATCCCGAGTATCGCACCAGGCTGGAGACGCTGGTCAGAGAGAAAAGGATTTTTGTGGGGCCGTGGTATACCCAGACGGACACCTACAACGTGCATGGCGAATCCATTATCCGCAACCTCAAATACGGCATCTTCTCTGCCCGTAAGCTGGGGCACGCCATGCAGGTTGGGTATCTTCCGGATACCTTCGGCCACAATGCGCAGATGCCCACAATTTTGCAGGGCTGCAATATCGACAACATCGTCTTCTGGCGCGGCATCGATCACGACAGACAGGCGAAAAGCAGCCAGTTCCTCTGGCGCGCGCCGTCAGGGGCGACCGTTATCGCCTGCGCGATGGCGCTCGGTTATGGCGCGGCTAAAAACATCTCTTCAGACGCGAGCCATTTGCAGGGAAAAATCTTCCCGATGGTCAATCTCCTGCGCTCGCGGGCCGGAATAAATGACCTGCTGCTGCCCTGCGGCGGCGATCAGGTCAGCATCGACCCGGCGCTGCCGAAAATCCTGCAGGTCGCCAGCGCACGCTCCCCGGATGAGGACCGGTACGTCATCAGTTCGCTGGAGCGCTACGTCGACATTCTGCGCGCGCAGCGTGAGCAGTTTGAATTCTGGGAAGGAGAGCTGAAATCGCCGCGCTACACCCGCATCCATAAAACGATCGGCTCCGTGCGCTACGACATTAAAAAGAAAAATGATGCAGTTGAGCAGTTCATCCTGCGGCAGCTGGAGCCGACAATCGCCATGGCGCGTCATCAGGGGCTGCCGGTCAACCTCTCGGTGGTCGATACGCTCTGGAAGAAGCTGTTGCGAAGCCATGCTCATGACTCCATCGGCGGCTGTAACAGCGATGCCACCAACCGCGATATTCTGCATCGACTGGAGCAAACCGAACAGCTGTGCCACAGCCTGTGGAATCTGGTGGTGAAAACCCTGGCCGCCGCCTGCGCTCGGGAAGGCGATCTGCTGATTTTTAACCCGCTGGGCACGCAAACGCAGCGCGTGGTGAAAACCACTCTCTATAGCCGCGCTGAAAATATCGCCCTGATGTATCAGGGGCAGGCCATCCCCTTCGACGTCCTGAAAAGAGACGTGTTGCCCGGCGGAACGGCGATCTCCCTTAACGCCGAAGGCGAGTGTGAAACGCCCCTTCCCCCTTATTACCGCTGGCACGTTGCTGTGAAAACACCGGTTCTGCCGCCGGTCGGCTATCTCAGCGTTAACGTTGAAGATGACCCGGCGCCTTTCCGGCAGCCTCAACAGACAACGGGCAGCGAGATAGAGAATGCACAGTATCGATTAACGCTGGACGACGGAACGCTAACCCTGCACGACAAACGCAGCGGCAGATGCATCCCCTCGTTCTTTACCCTTGAAGACTGTGCGGATGCGGGCGACAGCTACGATTTCTCACCGCTTGCGGGCGATACCCCGACGCGATGCGACCATTTCACGCTCGTCGGCTGCCTGAAAACGCCGCTTGTAGAAAAGCTGATCGTTGAAGCCACCCTGTTTCTTCCGCCAGATCTCGCCGGACGCCAGGATACTGCCCGAACGCCGTTATCCATTCGTCTGGAGTGCACATTACGCGAAGACGATCCGAACCTGTACGTCGAGGCTTCGCTGGAAAACAGCCACTGCGATCACCGGCTACGTTTACTGATCGGCAGCGATATTCGCACCCGTCATGCTATCGCCTCCCAGCCCTTCGCGATAATCCAGCGCGATACGGGGTGTGAGAGTGAAAACTGGCAGGAGCGCTATCGCGAGATGCCCGTGGATATCGAAACCACCGAAGGCATTATTGCTGTCGCGGAAGCGGGCAAAGCGCTGGTGGTGAATAGTCGTGGTATGAAGGAATTTCAGATTATCGGCAGCGAACCCGCGACGATTGCCCTGACGTTGTTTAAAGCGACGGGCGTGCTCGGGCGCAACGATCTCGACTGGCGACCGGGACGTGCGTCCGGCATTAATAATACGGTGGTTGAGACCCCCGACGCCCAGTTACTGAAACCGCTGCACTTTTCATTTACCGTCGCGCTGGCCGACAACGCCGACCATCTCACGCTTCGCCAGCTGGAAAACCAGGCTGCGGGACAGCCTTTCACCTATCAGCGGCAAACGCTACATACGCTCGATCACCGCCTTGAACGCTTTGCGTTGCGTCTGCCCGAGCATCAGCTTCCGGCACAATTCTCATTATTGACCCTGCCGGAGCCGCTAGTCCTTTCTGCCCTGCCCCATGCGCAACGGTCGAAGGGCACCGTCGTCCGGGTGTTTAACGCCGGGACGCAGCCGGTTCCCGTCCCGGAAAGTCTGGCGGGGCTACGTCAGATCAACTATCTGGAAGAGCCTGTGCCGCCGGTAACGGCAATCCCCCCTTTCGCAACCTGCGATTTTTTGATGGAGGCTTAATATGAACTTGCTTGCATTGACGCATCCCAATCTGGTTTTTATCAACCCGCCGCACCGTACGCCTGAAGCGCTGATCCGCTGGCTCGCCGAACCGCTCGCCAGGCGAGAAATCATCTGCGATGAAGAAACATTCATCCAGAGCGTGTTACAGCGCGAAAGCGAAGGCCCTACCGCGCTGGGTGAAGCGCTCGCCGTTCCGCACGGTAAAACCGAGGCGGTGCAGCAGGCGGCGTTTTGTCTGGCACTCTTTGACGACCCGATACGCTGGCCGGGGCTGGACGGTGATGAAGAGGTCAGAATGGTTTTCCTGCTCGCCATTCCGCCCGCGGAAGCAGGTAGTACCCATATGCAACTGCTGACGACGCTGACCAGTTTATTGACAGAAGATCGAGTGCGCGCGCAGCTTCTGGCGGCGCGCACCCGGGAAGAGGCGATGTCCGCCCTGAGTGCTGAAGAACCTCAAAAACAGGATGCGGCCCCTGACCGCTCCCTTCTCATTCCGGTGATACTGGGCAGTATCGCTACCGCAGCCTTTTTACAGGCAGGATTGAGCTGGGCCTGCGCGATGAATTAACCGAACGGCGCTCAGCACGCACCGCGTTGAGCGCTTGTTTTTGTTGAATAATTAATCAGATTTTTCCTTCGCGTCTTTACAAAGGCTGAAGCGCCCGCCGTTTGTACTCTCGTCTTTTTACTTTGTTCTGAATCAAAAAAATCGCAAACATGTTTGATGCAAATCACTATATGTAGAACTTAAAATGCACGCCGACCCAACATCTTGTATTAATCGTCTACTATTCCAACAACAAGACGGCGCTGACGCTGGCCGGAATTGTGGATAACACGAGCTGGGAACGGGGGAAGTCTTTGGCCTGACGGGGAATACGTCCGGTGAATACTTCTCCACCTCTGTGGATAACCTGTTTTTAAAAATGGAGTGATCATGACACCGCATGTGATGAAACGTGATGGCTGTAAAGTGCCGTTTAAATCAGAGCGCATCCAGGAAGCCATTCTGCGTGCAGCTAAAGCAGCGGGAGTCGATGACGCAGATTATTGCGCCACCGTCGCAGAAGTCGTTAGCAGCCAGATGACTGAACGCAGCCAGGTCGATATCAACGAGATCCAGACCGCGGTTGAAAACCAACTGATGGCTGGCCCCTACAAACAGTTAGCCCGCGCCTACATTGAGTATCGCCACGATCGCGACGTGCAGCGTGAGAAGCGCGGTCGCCTGAATCAGGAGATCCGTGGCCTGGTGGAGCAGACCAACTCTGCCCTGCTCAATGAAAACGCCAACAAAGACAGCAAAGTGATCCCGACCCAGCGCGATCTGCTGGCCGGTATCGTCGCCAAACACTATGCCCGCCAGCATCTGCTGCCGCGCGACGTGGTCTCGGCACACGAGCGCGGCGAGATCCACTATCACGACCTTGATTACTCGCCGTTCTTCCCGATGTTCAACTGCATGCTGATCGACCTGAAAGGCATGCTGACCCAGGGCTTTAAAATGGGTAACGCCGAGATTGAACCGCCTAAGTCGATCTCCACGGCGACAGCGGTAACGGCACAGATTATCGCTCAGGTGGCGAGCCACATTTATGGCGGGACCACCATTAACCGCATTGACGAAGTGCTGGCCCCGTTCGTGACGGCGAGCTTCAACAAGCATCGGAAAACTGCCGAAGAGTGGCAGATCCCGGACGCGGACGGCTATGCGCACTCCCGTACCGAAAAAGAGTGCTACGACGCGTTCCAGTCGCTGGAATATGAAGTGAACACGCTGCACACCGCCAACGGGCAGACGCCGTTTGTAACCTTCGGTTTTGGCCTGGGCACCAGCTGGGAATCACGCCTGATCCAGCAGTCCATTCTGCGCAACCGTATTTCCGGCCTCGGCAAGAACCGCAAAACCGCGGTGTTCCCGAAACTGGTGTTCGCCATCCGCGACGGCCTGAACCACAAGTTTGGCGATCCGAACTACGACATCAAACAGCTGGCGCTGGAGTGCGCGAGCAAGCGCATGTACCCGGACATTCTGAACTACGACCAGGTGGTAAAAGTCACCGGCTCGTTTAAAACGCCTATGGGCTGCCGCAGCTTCCTCGGGGTGTACGAGGATGAAAACGGCGAGCAGATCCACGACGGGCGTAACAACCTGGGCGTCATCAGCCTGAACCTGCCGCGCATCGCGCTGGAGGCCAAAGGCAATGAAGCTGAATTCTGGAAACTGCTGGATGAACGCCTGCAGCTGGCGCGTAAGGCGCTGATGACCCGTATCGCACGCCTTGAAGGGGTGAAAGCCCGCGTGGCGCCCATCCTCTATATGGAAGGGGCCTGCGGCGTGCGCCTGAAGGCGGACGATGACGTGTCCGAGATCTTCAAAAACGGCCGCGCGTCGATTTCGCTGGGCTATATCGGCATCCACGAAACCATCAACGCCCTGTCTGGCGACGCGCATATTTACGACAGCGCGGCCCTGCGCGAAAAAGGCATTGCGATTGTCCAGCGCCTGCGCGACGCGGTTGACCAGTGGAAAGAGGAAACTGGCTACGGGTTTAGCCTCTACAGTACGCCGAGCGAGAACCTGTGCGACCGCTTCTGCCGTCTGGACACCGCCGAGTTCGGGATTGTGGAAGGCGTGACCGACAAAGGGTACTACACCAACAGCTTCCACCTCGACGTGGAGAAAAAGGTAAACCCGTACGACAAGATCGACTTCGAAGCGGCCTATCCGCCCATCGCCAGCGGCGGGTTCATCTGCTACGGCGAGTACCCGAACATCCAGCACAACCTGAAGGCGCTGGAAGACGTATGGGATTATAGCTATCAGCACGTGCCGTATTACGGGACCAATACGCCAATCGACGAATGCTACGAGTGTGGCTTTACCGGTGAGTTCGAGTGTACGAGCAAAGGCTTTACCTGCCCGAAATGCGGCAACCACGATGCAGCCCGCGTGTCCGTGACCCGTCGCGTGTGCGGCTATCTCGGCAGCCCGGATGCCCGTCCGTTTAACGCCGGCAAGCAGGAAGAGGTGAAGCGCCGGGTGAAACATCTGGGGAATGGGCAGATCGGTTGAGCCACTGCCACATTTATGCCCGGTGGCGCTACGCTTACCGGGCCTACAATCCGCACTCACACTGTACCCGGCTTGGTTAACCGCTATGAACTACCATCAGTACTACCCCGTCGATATTGTCAACGGCCCCGGCACCCGCTGCACCCTGTTCGTTTCAGGTTGCGTTCACGAGTGCCCCGGCTGCTACAACAAAAGCACCTGGCGCGTAAATTCCGGCATGCCGTTTACCGCTGAAATGGAAGACCGCATCATCGACGACCTGAACGACACGCGCATCAAACGCCAGGGGATTTCGCTCTCCGGCGGCGATCCGCTCCATCCGCAAAACGTGCCGGAGATCCTGAAGCTGGTGAAGCGCATTCACCGCGAGTGTGCGGGAAAAGATATCTGGGTCTGGACGGGATATAAGCTGGAAGAGCTGAATGCTGCTCAGAGGGAAGTCGTGGATTTGATTAACGTGCTGGTGGACGGCAAGTTCGTGCAGGATTTAAAAGACCCGGCCCTGATCTGGCGCGGCAGCAGCAACCAGGTTGTGCATCATTTGCGGTGAATGAAGGCGGATAACCTCTATCCGCCTGGCCTCAAAACCGGCTCAAACTCTCCATCGCCTCAGCCTTAAACGCCGCAAAATCCTCGCACTGGCACAGGCGCGTCATCGCGCGTTCTCGCAGGAAAGTGACGAAGATGTCGTAAATCGCCATCGCCTCTTCGTACTCGCTTTTGCTGATGGCGAGCAGGAAGATGACGTGCGCCGTTTCATCCCCCCACTGAATACCCTGCGGAGCCAGCACCGTATAGACCACCGTTTTCTGTGCCAGCAGGCCGAGGGAGTGCGGCAGCGCGATGCCGTCGCCGAGCATGGTGCTGACGATAGCTTCACGCTCAACGACCGAATCCAGAAACTCCGCGCCGACAAAGCCTTCGCGTTCAAGCTGGTCACACAGCTCGCGGAACAGCGTTTGCTGGTCAACAGGCTTGTAGAGAATGCGGAAATGGGCCGCGTCGAAGTATTTCTCCAGCATCCACGGGCGGGTGCGGTCCACCAGCACCAGCTTGCCGATCTGCTCTAACTGATAATCGGTCGGGAACGGAGCGATCGTCACCACCGGTTTAGATTTTTCACTCACGCGGGCGGTGGAGATGACAAAGTCTTCACCGATGGCATCCGCCAGCTCGTACTCGCGCAGAGTGAGCGTGCGCGTCACCTCGATCTGCGGGTATTTGCGCTGGAGCACCGCCTCGATCATGCGCACCATCGCATTACCGGCGTCGCACACCAGCAGCACGCGTGGCTGGCGCTGGTAGCCGATGTTATAGTGGCGCTCCAGCCCCACGCCGATGTGCAGCACCAGAAAACCAATCTCGTTTTCGCTGATCGCATATGGCGTGTATTTCCCCCAGCTCGACACCGCCGCGAGGGTCATATCCCACGCCATCGGATAGTGCTGCTTGATGTTGTCCAGCAGCGGATTGGGGATCATGATTTGATAGCGCACGCGGGTGATCATGGTTTTGATGTGCGTGAGCAGATCGGCGTGCAGCTGCGCGTCGCTGAGCAGGTTGTAGTTATAGTGGGTGTTGATGTAGCGCAGGATATAGTTGACCAGCGCTTCGTCGTCGTCGGCGTTAATCGCGCTGGGAGCAATCTCCTGAATCTGCCGCGCCGCGATGTGGACGCACAGCCAGCTCTCTTCCGATGGCGCAAGCGCCTTGCCCGCCAGCTCCTGAATGGCCACCGCGATATCCTTCGCCGCCTCGCGCACGTTCTCTTCCACGTCATCCGCGTGGAATTCCGGCAGCGGATACCCCTCGCTGATGCGCCGCACCGACACCGCGCAGTACAGGCGCAGGAACAGTTCGCCTTCGTCGGTCAGACGAATGTGATGGCGGGTGAGCGCGTCGTGAAGCACGACCACCATCTGCTCCGGTACCCCAGCGTTGAGCGCGACCTCCGTCACCAGCGGGTTAAGGCTGTCCTGCTGCGCCAGCTCCCACAGAAGATCGGTCAGGCAGGCGCGGACCGACATCTCGCTGCCAAACAGCTTCATGCCGTGGCGCGGGCGGGTTTCCAGCGTCAGGTTATAGCGCTGGAACCACTCGCGCACTTCCACCATGTCGCTCTGCAAGGTGGCGCGGCTGACAAACCACTCGTCGGCCAGATCTTCAAGCTTAAGTGAAAACGCCGACGTCAGGAAACGCACCACCAGATAGTGCACGCGCTCCGGTCCCGTTCGGGGAATACGCAGCGCGCGCGGGTGCGATGCCTGCAGCTGCTGATAGCGCTCGGCATCGTCAATTTTAAGCTGGTAGCCGTTACCCCGGCTCAGAATAAACTGCGCGCCGTGGCTCGCCAGCAGCGCGTTCAGGGCGGTGATATCTGCGCGGACGGTTCGCGTGGAGACCGACAGCCGCTGCGCCAGCTCGTCCTGCGGCAGCGTCTCGTTTTGCAACAGATCGAAAAGTTGCGCTAAACGTTGGTTCGGAAATCGCACGTCGTTGTCCTCTTACTGCTCAGGGTGAAATGACCATCTGGGATGGGCTGCCGACCGGGGTATAGTCTGGCTCGGCGCTCAGCTTGCCGTCCGGCGCCACGCGGAAACGGGTAATGTTGTCGCTGCGCTGGTTCATGACGTACAGCCAGCGTCCCTGCTGATCGAGCGTCAGGGTGCGCGGGTAGTCGCCGCGCGTCCAAACATCCTCCTGATGCGTCAGCGTGCCCTCCGCTGTTACGGTAAAGTGCCCGATGCTGTTATGCAAACGGTTCGCCACATACAGCTGTTTACCATCGGCGCTTAGCGCCAGCCCGGCAGCAAAACTGGTGCCTTTGTAACCGTCCGGCAGGGCAGAGACCGTTTTGCCCTCTTTCAGCCTGCCGCTGCTGTCCAGCACATAATGGGTGAGCGTCGACGCCTCTTCGTTAATCAGCCACAGGGCATCGCCTTTCGGCGTAAAGACGAAGTGGCGCGGACCGGCACCTTTCGAAGAGGCGCTGATAAACGGCGGATCGTTCGGCGTTAGCTTTCCGGTTCGATCGTCAAAGCGGTACTGATAGATACGATCCAGCCCAAGATCGGTGGAAAAAACGTACTTCCCGCTCGGATCGGCGGCGATCATGTGCGCATGCGGGCCGTTGTGATCGCTGATCGCGAAACTGCCCTCAACGGCCGCTTCCGGCTTCGCCACGCCCGGTTCGCCCTGGTCCTGATGTCTGTCCGTCGCGTCACCCAGGCTGCCGTCCGCGTTGACGGGCAAAACGGCAATCGATCCGCTGACGTAGTTCGCCACCAGCAGATGCTTGCCGTTTGGCGTTAGCGAAAGATACACCGGCCCGGCGCCGCCGGAGGCCACCTGATTCAGCTCGCTCAGCTCACCGTTATCGCCGACGCGCAGCGCCTGCACCACGCCCTGCTCTACTTCGCTTGCCAGATACAGCGTTTTACCGTCTTGCGAAAGGGTCAACTGCGCCGCGTTCGGCAGTTTGCTCACCAGCGTTTTATCGTCCAGCGCGCCGGTTTGCGGGTCAACGGTAAAACGGTACAGCCCTTCACCGTTCGGATTATAGGTGCCCACCCAGGCGTATTGCGTCTGGGCGATAGCGGCGGTGGCGAGCATTGAGAGTGAAGCGACAAGCAGGTTACGGGTGTGCATGGTGGCTCCTTTATATGTGTGAGTTCTACTTCACCAGCTTCTTCGTCATCGCCAGCAGCGTACGCACATCTTCGGGACGCGTATCACCGCTGGCTTTGTCGATAATCGAACTGTAGATGTGCGGGATGATTTTGCTTACGCCCGCGTCGAGGGCGATCTGCAGGATCGCCTCATAATTTTCCAGATCGATACCCCCCGTCGGCTCCAGCCAGAAGTCGTGACGGGCGCAGGCTTCCGCCACCGCCTGGTATTCGTCACGGCACTTGAGGCCGCCCATCGGGAAGTACTTGATCGAGCTGCCGCCGAAGTCTTTCAGCAGGGCAATCGCCGTTTCAACCGGCACGATGCCGTCCGGCGCTTTGCTGCTCAGCGGGCCGGTGGAGATTTTCACCATGCCGACGGTACCGGTCGGAGAGACCAGGCCATTGACCACCGATTCATTCTGCCCCAGCAGCGCGCGGCTCGCTGCCACGCCGGTGAAGACCTGATTAACGTGCTGCGGCTGCACCTGGCGGGAGATCTCGCTCACCATCGCCGACTGGTTCGGATCGCCCGCGCCCAGCCCCACGGAGAGAGCGTTATCAATCAGCGCCGCGTATTCACGCATATCCGCGACCGCGCTCGCCACGTCCGGGTAATTTTTGGAGAGCACGCCCACCAGCACATGACCTTCCGCCGCCTCGTAAATGGCGCTGGCGTTGGCCTTTGAGCCGGCCAGCACGTTCAGGCAGACGCGATCACGGTAAAAATTGGGGGTCAGTTTCATGCGTTTTTCTCCTGTCCTAATACTTCGCTAATGCGGCGGTAGACGATGTTCAGCTGGTCAGCACTTACGCTGCGCACGTCCGCTTCGATAATCCCTTCGTTGGCCTTGTAGCCACGGAAATAGATGGCGTACTCGCCCTGCTTGAGCGCGTTCACCAGGTCACCCGTGCCGACGCCAGTGGTGGCTTCGTCGAACTTAATTTCGGTGCGGGCGATATCGCGACCCGCGCTGTCCCAGACCACGCGGGCGGTGACGCCGTTCAGGGTGTTGAGCGCGTCGATAAACGGTGTCATCTTCGCCACCATCTCGGCACCGCTTTCCTTGGTGGCCGTCAGGTAGTGTTCAATGGCGCAGGTCAGGCCAAGGATCCCCTCTTTACCCACCTTCATAGCGCGGCCAATGCCCGCCGTCTGGCGTTTCACCCACTCGACGTACTGGGTTTTGCCGATCACCAGGCCGCTGGTTGGCCCCTCGATCGCCTTCGCGCCGCTGTAAATCACCAGATCCGCGCCGGAGCGGTAGTACACGTGCAGATCTTCTTCCGCAGCGGCATCGACGATCAGCGGCAGGGAGTGTTTACGTGCGACGACTGCCGCCTGCTCGACGCTGAGCATGCTTTTCTGCACGCAGTGGTGCGATTTGATGTAGAGGATCGCCGCCGTGCGCGGGGTGATGGCCGCCGCCAGCTGGTCGGCGGAACATTCGTTGGCGTAACCCGCTTCCACCAGCTTGCCGCCGCCCAGCGCCACCATGGTGCCGACCGGCGCGCCAAAGTTAACGTTGTGGCCTTTCGGCAGGACGATTTCATTGTTCTCGATTGGGGTGACGTGCAGGTTTTCCAGCAGCCAGTCGCTGTCTTTCACCAGCACCGCCGCCACGGACTGGGCGATGCCCGCCGACGCGCAGGAGACCACCGTCGCGCCTTCCACATCCAGCAGCTTCGCGATGTATTCCCCGGTTTTATTGACCAGATCCTTCATCTCGAAGTAATGATTCATGCCGTCCATCGCCGCCTGCACTACTTCCGGGCGCGGCGTGGAGACGCCCAGCGCCGTCATGCGGCCAGAGGTGTTGATAACCTGCTTTAAATTATACTTCTCATAAATCGAAGGCATGTTCCGTGCTCCCTTGTTCGGTCATGTAGCCCTTGCCCGCGCGGATCGCGGCAAGCGGCACCAGAATGTGTTCAGCCTGCAGGCTGTCGTTTTCAGCGTCCGTCAGCACCGTTGGCTGGCGTTTAATCGTGAACAGCGTCAGGTCAGCGTCGAGACCCGGCTGAATGCGGCCCTTGCGCGTCAGGCGCAGGCCGTCGGCGGCGTTCGAGGTCACGCAGTCAATCACCTGCGGCAATGACATGCCGATGGCGAGAAACTTCGACATCACGCTTGCCAGCGAGCCAACCGGGCCGTTGATGCGGTTGCGGCAGTAGATATCCGAGCTGATGGTGTGCGGCAGAATGCCCATCGCGATGGCGCGTTTCGCCACCTCAAAGCTAAAGCTCGCCGTACCGTGGCCGACGTCCAGACGCACGCCGCGCTTAAGGGCGGAGGTGATGGAGGCGCGCAGCTCGCCGGACGGCGTCAGAATGCGGTTAGGCTTCCCGTTATAGCAGTGGGTAATGATGTCGCCGGAGCTTAACAGCTCGGCGATTTCATCGAGGTTCGGCGGGTTATTGCCGATGTGCACCATCAGCGGCAAATCGCCATTCTCTTTCTGGATGGCTTTGGCGCGCTCCAGCGGCGTGATGCCGTTTTCACCGACCACGCTGCTGCTCATGCGCGCCTTCAGGCCGACAATAAAATCCGGGTGGCGCTTCACCGCCTGCTTCACCGCATCGGCGTCAATGTTTGCCATGTTGGCCAGCTCGTTCTGGGCAATCAGCCCCACGCGGGAGATATTCAGCAGGGCAAAGACCTCGGTGGAGGCCTTGCGGGTAATCGCGTAGAAATCGTCCACGTCGTCGGCCCCGGTGCTGCCCGCGTCCACCACGGTAGTGACGCCGGTGGCAATACCCACGCTGTCCGGCTCGTCGTGGTAAATCGGTGAGTTCGGGTAGCAGTGAACGTGGGAGTCAATCCAGCCCGCGCTAACGTACACGTCACCGTTAAGCTCAACCGTTTTACGGGCCGGAGCGTCAATTTCGCCCGTCGCGGCGATCTTCCCGTCCTGAATGGCGATATCGGTCAGGGTATCGTCGGCGAGGCGCGCACGGCGCAGGAGTAAATCAAACATGAGGATCTCCTGATAGGGCGGGCGCCGGAGCGCCCGCGGGTATTAAAGGGCGACCGGGAACAGCCAGCCCAAAATCATTGCGCCGAGGATGGCGCCACCGGTAATCGGCTTCTGCCAGATGTAGAACAGCAGTGCGCCTACCAGCGAACCGACGCCGATTGGAATGGAGGCGGTCATCGCGCTGAGGATAATCAGCGGCCCGAGGAAGCGGCCGGAGGCGTTACCCGCGCCCATCATCACGTCTGCGCCGTAGGTGGAGTTGCTCTGGTTGATGGTGAACTTACGCGCCAGGATGATGACGTAGCCAATCGCCAGACCAATCACCAGGCCGGTAATCAGCGAGGCAATGAAGTTGGTCACCGGGAACATGATCCCCGCGCCCAGCAGCAGCGCCGGTACGCCGAGGCCCACTCCGGTCTGGATCGCCCCACCGATGTCGAGAATACCCACCAGCGACCCTTCAATAATGCGGGCGAACAGGAAGCTCGCGCCGAACGCCGCCACCGCGCCGTAGACGCCGGTATCGATTCCCGCTTTCAGCATCGCCACGAAGGCCACTTCGTTAAACGCGCCGATGCCGTAGAGGTAGTACATGTGCGTCCCGGCGAAGACGCCGGAGGAGAGCAGGCCAACGAAGATCGGGAACGACCAGTCGGCATACCAAAAACCTTTATTCTGTTCCATTTAGAGGCTCCTGTTATTTACCGCTGAGCGAGTTGTGGATCATGTCGAGCCAGTTCGGCACGGTCAGATGGAAGGATTCGATCATCTTCATGTCGAAGCCGCGGAAGAAGCCGCTCAACACGAACAGCAGCACGATCGCCGCCATCATCACTTTGGTGACGTGGTTCCAGCCGCTCTCTTCCACGCCTTTACCGATCAGGATGCCGAGAACCAGACCCGGTACGGCGTTCCCCATGATCAGCTGCGCCGCGCCGCCGAAGATGGTGGCCCAGAAGCCCGATTTTTTACCCGCGTCGATGGCCGCCAGCCAGAAGATCACCGGCATCACGGTGTTAACCAGCAGGTTCGCGGCAGGCACCAGCACCTTCACGGCGGTAACCTGCAGCGCTGCCGGCACGGAGGAGGCGGTCAGGTTCAGGAAGGTGACGACGAGCATGCCAATCACGCCGCAGGCAATCGCCATTTTGCGGGGATCGTGCAGCGTTTCGCCGACGTTACGGTTTTTGATCATCAGTGCAGCAGCACCCCAGTTCGGGATGATGCGGTGGTCAACGTCCTGTGTGAAGGCACCTGCAGCCACGGAAGAGGCCCAGGCGTTAAAGAAGAAACCTAACCCAAAGGAGAAGTGGGACGCCGGATCCCCTTCACAGGAGTTCAGTTCCCCCAACGTACGAAACGCGCCCATACCCTGAGTGGTAGGCGCATGAAACATGCGTGCAGCCCCGGCTCCGACACCGACGCCAACCAGGCCGCCAATGATGAGCGATTTTATTAATATAATTAAGAACATCAGTCTGCCCTTTTATGAATAATCAGCGTTGCGTGACGAAATCCACCCGGTCAAGATTGATGGCGGTCACGTTGACGGTCACATCCAGCTCCACGCTGTAGGTGCGTCTTTCCCGGCGCAAAAAGAAGAACAGAAACGCTTCTTTACGCACCGCTTCTTGCGCCTGAACTACCTGCACATCCTGTGGCTCAATACGCAGTAAGATATGCGGTGAGGCTTTCATCACCGCTGCCTGAACGTGGTTGAGGGCGTCGGCAAAGGCGCGCGCTTTGGCATCGCCCTTCCCCTTCACTCTCACCGTGGTTGTGAACTGTTCTTTCATGCTTATGCGCCGTATTTCTTCTGCCACGCCTGCACCAGACGCTCGCCCAGCTCTTCTTTATCCATAAAGCCAAAGCCCAGCACGTTGCAGCCTTCGTTGATGGCGGTCACGCCCTCTTCCACGGAACGCATGCCGTATTTGGCCTTGTAGCCATATTTGGTTTGGGCGGTGATGGCGCCCGCGCCGCCGCTGCCGCAGAAGGAGATGCCGAAGGTGGCGTTTTCCGCTTTCATTACGTCCCCGAGCTTCATGTCCGCCGCCATGCCCGGCACAACCACTGCGCGTCCACCTGCTTTTTCCACACCCGCAGCCACTTTCTGACCTTTACCCAGGCGATCGCCAATCACGACTGTAATCTGTTCCATGTGTTGCTCCTTAAAGGTTGTCTTTCGCGACTTCAAAGTGAACGGAGAGCAGCCAGGCCTCTTCATCAGGAAGGTTGCCAAACTGCGCCACCACTTCACGGGCAAGCTGCATTGAATCTGGTGAAATTTCGTCGAACAGCTCTGCTTCAACCTCCGGCAGCGGCTCGCCGGTCACGGACCGGTGCGCCATTGCGCGAACGTGGGAGGTGAGCATCTGCTCCTGTACCGCATTGGGGATGATGTTGTGCCGGGCCAGCAGGGCATAAACCTGCTGCAGCATGGTGTTCGCGAGCTGTTCTGTTTGCACCGCCTGTTCCCCAACGTCGTTCATTACCGCTCCGTTAATCACTCGTCTTACCCCGTTAATGGCTCTGGAATAAAACTAACGTTGGGCGTGAAGGGTTTGTAGCGAGTTGTTTTCCACTTCGAAGTGGAAAGGCGAGCCGCAGCAGTGATCTGTGCCACATAAATATGGTGAATCTGGATTAACAGCCGCATTTACGTGATGAATATCACGCTATTAAGCGGCACTAAACAGGTAAGCGGAGTGGAAAAGTTTACGAGCAGGCTCGTAGAAATGTGACGTGGATAAGGTTTTCTTATGGGGATTCGCTAGAGTGGCTGCGGGTGCTTGAGACTGACCGTCTCAGGCATGGGACGGAAAGTGGAAAGCCCCGCCTGATAGAAAATCAGGGCGGGGGCTCGAAACGACACGTCGGACCGTGGAGTTCGCTACCTCGCCCGCTTTAAAGCAAGGAGGCATCCATGAAACGCCGATCCCCAATTATCCGGGTTTCGATGATTGTTGCTTTGACAATAATCATCTTAACGCTGGTGACGAGGAAAACACTGTGCGAGATCCGTTTTCGAAACGGCTCGCTTGAAGTGACAGCGCGGATGGATTGTCGCTCCGGCCAGTAGGGAGCAAGGATGCGGGGGCGCTTAGTGCGCCTCCGCATACGGAGGAAGGACGTACAGCTCAGGCACCCAATTAACGGTATTTCTTGTGATACGTGTTGCGCGTCGCCACAAACTGGTCGGCCGCCGCCTGGGCTTCCTTCACTTTGCCTTCGTTAGCCAGCTTCAGCGCGCCGTCGATCTGACCGACCAGCACGTCAAAGCCGTGGCGATAGTCTTTCATCTCTGCGCTGTCTGCCGCTTTGCTTTCCAGCTTTGGCGGCGTCGCTTTTTGCGCGTCCAGCGCCGCTTCACGCATTTTGGTCAGTGCGCCTTTCATTTCCGCCGCATTGTCCGTTTTCTGCACTACCTTCAGGTTTTGACTGAGGATGTCCATGTTGTCTTCGAGATCGGCAGCAAACGCAGAAGAGCCAAGAACCAGCGTTGAAGCCGCGACGATCGCTAACAGGTGTTTACGCATTGCTCACTTCCTTTTTTATTATTAAAACGCTTTTCGGGTATTACTGGCCGGCGATTTTCATTTCCGGCAGTAATACAGAACCACACTGTATATTGCTACGTGTTTCAATATCGTTACCGACCGTAACGATATTGCGCCACATGTCCTTCAGGTTTCCGGCGATGGTAATTTCGCTCACCGGATACTGAATTTCGCCGTTTTCGACCCAGAAGCCTGCCGCACCGCGAGAATAGTCGCCGGTGATGCCGCTTACGCCCTGGCCCATCAGCTCGGTGACCACCAGACCGGTGCCCATCTCTTTCAGCATCTGCTCGAAGTTCAGGCCCTGACCGGCAATGCGCCAGTTGTGGATCCCGCCCGCATGTCCGGTGCTTTTCAGCCCCAGCTTGCGTGCGGAGTAGTTGGTCAGCAGCCACTGGGTCAGAATGCCGTCTTTAACAATATCGCGGCGTTCCGTGCGCACGCCTTCGCTGTCGAATGGCGTGGAGGCCAGCCCTTTCAGCAGGTGCGGATGTTCCTCGATAGTCAGCCACTCCGGCAGGATCTGCTTGCCCAGCGAGTCGAGCAGGAAGGTGGATTTACGGTACACCGAGCCGCCCGCGATAGCGCCCACCAGATGACCAAACAGGCCGGTCGCCACTTCATTGGCAAAAATGACCGGGGCCTTCATGGTGGAGAGCTTACGCGGCGACAGGCGAGACAGCGTGCGTTCGGCACACTCTTTGCCCACCCATTCAGGAGACTGCAAATCCCCCAGCGCGCGGCCAATGGTGTAGGCGTAGTCACGCTCCATGTCACCGTTCTCTTCGGCAATTACGCAGCTTGAAAGCGAGTGACGGGTGGAGCAGTAGCCCTGCAGCATGCCGTGGCTGTTGCCGAAAACTTTGATGCCGTAGTGGCTGTTGAAGCTGCCGCCTTCGGTATTTGTGATGCGCTTGTCAGCCTGCAAAGACGCCTGCTCGGCGCGCGCGGCCAGCTCAATGGCTTCGTCCGGGGTCACTTCCGCCGGATGGAACAGATCGAGATCCGGCGCGTCAAACGCCAGCAGATCTTTATCCGCCACGCCTGCGTAAGGATCCGGAGAGGTGTAACGGGCGATATCCAGCGCCGCCTGCACCGTGCGGGCGATGGCATCCGGGCTGAGATCGGTGGACGACGCGCTGCCTTTGCGGTTCTGGTGATACACCGTGATCCCAAGCGCGCCATCGCTGTTAAATTCTACATTCTCCACTTCGCCATAGCGGGTGCTCACGCTAATGCCGGTGGTTTTGCTGACCGCCACTTCGGCGCCATCTGATTTACCTGAAGCGAGCGTCAGCGCGGTGGAGACGGCTTCTTCCAGAATCTTACGCTGCGCTTCAACTTGTGAGGTTACTTTCATCGCAAATGCCATACTGTAAGAGAGAGTTAAGTGAAGTCTAACAGAGAACCGTTTTTCAGTGCGCGTCTTAACTGGTAACATTAGCCTCTTTTTTTAAGGAGCCTGACATGACTAAGCAGCCCGAAGACTGGCTCGACGACGTTCCCGGTGATGACATCGAAGACGAAGATGAAGAGATCATCTGGGTCAGTAAAAGTGAAATTAAACGTGACGCCGAAGAGTTAAAACAGCTTGGCGCAGAAATGGTAGAACTGGGTAAAAACGCGCTGGATAAGATCCCGCTCGACCAGGATCTGCGTGATGCCATTGAACTGGCACAGAAAATCAAGAAAGAAGGCCGTCGTCGCCAGCTTCAGCTTATCGGTAAAATGCTGCGTCAGCGCGACGTGGATCCGATCCGTCAGGCGCTGGACAAGCTGAAAAACCGCCACAACCAGCAGGTTGCGCTGTTCCATAAGCTGGAGCAGATCCGCGATCGTCTGATTGAACAGGGTGATGATGCGGTACCGGAAGTGCTGAACCTGTGGCCGGATGCCGACCGCCAGCAGCTGCGTTCTTTGATCCGCAACGCGAAGAAAGAGAAAGAGGGGAATAAGCCGCCGAAATCCGCGCGTCTGATTTTCCAGTATCTGCGCGAGCTGTCTGAGAACGCAGAGTAAGCCCCTCACCCCAAAGGGAAGAGGGAGAAGAGATAATGTAAGCCCGGTAAGCGCTAGCGCCACCGGGCTTTTTTTTACTCTGCGGCCGCGGCTTTCTTCGCCAGACCGTCCAGCAGCTTCTGATGGATCCCACCGAACCCGCCGTTGCTCATCACCAGAATGTGGTCGCCAGGCTGTGCGGCTTTCACCACCATATCCGCTAAGACATCCACGTCCGCGCTCCAGTGCGCAGGCTGAATGCAGGCGTCGGCCACTTCAGCCACCTGCCACGGAATATGCTGCGGCTGCAGCAGGAAGACTTCGTCGGCACGTCCCAGGGACGGTGCGAGGTCGTCTTTGCAGATGCCCATTTTCATGGTGTTCGAGCGCGGTTCCAGCACCGCCAGAATGCGCGCGGTGCCGCCAACCTTGCCACGCAGGGCGGCAAGCGTCGCCAGAATGGCCGTTGGGTGGTGCGCGAAATCGTCATACACCGTCACGCCGTTCGCTTCGCCGCGCAGCTCCAGGCGGCGGCGGGCGTTGATAAACGTCCCCAGCGCATTGGCCGCATCCGCAGGCAGTACGCCCACGTGGCGCGCCGCGGCGATCGCCATCAGGCCGTTGTGCATGTTGTGCTCGCCCACCAGACCCCACTTCACCTCGCCCACTTTCTCACCGTCGAGCAGTACTTCCCACTCGGAGGCATCCGCGTTGAGTTTTTTCGCCTGCCAGTGGCCCTGCTCGCCTACCAGCTCCTGCTCGCTCCAGCAGCCCATCGCCAGGGTCTGCTTCAGGTTGATGTCGTTCTCCGGCAGGATAATGCGGCCCTGGCCTGGAACAATGCGCACCAGGTGGTGGAACTGTTTCTGAATGGCTTTCAGGTCGTCAAAGATATCCGCGTGGTCAAACTCAAGGTTGTTGAGGATCAGCGTGCGCGGGCAGTAGTGCACGAATTTGGAACGCTTGTCGAAGAATGCGCAGTCGTATTCATCAGCTTCAATCACAAAGAACGGGCTGTCGCCGAGACGCGCAGAGACGTCGAAGTTACCCGGCACGCCGCCGATCACGAAGCCCGGCTTGTAGCCGCAGGCTTCGAGGATCCAGGTCGCCATGCCGGCGGTGGTGGTTTTGCCATGGGTACCGGCTACGGCAACCACCCAGCGGTCGCGCAGCACGAAGTCATGCAGCCACTGCGGGCCGGACATGAACGGAATATTGCGTTCCAGCACCGCTTCAACGCACGGGTTACCGCGGGTCATGGCGTTGCCAATGATGACCAGATCCGGCTCGGGATCCAGCTGGCTGGCATCGTAGCCCTGAATTAAAGAAATGCCCTGTTTTTCCAGAAGTGTGCTCATCGGCGGATACACATTGGCGTCCGAACCTGTCACTTCATGGCCCAGCGAGCGCGCCAGCATTGCCAGTCCGCCCATGAAAGTGCCACAAATCCCCAATATATGAATGCGCATACGTCACTATCCTTCTTTAATGTGGCGCACATTTTACTCACATGTTAGCGGCTGTGAAACGCATTTCAGGTAAATCCGTATGTTGCTGGCGCGATTCACCTCTGCGCTACTATTTGAATATTTGTTAAGATTGTTGGGCTTTAGTCGTTTTAGTGAACATACAATCGCTCTACTCACAAAGATGCAGGGAAAGTGTTATGAAAACGTTAGGTGAATTTATTGTCGAAAAGCAGCACGAGTTCTCTCATGCTACGGGTGAACTCACTGCTTTGCTGTCGGCAATAAAGCTGGGCGCTAAGATCATCCACCGTGATATCAACAAGGCCGGTCTGGTCGATATCCTGGGTGCCAGCGGTGCCGAGAACGTTCAGGGCGAGGTTCAGCAGAAACTCGATCTGTTCGCAAATGAAAAACTGAAAGCTGCACTGCGCGCGCGCGACATCGTTGCGGGTATCGCCTCCGAAGAAGAAGATGAAATTGTTGTTTTCGAAGGGTGTGAACACGCGAAATACGTCGTACTGATGGATCCGCTCGACGGCTCCTCCAACATCGACGTTAACGTTTCTGTCGGTACCATTTTCTCCATCTACCGCCGCGTCACGCCTGTTGGTACGCCGGTAACCGAAGAAGATTTCCTGCAGCCAGGCAGTAACCAGGTTGCGGCCGGTTACGTCGTTTATGGCTCGTCCACCATGCTGGTCTACACCACCGGATGCGGGGTTCACGCCTTTACCTACGATCCGTCGCTGGGCGTCTTCTGCCTGTGCCAGGAACGTATGCGCTTCCCGGAGAAAGGCAGCACTTACTCCATCAACGAAGGCAACTACATCAAGTTCCCGAACGGCGTGAAGAAGTACATCAAATTCTGCCAGGAAGAAGATAAAGCGACCCAGCGCCCTTACACGTCCCGCTACATTGGCTCTCTGGTCGCGGATTTCCACCGTAACCTGCTGAAGGGCGGTATCTACCTCTACCCAAGCACCGCCAGCCACCCGGACGGGAAGCTGCGCCTGCTGTACGAATGCAACCCGATGGCGTTCCTGGCCGAACAGGCGGGCGGCAAGGCGAGCGACGGTAAACAGCGTATTCTGGACATCGTGCCGGAAAGCCTTCACCAGCGTCGTTCGTTCTTCGTTGGCAACAACCATATGGTTGAAGACGTTGAACGTTTTATCCGTGAGTACCCGGACGCGTAATATCTCTCCCGGGGAGCCAGTCTGGCTCCCCAACACATTTATATATTTTACCGTATAAGTGTTTATAAAAATCACGCTTTAATCTTCACCCCTGCTCCTGCATTATTTCCATAACAGTTTGACATTTATTTCCTGGAGCAGAATTGCAATGAAAAATTATTCCCGGGCTAATACCGGCATTGATTTAAATCTTATCCCTGTATTTATTGAAGTCGTCCGCTGCGGCAGTATGGCAAAAGCCTCTTTGCGCCTGGAGATGTCCCGTCCTGCGGTGAGCCTGGCGTTGAAGCGTTTTAATCAACTGTTTGATGAGCCGTTATTTTTCCGCAAAGGTTTATATCTCGAGCCGACTGAAAAAGCGTTAGCGTTAACCAGCTCGCTGGAATTATTAATGGGTGATATTCACGATAATATTGCGGCGGTAAATTCCGCGAAAAATAAAGCCCCGGCACAGAACGCACCGGGGCTGGGAAATATTATGCCGCAGTCTGAGCCGTCACTTTAAATGATGACATGGCTTCCATCAGCTGACGCGACTGTTCCTCAAGGGAGCGGGTCGCGGCGGAGGATTGCTGCACCAGCGCCGCATTCTGCTGCGCGGTTTCATCCATCTGGTTCACCGCAATATTCACCTGCTCGATGCCGCGGCTCTGCTCCTGAGACGCGGTGGCAATTTCGCGCATCAGTTTGGTCATGCGCAGCACTTCAGTGGCAATCTCATCCATCGTTTCACCCGCCTGCTGGGCCAGCTCGCTGCCCTCGTTAACGTGGGCCTGCGAATCGCCGATCAGAGAGCGGATCTCTTTCGCCGCGTCGGCGCTGCGGCTGGCAAGGTTGCGGACTTCACCCGCGACCACGGCAAACCCGCGCCCCTGCTCGCCCGCGCGCGCCGCTTCCACGGAGGCGTTAAGCGCCAGAATGTTGGTCTGGAAGGCAATACCGTCAATCACGCTCAGGATGTCGGCGATGCGCGCCGAACTGCCGGAGATATCGCGCATTTTTTCAATCACGTAGCAGACCATTTCGCTGCCGTGATCGGCGGTGTCGGAAACAGACTTCGCCAGCTGGTGCGCCTGCTCGGCGTTGTCGGCGTTAAGCTTCACCGTGGCGGTGATCTGCTCCATGCTGGCGGCGGTCTGCTCCAGCGACGTGGCGGTGGATTCGGTGCGCTCGGCAAGATCCCGGTTCCCCGCCGTCAGCTCGCGGCTGCCGGTATCAATTTGCGAGCTGGCATCGCGAACCCGCAGAACCGAGCTCATCAGCGACTGACGCATCTCCTCTATCGCCGCGTTGAGGCGGTTAAACTCCTGGCTCGCCGGGGCATTCAGCGTGTGGGTTAAATCGCCCGCTGCCACGTTCTCCAGCTGAGCAATCGACGCCGAGAGCGGCTTAAGCAGCATATGGCGCAGCGCCAGCCAGGCGAGCACGATAATGCCCGCCGTCAGCAGCGCGGCGACAATAATCAGGATCAGCACGCGGGTTTTACTCGCCTGCACGGCGCTCACTTCCGCCTGACCTCGCGCTTCGCTCCATTTCTGAAACGCCTGCATGTCGTTATCGAACTGCTTCGCCACCGGAATCAGCGTGTTCTCCAGCAGATCGTAATAGCTGTCTGCGCTCTGGTCATTCAGGGTTTTCAGCATCGGGCCGATCCCCTGCTGGTTATACGTCGCCAGGCTGGCCGCAACTTTGTCGAGGAGCTGCTGCCCCTGTTCATCAGCCACGCCGCCGTCAATCACGCCTTTTAACGTTTTCCGGGCCAGGGCGACTTCCTGATTGATGTTTTTTACCGCTTTGCCCGCATCGTCCAGCATGCCGATTTCCATCATGCGGACGGCCTGACCCGCCTCATTGCGCGCGCGCAGGATCAGCGTATAGCCGGTGTTCAGCTGCACCATCTGCTCACCCTGAAGGTGATTAATGCGCTGCAGTGAGGAAGAACTCTGTGTGAGGGCATAAATGCCGATGCCGCTGACAATCAGCAGCAGAAGGGTCATAACGGCCAGTAAAGAGAGCAAGCCGGTACGAATCGATAGCGTTTTAAGCATGATATTATTTCCGGTAGCAAGATATTTCTGGGCATAAAAGAAGATTATCGGCCGCTACCGGAAAATGTTTAGACTTTAAGCAAATTCAGCGTGTTATCGCTCTGTTACCGATGTGTTTACGCGGGTAACAGGCGAGCTTTGACGGTTCTCCCAGAGCACCGTCAGCCCCCGCTGCAGGGCAATAAAAATAAACAGCAGAATGCCAATGGCGATCTTCGTCCACCACGAGCTGAGCGTGCCGTCAAAGTTGATATAGGTTTGTATCAGGCCCTGAATCGCCACGCCGAACAGCGTCCCCAGCACCGTCCCTACCCCGCCGCTGAGCAGCGTGCCGCCGATAACCACAGAAGCAATCGCATCCAGTTCCACGCCGACGCCTGCAAGGGCATAGCCCGCCTGGGTATACACCGAGAAGACAATACCCGCCAGCGTTGCCAGGCCGGTCGAAAGCATATAGATGCGGATGGTGGTGCTGCGGGTTGAGATCCCCATCAGGTTGGCCGACGTTGCGTTGCCGCCAATGGCGTATACCTGATTGCCGAACCGGGTGCGGTGGGCAAGGAAAATGCCAATCACCACCACGCCCATCATCAGCAGCCCCATCGCGCTCAGGCGACCGCCGCCGGGGATTTTCCACGCCAGGCTGGAGAGCGTGTCATACACCGGATGGTTAATCGGAATCGACTCCTCAGAAACCAGATAACTTACGCCGCGCAGGAAAAACATCCCGGCCAGCGTGATGATAAAGGCCGGAATTTTCAGCGCGTCGATCAGAAGCCCCATAAAGGCGCCAAACGCGCAGCCCATCGCCAGTACCAGCGGAAACGCCACCAGCGGCGAGATGCCCCAGAAGCCGATCGCCTTCGCGAGGAACACCCCCGTAAACGCGATCACCGAGCCGACGGAGAGATCGATCCCGCCGGAGAGGATCACAAAGGTCATGCCGACGGCGATAATGCCTAAAAAGGCGTTGTCCGTCAGAATGTTGCAGATCACGCGCGTTGAGGCAAAACCGGGGAACTGCGTGAGGCAGTAGAGATACCCCAGCACAAACACGCCCAGCGTGATCATTAACGGTAAATTACGTTTTATCATGGCCACGGATCCCCTTAATGATGCTGACAAAGCGCGGCGACTGGACGATCAGCACGCAGAGTACAGCTACCGCTTTTACCACCTGGTTGAGTTCCGGCTGGAATCCAGAGAGCAGGATCCCGGTGTTCATGCCCTGAATGATCAGCGCGCCGATCACCGAGAGCAGCAGGTTAAAGCGCCCGCCCATCAGCGACCCGCCGCCGATCACCACCGCGAGGATCGCATCCAGCTCCAGCCAGAGCCCGGCGTTATTGGCATCGGCCCCGCGAATATCGGCGGCGACGATGACACCGGCAATGGCGGCGCAGACGCCGCTCAGCACGTAGGTCAGCATCACCATCAGGCGGGTGTTGACACCGGCGTTGCGCGCGGCGCGAATGTTGATCCCCACCGCCTCAATAAACATCCCGAGCGCCGTTTTGCGGGTGAAGAGCCAAAAGACAATAAGCGTGACCAGGGCAATAATCACCGGCGTCGGGAAGAACAGAAGGTTACCGCTGCCAAGCCATGCCAGGCTCGGAGAGTTGAAGGTAACAATCTGCCCCGAGGTGATCAGCTGTGCGACCCCGCGCCCGGCCACCATCAGGATCAGCGTAGCGACAAAGGGCTGAATTTTCAGCACCGCCACCAGAATGCCGTTCCATAGTCCGGCCAGCACGCCGGTGCCTAAGGCCGCCAGCAGTACCACCGGCAGGCTGTGACCGGCCACGGTCATGGAGGCTGCCGTGGCCCCGGCAATAGCCATCACCGCACCGACGGAGAGATCTATTCCGCCGGTGGCGATCACCAGCGTCATCCCAATCGCCAGCAGCGCCACGGGCGCGGCGCGGTTTAAAATATCGATCGGGCTGCCAAACAGGCGGCCATCCTGAACAATAATCTGGAAGAAATGCGGTGCGACAAGGCTATCTACCAGCAGCACCACCAGCAGCGCTGCAATTTGCGGCGTGCCGGTTGGCCAGCTAAAGCGGCGCTTTGACTCACCGGTTTGCGAAAGCGAACGGGACATCACGATTCACTCCTTACGCCGCGATGGCATTCATGATTGCCGGAACGGACAGTTTATCCAGCGGGATCTCTGCCACCTGTTTGCGATCGCGCATGATGATGACGCGATCGGCATAGCCCACCAGCTCCTCCAGCTCGGATGAGATAACCAGCAGGGCCAGCCCGTCCGCACAGAGCGTTTCGATAAGCCGGATAATTTCGGCGTGCGCGCCCACGTCGATACCGCGCGTCGGCTCGTCAAGGATCAGGAACTGCGGTTTGGTCAGCAGCCAGCGGGAGAGCAGCACCTTCTGCTGGTTACCGCCGGAGAGAAATTCAATCGGCTGTTCCGCGCTCGGGGTGCGGATGCCGAGCTGGCGGATAAAGCGCTCGGCGATGGCGTTTTGTTCTTTACGAGGGATCGGGCGTAGCCAGCCGCGCTGGGCCTGCAGGGCCAGGATGATATTTTCCCGCACCGAGGCGGCGGCAATGATGCCGTCCGTTTTCCGGTCTTCCGGGCAGAAGCCAACGCCCAGACAGGAGGCCTGATGCGGCGATCGCAGGGTTTGCGGTTTGCCCTTGATCAGCGCGGTGCCGCTGTCGGCAGGCTTGATCCCGAAGATCACCTCGGCGGTTTCGGTTCGGCCCGAGCCTAGCAGGCCCGCCAGCCCGACAATTTCGCCGGGACGCACCTCAAGGTTAAACGGCGATATCACGCCTTTCTTGCCGTAATCGCTGAACGCGGCAACCGGTTTTTCGCTCAGCAACGTGCGGCCCGCACGCTGGAGCGCGTTGGTTTCCAGCTCGCGGCCCAGCATCATTTTCACCAGCTCGATCTGCGGCAGCTCGCGGGTTTCGCGGCAGCCGACAAAGCTGCCGTTGCGCAGCACCGTAATGCGGTCGCTCACCTCATACACCTGATCGAGGAAGTGCGTGACGAAGATCAGGCTCACGCCCTGATCGCGCAGCTGGCGCATCAGGGTGAAGAGCATCTCCACTTCCTGGGTATCGAGGCTGGCGGTGGGTTCATCGAGGATCAGCACCTTCGCAGAGAGATCGATCGCGCGACAGATGGCGACGATCTGCTGCATCGCCACGGAAAAGCGGTTCAGCGGCTCGCGGACGTCGAGGGAGAAGCCGTAGGACTCCATCAGCTTCGTGGCGCGCGCCTCCATCTCTTTTCGGCGCAGCAGGCCAAAGCGGCGTGGCTCGCGGCCAATAAACAGGTTGTCCGCCACAGACATATTCGGCAGCAGGTTCACTTCCTGGTAAACCGTCCCGATCCCCAGCTGTTGGGCGTGGGCGGTATTTTTTGGCGAAATGGCGTTGCCTTCCAGCCAGATGGTGCCGCGATCGGCGTGATAAACGCCGGTCAGCGATTTAATCAGCGTCGATTTTCCCGCGCCGTTCTCGCCCAGCAGCGCCATGATCTCACCGCGCCGCAGGCTGAAATCAACGCTATCCAGCGCCTTTACGCCGGGGAAGAATTTACTCAAGCCCTCTGTGCGGAGGATTTCCTGGTGTTGTTCAGTTTTCATATTCATGTCCCCGGCACGTTCCCGTAGGCCGGGTAAGCGCAGCGCCACCCGGCAATTTCACTGGATCAGTAGCCCATATTTTTCTTCTTCTCTAACTCTTCTTTCGCTGTATCAGGCAGGTAGAGCGTGGACTTGGTGACGGTCACCTTCTCAGGCATCGTGCCGTCTTTCTTGAATTTCTCCAGCGCGTCGAATGCCGGGCCCGCCATGTTCGGCGTCAGCTCGACGCTGGCATTGGCTTCACCGTCGATCATCGCTTTGTAGATGTCCGGCACGCCGTCGATAGAGCCGGTGAGGATATCTTTGCCCGGCTTCAGGCCCGCTTCTTTAATCGCCTGAATCGCCCCGATCGCCATGTCATCGTTGTGGGCGTAAACCATGCAGATATTCTTGCCGTTGTTTTCAGCCTTGATAAAGCTCTCCATGACCTCTTTACCCTTACTGCGGGTAAAGTCGCCGGACTGGGAGCGGATAATCTTGATGTTTGGCGCTTTGGCAATGGCCTCAGCAAACCCTTTCTTACGGTCGATGGCCACGCTCGCGCCGACGGTGCCCTGCAGTTCAACGACGTTACACGGCTTGCCGTCGACCTGTTTAATCAGCCAGTCGCCAATTAACTGCCCTTCAAGCACGTTATTAGCGGTGACGGTGGTCATATAGAGAGATTTGTCTTTAACATCGATGGAACGGTCGAGCAGGAAGACCGGAATTTCAGCGTCTTTCGCTTCCTTCAGAACCGGTTCCCAGCCGGTCGCCACCACTGGTGCAATAAAGATGGCATCCACGCCCTGGGCGATAAACGAGCGCACGGCTTTGATCTGGTTTTCCTGCTTTTGCTGACCATCGGCGATTTTCAGGGTGATGCCGCGTTTCTGAGCCTCGCTTTTCGCAACGTTGGTTTCCGCCGCACGCCAGCCGGATTCAGAGCCAACTTGCGAAAAACCTACGGTTAAGGGAGCGGCCATCGCCATAGACGACATGGCTGCCGAAACTGCTGTGACAAGAAGTAAGCGCTTCCACATATGAGCGTCCTCGTAGGGGTGTTTATTGTTGGTTAAAAGATGTTCTGCGAAATGACTATAGCCAATGAAATATGTAACGAATTGCGTTACATCACACTTCAGGAAAGTGAATAAAATGTTAATCACAAGTTTGTAATCGCTTTCATTTCACCATTAAAAATGCGGCTGAGTTTATGGATTTTCCTGTCATGGAAACGGTCTGAAAAGTGGGACTTGCGGGGAGAGAAAGCGAAAAGAGGCGGAGACATTCAGCGTGAGTTGGCTATAATACCTGCCACTTGTTTACCATCCATTTTAAAGGACACCGACATGAGCTTACTCAACGTCCCAGCGGGTAAAGAACTGCCAGAAGACATCTACGTTGTTATTGAAATCCCGGCCAACGCAGATCCAATCAAATACGAAATCGACAAAGACACCGGTGCGCTGTTCGTTGACCGTTTCATGTCTACCGCCATGTTCTATCCGTGCAACTACGGCTACATCAACCACACCCTGTCTCTGGACGGTGACCCGGTTGACGTGCTGGTTCCAACGCCATACCCACTGCAGCCAGGCTCCGTCATTCGCTGCCGTCCTGTTGGCGTGCTGAAGATGACTGACGAAGCGGGTGAAGATGCGAAGCTGGTTGCGGTACCGCACACCAAGCTGAGCAAAGAGTACGATCACATTAAAGATGTGAATGACCTGCCAGAGCTGCTGAAAGCGCAGATCGCCCACTTCTTCGAGCACTACAAAGACCTCGAAAAAGGTAAATGGGTTAAGGTTGACGGCTGGGACAACGCAGAAGCGGCAAAAGCAGAAATCATCGCCTCCTTCGAACGCGCTGCTAAGAAGTAATTCTTACTGTCGATTGATGAAAGCCCCGCATACTGGGGCTTTTTTTATCTTTGTTAAAAGCAGCATACATTAGCTTTTAAGATAAATCCCATTCCCTTTGGCTTTTATGTTAATACAACAAAGACACCCTCTCATTTATGGTGGGAGTGGTTGAATAGGCTGTCAATTAATCACATACTGTCATAATGAGCATTAATCCCCATTGATTACAGGATTCATATGTCATCCATTAACATTGATGTTGCCCGCCCAACTGGAATTTACTTTATTATTGAAAGGCTATATTCCCGCGATGGACTTATGCCTTCCGTTGGGGAAATCAGCCCCTCTTTGACACAGGTACACCGCACTGTCATTCAGCTAAAACGCAAGCAAGATATGTTTATGGATGGTGTTAAGGTTACCCCAAAAGATATTACACTTTGGCAACAGATAAAATATCTTACGGGCTCGAAAGTAACGACCAAAGATACAGATACGTTAGTGTATACGACTGATTTTATCGGCTCTCTTGTAGCCACTACACCTTTAGGCAATATTGAGCATGAAAATATTCCTCGCTTCCTCACGACAGAGTCTATTCACTCCCTTCCTCAGGCGGTGAGCTATGGGCGTGATCCCATCCCACAGGTCCTTCTTTATGGTCGTAAGGATATTGTCTTCTTTATGGACAATGGTGGTAAAGGAACGCCAACTGCTATTGCAAAATATAATCACAACAATCGTGACCTTGCCATAATCAAAGATCAGCTGGAGGCCAGTAAAACGATGAAGGAACTGCTTTCTAAGGGAGCAAAATTATGAGTAAGAAAATCCATATCGTAAGTCTACTCGTCATTATTATTGCCTCCTTTATCTTTGGCAGAAGTACGTATACTCAATATCTGGCATGGTATTATGGAAGCGATAATTTAATATTCAGCGAAATAAACAGCTCCTTACTATCCAGTTTATTTAACGGGCTTTACTTCGCTCTTTCAGCAAGTATTATTTATACGTTACTCACTCTATTAAAAAGAATTCCAGCGAATATTGTCACTTCTTGTCTGCTTCAGTTCTGTATTAACATCGGGCTATATACGCTTTTTGTTGCAGTAGATAGAGGATATAGTAAATTACATACTTTAAGCTCGGGTGCTACTGATATCACCCACAGCTATTTTTTAGGAGCGTTGCTGACGAGCACGCTTCTGACCGTCGCGATCGTGAGCGTTATACATGCTAAGTTTCTTTCTTCAAAGCATAAAGATGGGCTACATAAAGGCGTTTGACTGTTACGGCAAAGACAGCAAATGGCAGTATCTCTGCATCCTGACATTCCAACTTGCCTGGTTTTTGTTTTACTTATGGATCCCTTATCGAAGCGATTATGCGATTTTGCTGTTTTTACTGTTTTTCCTGCCCGTCATATCAAGCAATACGCGATGCATAAACTACTATGGCCGTTCACGCGCCTTGTGTTTTTTATGGCTTATTGCCCCATACATCATGCTGTTCGTTCCTCTTTTTTTAACCCGACGCAGGGATACAGAAGAGAATTGAAAGTGAAAAAAACAACGCCACCTCACGGTGGCGTTGTCGTTTTTCAGTACTGGTCTCTGTCTAACCAGTTACCGCTTACAATCCGCGTTAACCCGTCGACCGGACGCTGGTAGACATACATCCACGCGCTTCCGTACGGTGTCTGGATCAACTGGCGAGCGTATTCACCGCCCCTGGTGCGCAAGGCATCAAGTTCGGCAAGTGTAGCATTATCAATACGATAAACTTCACCCTGTACTGTTCCTTCGCCGGGAACCGCGCCTGGATAGTGGCCCAGGCTGTACAACTGGTAGTTCTCGATATTGTAATTCCCCAGTAGCTGGGCATTGGTCATCCAGTGACTGTTGCCTTGCCTGGTTCGTAAACTGCCGTAGACAAATATTCGCATTGCTAAAACTCAAACTGATAGAGCAGATCAAGTGCCTGGTCTACGCCGGACACTGCTTCCAGATATAGCTTAGGCATCAGGCGATAGCGTAACGTGAGTGTTGCCAGTGAGTCAAAGATCCCCACACCATATTTTACCTGCAGACCCGGCAGTACATAGCCGCTGACCACCACCTGCGAGGAGTCACCCACGCCCTGGGTGTCCAGCGCCAGATTGCTTACGCCGAACGTCTCGCCGATTTTACCCACAACCTGCCCACTTTGTGCAACCCCCAGACCGACCAACATTGAGGTCATCGCCGCACTGTCGCTTTGTCCGCTGTCCAGACCTTGTCCGCGCAGCAGATAAGAGAGGGCTTCCTGCTGCGACATCGCCGGGTCGGAGAAGATCTCCGCCTTCGGTTCGTCGGCAGAGCCGGTGACGCGTACGCCAGCAATGACGTCGTTTTCCGTCGCTTCCGGGTTACGAATCGCTTCGATGTTCAACAGCGGTTGATCCGGTGGGCCGGAGAACAGCAGCTCGCCTTTACGGACAATCAGATCCTGACCATAGGCATGGAAACGCCCTTCAGGAATATTGATCTGCCCATTGAGGCCAAGCCCTTGTTTATCCTGCGCCACTTTCAGGTCGCCCGTGAGCCTCGCCTTCAGCCCAAACGCATCCAACCGCACGTTATTTCCCACGTGCACGATAAGGTTACTATTAATCGGTATACCAGCGCTCTTCTCTTCGGCAGGTTTCAGATTTTCATTGAGCATAACTTCATCACTGGAGACGCCGACCGCGCTTTCCGGCACCTCGTGAACCACGATGCGCGCCCACGGCACGTCCACGCGGCCATCCAGGGTGAAGAGGCTTGGCGTCGCCTCAAAGACCACGTCCGGCGAGACGTCCAGGCGCACCATTGGCGGTACGGTGATGCGCACCTTACTGCCTTTCGCGGCAATACGGGCGCGCCAGTTGTCGAGCTGGCTCCAGTCCGCGTCGCCGCTCAGGTTGATTTGCCCCTGCTGAGTTAATACCGAGCCGTTCAGCGTCGAGCTCATGCCGTTGAAGTTCATCGCAATCTGGCTGGGCTGCATATCGAATGGCATAAAGTTACCGTCGATATCCACACCGCTGAGCCGCAGCTGGCCGAACAGCTGAGGGCTTTGCGCGTTGCCCGCCAGGCGCAGGTTGGCATTCACCATGCCCTCGGCTTTTTCCCCGCGGGCGAAGATCGGGTTGACCATCGCCAGGTTGAAGTTACGAATATTGACGTTGCCGCCCAGATTGCGCCGCCCCTGCGGATCGGTAATCTGTATCTGCCCGTCCATCTGGCCGTTGTTGGTCAGACGGATAAGCCACCCCAGCTCCGCACGGTTGTTATGCAGGTCTGCACTCACATTCAGGGTGTCGAAGGCCACCGGCAGCGTCGCATCGTTCACCTCCTGCGTTACCTTCACGTTGCGCCCGGAAAGCGTGACGCTGCCCTGTGGAAGCCCCTCTTTGGTGGTGTCCCAGGCGACATCGGCTTTCCCGCTGAAGACGCCGCTGGCCTGCGTGGTGTCCGGCATAAACGGTTTCAGCATCGCCAGATCGAAGCGGTTCAGGTTGATCTGCGCGCGCCCTTCCGCCCCCGCATCAATGGTCTGCGGCACGCACAGCTCCGCGTTCGGGTTGGTCCAGCAGTGAGGCCCGATGCTGATCTTCTGCTCGGCGTTGCGGTAGTCCAGCGCAATGGAGCGCGACAGCGCCAGCGGCCCCACCGGGGTGTTGAAGCGGGTGTTGTCCAGCGTCCCTTTCCAGCGCGTTTCCTTCCGGTCGAAGCTGCCGGTCAGGTGAAGCTGGCCGGAGACGGGCTCGCCCTGCACGCGCAGCTGGAGGTCGTGCTGCTTCTCGTTACCTTTGGCGTCCAGAGTCACCAGGCTGATGTTCACGTCCGGCTGGGAAATACGCTCCACGCGCAGGTTCAGGTTGCCGCCGATCTGATCGGTGGATTTCACATCCCCTTCCACGCGGACGCGGGCAACGCTCAGCTCCTGCCAGCGCAGATTGTTGGCGGTGATATCTGCCAGCAGCTGCGGCGCGTCCACGGTGCCGCGCACTTTCACAAGTCCTTTCGCCGTACCGCCCAGACCCGGCAGGGCGTTATCCAGATTTGGCGCGTCGATAGTGGCGTCAAGATTGAGATCTTTTACCCCCAGCTCGCCTTTGATATCCGCCGTGTTGCGGCCCAGCGCCACGTGTAGTCCCGGGATAATCCACTGCAGGTAGCTGTTGCCCTTCACCGAGCCTTCAACGTTCACCTTGTTCTGCTTCACGTTCCCGGTGAGCTTGATTTCCGGCACGTCCATCTGCCACGTGCCGCCGTAGAGGCTGCCGCGGGTTTTGATCAGCCCGTCCAGCTTCGACGGCCAGTCCGGCACCTCTTTGGCGGTGTTAATTCCCGTCAGCTTCAGCTCGCCGCGCCAGCTGATCGCCTGCTGCCAGTCGAGCAGCGCAGTCAGTTCCGTTTTGCCTTCCAGCGCCGCGACGGTCAGCTTGTCGAGGTTAACCTGCTGTTCGTTGCCTTTTGCATCCAGCGTGATGGTCGCGGGCGGCACGCCCTGCCCCTTCACCGCAGTGCGGAACGAGAGCGTGTAGTCGGTCATCTTGCCGCTCAGCTTCAGCTTAAGATCGTCGGCCTGATACTGTTTTTCGCCGGTAAACGGCCAGTAAAGCTGCTTGCTGACAACCTCCAGATTGAGCGGCAGCCCGGCTTCCGCCAGCTGGGTTTGCGCGCGCAGGGCCATGTCTACCGGGCCGGAGAGATTCACCCCGATATCCAGCTTCTCGCGCAGCGCCCCGCCCACTTTAACCTTCACTTTTTCGCCCTTCAGCGGGTCGATATTCAGGGCGCTATTGAGGGTGATATCCACCGGCCAGCTGTCGCGCAGCAGGGCGTTGCCTGACGCGTTCACCGAGCCCTGGTTGGTATCGATATCCAGCGCGTCGAGCTTCATGTTGCCGTCAATACTGCTGACTTTCAGCAGCATGTTAAAGACCGTCAGATCGGTGTCGCCGGTCAGGCGCAGCTGTTCGCCTTTGAACTCCTCAATGTTGAGGTTCAGCGGCAGATGCACGTCGGTCATTTCAGGCAGGACAGGCTTCGAGAAGAGTTCTTTCAGCGTTTCGCCCAGCGGCTTCTCTTCCGGCTGCGGGTTCTGGATCTTCGGTTCGACGATCTCTTCCTGCGCCACGTCCGCCACTTTCGGCAGCGCGATCAGCAACCCTTGCAGCGAGGTTGGCGTCAGGGTGAGGTTTTTCTCCTGCCAGCGCAGGCCGGAGGTGAAATCCATCACCGAAACGGTGGTGTCGTCGATTTTGATATTGACGTTATCGAGCGCCACCCGATAGAGCGCAATCGGGTACGGCGTGGAGAGATTCAGCGGGCCGCTGTCCTCTTCCTCAACCGGCGCAGACTTCGGCATTTTCTTTGAGTCTATCGCCACGTTGACGTCTTTTAGCGACAGATCGTTCACGCAGAGCTTGCTGTCCCGCAGGCAGCCCAGCTTCACCGCGAGATGGAATTCCCCGGCGTTGACCGCCACGCCCGGCTGCTCGTAGCGGATGTTCTTCAGACGCAGGTCGCGCCAGCCGCCCGTTACCTGACCAATTTCCAGCCCCGGCACCCAACGGTTCGCGGCGTTAAACAGCAGATGCAGCCCGGTCGTCGTTCCCACCAGAAACGCCACCGTACCGAGCAGCAGCACGATAAAAATCAGCACCCCGAGGCTTATTTTCTTCCATAAACTCATAATTCAGGCCCCAGACCGATGTAAAACTGTAATCCGTGTTCATCTTTGTCGCCCACCGGCACGGCGAAGTCGAGCTTGATAGGCCCGACGGGTGATTGCCATCGTACGCCCACGCCTGCACCGGTTTTAAAGTCGCTGCGGCGGATATCGTTCACCGCTTCACCACCGTCAACAAACATGGCACCCCACCACTTGCCGCTGACGTTGTACTGATACTCCAGCGATCCGGTCGCCAGTTTGGATGCCCCGGTCAGCTGGCCTTTTTCGTTTTCAGGTGAGATCGATTTGTACTTATACCCGCGAATGCTGCGGTCGCCCCCGGCGAAGAAGCGCAGGTCCGGCGGAACGCGCTCGAAATCACCCGTCTCAATCCAGCCGAGATTGCCGCGCATTACAAAGCGGTGTTTGTCATACAGCGTGCGGATCCAGACGTTTTGCGCCTGCACCACCGTGAAGTCGACGTCAGAGCCCCACATCGTATTGGAGTAGTCGATAGAGTAACGCTGTGAATCACCCCAGGTTGGCATCAGGCCGCCGCGCGAGCGGGTGCGGCTGATCATCACGCCCGGATAAAGCAGCATAGTGGTGTTGGTGACGTTTGCCTGGGTAAAGTGATCAAGGCTCCAGCGCAGGTTAATGGCGCGCTGCCAGCCGCTGGAGAGATCCCAGAAGCGTGAAACCGCAAGCGTTGTCGAGTCCTGCTCGGTATCGTTCAAATCGGTACGCTTAAAGCCGCCCTGCACCAGGTAATATTGCTCAAGCGGGTTTTTCAGCAGCGGCATTTTATAGCTGAAATCAAGCTGCTGTTCCGGTGCGGAAATGCTGGCGCTGGTGGTCAGGCTGTGGCCGTAGGAGTTCATCCACGGCTTTTTCCAGGAGGTCTTCACGCGCGGACCGACGTCTGTCGAGTAGCCAACACCGGTCTCAATGGTGTTCTCGGTGCGCGGCGAGACAACGCCATGCAGCGGCAACACCTTGGTTTTGCGAGACTTATCAAATTCCGGTGCGACAACCACGGAGTTAAACCAGCCGGTAGCGGAGAGGCGACGGTTCAGCTCCGCAAGATCGCTCGACTGGTAGTAATCGCCTTTTTTAAACGGCACGAGGTTTTGCAGATACTCTTCACGAATTTGCGAACCTTCAAACGTTACATCGCCAAAGCGGTAGCGTTCGCCACTGTCGTAGTCAATATCCCAGAAGGCCTGACGTCGCTCCAGCGCGATGCCCAACTGGCTTTTATTGAACTGGCTGTCGAAGTAGCCCTTGCGAAGAGAGACGCTCGTCAGCTCTTTTTTGAAGTGGTCGTAGTCACCGTGGTTGAGCACGGTGCCGATTTTCGGTCGCGTGCTGAGCAGGTCCAGGTAGTCGCGGTCGGTACGCGCGCCGCCGCGCAGGATGACGTTCGTGCCGCCAATCAGCACCGGCTCGCCCGGCGAGACGCGGGCAATAAGCACCTGACGCCCCTTCTTTGGCGGCGGGCGAAGATCGAAATCAATGGTGGGTTCGTAATACCCCAGCGCTTTTAGCCCTTCACGGATCGCGTCATCCACGCGCGCGCGAAAACGCCGGTCCGGCGTCACCTCATCGCTCTGGATGGTCGACAGCTGCGCACGCACGTTTTTTTCCAGCGTCCCGGATAACCCCTCAACCTGCAAACGGACATTCGCCGCGCTGGCAACCCCGCTTGTCAGCAATACACTGACTAAACATAACTGGCGGATTTTTGTCACGTTTTCTCCTGAATATCCCTTTTCCACCCTGGAAGCAAATGAAGCGCCGCCGTGCGGCAAAATACGGCCCGGAAGCCAAAAACCCAAATCGCGGGTTGAAAACGGGTGTAACACCCAAATATTTCTTATGATTAAATCTAGTCTCATTCAGCGCATTTATTGTGTTCAATTAAACGCTTCGTGACAACCTTAACCGAAACATCGCACCCCGGGAGGCCCCATCGTGAGTTTATTCGACAAGAAGCATCTGGTTTCACAAGCTGATGCATTACCGGGACGCAACACCCCTATGCCTGTGGCGACCTTACACGCCGTCAATAACCATTCAATGACCAACGTTCCTGATGGAATGGAAATCGCCCTGTTCGCCATGGGCTGCTTCTGGGGCGTTGAGCGCCTCTTCTGGCAGTTGCCCGGCGTTTACAGCACCGCGGCCGGCTACACGGGCGGTTATACGCCGAATCCAACCTACCGCGAAGTCTGCTCCGGCGAAACCGGTCATGCGGAAGCGGTCCGCGTGGTATATGACCCGACGGTCATCAGCTACGAACAGCTCCTGCAGGTCTTCTGGGAGAATCATGACCCGGCGCAGGGCATGCGTCAGGGCAACGACCACGGCACACAGTATCGCTCGGCCATTTATCCGCTCACGCCTGAGCAGGACGCCGCTGCGCGCGCCAGCCTTGAGCGTTTCCAGCAGGCCATGCGTGAAGCAGGCGATACGCGCGAGGTGACCACGGAAATCGCCACCGCGAAGCCGTTCTACTATGCCGAGGACGATCATCAGCAGTATCTGCACAAAAACCCGTACGGCTACTGCGGCATCGGGGGCATCGGCGTCTGCCTGCCGCCACAGCTGGCCTGATTATTAACCGTTAAATCGTCACCCGTACCGGACAGCGCACGCTGTCCGGTCTGTTTTATGCCAAAAATGTGACCTCTGGCAGATTTACATCTCTTTACGCTATACTACCGCTGAAATAATCGGCTCAACGCTACGAGCTGACGTTCTACGTGTTTTCACACAAATGGTATCAACTCCCCTTCTGAGGATCTGGCGAGAAGCCGGATAAACTATGTTAAACAGTATTTTAGTAATACTTTGTCTAATTGCCGTCAGTGCATTTTTCTCGATATCTGAGATCTCGCTGGCCGCGTCCCGTAAAATCAAACTTAAGCTGCTTGCCGACGAGGGCAACATCAATGCCACCCGCATCCTGAAAATGCAGGAAAACCCCGGCATGTTCTTCACCGTGGTGCAGATTGGCCTTAACGCGGTCGCCATTCTCGGCGGTATCGTGGGCGATGCGGCCTTTTCTCCAGCGTTTTATAGCCTCTTTGTCAAATACATGTCCGCTGAGCTTGCCGAACAGCTGAGCTTTATTCTCTCCTTCTCGCTGGTAACCGGCCTGTTCATCCTCTTTGCAGACCTGACCCCGAAACGCATCGGTATGATTGCGCCAGAAGCTGTAGCTTTGCGTATCATCAACCCGATGCGCTTCTGTCTGTACGTGTTTCGTCCGCTGGTGTGGTTCTTCAACGGCCTGGCGAACGTGATTTTCCGCATCTTCAAGCTGCCAATGGTGCGTAAAGACGACATCACCTCTGACGACATTTATGCGGTGGTGGAAGCCGGCGCGCTGGCCGGGGTGCTGCGTAAGCAGGAACACGAGCTGATTGAGAACGTTTTTGAACTGGAATCCCGTACCGTGCCCTCTTCCATGACGGGCCGCGAAAACATTATCTGGTTCGATTTACATGAAGATGAGCAGAGCCTGAAGAACAAAGTAGCGCAGCATCCTCACTCCAAGTTCCTGGTCTGTAATGAAGATATCGACCACATCATCGGTTACGTCGACTCCAAAGACCTGCTGAACCGCGTGCTGGCAAACCAGAGCCTGGCGCTCAACAGCGGCGTGCAGATCCGCAATACCCTGATTGTGCCGGACACCCTGACGCTCTCCGAAGCGCTGGAAAGTTTCAAAACCGCCGGGGAAGACTTCGCGGTGATCATGAACGAATACGCGCTGGTGGTGGGTATCATCACGCTGAACGACGTGATGACCACGCTGATGGGAGACCTGGTTGGCCAGGGACTGGAAGAGCAGATTGTTCAGCGTGACGATAATTCATGGCTGATCGACGGCGGTACGCCGATTGAAGACGTCATGCGCGTGCTGGATATCGACGAGTTCCCGCAGTCCGGTAACTACGAAACCATCGGCGGCTTTATGATGTTTATGCTGCGTAAAATCCCGAAACGCACCGACTCGGTGAAGTTCTCCGGCTACAAGTTTGAGGTGGTGGATATTGATAACTACCGCATCGACCAGCTGCTGGTGACGCGTATTGACAACAAGCCGACCGTACTGGTGCCGAAGCTGCCGGACGCGGAAGAGAAGGTGTCGGCGTAACGTACCTACCCCCACAAACATCAACGGCTCCCATCGGGAGCCGTCTTTTTAACTACCTACTGCATAGCACGTTGGTTAAGCCATCTCAGTTTGCAGACGCATAACCTGACGGTTGACTTCGGACATCACAGACAGGTGCTGTTTGTCCTTCACTTTTGGGACAAGGATCTTGCCCTTATCAAACTCAAAAGCGCCAACATCCTTGATGTACAACCGTCCACGGAACAGGATCTTCACGTACTTCGCCACCTGAAGCGGGTTGTAGCGTTGGAAAATTTTCATTCTTGTATCTCCTGCGAATCATACGCTCTTGCGGTGCCACAATCAGCCCGACTGTCCTGAGCGCAAATTTTGATGCCCAATGACTATAGACCAGAACTACGGTGTTACCCAGTGTGCATAAGTTTATTTACCGTTTGATTACAATTATTCAGAATAATCTTTGCAAAGCGTGATAGAGAGCAGTATAAGCCGTCGTTTTTTCATGGATATGTGCGTTCACCCGCAAACTGGCACTGGGATTGCGGGAAAACCACATTGATCGCACTTATGATTAAAAGCGTATGACCAAGTGGTCGGATCACCTGCAAACAATAAGGAAACGCCATGACCCTACGTAACATCCTTGCGGCAGCTTGTCTGCTGCTGCCCCTGTGGGCTTCCGCTCACAGCATTGAAAAAGGACAACGTGTACCGCCAGTCGGCATTGCTGACCGGGGAGAATTGATTCTCGACAATGATAAGTTTAGCTATAAAGCCTGGAATAGCGCGCAGCTCGCGGGCAAAGTGAGAGTTGTACAACATATTGCCGGTCGTACATCCGCAAAAGAGAAGAATGCCAGCCTGGTGGAGGCGATCAAGGCCGCAAAATTCCCCCATGACCGCTACCAGACCACCACGATTGTGAACACCGATGATGCCATTCCTGGCTCCGGGATGTTTGTGCGTTCAAGCCTTGAGAGCAATAAAAAGCTCTACCCGTGGTCGCAGTTTATCGTCGACAGCAACGGCGTGACGCGTAAGGCCTGGCAGCTTGAGGAAGAGAGCTCCGCGATTGTCGTGCTGGATAAGGACGGCCGCGTGCAGTGGGTGAAAGACGGCGCGTTAACTCAGGAAGAGGTGCAGCAGGTTGTCGCCCTGCTGCACAAACTGCTGGCTCAGTAAAGAGAGACGCGGAAGCCGGGGTTGAGGAATGATTCGCGCGGGGTATAGTCCAGCGGCTTGCCCTGCCAGTCATGGACATGCGCCCCGGCGGCCGCGGCAACGGCATGGCCTGCCGCGGTATCCCAGACGTTGGTTGGCCCAAAGCGCGGATACAGCTGCGCCTGACCTTCCGCCACCAGGCAGAATTTCAGCGACGAGCCAATCGAGGTGGTCTGGTGTTCACCCAGCTGTTGCAGGTATTCCTCCAGCTCGCTGTCGCTGTGCGAGCGGCTAATCACCACCAGCGGTGGACGGGCATCGCGCACCTGGATCTGCTTGCGTACGCCGCACTCCTCCTTCCAGGCCTTCCCTTCTGCAGCGCTGTACATCACCTTCATTACCGGCGCGTAGACCACGCCGAGCACCGCTTTACCCTTCTCAATCAGGGCAATATTGACGGTGAACTCACCGTTGCGCTTGATGAACTCTTTTGTCCCGTCCAGCGGATCGACCAGCCAGTAGCGCAGCCAGTGCTGGCGCTCGTCCCAGCTTTGCGGCGCTTCTTCAGACAGAACGGGGATATCCGGCGTTAAGGCCTGCAGACCTTGCAGGATCACCTTATGCGCCGCGATATCGGCCGCCGTGACCGGGGAGTCGTCCGCCTTGCTGACGACCTCCATCGGTTTAACACCGTCATACACCTGCATGATGGCATCTCCCGCATCCCGTGCGAGCTGACAAATCTTATCTAGCATTTTCCACCTCTTTGTTAACGCAGTGAGGTTAACTCTTTGTTTTAGTTATATCGTAATGTGAACAATTCCGCTATCTGTGAAGCAATTCCGGTTTCAGGTCGCTTTTTTCTGTCAGGATTCACATTTCTGTAAGCAACAAACGATAGATACATACTCTTTTGTGGAACGGATCGAAAAAAGGACTCCTCTGATGATTAAGTTTAGTGCAACGCTTCTGGCGACGCTGATTGCAGCGAGCGTGCAGGCGGCGACGGTAGATCTGCGTATTCTGGAAACGACCGATCTGCACAGCAATATGATGGACTTCGATTACTACAAAGATACCCCTACGGAAAAATTCGGACTGGTACGTACAGCAAGTTTGATCAACGCCGCGCGGGGTGAAGTCAAAAATAGCGTGCTGGTGGACAACGGCGATCTCATTCAGGGCAGCCCGCTCGGCGACTACATGGCGGCGAAAGGTCTGAAGAAAGGCGAGATCCATCCGGTTTATAAAGCGATGAACACGCTGGAGTATGCCGTCGGCAACCTGGGCAACCACGAATTCAACTACGGCCTGAAATACCTGCACGATGCGCTGGCCGGCGCGAAGTTCCCGTACGTTAACGCCAATATCATCGACGTTAAGACGCAAAAGCCGCTCTTTACCCCATACCTGATTAAAGAGAGTGAAGTTGTCGATCGGGACGGTAAAAAGCAGACGCTGAAAATCGGCTATATCGGCTTCGTACCGCCGCAGATCATGACCTGGGATAAAGCCAACCTCGACGGCAAAGTGACCGTTAATGACATTACCGAAACCGCGCGCAAGTACGTGCCGGAAATGCGCGCGAAAGGCGCAGATCTGGTGGTGATTGTCGCCCACTCGGGTCTCTCCGCCGATCCGTATCAGGCCATGGCGGAGAACTCCGTTTACTATCTGAGCGAAGTCCCGGGCGTTGACGCGATCCTGTTCGGCCACGCGCACGCTGTTTTCCCGGGCAAAGATTTTGCCAGCATTAAAGGGGCGGATATCGAGAAAGGGACGCTCAACGGCGTGCCGTCGGTGATGCCGGGCATGTGGGGCGACCACCTTGGCGTGGTGGATCTAGTGCTAAATAACGACAGCGGCAGCTGGAAGGTGACGCAGTCAAAAGCCGAAGCGCGCCCGATTTACGACGCGGCGGCTAAAAAATCCCTGGCTGGTGAAGATAAAAAGCTGGTCGACGTGCTGAAGCACGACCACGACGCCACCCGCGAATTCGTCAGCAAGCCGATCGGCAAATCCGCCGACAACATGTATAGCTTCCTGGCACTGGTGCAGGATGACCCGACCGTTCAGGTGGTCAACATGGCCCAGAAAGCCTATGCCGAACACTTTGTTCAGGGCGATCCGGATCTGGCAAAACTGCCGGTGCTGTCTGCCGCTGCACCATTCAAAGTGGGCGGACGCAAGAACGACCCGGCAAGCTATGTTGAGGTCGAAAAAGGCCAACTGACCTTCCGTAACGCCGCCGATCTCTATCTATACCCGAATACCCTGGTGGTGGTTAAAGCCACGGGGAAAGAGGTGAAGGAGTGGCTGGAGTGCTCCGCCGGGCAGTTTAACCAGATCGATCCGAAGAGCAGTAAACCACAGCCGCTGATTAACTGGGACGGCTTCCGTACCTACAACTTCGACGTGATCGACGGCGTAAATTACCAGATTGACGTCACCCAGCCGGCGAAATATGACGGCGAGTGCCAGGCAATTAACCCGCAGGCCGAACGCATCAAAAACCTGACGTTCAACGGCAAGGCGATCGATCCGGATGCCACCTTCCTGGTGGTAACCAATAACTACCGTGCCTACGGCGGTAAGTTTGCCGGTACGGGCGATAGCCACATCGCTTTTGCATCACCGGACGAAAACCGCTCGGTGCTGGCGGCGTGGATCGGCGCGGAGTCGAAGAAGGCGGGCGAAATTCACCCGGCGGTGGATAACAACTGGCGTCTTGCGCCAATCCACAGCGATGCGAAACTGGATATCCGCTTTGAAACATCACCGTCCGATAAGGCCGCCGCGTTTATCAAGGATAAGGCACAGTATCCGATGAAGAAGGTAGCAACGGATGATATCGGGTTCGCGATTTATCAGGTGGATTTGAGCAGGTAGCGGTGATTGTGCCGGGTAAGGCGAAACCGCCACCCGGCTTTTACGCCGCACGCTCATCCCGATTCGCCATCACCTTCGGCGTATTGACTTCAATCCAGTCCGCCAGCGCGGCGACTTTCTCGCTCACCTCAATGCCCATCGGTGTCAGGCTATACTCGACGTGCGGCGGCACGACCGGATACGACACGCGATCGACAAACCCGTCCTGCTCCAGCGCCTGAAGCGACTGGGACAGCATCTTTTCGCTCACCCCGCCCATTTTATGGCGCAGCTCGCTAAAACGGTGCGTTCCTCCGCGCAGAGCCAGCAGGATCAGCACGCCCCAGCGGCTGGTAACGTGTTTAAGCACCTCTCGTGAAGGGCACTGTTCCGCGAAGAGATTGCCATCGCGCATTTGCTCGCTGAGCGTTGGGATCGTTTTTTTCATACTTACCTTTTTGTACGTACTTACTAAAAGTTAGCTATGGTGATAGTGTGCCACAACACCAGACAAACACGAAGGAGATTTATCATGATCGCGATTACCGGCGCTACCGGCCAGCTTGGCCAGCACGTTATTGAAGAACTGCTGAAAACCGTTCCAGCAAACCAGATTGTTGCCATTGTTCGTAACCTGGCGAAAGCTGAAGCGTTAAGCAACCAGGGTATTGTGGTTCGTCAGGCGGATTACACCGATAAGGCCGCCTTTACTGCCGCGCTGAGCGGCGTGGAAAAGCTGCTGCTCATCTCCTCAAGCGAAGTGGGCCAGCGCGCGACCCAGCACCAGAACGTGATCAACGCCGCCAAAGCGGCAGGCGTGAAATTTATCGCCTACACCAGCCTGCTACACGCGGATAAATCACCGCTGGGTCTGCACGTTGAACATGTCGAAACCGAGAAAGCGTTGGCAGAATCTGGCGTGCCATACGCCCTGCTGCGCAACGGCTGGTACACCGAAAACTACCTGGCGAGCGCGCCGCCTGCGCTGGAACACGGCGTATTCATTGGTGCCGCAGGCGAAGGCAAAATTGCCTCTGCCACCCGCGCAGACTATGCCGCGGCGGCAGCCAAAGTGATCGCTGAAGAGGGTCATGCGGGCAAGGTATACGAACTGGCAGGCGACCACGGCTGGACATTGAGCGAGCTGGCGGCGGAACTGAGTAAGCAGAGTGGTAAACCTGTGGCGTATCAAAACCTGAGCGAAGCGGACTTTGCAGCCGCATTGAAGAGCGTGGGTTTACCCGCCGGGCTGGCGGATATGCTGGCGGACTCCGACGTGGGCGCGTCCAAAGGCGGCCTGTTTGACGACAGCCGTACCCTGAGCAAGCTGATCGGCCGCCCGACCACACCGCTGGCGGAGAGCGTCAAAGCCATTCTGTAATTGTTACGGATTGGTTATTTTTTGTGGCATCCCCTCGGGTCATCTCTGATAATGGTGTGATGACCCATGAGGAGGCTCATCGTGCAAGGCGTACCGGAACAGTTTACTGACGAGAGAGACAGCGCGCGCTTTCGCCATCTGGCGCAGCTGCCGGGCCTTGAACTCTATCACGCGCATATCTCTGACTACGCCTTTGAGCCCCACACCCATGAAGCCTTCGGCATCGGCACCATCGAAACCGGTGCCGAACGCTTTCGCTATCGCGGCACCCAGCATCTCGCACCTGAAAAATCCGTTGTTACCATGAACCCGGACGAGATCCATACCGGGGAGTCCGCGACCGAAGACGGCTGGCGCTACCGGATGGTCTACATCGAACCCGATCTTCTGGAAGAGGTAACCGGCCTGCGCCACTGGTGGTTCAGCGACGTAACCCGTTACGACCCGCAGCGCTCTCAGCAGATCGGCAGGCTAATTTACGGCCTGTGGCATACGGACGATCCGCTGGCGCAAAAAGGCTTATTGCTGGATCTGATCGAGACCTTTCAGCCGCTAGCCCATCACGCGCCGGTGGTTCAGGAAGGCGCACACCGTTTCGAGCGCGTGCGCGAGTATTTGCACGACAACTATATGCACGCCCTGACGCTGGACGAACTGGCGAACGTTGTCTCGCTCAGCCCGTACCATTTCCAGCGACAGTTCAAAGCCCATTTTCACGTTACGCCGCACCAGATGTTGATGGCCATCCGCCTGTGGCGCGCCAAGGCGTTTCTCACCCACGGTATGCCCGCCGCCGAAGTCGCCGCCGCAACGGGGCTGACCGACCAGTCGCATTTAACACGCGCCTTCACCCGCCGCTACGGCATTACGCCCGTGCGCTACCAGAAACAGGTCGCCCGGCGCTAATGCGCAATCTCATACAATACGCGCGCGTTTCCCCCTTCTAGACTGAGTGCAGAGTAAATCAATGTGGATGGAAAAATGATTAGCGGCGTGTTGTATGCCCTGCTTGCAGGTCTGATGTGGGGGCTGATCTTTGTCGGCCCTCTGATCGTGCCGGAATACCCGGCGATATTGCAGTCTACCGGACGTTATCTGGCGCTCGGGCTGATTGCCCTTCCTCTGGCATGGCTGGGGCGTACGCGCTTGCGACAGCTCAGCCGTCAGGACTGGGGCACCGCGCTGGCGCTGACCATGATGGGCAATCTCATCTATTACGTCTGCCTGGCAAGCGCCATTCAGCGAACCGGAGCGCCGGTGTCGACCATGATTATCGGCACGCTGCCGGTGGTCATCCCCATCTTCGCGAATCTGCTCTATAGTCATCGGGACGGCAAGCTGGCGTGGTCGAAAATGATACCCGCCCTGGCCTGCACCGCCGTGGGGCTGGTGTGCGTCAATATCGCCGAGCTGCGCCACGGCCTGGCAGACTTCAGCTTATGGCGTTACGGTTCGGGGATCGTTTTAGCGTTCATCTCGGTCGCGTGCTGGGCCTGGTACGCCCTGCGCAATGCGCGCTGGCTGCGGGAGAACCCGGACAAACACCCGATGATGTGGGCAACGGCGCAGGCGCTGGTCACGCTCCCCGTCTCGTTAGTGGGGTATGCCGGCGCATGCCTCTGGCTGGGTCATCAGCAGCCGGAATTTGCCCAGCCCTTCGGGCCAAGACCCTGGGTCTTTATTGGCTTAATGGTTGCGATTGCGGTGCTGTGCTCCTGGGTGGGCGCGCTGTGCTGGAACATTGCCAGCCAGAAGCTGCCGACGGTGATCTTAGGGCCGCTGATTGTGTTCGAAACCCTGGCCGGGCTGCTGTACACCTTCCTGATGCGCCAGAGCGTGCCGCCGCTGTTAACGGCCTGCGGGATCGCGCTGCTGGTGGTGGGAGTGGTGATGGCGGTAAGAGCGAAGCCGGAAAAACCGAGGGTCGTTCCGGCTTCGGAGATGTGAGTAATGCCCAGCGGCGCTACGCTTGCAGGGCCTACAAAACAGTAGGTCTTGTAAGGCGTAGCCGCCACCGGGCAAGCCTTTAAAACGTTTCCCAGTTCGCTTCAGACGCCGTCGCTGCTGGCTGCGCTTTTGGCACATAGGTTTTCACCGGTGCCGCTTTGACCGCCTGATTACGCGTTATTTTGAACACTGCTACCGCTTCGTTCAGGCGTGCGGCCTGATCTTCCAGCGCCGCCGCTGCCGCCGCAGACTCCTCCACCAGCGAGGCGTTCTGCTGGGTCACGCGGTCCATCTCGGCTACCGCCTGACCAACCTGGTCGATACCGCGGCTCTGCTCGTCAGAGGCAGAGGCAATTTCGCCCATGATGTCGGTCACGCGGGTAACCGCGTTAACGATTTCCGCCATCGTCGCGCCCGCTTCGTTCACCAGCTGAGAACCCGCGTTCACGCGCTCGCCGGAATCATCGATCAGCGCCTTAATCTCTTTCGCCGCCTGGGCGCTGCGCTGGGCAAGCGTGCGCACTTCTCCTGCAACCACCGCAAAGCCACGGCCCTGCTCACCCGCACGCGCCGCTTCCACCGCCGCGTTCAGCGCCAGAATGTTGGTCTGGAAGGCAATCCCGTCGATAACGTTAGTAATTTGCGCGATTTTGCTGGAGCTGGTGGCGATCTCGTCCATGGTGCGCACCACGCCTTCCACCACGTTACCGCCCTTCTTCGCGGTTGAGGAGGCATCCAGCGCCAGACGAGACGCCTGACGCGCGTTATCGGCGTTCTGCTTCACGGTGGCGGTCAGCTGTTCCATGCTGGCTGCCGTCTCTTCCAGAGACGCGGCCTGCTGCTCGGTACGGGAAGAGAGGTCGTTGCTGCCCGCCGAGATTTCACCCGCACCGGTATAGATGGTGTCTGCGCCTTCACGCACCACGCCCACGGTGTTCGCCAGCGAGGTTTGCATCTCCTGCACGTTGCGCGCCAGGATAGCCATTTCGTTCCTGCCTTCAGCCTGAATCGGCTGGGTTAAATCCCCTGCCGCGATGGCGCGGATATGGTTGATCACCTCTTCCAGCGGCAGCAGCAGCACCCGGCGCATGGCGATCCAGCTGGAGATAATCACCGCAATGACGAGGATCATGACGGCAGAGAGGATCCACAGGATGCGCTTGTAGTCGCTTTCGTTATCCTGAATGCCTTTACTGGTGAGCGCAGCCTGCGCCTCGCGCCACTCTCGATAGACCTTTTGCATTGCCGTCTGCTTCTGTTCTGCATTCTGCTTGAACATATCTTCCAAGTTGCCCTGGCTCAGCAGAACGTTCATTTGCGTCAACGTGGCGGAGTAGATGCGGTACTGCTCTTCCAGCCGATCGGCCAGGTTCTCATCCAGACCCGGGGTATTCGGCAGAGCGTAGTATTTGTCGTAATGGACCTGCGCATTGGCCAGCAGATTTTTCGCGGTGTTAACCAGCTCGTTCAGCTGTCCACCGTTAATCTGAGAGGCCATGCTGCTTTGCAGACGCAGCATCCCGCGGTTTAGCGTGACGCGCGCCTGGTTCAGGCTGATCCAGGCGTCGGTAAATTCCGCCACGTTCTGGCTGGAAAGCTGCGACACGGTGAAGTTGTCTTTATCGTTATTCAGCGCGTTGATAAAGATACCCGCGGAAATCACTTGCATGATGCCGAGCACAAGCAGCACCGAAATAAGAAGAGTAATGACTTTTATACGTTTAAACATGCGTTGCCTTTGTTATATGCAGGTTTGTCTGACGTGTATCTATCGGCACGCGCGGCGGGTTGTTTACTGTTTCTCCACCTTTAAAAACTTTCTAAACCACTTTCCTAAATCCATTCAGGGAGTTAAACGGGACATTTTTTTGTGATCCGTGTCGCACTTTCTCCCTTCCCTCTAAAGGGTTATAGCGCCGCCTTAAAGATGCATTTAATATGCATCTTATATTCTTGATGACGAGGTAACTGCTATGGCCTTTCGCGACCACCCCCTCGGCGAGCTGGCGCTCTCCATCCCTCGCGCTTCCGCGCTGTTCCGTAAATACGATATGGATTACTGCTGCGGCGGTAAGCAAACGCTGGCGCGAGCGGCCTCGCGCAAGGAACTGGACGTGGAGGCTATCGAAGCGGAGCTGGCGCTGCTGGCCGAACAGCCTGTTGAAAAAGACTGGCGCACCGCCCCGCTCACGGAAATCATCGACCATATCATCGTGCGTTACCACGACCGCCACCGTGAACAGGTGCCTGAGCTGATCCTGCAGGCAACGAAAGTTGAGCGCGTACATGCCGACAAGCCTTCCGTGCCGCGCGGTCTGGCAAAATACCTGACCATGCTGCATGAAGAGCTTTCCAGCCACATGATGAAAGAAGAGCAGATCCTCTTCCCGATGATTAAACAGGGAATGGGAAGCCAGGCGATGGGACCTATCAGCGTAATGGAAAGCGAGCACGATGACGCGGGCGAACTGCTGGATGTGATCAAACACACTACTAACAACGTCACGCCGCCGCCGGAAGCGTGCATCACCTGGAAAGCGATGTACAACGGCATTAACGAGATGATTGACGACCTGATGGAGCACATCAGCCTTGAGAATAACGTGCTGTTCCCGCGGGCATTGGCGGGGGAATAAAAAAGCCCGGTGGCGCTAGCGCTTACCGGGCCTACAACGTCCTCGAACATAGGCCGGGTAAGCGTCAGCGCCACCCGGCAACATGCTTAACGCATGCCTGCCATACGTTTCTTACCGATAAACAGCCAGCCCAGCCCCAGCGCGATAAACCACAGCGGCGTGACGATCAGCGCCTGACGGGTGTCATCTTCGAGCGTCAGCAGCACCAGCACGAACACGAAGAACGCCATGCACACCCAGCACATCAGCTTGCCCAGCGGCATCTTGTAGATCGACTTCTCATGCAGGTGCGGACGCTGTTTGCGGTACACGAGGTACGAGCACAGGATAATGGTCCAGACGAACATGAACAGGATCGCCGACACGGTGGTGATCATGGTAAACGCGCCAATTACGCTTGGGTTCACGTAGAGCATCACCACACCACCCAGCAGGCACATGCAGGAGAAGGTCAGCCCTTTTGCCGGTACGGCACGCTTAGAGAGCTTGGCGAACGCGCTCGGCGCTACGCCCTCCTGCGCCAGACCAAACAGCATACGGCTGGTTGAGAACACGCCGCTGTTCGCAGACGATGCCGCAGAGGTCAGCACCACGAAGTTAATCAGGCTCGCCGCAGCAGGCAGCCCTACCAGCACGAACAGCTCAACGAACGGGCTCTTGCTGGGCACCACGGAGCTCCACGGCGTCACGGACATAATGATGATCAGCGCGAAGACGTAGAACATGATGATACGCACCGGTATGGAGTTGATGGCGCGCGGCAGGGACTTCTCCGGATCTTTGGTTTCCGCAGCGGTCGTTCCGACAAGCTCAATCCCCACAAACGCAAACACCGCAATCTGGAAGCCCGCAAAGAAGCCGCTGATGCCTTTCGGGAACCAGCCGCCGTCGTTCCACAGATGGGTGAAGGACGCCTGAACGCCCGTTGGCGACTGGAAGTGCGTCAGGACCATCACCAGGCCCACCACAATCAGCCCCACGATAGCGACAATCTTGATCATCGCGAACCAGAACTCCATCTCACCGAACATTTTCACGGTGGCAAGGTTCAGGCTCAGCAGCAGAATAATCACCGCCAGCGAGGCGACCCAGTCCGACAGCCCCGGGAACCAGAACTGCGCGTAAGCGGTAATCGCCACGACGTCCGCCATGCCGGTGACCACCCAGCAGAACCAGTAGGTCCAGCCGGTAAAGTAGCCCGCCCACGGGCCGAGCAGGTCCGACGCGAAGTCGCTGAAGGATTTGTATTCGAGGTTCGAGAGCAGCAATTCACCCATTGCGCGCATCACGAAGAAGAGCATAAAACCGATGATCATATAAACGAAGATGATCGACGGCCCGGCAAGACTGATGGTTTTGCCCGACCCCATAAACAGCCCGGTGCCGATGGCACCGCCGATGGCGATAAGCTGTATATGACGGTTTGTGAGATTGCGCCGTAGCGACTGTTCAGACGTCGCCTCTTCTGCAGCGGCGACTTTGACCTGATCTACCATGTAATTTTTCCTGTTTATGCCTGTCTGTGTTGTTAAGGCTCTTCTGGCCTTTAAAAACGTCAAATAAATGACGGTCCCTTCGTAAGGGTTTATCGATATTAGGTAAGAATCGGCGGGATGAATACTATGATTTAGATATTATGTTAATAATATGTTGAAAGTGAGTGTCATATCACTCATACAGCGCGAAACAGCTCACAAAAATACACGCAACAGTTTCGTTTTCAAGATAAAATGTTGATTCCGTCGTAACTATGGGTTTTATCACTATTTTCCCCTCCCCTGACGGGGAGAGGAAATAAGAAAAGTCGATTACAGAATTTCCAGCAGCTCGACTTCAAATACCAGGGTGCTGAATGGCGGGATGGACGCACCAGCGCCACGCTCGCCGTAAGCCAGGTTGTGCGGGATGGTCAGTTCCCATTTGGAACCCACTGGCATCAGGGTCAGGGCTTCGATCCAGCCCGCGATAACGCCGTTGACCGGGAACTCAGCCGGTTCGCCGCGCGCCACGGAGCTGTCGAACACGGTTCCGTCGATCAGCTTACCGGTATAGTGCACGCGAACGTGGTCGGTACGCGCCGGGATAGCGCCGTCGCCCTGGTTGATCACGCGGAACTGCAGGCCAGATTCGGTGCTGTTCACGCCTTCGCGCTCGCGGTTCTCTTCCAGATATTTCACGCCTTCGGCTGCCATCTCTTCGAAGCGCGCGCGACGCACAGCGTCAGCACGTTCGTGGATTTCACGCAGCGCACGATGCACAACGTCAACCGGAACGGCAGGCTGTTTGCCTTCCAGCGCATCAGCGATACCCGCCACCAGCGCTTCAGGTAACAGACCTTCCAGGCCGGATTCGCTCAGCTGCTGTCCTACCTGCAAGCCGATACCGTAACTTGCCTGCGCTTCGATAGTGTCAAAAGTCGGGGTGGTCATGGGTTTTCCTTCCATCACATTTAAAGTAGCGGGCAGCATATCAGCCATGCCCTTATGGGTAAAACTTTGTCTGAAGTTAAGGTGACAAACCGCGACGAAACAGAAACAATAGAGACAACCAGGATTAATCCCGAACTGATGTCACGGATGTCCGGTTTGCTACGTCGTTCAGGCAGTTAGCGAACTATACTTCGAAGCACAGGATATAAAAGACGCGGAGCAGGAGGAGAGCCATGCCCGGGCGATTTGAACTGAAACCTACCCTGGCGAAAATCTGGCAGGCGCCGGACAATTTTCGCATTATGGACCCGCTGCCTCCTCTGCACCGCAGGGGGATCATCATTGGTGCGCTGATGGTGATCGTGGGCTTCCTGCTTCCTTCCGGCGGTGATGATGTTGATACCGCGCCGGTCACCCGCAATGCGCAGCTGGATCTACAGTCGCAAACGCGGCCGCAGCCTGACGCGCAGCCGATGCAGACGCAGCTGGTAACCCCGTCTAACGATCCGGGTCAGGTCGCGCCTGTTGAACCCGAACCCGTTCAGGATGAACAGGAGCAGGCCGCAGCGCCGTCTGAGCCGCAAACCCAGCAGCCGACCGGCATCGAGCAGCAGTGGCGCTCCTATCGCGTGGAGCCGGGCAAAACCCTGGCACAGCTTTTCCGCGACCACAACCTGCCGCCGACCGACGTGTATGCCATGGCAAAAGTGGAAGGCGCAGGTAAACCGCTGAGCAACTTACAGAACGGCCAGATGGTGCAGATTCGCCAGAACGCCAGCGGGGTGGTCACCGGGCTGACCATTGATACCGGAAATGGGCAGCAGGTGCTGTTTACCCGCCAGCCGGACGGCAGTTTCATCAGAGCACGTTAATGGCGTATGCCGGGTAAACCACCCGGCACTTTTGTTCTCAGGCACCCCGTTTATTCACCCACCAGATCCCCGAGCAGACCAGCACCAGCGCAATCGCGTATTTGATATCCAGAATGTTTTCGCCGAGGAAAATGGCGGAAAGCACCGTCCCTGCGACAGGAATGACAAAGTTGAACGGAGCAATCATGCTTACCCGGTTCACTTTCAGCAGCGCGCTCCACAGGGCGAAAGCTACGGATGAGAGCAGCGTCAGATACCCCAGCACCGCAACGGCCTTCATGCTGTGTACCTCCAGCGTTCCGCCCGTGGCATAACCTCCCGCAACCAGCGCAGCCCCGCCTATCGCCAGCTGCCAGCCGGTCATCACCGTTGGGTCGACGGTCTGGGAAATACGTTTCCCGTAAAGCGTGGCGGCAGAGAGAATAAAGGCCGCCAGCACCACAAAGCCGTCGCCTTTCCAGATAAACTGGAAATCGCTTAACCCACTTTGAAAGTTCACCAGCATCACCCCGGCAAACCCAAGAATACAGCCCAGCGTTTTGTTATAGCTGAGTTTGTCATTGTGGTAGATAAAGTGCGCCAGCAGTACGCTGAAGAAAGTCCCGGTGGCGTTCATGATTGAGCCGTTTACCCCCGTCGTGTAGGCCAGTCCGATATAAAAGAAAGTGTACTGAATGGTGGTCTGGGTTAGCCCGAGGATCGTGAGCTGGCCAAACTGCGCGGGCGTGAGCCTGCCAATCGGTTTGCGCTGGGCCAGCGCAAAGAGCAGCAGCAAGGCACCGGCAAACAGAAAACGGTATCCGGCAAAAACGACTTTGGAGGGAATATCATCGGTCGCGATCTGAAAGAGTTCGTAGCCATTTTTAATGGCCGGGTACGAGCTCCCCCAAAGCAGGCAGCAGAGCGTGGCGCAGGCGTAGGCCACATGTCGACGGGCAAAGACGGGCGTGGGCAGAGCGGTATCCATGACAAATCTCATAAATAAAATTGCGTTTCAATTTATTATCAGAGAATGCGTCAGGAATAGCTACCATACGAGATAAAAAGAGAATTTCCGGTAGCCTTAAAAAAGCAAAACGCCGGCACAAGGCCGGCGCTTCGACGCGAGCAGAGTAAAAAATTACTCAGCTACAACGTTAACAACCAGTTTAGCGAACACTTCGCTGTGAACCTGGAAGTCAACTTCGTGCTCACCAGTGGTACGCAGAACGCCGTTCGGCATGCGAACTTCGCTCTTAGCCACTTTAACGCCTGCTGCAGTAACTGCATCAGCGATATCGCGGGTACCGATGGAACCGAACAGTTTACCTTCGTCGCCAGCTTTGGAAGCGATGGTAACAGTGCCCAGTGCGTTGATTGCTTCAGCGCGAGCGTTAGCAGCCGCCAGAACGTCAGCCAGTTTGGCTTCCAGTTCAGCGCGACGTGCTTCGAAAAACTCTACGTTTTTCTTAGTAGCTGGAACAGCTTTACCCTGTGGAACCAGGAAGTTACGAGCGTAGCCCGCTTTAACGTTAACCTGATCACCCAGGCTGCCCAGGTTTGCTACTTTATCAAGCAGAATAACTTGCATTACCTTATCCTCTTAAAGTCGTATTAATGGACCGTGCCCGATTACTGATGACGATCAGTGTACGGCAGCAGGGACAGGTAGCGAGCGCGTTTGATAGCGCGAGCCAGCTGACGCTGATATTTAGCACGAGTACCGGTGATACGGCTTGGGACAATCTTACCGCTTTCGGTGATGTAGTTTTTCAGCGTTGCGATATCTTTATAGTCGATCTCTTGAACGCCTTCCGCGGTGAAACGGCAGAACTTGCGACGACGGAAATAACGTGCCATATGGCTAGTCTCCAGTATCTATCAAATCAATCTGCTCGGCATGCAGAACCATTTTGCTCAGGCCGTTCTTTGCCTTGTGGCAAGAGATGAACCCCTGAACGATTACTGCGCTACCGACCGTTAAACTGTGAGTAATGGCCTGGTTTTCGTGTCCGCTAATAATAACGGGCATTTGGCACCACGCCTGCCGGTGAAACCCGGCTTCCTCTTGCACAGAACGATGCTCAAGCACGAACTGGCAATGCGGAATTCCTGATGGACTGACCTTTCGAAGGGGAGCCCTGCATACGATGCCGGACAACGCCAGACGGTTGGTCATCAGAAATTACTCTTCAGAATCCCCAGCATCAGAATCATCTGCGGTTTCGTTTGCGAAATCATCGCGACGCTCACGGCGCTCGTCTTTCGCTTTAACCATCGGAGATGCTTCGGTAACTGCGTTTTTGGTACGCATAACCATGCTGCGGATAACGGCATCGTTGAAGCGGAAGGTAGTTTCCAGCTCATCGATAACTTCCTGCGGCGCTTCAACGTTCATCAGAACGTAGTGTGCTTTGTGCAGTTTGTTGATCGGGTAAGCCAGCTGACGGCGGCCCCAGTCTTCCAGACGGTGGATCGTACCTTCTGCACCAGTGATGGCAGCAGAGTAACGCTCGATCATACCCGGAACCTGTTCGCTCTGGTCAGGATGGACCATAAAAACGATTTCGTAATGACGCATCGAATTGCTCCTTACGGATTATTCAGCCTCCTGTCTGGGTCAGCCGAGGCCCGGGGAGGCAAGGAACGTGTTAAAGGTCGGCTGAAAAATTGACGCGTCATAATACTTTCCCCCCCAGGAAACTCAAGCTGATTGCACAAATAATTCGCACAAAGCGTAAAGCTGGTCTAAGTGGGTGATTTAAAATTAATCGCATCAGGAAGCGTTGTTTTTTTGAACAACTGCATCAGAAATGGTCACGCATCCCCGCCGGAGGAATGATTACACTTTAATCAGAGATCAGCTGAATTAAAGAAGGAGTATTTCCCTCACACAGCACGCAGTCGTGGAGCGCAATCATGAAAAAAATCGCAGTAGCCATAATGGCGGTGCTTTTGCTCAGTGCAAACGCGATGGCAGCCATCAAAATAGACGGCCGGCAGGCCAGAAACATGGATGATGTGCACAGCTTGGGCGTAATCTATATCAATCATAATTTCGCCACTGAAAGCGAAGCAGATCGGGCACTAAATGAAGAGACCGATGCCCAGGGCGCAACCTATTACCACGTGATGTTAACCCGTGAGCCCGGCAGCAACGGCAATATGCACGCCAGTGCAGATATCTATCGGTAACCTTTAACGCTAGCACCAGGAAAGCCAACAACGAGAACATAGCCATAGTTGACGTTGCCCCCTGTCCGGGGGCTTTTTTCGTGAATGGCTCCGGAATACCACCGGTTACAACTGTTTTCGGTATTCCAGAGCACTTATTCACTTCTGCCCGTAGTAGGCATTCGGGCCGTGCTTGCGCATGAAATGCTTGTTCATCAGGTAATCGTCAATGCCCTGAAGCTGTGGATTAATGTCGCGGGCAATCCACGCCATTTTAGCTACCTCCTCCATCACGACAGCATTATGTACCGCGTCGTGAGCATCTTTACCCCAGGAGAACGGACCGTGCTGATACACCACAATCCCCGGCGTATGCAGCGGTTCAGTTTCACCCAGCGTTTCAATAATCACCTTGCCGGTGTTGCGTTCGTACTCCCCTTCCACTTCAGCCTGCGATAATGCCCGCGTGCAGGGAATGTCGCCGAAGAAGTAGTCCGCATGCGTTGTTCCCAGCGCCGGAATCGCCAGCCCCGCCTGTGCCCAGGCGGTGGCGTGCGTGGAGTGGGTATGCACAACGCCACCCAGCGATGGATAACGCTGGTACAGCGCCAGATGGGTCGCCGTATCAGAAGAAGGACGCCATTTGCCCTCAACGACGTTTCCTTCGAGGTCGACCACCACCATATCGTCCGCTTTCATGATTTCATACGCCACGCCGCTCGGCTTGATCACCACCAGACCTTGTTCACGGTCGATGGCGCTCACGTTGCCCCAGGTGAACGTTACCAGGCCATAGCGCGGCAGATCCATATTGGCCTCAAAGACCTGCTGTTTCAGCTTAAGCATGTTCAGCCTCCAGTAACCCCGCGCGCGCCATACGCTCGCGCACCCAGTCCCGCGCTTTTGCCACTTCCGCAGCCGGATCGTCTGACGTTTCGCTCCACATCTCAATCAGATAAGGCCCGCAATACCCTGTCTGTTTGAGCGTCTCGAAGCACCGTTCGAAATCCACCACCCCGGTGCCGAACGGTACGTTTTTAAACACGCCAGGGCGGGTATCTTTGACGTGCACCGCCACGATATGCCCGATGCCCGCCTGCAGCTCCATCTGCACGTCGTTATCCCAGGCCGACAGATTGCCGATATCCGGATAAAGCTGGAACCAGGGGTTATTCAGATAGTGCGCATAGCCCAGCGCCTTGCTGATGGAGTTCATCAACGGGTAGTCCATGATCTCCATCGCCAGCGTGACCTGCGCGCGGCTTGCCATCTCAACGCTCTCTTTCAGGCCGTCACGGAAACGACGGCGCGTTTCGTCGTTGGCTTCCTGATAGTAAACGTCGTAACCCGCCAGTTGGATCACGCGGATGCCGACATCCTGCGCAAAACGAATGGCTTTGCGCATGATCTCCAGCCCTTCAGCGCGCACGGCATCGTCTTCACTGCCGAGCGGAAAACGGCGGTGGGCGCTCAGACACATGGACGGCACGCGCACGCCGGTTTCGGCAATGGCGCCCACCAGCGCCAGGCGCTGCTCGCGACGCCAGTCCAGGCGAGAAAGGCGCACATCCGTCTCATCCACGGACATTTCGACAAAATCGAAACCCAGCTGTTTTGCCAGCCGTAACCGCTCCAGCCAGCACTCCCCTGCAGGGAGTGCCTTTTCATAGATGCCAAGCGGGACCTGTTTTGACAACATACCCGCTCCTTAACCCCAAAGCTGAGCGATTGAGCGTTTGAACTGACGCGCCGCTTCCACCGGAGATGCCGCGTCGCGAATGCTGCGGCCAGCGATAAAGACGTGAATAGGGATGCCCTGGAACAGCGGCAGATCATCCAGCGCCAGGCCACCGGTGACGGTGACTTTGAAGCCCATATCCGCCAGACGCTTAATCGCGCTGATATCCGCTTCGCCCCACGCCACGCCTGCGGCTTGCGCATCGCGGCTGCGGTGATACACCACCTGCTGGATGCCCGCATCGCGCCACTCCTGCGCCTGCTCCCAGGTCCAGAAGCCGGTCAGTTCAATCTGCACGTCGCCGTTAAACTCTTTTGCCACGTCCAGCGCGCCTTTGGCGGTGTTGATATCCGCACAGCAGATCACGGTGACCCAGTCGGCGTTGGCTTCAAAGCACATGCGGGAAAGGATTTTGCCTGCGTCAGCAATCTTGGCATCCGCCAGCACGATTTTGTGCGGATAGAGCGCTTTCAGGTCACGAACGGCGCGCACGCCTTCGCCCACGCACAGAATGGTCCCCACTTCGATGATATCCACCTCTTCCGCAATCAGGCGGGTGGTTTCGTAAGCGTGAGACATCGTCTGGTTATCCAGCGCAACTTGCAACATTGGTAATGACATATTCAATTCCTCTTAAACGGCCGCCGCAGTGGCGTTATCAATTAAATCCAGCACTTCCTGCGCGGTGCGGCAGGCGCGTAAACGGTCAAAATTGGCTTCGTCATCAAACAGGTTGACGATCTGCATGATGCCCACCTCCTGGTGGGTGTTGGCATCAACGGCCGCCATGGTGATGAGAATGTCGACCGGGTCGTTATCTTCGTGGTTGAACACCAGCGGCGTTTTCAGCGTCACCAGCGCAAACCCGGTTTTCTTGACGCCCTCTTCCGGGCGGCCGTGCGGCATGGCCAGGCCCGGCGCAATCACGAAATAGGGGCCGTGCTGCGCCACGCCATCCAGAATGGCCTGGTAATAGCGCGGCTCGACAACGTCCGCCTTAACCAGCAGATCCACACTCAGCTTCACCGCTTCCTGCCAGGTGCTGGCGTCGGCCTGTAAAAGGATGGAGTTATTCTCTGCCAGCGAATCACGTAGTTTCATGTGGTGTCCTTACTTCACGTCTTGTGGGAAGTGTTCTTTGATCACTTCCAGCAGTTTTGGCCCGAAATCCGCAGGCGAGAGCATGTTGCGCACGCCTACCACATATTTGTTGCCCGACACGCTAATCTCACCGGCAATATGAGTTGAAGCGATGATGATGTCCGCGCCGTTCAGTTCACTTTTGTATTCACCCACTGCGCAGCTGTTCACCGTGTGGTCGATGTTTGACTGGGTCAAAAACTGGTCCACTTTCATCTTCATGATCATGGAGCTACCTTGCCCATTGCCACACACAGCCAGGATACGTACGGTCATAATCGAAACTCCTTAATGAGCAGACACTTCTGCTGTTTGTTTTTCCGCATCTTCTTCAGCTCGCAGCGAACGGCCAGCGAAGAACATATAAGCCAGAGCAATCAGGATGATGACGGCCATAAAGGCCAGACCGACGGAGGCAAAGCCCTGCATCATCGGTGGGGCCAGAATTGACCAGTCCGCCATGCCCATCCAGGCGCTCATACCGGTGAGCTTGACCGCCCACACGCAACCGAAGATTTCCACCATGCCCATCACCAGGCAGATCTTGAGCGCCGCGCGCCAGCCGCCGAAGTGGTTAGCAAACACACCAATGGTGGCGTTGGAGAAGAACATCGGGATAAAGCCAGGAATGATCAGGATTGAGGAGCCGCAGCCCACCAGGATGCCCACCGCAATCAGCTGGCCGATGGTGCCCCACATAAAGCCCCAGACGACGGCGTTTGGCGCAAAGCTATAGATAGCCGCACAGTCAATCGCCAGTACCGCACCAGGGATCAGGCGCTGAGAGATGCCGTTAAAGGCTTCCGACAGCTCGGCGACGAACATACGCACGCCCTGAGTGATGATGAAAATCGCTACCGCGAAGGAGAAACCGGTCTGCAGGATATAGACCGTCCAGTGGGTTTTACCCGCCATCGCCTGCACGACGTCAATGCCGAAAGAGAGCAGAATGGCGCCGAAAAAGAGGGTCATCACAATCGCCGTTGAGACGATGTTGTCGTGGAAGATATTCAACCAGCCAGGCAGTTTGAGGTCTTCGACACTCTCCTCTTTTTTGCCCAGGTACGGCGCAACTTTATAGGCAATCCAGGCGGCAAACTGCTGCTGGTGACCGATGGAGAAGCCACAGCCGTCGGTCACGATCTGCGTTGGCTTGTACATCATGTTGGAGGTGATACCCCAGTAGAGCGAGACCAGCACCGCGGTGCAGATAATCGTGGTCCACATTGGGTAACCGAAGATATAGAGAGAAACCGCGATCAGCCCCGCCTGCTGGAACATGATGTGCCCGGTGAGCATGATGGTGCGAATGCCGGTAATGCGGCGCAGGAGCACGTAAATGATGTTCAGCGCCAGCGCGAGCAGCACCGCATACCCCACCCAGCTATAGGCATCACCCATGCGATCGATGGTCGCCATCATTGAGGCGTAGGTATCAGAGATAGCGCCGTTGATGCCATACACTTCCGACATTTTGGCGACGACCGGCTTAAACGTGCTGGTCAGAATGCCTGACCCCGCCTGCAACAGCATGAAACCGATAATGGTTTTGATGGTGCCTTTAATAATCACGCTGACGCTTTTGCGCAGCAGGATGTACCCCAGGCACGTCACGATACCCAGCAACAGCGGGGCGTTGGTCATTACCTGATTAAAGAAAACGGTAAAGACGTTGTAGAGGATCTCCATAACTCTCTCCAGAAATGAGAACACAAGGGGCAATCCCTGTGCGGTTGGTGCCATCACTCTATTAATCACAAATAATCACCACAAGATTGCATTTGATTATTTGTGACGCATCACGCAATTTATTTCCATGCTGTTAGTAATGATTTTCACTACCGCACCACAAAAATAAATTAATCCTTATAATTCATCAAATTAATGTTTAATGCAGGATAATCTAACAAGTAAAGAGTGGAGAGTCCGTGAAGTCGCGCAGATAAAATTCCGCATTTTCACCATTGCAAAGCACGTCAAATAGTGCCAGCATTAATCATAACGAATCATGATGTGATTATTTTTGATTAAACCAGGAGTCAAAACGATGAGTAAAGTGAAAACCATTACCCGTGAATCATGGATTCTGAGCACCTTTCCGGAGTGGGGTAGCTGGCTGAACGAAGAGATCGAGCAGGAACAGGTTGCTCCTGGCACGTTTGCAATGTGGTGGCTGGGCTGCACCGGTATCTGGCTGAAATCTGAAGGCGGCGCCAATATCTGCGTCGATTTCTGGTGCGGCACCGGCAAACAGAGCCACGGCAACCCGCTGATGAAAAAAGGCCACCAGATGCAGCGTATGGCCGGCGTGGAAAAGCTCCAGCCGAACCTGCGCACCACGCCGTTTGTGCTTGATCCTTTTGCCATTCGCCAGATCGATGCCGTGCTTTCTACTCACGATCACAACGACCATATCGACGTGAACGTGGCGGCAGCGGTGATGCAAAACTGCGCGGACGACGTACCGTTTATCGGGCCGCAAACCTGCGTAGATCTCTGGATTGGCTGGGGCGTGCCTAAAGAGCGCTGCATCGTGATGAAGCCTGGCGACGTGGTGAAAATTAAAGACATTGAAATCCACGCGCTGGATGCCTTTGACCGTACCGCGCTGATTACCCTGCCAGCCGACCAGAAGGCTGCTGGGGTACTGCCAGACGGCATGGACGAGCGTGCGGTGAATTACCTGTTCAAGACGCCGGGCGGCTCCCTGTATCACAGCGGTGATTCCCACTACTCTAACTATTACGCGAAGCACGGCAACGAACATCAGATTGACGTGGCGCTGGGCTCGTACGGGGAAAACCCGCGCGGTATTACGGACAAAATGACCAGCGCCGATATGCTGCGCATGGCGGAAGCGCTCAACACCAAAGTAGTGATCCCGTTCCACCACGATATCTGGTCAAACTTCCAGGCCGATCCGCAAGAGATCCGCGTGCTGTGGGAGATGAAAAAAGACCGCCTGAAGTACGGCTTCAAGCCCTTTATCTGGCAGGTAGGCGGCAAATTCACCTGGCCGCTGGACAAAGACAATCTCGAGTATCACTACCCGCGCGGCTTCGATGATTGCTTCACCATTGAGCCAGATCTCCCGTTCAAATCCTTCCTCTGATTGTGAGGCCACATCGCCAGACCCTGTGTCTGGCGATTTCATATTTATTTTAGTAATTTCACGCTATTTCAAATATCATCTTTTCAAATCAATTCTTATCGGAATAGCTCATGACGGAAGCGCAACGGCATCAAATTTTACTGGAACTCCTGGCGCAAACAGGGTTTATCACCGTCGAGAAAGTGATCGAACGTTTAGGGATCTCCCCCGCCACCGCGCGGCGAGACATCAACAAGCTGGATGAGAGCGGCAAGCTGAAAAAAGTCCGCAACGGCGCAGAAGCCATCAGCCAGCAGCGTCCACGCTGGTCGCCGATGAATATTCATCAGGCGCAGAATCACGATGAAAAGGTAAGGATTGCCAGAGCGGCATCACAGCTGGTGAACCCCGGTGAGAGCGTCGTCATCAACTGCGGCTCCACGGCGTTTTTGCTGGGCCGTGAAATGTGCGGCAAGCCGGTGCAAATCATTACCAACTATTTGCCGCTGGCTAACTACCTGATCGATCAGGAACATGAAAGCGTGGTGATCATGGGCGGCCAGTACAACAAAAGCCAGTCCATCACGCTCAGCCCGCAAGACAGCGAAAACAGTCTCTACGCCGGGCACTGGATGTTTACCAGCGGCAAAGGCCTGACCGCTGACGGCCTGTATAAAACCGATATGCTGACCGCGATGGCGGAACAAAACATGCTCAACGTGGTGGGCAAGCTCGTTGTGCTGGTCGACAGCAGCAAAGTCGGTGAACGCGCAGGCATGCTGTTCAGCCGCGCAGAACAGATCGACATGGTGATCACCGGCAAAGGGGCGAACCCCGAGATCCTCCAGAAGCTGGAAGATCAAGGGGTGAAAGTCCTGCGCGTTTAAAGATGCTTGCGGAAAAACGCCACCGTGGCGTCCAGCGCCGCTGGCGTGATGCGGTGGCGGACGCCTGACTCCCACAAACAGGTCAGATTAGCGTCCAGTCCTTCATTCTTTAACGCCTGCTGCAGGCGGAAGGTTCCATCGGGCGGGACAACATCGTCCGCGTCACCGTGCCATAGCAGCAGCGGGCGATCGGCCAGGCGCGGCAATGCCCGGGTCACTTCCCACTCTGCCAGCATCGGCATAATTTCCGTTAAATCCTGAGGGGGGAAAAGCGTCTTCGCCAGCGAGGTAAAATAGCCCGAGCCCATCAGACAGGCAACAGACCGCACGTCAGGATGATGCGTCATAATCCCCAGCGCCGTCATGCCGCCCATCGACGCCCCGGCCACCGCCAGCCGATTGTCGGCCACCAGCCCTGCCTCATAGAGCGCATCGCGCAACCCGGCAAACTCGGTCAGGCTGCCGTGCAGAATGTGCCAGAACTGCCCCAGTCGCGCCCGCTCATTGCCCGTAAAGCGCGCGCCGTGGTCAGGCGCATCCGGCATTACCACGCGAAAACCCGCCTGAGCCAGCGCCACTGCAAAATAACTGTAAACCAGTTTCGATGAGGTAAACCCATGATAAAAAACCACAACAGGCAGCGATTTATCACGTTTCCCTGCCGGCACAGCGTGTAAAATTTCATGGTCGCCGAGATGGCGTATTTCAATTTCAATCATTGTCGACCCTGTACGAATGAATGATTCATAATGTTGAGAACTGGATTACGGTTTGACGCTATTTTCATTCGAAAATTACGTCCCAGATAACACTTCGGGAACATTCCCCCAAAACTAAATTCGCAGACAACTACACTATGGCTAACAGGAAACGAGATATGGTTATGCACAGGTTTGCTGCTTTATTGCTGGTGTTTCTGCTCAGCGGCTGTAGCGCACTGCAGGGTACACCGCAACCCGCTCCCCCGGTTGCCGATCATCCGCAGGAGATTCGTCGTAATCAGACGGAAGGATTACAGCGAATGGGCACCGTCTCCGCGCTCGTTCGCGGTTCGCCGGATGACGCAGAAGACGCAATAAAGGCACAAGCCGTCGCTGCCAAAGCAGATTATTACGTCATTATTATGATCGATGAAACCATCATAACGGGACAGTGGTATTCACAAGCCATTTTGTACCGGAAATAATGGTTTACCTTTGAACGACATTTACACTGCTTTGCGTCCATAGACATTTTCCTGTCCACAATAAACTCCATGCCAGCGACAAGGAATGGGAGTTTATTCGCGAAGGATTGCCCGGCGGATACCGGAAATATGTGAAATGGAGCTGACGATGAAACGAACTCTTGCTTTGACCTCTCTGTTGCTCTCTGCAGGCCTGGTGAGCACCACCGCGCAGTCAGCAGAATTCGCCAGTGCGGATTGCGTAACAGGTCTGAATGAAATAGGCCAGATCTCCGTCAATAACATTTCGGGGAGCCCGCAAGACGTTGAACGTATCGTGGCATTAAAGGCCGATGAGCAGGGCGCGTCATGGTATCGCATCATCCAGATGCAGGAAGATAACCATATCGACCAGTGGCGGGTACAGGCCATTCTCTACGTATAAATCCTTCCTGATAAAAGCCACTTATTTTTAGTGGCTTTTCGTTTTTGCAAATTTTTTATCTAATTTAAAACCAATATAAAACAATAAGATAACATTTTGTTACATTAATTCAGTAAACGTAATCTCCGCTCTGCCGTTGAAGAACCATACCTTTTCAATGATGAGCAATTTATGATCAATGTTTTCCGCCGTGCGGGCCTTGGAACAAAGCTGTCGCTGCTGACGGGCGTCAGTGTCGCCACGCTGTTTCTGCTTTTCACTTTCCTGCTCAGCCAAAAAGCCAGCCAGCAGCTTGAAGCCCTCGCGGTAGAAGATCTGCATAATCAGTCCACCGGTATGGTCGACATGGTGCAGATGTTTAATACCAGCCTGAGCGAAGAAGTCGAAAGCTACACCAGACTGTTTACGACATTTCTGCCTCAGCCGTTTAGCGTCGATACTCAGCAGACCCGGACCATAAACGGGCTCGCCGTTCCCCTGCTGAAAGGGGGCGACGCTGAACTCCATGAAAATACAACGTTTTCTGATGATTTTCTGAGCCGTACGGGAGCGATCTCAACGCTGTTTGTTCGCAGCGGTAACGACTTCATTCGCGTTGCCACCTCCCTGCGCAAAGAGAATGGCGATCGCGCTATGGGGACGGTTTTGGACACGAGCAGCCCGGCGTTTGCCTCCGTCACGAAAGGCGAGGTGTACCGCGGCCTGGCGCTCCTGTTTGGCAAGCGCTACATAACCCAGTACCAGCCCGTGAAGAACAGTGAAGGTCAGGTTATCGGGATCATCTTCGTTGGGGTGGATATCACTCACTCCTGGAATGTCATGCGCGAGAAAATCCTCAACCGCCGCCTGGGCGAGAGCGGGCACTTCTTCGTGCTGGACCGCAGCAACGGCAAAACGCGCGGTCAGTATCTTTTCCACGCCAGCGAAGAGGGAAAACTGCCGAAGTGGGATAGCGCCACCCAACAGCAGCTGTTGAGCGATTCCTCCGGCTCGCTGGAACGCGTAAGCGACGACGGCCGCACGCTGAAAATGGCCTATACGCCGCTGCCCGGCTGGAACTGGACCATCGTCGGTGAAGTGGATAAATCAGTCCTGCTCTCAAGCGTTAACGCCATGCGCGACCGTTTCCTGCTGGCCGGCGTAGCGTTGTCTGTCCTCTTCGCGGGCCTGTTTGTGGTGCTTATTCGCCGGATGCTGACCCGTCCGCTGCGTAACGTGATTGACCTTGCCCGCCAGTATGCCGCGGGCGATCTACGCTCCAGCCTGCCCGTGACCCGCCAGGATGAGGTTGGCCAGCTGGTTGAAGCCATTAACGGTATCGGCGATGGGCTACAAAAAATTGTCCTGCAGGTCCGCGAGGCCGCGGGCGAGATCCATCTGGGCACCAATGCGCTGGCCTCCGATACCGGAGACATCTCCGAGCAGATCAACAAGCAGGCCAGCAGCGTTGAGGAGACCTCCGCCAGCATGGAGCAACTGGCCGCGACCGTGCAGCAAAATGCCGCCAACATGGAGCAAACGCTGCAGTTGGTAGGTGAAACCTCGAGCACGGTTCATCAGGGTGGTGAAACGGTGACCCATGCGGTTGCCACCATGGACGACATTCGCGAAGCGTCAAAACGTATCGAAGACATCACCCGCGTGATCGAGTCCATCGCGTTCCAGACTAATATTCTGGCGCTGAATGCGGCGGTAGAAGCGGCACGCGCAGGCGAGCATGGAAAAGGTTTTGCCGTGGTCGCGCAGGAAGTTCGCGCCCTGGCAGGTCGAAGCGCCAACGCGGTGAAGGAGATTGAACATCTGATTGGCGATACCCTGCGAAAAGTGGGCGAAGGCCACGCGCTGTCTGAACAGACGCGTCTGGCGATGGATTCCATCATCGTTCATATCGACAACATCAGCCAGCTGGTCACGGAGATTAACCACGCGTCACGCGAGCAGTCCGCGGGAATCGGCCAGGTCAATCTTGCCATGACCCACATTGGCGAAGCGTCGCATATCAATGCCGATCGCATCTCACGCAGCGAGCAAACCGCACGCACGCTGCGCGAGAAAGGGTCACACCTTACCCAATTGGTCAGCCTGTTCCAGCTTAAACGCTAGCCAACCCTGCCCGTGGCGCGCAGCAGCAGATCGCTTTGCACCTGCTCATTCATGAGCGTACCACCACGGGTATCCAGCATCATGCGGCACCACGCCTGCGCCACGGGCGGCGATGCGTGCCGCAGCATCTGGCTGCCGGCCCCCAGCAAAAAGAGCTGCTGAGCGATCTCCCTCCCCTGCGCCTCCTGCGGTTTACGCAGCTTTTGCTGAAGCTGCCGCCAGCTGCGGTCAAAGTGTCTGTCCTGCCCTTTGACCTGGGCAAACTCGTCGGCAAGCAGGTCGTGGATACCTGGCTGCTTCGCCAGCACCCGCAGCACGTCCAGGCACATGATATTGCCCGATCCTTCCCAGATGCTGTTCACCGGCATCTCACGATACAGGCGTGGAAGTTCACTCTCCTCGCAGTACCCGACGCCACCGAGTGCCTCCATCGCCTCCGCCACGAACGGAATACCCGCTTTGCACACGCTGAATTTTGCGGCTGGGGTAAAAAGCCGCGCCCAGGCGGCCTCCTGCGGGTCGGTGCGGTTATCCCACGCCCGGGCCAGACGGAACAGCAGCGCCGTGTGTCCCTCCAGCACCAGCGCCATACGGCTTAGCACTTCACGCATTAGCGGCTGATCGATAAGGTTTTTGCCGAAGGTCTGACGCTGATGGGCGTGGTACAGCGCCACGGAAAGCGCCCGGCGCATTAGCCCGTGGCTGCCCAGCGCGCAGTCGAAGCGCGTCAGCCCGCCCATCTTCAGGATTTGCCGCACGCCTTCTCCCTCTTCACCCAGCAGCCAGCCGGAGGCATCGAGGAACTCCGCCTCGCTGCTGGCGTTCGAGCGGTTGCCGAGCTTGTCTTTCAGACGTTCCAGCCGTACGGCGTTGCGCTGTCCGTCGGGTAAGAAACGCGGGACAAAGAAGCAGGACAAACCGCCTTTCGCCTGCGCCAGCACCAGATGCGCATCGCTCTGTGGCACGGAGAAAAACCATTTGTGGCCCACCAGCCGGTAGCTGCCGTCGCTGCATTTTTCCGCTCTGGTGGTGTTGCTGAGCACGTCCGAGCCGCCCTGCTTTTCCGTCATTCCCATGCCGATCAGCAGGCCGCGCTTTTGCCCACCCGGCGCGAGATGGGGATCGTAACGGTCGCTCATCAGCGGCGTTAACCATTCATGAAACGGTTTGGGCAGCGACTGCTGCAACAGCGGCGTGGCGGCGAAGGTCATGGTCACCGGGCATAACGTCCCCGCTTCTACCTGAGCATGGAGCACGAAGCGCGCGGCCCTGGCGACGAAAGAACCTTTTCGTGCCTCTTCCTCCCATGCCAGATTATGTACCCGGTTAGCGCAGAGCCCCTGCATCAGCAGGTGCCATGCCGGATGAAAGCGGACGTCATCCAGCCGCTCTCCCGTGGGGTCGTAGCGTAATAGCTCCGGCGGATTCACGTTCGCCAGCCTGCCCAGCTCCAGCGACTCCGCCGTACCTAACTGTTGTCCAATGCTGGCAAGAAGATCCATATCCCACTCGGCACCCTCGCGCACAACCGCGTCGCGCAGGGCGCAGTCAGAGAGGAAAAGGTTGCTGTTAGAGAGTGGGGCTGGTTGATTAAAAACGGTATGGGTCTGCCAGTGCATGCTGTCTCCCTCCTTCAGTGGCAATGAAGGTAAGTATGGACAGACCGTATGAACGCTGCATGGGAGTGAGGTCACACGATGGCGATCCCGCTGATATCATTCGTGAAATAGCTCACAGAACATAAGAATAAACTATTTCATTACTCCGCTTATGTTGAATAATTTATTCTTAACCCGTCTTTGTGAGGATCGTTATGCAACAGGATGCGCACAAGCGAGCATTAATTGCAGGCTCCATTGGTAACTTTATCGAGTGGTATGAGTTTGCGGTCTACGGTTTTCTGGCGACCGTGATTGCGAAGAACTTCTTCCAGCTTGAGGGAGAGGCGGGACTGACCAGTCTGATCCTCACCTGGGCCTCGTTTGCCATTGCCTTCTTCTTCCGTCCGCTGGGTGCGGTGGTATTTGGCCGCATTGGTGACAGGATAGGCCGAAAACCGACGCTGATTATTGTGCTGGTGCTAATGACGCTCGCCACCACGGCCATCGGCATCGTGCCCGTCTACGCCAGCATCGGCATTGCTGCGCCGCTGATCGTTACGCTGCTGCGCATCCTGCAGGGCCTGTTCGCGGGCGGCGAATACGGCGGTGCGGTCTCACTGATGACGGAGTTCGCCCCGCGCGGCAAGCGCGGTCTGTACGGCGCGTGGCAGTCCTTTACCGTGGCGCTCGGGCTGCTAGCAGGCGCAGGTATTGTCGCGCTGCTCTCTGCCCTCCTCACGCCTGAAGCCCTGCACGACTGGGGCTGGCGCATTCCTTTCTTCCTTGCCCTGCCGATGGGCGCGGTCGCGCTATGGCTGCGGGTGAGCATGGAAGAGACGCCGAGCTTTGTGCAGCAGAAGGAAAAAGCGGTCATTGCTCAGGCCAGTACTTCCGCCACGCTCAAAACCATCCTGATGGGCATTGGCCGCGTGATGGTCTGGTCCGCGGCGGGGTATACCTACCTCGTGATCATGCCGACCTATCTGCAGTCTGCGCTGCACACCGGGTTTAATCAGGCGCTGCTGATAGCGGTGATTTCTAACATTGGGTTTGCGCTCACCATCATTCCGTCGGGAATGCTGAGCGACAGGATCGGGCGGCGAACGGTGATGATTATCGCCACCGTGCTCCTGCTGATCCTCGCCCTGCCGCTGCTGAAAATTTTGCAGGCAGAGTCCAGTACGATGGCGGTCAAAGCGATTGTGGTGCTGATTGCGGGCGGTCTGGTGGGCATGCTGGCGGGGCCGGGCCCGGCGATGCTGTCTGAGATGTTCCCGACGCGCGTGCGCTATACGGGACTGGGGCTGGCCTATTCGTTATCGAACGCGATTTTTTCGGGCTGTGCGGGGTTAATTATTACCGGGCTGATTAAGCAGACGGGCAACCTGGACATTCCGGCCTATTACGTGATGGCAACGGCGGTGGTGAGTATTTTCGCGCTGATGACGCTCAGGAAGGATGACCATTTACGGTCGTTAGAGGAGTGAGATTGTCACCGTCTGGTGCCCTCACCCCGGCCCTCTCCTACGGGGAGAGGGAGAAAACACTAAAGGCCGTCCAAAGGACGGCCTTGCTGTTTATTCTCCGCGCTGACGCACCGCTTCAAACAGGCAGATACCCGTTGCAACGGAAACGTTCAGAGACGACACGCTGCCCGCCATCGGGATGCTGATCAGCTCGTCGCAGTGCTCGCGCGTCAGACGACGCATGCCTTCACCTTCCGCCCCCATCACCAGCGCCAGACGGCCGGTCATTTTGCTCTGATACAGAGTATGATCCGCTTCGCCCGCGGTACCGACGATCCAGATATTCTCTTCCTGCAGCAGACGCATGGTGCGCGCCAGGTTGGTCACGCGGATCAGCGGAACGTTTTCCGCCGCGCCGCAGGCCACTTTCTTCGCCGTCGCGTTAAGTTGGGCAGAGCGATCTTTCGGTACGATCACCGCGTGCACGCCCGCCGCATCCGCGCTGCGCAAGCACGCGCCGAGGTTATGTGGGTCGGTGACGCCATCGAGGATCAGGAAGAACGGATTCTCCAGCTCAGCAATCAGATCCGGCAGATCGTTTTCCTGATACTGACGGCCCGGCTTCACGCGGGCAATGATCCCCTGGTGCACCGCGCCTTCGCTTTTCTCATCCAGGAACTGGCGGTTCGCCAGCTGGATCACCACGCCCTGCGCTTCCAGCGCGTGGATCAGCGGCATCAGACGTTTGTCTTCACGCCCTTTCAGAATAAACACTTCCTGAAAACGCTCCGGTGCGCGCTCGAGAAGGGCCTGCACCGCGTGGATGCCGTAAATCATTTCACTCATTGATGGTTCTCGTAATAAATATTTCCCCTCTCCCGGTTGGGGAGAGGGTCAGGGTGAGGGGAGAATTATTCCGCCTGCTTTTTCTTGGCTGCGCGCTTCGCTTTTGTCGCGGCAGCGATTTTCTGCGTCTTCGCGGAAGGCTTTTTCGCTGAGCGAGCCTCTTTCTTCGCCGCCTTTGGCTTCTGTTTCTTCTCGCCGCGGAACGCGCTGTCCGGCTCGAAGTTTACCTTTTTGCCCGCCTGGCGACGTTTACCGCTCGCTTTGCCGTTTCCGCCTTTTTTCGCCCTTTCACGCTCGGTTTTACCGACGTTACGCGGCGCGCGCTCGCTGGAGATCAGGCTGAAGTCGATTTTACGGTCATCCATATTCACGGCTTCGACCTTCACTTCCACGCGATCGCCGAGACGGTAGGTCTGGCCGCCTGATTCGCCAATCAGACGCTGGCCGACCTGGTCGAAGCGGTAGTAGTCGTTATCCAGGCTGGAGACGTGCACCAGACCGTCGATAAACAGCTCATCCAGACGAACGAAGAAACCAAAGCCGGTCACGCTGGCAATCACGCCCTTAAAGACGTTGCCCACCTGATCCAGCATAAAGTCACACTTCAGCCAGTCCGCCACGTCGCGCGTCGCTTCATCCGCACGGCGCTCGGTCATGGAACAGTGCTGACCCAGTTGCAGCACTTCGTCCATGGAGTAGTGATAGCCGCCGGTTTCGGTCGTGTTGCCTTTATGGCCCTGCTCGTGCGCCAGCAGATACTTGATCGCACGGTGCAGTGACAGATCCGGATAACGGCGGATCGGCGAGGTAAAGTGCGCGTAAGACTGCAGCGCCAGGCCGAAGTGCCCCCGGTTTTCCGGATCGTAAATCGCCTGCTTCATGGAGCGCAGCAGCATCGTCTGCAGCATTTCTGCGTCAGGACGATCGCTGATGGATTCCAGCAGTTCGGCGTAATCGCGTGGCTCAGGCTTATTACCGCCCGGCAGTTCCAGGCCGAGCTCAGCCAGCACGGAGCGGAACGACGTAATGGCTTCCGTGGTCGGCTTATCGTGAATACGGAACAGCGCAGGCTCTTTGGCTTTCTCAACGAAGCGTGCCGCCGAGATATTCGCCAGAATCATACACTCTTCGATCAGCTTGTGCGCATCGTTACGCTGGGTCTGTTCGATACGCTCAATGCGGCGCTCGGCGTTGAAGATAAACTTCGCTTCTTCGCTCTCAAAGGAGATCCCGCCGCGCTCTTCGCGCGCCTGCTCCAGCGTTTTGTAGAGGTTATGCAGCTCTTCAATGTGTTTAACCAGCGGCGCGTACTGCTCGCGAAGGTCCTGGTCGCCCTGCAGCATATGCCAGACCTTGGTATAGGTCAGACGCGCGTGCGAGCTCATTACCGCTTCGTAGAATTTGTAGCCCGTTAAGCGCCCTTTGGTGGAGATGGTCATCTCACATACCATACAGAGACGGTCAACCTGCGGGTTCAGGGAGCACAGGCCATTGGAGAGCACTTCCGGCAGCATCGGTACAACCTGCGACGGGAAGTAGACCGACGTACCACGGCTGCGCGCTTCGTTATCCAGCGGCGTGTGCGGACGAACGTAATAGCTTACGTCAGCGATAGCCACCCACAGACGCCAGCCGCCGCCGCGTTTTTTCTCGCAGTACACGGCATCATCGAAGTCGCGGGCGTCTTCACCATCAATGGTGACCAGCGGCAGGGAGCGGAGATCCACACGGCCCGCTTTGGACTCTTCCGGTACTTCTTCGCGCAGGTTTTCGATCTGCTCTTCGACCGCTTTTGGCCAGACGTACGGAATTTCATGGGTACGCAGCGCCATATCGACGGCCATGCCGGTGCCCATGTTATCGCCCAGCACTTCGACGATTTTACCGACCGCTTTGGTGCGACGGGTCGGACGCTGGGTGAGTTCCACCACCACCACAAAGCCCATGCGCGCGCCCATCACCTCTTCAGGTGGGATCAGAATATCGAAGCTCAGACGGCTGTCGTCAGGCACCACGAAGCCTACGCCCGCATCGGTAAAGTAGCGGCCCACAATCTGGCTGGTTTTTGGCACCAGCACGCGAACCACGCGCGCTTCGCGGCGGCCTTTACGGTCTGCACCCAGCGGCTGCGCCAGGATCTGGTCGCCGTGAATGCACATTTTCATCTGTTCGGATGAGAGATAAAGGTCGTCCTTACGGCCTTCCACGCGCAGGAAGCCAAAGCCATCGCGGTGACCAATGACGGTCCCTTTCAGCAGATCGAGGCGTTCCGGCAGCGCGTAGCACTGGCGGCGGGTAAAGACCAGTTGCCCGTCACGCTCCATCGCGCGCAGGCGGCGGCGAAGGGCTTCAATTTGCTCTTCACCTTCAATATTTAATTCAACGGCAAGTTCTTCACGATTGGCGGGTTTTTCGCGTTTTGTTAAGTGTTCAATGATGAACTCGCGGCTGGGGATAGGATTCGCGTATTTTTCGGCTTCGCGTTCCTGGAAAGGATCTTGTGACATGTCGGTTCCTCCGTTGTCAGCTCCGGTGGAAATTTTCTTCATTCCACCAGCAATAATTTATAAAGCGGTTGATTCTCTTCAACCAAATCGGCCAGCGTGTAGTTATCCAGTTCCTTGAGAAAACTTTGCACGGCCTTAGAAAGCGCCTGTTTCAGGCGGCAAGCGGGCGTAATGTGGCAGAACGCGCTGCTGCAGTTCACCAGAGACAAGGGCTCCAGCTCGCGTACCACATCCCCGATACGAATACTCTGTGCCGGTTTACCAAGACGGATCCCTCCATTCTTCCCGCGGACGGCAGCAACGTATCCGGCACGGCTAAGTTGATTGATTATTTTGACCATATGATTACGGGATACACCGTATACCTCTGTCACTTCAGAGATACTGGTCATCTTCCCTTCGGGTAACGACGCCATGTAAATCAGCGCGCGTAAGCCGTAATCGGTGAAACTTGTTAACTGCACATCAACCTCAGGAAAAAGGGAAAACGCGGTTAAACCGCAGAGATATTCATTAATGATGATAAACCAGCCAGATAGTTAGCGGCTAATTTATTTGACAGACGGGGCGAAAAAGCGGAGATCCAGGAGCGGTCGCCGGTTGGCGCTACGCTTATCCGGCCTACGGGTCTCCCCGCAGGCCAGCAGTCACGAAGATTATGCGTCGAACGGGTCGCGCAGGATCATCGTTTCAGTACGATCCGGGCCGGTAGAAATAATATCGATCGGCACTTCGGTCAGTTCTTCAATGCGCTTGATGTAATCCAGCGCCGCCTGCGGCAGGCCGCTACGCTCTTTCACACCGAAGGTGGTCTCAGACCAGCCCGGCATGGTTTCGTAGATTGGCTCAATACCTTCCCAGTCGTCAGCAGCAAGCGGAGTGGTGGTCACTTCGCGGCCATCTGGCATACGGTAACCTACGCAGATTTTCACTTCTTTCAGGCCGTCCAGCACGTCCAGCTTGGTCAGGCAGAAGCCAGACAGGGAGTTGATCTGCACTGCGCGACGCACGGCAACCGCATCCAGCCAGCCGGTACGACGACGACGACCGGTGGTCGCGCCAAACTCGTTACCCTGCTTGCACAGGAACTCGCCGGTTTCATCAAACAGTTCGGTCGGGAATGGACCCGCACCCACGCGAGTGGAGTACGCTTTGATGATGCCCAGAACGTAATCCACATAACGTGGACCCAGGCCAGAGCCGGTCGCTACGCCACCCGCAGTGGTGTTCGAGGAGGTGACGTACGGATAGGTACCGTGGTCGATGTCCAGCAGCGTACCCTGCGCACCTTCGAACATGACGAAATCGCCACGCTTGCGCGCCTGGTCCAGCAGATCGGATACATCAACAACCATACCGGTCAGAATGTCTGCAATCGCCATGACGTCATCCAGCACTTTCTGGTAGTCAACAGCGTCAGCTTTGTAGAAGTTCACCAGCTGGAAGTTGTGATATTCCATCACTTCTTTCAGTTTTTCAGCGAAGGTCGCTTTGTCGAAGAGGTCACCGACGCGCAGACCGCGACGTGCAACTTTATCTTCGTAAGCCGGGCCGATACCACGACCGGTGGTGCCGATCGCTTTCGCGCCACGCGCTTTTTCACGCGCCACGTCCAGCGCCACGTGATAGTCCAGGATCAGCGGGCAGGCTTCGGAGAGCAGCAGACGCTCACGAACAGGGATACCACGGTCTTCCAGACCTTTCATCTCTTTCATCAGCGCAGCAGGAGACAGCACAACGCCGTTACCGATGATGCTGGTGACGTTTTCGCGAAGAATGCCTGATGGAATAAGATGGAGGACGGTTTTTTCACCGTTGATTACGAGAGTATGGCCTGCGTTGTGACCGCCCTGGTAGCGTACAACATATTTAGCCCGTTCAGTCAGAAGATCGACAATCTTCCCTTTACCTTCGTCACCCCATTGGGTGCCCAGTACGACGACGTTGTTACCCATTTTTTTCAAAATCACCGTTTGCTTAAAAATGGATTCTACCATCGCTTTTTCAGATATACAGCACTTTTTGACCTTAAAATACGCCAATTGCGGCTAGTTTTTGATCAGCCAATCGTTTTCCTCAACATATAGTAGATAACGATACCGGCAACCACAAGACCACCGCCGAAACGACGCAAAATATTATCCGGCAGCTGGCTCAAGGTCGCGATCATACGACGCCACGCGCGCGGATAGAGCATCGGGCCGAGACCTTCCAGCACCAGAACCAGGGCCAGCGCGAGCCAGATCGTTGAATTCATTTTTCATCCTTATAAAAGAAAACCACCGCTCCGTTGGGAGCGGTGGTTTGAATACTCAAACGAGCCTGAGTTTATCGCGTTGCGTTGGTCGGCGTCTTCATATAACGGAAGAAATCGCTGTCCGGGCTGAGCACCATCACGTCCTGGTTGCTCTTAAAGCTATTCTCATAAGCGCGCAGGCTACGGATAAAGGCGTAGAAGTCTGGATCCTGGCTGAATGCATCGGCAAACAGCTTCGCCGCTTCCGCATCGCCTTCACCGCGCAGGATACGGCCCTGACGTTCAGATTCCGCCAGCGTCTTGGTCACTTCATAGTCCGCTGCCGCACGCAGTTTTTCAGCCTCTTCCTGACCCTGTGAACGATGACGACGGGCAACCGCTTCACGCTCGGCGCGCATACGGTTGTAGATCGCCTCGGACACTTCCGCTGGCAGGTTGATCTGCTTGATACGCACGTCAACCACTTCGATACCCAGCGCCGCCATACTGTTCGGGTTGATCACCGGCACTTTACCGTTGGTTTCAGCCTGAACGCGTTCGGCCGCTTTAGCAATCGCGTCATCCGCTGCTGGCGTTGCCACTTCGTCTTCGGTGCCCGCTGTACCGGAGTTCAGCGCATCGCGCACTTCCAGGGTCAGACGACCGCGGGAGTCGGTCACGATGTCTTTCACATCAAGACGACCAATTTCAGAACGCAGACGGTCAGAGAACTTACGTTTCAGCAGCACTTCTGCCTGAGAAACGTCACCGCCGCCCGTTGCCAGGAAGTAGCGGCTGAAATCGCTGATGCGCCATTTGATGTAAGAATCAACGATCAGGTCTTTCTTCTCTTTAGTCACGAAACGGTCAGCCTGGTTATCCATGGTCTGGATACGCGCATCGAGCGTTTTCACAGACTGAATGAACGGCACCTTGAAGTGCAGGCCCGGCTCGTAAATCACCGGACGTTTGTCGCCATCACGCACGACGCTGCTGAACTGGAACTTGATCCCACGCTCGCCCTCTTTCACCACAAAGATCGAGGTATACAGCACGACCAGTACGATGACGATGATCGCAATAACTGACTTACGCATCCTTATTCCCCCTGACGCTGGTAGTCGTTACGCTGCGCGTTAGCACGGCGTTGGTCCATAATGTCACCATCGTTCGAAGAAGGCGTTGTGTTCGCGCTGGAGCTGCCTGATGAGGCTGGCGGCAGACGCAGCAGGTTGTTCGCTCCGCTGGTGTCTTTCGCTGCCGGTGCAGAACCGCCTTTCAGCATCTGATCCAGCGGCAGAACCATCAGGTTTCCGCCTTTGCTGTCGTTAACCAGCACTTTGCGGGTGTGGCTCAGCACTTTTTCCATAGTCTCGATATACAGACGCTCGCGGGTAATTTCCGGGGCGGCTTTGTATTCCGGCAGGATGCGCGCGAAGCGAGCCACTTCACCCTGAGCTTCCAGGATGGTCTGGGTCTTATACGCACGCGCCTCTTCCAGAATACGCTGCGCCTGACCGTTAGCGCGCGGCTGAACTTCGTTGGTGTACGCTTCTGCTTCGCGGATGTACTGCTGTTCGTTTTCACGGGCAGCAATCGCATCGTCAAACGCGGCCTTCACCTCTTCCGGCGGACGTGCAGCCTGGAAGTTGACGTCCAGCAGGGTGATACCCATGTTGTACGGACGAATCGTCTCTTCCAGCTCGCGCTGGGTATCGCTACGAATAACGGTACGACCTTCGGTCAGGATGCGGTCCATGGTGTATTTGCCGATCACACCACGCAGGGCGCTGTCGGTCGCCTGACGCAGGCTGTCATCGGCGCTGGTCACGCTAAATAGATAACGCTCAGGATCGGTCACGCGGTACTGCACGTTCATCTCGACGCGCACCACGTTCTCGTCAGACGTCAGCATCACGCCAGAAGCGGCCAGTTCACGGACGGACTCCACGTTAACTGCGGTCACGTCATCAATGAAGGTCGGCTTCCAGTTCAGGCCCGGCTCAACCAGATGGCTGAACTTACCGAAACGGGTGACCACGCCGCGTTCTGCTTCTTTAATGGTGTAGAACCCGCTGGCTGCCCAGACGATCACCAGCCCGGCAGCAACGATGCCCACCAGGCGGCCACCTAATTGCGGGCGCGGTCCCTGGCTGGAACTGCCACCCGAGCCAGAACCTTTTCCTCCGCCAAGGCCACCAAGCTTTTTGCTCAGCTTGCGGAAGATATCATCCAGATCCGGCGGCCCCTGCTCGCGACCACCTTTGTTGCCATTTCCCCCAGAGTTGCCGCCTTGATTATTGCTGCTTCCCCACGGGTCGCGGTCTTGTCCGTTATTACCGGGCTGATTCCACGCCATGTATATGCTCCATATTTGTTATGCAAGGGCGAATTTTTCAGGCTTCCCCTTTCTGATCAGACGATATAGTCCGCCAGCGCAGGTTCTTGTTTACAGAGGCGACGCCAGTCAACGATCGGCATACGCACCTGCATCCCCACGCTGCCGTCATCCTCCATCCACTCTTTTTCTATCGCCTGAAGCTGATAAAACCGGCTGCGCAGCCTGCCTTCCTGTGGCGGCAGTCGCAGCGTGTGCTGAGCTACCTCACCGGAAAGACGTTCTGTCAAAGCCTGGAAAAGCAGTGGCACACCGATTCCGGCCTGAGCAGAAAGCCAGACCCGAATCGGTTTGTTCTCTTCATCACGGTCGATACGCGGTTCGAAATCCTCCAGCATATCGATCTTATTCATCACCAACAGGGTGGGAATTTCGTGGGCGTCAATTTCTTCCAGCACCACGTTCACCGCGTCGATGTTCTCCTGCACGCGTACGTCAGCCGCATCAATCACGTGCAGCAGCAGAGTCGCCTGACGCGTCTCCTGCAACGTCGCCTTAAACGCCGCCACCAGATCGTGCGGCAGATGGCGGATAAACCCTACGGTATCCGCCAGCACTGTTTCACCCACGTCTGCAACGTCAATGCGGCGCAGCGTCGGGTCCAGGGTCGCAAACAGCTGGTCTGCGGCATACACCTGGGCCTCGGTTATCTGGTTAAACAGGGTGGATTTACCGGCGTTGGTATAGCCCACCAGCGACACCGTGGGGATGTCGGCTTTGGTTCGCGCCCGACGCCCCTGTTCACGCTGTTTCTCGACACGTTCCAGACGTGAGAGGATCTGGGTAATACGGCCACGCAGCAAACGGCGGTCGGTTTCGAGCTGGGTTTCACCCGGACCGCGCAAACCAATCCCGCCTTTTTGTCTTTCAAGGTGGGTCCAGCCACGCACCAGACGCGTCGCCAGATGGCGCAACTGCGCCAGCTCAACCTGCAGTTTCCCCTCGTGGGTACGGGCACGCTGAGCAAAAATGTCTAAAATCAATCCCGTGCGATCGATAACACGGCACTCGCAGAGAGCTTCCAGGTTGCGCTCCTGGGCTGGAGACAGCGCATGATCAAACAACACGACTGACGCGCCGGTTGCTTTTACGGCATCCGCAATTTCTACTGCTTTACCTTCACCAACAAAATACTTTGGGTGCGGCGCTTTACGGCTACCGGTAATCACCTGCATTGCTTCGACACCGGCGGAAGAGACCAGAGATTCAAACTCCTGGAGGTCTTCCATATCTTTGTCTTGCGAAAAATAGATGTGTACCAGCACCGCCTGCTCACCGGCATCATAACGGTCAAACAAGCGTAAACCTCTCTAAAAAGATCAGCGGGGAACGCAGGATCCCTGGCTCCCCGTGTGGATAACAGCTAAAACCTTATTCGGTCTCGTCGCTGTCCTGCGCAGGAGCAGAAGAACCCTGCGCGTTGCTGCCATGATGGTAGTTACTGCCTGTGCCGCCGCCAGCGTTATTGCTGTGATGAGAGACCGGACGGGACGGAACAACAGTAGAGATAGCGTGCTTGTAGACCATCTGGCTGACCGTGTTTTTCAACAGGATCACGAACTGATCGAAAGACTCAATCTGACCTTGCAGCTTAATACCATTCACCAAATAAATAGAAACTGGAACACGTTCCCGACGCAATGCGTTCAGGAACGGATCTTGTAAAGATTGCCCCTTAGCCATTCTATCTTTTCCTTATATGCTTGTTTTGTACTTAGAACCTTGCGATTCTGAAAAATTGCGCACGATACGTCTCAATTGTACACATTCAGTGGGCGATATCACCAACAACCTCAATCACATCGTTTAACGCCTGTTGCGGTTTTTCACTGTCTAACCAGTGAACCCCCTCCCAACCGCGCAACCAGGTGATCTGGCGCTTCGCTAACTGTCTCGTGGCGCAAACACCTCGATAAACCATTTCATCGTATGAAATCTCACCTTCAAGATACGACCACATCTGGCGGTATCCCACACAACGAACGGAAGGCATATCCGTATGCAAATCTCCACGGGCAAATAGCGCCCGCACTTCTGCTTCAAAATCTGAAGCCAACATCTGATGAAAACGCTGCTCAATTCGTTGATGGAGCAGTTCACGGCTCGCCGGGGCGATGGCGAACTGATGCACCTGATACGGCAGAGCGTCTCCTGACGTTTGCGTCAGTTCCGTTAAAGTTTTACCCGAAATGAAAAAAACTTCCAGTGCCCGGGAAAGCCTTTGCGGATCGTTTGGATGGATTCGCGCCGCCGCAATCGGGTCAATCTCTGCCAGTTGCTTATGCAATGCGTCCCACCCCTGCTCTGCCGCCTGCTGCTCAATCTTTGCTCTGATTTCAGGATCTGCAGAAGGTAAGGGTGACAAACCTTCGAGCAGCGCCTTGAAGTAGAGCATGGTTCCGCCAACCAACAGCGGTATACGCCCCGCCGCCGTTATCTCGGCCATCTCAGCTAAGGCATCCCGGCGGAAATCCGCTGCGGAGTAAGCCTCTGCCGGGTCGAGTATATCCAGCAAACGGTGCGGTGCCGCACGCAGTTCGTCTGCGCCGGGCTTCGCCGTGCCGATGTCCATCCCTCGATAGATGAGGGCGGAATCAACGCTAATCAACTCTACAGGCAAAACTTTACGTAACTCAATGGCTAACGCTGTTTTGCCAGAGGCCGTTGGGCCCATTAAAAAAATTGCCTTTGGCAGGCTCGCCTTGCTTACGTCAGTCATGTTTCAGGGCGGTCATCGCCGTTTTTAAATCAACAGGTTGTAATAACCCACCCGGCGGCGCTTTCACCAACTGTGGGCAGAGGCGTTCCACCTCCGCCAGCACGGTAATCGCCTGCGCCATACTCCACGGTGAATGTTCGCTGGCCAGATGGCGGGCGATCCACTGCGCGGTGTTGGCAGCCTCCAACGATGTTTGCTGCGCCAAGTAGCCTATCAGTTCAGGAATCAAGTTTTGTAAATTTTGTTGGCGTAAGGGTAAAGGCACTGCGCGAATTGTCACATGTTGTGGTTCGAGCACAATTTCAATGCCCATTTGCGCCAGCTGGGCCTCTGCACGCTGCAATACCCTTGTTTCTTCAGCGGATATTTTCAGGCGAACCGGGATCAATAACGGCTGCGCACAGGCCGCATGTTCCCCCGGCGTCAGTTGCGCCTGCTTGAGCCAGCGTTCGGCAACCGGCAGCGCCAGAAGCAGCAGTTTACCGTCGCGCTCAAGCAGGGCCATATCCGGTGCGATAATCGTCAGCACCCGGCCAAAACTCTGGCTATGGCCTTCAAGGGAAGGTGTCGCCACCGAAATGTGCTCTTTGCGCTCAACTGCGGGCGTTTCCAGCAGTTTACGGTACAGCGCCCCCTGCTGCTTCTGATAGCCGGGCTGAGCGTTCGGGTAGTTCACGCCCGTCGGACGCGGCGCGGCTCCTGCAGAGGAAAAACGCGGGGCGTCTGGTTCACGCGCGACGGCAGGCTCCGCAAAATGGTTGCGGCCCGCAGCAACACGGTTTTCCGGAATGGGGCGCGGTGCGGAGTCTTCTTTTTCCAGCGGCAGCGTGGGTTCAAGCTGCTGTTGCAGCACGCTCAGCACGCCCTGGTAAATAAAATCATGCACCAGACGCGACTGATGGAAACGCACTTCATGCTTGGCAGGATGGACGTTGACATCCACTTGATGCGGGTCGATCTCCAGATAAAGCACAAAGGCCGGTTGCTGATCGGCCCCGAGCTTGTCTTCGCAGGCCTGGCGAATGGCGTGGTTAATGAGGCGGTCGCGCATCATGCGGCCATTCACGTAGCAATACTGAATTTCAGAATACGCCGCGCTACTGGCGTTCGGATCGGCCACCCAGCCGCGTAAAGCCAGATCGCCGTGCTGCCACTCGATAGCCAACGCCTGCTCCAGGAACGGCGTCCCGCAGATAGCGCCTAACCGTCGCTCTTTCTGACCACCTTCAGCCACCGCGCGGTACTGGCGCATCACCTTGCCGTTATGGCTGAGGTTGATGGTGACGTCGAAACGGGCGAGCGCAATTCGGCGGATGATCTCGTCGATATGGCCGAACTCGGTTTTTTCGGTACGCATAAACTTGCGGCGGGCGGGAGTATTGTAGAACAGGTCCAGAACTTCCAGCGTAGTACCGACAGGGTGCGCCGCGGGTTTGACCGTGACGTCCATATCCCGCCCTTCAGCGTAGGCCTGCCAGGCTTCCTGCTGTTCAGCGGTGCGGGAGGTCAGCGTTAAACGAGAAACCGAGCTGATACTGGCCAGCGCTTCGCCGCGAAAACCGAGGCTGATAATCGCTTCCAGATCATCCAGAGAGGCAATTTTACTGGTGGCATGACGCGCCAGCGCCAGCGCCAGCTCCTCTTTTTTGATGCCGCAGCCGTTGTCGCGAATGCGGATAAGCTTTGCGCCGCCGCGTTCGATATCAATATCAATGCGGGTGGCGCCCGCATCGAGGCTATTTTCAACCAGCTCCTTCACCACCGACGCAGGGCGTTCCACCACCTCACCGGCGGCGATTTGGTTCGCGAGCTGCGGCGGCAGAACCTGAATCGGCATGAAATCTCCTTAATTTGTGGCGGTCAACCCACCCGGCTGCGCGGCGCTGGCCGTCTGGGCTGCTCCGCCCTGCGGCGCGGACTGCAGAGGATGCGCCTCAAAATATTTACGTAAACCGTTATAAATCGCTTCGGCAATTTGCTGCTGATAGCTGTCGCTGCCCAGCAGGCGCTCTTCACTGTTATTGCTGATAAAGCCCGTCTCTACCAGAATTGACGGAATATCCGGCGAGCGCAGAACGCCCAGGCTCGCATGTTCAGGGCGGCGCTTATGCAATGCCCCGATGCCCTGCAACTGGTTCAATACGTTAGTGGCGACATCATACCCGACGCGCTGAGAATGACCGAACTGTAAATCCAGCACCGCCTGGCTGAGATATGGGTCAGACTGGCTGTTTGCCAGCACATCACCCGCGCCGCCTAACAGTTCAGACTGTTTCTCATGCTCTTCCAGCCAGTTGGCCATTTCGCTGTTTGCCCGGCGGTTCGACAGGACCCATACCGAGGCGCCCGTCGCGTTACGGTTCGGTGCGGCATCCGCGTGAATGGAGACCAGGAAATTGGCGTTTTGCTTACGCGCCACGTCTGAGCGGCCCATCACAGAGATAAAATAGTCGCCGTCGCGGGTTAGTACGCCTTTAAACATCGGATCATCGTTCAACAGCGTCCGCAGCTTGCGGGCCACCGCAATAGTGACATTTTTCTCTCGCGTGCCGCCCGGGCCAATCGCTCCAGGATCCTGTCCACCGTGCCCGGCATCAATGGCGATAATCACTTTGTCACCGCTGACCGTACGCCGTGCGCTGACCGCCGGACGCGTTACCGTGTTACTGCTGGTTGCCGCGGTGATGCGATCGTTCTGCGATTTAAACGGATTACGCGCAGGTTCCGATGGGCGAGGCGTATATACCGGCTCTTCCACGCGTTTCGCGACAACCGGTGGCGGCGGAGGCGGCGGAACATCGGCATTGATGGTGAAGACCACCGTATAGTTCGCCCCGTTTTGCTGCTTCACCGCCTTCGTTTTGCCCTTTTCGGTCAGATCGACCACCAGGCGCAGTGACTGGCTGTCCTGAGGGGTACCCGAGCGGATACTTTTCACCAGGTTGTTACCGCTGAACCGCAGCGGTAACCCCTGGATCACGCCTGTCTGTTTGATATCCAGCGCCACGCTGTGGCTGTCTGGCTGTGAAAACGCGTATTCAGGGTCGCCCATAAAGCTGAACGTAATCCGCGCCTGGCTTTCGCCGTTTGACACCTGAATATCCGAAAGGCTTGCCGCCCCGGCCTGCGTGCACAGCAGCACCGTCGCAGCCAACACCCAACCTTTAACGCGACTAATCATCCCGTCATCCCTACTCTTAACCGGCGAGACGCGCCAGTAAGGAACACCCTGATGAGGAAACCGCACTGATGCGAGCCTCACGCCCTTGAGCCTGGTAATCTAAGTGAATTTCGACATCCGGGTCAGGCAGCACACCCGCACCTTGTTGCGGCCACTCCACCAAGCAGATGGCGTCGTTGGCAAAATAATCACGGATCCCCATAAATTCCAGCTCCTCAGGATCCGCAAGGCGGTATAAATCAAAGTGGTACACCATAAGATTGTCGAGGGTGTACGGCTCGACCAGCGTGTAGGTAGGGCTTTTCACGTTCCCGTTATGCCCTAACGCCTGCAAAAAACCCCGGCTGAAGGTGGTTTTACCCGCACCTAAATCGCCATACAGATAAATGACGGTTGCCCCCTGACAGGCCTGCGCCACGCGCTTGCCGAGATCTAAAGTGGCTTGTTCATCAGGTAAAGGAATCGCTCGATTAGTCATTTTCTACGTCAATCACATCCGGGTTAACAACACGCCGCAGCGTGCAAAAGAGATCGGTGGCCAGCATACCGCGTGTCCCCTCCCGCGCAGCAAGCCTGTCAGCTGCCGCGCCGTGGGCCACGCAGCCCGCACAGGCTGCATCATAAAGGGGAAGTTTCTGTCCAAGCAATGCGCCGATGATGCCTGAAAGCACATCGCCCATACCGCCGCTCGCCATGCCCGCATTTCCGGCATCAATAATGCCCTGCGTCTCGTCACTGGCGACAACGGTGCCTGCCCCTTTCAAAACGGCAACACCTCCGTAACGTTTTACCAGACGCTGAGCAGAAAGTAAGCGATCGCTTTCAATTTCTGCCACGCTGCAGTTAAGCAGGCGCGCGGCTTCGCCGGGGTGTGGCGTCAGAATGCGATTGTGACGCTTATCCGGATTTATTGCCAGAAGGTTAAGCGCGTCGGCATCCCACAGCATCGGTTTACGAAAATTCTCGACCTTTTGCAGGGCCTGTTTACCCCATGTCTGTTGCCCAAGCCCGGGACCAATAACCACCACATCCGCCCATTCGAGGCTTTCTTCCAGCGTCTGGGGCGTAAGCTCATGGACCATCAGTTCCGGTCGGGCTGTGATGATTGGCGCAATATTTTCAATGCGAGTGAGTACTCGCACTAACCCGGCACCGCTGCGAAGTGCCGCCTCACCGGTCATGCGAACCGCTCCTGCCGTACCGCGATCGCCACCAATAATCACCAGCCTGCCGTTGTCGCCCTTGTGAGACGTTGGGCGGCGCGGCGGAAGCCACTCTTTTAGCTGCGAGGAATCAAAGCGCGACAGGAGCGTTTCCTGTCCAACGAGCCAGCTCTCCAGCCCCAGCGCGTTATGGTGCAATACGCCGACCACATCCCGCGCTTTTCCGGTCAACAGGCCCGGCTTCAGAGCGATAAAGGTCACGGTGTGCGCAGCCTGAATAACGGCGCCAGGCGTCGCGCCGGTCTGCGCGATCAGGCCCGACGGAATATCCAACGCTACTACCGGCGCAGAGTACCCGTTAGCGTGTTCAATAAGCGCGGCAATGTTTTCGCGAGGCGCGCTGCGTAGCCCGGTCCCCAGCAGACCATCAACAATCAGATCAACATCTTCCGGCCAGACAATATCAGGAGCATGAATCACGCCGCCTGCGTTCAGCCATGCCTCCCGCGCCGCGCAGGCCTCTTCCGGCAGGGGCTTATCACTCTCCAGCGCCAGCAGGGTAACGCGGAGACCGGCTGCAACGGCAAGACGCGCAACGACGTAACCGTCGCCGCCGTTATTGCCGTGCCCGCACAAAATCAGCCAGTGAGTGGACTGCGGGTACGCGCTGCGGGCAACGTTAAACGCCGCCTCTCCCGCGCGCTGCATCAGTTCATAAAGGGTAATGCCGAGACTGTCTGCGGCCTCTTTTTCGGCGCGCCGGAGGTCATCCGCATGCCAGATGGAATGTGGTATACTTGCGGGGTTTTTCTTCACCGTATGGTCCGTCATGTCACAGCCCCTCGATCTCAATGAATTAGCGCAAAAAATAAAACAGTGGGGTGCTGAGCTTGGCTTCCAGAAGGTAGGCATTGCCGATACCGACCTCTCTGCCAGCGAGCCAAAACTGCAGGCCTGGCTGGACAAACAATACCACGGCGAAATGGAGTGGATGGCGCGTCACGGCATGATGCGCGCCCGTCCACATGAACTTTTACCGGGTACACTACGCGTCATCAGCGTGCGCATGAACTACCTGCCTGCCAACGCGGCCTTTGCGCGCACGCTAAAAAATCCCTCCCTGGGTTACGTCAGCCGGTACGCTCTGGGGCGTGATTACCATAAGCTTCTGCGTAACCGCTTAAAAAAACTCGGGGAAACCATTCAGCAGCACTGTGATTCGCTGAATTTTAGACCCTTTGTCGATTCCGCGCCTGTTCTTGAGCGCCCGATCGCCGAAAAAGCCGGACTTGGCTGGACAGGTAAGCACTCACTTATCCTGAGCCGCGACGCCGGATCGTTCTTCTTCCTCGGTGAGCTGCTGATAGATTTACCCCTGCCTGTAGATGGCCCGGTGGAGGAAGGCTGTGGCCGCTGCGTGGCCTGCATGACCATCTGCCCGACGGGCGCCATCGTTGAGCCTTACACCGTTGATGCCCGCCGCTGCATCTCCTATCTCACGATAGAGCTTGAAGGGGCGATCCCGGAAGAGTTCCGACCGCTTATCGGCAACCGCATCTACGGCTGCGACGACTGCCAGCTGATTTGCCCGTGGAACCGCTATTCACAGCTGACGGACGAAGAGGACTTCAGCCCGCGTAAAGCGCTGCATGCGCCACAGCTTATTGAGCTGTTCGCCTGGACCGAAGCCTGGTTCCTGAAGGTGACGGAAGGTTCCGCTATTCGGCGTATCGGCCACCTGCGCTGGCTGCGAAACGTGGCCGTCGCGCTGGGCAATGCCCCGTGGGATGAAGCGAATATTCAGGCGCTCGAAAGCCGTAGAGGTGAGCACCCACTTCTTGATGAACACATAGAATGGGCGATTGCGCAGCAAATCGAGAAGCGAAATGCCTGTGTGGTCGAGGTGCAGCTTCCTAAGAAACAGCGGCTGGTTAGGGTGATTGAAAAAGGGCTTACGCGGGATGCGTGATATATTCACAGCCTGTGAATAAAAATAAAAACTCAAGCGCCATCTGGACTTGAGAAGAGGTCAAGTGATCTCAATAACATTTTGAAATGAAATTTTATCCAATTAATACAGTGGCTTGGGAAGATATTATTCACCCTGCTAACTTTCTGTACGGTTTGGGTAAAGCGCGAATTCTGTGGATAACTCTGTTTACAAGAGTATTTCAGATGCAATAGAAAACGTCCCCAGCGCGTCTTTTCGCTGTGGATATTTTAGAGATGAAGAAGAATTTGGAGCGGGAAACGAGACTCGAACTCGCGACCCCGACCTTGGCAAGGTCGTGCTCTACCAACTGAGCTATTCCCGCTTGGGTGGTCCGTGCTTTAGAAGCACTTTCAAATTTTGGAGCGGGAAACGAGACTCGAACTCGCGACCCCGACCTTGGCAAGGTCGTGCTCTACCAACTGAGCTATTCCCGCTTGGGCAGTCTGTGCTGTGGAAGCACCTTCAAATTTTGGAGCGGGAAACGAGACTCGAACTCGCGACCCCGACCTTGGCAAGGTCGTGCTCTACCAACTGAGCTATTCCCGCAAATCTGTACTGCTTTTGTTGCTGTCGTAACGTGTAATTCTCTGTCGTTACGGGAGGCGCATTATACGAGAAATCCTTTTAGCTGCAACCCCCCTTAAAGTGATTTTTTCGAAATTCAGTTCAAGTGCTTATTTAATCGGCAAGCTGAACAATTTAACGACAAAAACCCGGCCACGCAAGGTGCCGGATCTCAAAATCACAGCTTAATAAAGTTTTCGCGGTAGTACGCGAGTTCCGCCACGGACTCGCGGATATCGTCCATCGCCTGGTGCGTACCCTGTTTTTTAAAGCCGTCCAGAATTTCAGGTTTCCAGCGGCGCGCCAGTTCTTTCAGGGTGCTCACGTCCAGATAGCGGTAATGGAAGTAAGACTCCAGCTCCGGCATGTACTTGAAGAGGAAACGGCGATCCTGACCGATGCTGTTCCCGCAGATCGGCGATTTACCCGCTGGTACCCACTGCTTCAGAAATTCGAGCGTCGCCAGTTCCGCCTCGCGATCGCCCAGCGTGCTCGCCTTCACGCGCTCGACAAGACCGCTGCCGGTGTGGGTACGCACGTTCCACTCATCCATCAGCGCAAGCTGGTCGTCGGACTGATGCACCGCAATCGTTGGCCCTTCGGCAAGGATATTCAGGTTGGCATCGGTCACCAGAGTTGCAATCTCAATAATGCGATCGCGCTCGGGATCCAGCCCGGTCATTTCGAGATCGATCCAAATCAGGTTGTTTTCATCCGCGCTCATGTTATTTTCCACCCTTCTCGCATAACCGGCAGTAGCAGGTTAACTAGTATTAATTAGAGTGTATCATAGAGGTTTTGCCCCTTACGGGCGACCAGGAGCCAGTGCGATTGAGTAAAAATAAACTCTCCAAAGGGCAGCAGCGCCGCGTGAATGCCAATCATCAGCGCCGTCTTAAAACCACTTCGGAGAAGGTCGATTACGACGACAACCTGTTTGGCGAACCAACGGAAGGCGTAGTTATCAGCCGTTTCGGTATGCACGCCGACGTGGAATCCGCCGATGGCGAAATCCACCGCTGTAACATTCGCCGGACCATTCGTTCTCTGGTGACCGGCGACCGCGTCGTCTGGCGACCGGGTAAAGAGGCGGCAGAGGGCGTTACGGTAAAAGGTATCGTTGAAGCGGTCCATGAGCGTACGTCCGTGTTAACCCGTCCCGATTTTTACGACGGGGTGAAGCCGATTGCCGCCAACATTAACCAGATTGTCATCGTATCGGCGATTTTGCCCGAACTTTCGCTCAATATTATCGACCGATACCTTGTCGCCTGTGAAACGCTGCAGGTTGAACCTATTATCGTGCTGAACAAAATCGATCTGCTGGATGACGAAGGCATGGCTTTCGTTAATGAGCAGATGGATATCTACCGCAAGATTGGCTACCGCGTTCTGATGGTGTCCAGCTACACCAAAGACGGACTGAAACCGCTGGAAGAGGCGCTTACCGATCGCATCAGCATCTTTGCGGGTCAGTCCGGCGTGGGGAAATCGAGCCTGCTAAACAACCTTCTCGGCCTCCAGCAGGAAATCCTCACTAACGATGTGTCTGACGTCTCGGGTCTGGGCCAACACACCACCACCGCATCACGCCTGTATCACTTCCCGCACGGCGGCGATGTGATCGACTCACCGGGCGTGCGTGAATTCGGTTTATGGCATCTTGAGCCGGAACAAATCTTTAATGGATTTGTCGAATTCCATGATTATTTAGGCGCTTGCAAATACCGCGACTGCAAACACGATAACGATCCAGGCTGCGCTATCCGCGAAGCGGTTGAGAAAGGTGAAATCGCGGAGACCCGCTTCGAGAATTACCACCGCATTCTTGAGAGCATGGATCAGGTAAAAACGCGTAAAAACTTTTCTGATTCTGATAACTGACAACTAAGCTAAGCATCGCTAAAATCGTCCCCTTTTTTCAGGTTCCGGCGGCTTACTGCCGGATCAGGAACGACAAAACAATGGCCTGGAGGCTACCTTGTTAAACGCATTTAAACTTTCGCTTCAATACATTCTGCCAAAACTGTGGCTCACTCGCCTGGCGGGCTGGGGCGCAAGCAAACGCGCGGGCTGGCTGACCAAACTGGTCATCGACCTTTTCGTTAAGTATTACAAGGTCGACATGAAAGAAGCGCAGAAGCCGGACACCGCCAGCTACCGCACGTTCAACGAGTTTTTCGTGCGCCCGCTGCGCGACGAAGTGCGCCCGCTAAACACCGACCCTAACGTCCTGGTGATGCCAGCAGACGGCGTGATCAGCCAGTTGGGTAACATCGAAGACGACAAAATCCTGCAGGCGAAGGGCCATAACTACAGCCTGGAAGCGCTGCTGGCGGGCAATTACCTGATGGCGGACCTGTTCCGCAACGGTACCTTTGCCACCACCTATCTGTCACCGCGCGACTACCACCGCGTACACATGCCGTGTAACGGTATCCTGCGTGAGATGATCTACGTGCCGGGCGATCTGTTCTCCGTGAACCACCTGACCGCGCAAAACGTACCGAACCTGTTTGCCCGTAACGAACGCGTCATCTGCCTGTTCGATACTGAGTTCGGCCCTATGGCGCAGATTTTGGTTGGCGCGACCATTGTCGGCAGCATCGAAACCGTCTGGGCTGGCACCATTACCCCGCCGCGTGAAGGCGTGATCAAGCGCTGGACGTGGCCTGCCGGTGAAGAAGAAGGTTCTGTCGCCCTGCTGAAAGGCCAGGAAATGGGTCGCTTCAAGCTGGGCTCTACCGTCATCAACCTTTTTGCGCCGGGCAAAGTGAAGCTGGCTGAGCAGCTCGAAAGCCTGTCGGTCACCAAACTGGGTCAGCCACTGGCGGTCTCAACCGAAACCTTCGTGACGCCGGATGCAGAACCTGCTCCGCTGCCGCAAGAAGAGATCGACGCCGAGCACGACGCCAGCCCGCTGGTTGACGACAAAAAAGACGAAGGCTAACAACAGAAGGATCGCTGACGTGCGCCCGATTATCGTTCTACTGATGGCCTGGTGCCTCAGCATGGGGGCGTACGCAGCGACAGCCCCCGACGCCAAACAGATAACCCAGGAGCTGGAGCAGGCGAAAGCGGCTAAACCCGCTCAGCCAGAGACCGTTGAGTCACTCCAGTCCGCACTGAACGCGCTTGAAGAGCGGAAAGGCTCGCTTGAGCGCGCTCAGCAGTATCAGCAGGTTATCGACAACTTCCCTAAACTCTCGCAAACGCTGCGCGCGCAGCTCGCTAATCTGCGCGATGAGCCCCGCGAAGTGCCGGAAGGCATGACCACCGACGCCCTGAACCAGGAAATCCTGCAGGTCAGCAGCCAGCTCCTGGAAAAGAGCCGCCAGGCTCAGCAGGAGCAGGAGCGAGCGCGTGAAATTGCCGACTCCCTCAGCCAGCTTCCGCAGCAGCAAACCGACGCCCGCCGCCAGCTTAACGACGTTGAGCGCCGCGTGGGTACGCAAAGCGGCAACACGCCGCAGGCTCAGGCGCAAAATCTGGGTCTGCAGGCGGAATCTGCCCGTCTGAAGGCCCTTGTGGATGAGCTGGAGCTGGCGCAGCTTTCCGCCAACAACCGCCAGGAGCTGGCGCGGATGCGCTCTGAACTCGCTCAGAAGCAGAGCGAGCAGCTGGATGCGTACCTTCAGGCCCTGCGTAATTTGCTTAACAGCCAGCGCCAGCGCGAAGCCGAGCGAGCGCTTGAAAGCACCGAGCTGCTGGCGGAAAACAGCGCCAATCTGCCGGAAGGTATCGTCGATCAGTTTAAGGTCAACCGCGAGCTTTCTGCCGCCCTGAATCAGCAGGCGCAGCGTATGGATCTGGTTGCCTCCCAGCAGCGTCAGGCGACGAATCAAACCCTGCAGGTGCGCCAGGCGCTCAACACCCTGCGCGAGCAGTCCCAGTGGCTCGGGTCATCAAACCTGCTGGGCGAAGCGTTACGCGCCCAGGTCGCGCGCCTGCCGGAAATGCCGAAACCGCAGCAGCTGGATACCGAGATGGCCCAGCTGCGCGTGCAGCGACTGCACTTTGAAGATCTTCTCAATAAGCAGCCGCAAATACGCCAGATCCGTCAGGCTGACGGACAACCTCTGACCAGCGAGCAAAACCGTATTCTGGAAGCCCAGCTGCGCACCCAGCGCGAACTGCTGAACTCCCTGCTGCAGGGCGGGGATACGCTGATTCTGGAACTGACTAAGCTCAAGGTCTCTAACAGCCAGCTGGAAGACGCGCTGAAAGAGGTGAACGAGGCTACGCACCGTTATCTCTTCTGGACATCCGACGTACGTCCAATGACCTTCTCGTGGCCAATTGAGATCGTTCAGGATCTGCGCCGCCTGATTTCCCTCGACACCTTTAGCCAGCTCGGACAGGCCAGCGTGATGATGCTGACCAGTAAAGAGACGATTTTCCCGCTGCTGGGCGCGTTGGTTCTGGTAGGCTTCAGCATTTATTCGCGCAGACATTTCACCCGCTTCCTGGAGCGTTCCAGCGCGCGGGTGGGGAAAGTCACTCAGGATCACTTCTGGCTAACGCTGCGCACCGTGTTCTGGTCGATTCTCGTCGCGTCTCCGCTACCGGTGCTGTGGATGACGCTTGGCTATGGCCTGCGGGAAGCCTGGCCCTATCCGCTCGCGGTCGCCATTGGCGATGGTGTCACCGCCACGGTACCGTTGCTGTGGGTGGTGATGATTTGCGCGACGTTCGCGCGGCCTAACGGCCTGTTCATCGCCCACTTTGGCTGGCCTCGTAATCGCGTGGCGCGCGCCATGCGCTATTACCTGATGAGCATCGGGTTGATTGTGCCGCTGATAATGGCGCTGATCATGTTTGATAATCTCAACGACCGGGAATTCTCAGGCTCGCTGGGCCGCCTCTGCTTTATGCTGATCTGCGGCGCGCTGGCCATCGTCACGCTCAGCCTGAAACGCGCGGGGATACCGCTCTATCTGGATAAATCCGGCAGCGGCGACAACATGTTCAACCGGCTGCTCTGGAACCTGCTGCTGAGCGCTCCTCTGATTGCGATGCTGGCAGCAGCGGTAGGTTACCTGGCAACCTCGCAGGCGCTGCTGGCGCGACTGGAAACGTCGGTGGCGATCTGGTTCCTGCTGCTGGTGGTGTATCACGTGATCCGGCGCGGGATGCTGATCCAGCGCCGCCGTCTGGCCTTTGACCGCGCCAAGCATCGCCGGGCAGAGATCCTCGCTCAGCGTGCCCGTGGCGAGGAAGAGCCAACCCATGTCAACAGCACGGAAGGCACGATGGATGCGGACGAGGTCGAACTGGATCTGGATGCCATCAGTACCCAGTCTCTGCGCCTGGTGCGCTCCCTCCTGATGCTGATTGCCCTTCTGTCGGTGATCTTCCTGTGGTCGGAAATTCACTCCGCGTTTGGCTTCCTGGAGAACATCTCTCTGTGGGACGTGACGTCCACGGTACAGGGCGTTGAAAGCCTGGAGCCGATCACCTTAGGCGCGGTGCTGATTGCCATCCTGGTGCTGATCATCACCACCCAGCTGGTGCGTAACTTCCCGGCGTTGCTTGAGCTGGCGCTGCTGCAGCATCTGGATTTAACCCCCGGCACGGGATACGCCATTACGACCATTACGAAATACCTGATACTGCTGTTTGGCGGAATGGTCGGGTTCTCAATGATTGGTATTGAGTGGTCTAAACTGCAGTGGCTGGTGGCCGCGCTGACATTTGGCCTTGGCTTTGGCATGCAGGAGATTTTCGCTAACTTTGTATCCGGCCTGATCATCCTGTTTGAAAAGCCGATTCGCATTGGCGATACGGTGACGATCCGCGATCTGACCGGGAGCGTAACGAAGATCAACACCCGCGCTACCACGATCAGCGACTGGGACCGTAAAGAGATCATCGTGCCGAACAAGGCATTTATTACCGAGCAGTTTATCAACTGGTCCCTGTCGGACTCCGTTACGCGCGTGGTGCTGACGGTACCGGCGCCGTCGGATGCCAACAGTGAAGAGGTCACGCAGATCCTCTACACCGCCGCTGAACGCTGTACGCTGGTGCTTGATAACCCTGCGCCGGAAGTATTCCTGGTTGACCTACAGCAGGGGATCCAGATTTTCGAGTTGCGTATCTACGCCGCCGAAATGGGGCACCGCATGCCGCTGCGCCATGAGATCCACCAGCTGATTCTGGCGGGCTTCCGCGAGCATGGTATTGATATGCCGTTCCCACCGTTCCAGATGCGTCTGGAAAGCATGGACGGACGCAAAATGGGTAAAACGCTCACGTCGGCGGCAAGATCGCGCCCGGCGGGAAGTCTGTAATCGTTCTCCCCTCCCTTTCGGGAGGGGCATTTTACCGCTACGCCACTTCCGTGACGTACGCCATTGAGCGCCGGCAGTAATTCTCATAAATCCCCATCGCCAGCAGCGAGAAGAAGACTGGCCCACCGACCATCCACAGCGCGCTGTTCCAGTCGTTCGCCTCAACCACGGGCTGAATAACGGTAAAGATGTTGGCAAACGCCACGACCAGCACCACCACCGTGGTCGCCAGCAGCGTTGCCGCGCGGGTTTTGAAGATCACAAACGGACGCTCAAGATCCCGCTTCGCCTTAAAGAACGGGAACGCCAGCGTCAGGAACAGGTACGGCAGCGTCATCGACACGTTCGCCATCAGGGTCAGCTTGTTATAGAACGCAGACGCGGTATCACCGCCAAATGACACCAGCAGAATGAACACGCACACCAGCAGGCACTGCATCCACATGGCGTTGGCAGGCATGCCTGCGGTATTGAGCTGCGTCATGCGTGCCGGCCACAGCGCCTTTGGCGTACCCTGGATGATTGCTTTCAGCGGCGAGTAGATTAGCGTGAAGAACGCGCCGGTATAGGCAAGGAACATCGACAGGCCGGTAATGCGCGCAAACCAGATCCCCAGGGTGGCCGATGCTTCCGGCGTCAGGTGCATGGCGTTACCCAGCGTCATTCCCAGGCTTTTCATCAGCACGTAGGTGATGTTCCCGAGGTTAGTGGTATTGTTACTCAACACCTGCTGCCAGTTAGTGCTAACGCCCCAGAGGAAAATCGCCAGCGAATAGCCGATGGAGATGACGATGGCGGCAAAAATAATCCCTTTGGCAAAGTTTTTTTCCGGGTTCTCGGTCTTATCGACCAGCCCACCTACCGCTTCAATACCGCCGTAGGCAAAAATGGCAAATACCACGAAGGAGAGCATGGCCAGCCCGGACTGATAGCCCGGATTAGGCGATGAAACGAAGTTCACCTCCTGCGCGAAGTGTCCGCCGTTCAGGCACAGAATGGCGATACTCACCAGCAGCAGCACCAGGTTCAGGCACATCACGGAAATACCGCCAACGGCGGTGATACGGGCAATTTTGTTGATGCCTTTTGACGCCACCAGCGTCACCACCACCATCCAGCACACCGCCAGAATTCCGACCACCTGCGTGGAGCTCAGCCCGGCTAAAGACCAGACCTGCGTTTTATCCGCGCCGAAAAGAAACGTGGAGAAAGGCACCCAGACTTTGGCCGCCGTGCTGACCATCCAGACGACGTAGGAGGAGAACCACATAAACGTGCCGATAAACGCGTAGCGCGGGCCGATGCTGTTGTTCATCCATGAATAGATACCGCCCTCTTCTTTCCGGTAAGCCGAGCCCATCTCCGCCATCATCAGCGCAAACGGGATAAAGAAGAACAGAGCAGAAACGATATAAAACGGCGTCGCGCTGTAGCCCATCAGATAGAAAGCCGACGGGCTGTTGGCAAAGCCAAAAACTGACGTAAAAATCATCAGAATGAGCCCGGTGAGGGTCATCTTTTTGAGTGACTGGGACATATAACCATCCGAAGAGGAATTAAACTGCGCGGATGGTAGCAGATGACCAGACTAATATTGTGGCTATACGAGGCAATTTAAGAAAAAGACCCGTGTACAGAGAAAATGGCAGTTTTTAATGTTGCGGAGAAGAAATGGAAAGGAATATTGCCACAGATACTATATGCCGGGTAAGCGACAGCGCCACCCGGCCATGCTTTAGGCGCGATCGACCGTAAAGGCAATCACATCGCCCAGCTGCTCGGCGCCCAGCGCCAGCATGACCAGACGATCCACGCCCAGCGCCACGCCGGAGCAATCCGGCAGACCGGCTTTTAATGCTTCCAGCAAGTTAACATCAATCGGCTGCTGCGGCAGACCGCGTGCGGCGCGCTTACGGTTATCCTGCTCGAAACGCTGCTGCTGTTCGCGCGCGTCGGTCAGTTCGTGGAAGCCGTTCGCTAGCTCAATACCTTTGTAATAGACCTCAAAACGTTCCGCCACGCGGTGGTCTTCGGTGCTGATCTGCGCCAGAGACGCCTGGCTTGCCGGGAAGTGATAGACAAACGTCGGGCGATCTTTGCCAATCTGCGGTTCCACGCCGAAGGTGAACAGCAGCTGCAGCAGCGTGTCGCGATCCTCTTCGGTATCCGCCACGTTGCTCAGATCCAGTTTTGCCGCCACTTCACGCAGCTGGGCTTTGTCCGCCGACAGCGGATCGATTTCCAGATGGCGCTGGAAGGCCTGCTGATAGGAGAGCGTTTCGGCTTCTGAGCAGTCCAGTACCTGCTGCAGCAGATCGTCCACCTCATTCATCAGGCGGTACATATCATAGTGCGGGCGGTACCACTCCAGCATGGTGAATTCCGGGTTGTGGTGACGCCCCATCTCTTCATTACGGAAGCTGCGGCACAGCTGATACACCGGACCACACCCCGCCGCCAGCAGGCGCTTCATGTGATATTCCGGGCTGGTCATCAGATACAGATTCATGCCCTGGGAGTGGCCTGGGCCAACAAAACGGGTTTCAAACGGGACCAGATGAATATCCGTTACCGTTGCCTGACTCATGCACGGGGTTTCCACCTCCAGGACGCCGCGGTCGGCAAAGAAACGGCGGATCTCCGTCATAATTGCGGCGCGTTTTAACAGATTTGGGATGGATGCGCTCGGCTGCCAGGTGGCCGTTTCGCTCATGAGTTTTTCTCCGATTTCAGACAAGGGCACGAAGTCTACTCGTTAGCAGTGGCAGAGACAAATTTTGCGCAGTAAAAACGCGTATTTCATTTATGTGGATTATTTTGTGATGCAATTCATCAATCACGATGATAAATCACCGCACAGAACAGCAAAAAAATCGAACACGTCAAATTTCCCTCACAACTACGCGGTTATACTGTTATACCCATAAAGGAGCAGTGGAATCGCTTCCGCAATCGCCCGTTCGGGCAGGTGAACTTCCTTTAGTTCATCGCATTGCGGGAAAACAAAAATCTGGAGGAATGTCGTGCAAACTTTTCAAGCCGATCTTGCCGTAATAGGCGCTGGCGGGGCTGGATTACGCGCTGCAATTGCTGCGGCACAAGCCAACCCGAACGCTAAAATCGCATTGATTTCAAAAGTCTATCCGATGCGCAGCCACACGGTGGCAGCAGAAGGAGGATCCGCCGCCGTCGCGCAGGATCATGACAGCTTCGAATACCATTTCCACGACACGGTTGCAGGGGGCGACTGGCTTTGCGAACAGGATGTCGTTGACTACTTCGTGCACCATTGCCCAACGGAGATGACCCAGCTCGAGCAGTGGGGATGTCCGTGGAGCCGCCGCCCGGACGGCAGCGTTAACGTCCGCCGCTTTGGTGGCATGAAGATCGAACGCACCTGGTTCGCCGCCGATAAGACCGGCTTCCACATGCTGCACACCCTCTTCCAGACCTCCCTTCAGTTCCCACAAATTCAGCGCTTCGATGAACATTTTGTCCTCGACATTCTGGTCGACGACGGTCATGCACGTGGCCTGGTGGCGATGAATATGATGGAAGGCACGCTCGTCCAGATCCGCGCCAATGCGGTGGTGATGGCAACGGGCGGTGCGGGACGCGTCTATCGCTACAACACCAACGGCGGCATCGTCACCGGTGACGGGATGGGCATGGCGCTGAGCCACGGCGTGCCGCTGCGCGATATGGAGTTTGTGCAGTATCACCCAACCGGCCTGCCGGGCTCCGGCATTTTGATGACGGAAGGCTGCCGCGGTGAAGGCGGTATTCTGGTCAACAAAAACGGCTACCGCTATCTGCAGGATTACGGCATGGGTCCGGAAACCCCGCTCGGCGAGCCGAAGAACAAATACATGGAGCTCGGCCCGCGCGACAAAGTTTCTCAGGCCTTCTGGCACGAGTGGCGCAAGGGCAACACCATCTCAACGCCGCGCGGCGACGTGGTCTATCTCGACCTGCGTCACCTGGGCGAGAAGAAACTGCTGGAGCGTCTGCCGTTTATCTGCGAACTGGCAAAAGCCTATGTGGGCGTCGACCCGGTGAAAGAGCCGATACCGGTACGCCCAACCGCGCACTACACCATGGGCGGGATTGAAACCGACCAGCAGTGTGAAACCCGCATTAAAGGGCTTTTCGCGGTGGGCGAGTGTTCCTCCGTCGGCCTGCACGGCGCCAACCGTCTGGGCTCTAACTCGCTGGCAGAGCTGGTCGTCTTTGGCCGCATGGCGGGCGAGCGCGCCATGGAGCGTGCGGCGACTGCAGGCGAAGCAAATGGTGCGGCGCTGGATGCGCAGGTCACAGACGTTGAAAAACGTCTGAAGGATCTGGTGAACCAGGAAGGCAACGAGAACTGGTCGAAGATCCGCGACGAGATGGGCCTGTCGATGGAAGAAGGCTGCGGTATCTACCGTACGCCGGAACTGATGCAGAAAACCGTCGACAAGCTGGCGGAGCTTCAGGAGCGCTTCAAGCGCGTGCGCATCACCGATACCTCCAGCGTCTTCAACACCGACCTGCTCTATACCATTGAGCTTGGCCACGGCCTGAACGTCGCGGAATGTATGGCGCACTCTGCGCTGGCGCGTAAAGAGTCTCGCGGCGCCCACCAGCGTCTGGACGAAGGTTGCACCGAACGTGACGACGTCAATTTCCTGAAACACACTCTCGCCTGGCGCGATGCGGATGGCACCACGCGTCTGGACTACAGCGACGTGAAAATCACCACGCTGCCACCGGCTAAACGCGTGTATGGCGCAGAAGCAGAAGCCGCCGAGAAGAAGGAGAAGGCGAATGGCTGAGATGCAAAAATTGAAAGTTGAAGTGGTGCGCTACAACCCGGAAGTGGATACCGCCCCCCACAGCGCTTTCTACGAAGTGCCTTATGACGAGCAAACCTCCCTGCTGGACGCGCTCGGCTATATCAAAGACAACCTGGCGCCGGACCTGAGCTACCGCTGGTCCTGCCGCATGGCGATCTGCGGCTCCTGCGGCATGATGGTCAACAAGGTGCCGAAGCTGGCCTGTAAAACCTTCCTGCGTGACTACACCAAAGGCATTAAGGTTGAAGCGCTGGGCAACTTCCCGATTGAGCGCGATCTGGTGGTCGATATGACCCACTTTATCGAAAGCCTGGAAGCGATTAAGCCGTACATCATCGGCAACCCGCGCACGCCGGACCAGGGTCCGAACACCCAGACGCCGGCGCAGATGGCGAAATACCATCAATTCTCCGGCTGCATCAACTGCGGCCTGTGTTACGCCGCCTGTCCTCAGTTTGGCCTGAACCCGGAGTTCATCGGCCCGGCCGCCATTACCCTGGCGCACCGCTATAACGAAGACAGCCGCGACCACGGCAAAAAAGAACGTATGGCGCAGCTAAACGGCCAGAACGGCGTCTGGACCTGTACGTTTGTGGGCTACTGCTCCGAAGTCTGTCCGAAGCACGTCGACCCGGCCGCCGCAATTCAGCAGGGTAAAGTGGAAAGCTCGAAAGACTTTCTTATCGCTACCCTGAAACCACGCTAAGGAGTGCATGATGACGACTAAACGCAAAGCCTACGTGCGGCCTGTGCCGTCCACCTGGTGGAAAAACCTGCCGTTTTATCGCTTCTATATGCTGCGTGAAGGCACGGCGGTACCGGCGGTCTGGTTCAGCCTTGAGTTAATGTATGGCGTTTTTGCCCTTAAACACGGGCCGGAAACCTGGGCGAACTTTGTCGGTTTCCTGCAAAACCCAATCATCGTGGTTCTGAACCTGATCGCGCTCGCGGCGGCGCTACTTCATACCAAAACCTGGTTTGAACTGGCGCCAAAAGCGGCAAACATCATCATTAAAGACGAAAAAATGGGGCCGGAGCCAGTCATTAAAGGGCTATGGGCAGTGACGATCCTGGTCACGGTTGTCATTCTGTTTGTCGCACTGTTCTGGTAAGGAGACTACTGTGATCAATCCAAATCCAAAACGTTCAGACGAGCCGGTCTTCTGGGGCCTGTTTGGCGCAGGCGGCATGTGGAGTGCCATCATCGCCCCGGTAATCATCCTGCTGGTCGGCATTATGCTGCCGCTGGGGCTGTTCCCGGGCGATGCGCTGAGCTACGAGCGCGTGCTGGCGTTTGCGAGCAGCTTTATTGGCCGCGTGTTCATCTTCCTGATGATCGTCCTGCCGCTGTGGTGCGGCCTGCACCGCATTCACCATGCGATGCATGACCTGAAAATCCATGTGCCGAGCGGTAAATGGGTGTTCTACGGGCTGGCAACCATCCTGACCGTGGTGACGCTGATTGCCGTGGTCACTATCTGACGCTTCTGGCCCGCCATCCGGCGGGCCTTTTATTTCTGCATCTTTCCCACCAGCCACTGGGCAAATTCACGCATTGCGGACGTTTCAGCCCGCGACTGCAGTCTCGTTAACCAGTAACTGCCCAGATCAATTTGCGTTGTAAACGGCTGCACGATGCGCTCGCTGTTCAGCAAATGGGTAAACATATCGACAGGCGCAATGGCAATGCCCATACCTGCCTGTGCGGCTTCCAGCATGGTGACAGACGAATCAAACACCATCACCCGGTGCGTTGGCGACGGAGGATGCTCGCCTGCCGCCTGCATCCACGCCGACCATTCGTCGCGTCGGTAAGAGCGCAGCAGGGTAAACTTCAGGATGTCGGCCGGAGACTGGAGCACGGCGGCGATTTCGGGCGAGCAAAGCGGCGCCAGCGGCGCAGGGCACAGGAACTGCGCCTCGGTGCCGTGCCACGCTCCACCACCGTAGCGGATCGTATAATCAAGCCCTTCAGCAGCCGGATCGACGCGGTTGTTATGGGTGGAAAGGTGAAGATCGATATGCGGATAACAGCGGCGAAAGTCCGCGAGATGAGAGAACAGGATACCCGTGGCGAAAGTCCCTACTACGCCAATTTTTAGCTTCTCCTGGGCGCGCTGGCTGGCAAAGCGATCCAGCATTCCGGCGATACGATCGAATGAATCATTCAGCACCGGCAGCAGATTTTCCCCCTCCGTGGTCAGCATCAGGCCGCGCGAGACGCGGACAAACAGCTGGCAATTCAGATGCTGCTCCAGCGCCTTAACGTGCTGGCTGATGGCGGAATGGGTAACGTTCAGCTCTATCGCTGCATGCGTAAAACTGAGGTGCCGGGCGGCCGCTTCGAAGGCGCGAAGCGAATTAAGCGGAAGATAGCTGCGGGTCATTGTTCCATCCGTTAGAAAAATTAACAGCTCATGCTAAATTTAACCGTTTGTCAGCCATAGTCAAATCCAACAGACTACAGCGGTCTGCCGGGCCCGGACACTCCCTTGACCTGCTATTATGGAAGATAATTGATGATGAAAAAATTCCTTTGCTGCGCCCTGCTGCTCAGCACATCCTGCTCTGTACTCGCCGCGCCGATGTCGGAAAAACAGCTGGCTGACGTGGTAGAACGCAACGTTACGCCCCTGATGAAAGCGCAGGGTATTCCAGGCATGGCGGTGGCCGTGATTTATCAGGGCCAGCCACACTACTTTACCTTTGGAAAGGCCGATATCGCGGCGAACAAATCCGTCACCCCGCAAACCCTGTTCGAGCTGGGCTCTATAAGTAAAACCTTCACCGGCGTGCTGGGGGGCGATGCTATTGCCCGCGGCGAAATTTCGCTGGGCGATCCGGTAACCAAATATTGGCCTGATCTGACCGGCAAGCAGTGGCAAGGGATTCGCATGCTGGATCTGGCAACCTACACCGCCGGTGGCCTGCCTTTACAGGTGCCCGATGAGGTCACAGATAACGCATCCCTGCTGCGCTTCTATCAAAACTGGCAGCCTCAGTGGAAGCCGGGCACAACGCGTCTTTACGCCAACTCCAGCATCGGTCTTTTTGGCGCGCTGGCGGTCAAACCTTCCGGCATGAGCTATGAGCAGGCCATGACGACGCGGGTCTTTAAGCCGCTCAAGCTGGATCATACCTGGATTAACGTTCCGAAAGCGGAGGAGACGCATTACGCCTGGGGATATCGTGACGGTAAAGCGGTCCACGTTTCACCGGGCATGCTGGACGCAGAGGCATATGGCGTGAAAACCAACGTGCAGGATATGGCGAGCTGGGTGATGGCCAATATGGCCCCTGACGCACTGCAGGATACGTCCCTGAAGCAAGGCATTACGCTGGCGCAGTCTCGCTACTGGCGCGTGGGTGCCATGTATCAGGGGTTAGGTTGGGAGATGCTTAACTGGCCGGTCGATGCCAAAACCGTCGTCGGAGGCAGTGATAACAAGGTGGCGCTGGCACCGTTGCCTGCGAGAGAAGTGAGTCCACCCGTTCCCCCGGTTAAGGCCTCATGGGTGCACAAAACGGGCTCAACCGGCGGGTTTGGCAGCTACGTGGCCTTTATTCCTGAAAAGCAGCTCGGCATTGTGATGCTGGCGAATAAAAGCTATCCGAACCCGGCGCGAGTTGAGGCGGCATACCGTATCCTCGACGCGCTGCAGTAAAACATTGCCGGGTAGCGCTGCGCTTACCCGGCGAAACACACCGCACAAAAACCACATTTTCCTTGCCGTCATCTACACTTAACAAAAAACAGTAAGGAAACTCCTATGCGCATTTTGCCTGTTATCGCCGCGGTGACAGCCGCGTTTTTAGTGGTGGCCTGCAGTTCCCCTACCCCACCTCCTGGCGTTACCGTCGTCACGCCTTTTGATGCACAACGCTTCCTTGGAACATGGTATGAAATCGCGCGCCTCGACCATCGGTTTGAGCAGGGCTTAGAGAAGGTTACTGCTAATTACAGCCCAATGGATGATGGCGGTATTCAGGTGATCAACCGGGGCTATAATCCCGATCGGGAGATGTGGCAGCAGTCGGTCGGGAAAGCCTATTTCACTGGCGACCCGCGACGGGCCGCGCTCAAAGTCTCTTTCTTCGGCCCGTTTTATGGCGGCTATAACGTAATAGCACTCGACAGAGAGTACCGTCACGCGCTGGTCTGCGGGCCGGATCGCGACTATCTGTGGATACTTTCCCGCACGCCAACTATTTCGTCAGAAATGAAACAGCAGATGCTGGACGTCGCGACCCGACAGGGGTTTGATGTGTCGAAACTTATCTGGGTAAAACAGCCCCGTTAATGGGTACTGAGCTTCAGCCCAATGATACCGGCAACAATCAGAGCGAGGCTGGCAATGCGCGCCAGGCTCGCTGACTCACCCAGCAGCAGAATGCCGGTAATCGCCGCGCCTACGGCACCGATCCCCGTCCAGACGGCATAGGCCGTTCCCACGGGCAGAGAACGCATTGCCCACGATAGCAGAACAATGCTCACGATCATCGCCGTAACGGTAATAACGCTGGGCGTCAGGCGGGTAAATCCGTGGGTGTACTTGAGACCAATCGCCCATACCACTTCGAGCAGACCAGCAATAAAGAGAATAATCCAGGACATCTCGGGCTCCTTAACTTAAAAACAGTTGGGGCCGTCCCCGATGAAGGAAGCGCTTACGGGTCGTCCCGCAAGGCAGATAACACCCCATATTTTGGTTAGCGTGTGATTTTTTTTCAATCATTTTCTGATGAACGCGTTAAGCCCAGAAATAGCCGCAGTATGGCACGGAGTTCAGGCATTTATAGCTCATCGGACTTCTCTATGATGATGTGCTTTCTGATGGCAGGAAGCCAAACCACTAGCCGACTGCGAATAAAATATGTTCAAGATTCTTTTGATTGACCGTTGTCACTTCACCCGCACCGGGTTTGAAGCATGGCTCAATCATTCCGGTTTGTTCCCGGGGCACTACGTTGTGACCGGGCTGAACAATCTATTCCTCGCCAGGGAGCACATTCTGCAATGGAAACCTGAGCTGGTCATCGCTGACCTGCATGGTTTCAGGCAGGATATTCACCATTTCCAGCAACTCTCTTCTTTGCTGAATGCTAGCGAAAGATTACCTTTTATTATGCTGCAATCGGGAGAGGACAAGAACCTGGCGACCTGGCTCGGGAACTTCCCGGTCTGGTCTTCGCTAATGAAAAATGCCCCTCTTGAGGAAATCGCGACGGTTATCAATGACGCGTTAATTTCGCGCGCAAGCACGTACCGCCCGACGGTGGCCGCCCCCTTGCTGACACGACAGGAGGAGAAAGTGTTGACGTTATGGATGGACGGCGCGAGCAACCAAAAGATAGCCGCTCACCTGAGCATTAACGGAAAAACGGTTTATACCTATAAACGCAATATCCGCATGAAGCTGCATATGGATACACGCTTTTCACCGTTTTTATCCCTGCAGGAAGCAGAGAATTGACGGTACGGTGAAACTCACGTGCCGTACCGTCCATGCTTCATTAGTTCTGAGCTTTAGTTGCTGCACCAGAAATCGCGTTACCACCGTCGGAGATATCTTCACCTACGCCGCGGGTGGTATTACATGCAGTCAACACGGAGGAAAGCACGAGGACAGAAAAGATCGCTGCAATTGTTTTCTTAACCATAATATCTTCCTTTTATAGCCAAAGTTGTTTTGTGTATAGCAACTTAAGAATAGACAAGATCCCGCCGATTGACGGAAAAGGAAGCAATTTTAGGAAAATTAGACGGACTTAGCTGGCTGCGTGAGAAATGATATGACCGAGGTCCTGGATATCTTCCCCCATGCCACGGGCGGTGTTACAGCCGGAAAGCAGTACGCTGGAGAGCGCTAACAGAAGCAGAATTTTAACGGTACGTTTCATCATCCCTGCCTGCAAAAATCAGGCGCAGCGGACGCTGCGCCTCGAATCATGACGTAAATTACTTCACGCGGGATACGTATTCGCCGGAGCGAGTATCCACTTTGATCACTTCACCGATCTGTACGAACAGCGGTACTTTCACCACAGCGCCGGTGGAGAGCGTTGCTGGCTTGCCGCCAGTACCCGCGGTGTCACCTTTCAGACCTGGATCGGTTTCAACGATTTCCAGCTCAACAAAGTTTGGTGGGGTAACGGCGATAGGCTGGCCGTTCCACAGGGTCACGATGCACTCAGCCTGATCCAGCAGCCACTTCGCGTTATCGCCAATGGCTTTCGCGTCAGCAGACAGCTGCTCGAAGGTTTCGTTGTTCATGAAGTGCCAGAACTCACCGTCGTTGTACAGGTAAGTCAGGTTCATATCGACAACATCAGCGCCTTCAGCGGAGTCAGTAGATTTGAAGGTTTTCTCAACACGGGTGCCGGTCAGCAGGCGGCGCAGCTTAACGCGTGCGAATGCCTGGCCTTTACCTGGTTTAACGAATTCGCTGGCTTCAACCGCGTACGGTTCGCCGTCCATCATGATTTTAAGACCAGCACGAAAATCGTTGCTATAGTACGTTGCCATAAGGCCCTCTAAATTTGTTAACTGGTAGCTAAGCCACAAAATGGCGCATATTGTAACCCTAAACACCCCATCCAGAGAAGATTGGTTATCGCAACTTGCCGATGTAATCACCAGTCCTGATGAATTGCTGCGTCTTTTAGACCTCGATCAGCATCCGGAGTTGCTTGCTGGCCGTGAGGCAAAGCGACTTTTCGCCCTGCGTGTTCCCCGCGCGTTTGTTGCGCGCATGGAAAAAGGCAACCCTGACGATCCTTTATTAAAACAAACCCTTACGTCGCAGGATGAGTTTATTACAGCGCCGGGCTACAGCACCGATCCGCTGGAAGAGCAAAACAGCGTGGTGCCGGGTTTACTGCACAAATATCTCAATCGCGCCCTGCTGCTGGTAAAAGGCGGCTGTGCGGTAAATTGTCGTTACTGCTTCCGTCGGCACTTCCCGTATGCCGAAAACCAGGGAAATAAGCGCAACTGGCAGGTTGCGCTGGACTATATCGCCGCCCATCCAGAGCTGGATGAGATTATTTTTTCCGGCGGTGACCCGCTGATGGCAAAAGATCATGAACTGGACTGGCTTTTGACGCAGCTTGAAGCCATCCCGCACATTAAGCGTCTGCGCATTCACAGCCGTTTACCGATCGTCATCCCGGCGCGTATTACCGACGCCCTGGTCACGCGCCTGGAGCAGTCACGTCTACAGGTGCTGCTGGTAAACCATATCAACCACGCGAACGAGATCGACGATGAATTTCGCGCGGCGATGGCGCGTCTGCGTAAGGCGGGCGTGACGCTGCTCAACCAGAGCGTGTTGTTGCGCGGCGTGAACGACAGCGCCCGGGTGCTGGCCGATCTCAGCAATGCCTTGTTTGACGCAGGCGTGATGCCCTATTACCTGCACGTACTGGATCGCGTGCAGGGCGCGGCGCATTTCATGGTGACGGATGAGGAAGCCCGACAAATTATGCGCGAGCTGTTAACGCTGGTTTCAGGTTATATGGTGCCGAAGCTGGCACGCGAGATTGGCGGAGAGCCGAGTAAGACGCCGCTGGATTTGCAACTGCGGCAGCGCTAAAAGGCAGGTGGCGCTACGCTTACCTGCCCTACGAGGTGGGGCGCAGCGCCATCAGCAAGTAAACTCAGTTCGGGCACTTATAGACCTGGCCGCTCATCTGGCTGGCCGTTGGCACGAAGCTGGAGAGCATTCCTTGCGTCGGGCTGCTCACGCCGTAAATCACGTTCCCCCCCATTGCAGCAGCCTGGTTACGCAAGGCATTCGCCGCGCCGCGCATAGAGCCGCCTTCTTCACCGTGCTGACCCGACATCCAGTTACTTTGTTCACCGGTGGCCGTGCCTAACAGCTGGCATTCGCTGCCTGGCTTATCTTCCACAAAGCGAACGCCCTGGCCCGCTGCCGACAGTTCATTGCTGGAGCTACAACCCGCCAGCAGCAACGCTGCTCCTACGATCCCTGCACAGACTTTTACGCGCATGTTATTCCTCGTTTTCAATAAGCTGGACAGTAATTGTCCGTGTGTAAATCTTATACCTAAAAGATGACTAAAAGAAAAATCCCCGCGCATTTCTGCGAGCCGGATTCCGTACATCACTCCTCCGACATCTTAAATGAATTCTGATAATGCCCTTTGGGATATCGTGTTTTAGCCCTCGATCGTTTTTAGTGTTGCGACGTACAACTTTTGTACGCGATTAAAACAGGGGGTTTCATGAGTGCATCATCCTCAGGAGAGGAAAAGGTAACATGGGTGGGCTATCTGGCGTTTGTGCTCACCATCGTATTTTTCTCAGGCTTTTTCGCCAAAAGTACCGAATGGTGGCGCGTGCTGGATTTTACCGTCCTAAACGGCAGCTTCGGTCCGGTGAACGGCGCGCTCACGTTTCGCGGTGAGGGCGGCACGGGGGCGAAAGACGGTTTCTTGTTTGCCCTTGAACTGGCGCCTTCGGTCATTTTATCGCTCGGGATCATTGCCGTCACCGAGGGGCTGGGCGGGCTGCGTGCCGCGCAACAGCTGATGACGCCCATTTTGCGCCCGCTGCTTGGCGTACCGGGCGTCTGCTCTCTGGCCCTCATCGCCAACCTGCAAAATACCGATGCCGCAGCAGGGATGACCAAAGAGTTGACCGACGAAGGGGCTATTACCGATCGCGAGCGCGCCATTTTCGCCACCTTCCAGACCAGCGGTAGCGCCATCATTACCAACTATTTTTCTTCCGGCGCCGCACTCTTCACGTTTATTACCGTCCCGGTAATCACGCCGCTGGCCGTCATACTGATGTTTAAATTTGTTGGCGCGAACCTCCTGCGTCTGTGGATCGCTCACATGGAAGATCGTCGTATTCAGGAGGAAAAAAATGATCGCCCAGCCGCGTAAAAATATCATGGACATGTTTATCGATGGCGCCCGCCGAGGCTTTACCATCGCCACTACCAGCCTGCTGCCGAACGTGGTTATGGCGTTTGTCATCATTCAGGCGCTCAAGGTGACCGGCCTGCTGGATATTGTTGGCAATATTTGCGAGCCAATTATGGCCCTGTGGGGGCTTCCGGGCGCGGCGGCAACGGTCCTGCTGGCCTCGGTGATGAGTATGGGCGGTGGCGTGGGGGTTTGCGCCAGCCTGGTGGCTGCCGGCACGCTCAACGGCCACGATGCCACCGTTCTGCTGCCCGCCATCTATCTGATGGGCAATCCGGTGCAAAACACCGGCCGCTGCCTGGGCACCGCAGGCGTTAACCCGAAGTATTATCCACACATAATTACCGTCTGCGTCATTAACGCCCTACTCTCAATGTGGGTAATGCAGCTACTCTTCTGAGGAGATAAAAATGGATTTTTCAGTGCTGGAACCCCATCTTTTCCGCAATGTGCACCTTTACGCGCCGGAGGATCGGGGACGTTGCGATCTGCTGATCGCCGGGGGAAAAATCGTCGCGATTGAAAAAATGGATCGCGCAGCAATGCGGCTTAACTGTCCTGAAACCGATCTCGCCGGGGCGGTGGTTTGTCCAGGCTTTATCGATCAGCACGTACACCTGATCGGCGGCGGCGGTGAAGCCGGTCCGCACACCCGGACGCCGGAGGTACGGTTGTCCGCGCTGGTGGCGGCGGGCATCACCTCCGTTGTTGGCCTGCTGGGTACCGACGGCGTGACCCGCCATCCCGAATCTCTGCTGGCAAAAACGCGGGCGCTTGAGCATGAAGGGATCAGCGCGTGGATGCTGACAGGCGCATACGGGCTGCCTTCTCCGACAATTACCGGCAGCATCGAAAAGGATGTGGCGCTGATTGATAAAATCATCGGCGTGAAATGCGCGATTTCCGACCATCGCTCTTCCGCACCAGCGGATGACCAGCTCGCGAATATGGCCGCCCAGTCGCGCGTCGGCGGGCTGCTGGGCGCTAAAGCGGGCATATCCGTGTTTCACCTCGGCAACAGCCCGAAGCTGCTGGAGCCCCTGCTTAACATCCTGAATAATGCCGACGTGCCCCGCACGAAGCTGCTGCCAACCCACGTTAACCGCGACCAGGCGCTGTTCCTCGCCGCGCTGGATTATGCCCGTGATGGGGGCTATATCGACATCACCACCAGCATCAGTGAGCCCATTGATGCCGCCACCGCCATCGCGACGGCCCGTGAAGCGCAGGTACCGTTTAACCGGCTTACGCTCAGTTCGGACGGTAACGGCAGCCAACCGAATTTTGACGCGAACGGTAATCTGGTGGGCATTGGCGTAGCCGGGTTCGAATCTCTGCCTCAGACGCTGCAGCAACTGGTCAGCCGGTATCACCTGCCGCTGGAGGAGGCGCTTCTGCCGTTTACGCGTAACGTAGCGGAGTTTCTCGGGCTGGAGCATAAGGGGCGGCTCGCGCCCGGATGCGATGCCGATTTCCTGGTGCTGACGGATGACCTGAAGATCCGCGAGGTCTGGGCGAAAGGCCGCCAGATGGTGTGCGAAGGCGTAGCATGCGTGAAGGGAACATTTGAGTAGCGGCAATAAAAAACCCCGGACATTTCTGCCCGGGGTTCGTTCTGAGAGGTTCAGAACAACATGATTACATCATGCCGCCCATTCCACCCATGCCGCCCATACCAGCAGCACCTAAGTCAGGCGCGTCGCCTTTTGGCAGGTCGGTTACCATGCACTCGGTCGTGATCATCAGGCCAGCTACAGATGCCGCGTACTGCAGAGCAGAACGGGTCACTTTAGTTGGGTCCAGGATACCGAAGTCGATCATGTTGCCGTATTCTTCAGTTGCCGCGTTGTAACCGTAGTTACCTTCACCCGCTTTCACGTTGTTCGCAACCACAGACGGCTCTTCACCGGCGTTGGACACGATCTGACGCAGAGGAGCTTCCATTGCGCGCAGCGCAACTTTGATACCCACGTTCTGGTCTTCGTTCTGAGCGGTCAGGCCAGCCAGCTTAGCGGCTACACGCACCAGCGCGACACCACCACCAGCAACTACGCCTTCTTCTACCGCAGCACGGGTCGCGTGCAGGGCATCGTCAACGCGTGCTTTCTTCTCTTTCATTTCAACTTCGGTCGCCGCACCAACTTTGATTACCGCAACGCCGCCAGCCAGTTTCGCTACGCGCTCCTGCAGTTTTTCACGGTCGTAATCGGAAGTGGCTTCTTCGATCTGCTTACGGATCTGACCAACACGGCCCTGAATAGCGGCTTCTTCACCCACACCGTCGATGATGGTGGTGGTGTCTTTGTTGATCACAACGCGTTTCGCCTGGCCCAGGTCTTCCAGGGTCGCTTTTTCCAGCTCCATACCGATCTCTTCGGAGATCACGGTACCACCGGTCAGGGTAGCGATATCCTGCAGCATTGCTTTACGGCGATCGCCGAAGCCAGGTGCTTTAACCGCAGCCACTTTCACGATGCCACGCATGGTGTTAACCACCAGGGTCGCCAGCGCTTCGCCTTCAACATCTTCAGCGATGATAACCAGCGGCTTGCCTGCTTTCGCAACGGCTTCCAGCACTGGCAGCATTTCGCGGATGTTGGAGATTTTCTTGTCAGCCAGCAGGATGAACGGGCTTTCCAGCTCAACAGCGCCAGTTTCTGGCTTGTTGATGAAGTATGGGGACAGGTAACCGCGGTCGAACTGCATACCTTCAACCACGTCCAGTTCGTCTTCCAGACCGGTACCGTCTTCAACGGTGATCACGCCTTCTTTACCGACTTTATCCATCGCTTCAGCGATCAGTTTACCTACGGTTTCGTCGGAGTTAGCGGAGATAGTACCAACCTGAGCAATGGCTTTAGAGTCAGAGCACGGTACGGACAGCGCTTTCAGTTCTTCAACAGCGGATGCGACAGCTTTGTCGATACCACGTTTCAGATCCATTGGGTTCATGCCCGCAGCAACGGCTTTCAGGCCTTCAGTGATGATAGCCTGCGCCAGTACGGTCGCGGTGGTGGTACCGTCGCCTGCAGCGTCGTTCGCTTTAGAGGCAACTTCTTTCACCATCTGCGCGCCCATGTTTTCGAACTTGTCTTCCAGCTCGATTTCACGTGCAACGGAAACACCATCTTTGGTGATGGTTGGCGCGCCGAAGGATTTATCCAGCACTACGTTACGGCCTTTCGGGCCCAGGGTCACTTTAACTGCATCTGCCAGTACGTTTACGCCGCGGAGCATTTTTACACGAGCGTCGTTACCGAATTTTACGTCTTTAGCTGCCATGTTCTTATTTCCTCAAATTCTCGTGCGTAAATTACGCTTCAACAATTGCCAGAATGTCGCTCTCGGACATGATCAACACTTCTTCATTGTCGATCTTCTCGGATTTCACGCCGTAGCCATCGTTGAAAATTACGATGTCACCAACTTTAACGTCCAGCGGCTGCACAGTTCCGTTTTCCAGGATGCGGCCCTTACCGACAGCGATGATTTCGCCACGCGTTGATTTGGCTGCTGCAGAACCGGTCAGAACGATGCCGCCAGCAGACTTGGTTTCAACTTCTTTACGTTTGACGATCACACGATCATGTAACGGACGAATACTCATTGATAGCTCTCCTTTGAGAAAGTCATTATCAGTTATGGATGACGCCGGCCCGCATGCGGTTTTCCGACTAGTGCCCTGAGAGATGGGGATAGCTTTTTACCCCTTCAAGGGGGAATCGAAAAAAAATTTGCGAAAGTGTTACCATCCACTCTCTTTTGATGGTGGCAGGGCAAGGTAAATGAGTGGACTCAGGCAGGAGCTGGGGCTGGCGCAGGGCGTTGGCCTGCTTTCAACCTCCTTGTTAGGTACCGGCGTGTTTGCCGTACCGGCACTGGCGGCGCTGGTCGCCGGAAATAACAGTCTTTGGGCATGGCCGGTGCTGATCCTGCTGGTGTTCCCGGTGGCGATTGTGTTTGCCATACTCGGGCGGCACTTCCCCAGCGCGGGCGGCGTGGCGCATTTTGTCGGCATGGCGTTTGGTCCGCGCATGGAGCGCGTAACCGGCTGGCTGTTTTTGTCGGTAATACCCGTTGGCCTTCCGGCAGCCCTGCATATCGCCACCGGCTTTGGACAGGCGCTGTTTGGCTGGCACGATGAGCAACTGCTGCTGGCTGAACTGGGTACGCTGGCGATCGTCTGGTGGGTGGGCTCGCGCGGAGCCAGTTCAAGCGCGAATCTGCAAACGCTGGTTGCAGCGTTGATCGTCGTGCTGATCGTCGCCATCTGGTTTGCGGGTAACATTACCGTAGCAGATATCCCCTTCCCTGCGATAAACGATATCGACCATTCACAGCTTTTCGCTTCGTTATCCGTCATGTTCTGGTGTTTTGTTGGCCTTGAAGCGTTCGCTCACCTGGCATCCGAGTTTAAACAGCCCGAGCGTGATTTTCCCCGCGCTCTGATGATTGGTTTACTGCTGGCGGGCACCGTATACTGGGCCTGTACCGTGCTGGTGCTGCACTTCAACGCGTTCGGCGAAGATAAAGCCGCCGCCGCATCGCTACCGGGTATCGTGGTTAAACTTTTCGGCGTGAAGGCGCTATGGGTGGCCTGTGTGATTGGCTATCTCGCCTGCTTTGCCAGCCTCAACATTTATATCCAGAGCTTCGCCCGTCTGGTGTGGTCACAGGCGGGCTACAAACCTGAGAGCCGCCTCGCGCGGTTGTCTAAACGTCAACTCCCGATGAATGCGCTGAATGCCGTGCTGGGCTGCTGCGTCCTGAGCTCGCTGGGTATTTATCTTCTCGACATCAACCTCGATGCTCTAATTATCTACGCCAACGGTATTTTCATCATGATCTACCTGCTGTGCATGCTGGCGGGCTGTCGTCTGCTGAAAGGTCGCTATAAAGCCCTGGCGGTCGTCGGGGGCGTGCTGTGCCTGCTGCTACTGGCGATGGTGGGATGGAAGAGTATGTACGCCATCGTCATGCTGGCGGGGCTGTGGGCGTTTTTACCGAAGCGGAAAAATCCGTAGGCCCGGTAAGCGAAGCCACCGGGCAAAAAAATTATCGATCGTCTTTATGGTCTAAACGGTCGCGCTGTTCATCCTTGCGCTGATACTCCCCTTCGAAGGTATCGCCTGGCCCTGTGCTGAACCCGCCGCCCGGCATGCGGCTGAAGCGCAGGTGCGGCAGCAGCTTCATGGTCAGGTGCTTCTGCACCGGCGGCAACAGCAACAGCAGGCCGAGGAAGTCGGTGAAGAACCCCGGCAGGATCAGTAGCAGGCCAGCAATAATCAGCGACACGCTTTTGATCATCTCTTCTGCCGGGCTTTCGCCTGCGGCCATCTTCTGCTGCATTATCAGGAAATTTTTGAAACCCTGATTACGCACCAGCGACATGCCGATGACGGAGGTGAAGATCACCAGAATCAGCGTCAGCAGGACGCCCAGCACGTGAGCTACCTGAATGAAAATAGAAATCTCAATGTAAACATAGAGAAAGAAAGCAATAAACGGTATCCAGCGCACTGGCATCTCCTGTGTGGCAGGTGCCATCTGGCCCCTGTCTGAATGTGTTCGCGTCACGCGTCTGTAAGAGATGGAGACGGTTAGCCAAAATTCAATCGGTTTGCACGGATATTTTTTTCGGAAATATTAAAGCGGTGACACATTTCACAGATTAATAATTATCATGGAATCGGGTCGATAATAAGTGATCCAGCTTACGGCAATTCGCTATCATCAGCATATGATCTCGAACATCTGGCCGATTGAGGGAATAATCGTCGGTCAGAAAATATTCAAAACCACATATATGTTGTGTGTTTAGTACAATCCATCGGCAGCTTGAAAAGAAGGTTCACATGTTAAACAACATTCGTATCGAAGAAGACTTGTTGGGTACCAGGGAAGTTCCAGCGGATGCCTACTATGGTGTTCACACTCTGAGAGCGATTGAAAACTTCTACATCAGCAACAGCAAAATCAGCGATATCCCTGAGTTTGTCCGTGGCATGGTGATGGTGAAGAAAGCCGCAGCGCTGGCGAACAAAGAGCTGCAAACCATTCCTAAAAGCGCGGCAAATGCGATTATCGCTGCCTGCGATGAAGTGCTGAACAACGGCAAATGCATGGACCAGTTCCCGGTTGACGTCTATCAGGGCGGCGCGGGTACCTCCGTCAACATGAATACCAACGAAGTACTGGCAAACATCGGCCTTGAGCTGATGGGCCACCAGAAAGGTGAATACCAGTACCTCAACCCGAACGACCACGTTAACAAATGCCAGTCCACCAACGACGCCTACCCAACCGGCTTCCGTATCGCGGTGTATGCCTCCGTGGTCAAACTGGTCGACGCGATCAACCAACTGGGCGATGGCTTCCAGCGTAAGGCCGTTGAGTTCCAGGACATTCTGAAAATGGGCCGTACACAGCTGCAGGACGCGGTGCCAATGACCCTCGGTCAGGAATTCCACGCGTTTAACGTGCTGCTTAACGAAGAGACCAAAAACCTGCTGCGCACCTCCGAGCTGCTGCTGGAAGTGAACCTGGGCGCCACCGCCATCGGTACGCGTCTGAACACCCCGGATGGCTATCAGCAGCTGGCGGTTCAGAAGCTGGCGGAAGTGTCTAACCTGCCTGTGGTGCCTGCGGAAGACCTGATTGAAGCCACATCCGACTGCGGCGCGTACGTAATGGTACACAGCGCCCTGAAACGTCTGGCGGTGAAACTGTCCAAAATCTGTAATGACCTGCGCCTGCTCTCCTCCGGCCCGCGCGCTGGCCTGAACGAAATCAACCTGCCAGAGTTGCAGGCGGGTTCTTCCATTATGCCAGCCAAAGTTAACCCGGTAGTGCCAGAAGTGGTGAACCAGGTTTGCTTCAAGGTGATTGGTAACGACACCACCGTGACCATGGCCTCCGAAGCCGGTCAGCTGCAGTTGAACGTGATGGAGCCGGTGATTGGCCAGGCGATGTTTGAATCCATTCACATCCTGACTAATGCCTGCTACAACCTGCTGGAAAAATGCATTAACGGCATCACCGCGAATAAAGAAGTCTGTGAAGGCTATGTTTATAACTCCATCGGGATCGTTACTTACCTCAACCCGTTCATCGGCCACCACAACGGTGACATCGTTGGTAAGATTTGCGCCGAAACCGGTAAGAGCGTGCGTGAAGTCGTGCTGGAGCGTGGACTGTTGACCGAAGCCGAGCTGGACGATATCTTCTCGGCCCAGAACCTGATGCATCCGGCATATAAAGCGAAACGATATACCGATGAAAGCGAACAGTAACAGTTCAGGCTAGGCTTCCGAAAGGCACGTCACTTGTGACGTGCCTTTTTTCTTTTTAGGCGTTACCTAAATACAACAATTCAATATCAACTTGTTAATAAGCAAGGCAGGTCTTTATGTTTGGAGCAGAACTCGTCATCGTCCTGTTGGCGATTTATTTGGGCGCGCGGCTCGGGGGTATCGGCATTGGTTTTGCCGGCGGTCTCGGGGTGCTCGTACTTACCCTTATCTTTCAGATTAAACCCGGCGCAATTCCTTTTGACGTTATCGAAATCATCATGGCGGTTATTGCCGCTATTGCGGCCATGCAGGTGGCGGGCGGTATGGACTACCTGGTGAGCCTGGCGGAGCGCATGCTGCGCCGCCATCCGAAATACATCACCTTCCTTGCCCCGCTGGTGACCTGGTTTATGACCATTCTCGCGGGAACCGGCCACACGGCGTTCTCCACGCTGCCGGTGATCACCGAGGTGGCAAAAGAACAGGGGATTCGCCCGTCTCGTCCACTTTCTATTGCCGTGGTGGCGTCGCAGATTGCGATCACCGCGTCGCCAATCTCAGCCGCCGTAGTCTTCTTCGCGGGTATCCTTGAGCCGATGGGCGTGAGCTACCTGACGCTGCTGGCGATCTGTATTCCAGTCACGCTAATTGCGGTGATGATTACCGCCGTGCTGTGTAACTTCCTCGGTGCCGAGCTGAAAGACGATCCGGTTTACCAGGAGCGTCTGGCAAAAGGTGAAGTGAGCCTGCGCGGTAGCCAGGTCTTCGAGCTGAAGCCGCACGCGAAACGCTCCGTGCTGCTGTTCCTGATCGGTATCGTCGCCGTGATGTTCTACGCGACCGCCATCAGCGACACCGTGGGGCTGATCCAGAACCCGGTGCTGCCGCGTAACGAAGCGATTGTGGTATTCATGCTGACCATCGCCACGCTGATTAGCATCACCTGTAAAATCGACACCAGCGAAGTGCTGAACGCCAGCACCTTCAAATCCGGTATGAGCGCCTGCGTGTGCGTACTGGGCGTGGCGTGGCTCGGTGACACCTTCGTGAAAGCGCACATCAGCGACATCCAGACCGTTGCCGGCGACCTGCTGCACAACTACCCGTGGCTGCTGGCGGTGGTACTGTTCTTTGCCGCGACGCTGCTTTACTCTCAGGCTGCCACCACCAAAGCGCTGATGCCTGCGGCACTGATGCTGGGCGTGACGCCGCTGACGGCGATTGCGTCTTTTGCGGCGGTTTCTGCGCTGTTCGTTCTGCCAACCTACCCAACCCTGCTGGCCGCGGTTGAGATGGACGATACCGGCTCAACCCGCATCGGTAAGTACGTGTTTAACCACGCGTTCCTGATCCCGGGCGTGGTGGCGATTACGCTTTGCGTCGTCCTCGGCTTTATCATTGGCGGCATTGTGCTGTAAACGGTTAGCCGTTGTAAAAATAGTTAAAATCGGGCCGCTCTGCGGCCCGTTTCATTAATGACCAATCGCATGGCGTGATATAGTGAAGACTTTCGTGATGAGGAGGTCGACTTGTGAACACGCCTGATGCTGTTGTCGTACTTTGTACCGCCCCTGATGAAGCCTCTGCCCAGGATCTCGCCGCCAAAGCGCTGGCCGAAAAACTGGCAGCCTGCGTCACGCTGCTCCCCGGCGCGACCTCCCTTTATTACTGGGAAGGCAAGCTGGAGCAGGAGTATGAAGTCCAGATGTTGCTCAAAACCAATCTGGCGAATCAGCAGGCGCTCCTTGACTGCCTCAAGTCTCATCATCCTTATCAAACCCCGGAGCTGCTGGTGCTGCCAGTGGTCCACGGCGATAACGACTATCTCTCATGGCTCAACGCTTCTTTACGCTGATCCTGCTGCTGTGCAGCACGTCAGTATTTGCCGGTTTGTTTGACGCGCCCGGCCGTTCGAACTTTATTCCCGCCGACCAGGCGTTCATTTTCGACTTTCAGCAAAACCAGCACGATCTCAATCTGACCTGGCAGGTGAAAGAGGGTTACTACCTCTACCGCAAGCAGGTCAGCATCACGCCGGCAAAGGCCAACGTTGGCGCATTGCAGATGCCCGCTGGCGAATGGCATGAGGACGAGTTCTACGGTAAAAGTGAAATTTATCGCCAGCGCTTAAGCGTGCCCGTTACGGTGAATCAGGCGGATAAAGATGCCACGCTGACGGTTACGTATCAGGGCTGTGCCGACGCGGGCTTCTGCTACCCCCCTGAAACGAAGGTCGTTCCGCTTACTGAAGTTAAAGCGGCTGCCTCCCCTCTCCCCTCAGACGAGAGGGGCAAGGTGAGGGATAAAGGCGAAGCCGAAGCTGCTTCTGCTCTGCCGTTCTCAGCACTTTGGGCCTTACTGATTGGTATCGGCATTGCCTTTACCCCTTGTGTCCTGCCGATGTACCCGCTTATCTCCGGGATTGTACTGGGCGGCAAACAGCGTCTTTCTACCGCCCGGGCGCTGCTCCTGGCCTTTATTTATGTGCAGGGCATGGCGCTCACCTATACCGCGCTCGGCCTCGTGGTCGCCGCGGCCGGACTGCAGTTCCAGGCAGCGCTTCAGCACCCTTACGTGCTAATCGGCCTGTCAGCCGTATTTATTCTGCTGGCGCTGTCAATGTTTGGCCTGTTCACGCTTCAACTGCCCTCTTCGCTGCAAACCCGCTTAACGCTGATGAGCAATCGCCAGCAGGGTGGCTCTGCGGGCGGCGTGTTCGCAATGGGCGCCATCGCCGGGTTGATTTGTTCCCCCTGCACTACAGCACCGCTGAGCGCTATCCTGCTGTACATCGCCCAGAGCGGTAATATGTGGCTCGGCGGGGGTACGCTGTATCTTTACGCGCTGGGGATGGGCCTGCCGCTGATTCTGGTGACGGTGTTTGGCAACCGCCTGCTGCCGAAGAGCGGCCCGTGGATGGAGACGGTGAAAACCGCGTTCGGCTTTGTCATCCTGGCGCTCCCGGTGTTCCTGCTGGAGCGCATCATGGGTAACGCGTGGGGTTTGCGCCTGTGGGCCATGCTCGGCGTGGCGTTCTTTTCCTGGGCGTTTATCGTCAGCCTGGGGGCAAAAAAAGCGTGGATGCGTCTGGTGCAAATTCTCCTGCTCGCCGCCGCGTTGGTGAGCGTGCGCCCGCTTCAGGATTGGGCGTTCGGCTCGCCTGTGGGCCAGACGCAGGCACATTTAAACTTTATACACGTTAAGAACGTCGATGAGCTCAACAGCGCGCTGGCGCAGGCAAAAGGCAAACCGGTGATGCTCGACCTCTATGCCGACTGGTGTGTTGCCTGCAAAGAGTTTGAAAAATACACCTTTAGCGATCCTCAGGTGCAAAATGCCCTGAAAGAGACGGTACTCCTTCAGGCAAACGTCACAGCCAACAATGCGCAGGATAAGGCCCTGCTTAAACACCTTACCGTACTTGGGCTGCCAACCATTCTGTTCTTCAATGAGCAGGGGGAAGAGCTGCCAGAACAGCGTGTAACCGGGTTTATGGACGCACCGGCATTCAGCGCGCATTTGCGCAATCGCCAACCGTAAACAACACTTTAGACGGGACATACCGTTGGGAATAGCGGAGGAGATAACCGTGCAACGCGAAGACGTACTGGGACAAGCCCTGCAACTACTTGAGATTCAAGGGATCGCCAGCACCACGCTTGAGATGGTAGCCGACCGTATCGATTACCCTCTGGATGAGCTTAAGCGCTTCTGGCCGGATAAAGAGGCGCTGCTTTATGATGCCCTACGCTATCTTAGCCAGCAGGTGGATATCTGGCGCAGGCAGCTAATGTTGAATGAAGAGCTGACCGCTGAGCAAAAACTGTTAGCGCGCTACACCGCCCTGACAGAGTGCGTCAGCAACAATCGTTATCCAGGCTGCCTGTTTATTGCTGCCTGTACGTTTTATCCCGATCCTGGCCATCCAATACACCAGCTGGCGGATCAGCAAAAACGTGCGGCGCATGACTTCACCCACGAACTGCTGACAACGCTTGAAGTGGATGACCCGGCAATGGTCGCTAAGCAGATGGAGCTCGTACTGGAGGGTTGCCTGAGCCGCATGCTGGTGAACCGTAGCCAGGCCGATGTGGATACGGCGCACCGCCTGGCGGAAGACATTCTGCGCTTTGCCCAGTGTCGTATGGGCGGGGCGTTAACCTAGACCAGCATGCCCGCCCAGGCGGAGACGAGCAGACATAGCGCCATCAGGCGCTGAAACCGCACCATCGCCACGGTGGTGCGAAACACCCGGTTTACCGCCTTCCCCAGCCACGCCCAGCACATCAGGCACATCACAGAAATCAGTAAGAACCATAGCGCCATCAGCGCAATATCTCTTAACGGATGAATGCTCGCGGGAGCAAAAAGACTCACTACTGCCAGCGCCATCATCCACGTTTTCGGATTCACCATCTGCAGCAGCGCTGCGGCTTGCGCGGTGAAGCGATGAGGCGTCTTCTCAGAAAGATTCGCCGCAGGCGCCCGATACAGTTGCCAGCTCATCCAGGTTAGCCACAGCACTCCCGCCCAACTCATTGCCTGGCGTATCAGAGGAAACTGACGCAGCACCTCCCCGGCGCCGGCACCCGATATCAGCACAATCAGACTCGCCGTAATACATCCCCCCAAAATGGCGGGAATGGTATTTTTCACACCAAAGTACTGGCTGTTAGTGAGAACGAGGATATTCGTCGGGCCGGGCGTTATCGACGCGACAAAGGCAAACAGCAGATAAGGCATCAGACTCACAGATGGCTCCTTTTTTGTTAGAGCCATTACTGTGCCGCTATTTTCTGGAAACGTCTGGAAGGTTTGTGCACAACCGGCGGTAGTGGGCAGGGGAAATGCGGTATGCACGCTGGAACCAGCGTCCCAGATGGCTTTGGTCGGCAAAACCGAGCGCTGTAGCCACATTAACAGGCTGTTCGCCGTGCGCCAGCAGCTGTCGCGCCTTTGCCAGACGCAGCTGAATAAGCCAGGCGTGAGGTGCCAGGTTGAACTCGCGCTTAAAGCAGCGCGTCAGTGTAAAGCGATCCGTGCCCGTCTCGCGCGCAAGGTCTGACAACCCCACGTTCTCGCCGATATGCGCATAAAGATAGTCGCGTGCGCGGTGCGCCACGGCAGCGCTCTGTAGCTGCGACGGGAGTTTCTTACGCCAGTGGCAATGGGAGGTGATCTGAGAGAGCAGCTTATCCATTGTGCTCTGCTGAACAATTTTCATCTCATCGCTATGCAACGCGTTAAACGTCTCGCCGATAGAACGGACCAGCTGAGGTTCTCGCGTTAGCGTTTGAGCAAAGTGAAGCGAGTAGCGATCCGGCGTGGCTTCATATAATCCACGGAGGGTACGCGTCAGCCACTGCTCGTCAAGATAGAAGGTGAGATAGGTAAAGCCTCCTTCCACAGGCGCGTCGCCGTCGTGAATTTCACCCGGCTCCAGTAAGAACGCATCACCAGGATGGCTGCGGTGGCGTTCGCGACGACAGTGAAACTGCTGGGTGCCTGAAAGGGTAATCCCGACCAGATAACTATCGTGCCAGTGGGGATCGAAGGCATGGCCTTCGAAGTGCGCTTTAATCGTTTCAATGCCGGTATCCGCATGCTGACGGAGCTCAAGCCAGTCGTTTGCCATACTGCCCTCCTGTTGTCATCAGCATTGCCGCACGGCCCGGTATTGTCTGGAAGATTTGTGCATTTTCACGGTGAAAACGTACAGATTGCCGCAAACTTAAGCAGTTGAACAGCTTTTCCTGAAATAATGTTGACGATAAGGCGCGATTGCGGTTTAATGCGCTCCGTTGCCCGGATAGCTCAGTCGGTAGAGCAGGGGATTGAAAATCCCCGTGTCCTTGGTTCGATTCCGAGTCCGGGCACCACTATTTAAAGAACCCAGCCTATGGCTGGGTTTTTGCTTTTCTGCGTTTATCAAAACCTTACCTTATTTATACTCCTGTATCTCTTCCCGGTAAGATCGTGCGATTAGCATTTCCCGGTGGCGCTGCGCTTACCGGGCCTGCAAAACCTATAGCCGGATAAGGCGAAGCCGCCATCCGGCATTTTCCGGCGCACAAAGCAAAAAACCCCGCACCTTACGGTACGGGGTTCTTCTTGATTGATGCCTGGCAGTTCCCTACTCTCACATGGGGAGACCCCACACTACCATCGGCGCTACGGCGTTTCACTTCTGAGTTCGGCATGGGGTCAGGTGGGACCACCGCGCTAAAGCCGCCAGGCAAATTCTGTTATCTGTATCAGGCTGAAAATCTGTCTCTCACCGCCAAAACAGCTTCGGCGTTGTAAGGTTAAGCCTCACGGTTCATTAGTACCGGTTAGCTCAACGCATCGCTGCGCTTACACACCCGGCCTATCAACGTCGTCGTCTTCAACGTTCCTTCAGGAGACTTATAGTCTCAGGGAGAACTCATCTCGGGGCAAGTTTCGTGCTTAGATGCTTTCAGCACTTATCTCTTCCGCATTTAGCTACCGGGCAGTGCCATTGGCATGACAACCCGAACACCAGTGATGCGTCCACTCCGGTCCTCTCGTACTAGGAGCAGCCCCCCTCAATTCTCCAGCGCCCACGGCAGATAGGGACCGAACTGTCTCACGACGTTCTAAACCCAGCTCGCGTACCACTTTAAATGGCGAACAGCCATACCCTTGGGACCTACTTCAGCCCCAGGATGTGATGAGCCGACATCGAGGTGCCAAACACCGCCGTCGATATGAACTCTTGGGCGGTATCAGCCTGTTATCCCCGGAGTACCTTTTATCCGTTGAGCGATGGCCCTTCCATTCAGAACCACCGGATCACTATGACCTGCTTTCGCACCTGCTCGAGCCGTCACTCTCGCAGTCAAGCTAGCTTATGCCATTGCACTAACCTCCTGATGTCCGACCAGGATTAGCTAACCTTCGTGCTCCTCCGTTACTCTTTGGGAGGAGACCGCCCCAGTCAAACTACCCACCAGACACTGTCCGCAACCCGGATCACGGGTCCACGTTAGAACACCAGCCATTAAAGGGTGGTATTTCAAGGACGGCTCCACGCAGACTGGCGTCCACGCTTCAAAGCCTCCCACCTATCCTACACATCAAGGACCAGTGTTCAGTGTCAAGCTATAGTAAAGGTTCACGGGGTCTTTCCGTCTTGCCGCGGGTACACTGCATCTTCACAGCGAGTTCAATTTCACTGAGTCTCGGGTGGAGACAGCCTGGCCATCATTACGCCATTCGTGCAGGTCGGAACTTACCCGACAAGGAATTTCGCTACCTTAGGACCGTTATAGTTACGGCCGCCGTTTACCGGGGCTTCGATCAAGAGCTTCGCGTTGCCGCTAACCCCATCAATTAACCTTCCGGCACCGGGCAGGCGTCACACCGTATACGTCCACTTTCGTGTTTGCACAGTGCTGTGTTTTTAATAAACAGTTGCAGCCAGCTGGTATCTTCGACTGATTTCAGCTCCGTCCGCAGGGACTTCACCTACATATCAGCGTGCCTTCTCCCGAAGTTACGGCACCATTTTGCCTAGTTCCTTCACCCGAGTTCTCTCAAGCGCCTTGGTATTCTCTACCTGACCACCTGTGTCGGTTTGGGGTACGATTTCGTGTTACCTGATGCTTAGAGGCTTTTCCTGGAAGCAGGGCATTTATCACTTCAGCACCGTAGTGCCTCGTCATCACGCCTCAGTGTTAAAGTGAACCGGATTTGCCTGGAACACACACCTACACGCTTAAACCGGGACAACCGTCGCCCGGCTGACATAGCCTTCTCCGTCCCCCCTTCGCAGTAACACCAAGTACAGGAATATTAACCTGTTTCCCATCGACTACGCCTTTCGGCCTCGCCTTAGGGGTCGACTCACCCTGCCCCGATTAACGTTGGACAGGAACCCTTGGTCTTCCGGCGAGCGGGCTTTTCACCCGCTTTATCGTTACTTATGTCAGCATTCGCACTTCTGATACCTCCAGCATGCCTCACAGCACACCTTCAACGGCTTACAGAACGCTCCCCTACCCAACAACGCATAAGCGTCGCTGCCGCAGCTTCGGTGCATGGTTTAGCCCCGTTACATCTTCCGCGCAGGCCGACTCGACCAGTGAGCTATTACGCTTTCTTTAAATGATGGCTGCTTCTAAGCCAACATCCTGGCTGTCTGTGCCTTCCCACATCGTTTCCCACTTAACCATGACTTTGGGACCTTAGCTGGCGGTCTGGGTTGTTTCCCTCTTCACGACGGACGTTAGCACCCGCCGTGTGTCTCCCGTGATAACATTCTTCGGTATTCGTAGTTTGCATCGGGTTGGTAAGCCGGGATGGCCCCCTAGCCGAAACAGTGCTCTACCCCCGAAGATGAGTTCACGAGGCGCTACCTAAATAGCTTTCGGGGAGAACCAGCTATCTCCCGGTTTGATTGGCCTTTCACCCCCAGCCACAGGTCATCCGCTAATTTTTCAACATTAGTCGGTTCGGTCCTCCAGTTAGTGTTACCCAACCTTCAACCTGCCCATGGCTAGATCACCGGGTTTCGGGTCTATACCCTGCAACTTAACGCCCAGTTAAGACTCGGTTTCCCTGCGGCTCCCCTATACGGTTAACCTTGCTACAGAATATAAGTCGCTGACCCATTATACAAAAGGTACGCAGTCACACCACGAAGGTGCTCCCACTGCTTGTACGTACACGGTTTCAGGTTCTTTTTCACTCCCCTCGCCGGGGTTCTTTTCGCCTTTCCCTCACGGTACTGGTTCACTATCGGTCAGTCAGGAGTATTTAGCCTTGGAGGATGGTCCCCCCATATTCAGACAGGATACCACGTGTCCCGCCCTACTCTTCGAGTTCACAACCTGTGCATTTTCGTGTACGGGACTGTCACCCTGTACCGTGCGACTTTCCAGACGCTTCCACTAACACACAAGCTGATTCAGACTCCGGGCTGCTCCCCGTTCGCTCGCCGCTACTGGGGGAATCTCGGTTGATTTCTTTTCCTCGGGGTACTTAGATGTTTCAGTTCCCCCGGTTCGCCTCGTTAACCTATGTATTCAGTTAACGATAGTGTGTCGAAACACACTGGGTTTCCCCATTCGGACATCGACGGGTCAAGGGTTCATATCACCTCGCCGTCGCTTTTCGCAGATTAGCACGTCCTTCATCGCCTCTGACTGCCAGGGCATCCACCGTGTACGCTTAGTCGCTTAACCTCACAACCCGAAGATGTTTCACTTCTGATTGCGAAAATTTGAGAGACTCGAACACACCATTAAAGATGTGTCGTTTCAATTTTCAGCTTGATCCAGATTTTTAAAGAGCAAATATCTCAAACGTGACTCGCAAGTCAGTTTTGAGATATGACGGCAGGTGACTTTCACTCACGAACCAGCAAGTGGCGTCCCCTAGGGGATTCGAACCCCTGTTACCGCCGTGAAAGGGCGGTGTCCTGGGCCTCTAGACGAAGGGGACACTGAAGTCTCAATCGCAAGACGCCTTGCTGCTTACTTTTCATCAGACAATCTGTGTGAGCACTGCAAAGGCAGGTTCTTTAAGGTAAGGAGGTGATCCAACCGCAGGTTCCCCTACGGTTACCTTGTTACGACTTCACCCCAGTCATGAATCACAAAGTGGTAAGCGCCCTCCCGAAGGTTAAGCTACCTACTTCTTTTGCAACCCACTCCCATGGTGTGACGGGCGGTGTGTACAAGGCCCGGGAACGTATTCACCGTGGCATTCTGATCCACGATTACTAGCGATTCCGACTTCATGGAGTCGAGTTGCAGACTCCAATCCGGACTACGACGCACTTTATGAGGTCCGCTTGCTCTCGCGAGGTCGCTTCTCTTTGTATGCGCCATTGTAGCACGTGTGTAGCCCTACTCGTAAGGGCCATGATGACTTGACGTCATCCCCACCTTCCTCCAGTTTATCACTGGCAGTCTCCTTTGAGTTCCCGGCCGGACCGCTGGCAACAAAGGATAAGGGTTGCGCTCGTTGCGGGACTTAACCCAACATTTCACAACACGAGCTGACGACAGCCATGCAGCACCTGTCTCAGAGTTCCCGAAGGCACCAAAGCATCTCTGCTAAGTTCTCTGGATGTCAAGAGTAGGTAAGGTTCTTCGCGTTGCATCGAATTAAACCACATGCTCCACCGCTTGTGCGGGCCCCCGTCAATTCATTTGAGTTTTAACCTTGCGGCCGTACTCCCCAGGCGGTCGACTTAACGCGTTAGCTCCGGAAGCCACGCCTCAAGGGCACAACCTCCAAGTCGACATCGTTTACGGCGTGGACTACCAGGGTATCTAATCCTGTTTGCTCCCCACGCTTTCGCACCTGAGCGTCAGTCTTTGTCCAGGGGGCCGCCTTCGCCACCGGTATTCCTCCAGATCTCTACGCATTTCACCGCTACACCTGGAATTCTACCCCCCTCTACAAGACTCTAGCCTGCCAGTTTCGAATGCAGTTCCCAGGTTGAGCCCGGGGATTTCACATCCGACTTGACAGACCGCCTGCGTGCGCTTTACGCCCAGTAATTCCGATTAACGCTTGCACCCTCCGTATTACCGCGGCTGCTGGCACGGAGTTAGCCGGTGCTTCTTCTGCGGGTAACGTCAATTGCTGAGGTTATTAACCTCAACACCTTCCTCCCCGCTGAAAGTACTTTACAACCCGAAGGCCTTCTTCATACACGCGGCATGGCTGCATCAGGCTTGCGCCCATTGTGCAATATTCCCCACTGCTGCCTCCCGTAGGAGTCTGGACCGTGTCTCAGTTCCAGTGTGGCTGGTCATCCTCTCAGACCAGCTAGGGATCGTCGCCTAGGTGAGCCGTTACCCCACCTACTAGCTAATCCCATCTGGGCACATCTGATGGCAAGAGGCCCGAAGGTCCCCCTCTTTGGTCTTGCGACATTATGCGGTATTAGCTACCGTTTCCAGTAGTTATCCCCCTCCATCAGGCAGTTTCCCAGACATTACTCACCCGTCCGCCACTCGTCACCCGAGAGCAAGCTCTCTGTGCTACCGTTCGACTTGCATGTGTTAGGCCTGCCGCCAGCGTTCAATCTGAGCCATGATCAAACTCTTCAATTTAAGTTTGATGCTCGTGAATTAAACTTCGTAATGAATTACGTATGTTCACTCAGAGACTTGGTATTCATTTTTCGTCCGAGGACGTTAAGAATCCATGTCACTTTGAGTGCCCACACAGATTGTCTGATAAATTGTTAAAGAGCAGTGCAACGCGGCTTTCGCTCACCGTTGCGAGGTGGCGTATATTACGCTTTCCTCTTTCAGAGTCAACCCGTTATTTCAGGATTTTTTCTCTTCAACCGACCGGGTTAACTGTGAAGTGATTCACATCCGCCGTGTCGATGGAGGCGCATTATAGGGAGTTCTCCGCAGCCCGCAACAGAAAAGTTGCAAAAAAATGACTGACTGCTGCATTCCCCAGCAAAACCCCGCTTTATACCCTTTTACGCACAGACTTATCCACAATTACAGCAAGATCCTGATGCGATCCTGCGAACTGAAAGAGAAGATCAACTATAATAGCGGCAAATATTCTTCTCCGCAGAGCTCCCCCTGATGAATACACAACGCCTGCCTCGCTACTGGCGCCTCCCTACGGCCGGATTGATGCTGCTGACTATCCTCTTCGCCGCTTTTACGCTGCATACGCACTGGAACGCCTTTATCCAGTGGTGCCTTGCCACGCAGATTACGCTGCACCGTTATCTGGTGATGTATCTACTGCAGCTTAATAACAACCAGTACAGCGGTGGATTATGGCTCTTAACAGGCGCTTTCTTTTATGGCGTCCTTCACGCCATCGGGCCGGGGCACGGGAAGTTCATCGTGACAACCTACCTGAGCACAAATAAGGAGAGCGAACTGGCCGCACGCACCGTTCCCTTTCTTGGTAGCCTGATGCAGGGCGTCAGCGCCATTCTGTTTGTCTTTATTCTGGCAGTAGGATTTAACCTCGCGTCAGGGGATATCAGCACCAGCCGCTGGTATGTCGAGAAGATAAGCGCCGTGCTGATTGGCGCATTTGGTGCTTTCATCATTTACCAGGCGCTGAAAAGCCTGCGGCCTCAAAGAATGAGGATCTCAGCCATCACTCCCCTTCATCAGCACGATGAACACTGTGGCTGTGGTCATCACGGCGTGGGCGCAGATCTGACACAAGGTGACTGGAAAACGCGTCTGGGCGTCATTCTGGCGATTGGCGCACGTCCGTGCAGCGGTGCGATCATGATTCTGATGTTTTCGAACGCGCTGGGCATTGTCACCTGGGGAATGGCGGCCGTTATGACCATGTCTTTAGGAACGGCACTCTCTATTATGGGGCTATCACTGGCGGTTCGTTATGCCCGTGAACGCACGGTGGCATGGTTCGGGGGAGATAGCGCGTTCAGATGGCTGGTGCCGGCAGTTAAAATTGCCGGAGGTATCATCCTGATCCTGTTCGCGACCGTCCTGTTCCTGACCGTCATCCCCATTAGCGCCAACGGCGACTACATCGCCGCCGGATGCTAATAAAAGAAAACCCGCCGTTGGCGGGTTTCTTTATTACTCGTTAATGCGTGGATGTTGATCAACAAGACGGGAGCGTTTCTTCTGCAGCTCTTCAATCTCTGCGTCGATATCCTCAATTTTCTGCTCAACGTTATCGTAGTGCTCGCGCAGGATTTCTTTCGCTTCCTGAATATCAGATGCCGCAGGCGTCGCCCCTTTCAGAGGACGGTTCGCCGTCTCCTTCATGGTCAGGCCGGTCGCCAGGCCGACTACCGCAATAACCATCAGGTAGTAGGCTGGCATCATCAGGTTCTGCGTGCTTTCCACCAGAGAGGCGGCAAGCGTAGGCGTCAGGCCGGCAATCAGAACGGAGATGTTGAACGCCGCCGCCAGCGCACTATAACGAATGTGCGTCGGGAACATCGCAGGTAATGTGGATGCCATCACCCCGATAAAGCAGTTCAGGATCACCGCCAGCATCAGCAGACCCGCGAATATCAGACCCAGCACGTTACTGTTGATCAGAATAAACGCCGGGATCGCCAGCGCGAACAGCGCTACGCTACCCAGGATGATAAACGGTCGACGGCCAAAGCGGTCGCTCAGCAGACCCATAATCGGCTGTACAAACAGCATACCCACCATGATGGCGATAATAATCAGCACACCGTGATCTTCCGAGTAGTGCAGGTTATGCGACAGATAGCTCGGCATGTAGGTCAGCAGCATGTAGTAAGTAACGTTGGTGGAAATCACCAGACCAATACAGGTCAGCAGGCTGCGCCAGTGCTTTGTCGCGATCTCTTTAAAGGACACTTTCGGGCCGTCCTGCAGCCCTTCGCGGTCGCCCTGCTCCAGTTTATCAACGTGCTGCTGGAACGCAGGTGTCTCTTCCAGCGCATGTCGCAGGTAAAGACCGATGATACCCAGTGGGAGCGCGATAAAGAACGGGATACGCCAGCCCCAGTCGAGGAAGTTCTCCTCACCGACCACGGTTGAAATCAGAACCACGACGCCCGCACCCATCACAAACCCGGCAATCGAACCGAAGTCCAGCCAGCTGCCCATGAAGCCGCGCTTACGGTCAGGGGAATACTCCGCGACGAAGATCGACGCCCCGGTATACTCACCCCCGACGGAGAAGCCCTGCGCCATCTTACAGAGCAACAGCAGAATAGGTGCCCAGATACCGATCGTGGCATAGGACGGTATTAGGCCGATACAGAACGTACTGATCGACATAATGACAATGGTGATAGCGAGTATTTTCTGGCGACCGTATTTGTCACCGAGCATACCGAAGAACAGACCACCCAGCGGGCGGATCAGGAAAGGAACGGAGAATGTACCCAGCGCGGCAATCATCTGCAGGCTTGGGTCAGCACCGGGGAAGAACACTTTACCTAATGCATAGGCAACAAAGCCGTAGACACCGAAATCGAACCATTCCATCGCATTACCGAGCGAGGCGGCGGTGATCGCTTTACGCAGTTTAGCGTCATCAATAATGGTGACGTCGCGAAGCGTAATGGGTTTAACCTTTTTCCTTCTTAGCATAGCTTTCCTCGTAGACTTAGCCCTGTCCGTTCCACAGCCAACTCGCACTCTGTGAACCCGAGATCCGCTCCGTGCGAACCTCCATCTTCAAGCGTAGCAGGTTTACTTACATTGACGTTTACCGTCGATACAACCGAACCTGTTGACGCCTGTCTGGGCAGTTAATGACCTTTTTACCCTACCAGCGTTTATATTTGTGATCAACTTCACACATATATTTATACTGCGTCAGGTGAAGACAGTTTTTGTCAACTACCGCAAATAAGTACTTTCTCAACCTTCCAGAGCCCTCATTTTCGCCCTCATCCTTTTTCTTTTCCCAACAGAATAAAAAGCCATATTTTTTACAAGAGATTTACATAAATTTTCAGCTCTCACAACGCGCCGTAAAGTTTACATTCAATATGTGATGAAGATAACTAAAACACCGTTTTATTTTCATTGAATCAATATTCCATCGATCGCATGATAATTCCTGAAACATAGCGACGCATGTTTTCTGACGAGAGGAAACGAGAGCGCTAACTGAATTTCGGTGCAGGGTTATCACAAACCAATCATCAAGAGCACCCTTCATCAAATTGAATTTATTGATTTTTTTATTCGCACCTGCCGCTCACCATGAGAGGCGAAATTGTGAGGGTTAGAGATGAAGATTAAAGCCACGATAGAACGCATACCGGGTGGTATGATGCTGGTGCCGCTGGTACTCGGTGCTATTCTGAATACATTAGCACCTGAAACCGGGGCTTATTTTGGTGGTTTCACAAAGGGGATGATTACGGGTACCGTTCCCATCCTGGCGGTCTGGTTCTTTTGTATCGGCGCATCCATTAATTTGCGGGCAACCGGTACCGTATTACGCAAATCCGGAACGCTGGTGATAACCAAAATAGCGGTTGCCTGGGTGGTCGCAATGATATGCGCGATGTTCATTCCTGAAAATGGAATTCAGACCGGTTTCTTCGCCGGGTTATCCGTCCTGGCGATTGTCTCGGCGATGGACATGACCAACGGCGGGCTGTATGCCAGCCTGATGAACCAGTACGGAACGAAAGAGGAGTCCGGCGCGTTTGTTTTGATGTCTCTGGAGTCCGGCCCGCTCATGACGATGTTGATCCTGGGATCCGCTGGCCTGGCTTCTTTTGAGCCCCATCATTTTGTCGGCGCGATCCTGCCATTCCTGATCGGCTTCGCGCTGGGCAATCTGGATCACGATCTGCGTGATTTCTTCAGCAAAGCCACGCCGGTGCTGATCCCGTTCTTTGGCTTTGCGCTGGGTAACACCATCAACCTGAACGTGATTCTGGATACGGGACTGCTGGGGATTGTGCTGGGTATCGCGGTTATCATCATCACCGGTATTCCGCTGATCGTTGCTGACCGCGTAATCGGGGGAGGAAACGGCACGGCGGGCGTCGCCGCCTCTTCAGCCGCAGGCGCTGCCGTTGCAAACCCGGTGATTATCGCCCAGATTAACCCGGCCTTCGAACCGGTGGCCGCGTCCGCGACGGCACTGGTTGCCGCCAGCGTGATTGTCACCGCAATCCTGGTGCCCATCATCACGGCGCTATACGCGAAACGCTACGGAAATGTGCAAGAGATCCCGCCTGAACCGAAACCGTTAGAAATGAATCACTAACGCACCGCGCCAGCCATCCTCTCTCCCCTGGGGGGAGAGGGTCAGGATGAGGGGTTCAACCAAAAATCTCTTCCACCATCGCATCCACCAGCCGTTTTGCCGAACACAGCCTCGGCATACCCAGCGCGACGGTCTGCCAGTTTTGCGTCACTGACCAACTCACCGGGTGTATATCCGCCTGACACCAGTCGCCCAGCCAGCCCAGCATGTCTTTGTGATCGATTAAACCCGCCGAAGCGGGTGTGGTCAGCCATTGATGATAGAAATGGCGCGTTGTGGGAGACGCATTGATGCCCTGTGCGAGGTAGTTGGCGGCCATGCTGCGTAAATTATCCTTGAGCATGGCCGACACATCGTTGTTCGCCAGACGGCAGGCATCGCCAAATGCTCCCCAGCGCAGCTCTTCCAGAACAATGAAGCAGCGCCCGGCCAAAGACCAGCCATCATAGTGACCGGCTCGCCAGCGGGTGAAAATTTGTTCACTATGCTCGCCCGCCTGTACCGTCAGTCCACGCTGGGTCAGCGCCTTTTCTTTATAGGCGGCACGTTGGGTAAAATGAGAGGAGAGCTCCGCATACTGTTCAAGCAGGCCGGGAGATGGCTGAGCGCGCAGGTGAGCCTGCTGGCACAGTGCAGTCAGTTTATCGGCCATCAGCGTCAGCGCAAGATGGCCCGGATCCAACATGCCGGCGAGTTTTTCCGCCAGCCCCAGGCGCAGGGCCGCGTTCTCGTTAAGCATTCCCGCCATCGCCCAGGGCCGTAGCCGGGTATGCGTCATGATCTCCTGAGTCAAACGTTCACGAAACTGCAGCTGCTGCGGCCCCAGATGGGGATGGCGCGCCGCGTCCACGCCCTGCACAAGATCGACCATAAACCTGGGATGAATACACTCCAGCGTCCGCCCGGGACCGTCCAGTAGCTGTGTTGTCATGGTTGCTCTGCTGCGAATAGAGTTTGAATGTCATCGCGTAACAGTCGGGTATCTTCCTGAATCCACGTCGCAGTCGTAATGCTTTGCTTCAACAGCTGGCTGAGCGCTCGGGTTGAATGCTCATTTTGTTGACGCACTGCGAGGCTATCACGCAAGCTTTCCTGTAACCCGGTCAGGCATAACGAAAATTCTGCAAAGAACGTCGCCATTCCGGCCGTAACAGAGACATCGACCTGCGCGGATAAAGCTTTACGTATTTGTTCACAAAACTGATCAATATGTTGCTTAAATTTGTCATGCAGTTGCGCAATGTCGATAACATAGTGCGTGCGCGTGACCACATACTCATCCCAGCCCCAGCCCGGATTATTGAGCCAACGCGAAACGGTTTCACGCATACTGCTCCCGGCGGAAAGTTGACCTGCCGGGCGGTTATCCTGTGCAATGGCATCGTTAAACAGCGCGCGCGTATTGAAGTCAAGCTGGTTTGCCTGAAAAGCCGGGAAGCTGATCCGCGCCCGGAAGCCGGCATGGCTCAGATGCTCTTTTATACGCGTTTCAATGGGGCGGATAGCGTCATTCAGCGAGCGCGCCAGCGTAGATTCCAGCTGATCGAAGCGTAACGCCAGCTCCCGGGCAATTTTTGCCTGCGCATCCAGCATGATGAGTTCACAGGAGGAGCGAATTTTACTCAGGACGATCTGCGCCTGACCTTCATCATCCAGAACCAGCGGTTCCCGCTCTTGCTGTTTGTCACTGCGGCGATTCAGCCGCTCAATACCTGCCAAATCAAGAATATTTTGAGGGCTGAACACATGGCCCATGGCCTGGTGAAGCGCCGATTTTTCGGCCTCCATAAAGTCCGCGGTCGCGTTCAGCGCCTGCTCAACTTCATGTTTCACCTCATCGCTCACCGCGCTCTGGCGCGTCTGCAGCAACGCCATATCCTCTTCAAGACGCGCGATGTTCAGTTCCAGCCCCTCAAAGGCCACCGTCAGCCCCTGATAGCGGAAGTCGAGATACTCCCGGGCATTTTGCGCGTAGTTGAGCAGCTTATGCGAGGCCGAGCGCAGCGCGAATAGCGAGGCATTGGCATAGGCGGCGTAAATCAGTTTGCGTATCGGCTGTTCAAACAGCGAATCTTCCCAGAGCAAATCGGCTGCGTGACGGATATGGTTTATATCGTCCAGGTCCGCCGAACGCCAGCGGCGTCCGAGTGCGGCTTCGGCAAAATCCTGCACCCAGGGCTGCTCCTGATGATCCGGCAGGCGTCCGCGGGCATTCATCTCGTTGCGGGCGCGGTTTGCCAGATACGCCCACATAGAGGAAACAGGGTAGATCTGGCCAGGCGAAATAGTGCCTTTCATTAAGGTCCCCGAGATCATCGCCCTGACCTGCTCTTCATCGTCGCTATTGCGATCCTTCTGGTCGAATTTATTCACCAGCGCATACAGAGGCACTGATTTCCCCGCAACCGAAATAGCCTGACGGACCTCTTCATCAGAAATAGATTTAAGCTGGGTATAATCCATCACCGCCAGCACCGCCGACGCGCGGGCTAGCTGTTCGCTAAGCATTTTTTGCAGATGCGGTTGTCCGGCCTCATTGGGGCCGGGGGTATCGAGCAGCGTCAGCTGCCCGAGGTGCGCATCCAGACCCGCAAGATGCACGAACTCCACTTCAATCACCGGAATATGTTCGATGGCCGCGTATTCGGAGAACGGAAACGCCACGCCCAGCGCCTGGGAGAGCCTCACCAGGTCATTGAGACTTTTCAGGCAATGAAATATTGGCTGCGCCCCGAGATGATGCTTTTCAAAGGCCTCGCCTTTCTCAATACGCTCCAGCAGCGTATTCATGTCCTTATCAATTTCCAGTTGCAGAGCCAACTTGCCGCGATCGTAATCGCCAAGCTTTTTCTGCAGCAGGTGAATCAAATCATCAATAGGAGAGACATGTGAGAAGTGGAGCACCGGCTCTTTCTGGCCTGGCGTATGACGTATCAGCGTAGGCAGCGCCGTCATTGGGCGGTTGCGGTTCGGCAACACTTCGGTACCCACAATGGCATTAATGGTGGTCGATTTCCCCGCTTTCATCGTGCCAACGATAGCCAGAACCATTTCCAGACGTGTTATTTTGCGTAATTCATTATTCAGCGTTGCCTGCTGCGCTTCGACGCCTCGCGCACTAAAATGCAAAGGCAGCACGTTGTTCTTTTCGCCTGTAATAGCAGCCGTCGTGCTCTCCAGCTTCGCTGTCGGCATTGATTTCAGGGTATTGAGATTTTGCAGGGCAAGCTGTAACAAACGCTCAGCTTCCTGACTTAATTCAAAAATGGTCTGTGTGTGCATGATAAAAGCCTTTCCTTAACGCAAATTTATTACTTTTATTAAGCCACTTGTATTAATTATGATGTTCAGGCTTATATGATCACGTGTGGAAAACATGTTCACCAAAATATAACTAATTGAAGATAATCAGAAATAAATGGCTATCCCTGCATGGCGTGTAAAGCTCTCCTTAAGGCCTGAAAGCCAAAAGATAAAAAGCCTGGCCCATTTTAAGAAGCTTCAGGATATATCATCATTATTTACCCACCTAAAAAGAGAGGGATAGGCCGCCAACATAAGAAATGCATGGCAGTAAAGTTCGAAGATAAATAACAATGCGTTGCTTCACCTTATCCGAAATGAAGGTGCGTAGCAATTTGCCGCAATAAAATATTCGATATATTTAGCGACTTCTCTTTCCACCGTGTTAATGACGTTAGCATCGCTTAGCTGACTGACAGTAAGTGTCACTCGCAACACATTTTCTGCGTTTTTTAAATTCACAATAGCACCGACAAAAGTGTGGATTTGCGTTATACTTGCCGCCTTTTTCGGCACTCTGCCGTCATTTAGCTGGCACTTTCCAGCGCGTTAACACTTTTGAGGATACCGACATGCAACTCCCACACTGCCCAAAATGCAATTCTGAATACACCTACGAAGATAATGGCATGTTCATCTGCCCGGAATGTGCACACGAATGGAATGATGCCGAGCCAGCGCAGGACGCTGATGCACTGATCGTCAAAGATGCCAACGGTAATCTGCTGGCGGATGGCGACAGCGTCACCGTGGTGAAAGATCTTAAGGTGAAAGGTAGCTCTTCCATGCTGAAGATCGGCACCAAAGTGAAGAATATCCGTCTGGTGGAAGGCGATCATAATATCGATTGCAAAATTGACGGCTTCGGTCCGATGAAACTGAAATCTGAGTTCGTGAAAAAGAACTGATTTAACCCGCCCGGTAGCGCTTCGCTTACCGGGCTTTCGGGAACTACACTTAACGGGCTTTTCTTACGTGAGGTAAAGATTATGCCGTTAAGTCCCTACATCTCTTTTGCCGGCAACTGTGCAGAGGCTACCGCCTTCTATCAGCAAGCCGTCGGCGCAGAACTCCTCTATAAAATCACCTTCGGCGAAATGCCAAAAAGCGATAACAGCGAAGAAGGCTGTCCGTCCGGCATGCAGTTTCCGGATTCGGCTATCGCTCACTCCAACGTTCGCATTGCGGGCAGCGATATCATGATGAGCGACGGGCTGCCGCCGGGCAGCAGCGCAGAGTACGCGGGCTTCACGCTGGTGCTCGACACGCAGGATGTGTCAGAAGGCAAGCGCTGGTTCGACAACCTTGCCGATGGCGGGAATATCGACATGGCCTGGCAGGAAACCTTCTGGGCGCACGGCTTCGGTAAGGTCACCGACAAGTACGGCGTGCCGTGGATGATTAACGTCGTTAAGCAGCAGCACTAATTTTCGGGCGGTAGGCGGTCTGCCTCCGCCTGTCATCAAACTCCCCTCAACTCTTCAAACTCCCGCAACCTGCACTTAACCCAAATGTCATATTGATGCGCCAGCATGAGGCCACATTTATCGTGAGGCCCAGCACATGCACACTGTCATCCGCGTCGAGAAACTGAGCAAGACCTTCAATCACAACAAGGCGCTGCATGCCGTTGATCTGACCGTCCAGCAGGGCGAAATGGTGGCGCTGCTGGGGCCGTCCGGTTCAGGAAAATCCACCCTTCTGCGTCACTTAAGTGGCCTTATTACCTGCGATAAAACGCCGGAAAGCCGCGTCGAGCTGCTGGGTAACACCGTGCAGCATGCGGGCCGTCTGGCGAGCGATATTCGCAAAAGCCGCGCCCGGACGGGCTACATCTTTCAGCAGTTCAACCTGGTGAACCGCCTGACGGTGCTGGAGAACGTGCTGATTGGCGCGCTCGGCAGCACCCCGTTCTGGCGCACCTGCCTGCGCTGGTTCTCCCCATCACAGAAGCAGGAAGCCTTACAGGCGCTGACCCGCGTCGGCATGGCGCACTTCGCCCACCAGCGCGTGTCCACGCTGTCTGGCGGGCAGCAGCAGCGCGTCGCTATCGCCCGCGCTCTGATGCAGAAAGCCAAAATAATTCTCGCCGATGAGCCCATCGCCTCGCTGGATCCGGAGTCGGCCCGCATCGTGATGGAAACCCTGCGCGACATCAACCAGAACGACGGCATCACCGTGGTGGTGACGCTGCATCAGGTGGATTACGCCCTGCGCTACTGCGAGCGCATCGTCGCCCTGCGTCAGGGCCACGTGTTCTTCGATGGCGCCAGCCACCAGTTTGATAACGAACGTTTTGACCATCTCTACCGCAGCGTAAACCGCGTCGAAGAACGCGCGCAGGCTGCTTAACGCCCCGATAACGAGGAATGGAAATGAACTACAAAGCCGTTGCCGCGCTGGCCTTCACCAGCATGTTCAGCATCAGCACCCTGTTAAGCCCGGCGTACGCCGAAGAGCAGGAAAAAGCGTTGAACTTTGGCATCATTTCAACGGAATCACAGCAAAACCTGAAGCCGCAGTGGGAACCGTTCCTGAAAGATATGGAAACCAAACTGGGGATCAAAGTGAACGCCTTCTTCGCCCCGGACTACGCGGGCATCATCCAGGGGATGCGCTTTAACAAAGTGGACATCGCCTGGTACGGCAACCTTTCCGCCATGGAAGCGGTGGACCGCGCCAACGGTCAGGTCTTTGCCCAGACCGTTGCGGCAGATGGTTCTCCAGGATACTGGAGCGTGCTGATCGTCAACAAGGACAGCCCGATCAACAACCTCAACGACATGATCGCCAAACGCAAAGATCTGACCTTTGGTAACGGCGATCCGAACTCCACCTCCGGCTTCCTCGTCCCTGGCTACTACGTCTTCGCGAAAAACAACATCTCCGCCAGCGACTTTAAGCGCACCGTCAACGCCAGCCACGAAACCAACGCGCTGGCCGTGGCGAACAAGCAGGTGGACGTTGCCACCAACAACACCGAAAACCTCGACAAGCTGAAAATTTCCGCGCCTGACAAGCTGAAAGAGCTGAAGGTCATCTGGAAATCCCCGCTGATCCCCGGCGACCCGATCGTCTGGCGCAAAAATCTCTCCGAAAGCACCAAGGACAAGGTCTACGACTTCTTTATGAACTACGGCAAAACGCCGGAAGAGAAAGCGGTTCTGGAACGTCTGGGCTGGGCACCGTTCCGCCCGTCCAGCGATCTGCAGCTGGTCCCGATTCGCCAGCTGGCGCTGTTTAAGCAGATGCAGGCCGTGAAGGACAACAAAGGGCTGAAGGAAGAGGAGAAGACCAGCAAAGTCTCTGAAATCCAGGCCCAGCTGGAAGACCTCGACCGCCTGACCGCCGCGCTGGGTGCGATGACGAGCGTGAATAAAGCGGTGCAGTAACACAAGTCCCCTCTCCCTTGGGGGAGAGGGAGAACAGATTAAGGAGCCAACATGCAAACCATCACCCTCCCGCCGCCGAAGCGCAGCTGGTTCTCGCTCATAAGCTGGGCCTTCCTGCTGGCGGTACTCGTTATCTCCTGGAAGGGCGCGGAGATGGATCCGCTGCTGCTCTTCAAAGATTCCGGCAACATGGCGACCTTCGCCGCCGACTTCTTCCCGCCGGATTTCAGCCAGTGGCAGGACTACCTCAGCGAAATGGCCATCACCCTGCAAATCGCCGTCTGGGGCACCGCCCTCGCCGTCGTTCTCTCCATTCCGTTCGGCCTGATGAGCGCCGAAAACATCGTACCGTGGTGGGTTTACCAGCCGATGCGTCGCCTGATGGACGCCTGTCGCGCCATCAACGAAATGGTCTTTGCGATGCTGTTCGTGGTCGCCGTTGGCCTGGGTCCGTTCGCCGGCGTGATGGCACTGTTCATCCACACCACCGGCGTGCTCTCCAAGCTGCTCTCGGAAGCGGTCGAAGCCATCGAGCCCGGCCCGGTGGAAGGCATCCGCGCAACGGGCGCCAACAAAATCGAAGAGATCCTCTACGGCGTCCTGCCGCAGGTGATGCCGCTGCTGATCTCCTACTCCCTGTACCGCTTCGAGTCCAACGTTCGCTCCGCCACCGTGGTCGGCATGGTGGGCGCAGGCGGGATTGGCGTCACCCTGTGGGAAGCGATTCGCGGTTTCCAGTTCCAGCAAACCTGCGCCCTGATGGTGCTTATCATCGTCACCGTCAGCCTGCTGGATTTTCTCTCTCAACGCTTGCGTAAGCACTTCATCTGATTAGCGAGGCTTTGATTGGTATGCACTTATCCAGACATCCGACCAGTTACCCTACCCGCTGGCAAGAGATTGCGGCCAGGCTCGAAGTGGAGCTGCGCACGCACTACCGCTGCGGTGACTACCTGCCCGCCGAGCAGCAGCTTGCCGACCGCTACGAAGTGAACCGCCACACCCTGCGCCGCGCCATTGACCAGCTGGTGGAGCGCGGCTGGGTCCAGCGCCGTCAGGGCGTCGGCGTGCTGGTGCTGATGCGCCCGTTTGACTACCCGCTCAACGCCCAGGCGCGCTTTAGCCAGAACCTGCTGGATCAGGGCAGCCATCCGACCAGCGAAAAGCTGCTCTCGGTACTGCGCCCGGCCTCCCGCCACGTGGCGGACGCGCTCGGGATTCAGGAGGGTGACAACGTCGTACACCTGCGTACGTTGCGCCGGGTCAACGGCGTGGCGGTCTGCCAGATCGACCACTACTTCGCGGACCTCACCCTCTGGCCCGTGCTGCAACATTTCGCCAGCGGTTCCCTGCATGATTTCCTTCAGGACGCGACGGGTATCGCGCTCAAACGCACCCAGACGCGCATCAGCGCCCGCCGTGCACAGGCGAAAGAGAGCAAGGTGCTGGAGATCCCCAACATGGCCCCCCTGCTCTGCGTGCGCACCCTCAACCACCGTGACGGCGAGATCAACGCGACGGAATACTCCGTCAGCCTGACCCGCGCCGACATGATTGAATTCACCATGGAGCACTGAATGCACTTCGACACCTCCACCCGACAGCGCTGGATGCGCGTGCTGGCCCATAGCCAGCCTGCTGCGCTGGCCGCCCGCATGAACGCACTCGGCCTGACGCCGGACTACGACACGATCCGCGCGCCGGAGATCGGTCTGGTGCAGATCCAGGCACGCATGGGCGGCACCGGCGAGCGCTTCTTCGCCGGCGATGCCACCCTCACCCGCGCGGCTATCCGCCTTAACAGCGGCACGCTGGGCTATAGCTACGTACTTGGGCGAGACAAAACGCACGCCGAGCGCTGCGCGGTGATCGACGCGCTTTTACAGGAACACCCGCATTTCCAGACGTTAATGGAAACCCTTATTGCCCCGCTGGAAGCCGACCGCGCCGCACGCCTTGCCGCGCGTCAGGCCGAAGTGAACACCAGCCGGGTCGACTTCTTTACGCTCGTTCGCGGAGACAACGCATGACGCTTCAACCTGCTTTTACCCTGGCCGTCCAGGATGCCCAACAGAGTTTCCGTCGCCTGCTGAAGGCCATGAGCGAGCCGGGGGTGATTGTCTCCTTGCACCAGCTCTCGCAGGGCTGGCTGCCGCTGAACCTCGCCTCCACCAGCGTGCTGCTGACGCTGGCGGACAACGACACCCCGGTATGGCTGTCAGGCGCATTGCTGAACGATATCGCCAGCCAGAACCTGCGCTTTCACACCAGCGCGCCGCTGGTCGATCAGCCCCAGCAGGCGGTCTTTGCCGTGGCCGACGAACAGATCAGCCATGAACAGCTTAACGCCCTGAGCGAAGGCAGCGCCGTCGCACCGGAAACCAGCGCCACGCTGATTTTGCAGGTCTCCAGCCTGAGCGGCGGCCGCATGCTTCGCCTGACGGGCGCAGGCATCGCCGACGAGCGCATGGTCGCGCCGCAGCTGCCGGAGTGCATTATCCATGAGCTGACCGAGCGCCCGCACCCGTTCCCGCTCGGCATTGACCTGATCCTGACCTGCGGCGAGCGCCTTCTGGCAATCCCGCGGACTACCCACGTGGAGGTGTGCTGATGTACGTAGCCGTCAAAGGAGGCGAAAAGGCGATCGCCGCCGCCCATGCCTTACAGGAGCACAGACGCCGGGGCGATGAACAGCTTCCCGAGCTGAGCGTCGCCCAGATTGAGCAACAGCTTAACCTCGCGGTTGACCGTGTGATGACCGAGGGCGGCGTTGCTGACCGCGAGCTTGCAGCGCTGGCGCTGAAGCAGGCCAGCGGCGATAACGTGGAAGCCATCTTCCTGCTGCGCGCCTGGCGCACCACCGTTCCCCGTCTGGCAGTCAGCGAGCCGGTGAACACGACGGAAATGCGCCTGGAGCGCAGAATCTCTGCCGTTTATAAAGACATTCCCGGCGGCCAGCTGCTTGGCCCGACTTACGACTACACCCATCGTCTGCTGGACTTCACGCTGCTGGCGAACGGCGAAGCCCCAACGCTCAGCACTTCAGATGTCGAACAGGAACCGTCTCCGCACGTCTTCAGCCTGCTGGCAAACCAGGGGCTGGCGAAAGCGGAAGAAGACACTGGCGCCACGCCGGACGACGTCACCCGCACGCCGCCGGTCTACCCGTGCTCACGCTCGTCCCGTCTGCAACAGCTGATGCGCGGCGACGAAGGGTATCTGCTGGCGCTGGCCTACTCCACACAGCGCGGCTACGGGCGCAACCACCCGTTCGCGGCAGAGATCCGCAGCGGCTATCTCGACGTCGAAATCGTGCCGGAAGAGCTGGGTTTTGCGGTGAACGTCGGCGAACTGCTGATGACCGAGTGCGAAATGGTCAACGGTTTCGTCGCGCCAGAGAATGAAGACCCGCATTTTACCCGCGGCTACGGGCTGGTGTTTGGCCTCGGCGAGCGCAAGGCAATGGCGATGGCGCTGGTTGACCGCGCCCTGCAGGCGCCGGACTACGGCGAGCACATTGCCGGCCCGGCGCAGGACGAAGAGTTCGTGCTGGCCCACGCGGACAACGTCGAGGCCGCAGGCTTTGTCTCGCACCTCAAGCTGCCGCACTACGTCGATTTCCAGGCCGAACTGGAACTGCTGAAACGCCTGCAACGGGAGCGCGCCAATGGCTAACTTAAGCGGCTACAACTTTGCCTATCTGGATGAGCAAACTAAACGCATGATCCGCCGCGCCATCCTTAAGGCAGTGGCGATCCCCGGCTATCAGGTGCCGTTTGGTGGCCGTGAAATGCCGATGCCGTACGGCTGGGGCACGGGCGGCATTCAGATCACCGCCAGCGTGATTGGCGAAGCGGACGTGCTGAAGGTTATCGACCAGGGCGCGGACGATACCACCAACGCCGTGTCGATCCGCAACTTCTTTAAGCGCGTGACGGGCGTCAACACCACCGAAAAAACCGAAGACGCGACGCTGATCCAGACCCGCCACCGCATTCCGGAGACTCCGCTGACGGAAGATCAGATTCTGATTTTCCAGGTGCCAATCCCGGAACCGCTGCGCTTTATCGAGCCGCGCGAAACCGAGACCCGCACCATGCACGCGCTGGAAGAGTACGGGATCATGCAGGTCAAACTGTATGAAGATATCGCCCGCTTCGGCCATATCGCCACCACCTACGCCTACCCGGTGAAGGTTAACGGGCGCTACGTCATGGACCCGTCGCCGATCCCAAAATTCGATAACCCGAAGATGGACATGATGCCTGCCCTGCAGCTCTTTGGTGCCGGACGTGAAAAACGCATCTACGCCGTACCGCCCTATACCCGCGTCGAAAGCCTCGATTTCGACGATCACCCGTTTACGGTGCAGGAGTGGGACGAGCCGTGCGCCATCTGCGGATCCAAACACAGCTATCTCGATGAAGTGGTGCTGGACGATACGGGCAAACGGATGTTTGTCTGCTCCGACACCGATTACTGCCGCCAACAGAGCGAGGCGAACGGCCAATGAAACCGCTGCTTTCGGTTAATAACCTGACCCACCTTTATGCGCCGGGAAAAGGCTTCAGCGACGTGTCGTTCGAGCTGTGGCCGGGCGAAGTGCTGGGCATTGTCGGCGAGTCCGGCTCCGGCAAAACCACCCTGCTGAAGTCCATCTCCGCGCGTCTGACGCCGCAACACGGCGAGATCCTGTATCAGGGACGCTCCCTCTACGACATAAGCGAGGCCGAGCGCCGTCGCCTGCTGCGCACCGAGTGGGGCGTGGTGCATCAGCACCCGATGGACGGCCTGCGCCGTCAGGTGTCGGCGGGAGGCAATATCGGCGAACGGCTGATGGCCACCGGCGCGCGCCACTACGGCAACATCCGCGCCACCGCACAGCACTGGCTGGAGGAGGTTGAGATCCCCGCCTCGCGCATTGACGACCTGCCAACCACCTTTTCCGGCGGTATGCAGCAGCGTTTGCAAATTGCCCGCAATCTGGTCACCCATCCAAAGCTGGTGTTTATGGATGAACCGACCGGCGGGCTGGACGTCTCCGTGCAGGCCCGCCTGCTCGACCTGCTGCGCGGCCTGGTGGTGGAGCTGAACCTGGCGGTGGTGATTGTCACCCACGATCTGGGCGTTGCGCGCCTGCTGGCGGACCGCCTGCTGGTGATGAAGCAGGGTCAGGTGGTGGAAAGTGGGCTGACCGACCGCGTGCTCGACGACCCGCATCATCCGTACACCCAGCTGCTGGTGTCGTCGGTATTACAGAATTAAGAGGCCAACATGATCCACGTTGAAAATGTCAGTAAGACCTTTGTGCTCCACCAGCAAAATGGCGTGCGCCTGCCGGTGCTGCAAAACGCCTCACTAGAGGTGAGTCAGGGTGAATGCGTGGTGCTGCACGGCCACTCCGGCAGCGGTAAATCGACCCTGCTGCGCTCCCTGTACGCCAACTATTTACCGGACGAAGGCCACATCCATATTCGCCATAACGAAGAGTGGGTCGATCTGGTTCAGGCCCCGGCGCGCAAGGTGCTGGAAGTGCGCCGCTCAACGATCGGCTGGGTTAGCCAGTTCCTGCGGGTGATCCCGCGGATCTCCGCTCTGGACGTGGTGATGCAGCCTCTGCTGGATCTTGGCGTGCCGCGCGAAACCTGCGCCGCCAGGGCCGCCAGCCTGCTGACGCGCCTCAACGTGCCGGAGCGCCTGTGGCACCTCGCCCCGTCGACCTTTTCCGGCGGCGAGCAGCAGCGCGTGAATATCGCGCGCGGGTTTATCGTCGACTATCCGATTTTACTGCTGGATGAACCCACCGCCTCGCTCGACGCTAAAAACAGCGCAGCGGTGATGGATCTGATCGAACAGGCCAAAGCGCGCGGCGCGGCGATCGTCGGGATCTTCCACGACGACGCCGTACGCACCCGCGTGGCGGACAGGCTGCACCCGATGGGGACAAACGCATGATTATCAATAACGTCAGGCTGGTGCTGGAAAATGAGGTCGTAAACGGCTCGATTGAGGTCCGGGACGGCGTCATCCGCGCGTTTGCCGAAACACAGAGTCGCTCCCCGGAGGCGATGGACGGCGACGGCGGCTGGCTGCTGCCGGGGCTGATTGAGCTGCATACCGATAATCTGGATAAATTCTTCACCCCGCGCCCGAAGGTGGACTGGCCCGCCCATTCGGCAATGAGCAGCCACGACGCGCTGATGGTCGCCAGCGGCATCACCACGGTGCTGGACGCGGTGGCGATCGGCGACGTGCGCGACGGCGGCGATCGTCTGGAAAATCTGGAAAAGATGATCAACGCCGTGGAGGAGACGCAAAAGCGCGGCCTCAACCGCGCCGAGCACCGCCTGCACCTGCGCTGCGAGCTGCCGCACCACACCACCCTGCCGCTGTTTGAAAAGCTGGTCGGGCGCGAGCCGGTCTCGCTGGTCTCCCTGATGGATCACTCCCCGGGGCAGCGCCAGTTCGCCAACATTGAAAAGTACCGTGAATACTATCAGGGCAAATACTCGCTCAACGACGCGGAGATGGCGCGCTACGAAGAAGAGCAGCTGGCGCTTGCGGCACAATGGTCGCAGCCGAACCGCCTCTCCATTGCCGCGATGTGTCGGGACCGGAATATCGCGCTGGCCAGCCATGACGACGCCACGCACGATCACGTGCGCGAATCCCACCAGCTTGGCAGCGTGATCGCCGAATTTCCCACCACGTTCGAGGCGGCAGAGGCATCGCGCAAACACGGCATGAACGTGCTGATGGGCGCGCCGAACATCGTGCGCGGCGGATCGCACTCCGGCAACGTGGCGGCAAGCAAACTCGCTTCCCTCGGCCTGCTGGATATCCTCTCGTCTGACTACTACCCCGCCAGCCTGCTGGACGCGGCCTTCCGCGTTGCAGACGACGAGGACAACCGCTTTACGCTGCCGCAGGCGATTCGACTGGTGACGAAAAACCCCGCCAGCGCGCTCAACCTTCACGACCGCGGTGAGATTGCCGAAGGCAAACGGGCGGATCTGGTGCTGGCGCACCGCAAGGGCGAGCACGTTCATATCGATCACGTCTGGCGTCAGGGAAAAAGGGTGTTCTGATGGGAAGACTCATCTGGTTAATGGGCCCGTCCGGCTCGGGAAAAGACAGCCTGCTGTCGGCGTTACGGCAGCGGGAACATTCACAGCTGCTGGTGGCGCACCGCTACATTACCCGCGCGGCGAACGCTGGCAGTGAAAACCATATCGCCCTGAGCGAGCAGGAGTTTTTTACCCGCGCCGGGCAAAATCTGCTGGCGCTGAGCTGGCACGCGAACGGCTTTTATTACGGCGTCGGCATCGAGATCGACCTCTGGCTGCACGCGGGCTTCGACGTGCTGGTTAACGGCTCGCGCGCACATCTGCCGCAGGCCAAAGCCCGGTACGAAGCGGCGCTGCTGCCGGTCTGCCTGCAGGTTTCTCCGGATATTCTGCGCAGCCGCCTGCAAAGCCGGGGGCGCGAAAATGCGCGTGAGATCGACCAGCGCCTTGAGCGCGCGGCGCGCTACACTCCGTCGGGCTGTCACGTCCTCAATAACGACGGAAGTTTGCTACAGTCAGTCGAGACCTTTTTATCGCTTATTCGCCAGAAGGAGAGACAGCATGCCTGACTGCCAGCTTCGCCCCGCCACCGCCGACGACGCGCAAAACGTTTACGCTCTGATCTGCGAGCTTAAGCAGTGTGAATTTGACCACCAGGCGTTTCACGCCGGTTATCTTGCCAATCTGCAGGATCACAACATGCGCTACCAGCTTGCCGAGCTGGACGGAAATGTCGTCGGCATGATCGGCCTGCACATGCAGTTTCACCTGCACCATGCCCGTTGGATCGGCGAGATCCAGGAGCTGGTGGTGATGCCGCAGGCGCGCGGGTTAAAGATTGGAAGCAAGCTGCTGGCATGGGCGGAGGACATCGCGAGGCAGGCAGGTGCCGAGCTGACCGAACTCTCCACCAGCGTGAAGCGCACGGACGCGCACCGTTTTTACGTTCGTGAGGGATATACGCAGAGCCATTTTCGATTCACCAAACCGCTGTAGAGGTGCGTTATGAGTCTGACCATCACGTTAACGGGAACCGGAAGCGCGCAGCTGGTCCCGGTCTTTGGCTGCGACTGCGCGGCGTGTCGCAGGGCGCGTTTGCAGGACAACTATCGCCGTCGCCCCTGTAGCGCGGTGGTCAAATTCAACGATGCAGTCACCCTGCTGGATGCGGGCTTTCCGCACCTGATGGACGACTGGCCAGCGGGCAGTTTCCAGCAGTTTTTACTCACGCACTATCATATGGATCACGTCCAGGGGCTATTCCCCCTGCGCTGGGGCGTGGGCGCAACCATCCCGGTCTACGGTCCGCCGGATGAAGCGGGCTGTGACGACCTGTTTAAACACCCCGGCATTCTGGATTTCAGCCACACGGTCGAGCCGTTCGTGATGTTTGAACTGCAGGGGCTGCGGGTCACGCCGCTGCCGCTCAACCATTCAAAACTGACCTTCGGGTATCTGCTGGAATCGGCCCATAGCCGCGTGGCGTGGCTTTCTGATACCGCCGGGCTGCCGGATAAAACGGTGACGTTTCTGCTCAACAATCAGCCACAGGCGATAATCATCGACTGCAGCCATGAACCGCGTCCGGAGACGCCGCGCAACCACAGTGATTTAAATACGGTGATAGCCCTGAACGAGGTGATTGGCTGTCCGCAGGTGATCCTGACGCACGTTAGCCACCAGTTTGACGCATGGATGATGGATAACCCGCTGCCGGACGGCATTGAAGCGGGATATGACGGGATGGTACTTGTGCTGGATTAGGTTTTCTCCCTCTCCCGTGGGAGAGGGTTGGGTGAGGGCAACAGGCCGCACTTAGCCGCGATCGTAATCGTCTTCCAACCTGCGCTCGTCCTCTTCTAACCGACGCCTGTCGTCATCCAGCTGGCGCTGACGCTCGTCTAAACGGCGGCGTCTGTCTTCGAGCTGCCGACGACGATCGTCGTACTGTCGGCTGTCGATTTGACGGCTGCGGTCGTAACGATCGTCGTCATCGTCATTACGGCTGCTGCTGGGGTTGTAGGCATCGTTGATCGCCTGCTGAATGTTGCCAATGGCGTCATCAATCACATCGGCATGCGCCAGTTGGCTGGTTAAAGCCAGCAGACCAAATAACAGGACGGTAGAGTAACGTTTCATAAGGCCAGACTCGCAGGGGAACTGGCCTTACGGTAATGAATGGCCGGGAACCGGGGTAGCGGAGGAATCTCAAATTACCATCACCTTCCGCAGCGCCTGCGCCAGCTGCTGGCGGGTAAACGGCTTACGCAGTAACGGAACGTCCGGCAGCTGCGGGTTATGCGCCGGGCGCAAATCCTGCCCGCTGATCAGCAGCACCGGAAGCTGCGGATAATGGCTGCGCACATGGTTAATCACCTCGGCCCCGCTCAGGCTTCCGGGCAACATCAGATCGCTGATAAACATGCCAATATCCGGCGACGCCGCCAGCATGTTCAGGGCCTGTTCGCCGCTGTCCGCCTCGAGCGTCAGGTAACCAAGCTGATGCAGCTGTTCGCACAGGGTCTGGCGAACGTCCGCCTCATCTTCCAGCACCAGTACAAGCCGCTCGTTATCCACGGACGTTGTGGCAGCCAGCGCTTCATCCTCCGAAACGGCGGGCAGCGTCGAGCGCGGGAGGTGGAGCCGCACGGTCGTTCCTTGTCCCGGCGCGCTTTCGATCTCTACCCGCCCCCCGGACTGACGCACAAAACCGTACACCATCGACAGGCCCAGCCCGCTTCCGCTTCCGGTCTGCTTGGTGGTGAAGAACGGTTCAAAAACCCGGGATTTCACTTCCTGCGACATCCCGCTGCCGCGATCGATGACCTCCAGCGCTACCATATCCTGCCTGCGTCCGTCGCTGCGGGTCACGCGCTGGTTCCAGGTGCGAATTTTTATCGCCCCGCTCTGGCCTTCCATCGCATCCCGGGCGTTCATCACCAGGTTGATAATGGCGTTTTCCAGCTGGCTGACGTCAATCCACGCGGGCCATGCCGGGGTTTGCGCTTCAATCTCCAGGGTAAGCGTGGCGGGCAGCGAGTGGCGCATCAGTTCCCGAAGGTTTTCCAGCAGGGGCAGCATCTCTACTGCATGCGGCGTCAGGGACTGTTTGCGGGAAAACGCCAGCAGGCGCTGGGTCAGCAGCGCGCCGCGTTCGGCAGCCTTCAGCGCACGGGTAATGCGCGGCGCGTCGTTTGATTCGGGGTCTGTCAGCTCAAGGCTGCCGATAATTACCGCCAGCAGGTTGTTAAAATCATGCGCCAGCCCGCCGGTCAGCTGTCCGACGGCCTTCATCTTCTGGCTGTGCAGCAGCGCCTCTTCCAGCCCCTGACGCTCGATGCGGTCGATCTCCATCTGCGTGGTTTTCTCTTTCAGCAAACGCGTGGTGTGCTCAAGCGAGGCGGTGTTGCGGGCAAAAACGTTAAACGCGCGCGCCAGCTCGCCCAGCTCGTCGCGCCGCTGCAGCGCAGGAACAGAAACATCCTGTTCACCGTGGGCAAGTCGCGACATCGCCCGGGAGATGGCCGTCAGGTTGGAGCCCAGATTGCGGTAGATATACCAGCAGGCGCAGCCGGTGATGATCAGCGCCAGCACGGCGAAGATGCTGATAAACACGCTTATGGATTGCAACTCGTGATGGCTCTGGGCCGTGCGAAGCCGGGAAGCCTGCGCCACCTGCTCAACGTACTGATTAATATCGCTATTAAGGATCGCCACCAGCGCCTTAATGTGGAACATATACCAGCTGATGGACAGATCGCTCTCCTCCAGCTGCTTCGACAGCGGGGCAAGCTTGCGCAGCTCGGCGTTAAAATCGGGCAGAACGCCCTCCACGACCGGCTGTATGGCGCTTCGGGGCAGCGTGGCGGTCACGGCGTCCAGCTGCTGAACGGTAGCACGCGGCGAAGGTGTATCAATCGCGGCCGCGATCAGCCGATCCATCTCCATCAGCTGCCGCGCGTCCGGCACGTTGCTGCCGAAGCGGCGGTTGATGTCCTGAAGATGGCGTAAATAGCTCTGGCTTTGATAGAGCGAGCTCAGCAAAGCGTTACGCTCAAGATGCCGCTTTTGCCCACGCTCCAGCATCCCCGTTACGCTTTGCTGTAATTCATTGCTTCTGCGAATAATCCGCGCCACCAGCGCCGGCTCCTGCTGCGCCAGCGGGGCATCCGCCAGCTGTTCCAGCGAGCGGCGCAGCGCCGTTTGCATCTGCTTCAGCCGCTCGGCCTCGCCTTTGTACTCCAGCGCCCCTACCACCTGCGAAAGCCGCACCGCCGCCGTTGCCACGTTGGCCGTGTCGCGCGCGAGGTTCATGCTCCCGGTCATGTCGTCCAGCGTTTGCTGTTGGACCTGCTCCTGGATCTGGCTGGCATGACGAAAGCCGAGCACCGCCACGCCGCTCACCATCAGCGTGACGGCGACCACCAGCAGGTTAAATATCAGCAGGCGACCGCGGGCGCTGGAGAAGAACGGGGGGCGTGAAGACATGTTGACTCCGTAACTGTGATCCACATTCGCTATTCATAACTATGACAAATATGAACAGCTTCTGACATTTTGCATTTACGCACCTGTGATGAAGTGCAGATATCGACATTCACAGGAGATCCGCCATGAGCAGAACCCCGGTTTTAGAGATGCGCCACATTGCCAAGACCTTTGGCAATTTCCACGCGCTCAAGGGCGTAGATTTGACGGTCTTCCCCGGTGAGATCCACGCGCTGATGGGGGAAAACGGCGCGGGAAAAAGCACGCTGATGAAGATCCTCGCGGGGGCCTATACCGCCACCGGCGGCGAGATCCTGATCGACGGCCAGCCGTTTCACATTAAAGGGCCGAAGGACGCGCTGGCCGCAGGCATTACCCTGATTTACCAGGAGATGCAGCTCGCCCCCAATCTGACCGTCGCGGAAAATATCTTCCTCGGCAGCGAGCTGTCGCGCGGCGGGCTGGTGCAGCGCAAGGAGATGGCCGCCCAGGCGCAGGCGGTGATTGACCGTCTCGGCGCGCAGTTCAGCGCCACCGACCTGGTGATGAAGCTGACCATCGCCGAGCAGCAGCAGGTGGAAATCGCCCGCGCGCTGCACCGCAACAGCCGCATCCTGGTGATGGACGAACCCACTGCCGCCCTCTCCTCCCGCGAAACCCACCGCCTGTTCGAACTGATTTTGCGCCTGCGCGATGAAGGCATGGCGATTATCTATATCAGCCACCGCATGGCGGAAGTGTATGAACTCTCTGACCGCGTCAGCGTTCTGCGCGACGGGCAGTACGTCGGCAGCCTGACGCGCGACAAGCTCAACGCCTCCGAGCTGGTAAAAATGATGGTGGGCCGCCCGCTCAGCGATCTGTTCAACAAAGAGCGCGATATCCCTCTCGGCAGCCCGCGTCTCAACGTGCACCACCTCACCGACGGTAAAAAAGTGCAGCCATGCAGCCTGCAGGTGCGCTCCGGTGAAATCGTCGGGCTGGCGGGGCTGGTCGGGGCCGGACGCTCCGAGCTGGCGCAGTTGATTTTCGGCGTGCGTAAAGCCACAGGCGGCATGATTGAGGTGGACGGCGAGCCGGTGGTGATCCACTCCCCGCGCGCGGCCATTGAAAACGGGATTGGTTTTCTCACCGAGAACCGCAAGGAGCAGGGGCTGTTTCTGGAGCTGGCGGCGCAGGAGAACATCACCATGGCGACGCTGGAGCGCGACGCCACCTTCGGCATGCTTAACCGCAAAAAAGCCCAGTCCATTTCCGACGATGCTATCGCCCTGCTCAACATCCGCGTGCCGCATTCTCAGGTGCGCGCGGGCGGGCTCTCCGGCGGCAACCAGCAAAAGCTGCTGATCTCCCGCTGGGTGGCGATTGGCCCGCGCATTCTGATCCTCGACGAACCCACGCGCGGGGTGGACGTCGGTGCCAAAAGCGAGATCTACCGCATCATGAACCAGATGGCGCGCAAGGGGGTGGCGATTCTGATGATCTCCAGCGAGCTGCCGGAAGTGGTAGGCATGAGCGACCGGGTGTACGTAATGCGGGAAGGCAGCATTGCGGGTGAACTGCACGGGCGCGACATCTCCCAGGAAAATATTATGACGCTGGCAACCGGCGTGAACGACACACATCATCAGGCGGTGCAATCATGACAACTCCAACCCATCCGCAGCAGGTGGCGAAATCCGCCTCCGCCAAAAAAATGCTGATGAGCGATCTGATGCAAACGGTCGGCATTTTGCCGATTTTAATCCTGATTGTGGCGGTGTTTGGCTTTATCGCCCCGAACTTCTTTACCGAAAGTAACCTGCTCAACATTACCCGTCAGGCGTCGATCAACATCGTGCTGGCGGCGGGGATGACCTTCATCATCCTGACCGGCGGGATTGACCTCTCCGTGGGCTCGATTCTCGGCACCACGGCGGTGGCGGCGATGGTGGTCTCGCTTATTCCTGAATTCGCGATGCTCTCCATACCGGCGGCGCTGATGCTCGGCATGGTGCTGGGGCTGTTCAACGGCGCGCTGGTGGCCTTCGCCGGGCTGCCGCCGTTTATCGTCACGCTCGGCACCTATACGGCGCTGCGAGGCGCGGCGTATCTGCTGGCGGACGGCACCACGGTGATTAACTCCAGCATCAGCTTCGAGTGGATCGGCAATAACTATCTCGGCCCGATTCCGTGGCTCGTCGTCATTGCCCTGGCGGTCATCGCTATCTGCTGGTTCATCCTGCGCCGCACCACGCTCGGCGTTCATATCTACGCGGTCGGCGGCAACATGCAGGCGGCGCGCTTAACCGGCATCAAGGTCTGGCTGGTGCTGCTGTTTGTCTACGGCATGAGCGGCCTGCTCTCCGGCCTCGGCGGGGTGATGAGCGCCTCTCGCCTCTACAGCGCCAACGGCAACCTCGGCACGGGTTACGAGTTGGATGCGATTGCGGCGGTGATCCTCGGCGGCACCAGCTTCGTCGGCGGGATCGGCACGATCACCGGCACGCTGGTGGGGGCGCTGATCATCGCCACCCTCAACAACGGTATGACGCTGATGGGCGTCTCCTACTTCTGGCAGCTGGTGATCAAAGGGGCGGTGATCATCATAGCGGTGCTGATCGACAAATACCGTACCCGACACCATCAAAGTGCATAACAACAATACCCTACAAGCGAGGAAGACAAGATGCGTTTGAAACCCTTAGTGACCGCGCTCTGTGCTGGCGCCCTGCTGGCCGCAACGCCGTTTGCGCAGGCAAAAGATTTGAAGTCCATCGGCGTGACGGTGGGCGACCTGGCTAACCCGTTCTTCGTGCAGATCACCAAAGGTGCCGAGCTGGAAGCACGCAAGCTGGCTGGCGATAACGTCAAGGTGACGCTGGTTTCCAGCGGTTACGATCTGGGTCAGCAGGTGTCGCAGATCGATAACTTCATCGCCGCGAAGGTGGACATGATCATCCTCAACGCTGCGGATTCCAAAGGGATCGGCCCGGCGGTGAAGCGAGCCAAAGAAGCGGGGATCGTGGTCGTGGCGGTGGACGTGGCGGCGGAAGGGGCCGATGCGACCATCACCTCCGATAATACCCAGGCGGGGGAAATGGCCTGTAAGTACATTACCGACCGCCTGAAAGGCAAAGGCAACGTGGTGATCATCAACGGACCGCCGGTCTCCGCGGTGCAGAACCGCGTGGAAGGCTGCCAGACGGAATTCAAAAAACATCCGGACATCAAGGTGCTCTCGGACAACCAGAATGCCAAAGGCAGTCGTGAAGGCGGGCTGGAAGTGATGACCTCCCTGCTGGCGGCCAATCCGAAGATCGACGGCGTATTCGCGATTAACGATCCGACCGCGATCGGCGCCGATCTGGCGGCGAAACAGGCCCAGCGCAACGAGTTCTTTATCGTCGGCGTGGACGGTTCCCCGGACGGTGAAGAGGCGCTGAAGCGCGAAAACTCCCTGTTTGTGGCGACCCCGGCGCAGGATCCGCAGGTGATGGCGGCGAAGGCGGTGGAGATCGGCTATGACATTCTGCAGGGCAAACCTGCGCCGAAAGAGCCTGTGCTGATCCCGGTGACGATGATCGATAAAAAGAACGTCGGCACGTATAAGGGGTGGACGGTTAAATGATCCTTTTCCCTCTCCCACAGGGAGAGGGAACTGTTTTCAAGGAGTCCCCATGAAACGCTCCGACATTAATGAAATCCTCGGCCACACGCGGCAGTTCTTTTCCATGCACGACGTGCATCTCCCGCCGTTTGCCAGCTTTCCACCCACAAAATGGCAGCAGCTTGATCGGGCCGAGTGGCAGGAAGTGTTTGACCTCAAGCTCGGCTGGGACGTGACCGCTTTCGGCGGCAACAGCTTTTCCGCACAGGGTCTGACGCTGTTTACCCTGCGCAACGGCTCCCCCAACGGCGTGCCGTATGAGAAATGCTACGCCGAAAAAATCATGCACGTGCGCGACGGCCAGGTGACGCCGATGCATTTTCACTGGCGCAAGCGGGAGGACATCATTAACCGGGGCGGCGGGAACCTGATTATTGAGTTATGGAATGCGGGAGCGCATGAAGAGACCGAAAACACCGACGTGACCGTCACGATTGACGGCTGTCGGCAAACCCACGCTCCCGGCAGCCAGCTGCGCCTCACACCAGGGGAAAGCATCTGTCTCACGCCCGGTCTGTATCACAGCTTCTGGGGCGAACGCGGCTTTGGCGACGTGCTGGTGGGCGAAGTGTCGTCGGTGAATGACGACGAGCACGACAACCACTTTTTGCAGCCCGTTGCCCGCTATAACAACATCGAAGAAGACGAACCGGCGGTGCTGGTGTTGTGCAACGAGTACAACCTGTTTCGGAGATAAGGAGTGAATGATGCCACTGATTTCTCTTGCCGACGGTCTTGAGCACGCCAGGAAACATCGCTACGCGCTGGGCGCGTTCAACGTGCTCGACTCCCATTTCCTGCGCGCGCTGTTTGCCGCCGCAAAGCAGGAACGCTCGCCGTTTATCATCAACATCGCCGAAGTGCACTTTAAGTATGTTTCCCTGGATTCGCTGGTCGAAGCGGTCAAGTTCGAAGCCGCCCGTCACGATATTCCCGTGGTGCTGAATCTCGACCACGGTCTGCATTTCGAGGCCGTCGTGCGCGCCCTGCGCCTGGGGTTTAGCTCGGTGATGTTCGACGGCTCGACGCTGAGCTACGAGGAGAACATTCGCCAGACCCGGGAAGTGGTGAAGATGTGCCACGCGGTGGGCGTCTCGGTGGAGGCGGAGCTGGGCGCGGTCGGCGGGGATGAAGGCGGCGCGCTGTACGGACATGCGGATGAAGCGTTCTTTACCGACCCGCAGCTGGCGCGGGAGTTTGTCGATAAGACCGGCATCGACGCGCTGGCGGTCGCCATCGGCAACGCGCACGGCAAATACAAAGGCGAACCGAAGCTCGATTTCCCGCGCCTGGACGCCATTCGTCAGCAGACGGGGCTGCCGCTGGTGCTGCACGGCGGCTCCGGGATTAGCGATGCAGACTTCCGCCGCGCCATCGAGCTGGGCATTCATAAAATCAACTTCTACACCGGCATGTCGCAGGCCGCGCTCGCCGCCGTTGAGCAGCGTATGGCGAACCGCCAGCCGCTGTACGATGAGTTTGCCGAACTGCTGCTGGGGATAGAAGAGGCGATAACCGATACGGTCGCCGAGCAGATGCGCATCTTCGGCAGCGCGGGGCAGGCATAATGGAACGCAAAGGCATCATCGCCGCAGGCAATATGCTGGTGGATCACGTTCACCAGATCGTGCAGTGGCCGGAGCGCGGCTGGCTGGCGGAAATCACCCACAGCGAACGCTCAACCGGCGGCGCGCCGCTCAACGTGCTGCTGACGCTGGCGAAAATGCACGCCGGCCTGCCGCTGCAGGCGGTGGGGCTGATCGGGGAAGACGGCGACGGGGATTACATTCTGGCGATGCTCGACCAGTACCACGTCAACCGCCAGCGCGTGCAGCGCACCACCTTCGCCCCAACCTCCATGTCGCAGGTGATGACCGATCCCAGCGGGCAGCGCACCTTTTTCCACTCGCCGGGAGCCAACCGTCTGCTGGATCTTCCCGCCTTCGATCGTCTCGATGGATCGATGAAGATCTTCCATCTCGGCTACCTGCTGCTGCTCGACAGCCTGGATATGCCGGATGACGAGTTTGGCACCCGCAGCGCGCGGCTGCTGGCGCAGATGCGCGAGCAAGGGTATGAAACCTCCCTTGACCTGGTGTCCCGCAAGGGCGACCCGCGCTATCAGCCGCTGGTCATCCCTGCCCTGCGCCATCTCGACTATCTGGTGATTAACGAGCTCGAGGCCGGTGAGTTTAGCGGCCTGACAATGCGTGACGAAAACGACGCCCCGCACATTGTCCATATCGCCGACGCCGCGGCGCAGCTGCTGGCGGCCGGGGTACGCCAGCGGGTGGTGATCCACTGTCCGGAAGGCGCATGGGGAGAAGCTCGCGGTGAAGCGGGTTGCTGGATCCCGTCATGGATGCTGGAGCAGGACGAGATTATCGGCAGCGTTGGCGCGGGCGATGCCTTTTGCGCCGGCTTTTTATACGGCTGCCATGAATCGCTGCCGCTGACAGAAAGTATTTATCTGGCGCACGCCTGCGCGCGGGCAAGCCTGCTGGCCGCCAATGCGATTGACGGCGCAAAAACGCTGGCCGAGCTGCAGGCGTTTATTCGCGAGAGCGCTTAGTTTAACAATAATTGCGATTTTTCATTACAGTTCTATGAATTTTATATTCCCGAACTACACTCTCTCCATCTGGCATATTCGGCGTGGGCAGCACTCTGTCCGCACGCTTTTCCGAAATGAGATAGAAAGAGGACAAGGGAAAAATGTTCGCAGCAATCATCATCGGTATTTTCATTATCAGCGTTATTTATGCGCATTCACGCGGCAAAGAAAAACAGACGCTTTCTCGTCAGCTCTTCGACCATTCGACGTTCATGGCCCCCATCAATATGTTTATGACGGCGTTTTCTTCCCTGCCCGCCAGGCAGCCTTTCTTTGAAACAGAGCGCTTCCCGGAATTAAATAAGCTGACGGAAAACTGGCTGGTTATTCGCGAAGAGGCGCTGCGTTTGCAGCATCATATTAAGGCGGCGGAAAATAATAACGACGCTGGCTTTAACACCTTTTTTAAACGCGGCTGGAAACGTTTTTACCTGAAATGGTATGCCGATGCCCATCCCTCCGCGCAGTCTTTATGCCCGGTGACGACCCGGCTGGTGAGTGAAATCCCCTCGGTGAAGGCGGCCATGTTTGCCGAGCTGCCGGCGGGTGCGAAGCTGGGTAAGCACCGGGATCCGTACGCGGGATCGGTTCGTTACCATCTGGGCTTATTCACACCGAATGACGATCGCTGCTTTATTGAAGTCGACAGGCAGCGCCACAGCTGGCGGGATGGCGAAGCCGTTATTTTTGATGAGACCTACGTCCACTGGGCAGAAAATAAATCGGATCAAACGCGCATTATTCTCTTCTGCGATATTGAACGTCCGATGAAGTGGCGCTGGGCGCAGGCGGTTAACCATTGGGTGGGGACCACGCTGATGTCTGCAGCCCGCTCACCGAATGACGAGAATGACAGCACCGGCGGCATTAACCGCATTTTTAAATACGTTCATGCGGGCCGCGAGCGGGGACAGCGTCTGAAAAAATGAAACCGTAAGGCCTATTACGCCATCAAGTATCTGTGCATCGCTGCAATCTTTGCCGCCATCATTGTTCCGGCGATAACGTAAGCCTTATGCCGCCTGTTCGGGTCGGCTCACATCGGAGGCAAACACGTAACCCAGCCCGCGGATCGTTTTGATAAGCGCAGGCTGATGCGGGTTAGCCTCTATTTTCCGGCGCAGGCGCATGATCAGCACGTCAATCGTGCGATCGAACACGTCGGCGCTTTCGCTGTGGGTCAGCTCGAGCAGGCGATCGCGGCTCAGCACCCGGCGGGCATTCTGCGTGAGCGCCAGCAGCAGGCCGTACTCGCCCTGGGTTAAGGGCACGGTATTACGCTGCGGATCGCTCAGCTCGCAGCGGGAGGTATCCAGCGTCCATCCGTTAAACACAATGCCCGCGGCGGGAGCTTCCGCCGCCAGCACGCCCGTACGCCTCAGCACCGCCTTCACGCGGGCGACCACCACGCGCGGGTTGAACGGTTTGCCAATATAATCGTCAGCCCCCATCTCCAGCCCCACCACCACGTCTGATTCACTGCCCAGCCCGGTTAACATGATCACCGGTAGCGCCGGGCGCTGCTTTTGCAGCTGCAGCAAAACCTGCAGGCCGTTGATGTCCGGCAGCATCATATCCAGCAGAACAAGGGCGATAGCCGGCTCCTGTTGGACCTGCCGCAGCGCATCCTGGCCGTTGTGGCAGACAAGCACGCTAAAGACGTGCTCGCTCAGCACATCCTGCAGCAGTTCACACACTGCCATATCGTCATCAACCACCAGAATCGCCGGTTTCATCATATGCTTCCGTCAGGGGATTATGTTAAGTCTGAACCATTCTGCCGTCGGCTCCAGTGAAATGGATTTTTCCGTGACGGAAATTCAACCCATGTCACATCCGCCGCTCATTCGACACGTCAATTTTGACGATTGTCTGCTTTTCGTCAGGGATTTCGCCGGGAATGCACCGTAAAGCCGGTGAGTAACCCCACTAAAAACATGGCATAGAAGCTGCATTAGTCGGTGCGAAAGATTTGATTAACTGGAGCAGACTGATGAAAAAAGTCGTCACGGTTTGCCCTTATTGTGCCTCAGGTTGCAAGATCCACCTGGTGGTCGATAACGGCAAAATCGTCCGGGCGGAGGCCGCGCAGGGGAAAACCAACCAGGGCACGCTGTGCCTGAAGGGGTATTACGGCTGGGATTTTATTAACGATACACAAATCCTCACCCCGCGCCTGAAAAACCCTATGATCCGCCGCGAGCGCGGCGGCAAGCTGGAAGCCGTCTCCTGGAACGAGGCGCTGGATTACGTCGCCACGCGCCTGAGTGCTATTAAGGCCAAGTATGGCCCGGATGCCATTCAGACCACCGGCTCCTCACGCGGGACCGGGAATGAAACCAACTACGTGATGCAAAAATTCGCGCGCGCCGTTATTGGTACCAATAACGTCGACTGCTGCGCTCGCGTCTGACACGGCCCATCGGTTGCAGGTCTGCACCAGTCGGTCGGTAACGGCGCAATGAGTAATGCTATCAACGAGATAGATAACACCGATCTGGTGTTTATCTTCGGTTATAACCCGGCGGATTCTCACCCTATCGTCGCGAACCACGTGATTCGCGCTAAACAGAACGGGGCGATAATTATCGTCTGCGATCCGCGCAAAATTGAAACCGCGCGCATTGCGGATATGCACATTGCGCTGAAAAACGGCTCGAATATCGCGCTGTTGAATGCGATGGGGCACGTCATTATCGAGGAAAACCTGTACGATCAGGCGTTTGTCGCCACGCGTACGGAAGGGTTTGAAGAGTACCGGAAAATTGTCGAAGGCTACACGCCGGAGTCGGTAGAGGCGATAACCGGCGTGAGCGCGCAGGAGATCCGCCAGGCGGCACGGATGTATGCCGGAGCGAAAACCGCCGCCATCCTGTGGGGCATGGGCGTGACCCAGTTCTACCAGGGCGTGGAAACCGTGCGCTCCCTGACCAGCCTCGCGATGCTGACCGGGAATCTGGGCAAAGCGCACGTCGGCGTTAACCCGGTTCGCGGCCAGAATAACGTCCAGGGTGCCTGCGACATGGGCGCGCTGCCGGACACGTATCCGGGCTACCAGTACGTGAAGTACCCGGAAAACCGCGAGAAGTTCGCGAAGGCCTGGGGCGTGGAGAGCCTGCCGGCACACACCGGCTATCGCATCAGCGAGCTGCCGCACCGCGCGGCGCACGGTGAAGTGCGGGCGGCCTACATCATGGGTGAAGATCCGCTCCAGACCGACGCCGAGCTGTCTGCGGTGCGCAAAGGCTTTGAGGATCTGGAGTTGGTGATTGTCCAGGATATCTTCATGACCAAAACCGCGGCGGCGGCGGATGTGATTCTCCCGTCGACCTCCTGGGGCGAGCATGAAGGCGTCTACACGGCGGCGGACCGCGGCTTCCAGCGCTTCTTTAAGGCGGTCGAGCCGAAGTGGGATCTGAAAACGGACTGGCAGATCATCAGCGAAATCGCCACCCGCATGGGCTACCCGATGCACTACAACAACACCCAGGAGATCTGGGACGAGCTGCGGCATCTGTGCCCGGACTTTTATGGGGCAACCTATGAAAAAATGGGTGAGCTGGGCTACATCCAGTGGCCGTGCCGGGACGAGTCGGAGGCCGACCAGGGGACGTCGTATCTCTTTAAAGAGAAATTTGACACGCCGAACGGGCTGGCGCAGTTCTTCACCTGCGACTGGGTTGCGCCGATCGATAAACTCACCGAGGAGTACCCGATGGTGCTCTCTACCGTGCGTGAAGTAGGCCACTACTCCTGCCGTTCAATGACCGGCAACTGCGCCGCGCTGGCGGCGCTGGCGGACGAACCGGGCTACGCGCAGATCAACACCGCCGACGCCGAACGGCTCGGTATTGAAGATGAAGCGCTGGTGTGGGTGAATTCGCGCAAAGGGCGCATCATTACCCGCGCGCAGGTCAGCGACCGTCCAAACAAAGGGGCGGTCTATATGACCTACCAGTGGTGGATTGGTGCCTGTAACGAGCTGGTGACGGAGAACCTCAGCCCGATAACCAAAACGCCGGAGTATAAATACTGCGCCGTCAACGTGGAGCCGATTGCGGATCAGCACGCGGCGGAACAGTATGTGATCGACGAATATAACAAGCTGAAAGCACGGCTGCGTGAAAGCGCAATGGGTTGAAGCCGTTAATTAATCGTTGAATAAAGGGAGTGAGTTATTCACTCCCTTTTTATTTCCGCTTAAAACATTAAAAATATCAATTATTATTCTGGAAAGCGGCTCGCAAAATAATGTAATTTGCTCAGAACAGAATTACATCTTTGCATTTTAATTCAGAAGGATAAGATGTGCGGCGGGTGCTTAAGACTTTCTGTCTTGAGCATTGTTGAGGGACAGAAAGTGGAAAGCCCCGGGAAATTTTCATTCACCCGAGGCTACCCCTCAACTACCAACAGGTTGAGAGTAGCCTCTTATTCTTTTTTTGACAAGGAGTAAAAGGCATGACGCCATTAAAAACTGCGTTAGGCATCGTCTTTATTATCTGCCTGACGATAGTGATATTTACCTTTATTACTCGCGGTAGACTCTGCGAGTTTTCAATAAAGAGTGAACATCAGGAGGTGGCGGCGAAATTAGCCTGCGTGGCAGGCTAACCTCTACGGGCGAAACCACGGTTCCGCCCGGCTTGTAGGATGCTGAGGTCTTAATGCACCCATTTTTTTCTTTTGCTACCGCGATTATACTGCGCGGCGTGTACCCAGATGATAAGAATCCATGAAAGCCATTTTTCTGTTGTTGTTATTTTTTACGTCGTTCGCCCGCGCGGATGAGATAGGCAGCCAGTATCAGAAGCAGGCGGAAGCCGGCGATGCCCGCGCCCAGTATTATCTCGCCGATACCTACTTCAGCTCCGGTGACAGAAAGCAGGCAGCGCAGTGGGCCGAGAAAGCCGCGAAAGGCGGTGATGTCGACGCCATGGGGTTACTCTCGCAGATCCTCTTTACGCAGGGGGATTACGCTCAGGCTAAAGCGCTGGCGCAGCAGGCCACCATCGCCGGCAGCAAGCGCGGCACGATTATGCTGGCGCGTATTATGGTGAACACGCAGGCGGGTAAAACCGACTATCCTCAGGCCATCAAGCTCCTGCAAACGGCGGCCGAAGATATCGACAACGACTCGGCAGTCGATGCGCAGCTGCTGCTGGGGCTGATTTATGCCAACGGCGTAGAGGTGCCGCAGGATGACGTACAGGCGGCGTCATGGTTTAAGCGCAGCTCGTCCCTGTCACGTACGGGCTATGCGGAGTACTGGGCAGGGATGCTGTTCCAGCAGGGAGAGAAAGGCTTTATCACGCCGAATAAGCAGAAAGCGCTCTACTGGCTAAACCTGAGCTGTACCGAAGGGTTTGATACGGGGTGTGAGGAGTTTGATGCGTTGAGCGGAGAATAACGTGCCGGGTGGCGGCTTCGCCTTACCGGGCCTACAAAACCCGTAGGCCCGGTAAGCGCAGCGCCACCGGGCTTAGGATGTTACTGGTCAGCCGTCTTATCGAAACGACCCAGCACTTCACGTTCATACGCCAGCGCTTTTTTACGGTCGAATTTGTGTTCCCACTTGGCGATAACCAGCACCGCCAGCGCGTTACCCACCACGTTCAGCGCCGTACGCGCCATATCGAGGATACGGTCCACACCGGCGATAAACGCCAGGCCTTCCAGCGGAATACCCACGCTGCCCAGCGTCGCCAGCAGCACCACGAAGGAGACGCCCGGCACGCCTGCGATGCCCTTTGAGGTCACCATCAGCGTCAGAACCAGTACGATCTCCTGCCACAGCGACAGGTCAATGCCGTACAGCTGCGCGATAAAGATCGCCGCAATACTCTGGTACAGCGTCGAGCCATCCAGGTTAAAGGAGTAGCCGGTCGGCACCACGAAGCTCGTTATCGACGCTGGCGCACCGTACGCCTCCATCTTCTCGATAATGCGCGGCAGCACGCTCTCGGAGCTTGCGGTGGAGTACGCCAGAATCAGTTCATCCTTCAGGATACGGATCAGGATCCAGATACTCAGCCCGCACAGGCGTGCCACAATCCCCAGCACCACCAGTGCGAAGAACAGAATGGCGAAGTGCACCAGGATCACCAGCTTCGCCAGCGGCCACAGGGAGGCAAAACCAAAGTTCGCCACGGTCACGGCGATAAGCGCGAACACCCCAACCGGCGCGTAGCGCATCACCATGTGGGTCACTTTGAACATGGTTTCGGAGATAGAGCGGAATACGGTCACCAGCGGCTCACGGTGCGTTGCCGGCAAGGAGGAGAGCCCCAGACCAAACAGCACCGAGAAGAAGATGATCGGCAGCATCTCGCCTTTCGCCATGGAAGCAATGATGTTGGTCGGCACCAGCGACAGGATAGTCCCCATCAGACCGTGGGAATGGCTCTGCACGTCAGCGGTGGTGCTTTGGTATTTCGAAATATCCACCGTCGCCAGCTGTGACATATCGATCCCGGAGCCTGGCTGGAATACGTTCGCCAGCGTTATGCCGAGGATAATCGCAACCGTGGTGATCACTTCGAAATAGAGAATAGTTTTCGCGCCAATGCGGCCTAACTGCTTCGCATCGCCGACGCCCGCGATACCGACCACCAGCGTCGAGATCACAATAGGCACCACAATCATCTTAATCAGATGAATAAAAATATCGCCTGCCGGAGAGAGCAGGTTCGCAATCAGCCACTCGCGGCTGTCGCTATGATAATGAAGATAACTGCCCAGCAAGATGCCCAGCACAAGGGCCAGCAGGATCTGCCAGGCCAGGCTGACTTTCAAATTTTTCATAGAAACTGACTTCCTCAATGAAATCTCCGCACCAGCAAAACTGCATGAATATGGAGACATACTGAAAGGGTATGAATTGTGTTGCGTTGGTTTATGGGATTTTTTAACGCGGCGTATGAGTATCATTTGCACGACCTGTTGCGCAAGCCTTAAAGAACGACGCATTTCACTATCAAAAGCGGTTATGACGCGAGTTTGTCATAATTCTGATAAATAACCTTTTGTTATAAAAACGCTTTTTTATAAAGAATTGTGAATAATCGGCATCGTGAATTATTTCCCTTCAAAGTTTCATTCGCTCAATTTTCAACCTGTTCAAACAATGCGTGATCTGTCGCCCAAATACTAAACAAAGCTTGTAAAGCCCCTACTATTAACGTTTTTGCGACATATCATTAACATCTTACAAGGAGAAAAAAAGCCATGAGCCAAATACACAAACACGACATTCCCGCAAACATTGCGGACCGTTGCCTGATCACCCCGGAGCAGTACCACGAGAAATATCAGCAATCTGTTACCAACCCGGACGCCTTCTGGGGCGAGCAGGGTCACATCCTTGACTGGATCAAACCTTATCAGAAGGTGAAGAATACCTCTTTCGCGCCAGGCAACGTCTCCATCAAATGGTATGAAGACGGCACGCTGAACCTGGCGGCGAACTGCCTGGACCGCCATCTTGCCGAACGCGGCAACGAAACGGCCATTATCTGGGAAGGCGACGATGCCTCTCAGAGCAAACATATCTCTTATAAAGAGCTGCACCGCGACGTCTGCCGCTTCGCTAACGTGCTGCTGGACCAGGGGATTAAAAAAGGCGACGTGGTGGCGATCTACATGCCGATGGTGCCGGAAGCGGCGGTAGCTATGCTCGCCTGCGCGCGTATCGGCGCGATCCACTCCGTCATCTTCGGCGGCTTCTCCCCTGAAGCGGTTGCCGGGCGCATCGTTGACTCGAACTCGAAGCTGGTGATCACCGCCGACGAGGGCGTACGCGCCGGGCGCGGTATTCCGCTGAAGAAAAACGTCGATGAAGCGCTGAAAAACCCGAACGTAAAATCCATCAATAACGTCATTGTCCTCAAGCGTACCGGCGGCAAGATCGACTGGCACGAGGGGCGTGACCTGTGGTGGAGCGACCTGATTGAAAAAGCGAGCGACCAGCATCAGCCGGAAGAGATGAATGCGGAAGATCCGCTGTTTATTCTTTACACCTCCGGCTCAACCGGTAAACCGAAAGGCGTACTGCACACCACCGGCGGCTATCTGGTGTATGCGGCCACCACCTTCAAATACGTCTTCGACTACCATCCGGGCGACATCTACTGGTGTACCGCCGACGTGGGCTGGGTCACCGGACACAGCTACCTGCTGTACGGCCCGCTGGCCTGCGGCGCAACGACGCTGATGTTTGAGGGCGTACCGAACTGGCCGACCCCGGCGCGCATGTGTCAGGTGGTCGATAAGCACCAGGTCAACATTCTTTACACCGCGCCAACGGCGATCCGCGCGTTAATGGCGGAAGGCGATAAGGCCATCGAGGGCACCGACCGCTCCTCATTGCGCATCCTCGGCTCCGTGGGCGAGCCCATCAACCCGGAAGCCTGGGAGTGGTACTGGAAGAAAATCGGTAACGAGAAGTGCCCGGTGATGGACACCTGGTGGCAGACCGAAACCGGCGGCTTCATGATCACCCCAATGCCGGGCGCGACGCAGCTGAAGGCCGGCTCGGCAACCCGTCCGTTCTTCGGCGTGCAGCCTGCGCTGGTGGATAACGAAGGTAATCCGCAGGAAGGCGCTACCGAGGGTAACCTGGTGATCACAGACTCCTGGCCGGGCCAGGCGCGCACGCTGTTTGGCGATCACGAGCGCTTCGAGCAGACCTACTTCTCGACCTTTAAAAACATGTACTTCAGCGGCGACGGCGCGCGCCGGGATGAAGACGGTTATTACTGGATCACCGGACGCGTGGACGACGTGCTGAACGTTTCCGGCCACCGTCTGGGTACGGCAGAGATTGAGTCCGCGCTGGTGTCGCATCCGAAGATTGCCGAAGCGGCGGTGGTCGGCATTCCTCACAACATCAAGGGCCAGGCGATCTACGCCTACGTCACCCTGAACCACGGCGAAGAGCCGTCGCCGGAGCTGTATACCGAGGTGCGCAACTGGGTACGTAAAGAGATTGGCCCGCTTGCTACGCCGGACGTACTGCACTGGACAGACTCGCTGCCGAAAACCCGTTCCGGCAAGATTATGCGCCGTATCCTGCGCAAAATCGCGGCAGGCGATACCAGCAACCTCGGCGATACCTCAACGCTTGCCGATCCTGGCGTGGTGGACAAACTGCTCGAAGAGAAGCAGGCCATCGCAATGCCATCCTAGTGTTTTCTCCCTCTCCCCTCACCCTCTCCCCATAGGGGAGAGGGGATAAAACAAACCAACCTTACCTCTGGAGATTTCTGTGATGAATAACGATATTTGTCAGCAGATAGAGAATAGTGCGCACTACAGGGAGCTCGTCGATAAGCGGCAACGGTTTGCCTTCACCCTTTCCATCATCATGCTGATTATCTATGTCGGCTTTATTCTGCTGATCGCCTTTGCGCCGCACTGGCTGGGCACCCCGTTACATGAGGGCACCAGCGTGACGCGCGGTATCCCCATTGGCATTGGCGTGATCGTGATTTCATTTGTGCTGACCGGCGTCTACGTCTGGCGTGCGAACGGTGAGTTCGATCGTCTTAATAAAGCGGTACTGCAAGAGGTAAAAGCATCATGAAGCGAGTCCTGACGGCGCTTGCGGCCACACTTCCCTTTGCCGCCCACGCGGCGGATGCCATTACCGGCGAGGTACAGCGCCAGCCCACAAACTGGCAGGCGATTATCATGTTCCTGATTTTCGTGGTGCTGACGCTGTACATTACGTACTGGGCGTCGAAACGCGTTCGCTCCCGTAACGATTACTACACTGCGGGCGGCAACATTACCGGCTTCCAGAACGGGCTGGCGATTGCGGGTGACTTTATGTCCGCCGCCTCGTTCCTCGGGATCTCCGCGCTGGTGTACACCTCCGGCTATGACGGCCTGATCTACTCCCTCGGCTTCCTCGTCGGCTGGCCGATCATTCTGTTCCTGATTGCCGAACGCTTGCGCAACCTGGGACGTTACACCTTCGCTGACGTGGCATCCTATCGCCTGAAGCAGGGGCCGATTCGTACCCTCTCCGCCTGCGGCTCGCTGGTGGTGGTGGCGCTGTATCTGATCGCCCAGATGGTGGGCGCGGGCAAGCTTATCGAACTGCTGTTTGGCCTGAACTACCACGTCGCGGTGGTGCTGGTGGGCGTGCTGATGGTGATGTACGTTCTGTTCGGCGGCATGCTGGCCACCACCTGGGTGCAGATCATCAAAGCCGTACTGCTGCTGTTCGGCGCGAGCTTTATGGCCTTTATGGTGATGAAGCACGTCGGCTTCAGCTTCAATAACCTGTTCACCGAAGCGATGGCTGTCCACCCGAAAGGAGAAGCGATCATGAGCCCGGGCGGGCTGGTGAAAGATCCGATCTCCGCGCTCTCTCTTGGTCTCGGCCTGATGTTTGGTACCGCTGGCCTGCCGCACATTCTGATGCGTTTCTTCACGGTGTCAGACGCGCGTGAAGCGCGTAAGAGCGTCTTCTACGCCACCGGCTTTATGGGTTACTTCTACATCCTGACCTTTATCATCGGCTTCGGCGCGATCATGCTGGTGGGCGCGAACCCGGCGTTTAAAGACGCGGCGGGCGCGCTGATTGGCGGTAACAACATGGCGGCGGTGCACCTGGCCGACGCGGTGGGCGGCAACCTGTTCCTCGGCTTTATCTCCGCCGTGGCCTTCGCCACCATCCTTGCGGTGGTCGCCGGGCTGACGCTGGCGGGCGCGTCTGCGGTATCGCACGACCTCTACGCCAACGTCTTCCGTAAAGGCGCGAGCGAGCGCGACGAGCTGAAGGTTTCCAAAATCACCGTGCTGGTGCTGGGCGTGGTCGCTATTCTGCTGGGGATCCTGTTTGAGAAGCAGAACATCGCCTTTATGGTGGGACTGGCCTTCTCAATTGCGGCAAGCTGTAACTTCCCAATCATTCTGCTCTCCATGTACTGGTCCAAACTGACCACCCGTGGGGCGATGATAGGCGGCTGGCTCGGCCTGCTGACAGCGGTAATTCTGATGATCCTCGGCCCGACCATCTGGGTGCAGATCCTCGGTCACGAAAGCGCTATCTTCCCGTACGAGTACCCGGCGCTGTTCTCCATTGCCGTGGCGTTTATCGGTATCTGGGTCTTCTCGGCTACCGACAACTCGCCGGAGGGTAACCTGGAGCGTGAGAAATTCCGCGCCCAGTTTATCCGCTCACAAACCGGCCTCGGCGTTGAGCAGGGCCGCGCACACTAAGCCTTTCTCCCCGGTTGCTCTGGCCGGGGAGCTTAAAACATCACCCACGCCACCAGCGGCGCAATCAGCACCATCGTTACGCCCGAGAGCATCATCACCAGGCTTGCAACGACCCCTTCCTGCTGACCCTGCTCATACGAACGCGCCGTGCCTGCCCCATGAGATGCCGCGCCAAACCCTGCTCCTTTCGCCATCCCTTCCCGAATGGACAGCCGCAGAAACAGCACATCCCCCACCGCCATGCCGAATACGCCGGTGACGACCACAAACAGCGCCACCAGATCCGGCTGCCCGCCGAGCGGTTTGGCGGCCGCCAGCGCAAACGGCGTGGTCACCGAGCGCACGGCCAGGCTGCGCTGAATTTCATCGGAGAGGGTAAACAGCCGCGCCAGCCAGACGGAGCTACAAACCGCCACCACCGTCGCGGTGACGACGCCCGCGCTGAGCGACATCCAGTGGCGTTTGATAATGGCCAGGTTGTCATACACCGGTACCGCAAAGGCGATAGTCGCCGGGCCGAGCAGCCACAGCAGCCAGTGGGATTCACCAATGTAGTTCTGCCAGGAGATATGGCCGAAGACCAGCATCAGCACCAGCAGGATCGGCGTGAAGACCAGCGGCATCAGCGGCAGCGTGCGAAAGCGGCGATACAGGCGCTTGTTGGCAAAGTAGATGGCGACCGTCACGATCAGGCACAGCACGCTTATCTGAAAGTTAGTCATGCTTTTGCCTGCTGATTTCGAACCGGTACACCTTATCCACCACCCAGGCGGTGGCTCCCAGCACCATCAGCGTGCTCAGGGCAATAACCGCGAAGATGCGCCAGCCGTCGACCATCAGCAGCTGCGCATAGTTCACCACCGCCACCACGGCCGGAACAAAGAACAGCAGCATCTCCGCCAGCAGCCAGCGCGCGCCGGCGCGCACCCAGTTGAGGGGCAACGCGCGGCAGAGGATCAGCACCAGCATCAGCACCATCCCCACCAGGTTGGCGGGTAAAGGCAGGTGCAGCCAGTCGACAAGGTATTCCGCAAAAACAAACAGTCCCGCGTAGAGCAGTACCTGAACTGGTACCTGGAGTCGTTGCACAACGGCAGGCGTAACACGGCTTAACGCCACGGCCATGGGGGTTTTCCTCAGAAATGAGACGAGGCGCCAGTATAGTGAGCGTACGTCATCGACTGAAATGAATTAAAATCATCGAAGGTATAGTTTCGAGGAATAATCATGGACATAAGAACGCTGCGCTATTTTGTCGAGGTGGTTCGCCAGCAAAGTTTTACCCGCGCAGCGGAGAAGTTGTTCGTTACCCAGCCAACCATCAGCAAAATGCTGAAAAACCTCGAAGACGAGCTGAACTGCACCCTGCTGATCCGCGACGGACGCAAGCTGCTGCTGACCGATACCGGACGCGTGGTGTTCGAGCGCGGGCTGGCGATCCTGGCGGAGTTTCGCCAGCTTGAGGCCGAGCTTGCGGACATCAACCACCTGACGAAAGGTCTGCTGCGGCTCGGCATTCCGCCGATGGTTGGCATGATGATGGCCGGGCCGATAAGCCTGTTCCGTCAGCGCTACCCTGGCGTTGAGCTCAAAATTTCTGAATTTGGCGGCCTGACCGTGCAGCAGGCGGTGATCAACGGCGAGCTGGACGTGGCGATGACGGCCCTTCCCGTGGAGGAAGAGAGCGGGCTGGCAACGCTGCCGCTGTTCAGCCATCCGCTGTGCGTGCTGGTGCCCCGCTCCGGCGACTGGCTGAAGATAGACTCAGTGAAGCCCGATCTGCTCGGCGAACACCCGCTGCTGATCTACAACGAAGACTTCGCCTTAAGCCGCCAGCTAATGACCCTGTTTAACCACCATAACGTGAAGCCGCGCATTGCGGTGCGCAGCGGCCAGTGGGATTTCCTGGCGGCAATGGTGCAGGCGGGCGTGGGAATTGCCATTCTGCCGCAGCCGATCTGCGAGCGGCTGGATAAAAACACGCTGCGCTGGATCCCGCTGGAGAGTGACCTGCACTGGCAGTTGGGGATGATCTGGCGTGAAGGGGTGTATCTCTCGCACAGCGCACAGGCGTGGCTGCAATGTTGTGAGGGGTTTTGGGTGCGGTCTGAATAGTGCCGGATGGCGGCTTCGCCTTACCCGGCCGACGGTTCGAATGTAGGCCCGGTAAGCGCAGCGCCACCGGGCAACAACGCGCTACTGATTCTCTATTAACAGCGCTTCTAACAGGTCCAGATCGTGCAGCAGCTTTTGCAGCGTCTCGTTGCTGATCTGACGCGTCGCGCGCAGGTGATACAGCTCGGCACGCTCGGAGCGCAGCGCCGCAAGGCGGAAACGACGCTCGAGGTTCTCTTCCTGCAGCGAGCTTTCCACGTCGTTACGTCCGTCAGCACGACGGCGCAAATTACCAATCACGCGTGAACTGACTTCTTTCAGCAACTGATTATCAATGTTCTCTTCGGCATCGGCAGCCAGACGCTCCTCCATCTTCTCAATGGCCACTATCGCCACTTCCGCCGTCGCCGCGCGGGCTATCCGCTCCTCTTTGTGCTGTTGGGTCGAGTCACCGGCATCAATGTGCTGGAGTAAAATCGGCAGCATAATCACGCCGACAAACAGCGAGAAGAGAATCACGCCCGCCGCCAGGAACACCAGCTCGTAGCGCGCCGGGAAGACGTCGCCCGTCGGCAGCAGCAGCGGAATAGAGAGCACACCGGCGAGGGTTATCGCCCCGCGTACGCCCGCGAAGGAGGCAATCAGCAGCTCGCGCGTGGTCCAGGAGCCGAACTCCATCGGCTTTTTGGTCAGGAAGCGCATGCTGAATTTTTTCATCGTCCACAGCCAGCCGAAACGCACCAGCATTAATGCCATGTAGATCAGCACGATATCGGTAAACAGCATCCAGACTTCAACGTTTGGATCCGCCTCCGCCGCGATCAGCGAGGATTCCATGATGCCCGGCAGCTGCAGGCCCAGCAGCAGGAAGACCATGCCGTTAAAGACAAACTCCAGCATCGCCCAGGTGCTGTTGGCGCGCAGGCGCATCGCCAGCGGCGCGCGGCGCATCACGCCGGAACGGGTGATGGTCATCCCCGCCGCTACCGCCGCCAGAATGCCCGAGACGCCGATATGTTCAGCGATAAGGTAAGAGGCAAACGGCAGCAGGAACAGCAGAACGATTTGCGTCGCCGGTTCATCGCCGCCCCAGCGGCTGAGGAAGCGCAGCGAACGACCATATAGCCAGCTCACCACGAAGCCCGCGAGAATACCGCCAATCGCCACCTTGAAGAATTCCAGGGTCGCGCCACCAATGGTAAAGACCATGGTGCCCATGGCTACCGCCACGGCAAACTTCAGGGCCACCAGGCCGGAAGCGTCGTTCATCAACGCCTCGCCCTGCAAAATGCCCATTATTTTCTTCGGAATGCGCCCTTCACCCACAATGCCGGAAAGGGCCACGGCGTCGGTCGGCGACAGCACGGCGGCCAGCGCAAAGGCGGGAATTAACGGGATACCCGGTACGGCCCAGTAGATCAGGAAACCAATCCCGACCACGGTAACGACCACCAGCGCCAGCGCCAGGCCGAAGATCTCTCGCCCGTGCTCAAGAAATTCGCGCGTCGGCGTTTTCCACCCATCAGCAAACAGCAGCGGCGGGATAAACAGCACGAGGAACAGTTCCGGATCGAACTCCACGTGCAGACCGAACGTCGGCCACGCCAGCAGCGCGCCGATGGCTATTTGCATTAAAGGCAGGGGGACCTGGAAGGGCAGTACGCGTGTAACCACCCCGGATAGTGAGACCACAAGGGTCATGATGAGTATTGTGAAGAAGATTTCCATGCGTTCCCTGTTTGCTGTGTTTCTTTTTAAGCCAAACCTGAGGCGTCGTGCCTCTTATTCTATCCTCTCCAGAGTAACGCAAAAGGCAACGGGATGAGTCCTGAAAATAAAAACGGGCGGCCTGAGCCACCCGTTTTCGCATCAATGGATAATTTAGATTGCCCAGCCGCCCGCGTAGAAGGCGACCAACGCAACGGCGATCACCACGGTGCCGATGTTCAGCTTGCGCCACTCTCCGGAAACCAGACGACCAATCACCAGCGAGGCGAAGCCGATCATGATGCCGGTCACGATGTTACAGGTCAGGACGATAAACACTGCGGTAATCAGGCCGGACATCGCATCCACGAAGTCCGCAAAATCGATTTTCGCCACGTTGCTCAGCATCAGCAGGCCGACGTACATCAGCGCTGGCGCGGTCGCATACGCAGGCACCAGGTAGGAGAGCGGAGAGAGGAACAGGATCAGCAGGAACAGCACGCCAACGGTGATGGCCGTCAGGCCGGTTTTACCGCCTGCCGCCGTACCCGCTGCAGATTCGATATACACCGCCGCAGGCGCCGCACCCACCAGACCAGAGAAGACGCTGCTCAGGGAGTCGGTGGTCAGCGCTTTGCCGCCATCAATAATCTGACCGTCTTTATCCAGCAGGTTGGCCTGACCGGCCACCGCGCGAATGGTACCGGTGGCGTCAAATACCGCGGTCATCACCAGCGCCAGCACGCTTGGCAGGATCACCGGGTTCAGCGCACCGACGATATCCAGGCTGCCGATCAGGGAGTTGCCTTTGTCATCGCTCAGAGACGGCATGGCGAAAATACCGGAGAAGTGAACGGTCGGATCGAAAATCAGGCCGACGATGGAAATGCCAATAATGGTCAGCAAAATGCCGCCCGGCACCTTCAGTTTTTCCAGGCCGATAATCACCGCCAGACCGATGAGCGACATAATGACCGGGAAGCTCGCGAAATGACCGAGCGCTACCGGCAGGCCGTCCAGCGGGTTCTTGATGACCAGACCCACGCCGTTGGCAGCGATCAGCAGCAGGAACAGGCCGATACCGATACCGGTGCCGTGCGCCACGCCCTGCGGCAGGTTGCGCAAAATCCAGCTACGGATGCCGGTGGCAGAAATAACGGTAAACAGTACGCCCATCAGGAACACGGCGCCGAGGGCAACCGGTACGCTGATCTGCTGGCCCAGCACCAGACTGAACGCGGTAAAGGCGGTCAAAGAGATAGCGCAACCAATCGCCAGCGGCAGGTTCGCCCACAGGCCCATTACGATGGAGCCCACGCCGGCCACCAGGCAGGTGGCGACAAAGACAGCCGCAGGCGGGAAGCCCGCCTTGCCCAGCATGCCCGGCACCACGATGACGGAGTAAACCATCGCCAGAAACGTGGTCAGACCGGCAACGACTTCCTGGCGCACGGTGCTGCCACGAGCCGAAATTTTAAACATGGCGTCAAGTGAACCGCCGGTACGCGCAGATGGCGTAGACATAGAAAACATCCCCTGAGAGTTTTTATAGAACGTCCATAAGCGTGGTGGAGACACCGCTGCCAGCTAAAACGTCAAATCCGTGTGTTGCGTTTGCGACGAAAGGGCGTCACAAAAAAAGCAAACGTTTAGCTCCGCGCTTATAAAACGGGTGGTCAAATTAAGGCAAACGATTATCCAGCCTAATACCCGCCCTTTTCAACTGAACTTTGTCGTTTTTCGCTAAAATTCACTTATGACGATGAAGAAATAAACAGAGGATGCGCAAACGTTATCGTCTATGCGCAATTTGTTTACATTTCAATCCTCGCCCGGGATCGTTAACGGGCCACCTTGTTGCAGGGTTCTTTGCCAGCCAGGACTAGTTTCCACTTTTTGCTTCCATGCCTGAATATGCGGCAGATTAGCAATGCCGCCGCGCGCCAGCAGGGCAAAGAGGGGGAAGCTCATCTGAATGTCGGCCATGCTTAACGTCTCTCCGGCAAACCAGCTGTTTTTAGCAAGATGTGAGTCAATAAAGCGCGCATGGGTCTCCAGCTGGGGGTTGAGATACGCTTTCTGTACCCCCTGTCCCAGCGCCTTGCCCAGCGTTCGGATGCCAAACGGCACGGGCGGCTTGCCCAGGCTGCTGAAGACCAGCTTCATGAGCAGCAGCGGCATCAGCGACCCTTCTGCGTAATGCAGCCAGAAGCGGTATTGCACCTTATGCGCGGGGTCTAAAGGCTTCAGCCGCGATTCGGCATCATAGGTTTCCTGCAGATACTCCAGAATGGCGCCTGACTCCGCAAGGATCAGCCCGTTATCTTCAATGACCGGCGATTTGCCCAACGGATGCACCTTTTTGAGGGACTCGGGTGCCAGCATGTTCTTTTCGCGCTGGTAGTGAACAATCTCATAAGGCAGGGCGAGCTCTTCCAGCGCCCAGATCACGCGGTGAGAGCGCGACTGGTTAAGGTGATGTACCGTGAGCATGATTTTCTCCTGTTATTCATACTTTTTAACTATAGAAAATCGAACAACACCGCGAAAAAATTTCGTCTAAAAAACGGCTAGCGCGGCTGGCGAAAAAACGGGTCTTGCATAGAATTAAAGTGTCGGCACAATCCGGAACCTCCCCAACCAGCTCGACACGAGGGGTGCTGATGTCGGGGGAAACCCTCCCGTGAACCAGCGGGATAGAGAGAAAGACAAAGACCGGGAAAAACTAAAGCGCCCTTAGTGGCGCTTTAGTTCTTTATTATGCTTTTTGCCGCAAGAACTTAATCCTCCTCCAGCAGTCGCGCCCCGGTCCCCTGCTCGCCCAGCCTGTCGCCAGGGTTACGTAGCGGGCAGTCGCTACGGGACAGGCAGCCGCAGCCGATACAGCCGTCCAGCTCGTCACGCAGCGCCACCAGCGTGTGGATACGCCTGTCCAGCTCTTCACGCCACTGGGACGAAAGCTCTTTCCACTCTTTCGGGCTAAGCGTATGCCCTTCCGGCAACACGCCGAATGCCTCACCGATCGTCGCCAGGGGAATGCCGATGCGTTGCGCAATTTTGATAATCGCCACGTAGCGGAGCACGTCACGGGTATAGCGGCGCTGGTTTCCGCCGTTACGGATGCTTTTAATTAACCCTTTGCTTTCATAGAAGTGGAGCGCCGATACCGCAACGCCGCTTCGCTTTGCCACTTCGCCGGGGGTTAAAAGCGCTTTAATGCGCGGCAATCTCTTTTCCATAAAACCTCTTTACCTCAAGTTAACTTGAGGAATTATACTCCCCCGCAGAGAAAACGACGAATCAACCGAGAAAGTTGTATCTACAGAGGGGCAACCTTATGTCGCATCAGCAAATTATTCAGACACTTATTGAATGGATTGACGATCATATCGACCAACCGTTGAACATTGATGTGGTCGCAAAAAAATCGGGCTATTCGAAATGGTATTTACAGAGAATGTTCCGCACGGTCATGCACCAGACGCTGGGGGAGTACATTCGTCAGCGCAGGCTCCTGCTGGCGGCGCAGGCGTTACGCTCAACGCAGCGGCCGATTTTTGATATCGCGATGGATCTTGGCTATGTCTCGCAACAAACCTTTTCCCGCGTGTTTCGCCGCGAGTTTGACCGTACGCCGAGCGATTATCGCCACCAGTTGAATTAATGCATATCAGTGCAAAGGTTGCTGCTGCCAGGTCATAAACTCCTGGGGCGGCATCGCTTTCGCGAAGTGCCATCCCTGACAGAACTCAACGCCGCGCTTCAACAGCCAACTCACCTGCTCAGCCGTCTCAACCCCTTCCGCAATGGTTTTAAGCCGCAGGCTTTGCGCCATCTCGATAATATGCTCGGCGATCAGGTGGCTGGTACTGTTGGTGGTTAAGGTGTCGATAAACGATTTATCGATTTTCAGAATATCCACGTTCAACGAGTAGAGGTTGTGCAGGTTGGAATAACCGGTCCCGAAATCATCGATCGCCACTTCATAGCCCGCCTGACGGAAGGCCTGAATCACCGGCGTGGTTTTTGGCACATCGATAAAGCCGCGTTCCGTCACTTCGATTTTAATTTGCTGGGCGCGTACGGCGTAGTGCCGGGCCTTGTCAGAAATCATGGCGATCAGCCGCGAGGAGTGGAAGTCCGTGGCCGACAGGTTGATCGAAATATAGAGATGCGGATGCGCCGCCAGGAAATGGCCCAGATCGCTGAACACCTCCTCAACGACATAATCCGTGATCCGCTCGCTCATTCCCTCTTTTTCCGCAAGCGGAATAAACTCAGCCGGGCTCATTACCTGCCCATTGAAACCAGGCCAGCGCAACAGCGCCTCTGCCCCCACACACTGGTTGTTCTTGATATCAATAATCGGCTGATAGTGCACACAAAGCTGGCGCTTGTTCAGCGCCCGGTGCAGTAAGCGCCCCGGCGAATTAAGCTCACGATGGGTGCGGGACCACACCAGCAAAATAATAATGCTGCAGATCATTCCCAGCGGTAGCGTCAACGTCGCCTGGTGATAGAGCGTTTCATAAAAACGTTTATCTGACGTCGACACGATGGCGGCAATAGGCCGATTTGTCGATTTCACGACGGTATAGAAACGGTTATCTTTTTGAAATACCGATTCCTTATCCCGAATCATCGAATTTAATAAAGTCGCATTGGCTTTCTGGCTGACGGAAAAGAAGGCATTAGTTACCGTGTCGTATACCCCCCATGCGAGGGAATGATCGGTAGACATCACTTCACTGTAAGAAAGCGGATTGACAACCACGACATAATTTCCGCGCTGCATATATGTCATTTTATAGCCAGTATAAAATGGCGTATCGCGAAAATAATAGATAGCAACGTCAGGTTTACGCGTGTAATTAGCGACCGGAATGACGTAGGGTTGATCCGGTGTAAAAACGGTCGAACAAAGAAAATTCTGACCTTCAGCATAAATTAAATCGGCGACAAACAGGCGGCCACGAACAACGTTCAACATATATTGACGATGTTCCGGCGTACAACGTTCACCCTGATATTTTTCTGCCTCGCCCCTGGCCAGTTCAACTTGTTGAATTACCAGTTCTGTTTTGTCTAAAGCCAGTTCAGCAAATGTCCGTAGCTGAGCGCTCGTTTCCGACTCGGCTCGTAGCTGGGCAAACCATAGAGCAAGCATCACCGGCAGCAGAACTACCATGATGATCCCTACCACTCTGAGCATTTTGCGCCGCGCGCTACGATTCATTTCCCGCCCTATATCCCTGCATGTTGTACGCCTGTAGTAATGAAGGCCGGATGCTTTGTTAAACAGGTGATTACGTTGCATGAATCATGCGAAGTTAGCAACTGACTTTTAGTATTAAAAATCTTAAATTTCGTTATGACGATAATATTTTCCCGTAAGCTAAACTGTAAGTATTCGTTCCGTTTTAATTAAGGAAAATAATTATCCATCGCGTACGGGAGGTTTGAAGAGAACACAACAGAGGATCGCTGATTAAGCAAAACTTCTGGCGGCATGAAAAAAGTACAACACCAACGTGACGTTTTATCCTATTTCTGCGGGTATATTTTGTTCGTTGTTTTATAAATAATCAGACATCACCACAATATTATCAGAAAATAATGCGCCCCCTAAAAACGGCACGGCTGGCCGTCTCTCTGCCTCCAGATGCTCTTCCCCACTTACCCGACGGGATTACCTCAGCGCGTTGTGTATCCGCCTCCCCCCTGTCCGAAGGCGGTCCCGAACCGCATGCTCTTTTTTCCGGGTAATAAAATCCCCTTTTTTGGCTACGCTGGTACTGGCGAATAAATCAACAAATGTGATATAGTTCACACATATTGTGTAACGAGAAACACTGTTTCATTCAGTTCGTCTGTTTTGTAGAGGATGGGTTTTATGGCAACCATTACTACCAGCATGGTTCTCCTGCGCTGGCCCTTGTTGAGCGCGGTTTTGATGTTTTTAGCCAGCACGCTGAACATTCAGTTTCGTAAATCCGACTACGCGGGTCTTGCCGTCATAAGTACCCTGTTAGGGCTTGGCGCGGCCTGCTGGTTCGCAACGGGCCTGCTGGGCATTACCCTGCTGGATATGGCCGCGGTCTGGGAAAATATAAAAGTGGTGATGGTTGAGGCGATGAACCACACCCCACCAGACTGGCCGATGGTGATTACCTGATCCCTTCAGCAATAAAAAAACCCAGACGATGTCTGGGTTTTTTGTTTTAGCATCCGTTGATCAGAACGGGATATCGTCGTCGAAGTCCATTGGCGGTTCGTTAGACGGAGCAGGAGCAGACTGCTGCTGCGGACGAGACTGCGCGCCGCCGCTGAACTGGTTGCCGCCCTGCGGCTGCTGAGGCTGACCCCAACCACCCTGCTGCTGGTTCTGACCGCCACCTGCCGGTGCGCCACCGCCCTGACGGCCACCCAGCATTTGCATGGTGCCGCCCACGTTCACCACCACTTCCGTGGTGTATTTTTCCTGACCGGATTGGTCGGTCCATTTGCGGGTACGCAGCTGGCCTTCGATATAGACCTGAGAACCTTTACGCAGATACTCACCGGCTACTTCGGCCAGTTTGCCAAACAGCACAACGCGGTGCCATTCGGTCTGCTCTTTCATTTCACCGGTCGCTTTATCACGCCAGGATTCGGAAGTAGCCAGCGTAATGTTGGCAACTGCGCCACCACTCGGCATGTAGCGTACTTCCGGGTCCTGGCCCAGATTACCGACGAGAATCACCTTGTTTACGCCTCTGCTGGCCATGTTCGTGTCTCCTGAATACGTTTCTTAATAGTGTAAACGCGCGAGTGTACCATTTCCACGCGGCAATTTGCATAGTTGCGTGGTCGGTTCAGAAATCTCCCGCGAACTCGACATTGTTACACAGCGAATCAGAAAATGCATTCCAATACTGTATATTCAAACAGGTCAAATTGTGTCATAATTAGCCGTTTCTGACAGCCGTTTGTCCTTCAAACAAACCAGGCAATCCGTGTTCCAACCGGGAAAGGTGAATGGATAAGATCGAAGTTCGGGGCGCCCGCACCCATAATCTCAAGAATATCAACCTCATAATCCCTCGCGACAAACTCATCGTCGTGACCGGGCTTTCGGGGTCTGGCAAATCCTCACTGGCTTTCGACACTTTGTATGCCGAAGGACAGCGTCGTTACGTCGAATCACTCTCCGCGTACGCGCGTCAGTTCCTGTCGCTGATGGAAAAACCGGATGTCGATCATATTGAAGGGTTATCGCCTGCTATCTCTATTGAGCAGAAGTCTACCTCGCATAACCCGCGTTCAACGGTCGGTACCATTACCGAAATCCATGACTACCTGCGTCTGCTGTATGCCCGCGTGGGTGAGCCGCGCTGCCCGGACCACGATGTCCCGCTGGCGGCACAGACCGTGAGCCAGATGGTGGATAACGTGCTGTCGCAGCCGGAAGGCAAACGCCTGATGCTGCTGGCACCGATAATCAAAGAGCGTAAAGGCGAGCACACCAAAACGCTGGAGAACCTGGCAAGCCAGGGCTATATCCGCGCCCGTATCGACGGCGAAGTGTGTGACCTGTCCGATCCGCCAAAGCTTGAGCTGCAAAAGAAACACACCATCGAAGTGGTGATTGACCGCTTTAAGGTGCGTGACGATCTTGCCACGCGTCTGGCTGAATCCTTTGAAACCGCGCTGGAACTCTCTGGCGGCACGGCCGTGGTCTCCGACATGGACGACCCGAAAGCGGAAGAGCTGCTCTTCTCCGCCAACTTCGCCTGCCCGATTTGCGGCTACAGCATGCGCGAGCTGGAACCGCGCCTGTTCTCGTTCAACAACCCGGCGGGCGCGTGCCCGACCTGTGACGGTCTGGGCGTGCAGCAGTATTTCGATCCAGATCGCGTGATCCAGAACCCCGAGCTGTCGCTCGCGGGCGGTGCGATTCGCGGCTGGGATAAGCGTAACTTCTACTACTTCCAGATGCTGAAGTCGCTGGCGGAGCACTACAAATTCGACGTTGAAGCGCCGTGGGCGAGCCTGAGCCCGAACGTGCACAAAGTGATCCTGTTCGGTTCCGGCAAAGAGAACATCGAATTCAAATACATGAACGATCGCGGCGATACCTCCGTGCGTCGCCACCCGTTCGAAGGGGTGCTGCACAATATGGAGCGCCGCTACAAAGAGACCGAATCCAGCGCGGTGCGCGAGGAGCTGGCGAAGTTCATCAGCAACCGCTCCTGCGCCACCTGCGAGGGCACGCGTCTGCGTCGCGAAGCGCGCCACGTGTTTGTGGAAAACACGGCGCTGCCGACCATCTCAGACATGAGCATCGGCCACGCAATGGACTTCTTCAACAACCTGAAGCTTTCCGGCCAGCGTGCGAAAATCGCCGAAAAAGTGCTGAAAGAGATCGGCGATCGCCTCAAATTCCTCGTGAACGTTGGCCTGAACTACCTGACGCTTTCCCGCTCGGCAGAAACGCTCTCCGGCGGTGAAGCCCAGCGTATCCGTCTGGCGAGCCAGATTGGCGCGGGCTTAGTCGGCGTGATGTACGTGCTGGATGAACCGTCCATCGGCCTGCACCAGCGCGACAACGAGCGTCTGCTCGGCACGCTGATCCACCTGCGCAATCTCGGCAACACGGTAATCGTGGTGGAGCACGACGAAGACGCAATTCGCGCCGCAGACCACGTGATCGACATCGGCCCGGGCGCGGGCGTGCACGGCGGCCAGGTGGTGGCGGAAGGTACGCTGAAGGACATTATGGCGGTGCCCGAGTCGCTGACCGGCCAGTACATGAGCGGCAAGCGCAAAATTGAAGTGCCAAAACAGCGCGTCGCGGCGAACCCGGAAAAAGTGCTGAAGCTCACAGGGGCGCGCGGCAACAACCTGAAGGACGTCACCCTGACGCTGCCGGTTGGCCTGTTTACCTGCATTACCGGCGTGTCCGGTTCCGGTAAATCGACGCTGATCAACGATACGCTGTTCCCGATTGCGCAGACGGCGCTGAACGGCGCGACGCTGGCCGAGCCTGCACCCTACCGCGATATTCAGGGGCTGGAGCATTTCGACAAGGTTATCGACATCGACCAGAGCCCGATTGGCCGTACGCCGCGTTCCAACCCGGCGACCTATACCGGCGTCTTCACGCCCGTACGTGAACTCTTCGCTGGCGTACCGGAAGCGCGTTCGCGCGGGTATACGCCAGGACGTTTCAGCTTTAACGTGCGCGGCGGCCGCTGTGAAGCGTGCCAAGGCGACGGCGTGATCAAGGTTGAGATGCACTTCCTGCCGGATATCTACGTGCCGTGCGACCAGTGCAAAGGCAAGCGCTATAACCGCGAAACGCTGGAGATTAAGTACAAAGGCAAGACCATCCACGAAGTGCTGGACATGACCATCGAAGAGGCGCGTGAGTTCTTTGACGCCGTCCCTGCGCTGGCGCGTAAGCTGCAGACGCTGATGGACGTAGGCCTGACCTACATTCGCCTGGGGCAGTCAGCAACAACCCTGTCCGGCGGTGAGGCGCAGCGCGTGAAGCTGGCGCGCGAGCTGTCCAAGCGTGGTACCGGCCAGACGCTCTACATTCTGGATGAGCCGACCACCGGCCTGCACTTTGCAGATATCCAGCAGTTGCTTGAGGTGCTGCATCAGCTGCGCGATCAGGGCAACACGATTGTGGTCATCGAACATAATCTGGACGTGATTAAAACCGCGGACTGGATTGTCGATCTCGGCCCGGAAGGCGGCAGCGGCGGGGGTGAAATCCTCGTCTCCGGTACGCCAGAGACCGTTGCAGAGTGCGAAGCCTCGCACACCGCGCGCTTCCTTAAACCGTTGCTGTAATTGTTACACGGAGAGCTGCTGTCGGGTCGCTTCCGGCAGCAGCTCAACCGCCTGCTTGTAGGACGCATCCACCAGATAGTAAATTTGCGAGCCGGGCAGCGAGCCGTCCAGATAAACGGTACTCCAGTGCGCCTTATTGAGGTGCTGGCTCGGCCTCACATCATCATGCTGCTGACGTAATAGATCCGCCAGTTCCGGGCTGGTTTTCAGCGACGCCGCCGGGCGCCCTTCAACCTCTTTCACCATCGCAAACAGCACGTCTCCCACTTTGATCTGCGTGGCTTTCCAGTCGCTGTGAACACTTTGTTCCGCGCCAGGCTTGCTCATGCAGTACTGAAGTATCTCCGAAATTGTCATCTTTATTCCCCTTGTAGCGTTGCGATAATTTTACGCGAACCACCGTGAATGCGATGTTCTCCCAGCCAGATCCCTTGCCACGTGCCCAGCATTAGCCGCCCGTTATGAACCGGCAGCATCAGCGATACGCCCAGCAGAGAAGATTTGATATGCGAAGGCATGTCATCTGCGCCTTCATAATCGTGCTCGTAGGGGGCGTTGTCCGGAACCGTCTTCAGGAAATGGTGTTCCATATCAGACCGGACGGTAGGGTCGCAATTTTCATTAAGCGTGAGGGAGGCTGACGTGTGCTGAAGCAGCAGATGCAGTAAACCCGTTTTGACGCGCGACAGGTCGCGGAGTTGCCCGATGACTTCGTCCGTCACAAGGTGAAATCCGCGGGGTTTAGCGCTTAAGGTCAGGGTCTGTTGATACCACATGAGCTGCTCCGTTCTGAAAGATGAATCTTTCTAAGTGTGCAGCAAGAAGGCGAAAGGTAAAACCCGCAGCGGCGGATTTGTTCAAAAAAGAATCAAACCCGCCGCTCAAGAACTAATACTCGGAGTTAACAATCACCTCCTCGCCAAACTTGCCTGCCATCGGCAGCGGTCGATAGGTCGAGTTAGAGGCACGCAGCACCCGGATCGCTCTGGCTCCCACATCCTGCGCCGCGGTAATGTCGTTATCCGAATCACCGTAGAACACTTTGATGTTTTTCTGCTCCAGCCACTGGGTTTTGGTGTTTTGTCCCTCTTTATCACCGGCAAAAATGACCGGATTCATGCTGGCTGCCGGGATCTGAAAATCGTCCTGCAGGGTTTTGGAGACGGTCTCCGTTTTGGTCTGGCTACGGCCGGTGACAAAGTAAATGCTGTCGCCGCGCTTAACGTGCATGGCGATCAGCGCGCGGGCCACCTCTTTCGGAATGCTGAACTCATCCCAGCCGTTATTCATTTTTTCCCAGAACTCCGGGTTCTTCAGATACGCTTCGCTGTCCGGAGAATACGTTTTCTTGCCACGCCAGAAGCCTGGGCTCGAGAACAGCACGGTATCGTCAATGTCGAAGCCCACGGCCATTGGCGGGCGGCCCATCAGGCTGTTTTCGATTTGGGCCACGGAAACCCAGTGAATGGGTGCCTGCTCGGCAAGGATGGCGGCGGTGGTGCCGGTGTAAAGCGGCGTCGGTGCGGAAGCTCGCGCGACGACGGCGCTATTAAGCGAGAACAATAAGCAGGCGGCGCTGAGCGCCAGTGTGATCTTGCGCATATTTTCCCCTGAATATTCAGTTTGTTATCTTTATATTTTGAGTGGATGGTCAAAAATCTATCCGACCATAACCCCGGAGGGAGGGGAAGGAAAGGAGTTTTTACTTATAAAGATGAATAAAAAGAAGACGATCACAAAGTGCCGGGGGACGTGTTTATGCGGTCTGATGCCCTCACCCCAGCCCTCTCCCACGGGGAGAGGGCTGGGTTAGTGAGCATTTACATTACAGCAGCAAACGCCTGCGCCACGCGCTGGACGTTGCCGGCATTCAGGCCCGCCACGCACATACGGCCGCTGGCGATCAGGTAGACGCCGAACTCGTCACGCAGGCGATCGACCTGTGCCGCGCTCAGTCCGGTATAGCTGAACATCCCGCGCTGCTTGAGCAGATAGTCGAAGTTATGCCCCGGCACCGCCTCTTTCAGCACGTTAACAAGTTCCTGACGCATCGACAGAATGCGCTTGCGCATCGCTTCCACTTCCGCAAGCCAGGTGGCTTTCAGCTGTTCGTCTCCCAGAACGGTCGCCACCACCTGCGCACCAAAGTTCGGCGGGCTGGAGTAAATACGGCGGACCGTCGCTTTCAGTTGGCCGAGAACGCGCCCCGCGGCTTCGGCGTCTTCACACACCACGGACAGACCGCCAACGCGCTCGCCGTAGAGAGAGAAGATTTTTGAGAAGGAGTTGCTGACCAGCGCTGGCAGCCCGGCGCTGGCAACGGCGCGGATGGCGTAAGCATCTTCTTCCATGCCCGCGCCAAAGCCCTGATAGGCGATGTCGAGGAACGGGATCAGGTTACGTGCCTTCAGCACCTCGATCACCGCATCCCACTGGGCATTGGTGAGGTCCGCACCCGTTGGGTTATGGCAGCATGGGTGCAGCAGCACGATGCTGCGCGCCGGCAGGGTGTTCAGTTTTTCCAGCAGCGCTTCGACGCGCACGCCATTGGTTTCGCTGTCGAACCACGGATAGGTCTCGACCTTAAAGCCCGCGCCTTCAAAGATGGCCACGTGGTTTTCCCACGTCGGGTCGCTGACCCACACGCCGGAATCCGGGAAATATTTTTTCAGGAAATCAGCGCCTACCTTCAGCGCACCCGAGCCGCCCAGCGTCTGGATAGTCGCCACGCGCTTTTGCGCGAGCACCGCGTGGTCCGCACCAAACAGCAGCGGCGCAATCGTATTACGGTAGGTGTTTAACCCTTCCATCGGCAAATAAAGCGAAGCACCGTGCGGGGTTGCGTTAAGACGTGCTTCGGCTTCGGCAACGGCTTTCAGTTGAGGAATGATGCCATCCTCGTTGTAATACAGACCGATGCTGAGGTTCACTTTATCGCTGCGAGGATCTTCTTTGAAACGCTCCATCAAGGAGAGAATAGGGTCGCCGGCGTAGGCGTCTACTTTCTGAAACACGCGATGTTCTCCGGATTATTATGAGGCAGGGTTTTCAACAATAAACCGGAAGCGGAATAAGATCGAGGGGATGTTAACAGAAGCGGGATACATCGCATCCCGTTAAAGCTCAGTCGATGTATTTCATCGCCACCCGCGACGTCAGACGCGTAATAAGTTCGTAAGCACTCACTTTTGTAATCTCAGCAATGCGTTCAACGGGCAGACCTTCACCCCACATCACCGCATCGTCGCCCGCTTTATCCTGCGCGCCGGGCCCAAGATCCACGCAAATCATGTCCATCGCCACGCGGCCGACAATTTTCACTTCACGACCATTGACCAGCACCGGCGTGCCCGTTGGTGCCGCGCGCGGATAGCCGTCGCCGTAGCCCATCGCCACCACGCCAAGCCGCGTGTCGCGCTCGCTGGTCCAGGTACCGCCGTAACCCACCGGCTCGCCCGCTTTGTGCTCCCGCACGGCAATCAGCTTTGATACCAGCGACATCACCGGCTTAAAGCCTAAGTCCGGCCCCCAGGGTTTATTCTCAAGCGGGGAAACGCCATACAGGATAATCCCCGGACGCGCCCAGTCGAAGTGGGACTGCGGCCACAGCAGAATGCCGCCGGATGCCGCAATGGAGCGCATTCCCGGCTTGCCTTCGCAGAAGGTGTTGAAGATATCAAGCTGCTGCTCGGTTGCGCCACATTCGGGCTCATCGGCACGGGCGAAGTGGCTGACGATATTGACCGGCTGACGCACATTTTTGCACTGGCACAAACGCTGATAAAACGCCTCCGCGTTTTCCGGACGCACGCCCAGCCTGTGCATGCCCGTGTCGAGCTTCATCCAGACGGTGACCGGCTCGCTCAGTTCAGCCGTTTCCAGCGCGGCCAGTTGTTCTTCGTTGTGTACCGCCGTGTGCAGCTGCTGGTCTGCAATGGTCGGCAGATCCGAGGCTTCAAAAAAGCCTTCGAGGAGCAGAATCGGTTGCGTAATGCCGCCTGCGCGCAGGCGGAGAGCTTCTTCGAGACGGGCGACGCCAAAGGCGTCGGCATCGGGGAGCGTTCGCGCGATCTCAAGAAGACCGTGTCCGTAAGCGTTCGCTTTCACGACTGCAACGAGCCTGCTGGCGGGCGCCAGTTCACGCAGACGTTGCAGGTTGTGTCGCAGAGCGCGGCGGTTAATAACAACAGTTGCCGCTTGCATTTGAATTCCTTAGAAATTACTCATCATCATATTGAGGACCGGCATAGTTGTCGAAACGCGACCACTGGCCGTTAAAGGTCAGACGTACCGTACCGATGGGGCCGTTACGTTGCTTACCAATAATAATTTCGGCGATCCCTTTCAGGTCGCTGTTCTCGTGATAGACCTCATCACGGTAGATGAACATGATTAAGTCGGCATCCTGCTCAATGGAGCCGGATTCACGCAGGTCGGAGTTGACCGGGCGTTTGTCTGCACGCTGTTCCAGGGAGCGGTTAAGCTGTGACAGCGCCACTACCGGCACGTGCAGCTCTTTAGCTAACGCCTTGAGCGAGCGGGAAATCTCTGCAATTTCCAGCGTACGGTTGTCTGAGAGCGACGGGACGCGCATCAGCTGAAGGTAGTCGATCATGATAAGGCCGATGCCGCCGTGTTCACGGGCGATGCGGCGCGCGCGGGAGCGCACTTCCGTCGGCGTCAGGCCGGAGGAGTCATCGATATAGATGTTCCGTTTTTCCAGCAAAATGCCCATGGTGCCGGAGATGCGCGCCCAGTCCTCGTCGTCGAGCTGGCCGGTACGGATGCGGGTCTGATCCACGCGCGAAAGCGATGCCAGAGAACGCATCATGATCTGCTCCGAGGGCATCTCGAGACTGAAAATAAGCACCGGCTTATCCTGCAACATCGCCGCATTTTCGACGAGGTTCATCGCAAATGTCGTTTTACCCATCGACGGACGCGCCGCGACGATAATTAAATCCGACGGCTGTAAACCGGCAGTTTTTTTGTTCAGATCGTCATAGCCTGTGTTCACCCCGGTCACACCGTCGTGCGGCTGCTGGAAAAGCTGCTCTATACGCGCAACGGTGGCATCGAGCACGTCGGCGATGTTTTTCGGGCCTTCGTCTTTGTTGGCGCGGCTTTCGGCGATTTTGAAGACGCGGGACTCGGCAAGGTCGAGCAGGTCTTCACTGGTGCGACCCTGCGGATCAAAACCGGCTTCGGCGATCTCGTTCGCTACCGAGATCATCTCGCGGACGACGGCACGTTCGCGCACGATGTCGGCGTAAGCGCTGATGTTCGCCGCACTTGGCGTGTTTTTTGACAGCTCTGCCAGGTAGGCAAAGCCGCCGACGCTGTCCAGCTGCCCCTGACGCTCCAGCGATTCCGCGAGCGTGATCAGGTCAATAGGGCTGCCGGACTCCTGCAGGCGCGCCATTTCGGTAAAGATATGGCGGTGCGGACGGGTGTAGAAATCTTCAGACACTACGCGCTCGGCGACGTCGTCCCAGCGTTCGTTATCCAGCATTAAACCGCCCAACACCGACTGTTCCGCTTCAATCGAGTGCGGCGGGACTTTTAACCCTGCGACCTGGGAATCACGCTCGCGAGGTTCAGTCTGTTTGTTGAAGGGTTTGTTTCCTGCCATAGTGAATGGAGTTACCGAGATAAAGAGTGGGTCGAAAGATTACCATATTTTTCTTACGGAGGGAGCATGGCAACGCGCATTGAGTTCCAGAAACACGGCGGTCCTGAAGTGCTGAAAGCGGTGGAGTATACCCCCACTGCGCCTGGCGAGAACGAAATTCAGGTGGAAAACAGAGCTATCGGCATTAACTACATTGATACCTATATTCGTGGCGGTCTCTACCCGCCTCCGTCAATGCCGAGCGGCCTGGGCACTGAAGCGGCCGGTATCGTCAGCAAAGTGGGCAGTGCGGTTAAGCACATCAAAGAAGGCGATCGTGTGGTATATGCACAGTCTGCCCTGGGCGCTTACAGCTCCGTCCACAACGTCCCGGCGGACAAAGCCGCCCTGCTGCCGAACGCCATCACCTTTGAGCAGGCGGCCGCCTCATTCCTGAAAGGGCTGACGGTCTATTACCTGCTGCGCAAAACCTACGAAATTAAGCCCGATGAGCAGTTCCTGTTCCATGCTGCCGCCGGTGGCGTGGGGCTGATTGCCTGCCAGTGGGCGAAAGCCTTAGGCGCGAAGCTGATCGGCACCACAGGCAGTGCGCAAAAAGCCCAGCGTGCGCTGGACGCGGGCGCGTGGCAGGTGATCAACTATCGGGAAGAGAGCATCGTCGAGCGGCTAAAAGAGATTACCGGCGGCAAAAAAGTACGCGTCGTGTATGACTCGGTGGGGAAAGACACCTGGGAAGCGTCGCTGGACTGCCTGCAGCGTCGCGGACTGATGGTGAGCTTTGGTAACGCCTCAGGCGCTGTCACCGGCGTCAATCTCGGCATTCTGAATCAGAAAGGGTCGCTGTACGTGACGCGCCCTTCTTTGCAGGGTTACATCACCAACCGGGAAGAACTGGAGGAAGCCAGCAACGAGCTGTTCTCGCTAATAGCCAGCGGCGTGATTAAGGTGGATGTGGCGGATACGCAGAAATACCCGCTAACCGATGCGCAGCGTGCGCATGAGGTGCTGGAAAGCCGGGCGACGCAGGGTTCAAGCCTGCTAATCCCCTGACCCCCAAAAAGAAATTGGGCTTCCCGTGGGAAGCCCTTTCTTTTTTTAGTTCGGCTGTATGTAGGGTACAGCTCGATGAATTCTGTAGCGGCAGCCATAGTGACAGATTCGATAAGTAAATCCTATTCTGTTCTAAGCCATGCTGCCGGAAAAGTTACAAGTATGTGACGAACCCCTCAATACCTTAGTAACGGAAGCGGTTATTGCGCTGATAAGTCGGCAGTTTTGGCGCTTTAATCGCCCGTATTACCCACACCACGGCGATAGCCAGCAGCAGCCACGGCAGCAATTTGATCGTCAGGGCAAATAATCCGCCGATAAACATAACCACCGTAGCCACAACGAGCGCGGCCAGAATGCCGAGCAGCGACACGCCCGTGACCATCAGCATGACAAAAAAGCCAATCACAAAAAGTAGTTCAAGCATGGTGCTCTCCCACGAGTTCCCGAATGATGCTGCAATCATTACAAGAATCATGCCAAAGCTAACATATTGTTCTTAAAGCAAAACGCCCCGCGAGGATCCGCAGGGCGTGGTGAATTTGACGATCTTTTAGCGAAATTATCGCTTATCCGCCACCAGCCGCAGCGCATGTTCCAGCACCTCAATATCGGCACCGGCTTTATGCGCGTTCTCACTGAGGTAGCGACGCCACTGGCGCGCGCCCGGAATACCCTGGAACAGGCCAAGCATATGGCGGGTGATGTGGCCAAGATAGGTGCCATTGCTCAACTCGCGCTCAATGTAAGGGTACATGGCACGCACGACGGCAACCGGATCGGTGTCTGCGCCTGCAACGCCAAAGATTTCGCGATCGACCGTCGCCAGAATGCCCGGATTTTGATACGCCTCGCGCCCGACCATCACGCCATCCATATGCTCAAGGTGCGCTTTCGCCTCTTCCAGCGACGTAATACCGCCGTTGATTGACATCGTCAGGTGCGGGAAATCACGTTTCAGCTGGTACACGCGCGGGTAGTCCAGCGGCGGGATCTCACGGTTCTCTTTCGGGCTAAGGCCTGAAAGCCAGGCTTTGCGGGCGTGGATGATAAACATCTCACACTCGCCTTTCCCTGACACCGTATTGATGAAATCGCACAGGAATTCGTAGCTGTCCTGGTCGTCGATGCCGATACGGGTTTTGACCGTCACCGGAATGGAGACCACATCGCGCATCGCTTTGATGCAGTCCGCCACCAGCTGTGCGTTGCCCATCAGACAGGCGCCGAACATGCCGTTTTGCACGCGGTCGGAAGGGCAGCCGACGTTCAGGTTGATCTCGTCGTAGCCGCGTTCTTCCGCCAGCTTTGCACACTGGGCCAGCGCGACCGGATCGCTGCCCCCCAGCTGCAGCGCAACCGGATGCTCTTCTTCACTGTATGCCAGGTAGTCGCCCTTACCGTGAATAATTGCGCCCGTGGTCACCATTTCGGTGTACAGCAGCGTATGGCGGGAGAGCTGGCGCAGGAAATAGCGGCAGTGTCTGTCCGTCCAGTCGAGCATCGGCGCAATAGAGAAACGGTGTGCAGGAAAAGCGGTCTGGTGTTCTGACGACATGGCGAAGTTTTAAGCATCTGGTGGAAAAGGGGCGCTACTATAGCACAAAGAAAAGCCGGAGGCGCAGCGCCTCCGGTGTACTTTAGAACGTCATGCTCAGCTGAGCCCCTGCGCCCCAGGTTTCGTCCTCGCCATACAGGCCCATCAGGTCAACATGAACGGTATTGAACGGCGCGAAACCGACACCGCCGGTAAAGACGTTGCTGTCGTTCCCTTTCATATCCGCACGATAACCGGCACGCACCGCCAGCCAGCTCAGCGGAGTCACTTCAGCACCGACCCCAACATACTGCGACGTATCTTCGCTCTTAAAGCCTTTGGTTTCGGTCAGATCGCCATCGGCGGTCAGGGTCACCAGATCGTTGTGCCAGGCAGCGCCCGCGGTCACCAGCGGACGGATCTGGTAGGTGTCTTTATAGCTCACCACTTCCCCCGTACGCCCGTTGCGGATGCGGATATCTTTGGTGTCGATATCGCGCGACATCAGGTTTTGCCCGCTCATGCCGACCGTCCAGTTTTCGCCAAAATCAGCGGCAATACCGGCATCGACGTTAAAGCCGGTATCGTCTGTACGGTAGCGGCTATCGTTCCACTTATTACTGTCGTAATCGTAGATCGAGGTGGTGTAGTTATAGATCCAGCTTTTTTGCAGTTTTGGCGTCACGCCCACGGAAACCGGAACGCCGCCAAGGTCAAACTGGCGGGCAACGGCAATACCGTAGTCGGAGATAATCGCCGCCCGACCGGACGCCGTTGAGTTGAGGTTTTTAGTGATCTGGTCCGTGCCGTTCAGCGCAGCGTCCAGGGCAACGCCGGCAGCCACCAGATTGCTTCTTTGAATACCGCGCAGATAATCAATATCCTGCTGGTCGATAGACGAACTTACCCGGCCATGGGCGTAACCTTTCGCCATAAAGGCCACGGAAAGCACATCGTTAGGGATACTCACGGCAAGGCCTGCTCCTGCCGTCGCGCGAGCGGTTTTGCCCTTGAGATAGTCCAGCTCATCGGCCAGATCTTTGGCCGCGCCCTGGAACTGGTTGATGGAGCCTAACGGATTAGTAATAACCTCGATTGGCGTAAGGTTATCAACCACATCCTTATAGTGATTGATTTTGTCGTTGATGGTATCAATCTCATCCTGAAGATTATCCTCATCCGTTACCTGCACCCCAACGGACGGCAAAATGACCGTCACGTCATCGTCCGGTTTTGCCTTTGCCAGCAGCGCGGGGTTAATTAACGCCCCGCTACCATAATTGCCCGAAGCAACGCCGGTGCCCCCCATCGCGTCGCTACGTGATTCTGTCCAGGTATTGGCTGCTCCCGCCTGATTTGCCATAAACAAGGAGACAGCGATGCTAACCACCGAAAATTTAAAATGTTTTTTCACAGTATGCCCGTCTTATAGTCTGTTATGAAATAACCCCTGTCTGTTATCCCCCAAACAGGCGCGAACTATTGCTGTGAATAAAGATAAAAAGACCCGCTAATTCATTCCCTAAGTAAAACTTCCTTACGGCCTGTTGTAATTTGTGACGGCCCTCAATATTTATAGAAGAGGAAATTATTTTTTCCCAGGTTTTCCATCGTGCGGCCCAAAAAACTGTGGCGGATGGTCTACCCAGCGATCTTCCCGCGTGGCGGCATAAACCGGATTGAGCGGATAGTAGATGCGGTTGTGCTTCTTGTTGGCCTCCCCCACCACCAGTAGCCGAACCTCTTCCTCTGTGTTGTTGATAAAGGTGTGGCACACCCCCGTTCCGGCGGGAAAGCCCACGCTGTCTCCGGGTTCGAGTTTCCACAAATAGCCATTAATCCAGGCTTCAGGATAGCCCTCAAGCACGTAGATAAACTCTTCTTCGTCACTTTCCGCATGGGGATAGGACGTCCGACGCCCCGGCGGTAAACGTTCATGATGAATGCCTATACGCCTGAGGCCCAGGCTGCGCGCCAGCGGCGATCCGATGGAAAAAAGCTCGTTACTGTCGGGGTAGGTGGCGTCATCTGGCCCTTCTACGTCGCGCCAGTGCTTGATACAGTCTGGTTTTTTCATTGTTACATTCCCGGTTTGCGATGCGTCAGGTATAGCACAGCCTGGCGGATATCGGTGTTTTTGCCAGAACATGATAAAGTGAGGGTTTTATCTCCCAGAACATCCGAGGTGCTAAATGGATAAGTCCACAAAAGAGCTGTTAGCGCAGGCCGAAAAGCTGTGCGCGCAACGCAATGTGCGCCTGACCCCGCAGCGCCTTGAAGTCTTGCGCCTGATGAGCCTGCAACAGGGGGCGATCAGCGCCTACGATCTACTCGACCTGCTCCGCGAAAGCGAGCCGCAGGCTAAACCGCCCACGGTGTATCGCGCGCTGGATTTCCTGCTGGAACAAGGGTTTGTGCATAAAGTCGAATCCACAAACAGCTATGTCCTGTGCCATCTTTTCGATCAGCCAACGCATACATCGGCCATGTTTATCTGCGATCGTTGCGGCGTGGTGAAAGAAGAGGGAGCGGAGGGCGTAGAGGACATTATGCACACGCTGGCGGCAAAAATGGGTTTTGCCCTGCGTCATAACGTGATTGAAGCGCACGGGCTGTGTTCTGCATGCGTTGAGGTGGAAGCCTGTCGACATCAGGATGCGTGTCAGCACGACCACTCAATTCTGATAAAGAAAAAGCCGCGTTAGCAGCAAAAGAAAGGCGGCTCTTAAGCCGCCTTTGTGGGTTATTCAGCGCTACCAGCGGTAGTCGTTACGGGTTTCCCAGTCTTTGACTTCATTTTCCGCCTGGTCTTTCGCGTAGCCGTAACGTTCCTGAATTTTACCGACAAGCTGATCGCGCTTGCCTTCAATGACGGTCATATCGTCATCAGTCAGCTTCCCCCACTGTTCTTTCGCTTTACCTTTGAACTGCTTCCAGTTGCCGCCGATTTCGTCTTTATTCATCATCGTGTCCTCTTAGTTAAGCGTCGGGTCGTAACGTCCGTTACGTTCTTTTCTGCTGGACGTGATAATAATTGTAGTTGAGGATTCGGCAGTTGATTTCATATTCGGAATCTTTAACCGTCACGATATATCGTGACGGGAAGGAAGCCAGGTATTATTTTGCCAGTGGCGATGCCAGATAAAGGCAAGCGAGAGGCCGCGCAGGGAGAGAAAGACCGCAAGCGCCAGCCACAAACCGTGATTACCCAGCCACGGAAGCGTCAGCAGCGTCAAACCAAACCCCGCCGCCGCAACCGCCATACTGTTGCGCATTTCCGCTCCGCGCGTCGCACCGATAAACATGCCGTCCAGCAGATAACACCACACCCCCACCACCGGCAAGATCACCTGCCAGACGATGTAGTGGTCCGCCAGTTCGCGTAAAGCCGGGATCGAAGTGAGTAATGCAATAATGTCACGGCCAAAACAGGCATAAATCAGAGCAAACGTCAGCGCGACCAGTCCCGCTTGTCGACAGGCTGCCCGCCAGACATCCCTAAGCTGCCCACTTTCCCGCGCGCCGTACGCCTGCCCGGAATGCGCCTCAACAGCGTAGGCGAAGCCGTCCAGCGCGTAGGCGGTAAACGTCAGCAATGTCATCAGGACCGCATTCACCGCGACGATCTCAGGCCCAAGACGGGCACCAAAAACCGTCAATGCGCCAAAACAGAGTTGTAGCAGAAGCGAGCGCAGCATGATGTCACGGTTGAGCGCCAGCAGTTTACGGATATTGCCGCGCCATGCGGTTTTCAGCATTACGAGGGATATCCCGCGCAGGGCCAGCACGCGCCAGACCATCCACAGCCCAATGAGTAAGGTTCCGTATTCGGCAATCGCCGTTGCCAGTGCCGCCCCGCGCACGTCCATATGCAGGCCCATCACCAGCCAGAGATCGAGCACAATGTTGAGAAGGTTTCCCACGACCAGCAAAATCACTGGCGCACGGGCGTATTGCACACCCAGTAACCAACCCAGCAGAACCAGGTTTGCCAGCGAAGCGGGCGCGCTGAGCCAGCGGATTTCAAGGAAGCGACGCGCCTGCTCCAGTACCGCCTCGCTGCCGCCAACAACATGGAGCGCAAGGTCTATCAGGGGCGTGCGCAGTAAAACAATGAGTACCCCCGCGCCAAGCGCCAGGATCAGCGGCTGCACCAGCGCACGCGCCAGACGTAACGGATCTTTCGCACCATACGCCTGTGCCGTGAGCCCGGTAGTACTCATACGCAAAAAGAGCAGCAGCATAAACAGGAAGCTGGTTGCCGTCGCGCCAATCGCCACGCCGCCAAGATAAACAGGGGAATCGAGATGACCAATAACGGCCGTATCGACCAGACCCAGCAAGGGCACGGTGATATTGGAGAAAATCATCGGCAGGGCAAGACGCCACAATGCCTTATCAGATGCCGTCAGCAGTGACATGAGAGATACCGGGAAGGGTAAATGAAGCAGGCTACAGCGGAAGCGTAGCCTGTCAGGAAGAGATTACAGCCATTCGCCGTTACGAATCACGCCAACAGCCAGACCTTCAATAGAGAAACTCTGTTCGCGGAGGTCGACCACAATCGGGGTGAACTCGTTGTTTTCGGGCAATAGCTGAACAGTGTTACCCTGTTTTTTCAGGCGCTTAACGGTCACTTCGTCATCAATGCGCGCAACCACCACCTGGCCGTTTCGCACATCCTGCGTTTTGTGAACGGCCAGAAGGTCGCCATCAAGAATGCCGATGTCTTTCATCGACATCCCGCTAACGCGCAGCAGAAAATCAGCGCTCGGCTTGAACATACCAGGATCGACCTGGTAGTGACCTTCAATATGCTGTTGTGCCAGCAGAGGTTCACCTGCAGCAACGCGGCCTATCAGCGGAATGCCCGTCTCTTCTTCCACCAGCAGGCGGATACCACGCGACGCGCCTGACACAATCTCAATCACACCCTTACGCGCCAGCGCTTTCAGGTGTTCCTCGGCAGCATTCGGAGAACGGAAACCCAGACGCTGCGCGATTTCCGCACGCGTGGGTGGCATACCCGTCTGGCCGATATGATCCCGAATGAGATCAAACACCTCTTGCTGCCTGGTCGTTAATGCTTTCATTCCGCCCCCTGGGTGTATATACAGTTATGCTGTGAGTATATACAGTCAAAGGCGATTTTGGAACCAAAAACTGCACAAAAAACCAGGGACTTAATTATTCCTCGAGCATCATCGGAAATGTGACCAAAGCAGCGTGACCCAGGTAATGGCTGCGGTGATAATCGCCAGCAGGACAGCGGCGGAGCCCATATCTTTCGCGCGGCCAGAGAGCTCGTGAAAATCAGAGCCGATCCGGTCGACCACGGCCTCAATAGCGCTATTGAGAATTTCCACTATCATCACCAGAAGTACGGAACCGATGAGAAGCACGCGGGTAATGGCATCTACATCAAGGAAACAGGCGATGATAACCGCGACGATAGCGGCGACACCTTCCTGGCGAAAAGCAGCTTCATTGACCCACGCGGCACGGAAACCTTTCCATGAATAGCCGGCGGCTTTGATGATACGCGTCAACCCAGTGGTATTATTGGCCATTAAAAGAACCTTTTTTAAAAAAGAGCGTCAGTAACAGGAGCTGCAGCGCGTTTCGCTGCCGCCTGAAGTATGACGGGTAACAACAGAAATTTTGCGCGCTTTCTGTTATCCTTGCGCCGCAATTGCATTATTAACCAGAGGCTTTACATCGTTTATGTCCGGCTGGCCACGAATTTACTACAAATTACTTAATTTACCATTAAGCATACTGGTAAAAAGTAAGTCTATCCCAGCAGAACCCGCGCTGGAACTGGGGCTCGATACGTCGCGCCCTATTATGTACGTTTTGCCTTATAACTCTAAGGCAGACCTGCTAACGCTCCGTGCCCAGTGTCTGGCGCATGATTTACCCGATCCGCTTGAACCACTGGAAGTTGACGGCACTTTGCTGCCGCGCTACGTGTTCATTCACGGCGGGCCGCGCGTGTTTACCTATTACACACCGAAAGAAGAGTCCATCAAGCTGTTCCACGACTATCTCGACCTGCACCGCAGCAATCCTGACCTGGATGTGCAGATGGTGCCGGTATCGGTGATGTTTGGTCGCCGTCCGGGCCGCGAAAAAGGCGAAGAGAACCCGCCGCTGCGCATGCTTAACGGCATCCAGAAGTTCTTCGCGGTCTCCTGGCTGGGACGTGACAGCTTTGTGCGCTTCTCCCCTTCCGTCTCCCTTCGCCGAATGGCGGACGAGCACGGCACTGACAAGATCATCGCGCAAAAACTGGCGCGCGTGGCGCGTATGCACTTCGCCCGTCAGCGCCTGGCGGCCGTAGGGCCACGTCTTCCGGCGCGTCAGGACCTGTTCAACAAGCTGCTGGCCTCCAAAGCGATCGCCCGCGCCGTTGAAGACGAAGCGCGCAGCAAGAAAATTTCCCATGAGAAAGCCCAGCAGAACGCCATTGCGCTGATGGAAGAGATCGCAGCGAACTTCTCCTACGAGATGATTCGCCTGTCCGATCGTATTCTCGGCTTTACCTGGAACCGCCTGTATCAGGGCATCAACGTGCATAACGCTGAACGTGTACGTCAGCTGGCGCACGATGGTCATGAGATTGTCTATGTCCCCTGCCACCGCAGCCACATGGACTACCTGCTTCTCTCCTACGTGCTCTATCACCAGGGACTGGTACCGCCGCACATTGCCGCCGGTATTAACCTGAACTTCTGGCCAGCAGGCCCGATTTTCCGCCGCCTGGGTGCGTTCTTTATTCGTCGTACCTTCAAGGGCAACAAGCTCTACTCCACCGTGTTCCGCGAGTATCTCGGCGAGTTGTTCAGCCGTGGCTACTCCGTAGAGTACTTCGTGGAGGGCGGGCGCTCCCGTACCGGTCGTCTGCTCGATCCGAAGACCGGCACGCTGTCGATGACCATTCAGGCGATGCTGCGCGGCGGTACGCGTCCAATCACGCTCGTGCCAATTTACATTGGCTATGAGCACGTGATGGAAGTGGGCACCTACGCGAAAGAGCTGCGCGGTGCGACCAAAGAGAAAGAGAGCCTGCCGCAGATGCTGCGCGGCCTGAGCAAGTTACGCAACCTGGGTCAGGGCTACGTAAACTTTGGCGAGCCGATGCCGCTGATGACGTATCTGAACCATCATGTTCCGGATTGGCGCGAGTCTATCGATCCTATCGAAGCGGTGCGTCCGGCCTGGCTGACGCCAACGGTGAACGGTATCGCGTCCGAGCTGATGGTGCGCATTAACAACGCCGGTGCGGCCAATGCGATGAACCTGTGCTGTACGGCGCTGCTGGCTTCACGTCAGCGTTCCCTGACCCGTGAACAGCTCACGGAGCAACTGGACTGCTATCTGGACATGATGCGCAACGTGCCGTACTCGGTTGATTCGACAGCTCCTTCTGCTACCGCCAGCGAGCTTATCGATCACGCGCTGCAGATGAACAAGTTTGAAGTCGAGAAAGATACGATCGGCGATATCATCATTCTGCCGCGCGAGCAGGCCGTACTGATGACGTACTACCGCAACAACATCGCTCATATGCTGATGCTGCCATCGCTCATGGCGGCCATTATCACCCAGCATCGCCGTATTTCACGTCAGGAGCTGTTGCGCCACGTTGAGACGCTCTACCCGATGCTTAAAGCGGAGCTATTCCTGCGCTGGAGCAAGGAAGAACTGGCCGTTGAGCTGGATAAACTGACGGAAGAGCTGCGCCGTCAGGGGCTGATCACCGTTGCGAACGACGAGCTGCACATCAATCCGTCACGCTCCCGTACCCTGCAACTGCTGGCGGCCGGTGCGCGCGAAACGCTGCAGCGCTACGCCATTACGTTCTGGCTGCTGAGCGCGAACCCGTCGATCAACCGCGGCACGCTGGAGAAAGAGAGCCGAACGCTGGCCCAGCGCCTGTCCGTTCTGCACGGCATTAACGCCCCGGAATTCTTCGACAAGGCGGTATTCAGCTCGCTGGTGCTGACGCTGCGTGACGAAGGCTTCATCAGCGATACGGGCGATGCCGAGCCGGAAGAGACGCTGAAGGTTTACCAGATGCTGGCTGAACTGATTACGTCGGATGTGCGCTTGACGATTGAGAGCGCGACGCAGGGCGAGTAACACAATGCCGGGTTATGACCCGGCCTGATGCCCTGGATAATAAAAAAGGCCCGGTAAGCGCTAACGCTACCGGGCCTTTTTTGCCTTGTTAAATCATTGCATTTAGCTGAGCAGCGTAAAGGCAATCATCCCGACAATGGCCCCGGTGGTGCCGAGGATGGTTTCCATCAGCGTCCAGGTTTTCAGGGTTTGCGCTTCGGTCGCGCCGGTAAACTTACCGAACAGCCAGAAGCCAGCGTCGTTAACGTGCGAGACGACAATTGACCCGCCCGCGATGCAGATAGACAGCGCAGCCATCTGGGCACCGGAGTAGTTCAGCTGTTCAATCACCGGCATCACCAGACCCACGGCGGTTAAACATGCCACGGTGGCGGAACCCTGAATGATACGCACCGCCGCAGCCAGCACGAAGCAGGTTACCGCAATCGGCAGGCCCATTCCGGTCAGTGCTTCACCCAGAGCCGGGCCCACGCCGGAATCCACCAGCACCTGCTTGAACACGCCGCCGGCACCGATCACCAGCAGGATAATACCCGCAGGCTGCAGCGCCGCACCACAGATCTCCATCACGCGGTCTTTTGGCATTCCCTGGCGCATCGCCAGGCCGTAAATCGCCACCAGACACGCCACCAGAATCGCCGTGAACGGGTGACCAATGAACTCAAACCATTCGTACGCGGTAGAACCGACCGGCACAAAGCGCGCGGCAATAGTTTTCAGACCCACCAGCACCAGCGGGAGCAGGATCAAAGAAAGGCTAAAGCCGAATGACGGCATTTTGCCTTCGCCCAGGTGCGGCTCGGTGATGTCGTCCGGGATGTGCAGCTCAACGTAACGGCTGATGAAATTGCCCCACAGCGGACCGGCGATAATCATCCCCGGGATGGCCGCACACAGGCCAATCAGGATCATCCAGCCAAAATCGGCGTGCATCTGGGAGGCCAGCAGCATCGGCGCCGGCCCTGGCAGCAGAAACGCCGCAGCCGCCGCCACGCCCGCAAACAGCGGAATGACCAGCTTCACGAGGTTAGTGCCGGTATGGCGCGCCATGGAGAAGGCGACGCTGATGAGCAGCACCACCGCCACTTCGAAGAACAGCGGCAGCGCGCAAATCAGCCCTGCCAGACCAATCGCGTAGTGCGCGCGGCTGTGGCCAAAGGATTTGAGCATTTTGACGGCAATCTGGTCGACCGCGCCCGTCTCATGCAGAATCTTGCCAAACATCGCGCCCAGCGCGACCACAATCGCCAGGAAGCCCAGCGTGCCTCCCATCCCTTTTTCCATCGTCGCGGCGATCTTGTCGAGCGGCATACCGGAAAAGAGACCTGCACCAATAGAAACCACCATCAAAGCAACGAAGGCGTGCATACGCGCCTTCATCACTAAAAACAGCAGCAGCAATACCGAACCCACTGCTGTCAAAACTAGCGTTAATGTACTCAAAACTTACTGCCTTTTGTTAATGACCTCGATGGTGCTGGCTACAACACCTTCCAGCGGCTGATCGATATCAACCACTAAGACGTCTTTTTCATCTTCACCCGGCTCCTGAAGCGCTTCGAACTGCGTCACCAGCATCTGAGTTTTAAAGAAGTGGCCTTTACGCGCTTTCAGACGGCTTTCAATCACCCCAAAATCGCCTTTCAGGTAGATGAACGAGAGGTTCGGATTGCCGTCGCGCAGCAGGTCGCGGTAGGTTTTTTTCAGCGCGGAGCAGACGATCAGGGAAACTTTGTTGGTGCGCTGCATCGCGAACGCGGCGTCATTCAGCGCCTGTAACCACGGTTTGCGGTCGTCATCGTTCAGCGGTTCGCCGGAAGCCATTTTCATGATGTTGCTGCGCGGATGGAGGAAGTCACCATCAAGAAACGCAGCCTGGAGTTGATGCGCCACTTCGCTCGCCACGGCAGATTTACCGCTACCGGACACGCCCATCAGGACGTAAACGTGGTGATCGTGATTAGTCGTGCTCAAAGGGTGTCCCTCAGTCAATTGTTACGGGTAACAGTTATCGGTAACATTGTCCTGCCGGGGCAAAAGAGAAGCAATATCCAAACGTGCGCGAAGTGAATAAGTGTGAGCTACTTCAAATTTGTCAGTTCAAATAGATCCACCCGGTGACAAGGTGAAACCTAAATCTAACATTTTAGGGGTAACCGTCTCTCCACGAATGCGCGCCAGCAGGCGTTCTGCACCAATGCGGCCCATGCGTTCACGCGGTGTCAGAACGCTCGCCAGACGCGGCTCCATCACCTGACCAATATCGTGGCCGTGGAAGCCGGCAATCGCCATATCCTCAGGGATCTTCAACCCCAGACGCTGGCATTCGAACGCTGCACCGACCGCAAGGTCATCGTTGGTACAGAAAATACCGTCCAGTTGCGGATACTCGCGTCGTGCCTGACGCATCAGCTCAATACCCGAGGTGTAAGATGAGGACTGCTCCACCATCACGCTGTACGGGGTTAAATTTGCGTCGAGCATCGCCTGCTCGTATCCCTTCTGTTTGATGATAGTACGTTCATCAAGACGCGCACCCAAGTAGGCAATATGACGATGACCGCGGGCGATGATCGCCGCTGTCATCTGACGAGCCGCTTCAAAGTTATCGAACCCAACGGCGATGTCGAGGCATGGCGACTGGCTGTCCATGAGCTCCACCACCGGAATACCGGCGACTTCAATCATTTTGAGCGTGCGGGCAGTGTGGGTACGCTCGGTTAAAATCAGGCCGTCAATGTTCCAGGAAAGCATCGATTCAAGACGTTCCTCTTCCAGTTCCGGCTTGTACCCATAGTGAGCGAGCATGGTCTGGTAGCCAAACGCATCGGTGACGCTTTCAATGCCGCGCAGAACTTCAGCGAAAACCTGGTTGGTCAGGGAAGGAAGCAGAACGCCCACCGCACGGCTGGTCGCATTGGAGAGAATATCGGGTGCGCGGTTGGGAATATAACCCAGTTCATCAAGGGCGGCGGCAATCTTGCCACGCAACGCCACGGAAACCTGTTCCGGGTTACGTAAAAAACGGCTGACCGTCATTTTGGTCACACCGACGCGATCGGCGACATCCTGAAGTACGGGGCGTTTCTTTTTCATCGTCCTGAGAAATCTTGAAGTGAGAGATTTGCTCAGTTTATCACGGACAAAGCTCAACCTTCCCCGTTTAAAAGGGAAGGTTGAGAAATTATTTAGACCGGAGGCAGGTCAAACAGCAGGATTTCGCTTTCGCTGTCGGCGTGCACGGAGAGCGCCTGCTCATCCCAGACGGCCAGACCATCGGCGGTGGTGGCTTTGGTGCCGTTGATAGACACTTCCCCTTTCACCACCTGGATCCAGACGCGGCGGTTGGCGGCAATCTGGTGCACGGACTGCTCGTCTTTCGCCAGCGCCCAGCGGTACAGCTCCATATCCTGATGCACTTTCAGGGAACCTTCACGCGCGTCCGGGGACAGCACCAGCTGTTTGCCCTGTTTCGCGTCGAAGCGGCGCTGCTCGTAGCGTGGCGTGATGCCGGTCTCTTCTGGAATGATCCAGATTTGATACAGGTGCAGTTTTTCCGTTTTGCTCGGGTTGTACTCAGAGTGACGCACCCCGGTACCCGCGCTCATAATCTGGAACTCGCCCGCCGGCACCTGCTCTTTGTTGCCCATGCTGTCCTGGTGCTCAACCGCCCCTTCCAGCACATAGGTCAGGATTTCCATGTCTTTGTGCGGGTGGGTACCGAAGCCCTGGCCTGCATCAATCACGTCGTCGTTAATCACGCGCAGCGCGGAGAAGCCCATGAAGTTCGGGTCGTAGTAGTCGGCAAACGAGAATGAATGCCATGAGTCCAGCCAGCCATGATTTGCGTGACCGCGTTCGTTTGCTTTGCGTAAGTAGATCATTGTTTTCACCCTCAGTTCGTTTCGATGGAGTAAGTGTGGACTCAAACGGTCGGGGATCATAGAGGGTGAAAATTGACTCCTCTGTTCAAAAATTATGAACAAGCCCAGAGGAGCCGTTTTTGCTTATTTCGCGAGGGTTACCGTGGCAGGAGAAGCCTGCTCGAATGCCCGTTCAAGGATTTCAAGGTTGGTCAGAACGTCAGATTCCTTGACGTAATTCGGCGCGCCGCTGGTAAGGGTTTCATACAGCGCATCGTAGACGCGGCCATAGTCGCCGGTTTCCGGTTTCAGCTCTTCTTTGACCGTTACGCCCTCATCGTTCACGTACTCCAGCACGCCCACGGAATCGTCCGCCGCAAAGCGCGGTTCGCCCGGCATGATGTTGGCCTTCAGGCTGGTCTCCTGCTGGTCAATGCCGTACTTAATGAACGAGCCTTTGGTGCCATGAACGATAAATTTCGGGTAGTCGATTTTCACCAGGTGACTGGTTTTAACGATAGCCTTAAGGTCGCCGTAGAACAGCTGCGCCTCGAAGGTATCGTCCGGGTTGGCTTTATTGCGCAGGCTGCGGATGTCGTAAGCCACGTGGTCCGGGCGGCCAAACAGGGAGATGATCTGGTCCATGGTGTGTACGCCCAGACCATAGAACGAGCCGTCCTGCGGCAGGCCGGGCTGGGTTTCCGCCACCGGGCGGTAGTAATCGAAGTGGCTTTCGATTTCCACAATGTCGCCAAGCTTGCCGCTCTCAATCGCCTTTTTCGCCGTCAGGAAACAGCTGTCAAAGCGACGGTTCTGATACGGGGTAACGGTTAGCCCTTTGCTTTTCGCCAGCGTAAACAGCGCTTTCGCTTCGGCAATGGTCGGGGTGAACGGCTTTTCCACCAGCACGTTCTTGCCCGCTTCGAGCGCGCGTTTCGCATAGTCAAAATGGCTGTCGGCATGGGTGCAGACAACCACCAGCTTTACCTGCGGGTCATTCAATACTTCATCGAGATCGCTGGTGAAGTGAATGTGGGAATACTGCGGGGATTGCTCTTCCGGCTTCGCGCGGCGGCGGTAAATATGGGCCACATGCCAGGTGTCTTTACGGTGGAGGACATACGGAAGGTGGTAACGCGTGGTGCTTTTGCCAAATCCAATAAATGCGCAATGTAGTGTCATGGCTCAGTCCTTTTAGAAGGTTACTGAGTTTAACCATAACAAAAAAAAAGCCAGCGAGAAGCTGGCTAAAGTAATACTGGAAGCAATGTGAGCAATGTCGTGCTTTCAGGTTCCCGTAGGGGTCCTCCTGAATGCAAAGCAATAATAATCATTCTCATTCGCACTTGTCCAATACTTTTTGCAAAAAATAGCGGTTGACTCAAATTTTAAAGTCATTGATGTTGGAGGGGACTTTTAACCGACTGAGGAACAAGGAATGAGTGAGATAGTGATACGCCACGCTGAACCGAGAGATTACGATGCCATTCGTCAGATCCACGCCCAGCCGGAGGTGTACCACAACACGCTACAGGTTCCTCATCCCTCAGAGCAGATGTGGCATGACCGGCTAACCGATCAGCCCGGCATTAAACAGCTGGTGGCTTGTATCGACGGGACCGTCGCCGGGCACCTGTGCATTGCCGTCGCACAACGCCCGCGTCGCAGCCACGTTGCCGATTTCGGTATTTGTGTGGGTGCGCAATGGCAAAATCGGGGCGTTGCCAGCGCGCTGATGCGAACCATGATTGATATGTGCGACAACTGGCTGCGCGTCGATCGCATTGAGTTAACAGTATTTGTTGATAACGAACCGGCAATCGCGGTGTACAAAAAGCACGGGTTCGTAATTGAAGGCACCGGCAAGCGCTACGCCCTGCGCAACGGCGAATATGTGGACGCGTACTTCATGGCGAGAATGAAGTGACACATTCCCCTCTCCCCTTTGGGGAGAGGGTTAGAGTGAGGGGAATAATCAGTACCCCGCCGTCAAATCATCCACCGAACGCGGATCCGACGCGCCAAACAGCGCGCCGTCTGGCCCCACCATAATGCTCTGGGTGCTGCCCATCGCCTCTTTCACCGCAACCTTCTGTCCGCGCTGCTCCAGAAGCTTGATGGTGTCCGGGCTAAAGCCCTTCTCCACGCGCAGCTCGTCCGGCAGCCACTGATGATGGAAACGCGGCGCATTGGTCGCCTCGGCGACGTTCATGCCAAAGTCGATGCTGTTCACCACCATCTGTAGCACGGTAGTTATGATGCGGCTCCCGCCAGGGCTGCCGGTCACCAGCCAGGTTTTCCCGTCTTTCACCACGATGGTTGGCGACATGGACGACAGCGGACGCTTCTTCGGCCCCACCGCATTCGCATCGCCGCCGACCAGCCCGTAGACGTTTGGCACGCCCGGCTTGGCGGAGAAGTCATCCATCTCGTTGTTCAGCAGAATGCCGCTGTTGCCCGCTACGATCCCGGTACCAAAGGTGGTGTTGAGCGTATAGGTTACCGCCACCGCATTGCCGTCTTTATCCACCACCGAGAAGTGCGTCGTCTGGTTGCTTTCATACGGCGCCAGCTTGCCGGGGCGGATCTCGCTCGACGGCTTAGCCTTGTTGATGTCGATCTGATCGGCAATGGATTTTGCATATGCCTTGTTGGTCAGCGCCTGCCACGGCACCTTCACGAAGTCCGGATCGCCGAGGTATTCCGAGCGGTCGGCATAGGCGCGTTTTTCCGCCTCCGCCATCACCTGCATGGCATCTGCGCTGCCGAAGCCGAACTTGTGCATATCAAAGTTTTCAAGAATATTGAGGATCTGCACGATGTGAATGCCCCCGGAAGACGGCGGCGGCATGGAGAACACCTCGTAGCCGCGGTAGGTGCCGCTAATCGGCTCGCGCTCCACCGCCCTGTATTCCGCCAGATCCGCTTTGGTGATAAGCCCGCCGTTCTTCTGCATCTCTTCGGCAATCTGGTCGGCAATCGCCCCTTTGTAGAACGCGTCCGGGCCGTGCTCCGCAATCAGCTCCAGGCTTTTGGCGAGATTCTTCTGCACCAGCTTATCGCCCTTCTTCAGCGGTTCACCGTCCTTCCAGAAGATCGCCTTGCTGTTTTCGTGATTGGGAATGACTTCACTGCCGTAGGTCTTGAGGTCGTCCGCCAGGGCGTCATTGACCACAAATCCCTCCCGCGCCAGCCTGATGGCAGGCTGCACCACCTTGTTCAGCGGCATCGTGCCGTATTTTTCCAGCGCCAGCGAGAAGCCCGCAACGGTGCCCGGCGTGCCGGAGGCGAGGTGCGAGGTCAGGGATTTTTTGCTGTCCGGGTTCCCCTGGTCGTCGAGGAACATATCGCGGGACGCCTGAGAAGGCGCCATTTCGCGGAAGTCGATGGCCGTGGTTTTACCGTCTTTGGTGCGCAGCATCATAAAGCCGCCGCCGCCCAGATTCCCCGCCTGCGGATGCGTTACCGCCAGCGCATAGCCGACGGCGACCGCTGCATCCACCGCGTTACCGCCCTGCTTAAGAATATCGACGCCCACTTGGGTCGCCAGCGCGTCAACCGAGGCCACCATGCCGTGCGTGGCCCGCACGGGGTGAAAAACATCCTCCTCCACGCCGTAAGAGACGGGAGGAGCGGCGGGCGGGTTGGCCGCCACGGTAAATGTGCCGCCTGCCATCAGCGCGGCGATGGCGACCCAGCGCAAGAAGGTTGGTTTCATCATTATTGTTCTCCAGGTGAAGGGATCCATATTCCCCGCTTAAGCCTGGTTCACAACTCCTAAAAAATCATCGTCATGGTGAAATCAGAGTAAACTTAAGAGAGGCCTCAAGAGGAGGAAATGACAATGAAACGCTTGATGATTCTTGCGGCGCTGATCCCGTTTGCCGCGCTCGCACAGCCACTCAACACCATGAATAACCCGAACCAGCAGGGTTATGTCATCCCGAGCCAGCAGCGTATGCAGACCGAGATGATGAGCCAGCAACAGCAGCAGAAAGGGATGCTCAATCAGCAGCTGAGAACGCAGACCCAGATGCAGCAGCAGAGCCTGCAAAACCAGATGAACGCCAACACCCAGCGCGTGCAGCAGGGACAGGTGCGCGAGCAGCCGCTGCCAAATAAAAACGGCGGGATGTTAGGGGGCGGTATGTCGCAAAGCAGCGGTCAGCAGCATATGCTGCCGACCCAGCAGAACGGCAGTATGCTCAATAAATAAATTTCGGGCCGATCTGGTCAATCGCATCGGTACAGATACTGTCCACGCCCCAGCGCAGCAGCTCGGCTGCGCGCTGGGGTTTGTTAACGGTGTAGACCAGAATATGCAGACCCGCGTCTTTCAGCATTTTCACCCGCGCCTCATCCAGCAGCTTGTGGTTCAGATGGATAGAGACGCAGCCTAAGCGGCCCGTCAGTTCACGCCAGTCCTCACGCCACTCGTCCAGCAGCAGCCCGCGCGGCAGCTCAGGTACAGCTGCCTGTGCGGCCTCCAGCGCGTCGATGTCAAACGACGACAGCAGCGGCGCGGTCATGCCTTCCCACAGCTCGCGCGCGGCAAGGGCAATCACTTTGCCCGTCAGCGGCCCGGTGCCGGTGGTCGGTTTGATTTCGATATTCGCCATCATGCCGTGCTGGCGACAGCGATCGGCCACTTCCGCCAGCAGGGGCAGCGGTTCGCCTTTGAACTCGCCGCTATACCAGCTTCCGGCGTCCACCTTCAGCAGATCGCGCCACGGCAGTTCACCCGCCACGCCCCAGCCGTTGCTGGTGCGTTCAAGGTTGTCGTCATGCAGCAGGAAAATTTCGCCGTCCTTCGACAGCTTGGCGTCGAACTCGATCATCGTGTGGCCGTAGCGCGCGCCGACATCGATCGCCGCCAGAGTGTTTTCCGGGGCCAGCTTACCGCCGCCGCGGTGGGCGACGACGTGGGGATAAGGCCAGTTGCTCATACTCGTTGTCCTGTTTCACCGTCAAAAAGGTGCAGATGGTTTTCCGGAAGGTGGAGCCACAGCGTGCTGCCCGCTTTCGGGCGCTCCTGATGCGCCAGGCGCACCACAATTTTTTGCTCGCCCCAGCGCCCGTGCGCCAGGTTATCTGCACCCAACATCTCCAGCGTGTCCATCACCAGCGGCACGCCGCCGTCCGCCTGAGAGGTTAAACCAATATGCTCGGGGCGGATACCGAGCGTCATCTTACGCCCGGCGTAGCCACGATAGTACCAGTTGATCGGCAGCGCCATCCCGCTTTCCAGTTCAAAGTGGGTGCCCGCGCTGCTGATGCGCCCTTCCAGCAGGTTCATCGCCGGGCTGCCGATAAAGCTCGCCACAAAGCGGGTGGCCGGTTTTTCGTACACTTCCACCGGGGTGCCAATCTGCTCGGCAACGCCTTTGTTCATTACCATCACGCGCTGGGCGAGGGTCATCGCTTCGACCTGATCGTGGGTCACGTACAGTGACGTGGTTTTCAGACGACGGTGCAACTGCTGCAGCTCAAGGCGCATCTGCACGCGCAGCTTGGCGTCGAGGTTAGACAGCGGCTCGTCGAACAGGAATACCGCCGGGTCACGCACGATGGCGCGCCCCATCGCCACGCGCTGGCGCTGGCCGCCGGAGAGCTCGCGCGGGCGGCGCTTCAGCAGACCGTCGAGTTCCAGAATGCGCGCGGCTTCTTTCACGCGCTCCTCGATATGGCCTTTGCCCATGCCGCGGATTTTCAGCCCCCAGGCCATGTTCTCTTCCACGCTCATGTGCGGATAGAGGGCGTAGTTCTGGAACACCATCGCGATGCCCCTGTCTTTCGGCTCCATCTCGGTGACGCGCTGGCGGTCAATCCAGATGTCCCCCGAGGTCACGCGCTCCAGCCCCGCCACCATGCGCAGCAGCGTGGATTTGCCACAGCCGGACGGGCCGACCATCACGATAAATTCGCCGTCCGCCACGTCGAGCGTCAGCGGCTGAATGACCTGGGTTTTACCGTCCCAGCTTTTGGTAACTGCCTGAAGTTTTAAACCTGCCATCTTATTTCTCGCTATCGACCAGGCCGCGGACAAACGCGCGCTGCATGGCTAAAACAATGACTACGGGTGGGATTAGGGTGAGCAGCATCGCCGCCATCACCTGGTTCCAGAGGGTGGTGCCTTCACCGGTGGCAATCATGCCTTTGATGCCCGCCACGGCGGTGCCGAGGTTGACGTCCTGAATAATCAGCAGCGGCCACAGGTACTGGTTCCAGCCGTAGATAAAGGTGATCACAAACAGCGCCGCAAGGTTGGTTTTCGACAGCGGCAGCACGATGTCGCGGAAGAAGCGCATCGGGGAGGCACCGTCGATGCGCGCGGCCTCAATCAGCTCGTCCGGCAGGGTCATAAAGAACTGGCGGAACAGGAAGGTGGCGGTCGCCGAGGCCATCAGCGGCAGGGTTAAGCCCGCGTAGCTGTCCAGCATCTTCAGGTTGGCGATCACCTCCACCGTCGGGAAGATACGCACCTCCACCGGCAGCATCAGGGTGATGAAAATCATCCAGAAGAACAGGTTACGCAGCGGAAAGCGAAACCAGACGATGGCGAAGGCCGAGAGCATCGACACCGTGATTTTGCCCACCGTAATGCCGAACGCCATGATGAAGCTGTTGAGCATCATCAGCCAGAACGGCGCGCTGTTGGCGCCCACGCCCTGGGTCCAGATGGTTTTCATGTTCTCGAAAAGATGCCCGCCCGGGATCAGCGTCATCGGCGTGTCGAACACCGCTTTGGTGTCCAGCGTGGCGGCGACAAAGGCCACGTACAGCGGGAACAGGATGACGATAATCCCTAAAATCAGCATGGTATGGCTGAAAATCGTCAGCCCGCGACGGTTCTCAATCATTGGTAGCGCACCTTACTTTCAACATAGCGGAACTGCACCACCGTGAGGATGATGACGAGGAACATCAGCACGACGGACTGGGCGGCAGAAGCAGAGAGATCCAGCCCCGCAAAACCTTCGCGGTAGATCTTATAAATAAGCGTCGTTGTCGCCTGCACCGGGCCGCCTGCGGTGGCGGCGTCGATCACCGGGAAGGTGTCGAAGAAGGCGTACACGAGGTTAACCACCAGCAGGAAGAAGCTCACCGGGGCAATCAGCGGCAGGGACAGCCTGAAGAAGCGCCGAATCGGCCCTGCGCCGTCAATCGCGGCGGCCTCCACCAGTGAACGCGGGATGGACTGCAGCGCGGCAAAGAAGAACAGGAAGTTATAGCTGATCTGCTTCCACACCGAGGCGAACACCACCAGGAACATCGCCTGACCGCTGTTCTGGGCGTGGTTCCAGTCGTAGCCGAACTCTGCCAGGAAGTGAGTAATCAGCCCGCGTCCGGGGTTAAACAGGAAGATCCACAGCACAGCGGCAACGGCGGGGGCCACGGCGTAAGGCAGCAGCATCAGGGTCTGATACAGGCGGCTGCCGCGCACCACGTAATCCACCAGCGCGGCGAAAAACAGCGAGGCAACAAGGCCGCTGACGGTGACCAGCGCGCTGAACTTCATCGTCGTCCAGAAGGAGTCCAGGTAGTAGCTGTCATGGAATAGCGCGGTAAAGTTGTCCAGCCCGACAAACTGGCTGGAGAGCCCGAACGGATCGACGCTTTGTACCGAGTACCACAGCGCTTCGCCCGCAGGCCAGATAAAGAAGATAACGGTGATGACCAGCTGAGGCGCGACCAACAGGTACGGCAGCCAGCGGGAGCGAAACACCGGACGGGATGAGGACATGGAGATTGGGTTCCTGAACAATGCCGGGTGGCGGCTGCGCCTTACCCGGCCTGGATGGGGCACGTCGTAGGCCCGGTAAGCGCAGCGCCACCGGGCGAATCACAAATTACGATTTCGTCGACTGCTCAAAGCGGCGCAGCAGCTGATTCCCGCGCTCTACTGCGGAATCCAGCGCCTGCTGTGGCGTTTTCTTCCCGGTCCACACGCTTTCAAGCTCTTCATCCACGATGGTGCGGATCTGCGGCATGTTGCCCAGACGGAGGCCTTTAGTGAACGGCAACGGCGGCTTGTTCAGCATCTGACGCGTCGCGATGTCCGCACCCGGGTTTTTGCTGTAGAAGCCCTGCTCGCGGGTCAGGTCATACGCGGCTTTGGTGATCGGCAGGTAGCCGGTCTTCTGGTGCCATTCAGCAGCGTTTTCCGGCTTGGCCAGGAAATCCAGAAACTCGGCGACGCCTTTGTAGGTGCCCTTATCTTTACCCTGCATCACCCACAGGCTCGCCCCGCCGATGATGGCGTTCTGCGGCGCGCCCTTCACGTCAGCGTCGTACGGCATCATGCCCACGCCGTAGTTGAATTTGGCGTAGTGACGAATATCCGCCAGCGAGCCGGACGAGGCGGTGGTAATGGCGCAGTCGCCGTTGTAGAACTTCTCGGTGGATTCGTCTTTACGCCCGAAGTAGCTGAAGTCGCCCTTCTTGTTCAGATCGGCAAGCAGCGCAATGTGCTTCACCTGCTCCGGCTTGTTGAACTCGAGTACCGCGTCGGTGCCGTCGAAGCCATTGTTTTTGGTGGCAACCGGCAGGCCGTGCCAGGCGCTGAAGTTTTCAATCTGGATCCAGCCCTGCCAGCCGCTGGCGTAGCCGCACTTCATGCCCGCCGCTTTCAGCTTCGCGGTGTATTCGGCCAGGTCCTGCCAGGTTTTTGGCGGCTGCTCCGGATCTAAACCGGCTTTTTTGAAGGCGTCTTTGTTGTAGTACAGCACCGGTGTGGAGCTGTTAAACGGCTGGGACAGCAGGTGACCGGTTTTGGAATCGGTATAGTAACCCGCTACGGTCGGCACGAACTGGGATTCATCGAAGTTGATGCCCGCCTCTTTGAACACTTCATACACCGGCTTGATGGCTTTGGAGGCCATCATGGTGGCGGTGCCCACTTCATAAACCTGTAACAGCGCAGGCGCGTTACCGGTACGGAAGGCGGCGATGCCCGCGCTCAGGCTCTGCTCGTAGTTACCTTTGTACACCGGCACAATTTTGTAATCCGGATGGGTGTCGTTGAAACGCTGCGCCAGGGAGTCAACCTCTTTACCCAACTCCCCTTCCATGGAATGCCAGAACGGAATGGTGGTCACAGCCATTGCGTTCGTCGCAAAAGCCAGACCCAGTGCCAGACCCAAAGCTGTGTGTCGTAACGATGTCATTGTCATCTCTCTTATTGTGCCGGATGCGCGATATCACGCGTTTTATGCTCGCGAGGTAACATGACATGCTCGAATGACAGAAAAATAACTGTTTGTTTACAGATAAGTGACAGTAAAGGGTCAGGGGGATGATGGTTGTGTGAAGGGAATTAGGTGCTTCATTGGGTGCGGTCTGGTGCCCTCACCCCGGCCCTCTCCCACAGGGAGAGGGAGAAAACACTAAAAAAGGCAACTTGCGTTGCCTTTTTGCTTTTATCTAACCGCCTAAATACGCGCTCCGCACCGCTTCGTTCGCCAGCAGCGCGTCGCCGGTGTCTTCCAGCACCACGCGGCCGTTCTCCAGCACGTAGCCACGGTCAGCGAGCTTCAGCGCCTGGTTGGCGTTCTGCTCGACGAGGAAGATGGTCATCCCCTCTTTACGCAACTGCTCGATGGTGTCGAATATCTGCTGGATGATGATCGGCGCCAGACCGAGCGACGGTTCATCCAGAAGCAGCAGACGCGGCTGGCTCATCAGCGCGCGGCCAATCGCCAGCATCTGCTGTTCACCGCCGGACATTGTACCGGCGCGCTGAATGCGGCGCTCCCACAGGCGCGGGAAGAGTTCGTACACCCACTTGATGCGGGTCTGGTATTCATCGCGGTGAGCGAAGAACCCGCCCATCGCCAGGTTCTCTTCCACCGTCATGCGGGAGAAGACGCGGCGCCCTTCCGGGACAATCGCCACCGCCTCACGCATGATTCTGGCGGTCTGCCAGTCGGTAATGTCTTTACCATCGAACACAATCCGACCGCTGGTGGCGCGCGGGTCGCCGCACAGGGTGCCGAGCAGCGTGGTTTTGCCCGCGCCGTTGGCGCCAATCAGGGTGACGATTTCACCCTGATTGATGTGCAGGCTGACGTCGTGCAGCGCCTGGATCTTGCCGTAGTGCGCATTGACCTTGTCGAACGTTAACATCGCTTTTTCCATCTTATGCCTCACCAAGGTATGCGCGGATCACGTCCGGGTTGTTGCGGATCTCTTCCGGCGTGCCGTTTGCCAGCGGCGTGCCCTGGTTTACCACGTAGATACGGTCCGAAATGCCCATCACCAGCTTCATGTCGTGCTCAATCAGCAGGATGGTGGTGTCGTGATGATCGCGCAGCTCGGCAATCAGCTCGTCCAGCTCTTTGGTCTCTTTCGGGTTGAGGCCCGCTGCCGGTTCGTCGAGCATCAGGATCTCCGGCTGGGTCACCATGCAGCGCACAATCTCCAGTCGACGCTGGTCGCCATAGGCCAGGTTGCTCGCCTGACGGTTGGCGTGCTGCAGCAGGCCGATGCGGTCGAGCCAGGTGGCGGCGCGATCGAGCGCCTCCTCCTGCGCGCGGCGGAAGGCCGGGGTTTTCAGCAGGCCGGAGAACAGGCCGGTTTTCAGCTGCTGATGCTGTGCCACCAGCAGGTTCTCAATCACCGTCATCTCGCGGAACAAACGCACGTGCTGGAAGGTACGCACCACGCCCATGCGGGCAATCTGCTGGCCCGGCAGCCCTTCCAGGTGCTGGTCGCGCAGCATGATGGTGCCGCCCGTCGGCTTGTAGAAGCCGGTCAGGCAGTTAAAGACCGTGGTTTTCCCCGCGCCGTTCGGGCCAATCAGGGAGACGATCTCTTTTTTATGCAGGTCCAGGTTCACGTTGTTGACCGCCAGCAGGCCGCCAAAACGCATCATCAGACCGTTTACGGATAATAATGGCTGACTCATGCCTGCTCTCCTTTCGCTTCCACATTCTTAAGCTTCAGCTGTGGACGCGTCATCGGCAGCAGACCCTGCGGACGCCAGATCATCATCAGCACCATCAAACCACCCAGCATCAGCATGCTGTATTCGTTAAAGTCGCGCATTAGCTCGCGGGAGACCACCAGCAGGATAGCCGCGAGGATAACGGCGAACTGCGAGCCCATCCCGCCGAGTACCACAATCGCCAGCACAAAGGCCGATTCGGCAAAGGTGAACGACTCGGGGCTGACGAAGCCCTGACGCGCGGCGAACAGCGTGCCGGCGAAACCGGCAAACGCGGCGCTGATGGTGAACGCGGTCAGCTTGATGCGGGTCGGGTTCAGGCCCAGAGAGCGGCAGGCGATCTCATCTTCGCGCAGCGCTTCCCACGCTCGGCCCAGCGGCATGCGCAGCAGGCGGTTGATCACGAACAGGGTGATGACCACCAGCAGCAGCGCCACCAGATAGAGCCAGATCACGCGGTCAGAGGGGTCATATTTGATGCCAAAGAAGTTGCTGAAGGTATCCCAGCCGCCTTCGCGGGCGGTACGGCTGAACTCCAGGCCGAAGAAGGTCGGCTTCGGGATCTGGCTGATGCCGTTCGGGCCGCCGGTCACTTCGGTGTTGTTGAGCAGCAGGATACGGACGATTTCACCGAAGCCTAAGGTCACAATCGCCAGGTAGTCACCGCGCAGGCGCAGCACCGGGAAGCCGAGCAGGAAGCCTGCGGCGGCAGAGACCAGCCCCGCCAGCGGCAGGCAGGTCCAGAAGCCCAGGCCGTAATAGTGGTTCAGCAGCGCAAAGGTGTACGCGCCGATAGCGTAGAAACCGCCGTAGCCCAGCACCAGCAGACCAGAGAGACCGACCACCACGTTCAGACCGAGGCCGAGGATCACGTAAATCATGGTCAGGGTGGCGATGTCCACCGTGCCGCGCGACACCATAAACGGCCACGCCACGGCAGCCACCAGCAGCGCCACGAGGAACAGCTTCTGTTTGACCGTTGTACCGTCGATCGCCGGCAGGACGAATTTCGGTCCGGAGACATTTTTCAGCGTTTTCTGGAACAGCGGGCGCAGCAGCTGGAACAGGAACACCACGGCGGTGCCGATAAAGACCCACTGCCAGCGAATATCAGCTGCAGTATCGACAACGAGTTTGGTGCCATTCAGCTCAAGCTGGACGCCCATAAAGACGCTGGCCAGCACGAAAAACATGGCGGCAGAGAGCAGCGCCATTGCAAAATGCATCGGTTTCATACTTTCTCTACCTCCGGACGGCCCAGAATACCGGTAGGCATCACCAGCAGAACCAGAATCAGCAGGGCAAACGACACCACGTCTTTATATTCGGTGCTCAGGTACGCCGAGGAGAGCGCTTCCGCCACGCCCAGGATCAGGCCGCCAATCATCGCGCCCGGAATACTGCCGATGCCGCCCAGTACCGCCGCGGTGAAGGCTTTCATCCCGGCCATAAAGCCGATGTACGGGTTAATTACGCCGTAGAACTGGCCGAGCAGCACGCCAGCCACCGCCGCCATCGCCGCGCCAATCACGAAGGTCAGGGCGATCACGCGGTCGGTGTTGATGCCGAGCAGGCTCGCCATCTTCAGGTCTTCCGCGCACGCGCGGCAGGCGCGTCCCATGCGGGAGTAGCGGATGAACAGGGTCAGGGCGAGCATGGCGACAAAGGTCACGACCCAGATCACCAGCTGCATCGTAGTAATAGAGGCTGAGAAGTTTTCGCTGGCCCCCACAATCCACTGGCCGTTAAACAGGCTTGGCAGCGCCACGTCGCGCGAACCTTCGGTCAGGCTGACGTAGTTTTGCAGGAAGATCGACATCCCAATCGCGGAAATCAGCGCAATAAGACGCTTGGAGCTGCGCACCGGCCGGTAGGCCACGCGCTCAATGCTCCAGCCGTAGGCGCTGGCGATCACGATCGCGCCAACAAACCCGGCGGCGACCAGCAGCCAGCTGCTGTCGATGCCCATCATCATCAGCGCGGCGATAATCATAAAGGAGACGTAGCTACCGATCATGTACACCTCGCCGTGGGCGAAGTTGATCATGCCGATAATGCCGTAAACCATCGTATAGCCGATGGCGATCAGCGCGTAGGTGCTTCCCAGCGTGACGCCGTTAAACATCTGCTGCAAAAAGTAGAGAAACTGCTCGGACATATGCAAACCTTTTTATACCCGCCCGGTGAGCCGGGCGGTGGGATAATTATTTGGCGACCGAGGACGAACCGTCGGCGTGCCACTTAAAGACACCAAACTCAAATCCCTTCAGATCGCCTTTCTCATCCCAGTTCAGCGGCCCAATCACGGTGTTCGCCCCGTGTGCTTTTAAATCTTTCACCAGATCCAGCGGCTCTTTGCTGCCGGTACGCTCCAGCGCGGTTGTCAGAGACTGCACAGCCGCGTAAGTGATCCAGACGTATGGACCACTCGGATCTTTCTTCTGCGCCTTGAGCGCATCCACGATAGCCTTGTTGGCCGGATCCTGGTCATAGCGTTTTGGCATCGTCACCAGCATGCCTTCGGCAGAATCCCCTGCGATGTTCGACAGGGAGGCGTTGCCCACGCCCTCTGGCCCCATAAACTGGGTTTTCAGACCGGTGGCGCGCGCCTGGCGCAGCATCTGGCCCATTTCCGGGTAGTAGCCGCCGTAGTAGACGAAGTCGATGTTCTCTTTTTGCAGACGGGCTATCAGCGCGGAGAAGTCTTTTTCGCCTGCGGTAATGCCGTCGAAGAAGACGATGTTCGCGCCGCCTTTTTTCAGGCCGTCCTGCACGGAGCGCGCCAGGCCTTCGCCGTACTGCTGCTTGTCATGAATTATGGCGATACGCTGTGGCTTAACGGTCTCGAGGATGTATTTGGCCGCAGTTGGCCCCTGGGAGGAGTCCAGACCGGCGGTACGCATGATGTGCTGGTAGCCGCGCTGGGTCAGCTCCGGGTTGGTGGCGCCCGGAGTGATCATCAGAATACCTTCGTCTTCGTAGATATCGGACGCGGGCTGGGTGGAGGATGAGCACAGGTGGCCGATGACGTACTGAATCCCGTCGTTGACGATTTTGTTGGCGACCGCAACGGCCTGTTTCGGATCGCAGGCGTCGTCATACTCCACGCCTACCAGCTTGTCGCCCTTGATGCCGCCTTTGGCGTTGATGTCTTTGATGGCCTGACGCGCGCCGTTAAACTCCATGTCACCCCACTGGGCAACAGGGCCGGACATCGCACCGACTACCGCAACTTTAATCTCTTCCGCCATGGCCGCATGCGAGATCGCCAGTGCAACCATTCCCGCGATAAATGTCTTCGCGTTCCTTTTCATCTCAGAATCCCCATTCGTGATGTCGTGTTTATATTTTGTTTTATTATGGTTAAAAAGCATTCTGTACTTTTAATGAACAACGCTATTTTTACCAGTGCCTTTAATGGTTTAGCGCAGTTTTTTGTCAAAAACCAGACTAAAATCTCTATTTTTCAGGCGATTAAGGAAAGATAATATTCTGAAATCAGGCAGAGATAAACAAATAAAAGTGCAGTTTGCAGCATAAAATAACGGTACAAAGCGCCGAATAAATCACTGCCATTCAGGTTAAAATTCTGCTTATTTTTCGATCCATGTGTTTTCACACTGCCCATTGCATTGCTAAAAAACTAATCACCTGGTTAATGAGAATAAAAAGAGGAAGCCGCTGAGTGAATAAATTGAGTACACTGCCTCTACTCAATTTGATTTGGACAAGCTGCTAATGAAACTGACTATCGTGCGTCTGGTGACCTTTAGCGACCAGGATCATATCGACCTGGGCAAGATCTGGCCGGAATATTCCCCTTCGTCGCTGCATGTCGACGAGAACCATCGCATTTATGCCGCGCGCTTCAACGAGCGCCTGCTGGCCGCGGTTCGCGTGACCCTGAGCGGCACGGAGGGAGCGCTGGACTCGCTGCGCGTGCGTGACGTGACCCGTCGTCGCGGTGTGGGACAGTATTTAATTGAAGAAGTGATCCGCGAAAACCCGAACGTAAACTCATGGTGGATGGCCGACGTGGGCGTGGAAGACCGCGCCGTGATGGCAGCGTTTATGCAGGCGTTAGGGTTTACGGCGCAGGAGAGCGGGTGGGAGAAGCGCTAAAAGAAAGCCGGGTGGCGGCTGCGCCTTACCCGGCCTACAATTTCTACCGCATTTTCCCAAGCATTTCGTGTTGCAGGAAGGCGGCAAGTTATGAAATCCCCGGGAACTTACATAAGTAAGTGACCGGGGTTGAATAACGCAGCCAACGCACCTGCGGCGCGAAAGGCGACGGGAAAATTATTTGGCGTCAGTTGCCGTTCCGTTCGCATGCCAGTCAAACACGCCGAACTCAAAGCCCTTCAGATCGCCCTTTGCGTCCCAGGAGAGCGGCCCCATCACGGTCTCGACCGTGTTCGCTTTCAGCCAGGTGGCAATCTCAGCCGGATCGGCTGACTGATTCAGACCTGCCTGCAGAGACTGCAGCGCTGCGTAGGTTGTCCAGACGAACGCGCCGCTTGGATCCTGCTTCTTCGCCTTGATGGCATCTACGATAGGTTTGTTCGCTGGCACCTGGTCGTAGTTCTTCGGCTTGGTCACCAGCAGACCTTCGGCAGATTCACCCGCGATGTTAGACAGGGAAACGTTCGCCACGCCTTCCGGGCCCATGAACTGGGTTTTCAGACCCGCCGCGCGCGCCTGGCGCAGGATCTGGCCCATTTCCGGGTGGTAGCCGCCGTAGTAAACGAAATCGATATTCTCTTTCTTCAGACGCGCCACCAGGGTGGAGAAGTCTTTCTCGCCAGCGGTGATCCCATCAAAGAAGACCACGTTGGCATTGCCTTTTTTCAGACCGTCCTGCACCGCACGGGCCAGACCTTCACCATACTGCTGTTTGTCGTGAACAATCGCGATACGCTGCGGCTTCACTTTTTCCAGGATGTACTTAGCCGCCGTTGGGCCCTGATCGGAGTCCAGACCGGTGGTACGCAGGGTCAGCTTGTAGCCGCGCGCGGTCAGCTCCGGTGCGGTCGCAGCCGGGGTGATCATCAGGATACCTTCGTCTTCGTAGATGTCAGACGCGGGCTGAGTAGAAGAGGAGCACAGGTGACCGATAACGTATTTGATGCCGTCGTTGACCACTTTGTTCGCCACCGCGACCGCTTGCTTCGGGTCACAGGCATCGTCGTATTTTACGATCTGCAGTTTTTCGCCCTTGATGCCGCCCTTAGCATTAATGTCTGCAACTGCCTGTTCTGCGCCCGTAAATTCCTGGTCGCCGTACTGTGCTACCGGACCGGACATTGCGCCCACCACGGCCACTTTAATATCTGCCTGCGCCATGGTGCTGAATGCCAACGCGATACATCCTGCCAGTAACGCTTTACCCTTCATGTTCATCCTGAGATTCCCCATTATTATGGTTATTACGATTGTTGTGATGTTGTTGTGCAGCGCTTTATTTCAGTTATTGGTGTGCTGTTCGCGCTTTTTCAGCATACTCTGCTAAAACATACCCCATTTTTATGATTTTGGAATAGCTAATTTGAAATGAATATATGATAAGCCCGACAGGATTTACCGCCGGGCTGGTGGCTTTAACGTGTCAGCGACGCGGAGATAATGTCCAGCGCTTTGCGAAACTGCGCTTCGGGGATGGTAAGCGGATAAAGGAAGCGGATCACGTTGCCGTAAACGCCGCAGCTCAGGAGCAGCAACCCTTCGTTCAACGCGCGCTCCTGCACCTGCCGGGTGAATTCCGGCGACGGTTGCCCGGATTGCGGATCGTTAAACTCCACCGCGACCATCGAGCCCTGGGCACGGATGTCGGCGATGAACGGACAGTTTTCCTTCGCTTTGTTGAGCACTTCTACCAGATGATGGCCGAGGTGCGCCGAGCGCGTGCAGAGATCTTCCTCATCAATCACGTCCAGCACCGCGTGCGCCGCGGCAATCGCCAGCGGGTTACCTGCGTAGGTACCGCCCAGACCGCCAGGTGCAGGCGCGTCCATCACCTCGGCGCGGCCCGATACCGCTGAGAGCGGCATCCCGCCCGCGAGGCTTTTTGCCATGGTGATCAGGTCCGGCTTCACGCAGTGGTGTTCCATCGAGAACAGCTTGCCCGTGCGGGCGAAGCCGCTTTGCACCTCGTCGGCAATCAGCAAAATCCCGTGGGTATCACACAGGGCGCGCAGCGCCTGCATAAAATCAGCGGGCGCAATGTTGAACCCGCCCTCTCCCTGAACCGGTTCGAGAATAATGGCCGCCACCTGGTCTGGGGCGATATCGGCCTTAAAGATGCGCTCCAGGCTTTTTAATGCTTCCGCCGTGCTGATGCCGTGCAGACCGTCAGGGAATTGAGCGTGGTATACCGAACCGGGGAACGGGCCGAAACCCAGCTTGTACGGCGCGACCTTACCGGTCAGTGCCATGGTCATAAAGGTGCGCCCGTGGAACGCGCCGCCGAAGGTGATAAGGCCGGGGCGTCTGGTATACGCGCGGGCAATTTTGACCGCGTTTTCGACCGCTTCAGCACCCGTCGAGAAGAAGGCGGTTTTGGCCGGGCCGTCAATCGGCACGCGCTGGTTGATGCGCTCGGCAAGCGCCACATAGCCCTCATACGGCACAATCTGGTAGGCCGTGTGGGTAAAAGCGTGGAGTTGTTTTTCGATAGCGGAGATAACTTTGGGATGGCGATGGCCGGTATTCAGCACCGCGATCCCGGCGGCGAAGTCGATGTACTCATTGCCTTCCACGTCCCACACCGTGGCGTTTTCGGCTTTATCAGCATAGAAGTTACACATCACGCCGATGCCGCGCGGCGTCGCCTGTAAACGCCGGTCATTCAGTTCGTTATTTTTCACCCTGACCCCCTGAGAAAATCGCCTGCTTAGCGCATCAGTAAGTGTTTGCCAGGGGGGAGAAATTCGCCAGAGCGGGCGCTAAAAAAACAAAACCCCCGAATTTGCATTCGAGGGCTCTCGGTGTACTTCGCGGTAATTACGCTTCGATAGCAGCGCGAAGTTTTTTCATGGCGTTCTTTTCAAGCTGACGGACACGTTCAGCAGAAACGCCGTAGCGGTCGGCCAGCTCCTGCAGCGTGGACTTGTTGTCTTCGTCCAGCCAGCGGGCGCGGATAATGTCCTGGCTACGCTCGTCGAGGCCTTCCATCGCATGGGTCAGCTTGTTCGCGGCCTGATCTTCCCAGTTGTCCTCTTCAATGCCGTCGGCAAAGTTAGAGGTTTTATCCTGCAGATACAGAACCGGTGCCATCGGCTGGCTGTCAGATGCGTCGTCGTCGGAGGACATATCAAAGGTCATGTCCTGCGCGGCCATACGGGATTCCATCTCACGGACGTCTTTGCTGGATACACCCAGCTCGCGCGCCACCATTTCCACTTCATCCTGATTGAACCAGCCCAGACGCTGCTTGGTTTTACGCAGGTTGAAGAACAGCTTACGTTGCGCTTTTGTCGTGGCGACTTTCACGATACGCCAGTTGCGCAGCACGTATTCATGAATTTCTGCTTTGATCCAGTGTACGGCGAAGGAGACCAGTCGCACGCCCACTTCCGGGTTAAAGCGACGTACAGCCTTCATCAGGCCGATGTTACCTTCCTGAATCAAGTCCGCCTGCGGCAGGCCATAGCCCGCATAGTTACGAGCAATGTGAACAACAAAGCGCAGGTGAGACAGGATCAGCTTTTTCGCTGCTTCCAGATCGCCCTGGTAATGCAGCTTTTCAGCAAGCTCCTTTTCTTCCTCGGCCGTTAACATCGGCCAGGTGTTCGCAGCCCGGATGTAAGATTCCAGGTTACCAACAGGGGCTAAAGCTAAAGTTTGCATTTCTTTGGTCATTCATTCCTCTCAATGTTTCTTCTGGTCCAGGCTGTCCCCGTCAGGCAACAACCATGCCAAAGCGTTTGAGCAACGAGATTAGCATTCACTCTTTTATCAGACAGTGATTTTATCCACAAGTTCCAGGTGCAACGGTGAATAAATTACGCACAAAATGTGACATGGAGATGATAACAGGGGAAGAGACAACAGGGACGCTTTCCCTGCAGAGCGAACATCTCGGTGCAGGGAAAGATTATATCACGCTTTTATTAGTCGGGAGTAAAGTGGCGTAAATGTTGAACCGTTGCCAGCCATGCGGCAATCCAGCCGATCATGGAGCACACCAGCAGCAACAGAAGGCACTCATCGAAGCCTAAGCCACTGATATCAAACTTAGTTCCGAAAACCTGCGCCACTTCTGTGACGGCAGACGAAAGCCGCATCACCAAAATTTCTGACAATATCAGTGAAAGAAATGCGCCGGAGAAACCGAGCAGTGCGCCACCGTAGAGGAACGGACGCAGGATGAAACCATCCGTTGCGCCAATCAGTTTTTGCACGTTGATGGTATCGCGACGCGCAAAGATGCTCAGACGCACGCTGTTACCGATGACGAGGAACACCGCCGCCACCATCAGCACGCCGATCATCGCCGACACGCGCCCCACCAGCCCGGTCAGCGCCGCAAGACGGGCAAACCAGCTGTCGTCCATGCGCACTTCATCAATCCCGTTGATGCGTGTGATGCGGTCGCGCAGGGTATTCAGAGAATCGGTACCCTGGAAATCCAGCTTCGGGATCACCACCGCCACGGCGGGCAACGGGTTCTCTTCCAGCATGTCCAGCGCGCCGCCAAAGCCTGACCAGTTACGGAACTCGCCCAACGCTTCTTCACGGGAGAGATAATTCACCTTCTCCACGCCCTGCTCGGCCTGGATTTGCCCGACCACCTGCGCCGCCGCGTTATCGTCGAGCGCTTTATCCAGATAAACGGTGATCTGCGGTGACGGGTAATACTGCGACGCCGCCTGGTTGACGTTCTTATAGACCATGTAGCAGACGCTTGGCAGCGTCAGGGAGATGGCGATCACCATCACCGTCAGGAACGTCGCCAGCGGTTTGCTTTTCAGGTCCTGCAGCGCGCCGTGGAAGGCGTAGCGCACCTGTTCGTTAAACACGTTGGTCTTGCGGGAGGCCGGTTTCGGCGCCGCTTTCTGGCGCTTAGGCGCATTACGATTGCCGTCACCGCCGCCCTGCGGCTTACGGAAACGGTCGAACCGGTTCCCGAACTGCCGAATCTGGTTCATTGCATCACGCTTGTTCACCGTGGCCTCCGTGCAAATGCCCGTCGCTCAGGGTCAGCATGCGGTACGAACGACGGGAAATAAGCCCCATGTCGTGCGTCGCCATCAGTACCGTTACCCCTACGCGGTTGAATTCCTCAAACAGACGCAAAATCCCTTCAGACAGGGCATCGTCCAGGTTACCGGTCGGTTCATCCGCCAGCAGTACGGCAGGCTTGTTCACCACCGCGCGGGCGATGCCCACGCGCTGCTGTTCACCGCCGGAAAGCTGGATCGGGAAGTTCTTCGCTTTGTCCAGCAGCCCGACCTTGTCCAGCGCCGCAGAGACGCGACGGCGGATATCGTCATAGCTGGCGCCGGCAATAATCAGCGGGATCGCCACGTTATCGAAAACGGTGCGATCCATCAGCAGGTGGTGATCCTGGAAAATCATGCCGATCTGACGACGCAGAAACGGCACTTCACGGTTTTTCAGACGGCTAATTTCGTGGCCGCTGAACCAGATTTTCCCGGCGCTTGGCCGTTCGATCCCACAGATAAGCTTGAGCAGGGTACTTTTCCCCGCGCCGGAATGGCCGGTCAGGAATGCCATCTCGCCTGGCTGCAGGTGGAACGTCACCCCCTGCAGCGCTTGTCTCCCACCGAGATAGGCCTTGCTGACGTGTTCAAAGCGAATCATTGTTAGTCCTCTCGGGCAAATAATGCCTCAATAAAGTCGTCCGCCTTAAACGGACGCAAATCCTCAATACGCTCGCCCACACCGATGTAGCGGATAGGAATGCCGAACTGGTCGGCCACGGAGAAGATCACCCCGCCTTTCGCGGTGCCGTCCAGTTTGGTCAGCGTGATCCCCGTCAGCCCTACCGCTTCATGGAACAGCTTCGCCTGGCTAATGGCGTTCTGCCCGGTGCTGGCGTCGATAGTCAGCATAATTTCATGCGGTGCATCTTCGTCCAGCTTCTTCATGACGCGAACTATTTTCTTCAGCTCTTCCATCAGGTGCGATTTGTTTTGCAAACGCCCTGCGGTGTCGGCAATCAGCACGTCCACGTTGCGCGACTTCGCCGCCTGGATGGCGTCGAAAATCACGGATGCGGAATCTGCGCCGGTGTGCTGGGCAATCACCGGAATGTTGTTGCGCTGGCCCCACACCTGGAGCTGCTCAACCGCTGCCGCACGGAAGGTATCGCCCGCCGCCAGCATCACCGATTTGCCCTGCTGCTCAAACTGGCGCGCCAGCTTGCCGATGGTGGTGGTTTTACCCACGCCGTTAACGCCAACCATCAGAATAACAAATGGCGTTTTGCCTTCAATATTAAGCGGTTCGTCAACTTTTGCGAGAATATCACCCATCTCGTCTTTCAGCAGGCCGTACAGCGCCTCGGCGTCGCGCAGCTGTTTGCGGCTCGCCCCTTCGGTCAGGTTGGCGATGATCTTACGGGTAGTTTCCACGCCCACGTCCGCAATCAGCAGCTGCTCTTCCAGCTCTTCAAACAGATCGTCGTCGATCTTCTTGCCGCGGAAAAGACTGATAAATCCGGAACCTAAGTTTTCTTTGGTTTTGAGCAGGCTGCGCTTCAGGCGCGCGAAGAAACCTTCTTTGGTCGGTTTTTCCTGCTCCTGAACGATCTCTTCTTCGGCCTGCTCTTCCACCGGCACGACGATTACCGCTTCTTCAGCCGCTTCCGCCGCCAGCGCCTGAGCTTCCAGCTCTTCGTCGGTCAGCTCTGGCTCAAGTGCCGCCTCTTCTTCCACCGCCTCAACGATTTCAACGGTTTCCGCTTCGGCCTGCCACTCTTCGGCAGAAACCTCTTCAGCTTTAACCTCTTCAGGCAGCGGCAGCGCTTCGTGTTCGATAGCGGCCTGCGGCGCTTCGGTAAGGGTTTCTACGATAACCGGCTCTGGCTTCTCGCTCTCCTGAACCTGCTCAGTGACCTCAACCACCTCTTCAGCAAAGGATTCAATCTCTTCTTTGCTGTGCGCTGGTTCTTCCGCTTCGACAACCGCAGCGGTTTCGACAGGCGTTTCAGGCTGTGACTGCTCTTCTACAACCTGTTGCTCTTCGGTTTTCTGTTCTGTTTCTTGCTCTTTTTCACCGAAACCCAACCAGGAAAAGAAGCCACGTTTTTTTTGTTTTGCCATCTGCGACTACACTCCTCGCGGCGCTATATACAGGGAAGCTAAAAAAATGATGAAATAGTCTAACACTTTACTTAATTGACATCACCGCCCGCAATCGCAGGGCTATGGTTAACAGAGCTTTCCAGAGATGAAGAAACCCACCCGCGCCCCGGCCGGTCAAATTCGCATTATCGGCGGCCAGTGGCGAGGCCGGAAATTACCGGTGCCGGACAGCCCCGGTTTACGCCCTACAACCGACCGCGTTCGCGAGACGCTGTTTAACTGGCTTGCCCCATCAATGGTAGACGCCCACTGCCTGGACTGCTTCGCCGGAAGCGGTGCCTTAGGGCTGGAAGCGCTGTCTCGCTATGCCGCCAGCACCACGCTGCTGGAGATGGAGCGCGGCGTTGCGCAGACGCTGCAGCAAAATCTGGCGACGCTGAAGGCGACGAACGCGAAAGTGGTCAACACCAATACGCTGAGCTTCCTCGCGCAGCAGGGTACGCCGCATAATGTGGTCTTTGTCGACCCGCCGTTCCGCAAGGGGTTGCTGGAAGAGACGTTATCCCTGCTGGAGCACAATGGCTGGCTGGCGGATGACGCGCTGATTTATGTAGAAAGCGAAGTGGAAAACGGCCTGCCACCCGTTCCCGTTCACTGGGATCTGCACCGCGAGAAGGTCGCAGGCCAGGTGGCTTATCGTCTGTATCACCGTCAGGCACAAGGAGGATCCGATGCCGGTACTGATTAACCTGGGACGCTTGCTGATGCTGGGCGTCTGGGCATTTTTGATTTTGAATCTGGTGCACCCGTTCCCGCGCCCGTTGAACATTTTTGTTAACGTGGCGCTGATTTTCACCTCGTTCATGCACGCCCTGCAGATGGTGATGCTGAAAAACGGCCTGCCGAAAGATGGCCCGCCGATGACCGGCTGGCAGCAGCTGCGGGTGTTTATTTTCGGCGTGTTTGAACTGCTGGTGTGGATGAAGAAGTTTAAGGCGCAGGTGAAGAAGTAAGGTGCGGTGTGATACCCTCACCCTAACCCTCTCCCTGTAGGAGAGGGGACCGATCGCGCATTATTCAGCCCTAAAACCTACAAAACGCGACCCTTTATAGCTCAGCGTGCCTTTCTCTCCCACCGTCAGCTGATGGTACTGCTGCGCCTCCAGGCGGAAGGTCATCTCCAGACCGCCGGTTTCCGGCTTAAAGCTGGCTTCATAGCGCATGCCGGTGCCCGCAGGCGTCACCTGCTGCTGGCGAGAGCGGCGGTCGTTAAGCGGTTTTTCGCGTTTGTTCGCCACCACTACGCGCTTTTGCATCAGCGGCGCGGCGTCGTTGTCCGCCTTTTCGCGGCGCTGCTGCACGAAGCGAAACGAGGCGGCAATGACGATAATCGCCACCACGATAATGAAAAACAGCGGCATCTTGCTCATTGAAAAATCCCATCAGATTATGCGGAATTCAGGATACCTCGCCTGCCCCGGCATTGCCAAACGCCCGCTCGCGTCACTACACTGGATCAGAAACTGATTATTCAGCCTCAACAGTTACAGGGAGTTAATATGCTTTGGTCATTTATCGCTGTCTGTTTTTCCGCATGGCTTTATGTCGATGCGTCCTATCGCGGTCCAGCCTGGCAGCGCTGGTTGTTTAAACCCGTCACGCTGCTGTTGCTTCTGCTGCTCGCCTGGCAGGCTCCGATGTTTAACGCCATCAGCTATCTGGTGCTCGCCGGGCTGTGTGCCTCCCTGATTGGTGATGCCTTAACCCTGCTGCCGCGTCAGCGCCTGCTGTATGCCGTGGGGGCATTTTTCCTCTCGCATCTGCTGTATACCATCTACTTTGCCAGCCAGATGACGCTCTCCTTCTTCTGGCCGCTGCCGCTGGTGCTGCTGGTGATTGGCGCGCTGCTGATTGCGGTGATCTGGTCGCGTCTGGAAGAAATGCGTCTGCCGGTATGCACGTTTATCGCCATGACGCTGGTGATGGTGTGGCTGGCCGGTGAACTGTGGTTCTTCCGCCCGACATCTCAGGCGATGTCCGCGTTCTTCGGCGCGGCGCTGCTGTTAATCGGCAATATCGTCTGGCTGGGCAGCCACTATCGCCGCCGCTTCCGCGCGGATAACGCGATTTCGTCCGCCTGCTACTTTGCCGGGCACTTCCTGATCGTGCGTTCATTGTATATCTAAATAACGCTTGACTCTGGAGTCGACTCCAGAGTGTATGCTGCGGTTAATGAGAAAATTATCATTACCGGAGACTGCCATGTCGACTCCAGAAATTCCCAAAAAAGTCCCACAATTCTCGGCGCTTAAGCTCAGCCCGGTTCCGCCGAAAGACGACTGCTGCTGCGAGGCCGCGTGCGAAACGCAGGTCGACGCGCTGCCTGAAGGCGGCAACCGCTACAGCTGGGTCATCAACGGCATGGACTGCGCGGCCTGCGCCCGCAAAGTGGAAAACGCGGTGAGGCAGGTACCGGGCGTAAACCACGTTCAGGTCCTGTTCGCCACCGAAAAGCTGCTGGTCAGCGCCGAAAAAGACGTCAGCAAGCAGGTTGAAGCCGCCGTCAGCAAGGCGGGCTATACCCTGCGCAGCGAAACGGCACCTGCCGAAAAAAACTCTCCGCTAAAAGAAAACCTGCCGCTTATTACCCTCATCATCATGATGGCCCTGAGCTGGGGTCTGGAGCAGATTAACCACCCGTTCGGCAACCTGGCGTTTATTGCCACTACCCTGGTCGGGCTGTTCCCGATTGCCCGTCAGGCACTGCGCCTGATGAGAAGCGGCAGCTGGTTTGCCATTGAAACGTTGATGAGCGTGGCGGCCATTGGCGCGCTGTTCATTGGCGCGACGGCGGAAGCGGCGATGGTGCTGCTGCTGTTCCTGATCGGCGAACGGCTTGAGGGCTGGGCAGCGAGCCGGGCGCGCAAAGGGGTGAGCGCGCTGATGGCGCTGAAGCCAGAAACCGCCACGCGGGTCAATGAAGGCAAACGTGAAACGGTCGCCATCAACACGCTGCGCCCGGGCGACGTGATAGAAGTCGCCGCGGGCGGGCGTCTGCCTGCCGATGGGGCTCTCGTTACCGCCACCGCGAGCTTTGACGAAAGCGCCCTGACCGGGGAATCCATTCCGGTGGAGCGTGCGGCAGGCGAAAAAGTCCCTGCCGGTGCCACCAGCGTCGACCGCCTGGTGCAGCTCAAAGTCCTGTCCGAGCCGGGCGACAGCGCCATCGACCGCATCCTGAAGCTGATTGAAGAGGCCGAGGAGCGCCGCGCGCCGGTCGAACGCTTTATTGACCGCTTCAGCCGGATTTACACCCCCGCCATCATGCTGGTCGCCCTGCTGGTCACCGTCGTTCCACCGCTGTTCTTCGGCGCGCCGTGGGAGGGCTGGATTTATAAAGGGCTGACCCTGCTGCTGATTGGCTGCCCGTGCGCGCTGGTGATCTCTACGCCCGCGGCGATTACCTCGGGTCTGGCGGCGGCGGCACGTCGCGGGGCGCTGATTAAGGGCGGCGCGGCGCTGGAACAGCTGAGCCAGGTTCAGCACATCGCCTTCGATAAAACCGGCACGCTGACGGTTGGTAAGCCGCAGGTCACCGGCGTCTATCCGCAGGACATCAGTGAGGACGAACTGCTGATCATGGCCGCCGCCGTTGAGCAGGGCTCCACTCACCCGCTGGCGCAGGCGATAGTGCGTGAAGCGCAAAGGCGCGGGCTGGCTATCCCTTCGGCAACCGCCCAACGGGCGCTGGTCGGGTCAGGGATTGAGGCCGTCGTCGACGGCAAAAAAGTGCTGATTGTTGCGGCGGGCGCGTTCTCTCATCCACAGGTTGAGGCGTTAGAGCAGGCCGGGCAGACGGTTGTTACCGTGATGCAGGACGGCGTACCGATGGGCATGCTGGCCCTGCGCGATACCCTGCGTGACGATGCGAGAGATGCCGTCGAGGCGCTGCACAGGCTGGGCGTACAGGGCGTGATCCTCACCGGCGATAACCCGCGCGCGGCGGCTGCGATTGCCGACGAGCTGGGGCTGGCGTTTAAGGCCGGATTACTGCCTGCGGACAAGGTCAGCGCGGTAACTGAACTGAACAGCCGCGCGCCGCTGGCGATGGTCGGTGACGGAATTAACGATGCCCCGGCGATGAAGGCCGCCACCCTCGGTATTGCGATGGGCAGCGGCACCGACGTAGCGCTGGAGACGGCGGATGCGGCGCTGACGCATAACCGTCTGACCGGGCTGGCGCAGATGATAGATCTTGCGCGGGCGACGCGCGCCAATATTCGCCAGAACATCGGCATTGCGCTGGGTCTGAAGGGGATATTTCTCGTCACCACGCTCCTCGGCATGACCGGACTGTGGCTGGCGGTGCTGGCGGATACCGGGGCGACGGTGCTGGTCACGGCTAACGCGTTGAGATTATTACGGCGGAAATAAAAACGCCCGGTAGCGGCTGCGCCTTACCGGGCCAATAACAACTCTGAACCGTAGGCCGGGTAAGGCGCAGCCGCCACCCGGCAAAAAACGGCGTTACTGCATCCCTAACATCCTCGGCAGCCACAATGATATCGCCGGGATATACGTCACCATCCCCAGCACCACCAGTAGGATGCCGTAAAATGGCAGCATCGCCCGCACCACGGTTTCAATCTTCTGCTTACTCACCGCGCTCGCCACAAACAGCACCGATCCGACCGGCGGGGTGATCAGCCCGATCCCCAGGTTAACCATCATGATCATCCCGAAGTGCACCGGGTCGATCCCCAGCGCGTTGGTCACCGGCAGCAGCACCGGCGTCAGGATCAGGATGATCGGCGCCATGTCCATCAGCGTGCCGATCAGCAGCAGCATGATGTTGAGATACATCAGGATCACGTACTTATTATCAGAGAGCGACGTGAAGAACTCGGTGATGCGCATCGGCAGCTGCATGTAGGTCATCACCGCGCCAAACGCCGCGGCAAAGCCGATTAAAATCATCACGATGGTAACGGTTTTCACCGTGCGGCACATCAGCTTCGGCAGTTCGCTCCATTTGTAGTCGCGGTAGATAAACATGGTGACGAAAAACGCCCACAGGCAGGCCACGGCGGCAGATTCGGTGGCGGTAAAAATCCCGGACAAGATCCCGCCGAGGATAATCACCACCGTCATCAGCCCCCACAGGGCATCGAGCATGATTTTCAGCGCCTGTCTGAACGGGATTTTATCCCCCTTCGGGTAGCCGCGTTTGCGGGCGAAGCACAGGCAGAGCACCATCAGGCTCACGCCCAGCAGCAGGCCCGGCAATACGCCCGCGATAAACAGCGTGGCGATGGAGACCGTTCCCCCCGCCGCCAGGGAATAAATCACCGAGTTGTGGCTGGGCGGGATCAGAATCGCCTGCACCGACCCGCTCGCCGTGACCGCCGCCGCGTATTCGCGCGGATAGCCCTTCTTCTCCATCTCCGGGATCATCACGCTGCCGATGGACGCTGTATCCGCCACCGACGAGCCAGAAATCGCGCCGAAGAACGTCGAGGCGACGATGTTCACCAGCGACAGCCCGCCGCGGATAAAGCCGACAAACACATAGGCGAAGTTAACCAGCCGTCGGGCAATGCCCCCTTCCGCCATGATCGCTCCGGCGAGGATGAAGAACGGGATCGCCAGCAGGGTAAATTTGTTCACCCCACTGGTGATCTGGATCATCAGCGCCTCCAGCGGTAAATCAATCCACAGCGCACCTGCCACGGCGCTCAGCCCCACGGCGAAGGCCACCGGCATCCCCAGCGCCAGCAAAATGGCGAGGGTGAATAACAAAACAAAAGCATCCATTGTTCACCCCTTAACTGTGATTGCCGATCAGCACGACCGGACGGTTTTCCTGCGCGCCAAACAGCAGGCGTTCAAGAACGAACAGAATCAAAATCGCCGACCCGATCGGCAGCGGCAGGTAGCTTTCGCCGGAAGTCAGAATCGGGAACTCCGCCACCGGCTGCTCCCAGAGCTCGACGCACAGCCAGTAGCTGTACCAGCACATCAGACCGGAAATCAGCAGCATCAGCAGATCAACCACACGTACACACAACTTTTGCAGCGACGCGGGCAGACGGTCGGTGAGCATATTGACCGCAATGTGCGACCCGGCGCGGTAGCTCACCGCCGCGCCGATGAAGGTGAACGTTACCATGCAGATAATGGCGACGGGCTCCGGCCAGGATTCGCCGCGGTTGAGCACGTAGCGTGAAAAGATGCCGATGGGGATGACAATCGTCATCACCAGCAGCGAGACACCCGCCACCGCCATGGCGAGCAGGTACAGACGGTCCATCCACTTCAGGTAGAGTTCGGACATACGTGCTCCGTATTACTGGACGTCAGCGATGGCTTTCATCAGATCCTGATGCTTGTCGCCATACTGGGCGCGCACCGGCTCTGTGGCCTTGATGAATACCGTCTTATCGATATCGTGGAACTGCACGCCGCCCGCCTTCATTTTCGCCAGCGCCTGGTCGTTATACGCATTCCACAGCTTGCGCTGTTCGAACTGCGCTTCACGGGCCAGGGTCAGGATTTTTTGCTGTTCATCAGCGCTCAGCTTGTCCCATTTCACTTTTGAATAGAGCAGCATTTCCGGGGTGATAAAGTGGCCGCTGAGGGTGTAGTTTTTAGCAACCGGCATGTAGTTGTGGGCGATAAAGGTGGGCGGGTTATTCTCCGCGCCGTCGATCACGCCGGTCTGCATGCCGCTGTAAACCTCGCTAACGCCCATCGCCACCGAGTTCGCCCCCATGTCCTTCAGCGTGGCGAGTGCCACCGGGCTGCCCTGCACGCGGATTTTCTTCCCTTTCAGATCTTCAGGTTTGACTATCGGCTCTTTGGTGATCAGGTTGCGGGTGCCGGAATCCATCCAGCCGAGAAACACCAGGCGGGATTTCGGGTTCGCGGTCAGCTTGTCGCCGATCTGCTTGCCGATATCCCCGTCGATCACTTTATGCATATGATCCTCATCCCGGAAAACGTACGGCAGGGTGAAGACTTCGATATCCGGCAGGATGGCGGCAACCGGCGCCATGGAGACGCGGATCATGTCAATCGCCCCCATCTGCGCCTGCTCAATCATCTGCTTTTCATCCCCCAGCACGCCGCCGGGGAAGACCTTAATCTCCAGCTTGCCGTCGGTTTGTTGTTTGAGTTTTTCACCCATGTGCTGAACCGCGACCACGTTCGGGTAGCCTTCAGGATGCACATCGGCGGCTTTGATGGTTTGGGCAGAAACGGTGCAGGCAAAAGCAGACAGGCACAGCGCGGCCAGTAACGGCTTGAGGGTCGTTTTCATTGAGTCAGCTCCAGGGTAGCGATGTCAGCGTTAAAACAGTGTTTTATTTTTTTACGCTTAGAAAATAGACTAGCCCGGGAGAAGCGTAGGTGAAGCGCCTCACAAAAGCGCGAATTTATGAAACGATGGTTTAAATTTGTGAGGGCGGTAATGCCGGGTAACGATGCGGCCATACCCGGCAGGGCATGACCGCGCGTCAATCAGGAAAAATAGCTCATGACCAGGCCTAAAAACAGCACCAGACCGACATAGTTATTGTTCATAAACGCTTTAAAGCAGGCTTCGCGTTCGCGTTTTGCAATCAGCTTCTGCTGGTAGGCAAACAGCAGCCCTGCTACCAGTATCGACCAGTAAAATTCCCAGTTCAGTCCGTTCAGGCGCGCAATCGCGACCATCAGCGCCAGTACCGCAACCTGCAGAATGCCAATGATAAGTTTGTCCTGGCGTCCAAAGAGAATGGCCGTGGATTTAATGCCAATTTTCAGGTCATCGTCGCGGTCAACCATCGCATATTGCGTGTCATACGCTACGGCCCAGAGGATGTTCGCCAGGAACATCAGCCAGCAGCTAAGCGGTAAGGACTCACTAACTGCCGCAAACGCCATCGGAATCGACCAGCCAAACGCCGCCCCCAGCACCACCTGAGGCAGATGGGTGTAGCGCTTCATAAAGGGATAAACCCAGGCCAGTGCGAGCGCCGCGACGGACAGCAGAATCGTCATGGTGTTCAGGGTTAATACCAGCAGGAAAGAGAGCAGCACCAGAACGATGAACAGTACGCGTGCTTCTTTCCCGGTCACCTGGCCGCTGGGTAGCGGGCGGTTGGCAGTGCGCTTTACGTGGCCGTCAAATTTACGATCGGCATAGTCATTCACCACGCAACCCGCCGCGCGCATCAGCCAGACGCCGGCAACGAATACGCCCAGGATCCACAGCGGCGGCATGCCCGGCGTGGCCACCCACAGCGCCCATAAGGTCGGCCACAGCAGCAGCAACGCGCCAATGGGTTTATCGGTACGCATTAAGCGGTGATACGCCAACAGCTTATTCTGCGTCAGGGTCCACTCCATTTTTTCTTCCTCTTAGTACAACGGTGATGCCGGTAAAAATAGCTCCGTCAGGATTAACGGCTTACCGCTCAGGCGAAGGCGGGAACGGCGCCCCCACAGTTCGGCATCACGCCCAATTTCAATGAAATCCCTGGTCAGCTCAGATGAGGTGAAAAGATAACGTCCCAGCGGCGTTTTCCCCAGCCGCTGCAGCGCCAGCTCAGGCCCGGATAGGGTAGATTCGGGCACCACCGTCCGCCCGGCAAGCCAGGGTTCGCCATCGGCACAGAGCAAAATTTCACGCAGCCAGTAGCGTTCCTCTTGCGGCAACAGCGGCAGCTCGCTGGCGATCTCATCGCCGGAGACAAACCCTTCCTGTATCAGGGTTACCGTGACCGTTTTACCCTGTTGCTCAAAACGTTTTGTCATGGAATCTTCCAGCAGCAACCAGTCCAGCTGCTGCGGATCAAGCGCAGGTATTTGGTCGAAATAGCGCAGCGCACGCAGTTGCGTTAGCGCGGGGTGTGACATGCCAGACTCTCCGATACATAACGTAATGGCATTGTATCGCAGAAACGGGCAATGAGGGGGGGCCAAACGTTATTTAACGATCACTATCGCAACATGGGCGCAACAGCCTGGCGAATACGAAAAAAAGTGCGCCCACTCAGGCGCACTAAACTACTAACAAATCAGCACTGTGGGGAACAGTTACCCCTTGCCTTTTACACTGCTGATAAAGGTGGAACGGGCAGTGGTTGAACCTAAACGTTCGGCTTCATCAAGCAGTTTCAGCGCTTTATCGACATCGCCGCGCTTCACCGCCTGCTTAATGGCGTTGTTGAAGTACTCTTCGGTGTCGTTCAGTACGGGCTCGGCTTTCTTCGCCGGGACTGGCGCTGCGGCTGGCGCTGCGGCTGGCGCTGCGGCAACTGGCGCGGCATAGGCTGGAGCGGCGGTATTACCGACGGTGACCGGCCCCGGACCAGACGAACCAAACAGCGGGCCAACCAGCACGCTGGAAGCGCTATTGGTGGAGACTTTTAACTTCACCAGACCGTCCGTTGCGTGGCGGGCAATCGGGTCGGGAATATCGGGCACCGCATTGCCGGTACCTTTTGCATACGCTTTTGCCGGATCCACTAACCTGGTGGTTTGCTGCAAATCTTTATCGGTGGTGAATACCAGCACGTAGATTTTTTGCTGACCCAGCGCTGGCGTCAGACGCATCACGCCCTGAAGCCGGTCCGCGCTCATCACGCCGGGCTCCTGATAGGTAAAATACTCGCTCGGGAAGAAGGCAGATGGCGTCATGTTCTGGTCGAGGATCAGCACGTTCGGCGCAAATACGCTGGTCTGCTTATTCACTTCACTGGTCAGCGTCAGGGTCAGCTCGCCAATATTGGCCGGAACGCTGTAGGCAGCAACCGGGCCGGAAATGCCGGGCACATTCAGCTGTTGCCCGCCCGTGGAAAGCTGTGTGGACTGCGTTTTGGATTGATCAACCGGTGTCCAAGTCAGCTGCTGCAGCGCTGCCGTCGGAACGGAAGGCGCCGTGGATGTATTCTGAGGAACAAAATTCACTTCTGCGAACGTTAGCGCCGGCACGCTGGCCAGCAGCCCCGCAGAGAGGTACAGCGCGACGAGACTTTTCTTCATTTTCATTGTTATTACCTCTGATAGCATCAGCTCTGCGGTGGCCAGGCAATAGCGCGCAGGGCCCTAAGGAGAGAGGGGCTTACGCCCCTCTTTCAGGTCATTACGTCAGGTCTTGCGAATTACCACCAGATTTCCATCTGGGCACCGAAGCTCCACTCGTCAGTGTCGCCGCGGCCAAGGCCTGCAGTCTGCATACCGAAGTTGGAGTTATAGTTGGAACTCGTAGAGATCGGGCTACCGGAAGTGTCATAACCCCACTTCTCATCCCACTTGGCGTAGGTTGCGAAGACACGGATTGCAGGACGAGACCAGATGCTGTCGCCAGCCTGCCACTGTTGTGCCAGGGTGATTTTGTACTGGTTGTTGGTTTCGTCAGTTTTCTGAGATTTGACGTTGTCGTAGCCTACTTCCAGCAGGGTGCTCATGATTGGCGTCCATTTGTACATAGGACGCACGCCGACGGTCCACCACTTGGTGCCGTTGTTGTTATCCCAGTCGATATCCTGATACATACCGACGTACATCAGGTCCCAGCTGTCGCCCAGGGAGATTGCACCGTGGTCAAGGATACGCAGCAGGCTACCGTTGTTGTTGATGCCGTATCCGTACAGTTTGCCATCGGAATCGTCATTGCCAAGACCAATGCCCGCGCCCTGGTTCAGACCTTTACCCTGGGAGGTCATAGAGTCCGTTGCGTACTGAACAACGAACTTGTTGAAGCCCTTCAGCATGCTCTGGGTATGTTCTGCGGTGAACATCCAGCCATCTTTCGAAGCTTTTGGCTGCAGGTAGTAATCATCGTTAACGTTGGTGTGACCGTAGTCAACGCCCAGCTCCAGCGTACCGCCCGGGTTGACTTCCATCTGCGCTAAACGCACGTCAAACACGTCGTTCGCGGTGTCGGTGGTGTAGTCACGGATGTTGTTGCTGGCGAAGGTAGAAGAACCGCCAGCTTCAGTGGAGCGGCTGGCTGCCAGAGAGAGTTTACCGAAGCCCAGGTCGATGTTTTCGATACCCGCACCAGGACCGGAAATGTCCCAGTAGTAGAAGTCGATCATGTGGACGTCATGACGCTGATAGAAGCGCTTACCGGCCCAGATAGTGGAGCCTGGCAGCCACTCGATCAGGTTTTTACCCTGCACGTTGGCTTCACGGAAGGCCGGATCAGTGGCTTCCCAGTCATTCTGCTGCGCAACGGAATACGCGACGTTAGTGTCGAAATAGAAGCTCTTATCGCCCTCTTTCCACACTTCCTGGCCCAGCTTCAATTCCGCATAGGTTTCACATTCGTTACCCAGACGGTATTTACTTTGAGCACCCGTTGCCTGGAAGCACTGCTGGGCACCGCCACTCCCGGTCCAGCCAATGCCGGAACGAGCATAACCTTTAAAGTCCACGGCGCCAGCCTGGGCAGACAGGATGCCTGCCGCAATGGCGACCGCCAGAGGGACTTGTTTGCGCAGAGTAATCATCATTCTATCTCCTGAGATCATTGCTTTTCTTTGAACACTTCACCTGTCGGTTTCGTGTCTTCTTTTGGGATTGCTTAAACGCCTGGCTCTTTATGCAACCGACGACATGCAGTGCCATCCTCACGGAACAGATGGCAGCGCTCTGGCGGCAAGCCGATAGCGAATGTGGCACCCTCTTCTACCAACACCACGTCATTCTGGCGGTAGACCAGGTTCTGACGGATGGCGGGGATCTGGATATGAATCTGTGTTTCGTGACCAAGCTGTTCGACGACCTGAACTTCACCTTCCAGCGTCACATCCGCAATGTGGCTTGGCAGTAGATGCTCAGGACGGATACCGAGGGACATATTTGCCCCGACCTGTACGTTGGCGCTGTCGACCGGCAGCCAGACCTGCTGGCGGTTTGGCAGCTCCACCTGTACCTGTTCAATGGCTGTCGCCGTCACTTTGACGGGCAGGAAGTTCATCTTTGGCGAGCCAATGAAGCCCGCAACAAAGCGGTCTGCCGGGTAGTGATACAGCTCCAGCGGTTTGCCCACCTGCGCCACGCGACCGGCGTCCAGCACCACAATTTTGTCGGCGAGGGTCATCGCTTCGACCTGATCGTGGGTGACGTAAATCATCGTGCGGCCAAGGCGCTTGTGCAGACGGGAGATTTCAATACGCATCTGGACGCGCAGGGCGGCATCCAGGTTAGAGAGAGGTTCATCAAGCAGGAACACGCGCGGCTCGGCCACCAGCGTACGGCCAATCGCCACGCGCTGACGCTGACCGCCGGAAAGCGCTTTCGGTTTACGCTCCAGCAGGTGCGCCAGCTGCAACACTTCAGCCACCTGCGTGACGCGCTGGTTAATGACCTCTTTTTTTGCCCCGGCCAGTTTCAGGCCAAAAGACATGTTCTCGGCAACGGAAAGATGGGGATAAAGTGCATAAGACTGGAACACCATGCCTACGCCACGTTCGGCAGGCGGGATGTCATTCATTCGGGTATCACCGATCAGCAGGTCGCCGCTGGTGATAGTTTCAAGACCGGCAATCATACGCAGCAGAGTTGATTTACCACAGCCTGATGGGCCGACAAACACCACAAACTCGCCTTCAGTGATGTCCAGATTGATGTCTTTCGACACCACTACGTCGCCCCAGGCTTTCGTTACATTACGCAGCTGTACGCTCGCCATGCCCTTCTCCCTTCGTTACAACCTGTCACCGACAGAAACATTCAAGATAAGTTCACTATGGGGTATCCATTACTTTCGTGAATCCTCCACCCCCCGCCTTTTTTATGGGGGAGGAGGCGGGAGGATGAGAGAACAGGCTCTGCGACCGCAGCCGGGGGGCTGAGGCGAAATTCGTGAAGCCGCCTGCAAAATTCGGTGGGTTTTTATGTGCGCCAGCACTCATAACTTAAATTTATGCAACGGAGATCACACAAACGGGGGGTGGGGCGTAGGGGTTGGGAGGATGGAAAGAGGATGTCAAATAAGGAGACTGAGTCACGTTGAACCACCTTATGTATCCACGAGCACATCACCAAAAAGGATGGCAGATATGAATATCAAGACTGGCGCACGCGTTTTCGCATTGTCCGCCCTTGCAGCAATGATGGTTTCCGCCCCAGCGCTCGCCAAAATTGAAGAAGGCAAGTTGGTTATCTGGATTAACGGCGACAAGGGCTATAACGGCCTGGCCGAAGTGGGCAAAAAATTCGAGAAAGACACCGGTATCAAAGTTACCGTAGAGCACCCGGACAAACTGGAAGAGAAATTCCCGCAGGTTGCGGCAACTGGTGACGGCCCGGACATCATCTTCTGGGCACACGACCGTTTCGGCGGTTACGCGCAGTCTGGCCTGCTGGCTGAAGTCACGCCAGACAAAGCTTTCCAGGACAAACTGTTCCCGTTCACCTGGGACGCCGTTCGCTATAACGGCAAGCTGATCGCCTACCCAATCGCGGTTGAAGCCCTGTCTCTGATTTACAACAAAGACCTGGTGCCAAACCCACCGAAAACCTGGGAAGAGATCCCGAAACTGGATAAAGAGCTGAAGGCGAAAGGTAAATCCGCCCTGATGTTCAACCTGCAAGAGCCGTACTTCACCTGGCCGCTGATTGCTGCCGACGGCGGCTACGCGTTCAAGTTTGAAAACGGCAAATATGACGTGAAAGACGTGGGCGTGGACAACGCGGGCGCGAAAAAAGGCCTGACCTTCCTGGTTGACCTGATTAAGAACAAACACATGAACGCGGATACCGACTACTCCATCGCGGAAGCGGCGTTCAACAAAGGCGAAACCGCGATGACCATCAACGGTCCGTGGGCCTGGACCAATATCGACAAGAGCAAAATCAACTACGGCGTGACCCTGCTGCCAACCTTCAACGGCAAGCCGTCTAAACCGTTCGTGGGCGTGCTGAGCGCGGGCATCAACGCCGCCAGCCCGAACAAAGAGCTGGCGAAAGAGTTCCTGGAAAACTACCTGCTGACCGATCAGGGTCTGGGTGAAGTGAACAAGGACAAACCGCTGGGCGCCGTGGCGCTGAAATCCTTCCAGGATCAGCTGGCAAAAGATCCACGCATCGCGGCAACCATGGATAACGCTCAGAAAGGCGAAATCATGCCGAACATCCCACAGATGGCCGCGTTCTGGTACGCCACCCGTACCGCCGTCATCAACGCTGCAAGCGGTCGCCAGACTGTCGATGCCGCGCTGAAGGATGCTCAGGGTCGTATTACTAAGTAAGAAGAAAAACGGCGGGTGGCGCGTGCGCTTACCCGCCCTACGACTACGGCACGATCCGTAGGTCAGGTAAGCGCAGCGCCACCTGACGAAAAGTTTCCACCGTTGTAGAGGAAGAACCCCATGGATGTCATTAAAAAGAAGCACTGGTGGCAAAGCGACGCGCTGAAGTGGTCAGCGATCGGTCTGCTGTGTCTGCTGGTGGGTTACCTTGTTGTTTTAATGTACGTACAAGGGGAATATCTGTTCGCCATCATGACGCTGATCTTAAGCTCTGCTGGCCTGTATATTTTCGCCAACCGTAAAGCCTATGCCTGGCGCTATGTCTACCCGGGCGTGGCCGGGATGGGGCTGTTTGTCCTGTTCCCGCTAATCTGCACCATCGCCATTGCGTTCACCAACTACAGCAGCACCAACCAACTCGCGCAGGAGCGCGCCACTCAGGTGCTTCTGGATCGCTCTTATCAGGCAGGTAAAACCTTCAACTTCGGCCTGTATCCTGCAGGTGACGAGTGGAAGTTAGCGCTCACTGACGGTGAGAGCGGCAAAAACTATCTTTCCGACGCGTTCAAATTTGGCGGCGAGCAGAAGCTGGTCTTAAAAGAGGCCGCGGCCCTGCCGGAGGGTGAACGTGCGAACCTGCGTATCATTACCCAGAATCGCCAGGCGCTGACCCAGCTCACCGCCGTGCTGCCCGATGAAAGCAAAGTGACCATGAGCTCGCTGCGCCAGTTCTCCGGCACGCAGCCGCTATATACCCTGGCGGACGACGGCACGCTGACCAACAACCAGAGCGGCGTGAAGTACCGTCCGAATAACGACATTGGTTTCTATCAGTCTATAACGGCCGATGGCAAATGGGGTGATGACAAGCTCAGCCCTGGCTATACCGTCACCATCGGCTGGGACAACTTTACCCGCGTGTTTACCGACGAAGGTATCCAGAAACCGTTCTTCGCCATCTTCGTCTGGACGGTGGTCTTCTCGGTGCTGACGGTGATCCTGACCGTTGCCGTAGGCATGGTGCTGGCCTGCCTCGTGCAGTGGGAGTCCCTGAAAGGCAAAGCGATTTACCGCGTGCTGCTGATTCTGCCTTACGCCGTGCCGTCGTTTATCTCGATTCTGATTTTCAAAGGGCTGTTTAACCAGAGCTTCGGTGAAATCAACATGATGCTGAGCGCGCTGTTCGGTATCAAACCGGCCTGGTTCAGCGACCCGACCACCGCCCGCTCGATGATTATCATCGTCAACACCTGGCTGGGCTATCCGTACATGATGATCCTGTGCATGGGGCTGTTGAAGGCGATTCCGGACGATCTGTATGAAGCCTCGGCGATGGACGGCGCGGGTCCGTTCCAGAACTTCTTTAAAATTACGCTGCCGCTGCTTATTAAGCCGCTGACGCCGCTGATGATTGCCAGCTTCGCCTTTAACTTTAACAACTTCGTGCTGATTCAGCTGTTGACCAACGGCGGCCCGGACCGTCTTGGCACCACCACGCCAGCAGGCTATACCGACCTGCTCGTGAGCTACACCTACCGTATCGCCTTTGAAGGCGGCGGCGGCCAGGACTTTGGTCTGGCGGCGGCGATTGCCACCCTGATCTTCCTGCTGGTTGGCGCTCTGGCGATTGTGAACCTGAAAGCCACACGTATGAAATTTGACTAAGGAGGGCACTGAACATGGCAATGGTACAACCCAAATCTCAGAAGCTGCGCCTCCTCGCGACGCACTTAGGCCTGCTGATTTTCATCGCGGCCATCATGTTCCCGCTGCTGATGGTTATCGCCATCTCCCTGCGCTCGGGTAACTTTGCGACCGGGAGCCTGATCCCGGATGAAATCTCCTGGGAGCACTGGAAGCTCGCGCTGGGCTTCAGCGTGGAGCACGCCGATGGCCGCGTCACCCCGCCGCCGTTCCCGGTGCTGCTGTGGCTGTGGAACTCGGTGAAGGTAGCAACCATCACCGCGATCGGCATCGTGACGCTCTCCACCACCTGTGCTTATGCCTTCGCCCGCATGCGTTTCCCGGGCAAAGCAACGCTGCTGAAAGGCATGCTGATTTTCCAGATGTTCCCGGCGGTGCTGTCGCTGGTGGCGCTGTACGCCCTGTTTGACCGTCTCGGCCAGTACGTGCCGTTTATTGGCCTGAATACCCACGGCGGCGTGATCTTCGCCTATCTCGGCGGTATTGCCCTGCACGTGTGGACCATCAAAGGCTATTTCGAAACCATCGACGGCTCGCTGGAAGAGGCGGCGTCGCTGGATGGCGCTACCCCGTGGCAGGCGTTCCGTCTGGTGCTGCTGCCGCTGTCCGTGCCGATTCTGGCGGTGGTGTTTATCCTGTCGTTTATCGCGGCGATCACCGAAGTACCGGTCGCCTCACTGTTACTGCGCGATGTGAACAGCTACACCCTGGCCGTAGGTATGCAGCAATACCTCAACCCGCAAAACTACCTGTGGGGCGACTTTGCCGCGGCGGCCGTACTGTCTGCCATCCCGATTACCGTGGTGTTCCTGCTGGCCCAGCGCTGGCTGGTGAATGGCCTGACGGCGGGCGGCGTGAAAGGTTAAGTTTCATCTGTTATGCCACTGCAACCCTCAACTTTAGACGTATTGTATTGACCCAACTTGTGACTGTTGTTAGGCGGCCTCCGGGCCGCCATTTTTTTATTCCCGTTTCAGCCGCTTCGAGTTACACAGCCAGAGGGTGATCACCAGCAGCAGGATCGCCGCCGAGTAGATCAGCACGTCGAGCGGGGATTTATGATCGACGATGATCAGCCGCACAATGGCGGTGATGCCAATGTAAACAAAATAGCGCAGCGGGAAGTGAAAGCCGGACTGGAAGTACTTCACAATCAGGGCGATAAATTCAAAGTAGAGAAAGTAGACCACCAGGCCTTCCACCAGCGCATATTTGCTGGTTTGCTCAGGGGCGAACAGCACATCCGCCAGATGCACCGTCTCTTTGCCGAGAAAGACGACCAGGATCAGGCCAAGGCTCAGCAGACCGAGGTTCAGCACGGTCTGGAGTATCGTTGAGATAAACTCAACGCGCGGGCGAGTCAGGGATGTCATACAGCACCTCATTCTCCAGGACGAGATTCCTGTATAACGCAAAAATGTGACGGGGATCTATATTTTTTGTTTATGTTTGGCGCATTCGCCCGCTGGCGCTGCGCTTACCAGGCCTACAAAAACCGTAGGCCGGGCAAACGCAGTGCCGCCCGGTGTGAAGCATCAGCGGAAGTTAATGTTCTTATCGCTGGTCATGTCGTACAGCTGGAACTTACGCCCAAGCTGCTGACCACCGTCACGCGTCAGCGGCGTCCAGCCTACTGCCGCACGGCTGCGAGTCGGACCGGATGAGAACAGATCCAGCGGAATCGACACGTAAACCCCTTTGGTGAAGTCCCCTTCCCCGTACTCGTCCGGCGAGACGTTGGTGATGGTGGCGTAGCCCCCCACCACGACGCCGCTGTCGAAGTGTTTGGAGATATCCAGCGTGCCGCCCTTGTCGCCCGCCAGATACTGGCCGACGCTGGCTTTCACCAGCACGTCCTGCGCGAACGAAGGCGTCCAGTAGGCGGTCAGGTGGCCGGTTTTGACGCTGTAGTCGGTGAACTTCATCATGTCCTGCGCGCTGCGCCAGTCACGCTGCTTAACGTAGTTGGCATCAATCCCGAACGCCCAGTTGCTGTCGACGGGACGATACAGCACCTCCGCCCCCGCGCCGCCGAACATAGTCTCCAGGTAGCCTCCGTAAACCTGGCCGTAGAAGCCGTTGCCGAAGTACTGGAAGTAGTTGGCCTGCAGGTTATTCACGTAGACATCGTTCTGCACGTATTCACGCACGCGGGTACGCACGCGCGGCAGCTTCGAGTCGTTCGGCGGGTTCGTGTAGTTAAACTTGTCGTAATTGTTCGCAATGTTGCCGAACAGGCTGCCGGTGGTCAGCAGGTGGTCGGTGACCCACAGATCCGCCGTCGCCATCGCACCCAGCTGATACATGTAGAAGTTTTCCGGCCCGCCGACGGACTGGTTCAGTACCGGATCGATATGGAAATCAAAGCGCGATTTATCGATATACCAGCCCTGCTCGGTGGTTTCCGGCACGATCGGCTCTACGCGTTTTTGCACCAGCTCGGTTTCATGCCCGAGCGGTTCGCCTTCAAGATGGCGCTTGAGGCTGGCGACATCGGTTTCGGTGGTGACCTGCGGCAGATTCAGGCGGTTCTCCGTCACGCGGATCGTGCGGATCCCGTCCGGGAGATCGTTCATCACGATCCGGTTGGCGCGTTCGATCCCTTCCCGCGAGTCGCGGTATTTCACCTGCTCGCCGGTGACGTACAGCGTATCGCCTTTCACCTGAATTTTCGGATCGGCCAGACCGGCGTTGTATTTCAACAGCGTCAGCTGGTTTGCCACCACGGAGTGCTGCAGAATCGCATCCTGCGGCTCCGGCCGGTAGGCAGGCCGCGCGTTATCGTTGTAGTGCGGCCGCATGTCGTTAAAGTTAGTGCGCAGCGTGAAGCCAAACATCACCGTGTTGCCGCGCTCGTAGCTGAGGTTAACGTCGGCCCAGTCGGTGACGCGATAAATGGCGCCGACGTTAAACTTGCTCTTCTGCTCAATCTTCCCGGCGAAGTCCTGCGAGTAGTCGTTCCCTTCGTACTCCAGCTTCAGGCGCAGCGGCTGCCACGGCGTCTGGTATTCCACACCACCGAACAGCGAGGCCGGGCCGTGGAACATCTGGTCGCCGTTGATGGAACCGGCTTTCTTGTAGCTGTTATCGCGGTAGCAGTATTTATCGCTGTAGGTACAGAACGGGTTTTTAACGTTGCCGCTGGTGCCGAGATAGCCCCAGCCAAGACCGAGAGAAAAATCAAACGGTCCCCAGGCCTTGCTGGCCACGATGTATTCCGCGTCGAACAGGCCGGTACCGCCGATATCTTTTGCACCCACGGAGACCTGCGGCATCCAGTAGCTCTCTTCCCACAGGCGCAGTTTGACGTCGAAGGCTTTATCTTTGTAGGTCTGATCGCCGGAGAAGGCGTCGACGCTGCTGTATTGTTTCGTACGCACGTCGGTGTAGCGCAGCGTGGTTTCAAGCCACGGGAAAAGCTGTACGGAGGCGGAATAGTAGCGATACTGGTCGTTATCGCGGTAGTTCAGGCTAATTTCCCCTTCACGCGCCATGCGCGCGGTAGGCGTTTGCAGTAAACCGACGCCGCCGAAGTCTGACTGAGACGGGCCAACAGGTGCCGGATACGTTTCTGCATGGCAGGCGGCGCTTACGCAGAGCGCCAGCATGCTGTAGACATAGGTTCTTTTCATTCTTCCGGTATCCGCTGTGTCAGGGAGTGAAGGATATCGGCGTTAAGCCCGTCATATGCCTTCGTCCAGAAATGGTCGGCAAAACCGACAAAAATGATGCTGCCCGGCATGGGTTCGATATGGCGTTTATTCCAGTACGCCACCGGCGCTTTTTGCGTATGCCCGTCTGGATAAATAATCCATGCGTAGCTGTTATCCGCGCCGCTCAGCAGGCTTTGTTCGTCGAGATAGCTCGCCACGTCGCGACCGGGCGTAAAGGGCTTTTTACCGGGGCTGCTGATAAGCCCCATCACGGTCACCGTCGTCGGCTTTACCGGAAGCCAGAGGGTGTACTCCCCTTCAAGCGTGGGGTTGCCCTTTTCCGTGACGCGCACTTCATCTGGATCAAGATTGACTTTCTGGCGGCCTGTCACCTTCAGCGCCTGAAGCTGCTGGCGAACGCTGTTAATGGCCGCGGCATCGTCGCCGTCTTCCTGCTCCGCCAGGCTCGTCAGGCGGGCCAGCAGGGCACGGTGTTCCTGCTCCGCCTTAACCGTCGCCTGATGCTCGCCGATCACCGCTCCCGGCCACCAGCTGTTGGCAAGCCTTGGCTGCCCGACGAGATCGAGCAGATGCTCGGCGTTGGTTAAGGTTTTGGGTTTTTCACTGTCCGGCGTGTAGACCTTTACCGTTCCTGCAGACCACGCCAGCGGCGCGGCAAGGCTGGCGAGAAGCACAGCGTGGATGAGCGTTTTCATGATTTCGCCGCCTTGATCAGGGTGGTTTTCACCGGGAAGAAACCGGCACCGAGATACTGCAAGGACTGACGGATCTGCCCATCCTCGTCGATCCAGAAGCGGTTATGCCAGGTGGCCTGGTCGGTGGTGACCTCTTCATCCAATACGCGCACCTGAGTTTCGTCGCTGCCGACTTTCACGTTGTCCGTACCGTCCCAGCGGAAGGTGGAGCGGGCCGTGGCGTAGCGCACCTGCTTGTGCTCGGTCCAGCCCATCGTGCGCGTCCAGCTTGCGCCGTCGACGATCTGATTTGGCTTGATGAGCGGGTCTTCGGCGAGATTATTCACCTCGAGCAAGTTGTCGCCGCCGAGCAGCGTTTTCACAATTCGGGCATGCTGCGTGACGATGGTGGCCTGATCCTGCGTCACCCATTTCTGCTGCCCGTTTTCATCGAAAGCGAGCACCACAAACAGCTGCGGGCCATCGTTTAGCTGCATGTACTGGCTGGCGTACGGCATGTTCTGAAGTTCGTCATCGGTCAGATGAACGCCCGGCGTGCCGAACAGGCTTTCCCACAGTGAATGTCCCAGCCCTTTGGTGGTGGCTGAGCACGCCTGCAACAGCAGGCAAATCAGAATGATTGCAGGTCGCTTCACGACTCTTCTCCGAAGGGGCGAAATAACCACACCGAAGTGTGGTTATGATTAAAACACCCGGTATTACTGGGTGCTGGTTGTCGTAGTGGTCGTGGTTCCGGTATTGGAGCCATCACCGCCACCGGTTGCCGCCAGCGCGACACCCACGGCTGAACTTACGGTGCTGGTGCTGGCTGCGGTAGAACTTCCCGCAGACGCAGACGTCGCTGCCGACCCTGCTGCTTCCCCGACCTGGACCGGAGCTGCATAGACAGACGTCGCCGCAAGTGCAGATATGGCAAAAATGCCATACAGTACTTTCTTCATAACAATTTCCCTTCAATGAATGAATGGAGATTTGCCCGAAAAGAAATTCAGGCGGAATCGAGTATACACAACTACAGCAGAGGGTTTACCGTGGGGGGAAATAGGGGGACGGTTTTCGGACTAATGGATAAAACAGAAACGAAAAACAAATATTTGAAATAAATAATCGATAAAAATCAATAAATTATAATATATCCTTATTATCTTAGCTCTGCGTATTTTCTTAAAATAAACCGCAGCAATTAGCAGGTTAACCGCCTTTTTCAGATTAAACTCAGAGTCAGAATTTGAGTTAACTAACAGACATCAGGAATTATCCGATAAAAAAATGCCGGCATATCGCCGGCATTTTTCATGACATATTAATTACGCACGCCATGCTTTATAACGGTTAATCAAACCATTGGTGGAGCTGTCGTGGCTGTCGATGGCTTTATCGTTACCCAGCTCTGGCAGAATGCGGTTTGCCAGCTGTTTGCCCAGCTCAACGCCCCACTGGTCAAAGGTGAAGATGTTCAGGATCGCGCCCTGGGTGAAGATCTTGTGCTCGTACAGCGCAATCAGCGCGCCCAGGCTGAACGGGGTGATTTCGCGCAGCAGGATGGAGTTGGTTGGACGGTTGCCTTCGAACACTTTGAACGGCACAACGTGCTCCAGCGTGGCCGGATCTTTACCCTGGTCACGGTATTCCTGCTCAACCACTTCGCGGGATTTACCGAACGCCAGCGCTTCGGTCTGTGCGAAGAAGTTAGACAACAGCTTCGTATGGTGGTCGGACAGCGGGTTGTGCGTGATCGCCGGGGCAATGAAATCGCACGGTACCATTTTGGTACCCTGGTGAATCAGCTGGTAGAACGCATGCTGGCCGTTGGTGCCCGGCTCGCCCCAGATGATCGGGCCAGTCTGGTAATCCACCGCGTTGCCGTTACGGTCAACGTACTTACCGTTGGATTCCATGTTGCCCTGCTGGAAGTAGGCCGCAAAACGGTGCATGTACTGGTCGTATGGCAGGATCGCTTCGGTTTCAGCGCCGAAGAAGTTGTTGTACCAGATCCCGATCAGCGCCAGCAGCACCGGCAGGTTTTTCTCAGGCGCGGTGGTGGAGAAGTGTTTGTCCATCGCATGCGCGCCGGAGAGCAGCTCAACGAAGTTGTCGAAGCCTACGGACAGGATGATGGACAGACCGATTGCAGACCACAGAGAGTAGCGGCCGCCAACCCAGTCCCAGAACTCGAACATGTTCGCCGTATCGATGCCAAACTCGCCTACCGCTTTACCGTTGGTGGAGAGCGCCGCAAAGTGTTTCGCCACGTGCTTTTCGTCGCCCGCGGTTTTCAGGAACCAGTCACGCGCGCTGTGGGCGTTGGTCATGGTTTCCTGGGTGGTAAAGGTTTTAGACGCCACCAGGAACAGGGTGGTTTCCGGGTTCACGTTTTTCAGCACTTCGGCGATGTGGGTACCATCGACGTTAGAGACAAAGTGCATGTTGAGGTGGTTTTTGTACGGGCGCAGGGCTTCGGTCACCATGAACGGGCCGAGGTCAGAGCCGCCGATACCGATGTTAACCACGTCGGTGATCGCTTTGCCGGTGTAGCCTTTCCAGCTGCCGGAGATGATCGCTTCAGAGAAGGTTTTCATCTTTTCCAGCACCGCGTTTACTTCCGGCATAACATCTTTGCCGTCAACGATGATTGGCGTATTGCTACGGTTGCGCAGCGCCACGTGCAGCACGGCACGGTCTTCGGTGCGGTTGATCTTCTCACCGGAGAACATGGATTTGATGGCGTCGGCCAGCTCGGTCTCTTTCGCCAGATCCTGCAGTTTTGCCAGCGTCTCTTCGGTAATGCGGTTCTTGGAGAAATCCACCAGCATGAGGTCATCGAAGGTCGCGGAGAACTTAGTGAAACGATCGGCATCTTTCGCGAACAGATCCGCGATGGTGACGTCTTTCATTTCATCATAATGTTTCTGGAGTGCCTGCCAGGCAGCGGTCTGCGTTGGGTTGATGTTTTTCATTAGCAATACTCTTCTGATTTGAGAATTGTGACTGCGGTCGATTGTAGCGCCTGCAAATAAAAATTGTGATGGTTTTTATGCCATTGCCCTGGTCTGCATCAAACGCAGGTGAAAAGACCCGAAAAGTATAGCTGCTGTCGAGCCCTTCCGGCGTGGCGAAATGTCGGTCAAAAGGGGGTAAAAAGGAGCATAAAATATGGGCCTGTTATAAGTCCTGTTTCTCAGGGGTACCCCCCCATAAAAAATCCGCATAATCCCAGCATTGACAGGACCTCCCCCGCATTTTATTTATAGGGCCGTATTTTGCGCCTGCACCTGTTTTCGTTTCATTCTTGTGCCAAGGTCGCTTATTCATTCCCTGACACGAGGTTGTTATGACGAGTTTTGTGGTCGCCAAGTTTGGCGGCACCAGTGTGGCCGATTACGATGCCATGAACCGCAGCGCCGATGTGGTGCTGGCCGATCCGAATACCCGCCTGGTGGTGCTCTCTGCATCCGCCGGCGTGACGAACCTGCTGGTTTCTCTGTCTGAAGGACTGGAAGCGACAGAACGTTTCGTGAAGCTGGATGCACTGCGCAAAATTCAGTTCGACATTCTTGAACGTCTGCAAAACCCGAACGTGATCCGCGAAGAAGTGGAGCGCCTGCTGGAAAATATCACCACCCTGGCAGAAGCGGCGTCACTGGCAACCTCCACCGCCCTGACCGATGAACTGGTCAGCCACGGTGAATTGATGTCTACCCTGCTGTTTGTTGAAATTATGCGCGAGCGTAACGTTCAGGCGCAGTGGTTTGACGTGCGTAAAGTGATGCGCACCAGCGATCGTTTTGGGCGCGCCGAACCGGACGTTGAGATGCTGGCCGAGCTCACCAACCAGCAGCTGGTGCCGCGCCTGGCAGAAGGCATGGTGATCACCCAGGGCTTTATCGGCAGCGAAGCGAAAGGACGCACGACCACGCTTGGCCGTGGCGGCAGCGATTACACCGCCGCGCTGCTGGGCGAAGCCCTGCACGCAACGCGCGTGGATATCTGGACTGACGTGCCGGGTATTTACACTACCGACCCGCGCGTGGTGTCTGCGGCAAAACGTATTGATGTGATTGCCTTTGAAGAAGCGGCTGAAATGGCCACCTTCGGTGCAAAAGTGCTGCATCCGGCAACGCTGCTGCCTGCCGTGCGCAGCGATATTCCGGTCTTCGTTGGCTCGAGTAAAGATCCAAAAGCGGGCGGGACGCTGGTCTGCAAGAAAACCGAGAACCCGCCGCTGTTCCGCGCGCTGGCCCTGCGCCGCCGCCAGACGCTGGTCACGCTGCACAGCCACAACATGCTGCACTCCCGCGGCTTCCTGGCGGAAGTGTTTGGCATCCTCGCGCGCCATAACATCTCTGTAGATTTGATTACCACCTCCGAAGTGAGCATTGCGCTGACGCTGGACACCACCGGCTCCACCTCCACCGGTGACACCCTGCTGACGCAGTCGCTGCTGATTGAGCTGTCTGAGCTGTGCCGCGTGGAGGTCGAAGAAGACCTGGCGCTGGTGGCCATCATCGGTAACAAGCTGTCTCGCGCCTGCGGCGTGGGCAAAGAGGTGTTCGGCGTGCTTGACCCGTTCAACATCCGCATGATCTGCTACGGTGCCTCCAGCTATAACCTTTGCTTCCTGGTCCCTGCCGATCAGGCCGAGCAGGTGGTGCAGAAACTTCATCAGAATTTGTTTGAATAAAATTCGTTAGCACGATAAACAATACCTATAAGCCGGGCACAGACCCGGCTTTTTCATAACTAAACAACACGACAATACTGCAAGGAATTCACTATGTTATCCGTTATCACCCGGCTGTTCCCGCTATGGGCGCTGCTGCTCTCCGTACTCGCGTATTACACCCCTACCACCTTCACGGGTATTGGTCCGTGGGTCACCACGCTGCTGATGCTGATTATGTTCGGCATGGGCGTGCACCTGAAAATCGACGATTTTAAACGCGTGCTGTCGCGCCCGGCGCCGGTGGCTGCAGGGATATTCCTGCACTACCTGGTGATGCCGCTCGCGGCCTGGCTGCTGGCGATGGCCTTTAAGATGCCGCCGGACCTTTCCGCCGGGATGGTGCTGGTGGGCAGCGTCGCCAGCGGTACGGCATCTAACGTGATGATCTATCTGGCGAAAGGTGACGTGGCACTCTCCGTGACCATCTCTTCGGTATCCACGCTGGTGGGCGTGATTGCCACACCGCTGTTAACCCGCCTGTACGTGGACGCACATATTCAGGTGGATGTGATGGGCATGCTGCTCAGCATTCTGCAGATTGTGGTGATCCCGATTGCGCTGGGGCTGGTCATTCACCATCTGTTCCCGCGCGTGGTGAAAGCGGTTGAGCCGTACCTGCCCGCGTTTTCGATGGTCTGCATTCTGGCGATCATCAGCGCCGTGGTGGCTGGTTCCGCGTCGCACATTGCCTCGGTGGGCTTTGTGGTGATCGTCGCGGTGGTGCTGCACAACACCATCGGCCTGCTGGGCGGATACTGGGGCGGGAAGCTGTTTGGCTTTGACGAGTCCACCTGCCGCACGCTGGCAATCGAGGTAGGCATGCAGAACTCCGGCCTGGCAGCGGCGCTGGGTAAAATTTACTTCTCACCGCTGGCGGCCCTGCCGGGCGCGCTGTTCTCCGTCTGGCACAACCTGTCCGGCTCGCTGCTGGCGGGCTACTGGTCCGGTAAGCCGATTGATGAGCAACCGAAAAAAGATGCGCTGAAACAGGGTTAATTAACCCGGCTTGCTTTACACTGGAGCCTCCCCATCAGGAGGCTTCAGCAATGGCTACACCACGATTGACCCAGAAAGACATGACGGAAGCCGAGCAGCGCGAACTGAAAACGCTTCTCGACCGCGCCCGCATCGCACATGGCCGCACGCTGACGAACGCCGAAACCAATCAGGTTAAAAAAGAGTACATCGACAAGCTGATGGCGCAACGTGAGGCTGCGGCGAAAAAAGCCCGCAAGCTGAAAAAAGAGCAGGCTTATAAGCCGGATGCAGAGGCGACCTTTTCCTGGTCCGCCAATACATCAACCCGTGGAAGGCGCTAATCAGCGCCCTTTCTTTTTGCGACCCGGCTGGGTAAAGCGTTTTCCGTTACCCGGCTTGCCCCGCCCTTTCTCTTCCGCCTGCGGTGCCTTCACCACCGGACGTTTAATCGCCTGCGTTTTCGGCTTCGCTTTAGCTTTCGGCTTCGCTTCGGACGAGGAGTTTTCGATAAGCTTGAACAGCTCGATCAGCTCGTCGTCCGTTAAGTCACGCCACTCGCCCAGCGGGATCCCGGACAGGCTGACGTTCATGATGCGCGTACGTTCCAGCTTCGTCACTTCATAACCAAAATACTCGCACATGCGTCGGATCTGGCGGTTTAAGCCCTGCACCAGGGTAATGCGGAAGGCAAACGGCGCTTCTTTTTTGACCTTGCACTTCTTCGTCACGGTGCCCAGAATCGGCACGCCTGCGCCCATCCCGCGAATGAACTCGTCCGTCACCGGCTTGTTCACCGTAACGATATACTCTTTCTCGTGGTCGTTACCGGCACGCAGAATTTTGTTCACCAGGTCGCCGTGGTTGGTAAGGAAAATCAGCCCCTGAGAGTCTTTATCCAGGCGACCAATCGGGAAGATACGGCTGCTGTGGTTAACGAAATCAACGATGTTGTCCCGCTCGCCGTCTTCCGTGGTGCTGACAATCCCAACCGGTTTGTTCAACGCGATAAACACCAGGTCTTCAGCATCACGCGGTTCAATGAGCTGACCATTCACTTTAACCACGTCGCCAGGGACCACCTGGTCACCAATCGTGGCGCGTTTGCCGTTAAGAAACACGTTACCCTGTTCAATGTAACGGTCAGCCTCGCGACGTGAGCAGATCCCGCTCTCGCTAATGTATTTGTTTAATCGGGTTGATTGAGTTGGCAGCATAGTTTCTCCTGTGAAGGGCGAAATATACCTTAGGTATGGACTGGAAAAAAAGATTAGCCGACCGTAACTGAGACGGGTTTTCCAAGTTTACATAACATCATGATCAGCGTATCAAGGGTGAACTTACTGGTTTTGAGGTTCACGACATCAGACACGCGGGGACGAGAGACGTTTAGCCTGGCGGCAGCGTCAGTCTGACGCAGTTTATTCTCCGCAATCCACGAGGAAATTTCCTGCATCAGTTGCCGCTTGATGGCAAGCAACTGCTCAACCTCTTTTTCGGCACTTTCGTGCAACTGTTTAGCTTCACTTTCTTCAAAACCCAGCTCAGCAAAAATGTTCGTTTCTGAAGCTGTCACATGCCGAATTTTTGTATCAACGCGTCTTCCCATTTTCATCCTCTCCGAGCATCAAGCACCGCCTGAAAACGTGCCTTTGCTATGTGTATTTATCATGGCCTGATGTCCGCTGCGTTTTCTTCTTAAAGCAATGCAGTACGTAAACAGCATCCTCATAACGAGCCAAATAGATGATTCGGTATGCGCCCGTGTCACCGCGTAGCCGTATCTCTGCAACGCCTTTGCCAATCTCTGAGATCGGCTTCCAGTCTGCCGCCTCTAATCCAGCCTGTAATCGATGTAGCTGATACCCTGCTTCCCGCCGGATTTCCTCCGGGAAGCCGAGCAAATCATCGAAGGCACTCCCCATCCATGCAATGGGTCTCATTGCTGGTTTTTCTGACAGCATACCACATCCCTGTATAAAATTTTATACATAAAAGATTACATTGTCTCACGCCACAGGTCTGCTTATGACCTGTGGCGTGACGTTACGTTTTCAGTAGAGTTTGGTCACGCCTCATGGAGAGGATCTGCGAGGCGCTTTCAGAGATTAATACTCATCCCGCTCGTCATCTTCATCCGGCTGTTCCATCACGCTGTAGGCCACCGCGCAGAACAGCGAGTTAAGACGCTTCATATCTCCCAGCAGCCCCAGATGGAGTGAGCTGGTCTCGATACTCTGCACGTTCTGCTGGTGCAGACGTTCAACGTGGGCGTGCGAGTATCGGCGGTTAAGAATGCGGAAGCGATGCTTGTTGCGGCGCAGGCGGCGCGCGCTCGGTACGTCGCTGGAGAAGAACACCGACATCGCCAGCTTCAGGTTGCTCACCAGCTTTTCGTGCAGCGCTTCCAGCTCCTTCAGCCCTTCCACGGAGAACGCCCGACGCGCGGCCAGGGATTTGTCCGCGATTTCGCTGCCCATACGCTCAACGATGTCCGAGGCCTGCTCAAGGTTAAGCGACATCTCAATGATTTCCGCCCAGCGGCGGGACTCCTCTTCCGCCAGTTCGTCCTGCGGGATACGCGCCAGATAGAGCTTGATGGCGGTATACAGCACGTTGATGTCGTCCGCCAGCCTGCGCAGCTCTTTTTCCTCGCGCGGCTCGCCGTGCATCACCTTTTTCAGCCCTTCGAGCATGGTTTCCATCGCGTCGCCCATGCGCAGCGTTTCGCGGGCGGCGTTGGCGATGGCCAGCGCGGGGGTGTCCAGCACGGAGGTATCCAGATGCTTCGGCTTAAGGCGCGCGTCCAGCTCCGGTTCATCACGGATAAGACGCTCGCAGAAGCGGGCCATCGGCGCGGCAAACGGCACCATCGCCAGGCAGCGCACCAGGTTATAGAAGACGTGGAAGTAGATCACCAGCTCCGCTTTCGGCAGCGGGAGGTTGTCCATCAGGTTTGCCAGCGGATGGACAAACGGCAGAATAATCAGGCTGCCCACCAGCTTAAACAGCAAACTCCCCAGCGCCACGCGACGGGCGGCAGCATTGGCCGCGCTGTTGTTAAGCATCGCCAGCAGGCCAGAGCCGAGGTTAGCGCCGATCACCAGACACAGCGCCACCGGGAAGGAGATCGCGCCCGCGGCGGTGAGCGTGGCCGTCAGCAGCACGGCGGCCAGGCTGGAGTAGCTGATGATGGCAAACACTGCCCCGATCAGCGCATCCAGCATGATGTCACCGGTCAGCGAGGCGAAGATGACCTGCACGCCGTTCGCCTGGGTGATAGGCGTCACCGCCTGCACAATCAGTTCCAGCGCCAGCAGAATCAGCCCGAGGCCAATGCCCACGCGGCCAAGCTGCCCGGCCCGGGTCTGCTTGCGGCCAAGGAAAAAGATCACACCGATGAAAATCAGCAGCGGCGACAGCCAGGAGAGATCGAACGTCAGGATACGCGCCATTAGCGCGGTACCGACGTCAGCACCCAGCACGATCACCAGCGCCGGGGCGAGCGCGACCAGATCCTGCGCCACGAACGAGGTGACGAGCATGGTGGTGGCATTGCTGCTTTGCACCAGCGCCGTGACGCCAATCCCCGCGCAGAAGGCGAGCGGCTTCTTCTCAACGCTGCCGCTGAGGACGGTACGTAAGCGCGCGCCGAACACGCGCATCACGCCGGTGCGGACAATATGGGTGCCCCATACGAGCAGTGCGACTGCCGAAAGCAGATGTAACAACGTCAGCACGGAAGTGGGTTCTCCTTATCGTTATAGATTTTATGATTAAGTATAAGGGTTTAAACGTAAGAAAGAGACAGGGCACCGTTGAGGTGCCCTGTTTGTTGTAAGGAAAAGTGACGTTAGTCCGCGTCGTAGCCTAAATTCGGTGCCAGCCAGCGCTCTACCTCAGACACGCTCATGCCTTTGCGCAGGGCGTAATCTTCGATCTGATCGCGCTGCAGCTGCGCCACGGCGAAGTACTTGCTGTCTGGATGACTGAAGTACCAGCCCGACACGGACGCGCCCGGCCACATAGCGAACGACTCGGTGAGCTTCATGCCGGTATGCGCTTCTACGTCCAGAAGTTTCCAGATAGTGCCTTTTTCGGTGTGTTCCGGACAGGCCGGATAGCCCGGCGCCGGACGAATCCCCTGGTAGTTTTCGCGGATCAGCTCCTCGTTGCTGAGGTTCTCATTCGCCGCGTAACCCCAGTACACCTTGCGTACGCGTTCGTGCAGGTATTCAGCAAAGGCTTCCGCCAGGCGGTCGGCAATCGCTTTCACCATGATCTTATTGTAATCATCGTGTTGCGCTTCAAACGCGTCCGCCAGGGCGTCTTCTTCCAGACCGCCGGTTACCGCAAAGGCGCCGATATAGTCAGCTTTCCCGCTCAGCTTCGGCGCAACGAAATCCGCCAGGCAGTAGTTGGCAAAGCCCACTTTTTCGGTTTGCTGCCGCAGGTGATGGCTCACGGCCAGCACGTGGGTGCGGGTTTCATCGCGATAGATTTCTACGTCGTCACCCACGCGGTTCGCCGGGAACAGCCCCACCACGCCGCGCGGGTTGAGGGTTTTCTCTGCGCTCAGCGTGTCCAGCATATCATTGGCGTCTTTAAACAGACGCTTCGCCTCTTCGCCTACGACTTCATCTTCGAGGATGCGCGGATATTTGCCCGCCAGCGACCAGGTCATAAAGAACGGCGTCCAGTCAATGTAGTTGCGCAGCGTCTCGATGCTGGCCGTCACGTCCTGCACGCCCAGACGATGCGCGACCGGCGGCGTATAGCTTGCCCAGTCAAAGGCCAGGTCGTTATCGCGTGCGGCAGCGAGCGTCACCGGCGGCGTGCGCGGTTTTTTGCGCCCGTGCTGTACGCGAACGGTTTCGTACTCCTGGCGAGTGCGCGCCACAAAATCGTCGCGCTGAGTCTCGGAGAGCAGTGCGGAAACCACGCCCACCGTGCGCGAGGCGTTCTGCACGTAAACCGTCGGTCCGCTGTAGTTCTGCTCGATCTTCACTGCCGTGTGCGCTTTCGAGGTGGTCGCCCCGCCAATCAGCAGCGGAATGGTGAAGCCCTGACGCTCCATCTCTTTTGCCACGTTGACCATTTCGTCGAGCGACGGCGTAATCAGGCCGGAGAGGCCAATCAGATCGGCGTTCACTTCGCGCGCGGTCTTGAGGATTTTATCCGCCGGAACCATCACGCCAAGGTCGATAATTTCGTAGTTATTACACTGCAACACCACGCCAACAATGTTTTTGCCGATGTCGTGCACGTCGCCCTTCACGGTGGCGATAACCATTTTACCGTTGCTGGAGCCTTTCTCTTTGCTGGCTTCGATGAAGGGTTCAAGATAAGCCACTGCCTGCTTCATGACGCGAGCGGATTTCACCACCTGCGGCAGGAACATCTTGCCCTCGCCGAACAGATCGCCGACCACGTTCATGCCGTCCATCAGCGGCCCTTCGATCACCTCAATCGGGCGGGCTGCCTGCTGACGCGCTTCCTCGGTGTCCTGCTCGATGAACTCGGTAATCCCTTTCACCAGCGAGTATTCCAGACGCTTTTTCACGTCCCAGGCGCGCCACTCGGCCTGCTGAACATTGGCCGATTCATCCGATTTACTGCCGCGGTATTTTTCCGCCAGGTCGAGCATGCGCTCGGTGGCGTCGTCGCGACGGTTGAGGATCACGTCCTCTACGGCATCGCGCAGTTCGGCAGGCAGATCGTCGTAAATCGCCAGCTGTCCGGCGTTGACGATACCCATGTCCATCCCATTGCGGATGGCGTAGTAGAGGAACACGGCGTGGATCGCCTCACGCACCGGGTCGTTGCCGCGGAACGAGAACGAGACGTTCGACACGCCGCCGGAGATCAGCGCATGCGGCAGCTCGCGCTTGATGTCTTCACACGCGCCGATAAAGTCCTGGGCGTAGTTGTTGTGCTCTTCGATGCCGGTCGCGACGGCAAAGATGTTCGGGTCGAAAATAATGTCTTCCGGCGGGAAGCCCACCTCTTCGGTCAGAATTTTGTACGCGCGGCGGCATATCTCAATTTTGCGCTCGCGGGTGTCGGCCTGGCCCACCTCATCGAAGGCCATCACCACCACGGCCGCACCGTAGCGGCGCACCATCTTCGCGTGGTGGATAAAGATATCCACGCCCTCTTTCATCGAGATGGAGTTAACGATGCCTTTGCCCTGAATGCACTTCAGCCCTTTTTCGATGACCTCCCACTTGGAGGAGTCAATCATGATCGGCACGCGGGCGATATCCGGCTCACCGGCAATCAGGTTGAGGAAACGCACCATCGCCGCTTCGGCGTCAAGCATCCCCTCGTCCATGTTGATATCGATAATCTGCGCCCCGCTTTCCACCTGCTGGCGGGCGACGTCCAGCGCTTCGCTGTACTTCTCTTCTTTGATCAGGCGCTTGAATTTAGCGGAACCAGTAACGTTGGTACGTTCACCCACGTTCACAAACAGGCTGTCGTCGCCGATGGTCAACGGCTCCAGGCCGGAAAGGCGACAGGCAACCGGCAGCTCGGGCAGCTTGCGCGGCGGCAGCCCGTCCACGGCGCGGCTCATGGCGGCGATGTGCTCCGGCGTGGTGCCGCAGCAGCCGCCGACGATGTTCAGGAAACCTGACTCGGCCCACTCGCGGATTTGCGCCGCCATGGTGTCAGCATCCAGATCGTACTCGCCAAACGCGTTCGGCAGACCGGCGTTCGGATGCGCGGTAACGTAGCATTCGGCGATGCGCGAAAGCTCCTGCACGTACTGGCGCAGTTCGTCTGGTCCCAGCGCGCAGTTCAGGCCGAAGGAGAGCGCGTCGGCGTGGCGCAGGGAGTTATAAAACGCTTCGGTTGTCTGGCCGGACAGGGTGCGGCCGGAGGCGTCGGTGATGGTGCCGGAGATCATGATCGGCAGGTCAACGCCCAGCGCCTCAAACTCCTCTTTCACCGCGTATATCGCGGCTTTGGCGTTGAGGGTATCGAACACCGTTTCAATCAGGATCAGGTCGGAGCCACCTTCCACCAGCGCTTTGGTCGATTCACGATACGCCGTAACCAGCTGGTCAAAGGTGATATTACGAAACGCCGGGTCGTTGACGTCCGGTGAAATCGACGCGGTGCGGTTGGTCGGGCCAAGCACCCCGGCAACGTAGCGCGGCTTGTCCGGCGTGCGGGCCGTCCACTCGTCGGCACAGGCGCGGGCGAGCCTGGCCGCCTCATAGTTGATCTCCGCCGACAGGGATTCCATCTGGTAATCCGCCATGGCGATGGTTGTCGAGTTGAAGGTGTTAGTTTCAACGATATCCGCACCCGCTTCAAAGTAGGCATTGTGGATATCCTTAATCACGGACGGCTTGCTGAGCACCAGCAGGTCGTTGTTTCCTTTCAGGTCGCAGGGCCAGTCGGCGAAGCGCTCGCCGCGGAAATCGTCTTCGCTCAGACGATAGCCCTGGATCATGGTGCCCATGCCGCCGTCCAGCACCAGAATTCGTTCATTTAACTGCGCACGCAGTTGCTCTACTTTGCTGCTCACACTTGCTCCCGACAACGCTCAACATGGCCAAAAGGCTGCGTTCCATACTGGCACAATCTCGCAGGGTGGAAAAGTCACGCCGCGGTAACATGAGACATGTTCACCATCACTCCTCCGATCAGTCAGGAAAGCGGTTGCAAATTTACCAAATAAAACGAAAATGATTTCCACGATACAGAAAAAGGAGATCGTCATGGTCGCGACCGTTCCCGCCAAACGCGGCAGAAAACCTGCCGCCACCGCCGCTGCACAACCCGGCGGACAGGTTCAATCCCTGACGCGCGGTCTGAAGCTGCTGGAGTGGATAGCCGAGTCGCACGGTAGCGTGGCCCTGACGGAGCTGGCCCAGCAGGCTGGCCTGCCGAACTCCACCACGCACCGCCTGCTGACCACCATGCAGCAGTTGGGTTTTGTCCGCCAGGTCGGCGAGCTGGGGCACTGGGCGGTGGGCGCGCATGCGTTTATCGTGGGCAGCAGCTTCCTGCAGAGCCGTAACCTGCTGGCGATTGTGCACCCGATCCTGCGCAAGCTGATGGAGGAGTCCGGCGAGACGGTGAACCTTGCCGTGCTTGACCAGAGCGACCACCAGGCGATTATCATCGACCAGGTGCAGTGCACGCAGCTGATGCGCATGTCCGCGCCGATTGGCGGCAAGCTGCCGATGCACGCCTCCGGGGCGGGGAAAGCGTTTCTCTCGCAGCTCAGCGAAGAGCAGGTGACGGGGCTGCTGCACCGTAAAGGGCTGCACACCTACACCCACGCCACGCTGGTGTCGCCGGTGCATCTGAAAGAAGATCTGGCGTTGACCCGCAAGCGCGGCTATTCGTTTGATGACGAAGAACATGCCCTTGGGCTGCGCTGCCTCGCGGCCTGTATTTTCGACGAACATCGCGAGCCGTTTGCTGCGATCTCCATCTCTGGCCCCATCTCACGTATGACCGACGACCGGGTGACCGAGCTGGGCGCGCTGGTGATTAAGGCCGCGAAAGAGGTGACGCTGGCGTACGGTGGGATTCGTTAAACCGCACACAAAACCGCTGCTTGCGGCGGTAAGCGTACACATCCTCCACGTGCCCATTTTTGATCCGCGTTTGTAGCCCGCGCCAGTAGCTGGCGTGGAACAGATCTTCATGCATTTCTTCAAATAACGGCCCGATGCGTGGGTCCGCACACAGCCAGTGGCGAAACTCCTCGGGAAACACATCGCGCGGCGAAACGCTGTACCACGGCTCGCTGGAGAGCTCATCCTCCGGGTAACGGGGCGGCGGGATATCGCGGAAGTTCACCTCGGTCATGTAGCAAATTTCATCGTAATCGTAGAACACCACCCGCCCGTGCCGGGTGACGCCGAAGTTTTTAAACAGCATATCGCCAGGGAAGATATTGGCGGCGGCGAGCTGGCGGATGGCGTTGCCGTACTCTTCGATGGCATCACGCAATGCCTGGCCCTCTGACTGTTCCAGCCAGATATTGAGCGGCACCATACGGCGCTCAATGTAAAGATGGCTAATCGCTATTTTATCGCCCAGATCGGTGATTTTCGTCGGCGCTTCCTGCATTAACAGCGACATAAGCGCCGGATCGATCTGCTGCTTATCCAGCACAAAGTTTTCAAACTCCTGGGTATCGGCCATTCGCCCGACGCGATCGTGCTCTTTTACCAGCTGATAGCAGGCGCGGACGTGCGCGGCGGTCATCTCTTTCTGCGGGGCGAATTTGTCTTTTATCACCTTAAAGACCCGGTCGAAGCCCGGCAGCGTGAAGACCAGCATCACCATGCCGCGGATACCTGGCGCTTCGATAAACTGCTCATCCGCCGCGGTGACATAGCGCAGGTATTCCCGGTAACTTTCCGTTTTGGCATGCTTCTGACAGCCAATCGCCATATACAACTCGGCGGTGGTTTTGCCCGGCAGGATCTCGCGCAGCCACTCCACCAGGGCGGCAGGCAGCGGGGCGTACACCATGAAATAGGATCGGGCGAAGCCAAACACGATGCTGGCCTCGGCGCTGGTGGTCAGGCAGGTATCGACAAACAGTTCGCCGTCGTCGGTACGGTGAATGGGCAACAGAAACGGCACAATGGCCGTCGGCGTAACCAGTTTGCCCACCAGCCAGGCGGCCTTATTCCGGTAGAACAGCTCGTTGGCCACCTGCACATGGCTGCGGCTGAGCACCTCCTCGCCGTAGGTTTCACGAAGATGCGCATGGATATAGCCGATATCCCGGAGCTTGTTCTCCCACGGCAGGCGCAGCGGCAAATCCGTTAAGATGCGATGCAGGAGCTTTTCCCACCCGCGATCGGGAAAGAAATCTTTCGCCAGCGGACGCGGAATGGTACGGAAGCGGCGCTCAGGCTGGGAGCTGAAGATAAATAACCGCTCAGGAGATAATGAGCGGTGGTCAAATAACCGGCAATAGACGGAGTTGAAAAAGCTCTCCGCAATCTCGAAGCGAGGGTAGTCGGGTAACAGATGGGTGTAATGCTCTTTCACGCGCAGTAAAAATGCCGCGTCCGGGCTTTTACCGTCGGTAATACAGCGCAGCTGCTCCACCACCAGACCCACATGGTGGTCATAGAGATGAATACGCTGCTTCATGGCCTGCTGAACCGCATGCCAGTCTGCATGTTCGAAGCGCTGCTGCGCGCCGGAGGTCACTTCCAGAAAACGACCATACTGGGCATCAAAGCCCTGCAGAATGGTTTGGGCAATCAGCAATTCCAGGCCACGCGACATATATTCCCCCTCACCCCATCCCTCTCCCCGGAGGGGAGAGGGGGAAAAGTTTAGAACTGTGCTTCTTCGGTTGACCCCGTTAAGGCGGTAACGGATGAGGCGCCTCCCTGGATGATGGTCGTCACGTTATCAAAGTAGCCCGTCCCCACTTCCTGCTGGTGAGAAACAAAGGTATAGCCGTCTTTACCAGCGGCAAACTCCGGCTGCTGCACCTTCTCAACGTAGTGCTTCATGCCCTCCCCCTGCGCGTAAGCGTGCGCCAGGTCGAACATGTTGAACCACATGCTGTGGATGCCTGCCAGAGTGATGAACTGGTACTTGTAGCCCATATCCGACAGCTGCTGCTGGAAGCTGGCGATGGTTTTGTCATCCAGCTTTTTCTGCCAGTTGAAGGACGGCGAACAGTTGTAGGCCAGCAGTTTGCCCGGGTATTTCGCATGAATCGCATCGGCAAAGCGCTTCGCCAGCGCCAGATCCGGCGTGGACGTTTCACACCAGACCAGGTCGGCGTAAGGGGCATAGGCCAGGCCGCGGCTGATGGCCTGTTCGATACCGGCATGCGTGCGATAGAACCCCTCGCTGGTGCGCTCGCCGGTAATAAATTCGCTATCGTACGGATCGCAGTCAGAGGTAATCAGGTCCGCCGCATCCGCATCGGTACGGGCAATCACCAGCGTCGGCACGCCGAGCACGTCAGCAGCCAGACGCGCGGCAACCAGCTTCTGAATCGCTTCCTGGGTCGGGACGAGAACTTTTCCGCCCATATGCCCGCACTTCTTCACCGACGCAAGCTGGTCTTCGAAGTGAACGGCCGCTGCACCGGCCTCAATCATCGATTTCATCAGTTCGAAGGCGTTCAGCACGCCGCCGAAGCCCGCTTCCGCATCCGCCACGATCGGCAGGAAGTAATCAATAAAACGCGGATCGTTGGGCTCAATGCCTGCGGCCCACTGGATCTGATCCGCGCGGCGGAAGGTATTGTTGATCCGATCCACCACCGACGGTACCGAGTTGGCCGGATAAAGAGATTGATCCGGATACATGCTGGAGGCCAGGTTGGCGTCCGCCGCGACCTGCCAGCCGGAAAGGTAAATGGCTTCTATGCCGGCCTTCGCCTGCTGCAATGCCTGACCGCCGGTCAGCGCACCGAGGCTGTTGATATAACCCTTTTTGGAGCCACCGTGCAGCAGCTTCCACATTTTCGCCGCACCGTTCTGTGCCAGCGTGCATTCCGGGTTGACCGAGCCGCGTAATTTCACCACGTCCTCCGCGCTGTAAGGACGGCGGATGCCTTCCCAGCGCGGTTGAGTCCACTCTTTCTTTAATTCTTCGATTTGTTGGGTACGGGTTTTCATGTGCAGATGCTCCATATTGTTATGTGGTGAGTTACGCCAGGAAGCGGTAGCCCGGCAGGGTCAGGAAGTCGATTAAGTCATCTGATGTGGTGATTTGCTCCATCAGGCGCGCTGCGTCGTCAAAGCGTCCGCTGCTGAAGCGGTGTTCGCCCAGCTCGTCCTGGATGACCCGCATCTCTTCGGCCAGCATCTGACGGAATAGGGCTTTGGTGACCGGCTTGCCGTTGCTGAGCGTTTTTTGATGGTGGATCCACTGCCAGATAGAGGTGCGCGAAATTTCCGCCGTGGCAGCATCTTCCATCAGGCCGTAGATAGGCACGCAGCCGTTGCCGGAGATCCACGCTTCGATGTACTGGACCGCGACGCGAATATTGGCACGCATCCCCTCTTCCGTCCGCTCGCCCGCGCACGGTGCCAGCAGGTGTTCTTCAGCCGTTGGGGCATCGTCCTCGCGCGTGACAAACAGCTGGTTTTTGTTGTCGCCCAGCACGCGGTTAAAGACTTCCATCGCCGTATCGGCCAGGCCGGGGTGCGCGATCCACGTACCGTCGTGGCCGTTACGCGCTTCCAGCTCTTTGTCGGCTTTCACCTTGTTGAGCACCTGATTGTTTCGCTCAGCATCTTTGCTCGGGATAAACGCCGCCATGCCGCCCATCGCAAACGCCCCGCGTTTGTGGCAGGTCTTGATCAGCAGGCGCGAATAGGCGCTGAGGAACGGTTTATCCATGGTGACAACCTGACGATCCGGCAATACCCGGTCGGCATGGTTTTTCAGCGTCTTGATGTAGCTGAAGATGTAATCCCAGCGACCGCAGTTCAGGCCCACAATATGGTCACGCAGCGCATGTAGGATCTCATGCATCTGGAATACGGCAGGCAGGGTTTCAATCAGCAGCGTGGCTTTAATGGTGCCGCGCGGCAGGCTGAAGCGGTCTTCTGCGTAGCTGAATACTTCACTCCACCACGCCGCTTCCTGCCAGGACTGGGTTTTCGGCAGATAGAAATAGGGGCCGCTGCCTTTCGCCAGCAGGCTTTTGTGGTTGTGGAAGAAGTAGAGCGCAAAGTCGAACAGGCTGCCCGGGATCGCTTCTCCGCGCCAGGTGACGTGTTTTTCAGGCAGATGCAGACCTCGTACGCGACAGATCAGCACCGCCGGATTCGGTTTGAGCTGGTAGATTTTCCCGGCTTCGTTGGTGTAGCTGATGGTGCCGTTGACGGCATCGCGCAGGTTGATCTGCCCGTCGATAACTTTGTTCCAGTCCGGGGCCAGCGAGTCTTCAAAATCGGCCATAAAGACTTTAACGTTGGCGTTCATGGCGTTGATCACCATTTTGCGCTCTACCGGACCAGTGATCTCAACGCGACGATCCTGTAAATCTTCAGGAATGCCGCGGATTTTCCACTCACCACGACGAATGGAAGCAGTTTCCGAAATAAATCCTGGCAACTTGCCGTTATCGATTTCCTGCTGTTGGTGAATGCGTGCCGCCAGCAGCTTATTGCGCTGCGGCGTAAAGCGGGTCACCAGCTCAGTCAGAAACTCTACCGCTTCGGCCGTCAAAACCTGCTGTTCTTGCTCACCATTCGGCTGGGTAAAGGTCAATTCATCGACCGTGGTTGCCTGTTGAGTCATCGTTCTGCTCCTCATCAAAGATCCAAAATCACGCCCCCAATGCGAACGAAAGATCGTTGTGTAGTTTTCGCTCAGCAGAATTAAGACTATCTATAATTTTTCCAAAATCAAAAACAATTTCCATTTTAATTTTAATTACAACGCAACATGATGATTAATATGGAGTTAAAGTTTCCTGGCATGTTGAACGGGATTTCGGAAATAAAAAAGGCACCCGAAGGTGCCTGATCTGAATAGCTGAAACGCTTTAGGATCGTTTAATGCAGACGATTACTCCAGCGTCGGATTCATGTGGCGAAGATCGTACGGCGTAATCTGGTAGACGTAATAGTTGAGCCAGTTAGTGAACAGCAGATTTCCGTGGCTGCGCCAGGTGGCCCTTGGTTTGTTTTGCGGATCGTTTTTCGGGAAATAGTTGTACGGGATATCCGGATTAAGACCCGCTTCGACATCACGGAAATACTCTGATGCGAGAGTATCGGGATCATACTCAGGATGGCCGGTAACGAACGCGATACGTTTGTCTTTACTGGCAAACAGGTAGGCATCCCCGTCTTCCGTTTCGGCCAGGATCTCCAGATCGGTGTAATCACGAATCAGCTGGGCCGGAAAATCGGCGTAGCGGGAATGCGGGGCCAGGAAGGTGTCATCAAAACCACGCGTCAGCAGCGCGTGTGGATGAAGAATGTGGTGTTCGTATACGCCGGAGAGCTTTTGAGTGCGGGTTTGCTTGGGAATACCGTAGAGAATGTTGAGTGCGGCCTGTACCGCCCAGCAGACAAACAGCGTTGACGTGACGTGATCTTTTGCCCATTCCAGCACCTGTTTGATCTGCGGCCAGTAAGCAACATCGTTAAATTCAACCAGACCGAGCGGCGCGCCTGTCACAATCAGTCCGTCGAAGTTTTCCCCCCGAATATCTTCGAAGTTACAGTAGAAGTTATTCAGATGCTCAGAGGGCGTGTTACGTGACTCGCGGGCATCAATACGCAGCAGTTGAATATCGACCTGCAGCGGGGAGTTCGACAGCAGACGCAGAAACTGATTCTCCGTCTCAATCTTTTTCGGCATCAGGTTGAGGATGAGAACCTTCAGCGGGCGAATTTCCTGACCTGTCGCGCGTGAAGCCGTCATCACGAAGACGTTCTCTTCACGTAAGAAATTGACGGCTGGTAGCTCGTCCTGCACCCGAATCGGCATAACCTTACTTCCTCACAATATACGTATAAACGTTTAGACATCCAGACAGCTAACGATACCCAGAAATGGTATGAATGTCGAGCCTGCAAGTCGAAGGTGAGAAAGTTTCAGGAAGAGGGAGAAAAACAAAAGCAAAAAACCCCGCACCTTACGGTACGGGGTTCTTCTTGATTGATGCCTGGCAGTTCCCTACTCTCACATGGGGAGACCCCACACTACCATCGGCGCTACGGCGTTTCACTTCTGAGTTCGGCATGGGGTCAGGTGGGACCACCGCGCTAAAGCCGCCAGGCAAATTCTGTTAATCTGTATCAGGCTGAAAATCGTCTCTCTCACCGCCAAAACACCTTCGGCGTTGTAAGGTTAAGCCTCACGGTTCATTAGTACCGGTTAGCTCAACGCATCGCTGCGCTTACACACCCGGCCTATCAACGTCGTCGTCTTCAACGTTCCTTCAGGAGACTTATAGTCTCAGGGAGAACTCATCTCGGGGCAAGTTTCGTGCTTAGATGCTTTCAGCACTTATCTCTTCCGCATTTAGCTACCGGGCAGTGCCATTGGCATGACAACCCGAACACCAGTGATGCGTCCACTCCGGTCCTCTCGTACTAGGAGCAGCCCCCCTCAATTCTCCAGCGCCCACGGCAGATAGGGACCGAACTGTCTCACGACGTTCTAAACCCAGCTCGCGTACCACTTTAAATGGCGAACAGCCATACCCTTGGGACCTACTTCAGCCCCAGGATGTGATGAGCCGACATCGAGGTGCCAAACACCGCCGTCGATATGAACTCTTGGGCGGTATCAGCCTGTTATCCCCGGAGTACCTTTTATCCGTTGAGCGATGGCCCTTCCATTCAGAACCACCGGATCACTATGACCTGCTTTCGCACCTGCTCGAGCCGTCACTCTCGCAGTCAAGCTAGCTTATGCCATTGCACTAACCTCCTGATGTCCGACCAGGATTAGCTAACCTTCGTGCTCCTCCGTTACTCTTTGGGAGGAGACCGCCCCAGTCAAACTACCCACCAGACACTGTCCGCAACCCGGATTACGGGTCCACGTTAGAACACCAGCCATTAAAGGGTGGTATTTCAAGGACGGCTCCACGCAGACTGGCGTCCACGCTTCAAAGCCTCCCACCTATCCTACACATCAAGGACCAGTGTTCAGTGTCAAGCTATAGTAAAGGTTCACGGGGTCTTTCCGTCTTGCCGCGGGTACACTGCATCTTCACAGCGAGTTCAATTTCACTGAGTCTCGGGTGGAGACAGCCTGGCCATCATTACGCCATTCGTGCAGGTCGGAACTTACCCGACAAGGAATTTCGCTACCTTAGGACCGTTATAGTTACGGCCGCCGTTTACCGGGGCTTCGATCAAGAGCTTCGCGTTGCCGCTAACCCCATCAATTAACCTTCCGGCACCGGGCAGGCGTCACACCGTATACGTCCACTTTCGTGTTTGCACAGTGCTGTGTTTTTAATAAACAGTTGCAGCCAGCTGGTATCTTCGACTGATTTCAGCTCCGCCCGCAGGGGCTTCACCTACATATCAGCGTGCCTTCTCCCGAAGTTACGGCACCATTTTGCCTAGTTCCTTCACCCGAGTTCTCTCAAGCGCCTTGGTATTCTCTACCTGACCACCTGTGTCGGTTTGGGGTACGATTTCGTGTTACCTGATGCTTAGAGGCTTTTCCTGGAAGCAGGGCATTTATCACTTCAGCACCGTAGTGCCTCGTCATCACGCCTCAGTGTTAAAGTGAACCGGATTTGCCTGGAACACACACCTACACGCTTAAACCGGGACAACCGTCGCCCGGCTGACATAGCCTTCTCCGTCCCCCCTTCGCAGTAACACCAAGTACAGGAATATTAACCTGTTTCCCATCGACTACGCCTTTCGGCCTCGCCTTAGGGGTCGACTCACCCTGCCCCGATTAACGTTGGACAGGAACCCTTGGTCTTCCGGCGAGCGGGCTTTTCACCCGCTTTATCGTTACTTATGTCAGCATTCGCACTTCTGATACCTCCAGCATGCCTCACAGCACACCTTCAACGGCTTACAGAACGCTCCCCTACCCAACAACACATAGTGTCGCTGCCGCAGCTTCGGTGCATGGTTTAGCCCCGTTACATCTTCCGCGCAGGCCGACTCGACCAGTGAGCTATTACGCTTTCTTTAAATGATGGCTGCTTCTAAGCCAACATCCTGGCTGTCTGTGCCTTCCCACATCGTTTCCCACTTAACCATGACTTTGGGACCTTAGCTGGCGGTCTGGGTTGTTTCCCTCTTCACGACGGACGTTAGCACCCGCCGTGTGTCTCCCGTGATAACATTCTTCGGTATTCGTAGTTTGCATCGGGTTGGTAAGCCGGGATGGCCCCCTAGCCGAAACAGTGCTCTACCCCCGAAGATGAGTTCACGAGGCGCTACCTAAATAGCTTTCGGGGAGAACCAGCTATCTCCCGGTTTGATTGGCCTTTCACCCCCAGCCACAGGTCATCCGCTAATTTTTCAACATTAGTCGGTTCGGTCCTCCAGTTAGTGTTACCCAACCTTCAACCTGCCCATGGCTAGATCACCGGGTTTCGGGTCTATACCCTGCAACTTAACGCCCAGTTAAGACTCGGTTTCCCTTCGGCTCCCCTATACGGTTAACCTTGCTACAGAATATAAGTCGCTGACCCATTATACAAAAGGTACGCAGTCACACCACGAAGGTGCTCCCACTGCTTGTACGTACACGGTTTCAGGTTCTTTTTCACTCCCCTCGCCGGGGTTCTTTTCGCCTTTCCCTCACGGTACTGGTTCACTATCGGTCAGTCAGGAGTATTTAGCCTTGGAGGATGGTCCCCCCATATTCAGACAGGATACCACGTGTCCCGCCCTACTCTTCGAGTTCACAACCTGTGCATTTTCGTGTACGGGACTGTCACCCTGTACCGTGCGACTTTCCAGACGCTTCCACTAACACACAAGCTGATTCAGACTCCGGGCTGCTCCCCGTTCGCTCGCCGCTACTGGGGGAATCTCGGTTGATTTCTTTTCCTCGGGGTACTTAGATGTTTCAGTTCCCCCGGTTCGCCTCGTTAACCTATGTATTCAGTTAACGATAGTGTGTCGAAACACACTGGGTTTCCCCATTCGGACATCGACGGGTCAAAGGTTCATATCACCTCGCCGTCGCTTTTCGCAGATTAGCACGTCCTTCATCGCCTCTGACTGCCAGGGCATCCACCGTGTACGCTTAGTCGCTTAACCTCACAACCCGAAGATGTTTCACTTCTGATTGCGAAAATTTGAGAGACTCGAACACACCATTAAAGATGTGTCGTTTCAATTTTCAGCTTGATCCAGATTTTTAAAGAGCAAAACTTCTTAATGCACTCAAAAGTACATTCAGAAGTTCATCATTCATCAGACAATCTGTGTGAGCACTGCAAAGGCAGGTTCTTTAAGGTAAGGAGGTGATCCAACCGCAGGTTCCCCTACGGTTACCTTGTTACGACTTCACCCCAGTCATGAATCACAAAGTGGTAAGCGCCCTCCCGAAGGTTAAGCTACCTACTTCTTTTGCAACCCACTCCCATGGTGTGACGGGCGGTGTGTACAAGGCCCGGGAACGTATTCACCGTGGCATTCTGATCCACGATTACTAGCGATTCCGACTTCATGGAGTCGAGTTGCAGACTCCAATCCGGACTACGACGCACTTTATGAGGTCCGCTTGCTCTCGCGAGGTCGCTTCTCTTTGTATGCGCCATTGTAGCACGTGTGTAGCCCTACTCGTAAGGGCCATGATGACTTGACGTCATCCCCACCTTCCTCCAGTTTATCACTGGCAGTCTCCTTTGAGTTCCCGGCCGGACCGCTGGCAACAAAGGATAAGGGTTGCGCTCGTTGCGGGACTTAACCCAACATTTCACAACACGAGCTGACGACAGCCATGCAGCACCTGTCTCAGAGTTCCCGAAGGCACCAAAGCATCTCTGCTAAGTTCTCTGGATGTCAAGAGTAGGTAAGGTTCTTCGCGTTGCATCGAATTAAACCACATGCTCCACCGCTTGTGCGGGCCCCCGTCAATTCATTTGAGTTTTAACCTTGCGGCCGTACTCCCCAGGCGGTCGACTTAACGCGTTAGCTCCGGAAGCCACGCCTCAAGGGCACAACCTCCAAGTCGACATCGTTTACGGCGTGGACTACCAGGGTATCTAATCCTGTTTGCTCCCCACGCTTTCGCACCTGAGCGTCAGTCTTTGTCCAGGGGGCCGCCTTCGCCACCGGTATTCCTCCAGATCTCTACGCATTTCACCGCTACACCTGGAATTCTACCCCCCTCTACAAGACTCTAGCCTGCCAGTTTCGAATGCAGTTCCCAGGTTGAGCCCGGGGATTTCACATCCGACTTGACAGACCGCCTGCGTGCGCTTTACGCCCAGTAATTCCGATTAACGCTTGCACCCTCCGTATTACCGCGGCTGCTGGCACGGAGTTAGCCGGTGCTTCTTCTGCGGGTAACGTCAATTGCTGAGGTTATTAACCTCAACACCTTCCTCCCCGCTGAAAGTACTTTACAACCCGAAGGCCTTCTTCATACACGCGGCATGGCTGCATCAGGCTTGCGCCCATTGTGCAATATTCCCCACTGCTGCCTCCCGTAGGAGTCTGGACCGTGTCTCAGTTCCAGTGTGGCTGGTCATCCTCTCAGACCAGCTAGGGATCGTCGCCTAGGTGAGCCGTTACCCCACCTACTAGCTAATCCCATCTGGGCACATCTGATGGCAAGAGGCCCGAAGGTCCCCCTCTTTGGTCTTGCGACGTTATGCGGTATTAGCTACCGTTTCCAGTAGTTATCCCCCTCCATCAGGCAGTTTCCCAGACATTACTCACCCGTCCGCCACTCGTCACCCGAGAGCAAGCTCTCTGTGCTACCGTTCGACTTGCATGTGTTAGGCCTGCCGCCAGCGTTCAATCTGAGCCATGATCAAACTCTTCAATTTAAGTTTGATGCTCGTGAATTAAACTTCGTAATGAATTACGTATGTTCACTCAGAGACTTGGTATTCATTTTTCGTCCGAGGACGTTAAGAATCCATGTCACTTTGAGTGCCCACACAGATTGTCTGATAAATTGTTAAAGAGCAGTTGCAACGCGGCTTTCAGCTCACCGTTGCGAGGTGGCGTATATTACGCTTTCCTCTTTCAGAGTCAACCCGTTATTTCAGGATTTTTTCTCTTCAACCGACCGGGTTAACTGTGAAGTGATTCACATCCGCCGTGTCGATGGAGGCGCATTATAGGGAGTTCTCCGCGGGCCGCAACCGCTAAATGACAGAAAAATGACTGACTGCTGCATTCCCCAGCAAAACCCCGCCTTATACCCTTTTACACACAGAGTTATCCACAGTGCTTCGAAAAAGTGAAAATATGCGAGCGTTGCGCAAACGTTTTCGTTAAAATGCTCGCGCTTAACAAGGAGGCCTCGTCAGGTGTGTTAGATGAGTTTTTCGCTGGAAAATTCATCTAACGCTCTCTGTAATCGTGAAATCCAGGGGATTTACCATGCAACAACGTCGTCCAGTCCGCCGCGCTCTGCTCAGTGTTTCTGATAAAGCCGGTATCGTTGAATTCGCTCAGGCACTTTCCGCACGCGGTGTGGAGCTGCTTTCTACAGGCGGTACCGCTCGCCTGTTAGCAGATAAAGGTCTGCCGGTAACCGAAGTGTCCGACTACACCGGTTTCCCGGAAATGATGGATGGACGCGTCAAAACCCTGCATCCGAAAGTGCACGGCGGCATTCTGGGCCGTCGCGGTCAGGACGACGGCATTATGGAACAGCATGATATCGCGCCTATCGATATGGTTGTTGTTAACCTCTACCCGTTTGCCCAGACCGTCGCCCGCGAAGGCTGCTCTCTGGAAGATGCGGTTGAGAATATTGATATTGGCGGCCCAACCATGGTGCGCTCCGCGGCGAAGAACCATAAAGATGTGGCCATCGTGGTGAAGAGCAGCGACTACAGCGCCATTATTAATGAGATGGATGCTAACGACGGCTCCCTCACTCTCGAAACCCGCTTCGACCTTGCGATTAAGGCGTTCGAACACACCGCCGCGTACGACAGCATGATTGCCAACTACTTCGGTAGCCTGGTTCCTGCCTACCACGGTGAAAGCAAAGATCCTTCTGGCCGCTTCCCGCGCACCCTGAACCTGAACTTCATTAAGAAGCAGGATATGCGTTACGGTGAGAACAGCCACCAGCAGGCTGCCTTCTATATAGAAGAAGAGGTCAAGGAAGCCTCCGTTGCGACCGCACAGCAGGTTCAGGGCAAAGCCCTTTCCTATAACAACATTGCCGACACCGACGCCGCACTGGAATGCGTGAAAGAGTTCAGCGAGCCGGCCTGCGTTATCGTCAAGCACGCCAACCCGTGCGGCGTTGCGGTAAGCACCTCTATTCTGGATGCCTACGATCGCGCCTACAAAACCGACCCGACCTCCGCATTCGGCGGCATTATTGCCTTCAACCGCGAGCTGGATGCTGAGACCGCGCAGGCCATTATCTCCCGCCAGTTTGTCGAAGTGATCATCGCGCCATCCGCGTCCGAAGAAGCGCTGAAAATCACCTCGGCGAAACAGAACGTGCGCGTACTGGTTTGCGGCCAGTGGGCGGAGCGCTTGCCGGGCCTGGACTTCAAGCGCGTGAATGGCGGTCTGCTGGTTCAGGATCGCGATTTGGGTATGGTGACAGAAGCCGACCTGCGCGTGGTGACCAAACGTCAGCCGACCGAACAGGAGCTGCGCGACGCGCTGTTCTGCTGGAAAGTGGCGAAGTTCGTGAAGTCTAACGCCATTGTCTACGCCAAAGAGAACATGACCATCGGGATAGGCGCAGGCCAGATGAGCCGCGTTTACTCTGCGAAAATTGCCGGTATCAAAGCAGGCGACGAAGGCCTGGAAGTGAAAGGCTCCGCCATGGCCTCTGACGCCTTCTTCCCGTTCCGTGACGGTATCGACGCTGCGGCTGCGGTGGGCATCACCTGTGTGATCCAGCCTGGCGGCTCTATCCGCGACGACGAGGTGATTGCCGCTGCCGACGAACACGGCATCGCAATGATCTTCACCGACATGCGCCACTTCCGCCATTAATTCCCGGAGCAGAAAATGAAAGTATTAGTGATTGGTAACGGCGGGCGCGAGCACGCGCTGGCGTGGAAAGCGGCGCAGTCTCCGCAGGTTAAAACCGTCTTCGTGGCACCGGGCAACGCCGGTACCGCACTGGAACCCGCGCTGCAGAACGTGGCTATCGGCGTGACCGATATCCCGGCGCTGCTGAGCTTTGCCCAGAGCGAGAACATCGATCTGACCATCGTGGGCCCGGAAGCGCCGCTGGTGATTGGCGTCGTAGACGCCTTCCGCGCCGCTGGCCTGAAAATCTTCGGCCCAACGGAAGGTGCCGCACAGCTGGAAGGCTCAAAAGCCTTCACCAAAGATTTCCTCGCGCGTCATAACATTCCGACGGCGGAGTATCAGAACTTCACCGACGTCGAGCCCGCGCTGGCTTACCTGCGTGAAAAAGGCGCGCCGATTGTCATCAAAGCCGACGGTCTGGCCGCCGGGAAAGGCGTTATCGTGGCGATGACGCTCGAAGAAGCCGAAGCGGCCGTTCAGGATATGCTGGCAGGCAACGCCTTTGGCGACGCGGGCCACCGCATCGTGATCGAAGAGTTCCTCGACGGCGAAGAGGCGAGCTTTATCGTGATGGTCGACGGCGAGCACGTTCTGCCGATGGCCACCAGCCAGGATCACAAGCGCGTGGGCAATGGCGATACCGGCCCCAACACCGGCGGGATGGGCGCTTACTCCCCTGCGCCCGTTGTTACCGATGAGGTGCATCAGCGCACCATGGACCGCATCATCTGGCCTACCGTGAAGGGCATGGCGGCGGAAGGCAATACCTACACCGGCTTCCTCTACGCGGGCCTGATGATTGACAAGCAGGGTAACCCGAAGGTGATTGAATTCAACTGCCGCTTTGGCGATCCGGAAACCCAGCCGATCATGCTGCGCATGAAATCCGACCTGGTGGATCTGTGCCTGGCGGCCTGCGAAGGCAAGCTGGACGAGAAAACCTCAGAGTGGGACGAGCGTGCGTCTCTGGGCGTGGTGATTGCTGCGGGTGGCTATCCGGGGAACTACAGCACCGGAGATGAGATCCACGGCCTGCCGCTGGAAGAGATTGACGGCGCGAAGGTGTTCCATGCCGGTACGAAGCTGGCTGACGACGACCGCGTGCTGACCAACGGCGGCCGCGTGCTGTGTGCGACCGCGCTGGGTCAGACCGTGGCAGAAGCGCAGAAACGCGCCTATGCGCTAATGGCGGATATTCACTGGAACGGCAGCTTCAGCCGTCAGGATATCGGTTATCGTGCCATTGCGCGGGAGCAGGGAGAGTAATTTCCCCCTCACCCTAACCCTCTCCCTCAAGGGAGAGGGAACTTAAATCAAAAACTTTTCTCTGTCGGCTGCCAGTTGCAGAAGTCTTCGTTCGCCACCAGCAGCAGCTGAGAGCCTTCCGGCGCCTCAAGCCACGCCACGCTCACTTCCATAGACGAATGCCGCTGACGGCGCTGAATGTGTTCGGTTGCCCAGGATTCAAGCTCAGGCTTTACGGTCTGCCCTTCGCAGGTGGTCACCGTGCCATCGGCATGCCAGCGCCCCTGGCGCAGCACCACGCGGCCCTGACGCAGCGCGTCGCTGGTCTGACGGAGCTGTTCGGCGCGGTAGCGGTAAAGGGCGACCTGATCGCTGGAAAGCTGCTGTTTCAACCCGCTGACTTCATGCTGCATAAAGCTCAGCTCGCCGTGGTCGTCGAAACGCACCTTCACGTGTTCAGGGGTCTTGCTGTAGATGTTCAGTTCAATCAGCGATAGCGCATCGCCCTGCCAGCGGTACTCTGCGGTCGAGGTGTTGCCGTTATGCCACGGGCTGAACGCGGTAAGCATATGGACTTCATCGCTGGAATCTTTGCGCCAGATCCTGACCGCGCCCTGGTTGTCAGCGTAGCCGCTGGCGGTAAACGGGGGGAGTGAGGAGTCATGGCTACAGGCAGACAGCAACAGTACGCCTGCCAGCGCGAGCGTGCCACGCCAGAATGACAAAAGGGGCGTTGCCGCCCCTTCGTTAAAACTGTTCACTGCCACGCGTCTTACTTAACTGCGTCTTTCAGTGCTTTACCAGAAACAAATGCCGGCACGTTAGCTGCGGCGATTTTGATTTCTTTACCGGTCTGCGGGTTGCGGCCAGTACGCTCAGCGCGGTGGTTCACTTTGAAGGTACCGAAACCAACCAGTTGTACAGCATCGCCTTCTTTCAGAGACTCAGTAATAGCAGCCAGGGTAGATTCCAGAGCAGCTTTAGCCTGCACTTTAGACAGATCAGCCTTGTCCGCAATTACATCAATCAGTTGAGTCTTGTTCATAAGTTATCCTTTCAATGTGTTTATCGCTTGCTAAGCATCGAGTGCGACGAAAATGCCAAAAAAGCACTCTCCTGCATACACGCACCGATAGCCACTTTTTTTCGCCCCCCAAATGTAGACCAGACGGGGGGCAGAAGGGAAGAGTCGAGGTGCGACAAAACAGGCGTTAAATCACGTTTTGTTGTCTCATTGGTTAAAAATTATACCAATATTGCTCTCACCGGCCTCACGTAGGTCCGCGCGCAGCCCTTTGATCAGCTCAATATCACGCTCTTCACACTCTGCCAGCAGGCGGAAAATCTCCCACTGAATATCCCATTCCTGTTCAACCGCCGGGTTAGCACGTAGCTCTTCGTCGGTCATTTCACGGCCTTCCTGCGTCATTTCCAGCATCGCGACGGTCGTGATGGATGCCTTACTGACTTCAATGGCGTGCTCCAGCGTTTCACCGCTCAGACGGGAGTGGATCAGCTCGCTCAACGCCACGCAAGCGTCGATAGCCGGATAAACGCCGTACAGGTCGTAATCGTCCGCCGCCGGGATCGCCTCTTCCAGCTTTTCGAGCTGTGAATCGAAGTTCACCTTTGCGTCTTTCACCGTCAGCGTCTCCCAGATCAAATCCAGGATACGTCGATAAATCTGGCCTTCGCCAAACTCCGTTTGCTTACAGAACGCGGCATAGTTGGGATACATGCGCTCGCACAGGCAAGCCATAAACGTCACGTGCTGCCAGCTTTCCAGCTTCTCAAGGCGCAGATGAATCGGGTTTTGTAACATGATGATGTCTCGAATCGAAAATTAGCCGCAGTTTACCTGAATCACGGCTGAATTTCCTGCCAACGAATGAATGCCGGACGTGAAGAGGCAACGGCGTCAGCCCAGCGGGTTGGCTCCGGTAACCGGTAGCCCTTCATGCAGCGCTGCACCCACGCCAGCGCGCTGTCCATGCTCACCCGATGCCCGGTGGCGATAAACAGCGGATTACAGCGCGCTTTACTGCGCCAGACCCACGCCAACTGCTCGCCTTTATGGATAAGCGGCGCCAGCGCGCCCGGTTCGGCAGAGAGCGGCTCAAACGCGCCGCACAGGCGTTTTTTCGCCACGCCGATGGTCGGCACGTCCACCAGCAGACCAAAGTGGCTGGCGACGCCTAAGCGACGCGGATGGGAGATACCGTGCCCGTCAACAAACAGGAGGTCAGGTTTTTGCGAGAGTTGCTCCCACGCGGCCAGCAGCGCCGGGTATTCGCGGAAGGAGAGAAAGCCGGGAATATAGGGCATGGTGGTGGCGATACGCGCCACCTTGTACTCCACCAGCTCCAGCGACGGGTATTTCAGCACCACCATCGCCGCCCGCGTCACTTCACCGCCCTGCTCGAACCCGACGTCCGCCCCGCCAATGTACTGCGGGGGATCCTTATCCAGACGATCCTCGCGGATCACTGATGAAGCCAGTTCGATTTGCTGAGCGCGTAGCGACGCGAGATCCATAACCACTCCTTACTTGTGATACTGGGCAGAAAGCCGATGCACCGCCTCCACAAATACGCCTGCGTGTTCAGGCGGCACATCCTGATGAATGCCGTGGCCGAGGTTAAAGACGTGGCCTTCACCCTGGCCGAAACCAGACAGTATAGTCGACACTTCCTCTTCGATACGGGCAGGCTGAGCATAGAGCATGGACGGGTCCATGTTGCCCTGTAGCGCCACTTTGTCGCCCACGCGACGGCGCGCATCGGCAATATCGGTGGTCCAGTCGAGGCCCAGCGCGTCGCAGCCGGTTGCCGCCATCGCTTCCAGCCACTGGCCGCCACCTTTGGTGAACAGCGTCACCGGCACACGGCGACCTTCGTTTTCACGCAGCAGGCCGTCAACGATTTTGTGCATGTAGTACAGGGAGAACTGCTGATAATCACGTCCGGTCAGCACGCCGCCCCAGGTGTCGAAAATCATCACCGACTGCGCGCCCGCTTTAATCTGCGCGTTGAGGTAGAGCGTAACGCTCTTCGCCAGCTTGTCGAGCAGCGCATGCAGCGCCAGCGGTTCGGCGTACATCATCTTTTTAATCATGGTGAAGGCTTTGCTGCTGCCGCCTTCAACCATGTAGGTGGCCAGCGTCCACGGGCTGCCGGAGAACCCAATCAGCGGCACTTCGCCTTTCAGCTCGCGGCGAATGGTGCGCACGGCGTTCATCACGTAGCCCAGTTCGCCTTCCGGATCGGGGATCGGCAGCTTATCGACGTCGGCTTTGCTTTTGATCGGCGAGGTAAAGCGCGGGCCCTCGCCGGTTTCGAAATAGAGCCCCAGGCCCATCGCGTCCGGAATGGTAAGAATGTCCGAAAAGAGAATGGCGGCATCCAGCGGGAAGCGGCGCAGCGGCTGGAGCGTCACCTCACAGGCCAGCTCGGCGTTTTTGCACAGCGACATAAAATCGCCCGCCTGCGCGCGCGTGGCTTTGTACTCTGGCAGATAGCGTCCCGCCTGGCGCATCATCCACACCGGGGTGACATCAACGGGCTGGCGCAGCAGCGCACGCAGATAACGATCGTTCTTCAGTTCGGTCATTTTGCAGTTCCTTATTGCGTCAGTCCGTCAGTGTAACACTACTCATACTCGGCCCGACACATTGCCACGGTATCTTCTATCAGGCGACGCGCCACCGTTCCCGGAGGGGGTAACAGCGGTAAATTGTCGTAGCGGTACCAGTTCGCCTCCAGCAGCTCTTTCTGGTCGATAACAATCTCGCCGCTGTCATATTCCGCCATAAACGCGGTCATCAGAGACATCGGGAACGGCCACGGCTGGGAGGTCACGTAGCGCAGGTTCTTCACCTTGATGCTGCTCTCCTCCATCACCTCGCGCGCCACCGCCTGCTCCAGCGTTTCGCCGACTTCGACGAACCCGGCGAGGACGGTATGAATGCCGTTGCGATGACGGGTATGCTGCGCCAGCAGGATGGAATCATCACGGCGGATGGCGACGATGATGCACGGCGCGATTTGGGGGTAGTAGCGTTCACGGCAGTGGCCGCAGAGCAGCGCCCATTCGGTTTTGCTTGGGTGCATGGTGTGGCCGCAGTAACCGCAATATTTGTGCGAACGGTAAAACTCCGCCAGCTGTACGCCGCGCCCCGCCAGCTGGAACAGGCCGACGTCCAGATCTAACACCTGACGTACGGATCCCATATCCTGACGGCGCGCCTGTTGGATCAACCACACGGGATCGCCCTGCCACTCGCCGATCTTCAGCGCGGGCTGGCCCACCAGATCGAACGTTTCCGCGGCACCGTAGGGCAACTCTCCTGAGGGCAGCCATAATTTTTGTTCGTGGCTGACGATCCACCAACCCAGATCTGATTTTTCAATAATACGATCCATATCTATTGCACTACCTTCGCTTCACTGACATGTTGTTAGCATTGTGGTTACATTTTGGATAAGCAGATCCCATTCTAAACCTTATGGAGTCGACCATGTTAAACCAGCTGGAAAGCCTGACTGAGCGCGTTGGAGGAAGTAACACCCTGGTGGATCGCTGGCTACATGTGCGCAAGCATCTCCTTGTGGCGTATTACAATCTGGTCGGTCTTAAGCCTGGCAAAGAATCCTTTATGCGGCTGAACGAAAAAGCGCTGGATGATTTTTGTCAGAGCCTTGTCGACTACCTCTCCGACGGCCATTTCAACATTTATGAACGCATTATCCGCGAAATGGAAGGGACAACGCCGTATTTAGCGGCCAGCAAACTCTGTCCGCAGCTGGAAGCCAATACCCAGCAGATCATGGACTATTACGATTCCACGCTCGAGAACGCCATCGATCACGATAACTATCTTGAGTTCCAGCAGGCGCTGTCCGACCTGGGCGAAGCGCTGGAAGAGCGATTCACGCTGGAAGATAAGCTCATCGCCCTCGTACTGGATAACAACCTGAATATCAGCAGCAGCGATAACGTTGCGCGCCCTGCTTGAGTTCTTAACCGTTAACGAGTAATTTACAACCAGTCGCCCCTCTGCGGAGGGGGATTTTTCTTGTCGGAGTGCCCAGTGTGTAAGCACGGGCTGAGACCGTTAATTCGGGATCCGCGGAACCTGATCAGGTTAATACCTGCGAAGGGAACAAGAGTCACGCTGCTGTTGTATCGCCCCTGGGGCGATCTCCTCTTGCTTCATCCGTCGTCTGACAAGCCATGTCCTTCACTTCTGGAATGAGCTATGTCTACAACAAAACTGACCCGCCGCGAACAGCGTGCACAGGCCCAACACTTCATCGACACCCTGGAAGGCACCGCTTTCCCGAACTCGAAACGCATCTACATCACCGGTTCACAGGCCGATATCCGCGTCCCGATGCGCGAAATCCAGCTCAGCCCGACGCTTATCGGCGGCAGCAAAGAAAACCCCCAGTATGAAGACAACGAAGCCGTGCCGGTATACGACACCTCCGGCCCGTACGGTGATCCTTCTGTCGCCATCAACGTGCAGCAGGGTCTGGCAAAGCTGCGCCAGCCGTGGATTGACGCGCGTAACGACTGCGAAGAGCTGAGCGTGCGCAGCTCTGCGTACACCAAAGAACGCCTGGCCGACGACGGTCTGGACGAGCTGCGCTTTACCGGCCTGCTGACGCCAAAACGCGCCAGAGCGGGCAAGTGCGTAACCCAGCTGCACTACGCGCGCCAGGGTATCGTCACGCCGGAGATGGAGTTCATCGCCATCCGCGAAAACATGGGCCGCGAGCGCATCCGCAGCGAAATATTGCGCCACCAGCATCCGGGTGAAGGCTTTGGCGCTCGCCTGCCGGAGAACATCACGCCGGAGTTTGTGCGTGACGAAGTGGCCGCCGGGCGCGCGATTATCCCCGCCAACATCAACCACCCGGAATCGGAGCCGATGATTATCGGCCGCAACTTCCTGGTGAAGGTCAACGCCAACATCGGCAACTCGGCGGTGACGTCATCCATCGAAGAAGAGGTGGAAAAGCTGGTCTGGTCCACACGCTGGGGCGCGGACACGGTGATGGACCTCTCCACTGGCCGCTACATCCACGAAACCCGCGAGTGGATCTTGCGTAACAGCCCGGTGCCGATTGGCACCGTCCCGATTTATCAGGCGCTGGAGAAGGTCAACGGCATCGCCGAAAACCTCACCTGGGAAGCGTTTCGCGACACGCTGCTGGAGCAGGCGGAACAGGGCGTGGACTACTTCACCATTCACGCGGGCGTGCTGCTGCGCTACGTGCCGATGACGGCGAAACGTCTGACCGGCATCGTCTCGCGGGGTGGCTCCATCATGGCGAAGTGGTGCCTGTCCCATCATCAGGAAAACTTCCTCTACGAGCACTTCCGCGAGATCTGCGAAATCTGCGCCGCGTACGACGTCTCCCTGTCGCTGGGCGACGGCCTGCGTCCGGGCTCCATCCGCGATGCCAACGACGAAGCGCAGTTTGCCGAGCTGCACACCCTGGGCGAGCTGACCAAAATCGCCTGGGAGTATGACGTGCAGGTGATGATTGAAGGCCCGGGCCACGTGCCGATGCAGATGATACGCCGCAACATGACCGAGGAGCTGGAGCACTGCCACGAAGCGCCGTTCTACACTCTGGGGCCATTGACCACGGACATCGCACCGGGCTACGACCACTTCACCTCCGGGATTGGCGCGGCGATGATCGGCTGGTTTGGCTGCGCCATGCTCTGCTACGTGACGCCGAAAGAGCATCTCGGCCTGCCCAACAAAGAGGACGTAAAGCAGGGACTGATTACCTATAAAATTGCCGCCCACGCGGCGGATCTGGCGAAAGGCCATCCGGGCGCGCAAATCCGCGATAACGCAATGTCCAAAGCGCGCTTTGAATTCCGCTGGGAAGACCAGTTCAACCTGGCGCTGGATCCGTTCACCGCCCGCGCCTATCACGACGAAACCCTGCCCCAGGAGTCGGGCAAGGTGGCGCACTTCTGTTCCATGTGCGGGCCAAAATTCTGCTCGATGAAAATCAGCCAGGAGGTGCGGGATTACGCCGCCGCACAGACCATTGAAGTCGGTATGGCGGACATGTCGGAAACCTTCCGCGCCAGAGGCGGCGAAATTTACCTCAAAAAAGAGGAGGCGTAATGTACAAGCCCGATTTCCCCTCCGTGCCCTTTCGCTTAGGGCTTTACCCGGTGGTGGACAGCGTGGAGTGGATCGAACGCCTGCTGGAGGCCGGCGTTCGCACCCTCCAGCTGCGCATCAAAGATAAGCGTGATGAAGAGGTGGAGGCCGACGTCGCCGCCGCCATCGCGCTGGGGCATCGCTACACTGCTCGCCTGTTTATCAACGACTACTGGCGGCTGGCCGTTAAGCACCGGGCGTACGGCGTGCATTTGGGCCAGGAGGATCTGGAAACCACCGATCTGAACGCCATTCGCCAGGCTGGCCTGCGCCTTGGCGTTTCAACACACGATGATATGGAAATCGACGTGGCGCTGGCGGCCCGCCCCTCCTACATCGCCCTCGGTCACGTTTTCCCGACGCAAACCAAGCAGATGCCTTCTGCCCCGCAGGGTCTGACGCAGCTGGCGAGCCACGTTAAGCGCCTTGCCGATTATCCGACCGTCGCCATCGGTGGAATCAGCCTTGAACGCGCCCCGGCGGTGCTGGAGACCGGCGTCGGCAGTATCGCCGTCGTCAGCGCTATCACCCAGGCGGCAGACTGGCGGTCCGCCACCGCGCAGCTTTTACAGCTGGCAGGAGCAGGCGATGAATGACCGCGATTTTATGCGCTACAGCCGCCAGATCCTGCTGGAGGATATCGCCATTGACGGGCAGCAAAAGCTGCTCGCCAGCCGGGTACTGATTGTCGGCCTGGGCGGATTAGGCGCGCCCGCCGCGCTGTATCTGGCCGGTGCGGGCGTGGGCACGCTGGTGCTGGCCGATGACGACGAGGTGCACCTCAGCAACCTGCAACGGCAAATCCTCTTCACGACTGAAGATGTTAACCAGCCTAAAGCGCAGATCACCCGGCAGCGGCTTAACCAGCTTAATCCGGATATCGAACTGATTGCGCTCCAGACGCGGCTTAGCGGAGACGAGCTGCAACGTGAAGTTGCCCTTGCCGACGCGGTGCTGGACTGCACGGACAACATGGCGACGCGTCAGGCCATCAACGCGGCCTGTGTTGCACAGAACACGCCGCTGATCACCGCCAGCGCGGTCGGTTTCGGCGGGCAGATAATGGTGCTTACGCCGCCGTGGGCGCAGGGCTGTTACCGCTGCCTGTGGCCGGACGAGGCTGAACCGGAGCGTAACTGCCGCACGGCAGGCATTCTTGGCCCGGTGGTGGGCGTGATGGGTACCCTTCAGGCACTGGAGGCTATCAAGCTGCTCAGCGGCATGGAGACGGAACGCAACACGCTCCGGCTGTTCGACGCCCGCTCCAGCGGCTGGCGCCATCTGGCACTACACCGCGCCAGCCACTGCCCGGTATGCGGAGGCCACGATGCGCATTCTGTTTAACGATGAGCCGTTGACGTGCGACGACGGTCTCACCGTTGCCGTCCTGCTCGACAAATTGCGCCAGCTCAAGCCGGGAACGGCGCTGGCGCTCAATCAACAGATCCTGCCGCGCGAGCAGTGGGAACTTCAGCAGGTCAATGAAGGCGACCAGATCCTGCTGTTTCAGGTTATCGCAGGGGGCTGAGATGTTACGTATTGCTGATAAAGTCTTTGATTCACATCTGTTTACCGGAACCGGCAAATTCGCCTCGCCGCAGCTGATGGTGGATGCTATTCGTGAAAGCGGCAGCCAGCTGGTGACGCTGGCGATGAAGCGCGTGGATCTGCGCCAGCACAACGATGCCATACTTGCGCCGCTCCTGGAGGCAGGCGTGACGCTGCTGCCCAACACCTCCGGCGCGAAAACGGCCGAGGAGGCAATTTTCGCCGCACAGCTGGCGCGGGAAGCGCTCGGCACCTGCTGGCTGAAGCTGGAAATTCACCCGGATGCCCGCTGGCTGCTGCCCGACCCGATCGAGACCCTGAAAGCCGCAGAAAAGCTGGTGCAGCAGGGGTTTACCGTTCTGCCTTACTGCGGCGCGGATCCCGTGCTGTGTAAGCGTCTGGAAGAGGTCGGCTGCGCCGCCGTCATGCCGCTGGGGGCGCCCATTGGCTCCAATCAGGGGCTGGAGACCCGCGCGATGCTGGAGATCATCATCGAGCAGGCGACCGTGCCGGTGGTGGTGGATGCGGGGATCGGCGTGCCCAGCCATGCCGCGCAGGCGCTGGAAATGGGTGCCGACGCGGTGCTGGTGAATACCGCCATTGCGGTGGCCGACGACCCGGTCATGATGGCGCGTGCGTTTCGTCTCGCCGTGGAGGCTGGCGTACTGGCCAGAGAGTCCGGCCCCGGCTCGCGCAGTTTTCAGGCACAGGCCACCAGCCCGCTGACCGGCTTTCTGGAGGCACTCTCATGAGCACGTTTACCGAGCGCTGGCGCGAGCTTAACTGGGACGATATTGCCCTGCGCATTAACAGCAAAACGACTGTTGACGTGGAGCGCGCGCTGAATGCCCGTCAGCTGACCCGCGAGGATCTGATGGCCCTGCTCTCCCCGGCGGCCAGCGCCTATCTTGAACCAATGGCGCAGCGCGCCCAGCGCCTCACCCGGCAGCGGTTTGGCAATACGGTGAGCTTCTACGTCCCGCTCTATCTTTCGAACCTGTGCGCCAACGACTGTACCTACTGTGGTTTTTCCATGAGCAACCGCATCAAGCGGAAAACGCTCGATGAGCATGAGATCGCCCGCGAGTGTGCTGCTATTCGTGAAATGGGGTTCGACCATCTTCTGCTGGTCACGGGCGAGCATCAGGGGAAAGTGGGAATGGACTATTTCCGCCAGCATCTGCCTGCGATACGTCGGGAGTTTGCGTCGTTGCAGATGGAGGTTCAGCCCCTGTCGCAGGACGAGTATGCGGAGTTAAAAACGCTCGGGCTGGACGGCGTTATGGTCTATCAGGAAACCTACCACGAGGCGACGTACGCGCGGCATCACTTGAAAGGGAAGAAGCAGGATTTTTTCTTCCGGCTGGAAACGCCGGACAGGCTGGGCCGCGCCGGGATCGACAAAATCGGGCTGGGTGCGCTAATTGGGCTTTCCGACAGCTGGCGGGTAGATTGCTACATGGTGGCAGAACATCTGCTGTGGCTGCAACAGCACTACTGGCAGACCCGATACTCCATCTCCTTCCCACGCCTGCGCCCCTGCGCAGGCGGCATTGAACCGGCTTCGCTGATGGATGAACGCCAGCTGGTGCAGACCATCTGCGCGTTTCGCCTGCTCGCCCCGGAAGTGGAGTTATCGCTCTCAACGCGTGAATCCCCGGCGTTTCGCGATCGCGTCATCCCGCTGGCGATTAACAACGTCAGCGCGTTTTCCAAAACGCAGCCGGGCGGATATGCAGACGACCATCCGGAGCTTGAGCAGTTTGCACCGCATGACGGACGGCGTCCGGAAGCCGTTGCCACCGCCCTGACGGTACAGGGTTTACAGCCTGTCTGGAAAGACTGGGACAGCTGGCTGGGAAGAGCCTCGCAATGACGATGTAACGCACTGCAACACGGTAGAAAATTATCGAGGCGTTACGGAAAGGTAAAACCGGATGATTGTCAGCGATCGTCCGGTTTTTTATTGTCATCAGGTCAGCAACGGATGCTGACCAGGGCGAAAAGCTTCTTCCTCGTTTCGCCCTGCCTTCGATTCCGTGCATAAGAGGGGCGCAAAAGTATGGATAAGGAATTTCTTAGTGATTCTTAAGATAAATCATCTCGCCTGAAATCGTGTTCCGTATAATTCACCGCTAACCGCAGGACAGCGACTATGCTGAGAGGATATCGGCAGACGAAAAATATTCACCATCAGGATCGATGTACAACTCATGGCACTTCACAGCAAAAAGCTCTCTTTCACCCGACCCATTATGCTCAGCTTCGCGGGGATTCTGTGCAGTTTTGCGCTGATCGCGGTCGTGGTAACTCTTTCACAACGAAAGGATTTCCTTGAGGACTATCATAAGATTAATGGCAATTTCACCCATAACCTTGCGGTGAACTACACCGAGTCAATCCTGCGTGAAAACGACTATATCCTGGGCCGCTCCGCGATGTATTTTGCACGCGATGACAGGCTAAACGAGACCCTCAACGTCAACCCGACGCAAGGGCTGCAGATGATGATGCATTTGCAAAACCTGATGCCGACCGTGTCATCCATCTCGCTGGCAGACACGCAGGGACATTATCTGCGCGCGCCGGAAGTGCTCCAGACGGAAAAGAGTAAAACCTTCGATCCCCGGACGCGTCCGTGGTTTGTCGCCCATGCTGAAGCCAGTATATTCAGCCACTACACCCGTCCCTATATGGACTATTTCAACGGTCATCCGACGGTCACACTCTATAAACCGTTGATTTCACCAGAAGGTCGACTTAAAGGTACGATTGCGTTTCATCTCGACTTAACGTCAATGGGCTATACCCTGCGTCAGATGGTCGCCCCTGTTCAGGGGGAATTCTTCGTCGTCGAACGCGATGGCGCCGTCGTGCTGCACCCTGATACGGGCGTGCTTTTCAAACAGTACGTCAGCGAAGCGCTGATGGATAAAATGACCAGCGGCGAAGGCCACCTTTACGATAAGAAAACCGACGCCTGGTATTACTACTACTCATTTACCAATCCGGACTGGTTTGTCATTTACAGGGTCTCTGGCGCAACGCTTACCGATATCACCCGACACGAAACGACAATCGTAGGCTGGGGTTTCGCGCTGGCGGCCATCATTATCATTCTCTTCGGCCTCTATCTGCGTCATGCCTCGCGTACCGTGTTGATGACCATTATCAATGCGATCAAAACGGGCGATGTGAGCCAGGCGCCGCGTCTGGAAGCGATGCTGAGCCGCACCATTCAGTCCAATAAAGAGCGTGAGATGGCGTATGTTCGTCAGGCCACTCACGATGCGCTGACCGGCTGCAAAAACCGCCGTGCGTTCGATAACGATGTGGAGAAATTATTAAATGCCCACCACCCTTTCGCGATGGCGCTGGTTGATATTGATAACTTCAAGTCAATTAACGACACGTGGGGACACCTGAGCGGCGACATTGTCCTGCGTAACGTGGCGCGCGAGGGGATCCAGATAATGCAGCCCCACCACGTCTCGGTCTATCGCTACGGTGGTGAAGAGTTCGCGGTAATTTTCCAGGCCGAGCAGATCGCTGCCGCATTTTCATTGCTTGACGCATGGCGCACCGCCGTTGAAAGACGCGCATGGCGGGAAGAAAATCTGCACGTCACGTTCAGCGCGGGTCTGGGTGAATGGCACTTCGAACCGCTGGAACAATTTGTAGGTAGCGTTGATAACGCGCTCTACAGTGCTAAAAAGCAGGGAAAAAACCGTATTGTTCGCACTGCCGTCGGCTGACTTTCTCTCTTACTCGAAGAATTGTAACCGGTTTCAGAAAAATGCCGCTTTCTTTGTGATGCCTGACACACAATCGCGGTAAAGCGGTTGTTGAAGCTCTCTGCGCAGGATAATTATCAATAAACACATGTAGATCGAGGCTGATTATGAAGAACATCGTTTTATGCTGTGCAGCGGGAATGTCAACCAGCATGCTGGTTCAACGTATGAAAGATGCCGCGCAGAAAAAAGGGGTTGAAGTCACCATTAAAGCCGTTCCGGTTGCGGAGTTTAAAGACAATATCGCGACGGCCGACATCGTATTACTGGGGCCACAGGTCAAATACGAGCAGGCTAAACTGCAGGCACAGGCCGACCCGCTGGGCAAAAAGGTCGCGGTGATCGACATGATGGATTACGGCATGATGAAAGGCGATGCCGTACTGGAAAAAGCGCTTAAACTGCTGGAGTCATAATGGAAGACTTAGAAACCACAATCATGGAACTGCTGGTCAACGCCGGTGCGGCCCGCAGTGCGGCCCTGACGGCTCTGCAGATGGCGCGTAAAGGTGAGTTTGACGAAGCTGAAAAAGCGATGGAAGAATCCCGCGAATATGTGAAGCACGCGCATACGATCCAGACGCAGCTTATTGGACTTGACGAAGGGACCGGGAAACTGCCGGTTAATCTGATCACCGTTCATTCTCAGGACCACCTGATGAACGCGATGGTTATCCAGGATCTGGCGGGCGACATGATTGAGCTTTATCGACGCATCCCGCTAGTGAATTGAAGAAATGCAGATATAAAAAAACCCGCCGAGGCGGGTTTTTTATTTACGGCATCAACGATTACTCGTTGTCGGAACCGCCCAGACCTGCGTTCAGCAGTTCTGCCAGGCTCGCGGATGCATCTTCAGCAGTAACCTGCGGTGCAGCTGGCAGTTCGCCCGCTGCGCGACGACGCATACGATCCTGATGGTACGCATAACCGGTACCGGCAGGGATCAGACGACCCACGATGACGTTCTCTTTCAGACCGCGCAGTTCATCACGTTTACCTGCAACAGCGGCTTCGGTCAGGACACGAGTCGTTTCCTGGAACGATGCTGCGGAGATGAAGGACTCGGTTGCCAGAGACGCTTTGGTGATACCCAGCAGATCGCGTGCGAAGGTCGCACCGATTTTGCCGTTCGCTTCCAGATCGCGGTTAGCGATCTTAACGCGTGAGTATTCAACCTGCTCGCCTTCCAGGAAGTCGGAGCTGCCCGCGTTTTCGATGGTTGCTTTACGCAGCATCTGACGAACGATAACTTCGATGTGCTTATCGTTAATCTTAACGCCCTGCAGGCGGTATACGTCCTGTACTTCGTTAACAATGTAACGAGTAACAGCATGCACACCACGCAGACGCAGGATGTCGTGCGGCGCTTCTGGACCGTCGGAAACTACGTCACCACGTTCTACACGTTCGCCTTCGAACACGTTGAGCTGACGCCACTTAGGAATCATCTCTTCGTACGGCTCGCTGCCATCTACTGGTGTGATAACCAGACGGCGCTTACCTTTAGTCTCTTTACCGAAGGAGATGATCCCGCTGATTTCAGCCAGGATTGCAGGCTCTTTCGGACGACGAGCTTCGAACAGGTCCGCAACGCGTGGCAGACCACCGGTGATGTCCTTGGTACCGCCGGATTCCTGAGGAATACGCGCCAGAGTGTCACCAGAGCTGATCTGTACGCCATCTTCCAGCTGTACAATCGCTTTACCCGGCAGGAAGTACTGCGCAGGCATATCGGTACCCGGGATCAGAACGTCGTTACCCTGAGCATCAACGATTTTCAGTGCAGGACGCAGATCTTTACCGCCGGTAGTACGTTCAGCAGAATCCAGAACCACCAGAGAAGACAGACCGGTCAGCTCGTCGGTCTGACGAGTAATGGTCTGGCCGTCGATCATGTCAGTAAAGCGGATGAAACCACTTACTTCGGTGATTACCGGCATGGTGTGTGGATCCCAGTTTGCAACGGTTTCACCGCCGGCAACCTGCTCGCCATCACCTTTCGCCATAACCGCACCGTAAGGCACTTTATAGCTCTCTTTGGTACGACCGAATTCGTCGATCAGCTTCAGCTCGGTGTTACGAGAGGTCACAACCAGCTTGCCTGCGGAGTTAACAACAGACTTCGCGTTGCTGAGCTTGATGCTACCTTTGTTTTTCACCTGAATGCTGGATTCAGCAGCCGCACGAGATGCCGCACCACCGATGTGGAACGTACGCATCGTCAGCTGTGTACCCGGCTCACCGATGGACTGTGCCGCGATAACGCCGATGGCTTCACCTTTGTTGATGATGTGGCCACGCGCCAGGTCACGACCGTAGCAGTGCGCACACACACCAAAGTCGGTGTCACAGGATACAACGGAACGTACCTTCACGGAGTCAACAGAGTTCGCTTCCAGCAGGTCACACCACTGTTCGTGCAGCAGGGTGTTGCGTGGAACCAGAATGTCTGCGGTGCCCGGCTTCAGAATGTCTTCCGCGGTCACACGACCCAGTACGCGATCGCGCAGCGGCTCTTTAACATCACCACCCTCGATAACCGGGGTCATGGTGATACCTTCGAGGGTGCCACAATCGTCTTCAGTCACAACCAGATCCTGCGCAACGTCAACCAGACGACGCGTCAGATAACCGGAGTTCGCTGTCTTCAGTGCGGTATCCGCCAGACCTTTACGCGCACCGTGCGTGGAGATGAAGTACTGGAGTACGTTCAGACCTTCACGGAAGTTCGCGGTGATTGGCGTTTCGATGATGGAGCCATCTGGCTTCGCCATCAGACCACGCATACCTGCCAGCTGACGAATCTGTGCTGCAGAACCACGCGCACCGGAGTCGGCCATCATGTAGATGCTGTTGAAGGAAACCTGCTGCTCTTCGACGCCGTCACGGTTAATCACGGTTTCGGTTTGCAGGTTATCCATCATCGCTTTGGATACACGATCGTTCGCCGCTGCCCAGATATCGATAACTTTGTTGTAGCGTTCGCCCGCGGTTACCAGACCAGACTGGAACTGCTCCTGGATCTCAGCAACTTCAGCTTCCGCTTCAGAGATGATCTCGTGTTTCTTCTCTGGGATGACCATGTCATCGATACCAACAGATGCACCTGAACGCGCTGCATAAGCAAAGCCGGTATACATTGTCTGGTCAGCGAAGATAACGGTCGGCTTCAGACCCAGAATGCGGTAACAGGTGTTCAGCATTTTGGAGATCGCTTTCTTGCCCAGCGCCTGGTTGACGATGGAGAAAGGCAGACCTTTCGGTACGATCATCCACAGAATGGCACGGCCAATGGTCGTGTCTTTCAGGCTGGTCTTCGCAACGAATTCGCCGTTTGCATCTTTTTCGTATTCGGTGATACGCACTTTAACGCGCGCATGCAGAGAGGCCAGGCCAGCGCGATAAATACGCTCAGCTTCTTTCGGGCCAGTCAGCACCATGCCTTCGCCTTTGGCGTTAACACAGTCACGGGTCATGTAGTACAGACCCAATACAACGTCCTGAGAAGGAACGATAATTGGTTCACCGTTCGCTGGAGACAGGATGTTGTTGGTAGACATCATCAGCGCACGCGCTTCAAGCTGGGCTTCCAGCGTCAGCGGTACGTGAACAGCCATCTGGTCACCATCGAAGTCGGCGTTATAGGCCGCACAAACCAGCGGGTGCAGCTGGATAGCTTTACCTTCGATCAGGACTGGCTCAAATGCCTGGATACCCAGACGGTGCAGGGTTGGTGCACGGTTCAGCAGTACCGGGTGTTCGCGGATAACTTCGTCCAGGATATCCCAAACGACAGCTTCTTCACGCTCAACCATTTTCTTAGCGGCTTTGATGGTGGTGGCCAGGCCACGCAGCTCCAGCTTGCCGTAGATGAACGGTTTGAACAGCTCCAGTGCCATTTTCTTCGGCAGACCGCACTGATGCAGACGCAGGTATGGACCTACGGTGATTACAGAACGACCGGAGTAGTCAACACGCTTACCGAGCAGGTTCTGACGGAAACGACCCTGCTTACCTTTGATCATGTCGGCCAAAGATTTCAGAGGACGCTTGTTAGAACCGGTGATCGCACGACCGCGACGACCGTTATCCAGCAGGGCATCTACCGCTTCCTGCAGCATACGTTTTTCGTTGCGTACGATGATGTCCGGCGCAGCCAGATCCAGCAGACGTTTCAGACGGTTGTTACGGTTGATAACGCGACGATACAGATCGTTCAGATCGGACGTTGCGAAACGACCACCATCCAGCGGAACCAGCGGACGCAGATCTGGCGGCAGAACCGGCAGAACGGTCAGGATCATCCACTCTGGTTTGTTACCAGACTGAACGAACGCTTCCAGCAGTTTGATACGCTTGGTCAGCTTTTTACGCTTGGTTTCGGAGTTGGTTTCGTTCAGCTCTTCACGCAGCTGCTCGCACTCTTGCTCCAGATCCATGCTCTTCAGCAGGGCCTGAATAGCTTCCGCACCCATCTTCGCGTCGAATTCGTCACCGAACTCTTCCAGCGCGTCCAGATACTGCTCTTCAGTCAGGATCTGGTGACGTTCCAGGTTCGTCATCCCGCCTTCGATAACTACATAAGATTCGAAGTACAGTACACGTTCGATATCGCGCAGCGGCATATCCAGCAGCAGACCGATACGGGACGGCAGAGATTTCAGGAACCAGATGTGAGCAGTTGGAGACGCCAGCTCGATGTGGCCCATACGCTCACGGCGTACTTTAGTCTGGGTCACTTCAACGCCGCACTTCTCACAGATCACACCGCGGTGTTTCAGGCGCTTGTACTTACCGCACAGGCACTCGTAGTCTTTTACTGGCCCGAAAATACGCGCACAGAAAAGGCCGTCACGCTCAGGTTTGAACGTACGGTAGTTGATGGTTTCCGGCTTTTTAACTTCACCGAAAGACCATGAACGGATCATGTCTGGCGAAGCCAGAGCAATTTTGATCGCATCAAACTCTTCGGTTTTAGTCTGCGCTTTCAGAAACTTTAATAAATCTTTCACGGATTTGCTCCCGTCGGAGTTAGCACAATCCGGTGCCGGGGGTTAACCCGGCACCAGTGACCTGTTTGAGCGAGAATTACTCGTCTTCCAGTTCGATGTTGATACCCAGCGAACGAATCTCTTTCAACAGTACGTTGAAGGATTCTGGCATGCCTGGTTCCATCTGATGGTTGCCGTCCACGATGTTTTTATACATCTTGGTACGACCGTTCACGTCATCAGACTTAACGGTGAGCATTTCCTGCAGGGTGTATGCCGCGCCGTATGCTTCCAGCGCCCACACTTCCATCTCCCCGAAGCGCTGACCACCGAACTGTGCCTTACCACCCAGCGGCTGCTGAGTAACCAGGCTGTAAGAACCGGTAGAACGAGCGTGCATCTTGTCGTCGACCAGGTGGTTCAGTTTCAGCATGTACATGTAACCTACGGTTACTGGACGCTCAAACTGTTCACCGGTACGGCCGTCAAACAGCGTAATCTGACCAGACGTTGGCAGACCACCCAGTTGCAGCAGCTCTTTGATTTCAGCTTCTTTTGCACCGTCGAATACCGGCGTTGCAATTGGCATACCTTTGCGCAGGTTCTCTGCCAGACGCAGTACTTCTTCATCGCTGAAGGTGTTCAGGTCGACTTTCTGACGCACGTCGGTACCCAGATCGTAGGCACGCTGGATGAATTCGCGCAGTTTCGCGACTTCCTGCTGCTGTTTCAGCATGGCGTTGATCTTGTCGCCGATACCTTTCGCAGCCATACCCAGGTGGGTTTCCAGGATCTGACCAATGTTCATACGAGACGGTACGCCCAGTGGGTTCAGTACGATATCTACCGGCGTACCGTTAGCATCGTGCGGCATATCTTCGATCGGGTTGATCTTAGAGATAACACCCTTGTTACCGTGACGACCTGCCATCTTATCACCAGGCTGGATCTGACGTTTAACAGCCAGATACACCTTAACAATCTTCAGCACGCCTGGTGCCAGATCGTCGCCCTGAGTGATTTTGCGGCGTTTCGCTTCGAGTTTTTTCTCGAACTCGTGTTTCAGTTCGTCATACTGCTCAGCCAGCTGTTCCAGCTGATTTTGTTTCTCTTCGTCGGTCAGGCCGAGTTCCAGCCAGCGATCGCGTGGCAGTTTGTCGAGCTTCTCAGCTTCAACGCCACCGGCAACCAGCACCGCATAGATACGGCTGAACAGACCTGCTTCGAGGATCTGCAGTTCTTCAGACAGGTCTTTCTTAGCCTGTTTGAGCTGCATCTCTTCGATTTCCAGCGCACGCTTATCTTTCTCAACGCCATCACGAGTGAAGACCTGAACGTCGATAACCGTACCGGAAACACCGTTTGGTACGCGCAGAGAAGAGTCTTTAACGTCAGACGCTTTCTCACCGAAGATAGCACGCAACAGTTTCTCTTCTGGGGTCAGCTGGGTTTCACCTTTCGGCGTCACCTTACCTACCAGAATGTCGCCGCCGGTCACTTCCGCACCGATGTAAACAATACCGGATTCATCCAGCTTGGAGAGCGCAGCTTCACCCACGTTAGGGATGTCGGCAGTGATCTCTTCTGGCCCCAGCTTGGTGTCACGGGACACACAGGCCAGTTCCTGAATGTGGATGGTGGTGAAACGATCTTCCTGAACCACACGCTCGGAGACGAGGATGGAGTCTTCGAAGTTGTAACCGTTCCACGGCATGAACGCTACACGCATGTTCTGACCGAGCGCCAGTTCACCGAGGTCGGTGGACGGACCGTCTGCCAGCACGTCGCCGCGCTCAACTGGCTCACCCAGAGATACGCAAGGCATCTGGTTGATACAGGTGTTCTGGTTAGAACGGGTGTATTTGGTCAGGTTGTAGATGTCGATACCCGCTTCGCCCGGATACATCTCGTCTTCGTTAACTTTGATAACGATACGGGATGCGTCAACGTACTGAACGGTACCGCCACGCTTAGCAACTGCAGTAACACCGGAGTCAACGGCAACAGCACGTTCCATACCGGTACCAACCAGCGGCTTATCAGCACGCAGAGTTGGAACGGCCTGACGTTGCATGTTCGCACCCATCAATGCACGGTTGGCGTCATCGTGTTCCAGGAACGGGATCAGGGACGCACCGACGGATACCACCTGCTGGGTGGATACGTCCATGTAGTCAACCTGGTCGCGGCTGAACAAGCTGGATTCGCCTTTGCTACGGCAGGTAACCAGATCTTCTACAAAGTGGCCTTCGTCATCCAGGTTGGAGTTCGCCTGAGCGATAACGTAGTTGCCTTCTTCGATAGCAGACAGGTAATGAATTTCGTCGGTAACCACACCGTCGGTCACTTTACGATACGGGGTCTCAAGGAAACCGTATTCGTTTGTCTGTGCGTACACGGACAGGGAGTTGATCAGACCGATGTTTGGACCTTCAGGCGTTTCGATTGGACATACGCGACCGTAGTGAGTCGGGTGTACGTCTCGAACTTCAAAGCCTGCACGTTCACGGGTCAGACCGCCTGGGCCGAGTGCAGAGATACGACGTTTGTGCGTGATCTCAGACAGCGGGTTGTTCTGGTCCATGAACTGAGACAGCTGGCTGGAACCAAAGAACTCTTTCACTGCTGCAGAAATCGGCTTGGCGTTGATCATATCCTGAGGCATCAGGGTATCCAGATCGCCCAGAGACAGACGCTCTTTCACCGCACGCTCTACACGTACCAGGCCAACGCGGAACTGGTTTTCCGCCATTTCGCCAACGGAACGGATACGACGGTTGCCGAGGTGGTCGATATCGTCCACTTCGCCTTTACCGTTACGGATATCGATGAGCTTCTTCATCACTTCGATGATGTCGTCTTTGCTCAGGATACCGGAACCTTCGATTTCGTCGCGCAGCAGAGAACGGTTGAACTTCATACGACCTACCGCGGACAGATCGTAGCGGTCTTCGGAGAAGAACAGGTTCTCGAACAGGCTTTCAGCCGCTTCGCGAGTTGGTGGCTCACCAGGACGCATCATGCGGTAGATTTCTACCAGCGCGCTCAGACGATCGTTGGTTGGGTCGACGCGTACAGTCTCAGAGATGTACGGACCGTGGTCCAGATCGTTAGTGAACAGCGTTTCGATACGTTTGTGGCCAGACTGGCTCAGCTTAGCCAGCAGATCCAGGCTCAGCTCCATGTTCGCCGGGCAGATCAGCTCGCCAGTTGATTCATCAACGTAATCTTTCGCGGCTACTTTTCCTGCAATGTATTCAACCGGAACTTCGATGTGTTTGATATCATCTTTTTCCAGCTGGCGGATGTGGCGCGCGGTGATACGGCGACCTTTTTCCACATACACTTTGCCGTCGGCCTCGATGTCGAACGACGCGGTCTCACCACGCAGACGTTCCGGCACCAGCTCCATCTGCAGCTTGTTGTCGCGGATTTCAAAGATCACTTTCTCAAAGAACAGGTCCAGGATCTGCTCAGTGGTATAGTTCAGTGCACGCAGAATGATGGTTGCAGGCAGTTTACGACGACGGTCGATACGGACAAACAGGTTGTCTTTTGGATCGAACTCGAAGTCCAGCCATGAACCACGGTAAGGAATGATGCGTGCGTTATACAGTACTTTACCGGAAGAGTGTGTTTTACCTTTATCGCTGTCGAAGAAGACGCCCGGGCTACGATGCAGCTGGGAAACGATAACACGCTCAGTACCGTTGATAACGAAAGTACCGTTGTCCGTCATGAGTGGAATCTCACCCATGTAGACTTCTTGTTCTTTAATGTCTTTTACGGTGCCTTCCGGCGCTTCGCGCTCGTAGATCACCAGACGCAGTTTTACGCGCAGCGGTGCGGAATAGGTCACGCCACGGATCTGACATTCCTGAACGTCAAACACCGGTTCGCCAAGGCGGTAGCTGACGTACTGCAGCTCGGAGTTACCGCTGTAGCTCTGAATCGGGAACACGGAACGGAAGGCTGCTTCCAGACCGTACTGCCCTTCAGGATCTTGCTCGATAAACTTCTGGAACGAGTCAAGCTGGATAGAAAGGAGATATGGAATGTCCAGAACTTGTGGACGTTTACCAAAATCCTTACGAATACGTTTTTTCTCGGTATAGGAGTAAACCATAGGGTTCCTCAGCTCGCTGACAAGTCGACCCATCTGTCCGACGAAGGGACAGTTTGTGCAACACCATTTTGTGGACCGGAAAATTGAATACTTTCCGCAATACCTGTTGCTATCACGCTTAAACCATTTCATTGCGATTTACACAGAGCGAGCACCCTGTCGCAGTATATTAAGTCGTCGATAGAAACAAGCATTGTCAGGACAATCAGCAGTCAAACAGTGTGAAATGCTACTGATGCCTTACAGCGCAAAAAGGCTGGTGACTAAAAAGTCACCAGCCATCAGCCTAATTGCTTAGGCTGCAACCAGAAAAGTTGGCTTATTTAACTTCAACTTCAGCGCCAGCTTCTTCCAGAGATTTTTTCAGTGCTTCTGCGTCGTCTTTGCTCACGCCTTCTTTCAGCGCAGCTGGAGCAGATTCTACCAGGTCTTTAGCTTCTTTCAGACCCAGGCCAGTTGCGCCACGTACTGCTTTGATAACAGCAACTTTGTTCGCGCCAGCAGCTTTCAGAATTACGTCGAATTCAGTTTTTTCTTCAGCAGCTTCAGCCGGGCCAGCAGCTACAGCTACAGCAGCAGCAGCAGAAACACCGAATTTTTCTTCCATTGCAGATACCAGCTCTACAACGTCCATTACGGACATAGCTGCAACTGCTTCAATGATTTGATCTTTAGTGATAGACATTTAAATTGTTCCTGAAAATCAGAATAAGTTTATACGTAAGCAAATGCTTTATAAAGATAACTGCGATTAAGCAGCTTCTTTCGCATCGCGTACAGCAGCCAGAGTGCGAACCAGTTTGCCAGCCGCAGCTTCTTTCATGGTTGCCATCAGGCGTGCAATTGCTTCTTCGTAGGTCGGCAGGGTTGCCAGGCGATCGATTTGCGATGCCGGGATCAACTCACCTTCAAAGGCTGCAGCTTTGACCTCAAATTTTGCATTCGCTTTCGCGAACTCTTTGAACAGACGAGCAGCAGCGCCCGGGTGTTCCATAGAGTATGCAATCAGGGTCGGACCAACAAACGTGTCTTTCAGGCACTCGAACTGAGTACCTTCAACTACGCGACGCAGCAGGGTGTTACGAACAACACGCATGTATACGCCAGCTTCACGACCTGCTTTACGCAGTTCAGTCATTTTGTCTACAGTAACGCCACGGGAATCCGCAACTACTGCAGACAGCGCGCCTTTGGCTACTTCGCTGACTTCAGCAACAATCGCTTGTTTGTCTTGAAGATTTAAAGCCATTAGCTTTGCTCCTGGATGTTTGCCGGAACTCATGTTCCGGAACTCACTTCACTCAACCCAACGGGAAGAGCGTCTTAATACGGTGAGCAGAAACAAGCCAGAGTATTAAAAATAATCTTAGCGTTCTGTCACCGTCTACGCAGGGGATTAAGTTTCTTGCGAAACACCTGCGGTCTTCGACGGAGGCCTGGATAGGCCAGGCTCCAACGAACAAATCTTTTAGCCGCTAACTTTCGTTAGCAAACGTGGGGGTAAGATTGTAGACAAAATCACCGCCCACGTAAAGGCATTAGTTTGCAGCAGCGCTCAGGCCAGCCTGGTCAACTGCAACACCTGCACCCATGGTGGTGGAGATGCTAACTTTCTTGATGTACACGCCTTTCGCCTGAGTTGGTTTAGCTTTTTTCAGCGCAACCAGCAGAGCTTCCAGGTTTTCTTTCAGTTTGTCAGCGTCAAAGTCCACTTTACCGATGGTGGTGTGGATGATGCCGTTTTTGTCGTTACGGTAACGAACCTGACCTGCTTTAGCGTTCTTAACCGCTTCAGCAACGTTAGGAGTTACAGTACCCACTTTCGGGTTTGGCATCAGGCCGCGTGGACCCAGAACCTGGCCCAGCTGGCCAACAACGCGCATTGCATCTGGAGAAGCAATAACAACGTCAAAGTTCATTTCGCCTTTCTTGATCTGATCAGCCAGATCTTCCATACCTACCAGTTCAGCGCCGGCAGCTTTAGCAGCTTCAGCGTTTGCACCCTGAGCAAATACAGCTACGCGAACGGAACGGCCAGTACCGTGTGGCAGTACAGTTGCGCCACGAACGTTCTGATCGGATTTACGAGCATCGATGCCCAGGTTAACGGCAACGTCAACGCTTTCAACGAACTTAGCAGTCGCCAGTTCTTTCAGCAGAGCAATAGCTTCGTTGATGTCGTACTGTTTGGTCGCATCAACTTTGTCACGGATCACGGACATGCGCTTGGTCAGTTTAGCCATTTCTTAGTCCTCCACTACCAGGCCCATGGAACGTGCAGTACCTTCGATGGAGCGAGTCATCGCTTCAATGTCGGCACCAGTCATGTCGGCAGCTTTGGTCTGCGCGATTTCCTGCAGCTGAGCGCGGGAAATTTTACCCACTTTGTCTTTGTTCGGTTTACCGGAACCAGACTTGATACCAGCCGCTTTCTTCAGCAGAACTGCTGCTGGAGGGGTTTTGGTAACGAAAGTGAAAGAACGGTCAGCGTAAACAGTGATTACGACTGGGATTGGCAGACCTTTTTCCAGGGATTCAGTTTTTGCGTTGAACGCTTTACAGAATTCCATGATGTTCACACCCTGCTGACCCAGAGCTGGACCAACTGGTGGACTTGGGTTCGCCATACCAGCTGCAACCTGCAGCTTGACGTAGGCTTGTACTTTCTTAGCCATTCTAAAATCCTCTGATTGGGTAATAGCGCCTCAGGGAGGCTCCCCGTGAATAAAATTCGTTTTACGGGCCGGGACCCATAAAAACAAAAGGCGCGAAATTGTATTCCAATCCCGCGCCTTGTGCAACGATTAAATCGTCGCTTTTTTGATCGCTGCTTAGGCTTTTTCTACCTGGGCAAAGTCCAGCTCTACCGGGGTCGCACGACCGAAGATAGAAACAGAAACTTTCAGGCGGGACTTCTCATAGTCCACTTCTTCAACCACGCCATTAAAGTCAGCAAACGGACCGTCATTAACACGAACCATTTCACCCGGTTCAAACAGCGTTTTCGGACGCGGCTTATCACCCACCTGCTGCAGGCGGTTCATAATCGCATCAACTTCTTTGTCGCTGATTGGCGCCGGACGGTCAGACGTGCCGCCGATAAAGCCCATCACACGCGGCACGCTGCGCACCAGGTGCCAGCTCGCGTCGTTCATAACCATCTGAACCAGCACGTAACCCGGGAAGAATTTGCGCTCGCTTTTGCGACGCTGGCCGCCACGGATCTCAACCACTTCTTCGGTCGGAACCATAACTTCGCCAAACAACTCTTCCATGTTGTGTAATTTGATATGCTCACGCAGCGACGTTGCTACGCGGCCTTCAAAACCGGAAAACGCCTGAACGACGTACCAGCGCTTTTTAGGGGCTTCAGACATCTCAGAACCTCAGGCCAGTGATAAAGGATACCAGGCGAACCAGAATACCATCCAGTCCCCACAGGATCAGTGACATTACAGCGGTAACCGCCGCTACGATCAGCGTGGTGTGCAATGTTTCCTGGCGAGTCGGCCAAATGACCTTGCGGACTTCGGTACGCGCTTCGCGGGCAAACGCAACGGTCGCTTTGCCTTTTGTCGTCAACAGCGCGACACCACCCGCCGCAGCAATCAGAATTACCACTGCAAGCGCGCGTAGCGGCAGCATCATGTCACGATAAAGATAGTTGCCGACAATCGCCACAATCAGCAGCACGGCTACAACTACCCATTTCATCGCTTCCAGGCCGCGCCCGCTCCCTTGAGCTTCGGTATTCGCACTCATAAACCAACCTGTCAGAAGTATTCTACAAACATTTTCACCCCGCGAGTGCGAGGCAAACCAATCGAAATGCTATTCGCTTTTCGTATTATACGCTCTCCGCAGAGCCTGTCTCAGCAATGATTATGACAAAATTAATCACTGATGAGCCAGGTTCTGATGTGAAAGCGTGCAAAAAGGGCATCAAATGATGCCCTTTTATTGCGCATTGCGTCAAATGTTATCAGCGATTAGCCGAGAACTTTAGCAACAACGCCCGCGCCAACGGTACGGCCGCCTTCACGGATTGCGAAACGCAGACCGTCGTCCATCGCGATTGGGTGGATCAGAGTCACAACCATCTTGATGTTGTCGCCTGGCATTACCATCTCTACGCCTTCTGGCAGTTCGATGGTACCGGTCACGTCAGTTGTACGGAAGTAGAACTGTGGACGGTAGCCTTTGAAGAACGGAGTATGACGGCCGCCTTCGTCTTTGGACAGAATGTACACTTCAGATTCGAACTTGGTGTGTGGCTTGATTGAGCCTGGCTTCGCCAGAACCTGACCACGTTCGATTTCTTCACGTTTGATACCACGCAGCAGAACACCAACGTTCTCACCAGCACGGCCTTCGTCCAGCAGTTTGCGGAACATTTCAACGCCAGTACAGGTAGACTTCGCAGTCTCTTTGATACCAACGATTTCAACTTCTTCACCAACTTTGATGATACCGCGCTCTACACGACCGGTAACAACGGTACCACGACCGGAGATGGAGAATACGTCTTCGATTGGCAGCAGGAATGGCTTGTCAATCGCACGCTCTGGTTCTGGGATGTAAGAATCCAGGAAGCCAGCCAGTTCGATGATTTTCGCTTCCCACTCAGCGTCGCCTTCCAGCGCTTTCAGCGCGGAACCACGAACGATTGGAGTGTCGTCGCCCGGGAAATCGTACTGAGACAGCAGTTCACGAACTTCCATCTCTACCAGTTCCAGCAGCTCTTCGTCATCAACCATGTCGCATTTGTTCAGGAACACGATGATGAAAGGAACGCCTACCTGACGACCCAGCAGGATGTGCTCACGAGTCTGAGGCATTGGGCCGTCAGTCGCAGCAACAACCAGGATCGCGCCGTCCATCTGCGCAGCACCGGTGATCATGTTTTTAACATAGTCGGCGTGGCCTGGGCAGTCTACGTGTGCGTAGTGGCGAGTCGGGGTGTCGTACTCAACGTGAGAGGTGTTGATGGTGATACCACGAGCTTTTTCTTCTGGTGCGTTATCGATCTGGTCGAAAGCACGAGCAGAACCACCGTAGGTTTTAGCCAGAACGGTAGTGATTGCAGCGGTCAGCGTTGTTTTACCATGGTCAACGTGGCCGATAGTACCGACGTTAACGTGCGGTTTTGTACGTTCAAACTTTTCTTTAGACATCGATTGTCCCTCTAAGACACGGATAAATCGGTGATATCACCACATCAACCAGGCGAAATGCCTGAATTGTTGAATACAGTAAAATTGAAACAGAGAGAAACGGGAAGGAGAAGTGAAGTGGTGCTGATACCCAGAGTCGAACTGGGGACCTCACCCTTACCAAGGGTGCGCTCTACCAACTGAGCCATATCAGCACGTATTGGAGCGGGCAGCGGGAATCGAACCCGCATCATCAGCTTGGAAGGCTGAGGTAATAGCCATTATACGATGCCCGCATCCTGAAACTCGGCTACCCAGTTCTTTCTGTAACAAAAAAAGAGATTTCTCTCTTTTTCAGTTTGAGCTGGCTAATTTTTCCAACCAGCTCCGGCGGCATTTACGCTGCCAGAAAGTGGTGGTGGGGGAAGGATTCGAACCTTCGAAGTCTGTGACGGCAGATTTACAGTCTGCTCCCTTTGGCCGCTCGGGAACCCCACCGGACTTGATGGTGCCGACTACCGGAATCGAACTGGTGACCTACTGATTACAAGTCAGTTGCTCTACCTACTGAGCTAAGTCGGCATCAAGTAGCGCGCATTCTATGGATACCTGCGCGGTCATGCAACTAAAAATTTGCATAAAACGTTCTTTCGCTCACATTTTATGCGAACGCAGCGCTAAGCGATGTAAAAGTAGCCATTCCGGGTCAAATAATCAACATACAGGCATGATTTACATCGCATACACCGTAGCGTGACGGCTTCCGCGTAACGCAGCGCTTTCCATCTTTTTTCTTATTATTCCCGCCATCTGGTGTTAACCTCCTGCCCATTGTCCAAAATTAACTGTGTGATGAGCCACGTCCCGGCAGCATAGCGCTGGCTCACTGAAGCATGCCTATGAGCAAAAAAGAGCAAACGTTAATGACGCCTTATCTTCACTTTAACCGCAGCCAGTGGGCTGCCCTGCGTGATTCCGTCCCTATGACGCTGACGGAAGGTGAAATCGCACGGTTAAAAGGGATAAACGAAGATCTGTCCCTGGAAGAGGTGGCAGAAATTTATCTCCCCCTCTCTCGCTTGCTTAACTTCTATATCAGCTCCAACCTGCGCCGTCAGGCGGTGCTGGAGCAGTTCCTCGGAACCAATGGTCAGCGCATTCCTTATATCATTAGTATTGCGGGCAGCGTGGCCGTGGGTAAAAGCACTACCGCACGCGTGCTGCAGGCGCTGCTGAGCCGCTGGCCGGAACACCGCAGCGTTGAGTTGATCACCACCGACGGCTTCCTGCACCCGAACGAGGTCTTAAAAGAACGCGGGCTGATGAAGAAGAAGGGCTTCCCGCTCTCTTATGATATGCACCGTCTGGTAAAATTTGTCTCTGACCTGAAATCTGGCGTGCCGCACGTCACGGCGCCGGTCTATTCACACCTGATTTACGACCGCATCCCGGATGGGGATAAAACGGTAGTCCAGCCGGATATTCTGATCCTTGAAGGTTTGAACGTGCTGCAAAGCGGCATGGACTATCCTCATGACCCGCATCATGTGTTCGTTTCGGATTTCGTCGATTTCTCTATTTATGTTGATGCGCCGGAAGATCTGCTGCAGAACTGGTATATCAACCGCTTCCTGAAGTTCCGCGAAGGGGCATTCACCGACCCGGACTCCTATTTCCACCACTACGCCCAGCTTTCTGAAGAAGAGGCGATTAATGTGGCCAGAGGGCTGTGGAATGAGATCAACTACGTGAACCTCAAAGAGAACATCCTCCCGACGCGCGAGCGTGCGAGCCTGATCCTCACCAAGAGCGAGAAGCACGCCGTCGACCAGATTCGCCTGCGAAAATAGTCAGGCAGACATAAAAAAACCGGCTTAGCGCCGGTTTTTTTTCGTTATGCGTGCGGCTTCTCGCCATTTTCATCCTGATCGACCGCAAAGCAGGCGACCAGCTGACCGCCATAATCCTTCAGCTGCGGCTGAAGCTGGGTGCACGGGCCAAAGCGGCGGCTGCAGCGCGCGTTGAAGGCACACCCCGGCGGCGGATTCAGCGGACTTGGCAGTTCACCCATCAGCTTAATGCGCTCGCGACGATCGTCCGGGTTCAGACGCGGCGTCGCAGACAGCAGCGCCTGGGTGTACGGATGACGAGGATTACTAAAGATCTGCTCTTTGGTCCCCTTCTCCACGCAGCGCCCCAGATACATCACCATCACTTCATCGGCAATATGCTCTACCACCGACAGGTCGTGAGAGATGAACACATAAGACAGCCCCAGATCCTGCTGGAGATCCATCATCAGGTTCAGCACCTGCGCGCGCACGGACACGTCGAGCGCCGACACCGGCTCATCGGCAATCACCACATCCGGATCGAGCATCAGCCCGCGGGCGATGGCGATACGCTGACGCTGGCCGCCGGAGAACATATGCGGGTAGCGGTCGTAATGCTCGGTTTTGAGGCCGACCTTCGCCATCATCGCCAGCGCTTTTTCACGGCGCTGCTCTTTGCTCAGATTGCTGTTAATCAGCAGGGGCTCTTCCAGGATCTGTCCCACTTTTTTACGCGGGTTCAAAGAACCGTACGGATTCTGGAACACAATCTGGATTTTCTGGCGGCGCAGCTTCTGCGCCTGCGGATCGTGCTTGAGCAGATCCTGGCCCTGATAATAAAGCTCACCGCCGGTCGGGACTTCAATCATCGTCAGCAGACGGCCCAGCGTCGATTTCCCGCAGCCTGACTCCCCCACCACCGCCAGCGTTTTACCGCGTTCGAGGTTAAAGGAGACGCCGTCCAGCGCTTTCACCAGGCGCTCAGGGGCAAAAATCCCCTTTTTCACCGGGTAGTGTTTTTTCAGGTCGATGGCCTGCAACAGCGGTTGTTGCGTGGTGGCCTGTTGCGTACTCATAGTGTTGGCCTCCCGGCATCATCGAGTGGGTAGTGGCATTTTGACTGTCGACCGTCGGCCAGCTGATTCAGCTCTGGCTCCTCAACGCGGCATTTGTCCGTGGCATACGGGCAGCGCGGATTAAGCAGACAGCCCTGCGGACGGTCGTATTTGCCCGGAACCACGCCCGGCAGCGACGCCAGACGCGCTTTGTCCTGAGCAAACTCCGGCAGCGCGCGCAGCAGTGCCTGGGTATAAGGGTGACGTGGCGCGCGGAAGATATCGTGCGAATTTCCGGTCTCAACCACCTGGCCCGCGTACATCACGATGATCTTGTGTGCCGCTTCGGCCACCAGCGCCAGATCGTGCGTAATCAGCACCAGCGCCATGTTCTCTTTCTGCTGCAACTCCAGCAGCAGCTCGATGATTTGCGCCTGAATGGTCACATCCAGCGCCGTTGTCGGCTCATCCGCAATCAGCAGCTTTGGTCGACAGGCAATCGCCATGGCGATCATCACGCGCTGGCTCATCCCACCGGAAAGCTGGTGCGGGTATACGTCCAGCCGCGATGCCGGATCAGGAATACCCACCTGGTTCAGCAGGTCGATCGCGCGCTGGCGACGGGTTTTCTTGTTACCACCCTGGTGCACCTTAATCGCTTCCATAATCTGGAAGCCGACCGTGTAGCACGGATTCAGGCTGGTCATCGGGTCCTGGAAAATCATCGCCACTTCGGCGCCCACCAGCTGGCGGCGCTGTTTCTCAGAAATGCGCTTCAGGTCCTGACCGTTGAACTGCAGGTTTTCCGCCATCACGCGGCCCGGGTAATCAATCAGCCCCATGATTGCCAGTGAACTCACCGACTTACCGGAACCGGACTCCCCGACGATACCAACCACTTCGCCCTGATTGACGCTGTAGCTGATGCGGTCCACGGCGCGAAACGGGGTGCCTTCGTCGCCGAAGTGCACCGATAATTTATCTACATTTAATAACGCCATCTCGTGCCTCTTACTGCTTCAGTTTGGGATCAAGCGCATCACGCAGGCCATCACCCATCAGGTTAAATGCCAGCACCGTCAGCAGGATTGCCAGACCCGGGAAGGTGACAACCCACCAGGCGCTTTGTGCGAACTGCAACACGTCGGAGAGCATGGTGCCCCACTCCGGTGTTGGCGGCTGAGCACCCATGCCCAGGAAGCCAAGAGCGGCCATATCAAGAATGGCGTTAGAGAAACCGAGCGACGCCTGAACGATCAGCGGCGCAAGGCAGTTAGGGAAGATATTAACGAACATCTGGCGCATCGCACCGGCACCCGCCACGCGAGAGGCGGTGACGTAGTCGCGGTTCACTTCCACCAGCACCGCCGCACGGGTTAAACGCACGTAGTGAGGAAGCGCCACGAAGGTCAGCGCCAGGGCGGCGTTACCGATCGACGGGCCGAAGATCGCCACCAGCACCAGAGCCAGCAGCAGGCTTGGCAGCGCCAGCATGATGTCGACGATACGCATAATGATGTTATCAACGATGCCGCCGAAGTAACCGGCAACCAGGCCGAGGATGATCCCCATAATCAGGGAGAGCACCACCACCAGACAGCCAACCAGCAGCGACAAACGCGCGCCGTACATCAGACGCGACAGCACATCGCGGCCCACATCATCGGTACCCAGCAGGTGCGCCAGACTACCGCCGTCCTGCCAGGCAGGAGGTGCCAGCAGCGCATCGCGGAACTGATCCGCCGGGTTATATGGCGCCAGAAAGTTCGCAAACACCGCAATCAGGATCATGATAGCGACATACACCAGCCCGACTACCGCGCCTTTATTGCGCTTGAAGTAGTGCCAGAACTCCTGCAGCGGCGTCATTGGAACCGGTGCAGCAACAGCTTTGTTTTCAGAAACCTGTGACATGATGGCCCCTTACTTCTTATGACGAATACGCGGGTTCACCACGCCGTACAGCAAATCGACCAGCAGGTTGACGAGGATAATCATCGTCGCGACCAGCAGCACCCCACCCTGCACCACCGGATAGTCACGGCGTTGCAGCGCATCAATCAGCCAGCGTCCGAGGCCCGGCCAGGAGAAGATGGTTTCCGTCAGGATCGCCCCCGCCAGCAGCGTACCCACCTGGAGGCCGATAACGGTCACCACCGGCAGCATGGCGTTACGCAGCGCGTGGACGATGATGACGCGCATGCGGGTTAAACCTTTGGCGCGCGCGGTACGGATGTAATCTTCACCCAGCACTTCCAGCATGGAGGAACGGGTCATACGCACGATCACCGCAAGAGGAATGGTGCCCAGCACCATAGCAGGCAGGATCATGTGCGCAACGGCATCAATGAAGTTGCCCTCCTCGCCCCAGATGGCCGTGTCGATCAGCATAAAGCCGGTTAACGGATTGGTATCATCAAGGAAGACCATATCGCTGACGCGTCCGGAGACCGGCGTCAGGTTCAATTGCACCGAGACCAGCATGATCAACATCATGCCCCACCAGAAGATAGGCATGGAGTAACCGGTCAGCGCCAGACCCACGGCGGTATGGTCGAAAATAGAGCCACGCTTAACGGCAGCCAGTACCCCAACAGGAATACCCACCGCAGTGGCGAAAATCATGGCGCAGATGCCAAGCTCCAGCGTCGCTTTAAAACGCGGCACGAACTCGTCCCACACCGGAAGACGGCTTTTTAACGAAATCCCTAAGTCACCGTGCATCACGCCCCAGATATAGTGGAGGTACTGCTGCCACATCGGCTTATCGAGGCCGAGTTCAGCCAGCAGCTGCGCATGACGTTCAGGGGAGATACCACGCTCGCCCGCCATAATCATTACCGGGTCGCCGGGGATCATATGGACGAAGGCAAAAGTGAGAAGGGTGATACCGATAAACGTCGGGATAACAAGTCCCAGACGTCGGAGGATGAACTGCAACATAACCCGGATTCTCTCTGATGACGCACGGCCAGTGGCGTGACGTCTGTATTGCTCACAAATGTAAATTCCCTCTCCCTGTGGGAGAGGGTTAGGGTGAGGGGATGCATGCACGACCCTCACCCCTGCCCTCTCCCACAGGGAGAGGGAGAACACCCTACTTATTATTCAACCGATACGTTTTCGAAGTGGTGTTTGCCCAGTGGATCAACCACGTAGCCCTTCACTTCTTTACGCACTGGCTCATACACGGTGGAGTGAGCAACAATCAGTGCCGGAGCCTGATCGTGCATAACAACCTGAGCCTGCTTGTAGAGTTCAATACGTTTGTTGTGATCGTCAGTCGCACGCGCCGGCTGGATCAGGTCTTCAAACGGCTTGTAGCACCAGCGAGAGTAGTTAGAGCCGTCTTTCGCTGCCGCACAGCTGAACAGGGTGGCGAAGAAGTTGTCCGGATCCCCGTTGTCACCGGTCCAGCCCATCATTACCGCCTGGTGCTCACCCGCTTTGGCGCGCTTCAGATACTCGCCCCACTCGTAGGTCACAATCTTGGCCTGAACGCCAATTTTCGCCCAGTCAGCCTGGACCATTTCCGCCATACGGCGTGCGTTCGGGTTGTACGGACGCTGTACCGGCATCGCCCACAGCTCGACGGTAAAGCCTTTGTCCTGGCCCGCTTCTTTCAGCAGCGCTTTCGCTTTCTCAGGATCGTAACTGTAGTCCTTAACGTCGTCGTTATAGCCCCACATGGTTGGTGGGATCAGGTTCTTGGCAGCAACGCCCGCGCCCTGGTAAACGGCCTTGATGATCGCTTCTTTGTTCACCGCGTAGGTCAGCGCCTGACGTACTTTCACGTCATCAAACGGTTTCTTCTCGGTGTTGAAGGAGAGATAGCCCACGTTCAGGCCCGCCTGCTCCATCAGGTTGATGTTCTTGTCCTGCTTCATGCGCGCGATGTCTGCCGGGTTCGGGTACGGCATCACCTGGCATTCGTTTTTCTGCAGTTTAGCGTAACGCACGGATGCGTCAGGCGTGATGGAGAAGACCAGACGGTCGATCTGCGGCTTGGTGCCCCAGTAGCCCGGGAAGGCTTTATACAGAATACGGGAGTCTTTCTGGTACTGCAGCAGCTGGAACGGGCCGGTACCGATTGGGTTCAGGTCCACTTTTTCCGGCGTGCCGGCTTTCAGCATGTTGTCCGCATACTCTTTAGAGAGAATAGAGGCGAAGTCCATGGCCAGGTCAGCCAGGAATGGCGCTTCCGGACGGGTCAGCACGAACTGAACGGTTTTATCGTCTACTTTTTTCACTTCGGCGATCAGGTCCGGCAGACCCATCCCTTCGAAGTATTCGTAGCTGCCGCCAGACACTTTGTGGTACGGGTTCTGGGCGTTTTTCTGACGGTCGAAGGAGAACACAACGTCGTCGGCGTTAAAGTCGCGCGTTGGTTTGAATTCTTTGCTGTCCTGCCACTTCACGCCCTGGCGCAGGTGGAAGGTATAGGTTTTGCCGTCTTCGCTGATATCCCACTTCTCGGCCAGACCCGGAATCACTTCCGTGGTGCCGGTTTTGAATTCAACCAGACGGTTATAGATCGGTACAGAGCTTGCGTCGTAAGTTGTACCAGAGGTAAAGAGCTGTGGGTTAAAGCCTTCCGGCGAGCCTTCAGAACAGTAAACCAGGGTTTTTGCCTGTACGCTTGCTGCCACGGTCATAGCCACCAGGCTCAGACCAAGCTTCAGCATCCCTGACTTCTTCAAGGAAATACTCATTATTCTGCTCCAATGTGATGTTTTGCTTTGTTGTGTTACGCCGCCAGACCTTTATTTATTTTTTACCCGGTCCGGTCGGAGGTGCCCGAAGGCGTTAAAGGGATGGAGAATCCTTTCAGAAGAGCGTTTGAGTTGCAGCGCAGATCGTCCCTGAAATGCCCCTCATGCCCTACAATCTGTCAACAGAATGTGAAAACGTCAATACAGGTGACGGGGATTTGCGCCGAGTGTGAGAAACCGCAAACAAAGATTAAAAAAACCCTGAACGCCAGTTTTCAGCAGGGAAATTTATGCTACTCGCCAACTTGCAGCACAAATATCTTCATATTTCGCAACAATCAGTGATTAACTTTTATTCAGAATGGGTAAATTTTCTTGCAGAATGGTGATTATCTGAGCACTAAATACCGCGAACGTTAAAACGCACAGCGAAAAATGCTGAGGTTATCCATAAGCAACGCGAAAAAAGATCAATCTATATATAAAAAAATACAATGGATTATGTCACAAAATCGTTAACAGGCAGGAAGAAGCGGGGATAAGGGGCATTTTACTGAATCTGGATGAGTAAGCCGTTAATGCAAAAAGGGCTAACCTTGCGGTTAGCCCTTTTCAGAATGTGGTCGGCGAGAGAGGATTCGAACCTCCGACCCACTGGTCCCAAACCAGTTGCGCTACCAAGCTGCGCTACTCGCCGAATGCGGAGCGCATCTTACTGCTGAGGTGCGCCCCCGTCAATCCCTTATTTTCAAAAAGCCATTCAACTGGCGATATTCTCGCCAGAGCAGCTACTGCGCGGCTTTTGCGGTGTTATCAGGGAGTTTACACCAGTTGTTGTTTTCGTTAATCCCACCGTTCGGTGAGGTATAGCCGAGGCAACCCATAATGGTGTCGTACAGCTCAACGTGACGGCGCGGCACCTTCATTTCCGCCTCTTTCTTAAGCTGAGCAAACATCTTCGCTTTCTCCGGATTTTCAAGATACTTATCCGACATCCACATGATCATCGGCACGCGGAACTGCTCCGGCGGTGCCAGCTTGCGCGGCGTACCGTGCAGGTGCTCTTTCTCATTAATGGACTCACCGTGGTCTGCGGCGTAGATAACAATCGCTTTTTTATCACGCAACTGGTCAATCACGCGGCTCAGGAACGTATCCACATACAGAACGGAGTTATCGTAGGCGTTGATCAGCTCCTGCTTGCTGCAGTCTTTATTAATGCCTACGCACTCAGGCTGCCATTTCGCGAAATCGCGCGTGTAACGCTGGTAATAACTGTAATGCGACCCTTTGGTATGCAGAATGACGAGATGTTTGCCCTGCGGGTGATTCTTCAGAGACTGGGACATCTCCTCAAGCAGCAGCATGTCGTCCACGTTTTTCCCGCGGTTGCGAGGCTCGGCACCTATCTGCTCACGATACGCGATGTTATCTGCCAGCGTGTTGGTGTAGAACCACATCTCACTTTGCATGGCGAACAGATCGGAGCTAAATCCAAGCTGCTTCAGCACGGCAAAGACGTTTTGTTCTTTCAGCGTACGTTGCGGGTTATCGCTCGCCCCGCCTTCACGCACAAACATACAGCGCAACGAGAGCTTCGTGGCGGTATCGCAGGAATAGCCGCGGTAAGCCACCAGATTCTTCTCCTGCGCCAGTTTCGGCGTGGTATCGCGGTCATAACCGAGGATACCCATATGATCCCAGCGCGTCGTTTCACCGATGACAAAGACTACGTAAGTATCATCCAGCCCGTCAGCCGGCGCCTGGTAGGTGAACTTTTTGGTCGGGTTAATCAGCGATTTCACATCGCTGGATTCGTCCGCCTGTGCCCAGGCGTAAAGACCTAACGCGGACAGCCAGTTGGACGGCAGATACGAGTTAGCCACCACGCCGCCATAGCTCGGCATATCCACGCCCGTCGCTTTTTCGATCCGTTTTTGCTGTTTTTCCATCAGGCGAATCGGCGCCCACACCAGCAGGCCCGCCAGCAGAACGACGGCGACGTTGCGGATACGCTGTCCCCGGGTACGCAGCTGGCGTAACAGGGTATAACGGCAGGTATTACTCCAGATAAAGAAGAGCGGGATCAGGCAGGTCAAAATCGTCCATATGATGAACCCTTGACCCACCACCTCTTTCGAGAGGTCGATGTCCGTGGTCATCACCGAGGCGACAATACCGTAGCCAATGACCACGTTCATGAATGTCATGTAATAGCTTGCGGCGGCAGAGATAATCACCACCAGCGAGGCCAGAATTTGCCATGTACGTCGGCCAAAAAGTGAGAGCAGGCGTAACAGGAAGAAGGTTGCCAGGATAGAGCCAAACACTTCAATGACGGCAAAAATTCCATTTCTTACGCTGAGGTGTTCGAAATAACCTTCCACACGTCTGAACAGTACCGCGCCATTCAGAAACAAACCGATATAGACAGCCAGCATCAGACACAATCTTTGCTGGGTAAGAGACCTAATATATTTCATGCAAACAACCCTGGGGGAAGGGGTATAAAGACCCGCCGAATCTCAGTGAGAAAGCTGACAGAGTAAGTAGATGCGAGCGAAACCGTTATCAGAAACGTCTACAAGCGCGATAAGTAGACCACAGCGGGAAAGAAAAGTGGCAGCAGAGAATGTGATCGAGGAAATTTTTTACAAAATAACAAGTCCGGAAGTGATGTTGAGATAAAAAAAAGAGGCCCTGAGGCCCCTTTTCATCGAATCATGCATGCGCTTCTTTATACACCTCGCGCTGCGGCTGACGAATCGTTGTGGACAGCGCCAGCGAGATAATCAGCAAGGCAAATATCACGCAGAAGGTTACGTAGAAGCCACCGAACAGCGAGGCAATCAGCGACCCGCAGATACTGCCGATACCGAAGCCGAGATAAATGACGCCGTAGTTTTTCGCCAGATTGTTGAGGCCGAAGAACTCGCTTACCAGCGACGGGAAAACGGTAATGGTGCCGCCGAAGTTAAAGGCGACGCAGGCAATCGCCGCAAAGAAGGTCGCCTCGTTCAGCGGTGCAAACAGCAGCGCCGCCATGCCCACCAGAGAGATGACCTGCCCCAGCGTAATCACGCGGATGCGGGCGATTTTGTCAGACAGGATACCGAGCACCAGACGACCCGAGAGGTTAGCAATGGAGATGACCGTCACCGCATTCGCCGCCGTCGCCGCATCCAGTTTTACCATCCCCTGCGCGATATCTTTCGCCACGCCAATAACATACAGACCGCTCATGCAGGCCGTCAGGAACATCACCGCCAGCATCCAGTACTGCGGTTTACGCATGGACTGCGCGAGGGTGAAATCGTTCTCCACCACGCCGTTAACGGATTTCACTTCCTGCTGCGGGGCATCTTTCATCAGCGTGGCGCCAAACAGAATCATCACCAGGACAATAGCCCCCCAGATCATGAACGTTTTTTCGAGGCCAACGGACGCCAGCAGTTGAGAGTCGATAAATTTAAAGCCAAGGCTGCCCAGGCCATAGGAGCCGATAGCAAACGCGGAGATTAAGCCTTTACGCTCCGGGAACCACTTCACGCAGTTCGACAGCGTCAGCAGGTAACCTGCGCCGTCCGCCAGCCCCACCAGCACGCCGGCGCTCAGCCACAGCATCATCAGGTTGCTGGAATGCGCCGTCAGGAAAAAGCCCAGGCCCAGCAGAATGCCGGAGGCCATGGTCACGCGCTTCACGCCGAAGCGTTCCTGAAGTTTGCCCGCCACGGAAGAGGAAATCGCTAATCCAAGACTCAGTAAGCCGAAGGAGAATGCCACCTGGCTTATCGGCGCGCCGAGCTTATCAGACAAGGCGCTGTTAAACAGACTCCAGGTATAGACCGAACCCAGTGCGAACTGGGTGATGATGGTGCCGAATAGCGTCAGCCAGCGCGTGCGGTTATAGGTTGAGGTGTTCATGGCAGTATCCTGCAAGAGAAATTAAGGAAATTCGCTGAGGACACGATAAACAAAACCCCAAAACGCCAGGGGTAAAACGGCATGAAATGCAGGAGAAACGGAATGAAATGCCTGGAAGCGGGAATGAACGACCTTGCCGGAGAAGAAAACGTTTAAAGGTGAGTGACCACTATCACCACAACCCTCGCCGTTATTGTATTAAATATGTTACCGCAGCGTTTAAAAAAGTAACAACCCTAAAATTTGGCGCTTAAGCCCAGGGTATACAAATATTCTTCTTCCGACTGCTGGTTGTAGCTGATCTTCGCCCAGGGGTGTAAATCGCCGTACTGGGTATCAACACGCCACCCCAGCGAGTTCACGCTGGCATGCCAGAGGGGTTCGGTAAGCGACTGCGCGGTGGTTGTATCACTAAACGTATTTACCGTTGAGGGTGGAGTGCCATCTGTGCGCCACGCCATGACCGGCCCGGTTGTGATATGCCCCGCCACGGGAAAATTCCAGCCAACGCTCAGAACGGTTTCCGCATCCGAACCGGATGGGTCGTTCAGCGCAAAGCCCGCAGCATTCTGCGAATGGTTAATACGCTCCGCGAGAATATCTTCATAACGAGGTTGGTGATCGGCGTCCCATGTATAGCGTTCTGTCGTATTACTTTGTGCATCTGAAACGATATATTCCTGTTTCCACGCAAAAGCGGTGTTACATATAAGCAGGCAGGCTGAAACGCCCACCAGGCCAGAAGCAGCATGGCGACCACTGATTTTTTTTATCATCATCAAAGCGACTCCAGAAAGAGCCGAGTTCGGCGATATATGTCATTGTTCGAAGAGGTATTGGGGCATATAGCCCTGTATTAACTATTGTCTCTTTAGCAGACACGTCAAGCCGGGCAGATTGAAATTTTTGCGTTTATCGTATCAGGAAGGGAGATGACCTATGCAACGTTGCGGTTGGGTAAGCCAGGATCAGCTTTATATCGATTATCACGACAAGGAATGGGGCGTACCGGAGACCGACGGTGAAAAACTGTTTGAAATGATTTGCCTTGAAGGCCAGCAGGCCGGTCTGTCGTGGATCACCGTTCTGAAAAAGCGTGAGAACTACCGCAATGCCTTCCACCAGTTCAATCCGACTGCGGTAGCCGCCATGACCGACGACGACGTGGAAAGGCTGGTTCTGAATCCCGGTATCATCCGCCATCGCGGTAAAATTCAGGCCATTATCGGTAACGCGCGGGCTTATCTGGCGATGGAGCAAAACGGCGAACCCTTCTCAGCATTTGTCTGGTCGTTTGTGGATAACGAGCCGAAGGTGACGCGGGCCGCCACGCTTGCAGAGATCCCAACCTCGACCCCTGCCTCGGATGCCCTGTCGAAAGCGCTGAAAAAACGCGGCTTCAAGTTTGTGGGCACCACCATCTGTTACTCCTTTATGCAAGCCTGCGGGCTGGTCAATGATCATATTACGGGCTGCATCTGCCACCCGGAGGGCAACCATGATCCGCAAATGGCACAGTGAGAATACCGCTCAGCTCCTGAGACTGTGGCTTGAGAGCACCACCGAGGCGCATCCGTTTATCGACGCCGACTACTGGAAAGCGAACGAAGCGCTGGTGCGGGATGAATACCTTCCCGCCGCCGAAACCTGGGTCTGGGAGGAGAACGGCACGCCGCGCGGTTTTATCAGCGTCATACAGTCGCAGTTTGTAGGGGCGCTGTTCGTTACGCCAGCGTATATCGGAAAAGGCATCGGGCGCGCGCTGCTGAACCATGTTCAACAGCGCTTCCCGCACTTAACCCTGGAGGTGTATCAGAAAAACGTCCGGGCGGTGAATTTCTACCATGCTCAGGGCTTTCGCATTGAAGACAGCGCCTGGCAGGATGATACCCAGCACCCGACGTGGATCATGAGCTGGCAGGCGGATCAAACGCCGTTAAGGTAAGCGCCGGGCCCTGATATTTCTCGACCCAGGCCAGCGCCGTGTTCCCTGCGCAACCATTCCCCAGCTTCGAGCTGGGGAGATCTTTGGTCAGCACGTTAACCGCCCCGTTTTTACAGATCCCACCTTCGGTGGGCTCAAGGTCGGGCCAGGCTCCCTGATGAATACAGATCACGCCTGGCTTAATCCCGTCGCTGACCACCGCCCCTGCCAGCACCTGTCCACGCTGGTTCCAGACGCGCACCACGTCACCGTCCGCAATCCCACGCGCTTTGGCGTCTAAAGTATTGAGCGTAATTGGCTCCCGCCCGGCGACCGCATACTGCTCGCGCAGAGAGGTGTAATTAAGCTGACTGTGCAGACGATGCGCCGGATGGGCAGACAGCACCTGCAGCTGCTCCGGCTGAGCGTTGCCGTGCCACTCGTCCGGCTCCAGCCACGAAGGGTGTGGCGGACAATCGGCATATCCAAAGCTGGCGATGCGCTCGCTGTAGATCACAATCTTGCCGCTCTCGGTTTTCAGCGGATGGTTTTCCGGGTCGCGACGGAAATCGGCGAAACGGACAAATCGGGCGTTCTGTTCGCTTTCCGGCATTTCGAGAATCTGGTTCGCCTCCCAGAATTCAGCAAATGGCGGAAGCGTCACGCCCTGCGCCGCACCACGCTGTCCGGCGATCTGGTAGAAACTCTCCAGCCACTGCAGGTCATTTTTCCCTTCGGTAAAGCGTTCGCGACCACCCGCTTCCCAGAGCTCGCTCAGTTCAGCAAACACGTCAAAATCATCACGCGCTTCATCACGCGGGGCCACCACGCGCTTCATCGGCACCATATGCTGGTTGCTGTAATCGCCGGTCATGGTGAGATCGTTACGCTCAAACGACGTGGTCGCGGGCAGTACGATATCGGCATGTTTGGCCGAGGCGGTCCAGAAGCACTCGGAAATCACCACTAGCTCCGGCTTTTGCCAGGCGCGGATCAGGCGATTGGTATCCTGATGGTGCGTGAAGTTTGCCCCGCCCGCCCACCAGACAAACTTAATGTCCGGGAAGTGGCGGTCCAGACCGTTATGCTGATAAAAACCGCCCGGGTTTTCCAGAGCTTCAACGATTCGTGCCACCGGGATTTTATCCACGGCATCCACGCCGCCCTGCACCGAGCCTTGCAGGGACGCCAGCACCGCCGCTTTACGCGTTGGGTTACCGCCGTTCGCAAAGTGGTAGGAAAGACCAAAACCGCCGCCCGGCGTACCAATCTGTCCTAGCATCGCGGCAAGCGTCACCAGCATCCAGTGTTTCTGCTCGCCGAACTGCTGGCGCTGCATCCCCCAGCCGGACATTAACATCGTGGTATTTTTATGGAACAGTGCCGCCAGTTCGCGGATTTTAGCGGCTGGAACGCCACAAATTTCCGCGGCCCACTCTGCCGTTTTCACTACCCCATCAGATTCGCCCGTCAGGTAGTCGGTGAATTTGTTGAAGCCGGATGTACACCGGGCGAGGAAATCGCGGTCGTGCCAGCCGTTCTCCACCAGCGTATGGGCGATACCCAGCATCATCGCCACGTCGGTGCCCATATGAGGAGCAATCCACTCGGCGCTGTCGCCGAAGAAATCCATGGTTTCAGAACGCATCGGATCAATGCAGATGATGCGTTTGCCGCTTTTGCGCAGCGCGTCGAAATACCCAATCCCCTGCTCGTCGCTGGCATTCCAGGCAATTTTCAGCGTGTTCAGCGGGTTGGCGCTCCACAGCACCACCACGTCGGTGTGCTGCAGCACCAGCGGCCAGCTGGTCTGCTGCTGGTACACTTCGTTTCCTCCCACGACGTACGGCATGATCGCCTGCGCCGCGCCGGTCGAATAGTCTCCCAGATGACCGGTATAGCCCCCGGCCAGGCTCATGTAGCGCTGCAGCAGGGTCGAGGCCTTGTGCAGCACGCCGTTCGAGCGCCAGCCATAGGAGCCGGCAAAAATGGACGATGGGCCATAGCTGTCGCGAATGCGCTTATGCTGCGTATGGATCAGCGCCAGCGCATCGTCCCAGCTCACGCGAACAAACTCATCCTGACCACGGATCCCCTGCGGCTTATCCGGCGAGGCCAGAAAACCTTTGCGCACCATCGGCCAGCGCACGCGCGTTTTGCTGTGCACCTGATCGCGTACGACGGTCTGTAACGAATTGGGATGTTGTGTTGGCAGTGCCCCACGGGACGACAGAACATTTTCGCCATCGGTTTCGACCAGCATCGGCCCCCAGTGGGCGGCGGTCAGAATGGTTTTTGTTGAGGTGCTCAAGCGTGCGCTCCTGGTTGCGTGCAGGTTTACGGCCTTCTCGTTGAGGCCGTTTATGGTTTGTCACAAATTTCAGAGTTATACCCGGAATTTTCTCCGTATCTGGACGTCATAATCAACTGCCACGCTCGCCGTGGCAAAGAATAAAAAGGATTAAGGAAAGAAGATGAAAAAACGCGTACTCGTTATTGCCGCTCTGGTGAGCGGTGCACTGGCTGTTTCAGGCTGCACAACCAACCCTTACACCGGTGAGCGCGAAGCGGGTAAATCCGGCATTGGCGCAGGTATCGGCTCGCTGGTCGGCGCAGGCGTTGGGGCACTCTCCTCCTCCAAGAAAGACCGCGGCAAAGGTGCGCTGATTGGCGCAGCGGCAGGTGCGGCGCTGGGCGGCGGCGTCGGTTATTACATGGACGTGCAGGAAGCGAAACTGCGCGACAAAATGAAGGGAACCGGCGTGAGTGTCACCCGCAGCGGCGATAACATCATCCTGAACATGCCGAACAACGTGACCTTTGACAGCAGCAGCGCCACGCTGAAACCTGCGGGCGCGAACACCCTGACCGGCGTGGCGATGGTGCTGAAAGAGTACAACAAGACCGCCGTGAACGTGATTGGCTACACCGACAGCACCGGCAGCCAGGATCTGAACATGCGTCTGTCTCAGCAGCGTGCCGATTCCGTGGCCAGCTCCCTGATAACCCAGGGCGTTGAAGCAAACCGCATCCGCACCAGCGGCATGGGCCCTGCCAATCCTATCGCCAGCAACAGCACGGCGGAAGGTAAAGCGCAAAACCGTCGCGTAGAGATTACGTTGAGCCCGATTCAGTAATCCCCGAGGGAGAGGGCCTGGGTGAGGGCAACAGACCGCACACCCCGGCATGAACCACTTGCCATCGTTGATTTTCCCGCTAAGGTATTCTCACTAAATTCAGGGAAATCAGCGATGAGCAAACCAGCCCGGGCCACCATCAGCGACGTGGCGAAAGCCGCCAAAACCGGTAAAACCAGCATTTCGCGCTACCTTAACGGCGAGAAACATCTGCTGTCCGACGCATTGCTGGCGCGTATTGAACAGGCCATTGCCGATCTCGACTATCGTCCCAGCCTGATGGCGCGCGGGCTCAAACGCGGTCGCACCCGTTTGATCGGCCTTATTATCGCCGATATCACCAACCCCTACTCCGTCAACGTCCTCAGCGGTATCGAGGCCGCCTGCCGCGAGAAGGGCTTCACGCCGCTGGTCTGTAATACCAACAACGAAGTCGACCAGGAGCTGCACTACCTCGATCTGCTGCGCAGCTACCAGGTGGAAGGGATTGTGGTTAACGCAGTAGGCATGCGTGAAGAGGGCCTGAACCGCCTGCAGCAGTCCTCCCTGCCCATGGTCCTCATCGACCGTAAAATCCCGGAATTCGCCTGCGATGTCGTCGGGCTGGATAACACCCAGGCAGCCACAACCGCGACCGAGCACCTGATCGAACAGGGCTTCGAAGCGATTCTTTTCCTGAGCGAACCCCTGGGCATGGTAAATACCCGACGCGACCGCCTGGCGGCATTTCGCGCCACGCTTGCGCGTTATCCCGGAGCGATCGCCGAAAATGCCGAAACACCGCTTCACGAAGCCGACCAGATCGACAACACCCTGCGCCAGTTCCATACCCGCCATCGCGGGATGCGCAAAGCCGTTATTTCCGCCAACGGGGCGCTGACGCTTCAGGTCGCCCGCTCGCTCAAGCGCATTGGCCTGCACTGGGGCAGCGATATCGGTCTGCTGGGCTTTGATGAGCTGGAGTGGGCGGAGCTCGCTGGCGTGGGTATTACGACCCTTAAACAACCCACCTGGCAGATTGGCTATGCCGCTGTAGAACAAGTGATTCGTCGTATTGAAGGCACCCGCGATGCCGTACGCGAGCAGGTCTTCTCCGGCGAGCTGATCGTTCGCGGCTCCACCGCCCGTTAATTCCCCCTTGTGATAGCGATCATAAATTCGACATCCTGATCTTTTCTTTGGAACCGGTTCCATCTAGCGTAATAGTATTGATATGTTGCGATGGAGTCCGAAGATGGGCAGGAAAATCATGGTGGTCACCGCCGCGTATGGCGCGGAACAGGTGCGACAGGCAGGCGGTCAGCGGGCGATGCTCCCCGTTATTGCAGGCGCAGGGGCAGACGGCGTGGAGATCCGCCGCGAACTGTTTAACAGCGAAGAGCTGCTGGCGCTGCCTGCACTGAGCGAATCCATCGAGCTAATGGGTCTGCTGGCGTGCTACTCCGCGCCCGCCGCCCTGTTTATGCCCGACGGCACCCTTAACCCGGACCTGCCCCGCTATCTCTCTGAGGCCAACACCCTTAACGCCCTGTGGCTGAAGGTTTCTCTCGGCCATTTCAGCGACACACAGCCTCTCGACGCCCTGCGCGCCCTGCTGAATGCCAGCGGTATGGCGCTTGTTGTGGAGAACGATCAGACCGACTGCGGGCAGCTCGCGCCCATGCGGCGCTTCCAGGCCGCCTGTCGGGAAATGGCGTTGCCCGTCACGCTGACCTTCGACATGGGCAACTGGCTGTGGGTCGGCGACTCCCCCGAAGAGGCCGCGCGTCACCTGGCCCCTGCGGTGAGCTATATCCACGTTAAAGCCGCCGTTCCGCATAAAGATAACTTCCGCGCCGTGGCGCCGGACCGCGCAGACGCGCGCTGGCTGGATCTGCTCGGCCAGCTGCCTGCAGATGCTCCGCGCGGTATTGAGTTCCCGCTGGAAGGGGCGGATTTAACCGCCGTTACCCGTCATTACGTCAACCTGCTGCGCGAGGAGTAAATCATGCACAAAACGCTGGATGCCATCACGATCGGCGAGGCTATGGCGATGTTTGTCGCGACCGAAACGGGCGAACTGAGCACGGTTGAGCACTTTATCAAACGCGTAGCGGGCGCAGAGCTGAATGTCGCGACCGGCCTGGTGCGTCTCGGTCTGAACGTCGGCTGGGTCAGCCGCGTGGGGGATGACAGCTTTGGCCATTTCGTTCTCGACTCGCTGAAAAAAGAGAATATTGACGCCGCAGGCGTCACCCTGGACGGACGCTTTCCTACCGGCTTTCAGCTTAAATCTAAAGTCGAGAATGGAACCGATCCCATCGTGGAGTATTTCCGCAAAGGTTCGGCGGCAAGCCATCTCTCAACGGAAGATTACCACGCCGGCTATTTTGCCTCCGCGCGCCATCTGCACCTGAGCGGCGTGGCGGCGGCGCTCTCTGACAGTTCCTATGAACTGCTGGACCATGCGGCAACGACCATGAAGTCGCTGGGCAAAACGATCTCTTTCGATCCGAATTTGCGCCCGGTGCTGTGGAAAAGCGAAGCGGAAATGGTCGAGAAGCTGAACCGCCTTGCGTTCCAGGCGGACTGGGTTCTGCCGGGCCTGAAGGAGGGGATGATTCTGACGGGTGAAAATACGCCGGAAGGCATTGCTGATTTCTATCTGAGTCAAGGGGTAAAAGCGGTGGTGCTGAAGACCGGTGCCGATGGTGCATGGTTCAAAACGGCAGACGGCGAACAGGGCGCGGTCGCGGCGGTGAAGGTTGAGAACGTTGTCGACACCGTCGGCGCGGGCGATGGCTTTGCCGTAGGCGTCATTAGCGCCCTGCTGGAAGGCAAACCGCTGCAGCAGGCCGTCGCGCGGGGCAATAAGATTGGCTCGCTGGCGATTCAGGTGCAGGGCGACAGCGAAGGATTGCCAACGCGAGCAGAGCTCGGCGTTTAAATTCCCTCTCCCTGTGGGAGAGGGCCAGGGTGAGGGCAGCATGCCACACCAAATAATTAAGCCACCGTGTACCCTACAGTCAACGGCGGTAACAACCTCAACAACAGAGGCAAGCCTATGAACAGTTCGACCAATGCAGTAAAACGCTGGTGGTACATCATGCCAATCGTGTTTATCACGTACAGCCTGGCGTACCTCGATCGTGCCAACTTCAGCTTCGCGTCCGCGGCGGGGATCACCGAAGACCTCGGCATCACCAAAGGTATTTCATCCCTGCTGGGTGCCCTTTTCTTCCTGGGCTACTTCTTCTTCCAGATCCCCGGCGCGATTTACGCGGAACGCCGCAGCGTGCGTAAGCTGATCTTCATCTGTCTGATCCTGTGGGGCGCCTGCGCGTCACTGACCGGCGTGGTGAACAATATTCCTGCTCTGGCGGCCATTCGCTTTATCCTCGGCGTCGTTGAGGCAGCGGTCATGCCGGCGATGCTGATTTACATAAGCAACTGGTTTACCAAATCTGAACGTTCACGCGCGAATACCTTCCTGATCCTCGGTAACCCGGTCACCGTACTATGGATGTCGGTAGTCTCCGGCTACCTGATCCAGTCCTTCGGCTGGCGCGAGATGTTTATCATCGAAGGGGTACCCGCAATTATCTGGGCATTCTGCTGGTGGGTGCTGGTAAAAGATAAGCCTGCCCAGGCGAAGTGGCTTTCCGAAGATGAAAAAGCCGCGCTGCAGGCGCAACTGGATAAAGAGCAGCAGGGGCTGAAGGCGGTACGCAACTACGGCGAAGCGTTCCGCTCCCGCAACGTTATCCTGCTCTGCGCGCAGTACTTTACCTGGAGTATCGGCGTGTACGGGTTTGTGCTGTGGCTGCCGTCGATTATCCGCAGCGGCGGCGAGAACCTCGGCATGGTGGAAGTGGGCTGGCTCTCTTCCGTACCGTATCTCGCAGCGACCATCGCGATGATCGTTGTCTCCTGGGCGTCGGACAAGCTGCAAAACCGCAAGCTGTTCGTCTGGCCGCTGCTGCTGATTGCCGCTTTCGCCTTCATCGGCTCGTGGGCGGTGGGCGCGAATCACTTCTGGGCCTCTTATACCCTGCTGGTGATTGCCGGTGCCGCCATGTACGCCCCGTACGGTCCGTTTTTTGCCATCATCCCGGAAATGCTGCCGCGTAACGTCGCGGGCGGTGCAATGGCATTGATTAACAGTATGGGCGCGCTGGGGTCGTTCTGCGGATCCTGGTTCGTCGGCTATCTGAACGGTGTGACCGGCAGCCCATCCGCGTCGTACATCTTTATGGGGGTAGCGCTTTTCGCCTCCGTGTGGCTTACTTTGATTGTTAAGCCTGCTAATAATCAACAGCACCTCGTCGGCGCACGCCACGCCTGAATCCTTAAAAATCAACGGAGATTAGCATGAAGCCGTCCGTCATTTTGTATAAAGCTCTGCCGGAAGATCTGCAGAAACGCCTGGAAGAACACTTCACCGTTACGCAGGTGAAGAACCTGAGCCCGGAGACCGTGGCGCAGCATGCCGATGCGTTCGCCAGCGCCGAAGGCCTGCTGGGTTCAAGCGAAAAAGTGGATGTCGCCCTGCTGGAGAAAATGCCGAAGCTTCGTGCTACCTCAACCGTTTCCGTGGGTTATGACAATTTCGACGTGGATGCTCTGAACGCCCGTAAAATCCTGCTGATGCACACGCCACATGCCCTGACGGAAACCGTGGCAGATACGCTGATGGCGCTGGTGCTCAGCACGGCCCGTCGCGTGGTGGAAGTGGCCGAGCGTGTGAAAGCCGGCGAATGGACGAAAAGCATTGGGCCGGACTGGTTCGGCGTGGATGTGCATGGCAAAACGCTGGGCATCGTGGGTATGGGGCGTATCGGGCTGGCGCTGGCGCAGCGCGCGCATTTCGGCTTCAACATGCCGATTCTGTATAACGCGCGCCGTCATCACAGTGAAGCAGAAGAACGCTTCAACGCGCGTTACTGCGAGCTGGATACGCTGCTGCAGGAAGCCGATTTTGTTTGCCTGATCCTGCCGCTGACGGATGAAACGCGCCATCTGATTGGCAAATCCGCGTTTGAAAAAATGAAGAAGTCCGCCATCTTCATCAACGCGGGTCGCGGCCCGGTGGTGGATGAGCAGGCGCTGATTGAAGCGCTGCAAAACGGCGAGATCCACGCCGCGGGTCTGGACGTGTTTGAGCAGGAGCCGCTTCCGGTGGATTCCCCACTGCTGAGCATGCCAAACGTCGTCGCCCTGCCACACATCGGCTCTGCTACCCACGAGACGCGCTACAATATGGCGGCGACGGCAGTAGATAACCTGATAGCCGCGCTTGCTGGAAAAGTAGACAGGAACTGCGTTAACCCGCAGATCCAACAGTAGAAACGAAAAAACCCGCCAGAAGGCGGGTTTTTGAATTTTGTGCTACTGGGTTGGAAGCTTACAGGCTTACAACGTTACCAGCTGCTGGGCCTTTAGCGCCGCTTTCGATGGTGAAGGAAACTTTCTGACCTTCGTCCAGAGATTTGTAGCCATCGTTCTGGATAGCAGAGAAGTGTACGAACACGTCTTTAGAGCCATCGTCAGGAGTGATGAAGCCGAAACCTTTATCAGCGTTGAACCATTTAACCAGACCAGTCATTTTAGCAGACATAGAAATTACCTTATTAACAAATATATTGTGCCTTCCGGCTTGATGGATTGCGTTACAGATTTTTAAGCGATGAAGGAAGGGTCACTACGAAGGGTATCTATGGATAACAATCTGGACTGCTTTACTAAACTGCTTTAGGTCTGTGTAACAAACCGACGCGAACAGTTATACCGATGTGGTAGAGGAATGACAAGCGTTATTTTCTGAATGCCGAAAAAAAACCCCGCCTGAGGCGGGGTTTTTCGGTTTATTCTGTGGCAGCGACTGCTGCGCCCCACGCCTGGCTAAAGGCCTGGTGCTGGGCGGCCAGCGGCCCAATCAGCGTATTGTACTGACTTGCCTGCTGCGAGGTTGGGAACTGAATGCCGTTGGCAACAAAGCTCACCTGTGTCCCCTGCTGCGAGATGAAATCCCCGACCTGAACCAGCTGCTGAGTGAAGACCTGCGCGGCCGGAATCAGCGGTTGTATCGCTTCAGACGGTTTCGTCACTACTTTCTCATACACTTTATCGAAGACCGGTTTGAGATCCTCGCCCTGCTTCAGCGCAGAACGTGACGCGTCAGCCTGCATTTTCGCATTTTGCAGCTGCTGGCTCAGCACGCCGAGCGCACCATTGGACTGGCGCAGCGGCTCGCGCTGAGTCATATAATCCTGGGGAACACGGATGGCGTTCACGCTATCCACTACCGGGCGGATACCGGAGTCCATCGCCTGGCTCACCTGCTGTGAATACCCATAAAGAATGGCGTAATCGGACACAAAGGGGCCAAACTGTTTTTTCTGATCCGCAGTCAGCGTCGGCAACCGCTCGCCGCTGCGCATCACTGTATTCTGCAGAAAATCGATAAACGCTTTGCGCTGATCGCCTTCTTTATCAAAACACCCACTCAGGCTAACAACCATCAACAACGCCGCAATAGGCGCAAACCAGCGAGAGCAGGACTTTCCTGTCGCCATTTTATTACTCCTTTCACCCAAAAAAGCGCACACCGGCACACGCGTGCCCGACGCTGACAAGGATAGTCCAGGTCAGCCTTGCAAGATACTCTTTTCATGTAAAACGACTATTGCCGATTTATTTCTTACTATTTACAAAAAAATACCTGGCGAAGCCGACATATGGTTAATCAGGGAATTAGCATAACTATCCGGATAGCTGAATCGCGTAAAGCGATCGTTACCGCACGATTAATCACAGCCGTGACGATCCTTGGTTTGTATTAGGGACTATTCTTAATTGGCTCTCTGATGTTCTTGATCACGATGTGAGATTTAAGAGGAGTTCTCAATGGAATATAAAGATCCTGAGTTTGAGCTGCTGAGCAGTCTGGAACAGATCGTTTTTAAAGATGTACCGCAGGCCATTACCCTGCAACAAAAATCCAATCCCTTTACAGAATATGAGCAATTGCGCAAAGGGACAGGACTGAAAACTGAAGAATTCGCCAGAGCGATGGGTGTCAGCGTGGCTATGGTGCTGGAGTGGGAGTCAAAACGAGAGAAACCCACCCCAACCGAGTTAAAGCTGATGCGCCTGATTCAGGCCAACCCTGCACTCAGCAAACAGATAGCGTAGTAAAGTTTGAACGCCCCCGCCTCTGCGGGGGCTTGTGTTTAAAGGCTCTCGAAACGCCAGCCCGTCTCTTCCCACACCATCTCGTGCGTCAACGTTAACCCTTTTAAAAACGCATCATCGTGTGACACCACCAGCAGCGCGCCGGGGAAACCAGCCAGCGCCGCTTCAATAGCCTGCACTGAGGCCAGATCCAGATGGTTGGTCGGTTCATCCAGCAACAGGAGCTGCGTGGCCTCCCCGCGCCAAAGCACGCAGGCCAGCGCAGCCTTCAAACGCTCACCACCGCTCAGTTCCGCCAGCGGGAGCGAGACTTTGTCGGCCCCCAGCTGAAGCTGGGCTAAACGGGTGCGTAACATACCCTCTTCCAGGGGCGTATTGCCCAGGTTGAGGTGCGTCATGACCGACTGCGACAGATCGAGCCGGGAAAGATGCTGATCGAGATAAGCACAGCTGACCGACACCTTACAGGTTCCTGAGCGTGGACTAATGTCGCCGAGGATGGCTTTCAACAGCGTCGATTTCCCGCAGCCGTTCGGACCTTTTAGCGCCACCCGCATTGGCCCATCCATCCGCCAGCTAAGCGGAGGAACAGGCACATGCGGCAGCACCAGATCTTCCAGCACCAGCACCTGTTTACCTTCCGGGATCTGACTCCCCGGCAGGGTAAACATCACCGGGTTATTTTCTTCAACCCGCTCACGCGCCTTGTTTACCGCGGCATTCAGGGCTTCATTTTGCTCGCTGTGCTGTTTTTTCCAGGCGCCGATACGTTCCTTTGCCGCGCCTTTGTATTTGACGCGTTCAAACGACGCGATATTCAGGGTATCGACGGTGCGTAATGTTTTTGCCGAGCGCCGCTGGCTGTCGTCATGCTCTTTTTGCATACGAGCGCGGGTGCGTTTGCGCTCCGTGGCCGCATGTTCCAGCGCCGCGCGGGCCGCCTGCTGTTCGGCATCGCGCTGGGTTTGATAATCCGCATAATTCCCGCCGTAGCTGCGCAGGCCACCGCTGCTCAGCTCAAGAATACGCGGCACCTGCGCCAGCAGCTCACGGTCATGGGAGGCGACGAGCACGCCGCCCTGATAACGGGCAAGCTGGTCGTAGAACCACGCCCGTCCTTGTCGATCCAGATGGTTAGTCGGTTCGTCCAGCAGCAGGAAATCCGCTTCAGCCGTAAACGCCCCGCACAGCAGCGCGCGAATACGCTCGCCGCCGCTGAGCTCACCGGCTGGCTTATCTGGATCAAACGGCGGAAGTTTCGCCCGGACAAACGCCTCGCCAAGACGTTCAGCTAAATCCCAGAATCCATCAAGCATTTCCAGATCGTCAGGCTGGTAATCGCCGCTGTCGATACGCGCTCGCGCCGCGAAGATGGCCTCGTACCCGAGCAGCTCAGCCAGCGTCGTGTGCGGCAAAATGTCCTGCTGCTGAGCCACATAGACATGTGTTCCGGTACGTTCAATATGCCCGCTTGCAGGCTCATCAAGCCCCGCCAGCAGACGCAGCAGACGCGTTTTCCCGCTGCCGTTACGGCCAACCAGAGCGCACAGAGACGGCTCCAGAGAAAAACTCAGTGGACCAAAAAGGATATCGCCCGTCGCAAACTGACAGGTGACCTGATGCAAAATAAAAGAAGGGGACTGCGCAAAATGAGCCATAAGCACTCCTGAATGAAATCAAAACATCCCCTGCCCACGCTGTGGCGTTTAGCAAGGATCGAAATTCATCAGTCGTGTTTGTTCATTTTTGGGGGGCGCTCCAGAGCGAGAAATTTAACGGAGATAAGGATAGCGGTAATGGGTTGACCATTTCAAGGTTAAATTTTGGACGATTTGTACTCCCTCTCCCTTTGGGCTGAGGGATCCCCACCAAATATTGCTTGCACAGACGGCCCCCTCTCCCTTGAGGGTGTACAGTCCGGGGACATGGTAGACAGGTGTTCGGGGACATGGTGAACACTTTTTAACATCCTTTACCCATGGTGATCGACTTTTTCTTCAGGTCGATCACCCCCACTTTCGTGCTGTACCACCACACTTCATAGCAGCCGTCATCCTGCGTCTCCCTCAGCCCGACCCGTTCTCCCCTGAACGCCTTGCCTGCGCTCAGACTGACACCCTGTATGCTCAGCTTTCCGCTGACATCCACTTTCCTGACCTTCACCCCTTCATCGTATTCAGGTGGCGTTACGCTGCCGCTGTACTTCCGGGCAGACGGCTGATAACGCGAGGCCGGTACCGCCATATCCAGCGCCTCGTGCGGGCGTTCAAGGTTGTACACCGTGCGCCAGTGATCGAAAGCGCGCTGCAGCTCTCCGCTGTCCGCGAACCATTTTCCCTGCAGCACTTCCGCCTTCAGGCTGCGGTGAAAACGCTCCAGCTTGCCCTGCGTCTGCGGATGATAAGGCCGGGAGTGCCCCACCCGGATACCGTGGCGCATCAGCCACAGCTCCAGCGCCGTCCAGGTGCCGGTGGTGTCGCCCCACGGTGAGCCGTTGTCCATCGTCATCCTGTCCGGCAGGCCGTAGCGTTCAAACGCGCTGACCAGCTGCTGCTGCACGGTCTCGCGCCGTTCATCGGTACAGTGCGCCAGGCACAGGGAAAAACGGGAGTGGTCGTCCAGCAGGGTGAGCGGATGGCAGCGGCCACCGCCAAAGGGAAAGTGGCCCTTAAAATCCATCTGCCAGAGCCGGTTCGGCGCGTCATGTTCGAAGCGTCCCGTAGCCGGAACGCCCGGTGATGCGCCCGGCAGCAGACCGTGACGGGCCATCAGATTATGGACGGTGCTGAAGGCGGGCATACGGTGCCCCTGGTCTTCAAGCCAGCGCTTAATCTTGCGGGCGCCCCAGCGTTGATGACGGTCATGCGCCATGCGCAGCAGGGCCGTGATGTCGTCAGATGAGCGGTTCGGGGAATGATGAGGTGCGCGGGAGCGGTCCTGAAGACCGGAGGCACCTTCCTCAGCCCAGCGCTGAAGCCACTTGTAGCCGGTGGCAGGAGAAATGCCGAACTGACGGCAGAGGAAACGGATGTTCGCCCCGTCCTGCGAGGCGAACAGTACAAACTCGGTACGTAATGACATGGTATCTCTCGCATCCCAGGGCATAAGTGACTCCATAAACGGGTTCTTATGCCTCAGTTGTAAGTGTCTACCATGTCCCCGAACAAGTGTTCACTATGTCCCCGGACCGTACAGAGGGAGAGGGCTGGGGTGAGGGGAAGCATACGACTCTGGTGGTCATTCCGTTCACTTTATGTTCCTTGCTACTCTGTAACGACAATACCCGTGAACGTGCCAGGGTGGCTCAGTCGCCACCACCCTGGCTACCCGGGCTCCCGGCGGTAAATCGCCGCTACGCGGTACCTTCGGCTTATTCCTTCCGGCTTATCGGGGACGGGCGGAGGTAACATCCCTGTAAAGCCCGCCCTCTCGGCGCATCCATGCGCCTCGCCCCGGCCTGCAGGAAACGCCTCAGCGATTTACAGCCGGACCATAGCGTCGCTGTAAGACCTCTGCCCGCAGTATGCTTTTCATTGCGGTAATTTTGCGAGTCTCTTTCCAGAAATGGTAATATCCTCAGTGGCATAGCTCAAATCTATTGCCGCCTGTTTTGATGAGCAGTAAGTTCTCTTTGCACCTGCAAAATCAGGTGCCGGGTTTAGCATCCTGGCTTATCTTATCGGCGGCACATTATGTGCAGCATGCTTTGCTACATCTCAATGGTGGGCTGAGCAGGGGCATCGAAAGATGCGCCGGTATCCGATAAGGCCGGTAATGCTAACTCTGTTCAGTCCACCACCAGCGAAGTTAGCATTTCCGGTGGTGGAAGCTTTATCACTTATCGGAGGCTGCCAATATGGCTACTACCCCAACCCAAGCTCATTCTTTATTCACCCTGCCCTTCAACCACGCCACCGACTTCACCGAACAGGCGGATAACTGCGAACGTTTTACCGACGCACTGGTAGATTGCGAAGAACCCGCCCCAAAAATGGCGCTTTACGGCAGACTTTATGCCTGTCTGAATCTTCTGCAACCCACGCTTCTGGAACCTGTTCCGGACGCTTTAAAAGCCAGCCTGACCGTGAAGGAACTCCCGTCACGCGTTCCGGCTTTCGAACCCGAATGCGATCAGCTGGGGCGCTACTGTCAGGAGCTTACGCAGATGCTGATGAACGGCTCACTGTCGCGACAATCTGAAATCGTGATGGAAGATTTGCTGTGCGAGCTGGTCAGCTACTTTGCTGATACGCTGAAGGCACCGCGCTGGCTGCAGACAGACGAAGGCACAATCGCGATCGGCTAAACCTGCCGGATGGCGCTGCGCTTATCCGGTCTACAAAAGACCCATAAAAAAACCCGCCGAAGCGGGTTTTTAGCATTTGTTACAACGGGCACATTACTGCAACAGCGAAATATCCGCCACGCGCAGGAACAGCTCGCGCAGTTTTTCGAGCATGGAGAGACGGTTAATACGCAGTTCTTTATCTTCTACGTTCACCATCACTTTCTCGAAGAAGGCGTCGATCACGTCACGCAGCTCCGCCAGCTCCACCAGCGCTTCCTGGTAGCGACCTTCCGCGAAGTACGGCTCGAGCTTGTCGCGCAGCACCACAACCTGCATCGCCAGGGCGATCTCTTCCGGCTCTTTCAGCGTCGCGGCGTTTACGCGCTCGTTCAGCGTCTCGTCGGATTTCGCGAGGATGTTGGATACACGCTTGTTGGCCGCCGCCAGGGCAGATGCCGCTTCCAGCGTACGGAAGTGGGAAACCGCCTTCATACGCGCATCGAAATCAGCCGGACGGGTTGGACGACGCGCCAGCACCGCCTGAATGGTGTCGACAGTGTAACCTTCGTCTTGATACCACGCGCGGAAACGGCCGAGCATAAAGTCGATCACGTCATCCACAACGTTCGCGTTGGTCAGCTTGTCGCCGTACAGACGCACCGCTTCTTCGGTCAGGATCTGCAGATCAAGGTTCAGGTTCTTCTCAACGATGATGCGCAGCACGCCCAGCGCGGCACGACGCAGCGCAAACGGGTCTTTATCGCCTTTCGGATGCTGGCCGATGCCGAAGATACCCGCCAGGGTGTCCATCTTATCGGCAATCGCTACAGCGCAGGCAACCGGGTTGGACGGCAGATCGTCGCCCGCAAAGCGCGGCTGATACTGCTCGTTCAGAGCTACGGCCACGTCTTCCGCTTCGCCATCGTGACGCGCGTAGTGCATGCCCATTACGCCCTGGGTGTCGGTGAATTCGAACACCATGTTGGTCATCAGGTCGCATTTGGAGAGCAGGCCCGCGCGGGTCGCGTGGTTAACGTCGGCACCGATTTCACGGGCGATCCAGCCGGACAGCTCCGCGATACGGTCGGTTTTGTCGCGCAGCGTACCCAACTGCTGCTGGAACAGCACGGTCTGCAGGCGCGGCAGGTTATCTTCCAGACGCTTTTTACGGTCGGTATTGAAGAAGAACTCGGCATCCGCCAGACGCGGGCGCACCACTTTCTCGTTACCGGAGATAATCTGGCTTGGATCTTTCGATTCGATGTTCGCCACGAAGATGAAGTTTGGCAGCAGCTTGCCGTCGTTGGCGTAAACCGGGAAGTACTTCTGGTCACCCTTCATGGTGTAAACCAGCGCTTCTGCCGGAACGGCCAGGAATTTCTCTTCGAATTTCGCGGTCAGCACAACCGGCCATTCCACCAGAGAAGTGACCTCTTCCAGCAGGCTGTCGCTCAGGTCGGCATTACCGCCAATCTTACGCGCCGCTTCTTCCGCGTCCGCTTTAATTTTGGCTTTACGCTGTTCGTAGTCGGCAATCACTTTACCGCGCTCCAGCAGGATCTGCGGGTACTGGTCGGCATTGTCGATGGTGAACTCTGGCTCGCCCATAAAGCGGTGGCCGCGGATCACGCGATCGGACGCCACGCCCAGAATGGTCGCCGGGATAACGGTGTCGCCCAGCAGCAGGGTCACGGTGTGTACCGGACGCACGAAGTGTACGTCAGACGCGCCCCAGCGCATCAGCTTAGGAATCGGCAGCTTCGCCAGAGAAGTGGCGATCATGTTTGGCAGCAGCGCTTCCGCGCTTTCGCCTTTCACGTGGGCACGATACAGCAGCCATTCGCCTTTATCGGTGGTCAGACGTTCAGCCTGATCGACGGTGATGCCGCAGCCGCGCGCCCAGCCTTCGGCAGCCTTGCTTGGCTTGCCTTCCGCGTCAAACGCCTGGGCAATCGCCGGGCCACGTTTTTCAACTTCACGATCCGGCTGAGACGCCGCCAGATTTGCCACTTTCAGCGCCAGACGACGCGGTGCAGCAAACCACTCAATTTTACCGTGCGCCAGGCCAGCGTTATCCAGCTCGGCGGTCACGTTCGCAGCAAAAGATTCAGCCAGGCTGCGCAGGGCTTTTGGTGGCAGCTCTTCGGTGCCGATTTCCACCAGGAAAGTTTTCTCAGACATGGCCGCCTCTTATTTGTTTCGGTTGCACATCGGGAAGCCAAGGGCTTCACGGGACGCGTAGTAAGCTTCTGCAACGGCTTTGGTCAGGGTACGAATACGCAGAATGTAGCGCTGACGTTCAGTCACGGAGATCGCTTTGCGGGCGTCCAGCAGGTTGAAGCTGTGGGCGGCCTTCAGAATACGCTCGTAAGCAGGCAGCGGCAGCGGAGTTTCCAGCGCCAGCAGCTGCTGTGCCTCTTTCTCGTACTGCTCGAAGCAGGTGAACAGGAAGTCCACGTCCGCGTATTCGAAGTTATAGGTGGATTGCTCCACTTCGTTCTGATGGAACACGTCGCCGTAGGTGGTTTTACCCAGCGGGCCGTCGCTCCAGACCAGGTCGTAAACGCTGTCTACGCCCTGAATGTACATGGCCAGACGTTCCAGACCGTAGGTGATCTCTCCGGTGATCGGCTTACATTCCAGACCGCCGACCTGCTGGAAGTAGGTGAACTGGGTCACTTCCATGCCGTTCAGCCACACTTCCCAACCGAGACCCCAGGCACCCAGCGTTGGGTTTTCCCAGTTGTCTTCCACGAAACGGATGTCGTGAATGGTTGGATCCATACCCAGCTCTTTCAGCGACCCGAGATACAGTTCCTGAATGTTGTCGGGTGATGGCTTAATCACCACCTGGAACTGATAGTAATGCTGCAGACGGTTCGGGTTTTCACCGTAACGACCATCGGTCGGACGACGGGAAGGCTGCACATACGCGGTCGCCATTGGCTCTGGCCCCAACGCGCGCAGGCTGGTCATCGGGTGTGAAGTGCCGGCGCCGACTTCCATGTCCAAAGGTTGAACAATGGTACAGCCCTGACGAGCCCAGTAATCCTGTAAGGTCAGGATCAGGCCCTGGAAGGTCTTGGTATCAAACTTTTGCATAGTATTTCGTGCTGGATACGTGTGGTTTTAAATGGAAGGGACCAGTATACCCGCTGGCTGCAAGATATACAGTACGAAACGGGGTTGTTTAGGGAAAATTGGGAAATAAGCCTTCCGGCCAGAACGCTGGCGGCGTCTGGTTGTTGATTATGCGAGCAGGCTAGCGCATGGAGAGATGTAAAAACTGACCGTCCGCATCAAACGAGCAGACAAAGCCCTCTTTACGCGCCGTATACCCTCTGAGCTCATAGCTGCCCTGAAAGCGCTCGAATCCGATGACGTTAATTTTCTGAACGTCCGAGTTATAGCGCCGAGCAGCCCGCTCTTTACAGAGCGCTTCCATATTCAGCGAACGCTCCGGGCTTATTTTTCCCTGCTGCGCTTTTTGCACGGGGACTTCCTGTGGCGCACTGCATCCTGCCAGCATCAACAGCAGAAAGAGTGATGCCACACGCTTCATCATCATTTTTATTACCGTCCTGGTCAGCGGCTGTTATTTTTAGTATCAACACTTTTATAGATTAAGGTCTGCCATTCTGCGAATCTCGCGGTCTCCCGGCAAGCCTGCGCATAAAACTCAGAATTTTCCAAACGAAGACTTTTGGACAATGGGAGTCCCACTCACTTTACAGGGAATACGAGGAACTGATGCCGTCAAAAATTAACTGGATTGATAACCTGCGAGGAATAGCGTGTCTGATGGTGGTCATGATCCACACGACGACCTGGTATGTCACGAATGCCCACAGCATCAGCCCCGTTAACTGGGATATTGCCAATATCCTCAACTCCGCGTCGCGCGTCAGCGTGCCGCTGTTTTTTATGATTTCCGGCTTTCTCTTTTTTGGCGAGCGTAGCGCGCAGCCGAGGCACTTCATCCGCATCGCGGCCTGTCTGGGGTTCTACAGCGCCGTTGCCCTGCTCTATATCACCCTGTTTACCTCCATTAACGCCGGGTTATCCCTCAAATATTTGCTGCAAAAACCGGTTTTCTACCACCTGTGGTTCTTCTTCGCCATCATCGTTATCTATCTGGTCTCTCCGCTCATTCAGGTGAAAAACGTCAGCGGGAAAATGCTTCTGGCCCTGATGGTGGTGATTGGCATCGTCGCCAACCCGAACACGATCTCGCAGAAAATCGACGGTTTCGAATGGTTGCCGGTAAACCTCTATATCAACGGCGACACCTTCTACTACGTGCTTTACGGCATGCTGGGGCGCGCCATCGGGATGATGGACACGCAAAAGCGCGGTCTGAACTGGCTCTGCGGAGCGCTGTTTATCGCCGGCGTGGCGGTGATTTCACGCGGGACGCTACATGAGCTTCAGTGGCGCGGCAATTTTGCCGATACCTGGTATCTGTATTGCGGGCCGATGGTCTTTATCTGTGCCGTATCGCTGCTCACGCTCGTTAAAAACACCTTGAACGCGCGTCCCCTTCCCGTGCTGGGCTTTATCTCGCGGCACTCGCTGGGAATTTACGGTTTTCACGCGCTGGTGATCCACGCCCTGCGAACGAGGGGCGTTGAGCTCAAAAGCTGGCCGGTGCTGGATATCGTCTGGATTTTTGCCGCTACGCTGGTTATCAGCCTGCTGCTGTCGATACTGCTGCAAAAAATCGACACGCGCCGCTTCGTCAGCTAACGCTGCGCTGCCGGGCGCGGTGGTACTGGCGCGGGGAGGAAAACCCTGCCGCCAGCGAGGCCTGTTCCACGCCGCGCCCCTGAATCAGCCACTGCTCCGCCACCGCCAGACGCAGCTGCTCCAGATAATCGCGGACGCTAATCCCTAAATGCGTCTGGAAAAGCCGGGTGAGATGGCGCGGGCTGACGTGCGCCAGTGCGGCGATATCAGGCAAGCTCCACGTTTTTTGCGGCTCGGCGGTGAGCGCATCCTGCGCCCGATGGATCGCCGGATGAAGATGATTGCGGTAGCGCAGCCACGGTGAAAGCTGGGGATCGTCACCGGAACGGCGGAACCAGACCACCATCTCGCGCGCCACGGCCAGCGCCTTTTCGGGACCGCACAGGCGGTTAATCATATGCAGCGCCAGATCGATGCCCGACGTGATCCCCGCGCTGGTCCAGATATTCTCGTCCTGTACAAAGATGCGGTTTTCTTTAATCGTCGCCGTGGGAGCCACAGTGCGTAAACGGCTGATAACGTCATGGTGGGTTGTGCACTGTTTGTTATTCAGCAGGCCCGATTTCGCCGCCAGCAGCGCACCAGAACAGACGCACATCACCGTGATATCCCGGCGCTGAATGACCGGCTGCAGGCGCATTAGCCAGTGCTGGATCTGCTGCGCCTGCGGCGATGAGAACTGAACGCGGGAGTCGCTCACCCCCGGCAGGACAAGCAGACTCCCCGGAGGCAGACTTTCCGGCAACGGCTGGATGCCGCCCATCGTCAGGCCTATCGACGTCGGCACGTCCGGTTGCGGCCCAATGTAATGCAGACGAAACGCGTCGCCAGCCAGCACAAAGGTCTCCGCCGGGCCTGACATATCCAGTGCCAGTACCCCGGGTAACATCACGAACCAGACGTCGATGCGCATTACAGTGACTCCAGCGTCTCCGCTACCGTTTTAATTTCGGCAAAACGCCCGGCCAGTACCGTCTCGGTACGATGGCGAATTTCCGCTGCGCTCAGGGTAATGCCCTTGTACATCATGGGAAACGTCAGCGTTGCCTCGCTCACAAACGTCACAGCATAACCCAGATCGGATGCTACCCGAGCGGTGGTTTCACAGCATTGTTCCGTGCGAATGCCGCAGATAATCAGCTGGTTGATATCACGCTCGCGCAGCCAGCGGTCAAGCCCGGTATCCGTGAAGGCATTATGGACGTGTTTCTGGAAAACCACATCCGGCTGATGACGCAAAAAGGCCATCGGTTTGACATAGCCGCTTTGCAGCGTGAAGGGGCCGTCTTCATCCACATGAAAAATATCAACAACTGGAATACCGCGCGCCTGGCAGCCTTCAATCAGCCCCAGCATCGCCTGCTGAAAGGCAGGAATGTCGCCCTCCTGCCAGTAAGGGCGATGATGGAAGGACTGCTGAGTATCAATATTGATCAGTGCAATGCGTGACATGATGGATCTCCTCGCCAGTGGGTGTAACACCATACTGGCAAGGAAAGGAAGGCACGCACAGACCAAAAAAGGACATCCTCGTGCCGCGGTCGGACAAGCGTGTTTATGACATCAGCGGCAGCAGCTGCTGATAGATTTTACGGAATACCGCGCGCCTTTCCGCGTACCGCGCATGGTTTGCCGCGTCAGGGTGATGCGCCTGTTCAAGCGTAAGCTGCGGCAGCAGTTGCGAAAGCGGTTGTTCCGGGTTCATAGCGATCTGCGCCAGACGCGCGGCGCCGAGCGCGGGGCCAACATCCCCTCCCGTACGGAAATCCAGCTGCAACCCGCTAATATCCGACAGCATTTGTCGCCAGTAAGGGCTTCGCGCGCCGCCGCCAATCAGGGTGACGCTTGCGGGTTTCAGGCCGCAGTCGTGCACCACATCCATCCCGTCGGCCAGCGCATACCCCACGCCTTCGAGAACCGCACGCGCCAGCTCTGCCGGGCCGTGCTGGTGGGTTAGGCCAAAGAATACCCCTTTCGCTTCCGGGTTGTTGTGCGGCGTACGCTCGCCAGAAAGATAGGGTAAAAACCAGACGGTACTCGCCGCGTCATCCGCCTGCTGCGCCGCCGCAATAAGTGCCGGAACGTCCGCCATGCCGGTAAGCTTCGCCGCCCAGTCCAGGCAGGATGCCGCGCTCAGCATCACCGACATCAAATGCCATTTTCCCGGAAGCGCATGACAGAAACTGTGCACAGCGCTTTCGGGATTGCTGCGATAGCCGTCGCTGACGGCAAAATAGACCCCAGAGGTTCCCAGCGACAGCATCGCCTGCCCCGCCTCAACCATCCCGACACCCACGGCACCCGCCGCGTTATCACCGCCCCCGGCCACCACCGGTACGGCAGGCATATTCCAGCGTTCCGCAACGTCTGGCAGCAGCGTACCCGTCACCTCACAGCCTTCGAACAGCGCGGGCATATGTTCCCGCGTCAGATGGCAGGCATCCAGCATCACCTCGCTCCAGTCGCGCTTCGCCACGTCGAGCCACATCGTGCCGGCGGCATCTGACATGTCGGAGGCGAAATCGCCCGTCATACGAAAGCGCAGATAGTCTTTCGGCAGCAGGACTTTCGCCACCTGACGGAAAATCTCCGGCTCGTGGCGCTGCACCCACAGGAGTTTGGGTGCGGTAAAGCCGGGCATCATCAGGTTGCCCGTAATCTCGCGGGACGTGGGCACACGCGCTTCAAGGATTGCGCACTCTTCCGCACAGCGGCCATCGTTCCAGAGAATAGCCGGGCGCAGAACGCGATGCTGGCTATCCAGCAACGTTGCACCATGCATTTGTCCGGCAATGCCCAGCGCTTTCACGTCGCGCAGGCTGTGCTGCTCGCCTAAGGCTTTTATCGCGCGATCCGTCGCCTGCCACCACTGCTCCGGGTCCTGCTCCGACCACAGCGGATGCGGGCGTGAAACCTGCAGCTTTTCAGTCTGCGTTGCTAACACGTCGCCCTGCTCGCTTAACAGGATGGCTTTCACACCCGATGTGCCAAGATCGATCCCGATATACATTGTGGTGACTCCTTTGACAGAAATGCCCGGTGGCGCTTCCGCTTACCGGGCCTGCATGCTGTTATTTATCGAACAGGTAGTGATTAACCAGGTTTTCCAGCAATTCCTGATGCCCGCTCTGGTGCTGCGGCGCCAGCTGCTGTTGTTCAGCGTACTTCGCGATGTCCGCAAGCGATAACTGACCCTTCAAAATTTGCTGGCCCAGCTCACTGTTCCAGCCGCTGTAGCGCTTCGCCACGCGCTTATCCAGCTCGCCGTCTTCAATCATACGCGCCGCCACTTTCAGCGCCAGCGCCATGGTGTCCATCGCGCCAATGTGGCCGTAGAACAGATCGTATTTGTCGGTGCTCTGGCGACGCACCTTGGCGTCAAAGTTGAGGCCGCCGGTGGTGAAACCGCCCGCTTTGACGATCTCGTACATCACCAGCGCATTCTCTTCCACGCTGTTCGGGAACTGGTCGGTATCCCAGCCCAGCTGCGGATCGCCGCGGTTCGCATCTACCGATCCGAAGATGCCCAGCGCAATCGCAGAGGCAATTTCGTGATGGAATGAGTGGCCCGCCAGGGTAGCGTGGTTAGCCTCAATATTCACTTTGATCTCTTTTTCCAGACCAAACTGCTTCAGGAAGCCATACACGGTGGCGACATCGTAGTCGTACTGATGCTTGGTTGGTTCCTGCGGTTTAGGCTCGATCAGCAGCGTGCCGCGGAAGCCGATTTTGTGCTTATGGTCGACAACCATCTGCATAAAGCGGCCAATCTGCTCGCGCTCCTGGCGCAGGTCGGTATTGAGCAGGGTTTCATAGCCTTCACGGCCGCCCCACAGGACATAGTTTTCGCCGCCCAGCTGATGCGTAGCGTTCATTGCCGTCACCACCTGCGTAGCCGCCCAGCTAAACACTTCCGGATCCGGGTTGGTGGCCGCACCCGCACCATAGCGTGGGTTGGTGAAGCAGTTTGCCGTACCCCAGAGCAGCTTCACGCCGCTTTGCTGCTGTTTTTCTGCCAGCACGTCCACCATCTGCGCAAAATTGTTCAGGTACTCTTTCAGCGACGCCCCTTCCGGCGATACGTCAACATCATGGAAGCAGTAGTACGGCACGTTCAGCTTGTGGAAGAACTCAAACGCCACGTCGGCTTTGCGTTTCGCCAGCTCGATGGCCTCACCCGGCTGTTGCCACGGACGGTCAAAGGAACCCACGCCGAACATATCGGCGCCGTTCCAGCAGAAGGTATGCCAGTAACAGGCGGCAAAGCGCAGATGATCTTCCATGCGCTTACCCAGCACCAGCTCATCCGGATTGTAGTGACGAAATGCTAAAGGATTGGTCGTTTTTGGGCCTTCGTAACGAACGCGATCGAGTTGGTCGAAATAAGCTTGCATATTGAGCTCCATAATCAGGGTATGCGGCGAGTCGTTGATTCAGGAGTAATAGTGAATAGACATTTTGGGTTGCTCAATTACGTTATTTCACACTGCTATTGAGAGAATGCACAACTGTGCGCTGGCTCGCAAAATAATGCGCAGACAAACTATTTTTCGGCGCACATTCCAGAATCAAATGTAATTAAGGCGTTACGAATTTTAAAATCCGATCGCGGTCATAAATTCAGAAATAAACCAAATATCGTAATGAGAAGATAAAAATCTGTAATTGCCAGCCCGCCTTTCCGCGTTAAAAATTTGCTGCGACCCAGCAGTGAATGTTTCTTTTATCTCAGCAACACATACCCCTACAAAAAGGCCTAATAATTATGAAGATAAAGAACCTGACCCTAACGCTCTGCACTACGCTCCTCCTTGCAAGCTTTGCAGGGCATGCCAAGGAGGTCAAAATTGGCATGGCGATTGATGACCTGCGTCTGGAGCGCTGGCAAAAAGATCGCGATATTTTTGTGAAAAAAGCGGAATCACTCGGTGCGAATGTGTTTGTTCAGTCGGCTAACGGCAATGAAGAAACGCAAATGTCGCAGATCGAGAATATGATCAACCGGGGAGTCGATGTTCTGGTCATTATCCCTTATAACGGCCAGGTATTAAGTAACGTGGTGAAAGAAGCGAAGCAGGAAGGCATAAAAGTTCTCGCTTATGACCGCATGATTAATAACGCCGATATTGATTATTATATTTCCTTCGACAATGAAAAAGTGGGCGAATTACAGGCGCAAAGCCTGATCGACAAAGTGCCTCAAGGCAATTATTTCCTGATGGGCGGTTCGCCGGTGGATAACAACGCCAAACTGTTCCGCGAAGGGCAAATGAAGGTCCTTAAGCCGTACATCGACAGCGGCAAAATTAAGGTGGTCGGCGATCAGTGGGCCGACGGATGGTTACCAGAAAATGCCCTGAAGATTATGGAAAATGCGCTGACGGCTAATAACAACAAAATTGATGCTGTCGTGGCCTCCAACGATGCCACAGCAGGCGGGGCTATTCAGGCTCTGAGTGCCCAGGGACTGGCCGGTAAAGTCGCGATTTCTGGTCAGGATGCCGACCTGGCGGGCGTAAAACGCATTATCGCAGGTACCCAGACCATGACGGTCTACAAACCGATTACCGAACTTGCCAATACGGCGGCGGAAATTGCCGTTGAGCTGGGCAACGGTAAGCAACCTAAAGCAGATGCAACGCTGAATAACGGCCTGAAAGACGTTCCGGCTCGCCTGCTCACGCCAATTGAAGTCAATAAAGAGAACATTGACGCCACCGTTATTAAAGACGGTTTCCACAAGAAGAGCGAACTGTAATCCGGCGCTGCCCCTGCTCTGCGGGGGCGCATCACGTTGTACTGTTCTTCCCTCGGGTTATGTGGAGCAGTTATGCCTTATTTACTTGAAATGAAAAGCATCACCAAGCGCTTCGGCGCGGTGAAAGCCGTCGACAACGTCAGTCTCCGGTTGAACCCTGGCGAAGTGGTTTCGCTGTGTGGCGAGAACGGTTCGGGCAAATCAACGCTGATGAAAGTCCTGTGTGGGATCTACCCGCACGGCAGTTACGAAGGCGAAATTGTCTTTGCCGGTGAAGTCATCCAGGCGACGCACATTCGCGACACCGAACGTAAAGGCATCGCCATCATCCACCAGGAGCTGGCGCTGGTGAAACATCTCACCGTGCTGGAGAACATCTTCCTCGGAGCCGAGATTTCCCGCCACGGCGTGCTGGATTACGACACCATGACGCTCCGCTGTGAAAAGCTGCTGGCGCAGGTGAGCCTCAACATTTCACCGGATACCCGCGTGGGCGACCTGGGCCTGGGGCAACAGCAGCTGGTCGAAATTGCGAAGGCGCTGAATAAACAGGTCAGGCTGCTGATCCTCGATGAGCCAACGGCGTCGCTCACCGAACAGGAAACTGCGGTTCTGCTCAATATCATCCGCGATCTGCAAAACCACGGTATCGCCTGCATCTACATTTCGCACAAGCTGAACGAGGTAAAAGCCATTTCGGACACCATCTGCGTGATCCGCGACGGGCAACACATTGGCACGCGTGAAGCTGCGGGCATGAGTGAAGATGACATCATCACCATGATGGTGGGCCGCGAGCTGACCGCGCTCTACCCGAATGAGCCCCACACTAAGGGCGATGAAGTGCTGCGCGTGGAAAACCTGACCGCGTGGCACCCCGTTAACCGCCACATTAAGCGGGTCAATAACGTTTCGTTTTCCCTTCACAGCGGCGAAATTCTTGGGATTGCTGGGCTCGTCGGTGCCGGGCGTACCGAAGCCGTGCAGTGCCTGTTTGGCGTGTGGCCAGGGCGCTGGGAGGGCACGATATATATAGACGGCCAGCCCGTGAGAATCGACAACTGCCAGCAGGCGATTGCCCGCGGCATTGCCATGGTTCCGGAAGACCGCAAAAAAGACGGCATCGTACCGGTCATGGCGGTGGGTAAAAACATCACCCTTGCGGCACTCGATCGGTTCTCCGGCGCGCTGAGCAGCCTGGATGATGCCGCCGAGCAGCAGTGCATCCTTCAGTCACTTGCCCGGCTGAAGGTCAAAACCTCCTCGCCGGAACTGGCGATTGGCCGACTGAGCGGTGGTAACCAGCAGAAGGCGATTCTGGCGCGCTGTCTGCTCCTCAATCCACGCATATTAATCCTTGATGAGCCGACGCGCGGGATCGATATCGGTGCCAAATACGAAATCTACAAACTGATTAATCAGCTTGTACAGCAAGGGATTGCCATCATTGTCATCTCGTCTGAGTTACCCGAAGTGCTCGGCCTGAGCGACCGCGTGCTGGTCATGCACGAGGGGAAACTGAAAGCCAACCTGATTAACCAGAACCTGACGCAAGAGCAGGTGATGGAAGCCGCTTTAAGGAGCGAACGTCATGTCGAAAAGCAATCCGTCTGATATCAAAGTCGCTGTTCCGACGCCCGGCGCGTTCGCGGGGCTAAAAGCGCTGAACCTGCAGGTTTTCGTGATGATCGCGGCGATTATCGTCATCATGCTGTTCTTCACGTGGATGACGGATGGCTCGTACTTAAGCGCGCGTAACGTCTCAAACCTGCTCCGCCAGACCGCCATCACCGGCATCCTGGCCGTGGGCATGGTGTTCGTGATCATCTCTGCGGAAATCGACCTGTCGGTCGGGTCGATGATGGGTCTTCTCGGCGGCGTGGCGGCCATTTTTGACGTCTGGCTCGGCTGGCCGCTGCCGCTGACCGTGGCGGTGACGCTGGTACTGGGGCTGGTTTTAGGGGCCTGGAACGGCTGGTGGGTTGCCTATCGGAAGGTGCCATCGTTTATCGTCACCCTGGCGGGAATGCTGGCCTTCCGCGGGATCTTGATCGGTATCACCAACGGCACGACCGTCTCCCCGACCAGCGCGGCGATGTCGCAAATTGGCCAGAGTTACCTCCCGGATAGCATAGGCTTTACGATCGGCGTGGTGGGACTGCTGGCGTTTGTCGCATGGCAGTGGCGTGGACGTATGCGCCGTCAGGCGCTGGGTCTTGCGTCGCCAGCGTCAACGTCCGTGGTAGGACGTCAGGCGCTGACGGCGGTCATTGTGCTGGGCGCCATCTGGCTTCTTAACGACTATCGCGGCGTTCCGACGCCGGTACTGCTGCTGGCGCTGTTACTGCTCGGCGGCATGTTTATGGCGACGCGCACCGCGTTTGGCCGTCGTATTTATGCCATCGGCGGCAACCTTGAAGCTGCCCGCCTGTCGGGTATTAACGTCGAACGTACCAAGCTGGCGGTTTTCGCCATTAACGGCCTGATGGTCGCTATCGCCGGGTTGATCCTCAGCTCGCGTCTGGGGGCAGGCTCTCCTTCCGCCGGTAACATCGCCGAGCTGGATGCTATCGCTGCCTGCGTCATCGGTGGCACCAGCCTCGCAGGCGGTATCGGTAGCGTGGCGGGCGCGGTCATGGGGGCATTTATCATGGCGTCGTTGGATAACGGGATGAGTATGATGGACGTCCCGACGTTTTGGCAGTATATCGTCAAGGGGGCCATTCTTTTACTGGCAGTCTGGATGGACTCTGCCACCAAGCGACGAGCCTGATAACCGCATTGTGACTTAATTGGGAAGCGAGCCATGTTTGAAAAGCGTCACCGCATTACGTTGTTATTCAATGCCAACAAAGCCTACGACCGTCAGGTGGTCGAAGGCGTGGGTGAATATTTGCAGGCGTCGCAATCCGAATGGGATATTTTTATTGAAGAAGATTTCCGCACCCGTCTGGAGAACATCAAAGACTGGCTGGGTGATGGCGTCATCGCCGACTATGACGATCCCATTATCGAGCAGTTGCTGACCGACGTCGACGTGCCGATTGTGGGCGTCGGCGGTTCGTATCATTCACCCGAACACTACCCGCCGGTCCACTACATCGCCACCGATAACCATGCCCTGGTCGAGGCCGCCTTTCTCCATTTAAAGGAGAAAGGCGTCCATCGCTTCGCGTTTTATGGTTTACCCGCCACCAGCGGCAAGCGCTGGGCCGTGGAGCGTGAACATGCATTTTGCCAGCTGGTCGCACAGGAGAAGTACCGCGGCGTGGTCTATCAGGGGCTGGAAACCGCACCGGAAAACTGGCAGCACGCGCAAAACCGCCTGGCGGACTGGCTGCAAACGCTGCCACCGCAAACCGGCATTATTGCCGTTACGGACGCCCGGGCCCGACACGTGCTGCAGGTCTGCGAACATTTGCATATCCCGGTGCCCGAAAAACTGTGCGTGATTGGCATTGATAACGAAGAACTGACCCGCTACCTGTCCCGCGTGGCGCTCTCCTCCGTAGCACAGGGCACACGTCAGATGGGCTATCAGGCGGCAAAGCTGTTGCACCGTCTGCTGGATAAAGAGGCTCTGCCGCTTCAGCGCCTGCTGGTTCCCCCCGTCCGCGTCGTTGAGCGTCGCTCAACCGATTATCGCTCCCTAAGCGACCCGGCCGTCATTCAGGCCATGCACTATATCCGCAACCACGCCTGCAAAGGGATTAAGGTCGATCAGGTCCTGGACTCGGTGGGCATTTCCCGCTCGAATCTGGAGAAGCGATTCAAAGAAGAGGTGGGCGAAACCATTCATGCCGTCATTCATGCGGAGAAGCTGGAGAAGGCCCGCAGCCTGCTTGTCTCTACGTCACTGTCGATCAACGAAATCTCGCAGATGTGCGGCTATCCGTCGCTGCAGTATTTCTATTCGGTGTTTCGCAAAGAGTATGACACCACGCCGAAAGAGTACCGGGATCGCCACAGCGAGGTGCTGATCTAGAAAAGAAAACGCCTTCCAGTGGAAGGCGTTTTTTTGAGATTACATATGGGCGGCGATTAAGCGCTGGTTATCCTGGTACATAGCAAACAGATAGTTGTTATAGCTCTGTCCCTTCGTCGAATAACCTTTCAGCTTGTGGATCATCGTACTGGCCGTCACTTCCTGGTCCGCTTTACGCAGCTGAGCGCGTGATTTACGGAACGATGAGTAGGCCGGGTGCGTGTTCAGATTCACCACATAGGCGTTCACGGAATCTTTCACAGATTCAAACTGCGAATAGCCTTTCACCTTGCCAGGCGCATTCGTACAACGCCCTTTCGCACATTTCATGCCGAACAGGTTGTTGTTATTACGCGCCAGCTTAGAGGTTCCCCAGCCGCTTTCGGCTGCTGCCATGGTCGCTACCATGCTGCCTGGGATAATGTCCACACGCTCAAGGAGAGCATTCCACGGTACGCGACGCGTGTTACCGTTCCAGCTCAGTTTGTAGCGCTTCGTGATGTCTTTCAGACGCGCGCGTTCAGACGGCGACCAGCGGCTATCGTACTGTTTTGAAATTAACCAGTTACGATCCGCCGTAATCGCGGCATTTTGACTTGTTATGTAAGGCATTACCGTCCGGAGAAACGCTTTTTTTCTTGGTGTTCCGGAAGGGTATTTTCGCAAATCAGGAAGTGAACTACTCTTTGCACTATTGCGAGAATACTCTTGTTTACTGCTAACCTTACTACTTGTCGTCTTTATTACGTGGGCTTTCTTACTCGTTGTATCCGTGTGCGTCTTCGCAAGCACCCCACCCGAAAATGTCGTGGTGAGTAACATGAGTATCGCGGCCCCATATCGTCGAATGGGAGTCGATATCATTAGGTCTCCTGGTCGGATGTAATCATCCCAACACCTTATTTTTTTCACAAATTTGAGAGCGGAATCTCAAATCATATCAAAAATAGACTTCAAGAGCACGTATAGAAATAGTCCAAATCCGAAACTATGTCATCTGAAACTTGCTCATAAAAACATCATTCCTGAAAAAATGTGTGCGATATCGCAGATAACTGTCTCATTTCGCGCGGGATCACTCATCCTCACAGATCCTCCCGACAGAAAGCGATGGGGGATGAGTTTTTAACCACAACCTGATGGCACACTGGTCAAAAATGCCGCGACAGGAAAATGGAATGAAACGCACCGCATTAGCTTTTCTGATGTTACCCGCTCTGGCACATGCCGACTGGTCATCGCCGGGGTTTAACGCATTTCGCGCCGAAGGCACTGGGGTTTTCACCAGCCAGGCAAAGCTTACGAAGGGTACGCGTCCTCTGACGCTGGGTTTTGACAAGACGTGCTGGCAGCCTTCGGAGGCGATAAAACTCAATGAGATGCTGTCGCTCAAGCCCTGCGCCGGGTCTCCGCCGCAGTGGCGCCTTTTCCGCGACGGTGAATACCAGATGCGGATTGATACCCGATCCGGCACGCCCACGCTGCTGCTGACAATTCAGAGTACCGCAGAACAGCCGGTTGCAAGCGTTATCCGCCAGTGCCCGAAGTGGGACGGTAAACCGCTGACGCTGGACGTCAGCCATACCTTCCCGGAAGGCACCGTGGTGCGTGATTTCTACAGCAAACAGACCGCGACAGTGCAGAACGGAAACATAACCCTGCAGCCAGACGCCAGCAGTGGTGGCCTGCTGCTGCTTGAGCGCGCCGAAACCGACAAACCAGCGCCGTTTAGCTGGCAGAACGCCACCGTCTATTTTGTGCTAACCGACCGCTTTGTGAATGGCGACCCGGGCAACGACAACAGCTACGGTCGTCACAAAGACGGCATGCAGGAGATTGGCACTTTCCACGGTGGCGATCTCAAAGGGCTCGCCAGCAGGCTCGACTATTTACAGCAGCTGGGGGTGAACGCGCTCTGGATAAGTTCCCCGCTTGAGCAGATCCACGGCTGGGTAGGCGGTGGCACCAAAGGGGACTTCCCACACTACGCCTATCACGGCTACTATACCCAGGACTGGACGAAGCTCGATGCCAACATGGGCACCGAGGATGATCTGCGACATCTTGTTGATGAAGCGCACAGGCGCGGCATTCGCATCCTGTTCGATATCGTCATGAACCACGCGGGCTACGCGACGCTTGCGGACATGCAGGAGTACCAGTTTGGCGCGCTGTATCTGCAGGGTGATGAGCTGAAAAAGACCCTGGGCGACCGCTGGACGGACTGGAAGCCGGGCGCGGGCCAAAGCTGGCATAGCTTCAACGATTACATCAACTTTAGCGACAAAGCCGCATGGGAAAAATGGTGGGGCAAGAAATGGATCCGCACCGACATTGGTGATTACGACAACCCCGGCTTCGACGATTTAACCATGTCGCTGGCGTTCCTACCGGATCTGAAAACGGAATCCACCGCCCCTTCCGGATTACCCAACTTTTATCAGCACAAGCCCGATACCCACGCGAAAGCCATCCCGGGATTTACCCCGCGCGACTATCTCACCCACTGGCTCAGCCAGTGGGTGCGCGACTACGGCATTGACGGTTTCCGGGTGGATACCGCGAAGCACGTCGAGCTTGCGGCCTGGCAGCAGTTAAAGGACCAGGCTAGTCAGGCGCTGGCCGCGTGGAAAGGGGCCAACCCGGACAAAAAGCTCGATAACGCACCGTTCTGGATGACCGGCGAGTCCTGGGGTCACGGAGTGATGCAAAGCGACTATTACCGCCACGGTTTCGACGCGATGATCAACTTTGATTATCAGGAGCAGGCGGCAAAAGCGGTGGATTGCCTGGCCGATATGGATCTCACCTGGCAGCAGATGGCGGAAAAGCTGCAAAGCTTCAACGTGCTGAGCTATCTCTCCTCCCATGACACACGCCTGTTCCGCGAAGGAGGCCAGCGCGCTGCGGAGCTGCTCCTGCTGGCACCGGGCAGCGTACAAATCTATTACGGTGATGAATCCGAGCGTCCGTTTGGCCCGACGGGGTCTGACCCGCTGCAGGGTACCCGCTCGGATATGAACTGGCAGGACGTGACGGGCAAGCAGGCCTTAACCGTCGCCCACTGGCAAACGCTGGGCCAGTTCCGCGCCCGCCATCCGGCGATCGGTGAAGGCAAGCAAACCACGCTGTCGCTGAAAGAGGGGTACGGCTTCGTGCGCGAGCACAAGGGCGATAAGGTGATGGTGGTATGGGCGGGTAATCAATAATTATCCCCCCTCACCCTGGCCCTCTCCCCGCATTGGGAGAAGGCCGGGGTGAGGGGTGAAACCCAACAGAACTATTCACTACACAAATCCCTCTCGACCATACAAAACAACAAATCCGACCACATCTCCCGATTTGCACCAGCACAGTGCTAGCGTTATGGTTACCCACTTTCAAAATAAGCTCGATAGAACACCTGCTATGACGTTTTCACTTTTTGGCGACAAATTCACCCGCCATTCAGGCATTACTCGCCTGATGGAGGACCTCAACGACGGGCTGCGCACACCGGGCGCCATCATGCTCGGCGGCGGAAACCCGGCGCAAATTCCGGAGATGACAACCTATTTCCAGATGCTGCTCGCGCAGATGCTGGAAAACGGCAAAGCGACCGATGCGCTCTGCAATTACGACGGTCCGCAGGGTAAAACCGAGCTACTGACTCTCCTTGCCAAAATGCTGCGTGAAGAGCTGGGCTGGGATATCGAACCACAGAATATTGCACTAACAAACGGCAGCCAGAGCGCGTTTTTCTACTTGTTTAACCTGTTCGCAGGGCGTCGCGCCGACGGCACCACCAAAAAAGTGCTGTTCCCGCTGGCGCCGGAGTATATCGGCTACGCCGATTCCGGCCTGGAAGAGGATCTGTTCGTCTCCGCGCGTCCGAACATTGAGCTGCTGCCGGAAGGCCAGTTCAAGTATCACGTCGATTTTGAACACCTGCATATTGGCGAAGAGACGGGCATGATCTGCGTATCACGCCCGACTAACCCAACGGGCAACGTGATCACCGATGACGAACTGATGAAGCTGGATGCGCTGGCAAATCAGCACGGCATTCCGCTGGTGATCGACAATGCCTACGGCGTGCCGTTCCCGGGCATTATCTTCAGCGAAGCACGTCCGCTGTGGAACCCGAACATTGTCCTGTGCATGAGCCTCTCCAAGCTGGGTCTGCCGGGCAGCCGCTGCGGCATCATCATCGCCAACGAGAAAATCATCACCGCCATTACCAATATGAACGGCATTATCAGCCTTTCACCGGGCGGTATCGGCCCGGCGATGATGTGCGAAATGATCAAGCGCAACGACCTGCTGCGTCTGTCTAATGAAGTCATCAAACCGTTCTATTACCAGCGCGTTCAGGAGACGATTGCGACGCTTCGCCGCTACTTACCGGAAGAACGCTGCCTGATCCACAAACCCGAAGGAGCGATTTTCCTGTGGCTGTGGTTTAAGGATTTGCCGATCACTACAGAACTGCTCTATCAGCGACTGAAAAAGCGTGGCGTGCTGATGGTGCCGGGCGATTACTTCTTCCCGGGTCTGGATAAGCCGTGGCCGCACACGCACCAGTGCATGCGCATGAACTACGTGCCCGATCCGGCAAAAATCGAAGCGGGCGTCAAAATTCTCGCCGAAGAAATTGAAAAAGCGTGGCACGAAGGCAGCCAGTAACACGCTACCCCTCACGCACGTTAAAACCCAGCTCTTTTGATATCGCCTCTGCCGTTTCGCGCAGAGGCTTGAGCAGGTTTTTCTCGCCAACCTGCTTCATGCGGGACGTCGACAGCGAAATGGAGATCGCATACGGCACTCGACCATGAATATCAAACACCGGCACGGCGATACAGGAGACACCCAGCTCGTTCTCTTCTTTATCCATTGCCATGCTGCGATCGCGAATTTCCGCCAGCTCATCGTACATAGCACTCAGTTCAGTGATGGTATTGCGCGTCAGCGGTTGAATCTGTTCCTGATGGCTTTGCCAGTAGCTGGCCACGTAATCCTGATGACCAAAGGCCATATAGATCTTGCCCATTGCAGAACAATAGAGCGGCATATGCTGGCCGATGTAAGCACGCGTACGCAGCATGCCGGTTGTCGGCTCGAGCTTATAAATTAGGATCGCGTGGTCATCTTCCCGACTGGAAAAGTTCACCGTTTCGCCAGTGGCAATGTTCAGCGCCTCAAGATGCGGGGCCGCCACGTGAATAATGTTGAGCGATGACAGCGCCTTTTGCCCGACAGCAATGAATTTAGTGGTCAAACGATAGCTGCCCGCCGCTGGCGCCGGGGTAACGTACCCGCACGACTGCAGTCCCTGGAGTAACCGGTGGACGGTGCTCTTATTCAAACCTGCCAGTTCCGATAAATGCGCAAGCGGACACCCGTTCGGGTAGTTGCTGAGGATCTCAATCAGCATCAGGCCGCGAAACAGGCTCTGGCTGCCCGCTGGCCTCTCTTTTTCCTGCGTTATTTCGCTCTCTTTCATGCTCATCAAATCGCTCCTTTTTATCGCGCTCCTGATGGTAGCGCAAAGTGTGGTTTAGTTCACGATCTCAACAGAAAAAACACAACCAGTTGATTTTAATGCTTTTTGAAAAACGTGAATGTCGTTGATCTGATAAAAATTGATCGCTATATTTGAAATCAGATTTCGCATAGTGAAATTTAACGATAAAAAAGCGTTCGCACTTGCCCCTAAAAAACAGGAGAACAGGGATGAAAGTGACCTTCGAAGAGTTGAAAGCGGCGTTCAATCGGGTTCTGCTCGATCGCGGCATAAAAGTGGAGACTGCCGATGCCTGCGCAGAGATGTTTGCCCGCACCACCGAGTCCGGTGTCTACTCGCATGGCGTAAACCGCTTCCCGCGTTTTATTCAGCAACTGGATGCGGGCGACATCATCCCTGACGCCCAGCCACAACGGGTGACCTCACTGGGTGCCATCGAACAGTGGGATGCCCGACGCTCCATCGGCAACCTGACGGCGAAAAAGATGATGGATCGCGCCACCGAACTGGCATCCGACCACGGTATCGGCCTGGTGGCGCTGCGTAACGCCAACCACTGGATGCGCGGCGGCAGTTACGGCTGGCAGGCGGCTGAGAAAGGTTACATTGGAATTTGCTGGACCAACTCCATTGCAGTAATGCCTGCGTGGGGATCAAAAGAATGCTGCATCGGCACAAACCCGCTGATCGTCGCTATCCCGTCGAATCCTATCACCATGGTCGACATGTCGATGTCGATGTTCTCCTACGGCATACTGGAAGTGAACCGCCTGGCCGGGCGCGAGTTGCCTGTAGATGGCGGCTTTGACGACGAGGGCAATCTCACCCGAGAGCCTGGCGTGATTGAGAAAAACCGCCGTATTCTGCCGATGGGCTACTGGAAAGGTTCAGGCTTATCCATCGTGCTCGACATGATCGCAACCCTGCTCTCTAACGGCTCTTCCGTCGCAGAAGTGACCCAGGACAACAGCGACGAATATGGCGTATCGCAGATCTTTATCGCTATTGAAGTGGATCGCCTGATCGACGGGCCAACCCGCGATGCCAAACTGCAACGCATCATGGACTTCATCACTACCGCCGAACGCGCTGATGAAAATGTTGCCGTTCGTTTGCCGGGACATGAATTCACGCGTCTGCAGGAAGAGAACCGTCGCAACGGCATAACCATTGATGGCAGCGTATGGGCGAAAATCCAGTCTCTGTAAGGAGGGGATGATGATATTCGGACATATTTCGCAGCCCAATCCGTGTCGCCTGCCGCTGGCGATTGAAAAAGCGCTTCATTTTCTGCGCACCACGGATTTCACCACCCTGGAGCCAGGCGTGGTGGAAATTGAAGGCCGCACTATTTTTGCCCAGGTGCTCGACCTCACCACAAAGGATCAACACGAAAACCGTCCTGAAGTGCACCGCCGCTATCTGGATATTCAGTTTCTGGCCTGGGGTGAAGAGAAAATCGGTATCGCTATTGATACCGGCAATAACAAAATAAGCGAATCATTACTGGAACAACGAGATATTATTTTTTATCACGACAGCGAAAATGAGTCGTTTATAGAAATGGTACCTGGCAGTTATGCCATATTTTTCCCGCAGGATGTTCATCGTCCTGCCTGTATTAAAAACAAGGAAACGGTAATTCGTAAAATTGTGGTGAAAGTGGCAATCAGCGAATTATTGTAATTTTCTGACGAATACAGGAACGCGAAATGACCAACACCGGTTTTATTATTGGTGCGTACCCCTGCGCACCCTCGTTTCACCAGAAAGGGGAACAAGAAGAACAATCCTTCTGGCGGGAACTTTCCGACACACCGTACATACGAGGGCTGGAACAACCTTGCCTGGAAAACCTTCATCCTTTCGGTGACGAGTGGCTGTTCCGTCATACGCCGGACGAGTGGCAAATCGTGGTCACGGCGGTGATGGAAACCATGCGCCGTCGTGGCACGAACGGCGCATTTGGTCTGGCATCAGCAGACGAAGAACAACGTAAAGCATGCGTTGAATTTTACCGGCATCTGCACCAGAAAATTGACGCTGTAAATGTGCGTTTTCCGGGAAAAGTCATAGCCCTGGAGATGCAGGCGGCGCCGCAGGCCGGGAATGCATCCGTCGAACAGGCCACCGAGGCATTCTCCCGCTCAATCCGCGAAATTGTGAGCTGGAACTGGTCTTGCGATCTGGTGCTGGAACACTGCGATGCCATGACCGGACCTGCACCGCGTAAAGGTTTTTTACCCTTAGAACAGGTGCTGGAGGTGGTAAACGGAACCGACATCAGCGTCTGCATCAACTGGGCACGGTCGGCCATTGAAGGCCGTAATTCCACCGTTCCGCTTGAACACGTTCAGGCCGCATGTAAAGCCGGAAAATTGGGCGCGCTGATGTTCTCTGGCACCACCACACGCGGCGAATATGGCGAGTGGCAGGATCTGCACGCGCCGTTTTCTTCGTTCTGTGCCGACAGTTTAATGACGACTGAACAGGCTACATCACTCTTTACTGCGGCGAGCGCCGCAACATTGAAATTCTCCGGTATTAAATTACTGGAAATAAATGCTAATGCTGATGTCAGCCATCGCATCGCCATTTTGCGTGACGGTATTAGCGCTATGAAAAAAGCGACACAATAAAAATAAAAACATATTCCGATTACATTCACAGAGACATTAACTATGAATATTTCAACGAATGCTCTACATGCGGATATTCCGCGCCAGCGCTGGCTAAGAATCATTCCACCTATTCTTATCGCCTGCATTATTTCTTACATGGACCGCGTAAATATCGCCTTTGCGATGCCCGGAGGTATGGATGAAGAACTGGGTATTTCCGCCACCATGGCAGGCCTGGCAGGCGGGATCTTCTTTATCGGCTATCTGTTCCTGCAGGTTCCGGGTGGCAAGATTGCTGTTCATGGTAGCGGCAAGAAGTTTATCGGTTGGTCCCTGGTCGCCTGGGCAGTCATCTCAGTCCTGACCGGTATTGTCACCAACCAGTATCAGTTGCTGGTGCTGCGCTTCTTACTCGGCGTGGCGGAAGGCGGGATGCTGCCTGTTGTGTTAACGATGATAAGCAACTGGTTCCCGGATGCCGAACGTGGCCGCGCCAACGCGATTGTGATCATGTTCGTGCCGATTGCCGGGATCATCACCGCGCCACTTTCTGGCTGGATTATCACCGCGCTCGACTGGCGCTGGCTTTTTATCATTGAAGGTTTGATGTCCATAGTGGTGCTGGTGCTGTGGGCGTTCACCGTTTACGACCGTCCGCAGGAAGCCCGCTGGATCTCAGAGGCCGAGAAAAACTATCTGGTGCAAACGCTGGCCGCTGAACAGCAGGCCATCGCCGGAAAAGAGGTGAAAAATGCCTCATTGAGCGCCGTGCTTTCCGATAAAACCATGTGGCAATTAATCGCCCTGAACTTCTTCTACCAGACCGGGATTTACGGTTATACCCTTTGGCTGCCCACCATCCTGAAAGAGCTGACGCACACCAGCATCGGCCAGGTCGGGGTGCTCGCCATTCTGCCTTACATCGGTGCCATTGCGGGGATGTTCCTGTTCTCTACGCTTTCTGACCGCACCGGCAAGCGCAAGCTGTTTGTCTCCCTGCCGCTGATTGGCTTCGCACTTTGCATGTTCCTCTCCGTGGCGCTGAAGGCAAACACCTGGCTGGCCTATGCCGCGTTGGTCGGCTGCGGATACTTCCTGCAGTCCGCCGCTGGGGTGTTCTGGACGATTCCTGCACGTCTGTTTAGCGCCGAAATGGCAGGCGGTGCGCGCGGTGTGATCAATGCGCTTGGTAACCTCGGCGGATTCTGCGGCCCTTATGCGGTAGGCGTACTGATAACGCTGTACAGCAAAGACGCGGGAGTTTACTGCCTGGCGATTTCTCTGGCACTGGCTGCGCTGCTGGCATTGCTGTTGCCAGCGAAATGTGATGCCGGAGCAGAACCCAATCCCACGGTGAATCCGCATAAACGTGCGGCCTGATGCCCTCACCCAACCCACTAAACCGAACCGTAGGCCGGGTAAGCGAAGCGCCACCCGGCGAATAAGTGAGATGAAGATGAGTGAAAAAGAGCCCTTCTGGCTGGGTATCGATTGTGGCGGTACTTATCTGAAAGCCGGGTTATACAACCGCCAGGGAAAGGAAATGTGTATCGAACGTCGCTCGGTTGCCACGCTCAGCCCACGCGCAGGCTATGCGGAGCGGGATATGCACCAGCTCTGGCAGCACTGCCACGCTACCGTCGCCACGCTGCTCAAACGTTCAGGCGTAGACGGAGAGCAGATCAAAGGCGTCGGCATTTCTGCTCAGGGCAAAGGACTGTTTCTACTCGATAAGCAGGATCGGCCCCTGGGCAACGCCATGCTCTCTTCTGACCGCCGGGCGCTGGAGATTGTGCAACGCTGGCAGCAGGACGGCATTCCAGAAAAACTCTATCCGCATACGCGCCAGACGCTGTGGACCGGGCATCCGGCCTCGCTTCTGCGCTGGGTAAAAGAGAATGAGCCTCAGCGCTTCGAGAAAATTGGCTGCGTGATGATGGCGCACGATTATCTTCGCTGGTGCCTCACCGGCACCAAAGCCTGCGAAGAGAGCAACATTTCGGAGTCCAATCTCTACAATATGAATACCGGCCAGTACGACCCACAGCTCACACGCTGGCTCGGTATCAGCGAAATTGACGGCGCCCTGCCGCCGATTGTCGGTTCAGCAGAAATTTGCGGGGAAATCACCGCTCAGGCAGCCGCCCTGACCGGTCTCGCGGCGGGTACGCCCGTCGTTGGTGGACTGTTTGATGTGGTTTCCACCGCGATCTGCGCCGGGCTACACGACGAACACACGTTGAATGCCGTAATGGGCACCTGGGCCGTCACCAGCGGGATTGCGCATGGCATCCGCGACAGCGAGCCGTTCCCCTACGTCTATGGCCGCTACGTTCATCCGCAACAGTACATCGTTCACGAAGCCAGCCCGACTTCCTCCGGCAACCTGGAGTGGCTCACCGTGCAGTGGGGCGATATGTCATTCGATGAAATCAACCATGCCGTCATCGGTCTGCCAAAAGCCGGAAGCGATCTGATTTTCCTGCCATTCCTCTACGGCAGCAACGCGGGTCTGGAGATGACCAGCGGTTTCTACGGCATGCAGGCGCTACACACCCGCGCGCACCTGCTGCAGGCGGTTTACGAAGGCGTGGTATTCAGCCACATGACCCATCTTAACCGCATGCTTGAGCGCTTTACCGAGGTGCAGGCACTGCGCGTCACGGGTGGCCCGGCCCATTCGGACGTGTGGATGCAGATGCTTGCGGACGTCAGCGGTCTGACAATTCAATTACCCCAGGTAGAAGAGACTGGCTGTTCCGGTGCCGCGCTGGCCGCACTGGTCGGTACAGGCATCTATCCCGATTTCCACACGGCGCAACGCGCCCTTAAACATGACATCCGGGTGATTGAACCCGACATGAACGCCCATGCGGCCTATCAACGCAAATATCACCGCTATCAGTTACTGATTTCAGCATTACAGGGCTATCACGCCCAGGTTAAGGAGCACGACCTATGAGCCGACCATTACTGCAGCTGGCGCTCGATCACACCTCACTTCAGGCCGCGCAGCGCGATGTTGCCCTGCTTGTGGATTACGTCGATATCGTCGAAGCCGGTACCCTTTTATGTCTGACCGAAGGACTAAGCGCCGTCCGCGCGCTGCGCAAACAGTGCCCGGAGAAAATTATCGTGGCGGACTGGAAAGTGGCCGATGCCGGGGAGACGCTGGCAGAACAGGCGTTTGGCGCGGGCGCGAACTGGATGACCATTATCTGCGCCGCTCCGCTGGCCACCGTTGAGCGAGGCCACGAGGTGGCACTGCGCCGCGGAGGAGAAATCCAGATAGAGCTCTTTGGTAACTGGACGCTGGACGACGCGCGCGCATGGCAACGTATCGGCGTAAAACAGGCGATATACCACCGGGGAAGAGACGCGCAGGCCAGCGGTCAGCAGTGGGGTGAGACGGATCTCGCCAGAATGAAAGCCCTCTCAGATATCGGTTTACAGCTTTCGATTACCGGCGGCATCACGCCTGCCGATCTCCCCCTGTTTAAGCAAATCAACGTCAAAGCGTTTATCGCCGGGCGCGCGCTGGCGGGCGCGGATAATCCGCCGCAGGTGGCACAGGCATTCCATTCGCAAATCCGCGATATCTGGGGAGCGTAACCATGCGTCAGCATCCGTTAGGTATTTATGAAAAAGCGCTGCCGAAAGATCTCTCCTGGCCGGAACGCCTGGTCCTGGCGAAGAGCTGCGGATTCGATTTCGTTGAGATGTCGGTTGATGAAACCGACGAGCGTTTATCGCGCCTTGAGTGGAGTACCACGCAGCGCGCCTCTCTGGTTGAAGCGATGCTGGAAACCGGGGTGTCTATCCCTTCTATGTGCTTGTCTGCCCACCGGCGCTTCCCGTTCGGCAGCCACGACGAAACGGTGCGCCAGCGCGCCCGTGAGATCATGACCAAAGCCATCAGGCTGGCACGCGACTTAGGTATTCGCACCATTCAGCTTGCGGGTTATGACGTCTATTACGAAGAGCACGATGAAGGTACTCAACAACGTTTTGCCGAAGGACTGGCATGGGCCGTCGAGCAGGCCGCCGCCGCACAGGTGATGCTGGCGGTCGAGATCATGGATACCGCATTTATGAATTCCATCAGCAAGTGGAAAAAGTGGGACAGCATGCTCGCCTCGCCGTGGTTCAGCGTTTACCCGGACGTTGGCAACCTGAGCGCGTGGGGTAACGACGTTACCGCCGAGCTGACGCTGGGCATTGACCGCATTGCGGCTATTCACCTGAAAGATACCCAACCCGTTACCGCGCAAAGCCCCGGACAGTTCCGCGATGTACCGTTTGGCGATGGCTGCGTCGATTTTGTCGGCGTGTTTAACACGCTGAATAAGCTGAACTATCGCGGCGCGTTTCTGATTGAAATGTGGACCGAAAAAGCCAAAGAGCCGGTGCTGGAGATTATCCAGGCACGCCGCTGGATTGAAGCCCGTATGCAGGAAGGAGGCATGACATGTTAGAACAACTCAAAACCGAGGTACTGGCGGCAAACCTGGCGCTGCCAGCCCACCAGCTGGTGACCTTTACCTGGGGCAACGTCAGCGCAATAGATCGCGAAAGCGGCATGATGGTCATCAAGCCGTCCGGCGTGGAGTACGACGTGATGACGGCGGAGGATATGGTGGTGGTGAACATTGCCACCGGCCTGGTGGTCGAAGGCAGTAAAAAACCCTCCTCTGACACACCAACCCATCTGGCACTGTATCGCCGTTATCCGGAGATTGGCGGCATCGTACATACCCATTCCCGCCACGCCACCATCTGGTCTCAGGCGGGACAGGATTTACCCGCCTGGGGCACGACGCACGCAGACTATTTCTACGGAGCGATCCCCTGCACGCGGCTGATGACCACGGCAGAAATTGCCGGGGAATACGAATACCAGACGGGCGAAGTGATCATTAAAACCTTCGAGGAGCGCGATCTCAGCCCAATGCAGGTCCCGGCGGTACTGGTTCACTCCCACGGCCCGTTCGCCTGGGGCAAAGACGCTGCCGATGCGGTACACAATGCCGTCGTGCTGGAAGAGTGCGCCTATATGGGCCTGTTCTCACGCCAGCTCGCACCACAGTTACCGGCTATGCAGCAGGCGCTGCTGGACAAGCATTATCTGCGCAAGCACGGGGCGAACGCCTATTACGGGCAGTAATCAACCGGAATTAATATGCTCCTTACAGTACCGCCGTTTCCAGACGGCGGGGGTTAACCCGGTATGCTTCGAGAATATCTGCCGGAAATATCCCACGTCGTTAAAGCCGCAGCGCGCTGCGACCTCGGTTAATGACGCAGCGTCGTTGAGCAGGAGTTTTTCCGCCGCCCTGACGCGCTGGCGATGTATCGCCTCCGTCAGGGTTAAATGGAAAGTCCGGCGAAAGACGCGCCCGAGATAATCTGCATTACAGTGCAACGCTTTTGCCAGCTGCGAGGTGGATATCGGTAAATGAAACTGCGTGCGAATAAGCTGTTTTGCCTTCCATGCCATCGCCGCGCCGGCCTGATCTGCGCTGTCTTCATATCCTGAAGAGTTCGACACCTGCTGTAAAATCAATAATAAAATCATCTCCAGCGCCAGGCTACGCCGTAATTTCTCCTGCTCGCTGAGAAATTGACGAAAGAGCGCAATCACATATTCCGCATCCCTTACGCGGCAGTGTTGTTCTATTGCCAGAGGAGCAGCGTTAGGTAACGTTGGATCTTGCGGCTCCACCTCAAAATGCAGCCAGTAAAAGCGCAGGTCCGCCGGGAAATCCTCCACGCCCACATGCCGACGCTGCGGCCAGAGCAATAAACTCTCACCCGCATTAACATCAAAAACATGATTTTCTTCCTGGATCGTTAAAGTCCCTTTTTCGACAAAAATAATCTCCCATGATGTTAATTTTCGCGCAGGGTGGCGGCCCACTCCGCGGGAGATAAATAGCCCGCCATTTTGAACCTTAACCGGAAGCGCTATGGATAATTCGAGCATGGATATTCACCATTCCGCTTTTATTGTCGTTAATATTCGACTTACCCGTTGATTATTAATCAATATTAAAATATCTGTCCGATCGGAATCACATTTTTATCATCAGGTCGGAATCGTCACCTTTTTATACTTTTCCCTTCCCTTGTTGGCCTTCCCGTTCGATGCAGAATAAAGAGGTACCCAGCATAAATACGATAATAAATTCGATCTCCGAGGAGTTACTTCATGACTTCCACACCGATTACAGACGCAGACGCTGCAAAACAGAAAGTCGATGACCGGCTGTCCGTCCGCGAGAAAATGGGCTACGGCCTGGGCGATGCGGGCGGCACGGTAATTACCTGCCTGATCATGAACTTTCTGACCTTTTTCTATACCGATGTATTTGGTCTCACCCCTGCGCTGGTGGGCACGCTGTTTATTGCCCTTCGCGTGTTTGACGCCATTTCCGATCCGGTGATGGGCGTCATTGCTGACCGCACGCAGAGCCGCTGGGGCCGATTTCGTCCCTGGCAGCTGTGGGTCGCCGTCCCGATAGGCATTATCGGCGTAATGACCTTCACCGTTCCGGAAGCCAGCATGGGCGTGAAAATCGCCTGGGCGTTCGGCACCTATTTGCTGTTATCCGTGGGCTATACCGCCATCAACGTGCCCTACTGCGCGCTGATCAACACCATGACCACCCGCCACAACGAGGTGATCGCCTGCCAGTCCTGGCGCTTTGTGTTGTGCGGCGTGGCGGGCTTTCTGGTCTCCGTTGGCCTGCCGTGGCTGGTAGCGGAGCTGGGTCAGGGCGATGCCGCGAAGGGTTATCAACTGGGCGTTGGCGTGCTGTGCGCTATCGCCGTGGTGATGTTCTTGTGCTGCTTCTTCTGGGTTCGTGAACGCGTTCCGCTGGCGTTGATGGGCAAATTCACCCTGCGCGAGCACCTGGCGGGCCTGCGTAAAAACGATCAGCTGCTGCTGATGTTGTTGATGTCGTTTCTGCTGATCAACGTCTTCAACATTCGCGGCGGTGGATATATGTACTTTATCACCTACGTGCTTCAGGGCAGCACGGCGTACACCTCGCTGTTTTTCACCATGGTGACCTTTGCCGCTATTCTGGGCGCGGTGATCGTCAGCCCGCTGTCGCGCCGTATTGATACCGTCAAACTCTACTACTACACCAACCTGGTGCTCGCTGCGCTTGCGGTGGGCATGTGGTTTCTGCCGGGTGGCCCGGCGCACCAGACGCTATGGCTGATCGTCATTTTAAGCAACGGCGTGATCCTGGGCTTCACCCTGCCGCTGCACTTCTCGCTAATGGCTTTTGCCGATGACTACGGCGAGTGGAAAACCGGCGTGCGTTCGTCGGGCATGAACTTCGCCTTCAACCTGTTTTTCATCAAGCTTGCGTGGGCGTCCAGCGCCGGGATTATCAGCCTGGTGTTTATTGCCGTGGCCTATCAGCCAGGCGCGGGCAACCAGACGCCAGCCTCACTACAGGGCATCACCGCCATGGAGACGCTGCTGCCTGCCCTTTTCCACCTGCTGCTGGCGGTCGCAATCCGCTGGTGCAGGCTTAATAACCCAATGATGTTGCGCATTTCCACCGACCTGCGCCAGCGTCACGTACCGTCCTGAGGAGAACGCTATGTCCATAATGGAACCCGACCTGCACCAGCTGAAAATCAACGATCCGTTTCTCGGGCAATATCAACGGCTGGTCCGTGACGTGGTGATCCCTTACCAGTGGGATGCGCTAAACGACCGCGTGGCGGAGGCAGAACCCAGCCACGCCATCGCTAACTTCCGCATCGCGGCCGGGCTGGAACAGGGGGAGTTTTACGGGATGGTGTTTCAGGACAGCGACGTGGCGAAATGGCTCGAAGCCGTGGCGTGGTCGCTGTGCCAGAAGCCGGATGCAGCACTGGAAAAAACCGCCGACGAGGTGATTGAGCTGGTCGCGGCGGCGCAGTGTGAAGATGGCTACCTCAACACCTACTTTACGGTAAAAGCCCCCGAGGAACGCTGGACGAATCTGGCCGAATGCCACGAGCTGTACTGCGCCGGGCATATGATTGAAGCTGGCGTGGCGTATTTCCAGGGAACCGGAAAACGTCGCCTGCTGGACGTGGTGTGCAGGCTGGCGGACCATATCGACAGCGTGTTTGGCCCGGGAGAAACACAGCTACACGGTTACCCTGGTCACCCGGAAATCGAGCTGGCGCTGATGCGGCTGTACGACGTCACGCAGGAGCCGCGTTATCTCAATCTGGTGAAATACTTTATTGAAGAACGCGGCGCGCAGCCTCACTTCTACGATAGCGAATACGAGAAGCGCGGCAAAACATCTTACTGGAACACCTATGGTCCGGCGTGGATGGTCAAGGACAAAGCCTACAGCCAGGCGCATCTGCCCCTTGCGGAACAACAAACGGCCGTCGGCCATGCCGTGCGTTTCGTCTATCTGATGGCGGGCATGGCGCATCTGGCGCGCCTGAGCAACGACGAGGGGAAACGCCGGGACTGTCTGCGTCTGTGGAACAACATGGCGCAGCGCCAGCTGTACATTACCGGCGGGATTGGCTCGCAGAGCAGCGGGGAGGCGTTCAGCAGCGATTACGATCTGCCCAACGATACGGTGTACGCCGAAAGCTGCGCCTCAATCGGCCTGATGATGTTCGCCCGCCGGATGCTGGAGATGGAGGCAGACGGCCACTACGCCGACGTGATGGAGCGCGCGCTGTACAACACGGTGCTGGGCGGGATGGCGCTGGACGGTAAGCATTTCTTTTATGTCAATCCACTGGAAGTGCATCCGAAAACGCTGGCCTTTAACCATATCTATGACCACGTGAAGCCGGTGCGTCAGCGCTGGTTCGGCTGCGCCTGCTGCCCGCCGAATATCGCCCGCGTGCTGACCTCGCTGGGGCACTACATTTATACCGTTCGTCCGGATGCGCTGCTGATAAACCTGTACGTGGGGAACGACGTCGCCATTCCGGTGGGCGATAACGCCCTACAGCTGCGCATTAGCGGTAACTATCCGTGGCAGGAGCAGGTAAAGATCGAAATCACCTCGCCGGTTCCGGTCACCCACACGCTGGCACTCAGGCTGCCGGACTGGTGCGCGGAGCCTGTCGTTTCACTGAATGGCGAAGCCATTACCGGTGAAGCGTCACGCGGATATCTCTACCTCAACCGCCGCTGGCAGGAAGGCGACACCCTGACCCTGACGCTACCGATGCCGGTCCGCCGCGTGTACGGTAACCCCCAGGTGCGCCAGCAGGCGGGTAAAGTCGCGCTACAGCGCGGGCCGCTGGTTTACTGCCTGGAAGAAGCTGATAACGGCGCCAACCTGCATAACCTCTCCTTGCCCCGAGATAGCGAGTTCCGGGTGTATGAAGGCAAAGGCATTTTCGCGCATAAGATGCTAATACAGACAGAAGGGATTGGGTGTCACATGAAGGAAACGGATGCGTTGTGGCAGTACGACCGCTCGCCGGTACAGCGTCAGCCCCGTACGTTGACCTTTATTCCCTGGTTTAGCTGGGCTAACCGGGGAGAAGGGGAAATGCGGATATGGGTGGATGAAGGCTGAATAGCGGCGGTCTGTTGCCCTCACCCACGGGAGAGGTTGAACGCTATGGCAGCACGCGACGTGCTGCCTCAGCCAGAAATGCGCTTCGATTACCGAACTGAGGATGCTCGCTGACAAAGGAATCAATCTTTACCAGCAAACGTCGAGGCATCGTGATGTTAATACGCTCGGCTCTGCCGTCAAACTGCTTCATATTAATATCCACCAGCAACCATTGCCCGCCCGTGAAGTCGTCAGGGTGATTTTCAAGGTGCACTTCGACATTTCCCGGAAGAGGCAATGCTTCATCCATTTCAAACAGCGCTTCGAAGTGCGCGGTGAGCGCCTCACGTGCATCCTGAAAAGCGTCGTCCAGGGAATCACCTGCAAAAAAACAGCCTGGAACGTCAGGAAAAAAGCCGCTGGCGCTGCCGTCGGTGTCAGAATGAATGTAAGCCGGATAAAACATAACTACTCCTGATATCAGTGTTTAATTCCCGCCTGCCGCCATATCTGCGCGAGCGTGCCCGGTTTAATATCCTTCTTAGGATGTGGGACAGTAACCAGCCCTTTCTGTTCGGGATGGCGAAACTGATGATGGCTTCCTTTCGTTCTGACACATTTCCAGCCGTGGCCGATCAGAACGGTAATGACATCCGCACTTTTCACATCCCAGTCCTTCCATGATTATACACATGATACACACCATTACTATCGGGTCGAATCACATTAGCGCATAAGGAACATCAGTGCAGCCGTGTTTTGGCGGAACAGGAAGAAGCATCGAGAAATGAAAAAGGAATACGTTGTATTGCAGATAAAAATGCAGGCAAGATCGTAGGCCGGGCAAGGCAACGCCGTCGCCCGGCTTTACCGCATCAGAAGCGCCAGGTCAGGCCGGTCATTAGCGCGAAGCTATCATCGCGGTCGATCATCGGGCTGTTCTTCACGTCATCAGGCAATACGGTGTAGACCGCGCTGGCGTTGAGGTACAGCTTCTGGGTTAACTGATATTTAGCTGCCAGACCAACGTAGGGCGTCCAGCTGTCGCCGGCGGTGTATTGATCCAGACCTGAGCGGCGTGACTCGCTGCCGGATACGCCGTAGTAGTAGTCGTTATAGCTCTCGTCGCTGTAAAAAACACCGACAGAAGGCGTCAGGGTCAAACGCTCCATCCTGATTGGACGGAAGTAGGATACCTCGCCCACCACGCCGCCGCTTTCATCCGTGGCATCGCCTGAAACCGCCACTTTCAGAGAACCCCAGCTTTCGTGGTGGTAGTACGCACCGCCGAGGAACGCAGAGGCTTTACGCTCATCAAGCTGCTTCATCTGGTGGTCGTCGTTATCATCCGGATCAAAATGCAGCGGCATCCAGGATGCGGTCAGGCTGAGTTCATTTTTTGCGTCTTTCCACAGGATCCATCCGCCCGTGGTCTGGCGAACATAGAAGAGATCGCCCTCATAGCTAATTAACGGCACCGCGGTGGTATTTTCGTTATAGCCTTTATAAGGAGACTCATTAAATACGGCCCCCGCGCCAAGTGAAAAGTCACCGGCCATTGCAGAAGAGGTTGCAAATAACGTGGCAGCAATCAGTAAATTGTATTTAATAGTCATGTGAAGTAATCCATTTATACGCCAAATAAGCGGGGCGAATAATAATGGTTACAAATTTGCCTGTGCAACGCTGCAGTTTATATAATATTATATATAAAACCATATAGATGGGTGCGCATGATGAATAAATTACAGCTAAAGCCACGCGAGTTAAAAATAATCTCCGTCATCGCAGCCACCCACAGCATTGGTGATGCCGCCGCCCTGCTGGGCATGGCGCAGGCCAACGTCAGTAAATATCTCTCGGATTTTGAAACGCGGGTTGGGCTTAAGGTTTTTGAGCGCACCACCCGCCAACTCGCTCTGACGCAGTTCGGTGAGGCGTTGCTCCCCTATGTCGACGCCACGCTGGACAAAAACACGCAACTTATTAATTTCATTGCCGATTATAAGCATGAAAAGCGTGGAAAAGTCACGATTTACGCCCCAACGGGCATCGTGACCTATCTCGCGCGCCACGTGATCCACCAGATAAAGGACATCGGGGATATTCGCATTTCCCTGAAAACCTACAACCTGGACCGCAACGAATATTCAGAAGGTGTGTCCTTCCCGGATGACTGTGATATTTTAATTACCTATGCTCAGCCAAAAGATGAAAGCCTGGTCGCCAGCGTATTAACAAAATATTCCGTCACTGCATTCGCAACCCAGGAATATTTAAATAAACATCCTTTAACCGGACCTGAAGATTTAATTAATCACTCCTGTATTCTAATCGACTCCATGCTGGTCGACGACGCCAACATCTGGCGTTTTCGCATGCATGGCAGTGATGATGTGCATGATTATCGGGTAACCGGAAACTATATTTGCGACAATACCCAGACGGCCCTGGAGCTGGCAAGAAATAATCTTGGCATTGTGTTCGCGCCGAAAGAAAGCCTGAAGAAGGAATTAACGCAAGGCACGCTGGTCCCCTGTTTCCCGCATCAGGAAGAGTGGTGGCTCGATCTGACCGCCATCTTCCGCAAGCGCGAATATCAGCCCTGGCGCGTACAATATGTTCTGGATGGTGTCCTCAACTGCCTGCGCCAGCAAATTGTTCAGGCCGTCCATGGACGGCCTGAACTGGGTGGTTAGAATAGCCCCAGCGGTTTATCGGAGTAGCTGACAAGCAGACATTTCGTCTGCTGGTAATGCTCCAGCATCATCTTGTGCGTTTCACGCCCGATTCCCGACTGCTTATACCCGCCAAATGCCGCGTGAGCCGGATAGGCGTGGTAGCAGTTGGTCCATACGCGCCCGGCCTGTATACCCCTGCCCATTTTATAGGCCAGGTTGCCGTTGCGGCTCCAGACTCCCGCCCCCAGGCCATACGGCGTGTCGTTGGCAATCTCCAGCGCCTCCTCCATCGTTTTGAAGGTAGTCACCGCCAGCACCGGTCCGAAAATCTCCTCCTGGAAGACGCGCATGTTGTTCTGCCCGAACAGGATCGTCGGCTCAAGGTAATACCCTTCCTGCAGATCTCCGCCGAGCACCTTACGGCGACCGCCGGTCAGGATATCCGCCCCTTCCTTCTTGCCGATATCGATGTAGTTGAGGATAGTCTCCAGCTGGCCATGCGAGACCTGTGCCCCCATCTGCGTAACGTTATCGAGCGGGTTACCGCTGCGGATAGACTCGACGCGGCGAATGGCCCGCTCCATAAAGCGCTCGTAGATGGACTCCTGCACCAGCGCGCGGCTTGGGCAGGTGCAGACTTCGCCCTGGTTAAAGGCAAACAGCGCAAACCCTTCCAGCGCCTTGTCGAAGAAAGCGTCCTCTTCTTCCATCACGTCCGCGAAGAAGATGTTCGGGGACTTCCCGCCCAGCTCCAGGGTCACGGGAATGATGTTTTGCGTGGCGTACTGCATAATCTGCTGGCCCACTTCCGTCGACCCGGTAAACGCCACTTTAGCGATCCGTTTTGAGGTGGCCAGATATTCCCCTATCTCACCGCCCGCGCCGTTCACCACGTTAATCACCCCCGGCGGCAGAAGATCGGCAACAATTTCCATCAGCAGCAGGACAGAGAGCGGGGTTAAACGCGCCGGTTTAAGCACAATGCAGTTCCCGGCGGCCAGCGCGGGTGCCATTTTCCAGCTCGCCATCAGCAGCGGGAAGTTCCACGGAATAATTTGCCCGACGACACCCAGCGGCTCGTGGAAGTGGTACGCCACGGTGTCGCTATCTACCTCGCTTATTCCGCCCTCCTGCGCGCGAATACAGGAGGCAAAATAGCGGAAGTGGTCGATAGCCAGCGGCACGTCTGCCGCCATCGTTTCCCGGATCGGCTTGCCGTTATCCCAGGTTTCCGCCGTCGCCAGCAGCTCCAGGTTCTGCTCCATCCGGTCGGCGATTTTGAACAAAATGGCCGCGCGCTCCTGAACGGAGGTATGGCCCCATTTATCTTTCGCTTTGTGCGCCGCATCCAGCGCCAGATCGATATCCCGCTTGCCGGAGCTGGCAATCTCGCACAGCGGCTGGCCGGTAACGGGCGTCAGGTTGGAATAGTATTCGCCGTCGACGGGGGCCACCCAGTCGCCGCCGATAAAATTGTCATAACGGGGCTTCAGCTTGAGGGGAAAACCATACTCGCCGGGCTGGATACGCGAAGAGGGAGGATTGTTTGTCATGACCGTCTCCTTGCTGTTGGTGTACAACAAGGGTAGTCCCGGCTGGCGGTTTTCTCGCCAGTGGGTGACGGGTTTACGAGCCGTATCACGGATTACCGTACTTTACGTTTCGTTTCTGCCACTGAGCCATACTTAACAGCTCAAGGGCTCATGAGGAACGATGCGATGCAGCTGTTTATCGGTTTTGACGTAGGCGGAACCCACATCAAACACGGCGTGATTGATGAAAATGGCAAGGAGCTGACGACGGACGAGTACGATACTCCTGAGGATAAAAACACCTTCAAAAAGAAGTGGAAAGCGGTAGTTGAAGCGTATCAGGACGAACACGACATCGTCGGTATCGGCGTGAGCTTTCCCGGCCATATTAACCACCACAGCGGCGAAGCGGCAAAAGCGGGCGCGCTCGACTATCTCGACGGCGAAAACCTGTGCGAACTCTTCGCCGGGCTGACCGACCTTCCCGTCACCGTGGAAAACGACGCCAACTGTGCGGCGCTGGGCGAGCGCTGGCAGGGCGCGGGTAAGGACTACGAGCATTTCGTCTGCATCACCATCGGCACGGGCATCGGTGGCGGGATTGTGATGGAAGGCGATCTTTATCGCGGGTCGCATTACCGCGCCGGCGAATTTGGCGTGCTGCCCGTGGGTAATAACGGCGAACCCATGCATGACGTGGCGTCGGCCAGCGGCCTGATGAAAGCCTGTCGTCGCGCGCTGGCCGTATCAGAAGAAGAGATGCCTGACGGCGAGGAGCTGTTTAAACGCATGGAGAGCGACGTGCATCTGCGTGAGGCCATTGAGGAGTGGGCCCATTGCCTCTCGCGCGGCGTTTACAGCGTAATCTCGATGTTCGATCCACAGGCAGTGCTGATTGGCGGCGGGGTAAGCGAGCAGGAGAAAATCTATCTCCTGCTCGATAAGTACCTGCAGCGATTCGAGGAGTGGGAGGCGCTCAAGGTGCCCATTCTGCCCTGCGAGCTGGGTAACCAGGCGGGGAGGCTGGGCGCGGTATGGCTGGCTAAGCAGAAACTCTCCCGCCGCACGTAGCGCTCAGGGGAACAGCTGCGCGTCGCGAAGCAGATGGTCATTACCCCGGCGACGCGTAAAACCGATGCGGTTGAAATATTCCAGGATCTGGATCGCCAGCTTGCGGCCAACGTTCAGCCGGTCGCGGAAATCGGCTGCGCAGGTGGAGCCGCGCGCCTGATCCAGTTCGCGGATCAGGTTAGCAAACGCCACAATGCGATCGTTACGGTAATAACGATCTTTCACGATCGCGACTATCAGCCCCTGCTGCGCCGCATGGCGCAAAACCTGCCGCATTACCTGCTCGTCGGTGTTCGTTTCACGCGCCAGATCGCGAACCCACCACGGTTCATCGCCAAACAGCGAGGCCACTTTTTGCCAGATTGCCTCCTGCTCTGCGGTGAACCCGGCTTTGTGATCCGGCAGATGCAGCCAGCCGTGATGGCTTTTAATCACCCCGCTTTCGCGCATGTTTTCAATCAGCAGCAGCACCAGCGCATCGTCTTCCATCGGCAGCGCCATGCGTCGCAGGCGCTCGCGACCAGGACCGGGTTCATCCTGATGCTGTTCATGGTAAGTGGCGAGCGTGTTCAGGATCTTACGCTGCCAGTTTGCCGCAACCGGCGCATCGAGCAGGCTGTTGCCGGCCTGAATAAAGCCCGGCTGTTGGGTCAGCTGATGCAACCCTTCGCCGCTCAGCTGGCGTGCCCATGCAAAATCACTCAGGCTCACGGCCCCGCGCTCAAGATGCACCCGCAGCGCGGCGTTATCATCCTGAGCCTGTGCAAGCGCAGCCAGCCATTGCAGGTATTCAGGCTTACGCTTGCCGCGTCGCGGCGGGTTCAGCGTCACTACCCGCGCCCCGGCCAGCGTTTCCCGTGCGGAAATGTCCCGCAGTACCAGACGGTCGTTATCCGCCAGCCAGAGCGGCGAATCAAAAACCAGTTCGGCAAGATCGTTTTCCAGCAGGGACACGCGCCCGGTGATATGGCTGGCCGCGTGGTGAATATGCAGCGGCTGCCATTGGGTCAGCGGGACGTTTGTCTGCAGGGAGACGATGACGCGTTCAGACGGCTCGGGCGGGGCGTCGGCCAGCAGCCAGTCGCCGCGGTTAAGCTGCTCTTTTTCCGCATCCCCGGCAATGTTGAGCGCGATCCGCTGCCCGGCGTGGGCGTGCTCCGCAGGCTGATTTTGCGCATGTAAGCCGCGCACGCGCATCGGTTTATTAACGCCCGTCAGCCAGAGGCTATCGCCCACTTTCACTTCACCGCTTAACGCCGTACCGGTGACCACCAGCCCCGCGCCTTTGACGGTAAACGCCCGGTCAATCGCCAGACGGAAGCGGTGGTGGCTGGCGTGCTCACGCGACGAAAGCTGCTGTAAATGGTGGCGAAGTTCGCCGATACCGCGCCCTTCTGTCGCTACGGTGACAAAAAGCGGTGCATCGGCAAAACCATATTCCCGTAAGGTCGCCTGCACCGCTTCGCGCACCTCGCTGACGCGCGCGTCGTCAACGCGATCGGCTTTAGTCAGCGCCACGGTCAGCTGCGGGTTGCCTGTCAGCTGGAGGATCGCCAGATGCTCACGGGTTTGCGCCATCACGCCGTCATCGCAGGCCACTACAAGCAGGGCATGATCGATGCCCCCCACGCCCGCCAGCATGTTGGAAAGAAATTTTTCATGCCCCGGAACATCAATAAAGCCCAGCACGCGGCCATCGGGCTGGGGCCAGTAGGCATAGCCAAGATCGATGGTCATGCCGCGCTTTTTCTCTTCCGGCAGACGATCGGCGTTTATGCCGGTAATTGCCTGCAGTAACGTGGTTTTTCCGTGGTCGACGTGACCGGCGGTGGCAATAATCATTTCAACAACATCTCCAGAAATCGCTCTTCATCTTCAAGGCAGCGCAGATCCAGCCACATGCGGCCGTCGTAAATCCGTCCGATAACCGGCGTCGGCAGGGCACGCCAGCGCAACGACAGGGCCTCCAGGCGGCTACCGCGCCCGTCACGCGGGGTGAAGGTGAGCGCTTGACTCGGCAGCCTGTCCACCGGCAGCGAACCGCTGCCAATTTGCGACTGGCAGGGCTCAATGCGAACGTCAAAATCGGGGTAGTGCGGGGCAACGCGCGGCAGCAGCCGTTCGGCCTGGGCGCGAATCGAGGCGGCATCCCGGCTTAACAGACGCAACGTGGGCAGGCGGTCAGCCAGTTTTTCCGGATGGAGATAGAGCCGCAGCGTCGCGTCCAGCGCGGCAAGGGTCATTTTATCGGCCCGCAGGGCGCGTTTGAGCGGGTGCTGCTGCAGCTGCGCAATCAGCTCGCGCTTGCCGACGATAATTCCGGCCTGCGGCCCGCCCAGTAGTTTATCGCCGGAAAAGCTGACCAGGCTCACGCCCGCGGCAATCATCTCTTGCGGCATCGGCTCTTTAGGCAGCCCGTACTGGCTGAGATCCACCAGCGAACCGCTGCCGAGATCGGCAATCACCGGAATATTCAGCTCGCGCCCAATCGCCGCCAGCTCGGCCTCTTCAACCGTTTTGGTGAAGCCTTCAATATGATAATTGCTGGTGTGGACCTTCATCAGCAGGGCGGTGTTTTCATTCACCGCCGCGCGATAATCTTTCGCATGGGTACGGTTAGTCGTACCCACTTCATGCAGCGTGCAGCCCGCCTGGCGCATCACGTCCGGGATGCGAAACGCCCCGCCAATCTCCACCAGCTCGCCGCGGGACACCACCACCTCTCTGCCGCTCGCGGTCGCCGCCAGCATCAGCAGCACCGCCGCCGCGTTGTTATTCACAATGCAGGCATCTTCCGCGCCGGTTAGCTGGCAGAGCAGATCCGCCAGCGCGCGATCGCGATGCCCGCGCCCGGCGCCGTCCAGATCGTACTCCAGCGTCACCGGCGAGCGCATGGCCTGCACGACCGCAGCCACCGCCTCTTCCGCCTGCTGGGCGCGTCCCAGGTTGGTGTGCAGCACGGTCCCCGTCAGGTTGACCACCGGGCGTAACGCGCTTTGCGCCTTCTCACCCAGCCGATGCTCAACTTCCTGCTCCCACGCTGCGCACCAGTCGGGCAAGGCGTTTTCGGCCTGGATATGGCCTCGGGCTTCATCCTGAAGCAGACGTAACATCTCCACCGTCGCGGTATGGCCGAAGCGCTCAACGGCAGCGTGAATGCGGGGCTCGCGAAGAAGTCGGTCGGTCGCGGGGATCTGGCTGTACAGCGAATGATGAGTAGTCATGAAAGCGCCTGGCGAGTAAATATCTTCCCCCCTCCCGACGGGAGAGGGAGTTAACATATGGAGGGATTGTACCGCCTCCGACGCCGAAGTGTTATAACCCGCGTCAAGCCTTTGGCGGTTCGGTGCGGGCAAAGCTCTCGCGGCTAAAGAGCGTTTCTGCGAGTTTCACCAGCAGCGGACGGTCAACGCACCAGCCAGGGGACACCCGGCGGAAGTTGAGATAGCCGATGGCGCAGGCGATGGCGATGGTTGCCAGGTCCAGGCTGTCGGTGTGGATCTTGCCCTCCCGGATAAGCTTTTCACACATATCCAGACTGCGGCTGATTTTTTCCCGCTGGCGCAGCAGCTCGCTTTCTGACTGCTGGGCGGCGGGCCTTGCCTGCTCGCGAACGGAGGTGAGTGCTGCATCCATAATGCCGTCGGCCAGGGCTTCAATTTGCTTCACCGCCAGCGCCGCTTTAGGGTCAGACGGCAGCATTGCCGGGGCAATGCCCAGCTGTTCGACATACTCCGCAATAATGGGGGAATCGAACCAGTATTCGCCCTCGTCCGTCACCAGCGCCGGAACTTTCCCCAGCGGGTTATACTGCGCGACGCCGTTTTCGGCGTTGTAGGGCTGTTCATTAACGAATTCAAATTCAATCCCTTTCTCCAGCAGGAGAATCGAGATTTTTCGCACGAAGGGACTGGTGTAGCTACCGATGAGTTTCATTGCCTGATCCTTGATGCCGGGAAAAAGTCAGTATGGATCAAGCGATGAAAAAAGGGCAGATATGCGTGTCGCATTCCCGCCCCGGAAGGATTAGTGATCGAGATAGAGGTAGTGCATCCAGCTGGTCATACGCAGCAGCACTTTACGCATCACCGAGACGTGGGCGAAATGATCCGAATAGACCGCCACCTGGGCATAAATACCGTCCGGCAAAGCATCGACGTCGGCGTTAGGCTCCAGTTCAATCAGCGCCTGTACGCCATCCGTACCCGGCGCAACGGTCAGTGCCTGCAATGCGCCCTGCGCCTGATACGACCCGCCCGGCACTACCGGCAGAACGCTGGTGAGCTTACCGGTGAAAATCTGGCCCGGCAGCGCGTTAAATACCACTTCCGCTTCATCGCCCGGCTTCAGACGCAGCAGCGAGTTCTGACGGAACTGGGCCACAATCTGGCGCTTCTGTTCAGGAATGAAGACCATCACCGGGCGCAGCGGCAGCGCGGCGGCATAGGTTCCCGGACGGATCAGCACCTGGGTGATATAGCCATTGCTCGGCGCGCGCACCACGGTCTGATCGAGGTTGTATTTCGCTTCAGCAAGCTGGGCGCGTAACGAGGCAATCTGCGACTGCTCGCCGTTCACCATGCTGTCCAGCTGGCTTTGAATCTGCGTCTGTTCAGCAACGGAGCCTTTCACCATGGCATCCTGCGCCAGATAGTTCTGCCGCGCGTTATCAATATCGCTTTCAGAGAACGGATTCACCTTCGCCTGGCTGCCTTTGAGGTAGCGCTGATAATCTTTATATAGTCGATCGCGCTCAGCGGAGACGCGTGTCGTATTGGCAACCGCTTCCGAAAGCTGCGCTTTCAGAGTGTCGATATTGTGCGTCGCGGTCACCAGGTCCGCCTTCAGTCTGTCGACGCGCGCCTGATAGCGGACCGGATCCAGTTTAAATAACACTTCGCCTTTTTTAATGAGCTGGTTATTTTTATCGGTCACTTCAGTAACCACCCCCGTGACCTGCGGCGTAATCGGAATGGAAATTACCGCTTTTTGCGCCGTAAAGGTATACGGATGGTTATAGTTCATTAGCAGAATGAGTCCGGCAACAATAAACACCCCGCCTAACGTCGCGGTAGCAAGCGTCCACTGATTTACCGGAATACGGAATATTTTAAAGATTGCCCAGGCAAATGCCACATAGGTCAGAATAATCAACAGATCCATGATTAGCGCTCCAGCGTGTTTTTATCATCAGAGGGCTGAACCGCTGCCAGCTTGTGTTCTAACTCGGCCACGCGTTTGGCCAGCGCATCCATCCCCGGAACCTCATCAGGCTTAGTAATGTGGTTCTGCATGCCCCAGCCGCGATCTTCGCGGTACAGCGTGGCCCAAATCCACAGGAACGGCCAGATGGCATGAAGTGTAAACAGGCTAATCCAGCCTGCCGTATGAATAGCATCGGCATGGGGATGATTACGCTTTTTAGCCATATTATAGGGGATGTCATGGATGGCGATGATTCCGTAAAAAAGAACCAGAAATACAAAAATCAACACGCCCAGCGCGAAATAGTTGAGAAACATAATCTCCTCACTTAAACAACGTCAACTCATTACATTAATAAAACAGCACGCAGCCTAATTAATTTATTTTTAAATTTAAAAGGCACGCTGATTATTTCAGAGCCGGGGAGTATCGGTTTTTATAATATCTCCACGCAAGTTTATAAGCGTGTCAAAATATATCCTGAATAATAATATACTCAACCTTACATTATGAGCGTAATTCAGGTTTCAACTTTCCGCCATACTACATATGAAAACTGTTTTATTAGCTTTCCGTGTTGCTCGAGGCCGTCCTGACGCCGATCGTAGTCGGAGAAATCTGCATAAAAATATTTTGTGAAACCAGTCACAATCCAGAAACAAACCCGCAAAAACAAAATGTGACATCAATCACATAAAGAGGTGGTTTTTGCTCTATTTTTCGCCATCGTATTTTTTTTACTCGCCTGTTTTGTGACTCAGGTCACTTCATTCAACACCACACCCCCTACATTTACGTGACATGCATCACACAAAATTCCGCTATCTGGACAGTTGAACGATTCAGTGCCAGATTTCACAGCATCAGAACAGGGTCCGGCTACCTCTGCCGCCTCATTAACAATAAACCTCGGGCCGCAAGCCTAAGCGTAAACAGAAGAAGGGGTGTTTTATGTCATCCGATTTCAAGATCAAAGTTCAAAGCTTTGGTCGTTTCCTCAGCAACATGGTGATGCCAAATATCGGCGCGTTTATCGCGTGGGGTATTATCACCGCATTGTTCATTCCGACAGGGTGGTTGCCTAACGAAACGCTGGCGAAACTTGTTGGCCCAATGATTACCTATCTCCTGCCGCTGCTCATCGGTTATACCGGTGGTCGTCTGGTGGGCGGTGACCGTGGTGGCGTCGTGGGTGCCATCACAACCATGGGCGTGATCGTCGGTGCGGATATGCCGATGTTCCTCGGTGCGATGATTGCCGGTCCTCTGGGCGGCTGGGCGATTAAGAAATTCGACGTCTGGGTTGATGGCAAGATCAAGTCCGGCTTCGAAATGCTGGTGAACAACTTCTCTGCGGGCATCATCGGGATGATCCTCGCGATTCTGGCGTTCCTCGGCATTGGTCCGGCTGTTGAAGTGCTGTCCAAACTGCTGGCGGCGGGCGTTAACTTCATGGTGGCGCACGACATGCTGCCGCTGGCGTCTATCTTCGTTGAACCGGCGAAAATCCTGTTCCTGAACAACGCCATTAACCACGGTATCTTCTCGCCGCTGGGTATTCAGCAGTCTCACGATCTCGGCAAGTCCATCTTCTTCCTGATTGAAGCGAACCCGGGTCCGGGTATGGGCGTTCTGCTGGCGTACATGTTCTTTGGTCGCGGCAGCGCGAAGCAGTCTGCTGGCGGCGCGGCTATCATCCACTTCCTGGGCGGTATCCACGAAATTTACTTCCCGTACGTGCTGATGAACCCACGTCTGATCCTGGCCGTTATCCTCGGCGGTATGACTGGTGTGTTCACCCTGAGCGTGCTGGGCGGCGGTCTGGTCTCCCCTGCTTCTCCAGGCTCTATCCTGGCGGTGCTGGCGATGACGCCGAAAGGCGCATACTTCGCGAACATCGCGGCGATCTGTGCGGCGATGGCGGTCTCCTTCGTGGTCTCTTCTATCCTGCTGAAAACCAGCAAGGTGAAAGAAGACGACGATATCGAAGCGGCAACCCGTCGTATGCACGACATGAAAGCCCAATCCAAAGGTGCGACCCCGCTGGCGGCTGGCGATGTTTCTAACGACCTGAGCCACGTGCGTAAAATCATCGTTGCCTGCGACGCCGGTATGGGTTCCAGCGCAATGGGTGCAGGCGTGCTGCGTAAGAAAGTACAGGATGCGGGTTTGACCAATATCTCTGTGACCAACAGCGCGATTAACAACCTGCCGCCGGACGTTGACCTGGTTATCACGCACCGCGATCTGACCGAGCGCGCTATGCGTCAGGTACCGCAGGCACAGCACATCTCGCTGACCAACTTCCTGGACAGCGGCCTGTACACCAGCCTGACCGAACGTCTGGTTGCCGCGCAGCGCCACGAAGACAACGAAGTGAAAGTGCGCACCAGCCTGCAGGACAGCTTTGACGAGAGCAATGCTCACCTGTTTAAGCTGGGCGCGGAGAACATCTTCCTCGGCCGTACCGCGAGCACCAAAGAAGAGGCGATTCGCTTTGCCGGTGAACAGCTGGTGAAGGGCGGCTACGTTCAGCCAGAATACGTTGACGCGATGCTGGAACGTGAAAAACTGACGCCAACCTACCTGGGTGAATCCATCGCGGTTCCGCACGGTACGGTTGAAGCGAAAGACCGCGTGCTGAAAACCGGCGTGGTGTTCTGTCAGTATCCTGACGGCGTGCGCTTCGGTGAAGAAGAGGACGACATCGCCCGTCTGGTGATTGGTATCGCCGCTCGCAACAACGAGCATATTCAGGTAATTACCAGCCTGACCAACGCGCTGGATGATGAGTCCGTCATCGAGCGCCTGGCACAAACTGAAAGCGTTGAAGAAGTTCTGGCCCTGCTCAACAAATAGCAGCGCCTCTTCCCTCTCCCCTTCGGGGAGAGGGCTAGGGTGAGGGGGAAACGTTCCTCACCCCAGCCCTCTCGGGTAAAAACATTGATGAAGGTTAACACTATGAAAGCATTACATTTTGGCGCAGGTAATATCGGTCGTGGCTTTATCGGTAAACTGCTGGCAGACGCGGGCATTACCCTGACATTCGCCGATGTGAATCAGGTGGTTCTGGATGCCCTGAATGCCCGTCATAGCTATCAGGTTCATGTGGTGGGTGAAAAGGAACAGGTTGAAACCGTCTCTGGCGTCAACGCGGTCAGCAGCATCGGCGACGACGTGATTGACCTGATCGCCAGCGTTGATCTGGTGACCACCGCCGTGGGTCCGGTAGTGCTTGAACGTATTGCTCCTGCGGTCGCGAAAGGCCTGAAGAAGCGTAAAGCACAGGGCATTGAAACACCGCTGAACATCATCGCCTGTGAAAACATGGTGCGCGGCACCACGCAGCTGAAAGGCCACGTTATGGCGGCCGTGGCTGAGGAAGATAAAGCCTGGGTTGAAGCGCACGTCGGGTTTGTGGATTCCGCTGTAGACCGTATCGTTCCGCCGTCCGAATCCGCCACCAACGATCCGCTGGAAGTCACTGTTGAAACCTTCAGCGAGTGGATCGTCGATAAAACTCAGTTCAAGGGCGCGCTGCCGACCATTCCGGGAATGGAACTCACTGATAACCTGATGGCATTTGTCGAACGCAAACTCTTCACGCTGAACACCGGGCATGCTATAACCGCGTACCTCGGAAAGTTGGCCGGTCATCAGACCATTCGCGACGCGATCCTCGATGAGCAGATCCGCGCGGTGGTGAAAGGGGCAATGGAAGAGAGCGGCGCGGTGCTGATCAAACGCTACGGTTTTGATGCTGATAAACACGCAGCATATATCCAGAAAATCCTCGGTCGTTTTGAAAACCCGTATCTGAAAGATGACGTTGAGCGCGTGGGCCGTCAGCCACTGCGTAAGCTGAGCGCGGGCGACCGCCTGATTAAGCCGCTGCTGGGCACGCTGGAATACGGTCTGCCGCACGCCAACCTGGTGAAAGGAATTGCTGCCGCGATGCACTACCGCAGCGAGCAGGACCCGCAGGCGATTGAGCTGGCTCAGCTGATTGATGACAAAGGCGCGCAGGGTGCGCTGGCGCAGATTTCCGGTCTGGACGCCAGCAGCGACGTGGTTGCGGAGGCGGTTAACGCATACAACGCAACCAAATGATGCAGAATCCGGCGCAGGTAAGCCTGCGCCCGAATAACAGATTGTCAGATATGCAGGCAATAATGGAACAAACCCAGGCCTTTGAAAATCGTGTGCTTGAGCGTCTGAATGCTGGCAAAACCGTACGAAGTTTCCTGATTGCCGCCGTCGAGCTGTTAACCGAGGCGGTGAATATCCTGGTGCTTCAGGTGTTTCGCAAAGACGACTACGCGGTAAAGTACGCTGTAGAACCGTTACTGGACGGAGACGGACCGCTGGGCGATCTGTCGGTGCGTCTGAAGCTGATTTATGGTCTTGGCGTGCTCAACCGCCAGGAGTATGAAGACGCTGAACTGTTAATGGCGCTGCGCGAAGAACTCAATCATGATGGTAATGAGTACACTTTTACCGATGATGAGATCCTGGGGCCGTTCGGCGAGCTGCACTGCGTCACCGCCCTGCCTCCTGCTCCCCATTTTGATAACAGCGACCCTGAACTGTACGCGATGCAAAAGCTGCGCTATCAACAGGTTGTCCGTTCCACGATGGTCCTCTCCCTGACTGAGCTGATTTCTAAAATCAGCTTAAAAAAAGCGTTTCAGAAGTAAGCCCGTTCACATTGGTGTATCCTTCCCTGTAATTCCCCCGATTTAGAGTCAATTGTCATGAAAGAAGTCGAAAAGAACGAAATTAAACGCCTGAGCGACCGTCTGGATCTGATCCGTCACCAGATGGCTGGCCTGTCTCTGGTTGATTCCGCCGAGAAATATGCCGAGCTGGAAAAAGAGTCCGTGAAGCTGGAAGCGGAAATCGAGCGCCTGCGCGAAGTGAAAGGCCAGAAGCTGAGCAAAGAAGCGCAGAAGCTGATGAACATGCCGCACCGCCGCGCGATCACCAAAAAAGAGCAGGCCGACATGGGCAAGCTGAAGAAAAGCGTCCGTGGTCTGGTGGTGGTGCACCCGATGACCGAGCTTGGCCGCGAAATGGGCCTGAAAGAGATGACGGGTTTTTGTAAGACCGCATTCTGATTTCATGCCGGGTGGCGCTGCGCTTACCCGGCCTGTTCTTTTCCCCTTCGCGTGAATTGGTCCAACCAATAGCGCAATCAATCCTCCCCCGGTTCACAATTTCATTATTTGCGCTCACAAAACCATTGCCACTCCATAACATCTGGTTAACCATTCATTGTCATTAACCCTACAACACAATATTGGCAGGACCACTTTTACACAGTTTGTGACGCAGAGTTGAGCGGAGACTCGCCCACAGCACAGGCTGTCTGGTCCCCAGGAGACCTGCATGAGCCTCTGGCAACAAAACTACGATCCGGCCGGCAATATCTGGCTGTCGAGCCTGATCGCATCGCTACCGATCCTGTTCTTCTTCTTTGCGCTGATTAAGCTCAAGCTGAAGGGCTACCTCGCCGCGACGTACACCGTTGCCATCGCCCTGTTGGTGGCGCTGTTCTTCTACAAAATGCCGGTCGACCGCGCGCTGGCCTCCGTTGTCTACGGTTTCTTCTACGGCCTGTGGCCGATTGCGTGGATCATCATCGCCGCGGTCTTTGTCTATAAAATCTCGGTAAAGACCGGGCAGTTCGACATCATTCGTTCGTCGATTCTCTCCATCACCCCGGACCAGCGCCTGCAGATGCTGATTGTCGGCTTCTCCTTCGGGGCGTTCCTTGAAGGCGCGGCAGGATTCGGCGCACCAGTGGCGATCACCGCCGCGCTGCTGGTCGGGTTGGGCTTTAACCCGCTGTACGCCGCTGGCCTGTGCCTGATTGTGAACACCGCACCGGTGGCGTTTGGCGCGATGGGGATTCCGATTCTGGTCGCGGGCCAGGTGACCGGGCTGGACAGCTTTGAGATCGGCCAGATGGTGGGCCGCCAGCTGCCGTTCCTGACCATTATCGTGCTGTTCTGGATCATGGCGATTATGGACGGCTGGCGCGGCGTGAAGGAGACCTGGCCTGCGGTGATGGTGGCGGGCGGTTCGTTCGCGATTGCCCAGTATCTCAGCTCAAACTTCCTCGGCCCGGAACTGCCGGACATTATCTCTTCCCTGGTGTCGCTGGTCTGCCTGACGCTGTTCCTGAAACGCTGGCAGCCGGTGCGCATCTTCCGCTTTGCCGACATGGGCGCGTCGCACGTGGATCAGACCCTCGCCCGCACGGGCTATACCGCAGGACAGATCGTCCGCGCCTGGTCGCCGTTCCTGTTCCTGACCGCAACGGTCACTCTGTGGAGCATACCGCCGTTTAAGGCCCTGTTCGCCCCGGGCGGCGCGCTGTACGACATGGTGATTAACGTCTCCGTACCGTTCCTCGACAAGATGGTTGCCCGTATGCCGCCGGTCGTGCACGACGCCACCCCGTATGCGGCAGTGTTTAAGTTTGACTGGTTCTCCGCCACCGGGACCGCCATCCTGTTTGCCGCTATTCTTTCCGTGGTGTGGCTGCGCATGAAGCCTGCCGCCGCTGTGCAGACTTTTGCGGCCACGATTAAAGAGCTGATGCTGCCGATCTACTCCATCGGCATGGTGCTGGCGTTCGCGTTTATCTCGAACTACTCCGGCCTGTCGTCGACGCTGGCGTTAGCGCTGGCCCACACCGGACACGCGTTCACCTTCTTCTCGCCGTTCCTCGGCTGGCTGGGGGTGTTCCTGACGGGTTCAGATACCTCGTCTAACGCCCTGTTTGCCGCCCTGCAGGCGACGGCTGCGCAGCAGATTGGCGTGTCGGACGTGCTGCTGGTGGCCGCGAACACCACCGGCGGCGTGACCGGCAAAATGATCTCCCCGCAGTCCATCGCCATTGCATGTGCGGCGGTGGGACTGGTGGGCAAAGAGTCGGACCTGTTCCGCTTTACCGTGAAACACAGCCTGATATTCACCTGCATGGTCGGGGTGATCACCACCCTGCAGGCCTATGTCTTAACCTGGATGATCCCATGATAGTGATGCCCAGACGCCTGTCCGACGAGATTGCCTCTCGCGTGCGGGCGCTGATTGAAGAACAACAGCTGGAAGCGGGCATGAAATTGCCCGCCGAGCGCCAGCTTGCCGCCCGGCTTGGCGTATCGCGTAACTCATTGCGCGAGGCGCTGGCGACGCTGGTCAGCGAAGGCGTACTGGTGAGCCGTCGCGGCGGCGGCACCTTTGTGCGCTGGCAGCATGATGACTGGTCCGAGCAAAACATCGTGCAGCCGCTGAAGACGTTGTTGGAAAACGACCCGGACTACAGCTTCGACATTCTTGAAGCGCGTCACGCCATCGAAACCAGTACCGCATGGCACGCAGCGATGCGGGCAACCGAAGCCGACAAAGAGAAGCTCAAAGCCTGCTTCGAAGCCACGCTAAGCAGCGACCCGGACATCGCCTCCCAGGCGGACGTGCGTTTCCATCTGGCAATCGCCGAGGCGTCGCACAACGTGGTGCTGCTCCAGACCATGCGCGGGTTCTTCGACCTGCTGCAATCCTCCGTGAAGCAGAGCCGCCAGCGCATGTATCTGGTCCCGCCGGTCTTTGCCCAGCTGACCGAACAGCACGAGGCTGTGCTCAACGCCATTCTGGCCGGCGATGCCGAAGCCGCGCGCAAGGCGATGATGGCGCATCTCGGCTTCGTGCACACCACCATTAAACGATTTGATGAAGACCAGGCCCGACAGGCGCGTATTACCCGTCTGCCTGGCGACAGTGATATTTCCAGGGAGAACAAAGCATGATTATTTCAGCAGCCAGTGACTACCGCGCCGCGGCGCAGCGCATTTTACCGCCGTTCCTGTTCCATTACATCGACGGTGGGGCGTATGCCGAATATACCCTGCGCCGCAACGTGGAGGATCTGTCAGAAGTGGCCCTGCGCCAGCGCGTGCTGAAGAATATGTCTGACCTGAGCCTTGAGACGAAGCTGTTTAACGAAACGCTCTCCATGCCGGTGGCGCTCGCACCTGTCGGCTTATGCGGCATGTACGCCCGTCGCGGTGAAGTGCAGGCCGCCGCCGCGGCAGATGCTAAAGGCATTCCGTTTACCCTCTCTACCGTCTCGGTCTGTCCGATTGAAGAGGTCGCCCCGACCATCAAGCGGCCGATGTGGTTCCAGCTGTACGTCCTGCGCGATCGCGGCTTTATGCGTAACGCGCTGGAGCGCGCTAAAGCGGCGGGCTGCTCCACGCTGGTCTTTACAGTCGATATGCCCACGCCCGGCGCGCGCTACCGCGATGCGCACTCCGGCATGAGCGGCCCGAATGCCGCCCTGCGCCGCTACTGGCAGGCGGTAACGCATCCACAGTGGGCGTGGGATGTGGGTCTGAACGGCCGTCCGCACGATCTGGGGAATATCTCGGCCTACCTTGGCAAACCGACCGGACTGGAGGACTATATCGGCTGGCTGGCGAACAACTTCGATCCGTCGATCTCGTGGAAAGACCTGGAGTGGATCCGCGAATTCTGGGATGGCCCGATGGTGATCAAAGGGATCCTCGACCCGGAAGATGCCCGCGACGCGGTGCGTTTTGGCGCCGATGGGATCGTGGTCTCTAACCACGGCGGACGCCAGCTCGACGGCGTGCTCTCTTCCGCCCGCGCCCTGCCGGCCATTGCCGATGCGGTGAAAGGGGATATTGCGATCCTGGCCGACAGCGGCATTCGCAACGGGCTGGACGTGGTGCGCATGATTGCCCTGGGTGCCGACAGCGTGCTGCTGGGCCGCGCATATCTTTACGCCCTGGCGACGGCCGGTCAGGCGGGCGTGGCAAATCTGCTAAACCTGATCGAGAAAGAGATGAAGGTGGCGATGACCCTGACCGGCGCGAAGTCGATCAGTGAAATCAGCAAGGATTCGCTGGTGCAGGAGCTGAGTAAACTGCCGGCGGCGCTGGCTCCGCTGTCACATGGCGACGCGGCCTGATCCTCTCCCGTTACCCCACCTTTCCCATGCGTCCGATTTCCCCCTCGGGCGCTTTTTTTGTTGAAAATAACACCTGCGTAACATTCTGGATAAGAAAATTTGACACATCCCTCCCGTTCGCAATTGTATAGACAAGCAAATACAAGAACACAAAAACAACATCACATCGGAGGGGAGCGTATGACCTATTCAGGTAAGGTGGATATTCAGCAGGTGATCGACGAGAGTCCTTTTTCAGGGTTTCACTGGCTTCTTATCGTGCTGGGCTTTCTGGTTCTGGCGATCGATGGTTTTGATACGGCAGCGATGGGCTACATCGCGCCTACGCTGTCGGCGGAGTGGAGAATACACAAACAGGATTTGGGGCCGGTGCTGAGTGCGGCGCTTCTGGGGCTGTCGCTGGGAGCCCTTATTGCAGGTCCGGTATCGGACCGGATGGGACGCAAGCGCGTGCTGGTCTTTTCGTGCCTGTTCTTCGGCCTGGCGAGCCTGGGGACGGCCTGGGCGCAAAGCCTGAATACCCTGACGCTGTGGCGCTTTCTGACGGGTCTCGGGCTCGGCGCCGCCATGCCAAACGCCATCACGCTGATCTCAGAGTTCGCCCCCCAGCGCTGCCGCGCCATGGCGATTAATACCATGTACTGCGGCTTCCCTCTGGGCGCTGCGGGCGGCGGCGCGATCTCTTCCTGGCTTATTCCCCACCACGGTTGGCGAAGCGTGCTGTTGACCGGCGCGATTGCGCCGCTGATTTTAACCGTGCTGCTGGCGCTGCTGCTGCCGGAATCGGTGAAGTTTCTGGTGCAGCGCGGGAAAGACGTCGCGCAGGTTCGCCGCATTGCCAGCCGGTTCAGCCGCAGTACGCTGGAGAGCGTTACGGGCTTTTTCCTGGCGGAAGAGAAAGCCGCGTCTAAAAAGGGAGCGTGGGGCAGCTGTTTTCCATGCCCTGGCTACCCGGCACCCTGATGCTGTGGGTGACTTATTTTATGGGGCTGGTGATTTACTACGTCCTGCTTAGCTGGATGCCGACGCTGATGCAGGGGATGGGTTATGCCCTGGCGGAATCCGCCTGGCTCACCTCGCTGTTTACCTTCGGCGGCACCGCAGGCATTCTGCTCGCGGGCTGGATGATGGACCGCTGGGAAGCGCACAAGGTGGTCGCAGGTGGTTTTGTGCTGACGATGGGCCTGATTCTTTTGCTTGGCCTTGAGTATAACCATATCGCCCTGTTTGGCGGGCTGATTTTCCTGATGGGGATCGCGATGAACGGCGCGCAGTCGGGCATGCAAACCCTGGCCGCCACCTTTTACCCTACCGAGTGCCGCGCGACGGGTATCGCCTGGATGCAGGGCATCGGTCGCTTTGGCGGCGTGGCGGGAACCATGACCAGCGCCCAGCTTCTTTCCATGCAGTGGCAGGCAGACAGTATTTTAATGATCCTCAGCGTGCCCGCTCTGGTGGCCGCGGCGGCAACCGTCTACAAAATGCTGTACAGCCGCTCGCAGGAACCCGGCGTCGCGTAGTTCCTCTCTTTTCTGCTATTCTGCCCCCGCAATTAAGGGGGCAGCATGCTTAACATCGTTTTATTCGAACCAGAAATTCCGCCGAACACCGGCAATATCATCCGCCTGTGCGCCAACACCGGTTTTCGTCTGCACATCATTGAGCCGATGGGCTTTACGTGGGACGACAAACGCCTGCGCCGCGCAGGGCTGGATTACCATGAATTTACCGCCGTGGTTCGCCATCACGATTACGCCGCGTTTCTGGAAGCAGAGAAGCCGCAGCGCATGTTCGCCCTGACCACCAAAGGCACGCCAGCGCACAGCGCCGTGAGCTATCAGGAGGGTGACTATCTGATGTTTGGCCCGGAAACCCGCGGCCTGCCGGCCACGATCCTGGATGCCCTGCCCGCTGAGCAGAAAATCCGTATTCCGATGATGCCGGACAGCCGCAGCATGAACCTGTCGAACGCGGTGTCGGTGGTGGTGTATGAGGCCTGGCGCCAGCTGGGTTACCCGGGCGCCATTCTCAGAAGTTAAATGCCGTCACCATACTCGAAGGTATGGTGAATGCCGTTGAAGTGCTGATCCATATCCATCGACGGCTTATCGCTGTCTGGCTTACCAACGATGCGCGCCGGTACGCCAGCGGCGGTGGTGTGCGGTGGCACGGGCTGGAGCACAACCGACCCCGCGCCAATCTTCGCGCCGCGCCCGACTTCGATATTGCCGAGGATTTTAGCCCCCGCGCCAATCATCACCCCTTCACGAATTTTCGGGTGGCGATCGCCGCTGGTTTTCCCGGTACCGCCCAGGGTAACGGATTGCAGGATCGACACATCGTCTTCAATCACCGCCGTTTCCCCGACAACGATCCCGGTGGCGTGGTCGAGCATGATCCCGCGGCCAATCTTCGCCGCCGGGTGAATATCAACCTGAAACGTCACGGAAACCTGGTTTTGCAGGAAGATCGCCAGCGCGCGGCGGCCTTCATTCCACAGCCAGTGGCCAATGCGGTACGCCTGCAGCGCGTGGAAGCCTTTCAGGTACAGCAGCGGCGTGGAGTATTTATCGACCGCCGGGTCACGGGTGCGCACGGCCTGAATGTCGCAGGCGGCAGAGGCGATCATTTCCGGGTCGGCGGCGTAGGCCTCTTCCACTACCTCACGAATGGCGATAGCAGGCATGATGGAGGAAGCCAGCTTATTGGCGAGCATATAGCTCAGGGCGCTGCCGAGGTTTTCGTGCTTGAGTAGCGTCGCGTGATAGAAACTGGCCAGCATAGGCTCACAGTCGGCCAGCGCCCGGGCTTCGGCTTTAATGTTATTCCAGACGATATCCAGTTCTTCACACGGCATTGCTTACTCCAGACGATAGTTAATGACCAGCCAGTTCTGCGCTGGCTGGGTCATTCAGGTGACGATACTTCCCGGCTAATTGCTGCTGCGCTCGTCCTTGCGCGCACGACCTAATAAGGTCAATGCTGCCTCGCGCGCATTTTTTCCGCAATACAATACCTGATAAATTTCCTCGGTTATTGGCATTTCGACACCAAACCGGTGCGCCAATTCGCGGACTTCTTTGGTATTGCGGTAGCCTTCCACCACCTGTCCAATCTTCTCTTGCGCGCTTTTTACATCGCTGCCCTGTCCGAGCATCATGCCAAAGCGGCGGTTACGAGACTGGTTATCGGTACAGGTCAGCACCAGATCCCCCAGACCCGCCATCCCCATAAAGGTGGCCGGATCGGCACCCAGCGCTTCGCCCAGACGGGACATCTCGGTTAAGCCGCGGGTAATCAACGCCGTACGCGCGTTGGCGCCAAAGCCAATACCGTCAGACATCCCGGCCCCGATGGCAATCACGTTCTTCACCGCGCCACCCAACTGCACGCCGATAAAATCGGGGTTGCTGTAGACGCGGAAGCTCTTGCCGCAGTGCAGCAATTGCTGGAGATCGTCGGAGAAAGCCTGATCGGTGGATGCCAGCGAGATCGCCGTCGGCAGGCCCGCAGCCAGCTCTTTGGCAAAGGTCGGCCCGGAGATGACCGCCAGCGGGATCTCATCCCCCAGCGCTTCGCGGGCAACGTCCTGCAGCAGACGTCCGGTTTCCGCTTCCAGCCCTTTGGTCGCCCAGACGATACGCGCATCCGGGCGCATCAGCGGCTTGATCTGATTCAGCACGTCGCCAAAGACATGGCTTGGTACCACAATCAAAATGTTGCGGCTGGCCGCCAGCGCGGTTGCAAGATCGCTTTCCAGGTGCAGGGTGTCAGGGAACGGAACGTCCGGAAGAAACGCCACATTGCAACGGTCGCGCTGCAGCGTGGCGATATGTTTTGGATCGTGGCCCCACAGGACCACGTCGTGACCATTTCTTGCCAGCGTGATGGCAAGAGCGGTGCCGTATGAGCCGGCACCGATCACAGTCATTGACGCATTAACAGTGCTCATCAGGCATCCTGATGTTGTTCGGCACCTTCGCCAGCCTGCTGCTGCAGATAGTTCATGAACAGCGCATCAAAGTTCACTGGCGCAAGGTTCAGTTGCGGGAATGTACCGCGAGAAACCAAGCTGGTGATGCATTCACGGGCATACGGGAACAGGATGTTCGGGCAGTATGCACCCAGGCAATGCGCCATCTGGTTGCCTTCGATGCCGCCGATGGAGAAGATACCGCCCTGCTGTACTTCGCACAGGAATGCAGTTTCTTCGCCCAGAGAGGCGGTCACGGTCACACGCAGTACGACTTCATACACGTCATCCGCCAGCTGGGTAGATGCGGTATCCAGATCAAGTTTAACCTCTGGCTGCCAGTCTTTCTGGAAAACATGCGGCGCATTTGGCGCTTCGAAAGAGACATCCTTGGTGTAGATACGCTGGATCTGGAAAGTCATTTCGGTGTTGTTTTGTTCTGACATGGAAATACCCTTTTTAATTGTCCTAAAGTCTCTTAGCTCAGCAGCGGATCGAGTCCACCACGGGCGTCGAGCGCATACAAGTCATCACAGCCGCCAATGTGCTGCGCATCAATAAAAATCTGCGGAACCGTCGTACGACCACTACGTTGGATCATCTCTTCGCGTTTGATCGCGTCACCGTCGATTGGCAGTTCCTGGAACGTGACGCCTTTGCTGCTCAGCAGCGCTTTCGCACGGTGGCAGAACGGGCACGTCGCTTTGGTGTAGATCTCAATATTGGCCATGACTGAACTCCTTATTTACCGCGAACCAAAGGAAGATTTTCCCCGCTCCAGCCGGAAATCCCTTCTTTCAGTACCGTTACGTTTTCGAAGCCCGCTTTGTAAAGCGCGCTGGCAGATTCCTGCGCCTGCATACCGGTCGCATCCACAACGATAATGGGCTGGGCTTTGTGTTTCTCAAGCTCACCAACGTTGTTGGCTTTGATTTCAGCTGGCAACAGGTTGATTGCGCCGGCAATGTGACCTTTACGGAAATCGTCACGCTGACGCAGATCGACAACGACGGCATCTTCTTTGTTAATCAGACGCGTCGCTTCACCACGGGTGATAACCTTAATCTTAGACGTCAGGCTCTTAAATGTGGTGAACAGCACAGCAGCCAGCAGGCCAATCCACGCGATGCTCAGTACCGGATGGCGGCTAACGAATTGCATAATTTCTTGCATGGAGGGTAACTACTCCCGACTAAGTGATAAAAAAACCAGGACAGGAGTATACCTGTGCGTTCTGGCAAATACAGCCAGCGACCATAACCTAATCCATTTTCTGCGGCATGCCACCTAAAAAAATGCCTCAAAATGGTCCGGTCAGCATCTTGCCCCCGCGTTTTCTTTGATCTTCTGCGGCTATTTGATCGATTCAGCTGTAGTAAAATTACGCAAATTTTGACTCTTGAGCATGAGGTTGTTGCAATGTCGGTTTCTAAAAAACCTATGGTACTGGTGATTCTGGATGGCTATGGCTACCGTGAAGATAGCCAGGATAACGCTATTTTCAACGCAAAAACCCCGGTCATGGATGCACTGTGGGCAAAACGTCCGCATACCCTGATTGACGCATCCGGTCTGGAAGTGGGCCTGCCGGATCGCCAGATGGGCAACTCCGAAGTTGGCCACGTTAACCTCGGCGCGGGTCGTATCGTGTATCAGGATCTGACCCGTCTGGACGTCGAAATCAAAGAACGCACCTTCTTCGCTAACCCGGTTCTCTGCGGTGCGGTTGATAAAGCCGTTGCGGCAGGTAAAGCGGTACACATCATGGGTCTGCTCTCCGCAGGCGGCGTGCACAGCCACGAAGATCACATCATGGCGATGGTTGAACTGGCCGCTGAACGCGGTGCGGAAAAAATCTACCTGCACGCCTTCCTGGACGGTCGCGACACGCCACCGCGCAGCGCAGAAGGGTCCCTGAAAGCTTTCGAAGACAAATTCGCTGCGCTGGGCAAAGGCCGCGTGGCCTCCATCATTGGCCGTTACTACGCTATGGACCGCGACAACCGCTGGGATCGCGTTGAACAGGCCTATGACCTGATGACTCTGGCAAAAGGGGAATTCCATTTCCCGACTGCGGTTGAAGCACTTGAAGCCGCTTACGCGCGTGATGAAAACGACGAATTCGTGAAAGCGTCCGTGATTCGCGCCGAAGGCCAGGCCGATGCCGCAATGGAAGATGGCGACGCGCTGATCTTTATGAACTTCCGCGCTGACCGCGCGCGCGAAATCACCCGTGCGTTTGTCAACAGCGACTTCGACGGTTTTGCCCGTAAGAAAGTGGTGAACATCGACTTCATCCAGCTGACCGAATACGCGGCAGATATCAACGCCCCTTGCGCTTACCCACCAGCCTCGCTGGCTAACACCTTCGGTGAGTGGATGGCGAAGAACGACAAAACGCAGCTGCGTATTTCCGAAACGGAAAAATACGCGCACGTGACCTTCTTCTTTAACGGCGGCGTTGAAGAGCCGTTCAAAGGCGAAGAGCGCATTCTGATCAACTCGCCGAAAGTCGCGACTTACGATCTGCAGCCAGAGATGAGCTCTGCGGAATTGACTGAAAAACTGGTCGCGGCCATCGAAAGCGGCAAGTACGACACCATCATCTGTAACTACCCGAACGGCGACATGGTCGGCCATACCGGCGTAATGGAAGCGGCAGTGAAGGCGGTTGAAGCGCTGGACCACTGCGTTGAGCAGGTTGCGAAAGCGGTTGAGTCCGTTGGCGGCCAGCTGCTGATCACCGCCGATCACGGTAACGCCGAGCAGATGCGTGACCCGGCAACCGGTCAGGCGCACACCGCCCATACCAACCTGCCTGTTCCGCTGATTTATGTGGGTGATAAATCAGTGAAAGCAGTAGAAGGCGGTAAGCTTTCCGACATCGCGCCAACCATGTTGTCGCTGATGGGTATGCCGATCCCTGAAGAGATGACTGGTAAGCCGCTGTTCATCGTGGAATAATCGCTCCCCATGAGGGGAAAGGCGATTTTTTCAATCACATGGGTCGTGAAGCCGCTTAGGCTATCAGTCAGACCTCTGCTTTGCGCCAGCGCACTCAGCGCTGGCGTATTGCTGTGCGCCGCATCCGCCCACGCGGATGACCGCGACCAGCTGAAATCCATTCAGGCCGATATCGCCGCCAAAGAGCGTGCGGTACGCCAGCAGCAACAGCAGCGCGCCACCCTGCTCGCCCAGCTTAAGCAGCAGGAAGAGGCCATCTCCGCTGCCGCACGTAAACTCCGTGAAACGCAAAACACCCTCACCCAGTTGAACAAACAGATCGACGAGATGAATGCGTCGATTGCCAAACTGGAGCGCCAGCGTGATGCGCAGGAGCGCAACCTCGCAGCACAGTTGGATGCCGCATTCCGCCAGGGTGAGCATACCGGACTCCAGCTGATCCTCAGCGGTGAAGAGAGCCAGCGCGGCCAGCGTCTGCAGGCCTATTTCGGCTATCTGAACCAGGCGCGTCAGGAGACCATTGCACAGCTGAAGCAGACGCGTGAAGAGGTTTCCACCCAAAAAGCGGAGCTGGAAGAGAAGCAGAGCCAGCAGCAGACGTTGCTCTACGAACAAAAAGCGCAGCAGGCGAAACTTGAGCAGGCCCGTAACGAACGCAAGAAAACGCTGTCGGGTCTTGAGTCCTCCATTCAGGCAGGACAGAGCCAGCTGAGCGAAATGCGCGCCAACGAATCAAAACTGCGTAACAGCATTGCCCGTGCGGAAGCCGCAGCGAAGGCGCGCGCCGAAAAAGAGGCCCGCGAGGCGCAGGCGGTTCGCGACAAGCAGCAGGAAGCCTCCCGCAAAGGGACCACCTACAAGCCAAGCGAAAGCGAACGCTCCCTGATGTCGCGTACCGGCGGTCTGGGTTCCCCGCGCGGTCAGGCCTACTGGCCCGTTCGCGGCACTATTCTGCATCGCTATGGCGAACAGCTGCAGGGTGAGCTACGTTGGAAAGGGATCGTTATCGGTGCGTCTGAAGGTAGCGAAGTGAAAGCCATCGCCGATGGCCGCGTGATCCTGGCCGACTGGCTGCAGGGTTACGGGCTGGTGGTGGTGGTCGAGCATGGTAAAGGCGACATGAGTCTTTACGGCTACAACCAGAGCGCGCTGGTCAGCGTCGGCACCCAGGTGCGCGCCGGCCAACCCATCGCCCTTGTGGGCAGCAGTGGCGGTCAGGGCCGCCCGTCACTCTATTTCGAAATTCGTCGTCAGGGTCAGGCGGTCAATCCACAGCCGTGGTTGGGAAGATAAGTTTTGCTTCAATTTCGTCGAATGGTTCTCTCCGTCGTCAGCGCACTGGCGCTGGCTGCACCGGTATATGCAGGTAAACTCGCCATCGTGATTGATGACTTCGGTTATCGACCACACTATGAAAATCAGGTGCTGGCGATGCCGTCAGCCATCTCCGTCGCCGTCCTGCCGAATGCGCCTCACGCGCATGAAATGGCGACCAAAGCGCACAATAGCGGCCACCAGGTCCTCATCCATCTTCCGATGGCACCGCTCAGCAAGCAGCCGCTGGAAAAAGACACCCTGCGCCCGGATATGAGCAGCGATGAGATCGAACGCATCATCCGCGACGCCTACAACAAGGTGCCGTATGCCGTGGGTCTGAACAACCATATGGGTAGCGCGATGACCTCCAGCCTGTACGGTATGCTGAAGGTGATGCAGGCGCTGGAGCGTTACAATCTCTATTTCCTCGACAGCATGACCATTGGCAACAGCCAGGCGATGCGTGCCGCTCAGGGTACGGGTGTGAAGGTCATTAAGCGTAAAGTCTTCCTGGACGACTCCCAGAACGAAGCGGATATCCGCGTGCAGTTCAACCGCGCGGTACAGCTGGCGCGCCGTAACGGTTCGGCGATTGCCATCGGGCACCCGCATCCGTCTACCGTTCGCGTTTTGCAGCAAATGCTGCCGACCTTACCCGCCGATATCACCCTGGTACGCCCGAGCGATCTGCTGAACGAGCCGCAGGTGGATACCTCTACGCCGAATTCTGCGCAGCCCGTCCCGACGGCACCGCGTAACCCGTTCCGCGGCGTGAAGCGCTGTGTACCGAAGCAGCCGCTAGAACCGGTCTACGCGACCCGCGTCTTCTCTGTCATCGGAGACAGCATCAGTAACAGTACGCTGGTGAAATACGTCCAGCAGCAGTGGCAGGGATGGGGCAAGAAAGCCTGACGCTTATTTCGCAATCTGAGAGCCCGTCTGCTCATTCGCAACGGGCTCTTTTTTCTCCTGATGCAAATACCAGGATTTGAAATACTTCAAAAAGCTGTAGGCTGTGGCATACAGTCCTGTCGCCACCCCCACTTTACCCTGACGCCAGGCGCCGCTAAACAAATACCATTTAAAAAAAGCCCCGATGGCACTGATGATACCGCGCCCGATAGAGGGGCGTATTTTATGATATTGTACCAGACGGGTTGTATAACAATTTAATTTGTTAAAAAGCTCATGCAGAGTGGGAAACGTATCATGTTTTACATAGCCCGGAATACATTCACAACGGAGAAAACCTTCCACCTGATCGTCTACCGGTCTGTTATTAAATCGGGACTGTTTACGGTTAAAAAGACGTACAGGGTAATCAGGGGATGAAACAGGATAGATCGTCCGGACTTCTTTACCCAGAACAAACCAGTGGCGGCATATTCGCCATGCCGTTCCGGGGTCAGGCTCATCACCTGCTTTTAACGCTGAAATAGCATCAACTGTTTCCTGGTCAAGAATTTCATCACTGTCGATGCACAGGACCCAGTCATTGCTGGCTAAGGATATGGCATGATTCATCTGCTCGCCATGCCAGCCAAATTTTTTATAGACAGAGAGCAGTCCATAGCTCTCACAAATAAAACGTGTTTTGTCCGTACTGCCTGAATCTACAACGACGATCTCATCCGCTATTTTTAAAAGAGGCGGAATAACATCGTGCAATAATCTTTCAGAATTAAACGTTAATAAGCAGATCGTTATTTTAAACATGTTTCCACTCTCAACAGCAGCATAAATGAATATGATTAATACTATATAAATGAGTAGAGATGATTAAAGTCCTGAATCACACTTTTCAAATAAGCACGTATGACGTTTTGTCTAATTCTGAAGCGCAATAAAATAGAGAAAAATCTATTTTATTTCAACAGATTCTTTATAATGCAGTCAGATGAAGGGTAGCACACGGATTCAGACATGCCGCACAAAAGTAAAATTCTCCTCCTGGATACGGGTAAAGAATGGGGGGGAGGCACCAACAGTATGCTTGAGCTCCTGAAGCGGATCAATCGCGATAAATTCGATATTACGTGTTGTTTTTACAGTGATTATAGCCGCGCTGAAGGTGAGACGATTGGTCAGGTGCTCAACAGCGTCGGGATCCCGCTCATCGTGATCCCTCAGCGTCAGCAGCCGCTCTGGGCCAAATTACTGAAGGAAGCGGGACGTAGCCTGCTGTTTTTCTCACGCGGCGCCCGTAAGGCATTGACTCGTTACGTGGATATCCTGTGGCGAATCAGGCCTAACGTCAGCAAAATCGAGACGCTTTTCACGCAGGGCGGTTTCGATACGCTCTATATGAATAACCAACCCGGCTCAAATGAGGAAGGCTATCTCGCGGCAGCGAAACTGCAGGCGCGGTTGATTCAGCACTGTCGCATTGAACCTGTATTGACCCCGCCGCTGGTGAAGCTGGTGAATGCCCACGCCACAAAAATCATCGCCGTCTCGCACGGCGTTGAACGCGTGCTTCTTCAGCATGGAGTCCGGCCCGAGCTGTGTACCACGGTCAACAACGCCATCGACATCCACCAGCCTTTGCCCGACCGACGCGCCATGCGCCAGCGTCTGAACATCGATGACGACACCTTTGTGTTCGGCAGCATTGGGTCGCTTATCCCTCGCAAGTCCAACCACCATACTCTGGAGGCGCTGGCCCAGTTCAGCCAGAAGCATCCGCAGGCAAAATGGAAGATGGTGCTGGTCGGTGAAGGGGCTGAACGCGGCGCGCTGACGGCGCAGGCTGACGCGCTGGGGATTGCTGAGCACGTCATTTTTACCGGTTTCCAGAACACGCCTTTTGACTATCTCGCCACCTTTGACGCGTTTATTCTGGCTTCGAAGAGCGAAGGTTTGCCCCGCGTCGTGCTGGAGGCAATGCTGCTGAACATCCCGGTGATTGGCTCAAAGGTAACCGGCACGGCAGAATTGATCGACCATGAGTCGACCGGGCTGCTGTTCCCGTGGAGCGATGTGTCGCAACTTGCTCAACATCTGGATAATATCTGGCAGGATCCTGCTCTGCGCGCCCGGCTCGCCGCAGCCGCGCACCAGAATGTCTGCAACGTGTATGCCATTGAAAGCTATGTTAACGGTGTCGAGGCCGTTCTTGGCGCGCAATAACCAAACGAGAAGAACATGTTTAAATTCCTGAATGCTCGCTACCGCCACATTACCGGGCGTCATAACATTCCGTACGCTTCCCTTCCGGTCACGCGCGATCTCGTTGCGGTTGATTCCATCGTGATCCCTTGTACGGGCGCGGATTTTGTCGAAGAGGCGTTATTATCAGCGACCTTTGCAGAGCGTTACGCCACCGACGTCAGCGAGATTGTTATCGTCAGCGATCAGCCTGAATCCGCTTTCGGCGAACTGCCGCCAAAAACCCGCGTTGTGACCCTCACGCTGCCAAAACGTGAAGAGGGGTACCGCTATAAGCAAATCTACCTCAGCCGTCTGGTGAAGCTTAACGCTCCGCTTCAGGCGCGCGGAGAAGGCGTATTGATGATCGACTCCGATCTCAACCTGCTGAAGATGCCCCAGATCAACATGGCCGATATGCACATCTACTCCAGCTTCCGTCAGGGCAAAATGATCGCCAAGCTGGACGGCGCCCCCGCAGAAAAAGTGCCGGCATATTACAAAGAAACGGTGCGCCCGTATCTGGTCGATCACGTTAACGGCGCGTTTCTTGCCGCAACCAAAAAGACCTGGCGTCGCATCTGCCCGCTGTGGCTGACGCTGTTCCAGGATACCTGGGAGCTGATGGACGATACCCAGCCGCCGACCGATCAGCTGCCGCTCGCTGCGCTGCTGGACATGCTGGATGTTAAAACGGTTAACCTGGGCGACTGGATGAACTGGCCGGTATCCAAGAAGATCGGCGGACAGGAAGCCGTTGTGCCGAAAGAGGTGATTGGCGCGCACGGGGGTTTCCCGCTTTCCGAATGGCAGAAATATCTGGAATCGCCGGATAACAAATTGCTGTTCAAAGGGCAGGACTATACCCGCAAGGTGCGCTACCTGACGGACGAAGAGAAAAAGAATCAGTAAAATAGGGGCCTGAGGCCCCTTTTTGTTTACTTATCCCAGCTCAGGATCACTTTCCCTGACTGGCCGGAACGCATCGCGTCGAAGCCCTGCTGGAACTCATCGATGGAGAAACGGTGAGTGATAATCGGGGACAGATCAAGGCCGGACTGGATCAGCGCTGCCATCTTGTACCAGGTTTCGAACATCTCGCGGCCATAGATGCCTTTGATGAACAGCCCTTTGAAGATGACTTTATTCCAGTCGATGGACATATCTGACGGCGGAATGCCCAGCATCGCGATACGGCCACCGTGGTTCATGGTATCCAGCATGGTGCGGAACGCCGGTGGCGCGCCGGACATCTCCAGACCCACGTCAAAGCCTTCGGTCATACCCAACTCTTCCATCACGTCGGTCAGGCTCTCTTTCGAGACATCCACCGCGCGGGTGACGCCCATTTTGCGCGCCAGCGACAGGCGGTATTCATTCACGTCGGTGATCACCACGTTGCGCGCACCCACGTGCTTCGCCACGGCTGCCGCCATAATGCCGATTGGGCCGGCGCCGGAAACCAGCACGTCTTCACCGACCAGGTCGAAGGAGAGCGCGGTGTGTACCGCATTGCCGAACGGGTCGAAGATGGAGGCCAGATCGTCAGAGATATTGTCCGGGATTTTGAAGGCGTTAAACGCCGGGATCACCAGGTATTCCGCGAAGCAGCCCGGACGGTTTACGCCCACGCCGACGGTGTTGCGGCACAGGTGCGTACGGCCACCGCGACAGTTACGGCAGTGACCGCAGGTAATATGGCCTTCACCAGAGACGCGATCGCCAATGCTAAAGCCTTTGACTTCCTGGCCGATGCCGACCACTTCACCAACATATTCGTGACCGACAACCATTGGGACAGGAATGGTTTTTTGCGACCACTGATCCCAGTTGTAGATGTGAACGTCAGTACCGCAGATGGCGGTTTTACGAATTTTGATCAGCAGATCGTTATGACCGACTTCCGGCTCCGGCACGTCGGTCATCCAAATCCCTTCTTCCGCTTTCAGTTTGGATAACGCTTTCATCACACGTCCTCAGGCAATTACGCCCAGCTGTTTGCCGATGCGGGTAAAGGCTTCCACCGCACGCTCAATTTGTTCAGGCGAATGCGCCGCAGACATCTGGGTGCGGATACGCGCCTGACCTTTTGGTACCACCGGGAAGAAGAACCCGGTGACGTAAATCCCTTCTTTCTGCAGCTCACGGGCAAACTGCTGCGCCACAACTGCGTCGCCCAGCATCACCGGAATGATCGCGTGGTCAGCGCCGGCCAGGGTGAACCCTGCGGCGCTCATTTTTTCGCGGAACAGACGGGCGTTTGCCCACAGTCGGTCGCGCAGCTCGGCGCCGGACTCCACCATCTCCAGCACTTTGATGGAGGCGGCCACAATGGCTGGCGCCAGGGAGTTGGAGAACAGGTACGGGCGGGAGCGCTGACGCAGCCACTCAACCACCTCTTTACGCGCAGCGGTATAACCGCCGGACGCGCCGCCGAGCGCTTTGCCCAGCGTACCGGTGATGATGTCCACGCGGCCCATCACGTCACAGTATTCGTGGGAGCCGCGGCCGTTTTCGCCGACAAAACCGACCGCGTGGGAGTCATCGACCATCACCAGCGCGTCGTATTTATCCGCCAGGTCGCACACGCCTTTCAGGTTGGCGATCACGCCGTCCATGGAGAACACGCCGTCGGTCGCGATCAGTACATGGCGGGCACCCGCGTCGCGTGCCTCTTTGAGCCGCGCTTCCAGCTCAACCATGTCGTTGTTGGCGTAGCGGAAACGCTTCGCTTTACACAGGCGAACACCGTCGATGATGGAGGCGTGGTTCAGGGCGTCGGAGATAATCGCATCTTCTGCGCCGAGCAAGGTTTCAAACAGACCGCCGTTGGCGTCGAAGCAGGAGGAGTACAGAATCGCGTCTTCCATTCCGAGAAAGTTTGCCAGCTTTTGCTCAAGCTGCTTGTGGCTATCCTGGGTGCCGCAGATGAAGCGCACGGAGGCCATGCCGAAGCCGTGGGTATCCATGCCATTTTTCGCGGCGGCAATCAGCTCAGGGTGATTCGCAAGACCTAAGTAGTTGTTCGCGCAAAAGTTGATCACATGGCTGCCGTCGGCAACGGTGATGTCCGCCTGCTGGGCAGACGTGATAATACGCTCTTCTTTGAACAACCCTTCCGCACGTGCGGTGTCGAGGTCGCTGTTTAACTGTTTGTAAAAATCACCACGCATTGCAATTCTCCAGACTCGGCAAATTTTGGCACATATTACCCAAACCTATAGTTCATGACGAGATGACGCCGTATCTCTTCTCGTTTTTGCAGCATAAATCACGTGTACCCCTGCTGCATATCGGTGAATGGCTGAAGACCGGGCATTGTGATGATATGATATGAATATTAGCGTCCGGGATTGTCCCCGGGCTCAACACTTCAAAGGTTACAGTTATGATCATCGTTACCGGCGGCGCGGGCTTTATCGGCAGCAACATTATCAAGGCTCTCAATGATAAGGGCATCACCGACATTCTGGTGGTGGACAACCTGAAAGACGGCACCAAGTTCGTTAACCTGGTGGATCTGAACATCGCTGACTACATGGATAAAGAAGACTTCCTTATCCAGATTATGGCGGGTGAAGAGTTCGGCGAGATCGAAGCCATCTTCCACGAAGGTGCGTGCTCTTCCACCACCGAGTGGGACGGCAAGTACATGATGGATAACAACTATCAGTACTCTAAAGAGATCCTGCACTACTGCCTGGAGCGTGAAATTCCGTTCCTGTATGCCTCTTCCGCGGCAACCTACGGCGGGCGCACCTCGGACTTTATCGAATCCCGCGAATACGAGCAGCCGCTGAACGTCTACGGCTACTCCAAGTTCCTGTTTGACGAGTACGTACGTCAGATCCTGCCGGAAGCGAACTCGCAGATTGTCGGCTTCCGCTACTTCAACGTTTACGGGCCGCGCGAAGGGCACAAGGGCAGCATGGCGAGCGTAGCGTTCCACCTGAACACCCAGCTGAATAACGGTGAAAGCCCGAAACTGTTCGAAGGCAGCGACGGCTTCAAGCGTGACTTCGTCTACGTAGGCGACGTTGCAGCCGTAAACCTGTGGTTCCTGGAAAACGGCGTCTCCGGCATTTTCAACCTGGGCACGGGCCGCGCGGAATCCTTCCAGGCGGTGGCTGACGCAACGCTGGCATACCATAAGAAAGGCAGCATCGAGTACATTCCGTTCCCGGATAAGCTGAAAGGCCGCTACCAGGCGTTCACGCAGGCCGACCTGACCAACCTGCGCGCAGCGGGTTATGACAAGCCGTTCAAGACCGTTGCCGAAGGCGTAACGGAATATATGGCCTGGCTGAACCGCGACGCGTAAGTATGAGAATTCTGGTGATCGGCCCGTCATGGGTGGGCGACATGATGATGTCGCAAAGTCTCTATCGCACGCTCAAGGCGCGTTATCCCCAGGCGATAATCGACGTGATGGCACCCGCATGGTGCCGTCCGCTGTTATCGCGTATGCCGGAAGTAAACGAGGCGATCCCGATGCCGCTCGGCCACGGGGCGCTGGAAATCGGCGAGCGCCGCAAGCTCGGCCATAGCCTGCGCGAGAAGCGCTATGACCGCGCGTACGTCCTGCCCAACTCCTTTAAATCCGCCCTCGTACCTTTCTTTGCGGGCATCCCACATCGCACCGGCTGGCGCGGTGAAATGCGCTACGGCCTGCTGAACGATGCGCGCGTGCTGGATAAAGAGGCATGGCCGCTGATGGTGGAGCGCTACGTGGCGCTGGCCTACGACAAAGGGGTGATGCGCAGCGCGAAAGACCTGCCGCAGCCGCTGCTGTGGCCCCAGCTTCAGGTTAACGATGGTGAAAAATCTCAGACCTGCAGCGCGTTTGGTCTTTCGTCCGAACGCCCAATGATTGGCTTCTGCCCCGGCGCAGAATTTGGCCCGGCAAAACGCTGGCCGCACTACCACTACGCCGAACTGGCGAAACAGCTGATCGACGAAGGCTACCAGATTGTGCTGTTTGGCTCGGCGAAAGATCACGAGGCGGGCAACGAAATTCTCGCCACGCTGAGCACCGAGCAACAGGCCTGGTGCCGCAACCTGGCTGGAGAAACGCAGCTTGAGCAGGCCGTTATCCTGATTGCCGCCTGTAAGGCCGTGGTCAGCAATGACTCTGGCCTGATGCACGTCGCCGCCGCGCTGGAACGTCCGCTGGTTGCGCTGTATGGCCCAAGCAGCCCGGACTTCACGCCGCCGCTGTCACACAAGGCGCGCGTTATTCGTCTCATTACCGGCTATCACAAAGTCCGCAAAGGCGATGCGGCAGAAGGTTACCATCAGAGCCTGATCGACATAACGCCGCAGCGCGTTCTCGAAGAGCTCAACGAACTGTTGTTGAGCGAAGAAGGATAACGGATGCGGGTATTGATCGTTAAAACCTCCTCAATGGGTGATGTTCTGCATACGCTACCGTCGCTGACGGACGCCATGCGGGCCATTCCCGGCATCCGTTTTGACTGGGTGGTAGAAGAAGGCTTCGCGCAGATCCCCACCTGGCATGAAGCGGTTGACCGCGTGATCCCGGTCGCGATTCGCCGCTGGCGCAAAGCGTGGTTCTCCGCGCCGATTAAAGCCGAGCGTAAAGCCTTCCGTGAAACGGTGCAGGCGCAGCGTTACGACGCGATTATCGACGCGCAAGGGCTGGTGAAAAGCGCGGCGCTGGTCACGCGTCTGGCGCACGGCGTAAAGCACGGCATGGACTGGCACACCGCCCGCGAACCGCTGGCGAGTCTGTTCTATAACCGCCGCCACCACATCACAAAGCAGCAGCACGCCGTAGAACGCACCCGCGAGCTGTTTGCGAAAAGCCTCGGCTATGCGAAACCGGAAGCGCAGGGCGACTACGCCATTGCACAGCACTTTTTGCGCAATACAGATCCCTGTGCTCAGCCTTATCTTGTCTTTCTGCATGCCACAACGCGCGACGATAAGCACTGGCCGGAAACACACTGGCGCAGGCTGATTGAACTAATGCAACCCTCCGGTATCCATATTAAACTCCCGTGGGGCGCTGAGCATGAGCGGCAGCGTGCGGCGCGTCTGGCAGCAGGCTTTTCCCACGTCGAGGTGTTACCCAAACTCACGCTGGCGCAGGTTGCCGCAGAGCTGGCAGGCGCTAACGCCGTTGTTTCCGTGGATACGGGTTTAAGCCATTTAACCGCGGCGCTGGATCGCCCAAATATCACCCTTTTTGGCCCGACCGATCCCGGCCTGATCGGGGGCTATGGCAAAAACCAGCATCAGATGGTCAGCCCGACTCAGCAAACGAAGGATATCAGCGCAGATGCGATTTTTTCATTTTTACAGGGCAGCCGTTGGCTTTCCAACAGGGATATTTAACCCATGAGTTACGTATTTCTGCTGATTTTACTCTTTCCGGTGAAGCTTATCCGGAAGCTGTTGCGCAAAGAGACAGGGAAAAACCTGGTCATTCAGACAGCCAAAATCGGTGATTTTGTTAATGCAACGCCTCTTCTGGCCTGGCTACAAAAAAGCGACGTGCTCATCAGCCGCAGCGTGGGTGCGCTGGCGAAGCACGACGAGACGGTCGAAGAGATTTATTTTATTGAGCAGCATAAGCGTAACCTGTGGCGTAAGCTCTGTTTCGCCTGCAGGATCATGAACCGCTATGACAACGTCTACCTTCTGCAGCCTAACAGTGTGAATCTTTTTTTCGCCTCCGTTTGTAATGCCAAAAACAAGCAATTCTTAAGCACTTACACGCGCAGGTGGTATCACGGGATTTTCTATTCAACGGCCGATGGTACGGTTGACCACGGTAGAAAAACGTTAACAGTCACTAACTATCTTAAGCTGGCCGACCGCGCTCTGACCTGGCAAGACTCTCCAAAGCACGCCACAAAGCCACTGTTTAAACCCGCGACTTATCCGGCGATCCTTGATAAACCCGGCGCGGTCCGCATTGGCATCAGTATCGCCGCCGGGAATAAAGCCAAAACCGTTCCGCCTGTCATCTGGAAGCAAATTGCCGATCGTCTCGCCGACCTGCCCTGCGAGTTTTATGTCTTTGGCGCCCCGAATGAACAGTCCTGGATGGATGACATCACCCGCGCTTACGGTGAACTGCCCAACTTTATTAATCTGATTGGCAAGATCTCGCTTGAAGAGCTTCCGTGGGCAATTTCTAAAATGGATTGTTATATCGCCTCCGACTCGGGGAATGTCTACATCGCCGATGCGGTTGGCGTGCCGGTCGTCTTACTGTTCGGTCCGTGCTGTCACTACGAGCAGCGCCCGCTTGGCAACGTGTTGCTGATTGGCAACGATGACAATATTTGCTCGTATGTTTTTGAAACTCGTTATTATTTCTCGCAAGGCCGGGAAGAACTCTTCGCGGTAACAGATGAATCGCTGGACGAACTCAAACATTTCATTTGCGGGCTACCAACAGCAAAATCTGCCTTTGATGCTCAGGGAAACTAATTAATATGGCTTTTCTCAGCATCATTATTGCCGCACATAATGCCGAAAACACGCTTCACGCCACACTGGAAAGTCTGCAAAACGCGATTGAGAATGCAGGCGATGATGTAGAAGTTATTATCATTAATGACAGTTCCAACGATTCCACACAGGATATTATTGAGGCGTGGTTGCCAAAGCTTCCGCATGCGCAATGCCAATACGTTGAGTACCGTAACGTAGGGCATGTTCGAAACAGCGCAGTCTCGCTGGCGTCAGGCGATTACATCACGATGCTTGATAGCGACGATCTGTTAAAGCCGGGTAGCATCCGGGATGCCGTCGCCTTCCTGAAAGCAGAGCGTCCTGATATGTTGCTGACGCGCCTGCTGGAAATACGCGATATGCGGAAAATCACCTCCGCATGGCAGGGATTCACGCCCGTCTCATTATCGCAAAATGATGCAATAAAGCGTTTCCTGCAGCACAAAGATTTTCAGGCGCATCTCATCGGGCAATTCATCCACCGCAAGCTGTATGCAAGCAACCCGATCCCGTCTATGGTCTGCTATGAAGATTTTGCGGTATTTCCCGGCATGCTGAGGCAATCGCGTAAAATCTTCTTTCAGCGTCAGGGACACTATTTTTACATCAAACGCAGCGACAGTTTGTCGAGCCGTCTTGACGCCAGTAAAATCGCCACGCTGATTGAATGTACGCTACAGATGGAAAATACATTCCCGCAATCATTTAAGCATCTTATTAATTGCCACTGGTTTGATATTTACAGTAATCACCGACAATATCTGACCGACCTGCAGCTCAAACTGGTTAAGGCGCGGGTAAATGCACTTTATTCTTTCTCTTTTTTCTTCTCCAGAGATGTACGTTTCAGCTACAAAAAAAGGGTCATTGAGGCATTATGGAAAAAGTAAAACTGCGGCTCTATCAGCTGACGCTGATTTTGAGCCTCATTTCGTTTGCACTGGCGCTGCTGAGCTCAGGTAAACAACGCGAATTTTTCTATATTGCGGTTTATGCCAGCATTATCGGCTTAGCTTGCGAATATAAAAAAATCACCCTGCGCCCCTTTTCAATCGCGCTCCCCATATTGCTGATTGGGCTACTCAATCTTGTCTGGTATATGGTGTACGAATACCATAGCGAAGGTTTAAACGCTTACAGCGATTATCTGGGTGCCAGTAAAAAACTGATATTAGCGAGCATTCTCGTTTTCTATCTTGACCGGTTTAAAACTTACGTCGATAAAAGCGCTTTCCAGAAGTACTTCCTGTACGCGGCAAGTACAGGGTTTGTCCTCGCCACGGGATATGGCTTATGGCAGGCGACGCAGGGTATGGCACGTATAGAGATGGCCATCAATCGCGCCACCGTGTCTGCCTATGTTTACTCCGTACTGTCACTGGCGCTGGTATACAGCCTTTATCTTCAAAAAAACAGAAAACTGTATATAGTCGCGGGTCTTACCATCTTAATATCTTACTTCGTTATTCTTTTAACGGGGACGCGTGCTGCAATGGGATTATATTTGCTCCTTGCGATTGTACTCACGCTCTACCACTTCAGAAGAATTCATCTGAAATCAACGCTGATTTTTTTATGTATTGTGGCAGGTGTAGTTGTCGTTAGTTACAAACCATTAATTTCACCCAAGATTATGCAAGTACAGGCTGAGCTTGAGAAATATGAAAGCGGAGTAGACGGCACCTCACTTGGCTCTCGTTTTACCATGTGGAATGTAGGTATTAAAAACGGGCTTGCACATCCACTAGGGCAATCATTAGAAGAAAGGTATTTCTGGACGCAACATTATATTAATGATGGACATCCTAATCTAATCACTGCACTTGGCTATTTAAAAATACACTTACACAATGAATTTATCGAAAAATACTCTCTGCAAGGGCTTCCGGGTCTGGCGATATTACTCTTTTTCTTCGTTTCGATGATCGCTTACGCGCTTAAAAACCGAAATGGCCTGCTGCTGACAACGATGCTTCTTTTATTACTCTATGGCCTGACAGACGTCATTTTATTGAGCTCAGAAGCCCTAATATTCTTTGTTACTCTGTTTGCATTGAGTACTCGTTTATCGCAAACCAGACAACATCAATAAGAGATAATGCCCGCCAGCCGGGCATTATTTTTTCTTGTATTGATAAAACTCCGCCAGCGTCATCCCCACCGTCTTATCGGATAGCCAGCTAAAAAGCGCTTCTAAATCCTGATATAACCCTTCAATCGCCGCCTCATCTTTAAAGGTCGGACTTCCGCCTGGCATAAATTCAGACGAGTGAAGCATAAACTCCACATAATCCTGTCCCTGCGACAGGCATTGCTGCGCGACCTGAATCATCTGCGACGCATTGCCACCGGTCGGTCGTAGCCAGTTCACGGAAGGCGAGCGATATTTACCGCGAAGCCGATCGTATCCCTGTTTGATCGTATTCAACCAGGCCGGATGTTTATACTGAATGCTCATCGGCACTTCGAGTAAGGGGCTATTTCCCGCCCGGGAAATAGTATCTAAATCCATAAAATAGGCGTGGTCGGGGAAATGCTGATAATCCGTTCCGCCATTGCCCTGCGGAGCGCCTTTCGCGTTGCGCCAGTTCACGCGTGGCGTCACGGAGCAATCAACCTGGTAACCCACTTCAACGAGCAATTTTGCATAGCGGCTATCAAATGCCCAACGCCCGGCGCGGTGGCTCAGCATTTTGGTCTGGAATGTCTCTTCCAGCAGACGGGTCATGAACAGCACTTTCTCACGCATCACCTCGTCTGAAAATTCAATCAGATACGGTTGCCAGCGCCAGTCATCTCCCGTGAGATCGTGCTCAGGTGGGCTATTCCATGCGTGAAGGTGCATTCCCACCTCCCCCTGACCGCGAGCGATCGCGTCCCTTGCGAATTCAATGAAAACGGGCTCGATTGCCATCTCATAGTTTGTCAGCCATACGGGCTTAAAACCAAAACGCTCACAAAGGGCCTGGAACCGGGCCAGATAGCGCGCATTTTCCGTTTTAATGACGCGGTGATTCTGCCAGAGATTATCGCCCTCAGTATCGATCGTGATGATAAACGCTGGTTTTTTCATAATGAGTCCGCATGACAGGGAAGTTAGCGCTATGTTACGCACTCACCAAAGCCTGAGTAAAGCCTCCCTGGGAAATTCCTGAGATTATGGAGAAAGAGTGCAAGTCGCTACCAGGTCTATTAGAATTGCCAACAGTACAACGCCGATAAGATGATGATGAATAACTTACCTGACACGCCTGATTTGCGCATTCTACTGATCAAACTCCGCCATCATGGCGATATGTTATTGACCACCCCCGTCATTGATTCATTACGTCAAAAATGGCCACAAGCGCAAATTGACGTGCTGTTGTATGAAGAAACGCGCGATATGCTCGCCGCGCACCCGACGATTGGCACTATTTATGGAATCGATCGTAAATGGAAGCAGCTGGGCACGCTAAAGCACCTTCAAAAGGAATGGCAGCTGCTCTGCGCGTTACGAAAGCAACATTATCATCTGGTGATAAATCTTGCCGATCAGTGGCGTAGCGCTATCGTCACCCGTTTCACTGGTGCGCCGGTTCGCCTCGGATTCGCCTTTAACAAACGCAACAATCCATTCTGGCGTTTCTGTCATAGCGATTTAGTCTCTGTTGCAAATCACAAATCCCTGCACACCGTCGAACAAAATCTCTCCATTCTGTCACCATTACAGGTCGCGCCTGAGCCAACTGTTACCATGGCCTACAGCGCAGAAGACTGGCGCCACGCCCGCCAGCAGCTGGTGCAAAAAGGTGTGGGCGATAACTACATCGTCATTCAGCCGACATCACGCTGGTTCTTCAAATGCTGGGATGAAAGCAAAATGGCGCAAACCATCACCGCGCTGCAGCAGGATGGGCATACCGTTGTACTCACGGCCGGGCCGGATAAAAAAGAGCTGGCGATGATAGATCGCATACTCGCCGCCTCACCGAAAACGGGGGTCGTCTCGCTGGCGGGACAGCTAACGTTGCGCCAGCTGGCCTCACTCATCGACCACGCGTGTCTTTTTATTGGCGTTGACTCCGTTCCGATGCATATGGCCGCCGCGCTGCAGACGCCCTGCGTGGCGCTGTTTGGCCCTTCCAAACTGACGTTTTGGTCTCCATGGCAGGTCAACGGTGAAGTCATCTGGGCTGGCGACTACGGTCCCCTTCCCGATCCCGACGCTATTGATACCAAAACGAAAGAACGCTATCTCGACGCCATTCCTGTTGATGCTGTCGTCTCCGCAGCAAGGAGATATTTGTCATGAAACACCATCGTCTGGCGATTGTTCGCCAAAAGTATCGCCCTGATGGCGGAGCGGAGCGCTTCGTTTCACGTGCGCTCACCGCGCTGAGCAATCAGAATCTTGAACTCAACGTCATTACGCGTGAATGGCAGGGCGAGAGACAGGACGACTGGCATATCCATATTTGCGACCCGCGCAAATGGGGCCGAATTAGCCGCGAACGCGGGTTTGCCCATGCTGCCCGCGCGCTGTGGCAGCAACAGCAGTTTGATATTGTGCAAAGCCACGAGCGGATTCCGGGCTGTGATATCTACCGCGCTGGCGATGGCGTTCATCGCCGCTGGCTGCTACAGCGTGCGCGCATCCTGCCCGCCTGGCGCGCGAAAATGCTGATGGTCGACCGCTATCACCGCTACGTGATGCACGCCGAGCGTGAAATGTACCAGGCGCCAGAGCTGAAAGCGGTTATCTGTAATGCGGAGATGATCAAACGCGAAATCGTCGAAGACTTTGATATTGACGCAAAAAAGATACATGTGATTTATAATTCAATTGATTCCAGCCGCTTCGTTCCAGCCCAGGAAGCACAGCGTGCCGCGCTGCGTCAGCAATTTGGTTTGCCAGCCGATGCCGTGGTGTTCTGTTTTGTAGGATCGGGATTTGAACGAAAAGGATTGGCCAGCGCCATACGCGCTATCGCAGGAACTTCAGCCTGGCTGATTGTGGTTGGACAGGATAAAGCAGAACATCGTTATCGTGACCTCGCCCGTTCATTGGGCTGCGAAGGGCAAATCCGTTTCCTGGGGATGCAGAAAGAAACGCTGCCTTTTTATCAGCTATCCGATGGTTTACTGTTGCCAACGCTGTATGATCCCTTTCCAAACGTCATTCTTGAAGCGATGGCCTGCGGCTTGCCCGTCATTACTTCAGAGAGTTGCGGAGGCGCTGAATTTATTCAGCAAGGCCAGAACGGATTTTATTGTGACGCCCTGGATATCAACACATTGAAGGAGGCAATTACAGCCACTCCTTCTCTGGGGAAAAATAACACGATGGGGCAAGCGGCACGTGAACGGGTAAAAGACGCCACCCCCGAAAAACTGTCAAGTCAGCTTATTTCGCTTTATCAAAAATTACTGGATTAAAAATGCGCATCCTAATGATTATTGATGGTTTACCCGGTGGGGGAGCTGAAAAAACAGTTCTTACACTTTCCAGCGGATTAACGGAAATGGGGCATCAGGTCTCCCTTTTCTCTCTGCGGAAAGTGTGTGATTACGCCATCCCGGAAGGCATTGATTATCAGGTGGTTCAGGATACCTGCAAAAAACCGTGGCGCAAGCTGACGGAGATCCCACGCCGAGCCCGCCTGCTGGATCAGGCGATTGAGCGGGCTGAGCGCAGCGGAAAATTTGACGTTGTGTTCTCTCATCTGCACAAAACTGACCGCATTGTGGCGCACTGCCGCGCGCTGGAGCGTGAAAAAGTCTGGTTCTGCGTGCATGGCATGTTCTCTTTCTCCTATCTTCGCCATCGCAGCGGGCTTTCGCGCTGGTTTAAGCATCTTAAAATTCGTCATACCTACGAAAACCGAAACGTTGTCGCCGTCTCAGGCGCCGTGCTGAAAGACCTTTCCGAGACCCTGGCTCTGAAACTCCGGCGTAAAGCGGTTATCCACAATCCTTTTGATATCCCTGAAATTCAGCGTCTGGCGGATGCCCCCTTCGAGATGCAAGGGAAGGATTACATCATCCATGTCGGCCGCTTCCATGAACACAAACGCCACGACCGTCTTTTACGCGCGTTCGCACAGAGCCAGCTCGACACTACGCTTGTCATGATGGGCAATGGTTCCGAAGCCAAAATTCAAAAGCTCAAACAGCTTGCCCGCGACCTGGGTATTGAAGACAAGACGGTTTTCCGTCCCTTCGACTCCAATCCCTACCCCTGGATTAAAGGGGCACGCCTCTTAGTGTTAAGTTCTGACTGCGAAGGTTTTGGTAATGTGCTGGTGGAATCCATTATCTGCCAGACGCCACCGGTCAGTACCAATTGTCCGGGTGGCCCCGCAGAAATCCTCACCGGCGCCTTATCGCGCGGGCTGGCAGAGCTAAATGACGCGTCACTGGCAAAAACCCTGGTAGATATTTATACCGCCCCGCCGGTCGTTGGCGATGCAACGATTGCGTCGTTCGGTATCAATGCCATTTGCCAGCAGTACATTGCTTTGGTCGACAATCAAAAATAATCAGGTTTCTTATGCAAAATTCAGCGCCATTGTTAAGCGTGGTGGTTGCCGTTTATAACGGCGAAGCTTTTCTGGATCAGTTCTTTACCTGCCTTGTGAATCAACGCATCGACAGCATGGAAGTCATTATTGTCAATGATGGCTCAACTGACCGCTCGATGCAGATCGTCGAAAGCTGGCGTGAAAAACTGCCGCAGATGCAGGTGATTGAACAGCAAAACCAGGGCGTTTCCATTGCGCGAAATACCGGCCTGGCCGTTGCAACCGGTCAGTATCTCTCTTTCCCGGATATTGATGACGTCTTCAAACCTGGCATGTACCAGCGTCTGCTGGATATGGCCGTCACGCAGGATCTGGATGTCGCCACCTGCAACGGCAACTACGTCTGGGAAAATGATAAGAAACCGTCTCGACCTATCTTCCCCGAGGATAAACTCGCCTCAACGGGCGTTATGACGGGCCCGGCATGGTTAAAGATGGCGCTGGATTCACGTAAGTTCCTGCACGTGACCTGGCTTAATATCTATCGCCACGATTTTATTCGTAAACACAGTTTCCATTTCGAACCCGGCCTGCGCCATCAGGATATCCCGTGGACCACCGAGGTGCTGCTTGCCGCAGAGCGCGTTCAGTACACCAGTGAACGCTTTTATGACTACTACATTCACTCTGCCTCGGTATCGCATACGCCGGATAATGACGACACGCTGATCCGCTCCGCGCGCCACTACATGAAAATCCTGCAGATGCTTGATGCCATTAACCAGCGTTACCCGGATAAAGTGAAAAATATTACCGCCTGCCACTGGCAAATCGCCAAAGAGGGGCTGGGGATCATTCATACCTTCGACAACATGAAGGATGAGACAAAGAAAACAATGATTATCAAAGAGTTCTTCGACACCGGGATCTGGAAGCTTATCTGGAAAAGTGCCAAAAGCCCGCGTTTGCGCTGGCGCCTGGGCCGACGCTACTTCCGTTTAAAACGGTATCTGGCATAAGAGATAGCTTTACCTGGCTTAAATGCTTAGAATTTGCCCGCCGAAACTAAAAAGACGGATAATCGCTTGGAATTGTTGTATACCGCCCTGCTCTATATCATTCAGCCACTGGTGTGGCTGAGACTGTTGCTTCGTAGCCGTAAAGCGCCTGCGTATCGTAAACGCTGGGCTGAACGCTATGGCTTTTGCCGCAATAAAGTCGCCCCGGACGGTATTTTGCTACATTCCGTTTCTGTCGGTGAAACGCTGGCGGCGATCCCGCTGGTTCGCGCTCTGCGCCACCGCTACCCGTCTCTGCCGATTACCGTCACCACCATGACGCCAACCGGCTCAGAGCGCGCGTTATCCGCGTTTGGCAAAGACGTTCATCACGTCTACCTCCCTTACGATCTGCCCTGCGCTATGAATCGTTTCCTGAATACCGTTCGCCCGAAGCTGGTGATCGTGATGGAAACCGAGCTGTGGCCGAACATGATTTCCGCTCTGCATGCCCGTAAAATTCCTCTGGTCATTGCCAACGCGCGCCTTTCAGAGCGCTCGGCGAAAGGCTACGGCAAGCTGGGCAAATTTATGCGCCGCCTGCTGAGCAAAATCACGCTGATTGCCGCGCAGAACGAAGAAGACGCGGCGCGCTTTATCTCCCTGGGCCTGAAGCGCAACCAGCTTGCCGTGACCGGCAGCCTGAAATTCGATATTTCCGTTACCCCTGAACTGGCCGCCCGCGCCATCACGCTGCGCCGCCAGTGGGCTCCGCGTCGCCAAGTCTGGATAGCGACCAGTACTCATGAGGGCGAAGAGGCGATTATCCTGCAGGCGCACCGTAAGCTGCTGGAAACCTTCCCGGACCTGCTGCTGATTCTGGTGCCTCGTCACCCCGAACGTTTTAAAGATGCCCGCGAAATGGTGCAGAAAGGCGGCTTCAGCTTCACCCTGCGCAGCAGCGGAGAGATCCCTTCCGGCAGTACCCAGGTGGTGATTGGCGATACGATGGGCGAACTGATGCTGCTCTACGGCATTGCTGACCTCGCCTTTGTTGGCGGCAGCCTGGTGGAGCGCGGAGGCCATAACCCGCTCGAGCCGGCAGCCCACGCCATTCCTGTGTTGATGGGTCCACACACGTTTAACTTCAAAGATATCTGCGCTAAATTGCAGCAGGCCGATGGTTTAATTACCGTGACCGATGCGGACTCGGTCGTCAAAGAAGTATCGACCCTTCTGACGGATGAAGATTACCGCCTGTGGTACGGTCGCCACGCCGTCGAAGTGCTGCACCAGAACCAGGGCGCACTCACCCGTCTGCTGCAGCTTCTGCAACCTTATCTGCCTCAGCGGAGCCACTAATGTCTACGCGTCTGTCGGTCGTCATGATCGCCAAAAACGCCGCCGACCTGCTTCCGGACTGCCTGGCCTCCGTCGCCTGGGCTGACGAAATTGTTATCCTCGACTCCGGAAGCACGGACAACACGGTGTACATCGCCCGGGCTGCGGGCGCAAAAGTCTTTACCGATACCGACTGGCAGGGCTACGGCATTCAGCGCCAGCGCGCGCAGGGTCACGCCACGGGCGATTATGTGCTGATGATCGACACCGACGAGCGCGTCACCCCGGAACTCCAGCAGGCCATTCAGGCGGTGCTTTCCTCACCCCAGCCTGGCGCTGTATACAGCATCGCGCGTCGCAACTACTTCCTTGGCCGCTTCATGCGCCACAGCGGCTGGTATCCGGATCGCGTAATGCGCCTCTACGAGCGCGGACGCTTTCAGTACAACGACAACCTTGTCCATGAGTCACTGGCCTGCGACGGCGCCCAGGTCATCCCCCTGACGGGTGATTTGCTGCATCTGACCTGCCGTGATTTCGCCAGCTTCCAGCAAAAGCAGCTCAACTATGCCACCGCATGGGCGCAGGAACGCCACCAGCGCGGCAAGAAGGCCTCGCTGACAGGAATCTTCACCCACACGCTGGGCGCGTTTCTGAAAACGCTGCTGCTGCGCGGCGGCGTGCTGGATGGTAAGCAGGGCTGGTTACTGGCGGTAGTGAATGCCCAGTATACTTTCAACAAATACACCGAGCTGTGGGCGCTCTGCCGCGGCTACTCAGAGAAAACGTGAGCCATGAGCACAAAAGCGATTTATCCGGGTACCTTCGATCCGATCACTAACGGTCATCTTGACATCATTACCCGTGCAGCGTGCATGTTCGACAAGGTGATCCTGGCGATTGCCGCCAGCCCCAGCAAAAAGCCGATGTTTGACCTCCACGAGCGCGTGCAACTTGCCACCGACGCCATTTCGCACCTGCCGAATGTTGAAGTTGTCGGGTTCAGCGATCTGATGGCGAACTTCGCCCGCGCCCAGCAGGCCAATATTCTGATTCGTGGCCTGCGCGCGGTGGCAGACTTCGAGTATGAGATGCAGCTGGCGCACATGAACCGCCACCTGATGCCGGAGCTGGAAAGCGTATTCCTGATGCCGTCAAAAGAGTGGTCGTTTATCTCGTCCACGCTGGTGAAAGAGGTGGCGCGCCATCACGGGGACGTTACCCATTTCCTGCCGGATAACGTCCACCAGGCGCTGATGGAAAAGCTAAAGTAGTTCTATTTCTGACACTGGCGGCAGTAGAACGTGGCGCGCTGGGCGTGCTTCGTGGCAATAATCGGCGTCCCGCATGCCCTGCATGGCTCGCCCTTACGGCCATACACCTGCAGCTCCTGGGCAAAATAGCCTGGTTTACCGTCGCTTTGCAGAAAATCCTTCAGGGTGGTCCCGCCTTGCTCAATCGAGCGCAGCAGCACTGCTTTAATGACCCGAACCAAAAGCTCACACTCCTGCGCGGACAGCGACGAGGCCAGCCGATCGGGATGGATCCCGGCCGCGAACAGCGATTCACTGGCGTAAATATTCCCCACGCCGACCACCAGCTTGTTATCCATCAGCCAGGGCTTGATCGGGGTCTTTTTCTTCGCGCACTTCTCTTTCAGGTAGTCCGCATTAAACGCGTCTGAAAGCGGCTCAGGGCCCAGATGCGCCAGCACGTTGTGTCCTTCCAGCTCCTTCGTCCACAGCCACGCGCCAAAGCGCCGCGGATCGGTGTAGCGGAGCACTTTGCCGTTGCTCATTACCAGGTCAACGTGATCGTGTTTTTCCGCAGGCAATTCTTCGGTCAAGATGCGCAGGCTCCCGGACATCCCAAGATGGATAATGATCCAGCCGTCAGGCAGCTCCAGCAGCAGGTATTTCGCGCGGCGCTGCACGCTAAGGACGGGTTTGTCGCTTAACGCGTGGATCTCATCGGACACCGGCCAGCGCAGTCGTCCATTGCGAACGACGGCATGAAGAATAGTCGCGCCGACCAGATGGGGCTCAATGCCGCGACGGCTGGTCTCTACCTCAGGTAATTCAGGCATGGTTCCTCCGTTGAGATGCAGAATGCAAAAAACCCCGCAGTTGCGGGGTTTTTCAATACAAGGAGGCTAAAATTATTTGATTTTAGCTTCTTTGTACAGTACGTGCTGGCGTACAACTGGATCGAATTTTTTCAGTTCCAGTTTTTCCGGCTTAGTACGTTTGTTCTTCGTGGTGGTGTAGAAGTGACCTGTACCAGCAGAAGAAACCAGCTTGATTTTCTCGCGAATACCTTTAGCCATGATTTATTTCCTCTTTAAGTACTTAGTACTTTTCGCCACGGGCACGCAGTTCAGACAGAACTGTATCGATGCCTTTCTTATCGATTACACGCATACCTTTAGCAGATACACGCAGGGTGACAAAACGCTTCTCGCTCTCAACCCAGAAACGGTGAGAGTGCAGGTTCGGCAGGAAACGGCGTTTAGTCGCGTTCAGTGCGTGGGAACGGTTGTTACCGGTCACCGGACGCTTGCCAGTAACTTGGCAGACTCGGGACATGTCTATTCTCCAAAAATCAAATTAGCTCGAGCTTCGTATGGGGTATCGGCGCCTCGTCAGGCTTTACAGCCCGGTCATCGCGTAGTTCTAAGTGAACTCTCGATTGCCAGGCCCAAATGCCAAACCCGAGATTCTCAAAGGTGGCGTAGTATACGCTGACTCGGCGGTGTGCTCAAGTCCCGAACAGACAAAGATCCCGATGGATCGCGAGAAATAGCCTAAATCCAGCCATGTTCTGCAAAAGAAATGTACTCGCCGCGGCCAATTATCAGATGGTCCAGAACACGAATGTCCATGAATTGACAGCATTTGATAATGCGTTCGGTGATTTCTTTGTCAGCTCTGCTCGGTTCTGCACAGCCAGAGGGGTGATTATGCGCGAGGATCACCCCCGCTGCATTCACTTTTATCGCTTCACGCACAATTTCACGCGGATGTACCTCAACGTGGCTCAGTGTACCCGAAAACAGGCGGCTGTGCTTCAGTACCCGGTTCCTGTTGTCGAGAAAGATCACCATAAAGATCTCCCGCTCCAGACCAGATAGCTGGCTTTGCAAAAATTCGCGGGTCATGTCAGGGGTAAGGATCGGATCTTGCTCCTCCATCTGTACGTTATAAAATCGCCGGGCAAGTTCAGCAATACCCCGTAACTGGGCATACTTCGCGACGCCAATGCCTTCTACGTGCGTAAACGCCTCCAGTTCGGCTGTCAGCAAACCATGTAGTGAACCAAAATGGTCTATCAGATTTTTCGCCAGCGTAAATACCGTTTTTCCCTTCGTACCTGTACGTAAAAAGAGCGCCAGCAGCTCCTCGTCTTTTAATAACGCGACGCCATGACGCAGCATTTTTTCGCGCGGTAGCAGCAGTTCAGTCTCTTCCATGCCCGGCCTCCTTCTGTTTGCCATTATGCTGCCACAGGCAAATCCGGGGCTCGACGCTGAGGTTTCGTTCTTGCGTAGCGCCTCGCAAAGTGCATAAAGGACTTCATCACCCCCCTATTTGGGATTGTGGTAAAATGCCCGCTCTCTGGTGAAACCCAACAGGAAAGAATCATGATGAGCCTGGCCGGTAAAAAAATCGTTCTTGGCGTGAGCGGCGGCATTGCTGCCTATAAAGCGCCTGAGCTGGTGCGTCGTCTGCGCGAGCGCGGGGCGGACGTGCGGGTCGCGATAACCGAAGGCGGTAAAGCCTTTATCACCCCTCTGAGCCTGCAGGCGGTTTCAGGATACCCGGTATCTGACAGCCTGCTCGATCCGGCCGCCGAAGCCGCGATGGGGCATATTGAGCTTGGGAAATGGGCCGATCTGGTGATTCTTGCCCCTGCCACGGCAGATTTAATTGCCCGCGTGGCGGCTGGTATGGCGAACGATCTGGTTTCGACCATTTGCCTCGCGACGCCTGCGCCCGTCGCCGTTGTGCCCGCCATGAACCAGCAGATGTACCGCAATGCCGCCACCCAGCATAATCTGGAGACGCTGGCTTCGCGCGGCCTGCTTGTCTGGGGCCCGGACAGCGGCAGCCAGGCCTGCGGCGACGTTGGCCCGGGGCGTATGCTCGACCCGTTGACGATTGTGGATATGGCCGCCGCCCATTTTTCACCTGTCAACGACCTGCAACATCTCAACATCATGATTACCGCGGGCCCGACGCGCGAGCCGCTGGACCCGGTGCGTTACATCACCAACCACAGCTCCGGCAAAATGGGCTTTGCAATTGCTGCCGCAGCTGCAAAACGCGGTGCTAACGTCACGCTGGTCAGCGGCCCGGTCTCGTTACCTACGCCACCTTTTGTACAGCGTATTAATGTTACCACCGCGCTGGAGATGGAAGCCGCCGTGCAGGCTCATGCGCAACGCCAGCAGATTTTTATCGGCTGTGCGGCCGTGGCAGACTATCGCGCCGAGACCATCGCCGAGTCTAAAATCAAAAAGCAAGGCGATGAATTAACACTGAAAATGGTGAAAAACCCGGACATTGTTGCCGGTGTCGCCGCATTAAAAAGCCATCGTCCTTACGTTGTTGGATTTGCCGCAGAAACGAATAATGTGGAAGAATATGCCCGGCAAAAACGTACCCGCAAAAACCTCGATTTAATTTGCGCGAACGACGTATCGCTGGCCACGCAAGGATTTAATAGCGACAGCAACGCACTGCACCTTTTCTGGCAGGATGGAGATAAAATCTTACCGCTTGAGCGCAAGGAACTCCTGGGCCAACAATTACTGGACGAGATCGTTACCCGTTATGATGAAAAAAATCGACGTTAAGATTCTGGACCCGCGTGTTGGCGAGCAATTCCCGCTGCCAACCTATGCCACCTCCGGCTCTGCCGGACTTGACCTGCGCGCCTGTCTCGATGACGCCGTAGAACTGGCTCCCGGTGCCACTACCCTGATCCCGACTGGCCTGGCGATCCACATTGCAGACCCGTCTCTGGCGGCAGTGATCCTGCCGCGCTCGGGTCTGGGCCATAAGCACGGCGTAGTGCTGGGTAACCTGGTCGGCCTGATCGACTCCGACTACCAGGGTCAGCTGATGGTGTCCGTCTGGAACCGTGGTCAGGACAGCTTCACCATTGAACCTGGCGAGCGTATCGCGCAGATGGTTTTTGTACCGGTGGTACAGGCAGAATTTAACCTGGTGGCAGACTTTGATGCCACCGACCGTGGCGAAGGCGGCTTCGGCCATTCCGGGCGCAAATAACCGCCCGACACACGTATCTCGCAGCGCCATAACGCAATAACAAACCGCAAACGTCAGTTTGCGGTCGCTGTGTGGATGCCAGCCTGGCAAGTGCTTATTTTCAGGGGTATTTTGTAACATGGCAGAAAAACAAACCGCGAAAAGGAATCGTCGCGAAGAAATACTTCAATCTCTGGCTCTGATGCTTGAATCCAGCGATGGCAGTCAACGCATCACCACCGCCAAACTGGCCGCCTCTGTGGGCGTGTCTGAGGCGGCGCTGTATCGTCATTTCCCCAGCAAAACAAAAATGTTCGACAGCCTGATCGAGTTTATTGAAGACAGTCTGATCACGCGCATTAACCTGATTCTGAAAGATGAAAAAGATACCACCGCGCGTCTTCGTCTGATTGTGCTGTTAATTCTGGGCTTTGGGGAGCGCAATCCGGGTTTAACCCGTATCCTGACCGGCCACGCGCTAATGTTTGAGCAGGACAGGCTGCAGGGCCGCATCAATCAGCTTTTTGAGCGTATTGAAGCGCAGCTGCGCCAGGTGCTGCGCGAGAAGAAAATGCGTGAAGGCGAAGGATACAATACGGATGAAACATTGCTGGCAAGCCAGATACTGGCGTTTTGTGAAGGCATGCTCTCCCGCTTTGTGCGCAGCGAATTCAAATACCGACCAACGGACGATTTTGACGCCCGCTGGCCGTTAGTGGCAGCGCAGCTGCAGTAGCACCGCAGGCCCGGTAAGCGTAGCGCCGCCGGGCAATTTAATTACACGCCAAACTCTTCGCGATACGCCCGCACCGCCGCCAGGTGATCCGCCATCTCTGGCTTCTCTTCCAGATACGCAATCAGGTCTTTCAGAGTGATGATAGAGGTCACTTTGCAGCTGTAATCACGCTCTACTTCCTGGATAGCAGAGATATCGCCGCGACCACGCTCCTGACGATCAAGAGAAATCAGCACGCCAGCCAGCGTCGCACCGTTGGCCTGGATAATCTCCATAGATTCACGGATCGCGGTGCCTGCGGTAATTACGTCGTCGACCAGCATCACGCGGCCCTGCAGCGCGCTGCCCACAAGATTACCGCCTTCACCGTGGGTTTTGGCCTCTTTGCGGTTAAAGCAGTACGGCACATCACGGTCATGGTGCTCCGCCAACGCCACCGCCGTGGTGGTTGCAATCGGAATGCCCTTGTACGCAGGGCCAAACAGCAGGTCGAAATCAATCCCGGAAGCCACCAGCGCTTCGGCATAGAAGCGGCCTAACAGTGCCAGATCGCGCCCGGTATTAAACAGCCCGGCGTTGAAGAAATACGGGCTCTTACGCCCGGATTTCAGCGTAAATTCGCCAAACTTAAGTACCTGTTTATTAATCGCAAACTCAATAAACTGGCGCTGATACGATTTCATGGATTCGCTCCTTTGGTTTTTTCTGTCTTACAGGCAAAAAAAAGGCGACTCATTGGTCGCCTTTAAAATCAATTTTCTAACGCCGCTTTTTGCGTCGTTACAATGGATTCGATTCCCCCTCGGGCCAACGCCAGCAGGGAGAGAAGTTCTTCATGGGTGAACGGCTCACCTTCCGCCGTCCCCTGCACCTCAATGATACGACCATCTTCGGTCATCACCACGTTCATGTCGGTCTCGGCGGCAGAATCTTCAACATATTCCAGATCGCAAAGCGCTTCACCGTTAACGATCCCCACAGAAACCGCCGCGACCATCCCTTTCATAGGGTTGGTTTTCAGCTTACCGGCTGCAACCAGCTTGTTCAGGGCATCGGCCAGCGCCACACAGGCACCGGTAATGGACGCGGTACGCGTGCCGCCATCTGCCTGAATCACGTCGCAGTCCAGGGTAATAGTGAATTCACCGAGGATTTTCAGGTCAACGGCGGCGCGCAGCGCACGTGCGATCAGGCGCTGGATTTCCATGGTACGTCCACCCTGCTTACCCTTTGCCGCTTCACGGGCGTTACGGGTGTGGGTCGCGCGTGGCAGCATGCCGTACTCGGCGGTGATCCAGCCCTGGCCCTGACCTTTCAGAAAGCGCGGAACGCCCTCTTCGATGGACGCGGTGCAAAGCACTTTGGTGTCACCAAACTCAACCAGCACGGAGCCTTCAGCGTGTTTTGTATAGTTACGGGTCAGGGTGACGGGACGCACCTGATTGGCGCTACGACCTGATGGACGCATGATGGATTCTCCGGCTTGAAACGAATGTGGCTGCGCATTATACGGATAAAGGACGCTTATTCCTATCCTGAGAAGCCCCCGAAAGCTATAATCCCCCCATCTCTCCTTTAAAAACGGGAATGTCTATGATCCGCAGTATGACCGCCTACGCCCGGCGTGAAATCAAGGGTAGCTGGGGTAGCGCTACCTGGGAAATGCGTTCGGTAAACCAGCGCTATCTGGAAACATATTTCCGTATGCCGGAACAGTTCCGCAGCCTTGAACCTGTGGTGCGCGAGCGTATCCGTACGCGTCTGACCCGCGGGAAAGTGGAATGCAACCTGCGCTTTGAGCCCGATGCCAGCGCACAGGGCGAACTGATCCTCAACGAGAAGCTGGCAAAACAGCTCGTGAATGCGGCGAACTGGGTCAAAATGCAGAGCGATGAAGGCGAAATCAACCCGGTTGATATTCTGCGCTGGCCTGGCGTCATGGCCGCCGGCGAGCAGGATCTGGACGCGATTGCCGCAGAAATTCTGGCAGCCCTCGACGGCACGCTGGATGACTTTATCGTTGCCCGCGAAACCGAAGGTCAGGCGCTGAAAGCGATGATTGAGCAGCGCCTTGAAGGCGTCAGCGCTGAAGTGGCGAAGGTTCGCGCCCATATGCCGGAAGTGCTGCAGTGGCAGCGCGAGCGTCTGGTCGCCAAGCTGGAAGAAGCAGAAGTTCAGCTGGAAAACACCCGTCTGGAACAAGAGCTGGTGCTGATGGCGCAGCGTATCGATGTTGCCGAAGAGCTGGATCGTCTGGAAGCGCACGTTAAAGAGACCTACAACATCCTGAAGAAGAAGGAAGCGGTAGGCCGCCGCCTGGACTTTATGATGCAGGAGTTCAACCGCGAGTCGAACACTTTGGCGTCTAAGTCTATCAACGCTGAAGTGACCAACTCAGCGATTGAACTCAAGGTTCTGATTGAGCAGATGCGCGAGCAGATCCAGAATATTGAGTAATCGCTTTTTGGATGGTGTCGGCTGACGCCATCCATTATTATTTCTAATCCGAATTCCCGCCTCTTTTCAAATTCAGCAGCCAAGTATCAAAGATATTCAACATGCATTGATTAAATTTTATAGGTGAAACCCAATCGCCTTAGAAAATCTCAATCGTGATCTTGCGCACAAATCGCTAACCTTTCCGCGTTCACACCGGAGGGTATATGCTGCTTCACATTCTTTATCTTATTGGTATCACCGCTGAAGCCATGACTGGCGCTCTTGCCGCCGGGCGACGCCGGATGGACACCTTCGGCGTGATCATTATTGCCACTGCAACCGCCCTGGGCGGCGGTTCCGTGCGCGATATCCTGCTTGGCCATTACCCGCTCGGCTGGGTGAAACATCCTGAGTATGTGATTATCGTCGCAACGGCTGCCGTATTAACCACCATAGTGGCACCCGTTATGCCCCATCTGCGCCGCCTGTTCCTGGTGCTTGATGCACTGGGGCTGATCGTCTTTTCTATCATCGGCGCGCAAATCGCGCTCGATATGGGGGAAGGCCCGGTTATCGCCACCATTGCTGCCGTGGTGACGGGCGTTTTCGGCGGCGTGCTGCGCGATATGTTCTGCAAACGCATTCCTCTGGTCTTCCAAAAAGAGCTGTATGCCGGCATCTCCTTCGCCGCAGCGGTGCTCTACATTGCCCTGCAGCATTACGTTTCAAACCACGACGTGGTGGTCATCTCCACGCTGCTGTTTGGCTTTACGGCCCGCATGCTGGCGCTGCGTCTGAAGCTCGGATTGCCCGTGTTTCACTATAAGCACAGCGCCCACTGATCTCAGAACCCATTGATGTGCTGCTGAGCAAGCCACCTGACCAGCACATCGATCTCTGGCGCGTGCAGCCAGGCAACGATTTGCCGCGCCTTCTCCGCTCCCGTACCCGGCAAGGCCTGCCAGGCCTTTTCACTGCGTTCGCTCATCTTCTGCCACGACACATCTTCCAACGCCTTCAGCGAGGCCTGTGGCAGCGGAACACCCAGCGCCATAATCCAGCGGATAAAAGGCTGCTCATGCACCTGATTAAAGCGATGCCAGAGCGCCAGCCCGCGTGCGGCAGAGAATCCCGGCGTCGACTGCAGTTGCTCCTGCGTTAATAGCAGCCACGAAAAGAGGTGTTCAAAATGATGCGCCTGCCAGAGTGTGCGCCAGCCTGACTCACCTAATCCTTCAATGTTGAATACCTGCTTTGAACTGAGCCACGTCAGCCGGGCAAAGAACTGATCCATACACTCCGGCGAGGCATAAAAGCAACTCAGGGAGTGATAACGCGAGGCCGGAGGCTCTGGTTTTTGTCTGTCCGCTCCTCGCCAGACCACCTTATCAAACCGGGGGATACCCTGCCCTGCCAGGCTGACCTGGATCTGATCGCCCGGGGCAATATCCAGCCTCTGCCAGCGCCCAACCGAACCGAGACTCACTCGCTGCACCCGTTTATCGTCCAACTGCACAGACTCAAGTGCCGCCACGACAGAAATTTTGCCCGTGCGCCCCACGGAAAAAAGAATATTCCTGACCTCTGCGACCTGTGCCGCAGGCGAATATTTCCACGCGATAATCCAGTTGCCTTCGCCGGGCAGCCAACTCTCCCCTGTAGGTGGCTCCGCAGACCGAACCACTATGCCATCCGTGGCAAAGGGCAATGCCGTGTTTTGCCAGGCCAAACGCTGTTTTTCAACAGCATCAACCGCTTGTACGGGCAACGTATAGCGCGCCGTCAGGGAAAAACCTGCGCTGGACAGCTCAGACAGCCTGTTTTCCATTCCCTTCGGTCCATCCGGCCAGGCCCAGATAAATATTCCTGTCTGGCTCAGAAGCGCGTTGTCCTTTTGTCGCATCATCGCGCCCGCCACTTTTGCGCGAGCATTCATTCCGCCCATCTGCCGCTGGACGTGGTTTTCGCGTAGCCAGAAAAGCTCCCCCTGTAAGACGCTGTTTGCAAGCGCGCCGGATACCTCCTTGGGCACCGACGGGATCAAACGCACGCGGGCCGTCCAGTCCTCGCCTTTTAGCCCATTACCACGGCTGATGGCCCGCGCTAGCTTTCCGTTGCGATACACCAGCGTCACCGCCACGCCATCGACTTTAGGCTGCATCCATAGATTTTTCCGGCCGTGCATCCAGTGACCCAGCGCTTCTTTGCTGGCTGCTTTACGTACCCCCGTATGGGCAACAGGATGTTTTACGTTTCCCTCCAGCGCAGGAAGGGCGCTCTCAGCAAAATCGTTGCCGAAACAGCGCTGCCACTGGGTTAAACGGCCGTTGAGCTGGTCATACACTTCGTCACTGACCTCGCTCACCCCCAGCTTCCAGTAAGCCTCATCCCAGCGTTTGATTTGTGCACTTAATGACGTAATCTCTTTTTCGGCTTTTGCCTGTGACCACACCGGGCACACCGCCGCCCCGTAACCACACCACAACAGCATTAACCCGCTTATCCACCGCCACATCGCTATCCCTCCTTTGCAATGCAGGAGGTATAACCTGACGTGAGAAACGACGCTAATAGCAACCTTTCACGTTGCGAGGCGCTATCCAGCGTTAATTTTTATTGCTGCAAACCGCAGGTAAAACCTGAAAACGGTACGCAAAATTCAATAATCCAGGGGAAAAAGTGTGACAAAGGCTACGTCACACAGCGGCGACGTGTATAATAAGCCCGTATGTAGGACTTCTTCGTTAACACATACAAAAGACTCTCATGGCTCAAGGCACGCTTTATATTGTTTCTGCCCCTAGCGGCGCGGGTAAATCCAGCCTTATTCAGGCACTGTTAAAAACCCAACCGTTGTACGACACACAGGTTTCTGTTTCTCACACCACGCGAGCGCCGCGTCCGGGTGAAGTGCACGGTGAACACTATTTCTTTGTGGATCACGACGAGTTCAGAGCGATGATCGGCAGAGATGCGTTTCTTGAACACGCAGAAGTGTTTGGTAACTACTACGGCACCTCGCGTGAAACCATTGAGCAGGTTCTGGCGACGGGCGTGAATGTGTTCCTCGACATCGACTGGCAGGGCGCACAGCAAATTCGCAAGAAAATGCCTGACTCGCGCAGTATCTTTATTTTACCGCCGTCGAAGGATGAGCTGGATCGCCGCCTGCGTGGCCGCGGTCAGGACAGTGAAGAAGTCATCGCAAAGCGTATGGAACAGGCAGTTGCAGAAATGAGCCATTACGCGGAATATGATTACCTTATTGTGAATGATGATTTTGATGCCGCGCTGAGCGATCTCAAAACCATTCTTCGCGCAGAACGACTGCGTATGAGCCGCCAGAAGCAGCGACATGACGCATTAATCACCAAACTGTTGGCAGACTGAACCCACTTTCAGTATCATGCCCAGTCATTTCTTCACCTGTGGAGCATTTTAAGTATGGCACGCGTAACTGTTCAGGACGCTGTAGAGAAAATTGGTAACCGTTTTGACCTGGTGCTGGTCGCCGCGCGTCGCGCTCGTCAGATGCAGGTAGGCGGTAAAGATCCGCTGGTACCGGAAGAAAACGATAAAACCACCGTTATTGCACTTCGCGAAATCGAAGAAGGTCTGATCAACAATCAGATCCTCGACGTGCGTGAGCGCCAGGAGCAGCAAGAGCAGGAAGCCGCAGAACTGCAGGCCGTAACCGCCATTGCTGAAGGTCGTCGTTAATTAAACCTGCGGGTCGCCCTTGTATCTGTTTGAAAGCCTGAATCAACTGATTCAAACCTACCTGCCTGAAGACCAGATTAAGCGTCTTCAGCAGGCGTATCTCGTTGCACGTGACGCTCACGAGGGCCAGACACGTTCAAGCGGTGAACCCTACATCACGCACCCGGTTGCGGTAGCCTGTATTCTGGCCGAGATGAAACTCGACTACGAAACGCTGATGGCCGCCCTGCTGCACGACGTGATCGAAGATACCCCTGCCACCTACCAGGATATGGAACAGCTGTTTGGCAAAAGCGTTGCCGAGCTGGTGGAAGGGGTCTCTAAGCTTGATAAGCTGAAATTCCGCGACAAGAAAGAGGCGCAAGCCGAAAACTTCCGCAAGATGATTATGGCGATGGTGCAGGATATCCGCGTCATTCTCATCAAACTCGCTGACCGTACCCACAACATGCGCACGCTGGGCTCACTTCGCCCGGATAAACGTCGCCGCATTGCCCGTGAAACCCTCGAAATTTACAGTCCGCTGGCGCACCGTTTAGGTATCCACCACATCAAAACCGAGCTGGAAGAGCTGGGCTTTGAAGCGTTGTACCCGAACCGCTATCGCGTGATTAAAGAGGTGGTGAAAGCCGCACGCGGTAACCGTAAAGAGATGATTCAAAAGATCCTCTCTGAAATTGAAGGGCGTTTGCAGGAAGCGGGAATCCCGTGCCGCGTCAGCGGTCGCGAAAAACATCTTTACTCCATCTACTGCAAAATGGTGCTCAAAGAGCAGCGTTTTCACTCGATCATGGATATCTACGCGTTCCGCGTAATCGTCCACGACTCTGACACCTGCTACCGCGTGCTGGGGCAGATGCACAGCCTCTATAAACCGCGCCCGGGGCGCATGAAAGATTACATCGCCATTCCGAAAGCGAACGGCTATCAATCTTTGCATACCTCGATGATCGGTCCGCACGGCGTGCCTGTTGAAGTGCAGATCCGCACCGAAGACATGGACCAGATGGCAGAGATGGGTGTAGCCGCACACTGGGCTTACAAAGAGCACGGTGGCGAAAGCAGCACCACCGCGCAAATCCGCGCCCAGCGCTGGATGCAGAGCCTGCTGGAGCTTCAGCAGAGTGCGGGTAGCTCGTTCGAATTTATCGAGAGCGTTAAATCCGATCTCTTCCCGGATGAGATTTACGTTTTCACCCCAGAAGGCCGCATTGTCGAACTGCCTGCGGGCGCAACGCCGGTCGACTTCGCCTACGCCGTGCATACCGATATCGGGCACGCCTGCGTGGGCGCGCGCGTCGACAGACAGCCTTACCCGCTGTCTCAGCCGCTCTCCAGCGGCCAGACGGTCGAAATTATTACCGCGCCGGGCGCACGTCCGAACGCGGCCTGGCTGAACTTTGTCGTGAGTTCCAAAGCGCGCGCCAAAATTCGTCAGCTGTTGAAAAACCTCAAGCGCGATGACTCCGTCAGCCTGGGGCGTCGACTGCTCAACCACGCGTTGGGCGGCAGCCGCAAGCTGGCTGAGATCCCACCGGAGCATATTCAGCGTGAACTCGACCGTATGAAGCTCACGTCTCTGGACGATCTGCTGGCGGAAATTGGTCTGGGTAACGCGATGAGCGTCGTGGTGGCGAAAAACCTGCAGCAGGGCGAAGCGACGCCATCTGCTCCAGGCGCATCCGGCCATGCTCATCTGCCGATCAAAGGCGCGGACGGGGTGCTGATCACCTTCGCAAAATGTTGCCGTCCAATCCCTGGCGACCCGATTATTGCGCACGTCAGTCCGGGAAAAGGGCTGGTTATCCACCATGAATCCTGTCGTAACATTCGCGGCTACCAGAAAGAAGCCGAGAAGTTTATGGCGGTCGAGTGGGATAAAGAGACGGCGCAGGAATTTATCACCGAAATCAAGGTGGATATGTTCAACCACCAGGGTGCCCTGGCGAACCTGACGGCAGCCATCAACACGGCCTCGTCCAACATTCAGAGCCTGAATACGGAAGAAAAAGACGGCCGCGTCTATAGCGCCTTTATTCGTCTGACCGCTCGCGACCGCGTGCATCTGGCGAACATTATGCGCAAGATCCGCGTCATGCCGGACGTGATTAAAGTCACCCGAAACCGAAACTAGGTTTATGAATTCACAACGTTATGCCCGTATCTGCGAAATGCTTGCCAGACGCCAGCCTGACCTGACGGTCTGCATGGAGCAGGTGCATAAACCTCATAACGTCTCTGCCATCGTCCGTACCGCAGATGCCGTCGGCGTGCATGAAGTGCACGCCGTCTGGCCGGGTCACCGGATGCGCACCATGGTCTCAGCGGCGGCAGGCAGTAACAGCTGGGTTTCCGTCAAATCTCACCAGACGATTGGCGATGCCGTATCGCATCTGAAAGGACGCGGGATGCAGATCCTGGCGACAAACCTGTCCGATAAGGCCGTGGATTTCCGCGAGATTGACTATACCCGCCCGACCTGCATTTTGATGGGTCAGGAGAAAACCGGGATCTCCCAGGAAGCGCTGGATCTGGCGGATCGGGACATCATCATTCCGATGATCGGCATGGTCCAGTCCCTTAACGTCTCCGTGGCGTCCGCGCTCATTCTGTATGAAGCGCAGCGCCAGCGTCAGAACGCCGGGATGTACGAGCGCAGCAACAGCATGCTGCCGGAAGAAGAACAGCAGCGCCTGCTGTTTGAAGGTGGCTATCCGGTGCTGGCACGCGTTGCGAAGCAGAAAAAATTGCCTTACCCCCACGTCAACGCGCAGGGCGAAATTGAAGCCGATGCCGAGTGGTGGGCCACTATGCAGTACGCCGGGTAACCGATGAAAGGCCGCCTGCTGGATGCTATCCCGCTCAACAGCCTGACGGGCGTGGGCGCGGCGCAAAGCAATAAGCTGGCAAAAATTGGCCTGCACACCGTGCAGGATCTCCTGCTTCATCTCCCCCTGCGTTACGAAGACCGCACTCAGCTCTACAAGATTGGCGATCTGCTTCCCGCCATTTACGCCACCGTTGAAGGCGAAGTCCTGAACTGCAATATCACTTTCGGCGGACGCCGGATGATGACCTGTCAGATCAGCGACGGCACCGGCATCCTCACCATGCGTTTCTTTAACTTCAGCGCGGCGATGAAGAACAGTCTGGCGACCGGCCGTAGGGTGCTGGCCTATGGCGAAGCTAAACGCGGGAAATACGGCGCAGAGATGATCCACCCGGAGTACCGCGTGCAGGGCGATCTCAGCACGCCGGAACTGCAGGAGACGCTCACCCCGGTTTACCCGACGACCGAAGGCATCAAGCAGGCGACGCTGCGTAAGCTCACCGATCAGGCCCTGGAGCTGCTGGACACCTGTGCCATTACCGAACTGCTGCCGCCAGAACTGGCTCAGGGGATGATGAGCCTGCCCGAGGCGCTGCGCACCCTGCACCGCCCGCCGCCAACGCTGCAGCTCAGCGATTTAGAAAGCGGTAAACACCCCGCCCAACGGCGTCTTATCCTTGAGGAATTACTGGCGCATAACCTGAGCATGCTGGCGCTGCGCGCCGGCGCGCAGCGTTTCCACGCTCAGCCGTTAAGCCCGAATGATGTGCTCAAAGATAAGCTGCTGGCCTCGCTGCCCTTTAAGCCCACCGGCGCGCAGGCGCGCGTCACCGCCGAGATTGAGCGCGATATGGCGCTCGACGTGCCGATGATGCGCCTGGTGCAGGGCGACGTAGGTTCAGGTAAAACGCTGGTTGCCGCCCTGGCCGCCTTGCGCGCCATCGCCCACGGCAAACAGGTCGCCCTGATGGCGCCGACAGAGCTGCTGGCCGAGCAGCACGCCAATAATTTCCGCGCCTGGTTCGCACCGCTCGGGATTGAGGTGGGCTGGCTCGCCGGAAAGCAAAAAGGCAAAGCGCGTCTTGCGCAGCAGGAAGCCATCGCCAGCGGCCAGGTGCAGATGATTGTCGGCACACACGCTATCTTTCAGGAGCAGGTGCAGTTTAACGGCCTCGCGCTGGTGATTATCGATGAACAGCACCGCTTCGGCGTGCATCAGCGTCTGGCGCTGTGGGAAAAAGGGCTGCAGCAGGGCTTCCACCCGCACCAGCTGATCATGACCGCCACGCCGATCCCGCGTACCCTGGCGATGACCGCCTACGCCGATCTGGATACCTCTACCATCGACGAACTGCCGCCGGGCCGAACGCCGGTGACGACGGTCGCCATACCGGATACGCGCCGCAGCGACATCATTGACCGCGTGCGCAACGCCTGCACCCATGAAGGGCGCCAGGCCTACTGGGTCTGTACCCTGATTGAAGAGTCTGAACTGCTGGAAGCCCAGGCCGCCGAAGCGACGTGGGAAGAGCTCAAGCTGGCACTGCCCGAGCTGAACGTTGGCCTGGTTCACGGCCGCATGAAGCCTGCCGAGAAGCAGGCGGTGATGCAATCCTTCAAACAGGGGGAACTACATTTGCTGGTCGCGACGACGGTCATCGAAGTGGGCGTTGACGTACCCAACTCCAGCCTGATGATTATCGAAAACCCGGAACGTCTGGGGCTTGCCCAGCTCCACCAGCTGCGCGGGCGCGTTGGCCGCGGCGCGGTAGCGTCTCACTGCGTCCTGCTCTACAAAGCACCGCTTTCAAAAACCGCCCAGATGCGACTGCAAGTGCTGCGCGATAGCAATGACGGCTTCGTGATTGCGCAAAAAGACCTGGAGATACGCGGCCCGGGCGAACTACTGGGCACGCGCCAGACGGGAAATGCTGAATTCAAAGTGGCGGATTTACTGCGCGATCAGGCCATGATCCCGGAAGTTCAGCGCCTTGCGCGCCATATTCATGAACGCTACCCCGAACAGGCGGCAGCGTTAATTGAGCGCTGGATGCCAGAAACCGAACGGTATTCCAACGCCTGATCTCAGGCAAATATCGGCAGCATCAGGTACAGCTTGATCACCAGCGCGTTGACGATATCAATGAAGAATGCGCCGACCATCGGGACCACCAGAAACGCCATATGCGATGGCCCGAACCGTTCGGTGATCGCCTGCATGTTGGCGATAGCCGTTGGGGTAGCCCCCAGACCAAACCCGCAGTGACCGGCCGCCAGCACCGCCGCATCATAGTTTTTCCCCATCATGCGCCAGGTCACGAACATGGCATACAGCGCCATAAACAGCGCCTGCACCGCCAGAATCGCCACCATCGGCAGCGCCAGCGAGGCCAGCTCCCACAGCTTAAGGCTCATCAGCGCCATCGCCAGGAACAGCGACAGACAGACGTTGCCAAGCACCGATACCGCACGGTCAAACACGCGATAGAAGCCCATCAGCGCCAGACCGTTGCTCAGGATCACCCCGATAAACAGCACGCAGACAAAGGTCGGCAGTTCAAACGCCGTTCCCGCCAGCCATTGCGCAACCACTTTGCCCACGGTCAGGCAGATGGCAATCATCGCGATGGTTTCAATCATCACCAGCGAGGTGATGCTGCGTCCAACGTCCGGTTTTTCAAACGCGGTCGGCACCATTTCATCGTCCGGTCTGCCATTCGGCGTGGTGGAGTGCTTCACCAGATAACGCGCTACCGGGCCGCCAATCAGGCCACCCAGTACCAGGCCAAAGGTCGCGCAGGCCATCGCCACTTCCGTCGCGTTTTCAAAACCGTAGCGTTCGACGAACAGCTTGCTCCACGCCGCGCCGGTGCCGTGACCGCCCGAAAGGGTAATCGACCCCGCCAGCAGCCCCATCAGCGGATCCAGCCCCAGCAGCGTTGCCATACCGATGCCAATGGCGTTCTGCATCAGCAGCAGCCCCACCACCACAATCAGGAATACGCCGAGCACCTTACCGCCCGAGCGCAGGCTCGCCAGGTTGGCGTTCAGGCCGATGGTGGCAAAGAAAGCCAGCATCAGCGGGTCTTTCAGGGACATATCAAAATCAATTTCCCAGCCCATGCTTTTTTTCAGTATCAGCAAGGCCAGCGCCACCAGCAGACCGCCGGCGACAGGTTCAGGAATAGTGTATTTTTTCAAAAAGGAAACGCTGTGGACCAGCTTGCGACCAAGCAGAAGAACCAGCGTTGCGGCAACAAGGGTCGACAACGTATCGAGATGAATCATAAAAGGCTCCTGTTATGCGCGTATTCCATACACACGCGGCGTTATCCTGGGCCGGTTTGCGCTCGTCATGAGCCCCCGGCGCAAAAAGTGTAATTTTTTTTTCCGATAGGTTGTAAAAAACCTGCTCACAGCGGCAGATTTTCTTCCTTTTTTTTGCTGGCAATCGTTTGCTTTTACCAGGTGGTCAGATAAAATGCCCGCTTTTCCACCGTGGGATTGCCGCCGATGTCCGTTAACACCATAGAATCGCCAGATGCGCAACCGATTGCGCAGAAGCAAAATAGCGAACTGATTTACCGCCTTGAAGACCGACCGCCGCTGCCGCAGACGATTTTTGCCGCCTGCCAGCATCTTCTGGCGATGTTTGTTGCGGTGATCACCCCGGCGCTGCTGATTTGCCAGGCACTCGGTTTACCGGCGCAGGACACGCAGCACATTATCAGTATGTCTCTGTTCGCCTCCGGCGTGGCCTCCATTATTCAAATTAAAGCCTGGGGCCCGGTGGGGTCTGGGCTACTGTCGATTCAGGGCACCAGCTTTAACTTCGTGGCGCCGCTGATCATGGGCGGTACGGCGCTGAAAACCGGCGGTGCGGATGTTCCGACCATGATGGCGGCGCTGTTCGGCACGCTGATGCTGGCAAGCTGCACAGAGATGGTCATCTCCCGCGTGCTGCACCTGGCTCGCCGTGTGATCACCCCGCTGGTTTCCGGCGTGGTAGTGATGATTATCGGCCTGTCGCTGATTCAGGTGGGCCTCACCTCCATCGGCGGCGGCTACGCGGCAATGAGCGACCACACCTTCGGCGCGCCGAAAAACCTGCTGCTGGCGGGCGTGGTGCTGGCGATCATTATTTTGCTTAACCGTCAGCGTAACCCTTACCTGCGCGTGGCCTCGCTGGTGATCGCCATGGCGGCGGGCTATCTGCTGGCGTGGGCGCTGGGGATGCTGCCGGAGAACACCGCGCCGACCAACAACGCGCTGATCACCGTCCCAACGCCGCTTTATTACGGCCTGGGCATAGACTGGGGTCTGCTCCTGCCGCTGATGCTGGTCTTTATGATTACTTCTCTGGAGACCATCGGTGATATCACCGCCACCTCCGATGTCTCCGAGCAGCCGGTGTCCGGCCCGCTGTACATGAAGCGTCTGAAAGGCGGCGTGCTGGCGAACGGCCTGAACTCGTTTGTCTCTGCGGTATTCAACACCTTCCCGAACTCCTGCTTCGGCCAGAACAACGGTGTGATCCAGTTGACCGGCGTGGCCAGCCGCTACGTTGGTTTCGTGGTGGCGCTGATGCTGATCGTCCTCGGCCTGTTCCCGGCGGTGAGCGGCTTTGTGCAGCACATTCCTGAGCCGGTGCTGGGCGGCGCAACGCTGGTGATGTTTGGGACTATCGCGGCCTCCGGCGTGCGTATCGTCTCCCGCGAGCCGCTGAACCGCCGCGCAATCATGATTATCGCGCTGTCGCTGGCCGTTGGTCTGGGTGTTTCCCAGCAGCCGCTGATCCTGCAGTTTGCGCCGGACTGGGTGAAAAACCTGCTCTCTTCCGGCATTGCCGCGGGCGGTATCACCGCTATCGTGCTGAACCTCGTTTTCCCGCCTGAGAAGAACTGATCTCCCTCACGGCAGGCAGTCAATGCCTGCCGTGACATCTAATTACACCATTCCCGCCTTGAGCATTGCGCATAAATCGTGCATAACTCCCTTATGTTCGTTTCGCGGGATGGAAGACCATGAAATTTATTGGAAAGCTACTCGTCTATCTTCTGGTAGCCCTGCTTATTGTGCTGCTGGCGCTCTATATTTTGCTCCAGACCCGCTGGGGCGCGGCGCAGGTCAGCAGCTGGATTACGGTGAATACCGACTACGAACTCAGTTTCGACAGGATGAATCACCGCTTTTCATCGCCTTCCCACCTCATTCTGGAAAATGTCACCTTTGGGCGGGACGGTAAACCCGCCACATTAGTTGCCAAAAAAGTCGATATTGGCCTGAGCAGCCGTCAGATCACCGCTCCGCTGCACATGGGCACTATCACTCTGTTCGACGGCACGCTGAATCTCTCGCCTCAAACAGCGCCTCTGCCCTTCCAGGCCGATCGTCTGCAGCTGAACAACATGGCCTTTAACAGCCCGAATACTGAATGGGATCTGAGCGCACAGAAGGTCACGGGCGGCGTCAGCCCATGGCAGCCAGAAGCCGGGAACGTGCTGGGTAAAAACGCGAAGATCCAGATGAGCGCCGGCTCGCTGACCCTGAACGGCGTACCGGCCACCAACGTGCTAATCGACGGCCAGTTGAACGGCAAGGAGGTGGTGCTGAACACTATTGGTGCCGATATGGCCCGTGGCTCGCTCACCGGATCCGCCCTGCGTAACGCTGACGGAAGCTGGATAATCGACACCATGCGCCTGAACGAGATCCGCCTGCAGAGCGACAAAACGCTGAAAGCGTTCTTCGCGCCGCTGGCTACCATCCCCTCCCTGCAAATTGGCCGTCTGGAGGTCACCGATGCCCGCCTGCAAGGCCCGGACTGGGCGGTGACCGATCTCGACTTAAGCCTGCGCAACCTGACTCTCAGCAAAGGCGACTGGCAGAGCCAGGAAGGTCGCCTGTCCATGAACGCCAGCGAGTTTATCTTCGGCTCGCTGCATCTGTTTGACCCGATCCTGAATGCGGAGTTTTCCCCGAAGGGCATAGCGCTGCGTCAGTTCACCTCCCGCTGGGAAGGCGGTATGGTGCGCACGTCCGGCAACTGGCTGCGCGACGGTAAAGCGCTGGTTCTGGACGATGTTGCTATCGCCGGGCTGGAGTACACCCTTCCTGAAAACTGGAAAACGCTGTGGATGGAGCCGCTGCCGGAATGGCTGAACAGCGTCACGCTGCAAAAATTCGGCCTGAGCCGCAACCTGGTGATCGACATCGATCCCGCCTTCCCGTGGCAGATCACCTCCCTGGATGGCTACGGCGCAAACCTGCAGCTGGCGAAAGATCGCCAGTGGGGCGTCTGGGGCGGCAGCGCAACATTAAACGGCGCGGCGGCGACCTTTAACCGCGTGGACGTGCGCCGTCCGTCGCTGGCGTTGAATGCTAACGCCGCCACGGTGAACATTAGCGACCTGAGCGCGTTTACCGAGAAAGGGATTTTGGAGGCGACCGCCACCGTGTCACAGCTGCCACAGCGGCAAACCACGGTGAGCCTCAACGGGCGCGGCGTACCGCTCAACGTGCTGCAGCAGTGGGGCTGGCCTGCGTTACCGATTACGGGCGACGGCAATATTCAGATGACCGCCAGCGGCAGCGTGCAGGCGAATGCGCCACTGAAGCCGACGGTGAATGGGAAGCTGAGCGGGGTAAATATGGATAAGCAGCAGGTTGAGCAGACGATGACGGGCGGCGTGGTTGCAACGCCTGTGCAATAAAGTTTTTGATGTTTGTTCCCTCTCCCTTTGGGAGAGGGTCAGGGTGAGGGCATCAGAGCGCATAATTACCTTAGGCCCGGTAAGCGAAGGGTATGAACCGGAAACATGGGTAACACTTTAGACCGGATACATGGGTAACAGTTATAACTGGCATAGAAGAGGAGACTCGCTATGCCCTGGACTGAGACCCGACCTATGCAACGCCTTGATTTTATCCGTGCCTGCCATGCAGGTACGGACTCCTTCTCCGCTCTTTGCCGTCTTTTTGGCATCAGCCGCAAAACCGGCTACAAATGGCTTCAGCGTTTTGACCCTTCTGACCTGTCCTCTCTCTCTGACCGGTCGCGCGCACCACGCTCCCACTCCCGGACGGTTCCTGATGAGGTCGTCGGACACCTGACTACCCTGCGTCAGAAACACCCTGACTGGGGCCCGAAAAAACTGCGGATGTGGCTACTCAATCATCACGTCGATTTTACCGTTCCTGCTGCCAGCACTGTTGGCGATATCCTCAAGCGTGAAGGCCTGGTACCTGACAGAAAGAGAAAGCGCAGAACGCCGGGGAATCGCCGGCCCCTGACCAGCATCAGTGAGAACAATCAGGTCTGGAGCGCTGATTTTAAAGGCAAGTTCAGGCTGCTGAGCAGAGAATACTGTCATCCCTTCACCCTGACCGACAACCACAGCCGGTATCTGCTGAGCTGCCGTGGAACGGACCGTGAGAGCGAGCCCTTCGTCAGGCACTGTCTGACGGAGGCGTTCCTGGAGTACGGTCTGCCGGACGTTCTGAGAACCGATAATGGTCAGCCCTTCGCAGGGACGGGTATCGCCGGGTTAAGTCGTCTTGCAGTCTGGCTGATAAAGCTGGGCGTCAGACCGGAACGAATCCGCCGGGGCCATCCCGAAGAGAACGGGCGGCACGAACGCATGCACCGTTCCCTGAAAAGTGCGCTGGCGCAGGGGAACACCTTCATGACGATGGAAGAACAACAGCGGTGGTTCAGTGACTACCGGAAAGAATTTAACTATGAAAGACCGCATGAAGCCCTGGCGGGTGCAACGCCCGGAACGGTGTGGCAACCCTCGAAGCGACAGTGGGATGGCCGTGTTCCTGACTATGCCTATCCGTCAGGAGGAACGGTCTACAGAGTGAAATCGAGGGGGACACTCTATATGGGGAAAAAGGGGACGGTGTTCCTGAGTGAAGCGCTGACTGATGAGTACATCATGCTGGAAGAACAAGATGATGGCCTTGAGGCCATCATCTTTAACGGAATAACGCTTGCGTACTACGACCGAAAAACCCAGAGTGTGCTCCGGATAGACTAAAAGTGTTACCTATGTTCCCGGTCTGATCTGTCACCTATGTATCCGGTCATACAGAAGCGCCACCGGGCATTTTCCACCTCAGAGCTGAACCACCACCTCATTCCCCTCCGCTTTCACCACCACACCCCACTCGCTGCCCGCGTGCGAGCCGTCTTTCACGCCACTCACCTTCTGCACGTTGCGCAAGCACACCGACCAGTTTTGCGCGTCACCCGCGCCGGTAAAGGTCACGATGTCGCCCTGACGCGATGCCTTCAGCGTAAATGCCACAGACCCGTCCGCCGCAGGCACTTCGCTCACCGCCGCTGCGCCATCCTCCAGGTTAAACAGCTGGAAGGCCGTCCCCGCGTTCCACGCGTAGTCCGGCTTCTGGTTATTGTTGCCCAGCGCCAGCAGCGTGTTGTCGCGCACGTAGACCGGCAGGCTCATAAAATCGTGCTGCTGCTTATGCCAGCGGCTGCCATGGATTTCGTCGTTGTGCCACAGGTGGGTCCAGCGGCCTTCCGGCAGGTAGAACTGCACGTCGCCCGCCTCGGAGAACACCGGAGCGACCATCAGGGCATCCCCCAGCATGTATTGACGGTCGAGGTAATCACACGCCGGATCGTCCGGGAACTCCAGCATCATCGCGCGCAGCATCGGCGTGCCGAACTCGCGGGCCAGCGCCGCCTGACGGTACAGGTACGGCATCAGCTGGCACTTCAGCTGCGTGAAGTGGCGCACCACGTCGCAGGACTCGTCATCGTACGCCCACGGCACGCGGTAGGATTTGCTGCCGTGCAGGCGGCTGTGGCTGGAGAACAGCCCGAACGCGCACCAGCGTTTATAGACGTGCGCCGGAGCGGTGTTTTCGAACCCGCCGATATCGTGGCTCCAGAACCCGAAGCCGGACAGGCCAATCGACAGCCCACCGCGCAGGCTTTCCGCCATCGACTCGTAGTTGGCGTAGCAGTCGCCGCCCCAGTGTACCGGGAACTGTTGCGCTCCGACGGACGCCGAGCGGGCAAAAAGCACCGCCTCCTCTTCGCCGACGGTCTCTTTCAGCACGTTCCACACCAGTTCGTTATAAATGTAGGCGTAGTGGTTGTGCATCTTCTGCGGATCGGAACCGTCGAACCACTGCACGTCGGTCGGGATACGCTCGCCGAAGTCGGTCTTGAAGCAGTCAACGCCGATATCCACCAGGCCTTTCAGCTTGTCGGCATACCACCGGCATGCGTCCGGATTGGTGAAGTCGTAAATCGCCAGCCCCGGCTGCCATTTGTCCCACTGCCACAGGGAGCCGTCCGGGCGCTTGAGCAGGTAGCCCTTCGCTTTCAGCTCCTGGAAGATCGGGGATTTCTGGCCGATGTACGGGTTGATCCACACGCAGACCTTCAGCCCTTTCTCTTTCAGGCGGCGGATCATCCCTTCCGGATCCGGGAAGGTCACCGGGTCCCATTCGAAGTCGCACCACTGGAAGGCCTTCATCCAGAAGCAGTCGAAGTGGAACACGTGCAGCGGCAGGTCGCGCTCGGCCATGCCGTCGATAAAGCTGTTCACCGTGGCTTCGTCGTAGTTGGTGGTGAACGACGTGGTCAGCCACAGGCCGAATGACCACGCCGGCGGCAGCGCCGGACGCCCGGTGAACTGCGTATAGCGGTTCAGCACCTCTTTTGGCGTCGGGCCGTCGATCACGAAATACTCCAGATATTCCCCTTCCACGCTGAACTGCACTTTAGAGACCTTCTCGGAGCCGACTTCAAACGAGACGTTTTCCGGGTGATTCACCAGCACGCCGTAGCCGCGGTTGGTCAGGTAGAATGGGATATTTTTGTAGGACTGCTCGGTGCTGGTGCCGCCGTCGCGGTTCCAGGTTTCGACCGTCTGGCCGTTGCGCACCAGCGCGGTAAAGCGCTCGCCCAGGCCGTAGACTGTTTCCCCCACGCCCAGATCCAGACGCTCGAACACGTAATTACGGTCGGTGTTACTGTCCTGCACGTAGCCGTTGTTTTTCAGCTGGCTGCCGGTAATGCGCTGGCCGTTGCGCAGGAAATCCAGCGCCCAGAACTCGCCTTTGGTGACGCGCACGCTGACGCTGCCGCTTTTCAGCTCGGCAAATTCGGCGTTGTTTTCAATCTCGACCTTCACGTCTTTCAGAACGTTCAGGGGATAGTGCGGGCCGTTGTTCAGCGCGCCCTGGAAGTGCTCGATGCGCACCCCGACAATCCCTTCCTGCGGGGAAAACAGGCGCACCGTGAACATCAACGTGTCGAGCTGCCAGGTGCGCTCACGCACGTCGCGCGGCGCAACATACACCACCAGGTCATTGCCCTGCTGCTCCACGTCGAACACCTGAACCGGATAGGTCACGTTCAGGCCCGGTTGAATAAGCCAGTTTCCATCACTGATTTTCATGCTTTCGTCCTCTTAGTTCTGCAATTCTTTACTGACCGGCAGGTTTTCAAAATCCTGCTGATTGCGGCGCGCGCCCTGCGCCAGCTCACCCAGGATTTTGGTCAGGAAGGGGGTTTTCAGCGTGTAGTAGCGTTTGGCGATAATGGCGCTCAGCACGTAGCAGATCGCCGGTGCCAGCGTAAACAGGCCGATAATGATGCTGATGGTCGCGCTGTTCTGGGTTTTGGCCGCCGCGTCGTAGCCGCCGCCTGCCAGCATCCAGCCGATCATCGCCCCGCCCAGCGCCAGGCCGAGCTTCAGCACGAACAGCGTGCCCGCAAAGCTGATGCCGGTCAGGCGTTTGCCGTTGGTCCATTCGCCGTAGTCGACGGTATCGGACATCATCACCCACTGGATTGGCGTCACCAGCTGGTGCAGCACGCCGATGACGAAGATAAAGGCGAACATCAGCACCGTGGCGTGCATCGGCACGAAGAACATCGCCACGCTGACCACCGCCAGCGCGGCGTTGGTCCACCAGAAGATGCTGACCTTGCACTTCCAGTCAGTGAGCGGTTTCGCCAGCGCGGAGCCGATCAGGTTGCCGACGCAGTAGGTGGTGAGGAACGCGACGAACACTTCCGGCGAGCCCATGATCCAGGTGCAGTAGTACATCATCGCCCCGCCGCGTACGCAGACGGCGAGGATATTGAGGATGGTCAGCACGCCGACAATGCGCCACTGGTCGTTTTGCCAGATATCGCGCAGGTCTTCCCGCATGGAGGTGGTGCTCGGCGGCACCTGGATGCGCTCTTTGGTGGTGAAGAAGCAGAACGCCAGCATCAGGAACGCGACCACCGACAGCACGGCGATCCCGCCCTGGAAGCCGAACGCCTTATCGTCGCCACCAATCAGGTTCACCAGCGGCATCATCAGCACCGTGGAGAGCATGCCGCCCGCGGTCGCCAGCACGAAGCGCCAGGACTGAAGGGATATACGCTGCGTCGGGTCACTGGTGATTACCCCGCCCAGCGCGCAGTACGGGATGTTGACCACGGTATAGAGCAGGGTCAGCAGGGTGTAAGTCACGGCGGCATAAACCATTTTTCCGTTGAGACTGAGGTCCGGCGTGGTGTAGGCCAGCACGCAGACGATGCCGAACGGGATGGCACCGAACAAAATCCACGGGCGGAACTTGCCCCAGCGGCTGCGGGTGCGGTCGGCAATCAGCCCCATGCACGGGTCGGAGATCGCATCCAGCGCGCGGGCCAGCAGGAACATGGTGCCGACAAACCCGGCGGGAATGCCGAAAATATCGGTGTAGAAAAACATCATGTACAACATGACGTTATCAAAAATGATGTGGCTGGCGGCGTCACCCATGCCGTAGCCAATCTTCTCTTTTACTGACAATACTTCGCTCATCTTTTTTATCCTTCACGCTGTAGGGGGCGCTGAGACCGGTTGCATTGGTTTTAAACCATTGTTTCAACGGCGGGTATTGCGTTTTCTGGTTAGCAGATTACGTTTCTTGTTTTTTGTGATCGCGATAAATGTTGGAGAGCACAAAAGGCTAACCTGAGGATTTTCTTAGGAATTAGCTGAAACAGGGGGGTACAGGTCAAAAGAGAGGTGAAAAAAGTGGTGTGGGGTATGTGGTAAATGCCTGAAAGTAGCTATAATGCGCCCCGCCTCCATGTAGCAATCGAGGCGCGGAAGATCGTCATCTCCGGTGAGGTGGCTGGACTTCAAATCCAGTTGGGGGCGCCAGCGTTCCCGGGCAGGTTCGACTCCTGTGATCTTCCGCCAAAAATATATCCTTTCACACCATATTTTTTGAAGAAATAACTTGCTTTCCATTGCCCATGAGGATTTACAACAATTTTTGTTTGTGGTATTGATCGAACATGAAAAGTAATCTTATCAATTAATATTACAAAATGAGAAAATCAATATTCGACATTGTTTTTAAGTTACATAAAAAGCAGCCATGGCTTGCAGAAAAACATGACGAAGTTTCTACTCTTCTATTTGAAGATTGCAAAGATGATAATCAACAAGATCTAATTATAGAATTATTAGATAGATTCATATATCTTGATGATTCTAAATTTAATGATGCTCTAACCACCCTTTGCGATGAAATCGTAACTGATCCATCTCTTGAAAGCGATCAAACTCAAATAGTTTCTTTATCTGCTGATAATAGTCCTGACAGTGGACAATATATACTGTATGCCTTAAAACCTAGGCTTGAAAAAAGAGAATGGCGAAATCATATATCCGTTAATAGATATGGTGCTTCTTTTAAAGAATTTAATAGACATGGTGGCGTTCACAAAAAGATAGTTTTAGTTGATGAATTCATAGGTAGTGGACAAAGTGCAATTGGTCGATTTAATGAATTGAGGCGTATTTATGAAAGGCAAGGGATTGTAGATATTGATATAAAAATCTTCGTCATTGCTGCATCTACCGTTGGATTAGAGAGACTAAGACAAGAAAACATACCAGTTACTTATATATATGAAATAAAACGTGGAATCAGTGATTTTTATGATAATAAGGAAAAGAAAGAGAGCCTACTCACGATAATGGATATATTGGAAAAGACATTATCACAAAACTACAAAGGTAGAGACTTACCAAAAAATGGTTATGGAGAAACTGAGTCTCTTTACGCTAGAACTGAGGGGAATACGCCGAATAGCGTATTCCCAATTTTTTGGTGGCCAATATATCTTGATGAAAGAAGCAGGAAAACATTATTAACCAGAGCCATGGGAGACGCATAAATGCAACATAAAATAGAAATCGAAATTCTAAAAATTTTGTTAAAGTCATCTCATGGTTTAGAAGCATTCACCATATTTAAAAGACTTAAAATATCTTTTTCATCTTTCATTAAAAATATGACTTCATTAACTAATAAAGGGATGATTGAAGAAGCCAAAGAAGAGTTTTACAAAATAACAAGCATAGGTATTTCGCAACTCAACCTTGCAAAAAAAAATAATAGCACGTATACATGGTTGGCTCTTCCAGAACGATTTGAACCTGAAAAATTTGATGTAAATTCTTTTTATATTCCTAACCGCAGACTTCTTGATAAAATCACTTTCAAAAGTGAATGAATTATGATAAATAGGATGCAGACTTGTAGAAACTAGCACGTTGGAGTGTAGTCGCTCCTTGGTTAAGGGTCACTTTAACCACGACTATACGGATAACTCCGTATAGTCGCTTCGAATAGCGTTGCTATTCTCGCGGTTCTTTCAAGGTCGAGATGTCGCGTCACGCAACATCTCGCTCTTGAAGAGAACTTAGGTGTCAGGTATAGAAAGTAGTTTCTACAAGTCATTTTATTTTGACAGGATATAATTATGAGACGTGAATGGGAAGATTTTTATCTTGAAAAAGGTATAAATACCAATTTTATATCTACTTATCTTGATTATATTAAAACTTTAGAGTCTCGAAACATTCCCGTAATCTTTGAAGTTGAACACTTATCTAAGCTTATTGGAATAAAATACCCTGAAATCAACGACATTGTTTTTGGAACAAAATCGTTTTATCGCGAATTTAAAATACCGAAAAAGAAAGGAGGATATCGAAAAATATCTTCACCTTATCCATCGCTACGTAAGTGTCAGACATGGATTCATGAAAAATTACTATATTCTTTACGAACTCATAAAAATGCGTTTGCATATAAGAAAGGCAAATCAATTATAGATAATGCAGAACAGCATTTGAATAATCATTTCTTACTTAAAATTGACATCAAAGATTTTTTTCCTAGCATACCAATAAATTGGGTAATTAAATTATTTGATTCTCTGGGATATGCGAAAAATGTATCTTATGCACTAGCATCATTATGTTGTCTTGACGGTTGCTTACCTCAAGGCGGCATCACTAGCCCTTCACTAAGTAATATATTACTTTATCCATTAGATGAACGACTGTCAAAATTGGCGTTAAAATTTAATTTGAAATATAGCCGATATGCCGATGATATGGTTTTTTCTGGCGAAGCGATTCCGTCAAAATTTATTAGTTATGTAACTGACATAATTGAAAGCTATGGTTTCATTTTAAATAAAGAAAAAACGAAACTGCTGAACAACACAAAACAAAAAATAGTGACGGGAATTGACGTTAGTAAAGATAAGTTACAATTACCGAGAAAAACCAGGCGTGAAATTAGAAAAACCATGCATTATATTAAAAAATACGGGATTTTTAGTCACATTAATAATGAAAAAATTAAAGACCCTAATTACATAAAAAGTTTAGAAGGAAAAATTCGTTTTTGGTTACAAGTTGAGCCAGATAACCAAGAGGCCAGAAGTTACATTGAACACATTAATCAAATGAAGTAATGATTACTCCTTTTCTGAACGAAGGCGTGCTAGTTCATTCCTGCCTAGAATTTTAAACCAATTCCCTAAACTTAATCCCGCATCCTTAGCTGCAGCCTCAAACTGCGCTTTCAACTCCGGCGTAATACGAATCTGAAAAGTCGGTGCTTTTCCGGATTTTGACTGATTAGGGTCACGTTTAGCTGTTGGCATGTACGTACCTACAAGAGCAAGATATCTTCATTGAGGTACGTACCTTAACATACGACAACCTCAGATTGAAACGCCCTCGCCAGGTACTCGCAATACCGGACGAGAGCTAACCTCACCAACTATCAAGGAGTTGATTATGGCTGATTTGCATTCTACCCCAGACACCGACCAATCCGGAACCGAGCGTTCGCTAATTGTGGGATACCGTCCTATTGTTTTCGACAAATCCACGCCGAAAATCATCCTTTCCGGCAAGTGGCTGCGCACAGCAGGTTTTGATACCGGACAACAGGTCACGGTAAAGGTCATGAAAGGGTGCATCGTTCTGGTGGCGTATAACGAGCAGGAGCAGCGGTTGCAGGACGATTATAAACGGACGAAGGCAAAGCTGATTGAGATAGAGGACGCGCTTGCGGCGATCCAAACTCAGCATCATGGAAAGCGCCTCGCAAAATCAAATACAAACCACCTGGCTTAGCGGCTGTTTCTGGCATACTACGAGCTTACCGGCATCAACCTTATAACGCGGAGGCAGCATGACATATGAAGAATTGATGAATTCACCAGCCGGTGAGTTCGTCATGTTTGCCAGCAAGGATGGAAAAGTTCGCATTGAATGCCGCTTCGAAAGCGATACGTTGTGGCTCTCACAGGCCACGATCTGTGAGTTATACGGCAAAGCCAAAGCTACGATCAGCGGGCATATCAAGAATATTTTTGATGAGGGTGAGCTGGTCGAAAATTCAGTTGTTCGGTTTTACCGAACAACTGCCAGCGATGGTAAAGTATATAACGTTCAATACTTTAGCTTGCCCGTCATTCTTGCCATCGGCTATCGCGTCCGCTCCGCACGAGGTACACAGTTCCGCCAGTGGGCCACCCAAACGCTGCAGGAATATCTGGTTAAAGGCTTCGTTATGGACGACGAGCGTCTGAAAAACCCGCCTGTGGGTTCATCCGCCGTGCCTGACTATTTCGATGAAATGCTGGAACGCATTCGCGACATACGGGCCAGTGAACGCCGGGTCTATCTTCGCGTGAGGGAAATTTTTGCGCTAGCCGCTGACTATCAGCCATCACTCAAAGAAACCACGCAATTCTTCCAGACAATCCAAAATAAACTGCATTTTGCCTGCACGGGTCTTACCGCTGCTGAGTTGATTCACCAACGTGCGGACGCCACTCAACCGCATATGGGGTTGACCAGCTATAAGGGCGAAGAAGTCCGTAAAAGCGATGTCACCACGGCAAAAAATTATCTGTCTCAGGATGAGGTCAGCGAGCTTAATCGCGTCGTTAATATGTGGCTCGATTTTGCCGAAGATCAGGCCAAACGTCGCAAGCAGGTATTTTTACGAGACTGGCAAACCAAACTCGATCAGTTCCTGCAATTTAATGACCGGGACGTTTTAGAAGGAGCTGGCAAAATCAGTAAGAAAGCAGCTGATGAGAAGGCGTGCTCAGAATACATTGAGTTTGAAAAAAAGCAGCGCCTGCTGAAAGAAGCCGAAGGTGAGAAAGATATCGTCGGCTTATTAAAATGGGATAAACAGGCTAAGCGCTAATCCCGGTATCTCTGCTCAGCTTCATATGCAACAACGGAAACGGATTTCCCTGCCCGTCCAGTTCCGAGCGTCCGACCTGCTCAAACCCCATATGTCGATAAAATGCGACGCCCTGCGGGTTCTGCTCATTCACGTCCACTTCGTTTACGCCAAACTCGGCGATGGCGTGTTTTAGCAGCAATTTCCCGACGCCCTTCCCTCGGCTCGCGTCATCCACAAAAAGCATTTCAATGCGGTTTTCATCCACGCCCAAAAAGCCGTGAATAACGCCTGCGTCATCGCGAGCTATCACGACCTTGAGGTTAGGCAGATAGGCGTTAAGCAATAACGGGCGCAGCGCCGCAATATCGCTTTCCTGTAAAAAGTGATGGGTGGCGCGAACGGAAGATTCCCAGATCGCGACCAGACGTTCAAAGTGTATGGGGAGTGCGGTTTCTATTTTCATGGGGGGATCATGATTAGAAAACCGAACTATTTCAACCCACTCTTTGAGATCTGTTCCTCATCACCCCATTCCTCGGTACCACCACGGTGACGTTTTCCATCGGCACGCCTGCCGCAATGAGAATATCCTGTAGCTGCTGTAACGCTCCCCACCGGGATGGCAGCTCCGCTCGCCCGTTCATGCCGTCTTTCTCCGTTGGGCTTTTAACGGAAGTCTATCCAGGCGAGCCAGTAATGCCCCAGGAAGAAAGCACGATTTTTACTGCTTCACCCATACCAGCTGATCAACCTGGAAGCCCAGACTGCGCGCGGTGTTCAGGTAATCCTGCTTTACCGCATCCGGGATGGTCGGCGTGCGTGACAGGATCCACAGATAGTCGCGGTTCGGGCCGCTCACCAGCGCGTACTGGTACTTATCGTCCAGCCTGATCACGTTATACCCGCCGTAGAACGGGCCGAAGAACGATACCTTCAGCGCGGCGGTGGTCGGCTCGCCGGTAAAGTAAGCTTTCCCCTCGCTCTCGCTCCACTTGTTCTTCACCGGATCAAAACCCCGGTTAAGCACGCTGATGCCGCCGTCGCTGCGCTCGCCGTAGGTCGCCGTCACCTGTTCCAGACCGCGTTCAAAGCGGTTTTCCAGACGGGCGACTTCGTACCATTTGCCGAGATAGCGGCTGGCGTCAAAGTTGGTAATAGGCTGCACGCCTTTCGGCGGCGTGGGGGATTTACAGGCGACCAGCGTCAGGGCAATCGCAACACCGGTCACAACAGGCCATAGCTTCATGAGAATTCCTTTCATTTGCACGGTAGGAAGTTAAGTGTAGTGCACCGTTTTGGCGCTTCATCCCGTTCGGGAAAATTCGTAGTATATTGAGAGTATTCCTCCACCCTGGACACGGACATGGCTTACTCCATCGGCGAATTCGCCAGACTCAGCGGCATCACCGCCACCACCCTGCGGGCGTGGCAGCGTCGCTACGGTTTACTCAAGCCACAGCGCACGGAAGGCGGCCACCGCCAGTACAGCGATGAGGACGTCCAGCAGGCGCTCAAAATCCTCGACTGGGTAAAAAAAGGCGTCCCGATCGGCCAGGTCAAACCGCTGCTGGAACGCCCGACGCCGGGGCGGACCAACAACTGGCAAACGCTGCAGCAGAGCATGCTGCAACGCCTGCAGGACGGCAAAGTCGAGTCCCTGCGCCAGATGATTTACGACGCCGGGCGCGAGTACCCAAGGCCGGAACTGGTCGCGAACGTTCTGCGTCCGCTGCGCAGCCAGGTCTCGGCTAACGTCGCCGCCGCCATGACCCTGCGCGCGATCCTCGACGGCATCATCATCGCCTACACCTCGTTTTGCCTCGAAGGCGATAAAAAAGCGCCGGGCGACAATATTCTGCTCAGCGGCTGGCACCTGAACGACCCATGCGAGATCTGGCTCGAAGCCCTAACGCGCACCGGGCAGGGCCACCGCATCGACATCCTGCCGGCTCCCCCTGACGCGCTGGCACCGGAGATTTTCCCGGAGCGGAAATGGCTGCTGGTCACCAGCGGCAAGCTCACCGCCGGGCGGAAAAAGCAGGTGGAGCAGTGGCAGCAGCAGGTATCGCTTGAAGTGATTATCCTCTGATAATTTTCTCCTGCGGGAATCTTCACGAAAAGTTGAATATTTTCCCGCGCCGCAGATGCTAACGTTTTCCTGTGACGAATAACTCAACAGGAAAACACCATGAAAAAAACTGCCCCTCTGCTGATCCTGGCCTCGATGGCCTTTGCCCCTGCCGCCTTTAGCGCCCCTGCCGGCACGCTAAGCGTCCACATTCTTGACCAGCAAACCGGAATGCCGCCATCAGACGTTACCGTTACGCTGGAGAAGCAGCAGCAGGACAAATGGACTCAGGTTGCCAGCGGCAAAACCGACCAGGATGGCCGTATCAAATCGCTCTATCCGCAGGATCAGGACATGCAGCCTGGCGTGTACAAAGTAACCTTTAAAACCGCAGAGTATTTCCACGGCAAAAAGCTGGATACCTTCTTCCCGGAGATCCCGGTGCTGTTTACCGTGACCCGCACCAACGAGAAGCTGCACATCCCACTTCTGCTTAGCCAGTACGGCTACTCGACCTACAAGGGCAGTTAAGACGCATTGATTTTAAAGGATTATAAAAAATAGTTCCGCGAATACTTGGACAAATTAGTCATGTTGTGTAAGTTTTAGTTATATGAACGGGAGGACTACACCATGACAACGAAACCTGTGCTCGGTATTAGCGGATGTTTGACCGGATCCGCCGTTCGCTTTGACGGCGGACATAAGCGCATGGGCTTCATCATGGATGAGCTGGCCCAGTGGGTGAATTTCAGGCCCGTCTGCCCGGAGATGGCCATCGGCCTGCCGACGCCTCGCCCGGCGCTGCGTCTGATCGTCACGACAGACGGTGAAACGCAGATGCGCTTCAGCCACGCGCCTCACGAAGACGTTACGCAGAAAATGGCCGACTTTGCGGCAGATTATTTGCCGAAAATCGGCGACCTCGCAGGCTTTGTTGTCTGTGCAAAATCCCCAAGCTGCGGCATGGAACGCGTGCGGCTGTACGATGAAAACGGCAACCGGGGCCGCAAGGAGGGGGTCGGGCTGTTCACCGCCGCCCTCCTTGAAACCTTGCCGTGGCTGCCCGTTGAAGAGGATGGACGCCTGCACGACCCGGTGCTGCGGGAAAACTTCGTCGAGCGCGTTTTTGCGCTGCACGAACTCAACACGCTACGTAAAAATGGCCTGACCCGCCGCGCGCTGCTGGACTTCCACAGCCGCTATAAGCTTCAGCTGCTGGCGCACCATCAGGCGGGTTACCGCGAAATCGGCCCGTTCGTTGCCTCGCTGCACGAGTGGGAAGACCTGGACGCTTTCTTCGTGGCGTACCGGGAAAAGCTGATGACCATCCTGAAAAAACCCGCCTCGCGGAAGAATCACACCAACGTGCTGATGCATATTCAGGGCTATTTTCGTAACCAGCTCAACACCCGCCAGCGCGGCGAGCTGCGCGATGTGATCCTGCATTATCGCAACGGACAGTTGCCTATCCTCGCGCCGATCACGCTGCTGAAGCACTACCTGGCCGAATACCCCGACCGGTATCTGATGACGCAAAACTACTTTGATCCCTATCCTGATGATTTGGGTCTGCGTCTGGCAGTCAAGTGATGAAAAAAATGCGAAGGCCCCATTGACCCATAGAGGCCCAAAGCAGTACCCCGTTTAGACGACATCCTCACTGTCGTCTCTTTTTTGCATTTCATCTTAAAGACTGTGATTATATACAGGCTTATTCTGCAAAAGGGGCCTGCCTGTGATCAACACCCTGCACATACAAAACTACCGCTCCATCCGCGAGATGTCGCTGGAGCTGGAGCAGCTCAACATCGTCTTCGGGCCGAACGGTACCGGGAAATCCAATATTTACAAGGCGATACACCTGATGCACAGCGCCGCGCAAGGGCAGTTTTCCCAGGCGCTGGCGAACGAGGGCGGCATTCTGAAGGTGTTCTGGGCAGGCAAAACCCGCAGCGACCAGCTGCGGCGGATGAATCTGGCGGTAGAAACTGAGACCTACGAATACGAACTGCAGGTCGGTTTTGTGGAGAAGCTGCCGTATCCCTCACAGTTTCAGCTCGACCCGGTGATCAAAGAGGAGTCCATCTGGCTGAGCGGCCAGCACCGTCGACCGTCGTCACAGCTGATGAAGCGCAGGAATCAGGCCGTGTTTCTGAACAACGTGCATCACGAGAAAGTGACCCACAGCGGCACGCTGTACGAGAACGAATCGGTATTCGGACAACTCGGCGAACCGCACCTTTACCCGGAAGTGTCGCAAATGCGCGAGTCCCTGCGTAACTGGCGATTTTATCATGAGTTTTCTGTATCAATCGGCTCGGCGATGCGCGCTCCGCAGGTTGGTTTCCGCTCCCCGGTGCTGGCCAGCGACGGCGCTAACCTGGCAGCGGCGTTTCAGACTATCGTGGAGATTGGCGACGAGCTGCTGCTGATGCGCATCCTCGACCAGGCCTTCCCCGGCTGCGTGTTTTACAGCGACAACAGCGGTGGGCGTTTTCGCATGATGATGCAGCGCGAGGGGCTGAGCAGGCCGCTGGAACCGGCGGAGTTCTCCGACGGCACCCTGCGCTTTCTGTGCCTGGCGGTGGCGCTGTTAAGCCCGCGCCCGCCGGCGTTTATCGCGTTAAACGAACCGGAAAACAGCCTGCACCCACAGATGCTGCCCGCCCTGGCGAGCTTAATCGCCGAGGCCAGCCACTACTCGCAGATCTGGCTCACCAGCCACTCACCGGAGCTGGCGACGTTGATTGAGAAGCACAGATCGTTTTCCCTGTATCAGCTGTCGATGGCGGAGGGGGAGACGAGGGTGGAGAGGCTGGGGTAAGTGTTTGTTTCCTTAATTACTTTTCTCCAGTCATCCCTCTCATGGTCGCCATCAACGACGATGATGATTTCCGCAGGTATATGCTTCAGCGAATTCAGGGCTCGCGATACATTATCCAATTTATTGTTGTCAGTTTCTGCTGGCTGGATAATCTGTAAACATTGGTTATCAGATGAGAAAATTAAAATGGATATTGCACTTTTCCCTGGTCAGAACACCCGTGCATGGGCTGAAACAATGATTAACCTTGAAGCCCGAAAGCTTATCAATACTGCGAATATTGTCGGAGGGCAACATCTCAGCGACGGACTCGCACGAATTAAATTTATGGATGATATTCGGCAATTTGTAATGCAACAGTTTAGCGCTACCCGGGCGGCCAGAAGTCATGATGAGTGCATGGAATGCCTGAAAAACATCCGGGCTGAGAACGAAAGTCTTCTTGATCAAAGCAGAATGCTTCGCTCACGTACAGCTCAGCTTTTTGCTCAGATTGAACTGGTTAAAGAAAATAACAAAGTCATCGGTTACTTTATCTCGTCGATAAAGGTTGTACTTTCCGGGTTACAGATTGTTGCAGGCGTTGGTGCAATGATGACAATGAATCCAGTGGGTGCGCTTGCAGGAGCGATTCTGGTTATGGATGGTGCAAATGCTATTTCAAAAGAAATTAACAGAACGCTTCAACATCAACCAAATTCTGAAGGTATGCTGGCAGATGGCGTCATGGATATCGCTCAGTTTATGGGATTTAAACGTGAATCAGCACTGGGAGTCTTCAACAGCGTAAGCCTGGCAGCAAGCGTCTATACGGTATTTGGCGCCATCCGAAAACCCGAATCATGGCGTCTGTTTCGCTATCTCCCGCTGGATTTCTACCGCAAGGTAGACGGTATGAATCGCGCAGCGCTCACTATGAAAATTGTCGGCTGGGGTGTTTCTGCAAAAGTCTCGTTTGATTTAATTTCTAATGCGTCTGGCCAGAACTAATGTATTTCTTTCTGTAGCGCCAGGCTTTGTAGGTAATGACCGGGGGTTGAAAAAACCAGACAATCGCCAACACGATGAAAAGAGAGATGCCCCCGGAAACAAGATTGTAATGTTCAGCGAAAAAAATAAGCGCCAGGAAAATCAGAGCCACAGTCGCAGTAATACACAGAACCATGATAAATCGCTTACCTAACTCAAGCACGACCTCGAGCAAGGATGAACCATAACGACTGATGTTTCGGTTCAGATACGCTAACTCTTTTACGGTGAAACCTGATTCAAGTAACTGCGTTTCAATATTGTTCATGCCACTACCTTTTCTTCTGGAAAGTAACGTGCAATATCTTAACCGGAAGAGATGCGTCTTGTAACCCGTCTGATACATCAGCATTTTCAGCAAAAAAACAGGACCACGCTAAAAAGACACTGGCGCTAAAGTAGAAAATAATAGATCACGGTGTTTAAAGCGCGCTCGTTAGGGGCGTTCGTAGCCGTCACCCCGAAAATGTCCCCCACGCCTTTTTATTCCATCGCGACAGAATTATAAAGACGGATGAACACGAAACGTCTTTCGCCACTCCGCTGGGCTCACCCCAAAGCGCGCCTTAAACTGCTGTCGCCAGGTGACGGCGGAATTAAATCCCACCAGCTCCGCCACGCTCTCAACGGGCATATTTCCGGCTTCAAGCAAAATCTGGCTGCGCCGCAGGCGTTCGGCGGTAAGCCAGTCGGCGACGCTCATCCCCGTGGCTTTAACAAAATGACGAGTCAGCGTGCGGCGGCTCATCGAAACCACCTCCGCCAGCGAGTCCAGACTATGCGGTTCGGTGATGTGCTGCTGCAGGTAGTCGATCAGGCAGTTAATACGTGCGTCACGGGTATCTTTCGGAACCGGCTGTGCGATGAACTGCGCCTGCCCGCCCTCGCGATGGGGCGGGACAATCATTCGACGGGCAATCTGGTTGGCGACGACGCTGCCAAAACGCTGGCGAATGATGTACAGGCAGCAGTCCAGCGCAGCCGCGGTACCGGCAGAGGTGATGATATTGCCGTCATCCACGTAGAGGGCATTGATATCCAGCTGGACGTTCGGAAAGAGCGACTGGAAGTGATGTTCAAACTCCCAGTGGGTGGCGGCCCGTTTACCGTCGAGGATCCCCGCCCAGGCCAGCACAAACGACCCCAGACACAGGCCGACAATTTCCGCGCCGTTGTCTCTCGCCAACACCAGGCTGTCGAGCAGCGCCTGAGGCGGCCGTTGAAGGACGTGCTGCCAGTAGGGAACGACAACAATGTCGGCCTGCCCGATGGCGGTGTAATCCTGCGTGGCGTTGAGGGCAAACCCGTCTTTTGAGGTAAGAAACCCCGGCGTTTCGGCGCAGATCGTCACGTTAAAGCGCTTTTCGCCGGAGACCGAATCACCAAACAGAATGCAGGGAACGGAGTAGTGGAACGGGCTGAACCCGTCTACCGCGACAATCGCGACGTTGATTAGCGACATCTGTCTCTCCTTTCCCGTTAACGCACTCAGAATATAACGGTTTCGCCATCCTGGGGAATGCTCACCGCATCGCTCACCTGGTTGGCTTCAACGTACTCACGCAGCGCGCTGCGGGTCAACAGGCAGTGGTTAATCGCCTCCATGTGGCTCGCGACGATTTTAGCCTGCGGCAGCAGGAAATGAACGTTGAGCACGTCCTCCTGCCCCATAATAATGGGCCCAAAGCCGATGACGTGGGCATAACCGGCGTTCAGTACCACCACATCCGGCTGGTGTTTTTGCAGATCGGCTGCCACCTCTTCGCGCCAGATGGTATCCCCGGCAAGATAGAGCGTCTTCTCATCAGGATGACGCAGCACCACGCCACAGGCCTCGCCCAGCCGCTCCGCCAGTTCTGGCACGGCGTAAGCGCGGTCGGTCCCGTGCTGGCCGCCGTACGTTTTCGCAATCCGAACCTCCCCGAAGGTGGTCTCGTCGGTCATGATCGTCAGGTTGGTAAATCCCTGGCTGCGCAGCAGCGCGGCGTCACGATCGTTTTGCACGTAGATCGGTTTGTCTTTGGCGATCAGATCTGCCGCGGTGCGATCCCAGTGATCGTCATGGGTATGGGTGACGATCACCGCGTCGGCGTCCAGCAGCGTGTTGACGTCAACGGGGAGCTCGACCGTCGGGTTACGGCGTTCGGCATGCGCCGTACCGGGAAAGCCCGGATAAGCGCCTTTCGGGGCCAGCATCGGGTCGATTAAAAGACGTTTTCCGGCGTAGGTAATCAGCAGGGTGGCATTGCGAATTTGGGTAATGTTCATGGGCTATCCTCCGGTTGGTGTGATAAGGAGGATAGCCAGCCGTCACAATTGGTGCTGTGGGCTAAAGGGCGATTACCGATGGTATCGGGCCATTTTCATCACCGCGTTTTCTGCCGGCACCTTTACCAGCCTGGCACCGCCCCGCCGTTGAAGATCGTCTCTGCCGCTTTCGCCACTTCCGGTGACTGATAGGACTGGATAAACGCCTTCACGTTCTCCGCGTCTTTGTTGTCTTCGCGCGTCACCACGATGTTCACGTACGGCGAGTTTTTGTCTTCAATAAAGACGCTGTCATGCACCGGCGATAGCCCGGTTTGCTGAATATAGGTAGTGCTGATGATGGCGACATCCACTTTCGGGTCATCCAGCACGCGCGGCAACTGTGCCCCTTCCAGTTCCATGATTTTCAGCTGCTTAGGGTTGGCGGTAATATCCAGCGCCGTCGGCAGCAGCCCGGTGTCCGGCTTCAGGGTGATGAGCTTCTCTTTTTGCAGCAGCAGCAGCGCGCGGCCAAGGTTGGTCGGATCGTTTGGAATGGCGATAGTCGCCCCGTCCTTCAGGTCAGAGACGGATTTGATTTTGCGGGAATAGCCGGCCATCGGAAAAACAAAGGTATTCGCCACGGCCACCAGCTTGTAGCCATGCGCTTTGTTATCTTCTGCAAGGAACGGGCGATGCTGGAAGACGTTGGCATCCAGCTCTCCCTGGTTAGTGGCATCGTTGGGCAATAGCGAGCCGCTGAAGCCGACCAGCTCCACGTCCAGGCCATATTTTTCTTTTGCCACCTTTTTGGCGACTTCCGCCACGTCCTGTTCAGCGCCGTTGATGACGCCCACTTTTATGTGTTTGGCATCGCTGCCACTTTGATCGCACCCTGCCAGCAGCAGGCCAGCGAGAACCAGAGCCCCCAATCGACGTTTCACGAGAAAGTTCCTTTTGCTGAATGTTGTAGTGACTATATCGACAACGAGGCGGTGAAATAAAAAACGAAAAAGAATCAATAAGAAGGATAAGTTATATGCGGGTATGGCCGGGTGACGCTGCGCTTACCCGGCCTACGGATTCAAAGCTTAAAGGACTTTCGCCAGGTAATGTCGCTGCATGCCCGGGTACGGATAATCCTGCAAAGACATCTGCAGCTGGTACCCCTGTTTTTCATAGAACGGGCGCGCCTGGAAGCTGACGGTATCCACCAGCGCGTGCTTGCAGCCTTTGCGTCTGGCTTCCTTCTCCGCCGTTTTGATGAGCTGGCTGCCCACGCCAGATCCGCGCACGGCATCGCTCACCCAGAGAAAGTCGATATTCAGCCAGTCGCCTTTACGCACCCCAATGAGTCCGCCGAGCATGACGCCTTTATCGTCTCGTACATAAACGCCAATGTCGCCGCTAAAGTTTGTCAGATCGATAAACTGTCCGTTATAGGCTCTTAACCCCACAAATAGCTCTTCTTTTTCTGCGGGTGTTACATTATCTGTTATGCTCAGGTGCATATTCCTCTCCTTATTTTCCGCGCAATTTGAATATCTCACAGCTTAACCTTCATAAAAACTCCTAATTTCCTCCTTTTTTTTAATACAGAAACATTCACTCAATAACTAAATAAAAAAAGCCTTTCCAATACGCATCCAAAACGTATACTGAGAACGATCATTCTCACTTTTGCACGGTATACGACGATGAGCACAAAGCTGGAAGAACGACAAAAACAACGTCAGGACGAAATCATCACCGCCGCGCGTCGCTGCTTTCGCGCCAGCGGATTTCACGCCGCCAGCATGTCGCAAATTGCCAGTGAGGCGAAGCTTAGCGTCGGGCAAATTTACCGTTATTTCAGTAACAAAGACGCGATTATTGAAGAGATGATCCGCCGCATTATCGACTCACGCATCGAAGGGATGCAGGACAAAACGGTGGTGGAAGGGATGCCACAGGCGCTCGCCTGGCGTCAGACGCTCAACGAAGACGATGATGCGTTGATGCTCGAAATGTCTGCCGAGGCGACCCGTAACCCGCAGGTGGCGGCCATGCTGATCGCAGCCGATGCCCGGATGTTTACCAACGCCTGTGCGCACCTGAAAAAACAATTTCCCCATCTGAGCGATGAACATATTCGCTGCTGCGTGGAAATTACCGCGGTGATGATCGAAGGCACGATTTACCGTCGACTCACGCCTTTAAAAGTACCGTCAGAACAATTAGAGCCTATCTATCAGAATATTTTAAATATGCTTTTCTCTGCGAAGTAATCGCATGTGAATAATTAGCGGGAATAAGTAATTTCCCAACTTAACATTTCCGGCCATGCCGGAGATGCGGTATCGCTGTGCCTTTAAATAGCCCCCCTCCCTGTTGATCCTTTAACAGGGCAGGCATCGTTCACCCTGGAAAAAGATTATGAAAACCATAACAACCTCCATCGCGGCATTACTCCTCCTGACCGGGTGCGATAATGCGCAAACATCTGCTCCCCAGCATCCTCTTCCGGATGTGGGGATTGTCACCCTCATGAGCCAGCCGGTCTCCGTCGTCAGCGAACTCACGGGCCGCACCACCGCCGCCATGAGCGCCGAAGTGCGCCCGCAGGTGGGCGGCATTATTCAGAAGAGGTTGTTCACCGAAGGCGATACCGTGAAGGCCGGACAGGCGCTGTATCAAATTGACCCTTCCAGCTACCGCGCGGCGTTTGATGAAGCCGCCGCGGCGCTGAAACAGGCCCAGGCGCTGGTGCAGGCCGACTGCCAGAAAGCCCAGCGCTATGCGCAACTGGTGAAAGACGACGGCGTGTCGCGTCAGGACGCAGAAGACGCGAAGTCCACCTGCGCGCAGGACAAGGCCAGCGTTGAATCAAAGAAGGCCGCGCAGGAGAGCGCGCGCATTAACCTCAACTGGACCACCGTCACCGCGCCGATTGCCGGACGCATCGGCATCTCCTCCGTCACCCCCGGCGCGCTGGTCACCGCCCAGCAGGATACCGCGCTCGCCACCATTCGCGGGCTGGACAGCATGTACGTCGACTTAACCCGTTCCAGCGCCGATCTGCTACGATTGCGCAAGCAAACCCTTGCCACCAATAGCGATACGCTAAGCGTGTCGTTAATCCTCGAAGACGGCAGCACCTACAGCGAGAAAGGCCGCCTGGCGTTAACCGAAGTGGCGGTGGATGAATCAACCGGCTCGGTCACGCTGCGCGCCGTCTTCCCGAACCCGCAGCATCAGCTCCTGCCGGGCATGTTTGTCCGCGCCAGGGTGGATGAAGGCGTCATGAGCGACGCGATCCTCGCGCCGCAGCAGGGCATCACCCGTGACGCCAAAGGCACCGCCACCGCTCTGGTGGTCAATGCCAGCAACAAGGTCGAGCAGCGTCAGCTGGAAACGGGTGACACCTACGGCGACAAATGGCTGGTACTGAGCGGGCTGAAGGCGGGCGACAGGCTGATTGTGGAAGGTACTGACAAAGTCACCGCCGGGCAGGAAGTGAAGGCCGAAGAGATGAAAGCCAACGGAGGAAACGCCTGATGTTTTCCCGTTTCTTCGTGCGTCGCCCGGTCTTTGCCTGGGTTATCGCTATTCTTATCATGCTCGCCGGGATGCTGACCATCCGCACGCTGCCGGTCGCGCAGTACCCGGACGTTGCGCCGCCGTCGATCAAAATCTCCGCCACCTATACCGGTGCCTCCGCGCAGACGCTGGAAAACAGCGTAACGCAGGTGATCGAGCAGCAGCTGACCGGGCTGGATAACCTGCTCTACTTCACCTCCACCAGCAGCTCGGACGGATCGGTGAGCATTACCGTCACCTTCGAGCAGGGCACTGACCCGGACACCGCTCAGGTGCAGGTGCAGAACAAAGTCCAGCAGGCCGAATCGCGCCTGCCCACCGAGGTGCAGCAGTCCGGGATCACCGTCGAAAAATCCCAGAGCAACTTCCTGCTGATCATGGGCGTGTACGATAAAACCGACACCGCCAGCAGCTCGGATATTGCCGACTGGCTGGTGAGTAATATGCAGGATCCGCTGGCGCGCGTGGAAGGCGTCGGGAGCCTGCAGGTGTTCGGGGCGGAATACGCGATGCGCATCTGGCTCGATCCGGCGAAGCTGGCGTCCTACTCGCTGATGCCGTCCGACGTGCAGAGCGCGATTGAAGCGCAGAACGTGCAGGTCTCCGCCGGTAAAATCGGCGCGCTGCCCTCGTCGAACGCCCAGCAGCTGACCGCCACCGTCCGCGCCCAGTCGCGCCTGCAGACGGTGGATCAGTTTAAAAACATCATTGTGAAGAGCCAGTCCAACGGCGCGGTGGTGCGCATCAGCGATGTCGCCCGCGTGGAGATGGGCAGCGAAGATTATACCGCCACCGCGAAGCTCAACGGCCACCCGGCGGCGGGTATGGCAGTCATGCTTTCACCGGGTGCGAACGCGCTCAACACTGCGACGGCGGTGAAAGACAAGATTGCCGAGTTCAAAAAGTCGATGCCGGAAGGCTACGACGTGGCCTACCCGAAGGACAGCACCGAGTTCATCAAGATCTCCGTTGAGGACGTGATTCAGACCCTGTTCGAAGCCATTGTCCTCGTAGTGGTGGTGATGTACCTGTTCCTGCAAAACATCCGCGCGACGCTGATCCCCGCGTTGGCGGTACCTGTCGTTCTGCTGGGTACCTTCGGCGTGCTGGCGCTGTTCGGCTACTCCATCAATACCCTGACGCTGTTTGCGATGGTGCTGGCGATTGGGCTTTTGGTGGATGACGCTATCGTGGTGGTGGAAAACGTCGAGCGTATTATGCGCGACGAGGGGCTGCCCGCCCGGGAAGCCACCGAGAAATCGATGGGCGAAATCTCCGGCGCGCTGGTCGCCATTGCGCTGGTGCTCTCTGCGGTATTCCTGCCGATGGCCTTCTTCGGCGGCTCCACCGGGGTGATTTACCGTCAGTTCTCGGTCACCATTATTTCGGCGATGTTCCTCTCCGTGGTGGTGGCGCTGACCCTGACACCCGCGCTCTGCGGCTCGATTCTGAGCCACACGACGCCGCACAAAAAGGGCTTCTTCGGCGCGTTTAACCGCTTCTACAGCAGGACCGAGCGCGGTTATCAGAACAAGGTGCTGCGCGCTCTGCGCCGTTCCGGCGGCATGCTGGTCATCTACGCCCTGCTCTGCGGCGCGATGGGCTTCGCCATGCTTAAGCTGCCGGGAAGCTTCCTGCCGACGGAAGACCAGGGCGAAATCATGGTGCAGTACACCCTGCCAGCAGGCGCGACGACGGTACGTACCGCCGAAGTCAGCCGCCAGGTGCGCGAGTGGTTCCTCACCAAAGAGAAAGCCAACACCAACGTGATCTTCACCATTGAAGGCTTCAGCTTCAGCGGCAGTGGCCAGAACGCCGGGATGGCGTTTGTCTCCCTGAAGAACTGGTCAGAGCGTAAAGGCGATGCAAACACGGCTCAGGCCATCGCCCTGCGTGCCACGCAGGAACTGAGCACCATCCGCGATGCGACCATCTTTGCGATGACGCCGCCTGCGGTAGACGGCCTGGGCCAGAGCAACGGCTTTACTTTTGAGCTGATGGCCAGCGGCGGCACCGACCGCGATGCGCTGCTGAAACTGCGTAACCAGCTGATTGGCGAAGCCAACCAGGACAGCTCGCTGCACGCCGTGCGCGCCAACGATCTGCCGCAGATGCCGCAGCTTCAGGTGGATATCGACAACAACAAGGCCGTGTCGCTGGGGCTGTCCCTGAGCGACGTCACCGACACCCTCTCCAGCGCCTGGGGCGGCACCTACGTGAACGACTTTATCGATCGCGGCCGTGTGAAAAAGGTCTACATCCAGGGCGACAGCGACTATCGCGCCGTGCCGTCCGATCTCAACAAATGGTATGTGCGCGGCAGCGACAGCACCATGACCCCGTTCTCCGCCTTCGCCACCACGCGCTGGGAGTATGGCCCGGAAAGCCTGGTGCGCTACAACGGCTCGGCGGCGTATGAGATACAGGGCGAAAACGCCAGCGGCGCGAGCTCCGGCACGGCGATGAGCAAAATGGAGCAGCTGGCAAACAGCCTGCCATCCGGCAGCACCTGGGCGTGGAGCGGTTTGTCCTTACAGGAAAAACTGGCAAGCGGTCAGGCAATGAGCCTTTATGCCCTCTCGATCCTGGTCGTGTTCCTGTGCCTGGCGGCGCTGTATGAGAGCTGGTCGGTGCCGATTTCAGTCATCCTGGTGATCCCGCTAGGGGTGCTGGGTGCGGCGCTTGCCGCCTCCCTGCGCGGCCTGAGTAATGACGTCTACTTCCAGGTGGCGCTGCTCACCACCATCGGCCTGTCGTCGAAGAACGCCATCCTGATTGTCGAGTTTGCCGAAGCCAAAGTCGCAGAAGGTTACTCCCTGACGCGCGCCGCCCTGCGTGCCGCCCAGACGCGTCTGCGTCCCATCATCATGACGTCACTGGCGTTCATCGCCGGCGTGACGCCGCTGGCCGTTGCAACCGGTGCCGGTGCCAACAGCCGCGTGGCAATTGGTACCGGCATTATCGGCGGAACGCTGGCCGCGACGCTGCTGGCGATCTTCTTCGTCCCTTTATTCTTTGTACTGGTGAAACGTCTGTTCTCCGGTAAACACGCGAACCGGAGGTCATAATGTTTCGTGTCACTGTTTTAGCGTTAGCCCTGCTGAGCGCAGGGTGTGTGTCGTTAGACCCTACCTATCAACGCCCGGACGCTCCCGTCCCGGCGACCTTGCCCGGCGCGCACGGCGAAGCCACCGCCGTGGTGAGCCAGTGGCAGCAGGTGATGAACGACGCGAGGCTGAAAAGCGTGGTGTCGATGGCGCTGAACAGCAACCGCGACGTGCAAAAAGCGATCGCGGATATCGACGCCGCCCGCGCACAGTACGGTGAAACGCGCTCGTCCCTGTTTCCGACGGTGGACGCCGAGCTGAGCCACACCCGCAGCCGCACGCTGGCAAGCGGTGTTGCAACAAGCGACGAAGCCAACGGCGCGGTCTCCAGCTTCGAGCTGGATCTGTTTGGCCGCAACCAGAGCCTCTCCCGCGCCGCGCGTGAAACCTGGCTTGCCAGCGAGTTCACCGCGCAGAACACGCGCCTTACGATGGTTAGCGAGCTGACCACGGCCTGGGTGACGCTGGCGGCGGATAACAGCAACCTGGCGCTGGCGAAATCCACAATGGAGAGCGCGGCAAACTCGCTGAAGATTGTGAAGCGCCAGCAGGAAGTGGGCGTCGCGGCGGCTACGGACGTCAGTGAAGCGATGGCGGTTTACCAGCAGGCGCGCGCCAGCGTGGCGAGCTACCGGACGCAGGTAATGCAGGACAAAAACGCCCTCAATCTGCTGGCGGGCGATACGGTGCCGGAGAACCTGCTGCCCGGTACGCTGGAGAGCCTGAGCAACAACGCCATCACGCTTATCCCGGCGGGCGTCAGCTCCAGCGCGCTGCTGCGCCGCCCGGACATTCAGGAAGCGGAACATAACCTGCTGAGCGCCAACGCCAATATCGGCGCGGCGCGCGCCAACTTCTTCCCGACCATTTCACTGACCGCCAGCGCGGGCGTCGGCAGCGACTCGCTCTCCTCCCTGTTCAGCCACGGGATGAAGGTCTGGTCATTCGCGCCGTCCATCACACTGCCGCTGTTCAGCGGTGGCAACAATCTGGCGCAGCTGCGTTATGCAGAAGCCGAGAAAAAAGGGTTAATTGCGACCTACGAAAAAGCCATCCAGAGCGCGTTTAAAGACGTGGCCGACGCGCTGGCGCGCCGTGAAACGCTCAGCGAGCAGCTTGATGCCCAGCGAGAATACGTGGCGGCCGAGCAAAAAACGCTGGATGTGGCAACGTGCAGCTATAAGGCGGGCGCGGGGGATTATCTGACGGTACTGACCGCGCAGCGGTCGCTGTGGTCGGCGCAGGAATCGCTGATTGCGCTGCAGCAAACCGACCTGGAGAACCGCATCACGCTGTGGCAGTCGCTGGGCGGGGGGATCCAGTAACCTTATCGGTGGGCGATTCTCATGCGCAGAAAAGAGAAAATCATACTTTCGACTGGAATCGCTACACTGAATGTAACGATATATTTCATGGGAAGCCTGTGACGTCTAAAGGGGGTTGTTGATGAAAGCTGCGCACCTGGTCTGCCTGCTGGTTTGTCTGCTATTCGCCGCGTTTGTCCATGCTCAGGAAAAGGACGATCCGGCGAAAGAGGCGCAGATTAAGCAACAGGTCCTGAAAGATATTAAGAAAACCTGTACGCCACAGAAAAAGCAGAGCGATAAGGCCTGGCAGGAGATGATTTTGTCGTCCGAGGCCAATCAGCTGCTGATCAAAAACGCCATCACCGCCGTGAAGCGCGACAACCTGGACGCCTACTGGGCTGCGGTTGGTCAGGTGGATTGTCTGGAAGATTATTGAGTTCTCGCCGGGTGGCGCTGCGCTTACCCGGCCTGGAAAATGTTTTAACGCTTCCGCACGTCCGGAATGATGAGATCCCCGCGCAGAACATAGGACCCGAGCATCTGCGTTTTCTCCGTCAGCCAGCTTACGATACGCGCCGCCATGGCATCCATTGAATATTCAATCGCCGGGATCACCGGAATACCCGGCAGGTGCAGCGATCCGGCCAGGCTAAAGACCATAATGTCGTCCGGTACGGATTTATTAAACGCCTGCAGCTGCGGGATCACCCGCTGGGCTTCCTGCTCGTCCGCCACCAGCAGCGCGTTGAAGTTCAGCGTGGACGCGTTGTTGAGTAATTCCTGAAGCGCAACGGACGAGGAGGTCGCGTCCATAAAGACGAGGTTGCGATTAAAGGGCAGGAAATTTTTCTCCAGCGCGTGCTTATAGCCAAGCAGCACCTGGTCGGCAAACCCGCTGCCGTGCGGGTGGATCAGCGCAATCTGGCGACGCCCCTGGCTGGTCAGATAGTTACAGGCGGTTTCGGCGGCAAAGGCGTGATCGAACTGAATGCTGTTGGAGTTATCAGCCTCCATGCAGTCCACCAGAATGACGTTTTCCATATCCACGTCCAGCGGGAAACGGGCGCCAATCACCAGAATGTCGTCACACAGGCCGCAGGAGAGTTCTTCAAGAGCATTCATCACTTCCGCTTTGCTATGGGCGAAGCGCAGCAGCAGGTGTTTTTGATGCTGGCTGAGCTGTTTTTCCAGCGCGTAAAGATAACCGGTGGTCTGGTTAATGTTTTCCTGCGCGCAAATCACCCCAATGCAGCCCGTCGACTGGCTCAGCAGCGACTGGGCAATCACGTTAGGCCGGTAGTTCAGCTCATCCACCGCCTTCAGCACGGCCTGACGGCTGGCTTCCTTAACGCCACGTGACCCACTCAACACTCGCGATACCGTGGCTTTAGACACCCCGGCCAGACGTGATACATCATTGATTGTCGACATCTCTTTCCCCTGGCAGGCTAACCTCGCGCCTGCAAATTCCATAACCGCTACGGCTCACATTATAGCCAGAACGGAGTATATCCGTTTCCGTTTTTCATGGAAACCGATTTTCCGTTTCCACTCAAAATGATGTCAAAACAGCCAAATTATGTGACCCACATCCGGTTAATTAGCCTCATAATCATTGGATCTTGATGGTTATCACAGTTCTGCTTTTTATAAATGGAAACCGGTTTCCGTATCATGTCCAATCATCCTCGCAATAACTATTTACATTTAGAGGATGGTTGTCGATGTTCAAGATTATGCTGTGTTGCTCTGCCGGGATGTCCACCAGCCTGCTGGTCAGCAAAATGGTCGATGTCGCGAAAGAACGTGGTTTGCCGGTGAAGATTGATGCGTACGGTGTTTCCGAATTTGATACGCAGTTTCCGCAATACCAGGTGGTACTTCTCGGACCGCAAGTGAAATACATGTTACAGACACTCTCAGACAAGGCGGCTACGAAAGGCATTCCGGTGCAGCCCATCGACATGATGGACTACGGCATGCAGCGTGGCGATAAAGTACTGGACTATGCTCTGTCGCTCATCGAAGCGGCACACTAAAAGGTGTTCACATGAGTTCGTTATATCAATCCATGGTCGCGGTGATTGAGAAGTCAATTACCCCGCTGGCCGCAAAGCTGGGTCAGCAAAAGTATGTGATTGCCATCCGCGACGGCTTTACCGCCGCGCTACCGTTTATGATCATCGGCTCGTTTATGCTGGTGTTCATTTTCCCGCCGTTCTCGGCGGATACCACCAACAGCTTCGCCCGCGGCTGGCTGGATTTCTCCCAGACCTACCGCGAGCAGCTAATGCTGCCGTTTAACCTCAGCATGGGCGTGATGACCTTCTTCATTTCGGTGGGGATTGGGGCGAGCCTGGGGCGTCAGTTTAACCTCGACCCAGTGATGTCCGGCCTGCTGGCCTTTATGGCCTTCCTGCTGGTCGCCGCGCCGTATGCCGACGGTAAAATCTCGACCCAGTATCTCTCCGGTCAGGGCATCTTTACCGCGCTTATCACCGCGATTTACGCCACCCGCGTCTATGCGTGGCTGAAGCAGAACAACGTGACCATCCGCCTGCCGAAGGAAGTGCCCACCGGCGTGGCGCGTTCGTTTGAGATCCTGATCCCGGTGATGGTGGTGATCGGTACGCTGCACCCGCTGAACCTGTTCATTGAAGCGCAGACCGGAATGATCATCCCGCAGGCGATCATGCACCTGCTGGAGCCGCTGGTATCCGCATCCGACTCGCTGCCCGCGATACTGCTCTCCGTGCTGCTGTGCCAGATCTTCTGGTTTGCCGGTATTCACGGCTCGCTGATTGTCACCGGCATCATGAACCCATTCTGGATGGCGAACCTCTCCGCAAACCAGGCGGCGCTCGCCGCAGGCGCGGCGCTGCCGCACGTTTACCTGCAGGGCTTCTGGGATCACTACCTGCTGATTGGCGGCGTAGGCTCCACGCTGCCGCTGGCGTTCCTGCTGCTGCGCAGCCGCGCCACGCACCTGCGCACCATCGGCAAAATGGGCATAGTGCCGAGCTTCTTTAACATCAATGAGCCGATTCTGTTCGGCGCGCCGATCATCATGAACCCGATGCTGTTTATCCCGTTCGTGTTTGTTCCGCTGGTCAATGCCTGCCTGGCGTACGGCGCAACGAAGCTCGGCTGGCTGGCTCAGGTGGTGTCATTAACCCCGTGGACCACCCCCGCCCCGATTGGTGCCTCATGGGCGGCAAACTGGGCGCTCAGTCCGGTGATAATGTGCCTGGTCTGTATGGTGATGTCCGCGCTGATGTACCTTCCGTTCCTGCGCGCCTATGAGCGTACGCTGATGAAAAACGAAGAGCAGAAGGCCCAGGCAACCGTCGGTACCGCTGAAGCCGCAAGCAATTAAGTCAAAGTCAAAGAGGAAAGGACATGAAATACGCATTTCCCGATAACTTCTGGTGGGGCAGCGCAAGCTCCGCTCTCCAGACCGAAGGGGCAAGAGAGGGGGAAACCACATGGGATTACTGGTTTGCCCGCGAGCCGAACCGTTTTCACAACGGCGTGGGGCCGCAGCAGACCTCCACGTTTTATCAAAACTGGAAAACGGACATTCAGCTGTTAAAGCAGCTGAACCACAACAGCTTTCGTACCTCGATTAGCTGGGCGCGCCTGATCCCCGACGGTATCGGTGAAGTGAACCCGGAAGCGGTCGATTTTTATAATCAGGTCATTGATGAGCTGAATGAACAGGGCATAACGCCGTTTATCACCCTGTTCCATTTCGACATGCCGATGGCGATGCAGGAGATCGGCGGCTGGGAAAACCGTGACGTGGTGGACGCTTACGCCCGCTATGCGCAGATCTGCTTCGAGCTGTTTGGCGACCGCGTACTGCACTGGTTTACCTTCAACGAGCCGATCGTGCCGGTGGAAGGCGGTTATCTGTACGACTTCCACTATCCGAACGTGGTGGATTTCCGCCGGGCGGCCACCGTGGCGTATCACACCGTGTTGGCCCACGCGAAGGCCGTTCAGGCTTACCGCGCCGGGCATTACGCGGGGGAGATCGGCATCGTGCTGAACCTGACGCCGTCGTACCCGCGTTCGCAGAACCCAGCGGACGTGAAGGCGGCGCACATCGCGGACCTGATGTTTAACCGCAGCTTCCTTGACCCGGTCCTGCGCGGCGAATACCCGGCGGATCTGGTGGCGCTGTTGAAATCTTACGACCAGCTGCCCGCCTGCAAGCCGGAAGACGGCTTCCTGATTGCGGAAGGAAAAATCGACCTGCTCGGCGTGAACTACTATCAGCCGCGTCGCGTGAAGTGTCGCGACAGCGCGGTGAACCCGCAGGCGCCGTTTATGCCGGAGTGGTTCTTTGATAGCTACGAGATGCCGGGCCGTAAGATGAACCCGTACCGCGGCTGGGAAATTTACGAGCCGGGAATTTACGATATTCTGGTCAACCTGCGCGACAATTACGGCAACCCTCGCTGCTTTATTTCTGAAAACGGCATGGGCGTCGAAAATGAACAGCGCTTTATTGAAAATGGCCAGATTAACGATCAATACCGCATCGAGTTTATTTCTGAGCATTTAACGTGGCTGCACAAAGGTATTAGCGAAGGGTGCAATTGTCTTGGCTATCATATGTGGACGTTTATTGATAACTGGTCGTGGTGTAATGCCTATAAAAATCGCTACGGATTTATCCAGCTTGATTTAGAGACGCAGCAGCGCACCATTAAGAAAAGCGGAGAGTGGTTTGCCGCCACCGCCTTAAATAATAGTTTTGAAAAAGAGTAATAATGATGATCGCACTAGAAGAAGCCGTAATGGAAATTATCGTCAACGCCGGACAGTCCCGCAGCCTGTGCTTTGAAGCGCTGCACGCGGCGCGTCAGGGCAACATCGACGAAGCCAAAAGCCTGCTGCGCGAAGCCGACGGCTACGCGCGCCAGGCGCACAAGATGCAGACCAAACTGATCGAGCAGGATGCGGGCGAAGGCCGCCAGCCGATGACGTTAATCATGGTGCACGCGCAGGATCATTTAATGAATTCCTTATTAGCGCGTGAATTGTCTGAAGAAATTATTCATTTATATCAGAGATAGTCTATGGCGAAATAAAATTAATGTAATACCTCTGTACCCTAAATAGAGATCCACTTGTTCTGATGATAGCGACATACTCTGTCAGATCGGAGCGGGATGGTTATTGTCTGAATAAAATTAAACTATATTGAGATAACCATGAATACGATTAAAAAACTTCCATTAACCATGGCGGTTATCGCCGCGCTTTGCCCAATTTCCGTACTCGCACAAGAATTTACCCAGGAGCAAATCGACGCCATTGTGGCGAAAGCGGTAGATAAAGCTCTGGCCGAGCGTCAGGCCAAAATGGATGCGGCGGTTGCGAAAAAAGCGGACGTGGTAACCGAGCCGCAAAGCGCGGCGCAATCCCCGGATATGGCGATCCCGTTCGGCATTAAATTTACCGGCTACGCCCGCTACGGCGCGCACTTCCAGGCCGCCGATCAGAAATACGTGGCGGTGGACGGCTCCTACAACGGCGCGTCCGCGATTGGTCGTCTGGGTAACGAAGGTAACGGCGGGGAATTCCAGCTCTCCAAGGCCTTCAAAGGGGACAACGGCGCCATCTGGGACATCAACGTGATGATCGACCACTGGGGCGACGAGGTTAACCTGAAAAAAGCCTACGCGGGGGTGACCAACATTATGGCCTCCAACCCAAATGCCTACTTCTGGGCTGGTCGTGACTTCCACCAGCGTCCGCAACAGGGCATCAACGATTACTTCTGGATGAACCACGACGGCCAGGGCGCCGGGGTGAAGAACTTTGACATCGGCGGCGTGCAGTTTGACGTGGCTGCCGTGGCGGCAGTCGAATCCTGCAGTCCGGAAGTGATGGAAGATGAAGCGAACCCGTCGCGCATCACCTGTACCGGCGGCTCCGGCACGGGCGACAAGGGCAACTACGCCGCGACCTCCAAAATCCACGGCATGAAGCTCGGCCCCATCGACATGGAGCTGTACGCCAACTACGGCTTTGATTCGAAAGCGGTTGAAAGCGACGAACGCCTGAACGCCTGGCAGGGCGGCGTGGTGCTGAGCCACACCAACGACAGCGGCGTGAACAAGGTGATCGCCCGCTACTCCGATAATTCGGATAACAGCGTGTTCAACAAAACCGAAGATCTGACCACGGTCTACGCCAGCTTCGAAGGGCTGTATAAATTCACCCAGGCCACGCAGGTGGAGTACATCCTCGCCTTCCACGACTACGACAATAGCCGCGATAAGACCGACAACCGTAAGAACTACAACGCCATCGTGCGTCCGATGCACTGGTGGAACGACGTTCACTCCACCTGGCTGGAAGCAGGCTGGCAGCACGTCGATTACGACAACGGCGGCGATAATAAGGGCTGGAAGCTGACCCTGTCGCAGAACATGTCTATCGCCATGGGGCCGGAGTTCCGTCCGATGCTGCGCTTCTACGTCACCGGCGGCAAAGTGGATAATGAACGCACCGCGCGCGTGAACAATACCAAAGACGAGACGCTCGACGACTTCAACGTCGGCGCGATGTGGGAGGCGTGGTTCTAAGGTCAACAACATGCCGGGTGGCGCTACGCTTACCCGGCCTACGGGGGGAGGGCATCAGGCCGCACACAACCATGCTATGCTGTTGGCCAATTAACGACAACATAGCAGGGGAGAAAATGGGTTCCACACGTAAAGGGATGCTGAACGTCCTGATCGCCGCCGTTTTATGGGGCAGTTCCGGAGTTTGCGCGCAGTACATCATGGAGAAAAGCCACATTTCTTCGCCTTACCTGACCATGGTTCGCCTGCTGTTTACCGGCGTGATCCTGCTGACGCTCTCCTTCGTTCACGGCGACAAGATTTTCTCGGTCATCAAACATCGCAAAGACGCCCTCAGCCTGCTGTTTTTCTCGCTGGTCGGCGCGCTCACCGTGCAGCTCACCTTCCTGCTGACGATTGAAAAATCCAACGCCGCTACGGCGACCGTGCTCCAGTTCCTGTCGCCGACCATCATTGTGGCGTGGTTCGCCCTGGCGCGGAAAACGCGTCCCGGCGTGTTTGTCCTGTCAGCGATTTTTACGTCGTTGATCGGTACCTTCCTGCTGGTGACCCACGGCGACCCAACCTCGCTCTCCATCTCCCCTGCCGCGCTGTTCTTCGGCATCGCCTCGGCGTTTGCCGCCGCGTTTTACACCACCTATCCGTCAGCGCTGATTGCCCGCTACGGCACGCTGCCGATTGTCGGCTGGAGCATGTTGATTGCCGGGTTAATGCTGACGCCGTTCTACGCCGGGCGCGGCACCACTTTCGTGATTGACGGCGGCCTGCTGCTGGCGTTTTTCTACCTGGTGGTGATCGGCACGGCGCTGACGTTCAGCCTGTACCTGAAGGGCGCGCAGATGATCGGCGGGCCGAAGGCGAGCATTCTGAGCTGCGCCGAGCCGCTGAGCAGCGCGCTACTGTCGGTGGTGTTACTGGGCGTGGCGTTTACGCTGCCGGACTGGCTGGGGACACTGCTGATCGTGTCGTCGGTGGTGCTGATTTCGATGGATTCGCGTAGAAGGGTTAAGGCATCGGCGTAGCCTGATGCCCTCACCCCAACCCTCTCCCACGGGAGAGGGAGAAAAACACTACTTCGCCTTAACCTTCCCCGCCACCAGCAGCGCGGTCAGCAGCATCAGCGTGCCGGAGATCACCAGCGGTGACGTCAGCCCCAGATGGTCGAGCGCCACGCCGCCAATGGCCGCACCGCAGGTGTTCGCCAGCTGGATCACCGCCACCTGAATCGACCCGGCTTTTTCCGCCTGATCGGCAAGCGTTCGGGTGATCCACGTCGACCAGCCCACCGGTACCAGCGCAAAGGCAAAGCCCCAGATAATCGCAATCGCCGAGGCAACCCATTTGTCGCTACCCCACAGAATCAGCACCGTGGCACTCACCGCCAGCAGCAACGGCGCACCCGCCAACGCCACCTTCAGGGAGCGCTTCAGGAACTGGGACGACAGCGACGTGCCGATAAAGCTGGCGATACCGAAGCTCAGCAGCACCAGCGTCAGGCCGTCCACGTCAAAGCCCGCCATGGTCATAAACACCGGACGGATGTAGGTGAAAAAGGCAAACTGCCCGGCAAAGGCCATAAAGATGGCGGTCATCCCCGCCAGCACGCCCGGACGCTTGAGCAGCGCGAACATGTTCTGTTTGTGGTGCGCCGCTTCGCCCGGCAGGGACGGCAGCGCCTTCCACACCCAGATAATGCAGAGCACACCCATCACTGCCGCCGCGTTAAAGACGTTACGCCAGCCGATAATCCCACCAAGGAAGCTGCCCAGCGGCGCGGCAATCACCAGCGCAATAGAGACCGCGCCGAAGATAACGGACAGCGCTTTTGGCACGGTGCGCGCGGGCACCAGGCGCATGGTCAGCGAGGCCGACATCGCCCAGAAGCCGCCTAATCCCAGCCCCAAACAGGCGCGACCAAGCAGCAGCAGGGTGAAGCTTTCCGCGAAAGAGACCAGCAGGCAGGAGAGCGTCAGCAGCACGCTGAACAGAATGACCACTTTGCGGCGATCAATCGCGCCAATCACCTGAGTGATAAACAGGCTGGCGAACATCGCCACAAAGGCGGTGACGGTAACGGACTGCCCCGCCACGCCTTCGGAAATGCCCAGATCCTGCGCCATCGGCGTCAGCAGGCTCACCGGCAGAAACTCAACGGTAATCAGGCAGGCGACGCAGAACGCCACGGAGAAAACCGCCGACCAGTTGGGGCGCGACACCTCTTTGGTCTGCGGTCTGGTCGAGGGCTGGATATGTTCTGTCATGGCGTCACCTGAAGATAAAAACGTGCGGAAAAGTCGCGCAGTTTATCATCAAAAGTGTGACGAATTTAACGTTTAGACAACTTTTGTCGTTTTTAATGATTCGGAAGGCAGATCGGCGGTGACTGATACCTTTTCAGCATAACGAAAATGAAAATTCAGTAACCACAATTGAGGTGAAACAATCATAGCGTCTGAAAAGGAGAAACTATGAAAACACGTACTTTATCTCAAAATCTTACCGTCAGTGCCGTCGGCTACGGTGCCATGGGTCTGAGTGAATTTTATGGCCAGACTGATGACAAAGGTTCACTGCAGGTATTGCATAACCTCATCGATCTGAACGTGACGTTTATTGATACCGCAAATTTATATGGCCGTGGCCATAATGAAAGGCTAATCGGTCACTTTCTTGCCGGGCTGGATAAAAACACGCGCGACCAGTTCAAAATTGCCACGAAGTGCGGCATCGATCGCTCTCCTGACGAGTCCTACGCCCGCACCATCAACAATACGCCGGACTATATCATCCGCTGCTGTAACGAATCCCTTAAGCGGCTTGGCGTGGAGCGAATCGACCTCTTTTATCTTCACAGAGTGAGTAACGCAACCCCGATCGAAGAGAGTATGGATTGTCTGCGCACCCTTGTTAAAGAGGGCAAGATCAACCACATCGGCCTTTGCGAAGTGTCGGCTTCAACGCTGCAACGGGCTCATGCGGTGCATCCGGTCACCGCATTGCAAACAGAATATTCTCTGTGGACACGAGACATCGAGGAAAACATTTTGCCGGTCGTGAAAGCGCTAGGTATCGGCCTGGTGCCCTACTCACCTCTTGGCAGAGGCTTCCTGACGGGAAAATACCTGAACAACAACGATTTTGCAGAAGGTGATTTCCGCAAGAATAACGAACGATTTGTTCAGTCCAGCCTCGATCATAATCGCCAGTTGCTCGATATCATTACCCCGCTGGCGGCAAAATACGGCTGTACCGCAGGTCAGATTGCGCTTGCCTGGCTGTTAGCACAATACGATCGGCTGGTTCCCATTCCGGGTACTAAGCACGTTAGCTATCTGGCCGAGAACGCGCGCGCTGCCGATATTGTGCTTGAGAAGAGCGATATCGAATCGTTGAACAACCTTCATCGCCGGGTAGCGATTAAAGGCGATCGTTATTCTGCCGAGGGTATGAAGGGCGTGAATGCCTGATACAGCATCTTGAAAATAAAAAACCGGGTTTCCCCGGTTTTTTTATATCCACAGATACGCCGTTAGCGATAAACGCTCAACGCGACGCCTTCCCCGCCGCCAACGCACAGTGCGGCAACGCCACGCCTGGCATCATTACGGATCAGGGAATGAACCAGCGTCACCAAAATTCGGCAGCCGGATGCACCTATCGCATGCCCAAGCGCGATTGCCCCGCCGTATGGATTGATACGATCCGGGGAAATCCCGGCCCGCTGAATCACGGCCAGCGCCTGGGCGGCAAACGCTTCGTTGGATTCGAGATGATCGACATCCTCAGGCTTCCATCCCGAGCGGGAAAGACAGTCGGCAATGGCCTGAATCGGGGCTGCACCCATTAATGCCGGCTGGATACCGGAATTGGAAAATACGCCCAGCGATGCCAGAACCGGCAAACCACGTGCTTCGGCAGTCTCACGCGTACAAAGCAGGACCGCCGCGGCACCGTCATTCAACGATGAAGCATTTCCCGCCGTCACCGTACCCTCTTTTCGGAAGACAGGCTTCAGTTTCGTCAATTTTTCGATACTGGTTGCACGGGGTCCTTCATCCCTCTCCACGCTGATCGTTTCACCTTTTCGCGTCTGCCACTCAACCGGGACAATTTCACGCTCAAAAATGCCACGCGCCTGCGCTTCAAGCGCATTGTGGTGAGAGACAAGGGCATATTCATCCTGCATTTCGCGGCTGATACCAAACTCCGTCGCAACATTCTCTGCAGTGATACCCATGTGATAATCGTTGAAAGCATCCCAGAGCCCGTCAGAAACCAGGCTATCTTTGAGAGTAATATCACCCAGCCGCGTTCCGCTACGCGACGTCGTGGCGATATGCGGCGCGTTGGACATGCTCTCCTGACCACCGGCGATAACAAACTCAGCCTCACCCGTCTGCAGCGCCTGCATGCCAAGATGGACCGCCTTAAGCCCGGACCCGCACACTTTGTTTACCGTCAGACATTGCGTATCTACGGGCAATCCAGCATTCAGTGCCGACTGTCGGGCCGGGTTCTGGCCGCACCCCGCAGTAAGAACCTGTCCCATAATGACCTGAGAGATATCACTGGCTTCTACGCCAGATTCTTTCAAAAGCGCCTGAATGACGCGGCTTCCCAGGTCAGAGGCTGAATGCTCCGCAAGCGCGCCCTGAAATGCGCCCGTCGCCGTGCGGCGGGCTGCAATAATAACAATCTCGCTCATGCGTCACTTCCCTTCAGTCCTGGCAAAGTATGGCCCGTCGCGGCCATTGCCGCGCGGTATGCAGTAAGACCATTCATGCAGGCGGGAACGCCAGCATATACCGCCATCTGTATCACAATTTCAAGCAGCTCTTCCGGCGTGACGCCGGTATTCAGCGCGCCTCGCATATGCAGTTCTAGCTGCGGCATGGCATTACCCAGCGTCACAAGCGAGGCGACGGTCAACATTTCGCGCGTTTTGAGATCCAGTCCCGGACGACCCACCACATCCCCAAACGCATAGTCGGTAATCAGGGCGGGCAGCCCCGGGTCCAGCTCGCTCAGGCGGCGGGTGACTTTATCCGCGAGCCCCGCTTCAAGACGGTCCATAATCTCTCTGCCATAGCGCGTGCGGTCATTAATTTGACTCATAAGATTTCTCCATACGGGATTGTTTTGCGGTCAACGTTGCCGGAATAACCGCGACAAGCAGAACGGACAGACCGATGGCCGTACCGGCGACGATATACAGGAGCGGCATTGAAAATGATGAAACCATCCAGGCACCGACTGACGCACCGATACCAATGGCGGTATTGAAAAATGAAACGTAGATTGCGGAGGCCGGGAAGGCTTTATCCTCTGCCATACGTAAAACCCACGTCTGGAAACCGACAAATATTCCTGATACGGCGACACCCCAGACAACCATACTGGTAAATATCAACGCAGCAGAGAGCGAGGAACCAGACAGGCCCAGGAACAGCAGCACTGCACAGATCAGCAGTACAGACAAAGAGACCGTCAGCTTGAGATACTTATCAATCAACACGCCGGTCAGGAAATTACCTGCCAGACCCGCGATGCCATAAACAAAAAGCACAGCAGGAATAATGGTGGTGGACAGTAAACTCTGCGTGTGTAGCCAGGGCTCAATGTACGTAAAGGCAGCAAAGTGAGCCGTCACAGCCAGCAAGGTTGCTGAGTAAATTTTCCATAATGTTGACGATTTCAGCACGCCTTTAAGCGCATCCAGCCCGAGCGCGCTTTTGCTGGTAATCCTGGGAACAAGAACGCTAATACCCACAAAGGCAATTACGCTCAGCGCGGCCATCAGCCAAAATGCCTGCCGCCAGCCGAAGTGAATACCAATATAGTTGGATACCGGTACGCCAAAAACGCTTGCTGCGGAAACACCACCAAATACGATTGACGTCGCCGCCCCTATATATCTGGCAGGGACCATAGCCACCGCCGTTGCGCCGATCATCGCCCAGAATGCGCCGTGAGCGAGCGCTCCCAGTACGCGGGCGCTAAGCAGCATGCTATAGACGTTTACCGTCGCAGCCATAACGTTAGAGACCAAAAGTACCACGGTGAGCACAAGTAAAAGCCGCTTCCTGGACACATTCCCTAAAAAGACGGAGGCAAACAGCGCACTCAACGCCCCCACCCAGGCATAAAGCGACACGGTCATGCCCACCGCAGATTCCGAAGACTGTAGCCCCTCTGCGATTGGCGTTAATAATCCGACTGGCGCCAGTTCGGTGGTAACAATAGTAAAGGTTGAAATAGCCAGAATGAATAAAGCAAGCCATGACCTTAACGTCATATTCTGCGGAGTGAGTTCTGAAGTCATACTACTTACCTCAATAAGTATTTAAATAATGTGCCAATTTTTTTCAGTTGCATATCTGGTAAGCGCGGAATGCTCTCCCACACAGACGGGATGGCCAGTGGCTTCCAGCATTGGAATATCCGAAAGATCGTCGCCGTAGGCATAACAATCCACGGGGTTAATCTCTTTATCATCGCAAAAGGCGATAAGCGCGTCTTTTTTACCTGTTCCAATTGTTTGAGGCAGGCCGATTTCACCCGTCAACTCACCTTCGTCATTTATTATCACCGGCGCACAGAGTACTTCCGTTACTCCAAGATATTTTGCAATGGGTGAAAGAATCGGAAGCATAGAGCCCGATATAAATACGGTATACATGTTCTGGTTCTGATGTTTTTTAAGGGCTGAAACAGCACTCTCAATAAAAAAATCGCTTTCCAGCTTACGCCTGAACCACTTCTCACCTATTTCTTCCAGATAACGACAAGACACACCTTTAAACTGACGATAATAATCTCTGTTCAGGGCTTCCCTTGGCACGCCGTTTTTCACGTCGGTGCGAAAACGAGACATATAGCGTTGAAGACGATCGTTTTGATTATTTTCCCTGCACCAGAAATCATAGAAATCAAACATGCTTTTAATATTTATAAGCGTTTCATCAACATCAAAAAAAGCGGCATGTTTACGCAAACTTTATTCCTCGTAGTTTTTTCTTCGACTCTTAACCGGAAAATCTCTATCCGTACCAGACACGCCTGCATCCGCCCAGCGGGAAGGCACAATTTCAGAAACCACCACGGAAATTTTATCCAGCGGCGCACCCGTGTTTTTGTGAACGGCAAATGTAATATCTTCCTGGAGTCTGATGATTTGATTTTCATCTTTCGCAGGCCAGGTCATAACATGAACAAATGGCATATTTTTCTCACTCTATAGTTGTAAATTCATCGAAGGAACGGCCTTTGAGTTTCAAATGGGCATGGATATCGCCTCCAAGACCATAAAAGCCAATTGCACCGCCGTAGCTCTGACGCGAGCTCATATAAAGTACGACTACGTTAATAATTCTGTTTCCTTTCCTCGCCGGTGCCGGGAAAGGATCGGTTAACTCTGCCCAATATTCGGCATTACCTTCGCTATCGGTTATAAATACGTTGGGTATTCCCAGCGGACCTGGCCTGCTCGGATCCTCCGAGGCTAGATCGTTTTCCCTGAGACTCATCACGGTGTAAACGCTATCCGGAACAAGGCTCCGGAACGAAAACGTGAACCGGGCTCGTTTCTTATCTTCGGACAATGTGACCTCAAAGGTGCCCTCTGCCTCGAGCCAGGCAGCGAGGGTCACTGGCTCGATCTCTCGCTTTCCATCGCTGCTGCGATAATCCGCGATATAGCCTTCATGAAGTGGCAGGCCAGGCCTTATTTCATTATTGGCCTGCGGCCGCTGTTCTGGTGCGAAAACCATCCGATAGTTGTTCATCGGAATGGGTAAAGGAAGAGTATGAAGAATGATGTCCTTCAACGCGTCCTGAGGCATCTTTTCCAGATCGCACAGAATGTTATAGGGTGCGACTTCCCCAAATGCCGGAAGTGGGCTGTCCGGAGAGACAATGACGCTTCGCCACTGCAGTCCGTTATCCCCTGGCACCATGCCAACCACGACAAAATTACCCTTCCCGTCCATGACCTCCGCAGGGGGGTAAAGCGGCCCCTGCGTGGTCGCAGCCAGACGGTATTTCTGGCTACGTAATTCAGGCATGCGTTACCCCCTGAGTCACCCCTTGCTGCTCAACAATGGTCGCCTGCATGGCAACCTCAGCCAGAGATTTCTCTTTCTCTGTAATCAGGGCGGAAGGATAAACGGTGAACGAGACATCCATTGTCGCGCAAAGCGTTTGGTGCTGAGTGACGCGAACCTGAGCCTTGAAACGCCCCCGGCGGTCGTTAATATCTTTTTCAAGAAATTCAAAGTGGACCAGCGCCGGTAAAGGGAACAGGAAACTGGCGAAATTGATTGCCATGCTATTAATGACGTAATAGCGTCCACTTTCCTGCTGGTAAATAAATTCTTCGGTGACACCGATAAAGGCCTGTCGGCTGGCTTCAACCAGGAGCATTCCCTGAATATGCTGCCCCGTCTGATGATCCGCCATCAATTCGCAACGCTCATCGATTAACAGCGGCATCGCATAAAGATCGTGGTTATGCTCAGCTTGTTCCGCAGGTCCTATAAGTACATTCTGTTCCAGTCTTTTATGGCAATAAGCATTTTTTTTGTCGCTAACCAGTTTTTCCAGAGAGCACATTTTTAACTTATTACCATGAATCGCATTTCTTGCCTGGTTTGAAATTACCTTTCCGGCAAAATCCTTGCGCACGCCCTGCCCAACAATAATTTCATGTTCTTTATCAATGATATTCGCAGGGATTTGAGTCAATAATTCTAGCTGAGATATAGTCAGTACATCTTTACCATTGGCAAATTCATTAAATTTATCGCCAACAACTACCAACTTTTTACAGTTCATTCATTGTCCCTCAACAACAGCAAGCACGATAGATACGTGTATAAAGGCCGTCATTACCGCCAGTAATAAATTTATCGCCGGCCTGTTGAATGATTTCCTGATAACGCGCATTGGTAAATGCTTCTTTATATGCTGCTTTATCGCCGTTGAATGAGGAGATGAACATTACACCCGGAACGCCACTGATCAGTGAATGAAATGCTTCGAAACTTTCAATCTTATCTTTGTTATCTCTTACAACATTAAAAATGGTTTCATCGCGCCACTGACGGTACTGCTGATAGTTATGCGCAGGCACTTCGACGTGTCGGAGTTGAATATAATTTGATTGTGGCAAGCTATTTTTATTATCAATTGGGGATTCAACAAACTTAAGCAGTTCGCGACGGATATCGGCAGAAAGAACTTCAGAGAAACGATGGAACATGGATTCCATTTCACTTTCAACCCATGCAATTTCTTTAATATCGTTGAATGCGCGTAATTCCAGCAATTCATTAACGCCGTTTTCTTCACAGGTATAGTAGCGAACGTTTTCATTGCTTTTTAAGGAAGTAAATTCTTTTTCAGAAAAAGTATTTTTTAATGGGAAGCGTGATACCAGTACATATTTAGACGACATAATTACTCCGAGTATTGATTAAGTGAGGATTCGGATAGAAATTTATCAATACAGGAAACTATTGGAATTGTTAAATTTGTAATATATTTTTTGTATTACTGTTAAAACGGGTTTTGCTGCCAGCATTTAGCGTGTAATATCGAAATGGAAAAAAGACGAAATACCTTTTCGCATTTAGGACCCACGTATGGCTACAGCAGAACATTTAATCAGCAATAACCTGCCCAGTATCAAACAATTACAATGCTTTCTCGCTGTTGCACATGAACTGAACTTTCGTAAGGCTGCCGAACGTCTGCGCATGACTCAACCGCCTCTGACGCGTCAGATAAAATGCCTTGAAGCGGTGTTGAAACGTCAGTTGTTCAGTCGCAGTACGCATGACGTTAGCCTCACTGAAGCAGGCCGAGCGCTGGTCGTTCAGGCAGAAAAAATACTCAAAGACATCAGCAGCTTAAAAGAAGACCCTCACTCTTCAGAAACGAATCTGCGCATCGGTCTCACGCGCACGCTTAATTTTGAATATATTGAACCTGTAAATACCCAGCTTCAAAAAATGAACGCCGGAGATGACGTTGAAACGCCCGACCTGACGTCAGCACAGCTGCTGCAAAGCTTGTCTAAAAATATGCTGGATCTGGTGCTGACCGGGGAAAAAGGAACGGGTCATGAAGACATTGTTCAATACCGCTGGGTCTGCCAGGAACCCTTGCTCATCGCAATGCCTTCTTTACATCCTGCCAGTCTGAAAGAGAAAGTCTCGCTGGAAGACATTAGCGATCTTCCACTTTTTTGGTTTTCGAGAAGCGCTAATCCGTCATTCTATGATAAATGCGAAAGCTACTTTGACACGCTGAAAACGCCGCTGAAGCGTATTAAAGAGCCGGATGATTCCCTCGTGATGCTAAGCCGTATCGCAAGAGGGAAAGGGTTTGCGCTGCTGCCTCAGTCAAAATGCACCTTCAATCAGGAGGGGCTATGCTATCGCGAACTAACGGACGATGAGGCAAAGAGATTAAATATTGATATCTATGCCGCAACTCGCCTCAATGAAAACAGAGAGGAGATCCTGAACGCTCAGAATATCTTGTGCGGCAAAAAGGCTTAATGCAGATAAAACACACCTTCTTCCGGCAGAAATAGCTGGTTATAGCGCAGCTGGAAGACGTTCAGCTCCTGCGGATCGGGCTCCATTTCGCGCATAAAGCCAAGTGCCAGACGAATTTGCGCATCGGTAATGGGTGCGGCAAGGCGGGCTTTACGCAGCATACGGTGCCAGGTATGCAGATTCTCTTCGCTACCGTCGACAATACAGACCTGCCAGATGAGCAGCACCTGCGCGGCGTTTTGCAGATGCGCCTCGTCAGGCCGCTCAAGGTAGCGGATAAATTCATTGCCCGGTGTTTTACCGAACTGGTCAATCATCGACTCGATCGGCATCGGGGTAATCCCCAGCCGTTCGCTTAAACGTTTGATGGCGCGGCGGGAATCTGAGGTCAGGACACGAAATCCCACCACAAACACCACGGCAAGCGTTGCCAGCATTATCCAGACCATGCGTTCTCCTTAGACTAGCCGCTCATCATAGCGGGAAACGCAGCGTGTCGACAGCGGGCATAAACATAATAGTGAATGGAAAACAGGTGGAAAATCGGCATGAAAGCAGATCTGCGCGCGCCTGATCTTAACCTTTTGAAAATGCTTGATGAGCGCAGCGCCGTAGACGCAATCCTCAAAACCTGTAATACGTATTAAATAGGTTAATTTCCTAAAATATCGTGCTGCCGTAATTTAGACCCTGACATATCTTAACCTTTTTTTTTGTATGGTTATAATCATCCCCATACAATACTTTTTAGATATCAATAAGACAGGGATAGAATGAATACGACGCATGGATGCAATTTTTGTCGACGTATGGGTATGCCATTACTACCGATACGCCCAGCAGTCATGGCAAAGGGAGATGACTTACCTTCTCTCCCCAGTGATTTTTCACCTTCCATACAACCAGAAGGCGAAACAGACTATACCGCGCGACTATTACGAAAGGGATTTTTGTATATTTGGTCCGAGCAATGCCGTTACTGGTTAAACTACTTTGTGACTGATGATGGCTATTTTTATCCCCTTCCGCAAAACGGTAATGTTCCGCCTCGATTGATTGAGGGGGAGTTGAAGCCATGTATCGCTCAACCACAAGAATTAGCGGCGGCTTCACTTATCACACTCCCCATGAAGCCGCCGGGTATACAAAATGGTAGTTACTGGTTCATTTGGTCTGAAGAGCAATGGACTGATAAAACCCGCCAGTTACATGAAAAGCCAGAATGGCAACAAATGTATATGCAAAAATTTGATATGGATGCATGGTTGATGACACATCAAGGTCAACAGGCCAGGTCTATCAATCTCCTCACAGAGACCGTAGCGGAATACAGCCCTTCGGTCCGTATTTGTCAAATGAAAGACTGGACACCTACGCCATTTAAACCAGTAACGGCGAATTCAGCCAGTGAATTAATTAAAGCTGCAACTAGCCTGGATGCTCAGCATGGTGCACTTCTTTTACTTTCTGACCCAGTAGCTGCTGCCATGGAAATCTCATCACTGTCGCGATATCGTTTTGACCAGGCGATAACCGACAACCCTGAATTTAAACGTGGTATTGCATTAAGTGCGATGTTGAACGGACTGGAACTCTCAGTTCGGGAATGCCTGTTCCAGACGGTGAAGGACAGTGATATCAGGAATGAACAAAAAACCCGTTTCGGTTGGGATAGCCCTGCCGGGCCACATTTTCCCGATCCTGAATCAGCAGAAAAACTCCACAGGCTGGATGAAGAAACACGCAATGAGCGAGTTAACGAGGTCTGGCAGCACTACGAAAAGTATATCGACAGAAATCAGCAAAACGAATTTACCAGCAAGTTAATTAAGCACATTACAAGCTATAACGAACGCATCATCGTTCCGATGACCAGAATGTTTCTTAATTGGTTACAAAGTACGGCAATGAAGTCCTACTTCATTCAACATTTTGATACAACTTCGCCTCACAGTGGTGCTCGTTACATTCAAACCGTATTTAATTGCCTGGCAGGTATGGAAGATAAGGCCGGGGTTATAAAGTTTATTGAGCAACAGTTGTATATGTCTGAAAAGGAAGAGCAAAACTATCTTTTAAGGGCGGTCTTTTTTAACAATAATGCATGGATCTCGCAGTTCGAAGCCGAAATGAGTATGCATGGCGGTCGGGACTGGGATAAAGGTATCAGCTGGGACAGGTTGGCTGATGGTGTAAAGGAAATCAGTCAACAATATTCATCAGCAATAAACCTCGCGCTTGAAAGGCTGCATTACCTGTACCTGCCTGCAATCATGAAAGCGACAGGCGAAATGGCCAAAGGCGTACAGGTCAATTTTGCGATTTCTATTCTTGCTATACAGGGAAAAGCGTTTTTGCGAATACCCGTTGATACAGGAACAAAACAATACCTTAACGCCCTCACGCGGGGTATGGCTGGTCTTCTTGAAATGAGTGGTAAGACAGGCGGGCGGCTTTACCAGGCACTGCAGAAAGAAGCTGAATACATGTCCCGTGGCATATCTGAAACAGCAAGGATAAAAACCTATTTACCCACACTGATAGATATTGATGAGGTGAAGAAACTACAGGCCCTTTCTGAACATGAACGTCTGGCGAAACTTGGATCCGTACTGAAAACTGAGGATGAGATCGTCAACGCCGTGTTTCCGTCCTCCACTCACCTTCAGCTTGCAAAAGCACAGGGGATGCCAGGCAATACCATACTCTCAGAACTCGGCCATAATGCCTTCCCCTTTGCTGGAAGCACCTTTTCAGCTCTGTTTCAGGGATGGGTCGTGCTAAATGGTTTTCAAAAAGAGGGATGGCCCGGAACACCCGACGGATGGGCGCGCTTCTCGTCAAATGGCGCTATGGCATGGGCAGCCGCAATGGATACCCTGAAGCGCGCTTCCGCTGGAATTATCCGATTAGAGCTTTCTCCGACGGTGACGTTTGGTGCTCGATTTGTGCTAAAAATCGCCAGTTGGCCATGGTGGGAGCGGCTTGGATTTCTGGGGGGGGCCGTATTTACATTTGTAGAGGCTTATGAGGGTGTTACAGATATTATAGCCGACAAAAAGGATGTAGGTTTAGCCCATCTGGCTAATGGACTGGGTGTTGGCCTAATGACTCTGGCTACCGGCAAATCCATCATTGAGCCTCTCCTAATCTCGATGGGCCTTTCAAGTGCCAGCGTGGCGGAAGGTAGCCTTTTTGCCCTGATCTTCGGCCCCTGGGGGATCCTTGTCGGCGTGTTATTGATTTTGGCGGCAAACGCCTGGTTAGTCAGCCAGACGCGTAATGAGATCCAGGAATGGCTGGCAAGCACCTTATGGCGACGCATTCCTGATGGCGAATCAGCGATTCCAGTACAGTTCAGAAACAGTCTGATGGAAAAAGAGGCGTTCAACGCGCTGAGCAAAGGAAATGCATAATATGTTTAAACGACTCCCCCTCGACCCGTCCCGGATGTACATGGGCACGTTCACCCGCATCACGGACAAGACCGTGTTACAGCGCTATTTCCGTGGAAAAGGCAACCCCGGCGTCACTGCCGTATCCGCCATGGACAGCGTTATTCGTATCAACTCCACCTGCCTGGAACTGGTTGACCGGCTCTATTTTTCTCGTGGTTCCGGGGACGCTGCTTGCCGCCTTTGGGTTTTGCATGATGTTTATCGCTTCTTTTCTCTGGCCAATATTTCAGTTTCTGTTTCTTGGTCATCACATTAAAGCGTCATCCTGGTTGGCTCTGATTTTTGCCTGGGCTATTTTTATCCTCCCTCTTTCCTGGGTGACCTATAAATTCCTGGTTCTGGAGGTCTTTAACTATACCCACTACCCCATCCGCTTTAACCGCAAAAATAAAACCGTCTATCTCTTTCGCAACGGTAAGCCCGTGCTCGTCGTCCCGTGGCACGACCTGGAGTTTGTCCGTATCTCCAACGGCGGCAAACCCGAGTCGTGGTCCATTGTCGGCTGCACGCTCGCAGATGACGGCGAAACCGTCATACACTACATTCCCCTCCCCGTCAGCAACAACTGGGGGCCGGAATACCTTGAGGTTTACTGGGAATACATCCGCTGCTACATGGAAGAGGACGACTGCGTGGCAGACCTCGCTGATATCGTCACTTACTGTCTCCCCGTCGAAAAACAGAAGGAAGGCTGGTTTTTTGGGCTGCTCTATATCAGCAAAATGACCAGCAGGCTGGGGTGGCTGGTTAACCTCCCGCTCTTCCCTTTTGTGTTTTTTGTCAGCATCACGCGCTGGCTGGTGATGCTCACCTGCCGCATTCCCGTCTGGCCGCCTGAAGTGGAGGAGGCCTGCCGCCCGGATGAGAACGACCCGGTCAACAAAGGCGCAGAGCACAACCCGCCGCAGGTATGGCGCCCGATGCTGGCGGTACAGGGGAAAAAGCGTTATGAGGAAAACTACGCCCGCGAGCGGGGCGCGATGGACAGGATCATTGCCCGCCTGAAAGCAAAATATCCACCGTCTGTTCAGCCAGAAAAGCGCCGGGAGAAGAGAAAGCATGTTTAAACGACTCCCCCTCGATCCGTCCCGGATGTACATGGGCACGTTCACCCGCATCACGGACAAGACCGTGTTACAGCGCTATTTCCGTGGAAAAGGCAACCCCGGCGTCACTGCCGTATCCGCCATGGACAGCGTTATTCGTATCAACTCCACCTGCCTGGAACTGGTTGACCGGCTCTATTTTTCTCGTGGTTCCGGGACGCTGCTTGCCGCCTTTGGGTTTTGCATGATGTTTATCGCTTCTTTTCTCTGGCCAATATTTCAGTTTCTGTTTCTTGGTCATCACATTAAAGCGTCATCCTGGTTGGCTCTGATTTTTGCCTGGGCTATTTTTATCCTCCCTCTTTCCTGGGTGACCTATAAATTCCTGGTTCTGGAGGTCTTTAACTATACCCACTACCCCATCCGCTTTAACCGCAAAAATAAAACCGTCTATCTCTTTCGCAACGGTAAGCCCGTGCTCGTCGTCCCGTGGCACGACCTGGAGTTTGTCCGTATCTCCAACGGCGGCAAACCCGAGTCGTGGTCCATTGTCGGCTGCACGCTCGCAGATGACGGCGAAACCGTCATACACTACATTCCCCTCCCCGTCAGCAACAACTGGGGGCCGGAATACCTTGAGGTTTACTGGGAATACATCCGCTGCTACATGGAAGAGGACGACTGCGTGGCAGACCTCGCTGATATCGTCACTTATTGTCTCCCCGTCGAAAAACAGAAAGAAAGCTGGTTTTTTGGGCTGACTTATATCTGCAAAGAGCCTTCCAGGTTTGGGCTGCTGGTGAATCTGCCGTTATATCCCTTTCTGCTTCTTGTCAGCATCACGCGCTGGCTGGTGATGCTCACCTGCCGCATTCCCGTCTGGCCGCCTGAAGTGGAGGAGGCCTGCCGCCCGGATGAAAACGACCCGGTCAACAAAGGCGCAGAGCACAACCCGCCGCAGGTTTGGCGCCCAATGCTGGCGGTACAGGGGAAAAAACGCTATGAGGAAAATTACGCCCGCGAGCGGGGCGCGATGGACAGGATCATTGCCCGCCTGAAAGCGAAATATTCTTCATTTGTATGATAGAACCGCTTAAATAAAAAAGCCCGGCGGTCAGCCGGGCAAAGAAGTTACCTGCACACTCAGGCCGCTTTTAATTTCTGCGCGCGGTTCTCGCGGCGAATTTTACGTTCTTCCAGCACCGCGACCATCGCCATCAGGACGATACAGCCAATCGCTGCCGCATCCAGCGCCGCGAAGGTGCCCGCCCAGCCGGTAAGGCCGAAAATCGGCGTGCCGTCGGCGATCATCCCCAGGCCAAGCTTGGCGAAGCTGTCGCCGATCAGGTAGGCGAAGGTGCCTTTAATCCCATCGGCGGCGCCGATCGCTTTTTTCGGCACGAAACCTACGGCCGCCACGCCAATCAGCAGCTGAGGGCCAAACACCAGGAAGCCGAGCGCGAACAGGGACGCCAGGTAAACGTACTGGTTGCTGGCGTGCTGGTAGATGCCGAGCGTGGCGATAATCAGCGCCAGCGCGACGCAGGCCACCAGCGCGCGACGGCCGTTGGCGAGGTCGGAGAGCCAGCCCCACAGCAGCGTGCCGACCAGCGCGCCCACTTCGAACAGGGTGAAGCCCTGAATCGCCACCTCTTTAGAGAGCTTCAGCTCTTGGAAGGCATACACCGTTGACCACTGGTCAATGCCGATGCGCACCACGTACAGGAAAATGTTCGAGAAGCACAGCAGCCAGATCACTTTGTTTTTCAGCACGTACTCAACAAAGATCTGCCATTTGGACATCTCGTTCTCTTCGGTCTCTTTGTCCTCTTCGCTGATCTCCTCCCCGAACAGCTCTTCCGCTTTGCCGAGGCCGTAGGATTCCGGGGAGTCGCTGCCGAAGCGCAGGCCGATAAAGCCGACGATCAGGGCGATAATCGACGGGAAGATAAACATGCCGATCACGTGGCCGTCGAACAGATAGTTCGCGCCAAACAGCGCCACGCCTGCCGCACCCGCCCCGCCGAGGTTGTGGGAGATGTTCCACATGCCGAGGTACGAACCCCGCTTGCGGCGCGGCGTCCATTTGGTGATGGTGGAGTAGCTGCACGACCCGCCGGTGCTCTGGAAGAAACCGCTCAGGGCGTAGAAGGCGATCATCAGAAACAGGCTGACGGAGCCCGCGCCCATGCTGGCGCTGAAGCCGAGCATACAGATGGCGGAGAGGATCAGCATAAACGGCAGGAACTGCTTGGTGTTTTTGCCGTCCGCGTAGTAGGACACAACCGTTTTCCCCACCCCGTAGGTGATGGAGAAGCCCAGGCCAATCATCCCCAGCTGCGTCATGCTCAGCCCGTAGGTGGAGATCATGTCGTTCTGCGCGATGTTAAAGTTTTTGCGGATCAGGTACATGGTCAGGTAGCCGATGAAGACCACCAGGTAAGACTGCATGAACGGTTTGAACCACATCTTGCGCCGCACGTCGAGCGGCAGATCCAGGGTCGGCTTGCGCACCTGGTTTAAGAAGGCCAGCATGGTTGGTTTACTCCTGAGCTGATTTTTGCAGCATTGTAAAAATCAGCCGGGAGAGATGCCTGAGACAGCGTCCAGGTGAAACCGGGAAAATTTCTTAGTTTTGCGCCATTCGGCAACAAAAGGTGAGGCACGTCACGCTTCGCGCGGCGCCTGGGCGTGCAAAAACGGCAGCAGCAGCAGGGCCGAGATGCCCGCCGCGATGGCGATCGCCGCGAAGAACCCGCTCCAGTGCCAGACGTCGATCACCCGTGCCAGCGGCCAGCCGGAGAGCGATGCGCCGAGGTAGGCAAACAGCCCGACAAAGCCCGTTGCCGCGCCTGCCGCCTCCTTGTGCGAGCACTCCGCCGCCGCCATGCCGATCAGCATCTGCGGACCAAAGACAAAAAAGCCGATGGTGAAGAAGCACGCCGCCTGCATCACGTAGCTGGCAAACGGCATCAGCCACAGCGAGCCCACGGAGAGTAAAATCCCGGCGGCAAAAATCAGGTTCATCGGGCCGCGGTTGCCGTTGAACAGCTTGTCCGAGCCCCAGCCCGCCACCAGCGCGCCGATAAACCCGCCCAGCTCAAACATCGTCACCGCAGAGTTAGCGGTCACCAGGTCCACGCCGAGCGTCTCGGACATGTACAGGTTGCCCCAGTCGTTGATCGCCGCGCGCACCACGTAGACCAGCACGTAGCAGAGGGACAGCAGCCAGATGTACGGATTTTTCAGCACGTACTTGGTGAGGATTTGCTGGCGGGACAGCCCGGCGCCCTCCTGCTGCTGGGCGATCTCCATCTCGTCGTGCCGCCAGTCGCCCACCGCCGGAAGGCCGACGGTTTGCGGCCTGTCGCGCAGGCGCCAGCAGAGGAACAGCCCGGCGACAATCGCGAGGGCACCGGCAATCATCATCCCCGTGCGCCAGCCGTAGTGCAGCGCTGCGGCTCCCACCACCATCGGGATCAGCGCACCGCCAACGTTATGCGCGGTGTTCCAGATTGCCCACCAGCCGCCGCGCTCGTTGCGCGAGTACCAGGCGGTGAGCAGGCGGGCGCAGACCGGCGCGCCCCAGCCCTGGAAAAAGGCGTTCAGCGCCCACAGCAGGGCAAAGGCCCACAGCGAGGTGGAAAAGCCAAACAGGATGTTCACCACGCCGGTGGCGATCAGCCCAACGCCCATAAAATAGCGCGCGTTGGAGCGGTCGCTGACGATGCCGGAGAAGAACTTCGACAGCCCGTAGCTGATGTAAAACAGCGTCGCCAGCAGGCCGATATCGGTGCGCGTCATCACGCCGCTGGCGAGGATTTCCGGCGCGGCGGCGTTGAAGCTTTTACGGGTGAAGTAGAACAGCGCGTAGCCGAGCCAGATGGTGATCAGGATATGGCGACGCCAGTAGCGGTAGCGGGCGTCGATTTCCGCCTTGTCGCGCAACGGAGCCGCGCTGGTTGGGGTTTTAAACATGGTACGTCCTTAACGGCAAACTGACGCTGACGCGCGTCCCGTGGGTGCAGGAGAGGGTCAGCGTGCCGCCCAGCGCCTTGACGCGCTCGCGCATGCCCGCCAGGCCAAAGCCCTGCTGGCCGGAGCCCGGCGGCAGGCCGCAGCCGTCGTCTTCAATCACCAGCATCAGGCGCTCGTCCTGCTGCCAGCCCTGGATCGTCACCGCGCTTGCATTGGCATGTTTAACGATATTGTTCAGCCCCTCCTGACAGACGCGGAACAGCGTCACGCGCTGGCCTTCGCTGAGCAATGATTCATCAATGCGCCAGTCGAGATGGCTGACAATGCCGCGGCTTTCCAGCTCCATCTCGCGCATCAGGGAGCGTATCGCCTGCTCCAGCGACAGATCATCAAGCTGGCGCGGACGCAGCCGTCCCAGCAAACGGCGAACGGCGTCATAGACACCCAGCGAAAGCTGTTCGATATGCACCCCGCCCTGCTTCACGCCCGCGTTATCCGCCGCCAGACGCTGGACGATGCCCGCCTGCGTGCGGATGGCGGTTATGGTCTGGCCGATATCATCGTGCAGTTCGCGGGCCACCTCCTGCCGCACGCTCTCCTCGGTCTCCAGCAGACGCTCCGCCAGACGACGGTTGCGCGCCAGCTCGGCTTGCAGGGACTGGTTCAGCTCGCGCAGACGCTGAATGCCCGCCCCGAGCAGCAGCCCGGTCAGGCTCTGGGCCAGCAGCGAGAGCAGCAGATCTACCGGATGATCGTGCCAGGTCTGGCTGGCGATCAGCGCGATGGCGTTCATCAGCGTGGCGATCAGCGCCCCCTGCCAGCCGTAGTGCCAGGCCAGAGCGATGATCGGCAGCGCCAGGCAAAACGGCGTGAAGCGCGAAAGCTCGGCGGGCAGACCAAGCTGCAGCCACAGGCTCACCATAAACAGCAGCAAATACCAGATGAGGTGCCGGGCGCGCCAGTTCACTGGTTGGGAGACCAGCGCGGGGCCGAGCGGCTGCCAGACGGTGCTGGTGAGGTAGTGCCAGAAAACCAGACAGGTCGGCGCGAGGGTCAGACCGCCGGTCAGGGTCAGAAGCAGGGCGTTAAGCATCTCCTTCTCGCCGATCCACGGCAGTGACTGCAACAGCGCGGCGGCAATCAGCGCCGCCCCCTGACGCAGCAGCGTGCGCCAGTCGCGCTGGTGGCGGTAGCGGGAAATCAGGGCAACGGGGAGAAGCGTGAGCAGGCTTCCGGTCATCAATAAGGGAAGATGCGCGAGGGCCACTTCCTGCGCCAACCAGACCAGCATCAGCCACTCCGCGCCGAGCAAAACGGGCCAGTAGCTGCGCGGGCACTGGAGCATTAGCCCCAGACGCAGGCCGAAGGGAAACAGCAGCACCGCCAGCTCCGGGCGCTCCACTAGGTGCAGGCTGATGCTCCACAGGCAAAACCACGCGGCGGAGAAGATAAAAAAGCTGGCGACGACGGCGATCAGCCGCGAAAACACGGGACTCATTGCCAGCTGTCGAACATGCGGCGCGCCAGCTCGACGTCGTTGCTGACGTTGAGTTTTTCCATCAGGTTGGCGCGGTGGACGTGCACGGTTTTCGGCGACAGATCCAGCTCGGCGGCAATCTCTTTCACCGACATGCCCTGGGCAAGCTTCTCCGCCACCTGGCGCTCGCGTCTGGTGAGCGGATCCTGACGTCCGGCCGCCAGCTTGATGGCGATATCCGGCGTCAGGTAGCAGCCGCCGGTGGAGACGGTGCGCACGGCGGCGATCAGCTCGTCCGGGCTACAGCGTTTGGAGAGGAAGCCGCGTGCGCCCGCGTTGAGCGCCTGCTCGACCAGCGCCGGGCTGTCGTGGACCGAGAGCATGATCGTCACCATCCCTTTCGGCAGCTGGCTCAACAGCTCCAGCCCGGAGAGATCCGGCATCGAGATGTCACAGATACAGACCTGCACCCCGCGCCCCGGCAGGCCCGCCAGCGCCTCGTGACCGGAGCCAAACTCGGCCACGACCTGGAAATCCGGTTCGAGGTTAAGAAGCTGGGCAAAGCCGGAGCGGACGATAAGGTGGTCGTCGATGAGAGCGATGGTGGTCATGTGTGTTCCTGCGATCTGAAAAAGCCGGATGACGCTGCGCTTATCCGGCCTACAAGAGCGAAAGACGCTTACCTTAAGCGATTTACTCGAAAAACACCGCAATTTTGTTAAACATGGTGGGATCGGACTGGTTGCGCGCCACTTTGGTGACGTCTTCCAGCTTATCGATCTGCGCCATCATCTGCTCCAGACGCTGATCGTCGTTGACCAGTAGCCAGATGCGGCTGTGCTCGCTGCCCTGAATCGGCAGGCAGAGAATACCTTCCACGTTAAACGCGCGGCGGGCAAACAGCCCACAGACGTGGGTCATAACGCCAGGGTGGTTGCGGACGGTGAGTTCCAAAATGACGTTATCATGTTGTTTCTGCATGGTTTATTCCCCCACCATCTCAGTATTGGCCGCACCCGGCGGCACCATCGGATACACTTTTTGTTCAGGGTCGATACGCACGTGGATCAGCGCCGGGCCGGGACGAGAAATCGCCGCCTGCAGCGCCGCGTGGGCGTCTTCTTCCGCGTTCAGATCGCAGGTGTGCAGGCCAAAGCCGGCGGCAATCTGCATAAAGTTAATCATCCCCGGATAGGTCGCCGCAAACACGCCCTGCTTGTAGAACAGGCTCTGCTGCTGGTGCACCAGACCCAGCGCCTCGTTGTTCATCAGGATGATTTTCACGTCTAACTGGTTTTCGGCTGCGGTCGCCATCTCCTGAATGTTCATCATCAGGCTACCGTCGCCGGAGAAGCAGATAACCTTGCGGTCCGGGTTGGCGAGCGCCGCGCCTACTGCCGCCGGCAGGCCGAAGCCCATGGTGCCGAGGCCGCCGGAGGTCAGCCACTGGCGCGGACGGTTCAGCGGATACGCCTGCGCGGTCCACATCTGGTGCTGGCCCACGTCGGTGGTGATAATCGCGCTGTCGTCCACGCAGGCGGCCACGGCGTTGATCAGCCCGTAGTGGCTCAGCGGGTCGCCCTCAGCTGGGATGGTGCCCGGGAACTCGCGCTGCAGATCGGCCACCAGCTGACGCCAGTCGGCCCGGTCAGTTGCGTCCGTCTGCGGGATCAGCTGCGCCAGCACTTCGGCCACGTCGCCCTGAATCGCCACGTGCGGCTGTTTGATTTTACCCAGCTCGGCGCGGTCAATATCCACGTGAATGATTTTGGCGTTCGGGCAGAACTGCTCGGTTTTGCCAATCGCCCGGTCATCAAAACGTGCCCCCATAACAATCAGCAAATCCGCCTCTTGCAGGATGTAGTTGGTGCTGCGCGCGCCGTGCATGCCCAGCATGCCTAATGACAACGGATGCGCTTTAGGCAGCATACCCAGCGCCATCAGGGTCATGGTGGTCGGCAGGTTGGCCTTTTCCGCAAACTGGCGGATTTCATCCGCAGCGTTAATCGCCCCGCCGCCCAGATAGAGCACCGGGCGTTTGGCGGCGTTAATCATGGCGGCGGCGTCGCGCACGCTTTCAGCGCTGAATTCCGGCGCGGGGGCGCGCTCGCCCGGCTCCGGCAACACGTCGATCTCGATCTCTGCGGTCTGGACATCCTTAGGAATGTCTATCCACACCGGGCCCGGGCGGCCAGACTGCGCAATGCGGAACGCATCGCTGATAACCTGAGGCAGCTCGCTGATATCGCGAACTAAATAGTTATGTTTGGTGATGGGGATAGAGATGCCGTAGGTGTCCACTTCCTGGAACGCATCGGTGCCGATCATCGAGGACGGCACCTGGCCGGTAATGCAGATCAGCGGAATGGAGTCGAGGCGCGCGTCGGCGATGGCGGTGACCAGGTTGGTTGCGCCGGGGCCGCTGCAGGCCATACAGACCGCCGGTTTGCCCTGCGTACGCGCCATGCCCTGAGCGATAAAGCCTGCCCCCTGCTCGTGACGCGCCAGCACGTGGCGGATCTGCGTGCTTTGGCTCAACGCATCGTACAGCGGCAACACGGTTCCACCCGGGATACCCGCAACCGTGGTGATGCCCTGTCGTTCCAGTAAATGAACAATCAGCTGCGCGCCTGTAAAACGCGTCTTTGTGGATGTTGTGCCCGAACTTGCCATGCTCCAGTCCTTTTCTTCTGGGCCGACTTTCCGGGGAGGGTCCTAAACGAAAAACCCCGCCCGGTTTGCGCCGGCGGGGTTTTGGATTCGTGTGTTGATCCAGTCCCTACGGCGCATTGCCGACGACCACCACCACACGCACGACGACCACTGCGGCTGGTTGCGCAGTTTTTAGTAGGGTCGAAGTGAAGATGGATGAAGTCATTGGGGACCTGTGTTTGCAATCATTGATGGAATTTATACAAACACAGGTTTTCGGGCGTGACAATGGAAATATTTTCATCTGCGCAAAAATGCGTCAGGGATCACGTTTCAGTACGTTGCTCGCTCATTCCAGGAGTCACTATACATGACATTGCCGTCGCAATGCTTCCAGGTGATTTTCTCATAGCGTATGAGAACCGTTTCAAGGTGTGTTCCCGTGTTTGCGCCGGGATACAGGTCAGGTGTGATTGAAGTTATTTTCACATTCTCCAGGAGGATATTAAAATATTCCTGTTCTAAACCCGCCTCATTAATCTGATACATCTTAATGGTGGCTGACTGGAGTGTTCTTCCCGTACTCAGCGCGCGAAAGAGAAGCGGGGTTACACGATCAAATTCTTTCTGGAACATGATGGGCATGTGTATGCGCGTGCCCGTCAATTTCCCGGTATTCCCGTCGACTGGAATGTTGACATTATGAGTGAATGATTTGAGTTCAATTGCACCTTCACGCCCTGTCACAAGGCAGGGGCCAACCATGGGGGAACCATTTTCATCTGTAAGAAATAAATAAGCCGGATTTGACATAAAGAATACCTTTTTTTTAAAAATCAATCGTACTTATCAAAACGACCAAAAATTATTGGATGAACAAGGATAAATACACCGATAGCAATAAATGTGAGTAATACCCAGTGGTCAGGTACCAACCATAGAAAAAAAGAGGCGCATACAAAAACATAAACAGGAAATAAAATATCCGTAAAGAGAATTGATAACAGACTCTTAAACACGCTACTTGTCCCTTAAGTCGTCGTAAATCGCTTCAAAATCCCTGTAGAAACCCATTTGAACCTTCTTTATCAGTTCAGACAGGAATGGTTCAATAAAGTAATAGAGCATTTCCAGTTGTGCGGCATAGAGGGTGGCGTAATACTTTGGGTCCAACGTTTTCAGGCGACGAGCAGCAAGCGCGCACTTCTGGTCCGTGCCAATCAATTGAAATGCCATTACAACGTTCGGTACGCGACGTGCAAGCCGTTCGACGACGATTTCTGAGAGCAGGCCAGATTTGGAAAGATATATTGCCAACCCCCATGCTATTGCTAAACGCGCTGCTTTGCTTGTCGGGATATTTTTAACAAATCCGGTTACTTGTGAACCCGTCTTGCGGGCGCGATTTTGTTCATTTCCATTTTTAGAGTCATTTAGAACACTTTTAAAATAAAGATAGAGCATCTGTGCTATTACATCACGATAACGGTAAAGAGACACAATGGAGAGGTACATTCTCTTTTCTTCTGAGAGAAGCTCATCACATACATCGTGATAGCTGGGGATTAAGCATGATGAGTACCAGCTTATACGCTCCATTCCTGAATAGATATCAGAGCCGATTCCCTTTAATGCTTTCCATGTCCCGGCAACGCCTTGCTGTCCATAAATAGCCAACTGTCTGTCGCCCTGGAACTTCATCTTCAAATAATCCGATGCTTGCATAAGATATCCATATCATGATTGTGGCTATAGAAATATACAATGAAAAGCAGTGTAATTCAAACTGGTGAATTGCCTAAAAAATACATTCACGAGAAAAATAATTCGATTGAATATTATTTTTTACGGCTATATCCGATGCGGTTTTAATATCCTGGCGAGTCTGTTTTTTATATTAAATGACTTATTTGGTGCTGCATCTCGTAAAACTATCCTGGTTCCCCTGCATAAAATTGATTTCTTAAGAAGCCTGACCAGGCCACCGCTTATCCCGGTATTTTTTTGTGGGCAGACCAGAAAACAAAAAACCCCGCCGGAGCGAGGTTTTTATCAGGGTTTTGCGGTTGGTCGCCGCAGAACACACTGTGTTACGTCAACGCGAAAAGTATACGCGATCGAACTCGAACGCGCAATTCCGGCACGGATTTTGACGTTTTTGAGTATGGATCACCTTCCAAATTTTGTCCAAAAAAATACTGTTCATGCATACAGTATTTATCTATACTGAGGGTGTTCGCAGTGAGCGAGGGGGCCGCAGTTTACCGGCGCAACGAAGTCCTGGCTGAAACGGGTGGTGCCGTCAGTGCCTTAACCCCTGAAGTGAGCACACTGTGTTACGTCAATCCAGGTGCTGGCAACAGGCGGCGGAAAGGTACGCCAGCATCGTGCTCCTTTTAACCAAAAGGAGACGCGTATGAGCGTAGTGGATATGGTGATACTTATCCTCAAACTCATTGTTGCAGTACTGCAACTGCTTGATGCTGTCCTGAAATACGTTCGGTAATTCAGGTTCAAGTCGCACCTGAGAGGGGCGGGCAACCGCCCCTCTTTAATAACGAGGGAATGCTATGTCGCGTCTGTTAATTGAGCCTGTCACACCGGATGAGCCGGGTTATATCGCCCTGAAGGCGGAAAGTATCGCGCTGAATTTCAACATGCTGCGCAGGCTGGAAGAGAACTGGCTGCGGGGTGAGAACCGCTTTAACGCGCCGGGTGAAAAGCTGCTGGGTGCGTTTCTTAACGGCAAGCTGGTGGGCGTGTGTGGCCTCAACCGCGATCCGTTCAGCCAGCAGCCGCGTGCCGGACGCATTCGCCATCTCTACGTCAGCGAGAAGTGCCGCGGGCTGGGCATTGGAAAACAGCTTTTAACCGTAGTGATGGCGGATGCCAGCATCTGGTTTGATTTTCTGAATACTCACGCGCCGGACAGCGCGTACGGATTTTACAATCGAGCCGGTTTTACGCTGGTCTCAGACGAACCACGGGTGACGCACCGCCTTTTTTGTGCGGTGTAACCGGCTGGCGGCATCAGGATGTGAATGTTACAGTTGAGTGACAATTCATCACCCAATACGCCATGACCATCACCGTTTTCTGCATTTTGCTTTTCGCCGCACTGCTGCATGCCAGCTGGAACGCTATCGTTAAAGCCGGAACGGATAAACTCTACTCTGCGATCGGCGTTAGCGGCTCAGCCGCGATTATTGCCCTGATTTTACTGCCCTTCTCACCACAGCCTTCTGCGGCAAGCTGGCCGTTTTTGATCGTCTCCTGCGCCTTACAGGTGGTCTACACCGTGCTGGTGGCGAAGACCTATCAGGTCTCGGACATGAGCCAGACCTATCCGCTGATGCGCGGCACCGCCCCGCTGCTGGTGGCGCTGATCAGCGTGCTGGCGCTCGGCGACCATCTCTCCTGGCTCGCCTGGTCCGGTATCGGAGTCATTTGCCTGTCAATTCTGGCGATGGCGATGAATGGCCGCATGCAGTCACGCAGGGGGATCTGGCTGGCGCTGCTGAATGCCTGTTTTATCGCCGGGTATACGCTGGTGGACGGCACCGGCGTGCGGCTGTCGAACACCGCGCTGGGCTACACGCTCTGGACCTTCTTTATGAACGGCTTCTGCCTGCTGGGCTGGGCGATGGTGGCGCGTCGGCGCGAGGCGTCCAGCTACCTGCGCCTGCACTGGAAAAAAGGGCTGCTCGGCGGCGTGGGGACCATGGGTTCTTACGGTCTGGCCCTCTGGGCGATGACGCAGGCGCCGCTGGCGGTGGTCGCCGCGCTGCGTGAAACCTCGATTCTTTTCGGGGCGCTGATCGCCTTTGTCCTTTTAAAAGAGAAGGTTGCGGGCCTGCGCATCGCGGCAGCGCTGGGTATTGCTGTCGGCGCAATTCTGCTGCGTCTGGCGTAAATCGCTGGCAACATTAGTTGCCGTTCTTGTTTACAAATCCTGCCTTTCCTGGTTTTTTCATTCACCGCAACAATGCTTAAATTGTCATCTGTCTGTGGTAGATTCCTCGCGCATTTATGGGAATGCGTAGTCACTTATTCTTTATTTCTCTCTTTTGGCAAAAGTATTCAGCGACATGAAAAAGCAACGGAACGTTAACTTATTGTTGATGCTGGTGTTACTGGTGGCCGTCGGTCAGATGGCGCAAACCATCTACATTCCGGCGATTGCCGACATGGCAAAGGAACTGAACGTCCGCGAAGGCGCGGTGCAGAGCGTGATGGCAGCCTACCTGCTGACCTATGGCGTTTCACAGCTCTTCTACGGCCCGCTCTCCGACCGCGTCGGGCGTCGCCCGGTGATCCTGGTGGGCATGAGCATTTTCATGGTAGCGACGGTGATTGCCATTACCACCCACAGCCTGACCGTACTGATTGCCGCCAGCGCCCTGCAGGGCGTTGGGACGGGTGTCGGCGGGGTGATGGCGCGAACTTTACCGCGCGATATGTATCAGGGCACCCAGCTCCGCCACGCCAACAGCCTGTTAAATATGGGCATTCTGGTCAGCCCGCTTCTCGCTCCGCTGATTGGCGGCCTGCTGGACACAATGTGGTCCTGGCGCGCCTGCTACGCCTTCCTGCTGGTGCTCTGCGTAATTGTCACCTTCAGCATGGCGCGCTGGATGCCGGAAACCCGCCCAAAAGACGCGCCGCGCACGAAGCTTCTCACAAGCTATAAGACGCTGTTCGGCAATGGCGCGTTTACCTGCTACCTGCTGATGCTGATCGGCGGCCTGGCAGGTATTGCAGTGTTCGAAGCCTGCTCCGGCGTGCTGCTGGGCGCGGGTCTAGGCCTGAGCAGCATGGTGGTGAGCATTCTGTTTATTCTGCCAATCCCGGCGGCGTTCTTTGGCGCGTGGTTTGCCGGGCGTCAGAACAAGCGCTTTTCAACCCTGATGTGGCAGGCCGTGATCAGCTGCCTGCTGGCGGGTCTGATGATGTGGATCCCGGGGCTGTTTGGCGTGATGACCGTCTGGACGCTGCTGATTCCGGCGGCGCTGTTCTTCTTCGGCGCGGGAATGCTGTTCCCGCTCGCCACCAGCGGCGCGATGGAGCCGTTCCCGTTCCTCGCCGGCACGGCGGGCGCGCTGGTGGGCGGTTTGCAGAACATCGGTTCCGGCGCGCTGGCCTGGCTCTCGGCCATGATGCCGCAGACCGGGCAGGCTAGTTTGGGCCTGCTGATGACGCTAATGGGGCTGTTGATTTTACTGTGCTGGCTGCCGCTGGCGTCGCGCGTTCCGCATCACGAGCAGCCGGTTTAACCGCATGATGGCCCGGCTTCTCGCCGGGCTTTTCACAGACGGGCGCAATCATCGCCTGCAATAATGGCTCAGGCGCAGGCCGCCAGGCCCCCTCTTCCCCGTCGTAAAACTGGAAATCCGCGTTAAGCGCATACGGGATTTTCGCCTTTTGCAGCTCGCAGGCCATAAAGGTGGCGAAGGCCATTTGCGAAGCGGTTGGCGTGAGGTGGTTTGACTCCCCCACGCCCCAGCCCCCGACCCAACTGACGTGCCCGGTTTTTTGCTGCCAGCGCAGCGCGGTGCTGATGCGGTTACGGATAGCCGCCTTCTCCGCCGCCGTGCCGGACGTCCACGGGTATTTACCGCTATTTTTCAGCGGCCCCCACGGGAAAATATGCCACTCCGCCAGCAGGTAGTTTTGACTGTGCGCAGACAGCTTCAGGCCGGATAAATCTTCCGGCGCGGCACGCAGGCGCGGCGCAATGAAAATCATGCGCTGCGGGTCGATGTCGTGGATCGCTTTAATGGTTTTTTCATACACGCGGTTTAACGACGCGAGGTTGTGGTTAAGCTTGTCGGCTGGCTCATAGATGAGATCAAAACCCAGCAGCGGATAGCTCTGGCCGAAATAGTGCGCCACGGCAATCCACCAGTTGATCGTCTCTTTCTCGTTATCGGCTTTGGGGTCGTTTTTATATTCATCGGCCTGATAAGCGATAATCGGGATCACGCCATATTGCTCGCAGGCTTCCACCAGCTTGCGTAGGTGGATCAGCCGCGCTTCCGTCGGCTCATCGGCGACGCGAATGCGCACGTGGGTAATGCCTTTTGCGCGAAAATCGCGAACCACCAGCGGGTCGAACTCGCGTATGCCGCGCTCGGTGCGCGCCCAGTCCACATCCATCCCGACGCCAAGCTGCTGCGCATAACGGGCAGCCGTCAGCGGCGGCTCAGCGGCAATGGCCCAGCCGGAAGAGATCAGTAACGCGGTCGCTATAAGAGGCTTTAACACGGTTTACCCTGGATAAATCGAAAGCATTACCTGTATTTAGCACGCTTTTTCACATTTGGTGTAGCGCGAAAGCGTAATAATTCTTCAACCTGCCAGTTCTCTCAGCCAGCCGATAAAGGCGTCTATTTTCGGCCACTGTCGGCCCGAAAGCGTCGAAACATAGTAGTGCTGATGGCATTTCAGGGTCTTGTCACCAAACGGGGCGATCAGTTCGCCCCGTTCAAGCCGTTTTTGCACCAGCCGCTTTCTCCCCATCGCGACGCCGACGTGGTTGATGGCCGCAATAATCGCTAAGTCGGAACGATCGAAACCAATACCCGACGATGGCGGCATATTCACCGCAAAGTGCTGCGCCCAGCTCAGCCACTCATCCGTACCGGAATCATTGCTCCAGGCCTGACGGTCGTGCAGCAGCGTGCAGTGGCTAAGGTTATCGGGGTTTTTCAACAGCTCATGCTCGCGGGCATACTGCGGCGAGCAGACGGGCAAAATCTCTTCGTCCATCAGGAAGTGATGAGACAGATGGTTTGGCGGCGTATCGTCGAAATAGAGCGCCAGATCGACCCCCGTTCGCTGCATATTGATGTAATCATTGCCGGTCAGGACGGTGAGCGAAATCGACGGATAGCGGCGGGTAAAGTCGCCCAGCATGGGTACCAGCCAGCACTGAGCGATCGACGGCCGGGAGTAGACCGTCAGCGTGCCGGACAGCGCCTGGTTTTTGATGTCCAGGATCTCCTGATTCAGGGTGTCGAGGGACGATTTTAGCGTCCAGTAAACGCGCTTTCCCTCCTGCGTCAGCTCGACTTTACGGTGCGAACGGACAAACAGCTGAATACCGAGCTCTTCTTCGAGCAGGTTGATGCGGTGGCTCACCGCGCTGGGGCTGAGCGACAGCTCCTCCGCCGCCAGCGCGAAGGATTCATGTCGAGCCGCCACTTCAAAGGTGTACATTTTCGACAGCTGCCAGCCGTTGAGCAGCCGGTTTCTGGCTTCATTTGCATCGGTCATCACAATTCTCACGCGTGGTTTCTGCGCTCAGCATACTGTTTAAGGGTGAATATATGTGAACCTAATGCGGTTTAAGTGCGTTTTTTAGAGCGCAGTCACTCAGTTGATTCAATCTGGCTCACCTGAACGCCAATTTATATCGTTTGTCAGCCCACGCCGCTTTTCGTCCAATACCCCCAGATGACATAAGGGTGAGGTGAGATATGGGATCTCAGGTCTGGGTTGTGGCAACGCTGCTGGTCAGCATTGTGTTGATTGTTTTAACCATCGTTAAGCTAAAGTTTCACCCGTTCCTCGCGCTGCTGCTGGCGAGCTTTTTCGTCGGCGCAATGATGGGAATGAGCCCGCTGGATATGGTAAACGCCATTGAGAGTGGGATTGGCGGCACGCTGGGCTTCCTGGCGGCCGTGATTGGTCTTGGGACCACTCTCGGCAAGATGATGGAGGTTTCCGGCGCGGCAGAGCGCATCGGGATTACGTTGCAGCGCTGCCGCTGGCTGTCAGCAGACGTGATTATGGTGCTGGTGGGCCTGATCTGCGGCATTACGCTGTTCGTGGAAGTGGGCGTGGTCCTGCTGATACCGCTGGCGTTTTCCATCGCCAAAAAGACCCACATGTCGCTGCTCAAGCTGGCCATTCCGCTCTGTACCGCGCTGATGGCGGTGCACTGCGTGGTGCCGCCGCATCCGGCCTCGCTGTTTGTGACCAATAAATTAGGGGCGGACGTTGGAACGGTCATTGTCTACGGTTTGATGGTCGGCCTGATGGCCTCTCTGGTCGGCGGCCCGCTGTTCCTGAAGCTGCTCGGCAATCGTCTGCCATTTAAACCGGTTCCGGCGGAATTTTCAGACCTGAAGGTGCGGGAGGAGCATACCCTGCCGTCGCTGGGCGCCACGCTGTTTACGGTGCTGCTGCCGATTGCCCTGATGCTGGTGAAGACCATCGCTGAACTGAATATGGCAAAAGACGGCACGCTGTATACGCTGCTGGAGTTTATCGGCAACCCGATCACCGCCATGTTTATCGCCGTGTTTGTCGCCTACTACCTGCTGGGCATCCGCCAGCACATGGGCATGGGCGCGATGCTGACGCACACCGAGCACGGCTTTGGCTCTATCGCCAACATTTTGCTGATTATCGGCGCGGGCGGCGCGTTCAACGCCATCCTGAAAACCAGCGGACTGGCGGACTCTCTGGCGCAAATTCTCTCGAACCTGCACATGCACCCTATCCTGCTCGCCTGGCTGGTGGCGCTGGTGCTGCATGCCGCCGTAGGCTCCGCCACGGTCGCGATGATGGGCGCCACGGCCATCGTCGCGCCGATGCTGCCGCTCTACCCGAACGTCAGCCCGGAGATCATCACCATTGCCATCGGTTCCGGCGCCATTGGCTGCACGATCGTGACCGATTCTCTCTTCTGGCTGGTGAAGCAATACTGCGGCGCGACCCTGAATGAGACCTTCAAATACTTTACGACGGCGACGTTTATCGCCTCGGTGCTTGCACTTGGCGGCACATTCCTGCTTTCTTTCATTATCTGAGCGCGAAGAGACATATTATGGAAAACGCAACTATCACCACTTTAACCGCACAGTTTCCTCTGGTTGAGGATCTGATTGCCCTGAAAGAAACCACCTGGCTTAACCCGAACACCACCACGCTTGAAGAAGGGCTGCCCTATGTCGGGCTGACCAAAGCCGACGTGGACGATGCCCATGCGCGCCTCAACCGCTTCGCGCCGTATCTGGCGAAAGCCTTCCCGGAAACGGCCGCAACGGGTGGGATTATTGAATCTGAACTGGTCGCCATTCCGGCAATGCAGGCGCGGCTGGAGAAAGAATCTGGCAAATCCATTCCCGGCACGCTGCTGCTGAAAAAAGACAGCCACCTGCCGATTTCCGGCTCGATTAAAGCGCGTGGCGGCATCTATGAAGTGCTGACCCATGCGGAAAAACTGGCGCTGGACGCCGGGTTGCTGACCACCGAAGACGACTACAGCATTCTGCTGGAGCCACGCTTTAAGGCCTTCTTCAGCCAGTACAGCATTGCCGTGGGCTCCACCGGCAACCTGGGGTTATCCATTGGCATAATGAGCGCACGCATCGGCTTTAAGGTGACGGTCCATATGTCCGCCGACGCCCGCGAGTGGAAGAAAGCCAGGCTGCGCAGCCACGGCGTCATCGTCGTGGAATATGAGCAGGATTACGGCGTGGCGGTGGAGCAAGGGCGCAAAGCGGCGGAAAGCGATCCGAACTGCTTCTTCATTGACGATGAGAATTCCCGCACCCTGTTCCTGGGCTATGCGGTGGCGGGCGAGCGCCTGAAAGCGCAGTTCACCGAACAGGGCCGCGTGGTGGATGCGGATCATCCCCTGTACGTCTATCTGCCGTGCGGCGTAGGCGGCGGGCCTGGCGGCGTGGCGTTTGGCCTGAAGCTGGCCTTTGGTGATAACGTGCACTGCTTCTTCGCGGAGCCAACGCACTCGCCGTGCATGCTGCTGGGCGTTTACACTGGCCTGCATGATGCGATTGCAGTGCAGGATCTGGGCATTGATAACGTGACGGCGGCGGACGGTCTGGCGGTTGGGCGCGCGTCCGGCTTCGTGGGCCGCGCGATGGAGCGCCTGCTCGACGGGTTCTATACCCTTTCCGATCGGAGCATGTACGACATGCTCGGCTGGCTGGCGCAGGAGGAAGGGATCCGCCTTGAGCCTTCAGCGCTGGCGGGGATGGCCGGGCCGCTGCGCGTTCATTCGCATACCAACGTTACCCACCTTGTGTGGGCAACCGGCGGCGGCATGGTGCCGGAAGACGAGATGGCGAAGTATCTGGCTAAAGGGAAGTAATTAAGCCGCCACCGGGCTTACAGGCTCAAAATTTGCTGAATATGGGTTACCGCAAACAGCAGCGACAGCGAGAGAACAGCCAGCGCAATCAGGAACTTATCCCGCACCGCTTTCGGCTGTACAAAGTCGTTCTGCGCCACGTCCATCAGGTTACGGCTGCGGGTATAGCGCCATAAAATGATGGCCACCAGCGCCAGCACAATAATAGAGATCCAGAATGGCACCCCGGTTCGGTGCCAGTTGTGCTTAATCGCCAGGGCAATCAGCGCGCCATACCCCAGCAGCGTGCGCAGCCAGGCCAGCGACGTCCGCTCCGGCTGCAGGCCGGGGTCCACTTCGCGCCGCGCTTTGCGACTATCCGCCATAGAACACCAGCCCCATCACCACGCCCGCCACCGCAAGCAGAATCACGCTGATGATGAGCAACCCGCGCGTATAGGGCAGATCCTGCTTCAGGCGCATCGCCTTCTCATTGCGCAGCCATCGCAGGTAGCCGTAAATCGCCAGCACGCCCGCGAACAGGCACAGCAGCAGCGCCAGCACTTCACGAATCAGCGGCGTGGCAAAATCGGGGGCGAGCTGGTCAAGGCCGACACCTGCGGCCAGAAAGCCCAGTGCGGTGCGGATCCACGCTAAAAAAGTGCGTTCATTAGCCAGAGAGAAGCGGTAGTCCGGCGCTTCGCCGAGGCGGGAAATTTTCATGGAGGTTCCTTGTCGTGCTACGGGCAGGCTTCAGCATAGCGTAAATCGACAAGGACAAGGAGACCGGCATCGGGCGATGCCGGTCAGGACGATTAGTGCAGCTCTGGCCAGTACTCTTTGTTGGCCTCGATCAGGTCATCCAGAATCGCTTTCGCGACGGAGGCGCTCGGCACGGTTTTCGACAGGGTAATGGCCTGCCAGAGCTTCTGGTACGAGCGCTGCTCCCAGGCATCCACCACCAGTTTTTCCACCGCCACCTGCTGGCTCATCAGCCCTTTCTGGAAGTGCGGAATATCGCCCACCGTAAGCGGCTCCGGTCCATTATGGCCCACCAGGCACGGGATCTCCACCATCGCGTCGGCGTCAAAGTTATGGATGGCACCGTTGTTTGGTACTATCAGCAGCATCCGCTCCTGGGTGTTAAAGGCAATCGCAGTCGCCAGATCGACGATGTACGACGCATGTTCGTCGATTTCCAGCTCACCGGCGGCGGAGTTGCCGGCTTCGATAATCGCCCGACAGGAACTGAACACATGCTTCTCACGGTGATCCATAACTTCATTGGCGCGGGTCCGTTCCGGGTTGGAATGCGCGACCACGTAGTCCGGGAAGAGGTAATACTTCAGGTAGGTGTTCGGCATGGTATCCGGATCCAGCGCCTGCACGTCTTTAGCTTTGGCAAAGGTATCGTTCCAGCTCGCTTCGGTATGCGCATCTTCCGAAGGCGGAACATAGCCGTTTTTTGCCACGTATTCGCGCAGCTTCGGCATCAGATCGTTGCCGTTCAGGTCTTCAATCGACGTCCACCAGCCGAAGTGGTTCAGGCCGTAGTAGCGCACGCGCATCTCTTTGCGGTCCTTCAGGCCGACAATCTGCGCCATGCGCCCTTCAATGCCGATCGGCATATCGCAGATGTTGAGGATTTTAGCGTTCGGACGCAGGCGGCGCGTGGCTTCCGCGACAATCGCCGCCGGGTTGGAGTAGTTCAGCATCCACGCGTTCGGGGAGTACTGCTCCATATAATCCACCAGCTCCAGCACGCCGCCGATAGAGCGCATGCCGTAAGAGATACCGCCCGGTCCGCAGGTTTCCTGGCCCAGCACGCCGTGGCGCAGCGGGATTTTTTCATCTTTTTCGCGCATCGGGTATTTGCCCACGCGGATGTGCGCCATCACGAAATCGACATCGGTAAACGCCGCTTTTGGATCGGTGGTGTAGCTGAATTCAATCTCCGGGGCCTGCTCCTTAAGGATGATTCTGCACGCTTCGGCGATGGTCTCCTGACGCGCGCCGTCGTTGTCATAGAACTTCAGGGCGCGCAGCGGAAAACGGTCACGGTTGGCTAACAGCATCAGGACGATACCAGGCGTAAAGGTGCTGCCGCCGCCTGCAATGACAACTGAGAATTTTTTCATGATATAGCCTCTGTCAGGGTGGTTTGTTCATTTGTTAAAGGAGTTTTCATCAGCGATTCCAGCTGGTCACGCACCTGAGGAACGTGCAGGCCGACAATCACCTGAATGCCGTTGCCGCGTCGCACTACGCCGTGTGCGCCCAGGGCTTTGAAGACGTCGTCGCTTTGGGTTTTCGCCATATCCACCAGTGCGATACGCAGGCGGGTGGCGCAGTTATTGATGCTTTCGATGTTGGCCGCGCCGCCGAGCGCCTGCAGGAATCCGGCGGCTTGCCCAACCTGCTGGCTGGCCGCCGCCGGGGCGGTGGTTTGCCCGCGCGCCGCCTTATAGTCGGCCTTGCTGTAGAGTTTGATTTCGCTCTCTTCCCGGCCCGGCGTTTTCAGGTTCAGACGCTCAATCAGCGTTTTGAAGATCACGAAGTAGATGCCGGTGAAGCAGACGCCAATGCCGATCTGGGTGAACACCATCGAGGCATGGTTATGGAACATCGGGATCCAGTTTTGCGGCAGGAACTGGTCCAGCAGGCCGCCGCCCATATTCCCCACGACGCCGAAGGCGTACATCACCGTCGCCATGGTGGCCGCCAGCACGGCGTGCACGGCGAACAGCAGCGGCGAGATAAACAAGAAGGTGAACTCAAGCGGTTCGGTAATGCCCACCAGCACGGCAGTGAGCGTGGCCGGAACCAGCAGGCCCGCCACCTTGACGCGATTTTCTGGCGACGCGGTGTACCAGATAGCGAAGGCAATCCCGACCGAGCCAAACACTTTTGAGTTGCCGTGCAGCGCGAAGCCACCTTCCGGGAAGAGGGTCTTCAGCGGCAGGGTGCTCTGGCTGAATTCCTGCAGATGCTGCGCCCAGTAGACCTGAATACCGCCCTCCACCGCCGCCGGGCCGAAGATGAACGGACCGTAGACGAAGTGATGCAGGCCAGTTGGGATCAGAATGCGTTCCAGGAAGGTATACACCCACACGCCCAGCGCACCGGCAGAGCGCAGGAACGCCTGCAGGGATTCGATGCCCATCTGCACTTTCGGCCAGCCCAGCAGCGTCAGCCAGGCACAGGGGATCATCACGAAGAACGCGAGGATAACGACAAACGAACTGCCCTGGAAAATCCCCAGAAAGACCGGCAGCGGCTTGTCGAAATAGCGGTTGTGGATGGCGGTGACGATGCCTGAGATCACGATGGCACCGATGATGCTGGTATCGAGTGTTTTGATCCCGGCAATCATCGCCAGCCCGCTTCCCGCTGTTGGTTCGGCGGAGAAGTCGACGCCAAAGAAGTGGCCCCAGGTCATCCCCATCGCGTTAATGAAGTAGTTCCAGGTCAGGAAGCTAATCAGCACCGCCAGGCAGGCGCGGCCCTGGGCCTGCTTCGCCAGCCCAATCGGCAGGCCGACGGCAAAAATCAGCGGCATATTGCGAAACACCGCCCAGCCGCCCTCTTCAATGATGTGAACGATCTGCGCGAAAAGATGATCGGGGGCGGTTAAGGCTTCGCCGACAAACAGCGGGTTGCGAAGCATGATGGCGATTCCCACCACGATCCCGGCAAACGGAAACAGCAACACCGGGGTAAACATGGCACCGCCAAAACGTTGTATTTGACTGAGCATTTTTAAATCCTCACGTAACAACCTGTAGGGGTAGAGGCCTTTATGGTTTTGTGCTGGCCTGAGGTGAGCATAAGAACTTACTGATGTACGAACATGGCGTGCCGCTGCGATTCGTGATCGCATTCATGGTTTTATTTTGACCAGTCAGGTCTACTTTTTGAGTTAAATATGGACATGTCAGGACGCATTCCACGCCCTGATAAGGGCAGAGAGGTCTACTGGTGATCTACAAATCAATTGCTGACAGGTTGCGGCTGCGGCTGAATTCATCGGACTACAACATCGGCAGCCCGCTGCCTGGTGAAAAAGCGCTGGCGCAGGAGTTTGGCGTGGCGCGCATGACCATCCGCAAGGCGCTGGATCTGCTGGTGAGCTGGGGGCTGGTTGAGCGCCGGCACGGCAGCGGAACGTTTGTCTCGCGCAAAGACGTTCACCACGAAACCACTAACCTGACCGGGCTGGTGGAGGTACTGCGTCAGCAGGGAAAAGAGGTGCAGAGCAAGGTGCTGCAGTTCGAAGTGATGCCCGCCCCGCCAGCCATCGCCAGCCAGCTGCGGATCCAGGTGGATGAGCGGATCTACTTTTCACGGCGGGTGCGCTACGTGGACGGAAAGCCGCTGATGCTGGAAGACAGCTTTATGCCGGTGAAGCTGTTCCGCAACCTGTCGCTCGCGCATCTTGAGGGGTCTAAGTTTGATTACATCGAGAAGGAGTGCGGGATCACCATCAGCGGCAACTACGAGAGCCTGACGCCGGTATTGGCAGATAAACAGCTGGCCGGTTATATGAATCTGCCGGAACAGACGCCGCTGCTGCGAATTACCTCTCTCTCCTACAGCGACAGCGGCGAGTTCCTCAATTATTCCGTGATGTTCCGAAATACCAGCGATTACCAGGTGGACTACCATCTGCGGCGCATCCACCCGGAAGAGCTGTTAGCCCATCCCCCAGAACAGCACCGCCAGTAGCTGCGGGGTGATGATGCGCAGGAACATCACCAGCGGGTAGACGGTGGCATAGGAGAGCGCGGCCGCGCCGCTGGTGGCGTGCAGGTTGTTGGCAAAAGCGAGCGCTGGCGGGTCGGTCATGGAACCCGCCAGCATGCCGCACAGCGTCAGGTAGTTCATTTTGGCGAACATCCGCGCCAGGATTGCCACCGTCAGCAGCGGGATCGCCGTGATTAAGATGCCGTAGCCGACCCAGCTCATCCCTTCGCCCTTGACCAGGGTATCGATAAAATCCCCGCCGGACTTCAGCCCGACAACCGCCAGGAACAGCACGATGCCCAGCTCGCGCAGCGCCAGGTTAGCGCTCGGCGGCATAAACCAGTAGAGCTTCCCGATACAGCCGATACGCCCGAGGATCAGCGCCATAATCAGCGGCCCGCCCGCCAGGCCGAGCTTGAGCGCCACCGGGAAGCCCGGCACGTACAGCGGAATAGAGCCGAGCAGCACGCCAAGCCCGATGCCGATAAACACCGGCAGCATCTGCACCTGCTGCAGTTTTTGCTGGGCGTTGCCCACCATATCCGCCACGGCGTCGATGGACGACGGGCGTCCGACCAGGTTGAGGATATCCCCGAACTGCAGGCTGGCCTCCGGGCTGGCAACCAGTTCGACGCCCGCACGGTTGAGGCGGGAGATGACCACGTCGTAGCGCTCTTTTACCTGCAGATCGCGTATTTTCTTGCCCAGAACGTGCTCGTTGGTCACCACAACACGCTCCACGCGCATATCGGTGCCGCGCGTTGAAAGCGAGGTATCCACTTCCTGACCAATCACCAGCCGCGCGTTGTTTAAATCCCCCGGCTGGCCGACCAGGTGCAGCAGGTCGCCCTGCTGGATCATCGTGCCGGGCGCAGGCACCATCAGCACGTCGTCGCGCTTAAGGCGGGAGCAGATAATATTGGCGCTGTTCAGGATCGGTACGTCCTGAATCGCCATATTGTTCAGGTTGGGGTTATCGACGCGAATGTTGATGGTTTTGATTGGCATGTGGCCATTGGTGAGCGTGGTTTCGTGATCCTTCGCCTCTTTGTCGACGTTAACGCGAAACAGGACGCGGACCAGCCACATGGAGAGCAGAATGCCGCAAATCCCAAACGGATAGGCCATGGCGTAGCTCATCCCCATCTGGTCGACAATGCCGGGTTCAATGCCCAAATCGCGAAGGATTTGCTGCCCGGCTCCGAGCGCCGGCGTGTTGGTAACCGCCCCGGAGAAAATGCCCAGCACCACGGGCAGCGGGATAGCAAAGATTTTGTGCAGGATCGCGGTGACCAGCCCGCCCATCACCACAATGCCGAGGGCAAACAGATTGAGCCGTAGCCCGGAGACGCGCAGGGAAGCGAAAAAGCCCGGCCCTACCTGAATCCCGATGGTGTAGACGAAGAGGATCAGGCCGAACTCCTGAATAAAGTGGAGCATATCGGCGCTGAGAACCAGCCCGAGCTTGTCAGCAAAATGCCCGACAAAAATGCCGCCAAACAGCACCCCGCCAATCCCAAACCCGACGCCACGGATTTTGATATTGCCAATCCATAGCCCTACAACCGCGGCCAGGGCCAACACGCTGACGGTTAACGCGATATCACTCATGATCCACATCCTGTGTATAACCTTAGTTATGCTATGGATTCTCTCAGAGCCGGATGCGATTGTATGGGCGATGGCGCACAAAAAAGCCCTGCCGGAGCAGGGCTTTGTGCAGTCTGTGAGTAAAGCGGATTAGCTGTTCAACGCCGGCCGCTCGCTAATGGCGATACGCTGCGGCGCGATGGCTTCCGGCACGTTACGGATAAGATCGATATGCAGCAGCCCGTTGGTAAACGTCGCACCGGACACTTCCATATGGTCTGCCAGGGTAAAGCTCAGGCTAAACGGCTGATTAACCAGACCCTGATGCAGCCACCGGGTTTCGGTCTCTTGTTTTTCCGGCGTACCCTTCACGGTCAGGCGCGCGCCTTCGAGCTGGATATCCAGATCTTCCTGGCGGAACCCGGCCAGCGCAAGGGTGATGCGATAGTGGTTATCGTCGCTTTTTTCAATGTTGTACGGCGGAAATGTCTGTTGCTCGGTGGTGCTTTGCAGGGCATTAGCCAGTTTGTCAAAACCAATCCACTGACGCAGCAGGGGGGATAAATCGTAGTTACGCATACTAAATCTCCTTCTGAGAAGCGAGTTCGGCACAGTTTAATTTTGTGCACAGTTGTTCCTGCAAATCCTGATGGATTCGCATATGCTCCCGTTACGGCAAGCAAGTCCGGGTGGGCCGCTCGCGCGACCCGCGTAATTAGTTAATTTCGATACGGCGCGGTTTTTTCTCTTCCGGAATCACGCGTTCCAGTTCGATAAACAGCAGGCCGTTAACCAGGTTCGCGCCTTTAACGTGAATGTTCTCGGCTAACTGGAACTTGCGTTCAAAGTTGCGCTCGGCGATGCCCTGGTAAAGGTAGGTACGTTCTTTCTGCTCGGCCGTATGGGAACCTTTCACCACCAGCAGGTTGTCCTGCGCGGTGATTTCCAGCTCGTTTTCTGCAAAACCGGCGACGGCAATGGCGATGCGGTAGTGGTTTTCGTCAACCAGCTCAACATTGTATGGAGGGTAGCCGTTGCTCTGGCTTTGGTTATTTTCTAAATGGTTAAACAGGCGGTCAAAACCAATTGCAGAACGGTATAGCGGAGAAAGATCGAAGTTACGCATAGATAATACTCCTGAAATCAGCGAGAAATTGTAGCCTTCCACCATGGACAGGCCTTTGCGCCCCCGAGCACCCATCAGGCGTGTTCGTTATCGGGTCACATTCTTAAAATGGGTCTGGAACCGAGCTTTTCAAGACTATTTAGGCGAGATTTTTTTGCACTTTGCTGGTTGTCGCATAGACTCTGGGACAACAGCACAAAGGGTTAAATTGCGATGGCTGCCACAGTGCGGGGTTATCGGGCTATTCATTTCGGATAAGGCTCGCTATAACCCTGAGTTGCAGGTCTATGCAGTGCCATTAACGATGACTGAGTGATGATGAAAAATGTTCTGATAAAGCTGACGACGTTCAGCGGGGTGGTTTTACTTTGCGGGTGTTCGAGCGTGATGTCTCACACCGGCGGTAAAGAAGGAACATATCCGGGGACGCGCGCCAGCGCGGCGATGATCTCCGATGACGATACGAACTGGGGCACCAAATCCCTGGTTATCCTGGATATGCCCTTTACAGCAGTGGCGGATACGCTTCTGCTGCCGTGGGATGTATTCCGTAAGGACGATTCCGTGCGCTCACGGGTAGAGAAAAGCGAGCAGGAAAATCTGGCGACAAACGCCGTTATCCCGCCCGCCGAGATGCCGCCGCGCTAGTCCTTCGCGGTTTCCGTTACCCAAAGCTGACGGAAACCGCCCGTCTCTTGCATCCACGCAATAAAGCGCCCGTCCGGGGAAAACACGACCGCATCAGCAGACGGCGGATTGCCGTGATCGGACGTCAAAAACGTCACTTCTCCAGTCTTCGCGTCACAGCAGGCGATTCGGTTTTCAAGCACAAATCCCAGCATGTTCCCGGAAGGGTGCCAGTTAAACGCAGACTGAATACCGCTCCCGGTGCGCGTCAACTGGCGCGGCTCGCCGCCCTCAGGAGAGATCAGCCACAGCTGCACAATGCCGTTATCATCCCGCATCAGAAACGCGATTTGCGTCCCCTGCGGGTTACTGCGCACCCAGTGACGCGGCACGTTCACCAGACCCGGGTAGGCCCTCTGGTGGGTAAAGGTCAGACGACGCTGCTTCACCCCGGCAGGCGGCGCTGGCAGGGTGTCTGGGGTGCCCTGCAGCGGCGCATCGCCCGCTTGTTTCCAGCCCTGCTCGCCTTCTGGCAGGTTAACAATAAACAGTTCAGGCACTTTTTCGCCCTGCGCGGAGAGGGTATCGCCGATAAATGCCAGCCTGTTGTTGCCCACCCAGCCCTCTTCGTAGGCGCGGTTGATTTCATCGCTGCCCGGCTGCGGGTTGGGCGTTGTGCGGCTGACCAGCACGCTCCAGAACGTGCCTGAATATTCACGTGGATGATTCCCCTGCGGGTTCACCGGGCCAAACGGTGCCGCCACGCCGACGTTGCGTAAATCGAGCTTCGGATCGTGCTCATGTAAAACATGGTCGTTATAGGTGAAGCTGGCGAACTGCCCGTTCGGGCTGAAGACGTGCACGTGGCTGCCGCCGCGCAGCGCGCCTGCGGTATAAGGCGCGGTGATATCCATCGCGTCCAGGTTGCTCACCTGACCGTGATGCACAATCACACCCTGACGATGATGAAAATCGTAGTGCCAGTCAGCATCCGGTTTTTTCGGACCGTGGATAAAGACGTATTTGTCCTGTGCCGGATGAACGGTCACCACGCCAACATGCGCGCCGTCAGTAGCGCGATAAACCACCTCCACCTCACCCGTAACGACGTTGACCTGCTCAATGGTTTCGCCGGTAAATGACGCGCCTGACGGGCGCACGTCGTAGACCAGCCACTGGCTGTCCGGCGTCCAGGTATTGATGTTGGTCAGCTGGTGGTTGCGGGAGGCGAAGGTAATTTGTTTCATGAGGATACCCTGATGCACGGTGAGTGCATCAGGGTAAAACATCCGCAGGGATTAGCCTACTCGTTTCACATCGCCCACCAGCAGGATGTAGGAGAGTGCCCCGATCAGCGCCACGGCAGAGATGTAGACCAGCGCCGGGCCGAAGCCGTAGTCCTGCGCCAGGTAGCCGATGACCAGCGGTACGGTGATCCCGCCCAGTCCGCCGACAAAGTTGAACACACCGCCGGTCAGGCCAATCAGCCGCATCGGCGCAAGGGACGACACCAGCGACCAGGTGATAGAGGCGAAACCGTTACCAAAGAACGCCACCGCCATCAGGGCCATAATCCACACCGGATCGTTGGTGTAGTTGGCACCCATGATGCAGGTTGAGATCAGCAAGCCGCAGATAATCGGCGTTTTACGCGCCACGCCCAGCGAGTACCCTTTTTTCACCAGCTTATCGGCCAGCCAGCCGGAGAGCAGCACGCCGAAAAATGCGGCGAGGAACGGCACGGTGGTCATAAAGCCCGCCTTTAGCGCCGCAATCCCCTTTTCCTGGGTCAGGTAGTTCGGGAACCAGGTGAGGAAGAACCACAGCGTAGAAGTAACCGCGAACTGACCCAGATAAACGCCCACCAGCTTACGGTGGAAGACCAGCTTCCAGTCCGCTTTGGTCAGCGGCTGGCGCACCTCTTTTTTCACCGGCGCATCACCATCCACCAGACCGCCACCGTCGCGGATGTAGTCCAGCTCGGCCCTGGTGATACTTTTGGTCAGACGCGGCGGCTGGTAGACCTTGAACCAGATTAGCGACCAGATAATGCCAATCCCGCCGGTGACGATGAACACCCAGTGCCAGCTCAGCAGCTCCTGGATCCAGATCAGCAGCGGCGTCAGGAACGCCAGGCCGACAAACTGGCCAGAGGTGTAAAAACCAACGGCGGACGCGCGCTCGTGTTCCGGGAACCAGCTGGTCACCATACGGTTGTTGGTCGGAAACGCGGGCGCTTCGAAAACCCCGGTGATGGCACGCAGGCCAATCAGCGAAATCAGCCCGGTGGCGAAGCCCTGGAATAGGGTCGCCACGGACCAGCCTAATATGGCGATAAAGTAGGTCAGACGTGAACCCACGCGGTCAAGAAACCAGCCGCCGGGGATCTGGCATAAGGTATACAACCAGGCAAACGCCGAGAAGACGTAGCCCATTTCCGCTTTGGTGATGCCAAACTCTTCCTGAATATGGGCCGATGCCACGGCAAGGTTGGCGCGGTCGACATAGCAAATGACCACGGTAATAAAGATCATCATCAGCGTCAGGTAGCGGCGACGCCCGATTTTTGTAGCGGTAACTGGAATATCCATCGCAATCTGTCTCCAGATTTTGGGCATAGCGAAGCCGCTCACCATGCCCTGTAATTTACAGAGGGTTATATTTTTGTATGTATGATTTTTGCCCGGAGGCTTACCGGGTCTACGGGATGGCGATTACCATTCCGCTACGCTGCCGTCCTCATGACGCCACAGCGGGTTTCGCCAGTCCGGCGCATTCTTACTCAGCTCAATGACTTTAGCTTCGTCAATTTCCACGCCAAGGCCCGGCTTCGTAAGCGGTTTAAAGAAACCGCCTTCCATGCAGAAGTCTTCTTTATTTTTCACAAAATCGAGCAGTTCCGCGCCCTTGTTATAGTGAATCCCCATGCTCTGTTCCTGGAACACCGCATTGCGGGAGACGAAGTCGACGTGCAGGCAGGCCGCCAGCGCGATTGGGCCGAGCGGGCAGTGCGGCGCCAGCGCCACATCGTAAGCTTCTGCCATCCCGGCAATTTTGTAGCATTCGGTGATGCCGCCCGCATGAGAAAGGTCCGGCTGTAGGATCGCTATGCCGCCCGCTTCAAGTACGCGTTTAAACTCGAAGCGCGAGAACATACGTTCACCCGCCGCGATAGGAATGTGGGTCTGTTCAGCCAGCTTCGGATAGTACTCCGCCTGCTCGGCCAGCACCGGCTCTTCGATAAACAGCGGGCGATACGGCTCCAGCTCTTTAATCAGCACTTTGGCCATCGGCGCGCTGACGCGGCCGTGGAAATCCAGGCCAAACTCAATCTCGTTGCCGAAGGCTTCACGAATTTGCGCCACGGTATTGACCGCCCGGTCTACCGCACGCGAATTGTCGATAACGCCCATCTCTTCGCAGCCGTTGAGCTTGAAGGTGTCAAAGCCGATATTGCGCAACTGCGTGATGCCGTCGATCACTTCCGCAGGACGATCGCCGCCTACCCAGCTGTAGGCTTTGATTTTGTCGCGCACCAGGCCGCCCATAAGCTGCCATACCGGCGCGTTAAGCACTTTACCTTTGATATCCCACAGCGCCTGGTCGATACCGGCGATGGCGCTCATCAGGATCGGACCACCGCGGTAGAAGCCCGCGCGGTACATCACCTGCCACAGGTCGTTAATGCGCGCCGGATCCTGACCAATCAGGTATTCGCCCAGCTCGTGTACTGCCGCTTCAACGGTGCGCGCGCGCCCTTCAATCACCGGTTCGCCCCAGCCTACAACCCCTTCATCGGTTTCGATTTTCAGGAACATCCAGCGCGGGGGTAAACGGTACGTGGTGAGTTTGGTTATTTTCATTTCACTGCCTCTCGATACGCTTTCACAAATGCTGCCGCCTGCTGTGCGGTACGTTCCACGGACTGTCCGGCACGATAAAGATCGCTACCCAACCCTGCGCCCACACAGCCAGCGCTCATCCACTGGCCCAGGTTTTCTGGCGTTACGCCGCCCACGGCAAAGACCGGTACGCTGGCGGGCAATACCGCTTTCAACGCCTTGATGTAGTCCGGTCCAAAAGCCGATGACGGGAAAATTTTGAGCGACTGCGCGCCCGCATCAAGGGCAGTAAAGGCTTCCGTGGCGGTGGCGCAGCCCGGGCAGACCGTCATGCCGTAACCCACCGCGCGGCGGATCACCTCAGGCTGAATATTGGGCGTGACGATAAGCCTGCAGCCCATCTTTGCCAGCCGATCGACCTGCTCAGGCTGTAACACGGTGCCTGCGCCAATCAGCGCCTTATCGCCGAAAACCTCCACCACGGCCGGAATGCTTTTTTCCCAGTCGGGCGAGTTGAGCGGGATTTCTACCGCGTCGAATCCGGCGTCGATAACCGCGCCGACGTGGTCTAACGCCTCATCGGGCGTGATGCCGCGCAAAATCGCGATAAGGGGAAGATCAGTTTGCCACTGCATGAGCGATGCTCCTTATTCCTGCCTGAAATGCCGTGTCGCCGGATACCGTCGAAACATCACGCCCAACGGCGTGAAATGCCTGTTCGTAGCGCGACGTTAGCGATGCGCCTGCGACAATCGTAATGGCCTGCTCGTGCGCGATGAACTCACGCATGCTGGCGACCTCTGCGCCAATCAGCAGGCCGGAGAGAAACTCGCTGACCTGCTCGCGCGGGAGAAGTCCCAGCACGTGCGAGGCGCGAACCTCAAAAAGCTGCGGCAAAACATCAGGGGAGGCGATCCCACGTTCAAGCCCGGCGGCAAACGCCTCTGACGAGGATTCCTGCTCAGGTAAACCGGCCCCGACCAGCGAATGGTTGAGCAGCAAATGGTGCAGCTCGCCGGTCATTACAGTGCGAAAATCGTGGATTTGCTCAGCGTCAGCCTGGACCCACTTACAGTGCGTGCCGGGCATGACGTAGACAGAAGAAGGAGAGAGAGCGCGCGCGCCAAGCAGCTGCGTCTCTTCGCCGCGCATCACGTTGTGGTTATCGTCGCGAGAGACGCTCAAACCGGGAATAATCCAGATATTGTCGCCAACGGACGTTAACTGCTCGCCAATAGCGGAGAAATGGGCGGGAACCGGCAGGTAAGGTGCAATTTTCCAGCCTACGTTACTGCCCACCATTCCCGCCATTACCACCGGCGTGGCGCTGTCGCGCCAGTTTTGTGTGACCTCTGCTAACACCGCCTCGGGAGATTTACCGTTCAGGCGCGTCACGCCTGCTTCTGATTGCCTGCTCTCCAGGCACTGCTCGCCCTGATAAAGCCAGGCGCGCAGATTGGTCGATCCCCAGTCAATTGCGATGTAGCGAGATGTCATGTGATTTCCTTCAGCCTTCGTGTCGAGCTGGCAATCATGGTAAGCGCCGCCTGCTCTGCCGCATCGCCGTCCTGATGCCGTATCGCATCGAACAGCGCTTTATGTTCCTGGAGCGTTTTTGGCATATTGGCCTCATCACCCATCCAGGTACGTTCAAATACCGCTCGCTGTAGCGAGCTGATCGCCACGCTAAGCTGCTGTAATACCGGGTTATGCACCGACTGCAGCACCGCTTCGTGGTAGCGAATGTCCGCCTCGTTGAACGCCTCCCGGTTCTGGTTATTGGCGATCATGTCGTTTAAAGCCGATTCAATCTGGGCCAAATCACCGGAGGTCGCGCGTTCCGCCGCCCAGCGCGCAATTGCCGGCTCCACCAGGTTTCGAACTTCACTCATCGCGCCGATAAGCCGCGGGTCGTAGTCGTTTTCCAGCACCCATTGCAGCACGTCGGTATCGAGGTAGTTCCACTGGTTGCGCGGAGCAACAAACGCGCCGCGATAGCGCTTCATTTCAATCAGCCGCTTCGCCATCAGCGAGCGGAACACTTCCCGGATGATGTTGCGCGAGGTTTCAAACTCCTCGCACAGTTCAGCCTCTGCGGGGAGCGGCGAACCGGGAACGTATTTACCGCCCACAATCTGGGTGCCCAGCGTAATAACGATGCGATCGGTTTTATTGAGAGTCATGGAGAGTCCTTGTGCTCTGTATGTCCATCACTACTTTACCGCGACCGCTGAATTTCGCCTCACTTTTGCAGTACAAACGTGAGGCCATTCGTCTTTTCCGTGGTGACAATGTAGTACAATCAGTTTATGTTGTACTACAATCAAGATCACAAAAAGAACAATTCGATAAATACAGGGCAAAAAAAAGCCCCGGTTAATAACCGGGGCTGATGATTGAAAATAAGCGTTACTGCAGCACAAACTTCTCGATCGCGTAGGCAACGCCGTCTTCGAGGTTAGATTTTGTGACGAAATCAGCCACCTCTTTCACCGAAGGAATGGCGTTATCCATTGCCACGCCAACGCCCGCGAATTCAATCATCGCGATGTCGTTTTCCTGGTCGCCGAGCGCCATGATTTCTTCCTGCTTAATCCCTAACGCATCAGCAAGTGATTTCACGCCGGTGCCCTTATTGACGCGTTTATCGAGGATTTCGAGGAAGTACGGCGCGCTTTTCAGCACGGTGTACTTCTCTTTTACCTCCGCCGGAATGCGCGCGATGGCTTTATCCAGGATCTCCGGCTCGTCGATCATCATCACCTTCAGGAACTGCGTCGCCGGGTCCATTTTCTCGGCTTCACAGAACACCAGCGGAATGGTCGCAACGTAGGATTCATGCACCGTGTAGTAGCTGATATCACGGTTGGCGGTGTAGAGCGTATTGCGATCGAGCGCGTGGAAGTGGGAGCCCACTTCACGGGACAGTTTTTCGAGGAACAGGTAGTCATCATAGCTCAGCGCAGTTTGCGCAACCGTGCTGCCGTCTGCGGCTTTCTGCACCAGCGCGCCGTTATAGGTGATGCAGTAATCGCCCGGCTGATTCATGTGCAGCTCTTTCAGGTAGCTGTGTACGCCCGCATACGGACGCCCCGTGGTCAGAACCACATTCACGCCCTTCGCACGTGCGGCGGCGATTGCGTTTTTAACGGCAGGAGAGATAGTGTGGTCTGGCAGCAGCAGCGTGCCGTCCATATCGATTGCAATAAGTTTGATAGCCATGAGTTCCCCGGGATAAATGAGTGCTACCTCATGCTAACGCGATTAAGCACACAAAAATAGAGCTACATTGCGCAACAGAAACACCCCTTTTACGCTTATCCCGGGGAAGGACGACTTACTCGCGGGTGAGAACGATTTTACCGAATGCGCCGCGATCCAGATGTTCAAGGGCCTGTTCAAGCTCGTTAAAACGGTAGCGATGCTCAATCACCGGCTTCAGTCCCGTGACGTCAACAGCGCGGACGAAATCCTCCAGCGCCCGGCGGTGTCCCACGCCAATCCCCTGAATGACGGGGGATTTCAGCAGCAGCTCACCAGCAGGCAGCGAAATGTCAGTCCCGGCCAGCACGCCAATGACGGAGATACGCCCGTGAACGGCAACGGCACGCAGGGAATGCTTCAGGTTTTTCCCACCCACGGTTTCGATAATATGGTCGATGCCGCGATCCTGAGTCAGCGCCAATGCTTCTTCAGCCCAGTCACTTTTCAGGCGGTTGACGCCCTGACTGGCGCCCAGTTTTTTGGCGAGCGCCAGCTTTTCATCGCTCCCGGACGTGACAATAACCTCTGCGCCGTGCGCTTTTGCAATTTGCAGGGCGAAAATCGCCACGCCGCCCGTCCCCTGTACCAGCACCGATTGCCCGGCGCGGAGCTGACCCCGCTCCACCAGCGCGAACCAGGCGGTAAGCCCTGCGCAGGGTAACGTGCTGGCCTCTGCGTCATTCAGAGTTTCCGGAGAGGCTACCAGCGCGTTTTCATTTACAACCACATATTCGGCCAGCATTCCCTGGAAATAGCCGCCGGACGTTTTGTAGGGCAAATCACGCGCGTCTGCCTGCGGCTTGCCGTCGATCCACTCCGGGAAGAAGGTTGAAATGACGCGAGCGCCGGGTTTGAAACGCGTGACACCTTCACCTACGCTGTCCACCACGCCCGCCATGTCAGACGCCGGGGTGAACGGGAAGGAAAGCGGAATCGGCATCGTGCCTTCGATAACCATTTTATCCCGGTAGTTGAGCGCAACGGCATTTACCCGTACGCGAACCTCACCCGGGCCTGGCTGTGGAACCGATTCGTGAATGAGTTTGAGATTCTCGCGCCCGAGGGCGTTCATTGACCAGCGCTGCATTGTCTCTGTCATTTTTTCCTCCTGCCATCAGATAAGCTTCAGTAATGACAGTCTACCGTTGACTCCTTGTCACCAGTGGCGATAAGTTTTCTCTTCATTGACGCCTGAATGGATACAAACCGTGACCGATACGCTGAAAGATATTCCTGTTTTTGTCGCTGCCGTGGAGGCAGGAAGCTTTGCGCAGGCCGCAGTTCGCCTGCACCTGTCGCGCTCTGCGGTGGGTAAAAGCATTGCTCGACTTGAGGAACGTCTGGGAGTGCGGCTGTTTCAGCGCACCACCCGCAGCCAGCGGCTCACCGATAACGGCGCCCTGTTCTACGAGCGCTGCCTGCGCGCGCTGGAGGAGATCAGGAGCGCGGAATCCCTGCTGGAAACGGGGAAACATCAGATTAACGGTCGGCTTCGTGTTGCCATGCCGGTGCTGTTTGGACGCCAGTGCGTCGCGCCGCTGCTGATTGAACTGGCGCAGGAACACCCTGGGCTTGAGCTTGAAATGTCGTTCAGCGACCGCGTGGTGGATCTGGTCGAGGAAGGCTTCGATATGGCGGTACGTAACGGCACGCTGCAGGACAGCAGCGTGCTGGTGGCCAGAAAGCTGGGAGAACACCGCATGGTCCTGTGCGCCTCGCCCGACTATCTGCAAAAAAGAGGTCATCCAGACGCTGTGGATGATTTATCCCGGCACGCGGCCATTAACTATCTGCGCGCAGGCCGCGTGCTATCCTGGCAGCTTATGGACAGCGACGGAACGCCGCGCACGTTTACGCCGCGGTCATCACTCAATATGGATGATTTGCAGGCCATCTGCGACGCGGCGGTGACCGGGCACGGCATTGCCTGGCTCCCCTGCTGGATGGCCATCAAAGAAATTCATCAGGGAAAGCTTGTCCCGCTCTTTAAGCAGGCGCCGGATGTCCATTTTGACGTCCATGCCGTCTGGCAACAGACGCCATACCTGCCCCTGAGGGTAAGAATGGCCATAGATGCGCTGGCGAGCCGTTTACCGGCGGCGATGTCGCTGGACATTCCTGCGCCCATAAAAAAGCCGCGCTAAAAGCGCGGCCAGTTTTCATGCGGGATAGCGACTGTTAAATATCGATATTCGCCGCTTTCAGTGCGTTCTCTTCAATGAACGCACGACGTGGTTCTACCGCATCGCCCATCAGGGTGGTGAACAGCTGATCCGCAGCAATCGCGTCTTTAACGGTGACGCGCAGCATGCGGCGGCTTTCCGGATCCATGGTGGTTTCCCACAGCTGATCCGGGTTCATTTCGCCCAGACCTTTATAACGCTGGATAGACAGACCGCGACGGGATTCTTTCACCAGCCAGTCCAGCGCCTGCTCGAAGCTTGCTACCGGCTGACGACGCTCGCCACGTTCGATGAAGGCATCGTCTTCGATCAGGCCGCGCAGCTTCTCGCCGAGGGTGCAGATACGGCGGTATTCCGGGCCGGTCACGAATTCGTGCTCCAGCGGGTAGTCGGTGTCGACGCCGTGAGTACGCACGCGAACAATCGGCTCAAACTGCTGTGCCGCATTCTGTTGAACGTCGAACTTCCACTGGCTGCCGTGCTGCTCTTTCTCGTTCAGCTCGCTCACCAGGGTATTCACCCAGCGGGTCACGGCCTGCTCGTTGCTCAGATCGGCTTCGGTCAGGGTTGGCTGATAGACCAGCTCCTTCAGCAGCGCTTTTGGATAGCGGCGTTCCATACGGCCAATCATTTTCTGCGTGGCGTTGAACTCGGAGACCAGACGCTCCAGCGGCTCGCCTGCCAGCGCTGGCGCGCTGGAGTTCGCATGCAGGGTCGCGCCATCAAGGGCGATCGCGATTTGGTATTGATCCATCGCGTCGTCATCTTTGATGTACTGTTCCTGCTTGCCTTTCTTCACCTTGTACAGCGGCGGCTGGGCAATGTAGACGTGGCCGCGCTCAACGATTTCAGGCATCTGACGATAGAAGAAGGTCAACAGCAGCGTACGGATGTGCGAGCCGTCGACGTCCGCATCGGTCATGATGATGATGCTGTGATAGCGCAGCTTGTCCGGGTTGTACTCGTCGCGGCCAATGCCGCAGCCGAGCGCGGTGATGAGCGTCGCCACTTCCTGAGAAGAGAGCATCTTGTCGAAGCGCGCTTTCTCAACGTTGAGGATTTTACCCTTCAGCGGCAGGATCGCCTGGTTCTTACGGTTACGGCCCTGCTTCGCAGAACCGCCCGCGGAGTCCCCTTCCACAAGGTACAGTTCAGACAGCGCCGGGTCACGTTCCTGACAGTCAGCCAGCTTGCCCGGCAGGCCTGCCAGGTCCAGTGCGCCTTTACGACGGGTCATTTCACGGGCTTTACGCGCCGCTTCACGGGCACGTGCCGCATCGATAATTTTGCCCACCACGATTTTCGCATCGTTCGGGTTTTCCAGCAGGTATTCGCTCAGCAGTTCGTTCATCTGCTGCTCAACCGCAGATTTCACCTCAGAAGAAACCAGCTTGTCTTTGGTCTGTGAGGAGAACTTCGGATCCGGCACCTTCACGGAAACCACGGCAATCAGGCCTTCACGGGCATCGTCACCGGTGGCGCTGACTTTCGCTTTTTTGCTGTAGCCTTCTTTGTCCATGTAGGCGTTCAGGGTACGGGTCATCGCCGCGCGGAAGCCCGCAAGGTGAGTACCGCCGTCGCGCTGTGGAATGTTGTTGGTGAAGCAGTAGATGTTTTCCTGGAAACCGTCGTTCCACTGCAGCGCCACTTCCACGCCAATACCGTCTTTTTCGGTGGAGAAATAGAAGATATTCGGGTGAATTGGCGTTTTGTTCTTGTTCAGATACTCAACAAACGCCTTGATACCGCCTTCGTAGTGGAAGTGGTCTTCTTTGTTGTCGCGTTTGTCGCGCAGGCGAATAGAGACGCCGGAGTTCAGGAACGACAGTTCACGCAGGCGCTTCGCCAGGATGTCATACTCGAATTCAGTGACGTTGGTGAAGGTTTCAAGGCTCGGCCAGAAACGCACCATGGTACCGGTTTTATCGGTATCACCGGTAACGGCCAGCGGGGCTTCAGGCACGCCGTGCTGATAGATCTGACGGTGAATTTTGCCTTCGCGCTGAATAACCAGCTCCAGCTTTTGCGACAGGGCGTTTACTACGGAAACGCCTACGCCGTGCAGGCCGCCGGAAACCTTATAGGAGTTATCGTCGAACTTACCGCCTGCGTGCAGTACGGTCATGATCACTTCCGCAGCAGAGACGCCCTCTTCCGGGTGAATACCGGTCGGGATGCCACGGCCGTCATCGGTAACGGACACAGAGTTATCCGCATGGATGGTGACCACGATGTCTTTACAGTGACCCGCGAGCGCTTCGTCGATAGCGTTATCTACCACCTCGAATACCATGTGGTGCAGACCGGTGCCGTCATCCGTGTCGCCGATATACATACCCGGGCGCTTACGCACCGCATCCAGCCCTTTCAGGACTTTGATACTGGAGGAGTCATAAGAATTCGACATCAACGTTTCTCGCTCATTTCAACTTGGGTTAATCCGTTATTTTACCCTTTTCCACGGTAAACATCTTCGAATTTTCGTCCGACATGTCCATAACGTGTTCAGCGCTAATGGCGCTGACGAAAACCTGCGACTGCGTGGCTTTTAAGCGGCTGGCAAGCAGCCCGCGCCGCGCGTCGTCAAGTTCCGAGGCAAAATCATCTATCAGGTACAGGCAGCGTCGTCCGCTCTCGCGGGTGAGGAACTCCCCCTGCGCCAGGCGTAGCGCGCACATCAGGAGCTTGAGCTGCCCGCGCGACAGCGTGTCTTCCACCGGCGCACCGTCGGCACGAATGCGGAAATCCGCCTTGTGCGGGCCGTGCGCGGTGTAGGTCAACATGCGGTCGCGCTCGAAGCTTCTCTCTAACACCTCGGCATAATCCGTCTCTTTCTCCCAGCCACGCTGGAAGGAGAAGGTGAGAGAGAACTCGGGTAAAAACTGTTTGCAGGTGTCGGCCATATCTTCGGCGATACCCGCGCTGTATTCGGCACGCCAGCGGCTTATCTGTTCCGCAAGAGGGATGAGTTCCATGTCCCACGGACGCAGCTGGGCGTAGCGCGTGACCTGGCGCAACGCGGCGTTACGCTGTTTAAGCAAACGCTTCAGGTTGCTCCAGGCGTTAAAGAAACCGGCTTCATTGTGAAAGCATCCCCAGTCGAGGAACGCTCTTCTGTATTTGGGGCCGCCGTTGAGTAAAGTAAACCCCTCGGGCGTAATCAGCTGCATGGGCATCAGCAGCGCCAGCTCCGCCACCTTATGGCCGTCGGTGCCGTCGATGCGCACCTTGCTATCGCCCTGCTTGTCTTTGGTCAGGCCGATGGCGGTTTCCCGCTCTGCGCCCTGCAAACGCCCGTGCAGAACAAAGGATTCCTGCTCGTGGCGAATGACGCGACCAATCTGCAAACTGCGAAACGCCCGGCCATGGCCGAGCGTATAGATGGCTTCCAGCACGCTGGTTTTGCCGCTGCCGTTCGCGCCAACCAGGAAGTTAAAGCCGGGGGATAAAGCGAGATCCGCGCTTTCGATATTGCGAAAGTCGCGGATCAACAGACGGGTGAGCGACATTACAGTCTCATTGGCATGACAACATAAGCCGCGCTTTGGCTGGCCGCATCTTCAATCTGTACGCTCGAAACGGAGTCGGTCAGCAGAATGCGCACATTCTCGCATTTCAGTGCATTGAGCACATCCAGCACGTAGCTGACGTTGAAGCCGATTTCCATCTCAGCCCCGGCGTAGGTGACGTCCAGAATCTCTTCTGCCTCTTCCTGCTCCGGGTTGTTGGCGGTGATTTTGATCTGGTTTTCACTCACGTACAGGCGCACGCCGCGGAATTTCTCGTTCGAGAGAATGGCCGCGCGGGCAAACGCCTGCTTGAGGCTATCGCAGCCCGCTTCCAGCGTTTTGTCCGGGTTCTTCGGCAATACGCGGCGATAATCCGGGAAACGGCCATCAACCAGCTTCGAAGTGAAGACAAAATCGCCCACGTGGGCACGGATGTTATTGCTGCCAATCTGCACCCGCAGCGGCGTGTCACCGCCGTCGAGCATACGCATCAGTTCAATCACGCCTTTACGCGGCACGATCACCGAATGGTTCGGCAGCGAGTCGCCAATCGGCATGGAACAGACCGCCAGACGGTGACCGTCGGTGGCGACGGTACGCAGCTCTTCACCTTCGGTTTCGAACAGCATGCCGTTTAAGTAGTAACGAACGTCCTGATGCGCCATGGAGAACTGCGTGGCTTCAATCAGACGCTTCATCGTCGCCTGCGGAAGAGTGAATTCAACTTCACTCTGCCAGTCGTCCAGGTTCGGGAAGTCCGCAGCGGGCAGCGTGGAGAGCGAGAAACGGCTGCGGCCAGAGCGCACCAGCATGCGGTCGCCCTCCAGCTGCACGGCGATTTCAGCGCCTTCCGGCAACCCGCGGCAAATATCAAAGAATTTACGTGCCGGAACCGTGGTCGCGCCCGCGTCGTGCGGCTGCGTCAACGTAACGCGCGCGATCATTTCCATTTCCAGATCTGTACCGGTCAGCGACAGCGTACCGTCCGCGACCTGAAGCAGCAGGTTTCCGAGAATAGGCAGCGTTGGGCGGCCGCCTAATGGGCCACTCACCTGTTGCAGCGGTTTTAATAAATGTTCACGTTCAACGGTAAATTTCATAGCGTCACGATGATAATGTTCTGATTAGATTGGAAAAATCTTCTTTTATGTCGTGGCTTTCTTCGCGTAACTGCTCAATCTTGCGACAGGCGTGCAGCACGGTCGTATGGTCACGGCCACCAAACGCATCGCCGATTTCCGGCAGACTGTGGTTGGTTAACTCCTTTGCCAGCGCCATCGCCATCTGACGCGGACGCGCCACCGAGCGGGAACGACGTTTAGACAGTAAATCTGCCACTTTGATCTTGTAGTACTCAGCCACCGTCTTTTGAATATTGTCGATGGTGACCAGTTTTTCCTGCAATGCCAACAAATCGCGCAGCGCTTCACGCACAAAATCGATGGTGATCGCACGACCTGTGAAGTTGGCATTGGCGATAACGCGGTTCAGCGCCCCTTCCAGCTCACGCACGTTGGAGCGCAGGCGCTTGGCGATAAAGAACGCCACTTCACCCGGCAGGCGGATGTCGTTCTCATCGGCTTTCTTCATCAGGATCGCGACGCGGGTTTCCAGCTCCGGTGGCTCGATCGCCACGGTCAGGCCCCAGCCGAAGCGGGATTTGAGACGATCTTCAACGCCGTTGATCTCTTTAGGATAACGATCCGAGGTCAAAATGATCTGCTGATTACCTTCCAGCAGGGCGTTGAAGGTGTGGAAAAACTCTTCCTGCGATCGTTCTTTATTGGCAAAGAACTGGATGTCATCGATCAGCAGCGCGTCAACGGAACGGTAGTAGCGTTTAAACTCTTCGATCGCATTGTTTTGCAGGGCTTTTACCATGTCCTGAACGAAGCGCTCGGAGTGCATATACACCACTTTCGCATTCGGCTTACGCGCCATAATGCCGTTACCCACCGCGTGCAGAAGGTGCGTTTTACCGAGACCCGTGCCGCCATACAGGAACAGCGGGTTGTAAGCACCGCCGGGGTTATCGGCAACCTGACGGGCTGCCGCGCGCGCCAGCTGGTTCGACTTACCTTCAACGAAGTTATCGAACGTGTGTTTCACGTTAACGTTAGAGCGGTAGGTTGGCTCTGCGGGGGCAGGGACGTTATCCCAGCCCTGACGAGCAGGTGCAACGCGAGGCGCCGGAGCCGGAACAGCCTGAGCGGGCGCGGCTACATTTACGGTTTCACGAACGGTTTGGGTGACCGGCTTTGTGCCCACTTCAAAACGCAGCTGTGGGACATCTGACCCGCAAAAATCGTTCAGCAGGCCATTGATGTTATTAAGGTACTTGTCTCTTACCCAATCGAGCACAAAACGGTTTGGCGCATACAAAGCCAGCGTGTTATCGCTCAGCTCCGCCTGCAACGGGCGGATCCACATACTGAATTCTGTGGCTGGTAACTCATCCTGCAATCGGGCAAGACACTGCTGCCAAAGCGAAAGTGACACGGCGGACTCCACTCGAACAATAAAAGAAAACTATTGAATATTCATGATTGTTGGCGCACATCGACATGACCCTGTGTAAAGGGGGACGTGCGAATTGCTATCTGCAATTTATCCTGACCAGGATCCTGGGATCCCGATCGGGACCGCGGATCATAGCGTAAACTGAGCCAGAGATCTTCTGTTTCTCACAGATTCTTCCCGATTTATCCACAGGAAGATCCGAAACCGGGTAAGTGTAAACGATCCTGGCGCGAGTGCCCCGCGATTTAGCCCGCATATTGGAAAATTTAATGAGCAGCGACAATTTATTGCTTAAATGATCTAACGAAGATCCGGGACGATCCTTGCGCTTTGTTGGCGAGGCCGTATAATCCTCGACCCGGCGCGTGATGCTCATCTTCCTGCGTCGTCCGTTGCTCATTTTCCACGCGAAATCGTGCGGAAATACGCGGGAAATAAGGAAAGAGAATTGACTCCGGAGTGTACAATTATTACAATCCGGCCTCTTTAATCACCCACGGCTTCGGCGTCCGTCATTCGAAACTCGGTCGGGCATCCGCAAAAGTCATGAATTTTTTCAAGTTTAGGTAGAAATCGCCATGAAACGCACTTTTCAACCGTCTGTACTGAAGCGCAACCGTTCTCACGGCTTCCGTGCTCGTATGGCTACTAAAAATGGTCGTCAGGTTCTGGCACGTCGTCGTGCTAAAGGCCGCGCTCGTCTGACCGTTTCCAAGTAATAAAGCTAACCCCTGAGTGGTTAAGCTAGCATTTCCCAGGGAGTTACGTTTGTTAACTCCCACTCATTTCACTTTCGTCTTCCAGCAGCCACAACGGGCTGGCACGCCGCAAATCACCATCCTCGGCCGCCAAAATTCGCTGGGGCATCCCCGCATCGGTCTCACAGTCGCTAAGAAAAACGTTAAGCGTGCGCATGAACGCAACCGGATTAAACGTCTGACGCGTGAAAGCTTCCGTTTACGTCAGCACGAACTGCCTTCTATGGATTTCGTGGTGGTGGCTAAAAAGGGGGTTGCCGACCTCGATAACCGTGCTCTCTCGGAAGCGTTGGAAAAATTATGGCGCCGCCACTGTCGCCTGGCTCACGGGTCCTGATAGCCCTCATTCGGGTCTATCAACGCCTGATTAGTCCGCTACTCGGGCCGCACTGCCGTTTCACACCAACATGCTCAAGCTATGGAATTGAGGCATTGCGCAGGTTTGGAGTGATAAAAGGCAGTTGGTTGACGGTGAAACGCGTATTAAAATGCCACCCTTTACACCCCGGTGGAGACGACCCCGTCCCCCCAGGACCTTTTGATACCAGAGAACACTAACGATGGATTCGCAACGCAATCTTCTTATCATCGCTTTGTTGTTCGTGTCTTTCATGATCTGGCAGGCATGGGAGCAGGATAAAAATCCTCAACCCCAGCAGCAGACCACGCAGACCACGACCACCGCAGCGGGTAGCGCCGCCGACCAGGGCGTACCGGCCAGTGGCCAGGGGAAACAGATTACGGTTAAGACCGATGTGCTTGAGCTGACTATCAACACCCGTGGTGGTGATGTTGAGCAGGCGCTGCTGTTGACCTACCCGAAAGAGCTGAAGTCTAACGAACCGTTCCAGTTACTGGAAACCACACCGGAGTTTCTGTATCAGGCGCAGAGCGGCCTGACCGGTCGTGATGGCCCGGACAACCCGGCTAACGGTGCGCGTCCACTGTATAACGTCGAGAACGACACCTTTGTACTGGCCGATGGCCAGAACGAACTCGTTATCCCGATGACCTACACCGACGCGGCAGGCAACACCTTCACCAAAACCTTCACCCTGAAACGCGGTGAGTATGCGGTGAACGTGGGCTACAGCGTACAGAACGCCGGTGCGAAACCGCTGGAACTGTCTACCTTCGGTCAGCTGAAGCAGTCCATCAATCTGCCGTCACACCGTGACACCGGAAGCAGCAACTTTGCGCTGCATACCTTCCGTGGCGCGGCGTACTCCACGCCTGATGCGAAGTACGAGAAATACAAATTCGACACCATTGCCGATAACGAAAACCTGAACGTCAGCTCCAAAGGCGGTTGGGTCGCAATGCTGCAGCAGTATTTCGCGACCGCGTGGATCCCGAATAACGACGGTACGAATAACTTCTACACCGCGAACCTGGGCAACGGTATTGCAGCCATCGGCTACAAATCACAGCCTGTTCTGGTTCAGCCGGGTCAAACCGGTAAGCTGGCAAGCACCCTGTGGGTCGGCCCGGAAATTCAGGACAAAATGGCTGCCGTCGCGCCGCACCTGGATCTGACCGTTGATTACGGCTGGTTGTGGTTCATCTCTCAGCCGCTGTTTAAGCTGCTGAAGTTCATCCACAGCTTCCTGGGTAACTGGGGCTTCTCCATCATCGTTATCACCTTTATCGTTCGTGGCATCATGTACCCGCTGACCAAAGCGCAGTACACCTCCATGGCGAAGATGCGCATGCTGCAGCCGAAGATTCAGGCGATGCGTGAGCGTCTGGGCGATGATAAACAGCGTCAGAGCCAGGAAATGATGGCCCTGTATAAGGCAGAGAAAGTGAACCCACTGGGTGGTTGCTTCCCGCTGCTGATTCAGATGCCAATCTTCCTTGCGCTGTACTACATGCTGATGGGTTCCGTTGAGCTGCGCCACGCACCGTTCGCTCTGTGGATCCATGACCTGTCCGCACAGGACCCGTACTACATCCTGCCGATCCTGATGGGCGTGACGATGTTCTTCATCCAGAAGATGTCGCCGACCACCGTGACCGACCCGATGCAGCAGAAGATCATGACCTTTATGCCGGTCATCTTCACCGTGTTCTTCCTGTGGTTCCCGTCAGGTCTGGTGCTGTACTATATCGTCAGCAACCTGGTGACCATCATCCAGCAGCAGCTGATTTACCGTGGTCTGGAAAAACGTGGCCTGCATAGCCGCGAAAAGAAAAAGTCCTGATTCGGTAAGATAACGCTAAAATAAGGGCGGTCGATTGACCGCCTTTTTTATTTGTATTGAACGAGAGCAACCATGAGCCATAACGACACTATCGTCGCCCAGGCAACCCCACCGGGACGCGGTGGTGTAGGCATTCTGCGCATCTCCGGCCTGAAGGCGCGCGAGGTGGCAGAAGCGGTGCTGGGTAAACTGCCAAAGCCACGCTACGCTGATTACCTGCCGTTTAAAGATGCCGACGGCACGCCGCTGGACCAGGGCATTGCGCTGTGGTTCCCCGGCCCGAACTCCTTTACCGGCGAAGACGTGCTGGAGCTGCAGGGCCACGGCGGCCCGGTTATCCTCGACTTGCTGTTAAAACGTATTCTGACCCTGCCAGGCCTGCGCATTGCGAAGCCGGGCGAATTTTCCGAGCGTGCCTTCCTGAACGACAAGCTCGACCTGGCACAGGCCGAGGCGATTGCAGACCTGATCGACGCCAGCTCTGAACAGGCGGCCCGCTCCGCCCTTAACTCGCTGCAGGGGGCATTCTCCGCGCGTGTGAATCACCTTGTGGAAGCACTTACTCACCTGCGAATCTATGTCGAAGCGGCTATCGACTTCCCGGACGAGGAAATCGACTTCCTCTCTGACGGTAAAATCGAAGCACAGCTGAACCAGGTGATGAGCGATCTGGATGCCGTCCGCGCCGAAGCGCGTCAGGGCAGCCTGCTGCGTGAAGGGATGAAGGTCGTCATTGCTGGTCGCCCTAACGCCGGGAAATCGAGCCTGCTGAACGCCCTGGCGGGCCGTGAAGCGGCGATCGTGACCGACATAGCCGGCACCACCCGCGACGTGCTGCGCGAGCATATCCACATCGACGGGATGCCGCTGCACATTATCGATACCGCGGGTCTGCGCGATGCCAGCGACGAGGTTGAGCGCATCGGTATCGAGCGCGCCTGGCAGGAAATCGAGCAGGCCGACCGCGTGCTGTTTATGGTAGATGGCACCACGACCGACGCCGTTGACCCGGCGGAGATCTGGCCGGACTTTATCGCCCGTCTGCCGGCCAAACTGCCGATCACCGTAGTGCGCAACAAGGCAGACGTGACCGGCGAAACGCTGGGCATCAGCGATGTGAATGGTCACTCACTTATTCGCCTTTCGGCACGTACAGGGGAAGGCGTGGAAGCCCTGCGTAACCATCTCAAGCAGAGCATGGGCTTTGACACCAGCATGGAAGGCGGCTTCCTGGCGCGTCGTCGTCACCTGCAGGCGCTGGAAGAGGCGGCACGCCATCTTGACCAGGGCAAAGCGCAGCTGATTGGTGCGTGGGCGGGTGAACTGCTGGCGGAAGAGTTGCGTCTGGCGCAGCAGAATCTGAGCGAGATCACCGGGGAGTTTACGTCGGACGATCTGCTGGGACGGATCTTCTCAAGCTTCTGTATTGGCAAGTAATTCCCGCTAGTCCATGGTGATTTCCTCCTGGGAAATCACCATTGTCCAAATGGCAACTCGCCTAATCCCCTTTCACCCCCTATTCTGCATGCCTGCATTTATGGGGGGTTTATGGCGCGTTTTCTGTTTTGTAGTTTCGCATTAGTTCTGCTTTATCCGTCGGGTATTGATATGTATCTGGTGGGATTACCGCACATCGCCCGCGATCTGGGTGCCAGCGAAGCGCAGCTGCATATCGCGTTTTCGGCCTACCTCGCAGGAATGGCGTCGTCGATGGTCTTTGCCGGGAAGATCGCGGATAAGGCTGGCCGTCAGCCCGTCGCAATAACCGGAGCCATCATCTTTGCCCTGGCCTCTCTTCTCTGCTCACAGGCACAGAACAGCACCTTGTTCCTGGCAGGACGGTTCATCCAGGGCATTGGTGCCGGCGGCTGTTACGTGGTGGCGTTTGCCATTTTGCGCGACACCTTAAGCGCCCAGCGACGCGCTAAAGTGCTCTCCATGCTGAACGGGATAACCTGCATCATTCCGGTCCTGGCACCGGTTGTAGGCTATCTGATCATGCTGAAATTCCCGTGGCAGAGCCTGTTCTGGACCATGGCTGCAATGGGCGCCCTGGTCTTTGTGCTGTCGAGCGCCGTACTGAAAGAGACCCATCCGGGCTCGCAGAATCCCAGCCATACCGCGACCATTCATCCGGCAGAGAAACTTCTCAATCGCTTTTTCCTCAGCCGTCTGGCCGTAACCACGTTAAGCGTGGCGGTGATCCTGACGTATGTAAACGTTTCCCCGGTGTTGCTGATGGAGACCATGGGCTTCGATCGCGGTGAGTATTCCACGGTGATGGCATTAACCGCTCTCGTCAGTATGGCAGTCTCGTTCTCCACCCCGTTTGCGCTGAATATCTTCCGCCAGCGCACGCTGATGCTGACCTCGCAGGTTTTATTCCTCGCCGCAGGCGCGATCCTGGCGACCACCAGCTCACATGCGGTGATGCTGGGGGGCATTACGCTCATTTGTGCCGGGTTCTCGGTTGGCTTTGGCGTGGCGATGAGTCAGGCGCTCGGCCCGTTCTCGCTGCGGGCAGGCGTGGCAAGCTCGGTCCTGGGGATCGCGCAGGTCTGCGGTTCGTCTCTGTGGATATGGCTGGCGGCGGTCATCGGACTTAACGCGCTCAATATGCTGATCGGGATTCTGATTGGCTGTAGCATAGTCTGCATCACCTTACTTATGGTCATCCAGCCCGCGGCACAGTATGAAGAAGCCCATCAGCAGTCTCGATCTTAACCTGTTGCTTTGCCTGCAGCTTTTGCTGCAGGAGCGCAGCGTCACCAAAGCCGCAAAACGGATGAACGTGACGCCGTCGGCGGTGAGTAAATCGCTGGCCAGGCTGCGCGACTGGTTTGACGACCCGCTGTTTGTCAAAACGCCGTTAGGGCTGCTGCCTACGCCGCTGACGGTCAGCCTGGAGCAGGATTTGGCCGACTGGATGCAGATCGGCAACCAGATCCTCGATAAATCTCACCATGATTCGCCTGGCGGGCTGACGTTTGTGCTGGCCGCCGAAACGCCGCTGATGCTCATCCGCTTTAACGCCCTGCTTGAGCAGGTGAACCAGCGTTATCCGCAGGCGACGGTGAAGATGCGTCACTGGGATTACGACTCGCTGGACGCCATTACGCGCGGGGAAGTGGACGTTGGCTTCACCGGTCGCGAAACCCACCCGCGCTCGCGTGAACTGCTGAAGCTGATGCCGTGGTTTATCGACTACGAAATCCTGTTTAGCGACCGTCCATACGTCTATTTGCGTGAGGACCACCCCGCTCTGCAGGAGGAGTGGAATCTGGAGACCTTCCTGCGCTATCCCCATATCAGTATCTTCTGGGAACGGAGCGACACCTGGGCGCTGGATGAGGTGCTAAAAGAGATGGGGCGGGAGAGAAACATTGCTATGTGTTTGCCGGGCTTTGAGCAGTCGATGTTTATGGCGGCGCAGCCCGGCCATAACTATATCGCCACGGCTCCCCACTACTGCCGCCACTACAATGAACTCCACCAGCGGAAGCTGATCGCGCTTCCTATTCCCATTGACGAAGCGCAGGCTGAAAAGCTGACCGTTCCCTTCACGCTGATCTGGCATAAACGGAACAGCCATAATCCGAAAATCCTCTGGCTGCGGGAGACCATCAAGGCGTTGTACGGTGGCAGCGATCCAATTTTTGCCTAAGAAAATGTAAAGTTCGGCCTTCAGGCTTCTCTTACTCCGATTTACTGATTAAAACAGGAGTCAAGTTAAGCGATAATCATGTAACCGTTTAACCGATTACGACCATTATCAAGGAGCGAAAAATGGCAACGCACTTTGCAAGAGGGATACTTACAGAAGGACGTCTCGTATCGGCCAGACTCTCTTCAGCCTGTCACAGTGAGGCGCTCAAACTTCCCGAACACCGCAGGACGCGGTTTTTAGCCTCGAGAGCACTTCTCGCAGAACTGCTGTTTATGCTGTACGGCACCAGCGAACTCCCGGAGATCGTCACGCAACCAGAAGGCCGCCCGGTCTTTGCTGACCCGGAACTCCCCCGTTTTTCCATTGCCTATACGGGCAATATCATTGGCGTGGCGCTGACCACCGAAGGGGACTGTGGACTCGATATGGAACTTCAGCGCGCGACGCGCAGCTTCCATGGCGCTAATGCGCATGAAGACTATCCGCTCTCCAGCAATGAGAAGCTGTGGGTACGCAACCAGAACGATCCTGTCGAAGCCAGAGCCCAGCTCATTACCCTGCGCCAGAGCATTCGCAAGCTCTGCGGATGCGCCTCAGACGACGCCAGCCTGCTGCAGTTGTTGCCTGGCTCCGGACGTTTGCGCGCCACCCAGGCCACGCTGGTAGAAGCGCTCTGCGACGCAGAGGATGTGCTGATTTGGTCCATCGCGGTGACCCCCGCCATCGAACGCATGAAAATCTGGGAATTTGACAGTCAACAGGGATGGCGTAGCCTTCCTGATGTGCCCGAGCGCGCCAACGAGCCCGCCGCACGCCTGATGCGTTTAACCAGTTTACCGGCAGAAAAAGCATTTACCCATAGCTGATCCAATCAGGGTCATCATGATGAAACAGGAGTAATCATGTCTGATACGTTGAAAGTAGTTACGTTACTGGGAAGCCTGCGCAAAGGTTCATTTAACGGAATGGTTGCCCGCACGCTGCCGCAGCTGGCCCCGGCAGGTATGGAAATTAGCGCCCTGCCATCTATTGGCGATATCCCGCTGTATGATGCAGATGTCCAGCAGGAAGAGGGGTTCCCGCAGAGCGTGGAGGCGATAGCCGAGCAGATCCGCCAGGCCGACGGTGTGGTCATTGTCACGCCGGAGTATAACTACTCGGTTCCGGGTGGCCTGAAGAACGCGATTGACTGGTTATCCCGTTTACCGGAGCAGCCGCTGTCTGGCAAACCGGTGCTGATCCAGACCAGCTCAATGGGCGCGATTGGTGGCGCACGCTGCCAGTATCATCTGCGTCAGATCCTGGTGTTCCTGGATGCGATGGTGATGAACAAGCCGGAATTTATGGGCGGTGTGATTCAAAACAAGGTCGACCCGCAGACGGGTGAAGTGGTGGATCAGAGCACGCGTGACCATCTCTCTGGCCAGCTGACCGCGTTTGGGGATTATATTAAGCGGGTTAAAGCCTGATAAAAAAGCCCGGTGGCGCTAGCGCTTACCGGGCCTACACTCGTCTGTAGGTCAGGTAAGCGAAGCGCCACCTGACACCACAAACCGCACCTTAGTGCGCGTCAATAAACACAATCTTCAACACAAACAGCAGCGCAACGATAATCACGCAAGGGCTGAGTTCGCGGAAGCGGCCGGTACCGATCTTCATCACGCAGTAAGAGATAAAGCCCAGCGCGATACCTTCGGTGATCGAGAAGCTGAACGGCATCATCACGGCGGTAATAAAGGCCGGCACCGCTTCGGTTAAATCTTCCCACTTCACGCGCGCCAGGCTCGAGGTCATCAGCACGCCCACGTAAATCAGCGCGCCGGCAGCCGCATACGGTGGAACCATACCCGCCAGCGGAGAGAGGAAGATCACCAGCAGGAACAGGATACCCACCACCACCGCCGTCAGGCCGGTACGGCCACCCACGGACACGCCGGAAGAGGATTCAATGTAAGCGGTAACAGATGAGGTGCCAATGAAAGAACCCGCCACGGACGAGATGCTGTCTACATACAGCGCCTGCTTCATGCGCGGGAATTTGCCTTTCTCGTCAGCCAGACCCGCTTTGTCCGTCACGCCAATCAGCGTACCGGAGGAGTCAAACAGGTTGACCAGCATGAAGGAGAAGATCACGCCCGCCAGGCCCAGGTTCAGGGAACCCGCCAGGTCAACGTGACCAATCACGGTAGAGACGCTCGGCGGCGCAGAGACAATACCGCTGTAATGCACGTCACCCAGCATCCAGCCCAGCAGCGTGGTCACGATGATAGAGACCAGCACCGCAGCGTGGATGTTGCGCGACGCCAGGATCGCGATGATGAAGAAGCCCAGCACGCCCAGCAGCACGCTGTGCGAGGTCAGGTTACCGATGCTCACCAGCGTTTCCGGGTTCGCCACGATCACACCGGCGTTTTTCAGACCCATCATGCCGATGAACAGACCGATACCGCTGGTGATACCCACGCGCAGGCTCACCGGGATATTGGCAATCATCCAGTAGCGGACGCGGAAGATGGTCAGCAGCAGCAGGCCGACCGCACCCCAGAAGATAGCGCCCATACCAACCTGCCACGGCAGGCCCATCGCCTGAACCACCACGAACGCGAAGAACGCATTCAGGCCCATAGCGGGTGCCAGCGCCACGGGCAGGTTAGCGAAAACGCCCATCAGGATGCTGCCAAGGGCCGCGATCAGACAGGTGGTAACAAAGACGGCGCTGGTGTCCATGCCAGCGACGCCCAGAATTTGCGGGTTCACAAAAACGATATAGACCATCGTCAGGAAGGTGGTGAAACCGGCGATCACTTCGGTGCGTGCCGTTGTGCCGTGCTCGCGCAGTTTGAATACGCGCTCAAGCAGACCCTGACCAGATGTCTGGGTTGTGTGTTGTTGACTCATCATCAATTTCCGAACAAGGAGGGAAAATTCGTCGCTATCCTATACCAAAATGCGACAATAGTGGCGGTTACGGGATACTTTTTTCATTGGTTATGCTTATACGGCAACGATTGCGTCTCGTAAATCTGTCGTACGTAAACGTTAAACTTGTTAAAAGGGAAGGACATGTCCGGAATTGAAGCGGTATTTTTCGACTGTGACGGTACGCTGGTCGACAGTGAGGTCATTTGTTCCCGCGCGTATGTCGCCATGTTCCAGGAATTTGGCATTACGCTCGATCTCGAAGAGGTGTTCAAACGCTTTAAGGGCGTGAAGCTGTACGAGATCATCGACATCATTAACGAAGAGCACGGGGTGGATCTGGCGAAAGCGGAGCTGGAACCGGTGTACCGCGCCGAGGTCGCACGCCTCTTCGACTCAGAACTGGACGTTATTGCCGGGGCTAACGCGCTGCTGGATGCGATGACGGTGCCAATCTGCGTAGTTTCCAACGGTCCGGTCAGCAAAATGCAGCATTCACTGGGCAAGCTTGAAATGCTGCACCACTTTCCGGAAAAACTGTTCAGCGGCTACGATATCCAGCGCTGGAAGCCCGATCCGGCCCTGATGTTCCACGCGGCGAAAGCGATGAACGTCAACGTGGAGAACTGCATTCTGGTGGATGACTCGCCTGCGGGCGCCCAATCGGGGATTGATGCGGGGATGGAGGTGTTTTACTTCTGTGCCGATCCGCACAACAAGCCGATCGATCATCCAAAAGTGACGACCTTTACCGATCTGGCGCAATTGCCAGAGTTGTGGAGGGCACGCGGGTGGGATATTACGCGTTAAGCTAACGTAGGGCGGGTAAGCGCCAGCGCCACCCGCCACAAACATCACTCTTTCGGATCTTTACCCGCCAGCAGCTTGTCCAGCTCGTCGCCGCCCACGTGACGGAAGTCCTGACCCTTCACGAAGTAGAAAATATATTCGCAAATGTTCTGGCAGCGGTCGCCGATACGCTCGATAGAGCGCGCGCAGAACAGCGCGGTCAGCACGCTTGGGATGGTACGGGAATCTTCCATCATGTAGGTCATCAGCTGACGCACAATGCCTTCATACTCCTGGTCGACTTTCTTGTCTTCACGGTAGATACGCACCGCTTCATCCAGATCCATACGCGCAAAGGCATCCAGAACGTCGTGCAGCATCTGCACAGTGTGGCGGCCCAGCGACTCCAGGCTCACCAGCAGCGGCTGATGCTGCTGGGAAAACTTCTCCAGCGCGGTGCGGCAGATTTTATCCGCCACGTCACCAATACGTTCCAGCTCGGCGATGGTTTTAATGATCGCCATTACCAGACGCAGGTCGCTCGCGGTCGGCTGACGCTTGGCGATAATACGCACGCAGGCTTCGTCGATCGCCACTTCCATCATGTTGACGTTATGGTCGCCTTCGATGACGCGCTTCGCCAGCTCGCTGTCCTGGTTATGCATTGCCGTAATCGCATCAGAAAGCTGCTGCTCGACCATGCCACCCATGGTCATCACCTGCGTGCGAATACTTTCCAGCTCTGCGTTGAACTGGCCTGAAATGTGTTTATTAAGATTGAGGTTGTCCATGGTTTCTCCACATGCACTAAGGCAAATCAACCGTAGCGGCCAGTAATATAATCTTCGGTTTGTTTCTTCGCGGGCCGGGTGAACAGCGCGTCCGTATCGCTGAACTCAATCAACTCGCCCAGGTACATAAACGCCGTGTGATCTGAGCAACGCGCAGCCTGCTGCATGTTGTGGGTCACGATAACCACGGTGTAATCCTGCTTCAGCTCGGTGATCAGCTCTTCAATACGGCCGGTTGAGATCGGGTCCAGCGCTGAACATGGTTCATCCAGCAGCAACACTTCCGGGCGAATGGCGATACCGCGCGCAATGCACAGACGCTGCTGTTGACCACCGGAGAGAGAGTACCCGCTCTGATGAAGTTTATCTTTGGTTTCGTTCCATAATGCGGCCTTGGTCAATGCCCACTGCACGCGCTCGTCCATGTCCGCACGGGAGAGCTTCTCAAACAGGCGAACGCCAAACGCGATGTTGTCATAGATGGACATCGGGAACGGCGTCGGTTTCTGGAACACCATGCCCACTTTGGCACGCAGCAGGGCGATATCCTGGGCCTGGGTCAGAATGTTTTCGCCATCCAGGATAATTTCACCTTCAGCGCGCTGCTCCGGATAGAGCGAATACATTTTGTTAAAGGTACGCAGCAGCGTGGACTTGCCACAGCCAGACGGACCGATGAATGCCGTGACCTGGTTCTTCGCGATATCCAGGTTGATGTTCTTCAGGGCATGGAATTTGCCGTAGTAGAAGTTCAAATCACGAACCTGAATCTTACCCGGGGCAGTATCAACCATACTCATTGACTCATTTCCTCATTCGACGCCGCGAGCTGCCGCGCCGTAAAAAATTAACCGTGTTTCTTCTTCGCGAAAATGACGCGCGCCAGAATGTTCAGCAACAGTACGCAAAGGGTGATGATCAGCACCCCGGCCCAGGCCAGCTGCTGCCATTCCGCGAATGGGCTCATCGCAAATTTAAAGATCGTCACCGGCAGGTTGGCGATCGGCTGCATCATGTCCGTGCTCCAGAACTGGTTGGAGAGGGCAGTAAACAGCAGCGGTGCCGTTTCACCGGCAATACGGGCGATAGCCAGCAGAATACCGGTCATGATCCCGGAGACCGACGCTTTGAGGGTGATCGCAGAAATCATTTTCCATTTCGGCGTACCCAGCGCGTAAGCTGCTTCACGCAGGCTATCCGGCACCAGTTTCAGCATGTTTTCGGTGGTACGAATGACGATAGGCACCTGCAGCAGCGCCAGCGCAATTACGCCCGCCCAGCCGGAGAAGTGTTCCATTTGCGCGACTACGATGGTGTAAACAAACAGGCCCACGACAATCGACGGAGCGGAAAGCAGGATGTCGTTAATGAAGCGAATCACTTCTGCCAGCCAGGATTTACGCCCGTACTCGGCCAGGTAGATGCCGGCCATGATGCCCAGCGGCGTACCGAAAACGGTCGCCCACAGGATCAGCAGGCCGCTGCCCGCCAGGGCGTTCGCCAGACCACCACCCGCCGTATTTGGCGGCGGCGTCATCTCGGTGAACAGCGCCAGAGACATTCCATCAATACCACGCGTGATGGTGGACATCAGGATCCAGATCAGCCAGAACAGGCCGAATGCCATCGTTGCCATGGAAAGCGTCAGCGCAATGCGGTTTTTAAAACGACGCTTCGCCTGCATTTTGCGGCGGGATTCGGCAAGCTGAGCGGTGCTTTGCATTTCGAGAGTTGCCATCAGCGTGCCCCCTCATTTTTCGCGAGACGCAGGATCATCAGCTTGGAAATCGCCAGAACAATGAAGGTGATAACGAACAGAATCAGACCCAGTTCCATCAGCGCTGCGACGTGAAGCCCGGATTCCGCTTCGGCAAATTCGTTTGCCAGCGCGGAGGTAATACTGTTACCCGGCATATAGAGTGAAGCGCTGTCGAGCTGGTAGGTGTTACCGATGATAAAGGTGACCGCCATAGTTTCACCCAGCGCGCGACCTAAGCCCAGCATTACGCCGCCGATCACCCCATTTTTGGTGAACGGAAGGACAATGCGCCAGATAACTTCCCAGGTGGTACAGCCTATGCCGTAGGCCGACTCTTTCATCATCACCGGGGTTTGTTCGAAGACATCGCGCATTACCGCCGCAATGTACGGAATAATCATGATGGCGAGGATCACACCTGCCGCCAGAATACCGATACCGAATGCCGGGCCAGAGAACAGGGCTCCCACAAACGGAACAGCGGAGAGAACATTACCTACCGGCTCCTGGAAGTACGTGGCAAACAGCGGCGCAAAGATAAACAGGCCCCACATGCCGTATACGATACTTGGGATGGCCGCCAGCAGTTCGATGGCAATACCCAGCGGGCGACGCAGCCAGCCCGGCGCCAGTTCCGTCAGGAACAGCGCAATACCGAAGCTTACCGGAACCGCAATCAGCAGGGCGATGAACGAGGTCACCAGCGTACCGTAAATCGGCACCAGCGCACCGTAGATATCGTTCGGCGCGTCCCACTCTTTGGTCCACAGGAAGGAGAAACCGAATTTCTGAATGCTCGGCCAGGAGGAGAAAATCAGAGACACGATAATGCCGCCCAGCAGCAATAGCACAATCAGCGCAGCCAGTTTGACCAGCGCGCCGAAAATCATGTCACCTTTTTTACCCGGAGGGTTAAATGCAGGCTTGGTTGCAGCCATAAATCACTCTTCTGTTAAACGCGTTTACGAAATCGGCGGGTAAGCGCAAGCGCCACCCGCCATTTTCGTCAGAATGCTAAATTAATACAATGCTTTACCGCTGCTGTCTTTCACGTTGGTTTTCCATGCAGCACGAATCTGCTCAACCACGCTGTCTGGCAGGCTGGCGTAATCCAGGTCGTTAGCCTGTTTGCCGCCGTTTTTGTATGCCCAGTCAAAGAACTTCAGCACTTCAGTACCTTGCTCTGGTTTCTTCTGATCTTTGTGAATCAGAATGAACGTTGTAGAAGTGATTGGCCACGCGTTGTCGCCTTTCTGGTTAGTCAGATCCTGTGCGAAGGATTTGCTCCAGTCAGCGCCTTTCGCTGCGTTAGCGAAGTTCTCTTCAGTTGGGCTAACCGGTTTGCCGTCAGCAGAAACCAGTTTGGTGTAAGCCAGGTTGTTCTGCTTAGCGTAAGCGTATTCTACGTAACCGATAGAGCCCGGCAGACGCTGTACGAAGGCAGCGATGCCGTCGTTACCTTTACCGCCCAGACCGGTTGGCCAGTTAACGGTAGAGCCGGAGCCGACTTTCGATTTCCACTCTTCGTTCACTTTTGCCAGGTAGCTGGTGAACACGAAGGAGGTACCAGAGCCGTCAGCGCGGCGAACCACAGCGATGTTCTGCGAAGGCAGCTTAACGCCCGGGTTCAGCTTAGTGATGGCTTCGTCATCCCATTTTTTGATTTTGCCCAGGTAGATGTCGCCCAGGGTTTTGCCGTCCAGCACCAGCTCGCCTGATTTCAGGCCAGGGATGTTAACGGCCAGCACAACGCCGCCGATCACGGTCGGGAACTGGAACAGGCCTTCCTGATTCAGTTTTTCATCAGACAGCGGAGCGTCGGATGCGCCGAAATCAACGGTATTTGCGGTAATTTGTTTTACGCCACCGGAGGAGCCGATACCCTGATAGTTCACCTTGTTACCGGTTTCTTTCTGGTAGGTATCCGCCCATTTGGCATACACCGGCGCAGGGAAGGTTGCACCAGCGCCAGTCAGGCTTGCTGCTGCAAAAGCAGAGAAAGCGCTCAGAGATAAGGTCGCGGCGACAACAGTTGCGACAGTGGTACGCATAACTTTCATAATGTCTCCTGCAAGGATTTCGTAAATCATTGTTTAAGTGGCTACGATGAGCAAAATAGGACAAACAGGTGACAGATAAATGTACGAAATATGACAGTTTTATGACAATCAACGTGTTTGAGTTAAGGTAATGATTTTAATACAAATAAAATCATATCTCTGTCATGATAATGTCACACTGAGATGCGTTAAGCCTGGTTCAAAGATGTGAATATGACAACGGCTGTCATAAACAGCCGTTGTTATTAATTTTGAATTTCGAAGGTCACGGTTGCCCAGGCTTCAAAGGCGCTGGGCTTCGGAATACTCCCCGTCGCGCTGGCCGGGGCAGCAGAGAAGGTGAGCGAGTTAACTTCGGCGCCCCCCTGGTTGGCTCCCATATCCATCTCCATGCTCCCCCCATTGACGTTGACGACGCGGTCCCATTTATCATAAATAACGATCCCTACGTCATCATTGCCGTTCACTTTCATCATCGTGGCGTCAGCGTCAACGGGATCGGCATGGAAAGCGGATCGGACGATGTTCTCATCCAGCATGCCGGTACATTTCACCTGAATCATCTTGCGGATTTTGCGGCTACCGACCGCCTCGCCTTTGGTGGCGGAAAACGCGCTGGCGGGAATTTTTCCAAAATCAATTTCCAGCGACTGACCCGGCGCAATCTCGCAGTTTTGCGGTACCACGATGTCTCCGGCAATTTTTATTTCGGCGAGCTTCTCGGTGCTTGCCACAGAGGACGCTTCATCAATACCGCCGTAGAGCGTGGCAATCGTCGTACCCGAAACGGTAACTTTTCCAATAAAGGGCTTGTCGATTAAAAACGATAATTTTACCTGAGAGCCGGTATCAAGCGTTGCCTCTGAGCCTTCTTCACCGGAGGCATAGCAGTAAATACCAGATGTCACCCGGTTGGGCTCGGCCTCAAAGGGAACGGGGAGATAGTCACGTCCCAGCACGTGAATGGAGGACGCAATACTGAGGTGATCGTTCAACCTGTAGTAGGTATATCCGTTTTTAACGGTATTAACGCTTAAGGGCGAACGTGCGGTGAAGTAGACGCTACGATACGTTGTGGTGAAATGGCTCAGGCAGTTACATCCCAGTTTATACTGGGAAGGCGATTGCAGGGTCGTTAGATCGCGCACCTCGGTTCCCGCCTGGTTTTTATCTGCCGGTATTTCTGCCCCGTTAAGATTCAGATTGAAAATATAGGTGCCGCCGATGGCGAAACACACCCCGCCTTCTGTCGTCGCAGCGTGGGAAAAAGGGGTAAAAAGCAGCATGGCAACTGCTATAAAAGTGATACGTCGTTTCATCTCATTTCCCTATTGGCACACGACCGCTGTTTGAACCAGTTCAACACCCGTTGGTTTGGGGAACTGATAATGGACCTTGCAAGGTTTTGTCTTTTCACTCCCCCACTTCAGCGTGAACGTTCCCTCTTCCGGCATGCCCGAAAGATAGAGTTCGCCATTCTCGCCGGTAATGCCCGACACGCTGCCCGTCGCCAGTTCGGCAGACGCCACTGCGCCAAAGGGAACCGGTTTGCCGTTGGCCTGTGTGACCTCAAAGAGCACGCGATAGCCAACGTGGGTGATAAATTCCGCCCGCACTACCGCACCTCGCGTGGGGATGACGTTAAGCACGCTGTTCTCCAGCTCGACGTTCGCTTTTTCAAAATAGCCGCTCTCAATTTCCACACGGTTTTCATCGTAAGCGTTAAGCTGCGTTTGAACGGTGTAGCCTCGCCAGTCGGTTGCCGTACCGGTGCCGTTTTCCATTGCCAGACCGGCTGCACCGGGTGCTTTAATCAGCGCCACGGTTTCGCCCATCTCCTGCGAGAACGTCACTCCATCGCCATGCAGCAGGATCCCGCCGCGCGCGCCGTAGTTGAGCCGCTGGCTGTCCTGGTTGTAGTCATAGCTGCCGTTAACCGAACCATAGGTTCCGTCATATCCCACCCCCGCGCTGCTGCTGTACACACTGTCATCCGCATCCCAGGACTGCTGGAGGTTCCAGGAGAGATTACGGTTATCAAGCGCCGTACCGTTCAGACCAAGCTGGTGCATTCCTTTTCCGCTGTTATTCTGCGTGAGGCCGTAGCTCACATAGCTGTCCGGCAGCAATGCTGACAGCGGCACGGAGAACGACAGCATAAAAACCTGTTCGCTTTCTCGATCGTCGCTATCTGTATACTCCGCGCTCTGCGCCGTGGTGATGGAATCGCTGTAGTTCCAGGAGAGGTTCCAGGAAAGCGACCGCCAGACATTGCTGTAGCCAAGCTGAACCAGGCGTTCAACTTCGTCGGTTTTCCAGTACTGCTGGCGGCTCAGCGTGAGATAAATGTTCCCCATGCCATCGCCGAAATTCTGCGTCCAGGACCCTTCAAGCCGGCTGCGTCGGTTGCCCGTTACCCAGAAATCGCGCTGACTATTCTGGCGTGACGCCCATTCATTGAGGGTGTAGTAGCCCTGCGTTGAGTAGCGATACCCCACCAGCCTCAGCGTGGTATCCGTTTCATCAAACCGTTTCGAATAGAGAAAACGCCAGGACTGGCCGGATTCCTCTGAGTCCTCGTCCGTAAACTGCGCACGTGCCTGGGTGACATCGACGGAAAACGCGCCAACTGCCCCCATATCTTTACCGATCCCCACCGCTGCCGAGCGATACGCTTCCGCGGCCTGCACGCCACCGTATACCGTTATCCCGGCAGGAAAGCCGTGCAGAATCTGCGCCTGAAAAACGTTGGGCTGGAATTCGCTTTGATCGCGCAGTTCACCCGCGCTGATATCGACGTCGGTCTGATCTTCACGCTTGAGGATGGCCAGCGAGGCGTAGGGCTGCGTGAAGTGTTGCTCACTGCCGTCTTCTTCTTTGATGGTCACGTCCAGGTCGCCGCCGGAGCTGGTGGTGTTTAAATCTTTTAGCGCAAACGGTCCCTGCGGCACGGCAGATTGGTAAATGATGTAGCCGTTCTGCCGAATAATCACCGTCGCATTGCTTTTCGCAACGCCCCGAACGACCGGCGCAAAGCCCGTCAGGCTGGAAGGAAGCATTTCATCATCGGTATACAGGCGCACGCCGCGCACTTGGGTACTGTCGAAGACATCGCTCGCGGTCCAGGTATCACCCAGCATGATCTGGCTGCGTAACGTCGCGAGGTTTCGCTGCACATAGGTGCTGATGGAATGGTAATCCGAATGACCGTCAATGATGTTTAGCGTGCTGTAATTGCGTAAACGCCACGCGCCAATGTTCGCCCCGTTTCGCAGGTTCAGATAGTAGAAATCGCTATTGTCGTCATCATCAGACTGCAACGTGCTGGAGCCGGAAAAGTCATAGTTCATCATCAACGCATTAATACCTTCATCCCAGCGGGCAGGATTGATGGTGCCGCGGGCGGTGGTATCAATGTAAATCTGCGGCAGCGTGACGTTGAGCAGCAGCTTATCGGTATCGAACGCCCACGTGGCGCCAGGGATCAGCGGGGTAGGGTCCACACAGGCGTTTTCGTCCAGGCGGTCCAGCGAACCGATCGCCGCCACCTTAGCCCCGAGCTCCGCAAGCACCGTCCTGACGTGCTTAAAACAGGGATGCAGCCTATCGCCAGCCTTATCTTCAATAAAGGTGACCTCCCGGCTACCGATAAACTCATCGTTAACATGAATATCAACCTTATAAGAGCCCGCAGGTAACGTATTGGCGCGGTTAAACTGGTGGATATCAACATCCACCGGATGGTCAATTTCAAGAAGCGCAGGGTTAAAGATATCTTTTGCCAGCGTCACGCCTGAAAAGCCGAGAGATACCCCCGAGGCCAGCGCAATGAAAAAACGGAAACACCCCATATCAAACATCCCTATGTTTACAGCGTGACGTGAATTTCCTGACTGATTGCCCCAAAATCGTTAACGAAACGCCAGACCAGCGCGTGGCCGTTAATCCCTTCCGGAAGCGGCAAACGCACGGTGTCAAAAGGGGGAATGATGTTTAAGGGAACGTCTTTTTTATCGACGGTGACATTCATAACGTTAATATGTAGCGGGCTCGGATTTTCAATCACGAGCTGCTGGTTTTGAACACGCCATTTAACCTTCGCCGCAGCCCGTTCAGGCGTGATATTCAGGGTCGCCGGACGCCAAAAAAGTTTTATCCGCGTCTTAATCGCAATTTCGAGCGAATTGGGGTTTGAACTGGACGGCGGAATATTTTTGATGTTGAGCCAGAACAGCGATTCCCGATCGTGAGGCAGTTCGCCCTTCACTTTCATGATGCGCAATACTTTCTCCTGCCCGGCCTCCAGCCTTGAAACCGGCGGAATAACGGTAAAAGGAGGTTTATTCGACGCTGTATCGCCTTTAAAAGGATCGACCCACGTCTGTATGAGATAAGGCGTGGTCGCTTCGTTATTTTTTATGCTGATTGTCGCATCGGATTTATCGCTACTATAAACAACGCGGGTTCCGCCAATAATGACGCCAGCCGTCGACAAGGGTGTTAAAAATGAAAAAGAGAGCATGATGAACAGAGTCAACAAACGCCGTAAATACATCAGTTATCCTCACATCCTGTAGAGGAGCCTGCAAAAGGATAAAACAGGCTCCTGGCGAACAGCTGAAGATTATTTCAGGTATTCAATGGTGAACTGGGAATCCGCGTTCGCTGTACCCGGCGTAACCGTAGCCAGCGTCTGCACAAACTTCGCTTTAAAGCCCATGTCCGCTTTGCCGTCGGTGATAGCAACATAATTTGAATTGTTATACAGCGGGATCGCCGTATCATCGTTCAGGTTGAAGAGCTTGATTGCAACGCCGGTAGCCGTAACGGCTTCACCTTCGCCGGTGTAAATACCGTCAGTACCCGCTTCACCGTTAACAGGCGTGCCAATAGACAAATACCCTTTGCCGATCGTGTCTTTATCTTCTGTTCCGTCAAAACGAACCGCCGCCTGAGTATAGGTTGCAGGGCATTTCTCCAGTTTAATATGGAAATCTTTTACTGACGCCGTTGAGTCAATGCCGGAGAACGTCGTTTTGGCAACGCGGCCGATATTCACCGTCTGATCGGCGGTATCAGGCGTCACTTCACATGTTGAATCAATAACCTCTCCGCGGAAATGAACCGTACCATCCGCAGCAAATGATTGTCCTGCCATTAACGCCGATGCGAGTGCAATCGCCACCGTAATTCCATTATTTTTCATGATAACTCCATTAATTAAATCAATATTGCGTTTATCATAAAGACAACGCCATCCCAAATGCGATGAAATAATATTCTTCGGGAAGAATGATCTTCAAGGGGGGACTTTAAATTAATGGAATAATGACGAACCATAGCTGGAATAATAATAGAGAAAAACAAATATAATATTATTTTTGCTTTATCATTAAAATTCCTTTTCAGTATACACATAAAAAGGACATATATTTTATAAACAAACCATTTTTAGGATTCCGTTAATAAAAGCTGATCGTTTAGTGATCAAAATAGAAAATACTAATGCCTGGAAGCAATCTCGTTCATTATTCACACAATAAAGTAACGAAATGCGTCAGAATAAGATGATTGATAGCAAAGAGAAAGCTGATGAGAAAAAAGTAAGGAAAAATGGCTACACGTCGTGTAGCCATTAACAGAAGGGATTATTCTACGGTGACCGATTTCGCCAGGTTACGCGGCTGGTCAACGTCGGTGCCTTTGATCAGCGCCACGTGGTAAGCCAGCAGCTGCAGCGGAACGGTGTAGAAGATCGGTGCAATCACCTCTTCCACATGCGGCATCTCGATGATGTGCATGTTGTCGCTGCTGGCGAAACCGGCATCTTTATCAGCGAAGACGTACAGCACGCCGCCGCGGGCGCGCACCTCTTCGATGTTGGATTTCAGTTTTTCCAGCAGTTCGTTGTTCGGTGCGACAACAATGACCGGCATATCCGCGTCAATCAGCGCCAGCGGGCCATGCTTGAGCTCGCCTGCCGCGTAGGCTTCCGCGTGGATGTAGGAGATCTCTTTCAGCTTCAGTGCGCCTTCCAGCGCAATAGGGTACTGATCGCCACGACCCAGGAACAGGGCGTGATGTTTGTCAGAGAAATCTTCCGCCAGCGCTTCAATGCGTTTGTCCTGAGACAGCATCTGCTCAATACGGCTCGGCAGCGCCTGGAGACCGTGAACGATGTCGTGCTCAACGGAAGCATCTTCGCCTTTCAGACGCGCCAGCTTCGCCACCAGCATCAGCAGAACGGTCAACTGAGTGGTAAACGCTTTGGTGGAAGCCACGCCGATTTCGGTACCCGCTTTGGTCATCAGCGCCAGATCGGACTCACGCACCAGGGATGAGCCCGGGACGTTACAGATGGCCAGCGAGCCCAGATAACCCAATTCCTTAGACAGACGCAGCGCTGCCAGCGTATCCGCCGTTTCGCCGGACTGGGAAAGGGTGATCATCAGGCTGTTACGACGCACCGCAGACTTGCGATAGCGGAACTCAGACGCGATTTCCACGTCGCATGGCACGCCCGCCAGGGATTCAAACCAGTAGCGAGAGACCATACCGGAGTTATATGAGGTACCGCAGGCTACGATCTGAATATGTTCAACCTTGCCGAGCAGTTCGTTGGCGTTTGCCCCCAGCTCGCTCAGATCCACCTCGCCGTGGCTGATGCGCCCGGTCAGAGTGTTTTTGATAGCGTTCGGCTGCTCGTAGATCTCTTTCTGCATGTAGTGACGGTAAGCGCCTTTGTCGCCCGCGTCGTATTGCAGGTTAGATTCGATCTCCTGACGCTTCACCTGCTCGCCTTTGGTGTCGAAGACGGTCACGCTGCGGCGCGTCACTTCCGCGATATCGCCCTCTTCCAGGAAGATAAAGCGACGGGTGACCGGCAGGAGCGCCAGCTGATCGGAGGCGATAAAGTTTTCACCCATGCCCAGACCGATAACCATCGGGCTACCGGAACGCGCGGCCAGCAGGGTAGATGGATCGCGGGAGTCCATGATCACCGTACCATACGCACCGCGCAGCTGAGGGATAGCGCGCAGCACCGCATCACGCAGCGTACCGCCCTTTGCCAGCTCCCAGTGCACCAGGTGAGCAATCACTTCGGTGTCGGTTTCAGAGACGAAGGTATAGCCGCGCGCTTTCAGTTCTTCGCGCAGCGGTTCGTGGTTTTCGATAATGCCGTTATGCACCACCACGATGTGTTCAGACACATGCGGGTGCGCGTTACCTTCAGACGGTTCGCCGTGCGTCGCCCAGCGGGTGTGCGCAATACCGGTACCCCCGTGCAGCGGGTGTTCTTCCGCGGCCTGGGCCAGCATCTGCACTTTACCGAGACGACGCAGACGGGTCATATGCCCTTCTGCATCCACGACAGCCAGACCGGCAGAGTCGTAACCACGGTATTCCAGACGACGTAAACCTTCGAGAAGGATTTCAGCAATATCACGCTGCGCAACTGCGCCAACAATTCCACACATATTTTAGATTCCGAATTTAGGCATTATGCCTGCGTTGTCGCTGACCTGTATTTACCCTTTCCGGGCGCCCCGAGCCTTGTAGAGAGTGGGGTTATTTTTATGGGTACTGCTTGTGGGGGGAGATATATATTTATCTCCTCTCCCGGGTTTGCCTGATGACGGCTACGCCTTATCAGGCCTACTCAATCGTAGGCGGGTAAGCGTAGCGCCACCCGCCTTGTTGTTACTTTTTCTTCACCGGGCGTTTCCAGCCCTGCTTGTGTACCTGCGGCACGCGGCTTAACACCAGCTCGTTATCCGCTACGTCGCGCGTGACGGTCGTGCCGGCGGCAATGGTCACGCCGTTACCCACGGTAACCGGTGCCACCAGCTGCGTGTCCGAGCCCACGAACACGTCATTGCCGATGATGGTTTTAAACTTATTGGCGCCGTCATAGTTACAGGTAATGGTTCCTGCACCGATATTCACGTTGTCGCCAATCTCCGCATCGCCCAGATAGGTTAAATGACCCGCTTTGGAGCCTTTACCCAGACGCGCTTTTTTCATTTCCACGAAGTTACCCACGTGCGCGCCTTCCAGCAGCTCAGCGCCCGGGCGCAGACGCGCAAACGGGCCGATGGTACACGCTGCTTCAAGATGAGCATCTTCCACCACGCTGTACGGGCTGATTTCGCAGTCGTCGCCGATAACGCTGTTTTTAATCACGCAGCCGGCGCCAATTTTGACGCGGTTGCCCAGCGTGACGTTGCCTTCAAGAATAACGTTAGTATCGATCTCAACGTCGCGCCCGTGAGACACGGTGCCGCGCAAATCGAAACGCGCCGGATCGCGCAGCATCACGCCCGCGAGCAGCAGTTTTTCGGCCTGCTCGGACTGATAAATACGCTCAAGACGGGAAAGCTGCAGGCGGTTATTCACTCCGTCCGTTTCGCTGATGCGCGCCGGATGAACGGCGGCGATCTCACGCCCTTCGTGATATGCCATCGCAATGATGTCGGTGATGTAGTACTCACCTTGCGCGTTATTGTTGTCGAGCTGAGAGAGCCAGCGCTTCATGTCCGCACCATTGGCAATCAGGATGCCGGTGTTGATCTCCTGAATCTTGCGCTGTTCATCACTGGCATCTTTATGTTCAACGATACCCGTTACGTTGCCGTTTTCACGCGTGATACGGCCATAGCCCGTTGGATCGTCCAGCACAACGGTCAATAAACCGATGCCGCCCTGCGGCTTGGCTGCACGCAGGCGAGTCAGCGTTTCAACGGAGATCAGCGGAACGTCGCCGTAGAGCATCAGAATATCTTCGTCATCGGCAAAGAACGGCGCAGCCTGTTGCATCGCATGACCGGTACCCAGCTGTTCAGCCTGAAGCACCCAGTTGAGCGCATCATCGCTCAACGTCTTCTTAAGCAGATCGCCGCCGTGGCCGTAGACCAGGTGAACCTGACGGGCACCCAGTTCATTCGCTGCATCAATGACATGCTGCACCATTGGCTTTCCTGCCAGCGTGTGGAGCACTTTAGGCAGATCGGAATACATGCGGGTACCTTTGCCAGCGGCAAGGATCACCACGCTCATCGCACTGTTTGACATACGCATCCTGACGGTAGTTTGAGTGAGAAGTAAAAACGTTTGATGCCTAAAATTCTACATCTTTTTCATCATGAATTAAGGATCAAAAAAAAAGCCAGTCTGGTATCCAGACTGGCTTTTGTGCTTTTCAAGCCGGTGTTACATCGCTTTTTTGGTCAACTCGATAACGCGCAGTTTCGCGATCGCTTTGGCCAGCTCCGCAGACGCCTGAGCGTAATCCACGTCACCATGAGAGCTGCTAATGTGCTCTTCAGCCTTACGCTTCGACTCCAGGGCTCGCGCTTCGTCGAGATCCTGGCCACGAATAGCGGTATCGGCCAGAACGGTCACACTGCCAGGCTGCACTTCAAGAATGCCGCCGGACAGATAGATAAACTCTTCGTGACCGAACTGTTTAACGATGCGGATCATACCAGGCTTAATGGCGGTGAGCAGCGGTGCGTGACCCGGGAAAATACCCAGTTCACCTTCACTGCCCGTTACCTGGATTTTCTCGACCAGACCAGAGAACATTTGTTGCTCTGCGCTGACGACGTCCAGGTGGTAAGTCATTGCCATATCACCCTCCGATTAAGGCGTTAAAGTTTTTTGGCTTTTTCCACGGCTTCTTCGATGGAACCAACCATGTAGAACGCCTGCTCTGGCAGGTGATCGTATTCGCCTTCCATGATGCCTTTAAAGCCACGGATGGTGTCTTTCAGGGAAACGTATTTACCCGGAGAACCGGTGAATACTTCCGCAACGAAGAACGGCTGGGACAGGAAGCGCTGGATCTTACGCGCACGTGCTACCACCAGTTTGTCTTCTTCAGACAGTTCATCCATACCCAGGATGGCGATGATGTCTTTCAGTTCCTGGTAACGCTGCAGCAGGGACTGTACGCCACGCGCGGTGTCGTAGTGTTCCTGACCAACAACCAGTGGATCCAGCTGACGGCTGGTGGAGTCCAGCGGGTCAACGGCCGGGTAGATACCCAGAGACGCGATCTGACGGCTCAGTACCACGGTTGCGTCTAAGTGCGCAAAGGTGGTTGCTGGAGATGGGTCAGTCAAGTCATCCGCAGGTACGTATACCGCCTGAACGGAGGTGATAGAACCGGTTTTGGTAGAGGTGATACGTTCCTGAAGAACACCCATCTCTTCCGCAAGCGTAGGCTGATAACCTACCGCTGAAGGCATACGACCCAGCAGTGCAGATACTTCGGTACCGGCCAGGGTGTAACGATAGATGTTATCAACGAACAGCAGAACGTCACGGCCTTCGTCACGGAATTTCTCAGCCATCGTCAGACCAGTCAGCGCAACGCGCAGACGGTTTCCTGGTGGCTCGTTCATCTGGCCGTAAACCAGGGATACTTTGTCCAGAACGTTGGAGTCGGTCATTTCGTGGTAGAAGTCGTTACCCTCACGAGTACGTTCACCTACGCCCGCAAACACGGAGTAACCGGAGTGCTCGATCGCGATGTTACGGATCAGCTCCATCATGTTTACGGTTTTACCTACACCCGCACCACCGAACAGACCAACTTTACCGCCCTTCGCAAACGGACACATCAGGTCGATAACTTTGATGCCGGTTTCCAGCAGTTCCTGAGAGCTGGACAGCTCTTCGTAGGAAGGTGCCGCGCGGTGGATAGCCCAACGCTCTTCTTCGCCGATGTCGCCTTTCATGTCGATTGGCTGACCCAATACGTTCATGATACGACCCAGCGTTGCTTTACCTACCGGGACTTCGATCGGGTGCTCAAGGTCTTTAACTTCCAGACCACGACGCAGACCGTCGGAAGAACCCATGGCGATGGTACGCACGATACCGCCGCCGAGCTGCTGCTGAACTTCCAGCACCAGGCTCTCGTTACCATTCTGTACCTCAAGCGCGTCGTACACGCGTGGTACGGCGTCCTGAGGGAACTCGACGTCCACCACGGCGCCGATTACCTGGACAATCTTTCCAGTAGCCATCTTGAATCCTCTACGTAATTCGTAAACCTGGTTAAACCGCGGCGGCCCCCGAGACGATCTCGGTGAGTTCCTGAGTAATGCTGGCCTGACGAGCTTTGTTGTAAACCAACTGCAGCTCTTTAATCAGGCTGCCGCCATTATCGGTCGCGGCTTTCATCGCCACCATTCGTGCGGCCTGCTCGCTGGCCAGGTTTTCTACAACGCCCTGATAAACCTGAGATTCAACGTAACGACGCAGCAGGGTATCCAGCAGCGGTTTCGGATCGGGTTCATACAGGTAATCCCAGGCTTTCTGCTTCAGCTCGTCATCTTCTGATGCCGGTAACGGCAGCATCTGAGTGAGCGTTGGAACCTGAGACATGGTGTTAATGAATTTGTTGCTGACAACGTACAGTCTGTCCAGACGGCCTTCATCGTAGGCCTGCAACATCACTTTAACCGGGCCGATCAGTTCGGACAGGGACGGGTTATCACCCATACCGGTCACCTGAGCGACAATGTTGCCACCAACGGAGTTAAAGAAAGAGACGCCTTTAGAGCCAATCAGTGCCAGATCGCACTGAACGCCTTTATCAGACCAGCCTTTCATATCCGCCAGCAGTTTTTTGAACAGGTTAATGTTCAAGCCGCCACACAGACCACGGTCAGTCGACACCACCAGGTAGCCCACGCGCTTAACGTCGCGTTCTTCCAGGTAAGGGTGCTTATATTCCAGATTACCGTTTGCAAGGTGACCAATCACTTTGCGCATGGTATCTGCATAAGGACGGCTGGCCGCCATGCGATCCTGCGATTTACGCATTTTGGAAGCGGCGACCATCTCCATCGCTTTAGTGATCTTTTGCGTGTTCTGGACGCTTGCGATCTTACTACGTATCTCTTTTGCGCCGGCCATGAGCTTCTCCTCAATGCCAGACGGCTTGCCCTGAGACAAGCCGCCGGACGATTACCAGGATTGGGTTGCTTTGAAGGAATCGAGGATAGCTTTCAGCTTGCCTTCGATTTCGTCGTTATAGCCACCGGTCTGGTTGATCTCTTGCATCAGCGGAGCGTGATCACGGTCGACGTAAGCCAGCAGAGCGGCTTCAAAGCTACCGATTTTCGCCAGTTCCACATCTTCGAGGTAACCGCGTTCAGCCGCGAACAGCACCAGGCCCTGCTGAGCAACAGACATTGGAGCGTACTGTTTCTGCTTCAGCAGCTCGGTCACTTTCTGACCGTGGCTCAGCTGTTTACGGGTTGCTTCGTCCAGATCGGATGCGAACTGAGAGAACGCAGCCAGTTCACGATACTGTGCCAGCGCGGTACGGATACCACCGGACAGTTTCTTGATGATCTTGGTCTGAGCAGCACCACCCACACGGGATACGGAGATACCCGGGTTAACCGCCGGACGAATACCGGAGTTAAACAGGTTGGTTTCCAGGAAGATCTGACCATCGGTAATGGAGATTACGTTGGTCGGAACAAACGCAGAAACGTCACCCGCCTGGGTTTCAATGATCGGCAGCGCGGTCAGAGAACCTGTTTTGCCCTTCACTTCACCTTTGGTGAAGTTCTCGACGTATTCCGCGTTAACGCGGGAAGCACGCTCCAGCAGACGAGAGTGGAGGTAGAATACGTCGCCCGGGAATGCTTCACGTCCTGGTGGACGACGGAGCAGCAGGGAAACCTGACGATAAGCAACAGCCTGTTTAGACAGGTCATCGTATACGATCAGCGCATCTTCACCGCGGTCACGGAAGTATTCGCCCATTGCGCAACCGGCGTATGGCGCCAGGTATTGCAGTGCAGCAGATTCAGACGCGGTTGCTACCACAACGATGGTGTTAGACAGTGCGCCGTGCTCTTCCAGTTTACGAACCACGTTAGAAATGGTGGACGCTTTCTGGCCGATAGCCACATACACACATTTGATGCCGGAGTCACGCTGGTTGATGATGGCGTCGATTGCCATCGCGGTTTTACCGGTCTGACGGTCACCGATGATCAGTTCACGCTGACCACGACCGATTGGGATCATGGCGTCAACGGACTTATAACCAGTCTGCACTGGCTGATCAACGGACTGACGGTCGATAACGCCTGGTGCGATAACTTCGATTGGGGAGAAGCCATCGTGCTCAACCGGACCTTTACCGTCGATTGGCGCACCCAGGGTGTTAACAACGCGACCCAGCAGGCCACGGCCAACCGGCACTTCCAGAATACGGCCAGTACACTTAACCTTCATGCCTTCGGCGAGGTCAGCGTATGGACCCATCACAACTGCACCTACGGAGTCGCGCTCCAGGTTCAGTGCGATAGCGTAACGGTTACCCGGCAGGGAAATCATCTCACCCTGCATACAATCGGCCAGGCCGTGGATGCGGATAACACCGTCACTTACAGAAACAATAGTACCTTCGTTGTGAGCTTCACTCACAACATTGAACTGAGCAATGCGCTGCTTGATCAGTTCGCTGATTTCGGTGGAATTCAGTTGCATGCTCCAGTCCCCTTAAGACTGCAAGACGTCTGCAAGGCGCTCAAGACGGCCGCGTACGCTGCCATCAATGACCATATCACCCGAGCGGATGATTACGCCTGCCATTACAGACTTATCGATTTTGCAATTCAGCTTAACTTTGCGTGACAGACGTTTTTCCATCGCGGCGGTGATTTTCGCAAGCTGTTCGTCACTCAGTTCAGTCGCGGAAGTCACTTCGACTTCTGCAGTTGCTTCACTAAGGGCACGTAAGTGCTCAAACTGCTCGAGAACATCCGGGAGCACACGGAGACGACCATTTTCTGCCATGACCTTAATCAGGTTCTGGCCGTTGGCATCCAGTTGCTCTCCGCACACGGCGATAAACGACGCGGCGAGGGTTTCAGGCGCTAACGCACCGGAAAGCAACTCGGCCATTTGTTCGTTTTTCGTCACCTCAGCGGCAAACGCCAGCATATTCTGCCAGCGATCGACATTTTGGTGTTCGACAGCAAAGTCAAAAGCTGCTTTGGCGTAGGGGCGAGCTACCGTAACAAATTCAGACATCAGCCCCTCCCTCCTTACAGTTCAGCGACAAGTTTGTCCACGATGTCGCTGTTAGCAGCTTCATCCACGGAACGTTCGATGATCTTCTCGGCGCCAGCAACAGCCAGAATCGCAACCTGCTTACGCAGTTCTTCACGAGCACGTTTACGCTCAGCTTCAATTTCAGCCTGAGCTTGTGTCACGATCTTAGTACGTTCCTGTTCTGCTTCAGCTTTGGCTTCGTCCAGGATCTGAGAACGGCGCTTGTTAGCCTGTTCAATGATTACCTGAGCTTCAGCTTTCGCTTTTTTCAGCTGGTCTGTCGCGTTGGCCTGTGCAAGGTCCAAATCTTTCTTAGCGCGTTCTGCGGAAGCCAGACCGTCAGCAATTTCTTTCTGACGTTTTTCGATGGCAGCCATTAAAGGCGGCCATACATACTTCATGCAGAACCAGACAAAGAGAATAAACGCGATGGCCTGGCCGAGGATTGTTGCGTTCATGTTCACAGCACAATACCTCTTAAATTTCTGTGGCTTGGGGTTTTAAAACAACTACTACGCGACAGCAAACATCACGTACAGACCCAGACCTACAGCGATCATTGGGATAGCATCCACCAGACCCATAACGATAAAGAACTGAGTACGCAGCAGAGGAATCAGATCAGGTTGACGCGCTGCGCCTTCCAGGAATTTACCTCCGAGGATGCCGATACCGATCGCAGCACCGATAGCCGCCAGACCCATCATCACAGCGGCAGCCATGTACAGCAGATCCATATTCAGGTTTTCCATGACAGTCTCCAGTTTGTTTCAATTAAAACGTAGTAGTGTTGGTAAAAAATCAGTGCTCTTCAGACGCCATCGACAGATAGACGATCGTCAGAACCATGAAGATAAAGGCTTGCAGCGTAATGATCAGGATGTGGAAAATGGCCCATGGCACATTCAGAACCCACTGTGACCACCACGGCAGAAGACCCGCGATCAGAATGAAAATCAGCTCACCCGCATACATGTTGCCGAACAGTCGCAGACCCAGTGAAACAGGTTTGGACAGCAGGCTAACGCCTTCCAGGATCAGGTTGACCGGAATAAACGCCCAGTGGTTGAACGGCTGCAAGGTAAGCTCTTTCACAAAGCCGCTTACGCCTTTCATTTTGATGCTGTAGAAAAGAATCAGGATAAACACGCCCAGCGCCATCGACAGGGTGATGTTCACGTCCGCAGACGGTACAACACGCAGCGCAGGCAGGCCGAAGATGTGCTCGCCGATGAACGGCAGCAGGTCAATTGGCAGCAGGTCCATCAGGTTCATCAGGAAGACCCAAACGAACACGGTCAGGGCCAGCGGAGCAATCAGCTTGCTCTTACCATGGTACATGTCTTTCACGCTGCCATGGACGAAGCCGATGATCATCTCAACGAACGTCTGGAATTTCCCTGGAACACCGCTGGTCGCTTTTTTAGCAACGCTGCGGAACATGGCCAGGAACAGAAGACCCAAAACCACCGAGAAGAACATGGAGTCGATGTTGATCGTCCAGAAGGTGGCCGGGGGGTTATGTGGATCCACCAGCGAGAATGTACGCAGGTCCAGCTGAAGGTTATTCAGATGGTGACCTATGTAATCCTGCGGCGTCATATTTTCTGAAGCCATGATGCCTTTTACCCTTTGTTATTGATTACAGCTGGAGCCAGAACTTGTACCACCAGCACCAAAACCCACGTTGCTATCAGCGGCATGAATACCACTTTCAAAACCGCCAGCGCCATCACCAGTAGAGCAAAGGTCAGCAACACCTTACACACTTCGCCGAGGGCGAAGGACCAGGCCACGCGGCCTTTGGCGGGTGTATGCGCCTGATGACGCCAGGCAAAAATCATAAACAACACGTTTGGCAGCACGACCGCCAAACCCCCGCACACGGCGGAGATGCCCCAGAAGGGGTCTTTGAGGCTAAACAGCAGTCCACTTGCTATCACAGCCAGAAACTGAATGAACAGAAGCTTACGAGCAACGTTTCTACTCAAGAGCGACACAGACATCACGTTTTTACTCCTGCTCCCTTCGAGGTATGCCGCGTGTCGTATAAAACGTCCTTTAAGGCTCAGAGTCAAGCATCAAAAAGCGGACAAATTATACGGTGCGTACCCGTGATTTCAAACATTAAGTAGCGAAAAGGTGAATAAATGTTTAAATATTTTTCCCCAGCGCTATTTTTTAACTTTCGTAGAAAGCACCGACCTTCGAGCAAAACTGCAAACAGCGCGAAAACGTTGACTACAAAGCGTGCACGAGATCACAAAACACACATTTGCGATAAGGTTGTATTTATCAAAGCCGTAAATCGCCCAGGATTATCTTTCTGAAATTAAACACAAAATATCGCAACTATTTTCAAAACAGCCCCGTACACAATAAAAACCTTTTATTGACATTCTTAATAAATAATTAACATTGCGTTCTGGTTACAGCCTTCCACTTTTAGCAGGCTGATATTTTCATAGTTGACTATCTTCGCGATGAATAATCGACTTAAGGTTAACCGCAAGAAAATCCCTGGTAAAAAAGCGGTTAAACGCTCTCTGGTTAATCCCGGTTAGTTGTGCTGTTTTTTAACATACTCAGAACAGCACAAATTCCACATTTTTTATTATTTTTTTAAAAATTGTTTGGCTTAATTATCACCAGATGACGTTCACCGTCGAGCTGCGGAACGTTTAATTTCTCGATGGTTTCAACGCTAAAACCGTCCGGAAGCTGTTCAATTTCATCACCGGGCAGCTGTCCTTTCAGCGCATAAAAACGGCCATCTTCTGCCGGCAGATGCTTACACCAGCTCACCATATCATTGAGCGAAGCAAACGCACGGCTGATAACGCCGTCAAACGGCGGCTCTGCCGGAAACTCCTCTACCCTGCTCTGTACGGGCGTGATGTTATCGAGCTTCAGTTCATGCTGAACCTGGCGTAAAAAGCGCACGCGCTTGCCCAGGCTGTCCAGCAGCGTGAAATGGCTCTCGGGTCGGACAATCGACAGCGGAACGCCCGGCAAACCCGGCCCCGTCCCCACGTCGATAAAACGTTCACCTTTCAGGTACGGCGCCACCACGATACTATCGAGAATATGGCGAACCAGCATCTCGTTGGGATCGCGCACAGACGTCAGGTTGTACGCTTTATTCCATTTGTTCAGCATATCGACATACGCCACCAGCTGGTTTTTCTGGTGATCGGTGAGCGAAATACCTGCCTGATCCAGCAGACGAGAGAGTTTGTTGAGCACGGTGAATACCTGTTGAGAGTTTTTTTGCCCGGCGGCGCTGCCGCTTACCGGGCCTACGAATAAGTAGGGCGGGCCAGCGAAGCGCCACCCGCCAAAAGCAATGTCAATTACGCGCTACGGCGCAGCATGCCCTGCTTTTTCAGCCACACCAGCAGGATCGAAATCGCCGCCGGCGTAACGCCCGAGATACGGGAGGCCTGGCCAATCGATACCGGTTTGTGATCGTTCAGCTTAGCGATCACTTCGTTGGAAAGGCCCGTCACCTGACGGTAGTCCAGCATTTCCGGCAGCAGCGTGTTTTCGTTGCGCTGCTGTTTTTCGATCTCATCCTGCTGACGCGCGATGTAGCCTTCGTACTTCACCTGAATTTCGACCTGCTCGGCAGCTTCAACGTCTTCAAGGCCCGGTGCGAACGCGGTCAGTTTGACCAGATTCTCGTAGGTGACTTCAGGACGACGCAGCAGATCTTCGCCGCTGGCTTCACGCGATAGCGGCGCTGTTAAGTGAGCGTTCACTTCGGCAGCGGTTTCCGCCTGTGGGTTTACCCACGTGGTTTTCAGGCGCTGACGTTCCTGTTCAATACGTTCCAGCTTCTCGTTGAAGCGCGCCCAGCGTTCGTCATCCACCAGACCCAGCTCGCGGCCTATCTCGGTTAGACGCAGGTCGGCGTTGTCCTCGCGCAGCATCAGACGATATTCCGCGCGAGAGGTAAACATACGGTACGGTTCTTTGGTGCCCAGCGTGCAGAGATCGTCGACCAAAACGCCCAGATAGGCCTGAGAACGCGACGGCGCCCAGCCCTCTTTCTCGGCAGAGAAGCGGGCAGCGTTCAGACCGGCAAGCAACCCCTGCGCTGCGGCTTCTTCGTAGCCGGTGGTGCCGTTGATCTGCCCCGCGAAAAACAGACCGTGGATGAATTTGCTCTCCAGCGTCGGCTTCAGGTCACGCGGGTCGAAGAAATCGTACTCAATAGCGTAGCCAGGGCGAACGATTTTCGCATTCTCCATCCCCTGCATTGAGCGAACAATTTGCATCTGCACGTCGAAGGGCAGGCTGGTGGAGATGCCGTTCGGGTAAATTTCGTTCGAGGTCAGCCCTTCCGGCTCCAGGAAGATCTGATGCTGGTTACGATCGGCAAAGCGCATCACTTTGTCTTCGATCGACGGGCAATAACGTGGGCCGATCCCTTCGATCACGCCAGCGTACATTGGGCTGCGATCGAGGTTATTGCGGATCACGTCATGGGTTTTTTCGTTGGTATGCGTGATGTAGCACGGTACCTGCTGCGGGTGTTGCGCCGCGTTGCCCATGAACGAGAAGACCGGCATCGGGTTATCGCCGTGCTGTTGGGCCAGTACGCTGAAATCAATGGTGCGCGCATCGATACGCGGCGGCGTGCCGGTTTTCAGACGGCTGACGCGCAGCGGCAGTTCACGCAGACGACGAGACAGCGGAATGGACGGCGGATCGCCAGCACGGCCACCGCTGTAGTTGTCCAGACCAATATGGATTTTGCCGTCCAGGAATGTCCCGACCGTCAGCACCACGGCTTTGGCGCGGAACTTGAGGCCCATCTGGGTCACGGCGCCCACGACGCGATCGTTCTCAACGATAAGATCTTCTACCGCCTGCTGGAAGATCATCAGGTTCGGCTGGTTCTCCAGCGCGGTGCGCACGGCCTGGCGGTAAAGCACGCGGTCTGCCTGCGCACGAGTGGCGCGAACAGCAGGGCCTTTACTCGCGTTTAGTATCCTAAACTGAATGCCCGCATGATCGATCGCTTTCGCCATCAGGCCGCCAAGTGCATCCACTTCTTTTACCAGGTGTCCTTTCCCAATGCCGCCAATCGCCGGATTACAGGACATTTGTCCCAGCGTGTCGATATTGTGTGTCAAAAGCAGGGTCTGCTGACCCATTCGCGCTGCGGCCATTGCGGCCTCAGTGCCTGCATGACCCCCGCCAATGATGATGACGTCAAAAGGATCCTGATAAAACATGGTGGTCTGCCTCGCGTAAAGCGGTATGAAAATGGATTGAAGCCCGGGCCGTGGATTCTACTCAACTTTAGTCTTTCGAGAAAGCATTGGGATCCTGGGCTATTAAAAAGAAGATCTTTTTATTTAGAGATCTGTTCTATTGTGATCTCTTATTAGGATCGCGGACACGTGTGGATAAGTCCGATCCTGCAAATAAGATCATGCAGTTAGGAAGGATCGTTTGCTGTGAATGATCGGTGATCCAGGACCGTATAAGCTGGGATCAGATCGCGACTTTATGCACAGGCCAAAAACGACGCTAGGGTTGTTCTTTGGATAACTACGGGTTAATACGAGCTTTTAACCAGAGTTATCCACATCTGTTCGCGCGATCTTTAATCGTTTTTGAGTAAATTTTTCCATTCCGCGAGCCAGATCTCGGCTGGATCTTCCGGAATGTCATGATCGAGGATGTTGATCTTGAGCGTTTCACCCAGCTGTTTTGCTCCGCAAGCGGTAACAGCGGCTTCGACCTTCTCTATTGCCCCGCAAAAGGTGTCATATTCACGACTGCCGATCCCCACTGCGCCAAAACGGACGTTTGACAGGTCGGGCTGCTGTTCCAGCAGTTCGTCATATAAAGGTTGCAGGTTATCCGGCAGATCGCCCGCGCCGTGCGTGGAGGTGATCAGCAGCCAGACCCCGTCAGCCGGGAGATCTTCAAGCAGCGGCCCGTGCAGCGTTTGTGTAGAAAAGCCTGCATCTTCCAGCTTTTCAGCCAGATGTTCCGCTACGTATTCCGCACCGCCAAGAGTGCTGCCGCTGATAAGGGTAATGTCCGCCATTGATCGCTCGCTCAGATAAAGAGGGGATCATTGTACGCTGTGAACGAGCTGGGATCTACCTGTGGAAAATGTGGGAATGAATTTGCCCGATCACGGGCGGATGGTACGCATGATCGGGTTTTGCAGGGAGATCAGTGTCTCGGTGGACTGAATTTCATCGATTGTTTGGATCTTGTTGATAAGTACCTGCTGGAGGGCATCGATGGAGCGGCACATCACCTTAATAAAGATGCTGTAGTGCCCGGTGGTGTAGTACGCCTCGGTGACTTCATCGAGCGCGTTCAGCTTTGCCAGCGCGGAGGGGTAATCTTTTGCGCTTTTAAGAATAATGCCGATGAAGCAGCAGACGTCGTAACCCAGCTGCTTCGGGCTGACGTCGATGCGCGCACCGGTAATGATCCCTGCCTGCTTCATCTTCTCTACGCGAACGTGAATGGTTCCCGGGCTGACGCCAAACTGTTTCGCCAGTTCGGCGTAGGCTGTACGGGCATTGGCCATTAAGGCCTCAAGGATGCCGCGGTCCAGATTGTCGATCTGATAATTTTCCATAGCTTTTTCTTATGAAGATTAATGAATACGTCTATTCTAGCGTCTTATTTTAACGAATCAAAAGTGAAGGTGGCTTTTTGTTGATGGGTTATTGAATTAAGTGTCGGTTCTGTTGCTTAATCATTATCAACAGGACGCAGGAGTATAAATAATGAAAACCGCTTACATCGCAAAACAACGCCAGATCAGTTTCGTAAAATCCCATTTTTCCCGCCAGCTGGAAGAGAAGCTTGGTCTTATTGAAGTTCAGGCGCCGATTCTGAGCCGCGTGGGTGACGGGACGCAGGATAACCTGTCTGGTTGCGAAAAAGCGGTACAGGTAAAAGTGAAAACACTGCCAGACGCCCAGTTCGAAGTGGTGCATTCCCTGGCGAAGTGGAAGCGTCAAACCCTGGGACAACACGACTTCAGCGCGGGCGAAGGGCTCTACACGCACATGAAAGCCCTTCGCCCCGATGAAGACCGCCTCTCCCCGATTCACTCTGTCTACGTTGACCAGTGGGACTGGGAGCGCGTAATGGGTGACGGCGAGCGTCATGTCGGCACGCTGAAATCCACCGTTGAGGCGATCTACGCGGGGATCAAAGCGACCGAAGCGGCCGTGAGCAAAGAGTTTGGTCTGGTACCGTTCCTGCCGGATACGATCCACTTTGTCCACAGCCAGGAACTGCTGAGCCGCTTCCCGGATCTGGATGCCAAAGGCCGCGAGCGGGCGATCGCCAAAGAGCTGGGCGCGGTATTTCTGATTGGCATCGGCGGCAAACTGTCTGATGGCAAACGTCACGACGTGCGTGCGCCGGATTATGATGACTGGAGCACCGCGGGCGAAAGCGAATATGCCGGTCTGAACGGCGATATTCTGGTCTGGAACCCGGTTCTGGAAGATGCGTTTGAGCTCTCTTCGATGGGGATCCGCGTGGATGCAGAGGCGCTGAAGCGCCAGCTGGCGGTGACCGGTGATGAAGATCGCCTTCAATTAGAGTGGCATCAGGCGCTGTTGCGCGGTGAAATGCCGCAGACCATCGGCGGCGGTATCGGGCAGTCCCGTCTGACCATGCTGCTGCTGCAACTGTCTCATATTGGTCAGGTGCAGTGTGGGGTCTGGCCGCAGCAGGTACGTGAAAGCGTCGATTCTCTTCTTTAATTAACGCCGCCAGCGTCTGAGCAGGCGGCTACGCAACCCGGTATCAAAGCGCCAGATATGATCGAAGATGCGCATGATGCCGGGTTTTCCATGTGCGGACATCGCCACGGCATGAAAACGGTGCTGGTGCACGCGTTGCAGCTCCTTCACTTTATTTACCACATCTTCCGGCAGCCGCTGGGCAATGAAATCGGAAATCACCACCGCGTCAGCGTCGTACCAGTCGCCGCCCTGCATCCGTTCTACAATGCTGCGAAAACAGCTGGCCAGATCGGTGCCGCCGCGAAAACGCTGGCTTAAAAAGCGGATGGCCTGCTCAATGCCCTGCTGGTTCGTCAGCTCGTAACCCACGACTTCACTGGAGAAGAGCATGATAAAGCAGCGACGGCGGTCAGCGAGCGCCACGCGCATCAGCGCCAGACAGAACGCCTTCGCACACTGCTCGTTAAAGCCGCCCATTGAGCCGGACGTATCCACGCAGACAATAAACGGCCCGCGCGGCTGCTCATCAAAGTCCTGATGCACGACCGGGCGCTGGCTGAGCTTCTCTCGCCAGGCTTCGCCGTGCAGCCGATAGGTGAGAAGCTGTTTTTCCACCAGCCGACGGTAAAACTCATACTCCAGTTCGGTCATCCCCAGCGTGCTTAGCTCGGTCGGCAGCAGGCGCAGGATGTCATCGCTTTGCTGGAGTCCGTCGACCTGCTCCGGCACGGTAGCCGGTTCGCGTACAAGGGTGCGGAAGGTTTCCATCGGGGCATCCTTCTTTGGGACCGATTTGGCCTCTCGCGAGCGGCCGAGCTGTTCCGCGAGCTTCATCAACTCCGGCTGCTGGGTAAGAAAGTCGCCGTACTTCACGATCAGCTGATAATCCCCGCGCCGCAGCTGCCCGGCGCTCATATCCCAAAGGCGACCAGCGGCGTTTTCATTTTCTACCAGCACCTCTTCGAGCTGGCCACTCAGCGTCATGCGTTCCTGGACTTCGCTGAGCAGCTGTTCCCGCTCTTCATCCAGAAGCTGTTGGTTCAGCGTGGTAGCCTGGACGACCAGGCTCAGGCGCCAGCGCTGTAAAAAGAGCGTGTGCAGCGCCGGGGTAAAGGTGACGTTTTCTGTGACCAGCGTTCTGGCCTGGCTGGCAAACGGAGAGTGGACTTTATCGAGCAGGGTAAGGGTTTGCGGGATCTGGACGATAAACTGTGGCGTCGATAGCCGCTGACACTGCTGATAGGCCGCGACTTCCTCCGTCAGTTCGGGCGGGACTTCTGTCTCCTTAAACCGCTGCCGCAGATTGTCGCGCCAGCGCGGGAGATCGTCCGTCATCGCTTTTTTGAGTTTCGGGAATTTTTCAAAGAAGGCCGCCAGCTGCGGCGATGCCAGAAGGGTAATCACCACCTCCTCGATCAACCCTTCCTCGCTGACGGCCAGCATCATATTGAGCGTGTCCAGCGTTAGCATTGACGCGCCTGTTTGATCTGCGCGCTGACGTCCTGCAGGCTGGCTTCAATGCGACCTAGCCAATCGCTATGAATAAAGAGGCATTTTTGCTGCTCGCTGAAGCGGGTGTGCTGCTGATGCCATTCGGTATCCAGCGCTTCCAGCTGCTGTTTAATCTCTTCCGGCACGCTGTCCGAGGCGGTGCCGGGAAGCGCAAGACGCGATCCCTGAAGGCTCACGTCGCGGATCACCAGGTGCTGACTGCTGTCCACTTCCATATTCAGCGGCTGCGCGAAACCGATGCCGTTGAGCTTTCCGCGGATCTCCCCGCCCTTATCCAGCCACTGCGCCAGCGGCTCGCGTTCAATCGTAATGTGCACCACCTGCATATCATGCAGCTTGAGGGGCTGCTGGAGCAGCAGTGTCAGCGTCGTGCCGGTCAGATCGGCGGGTAGCTCGTAATGCGGTTTGCGGGCGAACATGCCGCCCAGTCGGTTCACTTTTAGCGCGGTTTTATCGCTTTGCTGCTGCTGGAGCTGAATGCGCCGTTGGGCAATCGCCCCCAGCTGGTTAAGCATCGCCTGCTGCCCCCAGGCGTGCCCGGTCATCAAAACGTCCAGCTGCTGCTGCATCAGGTTCATGCCTTCTGCGTCGTGCCAGAGGCAGTCTTTTAGCAGGATCAGATCGATAGGGGCGACCGCGTCGCGACCGCTGAACAACGCGCTGGCCTGGAGCAGACGGATCGCTTTTTTCCAGCGACGATCCGAGACGTACGGGGCGGAAGGCAGGGAATCAAGCTGCTGGCGCAGCATGAAGATCAGTTCAAAGACGGCGTCGGGCAGCTTAATTTTACCGATCTCGTCCTGCCACTGATGGTACTCCTCGTCCGTCACCTGCAGTGAAGGTGCCACCGGGTTTTCGTTTTCGTCCTGCTGGCTCACCAGCATTGAACGGAAGTTTGATTTATCCTGGACTTTATCCAGCCACAGGCGGATCAGCATGCGGTCATACAGCGCTTCCAGGCTGCTGTCGGCTTCGGGCAGTTCGTTTGACGCGGCCACCAGCAGGCGCATGGGGATCTTCTCTTCGCTCGCGCCGTTGCGGAAGCGGCGTTCGTTGATTGCCGTCAGCAGGGTATTCAGAATGGCCGGGCCGGCTTTCCAGATCTCATCAAGAAAGACGATTTCCGCTTCCGGGAGATAGCCCGCCGTCAGACGCTCATAGCGCCCTTCATCTTTCAGCGCCTGAATAGAAAGCGGGCCGAAAACTTCTTCTGGCGTGGAGAAGCGCGTCATCAAATATTCAAATGCGCGAGCGTTCTGGAAAGCGAACTTTAGGCGGCGTGCAATCAAACTTTTGGCAATGCCCGGCGGTCCCAGCAGAAATACGCTTTCACCGCTCAATGCCGCCAGCAGGCAAAGGCGAATGGCGTGGCTACGCTCGTAAAGGCCTTTCTCCAGCGCGCTGCTGAGGCGGGAAATTCTTTCTGCTAATAAATGTGAGTGAGCCATAATAGTTTTGCATCCTTTCGCCGTTGTGGCGGCCAATTGAAGCGAGTATAGACGTTTCAGTCAGGGCTGGTAATAGGCTGAAGTGCGGCGCAATTTTCTTTGCGCTACATTAATGCGGTTGCATTTAGGGGTACGATTTTGCAATGAATCGTGCATACTGTGCGCTTTTTGTGGACCAAGGGACAGGAACACATTTGTTATTTAAACGAAAAGACTAGTCTATGAGCACTGATAATAAGCAATCATTACCCGCAATAACGCTTGCGGCGATCGGGGTTGTCTACGGTGATATCGGCACCAGCCCACTTTATACGCTTCGTGAATGTTTGTCCGGCCAGTTTGGCTTTGGTGTTGAGCGCGATGCCGTGTTTGGCTTCCTGTCCCTCATCTTCTGGCTGCTGATCCTGGTCGTTTCCGTTAAATATCTCTCCTTCGTTATGCGTGCAGATAATGCGGGCGAAGGCGGGATCCTGACCCTGATGTCCCTTGCCGGTCGTAATACCTCGGCCAGAATGACGTCTGTGCTGGTGATTATCGGCCTGATAGGTGGCAGCTTCTTCTACGGGGAAGTGGTGATAACACCGGCTATCTCGGTGCTCTCGGCGATTGAAGGGCTGGAGATTATTGCCCCGCAGCTTGATGCCTGGGTTGTCCCGCTGGCAATCATCGTGTTGACGCTGCTGTTCATGATCCAGAAACACGGTACCGGGCTGGTGGGCAAACTGTTTGCGCCGATTATGCTTGCCTGGTTCCTGATCCTGGCGGCGCTCGGTTTACGCAGCATTATCGCGAACCCGGACGTGCTGCATGCGCTGAACCCTTACTGGGCGGTGCATTTCTTCCTTGAATACAAAGTGGTTTCCTTCGTGGCGCTGGGTGCGGTCGTGCTCTCCATCACCGGTGTGGAGGCGCTCTATGCTGACATGGGGCATTTCGGGAAGCTGCCTATCCGCGTGGCATGGTTTATTGTGGTGCTCCCGTCGCTGGTGCTGAACTACTTCGGTCAGGGCGCGCTGTTGCTCAAGAACCCGGAGGCGATTAAAAACCCGTTCTTCCTGCTGGCGCCTGACTGGGCGCTGGTGCCTATGCTGATCCTCGCAACGCTGGCGACCGTGATTGCCTCTCAGGCGGTGATTTCCGGGGTGTTCTCTCTGACCCGTCAGGCCGTTCGTCTGGGATATCTCTCGCCAATGCGCATCATCCATACCTCAGAGATGGAGTCGGGCCAGATCTACATCCCGTTCGTTAACTGGCTGCTCTACTTCGCTGTTGTGATCGTGATTGTTAGCTTCGAACACTCCAGTAATCTGGCGGCGGCCTACGGTATTGCCGTGACCGGTACGATGGTGCTGACGTCGCTTCTCTCCACCACGGTGGCGTACCGCAACTGGCACTGGAATAAGTTCCTCGTGGGGATGATTCTGGTGGGCTTCCTGTGCATTGACGTGCCGCTGTTCTCTGCGAACCTCGACAAAATTGTCTCCGGTGGCTGGCTGCCGCTGACGCTGGGCCTGTTGATGTTCATTGTCATGACCACATGGAAAAGCGAGCGCTTCCGCCTGCTGCGCCGCATGCATGAGCACGGTAATTCTCTGGAGGCGATGATCGCGTCGCTTGAGAAATCCCCGCCGGTGCGCGTGCCGGGTACCGCGGTTTACATGTCTCGTGCCCTGAATGTAATCCCGTTTGCGCTGATGCATAACCTTAAGCACAACAAAGTGCTGCACGAGCGCGTGATCCTGCTGACGCTGCGCACCGAAGATGCGCCGTATGTTCACAACGTGCGCCGCGTACAGATTGAGCAGCTGTCCCCGACCTTCTGGCGCGTGGTGGCGAGCTACGGCTGGCGCGAAACGCCGAACGTGGAAGAGGTGTTCCACCGCTGCGGTCTGGAAGGGTTAAGCTGCCGGATGATGGAGACGTCGTTCTTTATGTCGCACGAGTCGCTGATCATCGGCAAGCGCCCGTGGTACCTGCGCCTGCGCGGTAAGCTGTATCTGATTCTGCAGCGTAACGCCCTGCGCGCGCCTGACCAGTTTGAGATCCCGCCTAACCGCGTCATTGAGCTGGGGACGCAGGTCGAGATTTAAGTCTCCGTGCGGCCTGATGCCCTCACCCCGTCCCTCTCCCACAGGGAGAGGGCGCAAACATCTAAAACGGTAACCTGACGGTTACCGTTTTGCATTTACCTCCCCTCCATTTCACTTAGCGAAACGTTTCGACGTTGATCACAAATCCGTTACGTCATGATGGTTTTCTGAACATTTATGCGGCTACACTATTTTTAGCGAAACGTTTCGCTAGTGGAGCAAGAAAATGAAGAAAGGCACGGTTCTCAACTCAGAAATCTCATCGGTTATTTCCCGTCTTGGGCATACCGATACGCTGGTGGTTTGCGATGCAGGCTTACCGGTTCCGCGCAGCACAACCCGTATCGATATGGCGTTAACGCAGGGCGTGCCCTCGTTTATGCAGGTACTGGAGGTGGTGACGGCGGAGATGCAGGTTGAGGCGGCCATTCTCGCGGCGGAAATCAAACAACATAATCCGCAACTCCACGAAACGTTGCTCAGCCACATTGAGCAACTGCAACAACACCAGGGAAACACCATAGAAATTCGTTACACAACGCACGAACAGTTCAAACAACAAACCGCAGACAGTCAGGCGGTGATTCGCAGCGGGGAGTGTTCCCCGTATGCGAATATCATTCTCTGTGCTGGCGTCACCTTCTGAGGCCATCATGGACGCATTACTGCAACTCAAAGGGATCGATAAGTCGTTCCCGGGCGTAAAAGCCCTCTCCGGTGCGGCGCTTAACGTCTACCCAGGACGCGTGATGGCGCTGGTGGGCGAAAACGGTGCCGGCAAATCCACCATGATGAAAGTGCTGACCGGGATCTACCAGCGCGATGCCGGTTCACTAGTTTGGCTGGGTAAAGAAACCACCTTTAACGGCCCGAAATCCTCTCAGGAAGCGGGCATCGGCATTATTCACCAGGAGCTGAACCTGATCCCGCAACTGACCATTGCGGAGAACATCTTCCTGGGCCGCGAGTTCGTGAACCGGTTCGGCAAAATCGACTGGAAAACCATGTACGCCGAAGCGGACAAGCTGCTGGCGAAGCTGAACCTGCGCTTTAAGAGCGACCGCCTGGTGGGCGACCTCTCCATCGGCGATCAGCAGATGGTGGAAATCGCGAAGGTGCTGAGCTTCGAGTCGAAGGTCATCATTATGGATGAACCGACCGATGCCCTGACCGATACCGAAACCGAATCCCTGTTCCGCGTGATCCGCGAACTGAAAGCGCAGGGGCGCGGCATTGTCTATATCTCTCACCGCATGAAAGAGATCTTCGAAATTTGCGACGACGTTACCGTCTTCCGCGACGGCCAGTTTATCGCCGAGCGCGAAGTGGCGACGCTGACCGAAGATACGCTGATCGAAATGATGGTGGGACGTAAGCTCGAAGACCAATATCCGCACCTGGACAAAGCGCCGGGCGAGATCCGTCTGAAGGTAGATAACCTCTGCGGCCCAGGCGTAAATGATGTGACCTTTACCCTGCGTCAGGGCGAGATCCTGGGCGTGGCGGGCCTGATGGGCGCGGGCCGTACAGAGCTGATGAAAGTGCTGTACGGCGCACTGCCGCGCACCAGCGGTTACGTTACCCTTGACGGCCATGAAGTGGTGACCCGCTCGCCGCAGGACGGACTGGCGAACGGCATCGTCTATATCTCCGAAGACCGCAAGCGCGACGGCTTAGTGCTGGGCATGTCGGTGAAAGAGAATATGTCCCTGACCGCGCTGCGCTATTTCAGCCATAGCGGCGGCAGCCTGAAGCATAAAGATGAGCAGCAGGCGGTCAGTGATTTTATCCGTCTCTTCAACGTTAAAACCCCGTCGATGGAGCAGGCTATTGGCCTGCTTTCCGGCGGGAATCAGCAGAAAGTGGCGATTGCCCGCGGGCTGATGACGCGCCCGAAGGTGCTGATCCTCGACGAGCCAACCCGCGGCGTGGACGTGGGCGCGAAAAAAGAGATCTATCAGCTGATTAACCAGTTCAAGGGCGACGGTCTGAGCATCATTCTGGTCTCTTCCGAGATGCCAGAAGTATTAGGCATGAGCGATCGCATTATCGTCATGCATGAAGGGCATCTCGGCGGTGAATTCACTCGCGAGCAGGCCACCCAGGAAGTTCTGATGGCTGCCGCTGTGGGCAAGCTTAATCGCGTGAATCAGGAGTAAGAAGATGACTACCCAGGCTGTTTCTGGTCGCCGCTATTTCACAAAGGCATGGCTGATGGAACAAAAATCGCTGATTGCCCTGCTGGTGCTGATCGCGATTGTTTCGACCATGAGCCCGAACTTTTTTACCGTCAATAATCTGTTCAACATTCTGCAGCAGACGTCGGTGAACGCCATTATGGCGGTCGGCATGACGCTGGTGATTTTGACCTCGGGTATCGATCTGTCCGTCGGTTCCCTGCTGGCGCTCACCGGTGCGATCGCCGCTTCAATTGTGGGAATTGAGGTCAACGCGCTGGTGGCCGTTGCGGCTGCACTGGCGGCTGGCGCGGCGATTGGTGCCGTTACCGGCGTGATTGTGGCAAAAGGCCGCGTTCAGGCGTTTATCGCCACGCTGGTGATGATGCTGCTGCTGCGCGGTGTGACCATGGTTTACACCAACGGTAGCCCGGTGAATACCGGGTTTACGGATAACGCGGATCTGTTTGGCTGGTTCGGTATCGGTCGCCCGCTGGGTGTCCCGACCCCGGTCTGGATCATGGCTATCGTCTTCCTGGCGGCGTGGTACATGCTGCACCATACCCGCCTGGGCCGTTATATCTATGCGCTGGGTGGTAACGAAGCAGCCACGCGCCTGTCCGGTATCAGCGTTAATAAAGTCAAAATTATCGTGTACTCCCTGTGCGGCCTGCTGGCCTCTCTGGCGGGCATCATCGAAGTGGCGCGCCTCTCTTCCGCACAGCCAACGGCGGGGACGGGGTACGAGCTGGATGCCATCGCGGCGGTGGTTCTGGGCGGTACGAGCCTTGCGGGCGGTAAAGGTCGCATTGTTGGGACATTGATCGGCGCACTGATCCTCGGTTTCCTGAATAATGGTTTGAATTTGTTAGGTGTTTCCTCCTATTACCAGATGATCGTTAAGGCAGTGGTGATTTTGCTGGCGGTACTGGTAGACAACAAAAAACAGTAACTGACGACACTACAGGACATCTTAGATATGAACATGAAAAAACTGGCTACCCTGGTTTCCGCTGTCGCGCTGAGCGCAACCGTAAGTGCTAACGCCATGGCGAAAGATACCATCGCGCTGGTCGTCTCTACCCTGAACAACCCGTTCTTCGTCTCCCTGAAGGACGGTGCGCAGAAAGAAGCGGACAAACTGGGCTACAACCTGGTGGTGCTGGATTCACAGAACAACCCGGCGAAAGAGCTGGCTAACGTTCAGGACTTAACCGTTCGTGGCACCAAAATTCTGCTGATCAACCCAACCGATTCTGATGCCGTAGGCAACGCCGTGAAGATGGCAAACCAGGCGAAAATTCCGGTGATCACTCTGGACCGTCAGGCAACGAAAGGCGAAGTTGTGAGCCACATTGCGTCTGATAACGTGCTGGGCGGTAAAATTGCTGGTGACTACATCGCGAAGAAAGCCGGTGAAGGCGCGAAAGTTATCGAACTGCAGGGTATCGCCGGTACTTCCGCGGCCCGTGAACGTGGTGAAGGCTTCCAGCAGGCCGTGGCTGCACACAAATTCAACGTGCTGGCCAGCCAGCCGGCAGACTTCGACCGTACTAAGGGTCTGAACGTCATGCAGAACCTGCTGACCGCGCATCCAGATGTGCAGGCGGTATTTGCACAGAACGATGAAATGGCGCTGGGCGCGCTGCGTGCCCTGCAGACCGCAGGTAAATCAGATGTGATGGTTGTCGGATTTGACGGCACGCCGGATGGTGAAAAAGCAGTAAATGATGGCAAACTGGCTGCGACCATCGCTCAGCTGCCTGAGCAGATTGGCGCGACTGGCGTTGAAACTGCCGACAAAGTGCTGAAGGGCGAAAAAGTTCAGGCCAAATACCCTGTTGACCTGAAGCTGGTCATTAAGCAGTAAAGGCGATTCAGGCAGTCGCTGGCTGCCTGAGGGACACCAAATAAAAGAAAAGTGTGGCATACGCCACCGGGTAATACCGGTGGCGCTCTCAGATGGACACCTCAATACATGAAAACCGCAGGCAACCTCGTCGTCCTTGGCAGTATCAATGCCGATCACATTCTTAACCTTGAAACGTTCCCCACTCCGGGCGAAACCGTCACCGGCAATCAGTATCAGGTCGCGTTCGGCGGTAAGGGCGCAAACCAGGCAGTTGCCGCCGGGCGCAGCGGGGCGAATATCGCGTTTATCGCCTGTACGGGTGATGACGATACCGGCGAGCGCGTACGTAAACAGCTGGCAAGTGACAACATCGATACTGCACCCGTCAGCGTTGTTGAAGGGGAATCTACCGGTGTGGCGCTGATCTTCGTCAATGCGGAAGGTGAGAATGTCATCGGTATTCATGCGGGGGCTAACGCCGCGTTAACGACTGAACGCGTCGAAGCGCAGCGTGGGATCATCGCCGGAGCGGAAGCCCTGCTGATGCAGTTGGAGTCTCCGGTTGAAAGCGTGCTGACCGCCGCGAAAATTGCGCATGAAAATCATACCACTGTCGTACTTAACCCTGCGCCTGCCCGTGTATTATCAGATGAACTGCTGGCGCTGGTAGACATCATTACGCCGAACGAAACCGAAGCGGAAAAGCTGACGGGCATTCGCGTTGAAAATGACAATGATGCCGCGCGTGCGGCGAAAGTGCTGCATGCAAAAGGCATCGGGACCGTTATCATTACTCTTGGTAGCCGCGGGGTGTGGGCTAGCGTCAATGGCGAAGGCCGTCGCGTGCCGGGCTTTAAGGTCAAAGCCATTGATACCATCGCCGCTGGCGACACCTTCAACGGTGCGCTGGTGACGGCATTGCTGGAAGGAAAAGCGATGGATGACGCGATCCGCTTTGCGCATGCCGCCGCCGCGATTGCGGTGACGCGCAAAGGCGCACAGCCTTCCGTTCCGTGGCGTAAAGAGATCGATGAATTCTTAAGTCAGCAGGGGTAACGCTTGGCTACGATGAAAGATGTCGCCCGCATGGCGGGCGTTTCTACTTCGACCGTCTCTCACGTTATTAATAACGACCGCTTCGTCAGCGAGGCGATTCGGGAGAAAGTCGAAGCCGCAGTAAAAGATCTCAACTATGCGCCGTCGGCGCTGGCGCGCAGTCTGAAGCTTAACCAGACGCGCACCATCGGCATGCTGATCACGGCCAGTACCAATCCTTTCTATTCTGAACTTGTTCGTGGCGTAGAGCGCAGCTGCTTCGAGCGTGGCTACAGTCTGGTGCTGTGCAATACCGAAGGCGACGAGCAGCGCATGAACCGCAACCTGGAAACGCTGATGCAAAAACGCGTCGACGGGCTGCTGCTGCTCTGTACCGAAACGCATCAACCTTCAAAAGAGATCATTCAGCGCTATCCTTCTATTCCCACGGTAATGATGGACTGGGCACCGTTCGACGGGACCAGCGATCTGATTCAGGATAACTCGCTGCTGGGCGGCGATATGGCGACGCAGCACCTGATTGATAAAGGCCATACCCGCATTGCCTGCATTACCGGCCCGCTGGATAAAACCCCGGCGCGCTTGCGTCTGGAAGGCTATCTTTCGGCAATGGAGCGGGCAGGGCTTGCCATTCCTGATGGCTATCGCATCACCGGCGATTTCGAGTTTAACGGCGGTTTCGAGGCAATGCAGACGCTGCTGGCGCAAGAGCCTCGCCCGCAGGCGGTGTTTATCGGCAACGATGCGATGGCGTTTGGTGCCTATCAGGCGCTGTATCAGGCGGGATTGCGCGTTCCGGACGATATGGCTATCGTGGGCTACGATGATATCGAACTGGCGCGCTACATGACGCCGCCGCTGACCACGATCCATCAGCCGAAGGATGAACTGGGTGAGCTGGCCATCGACGTGTTGATCCACCGTATGGCGCAGCCCACGCTGCAACAGCAACGTTTGCAGCTTACTCCTGTTCTGATGGAACGCGGTTCGGTTTAGCTTTCTCTTTGTGACGCTCTTTAATCAGGTTCCGGCCATCTTTCGGTTTTAACAACATAAAGACCAGCGCCGACACCACGGTAAGCGCGCCCATGGTGATAAAGGTATAGTGGAACTGCTCAACGGTATTCGTGCCGTCAAACCCTTCATAAAACCGCAGCACCGCCGCGCTCACGGCTACCCCGAGGCTGATCGACAGCTGTTGGGTCACCGCCAGTACGCTGTTGCCGCTGCTCGCGTTCTCGTCGGTCAGGTCCGCAAGGGTGATGGTGTTCATCGACGTGAACTGCGTTGACATCGCCATTCCCAGCACAAACAGCGGCAGGATCAACATCCAGACCGGTAACGCCGCGGATTGCAGCGAGAACTGCGCAATCATCAGACCGATAAAGACCGTCACGCCAACCAGCGTTTTACGATAGCCAAACCAGCGCAGTACCTGTGTGACCGTCGATTTCGCCAGAATGGAACCCATTGCCGTGGGCGCCATCATGCAGCCGGCAATCAGCGCCGGGTAGCCGAACCCCACCTGCAGCATCAATGGCATCAGGAACGGTACGCAGCCCGTGCCCAGACGTGAGGCAATATTGCCCGCGATCCCGACGGAAAAGGTTCGGGTGTTAAAGAGAGATAAAGAGATAAGCGGTGTCGGGTGACGACGCGCATGGCGTATATAAAGAAGGAACAGCAGAATACCACTGAGGATGACGGCGAGCGCCAGCCACGTTTCAACGAGCTTCTCGCCAATGAGCTCCATGCCACTGGAGAACAGCACCAGGCTCAGTCCAAACAGGAAAAAGCCGCCCATATCGAAGCTGCGCCTTGGCGTGGTGAAGTTCGGCATATATTTGCGGGCATAGATCAGCCCTGCCACGCCAATCGGAATATTAATCAGGAAAATCCAGTGCCAGCTTGCCCAGGTAACCAGCACACCCCCGAGGACCGGGCCAAGTATTGGGCCAACTAGCCCTGGCATGGTGACAAAGTTGAGTACGGGGAGCAGTTCGCTGCGTGGGTAGGCACGCAGCAAAGCGAGGCGCGCCACCGGCATCATCATCGCGCCGCCTATTCCCTGCAGTACGCGAAAGATAACCAGCTCCGTTAATGAAGTGGATAGCGCGCAGGCCAGTGAACCGAGCGTAAAGAGCGTTACGGCCAGCATGAAAACTCTGCGGGTACCGAAGCGATCGGCCAGCCAGCCACTTACCGGGATCAACATCGCCACCGTGAGGGTGTAGCTGATGATGGCAGACTGCATTGCCAGCGGGGAGCGGTTAAGGCTTTGCGCAATGGCGGGAAGCGCCGTATTGAGGATGGTGGCATCCAGTGCCTGCATAAAGAACGCCATGGCTGCAATCCACGGCAATCCGGCCATGCTGCGCGCTTTTTTCTCTATCATTTATTTACCTGCTGGTGGGTTGGTGCGGTCAGCAATGCCTGACATGCAGTCAGGGCTCGCTGCCCGTCGCTCTCCTGAATGGCATCTACTATCGCCTGATGCAAATCCAGCTTTACCACTTCGTCTTGTGTAATAGAGGTAAAGTAGGTGTGGTACACCGAATGGAATAACGAAGCAAAGGAAGTGAGGAACGGATTGGCGCTCATCATATAGATATGTTCATGCCAGGCCATATCGACCTCAATCCATCGTTCCCGGTTGAAGTGTTTTTTCAGGAACACCATCTCTTCCATGAGTGCGTTAAGCTGCGCTTTCTGCTCTGCTGTCCCGAGCGTGGCGGCAAGCAGGCATGCCTGAGGTTCAAGACTGCTGCGCATTACCAGAAAGTGATCGACGACCTGATGAAAGTTGTCTTCGGTCATCCACCAGGAGAGCAGCTCCTGATCGAGAAAATTCCAGTTATTCTGTGGCATCACGCGCGTGCCAATACGAGGGCGTGGAAGCACCATACCTTTTGCCGTCAGGGTTTTCACCGCCTCGCGAACCGCGGTACGGCTTACTCCAAACTGCTCACCCAGCTCCAATTCGCCCGGCAGGATGCTCCCCGGGGCATATTTACCCGCTAAAATCCGCTGCGCCAGCTTTTCTGCCAGCACATAGGACAGATTTTTTTGGGCGGCCAGCTGTTGTGCGCTTAATGGCATCGCTTTTATTCCTTAATGTTTCATGCTGTTAATTATGCCACCTCGAATGTGATTGTGGTTGCAGATACATCAAATAGAACAATTTGTAGCTTGATATCACCTCTGTTGGTGAAAAAAAACACGGTCAGAAACTTTTTTTGAATTTCCTCTTGTCACTTAAGAATAACGCCCTATAATGCGCCTCCACTGACACGGAACAACGGCACACACGCCGCCGGGTCAGCAGAGAAAAGCGAAACAAACGCTTGACTCTGAAGCGGGAAAGCGTAATATGCACACCCCGCGCCGCAGCGAAAACGAAGCGGCACTGCTCTTTAACAATTTATCAGACAATCTGTGTGGGCACTCAAAGTGACATGGATTCTTAATGTCTTCGGACAATAAATGAATACCAAGTCTCTGAGTGAACATACGTAATTCATTACGAAGTTTAATTCACGAGCATCAAACTTAAATTGAAGAGTTTGATCATGGCTCAGATTGAACGCTGGCGGCAGGCCTAACACATGCAAGTCGAACGGTAGCACAGAGAGCTTGCTCTCGGGTGACGAGTGGCGGACGGGTGAGTAATGTCTGGGAAACTGCCTGATGGAGGGGGATAACTACTGGAAACGGTAGCTAATACCGCATAACGTCGCAAGACCAAAGAGGGGGACCTTCGGGCCTCTTGCCATCAGATGTGCCCAGATGGGATTAGCTAGTAGGTGGGGTAACGGCTCACCTAGGCGACGATCCCTAGCTGGTCTGAGAGGATGACCAGCCACACTGGAACTGAGACACGGTCCAGACTCCTACGGGAGGCAGCAGTGGGGAATATTGCACAATGGGCGCAAGCCTGATGCAGCCATGCCGCGTGTATGAAGAAGGCCTTCGGGTTGTAAAGTACTTTCAGCGGGGAGGAAGGCGGTGAGGTTAATAACCTCATCGATTGACGTTACCCGCAGAAGAAGCACCGGCTAACTCCGTGCCAGCAGCCGCGGTAATACGGAGGGTGCAAGCGTTAATCGGAATTACTGGGCGTAAAGCGCACGCAGGCGGTCTGTCAAGTCGGATGTGAAATCCCCGGGCTCAACCTGGGAACTGCATTCGAAACTGGCAGGCTAGAGTCTTGTAGAGGGGGGTAGAATTCCAGGTGTAGCGGTGAAATGCGTAGAGATCTGGAGGAATACCGGTGGCGAAGGCGGCCCCCTGGACAAAGACTGACGCTCAGGTGCGAAAGCGTGGGGAGCAAACAGGATTAGATACCCTGGTAGTCCACGCCGTAAACGATGTCGACTTGGAGGTTGTGCCCTTGAGGCGTGGCTTCCGGAGCTAACGCGTTAAGTCGACCGCCTGGGGAGTACGGCCGCAAGGTTAAAACTCAAATGAATTGACGGGGGCCCGCACAAGCGGTGGAGCATGTGGTTTAATTCGATGCAACGCGAAGAACCTTACCTACTCTTGACATCCAGAGAACTTAGCAGAGATGCTTTGGTGCCTTCGGGAACTCTGAGACAGGTGCTGCATGGCTGTCGTCAGCTCGTGTTGTGAAATGTTGGGTTAAGTCCCGCAACGAGCGCAACCCTTATCCTTTGTTGCCAGCGGTTAGGCCGGGAACTCAAAGGAGACTGCCAGTGATAAACTGGAGGAAGGTGGGGATGACGTCAAGTCATCATGGCCCTTACGAGTAGGGCTACACACGTGCTACAATGGCGCATACAAAGAGAAGCGACCTCGCGAGAGCAAGCGGACCTCATAAAGTGCGTCGTAGTCCGGATTGGAGTCTGCAACTCGACTCCATGAAGTCGGAATCGCTAGTAATCGTGGATCAGAATGCCACGGTGAATACGTTCCCGGGCCTTGTACACACCGCCCGTCACACCATGGGAGTGGGTTGCAAAAGAAGTAGGTAGCTTAACCTTCGGGAGGGCGCTTACCACTTTGTGATTCATGACTGGGGTGAAGTCGTAACAAGGTAACCGTAGGGGAACCTGCGGTTGGATCACCTCCTTACCTTAAAGAACCTGCCTTTGTAGTGCTCACACAGATTGTCTGATGAAAAGTAAGCAGCAAGGCGTCTTGCGATTGAGACTTCAGTGTCCCCTTCGTCTAGAGGCCCAGGACACCGCCCTTTCACGGCGGTAACAGGGGTTCGAATCCCCTAGGGGACGCCACTTGCTGGTTCGTGAGTGAAAGTCACCTGCCGTCATATCTCAAAACTGACTTGCGAGTCATGTTTGAGATATTTGCTCTTTAAAAATCTGGATCAAGCTGAAAATTGAAACGACACATCTTTAATGGTGTGTTCGAGTCTCTCAAATTTTCGCAAGTCGATGGTGAATCGAAAGAAACATCTTCGGGTTGTGAGGTTAAGCGACTAAGCGTACACGGTGGATGCCCTGGCAGTCAGAGGCGATGAAGGACGTGCTAATCTGCGAAAAGCGACGGCGAGGTGATATGAACCTTTGACCCGTCGATGTCCGAATGGGGAAACCCAGTGTGATCCGTCACACTATCGTTAACTGAATACATAGGTTAACGAGGCGAACCGGGGGAACTGAAACATCTAAGTACCCCGAGGAAAAGAAATCAACCGAGATTCCCCCAGTAGCGGCGAGCGAACGGGGAGCAGCCCGGAGTCTGAATCAGCTTGTGTGTTAGTGGAAGCGTCTGGAAAGTCGCACGGTACAGGGTGACAGTCCCGTACACGAAAATGCACAGGTTGTGAACTCGAAGAGTAGGGCGGGACACGTGGTATCCTGTCTGAATATGGGGGGACCATCCTCCAAGGCTAAATACTCCTGACTGACCGATAGTGAACCAGTACCGTGAGGGAAAGGCGAAAAGAACCCCGGCGAGGGGAGTGAAAAAGAACCTGAAACCGTGTACGTACAAGCAGTGGGAGCACCTTCGGGTGTGACTGCGTACCTTTTGTATAATGGGTCAGCGACTTATATTCTGTAGCAAGGTTAACCGTATAGGGGAGCCGCAGGGAAACCGAGTCTTAACTGGGCGTTAAGTTGCAGGGTATAGACCCGAAACCCGGTGATCTAGCCATGGGCAGGTTGAAGGTTGGGTAACACTAACTGGAGGACCGAACCGACTAATGTTGAAAAATTAGCGGATGACCTGTGGCTGGGGGTGAAAGGCCAATCAAACCGGGAGATAGCTGGTTCTCCCCGAAAGCTATTTAGGTAGCGCCTCGTGAATTCATCTTCGGGGGTAGAGCACTGTTTCGGCTAGGGGGCCATCCCGGCTTACCAACCCGATGCAAACTACGAATACCGAAGAATGTTATCACGGGAGACACACGGCGGGTGCTAACGTCCGTCGTGAAGAGGGAAACAACCCAGACCGCCAGCTAAGGTCCCAAAGTCATGGTTAAGTGGGAAACGATGTGGGAAGGCACAGACAGCCAGGATGTTGGCTTAGAAGCAGCCATCATTTAAAGAAAGCGTAATAGCTCACTGGTCGAGTCGGCCTGCGCGGAAGATGTAACGGGGCTAAACCATGCACCGAAGCTGCGGCAGCGACACTATGTGTTGTTGGGTAGGGGAGCGTTCTGTAAGCCGTTGAAGGTGTGCTGTGAGGCATGCTGGAGGTATCAGAAGTGCGAATGCTGACATAAGTAACGATAAAGCGGGTGAAAAGCCCGCTCGCCGGAAGACCAAGGGTTCCTGTCCAACGTTAATCGGGGCAGGGTGAGTCGACCCCTAAGGCGAGGCCGAAAGGCGTAGTCGATGGGAAACAGGTTAATATTCCTGTACTTGGTGTTACTGCGAAGGGGGGACGGAGAAGGCTATGTCAGCCGGGCGACGGTTGTCCCGGTTTAAGCGTGTAGGTGTGTGTTCCAGGCAAATCCGGTTCACTTTAACACTGAGGCGTGATGACGAGGCACTACGGTGCTGAAGTGATAAATGCCCTGCTTCCAGGAAAAGCCTCTAAGCATCAGGTAACACGAAATCGTACCCCAAACCGACACAGGTGGTCAGGTAGAGAATACCAAGGCGCTTGAGAGAACTCGGGTGAAGGAACTAGGCAAAATGGTGCCGTAACTTCGGGAGAAGGCACGCTGATATGTAGGTGAAGCCCCTGCGGGCGGAGCTGAAATCAGTCGAAGATACCAGCTGGCTGCAACTGTTTATTAAAAACACAGCACTGTGCAAACACGAAAGTGGACGTATACGGTGTGACGCCTGCCCGGTGCCGGAAGGTTAATTGATGGGGTTAGCGGCAACGCGAAGCTCTTGATCGAAGCCCCGGTAAACGGCGGCCGTAACTATAACGGTCCTAAGGTAGCGAAATTCCTTGTCGGGTAAGTTCCGACCTGCACGAATGGCGTAATGATGGCCAGGCTGTCTCCACCCGAGACTCAGTGAAATTGAACTCGCTGTGAAGATGCAGTGTACCCGCGGCAAGACGGAAAGACCCCGTGAACCTTTACTATAGCTTGACACTGAACACTGGTCCTTGATGTGTAGGATAGGTGGGAGGCTTTGAAGCGTGGACGCCAGTCTGCGTGGAGCCGTCCTTGAAATACCACCCTTTAATGGCTGGTGTTCTAACGTGGACCCGTAATCCGGGTTGCGGACAGTGTCTGGTGGGTAGTTTGACTGGGGCGGTCTCCTCCCAAAGAGTAACGGAGGAGCACGAAGGTTAGCTAATCCTGGTCGGACATCAGGAGGTTAGTGCAATGGCATAAGCTAGCTTGACTGCGAGAGTGACGGCTCGAGCAGGTGCGAAAGCAGGTCATAGTGATCCGGTGGTTCTGAATGGAAGGGCCATCGCTCAACGGATAAAAGGTACTCCGGGGATAACAGGCTGATACCGCCCAAGAGTTCATATCGACGGCGGTGTTTGGCACCTCGATGTCGGCTCATCACATCCTGGGGCTGAAGTAGGTCCCAAGGGTATGGCTGTTCGCCATTTAAAGTGGTACGCGAGCTGGGTTTAGAACGTCGTGAGACAGTTCGGTCCCTATCTGCCGTGGGCGCTGGAGAATTGAGGGGGGCTGCTCCTAGTACGAGAGGACCGGAGTGGACGCATCACTGGTGTTCGGGTTGTCATGCCAATGGCACTGCCCGGTAGCTAAATGCGGAAGAGATAAGTGCTGAAAGCATCTAAGCACGAAACTTGCCCCGAGATGAGTTCTCCCTGAGACTTTAAGTCTCCTGAAGGAACGTTGAAGACGACGACGTTGATAGGCCGGGTGTGTAAGCGCAGCGATGCGTTGAGCTAACCGGTACTAATGAACCGTGAGGCTTAACCTTACAACGCCGAAGGTGTTTTGGCGGTGAGAGAGACGATTTTCAGCCTGATACAGATTAACAGAATTTGCCTGGCGGCTTTAGCGCGGTGGTCCCACCTGACCCCATGCCGAACTCAGAAGTGAAACGCCGTAGCGCCGATGGTAGTGTGGGGTCTCCCCATGTGAGAGTAGGGAACTGCCAGGCATCAATTAAGTGAAGAGGCCATCCGAAAGGATGGCCTCTTTGCGTTTCTGCGCTGCACAAACCGTAGGCCGGGTAAGGCGAAGCCGCCACCCGGCAAGTCAGACCGCACACCACTTCACAATAAACTCAGCAATCCCATCCTCATCATTTAAATCCAGCACCGGAACCTCAATATCGAGAGCAACATCGCTGGCCACCGCAATCACATGCTCATCCAGCGTTAACTCGCTGATGTCATGCCCGGCATCACTTCTGAACAGCAGGATCTTAGGCACGGCCTCATGCTTAAATCCCTCAACCAGCACCAGATCCAGCATGGAGTGATCCATCCGACTTACCAGATACGCGAGATCCAGCGGTGCCTCATCCGGCGTTTCTGTCATCAATGCCCAACGCTGGTTGCTTGCTACCATTGTCTGCGCGGCACCCGCTTTGCGCAGCTCATAGCTATCTTTGCCCGGCTTATCGACATCCATATTATGGTGAGTATGTTTAATCAAGCCAGGACGAATACCGCGGGCGCACAGCGCGGGAATCAGTTTTTTCAGCAACGTGGTTTTTCCTGTCCCACTCCAGGCTGAAATGGCTAAAACAGAGTTCATCTCTTCTCCTGCATGGCCTGTAAATCTTCTATTGTGTTCACATTCACGAACGATGTTTTCATGTCGCTAAAATCAACAGCATGTCCGCCGACCTTACGCATAAATACCATCACTCTTCGCTCTCCGGAGGCCAGATAGTCGCTTATAGCAGGAATCAAGGATCGGTTAATGAGCGCGATAGTTGGGTGGTCGCGCTCGCCGTCATGCACCCAGACCACAGGTGAATCACCTCGCTGTTGCACCATCCGTTCCACCAGGCAGGTGGGTATAAAAGGCGTATCACACGAACAAAAGAGAAACCACTCTCCCTGCGACTGCTGCATCACCGAAAGCATACCTGCCAGCGGCCCCGGAAAATCTGCGAGATTATCCTGATAAACGGGAAACCCGCTGCGCTGGTAAATATCGATATGGCGATTTGCGTTCAGCGCCATTGCCGATACCTGATCGACAAGCGTATCAGCGACATGCTGCCATAAGGGCTTGCCTTTCAGGAGCTGCAGTCCCTTATCTTCCCCGCCCATCCGCGTAGCTCTGCCGCCTGCCAGAACGACCCCAGTGATTTCCAGGCTAAGATTCACGAATATCGCCTCTTTTATTGTGGGATTGACCCTGCTAACGTGTCACTCTAAATGAAAGGAGCACCACCATGAAATGTAAACGTCTGAATGAAGTCATTGAACTCCTCCAGCCAGCCTGGCAAAAAGAGCCAGAGCTGAATCTGATGCAATTCTTACAGAAACTGGCAAAAGAGTCAGGTTTTGACGGCGATCTGGCAGACCTTTCTGACGACATCCTGATCTACCACCTCAAAATGCGCGACTCAGCCAAAGATGCTGTTATTCCTGGTATTCAGAAGGATTATGAGGAAGATTTTAAAACTGCATTGCTGCGCGCCCGAGGCGTAATTAAAGAGTAAAAGCTTGTAAGCGGAGCCACCGAAATCGCTACAAGATGATATCCTGAATCATTCGTATAATTTCCGGATGATCGGATGAACGACCAGGCTTTTACTTTCCAGACACTACACCCGGATACCATTATGGATGCCCTGTTTGAACAGGGTATTCGTGTGGATTCCGGGCTAACTCCGTTAAACAGCTACGAAAACCGCGTCTATCAATTTCAGGACGAGGATCGTCAGCGCTTCGTCGTAAAGTTCTATCGCCCTGAACGTTGGTCTGCACAGCAAATTCAGGAGGAGCACCAGTTTGCTCACGATCTGCTGGTTGATGACGTTCCCGTTGCCGCGCCGATAAAGTTCAATAACCAAACGCTGCTCACGCATGAAGGGTTTTACTACGCTGTATTCCCCAGTCTGGGTGGCCGCCAGTTTGAAGCGGATAATATCGATCAGATGGAGTGGGTTGCTCGCTATCTGGGACGCATTCATCAGACGGGACGTAAAACAGCGTTCACTGCCCGACCAACGATCGGGATTCATGAATATCTCACCGAACCACGTCAGATATTCGAAACGTCTGCGCTGATCCCCGCTGCGTTAAAGGATGATTTCCTCAACGCCACCGATAAGCTTATTGCTGCGGTGAAAACCTGCTGGCGTGATGATATTTCCGTTCTGCGCCTGCATGGCGATTGTCATGCCGGAAATATTCTCTGGCGCGATGGTCCGCTGTTTGTCGATCTCGACGATGCGCGCATGGGACCAGCGGTTCAGGATCTGTGGATGCTGCTCAATGGCGACAAAGCCGAGCAGCGTATGCAGCTTGAAACGATTATTGAAGCCTATGAAGAATTTAGCCCGTTTAATTCAGACGAAATTGCCCTGATTGAGCCTTTACGTGCGATGCGTTTTGTTTATTATCTCGCATGGTTAATCAGGCGTTGGGACGATCCCGCATTTCCTCGTAATTTCCCGTGGCTTACCGGAGAAGATTACTGGCGCAGCCAGATATCTACATTCACTCAGCAGGTTAAGGTTCTTCAAGAACCCCCTCTGCAATTAACGCCGATGTATTAGTTGGACACACCCAGGAGAGAGTTAATCATGAAAAAAATTTGGCTGGCGCTGGCAGGTATGATTCTGGCATTTAGCGCTTCTGCTGCGCAGTTTACCGACGGTAAACAGTTTATCACGCTGGAAAAGCCGGTTGCTGGCGAGCCACAGGTTCTGGAGTTCTTCTCATTCTATTGCCCGCACTGCTATCAATTCGAAGAGGTGCTGCATGTTTCTGACAACGTGAAGAAGAAGCTGCCGGAAGGCACCAAAATGACCAAGTACCACGTTGAGTTCCTGGGCCCGTTGGGTAAAGACCTGACTCAGGCGTGGGCGGTTGCGATGGCGCTGGGCGTGGAAGATAAAATCACTGCTCCAATGTTCGAAGCCGTACAGAAAACCCAGACCGTTCAGACCACTGCGGATATCCGCAAAGTGTTCGTTGATGCCGGTGTGAAAGGTGAAGAGTACGACGCCGCGTGGAACAGCTTTGTAGTGAAATCTCTGGTTGCTCAGCAGGAAAAAGCGGCCGCTGATCTGCAGCTTCAGGGCGTTCCGGCGATGTTTGTTAACGGCAAATATCAGCTGAACATGCAGGGCATGGACACCAGCAGCATGGATATTTTCGTACAGCAGTATGCTGACACCGTGAAATACCTGGTTGAGAAGAAGTAATTTCGTTGATATGAAAACGCCGGTCACTGACCGGCGTTTTTGTATGAAGATTTAATGCTGTCTATCTGTTCGTCTTTCTCTTTCCAGAGCGTATTAAGCCACTGCTGGAAACCACGTTTGAAATTCTTATCGTTAACGTAGTCACCGTGCAGCCCGGCATTGATCGGCACTAAATTCACCCGAACAACAATGCGCGTCAGCTTGCCGCTTAGCATATCGAAGAATGGCGTCCTGTCATTTTCCGGATAGCAGAGCGTAACGTTCAGAAGTTTATCGAACTGTGCACCCAGCACGTTAAGTGCCATCGCAATACCCGCCGCCTTTGGCGGAAGCAGGTTCTGATAAGGGGAGCGTGTTTGTTGACGTTTATCTTCCGTAAACCGTGAGCCTTCAACAAAGTTCACGATGGTCGTTGGATGTGCGCGAAACTTTTCACAGGAGCGGCGCGTGGTCTCCACATCCTTACCGCGACGCTCCGGATGACGAATCAGATAGCTGCGCGAATAGCGTTTCATAAACGGCATATCAAGCGCCCAGCAGGCCAGCCCGATAAAGGGCACCCAGGCGAGCTGCTGCTTCAGGAAGTACTTGTTCATCGGGATATGTTTGCGAAAAAGCACGCATAACACCACGATGTCCGCCCAGCTGTGATGATTGCAAATCAGCAGGTACCAGTTCTTTTTGTTGAGGCTCTCAAGCCCTTCGACATCCCATTTCAGATGCGGATTCAGGCACAGCAGGATCGCTAGCCCTTCACACCAGCAATACATCATGAAATTACAAAACGCAGAGACGGATCGCCACACCGCAGGCACAGGCAGCAGCAGTTTAACGATCCCGGCGATAATGATTGGCACAGAACACGCAATCGTCACCAGAATAGTTAAAATGATGCTTAGCGGTAATGTTATTGCAGTGAGCAATCTCGACATGATGAGCTTTTTCAGGTGGTTAGCTTTAATGGACCGGCCGATGATACGGCGCCGGGGGCTGATTTTATCAGAAAAGTGACAAAATTATGGCGCTTTCATATCGTCAATAGACGGCTTTTCCCCTGAAGCAGAAGATTTCTCTAATATTGTGCGCTAATCAGGACTTATATCCACATAGACTAAATTGCCATCAGCAGGCTATTTTCATGCAGTGTTAGTTGTTAACATTATGATATGTAATAATTTATTCTCAACGCGCGCCTGCTTTAAGTATCTGTTTTTCATTTGAAGTGAAAATATTCACAAACTTATCCACAGTTTGAATTTTGCGAGCGATCCTCACGATCGCAAAATCTTTTCCTGTATCGAACCTGAATAACTGATGTTTTCATCCTTCTGTGGCATCCTTTACGCATAAATTGATTAAAGGCACGGACATTATGGTTCAGATCCCAGAAAACCCACTTATTCTCGTCGACGGCTCTTCTTACCTGTATCGGGCGTACCATGCGTTTCCTCCTCTGACCAATAGCGCAGGGGAACCTACCGGCGCGATGTACGGCGTGCTGAACATGCTGCGCAGCCTGATTCTTCAGTATCAGCCCACCCATGCGGCTGTCGTTTTTGATGCGAAAGGCAAAACCTTCCGCGATGAACTGTTCGAACATTACAAATCCCATCGTCCGCCAATGCCTGACGATCTGCGTGCGCAGATTGAGCCACTGCACGCCATGGTGAAAGCAATGGGCCTGCCGCTGCTGGCCGTCTCTGGCGTGGAGGCTGACGACGTCATCGGTACGCTGGCGCGTGAAGCTGAAAAAATGGGCCGTCCGGTGCTGATCAGCACCGGTGATAAAGATATGGCGCAGCTGGTGACGCCAGGTATTACCCTGATCAACACCATGACCAACACCATTCTGGGGCCAGAAGAAGTAGTCACTAAGTATGGCGTGCCGCCAGAGCTGATTATCGACTTCCTCGCGTTGATGGGCGACTCCTCGGATAACATTCCTGGCGTTCCTGGCGTCGGTGAAAAAACCGCGCAGGCGCTGCTTCAGGGGCTGGGTGGTCTGGACACGCTCTACGCTGAACCAGACAAAATCGCCGGACTTTCCTTCCGTGGCGCAAAAACCATGGCCGGGAAGCTGGAAGAGAACAAAGAGGTGGCTTATCTCTCCTATAAGCTGGCAACAATCAAAACCGATGTGGAGCTGGAGCTGGGCTGTGAGCAGCTGGAAGTGCAACAGCCTTCCGCTGACGACCTGCTGAGCCTGTTTAAGAAATACGAATTCAAGCGCTGGACCACTGACGTGGAAGCCGGTAAATGGCTGCAGGCTAAAGGGGCCAAACCTGCTGCTAAGCCGAAAGAGACGATTGTCGTTGATGCCGAAGATCAGGCGGAAGAAGAAGCCGCAGCGCTCTCCTTCGACAACTACGAAACCATTCTGGAAGAGTCACAGCTGATCGCCTGGATCGAGAAACTGAAAAAAGCGCCGGTCTTTGCCTTTGACACCGAAACAGACAGCCTCGACAACATCTCAGCCAATATGGTGGGATTGTCCTTTGCGACAGAGCCGGGTATTGCCGCCTACGTTCCCGTGGCGCACGACTACCTGGATGCGCCGGAGCAGATCTCCCGCGAGCGCGCGCTCGAGCTACTGAAGCCGATTCTGGAAGACGAAAAGGCGCTGAAGGTTGGGCAAAACCTCAAGTACGACCGCGGCATTCTGCGGAACTACGGCATTGAGCTGCGCGGGATTGCCTTTGACACTATGCTCGAATCCTACATTCTGGACAGCGTGGCGGGCCGTCATGATATGGATTCCTTATCTGACCGCTGGCTCAAGCACAAAACCATTACCTTTGAAGAGATTGCCGGTAAAGGGAAAAATCAGCTCACCTTTAACCAGATTGCTCTTGAAGAAGCAGGGCGCTACGCGGCGGAAGATGCCGACGTCACGCTGCAACTGCATCTGAAGATGTGGCCGAAACTGCAGAAGCACGAAGGTCCGCTGAATGTATTCCAGCATATTGAAATGCCGCTGGTGCCCGTGCTGTCCCGTATCGAACGCAATGGCGTTAAGATCGACCCAACGGTGCTGCATAACCACTCTGGCGAGCTCGCGCAGCGTTTGACCGAGCTCGAGCAGAAAGCGCATGAGCTTGCCGGCGAGCCGTTTAACCTCTCTTCACCGAAGCAGCTGCAAACCATTCTGTTTGAAAAGCAGGGCATCAAGCCGCTGAAGAAAACCCCTGGCGGCGCGCCGTCAACCTCTGAAGAGGTGCTGGAAGAGCTGGCGCTGGACTACCCGCTGCCAAAAGTGATTCTGCAGTACCGTGGTCTCGCAAAGCTGAAGTCTACCTACACGGACAAACTTCCGCTAATGATCAACCCGAAAACGGGCCGTGTGCACACGTCGTATCATCAGGCGGTAGCGGCAACCGGGCGTCTCTCGTCAACCGATCCTAACCTGCAGAACATTCCGGTGCGTAATGAGGAAGGGCGCCGCATTCGTCAGGCCTTTATAGCGCCTGATGACTACCTGATTGTCTCGGCTGACTACTCGCAAATTGAACTGCGCATTATGGCGCACCTGTCCCGCGATAAAGGTCTGCTGACGGCCTTTGCGGAAGGAAAAGACATCCACCGGGCGACCGCGGCGGAGGTCTTTGGTTTACCGCTGGACAATGTAACCAACGAACAGCGCCGCAGTGCAAAAGCGATCAACTTCGGTCTAATCTACGGCATGAGCGCGTTTGGCCTTTCACGCCAGCTAAACATTCCGCGCAAAGAGTCGCAGAAGTATATGGATCTTTACTTCGAGCGTTATCCGGGCGTTCTGGAATATATGGAACGCACCCGCGCGCAGGCGAAAGAGAAAGGTTACGTTGAAACCCTGGATGGCCGTCGTCTCTATCTTCCGGACATCAAATCCAGCAACGCGGCGCGCCGCGCTGGCGCAGAGCGTGCGGCGATCAACGCCCCGATGCAGGGTACCGCAGCGGACATCATCAAGCGCGCAATGATCGCCGTTGATGCCTGGCTGGAGAAAGAGAAGCCGCGCGTGAAAATGATCATGCAGGTACACGATGAACTGGTATTTGAAGTGCACAAGGACGACCTCGACGCCGTGTCGAAGAAGATCCACGAACTGATGGAAAGCAGCATGACGCTGGACGTGCCGTTGCTGGTGGAAGTGGGAAGTGGTGAAAACTGGGATCAGGCTCACTAAAGGTTCTGTGAATAACGCGCTTTTTATGTAAGTTAGCAACATAACAACGCGCGTTTTGTGACGATCATTAGAATTCCCTATGTAAAGAATGAAAAAAAACTACAAAAAGTGCTTTTTCTACAGCAAAAAAAGGGGTAGAGTTATCGACGTAGGGTACAGAGGTAAGATGTTCTATCTTTCAGACCTTTTACTTCACGTAATCGGATTTGGCTGAATATTTTAGCCGCCCCAGTCAGTAATGACTGGGGCGTTTTTTATTGCGGCAAAGAAAAGTTCGGGCAAAAAAAAGCGCGGACATCGCCGCGCTCGGTATTACTCTTCTTCCGCTTCCGTCGCGGGTTCCAGCTCGTTAAACCAGCTGTCGAGCTTCTGACGCAGCTTGTCCACGCCCTGTTTTTTCAGCGAAGAGAAAGGCTCAACCTGTACATCGCCATTGAAGGCCAGTACCGCTTCGCGAACCATATTCACCTGCGCTTTACGCGCGCCGCTTGCCAGCTTGTCGGCTTTCGTCAGCAGCACCAGCACGGCAATATCGCTTGCTACGGCCCAGTCGATCATCTGCTGATCGAGATCTTTTAGCGGGTGACGAATATCCATCAGCACCACCAGACCTTTCAGGCACAGGCGTTTTTCCAGGTATTCGCCCAGCGCACGCTGCCACTTGATCTTCATCTCTTCAGGCACCTGCGCATAACCGTATCCCGGCAAGTCTACGAGGCGTTTGCCTTCAGCCACTTCAAAGAGGTTAATCAGCTGGGTACGGCCAGGTGTTTTTGAGGTACGCGCCAGGTTCTTCTGATTGGTCAGCGTATTCAGGGCGCTGGATTTCCCCGCATTGGAGCGGCCAGCAAATGCCACTTCAATACCGGTATCAGAAGGCAGGTGGCGAATATCGGGCGCACTGGTGACAAAATGCGTCTGTTGGTAGTTCCAGGTAGTCACGTGGTCGTCTCCAAAAATCGTAATCTGGAGGGATTATACCCGAATGCGGGCAAAAGGCTTTTCTCATTGCACGAGGCTTGCAGGCGAATGCCCAAACGGCTGTAAGAGATCGGCTAATGTTGCTATGGGAGATTTCAGAGAATTCGCAGGCGTCAAAAAATGCAAACTGTTTTAAATCATAATCTTATTTCCAGGTAATTATCTGAAAATCCGTATTTGTACCGTTTCGTTGCTTGTTAGTTTAACGGAACAAGGTAAAGTATGCGGCAAGGCGAGGAAGCCAACAGGAAATCGACTTAAGGATTAGGGTCAGGAGCGCCAGGAGGCGAAGACGCAGGATAGTCAGGACGACCAGCGCCTGGAGGCGTTTTAACAGGAAATGGAACCATACACGGACGGTATCAGCCAAAGGATAAACAGGGTGTGTTGTTGGTAAACATGGAATGTCTGACCCGTTAAGGGTTGTGAGTCAGGAAAAAAGGCGACAGATTGCTCTGTCGCCTTTTTTCTTTGCTTGCTTTCTGCTAGATTTCGCCGCAATTCTATACTGAAGAAAACGACTTTAAGATAAAACATCATGAAAAAACCAACCTCCGCTGCGGGCGCGAAACGCCCTGCAAAAGCACGCCGCAAAACGCGCGAAGAACTGAACCAGGAAGCGCGCGATCGCAAACGCGATAAGAAGCATCGTGGCCATGCTGCGGGTAGCCGTGCCAACGGCGGTGGTGCAGCGGGCGCCTCTGCAAAAGGCAAACAGCAGAAAGACCCTCGTATCGGCAGTAAAACTCCCATTCCACTGGGCGTGACAGACACCCCGGTCACTAAGCAGCACAAACCAAAGAGCGAGAAACCTATGCTTTCACCGCAGGCTGAGCTGGATATGCTGGAGAACGATGAGCGCCTGGACGCGCTGCTGGAACGTCTTGAAGAGGGTGAAACCCTGACCGCCGAAGAGCAGTCATGGGTAGATGCCAAACTGGACCGCATTGATGAGCTAATGCAGAAGCTGGGTCTGTCTTACGATGACGAAGACGACGAAGAGGAAGAAGAAAAGCAGGAAGATATGATGCGTCTTCTGAAAGGTGGAAACTAACATTTGCACCCGGCAGGCACGATAGTCCTGCTTATAACCCTTCCGGTTATATGTTATCTGGTGTGGTTATTCGTTAAACTACGGCGGTTGTCGCGGCGACAGAAGTGGCTGCGCACCCGAATGATGGCCCGCGATGGGGCCAGAACGGGCCGCCGTATACGAACGCGACACCAACGGAAGGAGTGAGCATGTCAGCACCAACTATCGACTGGGATTTGGCCCTAATCCAGAAGTATAACTATTCCGGGCCGCGTTATACCTCATACCCCACCGCGCTGGAGTTCTCCGATGCCTTCGGCGAGGAGGATTTTCAGCAGGCCGTCGCGCGCTATCCAGAGCGTCCGCTGTCGCTCTACGTCCATATTCCGTTCTGCCACAAGCTCTGCTACTTCTGCGGCTGCAATAAAATCGTGACCCGTCAGCAGCATAAAGCCGACCAATACCTCGATGCGCTCGAACAGGAAATTGTGCACCGCGCGCCGCTTTTTAAAGGTCGTCACGTCAGCCAGCTTCACTGGGGGGGCGGCACGCCAACGTATCTCAATAAGGCGCAAATAAGCCGCCTGATGACGCTGCTGCGCGGAAATTTCAATTTTAACGACGACGCTGAAATCTCGATCGAAGTCGATCCGCGTGAAATTGAGCTGGATGTACTGGATCACTTACGCGCCGAAGGCTTTAATCGTCTGAGCATGGGCGTGCAGGATTTCAATAAAGAGGTGCAGCGTCTGGTCAACCGCGAGCAGGACGAGGAATTTATCTTCGCCTTACTCAACCACGCGCGTGATATCGGCTTTACCTCGACCAACATCGACCTGATTTACGGCCTGCCAAAGCAGACGCCGGAGAGCTTCGCCTTCACGCTGAAGCGCGTGGCTGAACTTAGCCCAGACCGCCTGAGCGTCTTTAACTATGCGCACCTGCCGACGCTATTTGCCGCCCAGCGCAAAATCAAAGATGCCGATCTGCCTTCTGCCCAGCAGAAGCTGGATATCCTGCAGGAAACTATCACCTCTCTGACGGAGAGCGGCTATCAATTTATCGGCATGGATCACTTTGCCCGTCCGGATGACGAGCTGGCGATTGCCCAGCGTGACGGCGTTCTGCACCGCAACTTCCAGGGTTACACCACTCAGGGCGATACCGATCTGCTCGGCATGGGTGTCTCCGCCATCAGCATGATCGGTGATAGCTACGCGCAGAACCAGAAAGAGCTGAAGCTCTACTACCAGCAGGTTGATGCAACCGGCAACGCGCTATGGCGCGGCATCGCGCTGACCCGTGACGACTGCATTCGTCGTGATGTGATTAAGGCGCTTATCTGCAACTTCCGTCTCGACTTTAGCGACGTGGAAGCACAGTGGGATCTGACATTCAGCGAATATTTTGCGGAAGACCTGAAGCTGATTGCGCCGCTGGCGAAAGACGGGCTGGTGGATGTGTCGGAAAACGCGATTGAGGTCACGCCGAAAGGGCGTCTGTTGATCCGTAATATCTGCATGTGCTTTGACGCGTATCTGCGCCAGAAGGCGCGTATGCAGCAGTTTTCACGGGTGATTTAAGGCGCAAAGCCGGGTAAGGCGAAGCCGCTACCCGGCTTTTACATTTCAACCTGCTAGCTAAACAGCCCAACCAGCGCCGCACATAATACCGCAGCAACAGCGGTTTGCGGCGTGTGGCTTTCAGCTGCTCCGCTCGACAGTAAAGTCACTAATGATTCCAGCATGATGATTCCCCCAATTTCCGGGCACGATCATACAAAACTCATCGGAACAGTAAAGCGCAAAATAACGGCAATTTGCGCTCAATTAATAACCTTTACACAGCGGTGTACGATCACTCCATTCCCAGCTCTTTCAGCTTGCGCGTCAGGGTATTACGTCCCCATCCCAGCAGGCGCGCGGCTTCCTGCTTATGGCCCTGCGTATGACGAAGCGCGGTGGTCAACAGCGTACGCTCCATCTCTGGCTGAGCCTCAGACAGCAGGTTTTGATGACCGGAACGCAGCGCGCGGTCGGCCCACTGCGCCAGCAGCGTTGCCCAGCTGTCCGGCAGCGCGTGCCCGGTGCTGCTTTCGGGCGCGGTGGCCTCAAACAGTTCGGCAGGGAGATCCTGAATCAACACTTCCTGGCCGGCGGCCATCACGGTCAGCCAGCGGCAGGTGTTTTCCAGCTGGCGTACGTTGCCCGGCCACGCCAGACGGGTGAGCGCGGCATCGGTTTCCGGATGAAGCTGCTTGGCTTCCACGCCCAGCTCGCGGGCCGCCACCTGCAGGAAATGACGCGCCAGGCGCGGGATATCTTCCCGACGCTCGCGCAACGGCGGCAGGTGGACGCGGATCACATTCAGGCGATGGAATAAATCCTCACGGAATTTGCCCTCCTGCACGCGCAGCTCCAGGTTCTGGTGTGTCGCGGCGATAATGCGCACGTCCACCTTCACCGGCGCATAGCCGCCCACGCGGTAAAACTGCCCGTCGGCCAGCACGCGCAGCAGGCGAGTTTGAACGTCCAGCGGCATATCGCCGATCTCGTCCAGGAACAGCGTGCCGCCGTCAGCCTGCTCAAAGCGCCCCTGGCGAATGGTATTCGCGCCGGTAAACGCCCCTTTTTCGTGGCCGAACAGCTCGGACTCAATCAAATCCTTCGGGATCGCCGCCATATTGAGGGCGATAAACGGCGCTTTTGCCCGCGGGCTGTGGCGATGTAACGCATGCGCCACCAGCTCTTTACCTGTACCCGATTCCCCGTTAATCAACACGCTGATGGACGAGCGGGACAGACGGCCAATAATGCGAAACACGTCCTGCATCGCCGGCGCTTCGCCGATGATGTCGGTGGTTGGACCAAAATCGGGCGCGTGGCGCGGCTGTTGTTGCTCCTGATAGTGGCTAATCGCGCGCTCAACCAGCGCCACCGCTTCGTCGATATCGAACGGTTTGGGCAGATAATCGAATGCCCCTTGCTGATAGGCGCTCACCGCGGCATCCAGGTCGGAATGAGCCGTCATTATGATGACCGGAAGCATAGGATGGCGCTGTTTGATCTGCTTTAACAGCGCCAGTCCGTCCATGCCCGGCATGCGAATATCCGACAGCAGAACGTCCGGCGTTTTGGTGGTGAGTGCGTCGAGCACCTCGCTGCCGCTCTCAAACGTCGTGCAGCTTAAACCTGCCCCTGTGAGCGCGCGTTCAAGCACCCAACGGATGGAGCTATCGTCATCGACTACCCAGACTATCCCTCGTTGCATAAACGTCACCTTTATTTTTTAATCGGCAGGAAAACCGAAAACTCGGTATGTCCCGGCCAACTGGTAAATTCAATTTTTCCGGAGTGCTGATCGATCAAGCTGCGGGCGATAGATAAGCCCAGTCCCGTACCGCCTTCGCGCCCGCTTACCATTGGGTAGAACAGGGTGTCCTGCAGATGCGAAGGAATGCCAGGCCCGTTATCCTCAACGTCGATGCGTGCCGCCAGACGATAGCGCACGCCGTGCAGCGTAAGCTGGAAGGCGGTGCGGGTGCGTAAAATAATCTCGCCGCCTTCCGGCCCCAGCGCCTGCAGAGCATTGCGCACAATATTCAGCAGAACCTGCTCAATCTGGTCCGGGTCATGCGCCAGTTCCGGCAGGCTTGGGTCGTAATCACGCACCAGCGTGACGTTCTCCGGCAGCTCCATAGAGACGAGCTTCACCACCCGTTCAGCGACTTTATGAATGCTTTCTGAAACGTGCATACCCGGCTGCTGCGGCCCGAGCAGGCGATCGACCAGGTTACGCAGGCGGTCCGCCTGCTCAATGATGACGTTGGTATATTCCGCCAGCGCAGGGTCGGGCAGGGCTTTGGTCAGAAGCTGCGCCGCGCCGCGTAACCCACCCAGCGGGTTTTTGATTTCATGCGCCAGACCGCGCACCAGGTCACGGGCGGCAATTTGCTGCGCATGCTGAAGCTGCTCCTGGCTCAGGCGACGCTGATTATCCATCGGCGCCATTTCTAGCAGGATCAGTCCTTCCGGCAAACGTTGCGCGGTAAGGGAAAGAATATGTGAGCGCCCGTCGATCACCAGCGTGACTTCGTTATCGGTGAACCCCTGACCGGCCTGCAAACTTTCCTGCATCAGGCCAATATTCAGCGAGAAATAGCTCAACAACTCAGGAAGCGGGGTGCCAAACAGTTTCCGTGAACTCTGGGCGAGCAGCTGTTGCGCCGCCGGGTTGGCGTAATGGACGGCCAGCTCGTCGTCGACCAGCAGGATGCTGTTAATCAAAGAATTGAGGATCTGCCCAGCATCGGGCAGCGTGCCAGTTGCCATTCAGCAGTCTCCTGGAGTCGTTGCACTGTTTTAGTGCAGTATAGCGGTTTCGGCGTAAAAAGCGCGTGAGATCAGGTTGTTGGTGGAGAAAAAAGCCCATCCGGAGATGGGCTAAAAGTTTCCACGGCAACTACCCCCGGCGCTTTTGACGCCGGGTAAAACAACTAAATTAAACGCTGTAGTACAGTTCGAACTCAACCGGATGTGGAGTCATACGCACGCGGTCATTCTCTTCAGTACGCAGGGCGATGTAAGCATCGATAGCGTCGTCAGTGAATACGCCACCCGCAGTCAGGAACTCGCGGTCTGCATCCAGCGCCTGCAGGGCTTCTTCCAGAGAGCCAGCAACCTGTGGGATCTCTTTCGCTTCTTCTGGCGGCAGATCGTACAGGTTTTTGTCCATCGCTTCGCCTGGGTGGATCTTGTTCTTGATACCGTCCAGACCGGCCATCAGCAGCGCTGCGAAGCACAGGTATGGGTTAGCCGCTGGGTCCGGGAAGCGCACTTCGATACGACGCGCTTTTGGAGACGCCACCACCGGGATACGGATGGAAGCAGAACGGTTACGCGCAGAGTAGGCCAGCATAACTGGCGCTTCGTAGCCCGGGACCAGACGCTTGTAGGAGTTAGTGGTTGGGTTCGCCAGGGCGTTGATCGCTTTAGCGTGTTTGATAACACCACCGATGTAATACAGCGCCTGCTCGGACAGACCAGCATATTTGTCGCCAGAGAACAGGTTGGTACCGTTCTTGGACAGAGACATGTGGCAGTGCATACCGGAACCGTTGTCGCCAAACATTGGTTTTGGCATGAAGGTCGCGGTTTTACCGAAACGGTGCGCAACGTTGTGCACAACGTATTTGTAGATCTGAATTTCGTCCGCTTTTTTGGTCATGGTGTTGAAGCGGGTTGCCACTTCGTTCTGACCCGCAGTCGCCACTTCGTGGTGGTGCGCTTCAACAACCAGGCCCATCTCTTCCATCACCAGGCACATGGTGGAACGGATGTCCTGCGCAGAGTCGACCGGAGGAACCGGGAAGTAACCGCCTTTCACACCAGGACGGTGACCTTTGTTACCACCTTCGTATTTGGTGGAAGAGTTCCATGCGCCTTCGATGTCGTCGATAGCCACGTGGGAGCCAGAAATAGAGGCACCGAAGCGGATGTCGTCGAACAGGAAGAACTCTGGCTCTGGCCCGAACAGAACGGTGTCCGCGATGCCGGTGGAACGCAGGTACTCTTCAGCGCGTTTAGCGATAGAACGTGGGTCGCGGTCGTAGCCCTGCAGCGTGCCTGGCTCGAGGATGTCGCAGCGGATGATCAGGGTTGGTTCTTCGAAGAACGGATCAATGACCGCAGTGGTTGCGTCTGGCATCAGAACCATGTCGGATTCGTTAATGCCTTTCCAGCCACCAATGGAGGAGCCGTCAAACATTTTGCCTTCTTCAAAGAATTCGGCGTTCACCTGATGAGCAGGGATTGTGACGTGCTGTTCTTTACCTTTGGTATCGGTGAAGCGCAGATCAACAAACTTCACTTCATGTTCGTTCAGCATCGTCAAAACGTGTTCAGCGGACATACTTAACTCTCCAGATTGGTCATTGTCGTCGTGGTAACGAGGTCTTCAATTTCTGTTGGTACTGGCTGTTGCCATGTATTTTTTATAAAGCGAAATCTGTGCCAACTTTTAAAACACCCCAAAAAGGCGTTATCATGCGCACCATAGTGCAAAAGGGCTGCACCATGATGGATTTGTTGCACCAGTATAGTGCTTCAATGTGAACATTAAGCACCATATTGGTGCAATTTACGTTAAAGTGCCCTTTTACCGCTCCGTGAAAGCGATCACAAAGCATCTCTGCAATACTTGTTTGCGGGGGATGTTTGTGATCCTGTTTTGTAGTGCGATTAATCCGTGTACAATAACGCGCTATTTCTAAATGCCTGAGGCAAAGTTGTGATCGAAAATTTGCGTAACATCGCCATCATCGCGCACGTTGACCATGGTAAAACTACCCTGGTTGATAAGCTGCTGCAGCAATCCGGTACGTTTGATGCGCGTGCCGAAACCCAAGAACGCGTGATGGACTCCAACGATTTGGAGAAAGAGCGTGGGATTACCATCCTCGCGAAAAACACCGCGATTAAATGGAATGACTACCGTATCAACATCGTTGATACCCCAGGGCACGCCGACTTCGGTGGTGAAGTTGAACGTGTAATGTCCATGGTAGACTCCGTTCTGCTGGTCGTTGACGCAATGGATGGCCCAATGCCACAGACGCGCTTCGTGACCAAAAAAGCTTTTGCCCATGGTCTGAAGCCAATCGTTGTTATCAACAAAGTTGACCGCCCTGGCGCGCGTCCTGACTGGGTTGTTGACCAGGTCTTCGACCTGTTCGTTAACCTCGACGCGACCGACGAGCAGCTGGACTTCCCTATCGTTTACGCCTCTGCGCTGAACGGTATCGCAGGTCTGGACCACGAAGACATGGCTGAAGACATGACCCCGCTGTATCAGGCGATTGTTGACCGTGTTCCTGCGCCAAACGTTGACCTGGAAGGCACCCTGCAGATGCAGATCTCCCAGCTCGACTACAACAACTACGTTGGCGTAATCGGCATTGGCCGTATCAAGCGCGGTAAAGTGAAGCCTAACCAGCAGGTCACTATCATCGATAGCGAAGGCAAAACCCGTAACGGTAAAGTCGGTAAAGTCCTGACTCACCTGGGTCTTGAGCGTATCGAGAGCGACATCGCTGAAGCGGGCGACATCATCGCGATCACCGGTCTGGGTGAACTGAACATCTCCGACACCATCTGCGATCCGCAGAACGTCGAAGCGCTGCCAGCCCTGTCCGTTGATGAACCAACCGTATCCATGTTCTTCAACGTCAACACCTCTCCGTTCTGTGGTAAAGAAGGTAAGTTCGTTACCTCTCGTCAGATCCTTGACCGCCTGAACAAAGAGCTGGTGCACAACGTTGCGCTGCGCGTTGAAGAAACCGAAGACGCTGACGCATTCCGCGTTTCCGGTCGTGGTGAGCTGCACCTGTCTGTTCTGATCGAAAACATGCGTCGTGAAGGTTTCGAGATGGCGGTTTCCCGTCCGAAAGTAATCTTCCGTGAAATCGATGGCCGTAAACAAGAGCCGTTCGAAAACGTAACGCTGGACGTAGAAGAGCAGCACCAGGGTTCTGTGATGCAGGCACTGGGCGAGCGTAAAGGCGACCTGAAAAACATGAATCCAGACGGCAAAGGCCGCGTACGTCTCGACTACGTGATCCCAAGCCGTGGCCTGATCGGCTTCCGTTCTGAGTTCATGACCATGACCTCCGGTACCGGCCTGCTGTACTCCACCTTCAGCCACTACGACGACGTTCGTCCGGGCGAAGTGGGCCAGCGTAACAACGGCGTACTGATCTCCAACGGTCAGGGTAAAGCGGTTGCGTTTGCGCTGTTCGGTCTGCAGGATCGCGGTAAGCTGTTCCTGGGTCACGGTGCTGAAGTTTACGAAGGCCAGATCATCGGTATTCACAGCCGTTCTAACGACCTGACGGTAAACTGCCTGACCGGTAAGAAGCTGACCAACATGCGTGCGTCCGGTACTGACGAAGCAACGGTTCTGGTTCCACCGATCAAGATGACCCTGGAGCAGGCTCTGGAGTTCATTGATGATGACGAACTGGTAGAAGTGACTCCACAGTCAATTCGTATCCGTAAACGTCACCTGACCGAGAACGATCGTAAACGTGCTATGCGCGGTGCGAAAGAAGACTAATACGGTCAATCCGTAGTAAAAAAAGCCGCTGAGAAATCAGCGGCTTTTTTATTAGAACGAATAACGTAACCCCAGGCGGATCCTGTACTGCTCGCGGTTGTAATCATTCCATCTGTCCAGCCACTGGAGTTCGAGGTACGGCAGCCAGTTTCTGTCGATCTTATAGCTGAACTTGTTGGTAATTTCCCAGTGATGGTCTTTGCCATTTTTGCTGTGGTAATCATTTATCCGCTGGAAAAAGTGCGGCTCAAAGGTATAGAAAAACGCATCGGTCACCTTGAAATTCCAGTAGTTGGCAAATTCGTGCGTGTCGTTCTTATCCATCTGCCCGTTATAGTCCGGCGTATCGTAATTGTTATGGTTATAGCGATAGCGGAACGTCAGATTAAACCCGTCCGTGAATTTATAGTTGGTATCTAAATAAACCGCGCCACCCGAACCGGCGCTGCTGTCGTTGATCAACCCGCCCGGCTGGAAGGTGAGTTTGTCCGTCGGTTTAAAGAGCGGATACCACCCCTCTATTTCGTTATAGCTGTGCTTGAGCTCATCCCACCTCCCCACGTTGTAGGCGTTGGTGAACATCAACCCCGCGCCCATATCGAAGTTATAGCCGGCACGCAGGATCACTTCGTGCAGCTCAGAGGCCGTATTGTAGGCTTCACGGGTTTCGACATAGGCCCCGGCGAATACCGGGCAGGACACAGACGACACGATCAGTACAGTGATGATTCTTTTCATAATTTGTCCATGTATCAGGTACAGAAAGGCCTCCCTCCTGATGAACAGGAAGGAAATACTGGCCGAATTATTGTTATAAAGTGACTGCTGACGCTTTATTGTTGGGTGTTATCTCAGGGGTATTCGCTGACTGTTTTTTCCGTTTTCCAATCTCCTCGATAATAAAGGCGAAGCGCGCTTCGTTGAGTTTATAAAACAGCCCCATGGTCACGGCGGCGACGATTGCCAGGCCGCACGGCCAGAGGAAAATAAGCTGACGCAAACCCAGCAGCGTGCCCGCGCTCTGCACCGCATGAGGAACGTAGCCGATCTGGGTCAGCATGATGCCGGGCAGGAAGCCGGCGAGAGCGGCGGAGATTTTGCGCGAGAAGGTGTAGCCGGTGTAAACCGATCCCTCGGCGCGAATGCCGGTTTTCCACTCGCCGTAATCAACGGTATCCGGCACCAGCGCCCAGTTCAGGCTGTTCACAAACGCGGTGCCGAAAAAGGCCATGCAGGAAAACAGCACGAACAGCAGGGAGCTGGTTCCCCAGAAGAAGTTCAGCACGTCTCCCACCGCCCACAGCGCCAGCCCGCCCAGATAGACCGGCTTCTTGCCAAAGCGCTTCACCGCGCCGGGTACCAGAAACACGCCAATCAGAATGCAGCCCATGCTGAAAAAGCCCATCCACGACAGCAGATGCAGGTCGTTCAGCACGTACTGGGTGTAATAGACCTGAATCGCCAGCTTGATGTTAAACGCGGCGAGAGTACACAGGTTGGCAATGCACAGCACCAGCAGCGGCGGATTGCGAAAAATCGCGCAGAACGATTTCAGAATGCCGGGCTTATGGTGATCGGGCGTTATCTCGACGTAGCGCTCTTTCACCCCGCTGTAGCACCACCACATGCAGAACAGGCCGCCGGTGACGAACACCAGCGCAGCCACCAGATAGCCGAGGGAGGGCTGGTGGATGAACAGCGCCTGAATGGGCATAAAGCCGACGGTGCAGAGCAACAGCCCCACCGTGGCGCCGCCCTGACGCCACGCGGCAAGCTGCGCGCGCTCGTTCGGGTTTTTGGTGATGGCCGGCACCATCGCACCGTAGGCGCAGTTCATCAGGCTGTAGCAGAGCCCAAACATCATGAAGAGCACGGTGGCGAGCGCCGTTTTGACCGTCAGGCTAAAGTCGTTGGCCATAAACTGCGCCGTCGCGACCAGCGCCACCGGCACGGAGGCATACAAAATGAATGGCCGGAATTTTCCTCGAGCGCCGATGTTTCGCCGGGAGTCCAGCAGCACCCCGGTCAGCATGTCGGTAAACGCGGTGAAAAACTTCGCCACCAGGAAAATAATGCCGCCGTAGAACGCGGGCATGCCCAGTTCATCGGTATAAAACTTCAGCAGGTACAGCGTGCCAATACACAGCATAAGGTTCGAGCCAAAATCGCCCATCCCGTAGGCGCACTTTTCTCGCAGGCTCAATTTCAGGGTTAACGGATCAGTATTGTGTGTCATGGTCGATCCTCAGAGCGCCCCGCCGGGCGCTCTATCACGTCATTTAGGCCGTACGTTTGCGCAGTTCGATCTCTTCCACGATGCGCACATACATCTTCTCGTTGAGGTTGTAGAAGCAGCCCATCGCCACGATGGTGATGACCGCCAGCAGGCTCGGGTAGATAAATATCAGCTGCCGCAGCCCTTCAACCGTCCCGGCGGACTGCACCACGTTCGGTACGTAGCCGATCTGGGTGAGCATGATCCCCGGGAAGAAGCCGGCCAGCGCCTGGGATACCTTTCTGAAGAAGGTAAAGCCGGTGTAGACCGTCCCTTCGGAGCGCACGCCGGTGCGCCACTCGCCGTATTCCACGGTATCGGACACTAGCGCCCAGTTCAGACTGTTCACGAACGCGGAGCCGAAGAACGCCAGGCAGGAAAACGCCACAAAGCTCACCGAGCCGCCGCCGAAGAAGTAGTTGAGCAGGTCGCCCGCCACCCAAATTGCCAGCCCGCTGATGTAGACCTTTTTCTTGCCGAAGCGCCGCACCGCGCCGGGCATCATAAAGACGCCGATAAAAATACAGCCCATGCTGAAGAAGCCCATGTACGACAGCAGGATCGGGTCGTTCAGCACGTACTGCGTGTAGTAGACCTGAATGGCGAGCTTAACGTTAAACGCGCCCAGCGTGCACAGGTTCGCGATACACAGGATAAACAGCGGACGGTTCCCGGCAATGGCGCGAAACGACTGCAACAGCCCCGGCTTTTGCGCCGGGTTAGCAGGCTGCGTCTCGACGTAACGCTCGGTGACGCCCTTATAGCACCACCACATAAAGAACAGCCCGAACAGCGAGAAGAGAGTGGCGGCAAAGATGTAGCCAAGCTGGTCGTTACCCTCAATCAGGTTCATCACCGGGACAAAGCCCACCGTACAGAGCAGCAGGCCGAGCGTGGCGCCGCCCTGACGCCAGGCCGCCAGCGAGGCGCGCTCGTCCGGGTTTTTGGTGATGGCGGGCACCATCGCGCCGTAAGAGCAGTTCATCATGCTGAAGAACAGGCCGTACAGCATGAACAGCACCGTTGCTATCACCGTTTTGCCGGTCATCTCAAATGGCGTACCGACGAAGTTGGCAATTGCCAGTAAGGTCACCGGGAAGGCGGCATACAGCACGAACGGGCGGAATTTCCCTTTCGGGCCAATCTTGCGTCGGGAGTCGAGCATGATACCGGTGCCCATATCGGTGAAGGCGGTAAAAAACTTCGCAATCAGGAAGATAATCCCGCCGTAGGTGCCGGGCAGCCCCAGCACGTCGGTGTAAAACTTCAGCAAATAGAGCGTGCCGATATCCAGCAGGATGTTAGAGCCGAGATCGCCCATCCCGTAGGCGAGTTTTTCTTTAAACGGCAGGCGTAGGGTTGCCGGATCGGAAGTATGTTGACTCATTATTGTTCTCCGTCTGCCCGCAGGTTTCCCTGCGGGCGAGCCTTATCAGATATCACGTAAGGTGCTAAACAAATCTGCCCATTCGCTGTGCTGGCGATAGAAGACCGGCGGCTTGCCGATCGGGGCATCAACGGTCACGTCACCGCCCTGGCAGATGTCCCCTGTCCACGCATTGACCCAGCTGTCCTGCGGCAGATAGAGCGACCAGTCCCGGCGGCCCTCTTCATGAACCGGTGCCACCAGCAGATCGCGGCCAAACAGGTACTGGTATTTCAGCGTGTAGGCGCGCGCGTCGTCCTCATAGTGCAGGAACAGCGGACGCATCACCGGCAGGCCGCTTTTCGCGTTCTGCGCAACCGCAGCTTTGATGTACGGCTTCAGGGTGGTGAACACGGTGGTCATGCGCGCGAAGTGCGCGATGGTTTCCGCATCGCCGTCGAACTGCCAGTTGTCGCCAGGGCGGTTGCCCTCGTGGGTACGCATCATCGGCGTAAAGGCGCTGAAGTCGCACCAGCGCAGCAGCAGCTCCTTGCTGCGCTTCATCTCGAACAGGGTGGTATAGCCGCCGATGTCGCTGTGGTGCAGGCCGTGCCCGGTCATCGCCAGCGACAGCGCCGCAGGGATGACGGACGCCAGGCCGTCATCCAGGCTCCAGTCGACGTTCTGATCCCCCGCCCACATCATCACCGAGTGCTTCTGGCTGCCGGTGTAGCCCGCGCGCATGAAGAACAGGATCTCGCCGAGTTTGCCGGTCTCCTGAAGCGCCTCGTAGTTACATTTCGCCCACAGGGCAGGCCAGGCGTTATGCATGATCTCCGCGCTCACGCCGTTGTGCAGGAAGGTATCGGTCGGCAAATATTCCCCGAAATCGGCCATCCAGCCGCCGCAGCCCAGTTCGATCAGGTTCTTTTTAATGACCTCTTTGTACCAGCCGTAGGCTTCCGGGTTGGTCAGGTCGATAACGCCCGCGTAGAACTCGCCGAATTCAACGTGGTAGTCCTCACCGTTGGCGTTTTTGGTCAGATAGCCGCGTTTCGCCGCCTCTTCGCAGAGATCTTTATCACTGGCGACGTACGGGTTGATATAGGAGAGGAACTGCACCCCTTCCTGTTTCCACTTCGCAATCCGTTCATCAAGCTGCGGATAGAGTTCGCTGTTCCACTTCCAGTTCCACATCACGCGTTTGCCGAAGGAGGTCATGCGGATGCCGGACCAGTCCTGCGCCCAGATGCCGTTTACCTTCACGCCGCCCTCGCGCATGGCGTCGAGCTTCTGCTGGCACACCTCGGTGCCGCCCTGTATGCCCAGCGTCACGCCGTCGTACACCCAGTCCGGCAGCTCAGGCTGACGTCCCAGCAGGCCGGTCAGTTTTTCCAGCAGATCGACGTAGGTTTGTGCACATTCGAAGCGCAGCGTGGCGTTATCTTCCCAGAACGCCAGCTCGTGGAAATCCGGCGCGCTGAAGTCAAAGTTCATGTAGCAGCTGTTATCCACGTGGCAGTAGTACTTCTGGGTGCTCACGAAGGTAGGCTGCGGAAAGAAGGTCCAGTAGTAATCGCCGCCCGCGTTCTCTTTGCAGTCGGCCTGCCAGGTGACGTAGGTCTGCTTGTTGCGGCCCACGCCCTGCTCGCTGGTCCACAGCGGGAACGGCTTGCCGCGCAGATCGAAGTACGAGAACTGCTCGCCGCAGCCGTAGATATGATCTTCCGGCTGCGCCGCCAGCCGCAGCCAGATGCGGTTATGGCTGGCGGCATCATTTTTCAGCTTCAGCTCCAGACGGCCTTCCGCATCCACGCCCACCAGCAGGGTCGCGCTTACCGCGTCGCCGCGTGTAAAGCGGATGGCCCAGCCCGCGCTTTGCTGCGAGACGGTCGCGTCCGTCAGGGCAATCTTTTCGTTGAGCTTGTCTTTAATGCTGAAATTGCCGCGAAACATCTCGATATCGGCTTCGCCTGCTCCGATCCACAGGCAAGGCGCTTCTTCGGAGTGGGATAAAATCAGGCGATCCTGCCAGCGCAGGGTGAAGCCACGTTCGTTATTTTTCAGGTCAATATTGTGTAGGGTACGCATAAAAACTCCGTCTTTATTATTTGGCCTGGCTATCCAGCAATCCGGCGGCGACGGCAGGCGCTAAGCCCGGCGCCAGCGGCAGGCGGGGGATCACCAGGCAGTGCAGCAGATGGTAAATATCCTGCTTGCCGTCCCAGACTTTGGTGGTCACTTCGTTATTGGTGTCCAGCTCCTGCCACCAGGAACCGTTTTCGTAATCCATCAGGTACTTGATGCAGTAATCCCACCACTTCTGATACCAGGCTTCGTACTGCGCTTCGCCGGTCACGGTATAGAGGGCATAGGCCGTGCCCATCGCCTCGACGATTGGCCAGCGCACGCGTTCGCGAACGATAGGCTTGCCGTCCCAGCCCACGGAGTAGACAAACCCGTCGGCGCCGTCGGGTGCCCAGGCGTCGCGGATGGTGGCGTGGAACAGGCCTTTCGCATCTTCCAGCAGCCATTCAGGTGGAGTTTCAAAGCGCGCTTCCAGCGCGGCGCGCAGGTGCAGCATCAGGCGGCCCCACTCAATCCAGTGCCCCGGCGTGCCGCCGTAGGCGCGGAAGCGGTGAGCAGGGTTATCGATGTTGTAATCGCGGATCGGGTTCCAGTCGGTGTCGAAATGCTCGTTAACGCGATACTCACCTTTGCGCGCCACGTCGTGAATAATCACCGAGGCGATGCGCAGGGCGCGGTCGAGCCACTTACGGTCATGGGTTACGTCATAGACAATCAGGAAGGCTTCCACGGCGTGCATGTTGGCGTTACCGCCGCGGTAATCTTCCGTTTTGCTGAAGGCTTCATCCCAGGACTCGAGGCACATCTGCTCCTGTTCGCTCCAGAAGTAGCGCTCAATCACCTCGATGGCATCGTCCAGCAGCTTGCGTGCCTGCGGGTGTCCGGTGGTGACGGCGCTCGCCGCGCCCAGCAGGACGAAGAAGTGCTGATAACCCTGCTTGGAGGCATCAATGACGCCTTCATCGTTTACACAGGCGTACCAGCCGCCGTGCTGTTTGTCGCGCAGCGGGCCGTTGAGGGCATTGATGCCGTGTTCAACCAGGGCATACGCGCCGGGACGGCCCATGTTCGCCGCCACCGCGTACACGTGAAGCATGCGGGCGGTGATCCACAGATGGGTGCCCATATCGCTGCGAACCTGCCCGTTATTGCCCAGCCAGCCAAAGCCGGTCGGTACGGCGGCGTTTTTGCCGAAATCGAGAATGCGGTCGGTCTCTTGTTCGAGCCAGCGGTTGTGGCTCAGGGTGTTAAACCATTTCATGTTCGGGTCCTTTCTTAACGGCGAGCCATCATTTCGTCGACGATCTCACCCAGACGCTGAAGTTTTGGTACGGAAATATCACGCAGCATCAGGTCGGTATCCGGCAGGCCAATCACCGATGACCAGACGGCGCGACCGGCTAAAAAGCCCGATGCCCCAGCCTGCATCGCCACGCTCACGGCGCGCGGGAACAGCTTATCGTCCACACCGGAGGAGAGGATCACCCACGGCATGGCGATGTTCTCGTTCAGCTTCTGCGAGGCCGCCAGCAGTTCCTGCTGCGTGCCCTTACCAAACAGCGGCATCTCCACCTTGTAGAGGTCGGCACCGCTGTCGCCCAGCTCTTTAGCCGCATCGATAATCGCCTGTTCGCGGTTAAATTCGGCTCCGTGACGCGGCGGACGCACCACAGGCTCGATAATGCTCAGCAGCCCGTTGTCGTGGCACAGCGTATTGAACGCTTTCACCATCTCCAGGCGCTGCTGCGGATCTTCATCGCTACGCCACAGCACCAGCAGCTTGAGCGCCTTGCCGCCGTCGCGTTTGACCGCCTGCGCGTCGATGCTTTTGTCGATCACCACGCTGTCGACCGGAATACCGTTCCCCGGAATAAACTCGTCGGCCGCCACAATCATCGCGCAGCTGTTGGCTACGGCCTGCTGCTCCACAATCTGGCGATAGCAGAACTGCTGGTCGACGAGAATGGCAGAGGCGTACGGCGACAGAATCTTCGCCGCGTTGACCTTAAAATCCGTCAGGTGCTGGTCGGTTACCGGCACCGGCGCGCCTGCGGCGGCAAACATCAGGCGCATCGCTTCGCGCTGATCCACGGCCAGCATTGCAAAACCGCCGGAAGGTCGGGTGATATCTTTCAGGGTGTACATCGTCATTCCTCAGTCCTTTCGTATCAGTGTGATTTTTTCAGCCCGGCATATGCGCGAACCTGTTCTAGAATGGCCGTCCAGTCTTCGCGCCCGCGCCCGGCGGCGCGAGCCTGGTTGTAAACTTCGCGGGACGCCGCGCCCAGCGGCATCGGAACGTGGAGCTGGTTAGCCACGTCCAGGGCGATCCCCAGATCTTTATGCGCAAGGTCGATCATGAAGGCCGGGGAAAGATCGCCTTTCAGCACCTTGTTCGGCCATGAGGTGGTGAAGTGGCCTTTACCCGCCGGCGTGCCGTTCATCACCTTCAGCGCCACGTCAAAGGAGAGGCCAAGCGCTTCACATAGCACGGCCGCCTCGGCGGAAAGCGCGTTCAGGGCGATGCTCATGTAGTTATTGATGAGCTTTACGCGGATGCCCATGCCCGGCCCGCCGGCGTTAATCAGCTCATTGCCCATCGCCATTAAGACGGGGGTGGCGCGTTCCACCTGCTGCGCGGTGCCGCCCGCCAGCAGAAGCAGCGTGCCGGCGATGGCATGGTCGGACGTGCGTCCCACGGGCACGTCCATCAGGCTGAAGCCGCGTTCAGCCATGTCACGGATCAGCGCGTCGGTTTGCAGCGGGTGGATGGTGGACATATCAATCACCAGCGCGTCGCGGGATAACCCTTCGCACACGCCGTGCTCGCCGAACAGCACGCTGCGCACCAGGTCGCCGTTTGGCAGCATGGTAATGACGAATTCGGCGTCCGTTGCGGCCTGAGCAGGCGTAGCCGCCGCCCGTGCGCCGCTCTCTACCAGCGCCTGAACCGCCTGCGGGTTCACGTCAAACACGTTAAGCTGGTGGCCTTGATTCAACAGATTCTTCGCCATTGGCGCGCCCATCTGCCCTAAACCGATAAATGCGATTGCTGACATGCCTCTCTCCTGTCACATCGTGTCAATTTTTGCGCGTTTGTGTTGTCTTTTTTTGATCGTATTTGTAATTTATAGTCAAAAAATTGACACGGGTCACTTTTTAAACATTTGGTGAAATTAAAATGAAGGCATCAGAAATCGCAGAAGGAATCACCATGACTCGCATCGTTTGTGTCGGCATTACCGTGCTGGATCGCATCTGGTATCTCGATGATTTACCAAAGGAAGGTGGGAAATATGTCGCAAAGGACTATACGGAAGTGGGGGGCGGCCCGGCGGCAACTGCGGCTGTGGCGGCGGCGAAACTGGGCGCGGAAGTGGATTTTATTGGCCGGGTGGGGGACGACGATACCGGCAGACGGCTGCTGGCGGAGCTGGAATCCCTGGGGGTGAACACCCGCTATACACGCGTGTTTAAAGGTGCCCGATCGTCACAATCGGCGGTGCTGGTGGACGCAGGCGGAGAACGAGTGATTGCCAACTACCCCAGCCCCGATCTGCCCGCCGAGGCAGACTGGCTGCATGAAATCGACTTTTCCCAGTGGGATATTGTCTTAGCAGACGTGCGCTGGCATGACGGGGCAAAACAGGCGTTTACCCTGGCCCGTCAGCAGGGCGTTCCTACTTTGCTTGATGCCGACGTTACCCCGCAGGACATCGCGGAGCTGATAGCCTTAAGCGACCACGCGGCCTTCTCCGCGCCGGGCCTGCGGCGACTAACTCAGTTGGATAAAGCAGAAGATGCTCTTAAAAAAGCACAAATGCTCACAAATGGACATGTGTATGTCACTCAGGGGCGAGACGGCTGCTACTGGCTGGAAAACAGCGCCTTGTGTCATCAATCCGGCTTTGAGGTGAAGGTGGTGGATACCACCGGCGCGGGCGACGTTTTCCACGGCGCGCTGGCGTTCAGCCTGGGACAGCAATCCACCGCCGCAGACGCCGTGCGTTTTGCCAGCGCCGTCGCAGCCCTGAAATGCACAAAGCCCGGCGGGCGCGCGGGTATACCCGACTGTGATCAAACCCGCTCTTTTTTGTCACTTTTTGTATAAAATGCGGGGCGTGATGGTTTTCAGAGGACAGCCCATGAGCCTTACCGAACTGACCGGCAACCCGCGTCACGATCAGCTGCTAATGCTGATTGCCGATCGCGGCTATATGAACATTGATGAACTGGCGCAGCTGCTGGACGTGTCGACGCAAACGGTGCGCCGGGATATCCGTAAGCTCAGCGAGCAGGGGCTGATCACGCGCCATCACGGCGGCGCGGGCAGGGCATCCAGCGTGGTGAACACGGCGTTCGAACAGCGCGAAGTGTCGCTTACCGAAGAGAAGCGGGCGATTGCCGAGGCGATTGCGGACTATATTCCCGACGGCTCAACTATTTTCATCACCATCGGCACGACCGTAGAGCACGTTGCCCGGGCGCTGCTTAACCATAATCATCTGCGCATCATCACCAACAGCCTGCGGGTGGCGCATATTCTGTATAAGAACCCGCGCTTTGAAGTGATGGTGCCGGGCGGCACGCTGCGCCCGCACAACGGCGGCATTATCGGGCCTGCGGCGACGGCGTTTGTGTCTGGTTTTCGGGCGGACTATCTCGTGACCAGCGTCGGTGCGATTGAGCACGACGGCGCGATGATGGAGTTTGACGTGAATGAAGCCAGCGTGGTGAAAACCATGATGGCCCACTCTCGCCACATTTTGCTGGCGGCCGATCATACGAAATTTAACGCATCCGCCGCGGTGGAAATTGGCAACGTGGCGCAGACAACGGCTCTTTTCACCGATGAGATGCCCGGCTCGGCGCTGCAAAATCATCTGAAATCCAGCAAGGTTGAAACGGTGCTGGCCTGTACCAGCGATGATATCGCCTGAAGCAAAAAGCCGCTGATTTCTCAGCGGCTTTTTTGTTATTTGAAGCTGTATTTTATCCCCAGCATTCCCTGCGTATCGCTGTAGCCTTTATCGCCAATCTGCTGTGCCACATTGCCCCAGACGCTAAGCTGCGGGGTAATCTGCCCCTCTACGCCCGTCTTTAACTCACCAATATTGCGCGTACCGCGCATCTCATTGCTGACGTCATCCATGCGGATACGCGTGGTCTGGGTATTGTGGATCCAGTTCGCTTCAATAAACGGCTGTAAGGTGCGTGATTTAGCGTCATCCATCGCGTTATGTCCGCTGATATAGGCCTTCACGCCGAGACGCGTCATCAGGTTGCCCTGGGTTTCGTCTTTCACCCGCGTGCCGTTACGCTCGCGATGGTCGTCAGCCTGCACGTCCATCCAAACGGCCTGCGCCTTCGGCTGGATCCAGTAACTGTTGCGGCCGCTTTTACCCGCCTTAACGCTATAGCCCGCTTCGACAGAGGCGGTTACGCCGCTGGAGCGATAACGCTCGGTCGCCTGGTCCTGCCCCATCACCTTATTGTCAAACCAGTTATACAGCACCCAGCTATCAACGTAGGTGCCGCTTTTATCGGCTTCGTTTGCGTACCAGGTACCGTACAGACCTACGCTATAGCCATTCACTTCGCCACGTGAGTGGTATCCGGTCAGGCTGGAAGCGCTCCGGCTCTGGCTGTTACCGTAGCCCGCCATCAGGCCAAGATGCCAGCGGTCCAGGCCATCTGTGCTCCATTGGGCGATATCGCCACCCAACTGCAGTACGTAACGGTTGGCTGTCGTTTTTAGCTGGCCGCTGCCGTCGTTGAAACGCGCATGCCCGCCGACGTTTCGCATCCAAAGGCTCGTCACTTTTTGCTCGCCGGTGAGCATGTCGGTGTACTGCGTTTCACCCAGACGATCGTGCAGGCGGGTCATAAACAGCGTATTTGCCGCATAGCTGTTTGCCTGATAGCTGCCAAATTCTGGGCGATACTGATGCTCGCTTTTCGGCGGCGCAGGTGGCGGTACCGGTTCTTGCGGCGGAATCACCGGGTCGACGGGCGGATCTACCGGGACGACAGGCGGGTCGACAGGGTCAACAGGTGGATCCACCGGGTCAACAGGCGGGTCGACGGGGTCGACCGGTGGGTCTACCGGGTCAACAGGAGGATCTACCGGGTCGATTGGTGGGTCAACGGGTTCAGCCAGGCTGGTCAGAAACCAGTTCTTACCTTTCTGCACAACGTTATAGTCATAACCCCCCGCTACGATACGGCTGGCCTTCTCAAACGTTCCCTCCGAGTTGCCGCCAACGCTGACTATTTCAATCCCTTCAACGGTTTGTGCGCCTGCACCACCAATGTTGTTTACGTCAACCGCGGTACGACCGGATGTGTTTCCTTCAACAATCAGCCTGTCAGTTTCAGAGGTATCATCAGACAGCACGGTATTGAAAACCAGCTTGCCGCCGTTGCCTGTGTAATCCTCGTTGATGGTCAGGGTTTGCCAGGCCGCGTCCTCAGCATGCTGGAAATTTATCGTGCCGCCCGCGTTCAGGGTCAGGCTGGTCAACGTTGAGCTGTCGCGCATATTCCAGACGGCATCATTCATCGTAAGCGCAAGAGTACCGGTCCCGGCAGCGTTGCTTTCTATGTACGATGCTCCGTTCCACAGCGAGCTGTTACCCATTGTCAGCATAATGGTACTGTTTTGTGCCGGAAGGGTACTGTTGGCCGCGACGCCACCTGCGGCGAGGATATCGCCGTTAAGGAGGAATTTTCCGCCTGCAGAGGCATCAATAATTCCGCCATTGCTGGCGTTCAGGGCATAGCTACCCTGGTCGCGCTGGCCTGCGGTGGTAATGGTTGCCCCACCGTCGAGCGTTATCACGCCGCGTGACCAGGCATACATCCCGTGCGGTGCCTGGGCGGAGCTGCTGGTTTTCTCGCTGCTGTTGACCGCAATGGTGACGTTATCTCCCACATTTACCGCTGCTGTGTAAGCGTAGATGCCATGCGCGCTGGCACCGTTGGTGGTGATGGTCGCGCCTTCATCAAGGGTGATGGTTGACGAGCCGGTAGAGTACACGCCGGAGGCACTGGCTGCGTCGGTGGTAATGGTCGCTTTTTTTCCCAGCTCGATTCTGGAGGCAGAACCCGCATACAGGCCGTAGGCCGAGGTGCCAAATGTTTCGATGGTGGCCTCATCCCCCAGACGGACGGATGAGCCGCTCTGGTTGGTACGAATCCCCTCGGCGTAGGTACCCCGCGTCACAATATGCGCACGATCGCCGACGACAATGTTATTTTTGGCCTTCGAGGCATCATTCAGTGCATAGGCGCTAATACCGCGACCGGTACTGCCGGTGGTTTCGATATAGAGATCGTCACCCACATAAATATTGGCGGAGCCGAGAGAACCCTGGCTGAAGGAGCTGTACCCGGCATTGATGCCATCGCCGCTTTGGCCATTAACGTAAATGTGGGTGCGGTCGCCGGTAATGATAAATACCGGGTTATTCGGCGTGTTCATACCGTGGGTACGAATACCGTCGACATCTTTACCGTTATTGGCAGCCGCTTTTGACTGGGTACGAATAGTCAGGTCGTCACCAAATATCACCCCCGGGCTGCCGGACGTGGAGTTCTGAATAACGGTCACGGAGTGCTCAAAGGCTTCCGCCCCCGGCCCTTCGAGAGTGATCCCATCCCCGTAGACTGGAATATTGCCCGGGCTGTACTGGTAGACATAGTTAGGATCGCTGGTATTTTTGCTAAAGTTCGCGTTTGCCGTTGCAGGAATCAGCGCCTGTATTTCCGCAGGCAAATCCGTTACTGCTCCGGTGGCTGGTAAATTAGCAAAATCGATAACTGCAGCATTCGCGGTAAATAGCGCTGACGATAGTGCCAGCGAAATCGCAACGGCGACAGGTGAATGTTTCAATAAATATGGCATAACTGCCCCCTTTCTTTCAGGCGTAAAACATCCTCCACACCATTAAATGTGGGCATGTTAAGAAGTTGAAATTACAAAATAGAAACGAGTATTTTATGAATGCTGGTACCTAACTTCCTCTCTAATCGTATTTTATGAACGTAAATTTTTTTCACATCAACGCTGGTTGTTTTTATTATCTCCCGGAGACACACCCCTGAAATAAGTCTGTTAAGTAAAGTGAATTCAACAGTGTTCAGGGTATTACCACGCCTGCTGCTCACTCGCCTGCCGGAAAAAAGATGGTTAATTTTTTCCTGCAATATAGCGTCATCGTCATCTGAATAAATAATCCCCTTTATTTCACTGTGGTGAGCGAAAAAGTAGTGAGCCAACGCCTCCAGTTTACGGTCCGCGATAAGCACGATGTGCATGTTGGTCATCGCCAGATGTTCAATCCATTGCGGATCGACAAGCAGGCGCAGGTTATACATCGAAAAATCTACAAAAATAAATCCGCGTAATAAATGATTCTTGTTCCCAGACAATATTTTATTTTCTACTGCAAGTTGCAGGAAATGATTTCCCACCGGCCAAACTGCGAAGGAGGCGCTGCCACAGTATTGTGAACGCACCGTGTTATCCGGAAATAACTGACAGGACAATTCGCAGCTTATACAGCGGACAACCTTTCGCGACGATGTTATCATCCAGTCCACTCCTGTCTTATTTTCATTATCAATATTTCACTGCCTTTCAAATGTGTCAATCTTGAAACATATCCAGCGTTTCTGTCGTATTTATGAGAAATAATGCCAGAGAAAATAAATTCCTGGCTGTCTCTATTCTTGCAGGCCGCAGACATAGCGACAGAACATTGATTACCAGACCTTACCCAGGAATATTCATCAATCCATTAAGATTATTCGGCAAAAACAACCACGGAATGAAATTGACGAAATAGCACTAATAGCTAAAGATTCGTCACCTCGATCTTCCTGAACGTCAGTCTTTTCTCAACGTGTGGCTCAATATAATTATTTGACCTGGTGAAGTGTAATGAAATCTCATTATGTCCTTTTAGCTGAGGCTCACCTAAGAAAACCGACTTGTAATCAATTGAAAAATAATGCGATGTTTCTAATCTTAGGTACGGGTGTGTCGCGCTCTGATCCTTCTGACCTATACTGTTGTTAAATATACGTATGTTTTTTGGGTTTGTGGGGTTAAATATTGTTATTGCAGAGGAAAGTAAAATTGTATCTTATTAACAAGCTGGTCGAGTATGACCCGGAAAACAAAACCCTGGCGAATCATATTACCGGGCGCACGATACATTTGCAGCTTCCTGCCAATCTCTGCTTTCTTTATCTCGTTACCCATCCTGGCGAAATAATTTCGCAAAATCAGTTAATGGTGGTGGGATGGGGTGAGCGTAACGATGTCACCACACCGAATACCTTTTACCAGGCCATTTTGACATTGCGCAATGCGCTGGCTGAAGTGGGGTTGCCGCGCGATACGGTAAAAACGATTTCGCGTCGCGGGCTGACGCTTTCCGAAGCCACCCAGGTTGAAGTATTTACCCCAACCGCCGAGCCGGTAATTGCCAGTGAAGACGTGGCAATAGCCGAAGGCACCGCGATGAAGAAGCCGGCGTGGTTAATAATAGCCACCGCTACGCTTTTTCTGATCGCGCTTATTAACGGGGTCATATTATATAAACATCACCAGAACATGCCGTTTAGTCACTACATTCCACTTTCAATGGGCAGCACGACCAACGCCTGCCAACTCTTTTATGCACCTAATGAACATATGCAGGACCATTACCTTCGCTTGTTAAAAAATTATCCCAGCCTGTGTGCCGGAAACCGATACGTTTTTCTCATCGGCTATAGTAAAACGGAGCGAATCGCGGCGTTTGTCTGTAATAACGATGCGCGACATGACGCGGCAGCGTTATGTACCACGCATTATTTTTGGGCGCATGAGCAATGATGACACTCGGGAATCGTATTATTTTGCTGGCGGCGTTGCTGGGGGCTGCTATTACCAGCGGCTGGCTAGCGTATTCGCATTTTTCGAGTGCGCCGATACGCTGTACAGGTGATGTGGAGTGGACGATTGGTAAAAACCGATTTGTAGGAACGGTTTCATGGAGAATGCAGCATCGGGAAGGGACCGCTGTCATTAATGGTAAACTGTTTGGTCACGTGGTTTCTGAAGTTAACCGCACCATCTATTTCCACTACAGCGATCACCAGAACGCGCGCGTATTAAATAACGATCGTATTGTTAAAACCTTCGCCGATAGTGCGGATGAGGCTGATATCAATGCAACGCTACCGGGTTTTTATCGCACGCCGGGAAGAGATCTGAGCCTGATGATTGATGAGTACCGTGGAGCGTGGCTTTTTGCCGCGTCGAACGTCCCTTCGCTGTACTGCCGTAAAAACGCGCCGTAAAAATCAATCGCACACCTTAGACGGCACGCATAGTCAAATCTCGTGATTCCCGCTACAGTTATCTCTCCACGGCGAAAGGAGATAAACATGCTTTATATCTTTGACTTAGGAAACGTAATCGTCGATATCGATTTTAACAGGGTGCTGGGTGCCTGGAGCGACTTTAGCCGTGTGCCGCTGGCGACGTTAAAGCAGGATTTCGCGATGGGTGAGACCTTCCATCAGCATGAACGCGGCGAGATTAGCGATGAAGAGTTTGCTGAACGCTTCTGCCAGGAGATGGGGCTTTCGTTAAGCTATGAACAATTTTCTCACGGCTGGCAGGCGGTATTCGTGGCGATTCGCCCTGAAGTGATCGACATTATGCACAAACTGCGCGAGCAGGGGCACCGGGTGGTCGTGCTGTCTAACACCAACCGTCTGCACACGACCTTCTGGCCAGAGGAATATCCCGAAGTTAAGGCGGCGGCAGATAAGATCTATCTTTCGCAAGAGATGGGTATGCGTAAGCCTGAAGCGCGAATTTATCAGGCTGTTTTGCAGGCAGAGGGATGCACCGCGGCCGATGCGGTCTTTTTCGATGACAACGCCGATAATATAGAGGGAGCTAACCAGTTGGGTATCACGTCAATTCTGGTGACCGGAAAAGAGACGATACCAAACTACTTTGCGAAGCAGTTATGCTAAAAACCGTTCATCAAAAAGCCACGCATCATACTCGCCCGCTGAGGGCCTGGCTGAAGTTGCTCTGGCACCGCATTGATGAGGACAACATGACCACGCTGGCGGGTAACCTCGCCTACGTGTCGTTGCTCTCATTAGTGCCGCTGGTGGCGGTGATCTTTGCGCTCTTTTCCGCTTTCCCGATGTTCGCGGACGTTAGCCTCCAGCTTCGTCATTTCGTCTTCGCGAACTTCATCCCGGCCACCGGGGATGTTATCCAGAACTACATCGAGCAGTTTGTTGCTAACTCCAGCAAAATGACGGCGGTGGGGGCGTGCGGCCTTATCGTCACCGCGCTGCTGCTGATGTACTCTATCGACAGCGCGCTTAACACCATCTGGCGAAGCAAAAAAATCCGTCCTAAGGTCTATTCCTTTGCCGTCTACTGGATGATTTTAACGCTGGGGCCGTTGCTGGCTGGGGCGAGTCTGGCAATCAGTTCGTATCTTCTCTCCTTGCGCTGGGCGAGTGATTTAAACAGCGTGATTGATAACGTGCTGCGTATTTTTCCGCTGATCCTGTCCTGGCTCTCGTTCTGGCTGCTCTATAGCGTTGTACCGACCACGCGCGTGCCTAACCGCGATGCGGTAGTTGGGGCGCTGGTGGCGGCAGTGCTTTTTGAACTGGGTAAAAAAGGGTTTGCCCTTTACATCACCATGTTCCCGTCTTATCAGCTGATTTACGGCGTGCTGGCGGTGATCCCCATTTTGTTTGTCTGGGTTTACTGGACCTGGTGTATCGTCTTGCTTGGCGCCGAAATAACTGTCACTCTCGGCGTATACCGCGAACTTAAAAAAGCAGCAGAAGCTGAAAAACAATTAGAAGCAGACCAACCATGATTGCATTGATACAGCGCGTAACCCGTGCCAGCGTCACCGTGGAGGGAGAGGTGACGGGTGAAATTGGCCCAGGACTTTTGGTGTTGTTAGGTGTCGAAAAGGATGATGACGAACAAAAAGCGAACCGCTTATGCGAGCGCGTGCTGGGCTACCGCATATTCAGCGATGCGGAAGGCAAGATGAATCTGAACGTCCAGCAGGCGGGCGGCAGCGTGCTGGTGGTTTCCCAGTTTACGCTGGCAGCGGATACCGAGCGCGGCATGCGCCCGAGTTTCTCTAAAGGCGCAGCGCCGGATCGTGCAGAAGCACTTTACGAATACTTTGTTGAGCGTTGTCGCCAACAGGAAATGAATACGCAAACCGGACGATTCGCTGCAGATATGCAGGTCTCGCTGGTGAACGATGGCCCCGTCACATTCTGGCTCCAGGTATGAGCCAACTGGCGGCGTGGCCGCGGGTAACAAGAGAGAGTACAGCTATGTATCACCTTCGAGTACCGCAAACGGAAGAAGAGTTAGAAGCGTATTACCAGTTCCGCTGGGAAATGCTGCGCAAGCCACTGCATCAGCCAAAAGGATCTGAACGCGACGCCTGGGATGCGATGGCCCATCATCAGATGGTGATGGACGAAGAGGGCAACCTCGTCGCCGTCGGGCGACTGTATATCAACGCTGATAACGAAGCGTCGATTCGTTTTATGGCGGTTCACCCTTCCGTGCAGGATAAAGGGCTGGGGACGCTAATGGCGATGACGCTGGAGTCCGTCGCCCGTCAGGAAGGCGTTAAGCGCGTCACCTGTAGCGCCCGGGAAGATGCCGTGGAGTTTTTTGCCAAACTCGGTTTTGTTAACCAGGGTGAAATCACCGCTCCGCAAACCACGCCGATTCGCCACTTTTTGATGATCAAACCCATCGCCACGCTGGACGATATTCTTCATCGCGCGGACTGGTGCGGGCAGCTGCAGCAGGCCTGGTATGAACACATCCCTCTGAGTGAAAAGATGGGCGTGCGCATTCAGCAGTACACCGGGCAAAAATTCATTACCACCATGCCGGAAACCGGCAATCAGAACCCTCACCACACCCTGTTTGCCGGCAGCCTGTTTTCCCTGGCGACGCTCACCGGCTGGGGGCTGATCTGGCTGATGCTGCGCGAGCGTCATCTCGGCGGCACTATTATTCTTGCCGATGCCCATATTCGTTACAGCGCGCCGATCAGCGGCAAGCCGAGCGCGGTGGCCGACCTGGGCGCTTTGGGCGGCGATCTCGACCGCCTGGCTCGCGGACGTAAAGCACGTGTGCAGATGCAGGTTGAGCTGTTTGGCGATGATACGCCAGGCGCTGTGTTTGAAGGCACCTATATCGTTCTTCCTGCGAAGCCGTATGGCGCGTATGAAGAGGGGGGAACGAGGAAGAATAACGGTCTTCTGGAAAGCGGCTCGCAAATACACATCGTAGCAGGACGTATCCTTCGCTTTATTCGGCGTATCCCATTAACGTAATCAGCAAGGGGTACGTCATTGACGTACATTAGACATTTGTTACTATAAGCCAATGGCGTATGTTTAATGCTATTCATTGAAACGGACATTTTCACAGAAGACGTCAAAACGTTACTGGATGACGACGAATATCATCGGTTCCAGATATTCCTGGCGACACAACCGGAGTACGGCGATGTTATCCAGAATACGGGAGGCTTGCGAAAGATTCGCTGGCTTGCTGGCGGAAAGGGAAAGCGTGGTGGAGTCAGAGTTATCTATTTTTACCGTACGTGTGAGTTTGAAATCAGACTGCTGCTCATCTATCGCAAAGGGATTAAAGATGACCTGTCTGCGGGGGAGAAAGCTATTCTGAAAAAGATGATAGAGAGGTGGTAAATGGATAAGGCGCTGTTTGAGCGATTAACCCAAAGCGTTGGGCAAATGAACGAGATTGCCGAGGGCCAACGCGAGCCGTCGCGTATCTTTCAAATCGATGCGATGAAAATAAAAGAAATTCGTCAGGCATCCGGGTTGTCGCAGAGTAAATTCGCGACCTTAATCTCTGTCAGCGTTGATACATTGCGTAACTGGGAACAAGGCAGACGCTCGCCTACAGGCCCGGCTAAAGCGCTTTTGCGCGCTATTGCTAACGATCCTCAACATGTCATCCCTGCGCTATCGCAGTAATTAGCCCGGTTGCACTGAGGCTCACCGGGCTTTTATGGAGATTACTCCCCTTCACCCGGGAACAGGAACGGGTTAATCGAGCTACGGGCAAAGCCCTCCTGCTCCATCTTCGCATCCAGAATCAGCGAGGCGAGATCGTCGGCCACCGCTTCGACTTTCGGGTCTTTTTCCTGATACAGGATCTTCAGGTAGGTTCCGCAGTCGCCGCAGCTTTCGGCTTTCACCGCCGCGTCTTCATTTTCCAGCGACCAGTAGTTGAGATCGCGAGTCTGCTCGCAGTTGCTGCACTTCACGCGCACCACGTGCCACTCGGTTTCACACAGGTTGCAGTGCAGGTAGCGCAGCCCCTGCGTGGTCCCAATCTGCACCATGCTGGAGACCGGCATTGAGCCGCACACCGGGCAGAACTGGCGCGCTTCGCCGTATTCGGCGCGGGCTTTGCCCGGGATCAGGCTCGCCATTTGCGCCCAGTAGAGCGACAGCGCGGCCCAGATAAACGGCGCTTTATCGCTGCTGACCAGCGAGAAGTCGGAGGCAAACAGCGCGCTCGCCATCTCTTCCAGCTCCAGGTCAGAGGCTTTTTCCAGATTCTCGATGACCGCCAGCGCCGTGCCGCTCATCTCCGGCTTCAGCTCGGCAATCAGCGAATGAAGCAGCTTATGCCAGTGCTTGTCGCGCGGCAGGACGTGAATATCCAGCGGCGGCTTGCCCTGCTCGTTAGCTTCTTTGATGCGCGCGGTCAGGTCCATTTGCAGCGGGTGATCGTACAGCACCACCTCCTGCGCATGGGCGACCAGCGCGGCAAAACGCAGAAAATCGCCCAGCGGGTTGTTCTCTGCCAGCTCGCGCAGACGCTCTGCGCGGCGGTTGTAGAGGTTCTTGAGTCTGGGGAATAACAACGGCGGAATATACTCCGCCGTACGTTTCTCGCTCGACCCCAGCTCATCTTGCGGGATTATGCGAATACTCATTCAGATGACTTTTCCTGTTTCTGGCGGACTTCACGGTACCAGCGCGGGTGATGTTTCTTCGCCCACGTTTTGGTTACCCATCCTTCCACCATCGCGGTAATGGTGCCTTTCACCCAGAGGGCGGCGTAAATATGCACCATGATAACCACAATTAACGCCACTGCGGCAAATGAATGCAGCATTAGCGCAAATCGGATCACCGGGATTGAGAAAGCAGGCGCAAAGTACGGACGCCAGATGATCACGCCGCTCACCAGCAACAGGACCAGGAAGATAATCGCCGCCCAGAATACGCATTTCTGGCCGAAGTTATAACGCCCGGTATCACCCACTTCCTCGTTGACGACGATCTTACGAATATTCTTCGCCCAAAAGATATCATCCCGATTGATTAGGTTATGGTGCCAATAGCGGAAAAACATGATGATAAACGAGGCAAACATCACCACACCCACGAACGGGTGAAGGATGCGCGCCAGCTGCGGCGTGCCCAGGATCTGCATCAGCCAGTTGAAGGAGGGGAAGAAGAACCCCAGCCCGCTTATCGCCGCCAGCATGAAGCAGAAGGCGGTGACCCAGTGGTTGATGCGTTCCGGCGCGGTGTAGCGCACGATGGTGTCACGTTTTCTCATTTGCGCACCTCGTCTTTCTCTTCATGCAGGTTGTCGTCTTCCTCTTCCGCACGGTTCGGACCAACGCCGACGTAGTGGAAGATGCTCGCTGCGAAGGTGGCAGCAAAGCCCACCGCGGCCAGCGGTTTCCAGATGCCTTTCCAGAACTTCACGGTGGCGCTGATTTCCGGGTTCTCCGGCAGGCCGTGATACAGGTTCGGCTTGTCGGCGTGGTGCAGCACGTACATCACGTGCGTACCGCCAACCCCGGCCGGATCGTACAGGCCCGCGTTGTCGTAACCACGGGTTTTCAACTCGCCCACGCGCTCTGCCGCCAGCGTTTTCATATCCTCTTTGGAGCCAAAGTGGATAGCGCCGGTTGGGCAGGTCTTCACGCATGCAGGCTCCTGGCCCACGTTAACGCGGTCAACGCACAGGGTACATTTGTAGACGCGGTTGTCTTCCGGGTTCATGCGCGGCACGTCGAACGGACAGCCCGCGATGCAGTAGCCGCAGCCAATGCACTGCTCGGACTGGAAGTCGACGATGCCGTTGGCATACTGAATGATAGCCCCTTCTGACGGACACGCCTTCAGGCAGCCCGGATCCGCGCAGTGCATACAGCCGTCTTTGCGGATAAGCCATTCCAGTTTGTCGTTCTGCTCCACTTCCGAGAAACGCATTACCGTCCAGGACTTGGCGGTCAGGTCTGCCGGGTTGTCGTACACCCCGACGTTGTGACCCACTTCGTCACGGATGTCGTTCCACTCAGAGCAGGCCACCTGACAGGCTTTACAGCCGATACAGGTGGTCACGTCGATCAGCTTCGCCACTTCCTGCTGGTGGTCCCGCGCCTGAGGCGCGGGCGTGAAACCGTTAGTCGCGGAACGACGGATAATGTCTTGAGATTGATAAGCCATAAGTCGTCTCCGTTACACCTTTTCCACGTTCACGAGGAAGGCCTTAAACTCCGGCGTCTGCGTGTTCGCATCGCCGACGAACGGCGTCAGGGTGTTCGCAATGAACCCTTTCTTCGCCACGCCCTCATAGCCCCAGTGAATTGGGATGCCGATGGTATCCACCTGCTGACCGTGAACGTTCAGCGTGCGAATACGCTTGGTCACCACCGCCTTGGCCTTGATGTAGCCGCGGTTAGAGGAGACCTTCACGGTATCGCCATGGGCAATGCCGAGCTTGTTCGCCAGCTTCTCGCCGATCTCCACAAACTGTTCCGGCTGCGCGATGGCGTTAAGCAGCGCGTGCTTGGTCCAGTAGTGGAAGTGTTCGGTCAGACGGTAAGTGGTGCCCACGTACGGGAACTTGTCTTTTTTACCCAGCGCTTCAAAGTCGCCCTTGAAGATACGCGCTGCCGGGTTAGAGACCACGTTCGGGTGCAGCGGGTTGGTGCCCAGCGGCGTCTCAAACGGCTCGTAGTGTTCCGGGAACGGCCCTTCCGCCATCTTGTCGATAGCAAACAGACGGCCCATCCCTTCAGGCTGCATGATAAACGGCCCAACGTCGCTGCCTGGTGCGGCAGTGCTGTAGTCCGGAATATCCACGCCGCCCCATTTCGCGCCGTCCCACTTCAGCAGCTGACGCTTCGGATCCCACGGGTTACCCTGCGGGTCAGCGGAGGCACGGTTATAGAGGATGCGGCGGTTCAGCGGCCATGCCCATGCCCAGCCCAGCGTATTGCCGAGGCCCGACGGGTCGGCGTTGTCGCGGTTGGCCATCTGGTTGCCTTTCGGCGTCCAGCTACCGGCAAAGATCCAGCAGCCGCTGGAGGTGGTACCGTCATCGCGCAGGTGGGCGAAGGTGCTGAGCTGATCGCCTTTCTTCGCCAGAACCGCGCCGGTGGCCGGGTCGATAACGTCCGCCAGCGCCTTACCGTTGCTCTCCATGGCCACTTCTTCCGGCGCAGGATTTTCCGGCGTCGAGTAGTTCCAGGTCATGTTCAGCACCGGCTCAGGGTTCGCGCCGCCTTCTGCCGCATACATCTTACGCAGGCGTAAGAAGATACCGGCCAGGATCTCGCCGTCGTTCATGGCGATGCCCGGGGCGTCCGCGCCTTTCCAGTGCCACTGCAGCCAGCGGCCGGAGTTGACGATAGAACCGTTCTCTTCCGCGAAGCAGGTAGACGGCAGGCGGAACACTTCGGTCTGAATTTTCGACGGATCGACGTCGTTCGACTCACCGTGGTTCTGCCAGAAGGTCGAGGTTTCGGTGTTGAGCGGGTCAATCGTCACCAGGAACTTCAGCTTCGAGAGGGATTCAACAACCTTGTTCTTGTTCGGGAACGACGCCACCGGGTTAAAGCCCTGGCAGATATAGCCGTTGACCTGGCCCTGGTGCATCATCTCGAAGTACTGGAGAACGTCGTAACCTTTGTCCCACTTCGGCAGCCAGTCAAAGCCCCAGCTGTTTTCCGCCGTCGCTTTGTCACCGTAGAAGGCTTTCATCAGCGAGACGAAGAACTTTGGATAGTTGCCCCAGTAGTTCACCTGGCCTTCGAGCAGCGGTTTTGGCGTGCTGGCCGTCAGGTAGGTCTGCAGATCAGTCTGTTTCTCGCTTGGCAGGTTCATGTAACCCGTCAGGCTCTGAGACAGCAGGCCGAGGTCGGTCAAACCCTGGATGTTAGAGTGACCGCGCAGGGCGTTCACGCCGCCGCCTGCCATCCCCATGTTGCCGAGCAGCAGCTGAACCATCGCCATGGTGCGGATGTTCTGCGCGCCGATGGAGTGCTGCGTCCAGCCGAGTGCATACAGGAACGACGCGGTTTTGTCCTTCGCGCTGGTCTCCGCGATCAGCTCGCAGACCTTCAGGAAGTCCGCCTTCGGCGTGCCGCAGATGTTCTCAACAACGTCCGGCGTGTAGCGGGAAACATGCTCTTTCAGCAGGTTCCATACGCAGCGCGGGTGTTGAAGAGTGGTGTCGCGCTTCGCAAAGCCTTTCTCATCCAGCTCGTAGTTCCAGCTGGTTTTGTCGTACTTGCGTTTTTCCGCGTCATAACCGCTGAACAGGCCATCTTCGAAGTGGTAATCCTCACGCACGATCAGGCTGGCGTTGGTATAGGCTTCGGTGTACTCGCGGTTATATTTTTCGTTGGTCATCAGGTACAGCAGTACGCCTGACAGGAAAGTGATGTCAGTACCTGAACGAATAGGGGTGTAGAAATCCGCCACTGACGCAGTACGCGTAAAGCGGGGATCGATCACAATCAGTTTCGCACCGTTGTGGATTTTGGCTTCCATCGCCCAGCGGAACCCGACAGGGTGCGCTTCAGCGGCGTTACCGCCCATCACCACAATGAGGTTGGCGTTCTTGATGTCGACCCAGTGGTTGGTCATCGCACCGCGACCAAATGTTGGAGCAAGACTTGCTACCGTTGGTCCGTGTCAGACACGCGCCTGGTTGTCGACCGCGAGCATACCGAGTGCGCGCGTGAATTTCTGGGTTAAATAGCCGGTTTCGTTGCTGGAGGCAGAAGCACACAGCATCCCGGTGGAGAGCCAGCGGTTGACCGTGACGCCGTCGGCGTTCTTCTCAATAAAGTTGGCATCGCGGTCTTCTTTAATATGTTTTGCGATGCGGTCAAACGCCTCTTCCCAGCTGATTTGCTGCCATTTATCGGAGCCAGGTGCGCGATATTCCGGGAATTTCAGACGGCTTTCGGAGTGGATAAAGTCCACCAGACCGGCCCCTTTCGGGCACAGCGCGCCGCGGTTGACCGGATGGTCCGGGTCGCCTTCGATATGGAAAATAGACGCTTTGGCGTTTTTCGCACCGTCGCCGAGGCTATACATCAACAGCCCACAGCCGACGGAGCAGTACGTACAGGTGTTACGGGTTTCGCGGGTGCGCAGCAGTTTGTACTGCCGCGTTTCCGCCAGCGCTACGCCGGGCGCAAAGCCCAGTGCCGCCGCCGTGGTGCCTGCCATACCGCCAGCGCAGATCTTAAAGAACTGCCTTCTGCTGACCTGCATGGGTCACTCCTTGTTCGACATTGCTTATATATGTAGTTTTAACTTCGCGGTTGAGAATTGACCGCAAAGGAGAAAAATTTGCGTTAATCCCTCATTTCTCCGAGGGATATCATCAGAATACCACAATGTCGGTATACCTGTTCCAACGGCGTTAATACAAAGTGAACGTATTATCACTGTGTTGATTATAAAGTGTGATACTGATCACACTATAAGCTCTGCATGTTAAAGGGGTGTAGCGGGGGCCGGGTTGCACCTCTTCTTAATGAGTAGGACAATGAGTGTCGAAAAGTTGATCCATACTATGCGTAAGGCCTGCGGTTTATGCTGCAATAGCAGGCCTACTTCCGTGGTTGTTCAGGAATACCGCTGTGTCTAAACAAAACCGTGCTACCCGCTCATCGCCACTGCCTGCGGGCATTGTGGAAATGTCGGTACGCAGACCGCCCCACATTACCCATGCCACACCCGATTTTCTGGCTGAAGAAGTGCCCGTTGCCCTCGTTTACAACGGTATTTCGCACGTGGTGATGATGGCCTCACCTAAAGATCTCGAACTGTTCGCCATCGGTTTTTCCCTTTCGGAAGGCATCATTGCGCACCCGCAGGAGATCTACGGCATGGACGTGGTTCAGGCGTGTAACGGTCTTGAAGTGCAAATCGAACTCTCCAGCCGCCGCTTTATGGGGCTGAAAGAGCGCCGCCGCGCGCTGGCCGGGCGTACCGGGTGCGGTGTCTGTGGTGTTGAGCAGCTTAATGATATTGGCAAGCCCGTTGCGCCACTGCCGTTTACCCAGACCTTCAATCTGGCGCATCTCGACCGTGCGCTGGAAAATCTCAACGATGTTCAGCCCATCGGCCAACTGAGCGGTTGCACGCACGCGGCGGCGTGGGTATTGCCGTCAGGAGATATTGCTGGAGGGCATGAGGACGTGGGCCGCCACGTCGCGCTCGACAAGCTATTAGGCCGTCGTGCGGGGGAAAGCGATCTCTGGCAGCAGGGCGCGGCGCTTGTTTCCAGCCGCGCCAGCTATGAGATGGTGCAGAAGTCCGCGATGTGCGGCGTGGAAATTCTGTTTGCGGTGTCGGCGGCAACCACGCTGGCGGTGGAGGTGGCGGAGCGCTGCAATCTGACGCTGGTGGGGTTCTGCAAGCCGGGCAGGGCGACAATTTATACCCATCCGCAGCGGTTAATGGTTGATCAGTAATTTTGAACGATAATAGCAAATCCTTCCGCTTTTAGTTGTTCAGGATGAGGGCTAGTATTTATCTCATCAAGGCACGGTGCCTTACCTAAACAACTTAATGAAAGGGTTTATATCATGAAAAGCATCAAAACTTTTGTCGCTGTAATCGCTCTGGCTACTTCTTTCGGTTCTTTCGCTGCACAGACAGTGACCGCCTCTGCTTCCACCATTGATAGCGCAGAAGCGAAAATCGCGGCTCAGGCTCAGGAAGCGGGCGCGTCATCCTACAAAATTACCCAGGCGTTCACCGGTAACCGCGTACACATGACCGCTGAACTGAACAAATAATTTCGCCATACCGTCGAAAGAGCGCCCCTGGGGCGCTTTTTTAGTTTATACCCGCCAGACGCAGCAGCGCCGTCACCACCGCCGCCGCGACGATCACCACAATTAACGGCATTTTTCGCCATGCCAGGAACACCGCGAACCCCACGCCCAGCACGCGCGCCATGCCCGCAAAATGTTCCCCTTCATAAAACGTGGTCGCCAGCGCGACGGAGAACAGCAAAACGGTAGCCGCATCGGAAAGCAGCGCCTGCGATCGTTCAGAAAGCGCCAGCCGGTTGCCCAGCTTTGCCCCGCCGAGACGCATCAGGTAGGTTCCGGCAGAAAGAATGGCGATGCCGAGAATAAAAAACGTCATATTTCCCATTATTTTTTCCTCGCAGCGAGACCGAGTAACGAAAGCAGAACCGGTAAACCCACCGGGGCAAACGGCACGGCAGCCAGTGATAGCGCGGCACCGCTGCAGGCGCGGATCAGCGTGGTACGGTTTTTAAACGCGGGAACCACTAACGCCAGCAGGATCGCCGGAAACACCGCGTCCAGCCCGATGGTCTCCGGGTCCGGCAGCAGTTTACCGACCATGGCACCCAGTAGCGCCCCCACCGGCCAGATAATCGCCACGCCTAAACCGCACAGCCAGTAGGCCGCTTTACGCTGCTCGGGCGTTTTTTGCGACAGGCCAAACACCACGCTTTCATCGTTCATGATGTGACAGCCGAGATAGCTCAAACCCCGTTTGCCCACCAGTTCACGCACCGTCACGCCAAACGGCACATGGCGCGCGTTGACCAGCAAACCGGCGGCCGCTGCCGCCAGCGGGTTACCTCCGCTTGCCACAATGCCGATAAACATAAACTCGGATGCGCCCGCCAGCACCGTGAGGGAAAGCACAAACGGCACCCACAGCGGAAAACCGTAGGCCATCGCCAGGGAGCCGTAAGACATGCCGACCACGCCTACCGCGAGGCAGACCAAAATTATCGCTTTTATCGTGTCGCCTTTCAGGCAAGAGAGGGGATTCTTCATATCATTTTAGCCATATCGAACGTATTTCCATTATAATGAACGCATCAAAATCGTTTTACAAGATGAACGAATCGTTCGTTATAGAGAGACAGAGGCCGTTTTTATGACGCAGCCAATCAGCGTGATCGCCAAAAGTCTGGTGCGGGAACGCCTGCGAACCGGGCTGTCACTGGCGGAAATTGCCCGCCGTGCCGGGATCGCCAAATCTACGCTTTCTCAGCTGGAGTCTGGCAACGGCAATCCTAGCCTGGAAACGCTCTGGTCGCTTTGCGTGGCGCTGGATATCCCGTTTGCCCGGTTACTGGAGCCGCAGCAGCCCGTCACGCAGGTGATCCGCCGCGGCGAGGGCACCAAGGTGGTTGCCGGGCAGGCAAACTACGAGGCGATTTTGCTGGCGGCGTGTCCGCCGGGCGCGCGTCGTGATATCTATCTGCTGCTGACGCAGCCGGGCGCAGACCGTATTTCCCAGCCGCATCCGCCGGGGTCGGTTGAGCATATTATCGTGACCCAGGGGCGGGCGATGGTCGGCCTGATCGACGCGGCGGAAGAACTCGGCCCGGGCGATTACATTTGCTACCCTGCCGACCAGCCGCATATCTTTAAGGCGCTGGAGCCAGACACCCACGCCCTTCTGGTGGCGGAACAAAATTAACGAAGATACGGAAAATCATGTCGCTCAAAGCCATTGCTAAAGAACTGGGGCTGTCCGTCACTACCGTCAGCCGCGCCCTCAACGGGTATGACGATGTTTCTGCTGAGACGCGCGCCCGCGTGGAGGCGGAGGCCCAGCGCCGTGGTTACCGACCTAATACGTTTGCGCGCCGCCTGAAGATGGGCAAAATTGATGCCGTCGGCCTCGTTTTTCCCGTGCATCCTGTTCCGCTCAATAACAGCGTTTTTATGGACATGGTCGGCGAAATTAGCCACGAACTGGCGCGACATGAGATCGACCTGCTGCTCATCGCCGACGATGATCTGGCGGATAAGCACAGCTATATGCGCATGGTGCAAAGCCGCCGCGTGGATGCGCTGATTGTGGCCCACACGCTGGATCACGATCCGCGACTTGAACAGCTGCAGGCCGTCGGATTCCCTTTTCTGGCGCTTGGCCGCAGTCAGCTGCCGCAGCCGTACGCGTGGTTCGACTTCGACAACTATGCTGGCACGTACCAGGCCACCCGCTGGCTGATTGAGAAAGGCCATCAGCGCATCGCCCTGCTGGGCGAAAGCAATAATCAGGCATTCATCACCCAGCGGCGACAGGGCTACCTGGACGCGCTGCGGGAAGCCGGGCTCTCCAGCGAATGGCTGCGCGCTATGCCCCCTTCGCGCCGCGTGGGGTATGCCACCACGAAAGAACTTCTCTCCCTGCCGCAGCCCCCCACGGCCATCATTACCGACTGCAACACCCACGGCGACGGCGCGGCGATGGCGCTGGCGGAACTGGGCCGCCTGACAGACGAGAACGCCGTTGCGCTGGTGGTTTATGACGGACTTCCGCAGGACAGCATCGTTGATGCTGACGTGGCGGCAGTGATCCAGTCCACTCGTCAGGGCGTCGGGAAACAGATTGCCGATATGGTGCGCCAGCTGATTAACGGCGACGACGTCGAACGGCTCCAGGTGCTCTGGCAGCCCGAATTCTTCCCGGGCCAGACGGCCTAAACCGCGTAAATTTCCAAACCCGATCACAGATCCGAAACGTTTTGGTTTGTATCCGAAACGTTTCGGATCAACACTCAAGACATCCCGACGACAGGAGATGTCTGATGCAAGATGCCATTTTACGACTCGAAAGCACCACGGTTGACGTGGTGATAAAAACCCAACCGTTCGCCGAAATTCTCTACTGGGGGCCGCACCTTCAGCACTTTTCGCCGCAGAATGTCGCTACGCTGGCGCGGCCGGTGGCAAACGGCAGGCTGGATGTGGACTCCCCGGTGACGCTGATGGCCGAACTGGGGCACGGGCTGTTTGGCTCGCCCGGTATTGAGGGGCATCGCCAGGGGCTGGACGGTTCCCCGGTGTTTAAAACCACGCAGGTGCAGCAGGACGTAAACACCCTGACGATAACCGCCGAAGATGAATGCGCGGGGCTGCGTCTGACCAGCGAGCTGACGCTGGAGGCCAGCGGCGTGCTGGTGGTGCGCCATGGGTTAACCAACCTGAAAGCGCTGGCGTGGCAGGTGGACCGATTCGCCGTCACGCTGCCAGTGGCCGAGCGCGCGCAGGAGGTAATGGCCTTTCACGGACGCTGGATCAGAGAATTTCAGCCGCACCGCGTCACGCTTGAACACGACAGCTTTATCATTGAAAACCGTCGGGGTAAAACGTCCCACGAACATTTCCCGGCGCTGATCGCCGGTACGCCATCGTTCAGCGAAATGCAGGGCGACGTCTGGGGCGTGCATCTGGGCTGGAGCGGCAACCACCGCCTGCGCGCCGAAGCGAAAACCGATGGTCGCCGTTATATACAGGCCGAAGCGCTCTACCTGCCGGGTGAAATGGCGATTGAAGAGGGCGAAACGCTCTGGACGCCGCGCCTGTATGCCAGCTACTCCCCGCACGGGCTGAACGGCATGAGCCAGCAGTTCCACCGCTACCTGCGCGACAGCATCATCCGCTTCCCGGAAAACAAACCGCGCCCGGTACACCTCAATACCTGGGAGGGGATCTACTTCAGCCACGATCCGGAGTACATCATGCGCATGGCCGACGAGGCCGCCGCGCTGGGCGTGGAGCGCTTTATCATTGACGACGGCTGGTTCAAAGGCCGCAACGACGACCATGCCGCGCTGGGCGACTGGTACCTGGATGAGAAAAAATACCCGAACGGCCTGACGCCGGTAATCAGTCACGTTAAACGGCTCGGCATGGAGTTTGGCATCTGGATCGAGCCGGAGATGATTAACCCGGATTCCGATCTGTATCGCGCGCATCCTGACTGGGTGCTGGCGCTGCCGGGCTATCCCCAGACGACCGGACGACACCAGCTGGTGCTCAATCTCAACATCCCGCAGGCCTTTAATTATCTCGTGGAGCGCATGAGCTGGCTGCTGGGCGAGCATGCGGTTGACTACGTGAAATGGGACATGAACCGCGAGCTGGTGCAGCCCGGGCACAACGGTAAAGCTGCCGCCGACGCGCAGACCCGCCAGTTTTACCGCCTGCTGGACGTGCTGGGCGAGCGTTTTCCGCACATTGAATTTGAATCCTGCTCCTCCGGCGGGGGGCGAATCGATTATGAAGTGCTGACCCGCAGCCATCGTTTCTGGGCTTCCGACAACAACGACGCGCTGGAGCGCAACACGATCCAGCGCGGCATGAGCTATTTCTTCCCGCCGGAGGTGATGGGGGCGCATATCGGTCATCATAAATGTCACGCCACCTTCCGCCAGCACAGCATCGCTTTCCGTGGGCTGACGGCGCTGTTTGGGCATATGGGGCTGGAGTTGGATCCGCTCACCGTCGATGCGCAGGAGCGTGAGGGCTATCGCCATTACGCCGCGCTGTATAAGCGGTGGCGCGAGGTGATTCATCACGGTACCCAGTGGCGCGTGGACATGCCGGATGCCACCACGCTGGCGCAGGGTATAGTGAGCGAAGACAAAACGCAGGGGCTGTTTATGGTCAGCCAGCTCGCGATGCCGGATTACACCCTGATGATGCCGCTGCGCATGCCGGGGTTAGACGCCAGCGCGCAGTACCGTATTACGCTGCTGGATCATCCGAACATTCAGATTACGGGCGAGGGGGGGCACACCATGCGCAAGCTGCCGGCGTGGATGGAAGCCCCTCAAACGGCAAGCGGCGAATGGCTGATGCGGGCGGGTATTGCTCTGCCGATTCTGGATCCGGAAACCGCCATTCTGATTGGCGTAGAACGCGTGTAAAGGTGACGGGCCGGGCAACCGGCCCTCCGTTGAGGATAAAAATAATGAACACAACAACCTGTACCCACAAAGACAACCCCAATTTCTGGATCTTCGGGCTGTTCTTCTTTCTCTACTTCTTCATCATGGCCACCTGCTTTCCGTTCCTGCCGATTTGGCTGTCGGACATCATCGGTCTGAACAAAACCCATACCGGGATTGTCTTCTCCTGCATCTCGCTGTCGGCCATCGCGTTCCAGCCGGTGCTGGGCGTCATTTCGGACAAGCTGGGGCTGAAAAAACACCTGCTGTGGATAATCTCGGTGCTGTTGTTTCTGTTCGCACCGTTCTTCCTGTTCGTCTTCGCGCCACTGTTGAAAACGAATATCTGGCTGGGCGCGCTGAGCGGCGGGCTGTATATCGGCTTTGTTTTTTCAGCCGGATCCGGGGCGATTGAGGCCTACATTGAACGCGTGAGCCGCAACAGCTTCTTTGAGTACGGCAAGGCGCGCATGTTTGGCTGCCTCGGCTGGGGGCTGTGCGCCTCAACGGGCGGCATCCTGTTCGGCATCGATCCGTCGTATGTTTTCTGGATGGGATCGGCGGCGGCACTTTTGCTGATGCTGTTGCTGGTGGTCGCGAAACCGAAGCCCAACCAGACGGCGCAGGTGATGAACGCCCTGGGCGCGAACCAGCCGCAGATCACCGCTAAAACCGTGTTCAACCTGTTCCGCCAGCGCAGAATGTGGATGTTCATCCTGTACGTGATTGGCGTGGCCTGCGTGTATGACGTTTTCGACCAGCAGTTTGCCACCTTCTTTAAAACCTTCTTCGCCACGCCGCAGGAAGGGACCCGCGCCTTTGGTTTTGCCACCACGGCGGGGGAGATTTGTAACGCCATCATCATGTTCTGCTCGCCGTGGATCATTAACCGCATCGGCGCGAAGAACACGCTGCTGATCGCCGGGGTGATTATGGCGACGCGCATTATCGGCTCGTCGTTTGCCACCACCGCCGTGGAGGTCATCGCCCTCAAGATGCTGCACGCCCTGGAAGTCCCGTTCCTGCTGGTGGGGGCATTCAAATACATTACCGGAGTGTTTGATACGCGCCTGTCGGCCACCATCTACCTGATTGGTTTTCAGTTTGCCAAACAGTCGGCAGCGATTTTCCTCTCCGCCTTTGCCGGAAATATGTATGACCGGATCGGCTTCCAGGAGACGTATCTGATGCTGGGCTGTTTCGTGCTGGCGATTACGGTGGTATCGGCGTTTACGCTGAGCAGCAGGCGGGAGATTGCTGCACGAAGTAACACGGTGGAGGCGAACCAGGCATAGGCGCTGTAAAACGACGAAACCCACCAGAGGTGGGTTTCATAAATCGCTTTGCCTATGGTGTACGCAACCAGAACCTATAAAAAGGGGAAGTAGACAGTACAGGCTTTCAGGACCGAATTCTAACGGTTGAAGGATCCACCGTCAACTGTATCTACAGGTCTATGGTATGCTTCGGCACATCGTTCTGGGAGCACGAATAAATGCCGCAAGCTACTAATTATAAACCGATTATTTCATTGATCTCATCAATACGTCTGGACGGATATCGCACAACGTTTCGTCCGAATAATGAATGCGAATTATACGGCATATACATCTGGTCTCAGCATGCAGCAGCGTCCATTTATCCTCTCCTCCAAAACCTTGAGATCTCTTTAAGAAACGCCGTCGACAGAGAAGCCAGGGTGAGATTTGGCGATATGTGGTGGGAAACGATTCACTGCACAAAAGACCGGGATGAGTGTCATTTCTATAAAAACATCGAAAAGGCTAAAGAGTGCCTTACCCGGGAATGGCGCAAAAAAGAGATGAGACGCAGGCGAGGAGCTTATGCTCAGGTGCAACCGGTCCCGGAATGGAGTCACGATCGTATTATTGCCTCAACGGATTTTAGTACCTGGCATTATGTTTTGAATAATGAGTTTAACGCTCCTGCGCCGCGAGATAACCACGGGTATTTATGGCCAAAATCATTGAGTAAAGTCTTTAAAAATTACGCCAGAATCAACACGAACCCGCAAAAAGTCAGAAAAACGCTGATCGATCTCATTTTTGAACTGAGAGAGTATCGCAACCGTATTTCCCATCACGAACCTATCTGGGTTAAAGCGCCAAACGTGAATGACGCAAGAACGGCGATTGATACGATAAGAGTCAAGATAAACAAGATTGAACTTATCATCGAAGCCCTTGATATTAATCTGCTTAAGGTGATGAAAAAGGTAGGGCTGTTTGAGAATGCCAGACGCGTTTGTTCACTAGAAGAGCTTAATATCTTTCGTTATACGAAACCGTTTTGTGCGTTATCGCCCGAGCAGATTGCCGTTATTGAACAGTACTGTCACGATGCGAAAGAGAGGAACGAAACCATCATCTGGGAGCATGATACGGTAGTTTATGGATTGAGAACCTTGCGCTAAAAGCAGGTGACGCGTGCGTTCCATCACCTGCTTTGCCGTTACGCTAAGTAAAACACCTCTTTCAGTTCCGAACTCACCGGGCTGTTATCCGGGTTCGACGGCATGACGTCAGCCATATATTTCCACCAGCGCTGGCACACGTCGGTATTCGCCACCGCGTTCCAGCGCTCCTCCGACTCAATCTCCACCGTCGCAAACAGCAGGTTGCGTTCTCTGTCGAGATAAATGGCGTAGTGGTGCGCGCCGTGGTCTTTCAACACCGCTGCAAGCTCGGGCCAAATCGGATTGTGTCGACGCGCGTACTCCTCGTGCGCGTCCGGGTTTACCTGCATCACAAACGCTTTGCGGATCATAATGCCTCCAGATACAGCTCGCGGACCTCGTCGCGGCTGGCGGTGCGTGGGTTGCACGGCGCACACGGATCGGCGAGGGCTTTATCCAGCCAGCCTTCGATATCGGCTTTGGTGACGCCGAGCTGGCTGAAGCCGGACGGAATGCCGACGCGGGCGCTCAGGTCACGAATCGCCTGAATCGCTGCCATGCTGGCGGCCTCGTCGCTCATTTCGCGCGTGTCAACGCCCATTGCCTGCGCCACGCGGGCAAAACGCGCGACCGCGTTCGGGCGGTTAAAGTTTTCGATGATCGGCAGCAGGATGGCATTACATACGCCATGAGGCAGGTTGTGCGTTGCGCCCGGCTGGTGCGCCAGAGCGTGTACCAGCCCCAGCCCGGCGCTGTTAAACGCCATACCCGCCAGGTACTGACCGAAGGCCATCTGCTCGCGCGCTTCCAGGTTATGACCGTCGTCAACCGCTTTCGGCAGCCAGAGGTTGATCAGGCGAATCGCCTCCAGCGCGTTGGCATCGGTCAGCGGGTGCGCGCCAACGGACACGTAGGCTTCAATGGCGTGCGTTAACGCATCCATGCCGGTTGCGGCGGTCACGGAGGCCGGAATATCAAGCATCACGCTGGCATCGTCCACGGCAATATCCGGGATGATGTTCGGGTCGATAATCACCTCTTTCACCTGACGCGCGGAGTCGATGATCACTGCGTTGCTGGTCATCTCTGCCGCGGTGCCTGCGTTAGTGTTGATCGCCACCAGCGGCACGCCTGCGTTTTTCACCTTGCCGACGCCGGAGTAATCGGTAGACGGGCTTGGATTAGCGGTGAGGATTTTAATCGCCTTGGCGGTATCAATCGGGCTGCCGCCGCCAAAGGCGATGATGTAATCACACTCCGCGTCCCGGTAAGCCGCAAATCCTTTTTGCACCAGCGCTTCCGTCGGGTTCGGAAACACCTCATCGAACAGGTGATATGACATCTGATGGGCGTCCAGCGCGGTAAACAGGCTGTCGAGCAGGCCCAGTTTCACCAGTTGGCCGTCGGTGACAATCAGCGCTTTGCCCCACTGCCTGGTCGCCACCAGGGTGACCATATCGCCGATTGCACCAGCGCCATGCAGGCTAATTTTGGGAAGTGCCAACATAAAGCTCATGATAATTCTCCTTAACTATCGCCTGTGGCGTTACGCGTATAAATCCAGGGCCGATTGCATCGGGGTAACGCCAAAACGTTTGCCCAGCGCGATCAGCTCTTCCCGGGTGATGGTCTGCTTCATGCCGCCCATGGAGTAGACCTTCACCAGCACCTCCGCGGATTTCTCGGCGGTGTCGATCAGGCCGAAGGTTTCATCCAGCGTCGGACCGCTGCCGAAGACGCCGTGGAACGGCCACAGCACCAGGGCGTGCTTTTGCATATCCGTCGCGGTCGCCTGGCCGATTTCGTCGGTACCCGGCACCATCCACGGCAGAATACCGACACCGTCCGGGAACACCACCAGGCATTCGGTACTGCCTTCCCACAGCTTGCGGGTAAAGAAATCAGAATTATTTTCCAGCACGTAGGTCAGGGCGATCAGGTTAGTGGCGTGGCAGTGCATGATGACGCGGTCTTTGCCGTCAGTCGCCTTGATGCGTTCGCAGTGGGAGAGGAAGTGCGCCGGCAGTTCAGAGGTCGGCACCGCGTCGTCCGTTAGCCCCCACAGAATGTGGTAGCCCGCGCCGTCGCTGTCTACCCTCACGACGCCGAGATTGGCTTCCGGGTCCAGTTGAACGTTTCGGAAGAACTTGCCGGAGCCGGTAACGATAAACGGCGTGTTGGCGAGCAGCGGCATCGGCTGACTCAGGGCAATATATCGCGGCTTCTGGTGAAAATCGGCGGCGTACGGCTCGATGTCCGCATCGTCCAGGCGCAGCGTGAGGTTGCCGCCGTTGCGCTCGTCCCAGCCCTTCAGCCAGGCGTCGGAGGTGGCTTTGATCATGCCCTGGACGAACCAGGAGGTGGTGATGGTCTGCATACAGTGTTTCCTTTGAAAATGCCGGGTGGCGTTACGCTTACCCGGCCTGCTTTTACCTGTAGGCCCGGCATGCAATGCGCTGCCGGGCGATATTTTTTACTGACGAGCGGCGAGCACGTCTTTCTCATACGCCCGCACGTTGTCCAGCCACTGGCTGCCCGCCGGGGCATCGTGACGCTGGCAGTACATCTCCCATACCGCCTGCCACGGCAGGGATTTTTGCTCCTCCAGCAGCGCCAAACGTGCGGTGTAGTCGCCGTTTTCTTCAAGCTGTTTCAGCGCAGCAGTCGGCTCCAGCAGAGCGCGCAGCAGCGCTTTTTTCATGTTGCGGGTGCCGATAACCCACGCCGCGATGCGGTTGATGGAGGCGTCGAAGAAGTCGAGCCCGATGTGCACGCGGTCAAACAGATCGTGGCGGATGATTTCGCTGGCAATCGCCTGGGTTTCGTCGTCCAGCAGGACCACGTGGTCGCTGTCCCAGCGCACCGGACGGCTGACGTGCAGCAGCAGGCGCGGCACGTAGAGCATGGCGGCGGAAATTTTGTCGGAGATGACTTCCGTTGGATGGAAGTGGCCAGCATCCAGGCACAGCGCGGTCTGGCGGCTGGTGGCGTAGCCCATGTAGAACTCGTTTGAGCCCACGGTGTAGCTCTCTGCGCCAATGCCGAACAGCTTGCTCTCCACCGCGTCGATATGGTGCGCCGGATCGAGCTTCTCGCTGATGGCTTCATCCAGCGCGGCCAGCAGGCGCTGGCGTGGCGCCAGACGGTCTACGGTGATGTCCTTCATGCCATCCGGGATCCAGATATTCATCACCGACGGCGTGCCAAGCTGCTCGCCGAAATACGCCGAGACGCGGCGGCTCGCCTTCACGTGGTCGATCCAGAACTGCCGGATTTCGTCGTTGGCGTGTGCAAGGGTAAACCCGTCTGCGCTCAGCGGGTGCGAGAAGCAGGACGGGTTAAAATCCAGTCCCAGCCGGTTGGCCTTTGCCCACTCCACCCAATTCTTAAAGTGTTCCGGTTTGATTTCGTTACGCGCGACCGGCGCGTCGGATTCGAGATAAATCGCGTGCAGGTTCAGCCGTTTTGGCCCTGGGATGAGGCTCAACGCTATCTCAAGATCCGCACGCAGTTCGGTGGCGTTGCGCGCTTTGCCCGGGTAGTTACCCGTTGCCTGAATGCCACCCGTCAGGGAACCGCCCGGATTCTCGAAACCGGCGACGTCATCACCCTGCCAGCAGTGCATGGAGACGGGCAGACGGTCGAGCTGGCGCAGCGCCTCTTCGACATCCACGCCGACGGCGGCGAAACGCTGTTTAGCCAGGTCCCAGGCTTGTTCAAGTTGAGTGGTCATGCGCAAAGCTCCTTAGTCAGTCGTTTTTGCTGAAACTGCGCCCGGTAGCGGGCAATGTCATGGCAGGGATTGGGGGTGAAGGTGGTCAGGCTGTTATTCGCCGTCACCACCGAACGGAAATCGTCGACGTTTGATAGTTCGTCCAGCGTCATCAACTGAATGCCAATGTTGCCGAGCGTGGAAGCCTCTACGGGACCTGCCACCACGGTAATGCCGCAGGCATCGGCGCAGAGCTGGTTCAGCAGCTGGTTCTGGCAGCCGCCGCCCACGATGTGCAGCTGGCTGAACGGTTTACCGCGAAGGCTCGCCAGCTCGCTCAGGATGTCGGCATAGAGCAGGGCGAGGCTGTCAAAAATACAGCGCGCCAGCTCGGCGGGGCGGGAAGGTACCGGCTGCCCCGCGTCAAAACAGGCGGCCTGGATCTCAGCGCTCATGTGCACCGGGTTAATAAAGCGGTCGTCGTTCGGGTTAATCAGGAAGGTGCAGGCCTTCAGCTTTTCGGTTTCCGCGATAAGCGCGGGCAGGTCGGTGACGTTCTGCTCTTTCAGCACCCGCTGGAGCAGCCACAGGCCCATAATGTTCTTCAGCACGCGGTAGCGTCCTTCGGCACCGCCTTCGTTGGTGATATTGGCGGCCAGCGCGGCGTCGCTGGTGTAAGGCGTTTTGCTCTCAAAACCTATCAGCGACCAGGTGCCGGAGGAGAGATAGGCCGCGTCTTTGCTGGCGAGCGGCGAGGCAATGACCGCGCTTGCGGTGTCGTGACTGGCGACGGCGACAACGGGAATTTCATTCCCCTGCGGGCAAATCCACTGGCCGATGACATTGCCCGGATGGGTTGGCGCGCCGAACCAGGACGGCGAGGCGCCCGTCCATGCCAGCAGGTGTTCATCCCAGTTATCGGTGTTGATATTGACCAGCTGCGTGGTGGTGGCGTTGGTGTATTCCCAGTTCATGTTGCCGGTCAGACGATAGCTTAAGTAATCCGGGATCAGCAGCGCATGCGCCACCTTTTCAACCAGTTCTGGCTGTTGCTCCACCAGCGCGCGCAGCTGGTACAGCGTGTTAAACGGCAGAAACTGAATGCCGCTGCGACCATAGATATTCTCTTTGCCAAGCTGCGCGATGGCGTGCGCCATCAGCCCATCGGTGCGGCTGTCGCGGTAGGAGACGGGCAGGCCAACGCGTTCGCCGTGACTGTCCAGCAGCACGTAATCCACGCCCCAGGTATCAATGCCGATACTGTCGATGCGGATACCGTCTTCGCAGACGTCGTGAAGTCCGGTGCGGATCTCCGCCTCCAGCGCATCGATATCCCAGGTCACAAAACCGTCCTGTTTTTGCAGACAATTGGCGAAACGGTGCATTTCGCGAAGCGTAAGGGTGTGCTGGTCACAGTCCCAGGTGGCGAGCATTACACGGCCGCTGGATGCGCCTAAATCGACAGCCACACAATGGCGAAAAGTCATGGTCGGGTCCTTTCTTAAGTCATTAGCGATGAGTGTAAGAAAGGGAAGAAATAGCCACCTTCTCGCCACTGACAGCCCAAATCTCGCGCTGGCAAGAAAGCAAAGGTGAACGTGAGGGAGTTCACAGTTTCCAGTAATGACGGGATTTGCAGGCAGTGTGACGCTGACCGCATTTCCCGATCTTTCCGCCTGTTTCTTGAAAAATCGACAGCTTTTGCGCGGTTTACTGTCAAAAATTTAAGGTGAGCGTGGAGGGCCTTAATTACTATTTTGAGAACTTTTCTCATTGGTGGGGGCCGTTATGACCGTACTGCACAGCGTCGATTTTTTTCCTTCGGGGGCTTCTCCCGTCGCGATTGAGCCACGGCTTCCTCAGGCTGCGTTCCCGGAGCATCATCATGATTTTCATGAGATTGTGATTGTTGAGCACGGAACAGGCATCCACGTATTCAACGGTCAGCCGTATACCATCAGCGGCGGTACGGTGTGCTTCGTGCGCGACCACGACAGACACCTGTATGAACATACCGACAACCTGTGTCTGACCAACGTGCTCTATCGTTCCCCGGACGCGTTCCAGTTTCTCTCCGGACTGAATCAGCTGTTGCCGCAGGAGAAGGACGGCCACTACCCGTCGCACTGGCGGGTGAATCAATCCACGTTACAGCAGGTGCGTCAGCTGGTGAGCCAGATGGAGCAGAGCGAGGACGGGCAGGAGACGCACGCGATTGCCACCCGCGAGCTGCTGTTTATGCAGCTGCTGGTGCTGCTGCGCCGCAGCAGCCTGGTGGAAGGGATGGAAAATAATGACGCACGGCTGAACCAGCTTATGGTCTGGCTGGAAGATCATTTCGCTGAAGATGTCTGCTGGGAAACGCTGGCGGACGACTTTTCGCTCTCGCTGCGCACGCTGCATCGTCAGCTCAAGCAGCATACCGGGCTCACGCCGCAGCGTTACCTTAACCGTCTGCGCCTGATCAAAGCGCGTCACCTTTTACGGCATACCGACGAAAGCGTTACAGAAATTGCTTATCGCTGCGGTTTCGGCGACAGTAATCACTTTTCGACGCTATTTCGCCGGGAATTTAGCTGGTCGCCGCGCGATATTCGTCAGGGGAAAGACGCGTTGCTTCAGTAACGCGAGGGCAGTCACCGTTTTCAGGCCGCAAAAAAGCTAATAATGCCCGGTTATTCGCCGTAGAGGTTGTGGTGTGGCCGCTCAGTTGATTCTTCGCAAAGATGATTTTTTTGCCTCCGCGAGTCAGGCCGTCGCGGTGGCCGACCGTTACCCGCAAAATGTCTTTGCCGAGCACACCCATGAGTTCTGCGAGCTAGTGCTGGTGTGGCGCGGCAACGGCCTTCACGTCCTCAACGACCGGCCCTACCGCATCACGCGCGGGGATCTGTTTTACATTCGCGCCGAAGACAAACACGCCTACGCCTCGGTTAACGATCTGGTGTTGCAGAACGTCATCTACTGCCCTGACAGGCTTAAACTGAATGTCGACTGGGCGAGCAACATTCCGGGCATTCTGAATGCCGGAGGCGAACCGCACTGGCGCTTAAGCAGCAGCGGCATGGCTCAGGTGCGCCAGACGATTTCCCAGCTGGAGCAGGAGAGCCAGAAGAGCGACCCGGTGGCAAACCAGATGTCGGAGCTGCTTTTTGCCCAGCTGGTGATGACCCTGAAGCGTCATCGTTACGCCACGGATAATCCCTCCGCCACCACGCAGGAAGCGCTGCTGGATAAGCTGATCGCCCGGCTTGCGGGCAGTCTGAACAAGAGTTTCGTACTGGAAAAATTCTGCGAGCAGGAGCAGTGCAGCGAGCGCGCGCTGCGCCAGCAGTTCCGCACCCAGACGGGGATGACGATAAACCATTACCTGCGCCAGCTGCGCATCTGCCACGCCCAGTATCTGTTACAGCATACGGAGCTGATGGTCAGTGAAGTGGCGATGCGCTGCGGCTTTGAGGACAGTAACTACTTTTCGGTGGTGTTTAACCGTGAGGTGGGGATGACGCCGGTTCAGTGGCGTCATCGCAGTCGAAAAGCAGCGTAATCAGTTCGCCATGCCGAGGCCGACGATATTGGCCGCAATGATAATCACCACGCAGCCCAGGCTCAGTACGCCAACCGGAAGACGTCCGGCGTTGTTCCACTCCTTCAGCACCAGCCCAACCAGACCGCCGCACAGCACGTAGAAGCTCATGTGCAGCATCCAGCTTATGTAGTCGTACTGCGGCGGAATGCTGGCGTGGCCCCAGGCGTAGAAGAAGAATTGCAGATACCACATCAGGCCGCCGAGCGCGGAGAGCAGAACGTTGGTGAGGATCAGCGTTTTTGCCAGCGAGAAGTCGGCTTTTACCGACAGGTTCTTCACTTTTGCCAGACGAATGAAGCAGAAACCGAGGTTTACCAGCGCGCCACCGCCCATGATCACCACGTAGCTTGGCAGGGCAACATACAGCGGGTCAACGCCCAGCGCCGCAGCGGCGTCGTGCATCGGTTTGGCGGCGTTCATGGCGAACGACATGCCCGCCGAGAAGACCCCGCACATCACCGCCAGCAGTAGCCCTTTCTTCAGGTTGAACTCTTCGGCCCTGATGCCCATCTTGCGTTCTTTTAGCTGGCCTGCGCGGGTGACGATCCCCACGCCGATCACCGCCACCAGCACGCCCAGCAGCGTCATCCGGCCGCCCTGGGTGTTGATCAGCACGTCGAAATGGCCGTTAAGGATTGGCGTCATCAGCGTGCCGACGATCAGCGTAATGCCAATCGCGATGCCGATACCCATCGACATCCCGAGGTAGCGCATGGTCAGGCCGTAGTTGATGTTGCCGATGCCCCACATCGCGCCGAACAGGAATACCGGCAGCAGGGTGGAGGCGTTGAAGGAGGAGAAGTAGCCCCAGAAATCGGGCAGCAGCATGGCGCTGATTGTCCACGGCAAAATCAGCCAGGACACGGTACCGCCAACGGACCACATGGTTTCCCACGACCAGCCTTTCACCTTTTTGAACGGGGCATAGAAACAGGCTGCACTGGCTGCGCCTATTAAATGCCAGAAGATACCCATCGTAATCGCATGATTCATTTTTACGTCCTCATCGTTTTTATAGCCGGAGGCTTCCCCCCGACTTGATGAGTGTAAAAATTAGGCTGTTCAGGAACCTTCAGAAGGTTGCCGCACTTTTGTTTTGAATGGCAATCAGCACGTTAAGCGCGTGAGCAGACTCACAATTCTTTTATTTCTCAAAAACCGAATAACCTTATAAAAACTACGGCATTGATAATCATTTTCAATATCATTTAATTAACTATAATGAACCAACTGCTTACGCGGCATTAACAGCTGTGCCGCCCGACAATAATGGAGAGGATTATGAGTTATACACTGCCATCCCTGCCGTATGCCTACGACGCACTGGAACCGCATTTCGACAAGCAGACGATGGAAATCCATCACACTAAACACCACCAGACCTACGTGAACAACGCGAATGCGGCGCTGGAAAGCCTGCCAGAGTTCGCTAATCTGCCTGTTGAAGAGCTGATCACCAAGCTGGACCAGCTGCCAGCAGACAAGAAGACCGTGCTGCGTAACAACGCGGGCGGTCACGCTAACCACAGCCTGTTCTGGAAAGGCCTGAAAACCGGCACCACCCTGCAGGGCGACCTGAAAGCGGCTATCGAGCGCGACTTCGGTTCCGTAGACAACTTCAAAGCGGAATTCGAAAAAGCCGCTGCAACCCGCTTCGGCTCTGGCTGGGCGTGGCTGGTTCTGAAAGGTGACAAGCTGGCAGTGGTTTCTACTGCTAACCAGGACTCCCCGCTGATGGGTGAAGCGATCTCTGGCGCATCCGGTTTCCCAATCCTGGGTCTGGACGTGTGGGAACACGCTTACTACCTGAAGTTCCAGAACCGTCGCCCTGACTACATCAAAGCGTTCTGGGATGTCGTGAACTGGGACGAAGCAGCAGCGCGTTTCGCCGCTAAAAAATAAGGTTGCATTGACGCCTGTGAGAAGCGAGTCTGATGACTCGCTTTTTTTGTATCTGCGTAATGGAGGCAGCGATGCATTACCCGGTGAACGTGTTTACAGGCAAGGTAAGGGAGTACGACGGCAGCCGCCCGAGCGCCATCGCTAAAGTGCAGGTTGACGGTGAGCTTTCGCTGACCGAGCTCGGGCTTGTGGGCGACCAGCAGGCCGAAAAGAAAATCCACGGCGGGCCCGATCGCGCGCTGTGCCACTATCCGCGCGAGCACTATCAGTACTGGAAAACCGAATTTCCTGAGCAGGCGGACCTCTTCGTCGCGCCCGCGTTTGGCGAAAATCTCTCAACGGAAGGGCTGACGGAAAAGAACGTCTTTATTGGCGATATTTACCGCTGGGGCGATGCTCTGATTCAGGTGACGCAGCCACGCTCGCCGTGCTTCAAGCTCAACTACCATTTTGGGATTCAGGATATGTCGGCCCAGCTGCAAAACGCGGGTAAAACCGGCTGGCTGTACCGCGTTGTGCAGGCGGGACAGGTTTCGGCGGATGCGCCGCTTGAGCTCGCGTCGCGCCTGAGTGAGGTGTCGGTGTACGACGCCTGCGCGATTGCCTGGCATATGCCGTTTGACGATGAACAGTATCATCGCCTGCTGTCGGCGGCGGGGTTGTCTACCAGTTGGACGAGAACGATGCAAAAGCGGCGTATAAGCGGGAAGATCGAGAGTAGTTCGCGGAGATTGTGGGGGAAATAGGTTCCGTAGAAAGTAGGCCGGGTAAGGCGAAGCCGCCACCCGGCACATACCGTTACGAACGCTTATACAGCGGTAGCCACAGCGTTAACCGCAGCCCGCCCAGCGGGCTGTCGTCGGCTTTCACCCAGCCGCGGTGCTGCTGCATGGCGGTTTCTACAATCGCCAGCCCCAGCCCCGTGCCGCCGGACTCGCGGTCGCGCGCTTCGTCGGTGCGGTAGAACGGACGGAAAATCTGCTCGCGATCTTCCGGGCTGACGCCTGGACCATCGTCATCGACAATGACGGTGATCCCGTCTTTATCCACCGAGAACGCCACTTCAATCTTCGTATGCGAGTAGCGCAGGGCGTTACGCACGATATTCTCCAGCGCGCTTTCCAGCGCGTTGGGGTTACCGTACAGCGGCCACGGGCCCGGCGGGAAGTTGACGGTGAACGATTTCCCCATCTGCTCCGCTTCGAACGCCGCGTTGTCCAGCACCTCATGCCACAGGTGATTGGCTTTCACCGTTTCGCTCACCAGCGCGTTTTTCTGCTGGTTGCGCGACATCACCAGCAGATCGTTAATCATGCTGTCCAGACGGTGCGCTTCCGTTTCAATACGCTCCAGCTCTTTGCTTTCCCCGCTGCGGCGACGCAGCAGGGCGGTGCCCAGCTGTAAGCGCGTGAGCGGCGTACGCAGTTCGTGTGAGATGTCCGACAGCAGTCGTTGCTGGGCCGTCATCATCCGATCAAGCGCGCTCACCATCTGGTTAAAACTGGTGCCGGCGGCCAGGAACTCCTGCGGCCCGGATTCCAGCTCCGGATGCTGCCTGAGATTGCCTTGTGCCACTTCGTCCGCCGCGTTTTTCAGCTTACGCGCCGGTTTCGCCAGGCTCCACGCCAGCCATAACAGCAGCGGGGAACTGACCAGCATCGTGACGATCAGCAGCAGAAGCGGACGGTCAAACAGCAGGTTGATGAAGTCGGACTGGGAACTGCTCGCAGGGCGAATCAGGTAGAGCTGGTAGTTATCTTCCCCATCCCGTACCGAGAAAGGGCCGACCATCTCTACCCGACCATATTTCTTTTTCTGTGGGTGATCGGCGTTATCCGCCTGGCCAATAAAGTTGCGGATGATCTGCATTTCATTGCGATCGGCGCCAATCACGCGGCCTTCGCTGGTAACCAGCAAAAGACGTTGTCCTGGCGGCGCCCACTTGTCGATAGCGCGAAACAGCCTGCGCCACCACATTAAATCGTTCGGCGGATCGTTTGCCAGCTCCGCTTCCACGTGCTGCTCGATCATCACGCCCTGACGTTGCTCGCTGTCGAGCAGCTCCGTCATCTGGCGTGAGTCGAGTTTTGGCAACATCAAAACGAGCATTAAAACCAGTGCCAGCGTCAGCCAGAAGATGGCGAAGATGCGGGCGGTTAAGCTGCCTATCATGAAGCAGAAACCATCAGATAACCGCGACCACGCAGGGTTTTAAACCATGGGTGACCGTCTTTACGCTCCGGCAGCTTGCGGCGCAGGTTAGAGATGTGCATGTCGATGGCGCGGTCAAACGGCGTGAGGCGTTTGCCCAGCACTTCCTGGCTTAAATGTTCACGCGATACCACCTGGCCAAGATGTTGCGCCAGTAGATACAGCAGGGTGAACTCGGTGCCGGTAAGCTCGAGCGTCTGGCCGTCGAAGCTTGCTTCCTGACGGCCCGGGTTCAGGCTCAGGGAGTCCACTTCCAGCGTTGGCGAGCTGTTGTCGGTATTCTGCTGCTGCTCGCTCCAGTGGGAACGGCGCAGGATCGCGCGAATACGGGCCACCAGTTCACGGTCGTTGAACGGCTTCGGTAAATAGTCATCCGCACCCAGCTCAAGGCCGAGAACGCGGTCAAGCTCGCTGCCGCGGGCGGTCAGCATGATAACGGGGGTCTGGTGTGTCTGGCGAAGCTCTTTCAGCGTATCAATACCGTTTTTCTTTGGCATCATTACGTCGAGCAAAAGTAGATCGATGCTGTCGTCAAGGAGACTCAGCGCCTGCTCGCCATCATGGGCAACCAGGACGTTGAAACCTTCCATGTCGAGCAACTCCTTTAAAAGGGATGTGAGCTCTCGGTCATCGTCAACTAACAGGATTTTATTCATTGTTTAAATACCTCCGAGGCAGAAATTACGACATCAAGGCTATCTAATCCATGACTTTACGTTGTTTTACACCCCCTGACGCATGTTTGCAGCCTGAATCGTAGACTGTCTCTCGTTGAATCGCGACACGAAAGATTTTGGGAGCAAGTGATGCGCAAAGTTACCGCTGCCGTCATGGCCTCAACGCTGGCGTTCAGTGCGTTTAGCCAGGCTGCTGTAGCTATCATCGGCGATAACGGTTCCTCGCAAGAGGGCGCAACGCAGCACAGCAGCCAAAGCCATATGTTTGACGGCATAAGTTTAACCGAACATCAGCGTCAACAGATGCGAGATCTGATGCAGAGGGCACGACACGACCAGCCCCCTGTTAATGTTAGCGAAATGGAGACAATGCATCGCCTTGTCACCGCAGAAAATTTTGACGAAAGCGCTGTTCGCGCTCAGGCCGAAAAAATGGCACAGGAACAGGTTGCCCGCCAGGTAGAAATGGCGAAGGTCCGCAACCAGATGTTCCACCTGCTAACGCCCGAGCAGCAAGCGGTTTTGAATGCCAAACATCAGCAGCGTATGGACCAGCTGCGTGAGGTTGCACGGATGCAGCGAAGCTCAGAAGCGACGTTTTTCAGTAGCAATAGCAGTACCCGTAGTAACCAGTAAACCCTGTTTTCCTTGCCATAGACACCATCCCTGTCTTCCCCCACATGATGTGGGGGTTTTTTTTTGCCCCGCATTCTGATTTGTTAACCGTTTATTCATCCTTTACCTCCCCATGCTTCCGTTATACTAGCGGCATGACATGACAGGAGCGTTTATGAATCAATCCTATGGAAGGCTGGTAAGCCGGGCTGCCATTGCGGCGACCGTCATGGCCTCTGGCCTGCTGCTGATCAAAATCTTTGCCTGGTGGTATACCGGCTCGGTCAGTATTCTGGCGGCGCTGGTGGATTCACTGGTCGATATCGCCGCCTCGCTGACCAACCTCCTGGTGGTGCGCTACTCGCTGCAGCCGGCGGATGAAGAGCACACGTTTGGGCACGGCAAGGCGGAATCGCTCGCGGCGCTGGCGCAAAGTATGTTCATTTCTGGCTCTGCACTGTTCCTGTTTTTGACCGGTATTCAGCATCTGGTTTCACCTTCACCGATGAACAATCCCGGTGTTGGCGTGGTCGTCACTGTAATTGCACTTATAAGCACACTTGTTCTGGTAACGTTCCAGCGCTGGGTCGTTCGCAAAACGCAAAGTCAGGCCGTACGGGCGGATATGCTTCATTATCAATCTGATGTTATGATGAATGGGGCTATTCTTATTGCGCTCGGTCTGGCCTGGTATGGCTGGCATCGGGCCGATGCGTTGTTTGCGTTAGGGATTGGTATCTATATTTTATATAGCGCCTTGCGGATGGGGTATGACGCGGTGCAATCACTGCTCGATCGCGCTCTTCCGGACTCAGAACGTAACGAAATTTTTTCTATCGTGACCTCCTGGCCCGGCGTCAGCGGTGCACACGATCTTCGAACGCGGCAGTCAGGGCCGACCCGCTTTATTCAGATTCATATTGAAATGGAAGACAACCTGCCACTGGTACAGGCTCACGTTATTGCTGAGCAGGTCGAGCAGGCGATTTTGCAGCGTTTTCCTGGTTCAGACGTCATCATTCACCAGGATCCCTGCTCGGTTGTACCCGGACATGTTGGGCTTTCGTAATTCGTTGTAAAAAAGTGAGCCAGGCCAGCATTTTGTGTATAAATTACCGCCATTTGGTCTGACCTGAATCAATTCAGCCAGAAGGGATTGATATACTATTTGCAGTATTCGTTGGTCGATAAGTTTCTTCCGGCAACAGATTTCAATTTTGCATTCCTAAGTTCAGAGGTAGTCATGATTAAGAAAATCGGTGTGTTGACAAGCGGCGGTGATGCGCCGGGCATGAACGCGGCAATTCGTGGGGTTGTCCGTGCAGCGCTGACGGAAGGTCTGGAAGTTTTTGGTATCTATGATGGTTACCTGGGTCTGTATGAAGACCGTATGGTTCAGCTCGACCGCTACAGCGTGTCTGACATGATCAACCGTGGCGGTACCTTCCTTGGGTCTGCGCGCTTCCCGGAATTCCGTGACGAACACATCCGTGAAGTGGCTATCGAGAACATGAAAAAGCGTGGTCTGGACGCGCTGGTCGTTATCGGCGGTGACGGCTCGTACATGGGTGCAAAACGTCTGACCGAAATGGGCTTCCCGTGCATCGGCCTGCCGGGCACCATCGACAACGACATCAAAGGCACTGACTACACCATCGGTTACTTCACCGCGCTGGGCACCGTTGTGGAAGCCATTGACCGCCTGCGTGACACCTCTTCTTCTCACCAGCGTATCTCTATCGTTGAAGTGATGGGCCGTTACTGCGGTGACCTGACCCTGGCAGCGGCTATCGCCGGTGGTTGTGAGTTTGTGGTGGTTCCTGAAGTGGAATTCAGCCGCGAAGATCTGGTTGCTGAAATCAAAGCCGGTATCGCGAAAGGTAAGAAACACGCGATTGTGGCTATCACCGAGCACATCTGTGACGTTGACGAGCTGGCGAAGTACATCGAAACCGAAACCAAACGCGAAACCCGCGCGACCGTTCTGGGTCACATCCAGCGCGGCGGTTCCCCTGGCCCGTACGACCGTATTCTGGCGTCCCGTATGGGCGCGTACGCTATCGAGCTGCTGCTGCAGGGCCACGGTGGCCGCTGCGTCGGTATTCAGAACGAACAGCTGGTTCACCATGACATCATCGACGCGATTGAAAACATGAAGCGTCCGTTCAAAGGTGACTGGCTGGACTGCGCGAAAAAACTGTACTGATCCTTCGAGCCCTCTTCTTTCTGAAGAGGGCTTTTATTCCTCCACGTTATAGCCAATCTTTTTTTATTCTTTAATCATCGATTCGCTTTCTGGCACGCTGCATTCATCAAAACACTAAACAAGAGAGCTGGGCGATGAATAAATGGGGCGTGGGGTTAACATTATTGCTGGCATCGACCAGCGTGCTGGCAAAGGACATTCAACTTCTCAACGTGTCGTACGACCCGACGCGTGAGTTGTACGATCAATACAACAAAGCCTTCGCGGCGCACTGGAAGCAGGAAACCGGCGACAATGTGGTGATTCGCCAGTCGCACGGTGGCTCTGGTAAGCAGGCGACATCGGTGATTAACGGTATTGAAGCCGACGTGGTTACCCTGGCGCTGGCCTATGATGTCGACGCTATCGCCGAGCGTGGCCGTATCGACAAAAACTGGATCAAACGCCTGCCGGACAACTCCGCGCCATACACCTCGACCATCGTCTTCCTGGTGCGTAAAGGCAACCCGAAACAGATTAAGGACTGGAACGACCTGATCAAACCGGGCGTTTCTGTGATTACCCCGAACCCGAAAAGCTCCGGCGGGGCACGCTGGAACTACCTGGCGGCCTGGGGCTACGCGCTGCACCACAACAACGGTGACCAGGCTAAAGCACAGGAGTTCGTCAAATCCCTGTACAAAAACGTTGAAGTGCTGGACTCCGGTGCGCGCGGTGCCACTAACACCTTCGTCGAGCGCGGAATTGGCGACGTGCTTATTGCCTGGGAAAACGAAGCCCTGCTGGCGACCCACGAACTGGGTAAAGACAAGTTTGAGATCGTGACTCCGAGCGAATCCATCCTCGCCGAGCCGACCGTTTCCGTGGTCGATAAGGTCGTTGATAAGAAAGGCACCAAAGCGGTGGCGGAAGCCTACCTGAAGTATCTCTACTCGCCGGAAGGCCAGGAAATCGCGGCGAAGAACTTCTATCGTCCACGCGATGCGGCTGTCGCGAAGAAATACGACAGCGAATTCCCGAAACTGAAGCTCTTCACCATTGATGATGTGTTCGGCGGCTGGACGAAAGCGCAGAAAGAGCACTTCTCTAATGGCGGCACCTTCGACCAGATTAGCCAGCGCTAACGGTTAGCAAACGACACGGCGACCCGGTGTGAGAAATCCACCGGGTTTTTTATTTGGTCATCATTTTGCGTTACTCTTTTGCCTCTATTGAAAACAGGGAACGCGTTGTGAAAAAAATTATCTTACTGATCCTGATTGTCATCGCCCTTGCCGCAGGCGGCGTGTACTGGATAAAAGCGGGTAATCCGAATGCGTTGCGCCATATCGTCCTCGACCAGTGTCTGCCTAATCAGCTGCAACACCGTAACCCGGCACCCTGCGCGCAGGTGAAGCCTGACGCGGGCTATGTGGTATTTAAGGACCGCAACGGGCCGCTGCAGTATCTGCTGATGCCAACGTATCGCATCAACGGCACCGAAAGCCCGCTACTGACCGAGCCTCATACGCCAAACTTCTTCTGGCTGGCGTGGCAGTCGCGCAGCTTTATGACCCTGAAGCGTGGCTCTGAAGTGCCGGACAGCGCTATTTCGCTGACGATTAACTCACCAACCGGACGCACGCAGAACCATTTCCATATCCATATCTCCTGCCTGCGCCCGGACGTGCGCGAGAAGCTCAACGCGGCGCAGGGAGACATCAGCACCCAGTGGCTACCGTTCCCGGGTGGGCTGGAAGGACATGAGTACCTCGCACGCCGGGTGACGGAGAATGAACTGGTCCAGCGCAGTCCGTTTATGATGCTGGCGGAAGAGCTGCCGGAAGCGCGCGACCATATGGGACGCTTCGCGCTGGCGATGGCGCAGCAGTCGGATGGTTCGTTTGTTTTGCTGGCGACCGAGCGTAACCTGCTCACGCTTAACCGCGCGTCGGCAGAGGAATTGCAGGATCATCAATGCGCTATCCTGAAGTAACCCCACTATAAATCGCGTTTACTCAGGCTGCCTGTCACCGTAGACTTGCTGAAAAAATCTACAGGAGACAGGTATGTCGCTCTGGTTAACGCATCCTCTGCTGCTGCCCTCGCTGATCGTCGGCGTCACCATCGTGCTGTGGGCGACGTCGCTGTTGCCGGAATTTATCACCGCGCTGTTGTTTTTCACGGCGGCGATGACCGCCAGAATCGCCCCGCCGGAGGTGATTTTTGGCGGTTTTGCCTCGTCGGCCTTCTGGCTGGTCTTCAGCGGCTTTGTGCTCGGCGTGGCGATCCGTAAAACCGGCCTGGCGGACAGGGCCGCCCGGGCGCTGTCGGCAAAGCTCACTGACTCCTGGATGCTGATGGTGGCGAGCGTGGTATTGCTCAGCTATGCGCTGGCGTTTGTGATGCCGTCAAACATGGGGCGTATTGCGCTGCTGATGCCCATTGTCGCGGCGATGGCGAAACGCGCCGGTATCGCCGACGGCTCCCGCGCCTGGTTCGGCCTTGCGCTGGCAGTCGGCTTCGGTACCTTCCAGCTCTCGGCCACCATTCTGCCCGCCAACGTGCCTAACCTGGTCATGAGCGGCGCGGCGGAAGGCTCGTACGGCATTCACCTGAACTATGTCCCGTATCTGCTGCTGCACACGCCGGTGCTCGGTATTCTCAAAGGCCTGATTCTGATTGGCCTCATCTGCTGGCTGTTCCCCGGCAGCCCGAAACCGGCGAAGGATTTCACGCTGTCTGAACCGATGGGGCGTGACGAAAAACGACTCGCCTGGCTGCTGGTGGTGGTACTGATGATGTGGGTGACGGAGAGCTGGCACGGCGTGGGGCCGGCGTGGACGGGGCTGGCGGCCTCGATTATCGTTATGCTGCCGCGCATTGGTTTTATCACCGGCGAGGAGTTCTCGGCGGGGGTAAATATGCGCACCTGCATTTACGTTGCGGGTATTCTCGGGCTGGCGATCGTCGTGACGCAAACGGGTATCGGAGCGGCCGTAGGCGAGGCGCTGCTGCGCATAATGCCGCTGGATGCGGACAAACCATTCACCAGCTTCCTGGCGCTAACCGGAATTACTACGGCACTCAACTTCATTATGACTGCCAACGGCGTTCCGGCGCTGTACACCACGCTGGCGCAGAGCTTCTCGGATGCGACCGGTTTCCCGCTGCTGTCGGTGATCATGATTCAGGTACTGGGCTATTCCACGCCGCTACTGCCGTATCAGGCGTCGCCGATTGTGGTGGCGATGGGGCTAGGAAAGGTGCCTGCAAGGGCGGGGATGGTGCTCTGCCTGGCGCTGGCGATTGCGACGTATCTGGTGCTGCTGCCGCTGGATTATCTGTGGTTTAGCGTGTTAGGGCGTTTGTAGCGGCGGGTAAGCGCAAGCGCCACCCGCCACAAAGGCCATTACGCCTGTTTAGCCGCTTCTGCCGCTTTAACGATCACCGCGAAAGCGTCCGCTTTCAGGGATGCACCGCCAACCAGCGCGCCATCGATATCTGGCTGGGTGAACAGCTCAGCAGCGTTGGAGGCGTTTACGGAGCCGCCGTACTGGATGATCACTTGCTCAGCCACTTTCGCGTCGGCTTTAGCAATGTGGTCACGGATGAATTTGTGAACTGCCTGAGCCTGCGCAGGGGTAGCAGATTTGCCGGTACCGATCGCCCAGACTGGCTCGTAAGCGATAACCGCGCCTTCGAACGCTGCCGCGCCCTGCGTTTTCAGCACGGCGTCGATCTGACGTGCACACACTTCTTCGGTTTTGCCCGCTTCGTTTTCCGCTTCGGTTTCACCGATGCACAGAACCGGGATCAGACCCTGCTCTTTCAGCACGGCAAATTTCTTCGCGATGAACTCGTCAGATTCTTTGTGGTAGGCGCGACGCTCGGAGTGGCCGATGATGATGTATTTCGCGCCGATATCTTTCAGCATTTCAGCGGAAGTTTCACCGGTGAACGCGCCAGACAGGTTAACGTCAACGTTCTGCGCGCCCAGCACGATGTGGCTGCCGTCAGCGGCACGTTTAGCCAGATCCAGGTACATATCCGGCGGAGCGATAGCAACCGCGCAGCCGGTCACGCCAGCCAGCTCTTTACGCAGGTTTGCAACCAGTTCGTTTACCATGTGGCGGCTGCCGTTCAGTTTCCAGTTACCCATCACTAAAGGATGTCGCATTTCAATTCTCCACGCTAAATAAGCGAATTAAGGAATATGGCCGCCCTGTCGGGCAGCATGGTCTGTGAATCAGTATAGAGATTTTCCCTCGAAAGGCTTTGCTTTTTGTCATTAATTGGCCCCGCCAAGGGTGTCAGATAGCGCCAGCTTAATCGGTTCAACGGCGAAGGTCAGTCCTTTTTCGCCGTTATCCGCCACTACATAGCGAATCGCGCCTTCGGTTGTGGCGTAGTACCGCTTGTTTTTACCGGCGGCCAGCAGCTTTTGTAGCTTTTGCTGGCTCTGCTTTTTCGTCAGCGCAGGCGTAAACGCCTGCAGCACCGCGCTCATGTAATCAAGCGCCTTCGATTTAGCCGCTTTCTGCTCTGGCCCCTGAATCGGCAGCCAGGTGATTTGCATGCTTTTGATTTTTAACGTACCGCGCTCCAGCGCCGTGGAAGCATACAAATTCTCGTTAATCTTGCTCGCTGCACGGGTCAGTGTAGGGGTATCGCGCGAGCTATCAATGGCGCGAAACTCATCCAGCGGCAGCCCTGGGTTGGCCTGATTGAAAGCTTCGCGAAACTGGCTGATGGACTGATCGAAAGACGGTGCGCCCGCCAGCAAATACGGCGCAGTGGTGGGGGCCGCGGTGTTGGCGGCATGCAGCGGAAAACCCGCGCCGAGCATCGCTAAACACAGGAAAAGAGAATGTGCCGAATTTTTCATCAACATTGCACCTGGCCGTAAGTGCTCATGATTAAAACGATATCTGGTCGGCTTGTCAAAAGGTCACAACTCCAGGGTAAAATGCGGGCTAAACGATAATAAGGAACCTTACATGACCATACAGCAGTGGCTGTTTTCATTCAAAGGGCGTATTGGACGCCGTGATTTCTGGGTCTGGATGGTGACGTGGGTCGTCGCCATGCTGCTTCTTTTTTTCGTTGCTTATAACGCCTGGCTGAGCACGCAAACGGCGGCATTTGCACTGGTCTGCCTGCTATGGCCAACGGCGGCCGTCGTGGTGAAACGCCTGCACGATCGCGGCCGCTCCGGCGCGTGGGCATTTTTGATCATACTGGCGTGGATGCTGGTGGCAGGGAACTGGGCGATGCTGCCTTCCATCCTGCCGTGGGTCGTGGGCAGGCTGCTGCCGTCGGTCATCTTCGTGATGATGATTGTCGATCTGGGCGCGTTTATCGGCACCCAGAGCGAAAATAAATACGGTAAAGATACCGTCGAGGTGAAATACCGCTGATCACCAGTAGTGTTCGGCGGTCATATGGCCCGGCCGGCGGCGAAGATGTTTCGTCATCTGCCGGGTATCCTTCAGAAGCTGCTGCGTGTCCCGGACCATCTGCGGGTTACCGCACAGCATGACGTGGCTGGTTTCGGCCGTCATCGGTAAACCCACCGCGTCTTCCAGTGCGCCGCTCTCAATTAACGCCGGTACGCGACCGGTAAGCGCTCCTGCTACGGTTTCGCGGCTGACTACCGTCTGAATCTTTAACTTTCCGCCGTACTGCTGTTCCAGCGCCTGCATCTGCGGGAGATAGCTTAAATCTGCGGCATAGCGCGCGGCGTGCACCAGCACGATGTTTTTGAAGCGCTCCAGATCCTTACCGTACTGCAAGATAGAGAGATACGGACCGATGGCCGTGCCGGTTGCCAGCATCCAGAGCGTGTCACAGTCAGGGATCTCTTCGAGCACAAAGAAGCCTGCCGCTTCGCTCACAATCTGCACATCGTCGCCGGGCTTAAGGGCGGCAAGGCGCGGGCTGAGCTTACCGTCAGGAACGGTGACCAGATAGAACTCGAGGTCCGGGTTATCCGGCGCGTTAACGTAAGAGTAGGCGCGCTGCACGCGCTCGCCGTCGACATCCAGCCCCAGCTTGGCAAATTGCCCGGCCTTAAACGGGTGAACGGGAGCATGCAGGGTGAGACTAAATAGCGCATCGGTCCAGAATTCTATCTTTGTGACTTTACCTGTTACCCAGTCCGCCATGATCTTCTCCTGTGCAGTTTCTCTGTTCTATCTTCCGTACTTGTGGGAAACATTTCCAGCCCCTTCGGGCCGGAAAGCTCTATCGATCAAACGGTTTTACAGAATGTGGGTCTGCACGTCCGGGTCTTTACGGTCGAGATAGTGAATGGACTGAATGCGTCGGATGGTGCGCGATTTACCGCGGATCAGCAGCGTTTCGGTGGTCGCCATGTTGCCCTTGCGGGTGATGCCGTCCAGCAGATCGCCTTTGGTGATGCCGGTTGCAGAGAAGACGACGTTATCGCTGCGCGCCATGTCGTTCAGCGCCAGTACTTTATTGGCTTCGATGCCCATCGCTGCGCAGCGCGCCAGCTCGTCCTCACCGATACGACGGTTTTCGTCGCTGTCGCCTTTCACCTCATGGCGCGGCAGAAGGCGCGCCTGCATATCGCCGTCCAGTGCGCGGATCACCGCCGCAGAGACCACGCCTTCCGGCGCGCCGCCGATGCCGTAAAGCACGTCGACTTCGCTGTCCGGCATGCAGGTCAGAATAGACGCGGCAACGTCGCCATCCGGAATGGCAAACACGCGCACGCCGAGTGCCTGCAGATAAGAGATGGTGGCGTCGTGGCGCGGTTTGGCCAGAATGGTCACGGTGAGTTCGTTGAGCGGTTTAGCCAGCGCCGCCGCGATATTGCGCAGGTTGGCGTCCAGCGGCAGGCTGAGATCGATTGCGCCTTTCGCACCAGGGCCGACAATCAGCTTTTCCATGTACATGTCTGGCGCGTTGAGGAAGCAGCCTTTATCGCCCACGGCCAGCACCGCCAGGGCGTTGGCCTGGCCCATCGCCGTCATGCGCGTGCCTTCGATCGGGTCCACCGCGATATCCACCGCATCGCCTTTGCCGGTCCCGACCTTTTCACCGATGTAGAGCATCGGCGCTTCGTCGATCTCGCCTTCACCGATGACAATAGTGCCGTCGATGTTGACCTGGTTAAGCACAATGCGCATGGCGTGGACGGCCGCGCCGTCTGCGGTATTTTTGTCGCCACGACCCAGCCATTTATAGCCTGCAAGGGCGGCTGCTTCGGTGACGCGGGAAAACTCGATAGCAAGTTCACGTTTCATGAGGGACTCGTACAATCAAAAGGAATTGCACGAAGTTTATCACAGAGTGGGGAGGGGTGAGGGGACCGGTGCGGTTGGAGCCCCTCACCCTAACCCTCTCCCTAGGGGAGAGGGAATATAGGCTTACTCTTCGTGCTCTTCCCACGCCAGGGCGCGTTTCACCGCTTTCTTCCAGCCGCTGTAGCGGTAGTTGCGCTCGGTGGTTTCGATGCCAGGGCGGAATTCGCGTTCGATGACCGCTTTCTCCTGCAGCTCGTCCAGGTTCTGCCAGAAGCCTACCGCGAGACCCGCAAGATACGCCGCGCCCAGTGCCGTCACTTCACGTACTTCAGGGCGCTCAACGCGGGTGCCCAGAATGTCGGACTGGAACTGCATCAGGAAGTTGTTGGCCACCGCGCCACCGTCCACGCGCAGGGCGTGCAAACGAATGCCGGAGTCTGCCTGCATCGCTTCCAGCACGTCACGCGTCTGGTAGGCGATGGATTCCAGGGTCGCACGAATGATGTGGTTTGAGTTCACTCCGCGCGTCAGGCCGAAAATTGCGCCGCGGGCATACGGGTCCCAGTACGGTGCGCCCAGACCGGTAAACGCGGGCACCACGTACACGCCGTTGGTGTCTTTCACTTTGGTCGCGAAGTACTCGGAGTCAAACGCATCGCTGATCAGCTTCATCTCGTCGCGCAGCCACTGAATAGATGCGCCCGCCATAAACACCGCACCTTCCAGGGCATAGTTCACCTCGCCGCGTGGGCCGCAGGCGATGGTGGTCAGCAGGCCGTTTTCTGATTTCACCGCTTTCTCGCCGGTGTTCATCAGCATAAAGCAGCCGGTGCCGTAGGTGTTCTTCGCCATCCCTTCCTTGACGCACAGCTGGCCGAACAGCGCCGCCTGCTGGTCACCGGCGATTCCGGCGATAGGAATACGGGTGCCGCCTTTACCGCCGATGTTGGTCTGGCCGTAGACTTCAGACGACTTACGCACTTCAGGCAGCATCGCGCGCGGAATATCCAGCGCGTCCAGCATCTTGTCATCCCACTCCAGGGTGTTGATGTTGAACAGCATGGTGCGCGAGGCGTTAGTGTAGTCAGTAACGTGGACACGTCCCTGAGTCATCTTCCAGATAAGCCAGGTATCAACGGTACCGAACAGCAGCTCGCCGCGTTTTGCACGCTCGCGTGAACCTTCCACGTGGTCGAGGATCCACTTCACTTTAGTGCCGGAGAAGTACGGGTCAACCACCAGGCCGGTGGCGCTACGCACGTACTCTTCCATCCCGTCACGCTTAAGCTGTTCGCAGATCTCTGACGTACGGCGGCACTGCCAGACGATGGCGTTGTAAATAGGCTTACCGGTTTCGCGTTCCCACACCACGGTGGTTTCACGCTGGTTGGTGATACCAATCGCGGCGATTTCGTCGGAACTGATGTCGGCTTTCGCCAGCACTTCCACCAGCGTGGAGCTTTGTGACGCCCAGATCTCCATCGGGTCGTGTTCTACCCAGCCTGGACGAGGATAAATTTGCTCAAATTCGCGCTGTGACACGCTGACGATATTCGCGTCATGATCCATTACGACAGCGCGGGAGCTGGTAGTGCCCTGGTCGAGCGCAACGATATATTTTTTTTCGGTCATGGTATGTGTCCCGTAGTCAGATTACAGCGAAGCTTTTTGTTGTGCGGTAGAAGTCGTTTCCTTCTCCTCTTCCACACAGGTGTCGCACGGTAAGTGGCGACCAATTAATTTGCGATAGCCAAATGCACCCAGTGCCGCCCCTACGACTGGTCCGAACAGCGGTACCAGGAAGTAAGGAATATCTTTGCCGCCGGTGAAAGCCACGTCGCCCCATCCTGCAAAGAAGGCGAAGGTTTTTGGACCCAGGTCACGCGCCGGGTTCATCGCAAACCCTGTTAACGGCCCCATGGACGCACCGATGACAGCGATCAGCAGGCCAATCAGCAATGGCGCCAGCGGGCCACGCGGAATGCCGTTACCATCATCGCCCAAAGCCATAATGACGCCCATCAGAATAGCGGTAATCACCATTTCAACTGCGAACGCCTGCACAAAATTGATATGCGGGTTAGGGTAGGTTGAGAAGATGCCTGCCAGATCCAGACTTTCGACGCTGCCGCGCACCATATGATGCGTCTGTTCGAAGTCGATGAAAAGATTGTAATAAAGCCCGTAAACTAACGCCGCTGCGCAAAACGCGCCGGCAAATTGAGAAATAATGAAGGGAACAACTTTGCGTCCGTCGAAGCACGCGAACAGCCACAGTGCGATAGTCACCGCCGGGTTAAGATGTGCGCCAGAGACCCCTGCAGTCAGGTAGATGGCCATCGCCACGCCCAGACCCCAGATGATACTGATTTCCCACTGACCAAAACTGGCACCCGCCACTTTCAGTGCAGCGACACAGCCCACTCCGAAGAATATCAACAACCCGGTACCAAGGAACTCGGCAATGCACTGGCCTTTTAAGGTTGATGTCTGACTCATAATCGGAATCCTGAAGAAATTGATGTTTATTGTTAGCGTGGCCGCCCGTGACAGCCACGATGCCCTGTAGACATAGTGTTAATTTATCGTTAACGAGCAAAAACGAGAAATATCGAAATTAAAATGTGTGGTCTGTGTCAATAAAATGAGCGTTTTCGCGCCATAAAGCGCGTTTTTGCATCAGTCGCGCACGGTGTGCTGAATCATTTTTTTAACGAATGGATTAACAACTTAGAGGTATATGCCGCGAACGCACCAGGACGAGGCCGAAAAGTGTTGCAAACCGCGATCTACGTGGCATGCCGCTGGACAGGGGCGACTGCGCTCCATACAATCGGAACATATGTTGTGCGCGTTTACGTTAAAGCGTCGCCTTGCAATTCAGGAGAGGTAGGATCATGTCTTTAGAAGTGTTTGAGAAACTGGAAGCGAAAGTACAGCAGGCGATTGACACCATCACGCTGCTGCAGATGGAAATTGAAGAGCTGAAAGAGAAGAACAACAGCCTGGCGCAGGAAGTTCAGAACGCTCAGCACGGCCGCGAAGAACTGGAGCGCGAAAACAACCAGCTGCGCGAACAGCAGAACGGCTGGCAGGATCGCCTGCAGGCGCTGCTGGGACGTATGGAAGAGGTTTAATTCTGTCGGGATTGAACAGAAATAGCCGGGTAAGCGTCGCCGCTACCCGGTTTTTTTTCTCGATATCCAGCGCATCTTCCGACCGGATAATGCCGGTATTATCAGCATAAAGATGGTCGCCGGAGAAGAAGGTCACGCCGCCGAAATTCACGCGTACGTCGCTTTCGCCAGTATTCGGTTCATGACCGATAAGCCCCTCAGTCCGCATGGTCCTGACCGCCATATTTGGCTTTCAGCCGGGCAACAACCCGGTCCATTGCTCCGCGCTCTTTTGCAAACGTGCGGGCATAACGCTCCTTGCCCTGCAAGCCCAGCATTGGTCGCCAGACCTGCGGTGGATTATGCTCAGCGCCTTTGTTGACAGGGTCATTCTCAGCCGGCTGACAGGCCGCGACCACGTCAGCCGGCCATACCGGAATTTTACTGGTCGCCATCACCAGCCAGCGCGGAAAACTGAGCACGAAAAAGAGAGGCAACTGCAGCGCATTCACCAGCAACCCGAGCCGCCCGAACCATTGCTTACTGAGGTAAAGCAGCCCGAACAGCCAGCCCTCTTTCTGTTTTTCCACCGGCGGGCACCAGGCAATGGAGTCAGCCAGGTCCGGGAGATACTCATCTCCTTCTTCCATATAGCAGCGGATAAACTCCCAGTACATGGACAGCACATCGGGGTCACTTTCCAGATTAATCGGCAAAGGAATAGCCCCTGTGACAGTATCCCCGTCATCTCCCGTAAGACAACCCACAATGGTCCACTGCGTTGAGAGTCGCCCCTTCGTTGGGTGCAGGACAAATTTGAGCTCATCCCACGGCACAGACATCACTTTTCCGCCGGACTGGTACACATACACCATCCTATTTTTACGGTTAAAGCGGATCGGATAGTAGGTGCTGAAAAATACCTCGGAGGTCATCAGCCGGTATGTGAGTAAAGAAACCGGCAATGTAATGGCCCAAATTAAAACGGTTCCAAACCAGATGCCAAAACTGCGTCCTCCCCATCCCAATACCACCCCGATAATGCTGTAGCAAAACAAACTAAAGGACAGACAGAAAAAGATTACCCCTGCCAGCGTCCATGTTCCGCGCCAGTTGTAAGAACGGTCAACCAGCTCCAGATACGTCGTGTTCAGCCGCACCACGCTGTCGAACCCGGATATACCAGGAACATCCGGATCACCTGTTTTCTGCGAATAAATTTTAAAAACACCTTTATCGCTGAGACGACGAAATCCCTTATAGAACCGATTCGATGACGGGTCGACAGGGAATCGCTTAAAAGGGTTAAACATGTGCTCCTCCCTGTGCATTCAGGGCCATATAGCCGTCCTTTTCCATTTGTGCATCCGACCAGATAGCCGGGACATCGCTCTCACCCGGCGGCACCCGCCGCCACTGCGTACTGAGCAGCCAGGTCTGTATGTCGTTCCGGGCATGGCTTAACAGCCAGGCTCCCGCACCCAGAACCAGCAGCATCCCGACAATTATTCCTGCCAGACCGATAAGCCCCTCAGTCCGCATGGTTCTGCTCGCCATATTTGGCTTTCAGCCGGGCAACAATCCGGTCCATTGCTCCGCGCTCTTTTGCAAAGGTGCGGGCATAACGCTCCTTACCCTGCAAGCCCAGCATCGGCCGCCAGACCTGCGGTGGGTTATGCTCAGCGCCTTTGTTGACAGGGTCATTCTCAGCCGGCTGACAGGCCGCGACCACTTCCGCAGGCCATTCCGGGATTTTGCAGGTCAGCATGACCAGCCAGCGCGGAAAACTGAGAACGAAAAACACAGGAAGCTGCAGCGCATTTACCAGCAGGCCGAGACGCCCGAACCACTGCTTACTGAGATAGAACAGTCCGAACAGCCAGCCCTCTTTCTGCTTTTCAACCGGCGGGCACCAGGCTATGGAGTCCGCGAGGTCCGGGAGATACTCATCTCCCTCTTCCATATAGCAGCGGATAAATTCCCAGTACATGGTCAGGTCTTCAGGGTCCCAGTTGACATTAATCGGGAGAGGAATCGCTCCCGTGACAGTATCTCCGTCATCACCCGTAAGACATCCCACAATGGTCCACTGCGTTGAGAGTCGCCCCTTCGTTGGGTACAGGACAAATTTGAGTTCCTCCCACGGAATGGACAGCACCGTTCCACCGGACTGGTAGACATATACCATCCTGTTTTTACGGTTAAAGCGGATCGGATAGTAGGTACTGAAAAATATCTCAGAAACCATTAGCCTGTATGCAGCCCAGGAAAGAGGAAGTGATATTAAGCACCAGACAACAATCAAATATATCCAGGTCTTAAGCGGATATCCTCCCTCCCAGAGCATAGGGATTAACAACCCTAGAAAACCGCGAATAAACATAATATAGAATATTATTGCGGCCCCAAGAGTTAAGACACCTCTCCAGTTGTAATACCGGTCAACCAGCTCCAGATAGGTTGAGTTCATGCGCACCACGCTGTCGAATCCGGATATGCCTGGAACGTCCGGATCGCCTGTTTTCTGCGAGTAAATCTTAAAAACACGTTTATCACTGAGGCGGAGAAATCCCTTATAGAACCGTTTTGAAGGATCTTTTGCCAATCGTTTGAAGAGATTAAACATGCGTCCCCCCCTGTGCGTTCAGGGCCATGTAGCCGCCCTTTTCCATTTGCGTATTAGGCCAGATAGCCGGAATATCGCTCTCACCCGGCGGAATCTGCCGCCATTGCGTGCTGAGCAGCCAGGTCTGTATATCGTTCCGGCTATGGCTTAATAGCCAGGCTCCCGCACCCAAAACCAGCAGCATCCCGACAAATATTCCCGCCAGACCGATAAGCCCCTCAGTCCGCATGGATCTGCCCGCCATATTTGGCTTTCAGTCGGGCAACGATCCGGTCCATTGCTCCGCGCTCTTTTGCAAACGTGCGGGCGTAACGCTCCTTACCCTGCAAGCCCAGCATCGGTCGCCAGACCTGCGGTGGGTTATGCTCAGCGCCTTTGTTGACAGGGTCATTCTCAGCCGGCTGACAGGCCGCGACCACTTCCGCAGGCCATTCCGGGATTTTGCAGGTCAGCATGACCAGCCAGCGCGGAAAACTGAGAACGAAAAACACAGGAAGCTGCAGCGCATTTACCAGCAGGCCGAGACGCCCGAACCACTGCTTACTGAGATAGAACAGTCCGAACAGCCAGCCCTCTTTCTGCTTTTCAACCGGCGGGCACCAGGCTATGGAGTCCGCGAGGTCCGGGAGATACTCATCTCCCTCTTCCATATAGCAGCGGATAAATTCCCAGTACATGGTCAGGACATCGGGGTCACTCTCCAGATTAATTGGGAGAGGGATACATTCCGTAACAGTGTCCCCGTCCTCACCCGTAAGGCATCCCACAATTGTCCATTCTTTTGCCAGCCGTCCCTTCGTTGAACGCAGAACAAATCTGAGATCCTGCCACGGCAAGGAGAGGATTTTTCCGCCGGACTGGTACACATACACCATCCCGTTTTTACGGTTAAAGCGGATCGGATAGTAGGTACTGAAAAATACCTCGGAGGTCATCATCCGGTATAATCCCAAACAGAGCGGCAGCGTAAACCCCCAGATAATGATGTCAACAATCCAGAGAGCTGCACTATGAAAACCATCTTGCAACAACGTGATTAATGGCTGTAAAAACACATAAAAAGACAGACAAAAAAAGAAAACTCCGGCCAGCGTCCATGTTCCGCGCCAGTTGTAAAAACGGTCAACTAGCTCCAGATAGGTCGAGTTCAGGCGCACCACGCTGTTAAACCCAGAGACCCCTGGAACATCCGGATTGCCTGTTTTCTGCGAGTAAATTTTAAAAACACGTTCATCACTGAGGCGGAGAAAACCCTTATAGAAGCGTTTGGATGGGTCTGCCGGAAACCGTTTAAAGGGATTAAACATGCGTCCCTCCCTGTGCGCTCAGGGCCAAATAGCCTTCCTTTTCCATTTGCGCATTCGGATAAATAGGCTGAATGTCGCTCTCACCCGGCGGAACCCGCCGCCATTGCGTGCTGAGTAGCCAGGTCTGGATATCGTTTCGGGTCTGACTTAACAGCCAGGCTCCCGCACCGACAACCAGAAGCATCCCGAAAAATATCCCCGCCGGCCCTAGGAAAAACGCCGCCAGTTCTGAACTTTCAAGAATTGTTGCTGATAAACCAAAGCGGGCAAGGATTGCAACCGATATCTCGCTACCGCCCCCGACAGTCATCATCCCGACACCGAGGGCGTTAATCAAATGTGCAATACCGATACCTGTTTTTCCATTTTCTAATGCCTTCCGTCCATCTAGAACCTCTGTCAGGGTATAAACCATCCCCCCTCCGAATCCTAACCATTTAAAAAAAACAGATCCGAGAACCCTCATCGCCCCGTTTCTTATCACTGACAGCGTTGATGGCAGCTCCAGCTTCATCAGTGACGTCATCGCCAGCTTCAGCGCTTCCGCCGTTGACGCCACCGCCATGCTGGCGTTCGCCGCGAACACCGTCGCAGCTTTACCACCGGACGGCAGGCCGCTCTCTTTCACACCATACCCCAGCACCATCCACTGGAAGTACGCTGAGAACACCGTCCCGCCAAACGTCATGCCTTTCGCCGCCATCTCCGTCGCCAGCGTGCCGGGTTTCATCCCGCTCAGTTGAGCCACCGATGAGCCCAGCGATTTCGGGAACAGCATTCGCGCCAGCTCGTCCTCCGTGAGCATTGCCGTACTGAGCTTCGCCAGCCGCTCTTTAACCGGCAGGGCGGCCAGTGCCTTCGCTTCCTGCACGTCAATAATCCGCGGCAGAGATATTTTCTCCAGCGAGCGCTCCGGTAGCTCCTTCACCAGTCGGTCGGTCAGCTTTTGCATCGCGGTATATAATTGCCCGCCGCTGCGTCCACTCATTTCCAGCATCCCGGCCATTCCCCGGGTCATCGCCCCGACAAAGTTTTTCGTCCCCGGCACCACGCTGACGGCAGAGAACGCCTTACCCTGCATCGCCAGTATCCCGATAGCAAAGCGCACCGGCGTTCCTTTCACCATCAGATCCACCGATTTCATCATCGCCTCAGACCAGAGCATGCTGAGCTTTTCCAGCCCCGTCAGGATCGCGCTGGCATAGTTGCCGCTGTACTCCTTCGCGCCGTCCGCCAGACGGTCCCAGCTTATGCCCAGCCACCAGTCTGGTCCGCCGCTTTTCAGCTGTGCATTTGCCTCGGCAATCCAGCCGTCATGATTAAAGAAGGCCGCCCGCTGAAGAAAGTTTTCCGGCGTCAGCGGAGCCTGATTCAGCTGCTGATCGATGTGGGTAATCACTCCGCCTTTGTCGTTCATTCCTGCCAGTACTTTCGCTACTGTCTGGATATAGCGTCCGCCGCTGTGCGCGCAGGTCGGATCAAAGTGCTGCACAAAGTAATTCGCCATCGCCGGTCCCTGCAGCCAGGCCAGATACATCCGGGTGATGGGAATGACTGAACTTTTGTCATACTCGGTCAGCCAGTCTTTCAGTGTCTGACTGAATGTCTGTGTCTTTGCCCGGTCGATGTATTTTTCGTAGCCGGTCTGCCATGCCTCGTCCACCCGGTCCTTCCGGCTGGCCTCATTCAGGACATGCATCCGGTCAGCCATGTCCGGAGCCGGAAATCTCGGTCCTGCCGGCGTGTCCCTGCCGTAGCGCATCTGGCGCTCATAGCTTTCATCCCCGCCTTCTGCCCGCAGGTAAAAATAATTACGCATTGCCAGTTCGACGCTGCCGAGCATGGTCAGCAATGCAGTGCCACGGCTCAACTCCGGATCCGTGGCGATAGCCTGCTGCATCCGGTAGCGTGCCAGGGCTGAAATCTCCGTCGCCACCCCAACCGGGTCAGACAACATTAGAATCGCACCGTTGCCCGCGTTCAGATTATCTGCCGCCTGTCGTAAAGCGGCCGCAGAATGACTACTGACCGCTTTGAGGGGAGAGGGAGTCCAGGCTTTAAGAGTGCTGTTGCGCAGTCCTGGACTGTATTCAGCCACGCAATTAACGAGCTGACTGAAGGGCAGGGCCTGCTGACCGTTGTGGCTGGCAAGCCAGGCATCCATATCAAATTTCTGCATATACTGGCTTCGCCAGGCGATATCTTCATGCTGTTTGCGTACCACCGGTGTCCACGACTCTTCAGACCACGCAAACCAGTACACCCCGTTAAGGATTCCGGCGGGCTTTACCGGCAGTGTCACCAGGGAAGCGGTTGCCAGTTCATCTGGTCGGGTAATACAGGGGGTAATGTCCCCGCTTTCCACGCGCGGCGGCACGATGCCGTCCTCTGGAAGAGGATAAAAATAGCCGTCGCCGGTAGCATAATAGTTAATCCAGCGTTGTGAACGTTCCGCCCAGATGTATAAAAAGCCCTGCCTCAGCAGACGGGCGGTATAGTCTGCACCTCCTTCGGCCGTTACCGGTACGGTGATACTGCCGGATAAAGCCGGTAACGCGTCACCTTTTTCCATGATTGCCGGACGAACCGGCAGGACGGGTAAACCGTCGCGCTGGCAGAACTTACATCCCTTTTCATTGCTCATGATGAATCCATTCTTCTTCTGTCAGGTAAGCCCGTCCGGTAAGCAGGAAAGGTAACCCTGAAATTGTGGTGGTTATTTACTCATAATACACCGTAAAGACGTTAACCTAAGCTAAATTTTCTTTATTTCGTAAGCAGTTAGTGCGCATTTGCTGTGCAGGGAAAGTACGACGTGATATGCAAAATATGTGGCAAACGACGGCGATTGAATAAACGGTTATTCTGGAGCGCCGAAACCATCAGGAGACGCTACGGGGGAGTGTTATTGCAGTATAAAAAGAGGAAATATCTAAACCTGTGTTAACTTCACGGTTTGGGTGATGATAAAAACAAAGGCCATCCGATAAAAGATGGCCTGGTAAATTACTCAATATCCAGCGGATCTTCAGAAAGGATAATGCCGGTATTATCGGCGTAGAGATGGTCCCCGGAGAAGAAGGTCACGCCGCCGAAGTTAACGCGCACGTCGCTTTCGCCGATGCCGTCGCCCGCAGCGCCTACCGGAATGGCCGCGATGGCCTGAATTCCGATATCCAGGTCTTCGAGATCGTCCACCTGACGCACGGAGCCGTACACCACGATGCCTTCCCACTCGTTCTGGACGGCAATGCCGGCCAGTTCAGCATCAATCAGTGCGCGACGCACGGACCCGCCGCCGTCGACCACCAGAACGCGGCCACGGCCGTTCTGTTCGAGCAGATCGTACAGCAACCCGTTGTCCTCGAAACATTTCACCGTGACGATTTGCCCGCCAAACGATGACCGCCCACCAAAGTTGGAGAACAGCGGTTCAACGACGTTGACATCTTCCTGGTAGATGTCACAAAGCTCGGAGGTATCGTATTTCATAGGTTTAACGCTCAGTTGCTGCGAATGTGTTCAGTATATCGTGCGAAATGCGTTGTTGGCAAAATCATCAATTGTTAATTGATATTTGTCAGCTAACTGAGCGTCTGGCTTAACACAATCCCAATGACGAACAACAGGTTAGTCAGCAGCGCGCCTTTTACCGTTCGCTCCAGCATTGGCGGCATGGCTGCCGGGCTGAGTTCACGCATCACAAAGCGGGCCTGCTTAACCAGCAGCGGCGCGGCAAGCACAAACAGCCAGCCCCACAGACTATGCAGGGAAATCAGGTTAAACAGCGCCAGGCAAACCAGCGCGCCAATAAGCAGGCAGGCATGATAGCGGCGCGCATTCACCGGCCCCAGACGCACCGCCAGCGTGTTCTTGCCGTTCTCACGATCGCTGTCGATATCGCGCAGATTATTGATATTGAGCACCGCCGTCGCCAGCAGGCCGCAGGCGGTCGCCGGGAGGAACAGGGCAGGGATCACCGTATGCGCCTGTAAGTACCAGCTCCCCATTACGCTCAGCCAGCCGAAGAACACCAGCACAGAGATATCCCCAAGGCCAATATAGCCGTAAGGGCGCGTGCCGACGGTGTAGGTGATGGCCGCGATAATGGCGAGCAGGCCCAGCACCAGGAAGCCAATGAAGTCGCTGGTAGTTTTCGAGGCGACCGTCACCAGCGCCAGACCAGATAAGCAAATCAGCACCACGGTGATAATCAGCGCACGCTTCATCTGTGCCTGGGTGATCACCCCTTTTTGCATCCCGCGCAGCGGCCCGATACGGTCAGGCTTGTCGCTGCCTTTTACCGCATCGCCATAATCGTTCGCGAGGTTAGAGAGGATTTGCAGCAGCCCGGCGGTAATGAGCGCCAGACCTGCCACCAGCGGATCGAAATGCCCTTGCCACCAGGCAAGCGCGGTGCCGACAATAATGGCGGCAAAAGCCAGAGGAAGCGTTTTAGGGCGCAGACTTTCGAGCCACGCCTGAGTACGGCTGATATCAGTCATAGTAATTTAGCCAATAAAAATGGGGGCCTTAGCCCCCATTAACAGTGATGAGAATGCAGTAACCGCGATTATAGGATAAAACGGCTCAGATCTTCATCTGCCACTAACGCATCCAGATGTTTGCTCACATAGTCTGCGTCGATGGTAATGGTTTGACCGTTGAGGTCGCTCGCGTCATATGAGATGTCTTCTACCAGGCGTTCCAGCACGGTGTGCAGACGACGCGCACCGATGTTCTCGGTGGTTTCGTTGACCTGCCATGCGGCCTGGGCGATACGCTTGATACCGTCTTCGGTGAACTCGAGGTTCACGCCTTCGGTCGCCATCAGCGCCTTGTACTGTACGGTAGCAGAGGCGTTTGGCTCCGTCAGGATGCGCTCGAAATCTTCGGTGGTCAGCGCCTGCAGCTCAACGCGGATCGGCAGACGACCCTGCAGTTCGGGGATCAGATCCGACGGGCTGGCTACCTGGAATGCACCGGAAGCGATAAACAGAATGTGGTCCGTTTTCACCATGCCGTGCTTGGTAGAGACGGTGCAGCCTTCAACCAGCGGCAGCAGATCGCGCTGTACGCCTTCGCGGGACACGTCCGGACCGGAGCTGTTGCCGCCGCGCTTACAAATTTTGTCGATTTCGTCGATAAACACGATACCGTGCTGCTCAACCGCGTCGATCGCGTCCTGCTTCAGCTCTTCCGGATTCACCAGCTTCGCCGCTTCTTCTTCAATCAGCAGCTTCATCGCGTCTTTGATTTTCAGCTTACGCGCTTTCTGCTTTTGGCCGCCCAGGTTCTGGAACATGGACTGCAGCTGGCTGGTCATTTCTTCCATGCCCGGAGGCGCCATGATTTCCACGCCCATCGGCGCGGCCGCGAGGTCGATCTCAATCTCTTTGTCGTCCAGCTGGCCTTCACGCAGTTTTTTGCGGAACGCCTGACGCGCGGCTGAAGGCTCAGCCTGCTGTTCAGCCTGGCCCCAGTTGTTTTTCGCCGGTGGGATCAGCACGTCGAGAATACGCTCTTCGGCCATCTCTTCCGCGCGGTAGCGGTTTTTCTCAATCGCCTGGACGCGCACCATCTTAATCGCAGAATCGGTCAGGTCGCGGATGATAGAGTCCACTTCTTTACCCACATAGCCCACTTCGGTGAACTTGGTGGCTTCAACTTTGATGAACGGCGCGTTCGCCAGCTTCGCCAGACGACGGGCGATTTCGGTTTTACCGACGCCGGTCGGGCCGATCATCAGAATGTTTTTCGGGGTGACTTCGTGACGCAGCTCTTCATCAAGCTGCATACGACGCCAGCGGTTACGCAGCGCGATAGCCACGGAGCGCTTGGCGTTATCCTGGCCGATAATGTGTTTGTTCAGTTCGCTGACAATTTCGCGTGGGGTCATTTCAGACATGGGAGATCCTTACGCTTTGGAGGTCAATTCTTCGATGGTGTGGTTGTGGTTGGTATAGATGCAGATATCACCTGCAATATCCAACGCCTTCACCGCGATATCACGCGCGTTCATGTCGGTATTTTCCAACAGCGCGCGGGCTGCAGCCTGGGCATAAGGGCCGCCAGAGCCGATGGCAATCAGGTCGTTTTCCGGCTGAATCACGTCACCGTTACCGGTGATAATAAGCGAAGCGGTTTCATCCGCGACCGCCAGCAGCGCTTCGAGCTTGCGCAGCATACGGTCGGTACGCCAGTCCTTTGCCAGCTCTACGGCAGCTTTCACCAGATGACCCTGGTGCATTTCCAGCTTGCGTTCAAACAGTTCAAACAGCGTGAAGGCATCCGCCGTGCCGCCTGCAAAACCGGCGATCACTTTGTCGTTGTAGAGACGACGGACTTTCTTCACGTTGCCTTTCATGACGGTATTACCCAGCGTGGCCTGGCCATCACCGGCAATTACCACTTGGCCGTTACGGCGTACACTTACTATTGTTGTCACGAGCAGACCCCCTGGTTACAGATTCGGGAAACAGAAGCCCTGAGCCTGTGCTCAGGGCTGAATTAAATGATAGATGGGGGGGATTTTGGGGGGTTCAACCCCCGGAGGCGAGTCGAATGCAGTTTGTGTGGCCAGCCACTTTCAAACGTGAAATGGTGCCGTCTGCGTTTTCTTTGCCTTTAACCGGGCCGATCACCACGCGGTTCCAGCCGTTATTGGTGGTAATGCGTGAATCAAATCCTTCGAACGCCAGCTGAGCACGTACTGTTTCCGCCTGTTCGGCACCTTTAAACGAACCGCACTGCACCATCCAGCGGCGCTCGTCTTTTTTCTCTGCCGTCTGCTTCGGCGCTTCGGTCTCTTTGGTCACCGGCGCGGCCTGCTGCGTTTTCGGCTGCTGCGCGGTGGTATGCGCTGGCGTCTGGAGCAGATCCTGATACGGCTGCGCCGCTTGCTTTGGCGGCTGCGCTTTTGGCTGTTGAACAGGCTGCGACTGCACCGTACGCGTCTGCTGCTGCGGTTGCTGGTATGGCTGGGCCTTCGGCTGCTGTACCGGCTGAGTTTGCGTCCACTGCTGTTGCTGCTGCTGTTGAATTTGTGCCTGGCGCTGACGCTGCAGCTGCAACGTTTGCTGACGCTGCGCTGGCGTTTGTTCATTCCACGGCACTTCATTCAGCTGCGTCGGCTGCTGGCGCATATCGGCCTGCATCTGTGCCAGCAGCTGGCGCTGCTCGTCCGTCAGCTGATCGGCATTCTTCACTTCGCCACCGGCTGAGGGCTCAGTAGGCGCACGCACGCCGGGCTGACGACTTTCCAGCTCTTTAATATAGCGCCAGCGCTCTTCAGGTTTCGGCGGCAGACCATTTCCCACCACTTTGTTGCCCTGAAGGGCCTCGGACTCTTCTTTTTTATGGTGCGTGATGAAGTACAGGCCGCCAATAAAGGCCACCAGCACGGCCGCAGCAATAGCGACCATTGCTGGCGAGACCGCAGGCAGATTACGCTGCTTGCTTTTTGAACTGCTCTTTTTGCGTCGCGAAGGTGCCGGCTGGCCGCGACGTACATAATCTCGTTGTGCCACTATCGTTTCGCTGTATTTATTCGTTCGTCAGCCCGCCATGTTACTTAAGCGGCGGGGCTTTGACCAGATAAGGGTGTCCGAAAGGCGTTTACTTTAAGTCAATGCCTGGGTAGAGCCGCGAATAATCAGCTCGCAGTCCAGCAAACGCGAGCCGCTGCTAACCGTTTGACCCTGCAGCTGATCCAGCAGAAGTAGCATCGCTTCGCGGCCAATCTGATAGCGCGGTTGTGAAACGGTGGAGAGCGGTGGATCGCAAAACTCTGAAAGTGAAATGTTATCGAATCCGATAATCGACAAATCTTTCGGCACACGTAAGCCACGACGCTTGGCGTGTGAAAGCGCACCCAGCGCCATCACGTCGCTGTGGCAGAACACCGCCGTTGGCGGTTCCGGCAGCGCCAGCAGTTTCTCCAGCGCCTGTCCGCCCGCTTCAAAGGTAAAATCACCGCGCGCAATATAGTGCGGATCGACAATCGCACCGGTACGGCGCAGCGCCTGAACATAGCCCTGCAGGCGGTAGTGGCACAGCGGCATCTCTTCCGGCCCGGCAATGCAGCCAATCCGCTTATGTCCCAGCTCCTGGAGATAGTTTACGGCGTTGAACGCGGCGGTGAGGTTATCAATGTGGACCGTCGGCAGCTCAAGCTCTGGCGCAAATTCGTTGGCCATTACCATCGGCGGTAAATTGCGCTGCTCTTCGATGCTGGCATCAAACGGCAGGCGCGAGCCAAGCAGCAGCATGCCGTCAATCTGCTTGGTGATAATGAGGTCGATAAAGGTTTTTTCCTGCTGGTTCTGGTGAGCGCAGTCGCCAATCAGCACCAGATAGCCCTGCTCCGCCGCCGTCACTTCGATACCGCGAATGATCTCGCTGAAGAAGGGATCGCAGATATCCGGCACTATTACCAGGATGGTCCGGGATTCATTGCGCTTGACGTTCCGCCCCATCGCCTGCGGGAAATACCCCACTTCCAGCGCCGCCTGTTCAACCTTGTTACGGGTCGCCTGGGAGACTTTATCCGGGTTCATTAATGCGCGGGACACGGTTGCCGTTGAGACTTGTGCTTTCTCGGCAACGTCTTTCATGGTCGCCGTGGCAACCTCTTTCCTGGACTTCAACGTCTTCTCCTCGCCTGAACACCGAACTGCGGACATCACCATTTTTACAGATAGTTAATGGAATCGGTTACAGAATTTTCATAAAAAGTGTGAGGCGCGTTAAATTTTTCGATCCGTCTTCAGCCTTCGATGGGATCGACGTCCAGTACCCACTTCACTTTACGCGCTTCCGGCAGGGTATTGATGAGCGCCAGCGTGCCGCTGACGATGTGCTGCAGGCGAATACGCGAGGGGTGCTGAAGCAAAATTTGCCAGCGGAAACGTCCACCGCGTTTTGGTGCCAGCGCCGGCACCGGGCCCAGGATCCACAGCTGGTTATCCACCAGCGGGCTGGCCTGCAGGAGATTCCTCAGCTGTTGCAGGAAAAGCGGCGCCTGCTGGTTGTTATGATCCTCCGCGCGGATGATGACGTGGCTGGTCCACGGCGGCAGCTGCATGGTCTGGCGTTCGGCCAGCGCCTGCTCGGCAAAGGCGTCATAGCCTTTGTGCAGCAGAGTCTGTAGCAGCGGGTGCTCAGGGTGATGCGTTTGCAGTACTACCTCGCCCTGTTTCCCCGCGCGTCCGGCACGCCCGGCAACCTGGGTATAAAGCTGGGCGAAGCGCTCGGCGGAGCGGAAATCTGCCGAGAACAGCGCGCCGTCAACGTCGAGCAGGGCGACCAGCGTCACGTCCGGGAAGTGGTGCCCTTTGGCCAGCATCTGGGTGCCAATCAGGATGCGCGCGCCGCCGCGATGCACTTCCGCCAGCTGCTGCTCCAGCGCCCCCTTGCGGCTGGTGGTGTCCCGGTCGATTCGGGAAATAGGCACGTCCGGGAAGAAAGGGCCAAGCGCCTGTTCCAGCTGTTCCGTTCCCAGCCCCACCGGCACGATATGCGTGGAACCACATGACGGGCACTGGCGAGGCACGGGACGCTGGCTGTCGCAGTGGTGGCAGCGTAAGTGTCGCTGGGCCTGATGGAAGGTGTAGTAGTGGTCGCAGCGCGGGCACTCGGCAATCCAGCCGCAGTCGTGGCACAGCAGGGCGGGGGCAAATCCGCGACGGTTGAGGAACAGAATGACCTGGTTCCCCGCCTGCAAATGCTGGCGCATGCGGGAAATCAAGGCGGGCGCTAAGCCGGCCTGCACCTGCTGGCCTTTGAGATCCAGCACGTGCTGAATGGCCGGGCGGGCATTCCCCGCGCGGCGCGTCAGGCGCAGCATGTGGTATTTACGCTGGCGCACGTTGTGCAGCGTTTCGAGCGCAGGCGTGGCGGATCCGAGAATAATAGGGATTTGCTCGCTGTGCGCACGGTAGACCGCCAGATCGCGGGCGTGATAGCGCCAGCCTTCCTGCTGTTTATAGGAGCTGTCGTGCTCTTCGTCGATCACGATAACGCCGAGGTTTTTAAACGGCGTAAACAGCGACGAGCGGGTGCCGATCACAATCGCCGCTTCGCCGTTTTTCGCTTTCAGCCAGGCGCTGAGGCGCTCGCTGTCGTTCAGCCCGGAGTGCAGCACCTCAACGGGCGCGTTAAAGCGCTCGCGGAAGCGGGCAATGGTCTGCGGTGTCAGGCCGATTTCCGGCACCATCACCAGCGCCTGTTTGCCCTGCGCGAGCACGTTTTCCAGCACGCTCAGATAGACTTCGGTCTTGCCGGAGCCCGTCACGCCCGCCAGCAGCCAGGCGGAAAAGTGGTCCGAGGCGCTATGAATGGCGCCTACCGCGGTAGCCTGCTCGGTATTCAGGCGCAGGCGATCGCCCGAGACGGAGAAGCCGTCGCGCCAGTCGTGAAGGGCGGGCGCTTCGCTGGCCAGCTCGCTCAACCCTTTCTTTCTTAATGCCTGTAGCGCCGTTTCGCTGACCTCAAGCTCGTCGACCTGGTGCCGCCAGATTTTTCCCTGACGCAGCGCCGCCAGCGCCTGCTGCTGTTTCTGCGAACGCTTCAGGCTGTTGATGTCCACGGCCTGCCCCTGTTCGGTGGCAAACCAGTACCACATCGGGGCGTGGCTGGCGCTCTTGCCCTGGCGCAGCAGGATCGGCAGGGCGTGGAACAGAACGTCGCCAATCGGGTGATGATAATAATCTGCCGCCCACAGCAGCAGTCGCCAGGTGCTGGTGGAGTAAACCGGCTCGCTGTCCAGCACCTCAACCACCGATTTCAGTTCATTGAGGGGTAATTCGCTTGTATCGCTGACGGAGACGACGATCCCCACGCGCTGCTGTTTGCCAAACGGCACGGTCACGCGACAGCCCGCTTTGGCGCTCATGCTGTCGGGCAGCAGGTAGTCAAAGGTGCGGGGAAGCGGAACGGGCAGGGCAACGTGAGCGACGGGCATCGAATCTTCCTGACTTGAAAAGTGGCGCGTTAGTATACACATTAGTAAAAGCGGCGTGCGGATCAGTTTGCATACGTTGGTTAAATTCTGTATGATTCGCCGCCTTTGGTGTACTTTACGCCAAAGAACTTACATTCAACATCGCGTGGTGTCTGGCGTTAGGGCTGGAAGAGCGACGCGGCCTTAACTGAGGTTCTCCCATGAAAAAAGATATTCACCCGAAATACGAAATGATTACTGCAAACTGCTCTTGCGGTAACTCTATCCAGATCCGCTCTACCGTGGGTCACGATCTGAACCTGGACGTGTGCGGCAAATGCCACCCGTTCTACACTGGTAAGCAGCGTGATGTTGCAACCGGTGGCCGTGTTGACCGCTTCAACAAGCGTTTCAGCATCCCGGGCGCTAAATAAGTTTCCCGAAAAAAAGGCACCGCAAGGTGCCTTTTTTGTATCCGCTTCTCAGTATTCCCACGTCTCCGGGTCAATACCCAGTTCACGCATGATCACCTTCGCCTCTTCCGGGATTTCGTCGCTACGCTCTTTGCGCAGATCGTCATCGTTCGGCAACGGTTGGCCGGTAAACGCATGCAGGAACGCTTCGCACAGCAGTTCGCTGTTGGTCGCGTGGCGCAGGTTGTTCACCTGACGACGCGTACGTTCATCGGTGAGGATCTTCAACACCTTCAGAGGAATGGAAACCGTAATTTTCTTTACTTGCTCACTCTTCTTACCGTGCTCAGCGTATGGGCTGATATATTCGCCGCTCCATTCAGCCATGAGATACCTTTAATCCTCTCAGTCATTAATCTAAAGGTGCAAACCGGTCACTGCCCGTTTTGAACCGTAATCTTGCGTAGTTTACCGTAGAGACGATACCGTGGCACGGATATTGCCGCTGCAGCGTGCACTAAAGCATATAATTTTAACGGCTATTTGTGCATTGCTCAATCTATACGCAAAGAAGTTTAGATGTCCAGATGTATTGACGTCCATACTTTCAATGTTTACTCTGGTGGCTGACTTTTCACCTCATTCGCCAGGAAGCCCTCACCATGACGCGTAAACAGGCCACGATCGCAGTGCGTAGCGGATTAAATGATGACGAGCAGTACGGCTGCGTTGTCCCGCCCATTCATCTTTCCAGCACCTACAATTTCACCGGATTTAATGAACCGCGCGCGCATGACTACTCGCGTCGCGGCAACCCTACGCGTGATGTAACCCAGCGCGCGCTGGCGGAACTGGAAGGCGGCGCGGGTGCGGTATTAACCAATACCGGTATGTCTGCCATTCACCTGGTGACCACGGTGTTCCTGAAGCCTGGCGATCTGCTGGTTGCGCCGCATGACTGTTACGGCGGCAGCTATCGTCTGTTTGACAGCCTGGCAAAGCGCGGCTGCTACCGCGTGCTGTTTGTCGATCAAAACGACGAACAGGCGCTGAAACAGGCGCTGGCAGAGAAGCCGAAGCTGGTTCTGGTGGAAAGTCCAAGCAACCCATTGTTGCGCGTTGTCGACATTGCGAAAATTTGTCAGCTCGCAAGGGATGCGGGAGCGATAAGTGTAGTGGATAATACCTTCCTCAGTCCGGCCCTTCAGAACCCGTTAGCACTGGGTGCGGATCTGGTATTGCATTCATGCACTAAATATCTGAACGGCCATTCTGACGTGGTGGCGGGCGTGGTGATTGCAAAAGATCCCGACGTTGTCACGGAACTGGCATGGTGGGCTAATAATATCGGCGTCACCGCGGGCGCGTTCGACAGCTACCTGCTGTTGCGCGGCATCCGCACGCTTTCGCCGCGCATGGACGTGGCGCAGCGTAATGCCCAGGCGATTGTCGATTTCCTGAAAACCCAGCCGCTGGTGAAGAAGCTTTATCACCCGTCGCTGCCGGAAAACCAGGGGCATGAGATTGCCGCGCGCCAGCAGAAGGGATTTGGCGCGATGTTAAGTTTTGAACTGGACGGTGACGAGCAAACGCTGCGTCGCTTCCTGAGCGGGCTGTCATTGTTTACGCTGGCGGAATCCTTAGGTGGGGTTGAAAGCTTGATCTCCCACGCCGCGACCATGACACACGCAGGTATGGCACCGGAAGCACGTGCCGCCGCCGGGATTTCTGAGACGCTGCTGCGTATCTCGACCGGTATTGAAGATTCTGAAGATTTAATTGCCGATCTGGAAAATGGCTTCCGGGTCGCAGCCAAGGGGTAATCATGAGTGTGATAGCGCAGGCAGGGGCGAAGGGTCGTCAGCTGCACAAGTTTGGTGGTAGTAGTCTTGCTGATGTGAAATGTTATCTGCGCGTCGCAGGGATCATGACCGAATATTCACAGCCGGGTGACATGATGGTTGTCTCGGCGGCGGGCAGCACCACCAACCAGTTGATTAGCTGGCTGAAACTGAGCCAGACCGATCGCCTTTCTGCGCATCAGGTGCAACAGTCCTTACGTCGTTACCAGAGCGAGCTGATTGCCGGCCTGCTGCCTGCGGACGTGGCGGACGGGCTGATCAGCGCCTTCACGCATGACCTTGAGCGTCTGGCTGCCCTGCTGGACAGCGGGATTACCGACGCGGTGTATGCCGAAGTGGTGGGCCACGGTGAAGTGTGGTCCGCGCGCCTGATGGCCGCCGTACTGCAACACCAGGGCGTAGACGCGGCCTGGCTCGACGCGCGTGATTTCCTGCGTGCGGAACGCGCCGCGCAGCCGCAGGTGGACGAAGGGTTGTCCTATCCGTTGCTGCAACAGCTGCTGGTGCAGCATCCGGGCAAACGTATTGTCGTCACCGGCTTTATCAGCCGCAGCAACGCCGGTGAAACCGTGCTGCTGGGCCGTAACGGCTCGGACTACTCGGCAACGCAGATCGGTGCCCTGGCGGGCGTGTCCCGCGTCACCATCTGGAGCGACGTGGCCGGTGTCTACAGCGCGGACCCGCGTAAAGTGAAAGATGCCTGCCTGCTTCCGCTGCTGCGTCTCGACGAAGCGAGCGAGCTGGCGCGTCTGGCGGCACCGGTTCTGCACGCCCGCACGCTGCAGCCGGTTTCCGGCAGCGATATTGACCTGCAGCTGCGCTGTAGCTATACGCCGGATCAGGGGTCTACCCGCATTGAGCGCGTGCTGGCGTCCGGCACGGGCGCGCGCATTGTCACCAGCCACGACGACATCTGCCTGATTGAGTTCCAGGTCCCTGCGGGTCAGGACTTCAGGCTGGCGCATAAAGATATCGACACGATCCTGAAACGCGCCCAGGTGCGTCCGCTGGCCGTTGGGGTGCATAACGATCGTCAGCTGCTGCAGTTCTGCTATACCGCCGAAGTGGCGGACAGCGCGCTGAAAATTCTCGACGAAGCGGGCCTGCCGGGCGAGCTTCGCCTGCGTCAGGAGCTGGCGCTGGTGGCGATGGTCGGCGCGGGCGTCACCCGTAACCCGCTGCACTGCCACCGCTTCTGGCAGCAGCTGAAGGGCCAGCCGGTGGAGTTCACCTGGCAGTCGGAAGAGGGCATCAGCCTGGTCGCCGTGCTGCGTAAAGGCCCAACCGAAAGCCTGATTCAGGGCCTGCACACCTCGCTGTTCCGCGCGGAAAAACGCATCGGCTTGGTGCTGTTTGGTAAGGGTAACATCGGTTCCCGCTGGCTGGAGCTGTTCGCCCGCGAACAGGTCACGCTTTCGGCGCGTACCGGGTTTGAATTTATTCTTGCGGGCGTGGTGGATAGCCGCCGCAGCCTGCTGAACTACGAAGGGCTGGACGCCAGCCGGGCGCTTGCCTTCTTTAACGATGAAGCGGTTGAGCAGGATGAAGAGTCGCTGTTCCTGTGGATGCGCGCGCACCCGTATGACGATCTGGTGGTGCTGGACGTCACCGCCAGCGAACAGCTTGCCGATCAGTATCTGGATTTCGCCAGCCACGGTTTCCACGTCATCAGCGCCAACAAGCTGGCGGGGGCGAGCAGCACCGATAAATACCGTCAGATCCACGACGCGTTTGAAAAAACGGGCCGCCACTGGCTCTATAATGCCACCGTTGGCGCGGGCCTGCCGGTTAACCATACCGTGCGTGACCTGATTGAAAGCGGCGACAGCATTCTGGCGCTGAGCGGTATCTTCTCCGGTACGCTCTCCTGGCTGTTCCTGCAGTTTGACGGCACCGTACCGTTCACCGACCTGGTGGATCAGGCGTGGCAGCAGGGCTTAACCGAGCCCGATCCGCGCGTTGACCTCTCCGGTAAAGACGTGATGCGCAAGCTGGTGATCCTGGCGCGTGAAGCCGGTTATGACATCGAACCGGATTCCGTACGCGTCGAATCGCTGGTGCCTGCGGGCTGCGAAGAAGGTTCTGTTGACCACTTCTTCGAAAACGGCGACGAGCTGAATGACCAGATGGTGCAGCGTCTGGAAGCGGCAAACGAGATGGGGCTGGTGCTGCGCTACGTGGCGCGTTTCGAGGCGAACGGTAAGGCGCGTGTGGGTGTCGAGGCGGTGCGTCCTGACCATCCGCTGGCGGCCCTGCTGCCGTGCGATAACGTCTTCGCCATTGAAAGCCGCTGGTACCGCGATAACCCGCTGGTGATCCGCGGCCCGGGCGCGGGGCGCGATGTCACCGCTGGGGCTATCCAGTCCGATATTAACCGTCTGGCTAAGCTGCTGTAAAAAGTGAATTTCCCTCTCCCTGTGGGAGAGGGTTAGGGTGAGGGCATCAGACCGAGCTCACCCTCATCATGAACTCCCTTCATCTTCCCTGAGCAAACCTCACCGTTATTGTGATTATTTCTGTTGACGTCACGCCGCTTTTCCGTCATTTTTACATCTGGACGTCTAAACGTATAGAAGTTCACAACACAACAGACAATGACACGCGAAAGATAGAGGTAAGGTATGAGCTTTTTTCACGCCAACCAGCGGGAAGCACTGAATCAGAGCCTGGCCGAAGTAAACGGCCAGATTAACGTCTCTTTTGAATTTTTCCCGCCGCGCACCAGTGAAATGGAGCAAACCCTGTGGAGCTCTATCGATCGCCTGAGCAGCCTGAAGCCGAAGTTTGTCTCCGTGACCTACGGCGCCAACTCCGGCGAGCGTGACCGTACGCACAGCATTATTAAAGGCATCAAAGATCGTACCGGTCTGGAAGCAGCGCCGCATCTGACCTGTATTGACGCCACCCGCGATGAGCTGCGCGCCATCGCTCAGGACTACTGGAATAATGGCATTCGCCACATTGTGGCCCTGCGTGGCGATCTGCCGCCGGGAAGCGGCAAGCCGGACATGTACGCTACCGATCTGGTCGCGCTGCTGAAAGACGTTGCTGATTTTGATATCTCCGTGGCCGCCTACCCTGAAGTCCACCCGGAAGCGAAAAGCGCCCAGGCGGATTTGCTTAACCTGAAGCGTAAGGTGGAGGCCGGTGCCAACCGCGCCATCACCCAGTTCTTCTTTGACGTGGAAAGCTATCTGCGCTTCCGCGACCGCTGCGTCTCGGCAGGTATCGACGTCGAAATTATCCCGGGCATTCTGCCAGTCTCTAACTTCAAACAGGCGAAGAAGTTCGCCGATATGACCAACGTTCGCATTCCGCTGTGGATGTCCAAAATGTACGAAGGGCTGGACGATGACGCGGAAACCCGCAAGCTGGTGGGGGCCAATATCGCGATGGACATGGTGAAGATCTTAAGCCGCGAAGGGGTGAAAGACTTCCACTTCTACACGCTTAACCGCGCGGAGATGAGCTACGCCATTTGTCATACGCTGGGCGTTCGTCCGGCGTAATCAGCAAAAAGCCCTCATAAAGTGAGGGCTTTTTAATCATATAAAAAGTTAAAAGGTATTAACTATCGAATCTGTGGATTAATTCAACTATATCTTATTGCTAGTGGTGTATATCGTAACGGTATCACTGTAAAGGGAGCATAGCGATGAGCACGTCAGACGAGACCAATAACGCGGCATCCGCCGGCAAATGTCCGTTCCATCAGGGCGGCGTCGATCACAGCGCGGGCGCAGGTACCGGCAGCAAAGAGTGGTGGCCTAAACAACTCCGCATCGATCTTCTAAACCAACATTCCAACCGTTCGAACCCTCTGGGTGAAGACTTCGACTACCGCAAAGAATTCAGCAAGCTCGACTATTCCGCCCTCAAGGGCGATCTCAAAGCCCTGTTAACCGATTCTCAACCCTGGTGGCCTGCCGACTGGGGCAGCTACGCGGGTCTGTTTATTCGCATGGCCTGGCACGGGGCAGGTACTTACCGCTCCGTTGACGGACGCGGCGGCGCCGGACGCGGCCAACAGCGCTTTGCGCCGCTGAACTCCTGGCCTGATAACGTCAGCCTGGATAAAGCGCGCCGCCTGCTGTGGCCAATCAAGCAAAAATACGGACAAAAAATCTCCTGGGCCGACCTGTTTATCCTCGCGGGTAACGTGGCGCTGGAGAACTCCGGCTTCCGCACCTTTGGTTTTGGCGCCGGTCGTGAAGACGTCTGGGAACCGGATCTGGACGTGAACTGGGGTGATGAAAAAGCCTGGCTGACCCACCGTGACCCGGAAGCACTGGCGAAGCGCCCGCTGGCGGCCACCGAAATGGGGCTGATTTACGTGAACCCGGAAGGGCCAAACGCCAGCGGTGAACCGCTGTCTGCTGCGGCGGCGATCCGCGCCACCTTTGGCAACATGGGTATGAACGACGAAGAGACCGTCGCGCTGATTGCCGGCGGCCATACGCTCGGTAAAACCCACGGCGCGGGTGAAGCCACGCACGTAGGTACCGATCCGGAAGCCTCGCCGATTGAAGCGCAGGGTTTAGGCTGGGCCAGCACGCACGGCACCGGTATTGGCGCTGACGCCATCACCTCCGGGCTGGAAGTCATCTGGTCGCAAACTCCGACCCAGTGGAGCAACTACTTCTTCGAGAACCTGTTCAAATACGAATGGGTGCAGACCCGCAGCCCGGCAGGCGCGATTCAGTTTGAAGCCGTGGATGCGCCGGAAATCATGCCAGACCCGTTTGACCCGTCGAAAAAACGTAAGCCAACCATGCTGGTCACCGACCTGACGCTGCGTTTCGACCCGGAATTCGAGAAAATTTCCCGTCGCTTCCTGAACGATCCGCAGGCCTTTAACGAAGCCTTCGCGCGCGCGTGGTTCAAACTGACCCACCGTGATATGGGGCCAAAAGCGCGGTACATCGGCCCGGAAGTGCCGAAAGAAGATCTGATTTGGCAGGACCCGCTGCCGGAGGCGGTATTCAATCCGACCAAAGAGGACATTGAAAGCCTGAAGGCGGAAATTGCGGCATCTGGTCTGTCCGTGAGCGAGCTGGTTTCCGTTGCCTGGGCGTCCGCCTCAACCTTCCGCGGCGGCGACAAGCGTGGCGGTGCCAACGGCGCGCGTCTGGCGCTGGCTCCTCAGCGTGACTGGGACGTGAACGCCGCGGCGGTTCGCGCGCTGCCGGCTCTGGAAGCTATCCAGCGCACCACCAACAAAGCCTCCCTGGCCGATATCATCGTGCTGGCGGGCGTGGTAGGCGTTGAGCAGGCGGCAAAAGCGGCAGGTGTGTATGTCACCGTTCCGTTCACCCCGGGCCGCGTGGATGCGCGTCAGGATCAGACGGATATTGAGATGTTTAACCTGCTCGAACCGATTGCCGATGGCTTCCGCAACTACCGTGCGCAGGTGGATGTATCCACAACGGAGTCACTGCTGGTTGATAAAGCCCAACAGCTGACGCTGACCGCACCGGAGCTGACGGTGCTGATTGGCGGCCTGCGCGTACTGGGTGCCAACTTTGATGGCAGTAAAAACGGCGTGTTCACCAACCGCGAAGGCGTGCTGAGCAATGATTTCTTCGTGAATCTGCTGGACATGAACACGCAGTGGAAGGCGACCGACGAATCTAATGAGCTGTTTGCCGGAAGCGATCGCGCCAGCGGTGAAGTGAAATATACCGCTACCCGCGCCGACCTGGTCTTCGGTTCTAACGCCGTCCTGCGCGCGCTGGCAGAGGTTTACGCCAGCGATGATGCGCATGAGAAGTTCGTCCGCGACTTCGTTGCCGCCTGGGCGAAGGTGATGGATTTGGACCGGTTTGACGTGAAGTAGCCGTTGTGCCGGGTGGCGCTAACGCTTACCCGGCCTACGGGCAAAAAAATCCCCGCTGATGCGGGGATTTTTATTCACGCTATTTACTCCCACTCCTGCAGGAACCGCTGCCCGTACTGGTCGGCCACCAGCAGTGCCGCATATACCTGATCCGGCGTGATGCCGCCGGGCATGTTGTGAATAGTTTCCCCTTCGGCACAGGACGCTTCGGCAATCAGACGCATTTTGGCCGGAATATCCTCTTTGATGTTCAGCTGTGCCAGGGTGATCGGCAGCCCTACGCTGTGGCAAAGCGCCGCGACGGTCTCAATTTCTTCTACCGGCGCGTTTTCCAGCACCAGCTGCGTCAGCGTACCAAACGCCACTTTTTCCCCATGATAGAAGTGATGCGCGTCCGGCACCGCCGTCATGCCGTTATGAATAGCGTGTGCAGCCGCCAGCCCGCCACTTTCAAAGCCGACGCCGCTGAGATAGGTGTTAGCTTCGATAATGCGTTCCAGCGCAGGCGTTACCACATGCTGTTCCGCCGCCAGCATCGCTTTTTCACCCTCTTCAACCAGCGTGTTGTAGCACAGCTCGGCGAGCGCTAATGCCGCCTGTGTGCATTTACCCCCGGCCATGGTGGTCGCGCCGCTGCGCGAGCAGGCGCGTGCTTCAAACCAGGTCGCCAGCGCGTCGCCAATCCCGGCGGCCAGCAGACGTGCAGGCGCACCTGCTACCACTTTCGTATCCACAATGACTATGTTCGGGTTGTGCGGCAGCATCAGGTAGCGATCGAACTCGCCGCTGTCGGTGTAAATAACGGAAAGGGCGCTGCACGGCGCGTCGGTGGAAGCGATAGTCGGCGCAATGGCGACCGGCACGTCCATAAAGTGAGCCAGCGCTTTCGGCCAACTTTTTCAGGCGATCGATTTCATTTTGCGAACATTCGCCGCCAAACGGCGCGATTTCGGCATGCAGTTCGGCTTTTTTAAAACTCTGGCGCAGGGTGTCTTCGGCAAAACCCAGCACAAACTTATCGCCGACGATCAGCCAGCGGTTTGCCAGGGGTTTCAGATAGTCGCCGAGACGGGTCAGCACACCCGCGCCCTGGATATATTTCCCCGGCGATTGAATGATACGGTCCATAACAGTTCTCCCTTAGAGATTGAGGTTACCAAACGCGTTTTTCCAGTCCTGCTCGAACTTTTCTATGGCCGACTCTACCGCTGGGGTACCGAGCATTTGTTGCGCTACGTCTAAGGGGAGCGTGATTGCCTCGCATCCGGCCAGCAGGCAGTCCAGCGCCTGACGCGGTGTTTTAAAGCTGGCAGCCAGCATCATGCTTTCCGGCGCATGCAGTTCCAGCAGGGACTGCAGCTCCTGTACCATGCCAATACCGTCGCCGCCCTGTGCGTCGACGCGGTTGACGTATGGCGCAACGTATTTCGCGCCTGCCAGCGCGGCCAGTAAACCCTGAGCGGCGCTGTAAACGGCGGTGCCCAGCGTGGTAATACCCTCTCTTTTCAGCCCTTTAATGGCGATAAGCCCCTGCGCGGTGACCGGAATTTTCACCACAATACCCGGGATGGCGTTACTCAGACGTTTGGCCTCCGCCACCATGCCTTCGGCGTCGCGGCTCATGGTTTGAGCAAACAGCGTACCCTCCGGCCCGACGGCTTTTTGCAGCCGCGGCAGCACGTCCCAGATGGATTCACGGCTGGCGGCAATGATGCTTGGGTTGGTGGTGACGCCCGCGATGGGGAAGATGCGCGCCAGGCGCTCAACTTCCGCCACGTTCGCGGTATCCAGATACAGTTCCATTATTTTTCCTTAAGTCAGAAAGGTTGAATAAAGGATAGGCCCGGCTGAGTGCGGCGGATACAGGTCAATTTTGCCAAATACTGGACAAATGTAATGTCCTTAGCGAAGTGCGATAGCGATCACAATGCTATTTTTTGGCGATAAGCTGGCTGTGATACTGGCGACGATATTCGGAAGGGGAACGCTCGGTGTGCTTGCGAAAGAGGCGACAAAAGTAGTTGCTGTCAGGAAATCCGCAGCGTGCGGCAATATCTTTAATTTTGAGATCGTAGCCTTTCAGCAGCTGGCGTGCATGTTCCAGCCGCGTTTGTGTCAGATACTCGTTGAACCCCACGTGGCCGATCTTCTGAAAGAGATGGGAAAGGTAATTCGGCGAGATGTAGAACGCCTGTGCCACGGATTCGCGCGTTAACGAAGAGGCGTAATTTTCTTCGATATAGCTACGAACGGCTTCGAATAGCGCCCGGCTGCGGTTAGCGGTGTGGATGTCACTGCCAAGCAGATCCCCGCAGTGGCTGAGCAAGCTTAATACCACCAGCATGGCTGTGTCTTGCTCGTCTGGCTGCATCTGTAATTCGGTGAGCGCTTGCAGAAGAAAAGCACCCGTTCGCGGGCCACGCCGGGGAACCTGCAGCTGCTGCAAAAGCGCGTTGTCACGCTGTAAATCGAGAGTCAGCTGCTGCTTACCGAAATGTATGCTCAGGGCGTTAGGCGGTGGAAGCGTGATGTGTCCAAAGGATGAAAATATCGCCTCACAGGGGGGAGCAAGGGTAATGACGAGGCAGGGAGATGTTCGGGGATGCTGTTCAGCCAGCGCCGAGAAATGAATCTGGCCCAGCGGTAACGTACGGTTCACCAGGTCAGCCAAAATTCGGGTGATATCGGAATACATGAGAAGACTACCGAAACGTGCCGGGCGGCGCTAAAAACGCCTGCCCGGCATAAAGCATTACCCAGTGTTACGCATACCCGCCGCAACGCCCGCAATCGTCACCATCAGCGCCTGTTCAACGCGAGGATCCGGCTCTTTCCCTTCTTCTTCCGCCAGACGCGAACGGTGCAGCAGTTCAGCCTGTAAAACGTTCAGCGGGTCGGTGTAGATGTTACGCAGCTGGATTGACTCGGCGATCCACGGCAGGTCCGCCATCAGGTGCGAGTCGTTGGCGATGTCCAGCACCACTTTGATGTCGCCTTCCAGCAGTTCGCGCAGTTCTTTACCCAACGCCCACAGCTCTGGTTTCACCAGCCGCTGGTCGTAGTATTCCGCCAGCCACAGGTCGGCCTTCGAGAAGACCATCTCCAGCATGCCCAGACGGGTAGAGAAGAAGGGCCAGTCGCGGCACATGGTTTCCAGTTCGTTCTGTTTGCCGTCTTCCACCACTTTTTGCAGCGCGGCACCGGCACCCAGCCAGGCGGGCAGCATCAGGCGGTTCTGCGTCCAGGCGAAGATCCATGGAATGGCGCGCAGGGATTCAACGCCACCGGTCGGGCGACGCTTTGCAGGACGCGAGCCCAGCGGCAGTTTACCCAGCTCCTGTTCAGGCGTGGCCGAGCGGAAGTAAGGGACAAAATCTTTGTTTTCACGCACGTAGCCGCGGTACAGGTCGCAGGAGATGTCTGACAGCTCGTCCATGATGCGGCACCAGGATTCTTTTGGCTCCGGCGGTGGCAGCAGGTTGGCTTCCAGGATCGCGCTGGTATAGAGCGACAGGCTGCTAATGGTCACTTCCGGCAGGCCGTACTTGAAGCGGATCATCTCGCCCTGCTCGGTCACGCGCAGGCCGCCTTTCAGGCTTCCCGGCGGTTGAGAGAGCAGCGCTGCGTGAGCAGGTGCGCCACCGCGGCCAATGGAACCGCCACGACCGTGGAACAGGGTCAGCTCGATACCGGCTTTCTCGCAGGTTTTGATCAGCGCATCCTGAGCCTGATACTGCGCCCAGGACGCCGCCATCACGCCCGCATCTTTCGCGGAGTCGGAATAGCCAATCATCACCATCTGCTTGCCCTGAATAAAGCCGCGATACCAGTCGATGTTAAGCAGCTGGGTCATGACGTCGTTGGCGTTGTTCAGGTCGTCGAGGGTCTCAAACAGCGGGGCGACTGGCAGGGCGTAGTCGATGCCCGCTTCTTTCAGCAGAAGATGAACGCCCAGCACGTCGGACGGGGTTTTCGCCATAGAGATCACGTAGGCGGCCACCGATCCTTTCGGCGCATCGACGATCGCTTTACAGGTGTTGAGCACCTCGCGGGTGTCGTTGCTTGGCTCCCAGTTGCGCGGCAGCAGAGGGCGCTTGGAGTTCAATTCGCGGATCAGGAACGCCTGCTTGTCGGCTTCTGACCAGCTTTCATAGTCGCCGATGCCGAGATAGCGGGTCAGCTCGCCCAGCGCTTCGGTATGACGGGTACTTTCCTGACGCACGTCGATACGCACCAGCGGTACGCCGAAACACTTCACGCGGCGCAGGGTATCGAGCAGTTCGCCGTTGGCGATGATGCCCATCCCGCAGGCCTGGAGTGATTTATAGCAGGCGTACAGCGGCTCCCAGAGCTGTTCGTTCTGGCTCAGCAGACCTTCCGGCTTCGGCAGGCGCTGGCCTTTAAGGCGCGCTTCCAGCCACGCCTGGGTGGCCATCAGCTGACCGCGCAGCTTTTTCATCAGGAAACGGTATGGCTCGCTGGCACCTTCTTCACCGGCCAGCGCGCGCAGTTCCGGCGTCGCTTCAACCATCGACAGCTCGGAGATCAGCACCTGAATATCCTTCAGGAACAGGTCGGTCGCTTTCCAGCGGCTCAGCAGCAGGACGTGACGGGTGATTTCCGCGGTCACGTTCGGGTTGCCGTCGCGGTCACCGCCCATCCAGGAGGTGAAGCGCACCGGCACAAAGTCTACCGGCAGACGATAGCCCAGGTTTTCTTCCAGCTGTTCGTTCAGCTCGCGCAAGTAGTTTGGTACCCCTTCCCACAGGCTGTTTTCCACCACCGCAAAGCCCCATTTGGCTTCGTCGACCGGGCTTGGGCGATGCTTACGAATTTCATCGGTATGCCAGGACTGGGCAATCAGCTGGCGCAGACGGCGCATCAGCTGGTTGCGCTCGTAGTCGGCAATGTCTTTGTTATCCAGCTGCTTCAGGCAGCTGTTTACTTCCACCATCTTGTGGATCAGCGTACGACGGGTGATTTCGGTTGGGTGTGCGGTCAGCACCAGCTCCAGCGAAAGGGACTCCACCGCTTTTTTGATGGTGGCTTCGTTGAGGTCTGGCTGGTCTTTCAGTTTACGAAGGGTGCGGGCAATGACTTCCGGGTTGCTGGCCGCTTCGCCGTTTGGCGAAATGCTGTGGTATTGCTCAGCGGTGTTTGCCAGGTTCAGGAACTGGCTGAAGGCGCGGGCAACGGGCAGCAGCTCATCGTTAGAGAGGTTCTGCAAGGTGGTGAGCAGCTCCTGACGACTGGCCTCGTTACCGGCACGGGAAGATTTAGACAGCTTGCGGATGGTTTCAACGCGGTCGAGGATGTTCTCCCCCAGCGCGTCTTTGATGGTATCTCCAAGCACTTTGCCGAGCATGCTGACATTACTACGCAACGCGGAATATTGTTCGTTCATAAAAACCCAGTCACCCCATCATTTTTGTTTATGCCCAGGCGAAAATCTTCTGGACATTATTTTGTCATCTCCCTTTATAAAGCCACGTAAAACCCCCGTCGTCAATTGCTGCGAAAACGGTTCAGCAAACGAATAAATGCGGGCAATTTACGAAATTTAATTCGCATTGCGTCAGATAAGAGATGCTTATGGAAATGTGACGGTGATCATGCGATTTGTTGCCCTCACCCTAACCCTCTCCCACGGGGAGAGGGGACTTTTCGGTGCGGTTTTAATGCCAGCAGAAGTGATGCACAACCTGGGTAATCAGCTCGCGGGTGGGCTTGATGAAGCGGGTTTCCAGATATTCATCCGGCTGGTGGGCCTGATTAATGGAGCCAGGGCCGAGGACCAGCGTCGGGCAAAGCGTTTGAATAAAAGGCGCTTCGGTGCAGTAGTTCACCACGTCGGTTTTCTCGCCGAGCAGTTTTTCCACCACCTGAACCAGCTGGTGGTCTGGCGGGCATTCGTAGCCCGGGATTGGCGGATGCAGTTCGGAGACCGTCAGGCGTCCCGGCCAGCGCTCGCTCACCGGGGCCAGCGCTTCGTTCAGCAGGCCATCCAGATCGCTCAGCGTCATGCCCGGCAGCGGACGGATATCCATATGCAGTTCGCAGCAGGCGCAGATGCGGTTGGACGCATCGCCGCCGTGCAGGCTACCGAGGTTCAGCGTCGGATACGGCACGGTGAATGCCTCGTAGTGATACCGCTCTTTCAGGTCGTCGCGCAGGGTCATAATGCGGCCAATGGCGTCGTGCATCAGCTCAATGGCGTTCACGCCGCGCGCCGGATCGCTGGAGTGACCGGACTGGCCCAGCACGCGCACCGCGGTAGAAATATGGCCTTTGTGTGCGCGGATCGGCTGCAGAGAGGTCGGTTCACCGATGATCGCGCAGTCCGGACGAATCGACGTGTTTTCAGAGAAATAACGTGCGCCCGCCATGCTGGTCTCTTCATCGGCGGTTGCCAGAATGTAGAGCGGTTTTTTCAGCTTCGTCACGTCCACGTCACGCAGCGCGTCGAGGATAAAGGCGAAGAAGCCTTTCATGTCGGCGGTGCCCAGACCGTAGAGCTTGTTGTCATGCTCGGTCAGGGTGAACGGATCGCGCGTCCAGCGGCCATCGTCAAACGGTACGGTGTCAGTATGGCCGGCCAGCAGCAGGCCGCCCGCGCCGGTTCCGGTGCTGGCGAGCAGGTTAAATTTGTGGCGAGTACCGGGGACGGGCTGAACCTCAACGTTAAACCCAAGATCGCTAAACCAACCCGCCAGCAGATTGATTAAAGACTCATTGCTCTGATCCAGCGCTTCTTCGGTCGCACTGATGGACGGTGTGGCAATCAGGGCGCGGTAGATCTCGATAAATGGCGGTAAGTTCATTTTCATTGTTGACACACCTTAAGTCGTGATAGTATCAATATTCATGCAATAAATGTGAATAAAAATACATTAACGTTGAGCATAAAGGAACCCGATGTTGAATACGCTGATTGTAGGCGCTAGCGGTTATGCGGGCGCAGAGCTTGTAAGCTACGTAAATCGCCACCCTCATATGACCATAACCGCTTTGACCGTGTCAGCGCAAAGCAATGATGCAGGAAAGTTAATTTCCGATTTGCATCCGCAGCTTAAGGGCATGGTCGATCTGCCGCTGCAGCCGATGTCTGACATCAGCGAGTTTACCGACGGCGTCGACGTGGTGTTTTTAGCCACCGCGCACGAGGTCAGCCACGACCTTGCGCCGCAGTTCCTGGCGGCCGGCTGCGTGGTGTTTGACCTCTCCGGCGCGTTCCGCGTTAACGACGGCGCGTTCTACGAAAAATATTACGGCTTCACTCATCAGCATCCGGATCTGCTTGAAAAAGCGGTGTACGGCCTGGCGGAGTGGAGTGCGGATAAACTGAAAGAAGCGGACCTGATTGCCGTTCCGGGCTGCTACCCGACGGCGGCGCAGCTCTCCCTGAAGCCGCTGATCGACGCCGGTCTGCTGGATCTGAGCCAGTGGCCGGTGATCAACGCCACCAGCGGCGTGAGCGGTGCGGGGCGCAAGGCCGCTATCTCCAACAGCTTCTGCGAAGTGAGCCTTCAGCCGTATGGCGTGTTTAATCACCGCCATCATCCTGAAATCACCACCCATCTGGGCGCGGAGGTGATCTTCACCCCGCACCTGGGCAGCTTCCCGCGCGGGATCCTCGAAACCATTACCTGCCGCCTGAAGCCGGGCGTGACGAAAGAGCAGGTGAGCGAGGCCTTCACGCAGGCGTATGCGGATAAACCGCTGGTGCGTCTGTACGACAAAGGCGTGCCGGCGCTCAAAAACGTGGTTGGCCTGCCGTTCTGCGATATCGGCTTTGCCGTACAGGGCGAGCATCTGATTGTGGTCGCCGCAGAAGATAACTTACTCAAAGGCGCTGCCGCACAGGCAATGCAGTGTGCAAATATTCGTTTCGGCTTCCCTGAAACGCAGGCTCTTATTTAAGGTGTGATGATGAACCCATTAATTATCAAACTCGGTGGTGTACTGCTGGACAGCGAAGAAGCGCTGGAGCGCCTGTTTACCGCGCTGGTGAACTATCGCGAATCGCACCAGCGTCCGCTGGTGATTGTGCACGGCGGCGGCTGCGTGGTGGATGAGCTGATGAAAGGGCTGAATCTGCCGGTGAAAAAGAAAAATGGCCTGCGCGTCACGCCTGCTGACCAGATTGACATCATTACCGGCGCGCTGGCGGGCACGGCGAACAAAACGCTGCTGGCATGGGCGAAGAAACACCATATTGCGTCCGTTGGCCTCTACCTGGGCGACGGTGACAGCGTAAAAGTGACCCAGCTCGACGAAGAGCTCGGCCATGTTGGACTGGCGCAGCCAGGTTCGCCTAAGCTGATTAACACCCTGCTGGAAGGCGGTTTCCTGCCGGTGGTGAGCTCTATCGGCGTGACCGAAGAGGGCGAGCTGATGAACGTTAACGCGGACCAGGCGGCAACCGCGCTGGCGGCCACGCTGGGCGCGGACCTGATCCTGCTCTCCGACGTGAGCGGCATTCTCGACGGTAAAGGCCAGCGCATAGCGGAAATGACCGCCGCCAAAGCCGAGCAGCTGATCGCTCAGGGCATTATTACCGACGGCATGATCGTCAAAGTGAACGCCGCGCTGGATGCGGCGCGCACGCTGGGCCGCCCGGTGGATATCGCCTCCTGGCGTCACGCGGAGCAGCTCCCGGCGCTGTTTAACGGCACGCCGATTGGCACGCGTATTCTGGCGTAAGTTTTTTATTGAATGACCGTAGGCCGGGGTAAGCGAAGCGCACCCGGCGGAACTAACGAATAAAGGAACGATGTTATGGCACTTTGGGGTGGGCGTTTTACACAGGCAGCGGATCAACGGTTCAAACAGTTCAACGACTCTTTGCGCTTCGACTACCGCCTGGCCGAACAGGATATTGTCGGCTCTGTGGCCTGGTCCAAAGCGCTGGTGACCGTTGGCGTACTGACCGCAGACGAACAGCAGCAGCTGGAAGAGGCGCTGAACAACCTGCTGGAAGAGGTGCGTCTGGATCCGCAGCAAATCCTGCAGAGCGATGCCGAAGATATTCACAGCTGGGTGGAAGGCAAGCTGATCGACAAGGTCGGCCAGCTGGGTAAAAAGCTGCACACCGGCCGTAGCCGTAACGACCAGGTCGCCACCGACCTGAAGCTGTGGTGTAAAGAGACCGTTGGCGAACTGCTGGCGGCCAACCGTCAGCTTCAAAGTGCGCTGGTAGAGACCGCGCAGAACAATCAGGACGCGGTGATGCCGGGTTATACCCACCTGCAGCGTGCGCAGCCGGTGACCTTTGCGCACTGGTGTCTGGCCTACGTTGAGATGCTGGCGCGTGACGAAAGCCGTCTGCAGGATACCCTGAAGCGTCTGGACGTCAGCCCGCTGGGCAGCGGCGCGCTGGCCGGTACGGCGTATGAAATCGACCGCGAGCAGCTGGCAGGATGGCTGGGCTTTGCTTCCGCCACCCGCAACAGCCTGGACAGCGTATCTGACCGTGACCACGTGCTGGAGCTGCTCTCCAATGCCTCTATCGGGATGGTGCATCTTTCGCGCTTTGCCGAAGACCTGATCTTCTTTAACTCCGGCGAAGCGGGCTTCGTTGAGCTGTCCGACCGCGTGACCTCAGGCTCATCCCTGATGCCGCAGAAGAAAAACCCGGACGCGCTGGAGCTGATCCGCGGCAAGTGCGGTCGCGTGCAGGGCGCGCTGACCGGCATGATGATGACCCTGAAAGGGCTGCCGCTGGCGTATAACAAAGATATGCAGGAAGACAAGGAAGGGCTGTTCGACGCGCTCGACACCTGGCTGGACTGTCTGCACATGGGCGCGCTGGTGCTGGACGGCATTCAGGTGAAACGTCCGCGCTGCCAGGAAGCGGCGCAGCAGGGCTATGCCAACTCTACCGAACTGGCGGACTACCTTGTCGCGAAGGGCGTACCGTTCCGTGAAGCGCACCATATTGTGGGCGAAGCGGTAGTGGAAGCGATTCGTCAGGGTAAAGCCCTTGAAGAGCTGGCGCTTGCCGACCTGCAAAAATTCAGCGCGGCGATCGGGGAGGATGTGTACCCGATTCTGGCGCTGCAGTCCTGCCTGGATAAACGTGCGGCGAAAGGCGGCGTGTCGCCGAAGCAGGTAGCGCAGGCAATTGCGGATGCGAAAAACCGCCTGATTTGAACCGTGCGGGCTGGTGCCCTCACCCCGGCCCTCTCCCACAGGGAGAGGGAGAAAAACGGAGCCTGGCTTGGTGCCGGGCTTTTTTACGCAAAAAAAAAGCGGACCACGGGGTCCGCAAAAGTTCACGTTGGCTTTAGTTGTTCGAGTTTTGAGAGAAACTCGCTGACGGTGCGGGGACGTCAAGGGTCAAACACGGCCGCCTCGTCTATGTGGCGTATTATTCAACAGAATGCTTGATAGGGATAATCGTTCATTGCTATGCTATCTATCGCCATGAACTATCGTGGCGACGGAGGATGAATAATGAATATTCGTGATCTTGAATACCTGGTAGCGTTAGCCGAGCATCGTCACTTTCGCCGCGCGGCAGATTCCTGCCACGTCAGCCAGCCGACGCTGAGCGGGCAGATCCGCAAGCTGGAAGACGAGCTGGGCGTGATGCTGCTGGAGCGCACCAGCCGTAAGGTGCTGTTCACCCAGGCCGGTCTTCTGCTGGTGGATCAGGCGCGCACCGTGCTGCGCGAGGTCAAAGTGCTCAAGGAAATGGCAAGCCAGCAGGGAGAGGCCATGTCCGGCCCGCTGCATATTGGCCTGATCCCAACCGTTGGCCCGTACCTGTTACCGCACATCATTCCGATGCTGCACCAGACGTTCCCGAAACTCGAAATGTACCTGCACGAAGCGCAAACCCATCAGCTGCTGGCGCAGCTGGACAGCGGCAAGCTCGACTGCGCCATTCTGGCGCTGGTAAAAGAGAGCGAAGCGTTTATTGAAGTACCGCTGTTCGATGAGCCGATGATGCTGGCGATCTATGAAGATCACCCGTGGGCGAACCGCGATCGCGTGCCGATGGCCGATCTGGCCGGTGAAAAGCTGCTGATGCTGGAAGACGGTCACTGCCTGCGCGATCAGGCGATGGGCTTCTGCTTCGAAGCGGGCGCTGACGAAGATACCCACTTCCGCGCAACCAGTCTGGAAACGCTGCGTAATATGGTGGCGGCGGGAAGCGGTATTACGTTGCTGCCTGCGCTGGCCGTGCCGCGCGAGCGTAAGCGTGATGGCGTGGTGTACCTGCCGTGCATTAAGCCGGAGCCGCGTCGCACGATCGGCCTGGTGTATCGTCCAGGGTCACCGCTGCGCAGCCGCTATGAGCAGCTGGCAGAGGCCATCCGCGGTGCGATGGATGGCCATTTCGACAGCGCGTTAAAACAGGCGGTTTAAGCCGTTCAGCGCGGCTACCCGATAGGCTTCTGCCATGGTCGGGTAGTTAAAGGTGGTGTTAACGAAGTACTCAATGGTGTTACCACCGCCTTTCTGCTCCATGATTGCCTGACCGATATGAATGATTTCCGCCGCGCGTTCACCAAAGCAGTGAATCCCGAGGATCTCTTTCGTCTCGCGATGGAACAGAATTTTCAGCGTACCTACGCTCATCCCCACGATCTGCGCCCGCGCCAGATGTTTAAACTGCGCGCGACCCACCTCGTAAGGCACCTTCATTGACGTCAGCTGCTGTTCGGTTTTCCCCACGGAACTGATTTCCGGAATGGTGTAGATCCCCGTCGGGATATCCTCGATCAGATGCGCCGTCGCTTCGCCTTTCACCAGCGCCTGAGCGGCAATGCGGCCCTGATCGTAAGCGGCGGAGGCCAGGCTCGGGTAGCCAATTACGTCGCCCACCGCGTATACGTGCGGCAGCGCGGTCTGATACATGCTGTTGACCTTCAGCTGACCGCGGCTGTCTGTTTCAAGCCCGATATTTTCCAGCCGCAGTGAATCGGTATTGCCGGTACGGCCGTTGGCGTACAGCAGGCAGTCGGCTTTCAGCTTCTTACCGGACTTCAGGTGCATGATCACACCGTCATCGCAGCCTTCTATTTTCTCGTACTCTTCGTTGTGGCGAATCACCACGCCGCTGTTCCAGAAGTGATAGGAGAGGGAGTCTGACATTTCCTGATCGAGGAACGCCAGCAGGCGGTCGCGGGTGTTAATCAGGTCAACTTTGACATCCATTCCGCGGAAGATCGACGCGTATTCGCAGCCGATGACCCCTGCGCCATAGATAATGACGTGGCGGGGTTCATGGTGCAGGCTCAGAATGGAGTCGCTGTCGTAGACGCGCGGGTGTGAGAAGTCGACGTCGGCCGGATGGTAAGGGCGTGAACCGCAGGCAATAACAAATTTTTCAGCGGTGATTGTCTCAATCGAACCGTCGTGGCATTCGAGTGCCAGGGTGTGTTCATCCACAAAATGCGCGTTGCCCTGCAGGATTTCACAATGGTTACGCTCATAAAAGCCCTGACGCATGCGCGTCTGCTGGTTAATGACGGTATCCGCGTGATTCAGGATGTCGGCAAAGGAGGAACGAAGAAGTCGGGAGTGGTCGCTGTAAAGAGGGTTCTGGTTAAATTCGATAATGCGGCTAACGGCGTGGCGGAGGGCTTTCGAAGGGATGGTGCCCCAGTGGGTGCAACCGCCGCCGACATTATGGTAGCGCTCGATGACCGCTACTCTGGCTCCCTGTTTCACCAGACCCATAGCAGCACCTTCGCCGCCGGGGCCGGAACCAATAACTATTGCGTCGTAATCGTAGGAATGTGGCATGGCAAGGCTTACCTGTTCTTATACATAAAAGCAACAGAATCATAACATCATTGCCAGGGTAACCCAATTATCGTTGTGCTTTTTTCCGGCAGTGGAGCACAAACCGCACGTAAACAATCATTCACAAAGCTGAGCAAACAGATTAATTTTATTCTCTGGTATAGTGCCATCAGGCCTTTGGAAGGATTCAACTATCGTGATGGGCGTAAGAGCACAACAAAAAGAGAAAACCCGGCGTTCGCTGGTGGAAGCCGCATTCAGTCAACTGAGTGCTGAGCGGAGTTTTGCCAGTTTGAGCCTGCGCGAAGTCGCACGCGAGGCCGGGATTGCGCCAACGTCCTTCTATCGTCACTTCCGTGATGTGGATGAACTGGGCCTGACCATGGTCGACGAGAGCGGTTTGATGCTGCGCCAGCTGATGCGCCAGGCGCGTCAGCGTATCGCCAAAGGCGGCAGCGTGATCCGCACCTCCGTGTCGACGTTTATGGAATTTATCGGCAATAACCCCAACGCGTTTCGTCTGCTTTTGCGCGAGCGTTCGGGCACATCGGCAGCGTTTCGTGCCGCCGTCGCGCGGGAAATTCAGCACTTCATCGCGGAACTTGCCGACTATCTTGAACTCGAAAACCATATGCCGCGTGCCTTTACTGAAGCACAGGCCGAGGCGATGGTGACGATTGTGTTCAGCGCGGGTGCCGAAGCGCTGGACGTCAGCATTGAACAACGCAAGCAGCTTGAAGAGCGACTGGTATTGCAGCTCAGGATGATCTCCAAAGGCGCGTACTACTGGTATCGCCGTGAACAAGAGAAACTGGCACATCAAACCGAAGAGTGAAGGTGAGTAATGAAACAGTCAGGTCAGGATAAAGGGACGCTGTTGCTGGCATTGATCGCTGGCTTATCCATTAATGGCACGTTTGCCGCTATTTTTAGCTCCATCGTGCCATTTTCGATTTTCCCACTTATTGCGCTGGTGCTGACGGTCTACTGCCTGCATCAGCGTTACCTGAACCGTACGATGCCGGTCGGGTTACCGGGGCTGGCCGCTGCCTGTTTTATTCTGGGCGTATTGCTGTATAGCACCGTGGTGCGCGCGGAGTATCCGGATATCGGCTCTAACTTCTTCCCTGCGGTACTGTCCGTGGCGCTGGTGTTCTGGATTGGCTCGCGCATGCGTAGCCGCAAGAGTCAACTGCCAGAGTAATGGGGTCTGAGTAGGGCAGGTAAGCGAAGCGCCACCTGCCAAAAACGCCGGCTAGTTACTTCGCCGTGAGCAGTACACCGCACTCCATATGGTGTGTATACGGGAACTGATCGAACAGCGCCAGACGTTCAACCTTGTGCGTCTGGCTTAATGTTTCCAGATTCTTGCACAGCGTCTCCGGGTTACAGGAGATGTACAAAATACGCGGGTACGCCTGCACCATCTTCTCGGTTTCGCTGTCCAGGCCACTGCGCGGCGGGTCGACAAAAATCGTCTCACACTGATAGCTCTTCAAATCGATCCCTTCCAGGCGGTTAAACTGGCGTACACCGTTCATGGCCTGGGTGAACTCTTCTGCCGCCATGCGAATGATCTGCACGTTATCGATATGGTTAGCGGCGATGTTGTACTGCGCGGCCGCTACCGACGGCTTGGCGATTTCCGTTGCCAGCACGCGTTCGAAGTTACGCGCCAGCGCCAGCGAGAAGTTGCCGTTACCGCAGTACAGTTCAAGCAGATCGCCCTTAGACCCTTCCGTCGCCTTCAGCGCCCACTCCAGCATCTGCACGTTCATCGCGGCATTCGGCTGGGTGAAGCTGTTCTCCACCTGACGGTAAACCATCTCTTTACCCGCCACCGGCAGACGCTCGTCGACGTAATCCTGATCCAGCATAATTTTGGTTTTGGTCGCGCGGCCAATCAGGTGCACGTTGATGTTCTGCGCACGCAGCGCATCGCGCAGGGCTTCGGCCTGCTCGCGCCATTCGTCGGTCAGCGCTTTGTGGTACAGCAGAGAGACAATCGCCTGATTGCTTTGCGTGGTCAGATAGTCAATCTGGAACAGCTTGTTGCGCAGCACCGGATTGTTGCGCACGCCTTCAATGATCAGCGTCATCAGCTGGTTGATAAGCTCGCTCGCTGCCGGGAAGCTGTCCACGCGAATGCGCGATTTGGTCTGCTGATCGAAAATGATGTGGTACAGGTCGTCGCCGTCATGCCAGATGCGGAACTCGGCGCGCATGCGGTAGTGGCTGACAGGGGAGCGGAACACCTCGGGAACGGGCGCGTTGAAAGGCGTCATCATACTTTGCAGGCGGACAACTTTCTCGGCCAGCTGCGCGTCGTACTGTTCTGTCGGGAGGTGTTCTGGGGTCATGATGCGTCCTGAGTGATAAAGAATTACGCGGGGATTGTAGGGATTGTTCAGGGGATGTCCAGATTTAATGGCCAATAGCTGTCTGGACATCTATACGTGTCTAATTGTAGCATTCTGTTTCCGGTCTCCTGAGAGTGAAAAGGGAATCCAGTGAAAATCTGGAGCTGACGCGCAGCGGTAAAGACTGGCGGGATGAGAGCTGTAGACACTGTGAAAATGGGAAGTCTTCATCCGTATAACGCCACCTAGCCCGAAGACCTGCCGGGATCACGTCGCATTTGGTTTCATCATCGCGTGCTATAGATGAGGCCTGCGGCATCCTTCTTATATTGTGGATGCTTTAACAATGATTAAAAAAGTATCGCTGTTGACGGCGCTGTCCGTCACGGCATTTTCGGGCTGGGCGCAGGATAGCGCTGACTCGTTGGTGGTGACGGCAAATCGTTTTGAACAACCTGAAAAAACTATTCTGGCAGCAACGTCGGTGGTTACGCGTGCCGATATTGACCGCTGGCAATCAACCTCGGTGCTGGACGTTATGCGTCGCCTGCCCGGCGTGGATACGGCGCAAAATGGCGGGATGGGGCAACTCTCTTCTCTCTTTATCCGTGGCACCAACTCCAGCCATGTCCTGATTCTCGTTGACGGCATCCGCCTTAACCAGGCGGGCGTCACGGGGTCGTCCGATCTCAGCCAGTTCCCGATCTCCCTGGTGCAGCGTATCGAATATGTGCGTGGACCGCGTTCGGCGGTATACGGCTCGGATGCGATTGGCGGTGTAGTCAACATTATTACCACCCGCACGAAGGACGGTACGACGCTGAATGCCGGCGTAGGGTCGCACGGTTACCAGAATTATGGCGGCAGTACCCAGCAAACGCTGGGCGACAGCACGCGCGTCACGCTGGCGGGGGATTACACCTATACCAAAGGTTTCGATGTGGTTGCGGACGGCAACAATGGTGGCCTTGCCCAGACCGATCGCGACGGATTTATGAATAAAACGCTCTACGGCGCACTGGATCACGCATTCTCAGACCAGTGGAGCGGATTTGTTCGCGGCTTTGGCTACAGCAACCGTACGGCCTATGACGGTTACTACAGCTCATTTACCCCTGACGTTCTGGTCGATACCCGCCAGCTCTATAGCCAGACCTGGGACGCAGGATTACGCTTCAACGAGGATATATTCCATTCACAGCTGCTCACCAGCTATAGCCACAGCAAAGACTATAACTACGACCCTAATTTGGGCCGTTACGATTCGACGGCCACGCTGGATGAAATCAAACAGTACAACGTTCAGTGGCTCAACTCCGTTGATGTGGGGCACGGGAACATTGGTGCGGGCGTTGACTGGCAGAAGCAGAGCACCGAGCCGGGTACAAACTACGTGACCAACGGCTACGACCTGCGCAACACCGGCGTCTACCTGACCGGGCTGCAGCAGCTGGGCGATTTCACTCTGGAAGGGGCGGTTCGCAGCGATGACAACTCTCAGTTTGGTCGCCATGGCACCTGGCAAAGCAGTGCAGCGTGGGAGTTCGTGGACGGTTACCGCTTCATTGCTTCTTATGGTACGGCCTATAAGGCCCCGAATCTGGGTCAACTCTATGGCTTCTATGGCAATGACCATCTTGATCCAGAAGAGAGCAAGCAGTGGGAAGGGGCGTTTGAAGGCCTGACGGCAGGCGTGAGCTGGCGCGTGTCCGGCTATCGTAATGACGTTGATAATCTCATCGACTTCAATAATAACCTTCAGGAATATTACAACGTCGGCAAAGCACGCATTAAGGGTGTGGAAGCGACGGCGTCGTTTGATACAGGTCCGTTGACGCATACCGTTGGTTACGACTATGTGGATGCCCGCAATGCGGCGACCAACGAACTTCTGGACCGTCGTGCTAAGCAGCAGGTGAAATATCAGCTCGATACGCAGATCTATGATTTCGACTGGAGCCTGACGTATCATTATCTCGGCACGCGTTACGACACCGATTTTGGTTCTTATCCGTCAGAAAAAGTGAAAATGGGCGGTGTGAGCCTGTGGGATGTCGCAGTTTCATATCCGGTCACCTCACACCTCACAGTTCGTGGTAAAATAGCCAACCTGTTCGATAAAGATTACGAGACAGTTTATGGCTACCAAACTGCAGGACGGGAATACACCTTGTCTGGCAGCTACACCTTCTAATCCGCGCCCTACCGTGCTGGTGTTTGATTCCGGCGTCGGTGGGCTTTCGGTCTACGATGAGATTCGGCATCTCCTGCCGGATCTCCATTACATCTACGCCTTCGATAACGTCGCTTTTCCGTATGGGGAGAAGAGTGAGGACTTTATCGTTGAGCGCGTGGTTGAAATCGTCACCGCGGTACAAAAGCGCTATCCCCTTGCGCTGGCGGTCATTGCCTGTAATACGGCGAGCACCGTTTCTCTTCCCGCCCTGCGTGAGAAATTCCAGTTCCCGGTTGTGGGCGTTGTTCCTGCCATAAAGCCTGCCGCGCGCCTGACGGCGAACGGTATCGTGGGCTTGCTTGCCACGCGTGGCACGGTGAAGCGTCCTTATACCCGCGAGCTGATCGACCGTTTTGCTAACGAATGCCAGATTGCAATGCTTGGCTCCGCAGAGCTGGTGGAGATGGCGGAAGCGAAACTGCACGGCGAGACGGTATCGCTCGAAGAGCTGCGTCGTATTCTTCGTCCGTGGCTGCGGATGCCCGAACCACCGGATACGGTTGTGCTGGGCTGCACCCACTTCCCTCTCTTGCAGGAAGAGCTATTAGAAGTGCTTCCGGAGGGGACGCGGCTGGTGGATTCTGGTGCGGCGATCGCCCGTCGTACGGCCTGGCTGCTGGAGCATGAAGCGCCGGATGCGAAATCTACCGATGCAAATATCGCATTTTGCATGGCTATCACGAAAGAGACTGAGCAACTTTTACCCGTTTTACGCCGTTATGGCTTTGAAACGCTCGAAAAACTGGCGCTGTAGCACGGTTTTGAGCAAAAAAGAGACGGTTGAAAGTTTTTTTTAAAAGAGGGGTTGTCAACGTCTGAGAACTCCCTATAATGCGCCTCCACTGACACGGAACAACGGCTTACAGGCCGCCGGGTTAGCGGGGTTCAGAGATGAACGCCAACAGAGAAAAGTGAAAATAATCGCTTGACTCTGAATGAGGAAAACGTAATATACGGGACCTCGCAACGGTGAGCTGAAAGCCGCGTTGCAACTGCTCTTTAACAATTTATCAGACAATCTGTGTGGGCACTCAAAGTGACATGGATTCTTAATGTCTTCGGACAATAAATGAATACCAAGTCTCTGAGTGAACATACGTAATTCATTACGAAGTTTAATTCACGAGCATCAAACTTAAATTGAAGAGTTTGATCATGGCTCAGATTGAACGCTGGCGGCAGGCCTAACACATGCAAGTCGAACGGTAGCACAGAGAGCTTGCTCTCGGGTGACGAGTGGCGGACGGGTGAGTAATGTCTGGGAAACTGCCTGATGGAGGGGGATAACTACTGGAAACGGTAGCTAATACCGCATAACGTCGCAAGACCAAAGAGGGGGACCTTCGGGCCTCTTGCCATCAGATGTGCCCAGATGGGATTAGCTAGTAGGTGGGGTAACGGCTCACCTAGGCGACGATCCCTAGCTGGTCTGAGAGGATGACCAGCCACACTGGAACTGAGACACGGTCCAGACTCCTACGGGAGGCAGCAGTGGGGAATATTGCACAATGGGCGCAAGCCTGATGCAGCCATGCCGCGTGTATGAAGAAGGCCTTCGGGTTGTAAAGTACTTTCAGCGGGGAGGAAGGCGATAAGGTTAATAACCTTGTCGATTGACGTTACCCGCAGAAGAAGCACCGGCTAACTCCGTGCCAGCAGCCGCGGTAATACGGAGGGTGCAAGCGTTAATCGGAATTACTGGGCGTAAAGCGCACGCAGGCGGTCTGTCAAGTCGGATGTGAAATCCCCGGGCTCAACCTGGGAACTGCATTCGAAACTGGCAGGCTAGAGTCTTGTAGAGGGGGGTAGAATTCCAGGTGTAGCGGTGAAATGCGTAGAGATCTGGAGGAATACCGGTGGCGAAGGCGGCCCCCTGGACAAAGACTGACGCTCAGGTGCGAAAGCGTGGGGAGCAAACAGGATTAGATACCCTGGTAGTCCACGCCGTAAACGATGTCGACTTGGAGGTTGTGCCCTTGAGGCGTGGCTTCCGGAGCTAACGCGTTAAGTCGACCGCCTGGGGAGTACGGCCGCAAGGTTAAAACTCAAATGAATTGACGGGGGCCCGCACAAGCGGTGGAGCATGTGGTTTAATTCGATGCAACGCGAAGAACCTTACCTACTCTTGACATCCAGAGAACTTAGCAGAGATGCTTTGGTGCCTTCGGGAACTCTGAGACAGGTGCTGCATGGCTGTCGTCAGCTCGTGTTGTGAAATGTTGGGTTAAGTCCCGCAACGAGCGCAACCCTTATCCTTTGTTGCCAGCGGTTAGGCCGGGAACTCAAAGGAGACTGCCAGTGATAAACTGGAGGAAGGTGGGGATGACGTCAAGTCATCATGGCCCTTACGAGTAGGGCTACACACGTGCTACAATGGCGCATACAAAGAGAAGCGACCTCGCGAGAGCAAGCGGACCTCATAAAGTGCGTCGTAGTCCGGATTGGAGTCTGCAACTCGACTCCATGAAGTCGGAATCGCTAGTAATCGTGGATCAGAATGCCACGGTGAATACGTTCCCGGGCCTTGTACACACCGCCCGTCACACCATGGGAGTGGGTTGCAAAAGAAGTAGGTAGCTTAACCTTCGGGAGGGCGCTTACCACTTTGTGATTCATGACTGGGGTGAAGTCGTAACAAGGTAACCGTAGGGGAACCTGCGGTTGGATCACCTCCTTACCTTAAAGAACCTGCCTTTGCAGTGCTCACACAGATTGTCTGATGAAAAACAGCAGTAAAAAACCTCTACAGGCTTGTAGCTCAGGTGGTTAGAGCGCACCCCTGATAAGGGTGAGGTCGGTGGTTCAAGTCCACTCAGGCCTACCAAATTTGCGAAGCAAATTTGAAGAGGTTGGCAAAACGATGGGGCTATAGCTCAGCTGGGAGAGCGCCTGCTTTGCACGCAGGAGGTCTGCGGTTCGATCCCGCATAGCTCCACCATCTTTTACTGCGAACACAAGAAAACTTCAGAGTGAACCTGAAAAGGTGCACTGCGAAGTTTTGCTCTTTAAAAATCTGGATCAAGCTGAAAATTGAAACGACACATCTTTAATGGTGTGTTCGAGTCTCTCAAATTTTCGCAATCAGAAGTGAAACATCTTCGGGTTGTGAGGTTAAGCGACTAAGCGTACACGGTGGATGCCCTGGCAGTCAGAGGCGATGAAGGACGTGCTAATCTGCGAAAAGCGACGGCGAGGTGATATGAACCTTTGACCCGTCGATGTCCGAATGGGGAAACCCAGTGTGATTCGTCACACTATCGTTAACTGAATACATAGGTTAACGAGGCGAACCGGGGGAACTGAAACATCTAAGTACCCCGAGGAAAAGAAATCAACCGAGATTCCCCCAGTAGCGGCGAGCGAACGGGGAGCAGCCCGGAGTCTGAATCAGCTTGTGTGTTAGTGGAAGCGTCTGGAAAGTCGCACGGTACAGGGTGACAGTCCCGTACACGAAAATGCACAGGTTGTGAACTCGAAGAGTAGGGCGGGACACGTGGTATCCTGTCTGAATATGGGGGGACCATCCTCCAAGGCTAAATACTCCTGACTGACCGATAGTGAACCAGTACCGTGAGGGAAAGGCGAAAAGAACCCCGGCGAGGGGAGTGAAAAAGAACCTGAAACCGTGTACGTACAAGCAGTGGGAGCACCTTCGTGGTGTGACTGCGTACCTTTTGTATAATGGGTCAGCGACTTATATTCTGTAGCAAGGTTAACCGTATAGGGGAGCCGCAGGGAAACCGAGTCTTAACTGGGCGTTAAGTTGCAGGGTATAGACCCGAAACCCGGTGATCTAGCCATGGGCAGGTTGAAGGTTGGGTAACACTAACTGGAGGACCGAACCGACTAATGTTGAAAAATTAGCGGATGACCTGTGGCTGGGGGTGAAAGGCCAATCAAACCGGGAGATAGCTGGTTCTCCCCGAAAGCTATTTAGGTAGCGCCTCGTGAATTCATCTTCGGGGGTAGAGCACTGTTTCGGCTAGGGGGCCATCCCGGCTTACCAACCCGATGCAAACTACGAATACCGAAGAATGTTATCACGGGAGACACACGGCGGGTGCTAACGTCCGTCGTGAAGAGGGAAACAACCCAGACCGCCAGCTAAGGTCCCAAAGTCATGGTTAAGTGGGAAACGATGTGGGAAGGCACAGACAGCCAGGATGTTGGCTTAGAAGCAGCCATCATTTAAAGAAAGCGTAATAGCTCACTGGTCGAGTCGGCCTGCGCGGAAGATGTAACGGGGCTAAACCATGCACCGAAGCTGCGGCAGCGACACTATGTGTTGTTGGGTAGGGGAGCGTTCTGTAAGCCGTTGAAGGTGTGCTGTGAGGCATGCTGGAGGTATCAGAAGTGCGAATGCTGACATAAGTAACGATAAAGCGGGTGAAAAGCCCGCTCGCCGGAAGACCAAGGGTTCCTGTCCAACGTTAATCGGGGCAGGGTGAGTCGACCCCTAAGGCGAGGCCGAAAGGCGTAGTCGATGGGAAACAGGTTAATATTCCTGTACTTGGTGTTACTGCGAAGGGGGGACGGAGAAGGCTATGTCAGCCGGGCGACGGTTGTCCCGGTTTAAGCGTGTAGGTGTGTGTTCCAGGCAAATCCGGTTCACTTTAACACTGAGGCGTGATGACGAGGCACTACGGTGCTGAAGTGATAAATGCCCTGCTTCCAGGAAAAGCCTCTAAGCATCAGGTAACACGAAATCGTACCCCAAACCGACACAGGTGGTCAGGTAGAGAATACCAAGGCGCTTGAGAGAACTCGGGTGAAGGAACTAGGCAAAATGGTGCCGTAACTTCGGGAGAAGGCACGCTGATATGTAGGTGAAGTCCCTGCGGACGGAGCTGAAATCAGTCGAAGATACCAGCTGGCTGCAACTGTTTATTAAAAACACAGCACTGTGCAAACACGAAAGTGGACGTATACGGTGTGACGCCTGCCCGGTGCCGGAAGGTTAATTGATGGGGTTAGCGGCAACGCGAAGCTCTTGATCGAAGCCCCGGTAAACGGCGGCCGTAACTATAACGGTCCTAAGGTAGCGAAATTCCTTGTCGGGTAAGTTCCGACCTGCACGAATGGCGTAATGATGGCCAGGCTGTCTCCACCCGAGACTCAGTGAAATTGAACTCGCTGTGAAGATGCAGTGTACCCGCGGCAAGACGGAAAGACCCCGTGAACCTTTACTATAGCTTGACACTGAACACTGGTCCTTGATGTGTAGGATAGGTGGGAGGCTTTGAAGCGTGGACGCCAGTCTGCGTGGAGCCGTCCTTGAAATACCACCCTTTAATGGCTGGTGTTCTAACGTGGACCCGTAATCCGGGTTGCGGACAGTGTCTGGTGGGTAGTTTGACTGGGGCGGTCTCCTCCCAAAGAGTAACGGAGGAGCACGAAGGTTAGCTAATCCTGGTCGGACATCAGGAGGTTAGTGCAATGGCATAAGCTAGCTTGACTGCGAGAGTGACGGCTCGAGCAGGTGCGAAAGCAGGTCATAGTGATCCGGTGGTTCTGAATGGAAGGGCCATCGCTCAACGGATAAAAGGTACTCCGGGGATAACAGGCTGATACCGCCCAAGAGTTCATATCGACGGCGGTGTTTGGCACCTCGATGTCGGCTCATCACATCCTGGGGCTGAAGTAGGTCCCAAGGGTATGGCTGTTCGCCATTTAAAGTGGTACGCGAGCTGGGTTTAGAACGTCGTGAGACAGTTCGGTCCCTATCTGCCGTGGGCGCTGGAGAATTGAGGGGGGCTGCTCCTAGTACGAGAGGACCGGAGTGGACGCATCACTGGTGTTCGGGTTGTCATGCCAATGGCACTGCCCGGTAGCTAAATGCGGAAGAGATAAGTGCTGAAAGCATCTAAGCACGAAACTTGCCCCGAGATGAGTTCTCCCTGAGACTATAAGTCTCCTGAAGGAACGTTGAAGACGACGACGTTGATAGGCCGGGTGTGTAAGCGCAGCGATGCGTTGAGCTAACCGGTACTAATGAACCGTGAGGCTTAACCTTACAACGCCGAAGGTGTTTTGGCGGTGAGAGAGACGATTTTCAGCCTGATACAGATTAACAGAATTTGCCTGGCGGCTTTAGCGCGGTGGTCCCACCTGACCCCATGCCGAACTCAGAAGTGAAACGCCGTAGCGCCGATGGTAGTGTGGGGTCTCCCCATGTGAGAGTAGGGAACTGCCAGGCATCAAATTAAGTAGTAAGCCGGTGCATTAATCCGGTGGTTACAAGCAGTCTTCGGTGGAGCGGTAGTTCAGTCGGTTAGAATACCTGCCTGTCACGCAGGGGGTCGCGGGTTCGAGTCCCGTCCGTTCCGCCACTTATTAAGACGTTAAGCCTGCCAGTAATGGCAGGCTTAATGGCAAAAAACTTTAGGGGCGTAGCTCAGTTGGTAGAGCACCGGTCTCCAAAACCGGGTGTCGCGAGTTCGAGTCTCTCCGCCCCTGCCATATAGAATCCTTTGCTTCGGCAAAGGATTTTTTTTTGCCTGAAACCCGGTGAAATTTCAGCATTCTTAAATGCAGCCAGCGTCCCTGCTGGCCTCAGCATCAATCCATTACATTGATTTTTAATAGATCTTTTATTTGCGATTGCTTGTCGCTATTTTGCAGCCAAATCGCATACAGCGGCCGCGAAAGGGTAGTGGAATCCACCACGGTATGCAGTCCAGGCTTGGTATCTGCCCAACGGACTGGTAACCAGGTGCAACCCTTCAGCAAGGGGAGTTGCTGACAGGCAATCTCGGCAGAACTGGTTGTTAACTGTGGAACATCATCAGGTGCGATCAATCCCGTCTCATGTTGCTGAAAATCAGGTCCCCACTCCAGCCGCAAATAGGTCAGGTCTGCTTTCATCTTTGAAGGTTCAGAAGCATAAAGAGCCAGACCGAACTGTCCAACAATCTGGCTGCTAAATTCGTCCATCTTGGGGGCTTCTGTAGTGATCAGCAGATCCAACTGACGCTCATGAAGTTGCTTAACTAGCGACTGACGTTGCGCAATTCTGGCTTCAAATTGTAAATGCCCATGGGAGTGATATAGCCGGGTAAGCCACTGACTGAGCATGCATTCCCACAGAGATGCGCTGGCCCCTATCGAGAACTCGTTGTGCCTCGACGTATGCGCAACCTCTTTGCGCGCTGCCTGCCAGGTATTCATCAATGTCTCCGCATACGGAAGCAGTTTTTCACCGGCAGGCGTGAGGCGGATATTGTTGCGATGGCGGGTAAAAAGATTCACACCCAGTTGATTTTCCAGCTGTCGAATACGAAAACTGACTGCTGACTGCGTCAGGTAAAGGGCTTCAGCGGCTCGCCCGAAGTGACGCGTTCTACTCACTTCAAGGAAAGTTTTTAGCAATTCCGTATCCACATCTTTCTCCGCAAAATAATTTGTCGTTATGATTTAAATGTTTTGTTTTACACTCTGTCAAGCGTAACTAATACTCCGCGCCATAAATAGCTCGGCCAAAGAATTAGGAGCGTGTAGGATGGCGGAAAGCTTTACGACGACTAATCGTTTTTTCGACAATAAACATTATCCGCGCGGGTTCTCTCGTCACGGCGATTTCACCATCAAAGAGGCGCAGCTGCTTGAGCGTCATGGTTATGCCTTTAACGAGCTGGATCTGGGTAAACGTGAGCCTGCAACTGAAGATGAAAAACAGTTTGTCTCAGTGTGCCGTGGTGAGCGTGAGCCGCAGTCTGAAGCAGAACGTGTATGGATCAAGTACATGGCTCGCATTAAGCGTCCAAAACGTTTCCATACGCTGTCTGGCGGTAAACCGCAGATGGAAGGTGCAGAAGACTACACCGAGTCTGACGACTAATAAAAAAAGGGGCTACGGCCCCTTTTTTTATGCCAGTAACTTTTGCAGATGCAAAAGCAAACGATCGATCGCCCGATAGCTCAGCGCTTCCTGCAAGTGTTTCCTCGCAATATCAGTACAGCCCTCCACGTCCGCAATGGTTCTGGCTACTTTTAACAAGCGCTGCCACGCACGTATGGAAAGCCCAAAGCGCGTCAACGTCTCCTCCAGCCAAGCCGCATCTTCAACGTTAAGAGAACAAAACTGTCGGATCCCTGCATTATCCAGTCGTGCATTCAGCCTGTTTTGACGGGCATACTGTCTCGCCTGTGCCGCGATAACCCGCTCGCGAACATGCGCGGAGCTTTCACCCAGTTTATCCGTCTGCCTGAGCAGGCCCGGCGGCGGAAGGGGGATTTCCAGTGATAAATCGAAACGGTCGAGAAACGGGCCAGACAGCTTTCCCAGATAGCGCAGCGTCTGCTCTGGCGTACAGCGGTTATGGTTGCCCTGATAATGCCCCGTCGGACTGGGGTTCATCGCCGCCACGAGCTGAAAACGGGCGGGATAGCTTATTTTGGCTCGCGTGCGTGAAATATTTATCTCACCGGATTCAATGGGCTCCCTCAGCGCATCCAGCACGCGGCGCTCAAACTCAGGCAGCTCATCGAGAAACAGAATGCCATTGTGTGCCAGCGAGATCTCACCCGGCCCCGGAATAGACCCACCACCGACCATTGCCGTCAGTGACGCGCTATGATGCGGGGAACGAAAGGGACGTCGACGCCACTGTTTGTGCAACGACGTCGAACCGATCAGGCTATAGATGGCAGCGCTTTCCAGCGCTTCATGGTTATTAAGCGGCGGGAGCAATCCGCTTAGCCTGCTTGCCAGCATGGTTTTGCCCGTACCCGGCGGGCCAATCAGCAGGAGATTGTGCCCACCCGCTGCCGTAATCTCCAGCGACCGTTTCCCTTGCTCCTGTCCCATGATCTCGCTGAGGTCTTCTGGCGCATCCGCTATAGCCTCGTCGTACTCTTCCGGCTCGGACAGTTCATGGCGGCCTTCCAGCCAGGCGCACACTTCCTGAAGATGCCCGGCGATGAGACATCCCTTTTCTGCAATAAGACTCACTTCTGATGCGTTTTCATTGGCCACAACGATTTGCCGCCCTGCACGTATGGCTTCCAGCGCTCCCGATATCGCACCGGGAACGCCTCTCAGTGCGCCTGTGAGCGCGAGTTCACCCACGAACTCATACGAGCCTAGCCTGGTCGTATTAAGCTGCTCAGAAGCCGCGAGAAGCGCAATTGCGATAGGTAAATCGTATCGCCCACCCTCTTTGGGCAGGTCGGCGGGAGCAAGGTTGATGGTGATCTTCTTTGCGGGGAAGGTATAACCGCTGTTTATTATTGCGCTACGAACGCGATCCCTGGCCTCTTTAACCGTGGTTTCAGGTAACCCGACAAGCGTGAGTCCGGGCAGCCCATTACTCAAATGAACCTCTACGGAAATAAGCGGAGCCTTTACCCCGAGAGCTGCTCGCGTATAAACAACTGACAGTGACATTTGTACTACCTCCTGGTCTGACTATGCCAGTGCCTGTTTTCTCTGTTTAGCCTCTTTTTACGTATTTACGCCGCCTGTTCAGAGATTTTCAGGGTGCATTGAAACCATTGCATCACCGTGGAAGCACACTCGCAAAATGTAAAAAGACGCGCTTTAAGGGTTAGATCTGCAATAAAAAAATGAAAAATATTCACTTCCAAATTTCCTCATATAAAACAATGCGTTCATGAAATTTGGTTCGCTTGCTAACCAAATCCTTCATAAATAAATCTTGTGTTTGATTTAAAAACTGTGATAACTCTTTAGGTATTCCTTCGAACAAGATGCAAAAAGAACTGAAAATGACAGCCCTTCTACGAGTGATTAGCCTGGTCGTGATTAGCGTGGTGGTGATTATTATCCCACCGTGCGGGGCTGCACTTGGACGAGGAAAGGCTTAGAAATCAAGCCTTAACGAACTAAGACCCCCGCACCGAAAGGTCCGGGGGTTTTTTTATGACTAAAAAACTTAAATGAGGAGCAGAGAATGACGACTAGCACAAAATTCTGTTTCTCCAGATTTATGACGGGGAACTAACTATGAATGGGGCACAATGGGTAGTACATGCGTTGCGCGCGCAGGGAGTCGAAACCGTATTCGGTTATCCGGGTGGCGCAATTATGCCGATTTACGATGCACTGTATGACGGCGGCGTGGAACACCTCTTGTGCCGGCACGAGCAGGGCGCAGCGATGGCAGCCATTGGTTATGCCCGCGCGACCGGTAAAACCGGTGTGTGCATGGCGACCTCAGGTCCGGGCGCAACGAACCTGATCACCGGCCTGGCTGACGCGCTGCTCGATTCCGTTCCTGTCGTGGCGATTACCGGTCAGGTGGCCTCTCCGTTCATCGGCACCGATGCCTTCCAGGAAGTAGACGTCCTCGGCTTATCGCTGGCTTGCACCAAGCACAGCTTCCTCGTTCAGTCCCTCGAAGAGCTGCCGCGCGTGATGGCCGAAGCGTTCGAGGTTGCCAGTTCTGGCCGTCCTGGCCCGGTTCTGGTAGATATCCCGAAAGATATCCAGGTTGCACCTGGCGATCTGGAGCCGCATTTCTCCACCGTGAAAAGCGACGATGCGTTTCCGCATGCAGAGGTTGAAGAGGCGCGTCAGATGATGGCGCAGGCGAAGCAGCCGATGCTGTACGTCGGCGGCGGGGTGGGGATGGCGCAGGCTGTTCCGGCGCTTCGCGCGTTCCTTGCAACCACGCAAATGCCCGCCACCTGCACCCTGAAAGGTCTGGGTGCGGTAGACGCGGACTACCCGTACTACCTCGGCATGCTGGGAATGCACGGCACTAAAGCGGCAAACCTGGCGGTGCAAGAGTGCGACTTGCTTATCGTCGCAGGCGCCCGTTTCGATGACCGCGTCACCGGCAAGCTGAATACCTTCGCGCCGAATGCCAAAGTGATCCATATGGATATCGACCCGGCGGAGATGAACAAACTGCGTCAGGCGCACGTGGCGTTGCAGGGCGATCTTAACGCGCTGTTACCGGCGCTGGAGCAGCCGCTGGATATCAACGCATGGCGTCAGCACACCGCAGACATGCGCGCTGAGCATGCCTGGCGTTACGATCACCCAGGCGATGCCATCTATGCGCCGCTGCTGTTGAAGCAGTTGTCCGACCGTAAACCCGCCGACAGCGTGGTGACGACGGATGTGGGCCAGCATCAGATGTGGTCAGCCCAGCACATGACCTACACCCGCCCGGAGAACTTCATCACCTCCAGCGGCTTAGGCACGATGGGCTTTGGCCTGCCGGCAGCCGTTGGCGCACAGGTGGCCCGCCCGAACGATACCGTGATCTGTATCTCCGGTGACGGCTCCTTCATGATGAACGTTCAGGAGCTCGGCACCGTGAAGCGCAAGCAGTTACCGCTGAAGATCGTGTTGCTCGATAACCAGCGTTTAGGGATGGTTCGCCAGTGGCAGCAGCTGTTCTTCCAGGAGCGTTACAGCGAAACAACCCTGACCGATAACCCCGATTTCCTCACCCTGGCCAGCGCCTTCGGCATTCCTGGCCAGCACATCACCCGTAAAGACCAGGTTGAAGCGGCACTCGACACCATGCTGTCAAGCGAAGGGCCATACCTGCTTCATGTCTCAATCGACGAGCTTGAGAACGTCTGGCCGTTGGTACCGCCCGGTGCCAGTAACTCACAAATGCTGGAGAAATTATCATGATGCAACATCAGGTCGCCGTGCAGGCTCGCTTCAACCCGGAAACGTTAGAACGCGTATTGCGCGTGGTTCGCCACCGTGGCTTTCAGATTTGCTCTATGAATATGGAAACGGCCACCGACGCCCAGAACATCAGTATCGAATTAACCGTTGCCAGCCCGCGGCCGGTCGACTTACTGTTTAGTCAGTTATCAAAGCTGGTAGACGTTGCCCATGTTGCCATCTGCCAGAGCACAACCACATCACAACAAATCCGCGCTTGAGCGTGACAGGACGAAAAAATGACGACAAAAAAAGCTGATTACATTTGGTTCAATGGTGAGATGGTTCGCTGGGAAGACGCGAAAGTTCACGTGATGTCCCATGCGCTGCACTACGGTACCTCCGTGTTTGAAGGCATCCGTTGCTACGATTCTCACAAAGGGCCAGTGGTGTTCCGCCATCGCGAACACATGCAGCGTCTGCATGACTCAGCCAAAATTTATCGTTTCCCGGTCTCTCAAAGCGTTGATGAGCTGATGGAAGCCTGCCGCGAAGTGATTCGCCAGAACAAACTGACCAGCGCCTATATTCGTCCGCTGGTCTTCGTGGGTGACGTGGGCATGGGCGTGAACCCGCCGGCCGGTTACAACACCGATGTGATCATTGCTGCGTTCCCGTGGGGCGCCTACCTGGGCGCAGAAGCACTGGATCAGGGGATCGACGCAATGGTTTCTTCCTGGAACCGCGTGGCGCCAAACACCATCCCGACCGCCGCTAAAGCGGGCGGTAACTACCTCTCCTCACTGCTGGTCGGCAGCGAAGCGCGCCGCCACGGCTATCAGGAAGGCATCGCCCTCGACGTGAACGGCTACATCTCAGAAGGCGCGGGCGAAAACCTGTTTGAAGTAAAAGACGGCATTCTGTTTACCCCGCCGTTCACCTCTTCCGCGCTGCCGGGCATCACCCGTGATGCGATCATCAAGCTGGCGAAAGATCTGGGTATCGAAGTGCGCGAGCAGGTGCTGTCCCGCGAATCCCTCTACCTGGCAGACGAAGTGTTCATGTCCGGTACCGCGGCTGAAATCACGCCGGTTCGCAGCGTAGACGGTATCCAGGTGGGCGAAGGCCGCTGTGGCCCGGTCACCAAGCGCATTCAGCAGGCGTTCTTTGGCCTCTTCACCGGCGAAACAGAAGACAAATACGGCTGGTTGGATCAGGTTAATCACTAAATATAAATGTGGGACGGCACGCACCGTCCCATTAAATAGTCAGACGGGAGTCAATAAAGCATGCCTAAGTATCGTTCAGCCACCACCACCCACGGCCGTAACATGGCGGGTGCCCGCGCACTGTGGCGCGCCACCGGAATGACCGACGCCGATTTCGGCAAGCCGATTATCGCCGTGGTGAACTCCTTCACCCAGTTTGTACCGGGCCACGTGCATCTGCGCGATCTCGGTAAGCTGGTTGCCGAGCAAATCGAAGCCTCCGGCGGCGTGGCGAAAGAGTTCAACACCATTGCGGTGGATGACGGTATCGCAATGGGCCACGGGGGAATGCTCTATTCACTGCCGTCGCGCGAGCTGATCGCCGACTCGGTGGAGTATATGGTCAACGCCCACTGCGCCGATGCGATGGTCTGTATCTCCAACTGCGACAAAATCACCCCGGGGATGCTGATGGCCTCCCTGCGTCTGAACATTCCGGTGATCTTCGTCTCCGGCGGTCCGATGGAGGCGGGTAAAACCAAGCTCTCCGACAAAATCATCAAGCTCGACCTGGTCGATGCGATGATCCAGGGTGCAGACCCGAAAGTCTCTGACGAACAGAGCGATCAGGTGGAACGCTCCGCGTGCCCGACCTGCGGCTCCTGTTCCGGCATGTTCACGGCCAACTCCATGAACTGCCTGACCGAAGCGCTGGGCCTTTCCCAGCCGGGCAACGGCTCGCTGCTGGCGACCCACGCCGACCGTAAGCAGCTGTTCCTCAACGCCGGTAAACGTATCGTTGAGCTGACCAAACGCTACTACGAGCAGGACGATGCCAGCGCGCTGCCGCGCAATATCGCCAGTAAAGCGGCGTTCGAAAACGCCATGACGCTGGATATCGCCATGGGCGGCTCCACCAACACCGTTCTGCACCTGCTGGCCGCCGCGCAGGAAGCCGAAATCGACTTCACCATGAGCGACATCGACAAGCTCTCCCGCAAAGTGCCGCAGCTGTGTAAAGTCGCGCCGAGTACCCAGAAGTACCACATGGAAGACGTGCACCGTGCGGGTGGCGTCATCGGTATCCTGGGCGAGCTGGATCGCGCCGGGCTGCTGAACCGCGACGTGAAAAACGTGCTTGGCCTGACGCTGCCGGAATCGCTGGATCAATACGACGTGATGCTGACCAAAGACGACGCGGTGAAAAAGATGTTCCGCGCCGGTCCGGCCGGTATTCGCACCACCCAGGCGTTCTCGCAGGATTGCCGCTGGGACACGCTGGATGACGACCGTGCTGAAGGCTGCATCCGCTCGCTGGAGCACGCCTACAGCAAAGACGGCGGTCTGGCGGTGCTGTACGGTAACTTTGCGGAAAACGGCTGCATCGTGAAAACCGCAGGCGTGGATGACAGTATCCTGAAATTCACCGGTCCGGCGAAAGTGTACGAAAGCCAGGATGAAGCGGTAGACGCGATTCTCGGCGGCAAAGTGGTGGAAGGCGACGTGGTTGTCATTCGCTACGAAGGGCCGAAAGGCGGCCCGGGCATGCAGGAGATGCTCTACCCAACCACCTTCCTGAAATCGATGGGCCTCGGTAAAGCCTGCGCGCTGATCACCGACGGTCGTTTCTCCGGCGGCACGTCTGGTCTCTCCATCGGCCACGTCTCCCCGGAAGCGGCAAGCGGCGGCAACATCGCGATCATCGAAGATGGCGATCTGATTGAAATCGACATTCCGAATCGCGGCATTCAGCTCAAGCTGAGCGACCAGGAGATTGCGGCCCGTCGTGAAGCGCAGGAAGCCCGCGGCGACAAAGCCTGGACGCCGAAAGATCGCCAGCGTGAAGTCTCCTTCGCCCTGCGCGCCTACGCGAGCCTTGCAACCAGTGCAGATAAAGGCGCGGTGCGCGATAAATCTAAACTTGGGGGCTAATGATGGCCGAGTCACAACCCTTATCCGCCGCCCCTGAGGGGGCGGAATACCTGAGAGCGGTGCTACGCGCGCCGGTCTATGAAGCTGTGCAGGTCACGCCCCTGCAAAAAATGGAAAAACTCTCCTCGCGCCTCGACAACGTCATTCTGGTTAAGCGCGAAGACCGCCAGCCGGTGCACAGCTTCAAGCTGCGCGGTGCCTACGCGATGATGGCCGGGCTGACGGATGAGCAGAAAGCGCGCGGCGTCATTACCGCGTCGGCGGGCAACCACGCCCAGGGCGTTGCCTTCTCCTCGGCCCGTCTGGGTCTGAAAGCGCTGATCGTGATGCCGGTTGCTACCGCCGACATCAAAGTCGACGCGGTGCGCGGTTTTGGCGGAGAAGTGCTGCTCCACGGCGCGAATTTTGACGAAGCCAAAGCCAAAGCGATTGAGCTGGCGCAGCAGCAGGGCTTTACCTGGGTGCCGCCGTTCGATCACCCGATGGTGATTGCCGGGCAGGGCACGCTGGCGCTTGAGCTGTTGCAGCAGGATGCCCATCTCGACCGCGTCTTCGTCCCGGTGGGCGGCGGCGGGCTTGCGGCAGGCGTGGCGGTGCTGATTAAACAGCTTATGCCGCAGATCAAAGTCATCGCCGTTGAGGCGGAAGACTCTGCCTGCCTGAAGGCGGCGCTGGACGCCGGTCATCCGGTAGACCTGCCGCGCGTTGGGCTGTTTGCCGAGGGCGTGGCGGTGAAGCGCATTGGCGATGAAACGTTCCGTCTGTGCCAGGAGTATCTGGACGATATCGTCACCGTCGACAGCGACGCCATTTGCGCGGCAATGAAAGATCTGTTCGAAGATGTACGTGCGGTGGCGGAGCCGTCCGGCGCGCTGGCGCTGGCGGGGATGAAAAAATACATCGCCCAGCACAACATTCGCGGCGAGCGGCTGGCGCACGTGCTCTCTGGTGCGAACGTGAACTTCCACGGCCTGCGCTACGTTTCCGAGCGCTGCGAGTTGGGCGAACAGCGTGAAGCGCTGCTGGCGGTGACCATCCCGGAAGAGAAGGGCAGCTTCCTCAAGTTCTGCCAGCTTCTGGGGGGACGTTCGGTAACGGAGTTCAACTACCGCTTTGCCGATGCGAAAGATGCCTGCATTTTTGTCGGCGTGCGTCTGAGCCGGGGCGTGGAGGAACGTAAAGAGATCCTCAGCCTGCTGCACGATGGCGGCTACAGCGTGGTCGATCTGTCCGACGATGAAATGGCGAAGCTGCACGTGCGTTACATGGTTGGCGGTCGTCCCTCAAAGCCGCTCCAGGAACGCCTGTTCAGCTTCGAGTTCCCGGAATCACCGGGCGCGTTGCTCAAGTTCCTGCACACGTTGGGCACGCACTGGAACATTTCTCTGTTCCACTACCGCAGCCACGGCACCGACTACGGGCGCGTGCTGGCGGCGTTCGAGCTGGGCGAGCACGAGCCGGATTTCGAAACGCGGCTGAACGAGCTGGGCTATGAGTGCCACGACGAAACCCATAACCCGGCGTTCAGGTTCTTTCTGGCTGGCTAGTGGTTCGGCAATATCGTCCAGAACGCATCAATAAGCGGCTCATGCAGCCGCTTTTTTTGTGCGCACACGCCTAGCTCAAACGGCGTCTTCTCGTCGCTGCGTTCTAAAATCATCACGCGGTTGCGCACCGGTTCCGGGCTGTTTTCCAGCACCACTTCCGGCAGCAGCGCCACGCCGCAGCCGAGCGCCACCATCGACACCATCGCCTCATGACCGCTAACGGTGGCGTAAATCGACGGATTGCTGATTTTCTGACGGCGGAACCACAGCTCGATGCGGCGGCGCACCGGCCCCTGATCGGCCATGATAAACGGCACCGTCGACCAGTCCGGTTTTTCTACCGATACCTGATTACGCACCGGGCAGGGCAGCGCCGGGGCAATCAGCACCACCGCCAGATTCTCCAGCATCGAGAACGCCACCGCGCCCGGCAGGGTTTCGGGTTTTCCGGCAATGGCCAGATCCGCTTCGCCGGTCACCACTTTTTCCATTGCGTCGGCGGCGTCGCCGGTGGTGAGCTTAATTTCAACCGACGGATGCGCTGCGCGGAAGCGGTCAAGGATGGGGGGCAGATGGCTGTAGGCGGCGGTCACGGAGCAAAAAATATGCAGCTCACCGGAGAGTGATGGCCCCTGCTGATCAATAGAGTGCCGCAGCTGCTGGTACTGTAACAGCGTCTGCTGGGCAAAAATGCGCAGCTCTTCGCCCGCTTCCGTGAGGGTAACGGTACGGTTATCGCGCACGAAAAGCGGCTGGCCGAGGTCTTCCTCAAGGCGCTGGATCTGGCGCGAAAGCGTGGACGGGCTGACGTGCATCGCCCGGGCGCTGCGGCCAAAGTGACGGCTTTCCGCCAGGTGCAGGAACATTTTTAGATCGCGTAAATCCACCGATTCCACTCCCTCTTTTTACATTGCAAAAATTGCAATGTGACGTTGTGAATATATCAATTTCCGCAATAAATTTCCTGTTGTAATGTGGGTACATTCTCGCTGAAACGCGACCCGAACAATAAGACACACAACATCACGAGGTATCACCCATGGCTAACTACTTTAATACACTGAACTTGCGCCAGCAGCTGGCGCAGCTGGGCAAATGCCGCTTCATGGCGCGCGATGAATTTGCCGATGGCGCAAGCTACCTTCAGGGTAAAAAAGTGGTCATCGTCGGCTGGTGGCGCCCAGGGTCTGAACCAGGGCCTGAACATGCGTGACTCCGGTCTGGATATCTCTTACGCCCTGCGTAAAGAAGCGATTGCCGAGAAGCGCGCTTCATGGCGTAAAGCGACTGAAAACGGCTTCAAAGTGGGTACCTATGAAGAGCTGATCCCGCAGGCGGACCTGGTCGTTAACCTGACGCCGGACAAGCAGCACTCTGACGTGGTGCGTTCCGTACAGCCGCTGATGAAAGACGGCGCCGCGCTGGGTTACTCCCACGGCTTCAACATCGTTGAAGTGGGCGAGCAGATCCGTAAAGACATCACCGTAGTGATGGTGGCGCCGAAGTGCCCGGGTACCGAAGTGCGTGAAGAGTACAAGCGTGGCTTCGGCGTGCCGACGCTTATCGCAGTTCACCCGGAAAACGATCCGAAAGGCGAAGGCATGGCGATTGCCAAAGCCTGGGCTGCGGCGACCGGCGGTCACCGCGCTGGCGTGCTGGAATCTTCCTTCGTTGCGGAAGTGAAATCTGACCTGATGGGCGAGCAGACCATTCTGTGCGGCATGCTGCAGGCGGGTTCTCTGCTTTGCTTCGACAAGCTGGTGGAAGAAGGTACCGACCCGGCATACGCAGAAAAACTGATTCAGTTCGGCTGGGAAACCATCACCGAAGCGCTGAAGCAGGGCGGCATTACGCTGATGATGGACCGCCTGTCCAACCCGGCAAAACTGCGTGCTTACGCGTTGTCTGAACAGCTGAAAACCATTATGGCGCCGCTGTTCCTGAAACATATGGACGACATCATCTCCGGCGAATTCTCTTCCGGCATGATGGCGGACTGGGCCAACGACGACAAGAAACTGCTGACCTGGCGTGAAGAGACCGGTAAAACCGCGTTCGAAACCGCGCCTCAGTATGAAGGTAAAATCGGCGAGCAGGAGTACTTCGATAAAGGCGTACTGATGATTGCGATGGTGAAAGCAGGCGTTGAGCTGGCGTTCGAAACTATGGTGGATTCCGGCATCATCGAAGAGTCTGCGTACTACGAATCTCTGCACGAGCTGCCGCTGATCGCGAACACCATCGCCCGTAAGCGTCTGTACGAAATGAACGTGGTTATCTCTGATACCGCAGAATACGGTAACTATCTGTTCTCTTATGCCTGCGTACCGCTGCTGAAAGAGTTCATGACCACACTGCAGACGGGCGATCTGGGCAAAGCGATTGCGGAAGGTGCCGTGGATAACGCGCAGCTGCGCGACGTAAACGAAGCGATTCGCAGCCACCAGATCGAGAAAGTGGGCCACAAACTGCGTGGCTACATGACCGATATGAAACGTATTGCTGTAGCAGGTTAACAACCTTGTCGGGTGGCGCTTCGCTTACCCGACCTACAAAAACGTAAGATGTAGGCCGGGTAAGGCGCAGCCGCCACCCGGCTTTTTTATTTGCGATACAGCACTTTAATAATGTGATAACCGAACTGGGTATGCAGCGGACCGGTTGGCTCCAGCACCGGGCAGGAGAAGACCACTTTATCGAACGCCGGAACCATCTGGCCCTGACGGAATTCGCCTAAATCGCCGCCACGCTTGCCTGACGGGCAAATAGAGTGCTTCTTCGCCAGCTTGCCGAAGTCGGCGCCGTTTTTGATCTGCTCCAGAAGATCCAGAGCCAGTTTCTCTTCTTTAACAAGAATATGCAGTGCTGCTGCTGTTTTTGCCATGATCGTGCCTTGAGTGGTATGGATTAGGCTCGCTATACTACCACGCTGTTATTCTCCCCTCCTGACTTTCATTGAGCGATCATTTATGCGTCTAAATCCCGGACAACAACAAGCCGTCGAATTTGTAACCGGACCGTGTCTGGTGCTGGCGGGCGCAGGATCCGGTAAAACGCGCGTCATCACCAATAAGATTGCGCACCTGATCCGCGGCTGCGGCTATCAGGCCCGCCACATTGCGGCGGTTACCTTTACCAACAAAGCGGCGCGCGAGATGAAAGAGCGTGTTGGCCAGACGCTGGGGCGCAAAGAGGCGCGCGGGCTGATGATCTCTACCTTCCACACGCTGGGGCTGGATATCATTAAACGTGAATACGCCGCGCTGGGGATGAAATCCAACTTTTCGCTGTTCGATGACACCGACCAGGTGGCGTTGCTCAAAGAGCTCACCGAGGGGCTGATCGAGGATGATAAGGTGCTGTTGCAGCAGCTGATCTCAACGATCTCAAACTGGAAAAACGATCTGATGACCCCGGCCCAGGCTGCGGCGATCGCCAAAGGCGAACGGGATCGGATCTTTGCCCACTGCTATGGTCTGTACGACGCGCACATGAAAGCGTGCAACGTGCTGGACTTCGACGATCTGATCCTCTTGCCGACGCTGCTTTTACAGCGAAATGAAGAGGTGCGCGAGCGCTGGCAGAATAAAATCCGCTACCTGCTGGTGGATGAATATCAGGACACCAACACCAGCCAGTACGAGCTGGTGAAGCTGCTGGTGGGGCAGCGCGCGCGCTTCACCGTGGTTGGCGATGATGACCAGTCAATTTACTCCTGGCGCGGCGCACGCCCGCAAAACCTGGTGCTTCTGAGCAAAGATTTCCCCGCGCTGCAGGTGATTAAGCTGGAGCAGAACTACCGTTCCTCCGGGCGCATCCTGAAGGCGGCAAACATCCTGATTGCCAATAACCCGCACGTTTTTGAAAAGCGTCTCTTCTCCGAACTTGGCTACGGTACGGAGCTGAAGGTGCTCAGCGCCAATAATGAAGAGCATGAGGCGGAGCGCGTGACGGGCGAACTGATCGCCCACCACTTCGTCAATAAAACCGAATACAAGGATTACGCGATCCTCTATCGCGGCAATCACCAGTCGCGCGTCTTTGAAAAGATGCTGATGCAGAACCGCATTCCGTACAAAATTTCCGGCGGCACTTCGTTCTTCTCGCGGCCAGAAATTAAAGATCTGCTGGCCTATCTGCGCGTGCTTACGAACCCGGATGACGACAGCGCGTTTCTGCGCATCGTGAATACACCAAAGCGCGAGATTGGTCCGGCGACGCTGCAAAAGCTGGGCGAATGGGCGATGACCCGCAATAAGAGCCTGTTTACCGCCAGCTTTGATATGGGGCTGAGCCAGACGCTGACGGGGCGCGGGTATGATAATTTAACCCGCTTCACCCACTGGCTGGGTGAAGTGCAGCGCCTGGCTGAGCGCGAGCCCGTGGCGGCGGTACGCGATCTGATCCACGGCATTGACTACGAATCCTGGCTGTACGAAACCTCTGCCAGCCCGAAAGCGGCAGAAATGCGTATGAAAAACGTTAACCAGCTTTTTAGCTGGATGACCGAAATGCTGGAAGGCTCTGAGATAGATGAGCCGATGACGTTAACGCAGGTGGTCACCCGCTTTACCCTGCGCGACATGATGGAGCGCGGCGAGAGCGAAGAAGAGGCCGACCAGGTTCAGCTGATGACGCTGCATGCGTCAAAAGGGCTGGAGTTCCCGTATGTGTATCTGGTCGGTATGGAAGAAGGTTTATTGCCGCACCAGAGCAGCATTGATGAAGATAATGTCGACGAGGAGCGCCGTCTGGCCTACGTGGGGATCACCCGCGCGCAAAAGGAGCTGACGTTCACGCTCTGTAAAGAGCGCCGTCAGTACGGTGAACTCGTGCGCCCGGAACCCAGCCGTTTCCTGCTGGAACTGCCGCAGGACGATCTGATCTGGGAACAGGAGCGCAAAGTGATTACCGCGGAAGAGCGGATGCACAAAGGGCAGGCTAACGTGGCGAACATTCGCGCCATGCTGGCAAAAGCCAAAGAGAAGGGATAATGATGAGTAGGCCGGGTAAGGCGAAGCCGCCACCCAGCAGTGTTCAGCGTATTACTTCACCTCAAGCACCCAGTGCACATAGCTCTGCCACTGGCACTCCTGATCGATCATCTCTGCCCCAAGCGGGTGATTCTCAATCCAGTTTTCCGGCAGCGTCAGCGTCAGCTTCTCATCATCGGCTAGCAGATTAATGGCGGGTAACAAATCATCGCGGCGGCGGCTGGCAAACAGAATTGCCAGACGCAGCAGGCGACACAGATGCTCGGCCACGCGCGGCGGTACGGCATTTTGCTGATGCAAAGAGGAGAGATCGACGGCGTTGGTCTGGTTTAGCAGTAGCGTTGCCAGCAGCTTTTTCTGTGCGGGCGTGTAGCCCGGCAAATCCAGGTTGCGCACCAGATACGCTGCGTGAGCAGGTGCCTGCTTAAAATCTATACTGAGCCCCACCTCGTGCAGCGCACAGGCGCTCAGCAATAAATCGCGGCTCAGATGATCAAGATCCCAGGCGTTAGCGACCTGGTCGGCAAAGCGTGATGCCAGCTGTGATACGCGGCCAGCCTGATCGATATCAACCAGAAAACGACGCTGGACGTTGCGCAGCGTACGGTTGCGGATGTCCTGATCCACCGACAGATGCAGCATCCCGTAGACCAGACCTTCGCGCAGTGCGCCGCCGGCCAGAGTCATACACTGGATATTCAGTTCGGTGAATATGGCGATCAGAATGGCCAGTCCGCTTGGGAAAACCAGGGCACGTTCCAGCGTCAGGCCTTCAATTTCCAGCTCTTCCAGACGTCCGCACTGAATGGCACGCTGTTTAAGCTGCTGAAGTTTGGCAAGCGTGATCCGCTCGTCCATGCCCTGCGCCATCATGATTTCCTGCAGGGCCTGCACGGTACCCGAAGCCCCGACGCAGACTTTCCAGCCGTGATAGCGCAGTTCGTCCATTACCGGGCGTAGCACTGCGCGCGCGGCGTTTTCCGCCTCGTCGAAGTTCTCTTTACCCAGATTCCGGTCAGTAAAGTAACGTTCAAGCCAGGTTACGCAGCCCATCGACAGGCTGAACAGCGACGTCGCCTGCGCGCCGGTGCCGGTTACCAGTTCGGTACTGGCACCGCCGATATCCACCACCAGACGGCGATCGTCACCCCCGGTGGTGTGGGCAACGCCCTGGTAGATCAGGCGTGCTTCTTCTTCACCGCTGATAACCTGAACCGGACACCCCAGAATTTCCTGCGCTTTGGCAATAAAATCTACGGCGTTAACCGCCAGTCTGAGCGTCGCTGTGGCGACAACGGTGATTTGAGCATGCGGGATATCCTGCAGACGCTCAGCAAAGAGCCGCAGGCACTGCCAGCCACGTTCCATGGCTTCAGGTGAGAGGTAATTATCGCTGCTCAGGCCCGCCGCGAGGCGGACCTTGCGCTTAATGCGCGTCAGCGTTTGTATGCTTCCCGCCACCTCACGCACAACCAGCATATGAAAACTATTCGAACCGAGATCAATTGCCGCATAGAGCGAGGTGGAGCTGAGCATAATGTATTAACCTGAACGACGACGATTACGCGGTGCGCCGCCTGAACGACGCGGACCATTGCCGGAGCGCGGGCGGGAAAGACGCTTAGGCGGCGGCAGTTCGCTTAACAGCGCTTCCGGATTGTATTTACTCTGCGGAATAGAGTGACCGATGTAGGTCTCAATGGCTGGAAGATTCAGCGCATACTCTTCACACGCAAGGCTAATCGAGTGACCGCTTGCGCCCGCACGACCAGTACGACCGATACGGTGTACGTAGTCTTCGCAGTCGTCTGGCAGATCGTAGTTAAAGACGTGCGTCACGGCTGGAATGTGTAAACCACGTGCCGCCACATCGGTTGCGACCAGAATATCAAGATCGCCACGGGTGAACTCGTCGAGGATACGAAGGCGTTTTTTCTGCGCCACGTCGCCGGTCAACAGGCCAACACGGTGACCGTCGGCAGCCAGATGGCCCCAGATGTCTTCACAGCGGTGTTTAGTGTTCGCGAAGATAATGGCGCGATCGGGCCACTCTTCTTCGATCAACGTTTGCAGCAGACGCATTTTCTCTTCATTGGAAGGATAGAAGAGCTCTTCTTTAATGCGGTGGCCCGTTTTCTGCTCCGGCTCCACTTCCACATACTCGGCGTTGTTCATCTGCTCGAACGCCAGTTCGCGTACGCGATAAGAAAGGGTGGCAGAGAACAGCATGTTCAGGCGCTGATTTGCCGGCGGCATGCGGCGGAACAGCCAGCGGATATCTTTAATGAAGCCCAGATCGTACATGCGGTCAGCTTCATCAAGCACCACAACCTGGATGGCGCCGAGGTTGATATGGTTCTGTTTGGCGTAGTCGATAAGACGGCCAGTGGTACCAATCAGGATATCCACGCCGCTTTCCAGCACTTTCAGCTGCTTATCGTAGCCGTCGCCGCCATAGGCCAGGCCAAGCTTCAGGCCAGTAGCCTGTGCCAGGGGTTCAGCGTCTGCATGGATCTGTACCGCCAGTTCTCGCGTCGGGGCCATAATTAGCGCGCGCGGCTGGTTAACTTTGCGGTCTGCAATCGCTGGGTGAGAAAGTAAATAATGGAACGTTGACGTTAAAAACGCCATCGTTTTGCCGGTACCGGTTTGCGCCTGCCCTGCAACATCGCGACCGGCCAGCGTCAGCGGCAGGGCGAGAGCCTGAATGGGCGTGCAGTTATGAAACCCTTTTGTTTCAAGGGCTTCGATCACTTTTGGGTGCAGGGCGAAGTCGGAAAACTTCTGTTCTGTTAAATGTGTTTTGCTCATAGTGTGGTAGAATATCAGCTTACTATTGCTTTACGAAAGCGTATCCGGTGAAATAAAGTCAACCTTTAGTTGGTTAATGCGACATCAACACGTCGTTGGTGGAGACAAAACCAACGTACCAGGCTTATTCCTGTGGAGTTATATATGAGCGATAAAATTATTCACCTGACTGACGACAGTTTTGACACGGACGTACTTAAGGCTGACGGGCTGATCCTCGTCGATTTCTGGGCTGAATGGTGTGGTCCTTGCAAAATGATCGCCCCGATTCTGGATGAGATCGCTGACGAATATCAGGGCAAACTGACGGTTGCCAAGCTGAACATCGACCAGAACCCGGGCACCGCACCGAAATACGGTATCCGTGGCATCCCGACCCTTCTGCTGTTCAAAAACGGCGAAGTGGCGGCGACCAAAGTGGGCGCCCTGTCCAAAGGTCAGCTGAAAGAGTTCCTGGACGCTAACCTGGCGTAAGGTTTCTCCGCTGTGCGTCCAGAGCCCCCGGCTAAATGATGTGGAACTCTGGACGCCCGGCTGAAGTCGTGCTAAGTTAGCTATGACTTCGTTTTAAACATATCTATTGTTTGAATCTTGTTTTACCCGATACTTCCCTTTGTTGACATGAACAATGCGTGAAGTGGCTAAATTCCGGGCTTGTCACTCAATCCGTCTTGTCGTTTCAGTTCTGCGTTCTTTCCCTGTGACCAGACAGCGAACAGACATGAGGTGATGGCCGCTAAACAGGCATGGATGACCCTGCCATACCATTCACAACATTAAGTTCGAGAATCACTCCGAGTTTAAGAACCCACACCATTATGAATCTTACCGAATTAAAGAATACGCCGGTTTCTGAGCTGATCACTCTCGGCGAAAATATGGGACTGGAAAACCAGGCTCGTATGCGCAAGCAGGACATCATTTTCGCCATCCTGAAGCAGCACGCTAAGAGTGGCGAAGATATCTTTGGCGACGGTGTGCTGGAGATATTGCAAGACGGATTTGGTTTCCTCCGCTCTGCAGACAGCTCCTACCTCGCCGGCCCTGACGACATCTACGTATCCCCCAGCCAAATCCGCCGTTTCAACCTCCGCACTGGTGACACCATTTCAGGTAAGATTCGTCCTCCTAAAGAGGGTGAACGCTACTTTGCGCTGTTGAAAGTCAATGAAGTTAACTTCGATAAACCAGAAAACTCGCGTAACAAGATCCTCTTTGAGAACTTAACGCCTCTGCACGCGAACTCTCGCCTGCGCATGGAGCGTGGTAACGGTTCTACCGAAGACTTAACCGCGCGCGTCCTGGATCTGGCATCGCCAATCGGTCGCGGCCAGCGTGGTCTGATTGTGGCCCCGCCGAAAGCGGGTAAAACCATGCTGCTGCAGAACATCGCGCAGAGCATTGCCTACAACCACCCAGACTGCGTGCTGATGGTGCTGCTGATTGACGAACGTCCGGAAGAAGTGACCGAGATGCAGCGTCTGGTTAAAGGTGAAGTGGTTGCTTCTACCTTCGACGAGCCAGCATCTCGCCACGTTCAGGTTGCGGAAATGGTTATCGAGAAGGCGAAACGCCTGGTAGAGCACAAGAAAGACGTGATCATCCTGCTTGACTCTATCACCCGTCTGGCGCGTGCCTACAACACCGTGGTGCCAGCTTCCGGTAAAGTGTTGACCGGTGGTGTGGACGCTAACGCCCTGCACCGTCCAAAACGCTTCTTCGGTGCGGCACGTAACGTGGAAGAGGGCGGTAGCCTGACCATCATCGCAACGGCGCTGATCGATACCGGCTCCAAAATGGACGAGGTTATCTACGAAGAGTTTAAAGGTACAGGTAACATGGAACTGCACCTCTCTCGTAAGATCGCTGAAAAACGCGTCTTCCCGGCTATCGATTACAACCGTTCCGGTACCCGTAAGGAAGAGCTGCTCACCACGCAGGAAGAGCTGCAGAAAATGTGGATCCTGCGCAAAATCATCCATCCAATGGGTGAAATTGACGCGATGGAGTTCCTCATTAACAAACTGGCGATGACCAAAACCAACGACGATTTCTTCGACATGATGAAGCGCTCGTAACGTAAATAAAGCCAGCGAACGCCACGTTTTTACGTGGCGTTTTTCTTTTATGGACTATACGCTAGTATCGCCTACTCCCAATTTTGACCGGTCAGTGCGACAATAAGATAATTCGCACAGTAAAAACATTAATAGCTTGAATAATAAACAAATGGAATTGTAAGAGGTTTGCTTTATAACTTCAGGCGCGGCCCCTTGATGGTTATACTTCCTTGACTAACATTTGTTGAGAACATCCATTGTGAACCTACTTGATACGTTTACTGAACTAACCAGTATTTTCTTGTTTACCACCTGCTTTTTGTTTCTGGCACGTAAGGTTGCAAAATATCTGGGCTTAGTGGATAAACCCAACTTCCGTAAACGTCATCAAGGCATGATCCCTCTGGTCGGTGGCATCTCTGTTTTTGCGGGGATCTGCTTCACTTTTGCTATTGCAGATTACTATATTCCGCATGCCAGGCTTTATCTCATATGCTCAACAGTTCTTGTTGTGATTGGTGCGCTGGACGATAGATACGACATCAGCGTCAAAATCCGCGCTTTCGTTCAGGCAGCTGTCGCTATTGCAATGATGGTGTTTGCTAAGTTGCACCTGAGTAGCCTGGGCTATATTTTCGGGGCCTGGGAGATGGAACTCGGCCCATTCGGCTATTTCCTGACACTTTTTGCCGTGTGGGTGGCGATTAACGCGTTCAACATGGTTGACGGTATTGATGGTTTGCTTGGTGGCCTGTCCTGCGTCTCATTTGCCGCCATTGGTTTCATTTTATGGTTCGATGGGCAATATAGCCTTGCTATGTGGTGTTTCGCCATGATTGCTGCCATCCTGCCTTATATCCTGTTAAATCTCGGCGCATTGGGCCGACGCTATAAAGTCTTCATGGGCGATGCGGGTAGCACGCTTATCGGCTTTACCGTCATTTGGATCTTGCTGGAAACTACTCAGGGCGATGTGCATCCCATCAGCCCGGTAACGGCGCTATGGATTATTGCCATCCCCTTAATGGATATGGTTGCGATTATGTATCGCCGCCTGCGTAAAGGAATGAGTCCATTCTCTGCTGACCGTCAGCACATTCATCATTTGATCATGCGAGCCGGATTCACTTCCCGGCAGGCATTTGTGCTTATTACGCTGGCGGCTGCTATTCTAGCGGGGATTGGCGTGACGGCGGAATATACGCACTTTGTGCCTGAGTGGGCCATGTTGGTATTGTTCTTGCTAGCATTTTCTCTCTACGGCTACTGCATTAAGCGCGCATGGAAGGTGGCGCGATTCATTAAACGTATTAAGCGCAGGATGCGACGTAACAGTAGCAAAAACACAACATTAACTAAGTAAAACCGGGACTATGATGACTCAACCGTTGGCGGGAGCGAAATCAGTGGTAACAGAGAATGAACTGGACATTCGGGGTTTGTTTCGCGTGTTATGGGCAGGCAAACTTTGGATTGTGGGGATCGCGCTGGGGTTTGCATTGTTAGCGCTAGCCTACACGTTCTTTGCAAAACAGGAGTGGAGCGCCACGGCAATCACGGACAGACCCACGGTTAACATGCTCGGGGGGTACTACTCCCAGCAGCAGTTCCTGCGAAACCTGGATATTAAAGCCAGCCTTGCCACCCCGGACCAGGCTTCCGTTATGGATGAGGCCTACAAAGAGTTTGTGATGCAGCTGGCCTCGTGGGATACGCGCCGCGATTTCTGGTCCCAGACGGATTACTTCAAGCAGCGTCGGGTTGATAACACCAAAGCCGATGCCGCGCTGCTGGACGATCTGATTAACAATATTCAGTTCATGCCAGGCGACGTGCTGCGTAACGTCAACGACAGCGTCAAGCTGATTGCCGAAACCGCGCCGGATGCAAACAACCTGTTGCGCCAGTACGTCGCGTTTGCCAGCCAGCGTGCCGCCAGCCATCTGAATGAAGAGCTTAAAGGCGCCTGGGCAGCGCGCACTATCCAGATGAAGGCGCAGGTCAAACGTCAGGAAGAGGTGGCAAACGCCATTTTTGCGCGCCGCGTGCATAACATTCAGCAGGCGCTGAAAATTGCGGAACAGCACAACATTTCCCGCACTGAGACGGATGTTCCGGCTGATGAATTGCCTGATTCTGAAATGTTCCTTCTTGGTCGTCCTATGCTGCAGGCGCGTCTGGAAAACCTGCAGGCCGTTGGGCCTGATTTTGACCTCGATTACGACCAAAATCGCGCGATGCTCAATACGCTTAATGTCGGCCCATCGCTGGATCCGCGTTTTCAGACCTATCGTTATTTGAGAACGCCTGAAGAACCTGTAAAACGCGATAGTCCGCGCCGCGCATTCCTGATGATCATGTGGGGGATTGTGGGCGCACTCGTTGGTGCTGGCGTGGCGTTAACGCGTCGTCGTACAAACTAAGAACGCCGTTTACGATGAAGGCTGCGGCCTTCATCGCCTAATCGAAGAGAATCGATGTGAAAGTACTTACCGTATTTGGCACCAGGCCGGAGGCCATTAAGATGGCGCCTCTGGTTCATGCGCTGGCCAGCGATCCTGATATTGAAGCGAAGGTCTGCGTCACGGCCCAGCACCGTGAGATGCTCGATCAGGTCCTAACCCTCTTTTCCATCGTCCCGGATTACGACCTTAATATTATGAAGCCGGGACAGGGATTGACGGAAATAACCTGCCGCATTCTGCAGGATCTCAAGCCGATCCTGGAGTCATTCAAGCCCGACGTCGTGCTGGTGCACGGGGATACCACGACGACGATGGCAACAAGCCTGGCCGCGTTTTACCAGCGTATTCCCGTCGGCCATGTTGAAGCGGGCCTGCGCACCGGCAATCTTTATTCTCCATGGCCGGAAGAGGCCAACCGTACGCTTACCGGGCATCTGGCGATGTACCATTTTGCGCCAACCGAGAACTCTCGCCAGAACCTGCTGCGTGAAAATGTCGCCGATAACAACATCTTTGTTACCGGCAATACGGTCATTGACGCGTTGATTTGGGTACGCGATCGCGTGCTGGCAAACAGCGATCTGCAGAAAGAACTCGCTGCCCGCTATCCTTTCCTGAATAACGGCAAAAAAACCATTCTGGTCACTGGCCACCGTCGCGAAAGCTTTGGTCGGGGCTTTGAGCAAATCTGTCACGCGCTGGCTGAAATCGCCGCGCAGAACGACGATGTGCAAATTGTCTATCCGGTACACCTTAACCCTAACGTCAGCGAGCCGGTCAACCGCATCCTGGGCCACGTCGAAAACGTCCTGCTGATTGAACCGCAGGACTACATGCCGTTTGTCTGGCTGATGAACCACGCCTGGCTGATCCTCACCGATTCCGGTGGGATTCAGGAAGAAGCGCCCTCTCTTGGCAAGCCGGTGCTGGTGATGCGTGAAACCACTGAACGTCCGGAAGCGGTTAAAGCCGGGACAGTGCGTCTTGTCGGCACCAACGCACAGCTCATCGTCGAAGAGGTCACGCGGCTGCTACACGACGATGAAGCGTATCAGGCGATGAGCCGGGCCCACAATCCCTACGGAGATGGGCAGGCTTGTGGCCGTATTTTGCAAGCACTTAAACACAATCGGGTATCGCTATGAGTTTTACTACCATCTCTGTCATTGGTCTTGGCTACATTGGCCTGCCTACTGCGGCGGCATTCGCCTCCCGTCAAAAGCAGGTTGTTGGTGTGGATATCAACGCACGTGCGGTAGAAACCATTAATCGTGGCGAAATTCATATTGTGGAGCCCGATCTTGACCGCGTGGTGAAAGAGGCGGTTGATGGCGGCTTCCTGCGCGCCAGCACGACGCCAGTGGAAGCGGATGCCTACCTGATTGCCGTTCCAACGCCCTTTAAAGGCGACCACGAGCCCGATATGGTCTACGTCGAGGCGGCGGCAAAATCTATTGCCCCCGTGCTGAAGAAAGGGGCGCTGGTAATTCTGGAGTCGACTTCTCCCGTCGGCGCTACCGAGCAGATGGCGCAGTGGCTGGCCGATGCGCGTCCTGATTTACGCTTCCCGCAGCAGGCCGGTGAGCAGGCGGATATCAACATCGCCTACTGCCCGGAGCGCGTGCTGCCGGGGCAGGTGATGGTCGAACTGATTAAAAACGACCGGGTGATAGGCGGCATGACGCCGGTCTGTTCTGAACGCGCCAGCGCGCTGTACAAGATTTTCCTGGAAGGCGAATGCGTGGTAACCAACTCCCGCACCGCCGAGATGTGCAAGCTGACGGAAAACAGCTTCCGTGACGTTAACATCGCCTTCGCAAACGAACTGTCGCTGATCTGTGCCGATCAGGGGATTAACGTCTGGGAGTTAATCCGCCTGGCGAATCGCCATCCGCGCGTCAACATTCTCCAGCCTGGCCCAGGGGTGGGCGGTCACTGTATCGCCGTCGACCCGTGGTTTATCGTGGCGCAGAACCCGGCGCAGGCGCGCCTGATTCGCACCGCGCGTGAAGTGAACGATAGCAAACCTCACTGGGTGCTCAACCAGGTTAAAGCGACGGTAGCGGATTGTCTGGCAGAGAGCGGCAAGCGCGCCAGCGAGCTGAAAATTGCCTGCTTTGGTCTGGCATTCAAACCCAATATTGACGATCTGCGCGAAAGCCCGGCGATGGAAATTGCTGAGATGATTGCCGAATGGCATAAGGGCGAAACGCTGGTGGTCGAGCCAAATATTCATGAACTGCCGGCAAAACTGGCGGGGCACTGCACGCTGACGGCACTCAATGACGCGCTGGCGACGGCGGACGTGCTGGTGCTGCTGGTGGACCATAAAGAGTTTAAAGCCACGCCTGGTGACGCGGTGCGTCAACAGTATGTGGTTGATACCAAAGGCGTCTGGCGTTGAGTGCACTCCACGGCGTGCTGGAATCCCTTGAGTGGGAAAGCGCATTTTTTGCCCGCCCCTCGGCGATAGTCCGCTGGCGCGAGAATGCGCCCGCCCTGCAGGAAGTGGACTTCAGCGCCTGGCAGCGCGTGCAGGCTAAGATCCCGGCGGACCGTGCCGACCTGCTTGACGCGCTCCAGCAACACGGTTTTCAACTGGTTGAAGGCGAGGTAGACCTTTCCATCACCCTCACCCGGCACGATGCGTCCGGCGCGGAAATTGCAACGGAACAGGACATTCCTGTGCTGCGCCAGATGGCGGCCCGGGCGTTTGCGCAAAGCCGCTTTCGCACGCCCTGGTATGCGCCTGACGATAGCGGACGTTTCTATGCCCAGTGGGTAGAGAATGCGGTCAAAGGTACCTTTGACCACGTCTGCCTGATTTTCCGTGCAGCGAACGGCCAGATTCAGGGATTTGTCTCGCTGCGCAAGCTTAACGAGCGCGAGGCGCGTATTGGCTTATTAGCCGGGCGCGGCATGGGAGAGAAACTCATGCAGGCGGCGCTGCACTGGGCGCAGCTGCAGCAGGTTGAGACGCTGCGGGTGGCGACCCAGGTGGGCAACACCGCCGCGCTTAAACGTTACATTGCGAGTGGTGCCAACATCGACGCCACCGCCTACTGGTTATACAGGTGACAAGATGATTCCATTTAACGCACCACCCGTCGTGGGAACCGAGCTCGACTATATGCAGTCTGCCATGGGCAGCGGCAAACTCTGCGGTGACGGCGGTTTTACCCGTCGCTGTCAGCAGTGGATGGAGCAGCGTTTTCGCAGTGCTAAAGTGCTGCTGACCCCGTCCTGCACGGCATCGCTGGAAATGGCGGCCCTGCTGCTGGATATCCAGCCCGGTGATGAAGTGATCATGCCGAGCTATACCTTCGTCTCTACCGCGAATGCATTTGTCCTGCGCGGAGCGAAAATCGTCTTTGTGGATATCCGCCCGGACACCATGAACATTGATGAGACGCTGATAGAAGCGGCGATCACCGACAAAACACGTGCGATTGTGCCAGTTCACTACGCGGGCGTGGCCTGTGAAATGGACACCATCATGGCAATCGCCAAAAAGCACAACCTGTTTGTGGTAGAAGATGCCGCGCAGGGCGTGATGTCCACCTACAAGGGGCGCGCGCTGGGCACTATCGGCCACATCGGCTGCTTCAGCTTCCACGAAACGAAAAACTACACTGCCGGCGGTGAGGGCGGTGCGACGCTGATTAACGATCGTGCCCTGGTTGAGCGTGCGGAAGTGATCCGTGAAAAAGGCACCAACCGCAGCCAATTCTTCCGCGGTCAGGTTGATAAGTACACCTGGCGCGATATCGGCTCAAGCTATCTGATGGCCGACCTGCAGGCAGCGTACCTGTGGGCACAGCTGGAAGCGGCAGAGCGAATTAATCTCCAGCGCCTGTCCCTGTGGCAAACCTATTACGATGCGCTTGAGCCGCTGGCAAAAGCCGGTCGCATTGAGCTGCCAACCATTCCGGCCGATTGCGTCCACAACGCCCACATGTTTTACATCAAGCTGCGCGATAACGACGATCGCAGCCAGCTCATCGCCTGGCTTAAAGAAGCCGAAATTATGGCGGTCTTTCACTATATTCCGCTGCACTCCAGCCCGGCGGGCGAAGCGTTTGGGATGTTCGCAGGTGAAGACCGTTACACCACGAAAGAAAGTGAGCGTTTGCTTCGCCTGCCACTGTTCTTCAACCTCGCGCCAGTTAACCAGCGTACGGTGATCAATACCCTTCTGAGCTATTTCGGCTGATATGTCTCTGGCAAAAGCATCGGTGTGGACCGCCGCGTCCACGCTTGTAAAAATTGGTGCCGGACTGCTGGTCGTCAAGCTGCTGGCCGTCTCATTCGGCCCCTCAGGCGTCGGGCTGGCGGGCAACTTCCGCCAGCTTGTTACCGTCCTTGGGGTGCTGGCCGGTGCCGGAATCTTCAACGGCGTAACCAAATACGTTGCTCAGTATCATGATGATGCGGCCCAGCTTCGCAGGGTAGTGGGCACCGCGTCGGCAATGGTCACGGGCTTTTCGACCCTGCTGGCGATTGTGTTTCTGCTGGCCGCAGCGCCCATTAGCCAGGGATTGTTCGGGCACACCCATTACCAGGGGCTGGTGCGTCTGGTCGCGCTGGTCCAGATGGGCATTGCCTGGGCCAACCTGCTGCTGGCGCTGATGAAAGGTTTTCGCGATGCTGCCGGGAACGCGCTTGCGCTCATCCTGGGTAGCGTCATCGGCGTGATTGCCTATTATTTCTGCTACCGCCTGGGTGGCTATGAAGGCGCACTGCTTGGGCTGGCGCTGGTTCCGGCACTGGTTGTTGTGCCTGCGGCGTTCATGCTGATGCGCCAGGGCGTTATCCCTCTGAGCTACCTGAAACCGCAATGGGACAAGGTGCTTGCCAGCCAGCTGGGTAAATTTACCCTGATGGCGCTCATTACTTCCGTCACGCTGCCGGTGGCCTACGTGATGATGCGAAACCTGCTGGCGGCGCATTACAGCTGGGATGAGGTAGGGATCTGGCAGGGCGTAAGCAGTATTTCCGATGCTTACCTCCAGTTTATAACGGCTTCCTTTAGCGTTTATTTGCTGCCAACCTTATCGCGTCTGACGTCCAGGCAGGATATTACCCGCGAAATTTTCCGCTCCCTGCGTTTTGTATTACCCGCAGTGGCGGCGGCCAGTTTGACCGTCTGGTTATTGCGTGATGTCGCCATCTGGCTGCTGTTCTCGGCGAAGTTTACCGCCATGCGCGATCTTTTTGCCTGGCAACTGGTGGGTGATGTGCTGAAAGTGGGTGCTTACGTTTTCGGCTATCTGGTGATTGCGAAAGCCTCGCTGCGGCTGTATATCCTCGCGGAGGTTAGCCAGTTTGCATTGCTGACAGCATTTTCGCACTGGCTGATACCCGCGCACGGTGCGCTGGGGGCGGCTCAGGCCTACATGGCAACCTATATCGTTTATTTCGCTGCCTGCTGCGGCGTATTTTTATTGTGGCGTAAACGCGCATGACTGCACTGATTCACATCCTGGGATCGGATATCCCACACCATAACCAGACCGTTTTGCGGTTCTTCAACGACGAGCTGGCATCGGGCAATCCTGATGCGCGCGAGTTTATGGTTGCAGGTCAGGATAATGGCCTGAGCGCGGCGTTTCCGGCGCTGACAATCACCTTCTGGCCGGATAAAGCTACCCTGGCGAAGGCGGTTATTGCCAAAGCCAAAGCGGATCGTGAGCAACGTTTCTTTTTCCACGGGCAGTTCAATACCGGCCTGTGGCTGGCTCTGCTCAGCGGGGGAATTAAACCCTCCCAGTGCAGCTGGCATATCTGGGGAGCCGATCTCTACGAAGTCTCGCGCGGCTGGAAATTCCGTCTTTTCTATCCGCTGCGTCGCATGGCGCAGGGAAGGGTGGGCCGCGTTTTTGCCACCCGTGGCGATCTGAATTATTTTGCGAAGCAGCACCCTAACGTGCGCGGTGAGCTACTCTATTTCCCAACCCGTATGGATCCGGCGCTGAACACCATGGCGAATGACGCGGTTCGCGAAGGCAAGCTGACGGTGCTGGTGGGGAATTCCGGCGACCGCAGTAACGAACATGTCGCCGCGCTCCGGGCAGTACACCAGCAGTTTGGCGACACGGTGAACGTGGTGGTGCCGATGGGTTATCCGGCCAACAACGACGCCTACATTGATGAGGTTCGCCAGCAGGGGCTTGCGTTATTCAGCGAAGAAAATCTGCACATTCTCAGCGAAAAGCTGGAGTTTGATGACTATCTTGCGCTGCTGCGAAAATGTGATCTGGGCTATTTCATCTTTGCTCGCCAGCAGGGGATTGGTACGCTGTGTCTGCTGATTCAGGCGGGTGTACCGTGCGTGCTTAATCGTGAAAACCCGTTCTGGCAGGACATGGCCGAGCAGCATATTCCGGTGTTGTTCACCTCAGACGCGCTGAATGTCGAAGTGGTACGTGAAGCACAACGCCAGCTCACGCTGGTGGATAAAAATAGCATCGACTTTTTCAGCCCGAATTACCTCACGCCGTGGCACAGCGCGCTGCGTATCGCTTCAGGAGACAACGCATGAGTCAGTTGCAGTTTAGCGGCTTACTGGTTGTCTGGCTTCTGAGCACGCTATTTATCGCCACGCTCACCTGGTTTGAGTTCCGCCGGGTGCGCTTCAACTTTAACGTATTCTTCTCGTTGCTGTTTCTGCTGACCTTCTTCTTCGGCTTCCCGCTGACCAGCATTCTGGTCTTCCGTTTTGACGTGAGCGTCGCGCCGCCGGAAATTCTTCTCCAGGCCCTGCTGGCGGCGACCTGCTTCTATGGTGTTTACTACGTCACCTATAAAACGCGTCTGCGACCAGCGCAGACCGCTGCCCCGCGTCGGGCGCTCTTTACCATGAACCGGGTGGAGACCCATCTGACGTGGGTGATGCTCATGACCATCGCCCTGGTCAGCGTCGGCATCTTCTTCATGCATAACGGCTTCCTGCTGTTTAAGCTCCACTCCTACAGCCAGATTTTTTCGGCTGAAGTCTCAGGCGTGGCGCTTAAGCGATTCTTCTATTTCTTCATCCCGGCGATGCTGGTGATCTTCTTCCTTCGCCAGGACAGCAAGGCATGGCTGTTCTTCCTGGTCAGTACGGTTGCGTTCGGTATCCTGACCTACATGATCGTGGGCGGTACGCGTGCCAACATTATCATCGCTTTCGCTATCTTCCTGTTCATCGGCATCATCCGCGGCTGGATCTCGCTGTGGATGCTGGTTGCGGCAGGGGTATTTGGCATTGTGGGGATGTTCTGGCTGGCGCTGAAGCGCTACGGGATGAACGTGGCGGGCGACGAGGCGTTTTACACGTTCCTCTACCTGACGCGCGACACCTTCTCGCCGTGGGAAAACCTGGCATTGTTGCTGCAAAACTACGACAAGATTGATTTCCAGGGGCTGGCGCCGATTGTGCGCGATTTCTACGTCTTTATCCCGAGCTGGCTCTGGCCGGACCGCCCTGGCGTAGTACTCAATACCGCGAACTATTTTACCTGGGAAGTGCTGAACAACCATTCGGGCCTGGCGATCTCGCCAACCTTGATTGGTTCCCTGGTGGTGATGGGGGGAGGCTGGTTTATCCTGCCGGGCGCGTTTGTCGTAGGGTTGATTATTAAGTGGTTTGACTGGCTTTACGTGCGCGGTAACGAAGAGACCAACCGCTATAAAGCGGCCATTTTGCACAGTTTCTGCTTTGGTGCCATTTTCAATATGATCGTTCTGGCGCGCGAGGGGCTGGACTCGTTCGTTTCGCGCGTGGTGTTCTTCATGGTCGTTTTTGGCATCTGCCTGTTACTGGCCAAACTGTTGTACTGGCTGTTCGACAGCGCAGGGCTTGTGCACAAGCGCGAGCCACAGGGCAGCACAACGCTGTCGCAAGTCTGAGTAGGGAAAGTAATGACTGATAAAACTTCTGCACCGCGCTATGCGCTTCGTGGTTTGCAGCTGATTGGCTGGCGCGACATGCAGCACGCGCTGGATTTTCTGTTCGCCGACGGGCAGATGAAATCCGGTACGCTGGTCGCTATCAATGCGGAAAAGATGCTGGCGGTGGAAGATAACGCCGAAGTCAAAAGCCTGATAGAAGCGGCTGAATTTAAATACGCGGACGGAATCAGCGTGGTCCGCTCTATCCGTAAAAAATATCCTGACGCTAATGTATCTCGCGTGGCGGGTGCCGATCTCTGGGAGCAGCTTATGGCTCGCGCTGGCGCGGAGGGCACGCCGGTGTTCCTGATTGGCGGTAAGCCTGAGGTGCTGGCCGAGACTGAAGAGAAACTGCGTCGTCAATGGAATGTTAATATTGTTGGTAGCCAGAATGGTTACTTCAAGCCTGAAGACCACCAGGCTTTGTTTGCCCGCGTGCGCGACAGTGGGGCAAAAATCGTCACCGTGGCGATGGGGTCCCCGCGCCAGGAGATCCTGATGCGCGACTGCCGCATGGTCAGCCCGGATGCGCTTTATATGGGCGTCGGCGGCACCTACGATGTCTTTACCGGCCACGTGAAGCGCGCGCCGAAGATTTGGCAAAATATGGGGCTGGAGTGGCTCTACCGCCTGCTCTCCCAACCCACCCGCATTAAACGACAGATTCGACTGCTTCGCTACCTCACCTGGCACTATACCGGTAAAATGTAATCAAAATGTAGCGCGATATGCTGTTCGCGCTGCAACTCACCTGCAAAACTGCTGATAATTTGTGCAATGCATTCATTTTTTTAATGCATCGTTTGCCATTTGGCCGATTTTAAGAAACCATTCGCACCGTATTTTAGTACCCCTAAAAAACAATAACCGGTATTAAGCCGGGAAACAGCAAACACAATCGAGGATCTATGGCAGAGAAACAACCGGAGCTACAGCGTGGGCTGGAAGCTCGTCATATCGAACTGATAGCGCTGGGCGGCACTATCGGCGTTGGCCTGTTTATGGGCTCCGCAAGCACCCTCAAATGGGCAGGCCCTTCCGTATTACTGGCGTATATCATCGCCGGGCTGTTTGTTTTCTTCATCATGCGCTCAATGGGCGAAATGCTCTTTCTGGAGCCGGTGACCGGTTCCTTCGCCGTTTACGCACACCGTTATATGAGCCCGTTCTTCGGCTACCTGACGGCCTGGTCATACTGGTTTATGTGGATGGCGGTGGGCATCTCTGAAATCACCGCCATAGGGGTTTATGTCCAGTTCTGGTTCCCGGACATGGTCCAGTGGATACCGGCACTCATTGCCGTGGGGCTGGTGGCGCTGGCAAACCTGGCCGCCGTGCGCCTTTACGGTGAAATCGAGTTCTGGTTTGCGATGATCAAAGTAACCACCATCATCGTGATGATTGTTATTGGCCTGGGCGTTATTTTCTATGGCTTTGGCAACGGCGGACACGCCATCGGCTTTGGCAACCTGACTGAACACGGCGGCTTCTTCGCCGGCGGCTGGAAGGGCTTCCTGACGGCGCTGTGTATTGTTGTGGCCTCGTATCAGGGCGTGGAACTGATCGGGATTACCGCCGGGGAAGCGAAAAACCCGCAGGTTACGCTGCGTAGCGCGGTGGGCAAAGTGCTGTGGCGCATCCTGATTTTCTACGTGGGCGCAATCTTCGTTATTGTGACCATCTTCCCGTGGAACGAAATCGGCACGACGGGGAGCCCGTTCGTATTAACCTTTGCGAAGATTGGGATTACAGCAGCAGCGGGTATCATCAACTTTGTGGTCCTGACGGCAGCGCTTTCAGGCTGTAACAGCGGGATGTACAGCTGTGGCCGTATGCTCTACGCGCTCTCGAAAAATAACCAGCTGCCTGCGGCAATGAGTAAAGTCTCACGTGCTGGCGTGCCGGTAGCGGGCGTCGCGGTCTCCATTGTCATCCTGCTGATTGGCTCCTGCCTGAATTACATCATCCCTAATCCGCAGCGCGTGTTTGTTTATGTCTACAGCGCCAGCGTGCTGCCGGGCATGGTGCCGTGGTTTGTTATCCTCATCAGCCAGCTGCGTTTTCGCCATGCGCATAAAAAAGCGATCGCCAGCCATCCGTTCCGCTCGATCCTTTTCCCGTATGCGAACTATTTGACGATGGCGTTCCTGATTTGCGTATTAATTGGAATGTACTTTAATGAAGATACCCGCATGTCGCTGTTTGTCGGGCTGATCTTCCTGGCGGCAGTGACGGTCGCGTATAAGCTTTTTGGCCTGGGTCGCCGTGCCACTACGCAGAAAGTGGAGGAATAAGCGGCAAAATGTGCAAACCATAACCAAACGCGCATTTTTTTCAAAAAAGCACTAGACAGCGGGGACGGAGGTACGTAATATCCAGCCCCGCAACGGCGCTAAGCGCCCGTAGCTCAGCTGGATAGAGCGCTGCCCTCCGGAGGCAGAGGTCTCAGGTTCGAATCCTGTCGGGCGCGCCATTTTAGTTCCCGGCGCTAGAGCTGCGGTGGTCTGAGAAGTAGTCAGTACCGCGTGAAAGAATACAGTGGTGGCTATAGCTCAGTTGGTAGAGCCCTGGATTGTGATTCCAGTTGTCGTGGGTTCGAATCCCATTAGCCACCCCATTATTGAAAGAGTTGTGAATTGCGAAGGTGGCGGAATTGGTAGACGCGCTAGCTTCAGGTGTTAGTGTCCTTAGGATGTGGGGGTTCGAGTCCCCCCCTCGCACCACGACTTTTTAAATGAATTGAACTAAAAATTCAAAAAAGCAGTACATCGGCGAGTAGCGCAGCTTGGTAGCGCAACTGGTTTGGGACCAGTGGGTCGGAGGTTCGAATCCTCTCTCGCCGACCAATTTTGAACCCCGCTTCGGCGGGGTTTTTTGTTTTCTGTAAGTTTTCTCCCCTGTCGTTATCTCCAGAAAGTACCCTGTATCATTGTCGCGATTCAGTGACATGCAAGCCATTGAAAATAAGATAAATAATTATTTATGGGATTTACTGTCACTTCCTGGCGACATATTTCTGCTTTTGCCGATACGCTATGAAGCTTCAGAGGCTACTTAACAGCATAATTTCCTTTTATCTTAAAATGTTGCGCCATGTAAAAGTTCTGCGTGTAAATCTGGCACGTAACGTGCAATAATATACGCGTAGATGCTCATTCCATCTCTTATGTTCGCCTTAGTGCCTCATAAACTCAGGAATGACGCAGAGCCATTTACGGTGCTTATCGTCCACTGACAGATGTCGCTTCGGCCTCATCAGACACCATGGACATAACGTTGAGTGAAGCACCAAATATGTTGTCTTACAGACCTGTTTTAACGCCTGCTTTTATAGCAGGCGTTTTTTTTATGTCTTATTCCCGATACCCACGCATGATCAGGGCGACCAACAGCAGGGCGGCTGACGAGACCGTATAGAGCGCCAGCACTGAGCCAAGCCCAACAGCCACCATCGCTGTAATGCCGGTGAAAAGCGAGGCGCTGAGCGTTTGCCAGCGCCAGGCTTTACCGCTGGCTGACGCGGTTTGCGTGATATGAAAACTGCTGAGTACGCCAAACGTACCGGCTGCGAAGAGAACGTTTGAGGCCAGATGCGCGATAAAGATCATCCCCAGCGCACATGCCATCCACCCGGACAACAACGGCAGCATTCCATAAGCGGCAAGAAAAATACCGAGACAAACGATGATTCGCGGCGTGTGGACGGCAAAGCGCGTCAGGCTCTCTTTTTTAGCAGCATGGGGCCGCAAAGTTGCCCCATGCTCCTTGCGAAAAGCAGAGGCAGAGCAAGGCCCGCCGCATCCTGAGGATGGAGCTGCTGCGCCAGGGCCGGAAGTAGCGCCATAGCCGGTGAGCCGACGGCCGCCAGCGCCGGCAAAATGAGCAGGCTGCGCTTTTGCCGAACGGTCAACGTCCGCCAGCGCAGTGGCGCGGGGGCTGCCTCTTCACCGGGGAGAGGTAGCAATGGCGCAGAAAACCGCCGCCCAGCCAGCCACAGCAGCAGCAGCGACCCGAGAAAACTGGCGGCATCAATGGCCAGCAGGGTAAACACGGATGTCTTCTGAAACAGCAGCACGCCCAGTCCAGTACCTAATAACACCTGAGAAGCAAAAATCACATTTTCCAGACAGGTCGCAGCAGGCAGCTCTGTTTCGCTAAGTCCGCGTTTAAAGAGCAATGTCAGCGCGGGCCAGCTCATCCCGCTGAGCAGCGCTTCGGTGGATTGCACGGCGAGTAGCGAGGCAATACTGTGATAACCCGCACCGAGCAGGGGGAAGAGCAGGGCGAGCAATCCCAGCCCCTCGGTCAGTATCAGCAGGAATACTGGAGAATAGCGCGAGCACAGCTTTTCGCCGATCGCGCTGCCGATGAATCCCGGAACCGTTGCGAAAAGAAAAGCGAGGGTGAGCAGGGCGGGCGGGGCCGACCACGCTAACAGTAAACCAAAGACCACGACCTGGGTTAGACCATTTCCCAGCGAAGAAAAGATAAAAGCACAGGCAAGCAGGCGCAGCCAGCGGTGGCAGCGCAGCGCTTCAATAAGCGCATACAAAAGCGAGTTCATGAAGATTTCCTTTCAAAAACGATTTAATCCACGCAGCAGAAAGTGCGCGTGTGTGAAAAAAGGTTAATGAAAAGACTTCGTTACATTGGCGGGTTCGTTTGCAGATGTGGGTGTAAAGAATGTAGCAGGAGAAAGGCGATAAAAAAAGGAGGCCGTCTGGCCTCCTTTTTTATTTATTGCGGGTTACCGTTATTTTGCAGCGTCAGCAATAGCCCATCGCGCCGCATGGCGGCCGCCTCTTCTGGCTTATGCTGTTTGTCCAGCGTATCGGCAAGCCACGCGTAGTCAAACGCGTCCGGACGCTGTTTCAGTGCCGCACGGAAGGCCAGGCTCGCCTCTTGCCATTCGCCGTGCTTCATCAGCGACTGGCCCAGGGTACTCCACAGCAGCGGACGATCACCGACGGTTTTGATCTGCTGGCGCAGCACTTTTTCGACCTGCTCAGGGTTATTGGTTTTCAGGCGCGGGATCACCATGACCAGGCGATCGTCGTACTGGCGCTTCAGGCCGTCGAGGAGGATCTCCTGGGCGGTGTCATGATCGTCACATTCAATAAGATGTTCCGCCATGGCCACCTGCAGGGGGACCTGCTGGCGCGTTTTCCGGCTCTGATTCTTCCACCAGGTTTTCAGGCCTTCGCTGCCCAGGTCGGCGCGCGCCTGATCCATCAGGCCAATCCATGCCAGACGCTGAAGTTCATCACGATGTTCATCATCACCCACCTCGGCCTTCGCCATCGACGGAATGATGTCCAGCAACGAGCCCCACGCTCCGGTACGAATATAGGCCTGCTCCGCAAGGCGCAGGACTTCCGGATGACGCGGTGCGATTTCCAGCAGACGGTCAATGCCGTGGCGCGCCGCGTGGTTCTCATTGCGCGCGAGCTGCAGGCGTACGCGGGTAATTTCCACGGGGATCGGGTCGCCAGACGCCAGTTCTGACGCGCGTTCCAGATGCTGGTTAGCGCGGGCTTCATCACCGCGCTGCTGCGCCGCTTCGGCGGCCAGAAGATAGTTCACCACCGGCTGTTCAGCGTGGTCGGCGTTTTTCGACATCAGCTTTTCAACCTGCTGGTAATCGCCTTCGGCCAGCTTTAGCAGTGCCTGTTCCGTTTGCTTACGGGCGCGGCGGCGCTTACGGCCAACGAACCAGCCGCGGGTATGGGCACCGGTGCGGAAAATACGGCGCAGGATCCATTCAACGGCAAGCAGGACCACGACGCCGAGGATCAGAACGATCGCCAGACCCGTTACGCTGGTTTCAATGTTGTAGTTATCGGTCTGGATCAGGACGTATCCCTGATGACCCGCAAGCATCGGGCCCAGGACGATCCCGGCGATCAGCAGGATGAAGAGTAAAAGGACTTTTAGCATCATTACTCTCCCTGTGGCGCGCTTTCAGGCGCTGGTGCCGCCGCTGTGCCGGTCTGCCCGGCCGGAACGCCCGGCTGCGCCAGCAGGTTACGCACGCGCGTCTGCATCAGCTTCTCCAGAATCGGCTGGCTGGCCAGTTTATCCGGCACGTTCATGGTGATGTTCTGCTGGCTCAGCTTGTCGATATCTTCGAGGAAGGCGGTGGTCGTTGCATCATCGGTGTTGTAGTAGGCGCGTACCCACGTCGAGACGTTATCCAGCGCCTGTTTGTACGTTTCTTCCTGATGGCGCGGCACGGCCTGCGCCGCGACCAGCAGGCGGGAACGGATGTTTTCGCGCAGATAGATATCCTGATTCGGCGCTAACAGCGGTACGGCGGTTTCATCGCGACGGCGGATGGTGATGAAGCTGTCCATAAAGTTCTGCCAGCTTTTCTGCAGGTTTATGCGCCATTCGCTCAGGGAGCTGGACAGCTCGGTACCGTCAGAGTCCATCGGGGAGTCGTCGTCATTGTTATCCGCCAGCTGCAGGTTATCTATTTGATTCGAAAGCTGGTTCACCTTGAGGATAATGCCGTCGTAATCTACCTGTGAAACGGCGGAGAGGCTGGCGATATCTTCGGTAATCGCACGGCGCGCGGTAATGAGGCTCGGATCGTTCATGTCGGCCAGGCTCGCATCGGCGCTTTTCAGCAGCGCGGCGGCGGTGGTCACGTCCTGATCGCTCCACAGCTTACGCCCGGCGAGTTTGACGAGGAAATCGGCCTGCGAGAGCAGCCAGGTTTTGGCATCGGTGCCGGAGATGGTGGCGACTTTCTGCTGTACTTCGCCCAGCTGTTTGGTCAGCTCTTCCTGTTTGCTGTTCGCCTCGGCAAGCGCGGCGGCCTGCTGCTTAATCACCGCTTCCAGCTCGGTTTTCTGCGTTTCCTGCGCTTTTTGCAGGGAGGTAAGCTGATTGACCAGCGTATCGCTGGTGGCCGTCTGGTTAGCACTCTGTTGCTTTACCAGACCATACAGGCCGACGCCTGCTGCCAGCGCAATGGCGATGGCAATCGCGCTCAGCGCGAGGCTGGTTTTATTGCTGCCGTTTTTCTTCTCAGCGGTTTTCTCAGTCGTCTCTGGCTGTGGCGTTGTCTCCACAGTCTCCCTGGTCTCTTCAACCACGGCGGAGGATTTTTCGTGTTCCGTCATTATGGCTTCCCATTTGAGAGTTATTGTAATGCGCGCAGCAGCGCATCGTTGTCGGCGTTATCAGCGATCCGAATATCCTGCCAGCCCAGTTCCCGGGCGAGGTTCGCCAGACGCTCACTGACGACCAGAAGCCGACAGCGGAGTAACCAGTTTTCGCGATACCAACGCGGTATCAGCGACCAAAGCTGTTGTAACATTTCACCGCTGGTGACCACCAGCGTATTAATACCGCGCGCGTGCCAGCGCATCGCCTCTTCTGCACCGTCGTAGTGTTTCGCACAGCGCTGGTAGCACTCAACAAACGTGACGTCAGCCCCGCGTTCCCGCAGCGTTTCACCCAGCAGTTCGCGGCCACCGTTGCCGCGCAAAATGAGAGCGCGCTTTCCGGCAATAGTTTGTAATTCAGGTAATTGTAGCAAGACTTCGCTGATTTCCCGATCCAACGGGTAGCGAACGTCTGTTCCACTCACGGTATGTAAGGCCAGCGCGGTGGTTCTGCCGATAGCGAAATAGCGCGGAGCGGTCGGCCAGCGTGTCCCCGCCTGTTGCAGCTGCGCATGGGCAAATTCCACGGCATGCTGCGATAGCGCAAACAGCAGGTCGCCTTCCTGCAGGGTATTCATCTGGTCGGCGAGCGCAGAGAGCTCCCGACCGGGGGAGAATTCAATGAGCGGAAAACTCCAGGCCACCTGCCCCAGTGCGCGCAGACGGCTCACTAACTGCTCTCCTGCGGGAGAAGGGCGGGTGACAAGAATACTCATGCAGGGGGTTCTCCGTTATAGACCTCGGCCAGAATTTCACGCGCGCCGTTATTCAGCAGCTCTTCCGCCAGCGACACGCCAAGCGCTTCGGCATCCTGCGGCTTGCCGCGACGTTCGCCGCGCACCATCTGTGAACCGTCCGGCGCGCCCACCAGCGCACGCAGCCACAGTTCACCGTCTGTTAATTCAGCATAGCTGCCAATCGGCACCTGACACCCGCCTTCGAGGCGAGTATTCATCGCCCGCTCGGCTTTTACGCGGGTTGCGGTCTCGTCATGGTTCAGCGGAGCGAGCAGCTCGCGGGTGCGCGCATCGTCCAGACGGCACTCAATGCCGACGGCGCCCTGGCCGACGGCCGGCAGCGACAGCTCTGGCGGCAACGCCACGCGAATGCGTTCCTCCAGCCCCAGGCGCTTCAGGCCTGCAACCGCAAGAATAATGGCATCGTAATCGCCGTTATCCAGCTTGCCCAGACGCGTGCCAACGTTACCGCGCAGCGAGCGGATGATAAGGTCAGGACGACGCTCCGCCAGCTGACACTGACGGCGTAAACTGGACGTGCCAACCACGCTACCCGCCGGCAGCGCGTCGAGCGAGTCATAGTGGTTCGAGACAAACGCGTCACGCGGATCTTCGCGCTCGCAGATGGTCACCAGCCCCAGCCCTTCCGGGAACTCGACGGGCACGTCTTTCATCGAATGTACGGCGATATCGGCGCGGTTCTCAAGCAATGCCAGTTCCAGCTCTTTGACAAACAGGCCCTTGCCGCCCACTTTCGCCAGCGGCGTATCCAGAATCACGTCACCGCGCGTGACCATCGGCACCAGCTCGACGCGCAATCCACTGTGGCAGGCTTCAAGGCGCTGCTTAACATAATGTGCCTGCCAGAGCGCGAGAGGGCTTTGGCGTGTGGCAATTCTCAAAACATTGTCTAACATGCTTGTTACCGTCATTATCAATCGCTAACCATCCTAACATTGTTGACTCTGGGATGGCAGTTTTACGGTTGATGAAGCGTGAGAGGGACAAGGCGGCGTATTCGTCAGCCATAGCCGTATTCAGGAATTTACACGTACAGAACGGTGCTACACTTGTATGTAGCTCATCTTTCTTTACGGTCAATCGGCAAGGTGTTAAATTGATCACGTTTTAGACCATTTTTTCGTCGGTACCACCATAATGACAAGGGCGAAAAAAGGGTAACGGTTATCTTTTTGAAATACTGCGGGCTCGCTGTTATTCGTGTTTTGAATAGCTTACGACACCCGGAAACATCAGGCGATACGTCTTGTACCTCTATATTGAGACTCTGAAACAGAGACTGGATGCCATAAATCAACTGCGTGTGGATCGCGCGCTTGCTGCCATGGGCCCTGCTTTCCAGCAGGTATACAGTCTGCTGCCGACATTATTGCACTATCACCACCCGCTAATGCCTGGCTACCTTGATGGTAACGTTCCCCAGGGCATTTGCCTCTTCACGCCTGATGAAACCCAACAGCATTATCTGAACGAGCTGGAACTCTACCGCGGCATGCCGCCTCAGGTTTCTCCGAAAGGTGAACTGCCGATTACCGGCGTTTACTCGATGGGGAGCACCTCATCGGTAGGGCAGAGCTGTTCTTCGGACCTGGATATCTGGGTCTGCCATCAATCCTGGCTCGACAATGAAGAGCGCCAGCTGCTGCAGCGTAAATGCAGCCTGCTGGAGAGCTGGGCGGCCTCGCTTGGCGTGGAAGTGAGCTTCTTCCTGATTGATGAAAACCGTTTCCGCCATAATGAAAGCGGCAGTCTGGGTGGTGAGGACTGCGGCTCGACTCAGCACATCCTGTTGCTGGATGAATTTTACCGTACTGCCGTTCGTCTGGCCGGGAAGCGTATTCTGTGGAATATGGTCCCGTGCGAAGAAGAAGAGCATTACGACGACTACGTCATGTCGCTTTACGCGCAGGGCGTACTGACGCCAAACGAATGGCTGGATCTGGGCGGCCTCAGCTCCCTGTCCGCCGAAGAGTACTTTGGCGCAAGCCTCTGGCAGCTCTACAAGAGCATTGATTCACCGTACAAAGCGGTGCTGAAAACCCTGCTGCTTGAAGCCTACTCGTGGGAATACCCTACGCCGCGCCTGCTGGCGAAAGATATCAAGCAGCGCCTGCACGATGGCGAAATTGTCTCCTACGGGCTCGACGCCTACTGCATGATGCTGGAGCGCGTTACCGAATACCTGAAAGCCATTGATGACGCCACGCGTCTTGACCTGGTGCGTCGATGTTTCTATCTCAAGGTCTGTGAAAAGCTGAGCCGCGAGCGCGCCTGCGTGGGCTGGCGTCGTGAAGTGGTCAGTCAGTTAGTAAAAGAGTGGGGATGGGACGAAGCGCGTCTGTCCATGCTCGACAACCGGGCCAACTGGAAAATCGATCAGGTGCGTGAAGCGCACAACGAACTGCTCGACGCGATGATGCAAAGCTACCGTAACCTGATCCGTTTTGCGCGCCGCAATAACCTTAGCGTTTCCGCCAGCCCGCAGGATATCGGGGTGTTAACCCGTAAGCTGTACGCCGCGTTTGAAGCGCTGCCGGGCAAAGTGACCCTGGTTAACCCGCAGATTTCGCCCGACCTGTCTGAACCAAACCTGACCTTTATCTATGTGCCGCCGGGCCGCGCAAACCGCACCGGGTGGTATCTGTACAACCGTGCGCCAAGCATGGATTCGATTATCAGCCATCAGCCGCTGGAATATAACCGCTATCTGAACAAGCTGGTGGCGTGGGCCTGGTTTAACGGCCTGCTGACCTCGCGCACGCGCCTGTTTATCAAAGGCAACGAGGTGGTCGATCTCGCTAAGCTGCAGGAGATGGTGGCGGATGTCTCGCACCACTTCCCGCTGCGTCTGCCTGCGCCGACGCCAAAAGCGCTCTACAGCCCGTGCGAGATCCGTCACCTGGCAATCATCGTTAACCTGGAATACGACCCGACGGCGGCCTTCCGCAATCAGGTGGTCCATTTTGACTTCCGCAAGCTGGACGTCTTCAGCTTTGGCGAGCAGCAAAACTGCCTGGTGGGCAGCGTAGACCTGCTGTACCGCAACTCGTGGAACGAAGTGCGTACCCTGCACTTCAACGGCGAGCAGGCGATGATTGAAGCGCTGAAAACCATTCTCGGCAAGATGCACCAGGACGCCGCGCCGCCGGACAGCGTCGAAGTGTTCTGCTACAGCCAGCACCTTCGCGGTTTAATTCGTACCCGCGTGCAGCAGCTGGTGTCTGAATGCATCGAACTGCGCCTCTCCAGCACCCGCCAGGAAACCGGGCGCTTTAAAGCGCTGCGCGTCTCCGGGCAGACGTGGGGCCTGTTCTTCGAGCGTCTGAACGTGTCGGTGCAGAAGCTGGAAAACGCTATCGAGTTCTACGGCGCGATTTCACACAACAAGCTGCACGGCCTGTCGGTTCAAGTGGAAACCAACCACGTCAAGCTGCCGCAGGTGGTGGATGGCTTTGCCAGTGAAGGGATTATTCAGTTCTTCTTTGAAGAGTCGGGCGACGATGCCGGGTTCAACATCTACATTCTGGATGAGACCAACCGCGCCGAGGTGTATCACCACTGTGAAGGCAGCAAAGAGGAGCTGGTGCGCGACGTCAGCCGCTTCTACTCTTCCTCGCATGACCGTTTCACCTACGGTTCCAGCTTTATCAACTTCAACCTGCCGCAGTTCTACCAGATTGTGAACGTGGATGGCCGAGCGCAGGTGATCCCGTTCCGTACGCAGGCGATTACCCCTGCGGCGCCTGCGAATCAGGATACCGCACCGCTGTTGCAGCAGTATTTTTCCTGAGGCTTTTCGCCCGGTAAGGCGTAGCCGCCACCGGGCAACAAAACTACCTGAAACTCACGTTCTCGCCCGCCTGCGCGGTCGCCGCCTGTTCCAGCAGATCCCAGAACGTTTCGCCGCTGCGATCGCAAACCCACTCGTCACCCTTCAAATCAAAGTGATAGCCGCCCTGTTTGGCCGCCAGCCACACCTGGTGAAGCGGCTCCTGACGGTTAATAATAATTTTGCTGCCGTTTTCGAAGCTCAGGGTCAGAATGCCGCCGTTGATTTCACAATCGATATCGCTGTCGCCGTCCCAGTCGTCGATACGTTCTTCGATGGTCATCCACAGGGTGTCGGCAAGGCGATGGAATTCACTGTCGTTCATGGTTTTGTTCCTGTTTTTCGTGATGGCGGCAGTATAACGCTAAATAATTCCCGTTGCAGGAAAGCGGCAAACTCTTGCTTTTGTGTCTTCTCCTGCGATGATAGAAACAGATTTGAACTTACGGGCAACTTTATAATGAAAAACGCTTTCCGAACGCTTGCCGTTCTCATCACGCTGTTTAGCCTGACCGGCTGCGGACTGAAGGGACCACTCTACTTCCCGCCTGCGGATAAAACCGCGCCGCCGCCGACAAAACCGGTTAACAGCGGCATCGAGTCTTCCACGCCAAAGACTAACGATCGTGGCGATAACGGCGGTCCGACTCAGGTTAACCTCTGACGACAACGTTCTGTACCCGCGCAATGGAGCAAATGATGCAGTTCTCTAAAATGCATGGCCTTGGCAACGATTTTATGGTCGTCGACGCGGTAACGCAGAATGTGTTTTTCTCCCCGGAACTGATCCGCCGCCTGGCGGATCGGCACGTGGGCGTGGGGTTCGATCAGCTGCTGGTGGTTGAGCCGCCCTACGATCCTGACCTCGATTTCCACTACCGTATTTTCAACGCTGACGGCAGTGAGGTTAACCAGTGCGGCAATGGCGCGCGCTGTTTCGCCCGCTTTGTCCGCCTGAAAGGGCTCACCAATAAGCGCGATATCCGCGTCAGTACCGCCAACGGTCGTATGGTGCTCAGCGTTACCGACGATGAGCTGGTGCGCGTCAATATGGGTGAGCCTAACTTCGAGCCTTCCGCCGTGCCGTTTCGCGCAAACAAAGCGGAAAAGACCTATATTATGCGGGCGGCCGAGCAGACAGTATTGTGCGGCGTTGTCTCGATGGGTAACCCGCACTGCGTGATTCAGGTGGATGACGTGGAAACCGCGGCGGTCGAAACGCTCGGTCCGGTTCTGGAGAGCCACGAGCGGTTCCCGGAGCGGGCGAACATCGGCTTTATGCAGGTGGTGAAGCGTGAACACATCCGTCTGCGGGTTTACGAGCGCGGCGCGGGCGAAACCCAGGCCTGCGGAAGCGGCGCCTGTGCGGCGGTGGCCGTCGGTATCTCCCAGGGGTTACTGGCAGAAGAGGTTCGCGTGGAATTACCGGGCGGTCGTCTTGATATCGCCTGGAAAGGAGCGGGTCATCCACTGTACATGACTGGCCCGGCGACACATGTTTATGACGGGTTTATCCATCTATGAAACAACCAGGGGAAGAACTGCAGGAAACAGTTACGGAACTGGACGACAGCGCTGTTGTTGATTATCTGCTGAACAATCCTGAGTTTTTTATTCGCAATGCACGCGTCGTCGAACGAATGCGCGTGCCGCATCCGGTTCGCGGGACCGTGTCGCTGGTCGAATGGCACATGGCGCGCTCGCGTAACCACATCAACCAGCTTGAAGAGAACATGACGCTGCTGATGGAGCAGGCCAGCACCAACGAAAGCCTGTTCTATCGCCTTCTGCACCTGCAGGCGCGTCTGGCCTCGGCGCACAGCCTTGAAGAGTTTCTCAGCCGCTTCCACCGCTGGGCGCGCGAGCTGGGGCTGGCGGGCGCAACGATTCGTCTGTTCCCTGATCGCTGGCGCATTGGCGCACCGTCGGGGTTCACCCATCTGGCGCTCAGCCGTCAGGCGTTTGAGCCGCTGCGCATTCAGCGCCTGGGTCATGAGCATCACTATCTGGGGCCGCTGAACGGACCTGAGTTGCTGGTGGTGCTGCCGGAAGCCAAAGCGATTGGCTCGGTGGCGATGTCGCTGATGGGGCGCGATGGCGACCTGGGGGTAATATTATTTACCAGCCGCGACGCGCACCACTATGAGCAGGGGCAAGCCACGCACCTGCTGCAGGAGATCGCCCTGATGCTGCCCGAGCTGCTGGAGCGCTGGATTGAACGCGTATGACGGACGGACTGCTCGCCACTGACGTCTCGCGGTTTCTGCGCTATCTGGGCGTTGAGCGTCAGCTCAGCCCCATCACGCTGCTTAACTATCAGCGTCAGCTTGATGCCATCATGCAGATTGCCGAAGAAATCGGCCTGAAAAGCTGGCAACAATGTGACGCCGCCACGGTACGCGGGTTCGTCGTGCGTAGCCGTAAAAAAAATCTTAGCCCGGCGAGCCTTGCGCTCCGGCTCTCTGCCCTGCGCAGCTTCTTCGACTGGCTGGTCAGCCAGGGCAAGCTGAAAGCTAACCCGGCAAAAGGGATCGCCACGCCAAAAGCCCCGCGCCATCTGCCGAAAAATATCGACGTCGACGACGTAAACCGCCTGCTGGATATCGATCTAAACGATCCGCTCGCCGTGCGCGACCGCGCGATGCTGGAGGTGATGTACGGCGCGGGCCTGCGTCTCTCCGAACTGGTGAACCTCGACTTAAAGCATCTCGATCTGGAATCCGGCGAAGTGTGGGTGATGGGCAAGGGCAGCAAAGAGCGCCGCCTGCCGATTGGCCGCAACGCCGTCTCCTGGATTGAGCACTGGCTGGATCTGCGCGGCCTGTTTGGCGCGGAAGAGGATGCGCTGTTTTTATCAAAGCTCGGCAAGCGGATCTCCGCGCGTAACGTGCAGAAGCGCTTTGCGGAGTGGGGCATCAAGCAGGGGCTGAACAGCCACGTGCATCCCCACAAGCTGCGCCACTCCTTTGCGACACACATGCTGGAATCGAGCGGCGATCTGCGTGGCGTACAGGAACTGCTTGGCCACGCGAATCTGTCGACAACACAAATTTATACCCACTTAGACTTCCAACACCTTGCCTCGGTGTATGACGCGGCGCATCCACGCGCCAAACGGGGGAAATAATGCGTTTTTACCGCCCACTCGGTCAGATCTCAGCCCTGACGTTTGACCTTGATGACACCCTTTATGACAACCGCGAGGTGATCTTGCGTACCGAGCAGGAGTCGCTGGCGTTTGTGCAGAACTACCATCCCGCGCTGAAGGCGATGCAGAACAAGGACTTCCAGAAGCTGCGTCAGTCCCTGCGGGAGACCGAGCCGGACATTTACCACGACGTGACCGAATGGCGTCGTCGCGCGGTTGAGCAGGCGATGCTGAACGCGGGTCTGAGCGCACAGGATGCCGCCGTCGGTGCCGAAGCGGCAATGGAAAACTTCGCCAAATGGCGCAGCCGCATCGACGTGCCACAGGAAACCCACGACACGCTGGCGAAGCTTGCCGAAAAGTGGCCGCTGGTGGCCATCACCAACGGCAATGCCCAGCCGGAGCTGTTTGGCCTCAGCGATTATTTTGAATTCGTGCTGCGCGCGGGTCCGCACGGGCGTGCGAAGCCGTTCAGCGACATGTATCACCTGGCAGCGGAAAAACTGAATTTGCCGCTCGGTAACATTCTTCACGTGGGCGACGATCTGACCACAGACGTGGCCGGTGCCATCCGCTGCGGCATGCAGGCCTGCTGGATCAAGCCAGAAAATGCGGAGCTGATGACCGCAACAGCCAGCCGTCTTCTGCCGCACGTGGAAATTTCGCGGTTGGCATCCCTCACGACGCTGATATAATCATCAATTGTTCTGTATAAATTAACAGGGTTTTGGCGAGTGGAAACATTTGCCTGCCCGACATGACGTGACGGTGCCAATGGACGTTTCTTACCTGCTCGACAGCCTTAATGACAAACAGCGTGACGCGGTTGCCGCCTCGCGCACCAACCTGCTGGTTCTGGCTGGGGCGGGGAGTGGTAAGACACGCGTGCTGGTTCACCGTATCGCCTGGCTGCAGAGCGTGGAAAACTGCTCACCGTACTCGATTATGGCCGTGACGTTTACCAACAAGGCGGCGGCGGAGATGCGTCACCGTATCGCCCAACTGATGGGCACCAGCCAGGGCGGCATGTGGGTTGGCACCTTCCACGGCCTGGCGCACCGTCTGCTGCGCGCGCACCATATGGACGCTAACCTGCCGCAGGATTTCCAGATCCTCGACAGCGAAGATCAGCTCCGCCTGCTGAAGCGCCTGATCAAGGCGATGAACCTCGACGAGAAGCAGTGGCCGCCGCGTCAGGCGATGTGGTACATCAACGGTCAGAAAGACGAAGGTCTGCGCCCGCACCACATTCAGAGCTTCGGTAACCCGGTCGAGCAGACCTGGCAGAACGTCTATAAGGCCTATCAGGAAGCGTGCGACCGCGCCGGCCTGGTGGATTTCGCCGAGCTGCTGCTGCGCGCCCACGAATTGTGGCTCAACAAACCGCACATCCTGCAGCACTACCGTGAACGCTTTACCAATATCCTGGTGGACGAATTCCAGGATACCAACAACATCCAGTACGCGTGGATCCGTCTGCTGGCCGGAGATACCGGCAAGGTGATGATCGTGGGCGATGACGACCAGTCGATCTACGGCTGGCGCGGCGCGCAGGTGGAGAACATCCAGCGCTTCCTCAACGATTTTCCCGGCGCGCAAACCATCCGTCTGGAGCAGAACTATCGCTCAACCAGCAACATCCTGAGCGCGGCCAACGCCCTGATTGAGAACAACAACGGGCGTCTGGGCAAAAAGCTGTGGACCGACGGCATCGACGGCGAACCGATCTCGATTTACTGCGCCTTCAACGAGCTCGACGAAGCGCGCTTCGTGGTGAACCGCATCAAAACCTGGCAGGACAACGGCGGCGCGCTGGAGCAGTGCGCCATTCTCTACCGCAGCAACGCCCAGTCGCGCGTGCTGGAAGAGGCGCTGCTGCAGGTGAGCATGCCGTACCGCATTTACGGCGGCATGCGATTCTTCGAACGTCAGGAGATCAAAGATGCGCTTTCGTATCTGCGCCTGATCGCCAACCGCAACGACGACGCGGCGTTTGAGCGCGTGGTGAACACGCCGACCCGCGGGATTGGCGACCGTACGCTGGACGTGGTGCGTCAGGCCTCGCGCGATCGCCAGCTGACGCTGTGGCAGGCGTGCCGCGAGCTGCTGCAGGAAAAAGCCCTCGCCGGACGCGCCGCCAGCGCGCTCCAGCGCTTCCTGGAATTAATTGATGCCCTGGCGCAGGAAACCGCCGACATGCCGCTGCACGTGCAGACCGACCGGGTGATTAAAGACTCCGGGCTGCGTACCATGTACGAGCAGGAAAAAGGCGAAAAGGGGCAGACCCGTATTGAGAACTTAGAGGAACTGGTCACGGCAACGCGCCAGTTCAGCTACAACGAAGAAGACGAAGACCTGATGCCGCTGCAGGCGTTCCTCTCTCACGCCGCGCTGGAAGCGGGTGAAGGGCAGGCGGACACCTGGCAGGACGCGGTTCAGCTGATGACCCTGCACTCCGCCAAAGGTCTGGAGTTCCCGCAGGTGTTTATCGTCGGCATGGAAGAGGGCATGTTCCCAAGCCAGATGTCGTTGGATGAAGGCGGGCGTCTGGAAGAAGAACGTCGTCTGGCTTATGTGGGCGTGACGCGAGCGATGCAGAAGCTGACGCTAACCTACGCTGAAACCCGCCGCCTGTACGGTAAAGAGGTCTATCACCGTCCGTCGCGCTTCATCGGCGAACTGCCGGAAGAGTGCGTGGAAGAGGTGCGTCTGCGCGCCAGCATCAGCCGTCCGGTTAGCCATCCGCGCATGGGCTCGCCGATCTCTGAAACCGACACCGGCTACAAGCTGGGCCAGCGCGTGCGCCATTCTAAGTTTGGCGAAGGCACCATTGTGAATCTGGAAGGCAGCGGCGAGCACAGCCGCCTGCAGGTGGCGTTCCAGGGGCAGGGGATCAAATGGCTGGTGGCGGCCTACGCGAAGCTGGAAACAGTCTAACATTCAGAAAAATATCATTATTTTGTAATAATCTGCTAGCCTTATACAGTGAAGGTCAATTAATGCCCTTCAGCGTTCCGTTGCGTGTTGACGCCACAGTTACTGCTGGCGTAACATGCGCGCACGATTACGCTAAGAGGACATTCGCCTTGGACACACCCAGTAGATACTGGCTCAATTCCCTGTCATCCAGGAACAACTCCTAAGGCTATCTCCTCATGCTGATGGCCTTAGTGGTTGTCAGCGACTGCATTATTCCCGTCGCGCTGAGTCAGGCTGTTTAATGGTCTGAAACCCAATTTGTTTCTGTGTGCCCACCGAACTGTCCGATATTTTTTGCATTGGGAGTCCCGGTCATGTTGAGCGCATTTCAACTCGAAAATAACCGACTGACTCGGCTTGAAGCCGAAGAGTCACAGCCCCTCATTGATGCCGTATGGGTGGATCTGGTCGAGCCGGACGACGATGAACGCCTTCGCGTACAATCTGAGCTGGGGCAAAGCCTGGCAACCCGCCCGGAACTGGAAGACATCGAAGCCTCCGCGCGTTTCTTTGAAGATGAAGACGGCCTGCACATTCACTCCTTCTTCTTCTTTGAAGATGCGGAAGATCACGCGGGCAACTCCACCGTGGCGTTTACCATTCGCGACGGTCGTCTGTTTACTCTGCGTGAACGCGAACTGCCGGCATTCCGTCTCTACCGCATGCGCGCCCGCAGCCAGGCGATGGTGGACGGCAACGCTTACGAGCTGCTGCTCGATCTGTTCGAAACTAAAATTGAACAGCTGGCGGACGAAATTGAAAATATCTACAGCGATCTGGAAAAGCTGAGCCGCGTGATCATGGAAGGCCATCAGGGGGATGAGTACGACGAAGCGCTTTCGACGCTGGCAGAGCTGGAAGATATCGGCTGGAAGGTGCGCTTGTGTCTGATGGATACCCAGCGTGCGCTGAACTTCCTGGTGCGCAAGGCGCGTCTGCCGGGCGGTCAGCTGGAGCAAGCGCGTGAGATCTTACGCGATATCGAATCCCTGCTGCCGCACAACGAATCCCTGTTCCAGAAGGTGAACTTCCTGATGCAGGCGGCGATGGGCTTTATCAACATCGAGCAGAACCGCATCATCAAGATCTTCTCGGTAGTGTCCGTGGTGTTCCTGCCGCCGACGCTGGTGGCGTCCAGCTACGGGATGAACTTCGAGTTTATGCCGGAGCTGAAGTGGAGCTTTGGCTACCCGGGGGCGATTATCTTTATGATCCTCGCCGGGCTGGCGCCGTATCTGTACTTTAAGCGTCGGAACTGGCTGTAAAATCTGGCGGGTGGCGCTGCGCTTACCCGCCCTACAAAACACCTACATTCCTCTGCGGGTTCTGCGCTGGGTATAAATCGCATCGGCGACGAAAATCGCCAGCGCCACCCAGATAAAGGCGAAGGTCACCATCTTATCCGCACCCGGCACTTCGCCGTAAAACACCACCGCCAGCAGGAACATCAGCGTCGGGCCAATGTACTGGAAGAAGCCCAGCGTGGAGAGGCGCAGGCGCGTTGCCGCACCGGTGAAGCACAGCAGCGGAATGGTGGTCACTACGCCCGCCGCCATCAGCATCAGGTTCAGCGACCACGGGTTGCTGCCCATATGGCTGGTGGCGCTGTCGGCGATACCGAACAGATAGATCGCCGCCACCGGCAGCAGCCACAGGGTTTCAAACAGCATCCCGGTTTGCGCTTCCACCGCGATTTTCTTACGTACCAGGCCGTAAAAAGCAAAGCTGAACGCCAGACCGAGGGCGATAACCGGCAGCGAGCCAAACGTCCACAGCTGCACCAGCACGCCGCAGAAGGCGAGAATCACCGCCACCCACTGCATCCGGCGGAAGCGTTCGCCGAGGAAAATCATCCCCAGCACGATATTCACCAGCGGGTTAATGAAGTACCCCAGGCTCGCTTCGAGCATGTGGTGGTTATTCACCGCCCAGATAAACAGCAGCCAGTTGCCGCCAATCAGCACCGCAGAAAGCGCCAGCAGGAAGACCTTTTTAGGGGTTTGCAGCAGCGTTTTGACGCCGGACCACTGACGGCTGATGCTCATCAGCGCGATCATAAAGAAAAACGACCAGATGACGCGGTGAGTGAGGATCTCGTCGGCCGGAACATAAGCGATAAATTTGAAATACGCCGGGGCGATACCCCAAATAAAATAAGCGGCAAGGGCGAGTAAAACGCCCTGCCGCGTCTGTTTAGCATCCATCGGGAAAATCCGTGACAAAAAAGTGAATCAATTTTACCCGAATTTGCCGCCTCAACCCACCATATAAGTGGCGGTTGCGCTGGCGATATAAACCTGCTCCTCGTTATGCAGCTCAACGCGGGCAACGGCAACTTTATTCCCGGCACGCAGCAGGCTGCTGGTACAGGTAAAGCGGTTTCCGCGCCCCGGGCGAAGATAGTCGACGCGTAAATCAATGGTGCCCATGCGCGCCAGACGCTGGCGGAGTTCATCTTCGTTGATGGTGTCATGGCGCGTCAGCGTACTGCCCACGCAGACCAGGCCTGCCGCCACGTCCAGCGCGGAGGCAATCACCCCGCCGTGCAGAATACTTTGCGCCCAGTTACCCACCATCATCGGCTGGTTGTTGAAACTCAGCTGGGCAAACTCTTTCTCGTAACGCTCCAGCTCAAGACCCAGTGCACGGTTAAACGGCATATGGTAAACAAAAATCTCGCCCACGAGTTTTAACACTTCTTCGGCGGTAAGCATGGCTGACATGAGACATTACATCCTTATTGTTAATGAAATGTTGATTTTATGCTTCAGCAATAAGGAATTCCACTTTCAGAAACGAGGATGCAGCAGTTATCGCAGAAGTCTGTAGAATGTTCGCCTCATAACTATTCAGGTAATTTTACTCTTTGCAGGAGAACACCACCGATGCGGACGTATCTGGCCTGGTTACTGGCGGCGGTTGCGCTGCCCCTCACAGCATATGCGCAGGAAGCGACGATTAAAGAAGTCCATGATAAACCTGCCGTTAAGGGCAGCATTATCGCCAATATGCTGCAGGAGCATGACAATCCGTTCACGCTCTACCCGTATGACACGAACTACGTGATTTATACCCAAACCAGCGATCTCAACAAAGAGGCAATAAGCTCCTATAACTGGTCTGATAATGCGCGTAAGGATGAGGTGAAGTTCCAGCTTAGCCTCGCGTTCCCGTTCTGGCGCGGTATTCTGGGGCCAAACTCGGTGCTCGGTGCCTCTTATACGCAGAAATCCTGGTGGCAGCTCTCCAACAGCGGCGAATCTTCACCGTTCCGTGAAACCAACTATGAGCCGCAGCTTTTCCTCGGCTTCGCAACGGATTATGAATTTGCTGGCTGGACGCTGCGCGACGTCGAAGTGGGCTTTAACCATGATTCTAACGGACGTTCCGATCCAACCTCCCGTAGCTGGAACCGCGCCTATACGCGCCTGATGGCGCAGAACGGTAACTGGATGGTGGAAGTGAAGCCGTGGTATGTGCTCGGCAGCACCGATGACAACCCGGATATCACCAAATATATGGGCTACTACCAGCTCAAGGTCGGCTACCAGTTAGGTGATGCCGTGCTGAGCGCGAAAGGCCAGTACAACTGGAACACCGGCTACGGCGGTGCGGAGCTCGGTCTGAGCTACCCGGTGACGAAGCACGTGCGTCTCTATACCCAGGTGTATAGCGGCTACGGCGAGTCGCTGATCGATTACAACTTCAATCAGACTCGCGTTGGCGTGGGCGTAATGCTGAACGATATTCTCTAAGCTGCTCGAATGTTTTTGCGTTAAACGTTGAAGTTTCTCTCTCAGGCGCTGAAAATAGCGCCTGTTTTATTTTTCGCAAATGGGGTTAACGTGGCGCAGGCGGAAGTATTGAATCAGGAGTCGCTGGCTAAACAGGTTTTGCATGAAACCTTTGGCTACCAGCAGTTCCGCCCCGGCCAGGAAACCATCATTGAAACCGTGCTGGAAGGCCGCGATTGCCTGGTGGTGATGCCGACCGGCGGCGGTAAATCCCTCTGTTATCAGGTGCCCGCGCTGGTGCTTAACGGCCTGACGGTCGTGGTATCGCCTCTCATTTCCCTGATGAAAGACCAGGTCGACCAGCTGCTCGCCAACGGCGTGGCGGCGGCCTGCCTGAACTCGACCCAAACCCGCGAGCAGCAGCAAGAGGTGATGGCCGGATGCCGCACCGGGCAGATCCGCCTGCTGTATATCGCGCCAGAGCGCCTGATGCTCGATAACTTCCTCGACCATCTCGCGCACTGGAACCCGGTCCTGCTGGCGGTGGATGAAGCGCACTGTATCTCCCAGTGGGGACACGATTTCCGTCCGGAATACGCTGCCCTCGGCCAGCTGCGTCAGCGCTTCCCTGAACTGCCGTTTATGGCGCTTACCGCCACGGCGGACGACACCACGCGTCTGGACATTGTTCGCCTGCTGGGGCTGAACGACCCGTATATTCAGGTCAGCAGCTTCGACCGCCCGAACATCCGCTACATGCTGATGGAAAAATTCAAGCCGTTGGACCAGCTCTTACGCTACGTTCAGGAGCAGCGCGGCAAGTCCGGCATCATCTACTGCAACAGCCGCGCGAAGGTGGAAGACACCGCCGCGCGTCTGCAAAACCGTGGCTTTAGCGCCGCCGCATATCACGCCGGGCTGGAGAACCACATCCGCGCCGACGTGCAGGAGAAATTCCAGCGCGACGACCTGCAAATCGTCGTCGCGACGGTGGCGTTCGGGATGGGCATCAACAAGCCCAACGTTCGCTTTGTGGTGCACTTCGACATTCCACGCAATATCGAATCTTACTATCAGGAGACCGGCCGCGCCGGGCGTGACGGCCTGCCTGCGGAAGCGATGCTGTTTTACGATCCGGCCGATATGGCGTGGCTGCGCCGCTGTCTGGAAGAGAAGCCGCAGGGACAACTCCAGGACATCGAGCGCCACAAGCTCAACGCGATGGGTGCCTTCGCTGAAGCGCAAACCTGCCGCCGTCTGGTGCTGCTCAACTACTTTGGTGAAGGGCGACAGGAACCGTGCGGCAACTGCGATATCTGCCTGGATCCGCCAAAGCAGTACGATGGCCTGATGGACGCGCGCAAAGCGCTCTCGACCATTTACCGCGTGAATCAACGCTTCGGGATGGGCTACGTAGTGGAAGTACTGCGCGGTGCCAATAACCAGCGTATCCGCGACATGGGGCACGACAAGCTGCCGGTTTACGGCATCGGTAAAGACCAGAGCCACGAGCACTGGGTCAGCATTATTCGTCAGCTGATCCACCTCGGCTTTGCCACGCAGAACATTGCTCAACACTCCGCGCTACAGCTGACCGAAGCAGCGCGTCCGGTGCTGCGCGGTGACGTTGAGCTCAAGCTCGCCGTGCCGCGCGTGGTCGCCCTCAAGCCGCGCGTGATGCAGAAATCCTACGGCGGTAACTATGACCGCAAGCTGTTTGCCAAGCTTCGCAAGCTGCGTAAAGCTATCGCTGACGAAGAGAACATCCCGCCATACGTGGTGTTCAACGACGCGACGCTGATTGAGATGGCCGAGCAGATGCCGCTCAGCGCCAGCGAAATGCTCAGCGTTAACGGCGTGGGGACGCGCAAGCTGGAGCGCTTCGGTAAAGAGTTTATGGCGCTTATCCGCTCTCACGCCGATGGTGATGATGAGGAGTAGTCAGACGGGCGAAAAAGTGCCAGGATGATGACTCACTGAATTATTTCCCCGCGAGCTAATTATGTTAATGCTATTTCTCACCGTGGCGTTAGTGCACATCGTTGCGCTGATGAGCCCTGGCCCAGACTTTTTCTTCGTGTCGCAAACCGCCGTCAGCCGCTCCCGCAAAGAGGCGATGATGGGCGTGCTCGGTATTACCATGGGCGTTATGGTCTGGGCGGCGGTCGCGCTGCTCGGTCTGAACCTGATCCTGGCGAAGATGGCGTGGCTGCATAACATCATTATGGTTGGCGGCGGGCTGTACCTGTGCTGGATGGGCTACCAGATGTTGCGCGGGGCGCTGAAGAAAGAAGAGAAAAAACCGGAAGAGCCAAAGGTAGAGCTGGCAACGGGCGGCCGCAGCTTTTTAAAAGGGCTCCTGACTAACCTGGCAAACCCGAAAGCAATTATCTATTTCGGATCCGTGTTCTCGCTGTTTGTGGGTGACAGCGTCGGCGCAGGCGCGCGCTGGGGGATCTTCCTGCTGATCGTTGTTGAGACGTTCGCCTGGTTCACTATTGTTGCCAGCCTGTTCGCCTTACCGGCGATGCGCCGCGGCTATCAGCGCATCGCGAAGTGGATCGACGGCTTTGCCGGCGCGCTGTTCGCCGGCTTCGGCATTCATCTCATCATTTCTCGCTAAGCATGACGCGCTGACGCAAGCAGCGCGCCAACCAGCATAAACAGCGAACCAAAGACTTTATTCAGGGCCTTCATATGCTTAGGCCCTTTGATCCACGCCGCTATCCGCTGCGCCAGCGTCGCGTAACCAATCATCACGATGATATCGACGATGATGGTTGTCGCGCCCAGCACCACATACTGCATCACCTGGGGCTGATGTGGCACGATAAACTGTGGGAACAGGGCGGCGAGGAACACGATGCTTTTCGGGTTCGTCAGGTTCACGAACACCGCGCGCTTAAACAGATGGCCGCGCGTTTGCGTCCTGGAGAGCGTATTCAGGTCAATCGAGCCTGCCGCGCGCCACTGCTGGATACCGAGCCAAATCAGATACGCCGCACCGGCCCACTTCAGCACTTCAAACGCCAGCACCGAACGAGAGAACAGCGTCCCCAGACCAATCCCCACCAGCACAATATGAATGCCGAGCCCGGTCTGTAAACCGGCAATGGACGCCGCCGCACCGCGATAGCCGTGGTTGATGGAAGTGGTCATAGTGTTAATGGCACCAGAGCCGGGCGAAAGGCTAAGGATGATTGATGTCAGCAGGTAGGCGAACCACCACTCGAAGGTCATTTGAAGCTCCCGAACCGTCTATTTTTATGCCACAATACGCTATTGTTGAGTCATTTTGTGACCAGTGACGAAAAAAAACGATATTCCCTGGATTACGTGAGTGGAAACCCAATGTTTCAGCAGAAAAAGGACTGGGAAACACGAGAAAACGCGTTTGCTGCTTTCTCAATGGGGCCGCTGACAGATTTCTGGCGGCAGCGTGAGGAAGACGAGTTTACGGGCGTCGGTGGCATCCCGGTGCGCTTCGTTCGCTTCCGCAATGAAAAAAATGACCGGGTGATCGTGGTCTGCCCCGGGCGTATCGAAAGCTACGTTAAATATGCCGAACTGGCCTACGACCTGGTCAACATGGGGTTTGACGTGCTGATCATCGACCACCGTGGACAGGGGCTGTCAGGGCGCATGCTGCCGGATACGCACCGCGGGCATGTGGATCACTTCAGCGATTATGTCGACGATTTTGCCGCGTTCTGGCAGCAGGAAGTTCAGCCCGGCCCCTGGCGCAAGCGGTACATCCTTGCGCACTCCATGGGCGGCGCCATTTCGACGCTGTTTTTGCAGCGGTATGAGCACCAGTGCGACGCCATTGCGCTCACCGCGCCGATGTACGGTATTGTCATTCGTTTTCCCGACTGGATGGTGCGTCATCTTCTCGACTGGGCTGAGGGCCATCAGCGCATTCGTGAAGGCTATGCCATCGGAACCGGACGCTGGCGCGCATTGCCGTTCGCCATCAACGTCTTAACCCACAGTCGGCAGCGCTATCGCCGCAACCTGCGCTTTTATGCCGATGAACCGCGCTTGCGCGTCGGCGGCCCGACCTGGCACTGGGTGCGTGAGGGTATTCTGGCCGGTGAGCAGGTGCTGGCAGGCGTAGGCGATGATGACACGCCGACGCTTCTGATTCAGGCGGAAGAAGAGCGTGTGGTGGATAACCGCATGCATGACCGCTATTGTGAATTGCGCGCTGCCGCCGGTCACCCTTGTGAAGGGGGTAAACCGCTGGTCATCAACGGCGCGTACCATGAGATCCTTTTTGAAAAGGACGCTATGCGCTCAGTCGCGCTTAACGCCATCGTCGAGTTTTTCGACCGGCATAACTGATTTTCTATTGAGGTTAAATTTTCCTATGTACCAGGTTGTTGCATCTGATTTAGATGGCACGCTGCTTTCCCCCGACCACACCCTGTCGCCTTATGCGAAAGAGACCTTAAAGCTTCTGACCGCCCGTGGCGTGAACTTTGTGTTCGCTACCGGCCGCCACCACGTGGACGTGGGGCAGATCCGCGATAATCTGGAGATCAAGTCGTACATGATCACCTCCAACGGTGCGCGCGTGCATGATACCGACGGCAACCTGATCTTCACCCATAACCTGGATCGCGATATTGCCGCCGATCTCTTCGGCGTGGTGCATAACAATCCGGCTATCGTCACCAACGTATACCGTGACGACGAATGGTTCATGAACCGCCACCGCCCGGATGAAATGCGTTTCTTCAAGGAAGCGGTATTCAACTACTCCCTGTATGAGCCGGGCCTGCTGGATCCAGAGGGGATCAGCAAGGTGTTCTTTACCTGCGACAGCCACGAAGAGCTGCTGCCGCTTGAGCAGGCGATCAACGCCCGCTGGGGCGATCGCGTCAACGTGAGCTTCTCCACCCTGACCTGTCTGGAAGTGATGGCGGGCGGCGTTTCTAAAGGTCACGCGCTCGAAGCGGTTGCGAAACGTCTGGGCTTCGCGCTTAAAGACTGTATCGCCTTTGGCGACGGCATGAACGATGCCGAGATGCTCTCTATGGCGGGCAAAGGCTGCATCATGGAAAACGCGCACCAACGTCTGAAGGATCTGCATCCGGAGCTGGAAGTCATCGGCACCAACGCAGACAACGCGGTACCGAAATACCTGCGCAAACTGTTCCTTGAATAATCTTCATTCGGTTGTTTATTGTTCAGTTGTCAACTAAAGAGTTCGCTACAATGCCTGTCCTTCTTTCTGAGAGACAAGCATTGTGGCGCTACTCATTATCACCACTATCCTGTGGGCCTTCTCCTTTAGCCTGATTGGCGAATACCTTGCCGGTTCGGTCGACAGTTACTTCTCGGTGCTGATGCGCGTGGGGCTGGCGGCGTTGGTGTTTCTGCCGTTCCTGCGCACGCGCGGGCAATCGCTGAAAACCATTCTGCTGTACATGCTGGTGGGCGCGATGCAGCTTGGCATCATGTATTTGTTCAGCTTCCGGGCTTACGTCTACCTGTCCGTCTCCGAATTCCTGCTCTTTACCGTGCTGACGCCGCTCTATATCACCCTGATCTACGACCTGCTCAGCAGGCGCCGTCTGCGCTGGGGATATCTGCTGAGCGCCGCGCTGGCGGTTATTGGCGCGGCGATCATTCGCTACGACAAAGTGAGCGATCACTTCTGGACAGGGCTGATGTTCGTCCAGCTTGCCAACATCAGCTTTGCCATTGGTATGGTGGGCTACAAACGCCTGATGGAAACCCGCCCGATGCCGCAGCACAACGCGTTTGCGTGGTTCTATATGGGCGCGGCGATCGTCGCGGTGGCGGCGTGGTTTATGCTCGGCAACCCGCAAAAGCTGCCGACCACCACCGTGCAGTGGAGCGTTCTGGTCTGGCTGGGCGTGGTGGCATCGGGCCTGGGGTACTTTATGTGGAACTACGGCGCTACGCAGGTAGACGCCGGTACGCTGGGGATCATGAACAACGTGCACGTCCCGGCGGGGCTGCTGGTGAACCTTGCCATCTGGCAGGAACAGCCGCACTGGCCGAGCTTCCTTATTGGGGGGGCGGTGATCCTGGCTTCACTGTGGGTCCATCGCCGCTGGGTCGCTCCGCGCTCCGCACAAACGGAAGATGGTCGCACGCGTGGTTCCGCGCTGAGCGAATAAACGCCTCCGTAACCGGCTGACGCTGCTCGCCATCGCGCACGGCGGCGTACAGCCGGCTCCACAGTCCTTCCCCCAGGGTTTTGGTGACCACCAGACCCTGGCGTTCAAAGCTCTCCACCACCCAGTGCGGCAGCGCCGCGATACCCATGCTGGCCGCCACCATCTGGATCAGCAGCAGGGTGTTATCCACGCTTTTCAGCTGCGGGCTGATGCCTGCCGGCTGCAGGAAATGACGCCAGATATCCAGGCGGCTGCGCTGAACCGGGTAAATCAGCAGCGTTTCTGTCGCCAGATCTTCCGGCGTAATGCGCGTTTTGGCCGCCAGCGGATGGTCCGGCGCCAGCACCAGACGCACCTCAAAATCGAACATCGGCGAATAGTGCAGGCCGCTGCGCGGCAGGATGTCGGACGTCATCACCAGATCCAGCTCGCCCTGCTGGAGCGAGGGCTGCGGGTCGAACGTCACGCCGGATTTAAAGTCCATTTCCACTTGCGGCCACTTCTGGCGGAAGTTCTCAAGCGCGGGGGTCAGCCACTGAATACAGCTGTGGCACTCAATGGCGATCCGCAGTTTGGTCTGCTGCGGCTCGTTACACGCCTGCAGCGCGCTGGCGATCTGCGGCAGTACCTGATTCGCCAGTTGAAGAAGAATTTCACCCTGCGGCGTAAAGCGCAAAGGCTGGCTCTTACGCACAAAAAGACGAAATCCGAGGCGTTGTTCCAGATCGCTGAACTGGTGAGAAAGGGCGGACTGGGTCTGGTGCAGCGTGGCCGCCGCCGCCGCGAGCGAACCGCAGTTCCGCAACGCTTGTAGCGTTTTCAGGTGTTTAATCTCGATCATGAAAGTCCTTCACTCCGCCATGAACATTTTGCGCTTGAGGAATATACAGTACCTGCCAATTATAGATGTGTAAACATCTGGACGTCTAAATAACAAATTTCACAAGGGGCATACCATGACAATCCGCACTCACACTCTCGGTTTTCCTCGCGTTGGCCTGCGTCGCGAGCTGAAAAAAGCGCAAGAAAGCTACTGGGCGGGCAACGCCTCCCTTGAAGAACTGCTGGCGGTGGGGCGGGAGCTGCGCGCCCGTCACTGGGATCAGCAAAAACTGGCGGGTATTGACCTGCTGCCGGTGGGCGATTTCGCCTGGTACGACCATGTTCTGACGACCAGCCTGCTGCTGGGCAACGTGCCGGCTCGTCATCAGAACAAAGATGGATCGGTGGATATCGACACCCTGTTCCGCATCGGCCGTGGCCGCGCGCCAACGGGTGAGCCAGCGGCAGCGGCGGAAATGACCAAGTGGTTTAACACCAACTATCACTATATGGTGCCGGAGTTCGTCAAAGGTCAGCAGTTTACGCTGGCCTGGACGCAGCTTCTGGACGAAGTGGATGAAGCGCTGGCGCTGGGCCACCAGGTGAAGCCCGTATTGCTGGGGCCGGTAACCTACCTGTGGCTGGGTAAAGTGAAGGGCGAACAATTTGACCGCCTCAGCCTGCTGAACGATATTCTGCCGGTCTATAAGCAGGTGCTGATTGAGCTGGGCAAGCGCGGCATTCAGTGGGTGCAAATCGACGAACCCGCGCTGGTGCTGGAGCTGCCGCAGGAGTGGCTCGATGCCTTCAAACCGGCGTATGACGCGCTCGCCGGACAGGTGAAGCTGCTGCTGACCACCTATTTCGAGGGCGTGACGCCGAACCTCGGCACTATCACCGCGCTGCCGGTTCAGGGCTTGCACGTTGACCTGGTTCACGGTAAGGACGATGTCGCAGAGCTGCACAAGCGCCTGCCTGAGGAGTGGTTGCTCTCCGCCGGTCTGGTCAACGGCCGTAACGTCTGGCGCGCCGATCTGACCGAGAAATACGCCCAAATTAAAGACATCGTCGGCAAACGTGAGCTATGGGTGGCTTCATCTTGCTCGCTGCTGCACAGTCCGATCGATCTGAGCGTGGAGACCCGTCTCGACCCTGAAGTGAAAAGCTGGTTTGCCTTCGCCCTGCAAAAATGTGAAGAGCTGGCACTGCTGCGCGACGCGCTCAACAGCGGCGACACGGCGGCGATTACCGACTGGAGCGCACCGATTCAGGCGCGTCGTCACTCGGCTCGCGTGCACAACCCGGCGGTAGAAAAACGTCTGGCGGCCATCACCGCCCGGGACAGCCAGCGTCAGAGCCCGTACGAGGTACGTGCCGAAGCCCAGCGCGCCCGCTTCAATCTTCCCGCGTGGCCGACCACGACCATCGGTTCATTCCCGCAAACTACCGAGATCCGCGGCCTGCGTCTGGACTTCAAAAAGGGCAATCTGGACGCGAATCATTACCGCACCGGCATTGCGGAACACATCAAGCAGGCGATTATCGAGCAGGAACGCCTCGGGCTGGACGTGCTGGTGCACGGCGAAGCCGAGCGTAACGACATGGTGGAATACTTCGGTGAACACCTGGACGGCTTCGTCTTTACCCAGAACGGCTGGGTGCAGAGCTACGGCTCCCGCTGCGTAAAGCCGCCGGTGGTCATTGGCGACGTCAGCCGCCCGGAACCGATCACGGTGGAGTGGGCGAAGTACGCCCAGTCCCTGACCGACAAGCCGGTAAAAGGTATGCTGACCGGCCCGGTGACCATTCTCTGCTGGTCGTTCCCGCGCGAAGACGTGACCCGTGAAACCATCGCCAAACAGATCGCCCTGGCGCTGCGTGATGAAGTGGCGGATCTGGAGGCGGCGGGGATTGGCATCATCCAGATTGACGAACCGGCGCTGCGCGAAGGTTTGCCGCTGCGCCGCAGCGACTGGGATGCTTACCTGCAGTGGGGCGTGGAAGCATTCCGCATCAACGCCGCAGTGGCGAAGGACGACACCCAGATCCACACCCATATGTGTTACTGCGAATTTAACGACATCATGGATTCGATTGCCGCGCTGGATGCAGACGTGATCACCATCGAGACCTCGCGTTCAGACATGGAGCTGCTGGAGTCGTTTGAAGAGTTCGACTACCCGAACGAAATTGGGCCGGGCGTGTACGACATTCACTCTCCGAACGTGCCGAGCGTGGAGTGGATTGAGGCGCTGCTTAAAAAAGCCGCTCAGCGCATCCCGGCGGAACGCCTGTGGGTAAACCCGGACTGCGGCCTGAAAACCCGCGGCTGGCCGGAGACGCGTGCGGCGCTCGCCAACATGGTGAAGGCGGCGCAGAACTTACGTCAGGCTTGATGACGCGCAGGCCCGGTAAGGCGCAGTCGCCACCGGGCTTTTTTTATGCTTTCTTCCCACCGTACTGGCTAAACCATGCCAGCATTCTCTGCCAGCCATCTTTCGCGGATTCCGCGTGATAGCTCGGACGATAATCGGCATTAAACGCGTGTCCGGCATCGGGATACACCACGATTTCGGCCTTCGCGTTCGCCGCCCGCAGCGCGTGGCGCATCGTCTCGACGGTATCAAGCGGAATGCCGGTATCCTGGCCACCATATAGCCCTAACACCGGGGCATTGAGATCGGTAGCGATATCAACCGGATGCTTCGGTGAGTTCAGCGTCTTTTCGCCCACCAGTTTGCCGTACCAGGCAACGGCGGCTTTCAGCTGCGGGTTATGCGCGGCATACAGCCAGCTAATGCGTCCACCCCAGCAGAAACCGGTGACCATTAAGCGGTGCGGGTCGCCGCCGTTGCGCGCCGCCCAGCTGGCGACGTGGTCGAGGTCTGCCAGCACCTGCGCGTCCGGCACTTTGCTGACCAGGTTGCTGAACAGCGTCGGGATATCACTGTAGTCATTCGGATCGCCCTGACGGAAGTAGAGCTCTGGCGCAACGGCCAGATAACCCTCCAGCGCCAGGCGGCGGCAGAGGTCGCGAATATGTTCGTGAACGCCGAAAATCTCCTGAACCACAATCACGATGGGCAGCGGGCCGTCTGCTGACTTTGGCCGCGCGTGATATGCAGGCATATTTTCCCCCTGAGAGGGGATGGAGGTCTCGCCTGCCGTAATGGCCTCTTCTGAGGTTGAGACGATAGTTGAAGCATGCGGAGCCGCAGCAGGTGCAAATCCGGTTTTTTCAGTCATGGCATTCTCCGTACCAATGAGTTAGCGCAAAGGTAAATATAGACACCAGGTTAACAACTCACAGTGCCTTAAACGGTCTATCTTTTGTGCAGCACCCGACGATATAACTTGTTAATGTGATGTGAATCACTTTTTGATGGAAATTCAATGCAATCATTTTCATTCATGGTGAGGTGCGTCACGAAATTATGCTTACCGCTTCTGTAAAGTACCGTTTTACTTCTTCTGACTAACCGACCCACAGAGGAGTCACCTATGTCTAAGTCTGATGTTTTTCATCTCGGCCTCACTAAAAACGATTTACAAGGGGCTACGCTCGCTATCGTCCCTGGCGACCCAGAGCGTGTGGAAAAGATCGCCGCGCTGATGGATAAGCCGGTCAAGCTGGCTGCCCATCGTGAATTCACCACCTGGCGCGCAGAGCTGGATGGCAAAGCGGTGATTGTGTGCTCTACCGGTATCGGTGGCCCGTCTACCTCTATTGCCGTGGAAGAGCTGGCGCAGCTGGGCATTCGTACTTTCCTGCGTATCGGCACCACCGGCGCGATTCAGCCGCACATTAACGTGGGCGACGTGCTGGTGACGACCGCATCCGTGCGTCTGGACGGCGCAAGCCTGCACTTTGCACCGATGGAATTCCCGGCAGTGGCTGACTTCGAGTGCACCACCGCGCTGGTTGAAGCGGCGAAATCCGTGGGCGCAACCACTCACGTGGGCGTAACTGCCTCTTCTGATACCTTCTATCCGGGCCAGGAGCGTTACGACACCTTCTCAGGCCGCGTAGTGAGCCGCTTCAAAGGCTCAATGGAAGAGTGGCAGTCTATGGGCGTGATGAACTACGAGATGGAATCCGCAACGCTGCTGACCATGTGCGCAAGCCAGGGTCTGCGTGCCGGTATGGTGGCGGGCGTTATCGTCAACCGCACCCAGCAGGAGATCCCAAACGCCGAAACCATGAAGCAGACCGAAAGTCACGCGGTGAAAATCGTGGTTGAAGCGGCTCGCCGCCTGATCTAGTCCTCCTCTCTGAGATAAAAGGCCGACGCGTTCGGCCTTTATTTTTTGCGTAGCGCCTCGCAGGAAAACCCTTTCAAACTGGACGTTTATACAGCACAATCTTATTTTGTGCGGGTAATACGTTGATGCAGGGGGCATTGTGGATATCTCAATCCTGATTTATGCGGTAATTGCGCTGGCTGGCGTGGCAATAGGCTGGCTGATATCCAGCTATCAGCATGCACAGCAGAAGGCCGAGCAACTGGCTGAACGCGAAGAGATCGTCGCCGATTTAAGCGCCGCAAAACAGCAGCTTGCCCTAAGCGACCACTGGCGCGACGAGTGTGAACTGCTCAATAACGAACTGCGTAATCTGCGCGACATCAACACCTCGCTGGAGGCCGATCTCCGCGAAGTGACTACCCGCCTTGAATCCACCCAGCTGCATGCCGAAGACAAAATCCGCCAGATGATCAACAGCGAGCAGCGCCTCAGCGAGCAGTTCGAGAACCTCGCCAACCGCATTTTCGAGCACAGCAACCGCCGCGTTGATGAGCAAAATCGCCAGAGCCTGAACAGCCTGCTGACGCCGCTGCGCGAACAGCTGGACGGCTTTCGCCGTCAGGTACAGGACAGCTTTGGTCAGGAAGCCCGCGAACGCCACACGCTGGCGCATGAGATCCGCAATCTTCAACAGCTGAATGCCCAGATGGCGCAGGAGGCGGTCAACCTGACGCGGGCGCTGAAAGGCGATAACAAAACCCAGGGTAACTGGGGGGAAGTGGTGCTCACCCGCGTGCTGGAGGCCTCTGGCCTGCGGGAAGGGTATGAATACGAAACGCAGGTGAGTATCGAAAACGATGCCCGCTCGCGAATGCAGCCGGATGTGATTGTGCGTCTGCCGCAGGGCAAAGATGTGGTCATTGACGCCAAAATGACGCTGGTGGCCTATGAGCGCTACTTCAACGCTGAAGATGACTATACGCGCGAATCGGCGCTGCAGGAGCACATTGCCTCCGTGCGTAACCATATTCGCCTGCTGGGCAGAAAAGATTATCAGCAGCTGCCGGGGCTGCGCTCGCTGGACTACGTGCTGATGTTTATCCCGGTCGAACCCGCGTTTTTGCTGGCGCTCGACAGACAGCCCGAACTGATCACCGAAGCGCTGAAAAATAACATTATGCTGGTCAGCCCCACCACGCTGCTGGTGGCCTTACGCACCATTGCTAACCTGTGGCGCTATGAGCACCAGAGCCGTAACGCGCAGCAGATTGCCGACCGCGCCAGCAAGCTGTACGACAAAATGCGCCTCTTCGTGGACGACATGTCCTCCGTCGGGCAAAGCCTGGATCGTGCGCAGGATAACTACCGCCAGGCGATGAAAAAGCTCTCCTCCGGGCGTGGCAACCTGCTTGCGCAGGCTGAAGCATTCCGCAACCTGGGAGTGGAGGTTAAACGCGAGATTAATCCGGAATTGGTCGAACAGGCGACAGCCCAGGACGAAGAGTTCCGACTGCGTGAGGGCGGGGATGAACAAAATACCCCCAACCAGGACAACGATTTAGCGGCGGATTTATCGCCAGACGAGCAGCCAGCGCGTTTCTTTCGCGATGGTTGAATCGTAGGGCAATTGCGCCCAATCTGTTACACTTCACGAACATTTGACTGATTAGCAGGCTCTGAGATGGTTGACGATTCACAAGACACGACGCACTTTGGCTTTCAGACTGTAGCCAAAGCGCAGAAAGCTGACATGGTGGCCCACGTATTTCATTCCGTGGCGGCGAAGTACGATGTGATGAATGACTTGATGTCGTTCGGCATTCATCGCTTGTGGAAGCGCTTCACCATCGACTGCAGCGGTGTGCGTCGTGGACAAACGGTTCTCGATCTGGCTGGCGGTACGGGCGATCTGACGGCGAAATTCTCCCGTCTGGTGGGCGAAACCGGTCGCGTTGTATTGGCTGATATTAATGACTCCATGCTTAAAATGGGACGCGAAAAGCTGCGTAACATCGGCGTGGTGGGTAACGTGGAATACGTGCAGGCCAACGCCGAAGCGCTGCCGTTCCCGGACAATACTTTTGACTGCATCACGATTTCCTTCGGTCTGCGTAACGTCACCGATAAAGAAAAAGCACTGCGTTCCATGTACCGCGTGCTGAAGCCGGGTGGACGCCTGCTGGTGCTCGAGTTCTCTAAACCGATTATCGACCCGCTGAGCAAAGCCTACGACGCCTATTCCTTCCACGTGCTGCCGCGTATTGGCGAACTGGTGGCAAACGACGCGGAAAGCTATCGCTATCTTGCGGAATCAATTCGCATGCATCCGGATCAGGACACCTTAAAAGCCATGATGCAGGATGCGGAATTTGAGAACGTTGAGTACTTCAACATGACGGCGGGTGTCGTCGCGCTGCATCGCGGTTACAAATTCTGAGTGGAGGTGTCCCGTGCCCTTTAAACCCTTAGTCACCGCAGGCATCGAGAATGTGCTGAATGCCTTCCTGTATCGCGCTCCGGCGCTGAAAGCCGCACGTCAGCGGCTAAACGGGAAGGTACTGCGCATTGTGTTAAAAGAGTTCTCGACGCCGCTCGTGCTGGTTTTCAGCGAACGTCAGCTTGACGTTCTGGGTGAGTGGGAAGGTGAAGCTGATTGCTCGGTCATTACCCATATGAGCGTGCTGCCAAAACTGCGCGATCGCCAGCAATTAACGGCGCTTATCCGCAGCGGTGAGCTGGAAGTGGAAGGCGACATCCAGGTCGTGCAGAACTTCGTTGCGCTCAGCGATCTGGCTGAGTTTGACCCGGCAGAGCTGCTGGCGCCTTTTATTGGCGACATCGCCGCTGAAGGGATCGGGAAAGTTATTCATGGCGGCACGGCGTTCCTGCGCAAAAATCTGCAACGCCAACAGCGTTATGCCGCGGAAGTGCTGACCGAAGAGTGGCGCATGGCGCCCGGGCCGCTGGAAGTTGCGTGGTTCGCAGAAGAGACGGCCGCGGTTGAACGTGCGGTTGATGCCCTAAGCAAACGGCTGGAAAAACTGGAGGGCAAATGACGCCTGGTGAAATTCGGCGCCTCTATTTTATCATTCACACCTTTTTGAGTTACGGGCTCGACGAGCTCATCCCCAAAATGCGTATCACGCTGCCGCTCAGGATCTGGCGGCGGACGCTGTTCTGGATGCCAAATCGACATAAAGGTCAGCCGCTGGGTGAACGCCTGCGTCTGGCACTGCAGGAGCTCGGCCCGGTATGGATTAAGTTCGGACAGATGCTCTCAACCCGCCGCGATCTCTTCCCGCCGCACATTGCCGATGAACTGGCGATGCTGCAGGACCGTGTCGCCCCGTTTGACGGGGTGAGAGCGAAGAAACAGATCGAGGAGGCGATGGGTAACCTTCCCGTTGAAACCTGGTTTGACGATTTCGAAATAGAACCGCTGGCGTCGGCTTCTATCGCTCAGGTGCACACTGCGCGTCTGAAAGAGAACGGCAAAGAGGTGGTGATCAAGGTGATCCGCCCGGATATCCTGCCGATTATCAAAGCCGATATGAAGCTAATTTATCGTCTGGCGCGCTGGGTTCCGCGTCTGCTGCCGGACGGCCGTCGATTGCGCCCGATGGAAGTGGTGCGGGAATATGAAAAAACGCTGATTGATGAGCTTAATCTGTTGCGAGAATCGGCAAACGCCATTCAGCTGCGCCGCAATTTTGAAAACAGCCCGATGCTCTACGTGCCTGAAGTCTATTCAGACTATTGCAGCCAGAACATGATGGTCATGGAGCGCATCTACGGTATTCCGGTTTCGGATGTGGTGGCCCTGGAGAAGCAGGGAACGAACATGAAGCTGCTGGCCGAACGTGGCGTGCAGGTCTTCTTTACCCAAGTATTCCGCGACAGTTTTTTCCATGCGGACATGCATCCGGGCAATATCTTCGTGAGCTATGAGCATCCTGAGGATCCGAAATACATCGGTATCGACTGCGGAATTGTGGGCTCGCTGAATAAAGAAGATAAACGTTATCTGGCTGAGAACTTCATCGCCTTCTTCAACCGCGACTACCGTAAGGTGGCCGAGCTGCATGTGGATTCCGGCTGGGTTCCGCCAGACACCAACGTTGAAGAGTTCGAGTTTGCTATCCGTACCGTTTGCGAACCGATTTTTGAAAAACCGCTGGCAGAGATCTCTTTTGGACACGTGCTGTTAAACCTGTTCAATACGGCCCGCCGCTTTAATATGGAAGTTCAGCCACAGTTAGTTTTACTTCAGAAAACATTACTTTACGTTGAAGGTGTAGGTCGACAACTCTATCCTCAGTTAGACTTGTGGAAGACGGCTAAACCTTTCCTGGAATCCTGGATTAAGGATCAGGTTGGCCTTCCAGCGCTGGTGCGTTCGCTGAAAGAGAAAGGACCGTTCTGGATCGAAAAAATGCCTGAAATTCCTGAACTGGTTTACGACAGTTTGCGTCAGAGCAAGAATCTTCAGCACAGCATGGATAAAATCGCCCGCGAGCTTCAGTCCAGCCGTGTGCGCCAGGGACAGTCACGCTACCTCTTTGGCATTGGCGCAACGCTGCTGCTGAGCGGTACGTTGCTGCTGATCAACCGTCCTGACTGGCAGATGATGCCCGCCTGGCTGATGGCTGGCGGGGTTGTTGTCTGGCTTGCAGGATGGAGAAAAACGCGCTGAGTTTGCATCGCCATCGACAGGTCGCATACGTATAATGCGACCTGACCAATTAATCATCTATCCCTGAGGAATATGTATGGGTGGTATCAGTATCTGGCAATTAGTCATTATTGCCGTCATCGTTGTGCTGCTGTTTGGCACCAAAAAGCTCGGTTCTATTGGTTCCGATCTGGGCGCGTCTATCAAAGGCTTCAAGAAAGCAATGAGCGATGATGAGAGCAAGCAGGATAAAACCAGCCAGGACGCTGACTTTACTGCTAAATCCATCTCCGATAAGCAAGAAGATGCCAAAAAGGAAGACGCTAAACGCCACGATAAAGAGCAGGTGTAAGTCGTGTTCGACATTGGTTTTAGTGAGCTGCTGCTGGTCTTTGTGATTGGTCTGATCGTGCTGGGGCCGCAACGTCTGCCGGTAGCGGTGAAAACCGTCGTGGGCTGGGTTCGAGCGCTAAGATCGCTGGCTTCGACCGTTCAGAACGAGCTGGCGCAGGAACTTAAGCTGCAGGAGTTTCAGGAAAGCCTGAAAAAGGTTGAGAAGGCGAGCATGGATAACCTGACGCCGGAACTGAAAGCCTCAATGGATGAGCTGCGCGAAGCGGCGGAATCCATGAAGCGTTCTTACAGCGTTAACGATCCTGAAAAAGCGAGCGATGAAGCGAACACTATTCATAACCCGGTGGTGAAGGACAGCGAAGCGCAGCGTGAGGGCGTGACGCCAGCGAGTGCGGAGCACCAGGCCGCAGCGCCTGAACAAACGCCGCAGGAAACTGAACTGAAAAAACAGGCGCAGCCGGAAGAGCCGGTGGTAAAAGCGGCTGAAGCGAAACCCGCCGCGCCCGTTTCCGAATCATCCCCCTCGTCGAGTGATAAAGCGTAACTATGGCAGTAGATGATACTCAACCGCTTATTGCGCACCTGATTGAGCTGCGTAAGCGCCTGTTAAACTGCATTATTGCGGTATTCCTCATATTCCTGTGCCTGGTCTATTTCGCCAACGATATTTATCAGGTGGTTTCTGCGCCGCTGATCAAGCAGATGCCGCTGGGGGCAACGATGATTGCAACAGACGTTGCATCACCGTTTTTCACCCCGATTAAGCTCACCTTCTGGGTGTCGTTGATTGCGTCTGCACCCGTTATCCTTTATCAGGTATGGGCATTTGTGGCGCCAGCACTGTACAGGCACGAACGTAAACTGGTGATCCCGCTGCTGGTCTCCAGTTCGCTGCTGTTCTATATCGGCATGGCGTTTGCCTACTTCGTTGTCTTCCCCCTGGCCTTTGGCTTCCTGACGCATACCGCGCCGGAAGGGGTTCAGGTATCGACGGATATCGCCAGCTACCTCAGCTTTGTGATGGCGCTGTTTATGGCGTTCGGCGTGGCGTTTGAAGTGCCGGTGGCCATTGTGCTGCTCTGCTGGGTTGGGGTAACCACCCCTGATGACCTGCGTAAGAAGCGTCCCTATATTCTGGTGGGCGCCTTCGTAGTCGGCATGCTGCTGACGCCGCCGGACGTCTTCTCACAAACGTTGCTGGCAATACCGATGTACTGCCTGTTTGAGGTTGGCGTATTCTTCTCGCGTTTCTACGTGGGAAAAGGACGCCGGTCGGACGATGAAGACGATGCGTCCGAAAAGACCACTGAAGAGTAAAACCAGCCGCCCGTCAGGGCGGTTGTTCTATGGGGAATAGCATGTTTGATATCGGACTCAACCTGACCAGCTCGCAGTTTGCGAAAGATCGTGACGAGGTGGTTGCGCGTGCTTTTGAGGCTGGCGTAAAAGGGCTGCTCCTGACCGGGACCAACCTGCATGAGAGCGAGCAGGCGCTGCTGCTGGCGCAACGCTATCAACACTGCTGGTCAACCGCCGGCGTCCACCCTCATGACAGCAGCCAGTGGACGGCGGAGTGCGCAGAAACCCTGCGCACGCTGGCAAAAACGGCAGAGGTGGTGGCTATTGGCGAGTGCGGGCTCGATTTTAACCGCAACTTCTCCACGCCTGAAGAACAGGAAAAGGCGTTCACTGCCCAGCTTGCGCTGGCGGCAGAGCTTGAAATGCCCGTCTTTATGCACTGTCGCGATGCGCATGAACGTTTTCTCGCACTGCTGGACCCGTGGCTGGATAAACTGCCCGGCGCAGTGCTCCACTGCTTCACCGGGTCTCGCCAGGAAGCGCAGGATTGCCTGAACCGCGGTTTGTATCTGGGGATCACCGGTTGGGTGTGTGATGAGCGCCGCGGGCTTGAGCTTCGCGAGCTGCTGCCGATAATCCCGGCAGACCGTTTGCTTCTTGAAACCGATGCGCCATACCTGCTGCCGCGAGATATGAATCCCAAACCGGCATCGCGGCGAAACGAGCCCGCCTTGTTGGGGCACATAGTTGAGCGCGTAGCGCACTGGCGCGGAGAGGATCCGCACTGGCTTTCCGCGCAGACGGATGACAACGTGCGTCGCCTGTTCGGGATAAACGTTTAAACTTTGCGGAAGTCGGTGTTTTTCACGCTCTGCAGCACCTGCTTGTTCAGCAGATTGAGCAACAGCATGGAGCGCGCTTCACCGTCCGGCTCGGCGAAAATCGCCTGCAGGCCTTCGAATGCGCCTTCGGTAATGACGACGCTATCGCCCGCGTAAGGGGTTTCCGGGTCGGTGATCCCTTCAGGCTGTTGATAAACAGACAGCTGATGAATGACGGTCGACGGAACGGTTGCCGGGTGGGCACCAAAACGAACGAAGTGGCTGACGCCGCGCGTTGCGCTGATGGTAGTGGTGTGGATCACCTCAGGGTCGAACTCCACGAACAGATAGTTCGGGAATAAAGGCTCACTGACGGTTGTGCGCTTCCCGCGCTGCATTTTTTCAAGCGTGATCACGGGTGTCAGACAATTTACAGACTGACGTTCAAGATGTTCCTGCGCGCGCTGAAGTTGCCCGCGTTTGCAATACAGTAAATACCAGGCCTGCATAATCACTCTTTCCCTTAGTTCGGGGCGCAAGCATATCAAAACCCTGGAGGGATCGCTAAGTTGATTATAATGGGGGAAATTCGAACACAGCGGATAAGTTCACGCTAATTTAACAAAATTACAGCATCAAGCAGGCTTACGCCGTATAATGAAGCGCTTACAGAGAGGCCATGACTAACTGCATGAAATACCACGATCTCCGCGACTTCCTGACGCTGCTGGAAAAGCAGGGTGAACTGAAACGCATTACACTTCCTGTTGATCCTTATCTGGAAATGACAGAAATTGCTGACCGCACCCTGCGTGCCGGTGGCCCTGCATTACTGTTTGAAAATCCAAAAGGTTATTCAATGCCGGTGCTGTGCAACCTGTTTGGCACCCCGCGTCGTGTCGCGCTGGGAATGGGGCAGGAAGACGTTACCGCGCTGCGTGAAGTGGGGAAACTGCTGGCATTTCTGAAAGAGCCTGAGCCACCGAAAGGTTTCCGCGATCTGTTCGATAAGCTGCCGCAGTTTAAGCAGGTGTTGAACATGCCCACCAAACGCCTGCGCGGCGCGCCGTGTCAGCAGAAAGTGCTGGAAGGCGATGCGGTGGATCTCACCAAAATCCCTATCATGCAGTGCTGGCCTGAAGATGCTGCGCCGCTGATCACCTGGGGCCTCACCGTGACGCGCGGACCGCATAAAGAGCGGCAAAACCTCGGTATTTATCGCCAGCAGCTGATTGGCAAGAATAAGCTCATCATGCGCTGGCTGTCGCACCGCGGCGGCGCGCTGGATTTCCAGGAGTGGTGTGCTGCACATCCGGGTGAACGGTTCCCGGTGTCTGTCGCGTTAGGTGCCGATCCGGCCACCATTCTGGGGGCGGTCACGCCCGTACCGGATACGCTCTCTGAATATGCGTTTGCTGGCCTGCTGCGCGGGACTAAAACCGAGGTCGTGAAGTGTATCTCCAACGATCTCGAAGTGCCGGCCAGCGCCGAAATTGTGCTGGAAGGTTACATTGAGCAGGGTGAAATGGCGCCAGAAGGCCCATACGGCGACCATACCGGCTATTACAACGAAGTGGATAACTTCCCGGTGTTTACCGTCACGCATGTTACTCAGCGTGAAGATGCGATTTATCACTCCACCTATACTGGCCGCCCACCGGATGAACCGGCGGTGCTCGGCGTGGCGCTGAACGAAGTATTTGTGCCGATCCTGCAAAAGCAGTTCCCGGAAATCGTTGATTTTTATCTGCCGCCTGAAGGATGCTCGTATCGCATGGCGGTGGTCACGATGAAGAAGCAGTATCCCGGACATGCTAAACGCGTGATGATGGGCGTATGGTCTTTCCTGCGCCAGTTTATGTATACCAAATTTGTTATTGTCTGCGATGATGACGTTAACGCCCGTGACTGGAACGACGTTATCTGGGCGATAACCACGCGAATGGATCCTGCGCGTGATACGGTGTTAGTCGAAAATACGCCGATAGATTATCTGGATTTTGCCTCGCCGGTTTCCGGTCTTGGCTCAAAGATGGGACTGGATGCCACAAATAAATGGCCTGGCGAAACCGACCGTGAATGGGGTCGCCCGATCAAAAAAGATCCTGCTGTGACCGCGCGAATTGACGCGATCTGGGACGAACTGGCCATAATGAATAACGGTAAACCCTGAGCTGACCGTTAAGCCCTATAGACTTCCCGACAGAGAGAGCGAATGACAACCTTAAGCTGTAAAGTGACGTCGGTAGATGCTATTACCGACACCGTATATCGCGTCCGTTTGGTTCCTGAAGCGGCATTCTCATTCCGTGCCGGCCAGTACCTGATGGTGGTGATGGATGAGCGTGATAAGCGTCCTTTCTCTATGGCCTCTACGCCAGCAGAGCAGGAATTTATTGAGCTGCATATTGGTGCGTCTGAGCTTAACCTGTACGCGATGGCCGTGATGGACCGCATCCTGAAAGAGCGTGAGATTGTGGTCGACATTCCTCACGGCGACGCGTGGTTGCGTGATGACGAAGACCGTCCGCTGATTCTGATCGCGGGCGGTACGGGCTTCTCCTATGTGCGCTCTATTCTGTTGACCGCGCTGGCGCGTAATCCAGACCGTGACATCACCATCTACTGGGGCGGCCGTGAAGAGAAGCACCTGTACGACCTGTCTGAACTGGAAGCGCTGAGCGTTAACCATCCTAACCTGCGCATTGAGCCAGTGGTCGAGCAGCCGGAAGAGGGCTGGCGTGGACGTAGCGGGACGGTGCTGACGGCGGTACTGCAGGATCACGGCACGCTGGCGGGACATGATATCTACATTGCAGGCCGTTTCGAGATGGCGAAAATTGCCCGCGACCTGTTCTGTAACGAACGCGATGCGCGTGAAGATCGCCTGTTTGGCGATGCGTTTGCCTTCATTTAAATAAAAAACCCGCCCCTGACAGGCGGGAAGAACGGCAACTAAACTGTCTCTCTTCGCCAATGACGCCATAACTGCGTTGGCTGCGCTCGTTCACCCGAATCACTTACTAATGTAAGCTCATCGGGATTCGCTCGCTTGCCGCCTTGTTCTGACGTCATTGGCTTTGAGATACTTTTCCTTACTTACACTCTCTCAAACACCGTCGCGATACCCTGACCCAGGCCGATACACATCGTTGCCAGACCAAACTGGGCATCTTTGCGTTCCATCAGGTTAATCAGCGTCGTGCTGATACGCGCCCCGGAACAGCCCAGCGGGTGACCGAGGGCGATCGCGCCGCCGTTGAGGTTAATCTTCTCGTCGATCTGCTCCATCAGCCCCAGATCTTTAATGCACGGCAGGATCTGCGCGGCAAACGCTTCGTTCATCTCGAACAGATCGATATCGCTGGCAGTTAAGCCCGCTTTTTTCAGCGCCAGCTTCGAGGCCGGAACCGGGCCGTAACCCATGATTGAAGGATCGCAGCCCACCACCGCCATCGAACGCACGCGAGCGCGTGGCGTCAGGCCCAATTCGCGGGCGCGGCTTTCGCTCATCACCAGCATCGCGGCGGCACCGTCGGACAGCGCCGACGACGTCCCTGCCGTTACCGTACCGGTGACCGGATCAAATGCCGGACGCAGGGTAGAAAGCGCTTCGACCGTCGTTTCCGGACGAATGACTTCGTCGTAGCTGAACTGCTTCAGTACGCCGTCTGCATCGTGGCCCCCGGTCGGGATGATCTCATTCTTGAAGGCACCGGACTGCGTGGCGGCCCAGGCGCGGGCGTGAGAGCGCGCGGCAAAAGCATCCTGCATTTCACGACTGATGCCGTGCAGGCGGGAGAGCATCTCGGCGGTAAGGCCCATCATGCCTGCGGCTTTCGCCACGTTGCGGCTCATGCCCGGATGGAAATCGACCCCGTGGTTCATCGGCACATGGCCCATGTGTTCAACGCCGCCGACCAGACAGGCCTGCGCATCGCCGGTCATGATCATGCGCGCCGCGTCGTGCAGGGCCTGCATCGACGAACCGCACAGGCGGTTGACGGTAACGGCCGGAACCGAATGCGGGATCTCCGCCAGCAGCGACGCGTTGCGGGCGATGTTGAATCCCTGCTCCAGCGTTTGCTGCACGCAGCCCCAGTAGATATCGTCGAGCGCTGCTGGGTCCAGCGCCGGGTTACGCGCCAGCAGGCTACGCATCAGGTGCGCGGAGAGATCTTCCGCTCGCACGTTACGGAACGCACCGCCTTTTGAACGGCCCATCGGGGTGCGAATCGCATCAACAATGACAACCTTTTCCATTGTGACTCCTTAAGCCGTTTTCAGCGCGCCAACCGGACGGGCTGGCTCAACTGCTGGATAGTAGGGTTCGTTATGGCGCGCTTTGTTACGCAGCCCTTCCGGCACTTCATAAAGCGGGCCGAGGTGCTGATACTGCTGCGCCATATCGAGATAGCGGGCGCTGCCGAGCGTATCCAGCCAGCGGAACGCGCCGCCGTGGAACGGAGGGAAGCCCAGGCCGTATACCAACGCCATATCCGCTTCTGCCGGGCTGGCGATAATGCCTTCTTCCAGGCAACGGACCACTTCGTTGATCATCGGAATCATCATGCGGGCAATAATTTCGTCGTCGGTGAAGTCGCGTTTCGGCTGGCATACGTCGGCCAGCAGGCCATCCACCGCCGCATCTTCTTCTTTCTTTGGTTTGCCTTTGCTGTCTTCTTTATAACGCCAGAAGCCCAGGCCGTTTTTCTGTCCGAAGCGGTTGGCGTCAAAGAGGGCGTCAATGGCATCGCGATAATCTTTCTGCATGCGCTGCGGGAAGCCCGCCGCCATGACGGCCTGCGCGTGGTGGGCGGTATCAATGCCGACGACGTCCAGCAGATACGCCGGGCCCATCGGCCAGCCGAACTGTTTTTCCATTACTTTGTCGATTTTGCGGAAGTCCGCGCCGTCGCGCAGTAGTTGGCTGAAGCCGGCGAAGTACGGGAACAGCACGCGGTTGACGAAGAAGCCTGGGCAGTCATTAACGACGATCGGCGTTTTACCCATCTTGCTTGCCCACGCCACGACTTTAGCGATGGTTTCGTCAGAGGTTTTTTCTCCACGGATCACTTCGACCAGTGGCATACGGTGTACCGGGTTGAAGAAGTGCATTCCGCAGAAGTTTTCCGGACGCTTCAGCACGCTCGCCAGTTCGCTGATGGGGATGGTGGAGGTGTTTGAGGCCAGGACGGCGTCCGGGCGAACCTTGTCTTCCGTTTCCGCCAGCACCGCTTTTTTGACTTTCGGGTTCTCAACGACCGCTTCAACCACCACGTCCACACGGTCGAAGCCGCTGTATTCCAGCACAGGCTGGATGGTTGAGATCACGCCTGCGAGCTTCAGCCCGTCAATTTTTCCGCGCTCAAGCTGTTTATTCAGCAGCTTGGCGGCTTCGGTCATGCCCAGCGTCAGAGATTTCTCGTTGATGTCTTTCATCACTACCGGCACGCCTTTCCAGGCCGATTGGTAAGCGATGCCGCCGCCCATGATACCGGCGCCGAGTACCGCCGCATGTTTTGGCGTCTCAACGTTTTTGGTCAGCTGTTTGGCTTTGCCCTTCACGAACTGATCGTTGAGGAAGATGCCAACCAGCGCGCGGGCTTCATTGGTGTGCGCCAGTGGAACAAAGCTCTGGTTTTCCAGCTTCAGGGCTTCGTCGCGGCCAAAGCGGGCTGCCGCTTCAATGGTTTTCACCGCCGTGATTGGCGCCGGGTAGTGTTTACCCGCCGTCTGCATCACCATGCCTTTGGCGATGGTGAAGCTCATGGTGGCTTCAATCTTGCTAAGCTTTAACGGTTCCAGCTTCGGCTGGCGTTTGGCTTTCCAGTCGAGGTCGCCGTTAATCGCCTGACGCAGAATAGCGAGTGCACCTTCAACCAGCTTCTCTGGTTTCACGACGCCGTCGACCAGGCCGATTTTCTGCGCCTGTTCTGCACCCACGTCTTTACCGGCGGCAATGATTTCCAGGGCGCTGTCGGCGCCCAGCATGCGCGGCATACGCACGGAACCGCCAAAGCCCGGCATGATGCCCAGCTTGGTTTCCGGCAGGCCGATACGCAGGTCCGGCGTCGCCAGACGGTAGTCGGTCGCCAGCACGCACTCGCAGCCGCCGCCCAGCGCGTAGCCGTTCACGGCAGAGATCGTTGGAACAGGCAGATCTTCCAGACGATTAAAGACGCTGTTGGCAAAGTGCAGCCACTGGCTCAGCTGTTCTTCCGGAACCTGGAACAGCGAGAGGAATTCGGTGATATCGGCACCGACAATAAAGGCCGCTTTGTTAGAACGCAGCAGCAGCCCTTTTAATTCAGATTGCTTTTCAAGTACTTCCAGCGCCTGGCCAAGACTGGCCACCGTCGCGGTATCAAGCTTATTCACTGAGCCGGGGGCATCGAACACCAGTTCGGCAATGCCATCTTCCAGCCAGTTGAGGTACAGGGTGTCGCCTTTGTAAAGCATGTCAGTCTCCTGAATCCAGCAAGTGGATCTGGTCATACCAGATGAGACGGAGTGTGGAATTTATGTTAATAAAATGCAAATTACTCATTAAGAAATTGCTGCGTTGATCACGGTCGGTGGAAATCACGCAGCCGGAGTGAGGTGTGCTAAGATGCGATGACTTGAGGTCAAAAAAACGAAAGGAAGAATGATGGACTCACTGGCTTCGCTTTATAAAAATCATATCGTTACCCTACAGGAACGTACCCGCGATGTACTGGCCCGCTTCAAGCTGGATGCCCTCCTGATCCACTCCGGCGAGCTGATGAATACTTTTCTTGATGACCACGCCTATCCGTTTAAGGTTAACCCGCAGTTTAAAGCCTGGGTGCCGGTGACACAGGTTCCGAATTGCTGGCTGCTGGTGGACGGCGTGAACAAGCCGAAACTGTGGTTCTACCTGCCGGTTGATTACTGGCACAACGTTGAACCGCTGCCGACCTCTTTCTGGACCGAAGAAATTGAGGTGATCGCCCTGCCAAAAGCGGACGGCATTGGCAGCCAGCTGCCAGCGGCGCGCGGCAACATCGGCTACATTGGCCCTGTACCTGAACGTGCGCTCGGTCTGGATATTCCGGCAGACAAACTCAATCCGAAAGGCGTGCTGGATTACCTGCACTATTACCGCGCGTATAAAACCGACTATGAACTCTACTGCATGCGTGAAGCGCAAAAAACGGCGGTGAATGGCCACCGCGCCGCGCACGAAGCGTTCCAGTCAGGCATGAGCGAGTTCGACATCAACCTGGCCTACCTGACTGCAACCGGTCATCGTGACACCGACGTACCGTACAGCAACATCGTCGCGCTGAATGAGCATGCGTCTGTTCTCCACTACACCAAACTGGATCATCAGGTTCCGTCTGAGATGCGCAGCTTCCTGCTGGACGCAGGCGCAGAGTACAACGGCTATGCGGCCGATCTGACTCGCACCTGGGCGGCGAATGCGGATACCGATTTTGCGCAGCTTATTAAGGACGTAAACGACGAACAGCTGGCATTGATTGGCACCATGAAGGCCGGAACCAGCTACGTGGATTACCACATCCAGTTCCATCAGCGCATTGCTAAACTGCTGCGTAAGCATCAGATTGTGAAAGACATGAGCGAAGAGGCGATGGTCGAGAACGACCTGACCGGACCATTCATGCCGCACGGTATCGGCCACCCGCTGGGCCTGCAGGTTCACGACGTTGCGGGCTTTATGCAGGATGATACCGGTACGCACCTGGCGGCACCGTCTAAATATCCTTACCTGCGCTGCACTCGTATCCTGGAGCCGCGCATGGTGCTGACGATTGAACCGGGGATCTACTTTATCGAATCCCTGCTGGCGCCGTGGCGTGAAGGGCAGTTCAGCAAGCACTTCAACTGGGAAAAAATTGACGCGCTGAAGCCGTTTGGCGGCATTCGTATCGAAGATAACGTGGTGGTTCACGAGAACGGTATCGAGAATATGACGCGAGACCTGAAGCTGGCCTGATGGAAAGCTGGCTGATACCGGCTGAACCGGTCACCTTTGTTGAGGAAATCAAGAAAAGCCGCTTTATTACGCTGCTGGCGCACACCGACGGCGTAGAGGCGGCGAAAGCGTTTGTCGAGTCCGTTCGCGCGGAGCACCCTGACGCACGTCACCACTGCGTGGCGTGGGTGGCAGGGCCACCGGACGATTCGCAACAGCTCGGTTTTTCAGACGACGGTGAACCGGCGGGCACAGCCGGTAAACCCATGCTCTCCCAGCTGATGGGCAGCGGCGTGGGTGAAATTACCGCCGTGGTGGTGCGCTACTACGGCGGCATCCTGTTAGGTACGGGTGGGCTGGTAAAAGCGTATGGCGGCGGCGTTCAGCAGGCACTGAATATCCTGACGACCACCCGCAAAACGCCGCTCACCGAATATACTTTATTGTGCGATTACGCTCAGCTATCGGGCATTGAAACACTGCTCAAACAATTTAACGGCGTGATTGCGCACAGTGATTACCAGGCAATGGTGCAATTACGCGTGGCGCTTCCTCAGGCAGAACTGGCTGCTTTTTCAGCAAAACTGGCTGATTTTAGTCGTGGTTCGTTGCAATTGCTGCCGATTGAAGAATAATCCCCACCTCACTTTTTTGAATACCAAAGGAAGCGGCAGAGATGCATTTTCGTGCCATAACCCGAATCGTTGGACTGCTGGTCATACTCTTTTCGGGGACGATGATTCTCCCTGGACTGGTGGCGCTTATCTACCGGGACGGCGCGGGGCGGGCTTTTACCCAGACCTTCTTTGTCGCGCTGGCGATCGGCTCGCTGCTGTGGTGGCCGAACCGTCGTCAGAAAGGTGAACTGAAATCTCGCGAAGGCTTTCTGATTGTGGTCCTGTTCTGGACGGTGCTGGGAAGCGTCGGTTCGCTGCCCTTTATCTTCTCTGAGCAGCCTAACCTCAGCATCACGGATGCCTTTTTTGAATCGTTTTCTGGTTTAACGACCACCGGTGCGACGACGCTGGTGGGGCTGGATTCGTTACCCCACGCTATTCTCTTTTATCGTCAGATGCTGCAGTGGTTCGGGGGGATGGGGATCATCGTCCTGGCGGTGGCCATCCTGCCGATTCTGGGCGTCGGGGGGATGCAGCTGTACAGGGCTGAAATGCCGGGGCCGCTGAAAGACAACAAGATGCGTCCACGTATTGCCGAGACGGCGAAAACCCTGTGGCTGATTTATGTTCTGCTGACGGTAGCCTGCGCGCTGGCGCTGTGGTTTGCCGGGATGCCTGCCTTCGATGCTATCGGGCACAGCTTTGCGACAATTGCTATCGGCGGGTTCTCCACCCACGATGCCAGCGTGGGGTACTTCGACAGCCCAACGATTAACACCATCATTGCGATTTTCCTGCTGATCTCCGGCTGTAACTACGGCCTGCACTTCTCTTTACTGAGCGGGCGTAGTCTGAAGGTGTACTGGCGCGATCCTGAGTTCCGCATGTTCATTGGCGTCCAGCTTACCCTGGTCGTCATCTGCACCCTGGTGCTGTGGTTCCATGATGTTTACAACTCGGCGCTGACCACGCTCAATCAGGCGTTTTTCCAGGTGGTGTCGATGGCGACGACCGCCGGGTTTACCACGGACAGCATCGCGCGCTGGCCGCTGTTCCTGCCGGTACTTCTGCTGTGCTCCGCGTTTATCGGCGGCTGCGCCGGGTCGACGGGCGGTGGTCTGAAGGTGATTCGTATTCTGCTGCTGTTCAAGCAGGGAAACCGTGAGCTGAAGCGTCTGGTCCACCCGAATGCGGTTTACAGCATTAAGCTGGGGAACCGCGCGCTGCCGGAACGTATCCTCGAAGCGGTGTGGGGGTTCTTCTCGGCGTATGCGCTGGTCTTTATCGTCAGCATGCTGGCGATCATCGCGACGGGAGTGGATGATTTCTCCGCCTTTGCGTCCGTCGTCGCAACACTGAACAACCTCGGGCCTGGGCTGGGGGTTGTGGCGGATAACTTTGCCAGCATGAACCCGGTTGCGAAATGGATCCTTATTGCCAATATGCTGTTTGGTCGTCTTGAGGTCTTTACGCTGCTGGTGCTGTTCACCCCAACATTCTGGCGCGAATAAGGAGCCGTTGATGAAAACACTGATTCTTTTCTCTACGCGAGACGGACAAACGCGTGAGATTGCCGCTTATCTGGCATCGGAATTAAAAGAGCTGGGCATTTACTCAGATGTGGTGAACCTGAATCGCGCGGAGGAGATTGCCTGGCAGGAGTATGATCGCGTGGTGATTGGGGCCTCCATTCGTTACGGACACTTCCATCCGGCGCTGGATCGCTTTGTGAAAAAGCATACGGCGGTACTCAACACATTGCCGGGCGCGTTTTACTCGGTCAATCTGGTTGCCCGTAAAGCTGAGAAGCGTACGCCGCAGACCAACAGCTACACGCGCAAGTTTTTGCTCGGCTCGCCGTGGCAGCCAGACCTGTGCGCCGTCTTTGCCGGTGCGCTGCGCTATCCTCGCTACCGCTGGTATGACCGCTTCATGATTCGCCTGATAATGAAGATGACGGGTGGCGAAACCGATACGCGTAAAGAAGTGGTTTATACCGACTGGTCGCAGGTGGCCAGTTTTGCGCGGGAAATTGCCCATTTAGCGGGCGATTCGCGACTTAAATAAGCGTTAAGTTTGAAAAGTGAGCGAACGAAAAGTTTTTTGTATTTTGTGCTTGTCACTTCAGAATAACTCCCTATAATGCGCCTCCACTGACACGGAACAACGGCACACACGCCGCCGGGTCAGCAGAGAAAAGCAAAATAAACGCTTGACTCTGAAGCGGGAAAGCGTAATATGCACACCCCGCGCCGCAGCGAAAACGAAGCGGCACTGCTCTTTAACAATTTATCAGACAATCTGTGTGGGCACTCAAAGTGACATGGATTCTTAACGTCGCAAGACGAAAAATGAATACCAAGTCTCTGAGTGAACATACGTAATTCATTACGAAGTTTAATTCACGAGCATCAAACTTAAATTGAAGAGTTTGATCATGGCTCAGATTGAACGCTGGCGGCAGGCCTAACACATGCAAGTCGAACGGTAGCACAGAGAGCTTGCTCTCGGGTGACGAGTGGCGGACGGGTGAGTAATGTCTGGGAAACTGCCTGATGGAGGGGGATAACTACTGGAAACGGTAGCTAATACCGCATAACGTCGCAAGACCAAAGAGGGGGACCTTCGGGCCTCTTGCCATCAGATGTGCCCAGATGGGATTAGCTAGTAGGTGGGGTAACGGCTCACCTAGGCGACGATCCCTAGCTGGTCTGAGAGGATGACCAGCCACACTGGAACTGAGACACGGTCCAGACTCCTACGGGAGGCAGCAGTGGGGAATATTGCACAATGGGCGCAAGCCTGATGCAGCCATGCCGCGTGTATGAAGAAGGCCTTCGGGTTGTAAAGTACTTTCAGCGGGGAGGAAGGCGGTGAGGTTAATAACCTCACCGATTGACGTTACCCGCAGAAGAAGCACCGGCTAACTCCGTGCCAGCAGCCGCGGTAATACGGAGGGTGCAAGCGTTAATCGGAATTACTGGGCGTAAAGCGCACGCAGGCGGTCTGTCAAGTCGGATGTGAAATCCCCGGGCTCAACCTGGGAACTGCATTCGAAACTGGCAGGCTAGAGTCTTGTAGAGGGGGGTAGAATTCCAGGTGTAGCGGTGAAATGCGTAGAGATCTGGAGGAATACCGGTGGCGAAGGCGGCCCCCTGGACAAAGACTGACGCTCAGGTGCGAAAGCGTGGGGAGCAAACAGGATTAGATACCCTGGTAGTCCACGCCGTAAACGATGTCGACTTGGAGGTTGTGCCCTTGAGGCGTGGCTTCCGGAGCTAACGCGTTAAGTCGACCGCCTGGGGAGTACGGCCGCAAGGTTAAAACTCAAATGAATTGACGGGGGCCCGCACAAGCGGTGGAGCATGTGGTTTAATTCGATGCAACGCGAAGAACCTTACCTACTCTTGACATCCAGAGAACTTAGCAGAGATGCTTTGGTGCCTTCGGGAACTCTGAGACAGGTGCTGCATGGCTGTCGTCAGCTCGTGTTGTGAAATGTTGGGTTAAGTCCCGCAACGAGCGCAACCCTTATCCTTTGTTGCCAGCGGTTAGGCCGGGAACTCAAAGGAGACTGCCAGTGATAAACTGGAGGAAGGTGGGGATGACGTCAAGTCATCATGGCCCTTACGAGTAGGGCTACACACGTGCTACAATGGCGCATACAAAGAGAAGCGACCTCGCGAGAGCAAGCGGACCTCATAAAGTGCGTCGTAGTCCGGATTGGAGTCTGCAACTCGACTCCATGAAGTCGGAATCGCTAGTAATCGTGGATCAGAATGCCACGGTGAATACGTTCCCGGGCCTTGTACACACCGCCCGTCACACCATGGGAGTGGGTTGCAAAAGAAGTAGGTAGCTTAACCTTCGGGAGGGCGCTTACCACTTTGTGATTCATGACTGGGGTGAAGTCGTAACAAGGTAACCGTAGGGGAACCTGCGGTTGGATCACCTCCTTACCTTAAAGAACCTGCCTTTGTAGTGTCCACACAGATTGTCTGATGAAAAACAGCAGTAAAAAACCTCTACAGGCTTGTAGCTCAGGTGGTTAGAGCGCACCCCTGATAAGGGTGAGGTCGGTGGTTCAAGTCCACTCAGGCCTACCAAATTTGCGAAGCAAATTTGAAGAGGTTGGCAAAACGATGGGGCTATAGCTCAGCTGGGAGAGCGCCTGCTTTGCACGCAGGAGGTCTGCGGTTCGATCCCGCATAGCTCCACCATCTTTTACTGCGAACACAAGAAAACTTCAGAGTGAACCTGAAAAGGTGCACTGCGAAGTTTTGCTCTTTAAAAATCTGGATCAAGCTGAAAATTGAAACGACACATCTTTAATGGTGTGTTCGAGTCTCTCAAATTTTCGCAATCAGAAGTGAAACATCTTCGGGTTGTGAGGTTAAGCGACTAAGCGTACACGGTGGATGCCCTGGCAGTCAGAGGCGATGAAGGACGTGCTAATCTGCGAAAAGCGACGGCGAGGTGATATGAACCTTTGACCCGTCGATGTCCGAATGGGGAAACCCAGTGTGATTCGTCACACTATCGTTAACTGAATACATAGGTTAACGAGGCGAACCGGGGGAACTGAAACATCTAAGTACCCCGAGGAAAAGAAATCAACCGAGATTCCCCCAGTAGCGGCGAGCGAACGGGGAGCAGCCCGGAGTCTGAATCAGCTTGTGTGTTAGTGGAACGGTCTGGAAAGTCCGACGGTACAGGGTGATAGTCCCGTACACGAAAGCACACTTGCTGTGAACTCGAAGAGTAGGGCGGGACACGTGGTATCCTGTCTGAATATGGGGGGACCATCCTCCAAGGCTAAATACTCCTGACTGACCGATAGTGAACCAGTACCGTGAGGGAAAGGCGAAAAGAACCCCGGCGAGGGGAGTGAAAAAGAACCTGAAACCGTGTACGTACAAGCAGTGGGAGCACCTTCGTGGTGTGACTGCGTACCTTTTGTATAATGGGTCAGCGACTTATATTCTGTAGCAAGGTTAACCGTATAGGGGAGCCGCAGGGAAACCGAGTCTTAACTGGGCGTTAAGTTGCAGGGTATAGACCCGAAACCCGGTGATCTAGCCATGGGCAGGTTGAAGGTTGGGTAACACTAACTGGAGGACCGAACCGACTAATGTTGAAAAATTAGCGGATGACCTGTGGCTGGGGGTGAAAGGCCAATCAAACCGGGAGATAGCTGGTTCTCCCCGAAAGCTATTTAGGTAGCGCCTCGTGAACTCATCTTCGGGGGTAGAGCACTGTTTCGGCTAGGGGGCCATCCCGGCTTACCAACCCGATGCAAACTACGAATACCGAAGAATGTTATCACGGGAGACACACGGCGGGTGCTAACGTCCGTCGTGAAGAGGGAAACAACCCAGACCGCCAGCTAAGGTCCCAAAGTCATGGTTAAGTGGGAAACGATGTGGGAAGGCACAGACAGCCAGGATGTTGGCTTAGAAGCAGCCATCATTTAAAGAAAGCGTAATAGCTCACTGGTCGAGTCGGCCTGCGCGGAAGATGTAACGGGGCTAAACCATGCACCGAAGCTGCGGCAGCGACGCTTATGCGTTGTTGGGTAGGGGAGCGTTCTGTAAGCCGTTGAAGGTGGCCTGTGAGGGTTGCTGGAGGTATCAGAAGTGCGAATGCTGACATAAGTAACGATAAAGCGGGTGAAAAGCCCGCTCGCCGGAAGACCAAGGGTTCCTGTCCAACGTTAATCGGGGCAGGGTGAGTCGACCCCTAAGGCGAGGCCGAAAGGCGTAGTCGATGGGAAACAGGTTAATATTCCTGTACTTGGTGTTACTGCGAAGGGGGGACGGAGAAGGCTATGTCAGCCGGGCGACGGTTGTCCCGGTTTAAGCGTGTAGGTGTGTGTTCCAGGCAAATCCGGTTCACTTTAACACTGAGGCGTGATGACGAGGCACTATGGTGCTGAAGTGATAAATGCCCTGCTTCCAGGAAAAGCCTCTAAGCATCAGGTAACACGAAATCGTACCCCAAACCGACACAGGTGGTCAGGTAGAGAATACCAAGGCGCTTGAGAGAACTCGGGTGAAGGAACTAGGCAAAATGGTGCCGTAACTTCGGGAGAAGGCACGCTGATATGTAGGTGAAGTCCCTGCGGACGGAGCTGAAATCAGTCGAAGATACCAGCTGGCTGCAACTGTTTATTAAAAACACAGCACTGTGCAAACACGAAAGTGGACGTATACGGTGTGACGCCTGCCCGGTGCCGGAAGGTTAATTGATGGGGTTAGCGGCAACGCGAAGCTCTTGATCGAAGCCCCGGTAAACGGCGGCCGTAACTATAACGGTCCTAAGGTAGCGAAATTCCTTGTCGGGTAAGTTCCGACCTGCACGAATGGCGTAATGATGGCCAGGCTGTCTCCACCCGAGACTCAGTGAAATTGAACTCGCTGTGAAGATGCAGTGTACCCGCGGCAAGACGGAAAGACCCCGTGAACCTTTACTATAGCTTGACACTGAACACTGGTCCTTGATGTGTAGGATAGGTGGGAGGCTTTGAAGCGTGGACGCCAGTCTGCGTGGAGCCGTCCTTGAAATACCACCCTTTAATGGCTGGTGTTCTAACGTGGACCCGTGATCCGGGTTGCGGACAGTGTCTGGTGGGTAGTTTGACTGGGGCGGTCTCCTCCCAAAGAGTAACGGAGGAGCACGAAGGTTAGCTAATCCTGGTCGGACATCAGGAGGTTAGTGCAATGGCATAAGCTAGCTTGACTGCGAGAGTGACGGCTCGAGCAGGTGCGAAAGCAGGTCATAGTGATCCGGTGGTTCTGAATGGAAGGGCCATCGCTCAACGGATAAAAGGTACTCCGGGGATAACAGGCTGATACCGCCCAAGAGTTCATATCGACGGCGGTGTTTGGCACCTCGATGTCGGCTCATCACATCCTGGGGCTGAAGTAGGTCCCAAGGGTATGGCTGTTCGCCATTTAAAGTGGTACGCGAGCTGGGTTTAGAACGTCGTGAGACAGTTCGGTCCCTATCTGCCGTGGGCGCTGGAGAATTGAGGGGGGCTGCTCCTAGTACGAGAGGACCGGAGTGGACGCATCACTGGTGTTCGGGTTGTCATGCCAATGGCACTGCCCGGTAGCTAAATGCGGAAGAGATAAGTGCTGAAAGCATCTAAGCACGAAACTTGCCCCGAGATGAGTTCTCCCTGAGACTTTAAGTCTCCTGAAGGAACGTTGAAGACGACGACGTTGATAGGCCGGGTGTGTAAGCGCAGCGATGCGTTGAGCTAACCGGTACTAATGAACCGTGAGGCTTAACCTTACAACGCCGAAGATGTTTTGGCGGTGAGAGACAGATTTTCAGCCTGATACAGATTAAACAGAATTTGCCTGGCGGCTTTAGCGCGGTGGTCCCACCTGACCCCATGCCGAACTCAGAAGTGAAACGCCGTAGCGCCGATGGTAGTGTGGGGTCTCCCCATGTGAGAGTAGGGAACTGCCAGGCATCAAATAAGTGAAGAGGCCATCCGAAAGGATGGCCTTTTTGCGTTTCTGCGCTGCACAAACAGATCCCCCAACGCCCTGCTTATACGGTAAACTACCTGCGTTTTTGCATCAGGATAGCGTCTATGAACCACTCCCTTAAGCCCTGGAATACCTTTGGCATTCAACGTAATGCTAATCAAATTGTACGTGCCGATACTGCACAGCAGCTGCTGGATGCATGGCAAAGCGCAACAGAAAATAACGAACCCGTACTGATTCTGGGCGAAGGAAGTAATGTCCTGTTTCTCGACGATTTCGCGGGAACGGTGATCGTTAACCGCATCATGGGCATTGGTGTGGAAGAGCGCGCCGATAGCTGGCATCTGCACGTGGGGGCCGGAGAAAACTGGCATCAGCTGGTGCAATTTACCCTCGAAAAAGGGATGCCGGGTCTGGAAAACCTGGCGCTTATACCAGGCTGCGCCGGATCGTCACCCATCCAAAACATCGGTGCCTACGGCATCGAACTGAAAGATGTCTGTGAATATGTCGACTGCATCGAACTGGCGACCGGAACGGCTAAGCGCTTAACGGCAGAACAGTGTCGGTTTGGCTATCGTGACAGTATCTTCAAGCATGAATATCAGGATCGCTACGTGATTGTCGCCGTGGGTCTGCGTCTGCCAAAGAACTGGCAGCCGGTGCTGACCTATGGCGATTTAACGCGTCTCGATCCGGCAACCGTCACTCCCCGCGACGTATTTGACTCAGTTTGCCATATGCGAATGACCAAACTTCCCGATCCGAAAGTAAACGGAAATGCAGGAAGCTTCTTCAAAAATCCGGTTATTAGCAGCGAAAATGCAAAAGCCTTTCTTGAAGGATGGCCCACTGCGCCACATTATCCTCAGGCAGATGGCAGCGTGAAGCTGGCCGCTGGCTGGCTGATCGATCAATGCCAGTTAAAAGGCACGTCCGTAGGTGGCGCTGCCGTTCACCAGCAGCAGGCTCTGGTACTGATTAATCAATGCGATGCGACCAGCGATGATGTTGTACAGCTGGCGCATTATGTTCGTCAACGTGTGGGCGAAAAGTTTAACGTCTGGCTGGAGCCAGAAGTCCGCTTCATTGGCCGCACAGGTGAAGTGAATGCCGTGGAGACCATTGCGTGAAGGACAATACTATTCCGTTAACCCTGATTAGCATCCTTGCTGACGGGGAGTTTCACTCTGGTGAACAGCTGGGCGAGCAACTGGGCATGAGCCGTGCCGGCATTAACAAGCATATCCAGACGCTTCGCGACTGGGGCGTCGATGTGTTCACGGTGCCGGGAAAAGGCTACAGCCTGCCGGAGCCAATTCAATTGCTGAATGAAGACGTCATCCGCAGCCAGCTTGGACACGGCAACGTTGCGGTGCTGCCGGTGATTGATTCGACGAACCAGTACCTTATGGATCGGCTGAGCGAACTCTCGTCCGGCGATGCCTGTGTTGCTGAATACCAGCAGGCCGGTCGTGGCCGTCGCGGTCGCAAATGGTTCTCGCCATTTGGCGCCAATCTCTATCTGTCCATGTACTGGCGTCTGGAGCAGGGGCCTGCCGCAGCCATTGGCCTGAGTCTGGTCATTGGTATCGTCATGGCGGAAGTGCTGCACGATCTGGGTGCCGATCGGGTCCGCGTTAAGTGGCCAAACGATCTGTACCTTAACGATCGTAAACTTGCCGGTATTCTGGTCGAACTGACGGGAAAAACCGGTGATGCGGCGCAAATTGTTATTGGCGCGGGCCTCAATATGGTGATGCGTACTGTCCAAAACGACGTGGTGAATCAGGCCTGGACCAATCTCCAGGAGGCGGGGATTGTCATCGATCGTAACACCCTTGCCGTGCGCATGATTAAAGAGCTGCGCAGCTCACTCACGCTTTTTGAACAGGAAGGCCTGGCACCGTTCCTGTCTCGTTGGGAAAAGCTGGATAACTTCATCAACCGTCCGGTGAAGCTGCTGATTGGTGATAAAGAGATTTACGGCATTTCCCGCGGTATTGACGCACAGGGCGCGCTGCTTCTGGAACAGGATGGCGCGATCAAGCCCTGGGTGGGCGGTGAGATTTCCCTGCGAAGCGCCGAATAACCGGATGGAGTAAACGATGCGACAATCCGTCTGCGCTACCCTGGCATTTAACGATGGGGCAGCCTTCCGGAGAGCCCGAAATCACCTCTAAAGACGACGACTATTCGGCAAGTCTGAAAATGCGGATGTGGATTTCAGCGCAATAATGACGCACTGACTATCCCCTCTCCCCTGTGGGAAGAGGGGGAAATCAGTTACTGCGGATACGGTACCCAGTCCCCGCCGTTCAGGCGAACGTACGGTTTGTTCTGATACTGAATCACTACCGCGTTGGCGTTCTCGGAGACTTCAGCCGTTTGCGGCAGGTTGCTGGTGAGCTGATCCCAGTTAACGCTATCTTCCACAAACAGCTTCCCGTCAACGGCGCGGGCAACCAGTTCTGAAATCGCCAGATAGCTGCTTGGCTGGGTAATCTCAATTGGTGTGCCCTGGTGCGGTGCCTTCATACCAAAGAATTTAATGCCTGCAGGCACGTTGGTAATGGACGGGCTTGGGATATCGCGCAGGCCGGATACCTGCATTCTGTCGCCTTTCAGCGCGCCACCGTGCTCAGGTACCACGACCACCATCACTTTACGGCCAGATTTTTCCAGCTCCGTGAAGAACGCGTCCAGCTCGTCGAAGAATTTCTGCGCCCGCACTTTGTAATCCGCCGTTTTACTCACCCCCGGGAAGTGGTTACCGTCGTGAAGCGGCAGGGTGTTATAGAACGTTGCACTGCGCGGATTACTGTCTTTTTCGATGGTCTGCAGCCAGCGCTGCAGCACGGCGGTATCGTCATAAACCGGCGAGCCATCGAAGCCCAGCAGCGTAACGGGAAGACCGGTTTGATCCATCAGTGGCGCCTGCATGCCACCCTGTTCACGTACCTCTTTCAGGAAGTTACCGAACTGACCGTTATGCCCCAGCATCAGGTGCTGCGTAAAGCCCAGCTTCGCGAGATTATCGAACAAATAACACTGGTTGCCAGCGGGCTGATACAGGTTTTTATGCGATGCCTGACCGCAGCTTGCTCGCAGCAGGCGGATTGCCGCCGGGCCGCTGTATGAGGTGGCAGAGTTAAAATCTTTAAACTGGATGTCAAAGTGGGACCACAGCGGGTGAGACATCAAACCGGCGGCATCCACGTCGGCCCAGGAGAGGGAACAGATGTTAATCACCAGCAGCTCAAACGGCTGTGCATCGGCTGGCAGCGCATCCGGGAATTTCGTCTGTCGCTTATCTTCAGCGGTATAGAAGCTGGAGAGCCAGGCATTAAGATTGGTGGAGGTCGGCGGTGCAGTCTGCGTTGGAATATCGCCCACCACCGGCGTATCGCCTGCCGTTGTAACGGTAGCCGCTGCGCTTCCTCCCGTCGTGGTCACCGTTGTCGTCGGCTGGCCGGCAGGCCACAGCGAAAAGCTTGGCCCCGCCAGCGTCAGCACGTTAAGCCAGATCATAATGGCGACGACAAACACCGTGACGCGGATCCACTGAGACAGGAACAGCCAGGCAACCAGCAGGACAAAGACGGCGCCAATCATCTGCCAGTTAATGAAACGCTCAACCAGGTCAAGCATATAGTCTGCGCTGAAGCCCGCGACCTGCGATCCCTGGCTCATTATGCTTTCCGGACCAGGCAGCCAGGTATCGTGCCAGAACAGCGCAAAGCCGATGGGGATGGCCACCCAATGGCGTAAACGATGCAGCCTGATGTTCGGCAGAGGCATCAGCAGGAAGGCCATAAACACCAGGTTAAGCAGGGGATGGAAATTCAGATAACCTGCCCAAAGCAGGCCAAACTTCACCAGAAAGTAGAAGTTCCAGCCGGAAAGGCCGCGCCAGTATTGCCAGAGCGGCGAGGGTGACGAAGCGGTATAGGAAGAATTAGTCATGTTTACGGTCTGCCTTGACGTGTGATGCCCGTGTCAGTGTTCCGGCTGGTTTTACATAGCGAGGTTTTACAAACATCACTCTGGCCGTATCACGGATACGGCGTATGGAATGGCGTGCATAGTAGCCAAGCGGGAAAAAGATCAGCGCGCAGAATACGACCAGTTGGATGATATCGCTGATATTCATGATGGTGCGTTCTCCCCGTTCTCAGTTAATAAGCGAAGGGGTTCCGGAACCCGACGCCAGACATGTCCGTCATGTCTGGCATTGAGGAGCGGTTTTACATCGCTCGTGATTGCGAGCGGTTTAACCCATTGTTCAGGCTGGAGAGCGCGCATTTGCACCAGCTCTGCGCTGATAGCATTATCTTCGAACCAAATCATACGGTTCGAGAAAATATCCCCGGTAGGCAGGGGGAAGATGTGGTTAAGCGCGGTATCAAGATCGTTGACCCGGCAAAACGACAAAAACAGCACCAGGCGATTGTCGCCAATGGTCATGATGTCCCCTGTACGGTTCGGGCGACACAGGGTGAGTGCCTGCTCAACGCGAATGCCCGGGACCGGCCGCAGAGCAACCATAACCCCTTTCCCGTCCGCCGGAAGTAACGTGTTGCTCATCATGTTGCCGACGGCATCGCAGAACGTATCCCATTTCTGGTAGCCACGCAGCTTCATCGGCTGGGTCATGGAGAGCAGCGTGGAGATATCTTCCGGGACATGGCGGCTGAACTGCTGACCCTGAACGCTTTCAATAAGCGTCAGGCAGCGTGACAGTGGCGCATTCCAGGGGATAACCATATTTGCCCCGCAGCCCAGAAGCAGACGCTCATCGGTAGCGCGCAGGCTGGTATTATTTTCGCGCACCACAATTTTTAACGCGCTGCCGCGCTGGCGGCGCAGGGTGTGAATTTGTCTCGCCAGCGTTTCAATCTGATTATTCTGCATCAACGAGAAAACGAGGGTGGCTGCCTGGGTGGTGCGGGCTTCATGAAAAAGCGCTTCGTTAGACTCAAACAGTGACCAGTTTTCCGAAAGCGCGGGCGCGCCCTCTAAAACCGCAATATGGCTCAGGATGCGCTTTTCATCGCTGCGCGGCTGCACCACGGTTTCTTCCTGCTGTGCCAGGTGCCATTTCCCCTCAATATGTTTAAGAGTCAGCTGTTGCCTGGCGCTCACGCCCTTTTCATTGCACCAGAAGGCAATATCGTAGAGATAGCTGCCTGCCTGGTCACGAAGACTTGCCAGCCCGAACAGGGAGCGATATTCGCCCATCAAAAGTGAGAACAGCTTGTCGTTATTACTGCCGGGGTTGACGACCAATAGCGTGCAATTTTGAAACTTTGCCCATTTATTGATTTTTTCCAGCCACGACAGCAGTTTTTCAGCAGGAATATTTTGCAGTATGTTATTTGCACATTTAAGAATCACTAAATAGTGATCCGGGTCAATAGAGCACTGAACGTCGCGGGACAAAAAGTATAGACTATCCGCTTCCGCTGACATAGAAAACAAACGTACTTTCTGGGGGCCGCTGTCGCTTTCGAGCGTAATTATTTTCTTCGGCTCTTCGCCCATGCTAATGACGGCCACGCGGGAATCCTTATCCTGAGCGGCAATTGTCTGGTTTACCAGGCTGATAGCGTCTTCATTACGATCCGTATTAATCCACCAGACTCCACCGACTGGCATGTGGCTCAATTCGTCCCATAATGACTGGATGCCAATAGAAAATATGGAGTCCACGATGTCCCTCTTTTCGTCTAATTTGCCTGTATCTCAGTTTACTAGCGAAAGCGTAGAAATAAACCTAACATTGAAATTAAAGAACATCAGATTTAGCATGTAAATGAAATTTGTCAGGGCAGGATGCCCCGCAACTTCCGAGCGTGCGATTTTCCTCAAAGGGATGGAATAAGAATGGACAATAACGAACCTGCAACCCCAGTCGACTCGACTCTGGGTTACACATTCCAAAACGATTTTCTGGCGCTGGCGCAGGCCTTTTCTCTACCTGAAATAGATTACACCGATATTTCCCAGCGGGAACAGTTGGCTGCTGCTATTAAACGCTGGCCGTTATTAGCTGAATTCGCCCATCAACATTAAGGGAGCCATTGATGGCCATACTCGGATTACAGGGCGTCCGTGGCGGTGTGGGTACCACATCTGTTACCGCGGCGCTGGCGTGGTCATTACAGCTTTTAGGTGAATCGGTGCTGGTGATTGACGCCTGCGCCGATAATTTGCTGCGTATGTCGTTCAACGTCGATTTCACTCGCGAAGAGGGCTGGGCCCGCGCGCTGCTTGATGACAAAGACTGGCGGGATGCGGGGCTACGCTATACCTCCCAGCTGGATTTACTGCCTTTTGGCCAACTGACCACCACAGAACGCGAGAATGAAGCCGCCTATCAGCGTCTGTTTTCGCAGTTCACGCTTGCGCTGCAGAGCCTGAAAGAAAAGGGGCACTACCAGTGGATCCTGCTGGATCTGCCGCACGGCGCCGGGACGCTGACCCGGCAGCTCATCGCCCAGTGCGATCATGTACTTTCCGTGGTGAACGTCGATGCGAACTGCCATATTCGCCTGCATCAGCAGGGGCTGCCTCAGAACGCACATCTCCTGATTAACGATTTACGTATCGGTAGCCAAATCCAGGACGACCTCTATCAGGTGTGGCTGCAAAGCCAGCGCCGCCTGCTTCCCATTGTGATTCATCGGGATGAGGGGATGGCGGAATGCCTCGCCTCCAAGCAGCCGCTGGGCGAATACCGCAGCGACTCGCTGGCAGCAGAAGAGATCCTGACGTTGGCGAACTGGTGTCTGCTGAACTTCGCCAGCAAGGCGGAGCCTGCTGGGAGTTCGGTATGAGTCGACTCGCCAGCTGGCTTCTCATCCCGCCGGTCAGTTCGCGTTTGAGCGACCATTACCGGCACTTTCGCCGGCATGGTGCTCCGGCATTCAGCGCCGCGCTCGGCTGTTTCTGGCTGATTCTGGCCTGGACGTTCATTCCACTCGAGCACCCGCGCTGGCAGCGCATCCGTGCGCGTCACGGCGAATTATACCCACACATTAACCCCGACCGACCACGGCCTTTGGACCCGGCGCGCTATCTTATTCAGGCCGTCTGGCTGGCAATATCGTCATCCCGAACGGAGAAAATAACGCCGCACTGGCGCAGCTATTCCCGCGTACAGCAGTTACGTGAACGCTATCACCAGTGGCTGGATAAACTGCCCGCTAGCGTCAGCGATAAGACCAGCCATCTGGATAACCATAAAGAGCTTGGGCATCTCCACCCAGGCTTGCGGCGTTTTATTCTCGGCGTGATTGTCGTGTTCTCGCTCATTCTGGCGCTGGTCTGTATTACGCAACCTTTCAACCCGCTGGCGCAGTTCATCTTCCTGATCCTGCTGTGGGGCGTGGCGTTGCTGGTTCGTCGTATTCCGGGCCGCTTCTCGGCGCTGATGCTGATTGTGCTGTCGCTGACGGTTTCCTGCCGCTACATCTGGTGGCGTTACACCTCAACGCTGAACTGGGACGACCCGGTCAGCCTGGTGTGCGGTCTGGTGCTGCTGTTTGCTGAGACCTACGCGTGGATTGTGCTGGTGCTAGGCTATTTCCAGGTGATCTGGCCGCTCAACCGCCAGCCGGTTCCGCTGCCTAAAGACACCACGCAGTGGCCGACCGTCGATCTCTTCGTCCCGACCTACAACGAAGACCTGAGCGTGGTGAAAAACACTATCTATGCCGCGCTGGGCATCGACTGGCCGAAAGATAAGCTCAAAGTCTGGATCCTGGATGACGGCAACCGTCCGGCGTTTCGCCAGTTTGCGGAAGAGGTCGGCGTTGAGTACATCGCCCGCCCGACTCACGAGCACGCGAAGGCCGGGAATATCAACAACGCCCTGAAGTATGCCTCCGGGGAGTTCGTCTCGATTTTTGACTGTGACCACGTGCCGACGCGCTCGTTCCTGCAGATGACCATGGGCTGGTTCCTGAAAGAGAAAGAGCTGGCGATGATGCAGACGCCGCACCACTTCTTCTCGCCGGACCCGTTTGAACGTAACCTTGGCCGCTTCCGCAAAACCCCGAACGAAGGCACGCTGTTCTATGGGCTGGTGCAGGACGGGAACGACATGTGGGATGCCACCTTCTTCTGCGGCTCGTGTGCGGTTATCCGCCGTAAGCCGCTGGATGAAATTGGCGGAATTGCCGTTGAAACGGTAACGGAAGATGCGCATACCTCGCTGCGCCTGCACCGACGGGGCTATACCTCTGCCTACATGCGTATTCCTCAGGCCGCCGGTCTGGCGACGGAATCACTCTCCGCACACATTGGTCAGCGTATTCGCTGGGCGCGCGGCATGGTGCAGATTTTCCGCCTCGATAACCCGCTGATAGGCAAAGGGCTCAAGCTGGCGCAACGTCTCTGCTACGTCAACGCCATGTTCCACTTCTTGTCCGGCATCCCGCGGCTGATCTTCCTGACCGCGCCGCTGGCGTTCCTGCTCCTTCACGCCTATATCATTTACGCCCCCGCGCTGATGATTGCGCTGTTCGTTCTGCCGCACATGATCCACGCGAGCCTGACGAACTCGAAGATTCAGGGCAAATACCGGCACTCCTTCTGGAGTGAAATCTACGAAACGGTGCTGGCGTGGTACATCGCGCCGCCGACGATGGTCGCGCTGATTAACCCGCACAAAGGGAAATTCAACGTCACCGCGAAGGGCGGTCTGGTGGAAGAGGAGTACGTCGACTGGGTGATCTCCCGCCCGTATATCTTCCTCGTGCTGCTGAATATTGTCGGCGTGATAGCCGGTATCTGGCGCTACTTCTACGGCCCGGAAAACGAAATCCTGACCGTCTTCGTCAGTATGGCCTGGGTGTTCTACAACCTGATTATCCTCGGCGGCGCGGTGGCGGTATCGGTAGAGAGTAAACAGGTTCGTCGCGCGCATCGCGTTGAAATCTGCATGCCTGCGGCAATCGCCCGTGAAGATGGTCACCTCTTCTCCTGTACGGTGCACGACTTCTCTGACGGTGGCCTGGGGATCAAAATCAACGGCCAGGCGAAAGTGCTGGAAGGGCAGAAGGTTAACCTGCTGCTTAAGCGCGGTCAGCAGGAGTATGTCTTCCCGACGCAGGTTGTGCGTGTGGCAGGCAGTGAAGTGGGTCTGCAGCTGATGCCGTTGACCAAAAAGCAACACATTGATTTTGTGCAGTGTACGTTTGCCCGTGCGGATACATGGGCTCTCTGGCAGGACAGCTTCCCGGAAGATAAACCACTGGAAAGCCTGCTGGATATTCTGAAGCTGGGGTTCCGTGGCTATCGTCACCTTGCAGAATTTGCCCCGTCGTCGGTGAAATTAATTTTCCGGTCACTTACTTCGCTGGTTTCCTGGGTCGTGTCGTTCATTCCTCGTCGTCCCGAGCGGGATGAGACGAAGCAGGCGGACCCGGTTATGGCTCAACAATGATGATAACGCGATGAAAACAAAACTTTCCTGGTTATGTGCAGTGGCAATGGGAGTGAGTGCACTTCCCGCAACAATGGCTAACGCAGCACCCGGTAACGCAGCGGCGACGCCTGCGCCGACGGTACCTGTCGTCGCGCAGGCAACCGATCCGGTTGTTACGGCGGCACCCGGTCAAACAGAAAACATCATTCCGAACCAGCCAACGGAGGGGAACACCCTGCCGGCCGTGAATCCGGTCATCGGGCAGGTGATGCCGGGCGTGCGGGGGGCTAACGCGCCCGTTGTCGCAGATAATGTGCCGTCGCGGGACGTGAAGCTGACCTTCGCGCAAATTGCGCCGCCGCCGGGCAGCATGGTGCTGCGCGGCGTCAACCCTAACGGCAGCATTGAATTTGGTATGCGCAGCGATGAGGTTGTTTCAAATGCGGTACTGAACCTTGAATACACCCCGTCGCCATCCCTGCTGCCGACGCAGTCTCAGCTGAAGGTCTACCTGAACGATGAACTGATGGACGTTCTGCCGGTGACCAAAGAGCAGCTGGGTAAGAAAACACAGGCGCAGGTGCCGATTAACCCGCTGTTCATCACCGACTTTAACCGTATCCGTCTGGAGTTTGTTGGTCACTACCGCGATGTCTGCGAAAACCCCGCCAGCAACACGCTGTGGCTGGACGTCGGGCGTAACTCCTCGCTGCAGATGACCTACCAGCCGCTGGCGCTGAAAAACGATCTGTCGGCGTTCCCGGTTCCGTTCTTCGACCCGCGTGATAACCGTCCGCTCACGCTGCCGATGGTGTTTGCATCGTCCCCTGACGTGACCGAGCAGCTGGCGGCGACCATTGTGGCCTCCTGGTTTGGCTCCCGCTCCGGCTGGCGCGGTCAGAACTTCCCGGTGATGTATGACAAAATGCCGGACAGGAACGCGATTGTCTTTGCAACCAACGCGAAGCGTCCGGGCTTCCTGCGCGACCACCCGGAAGTCAAAGCGCCAACCATTGAGATGGTAAGCCACCCGGATAACCCGTACGTGAAGCTGCTGGTGGTCTTTGGTCGTGATGATAAAGATCTGGTCCAGGCCGCGAAGGCGATTGCTCAGGGCAACGTCCTTTTCCGCGGCAACAGCGTGGTGGTGGACGAAGTTAAGCCGCTGCTGGCGCGTAAACCTTATGACGCGCCAAACTGGGTGCGTACCGACCGCGCCGTGACGTTTGGTGAACTAAAAACCTATGAAGAGCAGCTGCAGGCGTCCGGGCTGGAGCCATCGCCGATTAGCCTGTCGCTGAACCTGCCGCCGGATCTGTACCTGCTGCGCACCAACGGCATTGATATCAATCTCAACTACCGCTATACCGCGCCGGCGACGAAAGACAGCTCGCGCATGGATATCAGCCTGAACAACCAGTTCCTGCAATCGTTCAGCCTGCAAAGTACCCAGGACACTAACCGTCTGATGCTCCGCCTGCCGGTGCTGCAGGGGCTGCTGGACGGAAAAACGGACGTCTCTATTCCGGCGCTGAAGCTTGGCGCGATCAACCAGCTGCGTTTTGATTTCCAGTACATGAACCCGATGCCTGGCGGTTCGGTGGATAACTGCATCACCTTCCAGCCGGTACAAAACCACGTTGTGATCGGCGATGAGTCCACCATCGACTTCTCGAAGTACTACCATTTCCTGGCGATGCCGGATCTGCGTGCCTTTGCTAACGCGGGCTTCCCGTTCAGCCGCATGGCCGATCTCTCTGAATCCATTGTGGTGATGCCAAAAGCGCCAAACGAAGGCCAGGTGACGACCCTGCTCGACACCATGGCAACCGTAGGCGCGCAAACCGGATTACCGGCAGTTAACGTCACGTTGACGGACGATGGCAGTCAGATCCAGAACAAAGATGCGGATATCATGGTGATCGGCACCATCCCGGACAAGCTGAAGGATGAAAAACGTATCGACCTGCTGGTGAAAGCCACCGAGTCGTGGGTTAACACGCCGCTTCGCCAGACCGAGTTCCCAAGCATTATGCCGGACGTGAACGACCGTAAGGCCAGCGCGCAGACGGCCGTAACCTCTCAGGGGGCGATGGCTGCGGTGGTGGGCTTCCAGTCTCCTTACAACGATCAGCGCAGCGTGATAGCCCTGCTGGCGGACAGCCCGCGCGGCTATGAGCTGCTGAATACCGCGATGAACGACAGCGGCAAACGTGCCGCGATGTTTGGTTCTGTGTCGGTGATCCGCGAGTCCGGTGTCAACAGCCTGCGCGTGGGTGATGTGTATTACGTCGGCCATCTGCCGTGGTTCGAGCGCCTGTGGTATGCGCTGTCGAACCATCCGGTTCTGCTCGCCATCCTGGCTGCGGTCAGCGTGGTCTTGCTGGCATGGGTGCTGTGGCGTCTGCTGCGCATCATCAGCCGTCGTCGCCTTAACCCGGATGAGTAAGACGTGATGAAAGCCTTTCGCTGGTGTGTAGTCGCAGCGTTGATGCTGGCGGCGATCCCTCTTCGCGCCGCCTGTACCTGGCCTGCCTGGGAGCAGTTTAAAAAGGATTACATCAGCGAGGGCGGGCGCGTCATCGATCCGAGCGACACGCGCAAAATTACAACGTCGGAAGGGCAAAGCTATGCGTTGTTCTTTGCCCTGGCCGCTAACGATCGCAAGGCGTTTGACCAGCTGCTGACGTGGACGCGCGATAACCTCGCCAGCGGCAATCTCAACGATCGTCTGCCTGCCTGGCTCTGGGGGCAGAAAGGCAAAGAAAACTGGGGAGTGATTGATACCAACTCCGCCTCAGATGCCGATGTCTGGATTGCCTGGTCGCTGCTCGAAGCGGGCCGGTTATGGAAAGACCCGGACTATACCCAAACGGGCAAGGCACTGCTAAAACGCATTGCCAGCGAGGAAGTGGTGAAAGTGCCGGGGCTCGGCTCAATGCTGCTTCCCGGTAAAGTCGGTTTTGCCGAAGAAAACACCTGGCGCTTTAACCCCAGCTACCTTCCTCCACAGTTAGCGAGCTATTTCACCCGCTACGGTGCCCCGTGGACCACGCTGCGTGAAACCAATCTGCGGCTGCTGCTGGAAAGCGCGCCGAAGGGATTCTCGCCGAACTGGGTGCAGTATCAGAAAAACAAAGGCTGGCAGCTACAGCAGGATAAAACGCTGGAAGGGGGCTATGACGCCATCCGTGTCTATCTTTGGGTGGGCATGATGAGCGATAAAGATCCTCAAAAAGCCCGGCTGCTGACGCGCTTCCAGCCGATGGCGGCAAAGACAATCAAACAGGGCGTGCCGCCGGAGAAAGTGGATGTGGCGACGGGTAAACACACCGGCAATGGCCCGGTCGGGTTCTCTGCCGCGATGCTGCCGTTTTTACAGGAGCGCGATGCCCAGGCGGTTCAGCGCCAGCGCGTGGCAGATCATTTTCCCGATAACAATGCCTACTACAGCTATGTATTGACTCTTTTTGGTCAGGGATGGGATCAGCATCGTTTTCGCTTCACCGCTAAGGGTGAATTAATACCGGATTGGGGCCAGGAATGCGCAAGTTCACAGTAAATCTACTCACTCTATCGCTTGGGCTGGCACTGATGCCGCTGGCGCAGGCCGTTAACTCTCCGCAGCAGAAACAGCTGCTGGAGCAGGTTCGGCTGGGCGAATCGACCCATCGCGAGGATTTGGTTCGTCAGTCGCTCTACCGTCTTGAGCTGATCGATCCGAACAACCCTGACGTCATTGCCGCCCGCTTTCGCTACCTGCTGCGCCAGGGCGATAACGCCGGAGCGCAAAAAGAGCTGGACCGCCTGAAGGGGATCGCCCCTGACTCCGGCGCGTACCAGTCCTCACGCAATACCATGCTGCTTTCCACCCCGGATGGCCGCCAGCAGCTTCAGCAAGCGCGCTTGCTCGCTACGACAGGGCACACGCAGGAGGCGATTGCCGCCTATGACAAGCTCTTTGACGGCAACCCGCCGGGCGGCGACGTGGCGACGGAATACTGGAATGTGGTGGCGAAAGATCCTGCCCGTCGCGCTTCGGCCATCAACCAGCTGAAAAAAATAAACAGCAGCAGCCCCGGGAATACCCAGCTCCAGACGACGCTGGCCCAGCTTCTGTTCCAGAGCGGACGCCGTGATGAAGGCTTTGCGGTGCTGCAGGAGATGGCTAAATCCACCGGCGGCCGCGGCCAGGCCTCTGACATGTGGTATGAGCAGATCAAGGACCAGCCTGCCAGCAGCGCCAGCGTCACCGCGCTGCAAAAATACCTGACCGTCTTCAGCGACGGCGATAGCGTCGCGGCGGCGCGCGCCCAGCTTGAGGCGCAGCAAAAGCAGCTCGCTGACCCGGCGTTCCGCGCGAAAGCGGAAGGGCTGGCCGCAGTGGATGCCGGGCAGGGGAGTAAGGCGGTGGCGGAGTTGCAAAAAGCCGTCAGCGCCAACCATGCCGACAGTGAAGCGGTGGGTGCCCTTGGGCAGGCCTATTCCCAGAAAGGCGACCGCGCCCGCGCGGTGGCACAGTTTGAAAAGGCGATTGCCCTCGATCCGCAGAGCGATAACCGCGGGAAATGGGACAGCTTGCTGAAGGTTAACCGCTACTGGCTGCTGATCCAGCAGGGGGATGCGGCGCTGAAGGCGAATAACCCGGCGCAGGCGGAGCGTTACTATCAGCAGGCGCGCAACGTCGACAATACCGACAGCTATGCGGTGCTGGGGCTGGGAGATGCTGCCGCCGCGCGTAAAGATAACGACGCGGCGGAGCGTTATTACCGCCAGGCGTTACGTATGGACAGCAGCAACAGCAATGCGGTTCGAGGCCTTGCCAATGTTTACCGCGCGCAGTCCCCGGAGAAAGCCTCGCAGTTTATCCAGTCTCTCTCCGCCAGCCAGCGCCGGAGTATTGATGATATTGAGCGTAGCCTGACTAACGAGCAGCTTTCCGCCCAGGCAGAACAGCTGGAGAGTCAGGGGAAATACGCTCAGGCGGCAGAAATTCAGCGTCGCCGTCTGGCACTCTCGCCCGGTGACGTCTGGATAACGTATCGTCTCTCGCGCGATCTCTACAGCGCGGGCCAGCGCAGCCAGGCGGATACCCTGATGCGCCAGCTTGCCAGCCAGAAACCGTCTGACCCGGAGCAGGTGTATGCCAACGGGCTCTACCTGTCCGGAAACGATCAGGACCGGGCCGCGCTGGCGCATCTGAATACCCTGCCGCGCAGCCAGTGGAACGGCAATATTCAGGAGCTTGCCGACCGTCTGCAAAGCAATCAGGTGCTGGAAACCGCCAACCGCCTGCGCGACAGCGGCAAAGAGCAGGAGGCGGAAAATCTTCTGCGTCAGCAGCCTGTCTCCACGCGTATTGACCTGACGCTGGCGGACTGGGCCCAGCAGCGTGGCGATCTGAACGCGGCGAAAACGACGTACAGCGCCGTCCTGCAGCGTGAGCCGCAGAACGAAGACGCGATCCTCGGTCTGACCGAAATTTACAGCGCGGAAGGTAACAAAGATGCCGCCCGTGCGGAGCTCGCGAAACTGCCCGCCGCGCAAAACGGCCAGCCGCTGTCGCTCAATATGCAGCGCCGGATCGCGATGGCGCAGGCAGGTCTGGGCGATTCTGCTGCCGCAGAACAGACCTTCAGCAAAATCATTCCGCAGGCCAAATCGCAGCCCGCCTCCATGGAAAGCGCGCTGGTGCTGCGTGATGCTGCTCGCTTCCAGACGCAAAACGGCCAGCCGCAGCAGGCGCTGGAGACGTATAAAGATGCGATGGTGTCGTCCGGCATCACCACGACGCGTCCGGTGGACAATGACAGTTTCACCCGTCTGACGCGCAACGATGAAAAAGATGACTGGCTGAAGCGCGGCGTGCGCAGTGACGCCGGTGATTTGTACCGTCAGCAGGATGTTAACGTCACGCTGCAGCACGACTACTGGGGCTCCAGCGGCACGGGCGGCTATTCCGACCTGAAAGCGCATACCACCATGCTCCAGGTGGACGCCCCGCTCTCTGACGGGCGCATGTTCTTCAGAAGCGATCTGGTCAACATGGACGCCGGCACCTTTGATAACAATAACGGAACTTACGACCCTAAATGGGGGACCTGCTACGACACGCCGTGTAGCGGCAACACCAGCCAGAGCGACAGCGGTGCCAGCGTAGCCGTTGGCTGGCAGAATAAAACCTGGGCGATGGATATTGGTACCACGCCAATGGGCTTTGACGTCGTCGACGTGGTGGGCGGTATCAGCTACAGCAGCGATTTAGGCCCCATCGGCTATACCGTCAACGCCCATCGTCGGCCTATCTCCAGCTCTCTGCTGGCGTTCGCCGGGCAAAAAGATACCAATACCGGCACCACCTGGGGCGGCGTGCGCGCGACGGGCGGCGGGGTAAGCATCAGCTATGACAAAGGCGAGGCGAACGGCGTCTGGTCAAGCCTGAACGCGGAAACGCTGACCGGTAAAAATGTGGAAGATAACTGGCGCGTCCGCTGGATGACGGGTTATTACTACAAGCTCATTAATAAAAACAACGAGCGCCTGACGGTCGGCGTCTCCAATATGCTCTGGCACTACGATAAGGATCTGAGCGGCTATTCCCTCGGTCAGGGCGGCTACTACAGCCCGCAGGAGTATGTCTCCTTCGCGCTGCCGGTGACCTGGCGTAAGCGTACGGAAAACTGGTCCTGGGAGCTGGGTGGCTCGGTGTCCTGGTCCCACTCCAAAACCAAAGACGAGCTACGTTACCCGATCCAGAGCCTGATCCCGACTGATGAGCCAGGCCGCTATACCGACCGTGGCGCGATGGAAACCGGCAGCTCCTCCTCCGGGACGGGTTATACCGCGCGGGCAATTATCGAACGCCGGGTCACCTCCAACTGGTTTGTGGGCATGGGCGTGGATATTCAGGAAGCGAAAGATTACACCCCAAGCCATGCGCTAATTTATGTGCGCTACTCTGCTGCAGGCTGGCAGGGCGATATGGACTTACCGCCGCAGCCGCTTATTCCTTATGCGGACTGGTAATCGGATTTTCCTTAATCCATTTGTAAGTCTCTCTTAATAGCGCGGCAATCGGGTATACTCAGGCGCGCCAGGTTTACACCCTGGCGCGCCCTGCGCTTCGAGTTTTGTGGAGAGTCATTTTGCGTGTCAGCCGTTCCTTAACGATCAAACAAATGGCGATGGTCTCTGCCGTCACTATGCTGTTTGTACTGCTCTTCTGCGTAATTTTGCTGTTTCATTCCGTACAGCAGAATCGCTATAACACGGCTTCGCAGTTAGAAAGTATCGCCCGCTCGGTGCGCGGCCCGCTCTCCGCCTCGATCCTGAAAGGGGACATTCCCGAAGCGGAAACCATCTTAAAACGCATTCAGCCCGCCGGCGTCGTTAGCCGCGCCGATGTCGTCTTACCCAACCAGTTCCAGGCGTTGCGGATGAGTTTTATCCCGGAGCGTCCCGTCCCGATGATGGTGATGCGCCTGTTTGAGCTGCCGGTGCAAATTTCTCTGCCTCTCTATTCGCTGGAACGTCCTGCCAATCCGCAGCCATTGGCCTACCTGGTTCTGCAGGCGGACTCGTACAGGATGTATAAATTCGTCATGAGTTGGGTGGTTACGTTAGTGACCACTTGCTTACTTATGACCCTGATCATCAGCGTAGCGCTGACGTGGTGTATAAACCGCCTCATTGTTCACCCGCTGCGCCGTATCGCCCGCGAGCTGAATGGGCTTTCGCCGCAGGATCAACTGGGGCACCAGCTTGAGCTGCCGCGTCTGCACCAAGACGATGAGATCGGTATGCTGGTGCGCAGCTACAACCTCAACCAGCAGCGCATCCAGCGTCATCAGGATGAGCTAAACAACAGCGCCACGCGCTTCCCGGTGTCGGAGCTACCTAATAAAGCGTTTCTGATGGCAATGCTGGAGCAGACCGTTGCGCGGCAGCAAACCACGGCGCTGATGGTGATTGCCTGTGAAACCCTGCAGGACACGGCGGGCGTGCTCAAGGAGAGCCAGCGTGAAATGCTGCTGCTGACGCTGGTGGAAAAGGTGAAGTCTGTCCTTGCCCCGCGCATGGTGCTGACCCAGGTCAGCGGTTACGACCTGGTGGTGATTGCCAACGGCGTGAAAGAGCCGTGGCACGCCATCACATTAGGTCAGCAAGTACTCACTGTCATAAATGAGCGGCTGCCCGTGCAGGGCATCCAGCTTCGTCCGAGCGCCAGTATCGGTATCGCCATGTACTACGGTGATTTAACGGCGGAGCAGCTGTACCGCCGCGCGTTCTCGGCGGCGTTTACCGCCCGGCGCAAAGGGAAAAATCAGATCCAGTTCTTCGACCCGGAGCAGATGGAAAAGGCGCAGCAGCGCCTGACGGAAGAGAGCGATATCCTGACCGCGCTGGATAACCGTCAGTTCGCCCTCTGGCTACAGCCGCAGGTGAATTTACAGACCGGGGAAGTGAAAAGCGCCGAGGCGCTGCTCCGCCTGCAGCAGCCGGATGGCTCCTGGGAGCTGCCGGAGGGGCTGATTGAGCGCATCGAATCCTGCGGCCTGATGGTCACCGTTGGCTATTGGGTACTGGAGGAGTCCTGCCGCCAGCTTGCCGCCTGGCAGGAGCGCGGCGTAACGCTGCCGCTGTCGGTCAACTTGTCTGCCCTGCAGCTTATGCATCCGACGATGGTCTCCGAGATGCTGGAGCTGATCCACCGCTACCGGATAAAGCCTGATACGCTGACGCTGGAAGTGACGGAGAGCCGGCGCATTGACGATCCTAACGACGCGGTGGCCATCCTGAAGCCGCTGCGCAATGCCGGCATTCGCATCGCGCTGGACGATTTTGGTATGGGGTACGCCGGGCTGCGCCAGCTTCAGCACATGAAAGCCCTGCCGGTGGACGTGCTCAAAATCGATAAATCGTTTGTCGACGGGCTGCCGGAGGACAGCAGCATGGTGCAGGCCATCGTCCAGATGGCGCGCAGCCTCAAGGTGCACCTTATTGCCGAGGGGATTGAAACCGAAGCGCAACGCGTCTGGCTGGCAGAGGCGGGCGTCGAGAGCGGCCAGGGCTACCTTTTTGCCCCCGCAGTGCCGCCGGATGTCTTCGAGCAGCGATACCTTTCTGGCGCTGACCATAACGCAAAAGTGTAATTTTGTTGCTGGCTTGTGCGAGCCAGTTCAAAGTTCTTAACATTTGTGTTTCAAATTTGAACCGGGTTTATTTCTGTCCTGTTATACGGGTGTTATTTTAGAGCCGCAGGTTAACCATAACCTTACAAAGCCTGTGGTTTTTCTTCCCAAGGACACCCTATGAAAACCTCACTCTTCAAAAGTCTTTATTTCCAGGTCCTGACAGCCATCGCCATCGGTATTCTGCTGGGTCACTATTACCCGGAGCTGGGCGCGCAAATGAAACCGCTTGGCGACGCGTTCGTTAAGCTCATTAAAATGGTCATCGCCCCGGTGATCTTCTGTACGGTGGTAACGGGCATCGCTGGCATGGAAAGCATGAAGGCGGTGGGCCGTACCGGTGCAGTGGCGCTTCTCTACTTTGAAGTGGTCAGTACCCTTGCGCTGATTATTGGTCTGGTCATCGTCAACGTGGTACAGCCTGGCGCGGGTATGAACGTTGATCCCTCTACGCTGGATGCCAAAGCGGTTGCGGTCTATGCCGAACAGGCGAAGGATCAGGGCGTGGTGGCCTTCCTGCTGGACGTCATCCCTGGCAGCGTCATCGGCGCCTTCGCCAGCGGAAACATTCTGCAGGTGTTGCTGTTTGCCGTGATGTTTGGCTTCGCCCTGCACCGTCTGGGCAGCAAAGGCCAGCTTATCTTCAACGTGATTGAAAGCTTCTCGCAGGTCATCTTCGGCATCATCAATATGATCATGCGCCTGGCGCCGATCGGTGCCTTCGGTGCGATGGCCTTCACCATCGGCAAGTATGGCGTTGGCACGCTGGTGCAGCTGGGTCAGCTGATCATCTGCTTCTACATCACCTGTATTCTTTTCGTGGTGGTGGTGCTGGGCTCCATCGCCCGTGCGACAGGCTTCAGCATTTTCAAATTCATCCGCTACATCCGTGAAGAGCTGCTGATTGTTCTGGGGACCTCCTCTTCAGAATCGGCGCTGCCGCGTATGCTCGACAAGATGGAAAAGCTCGGGTGCCGTAAATCGGTGGTCGGCCTGGTGATCCCGACGGGGTACTCCTTCAACCTTGACGGTACCTCGATATACCTGACGATGGCGGCCGTGTTTATCGCCCAGGCGACCAACAGCCATATGGATATTTTCCATCAAATCACCTTGCTGGTGGTGCTCTTGCTGTCGTCTAAAGGGGCGGCGGGCGTGACGGGCAGCGGCTTTATCGTGCTGGCGGCCACCATTTCTGCGGTGGGGCATCTGCCGGTGGCGGGTCTGGCACTCATTCTTGGTATTGACCGCTTTATGTCTGAGGCGCGTGCCCTTACCAACCTGGTGGGTAACGGCGTGGCCACGGTGGTGGTCGCGAAATGGGTGAAAGAGCTGGATCACAAGAAGCTCAACGATACGCTGAATAATCGCGCGTCTGATAGCAAAAATCCTGGTTTAACCTCCTAATCTTGTCACAATTGCCCGCATTCCCTTGTCGGGATGCGGGCTCCTGCGCATAATAACTGTTCATACCTGTCATAATTCGACAAGATTTTTTTTGGGTATATTTCACTTCGGACCGTGACGTTTTGCCGAACGCGCGGTCTAATCGACGTGTTTTCATCGTCATCTTTTAGAGTGCAGCGCGTCGCGAGACACTCTTTTTAACCAGGAATGTTGATCAGGGGTTCACATGCAGGGCACAAAAATTCGACTCTTAACCGGCGGTTTGCTGATGATGGCAGCAGCCAGTTATGTGCAGGCAGATGCGCTCCAGCCAGACCCGGCCTGGCAACAAGGCACGCTAGCGAACGGTTTTCAGTGGCAGGTGTTATCTACTCCACAGCGTCCCAGCGATCGTATTGAAATCCGTCTGTCCGTAAATACCGGCTCCCTTACGGAAAGCACTCAGCAAACCGGTTTTAGCCATTTTATTCCCCGTCTGGCGCTCACGCAGAGCGGCAGCTTGCAGGCAGTACAGGTGCGTTCGCTGTGGCAACAGGCCATCGATCCGAAACGCCCCCTTCCTCCGGCTGTGGTCTCCTATGACTACACCATGTTTAACCTGAGCCTGCCAAATAACCGTAACGACCTGCTTAAAGAAGCCCTTACCTATCTCTCCGATGCCTCTGGCAACCTGGCGATTACGCCGGATACCGTGAACTATGCGTTGAGCAACGGCGACATGGTGGCGACCTGGCCTGCGGATACCAAAGAGGGCTGGTGGCGTTACCGTCTGAAAGGCTCAACGTTGCTGGGGCACGATCCGGCAGAGCCGCTGAAGCAGCCGGTGGACGTCGAACAGGTAAAATCGTTCTACCAGAAATGGTACACCCCGGACGCGATGACGCTGATCGTCGTCGGCAATGTGGATAGCCGCGCGGTGGTTGAGCAGATCAACAAAGCGTTTGGCGATCTGAAGGGCAAACGCGAAACGCCAGCCCCTGTCCCGACGCTCTCTCCGCTGCGCGCCGAGCCTGTCAGCATTATGACGGACACCGTGCGCCAGGACAGGCTCTCCGTGATGTGGGATAACGCCTGGCAGCCTATTCGCGAGTCTGCGGCGCTGCTGCGCTACTGGCGTGCCGATCTGGCGCGTGAAGCGTTGTTCTGGCACGTTCAGCAGACGCTCAGCAAAAACAACGTGAAGAACATTGGCCTTGGCTTTGACTGCCGCGTGCTGTTCCAGCGTGCGCAATGTGCCATTAACGTTGAATCGCCGGGCGATAAACTGAATGCGAACCTGGGTGTGGTGGCGAAAGAGCTGGAAAAAGTACGTAAAGAGGGGCTCTCTGAAGAGGAGTTCAACGCGCTGCTGGCCCAGAAAAAACTGGAGCTGCAGAAGCTTTTTGCCACCTACGCTCGCGCCGATACCGACATTCTGATCAGCCAGCGGATTCGCTCCCTGCAGAATCAGGTTGTCGACATTGCGCCTGAGCAGTACCAGAAGCTGCGTCAGGACTTCCTGAACGGTCTGACTGTGAATATGCTGAATCAGGATTTACGTCAGCAGCTGTCGCAGGATATGGCGTTGATCCTTCTGCAGCCGAAAGGCGAGCCGGAATATGACATGAAGGAGCTTCAGAAGACCTGGGATTCCATTATGGCCACCGCGTCGCAGCCGGCGCAGGCTGCAACGGCTGATGATCTACACCAGGACGCGACGGATATTCCGCAGGGGCAGTAACCCCCTCACGCTGACCCTCTCCCGTTTGGGGTGTACAGTCCGGGGACATGGTAGACAGGTGTTCGGGGACATGGTGAACACTTTTTAACATCCTTTACCCATGGTGATCGACTTTTTCTTCAGGTCGATCACCCCCACTTTCGTGCTGTACCACCACACTTCATAGCAGCCGTCATCCTGCGTCTCCCTCAGCCCGACCCGTTCTCCCCTGAACGCCTTGCCTGCGCTCAGACTGACACCCTGTATGCTCAGCTTTCCGCTGACATCCACTTTCCTGACCTTCACCCCTTCATCGTATTCAGGTGGCGTTACGCTGCCGCTGTACTTCCGGGCAGACGGCTGATAACGCGAGGCCGGTACCGCCATATCCAGCGCCTCGTGCGGGCGTTCAAGGTTGTACACCGTGCGCCAGTGATCGAAAGCGCGCTGCAGCTCTCCGCTGTCCGCGAACCATTTTCCCTGCAGCACTTCCGCCTTCAGGCTGCGGTGAAAACGCTCCAGCTTGCCCTGCGTCTGCGGATGATAAGGCCGGGAGTGCCCCACCCGGATACCGTGGCGCATCAGCCACAGCTCCAGCGCCGTCCAGGTGCCGGTGGTGTCGCCCCACGGTGAGCCGTTGTCCATCGTCATCCTGTCCGGCAGGCCGTAGCGTTCAAACGCGCTGACCAGCTGCTGCTGCACGGTCTCGCGCCGTTCATCGGTACAGTGTGCCAGGCACAGGGAAAAACGGGAGTGGTCGTCCAGCAGGGTGAGCGGATGGCAGCGGCCACCGCCAAAGGGAAAGTGGCCCTTAAAATCCATCTGCCAGAGCCGGTTCGGCGCGTCATGTTCGAAGCGTCCCGTAGCCGGAACGCCCGGTGATGCGCCCGGCAGCAGACCGTGACGGGCCATCAGATTATGGACGGTGCTGAAGGCGGGCATACGGTGCCCCTGGTCTTCAAGCCAGCGCTTAATCTTGCGGGCGCCCCAGCGTTGATGACGGTCATGCGCCATGCGCAGCAGGGCCGTGATGTCGTCAGATGAGCGGTTCGGGGAATGATGAGGTGCGCGGGAGCGGTCCTGAAGACCGGAGGCACCTTCCTCAGCCCAGCGCTGAAGCCACTTGTAGCCGGTGGCAGGAGAAATGCCGAACTGACGGCAGAGGAAACGGATGTTCGCCCCGTCCTGCGAGGCGAACAGTACAAACTCGGTACGTAATGACATGGTATCTCTCGCATCCCAGGGCATAAGTGACTCCATAAACGGGTTCTTATGCCTCAGTTGTAAGTGTCTACCATGTCCCCGAACAAGTGTTCACTATGTCCCCGGACCGTACATGGGGAGAGGGTTAGGGGAAACTAAACAGGCATCGCCTCGCGCGGAATAATCGCCCCGCGATACTGAATCACGGTGCTGGCCGTCAGGTGCCCACGCTGTGCCGCCGCTTCCGGCGTTCCCCCCGTCAGGCGTACCGCCAGGTAGCCCGCGCTGAAGGAATCCCCCGCCGCAGTGGTATCAATCACTTTCTCTTTGGCCAGCTTCACCGCAGGGACCTCAACCACCGCTTCACCCGCAATCGCGACCAGGCACGACTCCGCGCCGCGCTTAATCACCACTTCGCTCACGCCGGCCGCCTGCGTGCGGGCAATTACGTCCTCAACCGGCTTTTCACCCCACAGGGCGTCTTCATCATCGAGCGTCAGGAAGGCGATGTCCGTGCACTGCAGCATCTGCTGATAAACCTGCTGCGTCTCTTCGCGGCTGGCCCACAGGCGCGGGCGGTAGTTGTTATCAAAAATCACCTTCCCGCCGTTGGCGCGGCATTCGCGCAGCAGCGAGAGCAGCTTTTCGCGGCTGGTCGGGCTTAAAATCGCCAGGCTAATGCCGCTCAGATAGAGATAGTCAAACGTCGCCAGCTCTTCGCAGATGGCCGCAGCGGCGTCGCTCTCCAGCCAGAATTTGGCCGCGGCTTCGTTACGCCAGTAATAAAACGTGCGTTCGCCGGTGCTGTCAGTTTCGATGTAGTACAGTCCAGGCAGGCGGTTTTCCATACGCTGGATCAGCGAGGTGTCAACATGCTCACTTTGCCAGGCTTCCAGCATCTGCTGGCTGAAGCTGTCCGTACCAAGGGCGGTGACGTAGTTCACGGTGAGTGCCTCAGGCGCAACCTGACGGGCAATGTAAACCGAGGTGTTTAACGTATCGCCACCAAATCCGCGGCTGACTTCCGCGCCTTTTTGTGACAGCTCAATCATGCATTCGCCAATCACGGCAATTTTTTTGGACATAGTCGTGAACCTGAACAGAAGAATTTTCAGCAGTGTGCGCCGAGTGAATTAGATGGTCAACTATATTAAAACGGTGTTCCATTATTTTATTTGAGCCAGCGCGTGTTCCGGCAAATTTCTGTCATCTTAATTTCATTTTCACGGTGAATTGAACATAAAGTTCTCAATTATCGCGCCGATAATCCTGTGACGAGTCCAGAAAGGCTATCCCAACAACAGGACATCTGAAATGAAGTCAGAGCAGGTTATCCAGCGGCTGAGCACTACGCCTGAGGCAAGTATTGAGAACTTGCAGGAGCATCGCTACTGGCTGCAATGTGAGCGCGCGTACACCTGGCAGCCGATCTATCGAACGGACGGTCGGCTGATGGCAATTGAGATTTTGACCGTCGTTACGCATCCCTCAAACCCTACTCAGCGCATCGCGCCGGATCGCTATTTTGCCGAAGTTGCCGTTCGCCAGCGTCTGGACGTGCTGGAAGAGCAGCTCCGTATGCTGGCGACGAAACAGGCCTTTTTCGAGCAGCATACGATCCTCGCCTCGGTGAACGTGGATGGCCCAACTCTGCTGGCACTGCGTCAGAACGCGAAGCTGCAGGAGCTGATCGCCACCCTGCCGTGGCTGCGCTTTGAGCTGGTGGAGCACGTGCGCCTGCCGCAGGATTCCTCGTTTGCTTCAATGTGTGAATTTGGCCCGCTGTGGCTGGATGACTTTGGCACCGGTATGGCGAACTTCTCGGCCCTCAGCGAAGTGCGCTATGACTACATCAAGGTGGCTCGCGATCTGTTCATCATGCTGCGCCAGACCCCGGAAGGGCGGAATCTGTTTACGCTGTTATTGCAGTTGATGAATCGCTATTGCCAGGGGGTGATCGTTGAAGGCGTGGAAACGCTGGAAGAGTGGCGTGATGTGCAAAACTCTCCCGCAGCGGCGGCGCAAGGCTATTTCCTCTCTCGCCCCGTGCCGATGGATCTCCTCGAAAGCGCCAGAACGACCCTCTGATAGCCCCGTTTCCCTTTGTCTGGACTATAGTTTTACAGGAAAGGTCATCAGGAAAGGGGATAACAATGACAAAAACAACCAGGGTCATTTCCTGGATTACAGGGATTTTCTTGTTGTTGATCGCGATCGTCGTCATCATTATCGCGACGTTTGACTGGAACCGCCTTAAGCCGACCATCAACCAGAAAGTCTCAACTGAGCTGAACCGTCCCTTCGCCATTCGTGGCGATCTGGGTGTGGTATGGGAACGTCAGAAAGAGGAGACCGGCTGGCGAAGCTGGATCCCCTGGCCGCACGTCCACGCCGACGACATTATTCTCGGCAACCCGCCGGATATCCCCGAAGTGACCATGGTGCATCTGCCGCGCGTGGAAGCCACGCTGGCGCCGCTAGCGCTCCTGACCAAAACCGTCTATCTACCGTGGATCAAGCTCCAGCAGCCCGATGCGCGCCTGATCCGCCTCTCAGAAAAAAACAATAACTGGACGTTTAACCTTGCCAGCGACGGCGAAAAAGATCCGAATGCCCAGCCCTCTTCGTGGTCATTCCGTCTGGACAATATTCTTTTCGATCGCGGGCGGATCGCCATCGACGATAAGGTCAGCAAGGCAGACGTGGAGATCCTGGTCGATCCGCTGGGTAAACCGCTGCCGTTTAGCGAAGTCACGGGCAATAAAGCGAAAGGCGATAGCGCCAAAGCGGGTGATTATGTCTTCGGCCTGACGGCAAAAGGGCGCTACAACGGTCAGCCGCTTAACGGGAAAGGGAAAATCGGCGGCATGCTGGCGCTCCGGAGCGAAGGCACGCCATTCCCGGTGCAGGCGGATTTCCGCTCGGGGAATACGCGCGTGGCGTTTGTGGGGACGGTCAACGACCCGATGAACATGGGGGGCGTCGACCTGCAGCTCAAGTTCGCCGGTGACTCGCTTGGCGAACTGTATGAACTGACCGGCGTACTGCTGCCGGATACCCCGCCGTTCGAAACGGACGGGCATTTGGTTGCCAAAATTGATACCGAAAAATCGTCCGTTTTTGACTACCGGGATTTCAACGGCCGCATCGGCGACAGCGATATTCACGGCACGCTGACCTACACCACCGGAAAACCACGGCCAAAACTGGAAGGGGATGTCGAATCCCGCCAGCTGCGTCTGGCCGATCTTGGCCCGCTGATAGGCGTGGATTCGGGTAAAGGGACAAAGTCAAAAGAGGTCAAAAAGGACGTTCAGCCTGCGGGAAAAGTGCTGCCTTACGATCGCTTTGAAACCGATAAGTGGGACGTGATGGACGCAGATGTGCGCTTCAAAGGGCGCAAGATTGAGCATGGCAGCACGCTGCCGCTGAGCGATCTCTCGACGCATATCATCCTGAAAAATGCCGACCTGCGCCTGCAGCCGCTGAAGTTTGGCATGGCGGGCGGGACGATTTCCTCCAACATTCACCTGGAAGGCGATAAAAAGCCGATGCAGGGGCGGGCGGAGATCCAGGCGCGTCGATTGAAGCTGAAAGAGCTGATGCCGAACGTGGAGCTGATGCAGAAAACCCTCGGTGAAATGAACGGCGATGCGGACATTCGCGGGGTGGGGAATTCCGTGGCGGCACTGCTGGGCAGCGGCAACGGTAACCTGAAACTGCTAATGAACGACGGTCTGGTCAGCCGCAACCTGATGGAGATCCTGGGGCTGAACGTCGGTAACTTTATCATCGGGCAAATCTTTGGCGATGACGAGGTGCGGGTGAACTGCGCGGCGGCGAATGTGGATCTGGTTAACGGCGTGGCGCGTCCGCAGATTTTTGCCTTCGACACGGAAAACGCGGTGATTAACGTGACCGGTACCGCCAGCATGGCCTCCGAACAGCTGGATTTGACCATCGATCCGGAAAGTAAGGGGATTCGTATTATTACCCTGCGCTCGCCGCTTTACGTGCGTGGGACCTTCAAAAATCCGCAGGCGGGCGTCAAGCCCGGGCCGCTGATTGCGCGTGGCGCGGTGGCCGCAGCCCTCGCGACGTTGGTCACCCCGGCCGCTGCGCTGCTGGCGTTGATTTCGCCGTCAGAAGGCGAGGCGAATCAATGCCGGACGATTTTGTCGCAGATGAAGAAGTAAGGTGCGGTTTGTTATTGCCGGGTAAGGCGTAGCCGCCACCCGGCATTAGCTTACAGCGCCTGATGCTTAGTCTCATGCGTCAGCAGCAGCGCAATCAACGTCAGCGCCGCCATGGCCGCCAGATAAACGCCCACGTAGAACAGACCATAATTTGCCTGCAGCCAGGTGGCGATATACGGTGCCACGGACGCGCCCAGAATAGACGAGACGTTATAGGAGAACGACGCGCCGGTATAACGCACTTCCGTCGGGAACAGCTCCGGCAGCAGCGCGCCCATCGGGCCGAAGGTCAGCCCCATCAGGCTCAGGCCAATCAGCAGGTACGCCATCACCAGCGCCGGGCTACCTGAACTCAGCAGCGGCGGGAAGACGAACAGAGCAAACAGAATGATCAGCGTGGTGATCGTAATCATGCTCGCACGACGACCAAACTTATCCGCCAGCAGGCCGGCAATCGGTACCATCACGCCAAACCCAATCACCGCCATCATCAGCATCCACAGCACTTCGTTACGCGGCAGGCCCAGCCCAACCGGCGCGGCGGCGGTACTGTAGGTCATGGAGTACACCGTCATGATGTAGAACAGCGTGTAGGTCGCCAGCATGATAAACGTGCCCAGCACGGTCACGCGCACGTGTTTGGTCAGCAGGGTGCCCAGCGGCACTTTTACCTGTTTTTTCGCCGCGGCTACTTTTGCGAACACCGGCGTCTCATGCAGGGAAACACGCACATACAGGCCAATCAGCACCAGCACGGCCGAGAAGACAAACGGGATACGCCAGCCCCAGCTCATGAACTGTTCATCCGTCAGCAGCCAGGAGAGCAGCAGGAAGGTCCCGTTGGCAAAGAAGAAGCCAATCGGCGCGCCAAGCTGCGGGAATGAACCGTACAGCGCGCGTTTACGCGGCGGGGCGTTCTCGGTCGCCAGCAGCGCCGCGCCACCCCATTCACCGCCCAGCCCCAGACCCTGACCAAAACGCGCCAGCGCCAGCAGGACCGGCGCCAGAATGCCGATGGTTTCGTAGGTCGGCAGCAGGCCGATCGCCACGGTGGAGATGCCCATCGTCAGCAGCGAGGCCACCAGGGTGACCTTGCGCCCAATACGATCGCCGAAGTGTCCAAACAGCGCGGAGCCAATCGGACGCGCCACAAACGCAATAGCAAAGGTCGCCAGAGACTGTAGCGTCGCCGCCGTCGGGTCTCCCTGCGGGAAGAAAATATGCGGGAAAACGATGACCGCTGCGGTGGCGTAAATGTAAAAGTCGAAGAACTCAATGGCGGTGCCAATCAGCGATGCGACGACAACTTTATTGCGCGAGTTTACCGGGACGTTTTCCGCACCAGAGTCGAGTGTTGTGGCTGTTGATTGCATAATATTTTCTTATTTTTTGTCGAACGAAAGGCCATATTACGCACAGCAAAAGCGACATTTCAATCTGTAACAAAATAGCTTCCTGATTATAAAATCAACAAAAAGCGGATAATGTTCAGGCCAGCCAAAATGCTTCCATGAAATGCTTCACGTTTTTTAAATATTGGTGGATAAAACTGGTTTTCGGTTAAATAAAAGTTACGGACTGGATTTATATGCTGAAATGATGAGTCGGGCTGAAATATCAGCCCGAGAGCGGAATTAACGATGTATTTTTCCGGGCATTCGCGTGTCGCCTTTGTACTCGGCGGTGGCAATCCACGCCGCGCAGAACAGGGTTAAACGCGCGAAGAAGTAGAAGAACGCCATCAGCCCGAGCACCGAGCCAAATGCCGCGCCGGACGGGGATTTCACCAGTGACGGCAGCGTGTAAGTCATCACGATCTTAATCACTTCAAAGCCGATCGCCGCAATCAATGTGCCGCGGAGCAGCGCCTTCTTACGTGGACGATGCCGAGGCAAGCGCCAGAAAATCCAGAAGAACAGCAGGTAGTTGGCGAAGATAGAAATCGCCAGTCCGATGCCGCGCCAGGCGGGCTTCAGCCATTCGATGTAATCAAGATAGAGCGCAGAAATAATCATCTGCTGCGCGGAGCCCGCCACGGAGGTAATGGAGAGCGTGACGACGAGCGCGATAAGCAGGCCAATCAGCGAAATAAAGTCGCGGAAATATTTAACCCAAATTTTCTCCTGATCCTGCGGTTTACGCTCCCACACCTCGCGCGACTGGGCGCGAATAGCTTCGCGGAGGTTGCCCATCCAGTTAACGCCGGAGTAAAGGGCGATGAGCAAACCGACGATCCCGACGGTGGTGCGCTGCTGAACGGCGGTGTTAATCGTGCTTTTCAGCGTGGTGGCGAGGGTCGGGTCACTGACGTTATTCAGGATCTTATTGAAAATATCCTGCAGCAGCGTTGGATGTGACGCGAGTACAAAACCGGCCGCAGCAAACGACACCATCAGGATGGGGATCATCGACAGGAACGAAAAATAGGTGATCGCGGCACCGAACTGGTTCCCCATGCGGTCATTAAAGCGCTCGGTCGCACGTATAAGATGCGCAACCATGGGAAACTGCTGAATTCTCTCCGCCAGGCTGGTGACGGTGCCCAGCGCCTTGCTGGCTGTACCAGGGGCTTTAGCCTCTTCCGGCTCGGTTTCCATCTTCTTGATGGGTTCATAATCTAAATGTTGGGTGGGTCGTTGCGGGTTATTTTCCGGCGTCACGCGTCTTTTCCTTTTTCGTTTGGCTGGATGTTATTGAATTATAGCTTGCGACTAGTCCACGTAAGCTTTTGTGAGTTCGGTTAGCCACTCCATAAACAGGTGAACCCGGCGAGAGAGGTTGCGCCGGTGGGGGTAAATCAGGGAGACAGGCATCGGTTCCGCGCGATACTGCGGGAGGATCTCAATCAGTTTCTTTGCGCGCAGCAGGTCACGCACCCCAACGCGCGGGGCCTGAATGATCCCCAGCCCGGCAAGGCAGGCGGCCTGGTAAGTTTCCGTGCTGTTGACGGTTAGCACCCCGCCCGTTTTTATCCACTGCGTCGTGCTACCGTTATAAAATTCAAAGCCCTGAGGGCGGCTTCCCAGCATCGCGGCATAATGAATCACGGCGTGCGAGCCTAAATCGTCCAGCGTGTCAGGGTAGCCAAAACGCGCCAGATAATCCGGGCTGGCGCAGTTGATCACCGACAGCTTGCCCAGCGGACGGGCTATCAGCCCTGAGTCCTTCAGGGAACCCACGCGGACGACGCAATCAAACCCTTCCCGGACCACATCCACCAGACGATCGCTGCTGCTGAGCTCCAGTTCGATACCCGGATACTGCTGTAAAAACGCAGGCAGTTTGGGGATGACGACATTTCGAGCAACGCCAACGGGCATATCCACGCGCAGCCTTCCGCTGATGCTGGAGGGATCGTGCTGAAACATACCGTCCAGCTCATCCAGGTTCGCCAGCAGATCTTTTGCCCGTTCGTAATAGACCATGCCGTCCTGCGTCAGGCTGACGCGGCGCGTGGTACGGTGCAGTAGCTGGGTGCCAAGCCGGTTTTCCAGTGCCTGAATTTGTCGGGAAACGCTGCCTTTAGGCAGCGTTAATGTCTCTGCCGCGCGGGAAAAACTCTCCAGTTCCGCGACGCGAACAAACAGCTGCATTGCGTGAATTTTATCCATAGATGAAGCTCATTGTTGTTTGCACTGAAACAGTGAAGCGTTATTACCCATCTTTATTGATCTTCTATCACCTAATAAGCTCTTTCTCAATCTCCATAACAGCCAAAACGAGGTTTATGATGACTGAACGTATCGCATTAGTGACGGGTGGTAGCCGCGGCTTAGGTAAAAACGCTGCGTTAAAGCTGGCTGCAGACGGCACGGGAATTATCCTGACCTACAATCGTAGCCAGCAGGAAGCGCTGGAAGTTGTGCGCGAAATTCAGGAAAAAGGCGTCAAGGCGGCGGCATTAAAGCTCAACGTCGGGGATATCGCCAGTTTCGAAAATTTTGCTCAACAGCTTCAGGAGATCCTGAAGAGCGTCTGGCAGCGCGAAACATTTGATTATTTATTGAACAATGCCGGAACGGGTTTATACGCACCCTATACCGAAACGACGGAAGCCCAGTTTGATGAGGCGCTGAACATTCACTTCAAAGGGCCTTTCTTCCTGACGCAGCGCCTGCTGCCTCTGCTTAACGACGGGGGGCGGATCCTCAATGTCTCCAGCGGACTGGCCCGCTTCACCCAGCCAGGCTCAGGAACCTACGCGGCCATGAAAGGGGCGATGGAAGTGCTTACCCGCTATCAGGCGAAGGAGCTTGGAGCGCGCGGTATCTCCGTCAATATTATCGCACCAGGCGCGATCGAAACCGACTTTGGCGGTGGGCGCGTGCGCGACAATGCGCAGCTTAACCAGATGCTGGCGTCGCAGACGGCGCTGGGGCGGGTAGGTTTGCCGGACGATATCGGGGATGCCATTGCGGCGCTGCTTAGCGATAAGCTTGGCTGGATGAACGCGCAACGTATTGAAGTATCAGGCGGTATGTTCCTGTGATGACTGATGTTAAGGGGAGGGAACCCCTTAAGGAAATCCTTAAAATGAATGTGTCAAAATGCGGGTAAATATAAAAACCACTGGCGGATTTGTAACCTCTCCATTCATTGAGTTTTTTCTTAAATAGCGCCTATGTAGAATCCCCCTTCGCTATTCTCAGAGGGAGAAATACGATGCGAGTAATCATGTTTGACAGGCAGTCGATATTTATTCATGGAGCGATACACGGTTTGCAGAAATTAATTCCTGAAATAAATATAACGGGGGCTTGTCAGGCAGACGATTTATGGACGCAAATATCCGCGTCACCGTCTGCTATCGTCATGATTGACGGCAATTTAATTCAGGATGAGGGGAGTTCTTTCCTGGATGAAATTATGCATCGCTTCCCGTCGGTACGGGTGATGATGGTTCTGGCAAAAAAAGAGACCCGATGGGTTGAACAACTCATGCAGCGAAACGTGATGGCTATTATCCCCCGTAACGCTAACCCTGAGCGGTTTGCCGCCGTGCTGGATTCCGTGTCCAGAGGGATGGTCTGCTTTCCCGCTGAGTGGGTCAGCCAGCAATCGTCAGCGCAGGCGTTACTTTCCTTAAGCGAGCGTCAGCGTGAGGTGCTGAAGCTGCTGGCGGCGGGCGAATCAAACAAAGAAATTGGTCGCAATCTCAACATCAGTGCGGCCACGGTAAAAGCGCATCTGGAAGCGCTTTTTCGCCGGCTGGAGGTAAAAAACCGAACCCAGGCAGCCATGTACTACACCCGGGCGACGGCCTGAAGCAGCGCTTTCGGGAGTGAAGACGTCACGCCGAAACTCAGTATCATCAGTACCAGCGCGTCATGCTGCTGCTGGGTTAATGAATGTATACACTTTTCCCGCAGCAGCGTTTCACACAGCTGAATATCTTCATGGAGTAAATATTCCGCCTGAAGAGGCGTGATAAGGCCGTGAAAATTTTCCCGTTCGCGGATCACATGCCCATAGCCGATAACCCATACACCCTTTTCATCACGATATTTCTCCAGTGAAAGCCCTTGATGTTTCTTTATTAATTCTATGGCGGCAGAAGATATATTTAGCGCATGACCGTTCATATTCGTTTCCTCTTAATGGCGATACTGTAGAGGAATCGCGGTACGAGCAATATCCGCCAAATGGCTGTTGATCAGGAATTATTGTTCAGGTATTCCTGCCGTAATAACCCAAATAACCAGTCATTTTGAAAGCGACCGGAAAGGTAATAGCTTTCACGTAGCTCGCCTTCCAGCTGGAAGCGGGCTTTTTCCAGCAGGCGCCTGGAGGCGACGTTTCCCGCGGTGACGGTGGCGGTGAGCCGACGAATACCGCCCTGATGAAAGGCGTAATCGCAAAGCGCCTGCAGGGTTTCGAAGCCGTAACCTTTGCCCTGCGCCTCGGGGGCAAAAAGAAAGCCCACTTCGGCGCAATCTTCTTCCCGATGAATATACCCGGTAACGCCCAGCGGGGCCTGTGAGAGGGCATCACGTACGACGAGGCACAGCCAGTGCGCGCTGCCTGGCGTCCAGGGCGTCAGGCGCGAATCAAACGCCTCCCGGATCGCTGCGACGGGGCGGTTCTCCGCCACAAAGCGCATGACTTCGGGGTGTTGCTGCAACGCCAGAAAAAAGGGCCAGTCTTGCTCCTGCAGGGGTGAGCAGTTCAGGCGTGAGGTCATTAAAACTGGCATTAAGATTCTCCTGAAGCATTTTAAATGATTTTAGGGTTGTCACTTTATTTCAACAGAAAGTCAGGTATGGTTAAGCGCGTATAAATAAAAAGAAAAACGGCCGTTAGTGCCCATTCCGGATGTCTTCGCTGTCGCTTAAGGAAAACAATGACTCTCAGCACATCACATCATATCCGCGAACAGTTTGAACACTGTCTGGCGGTCATTCGCCAGGCGTCGGTGGAAATCTTGCTTCTTCTGAATGTACATGTTTCTGAGGGAAAAGATCCACGCTGGTTTCTGGAACAGCTGGACAGCGCGCGTTTAGGGCTCGGGGGATGGGCTACGGTTGCGAAGAAGCTTAACCTGAATGATGCCGAGATGTCGGAATTTACGCTGCAGCTGCGCCTGCTGCAGCAGCGCGTCCCGCAGTACGAAAGCGGGCAGGATGTCAGTGAAAACCAGCTTATTGCGGCGATGCGGTTTGTGACTACGCTGGAACATCTTCGTCTGCAGCAGCCGCTTCTGACCTACAGCACCGAGCTGGCCCCGGGAAGCGAACTCCAGCAACAGCAGGCGCACAAGCAGGTACGCGCAATTGAGTTAATGATTAAAGGCCTCATTCAGCAGGCCTGGCCCGATCAGGTGCGGCTCAATAATCATCTTAAAACCTTATTTAACGCTGACCGCGTACGGCGCTGGCTGAAGCATGGCGAAATCAACGATGTCCTGAGCGGCATGATGTTCAGTGAACTGGCGCAAATGCTGGTGGATAAAAAAGAGTTCAGCCGTTATTACGCCTCGCTGTTTAACGACCCGTCCATGCTGACGCTCCTGGTGGAGCCGCGCAAAACGCTGCAAACCTTCCTTGACGACATCCGGCAAATCCGCAACAGCATTACGGTGCAGAAAACGTTAAGTTCGGCGCAAATTCAGCTGCTGGATAACTACTACATGCAGATCTCCCGTCCGGTTCAACGCGCGTTTGAGGAGGGGAGAACGCGCGTCAACCCGGCCGGATTCATGGCGGTGGATGCCAGCGAGCTGCACGCGTTCTGGGAAAAGGCGCAAAAAATGGATCGGGTTACCGGTGGGGATCTGTTTGAAGTCCGCGACACGATTGAAAAGCCGACCCAGCGCGCCCCGCGCACGCCCGAACAGCGTGAGCAGCTTATCTCCGGTGCGCTATGGGGAGCGGTCGGCGTGATGGTGATTGCCATCGTGGTAGGCGGCTTCTGGCTGGTGACCAGCAGCAAACCGCAGCCTGCGGCCGAAAATACGGCGCAAGCGGCGGCTCCGCCGCAGGAGATGCGCGAAACCCCTTCCTCGCGCGAGACGCTGACGCGCATGGGGGTGACCTGGGACGAGAGTAATTTCCGTTCGGCGATTAACCGCAACGATACCCGCGTGGCGCTGCTCTTTTTGCAGGGTGGGATGGACTGGAAGCTGTCATGGACCGAAGAGGCGATGTCGGCAGGCTATGACGACGTTCTGGAGCTTATGCTGCGCTATCGGCAGAACATGGCAGAAGAGAAGCCGTGTCGTCGTTTCATCAATACGCTCAGCCACGCCATGTCAAACGGCGAGTCCCTGACGTCAATACGTAAAGAGTATCTGAAAGCGTTCTGCACCGTGCCGGCCGTGGTGAAGCGCCAGAAGCACGATCTTGAGATGGCAACGCGACGCGCGCAGTCACAGCCGGATGCCACCACGAAAAAATGGCAGTCTATTCAGACCGCCATTTATGAGGTGATTCGCTAAAGTTTTCCCCCTCTCCCCGGAGGGGAGAGGGGCCAGATCGCACCCCTCTCAAGGCTCCCCATACAAGCCAATCAACCGTCGCACCACGCCGTTCGTCCAGCCGAAGCCATCCTGTAGCGGATACTCCCCGCCGCCCCCTTCGCGCGGCGTACTGCTGGCGATGTGGTACTTCTCAATCAGCTTGTGGTGCGTCTTGTAGAAGTGGTTCACCGTATGCAGCCAGCTCCAGGCGATTTCATCCCCCAGCGAGTCGTTGCCGTACTGCTTGAACCCCTGAATCGCCATCCACTGCAGCGGCGCCCAGCCGTTGGGTTTATCCCACTGCTCGCCGGTTTCGTACTCGGTTGCCAGAATCCCACCCGGCGTCAGCAGACGCGCTTTTACCGCGTCAGATAAACGTTCTGCCTGCTCGTGCGTCGCCATTCCAACATACAGCGGCACAATGCTGGCGGCAGAAAACAGCGCCATCTGCTCGCGTCGCCAGTCGTAATCGCGGTAACAGCCACTCTCCTCGTCCCACAGATAGCGGTTCACCGCCGCGCGGCGATCGGTGGCCTTCTGGCGGAACAGCTCGGCCGTCTCTTTATCCCCTTTCGACGCCGAGATATTGGCAATCGCACTCTCCAGCTTAAACAGGAAGGCGTTCAAATCGATGGGGATAAACTGCGTCGTGCGAATGCTGGCGAGCCGCGCCGGATCGCGCAGCCAGCGGGAGGAGTAATCCCAGCCAGACGCTGCTCCCGCACGCAGATCGCGATAGACCTCATTCGGCGGACGGCCCGAGTGGCGGGCGGTTTCCACGTCTTCAATCCACGATTCGTCGCGCGGGGTGTCACGGTCGTCCCAGTAGCGGTTCAGCAATGAACCGTCCGGCATGCGCACCGCGCTGCGGTAGGCCTGATTAAGCAGGAGCGACTCCGCGCCGTCCATCCAGAAGGCGTGCTCCATTTTGAGGTGGTCGAGGTAGCGCTTCGCACCGCGTACGCCGTCCTCTTCAAACAGCTCCACCATCAGGGCAAAGACCGGCGGCTGCGAGCGGCTGAGATAATAGGTGCGGTTGCCGTTAGGGATATGGCCGTAGCGTTCGATCAGCCACGCGAAGTTATCCGCCATGCACTTCAGCAGATCGTTACGGCCACTTTCCGCCAGCCCCAGCATGGAGAAGTACGAATCCCAGTAATAGGTCTCGCTGAATCGCCCGCCGGGCACGATATAGGCCTGCGGCAGCGCCAGCAGGGACGACCAGGGAATATGGTCCTGCGGTTCGCGCGTCAGGACGGGCCACAGGCTATCAATGTGCTCTTTCAGCGACAGTCCGGGGTCGGAGACATATTCCGTGCTGTAGGTTTCAGGCAGCCAGAAGTGGTTCTCAACGAACTGGCGCAGGTCGAAATCCCGGTGCCGTCTGACCTTACGGTAGCGGATCAGAATATCCAGCGGATCCATCTTCGGCGCGCAGTCGGGGAAGGTTTTGCTGTCCGCAAACAGCCGCGTCGACTGGACATGTTCGAACAGTTCAAGGTAGCGATCGGCGGGCGTCAGGGCATCGGAGGCGGGTAGACCCTCGATCATTTCGGGTTCCGGCTCCGCCTCAATCATCTCATCCAGTTTTAACTCGCAGGGATCGGTCTCGTAGCGCAGCTCTTCTGCAATCTCGAATTCGATGTTCTCGGTAGCCTGTAGTTTCTGGTTGAACATGGTGATAGGGACCTCCGGTTATGTGTTCTGAAGACAGGTTTCTCCGGGCGTCCTATAAGCGTAGACATTCGCTTCGGTAGATGTGGAGGGATATGTGCGGTAGATCACTCTTTTCGGAGCATTCGTTTTGCAACGATTTATGTATGTGAATAAAAAAAGCCCCTCCGGAGAGGGGCTTCTGCATTATCGCATGGTGACAAACTCTTCCGCCGCCGTCGGGTGGATCGCCACGGTGTTGTCGAAGTCTTTCTTGGTCGCACCCATCTTCAGCGCCACCGCAAAGCCCTGCAGGATCTCATCCATGCCGAAGCCGATGCCGTGGATACCGACAATCTTCTCTTCCGGGCCCACGCAGACCAGCTTCATGCGGCACGGCTGACGGTGAGAGGTGACGGCGGTATACATCGCGGTGAATGCGGATTTATACACTTTCACCTGGTCGTCGCCGTACTGCTCACGGGCCTGCGGCTCGGTTAAGCCGACGGTGCCGATTGGCGGGTGACTAAAGACCACGGTCGGGATGTTGCTGTAGTCCAGATGCTCGTCCGGCTTGTTGTTGAACAGACGCTCGGAGAGACGACGGCCTGCCGCAACGGCCACCGGCGTCAGCTCAACCGCACCGGTGTTATCACCGACGGCGTAAATGCCCGGTACGCTGGTATTCTGGAACTTATCGACGACGATGTAGCCTTTTTCGTCGGTTTTCACGCCGGTCACCGCCAGGTTAAAGCTGTCGTTCGCCGGTTCACGGCCAATCGCCCAGATCAGGCAATCAACGGTCTGGCTGCGGCCATCTTCCAGCTCAAGGGTCAGGCTGCCGTCCGTGTTTTTAACGACCGCTTTTGGCACGGCGTTGGTGTGCAGGGTTGGGCCTTCGGTGTTCATCACTTCAACCAGCGTATCGACGATCAGCGGGTCAAAGCTGCGCAGCGGTGCGTGTTTACGCACGAACAGGTGCGCTTCTGCACCCAGGCCGTTAATCACGCCAGCCAGCTCAACCGCGATGTAGCCCGCGCCCACCACGGCAACGCGCTCAGGCAAGGCAGGCAGCTCGAAGAAGCCGTCGGAGTCGATACCGTATTCCGCGCCCGGAATATTCGGGTGGCTCGGACGGCCGCCGGTGGCGATCAGGATATGATCGGCGGTGATCGTCTCGCCGTTCACTTCGATCGTTTTCGCGTCCACAAAGCGGGCGAAGCCATGAATCACGTCGACGTTATTTTTGCCCAGCACGTTGTCGTACGAGGTGTGAATGCGGTCGATGTAGGCGGTACGGCTGGCGATCAGCTTGTCCCAGTCGAAATTGTTGATGGTGGTGTCAAAGCCGTAGTCCGGACCGTACATATGGATCGCTTCACGAATTTGCGCCGCGTGCCACATCACCTTTTTCGGTACACAACCCACGTTCACGCAGGTGCCGCCCAGCGCTTTGGCTTCAATCAGCGCACATTTCTGGCCGTACATGGCCGCGCGGTTGATGGAGGCGATGCCGCCGCTGCCGCCGCCGATTGCGATGTAGTCATAATGCTTAGTCATAGCTTTTGTCCTTAATCGTGAATTGCCGCGATTGTATACCTGAAATCAATAGTTTCCACCGATGGCTGCAATTACTCCGGCACGATCCAACTGACGGTGGCGTGGCCCGTTCCGGCTGGCACCAGCTTTTTGTGCAGCCACGGCAGCACGTTGTTCATCTGCGCTTCCAGCTTCCACGGCGGGTTAATGACGATCATGCCGGAAGCGGTCATGCCGCGCTGGTCGCTGTCCGGGCGTACCGCCAGCTCAATCTGCAGGATTTTACGAATGCCGGTCGCCTCCAGATCTTTGATCATGCGCTTAATCTGCGCGCGCAGCACCACCGGGTACCACAGGGCATAGGTTCCGGTCGCAAAACGTTTGTAGCCTTCGTTGATGCCGGTCACTACCGCCTGATAGTCGGTTTTGATTTCGTACGGTGGGTCGATCAGCACCAGGCCGCGACGGGAAACCGGCGGCAGCTTGGCTTTCAGTTGCTGGTAGCCGTCGGCTTTGTCGACGCGGGCGCGGTTATCTTTCTGGAATTCCGAACGTAGCAGCGGGAAGTCGCTCGGGTGCAGTTCGGTCAGCTGGAGGCTGTCCTGCTCGCGCAGCAGCTGGCGGGCAATCAGCGGTGAACCAGGGTAGTAGCGCAGCTGGCCGTTGCGGTTGAAGTGATTCACCACGCCAATGTAAGGCTCCAGCTCGGCGGGCAGGTCGTCCTGCTGCCAGATGCGGGCGATGCCCTCAAGGTATTCGCCGGTACGCTCGGCATGCTCGCCGCTCAGCTGATAACGGCCCGCGCCCGCATGGGTGTCCAGATAGAGAAACGGCTTCTCTTTCTCTTTAAGCGATTCAATGATCAGGCTCTGAACGGTGTGTTTGAGGACGTCGGCATGGTTGCCAGCGTGGAAGCTGTGGCGATAACTGAGCATGGGTAATGGTATTCCGCTGAATTGACGATTTGCCACAGTTTACAGCAGAACGGCACAGATTACCCGCAGGCCCGGTAAGCGCAGCTATTGAAATCCTCTACACTTAACCCCATTACTGAAAACAATATGCACAGCGCCGGATGCGCGCTTCATTCACCTATTTCAACAGGACAGCGTTTATGACCAATCCATTACTGACGCCTTTTTCGTTGCCACCGTTTTCTAAAATCCTCCCTGAGCATGTGGTTCCAGCCGTTACCCAGTCGCTGGACAACTGCCGCGCGGCGGTAGAAAGCGTGGTTGCGCAGGGCGCGCCGTACACCTGGGAGAATCTGTGTCAGCCGCTGGCCGAAGTGGACGACGTGCTGGGGCGTATCTTCTCCCCGGTGAGCCATCTGAACTCGGTGAAAAACAGCCCGGAACTGCGTGAAGCCTACGAACAAACCCTGCCGCTGCTCTCTGAGTACAGCACCTGGGTCGGCCAGCACGAAGGGCTCTACAAAGCCTACCGCGACCTGCGCGACGGCGACCATTATGCCGAACTGAACACGGCGCAGAAAAAATCGGTCGATAACGCCCTGCGTGATTTCGAACTGTCCGGTATCGGTCTGCCAAAAGAGAAGCAGGTTCGCTACGGTGAAATCGCTGCGCGCCTGTCCGAACTGGGTAACCAGTACAGCAATAACGTCCTTGACGCCACCATGGGCTGGACGAAGCTGATTACCGACGAAGCAGAGCTGGCGGGTATGCCGGAAAGCGCCCTGGCGGCGGCGAAAGCCCAGGCCGAAGCGAAAGAGCAGGAAGGCTTCCTGTTAACGCTGGATATCCCGAGCTATCTGCCGGTGATGACCTACTGCGACAACCAGGCCCTGCGTGAAGAGATGTACCGCGCCTACAGTACCCGCGCCTCCGATCAGGGGCCAAACGCGGGCAAATGGGATAACAGCCCGGTGATGGCGGAAATCCTCGCCCTGCGTCACGAGCTGGCTCAGTTGCTGGGCTTCGACAGCTACGCGGATAAATCCCTCGCCACCAAAATGGCCGAGAACCCGCAGCAGGTGCTCGACTTCCTGACCGATCTGGCGAAACGCGCCCGTCCTCAGGGTGAGAAAGAGCTGGCCCAGCTGCGCGCCTTCGCGAAAGCGGAGTTTGGCGTGGACGAGCTGCAGCCGTGGGATATCGCGTACTACAGCGAAAAACAGAAGCAGCACCTCTACAGCATCAGCGACGAACAGCTGCGCCCGTACTTCCCGGAAAACAAAGCCGTCAACGGCCTGTTTGAAGTGGTGAAGCGCATCTATGGCATCACCGCCAAAGAGCGTACCGATATCGACGTCTGGCATCCGGACGTGCGCTTCTTCGAACTGTATGACGAGAAAAACGAACTGCGCGGCAGCTTCTACCTCGATCTCTACGCGCGTGAGAACAAGCGCGGCGGGGCGTGGATGGACGACTGCGTGGGCCAGATGCGTAAAGCAGACGGTTCCCTGCAAAAACCGGTCGCCTATCTGACCTGTAACTTCAACCGTCCGGTAAGCGGCAAACCTGCGCTGTTCACCCACGACGAAGTGATCACCCTGTTCCACGAGTTTGGTCACGGCCTGCACCACATGCTGACCCGCATCGAAACCGCCGGCGTCGCCGGTATCAGCGGGGTGCCATGGGATGCGGTCGAGCTGCCAAGCCAGTTTATGGAAAACTGGTGCTGGGAGCCGGACGCGCTGGCGTTTATTTCCGGCCACTATGAGACCGGCGAACCGCTGCCGAAAGAATTGCTGGATAAAATGCTGGCGGCGAAGAACTACCAGGCGGCGATGTTCATTCTGCGCCAGCTGGAGTTCGGCCTGTTCGACTTCCGTCTGCATGCGGAGTTCAGCCCGGAGCAGGGTGCGAAAATCCTTGAAACCCTGGCCGAGATTAAAAAGCAGGTTGCCGTTATTCCTGGACCAACCTGGGGCCGCTTCCCGCATGCTTTCAGCCACATTTTCGCGGGCGGCTACGCGGCGGGCTATTACAGCTACCTGTGGGCCGACGTGCTGGCGGCGGATGCTTTCTCTCGCTTCGAGGAAGAGGGGATCTTCAACCGCGAAACCGGCCAGTCGTTCCTTGACAGCATCCTGACCCGCGGCGGTTCTGAAGAGCCAATGGTGCTGTTCAAACGCTTCCGTGGCCGCGAGCCGCAGCTGGATGCGATGCTTGAGCATTACGGGATCAAAGGCTGATTGTTACGTGAAGATCTGCTTAGTGGATGAAACGGGCGCCGGAGACGGCGCCTTATCTGTTCTGGCGGCCCGCTGGGGACTGGAGCACGATGAAGAGAACCTGATGGCGCTGGTGATGACGCCGGAACATCTGGAGCTTCGCAAGCGCGACGAGCCGAAGCTCGGCGGGATTTTTGTCGATTTTGTCGGTGGCGCGATGGCGCACCGGCGTAAGTTCGGCGGCGGTCGCGGCGAAGCGGTGGCCAAAGCGGTCGGCATTAAGGGGAGCTATCTCCCGGACGTGGTGGACGCCACGGCGGGGCTGGGACGCGATGCGTTTGTGCTGGCGTCGGTGGGCTGCCGGGTGCGGATGCTGGAGCGTAATCCGGTTGTTGCCGCGCTGCTCGACGACGGGCTGACGCGAGGCTATGCGGACCCGGAAATCGGCCCGTGGCTGCAGGAGCGTTTGCAGCTTATCCACGCGTCAAGCCTGACGGCGCTGACGGACATCACCCCGCGTCCGCAGGTTGTCTACCTCGACCCGATGTTCCCGCATAAGCAGAAAAGCGCGCTGGTGAAGAAAGAGATGCGGGTATTTCAGTCGCTGGTGGGGCCGGATTTAGACGCAGACGGCCTGCTGGAGCCGGCTCGTCAGCTCGCGACGAAGCGGGTGGTGGTGAAGCGTCCGGATTACGCGCCGCCGCTGGCGGACGTTGCTACGACCAACGCGGTGACCACGAAAGGGCATCGGTTTGATATTTATTCGGGTACGCCGGAATAAAAAAAGCCGGGTGGCGGCTTCGCCTTACCCGGCCTACTTTCAGTGCCGCTTTTTTTGCACTTACTCGTCTTCTTCGTCGCGCAGCGGAACAATCAGCATGTCCACGTGAACGGTGTTAATCAGCTGGCGTGCTGAAGACATCAGCTTGCTCCAGAAGTCCTGATGGTGACCGCATACCACCAGATCCATATCGTATTTCTTAATCGCATCAACCAGCACCTGACCCAGGTCGCCGCTGCCGCTCAGGGTTTCGGTGATCGGATAGCCCGCGTTGGTGGAGAGCTCGCTCAGCGCGTGATGCGTTTCTTCAGAGATGCGTTTCTGCATATCGCCCAGATTGACGTCGATCAGACCGGTGTAGAGGTCGGAGTAATTCACATCAACGTGAATCAGGGAGACTTTCGCGTTGTAGGGACGTGCCATAGATACCGCTTTATCAACCAGCACTTTGCTCTCCGGGGAGAGATCTACCGCGATAAGAATGTGTTTGTAAGCCATAGTGTTACTCCTTCCTTAAGTTATCGATGACTAAATGGGAAAGCCGTCGTCTGATGCTTTCATTACGGCCCAGTTAAACATATTTTTCAAGCTTTGGTGTTGATAACGATTAACCTTGTGGCAAAAAAATTAACGGATCTCCTACACTATTTAATGAGCCGTTCGGATATTAAAACGCGAACCGGATCGACTTTTAGTCATTCTTTCACTGAACTGTCTGTCAGGGCATTGGGGTGCGGTAGCTCAGGAGCCTTGCTTCGTGGGCGGACGCCGGGGAGGATGTATGATTAGCACCGTCGCATTGTTTTGGGCGTTATGCGTAGTTTGCATAGTGAATATGGCGCGCTACTTCTCATCGTTACGTGCGCTGTTAGTGGTACTTCGTGGTTGCGATCCGTTGCTGTATCAGTATGTGGACGGTGGAGGGTTCTTCACCTCGCATGGACAGCCCAGCAAGCAGATGCGTCTGGTGGGGTATATCTACTACCAGCGCTACCGCGATCATCACGATGAAGAGTTTATCCGTCGCTGCGAGCGTCTGCGTCGTCAGTTCATTTTAACCAGCGCCCTGTGTGGGCTGGTCGTGGTCAGTATGATTGCGTTGATGATTTGGCACTGAGCATAAAAAAAGCGGGTCAGTTTCCTGACCCGCTTTTTGTCGCCTTCAGCCAATTAAATCAGCTTCAGCGAAATCCAGTACAACCCGCCTGACAGCAGGATAGAAGCCGGAAGCGTAAACACCCAGGCCATCAGAATGTTGGTCACGGTTTTGCGCTGCAGACCGCCGCCGTCAACAATCATGGTACCTGCCACGGACGAGGAGAGTACGTGGGTGGTGGATACCGGCATACCGGTGTAGCTCGCCAGACCGATAGACACTGCCGCCGTCATCTGCGCGGACATACCCTGCGCATAGGTCATGCCTTTCTTACCGATCTTCTCGCCGATGGTGGTCGCCACACGACGCCAGCCAATCATCGTACCGATACCCAGCGCCAGCGCGACGGCCATGATGATCCAGATTGGCGCGTACTCAATGGTATTGAGCATATCGCTTTTCAGTTTCTTCAGCAGACGCTTGTCGTCACCATTCACCTCTGGCAGCTTCGCGACTTTATCGGTCACGTCGGAGATACAGAGCATGATACGACGCAGCTGACCACGCTGTTCAACGGCCAGTTTATCGTAGCTTTCGATGTTGCCCAGCATACCTTTGGCACGTTCCAGCGCGTTAATCGCGTTAGCCGGATGGCAGTGGAATTCGCCAGGCGCGGTAGTGGCACCGGCTTCCGGAGAAGGGATCAGCTGGTCAACGCCGGTCGCTTTTTTCAGCAGCTCAGGGTGCTGCTGGAAATAGGTTTCAACGTTGTTGACCGCATCACGGGTACGGGTGATTTCGTAACCCGAGGCGTTCATATTCACCACGAAGCCCGCCGGTGCGACACCGATCAGAACCAGCATCACCAGACCAATGCCTTTCTGCCCGTCGTTGGCACCATGAGAGAAGGCCACGCCGATAGCAGAAATGATCAGGGCGATACGCGTCCAGAACGGCGGCTTTTTCTTGCCGTCTTTCTTCTCACGCTCTGCTGGCGTCAGGTGGATACGCGCGCGTTTCTTCGTGTTGCTCCAGTAGCGACGCAGGATGAAAATCAATCCACCCGCAACCACCAGACCCACGATAGGGGAGACGATGAGAGAAGCGAAAATGCCCAGTACTTTAGGCAGATTCAGCGCATCAACAACCGATGTCCCGGTCATCAGGGCGTTGGTTAACCCGATACCGATAATCGCGCCGATGAGGGTGTGAGAGCTGGATGCAGGCAGGCCAAAATACCAGGTACCGAGGTTCCAGATAATGGCAGCAAGCAGCATTGAGAACACCATGGCGAGGCCATGACCGGAACTCACGTTAAGCAGCAGATCCGTTGGCAGCATATGCACGATCGCATACGCAACGCTCAGTCCGCCCAGGAGGACACCAAAAAAGTTAAATACCGCCGCCATAACAACCGCAAGCTGCGATCGCATTGCGCGAGTGTAGATAACCGTTGCTACTGCGTTTGCAGTGTCGTGGAAGCCGTTGATCGCTTCGTAAAACAGTACAAAAACCAGAGCAAGCAATAGTAAAAGCCCGGTATGTAAATCCAGGCCGGCAAACAAATGTAGCATAGGACGTTACGCCATTTTGAGGACATGAACGCGGCGCATTATCCAGGACAAATGCGCAACGGGCAAAGTGAAATATAGACTTTTTTTGACATACCACCTGATTTGGGAAAAGTGCCTGAAAGGATAATCGTTAAATTTCAATGGAATGGCTTTGTAATATCTTTTTACGCTGGTGTGACCACAGAGGAAACTTTACAATCCGCGGCAGTTAACGAAGAGGGTTTTGACGTGGAAAGGTTTGATGCCGTGGTTATTGGCGCCGGTGCGGCGGGTATGTTTTGTGCGGCGATGGCCGGACAGGCGGGTCGTCGCGTGCTGTTGCTGGACAACGGAAAAAAGCCAGGCCGCAAGATCCTGATGTCAGGCGGCGGGCGCTGCAACTTCACCAATCTTTATGTCGAACCCGCGGCCTATTTGAGCCAGAACCGCCATTTTTGCAAATCTGCGCTGGCGCGTTACACCCAGTGGGACTTTATCGACCTGGTGGGTAAGCATGGCATCGCGTGGCATGAAAAGACGCTCGGGCAACTGTTCTGCGACGACTCCGCGCAACAGATTGTCGATATGCTGGTGGCCGAGTGCGAAAAGGGCGGGGTAGTGATGCGCCTGCGCACTGAAGTGCTGGAGGTGGCCCGCGACGAGCAGGGGTACACGCTGCAGTTGAATGGTGACACCGTCAGCGCCGATAACCTGGTGATCGCCAGCGGCGGTCTGTCGATGCCCGGGCTGGGCGCGTCACCGTTCGGCTACAAGATTGCCGAGCAGTTTGGCCTGAAGGTGCTGCCAACCCGCGCCGGGCTGGTGCCGTTCACGCTGCATAAGCCGCTGCTGGAACAGCTTCAGACGCTGTCCGGCGTCTCTGTTCCCTCCGTCATTACCGCCGAAGACGGGACGGTATTCCGCGAAAACCTGCTCTTTACCCACCGCGGTCTCTCCGGCCCGGCGGTCCTGCAAATCTCCAGCTACTGGCAGCCGGGGGAATTTGTCTCGGTGAATCTGCTGCCGGACAGCGATCTGGACGCGTTCCTCAACGAACAGCGCACCGCACACCCGAATCAGAGCCTGAAAAATACCCTGGCGATGCAGCTGCCGAAGCGTCTGGTGGAGTGTTTGCAGGGGCTGGGGCAGATCCCCGACGTGTCGCTCAAGCAGCTTAACAGCCGCGAGCAGGAGACGTTGGTGAATACGCTAACGAACTGGCGCGTACAGCCAAACGGTACCGAGGGGTATCGCACGGCGGAAGTGACGCTGGGCGGTGTCGACACGAATGAGCTCTCCTCTCGCACGATGGAAGCGCGCAACGTGCCGGGGCTCTACTTTATTGGCGAAGTAATGGACGTAACCGGCTGGCTCGGCGGGTACAATTTCCAGTGGGCGTGGTCGAGCGCCTGGGCGTGCGCGCAGGCGCTGCAAAATGCGCAATAAATTGCCGGGGAGTCTCCTCCCCGGCGGTGTTGCCCATTCAGATGATGTAAGCATTAATCCGGTATCGCGTAATCCGCAATGCGGAAGGTGACCTTACCCGTCCAGGTGTTATCACGGTAAGAACCAATGGCGAGACTGTCCTGAGTGAAGCCATTGAAGCTCCCGGCCGCAATGGACGCGCCGAATTTTTCATACTGATTTTTACCCCAGTAGACTTTCGCAACGCCTTCTCTCACCAGCGTATTAATATTGATCATGCCTTCTTCATCGTCAGCGTAGTCATCCAGGCTTTTACCGCCGTTGATGACATACACGGCACCCACCTGCGTGCCGCTGCCGTTCACCGCATTCGGATCGCCGATCACCAGGTCTTTTTTACCGTCGCCGTTCAAGTCCACATTACCGAGAATGCTGTTCCCGAACCCTGCCAGCTTGCTGCCAGGCCTGTCGGCGTAAATAGCATAGCCATCGTGTACGCTAAATGTTTTGTTGTAGTTCAGCCGGGTGTGCGCCGCATCGAGGAACAGAGACGATGGCAGCTTACTGCCGTCGGCCTTACCTTTAATAATCCAGACCAGCCCGGAACGTTTTTTATCAATACCCATGTCGGCAGGGGCGCTAATCGCAAAAGCGTTAGCGTGAGCATTCAGGAAATTACCTAGTGGCGTAATGGTGCCGTTATTGGGCTTATCCTGCGTATACGCGCTATGATCGTTACTTCCTTCACCTCCGCCGGACTGACCACCCAGGAAAGCCGCCCCCATACCGTGAATGCGGGTTGCCTGCGTCGAGTTTAGCGAGGCGATGTCGAGATTCCCCTGGTTGAAGCTGCTGCCGTAGACGAGATAGGCCGTGCCGCGTCCATCAGTGCCGCTGTTCTCTGATTTACGGCCTTCATTGACCGATTCCGGGTCGACGATCAGGTAATCACTGAAGCCGTCGCCGTTAATATCCCCGACATCGCTGATCTGCTGCCCAAGGTTGTAGTTAAGGGGTTTATCCGGACCGTTGGTGGCGGTCATCTGCGGACGAATATAGGCACCGGTCGCGGCAGGGATCTCCCAGTCGCCCAGGTTGTTGCGCTTAATATCAATGTTTTGCCACTGATCGCCTGGCTTTTGAGCGCCGTAGATAATGATGGCGCCGCCGCGTCCGCCCGTGCCTTCGATATCGCCGATAGCAAGATCGACCATCTTGTTAGCCACGGCAGAATTTTTATATTTAATTGGGCCTACCGCGGCGCCAAACCAGCCGCCGGTATTCGCATTGCCTGAAGAATTCACCGTACGGATGCGAATACCCAGGCGAGCGTCGCCGTTGTCGATATCATTGAGGTCAATCTGATTAGAAAGACGCGCGCCGGTACGGTGATGCGGTCCGCCCCAGATAATATAGACCTGATCATGCCAGTGGGAGGCGATGACTAAATCATCATATCCATCGCCGTTAATATCACCTATTTTACGTACCGCGACGCCCATCCATTTTGTCGTCACTGAGCCAGGCTTATTCGCTTTATTGCTGTGGATAATTTTAAGCGCGTTTTGCGGATCGAATTCACCTACGTTATTGACTTGCTGCATGGGTTTCCCACCGGAAGTCCCGAAAATGACGTACGCGATCCCTTTTGCGCCATCCCCCCAGGGGGCCGTAATGACAATATCTTCACCCGCGATATGCGAACCATTGTCCTTATCGGAAAACTTACCGATCGTGGTCATCGTCATACCGAAATAGTCTTTTTCTTTTTCACCCTTAATAGATACAGGGACAGAATAAGGCTCGATATCGCTGGCGATAACCTGTGATGCCGTGATACCAGTACCTGATAAAGCTGCAACGCAAAGCGCTACACGCGTTTTCGTTTTGAGTTTCATAGTATATATCCTTATACAAATCCATTTTTCATACCCGGCAACTCATTTGTATAGCGCTATGTGTTGCCGGGAAATAAGAGGTTTCTACGCTGTATTAAGTTTTTTCTTTATTTAAACTCGAAATCCAGCGTGGATGTGGCTTCAAATTTTCCCGGTTGTGGAGACTTTTCTCCTTGTTGGACAGGTGTTGCTATAATAGTGACATTCCCCTCCTGCGTTGGTACGGCCGAACTGTTGCCATCAATTTTATTCCCGTTGTGTTCAAGTTTTATCCCTAAATCATTGCGCTCACCTTCATCATTATGGGTCTTGATAAAACCAGAGCCATTAAAATCGGACGCGCGGAACTTAATACTCACCTTGCTTTCATCTTCAGGATTTTTGCAAGTCACACGAATATCCACGCTTTTTTGCTTACCGGTGGCCTCGGGCTTAAATTCATTCGCGGTAATACTGCCAAACGGGACCTTGATGGTTTGCCCGTCATTAATCATGCATTGTGGTGGAATATCAATTGACAGTTGGAAATTAAGTGTGACAAAAGGTCTGGAGGTGTCATAACTCCCCGTCTGTTTTTTGGCAAAAATGGTCACTAATTCCTGCATAGGAATATCAATGCGGCCTGAAGGAAGCGGTTTAGTTAATTCCAGAGAGACAGTCCCGCTGGAGCCGGTTGCGAACAGAGTATGGTCGTTTTTATCATCACAGTTATTTGTCGCAGGACGTCCATTATCAACACCGGCGGTATTACTCAAATCAACCGGGATATACCGCAATTCATCCTCGCCACCAAGAACGACATTTATACCGATATTAATACCCTTTTCCGCATCCAGAGGATAATAGATAAAGTCTGCGTTACGTTTGCCGCCTCCTGTGCCCAGTTTCGTACTGGTAAATCGAAATAAGATACTTTCTGGCACGCTGGAGTCCTGACAGAGGCAGATACCATTAAAATTACCTTTATTATTCCATGTGGATTGGGTTGTGCCGGGTACGTCGTCAGCAGTAAGGTTTTCGATAATATCAAACTTGTGCGCCTGGCCAGATACGGTTGATGTCGGCCAGCAGCTTCCTACAACATCAGCATAAGCTGGCGCGCCCATCAATCCCCCTGCTGCCAGGCACGCGAGTAACGTTAATTTTTTCATTTTTAATTCCTTTATTTATTAACGGATGATTTGCAGGTCTGCGTTAACTGCACAATTCCGCTAATCGTGGGTTCCTTGCCAGAAAGCTGATAGTGAACCTGGCAACGCTGATCGGGTTTCTTACCCCAGCTCACGTCTAACGTCCCTTTTTCTGCCATCCCGGTGAGGAATACGCTGCCTTCATCACCCACAATGCTGGTGGTTGTATTCTGAGAAACAATGGCACCGAACGGAACGGGTTTGCCCTGCGCATCTTTCAGCGTCATCATCAGGCGTTTACCCACCGCCGTGGTGAAACGTGCCCGAACGATAGCCCCCCGGGTGGGAACGACTTTATGGCTGTTACTTTCCAGCTCGACATCGTCAGGTAATGTATCGGGACGAAGCTGGATATTGCTCTCCTGATAAGGTGTCAGGTAAGGCACCACCGCATAGCCCCAGGGGTCGGTGCGCACGCCAGTGTGGTTACGGACGCTGACACCTGCGGCATCCGGCGCTTCAACCAGAGCGACCGTTTCACCCAGCGACTGCGCCAGCGTGACGCCATGAGGATGAACCAGCACGCCCCCGCGCAGGCTGTAATTCAGCCGCTGCGCGTCCCGGCTATAGCCATACCCGGCGCCAACCTGCGCATAGCGTCCGTTATAGCTAAGCGAGGCATCGCTGCTGTTTGCCTGGCTCCCTGGGTTAATATTCTGCTGTACGCTCCAGTTCAGGTTATTGTCCTCAAGGGCGCTGCCGCTCAGGGAAACACTGTGGCCTGGCGAGCGTTTTTCCGCCGCAGAGAAGGTGTAACCGGCACGTGTGGAGCGGAGCCATTTGTCCAGAGGGACGCTCACGCTCAGGCTGAACAGATTGTCCTGGTTATAGAGACGCTGGTTATCCTCTTTTGTCACGTTCAGATAGTGGTTGTAATTCAGGCTATAGCTGATCCCGTTCCAGCTGTTGCCATAGCCCAGCGTGGCGGAGGTCGTGCGTTTTTGGCTCGTGTGGTAGTCCTCGCTGACCAGCATGGCGGAGAGATAGCCGAGGTTTTCTCCCAGGTTTTGGTTTAGCGTCAGTTCTGTACGGCTACGGCGTCGATCCAGGCGCGAGGGTTGCGAGTGATAGCTGCTCAGGGTTTCACCGAGCGTGTAGAAATCGGACGTCGAGTAGCGATAGCCCGCAATCGCAACGTTAGTGCCGGTAGACAGCAGATTTTTGTTATAGCGCAGGCGTAGCGACTGTCCCCGGTTTTTCTCTGCCTGTTTAGTGGTGGCCCAGGCCTGGGTAATATCAAATGACAGTGCGCCAAAATCGCCCATGTTTTTACCCATGCCAAAAAGCAGGGACTGATATTGACTGGCGGCCTGCATGCCTCCGTATATCGAGGTTTCCCACGGCAGACCGTAAATCAGGCTCCCTTGTGAAAACAGGGCACTCTCAGCATCGCTGCTGCTGGAACGATAGCTGCCGCTAATGACTTCATATTTGTATTGCCCTTCCCGCTGCATAACCGCTAACGACGCGTAAGGCACTAAAGAGACTTGTTCGCTGCCATCCGCCTCTTTCACCACAACTTTCAGCTCGCCGCTGCTGCCGAGGTAAAGATCGTTGATGACAAATTCACCGGGCGGGACATAGCTTTGATAAATGCTGTAGCCGTTCTGAAAAATAGTGATCTGGGCATTAGTACGAGCAATACCGCGGATCACCGGCGCATAGCCTCGCAGGCTGCCCGGAAGCATCTGTTCATCCGAGTAAAGCTGAACGCCGCGAAACGGGGTGCTATCAAAGACTTCTGCGGTAGAACTGTTATCTCCGACAATCAGCTGGCTATTCAGGGTGCTGATATCACGCTGCAGATAGGTATAAACCGATTCCCAGCGCCCAGCTTGTCCCTGGCTGTTACTCCAGGTCGAGAAATTGCGTAAACGCCAGGGTCCAACGTTCAGTCCCGGACGCAGGCTGAGGTACTGGCTATCGGTTCCCGTCCCGTTGTGCGAGGTCCACGTGGCGCCGCTGTAGTTGTAGCTGAGCATCAGGCCTGGAATACCCTGTTCCCGACGCGCAGGATCGATGTAGCCGTGAGCGTGGCTGTCCAGGGCCGCCTGGGGAATGCTGAGCCTTAACGCCTGCTCGCTGAAGTCAAATTCGCTGCTTGCGAGAGGGATCGCCGACAGATTCGCGCAGCCCTGGGTATCGTCCCGGAGCAACGGGAATGCCGCCGTTTTAACACCAAACGACTGGAGCGTCTCCTCGCTGAGGCACGGTGCGAGGATATTTTTATGCTGCGCGTTCTCTTCGAGTCGAAACGTGATATCGCGCGTGTCGAACATTTTATTGTTAATAAACAGGTCAACACGATAAACGCCGGGTGTCTGGCTCTCTTTGTTCTCAAAGAGAGAAAGATCGACGGCGGTACGCGGCGCGCCACCCGTTTCCAGAAAGGCCGGGTCGAAGTAATCACTGGCGTATAATGCGCTGGGTAATATCCAGGCAAAGCAAAGCGCTGGACGAATGCCCCAAAATATAGTCATGAAAAAATACCCCTGTGAGGTTATTGTTTTAAAATCGTTATTCTATTTTTTGTGTGATTAACTGGCTGTTGCCGCCGTAATCATTGATATATTTCCATTGTACGGTGGCATTGTTTTTCAAAAGCGTGTTCCTGAGCGTGAATGTTGTGCTGCTTTTAGGCGCGAGCATGTCAATCTCTGACCATGCTTTGTTATTGATCTTCACCTCCGCAAAGGAAATGTAATAAGACGAGTTGTTGCGTACAATGAGTTCGTTATTTTTAACAGACCATTGCACATTCTTACTAATATCCGTGGGTTCATCCATTAAATTTGACGGACGATAAAATAATTTGATCCGGGTATTTACCGCTATCTGCAGTTTATTAATATCCTCTCTGGAAGAGGAGGGGATCGATTTTACGTTGATCCAGAAAAGCGACTCGCGATCCTGCGGTAAAGGCGCGCCGTCATAAATAATACGTAGCGCGTTGGACTTACCTGCATCCATGCGAAAAAGCGGTGGCGTCACAATAAACGGGGCTTTGGTGCCCTGTGAATCTTTGCCCTGTACCCAGCTCTGTACCAGGAACGGGCTGGCAGTATTATTTCTGACTGTAATATTGCTCTCTTTCTTGTCCGCATGATATACCACCCGCGTATTAGATAAGGTCACACTGGCGTGTGACATACAAGAGCCAAAGAGCAGAGCCAGCAGCGTCAGATAGCGTTTCCTTAACATAAAACGTCCTTGCGTTCCGGGCTGTTATTCATTGCCCGGAACTGATTTGAATGATTTATTTATAGATAATGGTGTAATCCGCAACCGCATCTGCCTTACCGGCGGTCACAGCATCCAGGGATGCTTTATAACGGGCTGAATACAGCAGGGTGGCTGCCCCCGAGGTGCCATCACCGGTAATAGGAACAAATTTATTCGGGTTGTCGCCCAGTTTTAACGATGTTCCATCTTCATTCAGGAATTCAATACCCAAACCCGTTGCGGCGTCGCCACCGGTTTTAAGCGCGAGCAGATTATTATCATTAGCATCATAGGCACCGCCAAATCGTGCTCCGGCTGATTTAAGGACGGCGGTATCGCAGTTAGACAGTTCTATCTGGATACGGTGAATACCCGCAACGTCACCTTTTTCTTTAAATGCTGAAGACGAGATGGTACCCATATCGATCGTTGGGTTCCCCCCCTGGCCGTTAATATCGACATCACAGGTGCTCGCGGTAATCATACCCGTGAATTCAATGGTCCCTGCGCCTTTACCTGGCGCTGCATGGCTGGAAGGACTGGCAATTGCAGCCAATAAAAATCCCATGGTAATAACGGATTTATTCATTTTTTAAAATATTCCTCAGTGTGTAAAAGGTAGAACAGTATTATTTCGGGTTAGTCACTCGAAAGCGTTGTTGTGGTCACGGGATGTGGATATTCCGCTAATATGAAACATTAAGGTGGATATTCATCATCGCTTACCAGTCCATGTGAAAAACTTCCATCACAAGAAGTCTGAATATTTTTCTGGGTCAGGTTAACAAGCGTTTAAAAAAAATAAAGTGAGAACGTTATGATTTGTCTTTGGTTGTTTTAAAATCAATGAGTTAGGTTGTTTTTATCAGGGTTTTATCAGCAATTCAGTGTGAGAATTTTACGGCTTATTTACTACTTGCCGTATGTCAGGTTCAGCTCAGATAATAAAACTTTCATAATAATGAAAGAATAATCTCCGGAAGAACACGTTGCCTTCCCGGAAGACGTAAGAGAAATCCTGGCACTTTTAACATCACATTTACATTGCCGGGCTGGCGTCAAGAAGTGTTATTATTATTCTCTTGCCCGGTGATACGGGCGTTTTCTTTTTTTTGTTGCAAACGTTGCCTCTGCCAGCGCGCAGATGAAGGTTAAGGATAGATTCATGGCTTCTGCTCATCTCGGTTTTCCGACTGAAACCGTTGTTGTCTTTGTGGTGATGGCCGTTGGGGCGATGTTTATCGACCTCTTCATGCACCGTCACGATAAACCTGTTTCGCTGAAAAGTGCGGCCATGTGGTCCGTTTTCTGGTTCTCGATGGCGATGGCCTTCGCCGGTTTTCTGTACATCCACCACGGCGCCGAGATGGCGAGCCTGTTCCTCACCGGTTACGCGCTGGAAGAGGTGCTCTCCATCGATAACCTGTTCGTGATGATGGCGATCTTTGCCTGGTTCGGCGTGCCGGATAAGTACCGTCACCGTGTGCTCTACTGGGGCGTGCTGGGGGCGATTGTCTTCCGCGGTATTTTCGTGGCGATCGGCACCAGCCTGCTGAGCCTGGGGCCGTACGTGGAGGTTATTTTTGCGCTGGTCGTCGGCTGGACGGCGGTGATGATGCTCAAGCGCAATGAAGAGAGTGACGAAGTGGAAGATTACTCGGGTCACCTTGCCTATCGCCTGGTGAAACGCTTCTATCCCGTCTGGCCCAAAATCAGCAGCAACGCGTTTATCCTGACGCAGAAAGAGGTGGATGCGGAGCTTGAAAAGCCGGAAAACCAGGACGTAACGGTTGGCCGCGTGAAGAAGGCGAAGCGCTATGCAACGCCGCTGCTGCTCTGCGTGGCGGTGGTGGAACTCTCTGACGTGATGTTCGCGTTTGACTCCGTACCGGCGATTATTGCGGTAAGCCGCGAGCCGCTGATTATCTACAGCGCCATGATGTTCGCCATTCTCGGCCTGCGTACCCTCTACTTTGTGCTGGAAGCACTCAAGCAGTATCTAGTGCACCTGGAGAAAGCGGTGGTGCTGCTGCTGTTCTTCGTGGCGTTCAAGCTGGGTCTGAATGCGACCGATCACTTCTGGCACCACGGTTACAGCATTGGCGCGACGGCCAGCCTGTTTGTGGTGTTAGGTGTGCTGGCGCTGGGGATTATTGCGAGCGTGATGTTCCCGGGGAAACGTGAGGCCTGATGCACCGCTTTTCTCCCTCTCCCTGTGGGAGAGGGCTGGGGTGAGGGCAACAGACCGCACCTAACCCTTAATCGGTGAATTCCGGCGCTTGCGTGGGTGATGGAAGTGCCGCCAGTGTGGATCCTGCGCCGCGGCCAGCAGTTCGTGGTCGCCGCGGGTGTCGCCCCAGGCTCGCAGATGATAGTCGTTCAGATCGCCATACACCTTCTCCAGCCTCGCCACTTTCTGGGCGCAGCGGCAGTTATTGCCCGTAATGCGTCCCGTCAGCTTGCCGTCCTTCACTTCCAGCTGCGTGCCAATCAGCTTAATGCCGAGCCTGTCCGCCCACGGCTGGAGCACCAGCGCCGGCGACGCAGAGCAGATCGTCACTTCCGCGCCGGAATTTACCTCAGCCGCCACCGCCAGAACCCCTTCGGGGCGCATCAGCTTGTTCCAGTATTTTTCGCAAAAGCCTTCCGCCTGCTGGCGTAGCCAGTGTTCGTCCACGCCCGTCAGGAACGTTTTAATCAGCACTTCCTTCAGCTCATCACGCGTCAGCTTGCGGCGCACGCAGTGGAGCGTGGGCAGCGCCATGCGCACCAGACGACCCGCAAAGTAGCGTTTCCCAAAGGCAAAACGCAGGAAAGGGATAAAGCTGTCGTGGTGCGTGAGCGTCCCGTCAAAGTCAAAGACAGAGAGCACGCTGGATTTCGCCACCGTCTCGTCGGCAATCATATTGGTCATAAATACGTCTTAGCTGAATTACACATTCTGTCGATCAGTTTACCTGCTTTATCTGAACAGTCCTTACATCACCACCCTTTTTTTTCTCAATCTTGCGATCTGAAAGTGAGTCCAATTTTGGCCTCAATAATGATTGGTGAAAAAGTGAGCAGTCTATATTATCGCCACATCGAAAGATATTTCGGGGGAACGTTGGCCCCCACAGGTAAGGATAAATTCACTCTTAGCTCCTGTTTAGATATGACATTCAGATCGCTTATTTCAATCCTCACGTTAAGTTTTGCTTCGTTTTCCGCACTGAGTTTTCAGTTGCCCGCATCGATGATCTCCGCCGATAGCACATTTGCGGAATCGCCGGTGAAGTCGGCCCTGCTTCACCAGGAGACAGGCCCACTCCGCTCCCGGATACTGGATCAATACCAGAAATGGAAAGGGACTCACTATCAGTGGGGCGGCACCACGCACCGCGGAGTGGATTGCTCCGCGCTTATGCAGCATCTGTTCAGCGATGCGGCGCATCTTTATCTGCCGCGCACGACGAGCGAGCAGATCCATCGCGGTGTACAGGTAGCGCAATACCGTCTGAAGGCGGGAGATTTGGTCTTCTTCCAGACGGGCCCGAACCGCAGGCACGTTGGCGTGTATATCGGTAACAGCCAGTTTATTCATGCCTCCAGCAGCCAGGGCGTAACGGTATCAACCCTGACTGATGACTACTGGCAGGATCGTTACATTACCGCCCGTCGTGTCGCGGGCAGCGCTGCCTGACGACATTAAATAATGTCATCCACCACGCCACCATCGACGCGCAATGCCGCGCCCGAGGTGGCGGAGGCCTGCGTCGAACAGACATAAATCACCATATTAGCCACCTCTTCAACGGTGGCGGCGCGCTGGATAACCGAGCTGGGGCGGTTGGTCATGACAAATTCTTTCGCCAGCTGCTCCAGCGATTTACCGGTTTTCTCGATCTCATCTTTCATCATTTCAGCGAAACCGTCGGACATCGTCGGGCCCGGCAGCACGCTGTTCACCGTCACGCCGCTTCCCGCCACGAACTTCGCCAGCCCGCGCGCCAGCGAAAGCTGTGCCGTTTTGGTCACCCCGTAGTGGATCATGTCTGCCGGGATATTGCAGGCTGACTCGGAGGAGATAAACACCACGCGGCCCCAGCCTTTTTTCACCATGCCCGGCAGCAGGGCGCGGGAGAGGCGCACGCCGGACATCACGTTGGTCTGCCAGTAGCGCTCCCAGGTTTCATCGTCGGTGCCATAGAAATCCTGCGGGCCGTAAATCCCGGCGTTGTTCACCAGAATATCGACGTCGCTTGCGACCTTCAGCAGCGATTCAACCCCTTCCGCGGTGCTGAGATCGGCAATGGCGGCACGCACCTGCACGCCAGGCACAACCTGCTGTAGCTGCTGAATACCTTTGTTCACCGAGTCGGTGCTGCGGCCATTAACGATCACTTCCGCGCCGCTTTCTGCCAGGCCTCTGGCAATGGCAAACCCGATCCCGCCGGTTGAGGCGGTGACCAAGGCCACTTTCCCCGCAAAGTCGATTTTCATCATCAGCTCCTTATCGTTTTAACGTTCGGACCTTAAAGCGTAGCAGGTGATGATGAGGGCTCCTGGCTAAAAAGGCGCAGCAGGGTTTCAACCTGCTCATCCAGCGGGGCGAGGGTGCGCTTCACGATCAGATGCAGCGGCGTGGCCCGACGAACGCCGTGGCTCAGCGGGAGGAGTTTCAGTACGCCTTGTTCCAGCTGGGGCTGAATGCGTTCCTCTGGCAGCCAGCCGTAGCCGACCTGCGAGACGACCGCCTCTATGGCAGCGTCGATGGTCGAGAACGTCCACGACTCGCCGGCAGCCCGCGCGGCGTTCTGGCTGTCCGCAATCTGGATTAGCGGCCACGGGCGCAGCATCTCATCATTCAGCGGCGCGTCGAGGCTAAAGAGGGGATGCCGGTGATGCGCCACGGCGACAAAGTCAATGTTCATCAGCCATTCGCCGAGCCCGGTAATGTCCTGGCGGCGGGTTAAAACCATCACATCGGCCTCGTTGTTCATGGCATCGGCGCGGGTATTTTCCAGCACCTCCGTGAGGCGGACCTGAGTTTGCGGATACTGCTGCTGGAACTGACGCAGAATGGCGAACAGGCGGCGGCGTGGGAAAATCGAGTCCACCACCAGGTCCAGCCGCGTGCGCATCCCGTTACGAAGGGTCGCCGCGCGCGTCTCGACATACGAAAACGCTTTCAGCAGCGGTTTCACCTGGCCGAGAAGCAGTTCACCGGCCGGGGTCAACACCGCCCTGCGCCCCTCCGGCGCCAGCAGCGCCACGCCCAGCCGCTCCTGCAGCAGCGACAGGTTATAGCTCACCGAGGACTGACTGCGGTGGGTTTCTTCCGCAGCTTTGGCAAAGCTGCCCGCATCCACCACTTTTTCCAGTAAAGCCCACTGTTCCAGCGTCGTCTTGTGCATAATTTATCTAAAATTTGGATGAATTTGATTAAAACATAGCGTTATTCATTCATTTTTTGAAGGCTTAAGATCGTCTCATCAAAACGAAGGAGACATCTTATGAACACATTAGACAAACACGACTTAAGCGGCTTCGTTGGCAAACATCTGGTTTATACCTATGACAACGGCTGGAATTACGAAATTTACGTCAAAAACGAGACTACTCTCGACTACCGTATTCACAGCGGTCTGGTGGCGAACCGTTGGGTTAAAGATCAGCAGGCTTACATCGTGCGGGTAGGGGAGAGCATCTATAAAATCTCCTGGACCGAGCCAACCGGTACGGACGTTAGCCTGATTGTGAACCTGGGCGACAAACTGTTCCACGGCACCATCTTCTTCCCGCGTTGGGTCATGAACAACCCGGAAAAAACCGTCTGCTTCCAGAACGACCATATTCCGCTGATGAACAGCTATCGCGATGCGGGGCCGGCATATCCAACAGAAGTGATTGACGAATTTGCCACCATCACCTTTGTACGCGACTGCGGTGCGAACAACGAAAGCGTGATTGCCTGCGCGGCCAGCGAGTTACCGAAAAACTTTCCCGATAACTTAAAATAAGCGCGACAATTAACTAAAAAGAAAAGTTCCCGGTTATTTCTGCTTTTAAAGAAATAACCGGGATTTTTTTTGTTTGTTGATGTTTGGTTTAAAATAACATTTTGTAAAAATTGAGTTTGATCACGAAATAAATAATTCTTAATTACATAAGCTATTGTTTATAAATGAATTAATATTGATTTAGTTACATCTTAATTACGCATCTTAATTTTTCCCTAAGAAATGAACGATACCTTGATATGAGTTTATGGTTCGTTGAAATAAACGAAAAAGTAATTGGTTAATATCAAGCGCGTGCCATTCTTATTGCAAGGAAATTAATGATGAGTGATTTTTTGCCTTTTTCCCGCCCGTCGATGGGCAGTGAGGAATTAGCGGCGTTGCAGGAGGTTATAACCTCCGGCTGGATCACCACAGGGCCTAAAAATCAGGAACTTGAAGCGGCATTTTGTCAGCTGACGGGGAACCAGCACGCGATTGCCGTCTGCTCGGCGACGGCGGGCATGCACGTCACGCTGATGGCGCTGGATATTGGTCCGGGCGATGAGGTCATTACCCCCTCCCAAACCTGGGTCTCCACGCTGAATATGATCGTGCTGCTGGGCGCCACGCCGGTCATGATCGATGTGGACAAAGAGACATTGATGGTGACGCCGGAAGCGGTTGAAGCCGCCATTACCCCGCGTACCAAAGCGATTATTCCCGTGCATTACGCCGGCGCGCCGTGTGATATCGACGCCATTCATGCCGTCGGTGAGCGTCACGGTATTCCGGTGATTGAAGACGCGGCCCATGCCGCCGGAACGTACTACAAGAACCGTCACGTGGGCTGGAAAGGCACGGCGATTTTTTCCTTCCACGCCATCAAAAACATGACCTGCGCGGAAGGTGGTTTAGTCGTCACGGATAACGCCCGGCTTGCCGCGCGGATCCGCAGCCTGAAATTCCACGGCCTGGGCGTGGATGCCTATGACCGCCAGACGCACGGCCGCGCGCCGCAGGCCGAAGTGATCTCCCCGGGCTTTAAGTACAACCTCGCAGATATCAACGCCGCGCTGGCGCTGGTACAGCTGGGCAAGCTGAAAGAGGCCAACCTACGCCGCGAGGCAATCGCGCAACGCTACCTGCGCGAGCTTGCCGATACGCCGTTCCAGCCGCTGAGCATTCCGTCATGGCCGCACGTTCACGCCTGGCACCTGTTTATTATTCGCGTTGATGAAGCGCGCTGCGGGATCTCACGCGACAACCTGATGGCGGCGCTGAAGGAGCAAGGCATCGGCACCGGCCTTCATTTCCGCGCGGCGCACACCCAAAAATACTACCGCGAGCGTTTTCCTGATGTATCTCTTCCGAATTCGGAATGGAACAGCGCGCGTATTTGTTCTCTCCCTCTTTTCCCGGACATGACTCATGACGACACAACCCGCGTCATTACCGCGCTCCATCAGCTTGCAGGACATTGATATGTTCAGCGCACCGCCTGTACAAAAAGTTTCTGTGGTCATCCCAGTTTATAACGAGCAGGAGAGCCTGCCCGAGCTGATCCGCCGCACCACGGCAGCCTGCGATACGCTGGGCAAAGCCTATGAAATTCTGCTGGTGGACGACGGCAGCAGTGATGATTCCGCGCTGATGCTGACCGAAGCCGCCCAGGCCGAAGGCAGCCATATTGTCGCCGTGCTGCTCAACCGTAACTATGGCCAGCACTCCGCCATTATGGCCGGGTTCAGCCACGTTACGGGCGATCTGATTATCACCCTGGACGCGGATCTGCAAAACCCGCCGGAGGAGATCCCGCGCCTGGTGGCGAAAGCCGATGAAGGCTATGACGTGGTCGGCACGGTGCGTCAGAACCGCCAGGACAGCCTGTTCCGCAAGCTGGCGTCACGCACCATCAACCGCCTTATTCAGCGCACCACCGGTAAAGCAATGGGCGATTACGGCTGCATGCTGCGCGCCTACCGCCGCCATATTGTCGACGCCATGCTGCACTGCCATGAGCGCAGCACCTTTATTCCGATCCTCGCCAACACCTTTGCCCGCAAGGCAACGGAAATTCCGGTCCTGCACGCCGAGCGCGAGCACGGGGAATCGAAGTACAGCTTTATGCGTCTCATCAATCTGATGTACGACCTCGTCACCTGCCTGACCACCACGCCGCTGCGCCTGCTGAGCGTGTTCGGCAGCATCATCGCCCTGGCCGGCTTTACGCTGTCCGTCCTGCTGGTGGTGCTGAGGCTGGTCTTTGGCCCGCAGTGGGCGGCGGAAGGGGTCTTCATGCTTTTTGCCGTGCTGTTTATGTTCATCGGCGCCCAGTTCGTCGGAATGGGCCTGCTCGGTGAATACATAGGCCGTATCTATAACGATGTTCGCGCACGTCCGCGCTACTTTATTCAACGTGTTGTCCGTCAGGAACACAAAGCATCTCAAGAGGAAAACCACCCATGAAAGCCGTTGTATTTGCCTATCACGATATGGGGTGCGCGGGCACGCTGGCCCTGCTGGAAGCGGGCTATGACATTGCTGCAATCTTTACCCATCCGGACGCGGCGGGAGAGAATCACTTCTTCGGCTCCGTGGCGCGTATCGCCGCCGAGCGCGGTATTCCGGTGTATGCTCCGGACGACGTCAACCACCCGCTGTGGGTGGATCGCATCCGCGCGCTCGCACCTGATGTCATCTTCTCGTTCTACTATCGCAACCTGATCTGCGACGAGATCTTAGGCCTGGCCGCAAAAGGGGCGTTTAACCTTCACGGCTCTCTGCTGCCCGCCTACCGTGGCCGCGCGCCGCTGAACTGGGTGCTGGTCAACGGCGAAACGGAAACGGGCGTGACGCTGCACCGCATGGTGCGCCGCGCAGATGCCGGGGCCATCGTCGCCCAGCAGCGCGTGGCAATCGACGCGGATGAAACCGCGCTTGAGCTGCATCATAAACTCTGCACCGCGGCGCAAAGCCTGCTGCGTGACGCGCTGCCAGCCATCCTCAACGGCACCTTCAGCGAGACCGAGCAGGACGAAAGCAAGGCCAGCTGCTTTGGCCGCCGCGCGCCGGAAGATGGTCGCCTGGACTGGAATAAACCCGCCCGCCAGCTGCACAACCTGGTGCGCGCCGTGACCGACCCGTGGCCGGGCGCGTACAGCTTTGCGGGCGTAAGCAAATTTATCGTCTGGAAATCCCGCGTGCGTGACGATATCCCGGCCGCTAAGCCGGGCACCGTCGTCTCCGTCTCCCCGCTGATTGTGAGCTGCGGCGAGCAGGCGCTGGAGATCGTCACCGGGCAGACCGACAACGGCCTGTACGTTCAGGGCACGCAGCTGGCGCAGTCTCTGGGGCTGGTGGCTGGGGCGCTGATCACCAGCGCGCCGGTGGTTGCCATCAAGCGCCGCACGCGCGTGCTGATCCTCGGCGTGAACGGCTTTATCGGGAACCACCTGACCGAACGTCTGCTCAAAGACGATAACTACGAGATTTACGGTTTGGATATCGGCTCTGACGCCATCAGCCGTTTCCTCAACAACCCGCGCTTCCACTTTGTGGAAGGGGATATCAGCATTCACTCCGAGTGGATCGAATATCACATTAAAAAATGCGACGTGGTTCTGCCGCTGGTCGCCATCGCCACGCCAATCGAGTACACCCGTAACCCGCTGCGCGTGTTCGAGCTGGATTTCGAAGAGAACCTGAAGATCATCCGCGACTGCGTGAAATACGACAAGCGCATCATCTTCCCGTCCACCTCTGAAGTGTACGGCATGTGTACCGACAAAAACTTCGATGAGGATGCCTCCAGCCTGGTGGTCGGGCCGATCAACAAGCAGCGCTGGATCTACTCTGTCTCCAAGCAGCTGCTGGACCGCGTGATTTGGGCCTACGGCGAGAAAGAGGGTCTGCGCTTTACCCTGTTCCGTCCGTTTAACTGGATGGGTCCGCGTCTGGATAACCTGAACGCGGCGCGAATCGGCAGCTCCCGCGCGATCACTCAGCTGATCCTGAACCTGGTCGAAGGCTCGCCTATCAAGCTGATTGAAGGTGGGAGCCAGAAACGCTGCTTTACGGACATCAGCGACGGTATCGAAGCCCTGTTCCGCATCATTGAGAACAAAGATAACCGCTGCAACGGTGAGATCATTAACATCGGTAACCCGGAAAACGAGGCGAGCATTCGCGAGCTGGCAGAGATGCTGCTGGCCAGCTTTGAGCGCCACCCGCTGCGCGATCGCTTCCCGCCGTTTGCCGGTTTCCGCGAAGTGGAAAGCAGCAGCTACTACGGTAAGGGCTACCAGGACGTCGAGCACCGTAAGCCAAGCATCCGCAACGCGAAGCGCTGCCTGAACTGGACGCCGACGGTGAAGATGGAGCAGACCATTGATGAAACGCTCGACTTCTTCCTGCGCACCGTGGAGCTATCGGAACAGGCCTCATGAAAAAAGTCGGTTTACGCATTGATGTCGACACCTTCAGGGGAACGCGTGACGGCGTGCCCAGACTGCTGGAACTGCTGAGAAGGCACGGCGTGCGTGCCAGCATTTTCTTCAGCGTGGGGCCTGACAACATGGGACGCCATTTATGGCGTCTGGTTAAACCGGCATTTCTGTTCAAAATGCTGCGCTCGCGCGCGGCATCCCTCTACGGCTGGGATATTTTGCTGGCCGGCACCGCCTGGCCCGGCAGACGCATCGGCGCGGGTAATGAAGCGGTTATCCGCGCGGCGGCGCAGCAACACGAGGTCGGCCTGCATGCCTGGGATCATCACGCCTGGCAGGCGTGGGCGGGCGTCTGGGATATCCCGCGCCTGTCCCGTGAGGTCGAGCGTGGAATGCTGGAACTTGAGGCCATCATCGGTCAGCCCGTGCGCTGCTCCGCCGTGGCGGGATGGCGTGCCGACCAGCGGGTGGTCAAAGCCAAAGAGCATTTCGCGTTTCGCTACAACAGCGACTGTCGTGGAACCGGGCCATTTTTGCCGCTGTTGGGCGAAAATCGCTACGGTACGGTGCAAATTCCGGTCACGCTTCCTACGTGGGATGAAGTGGTGGGGCGCGAGGTGAAGGCGGAAGCATTTAATCGCTACATTCTGGACCGCATCCATCGTGACGCCGGAACGCCGGTCTATACCATCCATGCCGAAGTGGAAGGGATTGCGTATCAGCATGATTTCGACGAACTGCTGACCATGGCCGCCCGGGAAGGCATTGCGTTCTGTCCGATGAGCGAGCTGCTGCCGGACGACCTCAGCACCCTGCCCGTGGGCAAGGTGGTCCGTAATGAACTGGCTGGCCGGGAAGGCTGGCTTGCCTATCAACAAACCGTGAGTCCGGCTCCATGAAAACAGCCCGTTATGGCGTAGCGCTTTTCGCACTGTTTATCGTTTATTACTTCATTCCGGTCGATATTCGCCTGCTTTGGCAGCCTGATGAAACGCGCTATGCGGAAATCAGCCGCGAAATGCTGGCATCGGGTGACTGGGTTGTCCCGCATTTCCTCGGGCTGCGCTACTTTGAAAAGCCGATTGCCGGCTACTGGATCAACACTATCGGACAATGGCTGTTCGGGCACACGAACTTTGCCGTACGCGCCGGGTCGATCTTCTCCACCGGACTCGCGGCGCTGCTGGTGATCTGGATGGCCTGGCGACTCTGGCGGGATAAGCGTACGGCCATTTTCTCCGGCCTGATCTTCCTGACTCTGTTCCTGGTGTATGGCATCGGCACCTATGCGGTGCTGGACCCCATCGTCACCCTCTGGCTGGTGGCGGCGATGTGCAGCTTCTGGCTCGCCTCACAGGCGCGCACCGTGGCCGGAAAAGCGGGCGGCTATGTGCTGCTTGGGCTGGCCTGCGGGATGGGGGTGATGACCAAAGGCTTCCTGGCGCTGGCGGTACCGGTGATCGGCGTGCTGCCGTGGGTGATTGCCCAAAAGCGCTGGAAAGAGGTGCTGATTTTTGGCTGGCTCGCGGTCCTGAGCTGCGTGCTGATTGTTCTGCCGTGGGGGCTGGCCATTGCGCACCGCGAGCCTGATTTCTGGCGCTACTTCTTCTGGGTTGAGCATATTCAGCGTTTTGCCCAGAGCGACGCGCAGCATAAAGCTCCGTTCTGGTATTACCTGCCGTTCCTGCTCGCGGGCAGCCTGCCGTGGCTGGCGCTGCTGCCAGGCGCGCTGCGTCTTGGCTGGAATGACAGACAAAACGCGGGCGGCGGGTTCTACCTGCTGGGTTGGGTGGTGATGCCGCTGCTGTTTTTCAGCATCGCTAAAGGCAAGCTGCCGACCTATATCCTGCCCTGTTTTGCCCCGCTGGCTATCCTGATGGCGCGCTATGCCTGCCTCGCGGCGGAAAAAGGGGCCAGAGCGTTACGCATTAACGGCGGCATTAATCTGGCGTTTGGCGCTATCGGCGTGGTGGCGGCGCTGGTGGTCTCGCCGTGGGGGCTGGCTAAGCATCCGGTCTGGACGTCGGTCGAACTGTATAAAGTCTTCTGCGCGGTGGTGGCGTTCCTTATCTGGGGCGCGGTAGGCTGGTTTACGCTGCGGCAGAGCCAGCGGCGCTGGTGGCTGGCGGCGCTGTGTCCTGCGGGCCTGGCGTTGTTGATTGGTTTTGCCATTCCGAACCTGGTGGTGGATTCCAAACAGCCGCAGTCGCTGGTTGATACCGTGCGCGAGCCGCTACAGGGCAGCCGCTTTGTGCTGACCAATAACGTTGGCGTGGCCGCGGGCCTGGCGTGGGAGCTGAAGCGCAGTGACATCACGCTGTTTGCTCAGAGCGGCGAGCTGCGCTACGGGCTGGATTATCCCGATGCGAAAGATCGCTTTGTCAGTGAAGACGACTTCGCGCAGTGGCTGGCAACGCATCGTAAGCAGGGAAGCGTGTCGCTGGTGATGCTGATGTCTAAACGTGACGATATTGCAGAGGCGAATTTACCGCAGCCGGACAATCTCTATATCCAGGGGCGTCTGGCCCTGCTGGAGTATCTGCCGAAGTGATGACCTGGACCTGGCTCATACTGGCAAGCCTGCTGAGCTGCGCGGGACAGCTGTGCCAGAAACAGGCTACCCGTCCGGCGAAAGGCGGACGGCGTGGCGCGCACATCATGCGGTGGCTTGGCCTGGCGATGCTGGCGCTGGGCTGCGGAATGCTGGTCTGGCTGGTGGTGCTGCAGCGCCTGCCCGTCGGCGTAGCTTACCCTATGCTGAGCCTCAATTTTGTCTGGGTGACGCTTGCGGCGAAGGTCTTCTGGCGCGAGCACGTTGCTATGCACCACTGGCTGGGGGTCGGGTTCATTATCATGGGGATTATCGTGCTGGGAGGAAGCCTGTGAAAGGCGCGTTCTGGGCGTTATGCAGCGTGCTGTTAGTCAGCGCCGCACAGCTGTTGCTGCGCGATGCCATGCAGGCTCTGCCGCCGGTCAGCGATTTTCTGACGTTTATCTCCTCGCTGTGGCACGTTTCGTCCGGCACGGGCGCGCTGCTGCTGGGGTTAACGGGATACGTTGCCTCCATGGGCTGCTGGTATCTGGCGCTGCATCGCATGGCGCTCAGCAAAGCGTATGCCTTGCTGAGCCTCAGCTATATCCTGGTGTGGGGCGCGGCAATCCTGCTGCCCGGCTGGGGGGAGCACTTCTCCTGGCATGGGCTGCTGGGCGTCGCGTTGATTATGCTGGGTGTACTGGTGATTTTCCTGCCCCGACGTGAATAATCGACTCGGCGGTCAGGGTGTAAGGGGTCGAGGTACAGACGGCAAGGCTCAGAGAACCGAGCTGCAGCTGGCTGACCGAGTGCGACTGCGCCGTGCTGTCGATGCTGACAATCTGCCAGGCGCTGCCGCCGCGCTGTTTCACAATCGCTTCTTTGCGCGTCCAGATACGCCAGAAGGCAGAAAGCTGTTCCTCGGGCGCTTCACGCTCCAGCTCGTCATGCTCTGTCAGGCTGAAAACGGCGTTGGCCAGCGCCTGCCAGTTCTTGCGGGGGCGAATCACTTCGATATCGCAGCCCACTTCGCCTTCATCGCTCATCAGCAGGGCGATATCATCACCGCTATGGCTCAGGTTGAACCACAGCGGATCCCCCTTCGCAAAAGCCGGCTTCCCCTGCTCGCCGTAAATGATGTCGGGGAGCGGGTGAGGGGATAATGTTCTGGCGAGCAGCGTCCGGCCAGCCAGCCAGGAGGCCTGTCGTGCACCCTGAGGTGCCTTATCTGCAAGCGTTGACGCCAGCGGGTCCGCGCAAAGGGTGGAAATTTTTCCCAGTACAAACCGGTACATAGTTACGCCCAGCGTTTAATGATAATCGAGGTATTGATGCCGCCAAACGCGAAGTTATTGCTCTGCAGATACTCGCAGTCAATCTGACGGGCTTCTCCCATAATATAATCTAAAGCCCCGCATTGCTCATCCGGCTGCGTTAAATTGAGCGTCGGGGCAAACCAGCCTTCGCGCATCATCTGCAGGCTCATCCACGCTTCCAGCGCGCCGCAGGCCCCCAGCGTGTGGCCAAAATAGCTCTTCAGCGAAGAAACCGGCACGCTGTCACCGTAGATGGCGGCCGTGGCCTGGCTTTCGGCGATATCGCCGCGGTCGGTGGCGGTACCGTGCGCGGAGATATACCCCATATCCCGGGCGCTTAACCCCGCCATCGCCAGCGACTGCTCCATGCATATCTGCATGGTGTCACGCTGCGGCTGGGTGATATGGGCCGCGTCACAGTTGGTGGCAAAGCCCACGATCTCACCGTAGATGGTGGCCCCGCGCGCTCTGGCGTGCTCCAGCTCCTCCAGAATCAGGGTGCCTGCGCCTTCCCCAATCACCAGACCATCGCGCTGCGTATCGAACGGCGAGGGGGTGGTTTTGGGTTCGTCGTTGCGCTGGCTGGTGGCAAACAGCGTGTCAAACACCGCCGCTTCAGACGGACAAAGCTCTTCCGCGCCCCCCGCGACCATCACGGTCTGATACCCGTGGCGAATTGCCTCCCAGGCGTAGCCAATCGCCTGGCTGCCGGAGGTACAGGCGCTCGACGTTGGGATCACGCGGCCACGTAGTCCAAAGAACAGGCCGGTATTCACCGCGGTGGTGTGCGGCATCATCTGGACGTAGGTTGTCCCGGTGATGTTATTGGTGTGCTTTTCGGTAAGCATGGTCGCGAATTCGCTGACCGGGCCGGTGCTGCCTGTCGAAGAACCGTAGGCGATGCCGGTTTGCCCGTTGGTGAGCACCGCTTCGCCAATCAGCCCCGCCTGCTCCAGCGCCAGCTCGGTGGCGCGGGTCGACATCAGCGACACGCGGCCCATAGCGCGAATACGTTTGCGGGTATAGTGTTCCGGCAGCGCGAAATCGTCGATCGGCGCGCCCAGCAGGGTGTGCAGGCCATCATAAACCTGCCATTCCGGCATTTTACGCACGGCGTTTTCATACGCCAGCAGCCGGCTGGAAACGGACTGCCAGTTCTCGCCAAAGGCGGTGACGCCGCCCATGCCCGTAATCACCACGCGACGCGTCATAGCATTCCTCCGTTAATCGAAATGACCTGGCGGGTGACATAGCCCGCGATATCCGACATCAGATAGCTTGCCAGCCCGGCGACCTCCTCAGCCTGGCCCATACGTTTCATTGGGATGATGGACATCGCTTCCTTCAGCGCGGCCTCCTCCATCTCAATCATGCCGGTATCAATCAGCCCTGGCGCAATGCAGTTCACGGTGATTTTGCGTTTTGCCAGCTCGATCGCCAGCGCTTTGGTGGCACCGATAATGCCCGCTTTGGCCGCGCTGTAGTTCACCTGGCCGCGGTTGCCCATCACGCCGGAGACGGAGGATAAGGTAATAATGCGCCCGCCCTGACGGGTGCCGATCATGGGCATAATGCAGGGGTGTATGACGTTATAAAAACTGTCGAGATTGGTGTGGATCACGCTGTCCCAGTCGTCTTCACTCAGTGCCGGAAAGGCACCGTCGCGGGTAATTCCGGCGTTGCTGACCACGCCATACCATGCGCCATGGGCATCAATTTCCTGCTCAAGCACTTCACGGCACTGCTCGCGGTTGCCTACGTCAAACGAGAGTAAACGGCCGCTGCCGCCCGCCTGCGTGATGGCGTCCAGCGTCTCCTGCGCGCCTGCGGCATCACGATGGTAATGCACGCCGACGGTAAACCCGTCAGCGGCAAGCTGGCGGGCGATGGCGCGACCAATGCCTTTGCTGGCCCCTGTGACCAGTACGGAACGACTCATGCGTGGGATCCCTGATTAAAAAGCGATGTTAATTCTTCTGCACTCGGCTGGAAGGTATTGACCCGGCCCGTGGCCAGCGTCTCTTCACCTGCGCAAATCGTGCATTCAAAACTGCCGAAGCGTTCGTCCTGCATCAGCAGCTTAACGGTAATGTCCAGCGTTAAGCCTTTGGCGAAACGCCCGCTGGCGCAGACCAGCTCGCGCGCGCCGAGCACCATGCCCAGCGCGATATGTCCCTGCCCCTGCTGCTGACGATGCCAGCCCGACCAGACGCCAACGGTCTGCGCCATTAGCTCGAGCGCGTACCAGCCCGGCAGGTCGCCATCGGCATTGAGAAACGGCGCCAGCACGCTTTGCCTGTCAACCGCCACGCGGCAGACCGCCATGTCATCCGTCACATTTTCAACGGACCCCAGCAGCATCATGGGCGCATCGTGCGGCAAATAGGCTTCGGGTGATAGATAGCTCATGACGTTCTCCCCAGCAGAATGCTGGCGTTATTGCCGCCAAACGCGAACGAGTTAGACAAAATCACCGGCTTTTTCAGGGCGGTGCGCTGGTGCAGCAGGCCGCACGACACCAGCGTCTCGTCCGGAGCGTAGCGGGAAAAATCCTGCGGCGGCAAGGGCAGATCGCGCGTCAGGATAAGCCAGCTCAAAGCCGCTTCGGTAATGCCGGCAGCGCCCAGCGTGTGGCCGGTAAGGTGTTTGGTTGAACTGCACGGCACGCTTTCCCCGAAGAGATCGTGAACCACCTGTGATTCAATCTGATCGTTGAGCGGCGTGGCGGTGCCGTGCAGGTTGATGTAGCCGATGTCGTCCGGCTGCATGCCCGCTTCGCTGAGCGCCTGAGTGATAGCCCTTATCGCCCCGTCGCCCTGCGGATGCGGGGCGGAAATATGGTACGCATCGCTGGATTCGCCCGTGCCGAGCAGCGCCACGTCCGCGGGCTCCCGGCTTAATACCATCAGCGCCGCCGCTTCACCGATGGTGATCCCCCGGCGGTCCCGGCCAAACGGCTCGCAGAGCGTGGGGGAGAAGGATTCAAGACTGTTAAAGCCGTTCACGGGCATCCGGCTCAGGGTGTCTGCTCCGCCGACAATGGCGATATCCACCAGCCCGGCTTCGATCAGGCGTTTGCCGCCGATCATCGCCCGCGCGCTGGAGGAGCAGGCGGTGGAGATCGTATAAGCCGGGCCTTCAAGCTGCAGCCAGTTGGCGAGAAAGCGGGACGGATCGCCCAGCTCCTGCTGCGGATACTGCCAGCGCGTGCTGGTCTCGCCGTCGGTCATCAGACGCACGTGCTCATCGCCTTCATCCAGCCCGGAGGTGCTGGTTCCCAGCACCACGGCCACCCGGTCGCGACCAACGCGGGCGATGGCCTCGTCAACGGCGGGCTGAATCTGCGCCAGCGCGGCCAGCAGCAGCTGGTTGTTGCGGGTGCGGTGTGCAGAGAAGGTGTCCGGGATGAGCGGCAGTTCGCCTTCCACCCCGCCCAGTACCGCTTCGGGCATTCCCTGCAGCCAGCCGGTCCGGGCGTGCATGCCCGGCGCCACGCCCGCAGCCAGGCTGGCGGCAATTTCATCAGGCGAGTTGCCCAGCGCGTTGACCATGCCAACAGCGGATATATAAATCATCTCAGTCACCCAGATATTGAATGGTGATGTGGTATTTGAATACGTGTTGCTCGATGCTGATCGGCTCGCGCTTGCCTTTGCGCTGGAGGTAGACAATCTCCGTCACCAGCTTGCCGCTGGCGTTACGCAGCTCGCGCCGATCGCCATTGTCCGTTAACGTCCAGCCCTTCGGCAACTGCGGCTGCCAGGCGCTAATCGGCCAGTGGCTGAGCATCACGTCGGCCAGCACCTGGCTGGCGGGCGGCAGCTGCGGCACGACGATCGACTGCTCGGTATGAATACCGCTCTCGTCGTACGTTGCCAGGAACAGGCGAATGCCCACGGAAGAGAGGCCGGCCAGCGTGACCTTATGCGCATCCGCGTTGAGCATCACCAGCAGGGACTGCGTTTGCCCGTTAAAGCTGCCGGTCAGCAGCTGCTGGGAGCTTACCGCCGGGCTGATGCCGGGCGGCGGCAGAGTGACTTTGGTGCCAGGCTGAAGCCAGGCCTGAGGCCGCGTCTCTTTGGTATCGGTCGAATGGCTGCAGCCTGCCAGCAGCAGCGCCGCGGCCAGCGCGACGGCGCGATAAACAGCGTTCATTTACGTTTTCTCTCTTTCTTATCCGGCATCGCCAGCGGTGCCAGCAGGAAGGCGGTGAAAATACCGCTCACCAGCACAATACCAAAGCTGCTGATGGCCTGGGTGGCGCTGAAGACGAGCATGCCCAGCGTCAGCAGGGTGGTCATCATGGCCAGGGTAATCGCCAGCATCGAAGTCAGCGGCGTACCGCGCGGGTTGCTGAAGAACAGCGTGTAGTTAATGCCAATGCCGAGCACCAGTACCAGCGCCAGCAGTGAAAACAGATTTACCGGGTGGCCCGTTGCGGCCAGCGCGGCCAGCCCGCAGCTCAGCGACAGTGCGGACGGCACCAGGCTTATCAGCCCTTTGCGCCAGCCGAGGCGCAGCATCGCCCCGCAGGCAATCACCGCCAGCGCCGCAAACAGTAGCCCCGTCAGCAGCGTGCGGTAGAGGGCAAACAGGCTGTCAAAGCTGGCCTTGCGGTCCACCCAGACGACGCCGTCATGGCGCGCGGCCAGCTCACCGAGTGCCGCGCTGTTTTTTGCGCCATCCACCGGCACGAGCACGCCGCTTTCCCCGCCCGGCAGGGTCAGCCAGAGCAGACGCCAGCCCTCACTGGCCGGACTTTCAAGCCACGCGTCCACGCTGACCGGCATGGCGTCCAGATTGGGGGAAACGGCGTTAAGCCCTGCGCTTTTCAGCACGTTCGTCACCGCAGGCGCGGCGTCCCGCAGCAGCGCAAGGTCGCTTTTCTGGCGGGCCAGCGAGTTCAGTGGCAGGGTGCGCCAGCGGGTGAGATCTCCCGCTTTTTGCGCCCCGGCCAGCGCGGGAGTAAAGGCTTCCAGCCGCTCCAGCGTTTGCTGGGGCGAAGCGCCGTGCACCACAAACCATTTCTGATCGACGCTTTGGCCGGTCAGGGCGGTAATGGTTTTCTCCTGCGCCAGAATATCTTTCGGCAGCGCCTGCAGCTGGGCGATGTCGTCGTCCACCTTCAGGGTGCTCATTCCCACGGCGGAGAGCAGCGCCAGCGCGACGGGCAGACCAACGGACAGTTTTTTACTGCGTCGCCAGGCGGCCAGCCAGCGCAACATCAGGACCATAAAGGGAACCGGGCGCACCGGCAAACCCCGGCACAGCCACGGATGCCAGAAAATCACCGTCAGGCAGGAGGCGCTCAGCCCCGTCGCGGCAAATACCGCCATCTGGCGGATCCCGGGGAAGGGGGCCAGCATCATAATCAGGTAGGCGGCGACGGTCGTCAGCAGCGCCAGCAGCAGCGCATTGCGCACTTTGGCCAGGCTTTGCCAGGGAGAGAGCTCCGCGCCGTGCACCATCCGTTCGGTCAGGTAGTAAAGCGTATAGTCGGCCGAAATACCGATGATGCTCATGCTCATCACCAGCGTCATCAGGTGCAGTTCGCCAAAGAGCAGCAGCGTCACCGCCGTGCCCGCCAGCGCGCCGATGGCAATGGAGAGCACGCTCAGCAGCAGCGGGCGCAGAGAGCGGAACACCGCCACGATCAGCAGGAACACCCCAAGCAGGGTGGCGATGCCCAGCGTTGAGACGTCGCGTTTAGCCTGCTGGCTGGCATAATCGCTGTAGAACACCGTCCCGCGCGAAAGCAGCTGCGCCTGCGGGTAACGCGCTTTCAGCGTCTGTTGCAGCGCATTAAGCGTCGTCACGAGCCGGTGGGTCTGCTGCATATCAAATGACGAGCCCGCCAGTTCGCCGTGCAGCAGATACCAGTAGTTTCCCGCTTCATCTTGCGTGACCAGCCAGCCGTCCATCAGCCGCAGCTTCTGGCCGTTTTGCGCCAGGGCGAGCTGCGAGCCGCGCATCAGCATCAGCGGATCGTTTTGCAGCTCTTTACCGCTGACGCCGGAGAAGGCGGAGTAGAGCTGGGATAAAATCCACTGCGCCTGCGCTTCTCCGCCGTTTTGCAGGCGGGCGCGGGTGGCCGGATCAATCAGCCCGTTGCGGTGCTGCCAGAAGAACTCTCCCCAGGCCTTTTGCCCGGCGGCGTCCATCGGGCCTTTGACCTCGCGGAGCGCGTCGCTGCTGTGCAGCAGTTCAAGCCACTGCTGCGCCACGCGCGGATCGGGTTCTTTGCCGGGGCTGACCAGCCAGACCAGCTGGCGGTCGAGACGCTGCATAAACCCGTCGTTGAGCGCCGGAGGGATCGCCCCCAGCGTCTGCTTCGGCAGCATGGCCAGCACGCTGCTGTTCAGCCGCGCGCCGGGCAGCAGCGACAGCAGCACGCCCAGCATAACCAGACATACCGTGGCCCACAGCAGCGCCGGGCGCAGGGATTTACGGTGCGGCAAAGCGTTGGCGTTCGTCATCGGTCAGGCTGGCGGGCGTCAATTGGTGGTTTGAAAGGGCGATATCGGTACGGTCGCCCTGCCTGTCGTTCAGGCGGATCGTCTCAAGATAGGTCGCGCCGCCCAGATCGAGGGTGGCGAAAATCTTGTCCAGCGGCGTCGTTTTTGGGGTAAGCACCAGCGACCAGCGGCCCGCGCCCAGGTCTTTAAAATCGATGCGGAAGTTCTCTTCCAGCACCTTGCGGTCGGCCTGGAACAGGGCCCGCAGCAGGTGGTTGAACTGGAACATCTGCGGATTATTGTCGGCGGTGATGGTCTGCGGCGGCTGGCCGTTGATCGCCTGTACCATCCGCTTGTCGTCCAGCAGCAGCGTCATCGGAAACGGCGCTTTTTGATCCCACAGCAGGCCGCTGTCGCGGGCGATCAGCATCTCGCCCTGCGAGCGCAGCGGCTGCGGCATATCTTTTATCGTGCGGACCTGTTCGAAGTGCGCGCGCACCACGGGCTGCTCGGTGAAACGCTGCTGCAGTTCATCCAGCGTCACGGCGCTGACCAGCGGGCTGACGAGCAGCGTCAGCAAAGGCAACCATTTCATGGCGTGACTCCCATACGTTCAAACAGTACTGCCGGACTGACAAAGCACATTTCGCGGGTGGCTTCTTCTACCGCTACCTGGATGGTGTAGCCGGTGGTGGTGCGTTTGCCGGTTTGCGCATCGAAAATTTGATAGGCAATGCGCAGGCGGTTTTCATACTCTTCAATCTGCGCGCGAACGCGAATGCGCTGCTCAAAGGTCACCGCATCGCGGTATTTCACCCGCGTGTCGACAACGGGCCAGACGTAGCCGGAGGCTTTCATCTGGCGATAGCCATAGTCAAACTGATTGAGCAGCGCCTCGCGGGCGATCTCAAAGTAGCGGAAATAGTTGCCGTGCCAGACCACGCCCATCATATCGACGTCGTGGAACGGAACGGTGATCTCAACTTCAGTCGTAAAGCGGGGATCGGTCAGCACCCTTTACTCCTTCTCTCTGGACTCTGGCAGATGCCAGAAATCGAAAAAATTAAACCAGTCGAGCGGCGACATCAGGGCGTAATGCTCCAGCCGCTGCGCGTAGCGATCGACGGTAGCCTGCAGCGCCTGCTGGCGTTCCCCGCGCGGCAGGATCAGCGGGTCGGCAAACGGCTCGCTGTGCAGGACGAGCTTACCCTGCTGGCGCAGGGCGAAAATCAACACCACCGGACAGCGCAGGATGGAGGCCAGGATAAACGGCCCCTGAGGGAACGGTGCGGGCTGGCCCATGAACGGGCTCCAGATCACCCGCCACTCGCCGCCACGCTGCGGGTTGACGGCGATGCGGTCGCCCACGATCGCGACCCATTCTCCGCGCTCAAGCTTCTCTTTGATGGCAATGGCGGTGTCCGGGCCGATGTCGGTGACCGACATCAAATTCACGCCGGCCTGGGGCGCCATTTCGCTCATAATTTGCTTAAAACGCCGGGCGTTCTCGCTGAAGACCAGGGCGTTGATGGTTTTGCTGCCGTCCAGCTGGGCCAGCGCCCGGCAGGCTTCTACGTCGCCAAGATGCGAGGCCAGCAGCAGCTTGCCCTGCGGCGCCGCGATATTAAGCGTTTCGCTCGCGCCGGGAGCAAAGACCACGTCGCGCTTAAACTTCAGCTCGCCGCGCCAGCTGGCGACTTTGTCCAGCATCGCGTTGCCGAAGCGCATGAAATGGAAAAAGCTGTTGAGCTGTTCTGGAACAGGCATGTTCCGCTGCATCAGCACCTGCTTCACGCGTGCAATCCACTGCCGCGAAGCCTGCCGCGCCGGACGCGCGATCAGCCAGTAGACGCCGATCACCGGCCACAGCAGCACGGTAAACGCCCGCCGACCCAGCAGCTGCCAGACGCGCAGCATCAGGCGCATGCCCCACAGGCCTTTAACCTCGTCCTGCTGCGCCCAGTGCTGGCCGCGTCGACGGAAGAGCAGGCCGGGAATGCGGGGCAGCATGCCGAAGAACAGCCGGGTATGCATCAGGGAGATCCGCACGTTATCTTTCAACGCGTCGAAGTGAGACAACCCGTCCTGCGGATAGGTCACGCGGGTGGGCAGAAAGACGCTGGTGTTGCCCTGCCAGTAGAGACGGACCATTACTTCGGTGTCAAAGTCCATCCGTTTACCGAGCGTTTCACGCGCGGCGAGCCGCAGCGTGGGCGAGACCGGGTAGACCCGAAAGCCGCACATACTGTCTTTAAGCTGCAGGGATAAGGTCTCAATCCATACCCAGACGTGGGTGACCCAGCGCCCGTAGAGCCGCGAGCGCGGGATAGAATCATCGTAAACGGGCTGGCCGGAAATCAGCGCGTCCGGGTGGCGCTCCGCCAGCGCCAGCATTTTGGGAATATCTTCGATGGCGTGCTGGCCGTCCGCGTCCACCTGCAGGGCGTGGGTATAGCCCGCACGCGCGCACTCCTCCAGCCCCCTGATGACCGCGGCACCTTTGCCGGCGTTTTGCGCCAGACGGACCAGCGTCATCTGCGGCTGCTCCGCCGTCAGCCGCTCAAGCTCCTGGCGGGTGGCGGCTTCGCTGCCGTCATCCACCACCAGGCACGGCAGGCCAAACGGCGAGAGGCGCGACAGCACGCTGGCCATTGTGGCGCCGTGGTTGTAGCACGGGATCAGCACGCAGGGGCGGAAGGTTACTGACATAGACGAATTTTCCCGCTGCTGGCGGTATGGCGTTCAGCTCCGTCATGACGCAGGTAGCTGAAGGTCAGCAGTTTGCGCCCGGCATGCCACTCAAGCACCAGCGTCACCGTGGTTTCCGGCAGCAGAGGCGCCTGGAACTTCACGTTTTGAATGCTGTGAAAGCGGTAGCCCGGTGCCAGTAAGGTCGTTGCGTAGTGCATCACCCAGTCAAGCTGCGCAACGCCGGGCAGCAGCGGCTGTACGGCAAAATGGCCCTGAAACCAGAACAGAGAGGCGTCGAGATGCAACACGATCTCCAGCTTCTCCGGCTGTGCCTGATGGCGCTCGATTTCATGAATTTTCATGAAATAACTCCTCTAACTGCGCATAGACACGCTTGTTCATACTGTTTACCGGCATCTCATCGACAATGCGCCAGTAGCGTGGAACGGCGACCGGCTCAAGCCACGGCAGCAGGGCGCGTCGCCAGGCGAACTCCTGCGCTTTTTTATCCTGCAGATGCCAGCGCTGACGAACCGCCTCATCCAGCACCAGCAGGACGCCAATCCCCTGACGGCCCCCGCGCGTAACCGGCAGCGCAGCCGCCTCGCAAACGCCGTCGAGCTCCAGCAGGCGACGCTCGATCTCGTTAAGCGAGATGCGCTTTTCTTCAATTTTGACCACCCGCCCGCGACGACCGGCGATGCTAAACAGCCCCGCACTGTCGAAGTGGAGGATATCGTCCAGCTGGAGTCCTTCAGCCTCATGGATAAGTGGCGAAGTGACGCGGCAGGCGTCATCTTCCTGATGGAAGTTTACGCCGGGGAAGGGTAGCCACGGCAGGTTATCTTCCACGCGATGGCGCCAGGCGAGGATCCCGGTTTCGGTGCTGCCATAAATTTCGTCCGGCCAGATGTTAAGCCAGCCAACCGTGGTGGAGACGTCACGCCAGGGCAGCATTCCGCCCGCGGAAATCAGCATCCTGACGGGCGGCGCGGCCAGTTCGGTATCCAGGCGCTTCAGGAACGCCGGGCTGCTGATGAACAGGTAATGCCGGTCATGAGGAAGGGCGGCCAGCTGCTCTGCGTAGTAGAGCATCGCGGCATGCAGCGGCAGGCCCATCGCCATCGGCAGTACGATGCGAAATGTCAGGCCATAGAGATGTTGCGGGACGACGGAGGCCACAACGCTACAGCCAGCCAGGCGTTCGCCGAAGCGGTCAGCCAGCAGGCGGGCTTCGCGATCCAGGCTGACGATATGCTTAACCACCCGGCGCGGCGTTCCCGTGGAGCCGGAGGTGAACAGCTCGACGAAGCGGCTTTCGTTAATCTCCGGCAGGGGTACCCAGCGGGCGATCGTCTGGTGGCGGGAGGCTACCACAATCAGCTGCCCGTCAATATCGAGGGACCGATCGCTCAGGACGCCGCTAAACAGCGGCTGCTGCTCCTCAAGCAGCGAAACGCGGCTATGGCCAGGAATGACCGGCGTTTTACCAGCATGCAGCGAGGCCAGCAGCGCAACGATAAACAGGTAGCTGTTTTCAAAGCACAGCGCCCAGCGCTCGCCTTCCTGCTGACGCAGGGTGTCGACCAGTAACGTCACGTCGTGGCGCAACTGGCCCAGCGTCCAGGTACGATCGTCGAGCCAGGCGACGGGCGTGTCGTCAGGGCGGGGCGCGTTTAACCACTGGCCCAGCGGAAGGGGGTTAGTCATTCTGCATCTCTTTTTTTATCACCCGCTGGCGCACCAGCCACTCTGCCGCCATCAGCGTCCCCATCAGGATGTAAGCCACCATACCGTTCCACAGCGTCCACAGGTGCATGTCGCCGTGCAGGACGGTATACAGCGCCATCGCCCCGTTGCCGATGAAAAATCCGCACCAGACGAGGGTCACTCTGCGGGTATAGCGCACGCCCTCCGGCGGCAAATTTGGCTCTCGCAGGCGCGCCAGGCGTTCGACCAGCGGCATCGCTGTCCAGAGCGAACCGCCGAACACGGCGAGCATTACAAGATTAACGACCACAGGGTAAAACAGCAGCCACTGGTGGGTTTTCAGCAGGTAGCTTGCCGCGCAGAGCGCGATCCCCGCCAGCGCCACGCACTGCACCACATACCGCATCGGGCCGGTGTTACGCCGCGCCTGACGCAGCCGCAGCAGCAACAGCAGCGCCATCACCGGCAGCAGCCACGGCAGGCTGTTATGCGTCAGCCCAAATCCAATCAGGAAGGGCCACGCCAGCAGCATCAGCCCCGTCAGAAGTGGGATGACCGGGAACGTCCGTCCACCACGCACGGTGTCTTACTCTTCGCGCAGCAGCTGTTCGACGGCGTCTACCACATCCTGAACGGTACGAACCGATTTGAAGGTTTCCGGCTTGATTTTCTTACCGGTTTTCTTCTGCAGATGGACAATCATGTCCACCGCGTCAATGCTGTCCAGCTCCAGGTCTTCGTAAAGACGGGCTTCGGGCGTAATGTCCTGCGGGTCGATTTCAAAGAGTTTGGTCAGAAGGCCGCAGACTTCCTGATAAATGGTTTCTTGTTCGGTCATAGTTCACATCTCAGGCGCGTTGGGCGTGGATAAAGGACGCCAGGGTGGCGACGGAAAAGAAGTGCTGGCGCATCTCTTCGCTTTCGGCAGAAAGCACCACGCCATACTGGTTTTTCACCGCCAGACCCAGCTCCAGCGCGTCGATAGAGTCGAGACCCAGCCCGTCGCCAAACAGCGCGGCATCGGTATCAATATCCTCTGCGGTAAGCTCGTCCAGATTCAGCGTGGTGATAATGAGATTCTTAATTTCAAGATAAAGCGCTTGCATCATTAATTCCTGACAAAGATTGAAGGCCTGATGTTAATCGATGCTGCAGGTGCCGGTTTAACTGCCTTGCCGCCAGTGCCGGTTCTTGTTGCCTTGCATCGTAAAATTCGTCGATGTTCACGCGATCGCGCACATCGACGGTAAAGACAGGTTTTGCGGGCGGTACATCATACCAGCGGCTTTTTTTATCCAGCAGGTGCTCGCTGCAGTGGATGAGTACGATCCGCAGATCGCTGCCGCAGCGTACGGCGATATTTGCCGCGCCGCGCTGGAGGGACATTGCCTCACCTGGGCGGGTACGCGTCCCTTCCGGGAAGATTAACAGCGTGTCGCCCTGGGCCAGACGCTGCTGGCTGGCGGCGAGTAGAGGCTCGGCCTCGCTGTTAATTAGATAATCCGCCGCGCGGATAACGCCGCTGACAAACGGATTGCGCAGTAACGCGCTTTTCACCAGACAGTCGGTTTCGGGCATTACCGACGCCAGAATCACGTAGTCAATTAACGTAGGGTGGTTAGCCACTACCAGGCAGCCCCGATCGCCGCGCAGAGCATCAAGATTGTGGATGCGATAGTCCAGCACCCCGGTGCCGCGGGCAACGGTTAAGAAGAAGCGGAAGCTGGCCGCGATGCTGCGGCGCGCCAGGCGACGGCGTTTGGCGCGATCGCGCTGGGCAATCAGCAGCAGGTTGAACCAGACCAGCGACAACAGCAGCCCGCCCGCGCCAAACAGCACGAAGCAGAATCCGGTCATGACCAGACGCCATAGCCAGTTGATCCGGGCGGTCAGGCGGTTCATTGGCGCGCCCACTGCCACAGGAAACGTTCGCCGGGCACCACAAACTGCCGTTCCTCGCGGAGATAGCGTTGCAGGAACATCAGGCTTTGCGGCAGGGCGGCTTCCTCGCCCGTGCTGCCGCTGCGGGTTTCGCACTGCCATTCGCTGCCGGCTTCAATCACCAGCGCCACCGCGTACGGCCAGGTAGGCATCTGCGGCGGTAACGCCGGATGGTAAAATTCCGGCAGCGCGCCGTCAAAATCCACCAGCAGGACGCGGGAGTAGCCCGCATGCAGCAGGCTCAGCACTTCACACAGGGCCTGCTGGAAGGTGTCCAGCCCGGCGGAAATGGATGATGAGACAACAGGCTGGCGAGCGGCGATCGTGAGATTGCCCACCGCGGAATTGTGCACGGACATGGCGAAGTCGGTAGGCGAGACGGCCTGCCCGGTCGCCAGCGTATGCAGAATACGGTAATTGCGCTCCAGCTCGCCGTGGCGGCTGGAATAGACGACGGCGTCTATGGCGTGGCTTTGCAGCATGGCAAGACCAATATCTACCGCCAGCTTACTGCCTGAGTTAAGGCGGCGCGCGGTCATCATGGGTAACGCGGTCAGGCGGGGTAAAGGAGCAGTCGGGTCGATGGTCGACTGCAGGCGCGACCACGCCTGCCACTCTGCGGCATCGCTTAGTCCTGGCGCTCTTGCCTGCCAGTCAATAATGTTCAGTGAAAATTTCATCTACGCGCGTCCGCGGAATACCGTATTCAAAGGGCAGCCAGGCTGCGCTATTGTTCACGTTTGGTGCAAATTAACAGGGTATGACCTACCCCAAGGTTATCCAGCCGCTGTGCTATGCTGAAGCCCGCCCTTTCCAGGTAGTGATAAAACTTCTCTACGCTGTAAAACCGGCTATTGCCATTCGCCATACAGGTGAAATAGAGCGAGGTGGCATTCAGGCTGAAAGCCGCCGCTTCATATTTCTGGGCATCCCAGAAAAGCTCCATGATGCACAACCGTGCGCCAGGCTTCATGACCTCTGCGACGCGCGTCAGCATGGCGACAATCTGATCCGGAGAGAAACAGTCGAGGAACTGGCTCATCCACCAGACGTCGGCATCTCCCGGCAATGCCGACGGACTAAGCATATCGACAGCATGGAATCCAATACGATGAGAAAAACCTGCTTTTTCGATGTTTTCCTGCGCCAGCGCTATCTGCTGCGGGAGATCGAGGATCGTCACGGCAACATTGTCGTCATAGCGGCAGCAGCGTAACGACCATTTACCTGTATTTCCGCCCACATCGTACAATTTTGTCGGCGAGCTTGCGAATATATATGGCAACGCAGCGTCAAAAGCGGCATCGGAATAGTAATGATCGAAGGCAAACCAGCTCTCTTTTGCCGGGGCAGGAAGCTGGGATAAAGCCGGATAGATGGTTGGCCAGTCGCCAAACACGGATAATCCAGTCGGTTTTTCTTTCTGCAGGGCATCGGCCAGATAAAATAACCCCTGGTAACAGACGTCCTGCGTGAAATCCATATTAACGCGGGTCATGGGATCGTGGAGTAAGAAATGGCCCACTTTCGCCAGGAAATAACGACCTTCTTTATAAGTAATTATCCGCCCGCTTAATCCCATATCTAACAATACGCTGACGGCATAACTGCTCAGGGTACTGTTTTCGGTTATTTCGTCGAGGCTCGCCCCCTTATTACCCTGTTTATCGAGCCAGGCGAGAACGCCCGAGTTACGCAGACAAAGCGCGGTCTGAAATAACATCGGCGCAAAAGCGATGCGTTGCGCTTCGGTAATGGCATCCAGCGCGCTGAGCGTGTCCTTTTCGTACATTGTTGCGTAACCTTTCAGGGTAAGAAATGAGGTTATCGGGCCATGTCCGGCCCGACTTTAGAAAAATATTACAGCGCGGCACCCGCAGAAAGGTTCAGCTGAATATCGTGGTCGAGGTTGTTCACCCAGCGGTTATAATTTTTGTGAATTTTACCGTCTGCCGCTTTCAGGTTCAGGCTGCTTTCGTAATTAATTGAATAACTTGTCGCAGAGTAGGGAATACGCACCTGGACCGAGTGATCGCGTGCCTGCAGACGGCCCTTAATCACGCCCGGGCCCGCTTCCGTCATGATCCAGTCACGCTTCTGGCCTGCTTTCAAAATGGCTGTTTTCACCTGATCGGCAGTATGACCCGCGCTCACGACAGAGTGAACCTGAGCAATAGGGGCGGTACGCGCACAGCCAGCCAGTGCGCCAACGAATACGGCGGCAGCGCACCATTTAACGAGCTTTTTCATCAACAACTCCATATAAATAATAACAATTAAAGGTAGTGTTTTTTACAAATAAGCATCACCAGGCTTAGGGATTAAGTCAGGTGTGTTTTTAATCAATATTAATGTTTACATTACGTCGTCGCTAAGGCGGGGTATAATATCACGCAAAATAATTAATCATTCCGTTTTTTTTAATTTGATTTAAGGGGTGTTGCATTTAAGCGAAATCTGGATGAGTTGATAAAAAACGGAAGGAATAAGCCTTAACGCAAATAAAAATACCGCGACGGTGAGCGTCGCGGTATTTGACGGTATAAAACCCGTTTACACAGACAGATACGTTACCCCGGCAACCGGCTTTTCGGCCGCCCCGGCCCAAGCAGGATCGCCAGCTTGCTGCCCCCTTTGGTGGTTTCCATCCAGATTTTACATACGCTGGTCAGCGGGACCGACAGCAGCATGCCGACAGGGCCCAGCAGCCATCCCCACACGAGTAAGGATAAAAAGACGACCAGCGTCGACATGCCCAGCCGATGCCCCATCATGCGCGGTTCAAGAATGTTGCCCAGCACCATATGCACGACGAGGAACAGCGCCCCGACCAGCATACATTCGTAGAAACCGTTAAACAGAAACGCCTGAATCATCGGCGGCACGGCGGAAAGCACCGCGCCAATATTCGGCACGTAGTTCAGCAGAAACGCCAGCACCCCCCACATCAGCGCGAACTGAACATCCATCAGCATCAGCCCCAGCCAGACAATAATCCCGGTCCAGACGCTTAGCAGCGTTTTCAGCGCCAGATATTTGGAGACGCCCTTTAAGGCGCGGTGTAGGCCGGCAATGTGTATTTGCGGGTTATTTAAAGCAAAGCGCAGCTTATACGGAACATGGCGCACTTCGAACAGCATAAACACCACCGTCATGACCAGCAGCAAAATGCTGGCCATCGCGCCGGAAAGACCGGTCATCAGCGTGGTGGCGTAAGTCATGACCTTCTCGGAATCCATCCTGCGCAGCATCCGTTCTGGCGAAATATGCAGGTTAAGAAAGGGCATCATCTCCTGCAGCGCGACGATTTTACGTGTCAGCTCTTTATTGTACTGCGGCAACATGGTGGAGAATTCGCTCAGCGATGCCGCCAGTACGCCGAAGAGCGCCGTCAGGCCAATCAGCATCACGATAACCACGATGGTGATGGCCACCGGGCGGCTCACGCCCCGGCGTAAAAACCAGGTCACCAGCGGATTGAGGACAATGGCAAAAAAGAGCGCCAGCAGGAGCTGGACGATAATGTCAGCGGCAGCATGTATACCCGCAAGGATAACCACCAGACAGGCGAGTTTTAATAAGATGTGGAGTCCTGCTTTATCGGGCTGGGGAGCTAACATGCGCGTTCCTTAATAAGATGACCCGATAAGTGTAGTGCCTTAGGGCCGCTTCGTCTGGCACCGATAATCTGAAAGTCGGGGCTGATTTTCTTATTGCTCCGTGGTAATAGTGAAACACTGTTGCAAAAAATTCAGGTAGAACCCCATGCCAGAACCTGCCGCCGAACCGGCGCTGAGCGGATTGCGCCTCAATCTGCGCATTGTTTCCGTCGTTATCTTCAACTTTGCCAGCTATTTAACGATCGGCCTGCCGCTGGCGGTTCTGCCGGGCTACGTCCATGACGTGATGGGTTTTAGCGCGTTCTGGGCGGGGCTGGTCATCAGCCTCCAGTATTTCGCCACGCTCCTTAGCCGCCCGCACGCCGGGCGCTACGCCGACCTGTTCGGTCCCAAAAGCATTGTGGTAGTGGGATTGTGCGGCTGTTTCCTCAGTGGTCTGAGCTACCTGTTGGCTGCCGCTACCAGCCACTGGCCGCTGGTCAGCCTGGCGCTGCTTTGCCTGGGCCGCGTCATTCTCGGGATTGGGCAAAGCCTGGCAGGAACCGGCTCGACGCTATGGGGTGTGGGGGTTGTCGGTGCACCACACATTGGCCGGGTTATCTCGTGGAACGGGATCGTCACCTACGGGGCGATGGCGCTCGGCGCGCCGCTTGGCGTGGCCTGTTACACCTTTGGCGGTCTGTATGGACTGTCGCTGACCATTATAACGGTCGCGCTTGTGGCGATACTGTTTGCGCTGCCGCGCCCGAAGGTGAAGGCCAGCAAGGGCAAGCCGCTGCCGTTTCGGGCCGTGCTGGGGCGCGTCTGGCCGTACGGCATGGCGCTGGCCCTGGCGACCACCGGCTTCGGCGTCATTGCGACCTTCATTACCCTGTTTTATGACGCCAAAGGCTGGGAGGGCGCGGCCTTTGCGTTAACCCTCTTCAGCGGTGCGTTTGTTGGCGCACGCCTGCTTTTCCCGAACGGTATCAACCGTCTGGGCGGGCTGAACGTGGCGATGATTTGCTTTACGGTAGAGATTGTCGGGCTGCTGTTAACCGGCATCGCCAGCGCGCCCTGGATGGCGAAAATTGGCGTCTTCCTGGCGGGAGCCGGTTTCTCTCTGGTCTTCCCGGCACTGGGCGTGGTGGCGGTTAAAGCGGTGCCGCAGCAGAACCAGGGGGCGGCGCTGGCGACCTATACGGTATTTATGGATATGTCTTTAGGCATAACCGGGCCGCTGGCGGGGCTGGTGATGGCCTGGGCGGGGGTACCGGTGATCTATCTTGCCGCGGCGGGTCTGGTGATAATTGCCCTGCTGCTGACGTGGCGGCTAAAAAAATGGCCCCCGGTGCAGGCACCGGAGGCCACGTCATCGTCGTGAAGGGTTACTGGATCACGATGGTGTTAATGATGTTTTCAGCAGCCGTCTGCGCTTTCTGCTGATCTTCCGCTGGCAGGGTGATCTGCAGGGTCAGCAGTTTGTTATCAACCTTGCCCAGCACCACAGAAGACCAGGCGGTCTGGCCCTTTGCGGAGATGATGCTGTCCAGCTGCTGCAGCTTATGGCCTTTCAGCTCGATGGATTTATTGGTTACCACCTGCAGCTGCGGGTCGCGGCCGCGCTGCTGATCTTCCAGACGTTTGGACAGGACGGCCAGGTCTTCGCTGGTGTCGTCGCCCACAATCACAATGACCGCTTTCTGGCCGGTTGCGTCGGAGTAAACATGCATGTTATTCGCCTGGGTGCCCAGCTTGCCGCTCTGGTCAGTCATATCGGCTGGCAGAGAGAAACTGAGTTTGCCATCCATCAGATTCACCGGCTGACCGGTCGCGTTGCTTTCTGCGGATGCGCCCTGAGCAGGCGTTTTCGTGTCGCTGTTATCACAGGCTGCAAGACCCACAACCAGCAGGCCAATCCCGACATATTTAACCAGATTGCGCATTGACTTCTTCCTTTCGATAAACGGCCATAGCGGCTCATTCACCCATCTTATCACAACTGATAAAGCGAACCCTTAACCAGCCTGCAATGCCGTGATTTCAGATTTATCTGCCAGCCTTTTCAGCAGCATATTCAGCAGCACGCCGTACATCGGCAGGAAGAAAACAATGCTGATGAGCACCTTGAAGCAGTAGTCCACCAGCGCGATCTCCATCCAGTGCTCGGCCATAAAGGCATCCGGGCTGCGCCAGAAGGCGATGAAGAAGAAGGCCAGCGTATCGCTCACGTTGCCGAACAGCGTGGACGCGGTCGGCGCCATCCACCAGCGGTGATTCTGACGCAGGCGGTTAAACACGTGCACGTCGAGGATCTGCCCCAGCGCGTAGGCCATAAAGCTTGCCGCGGCGATACGGGCGACAAACAGGTTGAAGTGTGTCAGCGCCTCAAAGCCTTGCCAGCTTCCCATGTAAAACAGGGAGGAGATCACGTACGAGATGAACAGCGCCGGAAGCATGACCGCAAAGATAATGCGGCGTGCCAGCGGTGCGCCGAAGATACGCACGGTCAGATCGGTGGCGAGGAAAATAAACGGAAAGCTGAATGCGCCCCAGGTGGTATGAAAACCAAAAATGGAGATCGGGAGCTGCACCAGGTAGTTGCTGGAGGTGATCACCAGCAAATGGAAAAGCGAAAGCCAGAACAACGCTTTTACGCGCTGTGATTCAGAGAACTGCGTCATATTGTGACCTTTTTATACGTTGGGGTGAGGGAACCCAATAAAAACCGCAGCATGATACTGCTTTGGCTGGACTTTGCAATGGTTAGTTTTTGCGCAATCGTTAACCTGGTTTGCATTGCCCGCGCCGGGGCGTAAACTACTGCCGTTTTTATCTGACCGAGAAGATCATGACCGACCTGTTTTCCAGCCCAGACCACACCCTTGATGCCCAGGGCCTTCGCTGCCCGGAGCCGGTAATGATGGTACGTAAGACCGTGCGTAACATGCAGACCGGTGAAACGCTGCTGATTATTGCCGACGATCCGGCCACCACGCGCGATATTCCCGGTTTTTGTACCTTTATGGAGCATGAACTGGTGGCACAGCAGACGGAAACGCTGCCGTACCGGTATTTGATTCGTAAGGGTTAACCATTGCTGAGTGGCCCTCACTTCTTTGGGGAGAGGTTGAGGGTGAGGGGAACATACGGCAGTGGTGGTCATTCCGTTCACTTTATGTTCCTTGCTACTCTGTAAATGCTGTTTCGGTGAACGTGCCAGGGCGGCTCAATCGCCACCGCCCTGGCTACCCGGGCTCCCGGCGGTAAATCGCCGCTACGCGGTACCTTCGGCTAATTCCTTTCGGCTTATCGGGGACGGGCGGAGGTAACATCCCTGTAAAGCCCGCCCTCTCGGCGCATCCATGCGCCTCGCCCCGGCCTTCAGGAAACGCCTCAGCGATTTACAGCCGGACCAGAGCATCGCAGAAAGCCTTAAATCGTTCTGAAACAACGTTAATGCTTCTGCTTAAAAATTACTGGGGAACCCTCAGCCCACGGGGAGAGGGGGCAAACACTAAAAATGGCCACGCAGTGGCCATTTTGCTTTTACCTTGCTAGCCTTTCATCCACGCCCGGATGCCGTCCAGGAACATCTGCGTCGCCATCATTACCAGAATCAGCCCCATCAGACGCTCCAGCGCGTTCACCCCTTTCTCACCAAGCAGGCGCAGGAACAGCGACGACTGTAGCAGAATAATAAATGTTCCGCCCCAGGCAATCAGCAGGGCAATCACCAGATGGCTCATCTGATTCGGATACTGATGCGACAGCAGCATCAGCGTCGCCAGAATGGTTGGCCCCGCGACGAGGGGAATCGCCAGCGGCACGATAAACGGCTCTTCGCCCGCGGGCAGGCCGCTGCTGCTGCCTTCGGCGCTCGGGAAGATCATCTTAATGGCAATCAGGAAGAGAATAATCCCGCCGGAAATAGAGACCGTTTCGGCGCGCAGGTTCAGGAACGCGAGGATTTTTTCACCGGCAAACAGGAAGATAAACATCACCAGCAGGGCAATAAGCAGCTCGCGGATCATGATCGCCCGGCGGCGCTTCGGCTCGGTGTGCTTCAGCACCGACATGAAGATGGGCAGGTTGCCCAGTGGATCCATTATCAGGATCAATAAAACCGCTGCTGAAATGATTTCACTCATGTAAATTATCCCTGAAACTCTCTATGGTTATTATGATAATTAGCTGTATTTCTGATTGCCGGGCAATCATCGATTAATTTCGCTTGCGACTTTGGCAGCATTTTGTAATGTGAAGCATATCCCAGTTCAATACTGGCTTGCACAATCAGCACACACCCTCAGCAGGAAAAAAATGCTATGAAAAACGTTGGTTTCATCGGCTGGCGCGGTATGGTCGGCTCTGTACTCATGCAACGCATGGTTGAAGAGCGCGATTTCGACGCTATCCGCCCGGTCTTCTTCTCCACTTCCCAGCTCGGCCAGGCTGCTCCGTCCTTTGGTGGTACCACAGGCACGTTGCAGGACGCTTACGATCTGGAAGCGCTGAAGGCACTCGACATTATTGTGACCTGCCAGGGCGGCGATTATACCAACGAAATCTATCCAAAGCTGCGTGAAAGCGGCTGGCAGGGCTACTGGATTGACGCGGCCTCTTCACTGCGCATGAAAGACGATGCCATCATTATTCTCGACACGGTTAACCAGGACGTCATCACCGACGGCCTGAACAACGGCGTGAAAACCTTTGTTGGCGGCAACTGCACCGTCAGCCTGATGCTGATGTCACTCGGCGGCCTGTTCGCGCAGGACCTGGTGGAGTGGGTCTCCGTGGCGACCTACCAGGCCGCGTCCGGCGGCGGCGCGCGCCACATGCGCGAGCTGCTGACCCAGATGGGCCAGCTGCACCAAAGCGTCGCGACCGAGCTGGCAAACCCGGCGTCCGCCATCCTCGACATCGAGCGCAAAGTCACTCAGCTGACCCGCAGCGGCGAGCTGCCGGTGGATAACTTCGGCGTACCGCTGGCCGGCGGTCTGATCCCGTGGATCGACAAACAGCTGGATAACGGCCAGACCCGCGAAGAGTGGAAGGGCCAGGCGGAGACCAACAAAATTCTCGCCACCGCGAATACCATTCCGGTTGACGGTCTGTGCGTGCGTATCGGCGCGCTGCGCTGCCACAGCCAGGCCTTCACCATTAAACTGAAAAAAGATGTGTCTATTCCGACCGTGGAAGAGCTGCTGGCCGCGCACAACCCGTGGGCGAAAGTGGTACCAAACGATCGCGATATCACCATGCGTGAACTGACCCCGGCTGCCGTTACCGGCACGCTGACCACGCCGGTTGGCCGCCTGCGCAAGCTGAACATGGGGCCGGAGTATCTCTCCGCGTTCACCGTCGGCGACCAGCTCCTGTGGGGGGCCGCCGAGCCGCTGCGCCGCATGCTGCGCCAGCTGGCGTAATAATTTGTTAAACACGGGGGGTGATTGTCACCCCCTTTTTTGCGTACTACATGGAGTAAAACGCAGATGTCTTATTTTTTATCAGGAGGAACCACGACGTTGGCTATGCTTTAAGGAAGATTTATTTCTCACCTGAGGGTAGGGCGGAGCAGAGAGGATCAACTGCACCGTTTAGGTCACATTAAAAGTCGTCCCGGAGCGCGTAAAAAGGGCGACATAAAAAAACAGGATGAATACCATGTCCGATCGTATTTCGAGAGACGTGATTAATGCGCTTATTGCGGGTCATTTTGCCGACCCCTTTTCTGTGCTAGGGATGCACCGTACAGAGGCCGGACTGGAAGTTCGGGCGCTGTTGCCGGATGCGACAGAAGTGTGGGTTATCGAACCCAAAACCGGCCGCAAGGTGGGTAATCTGGAATGCCTCGACTCGCGCGGCTTCTTCTCGGGCGTCATGCCCCGCCGTAAAAACCCCTTTCGCTATCAGCTTGCCGTTATCTGGCACGGCCAGCAAAACCTGATTGACGATCCCTACAGCTTTGGGCCGCTCTTAAAAGAGATGGATGCCTGGCTGCTGTCCGAAGGGACCCATTTACGCCCCTACGAAACGCTGGGTGCCCATGCGGATACCATGGACGGTATCACCGGCACGCGCTTTGCCGTATGGGCGCCAAACGCCCAGCGCGTCTCCGTCGTTGGGCAGTTCAACTACTGGGACGGTCGCCGCCACCCGATGCGCCTGCGCCGTGAGACGGGCATCTGGGAGCTGTTTATCCCCGGGGCGCATAACGGCCAGCTCTACAAATTTGAGATGATCGACGCGCACGGCAAGCTGCGCATTAAAGCCGACCCGTACGCCTTCGAGGCGCAGATGCGCCCGGATACCGCATCGCTGATCTGCGGCCTGCCGGAGAAGGTCGTTCAGACCGAGGAGCGCAAGCAGGCCAACCGCTTTGATGCGCCGATCTCCGTTTACGAAGTGCATCTCGGCTCCTGGCGCCGCCACACCGATAACAACTTCTGGCTCAGCTACCGGGAGCTCGCCGACCAGCTGGTGCCGTACGCCAAATGGATGGGCTTTACCCACCTCGAACTGCTGCCGGTTAACGAGCACCCGTTCGACGGCAGCTGGGGCTATCAGCCCACCGGGCTGTATGCGCCCACGCGGCGCTTCGGCACGCGCGATGATTTCCGCTATTTCATTGATGCCGCGCACGCCGCCGGGCTGAATGTGATCCTCGACTGGGTCCCGGGCCATTTCCCGTCGGACGATTTTGCGCTGGCAGAGTTCGACGGCACGAAGCTGTACGAGCACAGCGACCCGCGCGAAGGCTATCACCAGGACTGGAACACGCTGATCTACAACTACGGTCGCCGTGAAGTGTCGAATTACCTGGTGGGGAATGCGCTGTACTGGATCGAACGCTTCGGCATTGATGCCCTGCGCGTGGATGCGGTGGCCTCGATGATCTACCGCGACTACAGCCGCAAAGAGGGAGAGTGGATCCCGAACGAGTATGGCGGCCGTGAAAACCTCGAAGCGATTGAATTTCTGCGCAACACCAACCGCATCATTGGCGAGCAGGTGGAAGGCGCCGTGACCATGGCGGAAGAGTCGACGGACTTTGCGGGCGTCTCCCGCCCTCCGTCATCAGGCGGCCTGGGGTTCTGGTACAAGTGGAACCTGGGCTGGATGCACGACACGCTCGACTACATGAAGCTCGACCCGGTTTATCGTCAGTATCACCACGATAAGCTCACCTTCGGGCTGCTCTACAACTACACCGAAAACTTCATGCTGCCGCTGTCGCATGATGAAGTGGTGCACGGCAAAAAATCCATTCTCGACCGCATGCCGGGCGACGCGTGGCAGAAGTTTGCCAACCTGCGCGCCTACTACGGCTGGATGTTTGCCTTCCCGGGCAAAAAGCTGCTGTTTATGGGCAATGAGTTCGCCCAGGGTCGCGAGTGGAACCACGACACCAGCCTCGACTGGCATCTGCTGGAGGGCGGCGACAACTGGCACCACGGCGTACAGCGTCTGGTGCGCGACCTGAACCTGACCTACCGCCACCACAAAGCGCTACACGAGCTGGACTTCGACCCGTACGGCTTTGAGTGGCTGGTGGTGGACGACCACGAGCGCTCGGTGTTTGTCTTTGCACGTCGCGATAAAGCGGGCAACGAGATTATCGTCGCCAGCAACTTCACGCCGGTGCCGCGCGAACACTACCGCTTCGGCATTAACCAGCCGGGCAAATGGCGCGAGATCCTGAATACCGATTCCATGCATTACCACGGCAGTAACGCCGGTAATGGCGGGCTGGTGCAGAGCGATGCGATTGAAAGCCACGGGCGTCCAAACTCCCTGAGCCTGACGCTGCCGCCGCTTGGCACCATCTGGCTGATGCGGGAGGGAGAATGACGCAGCTTACGGCAGGTAAACCCGAACCGCTCGGCGCGAGTTTTGACGGAAAGGGGGTGAACTTCACGCTCTTTTCTGCTCACGCGGAGCGGGTGGAGCTCTGCGTGTTTGACGGGGAGGGTAACGAGCACCGTTACGATTTACCGTCCCGCACGGGAGACATCTGGCACGGTTACCTGTCCGGCGGGCGTCCGGGAATGCACTACGGTTTTCGCGTACACGGCCCGTGGGAGCCTTCTCAGGGGCACTGGTTTAACCCGGCGAAGCTGCTGATTGACCCGTGCGCGCGCCGCGTGGACGGCGAGTTTAAAGACGACCCGCTGTTCCACGTCGGCTACGGCGAACCGGACCACCGCGACAGCGCGCCCGTCGCGCCGAAAAGCGCGGTGGTGCACGATCTCTACGACTGGGAAGACGATGCCCCGCCGTGCACGCCGTGGGGTAACACCGTCATCTATGAAGCGCACGTCAAAGGGCTGACCTACCTGCACCCGTCGATCCCCAAAGAGATGCGCGGCACCTACAAAGCGCTGGGGCATCCGACCATGGTCGCTTACCTGAAGCATTTGGGCATCACCGCGCTGGAGCTGCTTCCGGTGGCGCATTTCGCCAGCGAGCCGCGTCTTCAGCGTCTTGGGTTAAGCAACTACTGGGGCTACAACCCGCTGGCGATGTTCGCTCTCGACCCGCGCTACGCGGTGCATCCGGAGAAAGCGCGGGACGAGTTTCGCGACGCGGTGAAGGCGCTCCACGCCGCGGGCATTGAGGTCATTCTGGACGTGGTGCTGAACCACAGTGCGGAAAGCGATCTTGACGGCCCGACGCTCTCACAGCGCGGAATCGATAACCGTAGCTATTATTGGATCAGGGAAGATGGCGATTACGAGAACTGGACCGGGTGCGGTAACACCCTCAACCTCAGCCATCCGGCGGTCACGCATTACGCGTACGAGTGCCTGAAATACTGGGTTGAAACGTTCCACGTGGACGGTTTTCGTTTCGACCTGGCGCCCGTGATGGGGCGCACTCCAGCATTTAGCCAGCAGGCGCCGCTGTTTGAGGCGATAAAAAACTGCCCGGTGCTCTCAACGGTGAAGCTCATCGCAGAGCCGTGGGACATCGGTGAAGGCGGTTATCAGGTGGGGAACTTCCCGCCGCTGTTTGCCGAGTGGAACGACCACTACCGCGATGCCATCCGCCGCTTCTGGCTGGCGCGCGATCTGTCGCTGGGCGAGTTCGCCGGACGCTTTGCCGGCTCCAGCGATCTCTTTAAGCGCGACGGAAAACGTCCGTCGGCCACCATCAACCTGGTGACGGCGCATGACGGTTTTACGCTGCGCGACTGCGTTTGTTTCAATCAGAAACACAATGAGGCCAACGGCGAAGAGAATCGCGATGGCACTAACAATAACCATAGCTTCAATCATGGTATAGAAGGGTTAGGCGGAAGTCTGGATGTGATCGAGCGGCGACGCGCCAGCGTTCATGCGCTGCTGACGACGCTTTTGCTGTCTCAGGGCACACCGATGCTGCTGGCGGGCGACGAGCACGGCCACAGCCAGCACGGCAATAACAACGCCTATTGCCAGGACAATACCTTAACCTGGCTCGACTGGGGGGAAGCGAACAGCGGGTTGACCCATTTCACCGCGGCGCTGATCCACCTTCGCCAGCAGATCCCCGCCCTTACCGCCGACAGCTGGTGGGAAGAGGGCGACGGCAACGTTAGCTGGCTGAATAAAGACGCGCAGCCGTTGAGCGCGCAAGAGTGGCAACACGGCATCACCTGCCTGCAAATCCTGCTTTCGGATAAGTGGCTGGTGACGCTGAACGCGACGGACGACGTCGCAGAGATTTTTTTACCTGACGGGGAGTGGCGAGCTGTTCCCCCCTTTGCCGGAGCGGATAATCCGGTAGTAATGGCTGTCTGGCACGGGCCTGCGCACGGAGTGTGCGTATTCCAAAGATGATAAAAAAGGAGTTAGTCATGGTTAGATTAGAGAAGAACGATCCGTTAATGTTGGCGCGCCAGCTACCATTAAAAACCGTTGCCCTGATACTTGCGGGCGGGCGTGGTACCCGTCTGAAAGATTTGACCATCAAGCGCGCCAAGCCGGCCGTTCACTTTGGTGGTAAGTTCCGTATTATCGATTTTGCACTCTCCAACTGCCTGAACTCGGGCATTCGCCGCATTGGCGTCATTACGCAGTATCAGTCGCACACCCTGGTGCAGCACATTCAGCGCGGCTGGTCATTCTTCAGCGAAGAGATGAACGAGTTTGTCGATCTGCTCCCGGCGCAGCAGCGCGTTCACGGGGAAAACTGGTACCGCGGCACGGCGGATGCGGTGACCCAAAACCTCGACATTATTCGCCGCTACAGCGCGGAATATATCGTGATCCTCGCGGGTGACCACATCTACAAGCAGGATTACTCGCACATGCTGATCGACCACGTCGAAAAAGGGGCGCGCTGCACCGTGGCGTGTCTGCCGGTGCCCGTTGCCGAGGCGACGGCGTTTGGCGTGATGCACGTGGATGCGGACGACAAGATTATCGACTTCGTTGAAAAACCGGCAAACCCGCCAACCATGCCAGGCGATGACACCAAATCGCTCGCCAGCATGGGGATCTATGTCTTTGATGCAGATTATCTTTATGAGCTGCTCGAAGAAGACGACAAAGACGAAAGCTCCAGCCACGACTTCGGTAAAGACATCATCCCGAAAATTACCAAAGCTGGCATGGCCTATGCACATCCTTTCCCATTGTCCTGCGTGCAGTCCGACCCGAATGCGGAGCCTTACTGGCGCGATGTGGGAACCCTGGAAGCGTACTGGAAAGCCAACCTCGATCTGGCGTCCGTGACGCCTGAACTGGATATGTACGACCAGAACTGGCCGATTCGTACCCATATGGAATCCCTGCCGCCGGCGAAGTTCGTGCAGGACCGCTCCGGCAGCCACGGCATGACCCTGAACTCGCTGGTCTCCGGCGGGTGCATCATCTCCGGTTCGGTGGTGGTGCAGTCCGTGCTGTTCCCGCGCGTGCGTATAAACTCATTCTGTAATATCGATTCGGCGGTTCTGCTGCCGGATGTCTGGGTAGGGCGTTCGTGTCGTCTGCGTCGCTGCGTGATCGACCGCGCCTGCGTCATTCCTGAGGGAATGGTGATTGGTGAAAACGCGGAAGAAGATGCGCGTCGCTTCTACCGTTCTGAAGAGGGGATCGTGTTAGTCACACGGGAAATGTTGCGGAAGCTGCAGATCAAACAGGAGCGATGATGCAGGTTTTACACGTATGTTCTGAGATGTTCCCGTTGTTAAAAACGGGCGGCCTGGCGGATGTTCTTGGTGCATTACCCGCGGCGCAAATCGCCGGTGGAGTCGATACCCGTGTCCTGCTGCCCGCCTTCCCGGATATCCGGCGCGGCATACCTGATGCAAAGGTCGTGACCCGCCGTGAAACGTTTGCCGGACGCATCACCCTGCTGTTTGGGCACTACAACGGCGTAGGGATCTACCTGATCGACGCGCCGCACCTGTACGACCGTCCGGGCAGCCCGTATCACGATACCAACCTGTTCGCCTATACCGACAACGTGCTGCGCTTTGCGCTGCTCGGCTGGGTGGGGGCGGAGATGGCCGTCGGGCTGGATCCATTCTGGCGTCCGGATGTGGTCCACGCGCACGACTGGCACGCCGGGCTGGCGCCAGCGTATCTGGCGGCAAAAGGGCATCCGGCAAAATCGGTGTTTACGGTGCACAACCTGGCGTATCAGGGCATGTACTATGCGCATCATATGAATGACATCGATCTGCCATGGTCGTTCTATAACATGCACGGGCTGGAGTTCAACGGGCAAATTTCGTTCCTGAAGGCCGGGCTGTACTACGCCGACCACATCACGGCGGTGAGCCCCACCTACGCGCGTGAAATTACCCAGCCGGAGTTTGGCTACGGTCTGGAAGGGCTGCTGCAGCAGCGCCATCGTGAAGGCCGCCTGTCGGGCATTCTGAACGGCGTGGATGAGCAGATCTGGAGCCCTGAAACCGATCTCCTGCTGGCCGCGCGCTATGGCCGCGACTCGGTGGAAGATAAAGCCGAAAACAAACGCCAGCTGCAAATTGCGATGGGGCTGAAGGTCAACGACAAGGTGCCGCTGTTTGCGGTGGTCAGCCGCCTGACCAGCCAGAAAGGGCTGGATCTGGTGCTGGAGGCGCTGCCCGGTTTACTGGAGCAGGGCGGACAGCTGGCGCTGCTCGGCGCGGGCGACCCGGTGCTGCAGGAAGGTTTCCTCGCCGCCGCCGCGGAACATCCGGGGCAGGTGGGCGTGCAGATTGGCTATCACGAAGCGTTCTCGCACCGCATTATGGGCGGCGCGGACGTGATTCTGGTGCCGAGCCGTTTCGAACCCTGCGGCCTGACGCAGCTCTACGGCCTGAAATACGGCACGCTGCCGCTGGTGCGCCGCACGGGCGGGCTGGCGGATACGGTATCGGATAGCTCTCTCGAAAACCTGGCGGACGGCATCGCCAGCGGGTTTGTTTTTGAGGACAGTAATGCCTGGTCGCTGCTTCGGGCGATCCGGCGTGCGTTCGTCTTGTGGTCCCGTCCATCCCTGTGGCGTTACGTACAGCGTCAGGCGATGTCCATGGACTTTAGCTGGCACGTTGCGGCGCAGTCGTACCGCGACCTTTATCAACGCTTGATGTAACGAGGCGAAGTTACTGATATGAACGCTCCATTTAGCTACTCTTCCCCCACGCTCAGCGTTGAGGCGTTAAAGCATTCCATCGCCTACAAGCTGATGTTTACCATCGGGAAAGATCCGGTCATCGCCAACAAGCACGAGTGGCTGAACGCCACCCTTTTTGCGGTGCGTGACCGCATGGTCGAACGCTGGCTGCGCTCTAACCGCGCCCAGCTTTCGCAGGAGACGCGGCAGGTTTACTACCTGTCGATGGAATTTTTGATTGGCCGCACCCTCTCCAACGCGCTGCTGTCGCTCGGTATCTACGACGACGTCAAAACCGCGCTGGAAGAGATGGGGCTGGATTTAGAAGAGCTGATTGACGAAGAGAACGACCCGGGGCTGGGTAACGGCGGTCTCGGCCGTCTTGCCGCCTGCTTCCTAGACTCGCTGGCAACGCTGGCGCTGCCGGGGCGCGGCTACGGTATTCGCTACGACTACGGCATGTTCAAGCAGAACATCGTTGATGGCCGCCAGAAAGAGTCCCCGGACTACTGGCTGGAATACGGCAACCCGTGGGAGTTCAAGCGCCACAACACGCGCTACAAGGTGCGCTTTGGCGGACGCATTCAGCAGGAAGGGAAAAAGTCCCGCTGGGTGGAAACCGAAGAGATCCTCGCCGTGGCCTATGATCAGATCATCCCCGGCTATGACACCGATGCGACCAATACGCTGCGCCTGTGGAACGCCCAGGCGAGTAGCGAAATCAACCTCGGTAAATTTAACCAGGGCGACTACTTTGCGGCGGTGGAAGATAAAAACCACTCCGAGAACGTCTCCCGCGTGCTGTACCCGGATGACTCAACCTACTCCGGGCGCGAGCTGCGCCTGCGTCAGGAGTATTTCCTCGTCTCCGCGACGATTCAGGACATCCTCAGCCGCCACCATCAGCTGCACAAAACCTACGCCAACCTGGCGGAGAAAACCGCGATTCACCTTAACGACACCCATCCGGTGCTCTCCATTCCCGAGCTGATGCGCCTGCTGATCGACGAGCACAAGTTCAGTTGGGACGACGCGTTTGAGGTGACGTGCCAGGTGTTCTCCTACACCAACCACACCCTGATGAGCGAAGCGCTGGAGACCTGGCCGGTGGACATGCTCGGCAAAATTCTGCCGCGCCACCTGCAAATCATCTTCGAGATCAACGACTACTTCCTCAAGACGCTGCAGGAGCAGTACCCGAACGATACCGGGCTGCTGAGCCGTGCCTCGATCATTGATGAATCCAACGGTCGTCGCGTGCGCATGGCCTGGCTGGCGGTTGTCATCAGCCACAAGGTCAACGGCGTGTCCGAGCTGCACTCGAACCTGATGGTGCAGTCCCTGTTTGCGGACTTCGCGAAGATCTTCCCGACGCGCTTCTGCAACGTCACCAACGGCGTTACGCCGCGCCGCTGGCTGGCGCTGGCCAACCAGCCGCTCTCTGACGTGCTGGATGAGAATATCGGCCGCACCTGGCGCACCGATTTGAGCCAACTGAGCGAGCTTAAGCAGCATATTGATTTCCCGACGGTGAACAAGGCCGTGCGGGAAGCCAAGCTGCTGAACAAGAAACGTCTGGCGGTCTGGCTGGCGATGCACCTCAACGTGGTCGCAAACCCGAAAGCGCTGTTTGACGTGCAGATTAAGCGCATCCACGAGTACAAGCGTCAGCTGATGAACGTGCTACACGTGATCACTCACTACAACCGCATTAAGGCCGATCCAACCGCAGAGTGGGTGCCGCGCGTGAAGATCTTCGCCGGTAAGGCGGCTTCCGCCTACTACATGGCGAAGCACATTATTCACCTGATCAACGATGTGGCGAAGGTGGTGAACCAGGATCCGGAGATTGGCGACAAGCTGAAGGTGGTATTCATCCCGAACTACAGCGTCAGCCTAGCGCAGCTGATCATCCCGGCGGCAGATCTCTCCGAGCAGATCTCCACGGCGGGGACGGAAGCGTCCGGCACCAGCAACATGAAGTTTGCCCTCAACGGCGCGCTGACCATCGGCACCCTGGACGGGGCGAACGTCGAGATGCTGGAGCACGTAGGGGAAGAGAATATCTTTATCTTCGGCAATACCACCGAAGAAGTGGAGGCGCTGCGCAGGAAAGGCTACTCCCCGCGTGAGTTCTATGAAGGGGATGAAGAGCTACGTCAGGTCCTGACGCAGATTGCGACCGGTGTGTTCAGCCCCGACGAGCCGGGCCGCTATCGCGATCTGGTGGATTCGCTGATTAACTTTGGCGACCACTATCAGGTGCTGGCGGATTATCGCAGCTACGTGGACTGCCAGGATAAAGTTGACGAGCTGTACCGTCAGCAGGAGAAGTGGACCAGCGCGGCGATGCACAACATCGCCAACATGGGGTATTTCTCGTCTGACAGGACCATCAAGGAGTATGCCGAGAACATCTGGCATATTGATCCGGTGCGGTTGTAAAAACAAAGCCCGGTGGCGCCACCGGGCTTTTTACATCACGACGCCAGCGACAGCTCACGCTTCCCCGCATGCTGCTGCAGCCACTGCGCCACGCGAGACTGCTGCTCGGCGTTAAGCCACATCCCTTCTTTGGTACGACGCCAGATGGCATCTTCAAGGCGGCGAACCCACTCGTGCTCAACCAGGTAGCGCAGCTCGGCCTCGTACAGCTCGTGGCCGAAATGTTCACCCAGATCGGCAAGCGATTTCGCGTCGCCCAGGAACAGCTCGGTATTGCTGCCGTAGGTGCGGGCGTAGTGGCGCGCCATCCCTTCGGTAATGAACGGGAAGCGACGGCGCAGCTTCGCGGCGTAATCGTCGCGGTTTCCGCCAATATCTCCGCCGGGCAGCACTGCCTCTTTGGTCCACGCCGGGCCAATACCTTTGTAGTACGGCGCCAGTTTTTCCAGCGCGTGCTCGGCCAGCTTGCGGTAGGTAGTCAGCTTGCCGCCAAACACCGACAGCAGCGGTGCCTGACCGTCTACGTCGTGGATATCAAGCGTGTAGTCGCGGGTGATGGCCTGCGGTGAGTCAGACTCGTCATCGCACAGCGGACGCACGCCAGAGTAGGTCCAGACCACGTCGTCGCGCGACAGCTGTTTCTTAAAGTGCGCGTTATACACTTTCAACAGGTAGTTCACTTCGCTCTCGTCGATCTCGACGTTCTTCGGATCGCCCTTGTACTCCACGTCGGTGGTGCCGATGATGGAGAATTCGTCCATCCACGGGATCACAAACACGATGCGTTTATCTTCGTTTTGCAGGATATAAGCCTGCTTCTGGGTATGCACGCGCGGCACCACAATGTGGCTGCCTTTGATCAGGCGGATGCCGTACGGCGAAGGCAGGTGCATGCCGTCGTCGAAGAACTGCTTCACCCACGGGCCGGTGGCGTTCACCAGGCCGCGCGCCTTCCAGCTGAACTTCTCGCCGGTATCCACGTCTTCCGCTTCCACAATCCACAGGCCGTTTTCACGACGGGCGGCGGTCGCGCGGGTCCGGGTTTTCACCTCGCCACCTTTCTTCTCGACCATCTGCGCATTCGCCAGAACCAGACGCGCATCGTCCACCCAGCAGTCTGAATATTCGAAACCGCGCACGATTTCCGGCTTAAGGACCGATTCTGAGCCAAAACGCAAACCGTTCGAACCCGGCAGGCTGGTGCGTTTGCCCAGATGATCGTACATAAACAGGCCGATGCGGATCATCCACGCCGGACGCAGGTGCGGACGGTGCGGCAGGCGGAAGCGCATCGGGATCGCCAGATGCGGGGCCATTTTCAGCAGCACTTCGCGTTCGGCCAGCGCTTCGCTGACCAGGCGGAATTCGTAGTGTTCCAGGTAGCGCAGGCCACCGTGGATCAGCTTGGAGCTGGCGGACGACGTCGCGCAGGCGAGATCGTTAGCTTCCAGCATCAGCACGGATAAACCGCGTCCTGCGGCATCAACCGCAATACCGGCACCGTTGATGCCACCGCCTATCACAATCAGATCTTTGGTTTCCATAACACCCTCATGCACTTTCGTTAAAGCTCAAAAATGTTCGATATCGCTCATAATAGCAAAGGAACGCGCTTTTGGTAACATCAAAAAAACAATTTAGAGTGATATGGATAACATAATGGCGTTTACCCGCCGCCAGGACGTACACTACGGGGTAAAATCTTGTCGTTGACCACTGTAAAGAGAACACCATGGATCAGTTTGAATGTATTAACGTAGAAGAAGCCCACCAGAAGATGCACCAGGGAAAAGCGGTGCTGGTGGACATTCGCGACCCGCAGAGTTTTGCTATGGGCCACACGCCGGGCGCGTTTCATCTGACCAACGACACGCTGGGCGCGTTTATGCGCGATAACGACTTCGAAACGCCCGTTATGGTCATGTGCTACCACGGCAACAGCAGCAAAGGCGCGGCGCAGTATCTGATTCAGCAAGGCTATGACGCGGTATACAGCGTCGACGGCGGCTTTGATGCCTGGCATCGTCATTTCCCGGCAGAAGTGGAATACGCGTTTGAGCGCTAATCCCGCTATACTGTCCCCTTTTGTGTGGAAATAAGCGACCGCTGCCCATGTTGATGATCACCTCTTTTACCAACCCGCGCGTCGCCCAGGCGTTTGTCGACTATATGGCGACGCAGGGCGTTATTCTGACCATTCAGCAACATACTCAGACCGACGTCTGGCTGGCCGATGAGAGCCAGGCAGGGCGGGTCAACGAGGAGCTGGCGCGTTTCCTTGAGAACCCCGGCGACCCGCGCTATCTGGCGGCCAGCTGGCAATCCGGGCAGACCGGCAGCGGACTGCATTACAGCCGCTTTCCCTTCCTTGCCACGATTCGCGAGCGCGCGGGCCCGTTTACGCTGCTGCTGATGGCAGCCTGCATTATCGTCTTCATTATTATGAACGTGGTGGGCGACCAGAGCGTGATGATCGCGCTGGCGTGGCCGTATGATCCGTCGCTGGATTTTGACGTCTGGCGCTACTTTACCCACGCGCTGATGCATTTCTCGGTGATGCATATCCTCTTTAACCTGCTGTGGTGGTGGTATCTCGGCGGTATCGTTGAGAAGCGGCTCGGCAGCGGCAAGCTGATTGTCATCACCGTAATCAGCGCCCTGCTGAGCGGCTATGTACAGCATAAATTCAGCGGCCCGTGGTTCGGCGGGCTGTCGGGTGTCGTCTACGCTTTGATGGGCTACGTCTGGCTTCGCGGGGAGCGCGACCCGGAAAGCGGCATCTATTTACAACGCGGATTAATAGCCTTTGCGTTAATATGGCTAATTGCCGGATGGTTTGATCTGTTTGGTATGTCTATCGCCAATGGTGCGCACGTCACCGGCCTCGCCGTTGGTCTTGCAATGGCGCTTGCCGACACGCTCCATGCGCGAAAACGAACATAATTCTCAGGGATAATTGATGAAACAAACACAACGTCATGACGCCATTATCGAACTGGTCAAAAAACAGGGATACGTCAGCACCGAAGAGCTGGTCGAGCAGTTTGCCGTCAGCCCGCAAACCATCCGTCGTGACCTGAACGATCTGGCCGATCAGAACCGTATTTTGCGCCACCACGGCGGCGCGGCGCTGCCGTCCAGCTCGGTCAACACCTCCTGGCACGACCGTAAAGCCACGCAGACGGCAGAGAAAGAGCGCATTGCGCGTAAAGTGGCGAGCCAAATCCCGAACGGTGCGACGCTGTTTATTGACATCGGCACCACGCCGGAAGCGGTTGCTCATGCGCTGCTGGATCACGAAAACCTGCGCGTGGTGACCAATAACCTGAACGTCGCCAACACGTTGATGCAGAAAGATGATTTCCGCATCATCCTCGCGGGCGGCGAACTGCGCAGCCGCGACGGCGGAATTATTGGCGAAGCGACGCTCGACTTTATCTCTCAGTTCCGCCTCGACTTCGGCATCCTGGGGATCAGCGGCATCGACGCCGACGGCTCACTGCTGGAGTTTGATTATCACGAGGTGCGCACCAAGCGCGCGATTATTGAGAACTCGCGCCACGTGATGCTGGTGGTGGACCATTCGAAGTTTGGCCGTAACGCGATGGTGAACATGGGCAGCATCAGCATGGTGGATGCGGTCTATACCGACGTGATGCCACCGGCGGGCGTGATGCAGGTGATTAAGGATAATAATTTGCAGCTGGAATTGTGCTAGCGGCTGTGTCGGGTGGCGCTGCGCTTACCCGACCTACAAATTGTTCTCCCTCTCCCTGTGGGAGAGGGCCGGGGTGAGGGCATCAGGCCGCACAAAACTAAACTCCGTACCCCATCATCTTCAACAGCTGCTGCGCATGCTGCACCGCGTCCTGACGGTGCGCCACGCCCAGCTTCTGATACAGATTGCGAATGTGCGTTTTGATGGTGGTTGCCGCCACCGCCAGCTCACCGGCAATCTGCTCGTTGCTATAGCCTGAATAGATCAGCCCCAGCACCTGCCATTCGCGCTGGGTGAGCGGGCTGGTGCGAATAAGCTCCGGCACTTCCGGGTGGTTCAGCAGGCGTTCAACAAAGTTCTCGTCGAAATGCGCAAACTTGTGGCGATGGTGCTGATTAATCTCGCGCAGGATTCGCTGGGCGCGATGCTGATCCAGCTCCGGCAGCGTGTTGAGCTGAATCAGCTGGCGCAGCTGCTGCGCCATCACTTCACCTTCAATCACGAAGTGGCTAATAAACCCGGTGCGGTTCGCCAGCTGCAAGGCTTCCAGCAGCACGCGCTGGGCGTCATTTTTGCGGCCCGCCTGCCAGTAAAGCTGGTTGAGCAGCAGCAGGTTGCGGTTCAGGTCGCTCATCAGACGCAGGCTGCGGGCGTTTTCGTTTAACTCTTCCAGCACAATTTCGGCAGGCTCAAAGTCACCCAGCAGGATCTGCACGCGGGCGATGTTGCGCCACTGGCTTTGCAGGAAGTGGTTATTGGCAAATTCCGGTTTAGGCGTCTGGCGCAGCCAGTTGGCGGCGGATTTTTTGTCCCCCGTCATCTGCCAGTAAATCACCCGAACCTTGTCGGCGTTCGATACCCAGTCGCTGTGGTACTGACCGTTGCCGAGCAGGTTTTCCAGACGGTTAAGGTGATTGCGGGCGTTATCCAGATCGCCACGCGCCAGCGAGCACTGCACCAGCAGGGCCAGACACTGCAATTGCTGCTGAGGCTGGAAGCCAGAGAGCACGTTCACACCCTGACGGGCGCAGCTTTCTGCTTCATCCAGACGCGACCATGCCCACAGCAGTTGAGCGCGAATACGCAACAGGAACTCGTGCATCGGCAGCTGTTCCAGGTGCTGTTCACGAATCAGCTGGAACGCTTTTTCCTGATTTTCCCAGGCGGCCTGCAGGAACCCCTGTGCGAATAAAATCTCGCTTTGCTGGATCAGGCTCCACAGGGCGTAGTGCCACACATCATGGCGGCGCGCCATCTGCTCGGTTTGCTGCATCAGCGAAAGGGAACGCGTCAGTTCGCCCTTGCAGTGCAGCACTTCGCCGTGCACCGAGGTAGCCACAATCCGGCTGTAGAAATTCGCCAGCGGCAGTTCATCCAGCGCGACCATCGCCAGCCGTTCCGCTTCATCCGCATCGCCGTCGTTAATCGCGACCTGCGCCCGCAGGGCGTTAAATTCGCCGTGGAGGGTGATATCCATTTCGCTTTCCATCTCCTGCTCGGCGCGCGCCAGCAGGGTATTCACTTCGCTGTAGCGGTGCTGGCTCTGCATCAGCCAGGCCTGGAGCAGCACCAGGCGCGGGTTCTCCAGCAGGCTCTCCCACGGCAGGGCTTTCAACGACTCTTCCAGCAGCGTCAGTTCGCTGTGGTTAAACAGCCCCCACGCGTGGTTAAGCAGGATATCGCGCAGCATGCTGGCGTCACCGGCGGCAAGCGCGTGGTGAATGGCCTCGCTCGGGAAGCCTTGCGCCATCCAGCTTTCGGCGGCGGCGCGGTGGATTTCCGGCAATTCCGTTGCCAGCTCCCACTGGCAGCGCTGGCGCAGGAAGCTGCCAAACAGCGGGTGATAGCTGAACCACTCGCCGGGGTCGTCCATGCGCGTCAGGAACAGGCCCTGACGTTCAATCTCTTCCAGCTGCAGCTGACCGTTCTCACAGCCTGTTACGCGCACAATCAGCGCGTCGTTCATGGAGCGCAGCAGGGAGCTTTTCAGCAGGAAATTGCGGGTGGAGGGATCGACGCTGTTCAGCACCTCATCCACCAGGTAATCCGAAAGATGGCTGGCGTTGATGCCGGCCAGACGGCGCGCAGACTGGTGCGTCGGGCTGTTGTTTTGCCGGGCAGAAAGGGCAATCAGCTGTAGCGCCGTGGCCCAGCCCGCGACATCATCACACAAGCGGCTGCTTTCGGAGGCCTCAATGGGTGAGGTCAGGCGGCAGTCAAAGAACTGTTTCGCTTCCTGGTGGGTAAAGGCCAGCTGCTGGCTGCCCACTTCCAGAAGCTGATCGCGCACGCGCAGGTTGGCAATACCGAGCTGCGGCAGGTTGCGTGACAGCACGACCAGGGTCAGGTTTTCCGGCTGGTGGCGCAGGAAGAAGCGCATCGACTCATGGATAACCGGGTTCGTGATCAGATGATAGTCATCAATCACCACGTACAGCGGGCGATGCCATTCGGCCAGTTCGATAAACAGCTGAGAGAAAAGGGAGGACAGGCTGGCGTACTGGCGCTTTTGCACCATCGCCTCGCTGGCGACGCAGTGTCCGTTAGTTGCCTGTTGAATAGCGGCAATCAGATAGCTGGCAAAACGCTCTTGCTGGTTATCGCCCTCGTCGAGGGAGTACCAGCCAAGATCGCTCTTACCTGCGGCCCATTGTGAAATGAGCGTTGTTTTTCCATAACCTGCAGGGCTCGTAACCAGCGCCAGTCGGAAATTATGCGCGCCGGAAAGTTTAGCCAGCAGACGCTCGCGGACCACTGTATGGTCAAGACGAACCGGGCGACTTAATTTTGACGGAATCAACATAGGTTTCACTTCACTGTGGGGAACGAGAGAATTTATTTTTTTTGCGCTTCGTAATTAATAGCTATAAGGTCGGTCAGAAAGAGAACTATTGCAAGTTATGTCTGGCTTTTGTGGCTCTGAATTTGCACTCTGTCACAAAACATTCCGGTCAGTACTGGAACTTTTTTGAAAAGGCTTTGATGCCGCGTCAATGCTGGCTTGTATGGATGTCACGAGGCTGGGCTGAAACTGGTTTCAGAAAGGTATAATGACATCGAATTTAATAAACTTCGGGTAAAGTTGAGTGAGATTAATAATCTCCTTAGGCAGGACCCGATTGCTGAAATATTATTCTCCGTAAGCAATCATTTCCGCATGAATTAATTTCATCCAAAACCGCATTTCATTACTTTGACATTCTCCCCGGTTACTTTTTTATCTTCCGGGCACACTCCAGCTATGCTCTCAGAGTGGCCTCGATCACACTTTTACGCTCATCCCCGCTACTCCTCCCTGTCTAATCCCCCACGGGAGGAGGAAGAGGTGAAATGAGCCAGGCACACTAGCGCCAACTTGTGTTTTCTTTCTAAAGGATGCCGATCCCCTATGTCACAGCCTACCTTCAACAAAGCTCAATTCCAGGCTGCCCTGACGCGTCAGTGGCAGCGTTTTGGCCTTCATGCTGCAAACGAGATGACGCCTCACCAGTGGTGGCAGGCGGTGAGCGGGGCGCTCGCAGAGCAGCTGGATGCTCAGCCCGTGGCGAAGCCCGTCAAAGGCCAGCGTCACGTTAACTATATCTCGATGGAGTTCCTGATTGGCCGCCTGACCGGCAACAACCTGCTGAACCTTGGCTGGTATCAGGAGGTGGGTGATGTGCTGAAAGAGCACGACATTAACCTGACCGACCTGCTGGAAGAAGAGATCGACCCGGCGCTGGGCAACGGCGGACTGGGGCGTCTGGCGGCCTGTTTCCTTGACTCTATGGCAACGGTCGGCCAGTCGGCGATTGGCTATGGCCTGAACTACCAGTACGGCCTGTTCCGCCAGTCGTTTGCCGACGGCCACCAGATGGAAGCGCCGGACGACTGGCATCGCAATACCTACCCGTGGTTCCGCCACAACGCGCAGCTGGACGTGCAGGTCGGCATCGGCGGGAAAGTGACGAAGCAGGGGCTCTGGGAACCGGCGTTCACTATTACCGGTGAAGCCTGGGATCTGCCGGTGCTCGGCTACCGTAACGGCGTGGCGCAGCCGCTGCGCCTGTGGCAGGCGAAGCACGCGCATCCGTTCAACCTGACCAAATTCAACGACGGCGATTTCCTGCGTGCCGAGCAGCAGGGCATCGACGCCGAGAAGCTGACCAAAGTCCTCTATCCGAACGATAACCATCTGGCGGGCAAAAAGCTGCGCCTGATGCAGCAGTACTTCCAGTGCGCCTGCTCCGTGGCGGACATTCTGCGTCGCCATCACCTGGCGGGCCGCAAGCTGGCGCAGCTGCCGGACTTCGAAGTCATTCAGCTTAACGACACGCACCCGACTATTGCCATCCCGGAACTGCTGCGCGTGCTGATTGACGAGCATCAGCTGAGCTGGGACGACGCCTGGGCCATCACCAGCCGCACCTTCGCCTATACCAACCACACCCTGATGCCGGAAGCGCTCGAGTGCTGGGATGAGAAGCTGGTGAAAACGCTGCTGCCGCGCCACATGCAGATCATCAACAAGATTAACGACCAGTTCAAAACGCTGGTGGAGAAAACCTGGCCGGCCGACAAAGCCGTCTGGGCGAAGCTGGCGGTGGTGCACGACAAACAGGTGCGTATGGCGAACATGTGCGTGGTGAGCGGCTTTGCCGTTAACGGCGTGGCGGCGCTGCACTCCGATCTGGTGGTGAAAGATCTGTTCCCGGAATATCACCAGCTGTGGCCGACCAAGTTCCACAACGTGACCAACGGCATTACGCCGCGTCGCTGGATCAAGCAGTGCAATCCGCTGCTGGCCGGCCTGCTGGATAAGACCCTGAAGAAAGAGTGGGCCAACGATCTGGACCAGCTGATTAACCTGGAAAAATACGCCGACGATGCGAAATTCCGCGAGCAGTACCGCGCGATCAAGCTGGAGAACAAGGTTCGCCTGGCGGAGTTTGTGAAAATGCGTACCGGGATTGAGATCAACCCGAACGCCATTTTCGATATCCAGATCAAACGCCTGCACGAGTACAAGCGTCAGCACCTGAACCTGCTGCATATTCTGGCGCTGTACAAAGAGATCCGCGAGAACCCGCAGGCCGACCGCGTGCCGCGCGTGTTCCTGTTCGGTGCGAAGGCGGCGCCGGGCTACTACCTGGCGAAAAACATTATCCTCGCCATCAATAAAGTGGCGGCGGCGATCAACAGCGATCCGAAAGTGGGCGACAAGCTGAAGGTCGTGTTCCTGCCGGATTACTGCGTCTCGGCGGCGGAAATGCTGATCCCGGCGGCGGATATCTCCGAGCAGATCTCGACCGCAGGAAAAGAAGCGTCCGGTACCGGCAACATGAAGCTGGCGCTCAACGGCGCGCTGACCGTCGGCACGCTGGATGGTGCGAATGTCGAAATCGCCGAGAAGGTCGGTGAAGAGAACATCTTTATCTTCGGCCATACTGTTGAAGAAGTGAAAGCCATCAAGGCCAAAGGCTACGACCCGGTGAAATGGCGTAAAAAAGACAAAGTGCTGGATGCGGTGCTGAAGGAGCTGGAAAGCGGCAAATACAGCGATGGCGACAAGCACGCGTTTGACCAGATGCTGCACAGCATGGACAAACACGGCGGCGACCCGTACCTGGTGATGGCGGACTTCACGGCCTACGTTGAAGCGCAGAAACAGGTCGACGTGCTGTACCGCGACCAGGAAGCGTGGACCCGGGCGTGCATTCTGAACACCGCGCGCTGCGGCATGTTCAGCTCTGACCGCTCAATCCGTGATTATCAGGCCCGTATCTGGCAGGCAAAACGCTAAGGAAGCGCGATGGAGAGTAAACGTCTGGACAGTGCCGCGCAGGCGGCGGGAATTAGCCTCAGTTACATCAATGCGCACGGCAAACCGCAGTCTATTGGTGCGGACACCAAAAGACGTTTGCTGGATGCCATGCACAAAACCGACGCGAACGCGTCGGTTGCTCCGGTGCCAAACGTGAAGGTCTTTACCGCAGGCAAAAAGATGCCGCTGGCGGTGGAGGGGCGCGGCGAGTATAGCTGGCTGCTCACCACCGAAGAGGGGCATCAGCATAAAGGCCACGCCACCGGCGGCAAAACGTTAAACCTTCCGGCAAAGCTGCCGGAGGGCTACCACAGCCTGACGCTCACCCAGGACGAACAGCGTTTTCACTGCCGGGTGATCGTCGCGCCAAAACGCTGCTATGAGCCGCAGGCGCTGCTCGAAGGCAAAAAACTGTGGGGCGCCTGCGTGCAGCTCTATACGCTGCGTTCAGACAGCAACTGGGGCATCGGCGATTTTGGCGATCTGAAAAAGATGCTGGCATCTGTTGGTGAGCGCGGCGGCGCGTTTATCGGCCTCAACCCGATCCACGCGCTCTATCCGGCCAACCCGGAAAGCGCGAGCCCGTACAGCCCGTCTTCCCGACGCTGGCTGAACGTGATTTACATCGACGTTAACGCGTTAGACGATTTCAAAAACAGCAAAGAGGCACAGGCGTGGTGGAAGCTTGAGACCACCCAGCAGCTGCTGAAGCAGGCCCGCGATGCGGACTGGGTAGATTATGCCTCCGTGACCGCGCTGAAGATGGCGGCTCTGCGCCTGGCGTGGAAAGGCTTTGCGAAGCGCGACGACGAGCAGATGGCGGCCTTCCGCCAGTTCGTGATGCAGGAAGGTGAAAGCCTCTACTGGCAGGCGGCATTTGATGCGCTGCACGCGTATCAGGTGAAAGAGGACGAAATGCGCTGGGGCTGGCCGGTCTGGCCGGAAGCGTATCAGACCGTGGATACCCCTGAAGTCAAAGCCTTCTGTAAAAATCATGCCGACGAGGTGGACTTCTACCTGTGGCTGCAGTGGCTGGCGTACAGCCAGTTTGCCGCCTGCTGGCAGGTGAGCCAGGGCTATAAGATGCCGATCGGCCTGTATCGCGATCTGGCCGTGGGCGTGGCGGAAGGCGGCGCGGAAACCTGGTGTGACCGTGAGCTTTACTGCCTGAAAGCATCCGTCGGCGCGCCGCCGGATATCCTCGGCCCGCTCGGTCAGAACTGGGGCCTGCCGCCGATGGATCCGCACGTGATGGCGGCGCGCGCCTACGAGCCGTTTATCGACCTGCTGCGCGCGAACATGCAGAACTGCGGGGCGCTGCGCATCGACCACGTGATGTCCGTGCTGCGCCTGTGGTGGATCCCGTACGGTGAAACGGCCGATCACGGGGCGTACGTGCAGTATCCGGTGGACGATCTGCTGTCGATCCTGGCCCTGGAGAGTAAACGTCATCAGTGCATGGTGATCGGTGAAGATCTCGGTACCGTACCGGTGGAAATTGTCAGCAAGCTCCGCGACAGCGGGGTTTATTCCTACAAAGTGCTCTATTTTGAAAACGACCATGAGAAAACCTTCCGCGCGCCGAAAGCGTACCCTGAACAGTCAATGGCAGTCGCGACGACGCATGATCTTCCTACGCTCAGAGGCTACTGGGAAAGCGGCGATCTGACCCTCGGCAAAACGCTGGGCCTCTATCCAGATGAAGAGGTTCTGCGCGGGCTGTATCAGGACCGCGAGCTGGCGAAGCAGGGGCTGCTGGATGCGCTGCACAAGCATGGCTGTCTGCCCAAGCGTGCCGGACATAAGGCGTCGCTGATGGCAATGACCCCAACGCTCAATCGTGGCCTGCAGCGCTATATTGCCGACAGCAACAGCGCTTTGCTCGGCCTGCAGCCGGAAGACTGGATTGATATGGCGGAGCCGGTGAACGTTCCGGGCACCAGCTATCAGTACAAGAACTGGCGCCGCAAGCTGTCCACAACGCTTGAGACGATGTTTGCCGATGGCGGAGTGAACAGGCTGATTAAAGATTTGGATAAGCGCAGAAGGGCGGTGGGTAAGAAGTCGTAATTTGCCCCTCACCCTAGCCCTCTCCCCAAAGGGGAGAGGGAACCGATCGAGCAGGAGAGTCAGAGAGCCATATTCAACAGCAGACACCCTACCAGGCCGCAGACCGAAATAATGGTTTCCAGCATTGACCAGGACTTGATGGTCTCACCGATGGTCAGGTTGAAGTACTCCTTGAACAGCCAGAAGCCCGGATCGTTCACGTGAGAGAAAATCACGCTGCCGGAGCCTACCGCAATAACCATCAGCTCAGGGCTGACGCCCGTGGTGGCAATCAGCGGCGCAACGATACCGCCCGCTGTAATCGCCGCAACGGTTGCAGAACCCAGCGCGATACGCAGCACGGCAGCAATAGACCACGCCATCAGGATTGGAGAGATATTGGTTTCATGCATCATGGAAGCGATGTATTTGTCCACGCCGCTGTCGACCAGCACCTGCTTGAACGCACCGCCACCACCGATAATCAGCAGCATCATGGCAATGATTTTGATGGACGAGGTCAGCGTGTCGTTGATCTGATCCATGGAGCGGCCACGGTTCAGGCCGAAGGTGAACATCGCAATCAATACCGCAATCAGCGTTGCCATCACCGGGTCGCCGAGGAACTCGGCAACGGCCAGGAAAGCGTGGCCTTTCGGCAGGATCATCTCCGCCACGGCGCGCATTGCCATCAGGATCACCGGTACCAGCGAGGTCCAGACGCTGACGCCAAAGCCTGGCATCTCTTCTTCAGTGAAGGTTTTGGCGCTGTACAGACCTTCCGGAATAGGCTTATCAATGCCTTTCAGGAAACGGGCATACACCGGGCCTGCCAGAATTACGGTCGGGATCGCCAGAATCGTACCGAACAGCAGGGTTTTACCCATATCGGCGTGGAAGATGGTGGCGATGGCGGTTGGACCCGGGTGCGGTGGCAGGAAGCCGTGGGTCACGGACAGCGCAGCAGCCATTGGCACACCCACGAACAGCAGCGGGATGTTGGCCGCGGCGGCGATGGTGAACACCAACGGCAGCATCAGCACGAAGCCCACTTCATAGAACAGCGCGAAACCGACGGTAAAACCGGTTAACACCACCGCCCACTGGATGTGCTGTTTACCGAATTTGGCAATCAGGGTGGTGGCAATACGCTGCGCGCCCCCGCAGTCCGCCAGCATTTTACCGAGCATGGCGCCGAAGCCCATGATCAGCGCCAGGCTGCCGAGCGTGCCGCCGACACCGGCTTTGATAGAGTTGATAACTTTAACCAGCGGCATCCCCTGCATCAGACCGACTGCAAGTGCCACCAGAACCAGAGCGATAAATCCGTTCATTTTGAAGCGGATCATCAAGAGCAGTAATAACACAACACCGATAGCAACGATGACTAATGGCATGATTTACCTGGCCTTTGAATTGTTATGGGTAACGTCATTGTTTCAACGACAAATTCCGGTTGTCCCAACTGGGAACAGAGTGGTTAACGGCACTCATACTGATGCCTGCGAAACAGTTAAGTTTAGTCGGCTGTTATAAGGGTGTTGAGTGCCCACGAGAATGATACGGGTAACATATCGTGGTTGAGAATCACCCGGTGAGGCAAAATTTGAATTATGAGACGCAGGTCAACATATAGAGGGGGGAAGGCAAGGGAGTCAGGCCCGGTAAGCGCAGCGCCACCGGGCAATACAGACGGGTACTGAATTAGTAGTAAGAGTGCTCGCCGCGCTGGTGCTCTGTCAGGTCGCGCACGCCTTTCAGTTCCGGGAATTCGTTCAGCAGCTGCTTCTCGATCCCTTCTTTCAGGGTCACGTCGACCATGGAGCAACCGTTACAGCCGCCGCCAAACTGCAGGATCGCCAGGCCGTCTTCCGTGATTTCCATCAGAGAAACGCGACCGCCGTGGCCGGCCAGTTGTGGGTTGATCTGGGACTGCAGCAGATACTCGACGCGCTCCATCAGCGGCGCATCGTCAGAGACTTTACGCATTTTGGCGTTTGGCGCTTTCAGGGTCAGCTGAGAACCCAGCTGGTCGGTGACAAAGTCGATTTCCGCATCTTCAAGATACGGCGCGCTCAGTTCATCGACGTAAGCGGTGAGCTGTTCAAATTTAAGGGCAGTGTCAGTTGCTTCCACAGCGTCCGGAGGACAATAAGAGACACCACATTCTGCATTCGGAGTGCCTGGATTGATCACAAACACGCGGATCTGCGTCCCTTCTTCCTGATTTGCCAGCAGTTTGGCAAAGTGCGCTTGTGCAGAATCGGAAATACGGATCATAGCTTTGGCCTAATAGTTGACTAAATTACCTGGGTATAATCATACGCCCATTGAAGAAGGGCTACAAGGTACGGCACAGACACCATACCTGAACCGACGCGGCGCCGCTTTGCAAAAGCAGTCGGGAAAGTTCAGCAACGGTACTGCCTGTGGTGACGACGTCATCCACGATGGCGATATGGAGGCCGTGGACCGGCAATTCAAGGCGAAAGGCGTTTTTCAGGTTCCTTTTGCGAAGCCTGGCGTTGAGCTGATGCTGGATGGCGGTGGCATGAACGCGGGTAATCGCGCTGGCATCGTAGCGACAACCCAGCCACCGGGCGAGCGGTCGGCAGAGCAGGTCGCTTTGATTATAGCCGCGCCGCCAGTGCCGGCGTCGGTATAAGGGGACATTCATCACCATGTCGATTTTCGGCAAAGCGCGGGTTCGTCGCGCCTGTAAAACGGCCAGTAAAAGCAGGCGGGCAAGGGGCTGCGCCAGCGAACTCTGGCCGGAAAACTTCAGGGCGTGAATAAGCCCGCTCAGCGGCGGAACATAATCATCCACGGTCACCAGCGCGCTCCACGGCGGGGATTTTTTCAGGCAGCGGCCGCAGGGCAAATCGCGGTTCGCCGCCGGTAAACCACATTGCGGGCAGGTTGTGATACGCCTTTCCAGCGAACGCGTGCAGACGGAACAGACGCCCCACACGCTGAGGGCAAGCGGCATTTTGCATAGCCAGCACAAGCCAGGCACTGTTAGCATGTGCAACCTCCATGTGAAAAAAGAGAACAGTAACTGATGAAGACGCTGTGGTGGCAGACCGTAGGGACAGGAAATTGCCATCTTGTGCTGCTGCACGGATGGGGCCTGAATGCGGAAGTGTGGCATTGCATAAGCGAGGAACTTGCCTCGCAATTTACGTTACATCTGGTTGATCTGCCGGGCTATGGTCGCAGCCGTGGCTTTGGCGCGATGTCGCTTGATGAAATGGCGCAGCACGTTGTAGACGCCGCGCCGCAAAATGCCATCTGGCTGGGCTGGAGTCTGGGCGGGCTGGTGGCAAGCCAGATTGCGCTCTCCTGGCCCGAGCGCGTTAGGGCGCTGGTCACCGTGGCCTCGTCGCCATGCTTTAGCGCGCAAGAGGCGTGGCCCGGCATCAAACCTGACGTTCTGGCGGGCTTCCAGCAGCAGCTGAGCGACGATTTCCAGCGGACCGTCGAGCGATTCCTCGCCTTGCAGACGATGGGCACCGAAACCGCGCGTCAGGATGCCAGAGCGTTAAAGCAGGTGGTGCTCTCCCTGCCGATGCCGGACGTCGAGGTGCTTAACGGCGGTCTTGAGATCCTGAAAACGGCCGATCTGCGCGAGCCGCTGGCCGGGCTGAGCATGCCGCACCTGCGCATCTATGGCTATCTCGACGGGCTGGTGCCGCGCAAAGTGATCCCACTTCTGGATTCCCTCTGGCCGGACAGCGAATCACATGTCATAGCAAAAGCCGCGCATGCGCCGTTTATCTCTCATCCGACGGAATTTTGTTCAGCGTTGGTTGCGTTAAGTCAACGTTTAGACTGATTATTTTCTATCCTGCCTGGAAAAAGTTACACACCGCAACCATACTCCAGATGTCGTTGCGGTTGTTCTGCCTACGATAATCAAAACAACAATCCTATGGAGAGTCAGGCTATGAAACTTGTTACGGGTATTGTCACTTCTCTGGTTATTGGGTCATTGTCATTTGGCGCCTTTGCGGCAAAAGAGCTGGAAAAAGATAAGGTTGCCGGGATGAATCTGACGAAAATTGGTGAGATTTCTACGTCTGACACCACTGCGCCGATGGACGCGAAACGTGAGCTGTCTAAGAAAGCGGATGAGCTTGGCGGCACTTACTACGTGATTACCAGCGCTGAGAAATATACCAAAAACGTACGCGCTACTGCGGACGTCTATAAGTAATACGATAAAGCCGGGCACCAATGCCCGGCTTTATTAGCGCAGTGCCCACCACTCCCTGAGACAGGCCTTTCCTTCCGGACAGCTTTTACAACTGCCGGAGAGGCAACCCTCTGCTTCTTCCTGAATCCGCACGGCTTTACCCATGGCTTCCAGGCGCTCCAGCATGGCATCGATCATCGGCTGCGGGGTATGCAGGCTAAGGCTGAGCTGTTTTGCCTCCATGCGTCCCTGCAATGCCAGTAAGTTACGAACCTGAATCAACGATGCCATCTGTTTTTTCCCTTAGTGACAGTCGCCAGCCGGGCTGTTGCAGCAGGTGGCCGGGGTTTTACGCGTCGCCAGCAGGTTGATATCAACGCGGCTTCGCGCCCGGCGCAGCAGGCCAATCACAATCACGTTAAACAGGATGACCGCCAGGATGCAGACCAGGCTGTAGCGCGGGTGCTGGCTGAAGTTAACGGTCTGGTAAAACAGCGTCGCCAGCGAGTAGGCGATATTCAGCCCCCACAGAATGGAGAAGCCCATCCAGCCGCGGCTGGACTCACGGGCAATCGCCCCCATCACCGAGATGCACGGAATATAGAGCAGAACGAAGATGAGATAGCTGTAGGCCGCTGACGCGCTGCCAAACTTCTCGCCCATCACGCCCATGGCACCGGTCGCCATTTCGCCATCGCCTTTGCTGGCCTCAATCGGGTTAGCCAGCACGCTCAGGCTGAAGGTGTCTTTCAGGCTCTGCCAGGTCTCCTCTACGGCCCCCAGCAGTTCGTCACCGAGGTGGAACTCCGCCGGGTTAAATTCCTGCTCCTGAATGTTCTCTGCGGTGTAGAGCGTGTTCAGGGTCCCGACGACCACCTCTTTCGCCATCGCACCGGTGAACAGGCCCACGGTCGCCTGCCAGTTATCCTCCTGCACGCCAATCGGTTTGAAGACCGGCGTGATGACGCGGCTGACGGAGGCGAGGGCAGAGTCGTTGATGTTATCTGCCGCCTGACCGGTGAGGGTGAAGCTGTTCAGCGCGCTCAGGAAAATACTGACAATAACAATCACCTTACCGGCGCGCAGCACAAAGCCTTTCAGGCGCTGCCAGGTCTGGATCGCCAGGCTTTTCAGATGCGGGACGTGATAGACCGGAAGCTCCATTACAAACGGTGACGCTTCACCGCGCATGATGGTGTGCTTGAGCATTAAGCCGGTCAGGATCGCCATCACGATGCCCAGCACGTACAGCGAGAAGACCGCCAGCGCGCCCTGCTGGCCAAAGAAGGCTGCCGCGAAGACGGCAAAGATTGCCAGACGCGCGCCGCAGGACATAAACGGCGCCATCATAATGGTCATCAGTCGTTCACGCGGTGCATCCAGGGTGCGCGCGCCCATTACCGACGGCACGTTACAGCCGAAGCCGACGATCAGCGGAACGAACGATTTGCCCGGCAGCCCCAGCGCCTGCATCAGGCGGTCCATCACGAAGGCGGCGCGCGCCATGTAGCCGGAATCTTCGAGGAACGAGAGGAACAGATACATCATGCCGATCTGCGGTACCAGCGGCAGCACGGTGTTGATACCGCCGCCAATCCCCTGGGCAAGGAAGATGGTCAGCCATTCCGGGAAGTGCAGGGTGTAACCTACCCACTGAATACCGTGTACGAAGACCGCGACAGAACCGGCGTCAAAAATCGGCTGCAGCGCGCCACCGATGTTAATCGCGAGCAGGAACATCACGTACATCACCAGCAGGAAGATGGGCAAACCGAGGAAGCGGTTGAGCACAATCTTATCCACCGCCGCCGTAAAGCGGCTGGGCTCTGCGGTAAGGGCGTTGCTGACCACGTCGCAAATTGACGCAATGGCCTGATAACGCGCATCGGCGATGTGCAGCGCCGGATCGTCCAGCTCGTCGCTGAGACGGGCGAGGGCCACGTCCAGTTTATCCGCCGCATGTCCGGCATAGGCGCGGCTGTAGATATCCCCTTCCAGCATCTGCAGGCCGAGCCACAGGCGCTGTTTTGCAGGCATGCTGCTGTCCATCTCCTGCGCCAGCCGTTCGGCTTCGCGCAGCAGCGGCTGGGCGTAGTGCACCAGCTCAACGTCGCGGTTTCCCGCGTGGCGGTCAATCGCCAGCTTCAGGGCGTCGATACCGCGAGCGCGGGTCGAAACCAGCGGAACCACCGGACAGCCCAGGCGCGCGGAGAGCGCATCGACGTCGATGCGCAGCTTTTGTTTTTCCGCAATGTCGAGCATGTTGAGCGCCACGATGCAGGGGATCCCCAGCTCCAGCAGCTGTAGCGTCAGGTAAAGGTTTCGCTCGAGGTTCGAAGCGTCGACCACGTTGATCAGCAGATCCGCGTCGCCGCCTAGAATGTAGTGGCAGGCAATTTGCTCATCGAGCGAAGTCTGGGATGAAATCGTGGTTAAGGAGTAGGTTCCGGGAAGGTCAACCAGGGTAACCTGATTGTCCGTTGTCGCGAACTGGCCTTCTTTACGTTCAACCGTTACGCCTGCCCAATTTCCCACGCGCTGGCGCGCGCCGGTTAACTGATTAAATAAGGTTGTCTTGCCGGAATTAGGATTGCCAATTAAGCCAATAGTTAATTTTTTCATTGTATTAGACCCACCGAAACCGCTGGCTTGTTAACGGGATAAAGATTCAACTTCAATTAATGCGAGGTCTTTTTTGCGCAGAACCAGATTTACGCGCCGGGTTTCGATATGAACAGGATCGCCCAACGGCGCCACACGCACGACCTGGAATGATGAGCCGGGCAGCATGCCAAGTGACAGCAGCTTCTGTCGATAGGCCGGGCTAATTTCGCGGGTAAAACCGGTAATTTTCCATGCACTGTCTGGAGTGAATTGCATAATGCCTGATTCCACGAGAGGTTAAATAATCTACACTGCGATGATAATGAGAATAGTTTTTATCAGCAATAATAAAAATGTGACGGGATGTTGTTAATCGTATTAATTTGCGGTCTGATTGACCTTGCTCAATATTTGCAGAATTACCCGGGAAGGAATAAAAAGCGTATTTGTTAATGGAGTGATAAATAGCGGTTTAAATATGGGTGTGCAATCGGTTTCATATATTTCGAGATGATTTTATTCCCCTCACCCTCTCCCCTTTGGGGAGAGGGTGAGGGGGGTTACCTTAGCGTTTCTTACCCATCGCCGCCGCCAGCGCGTCCATCATCGCGCTGTTGCCCGCAGGTTGCGCGTCACGCCCGCGCGGTTTTGTGGCTTTCGTGGCCGGACGCTGCTGCTCGCGGCCTCCGCCGTTGCCGCCACGGCGCGCGCTGGTGTCGCCCGGCTGCTCATCCAGACGCATGGTCAGGGCGATACGCTTGCGCTGCAGATCCACCTCCAGCACTTTCACCTTCACGATGTCGCCCGCTTTGACCACGGTGTGCGGGTCTTCAACGAACTTGTCGGCAAGGGAAGAGATATGCACCAGACCGTCCTGGTGCACGCCGATATCCACAAACGCGCCGAAGTTGGTGACGTTGGTCACCGCGCCTTCCAGCACCATGCCCGGCAGCAGATCGTTCATGGTCTCGATGCCGTCAGCAAAGGTCGCCGTTTTGAACTCAGGACGCGGATCGCGGCCCGGTTTTTCCAGCTCTTTGATAATGTCGGTAACGGTTGGTACACCAAATTTGTCGTCGGTGAAATCAACGGCTTTCAGGTTACGCAGAGCGCTGCTGTCGCCCATGAGATCCTTCAGCGCCTGCTGGGTGGCGGCCAGGATGCGTTCCACCACTGGATACGCTTCCGGGTGAACGGTAGAGGCATCCAACGGGTTATCGCCGTGGTTGATGCGCAGGAAGCCCGCGCACTGCTCAAACGCTTTCGGCCCCAGACGGCTCACTTTAAGCAGCTGCTGACGGTTCTGGAACTGGCCGTTCTCATCGCGCCAGGCGACGATGTTCTGTGCCATCATGCGGGTTAAGCCCGCCACGCGGGTCAGCAGGGGAACGGAGGCGGTGTTCAGGTCCACGCCGACGGCGTTTACGCAGTCTTCCACAACCGCGTCCAGCTTGCGCGCCAGCTGCGTCTGGCTCACGTCGTGCTGATACTGGCCCACGCCAATGGATTTCGGATCGATCTTCACCAGCTCCGCCAGCGGATCCTGCAGACGACGGGCGATGGAGACCGCGCCGCGCAGGGAAACGTCCAGGTCAGGGAATTCCTGCGCCGCCAGCTCAGAGGCGGAATAGACCGATGCGCCCGCTTCGCTGACGATCACTTTCTGTGCCGTCACTTTCGGGAACTGCTTCTGCACGTCGAGGTAGAAACGCTCGGTTTCGCGTGATGCGGTGCCGTTACCGATGGCAACCAGCTCCACGTTGTACTTCTCGCACAGCGCCGCCACCACGACGGCGGCTTTCGCTGCCTGGCCGGTGTGCGGGTAAATGGTATCAGTGGCGACCAGCTTGCCGGTGCCGTCAACGACCGCCACCTTCACGCCGGTACGCAGACCCGGATCGAGACCCATGGTCGCGCGTAGGCCGGCAGGGGCAGCCATCAGCAGGTCGTGCAGGTTACGGGCGAAGACGTTGATCGCTTCGTCTTCGGCACGCTCGCGCACGGTGCCCATCAGCTCGGTTTCCAGGTGCATCAGCACCTTGATGCGCCACGTCCAGCTCACCACGCCTTTACGCCAGCTGTCCGCCGGGGCGTTGTTCAGGCGCAGGCCGAGATGGTCGATGATAATCTGCTCGCAGTGGCTCTCTTTCGGCGGCTCGTCAAACTGCGGGTCGGCGTTCAGGGAGAGCTGCAGCACGCCTTCGTTGCGGCCGCGGAACATTGCCAGCACGCGGTGGGAAGGGGTGGTGGAAATCGGTTCGTGGTGATCGAAGTAGTCGCGGAACTTCGCGCCTTCTTCCTCTTTGCCCGCGACGACGGTAGAGACGATGTGGGCGTTCTTCCACAGATAATCACGCACTTTGGCCAGCAGGGCGGCGTCTTCCGCGAAGCGCTCCATCAGGATGTAGCGCGCGCCGTCCAGAGCGGCCTTGGTGTCAGCGACACCTTTGTCGGCGTCGACGAATTTCGCCGCTTCGGTTTCCGGGTCGTGAGATGGCTCATTCCACAGCAGCTCTGCCAGCGGCTCAAGCCCCGCCTCAATCGCAATCTGCCCGCGGGTACGGCGCTTCGGTTTATACGGCAGATAGAGATCTTCGAGTTCGGTTTTGCTCAGGGTGCCGTTAATGGCGCTTTCCAGCTCGCTGGTCAGCTTGCCCTGTTCGCCGATGGATTTGAGGATCGCCTGACGACGTTCTTCCAGCTCGCGCAGATAGCCCAGGCGGGTCTCCAGGTTACGCAGCTGCGTGTCATCCAGACCGCCTGTGACTTCCTTACGATAACGTGCAATAAACGGCACGGTGTTCCCTTCATCAAGCAGGCGAACGGCAGCTTCTACCTGTTCGGCTCTGGCCTGAAGTTCACCCGCAATAATGCGGCAGAGCGAATCTTTCATCATGGCTTTATCATCTTGTGGGTCAAAAATCAGGGGATAGTTATACGGGCTGACACGGCAAAATGCCAGCCGGGGAGGGCGCTCTCGGACTATTTTACGTAGACGATCTCATTGACGTACCAGCTGGCTTCACCGGCTGGGGTCTGCACGACGGCTAAATCGCCCACTTCCTTTTTCAGCAGCGCGCGAGCCATCGGGGAGTCGATAGAAATGTAATCTTTACGACCAAAAATTTCATCGTAACCGACGATGCGAAAACGCAGGGTGTCACCATCGTCGTTTTCAATCTCCACCCACGCGCCGAAGAACACTTTGCCCTCCTGCTGCGGGGAGTAATCGACGATTTTTAGATTCTCAAGACACTTCGTCAGATAGCGTACCCGGCGGTCAATTTCGCGCAGCCGCTTTTTGTTGTACTGGTAGTCCGCGTTCTCGCTGCGATCGCCCAGGCTGGCGGCCCAGGTCACCTTTTTGGTCACTTCAGGACGCTCTTCGCGCCACAGGTAATCCATCTCTTTTTTGAGCTTCTCGTACCCTTCGCGGGTGATCAGGGGCGTTTTCATGGTGCAGCCTTTAATGCCGGTTAACTGTCTTTGCGCACAATACGTAGCGCACAGTGTAACAGACAAGATTAATAATGATTTATGTGATGAAATGAACAGATAAGCTGCTGTTAAATATGCTTTGTAACAATTTCGACTAGAATTTATACCAGAATTAACTGGTCGAATACGTGCACTTTTTTAGAATACGCTGTTACAAAGACTATCCGAACCTTTGGGAGTACACACAATGCAAGAAAACTACAAAATTCTGGTCGTGGATGACGACATGCGCCTGCGCGCGCTGCTTGAGCGTTATCTGACCGAGCAGGGCTTCCAGGTTCGTAGCGTCGCGAACGCTGAGCAGATGGACCGTCTGCTGACCCGCGAATCTTTCCATCTGATGGTTCTCGACCTGATGCTGCCGGGTGAAGACGGGCTTTCTATCTGCCGCCGTCTGCGCAGCCAGAGCAACCCGATGCCGATCATTATGGTGACGGCGAAGGGCGAAGAAGTTGACCGTATCGTGGGCCTCGAAATCGGCGCTGATGACTACATTCCAAAACCGTTTAACCCGCGCGAGCTGCTGGCGCGTATTCGTGCCGTGCTGCGCCGTCAGGCGAATGAACTGCCGGGCGCGCCGTCCCAGGAAGAGGCGGTGATTGCCTTCGGCAAGTTCAAGCTGAACCTCGGCACGCGCGAGATGTTCCGTGAAGATGAGCCAATGCCGCTCACCAGCGGCGAGTTTGCCGTACTGAAAGCGCTGGTCAGCCATCCGCGCGAGCCGCTTTCCCGCGACAAGCTGATGAACCTGGCTCGCGGTCGCGAATACTCCGCAATGGAACGCTCCATCGACGTGCAGATCTCCCGCCTGCGCCGCATGGTGGAAGAAGATCCGGCGCATCCTCGTTATATTCAGACCGTATGGGGTCTGGGCTACGTGTTCGTTCCGGACGGCTCTAAAGCATGAGGCGAATGCGCTTCTCGCCGCGAAGCTCGTTTGCCCGCACCCTCTTACTGATCGTCACCCTGCTGTTCGTCAGCCTGGTGACGACCTACCTGGTGGTGTTGAACTTTGCGATTCTGCCGAGCCTCCAGCAGTTTAATAAGGTCCTGGCCTACGAAGTGCGTATGCTGATGACCGATAAGCTGCAGCTGGAGGACGGCACGCAGCTGGTTGTTCCCCCGGCATTTCGCCGTGAAATCTACCGTGAACTGGGCATTTCGCTTTACTCCAATGAAGCGGCGGAAGATGCTGGCCTGCGCTGGGCGCAGCACTATGAATTCCTCAGCCAGCAGATGGCGCAGCAGCTGGGTGGCCCGACGGAAGTGCGCGTCGAGGTCAACAAAAGCTCGCCCGTCGTCTGGCTGAAAACCTGGCTGTCACCCAATATCTGGGTACGCGTTCCGCTGACTGAAATCCATCAGGGCGATTTCTCGCCGCTGTTCCGCTACACCCTTGCCATTATGCTGCTGGCGATAGGCGGCGCGTGGCTGTTTATCCGTATCCAGAACCGACCGCTGGTCGACCTGGAGCACGCGGCGCTGCAGGTCGGTAAAGGCATTATTCCTCCTCCACTGCGTGAATATGGTGCCTCTGAAGTGCGTTCAGTAACGCGCGCGTTTAATCATATGGCGGCAGGCGTTAAGCAGCTGGCGGATGACCGTACGCTGCTGATGGCCGGCGTCAGTCATGACCTGCGCACTCCGCTAACGCGTATTCGTCTGGCGACGGAGATGATGGGTGAAGAGGACGGTTATCTCGCCGAGTCTATTAACAAGGACATCGAAGAGTGTAACGCCATCATCGAGCAGTTCATCGACTACCTGCGCACCGGTCAGGAGATGCCGATGGAAATGGCCGATCTGAACGCGGTGCTGGGCGAAGTGGTGGCCGCAGAAAGTGGTTATGAGCGTGAAATTGATACTGACCTTCAGGACGGTGAAATTCAGGTTCGTATGCACCCGCTTTCCATTAAGCGTGCGGTGGCCAATATGGTGGTTAACGCGGCGCGCTACGGTAACGGCTGGATTAAGGTTAGCAGCGGGTCTGAACTCAACCGCGCCTGGTTCCAGGTGGAAGACGACGGCCCGGGCATTAAGCCCGAGCAGCGTAAGCATCTGTTCCAGCCATTTGTACGCGGCGATAGCGCGCGCAGCACCAGCGGTACGGGCTTAGGCCTGGCGATTGTGCAGCGTATTGTGGATAACCATAATGGGTTGCTGGAGATTGGTACCAGCGAGCGAGGCGGGTTGAGCATTCGCGCCTGGTTGCCGGTTCCGGTGACGCGGGGGCAGGTGAAAGAGGGATAGTGCGGTCTGATGCCCTCACCCCGGCCCTCTCCCACTGTACGGTCCGGGGACATAGTGAACACTTGTTCGGGGACATGGTAGACACTTACAACTGAGGCATAAGAACCCGTTTATGGAGTCACTTATGCCCTGGGATGCGAGAGATACCATGTCATTACGTACCGAGTTTGTACTGTTCGCCTCGCAGGACGGGGCGAACATCCGTTTCCTCTGCCGTCAGTTCGGCATTTCTCCTGCCACCGGCTACAAGTGGCTTCAGCGCTGGGCTGAGGAAGGTGCCTCCGGTCTTCAGGACCGCTCCCGCGCACCTCATCATTCCCCGAACCGCTCATCTGACGACATCACGGCCCTGCTGCGCATGGCGCATGACCGTCATCAACGCTGGGGCGCCCGCAAGATTAAGCGCTGGCTTGAAGACCAGGGGCACCGTATGCCCGCCTTCAGCACCGTCCATAATCTGATGGCCCGTCACGGTCTGCTGCCGGGCGCATCACCGGGCGTTCCGGCTACGGGACGCTTCGAACATGACGCGCCGAACCGGCTCTGGCAGATGGATTTTAAGGGCCACTTTCCCTTTGGCGGTGGCCGCTGCCATCCGCTCACCCTGCTGGACGACCACTCCCGTTTTTCCCTGTGCCTGGCGCACTGTACCGATGAACGGCGCGAGACCGTGCAGCAGCAGCTGGTCAGCGCGTTTGAACGCTACGGCCTGCCGGACAGGATGACGATGGACAACGGCTCACCGTGGGGCGACACCACCGGCACCTGGACGGCGCTGGAGCTGTGGCTGATGCGCCACGGTATCCGGGTGGGGCACTCCCGGCCTTATCATCCGCAGACGCAGGGCAAGCTGGAGCGTTTTCACCGCAGCCTGAAGGCGGAAGTGCTGCAGGGAAAATGGTTCGCGGACAGCGGAGAGCTGCAGCGCGCTTTCGATCACTGGCGCACGGTGTACAACCTTGAACGCCCGCACGAGGCGCTGGATATGGCGGTACCGGCCTCGCGTTATCAGCCGTCTGCCCGGAAGTACAGCGGCAGCGTAACGCCACCTGAATACGATGAAGGGGTGAAGGTCAGGAAAGTGGATGTCAGCGGAAAGCTGAGCATACAGGGTGTCAGTCTGAGCGCAGGCAAGGCGTTCAGGGGAGAACGGGTCGGGCTGAGGGAGACGCAGGATGACGGCTGCTATGAAGTGTGGTGGTACAGCACGAAAGTGGGGGTGATCGACCTGAAGAAAAAGTCGATCACCATGGGTAAAGGATGTTAAAAAGTGTTCACCATGTCCCCGAACACCTGTCTACCATGTCCCCGGACTGTACACCCACGGGGAGAGGGAGGAAACATTAAAAAAGGCAACTTTCGTTGCCTTTTTGCTTTTACCTACAGCTTCGGACCCGCGCTCACCAGCGCAGCGCCCGCCGGGGTATCGGTATACTTCTCGAAGTTCTCGATAAACAGCTTCGCCAGCGATTCCGCTTTCTCGCGCCACTGTTCCGGCGATCCGTAGGTATTGCGCGGGTCGAGGATACGCGTGTCCACACCCGGCAGTTCCGTCGGAATGGCCAGATCGAACATCGGCAACGTGAAGGTTTCGGCGTTATCCAGAGAACCATCCAGAATGGCGTCGATAATGGCGCGGGTATCTTTGATGGAGATACGCTTGCCGGTACCGTTCCAGCCGGTATTCACCAGGTAGGCCTGCGCGCCGGATGCCTGCATGCGTTTCACCAGCACCTCAGCGTACTGCGTCGGGTGAAGCGACAGGAAGGCTGCACCGAAGCAGGCGGAGAAGGTTGGGGTTGGCTCCGTGACGCCACGCTCGGTACCCGCCAGCTTGGCGGTAAAGCCAGAGAGGAAGTGGTACTGCGTCTGGCTGGCGGTCAGGCGGGAAACCGGTGGCAGCACGCCGAACGCATCCGCCGTCAGGAAAATCACCTTCGTGGCATGGCCCGCTTTTGACACCGGCTTCACGATGTTGTCGATGTGGTAGATCGGGTAAGAGACGCGGGTGTTTTCGGTTTTTGACGCATCGTCGAAGTCGATAGAGCCGTCGGCACGCACGGTGACGTTTTCCAGCAGCGCGTCGCGGCGGATCGCGTGGAAGATATCCGGCTCGGCCTCCTCAGACAAGCGAATGGTCTTCGCGTAGCAGCCGCCTTCGAAGTTAAACACCCCGTCATCGTCCCAGCCGTGTTCGTCATCGCCAATCAGACGGCGTTTTGGATCGGTGGAGAGCGTGGTTTTCCCGGTGCCGGAAAGACCGAAGAACACCGCTACGTCGCCTTTCTCGCCGACGTTCGCCGAGCAGTGCATAGAGGCAATACCGCGCAGCGGCAGCAGGTAGTTCATGACCGAGAACATCCCTTTCTTCATTTCGCCGCCATACCAGGTACCGCCGATCAACTGAATACGTTCGGTCAGGTTGAAGGCAATGAAGTTTTCGGAGTTCAGACCCTGCTCTTTCCACTGTGGGTTAGTGCATTTCGCACCGTTCATCACGATGAAGTCAGGTGTGAAGTCCTGCAGCTCTTCGTCGGTCGGACGAATAAACATATTCTTAACGAAATGCGCCTGCCAGGCCACTTCGGTAATGAAACGCACGGAAAGGCGGGTGTCGGCGTTAGCGCCGCAGAAAGCGTCGACAATGAACAGACGCTTACCGGAAAGTTGATGGGTGACGAGCCCTTTCAGATGCTGCCAGGTTTCCGGGGAGAGCGGTTTGTTGTCGTTCTTCCCTTTGCCCTTGTCAGCCCACCACAGCGTATCGCGGGTAGTTTCGTCTCGGACGATATATTTATCTTTCGGCGAACGACCGGTAAAGATACCGGTATCGACGGCGATAGCACCAAGGTTCGTCAACACACCGCGCTCGTATCCTTCCAGTGCTGGATTGAGCTCTTCCTGATACAGCGTATCGTAATCGGGGTTGTAGACCACTTCCTGGACGTCGTGAATACCATAAGCCTTGAGATCTTGCGGGGTTAAACCAGTAACACGCATATCACTGCTCCTTAGCCAATATGTACTGCCTGAAATTGTAGGGTTTTTCTGGGGATGTTAACCGCGACGGGGCTCATAGATTTGTGCATCTGGATAAAACCCTTACTAACGGAAAACGCTGCGACTCCAGTCACAGTGCAGGCGGATTATCGCAGGAATCGCTTTTTGGTTGGGGAAAATGTTCCGAAAAGGTTAAGAGGTGGTGATTTTATCGGAAAGAATGTGAATGTAATCGCATACATGTAAGAAAATTACGTAAGAGTTACACAGGGAAAACGATTCAGCTTTTGGGGGATTTTTGCTCCTCACCCTAACCTTCTCCGCAAGGGGGAGAGGGCAGGGTGAGGGGTAGCGTATTAATGAACCTGCGGATCTGCCGGAGAGGCGTTATTGCGGATTTCAGCGATATCCATTGAATTGAACACGTAGTGCGTACCGCAGTAGTCACAGTGCATATCAATTTCGCCGTCTTCAGCCATGATGCTGTCGATCTCTTCATCCGGCAGAGTTTTCAGTGCGCCAGCGCAGCGCTCGCGCGAGCAGGTGCACTTAAACTCCACGGACTGCGGATCGTACACGGTCACTTCTTCTTCGTGGTACAGACGCCACAGCACGTCGGTCGCCGACAGGTTGAACAGCTCTTCCGCCTTGATGGTTTCGGTCAGCGTCGCCAGATGCTCAAAGTCATTGGTCTGCGCGTCCTGCGCTGGCAGAACCTGCAGCAGCATGCCGCCCGCAGCAGGCTGGCCGTCCACTTCACCGGTACGGATGAACAGACGCGTCGGCAGCTGTTCGGAGCGCATGAAGTAATCTTCCAGGCAGGCTGCCAGGGTATCGCCTTCCAGACCGACCACGCCCTGATAGCGTTCACCTTCCTCCGGGGAGATGGTGATCACCAGGTAGCCATTGCCCACCAGCGTTTTGAGATCAGCATTTTCAGGAACGTCGCCCTGAACGCGCGCTACGCCGCGCATCTGCTGCTGGTTATTGCCGTTGATCACCGCCAGCGTCATCGGGCCGTCACCCTGCAGCTGCACGGTGATATCACCTGCAAACTTCAGCGTTGCGGTCAGCAGGCTGGTGGCAACCAGCAGTTCGCCCAACAGGGTCTTCACCGGCAGCGGGTAGTTGTGGTTTTCCAGAATCTGTTTCCAGGTTTCGGATACGGTGACCAGCTCGCCGCGCACGGCGAATTGTTCAAACAGATAGCGGTGTAATTGGTCGTGTTGGGCCATTTTCATCTCTCGTGCGGGTGAGGGTTACTCGCTCTCACCGTGTTTAAATTTCATCAGATCGCGGCGCTCTTTTTTATCCGGTCGCCGGTCCGGGTGGGGCATGGTCAGCGCATTCATTTTGCGCGCCAGCGCGGTCTTCTCGCGCTTTTCAACGCTTTCAGCCGTCTCTTCGTAAAGCAGTACGGCTTCCGATGCGGGCCGCCGCTGTTCGGTAATGGCTTTAATCACTACCGTACGTTCGTCGTTGCCCTGGCGCAGCGTTAAGGTGGCGTTCAGCTCAACCAGCTTGCTCGGCTTGCTGCGCTGGCCGTTGTAATGCACTTTACCGCCGTCAACCATTTCACGGGCAAGGGCGCGCGTTTTATAAAAACGGGCTGCCCACAGCCATTTATCCAGTCTTACCCCATCTGAGGGCTTTTCTTTCATGGCGTCTCCTTCACGGTCAGTGAGGGGATCATCTGGCGGTAGTCGTTCAGTCCCGGATGGCGCAGATAGCTTTTTTCAGCCAGGCCAGAGTCAGGATTAGTGACACCCAGACAGTAGCGAATGCCAAATGTTGCCGCAGAATCCAGAATAGGCTCGCTGTCGTCAATGAACAGCGTGCGCTCCGGCTGCAGGCCGGTCTCTTCCTTCACCGCATGCCACAACCGCTGATCCTCTTTCGGATAACCAAATGTGTGGGTGGAAAGTAATAAATCAAGGTGCGACGCCAGTCCCGTATGCTCCAGCTTCACGGCCAGGTTATGTGGATGCGCGTTAGTCAGCAAAATACGGCGCTTGCCGCTTGCTTTCAGCGCGTCCAGGAAGGGAACCGTATCTTCGCGCAGCACGGCGCGTGGTCCCTGGGCAGTGGTCATGGCACAAATATCCAAACCGAGGCGCTCGCTCCAGTAGTCCAGACAGTACCAGTTTAGCGTATGTTGCACCGCGCTATATTGCGAACGAATGAACGCCTGCGCTTCTGCCGGGGAGATACCCTGCTGCTCACCATAGGTTTCCGGCACCAGCTTTTGCCAGAAATAGTTATCAAAGGCGAGATCGAGCAGCGTGCCGTCCATATCCAGCAGAACGGTGTCGACCTGCTGCCAGTCGATATCAAGATGCATAGGGGGGAACTCCAGCCAGAAGAAACGTGCGCGACAGGGTAGCACATCTTGTCGCGCAACGACGTTATCAGATCAGGCTCTCAGAGGAGGGGATCAGCTTAGGATTGAGGCAATTCTCATAATATTGCTGGATCTCAGCCAGACGCGTGCGGGAGCGCTGGTAGCGGCGCAGGGCCATAAAACCGTTCCAGAAAATGGCGATCAGCATGGCGATCATCAGCAGAGAGGTGCCAATGTAACGCCACAATCCTGCGCTGTCCGGCATCCGGTGCAGGCCGATATGGCGCGTGCCGTTGGCGTCGGTGTAGATGCTTGTGACAATCCCTTCGGCACTGAACGGCGTTTGCATCAGCATCTGCGCCAGACGCTGGAACTGGCTCCACTGCTCCTGGGCCGGGTAGTCATAAAGCGCTACCTGCGGGTAAGGCTGATCGACCAGGTCGCTGCCTTCATCGCTGGCAATCACAAAGCCGCCCGGTGCCGGACTGTTGAGCGCCTGAGCCGCCCGGGTGGTTTCGCGCATCATAAAAGGCGATGTCGAGGTGGCGACCAGGTTATCAAGCGATTCCGCGCTGACCGGACGCAGCAGCACGTTGACGCCATCCAGTCGTCCCGCCTCGGCGCGTTTCACCAGCGAGTCCCAGTCTTTACTGTTCCCGAGGTTAACCAGCGCGTTCTTGAGGCGTATGCACTCATCCTGCGAGGAGCATAAGTCCTGGGTTTTCAGGACAATGTCGCCAAAATCATCCAGCAGAATCATGCCTGATTTCTGGATGGCGGAACGCAGCGCGGGGCTGACGCGTGAATCATCGTCCGGTTTCGGGTGCAGCTGGCGGTTGACCGTCTGGGTCAGCGCCGTGGCTTTATTCACCACTTCGGATTCCGGCAGCGGCAGCGGCGGGGCGTCGTTCCAGATAATTTGCGAACAGTCGAACGGCGTGAACGGTGAATTCTGGCGCGTGTTCCACGCCCCCGGGGTATGGATATTACACATTCCGGTGCCTTTCAGGCGCAGCGTATCGCCCACCCGTACACCCGCTTCATCGAGCTGGTTGACGCTGGTCGCCTCGATGGTCTGCGCGCCTTTGATCCACGACAGGGTAAATTTGATGGGCATATCCAGCGGCACGAAAAGCAGCAGCATGATAAACACCAGCCCGGCGCCGGCGGCGATGACCGTGCTGCGGAGCCAGTGCTGAAGCGGGAAATTTTTCACTTCATCATGCAGAGACAGGAAGCGCCCCTGTCGCACAACGTGGCGGTCAAGATAGATATCAATATCGGTTTTCTGCCCTAAATCCTGCGCAATCCACGGTTGCCAGTGGCGCGGGTAGATCAGGTCGATAATCCCGAGTGAGATATTGTTGAGATGCTCCTGATCGTTCTCACCGAACAGGCCCCAGCGCTTTGGCGTGCCGCGCAGGCAGTGGATCTCCCGCAGCGAGGTTTTGGCCGGCGGGGCAAAGAGCCCCCACAGCCCGGCCGCAAGAAGCAACACCGCGCCACCCGCCAGCCATGGGACAAAGACGTCCGGCGTCAGCAGGCAGACAAAAAAGAGCAGGAAAGCGGCAACGATCAGGATGGCTTCACGAATACCGTCCGGACGGCTCAGGGCATACTCTTCATGCGTCTCCTGACGAATATTCAGCAGCTCAATCTGCTCGGTCTCTTCACCACGAATAGAGGCCTGCGTTGAACTCGCGCGTTCCAGCGCAAAGCGCGGGGCTTCGTGAAGATAGTCATTCAGGGTATGGCCGTTGAGCGAGATTACCAGCGGCAGCGAATCGGTGTGAATTAGCTCAACGCTGTTTTCGTCGTTAATGTACTGCTCCCAGGACGGAGGCAGATGCACCTCAACCGAATCCAGGTAGTAGCGCCACTTGTTGGGGTCGTCAGTCGTAATGCCGTAGCGCGTGATGGAGCGCGTCACGCAGAGCACGGTGTCACTTTGCGCGTTAAGCTTAAGCGCGACAGGTGCAGTCGTGGCTCCCGTCGGCCCAGGCGTTAACTGAGAACGGTTCAGCGTTTCGAGATAGTTTTCAACTGCATCGCGCTCGTCTTGCGTGAGTTTACGCGTTGTCGCACCCGCGAAGGCATTTAAAAAGGGCAGCCGGTAACGGCGCTGTATGCGTCGCCTGTACAGCCACCCTGCAATCAATGCGCTGACCAGCATAGAAGCGAGAACAATCAAAATGGTGCTCATGCTTTCCCCATCTTACTTATCTTACAGGTGTAGTCAGTAGCACCTTTACATTGAATGAGAGTCTGTGGCTGGCTATCGGCAAGTATGGAGTCGAACTTGAGCATTCTAAAGCGCATCCCAGTGACCGGTGATGATAGCAAAGCCTGTCATGGCGCGATATCAGCAAATTCCTGGAAACATTTCAACCTCTTGACATTTGTTTTGAATTGAGGATTGATCCCTGCTGCGTTGCATAAATGTAAATAAAGAACAATTGACATTGCCGAAACCGTGCGGCATATCGCACAATAACGCCAGTTCACACTGCTAAGACCCCATCAAGATGAGCAAACCACTACAAAAACCCACCATTCTGCACGTTGAAACTGTCGCCAAATCGCGCCTGTTTAACGTCGAAAGTGTGGATCTGGAGTTCAGCAACGGTGTGCGTCGTGTTTATGAGCGTATGCGCCCCTCTTCGCGCGAAGCGGTGATGATTGTCCCTATCGTCGACGATCATCTGATTTTGATCCGCGAATACGCCGTGGGGACGGAATCTTACGAGCTTGGGTTCTCGAAAGGGCTCATCGATCCGGGTGAAACGGTCTTTGAAGCAGCAAACCGCGAGCTGAAAGAAGAGGTGGGTTTTGGCGCGAACGAACTGTCGTTCCTGAAAAAGCTGAGCATGGCGCCGTCCTATTTTTCCAGCAAAATGAACATTGTGGTGGCTGAAGATCTCTATCCTGAATCGCTGGAGGGAGATGAACCAGAGCCGCTGCCGCAGGTTCGCTGGCCGCTGGCGCATCTGATGGATCTGCTTGAAGACCCTGACTTTAACGAGGCTCGCAACGTGAGCGCACTGTTCCTGGTTCGCGAGTGGCTGAAAGGGCAAGGGCGGCTGTAGGCCATAAAAAAGCCGGGTGGCGGCTTCGCCTTACCCGGCCTGCAATTCTTTGCCCGGTTTTTACCGGGCATTTTTATGCTTAAAACAGCTCGTGCGTCTCGCCGTTATCAATAATCTCTGTTCCCACCTCATGCACCGCCTGTGTGGTTGGCTGCGTACCTTCGATGAAATACTCGGCACGGCTATTACCGCCGTTAGCGAGCTGGCCGGTGCTGCGGTCAATATTGACCGTCACCACGCCCGGTGGCGGCGTCAGCGGCTGCTCCGGCACGCCTTCAAGAACGGATTTCATGTAGGCATCCCACGCCGGCTGCGCGCTTTTGGCGCCGCCTTCGTAGCCGGAAATCTGATCTTTAATCGCGCCGGATGCCGTGGTACGGCCTAAATCACGGCGATGATCGTCGAAACCGATCCAGACTGACGTCACCACGCCCGGCCCATAGCCGGAGAACCACGCATCTTTCGAGCTGTTAGTTGTCCCGGTTTTACCGCCGATATCATGGCGCTGCAGATCGCGCCCTGCTCGCCAGCCGGTACCCTGCCAGCCGGGTTCACCGAAGATGTTGGTGTTCAGCGCGCTCTTGATCAGGAACGCTAGCGGCGTGTTGATCACGTGCGGGGCATACTCCTGCGCGCCGGTTTGCGCCACCAGCGACTGGTTAGCCTGCTCCAGCTGCGGCTGCGGCAAGACGATATTTGGCTGCTCCTGAGAAACGGCAGGGTCTTCCATGTCCTTGTTTTCGAGCACCTCGGATTTCGGCGTATTGCCGTAAATGACCGGAATATCACACTCAGGGCAGGCAATTTTCGGCTTCGCTTCAAACAGCACGCCGCCCTGGTCGTTCTCGATTTTGCTGATGAAGTACGGGTCAACCAGGAAGCCGCCGTTGGCCATCACCGAGTATCCGCGGGCGACCTGAAGCGGCGTAAAGGAGGCTGAGCCCAGCGCCAGCGACTCGGTGCGAACGATGTTCTGAGCCGGGAAGCCGAAGCGCTGCAGGTACTCTGCCGCATAGTCGACGCCCATCGCGCGCATGGCACGCACCATCACCACGTTTTTCGACTGCCCCAGACCCTGGCGAAGACGAATAGGACCGGCATACTCCGCAGGAGAGTTCTTCGGCTGCCAGTCGGAACCGGCACCGGCATCCCAGCGGGAGATCGGCACGTCGTTTAGGATGCTGGCAAGGGTCAGTCCCTTATCCATCGCTGCCGTGTAGAGGAACGGCTTGATGTTGGAACCCACCTGACGCAGCGCCTGCGTGGCGCGGTTAAATTTGCTCTGGTTGAAATCGAACCCGCCGACCAGCGCCATTACCGCCCCGTTCTGTGGGTTGATGGAGACCAGAGCCGAGTTCACATCCGGTACCTGCGCCAGCCACCAGGCATCGCCTGACTTGCGCACCCAAATCTGCTGCCCGGCCTGTACCACGTCGGTCACCTTGCGCGGCGTTGGCCCCTGCAAGGTGTCCGAACGGTATGGACGCGCCCAGCGAATACCGTCCATGCGCAGGGAGACGGACGTGCCGTCCGCCAGCGTCGCAACGGCTTCCTGAGGATCGGCCTGCGTCACTACGGCTGGAAGGAGCGGACCATAGGTTGGCAGCGCTTTCAGCGTGCTGGTGATTTTTTTGCTGTCCCATGCGCTTTCGCCCACTTTCCAGAGCACGTTCGACGGTCCGCGATAGCCGTGACGCATATCGTAGTCCATCACGTTATTGCGCACCGCGTCCTGAGCTGCCTGCTGCACTTTACGGGTAACGGTGGTGTATACGCGATAGCCATCTTCATAGGCCTTGTCGCCATAACGACTCACCATCTCCTGGCGCACCATTTCGGTCAGATAAGGGGCTGAGAAGGCGATCTCAGGGGCGTGATAATTGGCGTCAATGACGTCGTTACGCGCCTGGTCGTACTCGCTCTGGCTGATATAGCCTTCGCTCAGCATACGTGACAGGACGACATTACGACGTGAGGTAGCGCGATCGAGCGAATAAAGCGGGTTAAACGTGGACGGCGCTTTTGGCAGACCGGCAATGGTTGCCATTTCGCTTAGGGTGAGCTGTTCAACAGGCTTACCGAAGTACACCTGCGCGGCTGCCCCCACGCCATAGGCACGATAGCCCAGATAGATTTTATTGAGGTACAGCTCAAGGATCTCGTCCTTGTTCAGCAGTTGCTCAATACGGATCGCCAGGAACACCTCTTTGATCTTACGCGTCAGCGTCTTTTCAGGGCTGAGGAAGAAGTTACGCGCCAGCTGTTGCGTAATGGTGCTCGCCCCCTGCGAGGCGTGACCGGAGAACAACGCAATGCTTGCGGCACGGAAAATCCCGACCGGATCGACACCGTGGTGCTCGTAGAAACGGCTGTCCTCCGTGGCGATAAAAGCTTTCACCATCACGGGAGGAATTTGGTTTAAGGTCAGCGGGATACGACGCTTCTCGCCATACTGCGCCATCAGCTCGCCATCGGCGCTATAGACCTGCATTGGGATCTGGAGACGCACATCGCGGAGCGTGGCGACATCAGGTAGCTGTGGCTCAATATATTTGTACAAACCGTAAATCGAGCCTGCTCCCAGCAGAATGCAACAGACTGCAAGGATGAATAAATACTTTACGAACTTCACCGGAGATTTCCCATTTGGTTTCACTTGGGCAGTTTCTAAACAATCGCGCGGTAGTATAAAGGCAAGCCTGATTCATTGATATAGCCGTCAAGGCGACGGGCGATAAGGAGATCGTGAAGCATGGCTTTCAAAACATGGCAAACGGGCGTTCATATTCAACAGGATAAGGTCCTGATTACGGCACTGGTCCGGGAGAGAGACGGCTGGTGCTTACGCCGCTGGTGGGCCATTTCTCTGGCCGAAGGCATCATTCGTGACGGCAAAATTTGTCAGCCAGAAGCGCTGGCCGATGCCTTACGCGACTGGCGAAAAGCGCTCCCGCACTACCACCGGGTATTTCTCTCCTTTCCTGCTGCACGGACTCTGCAAAAAACGTTGCCCCGACCGGCTCTTGCATTGCGCGACAGCGAGCAGCTCTCGTGGATGGGGGCGGCGTTTTCGCGCGAACTGGAGATGTCGACAGAGTCCCTCTGTTTCGACTACACCCAGGACACCTTCAGCAATACGTTTCACGTGACTGCTGCACAAAACAAAGAGGTTGAAACGCTTCTTGATCTGGCGAAAACGCTACGTTTGCGGCTGGCGACCATCACCCCGGATGCCAGCGCGCTGACGAACCTGCTGCCTGCGGTAGCGCCGACGCTGTGCGTCGCCTGGCGAGATGCGCATCACTGGCTGTGGGCTATGCGCCATCAGTGGGGGCGTCGTTATACCACTGAAGCAGAAAACGCCACTGAGCTGGCGGCGCTGCTGGCCCTCAACCAGAATGACATCGCGTTCTTTGATGCCGAACGAACCCCATGGGAAACGCTGCAGCGCTGGCATGCGCCTCTTCCCGAATGCGGGGCTGACTATACCGTCGCGCTGGCGCTGGCCATGAGCGAGGTGCCTGAATGAACGTGACCAACTTCCTGCCCTGGCGTCAGCAGCGGCGCGCGCGATGCCTGCGTTTCTGGGGCGGCGTATTTGTCGGCGCATTGCTGCTCATGCTGGTGACCGTTTTTAGCGTAAGGATGAATCATCTGGTAACGCTGCGCGCGCTGCAGGCTCAACTGGCGGGTACGCAGTCCGTGCAGCGTGGTCTTGTGTCTCGCCAGCGACCCACCGCAGAGGTGCAGAACCCTGCGGGCACGCCGCAACGCCGCGCATGGCAACCGGTGCTGGAGTCACTTTCTGAGGCCATGCCTGCGCAGGTATGGCTGACAGAGCTGCGTTATCAGCCTCCTGCTCTGATGTTGATCGGATATGCCACTACCCTGCCGGCGCTCTCTGCCTTGCGGAATGGGCTGGAGCACATAGACGGCTTTACGCCCGGTTCTGAGGGGGAACTCCGGCAGGATAGCCAGGGGCGCTGGATGTTCACTCTGCACCTGAAAAGCGAGGGGTAATGCATGGAGACCTTGCTAGAACGCTGGTGTGAAAGTCGTCCCTGGTGTCGGCTGGTCTGCGGGGGGCTGGGTATCCTCCTGATGGGCCTGACAGCATGGGGTGTATTGCTCCGGCCAGCAGAGAGGCAGTGTGCGGATCAGCGGCAGCAGTTGAGCCAGGCGGCGCGGACTAACGCGTCGCTGTGGCCCACCGCCAGTCAGGTGCCGTTTAGCCCGCAAACCCGGACGGCACTGGAGATAAAGTCCTTTTCACCGCTCGATTTTCAGGGGGAGGGCACAAGGCTCCTTCACTGGAAGCCGTTGCAAAACGGCGGTGAACTGGCGCTGGAGGCGCAGTGGCAGGCGATCCCGCCTCTTTTTTCCCGGCTGGCGCAGCGGGATGTGCGGGTCGCTGCTTTCACGCTTGCGCCACAAAGTACGGCGTTACGCCTGAGGCTGGAGCTGGAATATGCGAAATAGCGCGAGATACCTGCTGGTTTGCTCGGCGCTGCTGTTGACCGGCATGCGCGATCCGTTTCGCCCGCCGGACGACCCCTGCGCCACAGCCGAACTGGCACAGTGGCACTACCGCGGAATGGTGGGAGGGCAGCAGCGCGTTGGTATTTTGCTGGATGGGCAACGGCGCTGGCATCGTCTGAAAGAGCACGATCGTTTCCCGGCGGGCTGGCGGATAACGGCCATCAATGAAACGGAACTGGTTGTTGATGTGGGTGACACATGCGATCCCGAAGAATGGGCGTGGCAACGAGAAGGAAAGGATAAAAATGAAGTTAAGGATAGTGCTGTTGCTGCTGGCGTTCAGCCGCCCGCTGTGGGCAGTCGCGCCAAAGCCGGTCACGCTGGTGGTGGATGACGTGCCGGTGGTTCAGGTGCTACAGGCGCTGGTTGCGCAGGAGAACCGTAATCTGGTGGTATCGCCGGATGTCGGCGGCACGCTCTCGCTTAACCTGACGCGCGTTCCCTGGCGGCAGGCGTTACAGACGGTAGTCACCAGCGCCGGACTCGTTTTACGAGAGGAGGGCGGTATTTATTATGTCCATACCGCGGCCTGGCAGCGTGAACAGCGGGAACGTTTAGAGCAGGAGCGAGCGCGTCGACAGCTTGATGCTCCGCTGGTCTCGCACAGCATCCCATTTTCTTATGCGGATGCCGGAGAACTGCAAAAAGCGGCTGAAAAGCTCCTGAGCCCAAAGGGGAGTTTATCTCTCGACAAACGCACCAACCGTCTGCTCATCAGGGATAACCAGGTGGTACTGGAGGCGCTGCAGCAGTGGGCGGCTCAGATGGATATTCCCGTCGAGCAGGTCGAACTGGCGGCGCACATTGTCACCATTAATGAAAAAAGCCTGCGAGAGTTGGGGGTGAAGTGGAATCTTGCCGAGGCCACTGAAGCGGGCAAGGTTGGACAGCTCACGACGCTTGGCAGCGATCTTTCTGTAGCCAGTGCTACCACGCATGTGGGGTTTAACATCGGGCGAATTAACGGCAGGCTGCTGGATCTGGAGCTCTCTGCGCTGGAGCAAAAACAGCAGGTCGATATCATTGCCAGCCCGCGGCTGCTGGCCTCGCACATGCAACCGGCCAGCATTAAGCAGGGGAGTGAGATCCCGTATCAGGTTTCAAGCGGTGAAAGCGGGGCGACCTCGGTGGAGTTCAAAGAGGCGGTACTCGGAATGGAGGTCACGCCGGTAGTATTGCCCGGTGGGCGCGTGCGCCTGAAGCTACACATCAGTGAAAACATGCCGGGACAGGTGCTGCAGCAGGCCAATGGCGAAACGCTTGCCATCGATAAGCAGGAGATAGAAACCCAGGTGGAGGTAAAAAGTGGAGAAACGCTGGCGCTGGGGGGAATTTTCTCGCAAAAGAACAAAACCGGCAGTGACAGCGTGCCCGGGCTTGGGAGCATCCCCTGGCTGGGACAGCTTTTTCGCCATGATGGAAAAGATAATGAGCGGCGTGAGTTAGTGGTGTTTATTACGCCACGTCTGGTCGGTATTCACTAACGGGTAACGATCCCCGCAATGATTTTGCATTCAGTTTGTTGCAGATGTTTGACGTGGGGCATGAATTAGCATACAAGGAGTACCGATTTGAGTTGGACTTACGTCTTATTACCTTATGCGTCCGGCGCGGTGATTTAATCAGTTGCCAAACAAGCCGGAGTATTGAGATAATTTTTAGTCTGACTCTCGCTCTATTGCATATGAGGTTTCAGTTCATGTCCTGCTACGCCGGGTGTCTGCGAAGCGGGGATTACCATTAACGAATAGTCTTAGTAGTACCGATAAAATGGCAGAGAAACGCAATATCTTTCTGGTTGGGCCTATGGGTGCCGGCAAAAGCACTATTGGGCGTCAGTTAGCTCAACAACTCAATATGGAATTTTACGATTCTGATCAAGAGATTGAGAAACGAACCGGAGCTGATGTGGGCTGGGTTTTCGATGTAGAAGGCGAAGAAGGTTTCCGTGACCGAGAAGAAAAAGTGATCAACGAACTCACGGAAAAACAGGGCATCGTACTGGCAACAGGCGGCGGCTCTGTGAAATCTCGCGAAACCCGCAACCGTCTCTCCGCCCGTGGCGTAGTGGTCTATCTTGAGACGACCATTGAGAAACAGCTGGCACGTACGCAGCGCGATAAAAAGCGCCCGCTGCTGCAGGTTGAAACGCCACCACGCGAAGTTCTGGAAGCGTTGGCCGACGAACGCAATCCGCTGTATGAAGAGATTGCCGATGTGACCATTCGTACTGACGATCAGAGCGCTAAAGTGGTTGCAAACCAGATTATTCATATGCTGGAAAGCAACTGATTCTGGCTTTATATACACTCGCCTGCGGGTAAAAGCATTAAAGGTGGATGTCGCGTCATGGAGAGGATTACAGTTACTCTCGGGGAACGTAGTTACCCTATCACCATCGCGGCTGGTTTGTTTAACGACCCAGCTTCCTTTTTACCACTAAAAGCGGGTGATCAGGCGATGCTGGTCACCAATGAGACGCTGGCTCCGCTTTATCTCGACCGCGTGCGTCACCTGCTTGAGCAGGCAGGCGTAAAAGTCGACAGTGTGATTCTGCCCGATGGCGAGCAGTATAAAAGCCTGACGGTACTCGATACCGTCTTTACCGCATTGCTGCAAAAACCGCACGGTCGCGATACAACACTGCTTGCCCTGGGCGGCGGTGTTGTGGGCGATCTGACCGGCTTTGCGGCCGCAAGCTATCAGCGTGGCGTCCGTTTTATTCAAATCCCGACCACGTTGCTGTCTCAGGTCGACTCCTCTGTCGGTGGCAAAACGGCAGTCAACCATCCCCTCGGCAAAAACATGATTGGCGCGTTCTACCAGCCTGCGTCGGTGGTGGTGGATCTCGACTGCCTGAAAACCCTGCCGAAACGCGAGCTGGCCTCTGGCCTGGCTGAAGTGATCAAATACGGCATTATTCTGGATGGCGAGTTCTTTAACTGGCTTGAAGAGAATATGGATGCGCTGCTGCGCCTGGATGAGGCGAAACTGGCATACTGCATTCGTCGTTGTTGTGAGCTGAAAGCAGAAGTTGTCGCGGCAGACGAGCGTGAAACCGGCTTACGTGCTTTACTGAATCTTGGGCATACGTTTGGCCACGCCATTGAAGCCGAAATGGGTTACGGCAACTGGCTGCACGGTGAAGCCGTCGCGGCTGGCATGGTCATGGCAGCCCGCACCTCTGAACGTCTTGGGCAGTTTAAACCGGAAGAGACGGCACGTATCATTGCGCTACTTGAACGTGCAGGTTTGCCGGTAACCGGGCCGCAGGAGATGTCGGCGCAGGCGTATTTACCCCACATGATGCGCGATAAAAAAGTATTGGCAGGTGAGATGCGTCTTGTACTCCCGCTTGCAATAGGGAAGAGTGAAGTGCGCGGCGGAGTGTCGCACGATGTCGTTCTTGGCGCCATTGCTGATTGCCAGCAGGCGTAACAACTAGAAAGGTCAGGCCACTGTTATCGGTGGTCGTTTAGCTTCAGGCGAAATGCAAAGACGTAGGCATAAGCCTTTGAGTGGGGTGTTAAATGGATGAATTCAAACCAGAAGACGAGCTGAAACCCGATCCCAGCGATCGTCGTACTGGTCGTTCTCGTCAATCTTCAGAACGTGATAACGAGCCGCAGATCAACTTTGACGATGTTGATCTGGATGCAGACGATCGTCGCCCTTCGCGCAGCCGCAACGCGCGTGATGAGCGAGAAGAAGAGGATTATGAGTCCGAAGAAGATTCAATGGACGAACAGCCTGTAGAGCGTCGCCCGCGTAAACGTAAAAAAGCCGCTGCGCAGAAACCGGCCTCCCGTCAGTACATCATGATGGGACTTGGCGTTCTGGTACTTGTGCTGCTGATTGTTGGCATTGGCTCTGCGCTGAAAGCACCGTCCACCAACTCAACCGAACAAACCGCCTCCGCAGAGAAGAGCATCAACCTCTCCGGTAATGATGCGACGGATCAGGCGAATGGTGCACAGCCAGCGCCGGGCACCACTTCCGCTGAGCAGACTGCCAGCAACACAACGACGCCGCAGGATGTTTCTCTGCCGCCCGTTTCATCAACGCCTGCTCAGGGCCAGGCACCTGTCACGCCCGAAGGCCAGCAGCGTGTTGAAGTTCAGGGAGACCTGAACAATGCGCTGATGCAGCCGCAAAACCAGCAGCAGGTTGATAACGTTGTGGTTAACTCTACGCTGCCAACTGAACCTGCAACCGTCGCGCCGATCCACGGTGCTACCGCGCAGCCGCAGACGGCAGCAACGGAAACTAAACCGCGCCAGACGCAAACTGCGACGCGTCCTGAACGTAAGCAGGCGGTCATTGAGCCGAAGCGTGAAACCAAGCCTCAGGCCGTGGTAAAAGCGCCTGAAGTGAAAGCCGCACCGGCACAGCCGAAACGCTCTGAAACGGCTGCCGTGAGCGAGCCGGCCAAAGCGCCAGTCACGCAGACTGCGCCGAAAGCGACGGCAACCACAACGGCACCTGCTGCCACCGCTGCGCCTGCCGCAACGGCGACGGCTTCCAGTGCTGCAGCAGGTAAATCAGCTGGCAACGTCGGTTCGCTGAAATCTGCACCGTCCAGCAACTACACGCTGCAGTTGAGCAGTTCGTCTAACTATGACAACCTCAACGGCTGGGCGAAGAAATCGAATCTGAAAAACTACGTGGTTTATCAGACGACCCGTAACGGACAGCCGTGGTACGTGCTGGTGAGCGGTGTGTATGCTTCCAAAGATGAAGCGAAGCGCGCCGTGGCGACACTGCCAGCAGACGTTCAGGCGAAAAACCCGTGGGCGAAGCCGATTCATCAGGTGCAGGCCGATCTGAAGTAATGTTTAAAGCGCAGGATGCTGTCGGAGCTTTCTCCACAGCCGGAGAAGGTGTAATCAGTTAGTCAGCATGAAAAAAAATCGCGCTTTTCTGAAATGGGCAGGGGGGAAATACCCCCTGCTCGATGATATTAAAAAGCACCTGCCAAAAGGCGAGTGTCTTATCGAGCCCTTCGTGGGTGCGGGATCGGTGTTCCTGAACACCGATTTTTCTCGTTATATCCTGGCGGATATTAACAGCGACCTTATCAGCCTCTATAACATCGTCAAACTGCGTACCGATGAGTATGTGGAAGAGGCGCGCAAGCTGTTTACGCCAGAGAACAACAGCCCTGACGTTTACTATCAGTTCCGCACGGAATTTAATCAGAGCCAGGATCCGTTCCGCCGCGCGCTGCTGTTCCTTTACCTCAACCGTCATGGTTACAACGGCCTGTGCCGGTATAATTTGCGCGGCGAATTTAACGTGCCGTTTGGTCGTTATAAGCGCCCGTACTTCCCGCAGGACGAGCTGTATCATTTTGCGAAGAAAGCGCAGAATGCAGAGTTCCACTGCCTCTCCTATGAAGAGTGCATGGAACTGGCAGGCGTAAACTCGGTGGTCTACTGCGATCCGCCTTATGCGCCGCTGTCTGCGACGGCGAACTTCACCGCCTACCACACCAATAGCTTCAGCCCGGCCGAACAGGCCCGCCTGGCGGAGATGGCGGAAAAACTGGTCAGCAAAAGAATTCCGGTGTTAATTTCAAATCACGATACCCCTGATACGCGCGAATGGTACAAAGCCGCGAAGCATTTTCAGGTTAAGGTGCGGCGTAGCATTAGCAGCAACGGCGGCACACGTAAAAAGGTGGACGAACTCCTGGCTCTTTATCGCCCCTGAGCCGTTTTGCCCGCCGGTAAACACATTTCAAGGAGATGCGGATGAAACAGTTTTTGATTGCCCCCTCAATTCTGTCGGCCGATTTTGCCCGCCTGGGTGAAGACACGGCGGAAGCTCTCGCAGCTGGCGCAGATGTCGTCCATTTCGACGTTATGGATAACCACTACGTTCCCAATCTGACCATCGGTCCGATGGTGCTCAAGGCCCTGCGTAACTACGGCATTACCGCACCGATCGACGTTCACCTGATGGTGAAGCCTGTCGACCGCATCGTGCCTGACTTTGCCGCAGCGGGCGCCAGCATTATCACTTTCCATCCGGAAGCCTCCGAGCACGTTGACCGCACGCTGCAGCTGATCAAAGAGAACGGCTGTAAGGCGGGGCTGGTGTTTAACCCGGCAACACCGTTGAGCTATCTCGATTACGTGATGGACAAGCTGGACGTGATTTTGCTGATGTCCGTCAACCCGGGCTTTGGCGGTCAGTCGTTCATCCCTCACACGCTGGATAAGCTGCGCGAAGTGCGCCGTCGCATTGACGAGTCTGGCTATGATATTCGTCTGGAAGTGGACGGCGGTGTGAAAGTGAATAATATTGGCGAAATTGCGGCAGCGGGCGCGGATATGTTCGTTGCAGGTTCGGCAATTTTCGACCAACCGGATTACAAAAAAGTCATTGATGAAATGCGCCGCGAGCTGGCGAAGGTAAGTCATGGATAAATTGCAGGCAATTCGGGGTGTGGCATTCGACCTCGACGGCACGCTGGTGGACAGCGCGCCGGGCTTAACGAGCGCCGTCGATCAGGCGCTGTATGCACTGGAACTGCCCGTTGCGGGCGAAGATCGTGTGATTACGTGGATTGGCAACGGTGCCGATGTCCTGATGGAGCGCGCGTTGACGTGGGCTCGTCAGGAACGCGCGTCGCAACGTTCCGCGCAGGGGAAACCAAGCGTCGATCACGCCGATATCCCGCAGGATGAGCAACTGCGTATTCTGCGCAAACTGTTCGATCGCTTCTACGAAGAGGCCGTCGAGGAGGGAAGCTTTCTGTTCCCGGACGTCCAGGAAACTCTGAGCGTGCTGCACGCGAAAGGCATCCCGCTGGGACTGGTGACCAACAAGCCGACGCCGTTTGTTGCGCCGCTGCTGGAAGCGCTCAATATCGCGAAATATTTCTCCGTGATTGTAGGCGGGGATGACGTGCAGAACAAAAAGCCGCATCCGGAGCCGCTATTGCTGGTGGCAGGAAAATTATCCTTAACGCCTGCGGAGCTGCTCTTTGTCGGGGATTCGCGTAATGATATTCTGGCTGCCCGAGCGGCTGGGTGTCCTTCCGTCGGTTTAACCTATGGCTACAACTACGGTGAGGCCATTACGCTGAGTGAGCCGGATGTTGTGTTCGACCACTTCAAAGATTTGTTGCCCGCACTCGGGCTTTCGCACAGTGAACATCAGGAATTGAATAATGACTAAGCCCATCGTTTTTAGTGGCGCACAGCCTTCAGGTGAATTGACCATTGGTAACTACATGGGTGCGTTGCGTCAGTGGGTCAGCATGCAGGATGACTACCATTGCATTTACTGCATCGTAGATTTGCATGCTATCACCGCGCGTCAGGATCCTGAGAAGCTGCGCAAAGCCACCCTGGACACCCTGGCCCTCTATCTGGCCTGCGGTATCGATCCTGAAAAGAGCACCATTTTCGTTCAGTCTCACGTGCCGGAGCATGCGCAGCTGGGCTGGGCGCTGAACTGCTATACCTATTTCGGCGAGCTGAGCCGCATGACCCAGTTCAAGGATAAGTCTGCCCGCTACTCTGAAAACATCAACGCTGGCCTGTTCGACTATCCGGTGCTGATGGCGGCCGACATCCTGCTGTACCAGACCAACCAGGTGCCGGTGGGTGAAGACCAGAAGCAGCACCTGGAGCTGAGCCGTGATATCGCCCAGCGCTTTAACGCGCTTTACGGTGACGTATTCAAAGTGCCAGAGCCGTTTATTCCTAAATCCGGCGCGCGCGTGATGTCGCTGCTGGAGCCAACCAAGAAGATGTCCAAGTCTGACGATAACCGCAACAACGTTATCGGCCTGCTGGAAGATCCGAAATCTGTGGTGAAAAAGCTCAAGCGCGCGGTCACCGACTCCGACGAGCCGCCTGTGGTGCGCTACGACGTGCAGAACAAAGCGGGCGTCTCCAACCTGCTGGACATTCTCTCCGGCGTGACCGGCCAGAGCATTCCCGAGCTGGAAAAACACTTCGAAGGCAAGATGTACGGCCACCTGAAGGGTGAAGTGGCAGAGGCGGTTTCCGGCATGCTGACCGAGCTGCAGGAGCGCTACAACCGCTACCGTAACGACGAAGCCTTCCTGCAGAAGGTGATGAAAGACGGTGCGGAAAAAGCCAGCGCGCGCGCGTCCGAAACCCTGAAAGCGGTATACGAGGCGATTGGGTTTGTGGCGAAACCTTAAGCCGCCACCCGACAAATACGGACTCAATAAAAAAACCGGGAAATCCCCGGTTTTTTTACGCCTGAAAAACGCTTACTGCTGTGCCGCCGGGCCGCAACCGCCGATGATCTTCGAAATGGAGATCGCCGGGTGCAGCAGGTAATCGTAGCTGCAGTTATTTTTAGTATTTTGAACGTGACCGGTGCAGGCGGTCAGAGTCGATAACAGGCCAACCAGAACGGCGGCTTTTGCCAGCTTGAACATACGCATTCCTTGTCTAAAAATCTTAAATTGGATGTAACACGAGGGAATAAATGGAAAAGTTCCACTATGCGAGCGGTATGTTATCGACTGAGGTATGAAGGGAGTAGTCCGCTTAAGGACTACTCGAAGGAGGGAGAATATGCGTTAGTGATTCGAGAACCAGTTCAGCTTATCGCGCAGTTCAACCACGCGACCCACCACAATCAGCGCCGGGCTTTCGACCTGCTGCGCCAGCTCACCGAGCTGCGTCAGCGCGCCATTCACCACGCGCTGCTTGATTGACGTCCCGTTTTCCACCAGCGCAACGGGCATATCAGCCTCCATGCCGTGTTCCAGCAGTTTCGCCTGGATGGTGGCGGCCTGGTTCAGCCCCATGTAGAACACCAGCGTCTGCTTTTCAGCAGCCAGGTTATGCCAGTCCAGCTCGCTGCCGGTTTTCAGGTGGCCCGTCACCAGACGCACGCTCTGGGCGTAGTCGCGATGGGTCAACGGAATGCCTGAGTAGGCTGAACAGCCGGATGCCGCCGTTATGCCCGGCACCACGGAGAACGGAATGCCTGCATTGCACAGGGTTTCCAGCTCCTCGCCGCCGCGGCCAAAGATAAACGGATCGCCGCCCTTAAGGCGCACCACGCGTTTTCCCTTTTGCGCTTCACGCAGCAGGATCTGGTTAATCTCCTCCTGCGGCACGCAGTGGTAGCCTGCCCGTTTACCGACGAAGACGCGGTCGGCGTCGCGGCGCACCAGGTTCATGATGTCATCGGAGACCAGGCGGTCATAAACCACGATATCCGCCTGCTGGATCTGCTGGAGCCCTTTCAGGGTCAGTAAACCCGCATCTCCCGGACCAGCCCCGACCAGCACCACTTCACCACGGTGATCCAGCGGCTCGCTCAGCAGCTGCTCGGTCGTCTCTTCAACCGCTTTCGCGTCCTGATTCGCCAGCGACTGCGCCAGCCTGTCGTTAACGAAAAATTTCTCCCAGAAGCGACGACGCTCACCCACGGTTGAGAAGGTTTGCTTCACGCGGGAGCGAAGCTGCCCGGCGTAGTGGGCTATCTGGCCGAGATGCTGCGGCAAAATAGCTTCCAGTTTTTCCCGCAGCAGGCGGGCAAGTACGGGCGAGCGGCCGCCGGAAGACACCGCGATCATCAGCGGTGAACGGTCAATAATCGACGGCATGATAAAGCTGGCCTCTTTCGGCGCATCCACCACGTTGCAGAAGATCCGGCGCGCTTCGCAGGCGTCGCTGACGCGCTGGTTCACTTCATCGTCATCCGTCGCGGCAATTGTCAGCCAGCAGGTATCCAGCAGGGACTCATCAAACTCCCCCTGCACCAGCGTGAGCATCCCTTCCTGAGCCCAGACGTCAAACTGCGGAGCGAAGGTGAGGGCATTGACGGTCAGTCGGGCTCCAGCATCCAGCAACAGGCGCGCTTTGCGTTCAGCCACATCGCCGCCGCCCACAAGCAGGCAGTCGCGATGGCGTAATTGACAGAAAATCGGCAGGTGGTCCACGACGTTACCTCACAGCATTCAAGGAGGGGGTAAGAATTGACGTCAGGATAACAGCAGGAATCGTACAGAACATACGGTTTTTCCTGCCGTTACCCATAAGGGGTCATAAGCCTTTCCTATTGGAAAGGCGGAGGGTTACGCTTTGAGCTGCACCTTGCCGTCCTTCACGCGGGCGTCGTAGTGCTTCACGGAGAAGCTTTCATCTTCCATGCAGTGCCCGTCGGTTAAGCGGAAACGCTGCTTTTTCAGCGGGCTGGCGACCCACAGCTCACCTTGATGTTCAGCAATCAGACCGCGGGAGAGCACGCTGGCCTCAAAGAACGGATCGATATTGCTGATGGCAAAGACCTGTTCATCGTGGCGAGGGCGGAAAATAGCTACCTGCTCGTTACCCAGCAAAGCACAGACGCCGGTTGCTGGCAGAATGTCGTTAATGTTGCAGATGTTTACCCACTGGCTCATGCGTTTTCCTCCACCAGCATCACCGGAATGCGTTCATACGGGGTTGCAGGACGATGCTGTTCGCGCTCCGGCACCACTTGCACGTTCGGGTCGCGCTGGGTGCTGTTGATAAAGTGTTTGAAGCGCGTCTGCGCCGCCGGGGTGTTGACGGTTTCGGTCCACTCGCAGATCACCGCCTCGCGCAGGCGAGCCATCTCGGATTCCAGCTGTTCGTTCAGACCCAGCTTGTCATCAATGATGACCGACTTCAGGTAGTCGATACCGCCTTCCAGGTTATCGAGCCAGGAAGCGGTACGGGTCAGCTTATCGGCGGTACGGATGTAGAACATCATGAAGCGGTCGAGATACTGGATCAGCGTGTCGCGATCGAGATCCGCCGCCAGCAGGTCCGCGTGGCGTGGTTTCATCCCGCCATTGCCGCACACGTACAGGTTCCAGCCTTTCTCGGTGGCGATGATCCCTACGTCTTTACCCTGCGCTTCCGCACATTCACGGGTACAGCCGGAGACGCCGAACTTCATTTTGTGCGGGGTACGGATGCCTTTGTAGCGGTTTTCCAGCTCGACGCCGAATCCCACGCTGTCGCCCACGCCGTAGCGGCACCAGGTGCTGCCCACGCAGGTTTTCGCCATACGCAGCGCTTTGGCATACGCGTGACCGGTTTCGAAGCCCGCTTCAATCAACTGACGCCAGATTTCCGGCAGGTCATCCTTCTGCGCGCCAAACAGGCCGATACGCTGGGAACCGGTGATTTTGGTGTACAGATTAAACTCACGTGCGATACGGCCCACGGCGACCAGCCCTTCCGGGGTGATTTCGCCACCGGCGGAACGCGGAATGACGGAGTAAGTACCGTCTTTCTGGATGTTCGCCAGAAAGTTATCGTTGGTGTCCTGCAGCGGCGTGTGTTCTGGTTTGAGCACGTACTCATTCCAGCAGGACGCCAGCAGGGAGCCGACGGTCGGTTTACACACTTCACAGCCGTAACCCTGGCCGTGTTTCTCCAGCAGTTCGTCGAAGGACTTGATGCCTTCCACGCGGATCAGATGGTACAGCTCCTGGCGAGAGTAGGCGAAGTGCTCGCACAGGTTGTTGTTCACTTCGATGCCCTGTTTCGCCAGTTCAGCGTTCAGCACCTGAGTCACCAGTGGAATACAGCCGCCGCAGCCGGTACCGGCTTTGGTTTCGGCCTTCAGCGCCGCAACGGTGTGGCAGCCTTTGTTGATGGCGGAGATCAGCATGCCTTTGGTGACGTCGAAGCAGGAGCAAATCTGCGCGCTGTCCGGTAGTTTATCTACGCCGATAGATGGTTTACCGCTGGATGCGTGCGCCGGCAGGATCAGCGCGTCCGGGTTTTCCGGCAGCTCAATGGCGTTCAGTACCAGCTGGAGCAGGTTACCGAAGTCGCTGGTATCGCCCACCAGCACCGCACCGAGCAGGGTTTTGTTGTCCTGGCTGACGATAAGGCGTTTATAGACCTCTTTGCTTTCGTCGAGGTAAACGTAGCTGCGGGAGTTCGGGGTGCGGCCATGCGCATCGCCGATACCGCCTACGTCCACGCCCAGCAGCTTCAGCTTGGCGCTCATGTCTGCGCCGGTGAAGGCGTTTTCGCTGCTGAGGATATGGTCCACGGCGACCTGCGCCATTTTGTATCCTGGCGCCACCAGACCGTATACCCGGTTATTCCAGCTGGCGCACTCGCCGATGGCGTAGATATCCGGATCGGAGGTCTGGCAGGTATCGTTAATCATGATCCCGCCGCGCTGGGCTACGGCCAGGCCGCACTGCGTGGCGAGCTTGTCGCGCGGACGAATACCGGTGGAGAAGACGATGAAGTCCACTTCCAGCTCGCTGCCGTCGGCAAAGCGCATGGTTTTACGCGCCTCTGTGCCTTCCTGCACGATCTCTTTGGTGTTCTTGCTGGTGTGAACCTTCACACCCATGCTTTCGATTTTACGACGCAGCTGGTCGCCGCCCATGTGGTCCAGCTGTTCCGCCATCAGCATCGGGGCAAATTCGATAACGTGGGTTTCAACGCCGAGGTTTTTCAGCGCGCCTGCCGCTTCCAGGCCCAGCAGGCCACCGCCAACAACCGCACCGCGTTTGCTTCGACGAGCGCAGGATTCAATGGCGTTGAGGTCTTCAATGGTACGGTAAACGAAGCAATCCTGGGTTTCCGACCCTTTAATCGGCGGGATCCACGGATACGAGCCAGTCGCCATGATCAGCTTATCGTAAAAAACCGTACGCCCGGCGCTGGAGTGGATCACTTTCTCCTGACGGTTGATGGTGATAGCGCGTTCGCCCACCAGCACTTTTACGCCATGCTTCTCGTAGAACCCTTCGCGCACCAGAGAGAGCTCTTCGGCGGTATGGTGAGAGAAGTAGGAAGACAAGTGCACACGGTCGTACGCCTTGCGGGGTTCTTCACAGAACACGGTAATATCGAACTGGTCAGCATCGGCTTTATCGAGAAGATCCTCAATAAAGCGGTGGCCGACCATGCCGTTACCGATGATAGCGAGTCTGACTTTGCTCATTTTTGCCTCGATTTCTTTTCTATTACTGCCTACCTTAACGATTCAGCAGGGGCACTTATTGATGCAAATCAAATACGCCTTCACCTACTCCTTAGTGGGTATATCTATGATTTGTCAGGTTTTTTATAAGTAACGGATATTGTTTGATTTTTGTGCTTGCTTGTTTTTCGCACAAATTTGACGGGGTTTTTTACGAATCGGCAGTCAGAGCGGGTAAGCAGAGTAAAACCCCTTTGCAGAACGCAAAGGGGTTTTGACGATTAGTGGGTAGCCGTTGCCGTATTGTGCTGACGGTGACGGGTCACGAAGCCCAGAATGAAACACATGATAAACACCACGGCATACAGACCGTTAGCGGTGTGCAGCGCGGCCAGCGGGCCGCTGTGCGCCACAATCGGGCCCGTGACCACGAAGGTCAGCATGGTGCCGATGGTGCCGCAGGTCAGCACGAAGTTCACCAGCTTTGGCGAAGCCACTTTGGTCTGCAGGGAGCCCAGGGTGATGATTGAGGTGTAAATCGCGCTGGAGAAGAAGCCCAGGGTCAGGATGAACCATGGCATATGCTCCGGGGCACCGTTGATGAACAGATACATCAGCACGGTCGCCAGACCCGCCAGGACGGTCAGAATACGTTGCAGGTCGAAGAAGCGCAGGATGAAGCTAAAGGCCCACATGCCGAACATGTAAGACATCCAGAAATCGCTCACCAGTTTGCCCGCGTCGTTCAGGCTCATGCCCAGACCTTTGGCGTATTCAGGTACCCACGAGATAAAGCCCAACTGACCGAGGATGTAGCACAGGGCGGCAATGGAGAGGAACAGCACGCCGATACCCCATTTTTCCTTCGCCACCGGCTCTGAGGTGGTCTGCGCTTTTTTGCCCAGCACCGGGAAGTCACAGCCGAAGGTCAGAATGAAGATCGCGACATAGACCAGACCGATACAGGCGTATACCCAGTACCATTCAATGCTGCGCGCGAGCAGATACGCGGCGACCATCGGGAAAATCATCCCGGCCATGCTGAAGAAGGAGTCGGTAAACAGCAGGCGCGCGCCGCGCTGGCGGCCTTCATACATGTGCGTAATAAGGAACGTACCGATCGACATCGTGATCCCGCTGACCAGGCCCAGCACGAACATGGCGGCGGAGAACAGGGCGATGCTGTGGCTCAACATCAGGCCCGCCACGGCGGCAACCATCAGTACGAAGCCGAAGCGCAGCTGGGTTTTCAGCGGGACGATTTCCATCAGCCAGGCATTCAGGAAAATTGAGATCAGGATCCCCGCGTTGAGGAAGGTGAAGGTGTTACTCATGCTGGAAACGGGCAGCTGGAAGTAGTCTGCGATATTTCCCATCACCATCCCGGTGACGATCACCAACGCGCCGGTCAGGGCGTAGGAGAAGAAGCTTATCCATGTGAGCTTGATGCGATTGCTGTTAGTCATGTCTGGCCTGTTCAGAAAAAGAAAAGCGCCGGAAGGGCGCTGAGAGCGGGCAGATTTTAGTCGCTAAAGTGATCTATTCCTATCTTTTAAGGGAAATGAATATGCCATTGCAGGTTTTAGTGTGATCCAAGTCACACTAAATGGCGGTATAACCAATCGTTTGCGCAGTAATAATTGTTTCAATTTCGTAAAATTAGGTAAAAGGCTGGTCTCGGTTCATACTGCTCTTTAGAATCAAGCCATTCGCTTTTTATACTGCGCTTTGTTAAGGAATTCTCATGCTCAAATCAACACTGGCGGCTGTCGCAGCTGTGTTTGCTCTTTCTGCCGTTTCCCCTGCTGCGCTGGCAGCCAAAGGGGACCCTCACGTTCTGCTGACCACCTCTGCCGGGAACATTGAGCTGGAACTGAATAGCCAGAAAGCTCCGGTTTCTGTAAAAAACTTCCTCGACTATGTGAACAGTGGTTTCTATAACAACACCACCTTCCACCGCGTGATCCCTGGCTTCATGATTCAGGGCGGCGGCTTCAACGAGCAGATGCAGCAGAAACAGCCTAACCCACCCATCAAAAACGAAGCGGACAACGGCCTGCTGAACAAGCGCGGCACCATCTCCATGGCGCGCACGGCGGATAAAGACAGCGCCACAAGCCAGTTCTTCCTCAACGTGGCGGATAACGCTTTCCTCGACCACGGCCAGCGCGACTTCGGCTATGCGGTCTTCGGTAAAATTGTGAAAGGGATGGACGTGGCGGACAAAATCTCTCAGGTTCAGACCCACGATGTCGGTCCATACCAGAATGTGCCGTCTAAACCAGTGGTGATTCTCTCCGCGAAAGTGCTGCCGTAATCGTTCTCCCACACGGGCATATCCTGCCCGTGTCTTTCAGCCCTCCCTGCGAAAGCGCGTTTTGCTGCTTATACTTGTGGCAAACGGACTATTCAGGGAGGCGTTAATTGAAAAAACTCACCGATAAGCAAAAATCCCGTCTCTGGGAGCAACAGCGTAACGTCAATTTTCAGGCCAGTTGTCTCCTTGAAAAAGGTAATGGTCCTTCAGAGCCCGGCATTGAGACGCTGGAGCTTGGGCCTTCAGCGCCCGGGCTACCGCATCTGTGCCTCATTCATCGCCATCTGTATCACAGAGAGATGAAGCAGGCAGGCGAATTCCGTACCGACGATATTTTTAAGGGTGACATTCCCTTCTGCCATTTTGAGTACATCGAGACGATGGGTAACGAACTGATGGCGGCGCTGGAAAGTGATAAGTATCTTGTGGGTCTTGAAAAAGCGGCGTTTGTTGAAAAAGTGAGCCATTACTACTGTGAAATCAATATGCTGCATCCCTTTATGCGCGGTAATGGCATAGCTCAGCGCGTCTTCTTTGAGCAGCTGGCCATCCACGCGAATTACGCGCTGGACTGGCGGGATATTGATCCCGAGCAGTGGGTGGCGGCGAACCGAAGCGGTGCCACGGGCGATTTGACCGCGCTGAGCGCTATCTTTGCCAAAGTAGTGAGCGAAGCGCGGGAATCTGAGTAGAATAGGGCGGCATTTTTTTCGGGAGCCGCCATGATTCTGCTGATTGATAACTACGATTCCTTCACCTGGAACCTTTACCAGTATTTTTGTGAACTGGGTGCAGAGGTGGTTGTCCGCCGCAACGACGAACTTAGCCTGTCTGATATTGAGACGCTGGCTCCGCAGAAAATCGTCATTTCGCCGGGACCGTGTACGCCGTCGGAATCGGGCATTTCTCTGGAGGTTATTCACCACTATGCCGGCAGGCTGCCGATCCTGGGCGTCTGTCTCGGTCATCAGGCGATTGCCCAGGCATTTGGGGCTACCATCGTGCGTGCCGCGAAAGTGATGCACGGCAAAACCTCGCCGGTCACCCACACCGGCACGGGCGTATTCACAGGGCTCAATAACCCGTTAACCGTGACGCGCTACCATTCGCTGGTGATTGACCCACCGACGCTGCCCGACTGCTTTGACGTGACCGCCTGGAGCGATACGCAGGAGATCATGGGGATTCGCCACCGCGAGTGGGATCTCGAAGGCGTGCAGTTCCACCCTGAAAGTATCCTCAGCGAGCAGGGGCACGCCCTGCTGGCAAATTTCCTCAATCGCTGAATATCTGTTGCCTTGTTGTGAGTTTTTATGCATATTTTGTGATTATATTTTCACAATGAATGTGACATAAAATGGATGGGCATGACATGGCAACTGAACAACCAGCAATTACCCGCGCGACATTCGATGAAGTGATTCTGCCGATTTATGCACCGGCTGAGTTTATCCCGGTGAAGGGGAAAGGCAGCCGCGTCTGGGATCAGCAGGGCAAGGAGTATGTGGATTTCGCTGGCGGTATTGCGGTCACGGCGCTGGGCCACTGCCATCCTGCGCTGGTGGACGCGCTGAAAACCCAGGGTGAAACCCTGTGGCACACCAGCAACGTGTTCACCAACGAACCTGCGCTGCGCCTGGGCCGCAAGATCATTGATGCCACGTTTGCCGAGCGCGTGCTGTTTATGAACTCCGGCACCGAAGCCAACGAAACCGCCTTTAAGCTGGCGCGCTACTACGCAACTACGCGCCACAGCCCGTACAAAACTAAAATCATCGCCTTCCATAACGCCTTCCACGGGCGCTCCTTCTTTACCGTCTCCGTTGGCGGCCAGCCGAAGTATTCCGACGGCTTCGGTCCGAAACCAGCCGACATTATCCACGTGCCGTTTAACGATCTGCACGCGGTGAAAGCGGTGATGGACGACCACACCTGCGCGGTGGTGGTGGAGCCGATTCAGGGCGAAGGCGGCGTGACCGCGGCAACCCCGGAATTCCTGAAAGGGCTGCGCGAACTGTGCGACGAACATCAGGCGCTACTGGTGTTTGATGAAGTGCAGTGCGGGATGGGGCGTACCGGAGAGCTGTTTGCCTACATGCACTACGGCGTGACGCCGGATATTCTGACCAGCGCCAAAGCGCTCGGCGGCGGTTTTCCGGTGAGTGCGGTACTGACGACGCAGGAGATCGCCTCTGCGTTCCACGTCGGGTCTCACGGCTCGACCTACGGCGGTAACCCGCTGGCGAGCGCCGTGGCGGGTGCCGCGTTCGACATCATCAACACCCCTGAGGTGCTAAACGGCGTTAGCGCGAAACGCGAGCTGTTTGTGCAGCATCTCCAGCAGATTAACAATAAGTACGACGTCTTCAGCGAGATCCGCGGCATGGGGCTGCTGATTGGTGCGGAACTTAAGCCGCAGTACAAAGGCCGCGCGCGCGATTTCCTGCACGCAGCCGCTCGCGAAGGGGTGATGGTGCTCAACGCCGGGCCGGACGTGATGCGTTTTGCGCCGTCGCTGGTAGTGGAAGAGAAAGATATTGACGACGGGTTAACCCGCTTTGCCGCGGCGGTCGAGAAGATCGTAAAAGGCTAATACTCGGTTCGCTTTAACCGCCGCGTTAACCAAATGCCGTGATGCGGGCGCTGACGCCATGCCACCGACGAAATGGTGTGCATGGTGTTCAGATGTCCCAGCACGCGCTGCAAATGCTGCTCCAGGGTGCTCATCGGGCCGTGGGTCAGCGTCTCCGGTGCCTCCAGAATGTTCGAATCCCCCGACTCACCCGGCGCGTCATACTCCAGACGCTGCTGACACCGCTGCAGGGCAATTTCACAGGACTGCAAATAGCGCTGCGCCAGATCCGGCGTCAGCATGGTGTGCTCGCGCGCCAGCGTGGTCATGGCGTTAATGTGCTCGACGATAAACTGGCTGTGCGTGACCCACAGCTTCATATCGGCAAGATAGTGTGAGTTAAAGCCCGGCTCCTGCATCGCCTGGTTGAGCGAGTTAAACAGGGCGTTGTGCGCCTGGTTGACCTTCATCCGCTGATACGCCAGCGGGGAAGGCTGCGGATCGTCGCTCAGGATCAGTCGAATGGCCTGCTGATCGGCCTCCAGCGCGTCGTGGGCGTTCTGCCTCAGCAGCCCGCTCTGCCACTGCGGCCACAGCCAGACCATGCCCCCAAAGGCGATCAGGCAGCCAATTAGCGTGTCGATCAGGCGGGCAACGATGAACTGTTCGCCGTTAAGCGTCAGCAGCTGCAGGGTATATACCGCCGTCACCGTAAAGCCCACCATTGCCCAGCCGTAGTTTTTGCGAATGATTAGATAGCTTACCAGGGTGACCACCAGCATCCCTGCCAGGGTATAGCCCTCGGGCACGTGAAAATGCAGCGTCACGCCCGCAATAATCAGCCCCGCCATCGTGCCGCCTGCCCGGTGCAGAATGCGCACCCGCGTGGCGCCATAGCCGTTCTGGGTAACAAACAGCACGGTCATTAAGATCCAGTAGGGTTTCGGCAGGTGGAGCGCCATGCCCATCAGGCTGGCGATACTGAGCATGACGCTAATCCTTGCAGCGTTGCGCAGAGCGGAAGATTTGAGAGACAGGTAGCTTCTCAGCGCCGGCAGCAGCGGCAGACGTTTCTGTTTATCCGCCATCAGGTCACGGGAATAAAGCGGGCGCTGGGTGCGCAGCACGCGGGCGATGCGGCTGAAGTGCCAGGCGGCAAACTGGCCGACCGGGTTATCCGGGTGCTGACGGGCAATTTTCTCCAGCGCGCCGAGCTGTTTGTCCATGTTAAAGCGCGTGGGGTAGCGGTGGTAGAGAATATCATCGGCCAGCACCCGCAGGCGCGCGGAGACGGTCTGCGCGTTCCAGCGGATCACCGCTTCGGCATGGCTGCGCTCAACCAGCTTTTGCACCTCCTGCGGGTGGTGAAGGCTAACGGAGATATGCTCCTGAAGATCCAGCCCCACCTGAAAGGTGCGCAACAGCCGTTTATATTCGTGGTTCTTGTTGGCGGCGAGCATATGCAGCTGCTGATAGCACTGGCTTATCAGGTCTACCACCTTTTGCTGGCGCGTCAGCAGCGGCGGTAAGGATTTTTCCGGATCCGTATGCTGGGTGAGCAGGGTGTATTTGGCTTCACAGTAATCCGCAAGCTGCACGTAGAGCAGGCTCAGAGATTCGCGCAGCGGCTGCTCCCGCCACAGCCAGAACCAGAACCAGTTAAACAGCCCGTACCACAGCGTGCCGAGGGCGTAGATCAGCAGCGGCTCCCACACGGGCATATTACCGGCGAGGCTCAGGGTGAAGATGGCCGCAATGAGTGACGCGGGAAGCAGCCGGGCATGGAGCGAGCTGATTTCGGCGGTGACGCCGAGGGTCATCGCCAGCACGGTCAGGATCAGCGGCAGGGGAATATCGCGAGCCAGCAGAAGCTGCACCGCGAGGCTACAGCCAGCAAACAGCGAGCCGCCAATTATCAGACGTTTGAAAAAGCGTTTATGGGGCGTGTCCAGACCGGCAATGTTGCAGCAGGCGGGGACGAGAGAAAACAGCAGGCCCTGCTGAAGATGTCCCAGGATCAGGCCCACGGCCACGGGAAGACACAGCACCAGCGTTTGTCGTAGTGCGTAGTTAACTTCCGGGTGATAGATCAGCCTGCGCCACATGGGGAAAAGAGACAAAAACGGCGTGACACCTCGCGATGGCACGCCGTTTAGGCAGGATTAACGGGTTCCGTAAACCACGATGGTTTTACCGTGGGCGGAGATCAGGTTTTGATCTTCCAGCATTTTCAGAATACGGCCCACCGTTTCGCGGGAGCAACCGACGATCTGACCGATTTCCTGACGGGTAATTTTAATTTGCATGCCGTCCGGGTGGGTCATCGCGTCTGGCTGTTTCGCCAGGTTCAGCAGAGTCTGCGCAATACGGCCAGTCACGTCCAGGAAGGCGAGGTTACCCACTTTCTCTGACGTCACCTGCAGACGGCGCGCCATCTGGGAAGAAAGACGCATCAGGATGTCAGGGTTTACCTGAATCAACTGACGGAATTTCTTATAAGAAATTTCAGCCACTTCACATGCTGTCTTTGCACGAACCCAGGCGCTACGTTCCTGGCCTTCTTCAAACAGGCCCAGTTCACCGATAAAATCGCCCTGGTTCAGATAGGAAAGGATCATCTCTTTGCCTTCCTCATCTTTGATCAGCACTGCCACCGAGCCTTTGACGATGTAATACAACGTTTCCGCTTTTTCACCCTGGTGAATCAGCGTGCTCTTCGATGGGTACTTATGAATGTGGCAATGAGACAAGAACCATTCGAGAGTCGGGTCTGTTTGCGGTTTGCCAAGCACCATGCGCTGTTATCCTCTGTTATAAGCTGTCACCAGAGTCATCAGATGCATCCGGACTCTGGGGTTGCAATCGAATTCTTACCCATACCCTGGGAAGTCGGCTGTCGTAACGTTTCGCAGCCAGTAAAGTTTGATGTCCTCTGCATACATGTGTAACGTCAATGTATTACTGTAGCATCCTGAGTGTTTTAGCATAGCTTTTGCCGCGTGTCTCCTGGTGTCTCGCTTCAGCATGATGCAGGTCGCCTTCCATTGCGAGAAATGTAACGCACGCGTAATCTGTCACCAAAAATGCAACGTTGGAGTTAATGAATATGCAAGCGCGCGTGAAGTGGGTTGAAGGTTTAACGTTCCTGGGCGAGTCCGCATCAGGACACCAGATTTTGATGGATGGTAACTCCGGCGATAAAGCTCCAAGCCCAATGGAAATGGTGCTGATGGCGGCAGGCGGATGCAGCGCGATCGACGTGGTGTCGATTCTGCAAAAAGGCCGTCATGACGTGACGGATTGCGAGGTTAAACTCACCTCAGAGCGTCGCGAAGAGGCGCCACGCCTGTTCACCCACATTAATCTGCACTTTGTTGTCACCGGGAAAGAACTGAAAGACGCGGCGGTCTCACGCGCGGTGGATCTCTCTGCGGAGAAATACTGCTCTGTGGCGTTAATGCTGGAGAAAGCGGTAAAAATCACCCATTCGTATGAAGTGATCGAGGCTTAATTATTGGGGCATCGTGCGTGTTGATGCCCTCACCCTAACCCTCTCCCACGGGGAGAGGGAACATGTTCACGCGATCTGTTTCCCTTCCATCAGTCGCTCCACCAGCGGCGTCATGATCAGCTCCATTGCCAGCCCCATTTTTCCACCGGGAACCACTAACGTATTCATGTGGGAAATAAACGAGCCCTGCAGCATCGCCAGCAGCCAGGGGTAATCAATGCCTTCAAGATTGCGGAAGTGGATCACCACAAAGCTCTCATCCAACGACGGGATGCTTTTCGCCGCGAACGGATTGGAAGTGTCCACCGTCGGCACGCGCTGGAAGTTAATGTGCGTGCGGGAGAACTGCGGCGTGAGATAGTTGATGTAATCTTCCATGGAGCGCACCACCGAGTCCATTACCGCCTCGCGCGAATGGCCGCGCTCGCTCATGTCGCGCGTCAGCTTCTGGATCCACTCCAGGTTAACGATCGGCACCACCCCGACCAGCAGATCCACATGGCGCGCCACGTCGTGCTGAGGTGTGACAACGCCGCCGTGCAATCCTTCATAAAACAGCACGTCGGTGGGTTCCGGCAGCGGTTGCCAGGGGGTAAAGGTGCCCGGCACCTGGTTCCAGGGTACGGCTTCGTCATATGTGTGCAGATACTTACGGGACTGCCCGGTACCGCTCTGACCGTATTCGCGGAAGGTTTGCTCCAGCAGGCCGAAATCATTGGCTTCCGGGCCAAAGTAGCTGATGTGTTTACCCAAATCGCGTGCCTTGCGGATCGCCATGTCCATCTCAGGCCGCGTATAGCGGTGAAAGCTGTCGCCTTCGACCTCCGCCGAACGGAGATTCAGCTGGGCGAAAATCTTGCGAAAAGCGAGGCTGGTGGTGGTGGTTCCCGCACCACTCGACCCCGTAACGGCAATAATGGGATGTCTGGCAGACATAGCAACTCCCTGACGGAAAAGGTTGGAAGATCAGCCGTGAAACGCGTTGCGGGGCATGATATTGACCGTCTCATGCAGTTCTGACCACACCAGCACCACGTCGCCGCTTTTCAGCTGGCGTTTTACATCGTTGACCTTTTGCTCAAGCGAACGCTCATGTTCACCATAATCGGTGCCTTCGCGTAATACAAAGCTTTCAATCAGATTATCGAGCGTTTCGGGAGCCAGATCCTGCCAGGGAATGATCATTTTGCACCATCCAGATAAGGAGTCAGCCAGTCAGGAATGCGCGCTTCCAGCCACATTTTCGGCCTGCGCAGCGTGCCGCCGATGAACCCCACGTGGCCACCATGTTCGGTCAGCTGGTAGTGAACGTTGTCAGGCAGGAATTCCTGCGCGGGAATAGAGTGATGATCCATGAACGGGTCATCTTTGGCGTGAATGATCAGCGTCGGCTGCGTGATTTTGCTGAGCAGCGGCATGGCGCTGCACTGTCGGTAATAGTCGATAGCATCGGCGAAGCCGTGAATTTTGGCGGTGATCAGATCGTCGAATTCGCGGATGCAGCGAACCTTTTTCAGCTGGCGCAGGCTTACCGGCAGGGTATCCGGATAGGCCTTCAGCTTTCGCGCCGCGTTGGCTTTCAGCAGGTTGAGCAGATAGCGCTGATAGACGCGAGAAAAGCCTTTTTCCATGTGGTAGCTGCACTGCTCCAGCATAAACGGTGCGGAGACAATCACTGCTGCATTCAGCGGTACGCTGTCGCCCTCTTTGGCCAGCAGACAGGCGAGCATATTACCGCCCAGCGAGTAGCCCACGGCGGCCGTTGGCGCGGCGCCATAATTTTCCCGCAGCCAGTGCAGAAACCACGTGCCATCTTCGGTTTCACCCGAGTGATAAATGCGTTTCTGACGATTCGGCTCGCCGCTACAGCCGCGAAAATGCATCACCACGCCGAGCCAGCCGCGCGCTTTGGCGGCCTCAATTAACCCATGCGCATACGGACTGTGCAGGCTGCCTTCTAAACCGTGAAAAACCACCAGACGCGGCTTATGAAGAGCCTGTTCCGGCGCTTCGCTCCAGGCGAGATCCAGAAAATCACCGTCCGGCAGATCGAGCCGTTGCCAGTGCGGAGTGAACTGGACCTTGCGGCGGATCAGCCGCGGCAGCATGGTCTGCAAATGGCAGTTGGTCACGCCGCGCATGGGCACGAACTCGGTGCTGTCTTCGGCTGTAATGTCGAAGTCTGATGGAATGATTTGGGTCATAAGGACGATGCTGATTCTTGTCAGAAATTCACTATACTTTCCGAATTGTACCCCGTTTAGCCTGGATTTCCGAACCAGAGATAGATTCCGTTCGCACAACGGGGTAAAAATTCAGTCTGCCTGCAGCATCGCTTCCAGCTGTTCCTGCGCGTCCAGCCATGCCATTTCGCACTCTTCGAGGCTGGATTTGGCTTTCGCCTGCGTTTGCAGACAATCCGTTAGCTCCGCTTTACGGCTCTGATCGTACAGATCGCTGTCGCCCAGCTTCTCTTCGACGGCGGCAAGCGTGGCGTTGAGCTTTTCCATCTCTTTTTCAAGACGGGCAATCTCTTTACGCAGCGGCTGGGTCTGGGTGCGCAGTTCCGCTTCGCGGCGCTTCTGGTCTTTACGCGACTGTGCGCTGTTGACGTTGTCTTTCGCTGACTCTTCCGGCTGGTTTTCCTGCTTTTGTACGTCCGTCAGCCACTGCTGGTAGTCTTCAAGATCGCCGTCGAACGGTTCGACTTTGCCACCGTGTACCAGGTAGAGATCGTCGGTGGTGGAGCGGATCAGGTGGCGATCGTGCGACACGACAACCAGTGCGCCTTCGAACTCAATCAGCGCTTCGGTCAGCGCCTGACGCATGTCGAGATCCAGGTGGTTGGTCGGTTCATCGAGCAGCAGCAGGTTGGGTCTCTGCCAGACGATCAGCGCCAGCACCAGACGGGCTTTTTCGCCGCCCGAGAAACGCTCGGTGTTTTCGGTCACCTTATCGCCCTGGAAGCCGAAGCCGCCGAGGTAGTCGCGCAGCTTCTGCTCCATTTCCTGCGGGGCAAGACGCGACAGATGCTGAATCGGCGATTCATCCGCGCGTAAAAATTCCAGCTGATGCTGGGCGAAATAGCCAAGCTTAATGCCTTTCGCCAGGCCGATTTCACCGCTGGTTGGGTTAAGCTCGCCCGCGAGCAGCTTAATTAACGTTGATTTACCGGCGCCGTTGCGCCCCAGCAGGCCAATGCGCGAACCCGGCACCAGGTTAAGCTTGATAGAGTCGAGGATGATGCGATCGCCATAGCCTGCGCTCACTTTTTCCATTTTCAGCAGCGGGTTCGGCAGGCTTTCCGGCGCGCGGAAGCTGAAGTGGAACGGGTTATCCACGTGTGCCGGGGCGATCATCTCCATGCGTTCCAGCATTTTAATGCGGCTCTGGGCCTGCTTGGCTTTTGACGCTTTAGCTTTGAAGCGATCCACGAAGCTCTGCAGGTGCGCCACGCGCTGCTGTTGGCTTTCATACATCGACTGCTGCTGAGCAAGGCGCGTCGCGCGCTGGCGCTCGAAGGAGCTGTAGTTGCCGGTGTACTCGAACATGGTTTGCTGTTCGATATGAATGATTTTATCCACCACCGGGTCGAGGAAGTCGCGGTCGTGGGAGATGAGAATCAGAGTGCCCTGATAGCTCTTGAGCCACTTCTCGAGCCAAATAACCGCATCGAGATCGAGGTGGTTGGTCGGTTCATCGAGCAGGAGCAGGTCTGAGCGGCAGATCAGCGCCTGCGCCAGGTTGAGGCGCATGCGCCAGCCGCCGGAGAAGTCACTTACCGGGCGTTCAAGCTGTTCATTGCTGAAGCCCAGGCCGTGCAGCAGGCTGGAGGCGCGGGAGCGAATGGTCCACGCGTCGATGGCGTCCAGCTTGCCGTGAACGGTAGCGATGGCGTGACCGTCGTTGCGCTCGTTGGCCGCGTTGAGTTCCGCTTCGATCTTACGGTATTCGCGATCGCCGTCGATAACATAGTCGAGCGCCGGTTCGCTCAGGGCTGGCGTCTCCTGGTTTACCCACGCGAGCTGCCAGTTCCCCGGGAAGGTAAAGTTACCACCATCCGCGCTAATCTCGTTTTTCAGCAGCGCCAGCAGGGTGGATTTACCGCAGCCGTTTTTGCCGACCAGACCCACTTTCTGGCCCGGGTTGATGGTAGCAGTGGCGTTATCCAGCAGGACGCGCACGCCGCGACGAATTTGTAACGAGGAGAAAACAATCATAGAAGCGCCGTATGTTCCGACTATGTTAATTTGTCATTATGATAATGTAAGGTGTGGGCCATTTTCCCCACCGGGCCGCCATGGTAGCCCAAAACGACAACAATACACAAAAACAGAACCGGGAGGGGAGTGATGTCTCAGACAGCGAAAGTGCTGCTGCTGTATGCCCATCCGGAATCTCAGGATTCGGTGGCGAACCGGGTGCTGCTTAAGCCGGCCACACAGCTCAGTAACGTCACGGTGCACGATCTCTACGCGCACTATCCTGATTTCTTTATCGATATTCCTTACGAGCAGGAACTGCTGCGTCAGCATGACGTGATTGTATTTCAGCATCCGCTCTATACCTACAGCTGTCCGGCACTGCTGAAAGAGTGGCTGGACCGCGTGCTGAGCCGGGGCTTTTCCAGCGGGGTGGGGGGCAACCAGCTGGCGGGAAAGTATTGGCGGAGCGTCATTACCACCGGTGAACCCGAAAGCGCTTACCGTCACGACGGGCTGAACCGCTATCCCATGAGCGACATCCTGAGGCCGTTCGAGCTGACGGCGGCCATGTGCCGCATGCACTGGATGAGCCCGATTATTGTTTACTGGGCGCGGCGTCAGGACCCGAAAGCGCTCGCAAGCCACGCCAGAGCCTACGGCGAATGGCTGGCATCACCGATTCCGGCAGGAGGTCGTTAATGGAAGGATCGAATTTACTCCTCGCCGGGGTGCTATTTTTATTTGCCGCCGTCGTCGCGGTGCCGCTTGCCGCCCGTATCGGCATCGGGGCGGTGCTGGGGTATTTGCTCGCAGGGATCGCCATTGGCCCATGGGGACTGGGTTTCATCAGCGACGTGGATGAAATTCTCCACTTCTCGGAGCTCGGCGTGGTGTTCCTGATGTTCATCATCGGCCTCGAACTGAACCCCTCGAAGCTGTGGCAGCTTCGACGCTCTATCTTTGGCGTGGGCGCCGCGCAGGTGCTGTTTAGCGCCGCGATTCTGGCTGGCCTGTTAATGCTGACCAACTTTTCCTGGCAGGCGGCGGTGATTGGCGGGATTGGTCTCGCAATGTCGTCGACGGCGATGGCGCTGCAGCTGATGCGCGACAAGGGGATGAACCGCAATGAAGCCGGACAGCTGGGCTTTTCGGTGCTGTTGTTCCAGGATTTAGCGGTGATCCCGGCGCTGGCACTGGTGCCGCTGCTGGCGGGCTCGGGCGACGATCACTTCGACTGGGCAAAAATTTCCATGAAGGTGCTGGCCTTCGCGGGCATGCTGATTGGCGGACGTTTCCTGTTACGTCCGGTGTTCCGCTTTATTGCCGCCTCGGGCGTGCGCGAGGTGTTTACCGCCGCGACGCTGCTGCTGGTGCTCGGCTCGGCGCTGTTTATGGACGCGCTGGGGCTGTCGATGGCGCTGGGCACCTTTATTGCCGGCGTGCTGCTGGCGGAGAGTGAATATCGGCACGAACTGGAAATTGCCATCGATCCCTTCAAAGGGCTGCTGTTAGGCCTGTTCTTTATTTCGGTGGGAATGGCGCTCAATCTTGGCGTGCTTTATACCCATTTGCTCTGGGTTGCGGTGAGTGTTGCGATCCTGGTGGCGGTGAAAATGCTGGTGCTGTACGTCATGGCACGTATCTACGGGTTGCGCAGTTCTGAACGCATGCAGTTTGCCAGCGTGTTGAGCCAGGGTGGTGAGTTTGCGTTTGTGCTGTTCTCCACCGCCTCCTCCCAGAAGCTGTTTAAAGATGACCAGATGGCGCTGCTGCTGGTGACGGTAACGCTGTCGATGATGACCACGCCTCTGCTGATGAAGATGGTGGATAAACTGCTGTCGCGCCGCCTGAATCCGGCAGACGATGAAGATGAAGCGCCGTGGGTAGAAGACGATAAGCCGCAGGTGATCGTCGTGGGCTTCGGCCGCTTCGGGCAGGTGATTGGCCGCCTGTTGATGGCGAACAAAATGCGCATTACGGTGCTGGAGCGCGATATCAGCGCGGTCAACCTGATGCGCAAATATGGCTACAAGGTCTATTACGGCGATGCCACCCAGCTTGAGCTTCTGCGCTCGGCCGGGGCGGAAGCCGCGGAGTCTATCGTCATCACCTGCAACGATCCGGAAGATACAATGAAGCTGGTGGAGCTATGTCAGCAGCACTTCCCGCACCTGAATATTCTGGCGCGTGCCCGGGGGCGTGTTGAAGCTCACGAATTGTTGCAGGCAGGTGTGAAACACTTCTCCCGTGAGACGTTCTCCAGTGCGCTGGAACTGGGGCGCAAGGCGTTAATCTCCCTGGGGATGCATCCTCACCAGGCGCAGCGCGCCCAGATGCACTTCCGCCGGCTGGATATGCGCATGCTGCGCGAATTAATGCCTGTACATAGCGATACGGCGCAGATCTCCCGCGTGCGGGAAGCGCGGCGCGAGCTGGAGGAGATCTTTCAGCGAGAGATGCAACAGGAACGACGCCAGCTCGACGGCTGGGATGAATTTGAATAAAAGGTAACGAAAGATGGCTGTACGTAAACGCTTTATCGCGGGCGCAAAGTGCCCGTCTTGCCAGGCTCAAGATACGCTGGCCATGTGGCGCGAAAATAATATTGATATAGTTGAGTGCGTTAAGTGCGGTCACCAGATGCGTGAGGCTGACAAAGAAGCACGCGATCACGTTCGCAAAGAAGAGCAAGTGATCGGCATTTTTCATCCAGACTAGCGATATGCTCTGAGTTTTTTTAAGCTTAAGGGTACACGGGTGCAGATTTCCGCTACAATCTGCGCCAGCAATTTTCCCACGCTCAGGAGATATCATGAAAGTAGCAAAAGACCTGGTGGTCAGCCTGGCCTATCAGGTACGTACAGAAGACGGTGTGTTGGTTGATGAGTCTCCGGTGAGTGCGCCGCTGGACTACCTGCATGGTCACGGTTCCCTGATTTCCGGCCTGGAAACTGCGCTGGAAGGTCATGAAGTTGGCGATAAATTCGACGTTGCTGTAGGCGCGAACGACGCTTACGGTCAGTATGACGACAACCTGGTTCAGCGCGTTCCTAAAGACGTGTTCATGGGCGTTGACGAGCTGCAGGTTGGCATGCGCTTCCTGGCTGAAACTGACCAGGGGCCGGTTCCTGTTGAAATCACTGAAGTTGAAGACGATCACGTCGTGGTTGACGGCAACCACATGTTGGCTGGCCAGAACCTGAAGTTCAACGTAGAAGTTGTTGCGATCCGTGAAGCGACCGAAGAAGAGCTGGCTCATGGCCACGTTCACGGTGCTCATGGTCACGACCATGATCACGATCACGGCCACGACGGCTGCTGCGGTGGTCACGGCCACGACCATGGTCATGACCACGGCCACGGTAAAGGTGGTTGCGGCAACGGCGGCTGCGGTTGCCACTAATTCCGTCATGCGGAAAATAAAAAAGCGGGATAATCCCGCTTTTTTTACGCCTCAATAATGAGGTGGTGGCGTCTCTTCCGACTGAGAGGCAATATTTGACGGCTGCGTCGCCTTCAGCTTTTCCGTCAGCAGGCGCATATGATCCCGCAGTTTCGCCATTTCGAGTTCGTGCGCGGTCACGGTCTGGTTAAGCTCTTCGATGGTGATGTCCTGAAAAGCCAGGCGGCTTTCCAGCTCAGCCATTCTCGCTTCTATCATTGTGTCCTTCATCATTCACCTCGTTTATATCTGATACGCCATATTGGCCCAGCGGCGGCGCAGTTTAACTGAGTTTATCCTTAAGTGCAGTCTCTATCCCGTTGGCAAGAAACTTATTTAAACAAAAATAGTCTGAAAAGTGGCGAGAATTGGAAGTGTCTGTCTGTAGATTTCTTCCGCAACGTTTTATAGTACGTCACTCATTTACGTTTAACGCTGGGGTGAGAGTCCCCAGGCCCTGGAGATATGGATGAAATCACTGTTTAAAGTAACGCTGCTGGCGACGACGATGGCTGTTGCACTGAACGCGCCGCTGTCATTCGCTGCTGATACTGCTGCGAAGCCTGCTGCCACTGCAGACAGCAAAGCGGCGTTCAAAAATGACGACCAGAAATCCGCCTACGCACTGGGCGCATCTCTGGGCCGCTACATGGAAAACTCTCTGAAAGAACAAGAGAAACTGGGCATCAAACTGGACAAAGCCCAGCTGATCGCGGGTGTTCAGGACGCCTTTGCTGATAAGAGCAAACTGTCTGACCAGGAAATCGAACAGACTCTGCAGGCGTTCGAAGCGCGCGTGAAGGGTGCCGCTCAGACCAAGATGGAAGCGGACGCTAAAGACAACGAAGCGAAAGGCAAAGCCTACCGCGACACCTTTGCTAAAGAGAAGGGTGTGAAAACCTCTTCTACTGGTCTGGTGTACAAAGTTGAGAAAGAAGGTACTGGTGATGCGCCTAAAGACAGCGACACCGTTGTGGTGAACTACAAAGGTACGCTGATCGACGGTAAAGAGTTCGACAACTCTTACACCCGTGGTGAACCTCTTTCCTTCCGTCTTGACGGTGTGATCCCAGGCTGGACTGAAGGCCTGAAAAACATCAAAAAAGGCGGCAAAATCAAGCTGGTTATCCCACCGGATCTGGCCTATGGCAAAACTGGCGTTCCGGGTATCCCGGCTAACTCCACGCTGGTCTTCGACGTAGAGCTGCTGGACATCAAACCAGCGCCGAAAGCGGATGCGAAACCGGAAGCGCAGGCAGATCAGAAAGCTGCGACAGACGCTAAGAAGTAATGTGATGCAAACCGCCGCCTTTTAAGGCGGCGGTTTTTTATTGTGGGGCAGATATAATTAACACTGGAAAGCGTTAGGCACGCTGTATTAATTTAGTTGTCCGTGTAGATAATGAGCCTGCCCTGAAAACCTAACGACAGGCTCCTGAAAAGGAGTGTTTTTTTCATGTCCAGGTCGCTTTTAACCAACGAAACCAGTGAACTTGATTTGCTGGATCAACGTCCTTTTGACCAGACCGACTTCGATATTCTGAAATCCTATGAAGCGGTAGTGGACGGGTTAGCGATGCTCATTGGTTCCCACTGCGAAATCGTATTGCACTCCCTGCAAGATCTGAAGTGTTCCGCCATCCGCATTGCTAATGGTGAGCATACCGGCCGTAAAATTGGTTCGCCAATTACCGACCTTGCATTGCGTATGTTGCATGACATGACCGGCGCGGACAGCAGCGTCTCAAAATGTTATTTCACCCGCGCCAAAAGCGGCGTGCTGATGAAATCAGAAACCATCGCGATTCGAAATCGCGAGCATCGTGTGATTGGGCTGCTGTGCATCAACATGAACCTTGATGTGCCATTCTCGCAGATCATGAGCACCTTTATTCCGCCAGAAACGCCAGACGTTGGCTCTTCTGTTAACTTTGCCTCCTCCGTTGAAGATCTCGTCACGCAGACGCTTGAGTTCACCATTGAAGAGGTCAATGCTGACCGCAACGTATCGAACAACGCCAAGAATCGCCAGATCGTACTCAATCTCTACGAGAAAGGGATTTTCGACATTAAAGATGCCATCAACCAGGTGGCCGATCGTTTGAACATCTCCAAGCATACGGTTTACCTCTACATCCGTCAGTTCAAAAGCGGCGATTTCGTGGGGCAAGATAAGTAATGCGTTTTGCATTAATGGTGACGGGCCCGGCGTATGGGACTCAACAGGCCAGCAGCGCGCTGCAGTTTGCGCATGCGCTGCTGGCGGCCGGACACGAACTGGCGAGCGTCTTCTTCTATCGGGAAGGGGTGTATAACGCGAACCAGTTTACGTCGCCGGCGAGCGACGAGTTTGATCTGGTCCGCGCCTGGCAGGCGTTAAATGAAAAGCAGGGCGTTGAGCTGCATATCTGCGTGGCGGCGGCGTTGCGTCGCGGCGTGACGGATGCAGCCGAAGCCGAGCGCCTGGGGTTTTCAGGCGCTAACCTGCAGCCTGGTTTTTCGTTGAGTGGTCTGGGCGCATTGGCTCAGGCGGCGTTAACCTGCGACAGAGTGGTGCAATTCTGATGAAGCGTGTGGCATTTGTTTTTACTTCTGCGCCGCACGGCAGCACCTCTGGCCGCGAAGGCCTGGATGCGCTGCTTGCGACATCGGCGTTAACAGAAGATATCGGTGTCTTCTTTCTGGGGGACGGCGTGCTTCAGCTTCTGGCGGGCCAACAGCCGCAGGCCATTCTGGCGCGCGACTACATCGCCACCTTCAAAGTGCTGCCGCTTTACGATATCGAAACCTGCTATGTCTGTGCCGACTCTTTAACGGCGCGCGGTTTAAGCGACAAGACGCCTTTTGTGCTGGATGTGACGACCTTACCTGCCGCAGCACTGCGTGAACAACTATCCCACTACGACACCATTCTGACTTTCTGAGGCTTCCATGCTCCATATTCTCAGCCATTCACCATGGCAATGTGATATCGACACGCTGTTGAGCATGCTGCGCGAAGGTGACGATCTGCTGCTGATTCAGGATGGCGTGCTCGCTGCACTTGAAGGTGGACGTTTCGTTGAAATTCTCACGAATGCCCCCATAACGGTCTCTGCGCTGAAGGACGATCTGGATGCGCGGGGTCTTTCTGGTCAAATTTCAGCCAAAATTGACGTGGTTGGCTATACTGATTTCGTCAATCTTACTGTGACGCACGCCAGTCAAATGAACTGGTGATTTGAGATCGCTGTATATTTCTTGACACCTTTTCGACGTAGCCCTAAAATTTCGCGTCCTCATATTGTATGAGGTCGTTTTATTACGTGTTTACGAAGCAAAAGCTAAAACCAGGAGCTATTTAATGGCAACAGTTAACCAGCTGGTACGCAAACCACGTGCACGCAAAGTTGCAAAAAGCAACGTGCCTGCGCTGGAAGCCTGCCCGCAGAAACGTGGCGTATGTACTCGTGTATATACCACCACTCCTAAAAAACCAAACTCCGCACTGCGTAAAGTATGCCGTGTGCGTTTGACTAACGGTTTCGAAGTGACTTCCTACATCGGTGGTGAAGGTCACAACCTGCAGGAGCACTCCGTGATCCTGATCCGTGGCGGTCGTGTTAAAGACCTTCCGGGTGTTCGTTACCACACCGTTCGTGGTGCGCTGGACTGCTCAGGTGTTAAAGACCGTAAGCAGGCTCGCTCCAAGTACGGCGTGAAGCGTCCTAAGGCTTAATGGTTCTCCGTTAAGTAAGGCCAAACTGATTTATCTTAATGTCAAACTAAACTCGTAGAGTTTTGGACAATCCTGAATTAACAACGGAGTATTCCCATGCCACGTCGTCGCGTCATTGGTCAGCGTAAAATTCTTCCAGATCCGAAGTTCGGATCAGAACTGCTGGCAAAATTTGTAAATATCCTGATGGTAGATGGTAAAAAATCTACTGCAGAAGCAATCGTATACAGCGCGCTGGAGACCCTGGCTCAGCGTTCTGGTAAAAATGAACTGGAAGCTTTCGAAGTCGCTCTCGACAACGTTCGCCCAACTGTAGAAGTTAAGTCCCGCCGTGTTGGTGGTTCTACTTATCAGGTTCCAGTTGAAGTTCGTCCGGTTCGTCGTAATGCCCTGGCAATGCGTTGGATCGTTGAAGCTGCTCGTAAACGCGGTGATAAATCCATGGCTCTGCGTCTGGCGAACGAACTTTCTGATGCTGCAGAAAACAAAGGTACTGCAGTTAAGAAACGTGAAGACGTTCACCGTATGGCAGAAGCCAACAAGGCGTTCGCACACTACCGTTGGTAATCCCTTCGGAGTATTAGTCACCAGGCGGGCGCTTCAGAGAAGCTGCCCGCTCTGGGTAACTTAACTGAACGCCTAAAGAAACAAACGAGGAATCAAATGGCTCGTACAACACCCATCGCACGCTACCGTAACATCGGTATCAGTGCGCACATCGACGCCGGTAAGACCACTACTACCGAACGTATTCTGTTCTACACCGGTGTAAACCATAAAATCGGTGAAGTTCATGACGGCGCAGCCACCATGGACTGGATGGAACAGGAGCAGGAGCGTGGTATTACCATCACCTCCGCAGCGACTACTGCATTCTGGTCAGGTATGGCTAAGCAGTACGAACCGCATCGCGTAAACATCATCGACACCCCGGGCCACGTTGACTTCACCATCGAAGTAGAACGTTCCATGCGTGTTCTTGACGGCGCGGTAATGGTTTATTGCGCAGTTGGTGGTGTTCAGCCACAGTCTGAAACCGTATGGCGTCAGGCGAACAAATATAAAGTTCCACGCATCGCGTTCGTTAACAAAATGGACCGTATGGGTGCTAACTTCCTGAAAGTTGTTGGCCAGATCAAAACCCGTCTGGGCGCGAACCCTGTTCCGCTGCAGCTGGCAATTGGTGCTGAAGAAGGCTTCACCGGCGTTATCGACCTGGTGAAAATGAAAGCCATCAACTGGAACGATGCAGACCAGGGCGTTACCTTCGAATACGAAGATATCCCGGCTGAGATGCAGGACCTGGCTGACGAATGGCACCAGAACCTGATCGAATCCGCTGCTGAAGCTTCTGAAGAGCTGATGGAGAAATACCTGGGTGGTGAAGAACTGTCTGAAGAAGAGATCAAAAAAGCTCTGCGTCAGCGCGTTCTGAACAACGAAATCATCCTGGTAACCTGTGGTTCTGCGTTCAAGAACAAAGGTGTTCAGGCGATGCTGGATGCGGTAGTTGACTACCTGCCATCCCCGGTTGACGTTCCTGCGATCAACGGCATCCTGGACGACGGTAAAGATACTCCGGCTGAGCGTCACGCAAGTGATGACGAGCCGTTCTCTGCACTGGCGTTCAAAATTGCTACCGACCCATTCGTGGGTAACCTGACCTTCTTCCGCGTTTACTCTGGTGTGGTTAACTCTGGTGACACCATCCTGAACTCCGTGAAAGCGGCGCGTGAACGTTTTGGCCGTATCGTACAGATGCACGCTAACAAACGTGAAGAGATCAAAGAAGTTCGTGCGGGCGACATCGCTGCAGCTATCGGTCTGAAAGACGTGACCACTGGTGACACCCTGTGTGACCCGGATCACCCGATCATTCTGGAGCGTATGGAATTCCCTGAGCCGGTAATCTCCATCGCGGTTGAACCAAAAACCAAAGCTGACCAGGAAAAAATGGGTCTGGCTCTGGGCCGTCTGGCGAAAGAAGACCCATCATTCCGCGTATGGACTGATGAAGAATCTAACCAGACCATCATCGCTGGTATGGGTGAACTGCACCTGGACATCATCGTTGACCGTATGAAGCGTGAATTCAACGTTGAAGCGAACGTGGGTAAACCTCAGGTTGCTTACCGCGAAGCGATTCGCGCGAAAGTTACCGATGTTGAAGGTAAACACGCTAAGCAGTCTGGTGGTCGCGGTCAGTACGGTCACGTTGTGATCGACATGTACCCACTGGAGCCGGGCTCTAACCCGAAAGGTTACGAGTTCATCAACGACATCAAAGGTGGTGTAATTCCTGGCGAATACATCCCAGCCGTTGATAAAGGCATCCAGGAACAGCTGAAAGCGGGCCCTCTGGCTGGCTATCCGGTTGTTGACATGGGTATCCGTCTGCACTTCGGTTCTTACCACGACGTTGACTCCTCTGAACTGGCGTTTAAACTGGCTGCGTCTATTGCCTTTAAAGAAGGCTTTAAGAAAGCAAAACCAGTTCTGCTTGAGCCAATCATGAAGGTTGAAGTAGAAACTCCTGAAGAGAACACCGGTGACGTTATCGGTGACTTGAGCCGTCGTCGCGGTATGCTGCGTGGTCAGGAATCCGAAGTAACTGGCGTTAAGATCCACGCTGAAGTTCCGCTGTCTGAAATGTTCGGATATGCAACTCAGCTGCGTTCTCTGACCAAAGGTCGTGCATCATACACCATGGAATTCCTGAAGTATGATGATGCGCCTAACAACGTTGCTCAGGCCGTTATTGAAGCCCGTGGTAAGTAATCCACAGGATTAAAACCTAAGTCCCGTGCTCTCTCCAGAGGGGAGAGCACTATAGTAAGGAATATAGCCGTGTCTAAAGAAAAATTTGAACGTACAAAACCGCACGTCAACGTTGGTACTATCGGCCACGTTGACCATGGTAAAACTACCCTGACCGCTGCAATCACTACCGTTCTGGCTAAAACCTACGGTGGTTCTGCTCGTGCATTCGACCAGATCGATAACGCGCCAGAAGAAAAAGCTCGTGGTATCACCATCAACACCTCTCACGTTGAGTACGACACCCCGACTCGCCACTACGCACACGTAGACTGCCCAGGCCACGCCGACTATGTTAAAAACATGATCACCGGTGCTGCGCAGATGGACGGCGCGATCCTGGTTGTTGCTGCGACTGACGGCCCAATGCCTCAGACTCGTGAGCACATCCTGCTGGGTCGTCAGGTAGGCGTTCCTTTCATCATCGTGTTCCTGAACAAATGCGACATGGTTGATGACGAAGAGCTGCTGGAACTGGTAGAGATGGAAGTTCGTGAACTGCTGTCTCAGTACGATTTCCCGGGCGACGACACTCCAATCGTTCGCGGTTCCGCGCTGAAAGCGCTGGAAGGCGAAGCAGAGTGGGAAGCGAAAATCATCGAACTGGCTGGCTTCCTGGATTCTTACATCCCAGAACCAGAGCGTGCGATTGACAAGCCATTCCTGCTGCCAATCGAAGACGTATTCTCCATCTCCGGTCGTGGTACCGTTGTTACCGGTCGTGTAGAGCGCGGTATCATCAAAGTTGGTGAAGAAGTTGAAATCGTTGGTATCAAAGAGACTGCGAAGTCTACCTGTACTGGCGTTGAAATGTTCCGCAAACTGCTGGACGAAGGCCGTGCTGGTGAGAACGTTGGTGTTCTGCTGCGTGGTATCAAACGTGAAGAAATCGAACGTGGTCAGGTTCTGGCGAAGCCAGGCTCAATCAAGCCACACACCAAGTTCGAATCTGAAGTGTACATTCTGTCCAAAGACGAAGGCGGCCGTCATACTCCGTTCTTCAAAGGCTACCGTCCACAGTTCTACTTCCGTACAACTGACGTGACCGGTACCATCGAACTGCCAGAAGGCGTAGAGATGGTAATGCCAGGCGACAACATCAAGATGGTTGTGACTCTGATCCACCCAATCGCGATGGACGACGGTCTGCGTTTCGCAATCCGTGAAGGCGGCCGTACCGTTGGCGCGGGCGTTGTTGCTAAAGTTCTGGGCTAATTAATTATCCCTGAATAAAAAAGGACGCTTCGGCGTCCTTTTTTGTTTTCTGTACCTTTCCTTGTCACAAAATTTCGCATTTTTTAACCGCTCCCGGCCCGTATCCTGGCGTATGTGCTATTGTAATCATAACCATTCTCACTTACACTTTGCGCATATTTTGAACGGGAGTCTCTATGTACGTTTGTTTATGTAATGGTGTAAGCGACAAAAAAATTCGTCAGGCCGTTCGCCAGTTTCAGCCACAATCTTTCCAGCAGCTTCGCAAATTTGTTCCGGTGGGAAATCAATGCGGTAAATGCGTTCGCGCAGCGCGTGAGATCATGCAGGACGAACTGATGCAGATCCCGGAATTCAAAGAGATCGCGTAAGCCTCTATCTTTTTTTTGACATCCCCGTAGCCCGTTCTACGCTTCAATGAGTGGAAGCGGAGGGACTATATAATGAAAGGTGATGTTAAAATCATAAGTTATCTCAATAAATTATTGGGAAATGAGCTTGTCGCAATCAACCAGTACTTTCTTCACGCGAGAATGTTTAAAAACTGGGGTCTGACACGTCTGAATGACGTTGAGTACCATGAATCTATAGATGAGATGAAACACGCCGATAAATACATCGAGCGTATCTTATTCCTTGAAGGCATCCCAAACCTGCAGGATCTCGGCAAGTTGGGCATCGGAGAAGATGTTGAAGAGATGCTGCGTTCTGACCTCCGGCTGGAACTTGAAGGTGCCAAAGATCTCCGTGAAGCCATTGCCTATGCTGACAGCGTACATGACTACGTCAGCCGCGATATGATGATCCAGATCCTGGCCGATGAAGAAGGCCACATTGACTGGCTGGAAACCGAGCTGGATCTCATTAGCAAAATTGGCCTTCAGAACTACCTACAGTCTCAGATCAAAGTGGAAAATTAATCAGATTTTCCCATCCAACGCATAAACCCGCTGCTGCCAGAAATGGTCCAAAAGGCAGTGGGTTTTTTAATGCTCCTTTATCTGAGGTGAGAAACGAAAAAACAAGAATGCAAAGCAGCGCCATAAGCGCGGCGAGTAACGCCAGTTTAGGCAGTATGCACCAGCCATGCCACGCACCAAGTCCTGCCAGATACTTCACATCGCCATATCCCATTCCTTCCCGCCGGCAGATAAGCCGATAGCCCCAGTAAATCGTGGCAAAACCAAGATATCCAGCCACCGCCCCCATTACGGCACTCGGCAGAAAATCAGGATGGATAAAGACCTGGTAGAGCAGGCCCGTCCAGAGCAGCGGGCAGAGAAATTTATCGGGCAGCAAACCGTCGCGAATATCAGCGCGTACGAGTAAGGCCGTCAGAGAAAAATAGATCATCAGGAAGGGGAGGGTGGTTAGCATGGAAAAGGCCTCAAAAGGTTTTGAGCGCATACTCGTTACAATCTGCCTGTCCGGCAACGCACAAAAACAGCAATTGCGTAGCGGCTTCAAATAAAAAAAATCAGAAAGGATATATGGCGTAAAAAGTTGCGCAGTCCTACGCATACTGAGCCTTTGACGCTTAATTTCTAAACGGCACTTGCGTCTTTCTCTGATTTACGTATAATGCGCGGGCTTGTCGTAATTGACGGCGGGTTCAATCAGAACCAGAGTAGCTCATTTTGTTACTCAACAATGCTCCCAATTGGGGGGCTACGTAAGAACGGTTACACTCTCCCATCAATCGTAATGGGTTTGAGGAGTAATCATTTTCGTTTATAAAATAATTGGAGCTCTGGTCTCATGCAGAACCAAAGAATCCGTATCCGCCTTAAAGCGTTTGATCATCGTCTGATCGATCAATCAACCGCGGAAATCGTCGAGACTGCTAAGCGCACTGGTGCGCAAGTCCGTGGTCCGATCCCGCTGCCGACCCGCAAAGAGCGCTTCACCGTTCTGATCTCCCCGCACGTCAACAAAGACGCGCGCGATCAGTACGAAATCCGCACTCACAAGCGTCTGGTTGACATCGTTGAGCCAACTGAGAAAACCGTTGATGCTCTGATGCGTCTGGATCTGGCTGCCGGTGTAGACGTGCAGATCAGCCTGGGTTAATCAGGTCATCGAGCGATTGAGAGGTTGAAACAATGATTGGTTTAGTCGGTAAAAAAGTGGGTATGACCCGCATCTTCACTGAAGATGGCGTTTCTATCCCAGTAACCGTAATCGAAGTTGAAGCAAACCGCGTTACTCAGGTTAAAGATCTGGCTAACGATGGCTACCGCGCTATTCAGGTTACCACTGGAGCTAAAAAAGCTAACCGTGTAACCAAACCAGAAGCGGGTCACTTCGCTAAAGCTGGCGTAGAAGCTGGCCGTGGTCTGTGGGAATTCCGTCTTGCTGAAGGCGAAGAGTTCACCGTAGGTCAGGACATTAGCGTTGAGCTGTTTGCTGACGTTAAAAAAGTTGACGTAACCGGTACCTCTAAAGGTAAAGGTTTTGCTGGTACCGTTAAGCGCTGGAACTTCCGTACCCAGGACGCTACTCACGGTAACTCCTTGTCTCACCGCGTTCCGGGTTCTATCGGTCAGAACCAGACTCCGGGCAAAGTGTTCAAAGGCAAGAAAATGGCAGGTCAGCTGGGTAACGAACGTGTAACCGTTCAGAGCCTGGACGTAGTACGTGTTGACGCTGAGCGCAACCTGCTGCTGGTTAAAGGTGCGGTCCCGGGTGCAACCGGTAGCGACCTGATCGTTAAACCAGCTGTGAAGGCGTAAGGGGATAGCAATGGAATTAGTATTGAAAGACGCGCAGAGCGCGCTGACTGTTTCCGAAACTACCTTCGGTCGTGATTTCAACGAAGCGCTGGTTCACCAGGTTGTTGTTGCTTATGCAGCTGGTGCTCGTCAGGGTACTCGTGCTCAGAAGACTCGTGCTGAAGTAACTGGTTCTGGCAAAAAGCCATGGCGCCAGAAAGGTACCGGCCGTGCGCGTTCAGGTTCTATCAAGAGCCCGATCTGGCGTTCAGGTGGCGTGACCTTCGCTGCGCGTCCACAGGACCACAGTCAAAAAGTTAACAAAAAGATGTACCGCGGCGCGCTGAAAAGCATCCTGTCCGAACTGGTACGTCAGGATCGTCTGATCGTTGTCGAGAAGTTCTCTGTTGAAGCGCCTAAAACTAAGCTGCTGGCACAGAAACTGAAAGACATGGCTCTGGAAGATGTGCTGATCATCACCGGTGAGCTGGACGAGAACCTGTTCCTGGCCGCACGTAACCTGCACAAGGTTGACGTACGCGATGCGACTGGTATCGACCCGGTTAGCCTGATCGCCTTCGACAAAGTCGTAATGACTGCTGATGCTGTTAAGCAAGTTGAGGAGATGCTGGCATGATTCGTGAAGAACGTCTGCTGAAGGTGCTTCGCGCACCGCACGTTTCTGAAAAAGCGTCTACTGCGATGGAAAAAACAAACACCATCGTTCTCAAAGTTGCTAAAGACGCGACCAAAGCAGAGATCAAAGCTGCTGTGCAGAAACTGTTTGAAGTCGAAGTCGAAGTCGTTAACACCCTGGTAGTTAAAGGGAAAGTTAAACGTCACGGACAGCGTATCGGTCGTCGTAGCGACTGGAAAAAAGCTTACGTCACCCTGAAAGAAGGCCAGAACCTGGACTTCGTTGGCGGCGCTGAGTAAGTCGGAGGAGTAATACAATGGCAGTTGTTAAATGTAAACCGACATCTCCGGGTCGTCGCCACGTAGTTAAAGTGGTTAACCCTGAGCTGCACAAGGGCAAACCTTTTGCTCCGTTGCTGGAAAAAAACAGCAAATCCGGTGGTCGTAACAACAATGGCCGTATCACCACTCGTCACATCGGTGGTGGCCACAAGCAGGCTTATCGTATTGTTGACTTCAAACGCAACAAAGACGGTATCCCAGCAGTTGTTGAACGTCTTGAGTACGATCCGAACCGTTCCGCGAACATCGCGCTGGTTCTGTACAAAGACGGCGAACGCCGTTACATCCTGGCCCCTAAAGGCCTGAAAGCTGGCGACCAGATTCAGTCTGGCGTTGATGCTGCAATCAAAGCAGGCAACACCCTGCCGATGCGCAATATCCCGGTTGGTTCTACCGTTCATAACGTAGAAATGAAACCAGGTAAAGGCGGTCAGCTGGCACGTTCCGCTGGTACTTACGTTCAGATCGTTGCGCGTGACGGTGCTTATGTCACCCTGCGTCTGCGTTCTGGTGAAATGCGTAAAGTCGAAGCAGACTGCCGCGCTACTCTGGGCGAAGTTGGCAATGCTGAGCATATGCTGCGCGTTCTGGGTAAAGCTGGTGCTGCACGCTGGCGTGGTGTTCGTCCTACCGTTCGCGGTACTGCGATGAACCCAGTCGACCACCCACATGGTGGTGGTGAAGGTCGTAACTTTGGTAAGCACCCGGTAACTCCGTGGGGCGTTCAGACCAAAGGTAAGAAGACCCGCAGCAACAAGCGTACTGATAAATTTATCGTACGTCGCCGTAGCAAATAATTTTAGAGGATAAGCCATGCCACGTTCTCTCAAGAAAGGTCCTTTTATTGACCTGCACTTGCTGAAGAAGGTAGAGAAAGCGGTGGAAAGCGGAGACAAGAAGCCCCTGCGCACTTGGTCCCGTCGTTCAACGATCTTTCCTAACATGATCGGTTTGACCATCGCTGTCCATAATGGTCGTCAGCACGTTCCAGTCTTTGTTACCGACGAAATGGTTGGTCACAAACTGGGTGAATTCGCACCGACTCGTACTTATCGCGGCCACGCTGCTGATAAAAAAGCGAAGAAGAAATAAGGTAGGAGGAAGAGATGGAAACATTAGCTCAACATCGCCATGCTCGTTCTTCTGCACAGAAGGTTCGCCTTGTTGCTGACCTGATTCGCGGTAAGAAAGTGTCGCAGGCCCTGGACATCCTGACCTATACCAACAAGAAAGCTGCGGTATTGGTCAAGAAAGTACTGGAATCTGCCATTGCTAACGCTGAACACAACGATGGCGCTGACATCGACGATCTGAAAGTCGCGAAAATTTTCGTAGATGAAGGCCCAAGCATGAAGCGCATTATGCCGCGTGCGAAAGGTCGTGCAGATCGCATCCTGAAGCGCACCAGCCACATTACTGTGGTTGTGTCCGATCGCTGAGACTCTGGAGACTAGCAATGGGTCAGAAAGTACATCCTAATGGTATTCGCCTGGGTATTGTAAAACCATGGAACTCTACCTGGTTTGCGAACACCAAAGAATTCGCTGACAACCTGGACAGCGATTTTAAAGTACGTCAGTACCTGACTAAGGAACTGGCTAAAGCGTCTGTATCTCGTATCGTTATCGAGCGTCCAGCGAAGAGCATCCGTGTGACTATTCACACTGCTCGTCCTGGCATCGTTATCGGTAAGAAAGGCGAAGACGTAGAAAAACTGCGCAAGGTCGTAGCGGATATCGCTGGCGTTCCTGCACAGATCAATATCGCTGAAGTTCGTAAGCCTGAACTGGACGCTAAATTGGTTGCTGACAGCATCACTTCTCAGCTGGAACGTCGTGTTATGTTCCGTCGTGCTATGAAGCGTGCTGTACAGAACGCAATGCGTCTGGGCGCTAAAGGTATCAAAGTTGAAGTTAGCGGCCGTCTGGGCGGCGCGGAAATCGCACGTACCGAATGGTACCGTGAAGGTCGCGTACCGCTGCACACTCTGCGTGCTGACATCGACTACAACACCTCTGAAGCGCACACCACTTACGGTGTAATCGGCGTTAAGGTATGGATCTTCAAAGGTGAGATCCTGGGTGGTATGGCTGCTGTTGAACAACCGGAAAAACCGGCTGCTCAACCTAAAAAGCAGCAGCGTAAAGGCCGTAAATAAGGAGCGTCGCTGATGTTACAACCAAAGCGTACAAAATTCCGTAAAGTGCACAAAGGCCGCAACCGTGGTCTGGCGCAGGGTACGGATGTTAGCTTCGGCACTTTCGGTCTGAAAGCTGTTGGCCGTGGTCGTCTGACTGCACGTCAGATCGAAGCAGCACGTCGTGCAATGACCCGTGCAGTTAAGCGTCAAGGTAAGATCTGGATCCGTGTATTCCCGGACAAACCGATCACCGAGAAGCCACTGGAAGTTCGTATGGGTAAAGGTAAAGGTAACGTGGAGTACTGGGTTGCCTTGATCCAACCGGGCAAAGTCCTTTATGAAATGGACGGTGTTCCGGAAGAGCTGGCCCGTGAAGCCTTCGGCCTGGCAGCAGCGAAACTGCCTATCAAAACCACCTTTGTAACTAAGACGGTGATGTAATGAAAGCAAAAGAGCTGCGTGAAAAAAGCGTTGAAGAGCTGAACGCTGAGCTGCTGAACCTGCTGCGTGAGCAGTTCAACCTGCGCATGCAGGCTGCAAGTGGCCAGCTGCAACAGACTCACCTGCTGAAGCAAGTGCGTCGCAATGTTGCACGCGTTAAGACTTTACTGACTCAGAAGGCGGGTGCGTAATGACCGATAAAATCCGTACTCTGCAAGGTCGTGTTGTTAGCGACAAAATGGAGAAATCCATTGTTGTAGCTATCGAACGTATTGTGAAACACCCGATCTACGGTAAATTCATCAAGCGTACGACCAAACTGCACGTACATGACGAGAACAACGAATGTGGTATCGGCGACAAGGTTGAAATCCGTGAATGCCGTCCACTGTCCAAGACTAAGTCCTGGACGCTGGTTCGCGTTGTAGAGAAAGCGGTTCTGTAATACAGTACGCCTTCTCAATACGAATAAACGGCTCAGCGATGAGCCGTTTATTTTTTCTACCCATATTGCAGAAGCGGTGTTATAATGCCGCGCCCTCGATATGGGGCTTTTTAACGGCTCTGATTTTAGAGTCTCAGGTAGTAGTTGACATTAGCGGAGCACTAAAATGATCCAAGAACAGACTATGCTGAACGTCGCCGACAACTCCGGTGCACGTCGCGTAATGTGTATCAAGGTTCTGGGTGGCTCGCACCGTCGCTACGCAGGCGTAGGCGACATCATCAAGATCACCATCAAGGAAGCAATTCCACGTGGTAAGGTCAAAAAAGGTGATGTGCTGAAGGCGGTAGTGGTGCGCACCAAGAAGGGTGTTCGTCGCCCTGACGGTTCTGTCATTCGCTTCGATGGTAATGCATGCGTTATTTTAAACAATAACAGCGAGCAGCCTATCGGCACGCGTATCTTTGGGCCGGTAACTCGTGAACTTCGTACTGAGAAGTTCATGAAAATTATCTCTCTGGCACCAGAAGTACTCTAAGGAGCGAATCATGGCAGCGAAAATCCGTCGTGATGACGAAGTTATCGTGTTAACCGGTAAAGATAAAGGTAAACGCGGTAAAGTAAAAAATGTTCTGTCTTCCGGCAAACTTGTCGTTGAAGGTATCAACCTGGTTAAGAAACATCAGAAGCCGGTTCCGGCCCTGAACCAACCAGGCGGCATCGTTGAAAAAGAAGCTGCTATTCAGGTTTCTAACGTTGCAATCTTCAATGCGGCTACCGGTAAGGCTGACCGTGTAGGCTTTAGATTCGAAGACGGCAAAAAAGTCCGTTTCTTCAAGTCTAACAGCGAAACTATCAAGTAATTTGGAGTAGTACGATGGCGAAACTGCATGATTACTACAAAGACGAAGTAGTTAAGAAACTCATGACCGAGTTTAACTACAATTCTGTCATGCAAGTCCCTCGGGTCGAGAAGATCACCCTGAACATGGGTGTTGGTGAAGCGATCGCTGACAAGAAACTGCTGGATAACGCAGCAGCTGATCTGACAGCAATCTCCGGTCAAAAACCGCTGATCACCAAAGCACGCAAATCTGTTGCAGGCTTCAAAATCCGTCAGGGCTATCCGATCGGCTGTAAAGTAACTCTGCGTGGCGAACGCATGTGGGAGTTCTTTGAGCGCCTGATCACTATTGCTGTTCCACGTATCCGTGACTTCCGTGGCCTGTCCGCGAAGTCTTTCGACGGTCGTGGTAACTACAGCATGGGTGTCCGTGAGCAGATCATCTTCCCAGAAATCGACTACGATAAAGTCGACCGCGTGCGTGGTTTGGATATTACCATTACCACTACTGCGAAATCTGACGAAGAAGGCCGTGCTCTGCTGGCTGCCTTTGACTTCCCGTTCCGCAAGTAAGGTAGGGTTACTGAATGGCTAAGCAATCAATGAAAGCACGCGAAGTAAAGCGCGTAGCTTTAGCTGATAAATTCTTCGCTAAACGCGCTGAACTGAAAGCGATCATTTCTGATGTGAACGCTTCCGACGAAGATCGTTGGAATGCGGTTCTCAAGCTGCAGTCTCTGCCGCGTGATTCCAGCCCGTCTCGTCAGCGTAACCGCTGTCGTCAAACAGGTCGTCCACATGGTTATGTGGGCAAGTTTGGGTTGAGCCGTATCAAACTGCGTGAAGCCGCCATGCGCGGTGAAGTGCCAGGCTTGAAAAAGGCTAGCTGGTAATTACCAATTGAATCACGGGAGTAAAGACAGATGAGCATGCAAGATCCGATCGCGGATATGCTGACCCGTATCCGTAACGGTCAGGCCGCGAACAAAGTTGCGGTCACCATGCCTTCCGCCAAGCTGAAAGTGGCAATTGCCAACGTGCTGAAGGAAGAAGGTTTTATCGAAGATTTTAAAGTTGAAGGCGACACCAAGCCGGAACTGGAACTTACTCTCAAGTATTTCCAGGGTAAAGCTGTTGTAGAAAGCATTCAGCGTGTCAGCCGCCCAGGTCTGCGCATCTATAAGAAAAAAGATGAGCTGCCAAAAGTTATGGCTGGCCTTGGTATCGCAGTTGTTTCTACCTCTAAAGGTGTTATGACTGATCGTGCAGCGCGCCAGGCTGGTCTTGGTGGCGAAATTATCTGCTACGTAGCCTAATCGGAGGAAAGAATGTCTCGTGTTGCTAAAGCACCGGTCGTTATTCCTGCCGGCGTTGATGTAAAAATCGACGGTCAGGTTATTACGATCAAAGGTAAAAACGGCGAGCTGACTCGTACCCTCAACAAAGCTGTTGAAGTTAAACATGCAGATAACGCTCTGACCTTCGGTCCACGTGATGGTTTCGTGGATGGATGGGCTCAGGCTGGTACCGCGCGTGCCCTGCTGAACTCAATGGTTGTTGGTGTTACCGAAGGCTTCACTAAAAAGCTTCAGCTGGTTGGTGTAGGTTATCGTGCAGCTATCAAAGGGAATGCAGTAGGCCTGTCTCTGGGCTTCTCACACCCTGTTGAGCATCCGCTGCCGGCCGGTATCACTGCAGAATGTCCGACTCAAACTGAAATCGTGCTGAAAGGCGCTGATAAACAGCTGATCGGTCAGGTTGCAGCAGATCTGCGCGCCTACCGTCGTCCTGAGCCTTACAAAGGCAAGGGTGTTCGTTACGCCGACGAAGTCGTGCGTACCAAAGAGGCTAAGAAGAAGTAAGGTAACACTATGGATAAGAAATCTGCTCGTATCCGTCGTGCGACCCGCGCACGCCGCAAGCTCAAAGAGCTGGGTGCAACTCGCCTGGTGGTACATCGTACCCCGCGTCATATTTACGCACAGGTAATTGCACCGAACGGTTCTGAAGTTCTGGTAGCTGCTTCTACTGTAGAAAAAGCTATCTCAGAACAATTGAAGTACACCGGTAACAAAGACGCCGCTGCAGCTGTAGGTAAAGCTGTTGCAGAACGCGCTCTGGAAAAAGGCATCAGCAATGTTTCCTTTGACCGTTCCGGGTTCCAATATCATGGTCGTGTCCAGGCACTGGCAGATGCTGCCCGTGAAGCTGGCCTTCAGTTCTAAGGTAGAGGTGTAAGATGGCTCACATCGAAAAACAGGCTGGCGAACTGCAGGAAAAGCTGATCGCGGTAAACCGCGTATCTAAAACCGTTAAAGGTGGTCGTATTTTCTCCTTCACAGCTCTGACTGTAGTAGGCGATGGTAACGGTCGCGTTGGTTTTGGTTACGGTAAAGCGCGTGAAGTTCCAGCAGCGATCCAGAAAGCGATGGAAAAAGCCCGTCGCAATATGATTAACGTCGCGCTGAACAACGGCACCCTGCAGCACCCAGTTAAAGGTGTTCACACGGGTTCTCGTGTATTCATGCAGCCAGCTTCAGAAGGTACCGGTATCATCGCCGGTGGTGCAATGCGCGCCGTTCTGGAAGTTGCTGGGGTTCATAACGTTCTGGCTAAAGCATATGGTTCCACCAACCCGATCAACGTGGTTCGTGCAACTATTGATGGCCTGGAAAATATGAATTCTCCAGAAATGGTCGCTGCCAAGCGTGGTAAATCCGTTGAAGAAATTCTGGGGTAATTGACCATGGCAAAGACTATTAAAATCACTCAAACCCGCAGTGCAATCGGTCGTCTGCCGAAACACAAGGCAACGCTGCTTGGCCTGGGTCTGCGTCGTATTGGTCATACCGTTGAGCGCGAGGATACTCCTGCTGTTCGTGGTATGGTCAACGCGGTTTACTTCATGGTTAAAGTTGAGGAGTAAGAGATGCGTTTAAATACTCTGTCTCCGGCCGAAGGCTCTAAAAAGGCGGGTAAACGCCTGGGTCGTGGTATCGGTTCTGGCCTCGGCAAAACCGGTGGTCGTGGTCACAAAGGTCAGAACTCTCGTTCTGGCGGTGGCGTACGTCGCGGTTTCGAGGGTGGCCAGATGCCACTGTACCGTCGTCTGCCGAAGTTCGGCTTCACCTCTCGCAAAGCAGCGATCACAGCGGAAATCCGTCTGTCTGACCTGGCGAAAGTTGAAGGCGGCGTTGTAGACCTGAACACGCTGAAAGCGGCTAACATTATCGGTATTCAGATCGAGTTCGCGAAAGTGATCCTGTCTGGTGAAGTTTCTACTCCGGTAACTGTTCGTGGCCTGCGTGTTACTAAAGGTGCTCGTGCTGCTATCGAAGCTGCTGGCGGTAAAATTGAGGAATAAGTAGCAGATGGCTAAGCAACCGGGATTAGATTTTCAAAGTGCCAAAGGTGGATTTGGCGAGCTGAAACGCAGACTGCTGTTTGTTATCGGCGCGCTGATTGTGTTCCGTATTGGCTCTTTTATTCCGATCCCTGGTATCGATGCCGCTGTACTTGCCAAACTGCTTGAGCAACAGCGAGGCACCATCATTGAAATGTTCAACATGTTCTCTGGTGGTGCTCTCAGCCGTGCTTCTATCTTTGCTCTGGGTATTATGCCGTACATTTCGGCATCGATTATTATCCAGCTGCTGACGGTCGTTCATCCGGCCCTGGCAGAGCTGAAGAAAGAAGGGGAGTCTGGACGTCGTAAGATTAGTCAGTACACCCGTTACGGTACTCTGGTGCTGGCAATATTCCAGTCGATCGGTATTGCTACCGGTCTGCCGAATATGCCTGGTATGCAGGGCCTGGTATTAAACCCAGGCTTTGCATTCTATTTCACCGCTGTTGTTAGTCTGGTCACAGGGACGATGTTCCTGATGTGGCTCGGCGAACAGATTACTGAGCGTGGTATCGGTAACGGTATCTCAATCATTATCTTCGCCGGTATCGTTGCGGGACTCCCGCCGGCCATTGCCCATACTATCGAGCAAGCGCGTCAAGGCGACCTGCACTTCCTCCTGTTGCTGTTGGTTGCAGTATTAGTATTTGCAGTGACGTTCTTTGTTGTCTTCGTTGAACGTGGTCAACGCCGCATTGTGGTGAACTACGCTAAGCGTCAGCAGGGTCGTCGTGTCTATGCTGCACAGAGCACACATTTACCGCTGAAAGTGAATATGGCGGGGGTTATCCCGGCTATCTTCGCTTCCAGTATTATTCTGTTCCCGGCAACCATCGCGTCATGGTTCGGGGGCGGTACTGGTTGGAACTGGCTGACAACAATTTCGCTGTATTTGCAGCCTGGGCAACCACTTTATGTGTTACTCTATGCGTCTGCGATCATCTTCTTCTGTTTCTTCTACACGGCGTTGGTCTTCAACCCGCGTGAAACAGCAGATAACCTGAAGAAGTCCGGTGCATTTGTACCAGGAATTCGTCCGGGAGAGCAAACGGCGAAGTATATCGATAAAGTAATGACCCGCCTGACTTTGGTTGGTGCGCTTTATATTACTTTTATCTGCCTGATCCCGGAGTTCATGCGTGATGCAATGAAAGTACCGTTCTACTTCGGTGGGACCTCACTGCTTATCGTTGTTGTCGTGATTATGGACTTTATGGCTCAAGTGCAAACTCTGATGATGTCCAGTCAGTATGAGTCTGCATTGAAGAAGGCGAACCTGAAAGGCTACGGCCGCTAATTGGTCGCCTGAGAAGTTACGGAGAGTAAAAATGAAAGTTCGTGCTTCCGTCAAGAAATTATGCCGTAACTGCAAAATCGTTAAGCGTGATGGTGTCATCCGTGTGATTTGCAGTGCCGAGCCGAAGCATAAACAGCGCCAAGGCTGATTATTTCGCATATTTTTCTTGCAAAGTTGGGTTGAGCTGGCTAGATTAGCCAGCCAATCTTTTGTATGTCTGTACGTTTCCATTTGAGTATCCTGAAAACGGGCTTTTCAGCATGGTGCGTACATATTAAATAGTAGGAGTGCATAGTGGCCCGTATAGCAGGCATTAACATTCCTGATCAGAAACATGCTGTGATCGCATTAACTTCGATCTACGGCATCGGCAAGACCCGTTCTAAAGCCATCCTGGCTGCAGCGGGTATCGCTGAAGATGTTAAGATCAGTGAGCTGTCTGAAGGACAAATCGACACGCTGCGTGACGAAGTTGCCAAATTTGTCGTTGAAGGTGATCTGCGCCGTGAAATCAGCATGAGCATCAAGCGCCTGATGGATCTTGGTTGCTATCGCGGTTTGCGTCATCGTCGTGGTCTGCCAGTGCGCGGTCAGCGTACTAAGACCAACGCACGTACCCGTAAGGGTCCGCGCAAACCGATCAAGAAATAATCGGGGTGATTGAATAATGGCAAAGGCACCAGTTCGTGCACGTAAACGTGTAAGAAAACAAGTCTCTGACGGCGTGGCTCATATCCATGCTTCTTTCAACAACACCATCGTTACTATTACTGATCGTCAGGGTAACGCATTGGGTTGGGCAACAGCCGGTGGTTCCGGTTTCCGTGGTTCTCGCAAATCCACTCCGTTCGCAGCTCAGGTTGCAGCAGAGCGTTGCGCTGAAGCCGTAAAAGAATACGGCATCAAGAATCTGGAAGTTATGGTTAAAGGTCCGGGTCCGGGTCGTGAATCTACTGTTCGCGCTCTGAACGCCGCTGGTTTCCGCATCACGAATATTACTGATGTGACTCCGATCCCTCATAACGGTTGTCGTCCGCCGAAAAAACGTCGCGTATAACGCTCGTTTTTTAGGTTAGTTGGAGATAGAAAATGGCAAGATATTTGGGTCCTAAGCTCAAGCTGAGCCGTCGTGAGGGCACCGACTTATTCCTTAAGTCTGGCGTTCGCGCGATCGATACCAAGTGTAAAATTGAACAAGCTCCTGGCCAGCACGGTGCGCGTAAACCGCGTCTGTCTGACTATGGTGTGCAGTTGCGTGAAAAGCAAAAAGTTCGCCGTATGTACGGTGTGCTGGAGCGTCAGTTCCGTAACTACTATAAAGAAGCAGCACGTCTGAAAGGCAACACAGGTGAAAACCTGCTGGCTCTGCTGGAAGGTCGTCTGGACAACGTTGTATACCGTATGGGCTTCGGCGCTACTCGTGCTGAATCACGTCAGCTGGTTAGCCACAAAGCAATCATGGTAAACGGTCGTGTTGTTAACATCGCTTCTTATCAGGTTAAAGCGAATGACGTTGTTAGCATTCGTGAGAAAGCGAAAAAGCAATCTCGCGTGAAGGCCGCTCTGGAGCTGGCTGAGCAGCGTGAAAAGCCAACCTGGCTGGAAGTTGATGCTGGCAAGATGGAAGGTACGTTCAAGCGTCAGCCTGAGCGTTCTGATCTGTCTGCGGACATTAACGAACACCTGATCGTCGAGCTTTACTCCAAGTAAAGCTTAGTACCAAAGAGAGGACACAATGCAGGGTTCTGTGACAGAGTTTCTAAAACCGCGCCTGGTAGATATCGAGCAAGTGAGTTCGACGCACGCCAAGGTGACCCTTGAGCCTTTAGAGCGTGGCTTTGGCCATACTCTGGGTAACGCACTGCGCCGTATTCTGCTCTCATCGATGCCGGGTTGCGCGGTGACCGAGGTTGAGATTGATGGTGTACTTCATGAGTACAGCACCAAAGAAGGCGTTCAGGAAGATATCCTTGAAATCCTGCTCAACCTGAAAGGGCTGGCGGTGAGAGTTCAGGGTAAAGATGAAGTTATTCTTACTCTGAATAAATCTGGCATTGGCCCTGTGACTGCAGCCGACATCACCCACGACGGTGATGTTGAAATCGTCAAGCCGCAGCACGTGATCTGCCACCTGACCGATGAGAACGCAGCTATTAGCATGCGTATCAAAGTTCAGCGCGGTCGTGGTTATGTGCCGGCTTCTGCCCGAATTCATTCGGAAGAAGATGAGCGCCCAATCGGCCGTCTGCTGGTCGACGCATGCTACAGCCCTGTAGAGCGTATTGCCTACAATGTTGAAGCAGCGCGTGTAGAACAGCGTACCGACCTGGACAAGCTGGTCATCGAAATGGAAACCAACGGCACAATCGATCCTGAAGAGGCGATTCGTCGTGCGGCAACCATCCTGGCAGAACAACTGGAAGCTTTCGTTGACTTACGTGATGTACGTCAGCCAGAAGTGAAAGAAGAGAAACCAGAATTCGATCCGATCCTGCTGCGCCCTGTTGACGATCTCGAATTGACTGTCCGCTCTGCTAACTGCCTCAAGGCAGAAGCTATCCACTATATCGGTGATCTGGTACAGCGTACCGAGGTTGAGTTGCTGAAAACGCCGAACCTGGGTAAAAAATCTCTTACCGAGATTAAAGACGTGCTGGCTTCACGTGGTCTGTCTCTGGGCATGCGCCTGGAAAACTGGCCACCGGCAAGCATTGCTGACGAGTAACCGGATCACAGGTTAAGGTTTTACTGAGAAGGATAAGGTCATGCGCCATCGTAAGAGTGGTCGTCAACTGAACCGCAACAGCAGCCATCGCCAGGCTATGTTCCGCAACATGGCAGGTTCACTGGTTCGTCATGAGATCATCAAGACGACCCTGCCTAAAGCGAAAGAGCTGCGTCGCGTAGTTGAGCCGCTGATTACTCTTGCCAAGACTGACAGCGTTGCTAATCGTCGTCTGGCATTCGCCCGTACTCGTGATAACGAGATCGTGGCAAAACTGTTTAACGAACTGGGCCCGCGTTTCGCGAGCCGTGCCGGTGGTTACACTCGCATTCTGAAGTGTGGTTTCCGTGCAGGCGACAACGCGCCGATGGCTTACATCGAGCTGGTTGATCGTTCAGAGAAAGCAGAAGCTGCTGCAGAGTAATCTGCAGTAACGTAAAAAAACCCGCCTCGGCGGGTTTTTTTATATCCGCATTATCCCCACTTCTCTACAATACCTGTATCAATTTTGTTCATCCCCTGGAGCTGATGATGTGGTTGCTTGACCAGTGGGCAGAACGCCATATTCGCGATGCCCAAAATAAAGGCGATTTCGACAATCTTCCCGGGAGCGGCGAACCTCTCGAACTGGAAGATGATTCGCATATTGCGCCTGAACTCCGGGCTGGATACCGTTTGCTAAAAAATGCTGGCTGCCTCCCGCCCGAGCTTGAGCAGCGTAGAGAGGCTGTTGAACTTGTCGATCTGCTAAAAGGGATCCGTCAGGACGATCCTCGACATAAAGAACTTAGCCGCAGGCTTGCCCTGATAGAGCTCAAGCTGCGCCAGGCAGGAATGAGCACGGAATTCCTGCATGGGGAATACGGTGAAATAGTGATGAAGAAGATAAACGAGGAGTAGCGATGTACCGTATCGGTGAACTTGCAAAGCTCGCGAACGTAACGCCGGACACTATCCGATACTACGAAAAGCAGCAGATGATCGATCATGAGGTACGCACGGAAGGCGGCTTTCGGCTTTATACCGATAACGATCTGCAGCGTCTGAGATTCATACGCTACGCCCGACAGCTTGGCTTCACGCTTGATTCGATCCGCGAGTTATTATCGATCCGCATCGATCCTGAGCATCACACTTGTCAGGAATCCAAAAGCATCGTACAAGCCCGGCTTGATGAAGTTGAAGCCCGTATTCTGGAACTGCAAACCATGCAGCGCTCTTTGCAAAGGTTGAATGATGCCTGCTGCGGAACGGCTCATAGCAGTATTTATTGTTCAATTCTGGAAGCCCTTGAACAGGGAGCCAGTGGAGAAACTCGGGGATGTTGATTTTTAATCTACTCGGGTCTAGACTTCCGTCGTCATAAACCATGCTCAGGAGAAATTATGAGCCGCTATCAGCACACGAAGGGACAAATTAAAGATAATGCCATCGAGGCTTTACTTCACGACCCGCTTTTTCGACAGCGCGTTGAAAAGAATAAAAAAGGGAAGGGGAGTTATCTGCGTAAAGACAAACATGCAAAACGGGGTAACTGGGAGGCCAGTGGCAAGCAAGCGAATCGCTTATTTACCACTGGCCTTCCTGTTTTTAACTGCTGATTAAACGCGGTTATTCTGCTCTTTTAACAGATCGCGAATTTCACTCAGTAACACTTCTTCTTTCGTTGGTGCAGGCGCTGCTGCAGGCTCTTCTTTTTTACGGTTGAGCCGGTTAATCAGCTTGATAGCCATAAAGATAGCAAACGCCACAATCACGAAATCAAATACGTTCTGGATAAACACGCCGTAGTGCATTACAACTGCCGGGATATCACCCTGGGCTTCACGCAGTGTGAACGCGAACTGTTTGAAATCAATGCCCCCGATTAGCAGCCCTAAAGGTGGCATGATGATGTCCGCAACTAATGATGAAACAATCTTGCCGAATGCCGCACCAATAATGACACCCACTGCCAAATCAACCACGTTCCCGCGCATCGCAAATTCGCGAAATTCTTTAATAAAACTCATTATGTTCTCCTTGTGCCAGCTGACGACTATAAGTTTAACAAATGATTAGCCAATTGCCATGCGGGATAATTAAACGTTATGAAAATAAAAGGCACAGAAATAAAGAGGGTAAAGTACGGGGGCTCTATTGAGAGCCCCGACGTTTTAAAGGAAGAATGGACTTGGCTGGAATAAACGTTCGACGTCGGTAATAAATTTTTTATCGGTAAGGAACATAATTACGTGGTCGCCTTGCTCAATACGCAAATTATCATTGGCGATCATAACGTCATTCCCGCGCACTACGGCGCCGATAATAGTGCCCGGCGGCAGCTTAATTTCGTCGATGGCGCGTCCCACAACGCGTGACGTGGTTTCATCTCCATGAGCTACCGCTTCAATGGCTTCTGCCACCCCGCGACGCAGAGATGAAACGCCGACAATGTCCGCTTTACGTACATGGCTCAGCAGAGCGGAAATGGTCGCCTGCTGCGGTGAAATGGCAATATCAATAACGCTGCCCTGAACCAGGTCGACATACGCCTTGCGCTGGATAAGCACCATGACCTTCTTTGCTCCCATACGTTTGGCGAGCATGGCGGACATAATATTCGCTTCGTCATCGTTGGTGACGGCAATAAAGAGATCAACTTGATCAATATGCTCTTCAGCCAATAATTCCTGATCCGACGCGTCGCCATAAAATACGATCGTATTTTGCAGTTTTTCCGCCAGCTCAGAAGCACGCTGTTGATCGCGCTCGATCAATTTCACGCTGTAGTCTTTTTCCAGCCTTCGCGCCAGGCCCGCGCCGATATTGCCACCGCCGACTAGCATAATGCGTTTATAAGGCTTTTCGAGACGCTGCAACTCACTCATCACCGCACGAATATGCTGAGAGGCCGCAATGAAGAAGACCTCATCCCCCGCTTCGACAATCGTGGAGCCTTGAGGGCGAATAGGTCTGTCGTGGCGGAAAATGGCGGCGACGCGCGTATCGATATGCGGCATGTGCTCACGCATTGTGGAAAGCGCATTGCCGATCAACGGGCCGCCGTAATAGGCCTTAACGACGGCAAGACTGACCTTACCTTCGGCAAAGTTCACCACCTGCAGTGCGCCTGGATATTCGATCAGACGATAGATATTGTCGATAACCAGCTGTTCTGGCGCGATGAGATGGTCAATAGGAACCGCTTCTGAATTAAAGAGCTTCTCAGCATCGCGGACATAGTCCGGAGAACGGATGCGCGCGATTCGGTTAGGGGTGTTGAAAAGCGAGTAGGCCACCTGACAGGCCACCATATTGGTTTCGTCAGAACTGGTCACCGCAACGAGCATGTCTGCATCGTCGGCGCCCGCCTCGCGTAGCACACGCGGGTGTGAGCCATGGCCCTGCACAACGCGAAGGTCAAATTTGTCCTGTAAAACGCGCAGACGATCCCCGTTGGTATCAACGATTGTGATGTCGTTGTTTTCGCCAACCAGGTTTTCCGCCAGCGTTCCGCCCACTTGTCCTGCGCCCAGAATGATAATTTTCATATCTCGTGACCTGTTCTCAACATCACTCTTTGATTAGCTTAGCGTAAAAGAAGCCATCGCCTTCTTCCGGGCCCGGCAGGTTTTGCTGACCCGGGCATTCAGGCGTTCCCGTATCGCGCAGCGTTGCGTCCGGGGTACGTTTAAGGAAGGCCGCGATTTGCTGGCTGTTTTCTTCTGGCAATACGGAGCAGGTTGCATAAACCAGCGTGCCGCCGGGTTTAAGATGTGGCCAGATTGCGTCAAGTATGTCCGATTGCAGTTGAGCAAGTTCCTTGATATCGCGATCGCGGCGCAGCCACTTGATATCCGGATGGCGACGAATCACGCCTGTTGCAGAGCAGGGCGCATCCAGCAAAATGCGGTCAAACTGGGTTTCACCACACCATTCTGCGGGCTTGCGTCCGTCGCCCTGCTTAACCTGAGCCTTCATGCCCAGACGCTTGAGGTTGTCGTAGACGCGTGACAGGCGCTGCTCATCGACATCCACGGCTATTACGCTGGCCTGCGGAGCCACTTCAAGAATGTGCGTTGTTTTTCCGCCAGGCGCGGCGCAAAGATCGAGGATCTGTTCCCCGTTTGCTGGTTCAAGCCAGGTCATGCAACCCTGAGCCGAGGCATCCTGTACGGTCACCCAGCCTTCATCAAAACCAGGTAAAGCATGTACCGGTGCAGGGGAGGCTAAACGCACGGCATCCGGATAGGCTGCATGCGTGAATCCACTCATTCCGGTTTCTTCCAGTAATGCCAGCCATGCGTCACGGGTGTGGTGATTACGGTTGACGCGTAACCACATCGGTGGGCGTTGATTATTCGCTTCGGCAATGTTTTGCCATTGCTGCGGATACGCTTTTTTAAGGCGATTCAGCAGCCAGTCCGGGTGCAGAAAACGTGTTTCGCTTTGTGCAAATTCAGCCAGTAGCTCATCCTGCTGACGCTGGAACTGACGCAGTACGCCGTTGATCAGCCCTTTCAACTGAGGGCGTTTAATCGCAACGGCACCTTCCACCGTTTCAGCCAGCGCGGCGTGAGGTGGAATGCGGGTATGAAGAAGCTGATAAAACCCCACCATAATCAAATAATGTACGGTGCGCTGTTTGCCTGTCATTGGGCGCGACATCAGCTTATTAATGAGCCACTCAAGCTGAGAAAGGGTGCGCAGGACGCCAAAGCAGAGTTCCTGGAGCAGAGCTTTGTCTTTATCAGATACCTTTTGTTGCAGGGGAGGCAGGATGTTACTCAATGACTGGCCCTGCTCGATAACCTGCTCAACGGCTTTGGCCGCCATACTGCGTAGATTTTGTTTTTTCATAACTATAAAAATAAAAATGCCCGGAAACACCGGGCTTTAAGCATATATTGGATTAGGCAAGACGATTACCAGGTATAAACCATTCGCGACGGGAATTTAATAGATCCTGAGCGCTCATGGCTTTCTTACCGGCCGGTTGCAGCGATTCAAGATTCAGGATCCCTTCTGCTGTCGCAACCTGGATACCGTTCTTGCTGGCGTCGATAATCGTGCCGGGTTCAGCAGCCGTATTGCCATTAATGACTGACGCTTTCCAGACTTTCACTGGCTGCTCATCAATCTCCATCCAGCTCATCGGCCACGGATTAAAAGCGCGGATGCAGCGTTCAAGTTGAGCGGCAGACAAGGACCAGTCGAGCCGGGCTTCTTCTTTACTCAGTTTTTCAGCATACGTCACCAGCGCCTCATCCTGAACTTCCGGTTTCGCCGTATTGTCAGCAAGCTGCTGCAGCGTCTCGATAAGCCCTTGCGGACCAAGGCTTGCAAGTTTGTCATACAGCGTAGCGCTGGTATCGTCTGCAGTAATAGGGCACGCCAGTTTATGCAGCATGTCGCCAGTGTCTAAACCTACGTCCATCTTCATGATTGTGACGCCGGTTTCAGCATCCCCCGCCCACAGGGAGCGCTGGATAGGTGCCGCACCACGCCAGCGCGGGAGCAAGGAGCCGTGCACGTTGATACAACCCAGACGAGGCATATCAAGCACCGCTTTTGGCAGAATTAAACCGTAAGCCACCACGACCATTACGTCGGCGTTCAGGTCAGCAACCAGCTGCTGATTTTCCTGAGGGCGTAAGGATGCGGGCTGGAAAACAGGAAGCCCATGCTCTTCTGCCAGCACCTTTACCGGGCTCGGCATCAGTTTTTTACCGCGACCAGCCGGACGGTCCGGCTGGGTAAAGACGCCGACAACCTGGTGACCAGAAGATAACAGCGCGTCAAGATGACGCGCTGCAAAATCAGGGGTTCCCGCGAAGATAATACGTAGTGTTTTAGACACGATGATCCTTGTATCCGGGGGGACGTTATGCGCGAGAGCGCAAACGATCCAGTTTCTCTACTTTTTGACGAATACGCTGCTGTTTCAACGGCGAGAGGTAATCGATAAACAGCTTACCGACCAGATGATCCATCTCATGCTGAATGCAAATTGCCAGCAGGTCATCTGCTTCCAGTTCGAACGGATTACCGTCACGATCCAAAGCGCGAATTTTCACTTTTTCGGCACGTGGCACCAAAGCGCGCTGTTCCGGAATAGAAAGACAACCTTCCTCAATGCCCGTTTCACCGCTCTTCTCAAGCAATTCAGGGTTGATCAGCACCAGACGCTCATCGCGATTTTCAGAAACGTCGATCACGATAATACGTTTGTGAATGTCTACCTGCGTCGCCGCCAGGCCAATGCCTTCTTCGGCGTACATGGTATCGAACATATCATCAACGATACGCTGGATTTCTGCATTCACTTCTTTAACCGGTTCAGCGACGATGCGAAGGCGCTCGTCCGGAATATGTAACACTTGCAAAACTGCCATAAATTTCCAGAGTCGTGTTCAGGAGTTGATAAGAATATTACTTCTATTCTAGACAAATCCCGGGTCGATTGACAGCATCAGTGACCAATCGCAATGATTGCGCAGGCCGCTTATGGCAGGGGGAAAGGATGACGTCTATCGAGATATGGCTACGGCTAATACACACAGGTTCATTATGTGGCGATGGAATGCTGGAAGCGGCTGCACGGCTGCACAAGCAAAAAAATATCGATGCTTCCGCTGTCAGAGACGCCGGGCTGTCAGCAAAACAGGCTGAACGGTTCTTTGCCCCAGATGAGGGCGAGCTGGAGCGTAGTCTGGTGTGGCTTGAGCAGCCGGGAAATCATTTATTGACGGCAACCCATCCACTTTATCCTCCTTTACTTCGAGCAATTCCTGATTATCCCGGTGCTTTATTCGTAAAAGGTAACCCTGAAACGCTTAATGCTACCCAGCTGGCGGTCGTGGGTAGCCGTGCGCCGTCATGGTATGGAGAACGATGGGGGAAAATTCTGTGCGAACAACTTTCGCAAAGTGGTTTCACAATCACCAGCGGACTGGCCTGCGGTATAGACGGTGTTGCTCACAACGCCGCGCTGTCTGTAAAAGGGCGTAGCGTGGCCGTACTGGGGAACGGCCTGTTTAGCATTTATCCCCGTCGGCATCAGGCGCTGGCTATGCGGCTTGTCGAAGCTGACGGGGCGATAGTGTCTGAGTTCCCTCTTTCGGCGCAGCCCCGGCCGGCAAACTTTCCGCGTCGTAATCGAATTATCAGCGGGCTTAGCCAGGGTGTATTGGTCGTTGAAGCGGCAGTGCGAAGCGGCTCGCTGGTCACTGCACGATGCGCGCTCGATCAGGGGAGGGAGGTTTTCGCCTTACCCGGCCCGATTGGTAACCCGGGGTGTGAAGGACCACACTGGCTGATAAAACAGGGTGCGACGCCGGTAACAGAAGCGCGGGACATTCTTGAAAATTTGCAATATGGCTTGCAATGTCTGCAGGAAGATCCCGAAAAGCGACATTATTCATCAGATCAGGGAAAGGTGGCATTGCCATTTCCCAAGCTCCTGGCTAACGTAGGAGATGAGGTAACACCTGTTGACGTTGTCGCTGAACGTGCCGGCCAACCTGTGCCAGTAACGGTAGCACAGCTACTCGAACTGGAGTTAGCAGGGTGGATCGCAGCTGTACCCGGCGGCTATGTCCGATTAAGGAGGGCATGCCATGTTCGACGTACTGATGTATTTGTTTGAGACTTACATCCATAACGAAGCAGAAATGCGAGTGGATCAGGACAAATTGACACAGGATCTTACCGATGCGGGGTTTGAGCGGGAAGATATCTATAATGCGTTGATGTGGCTGGAAAAACTGGCTGATTATCAGGAAGGCCTCGCCGAACCGATGCAGCTTGCTTCTGACCCGTTGTCAGTACGCATTTATACCGCAGAAGAGTGTGAAAGGCTGGACGCCAGCTGCCGGGGATTCATCTTATTCCTTGAGCAGATTCAGGTGCTGAACCTCGAAACGAGAGAAATGGTGATAGAGCGTGTCATGGCGCTGGATACGGCAGAATTTGAACTGGAAGATCTGAAATGGGTGATTCTGATGGTTCTGTTTAATATCCCGGGCTGTGAAAATGCCTATCAGCAAATGGAAGAATTACTCTTTGAAGTGAATGAAGGTATGCTGCATTAATTCTATGTGTAGCACCAAGAGTTGTTATGGCCAAATCAGCACTATTCACGGTGCATAAAAACGAGCCCTGCCCGCAGTGCGGGGCTGAACTTGTTATTCGGTCCGGGAAACACGGCCCGTTTCTCGGTTGTTCACACTATCCGGAATGTGATTATGTCCGTCCTCTGAAAAGCCAGGCGGATGGACATATCGTCAAAATTCTGGAAGGACAGCTATGTCCTCTTTGTGGTGGTGAACTAGCGCTACGTCAGGGCCGTTTCGGTATGTTTATTGGCTGTAGCCGTTATCCGGAATGTGAGCATACGGAACAAATTGATAAGCCTGATGAAACGGCTATTGCGTGTCCTCAGTGTCAGCGCGGTCAGCTGGTACAGCGCCGTTCCCGCTATGGTAAGACCTTCCATTCCTGCGATCGCTACCCTGAATGCCAGTTCGTTATCAATTTCAAACCGGTAGCGGGCGTCTGCACTCATTGCAACTATCCGCTACTTATCGAGAAGAAAACGGCGCAAGGTATGAAACGCTTCTGCGCCAGCAAACAATGTGGAAAGCCGGTAACGGCGGATCAAAATAGTGAATAATAACCTGCCATCAGGCTCCATTGCGCATGCTGTGGACGTGCTGAAAAATGAAAAAGTCATCGCCTATCCAACTGAAGCTGTTTTTGGAGTCGGTTGCGACCCTGACAGCGAGACGGCTGTGAGCCGCCTGCTTGCCTTAAAACAAAGACCCGTAGAGAAAGGGTTGATTTTGATAGCTGCGAATTACGAGCAGCTTAAGCCCTACATTGATGACTCTATGCTGACACCGGCGCAGCGCGAGACTATTTTCTCCGCATGGCCAGGACCGGTGACCTTTGTTTTCCCGGCACAGCCGACAACACCGCGCTGGCTGACCGGACGCTTTGATTCCCTCGCCGTTCGCGTCACCGATCATCCTCTGGTGGTTGAGCTTTGCCTGGCATTTGGTAAACCGCTGGTCTCAACCAGCGCCAACCTGACCGGATTGCCACCTTGTCGTACAACTGAAGAAGTGTTGGCACAGTTCGGAAATGACTTCCCGGTTGCTGTTGGAGAGACGGGAGGGCGCCTGAATCCGTCTGAAATTCGCGACGCTTTGACCGGCGAACGTTTTCGCCAGGGGTAATCTCATGGAAACCTATGCTGTTTTTGGTAATCCGATTGCACACAGCAAGTCACCGCTGATCCATCAGCAATTTGCGGAGCAACTGCAGATAAATCATCCCTATGGCCGCGTACTGGCACCGGTAGATGCATTTATTCCAACGCTTGAGGCTTTTTTCGCCGCAGGTGGCAAAGGTGCGAATGTGACGGTTCCTTTTAAAGAGGAAGCTTTCGAACGTGCTGATGAACTGACCGAGCGCGCTTCTCTTGCTGGTGCAGTAAATACCCTAAAACGGCTTGAGGACGGACGTCTTCTGGGCGACAACACTGACGGAATAGGTTTGCTGAGCGATCTGGAACGACTGTCGTTTATTAAACCTGGGTTCCGGGTCCTGCTGATTGGTGCGGGTGGGGCATCGCGGGGAGTACTGTTGCCTCTGCTTTCCCTGGACTGTGCGGTGACCATTACCAACCGAACTTTTTCCCGGGCAGAAGCGCTGGCGGCGTTGTTTGCGCATACCAGCAGCGTAAGTGCGGTAGCGCTTGACGATCTTGCCGAACGTGAGTTCGATCTTGTCATTAATGCCACATCCAGCGGCATCAGTGGCGAGATCCCGGCGATCCCCGCTTCGCTGGTCAGCGCGCACATGTACTTCTATGACATGTTTTATCAGAAAGGGAATACGCCCTTCCTGAACTGGTGCGAACAACACGGTGCGAAACAGTTAGCCGATGGGCTGGGAATGCTGGTGGGGCAGGCTGCGCATGCGGTACTGCTCTGGCACGGGGTGTTGCCTGCAGTCGAGCCGGTCATTGAAAAGCTAAAGCAGGAGCTTTCGGCGTGAATCAGGCTATTCATTTCCCGGACAGAGAGAGCTGGGATGAGCATAAGCAGGCGGTCTGTTTTCCGGTGCTGGTGCAGGGTATGCAGCTTACCTGTGCCATCCATGGAGAAGCGCTGTTACATCGTTTTGGCGGCACAGACCCGATAGCCGTTTTTTGCGAAAATCGCTGGGATCTGGAAGAGGAAGCCAGCGATTTAATCCGCGAGCAGCAGGAAGACGATCAGGGTTGGGTTTGGTTATCCTGATCCAAATAGTCATTCTTCCATTTTACGTAGTTGTTCGCCGAGTATTTTAATCCTTCGATCTCTGCCTCCTTCAGGGGGCGGATCTGTTTTACCGGGCTTCCCAGATAGAGATAACCACTTTCCAGACGTTTGTTCTGCGGAACCAGGCTACCGGCCCCAATCATTACGTCTTCTTCTACTATCACGCCATCCAGCAAAATCGATCCCATGCCAACAAGCACCCGATTACCGATAGTGCAGCCGTGAAGCATCACTTTATGTCCGACGGTAACATCTTCTCCAATGATGAGGGGATTGCCCTCCGGGTTATAAGAGGATTTGTGCGTAACATGCAGAACGCTACCGTCCTGAATATTGGTACGGGCACCGATCGACACATAATTTACATCTCCCCTGATGGCGACGAGCGGCCAGATACTGACGTCATCGGCCATTCGGACATCACCAATGACCACGCTGGTGGCATCGATCATCACGCGATCGCCTTTTTGGGGGAACAGATCTTTATAAGGGCGTAACACTGCAGACATAACTACCTCTAAGGATGAGCGCTATACGGAAGACTTGATCATATTATTGGATCGAGGCAAGGCAAAATGCGTCAATATTTAAGCAGATCGGGCGGGATTTCAGCGAAAAGCGCGGAAAATCAGCAGTCGAAAAAAAAGATCTAAAAAACACTTGTGCTAAAAATTGGGATCCCTATAATGCGCCTCCATCGACACGGCGGATGTGAATCACTTCACAGTTAACCCGGTCGGTTGAAGAGAAAAAATCCTGAAATAACGGGTTGACTCTGAAAGAGGAAAGCGTAATATACGCCACCTCGCAACGGTGAGCGAAAGCCGCGTTGCACTGCTCTTTAACAATTTATCAGACAATCTGTGTGGGCACTCAAAGTGACATGGATTCTTAACGTCCTCGGACGAAAAATGAATACCAAGTCTCTGAGTGAACATACGTAATTCATTACGAAGTTTAATTCACGAGCATCAAACTTAAATTGAAGAGTTTGATCATGGCTCAGATTGAACGCTGGCGGCAGGCCTAACACATGCAAGTCGAACGGTAGCACAGAGAGCTTGCTCTCGGGTGACGAGTGGCGGACGGGTGAGTAATGTCTGGGAAACTGCCTGATGGAGGGGGATAACTACTGGAAACGGTAGCTAATACCGCATAACGTCGCAAGACCAAAGAGGGGGACCTTCGGGCCTCTTGCCATCAGATGTGCCCAGATGGGATTAGCTAGTAGGTGGGGTAACGGCTCACCTAGGCGACGATCCCTAGCTGGTCTGAGAGGATGACCAGCCACACTGGAACTGAGACACGGTCCAGACTCCTACGGGAGGCAGCAGTGGGGAATATTGCACAATGGGCGCAAGCCTGATGCAGCCATGCCGCGTGTATGAAGAAGGCCTTCGGGTTGTAAAGTACTTTCAGCGGGGAGGAAGGCGATAAGGTTAATAACCTTGTCGATTGACGTTACCCGCAGAAGAAGCACCGGCTAACTCCGTGCCAGCAGCCGCGGTAATACGGAGGGTGCAAGCGTTAATCGGAATTACTGGGCGTAAAGCGCACGCAGGCGGTCTGTCAAGTCGGATGTGAAATCCCCGGGCTCAACCTGGGAACTGCATTCGAAACTGGCAGGCTAGAGTCTTGTAGAGGGGGGTAGAATTCCAGGTGTAGCGGTGAAATGCGTAGAGATCTGGAGGAATACCGGTGGCGAAGGCGGCCCCCTGGACAAAGACTGACGCTCAGGTGCGAAAGCGTGGGGAGCAAACAGGATTAGATACCCTGGTAGTCCACGCCGTAAACGATGTCGACTTGGAGGTTGTGCCCTTGAGGCGTGGCTTCCGGAGCTAACGCGTTAAGTCGACCGCCTGGGGAGTACGGCCGCAAGGTTAAAACTCAAATGAATTGACGGGGGCCCGCACAAGCGGTGGAGCATGTGGTTTAATTCGATGCAACGCGAAGAACCTTACCTACTCTTGACATCCAGAGAACTTAGCAGAGATGCTTTGGTGCCTTCGGGAACTCTGAGACAGGTGCTGCATGGCTGTCGTCAGCTCGTGTTGTGAAATGTTGGGTTAAGTCCCGCAACGAGCGCAACCCTTATCCTTTGTTGCCAGCGGTTAGGCCGGGAACTCAAAGGAGACTGCCAGTGATAAACTGGAGGAAGGTGGGGATGACGTCAAGTCATCATGGCCCTTACGAGTAGGGCTACACACGTGCTACAATGGCGCATACAAAGAGAAGCGACCTCGCGAGAGCAAGCGGACCTCATAAAGTGCGTCGTAGTCCGGATTGGAGTCTGCAACTCGACTCCATGAAGTCGGAATCGCTAGTAATCGTGGATCAGAATGCCACGGTGAATACGTTCCCGGGCCTTGTACACACCGCCCGTCACACCATGGGAGTGGGTTGCAAAAGAAGTAGGTAGCTTAACCTTCGGGAGGGCGCTTACCACTTTGTGATTCATGACTGGGGTGAAGTCGTAACAAGGTAACCGTAGGGGAACCTGCGGTTGGATCACCTCCTTACCTTAAAGAACCTGCCTTTGCAGTGCTCACACAGATTGTCTGATGAAAAGTAAACAGCAAGGCGTCTTGCGATTGAGACTTCAGTGTCCCCTTCGTCTAGAGGCCCAGGACACCGCCCTTTCACGGCGGTAACAGGGGTTCGAATCCCCTAGGGGACGCCACTTGCTGGTTCGTGAGTGAAAGTCACCTGCCGTCATATCTCAAAACTGACTTGCGAGTCATGTTTGAGATATTTGCTCTTTAAAAATCTGGATCAAGCTGAAAATTGAAACGACACATCTTTAATGGTGTGTTCGAGTCTCTCAAATTTTCGCAATCAGAAGTGAAACATCTTCGGGTTGTGAGGTTAAGCGACTAAGCGTACACGGTGGATGCCCTGGCAGTCAGAGGCGATGAAGGACGTGCTAATCTGCGAAAAGCGACGGCGAGGTGATATGAACCCTTGACCCGTCGATGTCCGAATGGGGAAACCCAGTGTGATCCGTCACACTATCGTTAACTGAATACATAGGTTAACGAGGCGAACCGGGGGAACTGAAACATCTAAGTACCCCGAGGAAAAGAAATCAACCGAGATTCCCCCAGTAGCGGCGAGCGAACGGGGAGCAGCCCGGAGTCTGAATCAGCTTGTGTGTTAGTGGAACGGTCTGGAAAGTCCGACGGTACAGGGTGATAGTCCCGTACACGAAAGCACACTTGCTGTGAACTCGAAGAGTAGGGCGGGACACGTGGTATCCTGTCTGAATATGGGGGGACCATCCTCCAAGGCTAAATACTCCTGACTGACCGATAGTGAACCAGTACCGTGAGGGAAAGGCGAAAAGAACCCCGGCGAGGGGAGTGAAAAAGAACCTGAAACCGTGTACGTACAAGCAGTGGGAGCACCTTCGTGGTGTGACTGCGTACCTTTTGTATAATGGGTCAGCGACTTATATTCTGTAGCAAGGTTAACCGTATAGGGGAGCCGCAGGGAAACCGAGTCTTAACTGGGCGTTAAGTTGCAGGGTATAGACCCGAAACCCGGTGATCTAGCCATGGGCAGGTTGAAGGTTGGGTAACACTAACTGGAGGACCGAACCGACTAATGTTGAAAAATTAGCGGATGACCTGTGGCTGGGGGTGAAAGGCCAATCAAACCGGGAGATAGCTGGTTCTCCCCGAAAGCTATTTAGGTAGCGCCTCGTGAACTCATCTTCGGGGGTAGAGCACTGTTTCGGCTAGGGGGCCATCCCGGCTTACCAACCCGATGCAAACTACGAATACCGAAGAATGTTATCACGGGAGACACACGGCGGGTGCTAACGTCCGTCGTGAAGAGGGAAACAACCCAGACCGCCAGCTAAGGTCCCAAAGTCATGGTTAAGTGGGAAACGATGTGGGAAGGCACAGACAGCCAGGATGTTGGCTTAGAAGCAGCCATCATTTAAAGAAAGCGTAATAGCTCACTGGTCGAGTCGGCCTGCGCGGAAGATGTAACGGGGCTAAACCATGCACCGAAGCTGCGGCAGCGACACTATGTGTTGTTGGGTAGGGGAGCGTTCTGTAAGCCGTTGAAGGTGTGCTGTGAGGCATGCTGGAGGTATCAGAAGTGCGAATGCTGACATAAGTAACGATAAAGCGGGTGAAAAGCCCGCTCGCCGGAAGACCAAGGGTTCCTGTCCAACGTTAATCGGGGCAGGGTGAGTCGACCCCTAAGGCGAGGCCGAAAGGCGTAGTCGATGGGAAACAGGTTAATATTCCTGTACTTGGTGTTACTGCGAAGGGGGGACGGAGAAGGCTATGTCAGCCGGGCGACGGTTGTCCCGGTTTAAGCGTGTAGGTGTGTGTTCCAGGCAAATCCGGTTCACTTTAACACTGAGGCGTGATGACGAGGCACTACGGTGCTGAAGTGATAAATGCCCTGCTTCCAGGAAAAGCCTCTAAGCATCAGGTAACACGAAATCGTACCCCAAACCGACACAGGTGGTCAGGTAGAGAATACCAAGGCGCTTGAGAGAACTCGGGTGAAGGAACTAGGCAAAATGGTGCCGTAACTTCGGGAGAAGGCACGCTGATATGTAGGTGAAGTCCCTGCGGACGGAGCTGAAATCAGTCGAAGATACCAGCTGGCTGCAACTGTTTATTAAAAACACAGCACTGTGCAAACACGAAAGTGGACGTATACGGTGTGACGCCTGCCCGGTGCCGGAAGGTTAATTGATGGGGTTAGCGGCAACGCGAAGCTCTTGATCGAAGCCCCGGTAAACGGCGGCCGTAACTATAACGGTCCTAAGGTAGCGAAATTCCTTGTCGGGTAAGTTCCGACCTGCACGAATGGCGTAATGATGGCCAGGCTGTCTCCACCCGAGACTCAGTGAAATTGAACTCGCTGTGAAGATGCAGTGTACCCGCGGCAAGACGGAAAGACCCCGTGAACCTTTACTATAGCTTGACACTGAACACTGGTCCTTGATGTGTAGGATAGGTGGGAGGCTTTGAAGCGTGGACGCCAGTCTGCGTGGAGCCGTCCTTGAAATACCACCCTTTAATGGCTGGTGTTCTAACGTAGACCCGTGATCCGGGTTGCGGACAGTGTCTGGTGGGTAGTTTGACTGGGGCGGTCTCCTCCCAAAGAGTAACGGAGGAGCACGAAGGTTAGCTAATCCTGGTCGGACATCAGGAGGTTAGTGCAATGGCATAAGCTAGCTTGACTGCGAGAGTGACGGCTCGAGCAGGTGCGAAAGCAGGTCATAGTGATCCGGTGGTTCTGAATGGAAGGGCCATCGCTCAACGGATAAAAGGTACTCCGGGGATAACAGGCTGATACCGCCCAAGAGTTCATATCGACGGCGGTGTTTGGCACCTCGATGTCGGCTCATCACATCCTGGGGCTGAAGTAGGTCCCAAGGGTATGGCTGTTCGCCATTTAAAGTGGTACGCGAGCTGGGTTTAGAACGTCGTGAGACAGTTCGGTCCCTATCTGCCGTGGGCGCTGGAGAATTGAGGGGGGCTGCTCCTAGTACGAGAGGACCGGAGTGGACGCATCACTGGTGTTCGGGTTGTCATGCCAATGGCACTGCCCGGTAGCTAAATGCGGAAGAGATAAGTGCTGAAAGCATCTAAGCACGAAACTTGCCCCGAGATGAGTTCTCCCTGAGACTTTAAGTCTCCTGAAGGAACGTTGAAGACGACGACGTTGATAGGCCGGGTGTGTAAGCGCAGCGATGCGTTGAGCTAACCGGTACTAATGAACCGTGAGGCTTAACCTTACAACGCCGAAGCTGTTTTGGCGGTGAGAGACAGATTTTCAGCCTGATACAGATTAAACAGAATTTGCCTGGCGGCTTTAGCGCGGTGGTCCCACCTGACCCCATGCCGAACTCAGAAGTGAAACGCCGTAGCGCCGATGGTAGTGTGGGGTCTCCCCATGTGAGAGTAGGGAACTGCCAGGCATCAAATTTAGCGTGCTGATATGGCTCAGTTGGTAGAGCGCACCCTTGGTAAGGGTGAGGTCCCCAGTTCGACTCTGGGTATCAGCACCACTTTATACTTAGGTTAAAGTTCGGCAAGAAGTAAAAGAATTTGTCTGGCGGCTTTAGCGCGGTGGTCCCACCTGACCCCATGCCGAACTCAGAAGTGAAACGCCGTAGCGCCGATGGTAGTGTGGGGTCTCCCCATGTGAGAGTAGGGAACTGCCAGACATCAAATAAGTGAAAAGGCCATCCGAAAGGATGGCCTTTTTGCGTTTATGCGCCGGAAAAACGGTAGGCCGGGTAAGGCGAAGCCGCCACCCGGCAGAGCAAACGACTAATGTATCACCTGCGATAAAAATGCTCGCGTACGTTCTGACTTCGGATGCGCAAAGAACTCATCCGGCGGTGCCTGCTCAACAATCTCGCCGCGGTCCATAAAGATCACCCTGTCAGCTACCGTTCTGGCAAAACCCATCTCATGCGTGACGCACAGCATCGTCATGCCGGATTGGGCCAGCCCAATCATGGTATCCAGTACTTCTTTCACCATTTCGGGATCCAGCGCAGATGTCGGTTCGTCAAACAGCATGATTTTGGGTTTCATGCACAGCGAACGGGCGATAGCCACGCGCTGCTGTTGCCCGCCCGAGATCTGACCTGGAAACTTATTGGCATGCTCTGCGATACGTACGCGTTCAAGGTAGTGCATCGCCAGCGCCTCCGCTTCCTGTTTCGGCATCTTTCGGACCCAAATCGGCGCAAGCGTACAGTTCTGCAGAACGGTCAGGTGTGGAAACAGATTAAAGTGCTGAAATACCATTCCCACTTCCTGCCGCACGCGTTCGATATTGCGGATATCTTCATTCAGTTCAATACCATCAACCACAATGCGCCCTTGCTGATGCTCTTCAAGATGGTTAATACAGCGAATGGTTGTGGATTTACCTGAACCGGAAGGGCCGCAAAGGACGATGCGTTCGCCCTGCTTTACCTTAAGATTGATGTCCTTCAGGACATGAAACTGTCCATACCATTTATTGACGTTTTCCAGCGTAATCATCGCGTTGGCGGTTGTCATAGTCATTTGGCTCATAATTTCCTCAGTGCGGTGTACGCCCGGTGTTAAAGCGCTTTTCCAGATGCTGGCTGTAGCGCGACATGCTAAAACAAAAGATCCAGTAGATCAGAGCGGCAAAGACATATCCCTCGGTGGACATACCCAGCCAGACAGGGTCAACGGTTGCCTGCTGCACGCTGCTAAAGAGATCGAACAATCCGATGATGATCACCAGGCTGGTATCTTTAAAGAGAGCAATGATCGTATTGACCAGCCCAGGGATAACCAGCTTGAGCGCTTGCGGAAGGATCACCAGTCCCTGCGTTTTCCAGTAACCGAGCGCCAGTGATTCCGCCGCTTCGTACTGGCCTTTAGGCAATGCCTGCAGGCCACCGCGTACAACTTCAGCGACATAGGCGGACTGGAAGAGAATCACCCCGACCAGGGCACGGATCAGCTTGTCGATCGTTGTACCTTCCGCCATAAACAGTGGCAGCATGACCGACGACATAAACAGTACGGTGATAAGCGGTACGCCGCGCCAGAACTCAATAAAGATAACGGAGAGCACGCGTACGACCGGCATTTTTGAACGGCGACCCAGGGCGAGTAAAATACCCAACGGTAGCGCGCCGGCGATCCCTACTGAAGCGATAATCAATGTCAGCGTCAGGCCACCCCACTGGCGTGTTTCAACGCGTTCCAGCCCCAGAAAACCGCCATACAGCAGCACCCAGACAATAATCGGATAAACCACCGCCCAGACGGCAATATAGCGTCCACGGTGAGGCAGCTTTTTCCAGAACATGACTGCAACAGAGAGCAGGCCGATAACCAGCGCCAGATTAATCCGCCAACGCTGTTCGTGGGGATACAACCCATACATGAACTGACCGAAGCGCTCATGAATAAATACCCAGCAAGCGCCGGCTTTTGTGCAATCAGCTCGGGTTGAACCGACCCAGTTGGCCTGTATAACCGCCCAGTTCAGCAGGGGAGGAATCAATTCCCACATTAGCCACAGGCAGACAATCGTCAGCAGGCTATTACTCCAGCTGGAGAAGAGATTCTTGCGTGCCCAGAGAATAAAACGTCCACCCGTCGAGCTGGCAGGGCGCGAGGAGTGCGACAGTATCGCTTTTGTCATCATAGATCCTTAGCGCTCGACCAGTGCTATACGACGGTTATAAAGGTTCATCAGCAACGAAATAGCCAGACTGATGATTAGATAGACGGACATGGTGATGTCAATGGTTTCTATGGCCTGTCCGGTCTGGTTAAGCACGGTTCCGGCGAAGAGAGACACCATATCCGGATAACCAATGGCAGCTGCCAGCGATGAGTTTTTGACAATGTTGAGATACTGGCTGGTCAGGGGCGGAATGATCACCCGTAAAGCCTGCGGAATAATAACCTGGCGAAGCGTCACGGTATTCGGCAAACCGAGTGAACGTGCCGCCTCGTGCTGCCCGTAAGGCACGGCCTGGATCCCGGAGCGGATGATTTCCGCAATAAACGCGGAGGTATAAATTGAAAGCGCCAGCGTGAGTGCTGCCAGTTCAGGAATTAACACCATACCACCCTGGAAGTTGAATCCGCGTAGGTGAGGAATATCCCAGTGCAAGGCTGCACCAAAAAGCCAGTGAGCAACTAACGGTAAGCCAACAATCAGCGCAGCGGCAACTGGCCATGTTTTACGAAGCTGTCCGGTTTTAATCTGATGCTTACGGTTATAGCGGAACAGGCCGACGGAAATCGCGAGCGCAACAATAATGGCGACGACAAAGGCGTAAATCCCTTCGGCCACCTGCGGAGAGGGAATGTATAACCCACGATTACTCAGGAAAAACAGCTCAAACGCATCGACGGCCTGGCGGGGACCGGGAAGATTACGCAGCACCGCGAAATACCAGAAGAAGATCTGCAGCAGCGGTGGGATGTTGCGAAACGTCTCAATATAGATGGTGGAAAGCTTTCGCAGCAGCCAGTTTTCAGAAAGACGCGCCAGCCCAATAAAGAAGCCCAGGATGGACGCGAAGACAATACAAAGTGCCGATACCAACAGCGTATTCAGTAAACCGACCACAAACACGCGTCCGTACGTGTCACCCTCCTGATAGTCGATAAGGTGCTGAACAATCCCAAAGCCCGCGCTGCGATCCAGAAACGCAAAACCGGAGGTGATACCGCGATTATTCAGGTTAGTGATGGTGTTATGGATGAGATACACGGCGATAAGAACAACCGCAACAATAGCAATAATCTGGAATAGCCAGGCGCGGACCGCGGGATGAGAAAAGGATAGCGATCCTTTTACGGCTGAGCGGCGATGGGACATAAAGAAACCTCAGTAACCATGACTCTGGAGTGGGCACTGCCCGAGCAGTGCCCGTTACAGCTATGACTTAACGTACTGGTGGCGCGTACTGAATACCGCCGTTATTCCAGAGATTGTTCTGGCCGCGTTTGATCTTCAGCGGGCTTTCCGATCCCACGTTACGCTCGAAGATCTCTGCGTAGTTACCCACCTGTTTGATGATGTTGTAAGCCCACTTGTTATCCAGCTTCAGATCCTTGCCAAAATCACCTTCTTTACCGAGCAGGTGCGCCATATCCGGGGTGGAAGGATTCGCCGCTTTCTCATCAACGTTTTTCGAGTTGATGCCCATCTCTTCTGCATTCAGCATGGCAAACAGCGTCCAGCGAACGATAGAGAACCAGTCTTCATCGCCACGACGCACAACCGGTCCGAGAGGTTCTTTGGAGATCACTTCAGGCAGGACAATCCATTCCGCCGGATTGCTCAGCTTAATGCGTAAGGCATACAGCTGTGACTGGTCAGAGGCCAGGGTGTCGCAGCGACCGGATTCCAGCGCTTTGGCTGATTCATCCGAGCGGTCAAAAGTCACAGGGGTGTATTTCAACTTATTTGCTTTGAAATAATCCGCGACGTTCAGCTCGGTATCGGTACCCGCCTGGATACACACGGTGGCGCCATCCAGTTCTTTGGCGCTTTTCAGGCCCGCTTTATTGTGGGTCAGAAAGCCGATGCCGTCATAATAGGTCACGCCCGTAAATGACATTCCCATACCTGCATCGCGGGAGGAGGTCCAGGTGGTGTTACGCGAGAGCATGTCAACTTCGCCGGACTGCAGCGCCGTAAAGCGCTCTTTCGCCGTCAGCGGGGTGTATTTTACTTTGCTGTCATCACCAAAAACCGCTGCTGCGACGCCACGGCAGACATCCACATCAATACCGGTAAATTTGCCGTTCGCATCGGCATAAGAGAAGCCAGGCAGACCGTCGCTGATACCGCATTGAACAAAACCTTTCTTTTTAACGGCATCCAGCGTCGTTCCCGCATGGGCTTGACCGGCTATGGCAAACAACATGCCTGCAGCGGTCAGGCTGGCTATCATCGTCTTTTTCATAATGGATCCTGTGTGGCGAAATTTATTGTTATAGAAGCGTTTTTAAGCGCTTAACCTGTCTGTGGCATTGGCCAACGTTTATAAAGCAAACGTAATGCCAGTTTTGAGTTCAGCGAGATAAGAGAAAACTGAACGCTTAATGCAGAGTGTAGACAGGCTTAAATAAAATGAGCGCCCCGAAACAGTGCGAAATTACAACCTGTGCCACAAATTGGAGCAAAAGTTTTAACCGGGATGAGATAAAAAGAAGAGATAGTTTCTGAGGTGAATATTGGCAGAGTATTCAATAGTATTAATGTATGAAAATCATCAGAGATAAGAAAAAGGTGTTGATAGCGGTTGGTTGAAATTACATATAAGAATAAATGCGGAACTTTTTTATTTATTAGAAATTGGTGCACTCATTAAAAGCAAAAGCGCGGCCGGAGCCGCGCTTTCTGAACAGATGTTACTTCGTCAGGGCAACAATACCTAACGTTAAACCCGCTACTGCGGCAGCGCCGCCGGCGATGGCACCCGCAGTTTCCCAGTTGTCCTGGGTGGTGCCTTTCATACAGGTATTGGTATGGACCAGTCGGCCCTGATCATCGTAAACCGGTACACAAGGAGAGTCGTGCGCGCAACCAGCAAGCAGCGCAGCGAGAAGTGCAACGGAAATGAATCTTTTCATGATGTTACCTCAATATTATTTCTTATTCGCTACATAGCCAGGAGGGCTATTAACGAACTGGAGATTATTTTACCACCAGGGTAAGTTCCCGTTACACGTGGAATAATCTCAAATTATGTAGTTTGTAAAAATCATGGAGAAAAAGCGTTTTCTGGATAAATTCATGGAGAAATTATGGAGTCGCAAGAAGGCGCTTTTACTTAATGCAAACTCATGAATTTTTTATATGCGATTCAATAATGACTAATCCATTGTTTATATTAAAATAAAAAAGGCACCAAACGGTGCCTTCAGGGATACGTTAATCCTTATGGTTGGTAAACCGTCTCCGGACAACCACAAAGAAAACGGGCACAAAGAAAATAGCCAGAAGCGTTGCGGAAAGCATGCCTCCCATCACACCCGTACCGACGGCGTTTTGCGCTCCGCTCCCGGCTCCGGTGCTAATTACCAGCGGCATGACGCCAAGAATGAAGGCCAGGGAGGTCATCAGGATCGGGCGAAGGCGCATTCTTGAGGCTTCCAGCGTGGCCTCAATGATACCTTTACCTTCTTTATCCATCAGGTCCTTAGCAAATTCGACGATCAGGATGGCGTTTTTCGCCGATAACCCAATCGTTGTCAGCAGGCCGACCTGGAAATAGACGTCATTGTTTAACCCGCGCAGCGACGCTGCGAAAAGAGCCCCGATGACGCCTAACGGCACAACCAGCATGACAGAGAAGGGTATGGACCAGCTTTCATACAGTGCAGCCAGGCACAGGAACACCACGATCAGTGAAATGGCGTACAGTGCAGGCGCCTGGTTACCGGAAAGGCGTTCCTGATAAGACATTCCCGTCCAGTCATAGCCGATGCCGGAAGGCAGTTTTGCCGCCAGGCTTTCCATCATCACCATGGCCTCACCGGTACTTTTCCCTGGGGCCGACTCACCGAGGATCTCCATGGACGGCATGCCGTTATAGCGTTCCAGACGAGGAGAACCGTAAACCCAGTGAGCGCTGCTAAAGGATGAGAACGGCACCATTTCCCCATTCGCGCTGCGCACGTAGAGATTGTTGATGTCCCCCGGCAACATTCGGAATTTCGCATCCGCCTGGACGTAAACTTTTTTCACGCGGCCATGATCGATAAAGTCATTCACATAGGTACCACCCAACGCCGTCGATATCGTCTGGTTGACGTCAGAAATGCTAATCCCCAGCGCCTGCGCTTTCTCCTGATCGACATCCAGTTTGAACTGCGGTGTATCCTCCAGGCCGTTAGGACGCACGCGAACCAGCAGGTCAGGGTGCTCTTTCACCATGCCGAGCAGCTGATTACGCGCCTGCGTCAGCTGGGTATGCCCCAGGTTTGCCTGATCGATAAGTTCAAAGTCGAAGCCCGTTGCGGTTCCCAGTTCGATAATGGCAGGCAGGTTAAACGGAAATACAAGGCCGTCTTTAATCTGGCTGAACGCTTTTGTCGCTCGGCCCACGATGGCCTCAACGCTATTTTTCTCCCCAGAACGTTCTTCCCAGGGCTTCAGGCTGACGAAGGCGATACCGGAGTTCTGGCCCTGGCCGCTAAAGCTAAAGCCGTTAACGGTAAAGACGGATTCAACGTTCGCTTTCTCTTGGGTCAGATAATAGTCCTGAACCTGGTCGAGAACCTGCTGAGTACGCGTCTGGGTCGCACCCGCCGGGAGTTGAACCATCGTCATAAATACCCCCTGATCCTCTTCAGGCAGGAAGGAGGTAGGTAAGCGCAGGAACAGCACCGCCATCCCAGCGACAATAAGGACGTACACCACCAGATAGCGGCCGGTCTTACGCAAAATACCGCTTACGCTGTTGCTGTAGTGCTCCACGCTCTTATCAAAGAGCGCATTGAACCAGCCAAAGAACCCCCCTTTCTTCTCATGATGATCGCCAGAAACGGGCTTAAGCAGCGTTGCGCAGAGTGCGGGCGTCAGGATCAGCGCAACCAGCACGGAGAGCGCCATGGCGGAAACGATAGTCAGCGAGAACTGGCGATAGATGGCGCCCGTCGAGCCACCAAAAAAGGCCATCGGGACAAAGACCGCCGAGAGAACCATAGCGATCCCCACCAGCGCGCCCTGGATCTGCTCCATAGACTTCTGCGTGGCCTCTTTCGGCGGCAGCTTGTCCTCTACCATCACGCGCTCAACGTTCTCGACCACCACGATGGCGTCATCAACGAGTAGCCCTATCGCCAGTACCATCCCGAACATCGTCAGGGTGTTGATGGAGAAACCGAACGCCGCAAGAACCGCGAAGGTACCCAGCAGAACCACCGGCACCGCGATAGTCGGAATGAGCGTCGCGCGCAGGTTTTGCAGGAACAGATACATGACCAGGAAGACCAGAACGATCGCTTCAAACAGGGTCTTCACCACTTCATGAATAGAAATTTTCACAAAAGGCGTGGTGTCATAGGGATAGACGACCTTCAACCCCTGCGGGAAGAACTGTTGCAGTTGCGCCAGTTTGCTCTTGATGGCTGCCGCGGTATCCAGCGCGTTTGCCCCGGTTGCCAGCTTAATCCCCAGGCCGGTGGCTGCCTGCCCGTTGATTTTGGTCACCATATTGTAGTTTTCGCCGCCGAGCTCAATGCGAGCGACATCCTTCAGGTGAACCATCGAGCCGTCCTGGTTCACCTTGAGCGTCACGCGGCCAAACTCTTCCGGTGATTTCAGGCGAGTTTGCGCGATGATGGAGGCATTCAACTGCTGTCCGGGCACAGACGGCGTACCGCCCAACTGACCTGCCGCTATCTGGTCGTTCTGCGTTTTAAGCTGGTTGATAATATCCAGCGGCGTCAGCTGGTATTTATTCATCGCGTTGCTGTCGAGCCAGATGCGCATCGCATACTGGGCGCCAAACAGCTGAACGTCGCCGACACCCGTCGTTCGGCTGATAGCATCTTTGACGTTCGAGGCGACATAGTCGGAGATATCATCCTGAGTGAGGTTTTTGTTGTCCGAAACAAAACCAGCGACCAGCAGGAAGCTGCTGCTGGATTTCTCAACGCCAATCCCTTGCTGCTGTACCTCTTGCGGCAGCAGCGGCATGGCGAGCTGCAGCTTGTTCTGCACCTGCACCTGGGCGATGTCCGGATCCGTTCCTGACTCGAAGGTCAGTGTGATGGTGACATTACCTGCTGAATCGCTGGTGGAAGACATGTACATCAGGTTGTCGATACCGTTCATGTTCTGTTCGATAACCTGGGTCACGGTATCCTGCACCGTCTGGGCATCAGCGCCGGGGTAGGTCGCAGAAATCGCCACGGCTGGCGGAGCAATCGTCGGATACTGGGCGACGGGCAGTTTGAGAATGGCCAGCCCGCCTGCAATCATCAAAATGATGGCAAGTACCCAGGCGAAAACCGGCCTTTGAATAAAGAAATTAGCCATGTCGTCGTTCCTTAACTGGCGGGAGTCGTGGTGGTATCTGGCGTGGCGACGACGGTAGCCCCTGGTCTGACTTTTTGTAATCCGCTGACAATCACGCGGTCACCGTTTTTCAGCCCTTCCGTCACCAGCCAGCGGTCGCCAATGGCCTGAGGCGCAACGACGGTACGTGATTCAACCTGGTTTTTATCATTAACCACCAGCACGGTTGCGTCGCCTCGCGGCGTTCGGGTCACGCCCTGCTGCGGAACCAGAATGGCATCTGGCTGTGTGCCTTCATCAATGCGGGCGCGAACGAACATCCCCGGTAACAGCAGGTGTTGAGGATTCGGGAAAATGGCGCGCAGCGTGATTGAGCCGGTGCTTTCATCCACCGTAACGTCGGAGAACTGCAGGGTGCCTTTCAGCGGATAGGGCTGACCATTCTCCATCAGCAGCTCAACGCTGCTGGCCGTGTCGCCTTTTTGCAGGCTCGTCTGCTTCAGGCGCATAAATTCATTGCTCGACTGGGTCACATCGACATAAATCGGATCAAGCTGCTGGACCGTCGCCAGCGCTGCGGCCTGCCCGTTCGTCACGAGCGCCCCTTCCGTCACGCTGGATTTGCCGATGCGGCCATCGACAGGGGACGTTACTTTGGTATACGCAAGGTTGATACGTGCGCTTTCAACGCCCGCTTTTGCGGCGACAACGCTGGCATCTGCCTGCTGGGCCGTAGCCACGGCCTGGTCATACTCTTGTTTACTGACATACTGTGTTCCCACCAGTGGGAGATAACGTTTCACCGTCAGGTGTGCAATATTGGCCGCCGCCTGCGCCTTTGCCAGCTCGCCTTTCGCGCTGTCGTAAGCCGCCTGATAGGTCGCAGGATCAATTTGATAAAGTGAGTCCCCAGCTTTTACATCGCTACCTTCCGTGAAGTTGCGACGCAGAATGATACCGCTAACCTGTGGACGAACCTCCGCAACGCGGAACGCATCTGTTCTGCCCGGGAGTTCAGTTGTGACGGCCAGCGGCGCACTTTTCACGATATGGACGCTGACCTGAGGCGCCTGTGCATGTTGTTGTTGATTTTCCTGGCCATCGCATCCAGTGAGCAGTACAGCGCAGACAATGAAACCGGCTAAGGGTAAACGTCTGAAATGATTCGTCATGACTGTTCCTTTAAATACCCATTAACCGATGTTTGCCGTAGATCGGTAGTGGGGCAGAGGGAAAAAATAAAATGTAGCTGCGTATAATAATGAGGGTGTTTAATGTTTTTTAATTTATAAGTGCGAATGACGAGGCCTGAGAGGAAAATCAGAATCAGTCCCGTAGAAAATACGGCTATACTTCTGCCCGCTAAATCAGGCTAATAGAGCTTAACCGGTAAATTTATCCATTTCGTGAATTTAATTCCGAGCATGTATTTAGATTGTTTATAGATTAAGTAAATTGACTTTTTTTGTGCAAAATTAAAACGGCTTTTAGTGAATACTTCCAGCCATCCGAACCTGATGTTATGTATATACCCTGCGAGTAAAGAGTAGCTGTCAATGGCGCGTAAAAAGAAAGAAGAGGCTCAACAAACCCGACAGCAGTTGATTGAGGCGGCTATCGGGCAGTTTGCGACGCGAGGCGTAGCCAGCACGACGCTGAAGGATATCGCCGATGCCGCAAAGGTTACGCGTGGTGCTATCTACTGGCACTTTACCAGTAAAGCAGAGATATTTAATGCCATTTGGGAACAGCAATTACCGCTACGTGACATCATTCGCGACAGGCTTTCTCTCTCCGAAAATGATGATCCGTTGTTAATACTTCGTGAGCAATTCATTACTGCGCTTCAGTATATCGCACGCGAACCCCGTCAATGTGCGCTATTACAAATTTTGTATCATAAATGTGAATTTACTAGCGATATGATTTCAGAGGATGAAATTCGGAAACGTATTGGGTTCAATTATGATTCTTTGCGCGTTACGCTGGAGAAATGTATTTCTCGAAACATCATTTCGTCGCAGGTGAACGTTGAGCTGACCATGATCGTATTCCACGGTTTTTTTAGCGGCATCATTAAAAACTGGTTAATGAATACCGACAGTTTTAATCTTTATCAGCAGGCGCCAGCCCTGGTCGACAGTATTCTGGCGACACTCCCTCTCTTGCGCGTGTCGCCTCATAATGATTACGGCTCAGCGCCTGGCAACATTTCACCCCGTGCACAAAGCGCCTCGATGGTCTGCACGCTGGCGGGTTTACCTAACAGATAACCCTGTAAGGTATTACAGCCCAGCTCCGTCAAAAAGACTTGCTGCGCTTCGGTTTCCACACCTTCGGCCACGACTTTCAGGTTGAGCGTTTTCGCGAGGGCCACAATCGCAGAGACAATGGTGGCATCTTCGCTTTCACCGCTTAACTCTTTCACAAACGCTCTGTCTATCTTCAGTTCACAGGCCGGTAAACGCTTGAGATACAGCAGGCTCGAATATCCGGTCCCAAAATCATCAATCGAGGCTTTCACCCCAGCATCCGTCAGCTCTGTCAGCACCCGCACGCTCTCATCGGGGTTGCTCATCGCCGTAGTTTCCGTGACTTCCAGGATCAACATTTCCGGCGGGACGTGATGACGCTCCAGGCAGTCGAGCACTGTTTTAACCAGCGAGGGCTGTTCGAACTGCAGCGTCGACAGGTTTACTGCCATTGACCAGTTTCGATGCCCCTGCAGATGCCATTCTCTCAGCTGGCGACAGGCTTCATTGAGCACCCAGTTACCAATAGGGATGATAAGCCCGGTTTTTTCCGCCAGCGGCAGGAAAAGATCCGGCGTCAGTAAACCCTGCTTCGGATGCTGCCAGCGCAGCAGCGCTTCAAACCCGAGGAGAGGGCCCGCGGGCGCGTGAAACTTTGGCTGATAAAGCAGGCGCAGTTCATTACGATCGACGGCCATCCACAGATCGTTCATTAACTGAAGATGGGTCTGCGCCAGAGTGTTCATGGAGGGCTGGAAAAAGTGATAGCCGTTTCGGCCCATATGCTTGGTGTGATACATCGCCGCGTCGGCGTTAAACATCAGCTCACGTTCGGTTTTGCCGTCGTGAGGGTACAGGGCGATACCAATGCTAAGCGTTACCACCAGTTCGTAGGGGTCGAGAGTGAACGGGCTATCGATCGCCCGCACCAGCGAATTTGCCAGCGAGGCCGCATCGTCCGGACCTTCTCCCTCAGCCAGCAGAACAAACTCATCGCCGCCAATGCGTGCAAGGGTAAACTGGCCCTTCAGGAGATGCAGCAGACGCTGCGTAACGGCGACCAGCAGCCTGTCACCGACATCATGGCCGTAGGCGTCATTGATGGCTTTAAAACCGTCAAGATCCATGAACATCAGGGCGAAATGGGTACCTTCACGGTCAGCTTTGCTGATGGCCTGATCGAGCCGGTCCTCCAGCAGGATACGGTTGGGCAGACGCGTCAGCGTATCGTGCAGCGCCAGCTGCGCAAGTTCCCGGTTCGCTTCTGCCAGCGACGAGGCCAGAAGGGCGGTTCGTGCCTGCAGGCGGGCATCCAGCATCGACACCAGCAGGGTGATCCCAAGAATAGAGAGCGCGACGACGCTGACCAGCACGGCCAGCCAGCTGCCGTTAATACCATGATGGTGAACCATGGTGGACATTGGAAACTGCGCGGCCTTCATCCCGGCGTAGTGCATACCGGCGATAGCAATTCCCATCGTGATGGCGGCACCCAGGCGCATCAGCACCACCTGAGCGGCTTCGTGACGCAGGCGGAAGGTCAGCCACAATGCTGCAAGCGAAGCGGCAAGCGCAATCACGACCGAAATGGCCACCCACAGCGTGTCCCAAACGATCCCCGGCCTCACCTCCAGCGCCGCCATACCGGTGTAATGCATGGCAACAATGCCGATTCCCATCACCAGAGCGCCGGGGAGCAGGCGGCGCATGCGCAGCTGTTCACAGCTGACGAGCCATAGCGCAAACAGTGACGACCCCACGGCGATGACCATAGATAAAATCGTCAGGGTCGCGTTGTAGCTCATGCTCATGGAGAGATCCATCGCCAGCATGCCGATAAAGTGCATTGCCCATATGCCAATACCCATCGCAACACCGCCTCCCGCCAGCCAGATGCGCGCTGCGACGCCCTGACTCCCGGCGACGCGTGCAGCCATATTCAGCGCGGTGTAAGCAGCAAGGATGGCAACAGCAAAGGAGAGGGCTACAAGGATAGGGTTGTATTGGCTAACCAGCATGGTCGGTTCTACTCGAGTATGACGTTACGCAGGAGAGGTTGAGAAGGGCGAGACATTATCACCGTCAGGTAACGGCTCAAAGGGATTTAAATCCCCGTTTTTAGTGGGTAATACGGGGAGGTTGGTGACGGCAGGGGGTTAATCGAGTTCTGAACAGTTCACTAATTTCAGCGGATTGACGGAGTTCATATTGCGGCACTTGTCGGTTTCGGTGCTCATCAGTTCAATCCACTGCATCAGGAGGGCATCGAATAGAAAAACGGAGATTGCAAAGACGACCAGCCACCAGTATTTACGAATCATTGTGTCATTCCGCGAGAAGAGAGCCACTGAAGTGGTGGAAATATACACGAAAAGAAGCGGTTTAAAAGCGAGATAAGCAAAGGTTTACAAAGCGTTGACGGTGAAAGAATAAGACAATAAAAAAGGCGCATCCCCATGCCAGGTAGCGCCTTTTTAAACAAGCAGTTAGCTAATCTAAATTAGTTCATGCCGTATTTTTTCAGTTTCTTACGCAGAGTACCACGGTTGATACCCATCATCAGCGCAGCGCGGGTCTGGTTACCGCGGGTGTATTGCATCACCATGTCCAACAGTGGCTGTTCAACTTCAGCCAGTACCAGCTCATACAGGTCATTAACATCCTGACCATTCAGTTGAGCAAAATAGTTCTTCAGTGCCTGTTTAACCGAGTCACGCAGGGGCTTTTGAGTTACCTGATCCTGAGAGTTAACGGTAGAAACGGTCAGTACGTCAGAATTTACGCGTTGTTCGAACATAGTTCTGTCAGCTCTTTATTTCATTACGCAAGATTTTCGAAGTATGCCTCCAACGCCTCCAGCTGTTCGCTGGCATCCTCAATGGCGTTGAATGTGCGCCGAAACTGGTCATCTGGAGCGTGCTCCTGGAGATACCAGGAGACGTGTTTACGCGCAATTCGGTACCCTTTTGCCTGACCGTAGTGGTCATGCAGTTCCCGAACATGCGAACAAAGCAAGCGCTTTACCTCTGCCAGAGGCAGTGGGGCAAGCAGCTCCCCAGTGTCCAGATAATGCTGGATTTCCCGGAAGATCCAGGGTCTTCCCTGAGCTGCACGTCCTATCATCAGAGCATCAGCTCCCGTATAGTCGAGTACAGCCCTGGCTTTAAGCGGGTCAGTTATGTCGCCATTCGCGATAATCGGAATGGAAACCTTCTGCTTAACTGCCCGAATGCTGTCGTATTCAGCTTCACCATTGAACAAACAGGCGCGAGTGCGTCCGTGGATGGTCAGGGCCTGAATACCACAATCTTCGGCCAGTTGGGCAATCTCTACACAGTTACGGTGTTCCGGCGACCAACCCGTGCGAATCTTCAACGTAACAGGAACGTCCACTGCGCTGACAACCGCCGTCAGGATAGCTTTCACCTGGTCGGGGTATTGCAGAAGGGCTGAACCTGCAAGCTTGCGATTCACCTTTTTGGCCGGGCAACCCATATTGATATCAATAATCTGGGCACCACTTTCCACGTTAATACGCGCGGCATCTGCCATCTCTTCAGGCACGCTTCCGGCAATTTGCACGGTGCGAATACCTGGTTCATCAATGTGCACCATCCGAAGGCGGGATTTATCGCTTTCCCAAACCTGTGGGTTAGACGACATCATCTCGGATACGGTTAAACCGGCTCCCATCTCATAGCACAGCGTCCTGAACGGCCGGTCGGTAATACCTGCCATTGGGGCTGCGATCAGGCGATTTCTAAGCTGGTGGTGTCCGATGCGCATGAGTTAAGAAATGACCATACTGTGACTGCAAGGCGGCGTATATTACGCATTTTTTGCACGAGATGAAAGGCCAAACTTTGAACAATCCACTGTTGTAGATCAAGGAATCGCCGCGCAATCTTTTCGTTTAAAATTATTCATTATTGAAATCATTGAGTTATGCGCTGATGGCTATTTTATGTGCGCTTACAATTTCCCGTAACTTCTCATCATTTCTGAATAAATGCGACAGATGAGCGGGATAATCTGCTGTTTTTAACAGCAGATTTCCCCACTTCTTTGCGATCTGCGTCGCATTTTAGAACATGATCTCAGGGCAAAAAATAGACGTTATTCGAGGATAACACGACCATGGAGAGACTGTACCGGCCGGTTATTATCGTGATGCATTGTGTGGGTGAATTTCTCGAGCTGCCCGGCGGAGACCGTCAGAGGATGCTTAAGCACGATCCAGGTGACGCCTTCTGAACACGGTGGCGTTGTCAGCGAGCCGCTAAAGCGCCAGTACGTTTTATCTTCCGGCAGCAACTTATTCAGGTTGAGCTCCTGCTTGATGGAGACGTTCAGCTCAGCCTGCTGAGGCATAACGTCCCACAGTTTATCAAGTTCACGGTTCTCTGCCCCTTTGTCGAACATGACCGCGACCACCGCCAGTTCCCCCTTCGCATTTTTATGCACAAGGTGCATTTCCATCGCGTAATGCTTGCCGTGTACGGTGTTTTCGCTCGGCGCGTGGAAGTGGAACTGCTGTAATGCCCAGGTTTGCTTATCCAGCGTGATAGTGTCGCGAGTGTCGGCCTGCTCGCTTGCCTGAATGGTATGGCCATTATTTGTCAGCGTCACAGGGCCGTCAACGTAGTGCGTTTGCAGCGGGGAAAGATGGGCGTTAACGGTGGAATCGATGTCAATCGGGGACTGGTTCATCCCGCTTTGGCAGGTCTTGTAGGCCTCATCCAGTTCGCCCCAGTGCTCAGGTGAACTTTCTCCTTTGTAGCTCCAGTGTGATGCGCATGCTGAAGCCGAGATCATGCTCAGCGCTAACAGCGCTGCCTTGCTATAAACGTGTTTCATAATATTCTTCCCGTGAATTTTTATTATCCAAATCAAAATTTATCAATATGATTTGTAGGGTTATTTTACCGGAGGCAGGCCAGGTGCGGGAGGAATATTCGAGGAGAAAAGGCGTGGTCAGAGGACCACGCCAAATACTTATTTTTTACGACCGGTAATGCGGCACCACTCTTCTTTCTCGACGACCGGGTCGAGCGCAAAGAGATCGGCGTAGGCTTCGCAAACGCTCTCCGCCTGGCTTGCCAGGATGCCTGAAAGTCCCAGCAGACCGCCCTCAACCGGCAGCACGCTGATTAATGGCGCCAGTTCACGCAGTGGGCCCGCGAGAATGTTTGCGACCACCACATCGGCTTTCATGGCTTCTGGCTGCGCTTCCGGCAGGTAGAGCTCCAGACGATCGGAGACGCCGTTACGCTCGGCATTATCGCGGCTGGCCTGAATGGCCTGCGGATCGATATCGATCCCGATGGCTTTCGCCGCGCCCAGTTTCAGAGCGGCAATCGCGAGGATCCCGGAACCGCAGCCGAAGTCGATCACCGTCTTACCTTCCAGATCCAGACCATCCAGCCACTGCAGGCACAGAGACGTGGTTGGATGGGTGCCGGTGCCAAACGCCAGGCCTGGGTCAAGCATCACGTTCACCGCGTTTTCATCGGGAACCTCGCGCCAGCTTGGGCAGATCCACAGACGTTTGCCGAACTGCATCGGGTGGAAGTTGTCCATCCACTCGCGTTCCCAGTCTTTGTCTTCCAGCTGTTCGATTTTATGCGCGAAGCCTGCTCCCAGCAGCGGATGGTTTTCCAGAATCGCCACCACCTCTTTCATGTCGGTTTCGGCATCGAACAGGCCGATCACGTCGGTATCACCCCACAGGCGCGTTTCGCCCGGCAGCGGTTCAAAGACCGGCGTGTCGTGCGTGTCCTGAAAGGTGATGGAGACAGAGCCGGCTTCCATCAGCGCATCGCTTAGCTCTTCGGCGTTCGCGCCGGTTGTGTTCAGTTTTAGTTGGATCCACGGCATGGCAAAACTCTTTATTTATCAGTAGAAATCATAGCGGGTTGTGGGGCGGGCTGACCGAAACGGTTCCCCACCACAAACGCCAGTAAACTTAGCAGTAACGAAGGCACAATCGGATGGAAGCCCAGATACTGAATCTTAAATGTCGCAAGGATGGCATACAGCACACCGCCAACAATCATCGCGCTCAGCGCGCCTGCAGCGTTCGCGCGTTCCCAGTAAAGACCTAATACCAGCGGCCACAGGAAAACGGCTTCAAGCCCACCAAACGCAAGCAGGTTCAGCCAGATGATCATCTCCGGCGGACGCCATGCAGCTAACATCAGCAAAGCTCCTAACACCAGCGTAATGACGGCAGACATCCGCTTCAGGCGACGTTCATTTTCAACCTGCTCAGGGCGCAGGTTCAGATAGAGATCTTTAATGATCGTAGCGGAACTTTGCAGTAACTGGGCGTTAATGGTCGACATAATGGCGGCCATTGGCGCTGCGAGGAAAATGCCGGCGGCGAAGGGCGGCAGCACTTTAACCATCAGCGTCGGGATCACCAGATCCGGCACGGTAAGGTCGGGGATCACCGCGCGCCCTAATGCACCTGCCAGGTGCATACCAAACATCAGGACCGCGACTACAATCGTCCCGATGATGATGCCCTTGTGAACGGCTTTACTGTCTTTATAGGAGATACAGCGCACGGCGGTATGCGGCAGACCAATCACCCCGAAGCAGACTAACACCCAGAACGAGGTCATAAAGGTCGGCGAGAGGATATCATCCGCGCCCTGCGGTGAAATCAGTTTCGGGTCAATCGCTTCCAGGGTTTCCACCGCATGAGTGAGTCCACCCGCGGCATGAACAATCCCCACCAGCAGAACAATCGTGCCGATGAGCATGACCATTCCCTGCAGCGTATCGTTCAGCACGCTGGCGCGGAACCCGCCAAACGCGGTATAGAGCGCGATGCTTACCCCGAAGATAAGCAGGCCTGTCTCGTAAGGGATCCCGGCCGCCGTTTCCAGCAGGCGTGCCCCGCCGATAAACTGTACGGTCATCGCGCCAATAAAGGCGACCAGCAGGCTTAAGCTCGCCAGCCACACCAGTAAGCGGCTCTGGTAACGGGCAAACAGCATGTCGTTGAGCGTGACGGCATTATAGCGGCGCGCCAGAATGGCAAATTTCTTACCAAGAATACCGAGGGAGAGCCAGACGGCAGGCAGCTGGATCATCGCCAGCAGTACCCAGCCTAACCCGTACTTGTAGGCCGCACCGGGGCCGCCAATAAACGAGCTGGCGCTGATATAGGTCGCGGTCAGCGTCATTGCCAGCACAACGCCGCCCATCGAACGGCTGCCGAGGAAATACTCGTTCAGAAAAGCACCGGTCGTTCTTTTGCGCATGGCGTAAATGGATAAACCAAACACGACCAGCAGGTATGCGACAAGCGGCAGAATGACTTCAAGCTGCATCATCGTCCTCCAGCGGAATATCCCGGTAAATAAATTTCACCATTGCCCAGCACAGCAGGATAAACACCAGCGGTACCAGCAGGCAGGCCATTTCGAACCAGTGCGGCAGGCCGGTGATGCCAATAGCGGAGTCAGGTAAGTAAGCAGTTACTAACCATGCAGCAAGATAGAGAAGGGTCAGCCACAGCGCCCAGCGCGCTTCTTTATGGGCCTGAACAAAACGTTTGTCCATTTTTTGTCCCTTGTGGATGCAGAAAGCGGGGATTGTACATGATGGGGCTTTGCGATCCCCAGAAATAAAAAAAGGCCGGATAATCCGGCCTTTTAGCAACACAGCTCTCTTACTTCTCGTTCAGGCCGAGTTTTTTCTCCAGGTAGTGGATATTCGTTCCACCATTCTGGAAGTGCTCGTCGCTCATGATACGCATCTGCAGATCAACGTTGGTTTTAATACCGTCGATGATCAGCTCCTGCAGGGCGTTCTTCATGCGGGCAATGGCCACGTCACGGTTTTCGCCGTAGCAGATGAGCTTGCCGATCATTGAGTCATAGTACGGCGGTACGGTGTAGCCGGCGTAGATATGAGACTCCCAGCGCACGCCAAAACCACCCGGCGCGTGGAAACGCGTGATTTTACCCGGGCTTGGCAGGAAGGTGTTCGGGTCTTCGGCGTTGATACGGCACTCTACCGCATGGCCTTTCACCACAACTTCTTCCTGCTTGATGGACAGAGGCTGACCGGCTGCGATACGCAGCTGCTCTTTGATCAGGTCAACGCCGGTGATCATTTCGGTAACCGGGTGTTCAACCTGAATACGGGTGTTCATCTCAATGAAGTAGAACTCGCCGTTTTCGAACAGGAACTCAAAGGTACCCGCCCCGCGATAGCCGATATCAACGCACGCTTTGGCGCAACGCTCGCCGATGTAGCGACGCAGTTCCGGGGTAATGCCCGGCGCTGGCGCTTCTTCGACCACTTTCTGGTGACGACGCTGCATGGAGCAGTCACGTTCTGCCAGATAGATCGCGTTACCCTGACCGTCAGCCAGCACCTGAATTTCGATGTGGCGTGGGTTTTCCAGGTATTTTTCCATGTACACCATGTCATTGCTGAAAGCCGCTTTCGCTTCCGCTTTGGTCATGGAGATGGACTGCGCCAGTTCAGCATCGCTGCGCACAACGCGCATACCGCGACCGCCGCCGCCGCCTGACGCCTTGATGATAACCGGGTAGCCAATGCGTTTAGCATGAGCACGGTTAGCATCCATGTCGTCGGTCAGAGGGCCGTCAGAGCCTGGCACGGTTGGAACACCGGCTTTTTTCATTGCGGTGATTGCAGACACTTTGTCGCCCATCAGGCGAATGGTGTCGGCTTTCGGACCGATGAAGATAAAGCCTGAGCGTTCAACCTGCTCAGCAAAGTTGGCGTTCTCAGAGAGGAAGCCGTAACCCGGATGAATTGCCACCGCGCCGGTGATTTCAGCGGCGCTGATGATAGCCGGGATGTTCAGATAGCTTTTTACGGACGGAGCCGGGCCAATACAGACCGTCTCATCCGCCAGCAATACGTGTTTTAAATCGCGATCCGCGCTTGAGTGCACGGCCACGGTCTTGATGCCCAGTTCTTTACAGGCACGAAGAATACGCAGTGCAATCTCGCCACGGTTGGCGATAACAATTTTATCCAGCATGTTCGCCTCGTTACTCGATGACGACCAGCGGCTCGTCAAATTCAACCGGCTGACCACTTTCGACCAGAATCGCTTTCACAGTACCTGACTTGTCAGCTTCGATCTGGTTCATCATTTTCATCGCTTCAACGATGCACAGGGTATCGCCTACGTTGACTTTCTGACCCACTTCGATGAACGCCTTCGCGTCCGGGCTCGGGGTGCGGTAGAAAGTACCAACCATTGGGGAACGTACGATGTGACCACTGATTTCTGCTGCAGCGGCAGGTGCGGCTTCAGCTGCTGCTGGCGCAACGGCTGCGGAAAGCGCAGGCTGCTGCACTGGCGCAGCGTAAGCTTGCTGCATTACCGGGAAGCTAGCGGCTGGGGCTGCACGGCTGATGCGTACAGACTCTTCGCCTTCAGAAATTTCCAGTTCGGAGATGCCTGATTCTTCAACCAGCTCGATCAGTTTTTTAATCTTACGAATATCCATGAGTGGGTTCCGTACTCTTGTTTAGTGTGATTGTGACAAGCGTTTTACCGCTGTCTGTAAAGCGTATGAATAGCCGTCTGCGCCCAGTCCGCAGATAACGCCAGCAGCGATATCCGACAGATACGAATGGTGGCGGAACGGCTCTCGGGCGTGCACGTTACTCAGGTGGATCTCGATAAACGGGATACTCACCGCGAGCAGTGCGTCGCGGATAGCAACACTGGTGTGCGTAAACGCGGCCGGATTGATCAGGATATAGTCCACAGTGTCTTTAGCCTGATGAATACGGTCGATGATTGCGTACTCCGCGTTTGACTGAAAATGATCCAAATCCACATTCAGCGAGGCTGCTTCCGTGCTCAGACGGTTAACAATTTCGCTCAATGTCAGCGTGCCGTACTTCTCTGGCTCACGGGTGCCGAGCATGTTCAGGTTCGGTCCGTTTAAAACTAAGATGTGGAACTTATCAGTCATTATGCCGCTATCTCCTGCGATTTTCGGGTAAAAAACAAAATATACCGTCGAAGCGCAAATGTCACCTTTTCAGAGGCTCAAAACCGCTGTCAGGCGAACCAAGGTCGCACATTATAACGATTTCGTAGCATTTGGCAGCTAAATACTGGTCTTATCAGGGAAGATTATCAACCGCAATCCAAAAAAGATTTGCGGTTGAGAGGTAATCTGCGGGAAAACGCACAGTTTCGCGAACTATCGCAACCACTGGCGGAACTTCTTGTAACGCCATGCTAAAAGCGCCACGGCTGCCAGCGCGTAAAGGACCGGCTGCGGAGAGAGGATCTTCACCGACCACAGATAATGAATGGGGGCGAGGATCGCGACAAGATAGACGAAGTTGTGCAGCAACTGCCAGCGACGGCCCAGCTTTCGCTGCGCATACTGCGTGGATGTCAGCGCTAATGCCAGCAGGATCAGCCAGCTAACAATGCCCAGCATCAGGTAAGGGCGTGTTACCAGCTCGCGGCCAAGCAGTGTCAGATTGTTAATTCCTAGTTCCAGCAGGGCGTAACTGGTGAGGTGCAGGGTCGCCCAGGCAAAACACCATAGCCCCAAAAGTCGACGGGTGCGTATCAATAATGGCTGTTTAGCGTAGCGCGCCAGCGGCGAGACGAGCAAGGTGGCCAGCAAAAATTTCAGAGCCATCCGACCGGTAAAATGCTGGATATCCTTTGCCGGATCGGCGCTAAAGAGGCCCTGGCTGGCCGCCCAGAACAGCCAGATAAAAGGAAGTATCCCGGCTAAATGCAGCAGCACTTTCAGCCAGGTAATCTGCTTTGCCGTTAAACGCACTCAGAAGTTCTCCCGTAAATTGAGGCCACGGTAAAGGGACGCCACTTCATCCGCATACCCGTTAAACAGCAGCGTGGGCTGGCGCTTCACGTCCAGCGCGCCGCCGGAGCCAATAAAGCGTTCCGTCGCCTGCGACCAGCGGGGATGATCCACATGCGGGTTCACGTTGGCGAAGAAGCCGTATTCACCCGGCGCCGCCAGGTTCCATGTCGTCGGCGGACGTTCGCGGGTCAGCTTAATGCTGACGATCGATTTAATCCCTTTGAAACCGTATTTCCACGGCACGGTTAAACGGATGGGGGCACCGTTCTGCGGCGGAAGCGCCTTGCCGTAAACGCCGACGGTCAGGAGGGTAAGGGGATGCATGGCTTCGTCAAGACGTAACCCTTCAACGTAGGGATACTCCAGCCCGCCGCCGATGAACCGGTCTTTCTGGCCCGGCATCTCGTCCGGGGCGTAGCGCGTCTGGAAGGCGACGTATTTTGCGTTGCTGGTGGGTTCAACCATCGCCAGTAGCTTATGCAGCGGGAAGCCTACCCAGGGCACCACCATCGACCAGGCCTCTACGCAGCGCATGCGATAGATACGCTCTTCAAGCGGGAAGCGGGTGGTCAGATCGTGATGATCCAGCGTCAGAGGTTTTGCCACTTCACCGTCGATTTTCAGCGTCCACGGATCGGTTTTCATGCTGCCGGCATTGGCGGCAGGATCGGCTTTATCCAGACCAAATTCGTAGAAGTTGTTGTAGCCGGTGACTTTATCTTCCGGCGTGAGCGCCAGCGTGTTTTGCCATTCTGCGGGTTTGGTAAAGGTAAGCGGGGCACCGGAAGGCGCCTTAGGGCGATCGTTGCCTTTAAACCAGTCGAGCAGGTCGGCGTGTGCCGCTGGAGAGAGCGTCAGTGCCGTGGCGCTGATGCCAAGCATTTTCAGGATCTGGCGGCGCTGTAACATAAAGACAGACTCAGACGTTACGTCGGCTTCCGTCAGTTTTCGGTTTTTCATGGCATCCTCCGTCATGCGTTTTTCTAAGCATGACGGAGGAGAAGCGTTAGCGCGAATATGTCACGAAAATTTGAAGATTAGGCGATTTTCACCAGCGCGCGGCCGTGGAACTGGTTATCCATGATCTTACTGGCATATTCAGGTGCCTGGCTGAGCGTAATTTCGGTAGCGCTCTGGGTATAGAACGATTCCGGCAAATCGCGCACCAGACGCTCCCATGCCTCTGCACGGCGAGCCGCAGGCGTCATCACGGAATCCACGCCCTGCAGGCGGACGTTACGCAGAATAAATGGCATGACGGTCGTTGGCAGGGCAAATCCGCCCGCCAGGCCGCAGGCTGCCACGCAGCCGCCGTAGTTCATCTGCGCCAGGACTTTTGCAAGCACCTTGTCACCGACGGTATCCACCGCACCTGCCCAGACCTGTTTTTCCAGCGGGCGGGTCTCGGCAAACTCATCGCGGCCAAGAATGCGGCTGGCGCCGAGCTGGCGCAGATAATCATGCGTGCTTTCACGGCCGGAAACCGCCGCAACCTGATAACCCAGCTTGTGCAGCAGCGTGACCGCCGTGCTGCCCACGCCACCGCTGGCCCCGGTCACAACAATTTCACCCGACTCGGGGCGAACACCCGCCTCTTCCAGCGCCATCACGCACAGCATGGCGGTAAAGCCTGCGGTACCAACGATCATCGCTTTGCGACCATCTATGCCTTTCGGCATAGGCACCAGCCAGTCGCCCTTCACGCGCGCCTGCGTTGCCAGCCCGCCCCAGTGATTTTCGCCCACGCCCCAGCCGGTGAGCAGCACCTGCTGGCCCGCATGAAAACGGGGATCTTCGCTGCTATGAACCCGGCCAGCAAAATCAATACCCGGCACCATAGGGAAATTTCGGATGATTTTACCCTTGCCGGTGATCGCCAGCGCATCTTTATAATTTAAACTGGACCAGTCGATGTCGACGGTGACGTCGCCTTCCGGCAGGCGAGTCTCTTCTACGGCCTGTACTGAGGCAAGCGTTTTGCCGTCCTGCTGTTCTAAGATTAAAGCCTGCATACGGGGTCCTCACGGCTCAGATGATTGGAAAAGAGTTCCTGAAGACTATACTCGCTCAGGGTAAAGCAATGCCGATTTAACGCAATAAATTGCCAGATACGCCAGGTTTGGTAGTATGCCGCATTTGAAATGCAAGTTAGCGCTTACTCGCTACCCCATCAACCCACGGAGTAATCTCAAGGATGCGATTAACGACGAAGTTCTCGGCTTTTATCACCCTGCTGACGGGGCTTACCATCTTTGTCACGCTTCTTGGTTGCTCTCTGAGCTTTTATAACGCCATTCAGGACAAACTGGTCAACCGGGTGCAGTCCGTTGCGTCGGTCATTGATACGCGTCTGTTGACCACTCCACTTCCTGAGCTATCCCGGGAGCTGGATGAGTTGATGGTGCCGGTTGATATTATTCAGGTCGACATCCAGCAGGGAAAGCATCCGGTTTTAAGCCATGAACGACAGGACAGCTATCGACCTGCGGGCGTGGTGAGTCAGTATCGGGAAGTAACGGTACACTCCCTCAAAAATCCGGGGATGACCATACACATGGTCTACCTCGATCCGATGGCCAGCTATTTCCGTTCTATGATGACCACCGCGCCGCTCACTGTTGCCGTCGCCTTCATTATTTTGCTGATTTTTCTCGCGGTCCGCTGGCTGCGCCGCCAGCTTTCAGGCCAGGAACTGCTGGAGATCCGCTCCGTGCGTATCCTGAACGGTGAACGCGGCCCGCAGGTTCGCGGCTCGGTCCATGAATGGCCCTCACGCGCCAGCAGCGCGCTGGATACGCTGCTCTCAGAGATCCAGTTTGCCAGCGACCAGCGCAGCCGAATGGATACGCTGATCCGCTCTTATGCCGCGCAGGATAATAAAACCGGCCTGAACAACCGCCTTTTCTTTGACAATCAACTCGCCACGCTGCTCGACGACCCGGAAAAAGTGGGCACGCACGGGGTGGTGATGATGATTCGCCTGCCCGATTTCGATCTGCTGCGCGACACATGGGGGCAGCGGGCGGCGGAAGAAAATCTCTTTACGCTGATCAACCTGCTCTCCACCTTTATTATGCGCTATCCGGGGGCGCTGCTGGCCCGCTACCACCGCAGTGACTTTGCCGTATTGCTGCCGCATCGCACGCTGAAGGAATCAGAAAGCATTGCCAGCCAGCTACTTAAGGCCGTCGACGCGCTGCCGCAGAGCAAAATGCTCGACAGAGACGATATGGTCCATATGGGGATTTGCGCCTGGCGCGGCGGACAGTCGACAGAGCAGGTGATGGAGCATGCGGAAGCGGCCACCCGCAACGCGGTATTGCAAGGGGCGAACGGATGGGCGGTCTATGATGATTCGCTGCCTGAAAAGGGGCGTGGAAACGTGCGCTGGCGTACTTTGATTGAGCAAATGCTGAGTCGCGGCGGGCCGCGTATTTATCAAAAACCGGCGGTCATGAAGAACGGTTTTGTCCACCACCGGGAATTGATGTGCCGTATTTTCGACGGGACGGAAGAGGTTATTTCTGCGGAATATCTGCCGATGGTTCTGCAATTTGGGCTCTCCGAAGAGTATGACCGCCAGCAAATTACACGCTTGATTCCATTTTTATCATTCTGGCCTGAAGAGAATCTGGCGTTACAGGTTACCGTTGAGTCATTAATACGCCCGCGTTTTCAGCGCTGGCTGCGTGATACATTAATGCAATGCGAAAAATCGCAACGCAAACGCATTATTTTTGAACTTGCTGAGGCGGATGTGGGTCAACACATCAGCCGGTTGCGTCCGGTGGTCCGTTTGATCAACGCGCTCGGTGCCCGTGTCGCGGTAACGCAGGCGGGTTTAACGCTGGTCAGTACCAGCTGGATCAAGGAGCTGGATGTGGAGCTATTAAAGCTACATCCGGGGCTGGTAAGGAATATTGAGAAGCGCACGGAAAACCAGCTGCTGGTTCAGAGTCTGGTTGAAGCGTGTAAGGGAACAAGAACACAGGTATTTGCCGCAGGCGTGCGCTCCAGAGGCGAGTGGCAGATGTTAACAGAGCGCGGAGTGACGGGCGGTCAGGGCGATTTTTTTGCCGCCTCTCAGCCGCTTGACACCAACGTGAAAAAATATTTGCAAAGATACTCTGTTTGACCTGCCGTTTACGTTGTTTTCACGTAGAATATCGCGCCTGTAGCTTTGAGTATGTCGAGCAAAAAGCCAGTGAACGACCTTTAATGGGTTACAAATATCAGTGAGGAACACGACTGTTTACTCAGCCCTGAGGGAGTCAGGGGATGAATTTGTAACAACAGGAAACGTACTGCACAAATTTTCACCGTTGCAGATGATTTTTGCGCCTTGTCGCTGCTGCGTGTGGTTGGTAAAGTAAGCGGATTTTGTTTTCCGCCCCAGCTTTCAGGATTATCCCTTAGTATGTTGAAAAAATTTCGTGGCATGTTTTCCAATGACCTGTCCATTGACCTGGGTACCGCGAATACCCTTATTTATGTAAAAGGACAAGGCATCGTATTGAATGAGCCTTCTGTTGTGGCCATTCGTCAGGATCGTGCAGGCTCGCCGAAAAGCGTGGCCGCAGTGGGTCATGACGCGAAGCAGATGCTGGGTCGTACCCCTGGCAACATCGCCGCTATTCGCCCAATGAAAGACGGCGTTATCGCTGATTTCTTCGTGACTGAAAAAATGCTTCAGCACTTCATCAAGCAGGTTCACAGCAACAGCTTCATGCGCCCAAGCCCGCGTGTTCTGGTGTGTGTGCCGGTTGGCGCAACCCAGGTAGAACGTCGCGCAATCCGTGAATCTGCCCAGGGTGCAGGCGCACGTGAAGTGTTCCTGATTGAAGAGCCAATGGCTGCGGCAATCGGTGCGGGTCTGCCAGTTTCTGAAGCCACCGGTTCTATGGTGGTGGATATCGGTGGTGGTACCACTGAAGTGGCCGTTATCTCACTGAACGGCGTGGTGTACTCCTCCTCCGTACGTATCGGTGGTGACCGCTTCGATGAAGCCATCATCAATTACGTGCGCCGTAATTACGGCTCTCTGATCGGTGAAGCCACCGCAGAGCGTATCAAACACGAAATCGGTTCTGCGTATCCGGGCGATGAAGTGCGTGAGATCGAAGTGCGTGGCCGTAACCTGGCAGAAGGTGTTCCACGCGGCTTTACCCTGAACTCCAACGAAATTCTGGAAGCACTGCAGGAACCACTGACGGGCATCGTGAGCGCGGTAATGGTTGCGCTGGAACAGTGCCCACCAGAACTGGCGTCCGACATCTCGGAGCGCGGTATGGTTCTGACCGGTGGTGGTGCGCTGCTGCGTAACCTCGACCGCCTGTTGATGGAAGAGACAGGTATTCCTGTCGTAGTTGCAGAAGATCCACTGACTTGCGTCGCCCGCGGTGGTGGCAAGGCGCTGGAAATGATCGACATGCACGGCGGCGACTTGTTCAGCGAAGAGTAGTCATGGTGAAAGGGTAGCGAATCGCTACCCTTTCTCTCTGACACGAGAATACGCATAGCCTATGAAGCCAATTTTTAGCCGTGGCCCATCGCTACAGTTTCGCCTCATTCTGGCGGTTCTGGTTGCGCTTGGCGTCATTATTGCCGATAGCCGCCTCGGTACGTTCAGCCAGATCCGAACGTACATGGATACCGCCGTCAGTCCTTTCTACTTTATATCAAATGGTCCCCGTGAACTGCTCGACTCCGTTTCTCAAACGCTGTCTTCACGAGACCAGCTCGAACTTGAAAACCGGGCATTACGCCAGGAACTGCTGCTGAAAAACAGCGAACTGCTGATGCTGGGGCAATACAAGCAGGAAAACGCGCGTCTGCGTGAACTGCTCGGCTCGCCGCTGCGTCAGGACGAGCAGAAGATGGTTACCCAGGTGATCTCCACCGTGAACGACCCTTACAGCGATCAGGTTGTGATCGACAAAGGGAGCGTGAACGGGGTGTATGAAGGTCAGCCCGTCATTAGTGATAAGGGCGTAGTAGGCCAGGTCGTTGCCGTCGCCAAACTGACCAGCCGCGTGCTGCTGATTTGCGACGCCACCCACGCACTGCCGATCCAGGTCCTGCGTAACGATATCCGCGTGATTGCGGCCGGTAACGGCTGCACGGACGATCTGCAGCTGGAACATCTGCCTGCTAACACGGACATCCGTGTCGGCGACGTGCTGGTGACGTCCGGTCTCGGTGGACGCTTCCCTGAAGGTTACCCGGTTGCGGTGGTCTCTTCGGTTAAGCTGGATACGCAGCGTGCATACACCGTGATTCAGGCCCGTCCAACCGCCGGTTTACAGCGTCTGCGCTACCTGCTGCTGCTCTGGGGTGCCGATCGTAACGGTGCTAACCCGATGACGCCTGAAGAGGTGCATCGCGTGGCGAACGAACGCCTGATGCAGATGATGCCGCAGGTTCTTCCGCCAGCGGACTCTATGGGGCCGCCTGCGCCCGTGCCTGCGCCGGCAACCGGGTTAACGCAGCCGCAGCCTGATGCGCCGCCACCGCCTAAACTCTCTTCGGGAGGGCAGTAGTGGCAAGCTATCGTAGCCAGGGACGCTGGGTCATCTGGCTCTCGTTCCTCATTGCACTGTTGCTGCAGATTATGCCCTGGCCGGATAACATTCTCGTTTTCCGGCCAAACTGGGTCTTGCTCATTTTACTTTACTGGATCCTTGCCCTGCCGCATCGCGTAAATGTCGGCACGGGTTTTGTGATGGGTGCCATACTGGATCTCATTAGTGGCTCTACGCTGGGCGTGCGCGCCCTGTCCATGAGCATTATTGCGTACCTCGTCGCACTGAAATTCCAGCTCTTCCGTAACCTCGCGCTCTGGCAACAGGCCCTGGTCGTGATGCTGTTGTCGCTTGCTGCGGATATCGTTGTTTTCTGGGCAGAGTTTTTAGTGATCAACGTCTCTTTCCGACCGGAAGTGTTCTGGAGTAGTGTAGTAAACGGTGTGCTCTGGCCGTGGCTATTCCTGCTGATGCGTAAGGTTCGCCAGCAGTTTGCTGTGCAATAAAAGGTTTCTATGACGTCTCTGTATCTTGCTTCCGGCTCCCCGCGCCGTCAGGAACTCCTGACGCAGTTAGGGGTCTCTTTTGAACGCATCGTGACCGGCATTGAAGAAAAACGTGCTGAGGGCGAAAGTGCTCAGCAGTACGTGTCTCGCCTGGCACGCGAGAAAGCGCAGGCGGGCGTGGCCTGTGTGCCGCGCGATCTGCCCGTGCTGGGAGCAGATACCATCGTTATCCTTAACGGTGAAGTCCTCGAGAAACCGCATGACGCCGACCATGCGGCGCGCATGCTGCGCAAGATGTCCGGGCAAACGCACCAGGTGATGACGGCCGTCGCGCTGGCGGACAGCCAGCACGTGCTGGATTGCCTGGTGGTTACGGATGTCACGTTCAGAGTGATTACCGACGACGAGATCGCCGCTTATATTGCCAGCGGTGAACCGATGGATAAAGCAGGTGCATACGGTATTCAAGGGTTGGGTGGCTGTTTTGTCAGGAAGATTAATGGCAGCTATCACGCCGTAGTCGGCTTACCGCTGGTGGAAACGTATGAGTTGCTGAGCAATTTTAACTCACTGCGTGAGGGAAGGGATAATTATGACGGCTGAATTGTTGGTAAACGTAACGCCATCGGAAACCCGTGTGGCCTATATTGACGGTGGCATTCTTCAGGAAATTCATATTGAGCGTGAAGCGCGGCGCGGAATAGTAGGCAATATCTACAAAGGTCGTGTCAGTCGTGTACTGCCGGGTATGCAGGCGGCTTTTGTAGATATTGGACTGGATAAGGCGGCATTTTTACATGCCTCCGACATCATGCCGCACACCGAATGCGTCGCGGGCGAAGAGCAAAAGCAGTTTGCCGTGCGCGACATTTCCGAGCTGGTGCGTCAGGGCCAGGACTTAATGGTGCAGGTGGTGAAAGATCCCCTTGGCACCAAAGGTGCCCGTCTGACCACCGACATTACCTTACCTTCCCGCTATCTGGTCTTTATGCCCGGCGCGTCGCACGTGGGCGTTTCGCAGCGTATTGAGAGCGAAAGCGAGCGCGAGCGGCTGAAGAAAGTGGTCAGCGCCTACTGCGATGAACAGGGCGGGTTTATTATCCGTACCGCTGCAGAAGGGATCAGCGAAGAAGACCTGGCGTCGGATGCGGCTTACCTGAAGCGCGTCTGGACCAAAGTGATGGAGCGTAAAAAACGCAACCAGACTCGCTACCAGCTATACGGTGAGCTGGCGCTTGCGCAGCGCGTGCTGCGTGATTTTGCCGACGCGCAGCTCGACCGCATCCGCGTGGATTCTCGCCTGACGTATGAAGCGCTGCTGGAGTTTACCGCTGAATACATCCCGGAAATGCCGGGCCTGCTGGAGCATTACACCGGGCGTCAGCCGATCTTCGATCTCTATGATGTCGAAAACGAGATCCAGCGAGCCCTGGAGCGTAAGGTTGAACTGAAGTCCGGCGGCTATCTGATCATCGATCAGACCGAAGCGATGACCACCGTCGATATCAACACCGGCGCGTTTGTCGGTCATCGCAATCTGGACGACACCATCTTCAACACCAACATCGAAGCCACGCAGGCGATTGCGCGTCAGCTTCGTCTGCGCAACCTCGGCGGCATTATCATCATCGACTTTATCGATATGAGTAATGAAGACCATCGTCGTCGTGTGCTGCACTCGCTGGAGCAGGCGCTGAGTAAAGATCGCGTGAAGACCAGCATCAATGGCTTCTCGCAGCTCGGCCTGGTGGAAATGACCCGGAAACGGACCCGCGAAAGCGTGGAACATGTCCTGTGTAATGAGTGTCCAACCTGCCATGGACGCGGAACGGTAAAGACGGTGGAGACGGTCTGCTACGAGATCATGCGTGAAATTGTCCGTGTCCATCATGCCTACGACTCCGATCGTTTTCTGGTCTATGCTTCCCCTGCGGTGGCTGAAGCCCTGAAAGGCGAAGAGTCGCACGCGCTGGCGGAAGTGGAAATCTTTGTCGGCAAACAGGTAAAAGTACAAATTGAACCGCTCTATAACCAGGAGCAGTTTGACGTCGTAATGATGTAAAACGCAGTACGCTGCGTGACGAAAGCTGACAAGGAGAGATGCGTGAGGCGATTGCCGGGGATTTTAGTGCTTACAGGGGCAACGCTGGTCGTGATTGTCGCGTTGCTCGTGAGCGGGCTACGCCTCGTTTTACCGCATCTGGACAGCTGGCGTCCGCAGCTGCTGGCGAAAATCGAATCCACCACCGGCGTACCGGTCGACGTAAGCCAGGTTAGCGCCAGCTGGCAGAATTTTGGCCCGACGCTGGATGTCCGTGACATCAACGCCAGCCTGAAAGATGGCGGTCATCTCAAAATCAAACGCGTAACCCTGGCGCTGGACGTCTGGCAAAGCCTGCTGCATCTGCGCTGGCAGTTTCGCGATCTCACCTTTTATCAACTCCAGTTTCTGACCAATACGCCGCTGACTGGCGGTGATAACAATCAGGGCCTGGAAGCCAACCGCTTCAGCGATCTCTTCCTCCGCCAGTTCGATCATTTCGATCTGCGCGACAGCGAAGTGAGCTTTATTACCCTTTCTGGCCAGCGCGCCGAACTGGCGATCCCGCAGCTGACCTGGCTTAACGGCAAGGATCGACACCGCGCCGAAGGGCAGGTCAATCTTTCCAGCCTGAACGGCCAGCACGGCGTCATGCAGGTGCGTATGGACTTGCGTGACGATGACGGCCTGTTAAACAACGGCAAAGTCTGGCTGCAGGCCGACGATGTGGATGTAAAGCCCTGGCTCGGCGACTGGCTGCAGCAAAACATGCAGCTGGAAACCGCCCGTTTCAGCCTTGAGGGCTGGATGACCCTGACGAAAGGGAAATTTGCCAGCGGCGATATCTGGCTGAAGCAAGGGGGCGCGAGCTGGAAGGGTGAAAGACAGCAGCATCAGCTTTCCGTCGATAACCTCACCGCGCACGTGACGCAGGAAAAAGAGGGCTGGCAGTTCGCCATCCCGGATACGCGCATCACGATGGACGGCAAGCCGTGGCCGCGCGGTGCGTTGACGCTGGCCTGGATGCCGGAGCAGGACGTGGGCGGCGCGGCGAGTAAACGCAGCGATGAGCTGCGCATCCGCGCCAGTAACCTGGATCTGGCGGCCATTGAAGGCCTGCGCTCCATGGCGGCAAAGCTCTCTCCGGACCTGGGCGAGATCTGGCTGGCAACGCAGCCGAGCGGAAAAATTGATTCTCTGGCGCTGGATATCCCGCTTCAGGCGACGGAAAAAACCCGTTTCCAGGCAACATGGAAAGATCTTGCCTGGAAGCAGTGGAAGATGCTGCCGGGCGCGGAGCATTTCAGCGGCAAGCTGGAAGGCAGCGTGGAGAACGGCAGGCTCACGGCCGATATGCACAACGCTAAAATGCCTTACGAGACGGTCTTCCGCGCGCCGCTGGAAATTGAACAGGGCAGCGCGGTGCTTAACTGGCTCCGTAACGATAAGGGCTTCCAGCTTGATGGTCGCCATATCGACGTCAAAGCCAAAGCGGTACACGCGCGGGGTGACTTCCGCTATTTACAGCCGCAGGGTGACGAACCGTGGCTGGGCATTCTGGCCGGGATCAGTACCGATGACGGTTCTCAGGCCTGGCGCTATTTCCCGGAAAATCTGATGGGTAAAGCGCTGGTCGACTATCTGAGCGGCGCAATTCAGGGCGGTCAGGCGGAAAACGCCACGCTGGTCTACGGCGGTAACCCGCATCTTTTCCCGTACAAACATAATGAGGGGCAGTTCCAGGTGCTGGTGCCGCTGCACGACGCCACCTTCGCGTTCCAGCCGGGCTGGCCCGCGCTGAAAAACCTGGATATCGAGCTTAACTTCCTCAACGACGGATTATGGATGAAGGCGGACAGCGTTGCGCTGGGAGGCGTAACGGCCAGCAACCTGACGGCCAACATCCCGGACTACTCAAAAGAGAAGCTGCTGATTGATGCCGACATCAACGGCCCGGGGAAAGCGGTGGGGCCGTACTTTGAGGAGACGCCACTCAAAGAGTCGCTGGCGGCGACCCTTCAGCAGCTCCAGCTCGATGGCGATGTGAATGCTCGCTTACATCTGGATATCCCGCTGGACGGTGAAATGACCACCGCCAAAGGTGACGTCCGTCTGAAGAACAACAGCCTGTACATTAAACCGCTTGATAGCACCCTGAAAGACCTCAGCGGACAGTTCAGCTTTGTGAACGGTAATTTGAAAAGCGAGCCGCTGACCGCCAGCTGGTTTAATCAGCCGGTGAATATCGACTTCTCAACAGCCGAGGGGCAAAAGGCTTATCAGGTGGCCGTTAATCTGGACGGCAACTGGCAGCCGTCGCGTATGGACGTCCTGCCGAAGCCGATTGAGGCGTCAGTAGCGGGCGCGGTCGCCTGGCAGGGCAAAGTGGCAATCGACCTGCCTTATCACGCGGGCGCACACTATAAGGTCGACATTACGGGTGACCTGAAGAATCTTCAAAGTCAGCTGCCTGCGCCGCTGGATAAACAGGCCGGACAGCCGCTGCCGGTGAAGCTTAACGTGGATGGCAATCTGGACAGCTTCGCGCTGACCGGAAGCGCGGGCGGAACAAACCACTTTAACAGCCGCTGGCTGCTTAACCGCAAGCTTACCCTCGACAAAGCCATCTGGACGACGGACAGCAAAACCACGCCGCCGTTGCCTGAGCATGCGGGCGTTGAGCTGAATCTCCCGCCGATGGACGGCGCGGAGTGGCTGGCGCTGTTTCAGAAAGGCGTTGGGCAAAACGTTGATGAGGCCGCCCAGTTCCCGCAGACCATTACCGTACGCACGCCGTCGCTGATGCTGGGCGGACAGCAGTGGAACAATCTGAGCATTGTCTCCCAGCCAACCGCTAACGGCTCAAAAGTGGAGGCGCAGGGCCGGGAAATCAACGGCACGCTGACCATGCGCAATAACGCGCCGTGGCAGGCAGCGATCCGCTATCTCTACTACAATCCGGCTGCCGCGAGTAAAGATAAACCGGCGAATACATCGCCGCTGAGTAATACTACCCGCGTCGATTTTAGCGGCTGGCCCGATCTGCAACTGCGCTGCGCGGAGTGCTGGCTGTGGGGGCAAAAATATGGCCGTATCGACGGTGATTTTGCCATCCAGGGGAATACGCTCAAGCTCTCCGGCGGATTGATCGACACCGGCTTTGGCCGCATGACGGCGGGTGGAGAGTGGGTGAATAACCCGGGCGAGCAGCGCACGTCCCTGAAGGGCGACATTAAAGGCAACAAGCTGGATGCGGCAGCCAACTTCTTTGGCATCAGCACGCCGCTGCGCGGCTCCTCGTTTAACGTTAATTACGATCTTCACTGGCGTGCCGCGCCGTGGACACCGGACGAAGCGTCACTGAACGGTATTCTGAAAACACACTTTGGCAAAGGTGAAATCGCCGATGTGAGCACGGGGCGTGCCGGGCAGATCCTGCGCCTGCTGAGTTTTGATGCGCTGCTTCGCAAGCTGCGCTTCGATTTCAGCGACACCTTCAGCGAAGGTTTCTATTACGATTCCATCCGCAGTACGGCGTGGATCAAGGACGGCGTTCTGCACACGGACGACACGCTGGTGGATGGGCTGGAAGCGGACATCGCCATGAAAGGCTCGGTCAACCTCGTGCGTCGCGAGCTGGATATGGAAGCCGTGGTGGCGCCGGAAATTTCCGCCAGCGTGGGCGTGGCGGCGGCCTTTGTGGTTAACCCGATTGTCGGTGCGGCGGTGTTTGCCGCCAGTAAAGTGCTGGGGCCGCTGTGGAGCAAGGTCTCCATTCTGCGCTACCGCATTACCGGTCCGGTGGATAAACCGCAGATTAACGAGGTGCTGCGCCAGCCGCGCAAAGATGCACAGCAATGATTTGACGTGGGCTGGTAATTGCCTCACTCTCAATAAATACGATCTTTATACCGCCACGGGCGGCAACGAACGAGTAGCAATACGATGAGTCTGAACCTGGTAAGTGAACATTTGCTCGCAGCGAACGGCCTGAGCCATCAGGACCTGTTCTCCATTCTTGGTCAACTGACCGAACGCCGTCTCGACTACGGCGATCTCTATTTCCAGTCGAGCTATCACGAATCCTGGGTTTTAGAAGACAGCATCATCAAAGATGGCTCATATAACATTGACCAGGGCGTCGGCGTGCGCGCCATCAGCGGTGAAAAAACCGGTTTTGCCTATGCCGACCAGATTAGCCTGGCCGCGCTTGAGCAGAGCGCGCAGGCCGCGCGTACCATTGTGCGCGATGCCGGCGACGGTCGCGTGAAAACCCTGGGTGAAGTGCAGCACTCCGCGCTTTATACCAGCATCGACCCGCTCCAGAGCATGAGCCGTGAAGAGAAGCTGGACATCCTGCGCCGCGTGGACAAAGTGGCCCGCGCTGCCGACAAACGTGTTCAGGAAGTTTCCGCCAGCCTGAGCGGTGTGTATGAACTGATTCTGGTGGCGGCAACGGACGGTACGCTGGCGGCCGATGTGCGTCCGCTGGTGCGTCTCTCCATCAGCGTGCAGGTCGATGACAACGGCAAACGCGAGCGCGGCTCAAGCGGCGGCGGCGGTCGTTTCGGCTATGACTGGTTCCTGGGGGATGTTGACGGCGAAGCGCGTGCTGACGCGTGGGCTAAAGAAGCCGTGCGCATGGCGCTGGTGAATCTTAATGCTGTTGCGGCGCCGGCCGGGACATTCCCGGTGGTGCTGGGCGCAGGCTGGCCGGGCGTGTTGCTGCACGAAGCGGTGGGCCACGGTCTGGAAGGCGATTTTAACCGTCGCGGGACGTCCGTGTTCAGCGGCCAGATCGGACAGCTCGTCTCCTCTGAGCTTTGCACCGTAGTGGATGATGGCACCATGCTTGACCGCCGCGGCTCGATTTCTATCGACGATGAAGGTACGCCAGGCCAGTACAACGTGCTGATCGAAAACGGCGTGCTGAAAGGCTACATGCAGGACAAACTCAACGCGCGCCTGATGGGCGTAGCGCCAACGGGTAACGGCCGTCGTGAATCTTACGCGCACCTGCCGATGCCGCGCATGACCAACACCTATATGCTGCCGGGCAAATCCACGCCGCAGGAGATTATCGAATCCGTGGATTACGGTATCTTTGCGCCAAACTTTGGCGGCGGCCAGGTGGATATCACCTCCGGTAAGTTTGTCTTCTCGACTTCAGAAGCGTACCTGATCGAGAAGGGCAAAGTGACCAAAGCGGTGAAAGGCGCGACGCTGATTGGCTCCGGCATTGAAGCGATGCAGCAGATTTCCATGGTCGGTAACGATCTGAAGCTGGATAACGGCGTAGGTGTTTGCGGTAAAGAAGGCCAGAGCCTGCCGGTTGGCGTGGGTCAGCCAACGCTGAAAGTGGATAATCTGACAGTGGGCGGCACGGCCTGACCTGAGCAAACATAAAAAATGGCGCTACAGATGTAGCGCCATTTTTTTAACGTAAGTTACCCAGCGGGATCTCCGGATCCGGCTCGTGAGTAATGCGGTTACGCAAGTCACGTCGAATGATTTCGATCGACCAGAACCAGACCAGATGACCCACGATCTCTGACACGTGTTCATACCAGGGCAGATCAAGCAGCGGTGGCGTCAGCCCCATCAGCGGGAAGGAGAGCATGTGAACAAAAAGCTGTGCCAATGCACCCGCCAGCAAACCCTGCCAGAGTTTAATTTTCGGGAAGACTTCAGCAACGACACAATACCCAACCGCGAAGACGATTGAGAAAATAATATGCGTTACGCCGACCCAGTTAAATATATGTCCGGCAAAGGTATAAACTGCTGCGTTAGGATCAACTACGCCCAGCCAGTCGCGTAAAAAAACATAGGGTGGATTTAAAAAATTGCGGGAGCAATCAATTTGGCCTGCGGCTCTTATTAATTGCTCAGGGCCGCATGCGCCGGTAAATAAATCGGTGGGACTGCGTGGCGGGAGTGGTACCTCGGCTCCCCATTTGACAAACGCGGAGACAATTCCTGCAATTAAGCCAATGAACGCGGCGAGTCCGTAGCGCCTGCGTGACGGCGGTGTTTGTTCAAATAGATTCATTTCGTTTCCTTGTTTAACGTCATCCTGCGGAATACATTTTATTATTCAAATCAGCAACAAAATAATAACAGTCTGAATGCCAGACTGTTTATAAGGTAAAGGGCAGGCGGCGGCAGTGTCAATTCGCTATTCCTGATAGAAACTAAAGAATATCCCTGGATGAAGGCCGGCTTCATCCTGAAATATTAATGGCGCGGATATTTCAGAAATTAATTACTTATTCCTTTCTTCTTCCGCGCATTCCCTGAAACAGCTCTGCTACGTCGACAAAATAGTCGGTCAGATAGTTAATACACACCTGTACTTTGAGGGGCAGCTTGTCCTTCTCGGTATACAGGGCGTAGACCGGGCGTGGATCGGACTGATAGCGCGGGAAGAGGATCTCCAGCACGCCGCTGTTGATCTCATTGATCACCCACATCAGCGGCACGTAGGCGATCCCGGCGCCGGCCACCAGCCAGCGCGAAATGGTCATCGGATCGTTGGTGACGAACCGGCCTTCCGGCAGCAGCCTGGTGGAGATCCCTTCCGGAGCAATCAGCTCAAATTCATTATCGGGGCGGACGCTGTACTCCAGCCAGGAGTGGTTAGCGAGATCGGCAGGTTTCTCGGGCACACCGTACTGCGCCAGATAGCTCTTCGAGGCACAGACCACCATCGGCATGCTTCCGAGGCGACGTGAGAACAGGCTGGAGTCCTGCAACGCACCAACGCGGATCACCACGTCTAATCCATCGGCGATCAGGTCTGGGGCAGGGATGCCCGTCACCAGATTGACGGTAAGCCCAGGGTACTCTTTCAGCATGTCCGCCGTCATGGCAGCGAGAACATTTTGTGCCATAGTTGAAGAACACCCTATACGCAGCGTGCCGATGGGCGTGTTGTTAAAGGCATAGAGTTGTTCGTGAACATCCTGCACTTCATGCAGCATGCGGCGACAGCCCTGATAGTAAATTTTACCGGCTTCCGTCAACCCGATGCTGCGGGTGCTGCGGTTGAGTAGCTTAACCTGAAGCTCATCTTCCAGTTTGGACACCGTCTGGCTGATGGATGAGACGCTCATCTGAAGCTGGCGCGCAGCGGCGGTAAATGAGCCGAGTTCAACCACTTTGGCGAAGACGGACATGCGTTTTAAACGTTCCATTGTTCACTCTGGCTTAAAAGTGATTTAGATCACATATGATAGATAACAGCATAACAGTTACGTTAATATATTATTAATTACATAACGGCTGCGCCATTCTCGCCCTGCGTTTCTAGCTCTCCTGCGATGGCGTGCGCTAAAAAATTCTGAAGCCTGCACTCTCTCTTATCAAGGTCAACATGAGTCTGTTTCCCGTTATCGTGGTGTTCGGTCTGTCGTTCCCACCGATATTTTTCGAGCTTCTTTTATCACTGGCGATCTTCTGGCTGGTGCGCAAGGTGCTGGTCCCGACTGGGATCTACGATTTCGTCTGGCACCCTGCATTGTTCAATACCGCGCTGTATTGCTGCCTGTTTTACCTGATATCGCGCATGTTTGTCTGAGGTTGATGTGAAAACGCTAACAAGAAAAATCTCCCGCACCGCCATTACCATGGCGCTGGTTATCCTCGCGTTCATCGCTATTTTTCGCGCCTGGGTTTATTACACCGAATCACCGTGGACGCGTGACGCGCGCTTTAGCGCCGATGTGGTGGCAATTGCCCCCGACGTGGCCGGCCTTATCACGGCGGTTAACGTTCACGATAACCAGCTGGTGAAGAAAGATCAGGTCCTGTTCACCATCGACCAGCCTCGTTACCAGAAGGCGCTGGAGGAAGCAGAAGCAGACGTGGCCTATTACCAGGCGCTGGCCGCAGAGAAACGCCGTGAGGCAGGCCGTCGTAACCAGCTGGGCGTTCAGGCCATGTCCCGCGAAGAGATTGACCAGTCCAACAACGTGCTGCAAACCGTGCTGCACCAGTTAGCGAAAGCGCAGGCAACGCGCGATCTGGCGAAGCTCGACCTGGAGCGTACCGTGATCCGCGCGCCGGCCGATGGCTGGGTGACCAACCTGAACGTCTATGCCGGGGAGTTTATCACCCGTGGCTCAACCGCCGTGGCGCTGGTTAAACAGAACTCCTTCTACGTGCTCGCCTATATGGAAGAGACCAAGCTGGAGGGCGTTCGTCCGGGTTATCGCGCAGAAGTCACGCCGCTTGGCAGCAACCGCGTCTTTAAAGGTACCGTCGACAGCGTCGCCGCAGGGGTAACCAACTCCAGCAGCTCTAACGATGCCAAAGGGATGGCGACGGTGGATTCTAACCTGGAGTGGGTGCGTCTGGCGCAACGCGTGCCGGTACGTATTCATCTGGATGAGCAGCAGGGCAACCTGTGGCCAGCGGGTACCACGGCGACGGTGGTGATCACCGGAGAAAAAGATCGGGATGCCAGCCAGGACTCCCTCTTCCGTAAAATTGCCCATCGCCTGCGCGAGTTTGGTTAATCGCCATGGGTATCTTTTCCATCGCCAGCCAGCACATTCGCTTCGCCGTGAAGCTGGCGTGCGCCATCGTGCTGGCGCTGTTCGTTGGCTTCCACTTCCAGCTTGAAACCCCTCGCTGGGCGGTGCTGACCGCCGCGATTGTCGCGGCGGGCCCTGCCTTCGCCGCGGGTGGAGAACCCTACTCTGGTGCGATCCGCTATCGCGGGATGCTACGTATCATCGGGACGTTTATCGGCTGTTTCGCGGCGCTGACCATTATTATTCTGATGATCCGCACGCCGCTGCTGATGCTAATGGTGTGCTGCATCTGGGCAGGCTTCTGCACCTGGGTCTCGTCTCTGGTAAAAGTGGAGAACTCCTACGCCTGGGGGCTGGCGGGCTATACCGCGCTGATCATTGTCATCACCATCCAAAGCGAACCGCTGCTCGCGCCGCAGTTTGCCGTGGAGCGCTGCAGCGAGATTGTGATTGGTATTGTCTGCGCGATCGTGGCTGACCTGCTTTTCTCCCCGCGCTCGATCAAGCAAGAGGTGGATCGCGAGCTGGACGCGCTGATCGTTGCCCAGTACCAGCTGATGCAGCTGTGCATTAAACACGGCGACAGCGAAGAGGTGGATAAAGCCTGGAGCGGGCTGGTTCGTCGTACGCAGGCGCTGGAAGGGATGCGCAGCAACCTCAATATGGAGTCGTCTCGCTGGGCGCGGGCGAATCGTCGCCTTAAAGCCCTGAATACCGTCTCCTTAACGCTGATTACCCAGGCGTGCGAAACCTATCTTATCCAGAACACCCGCCCGGAAGCGGTCACCGATACGTTCCGCGAACTGTTTGCCGAGCCGGTAGAGACCGTGCAGGACGTGCATAAGCAACTTAAGCGCATGCGCCGGGTGATTGCCTGGACCGGGGAGCGCGAGACGCCGGTGACGATCTACACCTGGGTTGGAGCCGCAACGCGCTATCTGCTGCTTAAGCGCGGCGTGATCGGTAACACCAAAATCAGCGCGGCGGAAGAAGAGGTGCTCCAGGGCGAAGTGGTGATCAAGGCGGAGTCTGCCGAGCGCCATCACGCGATGGTCAACTTCTGGCGTACCACGCTTGCCTGTATGCTCGGCACGCTGTTCTGGCTGTGGACGGGCTGGACGTCTGGCAGCGGCGCGATGGTGATGATTGCCGTCGTGACCGCACTGGCGATGCGTCTGCCTAACCCGCGCATGGTCGCCATTGATTTCCTCTACGGCACCATCGCCGCGCTGCCGATAGGCGCGCTCTATTTCCTGGTCATCATCCCGTCGACGCAACAGAGCATGCTGCTGCTCTGTATTAGCCTGGCGGTGATGGCGTTCTTTATCGGCATTGAAGTGCAAAAGCGCCGCCTGGGATCGCTGGGGGCGCTGGCGAGTACGATTAACATCATCGTGCTGGATAACCCGATGACCTTCCACTTCAGCCAGTTCCTCGACAGCGCGCTGGGTCAGCTGGTGGGCTGCTTCCTGGCGATGATGGTGATTCTGCTGGTTCGGGATAACTCGCAGGCGCGGACGGGGCGCGTATTGCTGAACCAGTTTGTATCGGCTGCCGTGTCGTCGATGACTACCAATACCGCGCGTCGTAAAGAGAACCACCTGCCCGCGCTCTACCAGCAGCTGTTTTTACTGCTGAACAAGTTCCCGGGCGACATAGCGAAGTTCCGCCTGGCGTTAACCATGATCATCGCGCACCAGCGTCTGCGCAACGCGCCGGTGCCGATTAACGACGATCTCTCGGCCTTCCACCGTCAGCTGCGTCGTACCGCCGACCATGTGCTTTCCGCCAGCAGTGACGACAAACGCCGTCGTTACTTTACCCAACTGCTTGAAGAACTGGATATTTATCAGGAAAAGCTCAAGCACTGGCAAGCGCCTCCACAGGTGACCGAGCCGGTAGGGCGGCTGGTGTTTATGCTGCATCGCTACCAGAATGCCCTCACGGATAACTGACTGAAGTAAAAAAACCGACGCCAAAAGCGCCGGTTTTTTTGTGGCTATACTTATTCCAGCACGTACTTACATTCAGGAAGGGAGGACACATGACGACTCAGGCGCTTCAGGACAACACCCTTTTTCAGACCGGCTATCTGGTCGACGGCATCTGGAAAACGCTGGACACAACGTTTGATGTGCTGAACCCCGCGACCGGTGAGGTCATCGCTAAAGTTGCGAAAGCGGGTAAAGCGCAAACCGAAGAAGCGATCGCAGCGGCCACCAAAGCCTTCCCGGCATGGCGTGCCAAAACCGCGAAAGAGCGTTCGGCGATTCTGTACCGCTGGTACGAACTGATTATTGAAAATAAAAGCTGGCTCGGGCGGTTAATGACCACCGAGCAGGGCAAGCCCCTGAAAGAGGCGGAAGGGGAAGTGGAGTATGCCGCCAGCTTTATCCAGTGGTTTGCCGAAGAGGCCAAGCGCGCGAACGGTGAAATTATTCCGCCAATCAAGCCCGGCTCGCGCATTCTGGCGACCCGTGAACCCATCGGCGTCGTCGCGGCCATCACGCCGTGGAACTTCCCGATGGCGATGCTCACCCGCAAGCTAGGCCCGGCGCTGGCAGCCGGGTGTACCGGTGTCATCAAACCGGCCAATAACACGCCGCTCAGCGCCTTTGCGCTGCTGACGCTGGCAAAACAGGCGGGCGTGCCCGACGGTGTGCTCAACGCGGTGGCCGGAAATACCCATGAAATCAGCGATGCGATCATGGCAAGCCACGACGTGCGTAAAATCTCCTTTACCGGTTCGACCTCCGTCGGCAAAACGCTGGTGCGCAACGCCGCAGAAACCATGAAAAAAGTCTCGATGGAGCTGGGGGGAAATGCTCCGTATATCGTCTTTGAGGATGCCGACATCGAGGCTGCGGTAAAAGGCGCGATCGCCAATAAATTCCGCAATGCCGGGCAGGTCTGCGTCAGCGTGAACCGCTTCTACATTCAGGAAACCGTCTACGACAAGTTTGTGAATAAGCTCGCAGATGCGGTTAATGCCCTTAAGGTGGGGAATGGCCTTGAGGACGGCGTCGTCGTCGGGCCGCTGATTGAATCCGCCGCGGTCGACAAGGTCCGTGAGCATGTTGAAGATGCTGTCACACGAGGGGCGACCGTGCTGGCGGGCGGCAAACCCCATCCGCTGGGCGGTAATTTCTGGATGCCAACCGTGCTGGGCGACTGTCACGAAGGCATGAAGCTGGCAGAAGAAGAGACGTTTGGTCCGGTTGCGGCGTGTTTCCGCTTCACCTCGGAAGATGAAGTCATCCAGCGTGCGAATAACACGCCTTACGGGCTGGCAGCTTACTTCTACACCCAGAACCTTTCCCGGGTTTTCCGCGTTTCACAGGCCATCGAGAGCGGGATGATTGGCATTAACGAGTGCGCCGTTTCCACCGAGCTGGGGCCTTTCGGCGGCGTAAAAGAGTCCGGTCTTGGACGTGAGGGATCCGTGCTGGGGCTGGAAGAGTATCTGGAAGTTAAAACCCTGCATATCGGGGGATTATAATAGACTGGGCGGCATCTGCCGCCCGCCTGGACTGGGTGGCTGGCAATGAAAACCTATACTTTTGATTTTGACGAAATCGACAGTCAGGAAGACTTTTATCGGGAATTTATCCGGGCGTTTGATCTTGAACGGGAAAGCGTGACCAATCTGGATACGCTGTGGGACGTGGTCACCGGCAGCATGCTGCCGCTACCGCTGGAGATTGAGTTTATCCATCTGCCCGATAAGCTGCGCAGACGTTTCGGCGCGCTGATATTACTCTTCGATGAAGCGGAGGAAGAGCTTGAAGGACAGCTTCGCTTTAACGCGCGGCATTAAATGAAAAAAGCCCCTGACCACGAGGCCAGGGGCAAGTCGTATGATGAGATACGACGAGGGTTTATTTATACAGTTCAGCCGTGGCGTGCCAGTGGTCACCTTGATTCAGTTCGGTGACGCGATAGCTGCTGGCGCCTGCTTTTTCAGCTTTGGCGGCAAGTTCCTGACGAATGTCCATCGGGGAGCCGGTGACTGACGTCACGGAGACGCTGCCCATTGGCTGCAGATTTTGTGCCTGATCGGCATTCACTTGCTGTACGGCTGCGCTTGCGCCGAAAGAGAGAGCGGATGCCAGACCCAGGGTTGCGATGATCAATTTGGTTTTCATAGTCTTTACTCCTGAACAGGTTTTTGCTCAACGGCGAGAAGGGTTGAACTGCTATTTTTATGCCTGGTGCCGTTGAGTGGAGAGTTATGTCTTCAGTGATTACTTAAACTTATTTGTACAGCTCGGCGGTGGCGTGCCAGTGGTCACCGGAACGCGCTTCGATAATGCGATAGGATGACGCACCTTTTTCTTCCGCTTTTTTGTTCAGCATCTCATGCATGTCCATTGGAGACGTGCCAACAGCGCCGACAGAAACCGTACCGATTGCCTCACGGGATTGCGCCTGGTCAGCATTAATAGCGTCAGCCGCGAAAGCACCGAAGGACAGGACAGACAGGACGCTCAGCGCCGCTACAGTAGTTTTGATTTTCATGATTCTTACCTCGTCGAATTTTTTAGTGGGGTCTTGTTTCGTGACCCTCATCACAAAATCAAGTATACACTAATAACGTAAAAAATTAATACCAGACTAATGGTTTCCCTTGTTATTACGTGTTAAACACGCTTTTTTTTATAACCTAATTGCATAATGCTGGGTGTTTTATGAGCAATTTTTGCTGGTATTTATAAGAAAATCATAGGGATAATGCTTTTTGATTTTTTGTGCGATTTACGGGATTGCTATTCACTGGATGAATGTTAATGAGTGGTAAAAAGCACTAATCGTCAAAGCAAGGGCAGTGAAATAAAGGGGGAAATGATGCGAGAGCAGAATGATCCCCGCAGCGGCGCTACGGGGGAGGGCGCATTACAGTTCCTGTTCGAACAGAACCAGAATCGCTTCGTGGAGATCCTTCACGGAGAAACCGCTAGCCGGGGTGGTAAAGATGGTGTCATCACCGGCAATGGTGCCGAGAATACCCTCTGTTTTACCTAACGAGTCCAGCATGCGGGCAATCAGCTGCGCGGCACCCGGGCTTGTGTGGATGACCACAACGGCGTCGTTATAGTCGATATCAAGAACCAAATTCTTGAGCGGGCTGGAGGTGGTCGGCACGCCAAGTTCAGCCGGCAGGCAATAGACCATCTCCATCTTGGCGTTGCGGGTACGCACCGCGCCAAACTTGGTTAACATGCGGGAGACTTTCGACTGGTTGATGTTATCGAAGCCTTGTTCCTGCAGCGCCTGAACAATTTCTCCCTGAGAACTGAATTTCTCTTCTTTAAGTAGCGCCTTAAACGCTTTTACCAATTCTTCTTGCTTAGACGAGCTTCGCATAAGTCACCCGGAATATGACGAAAGAAACAACATTATTATGCATGTGGATGAATTTTTATGCAAATTATCTGCTCAACGGCAGGCTGAAATAATGTTATGAAAGGGAGTGATTTTATCAGATTTCGTTATCAGAAAACATGCCTGGGTCACGCCGCGCAAATAAGCTTAAAAGTAAATTAAATGTTATCAAAATGATGTTGTTTTGGTGGCGTGGCAGGGTGTATTGTAACCACCTCTTAATTCGTTGCCATCTGTCGTCAGATAGCTTTCTGGTGAGAGATAAAGTCGTGTGACCTCAAATTCTTTAGCTTCGAAAATTGTAATTAAAGACATGCTGATTTAAGGTCGCGGCAACGGATTTACAGATACTTAAGTTAACCATAATAAGGAGTTTAGGATGAAAGTCGCAGTCCTCGGCGCTGCTGGTGGTATCGGCCAGGCGCTTGCCCTACTACTGAAAACCCAACTGCCTTCAGGCTCAGAACTCTCCCTGTACGATATTGCTCCGGTAACCCCAGGCGTGGCGGTTGACCTGAGCCACATCCCGACCGCTGTAAAAATCAAAGGCTTCTCCGGTGAAGATGCGCGTCCTGCGCTGCAGGGTGCTGACGTGGTCCTGATTTCTGCAGGCGTGGCGCGTAAGCCAGGCATGGATCGTTCAGACCTGTTCAACGTCAACGCGGGCATCGTGAAAAACCTGGTGCAGCAGATCGCTGAAGTGTGCCCGAAAGCATGCATCGGTATCATCACTAACCCGGTGAACACCACCGTTGCTATCGCAGCCGAAGTGCTGAAGAAAGCGGGTGTGTACGACAAAAACAAACTGTTCGGCGTGACCACGCTGGATATCATCCGTTCCAACACCTTCGTTGCTGAGCTGAAAGGCAAACAGCCAACAGAAGTGGAAGTGCCGGTTATCGGCGGCCACTCTGGCGTGACTATTCTGCCTCTGCTGTCCCAGATCCCGGGCGTGAGCTTCACCGAGCAGGAAGTGGCTGACCTGACCAAACGAATCCAGAACGCGGGCACCGAAGTGGTGGAAGCGAAGGCGGGTGGCGGTTCTGCAACCCTGTCTATGGGCCAGGCGGCTGCACGTTTCGGTCTGTCACTGGTTCGCGCCCTGCAGGGCGAGAAAGGCGTTGTTGAATGTGCTTACGTTGAAGGCGACGGCGAACATGCCCGCTTCTTCTCTCAGCCGCTGCTGCTGGGCAAAAACGGTATTGAAGAGCGTAAGCCTATCGGTACGCTGAGCGCGTTTGAGCAAAACGCGATGGAAGGCATGCTGGACACGCTGAAGAAAGATATCACTCTGGGTGAAGAGTTCGTTAACAAGTAAAACGAAGTGTCTCCCGTAGGCCGGGTAAGCGTTAGCGCTACCCGGCAAAAAAACCGAAGCCAGTAAGCGCTTCGGTTTTTTTATGGGGCTAATTTGTTGCCGGATATTCCTGAATCGTCACGTGCAGCGTCATTTTCTTATCGTTGCGCATGATTTCCACAGGGATGATCGAGCCAGGGCGAATTTCGGCCACCTGGTCCATCGTCTCCAGGGCAGAGACTGCCGGCGAGCCGTTGACCGACACGATGACATCATTAACCTGAATGCCCGCGTTAGCCGCCGGGCCACCCGGTGCCACCTCGTTGACGACGATGCCCTGAATCTGATCGATACCGCCGCCCTGAGTATGCATTGGCGCAATTTCGCGCCCGCCGATACCGATATAGCCGCGGATCACGCGTCCGTCGCGGATCAGCTTATCCATAATCTTGGTCGCCAGCTGGAACGGAATAGCAAAGCCGATCCCTTCCGGCGTCTCGCCGTCGTTGCTTTTATCGAACGAGAGGGTGTTGATGCCCATCAATTCGCCCAGCGAGTTGACCAGCGCGCCGCCGGAGTTGCCGTGGTTGATTGACGCATCCGTTTGCAGGAAGTTCTGCCGTCCTGACGGGTTGAGGCCGATTCGACCGGTCGCGCTGATAATTCCCTGCGTGATGGTCTGGCCCAGGTTGTACGGGTTACCGATCGCCAGCACCACATCGCCGATGTGCGGCGTACGTTTACGGTTGATCGGAATGACCGGCAATCCGCCCGTGGCGTTAATCTTCAGCACGGCCAGATCGGTCAGGCTGTCTGAACCCACAAGCAACGCCTCAAACACGCGGCCATCCTGCAGGGCGACGATGATCTGGTCGGCATCGTTGATCACGTGTTTGTTCGTAATAATGTAGCCGCGCTCGTCCATAATCACCCCGGAGCCAAGGGTGCGGATCTCAAGCTGGTTATGTGCTGAGCTGTTGAGGCCGCGGTTATAAACGTTAACCACGGCAGGGGCGGCACGGCGAACGGCCTGGTTATAGGTCGCCGGCGTTTCATCCGTGCTGTCGAACTGGGGGGCAGACAGCTTATTAAACTGACGCAAAGACGGCATCGCCAGCAGCAGCAGGCCAGCGACAATCAAACCGATGACAATGGAACGTAAGAGCTTTAAAAGCATGATGCGCGTGTCGTGAAAAAAGGAACGATTTGCAGCATAACATGAGTTATCCGGACATCACACGCAGCGGTGATGTCCGGGATCGCAAATGCTTAGCGCAACAGAATGTAGATAGACTCATTGCCACGCATGACCTGCAGGGCAATGACCGCCGGTTTGCTCTCCAGCACCTTGCGCAGTTCGGCAATGGACTGCACGCGATTGCGGTTCACGCCAATGATGACATCTTCCTGATGCAATCCGGCCTGCGCGGCAGGGCTGCTCTTCTCGACGGTGTCCAGGCGAATGCCTTTCGTACCGTCTTTCAGCTGCCCATCGCTTAGCGTTGCCCCTTGCAGCGCCGGGGCGATAAGCTCCGCGCTGGCAGAGGACGAGGTGCTTTTATCCAGCGTCACTTCGACATTCAGCGGCTTACCGTCACGGATCAGGCCCAGCTTCACTTTGGCCCCCGGTTCGGTAGTGGCGATACGCGAACGCAGTTCAGCAAAGCTGCTCAGCGGCTTGTCGTTAAGGCTGACGATCACATCACCCGATTTGATGCCTGCCTTTGCCGAGCCGGAGTTTGGCAGCACTTCACTGACAAACGCACCGCGCTGCACGTTGATATTGAACGCTTTCGCGATATCCGCGCTCATCTCCATGCCTTTAATACCCAGCAGTCCACGTTTGACTTCGCCGAACTGGATTAGCTGCTGCGCCAGCGTTTTAGCCATATTGCTCGGGATCGCAAAGCCAATCCCAATGCTGCCGCCGCCCGGAGCCAGAATTGCCGTGTTAATGCCAATCAGCTCGCCGTTAAGGTTGAGTAATGCCCCGCCGGAGTTGCCCCGGTTGATTGAGGCATCGGTCTGGATGAAGTTTTCCAGACCTTCCAGATTCAGGCCACTGCGTCCCAGCGCCGAGACTATGCCGGAGGTGGCGGTTTGACCTAAACCAAAGGGGTTGCCCACGGCGACGGCAAAATCACCGACGCGCAGCTTGTCGGAATCCGCAATGGCAATCTGGGTCAGGTTGCTCGGGTTCTGCACCTGCAATAGCGCGATGTCGCTCTGATCATCGCCGCCAATCAGTTTGGCATCAAATTCACGACCATCGTTCAGCTGGACGCTGATTTTATCGGCCTGGCTGATGACATGATTGTTGGTCAGAATATAGCCTTTAGCCGCATCAATGATGACGCCAGAGCCCAGGCCTTCAAAAGGCTGAGCCTGCTGGTTGGGGGACTCATCGCCAAAATATTTTTTCAGTTCTTCCGGTACGCGCTGGCTTTGAACCGCCGTGCCTTCTACCTGAACGCTCACGACCGCGGGCAACACTTTTTCCAGCATTGGCGCGAGGCTGGGAGTGGCTGCCTGTCCCGGCACCTGCGAAGGCAGCGCCGCACCGGCAGGGAAGGACGCCGAGAGAGATAACCCGACACTTAACGCTATAGCGCTCAACAGCTGGTTTTTTTTCTTCATTGATGCTGACTCTCGTATCCTGGAATGAAAGAAGAACGGCCCAAAATCATGATGATGTTATTGAATTTTATACCGCTGAACAATGAGGTGTTTGACTAAATAATAGCTGGGGACGGGAAGAAAGGACGGGCGCAAGAGATGCGCCCGTAAAATATATTTATGTTGTGCGATTAATCGCGTTTTGCGCCACCGCGCAGCAGGCCGGACGCGCCGTCAGAGTAGTCGCGTGGCATCTGAACCGGAGCCTGATCGTTACCCGCTTCTGAGTCGGCCAGACGGTTGCGGAACGGGTTAGTCTCCGCGGTCATTTCCGGCAGCAGGCTGCTGGAGCTTTTCGCCATATGCTGATACAGCTGACGGTAGTCGGTCGCCATGTTGTCCAGCAGCTCGGCGCTACGGGCAAAGTGGCTGACCAGCTCTTCGCGATACTCTTCCAGCTCTGCTTTATTCTTTTCCAGTTCGTACTGCAGTGACTGCTGCTGACGCAATTTGCGGTTACCGAAACGCATGGCCACAGCACCGATCACGATGCCGACGACTAAACCGATTAGCGCATATTCCCAGGTCATGAACTTCTCCCGTTGTCTTGTTGTTCCGTAGGGTGTTGGCTCGGCTCCTGCCTGTGCCTGATAATGCCACTATAACCGCTATTTCCGCAGAAGTGGAATCCTGACGTATCATCGCGTAGTGTAGAACGGCCTTTTTTTCATCAGTCACGCCTGCTGATGAGCATTAATTGAAGGAATAACAATAAGATTATGCAAATCCTGTCCCCTGCATCGCGATATCAACTGGCCCTGAATGAGGGTACTCATCAGCCTGATGACGTTCAACGTGAGGCGGTAAACCGTCTGGAGATGATTTATCAGGCGCTCACGGCAAAACCTGCTGAAGTAGAACAGAGTGGTGGGCTCAAAGCGGCGTTTGGCCGACTGCTCGGCAAAAAAGCGCCGCAGGCTCAGGCTCCGGTGCGCGGTTTATATATGTGGGGCGGCGTCGGTCGCGGAAAAACCTGGCTGATGGATCTGTTTTATCTCAGCCTGCCGGGGGAGCGTAAACAGCGCCTCCACTTCCATCGCTTTATGCTGCGGGTGCATGAAGAGCTGACAGCGCTGCAGGGCAAAAGCGATCCGCTGGAGATTGTGGCTGACAGGTTCAAGGCGGAAACGGACGTGCTCTGCTTCGATGAGTTTTTTGTTTCTGACATTACCGACGCCATGCTGTTAGGCGGGCTGATGAAAGCGCTGTTTGCCCGCGGGATCACGCTCGTTGCCACGTCGAATATCCCGCCGGATGAACTCTATCGCAACGGCCTGCAGCGGGCGCGTTTCCTGCCGGCCATTGATGCTATCAAACAGCATTGCGACATCATGAATGTCGATGCCGGTGTCGATTATCGTCTGCGCACGTTAACGCAGGCGCACCTGTGGCTTTCGCCGTTAAACGCCGATACCGCTCGCGAGATGGATAAACTCTGGCTGGCGCTGGCGGGCGCAAAACGCGAAAACGCACCGACGCTAGAGATTAACCATCGCCCGTTACCTACCCTTGGCGTAGAAAACCAGACGCTGGCGGTCTCTTTTGCGACGCTATGCGTGGATGCCCGCAGCCAGCATGACTATATTGCGCTTTCGCGCCTGTTCCACACCGTGATGATGCTGGATGTGCCGGTGATGACGCGGCTGATGGAGAGCGAAGCGCGGCGCTTCATTGCGCTGGTGGACGAGTTTTACGAGCGCCACGTCAAGCTTGTCGTCAGCGCCGAGGTGCCTTTATATGAGATCTACCAGGGCGAGCGGCTGAAGTTTGAGTTCCAGCGCTGCCTCTCGCGCCTGCAAGAGATGCAGAGCGAAGAGTATCTCAAGCGTGAGCATATGCCCTAATCAATGCTCCTCTCTCCCACGGGGAGAGGGGCTGGGAGTGAGGGCACCAGACCGCACAAACGCGCCCCCCGAAAAACCCATTCCAAATCACATTTAAGGGTCGATCTTTGACCTCAACTTCTCTATAATCTTGCGACCCCACGTTACGAGAAGGTTTTTTTCCCGAAACTTTCTATGTGTCGGCATGTGCTATTCGAAGGGGTAGGTTTGCCGGACTTTGTCGTGTGAACCTCAACTGACTAAACGTTTGGGTGTTCACCAACGTGTAACTTATTATTTGGGTAAGCTTTTAATGAAAACTTTTACAGCTAAACCAGAAACCGTACAGCGCGACTGGTATGTTGTTGACGCGACCGGTAAAACTCTGGGCCGTCTGGCTACTGAACTGGCTCGTCGCCTGCGCGGTAAGCATAAAGCGGAATACACTCCGCACGTTGATACCGGTGATTACATCATCGTTCTGAACGCTGACAAAGTTGCTGTTACCGGCAACAAGCGTACTGACAAAGTGTACTACCACCACACCGGCCACATCGGTGGTATCAAAGAAGCGACCTTTGAAGAGATGATTGCCCGCCGTCCTGAGCGTGTGATTGAAATCGCGGTTAAAGGCATGCTGCCAAAAGGCCCGCTGGGTCGTGCTATGTTCCGTAAACTGAAAGTTTACGCAGGCAACGAGCACAACCACGCGGCACAGCAACCGCAAGTTCTTGACATCTAATCGGGATTATAGGCAATGGCTGAAAATCAATACTACGGCACTGGTCGCCGCAAAAGTTCCGCAGCTCGCGTTTTCATCAAACCGGGCAGTGGTAAAATCGTAATCAACCAGCGTTCTCTGGAACAGTACTTCGGTCGCGAAACTGCCCGCATGGTAGTTCGCCAGCCGCTGGAACTGGTTGATATGGTAGAAAAACTGGATCTGTACATCACCGTTAAAGGTGGTGGTATCTCCGGTCAGGCAGGTGCGATCCGTCACGGTATCACCCGCGCTCTGATGGAGTACGACGAATCCCTGCGTTCTGAACTGCGTAAAGCTGGCTTCGTTACTCGTGACGCGCGTCAGGTTGAACGTAAGAAAGTGGGTCTGCGTAAAGCACGTCGTCGTCCACAGTTCTCCAAACGTTAATCCATTCTGCTTACGCAGAACGATTGGCGAAAAACCCGCTTCGGCGGGTTTTTTTTATGGATAATGCGCAGGTTATCCACAGTAACATTTCATATATCTTCTCTTTTTCCACATTTCCGGCATCCCCTCACCACAAAGCCATCAAAATCTGGTAAACTATCATCCAATTTTCTGCCCAAATATCGGTGAATACTCGATTTTTGTTCGATTCTTGAACAATGTGTCTTCTCTGGGATGGGCGATACTTCATCTGGCTGGCCCCGTTGGGCCGGTAGCAGTAAAAATTCTGAATATACCTGGAGGTTTTCATGGCTGTCGCTGCCAACAAACGTTCGGTAATGACGCTGTTTTCTGGTCCTACTGACATTTATAGCCATCAGGTTCGTATCGTGCTGGCCGAGAAGGGTGTCAGTTTTGAGATCGAGCATGTGGAAAAGGATAACCCGCCTCAGGATCTGATCGATCTCAACCCGAGCCAAAGCGTACCGACGCTGGTGGATCGCGAGCTGACCCTGTGGGAATCCCGTATCATTATGGAATATCTGGATGAGCGTTTCCCGCATCCGCCGCTGATGCCTGTTTACCCTGTTGCGCGTGGTGAAAGCCGCCTGTACATGCAGCGTATCGAAAAAGACTGGTACTCGCTGATGAACGTCATTACCAGCGGCTCCGCTTCTGAAGCCGACGCTGCGCGTAAGCAACTGCGTGAAGAGCTGCTGGCAATTGCCCCTGTGTTTGGTCAGAAACCGTTCTTCCTGAGCGACGAGTTCAGCCTGGTGGATTGCTATCTGGCCCCGCTGCTGTGGCGTCTGCCAATTCTGGGCGTTGAGTTCAGCGGCCCTGGCGCAAAAGAGCTGAAAGGCTATATGACTCGCGTATTTGAGCGCGACTCTTTCCTGGCATCTTTAACTGAACCGGAACGTGAAATGCGTCTCGGCCGAGGCTAATGACTGTGGAAATGTCACAACTTACCCCACGCCGTCCGTATCTGCTGCGCGCCTTCTATGAATGGCTGCTGGATAACCAGCTCACGCCGCACCTGGTTGTGGATGTGACGTTGCCGGGCGTGCAGGTTCCAATGGAATACGCACGCGACGGACAGATTGTACTGAATATTGCGCCACGTGCAGTGGGTAACCTGGAGCTGGCAAACGACGAAGTGCGCTTTAATGCGCGTTTCGGCGGCGTGCCGCGTCAGGTTTCCGTTCCGCTGGCTGCGGTTCTGGCTATCTACGCCCGTGAAAACGGTGCAGGCACCATGTTCGAGCCGGAAGCGGCGTATGATGAAGAGGTTGCCAGCCTGAATGACGATGAGGCATCCGATGAACGCGAAAGCGACCCGGTAATGTCTGTGATTGATGGTGACAAGCCCGATCGTCAGGACGACGACGAGGGTCCCGATGATGAACCGCCACCGCGCGGTGGTCGTCCCGCACTGCGCGTTGTGAAATAAACAAACAGGCCCGACGGGCCTGTTTTGCTTTCTGCCCATTTTCGCCCCCTCTAATTTCCTGTGTTATGATGCAGCGTTTTCCTTCAATGGCACCGGACTGCAATGAAACCGACCGATCGTAACGCTGAAAACTCAGATGAAACCCTTGGCCGCAGCCTGCGTCGCCGACCGCTGACGCGCAAAAAGCTGTCGGATATGGTGGAAGAAGAGCTGGAGCAGATGATCCGCCGGAAGGAATTTGCCCAGGGAGAGCAACTGCCCTCCGAGCGCGAGCTGATGGCATTCTTCAACGTGGGCCGCCCCTCGGTGCGCGAAGCGCTGGCGGCGCTGAAGCGTAAAGGTCTGGTACAGATTAACAACGGTGAACGCGCCCGCGTCACCCTGCCGTCTGCCGATACCATCATCAGCGAGCTGTCGGGGATGGCGAAAGATTTTCTGACCCAGCCCGGTGGTATTGCCCATTTTGAGCAGCTCCGTCTGTTCTTTGAATCCAGCCTCGTGCGTTATGCCGCAGAGTACGCCACGGACGATCAGATTGCGCGGCTGACGAAAGCGCTGGAGATCAACAGCCAGTCCCTGGATGACAACGCGCTGTTCATTCGATCCGACGTCGATTTTCACCGCGTGCTGGCGGAGATCCCCGGCAACCCAATCTTCAACGCGATCCACGTTGCGCTGCTCGACTGGCTAATCGCGGCGCGTCCTAAAGTGCCGGATGCAGAGCTTTATCAACATAACGCAGCCAGCTATCGCCAGCATATCGCGATCGTTGACGCGATCCGCCGCCGCGATCCCGATGAAGCCGATCGGGCGTTGCAAACTCACCTCAACAGCGTTTCCGCTACCTGGCACGCCTTCGGCCAGCATTCAAAAGCTAAAAAGTAACGATCCTTTAGTGAAGCAGATCGCAATATAAGCGTTCTGTATTCTACTGCTGCTCAATTGATCTGGTATAACAGGTATAAAGGTATATCGTTATAACAAATACACGAATGATTGAGGTATCTATGGCAACGCAACTTCGCGGCGTAATGGCCGCACTTCTGACTCCGTTTACCCAACAGCAGGCGCTGGATAAGGAGAGCCTGCGCCGTCTGGTGCAATTCAATATTGCGCAGGGCATCGACGGGCTTTATGTCGGCGGTTCAACGGGGGAAGCCTTTGTCCAAAGCCTTTCTGAACGCGAGCAGGTGATGGAGATCGTGGCGGAGGAGGCGAAAGGAAAAATCACGCTTATTGCCCACGTTGGCTGCGTGAGCACTGCGGAAAGCCAGCAGCTGGCCACCGCCGCTGCCCGCCTGGGCTTTGACGCCGTGTCCGCCGTCACGCCGTTTTATTACCCCTTTAGCTTTGAAGAACATTGCGATCACTACCGTGCAATTATTGATTCGGCGGATGGTCTGCCGATGGTGGTCTACAACATCCCGGCGTTAAGCGGCGTGAAGCTAAGCCTGGATCAGATCAACACTCTGGTGACGCTGCCCGGCGTCGGCGCGTTAAAACAAACCTCCGGCGATCTCTTCCAGATGGAGCAGATCCGCCGTGAGCATCCGGATCTGGTGCTCTACAACGGCTATGACGAAATCTTTGCCTCCGGCCTGCTGGCCGGCGCGGACGGGGGGATCGGCAGCACCTACAACATTATGGGCTGGCGCTACCGGGCTATCGCCAACGCGGTTCGTGAGGGGGATAACGCCACCGCACAGCGCCTGCAAAGCGAATGCAACAAGGTCATCGACCTGCTGATCAAAACCGGGGTCTTCCGTGGTCTGAAAACGGTTCTGCACTACATGGACGTGGTGTCCGTGCCGCTGTGCCGTAAACCGTTTGCCCCTGTAGACGAGAAATTCGTGCCGGCGCTGAAGGCGCTTGCGGAGCAGTTAATGGCGGAAAAATGCTAACGCACTGCCGGATAAGGCGCAGCCGCCATCCGGTAAAACGACAGAGAAATCGTCGGGAGAGTGAAATGAGTAAGTCTACCCAAAGCATCCCGTGGTACCGTCATCTAAGCCGCCCTCAGTGGCGCGCCTTCTCTGCCGCCTGGCTGGGATATCTGCTTGATGGCTTCGATTTTGTCCTGATTGCCTTAGTCCTGACAGAAATTAAAAGTGAATTTGGCCTCACGACCGTGGAAGCGGCGAGCCTCATTTCGGCGGCCTTTATTTCGCGCTGGTTCGGCGGCCTGCTGCTGGGCGCCATGGGCGACCGCTATGGCCGCAAGCTGGCAATGATAACCAGCATCGTACTCTTCTCCTGCGGTACGCTGGCCTGCGGTTTTGCGCCGGGTTACGTCACCCTGTTTATCGCCCGCATGGTGATTGGTATGGGGATGGCGGGGGAATACGGCTCCAGCGCAACCTACGTCATCGAAAGCTGGCCGAAACACCTGCGCAATAAGGCGAGTGGTTTTCTGATTTCTGGCTTCTCCATCGGTGCCGTGGTTGCGGCCCAGGTCTACAGCCTTGTCGTGCCCGTCTGGGGCTGGCGAGCGCTGTTCTTTATCGGCATCCTGCCCATCGTCTTTGCCTTGTGGCTGCGGAAAAATATTCCGGAGGCTGAAGACTGGAAAGCGAAGCACGAAGGTCAGGCGCCGGTACGTACAATGGTTGATATTCTTTATCGCGGCAAATACCGCTTGATCAATATGGCGATGACGCTGTTTGCCGGCACGGCGCTGTGGTTCTGCTTTGCCGGCGAACTCAACAACGCCGGGCTGGTGGTTATTCTCGGCCTGCTGTGCGCCATTGTGTTTATCAGCTTTATGGTGCAAAGCAGCGGTAAACGCTGGCCTACGGGCGTCACGCTGATGGTTGTCGTGCTCTTCGCTTTCCTCTACTCCTGGCCGATTCAGGCGCTATTACCCACGTATCTGAAAACCGATCTGGCCTATGATCCGTCAACGGTGGCGAAGGTGCTGTTCTTTAGCGGCTTCGGCGCGGCTGTAGGCTGCTGCGTGGGTGGTTTTCTCGGCGACTGGTTGGGCACTCGGAAGGCCTACGTCTGTAGCCTGCTGGCCTCACAGCTGCTGATCGTTCCCGTCTTTGCGATCGGTGGCGCAAATGTCTGGGTGCTGGGCCTGCTGCTCTTTTTCCAGCAGATGCTAGGGCAGGGGATCTCGGGGATCTTACCGAAACTCATCGGCGGTTATTTCGACACCGACCAGCGTGCGGCGGGTCTGGGCTTTACCTATAACGTCGGGGCGCTGGGCGGGGCGATCGCCCCGGTGATTGGCGCGCTGCTGTCGCAGAATATGGCGCTGGGCACAGCCCTGGGATCGCTCTCCTTCGGCCTGACCTTTGTGGTGATCCTGCTGATTGGACTGGATATGCCGTCCCGCGTTCAGCACTGGCTGCGGCCGGAGGCGATTCGAACCCACGACGCCATCGACGGTAAACCTCTCAGCGGAGCCGTCCCGTTTGGCGGCGATAAAAGCGCTTTAGCCAAAAGCAAAAGTTAATCCGCTGGAAAAAGCGGCAGGGCGTTAGCTCCGCCGTGAGGATATCTTTATGTACGCGATGACGTTTACCACGCGGTTTCCAACCCAGAATTAGCGCTTAAACGTCACCGCTTCCGGCTGCGTCAGGTGCAAGGTTGTCTGGCTGGGCACCGTCTCGGCAATCACCTTGCCGTGGCGAACAGAGTATCGTGCCGGCGTCTGGCGACGAACGGCATCAAACCCATTCTCTGCCGGGAGGATCACCAGGTTTGCTGAATTCCCAACGCGCACGCCATAGTCCTGCAAATTAAGCGTTTTCGCGCTGTGGGTAGTGATCAGGTTAAGCCCATCGTTTATTTGCCCGTAACCCATCAGTTGGCAAACGTGCAGTCCCATATGCAGAACCTGAAGCATATTCGCGGTTCCCAGCGGATACCACGGATCGAAAACGTCGTCATGACCGAAGCAGACGTTGATCTCCGCTTCCAGCATTTCTTTGACGCGTGTAATGCCGCGGCGTTTGGGATAGGTATCGAAACGGCCCTGCAAATGCGTGTTAACCAGCGGGTTTGCCACGAAGTTAATGTCTGACATTTTTAACAGGCGGAACAGCCGGGACGTATACGCGCCATTATAGGAGTGCATCGCCGTGGTATGGCTGGCGGTCACGCGCGAACCCATTCCGTCACGATGTGCCAGGGCTGCAACGGTTTCAACGAAGCGCGATTGTTCATCATCAATTTCGTCACAGTGGACATCGATCAGGCGGTCGTACTTTCTGGCCAGGGAAAACGTTTTATGCAGCGACTCCACGCCATATTCACGCGTAAATTCAAAGTGCGGGATTGCGCCGATGACATCCGCCCCTAAACGCACTGCTTCCTCAAGCAGTGCTTCACCGTTCGGATAAGAAAGAATGCCTTCCTGCGGGAATGCCACAATTTGCATATCGACCCACGGGGCGACTTCCTGCTTCACCTCCAGCATGGCTTTCAGTGCCGTAAGGGTAGGGTCCGAGACGTCAACGTGAGTACGTACGTACTGAATGCCGTTGGCGATCTGCCACTTCAGGGTTTGCATCGCGCGAGCTTTAACGTCTTCGTGGGTGAGCATCGCCTTACGTTCGGCCCAGCGCTCGATGCCTTCGAAAAGGGTGCCTGACTGGTTCCAGCTCGGTTCACCCGCCGTTTGCGTTGTATCCAGATGGATATGCGGTTCGATGAAAGGAGGGATAACCAGCCCGCATTCGGCGTCCAGCACCTGACCGACTGGCGCAGAGGCGGTTTCCTGAGGATCGATACGGCTGAAGCGTCCGTCCTCAATCGTGATCTGCCATAAACCCTCCTGCCCCTGCAAACGGGCCTGACGGATAGTGAGGGAATTATTCTGCATGGGAAGCCTCCGAAGGATTGGCAAGGGTACGTTTGGCGAATGGGTTTAACACCAAATAGCTGAAGACGCCACCCAATACTGCGTTAACGGGGACAATTCCCGGAATGTAGTGCCCGGCAGCAACGCCCAGGGCGACCGAGAAAATGGCAATCCAGTTAACGGACACAAATTTTGCGTGGTCGAAGCTGGCATAGCGGCGGCGATTAATCAGGTAGTCGGCGATAATCACCCCGCCAATCGGCGGAATCGCTGCCGACAGAAAGGTCAGCCAGCCAACGAAGTTGTTGTATAGCCACAGCGCGCACAGCGTACCGATAATGCCATTCACCACCGACAGCGTACGGCTGGAAAGGCCAGTAATATTGGCGAAACCCAGACCAGAGGCGTACAGCGCGTTGTCATTGGTGGTCCAGATATTCAGGCCGAGAACGACAATCGCCGGCAGCAGCAGTCCCTGGGCGATCATCACGTCAGAAATATCGGCCTGTCCTACGGCAGCAGCGCCTGCCGCACCGAAGATAAACATCAGCGAGTTGCCAAGGAAAAATGCCACCATCGCTACCAGAACGGCACCTTTAGCATTGCGGCCAAAGCGGACGAAGTCGGCGGTCAGCGTGCCTGCGCTGATAAACGAACCTACAACCAGCGCCAGCGCGCTGGAAAAGTTGAGCGGCGTCTGCGGCACAATGGATTTGAGGTGATCCAACCCTCCCACGCCGTCCACCGCCAGCCAGACGGAATAGCTACCCAGGATGACGATAGCGGGTACGGCGATGATGGATAAAATCGTCAGTGCCGAGATGCCAAAAAAAATGGTTAACGTCATCAGCAGGCCGGAAACCGCAATCAGGATGTTCACGTCGATGCCCGTGGCTTTACTCACCGGGATGGCAAACATCGCTACGCCGACGCCAAACCATCCTACCTGCGTACCGCCTAAAAGCATGGAGGGAAGCCAGGAACCTTTTATACCGAACGAGTAACGCGCAAGAAGATGGGTTGAGAGGCCGGTTTTTGCGCCAATGTAGCCAAGAAAAGCAGTGTAAATACCGAGGAGGAGATTGCCGAAGAGAACTGCGAGGAAGAAATCATTATAGGAAAGACCGGTACCGAGCGTGCCTCCGGTCCACATACTGGCGGAAAAAAACGTTAACCCTAACATCACAAAAGTGAGTGGAACCACGCCTTTCCGCGCCGTCAGAGGGACGGGGCCCTGGCTATAATTGTTATCTTGCGACACAACGCCTCCTTGAATTTTGGCCAAAAAATCCGCCGCATAATATCCATTTTTTTCGACAATGCAAACGTTTACGTCCGGGGTTTACGCTGCATTTGTGGGGAAATGGGTATCGTTAACTGAAGGGGAGGTTACTGAAAACAGGCTCCCCGGCGTTCCGCTTTATGCTTCTGCCGGGGAGTCAGAGGGGCTTACACTTCCAGGAAGTTCATGATCCCGTCAGCCGCTTTACGTCCTTCGGCAATCGCGGTAACCACCAGGTCTGAACCGCGAACGATATCGCCACCGGCGAAGATTTTCGGGTTGCTGGTCTGGAAGGCGTGGTCGCTGCCTTCCGGCGCAATCACGCGGCCCTGTGAGTCCAGCTCTACGCTGTGCTTCGCCAGCCACTCCATGCTGTGAGGGCGGAAACCAAACGCCATCACCACGGCGTCGGCCGGGATCACGTGCTCAGAGCCAGCCACAATCTCCGCACGACGACGGCCTTTCGCATCCGGCGCACCCATCTCCGTACGCGCCATCTTCACGCCGCTTACCTTACCGTTGGCGTTCACTTCAATGCCCAGAGGCTGGATGTTGAACTGGAACTCCACGCCCTCTTCACGCGCGTTTTTCACTTCGCGCTTAGAGCCCGGCATGTTCTCTTCGTCACGACGGTAAGCACAGATGACGTGCGCTGCGTTCTGACGAATGGACGTACGCACGCAGTCCATCGCGGTATCACCACCGCCCAGCACGACAACGCGTTTACCTTCCATGCTGACAAACGGCTCGTCGGCAGTTTCGCCGTAGCCCATCAGCTGTTTGGTGTTAGCAATCAGGAACGGCAGCGCGTCGTAAACGCCTGGCGCATCTTCGTTCTCCAGACCACCGCGCATGGACTGATAGGTACCCACGCCCAGGAACACGGCGTCGTAATCCTTCAGCAGATCGTCGAGCTGCACGTCGCGGCCCACTTCGGTGTTGAGTTTGAACTCAATGCCCATGCCGGTGAAGATTTCACGGCGGCGGGTCATCACCTCTTTTTCAAGCTTGAAGGCCGGGATACCGAAGGTCAGCAGACCGCCGATTTCCGGGTGACGGTCAAAAACCACCGCCTTCACGCCGTTGCGTGTCAGCACGTCCGCACAGGCCAGGCCTGCCGGACCCGCGCCGACGATCGCCACGCGCTTGTCGGTTTGACGCACGCCGGTCATATCCGGACGCCAGCCCATCTCGAACGCTTTATCGTTGATATAGCGTTCAATGTTGCCGATGGTCACCGCGCCAAACTCGTCGTTCAGCGTACAGGAGCCTTCGCACAGGCGATCCTGAGGACACACGCGGCCGCACACTTCCGGCAGGGTGTTGGTCTGGTGAGACAGCTCGGCGGCTTCAAAAATACGCCCTTCGTTGGCCAGCTTCAGCCAGTTCGGAATGTAGTTATGGACCGGACATTTCCATTCGCAGTAAGGGTTACCGCAGGACAGGCAGCGGTCTGCCTGTGCTTTGGCCTGGCCTTCTGAAAACGGCTCATAGATTTCAACAAATTCAATTTTACGGATCTTCAGCGGTTTCTTTGGCGGATCAACACGCTGCAGGTCGATAAACTGGTAAACGTTCTGGCTCATCTGAATTCCTTACTGCGCCTGCACGCGCAGCTCTGCTGCGCTACGACTACGGTGACCCAACAGGGCTTTAACATCGCTGGACTTCGGCTTAACCAGCGCGAATTTCGCAGAGAACGCTGGCCAGTTCGCCAGGATCTCTTCGCCGCGCGAAGAACCGGTATGCTGCACGTGTTCGGTAATCAAACCGCGCAGGTGTTCTTCGTGAATGGCCAGCGAATCAACGTCCAGCACTTCCACCAGTTCCGGGTTCACGCGTTTGCGGAACTCACCGTCTTCATCCAGCACGTAGGCAAAACCGCCCGTCATGCCGGCGCCAAAGTTCACGCCGGTTTTACCCAGGACGCACACAATTCCGCCCGTCATGTATTCGCAGCCGTTATCGCCGATGCCTTCCACCACGGTGATGGCACCGGAGTTACGCACCGCAAAACGCTCGCCCGCACGGCCCGCGGCAAACAGACGACCGCCGGTCGCACCGTACAGACAGGTGTTGCCGATGATGCTGGCTTCATGACTGCGGAAGGCTGAACCGACCGGAGGACGCACCGCCAGCAGACCGCCCGCCATGCCTTTGCCGACGTAGTCGTTGGCATCGCCGGTCAGGTATAACTCAACGCCGCCGGCGTTCCACACGCCGAAGCTCTGGCCCGCGGTACCGCTGAAGTGCGCGGTAATCGGATCCGACGCCAGCCCCTGGTCACCGTGCGTTTGCGCGATGTAACCGGAGAGGGACGCGCCGACAGAACGGTCGGTGTTGCGGATATCAAACCAGAACGTTTTGCTCTGCTTCTCGTCCACATACGGCTTCGCCTGTTGCAGCAGCTGCGCGTTCAGCACGCCGTTGTCGAACGGCGGGTTGTTCTCGGTGCAGTAAACCGCTTTGCCAGGATGCGGCTCAGCCGTTTCCAGCAGCTTAGACAGCTCCAGCTTCTGCTGCTTGGCGGTGAAGCCTTCCAGCTCTTTCAGCAGGTCGGTACGGCCAATCAGATCCACCAGACGCTTCACGCCCAGCTGCGCCATCAGCTCGCGGGTTTCACGGGCGATGAAGTCAAAGTAGTTGGTCACTTTGAACGGCAGGCCATGATAGTGATTCTTACGCAGCTTCTCGTCCTGGGTTGCAACGCCGGTTGCGCAGTTGTTCAGGTGGCAAATGCGCAGGTATTTACAGCCGAGCGCCACCATAGGACCGGTACCGAAGCCGAAGCTTTCCGCACCCAGAATCGCCGCTTTGATGATGTCGAGGCCGGTTTTCAGACCGCCGTCCACCTGCAAACGGATCTTGTGACGCAGACCGTTAGCCACCAGCGCCTGCTGGGTTTCCACCAGGCCAAGCTCCCACGGGCAGCCCGCGTATTTCACGGAGGAGAGCGGGCTTGCGCCGGTGCCGCCGTCATAGCCGGCAATGGTGATCAGATCCGCATAGGCTTTCGCCACGCCGGTGGCGATGGTGCCGACGCCCGGCTCGGAAACCAGCTTCACGGAGATCATCGCTTTCGGGTTGACCTGCTTCAGGTCGAAAATGAGCTGCGCCAGATCCTCGATAGAGTAGATATCGTGGTGCGGCGGCGGGGAAATCAGCGTCACGCCCGGCACCGAGTAGCGCAGTTTGGCGATGTACGGGGTGACTTTATCACCCGGCAGCTGACCGCCTTCACCCGGTTTTGCACCCTGAGCGACCTTAATCTGGATCACATCGGCGTTAACCAGGTAGGCAGGGGTTACGCCAAAGCGGCCGGACGCCACCTGCTTGATGCGCGACACTTTGTTGGTGCCGTAACGGGCAGGATCTTCACCGCCCTCGCCGGAGTTGGAGTTGCCGCCGATGCTGTTCATGGCTTCCGCCAGCGCTTCGTGCGCTTCCGGGCTCAGCGCGCCGATGGACATCGCCGCGGTATCGAAGCGTTTGAACAGCTCGGACGCTGGCTCAACTTCGTCAACGCTGACCGCTTCATCGCCCGGATTGAGGGCAATAAGGTCGCGCAGCGTCGCTGCCGGACGGTTGTTCACCAGCTCGGCATACTGCTGATAATCGCTGTATTCGCCGCTCTGTACCGCCTGTTGCAGCGTGCGCACCACGTCCGGGTTGTAGGCGTGATATTCGCCGCCGTGAACGTATTTCAGCAGGCCGCCCTGTTCCAGCGGCTTACGTGCCAGCCAGGCGCGCTTCGACAGGTTCACCAGATCCTGCTGGAAGTCAGCAAAACCGGCCCCGCCGATGCGGCTGACCACGCCCTGGAAGCAGAGGTTGGCGACGTCGTCGTGCAGGCCGACCGCTTCAAACAGCTTCGAGCAGCGGTAAGAGGCAATGGTCGAGATGCCCATTTTGGACATGATCTTGTACAGGCCTTTGTTGATGCCGTTACGGTAGTTCAGCATCACCGTGCGGTAATCTTTGTCGATGGCGCGGGTGTCTACCAGGCGGGCCAGCGTTTCGTAGGCCAGGTATGGATAGATCGCCGTCGCACCAAAGCCTAACAGCACGGCAAAGTGGTGCGGATCGCGGGCGCTGGCGGTTTCCACAATGATGTTGGCGTCGCAGCGCAGGCTCTTGTCGACCAGACGCGTCTGGATAGCCCCCACCGCCATTGGCGCAGGCACCGGCAGACGGTTTTTCGCAATGTTACGGTCAGACAGCACCAGCAGAACGGTGCCGTTACGCACCATCTGCTCGGCTTTGTCACACAGCGCATTTACCGTCTCTTCGAGGCTCGTTTCGGTCACGTCGAAGGTGATATCGAGCGTGTCGGCGCGGTAGTGCTCCTCGGTCATGGTGGTGAGCTGTTTAAAATCAGAGTACAGCAGGATCGGCGATTTAAAGGTCAGACGGTGCGCCTGGCCTTCGGCTTCGCAGAAGACGTTCATCTCACGGCCGATGCTGGTGGCCAGCGACATCACGTGGGCTTCACGCAGCGGGTCGATTGGCGGGTTGGTCACCTGCGCAAACTGCTGACGGAAATAGTCGTAAATTATGCGCGGCTGGCTGGAGAGCACGGCGAACGGGGTATCGTCACCCATCGAGCCGACCGCTTCCTGGCCGTTTTCGCCGAGCACGCGAATAACCGAATCCAGCTCTTCCGCGCTGTAGTTAAACTGCTTCTGGAAGCTTGCGAGGGTATCGTCGTCCATCTCGCGGCTGCCCACTTCGTCGTCAGACAGATCTTCGAACGGCACCAGGCGACGGACGTTTTTCGCCATCCACTCTTTATACGGATGGCGGCTTTTCAGATCGTTATCGGTTTCCGCAGAGTGCAGAATACGGCCGCCGCGGGTATCGATCACCATCAGCTCGCCCGGACCGACGCGGCCTTTCTCGACCACTTCGTCAGGCTGGTAATCCCAGATCCCCACTTCAGAGGCGCAGGTGATGAGCTTGTCTTTGGTGATGACGTAGCGCGCCGGACGCAGACCGTTACGGTCCAGGTTACAGGCAGCGAAGCGACCGTCGGACATCACGATGCCCGCCGGGCCGTCCCACGGCTCCATGTGCATGGAGTTAAAGTCGAAGAACGCGCGCAGCTCCGGATCCATATCCGGGTTGTTCTGCCAGGCCGGCGGCACGAGCAGACGCATGGCGCGCACGATATCCATCCCGCCTGCCAGCAGCAGTTCCAGCATGTTATCCATGGAACTGGAGTCAGAGCCGGTTTCGTTCACGAACGGCGCGGCATCGTGCAGATCAGGGATTAGCGGGGTCTGGAACTTATAGGTACGAGCACGCGCCCACTGACGGTTACCGGTGATGGTGTTGATCTCGCCGTTGTGCGCCAGGTAGCGGAACGGCTGAGCCAGCGGCCAGCGTGGAACGGTGTTGGTGGAGAAGCGCTGGTGGAACAGGCAAATGGCCGATTCCAGACGCAGGTCCGCCAGGTCCAGGTAGAAGCGCGGCAGGTCAGCCGGCATACACAGACCTTTATAGATGTTCACCAGGTTAGAGAGGCTACAGACGTAGAACTCTTTATCGTCCTGGAGACGTTTTTCAATGCGGCGACGGGCGATAAACAGACGGCGTTCCATATCGCGCGGACGCCAGCCCGCAGGCGCGTTAACGAAAATCTGCTCAATACGAGGCAGCGAGGAGAGGGCGATTTCACCGAGTACCCCTTCGTTGGTTGGCACATCGCGCCAGCCGACAATCGACAGGGTTTCGCGCTGAAGTTCTTCTTCAACGATGCGGCGTGAGGCGGCAGCCTTTTCAGGATCCTGATTCAGGAACAGCATGCCGACAGCGTAGTTTTTGGCTAAACGCCAGCCGCGCTCTTCCGCCACGATGCGGAAGAAACGATCCGGTTTTTGCAGCAGCAGGCCGCAACCGTCGCCGGTTTTACCATCGGCCAGGATGGCGCCACGGTGCTGCATACGGGCCAGTGCGTGAATAGCGGTACGCACTACCTTGTGGCTAGGTTCGCCTTCTATGTGGGCGATCAGGCCGAAACCACAGTTATCCTTCTCAAGGGATTTATCGTACAACATATCAGTGAACCTCCCCAGGCTCGTCGGGCTTCCCACTGAACTTTACCGTGGCGCACAGGCGCAGAAAGAGCATGGCGACGGGGTTAGCGTTTCATACGCGGACCTCGCATTCGCCCTCTTTTTCATCCTTTCGCGCAGGTAAACAAGTTTGAGGACTTGCTTCAGAGGGAATCTCAATTACTGCATAAATATGATGAGCAGGCCGCTCATCCAGAAAGCTTCCAGCGGATTTCCAACTTATCGGGAATTGGTACACAGGTCAAATGGCAATCTTATTTATACAAAAATGTGCTAAAGCGTAATTATCATTTTGTTTTTATTGGTTATTTTACTAATTTTACAACCACTGAAAGCGCCAGGAAGGTGCAGGGGAGTGTGATCTGACTCACTATATGAAAGCGGTATTATTGATGCAGCGTGCTGAAATGCGGTTTTATGGCAGAATAATAATCTGGCGCAGTCTTCGAACCCGCATAAAATCACTGTTTTTCAGTCCTGGCGCTATAAATGAAAAAAACCATCAGAACATAAGGAAAAGTAATTACGTGGCGGGTGAATGAAATCTCGGTAATCGTGATTATTTATTCAAATGGATAAAGGCCGTCCAGGGCGATTGATCCAGGTCATCGCCGACAGAGGCTAAAAATGGCAGGCTTGTCCCCTTTCTTCGGGACGGTCTATCAGATTATGCAGTTACAGAAATTAGTCAATATGTTTGGTGGGGATCTTTTGCAGCGGTACGGACAAAAGGTGCATAAGCTGACGCTGCACGGCGGCTTTAGCTGCCCGAACCGCGACGGCACCATCGGGCGCGGCGGCTGCACCTTCTGTAACGTTGCGTCGTTTGCTGACGAAGCCCAGCAGCATAAATCCATCGCGGAACAGCTCGCCCATCAGGCCAGCCTGGTGAACCGCGCGAAGCAGTATCTGGCCTATTTCCAGGCCTACACCAGTACGTGGGCGGAGGTGCAGGTGCTGCGTTCCATGTATCAGCAGGCGGTTGCTCAGGCGAACATTGTCGGGCTGTGCGTGGGTACGCGCCCGGACTGCGTACCGGAGGCGGTGCTGGATTTACTTAGCGAGTACAGAGAGAAGGGCTATGAGATCTGGCTGGAGCTGGGCCTGCAGACCGCGCACGATAAAACCCTGCACCGTATCAATCGCGGGCATGATTTCGCCTGCTACCAGCGCACCACGCGTCTCGCCCGCGAGCGTGGCCTGAAAGTCTGTTCGCATTTGATTGTCGGCTTGCCCGGAGAAGGGCAGCAGCACAGCCTGGAGACGCTGGAAAAAGTCGTTGAAACCGGCGTAGACGGCATTAAGCTGCACCCGCTGCATATCGTGAAGGGAAGCATAATGGCGAAAGCCTGGGAAGCCGGGCGGTTAAGCAGTATCGAGCTCGACGACTATACGGTGACGGCGGGAGAGATGATTCGCCACACGCCGCCGGAGATTGTCTACCACCGCATCTCCGCCAGCGCCCGCCGTCCAACGCTTCTGGCACCGCTCTGGTGCGAGAACCGGTGGACGGGGATGGTGGAAATCGACCGCTATCTTCAGGAAAACGGCGTACAGGGTTCGGCGCTGGGCCGCCCGTGGGTTCCCCGTCTACCGACGGCGGCCGCCTAGCAGACTCCCCAGCATGCCGCGCACAATCTGATTGGTGACCTGCCGCGCGGCGCTTTTCGCCATAGTCTGTACCACGCCGTCGCGCTTGCCGCCGCGCGGTCCGGTTGTGCCAAACAAAATGTCTTTTAGCCCACCGAGAATGCCGTCATCCACTGCGACTGACTGGCCCTTAGCGGGTGGAGCATCCTGCGATTCGGTGGTTGCCTGTACCCCTTTTTGCAGCATCTCGAACGCAGACTCTCGATCCACCTCGTCTTCATACTTGCCGTACACCGGGGAGTGATTAATCAGGCTGTTACGTTCATCGTCGGTAACCGGCCCCATGCGCGAGCAGGGCGCGATCACCATTGCGCGTTCCACCACGGACGGGCTGCCCTTGGCATCCAGGAACGAGATCAGCGCTTCACCGGTGCCCAGCGCCTGAATCGCGGCTTCGGTATCAAAGGCCGGATTGGCACGCATGGTTTGCGCGGCGGCTTTCACCGCTTTCTGATCCTTCGGCGTAAAGGCGCGCAGGGCGTGCTGCACGCGGTTACCAAGCTGGCCCAGCACATTGTCAGGAATATCCGACGGGTTTTGCGACACAAACCAGACGCCGACCCCTTTGGAGCGGATCAGGCGGATAACCTGTTCAATTTTATCCAGCAGCACCTGCGGCGCGTCGTTAAACAGCAGGTGTGCTTCGTCAAAGAAGAAGACCAGTTTGGGTTTTTCCAGATCGCCCGCTTCCGGTAACTGCTCGTACAGTTCGGAGAGCATCCACAGCAGGCTGGCGGCGTAAAGCTTTGGCATCTGGTAGAGCTTCTCTGAACTCAGAATGTTGATGATGCCTTTGCCGCTGCTGTCGGTGCGCATCCAGTCTTTAATGTCCAGCATCGGCTCGCCGAAGAAGTGTTCGGCGCCCTGCTGCTCCAGCGTCAGTAGCCCACGCTGAATGGCACCGACAGAGGCGCTGCTGATATTGCCGTACTGGTTCTGGAAAGATTTGGCGTTATCGCCGATGTACTGGGTAATGGCGCGCAGATCTTTGAAATCGAGCAGCAGCAGCCCCTGATCGTCGGCGATACGGAAGATGATGTTCAGCACGCCGGACTGCACGTCGTTGAGGTTGAGCAGGCGGGCCAGCAGCAGCGGGCCGAGATCGGAAACGGTGGCGCGTACCGGGTGGCCTTTCTCACCGAAGATGTCCCAGACCACCACCGGGTTGCCGTGCGGCGTCCAGTCCGTAATGCCAATATTCTTCAGTCGTTCGAGCAGTTTTTCAGAAGCGGTACCCTCCTGAGCCACACCGGTTAAATCGCCTTTTACGTCAGCCATAAAGACCGGCACGCCAATCTCTGAAAGTGACTCCGCTAGCTTCTGGAGAGTGACTGTTTTCCCTGTGCCGGTGGCGCCGGTAATCAGACCGTGGCGGTTCGCCATCGCGGGCAGTAGATACAGCTCTTTTTCCAGCGTCCGGGCAATTAACAATGGTGTACTCATGATGCGCTTCCTCTCTTAGTCCTGGGTGGAGTATAGGCAACCTGACGGCAAAATGGTTGAGTAAATTGCTGACTTTGCGGCGCATTGTCCAGCGCGGACTATGCTTTTGCATACGGTTCATAAAATAGTGGAAAACAATGTCCAGATTCTTCTTTAACGATCGCAAACAGCTGGTCAACGACGCCATTGAAGGCATACTGCTTTCTGCGCCACATGCGAATCTCGTCAAACTTGATATCGATCCAGCTATCAGGGTTGTCGCCCGCGGCGACTGGGATAAAAGCCGCGTGGCGGTGATCTCCGGCGGTGGCTCCGGGCACGAACCGGCGCACGCCGGATTTGTCGGTAAAGGCATGCTGACGGCGGCAGTGTGTGGCGATCTGTTCGCCTCCCCGAGCGTGGATGCGGTGCTGAACGCTATTGTGGCGGTGACGGGCGATCGTGGCTGCCTGCTGATCGTCAAAAACTATACCGGTGACCGGCTTAACTTTGGCCTGGCAGCAGAAAAGGCCAAACGCTACGGCCTGAAGGTCGAGATGGTGATTGTGGCGGACGATATCGCGCTGCCCGACAACAAGCAGCCGCGCGGCATTGCCGGCACGGCGCTGGTGCACAAGATTGCGGGCTATGCAGCGGAGCAAGGAAAATCGCTGAGCGAGGTGCGGGATATTGCGCAGCAGGCCTGCGATAACCTCTGGAGCCTGGGCGTTGCGATGCAAACCTGCAACCTGCCGGGCAGCGACGATGAAGAGGGGCGCATCAAGCAGGGCCATGTCGAGCTGGGGCTGGGGATCCACGGGGAGCCGGGTGCCTCGGTGGTTGATACGCAAAACAGCAAAGCGATTATCGACACGCTGGTGACGCCGCTCAAAGCGCAGGCGGGCGAGGGGCGTTTCGCGGTGCTGATCAACAACCTCGGCGGCGTGTCCGCGCTGGAGATGGCTTTGCTCACCAAAGAGCTGGCACATTCAGCGCTGAAAGAGAATATTGCGTACCTGATTGGCCCTGCGCCGCTGGTGAGCGCGCTGGATATGAAGGGCTTTTCTCTGACGCTGCTAAAGCTCAACGATTACTTTGAAAAGGCGATTCACGCCGAGGTCGAGACGCTGGGCTGGCAGAAGCCTGTGGCGTTTGCCCCTCTGCGTACCGTTCCGCAAAGCGCTATTCACGATAGCGTGGAATATGTCGCGTCCGACAATCCGCAGGTGAAGGAGTCTGTTTCACAGGTGACGAAGACGCTCATACAGCTTGAAAACCGCCTGAATGCGCTGGATGCCAAAGTGGGCGATGGCGATACCGGCTCTACGTTTGCGCAAGGTGCACGGGATATTGCGCAGCGCCTGGAAGAAAACACTCTCCCGCTGAATGACGTGCCTAAGCTGCTGTTGCTGGTGGGGGAACGACTGGCCACGGTGATGGGCGGATCGAGCGGTGTACTCATGTCGATCTTCTTCACGGCGGCGGGGCAAAAGCTTCACGACGGACAGCCGCTACCTGAAGCATTGCTGAGCGGACTGGCGCAGATGAAGCAGTATGGCGGGGCAGATCTCGGCGATCGTACGCTGATCGATGCGCTGCAACCGGCGCTGGAAGCCTTGAAGAAAAAAGATCTTCAGGCGGCAGCGCAGGCTGCGCAGCAGGGAGCGGAGGCAACGGCGAAAATGGCGAAAGCCGGAGCAGGGCGCTCATCGTATGTGAATAAAGAGAATCTGGATGGGGTAATGGACCCGGGGGCGGTCGCGGTGGCGGAAGTGTTTAATACATTGGCACAGTAGCAAAAGTAGGCCGGGTCAGGCGAAGCCGCCACCCGGCAAACTCACATCAGAAATCCGCTTTCAACACCACGCGATAACGGGCTTTGCCGTCGCGCACGTGCTGGATGGCTTCGTTAATTTTCGACATTGGATACAGCTCGGTGGTCGGCGTCACTTTGGTGCGGCCGGCAAACTTCATCAGCTTGCGCAGCTCGTATGGCGTACCGGTCGCGGAGCCTGACACGCTGCGATCCCCGCCGATCAGGGTAAAGGCCGGAACCGGCAGCGGCTTCATCACCGCACCCACGGTGTGGAAGTTACCGCCGTAGGCCAGCGCTTCAAAGTACGGCTGCCAGTTGAGATCGACGTTCACGGTGTTGATGATCAGGTCAAACTGCCCAGCCAGCGCGTTCAGCGCGTCCGGATCGCGGCTGTTCACGACTTTGTCCGCGCCCATTGCCAGCACTTCTTTTTCCTTCGCCGGATTCGAGCTAAACGCCGTCACTTCACAGCCCATCGCGTGCAGCAGCTTGATGGCGATGTGGCCCAGACCGCCGATACCGATCACGCCCACGCGGCTGGTGGCGGTGACGTGGTGCATCAACAGCGGTTTAAAGACGGTGATCCCGCCGCACAGCAGTGGACCAGCAGATTCAATATCAATGCTGTCCGGCAGCGGGATGACCCATTGCCAGTCGGCGCGCAGCTTATCGGCGAAACCGCCCTTGTTCAGGATGGTGGGCACTGCGCCTTCAAGGCAGTTGATCTGGTTGCCGCTGATACAGGCGTCGCAGTGGCCGCAGCTCCGTGCTGTCCAGCCAATGCCCACGCGCTGACCAACCTTCAGCCCTTTGTCCTGCGCGGCGCTGCCGAGCGCGACGACGCGGCCAATCACTTCGTGCCCGGCAACCAGCGGATAGCTGGAGAAGCCCCATTCGTTGTCGATCATCGAGAGATCTGAGTGGCAGACCCCGCAGTAATCAACCTGTACTTCGACGTCTTCTGCTTTTAGTTCGCCCGCATCGTACTCGTACAGCTCAAGTTCTGCACCCGCCTGCGGTGCGGCGTAGCTTTTTATCTTCGACATCGTATTTCCCCCGTTGTGGTGTGAACTGAGAGTGTAGAGCATTCAATTTACAGCCGCTTAACAGAAGGGGGCAGGAACGAAACTTACAGACTTTTCAGCATTCTGACTTCGCAGTCGACGTGGCCCGTGCAGCCCAGCGGCGCATCGATATGCTCAAAGCCCAGATGTTCATACAGGCCGATGGCCTCTTTGAGGAAGGCGGTGGTTTCGAGGTAGCAGCGTTTAAAACCCTGATTGCGCGCGTGCTCCAGGGCGACCAGCGCCAGCTTCTTCGCCAGACCCTGTCCACGAACCGACGGCAGGAAATACATTTTCTGCAGCTCACAGATATCCGGCTCGCTGCAGCTCAGCGGCGCAACGCCGCCGCCACCCATAACCTGGCCGTCCTGCTCAATGACCCAGTAGGCGTGGCCCGGCTGGCTGTACAGCTTAAACAGTTCGTCAAGATTCGGGTCGGCAACGGTGTAACCTTTATCCGCCGTCAGCCCAAACTCTGCAGAAACGGTGCGGATAACGGCGGCGATAGCCGGATTGTCCTGCTCAGTGATCCGACGCATCGTCGTCGCGACGGGGGTAATCACGCTCATAGCATTACTCATTACAAAAATTGACACACAGTTGCTGTTAATAGCACCGCAGAAAAGGGAGTGCAAGCGAGGAGTTTTCAGGAAGGTTACCCCTTACGCCCTGAAGCGTAAGGGGTAAAAGCATTACAGGGCCGCGATAACGGCCTGCTGCTCGATCAGTTTGGTCTTCGCATCGGCGAAGGCAACCAGACGCTCACGCTCTTTGGCGATGACCGCTTCCGGCGCGCGGGCAACAAAGCCTTCGTTCGCCAGCTTGCTTTCGATTTTGCCAATTTCCACATCGACTTTCGCCACTTCTTTCGCCAGACGCGCCAGCTCTGCGTCTTTGTCGACCAGGCCCGCCATCGGGATCAGCAGCTCCGCACCGTCGATGATTTTAGTCACGGAAACCGGACCCTTGTCATCGGCAGGCAGCACGGTGATGCTTTCCAGACGCGCCATGGTTTTCAGGAAGGTGTTGTTCTCGGTGACGCGACGAACGGCAGCGTCGCTGCAACCGCGCAGCAGCAGCTCCAGGGGTTTACCCGGGGCGATGTTCATTTCGGCACGGATGTTACGTACCGCAACGATCGCCTGCTTCAGCCACTCGGTATCCGCTGACGCGGCTTCATCAACCTTAGCCGCATCGAATTCCGGGAACGGCTGCAGCATGATGGTATCGGCGTTGATGCCCGCAATGACCTTCACGCGCTGCCAGATGGTCTCGGTGATGAATGGAATAACCGGATGCGCCAGGCGCAGCAGGCCTTCCAGGACGGTAATCAGCGTGTTGCGCGTGCCGCGCAGCTCTGCTTCAGAACCGCCGTTCATGACCGGCTTCGCCAGCTCCAGATACCAGTCGCAGAACTGGTTCCAGGTGAATTCATACAGAATGCCCGCTGCGATATCGAAGCGGTAGCTGTCCAGCGCCTCGCGGAAGGCTTTCACCGTCTGGTTAAATTCCGCCAGGATCCAGCGGTCTGCCAGAGACAGAGTCATCTCGCCGCCGTTGAAGCCGCAATCCTGATCTTCGGTGTTCATCAGCACGAAGCGGCTGGCGTTCCACAGCTTGTTACAGAAGTTACGGTAACCTTCCAGACGCTTCATGTCCCAGTTGATGTCGCGGCCGGTAGAGGCCAGCGCCGCCAGGGTGAAGCGCAGGGCGTCGGTACCGTGAGATTCGATCCCGTTCGGGAACTGCTTCTCGGTACGCTTGCGGATTTTCTCAGCCAGCTGCGGCTGCATCATGTTGCCGGTACGTTTTTCCAGCAGGTCTTCCAGGGAGATCCCGTCAACCATGTCCAGCGGGTCAATCACGTTGCCCTTGGACTTGGACATCTTCTGCCCTTCGTCGTCGCGGATAAGGCCGGTCATGTAGACGGTATGGAACGGAACCTGCGGCTTGCCGTCTTCGTCTTTGATGAAGTGCATGGTCATCATGATCATGCGGGCAATCCAGAAGAAGATGATGTCGAAGCCGGACACCATTACGCTGGTAGGATGGAACTGACGCAGCGCGTCGGTGTTTTCAGGCCAGCCGAGGGTAGAGAAGGTCCACAGCGCGGAGGAGAACCAGGTATCCAGCACGTCTTCGTCCTGGCGCAGGGCCACGTCAGCGCTCAGGTTATTTTCCTGACGCACTTCGTCTTCGCTACGGCCAACGTAGACGTTGCCTTCGTTGTCGTACCATGCCGGGATGCGGTGACCCCACCACAGCTGACGGGAGATACACCAGTCCTGAATGTCGCGCATCCAGGAGAAGTACATGTTTTCGTACTGCTTCGGCACGAACTGGATGCTGCCGTTCTCAACCGCTTCCACAGCCGGTTTCGCCAGCACGTCGGCACGGACGTACCACTGGTCGGTCAGCATTGGCTCAATAACCACGCCGCCACGGTCGCCGTACGGCACGGTCAGATCGTGAGGCTTAATCTCTTCCAGCAGGCCGAGGGCATCAACGGCGGCTACGATGGCTTTACGTGCGGCAAAGCGCTCCAGCTTCTGGAACTCCGCCGGGATCTCGCTGGAGTAAACGTCGGATTCGTTGCCTTTGGTGTCGTACACCTCTGCGCTTTCGCGGATATCGCCGTCGAAGGTCAGAATGTTGATCATCGGCAGGGCGTGACGACGACCCACTTCATAGTCGTTGAAGTCGTGCGCCGGGGTGATTTTCACGCAGCCGGTGCCTTTTTCCATGTCGGCGTGTTCGTCGCCCACAATCGGAATGCGGCGGTTCACCAGCGGCAGCACCACAAATTTGCCGATCAGATCTTTATAGCGCGGATCTTCCGGGTTAACGGCCACGCCGGTATCGCCCAGCAGGGTTTCCGGACGGGTGGTCGCCACCACCAGGTAATCTTTACCGTCTGCGGTTTTTGCGCCGTCGGCCAGCGGATAGCGGATGTGCCACATGGAGCCTTTGGACTCGCGGTTTTCCACTTCCAGGTCAGAAATTGCGGTGCGCAGTTTCGGGTCCCAGTTTACCAGGCGTTTGCCGCGGTAAATCAGGTCTTCTTTGTACAGACGGACGAACACTTCTTTTACGGCGTTGGACAGGCCTTCGTCCATGGTGAAGCGCTCGCGCTCCCAGTCCACGGAGTTGCCGAGACGGCGCATCTGACGGGTAATGGTGCCGCCGGATTCTGCCTTCCACTGCCAGATTTTGTCGATGAACGCATCGCGACCGTAGTCGTGACGAGTTTTACCTTCTTCAGCGGCAATTTTACGCTCAACCACCATCTGGGTCGCGATACCCGCGTGGTCAGTCCCCGCCTGCCACAGGGTGTTTTTGCCCTGCATGCGCTGGTAGCGGATCATGGTGTCCATGATGGTCTGCTGGAAAGCATGCCCCATATGCAAACTGCCGGTGACGTTCGGCGGCGGGATCATGATGCAGAAGGACTCTTTGCTTTCGTCGCCGTTAGGCTTGAAATAGCCCTGCTGTTCCCAGTGCTCGTAAAGCGGCTGTTCGATATCGCGTGGGTTATATGTCTTTTCCATTATTTCCAGGTTGCCGTATTCAGGTTAAAACCGGCCAGGCGGTACGCTTTATAGCGTTCGCGCGCCAGTTGTTTCAAGGATTCTTCGTAAGGGACAAAGTCTACCACTTCTGTGAAAGCGGTGGCAAAATCTGCAAAGTCTGTCCGCAGGCTAATGAGAATATCGCGCGCGCTGCTGTTGCGCTTTTGCGGCCAGGCTATTTCGACCGGAGCCCCGCCGCGTGGACCTTCGCCCGACAGGTTATGCGGAACAAAACTTTCCGGCGGGCGCGCCCATAGCGCTTCATCCAGGCGAATCGCCTGCTGCTCATCTTCACAGGCAATCAGTACGCGTTTACCTGCGCGCCAACGTTCTGCGGCAATTTCACACACCAGCTGTTCAACGGCGCTGAGGCCATCCTGATGGGTGTCGTTGTCCAGAAGGTAGAACGTTGCATTCTTCATATATGGGGCTTCTTGTCGTGGATTTAAATGCAAAGCCGGGTGGCGCTTCGCTTACCCGGCCTAAGGTTGAGCGGCGTGTAGGCCGGGTAAGGCGAAGCCGCCACCCGGCACATTACATCACTCGTCGCCGTTAAAACCCGCACGATTAAGCAGGAACTGCGACAGCAGGGCCACCGGACGTCCGGTAGCGCCTTTGGCTTTACCGGAGCGCCATGCGGTACCCGCGATATCCAGGTGCGCCCAGTTATATTTACGGGTGAAGCGCGCCAGGAAGCAGCCTGCGGTAATTGCGCCGCCAGGACGACCGCCGATGTTAGCCATGTCCGCAAAGTTAGACTCCAGCTGTTCCTGATACTCGTCACCCAGCGGCAGACGCCATGCACGGTCACCGGCCTGCTCGGACGCGCCGATAAGCTCGTGCGCCAGCGGGTTGTGGTTCGACATCAGGCCGGTGATGTGATGGCCCAGGGCAATCACGCAGGCACCGGTCAGGGTGGCCACGTCGATAACCGCTTCAGGTTCGAAGCGCTCAACGTAGGTCAACACGTCACAGAGTACCAGACGGCCTTCGGCGTCGGTATTCAGCACTTCAACGGTCTGGCCGGACATGGTGGTCAGGACGTCGCCCGGACGATACGCGCGACCGCCAGGCATGTTTTCGCAGCCTGCCAGCACGCCGATTACGTTGATGGGCAGCTGAAGCTCCGCAACCATGCGCATGACGCCGTAAACCGCCGCCGCGCCGCACATGTCGTACTTCATCTCATCCATGCCTTCTGAAGGCTTGATGGAGATACCGCCGGAGTCAAAGGTCAGCCCTTTACCGACGAGCACGATCGGACGCGCGTCTTCAGACGGATTGCCTTTGTATTCGATGACCGACATCAGGGATTCGTTCTGCGAGCCGTTACCCACCGCCAGATAAGAGTGCATCCCCAGCTCTTTCATCTGCTGTTCGCCGATGACGCGGGTGATGACGTTTTTGCTGTAGGAGTCAGCCAGCTGGCGCGCCTGAGAGGCGAGGTAGGCGGCGTTACAGATGTTTGGCGGCATGTTGCCGAGATCTTTTGCCGCTTTGATACCGGCGGCAATCGCCAGACCATGCTGGATGGCGCGCTCGCCGCTGGTCAGTTCGCGACGGGTTGGCACGTTAAAGACCATTTTACGCAGCGGGCGACGCGGCTCGCTTTTGTTGGTCTTAAGCTGATCGAAGCTGTAAAGGCTCTCTTTTGCCGTTTCGACGGCCTGACGCACTTTCCAGTAGGTGTTACGGCCTTTGACGTGCAGCTCGGTCAGGAAGCAGACGGCTTCCATTGAACCGGTGTCATTCAGCGTATTAATGGTTTTCTGAATAACCTGCTTATACTGACGTTCATCCAGCTCGCGCTCTTTGCCGCAGCCAATCAGCAGAATACGCTCTGACAGGACGTTCGGAACATGGTGCAGTAACAGCGTCTGCCCAGGTTTGCCTTCCAGTTCGCCACGGCGCAGCAGGGCGCTGATATAGCCGTCACTGATTTTATCGAGTTGCTCGGCGATCGGGGAGAGTCGGCGCGGTTCAAAGACGCCCACAACGATGCAGGCACTCCGCTGTTTCTCCGGGCTACCACTTTTTACACTGAACTCCATGCACTACGCTCCTGAATCTTAAAGACAACGGCGGCTGCTACGGATAGAATTGAAACCTTTCGTAACTCATGTCCGCTGTTGTGGTGACTTCGTGTTAATCTTACGTTACTACGGTTTCGACACGTCAGAAAAAGTCCTGAAGCGTGAATCCGCCGGATGTTTTAATCTTAGCGACGATTTCGACGACTCAAGAGAATAAATGACGTTTAAGCCATGAAACAAGCGATTTTCCAGCAAAGAGACGGGTTTTTACGGGCGTATTTAAAGTGATAATCATAAGATATCTGGTGCGGGAGACGCTCAAAAGCCAACTGGCGATCCTCTTCATCCTGCTGCTGATTTTTTTCTGTCAGAAGCTGGTGAAGATCCTCGGTGCGGCCGTTGACGGCGAAATTCCAACGAATCTGGTGCTTTCCCTGCTTGGGCTGGGGATCCCGGAAATGGCGCAGCTTATTCTGCCGCTGAGTCTATTCCTCGGCCTGCTGATGACCCTCGGTAAGCTGTACACCGAGAGTGAAATTACGGTGATGCATGCCTGCGGCCTGAGTAAAGCCGTACTGGTGAAAGCGGCGATGATACTGGCGCTGTTCACGGGCATTGTTGCGGCGGTGAATGTGATGTGGGCGGGCCCTATGTCTTCCCGTCATCAGGACGAAGTGCTGGCCGAGGCGAAAGCAAACCCCGGCATGGCGGCGCTCGCGCAGGGGCAGTTCCAGCAGGCGACTGACGGAAACTCCGTGCTGTTTATTGAGAGCGTTGACGGCAGTAAATTCAACGATGTATTTCTGGCGCAGCTGCGTCCTAAAGGTAACGCGCGTCCGTCCGTGGTGGTTGCCGATTCTGGCCAACTTTCTCAGCGCAAAGACGGTTCTCAGGTCGTCACGCTGAATAAAGGCACCCGTTTCGAAGGCACCGCGATGCTGCGTGACTTCCGTATTACGGATTTCCAGAACTATCAGGCCATTATTGGTCATCAGGCGGTGGCGCTCGATCCGACGGATACCGAGCAAATGGATATGCGCACGCTGTGGAATACCGATACCGACAGAGCGCGGGCTGAGTTCCACTGGCGTATTACGCTCGTATTCACCGTGTTTATGATGGCACTGATTGTCGTGCCGCTGAGCGTGGTGAACCCGCGCCAGGGCCGCGTGCTCTCTATGCTGCCAGCGATGCTGCTTTACCTGATCTACTTCCTGCTGCAAACCTCGATTCGCTCTAACGGCGCGAAGGGTAAGCTGGATCCGATGGTCTGGACGTGGTTCGTTAACAGCCTGTACATCTTACTGGCGCTGGGATTAAACCTGTGGGATACGGTGCCTGTGCGCCGCATACGTGCCCGATTCTCGCGTAAAGGAGCCATCTAATGCAGGCGTTTGGCGTTCTTGATCGCTATATCGGTAAAACCATTTTCACCACCATCATGATGACGTTGTTCATGCTGGTGTCGCTCTCCGGCATTATCAAATTTGTCGATCAGCTGAAAAAAGCCGGGCAGGGCAGCTATGACGCGATGGGTGCGGGGATGTACACCCTGCTCAGCGTGCCAAAAGATGTGCAGATCTTCTTCCCGATGGCGGCTCTGCTGGGCGCGCTGCTGGGGCTGGGGATGCTGGCTCAGCGCAGCGAGCTGGTGGTGATGCAGGCCTCAGGCTTTACCCGTATGCAGGTTGCGCTGTCGGTAATGAAAACCGCAATCCCGCTGGTGCTGTTGACCATGGCGATTGGCGAGTGGGTGGCACCGCAGGGCGAGCAGATGGCGCGTAACTATCGTGCTCAGGCAATGTACGGTGGTTCACTGCTCTCGACTCAGCAAGGTTTATGGGCGAAAGACGGGAAAAACTTCGTCTACATCGAACGGGTAAAGGGTAATGATGAACTGGGCGGGGTGAGCATCTACGCGTTCAACGACCAGCGCCGTCTGGAGTCTGTCCGACACGCCTCTTCCGCGAAGTTTGACGCTGAACATAAGCAGTGGCGTTTGTCGCAGGTTGATGAATCTGACCTGACCGATCCAAAACAGATTACCGGGTCACAGACGGTGACCGGCACCTGGAAGACCAACCTCACGCCGGATAAGCTCGGGGTTGTTGCGCTGGATCCTGACGCGCTCTCTATCAGCGGCTTGCACAACTATGTGAAGTACCTGAAGTCGAGCGGGCAGGATGCCGGACGCTATCAGCTCAACATGTGGAGCAAAATCTTCCAGCCGATGTCCGTGGCGGTGATGATGCTGATGGCGCTGTCGTTTATCTTCGGCCCGCTGCGTAGCGTGCCGATGGGCGTGCGCGTCGTGACCGGTATTAGCTTCGGCTTTGTCTTCTATGTACTCGATCAGATCTTCGGTCCGCTGACGCTGGTTTATGGCATCCCGCCGATTATCGGTGCGCTGCTGCCGAGCGCTAGCTTCTTCCTGATCAGCCTCTGGCTGCTGCTGAAACGCTCCTGATTGACCTCTCCTCGCTTCCGGTGAACCGGAGGCGAGGCTAATCTCCTGTTTCACCCCGCACTTTTTCTCACAACCTTCAACGTCCCGCCTCGAATTTGAGTATTATTGAGCGATAAAGTCGTGAAGGGATCCTCTATGAAGCAAATTCGAATGCTAGCCCAGTACTACGTCGACCTGATGATGAAGCTTGGACTGGTGCGTTTCTCCATGCTGCTGGCGCTGGCGCTGGTCGTTCTGGCGATTGTCGTGCAGATGGCCGTTACGATGGTTCTGCATGGTCAGGTCGAGAGTATCGACGTTATCCGCTCTATCTTCTTCGGCCTGCTCATTACCCCCTGGGCAGTCTATTTTCTTTCCGTGGTGGTCGAACAGCTTGAGGAGTCCCGTCAGCGCTTATCAAAACTGGTCGATAAGCTGGAGGAGATGCGCGAGCGCGACCTGAAGCTCAACGTTCAGCTTAAAGACAACATTGCTCAGTTGAATCAGGAAATTTCAGATCGTGAGAAGGCGGAGGCAGAGCGTCAGGCCACGCTGGAACAGCTGAAAATCGAAATGAAAGAGCGAGAGGTGACGCAGATCCAGCTTGAGCAGCAATCCTCCTTCCTGCGTTCGTTCCTGGACGCTTCGCCGGATCTGGTATTCTACCGTAACGAAGATAAAGAATTTTCAGGCTGTAACCGGGCGATGGAGCTCCTGACCGGGAAAAGCGAGAAGCAGCTGATTCACCTCAAGCCGCAGGACGTTTACTCCGAAGAGGCGGCCGCCAAGGTCATGGAGACGGATGAAAAAGTGTTCCGCCATAACGTCTCGCTGACCTACGAACAGTGGCTGGATTACCCAGACGGGCGCAAAGCCTGCTTTGAGATCCGTAAGGTGCCGTACTATGACCGCGTCGGGAAGCGCCACGGCCTGATGGGCTTCGGCCGTGATATTACCGAGCGTAAGCGCTATCAGGATGCGCTGGAGCGCGCCAGCCGCGACAAGACCACCTTCATCTCCACCATCAGCCATGAGCTTCGTACGCCGCTTAACGGCATTGTGGGGCTGAGCCGCATTCTGCTGGATACCGACCTGACCGCAGAGCAGGAAAAATACCTCAAAACGATTCATGTCTCGGCGGTCACGCTGGGTAATATCTTCAACGATATTATTGACATGGATAAGATGGAGCGCCGAAAGGTTCAGCTTGATAACCAGCCGGTTGATTTCACCAGCTTCCTTGCCGATCTGGAAAACTTGTCTGGTCTGCAGGCCCAGCAGAAGGGGCTGAATTTTGTCATGGATCCCACCCTGCCGCTGCCGCATAAAGTGATTACCGATGGCACGCGCCTGCGTCAGATCCTGTGGAATCTCATCAGCAACGCGGTGAAATTTACCCAGAAGGGGCAGGTGGCGGTGCGTATTCGCTATGACGACGGGGACATGCTGCACTTCGAGGTGGAGGACTCCGGGATTGGTATTCCGCAGGAGGAGCAGGACAAGATTTTCGCGATGTACTACCAGGTGAAGGACAGCAACGGTGGAAAACCGGCCACTGGTACCGGAATCGGCCTGGCGGTGTCTAAGCGGCTGGCGAAGAGCATGGGGGGTGACATCACCGTTGCCAGCCAGGCGGGCAAAGGGTCAACCTTCACGCTGACGGTGCATGCGCCGGCGGTGGCGGAAGAGGTAGAGGATACCTTTGAAAACGACGATATGCCGCTGCCTGCGCTGCACGTCCTGTTGGTGGAGGATATTGAGCTTAACGTGATTGTAGCGCGCTCGGTGCTGGAAAAACTGGGCAACAGCGTGGATGTCGCGATGACCGGTAAAGCCGCGCTGGAGATGTTTACACCTGGTGAATATGACCTCGTTCTGCTGGATATCCAGTTGCCGGATATGACCGGGCTGGATATCTCGCGTGAACTGACGCGTCAGTACGCGGCTGATGAACTGCCGCCGCTGGTGGCGCTGACGGCGAACGTGCTGAAAGATAAAAAAGAGTATCTCGACGCCGGTATGGACGATGTACTCAGCAAGCCTCTGGCGGTGCCTGCTCTGACCGCCATGATCAAGAAGTTCTGGGATACCCACGATGAAGAGGAGAGCACCATGACGTCTGTTGATAGCGCAAAAGCCCAAACGATACTCGATACCGCGATGCTGGAGCAGTATATCGATCTGGTCGGCCCGAAACTGATTACCGACGGCCTGGCGGTGTTTGAAAAAATGATGCCGGGTTATTTGAGCGTGCTGGAGTCAAACCTGACGGCGCGTGACCAGAAGGGCATCGTGGAAGAAGGGCATAAAATCAAAGGCGCAGCCGGCTCGGTCGGGTTACGCCATCTGCAGCAGCTGGGTCAACAGATTCAGTCGCCTGATTTACCAGCTTGGGAAGATAACGTTGGTGATTGGGTTGAAGAGATGAAACAAGAGTGGCAGAACGATGTTGCGGTGCTTAAAGCCTGGGTGGATGCCAGAAAAAAATGACCCCGGCTAGACCGGGGTGCGCGAATACTGCGCCAACACCAGGGAAATCGTGGCTGCGCCTGTTTTTTAAAGTAATTTTCTAATGGGCGCCGCCGTAAAAATTTAGGCCGCACGCAGATAAGATAGCAAATCTTAAATGGTTTGTTACATGAATCAGTGAAATGTGTGAAGCATAGCGTTTTAATCAAAATTATTAATGTGCTTCAGCGAGTTGCAAAGAAGGATCGTCAAGATGAAAAAAATTGGTGTTGTCCTGAGCGGATGCGGTGTTTTTGATGGTTCAGAAATACATGAAGCCGTAATCACGCTGCTGGCCCTCACAAAACAGGGAGCAGAGGTTATCTGTTTTGCGCCCGACAAAAATCAGTCGGATGTGATTAACCATCTGACCGGCGAGCCGATGGCCGAAACGCGTAACGTGCTGATTGAAGCCGCGCGTATTGCCCGGGGAGAGATTCATCCGCTGGCGAAGGCAGATGCCGCTGAACTGGATGCGCTCATTGTGCCGGGCGGCTTCGGCGCCGCGAAAAATCTCAGCACCTTTGCTGCCGAGGGTGCCGCATGCGCGGTGGACCCTGATCTCAAAGCGCTGACGCTGGCGATGCATGCCGCGGGCAAGCCGCTGGGCTTTATCTGTATTGCACCGGCCATGCTGCCAAATATTTTCGATTTTCCGTTACGGCTGACGATCGGAACCGATATTGATACCGCAGAGGTCGTCGAGGATATGGGGGGTGAACACGTTCCGTGTCCGGTCGATGACATTGTGGTGGATGAAGACAACAAAATTGTCACCACGCCCGCGTATATGCTGGCGAAGAATATTGCGGAAGCCGCCGTGGGCATTGAAAAGCTGGTCGCCCGGGTGCTGGTGCTGACGGAATGAGGCGACAGTTTTCCGCAGGCGCATGGGTGAAACGCCTTCTTTTCCGCATCGTACTCGTCCTGGCGGTGTTCTGGGGGGGCGGGCTGGCCGTGTTCAGCATTTTGCCGGTACCGTTTTCAGCGGTCATGGTTGAGCGCCAGCTTAGCGCGTGGTTCTCCGGTGATTTCGGCTATGTTGCCCATTCTGACTGGGTGAGCATGGATGAAATTTCTCCGTTCATGGGGCTGGCGGTTATCGCGGCGGAAGATCAAAAATTCCCGGAGCACTGGGGGTTCGATGTGGCTGCGATTGAAAAGGCGCTGGCCCATAACGAACGTCACGAAAACCGCGTGCGCGGTGCGTCAACGCTGTCGCAGCAGACGGCTAAAAACCTGTTCCTGTGGGATGGCCGAAGCTGGGTGCGAAAAGGGCTGGAAGCGGGCCTGACCCTGGGAATGGAAACGGTCTGGAGCAAAAAGCGTATTCTGACCGTTTACCTTAATATCGCCGAGTTCGGCGACGGGGTATTTGGTGTCGAAGCTGCATCACAACGCTATTTTAATAAACCTGCCAGCAGGCTGAGCATGTCGGAGGCGGCGCTGCTCGCGGCTGTTCTGCCTAATCCTGTCCGCTTCAAGGCCAGCGCCCCGTCAGGGTACGTGCGAAGCCGTCAGGCGTGGATCATGCGCCAGATGCGCCAGCTGGGTGGGGAAGGGTTTATGGAGAGAAATGCGTTAATGTAGGGCGGGTAAGCGCAGCGCCACCCGCCAGAATAGCAGGCCTAATCTTCGTCGAACCCGGCGTTAAACAGCGCAACTACCGCTGCCAGAGCTTCCTCTTCCTGAGGACCGGTGGCTTCAACCTCAATCTGACGCCCTTTGGCGGAGTCCAGCATCAGCAGCGCAATCACGCTGTTGGCTTCCGCTTCGGTGCCTTCGTCATTACGCAGCAGCACTTCTGCATCGAAACCCTGCATCAGCTCAAACAGCTTCATCGCCGGGCGTGCATGCATGCCCAGCTTATTGGTGATCTCAACGGTTTGTTTTACGGTCATGTTTTACGTTTTTCCAGCGTGCGATGACGGGACTGAACGTTCTTACCGCGCGAGCGGAAATAGTCGGCCAGCTGTTCGGCGATGTAGACCGAACGATGTTTACCGCCGGTACAGCCAATCGCCACCGTCAGGTAGCTACGATTGTTTGTCTCCAGCATAGGTAACCATAGCTCAAGGTAGCTTCGCGTCTGGTAGATAAAATTGTGAACTTCTGTGTGTCGGTCGAGGAACGCCGCCACGGGCTTATCCAGACCGGTCATTGGACGCAGTTTGGGATCCCAGTGCGGGTTCGGCAGGAAGCGCACGTCGAAAACATAGTCCGCATCAATCGGAATACCGTGTTTAAAGCCGAAGGATTCGAACACCATCGTCAGCTCGCGCTCGCGTTTGCCCAGCAGCCGGGTTCGCAGCATTTCCGCCAGCTCGTGAACGGACATCTCTGAGGTGTCGACAATCAGATCGGCACGAGAGCGCAGCGGCTCAAGCAGATCGCTCTCTTCGTCGATGGCGCTCTCCAGCGAGAGATTCTTGCTGGAAAGCGGGTGCAGACGACGGGTGTCGCTGTAGCGGCGGATCAGGGTATTGCGGTCGGCATCAAGGAACAGCAGCTGAGGCGAGAACGCGTCAGGCAGGTTACTCATGGCCTGTTCGAAGATCTCTGGCGATTCCGGCATGTTACGAACGTCGATACTGACGGCGGCGGAGGTTTGTCTCTCCGCTAACGTGCGTGCCAGATCGGGCAATAACACGACCGGCAGGTTATCGACGCAGTAAAAACCCATGTCTTCCAGCGCGCGCAGGGCAACGGATTTCCCCGACCCTGAACGACCGCTGACAATCATCAGCACCATGTTCCGTTTCTCCTCAGGACAACAGATGTGAAGGCCATCACCTGGTTATGCGTCATCCTGATTGCCTTCTGCTTCAGTGATAATTTGATAAAGCTCTTCATCACTTTGGGCTGAGCGCAGTCGACGGCAGATGGTTTTATCCGCCAGACGTTTAGCAACCAGCGAAAGCGTATGCAGGTGGGTCTTGGTCTGGTCGGCAGGCACCAACAGCGCGAAGAGGAGATCGACGGGCTGGTTATCAATGGCGTCAAAAGCGATTGGCGTTTCCAGCTGCACAAACACACCGACGGCACGCAGGGTGTCCTCTTCCAGCTTGCCGTGCGGGATCGCGATGCCGTTGCCGATACCGGTACTGCCCATCTTTTCACGGGTCAGAATGGCTTCGAACACCACCTGCGGTGGCAGGCCCAGCTGTTTTGCAGCCAATTCACTGATGATCTCCAGCGCACGTTTTTTGCTCTGGCAGTGAACGGCACTGCGGGTACATTCCTGGTTAAGGACATTGCTCAGTTGAAGAGCGGAATCGTTGTTCATCATAATTTCACCTAAGCGCTAACTGTACAAATGGCCCGTTGTGTTTCACAACAGGCCGTCCTGCACCCGTTAACTGCCCGGACAATTAGTGTTGTTTCAGTTTATCTTTATGTTTATTGAGCTGTCGCGCAAGCTTGTCAATCAAGCCGTCGATAGCCGCGTACATGTCTTGCCCTTCCGCACTGGCATGGAGTTCACCCCCGTTAACATGCAGGGTTGCATCCGAGATATGAGTCACTTTCTCCACTTTTAACACAACGTAGACCTGATTGATCCTTTCGAAATACTGCTCGAGTTTCGCGAACTTAGCGTTCACGAAGTCACGTAAAGCCTCAGTAATCTCGACGTTATGTCCTGTGATATTGAGCTGCATAGTGTCTTCCTTATCGGTTGTGTCAGACCAGCTGTTTACGCTGGTTAGACGGCGGAATGGATAAAGACTCTCGATACTTCGCAACAGTACGACGTGCCACCATAATACCCTGATCGGACAGCATGGTGGTCAACTTACTGTCACTTAGTGGCTTCGCGGGATTCTCCGCGGCGATCAACTTCTTCACCAGAGCGCGAATCGCCGTTGAGGAGGCTTCGCCGCCACCCTCGGTGTTCACGTGGCTGGAGAAGAAATACTTAAGCTCAAAAATACCGCGCGGACTGTGCAGATACTTCTGCGTAGTAACGCGGGAAATAGTGGATTCATGCATCTCGACGGCCTGGGCGATATCCGCCAGCACCATCGGCTTCATATACTCTTCGCCCTGCTCAAAGAAGGCCTGCTGCTGTTCGACGATGCAGCGGCTCACGCGAAGCAGGGTATCATTCCGGCTCTCCAGGCTCTTGATCAGCCATCGCGCTTCCTGAAGATTGCTGCGAATGTATTGATTGTCGGAGTCGTTGCGCGCGCTGGTACACATGGAGGCGTACTGCTGGTTGATTTGCAGGCGAGGGATGCTGTCAGAGTTCAGTTCAACGACCCAGCGGTCATTGTGTTTTCTGACCAGCACGTCCGGGATAACGTACTCGGGTTCGCTGGTCTGGATCGACTGACCGGGACGCGGATCGAGAGACTGGATCAGATTTACCGCCTCTTTCAGCACCTCTTCCTTCAGGCGCGTCACGCGCATCAGGGTGCGGAAATCGTGGTTAGCCAGAAGATCCAGATGATCGCTGATGATTAAGCGAGCCTCGTCGAGCCACGGCGTCTCTTTACTGAACTGAGAAAGCTGGATCAGCAGACAGTCGCGCAGATCCTTCGCGGCCACCCCGACCGGATCGAAGCGCTGAATGCGTTTCAGTACCGCTTCAATCTCCTCAATCTCAATCTCTTCATCGCCCATGCTTTCCAGAATGTCGTCCAGCGTGACGGTCAAATAACCGGTGTCATCAACGGCGTCGACAATTGAGGTGGCAATGGCGCGGTCGGTATCGGAGAAGGGGGTAAGCTCTACCTGCCACATCAGGTAATCCTGCAGCGACTGGGTGGTTTCGCCCTGGTAGACCGGTAATTCGTCGTCCTGGTAGTCTGCACGCGTGCCGGAAGGGGTCCCGGCGGTATAGATTTCATCCCAGCTGGCATCCAGCGGAAGCTCGTCCGGCATCTCTTTTTGTTCGAGTGCATCCGCGGTGTCGAGCGCTTCTGTGTCCTGTGACTGCTGGGTATCTACCTCGTCATGAAGATCGGCTTGCTCCAGCAGGGGATTGCTGTCCAGCGCCTGCTGGAGCTCCTGCTGGAGTTCTAAGGTGGACAGTTGCAACAGACGAATTGCCTGCTGTAACTGCGGCGTCATCGCCAGCTGTTGGCTGAGCCTTAATTGCAAACCTTGCTTCATGTTCAGAGCATTTTTCTCCGGTTCGGCGTTACGTTACCTCTACCCTATCAGAGTCTGAAGTCTTCCCCAAGATAGACGCGCTTAACATGATCGTCTTCGAGGATCTGCTGCGGCGTACCGTGAGCGATCAGATTGCCCTGGCTCACGATATACGCGCGTTCACATACCGCCAGCGTTTCACGAACGTTGTGGTCTGTGATCAGCACGCCAAGTCCGCTGTCACGCAGATGCTCGATAATGCGTTTAATGTCGATAACGGAGATCGGGTCAACGCCCGCAAACGGTTCATCCAGAAGGATAAACTTCGGATTGGCGGCCAGCGCGCGCGCAATCTCAACACGACGGCGTTCCCCCCCGGACAAGGCCTGGCCCAGGCTGTCGCGCAGGTGTTCGATATGAAACTCTTCCATCAGCTCGTTGGCACGATCCTGACGCTGTTCGTTGGTCAGGTCGTCGCGAATTTGCAGGACTGCCATCAGGTTATCAAAGACGCTCAGACGACGGAAAATAGAGGCTTCCTGCGGCAGATAGCCAATGCCACGGCGCGCGCGGGCGTGCAGCGGCAGCAGGCTGATGTCTTCATCGTCGATGATGATGTTGCCGGCGTCACGCGGCACAATGCCCACCACCATGTAGAAGGTGGTGGTTTTACCCGCACCGTTGGGGCCAAGCAGGCCCACAATTTCGCCGGAGTTGACGGTCAGACTGACATCTTCTACGACACGGCGGCCCTTATAGGCCTTCGCGAGATTTTTTGCAGTTAATGTTGCCATAGCGAATTAGTTACTCTTCTTCTGTGCCGGGGCCTGGCCCTTGCCTTTGTCCTGCAGCTGCGACGGAAACAGCACGGTGGTTACGCGTTTGCCTTTCTCGCTGGAGGCCTGCATTTTTTGCTCTTTCACCAGATAGGTAATCTGGTCACCGGTAATATTGCTGTCCAGCTGTTCCAGATACGCGTTTCCGGTCAGGATGACCAGGTCCTTCGCCAGCTCATAGTGCATATGCGAGGCGTGGCCCTTCACCGGCTTGCCATTGTCCTGCATCTGGTAGAAGGTGGCTGGGTTGCCGTAACCATCAATGATTTCTTTGCCCTGCTCGCCGCCCGGACGGGTAACGACCACTTTATCGGCGTTAATTTTGATGGTCCCCTGAGTCATGACGACGTTACCCGTGAAGGTGACGACGTTACCCTGCATATCGAGAGACTGAGTGTCGGACTCGATATGGATCGGCTGGTCGGTATCGCCCGTTACAGCAAGCGCGGGGAGACTGGCCGCCAGCATCGCGCTGGCGATAATTACTTTAAGGCTGAGTTTGTTTGTTTTGAATTTCATAGGAGGTTCTAACCTTTTCAATCAGCTCGGCGTTCTTGCTGCGTAAGTTCCCGCGCATTCTTAAACCGCTGGAATTAAATGTTGTGCCATACAGTGTGACCAGATCCTGCGACGTCACGTCCTGGGTTACCAGGTTGATCTGGGCATTATCCGTCGTAATTTTTCGCAGTTGCGAGTCAGCGGTCAGGGCGTTGACTTCAACGTGGCCATACAGATAAAGCATACGATCATTTGTCAGTTTGGCCCGATCTGACTTAATTGACCACGTCGGCACTTTGTCTTTATCGAAAGTGGTCATGACAGGTTGGGTAAACCACGAAACGCCGTCATCGGAAAAGTATTCAACGTGCTGGGCAATCAGGCGATAATTCAGCGCACCTTCCGGGCTATAGACCACGGTGTCACTGTGATCGCTTTTATAGGTTGGATCGTTATTGTTGACGACTTCCGTTTGCGTATCGTCGCGATCGGCAAGGTTCACGCCAATCAATACCAGTGCGACAAGCGAAAGCAGAATGATAACCCAACGTCTGGTTTTACTCATATCGATTGCCCTTTGGCTTCATCAAGCTTGCCCTGCGCCAGCAGAAGCAGATCGCAGACTTCACGGACGGCACCCCGGCCACCGTTGATGTGGGTAACGTAGTCAGCGCGCGGGATCAACAGCGGATGAGCATCAGCAACCGCGATGCTGAGACCGACTTCAGCCATCACCGGCCAGTCAATCAGGTCGTCCCCGACGTAGGCCACGTTTTCCGGTGCGATAGCCAGTTTACCCAGTAAATCATTGAACGCTGCCATCTTATCGGATTGACCCTGGTAAAGATGGGTAATGCCTAAGGTTTCACAGCGGTCTTCTACCAGTTTAGCTTTTCGTCCGGTGATGATAGCAACCTCAATACCCGAGGTGAGCGCACAGCGGATACCGTAGCCATCGCGAACGTTAAACGCTTTCAGCTCTTCACCATTATTGCCCATGTAAATCAGGCCATCGGAAAGTACGCCATCCACATCCAGAATGAGCAGACGAATATTTTCCGCCTTTGCCATCATCTGGGTACTGCCCGGACCATAACAGGTTGCAAGGGATGCACCCGCATTACTCATTGTCTTATCCTTTATTACACTACGCCAGCGCGCAGCAGATCATGCATATGTACCACACCCAGCAACTGGTCGCCATCGGCAACCATAACGGAGGTGATATGGCGGGACTGCATCAGGTTCAGCACATCCACGGCCAGCGTTCCCGGACGCACGCGAATGCCGCCGGGCGTCATCACATCGGCAATGCCGAGCGTGCGGACATCTACACCCATGTCGAACACGCGACGCAGGTCGCCATCGGTGAAGATCCCCTGAATTTTCATCAGATCGTCGCACACGACCGTCATACCCAGATTCTTACGGGTGATTTCCAGCAGCGCATCACGCAGGGAGGCTTCTTTGCTGACGTGAGGGATCTCATCCCCGGTGTGCATAATATCGTTTACCCGCAGCAGCAGCTTGCGCCCCAGCGCGCCGCCCGGATGGGAGAGCGCGAAATCTTCCGGCGTAAAACCGCGGGCTTCAAGCAGCGCGACGGCAAGCGCATCGCCCATGACCAGCGCGGCGGTGGTGCTGGATGTTGGCGCCAGGCCGAGCGGGCAGGCCTCTTTCGGTACTTTAACGCACAGATGAATATCGGCCGCACGCGCCATGCTACTTTCCGGACGGCTGGTCATGCAAATCAGCGGCACCTGCAGACGCTTCAGTACGGGGATCAATGCGAGAATTTCATTGGACTCACCGGAGTTGGACAGCGCGATAACGACATCCTGCGGCGTGACCATCCCCAGGTCGCCGTGCGCGGCTTCCCCCGGGTGTACAAAGAAGGACGAGGTTCCGGTGCTGGCAAACGTTGCCGCCATTTTGCGCCCAATGTGGCCGGACTTGCCCATCCCCATCACCACGACTTTCCCGGCACAGTAGAATATCTTCTCACATGCCAGACTAAAATCCTGATTAATGTACTGATCTAACTGCGCCAGACCTTCACGTTCAATCTCCAGAACCTCTTTGCCTGCTTTCTGAAAGTCAAAACCCGGCTGCAATTCTATTTGCGACATAATGCGTTTCCGTTTACCCAGAGAGAAGAGGCGAGAGCCAGTACAGCATCGCCATCCATACGATAAATCCACCCGTCAGCAGCGCGCCTGCGCCTTTGCCGATCTGGCGTTGCCGCCGCCAGCAGAGCAGGGCAAATATCACGCTGACCAGCAACATCACCCCGTAATCGCGTGAAAACGCCAGAGGATTAAACGGACCCGGCGTAATCAGAGCCGGCAGGCCCATGACAATCGCGATATTAAATATGTTGGAGCCGATGATATTACCAATGGCGATGTCATCTTCCCCTTTACGTGCCCCCGCAATGGCGGTGGCCAGCTCCGGCAGGCTGGTGCCGATAGCAATAACCGTCAGGCCAATCGTCAGTTCGCTCATGGCGAAATAGTTCGCCAGTACCGTCGCGTTATCCACGACCATGCGCGTTGCCATCGGCATGATGATCAGCGCAACGCCAAGCCAGAGGAGGGCGACCGGCAGCGTGCCTTCCCGCGGGAGTTCGGCAACCTGTTCACGCGTCAGGCTATCCTGACCCTGTTTTTCCGCCTGGCGGGCAATCTTAACACTATACAGTAACCAGATGACGGCCAGCGCCAGCAGGAAAATGCCGTCGCTATAGCTCAGTACGCCATCATAAAATACGCACCCTGCCAGCAGGCTTACGACTAACATTAGCGGCAATTCACGGCGCAGAACATCAGAATGCACGCGAAATGGATGGAGCAGTGCCGCAAGGCCTAAAATCAGTAATATATTGACGATGTTAGAGCCAATCGCGGTGCCAATTGCCAGGTCTAACTGACCATGCAGCGACGCCGAGACGGAGACGATGATTTCAGGAAGTGACGTGCCAACGCTGACCACGGTCATCCCGATGACTACAGGCGGTACACCCGTCAGGCGACACAGGATAGATGCAGCAAAGACTAAACGGTCAGCACTGTAGACCACTAACAGTAAACCAATGATTAACAGTGCTGTTGCTAAAAGCATCAAAAGTCCTTTCTTCAGGTATACTTGTCGGTCCATCGCGCGGGAATGGCTGGACTGCATACGGTCTGAGGCGTAACGAATTCCTAATTTTGACTTTATGCGCCGGAAAAGTAAAACAAATGCCAGCTTTCGCTAACCTCAACGGCTAATATTCTGTAAAAATGCGGGGTTAAGGGCTGATTCAGGCTGCACGTCTTAACGTGAGCAGGGTAAGAAAGGAACTATAAATGAGCCAAACGATGGCGAATATCGTCGATGTCCGCGGTGTGAGTTTTTCTCGCGGCAATCGACTGATATTCGATGATATTTCGTTGACCGTACCGCGTGGCAAAATCACCGCCATCATGGGGCCGTCTGGGATCGGTAAAACGACCCTCCTGCGCCTTATTGGTGGTCAGATCCCACCGGATAGCGGTGAAATCCTCTTCGATGGCGAAAACGTCCCGGAGATGTCGCGCTCGCGCCTGTATACTGTCCGCAAACGTATGAGTATGCTCTTTCAGTCGGGGGCGTTGTTCACCGACATGAACGTCTTTGATAACGTGGCCTATCCGCTGCGCGAGCATACCAGCCTGCCGCCTGAGCTGCTGAAAAGCACGGTGATGATGAAGCTTGAAGCTGTGGGGTTGCGGGGAGCCGCGAAGCTAATGCCTTCGGAGCTGTCCGGCGGGATGGCGCGCCGCGCCGCGCTGGCGCGAGCTATTGCATTAGAGCCCGATTTAATCATGTTCGACGAACCGTTCGTCGGGCAGGATCCCATCACGATGGGCGTGCTGGTAAAGCTCATCTCTGAACTGAACAGCGCGCTCGGCGTCACCTGTATCGTGGTGTCTCACGATGTACCGGAAGTGTTGAGCATTGCCGATTACGCCTATATCGTGGCGGACAAAAAGATCGTTGCACACGGCAGCGCCCAGGCGCTGCAGGAAAATTGCGATCCGCGCGTGCGGCAGTTCCTCGACGGTATTGCTGACGGACCCGTACCGTTCCGCTACCCGGCGGGCGATTATCGTGACGATTTACTGGGAATAGGGAGTTAAGCCACTCATGCTGTTAAATGCGTTGGCCGCTCTCGGACACCGTGGCATAAAAACCATCAGGACGTTCGGGCGTGCCGGATTGATGTTATTCAACGCGCTGGTCGGCAAGCCGGAGTTTAGTAAGCACGCCCCTCTGCTGGTGCGTCAGCTTTATAATGTCGGCGTGCTGTCGATGCTCATCATTATTGTTTCCGGTCTGTTTATCGGTATGGTGCTTGGGCTGCAGGGCTACCTTGTTCTGACAACCTACAGTGCGGAAACCAGCCTCGGAATGCTGGTGGCGCTTTCGCTGCTGCGCGAATTGGGTCCGGTTGTGGCGGCACTGCTGTTTGCCGGACGCGCTGGGTCGGCATTAACGGCTGAGATTGGCCTGATGCGTGCGACCGAGCAGCTATCCAGCATGGAAATGATGGCGGTCGATCCGCTGCGTCGCGTGATCTCGCCGCGTTTCTGGGCGGGGGTGATCTCGCTCCCGCTACTGACTATTCTGTTTGTCGCCGTGGGGATCTGGGGCGGTTCGCTGGTTGGGGTCCACTGGAAAGGCATCGATGCCGGCTTCTTCTGGTCCGCGATGCAGGACGCCATCGACCTGCGAATGGATCTGGTTAACTGCCTGATTAAAAGCGTGGTGTTTGCCATTACGGTCACCTGGATTGCATTGTTCAATGGTTACGATGCTATCCCGACCTCGGCGGGCATTAGCCGTGCAACAACACGTACTGTCGTACATTCGTCGCTGGCCGTACTGGGCCTGGATTTTGTGCTCACCGCACTGATGTTTGGGAATTGAGTTCATGCAAACGAGAAAAAATGAAATTTGGGTCGGCGTTTTCCTGCTGCTGGCGCTGCTGGCGGCGCTGTTTATCTGCCTGAGAGCGGCGGATATCACCTCAGTACGCACCGAGCCGACGTATCGCATCTATGCCACGTTCGATAACATCGGCGGGCTGAAGGCGCGTTCACCGGTCCGCATTGGCGGTGTGGTGATCGGACGCGTAACTGACATTACGCTGGATGAGAAGACCTATCTGCCGCGCGTCGCGATGGATATCGAAGAACGTTACAACCACATTCCGGACACCAGCTCCCTTTCTATCCGTACTTCCGGCCTGCTGGGTGAACAATATCTGGCACTTAACGTCGGCTTTGAAGATCCTGAGCTGGGAACGACTATCCTTAAAGACGGTAGCGTTATCCAGGATACGAAGTCCGCGATGGTGCTGGAGGACATGATTGGTCAGTTCCTTTACAACAGTAAAGGGGATGATAAAAAGTCTGACGATGCCCCTGCGCAGAGTGAAGACCATACCAACGTTGCGCCGACCCCTGGTGCTGCGAATTAATTCAGGAGAAGTCATTCATGTTTAAACGACTGTTAATGGTTGCCATGCTGGTCATTGCCCCTCTCACTGCGGTACATGCTGCGGATCAGAGCAACCCGTACAAACTGATGGACGAAGCTGCGAAGAAAACCTTCGACCGTCTCAAAAACGAACAGCCAAAAATTCGCGCGAATCCTGACTATCTGCGTGACGTGGTTGACCAGGAACTGCTGCCGTATGTGCAGATCAAATATGCGGGAGCGCTGGTGCTGGGCCGCTATTACAAAGACGCCACCCCGGCGCAGCGTGAGGCCTATTTTGCCGCATTCCGTGAATACCTGAAGCAGGCGTATGGTCAGGCGCTGGCGATGTACCACGGTCAGACCTATCAGATCGCCCCGGAGCAGCCGCTGGGTGATGCGACCATCGTGCCTATTCGTGTAACGATCATCGATCCTAACGGCCGTCCGCCGGTGCGCCTGGATTTCCAGTGGCGTAAAAACAGCCAGACCGGCCACTGGCAGGCGTATGACATGATCGCCGAAGGCGTAAGCATGATCACCACCAAGCAGAACGAGTGGAGCGACCTGCTGCGCACCAAGGGCATTGATGGCCTGACCGCGCAACTGCAGTCCATTGCTCGTCAGAAAATTACCCTGGACGAGAAGAAGTAATGTCGCAGCAACTCCGCTGGTCGCGTGAAGGTGAGACGTTAAGGCTGTCCGGCGAGCTGGACCAGGATCTGCTGAACCCACTGTGGGATAAACGCCAGGAAGCGATGCAGGGCGTGACGCTTATCGACTTAACCGACGTCACGCGGGTGGATACGGCAGGCGTTGCGCTGCTCGCCCATCTGGTTGCCGTGGGCAAAAAGCAGGGAATAAGCGTCATGCTTCATGGCGCGAGTGACAATGTCGTTACCCTTGCGCAACTCTACAATCTGCCTCAGGACGTACTGCCTCGTTAATATTTTCAGTGCGTTACTTCCGAAAGCCCTGACAGTTTCATCGTCGGGGCTTTTTGCTTGTTTAAGACGACGCCACTTTGCTCTAAGATGTTGGGCTTGTTTTCACTATCAGATGATTAAGAGCCCATGGAAAATCATGAAATCCAGACAGTGCTGATGAATGCACTCTCCCTTCAGGAAGCCCACGTCACTGGCGATGGCAGTCACTTCCAGGTTATTGCTGTGGGTGAGATGTTCGACGGTATGAGCCGTGTGAAGAAGCAGCAGGCTGTGTACGCGCCGCTGATGGAATATATTGCGGATAACCGCATCCACGCCCTGTCGATTAAAGCGTTCACCCCGCAAGAGTGGGCACGCGATCGCAAACTAAACGGTTTTTGAGCTGAGGGCGACAGGCCCGCAGCACGGTTGAATTTATAAGAGAGCACACAATGGATAAATTTCGTGTACAGGGGCCAACGCGTCTCCAGGGCGAAGTCACAATTTCTGGCGCGAAGAACGCCGCGCTACCAATCCTCTTTGCTGCGCTGCTCGCGGAAGAGCCGGTAGAAATTCAGAACGTACCGAAGCTGAAAGATATCGACACGACCATGAAGTTGCTCACCCAGTTGGGCACTAAAGTTGAGCGCAACGGTTCCGTCTGGATCGACGCCAGCAACGTGAACAACTTCTCTGCGCCTTACGATCTGGTTAAAACCATGCGTGCATCTATCTGGGCGCTTGGCCCGCTGGTGGCACGTTTCGGTCAGGGTCAGGTTTCGCTGCCGGGCGGTTGCGCCATCGGCGCGCGTCCGGTTGACCTGCATATCTTTGGCCTGGAGAAACTGGGCGCAGAGATCAAGCTGGAAGAGGGTTACGTTAAGGCCTCCGTCAACGGTCGTCTGAAAGGCGCACACATTGTCATGGACAAAGTGAGCGTAGGCGCTACCGTTACCATCATGTCTGCGGCAACGCTGGCAGAAGGTACCACCATCATCGAAAACGCCGCGCGCGAACCGGAGATCGTGGATACCGCCAATTTCCTCGTGGCGCTGGGCGCGAAGATTTCCGGCCAGGGTACTGACCGCATCACCATTGAAGGCGTTGAGCGTCTGGGCGGTGGTGTGTATCGTGTTCTGCCGGACCGTATCGAAACCGGCACCTTCCTGGTGGCTGCGGCCATTTCCGGCGGTAAGATTGTCTGCCGTAATGCACAGCCAGACACTCTGGATGCCGTTCTGGCGAAGCTGCGTGAAGCGGGTGCCGATGTTGAAACCGGTGAAGACTGGATCAGCCTCGACATGCACGGCAAGCGTCCTAAAGCGGTGACCGTGCGTACGGCTCCGCATCCGGCATTCCCGACCGATATGCAGGCACAGTTCACTCTGCTGAACCTGGTTGCCGAAGGAACCGGTGTGATTACCGAGACGATTTTCGAAAACCGTTTTATGCACGTACCGGAACTGATCCGTATGGGTGCACATGCTGAGATCGAAAGTAATACCGTGATTTGCCATGGCGTTGAGAAACTGTCCGGTGCTCAGGTAATGGCAACGGATCTGCGTGCGTCTGCAAGCCTGGTGCTGGCGGGCTGTATCGCGGAAGGCACAACGGTGGTGGATCGTATTTATCACATCGATCGTGGCTATGAACGTATTGAAGACAAACTGCGCGCGCTGGGTGCCAATATCGAGCGTGTGAAGGGCGAGTAATCGTTCCGGCAGCCCCCTGCCAGAAATGACCGGGGGGTTGCTATTCCTGTCAAAAAAACCGTTATCCCTGCGGTTCTGTTTTTGCTTTTCTCTGGCGCATCATGCGCGTTCTGTCGATAAATTCATGAGTAACAGGATCGTGATAACGTGAAGGCCAGATCACCCACGGGTGCGTTTCCAGCGCCGTCGCGATAATCAATTCTCCCTTTGGCCAGGGGCGGGTCAGGGCGTTGGCCAGGGTGGAAGAACTCAGACCATGGCGGCGGGACTCTGCTGCAAGTGACGTTCCTCTTTTGCGCAGTGCCGCAATGATATCTGCCGTATGCCAGTCGATAAATTTCGTATCCATAACGCTGTCCTTAAGTTCGGATTCACCTACGCCGTTTCTTCTGAAACGACTAGCTTACTATACCCATTTCGACTTCTTGTTCTAAAAAGTTCGAGTTACTTGAAGGGATATTCAGAATAAGACATGGCTTTATTCATGCGGGCTTTAACCCGATTCATTTACATGAATGAGGAATTTACTGATGCGTTTTTGAACCTCCCCGCGATGGATACGGGGAGGTGGGGGCAAGATTAACGGTCGCGTTGAACAGCGATGTGGGCAAGACCAATCAGGGCATCGCGCCATGGGCTGTCTGGAATAACCTGGAGAGCTTCGATGGCTTTGTCAGCCTCTTCTTCAGCACGCTGGCGGGTCCATTCCAGCGAGCCGCAGATGGCCATCGTTTCCAGTACAGGTTCCAGAAGATGGCGACCATTTCCCTGTTCGATCGCCTCACGGATCATTTTCGCCTGGTCGGCCGTTCCGTGACGCATCGCGTGAAGCAGCGGCAGGGTCGGTTTGCCTTCGTTCAGGTCATCGCCAACGTTTTTGCCGAGCGTTTCGCCGTCCGCGCTGTAGTCCAGCAAATCATCAATCAGCTGGAAGGCAGTACCCAGGTAGCGTCCATAATCCTGCAGTCCTTTTTCCTGCGCCTCGGAACAGCCAGCCAGGATGCCGGAACACTGGGCGGCCGCTTCAAACAGGCGCGCTGTTTTGCTGTAGATAACGCGCATGTAGTTTTCTTCGGTGATATCGGGGTCATTGACGTTCATCAGCTGCAGCACTTCGCCTTCAGCGATGACGTTGACGGCTTCGGACATCACCTCGAGCACTTTCAGAGAGCCCAGGCTGGTCATCATCTGGAAGGCGCGGGTATAGATAAAGTCCCCGACCAGAACGCTGGCGGCGTTCCCGAAGGCAGCGTTTGCCGTGGCTTTGCCACGACGCATATCGGATTCATCCACAACATCGTCATGCAGAAGCGTCGCCGTGTGAATAAATTCGATCAGCGCGGCGATCGTCACGTGGGCATTTCCCTGATAGCCAACGGCTCTGGCAGCCAGAATGGCAATCATCGGGCGAATGCGTTTACCGCCGCCGCTGACAATGTAATAGCCCAACTGATTGATCAGCTGAACGTCAGAGTTGAGTTGCTCCAGGATTGCTGCATTTACACCCGCCATATCTTGCGCGGTTAACTCGTTGATTTTTTCTAAATTCATCGCAAAAGCCGGGCTTTTTATCCTGTTGATCCCATCTTCAATGGGGTAACGAAGGGTTTCGGTTTATCAATAGTAGTGCTGATTGTACTGAAAAAACGGCTCAGATAAACGTTACCGTACGTGTTGTGTTTTTTTTCTTCATGTATTGACGGTAGCACTTGTCAAAGGCTCGCGTTTTGCGTAATATTCGCGCCCTATTGTGAATATTTATAGCGCACTCTGATTCATACGAGGACGTGCGCGGAAGCGGAGTTTATATGTACGCGGTTTTCCAAAGTGGTGGTAAACAACACCGAGTAAGCGAAGGTCAGACCGTTCGCCTGGAAAAGCTGGACATCGCAACTGGCGAATCTGTTGAGTTCGCAGAAGTTCTGATGATCGCAAACGGTGAAGAAGTCAAAATCGGCGTTCCTTTCGTTGATGGCGGCGTTATCAAAGCTGAAGTTGTTGCACACGGTCGTGGCGAGAAAGTTAAAATCGTTAAGTTTCGTCGTCGTAAACACTACCGTAAGCAGCAGGGCCACCGTCAGTGGTTCACTGATGTGAAAATTACTGGCATCAGCGCCTAAGACCTGAGGAGAGATTTAAATGGCACATAAAAAGGCTGGCGGCTCCACACGTAACGGTCGCGATTCAGAAGCTAAACGCCTGGGCGTTAAGCGTTTCGGTGGCGAATCCGTTCTGGCGGGTAGCATCATCGTTCGTCAACGTGGTACCAAATTCCACGCTGGCAACAACGTAGGTTGCGGTCGTGACCACACTCTGTTTGCTAAAGCAGACGGTAAAGTGAAATTTGAAGTTAAAGGCCCGAACAACCGTAAATACATCAGCATCGTTGCTGAGTAAGGTTTTCTCGGTCCGGTAACGGATTAAAGCCCCGCAACGTGTTGCGGGGCTTTTTACATTGGAAACCCGGAAAATTTTCTGTAGGGAAAACGGGCATGAAGCAGCAGGCCGGCATTGGTATTCTTTTGGCGCTCACGACCGCAATGTGCTGGGGTGCGCTGCCAATTGCAATGAAGCAGGTACTGGAAGTGATGGAGCCGCCTACGGTGGTCTTTTATCGCTTCCTGATGGCAAGCATTGGTCTCGGGACCATCCTTGCAGTTAAAGGCAAGCTTCCACCGCTACGGCTCTTCCGCAAACCTCGATGGCTGGTGTTACTGGCCATTGCGACGGGCGGTCTGTTCGGTAACTTTATCCTGTTCAGCTCTTCCCTGCAGTATTTGAGCCCTACGGCGTCTCAGGTGATTGGTCAGCTTTCGCCTGTCGGCATGATGGTCGCGAGCGTGTTCATCCTCAAAGAGAAGATGCGCGGGACGCAGATTATCGGGGCAAGCATGCTGCTATGCGGCCTGGTGATGTTCTTCAACACCAGCCTGATCGAGATTTTTACCCGGCTTACGGACTACACCTGGGGCGTGATCTTCGGCGTGGGTGCAGCAACGGTCTGGGTGAGCTATGGCGTCGCGCAAAAGGTGTTATTGCGTCGCCTGGCCTCACAGCAGATCCTTTTTTTGCTGTACACTTTGTGTACAGTGGCATTATTGCCGTTAGCGAAGCCGGGCGTCATTAGCCAGCTGAGCGACTGGCAACTGGCGTGCCTCATTTTTTGTGGGCTTAACACGCTGGTCGGTTATGGCGCGCTGGCGGAAGCGATGGCGCGCTGGCAGGCAGCACAGGTGAGCGCATTGATCACGCTTACCCCGCTGTTTACGCTGTTATTTTCAGATTTGTTATCAATGGCCTGGCCCGATGTCTTCGTCAGACCGATGCTCAACCTGTTGGGCTATCTCGGTGCGTTTGTCGTGGTTGCGGGCGCGATGTATTCCGCCATTGGTCATCGTCTTTGGGGACGTTGGCGCAAAAATGAAGCGGTCGTAGTAGTCCCCCGCTCAGGCGAATGAGTTACGGAGAGTAAAATGAAGTTTGTTGATGAAGCGACGATTCTGGTCGTGGCAGGTGATGGCGGTAACGGTTGTGTAAGCTTCCGCCGTGAAAAATATATTCCTCGTGGCGGCCCTGACGGCGGTGACGGTGGCGATGGTGGTGACGTGTGGCTGGAGGCGGATGAAAACCTCAACACGCTGATCGACTACCGCTTTGAAAAATCCTTCCGCGCAGAACGCGGACAGAACGGCCAGAGCCGTGACTGTACCGGTAAACGCGGTAAAGACGTGACCATTAAGGTTCCGGTCGGTACGCGCGTTATCGATCAGGGCACCGGTGAAACCATGGGCGATATGACTAAACACGGTCAGCGCCTGATGGTGGCGAAAGGCGGCTGGCACGGTCTGGGTAACAGCCGTTTCAAATCTTCCGTTAACCGTACCCCGCGTCAGAAAACGATGGGTACCCCGGGTGATAAGCGTGACCTGCAGCTTGAGCTGATGCTGCTGGCAGACGTGGGCATGCTGGGTATGCCAAACGCCGGTAAATCGACCTTTATCCGCGCTGTTTCTGCTGCGAAACCAAAAGTAGCGGACTATCCGTTTACCACGCTGGTACCAAGCCTCGGCGTTGTCCGTATGGATAACGAGAAGAGCTTCGTCGTGGCTGATATCCCAGGCCTGATTGAAGGCGCTGCGGAAGGGGCTGGCCTGGGTATTCGCTTCCTGAAGCACCTTGAGCGTTGCCGCGTACTGTTGCACCTCATCGACATCGATCCGATCGACGGTTCCGATCCGGTTGAAAACGCCCGTATCATTATCGGTGAGCTGGAAAAATACAGCGAAAAACTGGCGAGTAAGCCACGCTGGCTGGTCTTCAACAAGATCGACCTGATGGATAAAGCGGAAGCCGAAGCGAAAGCCAAAGCGATTGCTGAAGCGATGGGCTGGGAAGATAAATACTACCTTATCTCCGCGGCAAGCCAGGTTGGCGTGAAAGATCTCTGCTGGGATGTGATGACCTTCATCATCGAGAACCCTGTCGTTCAGGCTGAAGAAGCGAAACAGCCAGAAAAAGTCGAATTCATGTGGGATGACTACCACCGCCAGCAGCTCGAAGAGCTGGAAGCGGAAGAGGAAGAAGACTGGGACGATGACTGGGATGAAGACGACGAAGAAGGCGTCGAGTTCATCTACAAGCACTGATATCTGTCCAAAGCCCCCATCCGGGGGCTTTTTTCATTCCAGCGTTGAGGGCAGCCAGCAGCTTGCTATCAGGCCGCCTTCAGCACCATTCTCCAGCATCAGCTTACCGTGATGAAGCTGCAGGATGCGCTGTACGATACTCAGGCCCAGGCCGCTGCCGCCGTAACGCTGATCGAGGCGACGGAACGGCTCCGTGATCGACTGTCGATGCGCTTCGTCAATACCAGGCCCCTGATCGATAACGCTGAGCTGCGTACCGCCTTCGACCTCGGTAAGCGTCACGGTAATCGTGGTGCCTGTCGGGCTGTAGCGCCCGGCATTCTCCAGCAGGTTGCGCAGCATCAGCCGCAGCAGTACCGCGTCTCCCTGAACCGTGAGCGCGCTTTTAGCAGGCCAAATCACCGTATGCTCTTTGGCTTCATGCTCAAGACCAAGAGGCGTGATAATGGTGTCCGTCCAGTTGATGGTTTCATAGTGGCCGCTCGCCATTGCCTGTCCTGCACGGGCCAGCATCAGCAGTTGCTCAACGGTGTGCATTAGCTGGTCAATACGGCTGATGAGCGTCGTGGCCTGCGTAGAGCCTGACTGGGCCATGAGCTCCAGATGGAGCCTGATTCCGGCAAGAGGCGTTCGCAGTTCATGGGCGGCGTCAGCCGTAAAGAGACGCTCCTGCTGAATGGTACTGTCCAGCCTGGCGAGTAGCTGATTGAGCGAGGTGGTAACGGCGCCGATTTCTTCCATGTCGGAATACATAGGAAGTGGGGTTAGGTTATCCGCCGAACGGTTAGCCAGGCTCACGCGCAGTTTATTCAGCGGTCGGGTTATCCAGGTGACCGCCCAGAACGAGAAAAACAACGTAAACCCAACCATCACCAGAGAAGGAACCAGCAGCGAGGCAATCGCTTCACGGATCTCTTTCTCGACGTGGTTGTTACGCGATTTTGCCGACAGCGTTTCGTTCACCAGAAAGCCAATCTGCTCGCGGCTTTCGTGCCACAACCAAATGACGCTTATCAGCTGGAAAAATAACAGAATGACCGCCAGCAACACCATTAATCGCCGACGCATGCTGTTCATTTCTGGCTCTCCAGGCGGTAGCCAACGCCGCGGACGGTTTTAATCCGGTCTTTGCCGAGCTTACGACGCAGGTTGTGGATGTGGACTTCCAGGGTATTTGACCCCGGATCGTCCTGCCAGGAATAGATATCCTGCTGAAGGGTTTCTCTGTGTACCGTTTGTCCGCTGCGCATGATCAGACGCGTCAACAAGGCGAACTCTTTTGGTGTGACTTCAACGGGCTGGGACTGGCGCAATACCTGCTGGGTTTGCAGATTCAGGGTAATGTCCCCGTCGGTTAGTAAGTTATCACTATGGCCCTGATAACGGCGTATTAACGCTCGCACCCGAGCCTGAAGTTCTGCAAGCGCAAAGGGCTTCACCAGGTAATCATCGGCGCCAGCATCAAGGCCGGTAATACGATCTTCAATGGCGTCGCGTGCCGTCAGGATTAACACCGGATTGGCGATGCCCCGGCGACGCCACTGGGTAAGCAGCGTCGCGCCGTCTTTGTCCGGCAAGCCCAGGTCAAGGATCACCAGGCTATATTCGCCGCTCTGGATCAGGGCATCTGCTTCTGCCGCGGTGCCGGCACAGTCCAGGGCATAGCCTTCATTGGCGAGTCCCAGAGCCAGTCCTTCCTGTAATAACAGATCGTCTTCAACTATAAGTAGTTTCATCGCTAGTTATTCTGGTAGATGTCTTTATAAAGCCTGCTTTCGAAGCGAACCAGTGGAATACGGCGGTTGCGCTGGTCGGTCGGTTCGACGGCATAGCCGGAAAGATACTGCACGAATGCCATGCGCTGTCCGCTGGCGGTCGTGATGAACCCTGCCAGGTTATACACCCCCTGCAGTGAACCTGTTTTCGCGGAGACTTTGCCATCCACACCTGCCGCGTGAAGCCCGGCGCGGTACTGCAGCGAACCGTCGTGTCCGGCAAGCGGCAGCATTGAGATAAAGTTTAGCTCAGTGTCATGTTGTGCAATGTACTGAAGCACCTGCATCATGGTGGCCGGGGCAATCAGGTTATGACGCGATAATCCTGAACCATCAACGGCGATAGTGTTACCCAGATCGATTCCCGCCTGCTGGCGCAGGATCTGACGAACAGCGTCTGAGCCCGCGCGCCAGGTTCCCGGCACGCCGAAACGCGCGTGGCCAATCATGCGGAACACGGTGTCGGCAATCATGTTGTCAGACTTTTTCAGCATAATTCGCAGCAAATCGTGCAGCGGTGGCGACTGTTTGCTGGCAATGACCGTTCCGGGCTGGTTGACCTGCGTCTGGCGTAGCAGCGTGCCGGAGTAGGTTATTCCCGCCTGCTTCAGCTCATCCTTGAGAATCGCACCCGCATAGCTTGCGCCATCCTGAATCGCGAAGGCCAGCGGCAGGGGATCGGCGCGCTGCGTCAGGCAGCCGGTGAGGGTGTAGCGGTTAAGATCGCCAGGCACCACGTCCAGTTCGCAGTACTGGGCATCAGGGGAGCCTTTAGCCAGCGTTCGCACCTGGCTAAACATGGTCACCGGATAGTAAGATGCCACGCGAATGAACGCTAAATCATCTGGCTTGGGCGCGCTGTAAAGGGAGATCGAGAAGCAGTTGCGGTCAACAATCGCGGCGGCTGGCGGGGCGCTAAAGCACTGCGTCATGTCGTTCCACGGCCAGCCTGGTGCTTTATCGTGGCTGGCAAAAATGGAGGTATCGATCAGCACGTTGCCATCGATTTTTGTCACGCCGGATTTTTTCAACACCGCTACCATGTTGCGGATATCCTGGCGCTTAAAGGTGGGATCGCCACCGAAACGGGCGATAAGATCGCCTTTCAGTTCGCCACCGTCGACGTTACCTTTGGTTTCAAGCGTGGTGGTAAAACGGAAGTCAGGCCCGAGTTGGAGCAGGGCGGCGAGGGCAGTGATCACCTTCTGGGTACTGGCAGGCAGCGCCATCTGTTGACTGTGATAGTCAATCTCGGGAGCCTGTGCGCCAACCTTCTGCACCATCAGGGCGAGGTTCGCGCCTGCGGGGAGCTGATTAATGTACTCATCAACATTCGCGGCCTGGGCGGTGAACGTTATACTGGTAGTCAATCCGATGATAAAACTGGAAAATCGCATAATCTCGCGCTAACAACCCGAAAACAAACCGTCATACTACGGTGCATGGCACTGCAAAGTAAACGATGACCCATAGTGAACTTCGCGGTAAAATGCGTATCAAATTGAAAAATTGCTGCTGACCTGGGGCGTCGCTCCCGGGTCGGTTTTCTTTTTGCTTCTTGCCCGCTTCGGGGGGCAGGAGCAGGGAACACTGCTCCCAACAGGAATGTTTAAGAGGTATAACAAATGCAAGCTATTCCGATGACCTTACGTGGTGCCGAAAAACTGCGCGAAGAGCTGGATTTCCTGAAATCCGTGCGTCGCCCTGAAATCATCGCCGCTATCGCGGAAGCCCGTGAGCATGGCGACCTGAAAGAGAATGCTGAATACCATGCGGCGCGCGAGCAGCAGGGTTTCTGTGAAGGGCGCATTAAAGATATCGAAGCGAAACTGTCTAATGCACAGGTTATTGATATCACCAAAATGCCTAACAACGGTCGCGTGATCTTTGGTTCTACCGTCAGCGTTCTGAACCTCGACAACGATGAAGAGCAAACCTATCGCATCGTGGGCGATGATGAAGCAGACTTCAAACAGAACCTGATTTCGGTGAACTCACCCATTGCTCGCGGCCTGATTGGCAAAGAGCAGGACGATGTTGTCACCATCCGCACCCCTGGCGGTGAAGTGGAATACGAAATTATCAAGGTTGAATACCTGTAATTCGCTTCTCTACTAAGATGTTGATACATTGTAAAGAAAAGAAAAAGGCCGCATAGCGGCCTTTTATCAACTCAAGGAGCATGGCATTTTGCTGAGCCTGCTGAAAGAAATCCCTCGTTTCACACAGAAAATGTGATTGATTCAGGATATCCTTAGCGTGGCAGCGAGATTTTACGCTCTTTAGATGGGCGATAGAGCACCAGCGTTTTACCGATGACCTGTACATTACAGGCGCCGGTTTCGCGCACGATGGCTTCCACGATCAGGTTTTTAGTGTCTCTGTCTTCAGAGGCGATTTTCACCTTGATCAGCTCGTGGTGTTCCAGCGCTTGTTCAATCTCGGCAAGCACCCCTTCGGTCAAACCATTGTTGCCAAGCATGACTACAGGCTTGAGCGGATGTGCCAGACCTTTAAGGTGCTGTTTTTGTTTAGTACTCAGATTCATCGTATATTTTTGCTTACGTTGGGATTGAAAACGGTTCATTCTACCGCCATCTCCCTTATATCGCCAAATAGCTGCGTAGAAATTTACGTCACAGGCAAGCAACGATGAACCAGGACGGAAATGTTAAATGACAGGTAAAAAGCGTTCTGCCAGTTCCAGCCGCTGGCTTCAGGAACACTTTAGCGATAAATATGTTCAACAGGCACAGAAAAAGGGGTTACGTTCCCGTGCCTGGTTTAAACTTGATGAAATACAGCAAAGTGACAAACTTTTTAAGCCGGGGATGACGGTTGTCGACCTCGGTGCGGCACCTGGCGGATGGTCCCAGTATGCGGTAACGCAGATCGGCGGAACGGGCCGAATCATCGCGTGCGATCTTTTACCAATGGATCCCATCGTTGGTGTCGACTTCCTTCAGGGCGACTTTCGTGATGAATTAGTGCTGAAAGCGTTACTTGATCGTGTTGGTGACAGTAAGGTTCAGGTTGTCATGTCGGATATGGCACCAAATATGTGCGGAACACCGGCGGTGGATATCCCCCGCGCCATGTATCTGGTGGAGCTAGCGTTAGAAATGTGTCGTGATGTACTAGCGCCTGGTGGTAGTTTTGTTGTGAAGGTGTTTCAGGGCGAAGGTTTCGAGGAGTATCTTAAGGAAATTCGCTCCCTGTTTGCGAAGGTCAAAGTTCGTAAGCCGGACTCTTCCCGGGCCCGTTCCCGTGAAGTGTATATTGTAGCGACCGGGCGAAAATGATAACCGGGAGATTTCAGACGAAAGTTTGAATGAAACTGGATATAGAGTATCCTGACGCTGTTTTTAACACAGTTGTAATATGAGGTTAATCCCTTGAGTGACATGGCGAAAAACCTAATACTCTGGCTGGTCATTGCCGTTGTGCTGATGTCAGTATTCCAGAGCTTTGGGCCCAGCGAGTCGAATGGCCGCAAGGTGGATTATTCTACCTTCCTGCAAGAGGTCAATCAGGACCAGGTTCGCGAAGCGCGTATCAACGGACGTGAGATCAACGTTACCAAGAAAGATAGTAACCGTTACACGACTTACATCCCGGTGAACGATCCTAAGCTGCTTGATAACCTTCTGACCAAAAACGTCAAAGTGGTAGGCGAGCCGCCAGAAGAACCAAGCCTGCTGGCTTCTATCTTCATTTCCTGGTTCCCGATGCTGCTTCTTATCGGCGTCTGGATCTTCTTTATGCGCCAGATGCAGGGCGGCGGTGGCAAAGGTGCCATGTCGTTCGGTAAGAGCAAGGCGCGTATGCTGACGGAAGACCAGATCAAGACCACGTTTGCTGACGTCGCCGGTTGTGACGAAGCAAAAGAAGAAGTGGGTGAACTGGTTGAATACCTGCGCGAGCCGAGCCGTTTCCAGAAACTGGGCGGTAAGATCCCGAAAGGCGTCCTGATGGTAGGCCCTCCGGGTACCGGTAAAACCCTGCTGGCGAAAGCCATCGCGGGTGAAGCGAAGGTGCCGTTCTTTACTATTTCAGGTTCTGACTTCGTTGAAATGTTCGTGGGTGTCGGTGCATCTCGTGTGCGTGACATGTTCGAGCAGGCCAAGAAGGCAGCACCGTGCATCATCTTTATCGATGAAATCGACGCCGTAGGCCGCCAGCGTGGCGCGGGCCTGGGCGGTGGTCACGATGAGCGTGAGCAGACCCTGAACCAGATGCTGGTTGAGATGGACGGCTTCGAAGGTAACGAAGGTATTATCGTTATCGCGGCGACTAACCGTCCGGACGTACTTGACCCTGCGCTGCTGCGTCCAGGCCGTTTCGACCGTCAGGTTGTTGTCGGTCTGCCGGATGTTCGTGGTCGTGAACAGATTCTGAAAGTGCACATGCGTCGCGTACCGCTGGCGCCAGATATCGACGCGGCCATCATTGCGCGCGGTACCCCGGGCTTCTCCGGTGCGGACCTGGCTAACCTGGTCAACGAAGCTGCACTGTTTGCCGCTCGCGGTAACAAGCGCGTGGTCTCCATGGTAGAGTTCGAGAAAGCGAAAGACAAAATCATGATGGGTGCGGAACGTCGCTCCATGGTGATGACGGAAGCGCAGAAAGAGTCCACGGCTTACCACGAAGCGGGTCACGCGATTATCGGTCGCCTGGTGCCGGAACACGATCCGGTACACAAGGTAACGATTATTCCGCGCGGCCGTGCGCTGGGTGTGACCTTCTTCCTGCCTGAGGGCGACGCGATCAGCGCCAGCCGTCAGAAGCTGGAAAGCCAGATTTCGACCCTGTACGGCGGTCGTCTGGCGGAAGAGATCATCTACGGGCCAGAACATGTTTCTACCGGTGCGTCGAACGACATTAAAGTGGCGACAAACCTGGCGCGTAACATGGTGACTCAGTGGGGCTTCTCCGACAAACTCGGTCCGCTGCTGTATGCAGAGGAAGAGGGTGAAGTATTCCTGGGCCGCTCCGTGGCGAAAGCAAAACATATGTCCGATGAGACGGCACGTATCATCGACCAGGAAGTGAAAGCGCTGATTGAACGTAACTACGGTCGTGCGCGTCAGATCCTGAACGACAATATGGACATTCTGCATTCGATGAAAGATGCACTCATGAAATATGAGACCATCGATGCACCGCAGATTGACGACCTGATGGCTCGCCGCGAAGTGCGTCCGCCAGCAGGCTGGGAAGACCCAGGCGCTTCCAACAATTCTGACAACAATGGTACCCCGCGCGCGCCGCGTCCGGTCGATGAACCGCGTACGCCAAACCCGGGCAACACCATGTCAGAGCAGTTGGGCGACAAGTAAGTCACTGCTGTTGAAGCGTTTGTCTGTACCCCAAACCCTGGAGCTTGCTCCGGGGTTTTTCTTTTCCGTTAAACCATACTAAAACCAGGGATTTGACCATGAAACTCTTCGCCCAGGACTCGCATCTCGATCTTTCACATCCGCACGTGATGGGGATCCTGAATGTTACCCCTGACTCCTTCTCTGACGGCGGCACGCATAACACGCTTATCGACGCGGTTAAGCACGCAAATCTAATGATCAACGCGGGTGCCACCATCATTGACGTGGGCGGTGAATCGACGCGTCCCGGCGCGGCAGATGTTTCGGTGGAAGAAGAGCTGGCGCGCGTGGTGCCGGTGGTTGAGGCAATCGCGCAACGTTTCGAGGTGTGGATCTCCGTCGACACGTCCAAACCAGAAGTGATCCGTGAAGTGGCGAGAGTGGGTGCTCACATTATCAATGATATCCGCTCGCTGACCGAACCGGGTGCGATCGAGGCCGCTGCAGAAACCGGCCTGCCGGTATGCCTGATGCACATGCAGGGGCAACCGAAAACCATGCAGGAAGCGCCGAAGTATGATGATGTCTTTGCCGACGTGAATCGCTTCTTTATTGAGCATATTGAACGCTGTGAGCGTGCAGGCATCCCAAAAGAGAAATTGCTGCTCGACCCGGGGTTCGGTTTCGGTAAAAATCTCTCACACAATTATGCGTTGCTTGCGCGCTTATCGGAATTTCATCACTTTGGTCTGCCACTGCTGGTGGGTATGTCGAGAAAGTCGATGATTGGCCAATTGCTGAATGTAGGACCGAGCGAGCGCCTGAGTGGCAGCCTGGCCTGCGCGGTAATTGCGGCGATGCAAGGCGCGCACATTATCCGTGTCCATGACGTCAAAGAAACAGTAGAAGCCATGCGTGTGGTGGAAGCCACACTGGCAGCGAAGGAAAACAAACGCTATGAGTAATCGTAAGTATTTTGGTACCGATGGTATCCGTGGGCGCGTAGGCGATGCTCCAATTACCCCTGATTTTGTTCTGAAGCTCGGCTGGGCTGCCGGCAAGGTGCTGGCGCGTCATGGCTCACGTAAGATCATTATTGGTAAAGATACCCGTATTTCGGGCTATATGCTGGAATCTGCGTTGGAAGCGGGTCTGGCAGCGGCAGGGCTTTCAGCCTCTTTTACTGGCCCAATGCCAACGCCTGCTGTTGCCTACCTTACGCGCACCTTCCGCGCGGAAGCGGGAATTGTGATCTCGGCGTCTCATAACCCGTTCTATGACAATGGCATTAAGTTCTTCTCCATTGACGGCACCAAACTGCCGGACGAAGTGGAAGAGGCCATTGAAGCCGAAATGGAAAAAGAGATCACCTGTGTTGATTCCGCCGAGCTGGGTAAAGCGAACCGTATCGTCGATGCGGCGGGCCGTTATATCGAATTCTGCAAAGGCACCTTCCCGAACGAGCTGAGCCTGGCGAATCTTAAAATTGTGGTGGACTGTGCGAACGGTGCGACCTATCACATTGCGCCGAATGTCTTCCGCGAGCTGGGTGCGAAAGTGATCGCCATCGGCTGCGAGCCGGATGGTCTGAATATTAACGAAGAAGTCGGGGCGACGGACGTGCGCGCCCTGCAGGCGCGCGTGCTGGCGGAAAAAGCCGATCTGGGTATTGCTCTGGACGGCGACGGTGACCGCGTGATCATGGTTGACCACGAAGGTAATAAAGTCGACGGCGATCAGATCCTCTACATCATTGCCCGTGAAGGCCTGCGCCAGGGTCAGCTGCGCGGCGGCGCGGTTGGGACGCTGATGAGCAACATGGGTCTGGAGCTGGCGCTGAAACAGCTCGGTATTCCGTTTGTTCGCGCGAAAGTGGGCGACCGCTACGTGCTGGAAAAGCTGCAGGAGAAAGGCTGGCGCATTGGTGCTGAGAACTCCGGCCACGTGATCCTGCTCGACAAAACCACTACCGGTGACGGCATTGTTGCCGCGCTTCAGGTGGTTGCCGCGATGGCGCGCAACCATATGAGCCTGCACGATCTGTGCAGCGGGATGAAAATGTTCCCGCAGATCCTGGTGAACGTGCGTTTCACTGCGGGTAAAGGCGATCCGCTGGAAAATGACAACGTGAAAGCGGTAATGGCTGACGTTGAAGCGGCCCTGGGCAGCCGTGGGCGCGTGCTGCTGCGTAAGTCTGGTACCGAACCGCTGATCCGCGTGATGGTGGAAGGCGAAGACGAAGCGCAGGTCACCGAATTTGCGCACCGTATTGCGGATGCCGTAAAAGCTGCATAATCTTGCATGCTAAATGTTTAAAAAGGCGGCGTTTGCCGCCTTTGTTTTAAGCAATTAATGGCTTTTTGCTGTTTTTTTCCGCAGTTGATACAATGCGTCGAAAATGCCCTTGCGAAGGTGATTCGCTTTGGTTAGTATTCACACCCGCTTCAGTGGGAAACAAAAATCCTGCTAATTGGTCGAAGCATTGGTATGCGGCAAATCCGCAAGGAACAGGTTGATTATGTACGAAGCTCTTTTAGTTGTTTTCCTTATTGTAGCCATCGCTCTCGTAGCGTTGATCATGCTGCAGCAAGGTAAAGGCGCTGATATGGGAGCCTCCTTCGGAGCAGGCGCTTCCGGTACGCTGTTCGGTTCAAGTGGTTCTGCGAACTTCATGACCCGCACGACGGCGATTCTGGCTACGCTGTTCTTCATCATCAGTCTGGTGCTGGGCAATATCAACAGCAACAAGACCAGCAAAGGAAGCGAGTGGGAAAATCTGAGCGCGCCAGCCAAAACTGAGCAGACTCAGCCAGCTGCACCGGCTAAGCCAACCAGCGATATCCCGCAGTAAGTATTCCGTACCGAGGTGGTGGAATTGGTAGACACGCTACCTTGAGGTGGTAGTGCCCTAACGGGCTTGTGGGTTCGAGTCCCATCCTCGGTACCAATATTCCAGAAGAAAGACGTCGAAAGACGTCTTTTTTTTCGTCTGTAGCTTTTGCCTTTCGTAGGCCCGGTAAGCGCAGCGCCACCGGGCAAAATGGCGGGTGGCGCTGCGCTTACCCGCCCTACAAAAGCCAAACAAAAAGGCGCCCATTGGGCGCCTTTTGCATGTTACATCAGCGATTACTTCTTATCGCTATTCTCCAGGTTTTCAACCTGCGGCAGGCCGTTACCGGAATTCGCGGAGAGCAGACCATTCTCAACGTAGTTGAAAAGCTTCTCACGGGTATCGGTGATATCCAGGTTACGCATGGTCAACTGACCAATACGGTCGTCCGGAGAAAACACAGACTCACCTTTTTCCATGGTCAGACGCTCGGCTTTATAGGTCAGGTTGTCCGACACGGTGTTAAGAATGGAGTAGTCGTTACCACGACGCAGTTCCAGCGTCACTTCACCGGTGATCGCGCTCGCTACCCAACGCTGCAGCGCGTCACGCAGCATCAGCGCCTGCGGATCGAACCAGCGACCCTGATACAGCAGTTTGCCCAGTTGACGACCATGAGAGTGATACTGCTCGATGGTGTCTTCGTTGTGAATACCGGTCAGCAGACGCTCGTAAGCGATGTGCAGCAGCGCCATCCCCGGAGCTTCATAGATACCGCGGCTTTTCGCTTCGATGATACGGTTTTCAATCTGATCGCTCATGCCCAGACCGTGACGACCGCCGATGCGGTTTGCTTCCAGCATCAGTTCAACGTCGTCAGAGAAGGTCTTACCGTTCAGGGCAACCGGATGACCACGTTCGAAACGCACGGTCACTTCTTCTGCCGGGATCTTCACGCTCTCGTCCCAGAACTTCACGCCCATGATCGGGTTAACGATCTTCACGCTGGAGTTCAGGAATTCCAGGTCCTTCGCTTCGTGCGTCGCGCCCAGCATGTTGGAGTCGGTAGAGTAGGCTTTCTCAACGGACATTTTGTAGTCAAAGCCGCAGGCAATCATAAACTCAGACATCTCATGACGACCACCCAGCTCGTCGATGAAGTCGGTGTCCAGCCACGGCTTGTAGATCTGCAGCTCCGCGTTGGTCAGCAGGCCATAACGATAGAAACGTTCGATATCGTTGCCTTTATAGGTGCTGCCGTCACCCCAGATGTTTACGCCATCTTCTTTCATGGCGGCAACCAGCATGGTGCCGGTGACGGCACGACCCAGCGGGGTGGTGTTGAAATAGGTCAGGCCGCCCGTAGTGTTATGGAACGCACCGCACTGAATAGCGGCGATACCTTCAGCAACCAGTTGCTTACGGCAGTCAATCAGTCGCGCGTTTTCTGCGCCATACTCTTTAGCGCGACGAGGAATAGCATCGTAATCGTCCTCATCCGGCTGACCCAGGTTCGCAGTATATGCATACGGAACCGCTCCCTTCTGGCGCATCCACAGCAGTGCAGCGCTGGTATCCAGGCCGCCTGAGAAAGCGATGCCAATACGTTGTCCTACCGGAAGATGCTTGAGAATCGTCGTCATAGAATAAAACCCTGCTTGATTGACTGATTAGAGACCGCTTTCGTTCTCTTGTGCATTTTTATGCAAAATAAGTGAGTATTCATTTAATCATCTTTTATCGAATACCGGAAGAGACTCATGCGTTTTTTGTAAAAAATTTGGTCTGTTCTCTCTGGCGGAAGCTGGGTTGACAGGTGGGGTCAACTATCAATATACTAAACGCCGATTTTACGTCCCGTCTTCGGTACCAAATCCCAGCATTATTTGCAAATTCTGTCCAAAACGCGTAGAATTTGCCACGTTTCAGGCGCGGGGTGGAGCAGCCTGGTAGCTCGTCGGGCTCATAACCCGAAGGTCGTCGGTTCAAATCCGGCCCCCGCAACCACTTTCCCATAAAGTTCTTTTTCAAATATACTGTGAAGACTTAGAGCCTTCGTAGCTGGATTTGAAAAAATTCTTTCGGAGAGTGCTCCAGGCCACAGTTGTGGCTATAGGGTTCAGTTATCTAAAGCCCCGATTTATCGGGGTTTTTTGTTATCTGACTACAGAATAACTGGGCTTTACGCCCTTTTTTTATGTCTTGGGGGTGGGCTTGTCCACATTAGAGCAAAAATTAACAGAGATGATTACTGCACCGGTCGAAGCACTGGGCTACGAACTGGTCGGCATCGAATTCGTTCGCGGCCGTACATCGACGCTGCGCATCTATATTGATAGTGAAGATGGCATCAATGTTGATGATTGTGCTGATGTCAGCCACCAGGTGAGTGCGGTTCTTGATGTTGAAGACCCGATTACCGTTGCGTACAACCTGGAAGTTTCCTCACCTGGCCTGGATCGCCCGATGTTCACGGCCGAGCACTATGTGCGCTTTACCGGTGAAGAAGTGGCTCTCGTTCTGCGTATGGCCGTACAGAACCGCCGTAAATGGCAGGGAATTATCAAAGCCGTTGATGGTGAAATGATCACGGTAACAGTCGAAGGCAAAGATGAAGTGTTCGCGCTGAGTAATATCCAGAAGGCGAACCTGGTTCCCCACTTTTAACAGTCTGGATTGAGGTGAAAAGCCCGCGATGAACAAAGAAATTTTGGCTGTTGTTGAAGCCGTCTCCAACGAGAAATCACTGCCGCGTGAGAAAATTTTCGAAGCGCTGGAAAGTGCACTGGCTACAGCAACCAAGAAAAAATACGAACAAGAGATCGATGTTCGCGTAGAAATCGATCGTAAAAGCGGTGACTTCGATACATTCCGTCGTTGGGTAATCGTTGAAGAAGTGACCCAGCCGACCAAAGAGATCACCCTGGAAGCGGCACGTTTTGAAGACGAAAGTCTGAACGTGGGTGACTACGTTGAAGATCAGATTGAATCTGTGACCTTCGACCGTATCACCACCCAGACCGCTAAGCAGGTTATCGTGCAGAAAGTGCGCGAAGCCGAGCGCGCGCTGGTTGTCGATCAGTTCCGCGATCAGGAAGGCGAAATCATCACCGGCGTGGTGAAGAAAGTGAACCGTGACAACATCTCTCTGGAAATTAAATCCGAAGGGATGCCGGGCAACGCTGAAGCCGTGATCCTGCGTGAAGACATGCTGCCGCGTGAAAACTTCCGCCCGGGCGACCGTATTCGTGGTGTTCTGTACGCCGTGCGCCCTGAAGCGCGTGGTGCACAGCTGTTCGTGACCCGTTCTAAACCAGAAATGCTGGTTGAACTGTTCCGCATCGAAGTGCCGGAAATCGGCGAAGAAGTTATTGAGATCAAAGCAGCAGCTCGCGATCCAGGCTCTCGTGCGAAAATTGCGGTGAAAACCAACGACAAGCGTATCGACCCGGTCGGTGCTTGCGTCGGTATGCGCGGTGCGCGCGTTCAGGCGGTTTCTACCGAACTGGGCGGCGAGCGTATTGATATCGTTCTGTGGGACGACAACCCGGCGCAGTTCGTGATCAACGCAATGGCTCCGGCTGATGTCGCGTCTATCGTTGTTGACGAAGACAAACACACCATGGATATCGCTGTTGAAGCGGGCAACCTGGCACAGGCGATTGGCCGTAACGGTCAGAACGTACGCCTGGCGTCACAGCTGAGCGGCTGGGAACTCAACGTCATGACCGTTGATGACCTGCAGGCTAAGCATCAGGCTGAAGCCCATGCGGCGATCGATACCTTCACCAAATACCTCGACATTGACGAAGACTTCGCCACTGTTCTGGTAGAAGAAGGTTTCTCTACGCTGGAAGAACTGGCCTATGTGCCAATGAAAGAGCTGCTGGAAATTGACGGTCTGGATGAGCCAACCGTTGAAGCCCTGCGTGAACGCGCTAAAAACGCACTGACCACCCTGGCACTGGCTCAGGAAGAAAGCCTTGGCGATAAGAAGCCGGCTGATGACCTGCTGAATCTGGAAGGTCTTGATCGTGCGATTGCGTTCAAGCTGGCTGCCCGTGGTGTTTGTACGCTGGAAGATCTCGCTGAGCAAGGCGTTGATGACCTGGCCGATATCGAAGGTTTAACCGACGAGAAAGCCGGCGAACTCATCATGGCCGCACGTAATATTTGCTGGTTCGGCGACGAAGCGTAATAAACTGTAGCAGGAAGGAACAGCATGACTGATGTAACTGTAAAATCGCTGGCTGCTGAGATTCAGACCTCCGTGGACCGCCTGGTACAGCAATTTGCTGATGCAGGGATCCCGAAGTCCGCTGATGACTCGGTGACCGCGCAAGAAAAACAAACCTTGTTAACGCACCTGAACCGCGAACACGGTTCTACGCCTGACAAGTTAACGCTGCAGCGCAAAACGCGCAGCACGTTAAACATTCCTGGTACCGGTGGCAAAAGCAAATCGGTACAAATTGAAGTCCGCAAGACGCGCACCTTTGTAAAACGTGATCCGCAAGAGGCAGAACGCCTTGCCGCGGAAGAGCAGGCACAGCGTGAAGCGGAAGAACAAGCTCAGCGTGAGGCGGAAGCAGCCGCCAAACGTGAAGCAGAATTAAAAGCTGAACGTGAGGCCGCAGAAAAAGCGAAACGCGACGCCAGTGATAAAGTGAAGCGTGACGCTGCGGAAAAAGACAAAGTGAGCAATCAACAGACAGACGAAATGACCAAAACCGCCCAGGCTGAAAAAGCCCGCCGTGAAAATGAAGCTGCCGAGCTGAAGCGTAAAGCGGAAGAAGAAGCCCGCCGTAAGCTGGAAGAAGAAGCTCGCCGCGTCGCTGAAGAAGCGCGCCGTATGGCAGAAGAAAACGAGAAGAATGGCGTGAATACCGCTGAACCGACTGAAGACACCAGCGACTATCACGTGACCACTTCTCAGCATGCGCGTCAGGCTGAAGATGATAACGACCGTGAAGTAGAAGGCGGCCGTGGCCGTGGTCGTAATGCAAAAGCCGCGCGTCCGGCTAAGAAAGGTAACAAACACGCTGAATCTAAAGCTGACCGCGAAGAAGCTCGTGCAGCGGTTCGCGGTGGTAAAGGCGGTAAGCGTAAAGGTTCTTCTCTGCAGCAGGGCTTCCAGAAGCCAGCTCAGGCGGTTAACCGTGACGTCGTGATTGGCGAAACCATCACCGTTGGCGATCTGGCGAACAAGATGGCGGTTAAAGGCTCTCAGGTCATCAAAGCGATGATGAAGCTGGGCGCAATGGCGACCATCAACCAGGTTATCGACCAGGAAACCGCACAGCTGGTTGCCGAAGAGATGGGCCACAAAGTTATCCTGCGTCGTGAAAACGAGCTGGAAGAAGCAGTAATGAGCGACCGTGACACTGGCGCTGCGGCTGAACCGCGTGCACCGGTTGTGACCATCATGGGTCACGTTGACCACGGTAAAACCTCTCTGCTCGACTACATTCGTTCTACGAAAGTTGCCTCCGGCGAAGCGGGTGGTATTACCCAGCACATCGGTGCTTACCACGTAGAAACTGAAAACGGCATGATCACCTTCCTGGATACCCCAGGCCACGCAGCGTTCACCTCAATGCGTGCTCGTGGTGCTCAGGCTACGGATATCGTTGTACTGGTTGTTGCAGCAGACGATGGCGTTATGCCACAGACCATTGAAGCTATCCAGCACGCGAAAGCGGCGCAGGTGCCTCTGGTTGTTGCGGTCAACAAAATCGATAAGCCAGAAGCCGATCTGGACCGCGTGAAGAACGAACTGTCTCAGTACGGCGTTATGCCGGAAGAGTGGGGCGGCGAAGCGCAGTTCATCCCTGTATCTGCAAAAGCGGGTACTGGTATCGACGACCTGCTGAACGCTATCCTGCTTCAGGCCGAAGTTCTGGAGCTGAAAGCCGTTCGTAAAGGTATGGCGAGCGGTGCGGTCATCGAATCCTTCCTGGATAAAGGTCGTGGTCCGGTTGCAACGGTTCTGGTTCGCGAAGGTACGCTGAACAAGGGCGACATCGTTCTTTGTGGCTTCGAATACGGTCGTGTTCGTGCGATGCGTAACGAACTGGGTCAGGAAGTGCTGGAAGCAGGTCCGTCCATTCCAGTGGAAATCCTGGGGCTGTCCGGTGTTCCGGCTGCCGGTGATGAAGTGACCGTTGTGCGTGACGAGAAGAAAGCGCGTGAAGTGGCACTGTATCGTCAGGGCAAATTCCGTGAAGTTAAGCTGGCGCGTCAGCAGAAATCTAAACTTGAGAACATGTTTGCGAACATGGCTGAAGGCGAAGTTCACGAAGTGAACGTCGTTCTGAAAGCAGACGTTCAGGGTTCTGTGGAAGCGATCTCCGACTCCTTGCTGAAACTGTCTACCGACGAAGTGAAAGTGAAGATCATCGGTTCTGGCGTAGGTGGTATCACCGAAACCGACGCAACCCTGGCTGCGGCATCCAACGCTATCCTGGTTGGCTTCAACGTGCGTGCTGATGCATCTGCTCGCCGCGTGATCGAAGCGGAAAGCCTGGATCTGCGCTACTACTCCGTCATCTATAACCTGATCGACGAAGTGAAAGCCGCGATGAGCGGTATGCTGTCTCCTGAGCTGAAACAGCAGATCATCGGTCTGGCTGAAGTGCGTGACGTGTTCAAATCACCGAAATTCGGTGCGATCGCGGGCTGTATGGTTACCGAAGGTACCATCAAGCGTCACAACCCAATCCGCGTACTGCGTGACAACGTGGTTATCTACGAAGGCGAGCTGGAATCCCTGCGCCGCTTCAAAGATGACGTTAACGAAGTCCGTAACGGCATGGAATGTGGTATCGGCGTTAAGAACTACAACGACGTTCGCGTTGGCGATATGATCGAAGTGTTCGAAATCATCGAGATCCAACGCAGCATCGACTAATCCTTAGGGATAAGTCCATATGTAGGCCGGGATCGCCTCGTGCCACCCGGCAATAATTTTAAAAGGGGCTTTTAGCCCCTTTTTTGTCTGGAGAATTTATTATGGCGAAAGAATTTGGTCGCCCACAGCGCGTGGCGCAGGAGATGCAGAAAGAGATCGCACTCATCCTGCAACGCGAAATCAAAGATCCGCGTATCGGTATCATGACCACCGTCTCTGGCGTGGAAATGTCTCGTGACCTGGCCTATGCCAAAGTGTTCGTGACCTTCCTGAACGATCAGGACGAAGCGGCGGTGAAGAACGGCATTAAAGCACTGCAGGAAGCCTCTGGTTTCATCCGCTCTCTGCTCGGCAAAGCGATGCGCCTGCGTATTGTTCCCGAGCTGACCTTCTTCTACGACAACTCGCTGGTCGAAGGTATGCGCATGTCCAACCTGGTGACCAGCGTGGTGAAACATGACGACGAACGTCGTGTTAACCCGACGGACGACAGCAAGGAGGACTGATGAGTCGTCCTCGTCGTCGCGGTCGCGACGTGCATGGCGTGCTGCTGCTGGATAAACCACAGGGTGCATCCAGCAACGACGTGCTGCAAAAAGTGAAGCGTATTTATAACGCTAACCGAGCGGGCCACACCGGCGCGCTGGATCCGCTGGCGACCGGCATGCTGCCGATTTGCCTGGGTGAAGCAACAAAATTTTCCCAGTACCTGCTCGATTCCGATAAACGCTACCGCGTTATCGCTAAACTGGGCCAGCGTACGGATACCTCCGACGCGGATGGTCAGGTGGTGGAAGAGCGCCCGGTGACCTTCAGCGCCGAACAGCTTGATGCGGCCCTGGAGAGCTTCCGCGGAGACACGATGCAGGTGCCGTCGATGTATTCGGCGCTGAAATATCAGGGCAAGAAGCTCTACGAATATGCGCGCCAGGGAATTGACGTCCCGCGCGAAGCGCGTCCGATAACCGTGTATGAGCTGCTGTTCATTCGCCACGAAGGTGACGAGCTGGAGCTGGAAGTCCACTGTTCGAAAGGGACCTATATTCGCACCATCATCGACGACCTGGGTGAAAAGCTGGGCTGCGGTGCGCATGTGATTTATCTGCGTCGTCTGGCGGTCAGTAAATATCCGGTGGAACGCATGGTGACGCTTGAGCAGCTGCGCGCGCTGGCTGAACAGGCACAAGCGCAGGGAGTGGAACCAGCAGATTTGCTGGATCCACTGCTGATGCCAATGGACAGTCCGGCAGCGGACTTCCCGATCGTTAATCTTCCTTTAACATCGTCCGTTTACTTTAAAAACGGAAACCCGGTTCGTACGGCGGATGCGCCGCTGGATGGACTGGTACGCGTGACGGAAGGTGACGAAGGGAAATTCATCGGTATGGGCGAAATGGACGGTGAAGGGCGCGTTGCGCCGCGTCGTCTGGTCGTCGAATATCCGGTCGACGCGTGACGGTGATTACGCCTCACCTTGCGATAAGCAGGGGAGACGAGTAGAATATCGCCGCTTAACGCCCGGTAAATTGTTTAACAATCTGCGGGGCGTACATGGGGTCGCTGAATTAGAGATCGGCACCCTTACATTTTTTATACTTTGGAGTTTGAAAATGTCTCTAAGCGTTGAAGCTAAAGCTAAAATCGTTTCTGAGTTTGGTCGTGGTACTAACGACAGCGGTTCTACCGAAGTTCAGGTTGCACTGCTGACTGCACAGATTAACCACCTGCAGGGTCACTTTGCAGAGCACAAAAAAGATCACCACAGCCGTCGTGGTCTGCTGCGCATGGTTTCTCAGCGTCGTAAACTGCTCGACTACCTGAAGCGTAAAGATGTTGCACGCTACACCGCGCTGATCGAGCGTCTGGGTCTGCGTCGCTAAGTCTTGCGAGTTTCAGAAAAGGGGGCCTGATGGCCCCTTTTTTCAACCAGACGGCAGCAATTCAATGGAAACTATTGTATTGTTGCTATAAATGATCTTCATTGCAGAGGTTCGCGCGGCTAATGAGAGGCTTCACCCATGGGGGTGTCGGTTGTCATTAGTCGCGAGGATGCGAAGAAGGTCGGGTTAAATCGACAGCACGCCGGCGGTGTGCTGTCATACATTTAAGAAAGGATAGAATTTTGCTGAATCCGATCGTTCGTAAATTCCAGTATGGTCAACATACCGTCACGCTGGAAACCGGCATGATGGCACGCCAGGCGACTGCTGCCGTTATGGTAAGCATGGATGACACCGCGGTATTCGTGACCGTTGTGGGCCAGAAAAAAGCTAAACCAGGTCAGGACTTCTTCCCGCTGACCGTTAACTACCAGGAGCGTACCTACGCTGCCGGCAAAATCCCGGGTGGCTTCTTCCGTCGTGAAGGCCGTCCAAGCGAAGGCGAAACCCTGATCGCGCGTCTGATTGACCGCCCGGTTCGTCCGCTGTTCCCGGAAGGCTTCGTTAACGAAGTGCAGGTTATTGCGACCGTTGTTTCCGTTAACCCACAGGTTAACCCGGACATCGTTGCGATGATCGGTGCCTCCGCTGCCCTGTCACTGTCTGGTATTCCATTCAATGGCCCAATCGGTGCCGCGCGCGTCGGTTACATCAATGACCAGTACGTGCTGAACCCAACTCAGGAAGAGCTGAAAGAAAGTAAGCTGGACCTGGTTGTTGCCGGTACTGAAGCGGCTGTGCTGATGGTTGAATCCGAAGCTGAACTGCTGAGCGAAGACCAGATGCTGGGCGCTGTGGTGTTCGGTCATGAGCAGCAGCAGATTGTTATCCAGAACATCAACGACCTGGTGAAAGAAGCCGGTAAGCCACGTTGGGACTGGCAGCCAGAAGCAGCAAACGATGCGCTGAACGCACGCGTTGCGGCACTGGCAGAATCTCGTCTGAGCGACGCTTACCGCATCACCGACAAACAGGAGCGTTACGCTCAGGTTGACGCGATCAAATCTGAAGTAACCGCGACCCTGGTTGCCGAAGACGAAACGCTGGACGCTAACGAAATTGGCGAAATTCTGCACGCTATCGAGAAAAACGTTGTTCGTAGCCGCGTACTGGCAGGCGAGCCGCGTATCGATGGCCGTGAAAAAGACATGATTCGTGGTCTGGACGTACGCACTGGCGTACTGCCGCGTACTCACGGTTCTGCGCTGTTCACCCGTGGTGAAACGCAGGCGCTGGTTACCGCAACCCTGGGTACCGCACGTGACGCACAGATCATCGATGAACTGATGGGCGAGCGTACTGACAACTTCCTGTTCCACTACAACTTCCCTCCGTACTCTGTGGGCGAAACCGGTATGGTTGGCTCACCGAAGCGTCGTGAAATTGGTCACGGTCGTCTGGCGAAGCGCGGCGTGCTGGCAGTGATGCCGGAAGCTGACAAATTCCCGTACACCGTTCGCGTGGTTTCTGAAATCACCGAATCCAACGGTTCTTCTTCCATGGCTTCCGTATGTGGTGCCTCTCTGGCGCTGATGGATGCGGGCGTGCCGATCAAAGCCGCCGTTGCGGGTATCGCAATGGGTCTGGTGAAAGAAGGCGACAACTTCGTTGTTCTGTCTGACATTCTGGGTGACGAAGACCACCTGGGTGATATGGACTTCAAAGTAGCGGGTTCCCGCGACGGTATCTCTGCCCTGCAGATGGATATCAAAATTGAAGGTATCACCAAGGAGATCATGCAGGTTGCTCTGAACCAGGCTAAAGGTGCACGTCTGCACATCCTGGGCGTGATGGAACAGGCTATCAACGCGCCACGCGGTGACATCTCTGAATTCGCTCCGCGTATTCACACCATCAAGATCAATCCAGACAAGATCAAAGATGTTATCGGTAAGGGCGGTTCCGTTATCCGCGCGCTGACCGAAGAGACTGGCACCACCATCGAAATCGAAGATGACGGTACTGTGAAGATCGCAGCAACCGACGGCGAGAAAGCGAAATTCGCTATCCGTCGCATCGAAGAAATCACTGCTGAAATCGAAGTGGGCCGCGTCTACGCGGGTAAAGTGACCCGTATCGTTGACTTTGGTGCGTTCGTTGCCATCGGTGGCGGTAAAGAAGGTCTGGTTCACATCTCTCAGATCGCTGACAAGCGCGTTGAGAAAGTGACCGATTACCTGCAGATGGGTCAGGAAGTGCCGGTTAAGGTTCTGGAAGTTGACCGTCAGGGCCGTATCCGTCTGAGCATTAAAGAAGCAACCGAGCAGTCTCAACCTGCTGCGGCACCGGAAGCTCCGGCTGCTGAACAGCAAGGCGAGTAAGTTGCCATTTGCCCTCCGCTTTGCGGAGGGCCTGTTATCAGGCAGGACGCCTTGTTAAGCCGCCGGGGGACAGGACGTTCATCCAATAGTTGTCTTCGGGAGTGGGAAATGAAGCCTTTTTTGCGCTGGTGTTTCGTTGCGACAGCTTTAACGCTGGCAGGATGCAGCAACTCTGCCTGGCGTAAGAGCGAAGTCCTCGCAGTGCCATTGCAACCGACTTTGCAGCAGGAAGTGATCCTGGCACGCATGGAACAAATACTTGCCAGTCGGGCTTTAACCGATGACGAACGCGCACAGCTTTTATATGAGCGCGGAGTGTTGTATGATAGTCTCGGTCTGAGGGCATTAGCGCGAAATGATTTTTCACAAGCGCTGGCTATCCGACCTGATATGCCTGAAGTATTCAATTACTTAGGCATTTATTTAACGCAGGCAGGCAATTTTGATGCTGCCTATGAAGCGTTTGATTCTGTACTTGAGCTTGATCCAACTTACAACTACGCGCACTTGAATCGCGGTATCGCATTGTATTACGGCGGTCGTGATAAGTTAGCGCAAGATGATCTGCTGGCGTTTTATCAAGACGATCCTAATGATCCTTTCCGTAGCCTGTGGCTTTACATCGTTGAGCGGAAGCTCGATGAGAAGCAGGCAAAAGAAGCACTACAACAGCGCTTCGAGAAATCGGATAAGGAACAGTGGGGATGGAACATTGTCGAGTTCTACCTGGGCAACATTAGCGAAGCAACGCTGATGGAACGCCTCAAGGCGGACGCAACGGATAACACCTCGCTCGCTGAGCATCTCAGTGAAACCAACTTCTATTTAGGTAAGTACTACCTAAGTCTGGGGGATATGGACAGCGCTACGGCACTGTTCAAATTAGCGGTTGCTAACAACGTACATAACTTCGTTGAGCACCGTTATGCATTGTTGGAATTATCGCTCTTGGGCCAGGAGCAAGACGACCTGGCAGAATCGGACCAGCAATAGCTGACGACATAAACATCAGCCCGTAATCTTTTGATTGCCATCACCTTCACTGGTGAGGGCGTTGTTGTTCGTCAATACACCTACTTTGAGCCGGTTCACACTTTTCAATGAAAATTGCTAATCATTTTCACGATGAGCTAAGTAGACTGGCCGCCATTGACATTGAGGCACTCGTACTACATGGCTGAATTCGAAACCACTTTTGCAGATCTGGGCCTGAAGGCTCCTATCCTTGAAGCCCTTAACGATCTGGGTTACGAAAAACCATCTCCGATCCAGGCAGAATGTATCCCGCATCTGCTTTCTGGTCGTGACGTGCTGGGCATGGCCCAGACTGGTAGCGGTAAAACTGCAGCGTTCTCGCTGCCGCTGCTGAACAACATCGATCCGGACCTGCGTGCACCGCAGATCCTCGTCCTGGCTCCAACTCGTGAACTGGCTGTTCAGGTTGCTGAAGCAATGACGGAATTCTCTAAACATATGCGCGGCGTAAACGTGGTAGCCCTGTACGGCGGCCAGCGTTATGACGTGCAGTTACGCGCCCTGCGCCAGGGCCCACAGATTGTCGTCGGTACGCCGGGCCGTCTGCTGGATCACCTGAAGCGCGGTACTCTGGACCTCTCTAAACTGAGCGGCCTGGTACTGGATGAAGCAGATGAAATGCTGCGTATGGGCTTCATCGAAGACGTAGAAACCATCATGGCGCAGATCCCGGAAGGTCACCAGACCGCTCTGTTCTCTGCAACCATGCCAGAAGCGATCCGTCGCATTACCCGCCGCTTCATGAAAGAGCCGCAGGAAGTGCGTATTCAGTCCAGCGTGACCACTCGCCCGGACATCAGCCAGAGCTACTGGTCCGTGTACGGCATGCGCAAAAACGAAGCGCTGGTCCGTTTCCTGGAAGCGGAAGATTTTGATGCGGCGATTATCTTCGTGCGTACCAAAAATGCGACCCTGGAAGTGGCTGAAGCGCTGGAGCGTAATGGCTACAACAGCGCAGCGCTGAACGGCGACATGAACCAGGCCCTGCGTGAGCAGACGCTGGAGCGTCTGAAAGACGGTCGTCTGGATATCCTGATTGCAACCGACGTGGCAGCACGTGGTCTGGACGTTGAGCGTATCAGCCTGGTTGTCAACTACGACATCCCGATGGACTCCGAGTCTTACGTTCACCGTATCGGTCGTACCGGTCGTGCGGGTCGTGCTGGCCGTGCGCTGCTGTTCGTTGAGAACCGCGAGCGTCGTCTGCTGCGCAACATTGAACGCACCATGAAGCTGACCATTCCAGAAGCCGACCTGCCAAACGCAGATCTGCTGGGCAAACGCCGTCTGGAAAAATTCGCCGCGAAAGTACAGCAGCAGCTGGAAAGCAGCGATCTGGATCAGTACCGCGCACTGCTGTCGCAGATCCAGCCTGTCGCTGAAGGCGAAGAGCTGGACATGGAAACTCTGGCTGCAGCACTGCTGAAAATGGCTCAGGGCGAACGTAGCCTGATCGTGCCACCAGATGCACCGATGCGTCCTAAGCGTGAGTTCCGTGACCGTGACGATCGTTTCGAACGTCGTGGCGACCGTAACGACCGTGGTCCACGCGGCGATCGTCCAGAGCGTGGTGGTGAAGACCGTCCACGTCGTGAACGTCGTGACGCTGGCGACATGGAACTGTACCGCATTGAAGTGGGCCGTGATGATGGTGTTGAAGTTCGTCACATCGTTGGCGCGATTGCTAACGAAGGCGACATCAGCAGCCGTTACATTGGTAACATCAAGCTGTTTGCATCCCACTCTACCATCGAACTGCCAAAAGGCATGCCGGGCGAAGTACTGCAGCACTTTACTCGCACCCGCATCCTGAACAAGCCGATGAACATGCAGCTGCTGGGCGATGCACAGCCACGTCCTGACCGCGGTGGCGAACGTCGTGGCGGTGGTCGCGGTTTCGGCGGCGAGCGTCGTGAAGGCGGTCGCAGTGAAGGTCGCGGTGGTGAAGGTCGTCGTTTCTCCGGCGAGCGCCGCGAAAGCCGTGGCCCACGTCGTGAAGAAGGCACCAGCCGTCGTCGTTTCGGTGACGCGTAAGCCTTTAGCTTCTGACGTAAAGTAAAATATACAGCCCCGATACACGCTATCGGGGCTTTTTTTATTCCCTTTGTACTCCTGTACTGGTACAGTGCATCACACTAAAATGCAGAACCGCATGATTAACTGGAGAAAAGGCTGTATGGCGACACTAACCACCACCCAAACGTCACCTTCGCTGCTTGGCGGCGTGGTGATCATCGGCGGAACCATTATAGGTGCCGGGATGTTTTCCCTGCCCGTGGTCATGTCCGGTGCGTGGTTCTTCTGGTCGCTGGCCGCGCTGGTGTTCACCTGGTTCTGCATGCTGCATTCCGGCCTGATGATCCTTGAAGCGAACCTGAACTACCGAATTGGCTCCAGCTTCGACACCATCACCAAAGATCTGCTGGGCAAAGGCTGGAACCTGGTGAACGGCCTTTCCATCGCATTTGTGCTCTACATCCTGACCTACGCGTACATCTCAGCAAGCGGCTCGATTCTGCATCACACCTTTTCGGAGATGTCGCTGAACGTTCCGGCGCGTCTGGCCGGGCTTTGCTTTGCGCTGGGCGTGGCGTTTATCGTCTGGATGAGCACCAAAGCGGTGAGCCGCATGACGGCGATTGTGCTGGGCGCGAAGGTCATCACCTTCTTCCTGACCTTCGGCAGCCTGCTGGGGCACGTTACGCCCGCCACGCTGTTTAACGTTGCGGAAGTTAATACCTCCTACACGCCGTATCTGCTAATGACTCTGCCGTTCTGTCTGGCGTCGTTCGGCTACCACGGCAACGTGCCGAGCCTGATGAAGTACTACGGCAAGGATCCGCGCACCATCGTGAAGTGCCTGGTCTACGGCACGCTGCTGGCGCTTGGGCTGTATGTGATTTGGCTGCTGGGGACAATGGGCAACATCCCGCGCCCGGAGTTTATCGGTATTGCGCAGAAGGGCGGTAACATTGACGTGCTGGTGCAGGCGCTGAGCGGCGTACTGAACAGCCGCAGTCTGGATCTGCTGCTGGTGATTTTCTCTAACTTTGCGGTGGCGAGTTCTTTCCTCGGCGTAACGCTGGGCCTGTTTGACTACCTGGCGGATCTGTTTGGCTTTGACGATTCTGCGATGGGGCGTTTCAAGACGGCGCTGCTGACCTTCCTGCCGCCGATTGTCGGCGGTCTGCTGTGGCCGAACGGTTTCCTGTACGCCATCGGCTATGCAGGGCTGGCGGCCACCATCTGGGCGGCGATTGTGCCGGCGCTGCTGGCACGTAAATCACGTAAACGCTTCGGCAGCCCGAAATTCCGCGTCTGGGGCGGTAAACCGATGATTGCGCTGATCCTGGTATTTGGGGTGGGTAACGCGCTGGTTCACGTGCTGTCGAGCTTTAACCTGTTGCCTGTGTACCAGTAAACACATTGCCCGGTGGCGCTACGCTCACCGGGCCTACAGGGACCGCGTAGGCCGGATAAGGCGAAGCCGCCATCCGGCAAAAAACTACCCCACCAATTCTTCTTTCACCTGCATCGCCAGGTCAAACGAATGCAAACGCACCTGGTGATCGAAAATCTGGCCGTTGACCATAATTTCATCCGCCTGCGTTTCACGCAGCACTGCTTCCAGCCCGTGACGCACTTTTGCCTTATCACCCACCAGCGACATGCTCAACGCCTGCTGCACGCCATACTGCTCGGAGGCCGACCACAGCTGATGCATATTTTCCACCGGAGGCGGCAACTGGCCCGTCTCGCCGCGGCGCAGCTTCACAAACGCCTGCTGCATAGAGGTAAACAGAAATTCCGCGTCGCGATTGCTGTCAGCGGCAATGATGTTAATACACACCATCGCGTACGGCTTCTCCAGACGCTCGGACGGTTTGAAGTTCGTACGGTAGAGGTGCAGCGCCTGATGCAGCATATCCGGCGCGAAGTGGGAGGCGAACGCGAACGGCAGCCCCAGCTGCGCGGCGAGCTGCGCGCTATACAGGCTCGAGCCTAACAGCCATACCGGGATCTTCTCGCCATAGCCCGGCACCGGGCGCACGTGCGGGTTCGGATCGCGCGCGTCGAACCAGTCCACCAGTTCCGCCACGTCGCGCGGGAAGTTATCGATATCGCCGCTCATATGGCGGCGCAGGGCGCGCATGGTCGGCTGGTCGCTGCCCGGCGCGCGGCCAAGCCCCAGGTCAATACGGCCCGGATAGAGGGTGTTCAGCGTCCCGAACTGCTCGGCTATCACCAGCGGGGCGTGGTTCGGCAGCATCACGCCACCGGAGCCAAGGTGTAAAGTGGTGGTATTCGCTGCCAGGTAGCCAATCAGCACCGATGTAGCGGCGCTGGCAATGCCGACCATGTTGTGATGTTCTGCCAGCCAGTAGCGGTGATAGCCACGCTTTTCGGCCAGCTGAGCCAGATCGAGAGAGTGCGTGAAGGCTTCTCTTGCCGAGGAGCCTTGTGGGATCGGTGCCAGATCCAGCACCGAAAACGGAATGGTTTTGTCAGTCATAACAGCTCACTTTGTCGACGGTCAATCTTTAATACTGCATTAAAAAATGATAACCGTTGTTAACAAAGTGAGCCTTTTTTAGGCCTGAAGTTCCAGCCCGGCCAGACGTTTCCAGTAACCGTTGCAGTCGCTGTTTGCCGCCAGCGGCAGCGGCGACGCGCCGTTTTCGTTAGCGCGGAAGGCGTCCAGCATCGCGAAAACGCTGGTATCCAGCGGCGACAGGCGCACCATGTCCACCAGCCCGTCCATCGACGCCAGTTCGTTGCCGAGGTTATAGACGTAACCGCTCATGGTCTGAATGCCGTTCAGGACAAACACCTGCTGGTTCTCCTGCGACAGCATGCTGCGCCCGTTCGGGTACTTGATGCAGCAGGTTTCACATTCATCTTTCGGGCGGTCTTCCGATCGCGCGGTGAAGCAGCGGGCAGAGTAGGCCAGCGGCAGATGACCGTAGCTCAGCACTTCCACTTCGAACTGATGGCGAATGCCCAGCTCGTCGCACTGATTCAGCAGGTTTGCCAGCCAGTCACGGGAAAGCTCCACCGGCATGCACCAGCGGGTCATTCCCTGTTTGAGCAGCAGGCGCAGGGTGACGGCGTTATAGCAGTTCAGCGCATGGCCTGCGACAAACGGCAGCCTGCGTTCGGCGCACATGTTCACTACCCCCAGGTCGCTCGCTTCCAGCAGAAACTCACCGTTTTCGACGTAGCGCTTCAGCTCGCCCAGTTCGGACGAAGCCTGCACCAGCGCGAGCGTTGACAGCACCACCTGTTTGCCGCTCCCGGCCAGGCTTTTCGCCATCTCCAGCCAGTCGCCCACTTTGGTTGCGCGGCGTTTGCTGCATACTGCTTCACCGAGGTAAATCACATCGGCGCTGCTGGTGGCGGCCTGTTGGTAAAAATCTTCCAGCGTCTCTTTTGGCCAGTAGTAGAGCACCGGCCCTAATGAATATTTCATGGTTATCTCACTGCCATTTACGGTGATACGCGCCCAGCGTGGTTTGCGTGCCTTCGGACATCGATCCGAGCGTCTCCATCCACGCCGCCTGTGGGGCGTAGTTCTGCGGGTCCGCCATGCAGCGGTCGATGGCCTGACGCCACACTTTCGCCACCTGGCTCACATAGGCCGGACTGCGCTGGCGACCTTCAATTTTCACCGAGGCAATATTGGCGGCCAGCAGCTCCGGCAGCAGCTCCAGCGTGTTAAGGCTGGTGGGCTCTTCCAGCGCGTGGTAGCGCTCACCGTCGACCAGGTAGCGGCCTTTGCACAGCGTCGGATAACCCGCGTTTTCACCGTCCTGATAGCGGTCGATCAGAACTTCATTCAGACGCGACTCCAGCCCCTGCGGGGTCTGCTGCCAGCGGACGAAGCGGGCAGGGGAGCAGGCCCCGACGGTATTCGGCGATTCACCGGTTAAGTAAGAAGAAAGATAGCAACGGCCTTCGGCCATGATGCACAGACTACCAAAGGCAAAAACCTCCAGCGGCACTGGCGTGACGCGCGCGAGTTGCTTAACCTGATGAATAGAGAGCACGCGCGGCAGCACCACGCGAGCGACGTCAAAGTGTTGATGGTAAAAACGCACCGCCTCTTCGTTGGTGGCAGATGCCTGAACAGAGACGTGGCGCTCAATATGCGGATAGCGTTCTGCCGCATACTCAAGCATGGCGAGGTCGGCCAGGATTAACGCATCGGCGCCCAGCTGTGCTGCCATGTCCACCGCGCGCTGCCAGCGGGCGTAACCGTCAGGATGGGCAAACGTGTTGATGGCAATATGCAGCTTGCGGCGGTGCTGATGAACGAAGTTAACGGCTTCCTGAAGCTTTTTCTCCGTAAAGTTAAGGCCAGCAAAATGGCGGGCGTTGGTGTCATCTTTCAGCCCGATATAGACCGCATCGGCCCCATTCTCGATGGCCGCCTTAAGCGCCGGAAGGTTTCCGGCAGGGCAGAGCAGCTCCATAAATTATCCTGATGTAGTCGATAGCAAAATTGTTAACGAGCTGGGATTTTAATTAACCCATACGCGACAATTTTTGATTTAAGGCAGCTAATGGCGTATTGATGGCACCAATAATGGGGTACGTCCGACGATGGTTTGTTGATTTACGCCGCTATGTTCTGGAACGGATGTGGCAAAATAGCGGGACTATAGCTATCAGGGAGTAAAGCTCGTGCTGGATAAACTGCGTTCACGTCTCGTACAATTCGGTCCATCAATGCTGAGCGTGCCGGTCAGGCTGGCGCCGTTCGCGCTTAAACGCCAGGTGCTGGAGCAGGTCCTGAGCTGGCAGTTCCGTCAGGCGCTGCAGGATGGCGAGCTGGAGTTTCTGGAAGAGCGCTGGTTAAGCATTGAGGTGCGTGACATCGGGCTGCGCTGGTTTACCTCCGTAGAGAACGACCAGCTGATCGTTCGTGAGTCTGCCGAGGCGGACGTGAGCTTTAGCGCCAACGCCAGCGACCTGCTGATGATTGCCGCGCGTAAGCAGGACCCGGACACACTCTTCTTCCAGCGCCGTCTGGTGATTGAGGGCGACACGGAGCTTGGCCTGTACGTTAAGAATTTAATGGATGCCATTGAGCTGGAGCAGATGCCGAAAGCGCTGCGCGTGATGTTGATGCAAATGGCAGATTTCGTTGAGGCGGGGTTGAAATCCCCGCCGGACAGTAAACACACTTCAGTAGGTGAGCCATGCTGATTCGAGTCGAAATAGGGATTGATGCACCGGGTATCGATGCGTTATTACGCCGCGCTTTTGAGAGCGATGCGGAAGCCCAACTGGTCCACGATCTCCGTGAAGACGGCCTGATCACGCTGGGGCTGGTTGCCACCGATGACGAAGGTCAGGTTGTCGGCTATGTTGCCTTCAGCCCGGTGATCGTTCAGGGTGAAGATCTTCAGTGGGTGGGCATGGCACCGCTGGCGGTAGATGAAAACTACCGCGGGCAGGGCCTGGCGCGCCAGCTGGTCTATGAAGGGCTGGACTCGCTGAATGAGTTTGGTTATGCCGCCGTGGTCACGCTGGGCGATCCGGCGTTCTATGGCCGTTTAGGCTTCGAGCAGGCCGCGCATTACGATCTTCGCTGCCGTTGGCCGGGTACCGAATCCGCCTTCCAGGTGCATCGCCTGGCGGATGATGCCCTGAACGGCGTAAATGGTCTGGTGGACTACCACGACCATTTTAATCGCTTTTAATCAGGCTCTCGCGTAGCGCCTCAAAGGAGCCGTCTCCGGTCACGAGGCGCTCCTTCTGGCGCTTCGTTAGCTGCTTAATACGGTACTCCAGCCTGAGTGCCAGCGATCTGTCCCCCACGGCGGCAGAAAAAGCCAGCTGCAGTTCGCCTTTCCCCCGCAGCGCTTTTGCCCCTTTCCCCGTTTGATGTTGTAAAAAACGCCGCGCCACATCGGTGGTGATCCCGGTGTAGAGTGCGTTATCAGCGGTTCGGACAAGATAGAGAAACCAGCACACGGTAAACAGATTCAGTATGTTAAGGTGAACGCACCATAGCATGAGAGAGAACGAAAATGGAAACACTGGCCGCCATTAACCGCTGGCTGGCAAAGCAGCACGTCGTGACCTGGTGCGTATATAGCGAGGGCGAAATGTGGTGCGCCAACGCCTTTTACTACTACGATCCTGAACGCGTCGCTTTTTACGTCATGAGTGAGGACAAAACGCGGCATGCCCAGATGACCGGCCAGCAGGCAAAAGTGGCGGGCACGGTCAACGGCCAGCCCAAAACCGTCGCGCTGATCCGCGGCGTGCAGTTCAAAGGCGAAATTCGTCGTCTGGAAGGTGAAGAAAGCGACGCACAGCGTAAACGCTACACGCGCCGCTTCCCGGTTGCTGCTGCGCTAAAAGCCCCGGTGTGGGAAATCCGCCTCGATGAGCTGAAATTTACCGACAACACCCTGGGCTTTGGCAAAAAGCTTCACTGGCTACGCGCCGAGCAGGCGTAGCGCTTCGCGGTTAAACGCCGGGAGATCGTCCGGGGTCCGGCTGGTGATCAGCTGGTCGTTATCGTTGACCACCTCCTGATCGTAAAACTCGGCCCCTGCGTTTTTCAGATCGATAACGATCGGTTTCACCGCCGTAAGCTTACGCCCGCGGACCACTTCAGCGCTGATCAGCAGCTGCGGGCCGTGGCAGATGGCAAAGACCGGCTTGCCGGTGCCGACAAAGTCACGGGTAAAGGTGACGAAACGCTCGTCCCCGCGCAGGGAATCCGGTGAATGGCCGCCCGGTAACAGCAGGGCGTCGAAATCTGACGGGCTGACGTTATCGATGGACTCGTCGATGGTCACGCTGGCTTCGCCCTTGTGGCCCTTCACGGTTTTACCCGCTTCTTTCTCAATGGTGATGACCTCGTGGCCTGCCTTGCGGAATGCCTCAGCTGGCGACGTAAATTCTGAATCTTCAAACTCGTCGGTAATCAAGACTGCGATTTTTTTACCCATGCTTCCTCCGTTGTTTTCGCTTCAGACTGTTTTTTTCCCGTTTGTGGTAAATACTTACCGGTAACAGACTTTTAAGTGTGGTAGAGCAGGTCCAGATCGCAAACGGACAATTCTGTAAAGGGGATAAGATGAGTCAGGTACTGATTACCGGCGCAACCGGGCTGGTGGGGGGACATCTGCTGCGGCTGCTGATCCAGGACCGGCATATCAACTATATTGCCGCCCCGACGCGCCGCCCGCTGTTGGATATCACCGGCGTCTATAACCCGCACGATCCCCAGCTCACCGACGCGCTGGCGCAGGTGCAGGATCCTATAGATATCGCCTTTTGCTGCCTGGGCACGACGCGGCGTGAGGCGGGCAGTAAAGAAGCGTTCATCCATGCGGACTACACGCTGGTGGTGGATACCGCCCTGACGGCGAAAAAGCTGGGGGCAAAACATTTCCTGGTGGTGAGCTCGCACGGCGCCAGCACCGGCTCACCGTTTTTTTACAATCAGGTGAAGGGCAAAATGGAAGAGGCGCTGATTGCGCAGAAGTGGGAGCACCTGACAATCGTGCGGCCTTCCATGCTAATGGGCCACCGCGACGAACGGCGTTTTAACGAATCCTTCTTCGCCCCGCTGTTTCGTATCCTGCCGGGTAACTGGAAGTCCATCGAGGCGCGGGACGTCGCGCAGGCGATGCTGAAAGAGGCGCTGGCACCGTCGCAGGAGGGCGTCAATATCATCCCTTCGGCAAAACTGCGTGAAATCGCGCAGGGCGAGGCGTAAACTTCTCCGGCTTATTAAATAACACTCTCCGGGGAATGGTATGACTGGTCAGTCTTCATCTCAGGCGGCAACACCTGTCCAATGGTGGAAGCCCGCACTCTTCTTTCTCGTGGTCATCATTGGCCTCTGGTATGTGAAATGGCAGCCGTACTACGGCAAAGCCTTCACCGCCGCCGAAACGCACAGCATCGGTAAATCTATACTCGCTCAGGCTGATGCCAGCCCGCTGAAGGCGGCATGGGATTACGCCATGGTCTACTTCCTGGCGGTGTGGAAAGCTGCCGTCTTAGGGGTAATCCTGGGATCGCTGATTCAGGTACTTATTCCGCGAAACTGGCTGGTGAAAACACTCGGGCAGCCGCGCTTTCAGGGCACGCTGCTGGGGACGATTTTCTCTCTGCCGGGCATGATGTGCTCCTGCTGTGCCGCACCGGTAGCGGCGGGTATGCGCCGCCAGCGCGTATCCATGGGCGGTGCGCTGGCATTCTGGATGGGGAACCCGCTGCTCAACCCGGCGACGCTGGTGTTTATGGGCTTTGTGCTCGGCTGGCATTTTGCCGCTATCCGTCTGGTTGCCGGGCTGCTGACGGTGCTGGTGGTGGCGACGCTGGTACAAAAACTGGTGAAGGATACTGCCGTCGAACCCGCAGCCGTTGAACTGGACGTCAGCGAACCGCAGGGCGGTTTCTTTACTCGCTGGGGTAAGGCGTTGTGGCAGCTTTTCTGGAGCACCATTCCGGTCTATATCCTGGCGGTACTGATTCTGGGCGCGGCGCGCGTCTGGCTCTTCCCGCATGCGGATGGGGCAATCGACAACACGCTGATGTGGGTGATTGCGATGGCCGTTGCAGGCTGCCTGTTTGTGATCCCCACGGCGGCAGAAATTCCGATTGTCCAGACCATGATGCTGGCCGGTATGGGTACCGCACCGGCGCTGGCGCTGCTTATCACCTTGCCGGCAATCAGCCTGCCGTCGCTCATCATGCTGCGTAAGTCTTTCCCGGCGAAAGCGCTGTGGCTGACGGCGGGACTGGTGGCGTTGAGCGGAGTGATGGTGGGGAGTATTGCGTTGATGTAAAAAAAGCCCGGTGGCGCTCGTGTATGACCGGATACATAGGTGACAGATCAGACCGGGAACATAGGTAACACTTTTAGTCTATCCGGAGCACACACTGGGTTTTTCGGTCATAGTACGCAAGCGTTATTCCGTTAAAGATGATGGCCTCAAGGCCATCATCTTGTTCTTCCAGCATGATGTACTCATCAGTCAGCGCTTCACTCAGGAACACCGTCCCCTTTTTCCCCATATAGAGTGTCCCCCTCGATTTCACTCTGTAGACCGTTCCTCCTGACGGATAGGCATAGTCAGGAACACGGCCATCCCACTGTCGCTTCGAGGGTTGCCACACCGTTCCGGGCGTTGCACCCGCCAGGGCTTCATGCGGTCTTTCATAGTTAAATTCTTTCCGGTAGTCACTGAACCACCGCTGTTGTTCTTCCATCGTCATGAAGGTGTTCCCCTGCGCCAGCGCACTTTTCAGGGAACGGTGCATGCGTTCGTGCCGCCCGTTCTCTTCGGGATGGCCCCGGCGGATTCGTTCCGGTCTGACGCCCAGCTTTATCAGCCAGACTGCAAGACGACTTAACCCGGCGATACCCGTCCCTGCGAAGGGCTGACCATTATCGGTTCTCAGAACGTCCGGCAGACCGTACTCCAGGAACGCCTCCGTCAGACAGTGCCTGACGAAGGGCTCGCTCTCACGGTCCGTTCCACGGCAGCTCAGCAGATACCGGCTGTGGTTGTCGGTCAGGGTGAAGGGATGACAGTACTCCCTGCTCAGCAGCCTGAACTTGCCTTTAAAATCAGCGCTCCAGACCTGATTGTTCTCACTGATGCTGGTCAGGGGCCGGCGATTCCCCGGCGTTCTGCGCTTTCTCTTTCTGTCAGGTACCAGGCCTTCACGCTTGAGGATATCGCCGACAGTGCTGGCAGCAGGAACGGTAAAATCGACGTGATGATTGAGGAGCCACATCCGCAGTTTTTTCGGGCCCCAGTCAGGGTGTTTCTGACGCAGGGCAGTCAGGTGTCCGACGACCTCATCAGGAACCGTCCGGGAGTGGGAGCGTGGTGCGCGCGACCGGTCAGAGAGAGAGGACAGGTCAGAAGGGTCAAAACGCTGAAGCCATTTGTAGCCGGTTTTGCGGCTGATGCCAAAAAGACGGCAAAGAGCGGAGAAGGAGTCCGTACCTGCATGGCAGGCACGGATAAAATCAAGGCGTTGCATAGGTCGGGTCTCAGTCCAGGGCATAGCGAGTCTCCTCTTCTATGCCAGTTATAACTGTTACCCATGTATCCGGTCTAAAGTGTTACCCATGTTTCCGGTTCATACCCTCGCGCCTACCGGGCCTTTAGTCAGACGTGGATTACTTAATGTAGGTAAACGCGGTGGTGACGTGCTTCACGCCGCTCACCCGGCTGGCGATATCCGCCGCCGCTTTCCCTTCACGATCGGTCACCAGACCCAGCAGGAACACTTCACCGTTTTCGGTCGTTACTTTTACGTTTGAGGATTTCACCTGGTCTGAACCCAGCAGCTGGGAGCGGACTTTGGTGGTGATCCAGGTGTCAGACGACGCGGTGCCCAGGCTGATTGGCTGACCCTGGCGGATTTCATTGAAGACTTCCGTGGTGCCCTCAACGCCCATTGCGATCTGCTTCGCGCGGCTGGAGAGGTCGGTATTCGGTGCCTGACCCGTCAGCAGGACTTTGCCCTGATAGGCCGTCACGTTGATACGCGCTTCTTTCTTGATTTGTTCGTCTTTCGACAGCGCACTGTTGACCCGTAGCTCCAGCGTACCGTCATCCACCTGCGTTCCCACTGAGCGCGGATCGGTCGCCGCTTTGGTGCCTACTGCGGCAGTACCCACAACGGCCGCAGCAATACATCCCTGAAGCAGTAATGCAGACATAAGGACTGCGAGGGTCGATAAAGCCTTCATAAAAACTCCTTAATCATCCTGGTGAGGGAAAAGCGTGTTATCGATCAAATCGCATAAGCAGTTCACCGTGAGCATATGCATCTCCTGGATACGTGCGCTACGGTGAGACGGAATGCGGATTTCCACATCCTGCGGCCCGAGCAGACCCGCCAGCTCACCGCCGTCATAGCCGGTTAAGGCGACGATGGTCATGTCGCGGGTAACGGCGGCTTCAACGGCTTTGACGATGTCCCGGCTGTTGCCGCGCGTGGAGATCGCCAGCAGCACATCGCCGGCATGCCCCAGGGCGCGCACCTGCTTTGCGTAAATTTCGTCATGCAGACGATCGTTAGCAATCGCTGTTAAGACCACATTATCGGTATTAAGTGCAATGGCAGGTAAACTCGGGCGTTCGGTTTCAAAACGGTTAATCATGCTGGCAGCAAAATGCTGTGCGTTGGCGGCTGAGGTTCCGTTGCCACAACAGAGGATTTTGTTGCCGTTAAGCAGGGATTGCACCAGCGTCATTGCAGCGCGAGAGATCGCGTCCGGAAGGGCTTCCGCCGCGGCAATCTGAGTCTGGATGCTTTCTGTGAAGCACACTTTAATTCTTTCGAGCACGTTATCCCTTTAAATCTTAATTATGCGTCTTCGCCAAAAGCGTTTTTAAGCCATTCGATCTCATTTCCGGTGAAGGCTATCACATCGAAACGGCAATCCACAGTATCAAAGCTCCCATTATGGCGGGCAAGCCACAAGTGGGCAGTCTGTAATAATTTATGTTGTTTGGCGAGCGTCACGCTGGCGGCAGCACCGCCAAAACGGGAAGACTGTCGAAAGCGGACTTCTACAAACACAATCACCTGACCGTCTTTCATGATCAGATCAATTTCGCCGCCGCGCCCGCGGACGTTGGCGGCGATAAAGCGCAGTCCTTTGCCTTCGAGCCAGCGACGCGCTTTTAACTCCCACGCATCGCCGGTCTCTTTACGGCTTAACTGGCCGGGACGATTTGCCCCTGCTGGTATTTGAGCCATGATAACTTCCTGTTAATCACACAGTCCTGAGTGGCGGTCAGATCGCCGGTGTTGCCGTTAAGCTCAAAGCCCGGCACCTGACGCATCTGGGTAAAGTGGTTTGCCAGCGCCCACGCATCAACACCCATCGCATACAGACGCGCCAGAGAGTAGTCGTTACGTACGGAGCTTAGCGCCTGCTGCATCAGCGCCGGGTTGCTGCCCGCCAGCATCGGGATTTCGCTGTACTGCAGGCCGTCCATTTCCAGACGGAAATCCGGGCCTGCGGTGCCCTGTGCGCTGCGGGAGCTGGCGTAGAGCGTTGCGCCGCTCTGGCTGCCGTTACGCATCGCGATCATCGGCTTGATAAAGGCGATCTCCTGCGGCGTGGCAACGATATAGGCCGCATCCACTTTACCACCACCGCTTATCTGCGCGTCGGTTGGCGGGGCAGGGATGGTCAGGCCGCCAATGGTCACGCTCTGCTGCTGCGGCAGGCTGGCGGAAACCGGACTGCCGTTAAGCGCGATACCCGCTCCACCGTTAACGCCCGCACGCAGTTCAGAGACGGAACCAAATTTCTGCTGCAGCACGATGCCGCCGCCCAGCTTCTGCCACTCGTCGGCAAAAGCATTAGCCACGCGATCGCCCAGCGTACTACGTGGGATCAGCAGCAGCGGGGCCTGTTTACCCTGCTCGTGGATATGACGTGCCGCATCGCGGGCTTCATCTTCCGGAGAGAGTGCGAAGTAGCAAATATTGGCCCGGTTCTGAACCTGTTCCGGCTGGTTGAGCGCCAGTACGTTCAGCGTGGTATTGCTCTTCATCAGCTCTTCCACGTTGTTTTTCAGCAGCGGGCCGACAACGATGCTTGCCCCGTCCTGCTGAACCTGCGCCAGCACCTGGTCAAGCGGCTTCGAACTGGTGTCGTAGATTTTCAGCTCAGCGCCAGGATTCGCGCTGGCGGTCGCCACGGCCTGCGGCTGAGCGGCAGGTTGTGATGCTGGTTGTGCCGGCTGCTGTTGAGGCTGTTCTGTCGTTGCCTCTGGTGCAGGCGTCGCTTGTGCCTCAGCCGGAGCCTGTGCTGCCGGTGCGGCAGTCGCTGGTGGGGTAGTCGGTGCGGTAACCGGGTTTTGCATTGTACCCTGCGGCGGGGTTTGTGCGGTGGTCAGGTCACTGGTCTCGGCGGCTGAGGGGCTGACAACGTCGTTCACGTTGGCCGCCTGCGCTGCCTGCACCGGAACCGCACTGCCCGTTACCGGCGTGGTGCCGTTTTTCGCTGCTTCAAAGCCCTGTTGAATCGTACGGCCAAACACTGCCGCCTGGCCATTCAGCGGCAGAAGCAGCGCAATTTTGCTTGTCGACGCAGGTTTAAAGTTCTGCACATTCACCAGTTGGGTTGGCAGCATTTTTGCGCCCGGGTTCTGCGGGTAACGGGTCTGCCAGTCGGTAATACCGGCTTTCAGCATTTTTGGATCGCTGCGGTTGTTAAACCACATCTGCTGCAGATCAAGCCAGCCCTGAAGCACGTTTTCGTCCGCGTTAATGACCAGCGCCTTTGCCTGATCCTGGGTCATCGAGGCAAGCGCCTGCCAGGTGGCATCAATGTTTTTCTGCTTGTCGGCACCGGCGAGCAGCGGCTCCTGGGCAATCAAGGCACGCAGGAGCGTCAGGGAAGGGCGCCCCTGCTCAGCGGTAATGCCCGCCTGCCAGAAGCGCGCCTGCTGGTTTTTATCCAGCGCGCTCAGGTCGATGCTCCCCATGATCTTTTTCGCGCCATCATAATCTTTCTGCGCGACCTTCAGCTCGGCAGAGAGCAGGCTCTGCTCAAGTTGCTGAGTATCGTTAAGCTCTTTCGGCAGTTGGCCGAACAGCTCGGCAGCCTGCTGGGTTTTGCCCTCTTTCAGCAGTGCACGAATGGCGAGTAATTGCCAGTTGATCCTGGTATCATTTGTACTCTGCGACATTTGTTGCAGATAAAAGCCAGAATCAGCCTGAGCGGAGCCCTGAAGATGGGCGGTGCTCTGGTCAGGTGCCTGGGTGCCACAGCCTGCAAAAATCAGGGCTGCGAGCAGCAGCGGCACGCTGCGCGTGGCTTTTTTTCGAAGAAACGTTAACGGTACCATACTGTATCCAGTGATTTTTTTACGCAATGCTCAATATTAAATCGGCAATACGGACGAAACAATGAAACAACACGAAACGGCAGATAATTCTCAAGGCCAGCTTTATATTGTACCTACTCCTATCGGGAATTTGTCTGATATTACCCAACGTGCGCTGAACGTATTGCAAGCTGTTGATTTAATTGCCGCTGAAGACACCCGCCACACCGGTTTACTGCTGCAACATTTCGCGATTAACGCCCGTTTGTTTGCCCTGCACGATCACAATGAGCAACAAAAAGCCGAAACGCTGGTGGCGAAGCTCAAAGAGGGGCAGAACATAGCCCTGGTCTCCGATGCCGGTACGCCGCTGATTAACGATCCTGGCTACCATCTGGTGCGCACCTGTCGCGAAGCCGGGATTCGCGTTGTGCCACTGCCGGGGCCTTGCGCCGCTATTGCTGCATTGAGCGCCGCAGGTTTGCCGTCTGACCGCTTCTGCTATGAAGGCTTCCTCCCTGCCAAATCTAAAGGCCGCCGCGACGTCTTAAAAGAGCTGGAAGCGGAACCGCGCACCCTGATTTTCTACGAATCCACGCACCGCCTGCTGGAAAGCCTGGAAGATATGGTCACCGTCTGGGGCGAATCCCGCTACGTGGTGCTGGCGCGTGAGCTGACCAAAACCTGGGAAACCATTCACGGCGCGCCAGTCGGTGAACTGCTGGCGTGGGTGAAGGAAGACGAAAACCGCCGCAAAGGCGAAATGGTGCTGATTGTCGAAGGGCATAGGGCGGAAGAGGATGCCCTGCCTGCTGATGCGCTGCGCACGCTGGCCTTGCTGCAGGCCGAACTGCCGCTGAAGAAAGCGGCGGCATTAGCAGCAGAGATTCACGGCGTGAAGAAAAATGCGCTGTATAAGTATGCGCTGGAGCAGCAGGGGGAGTAATTTCTGATACTGTTTTGCCGGGTGGCGGCTGCGCCTTACCCGGCCTACAGATTTATTTACTCTTCTATTTCCCAGGCATCGCCTCAAATACCAGCGTTTCCAGTGGCTGCAGCGTAATCACCACCGCATTTTTGTACTCCTCAGGTACGGTTGAATTACTGCCGTACACCGCTTTGAGACTAAACTTCGCCGCGTCTCCCGTCGGGATTTCGAACTCTTTCGCTAAATCAAGATAGTAGCTTTGCGGCTTGTCCAAGGGGTTACGCAAGCCGAGTATGGCTTTCTCTTTACTCCACGAAGCCCAGCCGTAAACCTGCAGCGCCGTCGGGTCTCCGCCAATCCAGTGCGTATCCACCAGCACGCTGGCATTGTCACGCGACCATTTTGCGGCCTGCGCCAGCGTATCCCACTTCGCCTTGTTCAGCATTGAAGGGGTGATATACAGTTCCTGCAACTGGGTGCCGGTGGCGAAGTAGCTCCAGACCTGATCGGCAAAATCACTGTCCGTTTGCACCTTCTCCAGCCCGTAATAGGCATTCTCAGCGCTGACAATGCCGTGATACATCAGCGAGTTCAGCGGAAACAGCGGGCCTTTGCGCACAATGGAGCGGTACGTTTCGGCATCGCGGTAGGTCATCCACTGCTGCACCGGCGTGCCCGGACCGTACAGGTTGATGTCATCACCCTGACGCCAGATGGAATCCGCATAGAACAGCCAGGACGGACTGGCGTTGGTGCCGGTCGTCAGGTTGATAAACAGATTCGGGTTGGCGCTGCGCATGTTATGCAGCAGAGCAATGGAGGCGTCAAAATCCGAGGCGAACGGGCTGCCCGGGATATGCGCGTTGGCATTACCCATCCCGTCCAGCTTGAACGAGGTAATGTGCTCGTTTTTGATAAGCTTAACGATCTGCTCATTGAAGTTTTTAAAGTAGTTAGGCCCTGACAGGGCCAGCTTCCCGTCGACGGTTTCGAACCCATACTCTTTTGCATGCGAGACGCGAACGTCGCGCGGTTTGTTGTAGCCTCCCCACGGTGAGAGCCACAGTCCGACCGAGCTGTGCAGGCTGTCGGCTTTTTCACGTACCTTGCCAAAACCGTTGCCGAATGCCGGGCCAAACAGCCAGCGCCCGGTCAGGTCGTCCCAGCCATCGTCCAGCAGGAAGGCGTCCAGCGCCACGCCACGTCCGGCGATAAATTCCTTATTCCATTCATCCATCCGCCCCAGCACGTCCTGTTCGGAATAGGGGGTAAAGAAGCCAATATCCATCCAGCTGTTGTAGTGCAGGTAGGGCTTATACGGACGCGGACGCACGGCATTAATAAACTGGTTTACGCTGCGGCGCAGCTGGCTGGTTTCCGGGAAAGTGCCGAAGTAGGTGGTATAGCTGACCGGCGTTGCGGGCTGAATCGGCGTTTTTAACTCTACGTTGAGGTTGGTCGTCGCTTCATAGGCGTAGGTGTTAACGATGGGCTTGTCCGGGAGAATAAAGAACGAGTCCGCGACAATCGGCGAGCTGTTGATCGCCCCGTCAACATAAGGTGCCTGCGTCTGTTTTTTCGTCGGGAAGAAGGTGATTTTTGCCACGTTACGCGGCTGGCCTACCGCCGCGAGGGTGTAATCGATGCTGGCGTATTTATCTTTCACCAGGTTGAGCTTTACCGTCACGTTAAAATCCGGACGCGAAAAGTCGATGACAATGGCGCTGTCCTGCTTTTCGACGTGCTTGATTTTGAAATCAGCGGTGTGGATTTTGGTTTCGTCCGGCAGCGTCAGAAAGAACAATTCCTGCGGGGTGATGGGGTGGTCGGCCTTTTTGTCAGTTACCACCACCGTTGAATTGGCGTCATCAAAGGACAGGGCAATCTTGTCGTTAGTGAGCGTGTAGTTCGCTGCCATCGCGCCATGGGAAACGCACAGGGCAAGCATTGAGAGGGTGAGCACTTTTTTCATTAAAGTAAGATCCTCTTAGTTATGCTTCTGCCGGAAGACGCAGACGGTTAGCCGAACCGCAAACGGCGATTTTGCTTCGGACCACCTCTTTCATGGCGTCCATCCCAACGCGCATGTAGAAGCGCGGATCGTTGCCCTGCGGGTTCTCGGCAAACCAGGCTTTGACCGCATCAGAGAAGGCGATTTTCAACTCGGTTGCGACATTAACTTTGCACACGCCCAGTTCAATAGTGCGGCGCACATCATCATCCGGAACATCGCTCGCACCGTGCAGCACCAGCGGAACCGCTACCACCTCGCGGATCTCAGCCAGGCGCTGGAAGTCAATTTTGGGGCGTTTGGTATAGAGGCCGTGCGCAGTGCCGATGGCAACGGCGAGGCTGTCCACGCCGGTCAGCTCAACGAAGCGTTTCGCCTCCTGCGGGTCGGTCAGGAATGCGCTTTCGGCGTCGACGCTCATGTCATCTTCAACACCCCCCAGACGGCCCAGTTCCGCCTCAACGCTACAGTCGTTGAGGTGGCAAAAATCGACCACCGATTTCACCAGCTTCACGTTTTCTTCAAAGGGATAGTGGCTACCGTCGATCATTGCGCTGCGTACGCCGGCATGTACCTTGCGACGAATGTCATCCAGCGATTCGTGATGATCGAGATGCAGCGCCAGCGGCATGTCGTAGCTGAGGGAGTACGCGCTGCACAGAGCGTAGATCTCCTCCAGCGCAATGTGTTTAAAAGTACCCGGCGTCCCGGCGAGGATCACCGGCGATCGCATTTCGCTGCACACTTCGAGGATCGCCTGGATCGTCTCGGCGTTATGGATGTTAAAGGCCGGAACGGCATAGCCCTTTGTCTGCGCGTCCTGCAAAAGATATTTGGTCGAAATAATACTCATAATACGATCCTCTTAAGCCTGCCACGGATGAATAACCACGCCCTGTACCACACGGTTGACCGTTCCGCTGGCGGATGGTGTGTCCGGCGTGTTGCCAACATGCAGAGACTGGGTTAGCGCAAAGACCTGGGCGTATATCAGGAAGCAGAACGCCTGCTCCATATCGTTGAATGGACGGGAAGGCGGCAGCAGGATATGCGGCCCCGCTTCAATGGCTGGATCGTTTTCGGCGGCGATGGCGACCACGCGCATGGCCTGACGATCGCGGCGCAGCTCGGCCAGCAGATCCAGATCGTACTGACGTGTATACGGATGGCTTGAGATAAACACCACCACCAGCGTTTCGTTATCCACCAGTGACTTAGGCCCATGACGAAAGCCCGTTGGTGAATCGTAGAACGCCGCCAGCTTGCCCGCGGTCAGCTCCAGCACCTTCAGCGCAGACTCGCGCGCCGCGCCCTGCAGACCGCCGCTTCCCAGATACACAACGCGTTTCCACGGTTCGTTGCCAAAGACGCCCTGGCTGAAATCCCCGAGCAAGGTGAGGATCGCCTGGCAGCGATCGGCTACGTCCCGGAAGCTTTGGCTGCCGATCGTCTCTGGTGCGAATACGGCCAGACAGCTCGCCATCATGGTGGTAATGCTGCTGGTCATCGCGAACCCGCGATCGTGCGTTTCGGCTGGCATCAGCAGGGCAAAGGCGTTATCGCTCTCGACGGCGTTCTGGTACAGGCTTCCCGCCTCGTTGCAGGTGATCGACAGGTGGTAGCACTCGGGCACGAACCGGTTCGCCAGCTCAACGGCGGCGACGCTCTCTGGACTGTTGCCGGAGCGGGCAAAAGAGACCAGCAGCAGAGGGTGTGCCGGGGTGAAGTAATCCATCGGGTTGGTGACCAGATCGGTTGTCGGTATGGCGGAGACGTTTTTACCGGTGTGGCTCGCAAGCCAGGGGGCAATTATCTCGCCAATAAACGCGGAGGTGCCCGCGCCGGTGAGGACGATCCGCAGGTCTCGCTTACGCAGCAGCGGCGTCAGGAAACCGTCAATCGAGGTGCGCAGATTATCGATGTTGTTGAGTGAGCGGATCCAGCAGGCAGGCTGCTGGCGGATCTCTTTTTCGGTCCAGGTGCCGGTTGTGGCGGCGGTGGTTTGTTGCATAACTCAGTCCTTAGTCTTGTGAATTCCACATCAGACGCTGGCAAACGTGTCGCTATCTTTCGTTTCGTTTCACTTATTCACATTAGCAGTTAAAGAAAATCTATAGGAAAGAAATCGAAAGTTCAATAATGGAAAGGGAATAAAACGAAAAGTGTGATCGTGAAAGGAAAGGGTAAAACCAAGGAAAGGAAAAGAAAGGCCTTACGATCTGATGCCGTAAGGCCGCCGGGACACGCAATGTAAACTACGAAGGTGAACGCTGTGAAAGTAACCGGATCATATTCCTTCCTCTACGGGGGCTTCCTCGCGACAGCGACCAAGCTCATCCACCAGGCTGGTCAGTCCGCGGTGGCCGCACTCAAGCGCCTGCAGACGAAACGCTTCGCTACTTAATCCGTCACGTTCCAGCACCATTTCCAGCAAAAGCTGCAGGTTGGTGCCGGTAATCACTTCGCTACCCGGTCTTTGCATCGCGAGCGTCGAGGCCACGCGAAACGGCGTGCCGCCGAGAAGGTCGGTGAGGAAAATAATATCCTGCTCTGGGTCCAGCTCACTCACCGCCTGCTCAAGCTGAGCGGTCAGCCTGGCAGTGGTGGAATTTTCCGGAAAATCGATGGCGATAAACTGCGGCTGCTCGCCAAGGATCTGCCTCATCGCCTGTTCAAGCCCGCTGGCAAAGCCGCCGTGACCCGTCAAAATTATGCCTAACATCGCAACCTCTTTGCTTTTACAGGAAGTGACAGAATTTACCGACAACGCCCAGCACCACGGTGATACCGATCAGCCGCAGCGGGCTCCAGCCGCGGCGCACCAGCCAGAACATGGTCAAGGTGTAGACCAGCGGCAGGAACGCGGGCATCAGCTTGTCGATCACGTCGGTTTGCAGTTTAACGACCGCATCACCCGCCTTGATTTCAAGCGTCGTATTGAGTCGGACGTAGGTCGCCACCAGCGCGCCGATCACCGTCATCCCGACAATTGAGGCCGCGTGGCCGACCTTTTTGGTGTTGGCTTTGATCAGCGGAATGGCGGCAACGCCCATTCGGTATGCGTAGTGCGCCAGGCCAAAGCGCAGGCCGAGATGCACCACGTTGAACAGCACGATAAAAACTACCGCGCCAAGAATGGAGCCTTGCAGCGCCAGGCTGGCACCAATACCGCCGCAGATGGGTAACAGGGTCAGCCAGAACATGGCGTCACCAATGCCTCCGAGCGGGGCTCCGACCGCAATTTTGGTGCTCTGAATGCTGTTTACATCCTGCTTGGAACGCTCCATTGCCAGAATAATGCCGATAACGAAGGTCACCAGAAACGGGTGGGTGTTAAAGAAGCCCATATGACCTTTCATCGCCCGCGCCAGGTCCCGCTTATTAGTGTGGATCTTTTTCAGCGCGGGCAGCAGCCCGTACAGCCAGCCGGAGGCCTGCATACGTTCATAGTTAAACGAGGCCTGCAGCAGCATGGAGCGCCAGGCCACGCGGTTAATGTCTTTTTTGGTCAGCTCCGCGCCAATGGTCTGGTCTTCATAGACGTTTTCATTCACGCCGCTCAGCAGCGTCTCTTCACTGACAGACGCGCCTGGCAGGGTGGTTTGATTAGATGCCATCTTCAAATTCCTCTTTCTGGGCCGCGGGCGCCGTCGGTTCAGGCGATTTACGCAGCAGGTCGATCAGCGCCATCGCCAGCGCCGCTGCGGCAATCGCCAGTACCGGAAGCTTCAGCCAGGCCGCGGCGACAAAACCGATAATGAAATAAGGGATGTAAACGTTTTTCATCATGATCTTCAGCAGCACGGCGAAGCCGATCGCTGGCATGATGCCGCCCGCGACGCCGAGACCGTCAATCAGACGTTCCGGCAGGATAGCAATGGCGGTTTTCGCGTGTTCAGCGCCAAAGTAGATGGGCAGAAACGCGCACAGGAAATAAAAAATGCCGAGCGCCAGCAGCGCCAGATAGTTGACTCGCTCTATGCCGTCGGTGTCCGCGTTGGCCGCCATGCGATCGCAGCGTGACATCACGCCGGACATCACGGAGAAGAGGAAGGTGATACCCATCTGCACCGCCACGGCAAACGGCACCGCGACCCCAACGGCGACATCCGGCTTCACGCCCGTGGTGATGGCAAACGTGGTGCCGACGATGGTGCCGATAATCACGTTTGGCGGCTGCGCGCCCGCCAGCGGCGCCAGACCCATCCAGACCAGCTCTAAGGTACCGCCGGTCAGGATCCCGGTATGCAGATCGCCCAGTATCAGGCCGACCAGAGGACCAAGCACCACCGGGCGGTGCATGTGTGTTAAGCCGTTAAACATATCCAGGCCCGCGATAAAGGCAAGAAGCCCCAGCGCGAATGCCTGCAACAGACTGATTTCCATTGTGAATCCCTCAAAGCAGTTTAAAGAGATCCAAAGCGGTCTCTGTTGGGACGCCCTGAACAAAGCATTCCACCCCGGCCGCTTTCAGGCCGTTGAACGCAGCGATATCGTTCGCGTCGACAGAGACCGTTTTGGCAATTTGCTGTTTGCCACTGGCGTAGTGCATGTTTCCGACATTGATACGGGTGATGGGCACGCCGCCTTCAACCAGCTTCAGAAAATCGGCGGGTGATTTGCAGACCAGCAGGATTTTCTGGCGGTCAGCGGCGCGGTGAATATTGTCGATCGTTTTTTGCAGCGACCAGAAACGCACGGCGATCCCTTCCGCGAGCACCATTTCCATCAGGTTTTGTTGAACCGGATCGTCTGCAACCTCGTCATTTGCCACCAGCACCAGGTTTGCCCCCGCAAACCCCACCCACTGCACGCCCACCTGTCCGTGGATCAGGCGTTCATCAATGCGGCATAAGACAATGTTTGGCATAGCGTTTTCCTCTTTTTAATTATGCGTGTGGAGTCGTTACGCCTTCGCAGGCGGCATGGTACTGCTGGAGTATGTCCTGAATGTGGTCAATGATGAGTTCCCGCGGCGTTGACTTGAGAGCGCCCTCGCGAACTTTGCTGTACTGCAACGGCAAATACTGGCTGATAAGCGGCAGCGGAATAGGTTCGTCTGCCAGATTGCGCACCAGTCGTTCAAAGGCATCGTCAATCCGGCTGTCCGGCCAGTAATAGCGCACGCGGTCGGAGTAGCTGTAGCCGCGGGCCAGGCGTCGGGCGTTGCCGTCACCGTGATAGTGGCTTTGCCAGTATTCCGGGCGATCGAGCATCACGTTTTCCAGAACGTGACGCAGGCCCGAGCTGGCTTTCGCCGGCAGCAGTTCTTCTTCAATGGCGGCCAGTGAGAACAGCGCTTCACGCAGGGCAAAGGTCAGGGCAGGGCCGACTTTTAAAATAGCGAAGTGATCGTTCACCAGCTGGCGCAGCGCCTGTTGCGTCTGGTAATCGGTAGAGTGTGCTTCAAATACCAGCGTGTCGTAGGCTTCAACCATTTTGCTCAGCGCGACGGCTTTATGTGGCTGATAGTCACAAACGTGCGCATGGTCGAACTCAACGCCGGGCTGTACCACCAGGCCAATAATGCGCGGCCAGATGTCGCTTAACCCTTCCTTCTCGAATGCGTGGCGGTGTGCCTCAAGCGTGGCGCGCGCCGCCTCTGGCGTCGTGACCTCAAGCTCGGTCAGCGTTTCATGCGCGCCGCCGGGAACCGGAACTTCCGTGCCGATAACGTAGACCAGATCGGCTACACCAAATTGCTCAAGACAGGTTGTTTCGGCAATTTTTGCCAGACGCGCGGCGCGCCCGGCAACGATCGCATCGGTTAAAGGAACCGGATCGTCTTCACAGGACATGCTGCAATCGAGGTGAATTTTTTTAAATCCGGCTGCCACGTAGTGCCTGATCAGATCCTCGGCGTTCGCCATCGCCTGCAAAGCCGGCAGGTTTTGCCAGCGGTTGGGTCCTAAATGATCGCCGCCGAGGATCAGCTGTGACGTCGGGAAACCAAGCGAGTCCGCCAACTGGCAGACAAACCCGTGAAAGTCGGCGGGCGTCATGCCGGTATAGCCGCCAAACTGATCCACCTGGTTTGAGGTGGCTTCAATCAGCAGTGGCGTTTGGCGTGAATGGGCGTAACGAATGGCAGCTTCAAGTACCAGTGGATGTGCGGAACAGACGGCATAAATCCCGTTTGCATTCCCCCGTTTATGTTGTTCCACCATTTCTGTCAGATGTTTCACTTTCCTCTCCATTTCGGATGGTAATGATTTTTATCTTTCGTTTTGTTTCATTTAATCCTGCATTATGGCGGTGTAAAAATAAAACGAAAGATAATGGTTTTCCGATCTGTTTCACAAAAGAAACACAATGAAAGGTTTCAGCTGTTCACAGGCTTGCGTATGTCCTCCAGACAGCGCTTGCATTCGCTAAAAAGAAAGGCGTTAATAGACAAAACGAAATGAAATGAAAGTTTATTGATTAAGGATCTCGTATGAGCAGCAGCGATTCATCCGCAGAGAAGCGCATCACCGGCACCAGTGAAAGGCGGGAGCAGATCATTCAGCGGTTGCGGGCGCAGGGAAGCGTGCAGGTTAACGATCTGTCTCATCTGTACGGCGTATCGACGGTGACGATCCGTAACGATCTGGCGTTTCTGGAAAAGCAGGGCATCGCCGTTCGTGCCTACGGCGGGGCGCTGATCTGCGAAGGGAATGCGCCTGGCATCGAGCCTTCCGTTGAGGATAAAAGCTCGCTCAATACGGCGGTGAAGCGCAGCATCGCTCAGGCCGCCGCCGCGCTGGTGAAGCCGGGGCACCGCATTATTCTGGATTCCGGCACCACGACTTTTGAGATCGCTCGTATGCTGCGCCAGCACACGGATGTCATTGCGATGACTAACGGGATGAACGTGGCGAATGCGTTGCTGGAAGCTGAAGGGGTAGAGCTGCTGATGACCGGCGGGCACTTGCGGCGTCAGTCGCAGTCCTTCTACGGCGACCAGGCGGAACAGTCCTTACAGAATTATCACTTTGATCTGCTGTTCCTGGGCGTCGACGCTATCGATCTCGATCGCGGTGTGAGCACGCACAACGAGGATGAAGCACGCCTGAACCGCAAAATGTGCGAGGTGGCAGAGCGTATTATTGTCGTGACCGACTCCAGCAAGTTTAACCGCTCAAGCCTGCATAAAATCATTGATACGCAAAGGATTGATATGATTATCGTTGATGAAGATATTCCGGCGGAGAGTCTGGAAGGATTACGGAAAAGCGGGATTGAGGTGGTGTTGGTTTAAGATTTTTTACCCTCTCCCCTATGGGGAGAGGGAAGGCTGAGGGGCCATCACGTCACCGGTGCCGGGTTAAACACCGCCAGCTGGTTATGCAATCCCCACTGGTCCGAGAAAGTTTTCTTCCTCCCGCTCGCTACGTCCAGAATAAAATGGAACAGTTTCCAGCCCACGTCCTCAATACTCTCTTCCCCGGTGGCGATGGTGCCCGCGTTGATATCCATTAAGTCATACCAACGGTTTGCCAGCTCGGTGCGCGTCGCCATCTTGATCACCGGGACCGCCATCAGCCCGTACGGCGTGCCGCGCCCGGTGGTAAAGACCTGCACTGTAATACCGGAGGCCACCTGCTGGGTGCCGCACACAAAATCGCTGGCAGGTGTCGCCGCATAAATAAGGCCGCGCCTGGTTGGCCGTTGGCCCGGAGAGAGCACTTCCACAATCGCGCTCTGGCCGGATTTGGCAATCGAACCGAGGGCTTTTTCCACCACGTTCGCCAGGCCGCCTTTCTTGTTGCCCGGCGAAGGGTTGGCGCTGCGGTCGGTTTTGCCCATATCGAGATAGCTATCGTACCAGGCCATTTCCTCCAGCAGGCGCCTGCCGACCTCTTCATTAACGGCGCGCGGCGTCAGCAGGTGGATGGCGTCACGGACTTCGGTCACCTCGGAGAACATCACCGTGGCGCCGCAGCGAACGAGCAGATCGGACGCATAGCCCACCGCCGGGTTGGCCGTTACGCCGGAGAAGGCATCGCTGCCGCCGCACTGGGTTCCGACCACCAGCTCCGATGCCGGGCACGTTTCGCGCTGGCGGCGGTTGAGCTTGTCCAGATGTCGCTCTGCCACCTGAAGAATATCGTCGACCATTGAACGAAAACCAACGTGGCGCTCGTCCTGCAGGCGCACGATGCTGGCCCCGTCTGCCGGGATGGCTTTGACATCCTCGGTGCCCTGAAGCAGGCGCTCTGGCTGCAATTTTTCACAGCCGAGGCCAATGACCATCACCTCGCCGCCAAAGTTCGGATTCAGGGCGATATTGTGGATAGTACGGATCGGCACGACCGCCGCGGGCGCGTTGATCGCTACGCCGCAGCCGTACAGATGGTTAAGACCCACCACGCCGTCGACGTTCGGGTACTTTGGCAGCAGATCGCGTTCTATGATTTTCACCACGTAATCCACCACGCCCGCCACGCAGTGCACGCTGGTGGTAATGCCGAGCAGGTTTTTGGTGCCGACGCTACCGTCCGCATTGCGGTAGCCTTCAAAGGTATAGCCCTCCAGCGGCGGCAAAGCTTCAGGAACGCGGGTCGCCAACGGAAGCGTATTCAGCGGCGGTGCTTCTGGCAGCGCCACCAGCGACTCCTCAATCCAGCTACCCTGCGGGATAGCGCTTACCGCATAGCCGATGACTTCGCCGTAGCGTACGATTTCACCGTGGGCAGGAATATCGACCAACGCGACCTTGTGCCCCTGCGGAATATGCTCAACCAGCTCCAGCCCGTCCGGGAAGCGGGTGCCTGCTTTTAAGCCATTGTCGTTGACAATAATCGCCACGTTATCCGTATCGTGAACCTTAATATAAAACGCCGTCGGGGGTGCCTCTCTAATTGCAATATCGGTCATTATTCACTCTTCTCCGGCAAAGTTTCAGCTATGAAAAATAACTCGTTGGATAATCGTTTTCTTAACGTAAAAATAAAGCATGTCAGGAGAAGAAAAGTGAAAATGTGATCGCGATCGTTTCAGGCGGACTAATCCTTGATTCTGTGCATTAGCGCCCACTGCTTTGTGCATATGCTCAAAATAGCGTTGAGATGTAGCGCAATACTTGAGCATCAAAACAATGTGCTGACGTGTAGAGCCGATTATACTGAATGACGATTTTATAACGCCACCATTCAGTCAGAGAAATAAATATAAAGAATCTGTTCTGGAATAAATATTACTGGCTAAAACAGCGGAATTAAAAAAGGGTTAAGTGATGAATAACGATATCTTCCCGAATAAGTTTAAAGCTGCCCTCGCGGCGCACCAGATTCAGATTGGCTGTTGGTCCGCGCTGGCAAACCCTATCAGCACCGAAGTGTTAGGCCTGGTCGGATTCGACTGGCTGGTGCTGGACGGCGAACACGCGCCGAACGATATCAGCACCTTTATTCCGCAGCTGATGGCGCTGAAAGGTAGCCCCAGCACTCCGGTGGTGCGCGTGCCAACTAACGAGCCGGTGATTATCAAGCGTCTGCTGGATATCGGTTTCTACAATTTCCTGATCCCGTTTGTGGAAACGGAAGAACAGGCGGCGCTGGCCGTGGCCTCAACGCGCTATCCGCCGGAAGGGATCCGCGGCGTCTCGGTATCGCACCGCGCCAACATGTTTGGCACCGTGCCGGACTATTTCGCCCAGTCCAATAGCAACATCACTATTCTGGTTCAGATTGAAAGCCAGCAGGGTGTTGATAACGTCGATGCGATTGCAGCCACAGACGGCGTGGACGGTATCTTCGTCGGTCCAAGCGATCTGGCTGCGGCGTTTGGGCATCTGGGCAACGCCAGCCACCCGGACGTACAGCGCGCAATCCAGCACATCTTTGCCCGCGCCAAAGCGCACGGCAAACCGTGCGGCATTCTGGCGCCGGTTGAAGCCGATGCCCGCCGCTACCTGGAGTGGGGAGCCACGTTCGTTGCCGTCGGCAGCGACCTCGGCGTGTTCCGCTCAGCGACGCAGAAATTAGCGGACGCTTTTAAAAAATAACCATCATTGAGGAAACAGATTATGACGCTGAAAGTGGGTTTTATTGGTCTTGGGATCATGGGTAAACCAATGAGTAAGAACCTGATTAAAGCGGGTTACTCACTGGTGGTATCCGATCACAATCCACAGTCTGTGGCTGAGGTGATGGCGGCGGGCGCGGAAACAGCTGCTACCCCTAAAGCCATTGCTGAGCAGTGCGATGTCATCATCACCATGCTGCCAAATTCCCCTCACGTCAAAGAGGCCGCGCTTGGGGAGAACGGCATCATCGAGGGTGCGAAGCCGGGCCTGGTGCTGATTGACATGAGCTCTATCGCCCCGCTCGCAAGCCGTGAAATCAGCGAGGCGTTAAAAGCGAAGGGCGTAGAGATGCTGGATGCGCCCGTCAGCGGCGGCGAGCCGAAAGCCATCGACGGTACCCTGTCGGTGATGGTGGGCGGCGATAAGGCCGTGTTCGACAAATACTATGACCTGATGAAGGCGATGGCGGGCTCCGTAGTGCATACCGGAGACATTGGCGCGGGCAACGTTACCAAGCTCGCGAACCAGGTGATTGTGGCGCTGAACATTGCCGCCATGTCTGAGGCGCTGACGCTGGCAACCAAGGCGGGCGTCAATCCGGACCTGGTTTATCAGGCAATCCGTGGCGGTCTGGCGGGCAGTACGGTGCTGGATGCCAAAGCGCCGATGGTGATGGATCGTAATTTCAAACCCGGTTTCCGCATTGATCTGCACATCAAAGATCTGGCGAACGCGCTGGATACGTCTCACGGCGTGGGTGCACAGCTGCCGCTGACCGCTGCGGTTATGGAGATGATGCAGGCGCTGCGGGCGGATGGCCTGGGAACGGCCGATCACAGCGCGATTGCGTGCTACTACGAAAAACTGGCGAAGGTGGAAGTGGCGCGTTAATAGCATCTTGCCCGCACCTGAGGGTGACAGCGGCGCGCAAACCCTCTATACTGCGCGCCGAAGCTGACCAGACAGTCGCCGCTTCGTCGTCGTCCCTTTCGGGGGAGACGGGCGGAGGGGAGGAAAGTCCGGGCTCCATAGGGCAGGGTGCCAGGTAACGCCTGGGGGGGAAACCCACGACCAGTGCAACAGAGAGCAAACCGCCGATGGCCCGCGCAAGCGGGATCAGGTAAGGGTGAAAGGGTGCGGTAAGAGCGCACCGCGCGGCTGGTAACAGTCCGTGGCACGGTAAACTCCACCCGGAGCAAGGCCAAATAGGGGTTCACATGGTACGGCCCGTACTGAACCCGGGTAGGCTGCTTGAGCCAGTGAGCGATTGCTGGCCTAGATGAATGACTGTCCACGACAGAACCCGGCTTATCGGTCAGCTTCAACTTCTTTTAAAACAATACGTTGGTGTGTCTCAGGCTTTCTAAGGCAAAACTGTGACACAGACTGTGATACAGACGAGGCACACCAACGGCTGTTCCATCCCGAATATCCTAAAGCGTGGCAACCGCTACTGCTTTCATTTCAGACTACCTTCAGGCGGTTTGTTCCGCGTGTCTCTGGGCTGCGATTCAGCCAGCAGAGCAAGATTTATATCTTCCCGTCTCTCTATATTCATTTCTTTTGTAAAATTGTCCAAAATGGAGCCAGCCCAATTATTGGACATAGTGCAGAAAATGAAGAAGTTAGAACAAGACGATATTGATAGTTATATGCTCAAAATTCAGGCGGTTTTTTACGCCGCGGCAAAAAAATTCCCTCAAAAGTGCGTAGTATATTGCGAAAGTCAGGTTCTCTGGTTGATGAAAAACGGAATGCGAGAGATTTCGGGCAATTGCTTGATTTTACCTTCATACAAGACTATGACCCGTTGACATTGGATTCGGTTATCGAACAACTTGGTAGCCAGTTTGATCTTACGGGCATGGAGGATGAAGTTGATTATTTTGCTTCAGAGTACGATCTCCGCTGGAGACATTACTGCGATGCACATATAGCCTTTCTGGATTAACGACATGAATCGCCACGGATAATCTAGACACTTCTGAGCAGTTGATAATATAGGTTTTCATATTCAACTGGTGGCATCTGCTCGCTCGAACCATGCCGACGCTTACTGTTATAAAACATTTCGATATAATCAAAAATATCGCTTCTGGCTTCGTCTCTCGTTCCGTAGATCTTTTTCTTAATTCGTTCGCGCTTCAGTAGCTGGAAAAAGCTTTCCGCAACCGCGTTGTCGTGGCAGTTGCCTCGACGACTCATGCTGCCTTCCAGACCGTGTGATTTCAGGAACGACTGCCACTCATGGCTCGTGTACTGACTGCCCTGATCAGAGTGAACCAGTACCTGCTTTTGAGGATTACGCCTCCACATCGCCATAAGTAATGCGTTCAGGACAATCTCTTTTGTCATTCGGGGTTGCATTGACCAGCCGATAACTTTTCGGAAGAACAGGTCAACCACCACGGCCAGATAGAACCAGCCTTCGTGGGTTCGGATGTAGGTTATGTCCGTTACCCAACTTTCAACCGGTGCTTCCGGGTTGAACTGCCGCTGGAGCTTGTTGGGCGTCACAATACTGGCTTAACCTTTACGCGTCCGTTGGCTCCGGTATCCGACCTGAGCCTTTATCCCCACGCGTTGCATCAACCGCCAGACTTTGTTTACACCGCATTGTTGCCCGGAATCCCGCAGATCGAGATAGATCTTGCGATAGCCATAAACACAGCCCGACTTCAGCCAGAACTGCTTGATATGCCCCGTCAGCTTCAGGTCGGCATGATACCATCGTGAATGTGGCTGCTTAAGCCAGGCGTAAAACCCACTCGGATGAACATCCAGCACCTAGCAGAGCAGGCGGACAGTCCAGCAACGATTGTTGTTACGGAGAAAGGCGTACCGCAGTCGGACAGCTTTGTGAAGTACACCGCGGCTTTTTTAATATGTCTTGTTCGTCAGTAACCCGCTTTAACTCCTTCAGGAGTCGGCGGATCTCGGCCTGAGCATCTGACTGTTCATTATTAGTGGAAGAATCCGGACCGTACTTTTTTATCCAGGCGTAAAGGTTGTGGGTGGTGATATCGAGACGTGTTGCAACGCTGGAAACTGAATGACCACGATCAATAACCTGTTTGACTGCTTCAATTTTAAACTCTTAGGATAACGCTTACCGCTCATGGGCACCTCTCTTTAAGTCATCTTAAATGACTCTTAGGTGTCTGTTAAACCCGTGGCGATTCACTCTGATACTTGTTGCTCAAGTGGTCATTGTTTGTAAAATAGCCACTGGATGTTTTCCATAACAAGTAGATGGACTTATGACAAGACGCCTGGCAAGGCTTGGGGATGAAACGACGAGTGGCGGATACATTGCTACCGCAACAGCGACAATTATCGAAGAACGCAAAATTGCCCTGCTTGGGGACACTGCGTATTGCCCGCAGGATACCTGCAAAGACTTTTTCGAAATCAATGGTACGGCTCACCACTTCCTGGAAGACAAAGCGTGCGTTGCTACGGGGGACCAGGTTCTTTGTAACTGCAAAATGAACCAGGTGCTGGGTAGTACAACATTATGGGTGGAAGATGCGCCAGAAAATCCTTTCGAAGAACATCAAAAACGGGCGGCAGAATGGCCCATTAACAAAGCGATTGGCGCTGCGGCGGCACTAAGTGCTTTACCTGTCTTTGCAAAATCTTGTCTAAGGGGAGAAGGTTGCACCGACGCAGGGACAGACCAGGAGTCTGTTGATAATTTCGGTCATGCTGGCTACTACCGGACACTTCCTCAAACGGAACAAACAGAATCGGAACCCGTCCAACACGCGCAAGCTGCAAAGAAACACAAACCAGCCGAACCGACTCCACCACCAGAAGATAACCGCCCGTGGTATAAACGCCTTTTCAGTTCCTCGGATGCCCCCAAAGTGGCAGCGACCGCAGGCATGGCAACAGCAAGGGCAGCGACAACTACCGGGATCTCCACTGGTGCAGCGACTGAAGCCGGGTACGCAGCATTGCAGCAAATCGGCGGCACTCTTTCTACTGCTGGTCGCTGGATTGCTCCCAGCCCCCCAACAGTGCTCCTCTTCGGTATGTTCTACTCGCCAAAACTCAACAGTGGCGAACAGGACTACATCGATAAAATGCGCCTTGAGCAGGCCGCACGGAATAAAGAAGATGTTCCGACCCGTGTTCGTTTTCGCTGGGAAGCTGACCAGTTCGGCACCATGAGACCGAAAGGCTTCCACGTCAGCGCCAGAGGCGGACAGGACAAAGTGCCTGTACGTATGCTTCTGAAGAACAGCACCACCGGGAATTATGAGTTCTGGGAGGATGGCGCAGACAAGCCGACAATCGTCTGGACGCCTGACGATCCGGGATTTTCTTCTCCTTCCAATACTGGCAATCAGGATAACGTCTACATTCCTCCGAACGTGCTGGTTTACCCGGAAAGTGAAATCAACAGTCCGTGGTCAACAGTCACTCCTGCACCGGGAGAGCGCCCTTTCCGGGATTATATTCTGGTGCATCCGTTGGGGGCGTTTGAGCCGATTTATGTCTATCTGAATGCGGATCATAAGTATCATGTGGCTCCACGAGGCACACCGCCATTACCCGCATTTCCGGATGCTAAAACGGCTAAGAAAAGAACCCCAGTAAAAGGTGGGGGAACATTACGTTCAAGATGGAAGGATTCTAAAGGGCGTATTTACGAGTGGGATTCACAGCATGGTACAGTTGAAATGTATGATCGATCAGGTCGAAACCATCTCGGGGAGTTTGATCCTGTATCAGGAGAGCAGACCAAGCCAGCGGATCCAACCAGAAGGGTAGAAAAATGACAATTATTTATACTGTCGATGCGTTTGATCGTGTAGATGAACTACTTGTTTTTGAGGTTGAAGTACCTAAAGAAAAACTTCCTGAAGTTAGTGGCGTTATGGGGTGGAGCGAAGAGGACTATAACGATTTTGTTTCTGGGCTTGGGGGGTGGAATCTTACCGAACAAAAAGTTAAGGCCATTGAAGGGATTTTAGGTAAAGAATTCTATCAGGAAAATCTCGACTACCAGATTTCAGGTGGCGAAGTTTGAAATGATTGATCTCGTACACCCCTGCCCTTGCTGCGGTCAATATGAGTTTCCCGAAGAAGGTAGTTACGAGATTTGTCCAGTTTGTAACTGGGAAGATGATCCCGTTCAAGCTGAGGACCCTGACTACCGAGGCGGGGCTAATGTCATGAGTTTGAACGAAGCACGCGAAGCATTTCGACAAAGTCGAATTGTTAGTTAACCGCTTTCAGGGATTTAATCTGTGAATGAAGTGGCTGGTTTTGTCCCGGCCTTTCTTTTGTCTGTTAACCAGCTTTATCTGTCACAAAAGTGAGATACAGTCTGCGACACATGACAATCCCAGCGCCGCAGATGCCTGACGTATGGTTGAACGAAGCCGGCTTATCGGTCAGCTTCAACTTCTTCCAGAACCCCGCTTCGGCGGGGTTTTTGCTTTTAGGGTTTCGTAGCCCAGGTATGCGCATCGCCACCCGGCAACTCGCACAAACGACATCAATTCTCATATTTGCGACATTAAGCACATTTCACTGCATGACCCTTTCTGGCATCGCTATGCCTACCGCAAACGATCGTTATCACAAAATTTCACCCTAAAAAATGGTGAATTTACAGTATTGTTAATTTGTTGCGAATGTTAATTGAACGATCGCAAATATTTTCTTATTTGATATAAACATATTGAAATTAAAAACATTCAGGCTATGAATGTGTGACGTATTCCACTGTTTATAAAAAGCTGTCCAAAAATCCTCTGCAAAATTTGATAATTTGAAAGAATGTTTAAAAGGAATAACGGTTATTTATTGGCCTTTAATTGTCTGAAAGTTCGTCTTTATTGATTTATTTAACGCAGAGAAATTTATCAAGGTTATCGCCATAAAATAAATTTATTACTGCTGATTTTATTGATCGATATCAGCGTAATGGTGTGCTTTTGATTTTATATAGCATTGATTATAAAGTATTTTTTGGGTTCTTGTTGTGCCCGTAAAATGCGCGGGGAAGCAAATTGTGAGTAACAGCACATACCCCCTGAAACATTATTGGGTAGAATCCGCTGCGTCATAGGGAAATAAGCGCAGAATATTATGAATACTATTATTCTACCGAAAACTCAGCACCTCGTGGTATTTCAGGAAGTCATTAAAAGTGGCTCCATAGGTTCTGCCGCAAGACAACTAGGCCTGACGCAACCCGCCGTCAGCAAAATCATCAGCGACATCGAATCCTACTTCGGGGTGGAAGTGATGGTGCGTAAAAACACCGGCGTAAAACTCACTGCCGCTGGTCAGGTGCTGCTGTCATACGCTGAGTCGATCACCCGCGAAATGAAAAACATGGTGAGCGAAATCAACAGCCTCAGTTTTAGTACCGTCATGGACGTCTCCTTTGGCTATCCGTCGCTGATTGGCTTCACCTTCCTGTCTGAGATGATCAAAAAATTCAGGGAAGTGTTCCCGAAAGCGCGCGTCTCCATGTATGAAGCGCAGCTCTCTTCATTCCTGCCCGCCATTCGCGACGGTCGGCTGGATTTTGCCATCGGTACCCTGAGCGACGGAATGTTGCTTCAGGATCTTCACGTTGAGCCACTGTTTGAATCCGAGTTTGTGCTGGTGGCGAGTAAATCACGAACGTGCACCGGCCCGACCAGACTGGCATCACTTACGCATGAGCAGTGGGTGATGCCGCAAACCGATATGGGCTACTACAACGAACTCCTGACCACCCTGCAAGACAACCACATCAGCATTGAAAATATCGTCCAGACCGATTCCGTCGTCACCATTTATAACCTTGTCCTGAATGCCGATTACCTGACGGTGATCCCCCGCGACATGATTGCGCCGTTCGGCTCAGACCAGTTTATTGTGCTGCCCGTGGAAGATGAATTACCCGTGGCGCGCTATGCCGCCGTGTGGTCGAAAAATTACAGTATTAAAAAATCGGCGTCAGTATTAGTTGAACTGGCAAAACAATATTCGTCGATGGATATCGATAAACGACGATAGAAATAATTAAGTTTTAAAACACCCGGAGCGACGCTTTTTAACGCTCTGATACCCTGACTTTGCCTGAAAAGAATGAATTATTATAACGAGGATATTATGCACATTACCTACGATCTCCCGGTGACCATTGAAGATATTCAGGACGCCAGAAAACGCCTGGCGGGGAAAATTTATAAAACCGGCATGCCGCGCTCAAATTATCTCAGCGAACGCTGTAAGGGTGAGATATTCCTGAAATTTGAAAATATGCAGCGTACCGGTTCGTTTAAAATACGCGGGGCGTTTAATAAGTTAAGTTCGTTGACGGACGCAGAAAAACGCAAAGGGATAGTGGCCTGCTCCGCAGGAAACCACGCTCAGGGGGTATCGCTCTCCTGTGCCATGCTCGGTATCGACGGCAAAGTGGTGATGCCGATGGGCGCGCCAAAATCCAAGGTCGCCGCTACCCGCGACTACTCGGCGGAAGTGGTGCTGCACGGCGAGAACTTTAACGACACCATCGCTAAAGTGAGCGAAATCGTCGAGATGGAAGGGCGCATCTTTATCCCGCCTTATGACGATCCGAAAGTCATTGCTGGCCAGGGCACCATCGGCCTCGAAATTCTTGAAGATCTTTACGACGTGGATAATGTGATTGTCCCTATCGGCGGCGGCGGGTTAATTGCCGGTATTGCGACAGCAATTAAATCCATCAACCCGACAATCAATATTATCGGCGTACAGTCTGAAAACGTTCACGGCATGGCCGCTTCCTGGCAGGCCGGAGAAATAACCAACCATCGCGTTACCGGCACATTAGCCGACGGCTGCGACGTGTCTCGTCCGGGTAAATTAACCTTCGAAATTGTTCGTGAACTGGTCGATGACATTGTGCTGGTGAGCGAAGACGATATTCGCAACAGCATGATTGCCCTTATTCAGCGAAATAAAGTGGTGACGGAAGGCGCGGGCGCGCTGGCCTGCGCGGCGTTATTAAGCGGCAAGCTTGACCACTATATTCAGGGCCGTAAAACCGTCTGCATTATTTCCGGCGGCAATATCGATCTCTCCCGTGTTTCCCAAATTACCGGCTTCGTTGACGCATAAAGGTGACCTATGAGCAACACAGAAAGCATTATCGTTGGCCAGACAAAAACGTCCTCCTGGCGTAAGTCTGACACCACATGGACGCTCGGCCTGTTTGGTACCGCCATTGGCGCAGGCGTGCTGTTCTTCCCCATTCGCGCAGGCTTTGGCGGACTGATCCCCATCCTGCTGATGCTGGTACTCGCCTTCCCGATTGCGTTTTACTGCCACCGCGCGCTGGCGCGCCTCTGTTTGTCCGGCAGCAACGTCTCCGGCAACATCACCGAGACGGTGGAAGAGCACTTCGGGAAAACCGGTGGGGTGGTGATCACCTTCCTCTACTTCTTCGCCATTTGCCCGCTGCTGTGGATTTACGGCGTCACCATTACTAACACCTTTATGACCTTCTGGGAAAACCAGCTCCAGATGCCTGCGCTGAACCGCGGCGTGGTAGCGCTGTTCCTGCTGCTGCTGATGGCCTTTGTGATCTGGTTCGGGAAAGACCTGATGGTGAAGGTGATGAGCTACCTGGTGTTCCCGTTCATTGCCAGCCTGGTGCTGATTTCCCTGTCGCTGATCCCGTACTGGAACTCGGCGGTGATCGACCAGGTCAACCTGAGCGATATCGCTTTTACCGGTCATGACGGCATTCTGGTCACGGTGTGGCTGGGGATCTCCATCATGGTCTTCTCCTTTAACTTCTCGCCCATCGTCTCCTCGTTCGTGGTCTCCAAGCGCGAAGAGTACGAGCCGGAGTTCGGGAAAGCATTCACCGAGCAGAAATGCTCCAAAATCATCGGTCGCGCCAGCCTGCTGATGGTGGCGGTGGTGATGTTCTTCGCCTTTAGCTGCCTGTTTACGCTCTCTCCGCAGAACATGGCGGATGCCAAAGCGCAAAACATTCCGGTGCTCTCTTACCTGGCGAACCACTTTGCCTCGATGTCGGGCAGTAAATCCACGTTCGCCACGGTGCTGGAATACGGCGCCTCCATCATCGCGCTGGTCGCTATCTTTAAATCCTTCTTCGGCCACTACCTGGGCACGCTGGAGGGGCTGAACGGTCTGATCCTCAAGTTCGGCTACAAGGGCGATAAGAAGAACGTCTCCGTCGGCAAGTTGAACACCATCAGCATGATTTTCATCATGGGCTCCACCTGGATTGTGGCCTACGCCAACCCGAACATTCTCGACCTTATTGAAGCCATGGGGGCGCCAATTATCGCTTCTCTGCTGTGTCTGCTGCCGATGTACGCCATTCGTAAAGCGCCCGCGCTGGCGAAATACAAAGGCCGGACCGAGAACATCTTCGTGACCGTGGTCGGCCTGCTGACCATTCTGAATATCGCTTACAAACTGTTCTAACCCAAAGCTCAGGAAGAGCGGAGTAACACATGACTGAATTTCCGGTAGTACTGGTTATTAACTGCGGATCGTCCTCCGTTAAGTTTTCGGTGCTGGACGCAGCAGGCTGCGATGCCCTGCTGACGGGCATTGCGGACGGCATCAACACTGAAAAAGCCTTTATTTCCGTGAACGGGGGTGAACCGGTCAGACTGGCTCACCAGGACTACGAAGGGGCGCTGGTCGCCATCGCCCTCGAGCTGGAGAAGCGCGACCTGATGAGCAGCGTGGCCCTGATTGGCCACCGCATCGCTCACGGCGGCGATCTCTTCAGCGAGTCGACCCTCATCACGGAAGAGGTCATTGAGCAGATCCGCCTGGTTTCCCCGCTGGCGCCACTGCATAACTACGCCAACCTGAGCGGCGTGGAAGCTGCAGAGCGCCTGTTCCCCGGCGTGCAGCAGGTGGCGGTATTTGACACCAGCTTCCATCAGACCATGGCGCCGCAGGTGTATCTGTACGGTCTGCCGTACCGCTATTTTGAAGAGCTGGGCGTGCGCCGCTACGGCTTCCACGGCACCTCTCACCGCTACGTGTCCGCGCAGGCGCACGCGCTCCTCGGGCTGTCCCCCGATGACAGCGGCCTGGTGATTGCCCATCTCGGCAACGGGGCGTCCATCTGCGCGGTGCGCAACGGTGAAAGCGTCGATACCTCAATGGGGATGACGCCGCTGGAAGGGTTGGTGATGGGCACGCGCTGCGGCGACGTGGACTTCGGCGCAATGGCGTGGATTGCCCAGCAGACCGGCCAGTCGTTCGAGGATCTGAAGCGCGTGGTCAACAAAGAGTCCGGGTTGCTTGGCATCTCCGGTATCTCCTCCGATTTACGCGCGCTGGAGAAAGCCTGGCATGACGGCAATGACCGGGCGCAGCTGGCGATAAAAACCTTTGTCCACCGCATAGCGCGGCATATCGCCGGTCACGCCGCGTCTCTGCACCGTCTGGATGGCGTGATCTTCACTGGCGGCATCGGTGAAAACTCCACGCTGATCCGCGCGCTGGTGGCGGAACATCTGAAGGTGTTTGGCATCGCGCTCGACGAGGCGAAAAACGCTCTGCCGGGCAGCGCGGGTGCGCGCGTCATCTCCACCGAGTCGTCCCGCGTGACCTGCGCGGTTATCCCTACCAACGAAGAAAAAATGATCGCGCTGGACGCCCTCCGTCTTGGGAAGGTCACCCCGGCTGCGGCTTACGCCTGATAAAGCGAGAATCACATGAAAGTAACAATCGATACGGGCGTCGCGCCTTACAGCGACGCATGGGCCGGGTTTCGCGGTGAAGAATGGAAAAATGCCGTTAACGTCCGCGATTTTATTCAGCATAACTACACCCCTTATGAAGGCGATGAAACTTTCCTCGCGCAGGCGACGCCAGCAACGACGGCGCTGTGGCAGAAGGTGATGGTCGGCATTCGCCAGGAGAATGCCACCCACGCCCCGGTGGATTTCGACACCAACATTGCCACCACCATTACCGCCCACGGACCGGGCTATATCGACCAGGATCTTGAGACGATCGTCGGCCTGCAAACCGACAAACCGCTCAAGCGCGCCCTGCATCCGTACGGCGGGATCAACATGATCCGCAGCTCGTTCGAAGCCTACGGGCGGGAAATGGATCCGCAGTTCGAATATCTGTTTACCGACTTGCGTAAAACCCACAACCAGGGCGTGTTTGATGTTTACTCCCCGGAGATGATGCGCTGCCGTAAATCTGGCGTGCTGACCGGTCTGCCGGACGGCTACGGGCGCGGGCGCATCATCGGCGATTACCGCCGCGTGGCGCTGTACGGCATCAGCTATCTGGTGCGCGAGCGTGAACTCCAGTTCGCCGATCTGCAGGGCAGGCTGGAGCGCGGTGAAGATCTGGAGGCGACGATCCGCCTGCGCGAGGAGCTGGCGGAGCATAAGCGTGCGTTGCTGCAGATCCAGCAGATGGCGGCGAACTATGGCTTTGATATTTCACGTCCGGCGATGAACGCGCAGGAAGCGGTGCAGTGGGTCTATTTTGCCTACCTTGCCGCAGTGAAATCCCAGAACGGCGGGGCGATGTCGCTGGGGCGCACGGCCTCGTTCCTTGATATCTACATTGAACGCGACATGCAGGCGGGGCGACTGAACGAGGTGCAGGCCCAGGAGCTGATCGACCACTTCATCATGAAGATCCGCATGGTGCGCTTCCTGCGCACGCCGGAGTTCGACACGCTCTTCTCCGGCGATCCGATCTGGGCCACGGAAGTGATCGGCGGCATGGGGCTGGATGGCCGTACGCTGGTGACCAAAAATAGCTTCCGCTACCTGCATACCCTTCATACCATGGGGCCCGCGCCGGAGCCGAACCTGACGATCCTCTGGTCTGAACAGCTGCCGATCGCGTTTAAGAAATACGCCGCACAGGTGTCGATCGTTACCTCGTCGCTGCAGTATGAGAACGACGATCTTATGCGCGCCGACTTCAACAGCGACGACTACGCCATTGCCTGCTGCGTCAGCCCGATGGTGATCGGCAAGCAGATGCAGTTCTTTGGCGCTCGCGCCAACCTCGCCAAAACGCTGCTGTACGCGATTAACGGCGGGGTGGACGAGAAGCTGAAGATCCAGGTCGGCCCGAAAACCGAGCCGCTGCTGGATGAGGTGCTGGGTTACGACACCGTGATGGCGAGCCTGGATCACTTTATGGACTGGCTGGCGGTGCAGTACATCAGCGCGCTGAATCTCATTCACTACATGCATGATAAGTACAGTTACGAAGCCTCGCTGATGGCGCTGCACGATCGTGACGTCTATCGCACCATGGCCTGCGGCATTGCCGGGCTGTCGGTGGCGGCGGATTCCCTGTCGGCGATTAAATACGCCACGGTGAAACCAGTGCGCGACCATACCGGCCTGGCGGTGGACTTCGTCATCGAAGGGGACTATCCGCAGTACGGCAATAATGACGATCGCGTGGACAGCATCGCCTGCGACCTGGTGGAACGTTTTATGAAGAAGATCCAGGCGCTGCCGACGTATCGCAACGCGGTGCCGACTCAGTCGATCCTGACTATCACCTCCAACGTGGTCTACGGCCAGAAAACGGGCAACACGCCGGACGGACGCCGCGGCGGCACGCCGTTTGCGCCTGGCGCCAACCCGATGCACGGTCGCGACAGAAAAGGGGCGGTGGCTTCGCTAACGTCGGTCGCCAAGCTGCCGTTTACCTACGCGAAAGACGGGATCTCCTATACCTTCTCCATTGTGCCGCAGGCGCTGGGCAAGGATGAACTGGTGCGCAAAACCAACCTGGTGGGGTTGCTGGATGGGTACTTCCATCACGAAGCGTCTATTGAGGGCGGGCAGCACCTGAACGTCAACGTCATGAACCGGGAGATGCTGCTGGATGCCATTGCCCATCCGGAGAACTACCCGAACCTGACCATCCGCGTATCCGGCTATGCAGTACGGTTTAACGCTCTGACGCGCGAGCAGCAGCAGGACGTGATTTCGCGGACGTTTACGCAAGCGATGTAATTCCAATTGCCATTGTGCCTCCTCCTTAGAGGAGGCTTTTAATTTCGTGAATATTGTCACATTTAGAAAATACCCTCCTCGTTTCCACCTCCAGTAGCAATTTTTCCTCCAGTGTCAGGAAATCCCTATAAAACTTGTGACTTTTTTCTCCCTTGCTCCGGCTATGATTTCCTCACACCAATAACAAACACCTGCTGCTCTCTGACTCGCAATCGCTGGCGATCGGAACCTAATAAAAACAATTGTTTACCCTACAAAATAAGCGAGTGCCCAATGAATATGGCAACTAATAGCAGTGTGATTGTGAGTGATTCCCCTGCGGCAAGGCGGGCGGGAATGAGCGAAAGCGAATGGCGAGAGGCGATCAAATTCGACAGCACCGACACGGGCTGGGTCATCATGAGTATCGGGATGGCCATCGGCGCGGGAATCGTTTTTCTTCCGGTGCAGGTTGGATTAATGGGGCTGTGGGTCTTTTTGCTCTCCTCGATTATTGGCTATCCGGCCATGTACCTCTTCCAGCGATTATTTATTAATACGCTGGCGGAATCCCCGGAATGTAAAGACTACCCGAGCGTGATTAGCGGTTATTTAGGTAAAAACTGGGGCATCTTATTAGGTGCGCTCTATTTCGTGATGCTGGTCATCTGGATGTTTGTCTATTCCACGGCTATCACCAACGACAGCGCATCTTATTTGCACACCTTCGGGGTCACCGAGGGGTTGCTGTCGGAAAATCCCTTCTACGGCTTATTCCTGATCTGTATTCTGGTCGCCATCTCTTCGCGTGGTGAAAAGCTGCTGTTTAAAGTCTCCAGTCTGATGGTGCTGACCAAATTATTTGTGGTGGCGGCGCTGGGGCTTTCGATGATTGGTCTCTGGCATTTAGCCAACGTGGGCATGCTGCCGCCAATGGGGTTGCTGATAAAAAATGCCATTATTACGCTGCCCTTTACCTTAACCTCCATTCTGTTTATTCAGACCTTAAGCCCGATGGTGATTTCCTATCGTTCACGGGAAAAATCCGTTGAGGTGGCGCGTCATAAGGCGCTGCGGGCGATGAATATCGCCTTTGGCATACTGTTTGTCACGGTCTTCTTCTACGCCGTCTCTTTCACCCTGGCGATGGGACACGACGAAGCGGTGAAAGCCTACGAGCAGAACATTTCCGCCCTGGCGATTGCGGCGCAGTTTATCAGCGGCGACGGCGCGGGCTGGGTCAAAATCGTCAGCGTGATCCTCAATATTTTTGCCGTTATGACCGCCTTCTTCGGTGTCTATCTCGGCTTCCGCGAAGCCACGCAGGGGATCGTGATGAATATCCTGCGCCGTAAAATGCCGGCTGAACGTATTAATGAAAGCATCGTCCAGCGCGGGATCATGCTGTTCGCTATCCTGCTGGCCTGGAGCGCGATCGTGTTAAACGCGCCGGTACTGAGCTTCACCTCTATCTGTAGCCCCATCTTCGGCATGGTGGGCTGCCTGATCCCTGCGTGGCTGGTCTACAAGGTACCGGCACTGCATAAATATAAGGGCGTATCGCTGGTGATTATTGTCATCACCGGGCTGCTGCTTTGTGTTTCTCCTTTCCTCGCATTTTCCTGAGGGCAAATAAGGTCGTAACGATGTCTGAGCAAACTCATCCTTTATGGAATCAATTTATTCGCGTAGTGCAGGAAGAAGTTAAGCCTGCGCTGGGGTGCACCGAGCCCGTTTCTCTGGCCCTTGCCTGTGCGATTGCCGCAGAGCAACTGCCCGGCGACGTCACGAAGATTGAGGCGTGGGTATCGCCGAATCTGATGAAGAACGGGCTTGGCGTAACGGTGCCGGGCACCGGCATGGTCGGGCTGCCCATTGCGGCGGCGCTGGGTGCCATCGGTGGCAATGCGCAGGCGGGGCTGGAGGTGCTGAAAGATGTCACCGCCGATGCGCTGGCGCGGGCCAAAGCAATGCTTAACGCCGGTCTGGTGCAGGTGAAATTGCAGGAGCCGTGCGATGAGATCCTCTATTCACGTGCCTGCGTCTACGCCGGTGAGGCCTCGGCCATGGTGACCATTGCGGGCGGACATACCCGCGTGGTGGAGGTGGTTTGTCAGGGCGAAACGCGCTTCAGTCTTGACGAGCGGCAGGCCGAGGTAAGTAACGATCCGCTGGCGGTACTGTCAAACACCACGCTCTCGCAGATCCTGGAGTTTGTCGAACAGGTTCCGTTCGAGGCGATCCGCTTTATCCTGGATGCAGGGCAACTGAACGACGCGCTCTCTCGTGAAGGGCTTAGCGGGAAGTGGGGGCTACACATTGGCGCCACCCTCAATAAGCAGCGCGCACGCGGATGGATGGCGCAGGATCTGGGTTCAGACATCGTTATCCGCACCAGTGCGGCCTCGGATGCCCGCATGGGCGGCGCGACGCTGCCGGCGATGAGCAACTCGGGCTCCGGGAATCAGGGAATTACAGCCACCATGCCGGTTGTCGTGATCGCTGAACATGTTCAGGCCGATGACGAACGGCTGGCGCGGGCGCTGATGCTCTCGCATCTGTCGGCTATCTACATCCATTACCAGCTTCCGCGTTTGTCCGCGCTGTGTGCGGCGACAACGGCCGGTATGGGGGCCGCCGCAGGGATGGCGTGGCTGATGGGCGGAAGCTATCAGACGATTGCAATGGCCATCGGCAGTATGATCGGTGACGTCAGCGGGATGATCTGCGACGGGGCGTCTAACAGCTGCGCCATGAAAGTCTCGACCAGCGTCACCAGCGCCTGGAAAGCCGTGATGATGGCGCTGGATGAGTCGGGCGTGACGGGCAACGAGGGGATTGTAGCGCACGACGTGGAACAGTCTATCTCTAACCTGTGCGCCCTGGCGTGCCGCTCAATGCAGGCAACGGACCGGCAGATTATTGAGATTATGGCGAGTAAGGTGTAAAAATTTCCCCTCTCCCCATTGGGGAGAGGGCCAGGGTGAGAGGGGCTTTAAACCGGCAAATCAATCAGCAGCGCGCGCAGCGGCGTATCCGCCACCAGGGTGATATTCGCTTCGTCACGAATAAACGCCCCGTCGCCGCAGGTGAGCGCTTCTTTCTCTTCCGCGTGCGTTACCGCATGCACCGTACCGTGAATGGACTGCAAATAGGCGCGCGGGCCGTGCAGCTGGAAGCTTGCCTGTTCACCTTTTTTCAGTTCGATATGGTGCAGCCATACCTGCTGTCGCAGCTGCAAGCTGCCCTTGCTGCCGTCAGGCGAGGCAATCAGCTGCTGTTTATCGCCCTTCAGATCTATTTTCTGCACCAGCGGGTTTTCTCGCTCAGGGCACGCGTCGAGCCACAGCTGCATGCGCGTCAGCGTTTTGTCTTTGCTGAGGTTATGCTCGCTGTAGCTGATGCCCGGCTGCGTGGAAATTAACAACGCTTCGCCAGCCTTTGCCTGGACATGATTGCCCTCGCTATCGCGGTATTCTGCCTCGCCTTCCAGGATCAGGTTCAGGATATCGACTTTCGGATACGTACGCGGCTGGAAGGAGGCGCCCGGGGCGAGCACTTCCTGGTTCAACACGCGCAGTGAAGCGTAACCGAGGAGTTTAGGGTCAAAGTAGTGTCCAAAGGAAAAGGTGTAGCGGGCCTGCAGCCAACCGAAATCGGCTTGTCCGCACTGTTTCGCTGTTCTTGTCGTAATCATAAACTTGACCTCTCTTTACACTAAAACAATGGTAAAGGTATGGACGCTGCATTGTTAGCCAGATATTCTGCCTGGTATGTTCAAATTTCCTGAATGAGAACGAGATGGCTAAAGAGAGAGCATTGACGCTTGAGGCGCTTCGCGTCATGGACGCGATTGACCGGCGCGGCAGCTTTGCCGCGGCGGCAGATGAACTGGGGCGCGTTCCGTCTGCGCTAAGCTACACCATGCAAAAACTGGAGGAAGAGCTGGACGTCGTGCTCTTCGATCGCTCCGGTCATCGAACAAAATTCACCAACGTGGGGCGGATGCTGCTGGAGCGAGGTCGCGTGCTGCTGGAAGCGGCGGACAAGCTCACCACGGACGCCGAAGCGCTGGCGCGAGGCTGGGAAACCCACCTGACGTTAGTCACCGAAGCGCTGGTGCCGACCGAAGCGCTGTTCCCTCTGGTAGACCGCCTGGCGGCGAAGGCCAATACGCAGCTGTCGATCATCACCGAGGTGCTGGCCGGGGCGTGGGAGCGTCTGGAGACGGGCAGGGCGGATATCGTCATTGCGCCTGACATGCATTTCCGCTCATCGTCAGAAATCAACTCGCGCAAGCTCTACAGCGTCATGAACGTCTACGTCGCCGCGCCGGATCACCCGATTCACCAGGAGCCGGAGCCGCTCTCTGAAGTGACGCGCGTGAAGTACCGCGGCGTGGCGGTGGCGGATACCGCGCGTGAGCGTCCGGTGCTGACGGTCCAGCTGCTGGATAAACAGCCGCGTCTGACGGTCACGTCACTGGAAGACAAGCGGCAGGCGCTGCTGGCCGGTTTGGGCGTGGCGACGATGCCTTACCCGTTTGTGGAAAAAGATATTGCGGAAGGGCGACTAAGGGTGGTGAGCCCGGAGTACACCAGCGAAGTGGACATTATTATGGCGTGGCGCCGCGACAGCATGGGCGAAGCCAAATCGTGGTGCCTGCGCGAAATTCCAAAGCTCTTTGCGCATCACAACAAATAAGCGAGCAGGCCCGGTAAGCGTAAGCGCCACCGGGCAGTAATTTACGCGCCGATCTTAGGATCCGGACCAAAGCGGTTTTCGCCCGGCGTCCCGCTCTGACAGTTGAAAATTAAAATCACGATCCAGCCGACAAGCGGGATTAACAGCAACAGCAGCCACCACGCCGAACGATCGGTGTCGTGGAGACGACGAAACAGCACGGCCCATGAAGGCAGCAAAACCAGCAAGCCATAAATCGTAGTGAGTACGCCTTCACCGCCGGCGCGCTCCCAGCCGAGGATTTTATCCACGATGCCCAGCACCATAATCAGGACGAAGTTCACCAGAACGAACATCCAGTACTCTTTGCGGCGGGCGCGGCCACCAAATCCAACGTAGTTGCGCAGTACTTTTAAATACCAGTCCATTTTCCTTGCCTCTTAATCAGTCAATCACTTGTTTTCTAAGCGATCGAGGTAAGGATAGATGTATGCTGTGAATTAAAAAAGGGAATCAATTGATTCCCTAAATAATTATCCGAAACGCACGTCGCGCCCGTGCGGTTCATCCAGATCCTGCCACGGGCCAATGGAGATGATGCCCGTCGGGTTGATGGTCTTGTGGCTGCGGAAATAGTGAGTGCGAATATGGTCGAAGTTGACCGTCTCCGCGATCCCCGGCATCTGGTAGATGTCTCGCAGGAAACCATACAGGTTCAGGTAGTCGCTGATGCGGTGTTTATCGCACTTAAAGTGGGTGACATAGACCGGGTCAAAGCGAACCAGCGTGGTCCACAGGCGAATGTCCGCTTCCGTCAGGCGATCGCCCGTCAGGTAGCGATGCTGGCCCAGGATCTGCTCCAGGCGCTCCAGCGATTCAAACACCTTTCCGACCGCTTCGTCATAGGCTTCCTGGCTGGTGGCGAAACCGGCCTTATAGACGCCGTTGTTGACGTTGTCGTAAATCCAGCTGTTCAGCTCGTCAATTTTCTCGCGTAGCTCGACCGGGTAGTAATCCCCGGCGCGGGCGCCGTGCGCATCAAACGCGGTATTGAACATGCGGATGATTTCCGCGGACTCATTGCTGACGATCGTCTGGTTTTTCTTGTCCCACAGCACCGGCACGGTCACGCGTCCGGTGTAGTGCGGATCGGCGCGCAGATAGAGCTGGTACAGGAAATCGTGGTGATAAAGATCGTCGCCGGTTGCCGCAGGGAAATCACTGTCAAACGTCCAGCCGTTTTCCAGCATCAACGGGTTGACGACTGAAACCGGAATGAAGGATTCGAGGCCTTTTAGCTTGCGCACGATCAGCGTGCGGTGCGCCCACGGGCAGGCGAGGGAAACGTACAGATGATAACGATCTTTCTCCGCCGCGAAGCCCCCTTCGCCACTCGGGCCGGGGGCGCCGTCGGCGGTCAGCCAGTTACGGAAGGCCGAAACAGAGCGCTTAAAGCGTCCACCGGTGGATTTGGTGTCATACCAGACATCCTGCCAGACGCCGTCTACGAGTTGTCCCATTTTTTACTCCTCCGTCAGATAGCAAAAGCGAGGAGATGTCTCCTCGCTTTGTGTTTATTCAGTATAGCGTGCTTACCATTTCTTATTCAGAACGCGGTCGATGCTGTATGCGCCTGGGCCGGTGATCGCCAGCAGCAGGAAGCCACCCGCGATGGTCAGGTTTTTCATAAACATCAGTGAGTTCACGCCTTCCGCAAAGTTGCTGTGGAAGATGAACGCGGTCAGCAGGGTGAAGCCTGCGGTAAACAGCGCGGTGGTGCGGGTCAGGAAGCCGAACAGGACTGCAAGACCGCCGCCGAACTCAAGCAGAATGGTCAGCGGCAGCAGGAACCCCGGAACGCCCATGGCTTCCATATACTGCTGGGTACCCGCATATCCGGTGATTTTGCCCCAGCCTGCCACGATAAACAGAATTGGCATCAGAATACGCGCGACCAGTACACCAACATCTTCTAATTTTTTCATTTTACTCTCCAGGAAACCACATAAGCGGCTGAACATTATTTGTCTGCAATTCCGGGTAGATACCGCGGCTCTGCTGTCGATGGAGAGGAGTGTAAACGGGGCGGGTAGCAATTGTTAGCAAGGAAAACTGTCAATCTTCTTCAAAGATATTGAGTAAGGGCAGGTGCGCGCTTGTGCCCTCAGCCCACGGGGAGAAGGGCAAAAACAAAAACGGTAACCTGAGTTACCGTTTTGCGTTTATCACCGCAGCTGTTGTTGCCGCAACGTTGCTTTGACCAGACGCCAGGCGCTCCAGGCACCAAAACCGCGTCGGGCCCAGCGGATGAGCATATTCGGATGACGAACCGTCCAGATAGCCATCACGCTGCTGCCGACCAGCGCCCACGAACGCAGGCTCAGGAAGGTATTCCAGCCACGGTCAAACCGTCGCGTCGCGTCGATCCAGTCACGGCGGCTGGCAGACAGATCCAGCCGCTGCTGCTGGATCTGACTTAACAGGTACGCTTTTCGCTTCTGACGTTCCGCTTTATCGCTCACGGCTTGTCATCCTCCAGCAGGGCGCGATCGTTAGCCAGTTCCTGGCGCGTGTGGCGCAGGAAAGTGGACCTGCGCGCTTTACGCATCGTCCATATGCCGCCAATCAGCGCCGCGACCAGCAGAACGACGGTCGTGGCAATCATCGCGTTAAGTCGATACTGCGGGTCAATGGCCCAGATGATTAACACCATCAGGCTCATCAGACCAAACGCGGCGAAGAGCATGGTCAGCCCGAGCATCAGCAGCATCTGGAAGAGGTTCGCTTTCTCCTCTTCCAGTTCGACCACTGCCAGCCGGACGCGCGTTTCGGCAATCCCAACCAGCGTCGTTAAAATACGCTGGCCGATGCCGAGGACGTTATTAGCAGGCCCTTGTGCGTGACGAGGATCTTCCATATCAACGACGCGTCAGCAGGACACCCAGTACCACACCCACTGCGGCACCAATACCAACTCCCGTCCATGGATTGTCGCGCACATATTCATCTGCACGCGCAGCCGCTTCACGGGTCTGTTTCGCCAGTGCATCACCGGTTTCACCCAGGCGGTAGCGGCTCTCTTTCAGCGCCTGCTCCGCTTTGCTGCGCAGCTTGCTTACTTCTTCTTTCGACTTATCGGCAGAGGAGTTCAGCACCTCTTCAAGGGTATCGGCCAGGGATTTCAGTTCAGCGCGCAGATGTTCAGACGTCGTATCTTTTGACATGATTCTCTCCTGTTGAGATTTCCGTTAACTCAATAATCGCGAGCTTCCAGCGCTTTCAGGTCGTCCTGCGCCTCTTTCAACTTCTTCTCGCGCTTAGCAATTTTTTCCGCATCCCCTTTCTCTTTCGCTTCCTGCAGGTCTTGACGGCGCTCGGCTATCTCGTCCTTCTGTTCAGCGATTTTCTTTTGGTGATCGGCACGCAGCTTGCTGTCTGAACAGTTCGCTTTCACTTCGCTCAGCGCTTTTTTGAGACCATCAACACGGTGCTGATTGTTATGCTTTTCGGCATAACCGATCTCACGCTGAATATCCTGTTCTTTCTCCTGACAGAGAGAGTTTGCGAAGGTCGTTGTGCTTAAAGAAAAAAGGGCCAGAGCCAGGGTCATGCGGAATTTCATTATCGAAACCTTCCATTGTGCTGCGGGGTTAGCCGCTATCCAAAATGATGCGGAGTACATTCGAGGGGTGCTCCGCGTACTTAAGCATAGTAAGTAAACGGGGGATTCACCAAAGTGAGTGAAAAGATTCGGAATCCAGGAAGTTATCCAAACCGATGCGACGTATCGCGAATCAATGATAACCACGCGGCTGGCGGGTTGTCATCTTCCTGCTGGGCAATGATATAGCCGTGCGGCAGCGTACGGTCAAGAACCGCTTTCGCGGCAGCGCTCTGCGCACGGGAATCAAACTTAATCAGTAAAACATCGTCCTGCGGGGTGATGCTTTTAAAGTGGATGCCGTTTGCATCCAGATGATGCCAGACAGAAAAACCGTCAGGCACACCGCCCCCCTGGTTTACCGGGCGAATGGCCAGCGTAGCGTCCTGATGTGAAAGTGTGTTCCAGGCCAGCAGTACGGCGCTGAGCATCACCAGTGCAATAAAGGCACAGGCAAAGCGGCGCATGGCGAGCGGTGAGATAACCATCGTTAACCTCGCGCTCCGTATTTTTTCTTCCACAGGACAACCAGCGAGCCGATCAGGCCGAAGACCAGCAGAACAACAGGCAGCAGCATCAGGCAGGACATCAGCTGATCTTCATATTTCATGAAGACCGGCGTCTTACCCAGCGCATAGCCCAGCGTCGTCAGGATCAGAACCCATAACAGGCCGCTCATCCAGTTGAAGAACTGGAAGCGTGCGCTGCTCAACCCGGACAGCCCGGCAATGGTGGGCAGCAGGGTGCGCACAAAAGCGATAAAGCGGCCAATCAGCAGCGCGGAAAGCCCATGCTTATGGAACAGGTGGTGTGCCCGCTGGTGATAGTGCGCAGGCAGATGGGAAAGCCAGTTCTGTACTATTCGGGTATTGCCCAGCCATCTTCCCTGGATATAGCTCACCCAGCAGCCAAGGCTGGCCGCGACGGTCAGTAATAAAATGGTTTGCGGGAACGCCATTGCGCCTTTAGCACACAGCACGCCGACAAGCACCAGCAAACTGTCACCCGGCAAGAAGGCTGCAGGCAGCAAACCATTCTCAAGGAACAGAATCATAAACAAGACAAAATAGAGCATGCCAATCATGGAAGGGTTGGCCAGCGTTTCAAAATCCTGCGCCCAAAGGGCATGCAGCAGTTGGGTCAAAAGTTCCATTCAGTGTTCCTGGAAATCGGTTAACGTCTCGCCTGTTATCCGGGACAAACAGCACGGCGACATTGTTGTGATTTCATTATGGTCGCTCGCGGACACATTGCGGTGTGGCCAACACTGTTCCCTGTTAATTGGCTGGTTAGCAAGCACTAACTTCAAAATAACGAAGTGAATCCAATTGTAACAAAGCCCAACGTTCTGCGTCACAGAATTTGCAGGGTGAGGTGATTTTGGCGTAAGCCCTGAAAGTGAGCGAGGGATTTTACAAAGGCTGACACTATATATGTTTTGCTTACCCATTCAGGCGGGGAGGCGCAGCGAAGCGCCTGCCGGTAGAAAGGTCGCCTATTTTGCGCCGCTCGGGGCCGTATCGAGATGAACGACAGGATTATCGGCAAAAAGATAACGGTCAGCGTTAAATTCGAAGTCGTCGCTGGTTTCATTGAAGAGCATCTGCTTGGTGTTTTCCAGGTGCTGCCACATGGCGAGCTTCGCGGCGTGGGGGTCTTTACGAATCAGCGCCTTAAGAATTTGATCGTGGTCGTCACACCAGTTGTCCACGGTACGGGAATCAATATGATCGTGAAGTTTTTTCCAGTACGGGTTGTGAACGCGCTGAGTCCACATTTTCTCAACGATTGCCGCCAGCGCTGTATTCTGGGTTGCCAGGGCGACCTGAACGTGAAACTGCAGGTCCCACTCGGAATCACGGAAACATTTTTCCTTGCGAGCGTTCTCCTGGATCTCCATCAGCTTCATGATGTCCTGCTTGGTCACCTGCGTGGCGGCAAATTCGGCAATATTGCTTTCGATCAGCTGGCGAGCCTGGAGCAGCTCAAACGGACCGTAGCTGGCGAATTCTAGACTTTCATCCGCCACCGGAGAGTGTTTAGGCTGATTAGAAATAACGTGAATGCCGGAACCTTTGCGTACCTCAACGTAGCCTTCCACTTCCAGCATGATAATCGCTTCGCGCACCACGGTTCGGCTTACGCTTTTTTCATCCGCGATAAAGCGCTCGGCGGGAAGTTTATCACCGACAAGATAGACCCCTTGCTCGATGCGATCTTTCAGCTCGGCAGCAAGTTGTTGATATAAACGACGTGGTTCGGTGATTTCCATATGCGCTCCAGGCAGGGTACGGCAGATGATTTGTTATACCACTTTCACGGGATACTCTCCAGATTTTGCCATTAAAAAAGCCGCCCGGGGGCGGCTTCGGTAAAACGCATTTTCGCTAACTCTGCGTAGCCGGTCGCCCGAGAGACTCTTTCGCCAGCTCCTCTGCGGATTTGCTTTTCAGCACCGTCCAGATAACCACCGCGCCCATCAGGTCGAAGATAGCCAGTACCGCGAACAGCGGGCTGAAGCCGATGGTATCCGCCAGTGCGCCGACGACCAGCGCAAACATCGTACTTGCGGTCCAGGCGGCCATCCCGGTCAGGCCGTTGGCGGTGGCCACTTCGTTGCGACCGAAGACGTCAGAGGAGAGCGTAATCAGCGCGCCGGACAGGGACTGGTGCGCAAATCCACCGATGCACAGCAGGGCGATAGCCACATACGGACTGGTGAACAGGCCGATCATGCCCGGGCCAATCATCAGCAGGGCGCCCATGGTCACCACCATCTTACGGGAAACAATCAGGTTCACCCCAAACCAGCGCTGGAACAGCGGTGGCAGGTAGCCGCCCACGATACAGCCCAGGTCAGCGAACAGCATCGGCATCCAGGCGAACATCGCGATCTCTTTCAGGTTAAAGCCGTAGACTTTAAACATAAACAGTGGGATCCACGCGTTGAAGGTGCCCCAGGCCGGTTCAGCCAGGAAGCGCGGCAGGGCGATACCCCAGAACTGACGGGTGCCCAGGATCTGCCAGACGGACATCTTCTTGCCATTGTTGGTCTGATGCTGCGCTTCCTGACCACCAATAATGTATTCGCGTTCTTCCTCGGAGAGTTTTTTCTGATCGCGTGGGTGTTTATAGAAAACCAGCCACGCCATTGCCCAGGCAAAGCTCAACACGCCAGAGATAATGAATGCCATCTGCCAGCTGTGCATCACGATGGCCCACACCACCAGCGGTGGCGCAATCATTGCGCCGATGGACGAGCCCACGTTGAAGTAGCCCACCGCGATGGAACGTTCTTTTGCCGGGAACCACTCAGAGCTGGCTTTCAGCCCCGCCGGGATCATTGCGGCTTCTGCCGCACCGACCGCGCCACGGGCCAGCGCCAGACCGCCCCAGCTGCCTGCCAGTGCGGTTGCACCGCAGAATACCGCCCAGGCGATGGCGAAGAAGGCATAGCCGATTTTGGTACCCAGAATATCGAGAACATACCCAGCAACAGGCTGCATGACGGTGTAAGCGGCAGAATAGGCCGCGATGATGTAAGAGTATTGCTGCGTGGAGATATGCAGCTCTTCCATCAACGTCGGCGCCGCGGCTGCCACGGTGTTACGTGTCAGGTAGCCCAGCACGGTGCCCAGCGTCACCAGCGCGATCATATACCAACGTAACCCTTTAATTTTACGCATCTAAAACCTCATCGTTATGTTATTTCCGCGCCAGAGCACGGCAACCTCTCAACCGTTGCCGGGAGCAGTTGTGTAACGGGAGGGGCGTAGCCGGGAGAATGTCCCGGAACGGCCCGAACCTTGCCATAAGTAAGCGTGCATAAGTCGGTATCCGTACCGTTAAATCCGATGTGTCTCACACCGGTAACGCATTCCGTCGGCTTAGTGTTTGCGACGGCGAAACGATAACTTGTCATACAACTTTAAAAGGTGAGTGACATCACAAATGTATGATTCTTTGTAGGGACATTAATCGCTGCGCGCAAAGCCAGCAATGGCGCGGCCTGTAGAAGGGTTTACCCCATTGAGGGTAATTTATTTGTTAGCGTTTATTGATCTCACTCACGAAAAAAGCTTCGGTGGGTGGAAATTGGTGTGATAACTTTGCAGCATATGAACATACGCTTTCTGACGCTCCCGTAATGAGGAAGACGATAATGACGCCGTTTATGACCGACGATTTTCTGTTAGATACCGAATTTGCCCGCCGCCTGTACCACGACTACGCTAAAGACCAGCCGATTTTCGACTACCACTGCCACTTACCGCCGCAGCAGGTTGCCGAAAATTACCGTTTCAAAAACCTGTATGATATCTGGCTGAAGGGTGACCACTATAAATGGCGCGCAATGCGCACCAACGGCGTGGCCGAGCGCCTGTGTACCGGCGACGCGACCGATCGCGAGAAGTTCGACGCCTGGGCCGCTACCGTGCCGCACACCATCGGTAACCCGCTATACCACTGGACGCACCTCGAACTACGCCGTCCGTTTGGCATCACCGGCAAGCTGCTTTCTCCCGCTACGGCGGATGAGATCTGGGACCAGTGCAATGCGCTGCTGGCGCAGGATAACTTCTCCGCGCGCGGCATCATGAAGCAGATGAACGTGAAGATGGTGGGCACCACCGACGATCCGATTGACTCCCTGGAGCATCATGCCGTTGTCGCCAAAGACGCCTCTTTTGACATTAAAGTGCTGCCAAGCTGGCGCCCGGACAAAGCCTTCAACATCGAACAGGCCACCTTCACCGACTACATGGCGAAGCTGGCGGAAGTGTCCGATACCGACATCCGTCGTTTCGCTGACCTGCAAACCGCGCTGACCAAACGCCTGGACCACTTCGCGGCGCACGGCTGTAAAGTCTCTGACCACGCGCTGGACGTGGTGCTGTTCGCGGAATCCAACGAAGCTGAACTGGACAGCATCCTGGCGCGTCGCCTCTCCGGTGAATCGCTTAGCCAGCATGAAGTAGCGCAGTTCAAAACGGCGGTGCTGGTGTTCCTCGGTGCGGAATACGCCCGTCGCGGCTGGGTACAGCAGTACCACATCGGCGCGCTGCGCAATAACAACCAGCGCCAGTTCAAACTGCTGGGCGCGGACGTGGGCTTTGACTCCATCAACGACCGCCCGCTGGCGGAAGAGCTGTCAAAACTGCTGAGCAAACAGAACGAGCAAAACCTGCTGCCGAAAACCATTCTCTACTGCCTGAACCCGCGCGATAACGAAGTGCTGGGCACCATGGTGGGCAACTTCCAGGGCGAAGGTATGCCGGGCAAGATGCAGTTCGGATCCGGCTGGTGGTTCAACGATCAGAAAGACGGCATGGAGCGTCAGATGACGCAGTTGGCGCAGCTCGGTCTGTTAAGCCGTTTCGTGGGTATGCTGACCGACAGCCGCAGCTTCCTGTCCTATACCCGTCATGAATATTTCCGCCGCATCCTGTGCCAGATGATTGGCCGCTGGGTGCACGCGGGTGAAGCGCCAGCGGATATCCAGCTGCTGGGCGAAATGGTGAAAAACATCTGCTTTAACAATGCGCGTGACTACTTCGCCATTGAACTGAACTAAGGCCGTCTGAGGTTGATATGCAATACATCAAAATCCATTCGCTGGATAACTTGGCCGTCGCGCTGGCAGATTTAACCGAAGGCACGGAAGTAGCCTTCGATAACCAGTCGGTCACGTTGCGCCAGGCCATTGGACGTGGACACAAGTTTGCCCTGATCCCCATTGCAAAAGGGGAGAACGTGGTGAAGTACGGTTTGCCCATCGGCCATGCGCTGGCGGATATTGCGCCGGGTGAATATATTCATTCCCACAATACCCGCACCAATCTCAGCGATCTGGACGAGTACAGCTATCAGCCTGAACTACCGAAGGCAGGCGTGCAGGCGGGGGATCGTGAGGTGCAAATCTACCGTCGCGCAAACGGCGATGTGGGGATCCGCAACGAGCTGTGGATCCTGCCGACCGTCGGCTGCGTGAACGGCATTGCGCGTCAGATCCAGACCCGCTTTCTGAAGGAGACCCACGATGCCGAGGGTATCGACGGGGTACATCTGTTCAGCCACACCTACGGCTGCTCCCAACTGGGTGACGACCACATCAACACCCGCACCATGCTGCAAAACATGGTGCGCCACCCGAATGCGGGCGCGGTGCTGGTGATCGGCCTCGGCTGCGAGAACAACCAGGTCGACGCCTTCCGCGAGACGCTGGGAGAATTCGACCCTGAGCGCGTTCACTTCATGGTGTGCCAGCATCAGGACGACGAAGTGGAAGCGGGCGTTGAGCAGCTGCATCAGCTTTATGAGGTGATGCGCCACGACAGGCGCGAGCCGGGCAGGCTGAGCGAGCTGAAGTTTGGCCTGGAGTGCGGCGGGTCTGACGGTCTTTCCGGCATTACCGCTAACCCAATGCTGGGCCGCTTCTCGGATTACGTGATTGCCAACGGCGGCACGACGGTGCTGACCGAAGTGCCGGAGATGTTTGGCGCGGAGCGCATTCTGATGAGCCACTGCCGCGACGAAGAGACGTTTGAGAAGACCGTCACCATGGTGAACGACTTCAAACAGTACTTCATTGCCCACAATCAGCCGATTTACGAGAACCCGTCGCCGGGGAACAAGGCGGGCGGAATCACCACGCTGGAGGAGAAATCCCTCGGCTGCACCCAGAAAGCGGGGGCCAGCCAGGTGGTGGACGTTCTGCGCTACGGTGAACGCCTGAAAACCCACGGCCTGAACCTGCTGAGCGCACCGGGCAACGATGCGGTCGCCACCAGCGCGCTGGCGGGGGCGGGTTGTCACATGGTGTTGTTCAGCACCGGTCGCGGTACGCCGTACGGCGGTTTTGTGCCGACGGTCAAAATCGCCACCAACAGCGAGCTGGCGGCGAAGAAAAAGCACTGGATCGATTTCGACGCAGGCCAGCTGATCCACGGCAAAGCGATGCCGCAGCTGCTGACGGAGTTCGTGGATACTATCGTGGAGTTTGCTAACGGCAGGCAGACCTGTAACGAGAAGAACGACTTCCGCGAGCTGGCGATCTTTAAGAGTGGTGTGACGCTTTAAGTGTTTTGTCGGGTGGCGCTAGCGCTTACCCGACCTACTGAACTTTAATCGGTGCGGCCTGATGCCCTCACCCTGACCCTCTCCCACGGGGAGAGGGTACAAACACTAAAAACGGCAACCTCAGGGTTGCCGTTTTGCTGTTAACCTCGCAGCGCGTTCTTCGCTAAACGCGCGTCTTCCGCCTGGCACACGGCGGCGGTAAACATCACGTCGGTGGAGGAGTTGATCGCGGTTTCGCAGGAGTCCTGCAATACGCCGATGATAAAGCCCACCGCAACCACCTGCATGGCGATCTCGTTCGGGATGCCGAACATATTACACGCCAGCGGGATAAGCAGCAGGGAACCGCCCGCCACGCCGGATGCGCCGCAGGCACACAGCGAGGCCACCACGCTCAGCAGCAGCGCGGTGGGCAGATCCACCGGAATACCCAGCGTATTCACCGCGGCCAGCGTCAGCACCGTGATGGTGATGGCCGCTCCCGCCATGTTGACGGTCGCGCCCAGCGGAATGGATACGGAGTAAGTATCGCGGTCCAGATTCAGCTTCTCACACAGGGACATGTTGACCGGAATGTTTGCCGCCGAGCTGCGGGTGAAGAAAGCGGTCACGCCGCTTTCGCGCAGGCACATCAGCACCAGCGGGTAAGGATTACGTCGGGTCTGCAGGAACACCAGCAGCGGGTTAATCACCAGTGCCACGACGGCCATACAGCCAATCAGCACCAGCAGCAGCTGCGCATAGCCCCACAGCGCGCCGAAACCGGTGGTTGCCAGCGTGGATGCTACCAGACCGAAAATACCAATCGGCGCAAAGCGGATGACCACCGTCACGATAAACGTGACGGCGTGAGAAAGATCGTTAACCAGGTTTTTGGTCGTGTCGTTGCTGTGGCGCAGAGCGAAGCCGAGGCCGACGGCCCATACCAGGATCCCGATGTAGTTCGCGTTAATCAGGGCATGGATCGGGTTGGCGACAATACTCATCAGCAGGCCGTGCATCACCTCAACAATACCCGCGGGCGGCGTGATGTCGGTGGCGCCGGTGGTCAACTGCAGCGTAGACGGGAAGATAAAGCTAACGACAACCGCCGTCAGCGCGGCTGAGAACGTACCCAGCAGATACATCCACAGAATCGGGCGAATATTGGTTTTCTGCCCCTGCTGGTGGTTGGCGATTGAGGCCATCACCAGCGTTAAAACCAGAACCGGCGCGACCGCTTTCAGCGCGCCGACGAACAGCGTGCCCAGCAGGCCAGTGGCTTCGGCGGCAGGTTTTGAGATCAGTGCCAGCGCGACGCCGAACACCAGTCCAATCAGTATTTGCTTAACAAGGCTGCCGCGCGACAGGCGCGCAAGCAGGCCCGATGAGGATATCGTCATGAGTGTTCCTTAAGTGAAATTGCGTTCCATCCCGGCTGTGCTCTTAGTCACATTTATGTCCGGATGTAAGTAAATGTTTGCCTGGTCGAGTATAGGGAAAGTGTCTGCGGAGGGAAGCGTAAAATGCTGGATTTTACGTGTTGCGTCATGTTTTTTAACTATTGATTAACGAAAAATGCCCGGTAAGCGCAACGCCACCGGGCAAAAAGCACTAAGCCTGCTGCTTCTTATCGTGCTGGCGGTTAACCCAGGTATTGATAACCAGCGTCACCAGCAGAATGCCGAACACCACGCCAAGCGAAATGGCGATCGGGATGTGGTAGAAATCCACGATCAGCATCTTGATACCGATAAACACCAGGATCACCGACAGACCGTACTTCAGCATCGAGAAGCGCTCTGCCGCGCCTGCCAGCAGGAAATACATGGCGCGCAGACCGAGGATCGCAAACAGGTTAGAGGTCAGCACGATGAACGGATCAGTCGTCACCGCGAAGATTGCCGGGATGCTGTCTACCGCGAAAATCACATCGCTCAGCTCGACAAGAATCAGCACCAGCAGCAGCGGGGTAGCAAACAGCAGGCCGTTCTTACGCACGAAGAAGTGCTCGCTCTCGATCTTGTCCGTCATGCGCAGATGACCACGGATCCACTTCACCAGCGGCTTATCACCGATACCGGTATCGTCTTCTTTCGCCAGCGCCATTTTGACCCCGGTAAACAGCAGGAACGCGCCGAACACGTACAGCAGCCATTCGAACTGGGTAATTAGCCAGCTGCCGGCGAAGATCATGATGGTACGCAGGACAATGGCACCCAGCACGCCGTAGACCAGCACGCGGCGCTGCAATGCTGCAGGCACAGCAAAGTAGCTGAACAGCATCAGCCAGACGAAGACGTTATCAACCGCCAGGGCTTTTTCAATCAGATAACCGGTGAGGAAGGCGAGCGCCTGAGGATCGGCCACCGCACGGCCTTCAGTCGAGGCCAGATACCACCAGAAGGCGGCGCAAAAGAGGAGCGAGAGGGTAACCCAGACCAGCGACCAGACGGCGGCCTGCTTAACGCTCATGCCGTGCTCGCCGCGACGACCCTGCAAAAAGAGGTCGATCGCCAGCATGATGAGCACGACAACCGCGAATCCGCCCCACAGCATTGGAGTGCCGACAGAATGCATACTATTTTCCTTACACATAAAAAACAAAAACGGCCATGGTCAGAAGACGATAGCCGTTAGCTTTTTATGCATAGACCTCGCCTTCCGGCAAGGTCTCACTTACAACCACGAAGGTTGCCCGGCGACCGGATGCATATTTTACGCATCGTAATGACGATCCACCGGCGAAGAAGTTACTCCCCTTTGCAGGTAACAAAATATGTCAGACCATCGGTTTCGTCAATGGCCTGCGCCGTTTCATTACACAGCTTTACGCGATCGCTTCCGCGCCTATGCCGTCTGCCGGGAACACCACGCCGGTCTGGCGGCGGATCTCGGTTTGCAGCTTCGCCGTGGTGCGGCTTACCGCAAGGCCTGGGTGATTCACTTCGTTGTCTTCCACCAGACGGGCGAAGACCTCTGCCTCATAGAGCATAGTGTTAATATGCTGAGGCTGCGTCAGTTCCTGCGCTTTGCCGCCGCGCGGCACGAAGCTCACCTTCTGGCATTCGGAGATCTTCTCGATGACCAGCGACCCGGCTTCGCCCTGAATTTCGCTCGGCAACACGGAATCGCTCACCTTGGAGTGCTGCAGCGTGACGCTAAAATCACCGTAGTCCAGCACCACCAAACCGTGTGCATCCACGCCGCTCTCCAGCAGGCTGGCGGTGGCCGTAACGCCGTGCGGCTCGCCCCACAGCGCTACGGCAGAGGCCAGGCAGTAAAAACCGATATCCATAATCGAACCGTTTGAGAAGGCCGGATTAAAGGTATTCGGATTCTCGCCGTCCAGATAGCGCTGATAGCGCGACGAATACTGGCAGTAGTTGATAAAGGCTTTGCGCACTTTGCCAATTTTCGGCAGGGACTGCTGCAGCAGAAGGAAATTCGGCAGGCTGGCGGTTTTGAACGCTTCGAACAGCACCACCTGGTTTTCGCGGGCAAGCGCAATGGCCGCTTCCACTTCTTCGATATTCGACGCCAGCGGCTTCTCGCAAATCACGTGCTTTTTATGGCCGAGAAACAGCGCCGTTTGCGGGAAGTGCAGGGAGTTCGGGCTGGCGATATAAACCGCGTCAATGGCGTCGCTTTGCGCCATTTCATCCAGGGAGGTGAAGAGATGCTCGACGAGGTAGTCGTTAGCAAAACTCTGCGCCTGCTCAAGGCTGCGGGAATAGACTGCGGTGAGTTTAAGTTTGCCGGTTTCGTGGGCGGCGTCGACGAACTGGCGCGTGATCCAGTTCGTTCCAATGACTGCGAAACGTATCATAAACGTTTACGTACTCCGTAGCGGGGAACCTTTAGCCACTGTAGCACGGGATTATTGCAAAACCAGTGCGCTATTCCGCATTACCATTTAACGATAAATGCGTAAGCCACAGGCGGGTATCAAACTCCAGCTGGTGATACTGCGGCTCCATGTGGCAGCACAGGGAATAGAACGCTTTGTCGTGCTCTTTCTCTTTCAGGTGCGCCAGCTCATGCACCACGATCATCCGCAGAAAGGCTTCCGGCGCGTTACGGAAAACCGTCGCCACGCGGATTTCCGCCTTAGCCTTCAGCTTGCCGCCCTGCACGCGGGAGATGGCGGTGTGCAGGCCGAGCGCGTTTTTCAGCACGTGGATCTTGTTGTCGTACATCACCTTGTTGATCGGCGGCGCGCTCTTCAGATATCGGCTTTTCAGATCCTGCGTATACTGCCAGAGGGCCTTATCGGTCGCGAAATCGTGCGTGCCGGGATAGCGCTTTTCCAGCACCGCGCCGAGCTTCTGCTCGGCAATCAGGCTGCGAACCTGAGTCAGTAAATGCTCCGGGTAGCCCTGGAGATAAGTAAGTTGGTTCATCAAAAGCCCAAATTAATGCGAAAACGGGTATACTCACGCACCCTTTTCAGGGATACGCCAAATTTTACCATTCAGGAGGGCCGATGAGCCACTTAGACAACGGTTTCCGTTCACTCAACCTTAAACGTTTCCCGGAAACGGACGACGTAAACCCGCTTCAGGCGTGGGAAGCGGCGGATGAATATCTGCTGCAGCAGTTGGATGAGACTGAAATCCGCGGCCCGGTTCTGATCCTGAATGACGCGTTTGGTGCCCTGGGCTGCGCCCTGGCAGAGCACACGCCGTACAGCATTGGCGATTCCTACCTGAGCGAACTGGCGACGCGTGAAAACCTGCGCCATAACGACATCGACGAGTCCAGCGTGAAGTTCCTCGACAGCACCGCGGACTACCCGCAGGCGCCGGGCGTTGTATTGATCAAAGTGCCCAAAACCATGGCGCTGCTGGAGCAGCAGCTGCGCGCGCTGCGCAAAGTCGTCACGCCGGAAACCCGCATCATTGCGGGTGCCAAAGCGCGCGATATTCACACCTCAACGCTGGAGCTGTTCGAGAAAGTGCTCGGCCCGACCACAACCACGCTGGCCTGGAAAAAAGCGCGCCTGATCAACTGCACCTTCAGCGCACCGGAGCTGGCCGACGCGCCGGAGACGCTGAGCTGGAAACTGGAAGGCACCGACTGGACCATCCATAACCATGCGAACGTTTTCTCCCGCACCGGGCTGGATATTGGGGCGCGTTTCTTTATGGAGCATCTGCCGGAAAACCTGGAAGGGGAGATTGTCGATCTGGGCTGCGGCAACGGCGTGATTGGCCTGACGCTGCTGGCGAAGAATCCGGAAGCCAGCGTGGTGTTCAGCGACGAGTCGCCGATGGCGGTGGCCTCCAGCCGTCTGAACGTGGAAACCAACATGCCGGAAGCTGTGGATCGCTGCGAATTTATGATCAACAACGCGCTCTCCGGCGTTGAGCCTTTCCGCTTCAACGCCGTGTTCTGCAACCCGCCGTTCCACCAGAAGCACGCCCTGACGGATAACGTCGCGTGGGAGATGTTCCACCACGCGCGCCGCTGCCTGAAAATCAACGGCGAGCTGTATATCGTGGCGAACCGTCACCTGGACTACTTCCACAAGCTGAAGAAGATTTTCGGCAACTGCGTCACCATTGCGACCAATAACAAGTTTGTGGTGCTGAAAGCGGTGAAGCTGGGGCGTCGTCGCTAAATAACCAGTGCAAGCTGGGTGCCCTGCGCAATCGCCCGCCGCGCATCCAGCTCCATCGCCACGTCGCACCCGCCGATCAAATGCACCGTTTTACCCGCTTCGCGCAGCGGATCGGCCAGATCGCGCTTTGGCTCCTGTCCGGCGCACAAAATCACATGATCCACGCGCAGCAGCTGCGGTTCACCACCGATCAGCACATGCAGCCCGTCGTCGTCGATCTTCTGGTAGCTCACCCCCGGGATCATCTTCACCCCGCGCGAGAGCAGGGTGGCGCGGTGGATCCAGCCCGTGGTTTTGCCCAGCCCTTCACCCGGCTTGCTGGCCTTACGCTGGAGCATCACGATCTGGCGCGGGCTTTTCGGCAGCTGCGGCCCTTCCGGCCGTAATCCGCCGGACTGGCTCAGGCTGGTATCAATGCCCCATTCTACGCAAAACTCGGCGATGTTCTGGCTGGTGGCCTCGCCCGGCTGGCTTAAATACATCGCGGTATCAAAGCCGATCCCGCCGCAGCCGATAATCGCCACCTTCTCGCCAACGGGCGCTTTGTCACGCAATACGTCCAGATAGCTCAACACCTTCGGATGATCGATACCCTCGATTGCAGGCGTGCGCGGTGCGATCCCGCTCGCGAGGATCACCTCGTCGAAACCGATCAGATCCGCCGCGCTGACAAGCTGGTTAAGCCGCAGATCAACACCCGTCAGATCGATCATCCGGCGGTAGTAGCGCAGGGTTTCATAGAACTCCTCTTTGCCGGGGATCTGTTTGGCGATATTAAACTGCCCGCCAATTTCACCGGCGGCATCAAACAGCGTCACGCTGTGCCCGCGCGAGGCGGCATTCACCGCAAACGCCAGCCCAGCGGGGCCAGCGCCCACCACGGCCAGGCGTTTTTTATTGACCGTCGCAACCACCGGCATTTTGGTTTCATGGCAGGCGCGGGGGTTCACCAGGCATGAGGTGACTTTGCCGGCGAAGATCTGATCCAGACAGGCCTGGTTACAGCCGATGCAGGTGTTGATCTCATCCGCACGGCCGCTTTGCGCTTTAGAGAGCAGTTCGGCATCCGCGAGGAACGGACGCGCCATCGATACCATATCGGCGTCGCCGCGTGAGATCACATCGTCCGCCACCTGCGGGTCGTTAATGCGGTTAGTGGTGACCAGCGGAACGGAGACTTTGCCTTTCAGCTTGCGCGTTACCCAACTGAACGCCGCGCGCGGCACCGGCGTGGCGATGGTCGGGATGCGCGCTTCGTGCCAGCCAATCCCGGTGTTGATAATCGTGGCACCTGCGGCTTCAATCGCCTGCGCCAGCTGCACGGTTTCGTCGAAGGTGCCGCCGCCCTCCACCAGGTCGAGCATCGACAGGCGGAAGATAATAATAAAGTCCGCGCCCGCACGTTCGCGCACTGCGCGCACCACCTCCACGGCAAAGCGCATCCGGCGGGCATAGTCACCGCCCCATTCGTCGTCGCGCTGGTTGGTGCGTGCGGCGAGGAATTCGTTAATCAGATAGCCTTCAGAGCCCATCACCTCCACGCCGTCGTAGCCCGCCTCACGCGCCAGCGCGGCGCAGCGGGCAAAATCGTCGATCAGCGCCAGGATCTCGTCGTGGCTGAGGGCGTGAGGGGTAAAGCGGTTAATCGGCGCCTGAATAGCCGATGGCGCAACCAGCTTTGGCTGATAGCTGTAGCGCCCGGTATGCAGAATTTGCAGGGCGATTTTGCCGCCTTCGTTATGCACCGCGTCCGTGACAATGCGGTGATGCGGCAGCTGTGTCGCATCATTCAGAACTGCGCCGCCCTCCATCGTCACGCCTGAAGGGGCAGGGGCTACGCCGCCGGTGACAATCAGCGCCACCCCGTGGCGGGCGCGTTCGGCATAGAAGGCTGCCAGGCGCTCGGCTCCGTCCGGACGCTCTTCCAGCCCGGTGTGCATCGAGCCCATCAGCACGCGGTTTTTGAGGGTGGTAAACCCCAGCTCGAGGGGGGCGAATAGCGACGGGTAGCGGCTCATAGTCTCTTCCAGTGTAAAATTATTGTTATGTGGTCGGATGAGTTACTAATTTAGCCAGCGGCAGCAGAAAGGTAAAAGCGGGATCGAATGATTGTGATAGATCTCAAAGAACTTCCCCGGTGGCGCTACGCTTACCGGGGCTACAAAACTCCAGGACGGATAAGCGCAGCGCCATCCGGCGTTATTTACGGCGTCGCTGCCCGCGCTAACCCCGGCGCCTGCCACATCGACGTGGTCAGCCCGCTGTCCACCAGCCCGAGCTGATCCGCGTACACCGCCTGCCACTTCTCCATCATGCCGTCGTACAGCTCCCGGTGCTGCGGGTTTGGCGTAAACTCGCGGCTCCACTTCACCAGCCGCTCGCCCGTCGAGGCCATATCCGCAAACAGCCCCGCACCCGTTCCGGCGGCAATGGCGCAGCCGAGCGCCGTTGCCTCTTTGACTTCCGGCACGCGCACCGGCAGGCCGGTGACGTCGCTTAAAATCTGGCTCCACAGGGCGCCCTTTGCGCCGCCGCCCGCAAACACCAGGCTATCAAACGTCACGCCGGAGAAGCGCGAAATCTGCGTCAGGTTACAGGCCGAGACGATTGCCGCGTTCTCCTCCAGGGCGCGGAACAGCGTCGCTTTGTTGCACTTTTCCGGGTCGATGGAGAGGTTAATAAACGACGGCGCAGCGTGGTACCACTGCTTAAAATGCATCGCGTCGGAAAAGATTGGCATTACGCCGTGGGAGCCAGCGGGCACGCGGTTCGCCATCTCTTCCAGCAGGGAATAGGTGTCCATCCCCATCCGCTCGGCAATCAGCTTTTCCTCGGCGCAAAAGGCGTCGCGGAACCAGCGCATGGTCAGCCCGGTAAAGAAGCTGATCGACTCCGCCTGCGCCATGCCGGGGATAACGTGCGGGTTCACGCGGATGTTCATCTCAGGGTCGGTGCGCACCTGCGGCAGGTTAACCACCTGCTGCCAGAAGGTGCCGCCCAGCACCGCCGTTTGTCCGGCGCGGACCACGCCCAGCCCCAGGCAGCCCAGCTGCACGTCGCCGCCGCCCATCACTACCGGCGTGCCCTCGCGTAAACCGCTCTGCTGTGCGGCTTCTTTCGTGATGGCCCCCAGCACGGTGCCGGTCTCTTTTACCGGCGAGAGAATATCGGCGCGCAGCCCGGCCATGTCGAGCAACGCCGGACGCCAGTCGCGTGAAAAGAGATCCAGCATGCCGGTGGTGCCCGCGTTAGACGGATCGACCGCCAGCTCGCCGGAGAGCTTTGCCGCCAGCCAGTCGCTGATCATGGTGATAGTGGCGGCCTTACGATAAATATCCGGGCGATGATGCGCCAGCCAGAGCAGGCGCGGCATGGCGCTAAGGGCAAGCGTCTGGCCGGAAACGTCATACACTTCGGATTCAAAACGGTAGTCGTGGATCTCTTTGAGTTCAGCCACCTCGCGGCTGGCGCGGGCGTCAACGTTGGCGCAGGCCCAGATGGCCTCGCCGCTGCGGTCGTACAGCACGATCCCTTCGCGCATCGAACAGCAGGCGACGGACTGAATATCCGCCGCGCTCAGGTGCGCACGCTCCAGCGCCTGCTGAATGCACCGGCAGGCCAGCTGCCAGTTGGTGTCGAGATCGAACTCCATCGACCCCGGCACGTTCTCCACGCTCAGGTGCTTCCACTCGGCCTGGCCGACGGCAATCTGGTTGCCCTGTAAATCGAAAATCACGGCGCGAACGCTGCCTGTCCCTGCATCTAACGCTAAAAGGTAACTCATGAGCTTGCCTCGCTGTTAGCGCAGGGCGACTCTTATTCGGCCAGAGCCAGCACCGCGCGGGCTGTCGTCTCTTCCGTCACCAGGCCATTAATACGGCGACCTTTCAGTGCGGCATAAATCGCATCGGCTTTCTCTTCCCCACCGGCCACGCCGACGATGGTGGGCAGTTGCGCCAGTTCATCGAGCGTGACGCCCAGTAATTCTTTGTGGATCTCCAGCTCCTCGACGCATTCCCCTTCGGCGTTAAGGAAATAGCCGAGAATGTCGCCCACCGCCCCTTTACGGGCGTACATCAGCTGTTCACCTTCGCTGATATAGCCGGAGCGCAGTATCGTCGCGTCACGGCGCTGGTTCACGGAACCAATGCCGACCACCGCCACGTCAGCGGCGGTCGCAGCGAGGATCACGTCCCGCACGCTGGTTTCGCGCTTTAAGATCCCGGCGACTTCCGCAGATGAGACGCGAAGCGGGGCGGGGATCATGCTGACGCTGCAGGCCGCATCCAGCTGGCCGATACCGGTCATGTACGGCCCCACGCCGCCGGAAAGCGTCACCAGGCGGATCTGCTGCGAGCTGATAAAGCCGCTTAAGTGTTGCAGGCTGCTCATGGTGGTTTCACCGAACCCCACCGCCAGCAGTTGGCCGGGCTCCAGCACGCCCATCAGCGACTGCGCCGCGCCAATGCCCAGCCGCACGTTCATCGGCGGGGTATTTAGGGCAGGCATCACGCGCACCAGCTTCAGGCCAAAGCGCTGCTGTAGCTCGGTTTCCAGCGACAGGCAGCCCTCGTAGCGGGAGTTGATCTGCACGCGGATCACCCCCGACTGGCGGCCTTTCTCCAGCAGGCGGGAGATCTTCAGGCGCGGCAGACCGAGCCGTTCGCCGATATCATTCTGGGTCAGCCCGTCGTGGTAGTAGCACCAGGCGACGCGCGCCACCAGCTCCTCTTCCGCCAGCGCCAGCCCGGCAAACCGTCCTTCTTCCGCAGTGCGTTTATCGCTCATAATTGAACTCTTATAAAAATTTAGATCATATGTTCGTAATGGCGCGGCGTGAAAATGTGAGCCACGCGGCAAAACGGATCTTTTAGATCGTTTCTGGTTAATCTGAATCTCAATCGATAAAACTGTGATCCCTGCACGGTTGTAAATATAGTTCACCGTCTACGCTTTTGAACATTATTAAATCTAAAAATCATTTGTTCAATAGCGGAGCGATGATGACACCACTTCTCAACGCGCGAAATATCAGCAAGCAGTTCTCAGGCGTGCCGGTCTTAAAAGGCATTGATTTCACGCTGCTTGCGGGGCAGGTGCACGCGCTGATGGGCGGTAACGGCGCGGGAAAATCGACGCTAATGAAGATCATCGCTGGGGTGGAAACGCCGGATAGCGGTGAACTTTCGGTTGCGGGCGAGTCTTTTGCACGGCTTACCCCGGCGCAGGCGCACCGGTTAGGCATTTATCTGGTGCCACAGGAGCCTCTGCTTTTCCCCAACCTGACCGTGCGGGAAAACATCCTGTTCCGCCTGCCGCGAGAGCGCGATCGGGAAAAGCGGCTGGCGGAGAAACTCCAGCAGCTGCAATGTCAGCTTAATCTCGACGCAACGGCCAGCACCCTGGAAGTGGCGGACCAGCAGATGGTTGAGATCCTTCGCGGGCTGATGCGCAACGCCAGAATTCTGATCCTCGACGAGCCCACGGCCTCGCTGACGCCCGGTGAAACCGAACGGCTGTTTCGCCAGATCCGCGCCTTACAGGCGCTCGGCGTCGGGATTGTCTTTATCTCGCATAAGCTGCCGGAAATCCGCACGCTGTCGAGCCGCGTTTCGGTGATGCGCGACGGCGCGGTGGTGCTCAGCGGCGAAACCGCCCAGTTTGACGACAGCGCCCTGATCGCCGCCATGACGCCGGTCAGCCGCGAGAAAGGCTTAAGCGATGCGCAAAAGCTGTGGCTGGCGCTGCCGGGCAATCGCCGCACCCAGCCGCAGGATTTTCCGGTGCTGCGCGTGGAAGATCTCACCGGAGAGGGCTTTATCGATCTCAGCCTGGAGATTTACGCCGGGGAGATCGTCGGCCTTGCCGGACTGGTCGGATCCGGGCGCACCGAGTTTGCCGAAACGCTCTACGGCCTGCGTCCCGTACGCGGCGGGCGGGTGTGGCTGGAGAGCCGGGAGATCACCTCCGATCCGGTGGGTTCACGTCTGGAAAAAGGGCTGGTTTATCTGCCGGAAGACAGGCAGGTGTCCGGCCTGTTTCTCGACGCGCCTGTCCGCTGGAACACGGTGGCGCTGAACGAGCCGTCGCTCTGGCAGCAGCGAAAGCGGGAGTCTGCGGTGGTGGAGCGCTATCACCGGGCGCTGGGGATCAAGCTCAATCATGCGGATCAAACCGTGCGCACGCTCTCCGGCGGCAACCAGCAGAAGGTGCTGCTGGCGCGCTGTCTGGAGGCCAATCCTTTATTGCTGATCGTCGATGAGCCGACGCGCGGCGTGGACGTGTCGGCGCGCGCCGATATCTACCAGCTCATTAAAAGCGTGGCGGCGCAGAATGTTGCGGTGCTGATGATCTCAAGCGATCTCGATGAATTTCCCGGCCTCGCGGACCGCGTGCTGGTGATGCATCAGGGCGTACTCAGCGGCGAGCTGCCGCGCCACGCCGTCAGTCTCGATCGGATGATGGCGCTGGCGTTTGGAGGACAATCATGAAGATCTTACTCAAAAACCGCGAGCTGAGCGCGTTTCTTGCCATTCTGGCGCTGTTCGCCGTGCTGGTGGCGCTGAATCCGTCCTACTTCAGCCTGCAAACGCTGGGGATGATCTTCGCCAGCGCGCAGATCCTGATCCTGCTGGCCATCGGTGCGGCGCTGGTGATGCTGACCCGCAATATCGACGTCTCCGTGGGCTCGACCGTCGGGCTGTCCGCCATTGCCGTCGGCGTGGCGCTCAACGGTGGCTACAGCCTGCCGGTATCGATACTTTTTGCGCTGTCGATTGGCGCGCTGGCGGGGGCGTTCAACGGTTTTCTGGTGGTGGGGCTGCGCATTCCGGCGATTGTCGCCACCCTCGGCACGCTGGGGCTGTACCGCGGAGCGATGCTGCTCTGGACGGGCGGAAAGTGGATTGAAGGGCTGCCGCCGGGGCTGAAATCTCTCTCCGAGCCTGCCGCCATCGGCATTTCACCGCTCGGCGTGGGAGTGTTGATTCTCGTGGTCGTTGGCGCGTGGGGGCTATCGCGCACCGCGTTCGGGCGTGATTTTTACGCGGTGGGGGATAACCTCGCCGCCGCGCGCCAGCTGGGCGTGGCGGTGAACCGCACGCGCATGATCGCCTTCACCCTCAACGGCATGCTGGCAGCCTGCGCCGGGATTGTTTTTGCCGCCCAGATCGGCTTTGTGCCCAACCAGACCGGCAGCGGGCTGGAAATGAAAGCCATTGCCGCCTGCGTGCTCGGCGGCATTTCGCTGCTGGGCGGCACCGGCACGCTGGTCGGTGCGTTCCTCGGCGCGTTTTTCCTTACTCAAATCGACACCGTGCTGGTGCTGTTCAGGCTACCGGCGTGGTGGAACGACTTCATCGCTGGGCTGGTGCTGCTGGGCGTGTTGGTGCTCGACGGGCGGCTGCGCCAGGCGCTGTCACGCCATCAGCGGGCGCTGAAGTACGGCCGGTTCCAGCCTGGCAACAGAGGGGGAAAGCACGTCACCCCCTTTCCCAAACGCAACAAAGAGGTGGCGTAAATGAGGCTCAACTGGGAAAGCGCGCTGCTGATATTGCTGGTGCTGGAGATCCTGCTCTTCGGCGCCATTAACCCGCGCATGCTCGACGTTAACATGCTGCTGTTCAGCACCAGCGATTTCATCTGCATCGGCATCGTGGCGCTGCCGCTGACGCTGGTGATTATCAGCGGCGGGATCGACATTTCGCTGGGCTCCACCATCGGCCTGTGCGCCATCGCGCTGGGGGTGATGATGCAGGCGGGGTGGCCCATGACGATCGCCGTTCCGCTGACGCTGCTTCTTGGCCTGCTGTGTGGGCTGGTGAATGCGGCGCTGATCCACTACACCGGCATCAGCCCTTTAGTCATTACCCTCGGCACGCTCTACCTCTACGGCGGCGGCGCGTTACTGCTCTCCGGCATGGCGGGGGCGACGGGCTACGAGGGCATCGGCGGCTTCCCGGACGGTTTTACCGCGTTCGCTAACCTCACGGTGCTGGGGCTGCCGATCCCGCTGGTGCTGTTCGCGGTGATTACCGCCTTTTTCTGGCTGATTACCCATCGCGGGCGCTTTGGCCGCCATCTGTTTTTAATCGGCCAGAATCCGCGCGCGGCGCGCTATGCGGCGCTGTCGGTGAACGGCATGCCCTACGCGCTGTACGGTCTGGTGGGCGTGGCGTCGGCGGTGGCCGCGCTGGTGATGGTCTCCTATTTCGGCTCTGCGCGTTCGGATCTGGGGCGCGATTTGCTGATGCCCGCGCTCACCGCCGCCGTACTCGGCGGGGCAAATATTTACGGCGGTTCAGGGTCGGTGCTGGGTACGGCGCTGGCGGCGCTGCTGGTGGGTTATCTCCAGCAGGGATTACAGATGGTCGGCATCCCCAACCAGGTGTCGAGCGCGCTGTCGGGGGCGCTGCTGGTTGTGGTGGTGATGGGACGTTCGCTAAGTCTGCACCGCGAATGGGTGCGATCTCTCTTCAGAAAACTATCCGGAGCGTAAGATGAAAACAAAACTGCTCGTCCTGGCAATGGCCCTCAGCTTCGCTTCGGCGCAAGCGGCGGACCGCATTGCCTTTATCCCCAAGCTGGTGGGCGTGGGTTTCTTCACCAGCGGCGGCAACGGCGCGAAAGAGGCGGGGAAAGATCTTGGCGTGGACGTGACCTACGACGGCCCGACAGAGCCGAGCGTTTCCGGCCAGGTGCAGCTCATCAACAACTTCGTCAACCAGGGCTATAACGCCATTATCGTCTCCGCCGTGTCGCCGGACGGCCTCTGCCCGGCGCTGAAGCGCGCGATGCAGCGCGGCGTGAAGGTGCTGACCTGGGATTCCGACACCAAACCGGAGTGCCGCAGCATTTATATCAACCAGGGGACGCCGGAACAGCTCGGCGGCCTGCTGGTGGAGATGGCGGGCAAACAGGTCACCAAGCCGAATGCCAAAGTGGCGTTCTTCTACTCCAGCCCAACCGTTACCGACCAAAACCAGTGGGTGAAAGAGGCGAAGGCCAAAATCGAGAAACATCACCCCCAGTGGCAGATCGTGACCACCCAGTTTGGCTATAACGACGCCACCAAATCTCTGCAGACCGCCGAGGGGATCTTAAAAGCGTATCCGGATCTGGACGCGATCATCGCGCCGGACGCCAACGCCCTGCCGGCGGCGGCGCAGGCGGCGGAAAACCTGAAGCGGGAAGGGGTGGCGATTGTCGGCTTCAGCACGCCGAATGTCATGCGTCCGTACGTTGAGCGCGGGACGGTGAAAGCCTTCGGCCTGTGGGATGTCGTACAACAGGGCAAAATTGCGGTCAATGTCGCCGATCGTCTGCTGAAAAAAGGCGATCTTAACCCTGGCGACAGCGTGGACGTAAAAGGTATCGGCGCGCTGAAGGTGGAGCCGAACAGCGTGCAGGGCTATCAGTATGAGGCGAAGGGCAACGGCATCGTGCTGCTGCCGGAGCGGGTGGTGTTCACCAAAGAGAACATCAGCAAATACGATTTCTGACGGGGGAGCAAATGGCTGATTTAGACGACATCAAAGACGGCAAGGATTTTGGCATCGGCACGCCGCAGCAGAATGTGCCGTTCACGCTGAAGGGCTGCGGCTCGCTGGACTGGGGCATGCAGTCCCGCCTGGCGCGCATCTTTAACCCGCAGAGCAACCGCACGGTGATGCTGGCCTTTGACCACGGCTACTTTCAGGGGCCGACCACCGGCCTTGAGCGTATTGATCTCTCCATCGCCCCGCTGTTTGGCGAAACCGACGTGCTGATGTGTACCCGTGGCATTCTGCGAAGCCAGGTGCCCGCCGCGACAAACAAACCGGTGGTGCTGCGCGCTTCCGGCGGTAACTCGATTCTAGGCGAGCTGTCGAACGAGTGCGTGGCGGTGGCGATGGAGGATGCCCTGCGCCTGAACGTCTGCGCGGTGGCGGCGCAGGTGTACATCGGAAGCGAGTTTGAGCATCAGTCTATCAACAACATCATCAAGCTTGTCGATGCAGGGGCGCGCTACGGCATGCCAACGCTGGCGGTAACGGGCGTCGGCAAGGAGATGGCGCGTGACGCGCGCTACTTCTCGCTCGCCAGCCGCATCGCCGCCGAGATGGGGGCGCAGTTCGTCAAAACCTACTACGTGGACGAGGGCTTTGAAAAAGTGACCGCCAGCTGCCCGGTGCCGATTGTGATCGCCGGGGGCAAAAAGCTGCCGGAGCTCGAGGCGCTGGAGATGTGCTGGCGGGCGATTGATCAGGGGGCGTCCGGCGTGGACATGGGGCGCAATATCTTCCAGTCCAGCGCGCCGCTCGCCATGCTGAAAGCGGTGAAAAAAGTGGTTCACGAGAACGTGAGCGCCCGGGAGGCGTTCCAGTTCTGGCAGGAAGAGAAACAGGGAGAAGCAAAATGAACGTGACGCTGGTTGAGATTAACATCAAGCCCGAGCGGGTGGACGAGTTTCTTGAGGTGTTTCGCGCCAACCATGAGGGGGCCATCAGGGAGCCGGGAAACCTGCGCTTTGACGTGTTGCAGGACCCGAGGGTGAAAACCCGGTTCTTTATCTACGAGGCCTACAAAGACGAAGAGGCGGTGCTGGCGCATAAGCAAACGCCGCACTATCTGGCGTGCGTGGATAAGCTTGAGGAGCTGATGTCAGAGCCGCGCAAAAAACGCAGTTTTGTGGGGCTGTTGCCGGAGTAATTCGATGCCCGATGACGCACTCATGCGCGTCATCGGGCATCCTGGCTTATCCTTTGGCTTTCTGGATCGCCATGATTAATGCATCGGAAGAGACGTTTCCTGACATCACGCTAATGCGCTGAATGACCGGATCTTTTTCCTGAGGTAAAACCACAAACGCCGGCGCGTTGGCAAAACCGATCTGCTTCACGAGCTTCACATTGTCCTGTAACACTTTGTTTGCCGACCCGGCCGAAGGCAATTTTTTAAAGATAAAACGGATATCCGGGTTGGCATGGATAAGCGTTTCTGTGACGTTGCAATTCACGCATTGCTCATCCACAAAAGACACCACGGCGACTTTTGCGTTGGCGGGCCCGACAATAGGATCGCCGCCAGCAAGCAGCTGCTCGCGATGGAGGATGACATTTTGCACCATGGCCTGTTGCTGCGCTATCTCCTGACGCTGGCGAAGGCTTTCCCCTGCCGCAACTAAAAATTCAGGATGTTCAGCGAGATAGGTAGAGACAATTTCACCCATTTTTTCAGGATGGGCGGCGAAATACGCTTCGGCGGCTTTTCCTGTTTGTTCAATCTGCTGTGGCGTTGCTTGCTCTGCCTGCGCTGCGGCTGAGAAAGTCAGGGTCGCGGCCAGCAGAAGCGAAAGGCGACGAAGAGAGGTTGAAAATTCCATTGATGTTATTCCGTAAAAGAGAGAGACGGGACTAGGACGCCAGTGCCTGTGTACGAACAGGCATAATGCGTCCATAGTCATTAATCGCTTGCCAGCGTACCTGGCATACCCCTGGGTCTGGACAACCCTCGAGCGCTCGCTAAAAGGGGCGACAAGGCCGCTATCAGCGATGTGCTTACCGCCGAGGCTGAGCTGATAAAGCGTGATGTAGTAAGGCGTCGGATTATTCACAACGACGTTTTTTTTGTTTCGTGACCAGCGTAAGGCCTGATAAGCATCATCAGGATTGCCGGTGAGCCCGGTGGGCCGATAAAAAAGTTTAAAGCGTGAACGTACCGCCGTTTGCACACCCGTGGTGTGCGGGTTAGCGGAAGGGATCGCCGCAACGTTTAACGTGAACAGCGTTTCCCGGTTCTCGGGTAACTTTCCTCCCGTAAATATCAGCCTAATCGTGTTTTCGCGTTGCGGACGCAATGAGAACAGTTGCGGCGTGGCCACAAATGCGGATTGAACCCCGAGTGGGGCATCCGCCCCAGTCCACAGGCCACCCGGCTCGACTTTGGTGTAGATCAGATACGATTCGTCAGAAGGGTTACGCACGGAAAAGCTGATCGATTTCTCACGTTCCGGATAGACAAACCGCGTTCCGCCGATCACCACGCCAGCTTGCGCCTGAAGCATGATGGTGGAGAGAAAAAAGAGAAGCAGGATCTTCGCCGGATAAACACACTTACGCATAATTGAGAATAAAGGTTGTCGTCGCATTTGCCGTTCCCGTGGTGACCTTGTTTGCGGTGGCAACATAGCGGGCGTAAAACTGGAGAGTCGCGTCGCTTTGATTAGGAATAATCATCGTCTTCTGGCTTTTACTTCCCATAGAGATGAGCGACTTGTCCTGGTTGTAAATTCCTACGCCGATACCGGTTGCGTAGCCTTCACCGCCGATGAGCGTCAGTAAATCCGGGTTTGCTGTATCGGGTGTGCCGTCAAAGGTAATACTGACTGAGCCTTCTGTTCCGGCACAGTTTTCCACATTAATAGCAAACGGATGATAATCAGCGCCCATACCTGACTGGGTGAAATATTTACTTTGCACGCTGTCCATTGTGACGGTCAGGTTCTGAGAATCAGGCGCGATACTGCACGTCTTTTTATGGATCACGCCAGTGATATAAATTGTACCGTCGTGCGCCAGTGTACGCGCTGAAAAAAATGGCACCAGAAAAAGCGCGGTGAATATTATTGTGAAAAACTTTTTCATTTCCGCATCCTACTGATAGAGCAGATCAAAATACATGATGGCCGTAGCATTCCCTGTCGTAACCTCGGGCAGGGTCGATTTGTACCGTAAATTAAACGTCAGGCTATTATCTCCCTGCTTTAAGGGATAAATTTCGGATTCCGTATTATTTATTTTAATCGGATTCATTCCGGCATTGAGAAGCTCCACGCCAATGCCCGTCGCCATTTCGCCAGCCGTTCCTTTACCCGTGTCGCTGAGCGCCAGCAGGTCCGAGTTATTGGTATCCGGCATACCGCTGAACCAGATTTTTGTCCCCTGAATGGCGCGTGAACAATTTTTAAGATCGATCGTGAACGCTTTTTCCGGCGTCGTTGTTCCGGTTGCGGGAAATTCAGATATATCGAATGCGCCTAAATCAACCGTTTGTTCTTTACTGTTCACCTCAACTTCACACGATTCGCCGATAATTGTGCCGTATATCTGGAGGTTAACTGTAAAACCCTCATCGGCGTACGTTGTTGCTATGCCAGAGAATAGCGTCGCCAGGGCGACAAAATACAAGACTCTCATTTTTCACCCTTACGCAAAATCGATACGTAAACAGGCCAACGCAGTAAACAGACCTTCTGCCGGGGCCTTCCCTGTCGTGCTGATGGGGTAGGTTTTTAACGTGACATCAGCATGGCCCGAACTATCAGTAACAAAATCAGCGGTGCTGGAGGCGTCGTTAGGTATCATGACGGTGCCATTTTCGTTGGTTACCACCACGCCGACATCTTTATTATCCGTAGCGATCGCCTGGCCGACGTTGCTGTCTGCGTTGGCGACCAGTCGAAGCGTAAGATGCGCAGGCGAAATCACGTCCGCATTACACTCGATGGGAACATTAAAGGTTTTTACCGGCGCATTAGAAGGTTTCTCACCCGCTTTCGTGAATGAAGAACTGTTGAGTTTTCCCAGGTCAACCGTAATGATTTGCCCCGCATTAATGATGCAGTTTTGCGGCACCGTGACCGCGCCGCTGTATGTTATTTGATAAACAATATCATTCAACGGGTCGGTATTTTCGGTGGTGATATAAACATTAAACATCACTTTACTGGGGATAATGACCGTGCCGATAAAAGGTTTGATAATTTTTAACCGGAATACCAGGTTGGAGTCATATACCGGGAAAGGTATGTTCATATCCTCTTTATCCACCCTGTAATCTTTACCCATATGGATATAGTCTCCAGGCGGAAAATATTCACCAATTTCGGAATCGGTTATCCGCATCGCCCCTGCAATATAGATCGGGTCAAGATTCATATACTGCCACTGGTCTTCCGTGAAAATCACCGGGTAGGTATTCCTGTATGAGCGATAGGTACGAGAATCGCCGTCCGGATGATAGTCACATATGGCGTTGACGCCCACATCCTGTGATTTAACCAGTTCAACTGCCTGCCCCAGCTGGTTTTGTTCTTTTGTCAGCGAGGCCGTCAGATCGTAATTAACATTAGTAATGCTGTGTGTAAAGTTATGGCAGACCGCTGCCAGACTTTGCGTAGAAGCCGTAAGGCTGAGTAATAAAAAAATAATGCGTACTTTCACTTATCGGCACTCCGCTTTTAAATGCACGAGGGACTGCTTTGTTTCACTTAGCTTGTAAACGGCAACACATTTTTTATCATCTGTGTCGCCCCATTGCGCTGTCAGACTCCCTGTCTCGCCCAGCCCAGACAGATACGCTTCGCCGTTATCGCCTACGATGGTGTCCCCACCTTCATCGCTGCGCGTAACAACCGCGCCAAAGGGCACAGGGCGCCCGTTATGCATGAGTGCAATCATCGCGCGCGTTCCGGAGCGCGCCTTAAAGGTGGCGCGAACCAGGGCGCCCTGGGTTGGAACTACGTGGGTTACGGCCTCGTCAATGTCTAGATCGTCGCTGAGTGAGTTGGTGTTCAGCGCCATGCGGTTACGGTGGTATGCGCTGGCATACGGCACAACCGCATAACCACGCCAGTCGGTATGGATCCCGGGTCCGTCTTCGACCTTAACGTTGCTTGCGCCCGGCGCGGCGATCAGGACATTGGTATCCCCCAACGGCTGGCTTAAGGTGATGCCGTTGCGATGCGCGACGATACCGCCGCTGAGGCCGTAGTTGATCTGCTGATAATCGCCATTGTTGCTGTAGTTGTAACCCAGGCTCGCATTACCGTAGGCGCTATCATATTCCGTGCTGATGCTTCCACTGGCACCGGTATGTTGGTTCTGGTATCCCTGCTGAACGCTGTAGCTGAGGTTATTGTCTTCAAGCAGCGTTCCGTTGATGCCGGCAGTATTATTGACCCTGCCGTCGTTATCGGTGCTCATGCCGTATGTGGCGTAAATGCTGTTTAAACGTTTGGTCACATCTCCACCTGGATGAAGCCACAGATTGAGCGGGAAGGAGAGCGTTAAAGAATAAATACGATCGCTTTCACTCATGCCAGGGGATTTATTGTAGTTGTAGGTCAGGTTATAGGTTACGCCCGCAACCGTTCCGCTATAACCCAGCTGAATAAGCGTATTTTTTTCATCGGTATGCCAGTACGTTTGCTGGCTGCCGTTGAGGAAAATCGACCCGGCAGTGCCCAGCTGTTGGGAAATATTGGCCTGCAGCTTGCCGCGTTTGGTGTAGTACAGATTGTAATAATCGGTCCACACGGGCTGATTGTCGTCGGTGTGGTCGTTGGGATCGTCCTGGCCGACATAACCCTTCATTTGCTTATAGGTGGTTTCATCCAGGGTATAAAAACCGGATGTTGAATAGCGATAGCCTAACAGCTGGAAATTGGTGCCCATGCCATTCAACGATTTTGCATATAAGAAACGTATTGACTGCCCGTTATGTGAGCTACCGTCGCTCAGTTCGCTTTGTGCGGAGGTGAGATCGGCCGATACGGCGCCAAAATTCCCCAGGTTCACCCCAGTACCTAACGCAAAGGCAGAGTATTTTTCTGTCAGCTGCGTACCACCGTAGACGGTAAATCCTTTTGGTAACCCCCAGATAAGCGTTCCCTGGACAAAGTTTGTGTCCTCCTGCTGGTCGCTGTTACTGCGATAGCGGGCCGCGGTGGCGGCATATTTTACGGTGCCTTCACGCTGCAAAACCGGAACCGCGGAATAGGGCACAGAGTAGCTGCTGATCGTTCCGTCAGATTCTTTGACCTCTACATTCAGGTCACCGCTTGAGGAGGTGGGGTACAGATCGTTAATGGCAAATGCCCCGGGCGGCACATAGCTTTGATAAATGGTGTAACCGTTTTGTTTGATGGTGACCTGGGCGTTGGATTTAGCGATCCCATGAATGGTTGGCGCAAAACCTTTCATACTATCAGGCAGCATGTTGTCATCAGAATTGATCTGCACCCCGCGGAATGGCAGGCTGTCGAAGACATCCGAAGTGGTATAGTTCTCGCCGATTGTTAGCTTGCTTTTTAGCGGGATAACGGCACGTTCAACATAGGTTTTAATGTGTTCCCAGTTGGTGTAGGTCTCTGAGCCGCTGCTGTTGTAGCTCCATGTAGAGAAATCCCGCAGCCGCCACGGCCCCAGGTTTAATCCACTGTTAAGTCCCAGAAAATAGTTGTCTGTCGTTGAACCGTAATCACCGCTATTGTGACTATGCGAACCCGAAAAGTCATAATTCAGCATCAGGGCGTTAATGCCTTCGTCCCATTGCTCAGGGGGAATGTACCCGCGCGCGTTATTACGCAGCGCCGCTTGCGGAATACTGATATTCAGGCGCTGGTGTTCAAAATCAAAAAATGTGGTGGCAGCGGGAATGGCTGCCGGCAAATCGACACAGTTGCCCGCTTTTTCGTCCTTAAGACCGGGTAAGACATCGACATTTACCCCCATCGCATCAAGTGACTTACGCGAGAGGCAGGGCGTCAGCCCCGTATCGTCATCCGTAGGTGTTGAATTTTTGCGCACGTTAAACGTCACGTCGCGCGTGGCTAAAAAATTGTCATTCAGCCATACGTCCACGCGATAGACCCCTGGCGCCTGACCAGCATTACTAAAACGTGATAAATCAGCAACCGCCGCAGGATCGCTTGAAAGAAAGGCAGGGTTGAAATAATAGCCCGCATCCGCATTAACGGATGCGAATGCGCCGAGCATGGCCAGCGTGAGAGGGGCCAAACGATGATTGACTATCCTTGTCTGATACTTGCGAAACTTCATTTTTCTCTGCCTGCTTCAACGCGCTATGTTCGGTATTTTTCCGGGAAAATTATGCTCCAGGGCATGTCTGAACAGGGGTGGTAGCACCGAAATCGTTAACGGTCTGGAACGTCACCTGGCTCCCGCTACCGGCAGGTAGATCAACGACCAGGCTGTTCATTGGCGGAACCATGTTATTGGTTAACTTTGCGTTTCCCGCTTTGAATTGCACCAGCGACACGTAATAAGGCGACGCGTTTTTGATGGTCAACTTGCCGTTACTGACCGTGCAGCGCAGCGCCTTTGGCGCGTCAATTGACGGGGTGGGCAATTTTTTTGGGCGAATAAAAAGCTTAATGACGCTCTGCGTCGCAATCTGCAACGTATTTCCCTGCAACTTACTTTTATCCACGGCCGGGATAGCTTTGCTGTTGAAATAAAAAACGCTTTCTCTGTCTTTCGGCAAATCTGGGCCAGCGTACATAATCCTGATGGTGTTTTCTTTTTTAGGATGCATAACAAAAAGTGGAGGCGTGACAATAAAGTCTGTGGACTTCGATTGATCGGCGTTCGCAACCCACGATTGCACCAGGAAAGCATTGCTTTGAGACGAGTTCGTAATAGGTAACGAAATCTGTTTATCACCCTGAGGGTAAATAATACGCGTTGCGCCCAGGCCTATCCCCCCAGCGTGAGCCGTAGTCAGCACCGTAGCTGCGAATAAAAAAGAATGCGTAATCAGCTTCGTTATCAAAGATACAGTATTAATTCGTTTCATTTATATATCACTTCATTGAATACATAATCAAATACATAGAATAAAACATGCCGTTTAAGCCTATGTATTTAATCTATATAAAACGGTCGGTTATATTAAAAATCCCTCCTTCGTACAGGCGTACGAAGGAGGGATGACAGCATCCTAATTCGATTAGGAATAAACCATCTGGAAGGTAGCGGTGGATGCTACGTTACCTGGTGTTGCTGCGCCTGTAGCGATGTAGTCAACGCTCAGTGGGATAATGTTTTCACCGTTGATCAGGCCGATTGCAGAAGAGGTGGTACCCAGATCCAGGTTTTTACCGTCCGGTCCAAACAGCTGCAGAGCCACGTTCTGTGCGGAACCTGCACCCGCGGTATTCGCCATAGCGCCCGGCTGAGTTGCATCCTGCTGCGCGTTGAAAATAACCGCTGCGTTCTGGCTGACAGTGGTGTCGCAATCTTCCAGTTTAATGTTGAAATCTTCTTTCTGATTCGCCAGCATTCCGCTTTGAGTCAGCTTCACGGTACGAACCTGGCTCAGGATAACGGTCTGGTCAACAGAATCGGCAGCAACTGAACAGGCAGCGTTAACAACCTGACCGACGAAATTAACGGTACCGCCGCTTACTGTGGTGGTGTCTGCCTGTGCGTTCATCATCACGCCGCTTGCCATAGATGCAGCAACAACCATTGCTAAAACATGCTTTTTCATACAAATCCTTTTAAATAAACAGTTTTCTGTCAAGTTGAAACAAAATTAAAGGTGACTTAATACAAGACTATTCAGATTAAAAATCATGAATATACAGAATCATACAGTACGCTGTGTTTTGCACATTCTCGTGATGTTCCGAAAGCGTATTTTATGAGGCGAGACATATTATATCAATCTATTGCTGGTTGATTTTCGCTTAGAAATTCTTAAATGGGTTTTAATTAAAAATTTATTAGTTTTTAGAATGGGAGGGTATGTTTGATGCGCTATTTAGCCTGATTCAGTAAGGTGCAATCGCCGAGAGTGATATTTCTGCATTGTTATTGAACGCTATCCTTTTATTAAAATTAGATATTAATTTAAAACGGGAATTGTTCTTTAGGGCAATGTAAGAGTGATTTTCAATATGCCATGTTTAATTACAAATTGAAATGAAATTAGAGTGGATATAACTCCCTCCTCCATAAGAGGAGGGATTAAATCATACTTCTTCTACTCTTACCCGCAGCGCTGCCAGCGCCTTGCGCGCCGCCTTCAGCACCTGCTCACACTGCTCTATGGTCAGCGTCAGCGGTGGCTCAATGCGGATGGTTTTCGAGTTGTTGAGCGTGCCGGCTACCAGCACCCGCTGGCGGAACATCTCGCTCGCGAAGTTGTAGCCGATTTCATTGTCGACAAACTCGATTGCCATCAGCATCCCTTTGCCGCGCGCCTCCTGCACCAGATCCGGGTACTCACGCCCCAGCTGGCGGAAGCCATCCAGCAGCATGTCGCCTTTCTGCTCCGCCTGCGCAGGCAGGTTTTGCTCCAGCAGCACGTTGATGGTGGCCAGCGCCGCCGCACAGGCCAGCGGGTTACCGCCAAAGGTGGTGGTGTGCAGGAACGGATTGTCGAACAGCACCGAGAACACCTCCTCGGTGGCAACCGTTGCACCAATCGGCATCACGCCGCCGCCGAGCGCCTTCGCAAGACACAGTATGTCCGGCTGAACGTTCTCGTGCTCGCAGGCAAACATCCTGCCGGTGCGCCCCATCCCGGTCTGCACTTCGTCGAGGATCAGCAGCGCGCCAAACTCATCGCACAGCTGACGCACGGCGGGCAGGTAGCCCTGTGGAGGCAAAATCACGCCGCCTTCACCCTGAATCGGCTCGAGGATCACCGCCGCCACGTCATCGCCGGTTTTACAGCATTCGCTCAGCACGGTGCGCATGGCGTTAATGTCGCCGAACGGCACGTGGCGGAAGCCCGGCAGCAGCGGCATAAACGGTTTGCGGAAGGTGGATTTGGCGGTCGCAGACAGTGCCCCCAGGGATTTCCCGTGGAACGCGCCGCTGGTGGCGATAAAGGTGAATTTCCCGCGTGGCGACTGGTACGCCTTGGCGAGCTTGATCGCCGCCTCGACCGACTCGGTGCCGCTGTTGCTGAAGAAGCTGTATTTCAGCTTGCCGGGCGTTAAGGCCGCCAGCGTTTTCGCGAGCATGGCGCGAAGAGGGTCGAGCAGTTCCTGACTATGGAGAGGTTGTTTCGCAAGTTGATTCTGTACGGCGGAAACCACTACTGGATTACGGTGCCCCACGTTAAAGATACCGAAACCACCCAGGCAATCTATAAACTCCTGTCCCTGGGTGTCGACAAGCGTGTTGAGACTTCCCGCTTGCCACTCTACGGCTCCGTAATCCCCGCCGGCGGTAACAGATTTGCGATACTCCAGAAAACCAGGATTCACATGCTCTTTAAAATAATCGATGACCTCTCGGTTAAGTTGTTTCATCTCCTCATGATCGAGCGTTCGCTTCTCAATGAGATTCAGTGCGTGCGCGGTACAGGCAAGAGCCGAGGCGCTGGAAGGTAACCTGTTCAAAATATGCTCCCGGGGATCGCGTATCACATGATACTGAGTTAAGTATTGCAGGGATTACGCCACTTCAGATGACTTAACGAAAATCGGGATAAACGCCAGGTTAAAATTATGTTGCGCAATATTTAATCATGCCGGAGCAATCGAAACGGGATTTAGGGGGACAGGGCAACCCGCATTCTCAGGTGCACAAAAAGGCAATTGCACTAAAGGAGTGCATGGCTTGCGGCTTAAGTGGGCGTTAACAGGTCATGCTTTATAGGTAATTTCTTTGCGAAAGTATTTGGAATCAATGAATTATAAAATCTCACTAAAAGTGCGGTTTAAGTGAAATCTGCGATCTCCATCAAGTTTAACAACTAAAGATAAATTGTTTACCGCCGAAAAAACAATAAACCACAAAATTAACATTCGAATAACCTGCAAGGAATGCCCGTCATGTCTTCTCCTTCCTGTGTCACCCAGAATAATTATCCTCTGGACGATGACACCACCTTAATGTCGACCACCGACGTCCACAGCTATATGACCCATGCAAACGACACCTTTGTGCAGGTGAGCGGCTATCAGCTTGATGAGCTGATGGGCCAGCCGCACAATCTGGTGCGCCATCCCGACATGCCAAAAGCGGCGTTTGCCGATATGTGGTACACCCTGCAGCAGGGTGAGCCGTGGAGCGGCATTGTCAAAAACCGGCGTAAAAATGGCGATCATTACTGGGTGCGTGCGAATGCGGTACCGATGGTGCGGAATGGGCAGGTGACGGGGTATATGTCGATCCGCACCAAAGCCACGGAGGAAGAGATCGCTGCCGTAGAGCCGCTCTACCGGGCGCTGAATAACGGGAGCTGTAAAAAACGCATCCAAAAAGGACTGGTGGTGCGTAAGGGCTGGTTGGGTAAACTTCCTTCCATGCCGCTACGCTGGCGCGTACGCAGCGTGATGGCGGCGCTCTTTGCCGCGCTTGCCGCTACCCTGGTGACCACCTCCGCAGGCTGGGTGCCGCTCGCAGCGGCCGCCGTGATAACGCTGCTGGGAACGCTGCTGTTTGAGCAGCAAATTGTCCGCCCGATCGAAAACGTCGCGCATCAGGCGCTGAAGGTGGCGACCGGCGAGCGCAACAGCGTGCAGCATCTGAACCGCAGCGACGAGCTGGGGCTGACCCTGCGCGCGGTAGGACAGCTGGGGCTGATGTGCCGCTGGCTCATCAATGACGTCTCAAGCCAGGTGATGAGCGTCCGTGACGGCAGCGACAGGCTGGCGCAGGGGAACGAAGCGCTGAACGATCGTACGCGTCAGACCGTGGCGAACGTGCAGCAGACCGTCGCAACGATGAACCAGATGGCCGCTTCCGTTCAGAGCAACTCAGAAACCGCCGCCGAAGTGGACAAACTCTCCGTCGCCGCGAGCAGCGCGGCGACGAAAGGCGGCAACGCGATGCAGACCGTGGTGAAAACGATGGATGACATCGCCGATAGCACGCAGCGCATCGGCTCGATTACCTCCCTGATTAACGACATCGCTTTCCAGACCAATATCCTGGCGCTGAATGCGGCCGTTGAAGCGGCAAGAGCCGGCGAGCAGGGGAAAGGCTTTGCCGTGGTCGCGGGGGAAGTTCGCCACCTTGCCAGCCGCAGCGCGAATGCGGCTAACGATATCCGCAAGCTGATTGATGCCAGCGCCAGCAGGGTACAGTCCGGCTCGGAGCAGGTGCACGCCGCAGGCCGCACGATGGATGACATTGTCGAGCAGGTGAAAAACGTCACGCAGCTCATCGCGCAGATCAGCCACTCGACGTCCGAACAGGCGACCGGGTTGTCAGAGCTTACCCGCGCGGTGGCGGAACTGGACAGCATTACGCAAAAAAATGCCGACCTGGTCGAGGAGAGCGCGCACATCTCTGCCATGGTGAAACACCGCGCCGGGCGTCTTAAGGATGCGGTGACGGTGCTCCATTGAGCCAGTAATGTTCCGGAAAAGTCGTTTATACCGTAAGGAATAAACGGCTTTTTTATTTGTGGTTGTGACTATTAATGTTTTTTATTGTTAATGAGATATTAAATAACTAAAGAAAGTTCCTCAGTTATTTATTCCTGCCTAAGTCAGTTTTCCCCGATGCTATTTTGCAAAACCCTGTTCTGGTGGTCTGGTAACGATCGATGGGGCGGAATTAATAGCCTCTACCTATCCATTGTGATGGTTATGAAATAAAAAAACGATCAAAGTCATAAAGTTAGCGGATTCGTTACCGATAACAGCGATCGTCTGAGAAATAATCACATCGATGGAGTAAATATGTTCTTACATGACGTAAAGATCGGCACGAAATTATTTCTGGCGTTTGGATTCTTTATTGTCCTGATGGTGATCAGCGCCAGTATGTCCTTACTGAGCCTGAACCGGGCTAACAACGGGATGCAATCCATCATTACCCATGATTATCCCACCACGGTAAAAGCGAACCAGTTAATCGACAACTTCCAGGAATTTATTAGCACTCAGCAGCTCATGCTGCTGGATGAACAGGGAACGTACACGGCACAGTCGCAGCAGCATCTTAAAGAGATCAGCGAGCATATCACGGTGATTTTGGGCGAGCTGAATACGGTGTTGCAGGACCCGAAATCGCAGCAGGTCCTTGCCGAGATCCGCGACGTTCGTCAGCAGTATCTGGACTCGCGCTATCGCATTTTGCAGGCGGTGCAGAATAATGACCGTGCGGGCGCTATTCAGGAGATGATGACCCATACCCTCACCGTGCAGCAGGCCTATAAAGCTAAAGTGCAGGAGCTGATTGCGATTCAGAACCATGAGATGCAGAGCGCGGGGGCGCAGGTGGAAGGAGACTTCAGGTCTAGCCGACTGCTGCTGATCCTGATCACCCTCTTTAGCGTCGCCGCTGGCAGCCTGATTGGCTGGTTTATCGTGCGCGCTATTACCCGCCCACTCGGCGAGGCGGTGAATTTTGCCAATGCCATTTCAGAGGGCGACCTGACGGGCAGCATCACGCCGCACGGCAAAGACGAAACGGGCCTATTGCTGCACGCGCTGATGGAGATGAAAAACCGCCTGCTGGATATTGTGCAGCAGGTGCAAACAGGCTCGGAGAATATCTCCAGCGCAGCCGCGCAGATTGTCGCCGGTAACCAGGATCTTGCCGCGCGCACCGAGGAGCAGGCAAGTTCCGTTGAACAGACCGCCGCCTCGATGGAGCAGATCACCGCGACGGTGAAAAACACCGCCTCGCACACCGGGGAAGCGACTAATCTCTCGGCAGATGCCGCCACGGTGGTCAAAAACAACGGGGAGATGATGAAGCAGGTGACCAGCAAAATGCGCCTGATTAACGAGACGTCGAACCGGATGTCCGACATTATCGACCTGATCGACGCCATTGCGTTCCAGACCAACATTCTGGCGCTGAACGCGGCGGTGGAAGCGGCGCGTGCGGGCGAGCACGGCCGCGGCTTCGCGGTGGTTGCCGGTGAGGTTCGCCAGCTTGCCCAGAAGAGCGCGTCGTCTGCCAGTGAAATTCGCGAGCTGATCGAGAGCTCCACCAGCCAGACCCAGGACGGGATGAATCTGGTGGAAAAAGCGAGCGCGTTGATCAACGGCATGGTCGGCAACGTGGAGGAGATGGACACGATCCTGCGCGAGATCCGCCAGGCCAGCCACGAACAGACGGAGGGGATCTCGCAGATCAACAACGCGATTGGCCTGATTGATGCCACCACCCAGCAGAACTCTGCGCTGGTGGAGGAGTCCGTCGCGGCGGCGGCATCCCTTAACGAGCAGGCGATGCACCTGAAAGAGTTGGTACGCGTATTCCGAGTGAGCGAGCACGCGCCGGCTTAATCCAGCTGGGAGATCTCCAGCGCCGCGCGGTCGATTATGCCGATAATCTGCTTGAGCTGCGCGTCGCTGAGCTCTCCCTGATTTACCTTCAGGTCTAACACCGCTTTAAAGTTATCCAGCGCCCGCTTCATCTGCGGATTTTTGCGCAGCTCAAAGCCGACGCTGCGCGCCTTAATACGCACCTGGATCTGTTCCAGCTGTTCCCGGTTTTCGTCCAGCCAGCGTTGTCCTTCAGCGGTAATCGCAATCTTCTTACGACCGCTCTCTTCTTCCGTAATGGTGATAAAGGTTTGATCCTGCAGATAATCCAGCGTCGGGTAGATCACACCGGGGCTCGGCGTGTAGTTCCCCTGGGTCAGGTTCTCGATCTCTTTGATCAGCTCATAGCCGTGGCTGGCGCTGCGGGTCAGGATATCCAGAATCACCAGTCGCAGGTCGCCGTGGCCGAAAAAGCGCGGTCGGCGTCCACCGCCGTCGTGTTCATGTCGCATGTTATGTCTCTTAATTTGATATATCTAAACTATATCTAAGATATATTCAGATGCAATCTAAAAAATCTTGCTTTTTTACTGATTAGTAATCATTATCATTTAAAATTCAATTCCGATATATCGTATTCACCAGAGAAGAGGCTAAAAATGGCATCTACCCGTTACCCACAGCGCGTGCGTAATGACCTGCGCTTTCGCGAGCTGACGGTGCGCCGCGTTGAACGCGTTAGCGCAGGCTTTCAGCGCATTGTTTTAGGCGGCGAGGCGCTGGAGGGCTTTAGCTCCCGCGGCTTCGACGACCACACAAAAGTCTTTTTCCCTGCACCTGGCACCACGTTTGTCCCGCCGAAGGTCACCGATGATGGTATCGACTGGGGCGACGGCGTACGTCCACAGGCGCGCGACTATACGCCGCTGTACGATGAGGCAAATCATGAGCTGGCGCTCGATTTCTTCATTCATGACGGCGGGATTGCCAGCGGCTGGGCAGTCGAGGCGAAGGTGGGCGACAGGTTGACGATCGGCGGCCCGCGCGGCTCGCTGGTAGTGCCGGAGGATTACGCCTGGCAGCTGTACGTGTGCGACGAGTCCGGCATGCCGGCGCTGCGTCGACGTTTAGAGAGCATTGCTAAACTGCCGGTTTGTCCGGAGATTCACGCGGTGGTGACCGTAGGTGATGAATCTTATAAGGACTATCTGGCGCACCTGAGTGATTTCAACATCACCTGGGTGGTGGGCCACAGCGAGCAGGCGGTGGCTGACCGTCTGGCGGCGCTGGCCGTGCCGGCGGAGGATTACTTTATCTGGCTGACCGGAGAAGGGAAGGTGGTAAAAAGCCTGAGCCGCCAGTTTGAAACCAACGCGATTGACCAGCATCTGGTGCGTGCCAGCGCATACTGGCACGCTAAATAATCAGGCTGCCGAATCCATCTGCGCTTCGTTAACCTGATGTTCGAGCGAGGCGCATACCTCTTTTAGCGCTTTCTCCTGCTGAGCAAAGTACGCTTCCATATTGCTCAGCGACGAGACCAGCAGCCATGACTCCTCTTTTTCCAGCTCCGCCAGCTCGTTCACTAAGGTGTCGATTTGCTCGCGGACCTGCGCCATTTTTTTGCGGATACGCTCCAGATCGTTCAGCCTGTCGCTCGCCATCAATGGCTCGAACCCCTGCTGCAGGCGGGCCACCAGCGAGCGAATGGTTTTGACGTCGCCGCGCTGTTTGGCCTGGTTGAGCTGCACCATCATCGCGTTGGCTTCCTCTTTCAGATCGTCTGCGACTAAATCCGGATGGCAGAGCTTGCTCGCCTGCCGCCAGAGGCGCTTGAGTTCGTTCTGATCTTCTTCCGAGAGATGTTTGCCCTTGCGCAGCCGCACTTCGGCATCGTGATGCTGTTCGCGATACTTCTCGTACTCTTCGTTGGCCTCGTCGCGCGCCTGACGCGCGGGCTCTTCTTCGCGCGTTAAGCCGCTTTCCAGTTCGAGCGCTTCGGCCAGCAGGTTGGCAATCAGATTGCTTTGCTGCTCCAGATGCTTACGTGCCTGAGCGGCCTGGACGGAGTCAGCCGGGAGATCGCGCCAGCGCTGGGTAAGCGTCGCCAGCATCTCCACCGCCTGCGCCATATAGCGCTGACAGCGGCGGTAATCCTCCTCGCGACGACGTGCCTCCGCCTGCTGACGACGCAGGTTCAGCTCCGCCAGCGTTTTACGCAGGGCGAGGATCTGCTGCATCAGCGGTCCGAGGCGGGAGAAATAGAGATCGTTGAACTCATCAAGCTGCTGCACGCGCGCGTTGCGGCGGTCAATCAGATCGCGCAGACGCTCTTCCAGCGCCTTCAGCTCCAGCTTGCTGGCGGCTACCTGTGGGTCACGCCACTGGGTCACGGCGCGTTGGCCCTGCAGCCAGGCGGTTATGGCCGCCATGGCCGAGGTATAGTTCTTTTCCTCAAGCGCCACGACGATTGCCTGTAGCTCATCGTCAAACGCTTCATTTTTCAGGCGTGTCAGCTGGCTCTGGATGATGTCGTCATCTTCCAGTTCAATGGCATTTTTAATGATTTCTAGCCGTTTGATCGGTGTGCTCATGATGCCTTTCGCTTTGGCGCTTAAGTATTTGAGTTAAGGGTAGTTGTTGTAAAAGCTACAGGAAATAATACACACGGATGATGATCGGCGCGATGGGGGATTTCTTTAGATTTTACAGAGTGTGAAGATGAGCGCTTAACAAAAGAATAAGAGTGCTGCTTTTTGAGGTTGAATTTAATTTATTGAAATATATAGCAATAGTATCTAAATAAAGACAGGTCACTGCGCAAAATACGGAAGAAAGGTATTACGATTCGGTAAAAAATCTGCAGATTGGACAGTGAGCAAAGAGATGATCACCCTTTCCCGTCCAGGGGGGCAGTGTGGGGGTAAAGATAAGGAGCACTCAGGCAGCTGGCAGGACAATCCTGGCCGTGAATACGGCTTGATAACGTAAAATTATCTGACTTACGCGTCAGGTGTAGGCGTAAACTACACGGCAGTTGAGCATCTGTATATCAATTGAAGGCACATATTGTTTCTAACGAATTTACGCTGGACATACGTACGTGTTTTAACCCGGTGAGATTGTCGCTGCTTTAAGATAGAGCCAACACCCTTGGAGTACAGGGTTGGCTTTTTTGTTGCGCGCGCGTGGGCTGTTGATTTTCCGGAACCCATTAGAACCAACGATTATGTTTTACATAAAAATAGGAAACGATGATGATCCATGCAAAGGTAGGTATACCAAAATAGTCAGGCAGGAAACGCGCGAAGAGATAAGCGCCAGCAACAATGAGTGCTATAGGGATGTAATAAATATAGGACTGCAGAAACCATAAGATTGCTCGTTTCATCTTTTTAATAACTCATGTCAATAATTGATCATCATTGTCATAAGGGGCAAGGAAGAAAATGAAAAAAAGCGGTAGAGTGGCAATTTATGTTCTGGTGGTGATTATTTTCTTTCTAACTATTCCAGAGGTCGTCGTTCGAGTACTCACTCCGGAGCAGTTTGCTCGATTGAGTGATTTTACAAGCTTTGGTGGCTTGTTCAGTCATATCCTTTCTTTATTGATTTTCCTTGGCTTAGCGTCAATTCTGCTGGGTGTACTTGCCATTTTTGTTACGAAAAATCTACCGGCATTTCGCTCGATACAAAAGCTAATCATGAAAACTGATCCACAAGGTGGTCGTCGAGGCGAAATTAAGCCTGTTCTGCTCTGCGTCATACAGTGGGGTCTGGATTGAAATCGGGTTCAGTTAAGAAGCAGGGTAACGATAAAGGTTCGCTATCAGTAACTTAGAAAAAATCCACTCGCTGGAGTGGCTTAATTATATGATTATAAAGCTAAAATTTGGTGGCCCCTGCTGGACTTGAACCAGCGACCAAGCGATTATGAGTCGCCTGCTCTAACCACTGAGCTAAGGGGCCGTGGCGGTGAATTATAAAGTAACTCCCCGCAGCAATCCAGCCATCCACACCTGCCTGCTGTTTTTATAAACAACGCATTATCAATCCTTTATACTTCCATAACGACGTATCAGCGGGAGTAAAGATGATCAACGACATTCTGGCCCCTGGCCTGCGGGTGGTGTTTTGCGGAATCAACCCGGGAAAGTCCTCGGCGCACACCGGCTTTCACTTCGCCCATCCGGGCAATCGCTTCTGGAAAGTGATCTACCAGGCCGGGTTTACCGACAGGTTACTCAAGCCGGAAGAGGAGCAGCACCTTCTGGACACGCGCTGCGGAATTACCATGCTGGTCGAGCGGCCGACGGTACAGGCAAGCGAGGTCAACCTGCATGAACTGCGCAGCGGCGGGCGGGAACTGGTGAAGAAGATTGAAGACTATCAGCCCGCCGCGCTGGCGATCCTCGGAAAGCAGGCCTACGAGCAGGCGTTCAGCCAGCGCGGGGCTAAGTGGGGCAAGCAGAGCATCATGATTGGCGTTACACAGGTGTGGGTGTTGCCGAATCCCAGCGGGCTCAACAGAGCGACGCTGGATAAGCTGGTGGAGGCCTACAGGGAGCTGGATGAGGCGCTGATGGTGCGGGGGCTTTAGCTCCTTTGCGGCCTGATGCCCTTACCCTGGCCCTCTCCCACGGGGAGAGGGAATAAACAAAAAAAAAGCTCCCGATTGGGAGCTTTTCGCTGTTTACCAGGATTAGTCGTCCAGGAAGCTACGCAGCACTTCAGAGCGGCTAGGATGACGAAGCTTACGCAGCGCCTTCGCTTCGATCTGACGGATACGTTCGCGGGTCACGTCGAACTGTTTACCCACTTCTTCCAGCGTGTGGTCGGTATTCATGTCGATACCGAAACGCATACGCAGCACTTTCGCTTCACGGGCGGTCAGGCCAGCCAGGACGTCGTGCGTGGCGGCACGCAGGCTCTCGGTTGTAGCCGAGTCCAGCGGCAGCTCGAGGGTGGTATCCTCGATGAAATCCCCCAGATGCGAATCTTCATCATCACCGATCGGTGTTTCCATGGAGATTGGCTCTTTGGCAATCTTCAGCACTTTACGGATCTTGTCTTCCGGCATCAGCATGCGCTCGGCCAGCTCTTCCGGCGTCGGCTCGCGGCCCATCTCCTGCAGCATCTGGCGGGAGATACGGTTGAGCTTGTTGATGGTCTCAATCATATGAACCGGAATACGGATGGTGCGTGCCTGGTCCGCGATAGAGCGGGTGATCGCCTGACGGATCCACCATGTCGCGTAAGTAGAGAACTTGTAACCACGACGGTATTCAAACTTATCTACCGCTTTCATCAGACCGATGTTGCCTTCCTGAATCAGATCCAGGAACTGCAGACCGCGGTTGGTGTATTTCTTGGCGATAGAGATAACCAGACGCAAGTTCGCCTCAACCATCTCTTTCTTCGCACGGCGGGCTTTCGCTTCACCAATGGACATGCGACGGTTGATGTCTTTGACCTGCTCGATGGTCAGGCCGGTCTCTTCTTCAATTTGCTGCAGCTTCTGCAGACCGCGATAGACATCGTCCTTCACGTCGTGCAGTTTTTCAGACCACGGCTTGTTCATCGCGATAGCCGCGTTGAACCAGGTTTCGCTGGTTTCGTTGCCGGTGAAGAGGGTGATGAAGTTCTTCTTCGGCATTTTGCACTGCTCAACGCACAGCTTCATGATGATGCGTTCCTGGGTGCGTACGCGATCCATCATCACGCGCATGCTGTTTACCAGGTAGTCGAACTGTTTTGGCACCAGGCGGAACTGTTTGAATACTTCAGACAGCTTCAGGATCTCTTCCTGAGCGGCGGCATGGCTGCGGCCTTTCGCTTTGATGGTGTCACGCGTTACTTCGTACTGGGTACGCAGCTCGGCAAACTTCTCGCGCGCCAGTTCCGGGTCGATGCTGTTGTCATCGTCCGCGCTGTCGTCGTCTTCTTCCTCATCTTCATCTTCGTCGTCATCCATCTCTTCCTGAGACAGCTCAGAACCGACGTGAGTGGCGGTAGGCGCCATATCTTCTTCAGCGTTCGGGTCGACAAAACCGGTGATCAGGTCAGACAGGCGCGCTTCTTCCGCTTCAACGCGATCGTACTGCTCCAGCAGATAGGTAATCGCTTCCGGGTATTCGGCAACAGAGCACTGAACCTGGTTGATCCCGTCTTCGATGCGTTTTGCGATGTCAATTTCGCCTTCGCGGGTCAACAGTTCAACGGTACCCATTTCGCGCATGTACATGCGGACCGGGTCAGTGGTACGCCCGATTTCAGATTCCACGCTGGACAGGACCTGTGCAGCAGCTTCTTCCGCATCTTCGTCAGTGTTGTTGGAGGTTTCAGCCAGCAACAGATCATCGGCATCCGGTGCTTCTTCCATCACCTGAATGCCCATGTCATTGATCATTTGGATGATGTCTTCGATCTGGTCTGAATCGACGATATCTTCCGGCAGATGGTCATTGACCTCGGCATAGGTCAGATAGCCTTGCTCCTTACCGCGTTGGACAAGAAGTTTCAGCTGTGACTGCGGGTTTTGCTCCATAAGACGGTATCCACACTTAATTCGTTTGATTGGTGTCGGCGATGGTGCTGCCAACCTTTAAAGCGAGGGCGTACTTATATTTTTGCCGCTGCCTCTCAGTGCGGCTGCCGGGGGCTTCCCGATCGATATTCGGCACTTAAGCCGTTAAATTTTTTATTTCTTCGCCAGTTCCTGGTTAATCATCCAGAGCTCCCGGCGTTCTTCGCTGCTTAAGCCATGGGTGCGCTCGCGAGCTATCAACTCTTCCTGGCGCAACTCAAGCATCGAATCAAACATATGGTTGAGCGAGTCGGTGAACGTTTTTTCTGCAATTTCCTTATCTGCTATATCGTCCCACATCGACAGTTTTTCAAGGGTAGCGGCCTCTTTTGTGCCGCGATAATGCTCTAAAAGTTGTCCGGTGGTCAGACCTGGCTGAGACAAACAAGTGTTGACCAGTTCTGAAAATAAGCCAAGTCCGGGCAACTTTTCGTGGTTCAAACCCGCCAGCGACGGCACTTGCGGAGCAAGTTCGGGGTTTTGCACCAGTAACCCTATCAGTATACGCATGGTTGTGCGTTTTAGCTGAGGCGCGGGGCGAACCGTGCCGTTTTCAGCCTGTTTAGGCATTAAACGTTCAAGCTGGCTGTCATCCAGGATACCGAGCTTGTTGCCTAACTCCTGACGCAGGTAGATGCGCAGCGTTTCGCCGGGCACCTGGCTGATTAACGGCAGCGCCAGAGTACTGAGCTGCGCGCGCCCGTCAGGGGTACTCAAATCCACCTGCGGCATCAGGCTGTTAAACAGAAACGTGGAGAGCGGCTGTGCCTGCTCCATCCGCGCTTCGAATGCCGCTTTGCCCTCTTTACGCACCAGCGTATCCGGGTCTTCACCGTCGGGCAGGAACATAAAGCGTAGCTGACGTCCGTCGGTCATATACGGCAGCGCGGTTTCCAGCGCTCGCCAGGCGGCGTCGCGTCCGGCTCGGTCACCGTCGTAACAGCAGATGACGTTGTTGGTCACCCTGAACAGCAGTTGAATATGATCGGCAGTGGTGGACGTACCTAACGACGCAACCGCGTAGTTAATGTCGTACTGCGCCAGCGCAACGACGTCCATATAGCCTTCGACGACCAGCAGACGCGGAGGTTCCGCATTGTCCTGCTGCGCCTCATAAAGACCGTACAACTGGCGGCCCTTATGGAAAATATCGGTTTCCGGAGAGTTGAGGTATTTCGGCAGGGCATCACCCAGCACGCGACCACCAAAACCAATTACCCGGCCACGCTTGTCGCGGATCGGGAACATCACCCGTTCACGGAAGCGGTCGTAGCTTCGTCCCTGGTCGTTAGTGACCAGCATGCCTGCGTCGATGAGGGATTTACGATCTTCGCTATTGCCGCCAAAACGCTTTAACACGTTGTCCCAGCCGGGCGGGGCGTAACCAATAGCGAAACGCGCAATCACATCGTCGCTCAGTCCGCGCTTGTTCAGATACTGACGCGCAGGCTCAGCCGCAGAGTGCTTAAGAGACTGTTGGTAAAACGAATTCAGGCCATCCATCAGTTGATACAGCGTTTGCCGCTGATGGCGCTCGATCTGACTTGGCCCACTGCCTGCTTCATACGGCACTTCAAGATTATGCATCGCCGCCAGTTCTTCGACGGTTTCAACGAACTCGAGCTTGTCGTAGTTCATTAAAAAATCGACGGCATTACCGTGTGCGCCACAGCCGAAGCAATGGTAAAACTGCTTTTCACCGTTTACGGTGAAGGAGGGGGTTTTTTCGTTATGGAACGGACAGCACGCATGGTAGTTCTTGCCCTGCTTTTTCAGCTTTACCCGCGCGTCGATGAGATCGACGATGTCGGTTCTGGCGAGCAGGTCATTGATGAAAACGCGTGGGATTCTTCCGGCCATATGCCCCAAAAATTTAAGCGACTTATAAACGAAAACAAGCCGCGCATTCCTTCCGGAAGCACGGCCTTACGACTACAACTCTGTCTGTCAATTGAGGGCGTTGGCCCTCAACAGATTAGTACAGACGAGTACGGCGTGCGTTTTCGCGAGCCAGTTTCTTCGCGTGACGTTTCACAGCGGAAGCTTTAGCGCGCTTACGTTCGGTCGTTGGTTTTTCATAAAACTCACGACGACGAACTTCAGCCAGAACACCTGCTTTCTCGCATGAACGTTTGAAGCGACGCAGTGCTACGTCGAACGGCTCGTTTTCACGTACTTTAATTACCGGCATGTAACTCTCACCTTTAATAAATTCGGTTTGCCGCTGGCATCAACGCCAGCTTATTTCAAAATGGTGCGGAATTTTACTGCAAATGCTGCTGCTTTGTAAAGCACCGATGCGATTTTGAAAGGGACTTTAATAAGGGTGGGGAGTATACACGAGCCTTCTTCCTGGGGCGAACAAAGTTTTACATCAACCCGCCCAGGCTCTACACTGCGCGGTATTGAAACGAGGTAAAACAAGTCATGCGTGTACTGGGTATTGAAACATCCTGCGATGAAACCGGCATCGCCATTTACGACGACGAAAAAGGGCTTCTGGCCAACCAGCTGTATAGTCAGGTGAAATTGCACGCTGACTACGGCGGCGTCGTACCTGAACTGGCCTCTCGTGACCACGTGCGTAAAACGGTTCCCCTGATTCAGGCGGCGCTGAAAGAGGCCGGATTAAGCTCAACCGATATTGACGCCGTAGCCTATACCGCAGGGCCGGGTCTGGTCGGTGCGCTGCTGGTCGGCGCGACGGTAGGGCGTTCGCTGGCCTTCGCGTGGGACGTTCCCGCCATTCCGGTTCACCACATGGAAGGGCATCTTCTGGCACCGATGCTGGAAGAGAATCCGCCCGAATTCCCGTTCGTGGCGCTGCTGGTCTCCGGTGGGCATACCCAGCTGATTAGCGTAACGGGTATTGGCAAGTACGAGCTGCTGGGCGAGTCGATCGACGACGCCGCCGGCGAAGCGTTCGATAAAACCGCCAAGCTGCTGGGTCTGGATTACCCAGGCGGCCCGATGCTCTCTAAAATGGCGTCGCAGGGAACGGAAGGGCGCTTTGTTTTCCCGCGCCCGATGACCGACCGTCCGGGGCTGGACTTCAGCTTCTCCGGGCTGAAAACCTTCGCGGCGAATACTATCCGCAATAACGACAACGACGAGCAGACCCGCGCCGACATCGCCCGCGCGTTCGAAGATGCGGTAGTGGATACGCTGATGATCAAGTGCAAGCGTGCGCTGGATCAGACCGGCTTCAAGCGTCTGGTGATGGCGGGCGGCGTCAGCGCCAACCGCACGCTGCGCGCGAAGCTTGCGGAGATGATGCAAAAGCGTCGCGGGGAAGTGTTCTACGCGCGTCCGGAATTCTGTACCGATAACGGGGCGATGATCGCCTACGCCGGTATGGTGCGCCTGAATGCGGGGGCAACGTCCGACCTGAGCGTGTCCGTGCGTCCGCGCTGGCCGCTGGCGGAACTGCCTGAGGCGTAACCCCCTCACCCTAACCCTCTCCCCACAGGGAGAGGGAAATTTACGACTACACCCGCAGCATCCCTTTCTCTTCCAGAAACGCAATAATCGTCCCCAGACCGTCACCCGCCTTCAGGTTGGTAAAGGTCCACGGGCGCTCGCCGCGCATGCGATTGGTATCACGCTTCATCACCTCCAGCGACGCACCGACGTACGGCGCGAGGTCGGTTTTGTTGATCACCAGAAAATCGGATTTGGTGATCCCCGGTCCGCCCTTGCGCGGGATTTTTTCCCCTTCGGCCACGTCGATCACGTAAATAGTCAGGTCCGCCAGCTCCGGGCTGAAGGTCGCGCTCAGGTTGTCGCCGCCGCTTTCAACGAAGATCAGATCCAGATTACCGAACTTCTCGCTGAGTGCTTCTACCGCCGCGAGGTTCATTGAGGCATCTTCACGGATGGCGGTATGCGGGCAGCCGCCCGTCTCCACGCCCACGATGCGCTCCGGCTCAAGCGCGCCCGCCTCGGTGAGGATGCGCTGATCCTCTTTGGTGTAGATATCGTTAGTGACCACCGCCAGATGGTACGTGTCGCGCATCGCCTTGCAGAGCGCTTCCAGCAGCGCGGTTTTGCCCGATCCTACCGGACCGCCCACGCCCACGCGCAGGGGATGTTTGTAATCAGCCATGTTGACTCCTCAGGAACGGAATAGTCGTGAATATTGTGTTTCGTGGCGCGCGGAGGCGATGGCCGACAGTGGCGTAGCTGCCCCCAGCGCGTCGTCGCCACGTAAAAATGCCTGTTCAAACCCGGCGGCAAAATGGTCGCTCAGCTCGATAATCAGCTGCTGCGCCGCCTGCTGTCCGAAGGGGACGAGCTTGACGCCCGCCATCACTGCGCTCTCTATCCAGCTGTAGCCGAGGCTCAGCGCCAGCTCGCGCGCGCCAATGCCCCAGCGCACGCCGAGCCACGCCATGCCGCAGAGCTGGCTCTGCGCAAACAGCGGCAGCCACTCTGCCGGGCAGTTCGGCTCCCAGCTTTTAATCAGGCGCGTAAAGGCCGCCCCACGGTTGCGCTCCTCTTCGCGCAGCTCGCGCGTTTCCCGGCAGGCGAGCAAATATGCCGTCCAGCGTTTTGCTGCCGCGACGTCCTGCTGTTCGCAGGCCCGGAACAGCCGGATAAATATCGGCAGATCGACGCAGAAAAAGCTCTGCTCCATCTGCTGGATCTGCCAGCGTCTGAAGGCGTCGGTGCTCGTAACCCAGCCCGCCTCTACGGCCCACTCCAGCCCCTGCGACCAGGTAAACGACCCGACCGGCAGGCTGCTGCTGGAGAGCTGCATCAGGCGCAGCCACTGGCGGGCGTGCTCCATCAGCTCATCAGCGCCAGCAGGGCGGAGACAATCAGCCCGCCGCCGAAGGTTTTACGCAGCCCGTCGTGACGGCGCAGCAGCAAGCCTGCGGCGAAACTGGCGCACAGCACCGTCGCGCTGGCGAACATAAACCCGCTGGTGAACAGCCAGAAGCTGTGGCCAGACATCTCCACCCCGTGCGCCCAGCCGTGGAACATCGCCAGGGCAGGCACCGCCAGCAGCAGGCGGTTTTCAGTTTTAAACATCATCACCCCGCAGACCGCCAGCGAGGCGATAATCAGCATCTCCATGCCGCTAAAGCCGCCGAGCAGGCTGCCCGCAACGGCGCCGACAAGCATCATGCCGAGGGTGGCAAACGGCAGCAGGAGCTTGCGGCCGCTCAGGGCAGATAGCACGCCAGCCCCGGTCAGCATCAGCAGGTGATCCAGCCCGGTCAGCGGATGGAAAAACCCAGCCTGAAAGCTGTCGGCGCCGTGGCCGGGATGCGCGAGCGCGGGAACGGAAAAAGCCAGCAGTAATAGCGGTAAATACTTGCGCATGATTGATCCTTAATGTGAATGAGCGTGAGAGTGACTGTGGGCATCGCTGGCATACGCGCCCGCTTCCGGTTCAAACGGCAGGCTGGCGTAGGTCACGTCCAGCCCGAACTGGCGCAGCATGTCGTCGAGAACGTGATCGTGGTGATAGCGCAGCTCGCCGGGCATGACCTGCAGCGGCACGTGGCGGTTGCCCAGGTGGTAACAGGCGCGGGCGAGCAGGAACGGATCGGCGCAGCGCACCACGGAAACCGACTCCGGGGCAGCGATCACTTCGATCACTTCGCTGCCGTCGTCGGTGGTCAACAGGTCGCCCCCACGCAGCAGCAGGCCGCGCGGCAGCATCAGTCCGGCTTCGCGCCCGTCGTTAAGCGCCACGCGGGCGCGGCTTTTCACCCGCACGTCAATCGGCAGCGTGACGCTGGCGGTAGTCGGATGCGCGTGGTCCAGGCGTTGGGTCAAATAGATCATCTTCACTCCTCAAAACAGGAAATAGCGTTGCGCCATCGGCAGAACGTCAGCCGGTTCGCTGGTAATCAGTTCGCCGTCGACGCGTACCTCGTAGGTTTGCGAATCGACGGTGATGTTCGGTTGCAGAGCGTTATGGATCATGTCCGCCTTTTTCACCGTCCGGCAGCCTTTTACCACCGCCGTGGCGCTCTGCAGGCTGAGCTGCTGCGGGATGCCGTTCGCGTGGGCCGCCTGAGAAACAAACGTCAGCCGCGTGGCGTGACGTGCTGCGCCCAGCGCGCCAAACATCGGGCGGTAATGCACCGGCTGCGGCGTGGGGATCGAGGCGTTGATGTCGCCCATCGGCGCGCAGGCGATCATCCCGCCTTTGACGATGGTGGCCGGTTTTACGCCAAAGAAGGCGGGGGACCAGACCACCAGATCCGCCAGCTTACCCGCCTCAATCGAACCGACTTCATGGGCGATGCCGTGGGTCAGTGCCGGGTTGATGGTGTATTTGGCGACATAGCGCTTCACGCGGAAGTTATCGTTATCGCCGGTCTCTTCCGGCAGCGCGCCGCGCTGGACCTTCATACGGTGCGCCACCTGCCAGGTGCGGATAATCACTTCCCCGACGCGACCCATGGCCTGCGAATCTGACGAGGTGAGCGAGAACGCGCCGATATCGTGCAGCACGTCTTCCGCGGCGATGGTCTCCCGGCGAATGCGGGATTCGGCAAACGCCACGTCCTCGGCGATATCCGGGTCGAGGTGATGGCAAACCATCAGCATGTCGAGGTGCTCGTCGATGGTGTTCACCGTGTAGGGCAAGGTCGGGTTGGTGGAAGAGGGCAGAATATTCGGGTGCGCGCAGGCGGTGATGATATCCGGCGCGTGGCCGCCGCCCGCGCCTTCGGTGTGGAAGGTGTGGATCGTGCGCCCGCCGATGGCCGCCAGCGTGTCTTCAACAAACCCGGACTCGTTCAGCGTGTCGCTGTGCAGCGCCACCTGAATATCCATCTCTTCGGCCACCTCCAGCGAGCAGTTGATCGCCGCGGGCGTCGCGCCCCAGTCTTCGTGGATCTTCAGCCCGATGGCGCCGGCGGCGATCTGCTCGCGCAGGGCGTCCGGGTTGGAGCCGTTACCTTTGCCGAGCAGGCCAATATTCACCGGCAGCGTATCGGCGGCCTGCAGCATGCGGGCGATATACCACGGCCCCGGCGTGCAGGTGGTGGCGTTGGTGCCCGCCGCCGGTCCGGTGCCGCCGCCGATCATGGTGGTGACGCCGGAGACCAGCGCCTCTTCCGCCTGCTGCGGGCAGATCCAGTGGATGTGGGTGTCGATCCCGCCAGCGGTGACGATCTTCCCCTCGGCGGCAATCACTTCCGTCGCGGCGCCGATCGGGATCGTCACGCCGGGCTGAATGTCCGGGTTCCCGGCTTTGCCGACGGCGAAGATCCGCCCGTTCTTCACGCCGATATCGGCCTTCACGATCCCCCAGTGGTCGACGATCAGCGCGTTGGTGAGAACCAGATCCACGCAGCCGTCAGCTGTCATCTGCCCCTGACCCATGCCGTCGCGGATCACCTTCCCGCCGCCGAACTTGACCTCTTCGCCGTAGACCGTGAGATCGTCTTCCACTTCGATCCACAGCTCGCTGTCCGCCAGCCGCACCTTATCCCCGGTAGTGGGGCCGAACATGTCGGCATACGCCTGACGTGAAATTTCAGCCATGTTTCACCTCGCCCATGACCTCGCCGCGAAAGCCAAAAATGCGCTGCGCGCCCGTCACCTGCACCAGCGTCACCTCTCGCTTCTGGCCTGGCTCGAAGCGCACGGCGGTACCCGCCGGAATGTTCAGCCGGTAGCCCCTGGTGGCTTCGCGATCAAACTTCAGCGCCGGGTTGACCTCGTAAAAGTGGTAGTGCGATCCGACTTGGATCGGCCTGTCGCCGTGATTTTCAACAACAACACTTTGGGCTTCACGCCCGACGTTGATCGCAATAGTGCCGGGCTGGATCTGGTATTCACCTGGGATCATCACGTGCTCCTTACACGATCGGGTTGTGGACGGTGACGAGCTTGGAGCCGTCCGGGAAGGTGGCTTCCACCTGAATATCCGGGATCATCTCCGGCACGCCCTCCATCACCTGATCGCGCGTCAGGACGTGGCGGCCCGCCTCCATCAGCGCGGCGACGGTTTCGCCATCGCGCGCGCCTTCCATGATGAAGGCGCTGATCAACGCGACCGATTCCGGGTAGTTGAGCTTTACCCCGCGCGCAAGGCGGCGTTCGGCAACCAGCGCGGCGGTAAACAGCAACAGCTTGTCTTTTTCTCTGGGGGTCAGTTCCATAACGTTTCTCTTATGTCTGCCAGATGCGCGGCGAACAGGCGGTTTTGGTGGTGAGAAGCGGGCGAAGCGACTGCCAGATGTCGCGCATCGCCCGCTGGCAAATCAGGTTGTCGTGGGAGAGAAAACGCACCGACAGCAGAGCGTCGGTGAGCGTTGCCCCCGCAAAATGGCCCAGAGGCGCGAGCAGCGCGCGCACCGTGTCGAGATGATCTTCCCGGGCCGGATAGAACAGCAGGGTGCCGATCCACGGGTGTCCGGCCACGGGCGTGAGATCGCCGTCGCCGAGGTGCTGGCGCTCTATCAGGCGCGGTTCGTCATCCACCCACACCTCAAGGCGGCTCTCCAGCGTGCCGTGGCTGTAGGTCTCACCGATTACCGGGCGGCCCAGGCAGTACAGCTCCCACGCCAGCAGCGTGCTGGAGGCCTTAAGGTGGAAGACGGAACGCAGCGCGGCGTTCGCGCCGGGAAAGATAATGGTGTCCTGCGGCAGCCACTCCAGCGTGGCGTTTTCATCAAGATAAAAGTGCTGGCTCAGACGCGCCTGCGGGCCGCTGCTGCGGTAGAACTTGCTGGCGCCGGGCATGGTGATAAGCGCGTGGCTTTTGGCATCGAGCCGAACGGAAATATCCAGCGTATCGCCGCCCACGACGCCGCCGGGCGGGTGCAGCAGATAGAGGTGGCAGGTTTTTCCTTCGGGATAAAACGGACGTTGTACGGTGAGCGGCCCGACGTGTCGAGCGGAACGCAGGAGGGTTTTCTCAGGGGTGTGACAAAACTGCAGGGCAAGCGACGCCTGCCAGCCTTTATACGTATTATCAGTGACCTGAGCTGCTAACATGCTGCTTCCATCTGCGCATCATCGGGGTCGTTTCAGTATGCCCTGGCGGAAATGAAGGCTGTCATATGAGTCGCTTATGGATAGAGGAAATTAAAAAGCACGGCCCGGGGCCGTGCTCTGTGTGAAGCATGACGATCCTATTTCAGGTGGTCATGCAATGCTGCACCTGCCTGCTCAAGGGCGACTTTAACCGTTGGCTCCTGGCTCAGCGGGTTAAGCAGGCCGTAATCGTGGATCATGCCGTTATAGCGCGTGACGGTCACCGGGACGCCAGCCGCATCCAGTTTACGCCCGAATGCTTCACCTTCATCCCGCAGAACGTCCAGCTCAGCTGTCTGAATCAGCGTCTCCGGGAAGCCTTTCAACTGTGCAGTGCTGGCGCGAAGCGGAGAGGCAAGGATATTGTTACGATCGGCAGCGCTGGTGGTGTAGTTATCCCAGAACCATTTCATCATGTTTTTTGACAGGAAGTAGCCATTTTCGAACTGGTGATAGGAAGCCGTATCAAAGCTGGCGTCCGTCACTGGCCAGAGCATCACGTTGTAGCGAATTTTTGGCCCATTAAACTGTTTGGCCTGCAACGCCACTGAAGCCACCATGTTGCCGCCCACGCTGTTACCTACCAGGCCCAGACGGCTGCCGTCCACGCCAATTTCCTGGCCGTGCTCGGCTACCCATTTTGTCGCTTCATAGGCCTGATTGATTGCCACCGGGAAATGGGCTTCAGGTGACGGTGTGTAATCAACGTAAACCGCTGCGGCGCCTGATGCACGAACCAGATCGCGGATTAAACGTTCGTGGGTTGGAAAATCACCCAGCACCCAACCGCCACCGTGGAAGAACATAAATACCGGGAGCGTACCGGCAGCATGTTCAGGCTTCACAATTTTAAGGGCGATCGTCTGGCCATTGACCTGGATCGTTTTTTCAGTCACCTGAGCGGGCGGCAATTTTGCTCCTTGCTGTGCGCCGATCAGTACCTGGCGGGCCTCCTGCGGGGTCATCTGTTCCATCGGTTTCCCTTTGCCAGCATTCAGGACATCAAGAAATGCCTGTACGCCTGCGGTCGGGGCTGGAGTATTGGTGGTTTGAGCGGATGCCGCGGCTGACGCGAAGACGGAAGAAATCAGGATGGCGGTTAATGTTTTCATGGTGGTACCCCTTTTAACGTATTTGATTGGATAACTAAATAGTGCGCTACTTAGTTGTTGGTGTAATACTTGCGCGCAAGATACTTTTAGTCAAACATTATTTATAATTTTTTTTAGACAACAGATTCAGGGTTGATAGAAAAATGAAAGAAAACAAAACACTAGATGATTTATTGTGCTTCTCGCTGTACTCGGTCACCAATGCGTTCGTGCGCCAGTATCGCCCTCTGCTGCAGGAGATGGATCTGACCTATCCGCAATTTGTTGTTTTGATGGCGCTTTATGAGAAAGACAACATCCCGCTTCGCGATCTCAGCGATAAAACCTATTTTGATTCAGGCACATTGACCCCGCTGGTCCAGAAGCTTGAGGCAAAAGGTTTTCTCAACCGTATCGCGGTTGTGGGGGATGAAAGGATGAAAAATGTCGTATTGACCGATAAAGCGAAAGAACTGAAAAAGCAGGTGATGGCGCTGCCGGACCAGATTCGATGCAGCATGCGGATGAATGATGATGAGCTGGAAATGCTAAAAAAACTCTCCCGAACGCTGCTGGAAGATTTGTAAGCGCACTTCGGTGGGGGGGAACCCACCGAAGCGATGTGTCGTTACCGGTAGTCCTCCGCATCCACATCATACCCGGACGGCTCCCAGCGGATCGCCAGCAATGACGCCAGACCGATAAACGGCGCCAGCGCAATCACCCAGAACACGGCGGTGTCGAGAGATGCGACCAGCAGCGGGAACAGGAACAGCGACAGCGTGGAGCTGCTGCGCATCAGCGTCTGGTTGAGACCCACGCCCACGCCGCGCAGCGAGGTCGGGTAGCTCAGCGAGGCGAACGTCATGGTATGCGCGCCCGGGCCAAATCCCTGACCGAACAGGAAAAGCGCCAGCATCGCCACGGCAAGCACCCCTTCAGAGGCACCGTCCGGTCGACCAATCAGCGCCAGCCCCAGCAGCGCCACAAGCTGACAGGCGTAACCCGCCAGCGACATCCGCCACGCGCCGAAGCGCGGCACGTAGCGCACCGCCAGTAATCCGCCGATAAACGCAAAAAGCAGGTTCAGCGCCAGCGAGATCACAATAGTGGTCAGCATAGACTGCACGAAGAAGCTTGAAATAATCACCGGCAGGCCAAAGGCCACGGCGTTATAGGCGAACGAGGAGACGACGGACAGCAGCGTGGCGAGCGTGGTACGCCGCAGATAGATGCCGCGGAACAGGTTCAGATAGTTCGACCATTTGGCTTTATTCACGACAGGCGCAGGCTGGGTGAGCGCATCCTGCGGGACGTGAGCGTTAATATTGTACGACTGCCGCAAAATGGACGCCGCCTCTTTCAGGTTGCCCTGATTCGCCGCCCAGACCGGCGATTCGCTCATATAGCGGCTGCGGATGGCGATAATCACCAGCGCGGGTACTGCACCAAAGCCGAGAATCAAACGCCAGAGCCAGTCGCTGTGGCTTTCCGGCAGCACTGCATAGAAAAAGAGAACCAGAAGGTAAGAGATGCTGATCGCCGCATACCAGGTAGGGCACCACATCGCGACGCTGGAGGCCTTATTGCCCGGCCCTTTCAGCCTGGCAAACTCGCTCAGGAACGCCATCGCCACGGGAAGGTCGATCCCCACGCCAAGGCCCATTACAAAGCGCGCGCCCGCCAGCACATATTCATTCGGGGCCAGCGCGCAGGCGATAGCGGCGACGACAAAGAATACCATGTCGGCCATAAAGACGCGGTAGCGCCCGATTTTATCCGTGAGGTAACCGCCGAGCAGCGCCCCGACAATGGCACCAAAGGTAATCGCCGAGGCCACCATGCCGGTACCGGCGGGCGTCAGGTTAAATTCGCGGGTAATGTCTTTAATGCCGAACGCCAGCGCGCCCAGATCGTAGGCATCGAGGAAAATCCCGCCCAGAGCGATACCCACCACGATCCGGGCGTTAGCCCGGCCCTGTGAGCCGTCATTAACGAGACGTGAAACGTCCGATGCACTGCGCACCCACTGAATGTCGCCATCAGGGGGAATTCCTGCCGTTGAAAGGGGAGTTGTGTCTGTGATTTCTGCCATTTTCTTTTTGTGTGGTTGTGTTGTGTCTCTAACAGTTACCACAGGCAGAAGGTGACAAAAATCACATTTGGTTATAAGGCATAACTAACCGCCTACTCGGGATCTTTTTTCTTTCGCTTGAGCTTCGTCCAGATCTTCGTTTCCTGGCGTCGCCACAGGCGCTGGATATTGTCGTGATGACGCAGCAGGATCAGGCAGGAGAGCATCGATACCGGGAAGGTGAATTGGGGTTTAAACCACCAGACGTAAAACGGGGCGATCAGCGCGCTGACGATGGCACCCAGCGACGAATAGCCGCTCAGCAGAATGGTCAGCAGCCAGGTCCCGGCCATGACGCCGGTTAAGTCCCATCCGATGGGCGCGATGGCACCAAAGGCGGTCGCCACCCCTTTGCCGCCTTTAAAGCCGAAGAATACGGGCCAGATATGGCCGACGCAGGCGGCGATGGCGATGAGCCCCAGCCAGAACGGCGTGACGCCCAGCGCATACGCGCCCCAGACGGGTAGCATCCCCTTCAGAACATCAAAAATCAAAACCGCTACGGCTGCTCCCTTGCCGCCAATTCGAAGCACGTTGGTCGCTCCCGGATTCCCGGAACCACTTTCACGCGGGTCAGGTAACCCGGCAATGCGGCAGACCAGAATGGCGCTGGAGATTGAGCCGCAAAGATAGGCGAGGAGGATCATTCCAGGCGCGATTGCACTCATAACGCTGTTCCGTTTTGAAAATGTATCTGTATTCTCAGCATCTGTGGATAATACGCATAATTCGCCGGAAGTGGTATCCGGTTTAGCCAAAAAGCAGGCAGGTCGTGATGGATATTGTATTTATAGAGCAACTTTCGGTAATCACCACAATTGGTGTTTACGACTGGGAACAGACCATCGAGCAGAAACTGGTGTTCGATATCGAAATGGGATGGGATAACCGCAAATCGGCAAAAAGCGATGACGTGAATGACTGTCTGAGCTATGCCGACATCAGCGAAGCGGTGATCGGCCACGTGGAAGGACAGCGTTTTGCGCTGGTGGAACGGGTGGCGGAAGAGGTGGCGGATCTGCTGCTGACCAAATTCAACTCACCGTGGGTACGCATTAAGCTGAGCAAGCCGGGGGCAGTGGCGCGCGCGGCCAACGTAGGCGTGATTATCGAGCGTGGCACAAATCTGAAAGGAAACAATTAACGTCATAATTGCTAAACCATTTTAGGTTATATCGGTCTTAAGGCTGTATCTTTCACGGTAGCCGTTAGGGGCGACCGTTTTTTTATATCTTTTTTTAGGGGTTTATAGATGAGCGATATGCACTCGCTGCTGGTGGCGGCAATTCTGGGTGTGGTCGAAGGATTGACGGAGTTTTTACCGGTTTCCAGTACGGGCCATATGATTATCGTTGGCCATCTGCTGGGCTTCGAAGGCGATACCGCAAAGACGTTTGAGGTGGTAATTCAGCTGGGCTCGATTCTGGCGGTGGTGGTGATGTTCTGGCGTCGCCTGTTTGGCCTGATCGGCATCCACTTTGGCCGTCTGCCGCAGCGTGAAGGAGAGGGCAAAGGCCGCCTGACGCTGATTCACATCCTGCTCGGGATGATCCCGGCAGTGGTATTGGGGCTGGTATTCCACGACACCATTAAATCGCTGTTTAACCCGATTAACGTCATGTACGCGCTGGTGGTGGGCGGTTTCCTGCTGATTGCCGCGGAAGTGCTGAAGCCAAAAGTCCCGCGTGCGGAAGGCCTGGACGATATGACCTATCGTCAGGCGTTTATCATTGGCTGCTTCCAGTGTCTGGCGCTGTGGCCGGGCTTCTCCCGTTCAGGTGCGACCATTTCAGGCGGGATGCTGATGGGCGTGAGCCGCTACGCGGCGTCCGAGTTCTCGTTCCTGCTGGCGGTGCCGATGATGATGGGCGCCACCGCGCTGGACCTTTACAAAAGCATTGGCTTCCTGACCACAGGCGATATTCCGATGTTTGCCGTGGGCTTTATCACCGCCTTTATCGTGGCGCTGATTGCCATCAAAACCTTCCTGCAGCTGATTAAGCGTATCTCGTTCATTCCGTTCGCGATCTACCGCTTTATCGTCGCGGCTGCGGTGTACGTGGTCTTCTTCTGATAACCGATTGCCCTCACTCTTTCGGCTGAGGGCAACGCTTTTCCTTCCACGCGGTAACCGCGTCAATCCGCCGTTTGGTTAGCTCCTCGCGAATCTCCGGGCCTTTAAATCCTGCCTCAACCACGTCTTTCGTTGGCACCGCTTTTGCGACTTCCCACGCTTCGCGCAGCAAACGCCCCTGGGGATAATCGGACGCTTCAAACCCGGTGCGGCCGCGCACGTCCGCTTCGCTGGTGAGCGCAATCTGCTCCACGCGCTGCGGCTTGCGCCAGGCGTCGATATTATCGAACAGCTTCACGATGGTGGCGGGCTTCAGGATCGGGAAGGTATGGATCAGGTCGTGGAACTCGGCGACCAGCTTTGCCAGATCGCGGATGTCATTCGGCACGCGCAGACGCTGGCAGAGCCCGTCAACCAGCTTTACCCCCGCCGGACCGTGCCCGTGATGGCGCGGCCAGAACTCTTTCGGCGTTAAGCCTTTGCCGAGATCGTGGCACAAGGTGGAAAAACGTACGTCCACCTCAGGGCTGAGCATGGCGGCCATGCTCAGCGTCATCAGCGTGTGCACGCCGGTATCAATTTCGGGATGCCATTTCGCCGGTGCGGGCACGCCAAACAGCGCGTCGATTTCCGGGAACAGCACCTTCAGCGCGCCGCAGTCGCGAAGAACCTGGAAAAAGACCTGCGGGTTGCGGGTGGTGAGGGCATTTTCCGTCTCTTTCCAGACGCGCTCCGGCGTCAGGTGTTCCAGCTCGCCCGCCTCGGTCATGGCCGTCATCAACGCCATCGTCTCATCCGCAATACGGAAGCTCAGATGCGCGTAACGCGCGGCAAAACGCGCCACGCGCAGCACGCGGAGCGGATCTTCAGAAAATGCCGGGGAGACGTGACGCAAAAGACGATCGCGCAGGTCGTCCTGCCCGCCGTAGGCGTCGATGATATGGCCGTTTTCGTCCTGGGCCAGGGCGTTAATGGTGAGATCGCGGCGCAGCAGATCCTGCTCCAGCGTCACATCCGGCGCGGCGTAGCAGGTGAAGCCCGTATAACCGGAACCGGATTTCCGTTCGGTACGCGCCAGGGCGTACTCTTCCCGGCTTTTCGGATGCAGGAACACGGGAAAATCGCGGCCTACCTGCTGGTAGCCCGCGTCGAGCATCTCTTCCGGGGTGGCGCCCACCACCACCCAGTCTTTATCTTTGACCGGCAGACCTAACAACGCATCACGTACCGCACCACCGACCAGATAACTCTTCACGCCCAACTCTCCCGTTTTCTCTTTTCCAGAATGATACGTAAGTCTGGCAGAGAAGACGAATTAGTTCATCCAGCGATCTTTACGCTTACGGCTTGGGATCAGATGTGGCAGAACCAGACCCAGCACCAGACCAACGCCCAGCACGCCGCCACCATACATAAACCACTGCATGATAATGGTGCGCTGTTTGTCATCAAGCTGCAGGTTCGCGGCGTTCACTTTTTTCTGCGCGACGATCAGCTCGTTTTTGAGCTTTTGATTCTCTTCTTTCAGACCGTTGATCACGCCGTCGCTCTGCGCCACTTTCTGCTGCATTTCAGCGGTGCGCTGGTTCCAGGTCCCGTCGATGTTGTTCAGCTTGTCGGTCAGTGTCTTCACCTGGTTTTCCAGATCCGGCACGCGGGTGCGCAGGCTTGGCACGGTGCTCAGCTCTTTCATTGGGATCCAGGAGGTACGGCCGGAACTGTCGCGAACCTGACCGTAATTGGTCTCCGCGTTGGTCTGCAACAGGGTGACTTCCTCGCCGGCATTCACCGTGCCCACGAGGCGATAATTATCTCCGGGGCCACTGCGCACCCAGGTGTTAAGTTCGTCAGAAACGTAACGCTTCTCTTCAGCGTGCACTGCGGTTGCGGCGCTTAAAGCGAGTAAAGTAAGTCCAATCAGGCGTAATTTAAGCATCATTAGTCGTTATTTTCATAAAAAGTGGAACGATAGTAGTGGCAACAGTGTCTCTACGCAAAGCATTCATCAGCAATCAGAATCATCTGTGTCACGACTCTACACATTTACGCCCGACAAATTGCTCATTGCATGGCAATTTGGCGCAAAATACTATGTACTGACAAACAAATGGCGAGGAAGTTCGCCCTCATTGACGCGTCTGTGACGCCCGCAAAAGTACAAGGCTATGGCTCAGGAAATCGAATTAAAATTTATCGTCGAAAAAGACAGCGTTGACGCGCTCCGTCAGCATCTGAATACGCTCTCCGGCGAGCACCATGAACCCGTACCGTTGCTCAACATCTACTACGAAACGCCGGACAACTGGCTGCGCAACCACGATATGGGGCTGCGCATCCGCGGCGCGAACGGACGCTACGAGATGACGATGAAAATCGCCGGCCGCGTGGTCGGCGGTTTGCATCAGCGCCCGGAATACAATATCGACATCAGTAAGCCAGAACTTGAGCTGGAACGTTTCCCGGCGGAAGTCTGGCCGGAAGGCGAACTGCCCGCCACGCTGGCAGGGCAGGTGCAGCCGCTGTTCTGCACCGATTTCGCTCGCGAGAAATGGCTGGTGACGGAAGGCAAGAGCCGCATTGAAATCGCGCTGGATTTAGGCGAGGTGAAGGCGGGTGAGTTCCAGGAACCGATCTGCGAGCTGGAGCTGGAACTTCTGGAAGGCGATGCGAGCGACGTGCTGAAGCTGGCGCGCAAGCTGGTAAGCCAGCCGGGTTTACGTCAGGGCAGCTTGAGCAAAGCGGCGCGGGGCTACCACCTGGCTGCCGGAAATGCGCCACGCGTGCTGAGAGAGACTCCGATTTTGCGTGTCGTCCCGAAAGCCAGCATTGAACAGGGCATGGAAGCGGCGCTGGAGCTGGCGCTCTCCCAATGGCAGTACCATGAAGAACTGTGGGCGCGTAACGTCAAAAATGCCAAAAAACAGGTGCTGGCCGCTATCGGACTGGTGCGTCATACCCTGACGCTGTTTGGCGGTATCGTACCGCGTAAAGCTAGCGCTCACTTACGCGATCTGCTGACCCAGACCGAAACGCTGCTGCTTTCCGACGTGTCGGCGCAAACCGCGCTTTATAGCCCGCAAAATGCCGCGGCAAAACTGGCGCTGACCGAGTTTCTGGTGACGCGCGGCTGGCGCGTCTTCCTCGATGCAAAAGCGCAGACCAAAATCGCGGACAACTTTAAACGCTTCGCGGATATCCATCTTTCCCGCCACGCCGCCGAGCTGAGAACCACCTTCGCGCATCCGCTGGGCGACCAGTATGGCGACCAGCTTCCCCGCCTGGCGCGTAATATCGACAGCATGTTGCTTCTGTCGGGAGCGTACGAGGGCGTGAAGGCGCAGGCCTGGCTGGAGAACTGGCAGGGGCTTAAGCATGCCATTGAGACCCGTCAGCAGATTGAGATCGAGCATTTCCGCAACGAAGCCATTTCGCAGGATCCATACTGGCTGCACAGCGGAAAACGTTAATTCTGGCAAGGAACCCCTGATATGCCGCTTTCTTCGCAGTTACAGCAGCACTGGCAAACCGTTTGCGAACGTCTGCCCGAGTGGTTACCCGCGTCATCGTTAAGCGAGCAGGCGAAAAGCGTGCTCACGTTCAGTGATTTTGTGCAGGAGAGCGTCAGCGCCAATCCTGACTGGCTGGCAGAGCTGGAAAGCGCGCCGCCGCAGGCTGATGAGTGGCGGCACTATGCTGGCTGGCTGCAAACCGCGCTGGCAGAGGTGGCGGATGAAGCCACGCTGATGCGCGTTCTGCGTCAGTTCCGTCGCCGGGTGATGGTGCGCATTGCCTGGGCGCAGGCGCTGGAGCTGGTGAGTGAAGAGAGCACCTTGCAGCAGCTGAGCGAACTGGCGCAGACGCTGATTGTCGCCGCGCGGGACTGGCTCTACGCCGCCTGCTGTAAAGAGTGGGGCACGCCGTGCAGCGAAGAAGGGGTTCCGCAGCCGCTGTTGATTCTGGGGATGGGCAAGCTGGGCGGCTGCGAGCTGAACTTCTCCTCGGATATCGACCTGATCTTTGCCTGGCCGGAGAATGGCGCCACGCGAGGCGGTCGTCGCGAGCTGGATAACGCCCAGTTCTTTACCCGACTCGGGCAGCGTCTGATTAAGGCGCTGGATCAGCCTACGCAGGACGGCTTTGTTTACCGCGTGGACATGCGCCTGCGCCCGTTTGGCGACAGCGGCCCGCTGGTGCTGAGCTTCGCCGCGCTGGAAGATTATTACCAGGAGCAGGGGCGCGACTGGGAGCGTTACGCGATGGTCAAAGCGCGGATCATGGGCGACAGCGACGACGCTTACGCCAATGAGCTGCGTGCCATGCTGCGCCCGTTCGTGTTCCGCCGTTACATCGACTTTAGCGTGATCCAGTCCCTGCGCAATATGAAAGGGATGATCGCCCGCGAGGTGCGCCGTCGCGGCCTGAAGGACAACATCAAGCTTGGCGCGGGCGGCATCCGCGAAATCGAATTTATCGTTCAGGTCTTCCAGCTGATCCGCGGCGGGCGCGAGCCGTCGCTGCAGTCCCGCTCGCTGCTGCCGACGCTGAGCGCCATTGAGCAACTGCATTTGCTGCCGGACGGCGACGCGCAAACCCTGCGCGAGTCCTATCTGTTCCTGCGCCGTCTGGAAAACCTGCTGCAAAGCATTAACGACGAACAGACCCAGACGTTGCCAGGCGATGAGCTGAACCGGGCGCGCCTGGCCTGGGGCATGCGGGTGGATGACTGGTCAACGTTGACCGAACGGCTGGATGCCCATATGGCAGGCGTTCGCCGCATCTTTAACGACCTTATTGGTGACGACGAAAGTGAATCGCCGGACGATGCGCTCTCCGAGCACTGGCGCGAACTGTGGCAGGACGCGCTTCAGGAAGATGACACCACGCCGGTGCTGGCGCACTTAAGCGACGACGCCCGCCATCGCGTGGTGGCCTTGATTGCCGATTTTCGTCTCGAACTGAACAAGCGCGCCATTGGCCCGCGCGGTCGGCAGGTGCTGGATCATCTGATGCCGCACCTGCTGAGCGACGTCTGCTCCCGCGAGGATGCGCCAGTGCCGCTGTCGCGCATGATGCCGCTGCTGAGCGGGATTATCACGCGTACCACCTATCTTGAACTGCTGAGCGAGTTTCCCGGCGCGCTGAAGCACCTGATTACCCTCTGCGCCGCGTCGCCGATGGTAGCCAACAAGCTGGCGCGATACCCGCTGCTGCTGGACGAACTGCTCGACCCGAACACGCTCTATCAGCCGACGGCGACGGACGCCTACCGCGACGAGCTGCGCCAGTATCTGCTGCGCGTGCCGGAAGAGGACGAAGAGCAGCAGCTGGAGGCGCTGCGTCAGTTTAAGCAGGCCCAGATGCTGCGCGTAGCGGCAGCGGATATCGCCGGTACGCTGCCGGTAATGAAAGTGAGCGATCACTTAACCTGGCTGGCGGAGGCGATCATCGACGCGGTAGTCCACCAGGCGTGGGTGCAAATGGTGGCCCGCTACGGCCAGCCGAAGCACCTTGCTGACCGCGAGGGGCGAGGGTTTGCCGTGGTTGGTTACGGCAAGCTGGGCGGCTGGGAGCTGGGCTACAGCTCCGATCTGGATCTGATTTTCCTGCACGACTGTCCGGCGGACGTGATGACCGACGGCGAACGTGAGATTGACGGGCGGCAGTTCTACCTGCGCCTGGCCCAGCGCATCATGCACCTGTTCAGCACCCGCACTTCGTCGGGCATTCTGTACGAGGTGGACGCGCGTCTGCGCCCGTCCGGCGCGGCAGGCATGCTGGTCACCTCGACGGACGCGTTTGCCGATTATCAGAAGAACGAAGCCTGGACGTGGGAACATCAGGCGTTAGTGCGCGCCCGCGTGGTGTACGGCGATCCGCAGCTCAAAACGCAGTTCGATGCGATCCGTAAGTCAGTCATGACGACCCCGCGAGAGGGCAGCACCCTGCAAACTGAAGTGCGTGAAATGCGTGAGAAAATGCGCGCGCATTTGGGTAACAAACATCGCGATCGCTTTGATATTAAAGCCGATGAGGGCGGGATTACCGATATTGAGTTCATCACTCAGTACCTGGTGCTACTGCATGCCCACGACAAGCCGAAGCTGACGCGCTGGTCCGATAACGTGCGCATTCTGGAACTGCTGGCGCAAAACGACATTATGGACGAGCAGGAGGCGCAGGCCTTAACCCGCGCCTACACCACGCTGCGCGATGAGCTTCATCACCTGGCATTGCAGGAACAGCCGGGCCACGTGGCGCTGGACTGTTTTACCGCAGAGCGCGCCCAGGTGACGGCAAGCTGGCAGAAATGGCTGGTGGAGCCGTGCGTAACAAAACAAGTGTGATATTATCGCGCGCAAATTGTGAATCTTTCTGGAGTCAGGAATGAAAGTAACACTGCCAGAGTTTGAACGTGCTGGAGTAATGGTTGTCGGGGATGTGATGCTGGATCGCTACTGGTATGGGCCGACCAGCCGCATCTCTCCTGAAGCGCCGGTACCGGTGGTTAAGGTCGACACCATTGAAGAGCGTCCCGGCGGCGCGGCAAACGTGGCGATGAACATAGCCTCGCTGGGCGCGCATTCGCGTCTGGTGGGCCTGACCGGCATTGACGATGCGGCGCGTGCGCTGAGCAAGTCGCTGGCGGACGTGAACGTGAAGTGCGACTTCGTTTCTGTTCCGACACACCCAACCATCACCAAGCTGCGCGTGCTGTCGCGTAACCAGCAGCTGATCCGCCTCGATTTTGAAGAAGGGTTCGAAGGCGTTGATCCCGAGCCGCTGCACGAGCGCATTAACCAGGCGCTGGGCAACATCGGCGCGCTGGTGCTGTCTGACTACGCCAAAGGCGCGCTGGCGAGCGTGCAAACGATGATTCAGCTGGCGCGTAAAGCCAGCGTGCCGGTGCTGATCGATCCGAAAGGTACTGACTTTGAGCGCTATCGCGGCGCAACCCTGCTGACGCCAAACCTCTCCGAGTTTGAAGCGGTGGCGGGCAAGTGCAAAACGGAAGAAGAGCTGGTTGAGCGCGGCATGAAAATCATCGCTGATTTCGAGCTGTCCGCGCTGCTGGTCACCCGTTCCGAGCAGGGGATGACGCTGCTGCAGCCGGGCAAGGCGCCGCTGCATATGCCAACCCAGGCGCAGGAAGTGTACGACGTGACCGGTGCCGGTGATACGGTGATCGGCGTGCTGGCGGCGACGCTGGCCGCGGGTAACTCTCTGGAAGAGGCGTGCTACTTCGCAAACGCCGCGGCGGGCGTGGTCGTCGGTAAATTGGGTACTTCAACCGTTTCGCCCATCGAGCTGGAAAACGCGGTGCGCGGGCGTGCTGATACCGGTTTTGGCGTCATGACCGAAGACGAGCTGAAGGTGGCCGTTGCCGCCGCGCGCAAGCGCGGTGAAAAAGTGGTGATGACCAACGGCGTGTTTGACATCCTGCACGCGGGCCACGTGTCGTATCTGGCGAATGCGCGCAAGCTGGGCGATCGCCTCATTGTGGCAGTGAACAGCGATGCGTCGACCAAACGCCTGAAGGGCGAAACGCGCCCGGTGAACCCGCTCGAGCAACGTATGATTGTGCTTGGCGCGCTGGAAGCGGTGGACTGGGTGGTGTCGTTTGAAGAAGATACCCCGCAGCGCCTGATTGCCGGGATCCTGCCAGACCTGCTGGTGAAGGGCGGCGATTACAAGCCAGAGCAAATCGCAGGCAGCGAAGAGGTCTGGGCCAACGGCGGTGAGGTGATGGTGCTCAATTTTGAGGACGGGTGTTCAACCACCAACATCATCAAGAAGATCCAGAAAGACAGTCAGTAAAAAACGGGCCAGTTGGCCCGTTTTTTTTCACCCTCTCCCTGTGGGAGAGGGCATCAGGCCGCACTTACTCCTGATCGTCCACCGGCGGAATGGCCGGTGCTGGCTTCACTTCTTCCGGCGCATTGCGGTTTTCCAGCTCGCTCAGACGCTGTTCCAGCAGCGCCAGCTTCTCGCGGGTGCGCAGCAAGACCTGGGTCTGCACGTCAAACTCTTCGCGGCTGACTAAATCAAGGCGAACCAACTGCGCCTGCAGCGTCTGGCGGATTTTCTTCTCAACGTCATCACCAAATTCACGAATGCCCTTTGGCATGGACTCATGAACCTGACGCGCGATCTGCTCAATTTTTTTCGGGTCAATCATAATGGCTTCCCTTGATAAGTCGGTGTTGATGAACATTGTAGCGCGTCATGACCCAGGATAAAGCAGATTTGTTTGAAGCTTATGCATTGCCCAGGTTAATCAATAGCGTTATAGTTATCTCGCTTATTCTCAGGGCGGGGCGAAATTCCCCACCGGCGGTAAATCAGCTTAGCGCTGAAAGCCCGCGAGCGCTTTGGGTGAATTCTCAAAGGTCAGCAGATCCGGTGTAATTCCGGGGCCGACGGTTAGAGTCCGGATGGGAGAGAGTAACGATCCAGTCGGGCATGGGCCCGCTCACGTTATCTTTTTGCCGCTTATACGGCGCTCCTAAGACTGCCCTGATTCTGGTAACCATAATGTTAATGAGGTTTTTTTTACCATGAATCAGACGCTACTTTCCTCTTTTGGCACTTCAACTCAACGTGTTGAACATGCACTGGATGCACTGCGCGAAGGCCGCGGTGTGATGGTGCTTGACGATGAAAACCGTGAAAACGAAGGCGACATGATTTTCGCCGCCGAAAACATGACCGTTGAACAGATGGCGCTGACCATCCGTCACGGCAGCGGCATCGTATGCCTGTGTATTACCGAAGATCGTCGTAAGCAGCTTGATCTGCCGATGATGGTTGAGAACAACACCAGCGCCTTTGGTACCGGCTTTACCGTGACCATCGAAGCGGCGCATGGCGTAACCACCGGTGTGTCTGCGGCTGACCGTCTGACCACCGTGCGTGCCGCCATTGCTGACGATGCGAAACCCTCCGATCTGCACCGTCCGGGCCACGTCTTCCCGCTGCGCGCACAGGCGGGCGGCGTGCTGACCCGTGGTGGTCACACCGAAGCGACGATCGACCTGGTGACACTGGCGGGCTTTAAGCCTGCGGGCGTGCTGTGTGAACTGACCAACGATGACGGCACCATGGCCCGCGCGCCAGAGTGCATCACCTTTGCGCGTCTGCACAACATGCCGGTTGTCACAATTGAAGATCTGGTAGAATACCGCCAGGCGCACGAGCGCAAGGCCAGCTGAGACCGCTGATGTGAAAAAGCCGGGGAAACCCGGCTTTTTTGTCGCTAGTGGTAGTTAATTTTAAACAGCACCACGGTTTCAAACGGTCCGGACTGGATCGCTTTTCCCTCATCCCACGACAGCTCTGCCGTGTACTTTTGCTCATACTGCAACGTACTCCCGGTGAAGTCGGCATACTCCTGATAGTGGTTGAAGGTAAACGGATCCGTTCCGTTCAGAATACGCAGTTTTAGCCCGTTGCCAATCAATAGCGCCGTATCGTCAGCGCTGAGTTTTTCGTTCGTGTAGAATGACGAATCCATTTTGAATCCATCAGAGCACTGCGCGTCCTGCACCTTGGTGGTTTTGACCGTAAATTCACGAACGCGCGTTTTCTGGTTCACAATGTCGCGAGCGCTGAAGGTGCCAAAATCGATCTCCTGGTTTTCAGGGTAGATGCTGAAGGTTGCCCCGCAGTCCAGAACGGTAATGTTTTGCAAGCCGTTGATGTGATACTTCAGGTTTTTCGCGTCGGCCATCTGGTTGACCCCGCCTTTACCGTCAAACTGCACCACGATGTAATCGCCGAGCGAACTCACGTAGCCGTGAGGCGGAATCGCCTTAATTTTTACAAACAGGCGAAAGCGGGCAATAAACGTGCGTGTCGTATGGACGTCATCCGGGTTACCGGAGCAGATCAGGTTTTCCCAGCCCATCTGCCGGATCTGAGCCGGGGTATAGATGAGGATGTTCTTGTTATCGAGACACTGGCGGGTATCCACGCCATTCGGCTGGCCCGTGGCATCGTAGTCCACACCTTCGTAGGTTACGCCAAGCTCATAGTAAGGGTCCGTTGCGGCCGGGTAAGGGTTGACCCAGGCGTAAACGTCTTCCGGCTGAAAGCCGCTGGTGACGTTGTGATCGCAGGTAACCGGGATTTTAATGTCATCTGATTCCCAGATTTTCTGCCCCACCTGCGCGTTGCTGGGGATAGCAAAGGGCGAGATGGTTTTTGTCTCTTCAACCGGCCCGCCTGAAGCACCAAGATAGCAGTCCAGCGCCAGCGCTTCTCTTACGGGCAGAGCGGATATCAGCAGCAGGAACAGCAGATTAGCGAGCTTGCGCATCTTTATCGACCTTATGCTCGCTGAGCGTACATTTCGCCGTACCTGAACATTGCGCGTCGACCTTTTTCAGCGCACCGTAATCATCGATGTAGCCAATGCTGTAGTAGTTGCCGTGATAGTCACCGGTAGAGGTTGTCGCCGTCGCAAACGGGGCGATCATCAGGCTGTCAAAACCGGGCAGCATGGTTTTCGCATTTTTGCTCAGCCACGCCAGCGTGATGTAATAAGGCGTAGGGTTATGCACGGTGAGCCCTTTCGCGTTTGCGGTGACTTCCATACGCATTTCTGCCTGATCGCCTGCCTTTTTGGCGATCGCTTTGGGACGCCAGAACAGTTTGATCCTGCTCTGCATCGCGACCTGCATTACGCTGCGTTCCTCGCTCGCGCTGGAACTTTTCGGCGGCACCTCGCGCAGGTTGAAATAAAACAGTGATTCCCGGTCTTTCGGCAACCGGGCGGTCGCGGCCTGCTTCACAATCCGGACCTGAGACGAGGCGCCCGCTTCAAGACGTTGGATCGGCGGAAGCGCCATAAAATGGCTGTCCTCCTTGCGTCCGTTTTCATCTTCTATCCAGGAGAGCGCCAGATAAGGCAACGTTTTGCTCTGATTATCAATCTTGAGGCTGCTGGCCTTATCGCTTTCCGGAAACACAATGCGGGTGCGGTCCAGGTTAACGGCGGCGTGGGTGGTAAATGCGGTGCCGATTAACATCAGGCACAGGCTAGTGAATGAGGTCAGTTTCATCATGGTTTCTTACTGGCATGGCAGTATCAACTGCATACTGTTTTCAAGGTGTGAAGGCAGCGAGAAGCGACACTGCTGATTGTCACCCCACGTTACCCGGAATTGTTGTTCAGGCTCGACTGCTCCCAGCCAGACGTGGCCTTCGTCGGCGACCATGCCGATTTGCTGGTCACTTTCCAGCAGGTGAACAATCGCGCCCAGCGGCGGAGTGCCGGCTGGCGTACGGATAATGCCGGCAATATCGTTGCCAGCGCGCGTGGCAATCTGGCGGTAGCCAATCGCCCCCTCGGTCCAGGTGGTGGTCGTGATGCGGTTGTCCACATCGACGCCGTCAGGCAGGTTATCCAGATTGACCTGTACGCTGGCGGGAGAGTAACTGGAAACCGACGGTAAAACGCCGATACCAAAGCGGTTGGTTTCATCCCGCGACATGTTCAGCGGAATGTTGCCGACGCCGTCGGTGCTGACCATCACGCGCGGTTCGTTACCGTAGCTGCGACGGTGCAGCGCCGCGCCTTTGGCCGTTGAGGTAAACGAGCCATTCCAGCTGGCGCTCAGGGAGTTATATTCATCAGCTTTATAACTTCCGGAGATATTCAGATCGCCAAACGGTGAATAATGCTGATAGTTACCGCTCATCTGTGCGCCCGCGTCCGCGTGTTCACTCTCCGTCCCCGCGGAGACGCCCCAGGTATTATTGCGATCGGACGTGTCGTACCAGGAGACATTTTGGCTCAGGCTATCGCTGTTGTGCAGATCGTAGCTGAGACGATGATCCGGATCGATCGGTACGCTCAGGGAAAGATAAAACTGCGTATCGTCGTCTTCATCTTCGTAATGCGTTTTGCTCCAGGAGAGGGTGACGCCGAGGTTTTTCCAGCGTCCCAGATCAAAGTTATAGCCTACGGTAATGCTTCCCGTCGTGGACGGGGCTTCATTCCACCAGGTCTGACGCAGTACGTTGACGTAGAGGTTGAGCGATAACGGGCTGATGTACTGGCTGGCCGTTACGCTCAACGTCTGCTTTTCTGTCTGACGATCGTTGTCGTCATAATCAAGGAAGCGGGCATAGCTCAGGAACTTCCGATCGGAGTAGCGGTAGCTGGCAAGCGTAAGCTGGCTGCCGGTGGTATCGAAACGCTTACTGTAGTTAAAACGATAGCTGTAACCCGTCTGGCTATCCTGGAAGGGGAGCTGGCTGGTGGCCTGCGTGACGTCAAAAGAGAGGGCACCCAGATGCGCCATATTTTGCCCGATCCCGGCGGCAACGGAACGGTAATGATCCCCGTCGGCAAGCGTCCCGCCATAGAGCGAGGTGTTTGACAGCATTCCCCATGAGAATTCACCGCTCATAAAACCGGTGTCTTCGACGTCATGAGAGGCGTCTTTACGCGCTTTACCCGCCGCCAGCTTGTAGCGAACCTGCCCTTTACGCGTTAAAAAAGGCACCGATTCCGCCGAGACCTGGAAGGTGCTGACGCGCCCGTCTTCCTCCGTCACTTTTACGTCCAGCGTTCCCTGAACGGACTGGTTAAGATCCTGAATAACAAAGGGGCCAGGTGGGACTTTGCTTTGATAAATTACGCGATCGGCCAGGCTGACGGTGACGGTCGCGTTGGTTTGCGCGATACCGGTAATTTGTGGCGCATAGCCACGCAGCGACCAGGGGAGCATGCGCTCATCGCTGATCAGGGAGGCGCCGGTATAGGTAAAAGCGTCAAAGATTGAGGACTGGAAGTCCGTTTCACCCAGCGTCAGCTTAGCACCAAGCGAAGGAAGAGGGCGGAACATGTAGACGCGCGAAAAGCGTCCGTCATGATCCGAACCTGCATCGGTATGCGTTTGGCTGTACTGATAATCACTGCGCAGGCGCCATGCGCCCATATTCGCGCCCGCCGTGCCATAGGTGTTGGCGTTGTTGGTGCTGCTGCCGTCGCTGGGCTGATAGTGGCTGGCGAACAGGTTGTAATCCAGAATCACGCCCGGTACGTCATTGTCCCACGTTGCGGGTGGCATCCAGTCGGCGGCGCGGTACTGCAACCATGCCTGGGGTACGGTGACCTTCAGCGTCTGGGTCGCTTGTTCAAAATTAAAGGTAATATCCGGTCTGGAGGAAAAGTCGACGCATCCCTCTTTTTCGGGTAAGGCGTCGCGGACTTCCTCTTTCAGGGCAAACGTATCCGCCAGCTCAGGAGGAATACACACCTGTACCGTGTTATTTACCTCTTTCCAGCTAAGCTGCCAGCCGTTAGCCAGCGGTGTGTCGTTAATAGATACGGTAACAAAATAGCTGCCAGGGGTAACCGCTATTTCATTTTTAAAAAGGGAGAGGTCAACGCTGCCCCGCTGGTCTTTATCAATGGCATTGATATTAAACTCGGTGGCAGAGGCAATCTTCGTCATTAACAGGGACGCAATGATGATTTTAGATTGTAATTTATATGTCATCATCCTGTTACCAAAATAATATCACATACCGGCTGGCAAATAATGCCAGCCGGTTTTATCGTGATGCATTGCCTTATTTGTACATCAGCACATAGTTGGCAGTCGCTTCAACCTGACCCGCTGTGGCAGTTTTACCCTGAGCAACTTCCATTAATGCTTTGAAGTGCAGAGTCTGAGTGGTGGAACCCGCCAGCAGATCGACCGTTTGAGCCGAACCCAGGGTGATGTTGGCTTCGTTGTTGTCCAGCAGACGAACACCGACGTTCTGAGCACCGCTTGCATAGGTGTTGCTCATCAGGCTGGTGTCAGTAGCGTCAGTTGCTGCGCTGGTGAAGGTCACGTCAACTTTGGTTACTGGCGTATCCGTTTCGTCCGCCGGATCGTCAAGCTGGCAGTTCTCCAGATTGATATCAACCGGAACAGCGGTAGACTTTTTGTTGGCATTGATAACGGCAGTGGTGACTTCACCCAGGTCCACTTCTTTATCAACGCTGTCTGGTGCAATGCTGCACGGTGCATCAATGACCACGCCTTTGAATTTGATTTTGCCGGAACCCTGGTCATCAGCAAAAGCAGAACCCGAAACGATGGCAGCCATCGCAACCGCTAACAGTACTTTTTTACCCATATACATGAAAATATCCTTTTTCAATTGAATTCATAATCTGAATATTAATTTTCAGAATGCTCGCAAAGTATAACGGGTTGAGGGGGGCTTTTACGATTAATGAGGCTTAAAGATATTTTTAGAGGAGGTTAATATATAATTTATTACTATCGTAACCGGTTAATATTTCATGCAGCAGCGGTTTTTTAAGCGCAATTTAATCGGGAAATATTGCGCTTAAAAATATCCATAAAAACTCTTGATTTTCCAATTGTAAATACAGAGCCGCAGACAGTGTAAAATGCAACGGCTGCGCTGGGGCGCATCAAAGAATTGCCCTCATCGATGAGGGCATCCGTGTCAGCCTATACCTGCCGTTTGCAGCAGAACCAGGCTTAGCCCCATCACCGACATGCCGCACAGCACGCCATAGCTGGGATTATTGTTAGGATCGATCTCTTTCGCCAGTGGCATCAGCTCATCTACGGAGAGCGCAACCATAATCCCGGCCACGGCAGCCATAATCGCCGCCATCACGACAGGGGAGACGAGGCTTCCAAGGATCAGCCACGCCAGCACGCCGCCGAGAATTTCGGCCATCCCGGAAATCCCCGCCCAGAAGACGGCAGTACGTTTTGAACCCGTTGCGGCATAAACCGGCCCGGCCACGGCAAGTCCTTCAGGAATATTGTGTAAGGCTACCGCCAGCGCGACACCAAATCCCATTTCCAGATTGCTGCTGGCCGTGACATACGTGGCGACACCTTCCGGGAAGTTGTGCAGGCTGATACCCAGCGTCAGCAGGATCGCCGTGCGCTTGATGTTGCCGGGGATTGGAGTAACGCTTTTTTGCATCAAATCCTGAGGGTGGGCGTGGGGCAGCATACGGTCGAGCGCAAAATAGCCCAGCAGGCCGACGATGAACATGCCGTAGCCCAGAACCGGAGACATGCCCTCGGTGTGAAGTGCTGCTGGCAGCATCTCCATCAGCGAGATAAGCAGCATGATGCCAGCGGCGAAGCCCAGCGAGAACGCCAGAAGACGATTAGACGGTTTTTGCCCGAGCACGCCGAGGAACGCACCGATAAAGGTCGCGGCACCCGCAAGCACGGTCAAAATTAAGGGTACTGACATGCACTCTCCTTAAGCGATATCTTACGTTCAAATTTCCTGATGATGATCTTCACGGTTATCTGCGTTTATCTTCACCTGAATGCGCGTAATGTAGAACCATCAAATTGACACCTTCTCTAAGGATACCACCATGTCTTCTTCTCGTATGCCTGCACTGTTTTTAGGCCACGGCAGCCCAATGAACGTTATGGAAGACAACGTTTATACCCGCGCCTGGCGTCATCTGGGGGAGACATTGCCGCGTCCGAAGGCGATTGTGGTGGTGTCTGCGCACTGGTTTACCCGTGGTACCGGCGTAACGGCCATGGAAGCGCCTAAAACCATTCATGATTTCGGCGGCTTCCCGCAGGCGCTGTATGATACGCATTATCCGGCTCCCGGCTCGCCTGCGCTGGCACAGCGGCTGGTAGAGTTGCTCGCACCTGTTCCAGTGGCGCTGGATAAAGAAGCCTGGGGCTTTGACCACGGCTCGTGGGGCGTACTGATTAAGATGTACCCTGATGCAGATATTCCGATGGTGCAGTTAAGCATCGACAGCACTAAACCGGCGGCCTGGCATCTGGAAATGGGCCGCAAACTGGCGACCCTGCGTGATGAGGGCATCATGCTGGTGGCAAGCGGCAACGTGGTGCATAACCTGCGTACGGCGCGCTGGCACGGTGAGAACACGCCATACCCGTGGGCGAGCGCTTTTAACGCCTACGTCAAAGCGAACCTGACCTGGCAAGGCCCGGTTGAGAAGCATCCGTTAGTGAACTATCTGGATCACGAAGGCGGTTCGCTCTCTAACCCGACGCCGGAACACTTCCTGCCGCTGCTGTATGTGTTAGGTGCATGGGACGGTCAGGAGCCGGTTACCATTCCGGTTGACGGCATTGAAATGGGCAGTTTGAGTATGCTGTCGGTGCAGGTGGGGTAAAAAACATGCCCGGTAAGCGTAGCGCCACCGGGCAAGTTTTATTCAACAAAAATATGCGGATAGAACCGTGACAGATCCTGCGTAATCAACGCGCGATCTTCGCGGATGCCGATCCCGGCAGGTTGATCGTTAATAAGCCAGCTGCCGATCAGCGTATAGCTGTCGCCAAATTTCGGCAGTTGATAAAACTCCTGGACGATCATCCCTTCTTCACCGTATGGACCTTCAACCGCTTCCAGCGTTTTACCGTTTTCGATAATGGAGACGTTCGCGCCTTCGCGGGAAAAGATAGGCTTAACGACGTATTTCTCCATCGGTGGGAACTCATCTTCGGCAAAGTAAGCTGGCAACAGGTTAGGGTGGTTCGGGAACATCTCCCACAGCATCGGCAGCAGGGCTTTATTGGAGATAATGCTCTTCCACGCCGGTTCCAGCCAGCGCACGCCCGCGTCTTCCAGCTTGGTGGAGAACATTTCACGCAGCATGTATTCCCACGGATAGAGCTTGAACAGGTTGCTGATCACCTGATCCTGCATATCCGTAAACTGACCTTTTTCCCCCAGGCCAATATCTTCGATATAGAGGAATTCAGTCGCCACTTCCGCTTCGGCTGCGCAGTCCTGCAGATACTGTACCGTGCCCCTGTCTTCTTCCGTGTCGCGACAGCAGGCAAGATGCAGCAGATTGAAGCCAAACTGCTCCCGCAGTTCGGCGAAACGCTCAATCAGCTTTTCCTGCAGGCTGTTGAACTGGTCGCTACCTTCCGGCAGGTTTCCGGCGTTCATCTGATCTTCCAGCCAAATCCACTGGAAGAATGCCGCTTCGTAAAGAGAGGTCGGCGTATCCGCGTTGTTTTCTAAAAGCTTCGGCTCACCCACGCCGTCCCACGCTAGATCGAGGCGAGAGTAAAGCGAAGGCTGATTCGTTTTCCACGACTGACGAACGAAACTCCAGGTGTGCTTCGGAATACGGAATTTAGTCATCAGCTCGTCGCTGTTGATGACTTTATCCACCACCTTCAGGCACATCTGGTGCAGCTCGGCCGTCACCTCTTCCAGTTTTTCCACCTGGTCGAGCGTCAGTTTGTAGTAAGCATCTTCACACCAGTACGGCTCGCCGTACATGGTGTGGAAGTTAAAACCGTATTCAGTGGCTTTTTCGCGCCAGTCCGGGCGCTCGGTAATACCGACTCGTTCCATGATCAGCCGCCCATTGAGCGAGTGGAAGTGCCTGTTGCACTACGCTGCATGCTGGTCTGTTTCGCCACAGACTCACCGAACCCACCGCGGGTGATGGTGCTGGTGGTCGCAGGCTTCGGCGCCATCGCGGTTTTCGGGACGGTCACGGTGCGGCCCGGGGTCGCTGCGCCATAGCCTTTGCCGCTGGCATCGGTATATTGACCATAAGCCGGGCTGGCCGGGTTTTTCGAGCTAAACAGCGGTTGCTGCTGATAGCCCGCACCGCCGCCCATCAGGCGGCCCATCATGTAGCCTGCCATTAATGGCATCCAGAAGCTGCCGCTGGACTGCGCCTGCGCCTGATTTTCCGGCGCAGTACCTGCCTGAGCTGGCGTCTGCTGACACTGTCCTTCACCAAATTCCGCCACGCAGTCTTCGCGCGAGGCGTATTTCGGCGCGGTGCGTTCCGCTTCTTTCAGGGCGTTGGTGTAGGCGGTTTTACATTCTGCTGTCTGGCCGGTTGCGGCGGAGCAGTCGTCCGCGTTTTGATACAGCGAAACCGTTTCGTCGTTTTTCTCACAGCCTGCCAGCATAAAGACCGCGGTTACTGCCAGCGCAACAGGGGTGAGATGACGTGCGTTCCAGCTTTTGCGGAACGACGCGTGATTGATCGTTTTTGTCCGTTTCATGTTTGTCTTCCAGGACCCAGTGGTAATAACGCTCAGGATAGTGGATGAGTGGTTGAAAATGAAGCGAAGAGGGGCGGAATCAGGGGGATCTTTACGTTGGCTTACGTTCGGGTGTGATTCAGCTGCGCCCTCTCCCGGTGAGAGAGGGCGTGATAACACTCTTAGTTACGGAACGGGTTAGAACCGCTGCTTGCAGGTGCCGTGCTACGCGCGGCCGCTGGCTGTGCGGCAGGGGCGCTGCCGTTAGCGTTGAAGTTATCAACGGCGGCAACCTGCTCCGGGTTCTCCGGCGCAACGCTGTCCGGCGAGGTAGAGACCGGTTTGCCCAGCGCGCTGTTCAGCATCTGCAGATCCTGCTCGTTCAGCGTACCGAGCGCCTGCTTGATGTTCAGCTGGTTAATCAGGTACTGGTAACGTGCGCTGGAGAGCTGCTGTTTCGCGTTGTACAGCGTGGTGGTCGCGTCGAGCACGTCAACGATAGTACGTGTACCGACCGAGTAACCCGCTTCCATCGCGTCCAGGGAGCTCTGTGCAGACACAACGGCCTGTTTATAGGCGTTGATGCTACTGATAGACGCGTTCACGTTGTTGAAGGACGAACGCACGGTCTGCACCACGTTGCGGTGCGCGCTTTCCAGCTGCTCGCTCGCGCCAACAAAGTTGTACTGCGCCTGTTTCACCTGAGAGTTTACCTGACCGCCCTGGTACAGCGGCAGAGAGAAGCTCAGGCCCACTTTGTTCTGACCCATATTGCTGTCGTCATACTGGGCAGAATTTGTTTTAGAGCCGCTGTAGGTCGTGTCAGAAACGCCGGTGGACGCGCTCAGGCTCAGGGTTGGCAGATGGCCGTCCTGCGCCTGACGAATTTGCTCGCGGGCCAGGTCCTGGCTCAGACGCGCCTGCAGCAACGTCAGGTTGCGGTTTTCCGCCTCTTTCAGCAGGGCGTTAACGGCCTGCGGCTTATCCGTTTTGAAGCTGTCGACGTTCAGGGAAGCCAGCTCAGGATAGTAATTCCCGGTCACCTGGCGCAGGGATTCCAGCGCGTTGTCGAGGTTGTTACGCGCGGTCACTTCGTTGGCCAGCACGGTGTCGTACTGTGAACGGGCGTTCTGCACGTCGGTGATCGCCACCAGACCCACGTTGAAGCGCTGGGTGGTTTGATCCAACTGGCGGTAGATCGCCTGTTTCTGCGCTTCGGTGTAGGAGAGCGCATCAATGGCGCTCAGCACGTTGAAGTACGCGGTGGCAGTATTCAGGATCAGCGTTTGCTGGTCGGTCTGATAGGTCACATCCTGGATGCCCGCGCTCTTTTCCTGCAGGGTCAGGGCGCGCCATTTGGACATATCAAACAGCGTCTGTGTTAATTGCAGTGAGGCGCTGGTAGCATTGGAGTTAACGCCGTTAGCGTCGCGGAAACCGTTGCTGTAGGTATAATCTGCACCTAAACCTAACTGCGGCAGCAGTGGGCTACGCGCTTCGTTAATCTTTTCAAACGCAGCATCACGATCGGCCGCTGATTTACGTAAATCAGGGTTGCCCAGACGTGCCTGCTGGTAGACCTGTAACAGGTTTTCCGCCTGGCTCATTGCACTGAAGCCCGTCAGGCTCAGGCCGATAAGGATGGGGAGCAATTTCTTCATTTGCATTCCTTGTTGTGAAGCAGTATTAGCGCTGATCTAATTAAAAAATAATTGCCGATTCTAACAGAATCATCCACACCAAAAGGTTGGCGTTACGTGCCATCTGGCGGTAATTTGCACCAATCTACCATATAGCCTTACAAACGGCAGCCAAACAGCCTTGAAATTCATAATTTCATCACCATTGCTACCAGGACTCGACTCATGCAAAAACCAGAAAAGTTGCCCGTGACATTCGCCAAAAACGATGTAGAAATTATTGCACGAGAAACGCTTTATAGCGGTTTTTTTTCGATGGATCTTTACCGTTTCAGGCATCGCCTGTTCAACGGTGAAATGAGCGGCGAAATCAGACGTGAAATTTTTGAGCGCGGGCATGCGGCTGTCTTGCTACCCTTTGACCCAGTGCGTGACGAAGTCGTGCTGGTGGAGCAGATCCGCATTGCCGCGTATGACACCAGTGAAAGCCCGTGGCTGCTGGAGATGGTGGCCGGGATGATCGAAGAAGGCGAGTCGGTCGAGGACGTCGCCCGGCGCGAGGCGCTGGAAGAGGCCGGGCTGGTGGTAGGTCGCACAAAACCGGTGTTGAGCTATCTGGCGAGTCCGGGTGGCACCAGCGAACGCTTATCCATTATGGTGGGCGAAGTGGACGCCACGACCGCAGAAGGCATTCACGGTCTGGCTGATGAAAACGAAGATATTCGGGTTCATGTGGTGAGCCGGGAACAGGCTTATCAGTGGGTAGAAGAGGGGAAAATCGACAACGCAGCGTCTGTCATCGCCCTGCAATGGCTGCAGCTGCATTATCAGACATTACGAAACGAGTGGAAAAAATGAAGCGCTATACGCCTGACTTCCCAGAAATGATGCGCCTGTGCGAAACCAATTTCGCACAATTGCGCCGCCTGCTGCCGAGAAACGACGCACCCGGCGAAACGGTAAGCTATCAGGTGAGCAACGCGCAGTATCGGTTAACGATAACAGAATCAACGCGCTACACTACGCTGGTGGAAATAGAACAAACAGCGCCCAGCATCAGCTACTGGAGCCTGCCGTCAATGACGGTGCGTCTCTATCATGACGCGATGGTCGCTGAAGTGTGTTCAAGTCAGCAGATCTTTCGCTTCAAGGCGCGGTATGATTATCCGAATAAAAAGTTGCATCAACGCGACGAAAAGCATCAAATTAACCAGTTTTTAGCCGACTGGCTAAGATATTGTTTAGCACATGGAGCAATGGCGATTCCGGTTTGTTAGCGTCATAAACCTACCTAAGGACACCATTTGGAAAGCCTGTTGAACCTGACTGTTGCTGGTGGGGCGCCAGTCAGGATATTACAAATCACCGATACCCACCTTTTTGCCGAAAAGCATGAAACTTTGCTGGGGGTTAATACCTGGGAGAGTTATCAGGCGGTACTGAGCGCCATTCACGCTGAACATCGCGACTGCGACCTGATTGTCGCAACGGGCGATCTGGCGCAGGACCAGTCCTCCGCGGCCTACCAGCATTTTGCTGAAGGCATCGCGAGCTTTAGCGTGCCTTGCGTCTGGCTGCCCGGAAACCACGATTTCCAGCCCGCAATGTACAGCTCCCTTCAGGATGCGGGGATTTCTCCGGCGAAGTGCGTATTTGCGGGTGAACAGTGGCAGATCCTGCTGCTGGACAGCCAGGTATTTGGCGTCCCGCACGGTGAATTAAGCGAGTTTCAACTCGACTGGCTGGAGACCAAACTGGCTGCCGAACCTGAACGTCATACGCTGCTTTTGCTCCATCATCATCCGCTGCCGGCAGGCTGCAGCTGGCTGGATCAGCACAGCCTGCGTAACTCCGCGGCGCTGGATAGCGTGCTGGCGAAATACCCGCGCGTGAAACACCTGCTGTGCGGACACATCCATCAGGAACAGGATCTCGACTGGAACGGACGCCGCATGCTGGCGACGCCGTCAACCTGTGTGCAGTTTAAGCCGCACTGCGCCAACTTTACGCTGGATACCATCGCGCCAGGCTGGCGCTGGCTGGAACTGCATGCCGACGGCACGCTGACCACGGAAGTCTGCCGTCTGGCAGGCGCAGAGTTCCGCCCGGATACCGCTTCAGAAGGCTACTGATGTCTACGCTCCTTTATCTGCACGGATTCAACAGCTCGCCGCGCTCCGCAAAAGCGACGCAGTTTCGCCAGTGGCTGAGCGAGCATCACCCCCACGTTGAGATGATTATCCCGCAGCTGCCGCCGTATCCGGCGGAGGCGGCGGAAATGCTCGAATCGATCGTGCTTGAACACGGCGGTGAATCCTTTGGCGTAGTTGGCTCATCGCTGGGCGGGTACTATGCCACCTGGCTCTCACAATGCTTTATGCTGCCCGCCGTTGTGGTTAATCCGGCGGTACGGCCATTTGAGCTGCTGAGGGACTTTCTTGGCGAAAACGAGAACCCCTACACCGGGCAGCAATATGTGCTAGAGTCACGCCATATTTACGATCTCAAAGTTATGCAGGTCGACCCGCTTGAAGCGCCGGATCTCATCTGGCTGCTGCAGCAGACGGGTGATGAAGTGCTGGATTACCGCCAGGCAGTGGCGTATTACGCCTCCTGCCGCCAGACTATAGAAGAGGGCGGAAACCATGCTTTCACGGGCTTTGAGGATCATTTCACCCAGATTGTCGATTTTCTTGGACTGCACAGCCACTGACAATCAATGCGAATTGCTAGTTTAAATCATGACGCAAACCTATAACGCTGATGCCATTGAGGTACTCACCGGGCTTGAGCCGGTTCGCCGCCGCCCGGGGATGTATACCGATACGACGCGCCCGAACCATCTGGGCCAGGAAGTTATTGATAACAGTGTGGACGAAGCGCTGGCGGGCCATGCCAAGCGCGTTGACGTCATCCTGCACGCCGATCAGTCGCTGGAGGTCATCGACGACGGTCGCGGCATGCCGGTGGACATCCACCCGGAAGAGGGCGTGCCTGCCGTTGAGCTGATTCTCTGCCGACTGCACGCGGGCGGTAAGTTCTCCAACAAGAACTATCAGTTCTCCGGTGGTCTGCACGGCGTGGGGATTTCCGTGGTGAACGCCCTGTCCAAACGCGTGGAAGTGAACGTCCGTCGCGACGGTCAGGTGTACAACATCGCGTTTGAAAACGGCGAGAAGGTGCAGGATCTGCAGGTTGTCGGCACGTGCGCTAAACGCAACACCGGCACAAGCGTCCACTTCTGGCCTGACGAAAGCTTCTTCGACAGCCCGCGCTTTTCCGTTTCTCGTCTGACGCACCTGCTGAAAGCCAAAGCGGTACTGTGCCCGGGCGTGGAAATTACCTTTAAAGATCACGTCAACAACACCGAGCAGACCTGGTGCTACGCCGATGGCCTGAACGACTACCTGTGCGAAGCGGTAAACGGCCTGCCGACGCTGCCGGAAAAACCGTTTGTCGGTAACTTTAGCGGTGATACCGAAGCGGTGGACTGGGCGCTGCTGTGGCTGCCGGAAGGCGGCGAGCTGCTGACCGAAAGCTACGTCAACCTGATCCCAACCATGCTCGGCGGTACCCACGTCAACGGCCTGCGTCAGGGACTGCTGGACGCGATGCGTGAGTTCTGCGAATACCGCAACATTCTGCCGCGCGGGGTGAAGCTCTCGGCGGAAGATATCTGGGACCGCTGCGCCTACGTGCTCTCCGTGAAGATGCAGGATCCGCAGTTTGCCGGTCAGACCAAAGAACGTCTGTCATCGCGCCAGTGCGCGGCGTTCGTCTCCGGCGTGGTGAAAGATGCGTTTACCCTGTGGCTGAACCAGAACGTTCAGGCTGCTGAGATGCTGGCTGAAATGGCCATCTCCAGCGCCCAGCGTCGTCTGCGTGCCGCGAAGAAAGTGGTGCGTAAAAAGCTGACCAGCGGCCCTGCGCTGCCGGGCAAGCTGGCGGACTGCACCGCGCAGGATCTCAACCGCACCGAGCTGTTCCTCGTGGAAGGGGATTCGGCGGGTGGGTCGGCCAAACAGGCGCGCGATCGTGAATATCAGGCGATCATGCCACTCAAGGGTAAGATCCTGAACACCTGGGAAGTCTCTTCAGACGAAGTGCTGGCCTCGCAGGAAGTACACGACATCTCCGTTGCGATCGGCATCGATCCCGACAGTGAGGATCTGAGCCAGCTGCGCTACGGCAAGATCTGCATTCTCGCGGATGCGGACTCCGATGGTCTGCACATCGCCACGCTGCTGTGCGCGCTGTTTGTAAAGCACTTCCGCACGCTGGTGAAAAACGGTCACGTCCACGTGGCGCTGCCGCCGCTCTACCGTATCGACCTCGGCAAAGAGGTGTACTACGCGCTGACGGAAGAAGAGAAGGCGGGCGTGCTGGAGCAGCTTAAGCGTAAGAAGGGCAAACCAAATGTGCAGCGCTTTAAAGGGCTGGGCGAAATGAACCCGATGCAGCTGCGCGAAACGACGCTGGATCCGAACACGCGCCGCCTGGTGCAGCTGACGATCAGCGACGAAGACGAACAGCAAACCAACGCCGTGATGGATATGCTCCTCGCCAAGAAACGTTCGGAAGACCGACGTAACTGGCTGCAGGAGAAAGGGGATATGGCGGATATTGAGGCCTGATACCCTCACCCTAACCCTCTCCCACAGGGAGAGGGAATGGATCGTAGGCCCGGTAAGCATTAGCGCCACCGGACTTTTTTACATCAAAACTCCATCTTCACCGTAAACTGCACTTCGCGCGGGTCGCCAATCTGGTTGCCCAGGTTGTTGGTCGCAATCGACGACGTGTAGTAGGTCTTATCAAACAGGTTCTTCACGTTCACCTGCAGCGTCACCGGATACTGCAGCTTCATCTTATACGCCGCAAACGCATCCGCCACGAAATAGCCCGGCAGATAATAATCCGCACCGTTGGTCGCCGAGCGGCGGCTAACGCCGTGCCCGCCGCCGCCGAGCGTCAGGGTATTCCCGGCAAACGCATTATGAATGTCGTACGTCAGGAACAGGGAGCCGGTATGGCGCGGCACGTTCGGCAGCGGTTTACCCGCGTAATCCGCGTCTTCAAGCACCTTCGCGTCGGTATAGCCGTAGCTGGCGATAATATTGGTGTTCTCGGTCAGTGAGCCGGCAAGATCCACCTCCACGCCCTGAGATCGCACGCGGCCCGCGGTTTTGGCAATGGTTTCGCCCCCGATGCTTTCGGTGTACAGCACGTTGCGCTTGTGAATATCAAACAGCGCGATATTGGCGGTTATGCCGTCGAACAGATCGAACTTTGCGCCTACTTCGTACGCGTTTGAGGTTTCCGGCGGCAGGTCGCCAATGTAGCTCGCAATAGACGACTGCGGCATAAACGTCTGCGAATAGTTGGCAAACAGCGAGACTGCTGGCGTCAGTTTGTAAACCAGCCCCAGCTTCGGCGTCCACTGCTCGTCGCGGCTATCGGTATTGACGTTAAACGGACGACCTTTGCCCGCGTACTGGGTGTAATACTGGTAGCGCAGCCCGGCGACGGCAATCCATTTATCCGTCAGGTACAGGGCATCCTGGGCGTAGGCCGAGTAACTCTCCTGCTTGAGCGTCTGGTCGCTGTCAGCGGCGGAGACGGTTGTACACTCGTCGAGTTTGCCGTAAACCGGATTATAGATATTGAAACCTTTGACGTTCTTACAGCGCATCATGTCCGTGCGCAGCAGATCGTAATTTTCATACGACACGCCGGTGAGGATCTCATTATAAAAGCCCGCGATATCCACGTTGCCCTGCAGATCCGCACGGGTGCTGTGCATGCGCTGGGTCGAGCCCTGAGTTGCATCCACCCGGCGGGTCAGGGTGCCGGTTTTTGAATCGTAGGCCATGACGCGGGCCTGGTTGTCGCTGTATTTATCCTGGCTGTAGCTGTAGTCGAACTTCGCGGTCCACTGGCTGTTGAGGCGGTATTCCGCGTTAAGCTGAGCGAGATCGGACTGCCCGTCGGTCACGTTAAACGGCTCGTCAAAGCGGGTTTTGCGATCGACGTCGACGGCCTTTTTAGTGTTGAGATCGAAGATCGTTCCGCGATCGAACGGCGTCTTATAGTCGCGATGCGAATAGAGCACGGTCACGGTGGCATCGTCGCCGAACCAGGTCAGCGAAGGGGCGATAAACGTGCTGCGTTCGTTGCCGAAGTTGCGCCAGTAATCCTCGTCCTGATACTCGCCCGTGAGGCGATACGCCAGGCGCGTGCCCTCAATCGGACCGGTGACATCGACCTGTCCGGTGCCGCCGCCAAAGCTGGAAGAGGTGGCAGAAATCGAGCCACCGAAGATTTTCTCCGGGCGCTTCGTGACGACGTTAATCAGGCCGCCCGGATCGAGAATGCCGTACAGCGTTGAGGCCGGGCCTTTCAGCACCTCCACGCGTTCGGTTGCGGCGTTAAAGCTGCGCGGCAGCACGGTGCGCAGGCCGTTGGTCATGATCGAGCCGTCGCGGTTTGCGCCAAACCCGCGGCGTACGAAGGCATCCTGCGTACCGCCCAGGGTGTTGGTCTGCACCACGTTGCTGACGTTATAGAGCGCTTCATCCAGCGTGGTGGCGTGCTGATCCGCCAGCACCTTATCGCTGACGGTATTCACCACCTGCGGGATATCCAGCATCGGCATGTTGGTCAACGTGGCGGTGGAGGTATTCAGCGGCTGGTAGCCGTTGGTGGCCTCCGCCGTAGCATTTGGATCGGCGGTGACGGTAAGCGTTTCGCCGTCTTTAGCCGTGGTGTCTGCTGCCTGCGACAGCGGCGCCATAAACAGCAGTGAAAAGAGCGCGCGCCCTTTTATCCCAGAGAGTGAAGGTGTGAACGTAGCCATTACAACTGTTATCCCAAAATATCCGTGAAGGTGCTTCACGGAAGAACCTGTGAGTCATTGCCCTTTATGGTCTGCCCGTTAGCCAGAACTGGCATCGAACATGTAATTGAGAATCATTCAATCATGCGGAAATGTAGTAGTAAATGAAAAAAGCTAAAAATCGGCTACATCTCTGAAACGTAACGGAAAAGCACAGGGGGAATCAATTAATCAATTGAAAATTAAGTCTTTATTGTTTTACTGGCCAGTGTAGTAGCACACCGTTACCCCTGTTTTTTTCAGGGTGTTTCTTCCCTTGACTACTACATGGCGCGGCCTCAAACTCTCAAAAGAGAATGATTTTTATTTATATTTGTTTCCCTTTTTTATTACGTTGGCATGCACGTGGCTCACAACACGACAAAACCGGGTCTGGTTCTGGAGAATCTTTCTGCCGGTTATCAGAAAAAAATCATCGTTGATGATATTTCTCTTGCGATCCCCCAGCAGAAAATCACCGTTCTGGTGGGGGCGAACGGCTGCGGAAAATCCACGCTGCTGAGTACCATCGCGCGTTTGCTTCAGCCGCTTGGCGGCGCGGCGGTTCTCGACGGCAAGGCGATCCACGCGCAGCCGACGAAAGCCGTCGCCCGCCAGCTTGGCATCCTGCCGCAGTCTCCGCTGCTGCCGGAAGGGTTAACCGTCTTTGAGCTGGTCTCGCGCGGGCGTTTTCCCTGGCAGAACGTTATGCGCCAGTGGAGCGACGAGGACGAGCAGGCGGTGGAGGAGGCCCTGCGCCTGACCGGCACGGCCGAGTTTGCCCACATGCCCGTCGAAAGCCTGTCCGGCGGCCAGCGTCAGCGCTGCTGGATCGCCATGGCGCTGGCGCAGCAAACGCCCTATATCCTGCTGGATGAACCCACCACGTTCCTCGATCTCCGCTACCAGGTGGAGATCCTCGAACTGCTGCATACGCTGACGCGCGAGCACGGACGTACCGTGGTGGTGGTGCTGCACGATCTCAACTTCGCCGTGAGCTACGGCGATTCGCTGGTCTTTTTACGCCAGGGAAAAGTCGAGGGCGTACTGCATGAAGGGGACGCCTGCACGCCGGAGCTGATTAAAGCGGTGTTTGATGTCGACGTGCATATGTCCATCAATCCGCTGACCGGTAAACCGTTCTTTATGCCGTTTCGCCAGGTCGCAAAACAGCCATGATGCGCACCTCTCTGGCTTTCCTGATGTTCGCCCTGCTGCTTGCAACCGGCGCGATTGCCCATCTGGGGATCGGCGCCCGCTTTATCGCCCCGCAAACGGTGGTGGAGGCCATCCTCCACTTCGATCCGCGCAATTTCGACCATAACATCATCATCAAGCTCAGACTGCTGCGCCTCTGCGCCGCGATGGTGGCGGGGGCCGCGCTCGGTGTGGCGGGCGTGCTGCTGCAATCCACGATCCGCAACCCGCTCGGCGAACCGCATATTCTGGGGCTCAACGCCGGGGCGGCGCTGGCGGTGGTGCTGACGAGCGCGCTGGGGATGACGCTGCCGTTTGGGCGCCCGCTGATTGCCGCCGCCGGAGCCGCGGCGCTGTTTCTGCTGGTGCTCACGTTCTCCTCGTCCGGACGCACCGGGCTTACGCCGATGAAGGTCACGCTGTGCGGCGTGGCGATGTCGGCGTTTGCCTCGTCGATTACCGCCACGGTGCTCATCCTCGATGAACAGACGCTGCTCGCCATGCGCACCTGGCTGGCGGGGGATTTAGCGGGGGTCAGCGGTGAAACGATTGCCGCTGCCCTGTGGGTGGCTGGCGTGGGCTTTGCGCTGGTGCTCTGGCTGTCGCCCTCGCTCAACATGCTGGCGCTGGGCGACAGAATGGCGCAGGGGCTTGGCGTATCGCTGCTGAAAACCCGGCTGCTTGCCCTGATGGCCATCGCGCTGCTCTGCGGTGCGGCGGTCTCCCTCGCCGGGCCGATCGGCTTTATTGGGCTCGTGGTGCCTCAGCTCGTTCGCCGTCTGGTGTCGGTCGATCTGCGCGTGATGGTGCCGCTGTCCGCCCTGTGCGGGGCGCTGGTTCTGCTGCTGGCGGATATCGCTGCCCGCACGCTGTTTTTGCCCTGGGAGCTGGCAACCGGCATCATGACCGCGCTGGTTGGCGCCCCGGTCTTTATCTTCATGGCCTCGAGGATGTTTAAATGAACCGCGCCGGACTGCGTGCGCTACGCGTTGGCGCCTTCTCGGCGCTGGTCCGCCCAAAGGCGCTGGTATGTCTGGTCATCCTGACGCTGGCCGCCTGCCTGCTGACGGGGTTTGGCCTGACGCACGGCTCTCTGCCCATCCCCACTTCCGCCATCGGGCGCGCGCTGTTTTATCCAGAAACCCTGACGTCAGAGACGCGCTACATCGTGATGGATATCCGCCTGCCACGCTTGCTGATGGCGGCGCTGTGCGGTGGGATGCTCGGCATGGCGGGGGCGGCAATGCAGTCCATAACCCGCAATGGCCTGGCCGATCCGGGGCTTATCGGGGTGAAAGAGGGCTGTAGCGCGGCGGTACTGCTGCTGATATTTCAGTTCCCGGCGCTGGGCCTGGCCTGGCGGCCGCTGGTTGGCATGGCCGGGGGGCTGCTCACCGCGCTGCTGGTGGTGGCCCTGGCGCGCGATATCTCACGTCCGCGATTCATCCTGATCGGCATCGGCGTGTCGTGGGTCTTTGCCGCCGCAATGGGCGTCTTTATGACCACGGCGGACGTGCGCGACGTGCAGACGGCGATGCTATGGCTGGCGGGCAGCCTCCACGCGGCAAACTGGACGCTGGTCTGCATTGCCGCTGCCTGGGCGCTTCCGGCGTTTGCGCTGCTGCTGTTTACCGCCCGCGCTGCGGACGTGGCGCTGCTTGGTAACCACACCGCAGCGGGCCTTGGCGTGCGCACAAACCGGCTGGCGCTTCTAAGGGTTCTCGCCCCGGTAGTGCTGACGGCGGCCTGCGTCTCCTGCGTGGGCAGCATTGGTTTTGTCGGGCTGATTGCGCCGCACATGGCGCGCCTGCTGCTCCGCGGCGGGCAAACGGCGCTCCTGACGGGCAGCGCCGTGCTGGGGGCGCTGCTGGTGCTACTGGCGGATAACGTCGGGCGGCTGGCATTCCTCCCGCTGCAGCTGCCGGCGGGAATTGTGATTTCACTGATTGGCGGACCGTTTTTCCTGCTGCTGCTCTGGCAGCGTCGGGACAGATTTTAGGGGATTAACATGCGCATACTGTTTTCATTGCTGTTGCTGGTGGGATTTGCGGCGAGCGCGACCGAGCCGACGCAGACGTTTACTGACGATCTGAACCGTAAGGTGGTGGTGCCGGTGCATCCGAAACGGATCGTCTCGCTACACGACCTGGACATTACTATTCCGCTGATTGAGCTTGGCGTACCGCCGGTGGCGAGCCATGGCCGCACCCGGCCGGACGGCAGCCATTTTCTGCGCTCCAGCGGCATGTTGACCGGCGTCGACTTCGATAATTCCGACATCAAGTTTATCGGCACTGCGGATATCGACATTGAAGCCATCGCCGCCGCAAAGCCTGACCTGATCATTACCGAGCCGACGCGAAATACCCCGGTGGAACAACTGGAGAAAATTGCCCCGACGGTGAGTATCGATCATCTCGACGGCGGCGCACCGGAGATCTACCGCAAGCTGGCGCAACTGACGGGCACGCAGGCGCGGCTCAAGGTTCTGGAGCGGCGCTATCAGGAGCAAATTAAGGCGCTTAAAGCGACTATTGATACCCGCAAAGTGAGCGTGTCGGTGATTCAGGCCAATCAGGGGAAAATCAATGCCATGCACAGCTATCACTCGCTGGGCCGCGTGCTGCGTGATGCCGGGTTCACCTTCCCGCCGCTGATTGAGTCCATCCCGGAAGGGGGACGCATTGACGTCAGCGCCGAGCGGCTGCCGGAGCTGGATGCGGATTTCGTTTTCGCCACCTGGCGCGGGGATACGGGCGGCAAACCGCAGGATGAGCTGGCGGCGATGGATGCGGTGATGCCGGGCTGGTGTCAGTTCCTGAATGCCTGTCGCACCGGACATTACGTTCTGATCTCGCGTGAAGAGGCCATCTCGAACTCGTTCGCCTCGTTAGGGCTGATGGCCGCGCAGGTCCAGTCGCAGATTGCCGGACGTCCGCTGCCGGAGGCGTCACGATGAGCCGTAAAGTTGATCTCTTCGGTGACCGCCTCCGCTCCCGGTCGCACCAGCTCACGCCGCGCCTGCTGCAGGTGGCGCGCTATATCAATGAAAATCGTGAAGCGGTGATGGAGCAGACGGCAATGGAGATCGCGACGCTGCTCAAAACGTCGGACGCCACCGTCGTTCGCGCCATCCAGGCGCTGGGTTTCGCCGGGCTGCGCGATCTCAAGCAGACGCTGGAGCAGTGGTTTGGCCCGGTTGTGACCTCCAGCGAAAAGATCTCCACCACGGTGAATACGCTGACCAGCGACGTCAATGCGAGCATTGATTTCGTGTTGGAGGGGCATCAGCACACCTGTGAGGTGTTGTCTGAACCCCACAACCGCTTCGCGATGGCGCAGGCGGTCTCGCTGCTGGCGCAGGCGAGGCAGGTTGCCATATTTGGGATTGGCGCGTCCGGGATTTTGGCCGACTACACCGCCAGGCTGTTCAGCCGGATGGGGCTACCCGCCACGCCGCTTAACCGCACGGGAATAGGGCTGGCCGAGCAGTTGATAGGTCTCCAGCGCGGGGATGTGCTGATCATGATGGCGCAAAAATCCGCGCATCGGGAAGGGCAGACCACGCTGCGCGAAGCGAAACGGCTGGGGATCCCCACCATTTTGCTCACCAATGCCACCGACTCGCGATTCAGCAAAGAGGCCAGCGTGGTGATCCACGTTCCGCGCGGCGGCGAGAAGGGCAAAATCCCCCTCCACGGCACGGTGCTGCTGTGCCTGGAGATGATTGTTTTATCCGTCGCCTCCACCGAGCCGCAGCGCACCATCAAGTCGATGAAGCGCATCAACGAGCTTCACCGTGGGCTAAAGCCGGGCAAGAAAAGCAGTTGATTGTCTCCCTCTCCTTTGAAGGAGAGGGGCGGGTGAGGGTGTCATACCGCACGATGATTCTTCCGGTACTGCAGCGGCGTCTCGCCAATCCCCTTCTTAAACGCGCTGATAAACCAGGTCACGTCAGAAAATCCCACCCGCGCGGCAATCTCCCGCACGCTCGCGTCACTGTGCAGCAGGTATTCGCACGCCTTACGCAGGCGGAGCGTGTTCAGGTAGTGGTGGATTTTCTCCCCCGTCTCCGCATGAAATTTTCGCGACACGTAGCTGCGCGATCTGCCCAGTTCCGCTGCCAGCGCGTCGAGGCGGAATTTCTCCTGATAATGCTCGTCCAGCCAGAACATCACCTGGCTGGCGATCCCCGTGCTGCTGCCCGGTGCGCCGGTACGATCGTCAGGCAACATAGCAAACAGGCTAATCAGCAGCCCGGCGATGCTTTCGCTGCTCATCGGCGGCGGATAACAGCTGAACAGATGATCGACATGGCTATGGCAGTATGCCAGGTCAACCACCCACGCCTCTGAGCCGCGACGCGAGAGTTTTTCCAGCCGCTGCTGCGTGTGCGGAAAATCACGCAGACACTTCAGCACCGCGTGGTGGTCGAGGTGAATAATCGTGCGCCGGTAAATCGCTTCCGCCTGTTCGTCCACCCTGACTTTATGTAGGGTAAATGGCGGAAAGAAAAACAGGCGTCCGGGGCGCATGGTGTAGTGACGGTTATCGACAATCGCGACGCCAAACCCTTCTTCCACATAGAGAATTTCAAGACACTGATGCCAGTGGTGGTAACGCACCGTGTTAGCAAACAGGCGGCTGAACGACGCTACGGTGTCGTTTAAGGTAATGAGCTCAAGACGATCGGTTATGGGCGCGTCATGCATAGTGCAATAAAACTCAACTTTTCCCCGTCAGAAGAGATTTATAAACCACCTTTTTAAATTTTATCAACCGCAGGTTTATCGAACGTTCTCACCTGTGACGTGGCTAACATTTCTCCACCTTACGCATTCACTATGCTTGGCCGCAGTTGATGACGAGGGTGGAACTATGCGGGCGGAAAGCGAAGAAAAATCAAATCTGTTGTCTTCACGCCAGGACGTCGTGGCGTCTCTGAATACTTTACTTGGCGCGCTGGATAAGCAGTTTCCGGTAAATCATTCGCGGTTCTCGCTGGGTGATACCTGCGCGCACTACGCGACGGATATCGCGCAGATGGAGGGGCTCTCCCGCGCGCTATGGGGGTTGTTTCCGCTGTTGGCTTCGGGCGATGCTTCGCCGTTTAGCGAGAAGTACATGGAGGCCATCAGGATCGGCACCGATCCGCAAAGCCCGGGCTACTGGGGCGAAACCGCTCCGTACGATCAGCGTCTGGTCGAGATGGCGTCCTACGGTCTGGGGCTTTCCCTGCTGGGGAATAAACTCACCGATTGCTTCAGCGAGCGCGAGGTGATGAACCTGCACGCGTGGCTGAATCAGATTGCCGACGCGCAGATGCCCGACAGCAACTGGAACTACTTTGCCATTATGGTCCAACTGGGCTTCAAGCGCGCCAGGCTGCCGTACGACCAGGCCGCCATCGACCATCGGTTTGCGCTGATGGAGGCCTATTACCTGGGTGATGGCTGGTATTCCGACGGCGCGGGTCGCCCGAAAGATTACTACATCTCCATGGCGTTCCACTTCTACGGCCTGATTTACGCCACTTTAAGCGGCGATGAGGCGAGGGCAGAAGTGCTGCGCGAGCGCTCGCGTCTGTTTGCGGAGGACTTTATCTACTGGTCCGCCGCGGACGGCGCGTCGGTACCGTTTGGCCGCAGCCTGACCTACCGCTTTGCGATGGTCGCCTTCTGGAGCGCGGTTGCCTTCTCTGAACTTGACGTGTTCACGCCGGGTATTGTGAAGGGCATTATCCTGCGCCATCTCCGCTGGTGGCAGCAGCAGATAATTACCGACCGGGACGGCATTCTGACCCTCGGTTTTGCCTGTCCGAACCTCGCCATGTGTGAGGACTATAACTCTCCCGGCTCGCCCTACTGGGCGCTAAAAAGCTACCTGATTCTGGCGCTGCCGGAGACGCATCCGTTCTGGCAGGCAGAAGAACAGCCGCTGCCCACGCTGGCGGAGAAGCACGTCATCCCGCACGCGCAGCAGATCCTGATGCATTCGACGAACTCTCAACACGTCACCATGCTCACCGCCGGTCAGCTGGAGCTGAACAACTACGTCAACACCGAAGCGAAATACACCAAATTTGCCTACTCCAGCCGCTTTGGCTTCACCATTGAGCGCGGGCGCTTTGGCCTGAAGCATGCGGCCTGTGATTCCATGCTGCTGCTGGCGGACGGGGATAACTATTTCCGCGGACGTCGCGAGTGCGACGCGGTGAGGGTGGAAGAAAACTACATCTATTCACGCTGGTCGCCGTGGCACGACGTGCACATCGAGACCTGGCAAATCCCGTTTGGCGAGTGGCATTTGCGCCTGCACCGCATCAACAGCGCGCGCACGCTGCAAACGGCGGAGGGCGGTTTCGCCGTGATGAAAACGGAGCACCAAATCCGCGCGCGCGGCAGCTATCTGGCGGCAGAGAACGGCAGCAGTGCGATTGTCGATCTGTCGCCTTTCATTGAACGCACCCCGGACAGCATCGTCACGCCGCCGAACAGCAGCATCATGTTCCCGGAGTGCGCCTCCATTCCGCTGTTAAAAACCGATCTCCAACCGGGAGAGCGCTGGCTCTGCTGTGCCGTCATTGCCAGTGAGAAACAGAACGTTGCGGCCGCGCCGCAGCTGGATATGAACCATAACCGGGTCGTAATCCGCGACCCTGGAGGCGAACGTCTGCTGTCGTTCACGTTATAAAATTCTGACCCTACACCTCGGCGAGGATGGTATGAAAAATACATCGACAACCAACAGAACCGAATATTACAAAATCAGCAGCTTTATTTTTCTCTATTTCTTTACCTGGTCCGCGAGTATTGGTCTGCTGGCGATCTGGCTGGGTCAAAAAGCGAATCTCAGCGGGACGGTAATTGGAACCGTGTTCGCGGTGAACGGAATATTTTCCGTTATTCTCAAACCCATCTACGGCTATATTCTCGATAAAATCGGCATGAGCAAATATCTGCTCTATTTTGTGGTCGCCATGTCGGCCCTGATGGCGCCGTTTTTTATTTACGTCTATCAGCCGCTGTTAATGTCCAGCACCTTGCTGGGGATTATTATCGGCGCGCTCTATTTAAGCTTTGCCTGGTATGCGGGCGTGGCGGCGTGTGAATCCTATTCCGACCGCTTCAGCCGCTTAAACGGCATGGAGTTCGGGCAAATTCGTATGTGGGGCTCGCTCGGCTGGGCGGTGGCATCGTCCTTCTCCGGCCTGCTGTTCAACCTCTCACCGACCTATAACTTCATTATGGGCAGCGTGACGTCGATCGTGATGCTGGTTGTCCTGCTCAGCCTGAAAGTGAACACTAACTCCGTTCATGCCGATGCGGTACTGACCAAAGAGAAAATTGCCCCCGCAGATGTGTATGCCCTGCTGCGTAACCGTAAATTCTGGGCTTTTTGCCTGTATGTGGCGGGCGTGGCGTGGATGATGTTTATCGCCGAGCAGCAGTTCTCGCGCTATTTCGTTACCTTCTTTGACGATATTCATGAGGGCAACGCGGTGTTTGGCTATCTCGGTACCGTGCAGTCGGGCATAGAATTCGTCATGTATATGGTTGTCCCGCTGTTCGTTAACTTTATTGGCGCCAGGCGCGGGCTATTAATTGTCGGGCTGATCGTCGGGGTGCGTTTGATTATTTCCGGGATGTGCGACTCGCATCTGTTAATTTCCGTGCTCAAGCCGCTATACGGTATGGAAATTTGCCTGCTGCTGGTGTCGGTCTTTAAATATATTGCGGAGCATTTCGACAAGCGCGTGAACGCCACCATGTATTTACTGGGCTATCAGGCGATGCTGTACGTGGGGAACGTGGTGGTTTCCTCGCCTGCCGGATATATGTATGACCGCATCGGCTTTGAACAGACCTATATCATCATGGGGGCGACGGCGCTGATCTTTACCCTTATTTCTGCTTTTACGTTATCCGCCTGCCAGAGCAAATGGCGCGGCCCCCGCCCGCTGAACGTAGCAGAACCTTCATCACGCTGACCACAAGGAACCGAAATATGTTAAGTCGTATCAGAGAGGAACGCCTGTCTGCCATTCCTGCTCCCGTAGACTCGCGCCTGTTTAGCGATGAACTGATCTCTGCGCGTAGCCACGTCCTCGAGCTGATTAGCCGTCATTTAACGGCATTCGGAGAGCAGTTCCCGGCGGAAACCTGCCGGAACGGTTATTACCCGCTGACCGACAACGTAGAGTGGACAACCAGCTTCTGGACCGGCCAGCTGTGGCTGGCGTGGGAGATGAGCGGCGAGGAGAAATTCCGCTCGATGGCGGAAAAACACGTGCGCTCCTTCGGCCTGCGCATCGCCGGGCGCAGCGACACCAACACTCACGATCTGGGCTTCCTGTACACGCTCTCCTGCGTGGCGGCCTGGAGACTCACCGGCAGCCGCGAGGCGCGCGGTTTCTCCCTGCTGGCGGCTGAAGCCCTGCTGGAGCGCTTTCATGAGAAGGCGAAAATCATTCAGGCGTGGGGCGATCTTTCAGACCCGGAGCAGGCCGGACGGATGATCATCGACTGCAACATGAACCTGCCGCTGCTCTACTGGGCGACGGAGCAGACGGGGGATCCGCGCTTTGCTGACGCCGCAAAAGCGCACGTCATGCAGGCGGCAAACTATCTCATCCGCGACGATGCCTCCACGTTCCACACCTATTATATGGACGTGGTAACCGGCGCGCCGCGCTACGGCAATACCCAGCAGGGCTATGCCGATGACTCCTGCTGGTCGCGCGGGCAGGCGTGGGGGATTTACGGCTTCCTGCTGAGCTATATCTATACCGGCGACGAGACGATGATCGCCCTGTCGAAGCGGCTGGCGAACTACTTCCTCAACCGCCTCCCGGAAGACTACGTCTGCCACTGGGATCTGGCGCTGGTGGGGACCGACGCGCTGCGCGATTCGTCCTCGGCGGCGATTGCGGTGTGCGGGCTGCTGGAACTGGTGAAGCACCTGCCCGTGACGGATCCGGACCGGGAGCGTTATCTGGAGTGGGCCAAAGGCATTATGTCGTCACTGACGAAGCACTACCTGAGGGGCAAAGAGGAGAAGGGTACCGGGCTGCTGAAGCACTCGGTCTATCACCTGGCGAGCAACAAAGGGGTGGACGAGTGTGCGAGCTGGGGGGATTACTTCTATGTGGAGGCGCTGGTGCGCTTTACGCAGAGCTGGAAACTGTACTGGTAAAAACGGTCGGGGGGGCGACCCCCGACTCGCGGATCACGCTTTAGGAATACGCAGCGTCTGGCCGGGGTAGATTTTATCCGGGCTGGAGAGCATCGGGCGGTTAGCCTCAAAAATCTTGTTGTACTGGTTGGCATCGCCGTACACGGTTTTGGAGATAGCGCTCAGGGTGTCGCCGGATTTTACCGTGTAGTAGGTGGCTTCATCTTTGGCATCGGTCGTGGTGATGTTGTTCTCCACCTCGCTGACGCCCGCGATGTTGCCGACGGCGACCTGGATTTTTTCTTTCTGCTCCTGGGTCAGCCCGTCACCCGTCACGCTGGCCTTGCCGTCGGTAACGTTAACCTGAACTTTGTCTGAACCGGGAATGTTGAGTTTCTTGAGGTGCTCGGTGATTTTGTCGCTCTGACCTTTGTGGTCGGTCAGGTTATCCCATAGCTTTTCGCCTGCTTCTTTCACGAAGTTAAAAAGACCCATTCCATCCTCCTGTTGATCATGAAGTCAGAATAAGCATAGCAGGTCAGAGAGAATTCCCTCCCCGGAAGGAGAGGGAAGGCAGGTTTTAAACCCCTTGCTCCAGAATACGGATGTGGGTCTCCAGCACGTCACCCTTCACCGCATCGCTCCACGCTTTCATGTGCGCGGTCTGCAGGTGTGCTTCGAGGTGCGCGACGGTTTCCCACTGCTCAACCATGATAATGGAGTCTGGCGCAGTGGCCTGGAAGCTTGCGTCGGTAGCGGCGTCCACCATCGGCGCGTAGCCGTGGCAGCCTTCTTCTTTCAGTACGGTTGGGATGATTTTCGCGAACTGATCCAGCACCGCCTGGCGGTGATGTTGACCTGGACGAGTACGGATTTCTGCGATTACTGTAAGCATGGTTACTACTCCTTTAATTCCAGGCTACCAGTTAAGCAAAAATTTTCGCGAGATGCTTGCGATATTCTGCGATATAGCTCGGGACGTCAGGCATTTTAATCACGTCGTTGACGATAAAGGTCGGCAGCGGATCCATCCCCAGGAACTGGTTCGCCTTGTGGAACGGCAGATACGCGCCGTCTACGCCCACGCCTTCGAAGAACTGATCTTTTTCGGTGAAGGCTTCCAGAGGGGCGTTCCAGGTCAGGGAGAGCATATATTTTTTGCCCTGAATCAGACCGCCGGAGCCGTATTTTTTAGAGGCATCAGAGCGGGTGCGTCCGTCGCTGGCATACAGCGAACCGTGACCTTCGGTGAAGACGTCGTCCATGTATTTTTTCACGGTCCACGGCGCGCCCATCCACCAGCCCGGCATCTGCCAGACAACCACATCGGCCCACAGGAAGTTCTGCACTTCGGCCTTCACGTCATAGTTGCTGTCCGCGCGCACGACCTTAACATCATGCCCGGCGTCGCGCAGGAAACCGTCCGCGACCTCGGTCAGGGTGTCATTCAGCTGGCCTTTAGAGTGCGCGAACTCTTTCGCGCCGTTGATAATCAGAATATTGCTCATTATTTGTCCTCGGTGATGTGAGTATGCCGGGTATTCTACGCGCGAGGACGGAGCGGAAAAATAAGCAAAATGTGCAAAGTCTTTTGCGCTAAATGCAATAATCCCTTACCAGTTAACCTTCACTTCAAAGCCGCCTTCTGGCGCATTGCCCAGCGAGACGCGCATGCCGTGCAGCGCGGCAATGCGTTTCACAATGGATAGCCCCAGCCCGCTGCCCGTGGCGTCCTGACCCGGTGGACGATAAAAGCGCTCGCCGAGACGCGCCAGCGCATCGGGCGCAATGCCCGGGCCATTGTCGCGCACGGTAACGCTACGGGTGTTCAGCGTCACGTCTACCACGCTGCCGCGCGGGCTGTAGCGGGTGGCGTTATCCAGCAGGTTGCGCGCCAGCAGGCTCAGAAGCAGCTGCTGACCCGTGCGGGTCACCTCCGGCGCGTTGATGTGCAGGCGAATATCAATACCCGCCTGCTGTGCCGAAGGATAAATATCCATTACCGCAGACTGCAGCAGGTCGGCCATCGCTATCTGTTCTACGCCGTCCAGGCTGTCCAGCGAGTCCAGGCGCGACAGGGTGAGGAGCTGATCCACCAGCCGGGAGGCGCGGTCGATACCCGCGTGCAGTTGCGCCAGCGCTTTTTCCTGCGCCTGCGGATCGTCCTGAGAAAGCTGCGCCACGTCGGTTTGCACCTTCAGCGCCGCCAGCGGGCTGCGCAGCTCGTGGGCGGCGTCGGAGGTAAAGCGGCGCTCGCGGGTCATCATCTCCTGGGTACGGGTAAAAAGATGGTTCAGCGAGTCGAGCAGGGGGCGCACTTCCGCCGGCACGCCCTGAGTGGGCAGGGCGTCGGTGGCGTCCGGCGAGCGGGAACGCAGGGTCTGGGCCAGCTTTTTAAGGGGCTTCAGCTCCCGGCTCAGCAGGACAATAAGCAACAGCAGCATCACCGGCAGCGCCACCAGCCACGGCGTCAGCTGCGAGCTGACCACGTCCAGCGCCATATCCTGCCGGTACTCCCACTCCTGGCCGACCACCACGCGGTATTTTCCGTCTGGCGACGTCAGCCATAAAAAGCGCCATTCATCGTTGTCATCCTGAAGCCGTCCGTCATCAAAGCCGTCACGACGATAGTGATACGGGATATCGCGCCCGTTTTCGCCGTCGTTAAGGATCATCGTGCCGTCTGAAGCGTAAATAGCGAAGGCCAGCGCGTCATCGTCCAGATGCCCGTGTTTGGCCTTTTTCGGCACCTCGCGCATGCGCTCCGGCGCGCGGATCTCGTCCAGATCCATCGTCAGCAGCCGTTTGGCAAACAGCATCTGCTGGGTGTCGAACAGCTTATCGAGCTTGTGGGTGGTCTGCTGCCACGCCACCAGGCTGGCGGCAAACCAGGCCGTCAGAGACAGCGCTAAAAAGAGGAGCGTCAGGCGCAGCTTCAGGCTCAGCTTCATGCGTCACCCAGGGTGTAGCCGATGCCGTGCACGGTGCGGATAAACTCGCTCCCGAGCTTGCGGCGTAAATGATGGACATGGACTTCGACGGCATTGCTGGAGACGTCATCGTCCCAGGTATAAAGCTTTTCCTCGATCAGCTTGCGCGGCAGCACCCGGCCCGCGTTGCGCATCAGCAGCTCCAGCAGGGCGAACTCTTTGGGTTTAAGCGTCAGCGTTTCGCCCTCCAGCGTGGCGACGAGGCTTGCCGGATCGAGCGTCACCTTGCCGTGGCGCAGCTCGCTGCGGGTCTGGCCGTGGCTGCGGCGCACCAGCGCTTCCAGACGGGCGGCCACTTCTATCAGCGCGAACGGCTTACAGAGATAATCGTCCGCACCAAGGCGCAGCCCTTCAACGCGCTGGTTCAGCGCATCCCGCGCGGTCAGGATCAGTACCGGCTCGCTGCGCCCGCTTTCGCGCCAGGCGCGCAGGATCTCCAGACCGTCAATTCCCGGTAGGGTCAGGTCAAGCACCACGGCATCATAGGGCGCAGAGGCAAGCGCGGCCTGCCCGGTTTTCCCCTCGGTAAACCAGTCCACGCTAAAGCCCAGTTTGCTTAAGCCTGCTTTGATGCCATCGCCGATTAACCTGTCGTCTTCTACCAGTAAAATGCGCATGTTCCCTCCTTGATGCCGTCAGTAAACCCTCTGCAAGCGCCTGCTGTACAGTAAAAATAAATAAATTTTCCCCTTAAGAAGTTGTTAAGGTTTACCCTGTTTAATGGACTGCGAAACGACATTAAAGGGAGAGATGAAGATGAAAAAATTCGCTGCAATTGCTGCCATCATGATGATGACCACCGCGCCGGTCTTTGCTGCACAGGGCGGCTTTACTGGCCCATCTGCGACACAGACCCAGACGCAAACCCAGCAGGGCGGTTTTGTCGATAACAACGCCAACCTCACCACCGCGGCTAAAGTGAAAGATCTGAAGGACGATGCCTGGGTGAAGCTGCGCGGGAACATTACCGAGCGCCTGTCCGATGACCGCTACACCTTCCGCGACGAGTCCGGCACGGTGGTGGTTGAGATTGACCACAAGCGCTGGAACGGCGTGACCGTCACCCCGCAGGATAAGGTAGAGCTGCAGGGTAAAGTCGACAAAGACTGGAACGAGTTTGAAATCGACGTGAAGCAGGTTATCAAGCTGAACAAATAACCCGAAAAGGGCCGCTTATGCGGCCCTTTTTCTTTGTGACTCAATTCGTCAGATGAGGTAGTATCTGCGGCAATATTGCCTGAAACCCTTCGGTTTCTGAGTTGAGGAATCACACGTAATGAGCGATATGGCAGAGCGCCTCGCGCTACATGAATTCACGGAAAACGCCTACCTGAACTACTCCATGTACGTCATCATGGACAGGGCGTTGCCGTTTATCGGGGATGGCCTGAAGCCCGTTCAGCGCCGCATCGTCTATGCGATGTCCGAACTGGGGCTGAACGCCACCGCCAAGTTCAAGAAATCCGCCCGTACCGTGGGTGACGTACTGGGTAAATACCATCCGCACGGCGACAGCGCCTGCTATGAAGCGATGGTGCTGATGGCCCAGCCGTTCTCTTACCGATATCCGCTGGTGGACGGGCAGGGGAACTGGGGTGCGCCGGACGATCCGAAATCCTTCGCAGCGATGCGTTATACCGAATCCCGCCTGTCCAAATACGCCGAAGTGCTGCTGGGCGAGCTGGGTCAGGGAACCGTTGACTGGGTGCCAAACTTCGACGGTACGCTGCAGGAGCCGAAGATGCTGCCTGCGCGTCTGCCGAACATCCTGCTGAACGGCACCACCGGTATTGCGGTCGGCATGGCGACGGACATTCCGCCGCACAACCTGCGTGAAGTGGCGAAAGCCGCCATCACCCTGATCGAGCAGCCAAAAACCTCGCTGGACGAGCTGCTGGATATCGTGCAGGGGCCGGATTACCCGACCGAAGCCGAGATCATCACCTCGCGTGCAGAAATCCGCAAGATCTACCAGAACGGTCGCGGCTCCGTGCGCATGCGCGCGGTGTGGAATAAAGAGGACGGCGCCGTGGTGATCACCGCGCTGCCGCACCAGGTTTCCGGTGCCAAAGTGCTGGAGCAGATCGCCTCCCAGATGCGCAATAAAAAGCTGCCGATGGTGGACGATCTGCGCGACGAATCGGACCACGAAAACCCGACCCGTCTGGTGATCGTGCCGCGCTCTAACCGCGTGGACATGGAGCAGGTGATGAACCACCTGTTCGCTACTACCGATCTGGAAAAAAGCTACCGCATCAACCTGAACATGATTGGCCTCGACGGTCGTCCGGCGGTGAAAAACCTGCTGGAGATCCTCAGCGAGTGGCTGACGTTCCGCCGCGATACGGTGCGCCGTCGTCTGAACCATCGTCTGGAGAAAGTGCTTAAGCGCCTGCATATCCTCGAAGGTTTGCTGGTGGCGTTCCTCAATATCGATGAAGTGATTGAGATCATCCGTACCGAGGACGAGCCGAAGCCCGCGCTGATGTCGCGCTTCGGCATCAGCGAAACCCAGGCCGAAGCGATCCTCGAACTGAAGCTGCGCCATCTCGCTAAGCTGGAAGAGATGAAGATCCGCGGCGAGCAAAGCGAGCTGGAAAAAGAGCGCGATCAGCTGCAGGCGATCCTCGCCTCCGAGCGCAAGATGAACACCCTGCTGAAGAAAGAGCTGCAGGCGGATGCCGATGCCTTCGGCGACGACCGTCGTTCTCCGCTGCACGAGCGCGAAGAAGCGAAGGCGATGAACGAGCACGACATGCAGCCGTCCGAGCCGGTGACCATTGTGCTGTCGCAGAGCGGCTGGGTGCGCAGCGCCAAAGGCCACGATATCGACGCGCCGGGCCTAAGCTATAAAGCGGGCGACAGCTTTAAAGCGGCGGTGAAAGGCAAGAGCAACCAGCCGGTGGCGTTTATCGACTCCACGGGCCGCAGCTACGCTATCGACCCGATCACGCTGCCTTCCGCGCGAGGCCAGGGCGAACCGCTCACCGGTAAGCTGACGCTGCCGCCGGGCGCAACGGTTGACCACATGCTGATGGAGGCCGACGACCAGAAGCTGCTGATGGCGTCCGATGCGGGCTACGGCTTTATCTGTACCTTTAACGACCTCGTGTCGCGTAACCGTGCCGGTAAAGCGCTGATCAGCCTGCCGGACAATGCCCGCGTGATGACACCGCTGGTGATTGAGAACGAGAGCGACATGCTGCTGGCGATCACCTCTGCCGGACGCATGCTGATGTTCCCGGTCAGCGACCTGCCGGAGCTGTCGAAAGGTAAGGGCAACAAGATCATCAACATCCCGTCGGCGGAAGCCGCGAAAGGTGAAGATGGCCTGGCGCACCTCTTCCTGCTGCCGCCGCAGAGCACGCTGACCATCCACGTTGGCAAGCGTAAAATCAAGCTTCGCCCGGAAGAGCTGCAGAAAGTGGTGGGCGAGCGCGGTCGCCGCGGTTCGCTGATGCGCGGCCTGCAGCGTATCGACCGCGTGGAGATTGATTCGCCTGCGCGCAGCAGCGCGGGCGACAGCGAAGAGTAATGTCATGACACCCCCTCTGTCCGGAGGGGGTATTTCAATAAAATTTCCCGTAAAATCGTTGTTAATTCGTGCGTTGCGATTAACAATACGCGCTCGTAATAAAGTCCTTACCTGGCCACAGGTGAAGTATAATTGTCAGCTGTCAGGGCTTCAGAGGTCGCTATGCTATACATTGTTCGTCTTATTCTTACCGTTATTTACTGCATTCTGGTCTGTATTTTCGGCTCTATTTACTGCCTGTTCAGCCCGCGTAATCCGAAGCATGTTGCCACCTTTGGCCATATGTTCGGTCGCCTTGCGCCGCTGTTTGGTCTGAAGGTTGAAAAACGCCTGCCTGAAGGAGCGGAGAACTTCGGTAACGCCATCTATATCGCCAACCATCAGAACAACTACGATATGGTGACGGCCTCCAATATTGTTCTGCCTCCGACCGTGACGGTGGGGAAAAAAAGCCTGCTGTGGATCCCGTTTTTTGGCCAGCTGTACTGGCTGACCGGTAACCTGCTGATCGACCGTAACAACCGTGCAAAAGCGCACGGCACGATTGCAGAAGTGGTGAATCATTTTAAAAAGCGCCGGATCTCAATCTGGATGTTCCCGGAAGGGACGCGTAGCCGCGGCCGCGGCCTGCTGCCGTTTAAAACCGGCGCGTTTCATGCCGCAATTGCGGCAGGTGTTCCAATTATTCCCGTGTGCGTTTCCAATACTTCTAATAAGATTAATCTTAACCGCCTGAATAATGGTCTGGTGATTGTCGAAATGCTGCCACCCGTCGATACCAGCAAATACGGTAAAGACCAGGTGCGCGAACTGGCAGCACACTGCCGCGAGCTCATGGCTCAGCATATTGCGCTGCTGGATAAAGAAGTCGCAGAAAGAGAAGCCGCCGGTAAGGTTTAATTCGGCGTTAAAGGGAAAAAGAATTCCCGCGTTGTTAGTCGTTTCAGATGGAGCTTATATGTCACTCAGTCGGCGTCAGTTTATTCAGGCTTCGGGGATTGCCCTTTGTGCGGGTGCGATGCCGCTGACAGCCAGCGCCGCCGGGCAGCAGCAGCCGCTGCCCATTCCGCCGTTAATTGAATCCCGTCGCGGGCAGCCGCTTTTCCTCACGCTTCAGCGCAGCCACTGGTCCTTTACCCAGGGCACGCGCGCGCCGGTGTGGGGCATTAACGGGCGCTACCTCGGGCCGACCATCCGCGTGTGGAACGGCGATGACGTTAAGCTCATTTACAGCAACCGTACGGCGGAAAATGTTGCCATGACCATCAGCGGCTTACAGGTTCCTGGCCCTTTGATTGGCGGCGCGGCGCGAATGATGTCCCCCAACGCCGACTGGGCGCCCGTCCTGCCGATTCGCCAGAGCGCGGCAACCCTGTGGTATCACGCCAATACCCCTAACCGTACGGCGCAGCAGGTCTATAACGGTCTGGCCGGCATGTGGCTGGTGGAAGATGAGGTCAGTAAATCTCTGCCGATCCCGAACCACTACGGCGTGGACGATTTCCCGGTCATTATTCAGGACAAACGTCTGGATAACTTCGGCACGCCGGAGTACAGCGAGCCGGGCAGCGGTGGCTTTGTCGGCGATACCTTGCTGGTTAACGGCGCGCAGAGCCCGTACGTGGAAGTGTCCCGCGGCTGGGTGCGCCTGCGCCTGCTCAACGCCTCTAACTCGCGTCGCTATCAGCTGCAGATGAGCGATGGCCGCCCGCTGCACGTAATCTCCGGCGACCAGGGCTTTTTACCCGCGCCGGTCTCCGTTAAACAGCTGGCGCTGGCGCCGGGTGAACGTCGTGAAATTCTGGTGGATATGACCAACGGGGACGAAGTCTCCGTCACCTGTGGTGAAGCCGCGAGCATCGTTGACCGTATTCGCGGGTTCTTTGAGCCGTCGAGCATTCTGGTCTCCACGCTGGTGCTTACTCTGCGTCCAACCGGCCTGCTGCCGTTGGTCACCGATAGCCTGCCGATGCGCCTGCTGCCGCAGGAGATCATGAGCGGCTCGCCGGTGCGCAGCCGTGATATCAGCCTGGGCGACGATCCGGGCATTAACGGCGCGCTGTGGGATGTAAATCGCATTGATATCACCGCTCAGCAGGGAACGTGGGAGCGCTGGACGGTCCGGTCAGACATGCCGCAGTCGTTCCATATTGAAGGTGTGTCATTCCTGATCCGCAACGTTAATGGCGCGATGCCGTTCCCGGAAGATCGCGGCTGGAAAGATACCGTGTGGGTGGACGGCCAGGTTGAACTGCTCGTCTACTACGGTCAGCCTTCGTGGCCGCACTTCCCGTTCCTGTTCCACAGCCAGATGCTGGAGATGATGGACAGGGGCTCGGTAGGGCAGATGCTGGTGAATCCGGCGCCGTAACGTGCTTTTCTCCCTCTCCCTGTGGGAGAGGGTTGGGGTGAGGGCAACAGCCCGCATAATACCCCTTCATTTCCCACAATGTTCCAGCGTATAATCCCCGCCCTTTTGTCTATTTTTTCTTCGGAAGCACTATGAGCGCAATTTCCCTGATCCAGCCGGATCGTGACCTCTTCTCCTGGCCCCAGTACTGGGCGGCCTGCTTTGGACCGGCGCCGTTCCTGCCGATGTCCCGGGAAGAGATGGACCAACTGGGCTGGGACAGCTGCGATATCATTCTGGTCACGGGCGATGCCTACGTTGACCACCCGAGCTTCGGCATGGCCATCTGTGGCCGTATGCTCGAAGCGCAGGGCTTCCGCGTGGGGATCATCTCCCAGCCCGACTGGAACAGCAAAGACGACTTTATGCGTCTGGGAAAACCGAACCTGTTCTTCGGCGTGACCGCTGGCAACATGGACTCGATGATCAACCGCTATACCGCCGACCGTAAGCTGCGCCATGACGACGCCTACACGCCGGATAACGTGGCGGGCAAACGTCCGGACCGCGCGACCCTGGTTTATACCCAGCGCTGCAAGGAAGCCTGGAAAGACGTGCCGGTGATCCTCGGCGGCATCGAGGCGAGCCTGCGCCGCACCGCGCACTACGACTACTGGTCAGATACCGTGCGCCGCTCGGTGCTGGTGGACTCCAAGGCCGACATGCTGATTTACGGTAACGGCGAGCGTCCGCTGGTGGAAGTGGCGCACCGTCTGTCGCAGGGCGAGTCGGTGAGCAGCATCCGCGACGTGCGCAATACTGCGATCATGGTGAAAGAGGCGCTGCCGGGCTGGAGCGGGGTGGATTCCCGCATTATTGATATGCCGGGCAAAATCGACCCGATCCCGCACCCGTACGGTGAAGATCTGCCGTGCGCCGATAACAAGCCGGTTGAGCCGAAGAAAGCGGAAGCGAAGGCTATCGTTGTGCAGCCGCCGCGCCCGAAGCCGTGGGAAAAGACCTACGTGCTGCTGCCGTCCTACGAGAAGGTGAAAGCCGACAAGGTGCTCTACGCGCACGCGTCCCGTATTCTGCACCATGAAACCAACCCGGGCTGCGCCCGCGCGCTAATGCAGAAGCACGGCGAGCGCTTCATCTGGATCAACCCGCCGGCGATCCCGCTCTCCACCGAAGAGATGGACAGCGTCTTTGCGCTGCCGTACAAGCGCGTGCCGCACCCGGCGTACGGCAACGCCCGTATCCCGGCGTATGAGATGATCCGCTTCTCGATCAACATCATGCGCGGCTGCTTCGGCGGCTGCTCCTTCTGCTCCATTACCGAACACGAAGGCCGTATTATCCAGAGCCGCTCTGAAGATTCGATCATCAATGAGATCGAAGCCATTCGCGACACGGTGCCGGGCTTTACCGGCGTGATCTCCGATCTCGGCGGCCCAACCGCGAACATGTATATGCTGCGCTGCAAGTCGCCGCGCGCGGAGCAGACCTGCCGTCGTCTCTCCTGCGTCTACCCGAGCATTTGCGAGCACATGGATACTAACCACGAGCCGACGATCAACCTCTACCGCCGCGCGCGAGACCTGAAGGGCATCAAAAAGATCCTCATCGCCTCCGGGGTGCGTTACGACATCGCCGTGGAAGATCCTCGCTATATCAAAGAGCTGGCGACGCACCACGTCGGCGGTTATCTGAAGATTGCGCCGGAGCACACCGAAGAAGGCCCGCTGTCGAAGATGATGAAGCCGGGCATGGGCAGCTACGATCGCTTTAAGCAGCTGTTCGACACCTACTCGAAGCAGGCGGGCAAAGAGCAGTATTTGATCCCGTACTTCATCTCCGCGCATCCTGGCACGCGCGATGAAGACATGGTGAACCTGGCGCTGTGGCTGAAGCAGCGTCGCTTCCGTCTGGATCAGGTGCAGAACTTCTATCCTTCACCGCTCGCCAACTCGACGACCATGTATTACACCGGCAAAAACCCGCTGAGTAAGATTGGCTACAAGAGTGAAGAGGTGGTTGTGCCGAAAGGGGATAAACAGCGTCGTCTGCATAAGGCGCTGCTGCGTTACCACGACCCGAAAAACTGGCCGCTGATCCGCCAGGCGCTGGAAGAGATGGGTAAAAAACACCTTATTGGCTCGCGCCGCGACTGCCTGGTTCCGGCTCCTACGCTGGATGAGATGCGCGAAGCGCGTCGCCAGAACCGCAATACGCGCCCGGCGCTGACCAAACATACGCCGATTGTGCATCAGCGATCGAACGGTAATTCCAGTGTGAAGAAACCTGTGAAGCGTAAAGCGTAAAAGAAAACCCCGGCTTGCCGGGGTTTTTTGTAGGTCGGGTAAGGCGAAGCCGCCACCCGGCGTTTTAACGCGATTAACCGCCAAACTGATCCGGGTCCGGCCCAAGCCGCTTACCTTTATCCAGCTTCGCAATTTCACCCAGCTCGTCTTTGTCCAGTCGGAAATCCCAGACGTCGAAGTTCTCGGCAATGCGCGACGGCGTGACCGATTTCGGGATCACCACCAGGCCGTTGTCCAGATGCCAGCGAATGACGATCTGCGCCGGGGTTTTGCCGTATTTATCCGCCAGGTCGCGGATGATTTTCTGATCGAACACGCCTTCACCGCCCTGCGCCAGCGGGCTCCAGGACTCGGTCTGGATCTTGTGGGTGGCGTTCCAGGCGTGAAGCTGGCGCTGCTGCAGCAGCGGGTGCAGCTCGATCTGGTTAATCACCGGAGCGACGCCCGTTTCGTCAATCAGGCGCTGCAGGTGATGCACCTGGAAGTTACAGACGCCGATGCTTTTCACCAGCCCCTCTTTCTGCAGTTCAATCATCCCTTTCCAGGCGTCAACGTAATGGTCGATGGCCGGAACCGGCCAGTGCATCAGGTACAGATCGACGAAATCAAGCTGGAGTTTCTCCAGGCTCTCCTGCAATGCTTCGCGGGGGCGCTTTTGATCGTCGTTCCACAGTTTAGTGGTGATGAACAGCTCATCGCGAGGGACGCCGGCGCTGGCCAGCGCGGTCCCCACGCCGTCCTCGTTTTTGTACGCGGCGGCGGTATCAATCGACCGATAGCCGACTTCGAGTGCTTTATGAATGGCGGAGACGACCTCGTCGTTACCGGCTTTCCATACACCTAGCCCCAGCTGGGGCATCACGTTGCCGTCCTGCAGCTTGATTACGGTTTGGTTTGCCATTTTTCCTCCTTCAGGTGCGCATCGCCGGAGGGGGACTCCGGCGATGGGGTGTGCATTAAGTCTGGACGAAATGTCAAAAAACGAAAGTCAGGATGCCAAAAACGCTTAGCGTGCCGCTTCGTAGATTCGACGGCTGACGTCCAGCGTAATGTCGCCGTGCTCGCCCAGCTGGGTCATGCCGTGCTCTTCAAGTTTTGCCAGCAGGGCAGGGATGGAGCTGCCGTCCAGGCCGTAGCCGGACAGACGTGTTGGTACGCCCAGGCTTTCAAAGAAGTTACGGGTCGCTGCAATGGCGGCCTCAATACGCGCATCGTCAGAACCCTCGGTGATGTTCCACACGCGCTCGGCGTACTGCAGCAGCTTGGCACGCTTGGTATCCCGTTTTTCGTTCCACAGCGCAGGCAGCACAACGGCCAGCGTCTGGGCGTGGTCCAGGCCGTGCATCGCCGTCAGCTCGTGGCCCAGCATATGGGTTGCCCAGTCCTGCGGCACGCCAGCGCCGATCAGGCCGTTCAGCGCCTGCGTCGCGGCCCACATGACGTTGGCACGCACGTCGTAGTTTTCCGGCTCTTTCAGCGCTTTCGGGCCGTCTTCAATCAGCGTCAGCAGAATGCCTTCCGCGAAGCGATCCTGAATTTTGGCATTAACAGGGTAGGTCACGTACTGCTCGACGGTGTGTACAAAGGCGTCGACCACGCCGTTCGCCACCTGACGCGCGGGCAGGGTGTAGGTGTAAACCGGATCCAGAATGGCAAAGACAGGCTGAACGTGTTCGTTCATAAAGGCCTGCTTGTCGCCGGTGGTTTTGCGGGAGATCACCGCGCCCTTGTTGGATTCAGAACCCGTCGCTGGCAGGGTCAATACGGATCCCATCGGGATCGCGCTTTTAATGTCGCTGCCGCGGGTTTCCAGGATGTGCCACGGATCGATGCCATCAGCGTAGTGCGCTGCTGCCGCGATGAATTTAGTGCCGTCCAGCACGGAGCCGCCGCCGACCGCCAGCAGGAAGGTGATGTTTTCTTCGCGGGCGATTTTCACCGCGTTCATCAGCGTTTCGTAAGACGGGTTTGGCTCAATGCCGCCGAACTCACGCACGTCCAGTCCGTCCAGAGCGCTGTAAACTTGATCCAGCACGCCGGTTTTTTTCACGCTGCCGCCACCGTAGGTGATCAGCACGCGGGCGTCAGCAGGGATCTGCGCGCGCAGGTCGGCGATAGCGTCTTTACCAAACAGAATGCGGGTTGGGGTGTGAAGATTAAAGTTGTTCATTGCTCGTTCCCTTTAGTGGGTGAAAAACCGTGGTGGCGCTGATGGCTACCTGATGCTGCTCATTGTGGCCGTCCGGGGCCAGGCTCTCAATGCACATTCCTGCCGATGTCTTGCCCATTTCTACAGAGCGCTGGAGAAACTTCGTAAGAATGCGCAGACTGTGAGGGTCGGAAACCGTACCCGGAGTAACGTAAAATGAACCGTGAAGCGATCTGCCTTCAGCTTACCTCGCAGATTAAAAGGCTGATAGATAAAGAAAATAATGTTAGCGACCTGCTGCCGGACATTCGCCTGCTCTACGGCACGCAGCCCGGGACGCGCACGCCGGTGATGTACCAGCCGGGCATCGTTTTTCTCTTTTCAGGCCATAAGATTGGCTATATCAACGAGCGGGTGTTCCGCTACGACACCAATGAATATCTGCTCCTGACGGTACCTTTACCCTTCGAATGTGAAACCTTCGCGACAGAGTCGGTCCCGCTGGCGGGTATTCGCGTCAACGTCGATATTCTTCAGCTGCAGGAGCTGCTGATGGAGATTGGCGAAGACGAGCTTTTCCAGCCGTCGATGGCCTCCAGCGGGATTAACTCGGCGACGCTGTCGGAAGAGATCCTCTGCGCCATTGAGCGCCTGCTGGACGTCATGGAAAGGCCGCTGGACGCGCGTATTCTCGGCAAGCAGATTATCCGCGAAATTCTTTATCACGTGCTGCTGGGGCCGGGCGGCGGGGCGTTACTTGCGCTGGTGAGCCGACAGACCCACTTCAGCCTGATCAGCCGCGTGCTCAAGCGTATTGAAAGCCAGTACACGGAGAACCTCAGCGTTGACCAGCTGGCGGCGGAAGCGAACATGAGCGTTTCGGCGTTTCACCACAACTTTAAGTCGGTGACCAGCACCTCGCCGCTGCAGTACCTCAAAACCTACCGTTTGCATAAGGCACGGATGTTGATGATCCACGACGGCATGAAGGCCAGCGCGGCGGCCATGCGCGTCGGCTACGAAAGTGCGTCGCAGTTCAGTCGGGAGTTTAAGCGCTATTTCGGCGTCACGCCGGGAGAAGATGCGTCACGTATAAGAACGATGCAGGGCGCCTGAGGGGAAACGTAGGCCGGGAAAGCGGTAACGCCACCCGGCTTTTGTTTATGCACTGCAATACTTTTTCTTAATCACCACCGCAATGGTACCCACCAGCCCAGCAACCAGCAGGAATATCGGCAGGATCATCAGGAAGGTCATCACCTGATCTTCATGGTGCTTCACAAAGGGGATCATGTTCAGCGCGTAGCCGAGGGTGGTGACCACGCCAACCCACAGCAGGGCGCTCAGCCAGTTGAAGAACTGGAAGCGGCGGTTAGACAGCCCGGAAATACCCGCCATGGTGGGCAGAAGGGTGCGCACAAACGCCAGGAAACGCCCGGCGAGCAGCGCCAGCAGGCCGTGGCGGTCAAACATACAGGTCGCACGCTGGTGATATTTATGGGGCAACTGCGCCAGCCAGCCCTTCACCACGCGCGTGTTCCCCAGCCAGCGGCCCTGCAGATAGCTCAGCCAGCAGCCCAGGCTCGCGGCGGAGGTAAGGATAACCATCGTTGGCGTAAAGTCCATGACGCCTTTGCCGATCAGCGCCCCGGCAAGCAAAAGCAAACTGTCACCGGGTAAAAACGAGGCTGGCAGTAATCCATTTTCCAGAAACAGCGTCGCGAACATCACGAAATAGACGACGCCTACAACGTGGGGATCCGCCAGGGCGGCAAAATCATGTTGCCAGAGCGCCGCGATAATATCTTGAATAACAGCCATGGACTTTCCTGTGGAACAGCAGAGATAACGCTATTGTACTCCCAATTTCACCTGTCGGGATTGATCGCAGGCGCAACTCATGCAGACTTTTCTGCATGCAGTGTTCACAAAAGCGTCCGGGGAGTACATTTTCAGCCCGCACTCTACACGATACGTTCAAAGCCTGCAGATAAATCCGCAATTAAATCGTCCACATTTTCTAAACCGATATGCAATCTAATGAGGGTGCCGCTGAAGTCCACTTCTCCGCCGGGGCGCAGGGCCGCGATCTGCTCCGGCTGATTCGGCAGGATCAGGGATTCAAAACCGCCCCAGGAGTAGGCCATGCTGAAGAGGGTAAAATTATCCAGATAGCTTGCCAGTTCGTCATTACTCAGCCGTTTTTTAAGGACAAACGAGAACAGCCCGCTGCTGCCCGTAAAGTCACGTTGCCAGAACTCATGGCCTTTACTACCCGGCAGCGCCGGATGGTTCACGCGCTCAACCTGCGGATGCTGCGCCAGCCATTCAGCGATTTTCAGGCTACTTTCATGATGCTGACGCAGACGCACGCCGAGCGTACGAATGCCCCGGCTGGTCATGTATGCCGTGTCTGCATCCACCATCTGGCCCATCAGGTAGGCATTTTCCCGCAGCTGGTCCCAGCAGCGCGCGTTGGAAACCGCGGTGCCAATCATCCCGTCAGAGTGTCCAATCAGGTATTTCGTTGCCGCCTGAATCGAGATATCAATATCGAATTCCAGCGCCTTAAACAGCACACCTGCCGCCCAGGTGTTGTCGATCATGATAATCGCCTCTGGCGCTTTGCTGCGCACGGCCTTCACGATAGCCGGAACGTCGTGCACTTCCATGGTGATGGAGCCAGGAGATTCCAGGAACACAATGCGCGTGTTTGGCTGGATAAGTTCAGCAATGCCTTCACCAATCAGCGGGTCAAACCAGCTGGTGGTCACGCCGAGCTTGCTGAGAATTTTGGTGCAGAAATCCTGGCTGGGTTCATAGGCGGTGTTGGTCATCAGGATATGGTCGCCCTGTTCCACAAACGACAGAATGGTGTTCGCGACCGCCGCCGCACCGCACGGGAACAACGCGCAGCCCGCGCCCCCCTCCAGCTCGCACATCGCTTCCTGCAGCGAAAAATGGGTTAGCGTGCCGCGGCGACCGTAGAACAGCCCACCTTTCGCGCGGTTACGCGTGGCGATTTTTTTCTCCTCAACGGTATCAAACACCAGCGAGGAAGCGCGTTGAATCACGCTGTTGACCGATCCCTGAGTGTATTTCTTGCTGCGTCCCGCCTGCACCAGCGTGGTATCAAGATGCTTCTTGGTCATGTTCGCTAACCCTGTTTTTATACGTCTGGACGTCCAGACTACCACGATTGTAAAAAACTGCACCCGCATGCTTATCGAATAAGCAGAAAATATTAGCAAAAAAGCGCATAAGAAATTTTTACTGCGTAAGCGCAAGGAAACTGAGCGAAAATTACGGCACCATGTAAATACTAATGAGAACGACTATCAATTCGACGGCTTTTTGATATTATTACGTTCAGATTTTGTGATTTGCGTCCTGGAGATACAGAGTGGGTAATAATTTGATGCAGACGGATCTCTCCGTTTGGGGCATGTATCATCATGCTGACATCGTGGTTAAGATTGTGATGATCGGCCTGATTCTGGCGTCCGTTGTCACCTGGGCTATCTTCTTCAGCAAAAGCGCCGAGCTGCTTTCGCAGAAGCGTCGCCTCAAGCGGGAACAGCAGCAGCTGGCAGAAGCCCGCTCTCTGGATCAGGCTTCTGAGATGACCTCATCCTTCCACCCGAAAAGCCTGACCACCCTGTTAGTGAATGAAGCTCAGAACGAGCTGGAACTCTCCGCCGGCAGTGAAGATAACGAAGGTATTAAAGAGCGTACCGGTTTCCGTCTGGAGCGTCGCGTTGCGGCCGTTGGCCGACACATGGGACGCGGCAATGGGTATCTGGCGACCATCGGCGCGATTTCACCGTTCATCGGTCTTTTCGGTACGGTCTGGGGCATCATGAACAGCTTTATCGGCATTGCTCAGACCCAAACCACCAACCTGGCGGTAGTGGCCCCGGGTATCGCGGAAGCGCTGCTGGCGACGGCAATCGGTCTGGTTGCGGCAATTCCGGCGGTGGTTATCTACAACATTTTCGCGCGTATGATCGGCAACTACAAAGCCACGCTCGGTGACGTTGCCGCTCAGGTTCTGCTGCTGCAAAGCCGCGATCTCGACCTGAATGCCAGCGCCGTGAAGCCGGTGCACGCGGCGTCTAAACTGCGCGTAGGTTGATTGTATGGCAATGCGTCTAAACGAAAATCTGGACGATAACGGCGAAATGCACGAAATCAACGTGACGCCGTTTATCGACGTCATGCTGGTGCTGCTGATTATCTTCATGGTGGCAGCCCCCCTGGCGACGGTGGACGTGAAGGTGAATCTTCCTGCCTCCTCCAGCCAGCCGCAGCCGCGTCCGGAAAAGCCAATTTATTTGTCGGTGAAAGCGGATAAATCCATGTTCCTGGGGAACGACCCTGTGACGGATGCCTCCGTTATTCCGGCGCTGGACCAGCTGACCGGCGGCAAGAAGGACACCACCGTCTTCTTCCGGGCGGACAAAACCGTCGACTACGAAACCATGATGAAGGTAATGGACACGCTGCATCAGGCGGGTTATCTGAAGATTGGGCTGGTCGGGGAAGAGAAAGCGGCCTCGAAGTGATAAAGAAGCTGGCGAAAGCCGGCTTTTTTTATGCCTGTTGGTTTATGCGTTTTTGTTGTCCGTCGGTGCGGTAGAGGAGGTGGGGGTCAGCGCGTCCTCATCGAGCGCAACGCAGGTGACGTTTGACGTACGGTACTCACCGGCTGACAGTTTGCGCGTCAGGCGCAGGGTGGCGACTTCTCTGGCAAGCAGATACTGATAGTTGGCCTCAAGACGTCCCAGCAGTTTCTCTTTCAGTTCTGGAAGCTGTTCGATGATGGCGTTCATCACGGCGCCGTAAATTTCTTCTTTAACCTGTAACGGATAAATCTCACGGCGATTCTGCCATTTCAGACGCACCAGCGTTGCCGGGATCGATACCAGGTCTTGTGTAATACGCGTCATCTCGGCATTTTTTGCATTTCTTAGCCCCTCGATATTTTGCTTTAAGATAAATTCATCACTTTTTTTATCATCTAAAGTCAAATAAACGTTATTGTCTTTAACTTTAACTTCTTTCACGTTAATCTTCCCCCAGGGTATAAAAAATAGGGTTGTTTTTTTCTCGCGTAATTAGATTAAGCCAAATTTCATTGCCGGCCTCATTTATTTCCTTCGTTTTTTCAGCCATTATTTGACTTAGTTTCTGGGCATCTATTTCGCCTTCTGCCTGCAGGTCATTCAGCAGGTGGACGAAGGCTTCAATTTTTATAGCGCGAAATAAGCGGTCTTTTATATGGCGATCGTGCTCTTCCAGCAGCATATTACGGGATTTGCCAGTGTGAGAAACGCCAATTAATATATCAGGCTCGTAATCAGAGAGCTTTCTTTTCCCCTGAGTGAAACTGGCCTTTTTTTCTTCTTCCGTCGGTTGCTGTTCCACAGGCGTAATGTGGTACTTAGCCGGGACGAGATAGTCGGGCAGCATTTTTAATTTCCTTTAATTTCAACAGGGTGGGGTTGGTAAAGGCGTGAGATTCGTTGACAATATCATGAGGCAATTTTAAAATCAAAAAAAATGGAGCCAACCCATGAACAGCATCTTTTTTACGGTCATCACATTACTATTACTGACCGCTGGTGTGCTTTTATTGATGCAGGAGTTCAATAAAACGAAAGTGTCGAAAGACACCAGTGAACCGCCACAACCTGAACTGATGACAAAAGAGGAAGGAGAAGATCATTTCTCTGTTTTGATGAACTCCGTTACGCCTGTCTGGTACTGGCGGGTGAATCATGAATATATCGACTTCTTACACGCGACAATTAAGCGCATGAAAATGTCGGAAATTAATGACACGCCCGGTCTGTTTGAGGCGCAGCGTCGCTGTAGCGATCTGAATTCAGCGGTTTATAAATATTACGACAACATCAAAAAGCGCTGTCTTAACGGTGAGAAGGTCTCGTATTCCGACCTGGACGTATTAAACCTTCGCCAGTGTTTTCGCGAGTTTAGCCTGGAAGCCTACCCGGAGCTGGTGGTGCTGGTCTGGCCGGAGTATGCGCGTCCTGAGGTTAACCCGGACGACGTCTGAGTGGCGTACTGGTTAGTTCTTGCAAACAGTCAGCGCCGTTGAGATATACTGAGCGCTGGTTTCGTTTGCAGACAGGATTTTATGGAACGCTTCTTTGAAAACGCAATGTATGCCTCTCGCTGGCTGCTCGCACCCGTCTATTTCGGTCTTTCCCTGGCGCTGGTCGCCCTGACGATCAAGTTCTTCCAGGAGATTTTCCACGTATTGCCGAACATTTTCTCCGTGGCGGAAGCCGATTTAATTCTGGTTCTGCTGTCGCTGGTGGATATGACGCTGGTGGGCGGCTTACTGGTGATGGTGATGTTCTCCGGTTATGAGAACTTCGTCTCTCAGCTTGATATCGCCGAGCATAAAGAAAAGCTCAGCTGGCTGGGGAAAATGGACGCCTCGTCGCTGAAGAATAAAGTTGCGGCATCTATAGTGGCAATCTCCTCTATCCACCTGTTACGCGTGTTTATGGACGCGAAAAACGTCCCGGATAATAAGCTGATGTGGTATGTGATTATCCACCTGACGTTTGTGCTGTCGGCGTTTGTGATGGGGTATCTGGATAAGATCAGTAAGAAATAAGGTACACATTTCTCCCCTCACCCTAACCCTCTCCCGGGGAAGGGTTAGGGTGAGGGGAGAAAGCATCGAACCACACTATTTATCCGACGACGCCTGCCACAAATTCAGTTCCCCGTCCGCCACGTGCTGGTCAATCCGCGTCAGTTCATCTTCCGTAAAGCGCAGATTACCCAGCGCCTGAACATTCTCCTCCAGCTGTTCCGGGCGGCTCGCGCCAATCAGCACTGACGTCACGCGAGCATCTTTCAGCAGCCAGCTCAACGCCATCTGCGCCATCGTCTGCGCGCGCGCCTGCGCCATCTCATTAAGCAGACGAAGACTGTTCAGGTTAGCTTCCGTCAGCATTTTCTGCGTCAGGCCGCGCACTTTGTTCCCCTCGCGCTGCATGCGAGAACCTTCCGGAATACCGTTCAGGTATTTTCCGGTCAGCAGACCCTGCGCCAGCGGGGTAAAGGCAATACACCCCGTGCCGTTTGCTTCCAGCGTATCCAGCAAGCCGGTCTTATCGACCCAGCGGTTAAGCAGGTTATAGGACGGCTGGTGGATCAGCAGCGGGATCTTCCACTCGTGCAGCAGCGCGGCCATTTTTTGTGTGCGCTCGGTAGAGTAGGAGGAAATGCCCACGTACAGCGCTTTCCCACTCTGAACAGCATGAGCCAGCGCGGAGGCCGTCTCTTCCATTGGCGTATTTTCATCCACGCGGTGGGAATAGAAAATATCCACGTATTCGACGCCCATACGTTTCAGGCTCTGGTCGAGACTGGCGAGCAGATACTTACGTGAGCCGCCTGAACCGTACGGGCCTGGCCACATGTCGTAACCGGCTTTAGTGGAGATAATCAGCTCGTCGCGATACCGGGCAAAGTCCTCACGCAGCAGGCGGCCAAAGTTCTCTTCCGCGCTTCCCGCAGGCGGTCCGTAGTTGTTGGCAAGATCGAAATGGGTAATCCCGAGGTCGAAGGCTTTACGCAGCAGCGCGCGCTGGGAATCAAGGGGCTGAACGTGGCCGAAGCTATGCCACAGGCCCAGCGACAGCGCGGGCAGGCGCAGGCCGCTCTTGCCACAGTAGCGGTACTGCATATTCTCGTAGCGGGTAGCGTCAGGGTACCAGGACATGATGTCTCCTTTTCTTATAGATGATTTTTTGAAACGTCGTTTTCATTCTGAACTTATCACATCATGTCGTGCGAAGATAAGGGTTAACGGTGGCTGTGCGACCTGTGAAGCCACGCTAACTAAAAATAATCACAAAAGGTTATAATTTCCCTGCACCCTGCCGATAACGAGAGTAGCACTCGCCTCTGGGCGAATTCACCCTCACGGCAAGGAAGACTTATGAATATGCTCCGTAATTTCACGATCCGTTTCGTCATGCTGACGATCCTCGGGATTTTTTGTTTAATGTGGGCGGGCGTCGGGCTGTACAGCACCTGGTCCCTGTCACGGGTATCAGACGGCAATGAAGTCGATCGCCAACTGGTCAAACAGATGATGGTGCTCAGCCAGGGCAACGATCAGTATTTCCGCTTTGTGACCCGTCTGAGCCGCGCCATGGAGGTCAAAGCCGCTGGCGGCACGCCGGATTTGTCCTCTGCCCAACAGGCGCTGGACAACATGGGTAAGAAACTGGCCGAAATGAAGGCGATCTCGCCTGGCCCAATGGATGAGCAGGTCTCTGCGCAGGTGATCGGTGCCTGGCAGGCGCTGCTTGAACAGGGCGTGACGCCGCAAATGGAGCAGGCGAAGCAGGCGACCCTGGACGGCTACCGCCAGCAGGCCAACAACGTTACGCCGCCGCTAAGCCGTGCGTTCGGTGCCGCCGCCGAGAAGTTCAATAATGCCGCCGCGAAGACGCTCGACAGCACCCGCATGGTGGTCGACGGCCTGACCAGCATGACCCGCACGGTTATTATCGTCGCCACCATTATCGGCCTGCTGATCCTGCTCTTTACCGACCGCTACCTGGTGGCGATGCTGGTCAAACCGCTGGAGCGCATTCGCCAGCAGTTTCGCCAGATTGCCCAGGGCGATCTCAGCCAGCCCATTGCGCCTTTCGGCCGCAACTGCGTGGGACAGTTGGTGCCGTTGCTGAGCGCCATGCAGGACAGCCTGCGTGAAGCGGTCAGCACCATTCGCTCCGGCAGTGAGAATATCTGGCGCGGCGCGACGGAGATCTCCAGCGGCAACAACGATCTCTCTTCCCGTACCGAAGAGCAGGCTGCCGCGCTGGAAGAGACGGCGGCCAGCATGGAACAGCTGACCGCTACCGTGAAGCTGAACGCCGAAAGCGCGCGTCAGGCCAGCCAGCTTGCCGATGTGGCCTCAACCACCGCCAGCCGCGGCGGCTCGCTGGTGGAAGAGGTGGTCACCACCATGAGCGGTATTTCGGAAAGCTCGAAGAAAATTGCTGAAATCACCAACGTCATCAACAGCATTGCCTTCCAGACCAATATTCTGGCGCTCAATGCGGCCGTAGAAGCGGCGCGCGCGGGCGAGCAGGGGCGTGGATTCGCCGTAGTGGCGGGTGAAGTCCGCAACCTGGCAAGCCGAAGCGCCAATGCGGCAAAAGAAATTGAGGGTCTGATTACCGATTCCGTGACCCGCGTCGAGCAGGGTGCGCAGCTGGTGAGCGACACCGGCACCACCATGGATGCGATTTTGCGCGACGTGACGGAGGTGACGACCATTATGAAGCAAATCGCGTCGGCTTCTGAGGAGCAAAGTAAGGGCATTTCGCAGGTCGGGATTGCCATTACGCAGATGGACGGCGTCACCCAGCAGAACGCCTCGCTGGTCGAAGAGGTTTCCGCGGCAGCCGCGGCGCTGGAACGCCAGACCGAAGAGCTTCAGCGTTCGGTGCAGAAGTTCCGCCTGACGGCATAACACAACAGGCCGCCTGATGCGGCCTTACTTCTTTCTTTTCCCGATGCTGTTAGTGCGTCGCTTCACCGATCAGCGCGCCCGTGCCGGCACCCACGGCCGCGCCTTTCAGCACGCTATTGCCCGTCACCGCAGCCGCGCCCGCGCCAACGACGGCACCCACGGCACCGCCCTTACGTGCGTCTTTGCCTTTTTCGCCGTTTTTGAACATTGCACCCGTGCCTGCGCCAACCACGGCACCGCCCACGGTTGATTTCAGATCTTTGCCCGTGGCTGCGCCAATAGCAGCACCTGCTACCGCGCCGGCGGCGGTTTTGTCGATGGCCATTCCCGAGGTGGAAAAAATGAGGGCGCTGATAACCAGCGTTGTTTTAATAAGTTTCATAACAGATCCTTTGTGACTGCTGTCAGTTGATACGGCGTTTCTCATTCTGAGGTGAGAAAAACGTCCAGATAGTGCCAGCAATAGCCACTCAACCTTTAGGCTAATGATGCCCTGGGCAAGGATCGCGGCTGCCGGGCGGGGAGCCGCCCGGCGGAACGTTACGCCTGACGCTTGTCTTCCGTATTGGTATCGAAGTCGCTCGCCGCGTGGCGTTCGTGGAGCTGTTCGTTCAGCTCGCCGCTGGTGCGGTTAACGATGCGACCGCGCTTAACCGCATGGCGGTTCGCCACGTCCTTCGCCCAGCGCTGGACGTTGGTATACTTCTCCGCGTCCAGGAACTCGGCGGCGTTATAGACGCTGCCCAGCGCCACGCAACCGAACCACGGCCAGATCGCCATATCCGCGATGGTGTACTCCTCACCCGCCACGTAGCGACCGCGCGCCAGCTGTTTATCCAGCACGTCGAACAGGCGCTTAGCTTCCATGGTGAAGCGGTCAATCGCGTACTCAATCTTCACCGGTGCGTAGTTGTAGAAGTGGCCAAAGCCACCGCCGAGGAACGGTGCCGCGCCCTGGAGCCAAAACAGCCAGTTCAGCGTCTCGGTGCGTCCCGCCGGATCTTTCGGCAGGAAGTGGCCGAATTTCTCCGCCAGATAGAGCAGGATATTGCCGGATTCAAAAACGCGCGTTGGCGGGTTCGTGGAGTGGTCACGCAGCGCCGGTATTTTCGAGTTCGGGTTCACATCGACAAACCCGCTGGAGAACTGGTCGCCCTCGCCGATGCGGATCAACCACGCATCGTATTCCGCGCCCGTCACGCCCAGCGCCAGCAGCTCTTCGAGCATGATCGTCACCTTCTGGCCGTTCGGTGTGCCCAGCGAGTAGAGCTGCAGCGGGTGAGAGCCGACAGGAAGATCTTTCTCATGCGTTGCGCCGGAAATTGGACGGTTGATGTTGGCGAACGCGCCGCCGCCGTTCTTTTTCCATTCCCACACTTTGGGTGGCTGATACGTGTTGTCTGACATGTTGGCCTGCCTTTTTAGTGATGTGTTGAGGCAGTGTAGCAGGAGATTTGTGAAGCGTTTAACGTTGTGAGCGCAAGCAATTAACCGCTATTCCTTCTGCTGCTTATATATATCAAATCCGGCATAAGCTTAATCGAAAATCGCATTTTCATAATTAATGCGTAAACCGCTAAAGCTGAATATGATGCTTCAACATAAATAAAAGATGCAGTAATAAACACTTTATAAGGCAAGGGGTTAGTGAGATGCGCAAGCTTCTGTTATCGGCAGTGGTCGTTTCGCTCGCGTTAGGCCTGGCGGGCTGTGATGATGCGAAAAATAAAGAGACAAATTCGGCCGCGGCGGCAAAAAGCGACGCGCCAAAAGAGGGCGGTTCGCTTATTATCGGGATTACCTCCGGCGACCCGTTAGCTGTTAATCCGCTCTACGCCAGCGACCGCACAACATTAACCATCATGCAGGCGCTTTATGCCCCGCTGTACAGCTTTAATAACGGCAACATTGAGTGGGGCCTGGCGGAAAGCCTGACGCCTTCTGCCGACAACCTGAGCTATACCCTGACGCTAAAACCCAACCTAAAATGGCAGGACGGCCAGCCGCTGACGGCGGACGACGTGGTCTTCACCTTCAATAAGCTGCTGGATGCCAAACAGCACAGCTTCTTCCGCAGCATGTTTACCTACGGCGGCAAGCCTGTTGAAGTGAGCAAGGTTGATGAGCGCACCGTTAAGTTCACCTTACCGCAGGTCAGCGCGGCCTTTACCGGCACCCTGGTGCAGATCTACCCGATCCCGCAGCACGTGTTCGCCGGTGAAGGCGACCTGGAAAAGAGCACCAAAAACGATGCGCCGGTCGGTTCCGGGCCGTTCAAATTTAAAGAGTATCGCGCCGGTCAGTATTACGCCCTTACGCGCTTCGACGATTACTGGAACGGCAAACCGAAGCTCGATTCCGTCACCTACCGTTTCGCCAAAGACAGCAACGCCGCCAACCTGGCGCTGCAAAACGGTGAAATCAACCTCAAGATGGTTGACCCGCAGGATGTGAACCGCCTGAAAAATACCGGGAAATTTGACTTCGTGGTCTATCCGGAAGGCCGTCTGGCCTATATGACGTTCAACCAGAACGTGGCGGTGATGAAGAGCAAAGCGCTGCGTCAGGCCATCGCGTACGCCATCAACAAAGACGAGCTAACCCAGACCGCGTTTACCTCGCTGGACTACGCTAAACCGGCAACCTCGTTCCTGACGCCAGATACGCTTTACAAGACGGATGACATTGAACAGTACAAATTCGATCTGCAAAAAGCCAAAGACCTGCTGAAGACGTCCGGCGCGCCGGATAATCTCAAGCTACGCTTGGCGTATGTGAACACCAACAAAACCCAGGAGAGCATGGCGCTCTACATTCAGCAGGCGCTGAAGGGCATTGGGGTGAACGTGGAGCTGATGCCGCTGGACTCCAATGCCATGTCTCAGCGCAGTCTTGATATGAACAACACCGCGTGGGAACTGAACCTGGGCGGCTACATTATGGGAGCAGAGCCGGACGGTTACAAATCGCTGTTCATGAGCAACGAAGCCTATAACTACGCGCACTACAAAAATCCGCAGTTTGATGCCCTGTGGGATAAAGGTGCCGTGGAAACCGACGCCGCGAAACGTGCCGATATCTACAAGCAAATTCAGCAGACCGTGGCGAACGAGATGACCTACTACCCGATCGCCTACACCAATGCGACCGTCGCCGTGGATAAACGCTTCGGCGGCACGAAGGAAGCGGAGCCGAAGCCGGTTTATCTGTTCCAGGATCTGTCAAAAATTTATCAAAAATAGGCTGTTGCCCCGGTCGTAAGATCGGGGCCTTTTAAGGGCACGTCGTGAACACACTCCTCACGCGTCGGCTGCTGCAGCTGCTGCCGATGCTTTTCATTATTTCGCTGGTGGCGTTTTTGCTGGTCAAGCTCGCGCCCGGCGACCCCGTGGCCGCGTACATCACGCCGCGTATGGCGCCGGAAGATATTGAGCGAATTCGCCAGAGCCTGGGGCTGGATAAGCCGCTGGTCACGCAGTACGTCTTGTGGCTGAAAAGCGTCCTGCAGGGCGATCTCGGCTATTCGTTGATTTACCACCGCCCGGTGCTGGAGATGATCGTCGAACGCATTCCGGCCACGCTGGGGCTGATGGGGGCGTCGCTGCTGATGGCTATCGTGCTGGCGATCCCGCTGGGGCTGCTGGCGGGGGCATTTAAGCACCGCTGGCTGGATCACCTGTTGAACCTGTTTGCCTATATCGGCATCTCGGTACCGATTTTCTGGTTCGGCATTTTGCTCATCACCGTTTTTGCCGTGCAGCTTAACTGGTTCCCCAGCATGGGGATGCGCACCATCGGCATGGAAGATAATGCGCTGGATCTGCTGCGCCACGGCGTGCTGCCGTGTATTGCGCTCACGTTTTATAATCTTTCCAGCTACGTACGCTACATCCGCTCCAACACCATCTCGCAGCTCTCGGCCGACTACGTGCAGACCCAGCTGGCCTACGGCGCCACGCGTTCCAGCATTCTGTTCCGCCACGTGCTGAAAAACGTGCTGCTGCCGGTGATCACCCTGTTCGGATTGTCGTTCGGTGAGCTGATTGTGGGGGCCTATGTGACGGAAAGCGTCTTCTCCTGGCCGGGGATGGGGCTGCTCGGGATCCAGTCGATCGCCTCGCTGGACTACCCGCTGATTATGGCGATCATCATGCTCTCGTCGATAATGCTGATCGTCGGTAACCTGATCGCCGACGTGCTTTATCGCTTCGCCGATCCCCGCATTCGTACGCTGAGGTAACCGGATGAGCAGACGCTGGCAGCAGGTTCGTCACCAGCTGCGCCGCAACCGTCCGGCGCAGTTCTCCCTGTTTGTGCTTTTTATTTTCGTTGTCGCCGCGCTCTGTGCGGGGTTAAGTCCGTACGATCCAGATCGGATGGCGCTCGGCGCGCGCACGTTGCCGCCGGATGCCGCGCACTGGTTCGGCACCGACGAATACGGGCGCGACTACTTTACCCGCGCGCTGTACGGCGGCCAGATCTCCCTGATGGTCGGTTTTCTTGCCATGCTCTTTTCCACGCTTATCGGCACGGTGGTAGGAACGGTGAGCGGCTATTTTGGCGGCTGGCTGGATAACCTGATGATGCGCGCCGTGGATATCCTGATGGCCATTCCGGCCTTCTTCCTGCTGCTGGTGGTGAATGCTTACCTCAAGCCGGGCGTGGATAACATCATTCTGATTATCAGCCTGCTGACGTGGATGAACATGTCGCGTCTGGTGCGTGCTGAAACCCTATCGGTGAAAGAGCGCGAGTACGTGCTTTATGCCCGCGCGTCGGGAGCGCATCCGCTGCGTATTATCGTGCGCCACATCATTCCCGGCGTGCTGCCGACCATTATCGTGGCGGCCACGCTGAATATCGCCTCGGCCATTCTGATGGAGTCTACGCTCAGCTTCTTAGGGCTGGGCGTGCAGGCACCGGCGGCATCATGGGGAAGCATGCTTAACAACGCCCAGTCTTATATTGGCGAAGCGTCGTGGCTGGCGATGTTCCCCGGCATTCTGATCCTGCTGACGGTGTTCAGCTTTAACGTGCTGGGCGATGTGTTCCGTACCGCCTTTGAGCCGGGAGCAAATCGCGATGAGTAACTTATTAGCGCTTGAGAACCTGCAAACCACGTTCCGCACCCGCGAGGGCGAGGTTCACGCGGTGCGCGGCGTGAGCTTTCAGGTTCAGCCGGGGGAACTCGTCGGTATCGTCGGCGAGTCGGGCTGCGGGAAAAGCGTCACCTGTAAGTCGATTATCCAGCTTCTGGGGAGCAACGGACGGATAACCGGCGGCAGCATTCGCTTCCAGAATGAGGACCTGGCGCAGAAAACGCCCGCGCAGATGCGTGCCATTCGCGGCAACGAGATCGCGATGATTTTTCAGGATCCGATGACCGCCCTGAACCCGGTGCTCACTATCGGCAAGCAGATGTCTGAGATCCTGGTGCGAAATAAAAAACTGTCGAAAAAAGCGGCCAAAGCGGCAGCAATAGCCATGCTGGATCAGGTGGGCATTGCTGAAGCGGAACGCCGATACGACCAGTATCCCCACGAGTTCAGCGGCGGGATGCGCCAGCGGGTGATGATCGCTATTGCGCTCTCCTGCAATCCGAAGCTTCTTATTGCCGATGAGCCGACCACCGCGCTGGACGTGACCATTCAGGCGCAGATCCTGCGCCTGCTGAAAAGTCTGCAACAGCAGACCCGGACCGCGATTTTGCTGATCACCCACGATCTCGGCGTGGTGGCACAGGTCTGCAGCCGCGTGGTGGTGATGTACGGCGGCCTGGTGATGGAGGAGGGGAGCGTGGAGGACATTTTTTATCGCCCTGCGCATCCTTACACCCAGGGTCTGCTGGCCTCGCTGCCGCGCCCGGATGAGGTGAATCAGCGTTTATCGCCCATTGAAGGTTCGCCGCCTGGCCTGCTTAACCCGCCGCCGGGCTGTCCATTTGCGGAACGCTGCCCGAAGCGCATGCCCCAGTGTGAACGGCAACCCGCATTTTACACCGCCGGAGAGGGCCATCGCGCCGCCTGCTGGCTATGGGCCGAGGAGATTCAGGCATGAGTGAACAACAGGCGCCATTAGTGAGCGTGCGCGATCTGCGCAAGCACTATCCGCTCAACGGCGGTTTGCTGCGTAAAGGCGTGGCCGTGAAGGCGGTTGATGGCGTGAGCTTTGATATCCAGTCCGGCGAGACGTTTGGCCTGGTGGGGGAGTCCGGCTGCGGAAAATCCACCCTCGGGCGCGCCATACTGCGCCTTTTCGATATCACCGCGGGCGAGATCCACTTTGCCGGACAGGCAATCGCCCACGCCCGCGAAAGAGAGCTCAAGCCGCTGCGTAAGCGGATGCAGGCAATTTTTCAGGATCCTTACTCCTCGCTCAACCCCGGTATGACGGTGCGACAGCTGGTGGCCGAACCGATGCAGATCCACGGCTACAGCCGCGAAGAACAGCGAGAACGTACGGAAACGCTGCTCTACAAAGTGGGGCTGAAGCACGAACACCTTGAACGGTTCCCGCATGAGTTCAGCGGCGGGCAGCGTCAGCGCATCAGTATTGCCCGCGCGTTGTCCGTGCATCCTGAATTTGTGCTGTGCGATGAGCCGCTCTCGGCGCTGGACGTATCGGTGCAGGCGCAGGTGGTGAATATTTTGCAGGACCTGCAGCAGGAGTTGGGGCTAACCTATCTGTTTATCGCCCACGATCTCTCCATGGTGCGCCATATCTCCAGCCGCATTGGGGTGATGTATCTCGGCAAACTGGTAGAGGTGGCCCCGGCGAATGAACTGTATCAGCGCCCGGCACACCCTTACACCCGCGCGCTGCTGGCGGCGGTTCCCCAGCCCGATCCGCGTATTCGCAACCTCGACGACGCCACCCTGCGCGGCGACATTCCAGGCCCCACGTCCGCGCTGCCGGGCTGTAAGTTCTGCAGCCGCTGCCCGCACGCCATGCCGGTTTGCCAGACGCAGGAGCCTGCGATGCAGGAGATCGCGCCAGGGCATTTCGCGGCATGCTGGCTGTTTTAAATGTTATTCACGCGTCGCGCAGGTGTATGATAAACGCTCCTCTGTCAGGTTAATTACAACGTGCAGACGACGACAACCCATAAAAAATTGCCGCCTGCCTGTTTTAGGTTGGATACATGCGTAAAGGAAAGTTAAGCAGTGATGCGCCATTCGGGACGTTGTTAGGCTATGCGCCAGGTGGCGTGGCGATTTACTCTTCAAATTACGGCAGTCTGGACCCGCGTAACTACCCGGAAGACGCGGACTTTCGCAGCTATATCGGCAACGAATACATGGGCCACAAATGGCAGTGCGTTGAGTTTGCCCGCCGTTTCCTGTTCCTCAACTATGGCTTCGTGTTTACCGACGTCGGCATGGCATGGGAAATTTTCTCCCTGCGCTTTTTACGCCAGGTGGTGAACGATAACATTCTGCCCCTTCAGGCTTTTGCCAACGGCTCGAAGCGCGCGCCGCGCGCCGGGGCGCTGCTGATCTGGCAAAAAGGCGGCGAGTTTCATGAGACCGGCCACGTTGCGGTGATCACCCAGCTTCTCGACGATAAGGTGCGTATTGCGGAGCAGAACGTGATTCACTCCCCGCTGCCGCTCGGGCAGCAGTGGACGCGCGAGCTGCGCATGACCGTGGAGAATGGCTGCTATACCCTTCATGACACCTTCAGCGATACCGAAATTCTCGGCTGGATGATCCAGACGGACGACACGGAGCACAGCATTCCCCAGCCTGAACCGGACGGTGAACTGCTGAAAATCAGCGGCGCGCGGCTGAAAAACAAACGTCAGTTCGACGGAAAATGGCTAAACGAAAATGACGCGCTGCAGCAGGCGTATATCCGTGCGAACGGCCATGTGATCAACAAAGATCCCTGCCAGTATTTCACCATCACCGAAAGCGCCGAGCAGGAGCTGATCAAGGCCACCAACGAACTGCACCTGATGTACCTGCACGCGACGGACAAGGTGCTGAAAGACGACAATCTGCTGGCGCTGTTCGACATCCCGAAAATCCTCTGGCCGCGCCTGCGCCTCTCCTGGCAGTGGCGCCGCCACCATATGATCACCGGTCGTATGGATTTCTGCATGGATGAGCGCGGGATTAAGGTCTACGAGTACAATGCCGACTCCGCGTCTTGTCACACAGAAGGCGGGTTGATCCTCGAAGAGTGGGTCAAAAACGGCTATCGCGGCAGCGGGCACAACCCGGCGGAAGGCCTGCTGGAAGAGCTGACCGGCGCATGGAAGCACAGCCACGCCCGGCCGTTCGTCCACATCATGCAGGACAACGATGTCGAAGAGGACTATCACGCGCTCTTTATCCAGCGTTCTCTGCTGCAGGCCGGATTTGAAACCAAAATTCTGCACGGGCTTGGCGCCCTGAGCTGGGATGCCTCCGGGCAGCTGATTGACGACGAAGGTCGTCACGTCAACTGCGTGTGGAAAACCTGGGCGTGGGAGACGGCGATAGAGCAGATCCGCGAGGTCAGCGAAACCGAATACGCCGCCGTGCCGATCCGCACCGGGCATCCTGAGGGCGAAGTGCGCCTGATTGATGTTCTGCTGCGCCCGGAAGTGCTGGTCTTTGAACCGCTGTGGACCGTTATTCCCGGCAACAAGGCGATTCTTCCGGTCCTGTGGCAGCTGTTCCCGAACCACCGCTACCTGCTCGACACCGATTTTGAGGTGAATGACCTGCTGAAGCAGACCGGATACGCCGTCAAGCCGATTGCCGGACGCTGCGGCAGCAATATCGATCTCATCAGCGCCCAGGACGAGCTGCTGGATAAATCCAGCGGCAAGTTTGTTGACCGCAAAAATATCTACCAGCAGCTCTGGTGCCTGCCAAACGTCGACGGCAAGTACATTCAGGTCTGTACCTTTACCGTGGGCGGAAATTACGGCGGGACCTGCCTGCGCGGTGATGACTCGCTGGTGGTGAAAAAAGAGAGCGATATCGAGCCGCTGATTGTACTCAAGGATAAGTAACGAGCATCTGCGCTAAAAAAGCCCCCGCAGGGTATTCTCTGTGGGGGCTTTTTGTTACTGCGCTTCCTCGTCCTGCTGCGCGCTGGTTTTCAATTCGATGATGCGTCCAATCTGGTCATGATAAACCGTCAGCAGGTTGTGCTGGCTCATCTCCGAGATGAGCTGCGGTGAGACGTTAAAGCTGCGGGCAAGTTCGTCATGATGCAACAAGCCCGGCTGACGTCGTCTTACGTTCGCGCGGCGGCGGTTGTACTGATACCACAAAATCAGCAGCCAGCCGTTGAGCGCGGCGAACAGCAAATAGATCAACACCGTATTAAAGGAGGCAATAATCACGCTCCACCGGTGGTCGCTCTCCTCGGTTAACTGCATCCACAGCCTGGCATACAGGAAGAACAGAAACCCGCCCCACGCCACCACGGTTAACGCGGCATCAAAAAGTCGTGGCAGCAACCGATGTTCAGTCAAAATTAAGGTATTTTCGTTCATTGAAGGCTTCCTTTTCCCCTGTCCGGACTGATCCAGCGCGCGCGGGCGCGCTGACGTTTAAGCATGACTTTTGGAAATGCGACGAGGGTGGTGAACAGACCAATCATCCAGTAGACCATCGGGAACCAAATCACCCAGAAAAGCGAGCTGGCCACCTTGCGCTCATAGCGCCGCTCGATGTACAAGCTGACCAGGAACTGCAGCAGGCACATCACGCCCAGCAGCAGCCCGGTAAACGCCGGGGGAAACAGGGTTTCAACGGTCAGCCTGGCGGGAATGGGCGCGACGTGGCTGATGATGTACAGCAGCACCGTTATCGCATACGCGAAGGCCCACAGCGTTGACAGCGCGTACTCCAGAAACAGGGGCCACATGCGGTGATGCTCCCAGCGCACCATCTTGCGCAGGTTGACCAGAAATACCTCCGCGCCGCCCTGTGCCCAGCGCAGACGCTGCTTCCACAGGCCCTTCAGCGTCTCCGGCATTAGGATCCAGCACAGCGCCCGCGGCTCGAAAAAGATATCCCAGTGGCGCAGCTGGAGCTTCCAGCTGATGTCGATGTCTTCGGTGATCATGTCCGGGCTCCAGTACCCGACGTCCGCCAGCGCCTGCCGACGAAAGGCGGCGATGACGCCGGAGACGGTAAAGACCCGGCCATAGATCCGCTGCGTCCGCTTGATGAGCCCAATGATGGACGAAAACTCGCCAACCTGAATGCGGCCAATCAGCGTGGAGCGCGTGCGAATGCGCGGGTTCCCGGTAACCGCCCCGACGTGGGGATACTGAATCAGCGGCGCGACCAGATAGGCCGCGGTGTCGCGGTCGAGCAGAGCGTCGCCGTCAATGCAGACCAGCAGATCGCCCCGGGCCGCCGCCGCCCCGGCTTTGAGCGCCACGGCTTTTCCCTGGTTCTCCGCGAGGTTAATCACCCGCAGGCGCGGCTGCTCCAGCGCCAGCTGCTGCAGCACCTGCGCGGTGTTATCAGACGAGCCGTCGTTGATGGCGATCACTTCAATATTCTCGTATCGCTGAGCCAGCGCGGCGCTGATGGTCTCTCTGGCGTTTCTTTCCTCATTGAAGCAGGGGATCAGAATTGAGATGAGCGGCTCGCCGGCGAGCGTCGGGGCGGGCGTGTCTTTATCCCACGACCAGCGGCGTTCAAGCTGAAACCAGAAATAGAGGCCACCGGTGACCCAGAGCACGGACATAAACAGCGGCCAGAAGAAGACAAAATCCAGAATCAGCTCGCCGGTAAAGAGGGCGGCCATCCCTAACGGCAGCCCGAATACCAGACACAAAATTGAAAAGGCGATTATGCGATCAGTCATTGTCAGGGTACCAGTAGGAAGAAAAGACGGGCCTGATGCGCGAGATATCAGGCTGGTTATTGATGAAATCGTCAGGGTAGTAGCCGTAGTTTTTGATGCCGTTCAGCTGGAGGACGCGCATCCACGCCGCAAGCTGACTGTCGGAGACGGCGCGCTGCGGCTTCTGCTCCCAGTCTCTGGCCTGCAGCTCGAAAATGGTTTTATCCAGCGCGCCGGGCCGCGCGGCGACGGCCTTGATCAAACGCGTCAGCCAGGCATTGCTCTCGTTCGCCGGAACGGACTCCATCAGCGGCATTGCCATGGGCACCGTCCAGTCATAGGCCGCCAGAAAATCATCGAGATTCTGCGCAAACCACGCTTCGCTTTCGGGCTGCAGAATGGGAAGGACGAACATATTGCGCGCGGTTTTTATCTGCGGGCCGCGGATGTGCTTCACCGCCTGGCTCAGAGCGCGGGTAAATCCGATAAGCCTCCGGCTTTTCTGGCGCGTCGTGTCCTGCCCGGCAGCGTCAACGTCCGTCAGTACCGCATCGTCATGGAACAGGATCCCGTTGAAGCTGGCATAGCGGGCCAGATCTTCATAGATTTCCGTCACCTGCAGGCGAACCTGCGGGTCCCACGGTGAAAGCCTGATGTAGGGCTCATTGGCCTCGCGCAGCTGGCCGGTTCGATCGTCCCGGCGCTGCACGCGCGGCAGGGCAGGATCGAGATCGAACGAGAGCACCGGCATCCACGCGTAGACCTTCACCCCCGCGCGGGTTTGCAGCTGCCAGGATACGAAGTTAAAGAGATCGGCCCGGACCGGAAGCCGGCGGTTGGGGAAATAGAGCGCCCTGATCCTGCCATCGCCCTGCGGGTCGGCAAACGCCTGCAGGAAGACGTGGCTGATTTTCATGTCGTAGACCCTCTGGATCAGCCTGTTGATGTTTTGGGTCTGCTGAGCCGGATCGGGATCGTAAACGTAGTCGAGATCGACGTGCATCACGCGCACGGGATCGCGCTCCTGAACCCGGCTGACCGAACTGGCAAACGCTTTGAGCGAGGGGTTGCCGGCGATCAGCAAACGGGGAATGCTACCGAGATTGCGCACGTCACCCAGCCCGTCCTCCAGAGTAAAGGCCAGCCGATAGCCCTGCTGCCTGGCGATGGCGAGCGACGTACCGCTGGCGGCACCGTAAGGCCAGACCCAGGCGCGCGGCGCTTTGCCCGTCACCTGCGCGATTTTCTCCGTCACCTTGCGGACGTCATCGTCGATCCGCTGGCTGAACTGCTGGTCAGTTTCATAGCGCCCCGTCGCTTTATCATAAAAGCGGTTGGCGATGGCCGGTTCCCGGCTGCCCTGCGGGTTGGCGACGATGCCGTAATGCGAGGCCCAGGTATGCGATCCGATCTCAACCAGCGGAGACTGGCTGAGCTCGCGCACCATGTCCCAGGTCGCGAAGCGATCCCGGGGCGTCATCAGGCCGCCAAAGTTCACCTTCTGGTTTGCTGGCGTATCCACCCAGCTGCCCACCGGCGCCCAGAGCGCAGGCACGTTCCAGGCCTTAAGCAGCGGCCAGACGCGGGTGTAGAAGCTGCTGTAGCCGTCGTCAAAGCTGAGCAGAACGGCTTTCGGCGGCAGCGATTTTTTGCCGTCATGCGCGTCCAGAATGTCCTGCACGCTGATGGCGTGATAGCCGTTGTGCAGAAGCCAGCTAATCTGCTCGTTTAGCGCGCTGGTGCGCACGGAGAGGTAGCGCTGATCGGCGGCATCGTCTTCGACGTCGTGGTAGGCCAGCACCAGAAACTGGTTCTGCGGCCAGGGTTTGCTCGCCTCCGGCTGCGGCCGCTCGCTGGGCGCAATGAACGAGATTGCCTGCGCCCAGACGCTCGCGCTGAGGCAGAGCCAGCCGATGAGGATCAGGCTCACGGAAAAACGTGTGTTCAGCATATTCATCCTTAAAAGCGTAAAGTCGCGTCAAGCGTGAGGGAGAGGTTGCTCTCGCGTTTGCCGTCGTAAGGGCGTTTATCCCAGTTCAGCATCACGCCGGTATCAATGACGTTATTCCACTGGACGCGTTGCCCGTAGCCCAGCAGGGCGATGGCGCCAACGGACTGGTTTTTCTGCCAGTAGCTGCCGCCTCCCGCCACCAACTGCTGGCTCCAGAGGGTGTCGTAATGGCGGTACATCTCATGGTCCACGGACAGGGCGGCCGTCACGGACAGATCCCGCGCCGGGTTGTAATAGAGCGTGTCCCGCAGGCTGTTTTTACTGGCGGCGATCCCCGGTTCAAGATCCAGCGTCAGGGTCGGGGTCTGCCAGAGACGCTCCTTACCGGTAAGGGTGTATTCCTGTCGGCGATTATGGTCTGAGAAGCGGCTGACGGCGGCGCTGAACTGGTACTCACGGCGCTCGTTTTGATACCAGCGGATCCCGCCTTCACCCCGGTTGGCGCTAATCCCGTTGCGTAATGCCCGTAGCGGCGCGGTGCGGGATAAGCGTTCAAGGCTGCCGCTGAACTGCCAGTTATCATTGAGAAAGTACGTGGTTGAGAGGCGAGCACCTGGCTTGTTTTCACCGTGATAGCGGTTGCTGGATACCTCGGCTTCGAGCTGGAGGTCGCGAGGACGCCACTCGACGCCGCCCAGGAGGTGACGGCTGGTGCCTTTGCCTTCATCGAAATTACCTTGCGCATAGCGGGTACCCGCAAACAGCCGCCAGCTATCCGCTACCGGTGGACCATAGAGCGTGGCATCCCCGTTCAGGTCGTGCGTCCCGCTGATGGGGTTATCGGAGTGCAAGCCCTTGCTCGCGTTAAGGCGCAGCTCGGACATGTGATGCACCGTTCTGAGCCTGTCCAGACGCCTGGCGCTGCGAGCAACGGGTGCGCGGGCAAGCACGTCGTCGGCCAGTAAATCCATCTGGCGCCACTCCTGCAGATCCATGGCGACGTAAGCCTGCTGCTGTTCCAGCTCCAGATTAGATGGCTCCAGCGCCTCCGCCCTTTTTAACGTTTGCTCGGCCGCGCGCGGCTGGCCCCGTGCCTGAAGCAGGGTGGCATAGTCAATCTGCAGCCCCTGATTGCCCGGCGCCGTTGTGGCCAGACGGTGCGCCAGCTTATCCGCATCCGGCAGGGCGTTGGTTGAGAGCAAATAGTTAAATTTGAGCGACTGCCCGGTAAGCCACCGATCGTTGGGCTGCGGAGTGGGCGAGCCGAAATCGTAGCGGATCCACGGAACGCTGCGGGTCTGGCGCTCTACGTACTGGCGAGCGGCCTGATACTGCCCCGTGTCCAGCCAGGCGTAGAAAAGCGCATGCTCCTCGTCCTGCGGATCGGCGGCGTATTGCGGATAGCATTGCAACAGCGAGAAGGCGGCAGTGGCGTTTTTCTCCTGCAGATACGCGGAGATCGCCCAGCCGATGGCCCAGCCCGGCACCGGATGCTGCGCCTCCGTCAGCGCCTGATATTCACGGATGACCTGCGGGTAATCGCCATGCGCGTACAGCGCACCCAGCCTGTCGATACGGGCGAGGATGATGTCTTCCGCTGCCTGCGGTTCGTGTTGCCAGCGTGAGAGCAGGGCGTCGTAACGATTCAGTGCCGTTTGCGCCAGCTGCAGGCGCTCCTTTTCCGTTCTGCCAGGCACGTCGGCAAGGCGAACCCATTCTGCGGCGGCATTAAGCTCCAGACGGCGGCGCTGCGCGGGGGTCAGCGTTACCCTTTGTGACAGCATCAGCGCGGGAGTACTCACCCGGTTATCCGTTAGCGCGTCAATCAGCTCGCTAAGGAGCGCTTTATTCTCCGGCGCGAGGGTCAGCGCGCGCGTGTCCGCTAAAAGCCGATCCCAGCTTTTTCCCTGGCGTAACCAGACGTACGAAAGCGTCTGAAGATGCGCCGGAGAGGGATCCTCCGTCACCAGCTTGCGGGCTTCCTGCAGAGCGAGCGTATCCATGCGGGCATCGGCCAGGGTTTTGATATAGCCGATACGATAATCGTCATTATGTGGCGCAAGGCTAAGCGCCTCTTTCCACAGTGATAAGGCAGGCTGCCACGCTTTTTGATCTCTTCTGGCCTGCGCGACAGCCGCAACGCCGCGAGCGGGCAGCGGCATATAAATGCCATAGCGCTGCCAGAGCTGAATCACCTCGTCATGACGACCTGCCCACGCAGCCACCTGTAGCCAGTCCGCCACTTGCTCGGGCGTCAGAGCATGCTGTTGCTGATACCGCTGAAGATAATTGAGAAACGGCGTGTAATTACCGTTACGTGCCTGTTGAATCTGTTGCTCATAAACGGATTCCGTTGCCTGAACGAGAACAGGAAACAGAAATAGCAGAAACAATAATCCTGGGGCGCGATAAAAGAATAACGTATTGAAGCGAAGCGATCTTTCCATATCTATTTGCCATTTGTTTATCATGAATCCATTGCATAACACGGCCGCCTTTTAACTCTGCGTTAAAGGCCATAAATGAGAACATTAAATCTGAATGCAGTAACGTTATGGGGTACTTACTTTAAGGTAATTATGGAACCTCCTCTTTGGGAACTGGGTGGAAGGTAATGTACACCTGATATGTTGCCGGATAAATATGGTGAAAAGCAGAGGGGTAGTTTTGGGATAATTCTGGAATGAGATGTCTTTTGTGATTATTTTGAATTGAATATGTATTTGTAACTATTTGATATTAATGTGTTTTATTTATGTCTTTTTGAGTTTGTTTATATTCCTGGCGAGGTTTTATTGTAGCAATTAAAGTACTTTCTGGTGCATGTTTGGGAAGTTTCATGACAAAAAGTCTTAATGTTCAGCGAAGTGACTTTTCTGCGATTGTTTTTTATTTATAATTAACGCCAGCCATTGAATGAAAGTCTACAGGAAGTCTTACTCATCAATGTCTGTATTGAGGGATGTTCAACGCCAGAATACATATTGTCGTTAATATTACAGCGCTATAAAACGAAGGCGGCCTTCTTTCTGAAGGTGCGTTCTTGCTTTAATCTAAAAGGGATGGTTAGTGGCAACTTCAATAGTGTTAGTGACCCAGGATCGCTATCTTGTCAGGGGGATGAGGCTATTTTTCCCGGATATTATCCTGCTCGACTCGATTGACAGAAACATATTTGATAACGGTGCAGATGAATATTCTGTGTTGATTGATAGCCGTTCTCCGCTCCGTTTATATGATTACCTGATACGCCATCCGGCCAGAACAAAAAAAACGATCTGCTGCGTTATGCTGGATATGCGACATCGCGAGGAGAATCTACTCAGTATGAAGTTGTTTATGAATACGTCGCTTACGGCGCCGGATATGGCATCGTTATTTAACCTGGTGCTCAATATGAAGGGCAGGCGTCTGACCACTAAATGGCTGCTTAACTTACGGCTTGGCACGCACGAAGCGATCATGCTGCGGTTGTTGAGGGCAGGGATGTCGATGGAAGCGATTGCCGATGAGCTGAACACGTCGGTGAAGAGCCTCTATCGCAAACGGACGGCGCTGTCGGAACGCCTGGGGGCGGAGAACTTCAACGAGGCGTGTTTGTTTATCTTTAAAAACAAACTGCTGGATGCGGTTGGGAACGATCCCTGAATTCCTGAGAGCCTAAAAGCAAAAACCCGCCACAAGGGCGGGTTCTTTTACTGGAAATAATTCAGAACGACCAGCGCAGATTAGCGTTAACCGAGTTGACGCGGGTATCCGCACCATATTGCCCCTGATAACCCACATCCAGCGTCGCAGCACGCGACAGCTGTACGCTCACGCCGATATCACCCACCATCACGTCCTCATCCACGGCCTGCCCCTGAGTAATGAACGCGTCGCTGCCCGCAAACGCCATGCGCGAAGAGGTATTCTTATCGCCATAGGCGTGCTGCCAGCCCAACGAACCGTAGAGGTTCACGTTCTTTGGCAGCTCGGTCACACCGCGCACCCCGAGGGTGGAGTAAAAGGTATTCATCGTTTCGTTACGCACGCTCAGCGCGGCGGCACCGCCGTCTTCCCTGAAGCTGTCGGTATGCAGTCGAATGTACGATAAATTGACGAACGGCTCGATATTCATATCAGGCTGGCCGAAGCGGTAGCCCGCTTCGGTGAATGCCAGCAGCGAGTTGGCGTCGTAATCCGACTTCAGCCGATCCGAGAAGCCGCTGAAATCAACGCTGCGCTCGCCTTCGATCTTGTGCCAGGTGTAACCCAGCGCGCCGCGAAGGGAGAACGCATCCTGTTGACCCGCCGCATACAGGCCAAGGTGGTAGTTATCGGTATCCGTTGAGGAACGACGGCTGTCGACGTCGTAATCACCGCGGCTGTAGCCGAAGTAGCCACCGACACGCACGTTATGATCCGCCAGCTTGCGATCTGCCCCCAGCAGGAAGCCGGTGGTGTTGCCGTCCAGCTTGCCCACGTTACCGTCGCCGTCGTTTCGGCTCCAGGAGCTGAAGGTCTGGCCCCAGACGCCATTGTTTTGCGGCTCCGGCTGCTGCACCAGCGACATCGCTAACGGTGGTATCGGCAGGCTGTCGTTATCAAACGCGCGCTGCATACGCTGGTTTAAGACGTTAAACACCTGCGTGCTGCCGGCGATCAGGTTGGACTGCATTGACGGATAAACTTCACCGGACAGCTGGTTGAACGCCTCGCGCGCTTCCGGCGCGCTGAGTACCAGCAGCGAGTTATACAGCGCCAGCGACGGGCCGCTTTGCGTCAGGGTGGAGAGCGCGCCGGCGGTATTCCACTGGTTGCTGCTTTTGGCGACGGTCTGGAAAATCCCCGGCTTGCCGCTGCCCGGATTCTCACTGCCAGGGTTTTCTCCGCCCGGGTTCTCACCGCCTGGGTTTCCTCCTCCTGGGTTTCCTCCTCCTGGATTTTCACCTCCCGGGTTTTCGCCTCCCGGATTCTCGCCACCGGTCTCTTTCTGCGCGATGGTCAGATCGACGGCGTTGGTACTCTGGTTGAGCGCCACGTCCAGGAAGGCGGATTTAGACACCGCCCCCGCGAACTGACCGTCAATCCCCCCGTCGGAGGTTAAAATGCGGTAGCTTTGGCCCGTTTTGTAGCTGGTTTGCGGATCCAGCGCAGTGACCTGTACCTGAGCCCGGTCGCTGATGGTCGTTTTGCCTGCGACCAGCAGCTGGTCGCTGCGGCCATCACCGGCGATATCGACGTCATAGAAAGAGTCACCTACAAAATTCAGATAACGTTTCAGCGTCAGCGTGCCGATATCACCATCCCCTGGCGAGATATGCCCGCCGGAAAGGATCTCGGTCTGACCCAGCGTGCCGTTCCCTCCCAGCGTTCCGCCGGCCTTGATTGAGGCGGCGCTGCTGTAGCCCAGCCCGTTGCTAACGTCGGATCCCGCCGTCGCGTTGAGGATCAGCGTCCCGCCGTTCTCGGCGCTAAGGGTCTGAATATCAAAAATATCGTCTTCTGGCTGGGTGTTGATGTTGCTGGCGATAATGACTTTGCCACCGCGCGCGGTCACGTTCGCCTGAAGGGCTGAAAGATCGCCATTCAGCGTTGTCTGCCCGGAAGTATTGATCACTTCACCTTCGCCACTCATCTTGTTGCTGAAGACGTAATTTTCATCGGTATGGTTGAAGTAGACATAGCTGCCGAACAGCCCGCCGCGCAGGCTGATTGCCGTATTCGCATCAAGAGTACCCGCGCCGCCCGCTGTGCCAAGCGTTGGCTCAGTTAAACCCGTTCCGGTGTCCATATTGCCGCGGCTGCCGATAATGAGCGCACCCCGGTTCGAGCCGGAACCCGAGGTCCCCACGATCAGCGTATTGCTGCCAGCGGAAAATGAACCGCCGTCAATCACCGACAGCACGCCATTGCCATAATCGCCCACGCTCACGCTGCTGCCGCTGGTAAAGCGCGAGTCTTTGCCCGCAATAACCAGCTCGGCGGTTTTACCTGCCCCGGAGACGCCCGCCACCTGCACGCCGCCAACGTTAACCGCACCGCCGTTCAGCACGTCCAGGTCGCCATAAAGCGTCAACGTACGGCCAACGTTCCACTGTGAGCCGCTCCCCGTGACGGTGGCTTTCGGGCTTAGCGTGTCGGTTTCACCCGGCCCGGTACCGTTGCCGATGCGCGCATCGTAGGCGGTGCTGAGCGCCGCGCCGTCTTCAATCGCCAGCGTGGAGCGTGCCCCCAGATCGGTACCTACGCTGAGAAAATTACTGGTCACGCGAGAGCCGGCGCCAGTGGCGATAAGGTGGCTGTCGTAGCCGCGGGTGGTGCCGACAACAATTTCTTTTGCGCTGGCCAGCGCGCCTTCTTCGACTCGCAGGGTGCCGAGGCCAAGATTCAGGTCGCCGCGCAGGACGTACTGATCGTTGACTGCGTTAAGTTCAGCGTTTGGCCCACGGACCGTGACCACGCTTTCATAAATTTGGCCGTCGAACAGCCGACCGATGTTGATGTTATAGGCGGTGATTTTGCCATTATCAATCAGCAGGTTTCCGGGTTGATTACGTCCAACGTAAACATCTCCGGTGTAACCCAGCGTTTCGGTTATACGCGCCTCGCCATCAAAAATGGCATCGGCTGCACGCGCGAAATCGGCAGGTGAAAGCAGTAACAGTGGCGCGGAAAATAGAGCGAGGTAAAGTCTGGAAAGCGGCGTCTTAACCGCTAAAGCATGCGATGTAGAGTTATTCACGGGCTATCTCCGTACTCATTAGCGTGATGTCTGGAAAATCGTTTTTATGAAAACTCAGATACGTCAGAAAATATAAAAGGCGTTATTTATGTACGCCTTTTCATTTGCCGTTAATTATTTATGCGTGACAACAGGGGTACAGGTTGGTGCGCTGAGCGTCGGGGCGGATCCTAAAATCCCCGGCATCATCATTGATGAGCAATCGAAAATACGCCCTTTTTCCGTCGTAGCGCGATAAGACAGTTTTTGCCCTCCCAGTGCGTCCGGCTGGGCGCCATTAACATTGGTCACGGTTATTTCATCCGATGAGCCCAACCCCAGCATTTTAGCGGTCTCCGCCTGCAGGAGTGGAATAGCCTGATCGGTTTTTAGCGTGGAACAACCGGCGAGCATCAACGTAACGCTTAAAAAGATGAGTGGTTTTTTCATAAATTATCCTTGATATCCAATCAGTTAATTTCACTGATTGTATTTATGTTTTCAATTACCCAAATCAGCGAATAATATATTTCCCTTTCCTAATCGAAAAAACCCTCCTAAAGTAGGGTGGGTAGATAATAATTCATCTGTACACTCAGATATGCGAAGGTAAAAGGAGGATCCTTTGGGGCAGAATTATGCGTTGGTCGTTGATGACCATCCATTGGTAGCAAGCGGCATCGCTAATTTTCTGATTTCACATTGCCAGTTTAAGCAGGCGAGCGTGGTGACGAATGAGGAAGATTGCTACCGTCAAATTAGGGATAATGGCCCGCCGCGTTTGCTGGTAATCGATTTTTGGCTTTCGTCCGGAACGGCACTGAAATTACTCAAAGAAGTAAAACAACATTACCCACAGGTACGGTTCCTGGTGGTCAGCGGGGACGACAATAATGACATCTGGCAGAAAGTTCACGCCGCCGGGGGACACGGATTTGTATTGAAAAGCGAACCGCCTGAAATGTTCTCACGGGCCGTTTGTGCACTCCTTGATAATCTGACCTGGTTTCCTGAGAGAAACGATTTTCCCGTTGAATCGAATAATGAGAAGTTAAGTAAATTTAACTTAACGCCGCGACAAATAGACGTTTTAAATATGATTATGCGCGGCCTTCCAAATAAACGAATCGCCGCGCAGCTTTCAATTTCTGAGCCCACGGTCAAAGAACACATCAGCAATATATTGAAAAAGATAGGCGTTAACAGCCGGGTCGAAGCTATCACGCTTCTGCATGGCAAGCGGGAATCATCAGAATGAGATTTTTCCAGAGCTTACAGAAAGATGGTATCTCATCTCCCGCGCAGATCCGTTTGCTAAACAACACTTTTTTGCGGCTGGTGTTCAGCTTTAGCGCAGTGCCATTTGTCGGTATTCCTTTTGCCATCTGGATCTATTTGCTGGGCGATGAACTTGGCCCAACCATTATCTGGATAATTATTTACCTGCTATGTGCCGTGGCAATCCGCATATTGCACCGACGCTACCAGCGCGAAGTGAAAGAGCATGATGAAGAGGACGTCCTGCGCCGCTGGCTTCCGCGCATAAATAAGATCGCTTTTATTCACGGGCTGGGGATTTCATCTCTCTATTTAATTACTCCGCAGACGCAGAACTTTGACTTTTTCCTGCTCCTTAATATCAGTATTGCCGCCATCGTCGCTGCCAATGCGACGCATCTGACGCCAGTCATCAGCACCTTTACGTGTTTTTTCTTCGCCTCCTGGGGAGTATTGAATATCGGCATCATCTGGCGGCTGGACGAGCTGATTTTCATTGTGCTGATGCTGAACCTGCTGTACGGCTTCGCCATTTACCGCCATGCGTTAACGTCGCACGCGTACTTTATTCAGCAAGCGCTGCTTGAGGAAAAAAGCTCACGCCTGGCAGAACAGTTTCGCCAGGCCAAAGAGGAAGCGGAGCAGGCGCTGCTGGATAAAAATCAGTTCCTGACGACAGCCAGCCACGACCTGCGTCAGCCGGTACACGCCATGGGATTTTTGATTGAAGCGATTATCCACCGAAACCGGGACGACAGCCTGACGCCCCAGCTGCTTGACCTGCAGCAGAGCGTTCGCTCGGTGCATTTGATGTTCAATTCTCTGCTCGACCTCAGCAAGATTGAATCCGGAAAAGTGCTCACTGCCCCTACCAAAGTGGACATCGGCGCTCTGCTCGACTCGGTGATCACGCTGTTTCGCGAAGAGGCCAACAGCCGTGCACTTAGGCTGTCCACCCGTCGACCCAAACGCCGCATCCACGTGATGGGCGACCCGCTGCTGGTGCGACAATCGCTGATTAACCTGATTCAAAACGCCCTTCGCTACACGCAGCAGGGCGGCGTGCTGGTTGCCATCCGACCGCGCGGTGACGAGTGCCTGGTGGAGGTGTGGGACACGGGTGTCGGTATCGCTGATGACGAGAAAGGTAAAATCTTCTCCCCTTATTACCGCCCCGAACTGGCCTGGAAGATCGACAGCGCCGGACACGGGCTGGGCCTCGCCGTGGTTGCCCGCTGTGCCAGGCTGATGAAGGTGAAGTACGGGATGCAATCCATAGAAGGTAAAGGCTCACGCTTCTGGATGCGCTTCACTCAATATGCTGGCGAAGAGATCGCGACGGACATCCCGCCCGCCGATAACAACGCCTCTGCGCCGGTACGCTATGCGCCGCTGCGCGGTTCTTGCCTGGTCGTCGATGACGACCCGCTGGTGACGTCAGCCTGGGAGAGCCTGATGAGCGTTTGGGGAATCAAGGTGCGCTGCGCGGCCTCCGCTGAAGAAGCGTTCGCCATCATCGACGACGGCTTCACCCCGTTCGCCGTGCTGTGCGACCAGCGCCTGCGATCCGGCGAAAGCGGCTTCGACATCCTGAAAGCGCTTTTTGAACGTCTGCCGGACATGAGCGGCGCGATGGTCAGCGGCGAATTTAATTCGCCTGTTCTGCTGGAGGCGGAGCAGGAAGGGTATCTGGTGCTGCGCAAGCCTCTGGAGCCGGCTAAACTGCATGCGCTGCTGACGCAGTGGTCAGAATGTCGTGGATAGGGGAATAGATAACAACAGCAGCGTTGCGCTTCACTGTTGGGCCAGATAGTACGCGGTGTCCTGCTGTGATGCCAATGTGTCGGTATGGTTGAGCCGCTGAGGGAGGATTTCGCGGGCCTGATTAATGATTTCATCATGCATGATTCAGCCTCCTGTGGTGATCTGCATGTTGCTTCTACCGGGCAGGGCGGGAGATGTTGGAAACGGCCCCGAAGGAGTCATTAGAGTTGCTACCAGCGAAGTTCCGCAGTGGGCAATAATGTCAGTTTTCGAGCGTATACTCTAAGATATCTTCAACTCGTTGATATATATAAATTTGATGAATATCGCCAGGTAGCGATTTATCCGCCAAATTAAGTTAAACTTCGTCACAGGTTTCAGTGAGTTATGGGACGGATAACAGAATGACCAGCGAAGAGGCACTTTTAAAATCAGGTTTTAGCAAACGAGATATTCAAAAGCTAAAAAACAATATTGAAAATTACGGTGGTTCGTTTGATAGCGTAACTCATGATCTGGCCAATCGTTTTAAGGCTATGAAGTGGATAACTATTATTGCCTTCATCATACTGGCTTTAACTCTTTTACTTGCATCCAAGGATACAAGCCTGACACTTGCACTCACGTTATTGATTGTACTACCTTTCATCTGGTATATAACGCCAGCAAAACTTGGCTACAAATCCTGGCGTTATCGTAAAATGCTGACTAATTCTGGGACGGGTCGCTGACGGACAACAGATCAAAAATAATCTTAGCTTTCACGCCATAACCCGCTATTTTCATTGTAAGCTGCGGGCGGCTCAGTGTGCTCACCTTTCGGTAATAGTCAGCAGGGAGATAACGAAACAGTCGCCAGGTACCAGGTCGCCGTAACAAGCCAAAAATGGTGTACGCATTAGCGGCCAGTGAAATTGATTTGTAGACACCTAACCCATTCTCACGACTAAAGCCCATAAACTCAGCTGTAGACATCGCGGCATTCGCGACCAGCCCTTCACTGGTAGTGTTGTTAGTTGCGTAGCGAGCCACTTCTTTACTGATGCTGTTTGCCCCGTCAGTAACCAGAATCGCACCAGCAAGAACCCCGAGAGGGGTCATAGTGCCTATGAGGGTAAATCCTGCGGCTATTTCAGCACCGGCCAGGACAACACTAACAGCCGAGATCACATACCCAACAATTTTGTTATTCTCTCGGATAAACTCGACTTTAGCGTAAAGCTTCGCTGCCTTCGTTCTTAATAAACGCGCTTGTTCCAGCAGGTTACTGTTTTCTTCTCTGAGAGTTTTAACGCATTCCATGCATTCTTCATCTGATTTAGCCCGACGAGCTAACGTAAATTGTTCTTCTATGAGGTCCCGAATTTCCTGAACAAACTTCATTCGAGTCAAACTATCGCTGAGATGAAAAGCCGACAGAGTGTTGGCTGTATTTACCAGTTTCCTGGCTTCCATATTCACCATCGTTTCCGCCCAGGCTTTATTTCTTCCACCTGAGCGCATCATGTTAAGTAATGCTGCATCCATTGTAGTTCCTCTCAATTGCTTTACCGGCCTCTGCTTAGACTGATAAACGCCCCCCTGACAGCCATGCGTGCCAACGCACACACAATATAGTAGCAATGTGGTTACGGTGTCTGAAGTAGAAGTCGCTTTTTACAGCTTCGTTCCTCGGCCTACTTTACTGCGGTTAGCCTGGGCCTGTTCCAGCAGTGTACGGAACGCCGACAGGTCACTTTTCAGGATGTCCCGGATGGATTTACCACCAATCAATCTAATAAAACAGTTAGCCGATGGGGTGTAATCACGGATACGTGATGCCGCTCTGTCGGGCTCTGTCCAATTGATATGTGCATTTGTAATGCTCAAATAGATTGGTGAAGGTCAGGTTTTTCTGCTTCTGTGTGGAGGTAAAGGCGGTAAACACGCCAGTTGTACCACCGGGAAGCGGGGTCGGAGGAAAGATAAGGGTGGTAACTACTGTTCAAACAACGAGTTGCTGACTCAGAAAGCAAAAACCCCCGCCGAAGCGAGGGTTATAAATAAGTGGTGCCCGGACTCGGAATCGAACCAAGGACACGGGGATTTTCAATCCCCTGCTCTACCGACTGAGCTATCCGGGCAACGGGGCGCATTAAACCCGATCTGCCCGTTGCCGTCAACGAAAAATGTTGTTTTCGTTACAGACTGCGCAATCTCTCGCCATTTCGCCGCAATCTTAAGCGAAAAAGTGTGTCCAGAGCGCAGAGAGCGGCATGGCGAGCAGTAATGCGGGCAGCATATTCACCACGGCAAACATTTTGATCCCGCAAATACGCAGGCCCGTCGCCAGCAGCAGCAGGCCGCCGACGGCGGTGAAGTCCGCCATCATCGCTGGCGTGGTCAGCGGGAGAATCAAGGTGGCGCAGGTGGCAAGCGCGAGTTGAATCAGCAGCATCGGCACGCAAATCGCCGCAACGGCAACGCCGAGCGTGGTGGCGAAAATGGTGGCGGTGAAGAAATCGAGAAACGCTTTTGCAATCAATATGCTTGGGTCGCCCGTCATTCCTTCCTGCATCGAGCCGAAAATCCCGGTGCCGCTTGCGCAAAACAGAATAATGATGGCGACGTAGTTCTGAATAAACGACTCGTGCGTGCCGTGTTTCGCCTTGCCCGGTCGGGCAACCAGATTTTTGGCTTTGCCCACCGCGCTATTGATGCCTTTTTCCAGATAGCAAAATTCGCCAATCAGTGCGCCGAGCAGTGTAGCCAGCACCATGACGGGCAGGTTGGCGCATTTGATCACTAAAAGGATGCCGATGCCTAAGGATGCCAGGCCGAATATAGAGGGCATGGATGAACGGATACGCTCCGGCAGCCGCTGACTCAACACTGCGCCCAGTACGCCGCCCAGCAATACGGCTCCGGCGTTAATAAATGGCCCGATAACCACGGTTAACTCCTGTTATTTACTCATTGATATTGCATTATTATGGCACGTCAGGGCTGCACGAGCCTTAGCTTTGGGTGGTTTCGTGCATACTGATTCCTTCTTGCGCGTGAAAATAAAAGGTGACATGATTGCGCGAATTTTCTCCTCCCTGTCTCACCGCTCGGTGAGGGTATTTGCGCTTATGAAAACCATGAAAATTGCCGTCAGCCATGAGCTGGTATCCAAAGTTTCTACGCACCGTGAAAAGGTGACGCTGGATAACACCGATTTCACCGATGTGGCGGCAGTCGTCATTACCGTTGTTGAAAGCTACAGCGGCATTCTCGCGTTGCTGAAGCGTACGGGCTTTCAGCTACCGGTGTTTATGTTCTCGCAAGAGCCTGGAGAGGTGCCTGATGGCGTCACGGCGATTATCTCGGGTAAAGCTCAGGAGTTCCTGGAACTGGAGAGCGCCGCCTGCCGTTACGAAGAGGAATTGCTGCCGCCTTTTTTCGATACCCTGAGCCAGTATGTAGAGATGGGCAACAGCACCTTCGCCTGTCCGGGCCACCAGCACGGGGCTTTTTTCAAAAAACACCCGGCAGGGCGACAGTTCTATGATTTCTTCGGTGAGAACGTATTTCGCGCCGACATGTGCAACGCCGACGTTAAGCTGGGCGATCTGCTGATCCACGAAGGCTCCGCCAAGCACGCGCAAAAGTTCGCGGCGAAAGTATTCAACGCGGACAAAACCTACTTTGTGCTGAACGGCACGTCGGCGGCCAACAAGGTGGTGACCAACGCGCTGCTGACCCGCGGCGACCTGGTGCTGTTCGACCGCAACAACCATAAATCTAATCACCACGGCGCACTGATCCAGGCGGGCGCCACGCCGGTGTATCTTGAGGCGGCGCGCAATCCGTTTGGCTTTATCGGCGGGATTGACGAGCACTGCTTTGATGACGCGTATCTGCGGGATCTGATCCGCGAGGCGGCACCGGAAAAGGCCGACGAGGCCCGCCCGTTCCGCCTGGCGATCATTCAACTGGGCACCTACGACGGGACGATCTACAACGCCCGCCAGGTGATCGACAAGATCGGCCATCTGTGTGACTACATCCTTTTTGACTCCGCGTGGGTGGGCTACGAGCAGTTTATTCCGATGATGGCGGAAACGTCTCCGCTCTTGCTGGAGCTTAACGAGAACGATCCGGGTATTTTCGTGACCCAGTCGGTGCACAAGCAGCAGGCCGGGTTCTCGCAAACGTCGCAGATCCATAAAAAGGATAACCACATCCGCGGTCAGGCGCGCTTCTGTCCGCACAAGCGGCTGAACAACGCGTTTATGCTGCACGCCTCCACCAGCCCGTTTTATCCGCTGTTTGCGGCGCTGGACGTGAACGCCAAAATTCACGAGGGCGAGAGCGGGCGCAGGCTGTGGGCGGAGTGCGTTGAGCTGGGCATTGAGGCGCGCAAGGCCATCATCGCCAACTGCCATATGATTAAACCGTTTATCCCGCCGGTGGTGGCGGGGCGGCCATGGCAGGATCACCCCACGCAGGTCATTGCGAGCGAGCGTCGCTTCTTCAGCTTCGAGCCGGGGGCCAAATGGCACGGGTTTGAGGGCTATGCGAGCGAGCAGTATTTCGTCGACCCGTGCAAGCTGCTGCTGACCACGCCGGGCATTGATGCAGAAACAGGTCACTATACCGATTTCGGCATTCCGGCGACCATTCTCGCCCACTACCTGCGCGAAAACGGCATCGTGCCGGAGAAGTGCGACCTCAACTCGATCCTGTTCCTGCTGACGCCTGCCGAAAGCAGCGAGAAGCTGGCGCAGCTGGTGGCGATGCTGGGGCAGTTTGAGCAGCATATTGAAGACGACACGCCGCTCGCCGACGTGCTGCCGACCATCTACCAAAAATACCCGGTGCGTTACCGAGACTACACGATCCGTCAACTGTGCCAGGAGATGCACGATCTCTACGTCAGCTTTAACGTGAAGGATCTACAGAAGGCGATGTTCCGCCGGGAGAGCCTGCCCGCCGTAGTGATGAACCCGCAGGATGCCAACCAGGAGTACATTCGCGGGAACGTGGAGCTGGTGCGTATTCGTGACGCTGAAGGGCGCATTGCCGCCGAAGGTGCGCTGCCGTACCCGCCAGGCGTGCTGTGCGTGGTGCCGGGAGAAGTCTGGGGCGGGGCGGTACAGCGTTATTTCCTGGCGCTGGAAGAGGGCATTAATATGCTGCCGGGCTTCTCGCCGGAGTTGCAGGGCGTTTACAGCGAGAAGGATGCGGACGGGATTAAGCGGCTGTATGGGTACGTATTGAATGTCTGAACGTAGGCCCGGTGGCGCAATGTATGACCGGATACATAGGTGACAGATCAGACCGGGAACATAGGTAACACTTTTAGTCTATCCGGAGCACACTCTGGGTTTTTCGGTCGTAGTACGCAAGCGTTATTCCGTTAAAGATGATGGCCTCAAGGCCATCATCTTGTTCTTCCAGCATGATGTACTCATCAGTCAGCGCTTCACTCAGGAACACCGTCCCCTTTTTCCCCATATAGAGTGTCCCCCTCGATTTCACTCTGTAGACCGTTCCTCCTGACGGATAGGCATAGTCAGGAACACGGCCATCCCACTGTCGCTTCGAGGGTTGCCACACCGTTCCGGGCGTTGCACCCGCCAGGGCTTCATGCGGTCTTTCATAGTTAAATTCTTTCCGGTAGTCACTGAACCACCGCTGTTGTTCTTCCATCGTCATGAAGGTGTTCCCCTGCGCCAGCGCACTTTTCAGGGAACGGTGCATGCGTTCGTGCCGCCCGTTCTCTTCGGGATGGCCCCGGCGGATTCGTTCCGGTCTGACGCCCAGCTTTATCAGCCAGACTGCAAGACGACTTAACCCGGCGATACCCGTCCCTGCGAAGGGCTGACCATTATCGGTTCTCAGAACGTCCGGCAGACCGTACTCCAGGAACGCCTCCGTCAGACAGTGCCTGACGAAGGGCTCGCTCTCACGGTCCGTTCCACGGCAGCTCAGCAGATACCGGCTGTGGTTGTCGGTCAGGGTGAAGGGATGACAGTATTCTCTGCTCAGCAGCCTGAACTTGCCTTTAAAATCAGCGCTCCAGACCTGATTGTTCTCACTGATGCTGGTCAGGGGCCGGCGATTCCCCGGCGTTCTGCGCTTTCTCTTTCTGTCAGGTACCAGGCCTTCACGCTTGAGGATATCGCCAACAGTGCTGGCAGCAGGAACGGTAAAATCGACGTGATGATTGAGTAGCCACATCCGCAGTTTTTTCGGGCCCCAGTCAGGGTGTTTCTGACGCAGGGTAGTCAGGTGTCCGACGACCTCATCAGGAACCGTCCGGGAGTGGGAGCGTGGTGCGCGCGACCGGTCAGAGAGAGAGGACAGGTCAGAAGGGTCAAAACGCTGAAGCCATTTGTAGCCGGTTTTGCGGCTGATGCCAAAAAGACGGCAAAGAGCGGAGAAGGAGTCCGTACCTGCATGGCAGGCACGGATAAAATCAAGGCGTTGCATAGGTCGGGTCTCAGTCCAGGGCATAGCGAGTCTCCTCTTCTATGCCAGTTATAACTGTTACCCATGTATCCGGTCTAAAGTGTTACCCATGTTTCCGGTTCATACCCAAGCTTACCGGGCCTATAATACTTCGTCAGGCTTCTGCGCGGCGGTACATCCTTCTCGGATGCCCAATCTTCCCGTACAGCATCTCCACCGTCAGAAAACCCACCTCTACGCAATGTTCCAGATAGCGTCGGGTGGTGGTTTTACTCAGTCCCGTCTCGCTCACCACCTCATCCACCGTAAAGCAGTGCGCCGCCTTGCTGTTAAACAGCGTTTGCACCCGCGCCAGCGTGTTCTCCTCTATTCCCTTACTGCCGTTGTCCAGACGATAGTTTTTCGCCTGTAACTGATAGAGTGAATCCACGTTCTGCTGGTCGACAATCTTCCAGACCCGCTGTTGTTCGGCAAACTGCACAAAACGCTCCAGCGACTGGCTGAGCCGCTTCCAGGAGACCGGCTTAAGGATATAGTCAAACGCGCCGTTTCGAATGGCCTGGCTGCAGGTGTCCATATCGCTGGCGGCGGTGATGAAAATCACCGAGCAGTTGGCGCGGGCCAGCATCGGGTTGCTGATAAGGGTGATGCCTTTGCCGTCCGGCAGGTAGTTATCCAGCAGCATCAGCTTCGGCTGTTTGCTCTCCAGCTGTCGCTGCGCGTCGGCCAACGACGCGGCAATCCCCACCAGCCTCAGGCGCGGATGTTTACCGATAAGCTCCGCGTGCAGCTGTGCCAGTTCGTTCTCGTCTTCAACAATCAGTACGTCGATAAGTTCATGTTGCATAGTCGGTATCTTCCAGTTGCCGGACGGTTCCCGAGGCCGGGATAAACAGTGAGAAAATGGTCCCGTGCGGCATGTTATCGGCAACTTCTATTGTGCCGCCAGCCTGCGTGACGTAGCTTTCAATCAGATACAGGCCAATCCCGTGATCGCCCCGCGTTTTGGTGGTGATGCCGCGTTCAAATATCCGGTCACGGATCGCCGGCGTGATGCCAACGCCCTGGTCGGCCACTTCAATAATCAGCTCCTGTTCGCTGAGCTTTATCAGCACCTCCACCGGCGCGTGGGGAAGCGGCGACCGCTGCGTCGCTTCGATGGCGTTATCCAGCAGGTTGCCAATAATCGAAATCAGCTCTTGCTCTCCCAGCGGCAGGAACGGTTTGTCCAGCCGACAGGCCGGGTCGAAGCACAGCTCGACGCCTTTCTCCCGCGCGCGGGCGGCTTTCCCCAGCAGCAGGCCGCACAGGGTCGGTGAGCTGAAGCGCGAAGAGATAAAGTCCAGCAGCTCCTGAGCGTGTTCAGACTGCGCCTGAATGTAGCCAATCGCCTCCTCATAGCGGCCCATGTGCAGCAGGCCGGAGAGGGTGGTCATCCGGTTCAGCTGCTCATGACGCATTATGCGGAGGTTATCGACATAGCGTTTGACCTGGCTAAGCTGGGCGCTCAGCGAGTCGATCTCGTTGCGATCGCGGAAGGTGATCACCCAGCCCTGCAGCGACCCCTCAAGCATGATGTGTACCCGGCTGGCAATCACCGTGAGATCGTTAAAGCGGCAAATCTCGTCATGGGTATCTTTCGCCAGCATCGTCTGCGTGTCGAAGAACGGGACCGGATCGATCACCTGGCTTATCAGCTGCCCGCGCAGTTCCCGGGCCGGCTGGCTCAGGCCCAGCAGTTTGCGCGCCGCCTGGTTGATCACCTCTATGCGCCGTTCGTTATCAATGGCGATCACGCCTTCGTAGATGGACTCCATCATCGCCTTTTGCTGGCGCACCAGCAGGCCGATCTCTCGTGGCTCCAGGGAGAAGATCTGCTTCTTAATACTACGGGTAAAGAACCAGGAGAAGACAAAGAGGGCGATTAGCAGCAGCACGGCGGCAATCAGGATATTGACCACTTTACTGACGGTAATGGTGTCCAGGTAGCTGGTGAGATAGCCAACTGAAACAATGCCGACCACCTGCCCGGCGTCGTTGAAAATGGGCGCTTTACTGCGCAGTGAAATGCCTAACCCGCCTTTACGTATGGTTGTCGTGCTTTTCCCCTGCAATACGGCTTCATTGTCGCCGCCGACCAGCGTCGTGCCCACCCTGTCGGCAAAGACGGAGTGAAAAAGATGCCGTCCCGTATTATCGCCAATGACAATAAAGCTGGCGTCGCTGTGCGCGGCCATTTTCTGCATGAAATCATGAATGGCGTTGATATCTTTTTGTTCAACTTCAGTACGCAATGACGGAATAAGCGCGATCTCTTCCGCCTGTATTTTGGCGCGCGCACTCATTTCCTGATAAAGCTGTTTTCCGACATCGGCATAATAATATCCGCCCAGCAGCACAAAAAGCACTGAGAAAAAGGCAACCAGCGAAATAAACAGCTTAATCTGGAAAGAGACTTTCATAACTATCACGCAAAGTAGCGGCAAAGATCGTCAATATATCATCTTTTTTCATGCGGATGTCCGCTTTGCGGGAAACTTGTGATCCCTTGCACAGCAAGGGCTGTAAATGATTTATCCAGAAGGCTTATGATCTTCATGCTGCTACGTTAAATGTTATTTGGTCGTTCAATTCAGAAAAGAAACCATAAAAACCACGATAATAAATAAGGCATAAATCACATTAAATAAAAGAAACCATAAAAACCATAGCTGCCATTAAAACTTCGCTTTTAATATGCCATTCCTCACATAAAGTAGGCCTTTGTGACTCTAAGCTGAACGCACAAAATAACTAAGGGGCTTATTATGAGCACAACTGACGATTCTTTCTCTGTTACCCACGACCCGATTGAAATTCAGCGGCCATCCCTCAAGGAGCGGTGGTGGCATATTATGGATACCTGGAAAATCGGGATTATTCCTCTGCCGCTGTTCGTTCTGGCGGGCGCGCTGATCGCGATTGATTGCCTCGGCGGAAAGCTGCCGAGCGATATCGTGGTCATGGTGGCCACGCTGGCCTTCTTCGGCTTTGCCTGCGGTGAGTTCGGCAAACGCCTGCCGATTGTCGGCAAGCTTGGCGCGGCGGCGATTTGCGCCACCTTTATCCCTTCCGCGCTGGTCTACTACGGTTTGCTGCCGGACGTGGTGGTGGAATCCACGACCAAATTCTACAAATCCACCAACATTCTCTACCTCTATATCTGCTGCATTATCGTCGGCAGCATCATGAGCATGAACCGCACGGTGCTGATTCAGGGTTTCCTGCGCATCTTCTTCCCGATGCTGTGCGGTGAAATCGTCGGCATGATTGTTGGTATGGGCGTGGGGCTGGCGCTGGGCCTGGAGCCGTTCCAGATCTTCTTCTTTATCATTCTGCCGATCATGGCGGGCGGCGTCGGGGAAGGGGCGATTCCGCTTTCCATCGGCTATGCCACCCTGCTGCATATGGACCAGGGCGTAGCGCTCGGCCGCGTGCTGCCGATGGTCATGCTCGGCGGCCTGACGGCAATCATCATCTCCGGCTGCCTGAACCAGCTCGGTAAACGCTACCCGCACCTGACCGGTGAAGGCCAGCTGATGCCTAACCGCGCGAATGCCGATGCCACCGTCTCTCAGCCTGCGTTTTCCGGTAAAGCGGACGTGACGACTATCGCCTCCGGCGCGCTGCTGGCGGTGCTGCTGTACATGCTGGGCATGCTCGGCCACAAGCTGATTGGCCTGCCTGCGCCCGTTGGCATGCTGTTTATGGCGGTGCTGGTGAAGCTCTGCAACGGCGCTTCTCCGCGCCTGCTGGAGGGCTCTCAGGTGGTGTACAAATTCTTCCAGACCTCCGTGACCTACCCGATCCTCTTCGCCGTTGGCGTGGCCATTACCCCGTGGCATGAACTGGTGGCCGCCTTCACGCTGACCAACCTGCTGGTGATTATCAGCACCGTTTCCGCGCTGGTGGCGACCGGGTTCTTCGTCGGCAAAAAGATCGGTATGCACCCGATTGATGTCGCCATCGTCTCCTGCTGTCAGAGCGGACAGGGCGGTACCGGCGACGTGGCGATACTGACCGCAGGCAACCGCATGAGCCTGATGCCGTTCGCCCAGATTGCTACCCGTATCGGCGGGGCGATTAACGTCTCTGTCTCACTGCTGATTCTGGGCAACTTCCTCGTCTAAGTATTCAGGAAAAAACAATGAAACTCGCAAGCTTTTTATACCAGGGAAAACGCAGCTACGGCATCGTTCAGGCCGAGGGCGTGATTGATTTAGGCCGCCGTCTGGGCGACCGCTATGGCGACCTTAAAGCGCTGCTGCAGGGCAACGGGCTGGCGTTGGCCACCCGTTACCTGAACGACGCGGTGGACGTGCCGCTGAACGCCATCACTTTCTTGCCGGTGATCGTGCAGCCGGAAAAAATCCTCTGCGTGGGCATGAACTACGCCGACAAACGCAAGGAGTTTGACCAGCACAACCCGGCTCCGACGCTGTTTGTCCGCTTCCCGGACTCACAGACCGGCCACAACGAGCCGGTGCTGAAGCCGCGCCACTCCAGCGAATTCGACTACGAAGGCGAGCTGGCGGTGATCATCGGTAAGGGTGGGGAGAACATCAGCCGCGATGACGCCCTGCGCCACGTGGCGGGCTACAGCTGCTACATGGACGGCTCCGCCCGCGACTGGCAGCACACCTGGTTCACCGCCGGTAAAAACTGGCGTCAGACCGGGGCGTTTGGCCCCTGGATGGCGACGGCGGATGAGATCCCGGACCCGCACAGCCTGGCGATCCGCACCTGGCTTAACGGCCGCATGGTGCAGGAGGACAACACCAGCAGCATGATCCACAAGGTCGCGGAGCTCATCGAGTACATCAGCACCTTTACCCGCTTAAGCCCGGGCGACGTGATCATCACCGGCTCCCCGGGCGGTGTGGGTAAAAAGCGTAACCCGCCGCTGTTTATGAAAGAGGGGGATCGCATTGAGGTGGAGATCGAGCATATCGGTCATCTAAGCAACGTGATTGTTGAAGCGCCAGCCGTCGGGCTTGCGGCGGCACACTGAGAAAGGCGGCATGAACAGTCAACCCATCGATTTTCGCCAGACGCTGGTGGCGAAACACCCGGAACGCTTAAGCCAGATCCGCTACCTGCTGGCAGACAGCGGCCTTGGCCTGGACAACGACATCACGCTGTTTGTCGAAGCCTGGTCCGGCGCGCAGCTGGTGGGTTGCGCAGGACTTGCCGGCAACGTCATCAAATGCGTGGCGGTCAACGAGCAGCTTCGTGGGGAAAACCTCAGCGCGCGGCTGCTGGCAGAGGTGGAAAATGCGGCGCTGGAGCGCGGCCATTTTCACCTCTTCCTCTGCACCCGTCCGTGCAACCGGGAGCGCTTTGCCCGCAGCGGCTTCTGGCCAATTGCCCAGAGCGGGAACAACGCGGTGCTGATGGAGAACACCCCGCAGGGGATCGCGCGCTACTGCCGTACCTTAAGCCGGATGCGAAAGGGCGGGGATAAAACTGGCGCGATAGTGATGAACGCCAATCCGTTCACCCTCGGCCACCGCCATCTGGTGGAGCAGGCGGCGCAGCGGTGCGATGCCCTGCATCTGTTCGTGGTGCGTGAAGACGCCTCGTTCTTCCCGTTCAGCGCGCGTCTCGAGATGGTGCGCGCGGGCGTAGCCCATCTGCCGAACGTGGTGGTGCATGAAGGCTCGCAGTACATCATCTCCCGCGCCACCTTCCCGGCCTACTTCCTGAAGGAGACCGGCAAAGTGCAGCAGGCGTGGAGCGAGATCGACGTGCTGATCTTCCGGGACTTCATCGCCCCGGCGCTCGGCATCACGCACCGCTTCATCGGCTCGGAGCCGTTTTGCGACATCACCCGCCAGTACAACCAGACGCTGCACGATCTGCTGGCTTCGCATATCGAGGTGGTGGAGATGCCGCGCATCAAGGCCACCGGCAACGCCATTTCGGCGTCCGAAGTGCGCCGTTTACTCAAGACACAGCAGTTTTCCCGGATCCGGGAGATCGTCCCGGACTCCACCTTCGCGCATCTCGAAACACACTATCGTGCGAGTGCGGAAGTCGCATAACTATCAGGAATTTATCATGAATATTGTAAGGGAGGCGCTGGCCGGAACGCAGGAGTCCAGCGACCTGATGGTGAAAATCGCCCCCGTTCACGGAGAGCTGGAGATTGTCATCCACAGTGAAGTGATTAAGCAGTTTGGCGAGCACATTCGCCAGGTGGTCAACGACACGCTGCGCGCCATGAACGTGCGCCAGGGGCTCATCATTATTGAAGACAAAGGGGCGCTGGACTGTGTTATTCGCGCCCGCCTGCAAAGCGCGCTGATGCGTGCCGTCGATGAACGGGCCATCAACTGGGAGGCGCTGAAATGAGCAAACTCCGCCGCAGTATGCTGTTCCTGCCGGGCGCCAACGCCGCCATGCTTTCCACCGCGTTTATCTACCGCCCCGACTCCATCATGTTTGACCTTGAGGACGCCGTCGCCCTGCGTGAGAAGGACACCGCGCGCATGCTGGTATTCCACGCGCTACAGCACCCGATGTATCAGGATATCGAAACCGTGGTGCGCATTAACCCGCTCAGCACGCCGTTTGGCCTGCTGGATCTGGAAGCCGCCGTGCGCGCGGGCGTGGACGTGATCCGCCTGCCAAAAACCGACACCCCAGACGACGTCTATGAGTTAGAGGGCCATCTTGAGCGCATTGAACGCGAGTGCGGCCGCGAGGTCGGCTCCACCCGCGTGATGGCGGCGATTGAGTCGGCCATTGGCGTCATCAATGCCGTGGCGATTGCCCGCAGCTCCCCGCGCCTCATCGGCATCGCGCTGGCCGCCTTTGACTACGTGATGGACATGCAGACCGAGCGCGGCGACGGCACCGAGCTGTTCTACGCCCGCTGCGCCGTGCTGCACGCCGCCCGTGCGGCAGGCATCGACGCCTTCGATGTGGTGTGGTCAGACGTTAACGACGAGGCCGGGTTCCTGCGCGAGGTCGATCTGATCCGCAAGATGGGCTTCAACGGCAAATCGCTGATTAACCCGCGCCAGATTGACCTGCTGCACAACGCTTATGCACCGACTCAGGAAGAGGTGGATCACGCAAAAAGGGTGATTGAAGCGGCAGAAGAGGGCGAGCGTAACGGCCTGGGCGTGGTGTCGCTCAACGGCAAAATGGTGGATGCACCAATTATTAACCACGCGCAGGTGGTGCTGGAGCGCGCGGCGGCTTCCGGCGTGCGTCGGTAAGGATGACAAAATGAATCAAACAGAACTTCTCCACGTAAACTTCCCCCATCTGCGGGACCTGAAACCCTTTGATACTGCCCACAGCGCGACGCCGTGGCTGGCGGACAGTGACGCGAAGCACAACCGCAAGCTATGTGCCTCCCTTGAAGAAGCCGTAGCGCGCAGCGGCCTGCAGGACGGGATGACCATCTCCTTCCACCATGCCTTTCGCGAAGGCGACCGGGTGATCAACACTGTTGTGGCGCTGCTGGCGCGGATGGGCTTCAAAAACCTGACGCTGGCCTCCAGCTCGCTGATGACCTGCAACGACGCTCTGATCGAGCATATTGAAAGCGGCGTCATCACCCGGATTTACACCTCGGGCATGCGCGGCAGGCTGGCGGACGCCATCTCCCACGGGCTGATGGACGAGCCGGTACACATTCACTCCCACGGTGGGCGAGTGAAGCTGCTCCAGGACGGCGAGCTGAATATCGACGTGGCGTTTCTCGGCGTGCCGTGCAGCGATGCGTTTGGCAACGCTAACGGCACGCACGGTAAATCGTGCTGCGGCTCGCTCGGCTACGCGATGGTGGACGCGCACTTTGCCCGCAAGGTGGTGCTGCTGACCGAAGAGCTGGTGCCGTTCCCGAATATGCCCGCCAGCCTGGTGCAGGACCAGGTGGACTACATCGTGCAGGTCGAGAGCGTGGGCGACCCGGCGAAAATCAGCGTCGGCGCGGCGCGCGTCACCAGCAACCCGCGCGAGCTGATGATCGCCCGCTATGCGGCGGACGTGATTGAACACTCCGGCTATTTCAAACCGGGCTTCTCGATGCAGACCGGCTCCGGCGCGGCGGCCACCGCCTGCACCCGCTTTATGGAAGAAAAGATGGAGCGCAGCGGCGTAAAGGCGCGCTTTGCGCTCGGCGGCATCACCGGCAGCCTGGTGGATCTGCACGAGAAGGGGCTTATCGAAAAGCTGCTCGACACCCAGTGCTTTGACGGCCAGGCGGCGGCTTCGCTGGCGCGCAACCCGAACCACGTAGAGATCTCCACCAACGTCTACGCCAACCCCGGCAGCAAGGCGGCAAGCTGCGACCAGCTCGACGTGGTGATCCTCAGCGCCCTGGAAATTGACGTTGATTTCAACGTCAACGTCATCACTGGCTCCGACGGTGTGATGCGTGGCGCATCCGGCGGGCACTGCGACGTGGCGGCGGCAGCCAACCTGACCATCGTGGTCGCGCCGCTGCTGCGCAGCCGCATTCCGACGGTGGTCAAGCGCGTCACCACGCGCCTCACGCCGGGGGAGAGCATCGACGTGCTGGTCACCGACCACGGCATCGCAGTCAACCCGGCGCGCCCGGAGATCCGCGAGCGGCTGCTGGAGGCCGGGCTGAAGGTAGTGGACATTAGCGCGCTCTATGAGCGGGCGATTTCCCTGACCGGTGTACCGAAACCGATTGAATTTACAGACAAAATCGTCGGTGTGATCCGCTACCGCGACGGCAGCGTGATCGACACCGTACGACAGGTGAAGGAGTCAGTATGATTTTAGCGACACCCGTGCGGGCGGGTGTCAACCTGGAGGAACTGCTGGCGGCGAAAGAGCGTCGCGCAGCCCGTCAGGCTGACATGCTTAAGCACTATAAACAGCCGGTGATCTCCCTCACGCTGGTCACGCCAGGGGAAATCAAGGACAGCCTGCGCTATCGCAACACCATGGGCGTGGCGCTCCAGATGTGCGACCAACTGCTGTGGGAGAACCGCTGGCAGGTGCTGGACCGTCAGGTGCTGTGGCTGCCCACCGGACCGGAAGCTTTATGGTGCGTCGCCCATGCGGCGGCGGAAATCAAAGCGCACTGCGCGGAACTGGAGCAGACGCACCCGCTCGGCAGGCTGTGGGATCTGGACGTGATTTGTCCTCAGCACGGCCACGTCGGGCGTCAGTCGCTGGGAGAGAATCTCCGGCGCTGTCTGATCTGCGACGAGCCCGCGCATGCCTGCTCCCGTTCGCGCAATCATCCCGTTGAGCAGGTTGTTTCCCGCGTGGAGAAGACGATCGATGACTGGTTTGCTCGCGACTAAACCGCGCCCGATTGATGTGCCCGCGCTTGCCGAAGCGGCGCTGTGGCAGGAGCTGGAGCTGACGCCCAAACCGGGGCTGGTGGACAAGCTCAACAACGGTTCCCATCGCGATATGGACCACGCGCTGTTTGTCCGTAGCATCGCGGCAATTACGCCGTGGTTTTCGCGCTTTGCTGAACTCGGTAACGTGCATGCGGATAAACCCGCTGACGCACAGCTGCGGATTATCCGCCCGATGGGGATGGCCTGCGAGCAGGCGATGTACGCCGCGACGAACGGCGTGAACACGCATAAGGGCGGGATTTTTGCTCTCGGCCTGCTGTGCTTCGCTGCCGGGCGTGTGAAAAATGTCTCTGCGGACAGCCTCTGTTGTGAGGTGAGTAACATCTGCAGCGGGCTGGTGTCGCGGGAGCTGGCAGCGCGCAGCGGGCAGGCGACGGCGGGCGAGCGGCAGTTTCAGCAGTACGGCTTAACCGGGGCGCGAGGCGAGGCGGAGAGCGGCTTTGCGACGGTGCGTAAGGCGCTGGGGCAGTGGAACGGACAGTCGCTTCACGGCCTGCTGTTGCGCCTGATGGCGGTCAATCAGGACAGTAATCTCGTGTCACGCGGCGGCATTCAGGGGCTGCGCTATGTTCAGGGCTATGCGCGGGAACTGCTGGCTAACGGCTGGGATCGCGAGGCGTTGCTTATGATGGATAAGGCACTGATTGAACGAAACCTGAGTCCGGGCGGCAGCGCGGATTTGCTGTCGGTGGGGTGGGTGCTCTCTGCAATAAAATAGCCGGGTGGCGCTAACGCTTACCCGGCCTACTCTCCGTGCTTTTGTAGGCCCGGTAAGGCGAAGCCGCCACCGGGCAAAAGACATCAAGGATTAATGCGCAATCGGCTGCGTACCGTGCGCTGTGCGAACGTGCTTGTACTTGAACAGCGCGAGGAACGCGAAGAACAGCACCAGCGAATACGCCGCGAAGATCAGCCACACTGGCTGCCAGTCGGTGATACCGTTGGTGGTGTACATCTCAACCACTTTACCGCTCACCACGCCGCCCAGAATACAGCCGAAGCCGTTAGTCATCATCAGGAACATGCCCTGCGCGCTGGCGCGGATTTCAGGCTTCACCTCTTTTTCCACAAACACCGAACCGGAAATGTTGAAGAAGTCGAAGGCGCAGCCGTAAACAATCATCGACAGAACCAGCAGCACGGTGCCGAACGCGCTCGGGTCGCCGTAGGCGAACAGGCCGAAGCGCAGCATCCACGCGGCGATACTGATCAGCATGACGTTTTTGATGCCGTAGCGACTCAGGAAGAACGGGATGGTCAGGATGAACAGCGTCTCGGAGATCTGCGAGATGGACATCATCACCGACGCGTGCTCAACGATAAAGCTCCCGGCAAACAGCGGATCGTTATCGAAGCTGTGCAGGAAGGTGTTGCCGAACATGTTGGTGATTTGCAGCTCCGCGCCCAGCAGCATGGAGAAGATAAAGAAGATCGCCATGCGCTTGTTTTTGAACAGGGCGAAGGCGTCCAGGCCAAGCATGGTGCTCCAGCTCTGGTTTTTCTGCTGGTTAGACACCGGAATGGTTGGTAGCGTCAGGGTGAACAGCGCCAGCAGTACGGAGAGCGCTGCACCAATATACAGCTGCATGTGGCTCAGCTCGAAGCCCGCGAAGCTCACGCCCCACATCGCCATGATAAAGCCGATGGTGCCCCAGATACGGATTGGCGGGAAGTCGGTGACGATATCCAGGCCGGCAGATTTCAGGCGGTAGTAGGAGATGGAGTTGATCAGCCCAAGCGTTGGCATATACGCCAGCGAGTTAAGCAGGATCACCATAAACATCGCCCCCGGCGTGGTCACTTCGGCCGCCATAAACAGCGTCCCCGCACCCACCAGATGGCAAAGCATATACAGCCATTTCGCACTTAACCATTTATCCGCCACGATACCGAGCAGCGTTGGCATGAAAACAGCCGCAATACCCAGCGAGCTGTAGACGGCACCGATTGACGCACCATCAAACTTGAGCGTCACAAACATATAGGAGCCGAGTGTAGTCAGCCAGCTACCCCACAGGCAGAACTGCAGAAACGACAAGATTTTAAGCTGCAGCTTAAGGTTCATGTTACTTTCCTCACAAGTGAGCGGGAGATATGTTGTTATAGGAACATTCAGGGTTGTTATTTGATGCAATTTTATCAGTTGGCAACGATATGTTTTGTTACCTCCCGCAAAAAAATGCAATCCACATTAATTTGCAGTTTGGATTGTGATGCAAATAACATTTTCGTATGGGTGGAGGATAGGTGCGGCCTGATGCCCTCACCCTGACCCTCTCCCACAGGGAGAGGGGAAGCAGAACACCTTCTCCTTGCTGGAGAAGGTGTGTTGATTATCGACGACGATAATTTTTCTGCGCCGTATTCACCTTATACAGGTACCGGCGGGATTCCGCAGACGGGTGGCGGGTGGTGAGGGTGGAGTAAACATCCCCCGGCGCCATGCTGTTGATGATGTTCGCAGCCTGCACTTTGTCATTCGAGAAGACGCGCAGCACGCTGCCCGCGCCGCCGTTATAGGCGGTGATTACCGCGTAGCGACGCGACGTCGGGTTATCAATTCCGCCGAGATAGACATTGTTCAGCATCGCCAGATAGGCCGTGCCGGTATCAATATTGCTTTGCGGATCGAACAGGTAGCTGCGGCTCGGCGTGCCGGATTTCCCCTGCGAGCGGAAGACGTCTTTACCGGCGCTGTGCTGGACAACCTGCATCAGCCCCAGCGCGTCGGAACGGCTCACCGCGTACGGGTTGAACGAGGATTCGGTCTGCATAATCGCCAGGATCAGCGACTCGTCCACGCCATACTTACGCGACGCCTGACGCACCATGCCCAGATACTTATGCGCACGCTTGTCGAGGTGGTTCGGGACAAGGTTAATGGTAACGCTGTAGATAATCTTCAGGCCGTTAGAGCGGCTCTTCAGGCGCGTCTGCAGCAGGTAGTCGGCAAATTTCGTGGCGCGACCTTCCCAGCGGATCGGCTGTCCTGTCTGGTCGACAACCTGACCGTACAGGAACGGCTCTTTCGAAATGGTGATGTCGTCCGCATCGGAGTAGAGATCGATAGATCCCGGATCGTCACCCATCAGCAGGGTTTTGACGATCGCCTGACGCAGCCGTGCCGCAGGGTCGGTGCCTGCGATGGTCTCAATGGTGATCGTACCCTCATCAAAGTTGATGTGGCTACGGGTCAGATAGGCGTCGGTGTACTTAACGTAGTCCTTCGGTCCGGCAATAAGAACTTCGTTAAATCCCCATATGTTCTCGATGTTATGGGCAAACTGCCCCATCAAAATGTCAAAACCGTTGGTGTCCTTGACCCAGGCTTCGTTGTAATCATCGCCTTTTTTGGACGAGCACGAGACCAGCAACGGCGCAACAAGGGCTAGCGCTAAAAGTTTTTTCATCATTCCGGGAGTGCGTGTTGTGTTTGCTTTTACGGCGGGGTTTCACCCGCACGCTGTTATTTTTCCGGCGGCGTATAGCCTTCGATGTGGACGTCTTTGCCCTCGAACAGGAAGCTCACCATCTCCTGCTCCAGCAGCTTGCGGTGCTCCGGGTTCATCATGCTGAGCTTCTTCTCGTTGATCAGCATGGTCTGTTTTTTCTGCCACTGTCCCCAGGCTTCTTTGGAGATCTCGTTATAGATGCGCTTGCCCAGGTCGCCCGGGTAGAGCTGGAAATCCTGGCCTTCAGCGTCGCGCTGCAGGAAAGTACAAAAAATGGTTCTGGCCATACGTATTCCTCTTTGTGTTGCCGATGCTAAACCATTGCACCGGCACGTAATTGCTGTAACAGGCGCTCCACGGGAGCCGCCAGCCCGACTGATGGCGGTTGCGCTAAGTTATACCAGAGAGCGGTGCCTTCATCCATGCAGGAGGTGAATGAGGACACGGGAAGCCACATCGGTACTATATCCAGATGGAAATGGCTGAAGGTGTGGCGAAACGCGGTCAGCTGCGTCAGGGTATCTGCCGCAATGCCGCGCTGTTTAAGCCATTCACGCAGCAAGTCTTCATCTTCAAACTGTGGGAAGCAGTATAGACCACCCCACAGACCGCTCGGCGGACGCTGGGCGAGGAAGACCTCGTCACCGTGCTGCATCAGCAGCATATAGCCGGTGCGCTCCGGCAGCGTCTGTTTAGGTTTCTTACCCGGATACTGCGCCCATGACTGGTTGGCATACGCCACGCAGAGGTTGTTCACCGGGCAGAGTTCGCACTTCGGTTTTGAGCGCGTGCAGACCATCGCGCCAAGATCCATCATCGCCTGGTTAAAACGCTCTACGCCCTTCGCCGGGGTGACCGCTTCAGCGATCTCCCACAGGCGTTTTTCAACGTCTTTCTTACCCGGCCAGCCGTCAACGGCGTAGCAGCGTGCGAGCACGCGCTTCACGTTGCCGTCGAGGATCGGGAAATGCTTGCCTAATGAAAGGGAGAGGATCGCGCCTGCGGTTGAACGTCCGACGCCGGGCAAATCGGCCACCTCGTCGAAGGTTTCCGGGAATTTACCGTTGTGGCGGGTGGCGACCTGCTGCGCGGCCTTGTGCAGGTTGCGCGCGCGGGCGTAATAGCCCAGCCCGGTCCACAGGTGCAGCACTTCGTCCAACGGCGCGTTTGCCAGGTCGGTGACCGTCGGGAAGCGTGCCATAAAACGCTCGAAGTAAGGGATCACGGTGGCGACCTGCGTTTGTTGCAACATCACCTCGGAGAGCCATACTTTGTAGGGCGTTTTTTCAATTTGCCAGGGCAGGGTTTTACGCCCGTATTTGTCGTACCAGTCCAGCACCTGGGCTGAAAATTGAGAGGCTTGCATGGTCATCGATTCGCATAATCAGGGACGCAGATTGCAGCACAGCGTCAATCTGCTGTAAACCGGATCTTTCCCATGCTTGCATAGAAGCCTTAACTTTGGATAATGCCCGTTTCCCGAACATTCTCACAAGCAGACAACTCTTTTATGAAAAACGACGTCATTTCACCGGAATTTGATGAAAACGGTCGCCCGCTGCGCCGTATTCGCAGCTTTGTCCGCCGTCAGGGCCGCCTGACCAAAGGGCAGCAACACGCGCTGGACAACTACTGGCCGGTGATGGGCGTTGAGTTCAGCGAGCAGCCGCTCGACTTTACCGAGCTGTTTGGCCGCGACGCGCCCGTCACGCTGGAGATCGGGTTTGGTATGGGCACCTCGCTGGTCACCATGGCGAAAGCGCGCCCTGAGCAGAACTTCCTCGGCATTGAAGTACACTCCCCGGGCGTCGGTGCGTGCCTGGCAACGGCCCACGAAGAGGGCGTTGAGAACCTGCGCGTGATGTGTCACGACGCGGTGGAAGTGCTGCACAAAATGATTCCTGACAATTCTTTGAACATGGTTCAGCTCTTTTTCCCTGACCCATGGCACAAAGCGCGTCATAATAAACGCCGTATCGTTCAGGCACCGTTTGCCGAGCTGGTGAAAAGCAAGCTCAAGCTGGGCGGCGTTTTCCACATGGCGACCGACTGGGAACCTTATGCGGAACACATGCTGGAAGTAATGTCGTCGCTGGACGGGTACAAAAATCAGTCCGAGAGCAACGACTACGTACCGCGTCCGGAATCGCGTCCGGTGACAAAATTTGAACAGCGTGGCCATCGTCTTGGTCACGGCGTATGGGACTTAATGTTCGAGAGGGTGAAATAATGGCAAAGAATCGTAGCCGTCGTCTGCGTAAAAAGATGCACATCGAAGAATTCCAGGAAGTGGGCTTCTCCGTTGCCTGGCGTTTCCCGGAAGGCACCAGCGTTGAGCAGATCGACCAGGACGTTGATGCGTTCATCAACGAGGTGATCGAGCCTAACAAGCTGGCCTTCGACGGTAGCGGCTACCTGGCATGGGAAGGTCTGATCTGCACCCAGGAAGTTGGCAAATGCACCGAAGAACATCAGGCCCTGGTTCGCAAATGGCTTGAAGAGCACAAGCTGGAAGATGTCCGCGTGAGCGAACTTTTCGACGTTTGGTGGGACTAATAAAGCAGTAAGCGGGCCAGCATTAGCTGGCCCATTTTGTCTGAGGGAGTGTTTAAGATGCGCAAAACGTTGCTGGCTGTTGCTTTGATGGCAACCGGATTCACCGCCCATGCGGATTATCAATGTAGCGTCACCCCGCGTGATGACGTGGTGTTAAGCCCGCAAACCGTGCAGGTCAAAGGCGAGAACGGCAATCTGGTGATTACGCCGGAAGGGAACGTCACCTTTAACGGCAAACAGTACAACCTGACTGCCGCACAGCGTGAGCAGGCGAAAGATTATCAGGCCGATTTGCGTACCGCGCTGCCATGGATTAATGAAGGCGCCCTGACGCGCGTCGAAAAGAGCCGCGTCGCGCTGGACAAAATCATCACTAAAGAGGTGGGGGAGAGCAGTAATATGCGCTCCCGCCTTACGAAGCTCGACAAGCAGCTCAAAGAGCAGATGAACCGCATTATCGAGACGCGCTCTGATGGCCTGACGTTCCACTATAAGGCGATCGATCAGGTCCGCGCTGACGGCCAGCAGCTGGTGAACCAGGCGATGGGCGGCATCCTGCAGGACAGCATCAACGAGATGGGCGCCAAAGCCGTGCTGAAAGGCGGCGGTAACCCGCTGCAGGGCGTGCTGGGCAGCCTGGGCGGCTTGCAGACTTCCATTCAGAACGAGTGGAAGAACCAGGAAGATGATTTCCAGCAGTTCGGCAAAGACGTGTGTAAACGCGTGGTGTCGCTGGAAGACAGCCGGAAGGCGCTGGTGGGGACGCTGAAGTAAGTTCTCTGCGCGCTGGGCCCCTCACCCCATCCCTCTCCCCAAGGGAGAGGGTGTAATTTTTCCCTCTCCCTGTGGGAGAGGGTTAGGGTGAGGGCATCAGGCAGCGCAGTCGTTGCCTGATAGCCATTAACACCTCCTCCTCGTTTGTCCTGAATTCGTTATTCCAGAACCGTAGTATTTCCCAGCCGTTCGCATTCAAAAATTCAGTACGACGTGAATCATAGGTTTCGTTATTCTGATGTTGGCCACCGTCCAGCTCGATAATCAGCTTTGCCTTAAAACAGGCAAAATCCACGATATATGCACCAATCGGCATCTGGCGGCGAAACTTATAGCCAAAGAAGCGGCGTCCCCTGAGTAAATACCAGAGGCGTAACTCTTCGGGCGTCATTTGTTTACGGAGTTGTTTTGATTTTTCCATCCCCACACTCTGCCAGCCTTTCCCTTAGCTGGCAGAACGGGATGCGAAATCCTGAATCAGCCTTCAGGAATCTTCAGCGAGGAACAGCTCAAGAAGGGAGTTTAAGAACAGCTTGCCGTGCTCGGTGATCTGCCAGCATTCCTCACTCTCGGTGAGATACCCCTTTGCCAGCGCTTCGTCAATCTGCGGACGAATCACCGATTCCGCCAGGCCGGTGTACAGCGAAAACTCCGCGCGCGGCGCGGCTTCCAGCAGGCGGAAACGGTTCATAAAGAACTCAAACGGCTTATCCGCCGCCTCAACGTCGTGCTGACGCTCCAGGTAGCGGCCTTCCATATACCCGCGCGGGTGGCGGGTTTTGGCGGTGCGCAGAATACGCCCGTCCGGGAAGGTCACCTTGCCGTGGGCGCCGCAGCCAATCCCCAGATAATCACCAAAACGCCAGTAGTTCAGGTTGTGCTGACACTGATAGCCCGGCTTCGCGTAGGCGGACGTTTCATACTGCTGATACCCGGCAGCGGTCAAAAGCTTGTGGCCCTGCTCGAAGATATCCCACAGCGCGTCGTCATCCGGCAGCACCGGCGGGCGTGAGCCAAACAGCGTGTTCGGCTCGATGGTGAGCTGATACCACGACAGGTGCGGTGGATTCAGTTCAATTGCCTGGCGCAGGTCGTCCAGCGCCTCTTCCAGCGACTGATCCGGCAGGCCATGCATCAAATCGAGGTTAAAGCTGCGCAGCCCAAGCCCCGTTGCCAGGTTCGCCGCGCGCTTCGCCTCTTCCGGGCCGTGAATGCGACCCAGACGCTTCAGCTTCGGCTCGCTAAAGCTCTGCACGCCGATGGAGATGCGGTTCACGCCCGCGCGCTGATACTCGACAAAACGGTCGGCCTCAACGGTGCCAGGGTTGGCTTCCATCGTAATTTCCGCATCCGCCGCCAGGTTCAGGCGTGCACGCACGCCGTCCAGCAGCGTCTGCATCGCCGGGCCGGACAGCAGGCTCGGCGTACCGCCACCAATGAAAATGGTCTTAACTTCACGTCCCTGCGCGTACGGCACATCGGCGTCCAGGTCGGCCAGCAGATGCGCGACGTAGTCATCGTGCGGCACTTCGCCCTTCAGCGCGTGCGAATTGAAATCGCAGTACGGGCATTTCTGCACGCACCACGGGATATGAATATAAAGACTCAGAGGCGGCAAATTAGCCATTACGCAGTGCTTCCAGTAACAGTTTCAGCGCGCGTCCACGGTGGGAAATCGCGCTTTTCTCTTCGCGGGTCAGTTCCGCAGCGGTTTTGCCCTCGGTTGGGACAAAGAAAATCGGGTCGTAGCCAAAGCCGCCGTTGCCAGCCGCTTCACGGGTAATCACGCCCGGCCAGCTGCCGTGACAGACAATCGGCGTCGGGTCTTCCGCATGACGCATGTAGACCAGCACGCAGTGGAACTGTGCGGTACGCTGTTCGTCGGGAACGTCCTTCAGGGCCACGAGCAGCTTTTCCAGATTCTGCTGGTCGGTGGCGTCCACCCCGGAATAGCGGGCGGAGTAAATCCCCGGCGCACCGCCGAGAAAATCCACGGCCAGACCGGAGTCGTCGGCAATCGCGGGCAGGCCGGTTACCTGCGCCGCATGGCGTGCTTTCAGAATGGCGTTTTCGATAAACGTCAGGCCCGTCTCTTCGGCGGACTCCACGCCCAGTTCGGTCTGAGCCACCACGTCCAGCCCAAAATCATTTAATAGCGAGGCCAGCTCGCGCACTTTACCGGCGTTACCGGTCGCGAGAACAACTTTCTGCATGGTTTAGTCCTGTTCTGTCAGAGCCGCGACTTCCGTCGGGATAGATTGCGGATTAAGGATTTTTACCTGTTTATGCCGCCCAAGTTCACCTTTTTCAATGATGACCTGGCTTTTGGCGACGCGAAACTGTTTTGCCAGATATTTGGTCAGATGCGCATTCGCCTGGCCATCGACCGGTGGGGCGGTGATGGCGACCTTTAGCTCGTCGCCATGCAGCCCAACAATACTGTCACGGCTGGCTTTCGGCTGAATATACAGCCGTAAAACCAGCCCGTCGGCGCAGGTGCTTACTGCACTCATAGCGCCATCCACAGCCCCGGCAGCAGCATATCGCCCGTAGACTGGAGCAGTTCGGCGATCCCCATGTTGATCACATAGAGCAGCAGCACCAGGATCATCGGGGAGAAGTCGATGCCGCCCATGGACGGAAGCAGGTTACGGATCGGACGCAGCAGCGGCTCGGCCAGCTGAATCAAGGCATACTCTACCGGGCTACGTCCCTGGCTTACCCAGCTCATGATCGCCATCACCAGCAGTACCCAGAAGATCAGCAAACCGACGGTTTTGATCAGAATCAGGACGGCGGCAATCCAGATAATCGGCTGGAAGGTGATAACCATAAACAGCACGATGGCTTTGAGCACGCTCAGAATAAACGCCACCAGCAGCGAAGCGCTGTCGATGGGGCCCATGGCCGGGATAATACGGCGCAGCGGTCCGACAACAGGTTGCGTGATTTTCACGACAAACTGGGAGAACGGATTGTAAAAGTCACAGCGGGCCCACTGCATCCAGACGCGCAGCAAAAGCGCCATCGTGTACAGCTCAATGACCGTTGAGAGCAGGAAAGTCAACGTCTTCATGGCGTTCCTCAGGTTTCCTTATTATTTGGTGTAGTCGCGCGCACCGAAAATGGCTGTGCCGATGCGCACCATAGTGCTGCCTGCCGCGATGGCGGCTTCCATATCATCCGACATGCCCAGTGAAAGCGTGTCTACCGTTTCATAGCGCGCTTTAAGCGCCTCAAATGCTACAGCCATTTGCTGTGCCACGGCAAACTGCCTTTCATAACTTGACTCAGGTGCCGGAATGGCCATCAGCCCGCGCAGGGTTAAGCGCGGCAGAGCGGCCACCTCTGCGGCCAGCGCATCCAGCTCGCTCAGCGCAATGCCGGACTTGCTGTTTTCATCACTGATGTTGATTTGAATCAGCACGTTAAGCGCAGGCATCTCCGCCGGGCGCTGGTCGCTCAGACGGGAAGCAATACGCAGACGGTCGATGGTATGGCACCAGTCAAAGTGCTCTGCTACCAGACGGCTTTTGTTCGACTGCAGGGGACCAATAAAGTGCCATTGCAGATCGGACGTCTCCTGCTCCTGGAAGTAGCGAATTTTATCCACACCTTCCTGCACGTAGTTTTCGCCAAACGCCCGGTGACCTGCAGCAATCGCTTCTGCGATAGCGCTCGCAGGCTTGGTTTTGCTGACTGCAAGCAACGTAATTTCTTCTGAAGCACGGCCGCAACGCGTTGCAGCGGCTGAGATTTTGTCCCGGACCTGTGCCAGGTTATGCGCAATGTCGTTCATTTTCCGAGGAGTAGTCTATGGATGTGGAAGAAATTGTGGCCCTTAGTGTAAAGCATAACGTCTCCGATCTACACCTGTGCAGTGATTCACCACCGCGCTGGCGCAGATTGGGCCGCCTTGAGCCGGCCCCGTTTCCGCCGCCCGATGTCGGGGCGTTGCTAAAGGCGTGGCTCAACGACGAACAGCAGGGCGCATGGTGGGCAAACGGGCAGGTCGATTTTGCCGTGACGGTCGCAGGAGACCAGCGTCTGCGCGGCAGTGCGTTTAAGCAGATGAAGGGCATCTCCGTTACCCTGCGGCTGTTGCCGCGTTCCTGTCCGCAGCTCCCTTCGCTTGGGGTGCCGCGCGCTATTCCCGAACTGTTGTCCAGCGACAACGGGTTGATTCTGGTAACGGGAGCGACCGGCAGCGGTAAATCCACCACGCTGGCCGCAATGGTCGACTTCCTCAACCGCCATACTGACGGCCATATCCTCACGCTTGAAGATCCGGTGGAGTTTATGTACCAGAGTGAACGTTGCCTGATTCAGCAGCGGGAGATAGGCCAGCACAGCCCATCATTTGCAGAGGCGCTGCGCAGTGCGTTACGCGAGGACCCGGACGTTATTTTGCTGGGGGAGCTGCGCGACAGCGAAACGATCCGCCTGGCGCTGACGGCGGCGGAGACCGGGCATCTGGTGCTGGCGACGCTGCACACGCGCGGGGCAGCACAGGCGATTGAACGGCTGGTCGATACGTTCCCGGCGCAGGAGAAAGATCCGGTGCGTAACCAGCTGGCCGGCAGCCTGCGGGCAGTGCTGGCGCAAAAGCTGCTTCCCGATCTTCAGGGCGGGCGCGTCGCGCTGTACGAGCTGCTGGTAAACACCGCGGCGGCGGCGAATCTGATTCGTGAGGGGAAGACGTGGCAGCTGCCCGGCATCATTCAAACCGGCCAGCAGGCGGGAATGCAGAACTTTGACCAGAGCCTGGCGGAGAGACGGGCACAGGGGCGGCTGTAGGCCCCTGCGTTAAAAGCCCTGTTCGAAGTAGCTTTCGAGGATGATAACGGCTGAAGCGGAGTCTACGCTGCCTTTGTTGAGCGCCCGGAAGCCACCGTGTTCAAACAGGCCTGCACGCGCTTCGACGGTGCTGAGACGCTCGTCGTGAAGCTTCACGGAGACGCCAAAGCGGCCATGGATTTTATTGGCGAATTTACGCGCGCGGGCGGTAAGCGGTTGCTCGGTGCCGTCCATGTTCAGCGGCAGGCCGACAATCACGTCGTCCGGCTGCCACTCTTTGAGCAGGCGCTCAATAAGGTTCCAGTCCGGCGTGCCGTCGTTAGCTTTCAGCGCCGTGAGCGGGCGGGCGGTGCCGGTGATCCGTTGACCCACGGCGACGCCGATGCTTTTGGTGCCGAAGTCGAAGGCGAGAAGGGTGCCGCTCATTACGCGTGCCCCGCTACGCCAGGCATGGTCAGAATATCAATGCCAATCAGCTTTGCCGCGTCACGCCAGCGATCGGCAATAGGGGTTTTAAACAGAATATTCATGTCCGCAGGTGCGGTAAGCCAGGCGTTATCGAGGATCTCTTGCTCAAGCTGGCCTTTCTCCCACGACGAATAGCCCAGCGCCACCAGCACTTCGGAAGGCTGCTCAGCGGTGCCCAGCGTTTCAAGCACGTCGCGCGAGGTGGTGATCACGGTGTTATCGGAGATGCGAATGCTGGAAGAGAATACCGGCGGGGTATGCAGGATAAAGCCGCGATCTTCGGCAAGAGGTCCACCCAGCATCACCGGTTTATCAAGCCGGATTTCCGGCAGGCGCGCTTCAGCCGAGATTTTCAGCTTGTCCAGAATCCCTTCAACCTGCAGGTTTTCCAGCGGTTTGTTGATGATAATACCCATCGCGCCGTCTTCATTGTATTCACAAATATAAACCACGGCGCGGCGAAAAATCGGATCCTGGAGAGCAGGCATGGCAATAAGAAAGTGATGCTGTAAATTCATTGTCAGAGGTACTGTTTCCTGGTTTAAAAAGCGACAGCGCCCAGTATGGGGATAAACCCAGGCGCTGTCACAGTTTATTTCTGTAAACGTTTTTCGATAGCGTCCATCAGCATTCCGGTGATCGAGATCGGGAACTCCGCTTCGATTTCGCGAATGCAGGTTGGGCTGGTGACGTTAACTTCAGTCAGGCGATCGCCGATGATATCCAGGCCAACAAAGATCAGGCCTTTGGCTTTCAGCGTTGGGCCAACGCGGCGGGCAATTTCCCAGTCGCTTTCGGTTAGCGGGCGCGGCTCGCCGCGGCCACCTGCCGCCAGGTTACCGCGGGTTTCGCCTCCCTGTGGGATACGCGCCAGGCAGTAAGGCACCGGCTCACCGTCCACGACCAGCACGCGCTTATCGCCATCTTTGATCGCTGGAATATAGTTTTGCGCCATGCAGTAACGCGTGCCCAGCTCGGTCAGCGTTTCGGCAATCACGCCAATGTTCGGGTCGCCTTCCTTCACGCGGAAAATAGACGCGCCGCCCATGCCGTCCAGCGGCTTCATGATGATGTCGCCGTGCTTCTGCCAGAATTCTTTCAGCTGCGTTTTGCTGCGGGTGACCAGCGTTTCCGGCGTCAGGTCAGAGAACCAGGCGGTGTAAAGCTTCTCGTTGCAGTCGCGCAGGCTCTGCGGCTTGTTGACGATCAGCGTCCCTTTCTCTTCGGCACGCTCAAGGATGTAGGTGCTATAGATGTATTCGGTGTCAAACGGCGGATCTTTACGCATCAGGATGACGTTGAGGTCGGCCAGGGCAATGTCCTGCTCGGTGCCGAATTCGTACCATTTGTCGTAGTTCTGCTCGACGTTAACGATGCGGGTGCGTGCGCGGGCTTCACCGTTGATCAGATAAAGATCGTTCATCTCCATATAGTGGAGCTCATAGCCACGACGCTGCGCTTCCAGCAGCATGGCGAAGCTGGAATCTTTCTTGATGTTAATGTTTGCGATGGGATCCATCACGATGCCGAGCTTTATCATGTTCTTCTCCGTTAATACTTCAACCCAGATCGCCAAACCGTACCTGTAGCGCGGTTATGGCCGTGAGTGCCGTTGTCTCAGTGCGCAGAACGCGAGGTCCCAACAGAATATCAGTAAACTGGTAGCGCGCCGTCATCGCAATTTCGTCCGCCGACAGGCCGCCTTCGGGGCCAATCAGCAGGCGTACACGCTCAACGGGCAGCGGCAGCGTATTGATGCTGGCGCTGGCGCGCGGATGAAGATTGAGCTTCAGCCCGCTTTCCTCTTCTGCACACCAGTCCTCCAGATCCATCGCCGGGCGGATCTCCGGAATACGGTTGCGACCGCTCTGTTCGCAGGCCGCAATGGCGATTTTCTGCCACTGCTGGATCTTTTTGTTCAGACGTTCCGCATCCAGTTTAACGCCACAGCGCTCGGAAAAAAGTGGCGTAATGAGGCTTACACCCAACTCAATGGATTTTTGAATGGTGAATTCCATCTTTTCTCCGCGCGACATCACCTGCCCAAGGTGGATGTGTAGCGGCGATTCACGGTCGTCCACTTCGCCGCGCAAGACATTCACATGCACGCTTTTTTTATCAGCCCGCGTGATTTCCGCGTCGAAAACCTGATTAGAGCCGTCGAACAGCTGTATTGCCTGGCCAGCCCCCATGCGCAGCACGCGGCCAACGTGGTTAGCGGCGTCGTCAGACAGAGCGATCTCGCTGCCTGCGGTAATCAGTTCAGGGTGGTAAATGCGGGGAATGCGCATAGTCAAAAATTCCATATGTCATGCGGTATAAGCGAATTGCCGTAGTGTAGGTTAGCTCTTTTGCGCCTGGCAAGCCCGCTGGACGTAAGGGTTATGATTCCCCTGGACTCTGGCGATACGTTCGTCGCGCTGGCATTCCCATTCCGTCACCGGATACTGCTTATCCCAGGCATTGAACAGCTGCGTCTGCTGGCGTGAAAGGTTGAGGTCATAACGGTCACGCATGTAGAAGTAGGTGCGGGCGATGCTGCCGCGCGCGCGGGCAGGGGGCTCGGCGACTTTCTCTTTGAAATCTACCTTCATACCGCACTGGCCGTACTGGCCTTCGCCACCGTTCCACTGGCTATACATGAAATTGCCGCGATCGCCGTTCACTTCACCAACCGCAGGCTGCAGGTTATGCATGTCGCTTTCCATCTGGCGATAAACCGGATCTTTGGCGCAGTTTTTACGTCCGCCGTCCTGCCAGCACTGGCGCTGGTGACCAAACTGCCAGGCCGGAACGACATGCTCCCACTCGATGCGGCTGGCGCGGTTTTCGTTTTTACGCACCTTATAGCCGCAGGATTCGAGGTCAACGACCCCTTTTTTGCCCTGCCAGTTAATTTTGCAGCCGCAGTAGAAATCGCCCGGCACATCGGCGTTCACCTTCACGCCTGCTGCCTTGGCCTGGGAAAAACTGTTGATACCGTCGGCCAGGGCCTGACCGGAAAGCGCCGTCGCCAGAAAAGCGACCGCGAGAGAAACATTACGGGACATCTTACACTCCGTGTCAAAACGAGCCCGCAACGTAACGAATGTTGTTCCTGTATGCAATCAGTCAGATCAGGAAAGTTCCTGAAAGTTCAGGTGATTACTCTGCAATCAGCGGTTCGCCGCATTTGACGCAGCGGTAGGTCGCCTCGCCGCGCACCACGCGGTTATGGCGGCGGACGGTAAGCTGGTGCTGCTGACACTGGCAGCGGTAGGGGAAGGTATTGCGGCGTACCGATTCCAGCTCGAACTGATGGGTACGGCGCGCCGGAACGCCGAGCACCGCTTCCATCATCCATTTCCACTCTTTTCCATGCGGCGCGACGCGGCCAAAATGCTTCCATACCAGAAGGTGCGCCAGCTCGTGCGGCACCACTTCTTCAATAAACGCCTGCTGGTTTTCCATCATCAGCACCGGGTTCAGGCGGATCTCGTACGATTCCAGCCAGGCGGTGCCGGCTGCGGTGCCGCGCTGCTGATAGACCAGCTTCGGTTCAGGGTAATTGCGGCCGAGTTTCAGATTCGCCTGGGCAAGTTTTTCCCGCAGGCTGCGCATAACGGCTTGCTGAATGGCGATGGGGAGACGGGGAGCTTTCATAGGGGCAGAGCATAAAGCGGGAAGCGGGGAGGCGCAAGAGGCGCCTCCCGCAAGAGGATTAGTCGTGGGCGCCGATTTCGCGCAGCGGACGACCTTTCATCAGGTTACGTTCAATATGTTCCAGAGAAACATGTTTGGTTTCTGGAACCAGCCAGATGGTCAGCACAATAAAGAAGATATTCAGACCGGCGTAGACCCAGAAGGTGTTGGCATTGCCCAGGGTGTTGAGCATGGTCAGGAACGTTGCGCCGACGATCATGTTGGCAATCCAGTTGGTTGCGGTAGAGCAGGTGATACCAAAATCACGCCCTTTCAGCGGCTGGATTTCAGAGCACAGTACCCAAATCAGCGGACCGGCGCTCATCGCAAACCCGACGATAAACATCAGCAGCATACCCACCGCGAAGTACTGGGCGGTTGGGGAGTGGATGCCCACATGCATCATCGTACCGAGGACACCCATACCGGCCGCCATCACCAGGAAGCCCAGCGTCAGGGTTGGCTTACGACCCCAGCGGTCCACCAGGCCGATGGCGATAAAGGTCGCCAGCACGTTGGTCAGGCCCACGATGACGGTGCCCCACATCTGCTCGGTGGTGTTGGTGTAACCCGCCAGTTCAAAGATTTTTGGCGCGTAGTACATGATGACGTTCATCCCGGTGAACTGCTGCATCACCTGCAGCAGCACGCCGAGGAACACCGCCCGACGGAAGTTGCTGTTCTCTTTAAACAGCGCCCAGCCGGACTGTTTTACCTTCAGGCTTTCGCGGATCTCTTCCAGCTCGTTTTTCGCTTCCGCGCTGGTATCGCGCAGGCGGAGCAGCACGCGTTCGGCATCAACGAAGCGGCGCTTGGCGGCAAACCAGCGCGGGCTGTCCGGCAGGAAGAAGACGCCAATCAGCAGCAGAATGGCCGGGATGATGATCACGCCGAGCATCCAGCGCCATGCGCCGCTGTAGCTGAACGCGGTATCGGACAGGTAAGCGCCGAGAATACCGATGGTGATCATCAGCTGGTACATGGAAATCATACTGCCGCGGATTTTCTCCGGCGCTATTTCGGAGAGGTAGAGCGGGGCGGTGTAAGACGCCACGCCCACCGCAAGGCCCAGCAGCACGCGGGAAAGAATAAGCACTTCAACGTTAGGGGCGGCAGCGGAGAAGAGCGAACCGGCGACGAAGAGGATCGCACCGATCATCAGGCTCTTTTTGCGTCCGAGCTTGAAGGAGAGCCAGCCGCTGCCGACGGCCCCAACGGCCGCACCGAACATCATGGAGCTAACCACCCATTCCTGGGTATGCGCGTTAATCTGGAATTCGTCTGCGATGAAGGGAAGAGCGCCGGCAATGACGCCGATATCCAGGCCAAAGAGTAATCCTGCCAGGGCGGCGAGGAAGCAGACGAAGAAAGTCATCGCCTTGTTGGACGTACGCCCCTGTTTTTTATTGTCAGGCATTATGCCCTCCAGTTGGGTTATCAGTTTTATTGATGATAAGGGTAGGTGAGCGACCCATAAAAATATGTGAGATTAATCACAATGGTGTAATCGGTTACACTGACGTGCAACCGTAAAAATTATTAAAGCTTTGAAAATATAGAGGTAAACGAGGTGATACGTATCGCGTTTGTTTGAAATTCAGACTTAACTGAAAGGAAATGTAACAGCAGAAGAAAGGCGAACATGCAAAGAGATTATTCTGAAAGCAGAGTGGTGCCGGTGCGGTGTAACCGCTTTCAGTTGTGCGGCTTTAGCCGCCACCCGACATAAAAAAAGCCAGCACAAAGGCTGGCCTGTTTAATACTCTCGGCTGTCGATTATTTCAGACCGGCAGCTTCACGCAGCAGAGCGGCTTTGTCGGTTTTTTCCCATGGGAAATGTTCACGACCAAAGTGACCGTATGCAGCGGTTTCCTGGTAGATTGGGTGCAGCAGATCCAGCATCTGAATCAGGCCGTATGGACGCAGGTCGAAGAACTCGCGCACCAGCAGGGTCAGCTGTTCTGAAGGCACTTTCTCCGTACCGAAGGTTTCCACCATGATGGAGGTTGGCTCAGCCACGCCGATTGCGTAGGAAACCTGAATCTCACAGCGGTCGGCCAGGCCGGCAGCAACGATGTTTTTCGCCACATAACGTGCAGCGTACGCGGCAGAACGGTCAACTTTAGACGGATCTTTACCGGAGAACGCGCCGCCACCGTGACGCGCCATGCCGCCGTAGGTATCAACGATGATTTTACGACCGGTCAGGCCGCAGTCGCCCATTGGGCCGCCGATAACAAAGCGTCCGGTTGGGTTGATGAAGAATTTGGTTGCTGAGCTCAGCCATTCGGTCGGCAGTACCGGCTTGATGATCTCTTCCATCACTGCTTCCTGCAGGGATTTCTGATCGATCTCTTCGGCATGCTGGGTAGACAGCACCACCGCGTCAATACCGACGATTTTGCCGTCGTCGTATTGGAAGGTGACCTGGCTTTTCGCATCCGGGCGCAGCCACGGCAGGGTGCCGTTTTTACGCACTTCAGCCTGACGCTGCACCAGACGGTGTGCGTAGGTCACAGGCGCTGGCATCAGCACGTCGGTTTCGTTGGTTGCATAACCGAACATCAGGCCCTGGTCGCCCGCGCCCTGTTCCAGCGGATCGGCACGGTCAACGCCCTGGTTAATGTCCGGAGACTGTTTGCCAATCGCGCTCAGCACCGCGCAGGAGTTGGCATCAAAGCCCATATCAGAATGCACATAGCCGATCTCACGCACCGTGTTACGGGTGATCTCTTCGATATCAACCCATGCGCTGGTGGTGATCTCACCGCCAACCAGAACCATGCCGGTTTTGACATAGGTTTCACACGCTACGCGCGCTTTAGGATCCTGCGCCAGGATCGCATCCAGCACCGCATCGGAGATTTGGTCAGCAATTTTATCAGGATGTCCTTCTGATACGGACTCGGACGTAAACAGGTGTTTTGCCATGTTTTATTTCACCTAAGAGGAATTTGGTTAGCTCAAGCTGCTGTGTGGAATAGCCAAAGGAGATAATTCTACCAAGGCCTGCAGGTTTTTGACACTGGCAGTATGAGTGTTAATCAGTATAGATGGATTAACATCTGGATGGCTATTTTAGGTCACTTCTTCGCCCGATTTCCAGTTTTTTTTGATTCATCTCTCACTGCGTTGAAATGGCTGCTGGAAATTTTTCCTGACGCTGCTGGCAACACGCGTATTTTTGTTTTGCTTTTTAGCCCCCTTCTCGGTATAAAACGCGGCGCGCGGCTCATATAAAATCAGCGCTCGATGAATACATCGTGTCGCCACTTCCAGCCGGGTTGAGCAGTGAACTTTTAGCTTTGGCTTGGGGTCCGTTTCATCAGAGGCGGCCGTGGAGGTGATACGAGATAATGAACCATCGTTTTCCGCTAATTCAGCGCTGCCGTTCTGGCGCGCCATTGATTCCCGCAACCCGCATTTCTAGTCTGCAAACCTGCCGATGTTATACCCATCTCGGCGCTTCTCAGGATTCAAGGGCCGGTTACGCTCTGTGAAAACTGAACAAGGGCGCTCTTGTTAATACAAGAGTTTTCTCGTGGTTTCGCCGAACCTTGTCATACAGAGTTCGGATACGTGTTTTACAATGATATGAATAAGAAACCGGTCGCACGGTCTGGATTTCAGCATACTCTGCTGGGAAACGGAGCCGTTTATGGGTTGTTATCGCCGTATAACGCTGCGATAGTAGTCAACTGTTTTACACTTAATACAAAGAGTTGAGGTTCGCTATGTCTGACGACATGTCTTCTTTTTCGCCTTCGTCAGCGGGCGAACAGGGTGTACTACGTTCTATGCAGGAGGTTGCGATGAGCTCCCAGGAAGCCAGCAAGATGCTGCGCACTTACAATATTGCCTGGTGGGGCAATAACTACTACGACGTCAACGAACTGGGCCATATCAGCGTCTGCCCGGATCCGGACGTTCCTGAAGCGCGCGTGGATCTCGCTAAGCTGGTGAAAGCCCGTGAAGCGCAGGGCCAGCGTTTGCCTGCACTGTTCTGCTTCCCGCAGATCCTGCAACATCGCCTGCGTTCCATTAACGCCGCGTTCAAGCGCGCGCGTGAATCCTACGGCTATAACGGCGACTACTTCCTGGTTTACCCGATCAAGGTGAACCAGCACCGCCGCGTAATCGAATCCCTGATCCACTCCGGCGAACCGCTGGGACTGGAAGCAGGCTCCAAAGCGGAGCTGATGGCGGTTCTGGCGCACGCGGGCATGACCCGGTCGGTGATCGTCTGTAACGGCTATAAAGACCGCGAATACATTCGTCTGGCGCTGATTGGCGAGAAGATGGGCCACAAGGTCTATCTGGTTATCGAGAAGATGACCGAAATTGCCATCGTGCTGGAAGAGGCCGAGCGTCTGAACGTGATCCCACGCCTAGGCGTACGTGCGCGTCTGGCGTCGCAGGGTTCCGGTAAATGGCAGTCTTCCGGCGGTGAAAAATCCAAGTTCGGCCTCGCGGCGAACCAGGTGCTGCAGCTGGTGGAGATCCTGCGCGAGCGCGGTCGTCTGGACAGCATTCAGCTGCTGCACTTCCACCTCGGCTCGCAGATGGCCAATATTCGCGACATCGCCACCGGCGTGCGTGAGTCCGCGCGTTTCTACGTTGAGCTGCACAAGCTTGGCGTGAATATTCAGTGCTTCGACGTGGGCGGCGGCCTGGGCGTGGACTACGAAGGAACCCGCTCCCAGTCCGACTGCTCGGTGAACTACGGCCTGAACGAATACGCCAACAACATCATCTGGGCGATTGGCGATGCCTGTGAAGAGCACGGCCTGCCGCACCCGACGGTGATTACCGAATCTGGCCGCGCGGTTACCGCGCACCATACGGTGCTGGTGTCTAATATCATTGGCGTTGAGCGCAGCGAAATCACCGAAGCGACGCCTCCGCAAGATGATGCCCCACGTTCCCTGCAAAGCATGTGGGAAACCTGGCAGGAAATGCACGAGCCGGGCACGCGCCGTTCCCTGCGCGAATGGCTGCACGACAGCCAGATGGACCTGCACGATATCCACGTCGGCTACTCGTCAGGCACCTTCAGCCTGCAGGAGCGCGCGTGGGCCGAGCAGCTCTATCTGAACATGTGCCATGAAGTGCAGAAACAGCTCGACCCGAGCAACCGCGCGCATCGTCCGATTATCGACGAGTTGCAGGAGCGTATGGCGGACAAAATGTACGTCAACTTCTCCCTGTTCCAGTCGATGCCGGATGCCTGGGGTATCGACCAGCTGTTCCCGGTTCTGCCGCTGGAAGGGCTGAACCACGCCCCGGAACGTCGCGCGGTGCTGCTGGACATCACCTGTGACTCTGACGGCGCGATTGACCACTACGTTGACGGTGACGGTATCGCAACGACGATGCCAATGCCGGAGTACGATCCGGAGAACCCGCCAATGCTGGGCTTCTTTATGGTGGGTGCGTATCAGGAGATCCTCGGCAACATGCACAACCTGTTCGGCGATACCGAAGCGGTTGACGTGTTTGTCTTCCCTGACGGCAGCGTCGAGGTTGAGCTGTCCGACGAAGGGGACACCGTGGCGGACATGCTGGAATACGTGCAGCTGGATCCGAAAAAACTGCTCACCCAGTTCCGCGACCAGGTGAAAAACACCGGTCTGGACGACGCGCTGCAGCAGCAGTTCCTGGAAGAGTTTGAAGCGGGTCTGTACGGGTACACCTACCTGGAAGACGAGTAGGTAAAACTCCCTCTCCCGGTGGGAGAGGGTTGGGGTGAGGGCATCAGACCGCACAATGCCCTATACTCACTTGAACCCGTATGAATTAACGGCGATAATTCGCCCCAATATGCGATTTACGAATCAATCCCTTCCTCGTCGGGTTTAACGACGCGGAGGGGATTTTTTTTCATCTGTTTTTAATGTATCGACGTTAAAAGAGGTCAGGACATGAGCACTTTAGGTCATCAGTACGATAACTCTCTGGTATCTAACGCGTTTGGTTTTTTACGCCTTCCAATGAACTTCCAGCCGTACGACAGCGATGCGGACTGGGTGATCACCGGCGTGCCGTTCGACATGGCAACCTCCGGTCGTGCGGGTGGACGTCACGGCCCGGCGGCAATCCGCCAGGTTTCCACCAACCTGGCCTGGGAGCACAACCGCTTCCCGTGGAACTTCGACATGCGCGAGCGCCTGAACGTGGTGGACTGCGGTGACCTGGTGTACGCCTTCGGCGACGCGCGTGAGATGAGCGAAAAGCTGCAGGCGCACGCCGAGAAGCTGCTGGCTGCCGGTAAGCGCATGCTCTCCTTCGGCGGTGACCACTTTGTCACTCTGCCGCTGCTGCGCGCTCACGCGAAGCACTTCGGTAAAATGGCGCTGGTGCACTTCGATGCGCATACCGACACCTACGCGAACGGCTGCGAGTTCGACCACGGCACCATGTTCTACACCGCGCCGAAAGAAGGCCTGATCGATCCGAACCACTCCGTGCAGATCGGCATCCGTACCGAGTTCGACAAAGACAACGGTTTCACCGTGCTGGACGCCGGCCAGGTGAACGATCGCGGCGTGGACGATATTCTGGCTCAGGTTAAGCAGATCGTCGGCGATATGCCTGTATACCTGACCTTCGATATCGACTGCCTGGATCCGGCGTTTGCACCGGGTACCGGTACGCCGGTTATTGGCGGCCTGACGTCAGACCGCGCCATCAAGCTGGTGCGTGGCCTGAAGGATCTGAACATCGTTGGGATGGACGTGGTGGAAGTGGCGCCAGCCTATGACCAGTCCGAGATCACCGCGCTTGCCGCGGCGACCCTGGCGCTGGAAATGCTCTACATCCAGGCCGCGAAAAAAGGCGAATAAGCCTTACGCGCTGATTGCTGCTGCGCGACGCATGCGCAGCAGCAACATTCCCCCGGCAAGCAGGGTGATTACCTGCGAGACGACCAGCACCGAAAAGCCTGAGCTGACTGACCCTACCGACCTCATCACCATCCCCATCAGCAGCGGAATAAACGCCGCGCAGATATTGCCGATCCCGTTGATAATGCCGTAAGCGCTGCCCACCGCTTCCCGCGCGGCGTGATGCTGGATCACCGCCGGAATAGCCGCCCCCTGTAGCCCCCAGAAGATATTCGCCGAGAGCATAAACAGCGCCAGCCAGGCAGGCTGATGGCTGAGCATCAGCGCGACCACGGACAGCGCCGTCAGCGCGCCGCCCACCACAAACAGCATTGGTGCCTGTTCCGGGCGCATTCTGTCGAGCAGCACCCCGCCGAGGAACTTCGAGCCCAGACTCAGCAGGAAGGGAATGGCCGCAAGCATGCCCGTGGCGTGCAGCGAGAAATGATGCTCGTCGCGCAGCCACGCGGGCAGCCAGGCGCTGCTCCCCCAGAGATAGCTCAGGGTGGCAATCTCAACCAGCAGGATCCACCCGAGCAGCGGCGTTTGCCAGGCCAGCGAAAACGTCTCTGCGAAGCCCGGTTTTTTGATTTTCTCCGCACCCCGCGGCGCGGGCAGGAAGCGCCAGACAAGGCCGCCACCCAGCACCAGATTTAATACCGCCAGGGCATAAAACGACCCGGCCCAGCCGAGATGCGCCATCAGCCACGTTACCAGCGGAAAGCCCACGGCCAGCCCGAGCGAGACGCCCAGCGCGGTCACGGCGTTGGGTTTGCCGATCTCCTGCGAGCTAAAGTGATTGCTGATGAAGCGCGTTTTCAGCGAAAAGAGCGGCCCCTCAGCGATCCCCAGGATCGTGCGCGCGACGAGCATGCCCATCAGCGATCCGAGCAGCGGTGAAATGGCGCATACCGCTGCCCACATCGCTATGCTGCTCAATAATCCCTGTCGATAATGGAGTTTGCTTTCAATAACTGGAGTTAATAATAAAGCTGAAAATCCATAACCCAGCAGAAAACAGGTCATAAGCATTCCCTGTAACATTCTGTTTTCATTTAGCTGAAAATGCTGAGCAAATTCCGGGTTTAAAATCATTACAGAAATATTCACCCGGTCAACGTAGGAAATAATAACCAGTAATAACAATGCCACTGTGCCTTGCCATCTTGCCGTCATAACGCCTGCCTTATGTTTTTGCTTATTTCTATTTTTATGCGCGTGATTATCACGTGGGTAAAATGGTTCACCTGTGAAACTCATTGTTTATTAAAGAAAAAATAAAATTAAGTTTCACAGGTGAAACACGATGTTTTTCACTTCTTTTATTTTTAAGGAACAAAAAGAAAAGAAGTCAATCACTGATTATTAAAATTTAAGGCCATCGATAAATCGTATTCTTTCACACCGAAATAATGAAAATTTCATATCGCTGCATTTTTTCGTGATCCTTTGCACACTTAGTTAATTAATTGCTGTTTGATTAACAAATTCGTCACATTGCGGCTTGACGAAACATTCATCGCTTTTATATTGACCGTATTAAATAAGAAACAGAGTTTCATATATGAAACAAAAGCCTGGAGGATCGTGATGAGCTGGATAGGCGTATGTGACGCAGAACAAGTACAGGAAGATTTCCCTTTTAGCGGCAACGTCGACGGTAAAGAGATCGGCGTGTATTTGATTGACGGTGAATATTACGCGCTGGAAGACGTATGCCCCCACGCCTATGCCCTGCTGAGCCAGGGCTTCGTGGAGGACGGCAAGGTGGAATGCCCGTTGCACGAGGCGGTATTCGACGTCAAAACCGGTCAGTGCCTGCACGGCCCCGGCGGGCGCAACCTCAACCGCTACCCGGTTCGGGTTTTTGAAAACCAGATTCAGATTACCTTCGTCGAGGAGACCGTGGCATGAGCGACACCCTGAACTACAACCCGGCGCTGCCGGAAAGCCGTCAGTTTGCCCCACCGGCTGAGGGCGGTAACGGTGCGATCCATAAGCCGGGTGATTACCAGAACCTGATCTGGCAGACCCGCAGCCGCGAGCCGGAAAGCTGGGAAGTGAACCTTATCGCCACGCTGGAAGATCTCTTCGAGCAGGGAGTTGAAACTTTACCGGAGCTGGTGAACGGGCTGAACGCGGTGCGCATGCACGATCAGCAGGGCGAGCCGTGGAGCGAGGCCAGCTTCCAGGCATTCTTACAGGTTAACGGCTACTGAGGGCAACGCGATGACGACTACCGTACAACACTATCTCGATAAAGGTCTGCGCGGCCTCTGGTATCCGGTGCTGGCGAGCTGGGAGGTGCAGTCTGCACCGGTGGGCATTACCCGCCTGGGCGAACAGATTGTGGTCTGGCGCAACAAAGACGGCCAGGTGCAGGCGCTGGAGGACCGCTGTCCGCACCGCGGCGCACGCCTGTCGATGGGCTGGAACCTGGGCGACCGCATTGCCTGCTGGTATCACGGCGTGGAGGTCGCGGGCAACGGCGAGGTGAAAGACGTGCCCGCCGTGGACAAATGTCCGCTGGTCGGCCAGCAGTGCGTGCGCAGCTACAACGTGCAGGAGGCGCACGGCGCAATCTTTGTGTGGTTTGGCGTCACCGCGGACCAGCAGCCGGACGAGCTGACCTTCCCGGACGAGCTCGCCGATACGGACAGCTTCAGCAACTTCCTCTGCACCGCCGCGTGGAAATGCAATTACCAGTACGCGCTGGAAAACGTGATGGACCCGATGCACGGCACCTATCTGCACTCCTCGTCGCACTCAATGGCGGAAGGGGATCGCAAGGCCGACATGGTGCTCCAGCCGACCAAAACCGGCTTTATCTTCGAGAAGAAAGGGCAGAGCGGCGTCAACTTTGACTGGGTGGAGCTGGGCAACAGCGGCACCTGCTGGATGCGCCTCTCCATTCCGTACAAGAAGCGTTTCGGGCCGGGCGGCCACTTCTTTATCGTCGGCATGGTGGTGCCGGAAGATAACGACAACTGCCGCGTCTTCTTCTGGCGCATTCGCCGGGTGCAGGGCTGGCAGCGCGACATGTGGCGCTTCATGTACCGCAACCGTCTGGAAAAACTGCACTGGGAAGTGCTGGAGCAGGACCGCGTGGTGCTGGAAAGCCTGGCGCCAAACGCCCGCGACCATGAATACCTGTATCAGCACGACGTCGGCCTCTCGCGCCTGCGCCGCATGATGCAAAAGGCCGCCAAAGAGCAACTGGCGATGCGCGAAGAACAGCAGGGAGCCGCCTGATGAACGGGCTGCTGAGCGGCAAGCGCATCGTCATAACCGGCGCCGCGCGCGGGCTGGGCTTTCACTTTGCCAAAGCCTGCGCGGAGCAGGGCGCGGCGGTGGTTATGTGCGACATCCTCAAGGGCGAGCTGGCCGAAAGCGCCCACGCCCTGAGCGAGCGGGGCTATGCGATCGAACCGCACGTTATCGATCTGGCCGATCCGCAGTCCATTGAGCAGGTGTTCAGCGCGATTGGCGAGCAGGGTCAGATCGATGGCCTGGTGAACAACGCGGCGATGGCGACGGGCGTCGGCGGCAAAAATATGCTCGATTACGATCCGGATCTCTGGGATCGGGTGATGAGCGTCAACGTCAAAGGCACCTGGCTGGTGACGCGCGCCGCGGTGCCGCTGCTGCGCGAGGGCGCGGGTATCGTGAACGTTGCGTCCGACACCGCGCTGTGGGGCGCGCCGCGCCTGATGGCCTACGTCGCCAGTAAGGGCGCCGTGATTGCCATGACCCGCTCAATGGCGCGCGAACTGGGCGAAAAGCGTATACGCATTAATGCCATCGCGCCGGGGTTAACCCGCGTCGAGGCGACCGAATATGTTCCGGCCGAGCGCCATCAGCTCTACGAGAATGGCCGCGCGTTAACCGGCGCGCAGCAGCCGGAAGACGTCACCGGCAGCGTAGTCTGGCTGTTAAGCGATCTGTCGCGGTTTATCACCGGGCAGCTGATCCCGGTCAACGGCGGTTTTGTCTTTAACTAAGGTGTGGCGATTATGGCAAACGATCAGGAAGTGAAGTATCTGGTGCCGGGGCTGGAGCGCGGTTTACAGCTGCTGTTGGCCTTTGGCGAGCAGCATCGCGATCTGACCTTTGCCGAGCTGCACCGGCTGGTGGATATGCCGAAGGCGACCGCCTATCGCGTGGTGCAGACGCTGGAGTACATGGGCTTTCTGGAGCGCAACGCGCGCACCAATACCTTTTCGCTGGGCATGAACGTGCTGCGTCTCGGCTTTGAGTACATCGCCTCGCTAGACGTGGCGCAGGTCGGCCAGCCGGTGATTGAGCAGCTGCGCGACGTCAGCCAGTGCAGCAGCCATCTGGCGATCCGCGACGGGCGCGACATTATCTACATCGCCCGCGTCAGTGCCGCCGGGTCGCGCATCAATCAGGTCAGCATTGGCACCCGCCTGCCGGTGCACTGCACCTCGCTGGGCCGCATGTTGCTGACCGATATTACCCGCGCCGATTTCGAACAGTTGTTCCCGCACGAGCGCCTGCCGGGCAACACGCCGGGGCAGCTTCACGACCGCGAGGCCCTGTGGCAGATGGTGCAACAGGACAAAGCCCGCGGGTTTGTCATCGGCGAATCCTTCTTCCGCCACGGCATCTCCTCCATCGTCTACCCGGTGTATGACCGAAGCGGACGCGTGGCGGCGGTGGTCAGCATTCTGGTGCCGTCGGAGGAGATCCCGCAGACCGACCGCGAGCGGTTGCAAAACGAGGTTCGCCTCGCGGCGGATAAAATTTCTGGCTTCTTAGGCTATTTGCCACAGGCCAGCTAAATCAGTGAGTTAACGTCAGGCGCTTGACTGCGTCAGGCATGTTTTACGCCCAATTTGGGCCAGATGAGGCAACGAACGATGAGTGTAACCGGAATTGAAAAGCTGGAATTTGGCGTGGAAGACCTGACGCACTGCGCCAAATTTATGCGTGATTTTGGCCTGACGGGCGATGCCAGCGGCCAGCGTTTTACCACCTTGAGCGGCGCGCGCGTGGAGCTGAACCCCATCGACAGCCCCGACCTGCCGCCGGCGTTTGAAGCGGGCAACACCCTGCGCCGCATGACCTGGGCGGTTGCCGCACAGTCCGATCTCGACGCGCTGCGCCCGAAGCTGGCGCAGCAGCCCGGCTTTCGCGAAGTGGGCGACGCGCTGGAATGTCTCGATCCGAACGGCATGACCCTGCGTGTGCAGGTCAGCCAGCAGACTGACGTGGAGCTGAACGTTGAGCCGATTAACCAGTGGGGCGATGCCCGCCGTATCGACACGCCCAGCCCGGTTTACGATCGCGCGCAGCCGATCAACGTCGGGCACGTGGTGTTCTTCGTGGAGGAGTTGGCGGCGGTGGAAAAATTCTACCGCGAGGTGCTCGGCTTCCAGGTTTCGGACCGCTACATCAACCGCGCCGTGTTCCTGCGCTGCGGGGTGCGCGGCGGACATCACAACCTGTTCCTGCTGCAACTGCCGAACCGCAGGCGCGGCCTCAACCACGTGGCCTTCACCGTGCGCGACATCCACGAGGTGATCGGCGGCGGTATCGCGATGAATAAAAATGAATGGAGCACCTTTATCGGGCCGGGCCGCCATCCGGTGTCGTCGGCCTATTTCTGGTACGTCAATAGCCCGACCGGCGGCGCGTTTGAGTATTACACCAACGACGACTATCTGACCGAAAACTGGCAGCCGCGCGAGCTGGAGCACTCCCTGGTCTCCTTTACCGAATGGGCGGTAGAAGGCGGGATTGACCACGACACGCGCCGCCAGCAGAAAAAGCCGGAGGCGGTATGACGTCGCGCATTGTCATTATCGGTGGCGGTCAGGCGGGTGGCTGGGCGGCGAAAACCCTGCGCGACGAGGGCTTCGACGGCGAGATCTGCGTGGTGGCGGAAGAGGAGTGGGATTTCTACGAACGTCCGCCGCTGTCGAAAGCGTCTCTGCTGGAGCCGGACGCGGCGCTCCCGCGGCTGTTTAGCGAAGAAGCACAGCAGGCGCTGAACCTGACCTGGTACCGCCCGCTGCGTGCTGAATCAGTCGATCGTGAAGCGAAAACCGTGCGTTTAAGCAACGGCGAACGTCTTAGTTACAACATTCTTTTAATGGCCACCGGCGGGCGGGCGCGCCTGCCTTCGCAGGCCTGGGCGGCGCACCCGCAGGTCTACACTCTGCGCCACTGGCAGGACGCGCAGCGCCTGAAGGCGCGTCTGGCGGAAAGTAAAAAACTGGCGATTGTCGGCGGCGGCTGGATCGGCCTTGAGATTGCCGCTTCCGCGCGCAAAAGCGGCGTGGCGGTCACGCTGTTCGAGCAGCAGCCCGCGCTGTGCATGCGCTCGGTGAGCGGCGAGGTGTCGCAGCGCTTAGAGGCTATCCATCGCGAGCAGGGGGGGGATATCCGTACCAGCTGCGGCGCGCTGGAGCTGGAGGACGATAACGGCCTGCCGGTCATCCACTGCGACGGCCAGCGTGAAACCTTTGACGCGGTGGTGGTGGGGATCGGTGTCGATCTCAATCTTGAGCTGGCGCGCGATGCGGGACTTCGCACCGAGCGGGGGATCGTGGTGGACGCCCAGGGGCGCACGTCCGATCCGTTCATCTTTGCCGCAGGCGACGTGGCGCAGCACCATCACTACGGCTTGTGCATTCAGTCCTGGGCCTTCGCCCAGAACCAGGCGGTGGCGACGGCGAAAGCCATGCTTAACCCCGATGCGCCAGGCTACGACGACGCGCCGTGGCTGTGGTCGGATCAATATCAGCACAACATCCAGATCCTCGGCATTCCGCAGCCGGGCAGCCGAACGATAGTGCGTGAAGAGGCGCTGTATTTCTCGCTGGACGACAACGGTCGGCTAACGCAGCTGGTGGCGTTCAACGATGCGCGCACCGTCAAGCTGGCGAAGCGCTGGATGGCCGCGGAGCGAGATTTATCGAATGTGCCGCTCGGCGACCCGGCTTTTTCACTAATGTCATTGCGATAGCTAACCCGCACCCGTAGGGGGAGACATGACCACATTAGAGACCAACACCGCGCCCGTCGAGGCGAGCGGTGAGGGAACCCGCACGCCTGAAAAAGCGGTGCGCTGGGCCATCCCGCTGTCGCTGCTGGCCTGCGTGCTGCTGGCCTTTTTCGACAAAATCAGCATCGCGGCGCTCTTTTCCGACACCCATTTCCAGCAGGCCATGGGCATCGATTTTGACACCACGCGCCTCGGCATTCTGATGAGCGCCTTCCTGCTGAGCTATGGCTTTTCGTCGGTATTTTTGAGCGGTTTAGGCGACAAAATCGCGCCGCTGCGCCTGCTCACCGGGATGATGGTGGTGTGGTGCGCGCTGATGGTGGCGATGGGCTTTACCCATAACTACACGCTAATGATCGTCCTGCGCATCCTGCTGGGCGTGGCGGAAGGACCGCTGTTCCCGCTGGCTTTCGCCATCGTGCGCCACAACTTCCCGCAGCATTTACAGGCGCGCGCCACCATGCTCTGGCTGCTGGGCACGCCGGTCGGCGCGGCGATTGGCTTCCCGCTCTCCCTGTGGCTGCTGAACACCTTCGGCTGGCAGAGCACCTTCTTTGTCATGGCAATGCTGACCGTGCCGGTGCTTATCTTTGTGCGCGTTGGCCTGCGCGGGATCCGTCTGGAAGCAAAACCCGGTACCTCGCAGGCGTCTCAGGACGAGCGGCGCGCGGCGCGGCGCGAGCTGTTTGTCAGCCCGCACTTCTGGATCATCTGCATCTTTAACATCGCCTTTCTGACCTACCTGTGGGGCATCAACGGCTGGCTGCCGGGCTATCTCATTAAGGGCAAAGGCATTCATCTGGAGCACGCGGGCTGGCTGTCGTCGATGCCGTTCATCGCCATGCTGGCGGGCGAGGTGATTGGCGCGTGGCTCTCTGACCGGGTCGATAAGCGCGCGGCGGCCTGCTTTATCTCGATGGCGGGGGCGGCGGTAGGCCTGGCGGCGGTGATGCACCTCGACACCCCGCTTGCCATCATCGCGGCGATGAGCTTCAGCACCTTTATGTGGGGCACCGGCGCCCCCAACATTTTCGCCCTGCTGGCGAAAGCCACCCATCCCCGGGTGAGCGCCACGGCGGGCGGCATCTTCAACGGGCTGGGAAACTTTGCGGGCGCGCTGTCGCCGGCGGTGATGGGCGCGCTGATCGCTTTCACCCACAGCATGGATTCCGGGCTGATTTTTCTGGCGGTGATGGCGGCGGTGGGCTGCGTCCTGTTACTGCCGCTGCTGAGACGTTACTGAGGAGAGTGTCATGACTGATTCAACCGTAACCAACAAAACAGGCATCAAACCCGACCACCTGACAATGGAAGAGTGGGTCGAGTCGCGCATCGCGCGCTTCGAAGGCCGTAAATACGACTGGAACGCGCTGAAGTTCCAGGCCGATTTTGACCCGAAATACCGCCGGGCGCAGATGCGCTACATCGGCACCGGGGCAACCGGCGTGGCGAACGACACCAATACCGTGCAGGCGGACCATTTTACCTTCTCTACCATGGTGCTGCCGTCGAAGTGCGAAGGGCCGCTGCACCTGCATGACGACGTGGAGGAGGTGTTCTTCATGCTCAAAGGGCAGATCACGCTGATGATCCAGGACGGCGACAACTACACCGAAACCGTGCTGCGCGAGCGTGACCTGATCTCCGTCCCGCCGGGCATCTATCGCGGCCTGTTTAACCACGGGGAAGAAGAGGCGCTGATGTGCGTCATGCTGGGAACCAACAAGCCGGAAATCCCGACCTATCCCTCCGATCATCCGCTCTCAAAAGTGAAGCGGAACTAAGGGGGCGACATGACGGGTTTTCGTGAACAGGGAAGCGGCATCCCGCTGATGATGCTGCACGGGATCAGCTCTGGCGCTGCGTCCTGGCACAAGCAGATGGCGCTGAACGGTTTTCGCGTGCTGGCGTGGGACATGCCCGGTTACGGCGAAAGCCCGATGCTGGCGGTTGAGCGGGCTAACGCGGGAGATTACGCCGACGCGCTGGCGGCGATGCTCGACCGCGCCGGTGTCTGGCAGGCGGTGCTGGTGGGCCATTCCCTGGGGGCGCTGGTGGCCAGCGCGTTTGCGGCGAAGTTCCCTGAACGCGTTATTCATCTGGTGCTGGCGGACGCCGCGCAGGGCTACGGTAATGCCGCGCCGGCGCAGCGGGAGCAGGTCTGGCGTAATCGCGAGCAGCAGATGGCGCTCGGCGGCGACATCCTCGCGCAGACCCGCGCCGCGAAGCTGCTGCGCCCCGGCGCGCGCCCGGACGATATCGCCACCGTCGCGGCGGGCATGCGCAGGCTGCGCCCCGAAGGCTACCTCGCTGCCGCGTGGATGCTGGCGCATGACGACATTCACGGCTGGCTTAAGCGTTACGCCGGTCAATTTGAAGTCTGGTGCGGCGAGCAGGACGCGATCACACAGCCCGAGCTGGTACAGGGGCTGGCGCTGCGCTACGGCATGCCGTTTACCGCGATTCCCCAGGCCGGACACGCGAGCTATCTCGATAACGACGCGTTTTTTAATCAACAGCTTTTACGCATTAACGAAGAGGTGCGCGATGAATGCACACATTGACGGCCGCGTAGCGGTCGTTACCGGCGGTTCGTCCGGCATTGGCTTTGAAACGCTGCGCCTGCTGCTGGGCGAAGGGGCGAAAGTCGCCTTCTGCGGTCGCGACCCGGACCGGCTCGCCAGCGCCCATGCGACGCTGCAAAACGACTATCCCGACGGGGAGATTTTCTCTTACCGCTGCGACGTGCTGACTGCCGACGAGGTGCAGGCCTTCGCGGTTGCGGTGCAGGCGCGCTTTGGCGCGGCGGATATGCTGATCAACAACGCCGGTCAGGGCTACGTGGCGCACTTCAGCGACACGCCGCGCGAGGCGTGGCTGCACGAAGCCGAACTTAAACTGTTTGGCGTCATTAATCCGGTGCAGGCGTTTCAGCCGCTGCTGGAACGGTCCGATATCGCCTCCATCACCTGCGTGAACTCCCTGCTGGCGCTTCAGCCGGAAGAGCACATGATCGCCACATCGGCAGCCCGCGCCGCGCTGCTGAACATGACGCTGACGCTCTCGAAAGAGCTGGTGAGCAAAGGGATTCGCGTCAATTCCATACTGCTCGGTATGGTCGAGTCCGGCCAGTGGCAGCGCCGCTTTGAAAGCCGGGCGGACAAAAGCCAGAGCTGGCCGGAGTGGACGGCGGAGATCGCGCGCAAACGCGGCATCCCGATGGCGCGCCTCGGCAAGCCGCAGGAGCCCGCGCAGGCGCTGCTGTTCCTCGCCTCGCCGCTGGCCTCGTTTACTACCGGCGCGGCGCTGGACGTTTCCGGCGGCTTTTGCCGCCATCTGTAAGGACACATCATGAAAAAGGTAATGTTAATTGGTTATGGCGCCATGGCGCAGGCGGTGATTGAGCGTCTGCCCGCTGGCGTGGCTATCGGCTGGATCGTGGCGCGCGCGTCTCACCATGCCGCCATTCGCGATCAGTTTGGCGATGCGGTCGAGGCGCTGACCTCGCCGATGGCGTGCGCACAAACGCCCGATCTGGTGCTGGAGTGCGCCAGCCAGCAGGCGGTTGCGCAGTACGGCGAAGCGATTCTGCGTCGCGGCTGGCATCTGGCGGTCATTTCCACCGGCGCGCTGGCGGACAGCGCGCTGGAGCAGCGCCTGCTCGCGGCGGGCGGAAAGCTGACGCTGCTTTCCGGGGCGGTGGCCGGCATCGACGGGCTGGCGGCGGCGAAGGAGGGCGGGCTTGAGCGCGTCACCTATCAGTCGCGCAAAAGCCCGGCCAGCTGGCGCGGCAGCTACGCCGAGCAGCTTATCGACCTTAACGCAGTGTCAGAAGCGAAAGTCTTCTTCGAAGGCAGCGCCCGCGAGGCGGCGCGCCTGTTCCCGGCGAACGCCAACGTGGCGGCGACCGTGGCGCTCGGCGGCGTCGGGATGGATGAAACCCGCGTGCAGCTGATGGTTGACCCGGCAACGAAACGTAACACCCACACGCTGCACGTAGAAGGGCTGTTTGGCGAATTCCATCTGGAGCTGAGCGGGCTGCCGCTGGCGTCTAACCCTAAAACCTCCACCCTGGCGGCACTCAGCGCGGTGCGCGCCTGCCGCGAGCTGGCCCTGAGCTGAGGAGTGACGATGGACGATCTGAAGATTTTTATCGGCGGCCAGTGGCGACGCGGCGGTGGCAACCCGATGCAGAGCCACTTCCCGGCTGACGGGTCGCTCAATGCGACGCTGAACGCGGCAAACCTTGACGATCTGCACGACGCGATCGAGGCCGGCGAGCGCGCGTGGCGCGATCCCGCCTGGCGCAACAGCCTGCCGCACATGCGGGCGAAGATCCTGCACAAGGTGGCGGATCTGATTGAGTCCCGCGCTGACGAGCTGGCGCAGATGCAGAGCCGGGATAACGGCAAGCCGCTGGCGGAGGCGCGCGGGCTGGTGATGAGCGCGGCGGGAACGGCCCGCTACTTCGCCGCCGCCTGCGAGCTGCTGGAAGGGGAGTTGCCCACGCCGCGCCAGCCGGATCTGCTGACGCTAAGCCGCTATGAGCCGCTCGGCGTGGTGGCGGCCATCACGCCGTGGAACTCGCCCATTGCCAGCGAGATGCAGAAGGTCGCCCCGGCCATCGCCGCCGGGAACGCGGTGATCCTCAAGCCTGCCGAAGCCACGCCGCTGATGGCGCTTGAGCTGGCGCGCATTTTTGAACAGGCCGGGCTGCCCGCCGGGCTGCTGAGCGTGCTGCCGGGCAAAGGCTCGGTGATTGGCGACGCGCTGGCGCGCCATCCCCGCGTGCGAAAAATTTCCTTTACCGGCGGCACCAATACGGGCCGCCATCTGGCGCACGTGGCCGCGGAAAAGCTGATCCCGGCGTCGCTGGAGCTGGGCGGTAAATCCCCGACCATCGTGCTGGAGGATGCCGACGTTGAGCAGGCCGCGCGCGGGATCTGCTACGGCATTTTCAGCTCAGCAGGGCAGGCGTGCATCGCCGGGTCCCGGCTGTTTATCCACGAAAGCCTGTACGCGCCGCTGATGGCGCGGCTGCTGGAATTAACTCGCGGGCTGCGCGTAGGGCACCCCTTCACCGACGGCGTTCACGTTGGGCCGCTGATCAATGAGAAACATCGCCAGAGCGTGCAGGAATACGTCGAGCTGGCGAAGCGCGAGGGGGGCCGGGTGCTGTGCGGCGGGGAGATCCCGGCGGATCCTGACCTCGCAAACGGCAGCTTCTTCCAGCCGACCATTATCGAAGGGCTGACGAACGGCGCCCGCGCCTGCCAGGAGGAGATCTTCGGCCCGGTGCTGGTGGCGATGCCGTTTCGCGATGAAGCGGCGTTGATCCGCGAGGCGAACGACTCGGTTTACGGCCTGGCGGCAGGGATCTGGACCCGCGACACCGGGCGGGCGCTGCGCCTGAGCGAGCAGCTGGAAGCCGGTACGGTGTGGATCAACACCTACAAAGTTTTTGCGATTTCGACCCCGTTCGGGGGCTTTAAAGAGAGCGGTCTGGGCCGCGAAAAGGGCATTCAGGGGCTGAAAGCCTGGATGCAGCAAAAGAGCATTTATCTGGCGACGGGTAACAGCGTCAACCACTGGTGCGACTGAGAAAGGGTGAGCAATGAGCGAAATGATAACCGTCGGCGACGCCATCGCCAGAACGCTGGAGCAGTATCAGGTTGAGGCCATCTACGGCGTCATCTCCATTCACAACCTGCCGATCGCGGACGCGATAGGGCAGCGGGGCAAAATCCGCTTCGTGCCCGCGCGCGGCGAGGCGGGTTCCGTCACCATGGCCGACGCCCACGGGCGGTTTTCCGGCCTCGGCGTGGCGCTGACCAGCACCGGCGCGGGGGCGGGGAACGCGGTAGGCGCGCTGGTGGAGGCGATGAACGCCTGCACGCCGCTGCTGCATTTAACCGGACAGGTTGAAAAGGCCTGGCTGGACGCCGACACCGGGTTTATCCACGAGACCCGCGACCAGCTGACCTTCCTGAAGGCCAGTTCAAAACGGGCGTACCGCATCAGCAATGCCAGCCAGGCGATAGCGATTCTGCATAAAGCGATTCAGGAGGCGCAGATGCCGCCGTGCGGGCCGGTCTCTGTGGAAATTCCGATTGATATTCAGGGGGCTAAAATTCCTCTGTCTCTGGTGACCGCACCGGTGAAACCAGCTTCGGTTGCAGCCGTGGATCCCGCGATGGTGGATGCTTTATGGGCGCAGCTCAGGCAGGCTAAACAGCCGCTGCTGTGGCTGGGCGGCGGGGCGCTGGGAAGCGCTGACGCGGTGAAAAAGCTGGCCGATGCGGGCGTGACGGTGATCTCCAGCACCCACGCGCGCGGCGTGCTGCCGGACGACCATCGTGCCAGCCTGCGGGCGTTCCACAATTCGCCGTCGGTAGAGGCGCTGATTGCGCAGTGTGATTTTACGCTGGTGGCCGGTTCTCGCCTGCGCAGCAACGAAACCCGCTCCTGGACGCTTGAGCTGCCGTCTCCACGCGTGCAGATTGATATCGACCCGGCGGCGGCGAGCCGTAACTACCTGATGGATAACACGCTGGTAGCCGACTGTTCAGCGCTGCTTGCCGCGCTGGCTGAAAAAGCGCAGGGCCGCGAGTGGGGCAACGCCCAGTGGGACGCGCAGGTGCAGCAGGCGGTCACGCAGGCTGAACAGGGCCTGCGCGAGCAGTGCGGCGCCTATGCGAAACTCAACGACGCCATTGAGAAAGCGCTGCCGAAGGACGGCCTGCTGGTGCGCGATATCACCGTTTCCGGCAGCCTGTGGGGCAGTCGTCTGTTCCGCGCTAACGGCCCGCTGATGAACATTCACTCCCTGGCCGGGGCGATTGGCATGGGGCTGCCAATGGCGATTGGTACCGCGATTGCCAACCCGCAGCGCAAGGTGGTGGGGCTGGTGGGCGACGGTGGCCTGAGCCTGAATTTAGGCGAGCTGGCGACGCTGGCGCAGGAGAAAGCTAACGTGACGCTGCTGATCATGAACGACGGGGGCTACGGCGTGATGCGCGGCATTCAGGATAAGTACTTCGGCGGGCGGCAGTATTATAACGAACTGCATACCCCGGACTTTACCCTGCTGGCACAGGCAATTGGCCTGCAGGCGTGGAGCGTTGAGCGGGCAGAGGATTTTGAAGCCGTGATGACGGAAGCGCTGGCGATGCCGGGGCCGTCGGTAGTGGAAGTGCGGATGGGTCAGATTGGCGCGCTGAAGTTTGCAGGGCCGCCGCAGAAAACGCTTTACTAGCTTTTTCCCCTCTCCCACGGGGCTGAGGGTTCCCCACAAATTAATGCGAGCACTGAACAATCCCCTCGCCCCTTTGGGGTGTACAGTCCGGGGACATGGTAGACAGGTGTTCGGGGACATGGTGAACACTTTTTAACATCCTTTACCCATGGTGATCGACTTTTTCTTCAGGTCGATCACCCCCACTTTCGTGCTGTACCACCACACTTCATAGCAGCCGTCATCCTGCGTCTCCCTCAGCCCGACCCGTTCTCCCCTGAACGCCTTGCCTGCGCTCAGACTGACACCCTGTATGCTCAGCTTTCCGCTGACATCCACTTTCCTGACCTTCACCCCTTCATCGTATTCAGGTGGCGTTACGCTGCCGCTGTACTTCCGGGCAGACGGCTGATAACGCGAGGCCGGTACCGCCATATCCAGCGCCTCGTGCGGGCGTTCAAGGTTGTACACCGTGCGCCAGTGATCGAAAGCGCGCTGCAGCTCTCCGCTGTCCGCGAACCATTTTCCCTGCAGCACTTCCGCCTTCAGGCTGCGGTGAAAACGCTCCAGCTTGCCCTGCGTCTGCGGATGATAAGGCCGGGAGTGCCCCACCCGGATACCGTGGCGCATCAGCCACAGCTCCAGCGCCGTCCAGGTGCCGGTGGTGTCGCCCCACGGTGAGCCGTTGTCCATCGTCATCCTGTCCGGCAGGCCGTAGCGTTCAAACGCGCTGACCAGCTGCTGCTGCACGGTCTCGCGCCGTTCATCGGTACAGTGCGCCAGGCACAGGGAAAAACGGGAGTGGTCGTCCAGCAGGGTGAGCGGATGGCAGCGGCCACCGCCAAAGGGAAAGTGGCCCTTAAAATCCATCTGCCAGAGCCGGTTCGGCGCGTCATGTTCGAAGCGTCCCGTAGCCGGAACGCCCGGTGATGCGCCCGGCAGCAGACCGTGACGGGCCATCAGATTATGGACGGTGCTGAAGGCGGGCATACGGTGCCCCTGGTCTTCAAGCCAGCGCTTAATCTTGCGGGCGCCCCAGCGTTGATGACGGTCATGCGCCATGCGCAGCAGGGCCGTGATGTCGTCAGATGAGCGGTTCGGGGAATGATGAGGTGCGCGGGAGCGGTCCTGAAGACCGGAGGCACCTTCCTCAGCCCAGCGCTGAAGCCACTTGTAGCCGGTGGCAGGAGAAATGCCGAACTGACGGCAGAGGAAACGGATGTTCGCCCCGTCCTGCGAGGCGAACAGTACAAACTCGGTACGTAATGACATGGTATCTCTCGCATCCCAGGGCATAAGTGACTCCATAAACGGGTTCTTATGCCTCAGTTGTAAGTGTCTACCATGTCCCCGAACAAGTGTTCACTATGTCCCCGGACCGTACATGGGGAGAGGGTTAGGGTGAGGGGAACATACGGCAGTGGTGGTCATTCCGTTCACTTTATGTTCCTTGCTACTCTGTAAATGCTGTTTCGGTGAACGTGCCAGGGCGGCTCAATCGCCGCCGCCCTGGCGACCCGGGCTCCCGGCGGTAAATCGCCGCTACGCGGTACCTTCGGCTAATTCCTTTCGGCTTATCGGGGACGGGCGGAGGTAACATCCCTGTAAAGCCCGCCCTCTCGGCGCATCCATGCGCCTCGCCCCGGCCTGCAGGAAACGCCTCAGCGATTTACAGCCGGACCAGAGCATCGCTGAAAGCCTTAAATCGTTCTGAAGCAACGTTAATGCTTCTGCTTAAAAATTACTGGGGATCCCTCAGCCCACGGGGAGAGGGAGAAAACAGTAGTCCGGGTAAGGCGAAGCCGCCACCCGGCTTGTTTTATCAGAACACGTTAAACGGGTATTCCACGTAGGCGCGGATCTCGTCCCCGCCCACGTTATAGTCGCTGGCGTTGCTGGAGACGCGCAGCACGGAGTAGCGCAGTTTCAGCTTCAGATCTTTTGCCGGGCCATTCTGCACCTGGTACTGGATCTGGTTAAACCACTCGTGCTCTTTGCCGTTGCTGGTTTCAGACGTCTTAATGTTGTCGCCGCGTACGTAGGCGGTGGTCCAGCTCAGGCCCGGCAGGCCGAGACCCGCGAAGTCCAGACCGTAGGATGCCTGCCAGGAACGTTCATCTTCGCCGTTAAAGTCAGACCAGTAGGAGTTCGCGAGCCAGATGGTGTTACCGCCGTCGCCCACGCCACCCTTGTCGCGATAGCCGCCGTAGTTATAGCCGGTGCTGCCGCTGCTCTGCTGGTACGCCACTTTGAACGTGTGAACATCCCAGATGTAGCTCGCCGCCAGGCTCCAGATGGTGTTGCTGCGGCCGGTGTCGAGGCTGTCAGCGTAGCCCTGATCCAGACGCGAGTTATAGCCGTTAAAGTCGAGCACCAGCTGCTGCCCGGTGCTGAACGGCTGTTTGAAATTCAGCCCCAGGTACTGTTTGTTCATCACCTCTTCGTTATGAGAGGCGTATAGCGCGCCGCTGAACTGGTCGTTGAACTGGTAGCTTGCGCCACCGAAAGTCAGGCTTTTCAGGCCGCTGTCGTGGCGGTCGTCGCTTTTACGCTGCTCGTCGGTGAAATAACCGGCGTTCACTTCCAGCCCGTCGATCTCTTTCGAGGTCAGCATGGCACCGGTGTAGCTTTCAAACAGCAGGCGGGAGCTGTCGGCGTTAACGATAGGCAGTTCAGGACGCTGGTTACCGTAGCTCAGCACAGTATTCGAGATCCGCATTTTGGCGGTAGCGCCAAATTTCGCTAAATCGGATTTGGCCCGGCCATCGTCTTCCTGTTTAAAGAAGTCGATACCGCCCGCGCCGCTCTTGCCGCGACCGCCGTCCAGGCGCACGCCGTACTGCGCGATGCCGTCCACGCCAAAGCCCACCAGCCCTTCGGTATAGCCGGATTCAAAGGTGGCGATGATTCCCTGACCCCATTCGGCTTTATCCTGCTGGCCCTGATGGTAGTCACGGCTGATATACGCATTGCGTAAAAACAGGTCTAAATGGCTGTCGTCGATAAAACCCTTGCTGTCAGATTGCTGGCTTGCAGCGGCGGGTAATGCGGCGAATAAACTTAAAGCAATTAACGATAATTCTTTTTTCACGGAGGGAACGTCTCTGTCTTAATATATTAAATTGAATTACTGCGTGTTTGATAATTACCGGAAAGATTAACGATTGCAATAAATATGTGACCAGACGTTTCAGCCGGAAAGGGTAGATTTGACGGGGCTTTCAGAGGTGTTACCGATACGTGCGATTTAGTTAGCAATTCATGCGAAATAAAAAGGAGGCAAAATTGCCTCCTTCCAAAATTATTTAATTCCGTCAGCGGCCATTCGGTCGCGAATATGCTGTGCGCGCGCTTCTGAGGCCGGGTGATCGTCAAACATGGAGCTCTGGCGACCCGCTTCCAGTTTTGCCAGCTTTTCGAAGCTGGTGGCTAAACCGGATGGATTAATACCGCGTTTGCGCAACAGATCGTAGGAGTAGTCGTCCGCTTCGGACTCCTGACGCTGCGAGAACTGGGAGTTAACCAGTTTTTCACCTACGTCTCCAAGCTGCGACTGGGACAGGCTGCCAACGATGCCGCCCGCAGAGGCCGCCGCCGCGCGAATGGCGTTGGTGCCTAAGGCAACCTGCATCCCTTTCTTCACGTGGCCGAGCGCAACGTGACCCATTTCATGGCCGATAACCGCTTCCACTTCGTTGTCGGTCATCATATCCATCAGCCCGCTGTAGACGCGGATACAGCCGTTAGCCATCGCGAAGGCGTTGACGTCTTTCGCCATGTAAACCTTGTAGTTCACCGGCTGGCCGTTGATGTTATCGCCGAGCGCGGAAGCAATCTTATTCAGACGCTGTGTGTAGGTACTGTCAGCCGGCGCAAGCGTGGCTTTTCCGTCCATATCTTTACAGGCCTGATCGCTCAGCGCTTTAACCTGCGCGTCGCTCAGGGAGTAGGCCTGAAAGGCTTCTGCACCTGAGGTCATCAGACCGTTAGAGTCCATATTCTGACAGCCGCTCAGCACGAGCGTTGTACTCAGGGCCAGCACTATTGCACGCATTTTCATGAGGTTGCTTCCGTACTCGTTAAACTGAATAAAATCCGAAAAGTGCACCCGCAACGAAGCCGGGGCGGGATAAGTATAAGGAATATCTACAGGCGCGGGCGAGCAGATTGCGCAACATGCGAGCATGATCCAGAGATTTCTTAAGCTGCAAAAGAATGGTCCATGTACATGCCCTGCGGCTTGGGTTACATTGTTGGCACTTTTTTCCGGCGTAGCCCAAAACGCGCTGTCGTCAAGGGCATGGCCTTTAACAGTCCGATCTGGAGTTAAAATGTCCTCACGTAAAGAGCTTGCTAATGCTATTCGTGCGCTGAGCATGGACGCAGTACAGAAAGCCAAATCCGGCCACCCGGGTGCCCCTATGGGTATGGCTGATATCGCCGAAGTCCTGTGGCGTGATTTCCTTAACCACAACCCGCAGAACCCGGCATGGGCTGACCGCGACCGTTTCGTGCTGTCTAACGGCCACGGCTCTATGCTGATCTACAGCCTGCTGCACCTCACCGGCTACGATCTGCCAATCGAAGAGCTGAAAAACTTCCGTCAGCTGCACTCCAAAACTCCAGGTCACCCGGAAGTGGGCTACACCGCTGGCGTAGAAACCACCACCGGCCCGCTGGGTCAGGGCATTGCTAACGCTGTGGGTATGGCGATTGCCGAGAAGACCCTGGCGGCGCAGTTCAACCGTCCTGGCCATGACATCGTTGACCACTTCACCTACGCTTTCCTGGGCGACGGCTGCATGATGGAAGGCATTTCTCACGAAGTGTGCTCCCTGGCTGGTACCCTGAAGCTGGGCAAACTGGTGGCGTTCTACGACGACAACGGTATCTCCATCGACGGTCACGTTGAAGGCTGGTTCACCGACGACACCGCCGCACGTTTCGAAGCCTACGGCTGGCACGTTGTGCGTGGTGTTGATGGCCACGATGCTGACTCGATTAAACGTGCAGTAGAAGAAGCTCGCGCAGTCACCGACAAACCGTCCCTGCTGATGTGCAAAACCATCATCGGCTTCGGTTCTCCGAACAAAGCGGGCACCCATGACTCCCACGGCGCACCGCTGGGCGACGCGGAAATCGCACTGACCCGTGAAGCACTGGGCTGGAAACACCCTGCCTTCGAAATCCCGTCTGAGATCTATGCTCAGTGGGATGCTAAAGAAGTGGGCCAGGCGAAAGAAGCGGCCTGGAACGAGAAATTCGCTGCCTATGCGAAGGCGTTCCCACAGGAAGCGGCTGAATTCACCCGTCGTATGAAAGGCGATATGCCGTCTGACTTCGACGCGAAAGCCAACGAATTCATCGCGAAGCTGCAGGCGAACCCGTCTAAAATCGCCAGCCGTAAAGCATCTCAGAATGCGATTGAAGCGTTCGGTCCGCTGCTTCCAGAATTCCTGGGCGGCTCCGCTGACCTCGCGCCTTCTAACCTGACCCTGTGGTCTGGTTCTAAGCCAATCAACGAAGACACTGCCGGTAACTACATCCATTACGGCGTACGTGAGTTCGGTATGACCGCTATCGCGAACGGTATCGCTCTGCACGGTGGTTTCCTGCCATACACCTCTACTTTCCTGATGTTCGTGGAATATGCACGTAATGCTGTGCGTATGGCTGCGCTGATGAAACAGCGTCAGGTGATGGTCTACACCCATGACTCCATCGGTCTGGGCGAAGATGGTCCAACTCACCAGCCGGTAGAGCAGGTAGCTTCCCTGCGCGTAACCCCGAACATGAGCACATGGCGTCCATGTGACCAGGTTGAATCTGCGGTGGCGTGGAAATACGGCGTTGAGCGTCAGGACGGCCCGACCGCACTGATCCTCTCCCGTCAGAACCTGGCGCAGCAGGAGCGTACCCCTGAGCAGCTGGCAAACATCGCCCGCGGTGGCTACGTGCTGAAAGATTGCGCGGGCCAGCCTGAGCTGATCTTCATCGCGACCGGTTCTGAAGTTGAACTGGCTGTAGCAGCATGGGAAAAACTGACTGCCGAAGGCGTGAAAGCGCGCGTGGTCTCCATGCCGTCTACCGATGCGTTCGACAAGCAGGATGCGGCTTACCGTGAATCCGTACTGCCTAAAGCGGTTTCCGCTCGCGTGGCGGTGGAAGCGGGTATCGCTGACTACTGGTTCAAATACGTGGGCCTGAACGGCGCTATCGTCGGTATGACCACCTTCGGTGAGTCTGCTCCGGCAGAACAGCTGTTCGAAGAGTTCGGCTTCACCGTTGAGAACGTGGTCGCTAAGGCGAAAGAACTGCTGTAATCGCCGTTTTGCCCGGTGGCGCTTACGCTGACCGGGCCTACAAATGGCTCAAAAGTAGGCCGGGTAAGCGCTAGCGCTTACCCGGCTTTTTTTGCGTCATTATTCCAATGAAAATGTGACGCAAGTCATATAGCTCGCTTATTCATCTGGACAGACATTCCTTTTATTCCCCGATTCGCTTATTCTTGCTGAAGCGTTTCAGTCGATTAAATGTTCGACAATTGACCAATCAATCGCAGTTTGTGATAGCAAAGATTCCCCTTCGGGCGTCGCTGGATTACTCTTTCAGCCACCTCAAACTCAGGGATTGCTTTGCAGGAGATCTATGACCGTACGCGTAGCGATTAATGGCTTCGGTCGCATCGGGCGTAATGTGGTTCGTGCTTTGTATGAATCCGGACGTCGGGCGGAAATCACCGTGGTGGCAATCAATGAACTGGCGGATGCTGCTGGCATGGCGCATTTATTGAAGTATGACACCAGCCACGGACGCTTCGCCTGGGATGTGCGCCAGGAAAGAGATCAGCTTTTTGTGGGTGATGACGCTATTCGTGTGCTGCATGAGAACAGCATTTCCGGGCTACCCTGGCGTGAACTGGGTGTGGATGTCGTGCTTGACTGTACCGGTGTGTATGGCAACCGCGAACACGGCGAAGCGCATCTGACAGCAGGCGCGAAAAAAGTCCTGTTTTCTCATCCCGGAAGTAACGACCTCGACGCGACCGTCGTGTTTGGCGTCAACCAGCATGAGCTGCAAGCCGAACACCGCATTGTTTCCAACGCCTCCTGCACCACCAACTGCATTATTCCGGTCATCAAACTGTTAGACGATGCGTATGGCATTGAATCCGGCACCGTAACTACGATTCACTCCGCCATGCACGATCAGCAGGTTATTGACGCCTATCACCCGGATTTACGACGCACTCGCGCGGCGAGCCAGTCAATCATCCCGGTGGACACGAAACTGGCTGCAGGGATCACCCGAATTTTCCCGCAGTTTAATGACCGTTTCGAAGCGATTGCCGTGCGTGTTCCGACGATAAACGTCACCGCAATCGATCTTAGCGTGACGGTGAAAAAACCGGTAAAAGCCTGTGAAGTCAACCTGTTGCTGCAAAAAGCGGCACAGGGAGCATTTCATGGTATAGTTGACTATACGGAATTACCGTTGGTCTCAGTAGATTTTAACCACGACCCGCACAGCGCCATCGTGGATGGCACGCAGACGCGAGTCAGTGGTGCGCACCTTATCAAGACGCTGGTCTGGTGTGATAACGAATGGGGCTTTGCTAACCGAATGCTCGACACCACGTTAGCCATGGCCGCAAAAGGTTTCAGGTAGAGCGCACCTTGCGCTTGCAAAACTTTAAGAATCAACGAGAGGATTCACCATGTCTGTAATTAAGATGACCGATCTGGATCTGGCAGGTAAACGCGTTTTCATCCGTGCCGATCTGAACGTACCGGTTAAAGATGGCAAAGTGACCAGCGACGCGCGTATCCGTGCATCTCTGCCAACCATTGAACTGGCACTGAAGCAGGGCGCTAAAGTGATGGTCACCTCCCACCTGGGCCGTCCAACTGAAGGCGAGTACAACGAAGAGTTCTCTCTGCTGCCGGTTGTTAATTACCTGAAAGACAAACTGTCCAACCCGGTTCGCCTGGTGAAAGATTACCTGGACGGCGTAGACGTTGCCGAAGGTGAGCTGGTTGTTCTGGAAAACGTTCGCTTCAACAAAGGCGAAAAGAAAGACGACGAAACCCTGTCCAAAAAATACGCTGCACTGTGCGACGTATTCGTGATGGATGCATTCGGTACTGCGCACCGTGCGCAGGCATCTACCCACGGCATCGGTAAATTCGCAGACGTCGCGTGTGCGGGTCCTCTGCTGGCTGACGAACTGGAAGCACTGGGTAAAGCACTGAAAGAACCTGCTCGCCCAATGGTCGCTATCGTTGGTGGTTCTAAAGTGTCTACCAAACTGACCGTTCTGGATTCCCTGTCTAAAATCGCTGACCAGCTGATCGTTGGCGGTGGTATCGCGAACACCTTCGTTGCCGCTCAGGGCCACAACGTGGGTAAATCCCTGTACGAAGCAGACCTGGTTGACGAAGCCAAACGCCTGCTGGGTACCTGTGATATCCCGGTTCCAACTGACGTTCGCGTGGCGACCGAGTTCTCCGAAACCGCAACCGCGACCCTGAAATCTGTAAACGACATCAAAGACGAAGAGCAGATTCTGGACCTGGGCGACGTTTCTGCACAGAAACTGGCTGAAATCCTGAAAAACGCAAAAACTATCCTGTGGAACGGTCCTGTTGGCGTGTTCGAATTCCCGAACTTCCGCAAAGGGACTGAAATCGTGGCTAACGCAATCGCAGACAGCGAAGCGTTCTCTATCGCAGGCGGTGGTGACACCCTGGCAGCAATCGACCTGTTCGGTATCGCTGACAAGATCTCCTACATCTCCACTGGTGGCGGCGCATTCCTCGAATTCGTGGAAGGCAAAGTACTGCCAGCAGTAGCAATGCTCGAAGAGCGCGCTAAGAAGTAAGCCATTCAAGGGCAGGGAAACCTGCCCAATTTTCAGCGCGCTTTTAAGAGCTCGCACCTTTTCTAACGGCCGAAGATACAGGACTAAGCAACATGTCTAAAATTTTTGATTTCGTAAAACCTGGCGTTATCACTGGTGATGACGTACAGAAAGTGTTCCAGGTAGCTAAAGAAAACAACTTCGCTCTGCCAGCAGTTAACTGCGTAGGTACCGACTCCATCAACGCCGTACTGGAAACCGCTGCAAAAGTTAAAGCACCGGTTATCGTTCAGTTCTCTAACGGCGGCGCTGCGTTCATCGCAGGTAAAGGCGTGAAAACTGACATTCCTCAGGGTGCTGCTATCCTGGGTGCTATCTCTGGTGCGCACCACGTTCACCAGATGGCTGAACACTACGGTGTTCCAGTTATCCTGCACACTGACCACTGCGCGAAGAAACTGCTGCCGTGGATCGACGGTCTGCTGGACGCGGGTGAAAAACACTTCGCGGCAACCGGTAAGCCACTGTTCTCTTCTCACATGATCGACCTGTCTGAAGAGTCACTGCACGAAAACATCGAAATCTGCTCTAAGTACCTGGCGCGCATGGCCAAAATGGACATGACCCTGGAAATCGAACTGGGTTGCACCGGTGGTGAAGAAGACGGCGTGGACAACAGCCACATGGACGCTTCTGCCCTGTACACCCAGCCAGAAGACGTTGATTACGCTTACACCGAGCTGAGCAAAATCAGCCCGCGCTTCACCATTGCAGCGTCCTTCGGTAACGTACACGGCGTTTATAAGCCAGGTAACGTGGTTCTGACCCCGACCATCCTGCGCGATTCTCAGGAATACGTTTCCAAGAAACACAACCTGCCGCACAACAGCCTGAACTTCGTCTTCCACGGCGGTTCCGGTTCTTCTGCTCAGGAAATCAAAGACTCCGTAAGCTACGGCGTAGTGAAAATGAACATCGATACCGACACCCAGTGGGCAACCTGGGACGGTATCCTGCAGTACTACAAAGCGAACGAAGCTTACCTGCAGGGCCAGCTGGGCAACCCGAAAGGCGAAGACCAGCCGAACAAGAAATACTACGATCCACGCGTATGGCTGCGCGCTGCTCAGACGTCCATGGTGACCCGTCTGGAGCAGGCTTTCAAAGAACTGAACGCAATCGACGTTCTGTAATTTGAACTGCTAACAGCATCAGAAGGCCCGCAAATGCGGGCCTTTTTTTATGCTTTTTCAATATCCTGCAATACCTGTTTTTGTGATCTGTTTGGCAAAGCCGGTGCTTTTTGTTTACCCTTTACTGACCTGCCTGTCTCCATGGGGGATGGATTTTGTGTTTTGGTTTAACAAAAGGAAGAATAAATGGAACAACTCGATGTTGTAGACAGCATCAATAACGCCGGCAACTGGCTGGTGCGCAACCAGGCCCTGCTGCTGAGCTATGCCGTGAACATTGTCGCGGCGATTGCCATCATCATCGTCGGGATGATCGTGGCGCGTATCGTGTCGAACGCCGTCAACCGTGTGATGGTCGCACGACACATTGACGCCACGGTGGCTGACTTCCTCTCCGCACTGGTGCGCTACGGCATTATCGCCTTCACGCTGATTGCCGCGCTGGGCCGTGTTGGGGTGCAAACCGCCTCCGTGATTGCCGTTCTCGGTGCCGCCGGTCTGGCCATTGGTCTGGCACTGCAGGGCTCGCTTTCAAACCTGGCGGCGGGCGTACTGCTTGTGACTTTCCGTCCGTTCCGCTCCGGTGAATATGTTGACCTTGGCGGCATCGCCGGTACCGTGTTGCAGGTACAGATTTTCTCTACCACCCTGCGTACCGTCGATGGTCGTATTGTGGTGGTACCGAACGGGAAAATCATTGCGGGCAATATCATTAACTTCTCCCGCGAGCCGGTGCGTCGTAACGAACTCATCATCAGCGTGGCGTATGATTCCGATATCGATCAGGTGAAGTCACTGATCGCGAATATCATCGCCTCTGACGACCGCATTCTGAAGGACCGCGAGCAGACGGTTCGTCTGAACGAACTGGGTGCTTCCTCTATTAACTTCGTGGTGCGTATCTGGAGCAAAAGCAGCGATCTGCAAAACGTTTACTGGGATGTGCTGGAGCGCATCAAGCGCGATTTCGACGCCAACGGCATCAGCTTCCCTTACCCGCAGATGGACGTAAACGTCAAAAAAGTCAAAGAAGCAGAATAACGTCACCCGCAGGCCCGGTAAGCGCTCGCGCCACCGGGCTTTATTTTCATAAGCTCCGCTAATACCCAATTAATATTATCCATTTCATCTAATGTGATTCGCGCAGTATAGTCAGCCTCCAGAACAACACTGCGAGAAAATCGTCATGCTATCTTATTATTTTCAAGGGCTTGCCTTAGGTGCGGCCATGATCCTTCCGCTCGGCCCGCAAAACGCCTTCGTGATGAATCAGGGCATTCGCCGCCAGTATCATCTGATGATTGCCCTGCTGTGCGCGGTGAGCGATCTGCTGCTGATTTGCGCCGGCATTTTTGGCGGCAGCGCGCTGCTGATGCAGTCACCCTGGCTGCTGGCGCTGGTGACCTGGGGCGGCGTGGCGTTTCTGCTGTGGTACGGATTCGGTGCCCTGAAAACGGCGATGAGCAGCAACATTGAGCTGGCAAGCGCCGAAGTGATGAAGCAGGGCCGCTGGAAGATTATCGTCACCATGCTGGCGGTCACCTGGCTTAACCCGCACGTCTACCTTGACACCTTCGTAGTGCTGGGCAGCCTGGGCGGACAGCTGGACGTTGAGCCGAAACGCTGGTTTGCGCTCGGCACGGTCAGCGCCTCTTTCCTCTGGTTCTTCGGTCTCGCCATTCTGGCGGCATGGCTGGCGCCTCGTCTGCGGACTGCCAAAGCCCAGCGCATTATTAATACCCTGGTGGGGCTGGTGATGTGGTTTATTGCTTTTCAGCTGGCAAAAGAGGGCATTCACCACGTCCAGGAATTGTTCAACTAATCCTTGTCTTATGGACAACTGAGCAAGACCCGCTAAGCTTGCTGGCATGAGCCCTGTTGTTGGGGCACTCTTCGCAACATGGAGGAATGACAGTGAAGTTTAAAGTGATGGCCCTCGCGGCATTAGTAAGTTTCGGTGCGGTGTCGGCGCAGGCAAGTGAACTGCCGGATGGCCCGCACATCGTCACGTCAGGCACCGCAAGCGTGGACGCGGTACCGGATGTTGCAACCCTGGCAATTGAAGTGAATGTGGCGGCGAAAGATGCCGCTTCCGCCAAAAAACAGGCAGACGATCGTGTTGCGCAATATCTCTCTTTCCTGGAACAGAACGGTGTTGCTAAAAAAGACATCAGCTCTGCGAACCTGCGTACCCAGCCCGATTACGACTACCAGAACGGCAAAAGTATCCTGAAAGGCTATCGCGCCGTGCGCACTGTGGAAGTGACCGTGCGTCAGCTGGACAAGCTGAACTCTCTGCTGGACGGTGCGCTGAAGGCCGGCCTGAACGAAATCCGTTCCGTGTCGCTGGGCGTTGCGCAACCGGAGAAATACAAAGACGAAGCGCGTAAAGCGGCGATTGATGATGCCATTCATCAGGCGGAACAGCTGGCGTCTGGCTTCAAGAGCAAGCTTGGCCCGGTATACAGCGTGCGTTACCACGTCTCTAACTACCAGCCAAGCCCGATGGTTCGGATGATGAAGGCGGACGCCGCGCCGGTTTCTGCTCAGGAAACCTACGAGCAGCCAACGATTCAGTTCGACGATCAGGTTGATGTGGTGTTCCAGCTGGAACCCGTTGCAGCACAGCCGAAACCTGCACAATAATCAATAGGCCGGGTAAGGCGTAGCCGCCACCCGGCTTTTCATTTTAATCCTGTCTCAACACCTTATGTCCAAATGCCAGCAGCGCATCAGTCACGTTGCGCATCATGCGGCTTTCCGGCGCAAAACGGTGCCAGTAGAGCATCCGGCGCTGATACAGCCCCGGCGTCAGGTCAATCAGCTCACCGCTTTTCAACTCTTTCTCAATCTGTAAATGCGGGATCATGCAGCAGGTGGTGCCCTGACGCGCCAGCTGCACAAAGGCTTCGGACGAGTTAACGATATGACACGGCACGCTGCCCGGCGGCAGATCGAAGTTTTGCTGCAAAAACGCCTGGTGCATATCGTCCAGATGGTCGAACGCCACGGCAGGGGCCTTCAGCAGCGCGGCGCGGGTGACGCCATTCGGGAAGTAGCGCTCCGCAAAGGCTTTTGAACCGACAAACAGGTAGTCGAGCGCGCCCAGCTGATCGACAAGACAGCTTGGCAGGGCCTGAGGCTGGATACTGACCGCACCAACTACTTCGCCGCGACGCAGGCGCTCCTGGGTGCGGGTTTCATCTTCGACCTGAAGATTCAGGCGGATAGGGGAGTCGGCCAGCACCGGCGCAAGGGCCGGCAGCAGCCAGGTCGCCAGACTGTCGGCGTTGACCGCCAGCGAGAGCAGCAGCGGCGTGGAACCCGTTTGTTCGTCACCCAGCCACTCGTCTTCCAGCAGTTCAACCTGGCGCAGCAGGGCGAGAAGCTTTTGCCCTTGCTCCGTTGGGCGCGGCGGCACGGTACGCACCAGCAGCGGCTGCCCGAACATGTTTTCAAGCTGTTTGATACGCTGTGATACGGCGGACTGGGTGATGCACAGCTTTTGCGCTGCGCGCTCAAAGCCGCGTTCACGAATAACTGCATCAAGTGCCTGTAGTGTTCTGTAGTCCGGACGTTTCATTGCTCTGGCTGGCTCCTAAATTTTGCTTAATCTGCACTATGACACAATTTTCCCTTCCTGGCAGACGAAATCCATTCGACGTGTTCTATAATGCGCCCTGAGTTTTCACACCACAGGCAAAACGATCATGACGCAGGATGAACTGAAAAAAGCAGTAGGATGGGCCGCTCTCCAGTACGTACAGCCAGGGACCATTGTCGGTGTTGGTACGGGGTCAACGGCGGCGCACTTTATCGATGCACTGGGCACGATGAAGGGGCAGATCGAGGGCGCGGTTTCCAGCTCCGATGCGTCCACGGAAAAGCTGAAAAGCCTCGGCATTACCGTTTTCGATCTCAACGAAGTGGATCGTCTGGGCATTTACGTTGATGGCGCGGATGAAATCAACGGCCATATGCAGATGATCAAAGGCGGCGGCGCGGCGCTGACCCGTGAAAAGATCATCGCCTCCGTGGCGGACAAGTTCATCTGCATCGCGGATGCCTCCAAGCAGGTCGACATTCTGGGTAATTTCCCGCTGCCGGTTGAAGTGATCCCGATGGCGCGCAGTGCGGTTGCCCGTCAGCTGGTGAAGCTGGGCGGCCGTCCGGAATACCGTCAGGGCGTGGTCACCGACAACGGTAACGTCATCCTCGATGTTCACGGTCTGGAGATTCTCGACGCGATTGCGCTGGAAAACGCCATCAACGGCATTCCAGGCGTCGTCACCGTAGGGTTATTTGCCAACCGCGGCGCGGATGTGGCGCTGATCGGTACGGCTGACGGTGTGAAAACCATCGTAAAATGATCTGACGGGGGGAGTGCTCCCCCCGCTAAAAAATTTTTGAAAAGCTAAATTTGGTGACTTGTGTCACGCTTTTCCGCCTCTTTTGCCGATCCTGCCACGTTTGTAAATTTCCTCAGCATTTTACTCTGTCATTTTGCCCTGTATGACTTTTCTTCAGAGTGCCGACGCAAACGTTCATATTGCTGCAATAGTTTTTTTTGATATGTTGGCTACAGCGGATTTCAATCCAGCACAACATCAGTTCAGATAAAAACAGGGTCGGGGAAATGGCAAAGGTATCACTGGAGAAAGACAAGATTAAATTCCTGCTGGTCGAGGGCGTGCATCAGAAAGCGCTTGATAGCCTTCGTGCGGCGGGTTACACCAACATCGAATTTCACAAAGGCGCGCTGGACACGGAAGAGCTGAAAGCCGCCATCCGTGATGCCCACTTCATTGGCCTGCGATCCCGTACCCACCTGACTGAAGACGTGATTGCCGCGGCAGAAAAGCTGGTTGCTATTGGCTGTTTCTGCATCGGCACCAACCAGGTCGACCTGAACGCTGCCGCAAAACGCGGTATCCCGGTCTTTAACGCCCCGTTCTCTAACACCCGTTCCGTGGCGGAGCTGGTAATTGGCGAGCTGCTGCTGCTGCTGCGCGGTATCCCGGAAGCTAACGCCAAAGCGCACCGTGGCGTGTGGAACAAACTGGCCGCGGGCTCATACGAAGCTCGTGGGAAAAAGCTGGGTATCATCGGCTACGGCCACATCGGTACCCAACTGGGGATCCTGGCGGAATCGCTGGGGATGCACGTCTACTTCTACGATATCGAAAGCAAGCTGCCGCTGGGTAACGCGACGCAGGTACAGCATCTGTCTGACCTGCTGAACATGAGCGACGTGGTCAGCCTGCACGTGCCGGAAAACGCCTCCACCAAAAACATGATGGGCGCGGAAGAGCTGGCGCTGATGAAGCCGGGATCTCTGCTGATCAACGCCGCGCGTGGTACGGTGGTCGATATCCCTGCACTGTGCGATGCGCTGAAGCGTAAGCATCTGGCGGGGGCGGCCATCGACGTGTTCCCGACGGAACCGGCCACCAACAGCGATCCGTTTAACTCTCCGCTGTGCGAATTCGACAACGTGATCCTGACGCCGCACATCGGCGGTTCTACTCAGGAAGCGCAGGAGAATATCGGTCTGGAAGTGGCGGGTAAGCTGAGCAAATATTCCGACAACGGTTCAACGCTCTCTGCGGTGAACTTCCCGGAAGTGTCTCTGCCGCTGCACGGCGGTCGTCGTCTGCTGCACATCCACGAAAACCGTCCTGGCGTGCTGACCGCCATCAACCAGATTTTTGCCGAGCAGAGCGTTAACATTGCCGCCCAGTATCTGCAAACCAACTCGCAGATGGGTTATGTGGTTATTGATATTGAAGCCGATGAAGATGTTGCTGAGAAAGCGCTGCAGAGCATGAAGGCCATACCGGGAACGATTCGCGCGCGCCTGCTGTACTGATGGTGCGGTCTGTGGTGTCGGGTGGCGGCTACGCCTTACCCGACCTACGTTGAGCTTTTGTAGGCCGGGTAAGCGTAAGCGCCACCCGGCTTTATGCTACCAAAGCCACGTTTTACCTGGCGTTACTACCGCAGGCAGCGGAATATCCCATTTCTCCACCGGCAAGGCTTCTACAGCCTGGCAATCATGCGCATACCCCACCGGCTGCAGCCCGTACTGCTGCCAGTTTTGCAGCGTCCTGTCGTAAAAACCGCCGCCCATACCTAAGCGCTGTCCTTGTTCATCAAACGCCACCAGCGGCGTAATCAGCACGTCCAGCTGTGACAGCGGGAGTACGTCGCGCACGTCGAGTTTCGGTTCGGTGATTTTCAGACGATTCACCACCAGCTCGCTGTGCGGATGGTAGTGCAGAAACAGCAGATTGCCCCGGCTGAACGGATGCAGTACCGGCAGGTAAACTTTTTTCCCGGCGCGCCAGAGCTGGTCGATAAGCGGCTGGGTGTCCAGTTCGCCGTCAAACGAGAGAAACAGCGCGACGGTGTTTGCCATCACCACGGGCGGATAGGCCATCATGCGGGCAGCAGCCTGCTGCGCAAAGTGTGCTTGTTGTTCGGACGTCAGGGCGCGACGACGCTGGCGAATGAGCTGACGGATGTCCTGGCGTGAAGCAGAAACTTCAGGGAATTGAGTCATGGTAGTCGGTAGAAGAAGAGAGAGGGAATCTCCGAGATGCCGCCGCAGGCTGTAACCCTTGAACCCTTGGTTCAAGGTGAATGTGTCGTCATAGTTTTAAGGCTTCTCGGACGAACCGAGCATGCTCACCAACCATGGAGCGCCACATTCTTGTGGTATGAAATATCGGCTCAGGGGACTGGCCCGCTTGCAAACATCTCAGAGAAATTTTGTCTTCACAGTTACTCTACCATAGTCAACTGCGAAGTGTTATTCAAACTTTGGTCCCGGTCTTTCGGGATTGCGACCTTGATCAAGCAATGCCTGTTCAATGGTCTGCTGGAGCATTTTAATGCGTTGCTCCATGCTGGCCGCGTAATCGCGGGTCTTCGCTTTTTCCTGAGTCAGTTCATAGCTGATGTTCAACGCGGCGATGAAAACCAGCTGCTCAGTATTTGTGACTCTAGTGCGTTCTTTTAGATCTTGCAACCGCTGATTCAAATCGTCCGCAGCCTGATTCAAAGCATCCCTTTGTTCAGGCGGACAATTCACTCGCAGTGAACGGCCAAAAATCTGGAGATCGACGGGTTGTGCAGACATGCCACCTTCCTGCTGATTGACTGCGCTGCCTTCGCTTACTGCCCCGGGGGCTGCGAAGGGGCGACACTATAGCTACCCTGATGTGAAGATACAAGCCCTTTTCTGGTATCACCAGGGTCCAAAGTGGTAGCATATCATGAATATCCTCCCTTTGATGACGAATGCGTATGTCTATACAGAACGAAATGCCTGGTTACAAGGATTTAAACCAGTTACTGAACCAGCAGGGAGTCGGTCTTACCCCTGCCGAAATGCACGGTCTGATCAGCGGCATACTGTGCGGCGGAAACAGCGACAGCTCATGGCAGCCGCTGATCCACGACCTCACCAACGAAGGGCTGGCGTTTGGCCACGAACTGGCGGAAGCGCTGCGAAAAATGCACGCGGCAACCAGCGATTCGCTGGAAGACGATGGCTTCCTTTTTCAGCTTTATCTGCCTGAAGGCGACGATGTCAGCGTCTTCGATCGCGCCGATGCGCTCGCGGGGTGGGTAAACCACTATCTGCTTGGCCTGGGCGTCACCCAGCCTAAGCTTGATAAAGTCACTGGCGAAGCGGGTGAAGCGATTGACGATCTGCGCAACATCGCCCAGCTTGGCTACGATGAAGAGGAAGATCAGGAAGAGCTGGAAATGTCTCTCGAAGAGATCATCGAGTACGTGCGCGTGGCGGCGCTGCTGTGCCACGACAACTTTACGCGCTCGCAGCCGACCGCGCCGGAAGTTCGCAAGCCAACCTTACATTAAGAAAAATAACGCACAGGAGGGTGTCATGGTTATCTCGCAACAAGAGTATTTGCGCCGTCGTCAGGCGCTGCTGGCAAACATGCAGCCGGGAAGCGCGGCGCTAATTTTTGCCGCGCCGGAAGTGACGCGCAGCGCCGACAGCGAATACCCCTATCGCCAGAGCAGCGATTTCTGGTACTTCACCGGCTTCAACGAGCCGGAAGCGGTGCTGGTGCTGATTAAGAGCAATGACACCCACAACCACAGCGTGATTTTCAACCGCGTACGAGACTTAACCGCTGAGATCTGGTTTGGCCGCCGCTTAGGGCAAGAGGCCGCCCCGGAAAAGCTGGGCGTTGACCGCGCGCTGGCGTTTAGCGAAATCAACCAGCAGCTCTATCAGTTGCTTAATGGCCTCGACGTGCTCTACCACGCGCAGGGCGAATACGCCTACGCCGATGAGATTGTTTTCAACGCGCTGGAAAAACTGCGTAAAGGCTCGCGGCAGAACCTGTCCGCGCCCGCCACCCTCACGGACTGGCGTCCGGTGGTGCACGAGATGCGTCTGTTCAAATCTGAAGAAGAGCTGAACGTGCTGCGCCGTGCGGGCGAAATCAGCGCCCTGGCGCACACCCGCGCGATGGAAAAATGTCGTCCCGGAATGTTTGAATACCAGCTGGAAGGCGAAATTCACCACGAATTTAACCGCCACGGCGCGCGTTATCCCTCCTACAACACCATCGTTGGCGGCGGGGAAAACGGCTGCATACTGCACTACACCGAAAACGAAAGCGCGCTGCGCGACGGCGATCTGGTGCTGATTGACGCCGGTTGCGAATATCAGGGCTACGCGGGCGACATCACGCGTACCTTCCCGGTGAACGGCAAGTTTTCGCCAGCGCAGCGGGCGATTTATGACATCGTTCTCGAATCACTCGAGACGGCGCTGACGCTGTATCGCCCGGGCACCTCCATTCAGGAGGTGACCGGTGAGGTGGTGCGCATCATGATTACCGGGCTGGTTAAGCTTGGGATCCTCAAAGGGGATGTCGACACCCTGATTACAGAGAATGCTCACCGCCCGTACTTTATGCACGGCCTGAGCCACTGGCTGGGGCTGGACGTGCACGACGTGGGCGCATACGGCCCTGAACGTTCGCGCGTGCTTGAACCGGGCATGGTGCTGACCGTCGAGCCAGGCCTGTACATCGCGCCGGATGCCGACGTGCCAGAGGAATACCGCGGAATTGGCATTCGTATTGAAGACGACATCGTCATCACCGAAAGCGGCAACGAAAACCTGACCGCGAGCGTGGTGAAAAAAGCGGACGATATCGAGGCGCTGATGGCAGCGGCGCGCGTATGAGCGTGATTATCGTTGGGGGCGGCATGACCGGCGCCACGCTGGCGTTAGCCATCTCGCATTTGACGAAGGGGCAGCTTCCGGTGCATCTGGTTGAAGCCGTCGCGCCGCAGGCGAAGAATCACCCTGGGTTTGATTCCCGCGCCATTGCCCTGGCGCAGGGCACCTGCCAGCAGCTATCCCGCATTGGCATCTGGCAGGCCATCGCCGACTGCGCTACCGCCATTAATACCGTGCACGTGAGCGATCGCGGTCATGCCGGGTTTGTGACGCTGGATGCCCATGATTACCGTATTGACGCGCTGGGTCAGGTCGTTGAACTGCACGATATTGGCCTGCGCCTGTTCCGCCTGTTGCAGGACGCGCCGGGCGTCACGCTGCACTGCCCGGCACGCGTTGCCAGCTTCACCCGCAGTGAAGATGCGGTCAGCGTAACGCTGGACAATGGCACCGTGCTCGACGGACAGCTTCTGGTGGCGGCTGACGGGTCGCGCTCGGCGCTCGGCACCCAGTGCGGCGTAGAGTGGCGGCAGCAGCCTTACGGGCAGGTCGCGGTCATCGCGAACGTCTCGACCGCAGCAGAACACAACGGCCGGGCGTTTGAGCGCTTCACCCAGCACGGCCCGCTGGCGATGCTGCCGATGACGGGCGGGCGCTGCTCGCTGGTCTGGTGCCACCCGCAGGAAAAGGCCGAAGAGGTTAAATCCTGGTCCGACGAACGTTTTTGTACCGCGCTGCAGAAAGCCTTTGGCTGGCGGCTGGGGCGTATTACCCATGCCGGGAAACGTGCGGTCTATCCGCTGTCGTTAACCACAGCATCACAGTCTGTTTCTCACCGCGTGGCGCTGGTCGGCAACGCGGCGCAAACCCTCCACCCCATCGCCGGGCAGGGCTTTAACCTCGGCCTGCGGGATGTGATGAGCCTGGCCGAAACGCTTTCGCAGGCGTGGAGCGAACAAAAAGACTGTGGCGCTTACCCGGTGCTAAGCCATTACCAGACGCGACGTCAGGCCGATAAAGAGGCGACGATTGGCGTCACCGATGGTTTAGTCCATCTCTTTGCCAATCGCTGGGCGCCGCTGGTTGTTGGTCGCAACCTCGGGCTGATGGCGATGGAATTGTTCATTCCGGCACGTGACGTGCTGGCGCAGCGGACCCTGGGTTGGGTCGCGCGTTAAGGAGTTATCACTGTGCAAAATGTTGATGTTGCCATCGTTGGCGGCGGAATGGTTGGGCTGGCGCTGGCCTGTGGATTACAGGGCAGCGGCCTGCGCGTGGCCGTGCTGGAGCAAAAGCAGCCCCAGCCTGTCGCATCAGATGCCCCGCCGGACCTCCGCGTGTCGGCGATTAACGCGGCCAGCGAAAAGCTTTTGACGCGTCTCGGCGTCTGGTCAGATATCGTCGCCCAGCGCGCCAGCTGCTATCACGGCATGGAAGTGTGGGACAAAGACAGCTTTGGCCATATTGCCTTTGATGATGAAAGCATGGGCTATAGCCATCTGGGGCACATCGTTGAAAACGCGGTGATCCACCACGCGCTGTGGCAGAAAGCAGAGCAGTGCAGCGACGTGACGCTGGTTGCGCCTGCGCAGATCCAGCAGGTGGCATGGGGCGAAAACGAGGCGTTTATCACCCTGCAAAGCGGCGACATGCTGACCGCGCGTCTGGTGGTTGGTGCCGACGGCGCTAACTCCTGGCTGCGCAACAAGGCCGATATCCCGCTGACGTACTGGGATTACCGCCATCATGCGATGGTGGCAACGATCCGCACCGAAGAGCCGCACGGCGGCGTTGCGCGGCAGATTTTCCACAACGACGGCATACTGGCGTTTCTGCCGCTTGCCGATCCGCACCTGTGCTCGATTGTCTGGTCCCTGGTGCCGGAGAAAGCGCAGCAGATGCAGGAGGCGACGCCGGAGGCCTTTAACCAGGCGCTGTGCGTGGCGTTTGATAACCGCCTTGGCCTGTGCACGCTTGAAAGCGAGCGGCTGGTTTTCCCGTTAACCGGCCGGTACGCGCGTCAGTTCGCCGCGCACCGTCTGGCGCTGGTAGGGGATGCGGCCCATACCATTCATCCGCTGGCCGGGCAGGGCGTTAACCTCGGCTTTATGGACGCGGCGGAACTGGTGGAAGAACTGCGTCGCCTGCACCGTGAAGGTAAAGATATCGGCCAGCATCTGTATCTGCGTCGCTACGAGCGCAGCCGCAAGCACAGTGCGGCGATGATGCTGGCAGGAATGCAGGGCTTCCGCGAGCTGTTTGCCGGGGCAAATCCGGCGAAAAAACTGCTGCGCGATATCGGCCTCAAGCTGGCCGACACCCTTCCCGGCGTCAAACCTCAACTTCTTCGTCAGGCAATGGGTCTTAACGATCTTCCCGACTGGTTACGCTAATCTCGATCCCCGTCACACTTTATTTTCCCGGCCTCTGCGTCGGGGAAATCACCTCGTTTGAAATATTCTAATTCCACGCCATTTTTCGCATTAGTTATTCTCATGTCGTGATTTTTACGTGACGGAAATTCGGCCCGTTTTTCCGCACGAAATATCACCATGTGCTAAATCCTGTTAGATCATTGTTAATTTTGTGCGGGGTTAATCGCATTTTTCCAGTGAATAACTCTGTAGGCTTTTCAGCGTTTTTTGGTCATAAGCTAATGTGATGACCCGTTTTACCTTATGGTTAATCGCCGGTTTCGGTGGTAAGTTCAGGTAAAAGAGAACGTTTGCGTCGGCATTCGGGAACGAGGCCGATACCGGGTTTCACGGTGAATTTTTCAACGAGGACAAGATGGCTCAACAGACTCCTTTGTACGAACAACACGTGTTATGCGGCGCCCGCATGGTGGACTTCCATGGCTGGATGATGCCGCTGCACTACGGCTCGCAGATTGATGAGCACCACGCGGTGCGCACCGATGCCGGTATGTTCGACGTGTCCCACATGACGATTGTCGATCTGCACGGTAGCCGCACCCGGGAGTTTTTGCGTTATCTGCTGGCAAACGACGTCGCCAAACTGAAGACGCCGGGTAAAGCGCTCTATACCGGCATGCTCAATGCCTCGGGCGGCGTGATTGACGACCTTATCGTCTACTACTTCACCGAAGATTTCTTCCGCCTCGTTGTAAACTCCGCCACCCGCGAAAAAGACCTCTCCTGGATCACCCAACACGCCGAACCCTACGCCGTCGACATCACCGTCCGTGACGATCTGTCGCTGATCGCCGTGCAGGGGCCGAACGCGCAGGCAAAAGCCGCGTCTCTGTTCAGCGACGAGCAGCGCACCGCCACCGAAGGCATGAAGCCGTTCTTCGGCGTGCAGGCGGGGGATCTGTTTATTGCCACCACCGGCTATACCGGTGAAGCGGGCTACGAAATTGCGATGCCGAACGAGAAAGCTGCCGATTTCTGGCGTGCGCTGGTAGAAGCGGGCGTGAAGCCTGCGGGCCTGGGCGCGCGCGATACGCTGCGTCTGGAAGCGGGGATGAATCTCTACGGTCAGGAAATGGATGAAGGCGTCTCTCCGCTGGCGGCCAACATGGGCTGGACCATCGCGTGGGAACCGGCTGACCGTGATTTTATTGGCCGTGAAGCGCTGGAGATGCAGCGCGAGAAGGGTACCGACCAGCTGGTTGGCCTGGTGATGAAGGAAAAAGGCGTGCTGCGCGGCGAGCTGCCGGTGCGCTTTACCGATGCTGACGGCAATCATCGCGAAGGCGTGATCACCAGCGGAACCTTCTCCCCGACGCTGGGCTACAGTATTGCACTGGCACGCGTGCCGGCAGGCATTGGCGACACGGCGGTAGTGCAAATCCGCAACCGCGAAATGCCGGTCCACGTGACCAAACCGATTTTTGTTCGCGCCGGTAAGCCGGTCGCCTAACTATTTTTATCAGGAGAACTTCAATGAGCAATGTGCCAGCAGAACTGAAATACAGCAAAGAACACGAGTGGCTGCGCAAAGAGGCGGACGGCACTTACACCGTAGGGATCACCGAGCACGCGCAGGAGCTGCTGGGCGACATGGTGTTTGTTGACCTGCCTGACGTGGGCACGACCGTTAGCGCGGGCGACGACTGCGCCGTGGCGGAGTCCGTAAAAGCGGCATCAGACATCTACGCACCGGTAAGCGGCGAGATTGTTGCGGTCAACGACGCGCTGAGCGATTCGCCAGAGCTGGTCAACAGCGAGCCGTATGAGGGCGGCTGGATCTTCAAGATCAAAGCCAGCGACGAATCGCAAGTTGCCGCGCTGCTGGATGCAACCGCGTACGAAGCACTACTGGAAGACGAATAACGTTGTGCCGGATGGCGCTGCGCTTATCCGGCTTACAGGGCCCGGTAAGCGGTAGCGCCACCGGGCAACAGCGTTACAGATAACTACGATTCACTGCACGTTTCAGGAACCATCGCTCATGACACAGACTTTAAGCCAGCTTGAAAACCGTGGCGCCTTCATTGAACGTCACATTGGGCCGGATGCTCAGCAACAGCAGGAGATGCTGAAGACGGTTGGCGCGGATTCATTAGACGCACTGATCGGCCAGATTGTGCCAAAAGACATCCAGCTTGCCACGCCGCCTCAGGTAGGGGAAGCCACCACGGAGTTCGCCGCGCTGGCGGAGCTGAAGGCTATTGCAGGCCTCAACAAGCGCTATAAGTCTTACATTGGCATGGGCTACACCAACGTGCAGTTACCGCCGGTTATCCTGCGCAACATGCTGGAAAACCCGGGCTGGTACACCGCTTACACCCCTTATCAGCCAGAAGTCTCCCAGGGGCGTCTGGAAGCGCTGCTGAACTTCCAGCAGGTGACGCTGGATCTGACCGGTATGGATATCGCTTCCGCCTCTCTGCTGGATGAAGCGACCGCCGCTGCCGAAGCGATGGCGATGGCAAAGCGCGTGAGCAAGCTGAAAAATGCTAACCGCTTCTTCGTGGCGGCGGACGTGCATCCCCAGACGCTGGACGTGGTGCGCACCCGTGCAGAAACCTTCGGCTTTGAGGTGATCGTCGACGACGCCGACAAAGTGCTGGATCACCAGGACGTCTTCGGCGTGCTGCTGCAGCAGGTGGGTACCACCGGCGAAGTTCACGACTACGGCGCGCTGATTGCCGAGCTGAAATCCCGCAAAGTGGTTGTCAGCGTTGCCGCCGATTTTATGGCGCTGGTGCTGCTGACGGCGCCGGGCAAACAGGGCGCGGATATTGTATTCGGCTCCGCGCAGCGCTTCGGCGTGCCGATGGGCTACGGCGGCCCGCACGCGGCGTTCTTCGGCGCGAAAGATGAATTCAAACGCTCCATGCCAGGCCGTATCATTGGCGTGTCAAAAGATGCTGCCGGTAATACCGCGTTGCGCATGGCGATGCAGACCCGCGAGCAGCATATCCGCCGCGAGAAAGCGAACTCCAACATCTGTACTTCCCAGGTACTGCTGGCAAACATCGCCAGCCTGTATGCGGTATTCCACGGTCCGGCTGGCCTGAAGCGCATTGCCAGCCGCATTCACCGCCTGGCCGATATTCTGGCCTGCGGCCTGCAGCAGAAGGGCCTCAAGCTGCGCCACGCGCACTACTTCGACACCCTGTGCGTTGAAGTGGCAGACAAAGCCGCCGTGCTGGCGCGCGCGAATGCAGCAGAAATCAACCTGCGCAGCGACATCCACAACGCGGTCGGCATTACGCTGGATGAAAGCACCACTCGCGACGATATCCTGAGCCTGTTCAGCGTGTTGCTGGGCGACGCACACGGTCTGGACGTTGATACGCTCGACAAAGAGGTCGCGCTCGACAGCCGCTCCATTCAGGAAAGCATGCTGCGCAATGACGCGATCCTGACTCACCCGGTGTTCAATCGCTATCATAGCGAAACCGAGATGATGCGCTATATGCACTCTCTGGAGCGCAAGGATCTGGCGCTGAACCAGGCGATGATCCCGCTGGGCTCCTGCACCATGAAGCTGAACGCCGCGGCAGAGATGATCCCGATTACCTGGCCTGAGTTCTCCGAACTGCACCCGTTCTGCCCGCCAGAACAGGCGGAAGGCTATCACATGATGATCAACCAGCTTTCAGACTGGCTGGTGAAGCTGACCGGTTACGACGCGCTCTGCATGCAGCCGAACTCCGGCGCGCAGGGTGAATACGCGGGCCTGCTGGCGATCCGTCACTATCACGAAAGCCGTAACGAAGGTCACCGCGATATCTGCCTGATCCCAAGCTCCGCCCACGGCACCAACCCGGCCTCAGCCCAGATGGCGGGCATGGAAGTGGTGGTGGTCGCGTGCGATAAGAACGGCAACATCGATTTGGCCGACCTGCGTGCGAAAGCCGAGCAGGCGGGCGACAAGCTCTCCTGCATCATGGTGACCTACCCGTCCACCCACGGCGTGTACGAAGAGACCATCCGTGAAGTGTGCGAAGTGGTGCACCAGTTTGGCGGTCAGGTATACCTCGACGGCGCGAACATGAACGCTCAGGTGGGCATTACCTCTCCGGGCTTTATCGGCGCGGACGTGTCGCACCTGAACCTGCATAAAACCTTCTGCATTCCGCACGGCGGTGGCGGCCCGGGCATGGGACCAATCGGCGTGAAAGCGCACCTGGCGCCGTTTGTGCCGGGCCACAGCGTGGTGCAGATTGAAGGCATGCTGACCCGTCAGGGCGCGGTCTCTGCGGCCCCGTTCGGTAGCGCATCAATCCTGCCAATCAGCTGGATGTACATCCGCATGATGGGCGCGGAAGGGCTGAAGCAGGCGAGCCAGGTGGCTATTCTGAACGCCAACTACATTGCGACTCGCCTGAAGTCTGCCTTCCCGGTGCTCTATACCGGCCGCGACGGTCGCGTGGCGCACGAGTGCATTCTGGATATTCGTCCGCTGAAAGAGCAGACCGGCATCAGCGAGCTGGATATCGCCAAGCGTCTGATCGACTACGGCTTCCACGCGCCAACCATGTCGTTCCCGGTTGCGGGGACGCTGATGGTGGAGCCGACCGAGTCTGAAAGCAAAGCCGAGCTGGACCGCTTTATCGACGCGATGTTGGCCATCCGCATGGAGATCGACCGCGTGCAGGACGGCGAATGGACGCTGGAAGATAACCCGCTGGTCAACGCCCCGCATACCCAGCACGAGATGGTGGCAGAGTGGAACCACGGTTACTCCCGCGAGCTGGCGGTCTTCCCGGCAGGCGTGGCAAACAAATACTGGCCGACCGTGAAGCGTCTTGATGACGTTTACGGCGACCGTAATCTGTTCTGCTCCTGCGTGCCGATGAGCGAATACCAGTAATTATTTGCCATACTGTAGGCCGGGTAAGCGTAAGCGCCACCCGGCTTTTTTTTATCTGGAGGTTGTGAATGGCAATTGCACTGGTCACCGGCGCGAGCCGGGGCATTGGGAAAGCCACTGCGCTGCAGCTGGCGCGCGAAGGCTACACCGTGGCGGTGAACTATCACCACAACATTAAAGCCGCGACGGACGTGATTAAACAGATCGTTGAGGCCGGCGGTAAAGCGTTTGCCGTGCGTGCGGACATCAGCGATGAAGCTCAGGTGCTGGCGATGTTTGACAGCATCGATCGTGAAGGTGAGCCGCTTCGCGCGCTGGTCAATAATGCAGGCATTCTGTTTGAGCAATCCACCATCGAGAATCTATCCGCAGAGCGCATTAACCGCGTGCTGGCGACCAACGTCACGGGCTATTTTCTCTGCTGTCGTGAAGCGGTGAAACGCATGTCCATCAAGCATGGCGGCAAGGGCGGGGCGATTGTGAATGTCTCTTCCGCCGCGTCTCGTCTGGGCGCGCCGGGTGAGTATGTCGATTACGCTGCTTCCAAAGGCGCGGTAGATTCGCTGACAACCGGGCTATCGCTGGAGGTGGCGGCGCAGGGCATTCGCGTGAACTGCGTGCGGCCTGGGCTGATTTATACCGATATCCATGCTTCCGGCGGAGAGCCGGGGCGAGTGGATCGTGTGAAATCGTTACTGCCGATGCAGCGCGGCGGCCAGCCGGAAGAGGTGGCGCAGGCGATTGTCTGGCTGCTGAGCGAGAAGGCGTCTTACGTGACGGGCAGTTTTATCGAGCTGGCTGGCGGGAAGTAAACCCCTCATGCTAACCCTCTCCCCAAAGGGGAGAGGGGATCAAGCGTAATGGCGCCCAGCGTTAAAGTTTCTCGCCGTTGCTGGCAATCACGCCTTTATACCACTCGAAGCTCTTCTTACGGGAGCGCGACATGTCGCCCGTGCCGTCGTCGTGCTTGTTGACGTAGATAAAGCCGTAGCGCTTGCTGTACTGACCGGTGGTGAACGACACGCAGTCGATGCAGCCCCACGGCGTATAGCCCATCAGATCCACGCCATCATGCGTGACGGCTTTGATCATCTCTTCCACGTGGGCACGCAGATAGTCGATGCGATAGTCATCGTTGATGCTGCCGTCTTCTTCCACCTTATCGTAGGCGCCGAAGCCGTTTTCAACGATAAACAGCGGCTTCTGGTAACGCTCGTAAAGTTCGCACAGGGAATAACGCAGGCCCACCGGGTCAATCTGCCAGCCCCAGTCGGACGCCTTCACGTGCGGGTTCGGCACGCTGCCTTCAAAGCCGGAAATGGCGTCACCTGTGCCGCCTTCCGCCTTCACCGCGTTGGTCATGTAGTAGCTGAAGCCTAAGTAGTCGCAGGTACCTTCACGCAGGATCTGCTCGTCGCCCGCCTCCATTTTGATGGAAAAGCCGCGGCGCTCCCACTCGTTCAGCACGTAGGACGGGTAGTAACCACGCAGTTGGACGTCGGTAAAGACATAGCGCTCGCGCATGGATTCCTGGGCGAACATCACGTCTTCCGGCTTGCAGGAGAACGGATAGAGCGCCACCATCGCCAGCATGCAGCCGACTTTCATCTCCGGGTTGATGCGGCGCGCGGCTTTCACCGCCAGGGCGCTGGCCACAAACTGGTGGTGCAGCACCTGGTACATGGTCTCTTCCGGGTTGTCATGTTCGGTGTAGACCACGCCCGAGCAGCAGTAGCCGAACAGCGGGGCGCGCCAGTTTCGCTGGTTGTTGATTTCGTTGAAGGTCATCCAGTATTTGACCTTGTGCTTGTAGCGCTCAAACACCACTTCCGCGAAGCGCACGAAGAAATCGACCACTTTGCGGTTGGTCCAGCTACCGTACTCCTGCACCAGGTGCAGCGGCATTTCGAAGTGGGAGAGGGTGATCACCGGTTCGATGTTGTACTTCAGCAGCTCATCGAACATGTCGTCGTAAAACTTCAGCCCTTCTTCGTTTGGCTGCGTTTCGTCACCTTTCGGGAAGATGCGCGTCCAGGCGATAGAGGTACGGAAACACTTGAAGCCCATCTCGGCAAATAGCTTGATGTCTTCTTTATAGTGGCCGTGGAAGTCGATGGCTTCGTGGTTTGGGTAGTATTTACCCGGCACCACCTCCTGCGTGATTTCGCGCGGCACGCCGTGTGCGCCGCCGGTCAGCACGTCGCAAATGCTTGGCCCTTTGCCGCCTTTGTTCCAGCCGCCTTCAACCTGATGAGCGGCAACCGCGCCGCCCCATAAAAAATCTTTCGGTAAGGTTATTTTTTTCATCGCTGCTATTCTCAATAAATGGCTTATTGGCATTGAGTCTAGCAAAGCGAAATTGAATGTCACGATATAACAATTTGCGAAAATTGTGATTTGTCACATCGAAAAAACAGGGTGTTTTATTCCGTCAATTTCTTCGCCAGCTTGCGTCCGAGAGATTCCAGAATATAGATAACGGGAATTTGCGTGGTGATATCGTAGACGCCGCCAATTCGCGTCTGGGGAACGTGCCAGGAGAGATTAAAGTCCGCCAGTTTTGCCAGACGCGAGTGCTCGTGGCTGGTGATAGAGAGCACCTTGCAGTGATGCAGGCTGAACTGGCTGGCGAAGCGCAGGATCTCCTCGGTTTCGCCCGAGACGGAGAGCACAATCGCCAGCGCATTTTTCGCCATATCATTGGTAACCGGGAAATAAGGGTCATCAATATGATTACTGAATTTACCAATATTTGAAAAGAAGCGTGCGCCATATTTGGCCAAAGAGCCTGACGTGCCCGCCCCGACAAATATAATTCGCTCGGAAGACAAAATGATATTTACCGCGTCATTTAATAGCGCGTCGAACTCTTCATTATTCACGCTTTTAAAGAAGCTGATAATTTCGCTGGCGCCGAAATTCGCCTGCTGGGGCTCGTTCTGCTCAAGATAGAGCTTAAAGCGCACGCGAAATTCAGAATACCCTTCGCAGTTGAGCTTGCGGCAAAAGCGCAGGATAGTGGTGGTTGAGACGCCGGCCGCATCCGCCAGCTCGCGGATGGTCATGTACATCACTTTGTCCCGGTTTTTGATGACATAGTTGTAGACCATCATTTCCAGGTTATTGAGACTGGCAATGGCGGAGTGGGTGAACATACTCACAGTGGCAAAACTCTCATTCAGACCTCATTTATCCATCATATCATGCAGCCAGACGGCAGGAGCCAATTTTATGCCATTGATTAGTAACGCTTAAATTTTTATGTGAACAAATGTCAGGTGAATTATTTATTTATGTATTTGATTTTTATTGTAAAAATTTACTTTAAAATTATTTTAGCTAACAGGTGTTCACTGGAATCATTCTCAGTTAGCATAGTCATGCGATGAATAATCATCTTAGTTTTCCCGGAGTTTAGTATGGCGAGCAGACCATTAATCGCACAGGGATATTCGCTGGCTGAGGAAGTAGCCAACAGCATCAGCCACGGCATTGGCCTGGTGTTTGGGATTGTCGGTTTAGTGTTATTGCTGGTACAGGCGGTGGATACCAATGCCAGCGCGATGGCCATTACCAGCTATAGCCTGTATGGCGGAAGTATGATCCTGCTGTTCCTGGCCTCGACGCTCTATCACGCGATTCCGCATCAGCGGGCCAAAATATGGCTTAAGAAATTTGACCACTGCGCTATCTATCTGCTGATTGCGGGTACCTATACGCCTTTCCTGCTGGTGGGGCTAAACTCACCGCTGTCGCGCGGCCTGATGATTGTTATCTGGAGCCTGGCGCTGCTGGGGATCCTGTTTAAGCTGACCATTGCGCACCGGTTTAAAGTGTTGTCGCTGGTCACCTATCTGACGATGGGCTGGCTGTCGCTGATTGTGGTGTATCAGCTGGCGATTAAGCTGGCGGTCGGCGGGGTAACGCTGCTGGCGGTGGGCGGTGTGGTCTACTCGCTGGGGGTTATTTTCTACGTCTGCAAGCGCATTCCATACAACCATGCCATCTGGCACGGCTTTGTGCTGGGCGGCAGCGTGTGCCACTTTTTGGCGATTTATTTGTACGTGGGGCAGGTTTAGTTTGTTGTCGGGTGGCGGCTTCGCCTTACCCGACCTGGATTTGCACCCGTAGGCCCGGTAAGCGCAGCGCCACCGGGCGATAGAGCATCACTCTTCCAGTGAATACGGTAGCGGCTCAATACTCAACGTATTCGCGTCGTCGCGCACGCGGAACACGCTGTCCGCTTCCATGTCGTTGTTCATTACAGCCTGTACCAAAAGACGGCCATCGTCCAGCTGGACTGCGGCTAACACGGTACCGGTGCGGCGCCAGTTGTCGCCCATCTTCAGTTCTAAGTCTTCACCTGCTTCCGGTACGCGGCTGGCATGGCCTGCCAGTGTCCACAACGCGCGTTTGTTTGCCCCACGGAATTTTGCACGCGCGACCATTTCCTGGCCGGTGTAGCAGCCTTTTTTAAAGCTGATGCCCCCCAGCGCCTGCAGGTTAGTTGCCTGAGGAATAAACTGCGCGCTGTTGGCTGCGTCAATTACAGGCAGACCCGCTTCGATGTTCAGCGCCAGCCACTGCTGGCTGTTGTTGAGCTGCGCTTCGCCGCGCAGCGCCTCGGTCACGCGTTCGGCTGTTGCGGCATCCGTGACTAACAGGAAGCGCTCTGCCGGGTGTTCAAACCACAGGATGGAAGTTGCGCCCTCGCTGACCACCTGTTTTTCTGCATCCGGCAGTTCAGCAAACAGGTTTTTCAGCGCCGCACGCGCCTGGAAGCCCGCCACGCCCAGCAGAACATGTTCATCGTCCGGGGCGATGGTGACTTTGGAAAAGACCGCGTATTTTTTCAGTTCTTTGAGCTGCGCATCGCGCAGGCTGCGGCGCTCAATAAAGGCAAAACCGTCCTGACGGCGGAAGAGACGCAGGTTGCTCCACATTTTGCCCTTAGGATCGCAGTGCGCGGCCAGCAGATGCTGGTGTTCAGTCAACTGCGCAACATCCGCAGTCACCTGACCCTGCAGGTATTTTTCGGCGTCGGCGCCGGAGAGGGTTGCCAGCGCCCAGTCATCAAGAGAAATAAGCGTCAGCGGCAGACGCGCAGAGGCGGCGGGCTGGCGAGGAGAAAATGGTGTAAAGGCCATAACGGTATCCTGAATTGCTTAACGCTTTGATAATGCCTAATGGTAAAAGAGCCTGCAGGCATTGCAAGCGCTTTCAGCAGACCATTTGTGCCATAAACGGGTTATGCGTAGCGCTACGCAAAATAGTGTAATCCGCTGTCTATGTAGGGATTATTCTGGAATCCAGCTCGTCAAACGCAATATTCCAGTAATGAAACGGTCAAAAACACGTTACACTAGCTGGTGTCCCCGTAGAGAAATTAAGAACAGCAAACGGGGTACCGACTGTGCCAAACGTAATGCAGGAAACTGAACATGGATATTAACAACAAGGCCCGTATTCACTGGGCATGCCGTCGCGGAATGCGTGAACTTGATATTTCCATCATGCCTTTCTTCGAATATGAGTACGACAGCTTAAGCGATGATGATAAGCGTCTGTTTGTTCGCCTGCTTGAGTCTGACGATCCGGATTTATTCAACTGGCTGATGAACCACGGCAAACCCGCCGACACCGAGTTGCAACGGATGGTGCAATTAATTCAAACACGGAATCGGGAACGTGGTCCTGTGGCAATCTGATCTTCGCGTCTCGTGGCGCTCGCAGTGGATGTCTTTATTGCTCCACGGCCTGGTTGCGGCCATCGTTTTACTCATGCCGTGGCCGCTCAGCTATACGCCGCTGTGGCTGCTATTACTTTCGTTTGTTGTTTTTGACAGCGTACGCAGCCAGCGTCGCATTAACGCGCGTCAGGGCGAGATTAAGCTGCTAATGGATTCCCGCCTGCGCTGGCAGGGAAAAGAGTGGGATATTCTCGGTGTGCCCTGGATGCTTAACGCCGGGATGATGTTACGGTTACGCAAAGTGGGGGGCGGACGTTGCCAGCACCTGTGGCTGGCGGCGGACAGTATGGACGCATCAGAATGGCGGGATCTGCGCCGGATGTTGCTGCAACAGCCGACGCAGGAGTAACGCGCGTTAGCTGAATTTTTCTGCCATTTCGCCGAGGATCTGCTCGCACCAGGCCTGCAGGCGCTCGTCGCTGAGATCGTACTGATTGGTTTCATCCAGCGCGAGCCCGACAAACAGCTCGCCGTCGGCAATAATCGGCTTTTTACTGGTGAATTCATACCCTTCGGTTGGCCAGTAGCCGATAAACGCCGCCCCTTTTGGTGCCAGCTTATCGTGCAGCATGCCGAGTGCGTCCAGGAACCATTCGCCGTAGCCTAACTGGTCACCCATGCCGTACATCGCAATAATTTTACCGTCGAAATTGACAGAATCGAGCTGATCCCAGATGGCTTCCCAGTCTTCCTGTATCTCACCAAAGTCCCAGGTTGGGATGCCCAGAATCAGCACATCGTACTGCTCCATCAAGGCGACCGCGTCATCTTTCAGGTTATGCAACGTCACCAGTTCCGGGCCAATGATGTCGCGAATTTTCTCCGCCGCCATTTCGGTGTAGCAGGTGCTGGAACCATAGAACAGACCAATATTCATCGCGTAACTATCTCAATTCTTGCTATGACTTTGCGCGTAGTGTACCAGAAACCGGTCGCAATCAGGCATAATGGCCTGACTGCAAAATCAAAGGGGCTGATGTGGAAAAGGATCTCGCACTCGTTGAACAGTTTCTCGACGCGCTGTGGCTGGAGAAAAATCTGGCCGAGAATACCCTCAGTGCCTACCGGCGCGATCTCACCATGCTGGTCGAGTGGCTGGCGCGTCGGGAGCTATCGCTTGCGAGCGCGCAAAGCGACGACCTGCAGGCGCTGCTCGCTGAACGCGTAGAAGGAGGGTACAAAGCCACCAGCTCTGCACGCTTGCTCAGCGCAATGCGTCGGCTTTTCCAGCATCTTTATCGGGAGAAGATTCGCGAAGACGATCCCAGCGCGCTGCTGGCATCCCCGAAACTCCCGCAGCGGCTGCCGAAAGATCTCAGCGAAGCACAAGTTGAGAGATTATTACAGTCACCGGCTGTTGACCTGCCGCTGGAGTTACGCGATAAAGCCATGCTTGAGCTATTGTATGCTACCGGCTTGCGCGTTTCGGAACTGGTTGGCCTGACGATGAGCGACATCAGCCTGCGTCAGGGCGTGGTGCGCGTCATCGGTAAAGGAAACAAGGAAAGGCTGGTTCCGCTGGGAGAAGAGGCGGTTTACTGGCTGGAGACGTATCTTGAGCATGGCCGCCCCTGGCTGCTCAATGGCGCGTCTATCGACGTCCTGTTTCCGAGCCAGCGCGCGCAGCAGATGACGCGACAAACGTTCTGGCATCGCATCAAGCATTACGCCACACTGGCGGGTATCGACAGTGAAAAGCTTTCGCCGCACGTATTGCGTCACGCCTTCGCGACGCATCTGTTAAACCACGGCGCAGATTTACGCGTGGTGCAGATGCTGCTGGGACACAGCGATCTTTCAACGACGCAAATTTACACCCATGTCGCGACGGAACGCCTGCGGCAGCTACACCAACAGCACCACCCTCGTGCGTGAGTGCCGACAAATTGTAACAGGATCAATTATGAAAAAGTCTTTTGTGCTGTTCACCCTGCTGGCAGCCTCATTTACCGGCTTCGCCCATGCGGATGACGCCGCCATCAAACAGTCTCTGGCTAAGCTTGGCGTCACCAGTAGCGACATCCAGCCTGCGCCGGTTGCCGGTATGAAAACCGTACTGACCAACAGCGGCGTGCTGTACGTCACCGAAGACGGCAAACACTTTATTCAGGGACCGCTGTACGACGTGAGCGGCGCGCAGCCGGTGAACGTCACCAACCAGCTGCTGATGAAAAATCTGAACGCGCTCGAAAAAGAGATGATCGTCTATAAAGCGGCGCAGGAAAAACATGTGATTACCGTCTTCACCGACATCACCTGTGGCTACTGCCACAAGCTGCATGAACAGATGAAGGACTATAACGCGCTGGGCATTACCGTGCGTTACCTGGCCTTCCCGCGCGCAGGCGTACAGAGCCAGCCAGAGCAGGACATGAAAGCGATCTGGTGTTCCAAAGACCGCAACAAAGCGTTTGATGACGCGATGAACGGTAAAGACGTTAAGCCTGCCTCCTGCGACATCGACATTGCTAACCACTATGCGCTGGGCGTGCAGTTTGGCGTGAGCGGTACGCCAGCGATTGTCCTGAGTAACGGCTATGTTGTTCCGGGCTATCAGGGACCGAAAGAGATGAAAGAGTTTCTCGACGCGCACCAGAAACAGTTTGGTGGTAAATAATTCGCGTGAAAGCCCCCATCAAATTGCGCCGCCGCGAGGCGGTTGAACACGTTGATTTACCGGACGATCTCCCGCCGCTGCTAAAGCGCCTCTACGCCAGCCGCGGCGTGCGTCGCGCAGAGGATCTTGAGCGCAGCGTGAAAGGGATGCTGCCCTGGCAGCAGCTGAACGGTATCGAGAAAGCTACCGAAATGCTCTACAACGCGCTTCGTGAGGGAACGCGCATTGTGGTGGTAGGGGATTTCGACGCCGACGGCGCAACCAGCACCGCCCTGAGCGTGCTCAGCCTGCGCGCGCTGGGCTGCGATAACGTCACCTATCTGGTGCCGAACCGCTTTGAAGACGGCTATGGCCTCAGCCCGGAGGTGGTCGATCAGGCCCATGCCCGCGGTGCGCAGATGATCATGACCGTCGACAACGGGATCTCCTCCCATGCGGGCGTCGATCATGCTCACGCTTTGGGGATCCCGGTGCTGGTCACCGATCATCACCTGCCCGGCGATACGCTCCCCGCAGCAGAAGCGATTATTAACCCCAACCTGCGCGACTGCGATTTCCCGTCGAAATCCCTCGCCGGCGTGGGCGTGGCGTTTTATCTGATGCTGGCGTTGCGTACTCTCTTACGCGATAAGGGCTGGTTCGAATCCCGCGGCATTGCCGTTCCAAACCTGGCCGAATACCTCGACCTGGTGGCGCTGGGCACCGTGGCGGACGTGGTACCTCTTGATGCCAATAACCGCATTTTGACCTGGCAGGGCTTAAGCCGTATTCGCGCGGGCAAGTGCCGTCCCGGAATTAAGGCGCTGCTGGAGATTGCCAACCGCGATCCGCTTAAGCTGGCGGCAAGCGACCTGGGCTTTGCCCTCGGGCCGCGTCTGAACGCTGCCGGAAGGCTGGACGATATGTCCGTCGGCGTGGCGCTGCTGCTGTGCGACAACATCGGCGAAGCGCGCGTGCTGGCCAACGAGCTGGACGCCCTGAACCAGACCCGTAAAGAGATTGAGCAGGGGATGCAGGCCGAAGCGCTGACCCTGTGCGAAAAACTTGAGCGCAGCGGCGATACGCTGCCGGGCGGGCTGGCGATGTACCACCCCGAGTGGCATCAGGGCGTGGTCGGTATTCTGGCGTCGCGCATTAAAGAGCGCTTCCACCGCCCGGTGATTGCGTTTGCGCCCGCGGGTGACGGCACGCTGAAAGGCTCTGGCCGTTCGATTCAGGGGCTGCACATGCGCGATGCGCTGGAGCGTCTGGATACGCTTTATCCCGGTCTGATGATTAAGTTTGGCGGTCACGCGATGGCGGCAGGCTTGTCGCTGGAAGAGGCTAAGTTCGACGAATTCCAGCGCCTGTTCGGCGAGCTGGTCACCGACTGGATTGACCCGGCCCTGCTGCAGGGTGAAGTGGTGTCCGATGGCGAGCTTTCACCGCTTGAGATGACGATGGACGTGGCGCAGATGCTGCGCGATGCCGGTCCATGGGGGCAGATGTTCCCGGAACCGCTGTTCGACGGGCGATTCCGCCTGCTGCAGCAGCGTATCGTTGGCGAACGCCACCTGAAAGTGATGGTTGAGCCGGTGGGCGGCGGACCGCTGCTGGACGGCATCGCCTTCAACGTTGACACCTCCATCTGGCCGGACAACGGCGTGCGCGAGGTCGAGCTGGCGTACAAACTGGATATCAACGAGTTTCGCGGTAACCGCACCCTTCAGATCATCATCGACAATATCTGGCCAATTTAGCGGCAGTAATCTCTATAAAAAAGGGCGTGGATTCGGTACAATCCCGCTCTTATCACCGCATTTTGACAAGTCCATAAAAGAAAACAGACCATGTTTGAAATTAATCCGGTAAAAAACCGTATTCAGGACCTCACGGAGCGCTCTGACGTTCTTAGGGGGTATCTTTGACTACGATGCCAAGAAAGAGCGTCTTGAAGAAGTAAACGCCGAGCTGGAACAGCCGGACGTCTGGAACGAACCTGAACGCGCACAGGCGCTGGGTAAAGAGCGTTCCTCTCTCGAAGCTATCGTAGATACGCTGGATCAAATGGCTCAGGGGCTGGAAGATGTTTCCGGTTTGCTGGAGCTGGCCGTCGAAGCCGACGACGAAGAAACCTTTAACGAAGCCGTGGCAGAACTCGACGGGCTGGAAGAGAAGCTGGCACAGCTGGAATTCCGTCGCATGTTCTCCGGCGAATACGACAGCGCCGACTGCTATCTCGATATTCAGGCAGGTTCTGGCGGTACCGAAGCGCAGGACTGGGCCAGCATGCTGACGCGTATGTATCTGCGTTGGGCGGAAGCGCGCGGCTTCAAAACCGAAATTATCGAAGAGTCTGAAGGTGAAGTGGCCGGTATTAAATCCGTCACTATCAAGATCATTGGCGACTACGCCTATGGCTGGCTGCGTACCGAAACCGGCGTTCACCGCCTGGTGCGTAAGAGCCCGTTCGACTCCGGTGGCCGTCGTCATACCTCCTTCAGCTCTGCGTTTGTTTACCCGGAAGTTGACGAAGATATCGATATCGAAATTAACCCGGCGGACCTGCGTATTGACGTTTACCGTGCGTCCGGCGCGGGTGGTCAGCACGTTAACCGTACGGAATCTGCGGTGCGTATTACCCACATTCCAACCGGGCTGGTAACACAGTGCCAGAACGACCGTTCCCAGCATAAGAACAAAGACCAGGCCATGAAGCAGATGAAAGCGAAGCTTTATGAGCTGGAGATGCAGAAGAAAAATGCTGAGAAACAGGCGATGGAAGACAACAAGTCCGACATCGGTTGGGGCAGCCAGATCCGTTCTTACGTCCTTGATGACTCCCGCATCAAAGACCTGCGTACCGGGGTTGAAACCCGCAACACGCAGGCGGTGCTGGACGGCAGCCTGGACCAATTTATCGAAGCAAGTTTGAAAGCAGGGTTATGAGGAACCAACATGTCTGAACAACAAGCACAGGGCGCTGACGCGGTAGTCGATCTTAACAACGAACTGAAAACCCGCCGCGAGAAGCTGGCAGCGCTGCGCGAGCAGGGCGTGCCGTTCCCGAATGATTTTCGTCGTGACCACACCTCAGACCAACTGCACGCTGACTTCGACGGTAAAGAGAACGAAGAGCTGGAAGCGCTGAACGTCGAAGTGGCCGTTGCGGGCCGTATGATGACCCGTCGTATCATGGGCAAAGCCTCCTTCGTGACCTTGCAGGACGTTGGTGGCCGTATTCAGCTGTACGTTTCCCGTGACGACCTGCCGGAAGGCATCTACAACGAGCAGTTCAAAAAGTGGGACCTGGGCGATATCCTGGGCGCGAAAGGTAAACTGTTTAAAACCAAAACCGGTGAACTGTCTATCCACTGCACCGAGCTGCGTCTGCTGACCAAAGCCCTGCGCCCGCTGCCGGACAAGTTCCACGGCCTGCAGGATCAGGAAGCGCGCTATCGTCAGCGTTACCTGGATCTCATCTCTAACGATGAATCCCGCAAGACCTTCAAAATTCGCTCCCAGATCATGGCCGGTATTCGCCAGTTCATGGTCAACCGCGACTTTATGGAAGTGGAAACCCCGATGATGCAGGTGATCCCTGGCGGCGCGTCTGCGCGTCCGTTCATCACCCATCACAACGCCCTGGACCTGGACATGTACCTGCGTATCGCGCCGGAACTGTACCTGAAGCGTCTGGTGGTCGGTGGTTTCGACCGCGTGTTCGAAATCAACCGTAACTTCCGTAACGAAGGTATCTCCGTTCGCCATAACCCAGAGTTCACCATGATGGAACTCTATATGGCGTACGCGGACTACAAAGATCTGATCGAGCTGACCGAATCCCTGTTCCGTACCCTGGCGCAGGACATTCTGGGCACCACGCAGGTTCCTTACGGTGAAGAAGTCTTCGACTTCGGCAAGCCGTTCGAAAAACTGACCATGCGCGAAGCGATCAAGAAATACCGTCCGGAAACCAACATGGCGGATCTGGATAACTTCGACTCTGCGAAGGCCATCGCTGAAAGCATCGGCATCAAGGTTGAGAAGAGCTGGGGTCTGGGCCGTATCGTGACCGAGATCTTCGAAGAAGTGGCAGAAGCGCACCTGATTCAGCCGACCTTCATTACCGAATACCCGGCGGAAGTCTCTCCGCTGGCGCGTCGTAATGACGAGAACCCGGAAATCACCGACCGTTTCGAATTCTTCATCGGCGGCCGTGAAATCGGTAACGGCTTTAGCGAGCTGAACGATGCGGAAGACCAGGCGCAGCGTTTCCAGGATCAGGTTGACGCGAAAGCAGCAGGCGACGACGAAGCGATGTTCTTCGATGAAGACTATGTGACCGCGCTGGAGCACGGCCTGCCGCCAACCGCAGGTCTGGGTATTGGTATCGACCGTATGGTGATGCTGTTCACCAACAGCCACACCATTCGTGACGTGATCCTGTTCCCGGCAATGCGCCCGGTGAAATAAGGCGTTATGTTGCTAAAAAAGCCCCGAAAGGGGCTTTTTTATTGCGCCGCGAACGCTCTCAGCGCGTCTCGCGCGACCGTTGCTTCCTGCACCATCCACGGGCTAAAGCTCCATGGGGCGGCGTCCAGCGCGCGGAATAACGACTCCAGCGTCACCCATTCAAATGCCATCACTTCATCATGGTTAATTCGCAGTTCGCTGGTGACGCGGGCAGCGAAGACCGGGCAAATCTCGTTTTCCACGATCCCGGAAGGATCCGTTTCGCGGTAGCGGAATTCTGAGGCGACAGGCGTAATCGCGGTAATTTCTGCGCCAATCTCATCGCGGCAGCGACGGATAATTGCCTCTTCCGTCCGTTCACCAGATTGAGGGTGACCGCAGACGGAGTTCGTCCAGACGCCCGGCCAGGCTTTTTTACTTAGTGCGCGCCGGGTTACCAGACACTCGCCTTCGGCGTTAAACAGCCAGGATGAGAACGCCAGATGCAGCGGGGTTTGGGCAGTATGCGCGGCGTATTTTTCCTGAGTGCCAATCACCATTCCCTGGTCATTAACCAAAATAACGTGTTCTTGAATACTCATTCATGCTCCAGTGCCAACGATGCGGATGGTTCTGCACCATCAACAGGGAGCATTATACGGCAATCTTATACGAACGGTTTGTTTCCAGGAGCGGAAAAGGGCTGACCCATATCTCTCCGGGCTGGTATCATAGTGCGCCATTCACGCTGACCGAGGATCTGTTTTGTTTGCAGGAAGCCTGACGAGAAACCCCATCATCGCCATCTTTTGCCTGACGCTGACGCTATTCCTGGCTGGCTGTTCAGGAAGCAAATCGTCGGATATGGGTAGCTATTCCGGTTCGGTCTATACCGTTAAGCGCGGGGATACGCTGTACCGGATTTCGCGCGCAACGGGGACCAGCGTGAAGGATCTGGCGCGCCTGAATAACATCTCTCCGCCGTACACCATCGAAGTGGGGCAAAAGCTCAAGGTGAACGGCAGTTCATCCTCGGGCAAAAAATCCTCATCGAAAGGCAAAACCGCCAAAGTGACGCCGTCCTATCAGGTACCGCAATCGTCATGGCCGCCGGTTGGACAGCGCTGCTGGATTTGGCCTGCCAGCGGTAAAGTGGTCGCCCCTTACTCACTCTCTGAGGGTGGCAACAAGGGTATTGATATCGCCGCTGCGCGCGGTACGCCGGTTTATGCCTCCGGGGCAGGGAAGGTGGTTTACGTCGGTAACCAACTGCGCGGCTACGGTAACCTCATCATGATTAAGCATGGCGAAGATTACATCACCGCCTACGCGCATAACGACACGATGCTGGTTAACAACGGGCAGAACGTGAAGGCGGGGCAGAAGATAGCCACCATGGGCAGCACCGGTACCGATTCGGTGAAGCTGCACTTCCAGATCCGCTATAAGGCGACGGCCATCGATCCGCAGCGTTACCTTCCTGCGCCCGGCAGCAAACCGAAGTGCTAAGTGATTATTTAATCGCCGGTTAGTTGTGAAGAGGCTTGTATGAAGGTGCGTAAGGTCTATAATGCCTTACGCACCTCAAAGCGGGCGTAGTTCAATGGTAGAACGAGAGCTTCCCAAGCTCTATACGAGGGTTCGATTCCCTTCGCCCGCTCCAATCTCTTGATAAATCAACAAGTTATGATTTATCAGTTAGTTACGTTTCCCCGCGTTAGCAGGTACAACTTAAACTACCCATTGTTCTACGCCCGCACCGGTCGCGTGATTGGTCTGTGGTACAAGGGAGCATATCATCACGCTGGCGGTGGTTCCTGGATCTTACCGCGACAGCACAACAACGAACAAAAAGCCGCATACCTGGCATAACTCCCGAACAGATTGATCACACGCATTTAAGCCCGATGTGTGACCCTATGAGCCACGTAAACAGGTGAATAGTGGAAACGTACCTGCACACGAAATTCAGGCTCTGCCAGCGCTTCGCTCATGCTCCGAAAGGTACACGAGCACCCTGATAAGGTGTGATCCCTCTGATAATCTTATTTGGTCACTGGTGACTTTCGCAAAGCGAAACCAACTAGGTTGGCTTGATGCAGTCGCTATGCTCCGCTTGTTGCTTGTACCACTAACGGGGCTTTATGGCCGCTATTGTCTAAAATTGCTAATAAAGACCTTAATACGGCTTATAGCTATCAACTTGAAAGACATCTCTTTTTTCGGTCTTTGGATCAACCTCAATGATTGCCCTCATTCCTGTATCAATCCAGAGCTTAGTCACAACATATAAATCTTTCGTGCAACTAAAACCGTCTGCATTGTAGGCATTCCCTTCCTGATCAATGCCTTTGGATGAACTTTTAAAGGTACATTTTATTTGCTTGTCGAGCCGAGAGTAAGTCACTTGACCTGCATAGTATGTCAAAGACCTGCCACCATCTTTCGTTACGACTTTATATCCGTTAGCAAAAGCGAGACTAGGGAGAAGGCACAGTACAGCCAATACTATGTTTTTCATTCTCTGACTTACCTCATTTCTTCTCACAGTTGCGCATCTTATAGAAGAACCCTGTATTTGCATCTTCTACAATGAACCTATCGCCAAAGGTTGGACGGCGAATGAAGGTCACGCCACCTTTTTCGGCTTTTTGTTTTAATCCATCATCAGTGTTTTCCAGTTCAGGGGAATACAACTGATCACCATTGGGCATTTGGACGATGAAGTTATTTTCATTATCAAGAACAGTCGAGGCTCTCGACAGAATTTTGGTAGCTGTGTCTTGGCTGGATATGCGAATGTCACAAATATATTTTCCAGGTCCCTGATCTTCTTCTGCGAGTATAGGTAAGGAGAATAACGAAAGCGCGATTATGAGAGCTTTTTTCATGGGAGGCCTTAGGATGTTAACAAAAGTAACATTTTACAGAGGGAATGGATAAGAGCAAATAAGGCGTTATGAATGGGGGGATCTCAAACCGTAAAAGTCAATCTTATAAAAACTTGGGGCGGTCTATTCCGTAAAAAGGAAGGGGCATGAAGCCCCTTCGTCAACATTAACCAGCGCGACGGTAAGATTCACGCACACCATCACGATAACCATCAGCGAACGCTGCTTGAGGACTTTTGTGGCGAACGGTTCCCGCTTGGCTATCAGGTAAGGCGGCTAAGTCTACCCAAACTTGCCCTGTGCGAGCCAAGCCTGCACGGTAACCCTGATCGTAAGCGCAGCCGCAACATTTATGGCGACCTTCACCACCTTGATCGTGAGGTAAGCTGATGAAAAGAGTATTGTAACGGTGTGACAGTTTACAAATGGTCATGCAATGCTCCTTATGAGCGTCATTTTATGGTTTACATGATCCTCTTTGCCAGGCACAATCAAGCCGTCAGAAATGAAGGCAAGGCTAAGATTCATACGGGTTTGGCGACTCGTATTGGTCATGCTTTGTAAGCCGGGTTCATGCAAATGAATCCGGTTTTTTTTATGCCTAAAATTCAGGCGCAGCACTACATGTGGGGGTGGTCAATCAATGGCGGCCCCACATAGTCGATATTTTAGAGATGATTCTTTTGTGCACAAGGGTTTATTTTGACGTTAAGTTAAGGCTGTGAAAGGGTAAAAAAGGCTAAGTCCTCGTACCGTAAGGCCTGGAAGACATGTCAATAATTAAGAAAAAAAATTCAAAATTTGATCGAGTGCTGATTTCTTCAACATGATTTTGAGTATGTGGATTCATGTTACTGGTAACCATGAGATAAACACACGATTGAGTATTCGTCTCTGGTGCTGAAAATAATCAGTCACGGAACTGTTGGTGATCTGCTAGACCGCCAGCCCAGGCCCTCCGCAAAATGCGTTGATCTTCACCAAATATCTTAGGGATGTTTCATCCAGCTATGTGCTTAACCTTTCCGTGCTAAGCTTCACCAGCATGAGAAAACTTGCTGTTACAAGGTTTTTCTCTGCTTAATTTTTGCTCCATTTAACATATGATAGATTGCATGCACTCATAATACACAACAGAAAAGGCCGCATCCTGCAGCCTTTCCTCTCACACTCACCCTTTCGGGAACACCCAAACATGCTTCTCCGGCAGTGAAAGATGGCAGTGCTGCGGATCCCGAACCTCATGCCCGTACGCGCGAATGACAAAATCATCTCCCGGCGTGCGGAACAGGTACTCCCAGCGGTCGCCAAGATACATGCTGGTGAGCAGCGGCAGTTCAAGCTGATTTTCCCCTGGCCCCTCAACCACCGCCACGCGTTCGACCCGGATCACCGCCGTAGCGTCATTACCGCTCTGTACCCCTTCACCGGCCTGGCCCCACAGCACCCAGCCTTTCCCTTCGATACGCGCTCTGCCGTCGCGCACTTCGGTGACCTTGCCGTGCAGGCGGTTGTTGCTGCCCATAAACTCGGCGGTAAACAGCGTTTTCGGCGAGCCGTACATCTCCTGCGGCGTGCCCTGTTGCTCAATTTTGCCGTTGTTAAGCAGCAGGATGCGGTCGGATATGGACATCGCTTCGTTCTGGTCGTGCGTCACCATCAGCGCGGATAACCCGAGCTTGATAATCAGCTCGCGCAGGAACACGCGGGCCTCTTCGCGCAGCTTGGCGTCGAGGTTGGAAAGCGGCTCGTCCAGCAAAATCACCGGTGGGTTGTACACCAGCGCCCGGCCAATCGCCACGCGCTGCTGTTGCCCGCCGGAGAGCTGGTGCGGGTGACGTTTGCCAAGATGGCCCAGACCCAGCTGGTCCAGCACGTCTTGTACGCGCTGCTGGATCTCTTTGGCCGGAACTTTACGCAGTTTGAGCGGATAGGCCACGTTCTCAAACACGGTTTTGTGCGGCCACAGGGCATAGGACTGGAACACCAGCCCCAGGTTACGCTCTTCTGCCGGGATCTCACTGCGCGGCGTGCCGTCGTAAACTTTATTGTTGCCAATGACAATCGACCCCTGCGTCGGTTTTTCCAGACCCGCGACGGCACGCAGCAGGGTGGTTTTACCGCTGCCGGAGGGGCCTAACAGGGAGACTACTTCGCCGCGCTTCAGGTTCATGGAGACACCTTTTAAAACAGGATTGTCGCCGTAGGTTAAGTGCAGATCGTCAACCGCTAATTCAATCATGTATTTTCACTCCGAAACGAAGGGCAATGCCCAGACCTACCACGACCAGCAGGATGTTAATGAAAGAGAGCGCCGCCACGATATCAATGGCACCCGCGGCCCAGAGGGAAACCAGCATTGAACCGATGGTCTCCGTGCCGGGGGAAAGCAGATACACACCCGTTGAGTATTCGCGCTCAAAGATCAGAAACATCAGCAGCCACGAACCAATAAGACCGTAGCGGGAGAGGGGAATGGTCACATGACGGGTGATCTGCCCGCGCGTCGCCCCGTTGCTGCGCGCGGCTTCTTCAAGCTCTGGCCCCACCTGCAGCAGCGTGGAAGAGATAAGCCTCAGCCCGTAAGCCATCCACACCACGGTATAGGCCAGCCAGACGCTGAAAATGGTGCTGCGCAGCGAACGCAGCCAGACGATGACGTTCTCGCGCATCCAGTCGGTCCAGGCGAACCCGGAAAGCCAGCCGGATTTCAGCGAGTTGTCCAGCCACATCGGCAGGAACAGGAACACCCACAGGAACGCCAGACCGGCAAGCAGGCCAGGCACGGCGCGCGGCACCAGCACGCTGTAGTCCAGGAAGCGCGTGGTGTTATCCGGTTTACGGTGCATCGCAATCCCGACGAACAGGTAGCACGCCACGGCCAGCGCGCCGCCAATCACCCCAATTGCCATGGAGTTGACGATGGCGCGCAGCAGGTTGGGCTGTGCCCAGATGGTGCGGAAAGTGCTCAGCGAAAGCTCATCCCAAAGCGAAACGCCCACACCCCAGTTGGAGATAAACGCGCGCAGCACCACGCCGAGCAGCGGCACGCCGATGGTGACGGTGAGCCAGAAGGCAACCACCGCCCCGGCAACCCAGCGCCATTTGCCCAGCGGTAACGCGCGAGCCTGTGAGGCTTTCCCTTTCATCGTGACGAAGCGGTTGGCGGTGCGCATCAGACGGCGCTGGAGCATCACCAGCGGGATGGTGATGCAAATCAGCACCACGGCAACCGCCGCCATCAGGTGATATGACGGTGTGCCGAGCTTGTTCGTCAGCTGGTACAGGTAGGTTGCCAGCACCATATTGCCTTCCGGATCGCCGAGCACCAGCATCAGGCCAAACACTTCCAGCCCGAGGAAGAACAGCAGCACGATGGCGTACAGGATCGACGGGCGCACCATCGGCAGGCTGACCGAGGTCATCACCTGCAGCGGAGAGGCACCCGCAATGCGCGCGGCTTCTTCCACATCAGAGCCGACGCTGCGCAGCGCGGATGAAATATAGAGATAGGCATGCGGCACGTGCGTCAGGCCAGCAATGACCACGATGCTCGACATATCGTAGATGTTCCACGGCACAAAGCCGATCAGCGCCTGCGCCCACAGGGACAGAAAGCCCACGGGACCGGCAGCCACCACATAGCCAAAGCCGAGCACCATCGGCGATACGAAAATGGGGACCAGGATCAGCGGTTCAATCAGGCGGCGGCCGGGCAGGTCGGTGCGAACCATCAGAAACGCCAGCACGCCACCCAGCGGAATGGCGATGATGACCAGCCCGAAGGCGAGAATAAAACCGCTTCTCAGGGCCTTATAGAAATCAGGGTCGGTGAAGATAAAGCCAAATGATTCAAGGCTCCACTCTTTTGCCGGAGAAAAGAACGGAGCGGACAGGAAGCTCTGTATCACGATAAATGACAGCGGCGTGTAGATAACCAGAGCGGTTATCAGCACGACGATGCCGCGCGGCAGGCTTTGCCACTTTCTGCGTAATGTATTCATGGGGTATCCCTGGTGTTGCAGCCCAATAAAACGAACTCAGTCGACAGGGAGCGCGACGGCGTGCGCCGCGCCCGAACGCTTATTTGGCGGCGGCTGCACGCCACTCTTTGATGTACTCCAGGCGTTTTTTCGGCTGCAGGTACTCCAGCAGCGTTTCATCAACCGGGATCGGCTTCAGCGCGTTACCGAGGATTTTGGTCAGGCCGTCAATATCATTTTTGCCTTCGATATCGTTACGGATGGAGGGAATATCCGCCTGACTGGCCAGAATGCTTTGCCCTTTTTCAGACAGCACATAGTCCAGCCACAGTTTTGCCGCATTGCTGTTTTGCGCCTGCTGGCTGATGAACGACACGCGCGAGAGCACCAGCGTGTAATCTTTCGGGTAAGAAATGCCGAGAGAAGGATCGTTCTTCGCGCGGGCTTCAGCATAGGATCCGAGGATGTTAAAGCCGATCAGGTTTTCACCGGAGGAAACCCTCTCCATCATGGTGCCCGTTGATGACTGCACCGCTAAGCCGCCTTTGGCGACGTCGGCCAGGGTTTTAAAGTAGTTTGGATCGGCCTTGTGATCCTGCACGGAAAGCATAAAGCCAAGACCCGATTTTTCGATGTCGTAGGTGGTGACTTTGCTCTTGAATTTGTCCGTCTGGCTGGCAATCAGCTTCGCCAGCGCGGCGTGAGAATCCGGCACGTCGCCAGCCGGGATCAGGCGCTTGTTGTAGATAAAGACCACTGGCTCATAGGTGGTGCCGTATGCCTTATCTTTCCAGACTGCCCATTTCGGCAGCTGACTTTGCTCCGGCGATTTGTACTCCATGGCGTAGTCGGTGGCGAGTTTCAGCCCGGTGTCCATTGAGGAGCTCCAGACCACGTCGCCGCTACCGCCACCGGAGGCCTGTTCGCTGATAAAACGGTTGTACAGCTCGGTGCTGTTCATGTCGTTGTATTCAACTTTGATGCCCGGGTAGGTTTTTTCGAAGCCCGCAATCAGCGGCCCGGCGGCTTTGGTGTCGGTGGTGGAGTAAATCACCACCTTGCCCTCTTTGGTGGCGGCATCGACAACTTTTTGATACTCAGCAGGATAGCCCTGCGGCAGGGCAGAGAGTGCAGAAGCAGAGAACAGTACGGTAGCGGTAAGCAGAGAAATTCGGAACGTGTTCGACATTATAGTTAACCTTTTAGTTACATTTGAGGAACTAATTGTCAACATAGCGTAAAGCGCGCCTCCGACAATAGGGAGGCGCGGGCAATGATTCCGAAGTGTGACTGTCACCATCGTTTCAGCAATTAACACCATAAAATCCACGAACGTTTGCCTGCGAACGGTTTCGGATTACGGTTTATCGTCGGCTTTGCGGTATAGCCGCCGTGGATGACCAATATTGCCATACAGCATTTCGACGATGATTAACCCGCTCTCCACGCAGTATTCCAGGTAGCGACGCCCCGTGGTTTTGCTGATCCCCACGTTTTCCACCACCTCTTCAACCGACATCGCGCTGTCGGGATGTTCGGCGAACAGGCGTTTAATCCTTTCCAGCGTTTGGGGTTCAATGCCCTTCGTCGACGGCGTAATGGAGACTTCCGCGGCAGGCAGATTAAACAGACGATCCAGCGCGTGCTGGTCGACTACCTTCACCTGCTGCACGGTGTGGACGAAGCGCATAAACCGCTCCAGCGAGGCGTGCAGGCGCTGGAAAAAGACGGGCTTGATCAGGTAGTCAAACGCGCCGCTGCGCATGGCATGGCTGCAGGTCTGCATATCGCTGGCGGCGGTGATGAAGATCACCGAGCATTCATAGCTTTTCAACAGCGGGTTATCGATGAGCTCCACGCCTTTACCGTCCGGGAGATAGTTGTCCAGCAGGATAAGCCGCGGCTGATGCTGACGAATCAGGCTGCATGCCTGCTCAATCGACGCGGCGATGCCCACCACGCGCAAGTGAAAATTCTGCTCGATATACTCGCGATGCAGCTCCGCCAGGTGCGGTTCATCTTCAACGATCACAACGTCAAGTGGTTGGGTCATGCGGTTGTCCATTGGGAATAAACACAGAAAAAATGGTGCCCTGCGGCGTGTTGTCGGCGATCTCTATGCTGCCGCCCGCTTTCCTGATATAGCCTGCCACCAGAAACAGGCCAATACCGTGCTCGGTACCCACAATGTCGTTTTCACTTTCCGGTTTGCTGCTGAATCCCTGGCGGAAAATGTGTGGCTTCACCGCCTCATCCACACCGCAGCCTTTGTCTGCCACCTCTATCAACAACTCCTGGTTGCGGTCAGAAATGTAGAGTTCCACCGGCGCGGGGACCGGTGCCTTAAGAGTCGCGTCCACCGCGTTATCCAGCAGGTTACCAATAATGGACATTAGCTCCGTTTCGTTGAGCGTGCCGGGCATGCGGGTGAGCTGGCAGGCCGGGTCAAACTGCAGTTCAACGCCTTTTTCGCGCGCGCTGACGTATTTTCCTAACAGCAGCCCGCACAGGGCCGGAGAGACAAAATGGGCGGAGACAAAATCCAGCACGCGCTGCGCGCCTTCTGACTGCACCTGGATGTAACGGATCGCCTCGTCATAATGTTTCATCTGCAGCAGCCCCACCAGCGTCGCGGTCCAGTTCAGCTGCTCGTGGCGCATAATGCGCAGGTTGTCCGTATAGCGCTTGATCTGGCTCAGTTGGCTGCTGAGGGTGTTAATGTCGTTTTTGTCGCGAAAGCTGTACACCCAGCCGCTTTCAACGCCGGGTTCGACCTCAATCGCCACGCGGTTAACGATCACCTCTCGCTGGTTAAGCACTGCGATCTGGTCGTGGCGACCAGCGCTTACCGAGGCGTAGCGCTGGGATAAAAAGCCCGGCGACGTCTGCAGAACGTCTTCCAGCGGTTTGCCGATAAGTTCTTTCTCACTTTGATGAATATCCAGCATCTCCCTGGCTGCCCGGTTAATTAAGATCAGCTGCTTCTCTTCATTGATGGCAAATACCCCCTCGTACATAGCTTCTAATAGCGCGCGTTGCTGCAAAACCAACTGGGCGATATCTTTCGGCTCAAGGCGGAACATCTGCTTTTTAAGATTGCGGGTAAACAGCCAGGAGAAAATAAACAGCAACAGCAGAAGGGCAATACCGTACAGTCCAGCCTGCCAGAGAATGCGGGCGTTAATATTGGCGATATACGAGGTCAGATAGCCGACCGAGACGATGCCAATTACCTGATGCTGCGCATTAAAGATTGGCGCTTTGCTGCGCAGCGACACCCCAATCCCGCCTTGACGCACGGAAATAATGGTTTTGCCTTTTAACACCTCCGCATTATCCCCTCCAATCATCGGTAAATTAATGCGCTCCGGTGATTCCGAATGATAAAGGTGCTGTTCCCGGGTATCGCCAATCACAATATAGCTGGCATCGCTTTCGGCACGCAGCGGCTGTATTAAGCGGGCGATACCGGGGATATCTCTGGCTGCCACCATTTCCCCCAGACCCGGTATCAGGGCGATTTCACTGGCCTGAACCCGGGCGCGCTGGCCCAAATCGTGGTGTAGCTGTCGGTCAATAAAATGAAACAGGATCGTTCCCAGCAGAACTAACAGCAGGCAGGAGAAACACACCAGCGCTAAAAACAGCTTTACCTGAAAAGAGAGTCTGCGTTTCATTCCACCTGTGCTAGCCCTATGAAAGTGAGAGATTTGCGGAGCCTGACATGTGCCAATAGCGGACGCAATCTGGCGAGAAAAGAGTTGTGACCTGGCTTTTCGTTTTCGGCGTTATAGCCATCAGGATCCCGTAAGGCTATGCTTCATTCAGCAAGATAATAATTACAGAGGCAATGTCATGGATAAAGAACTACTGGATGAGGGGTACCGGGCCTATACCGGCGAGAAAATTGACGTTTACTTTAATACCGGGATCTGCAAACACTCAGGTAACTGCGTGCGTGGCAGCGCAAAGCTGTTTAATCTGAAACGTAAGCCGTGGATCATTCCCGATGAAGTGGACGTTGAAACGGTTGTACGCGTGATTGATACCTGCCCGAGCGGTGCGCTGAAGTATCGCCAAAAATAAGCGAGGAACCATGGAAATTCTGGAAGGCCATAACAAGTTTTACGTGAATGATGAGAACGGCAACCAGGTCGCGGAGATTGTCTTCGTGCCGACCGGCGAGCACCTGAGCATTATCGAGCATACTGATGTGGATGAGAGCCTGAAAGGGCAGGGCGTCGGTAAACAACTGGTGGCGAAAGTGGTGGAGAAGATGCGCGGTGAGAACCGCAAAATTATTCCGCTGTGCCCGTTTGCGAAGCATGAGTTTGATAAGACGCGGGAATATGACGATATTCGGGCGTAAATAACGCGCCCGGCAGCACGCCGGGCACGAGTATGTCTAGCCAACAAACATCACCGACACGCACAGCACGCCGACGATCAGCGTCAGCAGGCTGCCAATGGAGCGGTACGGTTTCAGGGAAGGGATCAGATACGTCGACAGCGTCGGCATGATAAACAGGATCATGGCGATAAGCGGGCCGCTGATGGCGTAAATCATTGAGATGGCGTTCGGGTTAATGCAGCAGACCGCAAAGGTGATTAACGACACCCCCATAATGGAAATCGCGCGGTTAAAGGCGCGGCTCTTTTTAATCCCCACCTGATTTAGCGACGACTTCACGATCTCCGTCGCCCCTTCAATCACCCCAAAATAGGTGCCGAGGAACGATTTCGACATCGCTACGATCGCCACGATAATCCCGGAAATCCCCAGCCACGCCGGTGAAGAGGGCATCATCGACAGCGCAGACAGGATCGTCACCCCTTCCTCTTTGGCCGTCATAATGTACGACGGTGGAATAGAAAGCAGGCAGCTGAAGACAAAGAACAGCACGCTGAGGCAGATAATCAGGTACGCCACCTTCATGATCTTCTTGCATTTATCCATAGCGGCGTCGGCAAACTTCTCGCGACGGTCAACGGCAAATGTGGAGATAATCGGCGTATGGCTGAACGCAAACACCATCACCGGAATCGAAATCCAGACCTGGTGCAGCGTATGGCGATCCACGGCCATCTGGCTGGTCAGCAGCGAGGGTTGCCAGCTGCCGGTGAGATAGATCGAGACAAACAGGAAATAGGCAATCAGCGGAAACACCAGGAAGCCCATCACCTTTATCGTGATATGCCGTCCCATCAGGAAAATCAGATTCAATACCAGCACCACCCCCAGGCTGACCAGCACGCGAACGGTGGTATCTACCGTCAGGTGTTTTGCCAGCTGCTCGGTTAACGAGTTGGTGATGGCCACCGCATAAATCTGCACCACCACAAAGAAGGCGATGAAATAGAGCGTGGTGATCAGATTGCCAATCTTCTTACCATAGTAGTGGGAGACGGCGCCGGTGATCCCTTCATTACCTTTTGTGTTGGACGAGAGAATAAATTGTGCCAGCGCCCGGTGCGGCCAGTAGGTTAACGGGTAGGCCACGAGGGCGGTGATAAACAGGACAATAGCGCCTGCGGAGCCCAGCTGAATGGGCAGGAAGAGCGTTCCTGCGCCCACGGCCGTGCCATAGAGAGCGAAACTCCAGAGAGTCTCATCTTTTGACCAAATTTTCGACATTAGAGCAACGTTTCAACTAACAAACCATCAGAATGGCGTGCAATTTACCATAATTATGCCTGAAGAGCGCAGTTGCTTCGACGGAGTTTGGCCGGAATAAGCGTCCGGCCAGCGGAGGTTTAGCCTGCCAGAGTGCGTCGTTGCTGGCGACGCTTAAGGAATTTCTCACGCAGGTTATCGTATGCCCAGTTATAGAACATGGTGTATGGCAGGAAGAACAGGAAGAAACCAATTTCTAACGTGAATGCCTCAAGCAGGGTTACGCCCAGCACGGTGGCGACAATCGACACGCCGATTACAATAAACCCGCATTCGAACCCCAGGGCGTGCAGCGCGCGCACTTTTGCCGTGCGTTTTACGCGCTGGGCAGGCCAGAAACGGTCGAAGCCGAAGTTATAGATAATGTTCCAGAGCATGGCGGTGGTAGCCAGGATAATGGTTAACCCACCCATCTCCACCACCGAGCGCTGCATCAGCCATGCCGCCGTGGGGGCGAGAATTGCCGTGGCAATCCCTTCGAAACAGACAGCATGAAAGATCCGCTCCGGCAGCTTACGTTGGAGTGCATCCTGATGTTGCATAGTGTAGACCTCATTTATTCACCGGTATGGGCGTTGATGTAGCCTATTTTTATCGCTAAAGCTGATATATTAAAGATGGTATCCATCGATAAAGTAGATAGTTTATGCGCTATTCACCTGAAGCTCTTACCGCGTTTGTTGAGACCGTTGCGGCAGGCTCTTTCTCTGCTGCCGCGCGCAGGCTGCGTAAAAGCCAGTCGACGATCAGCACCTCCATTGCCAATCTTGAAGCCGATCTGGGTTTCGAACTGTTTGACCGCTCGGCGCGCCAGCCGGTGTTAACGGTCCAGGGGGAACAGGTGCTGGGCTATGTGCAGGCCATTCTCGCCGCCAGCACGCGGCTGGATGAGCTGGCGGTGTCGTTAACGGCACAAACGGAGGCGCGTCTGACGTTTGTCCTCTCCGATACCCTCAACCCCGACGTGCTTGAAGATCTGATGAAGCAGTTTGACGCTCGCTTTCCCCACACGGAGTTCGAATGCCTGATTGGCGAGGAAGAGGACGTGATCGATCTGCTGCAAAAGGAGCGCGCGCAGGTGGGGCTGACGGAAGCGCGAGACGGTTATCCTACGGATATTGGCGCTACCCGGCTGCCGATGCAGACCCGAATGGCGATATATGCCGCGACCACGCATCCGCTCGCCGGACAACACGAGGTGCAGAGCGACGAGCTGCACGGCTGGCGGGAACTGAGGCTCAGCACCTACCTTGAGCGCGAGGCTGAGATCGCGCGCGGGCCCGTCTGGTCAGCGCCGAACTACCTGTTACTGCTGAGTATGGCCGTCCAGGGGTTCGGCTGGTGCGTGCTGCCGTGCGCGCTGGTGGCTGAATTCGCCGCCGCGAAGTCGCTGGTACAGCTCAATGTTCCCGGCTGGCCACGGGCGATCGGCATCGATCTGCTGTGGAATAAACGATCCCCTCCCGGCGTGGCCGGAAGCTGGCTGCGGCAGTATCTGCAGGATGCACGCTAATCCTTGTGATTAAACTCACTATTTTTAAACAATTAAGATAATTGCCAGTAACAATCCTCTACTATCGTCATGTCATTTAACACAGAGGTCGTGATGAAAGATGTCGTAATAGTGGGTGCGTTGCGTACGGCTATCGGCTGTTTTCAGGGAGCGCTTGCGCGTCACTCGGCGGTTGATCTGGGCAGCGTGGTCGTTAAAGCGCTGGTGGAACGTAGCGGGATCGCAGCCCATGAAGTTGATGAGGTGATCCTGGGGCAGGTTCTCACGGCCGGTGCCGGGCAAAACCCTGCGCGTCAGGCGGCGCTGAAGGGTGGGCTGCCCAACACCGTCTCCGCCATTACCATCAACGACGTCTGTGGTTCAGGGTTAAAAGCGCTGCATCTCGCCACCCAGGCCATTCAGTGCGGTGAAGCGGATGTGGTTATAGCTGGCGGACAAGAGAACATGAGCCGCGCGCCGCACGTTCTCACCGATAGCCGAACCGGCGCGCAGCTGGGCAACAGCCAGCTGCTCGACAGCCTCGTGCATGACGGGCTGTGGGATGCGTTCAACGACTATCATATGGGCGTGACGGCAGAAAACCTGGCGCGCGAGTACGGCATTAGCCGCGAATTGCAGGACGCCTATGCGCTCAGTTCGCAGCAAAAAGCGCGTGCCGCGATTGATTCCGGTCGCTTTCGCGACGAGATTGTCCCGGTCAGCACGCAGCGTCAGAACGGCGAGGCGATCGTCGTCGATACCGATGAACAGCCGCGCACAGATGCCAGCGCGGAAGGCCTGGCGAGACTGAACCCCGCGTTTGAAACGCAGGGCTCGGTCACCGCGGGCAATGCCTCGTCCATTAACGACGGTGCCGCCGCCGTGATGATGATGAGCGAAAGCAAAGCCCTTGAGCTCGATCTCCCCGTGCTGGCCCGCATTAAGGCGTTTGCCAGCGTGGGCGTGGATCCAGCGTTGATGGGGATTGCGCCGGTCTACGCTACCCGTCGCTGCCTGGAGCGCGCAGGGTGGCAACTTTCGGATGTCGATCTGATCGAAGTGAACGAAGCCTTTGCCGCGCAGGCGATCTCGGTCGGCAAAATGCTGGAGTGGGATCCGCTGCGGGTCAACGTGAACGGCGGTGCAATTGCGTTAGGGCATCCCATCGGCGCGTCCGGCTGCCGAATCCTGGTTTCGCTGGTCCATGAAATGAAAAAGCGAAACGCGCGCAAAGGGATCGCTACCCTCTGTATAGGCGGCGGACAGGGCGTGGCGCTCGCCATCGAACGCTAATTTCTCCTCGCTTAAAAAACCTCCTTCGGGAGGTTTTTTTATCGTGTTCTTCTCTTCATGGGAAGTAATCGTGATCCGCGCGTCATTTCTGTTATAAACAAAAATAAAAAATGAAACGTTGTTTTAATTGCAATTGAAAACCCTATTTTATGCCGCTAGTATGTGCTCATCATAAAACAAAACGTCGTTTCGTTTAATTTCTGCCTTCGGGCATGACCACATCTGGAGGTTACCGTGGACGTCAGACAAAGCATCCACAGCGCGCACGCCAAAACGCTGGATACTCAGGGACTGCGCAGCGAGTTTTTAGTTGAGCAGGTGTTCGAAGCCGATAAGTACACCATGGTCTATAGCCACATCGACCGCATTATCGTGGGCGGCATTATGCCGGTGGCGAAAACCGTCTCCGTGGGCGGTGAAGTAGGCAAGCAGCTGGGCGTAAGCTACTTCCTGGAGCGTCGTGAACTGGGCGTGATTAATATTGGCGGGCCGGGCACGATTACCGTGGACGGCCAGTGCTACGAGATTGGCCACCGCGACGGGCTGTACGTCGGCAAAGGGGCGAAAGAGGTGGTCTTTGCCAGCATCGACGGCGGTAAACCCGCGAAGTTTTACTACAACTGCGCCCCGGCGCACACCGCTTATCCAACCAAAAAAGTAACGCCCGCAGACGTTGCGCCCGTGACGCTGGGCGACAACCTCACCAGCAACCGCCGCACCATCAATAAATACTTCGTGCCGGATGTGCTGGAAACCTGCCAGCTCAGCATGGGGCTGACCGAGCTTGCGCCAGGCAACCTGTGGAACACCATGCCGTGCCATACCCACGAACGCCGCATGGAAGTCTACTTCTACTTCAATATGGATGAAGACGCCTGCGTGTTCCACATGATGGGACAGCCACAGGAAACTCGCCATATCGTCATGCATAACGAGCAGGCGGTGATTTCACCCAGCTGGTCTATTCACTCCGGCGTGGGGACGAAAGCCTATACCTTCATCTGGGGGATGGTTGGAGAAAACCAGGTCTTCGATGACATGGACCACGTCGCGGTTAAGGATCTGCGCTAGTCGCGGGCAGTTAAGCATACATCTGCCTGTTGATGACAGGCGCTGAAAGAGTAAGGAACAAACATGATTCTGGATGCATTTTCTCTGCAGGGTAAAGTGGCCGTGGTTTCCGGGTGTGACACCGGACTGGGCCAGGGGATGGCGTTAGGCCTGGCGGAAGCGGGCTGTGATATCGTCGGGATTAACATCGTTGAGCCCACGGAAACCATCGAACGCGTAACCGCGCTGGGCCGCCGTTTTCTCAGCCTGACCGCCGACCTGCGTAAAATCGACGCCATTCCGGAGCTGCTGAATCGCGCGGTGGCGGAATTTGGTCATATCGACATTCTGGTCAACAACGCGGGGCTGATCCGCCGTGAAGACGCGATTAACTTCAGCGAGACCGACTGGGACGACGTCATGAACCTGAACATCAAGAGCGTGTTCTTTATGTCCCAGGCGGCGGCGAAGCACTTCATCGCGCAGGGCAAGGGCGGCAAGATCATTAACATCGCCTCGATGCTCTCCTTCCAGGGCGGCATCCGCGTGCCGTCTTACACCGCGTCGAAAAGCGCGGTGATGGGCGTGACCCGCCTGCTGGCGAACGAATGGGCGCAGCACAACATCAACGTCAACGCGATTGCGCCGGGCTACATGGCCACCAACAACACCCAGCAGCTTCGCGCGGACGAAGAACGCAGTGCGGCGATCCTGGAGCGTATTCCGGCGGGCCGCTGGGGGCTGCCGAGCGATCTGATGGGGCCGGTAGTGTTCCTGGCTTCCCCGGCATCGGACTATATCAATGGTTATACCGTCGCGGTTGATGGCGGCTGGCTGGCGCGATAACCCTACTTATGACAAATACCTCCGCTCTTCGGCGGAGGTTTTTTTTGCTTAAAATTTGTCAAAGTCCATATTGATAAACACGAAAAATCCATACTTAAAAATCATAGATGACTGCCATCACATTTTTATTATTTAAAAATTAAGGCGTTAGTAAAATTAGGTGATTATCCAGCATTAGTTGAAATTGTAATGTCCATCACAGATCGCTATGCCATAGCGAAATAATCCATATCTTCACGAATTCCGGCCTGACACTTTTCCCCGCTATCTCGTAATTTCATTTAACGAATTTTGCTGTTGAGGCAGGAAAAATATGACATCTATAAATGACTCTACCCTGATGCCCGCCGCGCTGCGCGATACCCGTCGCATGAACCAGTTTGTCTCCATTGCGGCAGCCGTGGCCGGTTTGTTGTTCGGCCTGGATATCGGCGTTATCGCCGGGGCGCTGCCGTTTATTACCGATCACTTTACGCTGAGTAACCGCCTGCAGGAGTGGGTGGTGAGCAGCATGATGCTCGGCGCGGCCATTGGCGCGCTGTTTAACGGCTGGCTTTCGTTCCGCCTTGGGCGTAAATACAGCCTGATGGTCGGGGCGGTCCTGTTTGTTGCCGGGTCCATAGGTTCGGCGTTTGCCACTAACGTTGAAGTGCTGCTGCTCTCCCGCGTGCTGCTGGGCGTGGCGGTGGGGATTGCCTCCTACACCGCGCCGCTGTATCTCTCCGAAATGGCGAGCGAGAACGTGCGCGGCAAGATGATTAGCATGTACCAGCTGATGGTGACGCTGGGCATCGTGCTGGCGTTCCTGTCTGACACCTACTTCAGCTACAGCGGTAACTGGCGGGCGATGCTCGGCGTGCTGGCGCTGCCTGCGGTAGTGCTGATTGTTTTAGTGATCTTCCTGCCCAACAGCCCGCGCTGGCTGGCGCAAAAAGGGCGTCACGTGGAAGCGGAAGAGGTGCTGCGCATGCTGCGCGACACGTCTGAGAAAGCGCGTGAAGAGCTGAACGAGATCCGCGAAAGCCTGAAGCTGAAGCAGGGCGGCTGGTCGCTGTTTAAGGCTAACCGCAACGTGCGCCGCGCGGTGTTCCTCGGCATGTTGCTGCAGGCGATGCAGCAGTTCACGGGGATGAACATCATCATGTATTACGCCCCGCGCATCTTCAAAATGGCCGGTTTTACCACCACCGAACAGCAGATGATCGCCACGCTGGTGGTGGGGCTGACCTTTATGTTCGCCACCTTTATTGCGGTGTTCACCGTCGATAAAGCCGGACGTAAACCGGCGCTGAAGATTGGCTTTAGCGTGATGGCGCTCGGTACGCTGATCCTCGGCTACTGCCTGATGCAGTTTGATAACGGCACGGCGTCCAGCGGCCTCTCCTGGCTCTCCGTGGGCATGACCATGATGTGTATTGCTGGCTACGCGATGAGCGCCGCGCCGGTGGTGTGGATCCTGTGCTCTGAAATTCAGCCGCTGAAATGTCGCGATTTTGGTATCACCTGTTCCACCACCACCAACTGGGTGTCGAACATGATCATCGGCGCGACCTTCCTGACGCTGCTGGATGCGATTGGCGCGGCGGGAACCTTCTGGCTCTATACGGTGCTGAACGTGGCATTTATTGGCGTGACATTCTGGCTAATTCCAGAAACCAAAGGCGTGACGCTGGAACATATTGAACGCAAGCTGATGAGCGGGGAGAAACTGCGAAATATCGGCGTGTAAGGTTAATGCCGGGTAAGCGCAGCGCCACCCGGCGTTTTGTTAGCGTGATGCTGAATAACTACCAACTTTGATAGCAATTCCTCAGATAGTCCATTCTCGCGTTCAGATTATTCTTAGTTTCTTGTATTATCGGGCAACTGAACTCACCCGGCAGGAATTTACTGCACCCGAAACAGAAGAACGGCTATGTCAGCAATGGATTTCAAAAAAAATACGGACCTCGATTTTCCCTCATATGCTCCTCCAGCAGTCAGTTCAAAAGAGATCGATCTTCTGGGCCTGTTAGATATTCTGATTACCGCGAAAAAACGCATTGCCACCATTATCTTTGTTTTCGCGCTGGCAGGTCTGGCAATTGCGCTTCTACTGCCGCAAAAATGGACCAGTAAAGCGGTGATCACTCCGGCGGAACAGACACAGTGGAACCCGCTGAGCCAGATGATGGTTGCGCTGCAGGTTCTTGATGTGAAGGTGCCGGTTACCCGTCAGGAAGTCTTTGACCTGTTTATTAAAAAATTCCAGTCGCAGTCATTGCTTGAAGAGTATATGACCTCTTCCCCTTACGTGATGGCGCAGCTCAAGAATGCGCAAGTGGACCCGCTTGAACTGCACCGTGCGGTTGTCAATATTGCAGACAAAATGAAAGCGGTGAATGATGTTCAGGGAAAAGATGCGGATAAAGCGCCTTTCGTCTCCTGGACATTGAGCTTCACTGCGCCGACCGCCGCCGATGCCCAATCCGTTCTGGAGGGGTATATCAACTATATCTCGGCAATTGTTGAGAAAGAGACGGTGCAGAATATCCGCAACCAGATCGCCCTCAAAACGAACGAGGTAGAGCAGCAGCTGACGCTCGACCGCGTTCGTCTGACCAATGTGCATAACACCAACCTGCAGCGGCTGAACTATTCGCTGGAAGTGGCGAATGCGGCGGGCATTAAGAAGCCCGTTTATAGCAATGGACAGGGGATAAAAGACGATCCGGATTACTCCGTTGCGCTCGGGGCTGACGGTATCGCGGAAAAGCTAAGGATTGAAAAAAATCTTAAGGATGTGACGGAGCTGAACGCGGACTTCCAGAACCGGGAATATTACCTGGCGCAGCTGAAAAAACTCTCCTTCGCAGACGTTAAGCTTGAGCCATTCAGGTATCAGCTTTCGCCATCGATGCCGGTGAAAAAAGACGGCCCGGGCACAGGCATGATTGTCATTCTGGCGGCGATCCTTGGCGCTCTGTTTGCCTGCGGCAGCGTATTACTCCGTGAGGCCATGCTCAGCCGAAACCCATTGCCAGAGCCGGTAACGGAATAAATTCTGCACACATGAAGGCGCTGCAACAGCGCCTTTTTTATTTCAGGAAATCCTCGCGAACAGGCGTAAAGGTGTCCAGCAGCGTGCCGGCCCTGAGGCAGACGCAGCCGTGCATCACATGTGGTTTTTTGTAGAGGGTATCTCCCGCCGTCACGACATGCTTCTCTTCACCAATGGTAAACTCAAATTCACCAGAGAGAACATAGGTTAACTGTTCGTGCGGGTGGTTATGCAGTGGGCCAATCGCGCCCTGCTCAAACTGTACTTCAACCGCCATCATCCTGCCGCCGTGGGCCAGCACGCGACGCGTAACGCCATTCCCCAGATCTTCAGACGCGGTCTCTTTGTGGAACATAAACATGGCTTTGCTCTTCATAATAAAACAGTGTTTTATTTAATTTACATTGGCCAGCTTAAAAAGAAAACGACGTAATAAAGAACTGGAAACAGGATCACAAGTTTGCTTCACTGGCTTAAACAGATAAGGAGCGATGATGAAAACGATTGGCCTGATAGGTGGGATGAGCTGGGAATCGACAATCCCTTATTACCGCCTGATTAACGAAGGCGTAAAGCAGCGTCTGGGCGGCCTGCACTCCGCGAGCCTGCTGCTGCACAGCGTTGATTTTCATGAAATCGAAGCCTGCCAGTCGAGCGGCGAATGGAATAAAGCCGGAGAAATCCTGGCCGATGCCGCGCTGGGGCTGGAGCGTGCGGGGGCGCAGGGCATTCTGCTGTGTACCAACACGATGCACAAAGTGGCCTCGCACATTGAAGCGCGCTGTTCGCTGCCGTTCCTGCACATCGCGGACGCCACCGGACGCGCCATTCGCGCTTCGGGAATGTCGCGCGTGGCCTTGCTGGGCACACGTTACACCATGGAGCAGGATTTCTATCGCGGGCGCTTGCACAGCGAGTTTGGGATTGAAAGCCTGATCCCGGATGAGGGGGACCGGGCGCGCATCAATCAGATTATCTTCGACGAGCTCTGCCTCGGAACCTTCAGCGAAACCTCCCGCGCATATTACGTCAGCGTAATAGATAAACTGGCGCAGCAGGGGGCTGAAGGGGTGATTTTCGGCTGCACGGAGATCGGTTTGCTGGTGCCGGGCGAACGAAGCCCCATCCCGGTGTTTGATACCGCGGCCATTCACGCGGCAGATGCCGTGGAATTTATGCTGTCATAACGGGTTTTGCAGGTCAGGTAAGCGAAGCGCCACCTGACGCGCATGCTCAACTAAGTGTTCGGTGAATGCGTCCACCAGCGCGGAAGCCGGACGGTGCAGCGGGCGAATAAGGCTTACGGTGAACGGGACGGAAACGCTAAAACGGCGGATGACGATCCCGCTTCCTGCATAGTCCAGCGCCGTAAGCGGATTGACGACCGCAACGCCAACGCCCGCGCGCACCATCGCGCATATTGACGCCGCGCTGTGGGTTTCAACGACCATCCGCCGCTTCACCTGATGCTCAGAAAAAAGCGTATCCAGCAGCTGTCGGTAGCTGTCCGTTTGCGACAGGCTAATGTAGTTTTCACCATGAAAATCCGCGGGCGTCAGCACTGCTTTGTGGGCAAGCCGATGCCCGGCGGGCAGAACGCACACTTCATCCAGCGCGAGGAGTTCCGTGCGCGCCGTTCCTGCGGGTGTCGAAAGGGTTTCGGTTAACCCGAGATCGTGCCGCTGTGCCGACAGCCACTCTTCAAGCAGAGGCGACTCCTGCGGCACGATGGTGAGATTGACCTCAGGATAGCGGGCCAGAAAAGGCTGGAGCAGCGTCGGTAAGAAGGACTGAGAGAAGACGGGCAGGCAGACAATCGACAGCTCGCCCTGACGAAACTCGCGCAGGCTTTCCGCCGCGCTGACGATTCTGTCCAGCCCGTACCATGAGCGCTGCACTTCCTCAAACAGGCGCAACCCCTGCACCGTCGGGTGAAGCCTGCCCCGGGCGCGTTCGAACAGCTTCAGCCCCAGCACTTTCTCGAAGCGCGCCAGCTCGCGGCTGACCGTCGGCTGCGAGGTATGCAGCATCTGCGCGGCTTCGGTGAGATTGCCGGTGGTCATCACGGCGTGAAAAATCTCGATGTGGCGTAAATTGACGGCGGGCATAGGGCACCTGAAAGCAAAGAACTGTCCATATCATTTTTGCATAGACTCGCGATAAAACGATATTTTTTATTCTGCTTCCGCTGTGGCGTAATCATAAAAAATGAATTGAACCGGAGAAGACCATGCCACGCCCGCTCAACCAGACGGATACCGATTTGAACGCTGAAAACCTGCTGCGCCTGCCCGCCGAGTTTGGCTGCCCGGTATGGGTCTACGACGCGCAGATCGTTCGCGAGAAGATCGCCGCCCTGCATCAGTTTGACGTGGTGCGTTTTGCCCAGAAGGCCTGCTCCAATATTCATATTCTGCGCCTGATGCGCGAGCAGGGCGTGAAGGTTGACTCCGTATCGCTGGGTGAAATCGAGCGTGCGCTGGCGGCAGGCTTTGATCCGAAAACCGATCCTGACGCGATCGTCTTTACCGCGGATGTGATCGACGACGCCACGCTTGCGCGCGTGCATGAACTGCAGGTGCCGGTGAACGCCGGTTCTGTGGATATGCTGGAGCAGCTTGGGCAGGTTTCACCCGGCCATCGCGTCTGGCTGCGCGTCAACCCGGGCTTTGGACATGGCCATAGCCAAAAAACCAACACCGGGGGCGAAAACAGCAAGCACGGGATCTGGTATGCCGATATGCCTGCCGCGCTTGAGGTACTGCAGCGCTACAGCCTGAAGCTGGTCGGTATTCATATGCACATTGGCTCCGGCGTCGATTACGGGCACCTGGAGCAGGTGTGCGGGGCGATGGTGCGCCAGGTTGTCGACTTCGGTCAGGATCTGGAGGCGATCTCCGCCGGTGGCGGTCTTTCCATTCCTTATCGTGAAGGGGAAGAGGCGATCGACACCGATCACTATTACGGCCTGTGGAGCGCCGCGCGCGATCAAATTGCCGCGCATCTGGGCCATGCCGTGAAGCTGGAAATTGAACCGGGTCGTTTCCTGGTAGCCGAAGCCGGCGTGCTGGTGGCTCAGGTACGCAGCGTCAAAGAGATGGGCTCCCGCCACTTCGTGCTGATTGATGCGGGCTTTAACGACCTGATGCGTCCGTCCATGTACGGCAGCTACCATCACATTACCGCCCTGGCTGCCGATGGCCGCGATTTAACGCACGCGCCGCGCCGCGAGACGGTGGTCGCAGGCCCGCTGTGTGAATCCGGTGATGTGTTTACCCAGCAGGAAGGTGGCAAAGTTGAAACCCGCGCGCTGCCTGAGGTGAAGCCGGGCGATTACCTGGTGCTGCACGACACCGGGGCGTACGGGGCGTCTATGTCCTCGAACTACAACAGCCGTCCGCTGCTGCCGGAAGTGCTGTTTGATAACGGCAAGGCGCGGCTGATCCGTCGTCGCCAGACCATTCAGGAACTGCTGGTGCTGGAACTCGTTTGATTAAAGTACGGCCCCGTTGTGACCGAATCGCGTAATACCAGCGTGCCGGTAAACGGCGGGATCGCATCGACCGGCTGGTTCTTCGCCAGCCGGATCGCCTGATCGATAGCCGTGACGATCATGTTATCTATCGGCAGATAAACCGACGACAGCGCAGGCTCCAGCCACTTTGCGCTTGGGGCATCGTCAAAGCCGAACAGGGAGATATCCTGCGGGATCTTAAGCCCTGCCTGATGCAGCGCTTTGGACGCGCCCAGCGCCATATCATCGTTACAGGCAAACAGCGCGCTGAACGACACCCCTTCAGCAATCAGCTCCTTACACAGCTCATAGCCCCGCGTCATTCCCGCATCACCGTACTTTATTCGACGCTCGTCCAGACGAATGCCGTGCTTTTCCAGCGCCTTACGGTAGCCCATCAGCCGCGCTTTACCCGTGGGGGTGTGGATCGGAACGGTAATGCAGGCGATCTCCCGGTGGCCCTGATTGATCAGGTAATCCACCGCCTTAAACGCGGCATCCTGTTGTTCGAAGAACACGCAGCGCTCCGGTGCCTGGCTGACTTCACGGTTGATGACCACCAGCGGCGTTTGCACGGTATTAATCAGCTTGATGATCGCTTTTTCGCTCATATAGCGCGTGTAAAGCACGATGGCATCGCACTGGCGGTCGGCCAGCATTTGCACCGCCTGCTCTTCCTGCTCTGGCGCGTCGTGACCGTCGGTGACGATCAGCTGTTTCCCGTGGGTTTCGGTCTGCCGCGACGCCTGCTGCAAAAGACGACCAAAGTAAAAGCCGTCGAAGGTAGAGACGACCAGACCAATGCTGTTGCTGGTCTGGTTAGCCAGCGAACGCGCGAGAAAGTTTGGGCGGTAGCCCAGCTCTTCCATCGCAGCAAAGACCTGCTGACGCGTGCTCTCTTTAACCTGACCTGTGCCGTTCAGCACGCGCGAGACGGTAGCCTTCGACACGCCCGCGCGCAGTGAGACATCCAGCATTGTTGCCATTCTACATTCCTGCTTCCACGTAATGGTTTGCAGTTTAACACAGACCTGACAGCGTATAAGCGATGCGGGAAGCGCAAAACTTCTGCCACGATCACGCTTTTTGGTCACGATTCGCCTGGCCTGCCGGAAGTAAAACTAAATAGTCTGACTCTGGTAAAATAATCGCCAAACCGGGCTGGAGGCGTCAGGCCAGCATATTCATTAAAAACGCAGGTGAAACGTGAAAAAGACCGTCATTCTCCCGCTTTACGAGGCACCGCGCTATGCGGAGCAGGTCACCGACTGGCTCTGGCAGGCCTTTGGCGAGGGGCTTGCGCGGGATTTTTTCCATAGCATCGTCGAGCACAGCCAGACGCCGGGTGCCCTGCCGCTGACCTTTATCGCCGTAGAGGATGAACGGCTTCTCGGGACGGTGGGACTCTGGCGCTGTGATTTGATTACCCGTCAGGATCTCTGTCCGTGGCTGGCGGCGCTCTACGTTGACGACGCGGCGCGCGGCAAGGGGCTGGCAGGAAAGTTACAGCAGCATGTTATTCGCTTCGCCGCACGGGCCGGGTACGAGGAACTTCATCTCTGGTCTGCCTGCCGCGACTTCTATGAACGTTACGGCTGGCAGTATATTGGCGAGGGGCTGGAGTATCCGGATAAAACGGTACACCTGTATCGCTATTCGCTCTGCGCGTCAGCGGGCGCTGCAACGGAGTGACGGCGCACTAACGTTGGGCTGAAGAGATGGGTAATCTCCGGCGGCTGGCGTTGTTCGGCCAGCGCCAGCGCCAGCTCTGCGGCCTGGGTGGCCATCGTGATGATGGGGTAGCGTACGGTGGTCAGGCGCGGGCGCACGTACCGGGAGACCAAAACATCGTCGAAGCCAATTAGCGAGATTTCCGCCGGCACCTCGATCCCGTTGTCATTCATGACGCCCATTGCCCCGGCAGCCATCGAATCGTTATAGCTGGCGACCGCGGTGAAATTCCGTCCGCGACCCAGCAGCTCCGTCATGGCCTGTTCGCCGCCGCTCTCATCCGGTTCACCGTAGGCCACCAGACGGTCATTGCACGGCAGACCGTTTTCGCGCAGGGCGTCGTAGTAGCCCTGCAGGCGGTCTTCCGCATCAGAAATGGGGTGATTGGAGCAGAGATAGCCAATCCGGGTATGACCCTGTTGAATCAGATGACGGGTCGCAAGCCAGGCGCCGTAGCGGTCGTCGAGTGCTACACAGCGTTTTTCAAAGCCGGGGATAATACGGTTGATAATCACCATGCCGGGCATTTGCTTCATCAGGTGAATTAGCTCGGCATCCGGGATCATTTTGGCGTGTACCACCAGTGCAGCGCAGCGGTGGCGGATCAGCTGCTCGATGGCCTGGCGTTCTTTTTGTTCATTATGATAGCCATTGCCGATCAGCAAAAAATTACCCGTCTGATAAGAGACCTGTTCAACCGCTTTTACCATGGCACCGAAAAAGGGATCGGAAACGTCTCCCACCACCAGCCCAATAGTCTCTGTTGACTGCTGGGCGAGCGCGCGGGCGTTGGCATTCGGATGGTAGTTCAGGGTTTCCATGGCGCTTTGTACCGCCTGGCGTGATGCGTCACTGGCTTTGGGTGAGTCATTAATCACGCGGGAGACGGTGGCTACCGACACACCTGCCAGACGAGCCACATCCTTTATTGTCGCCATTTATAACCTTCTTATTTGGGGTAAGCGTTTACACACTGAATAGTGTTGCGGAAAAGTGACGTCCATTCAAGGGAAGCCGGTTTCCGCGCGCCACAAACGTGACGCAGACCAACCCTGGTAGTGTAATCGTTACACGCCTGGTCATGTCAGAAGAATGTCATTCTGAACCTTTAGTTACACTTTGCCTCAGGCTGTTGCGATTATCCGGTGGCGATGACGTTAAAGAGGTTGGTAGAGTCGAGATCCCAGAGGTATTGATAGGTGGAATCAACTCCGGTTGATTAACACGACTTACACCAGCCTGCGTTCTTACGCAGGTTTTTTTTTGCCTGATCGTTCAACCTGTAACAGCAAAAGAGAATATTCACACCTGGTTGCATTTCGGCTCATTCCCTTGCGTTTTCCTGCTGGCGAAGCGCAGGGTCAACAGCCACAATCAAGATCCCAGAGGTATTGATTGGTGAGAATTCTTAGTACGGTTTCGTACTCATCTCTTGCACCAACCTGCGCGGATGCGCAGGTTTTTTTTCGCCTCCATTTTTGCTGTCGCTCCCGTATCACTTCTCGTGTAATCTGCCACCATTTACTGTCAACCCACCACACTGTCTGGCAAAGGGAGTTGAGATGCTATTTGGGTTTTTCCGTACACTGTTCCGTATTCTTTTTCGCATCCGCGTCACTGGCGATGCCCAGGCGCTTCGTGGCGAGCGCGTTCTCATCACACCCAATCATGTTTCCTTTATAGACGGCATCCTGCTTGCGCTGTTTCTGCCCGTGCGTCCGGTGTTTGCGGTCTATACCTCCATCAGCCAGCAGTGGTATATGCGCTGGCTCACCCCACTGATCGATTTCGTACCGCTTGACCCGACAAAGCCGATGATGATTAAACACCTGGTACGTCTGGTAGAGCAGGGGCGTCCGGTGGTCATTTTCCCGGAAGGGCGCATTTCAGTGACCGGTTCGCTGATGAAAATCTACGACGGCGCGGGGTTTGTCGCGGCGAAATCAAACGCGACCGTAGTGCCGCTGCGCATTGAAGGCGCAGAGTTGACCCATTTCAGCCGCCTTAAGGGGCTGGTAAAGCAGCGTCTGTTCCCCAAAATCACGCTGCATATCCTGCCGCCAACGTCGTTACCGATGCCGGAAGCGCCGCGTGCCCGCGATCGCCGTAAAATCGCCGGGGAAATGCTGCACCAGATTATGATGGAAGCGCGCATGGCCGTTCGTCCGCGCGAAACGCTGTATGAATCCCTGCTTTCGGCGCAGTACCGCTACGGCGCGAAGAAAAACTGCATTGAAGACATCAACTTTACCCCTGATACCTATCGTAAACTGCTGACCAAGACGCTGTTCGTGGGCCGCATTCTTGAGAAGTACAGCAAAAAGGGCGAAAAGATCGGCCTGATGTTGCCAAACGCGGGCATCAGCGCGGCGGTGATTTTTGGTGCGGTTTCCCGTGGCCGTATACCGGCGATGATGAACTACACGGCGGGCGTGAAAGGGCTGACCAGCGCCATTACCGCCGCCCAAATTAATACCATTTTTACCTCCCGACAGTTCTTGGACAAAGGCAAGCTGTGGCATCTGCCGGAACAGCTGACCCAGGTACGCTGGGTCTTCCTGGAAGATCTAAAAGCGGACGTGACCACCGGCGACAAGCTGTGGATTTTTGCGCATCTGCTGATGCCGCATCTGGCGCAGGTCAAACAGCAGCCGGAAGATGACGCGATTATCCTTTTCACGTCGGGTTCGGAGGGTAACCCGAAAGGCGTCGTCCACAGCCACAAGAGTATTTTGGCGAACGTTGAGCAGATCAAAAGCATTGCCGACTTTACCGCGAATGACCGTTTTATGTCGGCGCTGCCGCTGTTCCACTCCTTTGGCCTGACGGTGGGGCTGTTCACGCCGCTGCTGACCGGTGCCGAGGTGTTCCTCTATCCCAGCCCGCTGCACTACCGCATTGTGCCGGAGCTGGTGTATGACCGTAACTGCACCGTCCTGTTCGGGACCTCAACCTTCCTGGGTAACTATGCCCGTTTCGCCAATCCGTATGATTTCTTCCGCGTTCGGTACGTGGTGGCCGGTGCGGAAAAGCTGCAGGAGAGCACGCGTCAGATCTGGCAGGATAAGTTTGGCCTGCGCATTCTTGAAGGTTATGGCGTTACCGAGTGTGCGCCCGTGGTCTCGATTAACGTGCCGATGGCGGCGAAACCGGGAACGGTGGGCCGAATTCTGCCGGGGATGGACGCGCGTCTGCTGGCGGTGCCGGGCATTGAGGACGGTGGCCGCCTGCAGCTGAAAGGGCCAAACGTGATGAACGGTTACCTGCGCGTGGAAAACCCAGGCGTGCTGGAAGCGCCAACGGCGGAAAACGTCAACGGCGAGATTGAAACCGGCTGGTACGACACCGGTGACATCGTTCGTTTCGATGAGCAAGGCTTTGTACAGATTCAGGGGCGCGCAAAACGCTTCGCCAAAATCGCCGGTGAGATGGTCTCTCTGGAAATGGTTGAACAACTGGCGACGGCCGTGTCCGCCGAGAAGATGCACGCCACGGTCGTGAAGAGCGATGCCAGCAAAGGCGAGGCGCTGGTGCTGTTTACCACTGATGCTGAGCTTAAGCGCGACAGGTTACTGAGCTATGCGCGTGAACACGGTATTCCTGAACTGGCCGTGCCGCGTGATATTCGCTACCTGAAGCAGCTTCCGGTGCTGGGTAGCGGCAAGCCCGATTTCGTGACCCTGAAAGGTATGGTTGAAGAGGCGGAACAGCAAAATGCGTGAGTCAGTACACACTAACACCTCCCTCAGGTCGAAAGGCATGATGGCCGTCATCGCCGCGCAGTTTCTCTCTGCGTTCGGTGATAACGCGCTGCTGTTTGCCACGCTGGCGCTGCTGAAAGCCGAGTTTTACCCTGACTGGAGTCAGCCGATCCTGCAGATGGTGTTTGTGGGCGCTTACATTATCTTTGCCCCGTTTGTGGGGCAGGTGGCGGACAGTTTCCCCAAAGGCCGGGTGATGATGTTTGCCAACGGTCTCAAGCTGCTGGGCGCTGCCAGTATATGTTTTGGTTTTAATCCGTTTGTTGGCTATACGCTGGTGGGCATCGGTGCTGCCGCCTACTCCCCGGCGAAGTACGGCATTCTCGGAGAACTGACCACGGGCGATAAGCTGGTGAAGGCCAACGGTCTGATGGAGTCGTCAACGATTGCCGCTATCCTTCTCGGCTCCGTCGCGGGTGGCGTGCTGGCCGACTGGCATGTTCTGGCGGCCCTGGGCGTGTGTGCAGTGGTGTATGGTGGGGCGGTCGTGGCTAACCTGTTTATTCCGAAGCTGCCGGTGGCTCGCCCGGGCCAGTCCTGGCGCTTTAAACCGATGACCGGCAGTTTCTTTAACGCGTGCCGCGTGCTGTGGCGTAACGGGGAAACGCGTTTCTCCCTGATGGGAACCAGTATGTTCTGGGGGGCGGGCGTCACGCTGCGCTTCCTGCTGGTTCTGTGGGTACCGGTGGCGCTGGGGATCACCGACAACGCGACGCCGACCTATCTGAATGCGATGGTGGCTATCGGGATTGTGGCTGGGGCGGGCGCGGCGGCGAAGCTGGTAACGCTTGAAACGGTTGCACGCTGCATGCCAGCGGGGATCCTGATTGGCCTCGTGGTGCTTATCTTCTCGCTGCAACATGCATTATTGCCCGCTTATGCTCTGCTGATCCTGATTGGTATTCTGGGGGGCTTCTTTGTGGTACCGCTGAATGCGTTACTCCAGGAGCGTGGCAAGCAGACCGTCGGGGCGGGGAATGCCATTGCGGTTCAAAATCTCGGTGAAAACCTGGCCATGCTGTTAATGCTGGGGCTCTACTCGCTGGCGGTAAAAGTGGGTGTCCCGGTGGTGGCGATTGGCGTTGGATTTGGTGGGCTGTTCGCGGCGGCGATTGCGGGATTGTGGATCTGGCAGCGTCGCCGTTGATTAGTAGCCGGGTGGCGGCTTCGCCTTACCCGGCAAAAGCATCAGGCTACGGCGCAGGATAGGTATAAACCTGATGTACCGCTTCAATCTCCGCTAACACCTCTTCACTCAGGTTCAGATGGAAACTCTCAATGTTAGTTTTCAGCTGTTCCATGGTCGTCGCGCCAAGCAGGGTACTGGCAACAAACGGCTGACGGCGCACGAAGGCCAGCGCCATCTGCGCCGGATCCAGGCCGTGGCGCTTCGCGATATCCACATAGGCAGCAACGGCTTTTTGCGTCTGCTCGCCGCTGTAGCGGGTAAAGCGGCTAAAGAGGGTATTACGCGCCCCGGCCGGTTTCGCACCGTTCAGGTATTTCCCCGTCAGGGTGCCGAAACCGAGGCATGAATAGGCGAGCAGTTCCACTTCCTCATATTGCGTCACTTCGGCCAGCCCCACCTCGTAGCTGCGGTTAAGCAGGCTGTACGGGTTCTGGATGGTGACGATGCGCGGCAGATCGTGTTTATCCGCCAGGTGCAGATAGCGCATTACGCCAAAGGCCGTTTCGTTGGACACGCCAATGTAGCGGATTTTTCCCGCGCGCTGGCATTCGGTCAGCGCCTCCAGCGTTTCCAGCAGCGTAACGGCGGGGGCGCTCTCATTCCAGCTGTAGCCGAGCTTGCCAAAACAGTTGGTTGGACGCTGCGGCCAGTGGACCTGGTAAAGGTCGAGATAGTCGGTTTGCAGGCGCTTCAGGCTCGCGTCCAGCGCGGCGCGGATATTTTTGCGATCGAGGATCTGGTTTGGGCGGATCCCGGCATCGTTGTTTCGCGCGGGGCCACTCACTTTCGAGGCGATAACCAGCTTTTCTCGGTTACCGCGTTTTGCCAGCCAGTTACCGACGTAGGTTTCGGTAAGTCCCTGCGTTTCAGGGCGTGGAGGCACAGGGTACATCTCTGCGACATCAATCAGGTTAATCCCCTGGCTGACGGCATAATCGAGTTGTGCATGGGCATCGGCTTCGCTGTTTTGTTCACCAAATGTCATCGTGCCCAACCCCAGTTGACTTATCTCCAGAGCGCTGTGGGGGATACGGTGATAATGCATAGCCGGCTTCCTTCAATAGACATGTAGACCGCGTCAGGAACCTCCCGACAAAGGAATATAAACATGGCAGAGGGGAAGCAAAAGGGGAAGAAAAAAATCAAAAAGGCCAGTAGGCTACTGACCTCCGACTGTTATCGCTCAATAATTTGCGAGACTTCGTCGCGATTGATCTGCATTTTATTGCCTGCCTGGTCATGGTAGCTGACCAGACCGGTATCATCGTCGACTTCAGGTTTACCGTCAGTCAGGATCATCCGGCCGTCTTTCGTCGCCATGACGTAATCACTGCTGCAGCCCGAAACGGCAAACGCCAACCCGACTGCTGAAATTAACACCGCCCATTTTTTCATCGTTATCGTCCTCATCTGGCTCGTATCAAATCATAGTGTAGTATTAACCCGTTATAGCAACAGGGTGAAGCGGTAAAATCTTAAAAACCAGGCGATTATGTTTGTGAGCTCGCAAAATAAGTAAAAAACTATGTTTTAAGTAAGAAATGACGAGCAAGCAGCGCGCCGGTGAAATTTTTTTTGAGATAAAAACCGCGCGGCAGCGTCAGTATGGGTTCGCCCATCGCGCCGATCGCCTCGGTAAGCGCTTTGCTGTTTGCCGCTTTCGGGCGCAGCTGTAAAACTTCTCCGTGCCGGGCGGTAATTCGCTCGACCTGACCGAGCACAATCATGTCCATCAGTTCTTCCCAGTCCAGGCGCAACTGATGCTCCTCTTCTTCATCCGGGCTCCAGAGCAGCGGCGCGCCAACGCGGCGTTCAGCCAACGGGATCTGCCGTTCACCTTCAACCGGAACCCAAAGCACGCGATTCAGCTTATGGCGCACGTGGCTGGTTTCCCATGTTACGCCGGTATTGCCGGTTAAGGGCGCAACGCAGACAAAGGTAGTCTCCAGGGGCCGACCCTGGCGGTCGATAGGAATAGTTTTTAACTCTACGCCAAGGGCCGCGAAATCTTGCTCTGGCTTGCTCCCGGCGCTTGCCCCCAGCCACAGCTCCAGAAGCATGCCGATCCAGCCCTTATCTCGTTTCAGATCCTTCGGGATCTGTAGCCCTGCCATCGCCGCCAGTTCGCCCAGCGAGAAGCCTGCAAGGCGCTGAGCCTGCTGTAGCAACTGGCTTTCGCTCGAAGGCGGTGAGAGCAAGGGTGAAAGCGGATGCATGACGATAACCTTTTGATTAAAAAATAAACGAAGAAACAGTCCCCTGTGGATAGAGTTTAACTTTTTCTGTACCAATATTCCATGTGCATGATTTATAGGTTTTTTTATGAAGTTTTCACGGTTTCATCAGGGACGCAAAACGGGTTGTTCAAATCTGGTCACTGACAATAAACAGGATCTTACACCATGTTATCCACAGAAAAATGGGATAACTGGGCATAACCCTGACTACTGTTTCAATTTACAGCCTTGACGTGCGACGAAAATCCAAATTTCAGACAAATTGTGCCTAACTTATTGGCACAATCTGTGGATAAAACCGACGCTGTTCGATCTTTCATCAGCACGACGATCCCTGCTGTGACGATCGTCACGCTATTCTGCATTTTGTTTGTCGATATGAATATAAAATAATGAAAAATATGACTTTATGTTGAAGGCGAGAAATGGGAGGGCAGAGGCCATTTCAGGTTGTTCATCGGTAATCAGACACTTCTTCACAACTATATCCACAGAAAAGGTGAATAAAATTGCCCTTGAGACCGCACATCTGTTTATAACTCTGCGCTTATTTGTGAGTTATTCAAATGTTATTAGGTTGCAGGCCTGTAAGAGAGTGGTTTACCGCCTCACTGTAGTGTGAAACAATCATTCATATATAAGGTTTAGTTTGGGGTAGTCCGGTGATTGATGACGATGGCTACCGCCCGAACGTAGGAATAGTAATTTGTAATCGTCAGGGCCAGGTCATGTGGGCCCGTCGATATGGTCAGCACTCCTGGCAGTTCCCGCAAGGCGGGATCAATCCGGGAGAGTCCCCAGAACAAGCGATGTACCGGGAGCTTTTTGAAGAGGTCGGTTTAAGCCGAAAAGATGTTCGCATCCTTGCCTCGACCCGCAACTGGTTGCGTTACAAGTTACCGAAACGTTTGGTGCGTTGGGACACAAAGCCGGTTTGTATCGGCCAGAAACAGAAGTGGTTTCTTCTGCAGTTGGTGGGCAACGATTCGGACATCAATATGCAAACCAGCAGTACGCCGGAGTTCGATGGCTGGCGCTGGGTGAGCTATTGGTATCCTGTTCGTCAGGTCGTGTCATTTAAGCGCGATGTTTACCGTAGGGTGATGAAAGAGTTTGCAAGTGTGGTGATGCAGCTTCAGGAGATCCCGCCTAAGCCGCAGAGCGCACCTGCCTGGCGACGTAAAAGAGGTTAAGCTACGCAAATCATGCTCACCCGCTTGCGAGAAATAGTCGAGAAGGTGGCCAGCGCTCCGCGCCTCAACGAGGCGCTGAATATTCTGGTCACTGACATCTGTCTTGCGATGGAGACCGAGGTCTGTTCGGTGTATCTGGCCGACCACGATCGGCGCTGCTATTACCTGATGGCGACCCGCGGTTTGAAAAAGCCGCGGGGGCGCACCGTAACGCTCGCATTTGATGAAGGTATCGTCGGTCTGGTTGGGCGGCTGGCTGAACCTATCAACCTTGCCGACGCGCAAAAACACCCCAGCTTTAAATACATCCCTTCCGTAAAAGAAGAACGCTTCCGCGCGTTTCTGGGTGTGCCGATTATTCAGCGTCGTCAGCTACTCGGTGTGCTGGTCGTCCAGCAGCGCGAGCTGCGTCAGTATGATGAAAGCGAAGAGTCCTTCCTCGTCACGCTGGCGACACAGATGGCGGCGATCCTCTCTCAGTCTCAGCTTGCTGCGCTCTTTGGTCAGTACCGCCATACGCGCATTCGCGCCCTTCCGGCATCACCAGGGGTGGCGATTGCGGAAGGCTGGATGGACGCCACGCTGCCATTGATGGAGCAGGTCTACGAAGCCTCTACGCTTGATGAAGCGCTGGAGCGCGAGCGTCTTACTGCCGCGCTGGAAGAGGCGGCCAATGAGTTCCGTCGCTACAGCAAGCGCTTTGCCGCTGGTGCGCAAAAAGAGACGGCGGCCATCTTCGACCTCTACTCGCACCTGCTTTCCGACGCGCGTCTGCGCCGTGAGCTTTTTGCTGAGGTTGATAAAGGCGCAGTCGCGGAGTGGGCGGTTAAAAAGGTCATCGAAAAATTTGCCGAGCAGTTCGCTGCCCTGACCGACGGTTATCTGAAAGAGCGGGCGGGAGATCTCCGCGCGCTGGGACAGCGCCTGCTGTTCCACCTCGATGATACCATTCAGGGGCCGAATGCCTGGCCAAAACGGTTTGTGCTGGTGGCCGATGAACTTTCGGCAACAACACTGGCCGAGCTGCCGCAGGACAGACTCGCCGGGGTTGTCGTACGTGATGGTGCAGCGAACTCCCATGCCGCCATTATGGTGCGCGCGCTCGGTATCCCTACCGTTATGGGGGCGGATATTCAGCCCTCGGTGCTGCACCGCCGCACGCTGGTGGTTGATGGTTACCGCGGTGAACTGCTGGTCGATCCTGAGCCGGTTCTGCTCCAGGAATATCAGCGTCTTATCAGCGAAGAGAATGAATTAAGCAAGCTGGCGGAAGATGACGTTAACCTGCCCGCGCAGCTGAAAAGCGGAGAGCGGATCAAAGTCATGCTCAACGCCGGCTTAAGCCCCGAGCACGAAGAGAAGCTTGGCAGCCGAATCGACGGGATCGGTTTATACCGCACTGAAATCCCCTTCATGCTGCAGAGCGGTTTCCCCTCCGAAGAGGAGCAGGTGGCGCAGTATCAGGGGATGTTACAGATGTTCAACGACAAGCCTGTCACCCTGCGAACCCTGGATGTCGGGGCGGATAAACAGCTGCCGTATATGCCCATCAGCGAAGAGAACCCGTGTCTGGGCTGGCGCGGGATCCGTATTACGCTCGATCAGCCGGAGATCTTCCTGATCCAGGTGCGCGCGATGCTGCGCGCCAACGCCGCGACGGGCAATCTCAGTATCCTGCTGCCGATGGTCACCAGCATAGATGAAATCGACGAAGCGCGGCGCCTGATCGAACGTGCTGGTCGTGAAGTGGAAGAGATGATTGGCTATGCGATCCCGAAACCACGGATCGGCGTTATGCTCGAAGTGCCATCTATGGTCTTTATGCTGCCGCAGCTGGCAAATCGCGTTGATTTTATCTCTGTCGGTACCAACGACCTGACGCAATATATTCTGGCCGTCGACCGGAACAACACCCGCGTCGCCAGTATCTACGATAGCCTGCACCCGGCGATCATTCGCGCGCTGGCGATGATTGCCCGTGAGGCTGAACAGTACGGTATTGATCTCCGCCTGTGCGGTGAAATGGCCGGAGACTCGATGTGTGTCGCGATCCTGATTGGTCTGGGGTATCGTCATTTGTCAATGAACGGCCGCGCAGTAGCGCGCGTGAAGTATTTGTTGCGGCATATCGACATCAATGATGCCCGCGAGCTGGCTGAGCGCAGCCTTGAGGCGCAGCTGGCCGCAGAGGTTCGTCACCAGGTGGCGGCATTTATGGAACGGCGCGGTATGGGCGGCCTGATCCGCGGTGGTCGCTAATCGTCTTTCGTCCTCTCCTTGTGGAGAGGGCGCCAGCGCGCACAAAAACCTATACACATCTTTTACATCTCTGGCGCATCCTCCGCGCCCGCCTTATGCTATGATTCGCAACTTTGGAGCCTCTGCTTAAGGCAGAATCGCATGTCTACCGCTGTCCACTTTCAGCGGAATAACAACATCTTGTGGTGACAGATGAACAGTGGTTATCTGCATTTTCCGGAGTTTGATCCGGTCATTTTCTCAGTAGGACCTGTTTCGCTTCACTGGTACGGTCTGATGTACCTGGTGGGCTTTATTTTTGCCATGTGGCTCGCGGGCCGTCGCGCCAGCCGTCCTGGCAGCGGCTGGACCAAAAACGAAGTTGAAAACCTGCTGTACGCGGGCTTCCTCGGCGTGTTCCTCGGTGGCCGTATTGGGTATGTACTGTTCTATAACTTCCCGGTGTTCCTGAACGATCCCCTCTACCTGTTCCGCGTCTGGGACGGCGGCATGTCCTTCCACGGCGGCCTGATTGGGGTGATCCTGGTGATGGTGATTTTTGCCAAACGCACCAAACGCAACTTCTTCCAGGTGTCAGATTTTATCGCACCGCTGATCCCGTTTGGTCTGGGGGCGGGTCGTCTGGGCAACTTTATTAACGGTGAGCTGTGGGGCCGCGTTGACCCAAGCGTACCGTACACGATGCTCTTCCCGGGCTCCCGCGCGGAAGATATCGCCCTGCTGCCGTCGCACCCGGAGTGGCAGTCCATTTTCGATACCTACGGCGTGCTGCCGCGTCATATGTCCCAGCTGTATGAGCTGGCGCTGGAAGGCGTGGTGCTGTTTATCATCCTCAATCTGTTTATTCGCAAGCCGCGCCCGATGGGAGCTGTTTCCGGACTGTTCCTGATTGGCTATGGCGCGTTCCGCATCATCGTTGAATTCTTCCGCCAGCCGGATGCGCAGTTTACCGGCGAATGGGTACAGTACATCAGCATGGGGCAGATCCTCTCCATTCCGATGATTGTCGCGGGTGCCATTATGATGATTTGGGCGTATCGTCGTCGTCCACAGCAACAACTTTCCTGAGGAACCATGAAACAGTATCTTGAATTGATGAAAAAAGTGCTCGATGAGGGCACGCCGAAAAACGACCGTACCGGTACCGGTACGCTCTCCATTTTTGGCCACCAGATGCGCTTCAATCTGCAAGAAGGCTTCCCTCTGGTGACGACGAAGCGCTGCCACCTGCGCTCGATCATTCATGAACTGCTCTGGTTCCTGCAAGGCGACACTAACGTTGCGTATCTGCACGAAAATAACGTCTCCATCTGGGACGAATGGGCAGATGAAAACGGCAACCTGGGCCCGGTTTACGGCAAGCAGTGGCGCGCATGGCCAACGCCTGATGGCCGCCATATTGACCAGATCACCACCGTGATGAACCAGCTGAAAAACGATCCGGACTCGCGCCGAATCATCGTTTCCGCCTGGAACGTGGGCGAGCTGGACAAAATGGCGCTGGCTCCGTGCCACGCGTTCTTCCAGTTCTATGTCGCAGACGGCAAGCTCTCCTGCCAGCTCTACCAGCGCTCCTGTGACGTGTTCCTCGGCCTGCCGTTTAACATTGCCAGCTATGCGCTGTTAGTCCACATGATGGCGCAGCAGTGCGACCTGGAAGTGGGTGATTTCGTCTGGACAGGTGGGGACACCCATCTTTACAGCAATCATATGGAACAGACGCATCTTCAGCTCACTCGTGAACCGCGCGCGTTGCCGAAGCTGATTATCAAACGCAAACCGGAATCGATCTTCGATTACCGCTTTGATGATTTTGAGATTGAGGGCTACGACCCGTACCCTGGCATCAAAGCGCCTGTCGCTATCTGATGCGGTAAAGCGTGACATAACCGGTGCTGTTTAGCGCCGGTTTTTTTTCGTCTTTATTCCGTTTTCCGAGGCGTTATCCAGAAAACGTGCAACGCGCTGCAACTCTCCTGATACTTCGGATAACGCCTCGTAAAACCATTATTCACCGCTCGCCACGCCCACGGCGAATCGCCACACTTCCCGCATGAAAAAAGAGAACGGCTTTACGCTTATCGAAACGCTGGTGGCAGTCTCGCTGGTTGTCATACTCAGCGCCTCAGGTCTGTACGGCTGGGACAGCTGGCAGCGGCAGCAGCGGCTGTGGCAAACCGCCGGCCAGGTGCGCGACTATCTGGTGTTTCTGCGAAATGATGCCAACCGGTACAACCGCGACCATCACATAACCCAGCTGCGGGTTGGGGGACAGGAGTGTCTGGTGAGCGCTGCCGTACAAGGATGTGAGAAGGGCAGCCCCTTTGCTCTGATTCCACTCTGGCCAGAGGTCGCGGTGAGCGAGGTCACACCTTCATTAGGGTTCTATGGGTTAAGGGATACGGCATGGGCAGGGCGGATACGCCTGCAAAGCCGTGCCGGAGAATGGCTTATCCAGGTCTCAGACGGAGGGCGCATCAGAATGTGTAAGGTCTCACAAGGAGGTTCATGTCGATGAGACAACGCGGTTTCTCGCTGACAGAAGTTCTGATTGCTACGGCCATCAGTAGCCTGTTGTTGATTGGCGCATCGCGCTTTCTACCCGGATTGCATCAGGCGGTATTACTGCAATCCGGCCAGAGAGAGCTGGAAGAAGAGGTCTGGCAGCGCCTGTTTGCTCTCGGCAAACAGCTTCAGCGTGCGGGTTACTGTGCGGGAAACTGCCAGGGGCAAGGGCTGGCGATCGCAAGGCAGGGCAGCTGCGTCATTGTTCGGTGGGATGCCAACAGTAACGGTCGCTGGGACCGCAGTGCATCAGAAAACGACAGCACCGGTTTTCGTCTGGAATCGGGCGCGCTGGAAACGCTTCGTGGGGCAACCTCGTGTGAAGGTCAGGGATGGGAAAAGCTCACGGACCCGGACAGGCTCGCCATCGCGCATTTTGTGGTGAGGAAAGTAACACACGCCGGGTTTGCGCCGGAGCTGAATATCGAACTGTCCGCCCTGCGCAACGGCGATCAAGGAGAGCCTTATCAGGCTTTGTATACGGTCACGGGGTACAACCTGTGAACCGTCAACGCGGTATGTCTTCGCTGGCGCTGGTTCTACTTTTACTGGTGCTTGGTACGCTGATCCTCACCGGCCTTAACCAGCAGCTGACAACGTTCAGCGCGCTCGTTGGCGGTGAGAGCCGTTCGCTGCAGCAGCAGGCTTCTGTACAGTCAGCGCTTGAGTGGGGGCGCGTTCAGAGCTGGTCACCCGCTCCTGAAGTCCAGTGCAAAAAGGCACCCGCCTGGCAAGTGTGTTTGCGGCGGCTGAGTGAGACCACTGTTTTACTGATTGCCGGAGTCAACGACCTGCTGCTCTGGCGTTCAGGAGAGATTATTGACGGTAATATTCGCTTTTCGCCTCACGGCTGGAGTGATTTTTGCCCACTAAAGGAACGTTCGCTATGCCAGCTGCCGTAAGCAAAGAAAAAGGATTTAGCATGGTTGAGGTTCTGCTGGCGATGATGCTGCTGGTCATCATCGTCACGGCACTGGCCGGCTATCATCGGGCGCTGGCGGCGCGGTTTACGCTGTTTAACCAGTATCGTCAGCTCTGGCACCATGCCTGGAATCAGGCTCAGCTCTCAACAAATGTTCTGCCCGCAGGCTGGCAGGCCAGTCGGGTGCAGACAACGCACGCAGGATGTGTCAGCATCACGGTTACACTTATTTCTCCTCTGGGGCGACGCGGTGAAATAACGCGTCTGCATTGCCCGGTTAGCCAGTAGTCGGGAGCGTCTATGTTAAGGGTCTACCACTCAAATCGTCTGGATGTGCTGGAAGCACTGATGGAATTTATCGTTGAGCGCGAGCGGCTCGACGATCCTTTTGAGCCTGAAATGGTGCTGGTGCAGAGCACCGGTATGGCACAGTGGCTGCAAATGTCGCTTTCTCGTAAGTTTGGCATTGCCGCGAATATTGATTTCCCGCTGCCCGCGAGCTTTATCTGGGAGATGTTTGTTCGCGTGTTACCGGACATCCCTGAGCAGAGCGCCTTCAACAAGCAGGGCATGAGCTGGAAGCTGATGGCGCTGCTGCCGGAAATGCTCCAGCACGATGAATTCGCCATGCTGCGCCACTACCTCAATGACGATACCGATAAGCGCAAGCTGTTCCAGCTGGCGTCGCGCACCGCCGATCTCTACGACCAATACCTTGTTTACCGTTCTGACTGGTTAATTCGCTGGGAAGCGGGCGAACTGGTTGAAGGGTTACCGGAGGCGCAAATATGGCAGGCACCGCTTTGGAAAGCGCTGGTCGAGCATACGGAGAAACTTGGGCAGCCTAAGTGGCACCGTGCCAACCTGTACGATCGGTTTATCTCAATACTCGAGAATGCGTCGGCGCGTCCAGCCCGACTGCCGTCACGCGTTTTTATCTGTGGGATATCCGCATTACCGCCTGTTTATCTGAAAGCGTTGAATGCGCTGGGTAAACATATCGATATTCATATTTTGTTCACCAACCCTTGCCGACAGTATTGGGGGGATATCCTCGACGAACGTTGGCTTGCGCGGCTGGTGACTCGCCAGCGAAAGCGCCTTTTTGAAGAACGATCCGTCCCGCTGTTTAAAGACGGCTCGACTGCCGGGCAGCTTTTTGATGAAGACGGCATCCAGAACCTGCCCAATCCACTGCTTGCCTCATGGGGGAAGCTGGGGCGTGATTACATTCACATGCTCTCCGATATTACGTCATCAGGCGAAGGTGACGTTGACGCCTTTGTCGAGATCGCCCCGGATAGTCTGCTGCATAATATTCAGTTAGATATTTTGGATCTGGAGAACCGCGCCGTCATGGGCGTGACGGCGAAAGAGTTTGAGCGCAGCGACAGCAAGCGGAAGCTGGACGCCGAGGATCGCAGTATCACGATCCATGTTTGTCATAGCCCGCAGCGTGAGGTCGAAGTGCTTCACGATCGGCTGCTGGCGATGCTGCAGGACGACCCTGAACTGACGCCGCGCGATATCGTGGTGATGGTGGCGGACATCGACAGCTACAGTCCCTTTATTCAGGCCGTCTTCGGCAGTGCGACGGGTGAGCGATATCTGCCTTACGCCATCTCTGACCGTCGTGCCCGTCAGTCGCACCCGGCATTGCAGGCATTTATCACCCTGCTTTCACTGCCGGATAGCCGGTTTATCTCCGAAGATGTTCTGGCGTTACTGGATGTTCCCGTGCTGGCAGCCCGCTTCAACATCAATGAAGAAGGGCTGCGCTACCTTCGCCAGTGGGTAAACGAATCAGGCGTTCGCTGGGGCATCGATGACGATAACGTTCAGGAGTTCGAGCTTCCCCCAACCGGCCAGCATACCTGGCGGTTTGGCCTGACGCGTATGCTGCTGGGCTACGCCATGGAGAGCAGCCAGGGCGAGTGGAACGAAGTGCTGCCTTACGATGAGTCCAGCGGTTTGATTGCTGACCTGGTAGGGCATTTAGCTTCTCTGCTGATGCAGCTTAACCGCTGGCGCCGTGAGCTAATGCAGCCGCGTCCGCTTGAAGAGTGGCTCCCGGTGTGCAGGGCGTTACTTAATGATTTCTTCCTGCCAGACAACGACACCGAAGCGGCGATGGCGCTCATTGAAACGCAGTGGCAGGCTATCGTTGACGAGGGCGTGAATTCCCACTATCGCGAAGCGATTCCTTTGTCGCTGCTGAGAGATGAGTTGACGCAGCGCCTTGACCAGGAGCGAATCAGCCAGCGTTTCCTGGCAGGCCCCATCAATATCTGTACCCTGATGCCAATGCGCTCAATTCCCTTTAAGGTGGTCTGCCTGCTCGGCATGAACGACGGTATTTATCCTCGGGCCCTGGCACCGCTGGGGTTCGATTTGATGAACGCAGATCCAAAGCGGGGTGACCGTAGCCGTCGTGATGATGACCGCTATCTCTTCCTTGAAGCGCTCATCTCCGCTCAAAGTAAGCTCTATATCAGCTATATCGGTCGTTCCATTCAGGACAACAGCGAGCGCTTCCCCTCCGTTCTGGTGCAGGAACTGGTGGACTATATCGGCCAGAGCCACTATCTGGCTGGGGATGAGGCGCTTAACTGCGATGAAAGCGAGCAGCGGGTGAAGGCGCACATTACCTGTATCCACAGCCGCATGCCGTTTGACCCGGTAAACTATATTGTCAGCGAACAGCAGAGCTATGCCCGCGAATGGCTGCCAGCAGCGAAAAAAGAGGGGAGAGCCCATACGGATTTTATTCAGCCGCTTGATCCGCTGCCCATTAACACTCTGACTTTCGAACAGCTTCAGCGGTTTTGGGCGCATCCGGTGCGCGCCTTCTTCCAGCAGCGATTACAGGTCAACTTCCGCTCTGAAGAGAGCGAAATTCCTGATGCAGAACCCTTTACTCTGGAAGGGCTGGAGCGCTATCAGCTAAACCTCCAGCTGCTTAATGCGCTGGTTGAAGAGGAAGATGCAGACAAACTTTACCGCCGCTACCGTGCCGCAGGGCAACTACCTTACGGTGCGTTTGGGGAAATCGTCTGGGAGGCGCAGTGCCAGGAGATGACCGCTCTGGCGGAGCGCGTCAGGGAGCACCGCCAGCCCGGACACAGCATCGAAATCGATCTCAGCTGCAAGGGCATACAGCTCACGGGCTGGCTAACCCAGGTTCAGCCAGATGGGCTACTGCGCTGGCGGCCTTCTCTGCTCAGCGTTTCACAAGGATTGCAACTCTGGCTGGAACATCTTGTCTACAGTGCGGGTGGGAATAAAGGTGAAAGCCGGATCTTCGTGCGCAAAGAGGGCGAATGGCGCTTCCCACCCATGGAGGCAGAACAGGCGTTACGCTATCTGTCCTTGTATATTGAGGGCTATCTTCAGGGAATGAACAAACCCCTCCTGTTACTGCCCGAAAGTGGCGGTGCGTGGATAAAAGCCTGTTATGACGCGCAGAATGATGCGATGTTAACGGATGAGGCTTCGCTGCAGAAAGCGCGCAGTAAATTTATGCAGGCCTATGAAGGAAACATGATGGTACGCGGTGAAGGTGAGGATGTCTGGTATCAACGTCTATGGCGAACGCTTGAGCCAGAATACTTCGAGGCTATTACGGAAGAGGCACAGCGCTACCTGTTACCGTTGTTTAAGTTTAATCAGTCCTGAGCGCTGTATAAAAATTGCGCAGTATGGGGTGTTCATTTATGATGCACTTCTTATCACGGACTGATGTACCCAAAGAATGAGATGTTGGCGTGTCCAGCACGCAGTTTGTTAATGATGTAGCCGTGATAAAGAGGTCGTAATGCCAGGCAGCACCTTGTTTAAAGCGTTTGTTTTGTTTTTCGCCCTCTGGGCACCCGTCACTCACGCAGACTCCGGTTGGCAACCCGTTCAGGAAACTATCCGTAAGAGCGAAAAAGATACCCGTCAGTATCAGGCTATCCGCCTTGATAACGGTATGACCGTGCTGCTGGTTTCCGATCCGCAGGCGGTGAAATCCCTCTCGGCGTTAGTGGTGCCGGTTGGATCGCTGGAAGATCCTGAGGCGCATCCGGGGCTGGCGCATTACCTCGAACACATGACGCTGATGGGCTCTAAAAAATATCCGCAGCCGGATAGCCTTTCAGAATTCCTGAAAATGCACGGCGGCAGCCACAACGCCAGCACGGCACCGTACCGCACGGCCTTTTATCTCGAAGTCGAAAATGACGCGCTGGAAGGGGCGGTTGATCGTCTTGCCGATGCTATCGCCGCGCCGCTGCTGGATAAAAAATACGCCGACCGCGAGCGCAATGCCGTCAATGCGGAGCTGACCATGGCCCGTACTCGGGACGGTATGCGTATGGCGCAGGTCAGCGCCGAGACCATCAACCCGGCGCATCCGGGCTCACGTTTCTCGGGCGGTAACCTGGAGACGCTGAGCGATAAACCGGGAAGCCCGGTCATTGACGCCCTGCATGCGTTTCGTGACAAATACTACTCCGCCAACCTGATGAAGGCGGTTATTTACAGCAACAAACCGTTGCCGGAGCTTGCCGGACTGGCGGCACAAACGTTTGGCCGGGTGCCGAATAAAAATATTGACCTGCCGAAGATAGACGTACCGGTTGTCACGGACGCGCAAAAAGGGATCGTCATCCACTACGTTCCTGCCATGCCGCGCAAAGTGCTGCGCGTTGAGTTCCGCATTGATAACAACACAGCCCAGTTTCGCAGTAAAACCGACGAGCTGGTGACCTACCTGATTGGTAACCGCAGCCCGGGAACCTTATCTGACTGGCTGCAAAAACAGGGGCTGGTGGAAGGGATCCGCGCCGATTCCGATCCCGTGGTAAACGGCAACAGCGGCGTGCTGGCGATCTCCGCCACCCTGACCGACAAAGGTCAGGCCAACCGTGATGAAGTGGTGGCGGCTATCTTTAGCTACCTCTCTTTACTGCGCGAGAAAGGCGTCGATAAGCGCTATTTTGATGAACTGGCGCACGTGCTGGATCTCGATTTCCGTTACCCGTCCATTACCCGCGATATGGATTACGTGGAGTGGCTGGCGGATACCATGATCCGCGTGCCGGTGGCGCACACGCTCGACGCGGTCAATATTGCCGATCGTTATGATGCCGAGGCGGTTAAAGCGCGCCTGGCGATGATGACGCCGCAAAATGCCCGCATCTGGTACATCAGCCCGAACGAACCGCATAACAAGACGGCATACTTTGTTGATGCCCCTTATCAGGTCGACAAAATCAGCGACCAGACCTTCGCCGACTGGCAGAAGAAGGCCGGTGAGATTGCGTTGAAGCTGCCGGAGCTGAATCCCTATATCCCGGATGATTTCTCGCTGATCAAAACGACTAAGGATTATCCGCACCCGGAGCTCATTATTGATGAACCGACGCTGCGCGTGGTGTATACCCCAAGCCGTTATTTTGCGAGCGAGCCAAAGGCCGATGTCAGCGTGGTCCTGCGTAACCCGAAAGCGATGAACAGCGCCAAAAATCAGGTGATGTTCGCGCTCAATGACTATCTGGCCGGTATCGCGCTCGATCAGCTCAGCAACCAGGCGGCCGTGGGCGGGATCAGTTTCTCCACCAACGCCAACAACGGTTTGATGCTTAATGCAAATGGCTATACTCAGCGTCTGCCTCAGCTTTTCAAGGCACTGCTCGAGGGGTACTTCAGCTACACGCCAACGGAAGAGCAGCTTGAGCAGGCTAAATCCTGGTATGCGCAGATGATGGATTCTGCAGAAAAGGGCAAAGCTTACGATCAGGCGCTTATGCCGGCACAAATGCTGTCGCAAATACCTTATTTCCAGCGTGAAGAACGCCGTGCCTTGCTGCCATCAATCTCATTAAAAGAGGTGCTGGCTTACCGTGACTCGCTAAAAACCAACACGCGCCCGGAGTTTCTTATCGTCGGCAACATGAGCGAAGATCAGGCCAAAACGCTGGCAGAAAATGTTCGCACGCAGCTCGGTTCGAAAGGGGACGAGTGGTGCCGTAACCAGGACGTGCTGGTTGAGAAAAAACAGAATGTGATCTTTGAAAAAGCGGGCAGCAGCACCGATTCCGCGCTGGCCGCGGTGTTTGTGCCAACGGGCTATGATGAATTCGCAAGCTCTGCGCAGAGCGCCGTTCTGGGTCAGATTATTCAGCCGTGGTTCTATAACCAGCTGCGCACAGAAGAGCAGCTTGGCTATGCGGTATTTGCTTTCTCAATGAACGTGGGGCGTCAATGGGGGCTGGGCTTCCTGCTGCAAAGCAGCGACAAACAGCCGGCCTATCTCTGGCACCGCTATCAGGCGTTCTTCCCGCAGGTGGAAGCAAAACTGCGGGCCATGAAGCCGGAAGAGTTTGCTCAGATCCAGCAGGCCGTCATCGCGCAGGTGATGCAGCCGCCGCAGACGCTGGGCGAAGAGGCGTCGCAGCTGAGCAAAGATTTCGATCGCGGTAATCTGAAATTTGATTCGCGTGATAAAGTAGTGGCCGAGATAAAACAGCTGACGCCGCAGAAGGCTGCCGATTTCTTCCATCAGGCCGTGATTAAGCCGCAGGGCATCACTATCCTGTCTCAGGTTTCCGGTAGCCAGAACGGGAAAACGGACTACGTGAACCCGAAAGGCTGGAAAGTCTGGAAGAGCGTCAGCGCGTTGCAGCAATCTATGCCCTGGAGTAAGAAAGAATGACCGATACCGCTGAGTCCCTTGATCCCTTACGTTTACCTCTGCAGGGTGAACGATTGATTGAAGCCTCAGCGGGAACGGGAAAAACCTTCACCATCGCCGCGCTCTATCTGCGCCTGCTGTTAGGCCTTGGCGGTAATGCCGCTTTTCCTCGTCCTTTGAGCGTTGAAGAGCTGCTGGTCGTTACCTTTACCGAGGCCGCCACCGCTGAGCTGCGCGGCCGTATTCGGACCAATATCCACGAACTGCGCATCGCCTGTCTGCGCCAGAGCACGGATAACCCTCTTTACGCGAGCCTTCTGAAAGAGATTGCCGATAAGCAACAGGCAGCCCAGTGGCTGCTCCTCGCAGAAAGGCAGATGGACGAAGCGTCCGTCTTCACCATTCACGGTTTTTGCCAGCGCATGCTGAGCCTGAATGCGTTTGAATCCGGCATGCTGTTTGAGCAGCAGCTTATTGAAGATGAATCCGTGCTTCGCTATCAGGCCTGCGCGGATTTCTGGCGTCGCCACTGCTATCCGTTACAGCGGGATATTGCGGAAGCGGTACATGCGTTGTGGAAGGGGCCCGAAGCACTGCTGCGCGCCATCGATCGTTATCTTCAGGGGGAAGCGCCGGTCATCAAATCTCCGCCCCCGGCGGATGAAACCCTGGCCTCACGCCATGAAAAAATCATCGCTAAAATTGCCGACATCAAACAAAAATGGATTGAGTCAGTCGGTGAGATTGACGCGATCATCGAGAATTCCGGGATCGATCGACGTAAGTTCAATCGCGGCAACCAGGGCAAATGGATCGAGAAAATCAGCGCGTGGGCGCAGGAAGAGACGCGCGGTTACCAGCTCCCGGATGCGCTGGAGAAATTCTCCCGGCGTTTCCTGGTTGAGCGGACCAAAGCCGACGGTATCGTGCCTGAACATCCCCTGTTTCTGGCGATTGAAACCCTGCTGGCGGAGCCCCTGACGCTCAACGATCTGATGATCGTCCGCGCCATGACGGAGATCCGCGACGCCGTCGCGCGTGAAAAGCGTCGCCGGGGCGAGCTGGGGTTCGACGATATGCTGAGCCGACTTGATGCGGCGCTGTGCAGTGAGAATGGCGAAGCGCTTGCCGCCGCGATTCGCACCCGCTTTCCGGTCGCGATGATTGACGAATTTCAGGACACCGACCCACAGCAGTACCGCATTTTCCGCCGTATCTGGCGCCAGCAGCCCGGCACCGCGCTGTTGTTAATCGGCGATCCTAAGCAGGCTATTTACGCCTTCCGCGGTGCGGATATTTTTACCTACATGAAAGCCCGCAGCGAGGTTGACGCGCACTACACGCTCGACACCAACTGGCGCTCTTCTCCCGGCATGGTGGAAAGCGTCAATGCGCTCTTCAGCCGCATGGATACGGCGTTTATGTTCCGGGAGATCCCTTTCCAGCCGGTCAAGTTCGCCCCTAAAAATACCGCGTTGCGCTTCGAGGTTAATGGCGAAACTCAGCCAGCCATGAACTTCTGGCTGCTTGATGGGGAAGGCTGGGGCGTCGCGGACTATCAAAATGCTATGGCCCAGCACTGTGCGGCGCAAATTAGGGACTGGCTCAGCGCAGGCGCGTGCGGCGATGCGCTGCTGTGGAAGGAGGATAAACCAGCCCCGGTAAAGGCATCCGATATCACGGTGCTGGTGCGCAGCCGTCAGGAGGCCGCGCTTATCCGCGATGCCCTGACGCTATTGAATATACCGTCCGTCTACCTCTCCAACCGCGACAGCGTTTTTGAAACGCTGGAAGCCCTCGAGATGCTATGGCTGCTGCAGGCTGTGCTGGCCCCGGAGCGTGAAAGCACGCTCCGCAGCGCCTTAGCGAGCGCGATGCTCGGGCTGAACGCGCGTGACATTGATGCGCTTAATACTGACGAATCCGCGTGGGATGCCGTGGTAGAAGAGTTTGTGCGCTACCGTGAAAAATGGCAGAAGCGCGGCGTGATGGCGATGGTGCGCGAGCTCATGGCACATCGTCACATTGCGGAAAACATGCTGGCGACAGCGGGCGGCGAGCGCCGTCTGACCGATATTTTGCACATCAGCGAGCTGCTCCAGGAAGCGGGTACGCAGCTGGAGAGCGAGCATGCTCTGGTGCGCTGGCTGGCCCAGCAGATTGCCGACCCTAACAGCAATTCTTCCAGCCAACAGATGCGCCTCGAGAGCGATAAACATCTGGTGCAGATCGTCACCATTCACAAGTCGAAAGGCCTGGAGTATCCGCTGGTCTGGCTGCCGTTTATCGCCAATTATCGCGTGCAGGACCAGGCTTTTTACCACGATCGCGAGTCGTTCGAAGCGGTACTCGACCTCAGCAACGCGGAGTCCAGCGTCGAGCTGGCCGAAGCCGAGCGTCTCGCGGAAGACCTGCGCCTGCTATACGTGGCGCTGACCCGTTCGGTCTGGCACTGTTCCCTGGGCGTCGCGCCGCTGTTCCGTCGCCGTGGCGAAAAGAGCGGCGAGAGTGATTTTCATCTGAGCGCGCTGGGGCGGCTTATTCAGCGCGGCGAGCCTAAAGATGCCGCAGGGCTGCGCCAGTGCATCGAATCACTTTGCTCAGAGCATGTTGCCTTGCATATTCCCTCCCAGCCCGACAGCAGCCGCTGGCAGACGCCGGAGCAGGGAGAGTCAGCGCTGCATGCCCGCGAGGTGGCTCGCACAATCGCTGACGACTGGCGCGTTACCAGTTACTCCGGTTTACAGCAGCACGGACAGAGTATTGCGCAGGATCTGATGCCAAAACTGGACGTGGATGCCGCTGGGGCCGGGAGCGTGCCCGTCGAGCCGGCGCTCACGCCGCATCAGTTTCCGCGCGGCGCCTCGCCGGGCACGTTTTTGCACAGCCTGTTTGAAGAGCTGGATTTTACCCAGCCGGTATCAGAAGAGTGGGTGCTGAAGATGTTACAGAGCGGCGGCTACGACGCACAGTGGCAGCCGGTTCTCACTGAATGGATCCGCGCTGTTCTGCACGCGCCGCTCACGGCGCAGGGGATCTCGCTGAGCCAGCTGACCGCCAAAGATAAGCAGGTGGAGATGGAGTTTTACCTCCCCATCGCCAGCCCGCTCAGGGCCGAGGCGCTTGATGCGCTGATCCGCGAGTACGATCCGTTATCCGCCGGGTGTCCGCCGCTGAATTTTCGCCAGGTGCAGGGGATGCTGAAAGGCTTTATCGACCTGGTTTTCCGCCATGAAGGGCGCTACTACCTGCTGGATTACAAATCGAACTGGCTGGGAGCAAACAGCGAAGCTTATACCCAGCAGGCGATGGCCTCAGCGATGCAAATGCATCGCTACGATCTGCAGTATCAGCTTTACACCCTGGCGCTGCACCGTTACCTGCGCCATCGCATGGCCGATTATCGCTATGAAGATCATTTTGGCGGCGTCATTTACCTGTTTCTGCGCGGCGTGGATGCTAACGACCCGCGTTCGGGTATCTTCAGCACCCGTCCGGCTGCGGAGTTGATTGAAAAGATGGATAACCTGTTTGCTGCAAGCACGGAGGAAGTAGCATGACGATGCAGGCGCTACTGCTGGACGCAATTGAACAACGTGCACTTCGCCACCTGGACGTACAATTTGCCATGATGGTGGCGGGCGAAGAGCCTGCCGTCATGCTTGCCGCGGCGATGCTGAGTAAAGATGCGGGAGAAGGGCATGTCTGTCTGCCGCTTTCACGTCTGGTGGTGGATGAGAAAATGCCGCCGGCTTTACAGGCGTGTTTCGCGCTTCTGGGTGAGGCAGTGGACTGGCAAGAAATATTACTCCGCTCGCCCGCCGTCAGCAGCGCCGATACCGGTACGCCAATGATTTTGACGGGTGAACGTTTGTATCTGAACCGGCTGTGGCGTAACGAACTGACGGTGGCGCGCTTTTTCAGCGAGACCAATGCTCCGCTCCCGTGCGATGAAGCACTGCTCCGGCAAACGCTGGATACGCTGTTTACCTCTGACGACGAGACAGACTGGCAGAAAGTGGCGGCAGCAGTGGCGTTAACGCGGCGAATATCGGTGATTTCGGGCGGGCCGGGCACCGGTAAAACGACCACCGTGGCTAAGCTGCTTGCCGCGCTGATTCAGTTATCGGGTGAGCAAAAGTGTCGTATCCGCCTGGCGGCACCCACCGGTAAAGCGGCTGCACGTCTGACGGAGTCGTTAGGCGGCGCACTGCAAAAACTGCCGCTTACCGGGGAGCGGCTTGCGCTTTTCCCTAACGAAGCCAGCACGCTGCACCGCTTGCTCGGCGCGCAGCCGGGTAGCCAGCGTCTGCGCTACCATGCCGGTAACCCACTGCATCTGGACGTGCTGGTGGTGGATGAAGCATCGATGATTGACCTGACGATGATGTCGCGTTTGATTGATGCGTTGCCGCCGCACGCGCGCGTCATTTTCCTCGGCGACCGCGATCAGCTTGCCTCCGTTGAGGCCGGGGCCGTGCTGGGCGATATCTGCACCTATGCCAGCCTGGGGTATACCGCTGAACGCGCTGAGGAGCTGGCGCGCCTGACCGGATGTTCGCTCGCGGCTGAAAACCATTTACTTGCGGGGGCGCTGCGCGACAGCCTGTGTCTGCTGCAAAAAAGCTACCGTTTTGGCAGCGACTCCGGCATTGGTCAGCTTGCGGCGGCGGTGAACCGGGGCGACCGGCACGCTACCTGTGCGGTATTTGACGGTACCTTTACCGATATTGAGAAAAAATCGCTGCAAACCGGGGAAGAGTATCAGGCGATGCTGGATGACGCCCTGCTGGGGTACCAACATTTTCTGACGGGCGTACAGCAGCAAAGCACGCCGGAGCAGGTCATTGCCGCGTTTGGCGAATACCAGCTGCTCTGCGCGTTGAGGGAAGGGCCCTTTGGCGTCAGCGGCCTGAACGACAGGCTGGAACAGCTGCTGGCGCAAAAGCGTAAAATCAACCGTACTCCGCACTCGCGCTGGTATGAAGGCCGGCCGGTGATGATCTCCCGCAACGACAGCGCGCTGGGGTTGTTTAACGGGGATATCGGGATTGCGCTCGATCGCGGGCAGGGGCTCCGCGTCTGGTTCCAGATGCCGGACGGTAGCGTGAAGTCCTTCCAGCCGAGCCGTTTGCCCGAGCATGAAACTGCCTGGGCGATGACGGTGCATAAATCCCAGGGTTCTGAGTTTAACCATGCGGCACTTATCCTGCCCACACAGCTTTCCCCTGTCGTTACTCGCGAGCTGATCTATACCGCTATTACGCGCGCGCGTCAGCGCCTGTCGCTGTATACCGATGAACGGGTGCTGGTACAGGCGATTGCCACCCGCACGGAACGCCGAAGCGGGCTGAGCGCGATATTTGACTCCCTCTGAACGACCCCGGCAATGAAAGGATTACCCCAGGTCGGCCATCAGCACTTTCGAACGGCGCTGATAGTTGTACATCTCTTTCTTCGTTTCCGGCAGAGAATCAATATCCACCGGCGTGAACCCGCGCTCCTGGAACCAGTGAATGCTGCGCGTCGTCAGGACGAACAGCTTGCTCAGCCCCATCTGACGCGCCTGTGCCGCCACGCGCTCAAGCAGCATTTCGCCGCGTGAAGAGCTGCGGTAATCCGGGTGCACCGCCACGCAGGCCATTTCTCCGATTTTCTCTTCCGGGAACGGATAGAGGGCGGCGCAGGCAATGGTCAGGTTATCGCGCTGGATAATGGTGAATTTGTCGATCTCCATCTCCAGCTGCTCGCGGGAGCGACGAACCAGAATACCCTGCTGTTCCAGCGGACGGATCAGCTCCAGAATGCCGCCGATATCGTTGATGGTCGCGCGGCGAATCTGCTCCGCACTTTCCATCACAATCTGGGTGCCAATACCGTCGCGGGAGAACAGCTCCTGCAGCAGAGCTCCGTCTTCCTGATAGCTGATCAGGTGACTACGGCGCACGCCGCTGCGGCAGGCCTTCACGGCGCCACGCAGGAAGCGGACGGTGCCGGAGTGGTAATCCCCTTCGGCTTCCAGCGCTTCAACGCGGGCCTGCGCTTCATTCGGGAAGAGTTCCGGCACAATCACCCCTTCATCGTTTACGACGCCCTGGGAGGAGCAAAACCCAATCATTTTTTCCGCCTTCAGCTTGATCGCCAGCTGGGTGGCAATCTCTTCGGACGTCAGGTTAAAGCTTTCACCGGTTACGGAAACCGCCACCGGCCCCATCAGCACAATGGCACCGCTGTCGAGCTGACGGTGAATGGCCTCTTCATCAATACGACGAATGCGGCCGCTGTGGCAGTAATCCACGCCATCGTCCACGCCGAGCGGCTGGGCAATGATAAAGTTGCCGCTCACGACGTTGATATGCGCGCCCTGTAGCGGCGTGTTGTTCAGGCTCATCGACAGGCGAGCGGTGATATCCAGCTGCAGCAGACCCGCCGCCTGCTTCACCAGCTCCAGGGTTTTGGCATCCGTGACGCGGGTATGTTTGTGGTAAATCGGCTCGTGGTGGTGAGCGGCAAGGTTGGCGTCGATCTGCGGGCGCGCGCCATAGACCACCACCAGGCGGATCCCGAGGCTGTGCAGCAGGCCAATGTCATTGACGATGCTGGAAAAATTTTCATGCTCAATGGCTTCGCCGCCCAGCATGATGACAAACGTTTTTCCCCGGTGGGCGTTGATATAGGGAACAGAATGGCGGAATCCCTGGACCAGTTCGGTTCTACGTTCCTTCACCATGGCACAACCCTTAATGAATGTTTATTCGTAATTTATGTATTTTTATTCGATTGTGGGCGCGTGTGCAAGTGCAAATTTTCTGCGACCTACAGAAATTAATAAGTAATCCGTGCGTTAACGTATGATTGTTTACCCTTTTATAGATGACAGTTTATGCGTCATTCGTTAAAGTTTTCGGTCAATCTGCACTTTTGTATATCAGTTTGTTTTCTTGCTCGGGAGAAGCATGTCGGGATCCAATTCAGCAATAAGCCGCCGCCGTTTGTTAAAAGGGGCCGGGGCAATGTGGTTGCTTAGCGTCAGCCAGGTCGGTCTTGCCGCCACGAGTCAGGTGGTGGCGGTGCGCGTCTGGCCGTCGTCGACCTATACGCGCGTGACGGTTGAATCCAATCGCGTGCTGAAATATAAGCAATTTGCCCTCAGCAACCCTGAACGCGTGGTGGTGGATCTCGAAGGGGTGAACCTCAACTCCGTGCTGAAAGGCATGGCGGCGCAGATCCGCGGTGACGATCCGTTTATTAAATCGGCGCGCGTCGGTCAGTTTGATCCGCAAACCGTGCGCATGGTGTTTGAGCTTAAGCAGAACGTTAAGCCGCAGCTGTTCGCCCTGGCGCCCGTCGCGACGTTTAAAGAGCGTCTGGTGATGGATCTTTACCCGGCGAATGCGACGGATATTCAGGATCCGCTTCTCGCCCTGCTGGAGGATTACAACAAAGGCGATCTTCAGCGTCAGGTGCCGCCTGCGCAAAGCGGCCCGCAGCCGGGGAAAGCAGGGCGCGATCGTCCGATTGTGATCATGCTCGATCCCGGCCACGGCGGCGAAGACTCCGGTGCGGTGGGGAAATATCATACGCGTGAAAAAGACGTGGTGCTGCAAATTGCCCGTCGTCTGAAGGCGTTAATTGATAAAGAGGGCAATATGCGCGCCTACATGACGCGCAATGAGGATGTCTTTATTCCGCTGAAGGTGAGGGTGGCGAAAGCGCAGAAGCAGCGTGCCGATCTGTTCGTCTCGATTCATGCGGATGCCTTTACCAGCCGCCAGCCGAGCGGCTCGTCGGTGTTTGCGCTCTCAACCAAGGGCGCGACCAGTACCGCGGCGCGATACCTTGCGGACACCCAGAACGCCTCGGACCTGATCGGTGGCGTGAGCAAAAGTGGCGACCGCTACGTCGACCACACCATGTTCGACATGGTGCAGTCCCTGACTATTAACGACAGCCTGAAGTTTGGTAAAGCGGTGCTGGGCAAGCTGGGGAACATCAATAAGCTGCACAAAAACAGCGTTGAGCAGGCCGGGTTTGCGGTGCTGAAGGCACCGGATATCCCGTCCATTCTGGTAGAAACCGCGTTTATCAGTAACGTTGAAGAAGAGCGTAAGCTCAAGACGGCAAAGTTCCAGCAGGAGGTGGCGGAGTCGATTCTGGCGGGGATACGGGCGTATTTCTCTGACGGGGCGACGCTGGCGCGGCGCGGGTAGGTTTTTAGCCGGGTGAAATGCCCGGCAAATTCACAAACGGCAGATACAAAAAAACACCCTTAAGGGTGTTTATTGTTTTTAGAAGTGTTGGTTGCGGGGGCCGGATTTGAACCGACGACCTTCGGGTTATGAGCCCGACGAGCTACCAGGCTGCTCCACCCCGCGGCACCGTACTTCTTATCTTTTCTAAAATTTGATTGGTTGCGGGGGCCGGATTTGAACCGACGACCTTCGGGTTATGAGCCCGACGAGCTACCAGGCTGCTCCACCCCGCGTCACCGTACTGCTTATACTTCATCAAATTTTAATTGGTTGCGGGGGCCGGATTTGAACCGACGACCTTCGGGTTATGAGCCCGACGAGCTACCAGGCTGCTCCACCCCGCGTCCGTGGAAGCGCACTATACTCGGATAGGTTTGTGATGCAACCCCTTTTTCACATAAATCATTAACTTTGTATGTAAAGTGAACGGCATTGCGACATTTAGACTATTTTTTGCTCTGAATTTGCCAAAGGGCATGCGATCGCATTTCATTCGCTTTGTCGGTTTGTTATCTTCATCACGCGGAAATGGGCAACTTAAAGACGAGATATAATGAAAGGACGTTGGGCGAAGTATCTGATGGCGGGCGCAATGGTAGCGATTCTTGCGGCCTGTTCTTCCAAACCGACCGATCGCGGTCAGCAGTATAAAGACGGGAAGTTATCCCAGCCTTTCTCTTTAGTTAATCAGCCTGACGCCGTTGGCGCGCCGATCAACGCCGGTGATTTCTCCGAGCAGGTCTACCAGATCCGCAATGCGTCGCCGCGTCTGTATAGCTCACAGAACAATGTTTATAACGCGGTACAGGACTGGCTGAAGGCGGGCGGCGATACGCGCAACATGCGCCAGTTTGGTATTGATGCCTGGCAAATGGAAGGGGCGGATAACTACGGCAACGTCCAGTTCACCGGCTATTACACGCCCGTGGTTCAGGCGCGACACACGCGCCAGGGCGAGTTCCAGTACCCTATCTACCGTATGCCGCCAAAACGCGGCCGTCTGCCGTCCCGCGCCGAAATCTACGCCGGTGCGCTGAGCGAAAACTACGTCCTGGCCTACAGCAACTCCCTGATGGATAATTTCATCATGGACGTGCAGGGCAGCGGCTACATTGATTTTGGCGACGGTTCACCGCTTAACTTTTTCAGCTATGCCGGGAAAAACGGCCATGCCTACCGCAGCATCGGTAAGGTGCTGATTGACCGCGGCGAAGTGAAAAAAGAAGATATGTCGATGCAGGCGATCCGCGAGTGGGGCGAAAAGCACAGTGAAGCCGAGGTGCGCGAGCTGCTGGAGCAGAACCCATCGTTCGTCTTCTTCAAGCCGCAAAACTTCGCGCCGGTGAAAGGGGCCAGCGCCGTGCCGCTGATTGGCCGCGCGTCGGTGGCATCGGATCGTTCTATCATTCCTGCGGGTACCACGCTGCTGGCGGAAGTCCCTCTGCTCGACAACAACGGCAAGTTCAACGGCAAATATGAGCTGCGTCTGATGGTAGCCCTGGATGTGGGCGGAGCGATTAAGGGACAGCACTTTGATATCTATCAGGGCATTGGCCCGGATGCTGGTCACCGTGCAGGCTGGTATAACCACTACGGACGCGTATGGGTGCTTAAGGCCGCTCCGGGCACCGGAAACGTATTCAGCGGCTGATTGTGGTATTCTGAGCGCAATACGGATTACTGTTCAGGGTGAGGAAAACCTCACCCTTTTTACATCTGAGGTTTTATGTCTGTGGTAATCAGCGATGCCTGGCGCCAGCGTTTTGGCGGCACGGCACGTCTCTATGGTGAAAAAGCCCTGCAGCTGTTTGCGGATGCGCACGTCTGCGTCGTGGGCATTGGTGGTGTCGGCTCCTGGGCGGCGGAAGCGCTGGCGAGAACCGGGATTGGCGCAATCACGCTGATTGATATGGATGACGTTTGTGTGACCAACACTAACCGTCAGATCCACGCCCTGCGTGATAACGTCGGTCTGGCGAAGTCCGAGGTGATGGCGGAGCGCATTCGCCTCATCAATCCGGAGTGTCGGGTGACGGTGATCGACGACTTTGTGACGGCAGATAACGTCGCGGAGTACATGAGCAAAGGCTACAGCTATGTGATTGACGCCATCGACAGCGTGCGGCCTAAAGCGGCGCTGATCGCATACTGCCGTCGTTACAAGGTGCCGCTGGTCACGACCGGCGGCGCGGGCGGGCAAATCGATCCTACGCAGATCCAGGTTGCCGATCTGGCGAAAACCATTCAGGATCCGCTGGCTGCCAAGCTGCGTGAACGCCTGAAGAGCGACTTCAATGTGGTGAAGAACAGCAAGGGCAAGCTGGGCGTCGACTGCGTGTTCTCCACCGAAGCGCTGGTCTACCCGCAGGCGGATGGTTCAGTTTGTGCGATGAAAAGCACGGCGGAAGGGCCAAAACGCATGGACTGCGCGTCAGGCTTTGGGGCGGCCACCATGGTAACCGCCTCTTTTGGCTTTGTGGCGGTCTCTCACGCCCTGAAGAAGATGATGGCGAAGGCGGAACGTCAGGCCTGAGCCTGACGTGCGGCGTCCAGCACCGCGTCGCTGAGCGCGATCAGGCCCTGACCGCGCGAGGCGCTAAGCTGCGCGCGCAGCCCCAGCTCGTCGAACAGCGCCAGCGGCGAGTGCGTTAACAATTCCGCCGCGCTTTTCCCCTCAATGGCGGTTAACAGGACCGCCAGCAGGCCCCGGACGATGCGCCCTTCGCTGTCGCCGAAGAAATGCAGCTTCTCGCCGGAGACGCTCACGCCCAGCCAGACGCGGTTTTCACAGCCCGCAATCTCTTTCGCCTGCGCTTTAAGATCGTCGGAAAGAGCTGGCAGCTGTTTACCCAGCAGGATCAGCTGACGATATTTATCTTCCCACTGCTGGAGCGGGGCGAAGGTCTGTTTTAAGGTCTCTTCAGTGATGACCGTGCCAAACGGATGTCCGGCTAAAGCAGCGCTAGTCATTAATCCACCAGTATTTCAAGGGCGCGGTCAACGGCGCTAACCAGCGCGTCGACATCGCTTTGGGTATTATACGGCGCAAACGAGGCGCGCAGCGTACCGCTTACGCCGAGCGCCGCCAGCAGCGGCTGGGCGCAGTGCTGTCCGGCGCGCAGGGCAATGCCGTACCCGGCCAGCAGCGTCACCATATCGCTATGATGCACGCCAGCAAAATCAAAGGCGAGCAGGCTGGAATCCTGAACGCGGAACGAGCGGAAACCCGGGCGTTTTTTCAGTTCTTCCTCTGCCAGCGTCGCCAGCCCTCGGCTCCAGCTTTCCGCCTGAACCGCGTCCGTTTCCGCCAGCCATTCAAGTGCGGCGCTGAGGCCGATGACCCCGGCCACGTTCGGCGTGCCCGCTTCCAGACGGTAAGGCACCTCCTGCGTTTTAAAACCGTCGAAGGTCACTTCGGTAATCATTTTGCCGCCGCCGAGCCACGGCGTCATTTTTGCCAGCAGTTCTGGCTTACCGTACAGCGCGCCAATCCCGGTTGGCCCGTAGAGTTTGTGCCCGGAGAAGGCATAGAAGTCGATATCCAGCGCCTGCACATCAGCGGGGAAATGAACCACGCCCTGAGCACCGTCGACCATCACCACCACGCCGCTGGCATGGGCAATCTCAATGGCGCGAGCCAGATCCGGACAGCCGCCGGTGACGTTGGACATCTGCCCCAGCGCCAGAATGCGGCTGCGGGGGGTAATCAGCTCAGGGAGACGGGCCACGTCGGGCAGAAAGTCTGCACTCAACGGGAGCTTAATAACGCGCGCGCCCGTTTGCTCAGCCACCATCAGCCACGGCACCAGGTTAGCGTGGTGCTCTGCTTCGCTGACAATGATCTCGTCCCCTGGCTGCAGCAGCGGGCGGGCATAGCTCTGGGCCACCATATTGATGGCTTCGGTCGTGCCGCGCGTCCAGACGATATTTTTCCCGCTTTCGGCATTGATCAGGCGTGCAACCTGATCGCGTGCGGCTTCATAGCGCGCGGTCAGGCGCTGCGCTTCGGCAAACTGGCTGCGATGTACGTTGCCGGCGCTCAGGCTGTAGAACTGCTGCGTGGCCTCGATCACCGCCTGGGGCTTCAGGGCCGTGGCGGCGCTATCAAGATAAATACCGGCATCGGCCAGCGCCGGAAACTGTGCGCGAAACTGCGCAGGACTGAAAGCGTTCATGGAATTCCTCGTGTCGATAGAGAGATCGTCGCGCAATTTCAGCGGCAGGGCAAGGAGGTTGATATCTATCAGATTTGTCTGCTTATCCTGGCGACCTCGAAAAAGCAGGTTATGCTAAATAGTGTTAGGCGGATGTTTTAGCCTGTTATAAATCGAGGTTTGAATAGCATTAATTGCTAAAGGAGAATAATCATGAATAAGACAGCTGCAATCATTTCTGCCTGTGCGTTTACTTTTGCCCTGAGCGCCTGTTCTGGTAACAACTACGTGATGCACACAAACGATGGTCGTTCTATCGTTTCGGAAGGGAAACCGACTACCGATAACGATACCGGGATGATTTCGTACAAAGATGCTAACGGGAACAAGCAGCAGATCAACCGCACGGACGTGAAAGAGATGAAAGAGATCGAGCATTAACCGATCGCAGGCGAAAAAAAAGCACCGCAAATTGGCGGTGCTACATTAATCACTATGGACAGACAGGGTAAATGTACAGGAAGTGAAAAATTGGTAGCGTTGCTACCGTGGTCTGAATCGCAGACCAATTGCAAACACAACAACACAACATCACAACCGTAAGCCAAAAGCCCTTCAGAACACGCATTCCGAAAAAAGCTCTTCGTTCCGGCTCAGGAAGTGCCGCCACTATAGGTATTTGCTGGTAGTTCCTCAACGGACAAATTATAATGGCTCAGATAAAAAAAACTAATAGGTTAAACGTTGTTTCCTGTTTGTTAAATTCCGTTAACATCTAAGCCAGATAACCATGTCAAAGCGATTGCCACCCCTTAATGCATTACGCGTTTTTGATGCAGCAGCACGTCACCTGAGCTTCACCCGTGCGGCAGATGAGCTTTTTGTGACACAGGCCGCAGTAAGTCACCAAATCAAGTCCCTGGAGGATTTCCTGGGCCTTAAGCTGTTCCGCCGACGCAATCGTTCCTTGCTGCTGACCGAAGAGGGGCAGAGCTATTTTCAGGATATTAAAGAGATTTTTTCCCAGCTCACGGAAGCCACGCGTAAGCTGCAGGCCCGCAGTGCAAAAGGTGCCCTGACTGTTAGTTTATTGCCCAGTTTTGCCATTCAGTGGCTGGTGCCCAGACTCTCAAGCTTTAACTCAGCTTATCCGGGGATCGACGTTCGAATCCAGGCGGTGGATCGTCAGGAAGACAAGCTGGCCGATGATGTGGATGTCGCCATTTTTTATGGTCGCGGCAACTGGCCGGGCTTGCGTGTCGAGAAATTATACGCAGAATATCTGCTGCCGGTCTGTTCGCCTCTGCTTTTAACAGGCGACAAGGCGCTGAAAACACCCGCTGACCTGGCGCAGCATACGCTTTTACATGATGCCTCTCGCCGCGACTGGCAAACTTATACCCGTCAATTAGGTCTTAGTCATATAAACGTGCAGCAGGGCCCCATTTTTAGCCATAGTGCGATGGTGCTACAGGCTGCCATTCACGGACAGGGCGTGGCGTTGGCGAACAACGTGATGGCGCAGTCCGAAATTGAGGCAGGCCGTCTGGTTTGCCCTTTTAATGATGTACTGGTCAGCAAGAATGCATTTTATCTGGTTTGTCATGACAGTCAGGCAGAACTGGGTAAAATAGCCGCCTTCCGGCAGTGGATACTGGCGAAAGCGGCAAGCGAGCAAGAAAAATTCCGCTTCAGGTATGAACAATAACGTTTGTGTGCCGGGCACGCATTAATTCAGGACTTAAACATGACCAGCCGATTCATGCTGATTTTTGCCGCGGTGAGTGGCTTTATTTTTGTTGCACTGGGCGCCTTTGGCGCGCACGTATTGAGCAAGTCTTTGGGCACCGTCGAGATGGGCTGGATCCAGACCGGCCTTGAATACCAGGCGTTTCATACGCTGGCTATTTTTGGGCTGGCGGTAGCGATGCAGCGCCGGATAAGCATCTGGTTTTACTGGAGTAGCGTATTTATGGCGCTGGGTACCGTGCTGTTTAGCGGCAGCCTTTACTGTCTGGCCCTCTCGCATTTGCGCCTGTGGGCGTTTGTTACACCTGTCGGCGGCGTGAGCTTCCTGGCGGGTTGGGTATTAATGTTTATCGGAGCTATCCGTCTGAAACGCAAGGGCGTTGTTCATGAATAAGGTTGTTTTATATTGTCGCCCGGGGTTTGAGAAAGAGTGCGCCGCGGAAATTACCGATAAAGCGGCGAAGCGCGAAGTCTTCGGCTTTGCTCGCGTAAAAGAAAATGCGGGCTATGTGGTATTCGAATGTTATCAGCCTGAAGACGCCGACAAGCTGGCGCGCGAGCTGCCGTTCAGCTCGCTGATCTTCGCCCGCCAGATGTTCGTCGCGGGTGAGTTGCTGAAAGATCTTCCGCCGGAAGATCGCATCACGCCGATTGTGGGCATGCTGCAGGGCGTGGTGGAGAAGGGCGGCGACCTGCGCGTTGAGGTTGCCGATACCAACGAAAGCAAAGAGCTGATGAAGTTTTGCCGTAAGTTCACCGTGCCGCTGCGCGCAGCGCTGCGTGACGCGGGCATACTGACAAACTACGAAACGCCGAAGCGTCCGGTGGTGCATATCTTCTTTATCGCACCGGGCTGCTGCTATGCGGGCTATTCGTACACCAATAACAATTCGCCATTCTTTATGGGCATCCCGCGCCTGAAGTTCCCGGCAGATGCGCCGAGCCGTTCAACCCTGAAGCTGGAAGAGGCGTTTCACGTCTTTATCCCGGCAGATGAGTGGGACGAGCGTCTGGCTAACGGCATGTATGCCGTCGACCTTGGCGCGTGCCCGGGCGGCTGGACCTATCAGCTGGTGAAACGCAACATGTGGGTGTCGTCTGTGGATAACGGCCCAATGGCGCAAAGCCTGATGGACACAGGACAGGTCACCTGGCTGCGAGAAGACGGTTTCCGCTATCGCCCAACCCGCAACAACATCTCGTGGATGGTGTGCGACATGGTTGAGAAGCCGGCAAAAGTGGCCGCGCTGATGGCCTCCTGGCTGGTGAACGGCTGGTGCCGTGAGACCATTTTCAACCTCAAGCTGCCGATGAAAAAGCGCTACGAGGAGGTATCCCAGAACCTGGCCTATATTCAGGCACAGCTGGATGAGCACGGTATTAACGTGGAGATCCAGGCGCGTCAGTTGTACCACGACCGCGAAGAGGTGACGGTACACATCCGTCGCTGGTGGGCGGCTGTAGGCGGACGTCGCGACGAGCGATAGTGCGTGCTTTGTTTTGCCCGGTGGCGCTGCGCTTACCGGGCCTACAAAACCATGTTGACGTTTTAACGTTCTAACCGCAACTGCTGTAAATTCCCGTCCAGCTGTAAATCCGTCTGTAGCGTCGCCACCTCGCGGCAGATAAACGCCATCTCTTTATGCGCCTCCAGCTTCTTGCGCCACTTTTCTGGCACCTCATCCAGACGGGCGTAAATCCCTTCCAGACTCTGAAAATCGGTCAGCAACTGGGCGGCGCTCTTTGGTCCAATACCGGCGACACCCGGAACCTTAGAGCTGCTGATGCCTGCCAGACCCCAATAATCCGGCAGTTGCTCAGGCAAGACGCCGAACTCGCTGGCAATAAACGGCGCGTCCAGCCAGCGTTTTTGAAAATAGTCGCGAATGCGGATAGTTGGGGAGAGCAGCTGGCAGTAGCCTTTGTCAGTTGAAACGATAGTGGCCTGATGCCCGGCACTTGCCACTTTTACGGCCAGGGTGGCCGCGAGATCGTCGGCTTCATTGCCCTGTGCACCCCAGCAGGGGACGCCACGCTGCTCAAAGGCGGCACGCAGAGCGGGCATTTCGGCATGGAGATCGTCCGGCATCGGCGCGCGTCCAGCCTTGTAGTCGGGCAGGCGCTGATGTCGCCAGCCGCTGTTGCGCGCTTCGTCATCAAACACGGCCACGACGTGCGTCGGCTCGCTGTGGCGAATAAGCTGCTCCAGCGCGTGCAGGCAGGTGTCCTTGCAGGGCGTGCCTTGTACCGCATGGATTCGGCGAATCAGATTGAGCGCGTCGACGATAAGCAAATGAACAGCCACAGATATTCTCCATTAAATCTAATGGGTAAAGGGTATCACTGTCGGCAGGATGAAACGAATAGCGTGATGGAAAACAGGAAGAAGCCTCGCAAAACGAGGCTTCCTGAGAGGCTTAATCGCAGGTTACGATCTTCATCGCCAGGCCGCCGCGAGAGGTTTCGCGGTATTTGGCGTTCATATCTTTACCGGTTTCGTACATGGTTTCGATAACTTTATCGAGACAGACGCGCGGCTCACTGGTGCGGCGCAGCGCCATACGCGCCGCGTTTACCGCCTTGACGGAGGCGATGGCGTTACGCTCGATGCACGGCACCTGTACCTGTCCGGCAACCGGATCGCAGGTTAGCCCCAGGTTATGTTCCATGCCGATTTCCGCAGCGATGCAGACCTGCGCCGGGCTTGCGCCCAACAGTTCCGCCAGGCCCGCCGCCGCCATGGAGCATGCCACGCCGACTTCGCCCTGACAGCCTACTTCCGCACCGGAAATGGAGGCGTTCATCTTGTACAGAGAACCAATCGCGCTGGCGACCAGCAGGTAGCGCGCCAGGGAGTTAGCGTTCACTTCACGGATAAACTTATCGTAGTACGCCAGCACGGCCGGAACGATACCGCAGGCACCATTGGTTGGCGCCGTGACGACGCGGCCCCCTGCGGCGTTCTCTTCGTTCACCGCCAGGGCGAACATGTTGATCCAGTCGACGACGGCCATCGGGTCCGTTGTCGTTTTGTCGGTGCTCACCAGCATACGACGCAGCGCCGCCGCACGACGCGGTACGCGAAGCTTGCCCGGCAGAACGCCTTCGGTGGTGATCCCGCGCTCAATGCCGCCGCGCATCACTTCCCAGACGCTAGCGAAGTGCTGTTCCAGCTCCTCTTTGCTGTGAAGGGCCAGCTCGTTTTTCATCATCAGGCCAGAGAGGGAAAGCCCCGTCTCCTGACAGTGGCGCTGGAGATCTGCCGCGGTTTTGTACGGATACGGCACCTCAACAGAAGAGGTGGTGGTTTGACCAAAGTGATCTTCGTCGACGATAAAGCCGCCGCCGATGGAGTAATACGTCTGGCTGTAAACCGCTTTGTCGCCGGCCAGCGCGGTAATGCGCATGCCGTTTTCGTGCAGCGACAGGTTGTCCGCATGGAAATTCATGCAGTGGTCAACCGGGAATTCAACCTCATGCTCACCGTTTGCCAGCAGCAAACGACCGTGGGTGTTCACGTCCTGGATGAAGCCAGGGATCGCGTCAATATCAACGGTATCCGGCAGATTTCCCGCCAGGCCCATGATAATGGCGATATCGGTATGGTGGCCTTTCCCGGTCAGGGAAAGCGAGCCGTACACATCGACAACCACGCGGGTGATGTCGTGCAGAATGCCGCGTGCAATCAAGTCATCCGTGAACTGCTTACCGGCTTTCATTGGTCCGACGGTGTGAGAGCTGGAAGGACCAATACCGATTTTGAAAATATCGAATACGCTAATCATGATGCGTCCATTGCTTTCAGTCAGAGGGGGAGGAGTGCGCCGCCCGAAGGCGGCGCGGGCGTTCATCAGAACATGGTGTACAGGGAGTAGAAGATCGCAGAGATAGCGATAAGGCCCATGATAACCACAAACACGTTGCTGACCTGGCCGCTGTACTTGCGCATGGCAGGCACTTTCTGAATTGCGTACATCGGCATCAGGAACAGAATCATCGCGATAACCGGGCCACCCAGGGTTTCAATCATGCCCAGGATGCTTGGGTTCAGGGTCGCTACCGCCCAGGTGGTGAGCAGCATGAACAGTGCAGTGATTTTGTTCAGCTTGTTGATTTCAATGCTCTTGCCTTTACCGCGCAGAGATTTAATCACCATACCGTTGAAGCCTTCACGCGCGCCCAGATAGTGGCCCAGGAAGGATTTGGTGATGGCGATCATCGCGATGATCGGTGCCATCCACGCAATCAGCGGTGCGTTAAAGTGGTTCGCCAGGTAAGACAGAATAGAGATGTTCTGTTCTTTCGCTGCCGCCAGATCCGCCGGGGAGAGGCTCAGTACGCAGCTGAAGACGAAGAACATCACGGTCAGCACCATCATCACGTGAGCGCGGGCCAGGATGCTGGAGCACTTCTTCTCTGCACCATTACCGTACTCTTCGCGTTTCGCCACGGCGAAAGAGGAGATGATTGGGGAGTGGTTGAAGGAGAAGACCATTACCGGGATCGCCAGCCACAGGGTCATCAGCAGGCCGTTACCGGTCGCAGACGCGCTGCTCAGGGACAGGGTTTCCAGCGCTGCACCGTTCCACTGTGGGATCAGGTAGCAGGCCAGCAGCATCAGCGCAGCCACAAACGGGAAGACCAGCACGCTCATGGCCTTAACAATCATCTGCTCGCCGAAGCGCACGATGGTCATCATGCCGACGATCAGGATCAGAGACAGAATGGCACGCGGTGGCGGCGTCATGTGCAGCTGGTGCGTCATGAAGCTTTCAACGGTGTTGGTGATCGCCACGCTGTAGACGAGCAGGATTGGGTAAATCGCGAAGAAGTAGAGCAGGGTAATCAGTTTACCTGCGCCAACGCCGAAATGTTCTTCAACCACTTCGGTGATGTCTTCGCCCGGGTTTTTACCGGACAGCACGAAGCGGGTCAGACCGCGGTGTGCGAAGTAGGTCATCGGGAAGGCGATGATGGCCATGATGATCAGCGGAATCAGACCGCCGACGCCTGCGTTGATAGGAAGGAACAGTACACCAGCGCCGATTGCCGTGCCGTAAAGGCCCAGCATCCACATGGTATCCGTTTTGCGCCAACCACTTCGGGATTCAATCGAAGCAACGGTGCTGGTTTGAGTGGTTTCCATCTGTATCTCCTGGAGGAAGCAAATTGTCAGGTTTTTAGTCAAATCCGATGAAAAAGTGCCTGACGGTAATATGAAATTCGTTCAGTGACGGTTTTTTAATAATTTTCGCCCGTAACTATTGGCGGGCGGAAAGATACATTCTCGTTATGAATCTATCAGTGATCGCGATCCCAAATGCAATAATCCACTTATGATGTGGGCATCTTTAGACCATTTATCTGTTAAAAAAACATCAAATAGAATTTACGGGCGCGAAGGCTACCACCAACGACATGTGGGCTAAAAGAGCGGCCCGTAATATAGGTGTCTTCCGCTGTAAAGATATGGGTTTTTAGGATTTTCTTGCGAGTAATTTAGTTTAAGGCTGATAAATTACGGTTGTTAAATGGAGGTAATCGATTGCGTTCGCCGTAAGTTTGTTTAAGTTATAAGTGAGGCCTATGAATTGATTCGCTAATAAAAAAGCCGGGACCCGCTACAGGGTGCCCCGGCTTTGAGAAGAAGAAACTGAGCGTTACGTGCAGATTTCGTAGCACGGAATGTAGGCTGAACCCGGCAACTTCATGCGGTGTTGAGCCACAAAGCCCTGAAGCATGTCGTCCATACGGCGCATCATCTCCGGGTCGCCGTGGATCTTGTACGGACCATACTGCTCAATCGCGCGGATGCCCATCTCCTTCACGTTGCCCGCCACAATCCCGGAGAAGGCGCGACGCAGGTCGGCGGCCAGCACTTCCACCGGCTGGTCCGGGTAGAGTTTCAGGTTCGCCATATTTTCATGGGTCGGCTCGAACGGGATCTGCAGGTCAGGCGCAATACGGATTGACCAGTTAAAGCTGTACGCATCACCGGTATCACGACGATTCTCTTTCACCAGCGGCATCGCTTTTTTCATCTGGCGCGCCACTTCCGCCGCGTCATCAATGATGATGCGATAGTGACGACGCGCGGCTTCTCCCAGCGTATGCACGATAAACTCGTCCAGCACGCGGAAGTAGTCGGCGCTCTCTTTCGGGCCGGTCAGGATCAGCGGTAGAACCTGATCTTTGTTGGCCGGGTTCATCAGAATCCCCAGCAGATAGAGCAGCTCTTCCGCCGTTCCCACGCCGCCCGGGAAGATGATAATCCCGTGAGCGATACGAACAAACGCCTCAAGACGCTTCTCGATATCCGGCATGATAATCAGCTCATTGACCAGCGGGTTAGGCGGCTCAGCGGCGATGATTGACGGCTCGGTCATGCCGATAAACCGCCCCTCTTTGTAACGCTGCTGCGCATGACCCACGGCTGCACCTTTCATTGGTGCTTCCATTGCACCCGGACCACAGCCGGTACAGATATTCAGCTCGCGCAGGCCAAGCTGCGTTCCGACCCGACGGGCATAGAGATATTCGGTTTCGTTAATCGAGTGGCCGCCCCAGCAGACGACCATGTTTGGTGCTTCGCCAACGTGCAGGGCGCGGGCGTTGCGCAGAATAGAGAACACCAGGTTGGTGATATGAACGGAGCTTTCCAGGTCGAGATGCTGGAAGCGGCCCGCGTTGTGAATCTGCCCGTTAACAAACAGGATGTCGCGCAGGACGGCAAACAGGTTGGCCTGGAGGGAACGAATGATACGTCCGTCGACAAAGGCCTCTTCCGGCGGGTTGATCACTTCCAGTTTCACGCCACGCTCGCGGCGCAGCACGTTAATATCAAAGCTTTCGAAGCGGGACAGCAGTTCTTTGCTGTTATCTGTCAGGCTTCCGGAGTTCAGTACGGCAAGTGAACAGTTACGAAACAGTTGATAAAGATCGCTGCTGGCCGTGCGTTTAAGCATGTCCACTTCCAGCTGCGACAACATATCCATTGAGCCAAGCGGGCTAATATGTGTAATCAAGTGAGCTCCTTATGGGACGATTATCGTCATTCCCTTTGATTACAATAGCCCTGGCACGTGACGTTTCACAACACTTCGGCGGAATACCGCACGCATATTGTGAAAATATTTATATTATTGACGCACCAGCCGGCCCGTTGCTGGCACAAAATCGGTGTTGGTGCGCCACGGGTTAATGTCCAGCCCGCCACGGCGGGTATAGCGTGCATAAACGCTCAGTTTCTCCGGCTGGCAGAAACGCTGAATATCGTTAAAAATACGCTCCACGCACTGCTCGTGAAATTCGTTGTGATGGCGGAACGACACCAGATAGCGCAGCAGTTTTTCCCGGTCAATTTTCGGGCCGCGGTACTCGATCTGCACCGAACCCCAGTCCGGCTGGTGGGTAATCAGGCAGTTGGACTTCAGCAAATGGCTGACCAGCGTCTCTTCAACCACTTTTCCGCTCGCCGCGTTTTCGAGGTAATCGGCGCTGAATTCATAATTCTCCACCTCGATGTCCTGCTCGTCGATGCAGGTTCCGTGGAAATGGGCAATGGGCTGTCCTTCCAGCTCTTGCAGGCGGTATAACGAGACGGACACGTTCCCCTGCGCGCAGGCGGCTAAATCCCGCTCCAGCGTTTGCTGAACCTCGTCCCAGCTGTTGAATCGGGTCTGGTTGAAGCTGTTGAGATAGAGTTTAAAGCTTTTGGACTCGACCAGGTTCACGCTGGCATAGTCCAGCTCAACGTGGCCCACGGCCACCTGCGGCAGACCGCGCGCGTTAAGCCAGGAGAGTTCGTACAGCGTCCAGATATCGCCGCCGACAAACGGCAATGCGTCCGCATGCAGTCCAAGAGGATCGCGGTTCAGGCTGCGCGGCACGCCCTGCAGCAGGCTTGCATCGTAGGTATCGCGGTAATCGGTCGATTTACCCAGCGTTAGGCCGGTTAACGCCTGATGATTTTCGTAAGACATGTTTCATAGCCACTTTACAGGTACACTTATGGGCAGAGTTTATCCTGTCTTACAAGAAGAGAGAAATCGGTGGACATCGAAACTGCAAATGCCCTTACTACCTTCACAACCCGCTATTGCGACGCGTGGCATGAAAAGCACGGAACATGGCCGCAAAGCGCTGATTTATATGGCGTGCCGTCGCCGTGCATTATCTCTTCGCAGGATGACTATGTTATCTGGCAGCCGAAGCCCAATACCGCTGAGCAAAATGTAAATGCGGTTGAACGGGCTATGGACCTTGTGGTACAACAAGCGGTTCACGCGTTTTATGCCACGCAGTTCGCAGGGGATATGCCCGCGCGCTTGGGTGATTTGACGCTGACGCTGTTGCAGACCTGGAGCGAAGACGATCTGCAGCGTGTTCAGGAAAACCTGATTGGTCATCTGGTCACGCAAAAACGCCTTAAGCTTTCTCCGACGCTCTTTATTGCCACGCTGGACAGCGAACTGGATGTGATATCCGTCTGCAACCTGTCCGGGGAAGTGATTAAAGAGACCATCGGTACCCGCAATCGCGAAACGCTCGCCCCCTCTCTTGCGGATTTCCTTACCCGGCTTGAGCCACTTCTGTAATCCATGATGCTACGACGCGTGTGAGAGATCTCTTACAAGGTTTGTGAGAGATCGCTGGATCATTCAGTATTGCCTTATTTAATTCAGATTAATATCACTCTGTTTTTCAAAGAATTAGTTGTTCATCGCATCTTTTATAGGGATTTCTTACGGCTTACAGTGCTGCAAGGGTGGGTTGTAAGACGAAGCGGAATAGCGGATTCTATCTCCGTCGACAGGACGCCGACACGAGAAACGAACATCAGGATGATGGCGTTTCTTACTCAGGACACGTCAGGATGGCGCTGCAGGAAGGCTTCAGGATGAAGCAAAAGGATAACGCAGGACGCGTAAGGGACACCTCCAGGAAGGAGAACGAGAACCGAACAGGATGGTCGGTGGGTCAGGAAGGCCAGGACGTTTCAGGATGAAACAAACACGTCAGGAAGATGTGTGCAGGATGCAAAAGGTATAAGGATGACCAGGCCTTCGGGCATCAGGAAAAGTTGTCACGGAAGAGCAGGGAGCACGAATTGTAGCTGGAATGCTGCGAAACGAACCGGGAGCACTGTTTTTACAGTGCTCCCTTTTTTATTTCTGTCTTCCGCAATGCTATGCTGCGCGCCGTTCACTTTTTCAGTTGAGGTTACTATGACGCAACACGATAGCGTTCGTGCTCAGTTGCACGCCATCGAAGCCCTTTTGCGCCAGCATCAGCTGTGGCAGGAGACCGCGCCGAATCCGGAAGCGTTTGCCAGTACCCAGCCATTCTGCCTGGATACGCTGGCACCGTTCGAGTGGCTCCAGTGGGTATTAATTCCGCGCATGCACGCGCTGCTGGAAGGCGGCCACCCTTTGCCGCAGGCGTTCGCCGTTTCTCCCTACTATGAAATGGCGCTTGAGGCGACGCACCCTGCTCGCGATGTGATGCTGGTTGAGCTGGAAAAACTGGACGCCCTGTTTGCCGGTGAAGAGGCATGACGCTGGAAATCCTCTATCAGGACGAGTGGCTGGTGGCGGTGAATAAACCGTCTGGCTGGCTGGTGCACCGCAGCTGGCTGGATCGCGATGAGAAAGTGGTGGTGATGCAAACCGTGCGCGACCAGATTGGTCAGCATGTGTTTACCGCGCACCGCCTCGACAGACCGACTTCCGGCGTGCTGCTGATGGGGCTTTCCAGCGAGGCGGGCCGCCTGCTGGCGCAGCAGTTCGAACAGCACCAGATCCAGAAGCGCTACCACGCGATCGTTCGTGGCTGGCTGACCGAATCCGCCACGCTGGACTATCCGCTGGTGGAGGAGCTGGACAAAATCGCCGATAAATTTGCCCGCGATGACAAAGGCCCGCAGCCCGCGGTGACGGATTATCGCGGCATGGCGACAACGGAAATGCCGGTAGCAACCAGCAAATTCCCCACCACACGCTACAGCCTGGTTGAGCTTTTGCCCAAAACCGGACGCAAGCACCAGCTTCGCCGTCATCTTGCGCACCTGCGCCACCCGATTATTGGCGACAGCAAGCACGGCGATCTGCGCCAGAACCGCAGCGCGGCAGAGCATTTTGGCTGTAACAGACTGATGCTGCACGCCAGCGAGCTTAGCCTGATTCACCCGTTTACCGGTGAACCACTGATTATTCGTGCCGGGCTGGACGACGTCTGGATGCAGGCGCTGTCACAGTTTGGCTGGCGGGGACAACTCCCCGAAAATGAAAGGGTTGAGTTTGTATCAGGCAACGTTCAGGATGAACGGCAAGCGCAATAATTACGGGAGCAAAGCATGGCTGAAGTAGGCATTTTTGTCGGCACGATGTATGGCAACTCGCTGCTGGTAGCGGAAGAGGCTGAGGCGATTTTGACAAGCCAGGGCCATAAAGCCACGGTCTATGAAGACCCGGAACTGGCGGACTGGGAAAAGTATAAAGATAAATACATTCTGGTAGTGACCTCCACCACCGGTCAGGGCGATCTTCCGGACAGTATCGTGCCGCTTTTCCAGGGCATTAAAGATCGGCTTGGCTACCAGCCGGACGTTCACTACGGCATCATTGCCCTGGGCGATAGCTCTTACGCCAACTTCTGCGGCGGCGGCAAGCAGTTCGATGCGCTTCTTCAGGAACAGAGCGCCCAGCGCGTCGGCGAGATGCTGTTGATTGATGCCGGTGAGCATCCTGAACCCGAAAGCGAGTCGAACCCGTGGGTTGAACACTGGGTAACGCTACTTAAATAGTTTCGTAGGCCGGGTAAGGCGTAGCCGCCACCCGGCAACAAAGCCGCATCAAATCCTCAATTCCGTGAAGTATCTTCCACTGCTTTGGGCTTATGCCTCAAACCACGTTCCCCACACTCCTCAATGTTGTGTTTCTGCACGGTGAGCGAACCTGTCACTCCTTCATATACTTTTCCGGTCACAATAAAACGGCTTCAGGCCGTACTAAAACGACAAAACTTATCTCATTCTGATTACCCTACCGGTGCTGTACAGAATGAACAGGCGAAAGCTATGTTTCAGGAGTGCAACAATGAGTACATTAAGCCACGCAGCGAGCAGCGCTGAAAAGCGCACTAACGCCCGCTACTGGATAGTGGTGATGCTGTTTATCGTCACGTCCTTTAACTATGGTGACCGCGCCACGCTGTCGATTGCCGGCTCGGAAATGGCAAAAGACATCGGCCTTGATCCGGTGGGCATGGGTTACGTTTTCTCTGCATTCTCGTGGGCCTACGTCATCGGCCAAATTCCTGGCGGCTGGCTGCTGGACCGTTTTGGCTCTAAACGCGTCTATTTCTGGTCCATCTTTATCTGGTCTGCTTTTACCCTTTTGCAAGGTTTCGTCGATATCTTCAGCGGCTTTGGCATTATCGTGGCGCTCTTTACGCTGCGCTTTCTGGTAGGCCTGGCGGAAGCCCCTTCCTTCCCGGGCAACAGCCGCATTGTCGCGGCCTGGTTTCCTGCGCAGGAGAGGGGAACAGCGGTGGCAATTTTTAACTCCGCCCAGTATTTCGCGACGGTGATCTTTGCGCCCATTATGGGCTGGCTGACGCATGAGGTGGGCTGGTCGCACGTCTTCTTCTTTATGGGCGGGCTTGGGATCGTCATCAGCTTTATCTGGCTGAAAGTGATCCACGAACCGAATCAGCACCCTGGCGTGAACAAGAAGGAGCTGGAATACATTGCTGAGGGCGGGGCGCTGATCAATATGGATCAGAAATCTGACAAAGCAAAAGTCCCCTTCAGCCAGAAATGGGCGCAGATCAAGCAGCTCGTCGGCTCGCGCATGATGATCGGTATCTATCTCGGTCAGTACTGTATCAACGCTTTAACCTACTTCTTTATCACCTGGTTCCCGGTTTATCTGGTGCAGGCGCGCGGCATGTCGATCCTCAAAGCGGGGTTTGTTGCCTCGGTCCCGGCAATCTGCGGCTTCATCGGCGGCGTGCTTGGCGGGGTCATTTCCGACTGGCTGATGCGCCGCACGGGTTCGCTGAACATCGCGCGTAAAACGCCGATTGTGCTCGGCATGCTGCTCTCCATGACCATGGTGTTCTGTAACTACGTCAGTGCCGAGTGGATGATTATCGGCTTTATGGCGATGGCCTTCTTCGGCAAAGGGATTGGCGCGCTGGGCTGGGCGGTGATGGCGGATACGGCACCGAAAGAGATCAGCGGCCTGAGCGGCGGTCTGTTCAATATGTTCGGCAACGTTTCCGGGATTGTCACGCCTATCGCTATCGGCTACATCGTCGGCACCACGGGGTCTTTCAACGGCGCGCTAATCTACGTTGGTGTGCATGCCCTGGTGGCGGTGCTGAGTTACCTGGTGCTGGTGGGCGATATTAAACGCGTCGAACTTAAACCTGTTGTGGAGCGCGGATGATGACAACACAATCAAGCCCTATCGTCACGGAAATGAAAGTTATCCCGGTGGCCGGTCAGGACAGCATGCTGCTCAATATTGGCGGCGCGCATAACGCATGGTTTACCCGCAATATCGTGGTGCTGACCGATAGCGCAGGCAATACCGGGGTGGGTGAAGCCCCCGGCGGGGAAGTGATCTACCAGACCCTGGTAGAGGCTATTCCACAGGTCGTGGGTCAGGAAGTGGCTCGTCTGAACAAGGTGGTTCAGCGGGTGCATAAGGGCAATCAGTCGGCGGACTTTGATACCTTCGGCAAGGGCGCGTGGACGTTTGAACTGCGCGTCAATGCGGTCGCCGCCCTGGAAGCGGCGCTGCTGGATTTACTCGGTAAAGCCCTTAACGTTCCGGTCTGTGAACTGCTGGGGCCAGGCAAACAGCGCGATGCGGTCACCGTGCTGGGCTATCTGTTCTACGTTGGCGATCGCAATAAAACCGATCTCCCCTATCTGGCTCGTTCACCGGGTGACCACGACTGGTATCAGCTACGCCATCAGGAAGCGCTGTCCAGCGAGACGGTTGTGCGCCTGGCTGAAGCTGCGCAGGATCGCTACGGCTTTAAGGATTTCAAGCTGAAAGGCGGCGTGCTGCCCGGCGAGCAGGAGATTGAAACGGCCCGGGCGCTGAAAAAACGCTTCCCGGAGGCGCGCATCACCGTTGACCCGAACGGCGCCTGGCTGCTGGATGAGGCGATTAGCCTGTGTAAAGGTCTCGGTGACGTGCTGACCTACGCGGAAGACCCGTGCGGCGCGGAGCAGGGCTTCTCTGGCCGCGAGGTGATGGCGGAATTCCGCCGCGCCACTGGACTGCCGGTCGCAACCAACATGATCGCCACCAACTGGCGCGAAATGGGCCACGCGGTGATGCTGAACGCCGTCGACATTCCGCTGGCAGACCCGCACTTCTGGACGCTCTCCGGCGCGGTTCGCGTGGCGCAGCTGTGCGATGACTGGGGCCTGACCTGGGGCTGCCACTCCAACAACCATTTCGATATCTCGCTGGCAATGTTTACCCACGTTGGCGCGGCGGCGCCGGGTAACCCGACCGCCATCGACACCCACTGGATTTGGCAGGAAGGCGAAGCTCGCCTGACGAAAAATTCGCTGGAGATCAAAAACGGTAAAATTGCCGTACCCGATGCGCCGGGGCTGGGCGTGGAGCTTGACTGGGATCAGGTTCATCAAGCCAATGAGGCGTATAAAAAGCTACCGGGCGGCGCGCGTAACGACGCGGGCCCGATGCAGTACCTTATCCCCGGCTGGATATTTGACCGTAAGCGCCCTGTTTTTGGACGTCACTGATAAAAGGATTACACGATGAGTACTTTTACGACCCCTGTCGTCACCTCCATGCAAATCATTCCGGTCGCAGGTCATGACAGCATGCTGATGAACCTGAGCGGGGCGCATGCGCCGTTCTTCACGCGCAATATTGTCATTATCAAAGACAATGCCGGCCATACCGGCGTGGGGGAAATTCCGGGCGGGGAGAAGATCCGCAAAACGCTGGAGGATGCCATTCCGCTGGTGGTGGGCAAAACGCTGGGTGAGTACAAAAATGTCCTCAACACCGTGCGCAATACCTTTGCCGATCGCGATGCCGGCGGCCGCGGCCTGCAAACCTTCGATTTGCGCACCACTATCCACGTGGTGACCGGCATTGAAGCCGCGATGCTGGATCTGCTGGGCCAGCACCTGGGCGTTAACGTCGCGTCGCTGCTGGGCGAGGGCCAGCAGCGCAGTGAAGTGGAGATGCTCGGCTATCTGTTCTTTGTCGGCGACCGCAAGCTGACGCCGCTGCCGTATCAGAGCCAGCCGGATGAGCAATGTGACTGGTACCGCGTACGTCACGAAGAAGCGATGACCCCGGATGCGGTGGTGCGGCTGGCAGAAGCCGCGTATGAAAAATATGGCTTCAATGATTTCAAACTGAAAGGCGGCGTGCTGGCGGGGGAAGAGGAGGCGGAAGCCATTACCGCGCTGGCAAAACGTTTCCCGCAGGCGCGCGTGACGCTGGATCCGAACGGCGCGTGGTCGCTTGATGAAGCGATCGATATTGGCAAGCAGCTGAAAGGCGTGCTGGCGTACGCGGAAGATCCGTGCGGGGCTGAGCAAGGCTTTTCGGGCCGCGAAGTCATGGCGGAATTCCGTCGCGCTACGGGGCTACCGACCGCGACCAATATGATCGCCACCGACTGGCGTCAGATGGGGCACACGCTGTCTCTGCAATCGGTGGATATCCCACTGGCGGACCCGCACTTCTGGACAATGCAGGGCTCGGTGCGCGTGGCGCAGATGTGCCACGAGTTTGGCCTGACCTGGGGTTCGCACTCCAACAACCATTTTGACGTGTCGCTGGCGATGTTTACCCACGTTGCCGCCGCCGCGCCGGGCACCATTACCGCTATCGACACGCACTGGATCTGGCAGGAGGGTAATCAGCGCCTCACCAAAGAGCCGTTTGAGATCAAAGGTGGCATGGTGCAGGTGCCGTCCACGCCGGGGTTGGGCGTTGAGCTGGATATGGATCAGGTAATGAAAGCACACGAGCTGTATCAGAAACACGGTCTGGGCGCGCGCGACGACGCGATGGCGATGCAGTACCTGATCCCTGACTGGACATTCGACAATAAACGTCCGTGCATGGTACGATAAACGCATTGGGACCGCTCCCATGAGCGGTTTCCTACGTGGTGTATGCTTAACGTAACGACTATGCGTAAGGATGGCTTATGAAAATTGTTATCGCACCGGACTCGTATAAGGAAAGTTTGAGTGCGCTTGAGGTTGCGACAGCGATCGAGCGCGGTTTTCGCGAGATTTTCCCTGAGGCGGAGTACGTCAAACTGCCGGTCGCTGATGGAGGTGAAGGCACGGTTGAGGCGATGATCGCGGCAACCCGGGGACGCATTGTGCACGTTCCGGTGACCGGTCCGCTGGGCGAGCGTGTGGAAGGGTTTTATGGGATATCCGGTGACGAGCAGAGCGCCTTTATTGAAATGGCGGCGGCAAGCGGTCTGGAACTGGTAGCCCCTTCACTGCGTGACCCTCTGAAAACGACCTCCTGGGGCACGGGGGAACTTATCCGCCATGCGCTGGATGCGGGCGTTAAGCATATCATCATCGGTATCGGTGGCAGCGCCACCAATGACGGCGGCGCCGGGATGGTGCAGGCGCTGGGGGCGAAGCTGCTGGACGACAATGAACAGCCGCTGGGGCAGGGCGGGGGCGAGCTGGATAAGCTTGCGCGGATCGACCTGAGCGGCCTCGACCAGCGTCTGGCGGAGTGCCGGATAGAAGTCGCCTGCGATGTGACGAATCCGCTCACCGGTAAGGATGGCGCGTCAGCGGTATTTGGCCCGCAAAAGGGCGCCACACCCGAGATGATCGTCACCCTGGACAACGCGCTTGCGCACTATGCGAGAGTCATTGCCCGGGATCTGGACATTGATGTGCTCAACCTTGCTGGCGGCGGTGCGGCGGGTGGCATGGGCGCAGCGCTGTACGCTTTTTGTGGCGCGCAGTTGCGCCAGGGCATTGAGATTGTGACCGATGCGCTAAACCTGGCCGACCAGGTGGCCGATGCGGATCTGGTGATCACCGGGGAAGGCCGCATCGACAGCCAGACGATCCATGGCAAAGTGCCGGTAGGAGTGGCGAAAGTGGCGAAACGCTTTAATAAGCCCGTTATCGGCATTGCAGGCAGCCTGACGGCGGATGTTGGCGTGGTACACGATCACGGCTTAGACGCGGTGTTTAGCGTAATCTACACCATCTGCTCGCTGGAGGACGCGCTGGAAAATGCCAGCGCGAATGTACAGATGGCCGCAAGGAATATCGCGGCGGTGCTGAAAGTAGGGCAGGCATTTTAACTGTGATTGCCGGGTGGTGGCTTCGCCTTACCCGGCCTACGTTAGCGCACCTGTAGGCCCGGTAAGCGTAGCGCCACCGGGCTTTTCCCTCAGCTCCCCAACACCTTCATCGCTTCCCGCGTCACGTTATCCATCTCATCAAGCAGTTCCAGGAACTCCGGTTCAAGCTCCGATTCCGGCGTACCCGCGCGCAGCTGCTGCTCCAGCAGCTGGCAGAGGTTTTTCAGCCGCGGTACGCCGCTGTAGCCGCAGCTGCCGTGCAGCTTGTGGATCGCTTCCAGCAGCTCTTCCGGGTTCTCGCCCACCAGCTGTTCTTCAACCTTATTTCGGATCTCCGGCAGAAACGCGACCAGCATTTGCAGCATCTCTCGCGCTAAATCGGGTTTACCTGCCGCCTGGCGCAGCGCCAGCTGCCAGTCAAAGGTCGCATTTTGATTAACGCTTACCTCAACCGGCTCGCTGAAAACCGTATATGTTCCGCCAATGTGCCCCGGCTTATAGCGTAACAGCAGGTTATGAAGCTTCTCTTCGTCGATAGGTTTCGCCAGGTAATCATTCATCCCGGCGCTCAGTAGCTTCTCTTTCTGACCGGCCATCGCATGCGCGGTGACCGCAATCACCGGGGTTTGCTGCTGATGCGGGAGCTGGTGGATCAGCTCGCAGGCACGAATGCCATCCATGCCCGGCATCTGAATATCCATCAGAATTAAGTCGAACTGCATCTGTTTAGCCAGTTCAACCGCCTGGGCGCCGCTGGTACACAGCTCAACATGCTGAACCTGGTCTTCCAGCAATACGCCGATTAGCTTCAGGTTTGCCGGATTATCATCCACCGCCATCACGCTCATGGGCAGTTTTTGCTCGTCGTTAATCAACGGCAGTGCGTGCTGGCTAAGACGGCAATACTCCGTAAGGGCGGGCAGCAGGCGGGTCGCGGTGAGTGGTTTAAGCAGGCACGCGGCCGCACCGTCGTTTTTCAACTCTTCCGCATTAAGCTGGGCATGGCAGGGCAGCGCCAGCAGCAGATAGTCGGTCATCGACGCGGCTTTCGCCAGCCGCTCCTGCTGCATGGTCAGCTCGCCGGTGAAGGTCACCGGGATCCCCATCAGCAAAATGTCGTAATGATCAACGGCCAGGGCTGAGAAGGTTGGACTGTAAACCACCTCCAGCGGCGTGGTGCTTAAAATATCCAGCGCGCACTGCGCCGCTGCCGCGTTAGGCTCGACGTAGGCCAGGCGCTTACCTTTCAGACAGTCCGTCACCGGGCCGTCGGTCAGCACGTTCGGATTGAGGTCGAGGTTAATATGGAACCAGAAGGTTGAGCCGCGGTTTGGCTGGCTGTGGAAAGAGATATCGCCGCCCATCTCGTTTACCAGCCTCTGCGTGATCACCAGCCCCAATCCAGTACCGCCATGGCGGCGGGAGATGCTGGCGTCTGCCTGACGGAAGGCCTGGAACAGACGCGACTGATCCCGCTCCGGAATGCCGATACCGGTATCGCGGATTTGAACCTCAATCTGCACCTTGTTATTACTGATGGCGCGTTTTTCTACCAGGATGTCGATGTTGCCGCTTTCGGTGAATTTAATCGCATTCCCGACAAGATTGGTAATGACCTGCTGCAGGCGCAGCGGATCGCCAATAACGTTGTCCGGCACGTCGTTTTTAATATTAAGCGTTAGCTCAAGGCCCTTGTCGTGCGACGAGTGCGCGAGTAGCGTCACCACTTCATCGAGCGTACTGCGCAGCGGGAAGGGAATACTTTCCAGAATCAGTTTGCCCGCCTCCAGCTTGGAGAAGTCCAGCACGTCGTTAATGATCGCCAGCAGGTTATTGGCCGAACGTTCAATGGTGTGCAGGTGATCCCGCTGAGTAGGATTCAGCTCGCTTTTCAGGGTCAGGCGGGTAAAGCCGATCACGCCATTCAGCGGCGTACGCAGCTCGTGCGACATATTGGCCAGAAACTCAGACTTAATACGCGCCGCTTCCTGAGCGCGCTTTTTCGCCAGATCCAGCTCAACGTTCTGGATCTCCATCTGCTCCAGCGTTTCGCGCAGGTCAGAGGTGGCCTGGTCAACGTTATGCTGCATCTCTTCGTGATAGGCCGCCAGCGACATCGCCATCGAGTTAATGCCATTTTTCAGCATATCCAGCTCGCCCAGCATAAACCCTTCCACGCGGCTGTCGAGCTGTCCCCGGCGGATGCGGTCAACGGTATTAACCATGTTGCGGATGGGGCCCGTGACGTCGCGCATCAGACGCCAGCCGAAGATCAGCGCAATACCAATGCAGAACAGCATCATCACGCCGGAGATAAAAATTTCTTTGTACTGCTGCAGCCGTACCGACTTGAGATCCAGCTCAAGCGCTACATATCCCAGCATGTTATTGCTGGATTTGGCATCGGATTGCGCAGACTCATCGGGTGAATAGCTTTCCGACACGATCGGCGTGCGCAGGATCATGATATCGCCGCGCCGCAAGACGGTGAGGTGTCGCGGGAAGGGCGTTCCGTCCGGGATTTTCAGGGCCGCCGGATCGAGATGAAAGTTTGAGGTGACAAACAGGCGGTTATGTTCGTCGTAGACGGAAATGGCACGGACGATATCCGAGTGGCGACGGTGGAGCACGCTGATTAACTGCCCAATGGATTCGCGGTTTTGCAGGTTCATGCCGTACTCGCTGGAGACGGCAAGCGGTTCGATAATGCTGGCGCCTGCGTCCTCCAGCTGTCGCTGCAAATCGTTATAGCGGTGCACCACAAAGAAGATACTCAGCAGCAAACCGATGAGAACGGTGGGGGCGAGGATCAAAATCATCATGCGCGCGCGCAGGCTGTAGTTGGTCATGGCGTTCCGTTATGGGACAATTAAGATAATTATGTTTATGTGAGAAAAATCTCGGCGATGGCGCAATTCTACTCTGCAAAGCGACGCGTGACGACGCGTCAAATCATTACTGTTGAAGCCACGGACCTTGATCCGTTTGGTCAGGGAGTGGCTCGTCACAACGGTAAGACTCTGTTTATAACAGGTTTGCTGCCAGGAGAACGAGCAGAAATTACGCTGACGGAAGACAAGCGTCAGTACGCGCGCGGACACGTGAAGCGTCGCCTCAACGCGAGCCCGGAGCGCGTGGAGCCCCGCTGTCCACATTTTGGCGTGTGCGGAGGCTGCCAGCAACAGCATGCGAGCACAGAATTACAGCAAAAAAGTAAAAGCCGCGCGCTGGCGCGCCTCCTTAAACACGAAGTTGACGAGATTATCGCCGATGAGCCCTGGGGCTATCGCCGCCGCGCGCGCCTGAGCCTGAGCTATCAGCCCAAAACGGAGCGGCTGGAGATGGGTTTTCGCAAAGCGGCCTCCAGCGATATTGTTGACGTGAAGCGGTGCCCCATTTTGGTGCCCCATCTTGAGGCGTTACTTCCGGACGTGCACCGCTGTCTTGCATCGCTCGACGGGGTGCGTTCATTGGGCCACGTTGAACTGGTGCTGGCGAACAACGGCCCGCTGATGGTGCTGCGCCATACCGTGCCGCTGTCGAAAAAAGATCGCGAAAAACTGGAACGCTTTTCGCATTCTCATGAGCTTGCGCTTTTCCTCGCGCCGCAAAGCGAGATACTTGAACAGGTATCGGGCGAAGCTCCCTGGTATGCGTCAGACGGGCTACGCTTAACGTTCAGTCCGCGTGATTTTATCCAGGTCAACGACGGCATAAACCAGCAAATGGTGGCGAAGGCCCTGGAATGGCTTGACGTACAGCCCACTGACCGTGTGCTCGATCTGTTCTGCGGCATGGGTAACTTTACCCTGCCGCTGGCGCGCAGAGCGGCAAGCGTGGTCGGGGTGGAAGGCGTTGAGGCGCTGGTGGTCAAAGGCCAGGAAAACGCAGAGCAGAACGGCTTGCAAAATGTGACATTCTTTCATCAAAATCTTGAGGAAGATGTCACTCAACAGCCGTGGGCAAAGCAGGGTTTCGACAAAATCCTGCTCGACCCGGCGCGTGCAGGTGCCCCAGGCGTCATGGCGCATATTATTAAACTCGCGCCCAGGCGTGTGGTCTATGTTTCCTGTAACCCGGCAACGCTTGCCCGTGACAGTGAGGCGTTAATCAGCACGGGTTACCAGATTCGGCGTCTGGCAATGCTGGACATGTTCCCGCACACTGGACATCTGGAATCGATGGCGTTGTTCGAGCACATCTAATTTGTTTGGCTTGTCGACTTCGACAGGCCCTGGTCCCTAAAGGAGAGGACAATGGTTGCGGTAAGAAGTGCACATCTCAATAAAGCTGGGGAGTTTGACCCACAAAAATGGATCGCAAGTCTGGGAATTTCCAGCCAGCAGTCGTGTGAACGCTTAACCGAAACCTGGGCCTACTGTCTGCGCACCACGCAGGGACACCCGGATGCCGATCTTCTCTTATGGCGCGGCGTGGAGATGGTTGAAATCTTGTCCATGCTGAACATGGACATCGAAACGCTGCAGGCCGCGCTGCTCTTCCCCCTCGCGGATGCGGATGTGGTCAGCGAAGACGTGCTGCGCGACAGCGTCGGCAAATCCGTCGTTGCGCTGATCCACGGCGTGCGCGATATGGCGGCCATTCGCCAGCTAAAAGCCGCGCATACCGATTCTGTCTCCTCTGAGCAGGTTGATAACGTCCGCCGGATGCTGCTGGCCATGGTGGATGATTTTCGCTGCGTGGTCATCAAGCTGGCCGAGCGTATTGCCCACCTGCGTGAAGTGAAAGATGCGCCGGAAGACGAGCGCGTGCTGGCCGCCAAAGAGTGTACGAACATCTATGCGCCGCTGGCGAACCGCTTAGGTATTGGTCAGCTGAAATGGGAGCTGGAAGATTACTGCTTCCGCTATCTGCATCCGGCAGAATACAAGCGCATTGCCAAACTCCTGCATGAGCGCCGTATCGATCGTGAGCACTACATCGACGAGTTTGTCAGCGGGCTGCGCCAGGCCATGAAAGAAGAGAATGTGCGTGCCGAAGTTTACGGTCGGCCTAAGCACATCTACAGCATCTGGCGCAAAATGCAGAAGAAACACCTCGCCTTTGACGAGCTGTTTGACGTGCGCGCCGTGCGTATCGTGGCGGAGCGTCTGCAGGATTGCTACGCCGCGCTGGGGATAGTACATACTCACTTCCGCCACCTGCCGGATGAATTTGACGACTATGTCGCGAACCCAAAACCGAACGGCTACCAGTCTATCCATACCGTGGTGCTTGGCCCCGGCGGCAAAACGGTCGAGATTCAAATCCGCACCAAACAGATGCACGAAGACGCCGAGCTGGGCGTAGCCGCGCACTGGAAGTACAAAGAGGGCACTTCTGGCGGGGCACGCTCCGGCCACGAAGACCGCATCGCCTGGCTGCGCAAGCTGATTGCGTGGCAGGAGGAGATGGCCGACTCCGGCGAGATGCTGGACGAAGTGCGCAGCCAGGTCTTTGATGACCGCGTCTACGTCTTTACCCCGAAAGGGGACGTTGTCGACCTGCCGGCTGGCTCCACGCCGCTCGATTTTGCCTACCACATCCACAGCGACGTGGGGCACCGCTGCATCGGGGCGAAGATCGGCGGACGTATCGTGCCGTTTACCTATCAGCTGCAGATGGGCGACCAGATTGAAATCATTACCCAGAAGCAGCCAAACCCGAGCCGCGACTGGCTTAACCCGAACCTCGGTTACGTCACCACCAGCCGCGGGCGCTCCAAAATTCACGCCTGGTTCCGCAAGCAGGATCGTGACAAAAACATTCTTGCCGGTCGCCAGATCCTTGACGACGAGCTGGAGCATATCGGGATCAGCCTGAAAGAAGCAGAGAAATTCCTGCTGCCGCGCTACAACTTCAACGAGCTGGACGAGCTGCTGGCGGCGATTGGCGGCGGTGATATCCGTCTGAATCAGATGGTCAACTTCCTGCAGGCCCAGTTCAACAAGCCTAGCGCGGAAGAGCAGGACGCGGCGGCGCTGAAGCAGCTGCAGCAGAAAACCTATGCCCCGCAGCAGCGCAGCAAAGACAACGGCCGCGTGGTGGTCGAGGGCGTGGGCAACCTGATGCACCACATTGCCCGCTGCTGCCAGCCGATTCCGGGGGACGATATCGTCGGCTTTATCACCCAGGGGCGCGGGATCTCGATCCACCGCTCCGACTGCGACCAGCTTGCGGAGCTGCAGTCCCATGCGCCGGAGCGTATCGTGGAAGCGGTCTGGGGTGAGAGCTACTCCGCCGGTTACTCGCTGGTGGTGCGCGTCACCGCCAACGATCGCAGCGGGCTGCTGCGCGACATCACCACCATTCTCGCCAACGAGAAGGTCAACGTGCTGGGCGTCGCCAGCCGCAGCGATACCCGCGAGCAGCTTGCCACCATCGATATGACCATCGAAATCTACAACCTGCAGGTGCTCGGCCGCGTGCTGGGCAAACTGAACCAGGTGCCGGATGTGATTGACGCGCGTCGTCTGCACGGCGGCTAAACATCCTCTTCCGTAGGCCGGGTAAGGCAACGACGCCACCCGGCATTTTTTCATCAGGACAGAACTATGACTCAAATCGACCGCCTGCTCGGCATCATGAAACGCCTGCGCGACCCGGAAAACGGCTGCCCGTGGGACAAGGAGCAGACTTTCGCGACCATCGCACCTTATACCCTCGAAGAGACCTATGAGGTGCTGGACGCCATTTCACGCGAGGATTTCGATGACCTGCGCGGTGAACTCGGCGACCTGCTGTTCCAGGTAGTGTTCTACGCCCAGATGGCGCAGGAGGAAGGGCGCTTTAACTTTGACGATATCTGTGCCGCTATCAGCGACAAGCTGGAGCGCCGCCATCCGCATATCTTTGGCGATGCCACCGCAGGAAACAGCGCAGAGGTGCTGGCCCGCTGGGAGCAGATTAAAAGCGCCGAGCGCGCTGAAAAGTCCCAACACTCTGCGCTGGACGACATCCCGCTGAGCCTGCCCGCGCTGATGCGCGCCCACAAAATTCAAAAGCGCTGCTCGGCGGTAGGATTTGACTGGGATTCCCTGGGACCCGTGCTGGATAAAGTGCATGAAGAGATCGACGAAGTGATGCACGAAGCGCAGCAGGCGGTGGTCGATGAAGCAAAGCTGGAGGAAGAGATGGGCGACCTGCTGTTCGCCACCGTCAATCTTTCTCGCCATCTAGGGGTAAAAGCGGAAACCGCGCTGCAAAAAGCCAACCTGAAATTCGAACGACGCTTTCGTGAAGTCGAGCGGATTGTGGCCTCGCGCGGCCTGGAAATGACCGGAATTGACCTCGACGCGATGGAAGAAGTCTGGCAGGAAGTAAAACGCCAGGAATCTGATCTCTAACGGAATTTTGCGATCAAGCGCAATTTGTGTGATTTTTTAAATGACAAGCGCTTGATTTGCGTCAAAAACATTTACCCAAAAGGGGCTATTTTCTCACTCCTTATGTTTGTCATGGCCTGGAATGGAGACGGAGAATGAAAGTTTGTGGCGCTCGCCGTGTTCGGGTATACTACTTTCCCGTCCTGGTTATTCCATCGTTTCACCCTAACTTCTCAGGTTCAGCATGACAACGAACTATATTTTTGTGACCGGCGGGGTCGTATCCTCTCTGGGTAAAGGCATTGCCGCAGCCTCCCTCGCAGCCATTCTTGAAGCCCGTGGCCTCAATGTGACCATGATGAAACTGGATCCGTATATCAACGTCGATCCTGGCACCATGAGCCCAACCCAACACGGGGAAGTGTTCGTTACTGAAGACGGCGCTGAAACCGATCTGGATCTTGGCCACTACGAGCGTTTCATTCGTACCAAAATGACCCGTCGTAACAACTTTACGACTGGCCGCATCTACTCTGACGTTCTGCGTAAAGAGCGCCGCGGTGACTACCTGGGCGCGACCGTGCAGGTTATCCCACACATCACTAACGCCATCAAAGAGCGTGTTCTTGCCGGTGGCGAAGGGCATGACGTTGTGCTGGTTGAAATCGGCGGTACCGTGGGTGATATCGAATCCTTGCCGTTCCTCGAAGCGATTCGTCAGCTGGCGGTAGACATTGGTCGTGAACACGCGCTGTTCATGCACCTGACGCTGGTGCCTTACATGGCGGCTGCAGGTGAAGTGAAAACCAAACCGACTCAGCACTCCGTTAAAGAACTGCTCTCTATCGGGATTCAGCCTGACATCCTGGTTTGCCGTTCCGATCGTGCCATTCCAGCGAACGAACGTGCGAAAATTGCATTGTTCTGTAACGTGCCTGAAAAAGCCGTTATTTCAATGAAAGATGTCGATTCCATTTATAAAATCCCGGGCCTGTTGAAATCACAGGGTCTGGACGATTATATTTGTAAACGATTCAGCTTGAACTGTCCGGAAGCTAACCTGTCTGAATGGGAACAGGTTATTTATGAAGAAGCGAACCCGGCAGGCGAAGTGACTATCGGTATGGTCGGCAAGTACATCGAACTGCCGGACGCCTATAAGTCCGTTATCGAAGCGCTGAAGCACGGTGGTCTGAAGAACCGCGTCTCCGTCAACATCAAGCTGATTGATTCGCAGGATGTTGAAACACGTGGCGTTGAAATTCTGAAAGATCTGGATGCTATCCTCATCCCTGGCGGCTTCGGCTACCGTGGTGTTGAAGGCAAGATCGCCACTGCACGCTATGCGCGTGAAAACAATATTCCATACCTCGGCATCTGCCTGGGTATGCAGGTTGCGCTGATCGAATTTGCGCGCAACGTAGCGGGAATGGAAAACGCGAACTCTACGGAATTTGTGCCAGACTGTAAGTACCCTGTCGTGGCGCTGATTACGGAATGGCGCGACGAAGACGGTAACGTCGAAGTCCGTACCGAGAAGAGCGATCTGGGTGGCACTATGCGTCTTGGCGCGCAGGCCTGCCAGCTGTCCGACGATAGCGTGGTTCGCAAGCTGTACGGCGAGCCGGTCATCACCGAGCGCCATCGTCACCGCTATGAAGTCAACAATATGTTGTTGAAACAAATTGAAGCCGCGGGCCTGCGTGTTGCGGGTCGCTCCGGGGACGATCAGTTAGTCGAGATCATCGAGGTGCCAAACCATCCGTGGTTTGTTGCCTGCCAGTTCCACCCGGAATTTACTTCAACGCCGCGTGATGGACATCCGCTGTTTGCAGGCTTCGTGAAAGCCGCCAGCGAGTACCAGAAGCGTCAGGCGAAGTAAAAAAGTTAGAACGGCAACGCGTACCAACGGTACGCGTTGTTTGTCTGGAGTTTTAGTTTAACTTGTACTGAGGAAAATCTAATGTCCAAAATCGTTAAAGTCATCGGTCGTGAAATCATCGACTCCCGTGGTAACCCGACCGTTGAAGCCGAAGTTCATCTGGAAGGTGGTTTCGTCGGTATGGCAGCTGCTCCATCAGGTGCTTCTACGGGTTCCCGTGAAGCGCTGGAACTGCGTGATGGCGACAAATCCCGTTTCATGGGCAAAGGCGTACTGAAAGCGGTTGGCGCTGTTAACGGTCCTATTGCTCAGGCTATCGTTGGCAAAGATGCCAAAGATCAGGCTGGCATCGACAAGATCATGATCGATCTGGACGGTACTGAAAACAAATCTAACTTCGGTGCGAACGCAATCCTGGCCGTTTCCCTGGCGAACGCCAAAGCAGCAGCCGCTGCTAAAGGTATGCCACTGTTCGAGCACATCGCTGAACTGAACGGCACCCCAGGCAAATACTCTATGCCTGTACCAATGATGAACATCATCAACGGTGGTGAGCACGCAGACAACAACGTTGATATTCAGGAATTCATGATTCAGCCAGTTGGCGCGAAAACCCTGAAAGAAGCGGTTCGTATGGGTTCTGAAGTGTTCCACAACCTGGCTAAAGTTCTGAAAGCTAAAGGTATGAACACTGCTGTTGGTGACGAAGGTGGCTACGCGCCAAACCTGGGTTCTAACGCAGAAGCACTGGCTGTTATTGCTGAAGCGGTTAAAGCAGCAGGCTACGAGCTGGGCAAAGACATCACCCTGGCGATGGACTGTGCAGCATCTGAATTCTACAAAGACGGTAAATACGTTCTGGCTGGCGAAGGCAACAAAGCGTTCACCTCCGAAGAGTTCACTCACTTCCTGGAAGACCTGACCAAACAGTACCCAATCGTTTCTATCGAAGACGGTCTGGACGAGTCTGACTGGGATGGTTTCGCATACCAGACCAAAGTACTGGGCGACAAAATCCAGCTGGTTGGTGACGATCTGTTCGTAACCAACACCAAGATCCTGAAAGAAGGCATCGAGAAAGGCATCGTTAACTCCATCCTGATCAAATTCAACCAGATCGGTTCTCTGACCGAAACGCTGGCTGCGATCAAAATGGCGAAAGACGCTGGCTACACCGCTGTTATCTCTCACCGTTCTGGCGAAACTGAAGACGCGACCATTGCTGACCTGGCTGTTGGTACCGCTGCTGGCCAGATCAAAACCGGTTCTATGAGCCGTTCTGACCGTGTTGCTAAATACAACCAGCTGATTCGTATCGAAGAAGCGCTGGGTGAAAAAGCACCTTACAACGGTCGTAAAGAGATCAAAGGCCAGGCATAATTGCTTAAGCCTTAACATGAAAATGCCAGTCGAATGACTGGCATTTTTTTTGGTTATTTAAAATCGACCGCCATCTGCTCGGGAATGGTTAGTCCCCGGGTGGTTTGCACGCAGCGGGCGATATAATCCGTAAAACGAGGTGGCTTCGGCATCCCCATGCTGAGCAGCTTATCGTTGCTGAAGCGCACGTTCAGCGTGGCAAAGGCACCGTATAAGCGCATCGCTCTCAGCATCAGACGTTCGTTGCACGGACCAAAAATGGTTTTCAGTTCACGGCGCATTTTGACCAGCGTTTCGTAGCTGACCTGCGCGTACTTATCGCCAACGGGCGCTTTCTCCAGCGCCTGCGCCATTGCCCGATCGATATCCGCAAAGCGAACGCTGTTCTCTTCCCCGGCAGAAATGTGTACCACTTCCCCCGGACGCGCGTTGCTGCTCAGCAGCATTAACATTGCGTCGGCACAATAATCTACCGGGACAACGTCGATCCGGTCTTCCATCGAGCACATAAACTTCTGCAGCATCAGGCCCATGCTGAAGACCCAAAAGATACTGCTCGACGGCGTGCAGCCGTGGCGGGTATGGCCGACGACGATGGACGGACGGGCGATGAGCAGCGGCAGGTTAGGACATTCCTGGCGCATCAGCTGTTCGATGGTTGACTTCGAATACGTATATTCCACCAGGTGCTCAGCGTTTTCTCTGAATTCCGCACTTTCGGCGACCAGCGAATCCTGCTCCGGCGTGCATGACATTGCGGTGCCTACATGCAGGAAACGCTGCAGCCCTGCGACCTGCTCCATGCGGCGCGCCAGCGCTAGCGTACCCTCTACGTTCACCTTCCAGATCAGCGGGTTATTGCCAAATGACGCAACTGCCGCGCAGTTAACGACATGCGTAACCTGGTCCAGACGGGGATCGTTCAGAAAGGCTTCCGGCTGGCTGAGGTCGCCGATGAGGATATTATCCACGCTCAGGGAGGCCAGTTTCTCCTCTGAAATTTTGAACTTACGCATGTTCTCCTGCACGCGCGCCAGCCCGCTTTGCGGATCGCCGGCACGGGCAAGCAAAAGGAGTTTTACAGATTGATCGCTGGTCAGGATTTTTTCAAGTACTGCACCGCCCAGAAACCCGGTCACGCCTGTAATTAATAACATCTTCATTATTACCGTCTCATTATGATTGATGAGGCGGATTGTAGGCGCGCAAAAGTAAACGGCGTTTAAATAATAAAACGCCGGGACCGACAGCGTCTTAAGCTTATTTTAAGGAAAGGAAATCAGGTGAAAATATTGGACATTGCAGAAGGCGGAAAAATTCAATTTATTCATGTTTTTATTTTAACTTAATGATTTTAATCTGTTTTTGTCTCTTGGGTAGCGCGATGGAAATAATTCAAACTGTAATAAACAAAATAATTTGTTACACCAAACATTTATCATATAAATGAATTGAGCCCTGCTTAAGTAAAATTGAGCAAAATAAAACGCAGGCTATTTTATTTAGCCTGCGAAGGGTTTTCAGAGCAGAAGAGGAAGCGTGGCGCTGGCCGTTTGCTGGCTGACGTCAGCGTAATGACCATCCAGCGCAATCATGGATGTCGTAAGTAATTCGACCAGCAGCATCACCCCAACTTTGGCATTGAGCGCGCCCGCGCTAAGAGGGCCTTCTGGCTTGGCGGCCACCAGCAGCATATCGCTAAGAGACGCCAGCGGGCTGCGGGGCGTGTTGCTGAGCGCCAGAACCTTCACCCCGCGCTTGCGGGCAAGTTTCACCACGTGAAGTAAATCTCGCGTTGAACCGGAACTGGAGATCGCCACCACCAGCGTCTCTGCCGAAAGCGTGGTCGCATTCATGGCTGCGCGGTGCATATCGCTAAACAGCTGTGCGGATTTACCCAGCCTTAATAACTTGTAATGCAGATACTCCCCGAGGATCGCGCTGGCCGCGACGCCATAAATCTGCACGGACTGCGCCTGATGCAGCGCCAGTGCGGCTTTTTCAAGCAGCGCGCGGTCAAGGAGTCTCGCGGTATCCTGCAAAGCCTGCACCGATTCATCCACCACGCTGTCTATCTCATCCCCCGCCTGACGAGCGGGCTGGCCCTGCTGAATATCCAGCGCCAGCGCCATTTTGAATTCGTTATACCCCTTGCACCCCAGCGTCCGGCAAAGACGCGTCACGCTGGCCTCGCTGGTGTGGCTCTCTCGCGCCAGTTCGGTGATGGTCAGGTAGAGCACCCGGGCAGGGTCGCTGAGGACAAACTCACCGAGTTTTTGTTGCGTTGGGCTGTACCCGGAAGCCTCCTGGCGGAGCTTCAGCAGCAGGTTTTCATGGTCCGACATGCCACGTCCTTAATGTGTTTCACTGCGACTAGTGTGGCGGAAAGCGGGGGAAAGATGCCAGTCATTTTAAAAAAGTATGATCGGCCTCCTGGTTTGTGATGATAATTTTCACTATGAAATATTCATATGGTAAAAATTTTCATCTTTTAATGGGGGGATGAAAAAATGATGCAAATATTCAGTGGCGCTTCGTCGGGTGGATGGTTTGAAAAAGCGCAGCGCTTTGGCAAATCCTTTATGTTGCCTATCGCCGTATTGCCCGCGGCGGGTCTGCTGCTCGGTATCGGCGGGGCGTTATCGAACCCTAATACGCTGGCGGCCTATCCGTTTTTAGATGTGGGCTGGCTGCAGGCCATTTTCACCATTATGAGCAGTGCGGGTTCGATTGTGTTTGCGAACCTCTCGGTGCTGTTTGCGGTTGGGGTGGCCGTCGGGCTGGCAAAAAACGATAAGGGCACGGCGGGGCTGGCAGCGCTACTCGCGTTTCTGGTGATGAATGCCACCATCAACGCGCTGCTGATCCTCACCGGCAAACTGGCGCACGAGAACCCGGGCGCTGTAGGGCAGGGCATGACGCTGGGTATTCAGACGCTGGAAACCGGGGTGTTTGGCGGCGTGGTGATTGGTCTCGTGACATGTGCGCTGCATCATCGGTTTAATAAGATAGCGCTTCCGCAGTTCCTGGGCTTTTTTGGCGGCTCGCGCTTTGTCCCGATTATCAGCTCGCTGGCGGCGATACTCGTTGGCGCGATCGTGACCGTGGTCTGGCCGCATTTCCAGAAGCTTATTTTTGGTCTGGGCGGGCTGGTGGATGCCACCGGTTATCTTGGCACGCTGCTGTACGGCTTTATTTTGCGCATGCTTGGCCCGTTTGGTCTGCACCACATCTTTTATCTGCCGTTCTGGACCACCGCGCTCGGCGGCAGCGAGATCGTCAACGGCCACCTGGTTGAGGGCACGCAGCGGATCTTCTTCGCTCAGCTCGCCGACCCGAACACGCAGCATTTCTATGAGGGCACGTCACGCTTCATGTCCGGGCGCTTTATCACGATGATATTTGGCCTGCTTGGTGCCTGCCTGGCGATGTATCACACGGCGAAACCGGAGAACAAAAAGCGCGTTGCCGGGCTGCTGCTCTCCGCGGCGTTAACCTCATTCCTGACGGGAATTACCGAGCCCATCGAGTTCTCCTTCCTGTTCATTGCCCCGGTGCTCTACGTCATTCACGCGCTGTTTGACGGGCTGGCGTTTATGCTCGCGCACATGCTGCACATCACCATCGGGCAGACCTTCTCCGGCGGTTTTATTGACTTCGTGCTGTTCGGCATTTTGCAGGGGGAGGCCAAAACCAACTGGATGTTCGTTCCGCTGGTCGGCGTGCCGTGGTTCTTCCTCTACTACTTCACTTTCCGCTACCTGATTAACCGCTTTGATTTCGCCACGCCGGGCCGTGAAAAGGAGGCGATGGTTGATGACGTCAGCCTGCCGCAAAGCGAGCGCGCTGCGGCGGTGATCGCCGGGTTAGGCGGAAAAGACAATCTGGAAGAGGTGGACTGCTGCGCCACGCGGCTTCGCGTGACGGTCAAAGACGGCAGCAAAGTGAATGACGCGGCGCTGAAAGCCACCGGCGCGCGCGGCGTTATCGTGCGCGGTAACGGTGTACAGGTCATTTATGGCCCGCACGTCACGATTATCAAAAACGAAGTGGAAGAGATCTTATCGTAATGAAAAATGTACTGGATAACCTGAAGGGAAAACTGGTCGTCTCCTGTCAGGCGCTGGAAAACGAACCGCTGCACAGCCCGTTTATCATGTCGCGAATGGCGCTGGCGGCGGCACAGGGCGGAGCCTTCGCCATTCGCGCCAACAGCGTGGTGGATATCGGGGCCATTAAGCAGCAGGTGTCTTTACCGGTTATCGGCATCATCAAACGGGACTATCCAGGGAGCGAAGTATTTATCACCGCTACGATGAGAGAGGTGGATGAGCTCATGGCCGTCTCTCCGGAAATCATTGCCCTTGATGCGACGGCGCGGGAACGTCCTGGCGGTGAATCCCTGGAAACACTGGTCACGGCCATCCGCTCACGTTACCCCTCGGTACTGCTGATGGCAGATATTTCCACCGTAGACGAAGCCGTGACGGCGCAGACGCTTGGCTTTGACTGCGTCGGTACCACGCTGTACGGCTATACGGCGGAAACGGCAGGCCATACGCTTCCGGAGAATGACTGTGCGTTCCTGAAAGCGGTGCTGGCGGTCGTGACGGTCCCCGTGGTTGCCGAAGGCAACGTGGATACGCCCGAGCGCGCGGCCCGGTGTCTGGCGCTGGGCGCGCATACGGTCGTTGTCGGTGGGGCGATCACCCGCCCACAGCAAATTACCGCGCGCTTTATGGCGGCGATTAGCGCGCAAAGCACCGATGGAGCATGACCATCCGACGGGGATCTGCGATACTTATCGTTTATCCCCTTTACTGAGATGACTATGCAGTACCCGATTAACGAGATGTTCCAGACCCTGCAAGGCGAGGGTTACTTTACCGGCGTTCCCGCTATCTTTATTCGTTTACAGGGTTGCCCGGTTGGCTGTGCCTGGTGTGATACCAAACATACGTGGGATAAGCTCGCAGATCGGGAAGTGTCGCTGTTTAGCATTCTGGCGAAAACCAAAGAGAGCGATAAGTGGGGCGCGGGCAGTGCAGAAGACCTGCTGGCCATAATTGGTCGCCAGGGCTGGACGGCTCGCCACGTCGTCATCACCGGCGGCGAACCCTGCATTCACGATCTGACGCCGCTGACCGAGCTGCTCGAAAAGAACGGCTACAGCTGCCAGATTGAGACCAGCGGCACCCATGAAGTGCGCTGTTCACACACCACCTGGGTGACGGTATCGCCAAAAGTGAATATGCGTGGCGGGTATGACGTGCTGTCTCAGGCGCTGGAGCGCGCGGATGAAATTAAGCATCCGGTAGGACGCGTACGTGATATCGAAGCGCTGGATGAACTGCTGGCAACGCTGACGGATGAGAAGCAGCGGGTAATCGCCCTGCAGCCGATCAGCCAGAAAGAGGATGCGACGCGCCTGTGCATTGAAACCTGCATTGCGCGCAACTGGCGCCTGTCGATGCAGACGCACAAGTATCTGAATATTGCCTAGAAAAAAGCCCGGTTTTGCCGGGCTTTTTTTACTCTCCGCGATACACGCAGCCTGCCGTGCAGGTTTCTTTGATCATCACCGCGCTCAGCAGCGGTACCAGCGGCTTCATCTGATCCCAGATCCATTTTGCCAGCACTTCGCTGGTCGGGTTTTCCAGACCCGGAATATCGTTGAGATAGTAGTGATCCAGACGATCGTAGGTCGGCTTAAACGCGGCCTTCAGCTCGGCAAAGTCCATGATCCAACCGGTATGCGGATCAACTTCACCGGTGATCTCAAGACGCACCATAAACGAATGCCCGTGCAGGCGGCCGCATTTATGTCCTGCAGGAACGTGCGGAAGGTGGTGGGCGGCTTCGAAGGTGAAATCTTTAAACAGTGTGGTGGACATGATCGCTCTCAGTAATGCGGAAAAAACCGCCGCATAGTACCGGAAAGCACAATTTTTAGCATTAACTAAAACGGCTCTGAACGGTGAACGCCCGGTATTCAGGGTGATTATTGGTTTTTATTCTTTTATTTCAGATGGTTATTCAATCGTTTTTATCGCTAAGAACGATAACTAAAACAGGTTAGTCCATTTGGTTATTTATTATTTCCATCCCTTCTTTAATTGTTATTATCCACGCCGTTAACCTTATCTTCAGTTTGGATTTATTCGCTTAAAGTCCGCTTGGCTACTGGAACATAACGACGCATGACAACACAGGCCCCACCTTCAAATTTGCTTCCCCTTAACCCGGAGCAACTGGCGCGCCTTCAGGCTGCCACCTCTGATTTTTCTCCCACTCAGCTTGCCTGGGTCTCCGGTTATTTCTGGGGAATGCTCAACCAGCAGCCTGGCGCAGTGGCTGGCGCACCGGCAACGGCCGTGGAAATTCCTGCCATTACGCTGATTAGCGCCTCGCAGACGGGCAACGCCCGCCGCGTGGCCGAAGCGCTGCGTGATGATCTGCTGGCCGCCAAACTGAACGTAAACCTGGTCAACGCCGGGGATTATAAATTCAAACAAATCGCGTCAGAAAAACTGCTGGTGATGGTCGCCTCGACCCAGGGGGAAGGTGAACCCGCTGAAGAAGCGGTGGCGCTGCACAAGTTCCTGTTCTCGAAAAAAGCGCCGAAGCTGAACGGCACGGCGTTTGCCGTCTTTGGCCTGGGCGATACCTCCTATGAATTCTTCTGCCAGTCCGGTAAAGACTTCGACAGCAAGCTGGCGGAGCTGGGCGCGGAGCGCCTGCTGGACCGCGTGGACGCGGATGTGGAATACCAGACTGCCGCCGCTGAATGGCGTGCGCGCATCGTTGAGGTATTGAAAGCCCGCGTCCCGAAAGAGACGCCAGCACAGGCCGCGGTGACCGCTGCGGGCACCGTCAATGAGATCCACACCAGCCCGTATACCAAAGAGTCGCCGCTGACGGCGAGCCTGTCGGTGAACCAGAAAATTACGGGCCGCGACTCGGAAAAAGACGTGCGCCATATTGAAATCGATCTTGGCGACTCCGGCCTGCGCTATCAGCCTGGCGATGCGCTGGGCGTCTGGTATCAGAACGATCCGGCGCTGGTGAAAGAGCTCGTCGAACTGCTGTGGCTGAAGGGTGACGAGCCCGTCACCGTTGACGGCAAAACCCAGCCACTTTCAGAGGCGCTGCAGTGGCATTTCGAGCTGACGGTGAACACTCCGAATATCGTCGAGAATTATGCCACCCTAACGCGCAGCGAATCCCTGCTGCCGCTGGTGGGCGACAAAGCGAAGCTGCAGCATTACGCCGCGACGACGCCGATTGTCGATATGGTGCGTTTCTCTCCGGCACAGCTGGATGCCGATGCGCTGATCGGTCTGCTGCGTCCGCTGACCCCACGCCTGTACTCTATCGCCTCTTCCCAGGCGGAAGTGGAAAGCGAAGTTCACGTTACCGTCGGCGTGGTGCGCTACGACATCGAAGGCCGCGCCCGCGCGGGTGGGGCATCAAGCTTTCTGGCGGACCGCGTGGAAGAAGAGGGCGAGGTGCGCGTCTTTATCGAGCACAACGACAACTTCCGCCTGCCGGCGAACCCGGAAACTCCGGTGATCATGATTGGCCCGGGCACCGGCATCGCGCCGTTCCGCGCCTTTATGCAGCAGCGTGCCGCGGACGACGCGCCGGGTAAAAACTGGTTGTTCTTCGGCAACCCGCACTTTACCGAAGATTTCCTCTACCAGGTTGAGTGGCAGCGCTACGTCAAAGAGGGCGTACTGACCCGCATCGATCTGGCCTGGTCCCGCGATCAGAAAGAAAAAGTATACGTACAAGACAAACTGCGCGAACAGGGCGCAGAGCTGTGGCGCTGGATCAATGACGGTGCCCACATTTATGTCTGCGGCGACGCCAATCGCATGGCGAAAGACGTTGAGCAGGCACTGCTGGAAGTGATTGCCGAATTCGGCGGTATGGATGCCGAAGCGGCGGATGAATTTTTAAGTGAGCTGCGCGTTGAGCGCCGTTATCAGCGAGATGTCTACTAATGAGCGAAAAACATCCAGGGCCACTGGTGGTCGAAGGTAAACTGACAGACGCCGAGCGCATGAAGCTGGAAAGCAACTATCTGCGCGGCACCATTGCTGAAGATCTGAATGACGGCCTGACCGGCGGTTTCAAAGGCGACAACTTCCTGCTGATCCGTTTCCACGGCATGTATCAGCAGGACGACCGCGATATCCGCGCCGAGCGCGCAGAACAGAAGCTGGAGCCGCGCCACGCGATGCTGCTGCGCTGCCGCCTGCCGGGTGGAGTGATCACCACCAAACAGTGGCAGGCGATCGACAAATTTGCGGGTGAAAACACGATTTATGGCAGCATCCGCCTGACCAACCGTCAGACCTTCCAGTTCCACGGGATTCTGAAGAAGAACGTCAAGCCGGTGCACCAGATGCTGCACTCCGTGGGACTGGACGCGCTGGCGACCGCCAACGACATGAACCGTAACGTGCTCTGCACCTCGAACCCGTACGAGTCCGAGCTGCACGCCGAAGCATATGAGTGGGCGAAGAAAATTTCCGAGCACCTGCTGCCGCGTACCCGCGCCTATGCGGAGATCTGGCTCGATCAGGAGAAAGTCGCCACCACCGACGAAGAACCGATCCTCGGTCAGACCTACCTGCCGCGTAAGTTCAAAACCACGGTGGTGATCCCGCCGCAGAACGACATCGATCTGCACGCCAACGACATGAACTTCGTGGCGATTGCCGAAAACGGCAAGCTGATTGGCTTTAACCTGCTGGTGGGCGGCGGCCTGTCTATTGAGCACGGTAACAAGAAAACCTACGCCCGCACCGCGAGCGAGTTCGGCTTCCTGCCGCTGGAGCACACGCTGGCCGTGGCGGAAGCAGTAGTGACCACCCAGCGCGACTGGGGTAACCGTACCGACCGTAAAAACGCGAAAACCAAGTACACTCTGGAGCGCGTGGGCGTTGAAACGTTCAAAGAGGAAGTGGAGCGTCGTGCGGGGATCAAATTTGAGCCGATCCGCCCTTACGAATTCACCGGTCGCGGCGATCGCATCGGCTGGGTGAAAGGCATCGACAATAACTGGCACCTGACGCTGTTCATTGAAAATGGCCGTATTCTGGATTATCCGGGCCGCCCGCTGAAAACCGGTCTGCTGGAAATCGCGAAGATCCACAAAGGCGAGTTCCGTATCACCGCTAACCAGAACCTGATCGTCGCCAGCGTGCCGGAAAGCGAAAAGGCGAAAATTGAGGAGCTGGCGCGCGAGCACGGGTTGATGAACGCGGTGAAGCCACAGCGTGAAAACTCGATGGCCTGCGTGTCGTTCCCGACCTGTCCATTGGCGATGGCCGAAGCCGAGCGTTTCCTGCCGTCATTTACTGACAAAGTGGAAGCGATTCTGGAAAAACACGGTATTCCGGACGAGCATATTGTTATGCGCGTGACGGGCTGCCCGAACGGCTGCGGTCGTGCGATGCTGGCCGAGCTGGGGCTGGTGGGGAAAGCGCCGGGTCGTTATAACCTGCACCTGGGCGGTAACCGTATCGGCACGCGTATTCCACGCATGTTCCGCGAGAACATCACCGAGCCGGAAATTCTTGATTCCATCGACGAGCTTGTCGGGCGCTGGGCGAAAGAGCGCGAAGCGGGTGAAGGCTTCGGCGACTTTACGGTGCGTGCGGGCATCATTCGCCCGGTGCTCGATCCCGCCAGGGATTTCTGGGAGTAACCACGAGAGGTAATTATGTCCGTACTCGATCTAAACGCCCTTAATGACCTGCCAAAAGTCGAACGCATTCTGGCCCTGGCAGAAACTAACGCTCACCTTGAAAAGCTGGACGCCGAAGGGCGCGTGGCGTGGGCGCTGGAAAACCTGCCGGGAGAGTATGTGCTCTCATCAAGCTTTGGTATTCAGGCGGCGGTCAGTTTGCATCTGGTGAATCAGATCCGTCCGGACATACCGGTGATCCTCACCGATACCGGCTACCTGTTCCCGGAAACCTACCAGTTTATCGACGAGCTGACGGACAAGCTCAGGCTGAACCTCAAAGTCTACCGCGCAACGGAAAGCGCGGCCTGGCAGGAGGCGCGCTACGGCAAGCTGTGGGAGCAGGGCGTTGAGGGCATTGAGAAATACAATGAAATCAACAAAGTTGAGCCGATGAACCGGGCGCTGAAAGAGCTGAACGCCCAGACGTGGTTTGCCGGCCTGCGCCGCGAGCAGTCCGGGAGCCGCGCAACCTTACCGGTACTGGCGGTACAGCGCGGCGTATTCAAAGTGCTGCCGATTATCGACTGGGATAACCGCACGGTGTATCAGTATCTGCAAAAACACGGGCTCAAGTACCATCCGCTGTGGGATCAGGGCTACCTGTCGGTGGGCGACACCCACACCACGCGCAAATGGGAGCCGGGAATGGCGGAAGAAGAGACGCGATTCTTTGGGCTGAAGCGCGAGTGCGGGCTGCACGAAGGGTAATGTTTTTCGCCCGGTGGCGCAGCGCTTACCGGGCTTAACGACATCAGGCTTTGCCCGCTTTCGCCAGCTCCTTCACCAGCGGCAGCATCACTTTCACCACGTCCCGGCTGCGGTGCTCAATCCGCTGCGGCAGCGTTTTATCAATGTGCTGCTGATTATCCAGCCGCACGTCATGCCAGCTGGTCCCGTCCGGGAACGCTTTCGATTTAGCGCGCTGCTGATAGCCATCCTTTTTGCCCAGCGCCCAGTTCGTCGCCTCGACGTACAACACCGGAATGCCTGCCTTATCAAACACTTCCCCGTCGTTACAACAGCCAGTGCCTTTTGGATAATCCGGGTTACCGCCTGGGTTTGTTGCGGCATAGACGCCATGCGTACGGGCAAGCGCCAGCGCACGGTCGCGGGTGAGTTTACGCACGCTGCGCGGCGTGCTCTGTCCACTATTAAAATAGAGCTTATCGCCCACGATCAGGTTATCGAGGTTAATCACCAGCAGCGTATTTTTCTTCTCCTCAGCGCTCATCCGTTTAAGGAGATTCTCAGCGCCGAGTTTTCCTTCTTCTTCGCCGCTGGTCGCCACAAAGCGAATACCGTATTTCGTCGGAATATTTTTAAGGCGTTCAGCCAGTTCAAGCATCACGCCCAGACCTGCTGCGTTATCGTCCATGCCCTGCAGCGTCAGTCCCCCGAGGTTATTATCAATATCGGCGTCGCTCATTGGCGCATAGGTATCCAGGTGCGCCAAGATAATAATCTGCTCAGCCGCTTTCCCCTCATGCGCCGCAATCACCGTGCTGCCGGTCACGTTATGCCAGTTTTGCGTTTTATTGCGTGAGGTATAGATGTAGCGGCTGTGAAACGAGCGTATGTCACTCTGGTAGCCCATCTGTGCAAATTGCTGGCGAATATAGTCGGCGGAGAGCATCTCCGCGGGTGAACCGGTCATGCGGCCAGGGAAAACCGTCGCAATATGTCGCGCCTGCATAGTGGCGATTTCACCATAAGGTTGATTTTTTGCCTGAGCCGGAAGGATAAAGCAAACGCCGAGCGCCAGGGCAGCAATACGGTGGCGCGTTGCGGAAAACATAGTGAGTCCTTAAAAACAGAGCAAAATAATAACGTGCATAGTATGAAACTGTGATCGTCCATACACAATTTGAATTGCTCTTAAATGCCCGAAATTTCGCGTGTTAAGCATTTTTTGGTATTTGCTTTTTCACGGCGTTATTCCATTGAGTAACTACTCATTCCAATTCGTAATTTCATTCGATCTAAGCCGCCCCCTATAGTCCCTCTATTCCTCGTTGTTAGTGAGTTGTTGCCTGTGGACTATCTGCCCCTTTTTGCCGCCTTAAAAGACCGACCGGTACTGGTTGTCGGCACGGGAGAAATTGCCGATCGCAAAATCGCGTTTTTGCAGCGCGCAGGGGCACAGGTGCGGGTTGTTGAAGAGGTGGATTTCGACGAGTCACAGATCGACAGCGTGGTGCTGGTGATTGCGGCGACTGAAAATCGGGAACTTAACCGGCGGGTCTCCGACGCGGCCCAGGCTCGTTACCGTCTGGTGAACGTGGTGGACGACCAGCCTTTATGCTCGTTTATCTTCCCGTCGATCGTTGACCGCTCGCCGCTGCTGGTGGCGATCTCCTCCGGCGGCACCGCGCCGGTGCTGGCGCGCGTGCTGCGGGAAAAGATCGAAGCGCTGCTGCCGACCAGCCTCGGGCGCATGGCGGAGAAAGCCAGCTACTGGCGCAACCATTTAAAAAACCGCCTGACCAGCGTGACGGAACGCCGTCGCTTCTGGGAGCGCGTATTTCGCGGCCGCTTTGCCAGCCTGATGCAGGCGGGCAATGAGACGGCGGCGCAGAAAATTCTCGAAGACGAACTGGATAACCCCGGCAGTACGGGCGGGGAAATTATTCTGGTGGGAGCCGGGCCGGGCGATGCCGGTTTGCTGACGCTGCGCGGCCTGCAGGTTCTGCAGGATGCGGACGTAGTGTTCTACGACCACCTGGTCACCGATGGCGTGCGCGAGCTGATCCGTCGCGATGCGGAGCAAATCTGCGTCGGCAAACGGGCGGGGGAACACTCCGTGCCGCAGCACGATACCAACCAGATGCTGATTGACGCCGCGAAAGCGGGCAAAACCGTGGTGCGCCTGAAAGGGGGCGACCCGTTCATTTTCGGTCGCGGCGGTGAAGAACTGCAGGCGGCAGCCGAAGCTGGCGTGCCGTTCCAGGTGGTGCCCGGCATCACGGCGGCGTCAGCCGTGACGGCCTACGCCGGCATTCCGCTAACCCATCGCGATTACGCCCAGAGCGTCACCTTTGTGACCGGGCACTACAAGGCCGACAGCACGCCGTTCGACTGGTCGCACCTCGCCCAGAGCCGACAAACGCTGGCGATATACATGGGCACGATGAAGGCGGCGGACATCAGCGAACAGCTTATTCAGCACGGTCGCGAGGCGACGACGCCCGTTGCCGTCATTTCTCGCGGTACGCGCGTCGATCAGCATGTCGCTATCGGCACATTACAAGACCTTGCAACCCTGGCGAAAGACGCCCCGATGCCTGCCCTGATCGTGGTGGGAGAGGTGGTGCAGCTGCACAGCACCCTCGCCTGGTTCCAACACACAACCGATACAGAAGGCTTTGGTTCTTCTGTTGTAAATTTGGCTTAAGGAACGGTTATGGACCAAAAACGACTTACTCACCTGCGGCAGCTCGAAGCGGAAAGTATCCATATTATCCGCGAAGTGGCCGCCGAGTTCTCTAACCCGGTGATGATGTACTCCATCGGTAAAGATTCCAGCGTCATGCTGCACCTGGCGCGTAAAGCGTTTTATCCGGGCACGCTGCCGTTCCCGCTGCTGCACGTGGATACCGGCTGGAAATTCCGCGAAATGTACGAATTCCGCGATCGTACCGCCAAAGCCTACGGCTGCGAGCTGCTGGTGCACAAAAATCCGGAAGGGGTGGCGATGGGCATTAACCCGTTCGTCCACGGCAGCGCCAAGCATACCGACATCATGAAAACCGAAGGGCTGAAGCAGGCGCTGAACAAGTACGGTTTTGACGCGGCCTTCGGCGGCGCGCGGCGTGACGAAGAAAAATCCCGCGCCAAAGAGCGTATCTACTCCTTCCGCGACCGCTTCCATCGCTGGGATCCGAAAAACCAGCGCCCGGAGCTGTGGCACAACTACAACGGCCAGATCAACAAGGGCGAAAGCATTCGCGTCTTCCCGCTCTCTAACTGGACCGAGCTGGATATCTGGCAGTACATCTATCTGGAAAACATCGAGATTGTTCCGCTGTACCTGGCCGCCGAGCGCCCGGTGCTGGAGCGGGACGGCATGCTGATGATGATTGACGACGATCGTATCGACCTGCAGCCGGGTGAAGTGATCAAAAAACAGATGGTCCGTTTCCGTACCCTCGGCTGCTGGCCGCTGACCGGCGCGGTGGAATCGAACGCGCAGACGCTGCCGGAGATCATCGAAGAGATGCTGGTGTCCACCACCAGCGAGCGACAGGGGCGCGTGATTGACCGCGACCAGGCAGGCTCCATGGAGCTGAAGAAACGTCAGGGTTATTTCTAAGGAGCCGCCATGAACACCACTATTGCTCAACAAATTGCCAACGAAGGCGGCGTGGAAGCGTATCTGCACGCCCAACAACATAAAAGCCTGCTGCGCTTTCTGACCTGCGGCAGCGTGGATGACGGGAAAAGTACCCTGATTGGCCGCCTGCTGCACGACACGCGCCAGATTTATGAAGATCAGCTCTCTTCCCTGCATAACGACAGCAAGCGTCACGGCACCCAGGGCGAAAAACTTGACCTGGCGCTGCTGGTGGACGGCCTGCAGGCGGAGCGCGAGCAGGGCATCACTATTGACGTGGCCTATCGCTATTTCTCCACCGAGAAGCGCAAGTTTATTATCGCCGATACCCCGGGGCATGAGCAGTACACCCGCAATATGGCGACCGGCGCATCCACCTGCGATCTGGCGATCCTGCTGATGGACGCCCGTAAAGGCGTGCTGGATCAAACCCGTCGCCACAGCTTTATCTCCACTTTGCTGGGGATCAAGCACCTGGTGGTGGCGGTCAACAAGATGGATCTGGTGAACTTCAGCGAAGAAAAATTCGAGGAGATCCGCCAGAGCTACCTGACCTTTGCCGAACAGCTGCCGGGCAACCTGGATATTCGCTTTGTGCCGCTCTCGGCGCTGGAAGGGGATAACGTCGCCTCCCAGAGCGCGAACATGCCGTGGTACAGCGGCCCGACGCTGCTGGAAGTGCTCGAAACCGTTGAAATTCAGCGCGTGGTCGACACTCAGCCAATGCGCTTCCCGGTGCAGTACGTGAACCGTCCAAACCTCGATTTCCGCGGCTTCTCCGGCACTATTGCTTCCGGTTCCGTGAAGGTGGGGCAGCGCGTTAAGGTACTGCCATCCGGCGTGGAGTCAGCAATTGCGCGTATCGTGACCTTCGACGGCGATCTGCCTGAGGCCGGTGCGGGGGAAGCGGTCACACTGGTGCTGAAAGACGAAATTGATATCAGTCGCGGTGACCTGCTGGTCGACGCGCAGGAGACGCTGGCGGCGGTGCAGGGCGCTTCCGTGGACGTGGTGTGGATGGCCGAACAGCCGCTGACCGCAGGCCAGAGCTACGACATCAAAATTGCCGGGAAGAAAACCCGTGCCCGCGTGGACGGCATTCAGTTCCAGGTGGACATCAACAACCTGACCCACCGTGATGTGAGCGAGCTGCCGCTGAATGGTATTGGCCTGGTGGATCTGACCTTCGACGAGCCGCTGGTGCTGGATCCGTATCAGCAGAACCCGGTGACGGGCGGGCTGATCTTTATTGACCGCCTGACCAACGTTACCGTCGGCGCGGGCATGGTGCGCGAGCCTAACGCGCAGGCGAGCGTGACCTCTGAGTTCAGCGCGTTTGAGCTGGAGCTGAACGCGCTGGTGCGTAAGCACTTCCCGCACTGGGGCGCCCGCGATCTGCTGGGAGGCAAGTAATGGCCGCCCATGATGAGAACGTCGTCTGGCATCCTCATCCGGTCACCGTCGCCCAGCGCGAACAGCTTCACGGCCACCGTGGGGTGGTGCTGTGGTTTACCGGGCTGTCTGGCTCCGGTAAATCCACGGTGGCGGGCGCGCTGGAAGAGGCGCTGCATCAGCAGGGAGTAAGTACCTACCTGCTGGATGGCGACAACGTGCGTCACGGCCTGTGTAGCGATTTGGGGTTCAGCGACGACGACCGCAAAGAGAACATTCGCCGGGTAGGTGAAGTCGCCAGCCTGATGGCTGACGCCGGGCTGGTGGTGCTGACGGCGTTTATCTCACCGCACCGCGCCGAGCGCCAGATGGTGCGCGAGCGCGTGGGTCAGGATCGCTTTATCGAAGTGTTTGTCGATACGCCGCTGGAGATCTGCGAAGCGCGCGATCCGAAAGGGCTGTACAAAAAAGCGCGTGCCGGCGAGCTGCGAAACTTCACCGGAATTGACTCGGTTTACGAAGCGCCTGAATCGCCTGAGATTCACCTGGAAGGTCAACAATTGGTAACAAATTTAGTAAGCCAATTATTAGACCTGCTCAGACGGGACGATATTATCAGATCCTGAGGCGGTATCGTTCGGGAGCTGTCTTCCCGAACGATGAGTCACGGTCACAGGATTAGCTATGCGCAACAGTGAAAACTACATTATCACCACCGGGTCGGAACCGTTAACCACCGACAATGAGACGACCTGGTCCTTCCCTGGGGCGATAGTCGGCTTTGCGTCGTGGTTACTGGCGCTGGGTATCCCGTTTTTGATCTACGGTGGTAACACCCTTTTCTTCTTTCTCTACACCTGGCCCTTCTTTCTGGCGCTGATGCCCGTTGCGGTCGTTGTCGGGGTTGCGCTGCACTCCCTTTTCAACGGCAAGCTCCTGTACAGTACGGTTATCACGATTGCCACCGTTGTCGTCATCTTTGGCCTGCTGTTTTTATGGCTGATGGGCTAACTTGCGACATAATTAAAACCCCGCAGTAGAGTCGAACGGAAAGTTATGGGATGATGATGCCGTTTTTTCAGGGGGCAGGATGGGTAAACTAACGCTGCTGTTGCTGGCTTTGCTGGTCTGGCTGCAATATTCGTTGTGGTTCGGTAAGAACGGGCTGCACGACTACAGCCGGGTGAGCGATGACGTCGCGGCTCAGCAGGCAACAAATGCCAAACTTAAGGCGCGTAACGATCAACTCTTTGCTGAAATTGATGACCTCAATGGCGGCCAGGAGGCGATTGAGGAGCGCGCACGCAATGAACTCAGTATGACTAAGCCGGGCGAAACCTTTTATCGTCTGGTTCCGGATGCGTCTAAACGCAATCAGGGCTCAGCACAAAACAATCGATAATCAGGCCCAGGATTACGACATGGCAGCAACTTTTTCGGACGTATGTGCCGTGGTGCCGGCCGCAGGTTTTGGCCGGCGCATGCAGACAGAATGTCCCAAGCAGTACCTCTCAATTGGCGATAAAACGATCCTTGAGCACGCCGTGGCGGCGCTGCTGGCGCACCCGCGGGTGACGCACGTGGTCATCGCCATCAGTCCCGGCGATGCCCGCTTTGCGCAGCTGCCGCTGGCAAACCACCCACAGATTACCGTCGTTGATGGCGGCGCCGAGCGCGCCGATTCCGTGCTGGCGGGCATTCAGGCTGCCGGAAGCGCCCAGTGGGTGCTGGTCCATGACGCGGCACGTCCGTGCCTGCATCAGGACGACCTGGCACGCCTGCTGGCGCTGAGCGAAACCAGTAAAGTGGGCGGCATTCTGGCCGCGCCGGTGCGCGATACCATGAAGCGTGCCGAGCCGGGCAAGCGTGCCATCGCCCACACCGTTGAGCGCGTCGACTTATGGCACGCGCTGACGCCGCAATTTTTCCCCCGCGAACTGCTCCACGACTGCTTAACGCGTGCCCTTAATGAAGGCGCGACCATCACGGACGAAGCCTCCGCGCTGGAGTATTGCGGTTTTCACCCCACGCTTGTTGAAGGGCGCGCTGATAATATAAAAGTGACGCGCCCGGAAGATTTACAGCTCGCGGAATTTTATCTTACCCGTTCGACCCATCAGGAGAAGGCATAATGCGAATTGGACACGGTTTTGATGTACACGCCTTTGGCGGAGAAGGCCCAATTATCATTGGCGGCGTACGTATTCCTTACGAAAAAGGGCTGCTGGCGCATTCTGATGGCGACGTGGCGCTGCATGCGCTGACCGACGCGCTGCTCGGCGCTGCCGCGCTGGGTGATATCGGCAAGCTGTTCCCGGACACCGACCCGGCCTTTAAAGGGGCGGACAGCCGCGAACTGCTGCGCGAAGCGTGGCGCCGTATTCAGGCGAAAGGTTACACACTCGGCAACGTCGACGTGACGATTATTGCCCAGGCCCCGAAAATGCTGCCGCACATTCCGCAGATGCGCGTATTTATCGCTGAAGATCTGGGCTGCCATATGGACGACGTCAACGTCAAAGCCACCACCACGGAGAAGCTGGGCTTTACCGGTCGTGGCGAAGGGATTGCCTGTGAAGCCGTGGCGCTGCTGGTGAAGGCGGCAAAATGACGGACTTCGATAACCTGACATACCTGCACGGCAAGCCGCAGGGGAACGGGGTGCTGAAAGCCAGCCCGGAAGATTTCCTCGTGGTTGAGGATCTGGGCTTTGAGCCCGATGGCGAAGGCGAACATATCCTGGTGCGTATTCTGAAAAACGGCTGCAACACCCGCTTTGTGGCCGACGCGCTGGCAAAATTCCTCAAAATTCACGCCCGGGAAGTGAGCTTTGCCGGGCAGAAAGATAAACACGCTGTCACCGAGCAGTGGCTCTGCGCCCGCGTGCCCGGCAATGCGATGCCTGATTTAAGCAAATTTGAGCTTGAAGGCTGTAAGGTGCTGGAGTACGCCCGCCACAAGCGCAAGCTGCGCCTGGGGGCGTTGAAAGGCAACGCATTTACGCTGGTGCTGCGCGAAGTGACTAACCGTGAAGACGTTGAAAAACGTCTCAACGCCATTAATGAACGCGGCGTTCCGAACTACTTTGGCGCGCAGCGCTTTGGCATTGGCGGCAGCAACCTGCAGGGCGCGCTGCGCTGGGCGCAAAGCGATGCGCCGGTGCGCGACAGGAATAAACGCAGTTTTTGGTTGTCGGCGGCCCGCAGCGCGTTGTTTAATCAGATTGTGAGCGAAAGGCTGAAAAAACCGGACGCGAATCAAGTTGTTGTTGGCGATGCGCTACAATTAGCGGGACGCGGAAGCTGGTTTGTGGCAACGGCCGAAGAAATGGCCGATGTGCAGTCGCGCGTGGATGCCAAAGCGCTGATGATTACCGCAGCTTTGCCGGGCTCAGGCGACTGGGGCACCCAGGGCGACGCGTTGAGCGCTGAGCAGTCCGCCGTGGCGGATGCGCCGGAATTACAATCCTTGCTGGTGCGGGAAAAAGTCGAAGCAGCGCGCCGCGCGATGCTGCTCTATCCGCAGCAGTTAAGCTGGAACTGGTGGGATGACGTGACCGTCGAGTTACGCTTCTGGCTGCCGGCAGGTAGCTTTGCCACCAGTGTTGTCAGGGAACTAATCAACACCTCAGGTGATTATGCGAATATTGCTGAGTAACGATGACGGGATCCACGCGCCGGGCATTCAGACCCTGGCGAAGCACCTCCGTGAATTTGCGGATGTGCAGGTCGTGGCCCCCGATCGTAACCGCAGTGGAGCGTCTAACTCACTGACGCTGGAGTCGTCGCTTCGCACCTTTACCTTTGAAAATGGCGATATTGCCGTGCAGATGGGCACGCCGACGGACTGCGTGTTTCTGGGCGTGAACGCGCTGATGCGCCCGCGTCCGGATATCGTCGTCTCCGGCATTAACGCCGGGCCGAACCTCGGCGATGACGTGATTTACTCCGGAACGGTAGCGGCGGCAATGGAAGGGCGCCATCTGGGGTTCCCGGCGCTGGCGGTCTCGTTAAACGGCCACACGCACTACGATACCGCCGCCGCGGTGACCTGCTCGATCCTGCGGGCGCTCGGCCGCGAGCCGCTGCGTACCGGGCGCATTCTGAACATCAACGTGCCGGATCTTCCTCTCAATGAAATTAAGGGCATTCGCGTTACGCGCTGCGGAAGCCGGCATCCGGCCGATCAGGTGATCCCGCAGCAGGATCCTCGCGGCAACACGCTTTACTGGATCGGGCCACCTGGCGATAAGTGCGATGCGGGTCCGGACACCGACTTTGCTGCCGTGGATGAAGGCTATGTCTCGGTCACTCCGCTGCACGTAGATTTAACCGCGTATAGCGCGCATGATGTGGTGTCGGGCTGGCTGGATCGCGCAGGAGTGAACGCGCAATGGTAAGCAAACGTGTACAAACTCTTCTGGAACAACTTCGCGCACAGGGGATCCGCGACGAGCACGTGCTTGAAGCGCTCGCTCAGGTCCCGCGTGAGAAATTTGTAGACGAGGCGTTTGAACACAAAGCGTGGGAAAACGTAGCGCTGCCCATCGGGCAAGGCCAGACGATTTCGCAGCCTTATATGGTGGCGCGGATGACGGAGCTGCTGGAGCTCACGCCCGACTCACGCGTGCTGGAGATTGGCACCGGGTCGGGGTATCAGACCGCCATCCTGGCGCATCTGGTACACCATGTCTGTTCCGTAGAGCGGATCAAAGGTTTGCAATGGCAGGCGCGTCGTCGCCTGAAACAACTTGATTTACATAATGTTTCGACACGACACGGTGATGGATGGCAGGGTTGGCAGGCTCGCGCCCCGTTTGACGCTATCATCGTGACGGCGGCTCCGCCTGAAATTCCCGCTGCGCTCTTGTCGCAGCTGGATGAGGGGGGCATTCTTGTTCTGCCCGTCGGGGACGAGCAGCAGCTATTAAAGCGCGTTCGTCGGCGCGGCGGCGAGTATATTATCGACACCGTGGAAGCCGTGCGCTTTGTGCCTCTGGTAAAGGGGGAGTTGGCCTGAGACTCGGATTTATCCAGGGTTATTAAGGCAAATTCAGCGTATGGTGTGGCGCGAAAGATTCGTGTCATCACGGTAAATTTTAAGTCACTGGTAGTTAACACATTCCTGGGGGATAAATGAGCGCGGGAAGCCCTAAATTCACCATCAGCCGTGTTGCGGCATTATCACTGGTTTCGCTCTGGCTGGCAGGCTGTACAAGTTCCAATAACGCGCCTGCGCCCGTCAGTTCCGTCGGGGGAAACAGCGGCTCCGGTAACACGTCCAGCGGAATGTTAATCACGCCTCCGCCTAAAATGGGTACTGCTGCGCCGCAGCAAACACCACAAATTCAGCCTGTGCAACATCCTGTTACACAGCCAACGCAGATTCAGCCAGTTGAACAGCCTGTTCAGACCCAAAATGGCCGCATAGTCTATAACCGTCAGTATGGGAACATTCCGAAAGGCAGCTATACCGGCGGCAGCACCTATACCGTGAAGCGCGGCGATACGCTGTTCTACATTGCCTGGATCACCGGGAACGATTTCCGTGACCTCGCGCAGCGCAATAACGTCCAGGCCCCGTATGCTCTGGAAGTTGGCCAAACGCTCCAGGTGGGCAACGCAACGGGTACGCCACTGACGCCTGGCAATACGGTTTCAGCGGCCGATGTGACGGCTCAAAATAACAGCGTTAAGCCTGCACAAAAATCCACCACGGTGGTTGCTTCACAACCTGTAATTACGTATTCTGAGGATTCAGGTGATCAGACTGCTAACAAAATGTTGCCGAATAATAAAGGGACTGCGACTGTTGTCACAGCACCGACCACGGCACCTGTGGTTAGCTCTACTGAACCGACTGCAAGCAGTCAGAATGCCAGTTCGTCCATCACCGCATGGCGCTGGCCAACCGACGGCAAGATTATCGAGAACTTCGCAACCTCTGAGGGTGGGAACAAAGGGATCGATATCGCAGGCAGTAAAGGACAGGCTATCATCGCGACCGCAGACGGACGCGTTGTGTATGCCGGTAACGCGCTGCGCGGTTACGGTAATCTGATTATCATCAAACATAACGATGATTACCTGAGTGCCTACGCCCATAACGACACAATGCTGGTCCGGGAACAACAAGAAGTTAAGGCGGGGCAAAAAATCGCTACCATGGGTAGCACCGGAACCAGTTCTACACGCTTGCATTTTGAAATTCGTTACAAGGGGAAATCCGTAAACCCGCTGCAGTACTTGCCGCAGCGATAAATTGACGGGGCATGCCAGCCAGGGTGTCTCGTTCAGGGATCACGGGTAGGAGCCACCTTATGAGTCAGAATACGCTGAAAGTTCATGATTTAAATGAAGACGCGGAATTTGATGAGAACGGAGCAGAGGCTTTTGACGAAAAAGCCTTAGTAGAAGAGGAACCCAGTGATAACGATTTGGCTGAAGAAGAGCTGTTATCGCAGGGCGCCACACAGCGTGTACTGGACGCGACTCAGCTTTACCTTGGGGAGATTGGTTACTCTCCACTGCTAACGGCCGAAGAAGAAGTCTATTTCGCACGTCGTGCTTTGCGTGGTGATGTTGCCTCGCGTCGTCGCATGATCGAAAGTAACCTGCGACTGGTCGTGAAAATTGCCCGCCGTTACGGCAATCGTGGTCTGGCTCTGCTGGATCTGATTGAAGAGGGCAACTTAGGTCTCATCCGCGCAGTTGAGAAGTTTGACCCGGAACGCGGGTTCCGTTTCTCAACCTACGCGACCTGGTGGATTCGTCAGACCATCGAACGGGCTATTATGAACCAGACCCGTACGATCCGACTGCCGATTCACATCGTCAAAGAGTTGAACGTCTATCTGCGTACCGCGCGCGAGTTGTCCCATAAACTGGACCACGAGCCAAGCGCAGAAGAAATTGCCGAACAACTCGACAAACCGGTTGATGACGTAAGCCGTATGCTGCGTCTCAACGAGCGCATTACCTCGGTTGACACCCCGCTGGGTGGCGATTCCGAAAAAGCGCTGCTGGACATCCTGGCCGATGAAAAAGACAACGGCCCGGAAGACACCACGCAGGACGATGACATGAAGCAGAGCATCGTCAAATGGCTGTTCGAACTGAACGCCAAACAGCGTGAAGTGCTGGCACGTCGTTTCGGTTTACTGGGGTATGAAGCTGCGACACTGGAAGACGTCGGCCGCGAAATTGGCCTGACCCGTGAACGTGTTCGTCAGATTCAGGTAGAAGGTCTGCGCCGCCTGCGTGAAATCCTGCAGGGGCAAGGTCTGAATATCGAAGCGCTGTTCCGCGAATAAGCATCCTTTCGTCAAAAAAGGCCCGTCGTGAGACGGGCCTTTTTCTTTTGTGCTACGGCTGGGCCGTTTCGTGCAGCAGACGCCATGTAATCCCGCCGCCTTCCTGATTAAGCACCGCGGTTGACCAGCGCACGTTGACGGGCAGGTCCGGCCGGGTTTGCGTCTCCCGGTAGTGCAGTAGCGCGCCACGATCCCAGCGCTCGATCGTGGATAATTCGTCAATGACGATCTTCAGTCCGGGGCGGCTTCCTCGCTGACTGTGCAGAAAGTCCACAAGGCCGTGATAGTCGATATGAACGCCACCCGGTGGGATCATCAGAAAATCTGGCCGGAAACGGGCGAGCAGGGCGTCGGAGTCGCCTTCGCCTTTGCCTAACCAGTTTTCAAGCGCAATGTGGAGGTCGATAATGTCGTGTTCAAAAGGCGTCATGAATTCTCCTGTCGCAGCTGTGCGAGCACCTGCGTATTGTTAAGTCGGAAAACGTACAGTACAGGCAATAGGGTCATGCCTGCGGCAAAAAGAAACATTCCGTGCCATGCGGCAAGCGGCGCCAGATAACTCTGCGCCAGACTCAGCACCTCTGCCAGCAGCAGGGCTCCGGCAAAAAAGCTCAACTGACGATTGAGATTCCACAGCGCGCTGGCATCCGGCATCTCTTCCCGGCGCGTTGTCAGAAAAGCGCTGCTCTGAGCGGTACTGCTGCACAGGCTTCCCCCCGCGCCCATCAGCGTAAACGCAACGACAGGAAGCAGCGTAGCCGAACTGACGTTAAGCAAAAGCAGAATGCCCGTCGCCTGCAGCAGGCAGCCGATAACAATCAGCGGCTGTGGGCCGATACGATTAAAATAGCGTCCCGTCGCCGTGATGGCGATAAACGATGCCACGGACCACGGCAGCATGAGCATACCCGTTGCGGCTGGGCTCATGTTCGCCTCGTGCTGAAGATAAAACATGCCCGTAACGTTCACCCCGATAAATACGCCAGGAACGCATACATAGACAAGCATGGCAAAACGCAAAAGCGGGTCCGCGAGCAACCGCAGGTTGAGCAGCCTGGCCGCTTTCATCGCGGGTATTTCATGTTTAAGCCACAGGCAGGCCAACAAAAAGGTCACGATGGCCACCGGAAGCGTCGCGAAAAATATCCACCGCCAGCTTAGCATCTGGACCAGCAGGCCCCCGATAGCGGGGGAGCAGGCGGGAGCAAGCAGCGCGACCAGCATGACCGCCGAGGAGAGTCTGGCTCGCTCGTGAGGCTGAAACAGTTGCCAGGTCAGCGCCTGTCCGACGGGGATCAGTAAGCCACCGCCCACGCCCTGCAGCACGCGCCAGGCGATCAGACTTTCCAGCGTTGCAGACAAGCCTGCCGCAGCAGAAGCCGCGCTGAACAGAAAAAGCGAGATCAGGATGACCCGCTTTGGTCCGAAGCGGCGCGTGAGCATGCTGCTAAACGGGATCGCCAGCGTCAGGCCGGCAATGTACCCGTTACTGACCCAGGCAAGCGCTGAAGGCGTGGCGTTAAGAGCTTGCGCCATCGCCGGAAAAGCGACGCTGGCAATAAACATGTTGATCAAATCAAGAAAAAAGCCCAGCAGATAGACAGCGGCGACTTTGCTGCGATACGTCATGGTGGATCCTCCCGTGAGGTGGCGTATCGTATCGACCCCGGAAGCACGGATAAACCTGACAAAGCGCGATATACTGTCAAAAAAATTTTGACGGTAAAAGGCGTAATGATGATTAACCTACAGCGGACGCAGATGTTTGTTGCGGTGGCCGATACCGGCAGCTTTACTGCCGCAGCCGATGCGCTGGGCCTGACAAAAGCCGTGGTCAGCTTCAATATTCGCCAGCTCGAAGCCGAGCTGGGGGTGACGCTGCTGCTGCGCTCCACCCGCCGCCTGACGTTAACCGAGGCGGGAGCGCTTTTTCATCAGCGCAGCGTGGCGCTTCTGAAGGACGCAGAACGGCTGCAGGATGATGTTCGCGCGAATCATGCAGGACTCACGGGGGAATTGCGGATCACCACCACGCCTGAGTATGGTTCGCGGGTCGTGGTACCGTTGCTGGCAAGGTTTAGCCTGCTGCACCCGGAGCTTCGCGTGCGTCATGTTTCGTCTTCACTCCATGCCGACCTGATCTCAGAGCGCTTTGACGTGGCTATTCGGTTGGGAACGCTTACCGACTCGCGCTACCACGCCGCATTGATTTCACATTTTTCCATCCTGCCCGTCGCGACGCCGGAATGGCGGATGAATCATCCGGTTGAATCGCTTGCGCAGCTGGCGCAAGCCGACTGGATTATTCACGAGCGCTTAGCGTCGCCGCTGCGCTGGCAGGTAAAAGATGCCAGCGGTGCGTCTGAAATGCTTGAGATAAAAAAAGCGCCGCGCCTGTTTGCCGACAGCGCGCAGGCGCTTATGGCTTTTGCGCTTGCGGGAAGTGGCGTGGCGTTACTGCCGGAATGGCTGGTGCGCGATACGCTTGATGCGGGAAAACTGGTCCCGGTTTTACCGGAATATACCTTCGCGCGGCAGGGCATCCACGCGGTTTATCCGGATGCCCGGCACGTGCCTGCGAAAGTGCGCACCTTTATTGATTTTATGCGCGCCAGCGTGAATTAATCGTGCATCATCTTTTTGATGAGCGCAGAGAACTGCTCCCGTTCGGCCTTATTAAGACGCCCTAAAAACGCCTCATCCACCTCGTTGCCGACCGGCTGGCAGTCTGCAAGCAGGGCTTCGCCTTCCGGCGTCAGGAAGACAAACCGGCGGCGCTTGTCTGCGGGATCGTGCTCGCGTTTGACCAGCCCGCGCGCCTCCATTCGGCTGAGCATCTCCGCCAGCGTCGCCTTCGTGCTGACCGCCACTTCGGTCAATGCCACCTGCTCAATGCCCGGGTGCTCGGCAATGGAGCGCATAACCGCATACTGCGGCTTGGTCAGTTCCGGCAGGGAATGTTGCCACTTAGCTGTATGCTGTTGAAAAAGCTGACGTAACAGGTGGAACGCCTCTTGTCTTAGTTCCATGAACACTCCGACAGAAAAAATCACCCCCTATGATAGCCGCTAAAGCCCGGGATGATAACGCGGGATTTTTTAGCAATTAATGTGATCGTGTGCGAACGATCTTGTCAGTAGAGCGATCCGGGAGTAGTTTATCTTTAAATGTTCGTGCACGAACAAATTGATTGAGGTGATGAATGAGATTGATCGTGGGAATGACAGGAGCAACGGGGGCTCCGCTGGGCGTGGCGCTGCTGCTGGCGCTGAGGGAAATGCCGGAGGTAGAGACCCATCTGGTCATGTCGAAGTGGGCAAAAACAACCATTGAGCTGGAAACGCCTTACAGCGTGCAGGACGTTGCTGCGCTGGCTGACGTTGTTCACAGCCCGGCTGACCAGGCCGCCACCATCTCCTCCGGCTCGTTTCGCACCGACGGCATGATCGTCATTCCCTGCAGCATGAAAACGCTGGCGGGGATCCGCGCGGGCTACGCCGAAGGGCTGGTGGGCCGTGCGGCAGATGTGGTGCTGAAAGAGGGCCGCAAGCTGGTGCTCGTTCCCCGCGAAACGCCGCTCAGCACCATTCATCTGGAGAACATGCTGGCGCTTTCCCGCATGGGCGTGGCGATGGTGCCGCCCATGCCTGCGTATTACAACCACCCGCAAACCGCCGATGACATCACCCAGCATATCGTCACCCGTGTGCTCGACCAGTTTGGTCTGGAGCACAAAAAGGCGCGCCGATGGAACGGGTTGCGGGAGGCGAAACATTTTTCACAGGAGAACAAAGATGGCATTTGATGATTTGAGAAGCTTCCTGCAGGCGCTCGATGAGCAAGGGCAACTGCTGAAAATTGAGGAAGAGGTGAATGCGGAGCCGGATCTGGCGGCGGCAGCCAACGCCACAGGCCGTATTGGCGACGGCGCGCCCGCGCTGTGGTTCGACAATATTCGTGGCTTTACCGATGCCCGCGTGGTGATGAACACCATCGGCTCGTGGCAAAACCACGCCATATCGATGGGGCTGCCAGCGTATACCCCGGTAAAAAATCAGATCGACGAGTTTATTCGCCGCTGGGATAAATTCCCCGTTACGCCGGAGCGCCGCGCTAACCCGGCCTGGGCGCAAAATACGGTCGACGGTGAAGACATTAACCTGTTCGATATCCTGCCGCTGTTTCGCCTGAACGACGGTGACGGCGGTTTTTATCTCGATAAAGCGTGCGTTGTCTCGCGCGATCCGCTCGACCCGGACCATTTCGGCAAGCAGAACGTCGGGATCTACCGCATGGAGGTCAAGGGCAAGCGCAAGCTCGGCCTGCAGCCGGTACCGATGCACGATATCGCCCTCCATCTGCACAAAGCGGAAGAGCGCGGACAAGATCTGCCGATCGCGATTACTCTCGGCAACGACCCGATCATCACCCTGATGGGCGCCACGCCGCTGAAATACGATCAGTCTGAGTATGAAATGGCCGGCGCGCTGCGCGAAAGCCCGTACCCGATTGCCACCGCGCCGCTGACCGGCTTCGACGTGCCGTGGGGGTCTGAAGTGATCCTGGAAGGGGTGATTGAAGGCCGCAAACGTGAAATCGAAGGGCCGTTCGGCGAGTTTACCGGACACTATTCCGGTGGCCGTAATATGACGGTGGTCCGTATCGACAAAGTTTCTTACCGCACCAAACCGATCTTCGAATCCCTTTACCTCGGCATGCCGTGGACCGAGATTGACTATCTGATGGGACCAGCCACCTGCGTGCCGCTTTACCAGCAGCTGAAGGCGGAATTCCCGGAAGTGCAGGCGGTGAACGCGATGTACACCCACGGTCTGCTGGCAATTATCTCCACCAAAAAACGCTACGGTGGTTTTGCCCGCGCGGTCGGTTTACGCGCCATGACCACGCCGCACGGTCTGGGCTACGTGAAGATGGTGATTATGGTGGATGAGGATGTCGATCCGTTCAACCTCCCGCAGGTGATGTGGGCGCTCTCATCGAAGGTCAATCCGGCAGGGGATCTGGTGCAGCTGCCGAACATGTCAGTGCTTGAACTTGACCCTGGCTCCAGCCCGGCGGGCATTACCGACAAACTGATTATTGATGCCACCACGCCTGTTGCACCGGACACCCGTGGCCACTACAGCCAGCCGGTACAGGATCTGCCTGAAACTAAAGCCTGGGCTGAAAAACTGACCGCGATGCTGGCAGCACGCCAATAAGGAGGAAAAGATGATTTGTCCACGTTGTGCCGATGAGCATATTGAAGTGATGGCGACGTCACCGGTGAAAGGGGTCTGGACCGTTTACCAGTGCCAGCATTGTCTTTATACCTGGCGCGATACCGAACCGCTGCGTCGTACCAGCCGCGAGCATTACCCGGAAGCGTTCCGCATGACGCAGAAGGATATTGATGAAGCACCGCAGGTGCCGACGATCCCGCCGCTGTTGTAAAAATAAGCCCGGTGGCGCTGCGCTTACCGGGCCTAAAGGTTTTGTAGGTCGGGTAAGGCGAAGCCGCCACCCGACAAAACAGACCGCAGAAAACTAAACCAGACTCTTCAAACGATAAATCCACTCCAGCGCCTGACGCGGCGTCAGTGAATCCGGGTCGAGGTTCTCCAGCGCTTCCACCGCAGGCGACGTTTCTTCAGCTGGTGCCAACAGCGACATCTGGGTGCCATCAATCTGCGTCGCCGCCGCATTCGGCGAGAGGCTTTCCAGCTCACGCAGCTTCTGGCGAGCGCGCTTGATCACCTCTTTTGGTACACCTGCCAGCGCCGCAACGGCCAGGCCATAGCTCTTGCTCGCCGCGCCATCCTGCACCGTGTGCATAAAGGCAATGGTATCGCCGTGCTCCAGCGCATCAAGATGAACGTTAGCCACGCCTTCCATTTTCTCCGGCAGCTGCGTCAGCTCGAAGTAGTGGGTGGCGAACAGCGTCATGGCCTTGATTTTATTCGCGAGGCTTTCAGCACAGGCCCAGGCCAGCGACAGGCCGTCATAGGTTGAGGTTCCGCGTCCCACTTCGTCCATCAGCACCAGGCTGTGCTCCGTCGCGTTATGCAGAATATTAGCCGTTTCGGTCATCTCGACCATGAAGGTTGAGCGACCGCTCGCCAGATCGTCCGCTGCCCCAACGCGGGTGAAGATACGATCGATGGGGCCAATCTCCACTTTTTGCGCCGGGACGTAGCTGCCGATATACGCGAGCAAAGCAATCAGCGCCGTCTGGCGCATGTAGGTACTCTTACCGCCCATGTTCGGGCCGGTAATGATCAGCATTCTTCTCTGCGGCGACAGGCTCAGCGGGTTGGCGATGAACGGTTCGTTCAGCACCTGCTCAACGACCGGGTGACGGCCTTCCGTAATGCGAATGCCGGGCTTGTCGGTAAAGGTCGGGCAGGTATAGTTCAGCGTTTCAGCCCGTTCTGCCAGGTTCACCAGCACGTCCAGCTCCGCCAGCGCGCTGGCGCTGAGCTGCAGGTCAGCCAGGTGTGGCATCAGCATGTCAAACAGCTCGTCATACAGCTGTTTTTCCAGCGCCAGGGCTTTACCTTTCGAGGTGAGTACTTTGTCCTCGTACTCTTTCAGCTCGGGAATGATGTAACGCTCGGCGTTTTTTAAGGTCTGACGACGTACGTAGTGAATCGGCGCCAGATGGCTTTGCCCGCGGCTGATCTGAATGTAGTAACCGTGTACCGCGTTATACCCCACTTTCAGCGTGTCGAGCCCAAGACGCTCGCGCTCGCGGATTTCCAGCTTATCCAGGTAGTCCGTCGCACCATCAGCCAGCGCGCGCCATTCATCCAGCTCCTCGTTGTAGCCTGGGGCAATCACGCCGCCGTCGCGCACCAGAACCGGAGGGGCATCAATAATGGCGCGCTCCAGCAGCTCGCGAAGCTCGGTGAATTCGCCCATCGTTTCACGGAGTTTCTGTACCGGCGCGCTGTCAACGTCGCTCAGCTGCGCACGCAGCTCCGGCAGCTGCTGGAAAGCATGTCGCATCCGCGCGAGGTCGCGTGGTCGCGCGGTGCGCAATGCCAGACGGGCAAGAATACGTTCCAGATCGCCCACCTGGCGCAGGACCGGCTGCAGCTCGGTATAGCGATCCTGCAGGGCGGCAATGGTCTGCTGACGGCAGACAAGCGTATCGGTATCGCGAATCGGCATATGCAGCCAGCGCTTCAGCATGCGGCTGCCCATTGGCGTCACCGTGCTGTCGAGCACCGACGCGAGCGTGTTTTCAACGCCACCTGCCAGGTTCTGGGTGATCTCCAGGTTACGGCGCGTGGCGGCATCCATGATGATGCTGTCCTGCTGGCGCTCCATGGTGATAGAACGGATATGCGGCAGGGCGGTGCGCTGGGTGTCTTTCACGTACTGCAGCAGGCAACCAGCGGCACACAGCCCGCGCGGAGCATTTTCCACGCCAAAGCCAATCAGATCGCGGGTACCGAACTGCAGGTTCAGCTGCTGGCGCGCGGTATCAATTTCAAATTCCCACAGCGGGCGACGGCGCAATCCGCGACGGCCTTCAATCAGCGCCATTTCGGCGAAGTCTTCGGCGTAGAGCAGCTCAGCCGGGTTGGTGCGCTGCAGTTCGGCAGCCATGGTTTCGCGGTCAGCCGGCTCACTCAGTCGAAAACGCCCGGAGCTGATGTCCAGCGTGGCGTAGCCAAACCCTTTGCCGTCCTGCCACAGCGCCGCCAGCAGGTTATCCTGGCGCTCCTGAAGCAGGGCTTCATCACTGATGGTGCCTGGCGTGACGATGCGCACAACTTTGCGCTCAACCGGGCCTTTCGAGGTTGCCGGATCGCCGATTTGTTCGCAGATGGCAACGGACTCACCCTGATTCACCAGCTTGGCCAAATAGTTTTCAACCGCGTGGTGCGGGATACCGGCCATCGGGATGGGCTCGCCTGCGGATGCGCCACGTTTGGTTAGCGAGATGTCGAGCAACTGCGAGGCACGTTTAGCATCGTCATAAAACAGCTCGTAAAAATCGCCCATGCGGTAAAACAGCAGGATTTCCGGATGCTGTGCCTTCAGCTTCAGGTACTGCTGCATCATCGGCGTATGTGCGTCGAAATTGTCGATTGTGCTCATGGAGTTATGATGTCCATTTCTTTGAAAATAAACCGTTTTGAGCGGCTCATTGGCCGTTTGTTCGTTCTATTGTCGCATGAAAAAAAGGTACGGCGCAGAAAAATGTGGCGGCTTTACGAGGCACCTTCAGACATTAACTCAATGACGATTTTTCCATGCTCAACGCCCACCCTGACCTGAGAGTTGGTGGTAAAGCCCGCCTTTTCAAGCCAGTCTCCTTTTAAGCTCAGCGCCGCATGCACGCTGTATCGCTTTGGTATCTTCGTTTTTCGATCCTCGTGACGTTTTCTGAAATATCCCACTTTTAAATGGCGGTAGGGTTTGCCGATCGCGATCTCTTTCATAGGGTCTCCAGACTATACGGACAACGGTCATTCCTGATGCCTGTATAAAATACCAGTGATTTTCAGGAGGTGCAGGGTTAATAGTGGAATCAGGCTTCAGAAAACGGAATGCAACACCTGAAATCCACAGTTTTAAAGTGTATTATTGATACATCTTATTATTTGGTAAGTCGCTATGACCGGTAAACGCATATCACGTGAAAAAGAGACCATCGCGAAAATGATCGCGTTGTACGCAAAGCAGTGTCCACAGGCTTCTCAGGAAGCGGGGCATTATCAGGCGCTCAACGCGTATGCTGATAAGCGCCTGGATAAGTGCGTTTTTGGTGAAGAAAAGCCCGCCTGTAAACAATGCCCGGTGCACTGCTACCAGCCTGCCAGACGTGAAGAGATGAAGCAGATTATGCGCTGGGCAGGCCCGCGTATGTTATGGCGTCACCCCATTCTGACCGTCCGCCATCTGATGGATGACCGTCGTCCGGTGCCGGAACTGCCGGAGAAGTATCGCCCGAAAAAGTGAACCGATCAGCTTCGTAGCGGGCGGCAAATCACGTTCAGGGCCAGCGCGCTGCAGAGTGGAAAGAGCGCCAGCAGAAGCCACGGGTAAATCGCCTGCGTTGAAGGCACCAGCGCGCGATCCAGCAGGCTGCCAAATAACAAGTTCCCAGCCAGTACCGCAATGCCTCCGGCGGTGGCAAGTGCGCCATAGTGCGCGCCCAGCGTGGATTCATCGGCGAAACGCGGAATGAGATCTTTTGCCGACGGCACCAGCAGCATCTGCCCCAGCGTCAGCAGCGTGACAAACGAGACCGAGGGCAGAAGCCGCAGCCAGCCCTCAGGCGGTTCTGTTGCTGCAAACATTGCCACGCTCGCAAAGGCGGCGGAAAGCAGCAAAAAGCCCACCGGAAGAATGTTCACCGCGCCCACGCGTCGGGCGAAACGCGCCAGCGGCAGCTGTAAGGTAATGATCAGAACGGAGGCCAGCATAAAAAGCGGGCCGAGATCTTTCTCGTTACCGCCGGAGCGCTGGATCTCTACCGGCAGCGCCAGATAGAGCTGGTTATAGCTTAACAGCCAGGAGCTGTAGGCAATGATAAAGGCGACAAAGCGCGGCTGGCGGAACGTCGTCCACCAGGGCACTATTTTTATCTTCTGTGAACGTTGCCCGGCAGCAGGCAGACAGAAGTAAAGCACCACTAGCGCAATGATAAAGACGCCTGCCCCCGCCAGCGCCACCTGGCGGAAGCCAAGCCCCGTTAGCAGAGCGCCAGCAACCGGGCCCAGTACCGCGCCGAGCTCCCCGCAGACGGCAAAGAGCGCAAACCACTCCGCCCGGCTTCGTTTCCCTTTCGCCTCGCTGTGGGTACCCGCTTTCGCCAGCAGAGCCTCAATTGATGGAGAAAATAGCGCGCCGCCGACGCCCGTCAGACACGCGCCCAGAATAATCGGCCACAGCGATCCCCCGAAGGCCAGCAGCAGATAGCCTGAAACACGAACTATACAGCCGCTGAGGATGATGACCTTCGCGCCAAACCGGTCCGAGAGCGCACCGCCAACGATAAACATCCCCTGCTGCGAGAACGTGCGCAGGCCCAGGATCAGCCCGATGAGCCCGCCGGAGAGCAGCATGTCGTCACGCAGAAATATCGCCAGGAAGGGAACGACGGCGTAAAACCCAATGTTAAAAACAAACTGGCTACCCAGTAAAACGGGCGGCCAGAGCGTGGTGGCGGGGCGAAGGGACATTGTCGATCACTCGTCCCTAAACGATAAAGTGAATGTGCTTTTTGCCATGAAACGGCGAGATCTCAATTTTGGTTTTGACCCTGAACACATCCCAAAGCAATGACTCGGATAAGATGTCCTGCGGCGTTCCGGTCGCCACAATTTGCCCTTTCTGCATCACAATCAGCGAGTCGCAGAACATTGAAGCGTGGTTGAGATCGTGGATGGCGACGATACTGGTAACGGGTAATTGGCTGATCAACTGCATCAGCTGCATCTGATGATGGATATCCAGGTGGTTGGTCGGTTCATCCAGCAGGATTTCGGTTGGCGTTTGCGCCAGCGCGCGGGCAATATGCACCCGCTGACGCTCGCCGCCGGACAGGCTCAGCCAGCCCTGCTCGCTGCGGTCCAGCATATCGACACGCTGCAGAGCCGCGGTGACGGTGTCGTCATCCTGCGCGCTCCAGTTAGAAAAAGGGGAGTGGTGCGGAATACGTCCAAGTTTGACCACGTCGCGCACGCGCATGTTGGCGTCGGTCATCCCGTGCTGCTCAACGAACGCCACCCGGCGGGCAAGCTGCTTTTTGGCGATGCGGGAAATGTCCTGCCCGTCCAGGGTCACGCTGCCCGCATCCGGGCGACGCAGGCCTGCCAGGATACGCAAAAGGGACGATTTGCCGCAGCCGTTAGGACCAAGCAAACCCACCGTTTCGCCGCGTGAAACCTTCAGCGAGACACCATTGACGATAACTTTTTTGCCTACCTTCCAGGTAATATTTTCAGCGCAGATACTCATCACTTATTCCTTGAGCGGTAGATAATCACGGCAAAGAAAGGTACGCCCACCAGCGCGGTGACCACGCCGACGGGCAGGCTTTGCGGCGCAATCAGCATCCGCGAGGCGATATCGGCCAGCACCATCAGGATCGCCCCCGCCAGCGCGCTGGCAATCAGCAGCGTGCGGTGCAGCGGCCCGAACAGGAAGCGCATGACGTGAGGCACCACCAGCCCTACAAAGCCGATTGAGCCTGCCATGCTGACGATGGTCGCGGTGATCAGTGCCGTGGTGGTAAACAGGGCAAGACGCACCCAGGGCACGGCAATGCCTAAGGAGGCAGCCGCGTCATCACCAAAGGTAAAGGCGTCCAGCGCCCGGGAATAGTAGAGGCAGACGGCAAGGCCCGCCAGCACGACAACCAGCGCCAGCTGGAATTCCGGCCAACGCACGCCGCTAAAGCTGCCCAGCAGCCAGAACATCACGTCGCGCGCCTGCTGCGCGCTGGCGGAGGTGCTGATGGTGTAGGCGGTAATGGCGTTGAAAAGCTGAGATGCAGCAACGCCTGCCAGAATGGTGCGTTCATTGCCGCCGCGCGCGCCGTTCGTCAAAAAGGCGACAAACGCAAAGGCGGCGAACGCCCCGGCAAACGCGCCCGCAGAGAGCGACACCGCGCCGGTGCCGATGCCCAGGACGACGACCGACACCGCCCCGGTTGAGGCACCCGCCGACACGCCGAGCACGTAAGGTTCCGCCAGCGCGTTCTTCAGCAGGCTTTGCAGCACGGCACCGCAGATGGCTAAACCGGCCCCGCAGCAGGCCGCCACCAGCGCGCGGCTCAGACGAAAGTCCCAGATCACGCTCTCATAGATGCGGTTGAGCGGAACGTCGGTCAGCCCCAGCTTATTACCAATAGCGTAAAAGACGTTGGACAGCGGAATCGACAGCTCGCCGACGCTGACGCCAAGAGCAATCACTAAAAACAGCAGGACAACGGCAAGCAGAGCGGAAGTGGTCAGGAGCAGGCCCTGGCGGGCCTGAAGTACGGCTGCCGTCATCAGTTCAGCCCCAGTTTTCTGAGCTGTTCACCCACCTGTTCAGCACCGTAAATCGTACGAATCGTCGGGTTCATCGCCTGACCGTCCATCACCACGATATGGCCTTTTTTGACGGCATCAAGCTGGCTCACGGCAGGATCGCTTTTCAGGAATTTGATTTTCTCATCCGCGTTATCCAGCGCCCAGCGGTTGCGGTCCAGACTGGAGACGACAATCACATCAGGGTTCGCGGCAATAATACTTTCCCAGCCGACGGTCGGCCATTCGGTCTCAGCGGTAATGGCGTTATGGCCACCCAGTACGTTAGCAATAAAACCGGAGGCGCTGTTTTTCCCGCCGACATAGGCATCTGCCGAAGGCGAGGCGCTTGAGAACCAGAAAACAAACGAGAGATCTTTTTTGTTTTTACCAAATTCCTGACGCAGGTCGGCCTCACGTTTTTTGAAATCAGCGATAACGGCCTGGCCGCGCGCTTCAACGTTGAAAATCTTCGCGAAATCTTCAATCTCTTTATAAAGGTACGTCATATCCCACAGCGTCTGGCGGCTGCCGTACATATCGCCTGCCGCTTTTTTGGTGGCGCACATGCCTGGAGATAAATAGCTGTTCACGCCGACGGTAGCCAGATCTTCACGTTTTGCGACCTTACTTTCCGGCCCAAGCAGCAGGGGCAGCTGTGCAGGAACAAAATCGGGGTTTTGCGCAAGGATGGATTCAAGAGTCGGAATTTCGACGGTCAGGGTTTTGATTTTTGCATTCTGCTCAGCCAGTTGCGGCAGCACTTTGGTCGGCCAGAAGGCGCTGGCTTTGACCTTATCTTCCAGCCCCAGCAGGAGCAAAATTTCCACGGTGTTCTGACCGAGGGCCACGACGCGTTCCGGCGCTTTAGTGAATGTCTCTTTATAGCCACAGTTTTCAATCGTCAGAGGATATGTGGTTGCCAGAGCAGAACTGACCGACGCAATCGCCAGGCCTAACGCGCAGATGACCTTCTTCATGAAACGCTACCCTTCATTAATATTATTTTTGATGCAAATGAAACGCATTATTAAGGCGGAATTTTATACAGAGGAAAATATATTGTGTCAATGAGGGACAATTGCGCAGGGTGACGAAAAGCGGCGCCATAAGCGGCGCCGGAATGACCGGTTAAAGCAGGCTCTCTTTATCGATTCCCAGACGCTTCATGCGAGAGAGCAGGGTAGTTCGTTTCAGCCCCAGCCGCTGAGCTGCGCCCTTCGGTCCGGCTACCACGCCGTTGGTCTCTTTTAGCACGCGCAATATCAGCTGATATTCATCTTCGCCTTCCTGCGCGACTTCTGCCGAAAGCGTGGGGGCTTCCTGAAGGGAGACTTCAGGCAAAGAGAGCTGCAGCACGTTCCCGCGCGTCAGCAGCACCGCGCGCTCAATGACGTTTTCCAGCTCGCGCACGTTGCCGGGCCACTCCATCGACGAGAGGGTACGTAGCGTTTCGGCAGGAATACTGTCGATATTCCTCCCCATCCGGCGGGCAATCTTCGCGGTAAAGGCTTTAACCAGCAGCGGGATATCCTCAGGTCGCTCGCGCAGCGGCGGCAGGCAGATCGGAAAGACGTTCAGACGATAGTAGAGATCGCTGCGAAACTCGCGGTCGGCGACCATTTTTTTCAGGTCGCGGTTGGTGGCGGCAATCAGCCGCACGTCGGTCTGGATCAGCTTGTTGCTGCCGAGGCGCTCAAACTCCTGCTCCTGCAAAACGCGCAGCAGCTTGGGCTGCAGCTCCAGCGGCATATCGCCCACTTCGTCGAGGAACAGCGAGCTTTTATCCGCCAGTTCAAAACGGCCCAGCCGCTGGCTGCTGGCCCCGGTAAACGCGCCGCGCTCGTGGCCGAAGAGGTCACTTTCCAGCAGACCCGCGGGCATCGCCGCGCAGTTCATCTTCACCATCCGCCGGCTGTTGCGGTTGCTCAGGTTATGAATGGCGCGGGCTATCAGCTCTTTACCGGTGCCGGTTTCACCGAGGATCAGCACCGTGCTGTCGCTCTGGGCCACCATCTCCACCTGCTTAAGCACGCTGTACATGGCATCGCTGCGCCCGATGATTTCGCCAAACTCGCTGTCCACGTTGTTGAGCTGTTCGGTCAGGGCCAGGTTTTCGTCCACCAGCCGCTCTTTCAGGCGGTGGATCTCCTGATAGGCGAGGGCGTTATCCAGCGCGATGGAAATACGCTCGGCGATCTGGCGCAGCAGCTTCAGGTTGGCGGTGGTAAACACGGCTTCATCGCACTGCGCCAGTTTGAGCACCCCAAGCATGGTGCTGCCGGACATCAGCGGCAGCAGGCACAGGGTCTGAATTTTATTGCCCCAGGTGTTAAACAGCATCCGCTCGTACGGCGCCACCGGGTCCTGCTCGCTGAGATTCAGCAGCAGGATCTCTTTGCTTTTAAATACCCGCTCAGAAAGGGTGCCCGCTTCGTCCACCTCGCTCTGCTCGTGCGCCGGGTTGGCCTCATCAAGATAGTGGGTGGAGTAGATGTTCAGCTTGCCTTTGCGGTTCCCGCGTAGCGCGATGCTGATGGCGTCGATCCTGAAATAGTGGTGGATCTCCTTGGCGACTTCGCTGACCAGCTCGTCCATGTCGAGCCTTGAGAGTACGGCGTTGGTGATGGCGACCAGAATGCGGAAGTTATCGCGCTCGCGGCTCAGCAGGTCGTAATCGACGTTATTGGTGACGCGGCTTTGGATCTGCTCCGCGACGACGGCCACAATCTGCGTGAAGGTATGCAACCGCTCGTACTCCGCCTCGCTCCAGGGCTGGTCGGTATTGCGGATAAACTCGCAGCCGCCAAAAATATGGCCCTCCGCCGCCAGCGGCAGCATGCCGTAATGACCGAAAGGCTGATAGAGATTGCTCTCTGCCAGCCGCGGCCATGCCATCCGAAACTCTTCAAAATTGCAGTGCAGCACTTCAGGCCGGGAGAGAATGCGGCGCACCGGGCCGTGCGCGAGGTACGTTTCGTCTTCGTATTCAAACGTTTTGCCATTCTCGCGCGTGGAATAGTAGCTCGCGCGGTGCGTTCCGCTATGCCAGAGCACAATCGCCGCGCTGTCCGCCAGCGCTGATTGCCTGACCAGCCGCGTCAGGGCATCGCTCAGCGCGCCGAGATCGGGCTGTTGTAAAAGTGTGCGCGTGATGTCAAACAGGCCCTGCTGTCCAAGATCGCTCATCGGTGTATACGGCATTATTGCTTTCCAATAGAAACTGGCAAAAAAGAGACTTCACTGCTGACCGCTTATGGCGCGGTTCTAGCAAATTCGGGGTAACGGCTCAGCGTGCGGCAGATCCAGCGTGCGCTTCACGCCATAAAGTCCGGTCAGGCGCACCCCTTTGCGCTCAACCACGTCGCCAATGATGGCCGCGTCTTTCCCTAAGGGATGCGCTCTCAGCTGTTCAAGTACGGCTTCCGCCGCCGAACGTTCCACGCCGATCGCCAGCTTGCCCTCGTTGGCAAAGTTTAGCGGGTCAAGCCCTAAAAGCTCACACAGCCCCCGCACGGCAGGCTTAACGGGCAGGTCGCGCTCACTCAGTTCAATCCCGCACCCGCTGCTTGCGGCGAACTCGTGGACAACGGCATTCACCCCGCCCCGGGTGGCGTCGCGCAGGGCTTTGACGCCCGGCATGTCGCGCAGCGTCTGGATAAGCGGGGTGAGCACCGCGCAGTCGCTGCGAAGCTCGCCGTCCAGCCCCAGACCTTCGCGCAGGTTCAGGATGGTTGCCCCGTGGCAGCCCAGCGTTCCGGTCACCAGCAGCACGTCGCCCGCGCTAAGGCGTTGCGCGCCCCAGTGAACGTCGGCGGGGATCGCCCCCATGCCGGCGGTGTTGATGAAGAGCTTATCCGCCGCGCCGCGCTGGACCACTTTGGTATCCCCGGTGACGATAGCGATCCCCGCCTCGCGGGCGGTGTGCGCCATGCTGTTGACCACTGCCGCAAGCGTCTCCATCGGTAATCCTTCTTCGAGGATAAATCCGCAGGAGAGGTAGCGCGGAATGGCGCCGCTGACGGCCACGTCGTTGGCCGTACCGCAGACGGCGAGCTTGCCAATATCGCCGCCCGGGAAGAATAGCGGGTCAATCACGTAGCTGTCGGTGGAGAACGCCAGCCGGTCGCCGTGTGCGGTGAGGGTTGAGAGCGCGATGCGCGCCTGATCCTCCTGCTCGGCGAGCCAGGGGTTATTAAAGGCTTCCATAAACAGCCGGTTAATCAGCTGCTGCATCGCCTGTCCACCGCTTCCGTGCGCCATTTCCACCGTGTTCATGCTTCACACTCCTGGTTGCGATACTGATACCACGCGGCGCAAGCCCCTTCAGAGGAGACCATCAGCGCGCCAAACGCGGTTTGCGGGTTACAGGTGTTGCCAAATAGCGGGCAGTGATGAGGTTTGCATTTGCCGGTAAGCACCTCGCCGCAGCGGGCCCGGGGATCGTCGCACACCTGCTGCGGCTGAGGGCGGAAGTGCGCTTCGGCATCAAATTCGCGATAGGCAGGCGTCAGGCGCACGCCGGATTCCGCAATCAGCCCCAGCCCGCGCCACTCGCTGTCGCCCTCAACGCTAAACACGTCGGCTATCGCCTGCTGTGCCCGTTCATTTCCCGCATCGGGCACCACGCGGCGGTACTGGTTTTCGACCGCGCTCAGGGACGCTATTTTCTGCTCAACCAGCATGGCTACGCCTTGCAGTAGATCAAGCGGTTCGAAACCAGCCACCACTAACGGACGATTGTACTGCTCAGCGATAAAACCGTAGGCGTCTGTGCCAATTACCATGCTGACGTGGCCCGGCGCCAGAAACGCATCGATGCCGTTGTCTGGCTCTTCGAGCAGGCTGCGCAGCGTGGGAATGAGCGTAATATGCTGGCAGAAAAAGAAAAAGTTAGTGACGTTGCGCGCTTTCGCCTGCTGCAGCGTGATGGCCGTAGCGGGCATGGTGGTTTCAAAACCCAGCCCGAAAAAGACGACCTTGCGCTCAGGGTTAGCCTCTGCCAGCGTCAGGGCATCCATCGGCGAGTAAACGATCCGCACGTCCGCGCCGCGCGCCTTCGCCTGCAGCAGCGAGCCGTTTTTCCCCGGTACGCGCATCGCGTCGCCAAAGGTGCAGAAAATGACGTGGGGCTGGCCGGCAATTTCGATGCAGCTGTCGATACGCCCCATCGGCAAAACGCACACCGGGCAACCGGGGCCGTGAATAAACTCGATGTTCTCCGGCAGCAGCTGGTCGAGGCCAAACTTGAAGATGGCGTGCGTGTGCCCGCCGCACACCTCCATGATCCGCAGCGGCCTTTCGTTCGTGTAGTCCAGCAGCGCCGCGCGCGTTTTCAGATGTCCGATAAGCTGCATCACCTGTTCTGGCGCGCGGTATTCATCAACGTAACGCATAGGCTAGCGCTCCTCGCCGTACAGGAGCGCGCCCACGTCCGGCTCCACGTCAAACATGTTTTGCAGCGCGTCCAGCGTGTCGCGGGCTTCCGCTTCGTTAATCACGCTCATCGCAAACCCCACGTGGACCAGCACCCACTGGCCGAGGCGCGACGCGCCCGTCTCATCGGTGCTGCCCACCAGCGTCAGGTCGACGTCGCGCAGGATCCCGCAAACCTCCACTTTGGCCTGATTGCCGTCGAGGGAATGGATTTGTCCCGGTACGCCTATGCACATCGTTCGCTCTCCAGCCAGTCCAGCCAGGCGTCCATGCCGTCGCCGCGCGTGGCGGAAACCAGCAGGATGTGAATGTCCGGGTTCACCTCGCGGGCATAGGCCAGGCACTTATCCACGTCGAAGTTCAGGTACGGCAGCAGATCGACTTTGTTCAGCAGCATGAGGGAGGCGGCGGCGAACATGTGCGGGTACTTCAGCGGCTTGTCCTCCCCTTCGGTCACGGAGAGCACCGCCACTTTATGCCGTTCGCCGAGGTCGAAGCTTGCCGGGCATACCAGGTTACCGACGTTTTCGATAAACAGGATGCCGTTATCCGCCAGCGGCAGGCGAGGGGCGGCGTCGGCAATCATCTGCGCATCCAGGTGGCAGCCCTTGCCGGTGTTAACCTGGATGGCGGGCGTCCCGGTTTCGCGGATGCGCGCCGCGTCGTTAACGGTTTGCTGATCGCCTTCGATAACCGCGCAGGAGACGCGTTCGTTCAGGCGCTTGAGCGTTTCGGTCAGCAGCGTGGTTTTACCGGAGCCGGGGCTGGAGACCAGGTTGAGCACCAGCTGTTGACGGGCCGCAAAGCGGGCGCGGTTGCGGGCGGCAAGCTGGTTATTTTTGTCCAGCACGTCGATCTCCACCTCCAGCATCTGGCGCTGGCTCATGCCCGGCGCGTGGGTGCCCGCTTCGCCGTGGCCGTAATGCAGGTCGCCCGCGTCGGAACGCTGCGGCGCAAAGGTGATGCCGGTCAGGGCCGCCGCAGGACGCGGGGCAGGGGAAAAGGGCGCGGAGCGAAACGCGGAGTGAGGACGGTGTTCATCCCCTTCTATATACAGGTTGCCTTCGGCGCAACCGCAGGTACTACACATAACTTACTCCTTCTCGATTTCGAGGCGCAGGATCTGCATGCCGTCATCCGCCACGATGCGAAGACCCGTGCTCTGACACTGCGGGCAGCGCTGAACCTTTGATGAGAGCAGGGTGACGTACTGCTGACACTGCTCGCACCAGCACTCTGCCTGCTGCTCTTCAATATGCAGCGCGCAGCCTTCCGCCAGCGTGCCGCGGCACACCAGTTCAAAACAGAAGGTGAGGGCGCTGCTCTCGACGCAGGAAAAGGCGCCGACCTTCAGCCAGACGCCGGTGACGCGCTTCGCGTGGTTCTGCACAGCCTGCTGTTCGATAAGTTCCAGAGCCCGCTGGCAGAGGGTGATTTCGTGCATGACGCCTCCTCAATGATTTGCGCCAGTAAATGCAATAAGGGTGCCAGCTTGATTTGCGTTACGGCGTGACGATGTCAGCGCTGTCGAAATGACACGTCGACACGGCGGCGTTGACAGTGTCTTTTTTGATAAAAATCATTCAAATCAACAAATTAAAAACTGGCACGGAATCTGCTTAACAGCCGCTATCTCCATTAACCGGATACCTTCTATGACTATTTGGGAAATTAGCGAAAAAGCGGATTACATCGCGCAGCGCCACCAGCAGCTTCAGGATCAGTGGCACCTCTACTGTAACTCTCTGGTTCAGGGGATCACCCTGTCAAAAGCCCGACTGCATCATGCGATGAGCTGCGCGGCGCAGGGGGATATGCGCTTTGTCCTGTTCGGGCATTTCACGGTCTTTGTGACCCTGGCAGACAGCTTTAACAGCCACACCATCGAGTACTACGTTGAGAATAAAGAGGGTGAAAAACAACGTATTGCGCAGGCGCAGCTGATGGCCGACGGCATGGTCGACGGCTACGTCAGCAACCGCGATCGCCAGCAGGTGCTTAAGCACTATCTGGAGAAAATCGCGCCGGTTTACAACGGTCTCTACGCCGCGGTTGAGCACGACTTGCCGGTCGACCTCAAACAGCTCGTCGTGGGAAAGGCCCCCGCAAATCTTGCCTGATAACCGAATGTCGAAAAGTGTCGATGAGACAGTTTTTCGTCGTCAAAAATGACCATCACCAGAGGATTGCCCGGTGAACCGTTTTGTAATTGCTGACTCGACGGTCTGTATTGGCTGTCGGACCTGTGAGGCGGCGTGTTCGGAAACGCACCGCCTGCACGGGCTGCAGTCCATGCCGCGCCTGCGCGTCATGCGTAATGAGAAAGAGTCTGCCCCGCAGCTCTGCCACCACTGTGAAGATGCCCCGTGCGCGGGCGTCTGTCCCGTCAATGCCATCACCCGCGTCGATGGCGCGGTCCAACTGAACGAAAGCCTGTGCGTGAGCTGCAAGCTGTGCGGCATCGCCTGCCCGTTCGGTGCCATTGAATTCTCCGGCAGCCGCCCGCTGCATATCCCAGCGAACGCCAATACCCCGAAAGCGCCGCCTGCGCCACCGGCTCCGGCACGCGTGAGCACGCTGCTGGACTGGGTGCCCGGCATCCGCGCTATTGCGGTGAAGTGCGACCTGTGCAGCTTTGACGAACAGGGCCCGGCCTGCGTGCGGACCTGCCCGACCAAAGCGCTGATCCTGGTTAACATCCGCGATATCGCCCGCACCAGCAGGCGCAAGCGCGAGCTGACCATTAATACCGACGTCGGCGATCTTTCGCTTCTGCAGGCGCTTAACGAGGGGGCGAAATGAACGCGATATTTATGATTAACAGCGCCGTGGCGTACTTTGTCGCTGCCGCCGCGCTGGCGCTGGTGTTCTCTTTCCATAAAACCCTGAGCGGCTGGATAGCCGGTATCGGCGGGGCAGTCGGGAGCCTGATGACGCTGGCGGCGGGCGGTGTCGTCCTGCTCGGCGGACAATCCGTGGAAACACTCATGCCGCTGATTCGCCACACCGTGGCGATTACGCCGCTGAACGCCATCTGGCTGGTGACCTTTGGCCTGTGCGGGCTGTTTATCAGCCTGTTCAATATCGACTGGCACCGTCATCAGCAGACCAAAGCCAACGGCCTGCTGGTCAATCTGCTGATGGCCGCCGCGGTCTGCACGGTTATCGCCAGCAACCTTGGCGCGCTGGTGGTGATGGCGGAGATCATGGCGCTGTGTGGCGTGTTCCTGACCGGCTGCAGCGCCTCCGGCAAGCTGTGGTTTGCGCTCGGACGCCTCGGCACGCTGCTGCTGGCGCTGGCCTGCTGGCTGGTGTGGCAGCGTTTCGGCACCCTGGACTTTGCCGCGCTTAACGGTCAGCCGCTGGGGAACGACGTCTGGCTGCTGGGCGCACTCGGCTTTGGCCTGCTGGCCGGGATTATCCCGCTGCACGGTTGGGTCCCGCAGGCGCACGCGAATGCCTCTGCGCCCGCCGCCGCGCTGTTTTCGACGGTGGTAATGAAGGTCGGTCTGTTCGGCATTTTGACGATTACCCTGACGGGCGGTCAGCCGCCGCTGTGGTGGGGGGTAGCGCTGCTGATTGCGGGAATGATCACCGCCTTTGTCGGCGGACTGTACGCCCTGATGGAGCACAACATCCAGCGTCTGCTGGCCTATCACACCCTGGAAAACATCGGCATCATCCTGCTCGGCATGGGCGCGGGCGTCACCGGGCTGGCGCTCAGCCAGCCGGCGCTGATTGCCGCCGGGTTTGTCGGCGGTCTGTATCACCTCGCCAACCATAGCCTGTTTAAAACCACTCTGTTCCTCGGCGCGGGCAGCGTCTGGTTCCGCACCGGCCATCGCGATATCGAAAAGCTCGGTGGGATTGGCAAAAAGATGCCGATGATTTCACTCGCCATGCTGGTGGGGCTGATGGCGATGGCCGCGCTGCCGCCGCTGAACGGCTTTGCCGGGGAGTGGGTGATCTATCAGTCCTTCTTCGCGCTCGGCCAAAGCGACGCGTTTATCGCGCGGCTGCTCGGCCCGCTGCTGGCGGTGGGCCTGGCGATTACCGGGGCGCTGGCGGTGATGTGCATGGCGAAGGTCTACGGCGTCACCTTCCTCGGCGCGCCGCGTACCCGTGAAGCGGAAAACGCCTGCTGCGCCCCGGTACTGATGGCCACCAGCGTGGTCGCGCTGGCGCTGTGCTGCATTGTGGGTGGGGTTGCCGCGCCGTGGCTGCTGCCGCTGCTGGGCCACGCCGTTCCGCTGCCGCTGGCGACGGCGCATACCGTTGTCTCCCAGCCGATGATTGCGCTGCTGCTGATCGCCGGGCCGCTCCTGCCGTTCGTGCTGATGCTGTTCTTCAGACGCGACCGTCTCGCCTCCCGCTCTCGCGGCGCGGCGTGGGCCTGCGGTTATGAACACGAGCCGTCAATGGTTATCACCGCCCACGGTTTTGCCATGCCGGTGAAGGAGAACTTCGCCGCCGTGCTGAAGCTGCGCCAGTGGCTTAACCCGCAGGGCTGGGTGCCGGGCTGGCAGAGTGCTGCCGTGCCCGTGCTGTTCCGCCGGCTGGCGCTGATCGAGCTGGCGGTGCTGGTGGTGATTGTGATTTCACGAGGAGCCTGACATGAGTCTGTTACTGGCAATTCTTCAGGCGCTGGTGCTGTTCGCCGCCGCGCCGCTGCTGTCGGGCATCACGCGCGTGGCGCGCGCCCGAATGCACAACCGTCGCGGGCCTGGCGTGCTCCAGGAGTACCGCGATCTCTTCAAGCTGCTCTCCCGCCAGAGCGTCGCGCCGGATGCCGCAGGCTGGGTGTTCCGCCTGACGCCGTTCGTGATGGTCGGCGTGATGCTCACCATCGCCACCGCGCTGCCGGTGGTCACGGTAGGCTCGCCGCTGCCGGTGCTCGGCGATCTGATTACGCTCATCTACCTCTTCGCTATCGCGCGCTTCTTCTTTGCGATTGCCGGGCTGGATACCGGGAGCCCGTTTACCGGCATCGGCGCCAGCCGCGAGGCGATGCTCGGCGTGCTGGTTGAGCCGATCCTGCTGCTGGGGCTGTGGGTGGCCGCGCAGGTTGCAGGTTCGACCCACATCAGTTTTATCACCGACACCGTTTACCACTGGCCGGTGGCCCGCTCCATCCCGCTCGTGCTGGCACTCTGCGCCTGCGCGTTCGCCACGTTTATTGAGATGGGCAAGCTGCCGTTCGATCTCGCGGAAGCGGAGCAGGAGCTGCAGGAGGGGCCGCTCACCGAGTACAGCGGCTACGGCTTCGCGGTGCTGAAGTGGGGCATCAGCCTTAAGCAATTGGTGGTGTTGCAGATGTTTGTGGGCGTTTTCTTCCCGTGGGGGCAGATGACGCACTTCTCTGCAGGCGGCCTGCTGCTGGCCGTGGTGGTTGCCGCCCTCAAGCTGCTGGTCGGCGTGCTGGTCATCGCCCTGTTTGAAAACAGCATGGCGCGCCTGCGTTTTGCGGCAACCTCGCGCATCACCTGGGCCGGTTTTGGTTTTGCATTTTTAGCGTTCGTCTCCTTGCTGGTGGCGTGATTAAAGAGAGTGTTTATGTCTGAAGAAAAGAAAGGTCAGCAGTATCTCGCCGCGTTGCATCAGGCTTTCCCCGGCGTGGTGCTGGAGGAGTCCTGGCAAACCAAAGATCAGATCACCATTACCGTGAAGGTGAACTACCTGCCGGAAGTGGTGGAGTTTATCTATTACCAGCAGGGCGGCTGGCTGTCGGTGCTGTTCGGCAACGACGAGCGCCAGCTGTGCGGTAACTACGCGGTGTACTACGTGATGTCGATGGAGCAGGGCGAGAAGTGCTGGCTCACCGTGCGCGTCGAGGTCGACCCGAATAAGCCGGAATACCCGTCCGTGACGCCGCGCGTTCCTGCCGCCGTCTGGGGTGAGCGCGAGGTGCGCGACATGTACGGCCTGGTGCCGGTCGGCCTGCCGGACGAGCGTCGTCTGGTGCTGCCGGACGACTGGCCGGATGAACTCTATCCGCTGCGCAAGGACAGCATGGATTACCGCCAGCGTCCGGCCCCGACCACCGACAGCGAAACCTACGAGTTCATCAACGAGCTGGGCAGCAAGAAGAACAACGTGGTGCCGATCGGCCCGCTGCACGTCACCTCCGACGAACCGGGCCACTTCCGCCTGTTCGTCGACGGCGAAAACATCATCGACGCCGACTACCGCCTGTTCTACGTCCACCGCGGCATGGAGAAGCTGGCGGAAACCCGCATGGGTTACAACGAGGTCACGTTCCTCTCTGACCGCGTGTGCGGCATCTGCGGCTTCGCCCACAGCACCGCCTACACCACCTCGGTGGAGAACGGCATGGGGATCGTGGTGCCGGAGCGCGCGCAGATGATCCGCGCTATTCTGCTGGAGGTGGAGCGCCTGCACTCGCACCTGCTGAACCTCGGCCTGGCCTGCCACTTTGTCGGCTTTGACTCCGGGTTTATGCAGTTCTTCCGCGTGCGCGAAGCGTCGATGAAGATGGCGGAGATCCTCACCGGGGCGCGTAAAACTTACGGCCTGAATCTGATCGGCGGGATCCGCCGCGACCTGCTGAAAGACGACATGATCAAGACCCGCCAGCTGGCGCAGCAGATGCGCCGGGACGTGCAGGATCTGGTGGACATGCTGCTCAGCACGCCAAACATCGAGCAGCGCACCGTCGGGATTGGTCGCCTCGATCCGGAAATTGCCCGCGACTTCAGCAATGTCGGCCCGATGGTGCGCGCCAGCGGCCACGCCCGCGACACCCGCGCCGATCACCCGTTCGTCGGCTACGGCCTGCTGCCGATGACCGTCCACAGCGAACAGGGCTGCGACGTTATTTCTCGCCTCAAGGTGCGTATCAACGAGGTCTACACCGCCCTGAACATGATTGACTTCGGGCTGGACAACCTGCCGGGCGGTCCGCTGATGGTGGAGGGCTTCACCTACATTCCAAACCGCTTTGCCCTCGGCTTTGCCGAAGCGCCGCGAGGGGATGATATCCACTGGAGCATGACCGGCGACAATCAGAAGCTCTACCGCTGGCGCTGTCGCGCGGCGACCTACGCCAACTGGCCTACCCTGCGCTATATGCTGCGCGGTAACACGGTCTCTGACGCCCCGCTGATCATCGGCAGCCTCGATCCGTGCTACTCCTGCACCGACCGCATGACGGTGGTGGACGTGCGCAAGAAGAAAAGCCAGGTAGTGCCGTACAAAGAGCTTGAGCGCTACAGCATCGAGCGCAAGAACTCGCCGCTGAAATAAGGACACGCCATGTTTACCTTTATCAAAAAAGTGATCAAAACCGGCGCGCAGACCAGCAGCTATCCGCTGGAGCCGATCCCGGTGGATAAAAACTTTCGCGGCAAGCCGGAGCACAACCCGCAGCAGTGCATCGGCTGCGCGGCCTGCGTCAACGCCTGCCCGTCGAACGCCTTAACGGTGGAAACGGACCTCAAAACCAGCGAGCTGGCCTGGCAGTTTAACCTCGGGCGCTGCATCTTCTGCGGCCGCTGCGAGGAGGTCTGCCCGACGATCGCCATTCGACTTTCCCAGGAGTACGAACTAGCGGTGTGGAAAAAAGAGGATTTTCTCCAGCAGTCGCGCTTCGCGCTGTGCAATTGCCGCGTCTGCAAGCGTCCGTTCGCCGTGCAAAAAGAGATCGACTACGCCATCGCGCTGCTGCAGCACAACGGCGACGCCCGCGCGGAGCATCACCGCGAAAGCTTCGAAACCTGCCCGGAGTGCAAACGTCAGAAGTGCCTGCTGCCGTCCGACCGCATTGATATTACCCGCCATATGAGAGAGGCCAGCTGATGGAAAACTTACTCGGCCCGCGCGACGATAACGGCATTCCGGTGCCGCTGACGGTGGAGGAGTCCATCGCCAGCATGAAGGCGTCGCTGCTGAAAAAAATCAAACGCTCGGCCTACGTCTACCGCGTGGACTGCGGCGGCTGCAACGGCTGTGAGATCGAGATCTTCGCCACCCTGTCGCCGCTGTTTGACGCCGAGCGCTTTGGCATCAAAGTGGTACCGTCCCCGCGTCATGCGGACATTCTGCTGTTTACCGGGGCGGTGACCCGCGCCATGCGATCGCCCGCGCTGCGCGCCTGGCAGTCCGCGCCGGATCCGAAAATCTGCATCTCCTACGGCGCCTGCGGCAACAGCGGCGGCATCTTCCACGATCTTTACTGCGTCTGGGGCGGCACCGACAAAATCGTGCCGGTGGATGTCTATATTCCGGGCTGCCCGCCGACGCCTGCCGCCACGCTGTACGGCTTTGCGATGGCGCTCGGCCTGCTGGAGCAGAAGATCCACGCCCGCGCACCTGGCGAGATCGACAACCAGCCCGCGGCCATTCTGCATCCGGACATGGTCCAGCCGCTGCGCGTGAAGGTGGACCGCATGGCGCGCAGGCTGGCGGGCTACCGCTACGGGCGTCAGATTGCCGACGATTACCTGCGCCTGCTGAGCCAGGGCGACCATCAGGTGGCGCGCTGGCTGGAGGCGGAAAACGATCCGCGTCTCAATGAGATCGTGGCAAACCTGAACAGCATTGTGGATGAGGCGCGTATCCGATGAGTGAAACGGTGGTGTTCAGCCAGCTGAGCCGTAAGTTTATTGATGAGAACGATGCCACGCCGGATGCGGCGCAGCAGGTGGTCTATTACAGCCTGGCGATTGGGCACCACCTCGGGGTGATCGACTGTCTGGAGGCGGCACTAACCTGCCCGTGGACGGAATACCTGGCGTGGATCGCCACGCTGGAGGAGGGCAGCACCGCGCGGCGCAAGATGGAGGGCGTGCCGAAGTACGGCGAGATCGTTATCGACGCCAACCATATCACGATGCTCGCCAACGCCTTTGACGCGGCGCTCGGCAGGCAAACCCCGGCGCAGCAGGCGTGGAGCAAAACGCTGCTCGGCATGCTGCACGATATTCATCAGGAGAGCGCCATCTACCTGATGGTGAGGAGATTACGTGACTGACGTTTTACTGTGTGTCGGCAACAGCATGATGGGCGACGACGGCGCGGGCCCGCTGCTGGCGGAGATGTGCGCCGCAAAACCGCAGGGCGACTGGGTGGTGATTGACGGCGGCAGCGCGCCGGAAAACGATGTGGTCGCCATTCGCGAGCTGCGTCCGGAAAGGCTGCTAATCGTCGATGCCACCGATATGGGGCTCAACCCGGGCGAGATCCGCCTGATTGACCCGGACGACATCGCCGAGATGTTTATGATGACCACCCACAATATGCCGCTGAACTACCTGGTCGATCAGATTAAAGACGACGTGGGCGAGGTGCTGTTTTTGGGGATCCAGCCGGACATTGTCGGGTTTTATTACCCGATGACGCCGCCGGTGAAGGCGGCGGTGGAGGAGGTGTATTCGCGGCTGGCGGGGTGGGTTGGGGATGGAGGGTTTTCTCCGCTCTGAGCAGTGCCGGGTGGCGGCTACGCCTTACCCGGCCTACAAAACCGTAGGCCCGGTAAGCGCAGCGCCACCGGGCAACAGGCTACGCCAGATCCGCCCCGTTACTCGCAATCACCTTCTTATACCACCAGAACGATTTCTTGCGCTTGCGGTCCAGCGTGCCGTTCCCGGCGTCGTCGCGGTCAACGTACACAAACCCGTAGCGCTTGCTCATCTCGCCCGTTGAAGCCGACACCAGGTCGATGCAGCCCCAGGTGGTGTAGCCCATCAGCGGCACGCCGTCCTCAATCGCATCGCCCATCGCGCGGATATGCTCGCGCAGGTAGCTGATGCGGTAGTCGTCGTTGATCTCGCCGTTTTCATCAATGACGTCCTTCGCTCCCAGGCCGTTTTCCACCAGGAACAGCGGCTTCTGGTAGCGGTCGTACATCATGTTCATGGTGATACGCAGGCCGAGCGGATCGATGCCCCAGCCCCACTCGCTTACCTGAATATGCGGGTTACGCAGGGACTTCACGATGTTCGCCGCGCTGGTGTTGCCCGCGTTCATGTCCGCCGACGCGCAGCGCGAGGCGTAATAGCTGAACGAGACAAAGTCGACGGTGTTTTTCAGCAGTTCGTCGTCGCCGGGATCTTTCACAATCACCACGCCTTTTTCGCGGAAAACGCGGGCAGAGTAGGCCGGATAGCTGCCGCGCGCCTGCACGTCGATAAAGAACAGGTTCTCGCGGTCTTTTTCCAGCGCCATCCACACGTCTTCCGGCTTGCAGGAGTACGGGTAGAAGTTACCGCCAGCCAGCATGCAGCCGACCTGGTTTTCCGGGTTCACCTCGTGAGCGATTTTGGTCGCCAGCGCGCTCGCCACCAGCTCGTGATGCGCGGCCTGGTATTTCACCTGATCCTCGTTTTCACCTTCCTCAAACACCAGCCCCGCGCCGGAGAACGGGCTGTGCAGCATGATGTTGATTTCGTTGAAGGTCAGCCAGTATTTCACCAGCCCGTTAAATTCCTCGAAGCAGGTGCGGGCGTAGCGGGCGAAGAAATCGACCATCTTACGGTTGCGCCAGGAGCCGTACTCCGTCACCAGGTGCATCGGCACGTCGAAGTGGCAAAGCGTTACCAGCGGCTCAATGTTGTACTTTTTACACTCTTCAAACACCGCCCGGTAGAAGGCGATGCCCTCTTTATTTGGCAGCGGCTCGTCGCCGTTCGGGTAGAGGCGGCTCCAGGCAATCGAGGTGCGGAACACCGTAAAGCCCATCTCCGCCATCAGGGCGATGTCCTCTTTATAGCGATGGTAAAAATCAATCGCTTCATGGCTCGGGTAAAACTCATCGTCACGCAGCGAAAAACGCTTTTCCTGACCGACCTTCACCGCCAGGCGATGCGCGCCGTGGGGGATCATATCGACCGTCGTCAGTCCTTTGCCGCCTTCACGGTAAGCACCTTCACTCTGGTTGGCGGCAAGCGCGCCGCCCCATAAAAATCCTTGTGGAAAAACAGACATTCTTACCTCGCTTTCAATTTATGCTTTTGCTGCGTTGTTCTGTACCGGTGCGGTCTGAAGGGCGCGCGCTTTTTCAGCCTCGTCTTCGACCGGGATATCCTCAAACCCTAACAGCAGGGTCAGAACAAATGACAGCACCACGGCCAGCCCCATTACGCCAAACACCCAGACGATGGTCATCGGGTTGGCCGGGTCGAAGAACTGCACGCTGGTAAACAGCCCCGGCGCCGCCATCGAGTGGCTGGCAAGGCCTGCCATACCCGCCACCGCGCCGCAGATAAAGCCGCTGATCAGGCTCGCAATCAGCGGACGCTTCAGGCGTACCGCTACGCCGTACAGGGCCGGTTCAGAGATCCCCGCCATGATGGCGGAGGCCGCCGCGGCCAGTGCCGTCTGGCGCAGTTCCGGGTTTTTCGTTTTCCATGCCACCGCCAGCGACGAGCCGCCGAGCGACAGGTTGGCGCCGATTTCTGACGGCATCACCATTCCTTCTTTGCCCGTTTCGGCAATGGTCTGAATGATGGTCGGCGTAAACACGCGATGCATCCCGGTCATCACCAGTAGTGGCCACAGTGCGCCCATGATGGCGACGGAGAGCCAGCCCAGGTAGCCGTGAATGGTGTAAACCAGCGCGGAGATGGCGCTACCGATCCAGATCCCCAGCGGGCCAATCAGCACGATGGCGAGCGGGGCGGCAATCAGCACGATCAGCATCGGCTTGAGGAAGTTTTTGGTCACCGCCGGGGTGATGCGATCCACCCAGCGTTCGATATACGACAGGCACCAGGTCATGACCAGCGCCGGGATGACGGTATAGGTGTATTTCACCGCCGTCACCGGAATAAAGGCGAACTCAACGTGCTCGCCCTGCGCGGCTTTCGCCATCAGTTCGATAAAGCTCGGGTGCACCAGCACGCCCGCGATGGCAATCGCCAGCGACATATTGGTTTTAAACTTCACCGCCGCCGAGGCCGCCACCATCAGCGGCAGGAAGAAGAACGCCCCGTCGCCTATGACGGTCAAAATGGTGAGCGTCGGCGCGCCTTTTTCCAGCACGCCAGTCATTTCGAGGATCATCGCCAGCAGCTTGACCATCGAACCGCCGATGATCGCCGGGATCAGCGGCGACATGGTGCCGATCAGCGCGTCGAGGATCCCGGCACCAATGCGGCGTAACGTCAGCTTCTGCGGGCCTTCCGGTACCACGGGCTGCAGGTCAACGGGCAGCAGGCTCACTACTTCGCGGTACGCTTGTGAAACCGTGTTGCCAATAATCACCTGGCACTGGTTGTCGTTACGCACCACGCCAAGCACGCCGCTGATGCTTTTCAGGCGCGCAACGTCGGTAAGATTTTCGTCTTTCAGAACGAAACGCAGGCGCGTCATGCAGTGGGTGACGGCGACGATGTTCTCTTTGCCGCCCAGCGCGCTGATAACGTCGTTTGCCAGCGCAGCGTAGTTTTTGGCCATCGGATCTGTTCCTGTTATCGTTGTGTGAAATGTAGGAAACCGGTTCCACATAATCATCATGAGTTTCTTTTGTTGAAACAAGACCGCTTTTTGGACATTTTTTCTTTTCGTGATGAAGATCGCAGTGGGGTGTAGAAAGCGTGACGTCGTCGCTGCGACAATTTTTTCGCGGTGCAGTACACTGCCCGCATGAGTTTCGGATGGAAGAACAATATGACCACGATGCTGGAAGTGGCGAAGCGGGCAGGCGTATCGAAAGCGACGGTCTCCCGGGTGTTGTCGGGCAACGGCTACGTTAGCCAGGAGACCAAAGACCGGGTTTTTCAGGCCATTGAAGAGAGCGGCTATCGCCCGAACTTGCTGGCGCGAAACCTGGCGACCAAACGCACCCAGACGCTTGGGCTGGTAGTGACCAACACCCTGTATCACGGCGTCTACTTTAGCGAGCTGCTGTTTAACGCCGCGCGGATGACGGAAGAAAAAGGGCGGCAGCTGATCCTCGCCGACGGCAAGCACAGCGCCGAAGAAGAGCGCGAGGCGATCCAGTATCTGCTGGATATGCGCTGCGATGCGGTAATTATCTACCCGCGTTTTCTGAGCGTGGAAGAGCTGGACGAGCTCGTCGAGAAATGCGAGCAGCCGATTATGGTGCTTAACCGCCGCCTGCGGAAAAACAGCAGCCACAGCGTCTGGTCCGATCATAAAGCCTCGTGTCAGGACGCGGTGTCGCAGCTGATTGCGAAAGGGCACCGGGAGATTGCCTTTATCACCGGTTCGCTGGATTCCCCCACCGGGGTTGAGCGTCTTTCCGGTTACAGGGATGCGCTGGCGCAGCACGGTATTGCAGCGCGTGACGCGCTTATCGCCGAAGGGAAGTGGAACCCGGCCAGCGGCGCGGCGGCGGTCACTCAACTCCTCTCCCGCGGCGAACCGTTTACCGCGCTGGTGGCGAGCAACGACGATATGGCGATCGGCGCCATCAAGCAGCTGCACGACAGCGGGGTCGCCACGCCGGACGCGGTGTCCGTCATCGGCTTTGACGACGTGGCGATTGCGCCCTACATCGTGCCGTCGCTCTCCAGCGTCCGTATTCCGGTGACGGCGATGATCCAGGAGATCGTCAGTCGCCTGATTTTCATGCTCGACGGCGGAGAGTTCAAATATCAGCAAACCTTTTCTGGCGAGCTTGTCCTGCGCGACTCCGTTACCGATGGCCCGCACCGCTGACGTCGACATCTGTCATCGTCACTAATGACGATGACAGAAACGCTGCGTTTTTATTATCCTTAAAAATCAGTGTGTTAAATATTGGCACGGTTTATGAATAGCTTCGCGCATAACAGTTATGCCGGAGAAGCAGATGAACCGTTTTATAATGGCCGATGCCAGCAAGTGCATTGGTTGCCGTACCTGTGAAGTGGCGTGCGTGGTTTCCCACCAGGCGGAGCAGGATTGCGCCTCTCTCACTCCCGATACCTTCCTGCCGCGCATTCACGTCATTAAAGGTGTGAATATTTCCACCGCCGCCATCTGTCGCCAGTGTGAAGATGCGCCGTGTGCCAACGTCTGTCCGAACGGGGCGATTAAGCGCGAGAAGGGCTTTGTGCACGTGATGCAGGAGCGCTGCATCGGCTGCAAAACCTGCGTGGTGGCGTGTCCGTATGGCGCGATGGAGGTGGTTGTCCGCCCGGTGGTGCGCAACAGCGGCATGGGGCTGAGCGTGCGGGCGGAGAAAGCCGAAGCCAATAAATGCGATCTTTGCTATCACCGCGAAGCCGGCCCGGCCTGTATGGAGGCCTGCCCGACGCACGCGCTGGTCTGCGTGGATCGTGACAAGCTTGAGCAGATGAGCGCAGAAAAACGCCGTCGCGCGGCGTTCGACACCTCGTCATCGCTGCTGTTTTAAGCTGCGATGAGCGTTAACGGCGTACTGCTTCGGGTGCGCGGCAAAGTGCAGGGCGTGGGGTTTCGGCCCTTCGTCTGGCAGCTGGCGCACCGGCTGAAGCTTGTGGGCGATGTCTGCAACGACGGAGAGGGTGTCCTGGTGCGTCTCGCGGGTAATGGGGGGGACTTTACCGCGAGGCTGCATCAGGACTGCCCACCGCTGGCGCGCATCGATCGCGTTGAAACGCAGCCGTTCACCTGGGCGGACATGCCTGAGGACTTTACCATCCGCCACAGCGATCGCGGGGCGATGGATACGCAAATCGTGCCGGATGCCGCCACCTGCCCGGCGTGTCTGGCTGAAATGCGCGATCCCCGCGAGCGCCGCTATCGTTACCCGTTTATCAACTGCACCCACTGCGGGCCGCGGTTTACCATTATCCGCGCCATGCCGTACGACCGTCCGGCCACGTCGATGGCCACATTCCCGCTCTGCGCGCCGTGCGAAACCGAGTACCGCAACCCGGCCGACCGCCGCTTCCACGCCCAGCCGGTGGCCTGCCCGGACTGCGGGCCGCAGCTGGAATGGCGAGCCGGAGACACTATTGCCACTCGCGAATCGGCCTTAAATGCGGCGGTGAAGAGGCTGAAAAACGGCGGGATCGTGGCGGTTAAAGGGCTGGGGGGATTTCATCTGGTCTGCGACGCGCTTAACCCGCAGGCAGTGGCGACGCTGCGGGCACGCAAGCAGCGCCCGACGAAGCCGCTGGCGGTGATGCTACCGGATGCGGACGATCTGCCGGAGACGATACAGACGCTGTTACGCTCGCCCGCGGCACCGATCGTGCTGACGCCGAAAGCTTCGCTTCCCGCGTTTCCCGAGGAAATTGCCCCAGGGCTCGACTGCGTAGGCGTGATGCTGCCCGCGAACCCGCTCCAGCATCTTTTGCTGATGGACTGCCGGCGCCCGCTGGTGATGACCTCCGGCAACCTCAGTGGCAGGCCGCCTGCCGTCACCAACGCGCAGGCGCTGGAGGAGCTCGGCGGCATCGCGGACGGCTTCCTGCTGCACAACCGCGACATCCTGCAGCGCATGGATGATTCGGTGATGGATCGGGATGGCGCTATCCTGCGTCGTGCCCGGGGTTTTGTGCCCGATGCCGTCACGTTGCCCGCGGGTTTTGAGAATATCCCCGCCATGCTGTGTACCGGTGCAGAGATGAAAAACACCTTCTGCCTGGTGCGCGGCAACCAGGCGGTGCTGAGCCAGCACTTTGGCGATCTGAGCGACGAGGGCGTAGAGGCGCAGTGGCGCAGCGCGCTCTCGACGATGCAGGACATCTACGCTTTCCAGCCTGATAAGCTGGTGTGCGATGCCCATCCGGGGTATCGCGCGCGCCGGTGGGCGCAGGAGCAGGCGCTGCCCGTCGAAACCGTGCTGCATCATCACGCTCACGCGGCGGCGTGCCTGGCGGAGAACGGCTGGCCGCTCGGCGGCGGAGACGCTATCGCTCTGACGCTGGACGGGATCGGCATGGGCGAGAACGGCGCGCTGTGGGGAGGAGAGTGCCTGCGGGTGAACTATCTCGACTGCGAACGGCTCGGCGGCCTGCCTGCCGTGGCGCTGCCGGGCGGCGATCTGGCGGCAAAGCAGCCGTGGCGTAATCTGCTCGCCCACTGCCTGGCGTTTGTCCCGGACTGGCAACGCTACCCGGAAACGCGAGCGGTTCAGCGCCACAGCTGGCCGCTGCTGGCAACGGCGATCCAGCGTGGCATCAACGCGCCGCAGGCGTCGTCCTGCGGTCGTTTGTTTGACGCGGTCGCCTGCGCGCTGGGCATTGACGCGCAGCGCTACGAAGGCGAGGCAGCGTGCAGGCTGGAGGCGCTGGCATCGCAGTGCGCGGGCGTTGACCATCCGGTGATTCTGAAAGCGAATAACCTTGCGCTGTTCTGGCAGCAGTGGCTGAACTGGCAGGCGGAGCCCTGCGAGCGCGCGTGGGCGTTTCACGACGCGCTGGCAAAAGGGCTGGCTCAGCTCGCCGCGCGCCATGCCCGACGCTTATCGATTTCGACAATCTGCTTCAGCGGCGGCGTGTTGCACAACCGCCTGCTGCGCGCTCGCCTGCGTCATCATCTCTCTGACTTTACGCTTCTTTTTCCTTCGCGCCTGCCCGCAGGTGACGGAGCGATCTCCTTCGGGCAGGCGGTGGTTGCCGCTGCCCGGTCATGTTCAAAAAGGATTTAAAATGTTACGACTGTTACGCAACGAACCTCGCGCCGCGCTTCTGCTGCTGGCTCTGGTAATGGCAAACCTGCTGGCCTGGGGATGGGCATGGCACTCTTTTAGCGGCAGCACGGCGCTGATGGCCGCCAGCCTGCTGGCGTGGTGCTACGGGCTGCGCCATGCGGTGGATGCCGACCACATCGCGGCCATTGATACCGTGACGCGTAAGATGATGCAGCAGGGCAAACGCCCGTGCGGGGTGGGGGCGTGGTTCTCGCTGGGGCACTCCACCATTGTGGTGCTGGCCTCCATTGCCATCGCCGCCACCGCCACGGCGTTTCAGAAAAACATGGAATGGTTCCACGAAACCGGCAGCCTGATTGGCACTGCGGTATCCGCCACCTTCCTGCTGGCGATGGCGCTGGTGAATATGGTGATCCTGCGCGGCGTCTGGCGCAGTTTCCAGGCGCTGAAAAAGGGCCAGACGGTGCAGGGTGACGTCACGCTGCCTGCCCAGGGGGGCGTTATGAACTGGCTGTTCGGTAAAACCTTCCGCCTCGTCAATAAAAGCTGGCAGATGTATCTGGTGGGTTTCCTGTTTGGCCTCGGGTTTGACACTGCCACCGAAATTGGCGTGCTGGGGATCTCCGCCGCCAGCGCCTCCAGCGGGATGTCCGTGTGGTCAATCATGATCTTCCCGGCGCTCTTCGCCAGCGGCATGGCGCTGGTGGATACGCTCGATAACCTGCTGATGGTCGGTGCCTACGGCTGGGCGTTTGATAAACCGCAGCGCAAGCTCTACTACAACATGACCATCACCGGCACCTCCGTGGTGGTGGCGCTGTTTATCGGCGGGCTGGAAGCGCTGGGCCTGCTGATGGATAAATTTGCCCTCAGCGGCGGCATCTGGGATCTGATCGGCGCGGTAAATGACAACCTGGGCAACGCCGGGTTTGTGGTTGTCGGGCTGTTCGTTGCCTGCTGGCTCATCTCCATGGCCAACTATCGCTGGCGCGGCTACGACGCGCTGGTGGTGCGTTCCTGAACTCCCCACCCTGTTTTACCCGGCGGCGCTACGCTTGCGCGGGTCTGCATGTAGGCCGGGTAAGCGGAGCGCCACCCGGCAATACGAGGGTTAAGCAGGCAGCGATTTCAGCAGCGCGAAAGCCTCCTTCATCCTGTCTTCGCTGACGACAAAGGCGCGTATCTGACCGTCTGCATCGGTGCCGCGCGCCACCATGCCCTGCGGCGAAAGGGCAATCTGCCAGTCCAGATCCCGACGCTGCGTTTCACCTGCAAGATGCAGCGGCAATTCCGGCGTTTTGACCTTTACCAGCATGGCGGGTAATTTCAGCGGCGCGCTGCCGCCGAGCAGGTTTTTTGCCAGATACATGGCGCTTAATTGTATCGGCTGCAGGAAGGGCAGCACCTGGCCGTTAATTTCCGCGCAGTCGCCCAGGGCATAAATATCCGGCCGCGTGGTTTGCAGGTAGCTATTTACCTTCACGCCGCGGTTTATTTCAGCCCCTGCGCGATGCGCCAGCGCGGTTTCCGGGCGCAGGCCCGTCGCGGCAACCACCGCATCCACTTCTACGCTGCGGCTTCGGCCGAGCGTGGCACGGATACCGCCTTCGGTTTTGCTCAGGCTTTGTAGCTGCGATTTCAACATCAGATGCACGCCCATATCGGTCAGACGATGCTGTAAGCGACTGCTTACTTCTGCGGGCATCAGCGCCGACAGAATGCTCGCTGCGTGGTCAACCAGGGTCACGGATTTTCCCGCCCGACATAAGTCCATCGCCAGCTCGGTGCCGATCAGCCCGCCGCCGACAATCATCACCCGTTGCGCATCGCGTAACAGGGTTTCGCTGCCCTGATACTCCTGCTGGCTGTTGAGGGTAATCATCAGCTCGCGGCCCTCAACCGGCGGCACAAACGCAGATGCCCCGGTCGCCAGCACCAGCCTGTCGTACTGCCAGGTATGATCTTTCGCTTTCACCACATGGGCGTCGGCGTCAATATCCGTAACCCAGGTGTACGGAAACAGGCGCAGGTTGAACTGCTCTGCGAACTCCCCCGCCGTCTGGCGGGTGAGTTCGTCGGCGCGCTGATTCTGGCTGATGACGTGGCTTAAATCAGGCTTGTTGTACTCGTCCATGCTGTCGGCGGCGATCAGCGTCAACGGCACGTTTGCATCCTGTTTGCGGATATTTTTCACCAGCTGGCGGGCAGCAAAGCCCGAGCCGATGATAACGATGCCGTGGCTCATTTTGCCTCCGTTGCCAGTTCATCAAAGACGTCTTTGCCGAGGGAGCATTCCGGGCAGAGGAAGTTGTCCGGCACCTCGCTCCACGGCGTGCCCGGGGCAACATCCTGCAGCGGCTCGCCCCGTTCCGGGTCGTAAATCCACTGGCATACGCTGCACTGCATGCAAGGCCCGAGGTCGGCAGCGACGGCTTCCGCTTCGGCTTCCGGCGGAACCGCCGCGGCGGGGGCGGTTTCCGGCAGCGGGGCGAGCGCCCACTGACGGGCGATGTCGCGGCCATGCTGGCGGCAGATTTCCAGCGCGTCGATATCCGGACGCCATTTCGCCTTCAGGCTCATGGACATCTCAAAACCCGCATCCTGTAAACGGGTGGAAAGACGGTCTACCGCGCCGCCGCTCCAGCCGTGAGAGCCAAAGGCGCTGGCGCGTTTGTTACGAAAGCGCAGGCCGGTCATCTCTTCCACCAGGCCGGCAATCTTCGGCATCATCACGTTATTCATGGTGGAGGTACCCACCAGCACGCCTTTGGAGCGGAAGACGTTGGTCAATACCTCGTTCTTATCGCTGCGCGCCACGTTGAAGATTTTCACCGCCACGTTCGGGTCAACTTCATTGATACCCTGGGCAATCGCGTCCGCCATCATGCGGGTGTTGTTGGACATGGTGTCGTAGAAGATAGTGATGCGGTCTTCCTGGTAATCCGCGGCCCACTTCAGGTACAGCTCGACGATCTGGGTGGGGTTTTCACGCCACACCACGCCGTGGGAGGTGGCAATCATGTCCACCGGCAGGTTGAAGCCGAGGATCTCGGTAATTTTAGGCGTCACCAGACGGCTGAACGGGGTCAGGATGTTGGCGTAGTAGCGCTGACACTGTTCGAACAGCTCGGTCTGATCCACTTCATCATTAAACAGGCGTTCGTCGCAGTAGTGCTGGCCGAAGGCGTCGTTGCTGAACAGCACCGCGTCGCCGGTCATGTAGGTCATCATGCTGTCCGGCCAGTGCAGCATCGGGGTTTCGACGAAGATCAGCTGCTTGCCGTTGCCGATATCCAGCGTGTCGCCGGTTTTTACGGTGTGGAAGTTCCACTCCGGATGGTGGTGGTGGCCGTTAATTGAATCAATGGCGTTGGTGGTGCAGTAGATTGGGGTATCCGGAATGTGGGACATCAGTTCGGTCAGCGCCCCGGCGTGGTCCTCTTCCGCATGGTTGATGATGATGTAGTCGATGTCATTCAGGTCGATTTCACCGCGCAGGTTCTGCACGAACTCACGGCTGAATTTGTGATCGACGGTATCGATCAGGACGTTTTTACCTTCGCGAATGAGATAGCTGTTGTAGCTGCTGCCGCGCAGCGTTTTGTATTCCGTGCCGTGAAAATCACGTACTTCCCAGTCACGTTGACCCACCCAATGAATGTTATTTTTAACCAGAATAGACATAGCAACCTCAACTTAATACAGCGTTTTCAAAGAAGATGGTTTGCTTATATCAAGTTGCGTGCCAACTTTTTAACTTATTAATATTCAATAAGTTGTGATTTAACGCCCCATAATGAGTAGTCATTATGACTATCCTAAAAAGAGTCAATATGACATTATGCATTGTCAAAATGACAGTGAGGCAGACATGAGCTTTTCCGTAGACGTCCTGGCGAAGATCGCCATAGAACTGCAAACCGGTATCGGCCATCAGGACCGCTTTCAGCGCCTGATCTCCACGCTGCGCCACGTGCTGGATTGCGATGCGTCGGCGCTGCTGCGTTACGAAGGGCGGCAGTTTATTCCGCTGGCTATCGACGGCCTGGCGAAGGACGTACTCGGGCGGCGCTTTACGCTGGAGGGCCACCCGCGTCTGGAAACCATCGCCCGCGCGGGCGACGTGGTGCGTTTCCCGGCAGATAGCGATCTGCCCGATCCGTACGACGGCCTGATTCCGGGGCAGGAGAGCCTGAAGGTGCACGCCTGTATTGGCCTGCCGCTGTTCGCCGGGCAGAATCTGATTGGCGCATTAACCCTCGACGGGATGTCGCCGGATCAGTTCGACACCTTCAGCGACGAAGAACTGCGCCTGATTGCGGCGCTGGCCGCCGGGGCGCTGAATAATGCGCTGCTGATAGAGCAACTGGAGAGCCAGAATATTCTTCCCGGTAGCCCGACGGCGTTTGAGCCGGTGGCGCACACCGAGATGATCGGCCTTTCACCGGGCATGGCGCAGCTCAAAAAAGAGATTGAGATTGTTGCCGCGTCCGATCTGAACGTGCTGATCTTCGGAGAGACTGGTACCGGTAAGGAGCTGGTGGCGAAGTCCATCCATGAAGCTTCGCCGCGCGCGGTCAACCCGCTGGTGTACCTCAACTGCGCCGCGCTGCCGGAAAGCGTGGCGGAGAGCGAGCTGTTCGGTCACGTCAAAGGGGCGTTTACCGGGGCCATCAGCAACCGCAGCGGCAAGTTTGAAATGGCCGATAACGGCACGCTGTTTCTTGATGAGATTGGCGAGCTTTCCCTTTCACTTCAGGCCAAGCTGCTGCGCGTATTGCAGTACGGCGACATCCAGCGCGTGGGGGATGACCGCAGCCTGCGGGTGGACGTGCGGGTCCTTGCTGCGACCAACCGGGATCTGCGCGAAGCGGTGCTGGCCGGGCAGTTCCGCGCCGACCTGTTCCATCGCCTGAGCGTGTTCCCGCTGTCCGTGCCGCCGCTGCGTGAGCGCGGAGACGACGTGGTGCTGCTGGCGGGTTATTTCTGCGAACAGTGCCGTCTCAAAATGGGGCTGTCCCGCGTGGTGCTTAGCCCGGGGGCGAGAGCGCATCTGCTCAGCTACGGCTGGCCGGGCAACGTGCGCGAGCTGGAGCATGCGATTCACCGCGCGGTGGTGCTGGCGAGGGCGACGCGCTCGGGGGATGAAGTGGTGATTCATGCGCGCCATTTTGCGCTGCATGAGGAAAATGCTCCGACCGTGAAGCCTGCTGTGCCTGAGATCGCAATCGAAAACCTGCGCGAAGCGACGGAAGAGTTTCAGCGTCAGATGATTACCCGCGCGCTGGAGCAGAATAACCGCAGCTGGGCGGCGTGCGCGCGGGCGCTGGAGATGGACGTCGCCAACCTGCACCGGCTGGCGAAGCGTCTTGGGCTGAAGGGTTAAATAATCCCGGCCTGGTAGAAGTCCTGCAGGTTGATAGCGCCGCACAGCCTGCCGTGCTCGTCCACCACCGGTGCGGCAGTGATTTTGCGCTTCATCAGCACCTCTTTGGCTTCAATGGCGCGGCTGTCGGCGTTGAGCGTCAGCCCGCCTTTGGTCATGGCGTCAGACACGTTTGTTTCCAGCCTGCCGCCGCCCACCAGCCAGCGGCGCAGGTCGCCGTCGGTGAACACGCCCTTCACGTTTCCGCCGTCATCGCATACCGCCACCAGCCCCAGACCGGTGCGGCTCAGCTCCAGCATCGCGTCCATCACGCTGGTATCGAGTTTGACCTGCGGAATGGCATCGTCAGTGCGCATCAGATGGTGAACCTTGTTGAGCAGTCGCGCGCCGAGCGCACCTGCCGGATGCGAACGGGCAAAATCTTCCTCATTGAATCCGCGCGCCTGCATTACCGCCATCGCCAGCGCGTCGCCCATCATCAGGGTGTTAACGGTGCTGGAGGTGGGGGCGAGGTGCATCGGGCAGGCTTCACGCTCAACGGAAATATCCAGCGTCGCTTTGGCGGCCAGCGCCAGCGGCGAGCGGGGTTTCCCGGTCATCGCTAGCAGGGCGACAGATTTTTCCTGCAGGCGCGGAATAATCAGATCCAGCTCTTTGGCCGAACCGGAGTAAGAGATAAACAGCATCACGTCGCGGCTTTCGATCATCCCGAGATCGCCGTGCAGCGCCTCTGCCGGATGCACGAAGAACGCCGGGGTTCCGGTGCTGGCGAGCGTCGCGGCAATCTTCTTGCCGATATGGCCGGATTTACCGATGCCCGCCACAATCACTTTGCCTTCGCAGTGGATAATGGTGTTGGCGGCGCGGACAAAATCCTCGCCCAGACGTTCCGGCAGGCGGCTGGCTTCCTGCAGCTCCAGCATCAGCGTCTGGCGGCCCGTTTCTAACAGAAAATCACTCATCTCTTTCTCCGGTTACGATCACGTCGATCCCTTTCTCTTCCAGCGCTTTTTTGAACGCCGGATCGATACCCGCGTCGGTAATCAGCTTATCAACGCTTTCGAGGCTACAGACAATATTGGGGCTTTTGCGGCCAAACTTCGACGAGTCGGCCATTAAAATCACTTCCCGCGCGGCGTTACACATGGCTTTGCTGACGCTGAACACCTCGTTAAACGTCGTGACGCCTGCGTTCAGGTCGATGCCGTCGGTGCCCATAAACAGTTTATCGAAGCTGAAGTGGTCGAAAGCGTTCTCCGCCAGCTGGCCGTGAAAGGACGCCGATTTTTTGCGGAAGGTGCCGCCGGGCATCAGGATGGTCTGCTCGCTGTCGAACTCCGACAGCGCGTTGACGATGTGCAGGCTGTTGGTCATCACCGTGATGTTGTTAAAGCGGCTGAGCAGGGGGATCATCTGCAGGACGGTACTGCCTGCGTCGAGGATGATGGAATCGCCGTCCTGGATAAATTTCACGGCGGCTTCGGCAATCAGCGCTTTCTGGTGGGTATTGATCAGCGTTTTGTGATCGATTGGCGGGTCCGCTTCGTCCTTGTTGAGAACCACGCCGCCATAGGTGCGAATCACGGCGCCAGAGTTTTCGAGCAATACCAGGTCCTTGCGTATTGTCGTGCCGGTGGTGTCAAAGTAGTGGGCCAGATCCTCTACCGAGCATTTTCCCTGCTTTTGTAGATGTTCGAGAATGGCCGCCTGCCGCTGACGTGGTTTCATAGGCGCTTCGTTCCTTAGGTTGCGAAATGATAATTTCGCAAGTCTATAACTTTCACAACGAAATTATCCATGTTTCAGATTGAGCGCTAATGATAGTGCATTCTGACAGAGTGGATCATGGGGAAAGATCACATCAGGCTGCAATTCCTGTAACAAGAGGCCGTTGATTGCCTGGATTTTGGCCGGACGGGCAAATACCGTCATGCCACGCATGAGGAGGGAATCGCACACCCGGTCGTGCTCGTCCAGCGCTACAGCGACGACCACGCGCGGTTTAAAGCGTCCGCCGGAACGCCCGACGCCGACGCGGCCCTTCTGACACAGCGCATCAAACGCGCGGTTAAACTGGTGGATCTGCCAGCCGCCAAACGCCATCTGGCACAGCCAGGCGAGGGCAGCGACGGTGATGAGTGCGGTTACCATATCGACTCCTTGTTTTGTTCCCTCTCCCGGTGGGAGAGGGTTAGGGTGAGGGCATCAGGCCGCTCGATCAGAACATCACCTGCCCACCGGTCACGTTAATCGACTGTCCGGTGCAGTACGACGCTTTCGGACTGGCGTAAAACAGCAGCATGTTCAGCACGTCCTGATAGTCACACCCGCGCTTCAGCGGCACTTTATCGATGTAGTACTGCTCCACTTCCTCAGCCTTGATGCCGAGCTTGGTGGCGTACTGCGGCAGCAGGGACTGGAACATCGGCGATTTCAGCAGGTTGCCCAGCATCAGCGAGTGCACGGTAATCCCGTATTCGGCCAGATCCAACGCCAGGGACTGCGTCAGCCCCACGCCGCCAAACTTCGCCGCGCTGTACCCGGAGTTGTGCTTGCTGCCCACTTTCCCGGATTTTGAGTTGATCTGAATGATGCGCCCCTGAATGCCGTCGCGGATCATCAGGCGGGAAAACTCGCGGGCACAGAGGAAATAGCCCACCAGATTCACCTGCAGCGAACGGTCAAAATCCCCCAACTCGAAATCGCTGATAAACGCCGCTTTCGCAATCCCCGCGCTGTAGACCAGCAGGTCGGTGCGCCCAAAAATCTCGTCCACGCCGCGGGCCAGCGCCATCACGCTCTGCTCGCTGGTGGCGTCGGCACCAAACCCGTATGCCATCCCTTCGCCAAACTCGGTGTTAATGGTGTCCGCCACGCGGGCGGCTTTTTCACTCTGAATGTCCACTACCGCCACGCGGTAGCCCTCTGCGGCAAGCCCACGGCAGAGGAACTCGCCTAAGGTTTGTCCCCCACCAATGACAACGGCAACCTGACTCATGTGACTCTCCTTAATTACGCAACAAATTTTAACGTGCAGCCTGGGGTGACAGACTGCGGAACCGGGCCATCCACGTGAACCGTACCGGGGTATTCCGCCTGCGGCTGGCCGTCGAAGCGCAGGGTGATGTGGCCGAGCTCGCGCAGGTTTTGCTCCGCCACGTCGCCGACGGCGGTGACGGCATAGCGCGCCTCGCCCAGCTCCAGCTGGCTTCCGGCCTTCAGCTCGCCGTTCAGTTCGCCGTGGCAGTGGATAAAGCAAAACTCTTCGATATCCGCCGGAGCGCCTTCGCGGAAGGTGATCAGCATCTGGTCGCTCAGCGCGTCCGCTGCGCTCTGGCCGATGCGGGTAATGGTGGTCTGGTAAATGACGTTCATTGCAGGAACCTCTTATTGATAGATAAAGCCGGAGACAAACCAGGCAATCAGCACCGTCGGCGCGCCCGTCAGGAAGCGGCTCACCAGCACGGACGGCACGCCCACGCGCACGGTGTCCTGGCGCGCTTCGGCCAGCGACAGCCCCACGGGGATGAAGTCGCACGCCGCCTGGGCGTTAATGGCAAACAGGGCGGGCAGGGCGAGGTGCGGGGGAATGTTGCCCAGACCAATCTGCACCCCTATCAGCACGCCGATGACCTGGGCAATCACCGCGCCCGGGCCGAGGAACGGCGACAGCAGCGGGAAGGAGCAGATCAGCGCCAGCGTCACCAGCCCGAGCGGGTGGCTGGCGAGCGGGGCGAGGCCATGGGCAATCCAGTCGCCCAGACCGGACGCCATGATGATGCCGATCAGCGCCGAGACGAACGCCATAAACGGCAGAATCGTTTTCAGCACCGTGTCGATAGTGTCGCGCCCGGACTGGAACAGCACCGCCACGGCGGAGCCCATCCCCATCCCGACCTTTGCCAGCAGGCCGTCGCTCTGCTCGGTGATTTTCTTGCTGGTGTCGTACTCGCGCGGGGCTGCTTTTTGCGGCGCGGCAGTGCCATTCACCAGAGTGATGTTGTCCTCCTTCACGCCCGAGACATAAATGTCCTCAAGGATGTACTGCGCCAGCGGGCCGGATTTCCCGGTGGAGTGAATATTCACCGTCGGAATGCGGCGCTTCGGATAGATGCCGCAGCGCAGCGTGCCGCCGCAGTCAATCACCGCCACGCCAATGTCCGCTTCCGGCGGCTCGCCCTCTTTAAAGCCGTCAACCGCTTCCCAGCCGGTCAGCTCGCGCAGCTTGTCGACAATCGCCGGGCGCGTGCCCGCGGTGATGTAGACGATCTTTTTGCCTTCGGTGGCGTCGAACTCCAGCGGGCCGCCCCAGCCGCCCGTGCCTTTCTCAATGCGGATCCGGTTCATGCTGTCGCTCCTGAAAGATGGACCTTCTGTTCAAGCTGGATGCCCATTTTTTTCTCGAAAATAGCGGTGGTGAGGTCAGTCACCCAGCCGCGGAAGAAGTTGGTCACCAGGCCAACCAGCAGGTAGCTCACCGCCAGCGGGCCGAGCGGCAGGCCAAGCGTGGTCAGGCCGCTGGCGATCCCGAGATAGACAAACAGCTCTCCGGGGTTGATGTGCGGGAACAGGCCGTTCATCGAGTGGCAACTGTAGGAGGCGGCGGCGTAGTAGCTCGGCTTGTATTTTTCCGGCATAAAGCGGCCGAGGCTTAAGGTCATCGGGTTACAGAAAACAAAGGTGCCGATGAATGGCAATATCAGGTAGCGGGACAGCGGGTTACCGGCGCAGCGCTGGGCAAAGCGTTCGATGCGCTGCTGGCCGATAAAGTTGATCAGCGCGTTCATGATCACCAGCAGGCTGATCAGCAGGGGCAGGATCCCGGTCACCATGCCGGTGAACACTTCTCCGCCTTTCTGAAACAGCCCGATGAACCACTCGGCGCCGTGGGTGATGGTCTCTATCATTCTTCTCTCCTGTGGGGCTTTTTTGTTTTTGTATAACTGCGGCTAATAATAATCACTTTGAAAGGTTTTAAAGTGTTAATTAGATCTCACAATGAAAGAAAAATGTATTATTTTGAAAGTTAATTGATGGGGTGAATGATTTTCGGTGGAAAAAAGCGCGGATTTGCGTTGTGGAGGCGCGTACCGCTTCCTTGAGGTGTTGCGGATGCTTTACCATACTGGATTCTTATCGAACCCGTTAAATGGATGTCTCATGTTCAAGCGTCGTTATGCAGCGCTGTTGCCTGCGCTTATCCTGCTGTCTGCCTGTAGCAGCAAACCTAAGACCGAAGCCGTTCAGCAAACGGCGGGCGCGCCTTCCGGGGGATTCCTGCTGGAGCCGCAGCACAATATGATGCAGATGGGAGGCGACTTCGCGAATAACCCGGCGGCCGAGCAGTTCATCGATAAAATGGTGAGCAAACACGGTTTCGACCGCCAGCAGCTGCATGAAATTTTGTCTCAGGCGAAGCGTCTGGACTACGTTCTGCGCCTGATGGACAGGCAGGCACCGTCCGCCCAGGTGCCGAGCGGGCCGAACGGCGCATGGCTGCGCTACCGCAAACAGTTTATTACCCCGGACAACGTGCAAAACGGCGTGGCGTTCTGGAACCAGTATGAAGATGCGCTCAACCGCGCGTGGCAGGTTTACGGCGTGCCGCCGGAAATCATCGTCGGGATTATCGGCGTAGAGACCCGCTGGGGGCGCGTGATGGGCAAAACCCGCATCCTCGACGCACTGGCGACACTCTCCTTTAACTACCCGCGCCGCGCGGAGTATTTCTCTTCCGAGCTGGAAACCTTCCTGCTGATGGCGCGCAACGAGCAGGACGATCCGCTCGATCTGAAAGGGTCATTTGCCGGCGCGATGGGCTACGGCCAGTTTATGCCGTCCTCCTATAAGCAGTATGCCGTCGACTTTAACGGGGATGGTCACATTAACCTGTGGGATCCGGTGGATGCCATCGGCAGCGTGGCGAACTACTTTAAAGCACACGGCTGGACGCCGGGCGGCCAGGTTGCCGTGCAGGCGAACGGCGAAGCGTTTGGTCTGGAAAACGGCTTTAAAACCAAATACAGCGTTGCGCAGCTGACGGCGGCAGGCTTAACGCCAACCCAGCCGCTGGGCAATGTTGACCAGGTGAGCCTGCTGCGTCTGGACGTGGGAACCGGCTACCAGTACTGGTACGGCATGCCGAACTTCTACACCATCACCCGCTACAACCATAGCACCCACTATGCGATGGCGGTGTGGCAACTGGGGCTGGCGGTATCGCAGGCTCGCGTCCCGGCGGCGTCGCCGTTTAGTCAGTAACTCGCCTTATTCCGCCCTCTCCCTGTGGGAGAGGGCACCCGCGCGCACCTCTTTCCCGCAGAAACATTTCGCCACACTCCCATTTCATTCCCGCCGTTTACATCTTCATCGCCTTTCATTATTGTTATGTTATAACATTATTTTTGAGTTGAAATATCCATGTCCCTGTTTTCTCTCTCATCCCCGATTCGGCTGCTGCTGGCGATGGTGCTCATTCTGTTTCTCGGGCTGGCCGTGCGCTGGGCGGTGGCGCTGCCATGATCGTGATGAACGCACTGGTTGCGGGCTACGACCGCCAGCCCGTCACGCGTCCGCTTTCGGGCGGGATTGAACGCGGCAGCATGACCGCGATTATCGGCGCCAACGGCTGCGGCAAATCCACGCTGCTGAAAACCCTCGCCGGATTTATTCCGCCCGTCAGCGGCAGATTTCACTGGCAGGGTAGACGACCAGTAATCGGATGGCTGGCCCAGCGTCACGCGCTGGAAGCACAGTTTCCGCTGACCGTGCAGGACGTGGTGAGCATGGGCTGCTGGCCCGGAATTTCGCTTTTCGCCGGTTTTCGTCGCGAAGCGCGTCTGCGCATTAGTGGTGCACTTGAGCGCGTGGGGCTGGAGTCGATGGCGCTCTCCACCATTGATGAACTCTCCGGCGGCCAGTTTCAGCGCATGCTTTTTGCCCGCGTGTTAGTACAGCAGGCGCCGCTGGTGATGCTCGACGAGCCCTTCACCGGCGTTGATGAAGCGACCTGCAACGTGCTGATGGATCTGATGCTGGAGATGTATATGCAGGGGCAAACGCTGCTCGCGGTACTGCACGACAGCGAGCGTGTGGCGCGCCACTTCCCGCAGACGCTGCGGCTGGATACTGACGCCCCCCAGTGGAAAACCGAACGGGTGAGGGTGGCATGATCTGGCACACATTCTTCCAGCCGTTTATCGAATTCGGCTTTATGCGCCGCGCGCTGGTGGTTTGCCTGGCGCTCTCCGTCAGCACCACCGCGCTCGGCGTGTTTCTTCAGCTGCGCCGGATGAGCCTGATGGGCGATGCGCTTTCTCACGCCATTTTGCCCGGCGTCGCCGTGGGGTATTTGCTCAGCGGGATGTCGCTGTTGGCTATGACCGTCGGCGGGTTTATCGCCGGGATTGCCGTTGCGCTGGTGGCCGGGCTGGTCAGCCGCCGCACGCCGCTGAAAGAGGATGCCAGCTTTGCCGGTTTTTACCTGGGGTCACTGGCGCTGGGCGTCACGCTGGTATCTCTGCGCGGCTCGAATGTCGATTTGCTGCATCTGCTGTTTGGCTCAATCCTCGCGGTGGACAACGACGCCGCGCTGTTTGTGACCGGCGTGTGCATCTTCACCCTTATCATGCTGGCCCTTTTTTACCGCGGGCTGGTGACGGAGGCGTTTGACACCGCCTGGCTGCAGGTGAATGCCCGCTGGCTACCCGGCGTATTGCACGGTCTGTTTCTGGCGCTGCTGGTCCTGAACCTGGTGGCCGGTTTTCAGGTGCTCGGCACGCTGATGGCCGTCGGGCTGATGATGCTCCCGGCGGTGGCGGCGCGCTGTTGGGTCCGCACCTTACCCGGATTACTCCTGATGGCTGGTATCAGCGGTATTTTCTGCGCGTGGCTGGGGCTAAGCCTCTCCTGGGCGGCAAGTTTACCCGCGGGGCCATCTATTGTGCTGACCGCCAGCGCGCTGTTCTTTATTTCCGTTTTATTTGGCACGCGCAGCAGGCTGGCTGGCAGCCTGCGGGCGCTTTATTAACGCAAGGGGAAACGATGAAAAGTACAGGATTAATCATGGCGCTAGCGCTGGGGATGATGTCGCATAGCGTGATGGCGAAAACGCTGAATGTGGTCACCAGCTTTTCGATACTGGGGGATATCGCGCAGGAGGTGGGGGGCGATCGTGTAAACGTGACGACGCTGGTGGGGCCGGACGGCGATCCGCATACCTTCGAACCGTCGCCTAAGGACAGCGCGGCGCTGAGCAAGGCTGACGTGGTCGTGGTCAACGGTTTGGGGCTGGAAGGCTGGCTCGACCGCCTGGTGAAAGCCTCCGGGTTCAAAGGCCAGCTGGTCGTTGCCTCAAACGGGGTGAAAACCCACACGCTTGAGGAAGATGGAAAGACCGTGACCGATCCGCACGCCTGGAACAGCGCCGCGAACGGTGCGCTGTATGCGCAAAATATTCTGAACGGGCTGGTGAAAGCCGATCCGGAAGACAAAGCGGCGCTGGAGGCTTCAGGAAAACCATACATTGCGCAACTGACTCAACTGGACAGCTGGGCCAAAACGCGCTTTAGCCAGATCCCGCAGGAAAAGCGCAAAGTGCTGACCAGCCATGACGCGTTTGGTTATTTTGGCCGCGCTTATGGCGTAACCTTCATGGCACCTCAAGGACTCTCTTCAGAGAGCGAGGCCAGCGCGTCTCAGGTGGCGGAGATTATCAAGCAGATTAAAGCCGACGGCGTGAAAACGTGGTTTATGGAAAACCAGCTCGATCCGCGTCTGGTGAAGCAGATTGCGTCGGCGACGGGCGTACAGCCGGGCGGCGAACTTTACCCGGAAGCCCTGTCGGCAAAAGGTGGGGCAGCAGACACCTACGTTAAGGCGTTTCGCCATAATGTCGATACGCTTGCGAACAGCATGAAATAATATTTTTACAGCCGGTGTGCCCGCACCGGCTTTTTTCTGAAGCCCCCTCGTAAAACCTGAAGCGCATCCCCATATCTGACGAGAAAGTGCTATCTTGTGCTGCACGTTTTTCTCAAGCCTGGAGCAAGAATGACTGACCATGAATTGATGCAGCTTAGCGAGATCGTTGGCCTTGCCCTGAAGCAGCGTGGCGCGACTATTACCACCGCGGAATCCTGCACCGGCGGCTGGGTGGCGAAAGCGATTACCGATATCGCCGGCAGTTCCGCCTGGTTTGAACGTGGCTTTGTGACCTACAGTAACGAAGCTAAAGCGCAGATGATTGGCGTGCGCGAAGCCACGCTGGAACAGCATGGCGCGGTCAGCGAACCGGTTGTCATTGAAATGGCCATTGGCGCGCTGAAAGAGGCACGGGCAGATTACGCCATTTCCATCAGCGGCATCGCGGGGCCGGACGGCGGCAGCGACGTGAAGCCTGTCGGCACCGTCTGGTTCGGGTTTGCCACGTCCAAAGGGGAAGGGATCACCCGCCGGGAGTGCTTCAGCGGCGATCGCGAAAGCGTGCGTCGTCAGGCTACCGTTTATGCGTTAAAAACGCTCTGGCAACAATTTCTACAAAATACTTGATACTGTATGACTATACAGTATAATTGCACCAACAGAACAGAAGTCCATGGTGAAGCGCAGTTGCTTCTCCCGGCATGACAGGAGTAATAATGGCTATCGACGAAAACAAACAGAAAGCGTTGGCGGCAGCACTGGGCCAGATCGAAAAGCAATTCGGTAAAGGCTCCATCATGCGCCTGGGTGAAGACCGTTCCATGGATGTGGAAACTATCTCCACCGGTTCGCTTTCTCTGGATATCGCACTGGGCGCGGGCGGTTTGCCGATGGGGCGTATCGTAGAAATCTACGGTCCGGAATCCTCAGGTAAAACGACGCTGACCCTGCAGGTTGTTGCAGCGGCGCAGCGCGAAGGTAAAACCTGTGCGTTTATCGATGCCGAGCACGCGCTGGACCCGGTCTATGCCCGTAAGCTGGGCGTTGATATCGACAACCTGCTGTGTTCCCAGCCGGACACCGGCGAGCAGGCGCTGGAAATTTGTGACGCGCTGGCACGTTCCGGTGCGGTTGACGTGATCATCGTCGACTCCGTTGCGGCGCTGACGCCAAAAGCGGAAATCGAAGGTGAAATCGGTGACTCTCACATGGGCCTCGCGGCACGTATGATGAGCCAGGCGATGCGTAAGCTGGCCGGTAACCTGAAGCAGTCCAATACGCTGCTGATCTTCATCAACCAGATCCGTATGAAAATTGGTGTGATGTTCGGTAACCCGGAAACCACCACCGGTGGTAACGCCCTGAAATTCTACGCCTCTGTCCGTCTGGATATCCGCCGTATCGGCGCGGTGAAAGAGGGCGAGAACGTGGTGGGTAGCGAAACCCGCGTGAAGGTTGTGAAGAACAAAATCGCAGCACCGTTCAAACAGGCTGAATTCCAGATCCTCTACGGCGAAGGTATCAACTTCCTCGGCGAGCTGGTTGACCTGGGCGTGAAAGAGAAGCTGATTGAAAAAGCGGGCGCCTGGTACAGCTACAACGGTGACAAGATTGGTCAGGGTAAAGCGAATGCTATCTCCTGGCTGAAAGAGAACCCGGCTGCGGCGAAAGAGATTGAGAAGAAGGTGCGTGAGCTTCTGCTGAACAACCAGGACTCCAAACCTGATTTCGTGGTGGATGCCGCGGATGCTGAAGAAACCAACGAAGACTTTTAAGTCTCTCGTGTAAAGATGAAGGGCTGCTGACGCGGCCCTTTTTGCATTTCTGATTCTGCAGGTTTTTTATGAGTGAACCGACATCACGCCGACCCGCCTACGCGCGCTTGCTGGATCGTGCGGTACGCATTCTCGCCGTGCGCGACCACAGTGAACAGGAGCTGCGGCGGAAGCTGTCAGCGCCCGTCATGAGCAAAAACGGGCCGGAGGAGATTGATGCCACTGCGGAAGACTACGACCGCGTGGTGGCCTGGTGCTATGAGCATCATTACCTGGACGATGACCGGTTTGCCTCGCGTTTTCTCGCCAGCCGTGGTCGCAAAGGGTATGGGCCCGCGCGCATCCGCCAGGAGCTGAACCAGAAAGGGGTAGCCAGAGAGTCCATCGAAAAAGCGATGCGCGAAAGCGACATCGACTGGTGCGAACTGGCAAAAGAGCAGGCGATTCGTAAGTACGGCGAACCGTTGCCGCGTGAATTTTCAGAAAAAGTCAAAATCCAGCGCTTTTTGCTCTACCGCGGCTTTCTGATGGAAGATATTCAGGATATCTGGCGTAATTTTGCCGATTGAACGCATGCGGGATTTTACTTCCCACTAAAGAAAACTTATCTTATTCCCACTTTTTCCAGTAGCTGGTCCGTCCAACGGTTTACCGATACAGGCTGGCTACGACATTTCGTTAGCTTGATTTCAGGATAATTATGAGCAAGAGCACCGCTGAGATCCGTCAGGCGTTTCTCGATTTTTTCCATAGTAAGGGACACCAGGTTGTTGCCAGCAGCTCCCTGGTACCGAACAACGATCCGACTCTGCTGTTTACCAACGCCGGGATGAACCAGTTCAAGGATGTGTTCCTTGGTCTCGACAAGCGTAATTATTCCCGCGCCACAACCTCACAGCGTTGCGTGCGTGCGGGCGGTAAACACAACGACCTGGAAAACGTCGGTTACACCGCGCGCCACCACACCTTCTTCGAAATGCTGGGTAACTTCAGCTTCGGCGACTACTTCAAACATGATGCCATTCAATACGCATGGGAGCTGCTGACCGGTGAAAACTGGTTCAACCTGCCGAAAGAGCGTCTGTGGGTGACCGTCTACGAAACCGATGACGAAGCGTTCGAAATCTGGGAAAAAGAAGTGGGTATCCCGCGCGAGCGTATTATTCGCATCGGTGATAACAAAGGCGCGCCATATGCGTCTGATAACTTCTGGCAGATGGGCGACACCGGTCCTTGCGGTCCGTGCACCGAGATCTTCTACGATCACGGCGACCATATCTGGGGCGGCCCTCCAGGCAGCCCGGAAGAAGACGGCGATCGCTATATTGAGATCTGGAACATCGTCTTCATGCAGTTCAACCGCCAGGCTGACGGCACCATGGAGCCGCTGCCGAAGCCATCCGTTGATACCGGTATGGGCCTGGAGCGTATCGCCGCGGTTCTGCAGCACGTTAACTCCAACTACGAGATTGACCTGTTCAGCACTCTGATCAAAGCCGTTGCGAACGTTACCGGCGCGACCGATCTGAACAACAAATCGCTGCGCGTTATCGCAGACCATATTCGTTCCTGTGCGTTCCTGATTGCCGACGGCGTTATTCCGTCGAATGAAAACCGTGGCTACGTGCTGCGTCGTATCATTCGCCGTGCGATCCGTCACGGCAACATGCTGGGCGCGAAGGACACCTTCTTCTATAAACTCGTTGGGCCACTGATTGGCGTGATGGGGTCAGCCGGCGACGAGCTGAAACGCCAGCAGGCGCAGGTTGAGCAGGTTCTGAAAACCGAAGAAGAGCAGTTCGCTCGTACGCTGGAGCGCGGTCTGGCGCTGCTGGACGAAGAACTGGCGAAGCTTAAGGGCGACACGCTGGATGGCGAAACCGCTTTCCGCCTGTACGACACCTACGGCTTCCCGGTTGACCTGACGGCGGACGTTTGCCGCGAGCGCAACATCAAAGTTGATGAAGCAGGCTTTGAAGCCGCGATGGAAGAGCAGCGTCGTCGTGCGCGTGAGTCCAGCGGTTTCGGTGCAGACTACAACGCGATGATCCGCGTTGATAGCGCGTCTGAATTCAAAGGTTATGAAGCGCTGGAACTGACCGGCAAAGTGACCGCCCTGTTTGTTGACGGTAAAGCCGTAGACAGCATCAGCGCGGGTCAGGAAGCCGTCGTCATTCTGGACAAAACGCCGTTCTATGCGGAATCCGGCGGTCAGGTTGGCGATAAAGGCGAACTGAAAGGCAACGGTTTTAGCTTCAGCGTCAGCGACACCCAGAAATACGGTCAGGCGATCGGTCACCAGGGCAAACTGGTATCCGGTTCTCTGAAAGTGGGCGAGGGCGTACAGGCTAACGTTGATGAAGCACGCCGTGCGCGCATTCGTCTGAACCACTCTGCAACCCACCTGATGCACGCAGCCCTGCGCGACGTGCTGGGTACCCACGTTGCACAGAAAGGTTCTCTGGTAAACGATAAAGTGCTGCGCTTCGACTTCTCGCATTTTGAAGCGATGAAGCCGTCTGAAATTCGCGCGGTGGAAGACCTGGTGAACGCGCAGATCCGTCGTAACCTGCCAATTGAGACCCACATCATGGATCTTGAGGACGCGAAGAAAAAAGGTGCGATGGCGCTGTTTGGCGAGAAATATGACGAGCGCGTTCGCGTGCTGAGCATGGGCGACTTCTCTACCGAACTGTGCGGCGGTACTCACGCCTCGCGCACCGGTGACATCGGCCTGTTCCGCATTGTTTCCGAATCCGGTACGGCTGCAGGTGTGCGTCGTATTGAAGCGGTGACCGGTGAAGGCGCAATCGCCAGCCTGCATGCGCAGAGCGATCAGCTGCACGACATCGCGCAGCTGCTGAAAGGCGATAGCCAGAATCTGGGCGAGAAAGTGCGCGTTGCGCTGGATCGCACGCGTCAGCTGGAAAAAGAGCTGCAGCAGCTGAAAGAGCAGGCTGCGGCGCAGGAGAGTGCAAACCTCTCCAGCAAGGCTGTAGACATTAAGGGCGTCAAACTGCTGGTCAGCGATCTGGCGGGCGTTGAGCCTAAGATGCTGCGTACTATGGTCGACGATCTCAAGAACCAGCTTGGTTCTACCGTTATCGTGCTGGCGACAGTGGCAGAAGGTAAGGTTTCTCTGATTGCGGGCGTCTCTAAGGATGTGACCGACCGCGTTAAAGCAGGGGAACTGATTGGTATGGTCGCTCAGCAGGTGGGCGGCAAGGGTGGCGGTCGTCCGGACATGGCGCAAGCCGGTGGTACGGATGCGGCGGCACTTCCTGCGGCATTAGCCAGCGTTGAAAGCTGGGTAAGCGCGAAACTGTAATAACTACAAAGCACAAGCAGACGCCATAGCGGCAACGTTATGGCGTCTTGTTCACTGTGCTATCGATAACGATAAAGTCAGGTTGAGTTTGTGTATATCGGCTAAACTTACGTTTAACAGAATGTGATGCCGTGACTGCTTACACTTTACGTGTTTGTCATCGCTTACTTTTTGGCGTTATATGATGGATAATGCCGGGATACAAGAGACCCGACTCTTTTAATCTTTCAAGGAGCAAAGAATGCTGATTCTGACTCGTCGAGTTGGTGAGACCCTCATGATTGGGGATGAGGTCACCGTGACAGTTTTAGGGGTAAAGGGTAACCAGGTACGTATTGGTGTTAACGCTCCTAAAGAAGTATCTGTCCACCGTGAAGAGATCTACCAGCGTATCCAGGCTGAAAAATCCCAGCAGTCCAGTTACTGATATTGTCGCGTCTCGCTGTCGGGCGAGACGCAACCCTCCCGCTATTTTTCCTGCTCAAAGTTACCGTTTAATTTCAATCGCTCTCTTTTTAACCACTCTGTTACCCTTAACTCATCTCAATACCGCCATTTCGGCAGATGTTTTCTGTGGCGTTGCCTGCAAAATCCGCTTATAAAACACCCTCTTTGCGGCTTTTACATGCGAATTGCGTGTGATTTGTGCAAACGATAAAAGCTTTTGGAAAATTGTTTGACTTATAAGTCCCAGAAAGTAATATATGCGCCACGCAGCGACGAGAAGCTCTTAACGAGTTGCTCGAAGCACTCGAAAGAGGCGTTGTGTGGTGAGGTGGCCGAGAGGCTGAAGGCGCTCCCCTGCTAAGGGAGTATGCGGTCAAAAGCTGCATCCGGGGTTCGAATCCCCGCCTCACCGCCATTTTGCATCCGTAGCTCAGCTGGATAGAGTACTCGGCTACGAACCGAGCGGTCGGAGGTTCGAATCCTCCCGGATGCACCATCTATTACTTCATATTGCTTTCGAAGTGATATGAATATCGAGCAGTACAGTAGTAAATCCCGATGCATCCGTAGCTCAGCTGGATAGAGTACTCGGCTACGAACCGAGCGGTCGGAGGTTCGAATCCTCCCGGATGCACCATTTACTATTTCTGAAAGCAGTTCCCTGATGCATCCGTAGCTCAGCTGGATAGAGTACTCGGCTACGAACCGAGCGGTCGGAGGTTCGAATCCTCCCGGATGCACCATTTACTGTTTCTAAAAGCATTTCCCCGATGCATCCGTAGCTCAGCTGGATAGAGTACTCGGCTACGAACCGAGCGGTCGGAGGTTCGAATCCTCCCGGATGCACCATCTTCTCTTCTTTTGTCTATTCCTTCGACGTTCCGTCAGCAATCACACTCTCTGTCAGCGACAAAAACCCCCTTTTACGATAAAGTAATGCTTTGTTAATCGTTTAGCGAGAGCACGATGTACGCACAGTATGACGGTTTGATCTTCGACATGGATGGCACCCTCCTGGATACTGAACCCACGCATCGTCAAGCCTGGACCGAGGTCCTTGGCCGCTACGGCATGCGTTTCGACCTTCAGGCGATGATTGCCCTCAACGGATCCCCAACCTGGCGTATTGCGCAGGCCGTGATTGAACTGAATCAGGCCGATCTCGACCCACACCTTCTCGCGCGTGAAAAAACCGATGCGGTAAAAGCCATGCTTTTAGATACCGTACGCCCTCTGCCACTGATTGATGTGGTAAAAGAGTGGCACGGGCGTCGCCCGATGTCTGTCGGGACGGGCAGCGAGAGCGCGATAGCAGAAGCGTTGCTCAACCATCTTGGCCTGCGCCACTATTTTTCTGCCGTGGTGGCCGCCGATCATGTTAAAAATCACAAGCCCGCGCCGGACACCTTCCTGCTTTGCGCAGAATTAATGGGCGTACCGGCGGCAAAATGCGTCGTGTTTGAAGATGCCGACTTCGGTATTCAGGCCGCGCGTGATGCCGGAATGGCGGCGGTGGATGTGCGCTTACTGTGAGTGACGCGCTGTCACTTGCCTCATTATTCGCCAGCAGTTTTCTAAGCGCCACGCTGTTACCGGGAAATTCGGAAGTGGTACTGGTGGCGATGCTGTTGTCCGGCGTGAGTCAGCCCTGGCTGCTTGTATTAATAGCAACAATGGGTAATAGCCTTGGAGGGCTGACTAACGTTATTCTTGGGCGTTTCTTTCCGCTGCGCGAAAAATCGCGCTGGCAGGAAAAGGCAGTCGGCTGGCTAAAACGCTATGGCGCTGCCACGCTGTTATTAAGCTGGATGCCTGTAATAGGCGATTTACTGTGTCTGCTGGCGGGATGGATGCGCATCTCCTGGGGACCGGTGCTCTTTTTTTTGTGCCTTGGCAAGGCGTTGCGCTATGTTCTCGTGGCGTGGGCAACACTACAGGGTATGACGTGGTGGCACTAATTGGTGGAATGAATACGCGACCTTCAATCGTCAACCATTACAATTATGCTGAGTAACATTACTTTGACAGGCGGGAGGTCAATTTGATCCCGGACGTATCTCAGGCGCTGGCCTGGCTGGAAAACCACCCTCAGGCTCTGAAGGGTATTCAGCGTGGTCTTGAGCGTGAAACGCTGCGCGTTAACGCGGACGGTAGCTTAGCGACGACGGGTCACCCGAAGGCGTTAGGCTCGGCGCTGACACATAAATGGATCACAACCGATTTCGCTGAAGCGCTGCTGGAGTTCATTACGCCGGTGGACGGCGATATTGATCATATGCTGACGATCCTGCGCGACATCCATCGCTACACCGCGCGCAATCTCGGCGATGAACGTATGTGGCCGCTCAGCATGCCGTGCTATATCGAGCAGGGCCAGGAGATTGAGCTGGCGCAGTACGGCACGTCAAACATTGGTCGGCTGAAAACGCTCTATCGCGAAGGTCTTAAAAATCGCTACGGCGCGCTGATGCAGACGATCTCTGGCGTGCACTACAATTTCTCTTTGCCGATGGCGTTCTGGCAGGCGAAGGGGGGAGATACGGATAAAGAAGCGATCTCCGCCGGTTATTTCCGTCTGATCCGCAACTATTACCGTTTTGGCTGGGTGATTCCGTATCTGTTTGGCGCGTCGCCTGCCATTTGTTCATCGTTCCTGCAGGGGAAACCGACTACGCTGCCGTTCGAAAAAACCGAGTGTGGCATGTACTATCTCCCGTACGCGACTTCTCTGCGCATGAGCGATCTGGGCTATACCAATAAATCGCAAAGCAATCTCGGTATTACGTTTAACGAATTGCACGAATATGTGGCAGGATTGAAGCGGGCGATTAAAACTCCGTCGGAAGAGTACGCGAAAATCGGCCTCGAAAAAGACGGAAAGCGCCTGCAAATCAACAGCAACGTATTGCAGATTGAAAACGAACTGTATGCGCCAATTCGTCCGAAGCGCGTGACGCGCAGCGGTGAAACGCCGTCGGATGCGCTGCAGCGCGGCGGCATTGAATACATTGAAGTGCGCTCGCTGGACATCAACCCGTTCTCACCGATTGGCGTTGACGAGCAGCAGGTTCGCTTCCTGGATCTGTTTATGGTCTGGTGCGCGCTGGCGGATGCGCCGGAAATGAGTTCAGACGAACTGCTTTGTACGCGCACGAACTGGAACCGCGTGATTCTGGAAGGCCGTAAACCGGGTCTGACGCTGGGTATTGGCTGCGAAACGGCGCAGTTCCCGCTGGCTAAGGTAGGTAAGGATCTGTTCCGTGACCTGAAGCGTGTTGCCCGCACTCTGGACAGCATCGACGGCGGCGACGCGTATCAACAGATTTGCGACCAGCTGGTTGAATGCTTTGATAACCCGGAACTGACGTTCTCTGCGCGCATTTTGCGCACCATGATCGAGCAGGGGATTGGCGGCACGGGGCGTTCACTCTCAGCGGAGTACCGTGAGATGCTGATGCAGGAGCCGTTAGAGATCCTGAGCGAAGCGGATTTTGTCGCGGAGCGCGACGCGTCCCTGGTGCGTCAGAAAGAGGTTGAAGCGGCGGATACGGAGTCGTTTGAGGCGTTTCTGGCGAAGCAGGCTTAAGCAGAAAAGAAAAAGGCCACATCGCTGTGGCCAAAATATACATCTCTGAATTCAGGGATGATGATAACAAATGCGCGTCTTTCATATACTCAGACGTGCATTCTGTAGAAGAGTTCAGTTTATTTTAAAAAAAATCACTATCGGAGGTGACGTATGCCGTTATTAGATAGCTTTACTGTCGACCATACCCGTATGGAAGCACCTGCAGTCCGCGTGGCGAAGACCATGCACACCCCGCACGGCGACACGATCACCGTCTTCGATCTGCGCTTCTGCGTGCCGAATAAAGAAGTGATGCCGGAGAAAGGCATTCACACCCTGGAACACCTGTTCGCCGGTTTCATGCGTGACCACCTGAACGGCAACGGCGTTGAGATCATCGACATCTCTCCGATGGGCTGCCGTACCGGCTTCTACATGAGCCTGATTGGTCAGCCTGAAGAGAAACGCGTCGCCGATGCGTGGAAAGCGGCGATGGAAGACGTGCTGAAAGTGAAAGAGCAGAACCAGATCCCTGAGCTGAACGTTTACCAGTGCGGCACTTACCAGATGCACTCTCTGGAAGAAGCCCAGGAAATTGCCCGTCACATCATCGAGCGTGACGTTCGCGTAAACAGCAATGAAGAGCTGGCCCTGCCAAAAGAAAAACTGCAGGAGCTGCACATCTAGTATTGTGCCTGTGGATGCCCGGTGGCGCTTCGCTGGCCGGGCCTACAATCCTCATGACGACAACCACCACCTTCTCCTTTACCCATCGCCCGCTTGTGCCGTTTTCGCATGATTATGCTCATGGCGATAGCGAGCCGTGGCATGAGCACGACTGCGCGCAGCTGCTGCACAGTCTGACGGGCGTCGTGCGGGTCGATACCGCATCCGGCTGCTGGGTAGTGCCGCCCGGGCGCGGCGTCTGGCTACCGGCGGGGACACAGCACTCGCTTCGCATCACCGGCAACGTTGCAGCCCGCACGCTGTTTATCGATCCGCTGGCGCGAGCCGATCTCCCGGCGACCTGTCAGATCGTGCAGATCTCCCCGCTGCTGCGCGAGCTGATCCTCACCTCCCTGACGCTACCTGAGTCGTACTCGCCGGGAAGCCGTGACGAGCGCGTGTATGAGCTCATTCTGGATGAAATTCGCATCATGCCGGTGCTGCCGTTTCACCTGCCGGAACCGGAAAGTGAAGCGTTACGCCAGCTGTGTCGGCAGGTCCGTCAGTTACCAGCTGAAAGCTGGAGCGGTCAACAGAGCGCGAGCTTGCTCGGCATGAGCGAGCGTACGCTGAACCGCCATTTTCAGCAGCAGACCGGGTTAAGCTACGGCGAGTGGGTGAGAAGGGCGCGCCTGCTGGAAGCCTTAGTGCGGCTGGCGCAGGGCCAGCCGGTGCTGCGCGTGGCGCTGGATCTGGGATACGGCAGCCACAGCGCCTTTACGGCGATGTTCCGCCGGACGATGGGTATCTCACCCAGCGATTACTTTAAGAACGACTGACGGCGTTAAACAGCGCCTGAAGCGACGCGCGCGCCACGTCGCTGTCAATGCCCACGCCCCAGCTGCTGGTGCCGTCCTGGAACAGGCAGCGGATATAGGCCACCGAACGGCTGTCGCTGCGTTCGCCCAGCGTATGTTCGTGATAATCCTTAATCACAAACGGCGCGTTGACCCAGCGGCTCAGGCCCTGCGCGGCAGCGGAGAGCAGACCGTTGCCCTGACCCTCCAGCTGGCGCGTTCCCCCCTGCGTGACGACGCTTGCCGTCAGCCGCAGCTGGCCGTCCTGCTGGCCGTCGCTGCGGTAGGATTGCAGCGCCAGCTGCGGGGTCGTTACCAGCCCGTAGCGGGTGCGGAATAGCTGCCACAGCGCGTTCTGCGTCATTTCTTTCCCGTGGCGATCCGTTTCATGCTGCACGTGCTGGCTAAAATCCTGCTGCAGGGCGCGGGGCAGCTTCAGGCCGTGGTTTTGCTCAATAAGCCAGGCGCTGCCGCTTTTTCCTGACTGGCTGTTCACGCGGATCACCGCTTCGTAGGTGCAGCCGATGTCCTGCGGATCGACGGGCAGATAGGGCATCTCCCAGCGATCGCCAGGCCTGCGGGCATCAAAGCCTTTCTTGATGGCGTCCTGGTGCGAGCCGGAGAAGGCGGTATAGGCCAGCCGTCCTGCCCACGGATGGCGCGGATGGACAGGCAACTGGTTGCAGGCCTCTACCGTTTCGACCACCCGATTCATATCGCTAAAGTCCAGATTGGGACTAATGCCCTGGCTGTAGAGGTTCATCGCCAGCGTTACCAGGCAAACGTTGCCCGTGCGTTCGCCGTTGCCAAAAAGGCAGCCCTCTACGCGGTCGGCCCCGGCCATCACCGCCAGCTCCGCGCTGGCGACGCCCGTTCCGCGGTCGTTATGCGGATGCACGCTGATGCACACGTCGCGGCGGCGGCTGAAGTGGCGGCAGAAATACTCGATCTGGTCGGCATAGACGTTCGGCGTACTGACCTCGACGGTAGCGGGTAAATTGATCACCATTGGCCGTTCATCGCACGGCTGCCAGATCTCCGCCACGGCTTCACAAATCTCCAGCGCAAACTCCGGCTCGGTAAAGCAGAAGGTTTCCGGGGAGTACTCGTACTGCCAGCGGGTTTCAGGGTTCTCTTCACAAAGCTGGCGGATAAGCCGCGTGGCGCGGGTGGCCAGTTCGACGATCTGCGCTTTCTCCATACCGAACACCAGGCGGCGGAACAGCGGGGCGGTGGCGTTATACAGATGGACGGTGGCCTGCTTCGCGCCGCGCAGGGATTCAAAAGTACGATGGATGAGATCTTCCCGCGCCTGTGTTAACACCTGAATCGTGACGTCATCCGGAATGCGGTTCTCTTCGATAAGCTGGCGGACAAAGTTGAAGTCGGTCTGCGAGGCGGACGGGAAGGCGACCTCAATCTCTTTAAATCCGCAGCCCAGCAGCAAATCCCAGAACTGCAGCTTGCGCGCACTGTCCATCGGCTCGGCAAGCGCCTGGTTGCCGTCGCGTAAGTCTGTCGAGAGCCAGCGCGGCGCGCGGGTGATGGTCTGCTCCGGCCAGCGGCGGTCGGGCAATGAAACGGTGGGATAAGGCTGGTATTTGTCGGCGGGTGTGTTCAGCATGATGCGCTCCTGTTGTCTTTTCACTATCGTGAATTGATTTCAGGAGCGCTGCTTTATCGAAACTGACAATCGCTGTCGCGTTCTGGACAACGCGAATTAGTGCGCCCCTCCGCCGCCGCCGCCGGCGCCAAACGGCGGTCTGGCAAACCACACCAGCCCCAGCAGGACGATGAAGATCCCCGCCGATATCCAGAAAATCTCGTTTGCCGAGATAATCAGCCCCTGGTTGGTGATCTGCTGGGCAATCCAGCCGGATGCCTGCTGCTCCGTCATCCCCATGCCCTGAAGCTGACTGTACATCTGCTGGGCATTCGGATTGTACGGGTTCACCGCTTCGGTCAGCTGGGCGTGGTGCATCGATTCACGGTTGGTCCACAGGGTGGTGGTGATCGACGTCCCGATGGAACCTGCTAGCGTACGGGTGAAGTTCGACAGGCTTGATGCCGCCGCCAGACGCTCAGGCGGCAGGCCAGAGAGCGTAATGGTGGTCAGCGGCATAAAGAAGCACGCCACCGCAAAGCCCTGAATGAACTGCGGCCACGCCGAGGCGCCAAAGTCCATTCCCGGCTCAAAGGTATACGCGCGCCAGTAGAAGCACACGGCGTACATAATGAAGCTGAACGTCACCAGCCGACGCATGTCGAGCTTGTGGGCGAAGCGGCCAATAATCGGCGACAGCAGAACCGGGATCACCCCAACGGGCGCTGAGGCCAGACCCGCCCAGGTCGCGGTATAGCCATACACCTCCTGCAACAGCTGCGGCAGCAGAACAATCGCGCCGAAGTAGAGCATATAGGCGAGGCTGATACACAGGCAGCCGATGGTGAAGTTTCGCGATTTGAAGAGCGAGAGATCGACAATCGGGTTGTCGTCCGTCAGCTCCCAGACAATCAGGAAGCTTATCGACACCACCGCGACAATGGTCAGGATGATGATCTCCTGCGAGTTGAACCAGTCGAGCTCTTTACCGCGGTCGAGCATGATCTGCAGACTGCCGATACCCAGGATCAGCAGCGCCAGCCCGATGCTGTCGATACGGCGCTGTTCGGTGCGCGTCTCTCGTCCCCGCAGCGACTGCAGCGTCATCAATACCACGACGGCGCCAATCGGTACGTTGATAAAGAAGATCCAGCCCCAGTGGTAGTTATCGCTGATGTACCCGCCCAGAATCGGTCCGCAGATAGGCGCGACGATAACGGTCATTGACCACAGCGCCAGCGCGACCGAACGCTTTGCTGGGGGGTAGTTGCTCAGCAGCAAACTCTGCGACAGCGGGATCAGCGGCCCGGCGACAATCCCCTGAATGACGCGGAAGAAAATCAGCATCGTCAGGCTGCTGGACATGCCGCACGCCCAGGAGGCAAGAACAAACGCTACCGTGGACCAGAGGAACAGCTTCACCTCACCGACGCGCTTCGCCAGCCAGCCGGTGATAGGGATGGAGATGGCGTTTGCCACCCCAAACGAAGTAATGACCCAGGTCCCCTGGCTCAGCGACGAGCCAAGGTTGCCGGCGATGGTTGGGATCGCCACGTTTGCGATGGTGGAGTCCAGCACCTGCATGAATGTCGCCAGCGACAGCGCAATGGTCATAATGACCAGCTGCGCGCCTTCCAGCGGTTTTTGCGGCTTTTGCTGTTGCATAACGCTCACCTTCGGTTTAACCGGCGTTTGCCTTCACGATGTCATCGATCAGTTTGTTGACCGGATCGAGGCTAATTTCACGGGCGTTACTTTCATAAACCGGGCTGCTACGCACCTGGCTTGCCAGGATCTGACCGTCGCGGTTGGCGGTATCGACCGTCACAAGCGTTGAGAGGCCGATACGCAGCGGGTGATCCGCCAGCTGTTTGGCATCTAGCTCAATACGCACGGGCAGACGCTGAACCACTTTGATCCAGTTGCCGGTGGCGTTTTGCGCAGGCAGCAGGGAGAAGGCGCTGCCGGTCCCCATATCCAGACCCACCACTTTCCCGGTGTACTTCACGTCATCGCCGTAGATGTCGCTGACGACCGTCGCGGTCTGGCCGATACGCATATGGGCGAGCTGCGTCTCTTTAAAGTTGGCGTCTACCCACAGGTTGTCTGCTGGCACGACCGCCATCAGCGGCGTGGTCGGGCTAATCTGCGCCCCTGGCTGGACGGAACGGCGGGAGACGTAGCCGGTCATCGGGCTGACGATTTTGGTACGCTGCAGGGCAAGCCATGCGTTGCGTACTTCAGTCGCCGCCTGTTGTACGGCGGGCTGGTTTTCGAGGCTGGTGCCGAGCACCATCGCCTGGTTGGCGTTGTACTGTTGAATCGCCACGTCCAGCTGTGCCTGGGCACTGGCAACCGCGTCGCGCGCGTGCTGCAGCTCTTCACGGCCAATCAGGTTAGCGGTGCCGAGCGGTACACGGCGGTTCAGGTCGCTCTGCGCCTGCGCGAGTGCGGTTTTCTGCACGTCGATGTTGGCCTGCAGCTGTTTACTGTTGATCATCAGCTGGCGGGTTTGACGGACGCTGGAGGCCAGCGCGGTCTGGGCTTTCTCAAAGGCCTGCTGGGCGTCGGTTGGATCGAGGGTCACCAACACATCGCCTTTTTGCACAAAGTCGGTATTGTCAGCCCAGACTTTCGTCACGCTGCCCGACACCTGCGCCATAATCTGTACCTGGTTCCCTGCCACGTATGCGTCGTCAGTCTCTTCTGCATGACGCAATACTAAAAACCAATAGATCCCATATGCCACGGCAATAATAATAAAGAGCAAGGTCAACAGAAGAAGGGCACTTTTACGTTTGCCTTTCTTATTGGCCGGTTGCTGCGGGGTAGTGCTCTCCGCATTTGCGCTCATTGTTGTTCTCCACGATCTTCTTATTTTCACATCGGCTGAGCCGACCTGTTGTCAGAAAGGCCAGCAGTGTGACGTGCTGGCCTGTCGGTTTTCTTATATAAATCTGGATTGTTGAGCGTGTCGTCGCGTTAGCGCAGCGCCTCAAGAACAGCGCCTTCTTCATCCATCTGGTCCAGACGGGTGAGCAGCTTGCGAGTGATATGCTCAAGCTGGTCGCGCTCGGAAGTACTGAGGGCAGACCAGAGTTTGTGCAGGCAATTGTGCTGAGGTGGCAGCACCTCACGCAGGAACTGGTGACCTTTATCGGTCAATTGCAGATGCAGGCAGCGGCGATCGTTATCGCTTTCACGGCGCTCAATCCAGCCGCGCTTTTCCAGCTCATCGGCAATACGGGTCGCATTGGTACGGGACGATCCCAGCGCGCAGCTCAGCTCAGAAGGCTGAATGCTATGGTTTTCCTGAGACTCCAGCGTAATCAACGCCATAAACAACGTCTCGTTAATCCCTTGAGCTTTCAGCATTTTATTACGATTTTCCAGTAGCTTACCCTGCATGTGCATGCACAGGCGGGTCAGCAGGATTTCCTGATACGGGAAGTCCTCATGACGACTGGCGCGGAATTTAAGCATTTGTTCAATGGGCGTAAACGAACTATCCATTTTGGGCATAACCTCATTAATTACAGCCGATATAGTAACGATGGTGACAAATAATGTAAATGAATTATTTGTGCGGTTATATCCGCCAAACGAATGCCACCATCAAAGAGCGCCGGGTAAGTCCGTGACCCGGTGAGCACAGAAAGCGTAGGGTATAAACCCGCTGAAGAGAGGATGTGGGGACGGGGGTCTGAACTATTCATGCCAATTGTAGATATGTCACCCACATTAAAATTTCTGGGATAAATGATTACGTTTACATTAACAGACTGCCGGGCCCCTTTACACCCTAAGAGGCCCAAAGCAATGTAAAACTTAATGAATTGCTTCCTGACGATGATAGCCGCGCCACCATACAACCAGGTTAAGCGCGGCGACGATTGCCCCTATCCCGCACACACCTGACCAGCCGGCATGCTGCCACGCCGACGCTGATATTAACGAACCCGCCGCACCACCAATGAAGTAGCTGGTCATGTATCCGGCCGTGAGGCGGTTACGCGCCTCGGGCTTCACGCGGTAAATCACGGTCTGGTTGGTGATGTGAACACCCTGTACGGTGAGATCGAGCACCAGAATACCGACGATCAGCGCCAGCACCGAGACGTGCCCATACCAGATGGCCGCCCAGGAGAGCAGGAGCAAAATCAGTCCGGCTGTCGTGGTCATGTGCGATTTACCTTTATCAGCCAGCCCGCCTGCCGGGCGAGCGCCCAGTGCACCGGCAGCACCGGCCAGACCGAACAGACCAATCACCCCTTCGGAATAATTGAACGGCGGTGCTGCCAGCAGAAACGCCATCGACGTCCAGAGAATGCTGAAGTTGGCGAAGGTTAAACACCCCAGCAGAGCGCGGGTGCGCAGCAGTTTATCCTGCGTGAACAGGCTAAACACGGAGGCCAGAAGCTGCGGGTAATTCAGGTGGTTCTCCTGCTTCACCTTCGGCAGCCCGCGCCACAGCGCCAGCGCCATCACCACCATCAATACGCTCGCCACCCAGTAGACGGTGCGCCAGCCGCCGAGGCTTGCAAGCAGCCCGGCAACGGTTCGCGCCAGCAGAATGCCCAGCAGCAGGCCGCTCATGATAGTGCCGACCACTTTGCCGCGTTTTTCCGGCGAGGCGAGCGTTGCGGCGAGAGGCACCAGGATTTGCGCGACGACGGAGAAAAGCCCCGTTAGCGCGGTACCGACGATCATCATCGTCAGCGACTGGCTGCTGGCGGTGATCAGCATGCCGCCTGCCGCCAGAAGCGTCATAGAGACGATAAGCATCCGACGCTCAAACATATCGCCCAATGGCACCAGGAACAGCAGCCCTGCCGCATAGCCGAGCTGCGCAGCGGTGACGATAAAGCCGGCGGAGCTGGCTGAAAGATCGAAGGCGCGCGCGATAGTATCAAGCAGAGGTTGTGCGTAATAGTTGCTGGCGACTGCCAGACCCGTTGCCACGGACATTAAAAGGATGAGTGCGGGGCTAAGCCCCTGAGATGTTTTTGTCATTAGTTTCAGGAATCGTGAGTTAAGTGATTATTTTTCCGGAAACCATAATAGCTAATGATTGTGAATGTTGGGGGATTGTTATGTGTGTGTTTGTGCGGTTAATCCCCTCACCCTAACCCTCTCCCCAGAGGAGGGGCGGGCCGGGGTGAGGGGTAAGGTTGTGTTGTGTTTTTACTTCTGCGCCGCAAGCGCCTCTTTCACCCAGCCATCAAACTGCTGCTGGTGGGCTTTGATCCAGCCATCCACGTGGCCTTTAACATCCGCCTCAGAGGATTTGCCCGCGTGCATCATCGCATTCTGGGCGTTGATGTCCGCCAGCGGCAGCTTCATCACCGAGAACAGCTTCGCCGCAGCCGGGTTTTTCTCCGCCCAGGCTTTGTTCGCCACGATGTGCATGGTGTTCACCGGGAAGCCATAGTTCATGCCGTTCGGCAGTTTGGTGTCGATATCTTTCTGCTCGCCCGGTAGTGAGGAGAAGGGCACCTGTAACCACACCACGTCTTTGCCCGGCTTCAGCACGTCGCTGACCCAGTACGGCGTCCAGGTGTAGTAGATCACCGGCTTGCCTTCTTTAAAGCGGGCAATGGTGTCGGCCATCATCGCGGAGTAGTTGCCGTGGCTCACGTCGACGGTTTTCGCCAGATCGAACGCTTTGTTCTGGTGGTTAATCACCGCTTCGCAGCCCCAGCCCGGCGAGCAGCCCATCATGTCGGCCTTTCCGTCACCGTTGGTGTCGAACAGTCTGGCGATCTTCGGATCTTTCAGCTGCTCAATATTGGTGATGTGGTACTTATCAGCGGTTTTCTTGTCGATCAGATAACCCTGCGCCGCGCCGGTCACGAAGGTACCTTCGCGATAGAATTTCTTATCGCCACCTGCGGCGGCATACATGTCGTCGTGCAGCGGCTGCCAGTTCACGGCGGTAAAGGTGGCATCACCGGAGGCAATCGAGGTGTAGCCCACGTTGTAATCCACTTCGCTCGGCGTGTTGACCGTATAGCCCAGCTTCTCCAGCGCGCGGCTGACGATCAGGGTCTGGAAGCTCTCTTCCGAAATGGTGCTCTGCACCGGCTGCACGGTAATGCCTTTGCCCGGCAGGTCAGCGGCAAACGCGCTGGTGGAGACAAGGGTGGCAAACGCTGTGGCAAAAAGAACGTTATGTCGCATCGTTGTTCCTTATTTTGTAAATGGGCGGGTCAGTAACCCGACAGGGCCGGTGGTGTACCAGCGACGGTTGCCGCGACTGCGTGAATCACGACCGACAGCCTGGGTCAGGCGGTCAAGGATAATGGCGAGGATCACAATCCCGACGCCGCCGACGGTCGCCAGCCCCATGTCGAGACGGCCAATACCGCGCAGCACCATCTGGCCGAGACCGCCAACGGCGATCATCGAGGCGATCACCACCATGGACAGCGCCAGCATCAGCGTCTGGTTAACGCCCGCCATAATGGTCGGCATCGCCAGCGGAAGCTGAACCTTAAACAGCATCTGATGCGGGCTGGCGCCGAACGAGCGCGAGGCCTCAATCAGATCCGCAGGCACCTGGTTAATGCCCAGGATCGTCAGGCGAATAATCGGCGGCAGGGCGAAGATAATGGTCACCACCACGCCCGGCACGTTACCGATGCCGAACAGCATCACGATAGGCACCAGATAGACGAACGCCGGGGTGGTCTGCATCGCATCCAGCAGGGGACGAATAATCTTCGCCGCCCGCGGGCTGCGCGCCAGCCAGATCCCCATCGGCAGGCCGATGACAATGCAGAAGAGCAGGGCAGTCAGCACCAGCGCCAGGGTAATCATCGCCTGAGACCACGCGCCAATCGCGCCGATGGCAATCAGGGAGATCAGCGTGGCGACGCCCATACCCGCGCTACCGAACTGCCATGCGATCAGCGAGAACAGGATTATCGCCACGGGCGCAGGCATGCCCAGCATCAGCTGCTGGAAGCCGTTCAGGATGTAATCCACCGGGATGCGGATCCCCTGGAACACCGGGCGGAAATGGGTAACGACCCAGTCGATCCCCTCTGTCACCCAGCTGTCCAGCGGGATCAGCGTCTTGTGGAACGGATCCATAATATTGAAATGCTCTGGCGCAGGCGCGGGTGCGCTGTTGAGCCAGTCCGTTGCGCCGCCGCCGTCGGCAGGTGCGGGCGTGGAACCCCACGCATCGGCAGATTGCGCCGCGCTGTCCGCAGCTTCAGTGGTACCCCATGGGTTTGATTGATCAGCCATTGTTTGCCCCCTCGCGATCTAAAGCCTGTAGCAGCATCCGTTTTGAGATGATGCCAACGTACTGTTGTTCTTCACCGACAACCGGCACGGCGCAAGGCGCCTGACCCACGTGAGAGAGCAACTCGCTAAGCGGCGTTTCGGCATCCACGGCAAGCGGAGCGTCAATCAACGCCGCATCGATTCCCTGGTTTTCGCTCAGGGCGTTTTTCAGAGAGTCGATGGAGACAACGCCGACAAATTTATTGCCGCGTTCAACCAGATAACCGTATTCACGGTCTTCATCCTGCAACAGCTTCAGCGCGGAGCGCGGGCCGAAGCCTGGCGTTTTTCGAATAATGCCGTTTGGCGTTCGTCGGGCAATATCTTTCGCGCTAAATACCTGGCTAATATCCACGCCGCGGAAGAAGGTGCGCACGTAATCATTCGCCGGATTATTCAGAATTTCATCCGGCGTACCGACCTGCACCACTTCGCCATTTTGCATAATGGCAATGCGGTCGCCAATACGCATGGCTTCATCGAGATCGTGAGAAATAAAGACAATGGTGCGCTGGTGTTTGGCCTGTAATTTTACCAGCTCATCCTGCATCTCGGTGCGAATTAAAGGATCGAGAGCGGAGAAGGCTTCATCCATTAATAATATGTCTGGATTAATGGCTAACGCGCGGGCTAATCCGACGCGCTGACGCATCCCGCCCGAAAGCTCGTCCGGGTAGGCATGAGCGTAATTTTCCAGCCCAACCTGACGCAAAGCATCCAGGGCTTTTTCCTGACGTTCCTGAGCAGGCGTGCCGGCTAATTCCATACCGAAGGCGGTATTATCGAGCACCGTCATATGCGGCATCAGCGCGAATGACTGAAACACCATTGCGATCTTCTTTCTGCGCACCTCGCGGAGTTCTGCGTCTGAGATTCTGGCGATATCCACGCCGTCAATCAGCACCTGTCCGCGGGTGGGTTCAATCAGGCGATTGAGAAGGCGAACCATAGTGGATTTACCCGAACCGGATAACCCCATGATGACAAAAATCTCGCCTTCTTCAATGGCCAGACTGGCGTCTTTAACGCCAAGCGACAGCCCGGTTTTTTCCAGAATTTGCTCTTTCGAAAGGCCTTTCTCAATATATTTGAATGCGCGCTGCGGGTGCTCGCCAAATATTTTATAAAGATTTTTCACTTCTAATTTAATTGCCATGCAATAGAGAGTGTCCTGTTATTTGTTTATGTCGATATGATTACCATGGTAAATTGTTAACGGGCATAACCCTAACATACTGAGAATCTGAGACAACCCTGAGTTGGCCTGACGCCGGAATTTTGCTGCAAGCGAAACGGCTGAATTTCCCATGAATAAAGGGCTGAGGGCGGTTTGAATTTTTCTCAATTTTTTGCTGCTGCGTCGGGAAATTCGCCTGAATCGGTGTGATTCAGGCGAATATGACGGGGAAATTACAGTGTAGTGCCTGGTGAAATAGTGGTATGGAAATAATGAGATTTATATTTAATTAATGAACGTTAATTCATACATTAAAAATCCCAATCCTCATCTTCTGTCTCCACCGCTTTACCCATCACGTACGACGATCCGGACCCGGAGAAGAAATCGTGGTTTTCGTCCGCATTGGGCGACAGCGCCGCGAGGATCGCCGGGTTTACCTCCGCCATCTCCGGCGGGAAAAGCGCGTCGTAGCCCAGGTTCATCAGCGCTTTATTCGCGTTGTAGCAGAGAAACGCCTTCACGTCCTCTTCCCAGCCCGTTCCGGCGTACAGCTCTTCGGTATAGCTCAACTCGTTGTCATACAGATCCATCAGCAAATCGAGGGCGAAACCTTTGAGTTCCTCGCGTTTTTCCGGGCTGACTTTCTCCAGCCCTTTCTGATACTTATAGCCGATGTAATACCCGTGCACCGCCTCGTCACGGATAATGAGGCGAATCAAATCGGCGGTGTTGGTGAGCTTGCCCCGGCTCGACCAGTACATGGGCAGCCAGAAGCCGGAATAGAAGAGGAAGGATTCCAGGAACACGCTGGCGATCTTCTTCTTCAGCGGCTCGTCGGCGCGGTAATACTCCAGCACCAGTTCCGCCTTGCGCTGCAATGACGCGCTCTCTTCACTCCAGGCGTAGGCCGCGTCCACGTCTTTGGTCTGGCACAGCGTCGAGAAAATCGAGCTGTAGGAGCGGGCATGTACCGCCTCCATAAAGCTGATGTTCGACATCACCGCCTCTTCGTGCGGCGTCAGCGCGTCGCTCATCAGCGCGGGCGCACCGACGGTATTCTGAATAGTGTCCAGCAGCGTCAGACCGGTAAAGACGCGGATCGTCAGCTGCTGTTCGGCGTGGCTCAGCGTCTGCCAGGCTGGAATATCATTGGAGAGCGGCACCTTTTCCGGCAGCCAGAAGTTGCTGGTCAGGCGGTTCCACACCTCCAGGTCTTTATCGTCCTGAATCTTGTTCCAGTTAACGGCACTCACGCGTGACAGTTTCATCCTTTCTCCTTACAGCGCGCAGGACACGCAGCCTTCGATTTCGGTGCCTTCCAGCGCAAGCTGGCGCAGGCGAATGTAGTACAGCGTTTTGATGCCTTTCTTCCAGGCGTAAATCTGCGCTTTGTTGATATCCCGCGTGGTGGCGGTGTCCGGGAAGAAGAGCGTCAGCGACAGCCCCTGGTCCACGTGTTTTGTCGCCTCGGCGTAGGTATCAATGATTTTTTCCGGGCCGATCTCGTACGCGTCCTGGTACAGCGCCAGGTTCTCATTGGTCATAAACGGGGCAGGGTAGTAGACGCGTCCGGTTTTGCCTTCCTTACGGATCTCAATCTTCGACACGATCGGGTGAATGCTCGACGTGGCGTGGTTGATGTAGGAAATCGAACCGGTTGGCGGCACCGCCTGCAGGTTCTGGTTATAAATGCCGTAGCGCATCACGTCGTCGCGCAGCTGCTGCCACATCTCGCGCGTCGGCAGGGTAATGCCGGCGCGGTCAAACAGCGCGCGCACTTTTTCGGTTTTCGGCTGCCAGTCGCCTTCCAGATACTGGCTGAAATACGCCCCGCTGGCGTAGCGCGACTGCTCAAAGCCTGCGAACCGCTGGTTGCGCTCGCGCGCCAGCATCATTGAGGTATGAAGCGCATGCCAGGTGACGGTGTAGAAATAGAGATTCGTGAAATCCAGCCCTTCCGGGCTGCCGTAGGCTATGCCTTCCCGTGCCAGATAGCCGTGCAGGTTCATCTGCCCCAGGCCGATGGCGTGCGATGCGGCGTTGCCCGCCTCGATGGACGGCACGCTGCGGATGTGGCTCATGTCCGATACCGCCGTCAGCCCGCGAACGGCAGTCTCCACCGTGCGGCCAAAATCCGGCGAATCCATGGTGTGGGCAATATTCAGCGACCCGAGGTTGCAGGAGATATCTTTGCCGATCTCCGCGTAGTCCAGGTTTTCGTCGTAAGCGGAGGCGCTGTTGACCTGCAAAATTTCCGAGCACAGGTTGCTCATGTTAATGCGCCCGGCAATCGGGTTGGCGCGGTTTACCGTATCCTCGTACATGATGTACGGATAGCCGGATTCAAACTGAATTTCCGCAAGCGTCTGGAAGAAATCGCGGGCGTTGATGTATTTCTTGCGGATGCGATCGTCTGCAACCAGCTCGTCATAAAGCTCGCTTATCGCCACGTCGCCAAACGCTTTGCCGTAGATCCGCTCCACGTCATACGGCGAGAAGAGCGCCATGTCGGCATTCTCTTTGGCCAGCTTAAACGTGATATCCGGGATCGTCACGCCGAGCGACAGGGTTTTGATGCGGATTTTTTCGTCGGCGTTTTCACGTTTGGTATCCAGAAAACGCAGAATATCCGGGTGGTGCGCGTGCAGGTAAACCGCCCCCGCCCCCTGGCGCGCGCCAAGCTGGTTGGCGTAGGAGAAGGCATCTTCCAGCATCTTCATCACCGGGATCACGCCCGAGGACTGGTTTTCGATGCGCTTGATCGGCGCGCCCGCTTCCCGCAGGTTCGAGAGCAGAAACGCCACGCCGCCGCCGCGTTTGGAAAGCTGCAGCGCCGAGTTCACCGCACGGCCAATCGACTCCATATTGTCTTCGATGCGCAGCAGGAAGCAGGAGACCAGCTCGCCGCGCTGGGCTTTACCACAGTTGAGAAACGTCGGCGTGGCGGGCTGGAAGCGGCCGGAGAGGATCTCCTCCGTCAGCCGTTCAGCCAGCGCTTCATCGCCCTGGGCCAGCGTCAGGGCCACCATCACGGTGCGATCTTCAAAGCTTTCCAGGTAGCGTTTGCCGTCGAAGGTTTTCAGGGTGTAGCTGGTGTAATACTTCCATGCGCCAAGAAACGTCTGGAAGCGAAAACCGCTGGCGTGCGCACGTTCAAACAGTCTTACCACGAAGGGACGATCGTAGCGGGCCAGGACGCGCTCCTCGTAGTAGCCCTCGTTAACCAGATAGTCGAGACGTTCATTCTGGCTTGCAAACGTCACGCTGTTGGGCCGCACGTGGGCGGCGAAAAAAGCCTCTACCGCCTCGCGATCTTTGCCAAACTGAATGCGCCCCTCCCGGTCATAGAGGTTAAGCATCGCGTTTAATGCGTGGTAGTCCGGCGTCGCCTGAATTACCCGTTCTGCGGTTGTCGTTGCCAAAATTCGTTCACTCCTTTACGCACGTTTTCTACGTCCTGCTGTGTCCCCATCAGTTCAAAACGATAGAGATACGGCACGCCGCATTTTCGAGAGATGACATCCCCGGCGCGGCCAAAGGCATCGCCAAAATTACGATTGCCCGCCGCGATCACGCCCCGAATCAGTACCCGGTTATGAGGATCGTTCAGAAAGCGGATCACCTGGCGAGGTACTGCTCCTGCCGTACCGCCGCCGCCATAGCTGGGCACCACCAGAATGTAAGGTTCGTCTACCTGAATGCGCTCCCGCTCATTGAGCGGAATACGCACCGCTGGCAGCCCGAGGCGCTCAATAAAGCGCAGCGTGTTTTCTGAGCTGCTGGAGAAGAAGACCAGCCCACTCATGCACGCGTGGCCTGAGCGCTCAGGCGGTTAATCATGTCCGGGCGAAAGCCAGACCAGCTGGTATCACCGGCAACCACCACCGGAAGCTGACGAAATCCCTGTTCGCGCAGGGTATCCGCGGCATCGGGCACCAGGTCGATATTTACCATCTCAAACGCCACGCCTCGGCTCTCCATCGCCCGTTTGGTGGCGTGGCACTGAACACAATCGTTACGAGTGTAAATAATAATGCTCATGATTCGTATTTCCATTTAGAATGAGAAAACGGCGCGAGTTAACGCGTCATAGAGTGTATGTCTTTCTATAGAGAATACTAGATGTAGTTGATAAAAGATTCAACCATACAAGATATGGGAAATTCAGATTAATATTGCCCTGATGATGAGCACAGCGGGGCAGGGCGGGCTGTACGGGTTTTTCAGGCTTACAGGCATAAAAAAGCCCCGGCGCCTGAGGCTACCGGGGTTGAGAATGCGGGCTTACTTACGCAGGCTGAGCAGGGCTCCGACAAAAATGCCGACCGCCGCGACGGTTCCCAGTGTACACAGTGGTTTTTCACGTACGAAGGTCGTAGCACAGCTTGCCATGTCGCAGGCCGCCTGCGTAGCGCGTGAACGTCCGTTCATACGGGCGCGGGTTTCACGGAGCAGAGACTGAGCCTTACGTTTCGCAGCATCTGCTTCATCCTTCGCATCGGATCCCCAGGATTTCAGCACTTCCTCAAGCGTGTCCGCTAATTGGCTGACATCATTACGAATATCCTGCGCGTCGTCGTTAATATCGTTTCGGTTCGGTCTGTTAAACATACGATCCTCCGTAATTTTGTGTTCCCGTTTAGTTTAGTTCAGAAATTTAATATCTGAAGCGCGTCACGCGTTATCCGCCAGTTTATGGACTATTCTGAAAGCCCTGCTAATGCTGATTACTGTAAGGTTGCCGGGCAGGAAAAGATAACGAGGAAAAGATATGTATTTACGACCTGACGAGGTGGCACGCGTTCTTGAAAAAGAGGGATTCACCATGGATGAGGTGACGCCAAAAGCGTATGGATATCGCCGCGGCGAGAATTATGTTTATGTTAATCGTGAAGCCAGGATGGGACGTACCGCTCTCATTATTCACCCGACGCTGAAAGACAGAAGTCTGTCATTTGCTGAGCCTGCCTCGGATATTAAAACCTGCGATCACTATCAGCAATTTCCGCTCTATTTAGGCGGTGAACGGCATGAGCATTATGGTATTCCGCACGGTTTCAGTTCGCGTATGGCGCTGGAGCGGTTTCTGAAGGGACTGTTTGGCGACGTACAGTAAATCTGCGACTGGCTTTCGCCAGTCGCTTCACATTACGCTTTTACCTGGCCGTACTGGCTGACCTTAAACAGGCGGCGGCAGTAGTCGAGGAAATAGCCGTATACCGCACCCATCAGCATTGATACCACGATATTCGAACTGACCGCTGCGGCGATCTGGTGCCAGTCCGCGCCCACTGTCAGGAGAATAGCCACGTAGACCGGCGACTGGAACGTGACGTACGCCAGCACGTCGGCAAGATTTTTCATCCAGCCCGCCGGGCTGATGCGGCGCGCGAAACGCATAACGGCATCGCGGTATAGCCCGTAAGGCCATGCGATAATAATATTGACCGGGATCGCCACCAGACGAGAAGAAAGTGACTGCTCGAAGGTCATTCCGGAGAGGAATATTTCAATCAGCATGTTCACAACGGAACAGTAGACAACCATCGCGAATGTATCCGCCACCGCGTGGCGCAGGCGAGATTGCGGCGAGAACATGTCTGAACTCCTTGAGAAGAACGCAGTGGAATCGGTTTTCCTTCAGCGGCTAGTGCTTTAGGTTGGTTTGTTTGAGGTGTATAGCGTATATCTCTATGTTTGAACTAACAACTAGTGATTAATTTTTATTTACTCGCCTTTTGTCCACAAAATTCTCTAAAATTGATTGTTTTTTATCCGGTTCGTTATAATCTGTCTCATCAAATATTTTATTTATATAAATCAGTGGCTTAGGTGTTCTGCTTTTGACGCAGAAATCCACTCCCCTGATGAGAGCGCAGTATGCTGTGATTTGGATTAAAGTTGACCATTTATATTGATTCGGTGATTAGATCTACGTGTTTCCCGCCAATGCTATGCACTATTATTAACGGCGATATTTAAATATATTTACATTTATGCCCGTTTGGACCTTTGGGTAGATATTTCAACTGAAATGAATTATTCTTGGGGCGATTTATCTATTTACCCCAAAGAAAAGGTTTTCAATAATATGTCTTTGACGTTACAGAATCTTAATAATATCCGAACCCTGCGCGCGATGGCGCGAGAATTAACCCTGGACGTTCTTGAGGAAATGCTGGAAAAGGTCAGGGTCGTTACTGAAGAAAAACGCAATGAGCTGGCGGAATTAGAGCAGCAGCGCGCTGAACAGCAGGAAAAAATTAATACCCTGCTGGAACTGATGAAAGCCGATGGTATTTCTCCGACTGACCTGCTGGGTTCAGAACTGGCGCAGGCGGGTAAACCGACTAAAAAGCGTAAACCGCGTGAAGCGAAATATCGCTTTATTGACCAGAACGGTGAAGAAAAAACGTGGACCGGCCAGGGCCGCACGCCGAAGCCTATTGCCAGAGCGCTGGCAGAGGGTAAATCACTGGATGATTTTCTGATCTAATACGTGGACCGGGCGGAACAAGCCGCCCGGTTGTCTGTTCAGCAGACGCCGAAATCACCTTCTTCGGTATACGGCGCCAAATCGGCCGCTTTCAGCGTATATTTCTCGCCTTGTTCATTGCTGGCCTGTACCGCCACCACGTTTTCACCGTTCACTTCGAGCACTTTCAGCTTTGGGCCGCCTTTAAGCGGTTGCACATAATCACCGACAGAAAACATATAACCTCCTCATCGTTTTAGCGATCTTCACCTTAGCCGACGTCTGATGCCGGGTACAGCGTAATTCATTGATTACTGCTTATGAGGTATGACGGTTCCACGGCATCACTTTCAGCAACCGTGCCATACCGCAAAAACCTGTCACACCGGCGAACAGCAGCCCGGCACCGACGAAACCGCTCAGCAGGAAAAAGCCGCTGGAGACGCTATAACCCAGCACCACGCCGCAGAGGATCAGCAGCCCGGCGGCAATTTGTACCTGCCGCATCAGCGGGAGCGGCTGGGATTTATCTTCAACGGTCAGCAGCCCGGCCTGCTTCCAGCCCTGAATGCCCCCCTCAACCACGAAGGCCTGAGCCGGCAACGCTGCCTGCGCAAGTCGCGCAGCATTGTTTGATGTCCGTCTCCCGGACTGACAGTGGAAAATCACCGTTTCACCAGGGGCAGCGTTGAGCCCGCCGGGTAAAGAATCCAGCGGTATGGAGCGTGCTGCCGGAATATGCTCGCGGGCATACTCGTCGGGATCGCGAATATCAATCAGTTTTGCGCCTTCTTTAATAAGCGCGTTCGCCTGCTGTGGCGAAATAAGAGAAAGAGACATGGTGTTTCCTTACGGTCAATTTATGAGTAGTAGAACATTTAAGGAAGGGCTTAAGCCAGTGTAAAGAGGGTAAAAGCAGGTAAAAGCGCGAGAGACGAATGGCAGTAACCCGTAAACTGGCTATGCTTAGAGAAATGTCTCTTTTTAATTTTCAATTGGTTAGCTTGCACGGAGTGATTATGGGTTTTTGGCGCGTTGTTTTTACGATTATTCTCCCGCCGCTGGGCGTGCTGCTTGGCAAGGGACTGGGCTGGGCGTTTATTCTGAATATCCTTCTGACCATCCTGGGTTACTTCCCGGGCCTTATCCACGCGTTTTGGGTGCAGACGAAAAACTAAGCACGCCACAGTAAATCACTGTATATACCGGTTAACACGCCTTCCGGGCCAAACTGCTGTTTGATCCAGCGCGTCACCTGGCCGGTCGCCGCATGCTGCGTGGCGAGCAGCATGCGCGAGTCCTGACGCGGATTGTTAATACGCCGCGTGATGAGCAGACCGTCTTCCATCGCTTCTCTTGCCATGTATTCCGGCAAAAAGCCAATCCCTTCCCCCAGAATCTGGCACTGGCACTTGGTGTTGAAATCCGGCACCAGAATCGCCTCCTGCCCGTGCAGCAGCCAGCCGACCTTCTTGTTGATGGTATGCGCGGTATCTTCCACCATGATGTTGGGGTACAGGCGCAACTGGCTCTCCGCTATCGGTTCGGGAACAAAGGCGAGGGGATGTTCCGGCGCGATTGCAAACACCCAGCGAATGGCGCCAATTTCGGTGTAATCAATCCCGCCGCCGTCCAGCAGCGTATCCGGCGCGCCAATCGCGATGTTGGCCTGATTGTTGATGATCGAATCCCAGACGCCGTTATACACCTCGGTCGTCACCGTGATCTGGCAGGTGGGAAACTGCTTTTTCAGCACCTGCAGCAAACGCGCGGTATGGCGCGGCGTATACAAGAGCTGATTAATGCAGATGCGCACTCGCGCCTCGATGCCCTGCGAAATGGTATCAATCCCGCGCTTGATGGCGTGGAAGTCGTTCAACAGATCGGTGGCCTTACGGTAAAAATAAAACCCGGACTCCGTCAGTTCGATGCTGCGCGTGTTGCGCACAAACAGCACCACGTCCAGCCCGGTCTCCATGCGTTTAATGGTGTAGCTAATGGCGGAGGTCGTCACACCCAGCTCGGCGGCGGCTTTGCTGAAGCTGCCGAAGCGTGCCGCGGTGGTGAAGGCCAGCAGGTTCTCTTCGGTAAAGATGGAATTCATATCACAGCATCCTCAGCCATCAGTTTTGAACATATTTTAACAGCGCCGTTACATCATATTTGAAGTGTGTCACAGTTCTGACTATTTACGCTGAGCCGCGTCCTGCAAGGCTTTTACAACCATAAGGATAATGCTGTCTGAGGCGCTAAAAAATCGGTAAACCATAAGAAAAAGGTTGCACAGACGCACGTTTTAGCCTGACTGTTGAATTTAACTCAACAATGAATTGCGTGTCGATGAATCATTTTTAAGCGGATTCTTTTGTGACCAGGCTGTTGCTATTCTCAGGTCATCAGAAGTGAAACATTGGGAGACTGAATATGTCTGCAAACGCACTCGTTACGGAATTTCTGCTGGCGGCAGAAGAGGGCAACATCGACGCGCTAAAAGCCTGCCTGGATAACGGCGTGGATATTAACGCCACCAACCGCCAGAAAAGAACCGCCATTATTATTGCCAGCCTGAAAAAGCATTATGCCTGCGTGGAATTTTTAATTGCCGCCGGCGCGGATATTGATAAACAGGACCAGACCTGTTTTAACCCCTTCCTGATAAGCTGCCTGACTAATGATTTAACCCTGCTGCGCATCGTTCTTCCGGCTAATCCGGATCTCGACCGTCTGACGCGCTTCGGCGGCGTGGGCATTACCCCTGCCAGTGAAAAAGGCCACGTTGAAATCGTGCGCGAGCTGCTGGAAAAAACCGATATTAACGTCAACCACACTAACTTTGTCGGCTGGACGCCGCTGCTGGAAGCCATCGTGCTGAATGACGGCGGCGCAAAGCAGCAGGAAATTGTGAAGCTGCTGCTGGACCACGGCGCGAACCCGCACATGACCGATAAATACGGCAAAACCCCGCTCGAACTGGCGCGGGAAAAAGGCTTCGATGCAATAGCCGACCTGCTGCTGGCGGCGGGCGCATAACGCATTCGGCCAGCCACGTCCGGCTGGCCGTTAATTCAAACAGTATTTTTACCGACGTGCATTCTGCGCGACGGCGGCCCCCTTTTATCCGTATTCAGGAGAAAACAATGCCAACCAAAATCGTCATAAAAAAGAACACGTATTTCGATTCGGTTTCCTTAATGTCGGTTTCCACCAAAGCCAATAAACTGCCGGGCGTCGAACAGGCGTTTGTGGCGATGGCGACGGAAATGAATAAAGGCGTTCTGAAAAACCTCGGGCTGCTCACGCCGGAATTAGCGGAAGCCAAAAATGGCGACCTGATGATCGTGATTAAAGGCGACGCGGCGAACGATGAAACGCTGGCGGAAATAGAAGCTTTATTTACCCATAAAGCGAGCGGCGGCACCCATGAAGCACGCTACGCGACGATTGCCAGCGCCAAAACTCATCGCCCGGACAGCAACCTGGCGGTCATTTCCGTCAACGGCACCTTTGCCGCCCGCGAAGCGCGTCAGGCGCTGGAAAACGATCTTAACGTCATGCTCTTTTCCGATAACGTGTCGCTGGAGGACGAACTGGCGCTGAAACAGCTTGCGCATGAGAAAGGGCTGCTGATGATGGGGCCAGACTGCGGGACCGCCATCATCAACGGTGCGGGGCTGTGCTTCGCCAACGCGGTGCGTCGCGGGCCGATTGGGATTGTTGGCGCCTCCGGCACCGGCAGCCAGGAGCTGAGCGTGCGCATTCACGAGTTCGGCGGCGGCGTGTCGCAGCTGATCGGCATCGGCGGGCGCGATCTCAGCGAAAAAATCGGCGGCCTGATGATGCTCGACGCCATCGACATGCTTGAGGCGGATGAGGGCACTCAGGTGATTGCGCTCATCTCCAAGCCGCCTGCGCCAGCGGTGGCAGAAAAGGTGCTGGCCCGCGCCAGGGCCTGCCGCAAGCCGGTGGTTGTTTGCTTCCTCGGCCGCAGCGAACCGCCCGCCGATGAAGACGGCCTGCAGTTTGCGCGTGGCACCAAAGAAGCGGCGCTGAAGGCGGTGCTGCTTACCGGCATTAAAAAAGAGTCCCTGGATCTGCATCCGCTCAACTGGCCTTTGATTGAAGAGGTGCGCGCCCGCCTGACCCCACAGCAGAAGTACATTCGCGGCCTGTTCTGCGGCGGCACCCTGTGCGACGAGGCGATGTTTGCCGCGCTGGAGAAGTTCGACGATGTCTGGAGCAACATCCAGCCCGATCCGGCTAAGCGCCTGAAGGACATCAGCGTCAGCCAGGCCCACACCTTCCTTGACTTCGGTGACGACGACTTCACCAACGGCAAACCGCACCCAATGATCGACCCGACCAACCGCATCAGCCGTCTGCTACAGGAGGCGCGCGATCCGCAGGTGGGCGTCATCGTGATGGACTTCGTGCTCGGCTTTGGCGCGCACGAGGATCCGGTGGGGGTGATGATCGACGCGATCAAAGAGGCACAGGCGATCGCGAAAGCCGATAACCGTCCGCTGGAGATCCTCGGCTACGTGCTCGGCACCGACCAGGATCCGCAGTCGCTGGCGCAGCAGTGCCAGCGGCTGACCGACGCAGGCGTCATCTGGGCCAGCAGCAGCACCAACACCGGATTACTGGCACGCGAATTTGTCTGCAAAGGGGAGAAAGCATAATGACCACTTTATTCAACCAGCCGCTTAACGTCATTAACGTCGGCATTGCGATGTTCAGCGACGACCTCAAAAAGCAGCACGTTCCCGTGACCCAGCTCGACTGGACGCCGCCGGGGCAGGGCAATATGCAGGTTGTTGAAGCGCTCGACCAGCTGGCAGAGAAACCGCTGGCGGAGAAGATCGCCGCCGCGAACAAAATCGCCCTTGAGCGCATTATCCAGTCTCACCCGGTGCTGGTGGGCTATGACCAGGCCATTAACGTAGTGCCGGGCATGACCCGCACCACCATTCTGCACGCCGGTCCGCCCGTCGCATGGGAAAACATGTGCGGGGCGATGAAGGGCGCGGTTACCGGTGCGCTGGTATTTGAAGGGCTGGCAACGGATCTGGAGGATGCCGCAAGGCTGGCGGCTTCAGGTGAGATCACCTTCTCGTCGTGCCACGAGCACGACTGCGTGGGCTCCATGGCGGGCGTCACCTCCGCGTCAATGTTTATGCACATCGTTGAGAACAAAACCTACGGCAACCGGGCGTTCACCAACCTCAGCGAGCAGATGGCGAAGATCCTGCGCATGGGGGCTAACGACCAGAGCGTGATCGACCGTCTGAACTGGATGCGCGACGTGCTCGGCCCGATGCTGCGCGACGCGATGAATATCATCGGCGAAATCGACCTGCGCCTGATGCTGGCCCAGGCGCTGCACATGGGCGACGAGTGCCACAACCGCAACAACGCCGGCACCACGCTGCTGATCCAGGCGCTGACGCCGGGGCTGATTCAGGCGGGCTACCCGGTGGAGCAGCAGCGTGAGGTGTTCGAGTTTGTCGCCAGCAGCGACTACTTCTCCGGCCCGACGTGGATGGCGATGTGTAAAGCCGCGCTGGATGCCGCTCACGGCATTGAATACAGCACCGTCGTGACCACCATGGCGCGCAACGGCTACGAGTTCGGCCTGCGCGTTTCCGGCCTGCCGGGGCAGTGGTTTACCGGCCCGGCGCAACAGGTGATTGGCCCGATGTTCGCGGGCTACAAGCCGGAAGACTCCGGACTGGATATTGGCGACAGCGCCATCACCGAAACCTACGGCATCGGCGGCTTTGCGATGGCGACGGCACCGGCCATCGTTGCGCTAGTGGGCGGCACGGTGGAGGAAGCCATCGACTTCTCGCGCCAGATGCGCGAAATCACCCTCGGCGAGAACCCGAACGTCACCATTCCGCTGCTGTCGTTTATGGGCATTCCAACCGCCATCGACATCACCAGAGTGGCGGGCAGCGGCATTCTGCCGGTGATCAACACCGCCATTGCCCACAAAGACGCGGGCATCGGCATGATTGGGGCGGGCATCGTTCACCCGCCGTTTAGCTGTTTTGAAAAGGCGCTGTTGACCTTCCGCGATCGCTACGTTCTATAAGGTATGCATCCATGAAAAACATGAAACTGGAGTGGAAAAGAGGTGACTGGGCGGCCTATTTCGGGTTGATGACCAACAACCTGACTAATTTGCTGACCATGATGGGGTTGCTCATTTTTGTCGTCGGCATCCCGAAGGAGATTGTTTATGGACGCATCGCGCCGGCCTTCGGGCTGGCGGTGCTGGTAGCGAGCTTATGCTACACATGGTTTGGTCTGCAAATGGCGCGCACCACCGGACGTACGGACGTCACCGCGCTGCCGTCCGGCCCGAGCGCACCCTCGATTTTTACCGTGACCTTTCTGGTTCTGATGCCCGTCTACCAGCAAACCGGGGATGCGGATTTCGCGATTCAGATTGGCCTGGTGTGGTGCTTTGTGGAAGCAATGATCCTCGCGGGCGGCTCGTTCCTGGGGGAGACCATTCGCAAGATGATCCCGCGTACCGTGCTGCTGTCGTGCCTGTCCGGTCTTGGCCTGCTGCTGCTGGCGATGAACCCGATGTTGCAGGCGTTCGAAGCGCCCACCGTGTCGTTCATCGTTCTGCTGCTGATCTTCATTAACTGGTTCGGTAAAAAGCCGATTTTCGCCAAAATCCCGACCGGCCTGCTGCTGCTGATTGCCGGAACGGCGCTGGCGTGGATTTCCGGACTGCAAAGCCCGGATGCCATTAAAGCGTCTATGTCCTCCTTCGGCTTTAATCCGCCGGAAGTGCACGTGGACAGCTTTATGCAGGGCCTGCCGCACGCGCTGCCTTATCTGGCGTCCGCCGTACCGCTGGGTCTGGCGAACTACATCTTTGACCTGGAGAACATCGAAAGCGCCCACGCGGCGGGGGATGAGTACCCGACCCGCAAGGTGATGCTGGCGAACGGCCTGGCTTCCATGCTCGGCTGCCTGATGGGCAACCCGTTCCCGGTCACGGTCTACGTGGGCCATCCCGGCTGGAAGGCGATGGGGGCGAGCATCGGCTACACGCTGGCGTCCGGCGTGACCATGTTCATCGTGCCGCTGTTCGGGCTGGGGGCCTTTATGCTCGCCATCATACCGATGACCGCTATCGTGCCGATTCTGGTGTTTATCGGCGTAGTCACCGCCAACCAGGTGGTGCGGGAAACGCCGAAAGTGGAGGTGCCCGTCATCTTTATCTGCCTGTTCCCGTGGATCGCTAACTGGGCGCTGACCATGATGAACAGCGTGATGAGCGCGGCGGGAACCAGCGCGGCGAAAATTGGCACCGACGTGCTGCACAGCAAAGGGATCTACTACGAGGGGCTGATGCACCTCGGCAACGGTGCACCGCTCGCCAGCATGCTCTGGGGCTGTATCGCTATCTTCGCCATCATTAACAAACCGCTGCGTGGGGCCGTCGCCGCCGCAGGAGGCGCGCTGCTGGCGCTGTTTGGCGTGATCCACGCGCCAGTGGTGGGCTTTGCCGAGGGCAGTTCCCTGATGTTCGTCACGGCCTACCTGATGATGGGCGGCATGTTTGTGGTGAAGCATTTCCTCGACAGCCGCGAAGTTGCGAGCGCTGAAGTTACTGTTGCGAAGGAAAACGTATGAAAGAGCTTATGGTCGTCGCCATCGGCGGCAACAGCATTATCAAAGACAACGCCAGCCAGTCGGTTGAACATCAGGCGCAGGCGGTCAAAGCGGTGGCCGAGTCGGTGCTCGAAATGCTGGCCTCCGACTATGACATCGTCCTCACCCACGGCAACGGCCCGCAGGTGGGGCTGGATCTGCGCCGCGCCGAGATCGCTCACGAGCGGGAAGGGCTGCCGCTGACCCCGCTGGCAAACTGCGTGGCGGATACCCAGGGCGGCATCGGCTACCTGATCCAGCAGGCGCTCAACAACCGCCTGGCGGCGCGCGGCGAGCAAAAGGCGGTCACGGTCGTCACCCAGGTGGAGGTGGATAAAAACGATCCCGGCTTTACGCACCCGACAAAACCGATCGGCGCGTTCTTCAGCGAGGCGCAGCGCGACGAGCTACAGCTCGCGCACCCGGACTGGCATTTTGTCGAGGATTCAGGCCGGGGCTATCGCCGCGTGGTGGCCTCGCCCCAGCCGCTGCGCATCGTCGAGGCGGATGCGATTAAGGCGCTAACGCAGAAAGGTTTTGTGGTCATCGGCGCGGGCGGCGGAGGCATTCCCGTGGTGCGCAGCGAGCAGGGGGATTACCAGAGCGTGGATGCGGTTATCGATAAAGATCTCTCCACCGCGCTGCTGGCCCGTGAGATTTGCGCCGACGTGCTGGTGATAACCACCGGCGTGGAGAAAGTCTGCGTTAACTTCGGCAAGCCAGACCAGCAGACGCTGGACACCGTCAATGTAGCGCAGATGACGCGCTACATGGACGAAGGCCACTTTCCGGCGGGCAGCATGCTGCCCAAAATCGTCGCCTCGCTGGCATTTTTACGCCACGGCGGCAGGCGCGTGATCATCACCTCGCCGGACTGCCTGCCCGCGGCGCTGCGCGGTGAAACGGGTACCCACATTGTTAATGAAGGAAGATAAGATGAGTGAAAACAAAAGCCGCCGCGAGTTTATCAGCCAGAGCGGCAAAATGGTCACCGCCTGCGCGCTGTTTGGCGCAACCGGCTCCGTCGCGTATGCTGCCGACACTGCAAAGGCAACCTGCGAGACGGGGAAACCGATGAACATCACTGCAAAGCATTACTATCTGGACAACGTGCTGCTTGAAGCCGGGTTTAATTTCGAGGGCAGCGTGGCGACGAGCACCCGCACCGAGCTGAAAACGCTGGAGATTAAAGACGGGAAAATTGTCGCCCTGCGCGACAACGGCAGCCACGCCGACGCGACCCTGCCGCACTACGACGCGGGTAAAAAGCTGATGCTTCCGGCGATGCGCGACATGCACATTCACCTGGATAAAACCTTCTACGGCGGCCCGTGGCGCTCCCTGAACCGTCCGGCGGGCACCACCATTCAGGACATGATCCGCCTGGAGCAGAAGCTGCTGCCGGAGTTACAGCCCTACACGCAAGAACGCGCCGAAAAGCTGATCGACCTGATCCAGTCCAAAGGGTCCACCATCGCCCGCAGCCACTGCAATATTGAGCCGGTTTCCGGCCTGAAAAACCTGGAAAATTTGCAGGCGGTGCTGGCGCGCCGCAGCGCAGGTTTTGACTGCGAAATCGTTGCCTTCCCGCAGCACGGCCTGCTGCTCTCCAACGCTGAAAAGCTGATGCGCGAGGCGATGCCGGCGGGGGCGCACTACGTAGGCGGGCTGGACCCAACCAGCGTTGACGGCGCGATGGAGAAATCGCTCGATACTATGTTCCAGATTGCGCTGGATTACGACAAAGGGGTGGATATTCACCTCCATGAAACCAGCCCGGCGGGCGTGGCGGCGGTGAACTACATGGTGGAAACCGTGGAGAAAACGCCGGAGCTGAAGGGGAAGCTGACCATCAGCCACGCCTTCGCGCTGGCGACGCTCAACGAGCAGCAGGTGGATGAGATTGCCACCCGCATGGCGGCGCAGCAGGTGACCATCGCCTCCACCGTGCCGATTGGCACCCTGCACATGCCGCTGAAGCAACTGCGGGAGAAGGGCGTGTTTGTTATGACCGGCACCGACAGCGTGATCGACCACTGGTCGCCGTACGGTCTGGGTGACATGCTGGAGAAAGCCAATCTGTACGCCCAGCTCTATATTCGCCCGAACGAGCAGACGCTCTCCCGCGCGCTCGGCATCGCTACCGGCGACGTGCTGCCGCTGAACGATAAAGGTGAACGCGTATGGCCGAAAGCGCAGGACGACGCCAGCTTTGTGCTGGTGGACGCCTCCTGTTCCGCCGAGGCGGTGGCGCGCATTTCTCCGCGTACCGCGACGTTCCACAAGGGGAATCTCGTCTGGGGTGTTGTTGGCTAAAAGCGATCCGGGTGGCGCTGCGCTTACCGGGTCAACATGGGATCGTAGGTCGGGTAAGGTGAAACCGCCACCCGACAATGCAGTATACTGCTATGCACATTTTTAAAGAGGGAGCTGCCATGGCACAAAACATCTACGACAACCCGGCGTTTTTTGAAGGCTACGCTCAGCTTCCGCGCTCGGTGCAGGGGCTGGACGGTGCGCCTGAGTGGCCTGCGCTCAAGGCAATGCTGCCTGATTTAACCGGCAAAGCGGTTATCGATCTCGGCTGCGGTTACGGCTGGTTCTGCCGCGCGGCGCGCGAGCTGGGCGCGTCTGACGTTACGGGCGTCGATATCTCAGAAAAAATGCTTGCCCGCGCGGCTGAACTGACTGATGACGCGGAGATTCACTATCAGCGTAGCGATCTGGAATCTCTTCAGCTTCGCGAAAACAGTCTCGATCTGGTCTACAGCTCGCTGGCGCTACACTACCTGCCGGAGCTGGACACGCTATTCGCCAACGTTCATCGCGCGCTAAAACCGGGTGGCAGCCTGGTCTTCTCGATGGAGCACCCAATTTACACCTGCGCCACCCGTCAGGGCTGGCTGACCGACGACAGCGGCGAGCGGTTCTGGGGCGTGAACCATTATCAGGACGAAAGCCAGCGCGTCAGCAACTGGCTGGCGGATGGAGTGATTAAATACCACCGCACGCTGGGCACCACGCTTAACGCGCTGATAAAGGCCGGGTTAACGATAAGTGAAGTCAATGAGTGGGGACCAACGCAGGCGCAGATTGACGCCTGGCCTGCATTGTCCGAAGAGGCGGAGCGCCCGATGCTGGTGCTGATTTCCGCCCGTAAGGCTCAGTAACCTACCTTATACACCCGCCCGCTTTGCACCCCTTCCACGCTGCGGCGGTAGGCCTGGGCCACGGTCGCGGCGGGAACGCTTTCAAAGCCAGGGAAGAACCCGTCATATGCTTCGGCGGATTCCGTCAGTACCGTTGGGCTAATCAGGTTAATGCGGATCCCGCGCGGCAGTTCGCAAGCTGCGGCGCGGACAAACCCTTCCAGCGCCGCATTGACCGTGGTGGCATTTACGCCCTGCGCAATCGGCTCGTGCGCCACAATCCCGCTTATCAGCGTAATCGAGCCGCCTTCATTCAGATAATGCTGGCCGGTCAGCGCCAGACGCACCTGCCCGAGCAGCTTGTCCTGCAGGCCCTGGTTGAAGTCGCTGTCCTTCATGGTCGCGAGCGGGCCAAAGTAGAGACCGCCGCTGGCGGAGACAATCGCATCCACCGGGCCGATTTTCTCAAACAGCGCCTGCACGCTCGCCTGCGAGGTGATATCCACCTGGTAGTCGCCCCGCGTGCGGCCCACGCGGATGATCTCGTGACGACGGCTTAACTCTTCGGTTACGGCACGACCGACCGTACCGCTGGCACCAATAATGACGATTTTCATATCCGACTCCTCATGTTGTGAGCCCTCATTCTTTAATAAATAAAAAGTCAGATAAACTGGGCTAAAGTTAGATGATTACTAACCAGGGGTTTGGAATATGGATAAGCTTCGCGGCATGGAGACGTTTATCGCGGTGGTAGAGAGCGGCAGCTTCACCGGCGCGGCGGCGCGGCTGGAGATGTCGGCGGTGATGGTCGGGAAATATATTGCGCTGCTCGAATCTCAGCTCGGCACGCGGCTGCTGGAGCGCAATACCCGTCGCCAGAGCCTGACCGACGCCGGACGCGTTTATTTCGAAGAGGCCAGGCGCGTGCTGGAGCAGGTCTCGATTGCCGAAAGCGCGGTTGAACGGCTGCGCGCGGCGCCCGCCGGCACCCTGCGCGTCACCGCCCCCACGTCGTTTGGCGGCTGCGCGATCGCCCCTCTGACGGCCACATTTTTGCAGCGCTACCCGGAAGTGCGTATCGAACTGGATCTCACCAACCGGATGGTCGATCTGGTGGAAGAGGGGGTCGATCTGGCCATTCGCATTGGCGATATCCGCAATGACGATCTGGTGGCGAAATATCTGTGTCCCTACAACATGGTGATCTGCGCCGCGCCGGATTATCTGGCGCGACACGGCACGCCGCAGACGCCCGCCGATCTGGTGGATCATCTGTGCCTGTCGCACACGGTGTGGACCGCGCGCAACGAGTGGCGTCTGCCGGGTGCGGAAGGGGAGGTGCGCTGGAAGCGGGATGCGATCTTAAGATGCAACGACGGCTACGGCTTACGCATGGCTGCGCGAGCCGGGGCAGGGCTGCTGCTGCAACCGGAAGTGCTGGTGGCGGAAGAGCTGGCAAGCGGCAGGCTGGTGCGTGTGCTGGAGCCGTTCACGCCCGCGCCGAGGCCGGTGCATTTACTGTGGCGTCAGGATTTGCGTCCCCTCCCTAAGCTAACGGAATTTATTGCTCATATTCTGCTAAGATTGGGCACAATATAAAAAAAGAAGGTAATCAAAGAATGTCTGCAAACAAACTCGCCAGCAGCGCGCAGGGCCTGCAATCATCTGCCATCCGTGAATTATTAAAACATAGCAAAATGGCGGGCGTGATTTCGCTGGGCGGCGGTATTCCCAATCCGGACCTGTTCGATCGCGAAGGGCTTAAAATTGCCGCCGATGCCGTGTTGTCACAGAATTTTGGCGAGGCGTTCCAGTATGGCCTGACGGAAGGTGTACCGGGGCTGCGCGAAGAAATTAAACGCATCTGCGAGGGGCGTGGCATCGCCTGTAAGGCCGATGACGTGGTCATTACTTCCGGCTCTCAACAATCTCTGGACGTGCTGGCGCGTGCGTTAATTAATCCGGGCGATACGGTTGTCGTTGAACGTCCTACCTATCTCGCCGCGCTGCAGGTCTTTGGCCTGGCACAGGCGAATTTTGAATCCGTCGGCACCGACGGCGACGGCATGAAGGTCGATGAACTTGAAGCGCTGGTGGCGAAGAAAACCATCAAGGCGGTTTATATCGTTCCAACCTTTGGTAACCCTGGCGGCGTAACGCTTTCCGAAGCGCGCCGTAAACAGCTGGTGGAATTATCAAAGCGCTATGATTTCGTGATTATCGAAGACGATCCGTACAGCGAAATTAACTACACCGACGACGTGTTCCGCCCGCTGATTGCCCATGCGAAAGATATCGGCAATGAGGATAACGTGGTGTACACCTCTACCTTCTCCAAAATCCTCGCGCCGGGCACCCGCGTGGGCTGGGTGCTGGTGCCGGAATGGCTGAAGCGCGCGGTGGTAAACCTCAAGCAAACCACCGATCTGCACACCAGCACGCTGTCCCAGCTGATGACCTACGAGTACCTGAAAACCGGGCGTCTGGCGAACCAGATTAAAATGATCCGCGAGGCCTATCGCCAGAAATACCAGACGTTTGCAACGGAACTGGAAGCCGAGCTGGGCGATGTGATGTCGTTCCACAAGCCGAAGGGCGGGATGTTCCTGTGGGCAAAAATGAACAACGGCATGAATACGGCGAAATGGCTGGAAAAAACCTTAAGCAACGGCGTGGTGTTTGTACCGGGCGAGTTCTTCTACTGCAACGAACCGGACCCGACAACGCTGCGCATGTCATTCGTCACCCCAACGGATGAGCAGCTTAAAGAAGCGGTTCGACGCCTGAAGATCTCCCTGTAACAGAGCGCGCATAACGGCAGTTGCCGTTGTGCGCGCAGGGTGAGCTTATTGCGTGGCGTGGGCGAGCGCGCGGTCTGAAGCATCGCCGCCGATCGTCTGCGTCACTTCATGGATACGACAGATTTTCCCCTCGCGCAGTGCGGCAAACATATACACCTCTAATTCCGCCTGGCGACCATCTGGATACGTCACCGTAGCCCAGTGCCGGTCTGCTAAAAGATTCTCGTGACAGGCCAGCTCTTCTACCCTGAATGCGATCGCGCGGATCTGCGAGCGGACGTGGTTCAGGTGCTGCACAAAACCCCGAAAATCAAGCGTGTGACCATCCGTGTACTGCTGGTAATCGGGCGTGAACACCTCTGCGGGATCTAATTCGCCTTTGAACAAGCGGCTTAACAGGCACGCCATTTTCTCGCGCTGTAGGGTATTGTCAGGCTGGGCTATCAGGGTTGTGATGATGCTCATGTTGGCTCCTTGTGTAGTTGAGCCACCATTATCCTTGACAGTCGACGGCGCAGTTTCTGTAATACGTCGATGAATAACGATTTTCGGCCAGGATAAAATGATCGGTACAGAGACGCTCCGCCATCCCGGCGGTTACCGCACCGCGTGGCACAGCCATCCCACCGGACAGCTCTGGCGTATTGCAACGGGGCTGCTGGTGATTGAGACCCAACAGGGGCGTTCGGTTGTACCCGCAAACCATATTGGCTGGATCCCGCCGGGCCAGCAGCACGCCGCCTTTTCTGAAAGCGCGATAGAAGGCTGCGCTATCTATCTTGACCCTGCGTGCTGTGCAATGCTTCCCGATGCCCCCGCGCTGTTCGAGCCCGACGATCTCACTCATGCACTGTTTTCCCGCTTAAGCGTTGCAGAAAACGAGTACGATCCGCGAAAGCTCACCCTGCTGCTGGATGAGCTTGCCCTGACGTCTCAGGTGCACTTTTATCTGCCCGTACCGACGGATCCGCGTCTGAAGAACGTGGTCAGCCATTTGCTGCAGTGTGTCGATGATAATCAAACGGTCAAGGGCCATGCCAGCCATGCCGGGATGAGCGTGCGTACGTTTAACCGTCGATTTAGCGCCCAGACGGGAATGAACTTCGTCAACTGGCGGCAGCTGGCGCGCGTCATGCAGGCAATGGAGTGGCTGGCGGCGGGGAAGCCGGTGGGATGGATTGCGCTGTCCTGCGGCTACAGCAGCGTCAGCGCATTTATTGAGGTTTTCAGAATGTGGACCGGTAAAACGCCGGGGCAGTGGGGGATTAAAGGTGGCGCTATAGAGCCGGTTTGATTCAGGCCACATCCGGCTGGCCTGATTTCCTTTTTGCCATGATTTCTGCAATCGTTTTTATACGGCTCAGCTCTTCCTGAGTCCGGGAATTGGTTTGCGCTTCCCAGACGTCGACGTTTAGCTGCAGGTTCAACCAGAATTCAATAGTGGTATCAAACGCCTTGGCTAGTCTGATTGCCATATCGGCCGTCAGTTTACGATTATTATTAACGAGAGCGCTGATGGTGTTACGGTGCACGTTAAGCATTTCCGCGAGATCGCTAATTTTCAGATTGAGCGGCTCAAGATATTCATACTGCAACACATCGCCCGGCGTAGTGGGTTTGCGTAGAGCCTGTTGAAGAGTCATAGGTAATGCCTCATTTGTATGGCGTGTACTTGTGCGGAGAGAGGTAGAGATCGTCTGCTTTACCCTCTGACCACCTGAATACCAACCTGTATTGCCTGTTAACGCGAATCGCAGAGTACCCTGCAAGCGGGGGATTCAGCGATTCATACATATTGCCTGGCGGGGATCTCAGCTCCCGGTGCGAGGTGGCAGCGTTGATCATATCCAGCTTCCTCGCTAAGGCTGATTCAAGGCTTGAAGGGATCACATTGCTTGATTTCCCGTACAGAAAAAAATCCTTAAGCCATTGATCACGAAAATGATTAATCATAGCGCTTATGAGCTCCACTCCATGAAGCTATGTGGATAATAATGCACTCTTGCACAGTGCGCAAGTGCGTTTCGATTGGCGGCTATGTTACCCTGATGCAGGCTGAAGGAAAGCGGAAGGCGTCATTAAAAGCGGTTTCTTCGAGGCGGATTCCAGAAAAGGGGGATTGTGGTGTGGGTGCGGCATGATGCCCTCACTCCAGCCCTCTCCCACAGGGCTGAAGAATCCCCACAAATTACTGCGAGCAGCGAATCATCCCCTCGCCCCTTTAGGGAGAGGGGGAAGGGGAAGATCGTAGCCGCCGCCCGGCGAAGACTATCGCTCCCTCAGCGCCTCCTTCGCCCGGTTAAACGGCTTGATCAGATAATCCAGTACCGTTTTCTCTCCGGTCTTGATGTCCACTGTGGCAATCATCCCCGGCACGATCGAGAAATGCCTGCCCGCCTTATTCACCAGGTAATCCTGGCTGGTGCGGATAAACACGCGGTAGTAAAACACCTCCGGCTTGGCCTCGTCCTGGATAGTGTCCGGTGATATGGTCTCCACCACCCCGTGCAGCCCGCCGTAGATGGCGTAATCGTAGGCGGTGATCTTCACCAGCGCCTCCTGGTTCGGGTGGATAAAGGCGATATCGCGCGGCGAGAGGCGGGTTTCAATCAGCAGATGATCGTCCACCGGCACAATCTCCATCAGCTCGCCGTTGGGCGGTATCACGCCGCCGATGGTGGTGACTTTGATGTTTTTCACGATCCCGCGCACCGGGGATTTTACCGTCAGGCGGGTGACGGAATCCTCGCGGCCTTTGAGGATCGCCGAGACCATATCCACCTCGGCGTTGGCCTTGGATAACGCCTCGCGCGCCTGAACGTAGTACTGGGAACGCACGTCGGTGAGCTTCAGCTCCAGGTCGCTTTTCTGCCGCTGCAGGCGGAGCACTTCCACGTGGCTGGCGGCGCCGGTTTTTACCAGCCGCTGGGTGATTGCCAGCTCTTTGTTTGCGAGATCTAACGCTGAACGCAGTTCACGCTGCGTGTCCTCCAGCTGCGCGCGGCGCGAATTGTAGAGCCGCGTTTCGGCGGCGGTCAGTTCGGTCCATTTCTCCAGCGAAGGCGGGAACTTCAGCGGCAGATCGTTCACCTCGGCGTACAGACGGGCGCTGGAGGCAAGCGACGCGCGGTAGCGCGCCGCGCTTTCGCCGACGTTAGATTCCGAGCGGGTAGGATCCAGCCGCGCCAGCACCTGTCCGGCCTGCACTTGATCGCCCTCGTGAACGTTCAGCTCGGTGAGGATCCCCCCGTCCAGCGACTGCAGCACCTGCTCGCGCGAGCTGGGGATCACTTTTCCGGTTCCCGTTGAGACTTCATCCAGCATCCCAAACCACGCCCAGACGCCCAGCGCCACAAACATCAGCAGCGAAAAGATCACAATCCGCCGCGCGCCGGTATAGCCGCTTTCGGAGTCGAGCGCATTATCCAGATCGTCCATCGCGGCTACGTCACGCTGACTGATTTTCATTTTTCCACTCCCGTCCGGTTGCTGCCTGCTGCTGTTGCTGCATGCGGCTGTTGTTCAGCGCTTGCGCTTTTGGCGCGTCCATGACCAGCATCCCATCTTTCAGCACGACCACGCGCTCCACCAGCTCCAGCACCGGCACGCGGTGGGTGGCGACAACCAGCGTCCGGTTGCCGAGCCACGCCCCCAGGCGCTGGATAAATTCCCGCTCGGTGTGTTCGTCAAGGGAAGCGGTCGGCTCGTCCATCAGCACGATATTCGGATCGCGCAGCAGCATCCGCGCCAGCAGAATCGACTGCCGCTGACCGCCGGACAATCCCACGCCGTTCTCCATGATCGGGTAGTCCAGCCCCTTTGGCAGCTTCTGCACAAAACTGGCCGCGCCGCACATCTCCAGCACCTCGAAGATCTCCTCGTCGGTGGCGCGGGGCATGCCGAGGGTGATGTTCTCGCGCAGGGTGCCGTAAAACAGCCGCGCGTTCTGGGTCATAAAGCCAACGTTTCGCCGCACGTCGGCCACGTCCAGATGCGGCAGGCTGAGGTTGTCGAGCCGCAACTCGCCGGCCGCCAGATCCATGCCGCCCGCCATCGCCTGCAGGAGAGTGGATTTGCCCGCGCCGTTACGCCCGAGGATCGCCACTTTCTCGCCCGGCCTGATCTCCAGACGGTTAATGCGCAGCGCCATGCGCGGATCTTCCGGCTGATAGCGGAACTGCGCCTGCTCGAAAAGATAGTGTCCGCGCAGCACGTCCTGGCGGATCGGCGTCTCTTCACGCTGATTTTCAGTAGGAAGCTGCATAATGCTGTCCAGCCCCTCTTTGGCGGCTTTCACCTGCTGCCAGCGGGCCAGCACGCCGCACAGCGTCGCCATCGGGGCGATCATCCGGGAGGCCAGCATCGAAGCGGCCACCACCGAGCCGGTGGTCAGCGTGCCGTCAATCACCATCGGCGCGCCAACCACGATCACGGCGGCGTAAACCAGGCTCTGGACGGTCATCCCCCAGCTGATCAGGTTCTGGGTCAGCTCGCGGGTGCGCAGGCCGGATTCTGCGGTGATCTGGATATAGCTGTTCCACTGCTGCAAAAAGCGGTTCTCCGCCTGCATCAGCTTGATGTCCTCCAGCCCCTGCACGCTCTCCACCAGCACCGCGTTGCGCAGGGTGGATTCATGCGCCGACTGCTTCGCCAGCTCGGCCAGCTTTTTTTGCAGCAGCAGGCCCGGCAGCACCATGATCACTGCCGCCACCGGGGCGATCCACGCCAGCTGCGGGGCGATGATCGCCAGCACCACCACAAACAGGAAGAAGAAGGGCAGATCGACAATCGTCGAGATGGTGGAGGAGGTGACCATCTCGCGGATCTGCTCCAGCTCGCGCAGCTGGGAGATAAAGCTGCCGGTGGAGCGCGGAATGGCGCTGTGGCGCAGCCGCAGCGCGTGGCCGAACACGCGATCAGAGACGCGCAGATCCGAGCGTTTGCCCAGCAGATCCATAATGTGCCCGCGCGCAACGCGCAGCACAAAGCCAAACAGGGTGGCGATCAGCACCCCGATGGTCAGCACGTAAAGCGTCGGGTAGGACTGGGCGGGGATCACCCGGTCATACACCTGCATGGAAAAGACAATGCCGGAGAGGGAGAGCACATTGATAAACAGCGCCGCCAGCATCACCCAGCTGTAGGGGCGCAGGTCGCGCATCACCAGCCGGTAGAGCCAGTCCGGACGGTACTTTGAGATGTAGGCGTCCACGCGGCTGTCTTTCAGCGCGGCCAGCGGACGCAGGGCGATAACGTGGCGGATGGCGGGCAACATTGCGCTCATCGACAGGCGGTTGGTGTATGTCTTGTCGTCGAAAAAGCTGACCTCGAGCGTATCGTCTCCGTCGAAATTCTCGATCACGCCGATTTTTCCGTCGTTCAGCGCCACCACCACCGGCAGACGCCAGCTGTTGATCGACTGCTGATCGGCCGTCAGCAGCTGGAACGTCAGCCCGGCTTCACGGGCAAGCTGAGTCAGCGCGGGCACCATCGGTTTGCCTATCAGCCACGGCGCGCCCGCGACGAGCGAGCCTGGCGAACAGGCAACGCGGTAGCGCGTGGCGACAAAGCCAAACGCCTGAGCCCACTGCTCCAGCGCCTCATCCGTCATCGTTTCCCCCTGCGGGATGTCGCGTTGCTTCATGGCTGGATCTCCACGGTCTGGATGGTGCGGTTATCAAGATCGAACGCATGACGCAATTGCCCGGTGTTATAGAGGCAGTTGAGCTGCAGCTGATGCAGCTGACCGAGGGTCTGCTGCTGGGTAAAGCGCGCCTGATAGACCTCCTGCTCGGCGTTGAGCACGTCCAGCAGCGGGCGTGAGCCGAGATCGAGATACTGCTGCTGGTAGAGCTCGCGGGTGCGGGCGCTGAGCGCCTCCTGGCGGCCCTGAATTTGCAGCGTGCTTTGCAGGCTCATGACCTGGCTGCGGGCCTCCAGCAGCTTCTGGCGGACATCGAGGCGCGTGCGCTGAATGGTCGACTGCGCCGCTTCCACCGCGTGACCGGCGGCGTTGCGTCGGGCGGTGAGTCCGCCGCCCTGATAGAGCGGCATCTGGACTTTCACCCAGGCGGAATATTGGGTGCGGTCCCGCGTTTCGTTACCCGCGTAGCGATCGTTCAGATAGTGACGAACTTCCGGCTCCAGCGAGACGGTAGGCGTCATCTGCGCGTCGGCGTAGTCAAGGTTAGCCTGAGCGACGTTCGCCTGTGCCCAGGCGGCGAGGACCGCAGGCACCAGGCGATCGTCCGGCTCGGCGATATCGCAGCTGCGGGCCAGCTTCTGCGGAAAGTCATTGCTGATATCGTTCAGGCTGTTCCAGCCGAGAAAGCTCATCAGCGTGGCGCGGGCGCTGTCGAGGCTGGCCTGATACTGCATCAGCTGGGCGCGCGCCCCTTCAATGCGCGCGTCGGTCTGCACCACGTCAGAGAGCGAGGTGGCCCCTTCGTCGTTACGCTGGCGGGTCAGGGTGCCTATTGATGAGAGGGCGTCAAGCTGCTCTTTGGCGGTGTCGACCATCTGCTGCCAGGTTTGCACCTGCACCATGGCGATAGCGGTATCGTGGGCGATGGTGTCGATGCTGACCAGCACGTTGGCCTGCTGCTGGGCGACCCCGGCGTTTTCGGCCCGCACCTGGCTTGCCACTTTGCCGAAGTCGTAGAGCATCTGTGAAAGAGAGAGCACCAGCGACGGCGTAAAGCCGTTCTGGTCGCCGTCGTGGGAATACCCGTTGTCCATGCCGGCGTTGATTTGCGGATAGTATTTCGATTTGGCGACGTCGACCTCTTCGTTCTGTTCGTAGAGTTTGCCCACGGCTTCAGCGATCGCCGGGTGCCAGGTGACGGCGCGATTAACGGCCTCGCCAAGCTGTAGTGAACCGGGAGCGGCTTTGCCTGCCACCGGGGCGACGCGGCCATTCAGTGAGGGGAGTTCCTGCGTTTCGCGGAGCTGTCCGGTATTGATGGTTGCCGCCGGGTTTGCCGCGATGGCGGGTACAGATATCAGGCAGCACGAGAGCCACCAGTAAGGCATCTTTATTCCCATGTCTTGTCCCTAATAAATAAGTACAGCTTTATTATTTATGCCCGGGCGCTGTGCGCCCGGGTCATGTCCTGCAGGTGCTATCAGGTAATGATGTGTTGCTGGTTCACAAGCTCGTCGTACGTGGTCTGCACGTTATCAAGCGTAACGAGTGCAGTATTAGTGTAGGTGCTCCCTGCGCCGTCACGGTCGATGGAGATCACAGTGTTGCTACCGCTTTGCGTGACATTGATATAATTCCCCAGCGAGGCGGTATTACCGTCCCAGCCCACCAGCAGATCGCCAATGTCGATCTTGTCTCCCTGCGCCAGGGAGAAGTTCGTCCAGTGGTCGCCGCCAGCGCTGGTGATGTTGCCCCCCGTCGCGTTGCCCGCCGTGCTGTTCAGCACCTGATAAATCAGCGTGTCGCCGTAGGCCGTACCGCTAATCACATCGTTATGCTCCGAACTGATAAATTTCGGCGCCATGTTGATGGTCAGCGACGCGGTGTCCGTGGTGCCGTTGGCATCGGTCAGGGTGTAGTTAAAGACCTCCTTCGTGGTAATGGTAGAGAGCGATATCCCCGGGTTGAGCGTATAGGTGTAACTGCCGTCTGCGGCAATCGCCAGCGTGCCGTAGTGACCCGTGATGCTCGACTGCGTGCTGCCGGTGTAGGGATCCAGCGTAGTGGTAACGCCGTCGTAGCCGGTAATGCTCACGCGGGTATCCACCGAGTGCAGCTGGTCCATCGTCCCTGCGGAACCGGTGCCGTCGAAAATGTTGCCGTCAACGGTGTGGGTGCCCGTGGCGTCGAACTGCGACAGCGAGTAGCTTGTGCCGGTGACGCTTGGGGTGATGGTGATATTTCCTACTCCCAGCGGCCCCATTCTGCCGGTATAGCTCAGGGTGTAGGTCCCCGCCTCCAGGTCGAGACCCGTCAGGTTGACCGTTGCCGTGCCGCCCAGCAGCAGCCCGCCGTTGAACGAGCCGGTTCTGACGGTGGTGGCGCCGTTGGTCAGCGTCCAGTCAACCGTCAACCCTGTAAGCGTCAGCAACGAGGCGACGTTAAACGACAGCACCACGTTGTGCAGCGCGGTATTGGCATCCACCACGAAGGTGCCGGAGCCGGAGCCCTGGGTTGAAGCGAGCAGCGCGGCGTTCCAGCTCGCCGACCCGACGGTTGTATCCGAGTACGCGGCGGTGTGGTGTACCGACGTCACGTCCATCGCGGTGCTGACATCATTCACCGCATTCATCGGCTGCGCGGTTGGGGTGATGTTGAGCGAAGCCGTGTCTTTTGTGCCGTCCGGTGCGGTAATGGTGTAGACGAAGGTATCCGGGGTGCTGATGTGGTCAACGCCGACGCCGCTATTCAGGGTGTAGGTGTACTCCCCGGCCGCGTTGATGCTCAGCGTACCGTACTCGCCGGTAATGTTCGTCAGACCGCTGCTGTTCACCGCTACGCCGTTAACTTCCGTCACCAGCGTGCCGACTGGCGCAATATCATCCGACAGAACGTCCCCGGTAGTGCTCGCGCTGACGCTCGCCACGCTGTAGACATGATCCTGCAGCACGTTCAGCGTGTAGGCCGTCAGGGCGGTGATCCCCGCAGCCGTATTCAGCAGGAACAGGTACTCACCGGCCGGCAGCTGCAGCGTCAGCTGAGGCGAGGTGCCGCCCAGCAGCGGCGCGCGCAGCCAGCCTGGTTCAACGCGCATCTGCTCGAAGGTCTGGGTCGCGTTGTTGAACTTGTAGACGTACAGATCAAACACCGACGCCAGCGCCACGCCGCCCACGGAGGCCTGGATGGTCATGGTGCGGGTAGTGCCTTCCTCCACGTTATAGATGATGGGATTGGTCATATCGTCCAGCAGGTTCAGCCCCAGCGTGTTGCCGAGATTGATTCCCACCAGGGTAAAGCCGCCCTGGGACGACGTACCGTTGTTAATCGCGTTGACGGTGGTATCGAAGGTCAGCGAGTTCGTATCGTCAACCGCGACAATACCGCTGGTGGCGGTACCGGTGCCCAGCGACAGCACCAGATTCGCCGACGCGCTGACGCCGTTATGCGTGATGGTGTAGCTGAAGCTCTCCGTCCGGCCAATCACCGATGCGCTGGTGTTGGTCAGATCGTAGGTGTAACTGCCGTCGCGGTTAATGGTCAGCGTACCGTACTGACCCTGGATCACCGTGCCGTCGGCAGTGACGCTGGTGGTGACACCCTGGGCGTTAGTGACGGCCGTGACCGTTGCCCCTGCCGGAGCGTTGTCGCTGCCTGCGGTTGGGTCAACGTCGGTGATCACGTTACCGCCGAGGCTGGTGTCGCCCGTAACGGTGCCCGGCCCGGTCTCTTTCACCGCCACGTCGAGGCTGGTGTAGGAGCCGGTTGCCAGCAGGTTGGTGTTATAGCTCAGCACGCGGTAGTTGCCGTCCGCCAGCCCGGTCAGGTTTAGCGAAACGCCGGTTGCCCCCAGGGTCAGCAGGTCGGCAAACTGCGGCTGTCCGGTATCGACTACGGTAGTCCAGGTGTTGTTAACGGTGTCAAAGCGCTGAACCACCAGCTCAAGGGTGTTGAGCAGAGAGAGCACCGCGCCCGTGGCGTTGGCGTTCACGACGATATCCGCGCTGCCGCCGCTGCCCACGGTGAAGTTGACCTGAGCGGTGTCATTACCGAGCAGCGTCAGGACGTTGCCCACGGCGCCGACCAGCAGGAAGCCGTAGTCGCTGTACTGGCTGTTGGTGACGGTGGCCGTGGTGCTGAGATCCAGCTCTTCGACATTATTGCTGGCGGAGAGCGGCACCACTGGCGCGAGCGCCGAGCCGGGCTGCGAGATATTGCCCGCCGCGTCGGTGGCGGTGATTTGCAGCGTCTGGCCTTCAGTCTGTTTGTTAACGAAGGTGTAGCTGTATGTGCCGTTGCTGCCCGCTGTGGTCGTGACCGTCGAGCCGTCCGTGAGACGGATGGTGACGGTACTGCCTGCTTCAGCATTGCCGGTTAATACGCTACCGTCGGCGTTGAAGGTTCCGGTTGGGGCCGTTGGCGCGGTCAGATCGACGATAATCGTCGTCACGGCCGATGCCGGGCTGGTGTTGCCTGCGGCATCGGTGGCCGTGGCGGTGAAGTTGTGGGTGCCCTGCGTCAGCGTGGTGGTTTCCGGCAGCGTCCAGTTGCCATTGCCGTCGGCGGTGACGGTGCCCACCAGCGTGATGCCATCGTAGATCCGTACCGTTGCATTCGCTTCGGCGGTCCCGCTCAGGGCCGGACGCGTGTCGTTGGTCGGGTTGGTACCGGTTACCGGACCGATGACGCTACCGACATCATCAATTACCGAGCTGATGACCGGCGCTGCCGGAGCAAGGGTATCGACGTTAATCGTGTACCCGGCGGTTGGCGCGCTGGCATTGCCCGTCGCATCGGTGGCGGTAAAGGTCAACGTGTGCGGGCCGTTGCCCAGCGCCGGAGAAGGCGTATAGCTCCACGCCCCGCCGGTGGCGATCACGCTGCCGATCTGCACGCCGTTATCGAAGATTTTCACCGTAGAACCCGCTTCCGCCGTACCGCTGAGGGTTGGCTGCGCGTCGTTGGTTATTCCTCCGTTCGCGACTGGCGTTGCCGCATTGCCGACGTCATCCAGAATGCTGGTGAGCACCGGCAGCGCTGGCGGCGCGGTGTCAATCGTCAGACTGAAGCTTGCGGACGAAGCGCTGGTGTTGCCTGCGGCATCCGTAGCCTGCGCGGTGAAGCTGTGCGCTCCCTCTGTCAGCGTGGTATTGAGTAAGATACTCCAGCTGCCGCTGCCGTCTGCGGTGCCCGTCCCGACCAGCGTGGTTCCCTCATAGATATTCACGGTGGCAAACGGTTCGCTGGTTCCGACCAGCCGCGGTACGGTGTCGTCGGTCGTCTGCCCGGACGTGATTGGCCCGGTAATGCTCCCCACATCGTCAATCGCCTGGCTGATAACCGGCGCGGTGGGTGCCGTGCTATCGACAACCAGCGTAAAGCCTGGCGAGGAGGGGCTGATGTTCCCTGCGGCATCGGTGACCGTGGCGGTCCAGGTGTGGCTGCCAGCCGCCAGTGGCGTGGATGGCGTAAAGCTCCATGCACCGGTACCGTCTGCCAGCGCGGTGCCGACAGGCTGCCCGTTTTCATAGATGGTGACCGTGGCGTTGGCCGTCGCGGTGCCGCTCAGCGTTGGCGTGGTGTCGTCGGTGCTTTGCCCGGAAGTGAGCGGGGTTTGAATACTGCCCACGTTATCTGCCGCGGCTGAAATGACCGGCGCAGACGGCACGCCCGTATCCACCGTCAGGTTAAACGGTGCCGTTGCAGTACCCACGTTGCCCGCTGCGTCGGTGGCGTTGAAAGTAATGGCATGCGGTCCGTCGATCAGATCGGTACCCGGCGTGAAGGTCCAGCTTCCCTGGGCATTGACCACGGCGGTGCCAATTTCGTTGCCATCAACAATCACGTGCACCGTAGAACCCACGTCGCCCGTACCGTTGAAGGTCGGACGCGCGTCGTTAGTGCTGTTACCCGACGTGAGCGTCCCCGTGGTCGGTGCGACATCGTCAATCACGCTGGTCACCACCGGCACGCCAGGGCCTGCGGTATCGACGGTGAAGGCGAAGACCGACGAGTTCGCCGAGGCGTTGCCCGCGGCATCCGTTGCGTACGCGCGCAGGGAGTAGCTGCCGTCGTCCAGCGGTGTGGTCGGGGTGAAGGACCAGTTACCGTTTCCGTCGACGGTCGTCGTACCCAACTGCGTACCGTTATTCATGATGTAGATGGTGCTGCCTGCCTGTCCGGTGCCGCTAATCGTTGGGGTATTGTCGTTGGTCGCCTGCCCGCTGGTGAGGTTGCCCGTAACGCCGCCAGGGACGTTATCACTTACCGTATCCAGCGTTGGAACCGTCGGCGCCGTAAGGTCAACCACCACGCTCCACGGGGCGGAGACCAGGCTCAGGTTACCCTGCGGATCGGTTGCCTGAACCGTGAACGCGTGTGGCCCTTCGACAAGCGCGGTCCCTGGCGTAAAGCTCCACGCGCCGGTGCCATCAGCCGTAACCACGGCAATCTGGGTAGCGCCATCGAAAATGGTCACGATGCTGTTTGCGTCCGCTGTCCCCGAAAGGGTTGGCGTGGCGTCGTTCGTTTCGCTGCCGCTGGCTACCGGGGTGGCGGTATTGCCCACATTATCCGTTACGCTGGTGATGACCGGCGTGGTGGAAATGGAATCCACCACGATGGTGAAGTCCGCCGAAGGACCGCTCTGATTTCCCGCCGGATCGGTCTCGCGGATGGTCAGAACATTACTGCCTTCTGGCAGGGCGGGCGTGGTGTAGCTCCAGGTGCCGGTATTACCAACCACCACGCTGTCCAGCAGCACGCCGTTGTTGTAGATGGAGATGGTATCACCCACTGCGCCGGTGCCGGTGAGGGTCGGCTGGCTGTCGTTGGTGGTCTGGCCGCTGGTCAGCGGACCGGTGACAGGACCCACGTCGTCAATGACCGAGCCAATAGCTGGCGTGCCCGGCGCGGTCAGATCGACGGTTACGCTGGCCGCCGGAGAGCGGCCGCTGGTGGCACCGTTGACGGTCGCGGTCACCTCAAAGGTGTGCAGCCCCTCGCCAAGCGCGGCCGGCGTATAGCTCCAGTTGCCGCTGCCGTCGGCGGTCACCGTTGTTAATGGCGTCGTGCTACCGTCCTGATAGATAGTAATCACGCTGCCCGCTTCGGCCGTACCGGTAAGCGTTGGCGTGGTGTCGTTGGTGGTTTTGCCTTTCACATCGCCGGTGACCGGGTCCACGTCATCAACGATGGCCGTAATAACGGGAACCTGCGGCAGCTCAAGCGGCGAGTCGGTGACGATAAAAGGCACGTCAGCGCTGGCATTTCCTGCTGCGTCCGTGGCGGTCACGGTCAGCGTGGTTGGATCCAGCTGCGCCGGGCTTAGCGCAATGGAGAAGCTGCCGTCGCTGCCGACAACGCCGGTACCAATGACCGTGCCACCGCTGTCTTTCACGGTAATGGTGCTTCCCTCTTCGCCGGTACCGGTCAGCGGTGTCCCTTCATCAGCCAGGAGCATGTTGCCCGGATCGGCCGGGGCGACGGTATCGACCGTCACGCTCAGCGGTGCTGAACTGCCAGAGAGGTTACCCGCCGGATCGCTGGAAGAGACGGTGAAGGTATATGTAGCATCCGGCAGCGTCGCGTCGGCAGTCCAGCTCCAGGTGCCATCCGGCTGCACCGTTACCGTCACGGCAGATGGCGTGCCGTTTACGGAAACGATCACGGTAGTTCCCGGCTCACCGGTCCCGGTAAGGGTTGGCGTGCCGTCCTGCGTATACAGCTGGTTGTTGGACAGCTGGCTATCAGCAACGGCGCTAATGACGGGGATTTCCGGCGCAAGGGTATCGAGCGTGACGGAAACGACCGGGCTCGGCGCGCTGACGTTACCCGCGGCATCGACTCCCGCAACGGTGATGTTCAGCAGGCCGTCCTGCTGTGGTGGCAGGACAAAGCTCCATTCTCCGTTAACGACATCGACACGTCCTACCTCAACGCCGTTGTTGTAAACGATGACCGTGTCGCCAGTCGTGCCGGTACCTCCGACGGTTGGCGTCGCATCGGTGATTAAGCCCCCATTCGGCTGGCCCCCGACGGCGTCAAACACCGGGACATCCGGTGCTACGGTATCCACGGTAATCGTAATCGCTGGCGACGGGTCAGAGACGTTGCCCGCCTCATCGGTGGCGGTGGCGGTATAGACGTGGCTGCCTTCCCCAATATTACTGTCAGGACGCCAGCTCCAGTTGCCGTTGCTGTCTACCGTCACGGTGCCCACGATGGTCGGTGTGCCGTTAACGGTATCAGTGATGTTGATAACGTCATTCGCCGTGCCGGTGCCGCTCAGGATCGGGCGCGGATCGTTGGTGGTTCCGCCATCGGGAACGGGGCCGGTTATCTGGCTGACGCTGTCGGTAATCACCGGTGCTGCTGGTGCTGTTGGCGCATCGGTATCAATGGTGATGGTGACCGGCTGGGACGGGGCGCTTTCGTTGCCCGTGCCGTCCATATTGGTGACGGTCAGGGTAATGTCATAGGTGCCGTTAGGCAGCGGGGTAGCTGGCGTCCAGGTCCAGTTGCCGGTGCCGTCCACGAGCACATCATCAAGCTTGACCCCACCGTTGTAGATGGTCACGGTATCGCCCGGATTGCCGGTGCCGCTCAGGGTCGGCGTGGTGTCGCGGGTGGTTTCTCCCGGGTTCAGCGGCGTTTCTGTACCGTCAGGATTGACGGTGATTGCCGGGATATCCGGCGTGGCTGGCGGAACGGTATCTACCGTCAGTTCAAACGGCGTTGAGATGGTGGTATTGCCCGCGGCATCCGTGGCATGAACCGTCAGCGTATGCGGGCCGTCGGTGAGCGGGATAACGGGGGTAAAGCTCCAGCCGCCGCTGCCGTCGAGGGTCGCGGTGCCGAGCAGGGTGGTACCGTCATAGACGGTGATTACCGTATCTGCCGGCGCGGTGCCCTGCAGCAGCGGCTGGGTGTCGTCGGTGGTGTCGCCGCTGGTAAGCGGCCCGTTAACGCCGCCGACGTCATCGGTTACGGTGGCGATGGTGGCCGCCGCTGGCGGTGTAGTATCGACGGTCAGGGTAAAGCCGCCTGACGGCTGGCTGGTATTACCCGCTCCATCGGTGGTGACGGCGGTAAAGGTATAGGTGCCGTTAACAAGCGGTGTGGTTGGGGTATAGGTCCACGTGCCGCTGCTGTCGATCACAATGGTAGTGAGATCGACGCCGTCCTGGCGGATGGTGACGGTTGAGCCCGGCTCCGCGGTGCCGTTGAGCGTCGGCGTGGTGTCATTGGTGCTGTCGCCAGAGTTGAGCGCGCCGAGGCGCTCTGGCACGTCATCCACCACCTGGGTAATGACCGGCGCATCCGGGGCAACGCTGTCAATGATGATGCCCCAGCTGTTGGATACGTCGCTAATGTTGCCCGCCGCGTCAGTTGCGACGGCGGTCAGGGTATGTTGACCCTCAGCGATCGGGGTGTCCGGAGTAAAGCTCCACGCGCCGAGGCCATCGGCGACGGTGGTTCCAATATCAACCCCATCCACGCGGATGGTGACCGTGGCGTTGGCCGCGGCGGTACCGCTGAGCGTCGGGGTTGAATCATTGGTGGTCTCATTGAGGTCGAGCGAGCCGGTTCGTCCGGGCACATCGTCAACGACCTGCGTAATCACCGGGGCGGCCGGTGCCGTCCCGTCGACGATAATGGTCCACGCGTTCGATTGTCCGCTCGGGTTACCGGCGGCATCCGTTGCCGTCGCCGTCAGCACGTACGTACCATCGGCCAGCGGTGAGGGCGGCGTAAAGTTCCACAGGCCGGATGAGGGGACGGCCACCGTGCCGATGATATCGCTGCCGTTGAAAATCGTGATGGTCGAACCGGGTTCGCCCGTGCCGTTCAGGGTCGGCGCCCGGTCGTTGGTCAGCCCATTCTGGTCCACGGGACCGGTTGTGTTCAGCACGTCGTCAATCACCGACACGATAACCGGGGCCTGCGGTGGGGTGATATCCGGCGCTGCTGCGGAGGTTGCTGGCCCCGTGTTGCCCGCAGCGTCGGTGGCGTCTGCGGTCAGGATTTCGCCGTTGAGCTTAGGCGGGGTCAGCGTCAGGCTAAAGTTGCCCTCGCTGTCGGCCACCGGGGTGCCAAGGATAGCGTCGCCTTCACGGATGGTTACCGTGCTGCCAGGCTCCGCGGTGCCGGTGATGGTGCCGCCATCATTCGATACGACGAGGTCGCCGGGGGCCAGCGGCGGCGTGGTGTCCACGGTGAAGATGATCGGCTCTGAGGCCGCACTCTGGTTTCCGGCTGCATCGGTTTCAACGACGGTTATCGTGTGCGTTCCGTCCGCGAGCGGGCCGTCTGGTGTGACGCTCCAGGTGCCGTTCGGCAGCACCGTTGTGGTTCCAACCGCGACGCCGTTATCGTAGATAGTGATTGTGCCACCGGGCTCGCCCGTTCCCGCCAGGATCGGCTTTGACGCATCGGTAGGCGTGCCTGCGGTTATGGTCCCTCTGATCGCACCCGTGTCGTCGGTCAGCACAATCGCGGTTGGAGCGGTCGGCGGGGTAAGATCCACGGTGAGGGTAAATACCGGTGAGGCCGGTCCGAGGTTGCCGGCGGCGTCGGTTGCCCGCACGGTAATCTGGTGGGTGCTTTCAGTCAGATCGGTTGACGGGGTAAATGTCCAGGTGCCGTTGCTGGCGACGAGCGCCGTGCCAATGGCGACTCCGCCGTCATAGATGGTTACGGTGGAACCCGCCTCCGCAGTGCCGCTGAGCTGCGGGCGTGGATCGTTGGTGCTGCCGCCGTTTGTGACCGACCCCGTTTGAGGATCAATATCGTCCGTCACGCTGCCGATCGTTGGGGCATCGGGTGCGGTGAGATCCGGCGCCGTAATCGTTGTGCCCTGGCTGGTATTCCCGGCCGCATCCGTCGCGGTGGCGGTCACCTGTTCGCCGTTGGTCAGCGGAGTGCCGAGAGACACGGTAAAGTTGCCGTCACTGCCGGTTTTTCCGGTGCCAAGGACGTTGCCGTTCGCGTCTTTCAGCGTGATGGTACTGCCGGGCTCGGCGGTACCGGTGACGCTTTTACCGTCCGACGAGAACTTAAGGCCGGAGGGTGCATTCGGCGGTGTTGTATCCGGGTTGGTGGGATCGACTGGCGTACTGGGGTTAGGGTTAGGATTGTTGTTATTCCCATCATCGTCATCCCCGCCGCCGCCGCTGGAGCTTGCCACCGCCGCGATGGCGCCAGCCGCGACAATGCCGCCCAGCGCCCACGGCCAGATGGCGGCACCACCTGCATCACTCCCGGATGCGGCCAGCAAGGCGTCCGTGGACGCGATGGATTCGTACGTGGCGGCCCCGGTGGGATCTTCAATCCACCATAACGCACCGTCACTCTCCTGGAGCACCAGCTGGCTCACGCCCTGTGCGTCGGTGACATAGAAATTTTTAAGGGTGATCACTTCCCCTGAGTGCAGTGTCACCACCAGATCGTTACCACTTCGCGCGAAGTGGGAGACATCGGCTCGCTCTACATGAAGCTCAACGATAGAGGAATGGCTCAGCGTAACCTGTGCGCCTTCCGTAGTCGTTTCCACGCCAGTGAGTTTTGATATAACAGAGATTTGGCTCATTTAGGTATTACTCCAGCAGAGTTATCGTGAACGACGAGCAAGACGAGCCATCTCTGGAGAAGGTAAAGGGCGCCCCCGGCGGAGTTACTGTTTTTTAAACAGCACTCACCGTCTTTTTTAGAGCGAACGATGCCCGCCAGGATTCAGAGTGGCAACATCAGAGCGAATGTAATTACTTACGAGACAGAATGTTTGTTATGCGTATTTTGTGCCTTATAAAACCCTGTAATTAATAGAGGATTTGGTTTTGAGGATATAAAAATGATATAGCCAGAAAACGGTGAATGTGCAAATTAAGCTTTCGTAAATAAAGAGGTAGGTCGTAAAGAGGCCATTAATTTATTGATGAGGTTTATGTATTTATTTTATTATTAGATTGTTTTTGTTGTATTTTTTCTGATTGCGGTATGCTTTTTTATTTGTTTTTTAGATGTAGTTTAATAATTGGTAGTGTCCTTTTTGAATGCAATTAAAAATGTTATTATTTAAAGCTGCTTAATCATGGTTTAAGTTAGGATAACATTCTTGATGTAGGATATATTATATTAATAGGGATTTAAAATATATTTTTATGTGGTGTTGGAATTATGCTACTGCGAGTAAGAAATATAATAACCTGCTGTATTTTCAATACGGTCATTCATTTACCTGATACCGAGGGTGAAAAAAATGACCACCGGGATGGGCATCCGGACATTTGCATCAATCCTATCTGTCGTCATAAGGCGGCGAACAAAAAGGGGCAGATATACACGACGTATCGCTTTTATTCGAAGCAATAAAAAAGGCCGCTAACGCGGCCCTGAGGTGAGTATGTCGGTTATTCAGTGACTTTCTTTTCCAGCTCGCTGGCACCTTCTTTGGTTTTGTTCCAGCCTTTCTCTGCGCCTTCTTTAGTGGCATCCCACCCCTTCTCGGTGCCTTCTTTGGTTTTATGCCAGGCTTTCTGGGAATCTTCGCTGACTTTGCTGCCAAAGCTTTCGCTTTTACCTTCCGCAGCATGCTGCTGTTTCAGCTTCAGCTCTTCGCCTTTGTTCTGCTCTTCGTGCAGTTTTTGCTTCGCTTCGTTGGCGTTTGCGTTCGCCGCAGCGACGGTATCGTCAGTTGCATGTGTGGTCGCAGCAAATACTGGGGAAGCCAGCAGAACGGCAGATAATGCGATAATTGTTTTTTTCATAATATCCTCATTTAACGTTATCGGTTATGAGCGTGATTCAGCATGGCACAGACGAAGCGGGGTGGCTTTAGGAAAAAACTGTAATGAGATCAAAGTACCCAGGTAAGCGCTTCCTTGCTTGAGGATCACCCGAAGGATAAAAAACCTATTTCTATGAGGGCTGCAAGGGTCAGCAGAATAAAGAAAATAACGACCATGGGTCTGTACATTTTAAGGCTCCATCCTTGTGTGATGTCTTGTCCAGCGTACGGGATACATCGTTAAGCCATCCCCGGCACGACATATCCCCTGAGTGAATTGTGTCCGTTTTTACTTTTCCATGGGAGGAGGGCGGTGTCGTTGATGTTTATCAAAGGGCAGCGGCAGGGTAAGGAAAATCTGCATGAAAGTTACTGGCCTTGTTAGCGTTGAACGCTGTGCGTTGCCGCTGGCTGTCGCCACTGGCGGACGTGCTCGATCAGGGCTCTTAGCTTGGGCGCCATATTGTGACGCTGGGGGAAATAGAGATAAAAGCCTGGAAAAGACGGAAGAAACGTATCCAGCAGGGCAACAAGCTGCCCCGTTTCAATATACGGAGTGAATGTATCCTCCGTGGCTAAGGTTATGCCGCCGCCGGCCAGTGCCAGGCTGAGCATAAGGCGCAGATCGTTTGTGGTGATCTGCGGTTCAATCGCCACATCGAAAGGAACGCCCGCCTCCTCAAATTCCCAGCGATAGGGGGCAACGTCCGGGGCTGGACGCCAGCCGATACACCGGTGAGCCACCAGCTCGCGGGGGTGCTCAGGTACGCCGTGAGTCGCCAGATAGGACGGTGAAGCCACCACCCTCTCACGCTGCTGACCCGTAAGGGGAACGGCGATCATGTCTTTTTCAATAACTTCACCCAGCCTTACCCCGGCGTCATAGCCCGCCGCCACGATATCGAACTCCTCGTCCGACACGAAGATATCAAGCGATACCGCAGGATGCGCAGCCGCAAACGAAGCGAGCAGCGGGCCAGAGAGAAACGCTTCCGCGATTGAGGTGACCGCTATTCTGAGCTGGCCGCGCGGTGTGCTGTCCGACGCGACGTCTTCAAATGCCGCTTCAATATTGGCGATGGGAGCCTGCAACGATTTACGCAGCCGTTCCCCTGCTTCAGTGAGGCTTACCGAGCGCGTGGTGCGCATCACCAGCAGGGTTTGAAAACCATCTTCAAGACGCCTAATCCCCTGGCTGACAGCGGAGCGGGTTATGCCCAGCCGCGCGGCGGCAGCGCTAAAGCTGCGCTCCTCGGCGACCGCCAGAAAAACGGGTAACAGATTGAGATCGATTTTCATTGTTTAACATTGCTAACCAGTGAGTCCAGTAAATGCAGGATACAAGAAACAATGGTGAGTATCTATTATCACGTTGAACTCAACGTAAGGAGCAAAATATGAACAAAGCTATCTTAATTACCGGTGCATCAAGCGGTATCGGAGAAGGTATTGCCAGAGAGTTAGGCAAGGCAGGCGCGAACGTTTTCCTGGGCGCTCGCAGGCTGGATCGCATCAACGCCCTGGCTGCTGAAATCCGCAGTGCAGGGGGGAAGCAGAGGCCGCAGTCTTAGACGTTACCAGCCGCCAGTCGATGGCTGACTTCGTACAGGCAGCGCGTGAAAAGTGGGGCCGCATTGACGTGCTGATTAACAACGCGGGCATCATGCCTCTTTCTCCGCTTTCGGCAGGCAAGCAGGATGAGTGGGAGCGCACCATTGACGTGAATATCAAGGGCGTGCTGTGGGGGATAGGCGCCGTGCTGCCGATTATGGAAGCCCAGGGCTCGGGACAAATCATTAATATCGGCTCGATTGGTGCCTTGTCCGTGGTGCCCACGGCTGCCGTCTACTGTGCCACCAAATTCGCCGTACGGGCGATTTCGGATGGTTTACGTCAGGAAAGTTCGAACATCCGCGTGACCTGCGTTAACCCTGGGGTAGTGGAAAGCGAACTGGCCTCGACCATTACGCACCCGGAAACTATGGCGGCGATGGACGCGTACCGTGCTATTGCCCTCAAACCTGCTGATATCGCCCGCGCTGTGCGCCACATCATCGAGGCGCCTGAGAGTGTCGATACAACAGAAATTACGATCAGACCGACGGCATCTGCGAACTAACGTTGCGGATGAAAATTAGCGGGTCAGGCCGTTGCCTGACCCGCTTTACTTTCTTACCACGGCTGCTCGGTCGGCATAATAAACAGCTCTGCCACATCCACATGTTCCGGTGCCTGCAGCACGTAAACAATCGAGTCGGCGATATCATCGGCTTTCAGGAACGTCATCTTCTCCTTCAGCTGTTCCATCTGCGCACGATAATTTTCGTCACTGATATGCTCGAATAATTCACTTTCTACGGCACCCGGCTGGAGTGAGGTGACGCGAATGTTGAACTGCGGCGCCACTTCCATACGCAAAATATCCGAGAAGGCGGCAACGGCGTGCTTCGTTGCACAGTACACCCCAAGCCCGGGGAACGTTTTGCGCCCAGCGATCGACGAGGTATTGATGATGTGACCAGACCGCTGCGACTGCATAATCGGTAGTACGGCCGCTACGGTGTTAAAGAGGCCTTTTACGTTCACGTCTACCATTTGGTGCCATTCATCGACTTTGAGGCTGGCAATATCAGAGATCGGCATCAGCCCGGCGTTATTGAAGGCGATATCAATGTGGCCATAGCGTTTATGCAGTGTCGCGACCCCTTCATTAACCGAGGCCGGGTCAGTGACGTCCATAACCAGCGCAATGGCTTCACCGCCAGCAGCCTCAATGTCAGAGACCAGCGCCTGCAGGCGATCCAGGCGGCGGGCGGCGAGACCGACCCTGACGCCCTGTTTCGCTAATTTTCTTGCCGTGGCGGCCCCAATCCCGCTTGAAGCACCGGTGATGAGAGCGACTTTATCTTTAAGTTCCATAACTGATCCTCGTGAGAGTTAATTTCAACGCTTCAGAAAGAACGTCTGAAGTACGGGTCAATAATGGATGTTTCAGGCGGTGGCTTCGCTCGGGCTTTTGCTCAAACTGTCGGACTTTTGCTGCGAACGATATCGCTGCGATAGTGCGAGGGCGTCACGCCGTTATGCCTGAGGAAGACGGCAGCAAAATGGCTGGGGCTGGTGTATCCCACGTTCAGGGCAATATTGATAATGGAATCATTGGTTTCCGACAGCATGCGACGCGCTTCCTCCATGCGTAGCCGGATAAAATAGTGGGAGGGCGAAAGCCCGGTCGACTGTTTGAAGGCGCGGCTAAAATGGTATTCGCTGAGATCGGTCAGCTTAGCCAGCCGTGCCAGGTCAAACGGCTGGGCCAACCCTTCCCGCATTGCCGTAAAGACCCGGTGCAGTTTAAATGCCTGCAGACCTCCCCGGTGTCGTTTCGTATGCGTGCCGTAGGTGCGAACCAGGTGTACCGTCAGCGCTTGGGCAATCCCCTGGATAAAGGGGCCGCTTGGGGGAGTTTGCAGATACAGCTCCTGGCGTATCTGCTCCAGCAGCGCGGATAGCGTTTCGTCGCGCGCGCCGGAGACTTCCCGCAGTTCACACTCCTGCATCATGGCCACGCCGATATACACATGCATGACGACGAACGGTTTATCTGGCTCGGCTTGCCACCGCATTTCAGTGGGAGAGGCCGCCGTCGTGAGAAAGAAATCGCCTGCGGTAACGCGGTTTGCTAACCACGCCTCGCCGGGGGAACGCTCCTCAACAACGGCTTGACCAGAAAGGATCCAGACGATAAAGGGCTCCGGAACCGCCGGAATAATGACGTTTTCCTGGACTTGTCTGCGGGCCAGAATTTGAACGAATACATCCCGGGAAGATTGCGCCCGATGCTCCCGGAGCAGCTTGCCGGGAAGGTATTCTTCAAACGTCTCTGCGGAAGTTCGCTGAGTCATCGTTAGCGTTGCCTTTTACTATGCCAGTTGCACCAGATTTACCCCCGGAAGAGGCCCTCCAGGGAATTGTTGTAGCGTCCCGCCGATCTCAAGACTGCCTAAATCAATGCTTGCGAAGCCCAGTTGCCCGGCTAACGCTTTCACTTCCGCCTTCGCCTCTGCATCGTCTCCGGAGATAAAGACGACACGATGGCCACCCGCTTGCGCCGGATCCTGAGCCAGCACCCCTGCAAGAAGGGTATTGAAAGCTTTGACGACGCGTGCCCCTGGCGCCCACTGGGTCACAAGCTGGCTTGAGTTTTTTCCACCCAGTTCTGCCAGTTTATAGCCGGGCAAAAGTACCGGGTTCGTGGCGTCAATCAGGATGCGTCCATTCCAGGTAATTCCGCTTAACGCGGCTTCGGTTTTGTCCCAGTTAGTGCTGACAAAAACGATGTCAGCTTCAGCGGCCTGTTGTGCGGTGCCTGCGCTAGCCCCGCGGCCCAGTCCTTCAACCACATCAGACAGGCTTTCCGGCCCGCGGCTGTTGCTCAGAATAACGTTCATGCCCGCATTTACCAGCTGTTTCGCAAAGGCTTGCCCAATTGCACCAGCGCCGATAATACCTACAGTTGTTGTTTTCATGCTTAATTTCCTTCAGGAAGAGTAGTGAACATGCGTAGAGAGTAATAATCTTCGTCCTATCTGAATAGCCTATATAATTAGATGGATTCCATCTGCCGGAGCGATACATGCTGGACGGTATGTCTGTTGATCAACTGCGCACATTTATTGCCGCCGCTGATGAGGGAAGTTTTTCGGCCGCCGGGCGTAAACTGCGGCGCGCGCAGTCGGTTGTCAGCGCGACGCTGGCCAATCTTGAGGCGCAGGTCGGATTCCCATTATTCGATCGCTCGGGGCGATATCCGAAACTGACGGAGGCGGGCGTCGCGATGCTGGAAGCGGCACGCCTTGCCGCTGCCGGGATGGACGCCTTCAAGGCTAAGGCGCGCACCTTAGCCGAAGGGCTGGAGCCTGAACTGGCGGTCTCCGTCGATGTGATGTTTCCTGTTGCGCAGCTCACCGCTGCGGTGCAGGCATTTCATCAGGTATTTCCCGACACGCCGCTGCGTTTGTATGTGGAAGCATTAGGGGCGGTTCTCCAGCCTCTGCTGGACGGCCACTGTCGGGTGGCGATTATCGGCTCGCTGCCGCATATTCCGGCTGGATGCACCTCTGAATTCCTTCTCAACGTGCCAGCCGTGGCCGTTGTCTCTCCTGAACATCTGCTGGCTAGCCTGCCAGGGCCGATCCTTCGCTCGCTTTTAGCGGAACACGTCCAACTGGTGCTGGCCGATCGTTCGTCGCTTACCGTGGGCCGGAGCTTTGGCGTGATGTCGTCAAAAACCTGGCATTTGGCCGATATGGGCGCGAAGCACGCTTTCCTGCGTGCCGGGCTTGGTTGGGGTTATATGCCGCTGCCAGTGGTTGAGGAGGATCTTGCGACGGGTAAATTGGTCACGTTGAATTTGCAGATGCAGCCTGACGTCGGACCGGGTTTTGCCATGCAGGCCGTGCATTTAGAAGAGCATCCTCCGGGCCCGGCTGGCCGCTGGTTCATTAATAAGCTCAGAATGCAGGTTAGCGCAGCTGGTTTACAACAGATCTGACTGGTCTGCGAATCCAGACTACGCTTGCTAAAAAATGGTCGTCTGAATTTCGGTTGTGACGTTCATACTGAATGCTTAGATTCATTTTCAATCTATTGAGAGGAAATGAATATGAATTTTGCAGAACTCCACAACCAGGATCAGCCCCTGCTTATCGCTAACGTTTGGGACGCTGCCAGTGCTGTCGCAGCGCAAGAAGCAGGCTATCAGGCACTGGGAACGTCCAGTGCAGCAATAGCGTCCATGCTGGGATATGAAGACGGGCAGGGAATGCCGTTTGATGCGTTATTTTATGTGGTCACCCGTATCCGGGCTGTCAGCAGCCTGCCATTGAGCGTTGACATGGAAGCAGGATATGGTGATTCAGCCGAAGAGATAGTCGCTAATCTCAGGCGCCTTGCTCAGACAGGCGTAGCAGGCGTTAACCTTGAAGACAGCAGAGTCATTAATGGTAAGCGTCAGCTTGACGATATCTCTGATTTTTCCCGTAATCTGAGAACAGTATGCAATGCGCTGAGAAGTGAAAACTGTAGCCTGTTTCTGAACATTCGTACTGACACTTACCTGCTCGGGCATGATGACGCATTGCAGGAGACGATATTACGGGGTCAGAGCTATAAAGCCGCAGGTGCTGATGGCCTTTTTGTTCCCTGTCTTACGTCAGAGAAAGACATCAGCCTCATTGCAGAGGCAACGGGTCTGCCTCTGAACGTCATGTGTATGCCCGATCTTCCGTCGTTCGACAGGCTGAAACGTGCCGGGGTAAACCGCATTTCAATGGGCAATTTTGTTCATTCAGCCATGCAGTCAACGCTGTGTGATGTAATGCATGCGATTCGAACTCGTCAGTCATTTGCAGGACTTTTTAGCGATGAAAATAACCGATAAGAATTTGTGTGATATCTGGTATCAGGCATTACTCGAACGAGATTCAGAATATACCGGCGTATTTTTTGTTGGCGTCAAAACTACTGGCGTATTCTGCATTTCGGTATGCCGGGCGCGAAAGCCCAGGCGCGAAAATGTTGAATTTTATAAAGATGCCAAATCCGCCCTGGCGGACGGCTTTCGTCCCTGTAAGGTCTGCAGACCCGCTGAAAATGCGCACAGCGCGCCATTATTTGTTGAACAGGCGCTTGCGCTTGTCAGGCGCGATATTAAATCCCGTGTGGCTGACGCGCAGCTTCGCCAGCACGGAATCAGTCCGGAGCGGGTAAGACGCTGGTTCCTGCAACATCACGGCATCACTTTCCAGGCTTTCCAGCGAATGCAGCGGGTGAACGTTGCCCTGCAGGAGCTAAAAAGCGGACGAGCGGCTACTGACGTTGCGCTGGACAATGGCTATGAATCCCTGAGCGGGTTTGGTTACATCTACAAGCGGCTTACTGGCGCAGCGCCGACTCAGGCAACCGAGGTGATTGTCATTCATCGGTTTACCACTACGCTTGGGCCTATGTTTGTCTGCGCGACTGAGCGGGGAGTGTGTCTGCTGGAGTTTACCGATCGCCGGATGTTAGAAACGGAATTCCGCGATATCCAGCGTTTATTTAACGCCAGAATTGTCACCGGAGAAAACAGCCATACCCGGCAGACAGTAAAAGAAATCAGCGAGTATTTTGCCGGAACTCGCCGACAGTTTGAGCTCTCTGTGGATGCCCCGGGCAGTGATTTTCAGCAATCCGTCTGGCATGAGTTGCGTGCAGTTCCTTATGGACAGACTTCGCACTATCAGGCCATTTCGCTAGGGATGAATAAGCCTAATGCCGTGCGCGCCGTCGCTGCAGCTAATGGTGCAAACCGGATTGCGATTGTGATCCCTTGTCACAGGATAATTGGCAAAGATGGAAAGATGACGGGTTACGGCGGTGGTATTTCGCGCAAAGAATGGCTCATTGAGCATGAGCGAAACAATGTTTGATGGCGTAATGTTCCATTGTTGCCGGAATATTTTACGAACTTTGCGGGATAAAGTGCAGACACAAAAAAGCCCGCAGGGCTTGCGCCGTGCGGGCTCTTAGGACTTCATCGGATGACTCTGGTAATCACCGATGGAGAATTTTGGTGGAGCTGGCGGGAGTTGAACCCGCGTCCGAAATTTCTACATCCTCGGTACTACATGCTTAGTTTGTCTTTACATTCGCACGCCAGCTGCGGACAGACACGCCACTAACGAACTAGCCTGATTAGTTTTAACGCTTCAACCCCAGGCAGGGCTTCCACGCGATCTCTTTTGGGTTTGACCTCTCTTTGATCCCCGTCTTAAGAGCGGAAGCTAGGGAGAGAGGGCTCAGAGCAGGTTATTAAGCTGCTAAAGCGTAGTTTTCGTCGTTTGCGACTATTTTTTTGCGGCTTTTAACGAGGCAAACCGCCCCTCGGCATGCACCTTGGGTTTCGCAAATCCCGTCGAATCCAGAATCAGCCCCAATAGTGTTGAACTAAGTATACCAGACTTCACTTCCTGGATACCAGCCCGGAACGCTAACTTATTGAATAGTACAATAAGTGTGCAGAATCAACGTCCTGCGTTTTTCATGATGCGCGCTTTATCCAACTGCCACTCGCGTTCTTTCAGGTCAGTACGTTTGTCGTGCTGTTTTTTACCTTTCGCGACGCCAATTTTCACTTTGCACCAGGCATTTTTCCAGTACAGTGACAGGGCGACCACGGTGAAACCTTCACGGTTGATGCGTCCGTAGAGGGATTCCAGCTCACGCTTGTTCAGCAGCAGCTTACGGGTGCGCGTTGGGTCACATACGTAGTGCGACGAGGCGACGGTCAGCGGCGTAAAGTTCGCGCCGAACAGGAAGGCTTCGCCATCTTTAAGGATCACGTAGCTGTCGCCGATGTTGGCTTTCCCGGCGCGCAGCGATTTTACTTCCCAGCCCTGCAACGCAAGGCCAGCTTCGAATTCTTCTTCAATGAAATACTCGTGGCGAGCACGCTTGTTGAGCGCAATGGTCGCCGAGCCTGGTTTATGTGCTTTTTTCTTCGTCATAAGTGTCGTAAAGCCGTCGGTAATCTGATTTCAAAAAGTCACCTCATTGCGTCCTGTGAGGTCTAACGCGCTATCTTAGCACGAGATGAGGCTTAGCGTTTTTTTAACAGGTGATAAATGTTATTATTTGTCCGTTGTGTGACCATGGAAAATGCTATGCCTCAGATTAGCCGTACTGCGCTCGTTCCTTACAGCGCGGAACAAATGTATCAGTTAGTGAACGATGTTCAGTCTTATCCAGAGTTTATCCCGGGATGTACCGGGAGCCGCGTTCTGGAGTCTGGCCCGACGCAGATGACTGCGGCGGTGGATGTCTCCAAAGCGGGGATCAGCAAGACGTTCACCACCCGCAATACGCTGACTAACAATCAGAGTATTTTGATGCATCTGGTGGATGGTCCATTTAAAACCCTGATGGGTGGCTGGAAGTTTACGCCACTGAGCGCTGACGCCTGCCGCATTGAGTTCCATCTGGACTTTGAGTTCACCAATAAGCTAATTGAGCTGGCGTTTGGCCGCATCTTTAAAGAGCTGGCGTCAAATATGGTTCAGGCGTTTACCACCCGCGCCAAAGAGGTTTACAGTGTCGCATAAGATTGCTGTAGAGGTGGTCTACGCGCTGCCGGAGAAGCAGTACCTACAGCGTGTAATGCTGGAAGAGGGGGCAACCGTAGAGGCGGCTATCCGCGCGTCCGGCATCCTTGAGCTTCGCAGAGATATCGACCTGGCGAAGAACAAGGTCGGGATTTACAGCCGTCCGGTGAAGCTGGGCGACGTGTTGAAAGAGGGCGATCGGGTGGAGATTTATCGTCCTCTGATTGCCGACCCGAAAGAGCTGCGTCGCCAGCGTGCGGAGAAGGCGGGTAAGTAGCGCTTCTTCCCCTCACCCTGTTCCTCTTCCCAAAGGGGGGAAGGGATAAAGAAAAACAAAAAAGGTGCTCGTTGAGCACCTTTTTGCATTTCTGGCTTTTGATTATTTTGTCAGGGCAGGTTTGTTGTCGATGTTGGTCAACACACCGGCGCTGCTGAAGGTCAGCGTCAGGGTCTGCTGGGTCACGCTTTCGTGGCCAGGCTGCTGACGGAATACATAGAACCAGGTGTTAGTGCCGAACGGATCGGTCATCATCGGGGTTCCCAGTGCATAAGCGACCTGCTGTTGTGTCATCCCCACGCGGATTTTGGACACATCGTTAGGGGTAAGGTAGTTCCCCTGGTTGATGTCAGGACGGTAAACCACTTTCTCCAGAGTGGAACAGCCTGCGGTCAACATCAGAAGAACCGCTGCGGCAGCGGTCAGCATTTTACAACGCATAGTGATTTGATTCCTTTTCGGGCCCGAGCAGAACGCGGCTCATATGTAATATGCCGATGATAATAGACCTTGCCCCACTTTGAAACCGGTCTGGCGGCGTTTTTGTTGTTCTGTATGACCCTGAGATCCCGAAAAAGTTTATGCCGCCAGCAGTTCTTTCGCGTTCGCGAGCGTGTTACGCGTGACTTCACTGCCGCCGAGCAGTCGTGCCAGCTCCTGAAGACGCGCGCGTTTATCCAGCGGCTTCATGTGCGTTTCGGTCATTTCGCCGTCGGTTTCTTTACTGACAATAAAGTGATGATGACCACAGCCCGCGACCTGCGGCAGGTGGGTGACACACATCACCTGCGTTGACTCACCTAGCTGGCGCAGCAGTTTACCCACCACTGCCGCCGTTGGGCCGCTGATGCCGACATCCACTTCATCGAAAATCAGCGCCGGGGTTTCCATTTTACGTGCGGTAATCACCTGAATCGCCAGCGCAATACGCGACAGTTCACCGCCGGATGCCACTTTGGAGATTGCCTGCAGCGGCTGCCCCGGGTTGGTGGTGACGCGGAACTCGATGCGATCCGCCCCTTCTGCCGTCAGGTGGTTCTCTTCAAAACGGACATCAATAGTGAATACACCGTGCGGCATCGCCAGCGTGTGCATGCTGTCGGTGATGTGCTGGCTTAGCTCCTGAGCGTAATGTTGACGGATCTCATGCAGTTTTTTCGCCGTGGTCAGCGCCTGCTGATGATGCAGGTTCACGGCCAGAGAGAGGGTTTCCTGCGAATCCGCCTGATCGTCAAGCTGCTGCTGTTCTTCGAGCAGAGACTGATAATAGCCTGGTAGTTCTTCCGGCGTGACATGGTGCTTGCGCGCCAGTGAAATCTGACGAGAAAGGCGCTGCTCCAGCTCAAACAGGCGGTTCGGGTCGAGGTCCAGCCGTTCACAATAATAACGCAGTTCGTCACTGGCTTCTGAGATTTGAATCGCGGCCTCTTCCAGCATATCCAGTACGCCAGAAAGCTTACTGTCCATGCCGGCCAGTTCGGTGACCAGTTGACGGACATTGTACAGCTGGCTCTGCAGGTTAACGTCTTCGCCATCTGCCAGCATGTTGAGGGCATTCTGGCTGGTTGAGAGCAGGTGGCCGCTGTTGGCGAGGCGCTTGTACTCTTCGTCAATTTGTTCAAACTCACCCGCCTGCGGGTTGAATTCGTTCAGCTCTTTAAGCTGGTACGCCAGCAGCTCCGCACGCGCGGCGCGCTCCTGGCTTTGCTGCTGGTGCTGGGCGAGCTCGCGGCAGCTCTGATGCCACTGGCGGTAGTGCTCCGCCATAAGCTGAGTAAGCGCGTACTCACCCGCATAGCCATCAAGCAGGGCTTTCTGCTGTTCTGGTTTGACGAGTTGCTGATGCGCGTGCTGACCGTGGATCTGGATAAGGAGCTGGCCGAGTTCGCGGAGCTGGGAGAGCGGGACTGCCGTGCCGTTGATAAAGCCACGGGAGCGCCCGTCGCTGCTGATCACGCGGCGAAGTAAACACTCACGTCCATCTTCGAGCTGATTTTGTTCCAGCCAGCGCAGGGCTGCAGGGGTATCTTTCAGGGAGAAACGAGCGCAAAGATCGGCACGGTTTGCGCCCATGCGCACCATGTCGCCTTCTGCACGGCCGCCAAGGCACAAGCCGAGGGCATCAATGGCAATGGATTTACCCGCACCGGTTTCGCCGGTGATCGCCGTCATGCCGCTGTGGAAATCGATCTCAAGCTCACGAACAATGGCAAAGTTGCTGATGGTCAGTTGTGCCAGCATAATTGTTTTCCTGTATGAAAAACCATAACTGTGTTTTCATACAGTATAAACTGGTTTTTTATACAGTAAAGTACTGGATGCAAAATCAGAACAATTTTTTTGACCAGCCAAGCTTCGAGCTTAATGTGTTGAAATAGCTGTAATCTTTCGGGTGAATCAAATTCAGGTGGTAATCACACCGGCGAATAAGAACATCTTCACCTTCCTGGATTGGCAGCGCGATCTGGCTGTCGCAGCTGATCTCCAGGTCGTTACGGCGGTGCGAGAAGCGCAGACGTATCGTACTGTCGCCGTTAATCACCAGCGGGCGCGCGGAGAGCGTGTGCGGGAACATCGGCACTAGCGTAATAGCATCCAGAGAGGGCGTCAGGATCGGGCCGCCCGCAGAAAGCGAGTAGGCGGTTGAGCCGGTCGGGGTGGAGATAATCAACCCGTCAGAACGCTGGGAAAAGGCAAAGATTTCGTCGATATAAACTTCGAACTCAATCATGTGTGCCACTTTGCCGGGATGAAGCACCACCTCGTTAATCGCGGTGCTGATGCGCTTCTGACAGTCCTGCTGGCACACCTGCGCTTCCAGTAAAAAGCGTTTTTCGCTGATATAATGACCTTCAAGCACGTCGGCCAGCTGTTGCTGCGCGTTGTCCGGGTCGAGGTCGGTTAAAAAGCCGAGATTGCCGCGGTTGATACCGATGACCTTGATGTCATAACGCGCCAGCGTGCGTGCCGCGCCGAGCATGTTGCCATCGCCGCCCACCACCACGGCGAGATCGGCCTGTTGGCCAATTTCCGCCAGCGTGCCGGTTTTGACGCTCTTCAGCTGCAGTTCCTGCGCAATTTGCTGCTCGACCATCACTTCATAGCCTTTGCTACACAACCAGCGATACAACATTTCATGTGTCGTCAATGCGGTAGGGTGACGCGGATGCCCGACGATCCCAATACACCTGAAATGATTATTCATTTTCTGGAGGTCCTTGTGCCTGATGAATGATGACAATCTCTCTTGTTCCCTTGAATCCAGGAAACTGATCCCCATAATAAGCGAAGTTAGCGAGATGAATGCAGAAAAACGCGGAGAAATTCATGAGTAGTAAAGAACAGAAAACGCCTGAGGGGCAAGCCCCTGAAGAAATTATCACGGAACAGCACGATGAAGTTGAGGCTGTAGAGCCAGACGCATCTGCTGAGCAGGTGGACCCGCGCGATGAAAAAATTGCGAATCTGGAAGCCCAACTGGTAGAAGCACAGAATCGCGAACGCGACACCGTTCTGCGCATCAAGGCGGAAATGGAAAACCTGCGTCGTCGTACCGAGCAGGACGTTGAGAAGGCGCATAAATTTGCGCTGGAGAAATTCGTCAACGAACTGCTGCCGGTGATCGATAGCCTTGACCGCGCGCTGGAAGTGGCTGACAAAGCGAATCCGGACAACGCGGCGATGATCGAAGGTATCGAACTGACGCTGAAATCCATGCTCGACGTCGTGCGTAAGTTTGGCGTGGAAGTGATTGCGGATACCGATGTGCCGCTGGATCCAAACGTTCACCAGGCCATTGCGATGGTGGAATCTGAAGAGATTGAAGCCGGTAAAGTGCTGGGCGTGATGCAGAAAGGTTACACCCTGAACGGCCGTACCATTCGTGCTGCGATGGTAACCGTGGCGAAAGCGAAAGCCTAATTTGCTACCTGTAGTGCCGGGTGGCGGTATTCGCCTTACCCGGCCTACGTTTTATTCAGCAATACTTTCCCGAAGTGGCGTAACGGGCAGCACCTTCACCTGCTTAATCATATTGTCCTGCACGTCCAGGATATCAATATCGTACTGCTCAATGCGCACCCGCGTGCCCGCCGCCGGGATCTCTTCCAGCGCTTCCAGAATCATCCCGTTCATGGTACGAGCTTCATCTTCCGGCAAATGCCAGTTAAAGGCTTTGTTGAGTTCACGGATGTTCGCGCTACCGTCAATCAGCACCGAACCGTCGTTCTGCGGAGTCACTTCCTCCGCGAGGGAAGGGGACATCGATGTGGTAAAGTCTCCGACAATCTCTTCCAGAATATCTTCGACCGTCACCAGGCCCTGAATATCGCCGTACTCGTTGACCACCAGGCCGACTTTTTTCTTGTTGCGCTGGAATTTAACCAGCTGCGTGCTGAGCGGCGTACCTTCCGGCACGTAGTAAATCTCGTCGGCGGCGCGCAGCATCACCTCTTTGGTGAACTCTTTTTTCTCGGTCATCAGACGGTAGGCTTCGCGCACGCGCAGCATGCTGATGGCGTCATCCAGCGAGTCGCGATAGAGCACGATGCGCCCATGCGGAGAGTGCGTCAGCTGGCGGACAATGGCTTTCCAGTCGTCGTTGATGTCGATACCGACAATTTCGTTACGCGGCACCATGATGTCGTTCACGCTTACCTTTTCCAGATCCAGCACCGACAGGAGCATATCCTGATTGCGCCGGGAGATCTGCGAGCGGGATTCGTTCACGATGGTGCGCAGCTCTTCTTTGCTAAGCGCGCTGCTGATAGTGACGTCGGCTTTGATCCCCACCATCCGCATCAAAACGCGCGTGACCATGTTCAGCAGCCAGACCAGCGGCATCATCAGGATCTGCAGCGGCGCCAGCAGGAAGCTGCTCGGGTAGGCCACCTTTTCCGGGTAAAGCGCGGCGATGGTTTTTGGCAGTACTTCGGCAAACACCAGCACCACAAACGTCAGCACGCCGGTGGCAATCGCGACCCCGGCATTGCCGTACAGGCGCATCCCAACGATGGTGCCGAGGGCTGAGGCCAGAATATTGACAAGGTTGTTGCCGATAAGCACCAGGCTTATCAGCCGATCCGGCTTGCGGAGCAGTTTTTCAACGCGGCGGGCGGCACGGTTACCCTGTTTAGCACGATGACGCAACCGGTAACGGTTTAAGGTCATCATGCCGGTTTCCGAGCCGGAGAAATAGGCGGAAATGACCACCATGACGATCAGGATAACGATCAGCGTGGTGGTAGAGATGTGTTCCAGGGGGAACTCCTTTTATAACTTAGCCAGCAAATTGCTGTATGAAGCGGCTGCCAAAATAGGCAAGGGTGAGAATGCCCGCACCCGCGACGTTGAACCAGACGACGCGACGACCGCGCCAGCCTTCATGATAATGGCCCCACAACAGGACAATATAGACAAACCACGCGATGATGGAGAGCACTGCTTTATCGATATTCTCCACGCTGAACAGGTTCTTCATGTAAAACAGGCCGGTGCAGAGCGTGAGCGTCAGCAGCACCACGCCTATTTGGGTGATGTGGAACATCTTACGCTCAATGACCATCAGCGGCGGCATTTCATGGTTGAACGCCAGCTTTTTGTTTTTCAACTGGTAATCAATCCAGGCGAGCTGCATGGCGTAAAGCGCGGCGATGATCAGCGTCGCATAGGCGAACAGCGACAGGCCGATGTGCACCAGCATCCCCGGCGTCGCCTCCAGATGCGTAATGAATTCATTAGGCATAAAGGTGGCTAAAGCCAGATTGATCAGCGCGAAGGTATAGACAATCGGCAGCAGCAGCCAGCCGCGATTTTTAGACGCGACGATGGTCATTACCGTACAGATCATCAGGCTGACCAGCGAGCCGACGTTGAGGACGCTCAGGTTTTGCACGCTGCCGTCGCCGGGAATAATGCGTGATTCCAGCGCAAACGCGTGGCTTATCAGTGCGATGACCGCCGAAAGAATAGCCATGCGCCGCCAGCCGCTGTTTTTTTGCAGCAGTCCGGGAATAATCAGCGCGAGGCTGACAGAGTAGGCAACAAGGGCGATCAGTGCGAAAACAGGCATATAGGCATCGACAGTTGTCTTAATAAGAAAGAGAAGCAGTATAACGTTACGTGACGCCTGCTCCAACCGTTGCATAACAACAAAGGCGCCTTCATGTTATACTCCGGCAAAATTCTGTGTATGTGTCGCTCAATGCGGCCCAACGTTTCTACTCAGGCGAGAGACAATGTTTGATAATTTAACCGATCGTTTGTCGCGCACGCTGCGCAACATCAGCGGCCGCGGACGCCTTACTGAAGAGAACATCAAGGAAACGCTGCGCGAAGTGCGCATGGCGCTGCTGGAAGCAGACGTGGCGTTGCCGGTTGTTCGTGATTTTATCAACCGCGTAAAAGAGAAGGCGGTTGGTCATGAAGTTAACAAGAGCCTGACCCCGGGTCAGGAGTTCGTCAAAATCGTTCGTAACGAACTGGTTTCGGCGATGGGCGAAGAGAACCAGGTGCTTAACCTGGCGGCTCAGCCGCCGGCCGTGGTGCTGATGGCGGGCCTGCAGGGTGCGGGTAAAACCACCAGCGTCGGTAAGCTGGGTAAATTCCTGCGCGAAAAGCACAAGAAGAAAGTGCTGGTGGTCTCTGCGGACGTCTATCGCCCGGCGGCGATCAAGCAGCTGGAAACGCTGGCCGAGCAGGTCGGCGTGGACTTCTTCCCGTCCGACGTTGCCCAGAAGCCTGTCGACATCGTTAACGCCGCGCTGAAAGAAGCGAAGCTGAAATTCTACGACGTGCTGCTGGTGGATACCGCCGGTCGTCTGCACGTTGACGAAGCGATGATGGACGAAATCAAGCAGGTGCACGCTTCTATCAACCCGGTAGAAACCCTGTTTGTTGTTGACGCCATGACCGGTCAGGATGCGGCAAATACCGCGAAAGCGTTTAACGAAGCGCTGCCGTTAACCGGCGTGGTGCTGACCAAAGTCGACGGCGACGCCCGCGGCGGTGCGGCGCTTTCCATTCGACATATCACCGGTAAGCCGATCAAGTTCCTCGGCGTGGGCGAGAAAACCGAAGCGCTGGAGCCGTTCCACCCGGACCGTATCGCCTCCCGTATCCTCGGCATGGGCGACGTGCTGTCGCTGATCGAAGATATCGAGAGCAAGGTCGACCGCGCGCAGGCTGAAAAGCTCGCCAGCAAGCTGAAAAAAGGCGACGGTTTCGATCTGACCGACTTCCTTGAGCAACTGCGTCAGATGAAAAACATGGGCGGCATGGCAAGCCTGATGGGCAAACTGCCGGGCATGGGCCAGATCCCTGACAACGTTAAATCCCAGATGGATGACAAAGTGCTGGTGCGTATGGAGGCGATCATTAACTCCATGACGCTGAAAGAACGAGCCAAGCCAGAAATCATCAAAGGTTCCCGTAAGCGCCGTATCGCTGCCGGTTGCGGCATGCAGGTGCAGGACGTTAACCGCCTTCTGAAACAGTTCGACGACATGCAGCGCATGATGAAGAAAATGAAGAAAGGCGGCATGGCGAAGATGATGCGCGGCATGAAAGGCATGATGCCTCCCGGTTTTCCAGGGCGTTAATCGCTTTTGAGATTGCTTTTTGCCCGAAAATGAGTAAAATTTTCGGGCTTTTAATATGACACCCGGGCTCCGTTCCTCGATGGGGCCCGGTTGTTTTATTCACACAAGAGGATGTTATGGTAACTATTCGTTTAGCACGTCACGGCGCTAAAAAGCGTCCGTTCTACCAGGTTGTTGTGACTGACAGCCGTAATGCACGCAATGGTCGCTTCATTGAGCGCGTTGGTTTCTTCAACCCACTGGCCTCTGGCGCAGAAGAAGAAACCCGTCTGGATCTGGATCGTATCGCTCACTGGGTTGGCCAGGGCGCTACTGTTTCCGATCGCGTTGCTACGCTGATCAAAGCAGCAAACAAAGCAGCTTAATCTGTCACGGTGGTCATGATGAGCAATAAAGCACCTGTTGAACCGATCGTATTGGGAAAAATGGGTTCTTGCTACGGTATCCGTGGTTGGCTCAGAGTGTTTTCCTCCACTGAAGACGCTGATAGCATTTTTGATTACCAGCCCTGGTTCATCCAGAAAGCCGGTAAGTGGGAAGAGGTCGAGCTGGAAAGCTGGCGTCACCACAATCAGGACATCATCATCAAGCTGAAAGGCATTGACGATCGTGATGCCGCGAATGCGCTGACTAATTGTGAAATTGTCGTGGATTCGTCGCAGTTGCCACAGCTGGAAGAGGGCGACTACTACTGGAAAGACCTTATGGGCTGCCAGGTAGTCACCACTGAAGGTTACAGCCTGGGGAAAGTCATCGATATGATGGAAACCGGGTCAAATGACGTTCTCGTCATTAAGGCAAACCTGAAAGATGCATTTGGCATCAAGGAGCGGCTGGTCCCGTTCCTCGATGGACAGGTTATCAAGAAAGTCGATCTCGCTACTCAAACCATTGAAGTAGATTGGGATCCTGGTTTTTAAATTCTCCGGATAAACGGTAAAAGACGGCGCTATGTGGATTGGCATAATTAGCCTGTTTCCTGAAATGTTCCGCGCGATTACCGATTACGGGGTAACTGGCCGGGCAGTAAAGAATGGCCTGCTGAGCATCCAGAGCTGGAGTCCTCGTGACTTTACTCATGACCGGCACCGTACCGTGGACGATCGTCCTTACGGCGGCGGACCGGGGATGTTAATGATGGTGCAACCCTTACGGGACGCCATTCACACAGCAAAAGCCGCGGCAGGTGAAGGCGCAAAGGTGATTTATCTGTCACCTCAGGGACGCAAGCTTGATCAAGCGGGCGTGAGCGAACTGGCGACGAATCAAAAGCTGATTCTGGTCTGTGGTCGTTACGAAGGGATAGATGAGCGCGTAATTCAAACCGAGATTGACGAAGAATGGTCTATCGGCGATTACGTTCTCAGCGGTGGTGAGTTACCGGCAATGACGCTGATTGACTCCGTCGCCCGGTTTATTCCGGGGGTTCTGGGCCATGAAGCTTCGGCAACGGAAGATTCCTTTGCCGATGGATTGCTGGACTGTCCACACTATACTCGTCCTGAAGTGTTAGAAGGGATGGAAGTACCGGCAGTGTTACTGTCTGGAAACCATGCCGAGATACGTCGCTGGCGTTTGAAGCAGTCGCTGGGCCGAACCTGGCTTAGAAGACCTGAACTTCTGGAAAACCTGGCTCTGACTGAAGAGCAAGCAAAGTTGCTGGCCGAGTTCAAAACTGAACACGCGCACCAGCAGCATGAACATGATGGGAATGCGTAATACGCTCCCGAATATCAGTTTACCCAGGATAAGAGATTAAATTATGAGCAACATTATTAAGCAACTTGAACAAGAGCAGATGAAGCAGGACGTACCTTCCTTCCGTCCAGGTGACACCGTGGAAGTGAAAGTATGGGTTGTTGAAGGTTCCAAAAAACGTCTGCAGGCATTCGAGGGCGTGGTTATCGCTATTCGTAACCGCGGTCTGCACTCTGCATTCACTGTTCGTAAAATTTCCAACGGCGAAGGCGTTGAGCGTGTCTTCCAGACTCACTCTCCGGTAGTTGACAGCATTGCTGTTAAACGTCGTGGTGCTGTACGTAAAGCTAAACTGTACTACCTGCGTGAGCGTACTGGTAAGTCTGCTCGTATTAAAGAGCGTCTGAACTAAGATTCGCTTAAGCGACATCCTGTTAGAAAGGGCTGGCCGAAAGGCTGGCCCTTTTTTTATCCCATCGCACCTCTCGCATTAACCCTTTCGTCATAAATCATTTACAATGCTTGCCTCTTGAATGGAGGGGAAGTGGATAACGTACTGCATCAGCAAAACCGGAAACGCGCAGCGGCATTGACCGCGCTGTTTGCGATCCTGCTGATCGTGGTGGCACCCCTTATCTCCGTCTCGTTGCAGAAAGACCCAATGAGCGCCATGCCGGGCATGCATCATGACATGAGCATGATGTCGATGGACGAGCATCACGGCGATATGCCGCACACGATGCCTGTCGACCATGCGGAGGCGTGCGGCTACTGCGTGCTGTTAGCCCACGTGCCGGGCGTGATGCTCGCGCTGATTGTGCTGCTCAGTATCGTGCTGCAGAGGCTTCGCGTTAAGCCGCCACGTCAGGCGGTCAGCCACTGGCACTTTTTCCCCTGGCTTTACCCTGATACCCGCGCGCCGCCGCGGCAGTCTGCTTTTTCCCTTTAAAAACTCAATCGATAACTTTTTGCCTTAAAAAGGAAAAGTATGACTACCTGCACTCCGCGCGCGGCATGGGGAAACCTGCTGCGTCGCCTCCATTTCTACGTCGGGCTATTTGTCGGCCCGTTTATCTTCTTCGCCGCGCTGACCGGTACGCTGTACGTGGCGACCCCGCAGCTCGAGAATGCGCTCTACCGGCACGCGCTCCATACGGATTCCGTGGGCGAGCCGAAGCCGCTGGCGGAACAAATCGCCACGGCGGAAAAGGCCGTTGGCTCAGATTTGCGTTTGCACGCCGTTCGCCCGGGGCTGGTTGAAGGTGAAACCACCCGCGTGATGTTTGCTGACCCGACGCTGGGGCCTTCGGAAAACCGGGCGATCTTTATCGATCCGGTAAGCCTCACGGTGCTGGGGGATATGACGGTGTACGGCACCAGCGGGATTTTACCGCTGCGTCAGACCATTGATTATCTGCATACCTCTCTGATGCTGGGCGATATTGGGCGGCTCTATAGCGAACTGGCCGCTTCCTGGATGTGGGTGGCCGCACTGGGAGGGATTGCCCTGTGGTTTTATACCCGACCAAAACGCCGGATTAACAATCGCTTCCAGAACCGCCGTCGGGTGCATGTGACGCTCGGATGGATATTACTGGGGGGCATACTGCTCTTCTCTGCAACCGGCCTGACCTGGTCCCAGTGGGCGGGCGGGAACGTGGATAAGCTGCGTGCAGAGATGAACTGGCTCACCCCGCAGGTGAACACGACGCTATCCGGCCAACATGAGGTCGTGGATGAACATGCCGAACACCGTGGCCATCACGGCGGAATGGTGATGCCGGAAATGGCGATGGATCTGACGCGGTTTGACGGCGTGTTGAGCGCGGCGCGTAAAGCGGGGATTGATGCCAACAGGCTGGAGATCCGCCCGGCGAAAACAATGGATCGCGCATGGACAGTGACGGAAATCGACCGCAGCTGGCCGACTCAGGTGGACGCCGTTGCGGTTGATCCCGGTACGATGCAGATCCTCGACAGAACCCGATTCGAGGACTTCCCGCTCATGGCAAAGCTGACCCGCTGGGGCGTGGATTTCCATATGGGGATCTTATTCGGGCTGGTGAATCAGCTGCTGCTCGTTGCTTTCGGCCTTGCCCTGTGCGTGCTTATCATCTGGGGATACCGGATGTGGTGGATGCGTCGTCCGGCACAGTCGGCAATGAATCCGGTGCAGACGCTTACTCAGAGCTGGCTGGCGCTGTCAGGGTGGGGAAGAGGTGTTACCGTGGTCATCAGCGCACTGCTGGGGCTGGCTTTGCCTGTGATGGGCGTGAGTCTGGCGCTGTTTGTTCTGATTGACTGGCTGCGCTGGCGAGCGGCAACAGGCGTGTCGCTCACCGAATCATCCGCTAAATAATCCTATGGCGCGCTGATAACCACTGACACCCGGCGGTTTTCAGCGCGCCCTTGTGCAGTGCTGTTGCTCGCAATCGGATATTTTTGGCCTAATCCCCGGGTGGTGAGATTGCTGCGCGGGATATTCGCGCCCTTCGCCCACGCGTCGGCCACGGCATTGGCGCGTTTTAACGACAGGGCTTCGTTGTAGCTTGCTTCACCGTAATTATCCGTATGACCGTCCATTCGCGCGTGATTCAGGCCAGTTTTCGCCAGACGAGAGGCCATGGACTGGATCTGTGTTTCACTTTCCGGACGCAGTCTGGCGTCATTCTTATCAAAGAGGATGGTGTCCGACATACCAAGCGACCAGTCGCCGTTCAGTTCGTTAAAACCGTATGACTTCATCGCCGCGATTTGCTCAGGAGTAAATTTGCCCTGGGGCGGCGACTGACAGCCTGCCAGAACCAGTGAGGCCATAACTAACGGCGCGAAGTAACGTTTTAACATAGTGTATCCTTTCTAACTTATTGTTTTCGTACGCTGGTTTTTAACCTGGTACATGTTGCGGTCAGCCCTCTCCAGTAATGCTTCCACGGAAGCATTTTCCCACGCCAGAGCAAAGCCAATGCTGAGTGACATCGATGCTTTTTGTCCGTTATGCAGATCAAACGGACGGATAAACTGCTGCGCTAGCGCAGCACAAATGTGTTGAACCTCTGGTTCAGAATGCACCCCGTACAGCACCATGGCAAATTCGTCACCGCCAAGGCGGTAGGACTGATGGCGTTTATCGCCAAATTCCATCATCCTGCTGGCGACTTCAATCAGCACGCAGTCTCCTGCCGCGTGTCCCCAGGTGTCGTTAATAAACTTAAAATTATCACCGTCGAGAAAGAGCAGGGCCGAGTTTGTTTTTGCCGAGGGGTCATTCATTAATGCCGCAATACTGTTACGAAACGCAGCGCGGTTAGCAAGACCGGTGAGCGGGTCGTGCATGGCGGTACGAAGCAGCTGAGCGTTTTTCGCCTGTAGCTTAAGCTGCCACTCCTCCATCTCGTCCAGCAGGCTGTTAAAGTCTTCTCCAAACTGATGGAATTCTTCAATGCGCCCATCTTTCACCCGACGGGAAAAGTTGCGATTGGTGCGGACGTCATGCACAACGTCGGTGATATTTTGCAGCGCCGTGACCATGCCGCGGTGCAGAGACTGGGTAATGGTGAGCGCGACGACGGTTGCAAAAAGAATACAGCCGGTGAGGACGGCAAACGACATCCAGATGAAATGGCTGATAAGGCTGTCACGCGCGGTAAGACGTATTTCACCTATCTTCGCGCCGTTGTGCAGGATGGGCTGCGCAACCGGAACGGGGAAAAGCCAGCGGCTGACCAGCGCCCCCAGCGTGTCGTTATTATCCTTCGGGTTCCAGGACCAGTAGGCAAAGCGCTTTTTATGCCCGTTGATGACTTCTGCTGCGGCAAACTGCCCCTGCTTACCCAGCGCAGCGAGCGTTTCATTGGCGGCCAGTGAATCGTTGAAAACCAGAGAGGCTTCAAGGCTGTGGCTCATTGTGGCGCCGGTTAATTCGAGATTTTTTTGCGCGTATTGTTTTAATGTTACGACCGAGGCAAAACAGAGCAACAGCCATATTAACGTCATTGTGATGATGACGCTTATCATGCTGTTTCGCCTCAGCGTTCTTTTAAACGTCGGACGCTGCGTCGAGATGAAATCTTTATCCATGCTGCTTATTCCGTGCAAGCATCAATACATCCGGGTTAACCCTGACGCCACTGCGTGTCAACGCATCCAGATTGACGGAAAATCGCACCTGGCCACGATCGATTATCAGGCAAAAGGCGCTGCCAATAACACATTCCGGATTTTGCTCTGAGATTAATAGCAATGCTCTGCCCTGATATTGACTTATTAATTCAAGTTGTTTCGCAGGTGGTTCAGTCCCGAAATAAACAGCATCGCATGTCGCGGCCAGGGCTTCCCGATCGTTACGTACAATAACGGGGGTATAAGGTAACTCGTTATGCCCCTGGTTTTCGCTGAGCGCGTGCGTATAGTGAGAAGTGGCATAGATGCAGAGTTTAGGCTGACCGGAAAGCGACGGCCATCGCGTATAGCTCACTATGCCTGAGACAATAGAACGTACCGATTTATCTGTCTCCGAGAGCGCGCCTGCCATCGCCGGGCCCACCATAAGGAACAGCATTAGCACCAGAGTGAGTCGGAACAAAGAGTTCAAGTATAAATTTCTCACCAGAATCCGCCGTACCGCTCCGGAAATAGATGTCCTTAAGAGTTGCGGGCAGAATACCATTGTTTATCAGAACCGTCATTATGTCAGAAATAGCCCATGGCTGACCTAAGCTAAATCCTACAGTTGTTTATTTTCCAAAGAATAAAAGCAGACTTAATTAAGCCTGCTGGAACGCATACTTTCATCCATTCCTTTTTGCCATGACGCATGCAGTTTCGCTGCATTTTCAACAGTATCACAACTGGCTGGATAAGATTTGCCCGCTAATCCCCATGCATGAATAAAGCCTTCTTCACACACTTTCTTCTGACCATCAGCATAGCCGCGAAGATATTCATTATGATCGACGTGGGGGTCGTTAAAACTATCGGCCAGGGTCTGGTTATCTTTAACCGGCAGGCCATTTATGGCGTCTTCTTTACCCGCGCTGAACCAGTCCGGGCTCGTCCAGTTGGGCTGGAAAGTGTAAGGATTAATCTGGCAGCCCGATAAAAACAGCGCCAGCAGGACGAAAGCAATCGATCGCATAACCCTTCTCCTTTTTCTTCAGCATAGCCTGGCGGAAGAAATTTAGAGTGTAATTTAAAGTTTACGATTTTAGCGGCTGATTTTTGCCTCTATTGTGCGACTGTAAACTAATATGTACGTATTTTGGATTGAAATGTTTACTTTTTATGGTATCGTGGTTTCACCTCACTGAGGAAAACAACTATCGCAAACGAGCTTTACAGGATCGCTATCATGCAAAAAGACGCGCTGAACAACGTACATATCACTGACGAACAGGTTTTGATTACCCCGGATCAACTGAAAGCGGAGTTTCCGCTGAGCGCCGCGCAGGAGGCTCAGATCGAGCACTCTCGCCAGACCATTTCTGACATTATCTCCGGCCGCGATCCGCGCCTGCTGGTGGTTTGTGGTCCTTGCTCTATTCACGATCCTGAAACCGCCATTGAGTATGCGCGTCGATTTAAAGCATTAGCGGAGGAGGTCAGCGATAGCCTCTACCTGGTGATGCGCGTCTATTTTGAAAAGCCACGCACGACGGTTGGCTGGAAAGGATTGATCAACGATCCGCACATGGATGGCTCGTTTGATGTGGAAGCAGGCCTGAAGATTGCGCGTCGCCTGCTGGTGGAACTGGTCAGCATGGGGCTGCCGCTGGCAACCGAAGCGCTGGATCCAAACAGCCCGCAATACCTGGGCGATCTGTTTAGCTGGTCCGCAATTGGTGCGCGTACGACTGAATCGCAAACCCACCGTGAGATGGCGTCTGGGCTGTCGATGCCGGTTGGCTTCAAAAATGGTACCGATGGCAGCCTGGCGACGGCGATCAACGCCATGCGCGCCGCCGCCATGCCGCACCGCTTTGTTGGGATCAACCAGGCGGGCCAGGTGTGCCTGCTGCAAACGCAGGGCAACCCGGACGGTCATGTGATCCTGCGCGGCGGTAAAGCGCCAAACTACAGCCCGGCGGACGTGGCACAGTGTGAAAAAGAGATGGAACAGGCGGGACTGCGTCCGGCACTGATGGTAGATTGCAGTCATGGTAATTCGAATAAAGATTACCGTCGCCAGCCAGCGGTTGCGGAATCCGTGGTCGCACAGATCAAAGACGGAAACCGTTCGATTATCGGCCTGATGATTGAGAGCAACATTCATGAAGGTAATCAGTCATCAGAACAGCCGCGCAGCGCGATGAAGCACGGCGTCTCCGTGACGGATGCCTGCATCAGCTGGGAAACCACCGATGCGCTGCTGCGTGAGATCCATAAAGATTTAAGCGGCCAGCTGGCGACGCGTCTGGCTTAAGAGGGTAGTTATGGTTGCTGAATTGACCGCACTGCGCGATCAAATTGATGAAGTGGATAAGGCGCTGCTGGACCTGCTGGCGCGCCGTATGGCGCTTGTTGCCGAAGTCGGTGAGGTGAAAAGCAAATACGGCCTGCCGATTTACGTCCCGGAGCGCGAAGCCTCAATGCTGGCCTCCCGTCGTAAAGAGGCGCAGGCGCTGGGCGTTTCGCCGGATTTGATTGAAGATGTTCTGCGTCGCGTGATGCGGGAATCCTATTCCAGCGAAAACGACAAGGGCTTTAAAACCCTCTGTCCGTCCCTGCGTCCGGTGGTGATTGTTGGCGGAGCTGGGCAGATGGGGCGTCTGTTCGAGAAAATGCTGACGCTTTCTGGCTATCAGGTGCGCATTCTGGAAAAAGAGGACTGGGCACAAGCACCGGAACTGATGAAAGATGCCGGAATGGTTATCGTCAGCGTGCCGATCCACGTGACGGAGCAGATCATCGGGAAGCTTCCTCCTTTACCAAAAGACTGCATTCTGGTGGATCTGGCTTCCGTTAAAAACGGTCCTCTGCAGGCGATGCTGGCTGCGCATACGGGCCCGGTGCTCGGGCTGCACCCGATGTTTGGCCCGGACAGCGGCAGCCTGGCGAAGCAGGTGGTGGTTTACTGCGACGGCCGTCAGCCTGAAGCCTATCAATGGTTCCTGGAACAGATTCAGGTCTGGGGCGCGAGGCTGCACCGCATCAGCGCGGTCGAGCACGATCAGAACATGGCGTTCATTCAGGCGCTGCGCCACTTTGCGACCTTTGCCTACGGCCTGCATCTGGCGGAAGAGAACGTGCAGCTTGAACAGCTGCTGGCGCTCTCTTCACCGATCTATCGTCTTGAGCTGGCGATGGTCGGGCGTCTGTTTGCGCAGGATCCCCAACTTTACGCCGACATCATCATGTCGTCTGAAAATAATCTGGCGCTGATCAAGCGCTACTATCAGCGCTTTGGCGAAGCTATTACGCTGCTGGAGCACGGAGACAAGCAGGCGTTTATCGACAGCTTCCGCAAAGTGGAGCACTGGTTCGGCGATTACGCCACTCGTTTCCAGAGTGAAAGCCGCACGCTGTTGCGTCAGGCAAATGACAGTCGCCAGTAATCCAATGATGTATATACTGAAAGCCAGCAATGCTGGCTTTTTTCATTTTGGGGAACTGTCATGGCTGAACCGCAGCTGCTGTTGAACTACACCGGGCATCTGCCCGAATGCCCGACGTGGAGCGCAGAAGAAAATGCGCTTTACTGGGCTGATATTCTGGAAGGGGAGATCCACCGCTATCACCTGCCGACGGCGGAACATACCGTGCTTTCCTTCCATGAAGAGGTGGGCTGCTTTGCCCTGCGTGAGCGAGGCGGTTTTATCGTCGCTATGCGCAACGGCATCTGGCTTGCCGATAAGCATGGGCTCCTGCAGCGCAAGGTGTGCGATAACCCCTCAAACCCGCAGCTCGCACGTTTTAATGATGGGGGTACCGACCATAAGGGCCGGTTCTATGCGGGCACGTTCTGGGGGCCGGGAGATTACAACGGTGCCCTGCTGATGCGCATCGACAACGACCTGACGCCGAAAGTGATCCAGTGCGATATTCACGGGCACAACGGCTTAGCGTTTACCCCGGATAAACAGTGGATGTTTACCTCAGACACGCCAAACGGCGTAATTTACCGCACGCCGCTTAACGAGCAGGGCGAACCCGGCAGGCGTGAGGTATTTCGTCAGTTTAACGCGGGAGAAGGGATACCGGACGGTGCGGCGATGGATGTGGAAGGCTGCTACTGGAGCGCGCTGTTTGACGGCTGGCGTATCGCGCGTTTTTCTCCACAAGGGGAGCAACTGGAAGAATACCGCATGCCGGTGCGTTGCCCGACGATGGTCTGCTTTGGCGGCGATGATATGAAAACGCTGTTCATTACCACCACGCGGGAAAATATGGATGCGGAGGAGGTGGCGAAGTATCCGCTTTCCGGAGCCGTCTTCACCCTGCCGGTTAATGTGGCAGGGATGAAGAAAAGCCGTTTTATCGAATGCTAGCTTGGATCGACCGGGACGACGTTTTCGCTCGGATAGCAGCCCAGCACTTTCATTGAACGGGTAATTTCACCCAGTTCGCGCAGGGCTTTCTGCATGGATGCAGATTCCAGGTTGGCCTGGATATCGAGGTAAAACATCTCTTCCCAAGGATTACCGTGGATTGGGCGTGATTCCAGCCTGGTCATGATCAAATTGTGGTTGCGCAGCACCAGCAGGGCTTCTACCAGCGCGCCCGCCTGCTGGCCGGTCGCCATCAGCAGCGTGGTTTTCGCCGGCACCTGGTCTGACACGTTGATTGCCTTGCGGGCCAGCACCACGAAGCGGGTGATGTTTTGCGTCTGGTTAGCAAGATTGCGTTCCAGAACCTGTAAGCCATACAGCGCGCCGCCCGCTTCGCTGCCGAGCGCAGCAACGGTTGGGGAGTTGGCTTGCGCTACTTTTTCCATTGCCGCCGAGGTGCTTTCGGTGTACTCAATTTTCCAGTTCGGATAGCGGTTCAGGAACTGGCTACACTGCTGGAAAGGCTGCGGATGGCTGTAGACCGTTTCGATCGTGTTCAGGTCCGTTGAACCGGAGACCAGCACGCAGTGATCGATAGGGATCGTCAGCTCGCCGACCAGCGACAGGCTGGTGTGCTGCAGTAAATCGTAGACGTCGTTGATGGCACCGGAACTGGTGTTTTCAATCGGCACGACGGCGTAATCCGCCTGGCCGGTCTCAACCTGGTTAAAAATATCGGCGAATTTTGCGCAGCCGCTCTCAATAAACTCTTCAAAATGACGTGCGGCATACTGGCGTGCGGCCAGATGAGAGTAGGAGCCTTTAGGCCCGAGGAAGGCGATGCGCGCCGAGTGCGGGTTGGTTTTATTGAGATGCTGCTGGAGTAGCGCTTGCTGGGTCAGAACGGAATCTTCGATGATGAGCTGGAACAGCCGGGTGATGTAGTGGGCATCGAGGTGATGCGCTTTGCCGAGCTGGATGAGACGTTCCAGCAGATCCCGCTCGCGGTCGATGTCACGGACCGGACGATGGGAGTCCAGCTTAGCTTTGCCCACTTCAACGGCGAGGGCGCGACGTTCGGCCAGCAGCGCCAGTAATTTTTCATCCAGCGCGCTGATTTTTACTCGCAGATCCAGTAACGGGTTTTCCGGTGTCATAGTGTTGCCTGTCTCATTTTATCGTTATCAATAAAAAAGGCCCCCCGGTGTGGGAGGCCTTGTTGTTCGTCTTCGCATTCTTTATCACACGACGAAACGCCTCCCGTTCAGGGGAAGGTAAAAAAGAATGCGAAGAAGAACGGCGTAAGTTTCATAAAGTCATCCTGTGATTGATACCGTTAAAGTACCCGTACTGTTTTCACCCTGTCAATAAAAAACGCGCCCGAAGGCGCGTTGGCGGTACACTCAATTTAAAGGATTACTCTTCTTCAACTTCTTCCGCGAAGCTGGCGTCTTTCACCGACGTTGCGGCGCGACGGGCTTCACCTTTGTGTTGCACTTTATTGAGCTGCCGTTCCAGCTTGTTGATCAAATCGTTGATTGCGGTGTACATATCCTCATGTTTTGCGCTGGCGACCAGATGGCCGTTTGGAGTATTGATAGTTGCGTCAGCGATGAAACCCTGGGGCTCCTTGGACAGGATGATATGTGGATTAATCAAATGTGTTTGCCATTTATCCAGTTTGGCGAGACGGTCTGCGACGTGCTGGCGAATTGCCGGAGTAATTTCCATTTGTTTACTGGTAATGTTCATTGTCATAAATTTTACCTCTTGTCTTTCCGTCTTGGTGATTCCAGCATACCCGACCTAATGTCAAAATGTGTGATTTAGATCACGTTATTTTGTCGGTTTTTGTCAGGGAATCTTTTTTGTGAGGCAGGGCAGGAAGAGATGAGATTTACCTTGTGGAAGGTACGAATTGCGGTCATAGTTGACGGGATGTGTTGAGGCTAAAGCGCTTCAGCGGATGTCTGAATTGAATAAAAAAACGGCAGCCTTCGGGCTGCCGTTTTGCATTGAAGCGATATCAGGTGTTGCTGCTGTTCGCGGCGATGATTTTCGCCACTTTTTCAGCCTGAGCGGTCATCTGCATCTGACGGTAAGCATTTTCCATCAGCTTCAGGCCGTCGCGCGTTGCCTGAGTATCCGGGTAATCACGCAGCATACCTTCTACGCGGTTAACCACGGCAACCCATGCGCCACGGCGGGTATAGTATTCCGCAACGGAGTACTCATATTTCGCCAGACGATCTTTCAGGAACACCAGACGTTTGGTCGCGTCGGTCACGTACTGACTGTTCGGATAGCCGCGCACCAGCTTGGAGAAGTCATTGAAGGCGTCGCGCGCATGCTGCGGGTCACGGTCGGAGCGATCTACGCCGAAGAAGCCCTGCAGGGCGCTGTCGTCCAGCGCCATGTTGGTCAGGCCGCGCATGTACATGACGTAGTCGATGTTAGGATGAGTCGGGTTCAGACGCATGAAACGATCGATAGTTGCCTGAGCCAGCGGCAGATCGGCATTTTTGTAGTAGGCGTAGATAAGATCTAACTGTACCTGCTGCGAATACGGACCAAATGGATAGCGATTATCCAACGCTTCCAGTTGCGTTATCGCCTGTTTCCAGTTACCGTCCTGCAACTTTTGTTGTGCAGTCGCATAGATTTCATTCGGCGGATTGTCAGGGACCTGTTCATTCGAACCGGAGCAGCCCACCAAAGCCAGGCTCAACGTGGCCGCTGCCACCAGATATTTCATGCGCGTCATGACGTTTTGACTTTCCTCAAATGTTTGTCCGGGAGAAACTCTGTTCCTGCTCCCGATTAAGACCAGCTACAATAGCACACTATATTAAACGGCAAAGCCGTAAAACCCAACGTTAAACAAAGAAGCAGTTTATGGCACAACGAGTAGAACTCACCGCAACAGTCTCCGAAAATCAGCTCGGTCAACGCTTAGATCAGGCTTTGGCCGAATTGTTCCCTGATTATTCGCGTTCACGCATAAAAGAATGGATCCTTGACCAGCGCGTGCTGGTAAACGGCAAGATCTGGGACAAACCAAAAGAGAAAGTGTTTGGTGGGGAAGCTGTTGCCATCAATGCTGAAATCGAAGAGGAAATCCGCTTCGAGCCGCAGGATATCCCACTGGACATCGTCTATGAAGATGATGACATTCTGGTGATCAACAAGCCGCGCGACCTTGTTGTTCATCCGGGCGCAGGGAATCCAGACGGTACGGTACTTAACGCACTTCTTCATTATTATCCGCCGATTGCGGATGTCCCACGTGCAGGCATCGTTCACCGTCTGGATAAAGACACCACCGGTCTGATGGTGGTGGCGAAGACCGTTCCCGCTCAAACCCGTCTGGTGGAGTCGCTGCAGCTGCGTGAGATTACTCGCGAATATGAAGCGGTGGCGATTGGACACATGACCGCTGGCGGCACGGTAGAAGAGCCGATCAGCCGTCACCCGACGAAACGTACCCATATGTCGGTGCATCCGATGGGTAAACCGGCGGTGACGCACTATCGCATTATGGAGCACTTCCGTATTCATACCCGCCTGCGCCTGCGCCTGGAAACCGGTCGTACTCACCAGATCCGCGTTCACATGGCGCACATTACCCATCCGCTGGTGGGAGATCAGGTGTACGGCGGTCGTCCGCGTCCGCCAAAAGGCGCGTCGGATGAGTTCATCAGCGTATTGCGTAAATTCGATCGTCAGGCGCTGCACGCGACCATGCTGCGTCTTTATCACCCGATCAGTGGTATCCAGATGGAATGGCATGCGCCTATCCCGCAGGATATGGTGGAACTCATTGATGCCATGCGTGCCGATTTCGAAGAACATAAGGATCAAGTGGACTGGTTATGACCAAACTGATTGTCCCGGAGTGGCCGCTGCCTGCAGGCGTGGCTGCCTGTAGTTCGACCCGTATTGGCGGCGTGAGCCAGGGCGCGTGGGAGTCTTTAAACCTCGGCGCACACTGCGGCGATAGCCTGGAACACGTTGAAGAGAACCGCACGCGTCTGTTTGCTGCGGGAAATCTGCCGTCGAAGCCGGTTTGGCTGGAGCAGGTTCACGGCAAAGCGGTACTGAAGCTGACGGGAGAACCTTACGCTTCCAAACGCGCCGATGCTTCTTACAGTAATACGCCGGGCACGGTTTGTGCCGTAATGACCGCCGATTGTCTGCCGGTTCTGTTTTGTAACCGTGCCGGTACGGAGGTAGCAGCAGCGCACGCGGGCTGGCGTGGCTTATGCGAGGGCGTGCTGGAAGAGACCGTCGCCTGCTTCAATGATGATCCCGCCAATATCATGGCCTGGCTAGGTCCGGCGATTGGCCCTCGTGCTTTTGAAGTGGGGCCGGAGGTTCGCGAAGCATTCATGGAAAAAGATCCGCAAGCCATTGAGGCCTTCCTGCCTGCCGGGGAAAAATATCTGGCGGATATTTACCAGCTTGCCCGCCAGCGTCTGAATAATATTGGCGTAACGCAGATCTTCGGCGGCGATCGCTGTACGTTCACCGAAAAGGGTGATTTCTTCTCCTATCGCCGCGACAAGACGACGGGTCGTATGGCAAGTTTCATTTGGCTGATATAACCTAAAGAATCAAGACGATCCGGCACGTGCCGTTTTCTTTTCACATAATTCAGGTCATTAACCTTGAATAATTGAGGGATGACCTCATTTAATCTCCAGTAGCAAATTTGACCTGTTATGGGAGGAGTTATGCGTCTGGATCGTCTTACTAATAAATTCCAGCTTGCTCTCGCCGATGCCCAGTCCCTTGCACTGGGGCACGACAACCAATTCATCGAACCTCTTCATTTAATGAGCGCCTTGCTGAATCAGGAAGGGGGATCGGTACGTCCTTTATTAACGTCTGCTGGCATTAATGCTGGCCAGTTACGCACCGCTATCGATCAGGCGCTGAGCCGTTTACCGCAGGTAGAAGGTACCGGCGGCGACGTTCAACCGTCGCAGGATCTGGTGCGCGTGCTGAACCTTTGCGACAAGCTGGCGCAAAAACGTGGGGACAACTTTATTTCGTCGGAGCTGTTTGTTCTGGCAGCGCTTGAATCACGCGGTACCTTGACCGACCTACTGAAATCTGCCGGTGCGACCACCGCCAATGTGACTCAGGCGATTGAGAAAATGCGCGGAGGTGAAAGCGTGAACGATCAGGGAGCCGAAGACCAACGTCAGGCTTTGAAGAAATTTACGGTCGATCTGACCGAACGTGCCGAGCAGGGCAAACTTGACCCGGTTATCGGCCGTGACGAAGAGATCCGCCGTACGATTCAGGTACTGCAGCGTCGTACCAAAAACAACCCGGTACTGATTGGTGAGCCGGGGGTCGGTAAAACCGCCATCGTTGAAGGGCTTGCGCAGCGTATCGTAAACGGTGAAGTGCCGGAAGGGTTGAAAGGCCGCCGCGTACTGGCGCTGGATATGGGCGCGCTGGTGGCCGGTGCGAAATACCGCGGTGAGTTTGAAGAGCGTTTGAAAGGCGTGCTTAACGACCTGGCGAAACAGGAAGGCAACGTCATTCTGTTTATCGACGAACTGCACACCATGGTGGGGGCTGGTAAGGCCGACGGCGCGATGGATGCCGGGAACATGCTGAAACCTGCGCTGGCGCGTGGTGAACTTCACTGTGTCGGTGCCACTACACTTGATGAGTATCGTCAGTACATTGAGAAAGATGCCGCTCTGGAACGTCGCTTCCAGAAAGTGTTTGTTGCTGAGCCAAGCGTTGAAGATACCATCGCGATCCTGCGTGGTCTGAAAGAGCGTTATGAACTGCACCACCATGTGCAAATTACTGACCCGGCCATCGTTGCGGCGGCGACGCTTTCGCATCGGTATATCGCCGATCGTCAGTTGCCTGATAAAGCAATCGACCTGATCGATGAAGCGGCGTCGAGCATTCGTATGCAGATTGACTCGAAGCCGGAAGAACTGGACCGACTCGACCGCCGCATCATTCAGCTCAAGCTGGAACAGCAGGCGCTGAAAAAAGAGTCTGATGAAGCCAGTAAGAAACGCCTGGATATGCTCAATGAAGAGCTGGACGATAAAGAGCGCCAATATTCTGAGCTGGAAGAAGAGTGGAAAGCCGAGAAGGCCTCCCTCTCTGGCACGCAGACCATTAAAGCGGAACTCGAACAGGCCAAAATTGCCATTGAGCAGGCTCGCCGTGTGGGTGACCTGGCACGTATGTCTGAACTGCAGTACGGCAAAATCCCTGAGCTGGAGAAACAGCTTGAGATCGCCACGCAGTCTGAAGGCAAAACCATGCGTCTGTTACGTAATAAAGTGACGGATGCCGAAATTGCCGAAGTGCTCGCTCGCTGGACCGGTATTCCGGTGGCGCGCATGATGGAAAGCGAACGCGATAAGCTGCTGCGTATGGAGCAGGATCTGCATCAGCGGGTGATTGGTCAGGACGAGGCGGTTGAAGCGGTCTCCAACGCTATTCGCCGTAGCCGTGCTGGGCTTTCCGATCCAAATCGCCCGATCGGTTCGTTCCTGTTCCTGGGGCCGACCGGTGTCGGTAAAACCGAACTGTGTAAAGCGCTGGCAAACTTTATGTTCGACAGCGACGATGCGATGGTGCGTATCGACATGTCCGAGTTCATGGAGAAACACTCCGTCTCGCGTCTGGTCGGTGCGCCTCCGGGATATGTTGGTTATGAAGAGGGCGGCTACCTGACCGAAGCGGTGCGCCGGCGTCCTTATTCCGTCATCCTGCTGGATGAGGTGGAAAAAGCGCATCCGGATGTGTTCAACATCCTGCTTCAGGTGCTGGATGATGGTCGTCTGACAGACGGGCAGGGGAGAACGGTCGATTTCCGTAATACGGTCGTCATCATGACCTCGAACCTGGGTTCCGATTTGATTCAGGAACGTTTCGGTGAGCTGGACTACAGCCATATGAAGGATCTGGTGCTCGGTGTGGTGAGCCATAACTTCCGTCCGGAGTTCATTAACCGTATTGACGAAGTGGTGGTATTCCATCCTCTGGGTGAGAAACACATTGCGTCGATTGCGCAGATCCAGCTGCAGCGTCTGTACAAACGTCTGGAAGAGCGTGGATATGAAATTCACATCTCCGACGATGCGCTGAAGCTGCTGAGCGAGAATGGTTACGATCCGGTTTATGGTGCGCGTCCACTGAAACGTGCTATTCAGCAGCAGATCGAAAACCCGCTGGCGCAGCAGATCCTCTCCGGAGAACTGATTCCGGGCAAAGTTATCCGTCTGGAAGCCAACGACGATCGTATTGTGGCAGTGCAGTAAGTCACAAAACGCAAAAACGAGCCGCTTGCGGCTCGTTTTTGTTTAAAAACCAGGCGAAAATTGAGGTCTGGGATGCGTTTTGCCTGGAAAGTGAGCAGTCAGTAAATAATTTTCACTTTATCCTTGCAGCTTCGGAATTACTCCCTATAATGCGCCTCCACTGACACGGAACAACGGCACACACGCCGCCGGGTCAGCAGAGAAAAGCGAAACAAACGCTTGACTCTGAAGCGGGAAAGCGTAATATGCACACCCCGCGCCGCAGCGAAAACGAAGCGGCACTGCTCTTTAACAATTTATCAGACAATCTGTGTGGGCACTCAAAGTGACATGGATTCTTAATGTCTTCGGACAATAAATGAATACCAAGTCTCTGAGTGAACATACGTAATTCATTACGAAGTTTAATTCACGAGCATCAAACTTAAATTGAAGAGTTTGATCATGGCTCAGATTGAACGCTGGCGGCAGGCCTAACACATGCAAGTCGAACGGTAGCACAGAGAGCTTGCTCTCGGGTGACGAGTGGCGGACGGGTGAGTAATGTCTGGGAAACTGCCTGATGGAGGGGGATAACTACTGGAAACGGTAGCTAATACCGCATAACGTCGCAAGACCAAAGAGGGGGACCTTCGGGCCTCTTGCCATCAGATGTGCCCAGATGGGATTAGCTAGTAGGTGGGGTAACGGCTCACCTAGGCGACGATCCCTAGCTGGTCTGAGAGGATGACCAGCCACACTGGAACTGAGACACGGTCCAGACTCCTACGGGAGGCAGCAGTGGGGAATATTGCACAATGGGCGCAAGCCTGATGCAGCCATGCCGCGTGTATGAAGAAGGCCTTCGGGTTGTAAAGTACTTTCAGCGGGGAGGAAGGTGTTGAGGTTAATAACCTCAGCAATTGACGTTACCCGCAGAAGAAGCACCGGCTAACTCCGTGCCAGCAGCCGCGGTAATACGGAGGGTGCAAGCGTTAATCGGAATTACTGGGCGTAAAGCGCACGCAGGCGGTCTGTCAAGTCGGATGTGAAATCCCCGGGCTCAACCTGGGAACTGCATTCGAAACTGGCAGGCTAGAGTCTTGTAGAGGGGGGTAGAATTCCAGGTGTAGCGGTGAAATGCGTAGAGATCTGGAGGAATACCGGTGGCGAAGGCGGCCCCCTGGACAAAGACTGACGCTCAGGTGCGAAAGCGTGGGGAGCAAACAGGATTAGATACCCTGGTAGTCCACGCCGTAAACGATGTCGACTTGGAGGTTGTGCCCTTGAGGCGTGGCTTCCGGAGCTAACGCGTTAAGTCGACCGCCTGGGGAGTACGGCCGCAAGGTTAAAACTCAAATGAATTGACGGGGGCCCGCACAAGCGGTGGAGCATGTGGTTTAATTCGATGCAACGCGAAGAACCTTACCTACTCTTGACATCCAGAGAACTTAGCAGAGATGCTTTGGTGCCTTCGGGAACTCTGAGACAGGTGCTGCATGGCTGTCGTCAGCTCGTGTTGTGAAATGTTGGGTTAAGTCCCGCAACGAGCGCAACCCTTATCCTTTGTTGCCAGCGGTCCGGCCGGGAACTCAAAGGAGACTGCCAGTGATAAACTGGAGGAAGGTGGGGATGACGTCAAGTCATCATGGCCCTTACGAGTAGGGCTACACACGTGCTACAATGGCGCATACAAAGAGAAGCGACCTCGCGAGAGCAAGCGGACCTCATAAAGTGCGTCGTAGTCCGGATTGGAGTCTGCAACTCGACTCCATGAAGTCGGAATCGCTAGTAATCGTGGATCAGAATGCCACGGTGAATACGTTCCCGGGCCTTGTACACACCGCCCGTCACACCATGGGAGTGGGTTGCAAAAGAAGTAGGTAGCTTAACCTTCGGGAGGGCGCTTACCACTTTGTGATTCATGACTGGGGTGAAGTCGTAACAAGGTAACCGTAGGGGAACCTGCGGTTGGATCACCTCCTTACCTTAAAGAACCTGCCTTTGCAGTGCTCACACAGATTGTCTGATGAAAAGTAAGCAGCAAGGCGTCTTGCGATTGAGACTTCAGTGTCCCCTTCGTCTAGAGGCCCAGGACACCGCCCTTTCACGGCGGTAACAGGGGTTCGAATCCCCTAGGGGACGCCACTTGCTGGTTCGTGAGTGAAAGTCACCTGCCGTCATATCTCAAAACTGACTTGCGAGTCACGTTTGAGATATTTGCTCTTTAAAAATCTGGATCAAGCTGAAAATTGAAACGACACATCTTTAATGGTGTGTTCGAGTCTCTCAAATTTTCGCAATCAGAAGTGAAACATCTTCGGGTTGTGAGGTTAAGCGACTAAGCGTACACGGTGGATGCCCTGGCAGTCAGAGGCGATGAAGGACGTGCTAATCTGCGAAAAGCGACGGCGAGGTGATATGAACCTTTGACCCGTCGATGTCCGAATGGGGAAACCCAGTGTGATCCGTCACACTATCGTTAACTGAATATATAGGTTAACGAGGCGAACCGGGGGAACTGAAACATCTAAGTACCCCGAGGAAAAGAAATCAACCGAGATTCCCCCAGTAGCGGCGAGCGAACGGGGAGCAGCCCGGAGTCTGAATCAGCTTGTGTGTTAGTGGAAGCGTCTGGAAAGTCGCACGGTACAGGGTGACAGTCCCGTACACGAAAATGCACAGGTTGTGAACTCGAAGAGTAGGGCGGGACACGTGGTATCCTGTCTGAATATGGGGGGACCATCCTCCAAGGCTAAATACTCCTGACTGACCGATAGTGAACCAGTACCGTGAGGGAAAGGCGAAAAGAACCCCGGCGAGGGGAGTGAAAAAGAACCTGAAACCGTGTACGTACAAGCAGTGGGAGCACCTTCGGGTGTGACTGCGTACCTTTTGTATAATGGGTCAGCGACTTATATTCTGTAGCAAGGTTAACCGTATAGGGGAGCCGCAGGGAAACCGAGTCTTAACTGGGCGTTAAGTTGCAGGGTATAGACCCGAAACCCGGTGATCTAGCCATGGGCAGGTTGAAGGTTGGGTAACACTAACTGGAGGACCGAACCGACTAATGTTGAAAAATTAGCGGATGACCTGTGGCTGGGGGTGAAAGGCCAATCAAACCGGGAGATAGCTGGTTCTCCCCGAAAGCTATTTAGGTAGCGCCTCGTGAATTCATCTTCGGGGGTAGAGCACTGTTTCGGCTAGGGGGCCATCCCGGCTTACCAACCCGATGCAAACTACGAATACCGAAGAATGTTATCACGGGAGACACACGGCGGGTGCTAACGTCCGTCGTGAAGAGGGAAACAACCCAGACCGCCAGCTAAGGTCCCAAAGTCATGGTTAAGTGGGAAACGATGTGGGAAGGCACAGACAGCCAGGATGTTGGCTTAGAAGCAGCCATCATTTAAAGAAAGCGTAATAGCTCACTGGTCGAGTCGGCCTGCGCGGAAGATGTAACGGGGCTAAACCATGCACCGAAGCTGCGGCAGCGACACTATGTGTTGTTGGGTAGGGGAGCGTTCTGTAAGCCGTTGAAGGTGTGCTGTGAGGCATGCTGGAGGTATCAGAAGTGCGAATGCTGACATAAGTAACGATAAAGCGGGTGAAAAGCCCGCTCGCCGGAAGACCAAGGGTTCCTGTCCAACGTTAATCGGGGCAGGGTGAGTCGACCCCTAAGGCGAGGCCGAAAGGCGTAGTCGATGGGAAACAGGTTAATATTCCTGTACTTGGTGTTACTGCGAAGGGGGGACGGAGAAGGCTATGTCAGCCGGGCGACGGTTGTCCCGGTTTAAGCGTGTAGGTGTGTGTTCCAGGCAAATCCGGTTCACTTTAACACTGAGGCGTGATGACGAGGCACTACGGTGCTGAAGTGATAAATGCCCTGCTTCCAGGAAAAGCCTCTAAGCATCAGGTAACACGAAATCGTACCCCAAACCGACACAGGTGGTCAGGTAGAGAATACCAAGGCGCTTGAGAGAACTCGGGTGAAGGAACTAGGCAAAATGGTGCCGTAACTTCGGGAGAAGGCACGCTGATATGTAGGTGAAGCCCCTGCGGGCGGAGCTGAAATCAGTCGAAGATACCAGCTGGCTGCAACTGTTTATTAAAAACACAGCACTGTGCAAACACGAAAGTGGACGTATACGGTGTGACGCCTGCCCGGTGCCGGAAGGTTAATTGATGGGGTTAGCGGCAACGCGAAGCTCTTGATCGAAGCCCCGGTAAACGGCGGCCGTAACTATAACGGTCCTAAGGTAGCGAAATTCCTTGTCGGGTAAGTTCCGACCTGCACGAATGGCGTAATGATGGCCAGGCTGTCTCCACCCGAGACTCAGTGAAATTGAACTCGCTGTGAAGATGCAGTGTACCCGCGGCAAGACGGAAAGACCCCGTGAACCTTTACTATAGCTTGACACTGAACACTGGTCCTTGATGTGTAGGATAGGTGGGAGGCTTTGAAGCGTGGACGCCAGTCTGCGTGGAGCCGTCCTTGAAATACCACCCTTTAATGGCTGGTGTTCTAACGTGGACCCGTAATCCGGGTTGCGGACAGTGTCTGGTGGGTAGTTTGACTGGGGCGGTCTCCTCCCAAAGAGTAACGGAGGAGCACGAAGGTTAGCTAATCCTGGTCGGACATCAGGAGGTTAGTGCAATGGCATAAGCTAGCTTGACTGCGAGAGTGACGGCTCGAGCAGGTGCGAAAGCAGGTCATAGTGATCCGGTGGTTCTGAATGGAAGGGCCATCGCTCAACGGATAAAAGGTACTCCGGGGATAACAGGCTGATACCGCCCAAGAGTTCATATCGACGGCGGTGTTTGGCACCTCGATGTCGGCTCATCACATCCTGGGGCTGAAGTAGGTCCCAAGGGTATGGCTGTTCGCCATTTAAAGTGGTACGCGAGCTGGGTTTAGAACGTCGTGAGACAGTTCGGTCCCTATCTGCCGTGGGCGCTGGAGAATTGAGGGGGGCTGCTCCTAGTACGAGAGGACCGGAGTGGACGCATCACTGGTGTTCGGGTTGTCATGCCAATGGCACTGCCCGGTAGCTAAATGCGGAAGAGATAAGTGCTGAAAGCATCTAAGCACGAAACTTGCCCCGAGATGAGTTCTCCCTGAGACTTTAAGTCTCCTGAAGGAACGTTGAAGACGACGACGTTGATAGGCCGGGTGTGTAAGCGCAGCGATGCGTTGAGCTAACCGGTACTAATGAACCGTGAGGCTTAACCTTACAACGCCGAAGCTGTTTTGGCGGTGAGAGAGACGATTTTCAGCCTGATACAGATAACAGAATTTGCCTGGCGGCTTTAGCGCGGTGGTCCCACCTGACCCCATGCCGAACTCAGAAGTGAAACGCCGTAGCGCCGATGGTAGTGTGGGGTCTCCCCATGTGAGAGTAGGGAACTGCCAGGCATCAA